>NZ_MECJ01000039.1 GCF_014596475.1 Streptomyces sp. CBMA152 | reverse complement strand
CCGGTGGGCGCGGCGCCCGCGACGGGCGGAAGTAACGGCCCCTCCTCCGTCGAGGCGCCACCCCCGTCGAGCCCCGCGAACCGGGCACCGCGCCCGATGCGCCGCCTGGCGGGCCGGGGCACCGGCACCCGCGGTGACGGAACCCGCGCGATGCCCGCGGCCGCGGCTTCGGAACCGGCATCCATCCCGCCGCCCCTGGGCCGCGCCACCGCCCGTTCACCGAACCAGCCCCGGGGCGCCTCGGGCCCCAACGCCGCGATACGGGACCGCAGTTCGGCACAGCGCGCGGTCGCCCGGGTGAGGTCGTCGTGGATCCAGGGCAGCTCGTCGGGGGCCGCGCCCGGGAGGCGGTCGGCCGCGTACGCCTGTTCGCGCAGCATCTGGGCGAGCCGGTCGCGCAGGGCCTCCCGGCCGCCGGGCCTGCTGTCACACGCGACGGCAGCCGCGGAGTGCAGCGCCCGCGCCCGTACGATCTCGTGCTCCACCGCCTGCGCCCCGTGCGCCGGAGCGAGATCCTGGAGCAGCGACTCGACCACGTCCCACGGCGGGATCTCGCGGCCGTCGAGACAGGCCGCCATGCCGCCGGGATCGCGCTGCCGGAAGACCCCGTACCACCCGCCGGAGCAGTCGAGCAGACCCGTCAGTCTGCTCAGGTATCGCACGAACACCCCTATGTCCACAGGGAGTTGATTCACCGTCATAGCGCATTGCCCCCAACCGCCGACTGAACCCCCACGGTCCGTGGGCATTCGATACCCGCCGTATTGCGCACGTGTTACGCAGAGGTCTTCCTCGCGATACCGGCGCATGGCCGTCCGTCGAACGGCGTGGTGAACGCAGATGTCGTGCGCCCCCTGAGAAGTACGTCACGCTCCCCCGAGCGGCGGTCAGACCTTGGCGCCCGGGTTCTCCGCGTGCGTCAGCGTCTCCCAGGCCACGAACAGGTCGTCCGTGCCCGCCGGGCGCTGCCGTTCGGCCAGTTTCTCGGTCTCGGGCAGCTTCAGCTTCATCCGGTTGCGCAGATGGTTGAGCGCGACCTCCACATCGGGCCCCATGGTGCGCTCCACCTTGCCGCCGCACAGCCAGGGCGGCGCGGCCTCGCCCAACTGGTAGCGGGCATGGAACTCCAGGGCGGCCCGCAGCCGCTGCGCCATGGGCCCGTACAGGTCGACGCCCTGCTGCCAGGCGGTCTCGGCGATGTGCGCGGAGGCGGCCAGCGAGTACCCGATGTGCATCAGGTTGCGACAGGTCTCCTGGCCGAGCCCGTCGGCGTAGGTGCGCTGCCCGAACCAGTACGCGGCGAGCTTGTCCGGGGTGTTCATGGTGCCGCCCGGGGGCGCCTTCGGGAGCTTGCCGTCCGAGCTCAGGTAGAAGTACGCGGGGACCCGGGCGCGATAGCGGGCCAGCGACTCGGCGAAGAGCTCGCGGTCCTCCAGGAAGACCGCGATCCCGATGGCCGCGTCGGTCATCGCCAGCTCCCAATTCCCGTTGTAGTCAGGGACTTTGGCGGTGACGGCGGGCAGGTACGCCTTGCGCACCATCCACTTGAACCGCTGCACGTCCGCGCCCGGCCACTTCGGATACCCCGCGTGCACGATGTCGGCGGCCCGCGCCCAGGACGAGCCCGCCCAGGCCGTCTGGAGGCCCGCGTTGCCCTCGGTGTGCCCCTTCATCACCTTCGACCAGCCGTCCATGATCTCGACGGCCTTACGGACGTGCGCCTCGTTGCCGTTGACGGTCCACAGCAGCGCCTGGGTGTACGCGGCGATGGCGTCCTCGCGCTCGGCGAGACAGGACGGCGGCCCGGCGTTGGGCGGACACGGGACGACGTCGGCGGGGTGGGCGGTGTAGTCGAGCGAGCCGTACTTGCTGGTCCGCATCTTCTCGTACGCGGTCCGCCATGGCTCCTGCCCCGCCCGCACCCTCGTCCGTACGGTGTCGAGCTGGCTCCGCCCGACGACGACCCCGGGGTGGTGGAAGGCGGTCACCGCGTCCTCGTCGCCCGCCGCGGCGGAGAGCCGGTTGGCGGGAGCGCAGGCGGCGAGCGCGAGGGCACCGGTCAGGACGAAGGCGGCGAGGCGGCGGATACGCGGCGGCGTGAACACGCTTCCACGGTGGCGCCGGGCGACGGCGCCCGCAGGATCTGTTAGGCCGGGAGGAGGCTGCAGTGCCCGGCGACCTCGTCGAGCGAGAGCCCGAGCACACCGGCGAGGGCGGCCACGGTGAAGAACGCCGGGGTCGGGGCGCGACCCGTCTCGATCTTGCGCAGCGTCTCGGCGGAGAGCCCGGCGGCCGCGGCGACCTCGGTCATGCTGCGCCCGTCCCGAGCGCCCCGCAACAACCGCCCAAGCCGCTCGCCGCGTTCACGCTCTTCGGGGGTGAGTGGGGTACGGACCATGGGAGTGAGTCTAGGCCCTACCCCATGAATCCCGCCCGGCGTCCAGCGTGCTTCAGTGCCCCATAGGGGCGCGGGGAACTGCGCGACAAGCCACGCACGGTCTGCAGACGACGGCCGCACCGCAGCCGACAAAGGGGCGCGGGGAACTGCGCGACCAGCCCCCACCGGCCCGCAGCCAAACGACCACACCCCCAGGCATCACGCAGTGTCCGCACCCTCCGCCGACCACCCCGGCACCTGAACCCGCAACGTCAGATCCCGCCGATGAACCTCCGCACCACACTCCCGACACACGATCTCAGGATCAAGATCGGCCCCACACGAGTGCTCCCACACAACAGGCGGCACATCCGCCAGATGCCGATCCCCCCACCGCATCAGCATCAGCAGCACCGGCCGAAGCTCCTGCCCCGCCGCGGTGGCGCGGTACTCGTACCGGGCGGGCCGGTCGTGGTACAGCACCTTCTCCAGGACCCCCGCGTCCACGAGCCGCCGCAGCCGCGCGGTGAGGATGTCGCGCGGGGCGCCCACGTTCCGCGCGATCGCGTCGAAGCGGTGGACGCCGAAGAAGACCTCGCGGAGCACGAGCAGCGCGTACTTCTCCCCCACGACACCGAGCGCGTCGGCGATCGAGCAGGGCCGGGAGTTCTTCTGCGACGTCGTCATGCCTCCACCGTAAGCCAGATACGGAAGTGCATTGGATTTTCCAACCCATAGAGCTACAGTGAATCCAGTTTTCCAACCTACTCGCGAGTAGCGCGACCGGAACGAGCCGAGGAGCACGCCATGCGTGACGCCGTGATCGTGGAAGCCGTCCGTACCCCGATAGGAAAGGGGAAGCCGAACGGGGCGCTGGCCCAGACGCACCCTGTCGAACTGCTCGCCCACACCCTGCGCGCCCTCGTCGAGCGCAGCGGCGTCGACCCGGCGCTGGTCGACGACGTGATCGGCGGGACCGTCGACCAGGTCGGCGAGCAGGCGATGAACACCACCCGCTACGCCTGGCTCTCCGCCGGGTTCCCGGACAGCGTCCCCGCCACCACCGTGGACCGCCAGTGCGGCTCCTCCCAGCAGGCCGTGCACTTCGCCGCACAGGGCGTCATGTCGGGCACGTACGACCTGGTCGTGGCGTGCGGGGTGGAGTCGATGAGCCGGGTGCCGATGTGGTCGAACGTGCCGCCCGGTGCCGATCCGTTCGGGCCGGGCGTCGCCGCCCGCTTCCCGGAGGGCCTGGTTCCGCAGGGCATCAGCGCGGAGCTGATCGCCGCGAAGTGGTCGATCGGGCGCGAGCAGATGGACCAGTTCGCCACCGAGTCGCACCAGAAGGCGGCCCGGGCCTGGGACGAGGGCCTCTTCCACGCCGAGACGATGCCGATCGCCGGGCTCACCCGCGACGAGTCGATCCGCCCCGCGACGACCCCGGAGGTCCTCGCCGGCCTCAAGCCGTCCTTCGTGGACCCGGACTTCGCCGAGCGGTTCCCGCAGATCGACTGGTCGGTGACGGCGGGCAACAGCAGCCCCACCAACGACGGCGCCTCCGCCGTGCTGATCACCTCCAGCGAGACGGCCGCCCGGCTCGGACTGCGCCCGCTCGCGCGGCTGCACAGCTTCGCCGTCACCGGCTCCGACCCCATCCTGATGCTGACCGGCGTCATCCCGGCCACGGAGAAGGTATTGCGCAAGGCGGGGCTGACCCTGGGTGACATCGACCTGTTCGAGGTCAACGAGGCGTTCGCGAGCGTGGTGCTCGCCTGGCAGCAGGAGACGGGCGCCGATCCCGCCAAGGTCAACGTGCACGGCGGCGCGATCTCGCTGGGCCACCCGCTCGGCGCCAGCGGCACCCGTCTGATGACGACGCTGGTGCACGCGATGCGGCTGCGCGGGTCCCGTTACGCGCTGCAGACCATGTGCGAGGCGGGCGGACTCGCCAACGCCACGATTCTGGAAGCCCTCTGACGCACCCTCACTTCGGTACGACCATTTCGTACGAACCGGACGACCGCCTCCGTACGCGTATCCCTGCGCTGCCGTGCGCACGCGATCGGACCGGTATAGTAATTGGAATGGTAGAGATCAAGACCGATATCCAGATGGACGCGATGCGCGAGGCCGGGCGGGTCGTCGCCCGGGCACTTGCGGCGGCACGGGACGCGGCCGGCGTCGGCGTCAGCCTGCTCGAACTCGACACGGCGGCCCATGAGGTGCTGAGCGCGGCGGGCGCGTCCTCGCCGTTCCTCGGCTATCACCCCGAGTTCGCGCCGGTCCCGTTCCCGGCCGTCGCGTGCATATCCGTCAACGACGCGATCGTGCACGGCATCCCGAACAGCTACCGGCTGCGCGACGGCGACCTGGTCAGCGTCGACTTCGGCGCGATCCTGGACGGCTGGGTCGGCGACTCGGCGATCAGCTTCACGGTCGGCAATGCGCGGCCCGAGGACGTACGGCTGGTCTCCACTGCGTACGAGGCGTTGGAGGCGGGGATCGCTGCCGCCCGGGTCGGCAACCGTATCGGCGACATCGCGCACGCGATCGGCAAGGTGTGCCGGGGGGCGGGGTACGGGATTCCGGACGGGTTCGGCGGCCATGGCATCGGGCGCCATATGCACGAGGACCCGGGGGTCCCGAACGAGGGGCGCCGGGGGCGGGGGATGGTGCTGCGGCACGGGATGGTTCTGGCGATCGAGCCGATGCTGATTGCCGACGGGACGGACGACTACTACCCCGCGCCGGACGGCTGGACCCTGCGTACGGTCACGGGCGTGCGGGCCGCGCACGCCGAGCACACGGTGGCCATCACGGACTCCGGTCCGCGGATTCTGACGCAGGTCTGAACGGAAGTCCCTTACCCGCGGACCGTGCGTGGCTGGTCCCGCCGTTCCCCACGCCCCTTACGGGGCGCGGGTGAATGACAAACCGTTCGGGCCACCCACACCACCCCCACGGTGGCTGGTCCGTACCTGTCGCGGAACGTGACCTTCTGGTGCCATGGACCTGCCAACCCCCCACAGGAGAAGCGGGCTGGCGACATGACCTGAAGGGAGCGTCATGTTCAACGCACTGGCCATCGGCGGCGCGGCCGCCGTCATGCTGGCCGCCCCGCTCAGCACCTCCCAGCACCCGTCCGGCTGGGGCACCCCGCCGCCCGACAAGATCGTGATCGACCTCGTGACCGTCAACGGCTCGGGGTGTCCGGCGGGCACCGCAGCCGTCGCCGTGTCGCCGGACAACACCGCGTTCACCGTCACCTACAGCAACTATCTCGCGCAGGTCGGCAAGGGCGCCTCGCCCACCGACCTCCGCAAGAACTGCCAGCTCGCGCTGAACGTCCACGTACCGCAGGGCTTCACCTACGCGATCGCGTCGGCCGACTACCGCGGCTTCGCCCATCTGGAGAACGGCGCGACCGCGCAGGAGAGAGCGAACTACTACTTCCAGGGCATGTCGCAGACGGCCTACATAGCGCACCCGTTCAAGGGTCCGCTCGACGACGACTGGCAGACCAACGACACCACGGACGTGGCGGCCCTGGTCTACAAGCCCTGCGGCGAGGAGCGCTATCTGAACATCAACACCGAGCTGCGGGCCGGCGTCGGCACCTCCGACCCGGTCAACACCACCAGCTTCATCAGCATGGACTCCACGGACGCCAGCATCACCACCGTCTACCACTTCTCGTGGAAGGCGTGCCCGGTGGCCTAGCGAGCCACCCCCGCACCACACGTGTGCGGACCGCCCATCACGCGGCGGTCCGCACACGCCCCGCACCCACGCCTAGTTGTTCGCCAGGAACTCCTTGGCCAGCTGGTCCCCCAGGGCCACCGCCACACTGTGGCTCTCGATCGGCTTGACCTGGGTGTTCTTGAACAGGATGTACGTGACACCGGAGGCCGCGCCGCCGGTGGCCGGGTTGGGGTTCATCCCGAGCGCCTTGGCGGTGGCGTACGACGCCTCGCCGATGATCTTCGACGGACCGGTGTCGCCCACCACCGCGTACTCGACCTTGTCCTTGTAGATGACGGCGACCACACCGCCGCCCTTGATGCCCGCCGCGCTGTAGTTCCAGATGGAGCTGGAGCTGGGCACGACGACGTACGGCAGTTTCTCCGCGCTCAGCGCCCTGCCGTCGGACTGGTGGAACGCGGTGTCGCCCTGGAACCACGGGTCGGTGGTGTGGTTGCAGGCGGTGGTGGTCTGGCCGTCGCAGTCGACGTCGAGGTCGGCCTTCCAGAAGACGGCGCCGTTCTTGCCGCACACCGGAATGGTCGCAGCCGTCTCGTTGTCGGTCTTGTACTTGCCGTGGGAGATCTGCGAACAGGTCGTCACCTTGGACAGCAGGTCGGCGGCGCTGACCGTGCCTTCCCCGGTACGAGTGGGGGCGTCGGCGGCGCGCGCCGCCGGGAGGGCCGCGGTGGCGAGCAGGGCGGCGCCGGAGGCGGCGGCGAGGGCGAGTGTTCGGGTGCGCACGTGGGGGACCCTTCTGTTAGGAAAGTTTCCTTACCTGACGCGCACCATCTGACCCGTTTGCATGAGCGCGTCAACCCCACCCGCATCACATGGAACGCGGCCCCCGTCCGTAGTCGGACGAGGGCCGCGCCCCCTTCACCCGCCCGGCGGACGGGTTATGACGATTAATCACCCGGCCGGGCGCACCACCATCGCCGAGCCGCCGCCGCGCCGGACCTTCTCGGCGGCCGCGACCCAGCGGCCGTCCGCCAGCCGTTCCACCCCGGTCGCCGCGCCGATCTCCGGGTTGAGCGTGAACGCCTGCCCCAGCGCCTGGAGTTGGGTTTTGAGCGGGCTGTTGAAGAGCGCGGGTTCCAGTTCGGTCGTCGCCGCGTTGCGCTGGCTGGCGCGCGGGGCGGCGATCGCGTCCACCAGCGGCAGATGCCGGTCGAGCCGGTTGATCAGCGACTGGAGCACGGTGGTGATGATGGTCGCGCCGCCCGGCGAGCCGAGCGCGAGGACCGGGCGGCCGTGCCCGTCGAGCACGATCGTCGGCGACATCGAGGAGCGCGGCCGCTTGCCGGGGCCGGGCAGGTTCGGGTCGTGGACGGCCGGGTTGGCCGGGGCGAACGAGAAGTCGGTGAGCTCGTTGTTGAGCAGGAAGCCCCGCCCCGGCACCGTGATGCCGCTGCCACCGGTCTGCTCGATGGTGAGCGTGTACGAGACGATGTTGCCCCACTTGTCGGCCACCGTCAGATGCGTGGTGTTCTCGCCCTCGTACGTGGTGGGCGACGCCTGGCCCGAGGTGGCGCACGACGCCGGGTGGCGGGGGTCGCCGGGTGCCAGCGGGCTGGTGAGCGCCTTGGTGTCGCTGATCAGACAGGCGCGCGAGTCGGCGAACTTCTGCGAGAGCAGGCCCTTGGTCGGCACGTCCTCGAACGCCGGGTCGCCGACCCAGCGGCCCCGGTCCGCGAACGCGACCCGGCTCGCCTCGATGTAGTGGTGCAGATACTGCACCTCGGACGCCTTGGAGAGGTCGGTGTGCTCCAGGATGTTGAGCGCCTCGCCGACCGTGGTGCCACCGGACGAGGAGGGCGCCATGCTGTACACGTTCAGCCCCCGGTAGCCCACCTTCGTCGGGGCCTGCCGCTTCACCTCGTACGACCGCAGGTCCTTCGCGGTGAGGTCGCCCGGACGCGCCACCCGCTTGGAGCCGGGGGCGACCGGGGGCTTGCGGACGGTTCTCACGATGTCCCGGCCGAGGTCGCCGCCATAGATCGCGTCGACGCCCTTGCGGCCCAACTCCTCGTAGGTGCGCGCGAGATCGGGGTTCTTCAGCTTCGAGCCGACCGCCGGCAACTGGCTGCCCGGCAGGAAGAGCTTGGCGGTGGCGGGGAAGTCGGCGAACCGGGCCTGGTTGTCGGCGGTCTGCTGGCGGAACGTGGAGTCGACGGTGAATCCGTCGCGCGCCAGGCGCTCGGCGGGCTTGAGCAGCCGGCTCAGCGGCTTGGAGCCCCAGGCGTCGAGCGCCGCGTCCCAGGTGGCCGCGGTGCCGGGGGTGCCGACGCTGAGCCCGCTGGTCACCGCGTCCGGGAACGCCAGCGGCTTGCCGTTCTCCAGGAACAGCGAGGAGGTGGCGGAGTGCGGGGCGGTCTCGCGGCCGTCGAGGGTGTGCACGGTGCGGGACTTGGCGTCGTAGTAGACGAAGTACCCGCCGCCGCCGATGCCCGACGAGTACGGCTCGGTGACGCCGAGGGCGGCGGCCGTGGCGACGGCGGCGTCCACCGCGTTGCCGCCGTGCTTGAGGACGTCGATACCGGCGGCGGTGGCGTCCACGTCGACGCTGGCGACCGCGCCTCCGTACCCCACCGCCTCCGGCGCCTTCACCGGCGGTGGCGCGGTGCCCGGCGGGGCGGCCGCGACCGAGGCCGCCACGGCCGCGGCGACGGCCAGTACCGAGAGACTGCGGACGGCGGAGCGACGCATGCGTACCTCCTGGGTGTGAACGTCCGCGCAGCGTAACGCCGCCCCGGGCGCCGCGTCAGGACCGCGACCGACGCGACACGAACATGACATCCAACGCCCGCTAACATGCCCGCTCATGAACGACGACGTACGCAATATCGTGCTGGGTGTGGTCGCGGCGGGCGTCAGCGCCTCGCTGGGCTGGCTCACCCGTACCTACCTCTGGAAACGCAAACTCCGCCGCAAGCAGACCTTCTTCGGCCTGCCCGACCACTCCGAGTGCCTGCTGGTGGTCAACCGGGACGCGGGGGCCGAGGGCGCCGTGCACCGGTTCGACGTGTTCGCGCTGCTCGAACTCTCCTCGCTCATCAAGGACTGCGGGGCGCACGCCCAGATAGTCCAGCACGACATGACCCAGCAGGGCTTCGGCGAGCGCACGGAGTTCTGTCTCGGGGGGCCGTACTCAAACAGGCGGATGGCCGCGCATCTGGCCTCCCTGCTGCCCGGCGTCTCGATGAACGTGGACACCGAACCCGGCCCGGACCGGGGCTCGTTCACGATCGGCAGCGAGCGCTACCGGGTGGAGGGCGGGGTCGCCGAGTACGTCATCCTCGCCCGGGTCACCGCCGGGCAGAACGGCCGGCCCGTCTTCCTCTTCTGCGGCCAGCGCGCCATCACCAACCAGGCCGCCACCCGCTATCTCGCCCGCAACCACGAGAAGCTGGCCCGCAAGCACGGCAACGGCTCCTTCTGCCTGCTCCTGAAGGTCGTCAACTCGCTCGCCTACGGCCCGGACGTGGTGGAGGTCGTCGCGGACGTCACCCGCGCCGCCCTCGCTCCCGCCCCTCCAGTCCGCACCTCGCACCGGGCGGCGGGCTGAGGTCATCTCCCGTACAGGGGAAGCGACTTCACCCCGTTGATGAAGTTGGAGACCAGCCTGCGCGGCGGTCCGGCCAGGGCGAGCTCGGGGAACAGGCGCAGTGCCTCCTCGTGCAGTACGCGCAGTTGGAGCCGGGCGAAGTGGGCGCCCAGGCAGACGTGGGGGCCGTCACCGAAGGAGACATGGGGGTTGGGGGTGCGGGCGAGGTCCAGGCGGTGGGGTGCGGTGAAGACCCGCTCGTCGTGGTTGGCGGAGGCGTGGAAGACGACGACCTTGCCCCCGGCCCTGATCCGCTGCCCGGCGAGGACCGTGTCCACGGCGGCGGTGCGGCGGAAGGTGAGGACCGGCGGGTGCCACCGCAGGAGTTCGTCGACGGCGGTGTCGAGCGCCACCTCGCCCGCCCGCAGTGCGCGCCGCTGGTCCGGGTGCTCGGCGAGTGCCAGGAAGCCGCCGGGCGCGGCGCTGCGTACGGTGTCGTTGCCCGCCACGGTCAGCAGGAAGAAGAACATCTCCAGCTCGGCGTCCCGCAGTTCACAGTGCGCCAGCGAGGTCATGATGTCGTCGGCGGGCTCGCGCCGCTTGTACGCGGCGAGCTCCTGGGCGTACGCGAACATCTCGCGCAGCATCGCGGGCGAGCGCGGGTTGACCGGCCGCCCGTCGGGGCCGAGGACCGGCGGCTCGTCCGGGTCCTGGTAGCCGATGACCCGCTCGGTCCACTCCAGGAGCAGCCCCCGGTCGGTGCCCGGTACCCCGAGCAGATCGGCGAGGTTGAGCAGCGCGTAGTCGTCGGTGACGTCGGTGACCAGGTCGAACACCCCGCCCTCGGCTCCGTCCCGGGCCGCCGTGAGGAGGGTGCGCGCCCGGGCCCGTACCGCCGTCTCGAAGCGGTCGATGCGCCCGGGCGTGAAGGCGCGGCTCACCAGGCGCCGCAGCCTGCCGTGGTCATGGGTGTCCGCCGCGCTCGCACCGCGTCGAGGGTCCTGGTTGAGCATCATGCGCCGGATGAACGGCAGGTCGTCGGGGGCGGGGTCGCGGATCTGGGTGGCGCCGAGCGCGGAGGAGTACGTGGCCGCGTCCTTGAGTACCCGTACGACGTCGGCGTGGCGGGTGACCGCCCAGAAGCCGGGCCCGGCGGGCCAGCCGAGCACCTCGTACTCCTCCTGCCACGCCACCGGATGCCGCTCGCGCAGCTCCCGGTAGTCGTCGTACGGCGGTCCGGCCGCGTACCGGCGCGGGTCGAAGACATCCGGCAGATCACTCATCGCACCAAGGTGACGCGGGCGGGCGCCGCCCACAAGACCACCCGCCCACGGCGGCATCCGGGCCTCAGAACGGGCAGCTCGCGGGGCCCAGTTTCCCGTCGTTGCCCATCACCGTCACCGTGACGTGCTCGTCCGGGGACACCGTGTGCGACGCCGTGCACACCAGTTGCTCCCGGGCGAGGGCCGAGAAGTCGAGCACGGCCCGCTCCATCCGGATCGTCATGCTCGCGCCGTCCTTGCCGATGCCCAGCCCGCCGTAGTAGTGGGGCAGTTCGGTGTCGAGCCCCGCGTCCTTCTCGGCCTCGGTGGGGCCGTTCAGGAGCAGCATGACGGCATGGCCCGGCACTCGGGCCTCGGCCCGGACCACCGGCAGCAGTCCGTTCGGGCCCTTGAAGTACAAGGTGGTGCCGTCGGGGCCGGCCGGAGCCACCTTCGCGAAGGCCGGGTCGCCCACCTCGACGACATCGGTGGAGCGGATACCGCACCCGGCCACCAGGAGCAGCGCCGGGAACAGCAGGGCGGCACGTCCGCGTCTCATGACGGCTCCTCCTCCCCCGGCGGCCGCAACGGCAGTTCGACGGTGAACACCGCGCCCCCGTCGGGCCCGTTCGCCGCCCGGACCGTACCACCGTGCAGCCGTACGTTCTCCAGGGTGATCGCGAGCCCGAGCCCGCTGCCCGCCGAGCGGGTGCGGGCGGCGTCGGCCTTGTAGAACCGGTCGAAGATGTGCGGCAGCACGGCCGGGGCGATCCCGGGGCCGCCGTCCGTCACCTCGGTCACCAGCCGGTCGCGGTCGGCGCGCAGCGTCACCCGGACCGGGGCGGTGCCGTGCCGCAGCGCGTTGCCGACGAGGTTGGCGACGACGATGTCGAAGCGCCTGGGGTCGAGCATCGCCCGTATCCCGTGCGGCAGTTCGGCCCCCACCTGCTCCTCCCAGCGCCGGTTCTGGAGGGTCTTGCGGATCGTCTCGGCGACGTCGACCTCGTCGAGGTTGAGCTCGGCGGCCTTGGCGTCGAAGCGGGAGATCTCCATCAGGTCCTCGACGAGGGTGGCGAGTTTGCCGGTCTCGGCGGAGACGAGTCGGACCGCGGCCGCCGTGTCGGGGTCGAGCCGGTCGGCGTCCTCGTCCAGGACCTCGGTGACGGCGAGCATCCCGGCGAGCGGGGTGCGCAGCTCGTGCGAGACGTCGGAGGCGAACCTGCGGGCCCGGGCCTCGGCCTTCTGGAGCTCCTCGACGGACCGCTCCAGCGCCTCGGCCGACTCGTTGAACGTCCAGGCCAGATCGGCGAGTTCGTCCGATCCCTTCACCTCGATACGGGTGTCCAGGCGGCCCTTGCCCATGCTGCTGGCGGCCCGCCGCAGATCGCGGACCGGCCGCAGCACGCTGCGGGCGGCGAGCAGCGCGGGCACCAGGGCGACGGCGAGCGCGGGCAGCGCGCCGTCGCGGGCAGCGGTGACCATCGCCTGGACGTTCCCCTCCTCGGTGCTGAGCGGCATCACCGCGTACACCGTGATCCCGGTGGGCTGCGCCCGATCCTGCCCCGCCACGCCGAGCATCACCGGCATACCGACAGTGAGCCAGGGCTGGCCGTCCTTGACCACCCGCTGGAAGGCGCCGTGAGGATTGGCGCGGGCACGGCGGCGCAGGTCGTCGGTGAGGACGCCGGACGTGGTCTGGCTGACGTTGGAGGCGCGCAGCGTGCCGTACTCGGCGAACACGTACCAGGGGTGCGGCTTGCCCTGGCGGCCCACGGCGAGGCTGAGTTCGCGCAGCGAGGTGCGGGTCATCGGCAGCTTGACCGTCTGGGCGCCGATCTGGTCGCGCAGCTGGGCGACCGCCGTGTCCTGGGCCTGCTGGAGGATGGCCGAGCGCGCCTCCTGGTAGATCAGGGTCGCGGTGGTGCCCGCGGCGATGGCGGCGACCAGCAAGAACGCGGCGATCAGCCGGGCCCGCAGCCCGAGCCGCCCGGCCCGCCTGAGCCTGCGTATCCGGAAGGGACCGGTCACTGCAGGGGGCCGAAGCGGTAGCCGAAGCCGCGCACGGTCTGGATGTAGAGCGGGCTGCCGGGCACGTCCTCGATCTTGTGCCGCAGCCGCCGTACACAGGCGTCGACGAGCCGGGCATCGCCGTGGTAGCTGTGCTCCCACACCGATTCGAGCAGCTGCTGGCGGCTGAAGACCTGCTCGGGCGAGGCGGCGAGATGCAGCAGCAGCTTCAGCTCGGAGGGCGCGAGCGCCACCCGCTCGCCGGACTTGGCGGCGGTCAGACCGGCCCGGTCCAGGGCGAGTTCGCCGTGGAACTCCAGGCCGGGCCGCCCGCCCGGGTCCGCGAGCCGACGCAGTACGGCCCGGATGCGCGCCTCGATGACCTCGGTGCGGGCGGGCTTGACGATGTAGTCGTCCGCGCCCGCCTCCAGGCCGACCACCACGTCGAAGTCGTCGCCGCGCGCGGTGAGCATGATGATCGGCAGCTGGCTGGTCTCGCGTATCTTCCGGCAGACCTGTACGCCGTTGATACCGGGCAGCATCAGGTCGAGCAGGACCAGTTCGGGCTGGAACGTCCTGAGCGCCGCCAGTCCGGCCTCGCCGGTCTCGGCGGCGCTCACCTCGTGGCCGCGCCTGCGCAGGCCCAGCTCGACCCCTTCCCGTACGGAGGGGTCGTCCTCGATGAGCAGCACGCGTGGCATGAAGATCAGTATCCCAGCAGTCTCGTAGGGCTCAGTTGACCCGGATGTCCCGGCAGTACCGGACCGCCTCAGCGGCCCCGGCCGCCCCGCAGTTTGCCGACCATGTCGTTGATGCCGTCGAGCCGCAGCGGGCGGGCGAGCAGCGCCACCGTCACCAGGAGCACCGCGGCACCGGCCCCGGCCGCCGCGAAGTCGCCGAGTCGGTCGGCCGCGCGGGCGGCCCCGTAACCGAGCAGGGCCGCGGGCGCGCAGCCGAGCAGCAGCCGGCCGTGGGCGCCAAGGGCGGGTGAGCGCAGCAGCCCGCCGCCGCCCAGCCTGCGGTTGAGGGTGTACGCGGTGACCGCGAGCCCGATGAACAGGGCGAGCGAGTACGCCCCGGCCATCCCCGTCACCGCCCAGCGCGCGGGCAGCACCACATAGGCGAGCGCCGAGAACCCGGCGTTGCACCCGGCGATGACCAGGTTCAGCAGGAACGGGGTGCGGGTGTCGCCCAGCGCGTAGAACCCGCGCGAGAGCACGTACTGCCCGGAGAAGGCGATCAGCCCCGGCGCGAACGCCTGCAGCATCCCCGCCATCACCGCCACGTCGTCGGGGCCGGTGCGCGCGTACCCGAAGACCGCGCCCATCACCCACGGCGCGAGCGCGAGCAGCGCGCACGCGGCCGGGACGATCATCGCGGCGCTGGTGCGAAGCCCGTAGGAGAGATCGCGCCGCACCGCCGCCGGGTCGTCGTCGGCGGCCGCCCGGCTCATCCTCGGCATCAGCGCGGTGAGCAGCGAGACGGTGACGATGCCGTGCGGCACCACCCACAGCTGATACGCGTTGGTGTACGCGGCATAGCCCGCGCCGCCCGCCACGCCCTCGGTGTGGGCATGCTGACCGGCCCGGGTGGAGAGCGTGGTGACCACCCAGTACGCGATCTGGTTGGTCAGCACCAGGAGCACCAGCCAGCCCGCCGAGCGCAGCGGGCGGGTGATGCCGCTGCCGCGCCAGTCGAAGCGGGGCCGCCAGCGGAACCGGGCCGCGCGCAGCGCCGGGACCAGGGCGAGCGCCTGGACGGCGATCCCGGCGGTGGTGCCCCAGCCGAGCAGCCGGGTGTCGGCGGCGCTCAGGGTGTTGCCCGCCGTGCCGGCGGTGGCGAGGTAGAGCCCGAACACCGCGATGACGACGACGTTGTTGAGGACCGGCGTCCACATCATCGCGCCGAACCGGCCGCGCGCGTTGAGGACTTGGCCCAGCAGCGTGAACAGGCCGTAGAAGAGGATCTGCGGCAGGCAGTAGCGGGCGAAGGCGAGGGTCAGGTCGGCCTGGGCGCCGGTGTAGTCGGTGTAGAGGCCGACGATGGCGGGCGCGGCCGCCACCGCCGCCGCCGTGATGACGACCAGGGCGGCGGTGCAGGCGGTGAGCAGCCGGTCGGTGTAGGCGGCGCCGCCGTCGCTGTGTTCCTTGGCGGCGCGGACCAGTTCAGGTACGAAGACCGCGTTGAGCGTGCCGCCGATGAGCAGGGTGTACAGGATGTTGGGGACGTTGTTGGCGACCGCGAAACCGTCACCGACGAGCCCGACGCCGAGGGCCGCCGCGACCACCGCCGAGCGCACGAACCCGGTGGCCCGCGACACGATCGAGCCGGCGGCCATCACGGCGCCGCTGCGCCCGACCGACGCCTTCGCCGCGTGCCGGGGCCCGGCCTTGGTCTGTGCGCTCACCGGCGGGCCAGATAGGCCTGGAACGCGCGGTACAGTGCGTGGTTGGCGGTGCCGTTCATCGGTGTCTCCCACTCCCCCAGCGTCTCGACGACCTGTCCGCCGGTGCCCAGTTTCCACCGCAGCAAACCGAAGGGGCGGTCGTCTGGATCAAGGGTCGAGGGTATCCCGCGCATGTCGTAGACCTCGGCGCCGAGCGCGTGGGCGTCCAGCAGCATCTGCCACTGGAGGGCGTTGCTGGGGCGCACCTCGCGGCGGTGGTCCGCGGAGGCACCGGTCTGGTACCAGACCCGCCGCCCCGTACTGATCATGGTGTGGGCGGCCAGGATCTCGCCCTGGTGGACGGCGAGATAGAGCCGCATACGGCCGGGCTGCTCGGCGTTGAGCACGGCGTACTGGCGCTGGTAGTACGCGAGGTCGCGGCCCAGCCGGAAGCCGTCGCGCTCCTCGGTGATCCGCAGCAGCCGGTAGAACTCGGGCAGATCGGCGGCGCCGCCGACCAGGACCTGGACGCCCGCCTTCTTGGCGGTGCGCACATTGCGGCGCCACTCCTGGTTGAGGCCGCTCCACAGCTGGTCGGGCGCACGGCCGGCCAGCGGCACCTGGAAGACGAAGCGCGGCTGGGCGTCCGCGTCCCCGTCGTCGTCCCCGCCGCACCGCTTCCAGCCGCGCGCCCGCAGCCGCTCGGCGACGGCGGTCCCGAGCGGGTCGACCTCGCTGGCGAGCACATCAGCGATCTTGCGGCCGGGACCGGTCGCCGACTTCAGCAGCGGCGCGTTCCAGCGCCGGTACGCGGGCGAGGGCCCGATCCGTACGGCGAAGGCGCCCGCCCGGCGCAGATGGCGCAGCAACGGGCCGAGCCAGCGGTCCATTTCGGGGTCGGCCCAGTCGGCGACGGGCCCCTCCGGCAGATAGGCGAAGTATTTCCGGGTGCCCGGGAATTGCCGGTAGAGAACGAGCGCAGCGCCCTTCAATTCCCCGTTGTCAAGGTACCAACCGACCCTTTCCGAGGACCATTGGTCCTTCACCTCGGCCCACGAGGGCTGCTGCAGAAAGCTCACGCCGCTTCGGGTCGCCAGAAAGGACCGGTACTCGGCGACGGTGAGGCCGCGCAGTTGCAGGTCCTGGTCACGGTCACCGGTCACCAGCAGTGCGGACACGCGTGTGGCCTCCCAAGTGCGCCCCGTCGTCGGTCCTGCGGGGATGCACAGGATGCTCACAGCGGTCCATGACCGGGCCGCGCGGCGAATGTGACGGGACGATGACCGTTCCTCTGCGGTCCTTGTCACATACGAAATCCCGAGATTTCCGGCGTTCTTCGCAACCTAAAGTCGAGCCGTCGACTCTCTCCTACGGAGAAGCATTGCTACGGGAGGTTTTCCAGTTGAGCCGCATACGCCGTCACACCCCGCTCGGCCGCTCGGTCCGTCTCGCCGCGATCGCGGGCACCGCGGTGCTGGCCGCCGCTCTGAGCGCCTGCTCGGGCAGCTCGGGCGGCTCCGGCGACGGCAAGGGGGGCGCCGACATGGCCGGCGCCAAGAAGGCCGAGATATCGGTGAATCTGACGGGGCAGCAGGCGAAGGCGGGGCAGCCGGTGACGGTGACCCTGGCCGCCGGGAAGCTCCAGCAGGTCACGGTCAGCGACGCCAAGGGCGGCAAGCTGACCGGGAAGGTGTCCGCCGACGCGAAGACGTGGACGTCGGACCGCAAGGCCGCGCCCGGCACTTCGTACACGGTCGAGGCGAAGGACGACAAGGGCTCGACCGCGAAGGCCGCCTTCGCGACCGCCGCGCCCGACAAGGTCAACAAGCTGACCATGGTGCCCGGCAAGGACTCGACGGTCGGCGTGGGCCAGCCGCTGTCGATCGTCTTCGACCACCCGGTGAAGAACAAGGCCGAGGTGGAGAAGCAGCTCAAGGTGACCACCTCGAACAACACCGAGGGCTCCTGGGGCTGGATGGAGGACTACTCGGGCAAGACGCGGGTCGACTGGCGGCCCAAGGAGTACTGGAAGAGCGGTACGAAGGTCACGCTCAACGCCGACCTCAACGGCGTGGACTCCGGCGGCGGTTGGTTCGTCCGCGACTACGCCACGAACGTCACCATCGGCAAGAACCAGGTCGTCAAGGTCGACATCGACAACCACCGCCTCAAGCTGTACCGCGACGACAAGCTGGTGAAGGACACCCCGGTGTCCGCCGGTACGCCCGGCGGCGAGAAGGGCTCGTGGCGCGGCAAGGCCGTCCTGATGGCGAAGGAGGGCACGATCAACATGAACTCCGAGACGGTCGGGCTCGGCGACGCGTACAACAAGATGGTCGACTACTCGATGCGGCTCACCTGGTCCGGGATGTACGCGCACGCCGCACCCTGGAACGCCGACTACTTCGGCAACACCAACCACAGCTCCGGCTGCATCGGCATGAGCGACGCCAACGCCAAGGACCTCTACGGCCAGGTGCAGGTCGGCGACCCGTTCGAGATCACCGGCGACGAGGCCAAGGGCACCCAGGCGCTCAACAACGGCTACGGCGAGTGGAATCTGAGCTGGGCGGACTGGCAGAAGAAGAGCGCCCTCAACGGCACCGCGGGCACCTCCGGTACCGCCAGCAGCTGACACCTCGTCCAACAATCGTTACCCACGTGTAACTTACTGATCGGTCAGCAACAACGTGAACGGGTCCGATCGTCACCCGTGTGGATGACATCAACCGCAACGGCGCGGCCATCATGCTCGCCAACGCGTGGGGCGACACGGTCAAGGAGAGCGGCACCCTCGTCGCGTACTTGTACGACGTGGGCCCGCTCGGCCTCGGCAAGCCGGTCACTGGTGGTGGACACCGTCGACCCGCTGTACATCGAGCACAACCCGACCGGCGCGCAGCTGACCTTCTCCTCGCCCGCGTCAGACCCGTCGTATCTGACGGTCCCTCTCCGCGAGGAGTGATCACCGGCTGCTGCCGGGTGGGCCTTGCCCCCTTGCCACTGCTCCCCCAGGGCCTTTCAGGGCCCTGGGCGGGGTCCCCCCGGCAGTAGCGTTCCTGGTTCGGCCGGGGCGACTTCCACGGCCTCCGTCTTGGGATTGCGCTTCTGTCTCCTGGCCATCCAGGTGGCGAACCAGGAGAGCAGCATGCACATCCCGATGTAGATCGGCGAGATCACCATCACCACGGGGATGAACGGCAAATCGTAGTCGAGATTCGATGCGATGAGCTTCCCCGCGTGCAGGAACTCCTCATAGGTGATCAGATAGCCCAGCGAGGTGTCCTTCAGCGCGACCACCAGCTGGCTGATGATCGTCGGCAGCATCGCCCGGATCCCCTGGGGGACCAGCACGTACGTCATGACCTGCGTCTTGCGCATCCCGAGCGAGAATGCCGCCTCCTTCTGGCCGCGTTCCACGGAGTTGACGCCGGAGCGGAACACCTCGGCGAGCACCGAGCCGTTGTAGAGGGTCAGTCCGGCCACCAGCGCCGGCAACGGCTGCACCTTCAGCGCCACGAAGATGAAGAAGATCATGACCAGTACGGGCATGGCGCGGAAGAACTCCACCAGCAGCGTGGCGAGCCAGCGAACGGGCCGGTGGTCGGAGAGCCGCCCGGTCGCGAGCACCGCGCCGAGCGCCAGCGAGAGCAGCGCCGCGAAGGCGAACGCCCGCAGCGTGTTGCCGAGCCCGCGCAGCAGCAGCCGCTGGATCCCCTTGTACTCGAAGGGTGTCCACTTGGCGGCGGTGAACTGGTTGGTGTCGAACAGGAGATAGATCACCCAGCCGACCAGGGCGAGGATCAGGACCGTCGAGAGAAGCCCGTAGAGCAGGTGCCGCTGACGGGTCCTCGGGCCCGGGATGTCGTAGAGGGCGGTGGCCTGCGTGGACAGCTGTGCGGTCATCGGGCGACTCCCCAGTGCTTCTCCATGAGGTTGAAGATCGCGCTGATGGTGAGGGTGATGATCAGGTATCCGACGGCGATCCAGAGGAACGTCCAGATGATGTTGTAGCCGAGCTCGCTGAGCGTCTTGTACGTGCCGAGCAGCTCGGTGACGCTGAACGCGCCCGCGATCGCCGAGTTCTTGGCGAGCGCGATGAGCGTGGAGCCGATCGGCGGGATCACCGAGCGGAACGCCTGCGGCAGCACCACGGCGTTGAGCGTCTGGCCGAACGTCATCCCGAGGCTGCGGGCCGCCTCGCCCTGGCCGGTGGGCACGGTGTTGATGCCGGAGCGCAGCGCCTCGCAGATGAACGCCGAGGTGTAGCAGCCGAGCGCGAGCACCGCGAACACCTTGAAGGGCAGCACCAGTCCGAAGCGCGGCAGACCGAGCAGCACCGCGAAGAAGAGCAGCGTGAGCGGGGTGTTGCGCAGCACGTTCACCCAGACCGTGCCCAGCGCCCGGAACGAGCCGACCGGCGAGACCCGGAACGAGGCCATCAGGAAGCCGAGCACCAGCGCCACGGCCGAGGCGTAGACCGTGAGCTCGACGGTGCCGAGGAAGCCCTTGCCGTACAGCGAGAAGTTCTTGGTCAGTACGTCCATGCGGGGCCTCAGCTCGCCGGGTAGCGGTCGATGGGCGGGGCGGGCGCGGCCTTGCGCCCCGACAGGCCGAGCGTCGCGTCGTACGCCTTCTGCCAGTCGCCGTTCTTCTCATGGGTCGCGATGGCGTCGTCGAGCGCGAACCGCAGGGCGTTGTCGCCGCGCGGCACCCCGACGCCGTACGGCTCCTTGGAGAAGGGCTTGCCGACCACCTTCAGCTCGTCGGGCACCTTGGCGGCATAGCCGCTGAGGATGGTGTCGTCGGTGGTGACGGCGGCGACCTGGTAGCTGAGCAGATTGTCGACACAGACCGAGTACGTGTCGTACGCGACGAGATCGGCCTTCGGGTAGTCCTTCTGGATGCGCTGGTACGGGGTGGAGCCCGCGGCCGAGCAGACGCGCTTGCCGTTCAGGTCCTGCGGCCCGTTGATGTTCTTCTCGTCGGTGCGCACCAGGAGGCCCTGGCCGGCCTGGTAGTACGGCCCGGCGAAGCCGACCAGCTTCTTGCGGTTGGCGTTGATGGTGTAGGTGCCGACGTAGTAGTCGACCTGGCCGTTCTGCAGGGCGGTCTCGCGGTTGGCCGAGGCGATGGTCTTGAAGGCGATCGTCTTCGGGTCGAAGCCGAGCGAGGCGGACATCATCTTGGCGATCTCGATGTCGAAGCCCGAGTAGACCCCGGTGGCCGGGTCCTTCTCGCCCATGTACGGCTGGTCCTCCTTGGCGCCGACGACCAGATGGCCGCGGTTCTTCGCCCGCCGCCAGACCGAGGAGTCCGGCAGGGTGAAGCCCGTCATGACCTGGTAGTGCGGCAGTTCCCCGGCCTTCGGTCCCTTGACCGGCGGGCTGCCCGACTTGCCGCACCCGGCGGCGGCCAGGACCAGCACCAGCGCGGCGAGCGCGCGTCGCGTACGCGTCATCGTTGCGTCCACTCCCCGTTCAGTGCTTGAGGATCTTGGAGAGGAAGTCCTTGGCCCGATCGCTGCGCGGATTGGTGAAGAAGTCGTCGGGGGTGCGGTCCTCGATGATCCGGCCGTCGGCCATGAACACGACGCGGTTGGCGGCGGAGCGGGCGAAGCCCATCTCATGGGTGACGACTACCATGGTCATGCCGTCCCGGGCGAGCTGCTGCATGACTTCGAGCACCTCGTTGATCATCTCGGGGTCGAGCGCCGAGGTCGGCTCGTCGAAGAGCATGACCTTGGGGCTCATGGCGAGCGCGCGGGCGATGGCGACGCGCTGCTGCTGGCCGCCGGAGAGCTGGGCGGGGAGCTTGTCGGCCTGGGAGGCGAGCCCCACCCGCTCCAGGAGTTCGCGCGAGCGCTTGTCGGCCTCTTCCTTCTTGCGGCCGCGGACCTTGATCTGGGCGAGCGAGACGTTGGCGAGGACGGTGCGGTGCGCGAAGAGGTTGAACGACTGGAAGACCATGCCGACCTCGGCGCGCAGCTCCGCGAGCCCCTTGCCCTCCTCGGGAAGCGGCTGCCCGTCGATGGAGATCGAGCCCGACTCGATGGTCTCCAGGCGGTTCATCGTCCGGCACAGCGTCGATTTGCCCGAGCCGGACGGCCCGATGACCACCACCACCTCCCCGCGTCCGACGGTGAGGTTGATGTCCTGGAGGACGTGCAACTTCCCGTAGTACTTGTTGACGTCACGCAGCTCGATCAACGGATCGACGGCCATACGCTGTCCTGCCCACTCATCGCTGTGTCGAGGTCAGCGCAAACTATCCAGCCCGGAAAGGGACTTCACCTCGACACGCACGAACAGGACATAAACCGTATTTTGGGTTACGCGTTGGTGGGGTTACGCGGTCGTGCGCTTATGGGCGCGGGTCGTGCGGTTACTGGCTCGTTCGGTTACGGGTCCGGTGGGGCGTCAGACCTCGGCCGCCTCCGCGTACACCTGGGAGAGCTCGGGCGTGCCGCCCGCCGCCCACTCGATCCCGGCCCCGACCACGTCGACCTCGCGCCCCGAGACGAGCCGCACCACCGGCTGCCCGCTCGGCCAGATCTGCCACGAGGCGCCCTCGACGGTGCGCACCAGCACGGTCCCGAGGTAGAGCCCGGCGTCGTTGCCGAGCCAGGGCAGCTCCTCCGGGTCGTCGCGCCAGCGCGGCGGCAGCTGGTCGAGCGCCGCCAACGAGGCCGGGCTGTCGTCGAGTTCGAGCCCGGCCTGCTGCGCCCTGACCCGCAGCAGCTCGCACTCGGCGAGCAGTTCGCCCACGCCCTCCGGATCGGTCTGCACCGCCTCCGCGAGCGCCGCCGTCCGCTGCGAGCCATGCCGCTTGCGCCAGTTGTCCAGGATGTTCATGGCGCCAGCGTCCCACCGCCACACCGGCGTGCACCACTGGGCACGCGGAGTTGACGGCGGGTGCGATTCTCCGATCTGCGGACCGAGTCTCCTCGGACCCGCGGATCGCCTCTCAGATCTCTCGGATCTCTCAGATCTCCAGGTCGACGACCACCGGGGCGTGGTCCGAGGCGCCCTTGCCCTTGCGCTCCTCGCGGTCCACATAACTGTCCTTGACCGCCTTGGCGAACGGCCCGTTGCCGTACACCAGGTCGATGCGCATGCCCTTGTTCTTCGGGAACGACAGCTGGCGGTAGTCCCAGTACGTGTACGGCCGGTCGTACTTGAGGGGGCGCGGCACCACGTCCGACAGACCCGCCTCGCGCAGCGCCGCGAGCGCCGCGCGCTCGGCCGGGGTGACATGGGTCTGGCCCTCGAAGAACGCCACGTCGAAGACGTCCTCGTCGGTCGGGGCGACATTGAAGTCACCGAGCACCGCGAACGGCCGCTCCCCCGCCGCGTCCTGGGCGACGGCCGCCCTCAGCGCCTCGAACCAGGCCAGCTTGTACGCGTAGTGGCCGTGGCCGACCTCGCGGCCGTTCGGCACGTACACCGACCACAGGCGCACTCCGCCGCAGGTCGCCGAGATGGCGCGGGGCTCCAGGGTGTCCTCGAAGCCGGGGTCGCCGGGCAGCCCGGTGACGATGTCGTCGAGGCCGACGCGGGAGACCAGGGCCACCCCGTTCCACCGCCCCGTCGCGTTGACCGCCGACTCGTAGCCCAGCTCGCGGAGCTCGGCGGCGGGGAAGCCCTCGGCGGTCGTCTTGGTCTCCTGGATGCACAGCACATCCGTGCCGGTGTTCTCCAGCCAGGCCAGGAGACGGGGCAGCCGGGCGGTGATCGAGTTGACGTTCCAGGTCGCGATGCGCATGTCCCACACACTAACCGCCGGGTCCGACACTCACAGATCCGTGCAGTCCCCGGGGGTCAGCCGCTCGTGGGGGGCGCCGCCGAGCTGACCGATCTGGCGGTCGTAGATGGGGCGGGCGAGGTCGGTCAGGAGCGCGTCGTGGATGTCGATGGCGCGGCGCGGCGCGACCTCCCGTACGTAGTCGATGACCTCGGAGATCTTGCTCCAGGGCGCCTGTACGGGCAGCATCAGGGTGTCCACCGGGTGGTCCGGGACCGTGAGCGCGTCGCCCGGGTGGAAGAGCGAACCGTCCACGAGATAGCCGACGTTGGTGACCCGGGGGATGTCCGGGTGGATCACCGCGTGCAGCTCGCCGTGGACCTGGACGTCGAACCCGGCCGCGGTGAAGGAGTCGCCGTGGCCGACGATGTGGACGCGGCCGGGGAAGGCCGCCGAGATCTTCTCCGCGACACTGCGCAGGGTCCAGATCTCGGCGGCCGGGTTGCTCTCCAGGCCCGCCCGCAGCCGCTCCTCGTCGAAGTGGTCCGGGTGCTCATGGGTGACGAGGACGACGTCGGCGCCGAGCGCGGCGTCCGCCTCGCTGAAGTTGCCGGGGTCGATGACCAGGGTCCGGCCGTCCTTCTCCAGGCGCACGCACGAGTGGCTCTTCTTCGTCAGCTTCAGGCTCATGGCCCCATCCTGCTACGCCTGCGGTGTGGTCTCCTCACGGATCACCGCGGCGGCCACCTTGAAGGCCGCACCGGCGGCCGGGAAGCCGCAGTAGACGGCCGTCTGGAGCAGGATCTCGCGGATCTCGTCGGGGGTGAGCCCGGCCCGCAGGGCGGCGCGGGTGTGCCCGGCCAGCTCGTCCAGGTGCCCGCCGGTGACGAGGGCGGTGAGCGCGACGACGGCCCGGGTGCGCCGGTCGAGCCCGTCGCGCGCCCACACCTCGCCCCAGGCGTACCGGGTGGCGAGCTCCTGGAAGTCGCCGGTGAAGCCGTCCGCGCCGGCCGTCTCCTCGTCCACGCGCGCGTCGCCGAGGACTTCGCGCCGCAGCTTCATGCCCGCGTCGTACGGATCGGGCCGCCCGGCCTCCACGGGTACGGGGACCTCGGCGGGCGCCGACGCGGCGGGCGGGACGGGGATGTGCAGGGTCCCGGGCGACTGCGGGGCCTGGGGTGCGGCGGGCATGACCGGCCCGACGGGCGCGGCGGGCGCGGCGGGCGCGGCGGGCACGGCAGTCACGGCAACGGGCGGCGCGGGCGGAGCCACGACCGCTGCGGGCGAATCCTGCCAGGCGGTCTGGAAATGATGGACGAGCAGGTCGGTCACGGCCGCGGGCTGCTCGACCGGCGCCAGATGGGCCGCCCCCGGCACCACCGCGAGCCGGGCGTCCGGCACCCCGGCGACCAGCGTGCGGGCGTCACCGGGACCGGTGACGCGGTCCTCGGCGCCGACGAGCACCAGCGTGGGCACGCCGATACGGGCGAGGTCGGCGCGGATGTCGAAGGCGGCCAGCGCCTCGCAGGCGGCGATGTAGCACCCGGCGTCCGTGGTGCGGACCATCTGGACGGCCCAGTCCACGATCGCGGGCTGCGCCGCCGCGTACACCGGCGTGAACCAGCGCTCGGGCGCGCTGCGGGCGATGGGGTCCATACCGTTGCTGCGCACCACCACACCACGCTGACGGAACTCGTCGGCGGTGCCGAACCGGCCCGAGGCGGCGATCAGCGCGAGCGAGGTCAGCCGCTGCGGGTGCCGCAGCGCGAGATCCGCCCCGACGGCCGCACCGATCGCGCTACCGGCGTAACCGAACCGCTGTACGCCCAGCTCGTCCAGGGTGGCGATCAGCCGGTCCCCGAGCTCGGCGACGGTGGCCGCCGGGTGCGCGGGGGCGCCGCCGTGCCCGGGGAGGTCGAAGCGGACGATCCGCCAGTGCGCGGCGAGCTCGGGTATCTGGCGGTCCCACATGTGCCATGTGGTACCCAGTGAGGGACCCAGGACCAGGACCGGGGCGTCTTCTGGCCCGTCAGCGCGGTATTGCAGGGTGTTCTTCGGTGTCTCACTCACCCGCCCGACCCTCTCATCTGTCACCTGCAGTCTTACCGCCAGGGCCAGAAAGTGTGGGGGGACGCGGGTATGGACGCGATGTGGTCCGCCTCCACGATCAAGGTCATCGGCTCCGGGATCGATGACCCGGACTTCGCCGACAAGTTGTCCCGTCTGATCGGTGACCATGACGTCGAGACCACCTCCACCTCGCACTCCGAGTCCGGCAAGAGCACCTCGGTGTCGATGCGGCAGGAGCGCATTCTGGCCGCCGACGCCATCCGCGCCCTGCCCAAGGGCACCGCCTTGTGCTTCGCCACCGGCATGCGCGTCGCGATGCTCGACCTGCGCCCCTGGTATCTCGAACCCGGCGCCGACAAACTGTCCGCCGCCTCTGCCCGCGCGTCCAAGGGCATCACCGCCCGCGCCGTCGCCAAGGCCGCCCCGAAGCAGTCCGACTTCGACACCGCCGCCTGAGCCGCACCGCCCGCCTGACGCACCCGTTTTGGGGGACGCCCCATCCACACCTACGAGCCCTCCGACTTGTACGACATGCACCCGCGCGATGCCGTGGATGCCGTCCTCGCCGACATGCGCGACCACCGCATCACCGCCGATGGAACCGGCCTGTTCAACGCCACCCGGCACATCGGCCTGCTCTGCCACCTGGCCGCCGGCCTGGCCGCTGACACCGAGTACCAGCTCGCCCCGAACAGCCGCGGCCTCCCGCCGGCCGAGACACTCGCCCAGAGTGCCGGACACCTCGGGCGGGCCATCGCCCACTACACCCAGGCCCTCACCCCACTCGTCTGCCTCGCCACGCCCGGCGCCCAGGACACGCTCCAAAAGCAGCTGGACGCACTCGACCACCACAGCCGCCTACGCGTGCACCTCGATCACGTCGGCGTGGCCCTGAAAGCGGTCCGCGTTGGCCTGGATGTGCCTCACCGGCCCGTGGCGGCCAGCCCGTCCGCCACGGCGCCGGTGCCCGTCCCGGCCGCACAGCATCGCCGCCGCGCATAAGCACGCCCCCGGCCGAGGGCCTGTTGTTCAAGGTGGCTGCCCGCCGACACCGGTCGGACGTCCCTCCCGCTCCCTCCCGCTTCGAAGGATCTGCCCATCTCACCCACCAATTTCGCCGAGTTCGCCCTCGGCCTCGCGTTGCATCTGCCGGGCGACTGGGCTGCTGACGTAGAAAGCCACACCGACCCAGTTCTGCGATCCGGCCGCATCGCCCGCGTGTGGACCCCGTACGACGCCCGCCCCTCACTCGCCCGGTTCAACCCGGTCACGGATGCCGTGCTAGCCGGCCCGAGTGGGCAGGCCCTGTATCTGCTTCCGCATCGGACCGACCGCGTGCTGGTCTGCCCGCTCGTCCCCGGCAGCCTGCACGAGGACTTCACCGACCGCGTTCTCGCGCCTCCGTGTATCGCGGTGCCCACCGTCCCGGCCCGCGCCGCCTGGCGGCTGCGGGAGCGGCTGCTCCCGCACTACATCCACGCCTCCAACGAGGCCCTTCGCGCACAGCAAGCGGCCCGAGCCCGCCCGGACGTGCCTCACCAGCCCGCTGCGCCGGGCCTGCCCGCTGCGGCAGCGCTGCTCGCCCCGGCCGCACAGCATCGTCGCCGGGCATGACCCAACCTCCGGCTGAGGGCCTGCTGTTCGACGTGACCGAACCGCAGGCCCGCCAGGAGGCCGGCCGGCGCTTCACCCTCGTCGCGAGCCTCACCGCGCTGGGCGCCTCGGACGCCGTGGCCACCGCCGAGCTCTTCGTCGCCGAACGGCGCCGCCGGGGCTTCATGCCCAAGGACCAGCCGCCCGCGCTGTCGCCGGCCCAGGCGACCACGCTGCGCGCGGTGGCGCGCGGCGACGTGGCAATCACCAGGGGCAAGCCGTACCTGCGCCGCGAGGAGATCCGCGTCAGCATCCGCACCATCCGCTCTCTGGAGAGCCGCGGCCTGGTGATGCGCGAGGACTGCCCGGACTACTTCCGCGACGAGCGCGTCCAGCTCACCTCAGCCGGGCGCCGCGGCCTCGCCGCCTCCTTCGCGCGGCAACGGCCCACCGCACTCACCACCACACATCCCGCAGCACTCCTGCCCGCAGCCGCCGCAATCCGCTCCCGCTGAACCCACACCCACCCGGGGAGACCCCACGCCCTCCGACACGCCCACGCCACACGACATCGCCCTCGCCCTGGCCGCCCAGGTCCACCCCGACGCCACGCCACGCGACGTCGTCGTCCACTTCACCCTGCGTCGCCTGGCCGCCCCGCGCTTTGACCACAGATCCTCCGGCGGCCCCGCGAACGGCATCGCGCAGTCACTGCACGCCCGGCTCTACGGCCTGCCAGATGACCCCAGCCCCGTACCGAACTCCCTCGACGCACTCCTGCAGTTCGCAACCACCGCCCGTGACCGCGACCAGCAGCACCTGGTGCTGGCCCAGCTCGCCGAACAACTGCGCAACGCCGCCGAGATCCTCGAATGGGCCCGCAACCACGCCCACTGGCAGCAACTCCCTGCCCCTGCCTGGGAATGGCTGCGATCCGCCACGGACACCGCCCGCCACCTCGCCGACGGCCTCGACGAGATCAGCCCCGCCTTCACCACCCCACCACCCCCATCCCCACCTGCGGCCACGCCGCCGCCTCCAGCGCCCGCCGCCCCCCGCGCCGCCCCGACCCGGCGCTGACCCACCCCTCCCCCTCCCAGGGCTCCACCCCGCCCATCACAAGGACGCACCATTTCCACCACCCCCGAATTCCAATCAATCTCGCTCGGCGCCGGAATTCAATCCAGCGCCATGCTCACCCTGTCAGCGAAGGGCATTCTCCCCAGAGTCGACTACGCTATTTTCGCTGACACAGGCTGGGAGCCCAGAGCAGTTTATGCCCATCTCGACCGACTGGAACGGGAGATAGCCGAACCGGCAGGCATCCCCGTCCTTCGTGTCACCTCGGGGAACATTCGCAAGGACGCCCTTGACCCCGATCATCGATTCGCTTCAATGCCGCTCCACATCCTCAATCAGGACGGCAAGCCGGGCATGACCAGGCGTCAATGCACTGGTGAATATAAAATAAAACCGATCAAGAAGAAGGTGCGTGAACTCCTCGGATTCCCCTATCCTGCACGCATCCCCCGGGGAACCTTTGTGGAGCAGTGGGTCGGTATCTCCACCGATGAATTCCACCGCGCCAAGGACTCCGACGTCAAGTACATGCGCAACCGGCATCCGCTCATCGACATGGGCTGGTCACGCAGCGACTGCATTCGCTATCTGACGACCCTCGGGCTGGCGGACACTCCGAAATCTAGCTGCCTTGGATGCCCTTTCCACGGTAACGCCCAGTGGAGATCCATCCGGGACGCCTCGCCGGACGAGTGGGCCGATGTGGTGGAGTTCGACGCGGCAATCCGTAAGGGAAACGCGCGCGCCAACGCGAACGGAAAGCAGCTGCTGGGCGAGGCGTTCCTCCACCGCTCGCGGGTTCCTCTCGACCAGGCGCCGATCGACCACGTCACCGCCGCCGAATGGGCAGCTCTGCAGCAGGAACTCGACGACGAGGCGGGCCTGGAGGAGCTGGAGGACGGCGTCACCGACGGCTGTTCCCCGTGGGCCTGCCGCGGTGAAGTCGAGCCGGCGCAGGACGACTTCGGGCTGGCCACGTGACAGTCCTGGACCTCTTTGCTGGTCCGGGCGGCTGGAGCCACGCTCTGTCCGTGCTCGGCGTACGCGATGTGGGCCTGGAATGGGACGAGTGGGCCTGCAAAACCCGGGCCGCCGCAGGGCAGTTGACGATCCGGACCGACGTCGCGAGGTATCCGGTCTGGCCGTTCCTCGGGAAGACCACCGGGCTTCTGGCCAGCCCGCCCTGTCAGGCGTGGTCGATGGCCGGCAAGCGCCTCGGGCTCCTCGACCAGCCGCTGGTCCACCAGGCCGTCGCCGACCTCGCCGCCGGCCGCGACACCCGCGAACAACTCCTGGCCGCCTGCAAAGACGAGCGGTCCCTGCTCGCCGCCGAGCCGATGCGCTACCTCCACGCCCTCAACCAGCACGGACAGCCGGAATGGGTCGCCATGGAGGAGGTACCCGACGTCCTGCCGCTGTGGCGCCAGTACGCCGCGATCCTCCGCAGCTGGGGATTCTCGGTGTGGACCGGGATCCTCAACGCAGCCGATTTCGGAGTGCCGCAGACGAGGCGCCGGGCGATCCTGCTCGCCTCCCGCACCCGCACCGCCGAGCCCCCACCGCCCACCCACGCCAAACTCGCCGAACCCGACTCCCTGTTCGGCCCCGGCCGCGAGAAGTGGGTGTCCATGGCCGAGGCCCTCGGCTGGGGCGCCACCGACCGCCCCGTGCCCACCGTGTGCGCCGGAGGCGGCCCCGGCGGCGGCCCAGAACCCTTCCCCTCCGGCGCACGCAAAACGCTGACCGACGCCCGTGACCGGGGCACCTGGAAACCACAGACCGCCCCCACCGTGGTGAAGTCCCGTCGCAAGGATGCTCGTTGGGGCGAGCGGGGCGTGACTCGGGAGTGCCGGTCAGCCGGTGGGCCGGGCCTCGCATGCACTGCCGAGGCGTGCCGATGGTCGTGGTCGCTGCGCAGCAACAACCAGGCGAACGCAACCGTGCGCCGCGCGGATGAGCCCGCCGGCACGTTGTTCTTCGGTCATCGCGCCAACGAGTGCGTCTGGGTCGCCGAACCGGTCGGCAACGTCCTGGTCGAGGATCGTGTGGCACCGGAGTCCATCCGGATCACCGCCCACGAGGCCGGCCTGCTGCAGACCTTCCCCGCCACCTACCCCTGGGCCGGGAACAAGGGCCAGCAGTTCTCCCAGATCGGCAACGCCGTGCCGCCCCGTCTCGCAGCCCATCTGCTGGCCCCACACCTCGGCAAGACCCTCAATCCCGACGACTTCACCCTGGCCGCCTGATGCACCACGCCCCCGCCCCCGACGAGGACTTGGACGACCTGCCCCCGCCCCCGCCCGTGCACTACGCCGAGCAAGCCCTGCTCGGCGCGCTCCTCCTCGACCCGCACCGCCTCGCCGATATCGGCCCGCTGGACGCCGCCCACTTCAGCAACCACGCCCACGGCGCCCTCTTCGCCGCCATGCACGCCCTACCGGCGCCCGATCCCGAGACCCACCGCACCACCCCGGCCTGGCTGAACAGCGTTCTCGACACCGCCCGCCCCCAAGCACCGGGGCTGACCGCCACCTACCTCCACACCCTCATCCAGGTGTGCCCCTGGCCCCAGCACGCACCGGCGTACGCGCGGATGGTCCGCGCCGATCACGCCCGGCGAATGCTGCGCCTGCAGGCCGACCGCCTGGCCCAGACGTCGAGCGACGCCACCCTGCCGAACCCGGCCGCCACCACACTGGTCCAGGCCGACGCGCTCGGACAGTTCCTGGAGACACTCTCCGGACAGTTCACCCCGCACCCGGGTTCACTGCCACGCACCCCACTCCCCCAAGCCCCCGCCAGAGACAGCGGCGAGGACGCCCTGGACGAGGAACGGGCGCTGCTCGCCACAGCGACGGCGCACCCTGCAGAGCTGAAGGACATGCGGTGGCTGCAGAGCGAAGACTTCGCGCTGCCCCTGCATGCCGCGCTGTGGCAGTGCCTGACCTCGCTGGTACACCGCGGGGAGCCCGTCGATCCGGTCACCGTGCTGTGGGAGGCCCAGCACCGCCATCTCCTCGCCGACGGCCTCACCCCCACCGACCTGATGGCGCTCGTCTCCACCCCCACCGGCTCGCCCGAGTACTGGGGGGAGAAGGTCCTTGAGCGCGCCCTGCTCGCCCGCGCCCACCACGTCGCCACCCGCATCATCGCCTACACCCAGGACCCGGCCAACACGCCCCACCAGCTGATCACCGGCAGCCGCCGCGCCCTGGCCGACCTCACCGCCCTGCGCACCCGCTGGCAGCACACCACCCCCCCTCCACCGCGGGCGGCGCGTACAACGCGCACCCCGGCAGCCACCCGGGCCAGCCCGCCCCCGCGAACCGCCGCGCCCACAGCCCGAGCCACCCGCTGAACCACCCCGCTCGCCGGCAACACACCAGTCGGAGCGGTGAATCGAGAACACATGCCCCACCCCGGCCCCGAGACACACACCCTTCTCGGCAAACACCACAACCACCCCAGCGCCGTCACCGCCACCCTCGCAGGCACGAACCTCCCTACGGCCCGCGCCCTGCTCGGCCTGCACGGCTTCGAGACCGTGGGCGCGAAAACGATGCTCCTGGTGCGCATCGACCACGACGAGCCGCACTACGCCTTCGAGGCCGCACAGGCCCTGCGCGCCCAGGGCATCCCCGTGGACATCGACCCCGAACTGCTCGACGACATCCACACCGAGTGGACCTGGATCAACCACCCCATGCACTGGCTGGATCAGGACCAGATCCGCGAGGTCTCCAACGACGCCCAGACGATCTACGACGACATCCGGCACGGCCGCCTCACTGTCCACCTCCATGCCCACGACGGGTGGACCACCGTCGCCGTAGGCACCTACCAGCACGCCGACAGCGTCCACCTCCACGGCGAAAACCACCTACGGGTCATCAGCAGCACCTACGACACCCCCAGCGAAGCCATCGCCGACTTCGAGCGCATGTACGGCGACGCCGTCCGCCCCGGCCCGCCGCCGCCCACCGACACCGAACAGCAGGCCACCCAGGCCCTCGCCGTCTTGTCGACATCAGCGGCGGCCAACACGCCTGACGCACCCGCAGACCCGCAGGCGGCGAAGACGGAGTTCGTGCCGGTGTACGCAGCCGACCCCGGAGACCATGAAGCACTGCTGAACAAGTTCCTTGAGGAACAGGGCGAGTGGGAGAAGTACCGCACCTGGGAGGACTCCACCACCGTCGCGAACCACGAGTCCCTGACCCTGCGCGCGATCTTCGACCACGATGCCGTAGGCCGCGAGACCAAGTGGACCTTCGCGGCCTACGAGACGCCAGTCAGTGACCGCCTGTGGCACGGCACGGCCACCGCCTCCACGCCGACCGCGATCGTGAGCGCTCTGCTCGACGCGGTGGCCACCGAGAACGCATGGGGCCGCAGCATCTCCAAGAGCGCCGCCGAGATCGCGATCACCAAGGCGACCAGTCCGCTCACTGACGCGGGGTGGAAGCACACCATCGACGGGCGCTACATCACTTGGGAGGCCCCCCGATCCCAGGGAGGCGGCGTACAGTTCGACGCCTTCGCCGCTCAGAAGGCCGACAGTCCTCTTCCCGCATGGACCGTCTGGGGCGGCCACGCCGTCCACCAGCCGACCTGGGCACTGCAGCTGTCCGCACACGCCCCGGCAGCCCTGGTGCAGTACATCGCCTTCGAAATGGCCGAGGGCCAAGGCACCCGCCTCATACGCCCTGCAACACCTGATGGTCCGGCGCTTCGCACTCCACAGGCGGCTGCTCCGGTAGCAGCTCCCCCGGCCGCGCAGCTTCCCAGGCGAGGCCGGTGAGCCTCTACCCTGCGCAGATGACGATGTTCTGGGTGGGCCTCGGCGTCCTGGCTGCCTTCGGGACCCTGTGCTTCTAAGGTCCAGGCCGCGTTCCGCTCTGCCTACGGCCTGCCTCGGGTTGACGCGGTCGCGGTCGGCACGGACAACGTCGACCACCTGCGGGAGCTGACCCAAGCCCTGGCCTATGAGGTCGACGAGAACGTGGTCCAGGACTACCGGCAGCTCCTCAAAGCCCGTCAGCCTGCCTGAAGTTCCTGCACCATCTGCTCCGCTGTCTTCCGTGCGGGGGCCTGGCGGGGGTCGTCGGGATCAGCGTAGGGACCGAGGATCTTCGCGGCGACGAACAGTGTCATCAGTTTGCCGTCCCGGCTCGCCAGATCGTTGCGCCGCTCGGTGCGGACGCGGTCGGCCAGAGCCGGGACGGCAAGGGAGGCCGCCCACAGATTTGCCGCATCCAGGCCGCGCGGAGCCATGCCCCAGTCCTCCCAGTCGAACAGGCAGAACACTGGCGCCGTCACATTCGCCCAGTTGAGATCCGCATGAGCCGGACGCCAATCGGTCACCGCCGTATCGATCCCGGGGAAGACACCGTGGATCGTTCCCGTGACCAGTTCCTGCGTGAGGGTCTCGGTATCCGGTGTCGCGATCCGGTTCGTGTGCTGTGCGGCCAGGGCCTCCAGCGAGGCATTCAGCGAGGCCCACCACTCCTCGGCCAGTCCCGGGTCCTTGGCCACCACGGCGCTCCCCACCGGGGCACCCGGCAGCAGTCCCGTCTCGTCCGCCCGCCACATCACCGGCTCCGCCTCGTCCCGCCACGCGACACCGGCGAGCCAGGTCGGCTTGGCGATCCCGCGCAGGGCCTCCGCGGACGCGGTGCCGTCCCCGCCCTGAACCCCGATCCGGTCCAGCCCACGCCGCTCGATGCGCACCCACGTCCCGTGGTCCGTACCCGCCCCCACAGACCGGCGCTTACGCACCACCGCCTCGCGATCTAGGCGCACCCCCAGCATGCGCTCCACACGGTCCAGTACGGCTTCCACAGGCTCTTTACGCAGATCCACCGAACGCAGCGTCATACGCCAGAACGTACCAAGCCCCAACCGCAGCAGTCCTGCTGCCCAGCAGCCACAGCATCAGCGGCAGGACGATACATAGCGGACGATCCCCGGTTACCAAAACCGGGGATCGTCCGCATCATTAGTGGTCCACCGCCACTCCCTGCCCGTGACGTCGAAAGGCCGCACCGCGACGACAACAGCCCACAACTCCACACTCCGCTCGGGCCAGCGCCCCGGCAAGAGGTCTCTATGCCGCGGCGTAGCTGAGGCGGAGAAGGTCTCCAGCGCGCTCCAGGTCCCGCTCCGTACGCAGTTGCAGTTCCAGGTCACCGGTGCCGTGGTGGCCGAGCCCAGTCACGTCCCGGGTGAAGCCGGGGATGAGGTCGGCCTCCTTCGGGTCGGCCTTGAGGTAGACGAGGAGCTTGGTCTGCTGGGGCACGCAGACGCTGGCGAAGTTCCGCAGCCGCCGGTAGGCGCGGTACTGCTTGCGCTGTACCCGGGTGACGCCGTCGCCGAGTCCGACCAGGACATCGTCGACCGCCTGGGCCAGCTCGGCCATGGCACCGCCCTGCTGCCGGACCGGCGGCGCCCCGTGCGCGCGGCTGCGTACCCGCTGAGCCTTGGCCGGGTGCCCCGTGACCGAGGCCACGGTCTCCAGGCCGAAGTGGTCGCTGCCGAAGTACCGGTAGCGGACCAGGTCGATGCTGCGCCGGTGCTCGCGGACGGCGTGCGCGTCGTAGCGGGTGAAGTCGCCGGCCACGCAGATCAGCCGGGGCGCACTCCACAGGATCTGGGACGCAGCCGTCACCCCGAGCCGGTCGCGGACCAGGTTCCGGAAGGCGTCCTTGTGGGCCACGAGCCAGGCCATGTAGTAGAGGCCCTGGTTGATCACACCGGCGTCGGTGCCGCGCTTGTACTCCACGATCACGGGCGCACCGTTCTCGTCGAGACCCAGCGAGTCGATCCGCCCGCCATCAACACAGTCGATGACGAACTCGCTCACCAGGAACCTGACCCCCAGCATCGTCTCCATGTGCGCCTCGACGAGGTCCTGCACATCCGCCTCGACCCCAGCCAGACGCGGCATGACCTCACTCACTGCACCCGCCGTGTTGAACAGCTTCAGTCCAACCACTCCCCCTCCGCGATCACGTTGCCAGAGGGCAACGTCCCAGAGTTCGGGGATATTTCCGCGACCGAAGCCGTCCCGAAAGGAACCGAAGAGTCACACATGCACAGCCAGAACACCGTAATACCGGATACGGACGCCCCACACAGCCCAGCGCAGATCCGCACCACCTGGGGCGGAACCGGCAGCGTCGAGGACGCTTCCCGGGTCTTCGGATTCTCCAGGGCCAAGGGCTACGACCTCGTTCGCCGCGGCGAGTTCCCTTGCCGCGTACTGCGCATCGGCCGCAGCACACGCGTCGTCACCGCATCCTTGCTCCGCGTCCTCGACAGCGGCCAACCCGAGTACAGTGGAACGCACAACACAGACTCCGCGCCAGCCTGATCCGCTGTGCAGAAGCCCTCGCCGGACCCGGCAAATTCCAGGGGTCGTCGCAACACGTGATAACTAACGTGTGGTGGCAAGCAGTTTAGACAGACGCTCGGCTGGGGTTTCCCCGCCGAGCGTCTTGCCAGCATGGCAAGCGCCTTGGAGTCGATGCCGCCCTCGGTGATCTCCGAGAGGACCGCGCAGAGGACGAGCACCAGCAGGACACCGAAGATCAGCGGGGGTGCGTAGTTCGAGCCGAACGTGCCCGGCGCGACCACGAACGGTCAGAAGGCCAGCCCCATGACCACGCCGGCGCGTGGGGTCAACCGGATGGCGGTGCCGGTGTGTGGGTTCATGGGCGTGCTTCTTCGTCACGGTCGGTGGCGAGTTCGTGTGCCACTTGGTGGACCGTCAGGAACGGCAGCGGGGAGAGGATCTTCGCCGTCTGCGGGGCGAAGGTCGGCGAGGAGACGACGACTTCCGTGGTCGGGCCGTCGGCGACGACTTCGCCTTCGGCCATCATCACGACGCGGTCGGCGGCACGGGCGACGAATTCGACGTCGTGCGTGGAGATGACGACGGTCCGGCCTTCCGCCGCGAGGACGTCCACGATGCCGATCAGTGCCGTCTTGGCCTGGCAGTCCAGGCCCCGGGTCGGTTCGTCCAGCAGGACGACCCGGGGTGCGGCCGAGAGCTGGATGGCGAGGACCAGCGCGAGTTTCTGCCCCTCGGAGAGATCTCGGGGATGGTTGGCGTCGTCGATGCCGGGCGCGAGCCAGTCGAGGAGGGCCCTGCACGGCCAGGGCCACCTTGACGGAAGCGTTCGTGCCCGGCGTGCTGTCGGCATGCGCGACGGCCGGCGCGGAGGCGAGGGCGAGTCCGAGGGCGGTTGCGGCGATCACGGTGCGGCGTGCGGATGTGTCGCGCACCTATGCGGTTGTCGTTCCAGCAGCTCGCGCGCACGACGGTCACTGTCGTACATACGGGCGAACTGGGCTCATTCTATGGCGATTTGACTCCCACGAGTCAGACTTCGCGACATTGGGTTTGTATGGCGCCCGGGGAATCGGCGCCGACCGACGCACGTTCCTCAGGAGTCCACAGTGCGCCCCGGAGGGGTGAAGACATAGAGGTCGAGGATGTCCGGCAGCGGAACCACTCCCGGGCCTCCGGCGCGTACCCAGGTGACGATGTCCTCCGTCGCCTCCGCATCGTTGACGAGGCCGAGCCACACCGGCCGCGCACCGGCGGCACGACCCGCGGCGGACGGCTGGACGACGATGACGTTGGCCTGATCGCACACGTCGAGGCAGTCGGAGATGCGTACCGGCACCTCCGCCCGCAATCGCAGGGTCTGCGCGGCGTGATCGACTCCGGTCACCTTGGGGCTGCCACAGCAGCAGTCCCGGCACACGACGACCCGGCATGGCACGGGACTGCTCGCGCCCGCGGTCCCGCCTGATGCCTTGTCCGTCAGCTCCTCGGACATGCCACGTCACTCCCCTCCCGGGGAGATCCGCCCCGGTGTCATGTGAGGAGGCGACCGCGTGAGTCTCCTGGCTCCCGGCTCGCCCCGCCTTCCCACCCCGGTCGGAGGTGGCGGCCTGCCGGAACTCGCTCACCGGTCACAGTGGCGGGACCGCGCCGGATTCACACCGGCTTCCTCGGACCGCCGTCGCCTTATGTCGCCGGTCATCATCCCATCACTGCCGCGACACCGTCGCCTGCCCACCGCGCGGAAGGGCTCCCGCGAGCGGCATGCCCGCGGGAGCCCTTCGTACGCACCTGCCGTGACCAGTGACAAGACGATCCCGAGCAGGACATCCGGGCGGCTACGTCGCCAGGGCGGCAGCAGGCTGTCGCTGTGCTCCCCGGCGGCCACCTAGCCTCGCGCTTTCACGAGTATCGTCATCGGGGGGACGCCGAACGAGAGAAGTGCCCCTGACCTGCAACGGTGGGACTTTTCTAGGGTCCTGTTGTTGTGAAGAAAGAAGCACTTCTCAGGTGCGGAAGCGTATCGGGTTCTACCCGCGGGTACTGCAGTGCGGGCAGAAGGCGACGGGCGGGCCCACTCCCCGCCGACCGCAGGATTCGGCATAAAAGAGACCTGGGCAGCGGTCCGCCACGGCCGCCACCCGAGACTCAGGCGGTCGGTCCGGCGGTGGAAAGACCGCCAAGAAGCTCGGCGATCTCCTGGTCATGGAGACGGTAGCGGACAATGCGGCCGTCCTTTTCGGCCACCACGGCGCCGGCGGCGCGCAGCAGGCGCAGGGCTTGGGAAACGGCGGTGTCCCTGATGCCGGTGGCGAGGGCGAGGTCGGAGACGGCGATGGGCCCGGCTCGGTGCACGGCGAGCAGCAGGGCCAGCCGCCCGGGGTCCGAGAGCAGGGCGAACCGGTCCGACCAGGCGTGGACCCGTGCGAGGTCGCCGATGCCCTCGATGGCGTCGCAGACCGTGTGCTCGTCGATCGCGCTCCGGTGCGCCCGCTCCGCGGGGATCAGATGCATGATCTCAGCCTTGCCCATTGCTGGGCAGAAAATCGATACCTGCATACCTTCGCAGTCTTGCAGACGATGGTTCTCGGCCAATACCGTTTTTGCGCCGTGGTGTTCGGGAAGACCGGTGCGATGCCGGAGCGGCCCTCGCCACTGTGATCGGGAAGTCGGCGCACCAGCGGAAGGCCACGGGGCACCTCGCCCTGGAAGGCCGGTGCGATGGCGTTCGACCCGTCAGCCAGGAGACCGGCCACGGCACCGCTCGACGACCATCCACGAGGTGCTGGAGAGGCTGCCCGAAATGACTCCGCCCCAAAACCCTCCCCCGACCGCTGCCGAGGCCGTGGCCCTCCCCGCCACCCCGGTCCTCCGATGGGAACGCAAGGACTGGATACGCACCGGCGGCCTGATGGCCGTGATCGCCGCCCTCCACGTCGTCGCCTTCGGAATCCTGGTGGCCATGGTCGCCCCGCACCACTACACCGTCGGCAAGCAGGTGTTCGGCCTCGGCCTCGGCGTGACCGCCTACACCCTGGGCATGCGGCACGCCTTCGACGCCGACCACATCGCCGCCATCGACAACACCACCCGCAAGCTGATGGCCGACGGCAAACGCCCGATATCGGTGGGCTTCTGGTTCGCCCTCGGCCACTCCACCATCGTCGTCGTCCTCGCCGCCCTCATCTCCGTCGGGGCCAAGGCCGCAGGCACACTCACCAACGACAACTCCAGTGCCCACCAGACCCTCGGCGTGGTCAGCACCACGGTCTCCGGCGGCTTCCTCTACCTCATCGCCGCGCTCAACCTGATGTCTCTGGCGGGCATCCACCGCGTCTTCAAGGCCATGCGCGCCGGGCAGTTCGACGAATCCGAGCTGGAGAAGCACCTCGGCAACCGCGGGTTCCTCAACCGCATCCTCGGCCGCCTCACGCGCTCCATCACCCGCCCCGGCCAGATGTATCCGGTGGGCCTGCTGTTCGGCATCGGCTTCGACACCGCCACCGAAGTCACCCTCATGGTGATGGCGGGCAGCGGCGCCGCAGCCGGGCTGCCCTGGTACGCGATCCTGTGCCTACCGCTGCTGTTCGCCGCCGGCATGAGCCTCTTCGACACCCTCGACGGCACGTTCATGAACTTCGCCTACCACTGGGCGTTCTCCAACCCCGTCCGCAAGGTCTACTACAACCTCACCATCACCGGCCTGTCGATCGCCGTCGCCTTCCTCATCGGCACCATCGAACTCATCGGCGTCCTGCACGACCAACTCGCGCTGAACGACCCGGTCACCGACTGGATCTCCGGCATCGACCTCAACAACGTCGGCTTCATCATCGTCGGACTCTTCGTCGCGGTATGGGTCTGCGCCCTCGCCTACTGGCGCCTGGCCGAAGTCGAACACCGCTGGCAGCACCGCCCGCCGACAGCACACTGACCCACGGCACCACGGCGCCGGAAGTCCTCGAAACCCGGGACGACGATCGTGTCCGCACCGGCGAGCGCCTCGAGCCCGCGGTCAGCCCAAGGGTGAAACCGACGCCCGGGTGACCGACTCCAGGAACTTGCTGCGCTCGCTCATTTTGCCTCCTCACGGATTGAGCCATTACTGCAGGGCTCCCCCAGCCTGCCCTCTGGCGGGGTGCACGCGCCGCCGCTTGAGAAAGCAAACCGGTGCCCGAGAGGGATTTCGGCACCTCTGCTCCGTGCACAGGGAGAGGAGGTCCGGGGCGGGGTACACAGCCGTTGCAGGAGAAGCGCATCGAAACAGCCGATGGCGTGCAGCCATCCCGAGCGGGCCGGACTCCCCGGTACGGAAGGCAGGAGGCGATCACCGTGCATGACCGTCCCATCCTTGTCACCGGCGTCGGTGGCGGAGTCGGACGAACTGTCCTCGACCGGTTGCATGCTGAGGGCGTGCCGGTCCGGGCTCTAGCCTCGCGCTTTCACGAAGCTCGTCGTCCGGGTTGACGGCAAACGAGACAAACGAGACAAGTGCTTCTGGCCTGCAACGGTGTGACTTGTCTAGGGTCCTGTCGGCTGCGAGGGAAGAAGCACTTCTCAGGTGCGGAAGCGCATCGGGTTCTACCCGCGGGTGCGTGTCCAGAGCGGCGGTCCGGCGGCGGTGTCCCATGTCGGGGCTGCCCTGTTGACCGAGACGGTTCGCAAGTGCGCCCTGGATCAGACGGTTTCGGCCGCGCTGGCGCCGTGGCGCAAGCCGAGGAGCGTGCACGATCCGGGAAAGATCCTGCTCGATACAGCACTTGCCGTCGCCCTCGGCGGGGACTGCCTGGCCGATGTCGCTGTCCTGCGGGCCGCACCGCAGGTGTTCGAGCCCGTGGCACACACCCCGGCGACACGATTGTCCGGACTTCGCGGTGGGTCACGCGGCCGGGGTTTCCTCGAAGTGGCTCGGTCTGCCGTCCCGCACGATGAGGCGGCCCCTCGGGACGGCTTGCTGGTGAGACAGGAGGGTCCACGTGCCGTCCCTGCGGTGCAGGGCCGTCGAGTGCCAGGGGGTCGTCCAGGCGTCCGGGGCGTCGAGGAGGCGGATGCCGAATTTCGGGGCGCCGATGGGTTGGGGGTGGATGGAGAGGCGTACGGCGCGGGGGTGGTGTTCGGCGATCAGGGTGCCCCAGGCGCGGCTGCGTTGGATGACGCCGTAGGCGCGTTGTCGGCAGGCGCGTTGGAGGGCCGAGCGGGTGCCGGTCCAGTCGGCGGTGTCCTCGACGAGGAAGCGGGTGATGCCTCGGTAGAGGGCGAGCGCGTGGTCGTCGGCCCTGATCTCCGCCCGCAGGGCGTCCAAGGATGGCGCGTAGCGCTCGTGCACGTGGGCGCGCTTCGTGTCGTGCGGGAGGTCGCCGAGTATGTCGCGCAGGTCGAAGACGGACAGTCTGTGGAGGCCCATCTGACCTATTTGTATGCGTAGGTCGTCGGCGTAGGCGTCGATGTGGTCGTCGGGGACGCCGATGAGGTCGCCGAAGACGTGGCCGTCGGAGCAGATGATCACGCGGGCGCCGGGCGGATAGATCCGCTCAATCTTGGTGCACAGGGTGTTCAGGAAGGTCAGGGAGAGGCGTTCGCCCTGGTCGGGGGTGTGGCCGAGGACCTTGGCCGGGTTGGGGGACTTGCAGGGGAAGCCGGGGAGCGTGAAGACGATGGGGGCGCCGTCGCGTACGAAGGCGGCGATGCGGCGTAGCTGATGCGGGAAGGCTTCCGCGGGAGCGGGAACGCGGTCGGTCGTGCGGTGGTGGGGCAGGAGCAGGTTCAGGATTTCGGTGGCGATGCTCGTGGGGAGGGTGTCCGGCGCGGTCGTCAGGGGCATGTCGTTCCTCCTGGATGCGAGGGCGTACGAGGGCACGTCGACATGGCGCCGTGGCGGGGATGGAAGTCAGGCGCCTGGGGTCGGTGGGCGTGGGTCAGCCGGGGCCGGGTCGGCTGGTGTGGCCCGACCCGGTCAGCGGTACGTGGGTGTCAGAGGCGTCGGTCGTAGCCGACGGGGAGGTGGTTGGTGCCGCGGCCGAGGACGGCCGGGATCCACTCGATGGCCTCGTCTGCGATGGCCAGGTGCAGGCCGGGGAGGCGGGCGAGAAGAGTGCCGAGGGCGGTCTGGAGTTCGGCGCGGGCGAGGGCGGCGCCGGGGCAGAAGTGGATGCCGTGGCCGAAGGCCAGGTGGGGGTTGGGGCTGCGGTCGAAGTCCAGGGTGTCGGGGTCGGGGAAGCGGCCGGGGTCGCGGTTGGCCGCGCACAGGGAGACGATCACCGAGTCGCCGGCGGGGACTTCGCTGCCGTGCAGGTCGCTGGCCTTGTCGAAGAAGCGCCAGGTGGTGAGCTCGAAGGCACTGTCGTAGCGCAGGAGTTCCTCGACTGCGCGGGGCAGCAGCGACGGGTCGTCGCGCAGGCGGGCCAGTTCGGCGGGGTTGCGGAAGAGGGCGATCAGGGCGGTGGTGATCTGGTTGGTGACCGGTTCCTGGCCGGCGACCAGGAGCTGGAAGATCATCGAGTCCAGCTCTTCCTGGGAGAGTTCGCGTCGGTCGCGGGCCACGACGAGGCGGCTGAGCAGGTCGTCGTCCCAGTGTTCGCGTTTGTGGGTGACGACGTCGGCGATGTAGCTCTGGAGGCCGTGCAGGCGTGCCTCGTACTGCGGGCGCCCGGGGTCGGTGGGGCCGACCGGCTGGACGACCTTGCCCCAGTCGCGGTCGAAGCGGGCCGCCAACTCCTGTGGGAGGCCGATGACTTCGGCGAGAACACGGAAGGGGTAGTGGGCGGCGAAGCCGGTGACGAGGTCGGCGGGGCCGTGCTCGGGCAGGGCGTCGATCAGTGCATCCGCCAGTTCCTGGAAGCGAGGCCGCAGGTTCTCAATCCGGCGTGGAATGAAGGCGTCGGTGACGAAGCGCCGCATGTGGGTGTGTTTCGGGGGGTCCTGGTGGAGTAGGTGGACCTGGAGCTGGGAGTGCTGCGGCTCGGGCATGATCGAGGCGCGGGCGCGCCAGCGGTCGTTGCCGCGGTCGTGGTTCTTGCCGAGGCGTTCGTCATTGAGGGCGGCGTGGGCCGCGTCATAGCCGGTGACGAGCCACGCCTGCACGCCGCTGGGGAACAGGACACGGTGCACCGGGGCGGCCTCGCGCATCTGCTCGTACAGGGGATAAGGGTCGGCCTTGTAGGGGCATCCCATCAGCGGGACGGGATCGGGCAGGGCAGCCCCGGTGGCGGTCCCGGGTTCCTGGATGGTCATGAACGAGGCTCCTCAGAGGGCGAGATCGGGCTGGTAGTGGTCGAGCCAGAGGGCGAGGTCTACGACGCGTTCGAGGCGCAGGCGGTGGCCCCACTCCAGGCGGTCGGGCGGGGTGTCGAGACAGGGCTTGATCAGGGTTTCGTCGGCCAGGGCGCGCACCTGTTCGGTGGCGAGGGCGTCGCGGGCCAGGTCCTGCAGGCCGCGGTTGTAGTCGGGGTGGTGGGTGGCCGGGTAGTGGTTCTTGGGGCGGTACAGCACCGAGTCGGGGGCCAGGTCCTGGCCGGTCGCACGGAGCAGGCTCTTCTCCCGGCCGTCGAAGGTCTTCAGTGCCCAGGGGGTGGTGAAGGCGTACTCGACCAGACGGTGGTCGCAGTACGGGACGCGGACCTCCAGCCCCTGGGCCATGCTCAACCGGTCCTTGCGGTGCAGGAGTTGGCGCAGCCAGCGGGTCAGCGACACGTGCTGCATTTCGCGCTGGCGGTGTTCGGTGGGGCTCTCGCCGTCCAGATGCGGTACGGCGGCCAGGGCGCTGCGGTAGGTGTCGTCTCGGAACTCGGCGATGCGCAGGTCGAGTTCGGGGTTGAGGGGCATGGCGGCCTCGTCGCCGGTGACCAGCAGCCACGGGAAGGTCTGTGCGGCCAGCGCCTTGGGGTTGTGGAACCAGGGGTAGCCGCCGAAGACCTCGTCGGCCGCCTCGCCGGACAGGGCGACGGCCGAGTGCCGCCGTATCTCTCCGAACAGCAGATACAGCGAGGTGTCCATGTCGCCGACGCCGATGGGCGAGTCGCGGGCCACCACGACCGCCTTGCGGTGCTCGGGGTCCAACAGAGCGTGCGGGTCGAGCACGACGGTGCTGTGGTCGGTACCGATGAAGGCGCCGGCCTCGGTGGCGTACGGGGTGTCGTGGCCGGTGCGCAGGACATCTCCCGTGAAGCTCGCCGCCTGGTCGCTGTAGTCGACGGCGTAGGAGCGGATCCGGGCGTCCGGGCCCTCGCGCAGGCGGAGTTCGTCGGCGAGCAGGGCGGTCAGGACGGTGGAGTCGAGGCCGCCGGAGAGCAGGCTGCACAGCGGGACGTCGGCCTCCAGCTGGCGGCGGGCCGCCGCGCCGACCAGCTCGCGGATCTGTTCCGCGGTCGCGTCCTGGTCGTCGTCGTGGGCGCGGGCCTCCAGCTGCCAGTAGCGGCGTTCGCGGATGCCGTCGCGGTCCAGGACCAGGATCCCGCCGGGCTCGACCTCCCGCACGCCGGACCACATCGTCGGCCCGGTGTTGAACAGCAGGCTGTACGCCTCCCTCAGCCCGTCCGCGTCCACCCGCGGCCGGATCTCCGGGTGGGCGAACAGTGCCTTCGGTTCGGAGGCGAAGGCGAGGCCGCCGTCGACGGTGGCCCAGAACAGGGGCTTCACCCCGAGCCGGTCGCGGACCAGGAGCAGCCGCTGGGCGCGCTCGTCCCAGACGGCGAAGGCGAACATGCCCTCCAGGTGCTCGGCCGCCGCCTCTCCCCACTCGGCGTACGCGCGCAGCACCACCTCGGTGTCGCTGCGCGTGTGGAACACATGGCCCCGGCCGCGCAGTTCGGTCCGCAGTTCGTGGTGGTTGTAGACCTCGCCGCTGTAGGTGAGCACGATGGCCGGCTGGCCGGGCCGGTCGGTCATCGGCTGTCGGCCGCCTTCGAGGTCGATGACGGCCAGTCGGCGGTGGCCGATCGCGGCCCGCTCGCCGAGCCAGACGCCTCCGGCGTCGGGGCCGCGTGGGGTGAGGGTGGCGGTCATGGCCTCGATGACCGGGGCCTGGGTGCGGGCGTCGTGGTGGAAGGACGCCCAGCCGGTGATTCCGCACATGGGGAGGACTCCTCGGTCAGGGGTGGTGGGCGGCGGGAGCCGCGTCGGTGGACTTCTCTTGCACGGGCGCCGGCCTGCGTCCTTGCCGTGCGAGCAGGGGTATGGCGATACAGGCGGCTGCTGCGGCCAGGGCCAGCCCGGCCGTCACGCCGTGGTCGCCTCCGGCCAGGCCCCACGCGGCGGTGGCCAGGGCCGGGCCGAGGGTGAAGCCGAGGCTGCGGGCCAGCTGTACGGATGAGCCCACGGTCGCCGTGCGGTCCGGCGGGGCGGCGCCCATGACGAGGGCCTGGGTGGGGCCGCCGTTCAGGCCCATGCCGAGGCCGGCCAGCGCGAGCCGCCAGGCCACGTCGACCGGTGACCAGTCACTCCCCAGCGGAACGAGGAGGAGCAGACCGGCGGCGGTGAGGGCGGCACCGGTGACCGCCACCGGCCGGGCCCCGCACCGGTCGGCGAGGCGACCACCGACCGGCCCGGCCAGCCCCATGCCGAGCGGGAACGCCAGCACGGTCAGCCCGGTCGTGGTGGCACTTACGCCGTCGTCGCGCTGGAGGTACAGGGCGACGACGTAGTGCATCGCCGCGAACCCGGCCGCCAGCGCCAGCACCGCCGTATGCGCCCGCAACAGCCCCGTCGCCCGCAATACCCCGGCCACCGGACGGCCGCCGGGTCCCCGCAGCCACCACCACAACGGCGGTACGGCGGCAAGCGCGAGCACCAGCCACCCCGGGCTTCCCGACGCCAGGGTCAGCGCCAGCAGCAGGGCGGCCACACCGGAACCCACCAGCACGGCATCCGCCGCCGACCGCCGGTCGGGCAGGCGCAGGCCGCCGTCCCTCGGCATCGCCCTCCACGCCACGACCAGGGCGAGCAGACAGAAAGGGATCTTGACCAGGAAGACGGCGCGCCAGCCCAGGTGGTCCAGCAGCAGTCCACCCACCGCCGGGCCGGTCACGGCGCCCAGCGGGCCCAGCGTCGCGGGCACGCTCATGGCCCGCGCGCGCAGTTCCGGTCGTACCGAGCGCAGGGCAAGAACCGGCATCAGTACGAAGAGCACGGCCCCGAACGCGCCCTGCGCGAGGCGGGCGGCGATCAGCCAGGCCGCCCAGGGTGAGGCAGCCGCCAGCGCACTGCACAGGGCGAAGCCCGCGGTCGCGACCAGCAGGGCGGAGCGCATCCTGACCCCGTCAAGCCACCGGCCGACAGGCAACAGCAGTGCGACCACCGGCAGTTGATAACCCAGAACCGCCCACTGGGCGGTCGCGGCGGAGACATGCAGACCGTCGGCGATGTCCGCCAGGGCCACGTTGACGATGTTCATGTCGAGCATCGCCACGAACGACAGCAGGCCGGCCACCGCAACGAGCAGCCAGCGGTCCTCACTGCCGACGGGTATGGGGCCGGGCTGTTCCGAGCCCGGACTGTGGCCTGTCACCGTTGCCGCCCCTCACGGTCGTGGGTGGGCTGCCGGACGGCAGCCTCGTCCCACAAGTCGGGAGGGATCGCACACGAGTTCCCGGGCGCGTCCAAAAAACACGGCGGGCAGGCTGGAACTGCCCGCGCCGGTCAGTCGCGGCGGCGGCCGCCGCGTGGTGCCTTGCCCGACACGGCCGACTCCACCAGCAGGTACAGCAGCGCGCAGAGGATCAGCCCGGCGGCACAGCCGACAGCCGCGCCGAAGGCTCCGTCGACGACGGAGCCCAGCCAGCCGTACCCGGCTACGAGAACGGCCACGGCGGCCGCGTGCAACGGCCAGGCTCCCCCGTTGATACTCACCCAGCCGAGCCTGATCGTCCTGGGTCCAGGACCCCAGGGCCATATCGCATGGGAACCGCCGTGCACGTCGTGCCGGAGCCGCGCCATCCGACTGCCCTCCCACACACCGCTGAACACGCCCGCTGCCCGATGCGTGCCCAGGGGGCTCCTTCCCTGCCGCCGGACATCGAATCGGCACACCTACGGCGGAACTCCGCGCTCCGCTCAGCCGACTCCTGCGGTGACGGCCTCGGCCTGAACATCCGCGTTCGGACATCCGTACGCCACACCGACGTCCCCGTCCGCATCCAGGAGTTGCACCGTTGACCAGAAGCGATGCAACGTCACGGGAATGAGCTGCGAGCACTGCGCGCGAGCATCAGGGAAGCCCGACGGCTGAGCGGGCAGAACGCGACCGTCGTCCTGCCCCAACTCGTTCATCCCCGCGTGGGTGTCTCCAACGGCACGGCCGTCGGTGCCTCGTCCGCCGGCGCCCGGTGGTCGAAAGCGATCAGCGGATCACCGGTCAGGGGATGGTCGACAACCGCCGCTCGCACCCCGAACACTTCCGCCATCAGCGCGGGCGTGAGGACCTCGCGCGGCGTGCCGGAGGCGACGACCGCTCCCGCGTGCAGGACGTGCAGGCGGTCGCAGACGGAGGCGGCTGCATTCAGGTCGTGCAGCGACACCAGGGTCGTACGGCGCTGGGCGCGCAGGAGGGCGAGCAGGTCGACCTGGTGGCGGATGTCGAGGTGGTTGGTCGGTTCGTCCAGCACAAGTACGTCCGGGTTCTGCGCGAACGCCCTGGCCAGCAGGACGCGTTGGCGCTCGCCGCCGGACAGGGCCGTGAAGCGGCGACCGGCCTGCTGCGCCATGCCGACATCGGTGAGGGCCTGCGCGACGATGTCCCGGTCGGCGGCGTCCTCGCCGGAGAAGGCTCGCTTGTAGGGCGTACGGCCCATGGCGACGACCTCGCGCACGCTCAGCTCGAAGTCGCTCCCGCGCTCCTGCGGCAGGGCCGCCACGTGCCGCGCCGACTGGAGCGGGGTCATCTCCCGCAGGTCGGTGCCGGCGAGCAGGACCAGCCCGGCGGCGGGCTTCAGGTGCCGGTAGACGGTGCGCAGCAGGCTGGACTTGCCGCTGCCGTTCGGACCGACCAAGCCGGTGATCTCGCCCTCGGCCGCGACGAGATGGGCGCCCGCCACGACCGTACGGCCCGCGTAGGCGACGGACAGGTCCTCGATGTCGATCCTCAACTGCCGCTCCCCAGGCGCCGGTCCAGCAGATACAGCAGGGCCGGAGCCCCGAGCAGAGAGGTGACCACGCCGACCGGCAGTTCCTGCGTGTCCATCGCCGTACGGCACACGATGTCGACCACCACCAGCAGCAGCGCGCCGAACAGCGCGGAGACAGGCAGCAGGCGTCGGTGGTCGCCGCCGACGACGAGGCGGCAGGCGTGCGGCACCATCAGCGCGACGAAGGCGATCGCGCCGGAGACCGCCACGAGGACGCCGGTCAGCACGCTGGTCACGGTGAACAGTTCGCGGCGCAGGCGGGTGACGTCGATGCCGAGGCCGGCCGCGGTCTCGTCGCCCATCAGCAGGGCGTTGAGGCCCCGGGCGCGCGCCTGGAGCCACAGCAGGGCGGCGGGTACGGCGACGGCGGGTACCGCGAGCAGTTCCCACGTCGCTCCGCTGAGGCTGCCCATGAGCCAGAACAGGACGCTGTGGGTCTGCTGCTCGTCCCCGGTCTGCAACACCAGGTAGCTGGTGAACCCGGACAGGAACTGGCCGATCGCGACCCCCGCCAGCACCAGCCGCAGCGGCGCGAACCCTCCGCCGCGCCGAGCCACCGCCCACACCAGCGCGAACGTCGCCAGTGCGCCCACAAATGCCGCCCCGGACAACCCCAGTCCCAGTGCCCCGCCCGCGCCGAGGCCGAGGACGATCGCGGCGACCGCGCCGAGCGAGGCACCGTTGGAGATGCCCAGCAGATAGGGGTCGGCCAGCGGATTGCGCACCAGCGCCTGGACGGCCGTACCGACGACACCGAGTCCCGCGCCGACGAGGGCGGCAAGCAGGGCGCGCGGGACACGGAGCTGCCAGACGATGAGGTCGTCCGTGCCTGGACGCGGCGCCTCGCCCGACAGCCGCCGCCACACCACGCTCCACACCTCACCGGGCGGGATGGATGTCGAGCCCCAGGCAACGGCAGCCGTCAACGCGGCCAGCAGTAGCACGGCCAGAACCACCGCCAGCGGACCTGCGGGCACGCTGCCACGCTTCTCCGCAGCCACGGCTTTCCGGCGCACCAGGGTGAAGGCCACGGTCAGCCGACCTTGCCCGGGTAGAGGGCCTTGGCGATGGCCTCGACCGTGTCGGCGTTCTCGACGCCCGCAATGGTGGTCTGCTCGGAGCCGATGCGCAGGAAGTGGCCCTCCTTGACCGCCTTGAGGCCCTTGGTCGCCGAGTTGGACTTCAGCCACTTCTCGGCCTCGTCGAACGCCTTCTTGTTCGCCGCCTCGCTCCCCCGGTTGCGGACGCCGAGCTGGATCCAGTCCGGGTTCTTGGCGATGACGTCCTCCCAGCCGACCTGCTTGTAGTCGCCGTCGCAGTCGGCGAAGGCGTTGCGGGCGCCAGCCAGGGTGATCACGGCGTTGGCGACCTGGCGGTTGCAGACGGCGGTGGGCTGCTTGGTGCCGGCGTCGTAGTCGAAGAGGAAGTACGTCGGCCGCGCGCGGTCGGGCGTGCTCCCGACCGCCTTCTGTACGGCGTCCACCTTCTTCTTCATCCCGGCGACGAATTCCTTCGCCTTGGTGGTGGTGCCGGTGACCGCGCCGAGGGAGGTGATGTCCGCCTCGACCGCCGACAGGTCGGTGACCGCGCTCTTGCCCTGGGCCGCGCAGGCGGTGGACTTCAGGTAGATGTGCTTGATCCCGGCGGCCTTGAACTCCTGGGCCGTCGGTGCGTCGCCCATCCCGCCGCCCATGTTCATCGAGGCGAAGGTGTCGATGTACAGGTCGGCACCGGAGCCGAGCAGCTTCTCCTTCGGGATGACGCTCTGACCGAGCACCTTCACCTTCTGCGCCTGGGCGTCGAGTGCGCCGGGCAGCGTGCCCTTGCCGGGCGGGAACCCGGTGCCGATCACCTTGTCACCGGCGCCGAGCCGGAGCAGCAGCTCCAGGCTGGAGGCATTGCTGGTGACGATCTTCTTCGGGGTGGCGGAGAAGGTGGTCTCGGCGCCCATGCAGTCGGTGACGGAGACCGGGTGGTCGCCCGGGGCGGCCTTGCCCGCCGTGTCCGTGTCCGCGCTGTCCCCACCGCCGCACCCGGCCGTCAGCAGGCCGCCCAGCACAACGGCCGCCGCAGGGCCCCACACACGAGAACGAGAACGCATCGAACAACTCCCGGATCCACTCGGTACACGCGGGCAAACGTCCGTCGCCCGGTCCAGTAGTCGCCTCGAACGGGTCGTGAGTTCCCAGGCGGTTGGAGATCCGGCTCAGGTGAACCGCTCGCGGTACTCGGCGGGCGAGATCCGCAGCACCCGCCGGAAGGCGAGACGCAGGGTGGCTTCCGTGCCGAAACCGGCCTCCCGCGCGATCGCCTCCGGGCTGTCGGCCGTCTCCACCAGCAGCCGGGACGCGAACGCCACCCGGGCGCGCTCCACGTACTCCTTGACCGACATGCCGACCTGCGCACGGAACAGCCGGGTGAGATGCCGTTCGGACAGGCCCACGTGCCCGGCCAGCGCCCGTACGGTCAGCTCGCCCGCCGGGTGGTCGAGGACTTGCCGCTGCACCGCGCGGACCGCCGGGCTGCGCGCCTGGTGCGCCTGCGGTTCGGCGAACTGGGCCTGCCCGCCCGGCCTGCTGACATACGTGACGAGGTGGCGCGCGATCCGCTGGGCGCTCTCCCGGCCCATGTCCTCCTCCACCAGCGCCAGCCCCAGTTCGATGCCGGAGGCGACGCCGCCCGCCGTGATGACGGGGCCGTCGCGGACCACGGTGTCGCGGGCATCCACCTTCACATCCGGGTGGCGCAGCGTCAGCTCCTGCGCGTAACTCCAGTGCGTGGCCGCCGTGCGCCCGTCCAGACGCCCGGTCGCGGCGAGGAGGAAGGCGCCGGTGCACACCGAGGCGAGCCGTCCCGCCCGTGCGGCGAGGGTGGCGATGGCGTCGATGGTGTGGGGAGTGACCTGCGGGATGCCGTCCGCGCCCGGCAGGATCAGCGTGTCGACGCGGGACACGTCCGCGAGAGACGTATCCGGTACGAACACGAGCCCGCTGGAGGCCCGGACCGGTCTGCCGTCGTGGGAGGCGGTGAGGACGTCGTAGCGAAAGCGTTCCTCGCCGGCGCCGGCGAGGACGTCCGTGGGGCCCGAGAAGGTCAGGCTCTGGACGCCGTCGAAGAGCGGGATCACGACGAGATGCCGCTGTCCGCTCCCATGCGTAGGTGTCATCGATTCGCTCCTGCTCAAGGCATTGTGGCCGGGGGCGCCGGGGCTCGGCGCCCCGACACCCCCGTGCGGTGGCTCAGGCCGCCGCCAGTACGGCGAGCTGCTCCTCCCCTGCCGGCTTGAGGGCGTGTGAGGTGCCCTCATCGTTGAGCAGGTCCATCAAGGCCGCCCGGGCACGGGCCACGCGGGAGCGGACCGTGCCGATCGGACAGCCGCTGGCCTCGGCCGCCTCCGCGTACGGAAGGCCGACCAACTGGGTGAGGACGAACGCCTCCCGGCGTTCGTCGGGCAGCCCGGCCAGCAGATCGAGCAGGGCGATGCCGTCGTCGAAGCCGGGCAGATCGCACGGCTGGGACAGCTCGACAGCCAGCTGCCAGTCAGGGATATCCGACAGGCGGGGCCGGGCGGCGGCATACCGATAGCTGTCGATGACGGCTCGGCGGGCGATGGACAACAGCCACGCACGCGCCGAGGAACGACCCTCGAACCGGTGCAGGCTGCCGAGCGCCCGCAGGAACGTGTCCTGGGCCAGATCGTCCACGGCCTGGGGATCGCCGCACAGATGGGCGACGTAACGCTGGACGTCACGATGCAGCGCGCGTACGAACTGCTCGACGGCGTCCGCGTCACCGCCGCGGGCGGCCAGCGCCCAGGCAGTGATCGACTCGTCCGCCGACGGCGTCGGACCGGACGGGTGGTGCGAGGTGGGCAGGGCAGAGGTGATCACCTGGTGTCCTTCTCGGATCCGTGATCCGGACCGGTACGCGCGAGGGCGCGGGCGGTCCGGTGAATGGGGAGCCGGCCCTACGGCACTCAGGCGCGGCGATGTGACGTCGTCACATCGCCGGCGTGGGCGTACGGCCGGGGCCCAAGGCGCACATGGGCGGCCCCGGGAAACCAGCTGTCGTCACAGGACAGCAAGCCCCGCAGGAGGCCCCCGAGAAGTGATCGCGTGGAGGAGAAGACGAAGGCTCGGTGCCCGGTCCGAGCGCGGACGCCCGCGACGGACGCATGGACGGTCCGGGGCGGCCGGCAGCGCGAACAGCAGCCGCAGGGGTGCCGCCAACCATCCGGCCACGGCCCGCAGGATGCGGAAGGCGGCCTTCTCGCCACAGGCCAGCCACAGGCCGGTCAGCAGCGCGGCCACCACGTGGGCGGCGAGCATGCCGAACGACGACGCGTCGCCGCCGCCCATGAGAGGCCCCATGTGATCCATGTGGCCCATGTCCATGTGGTTCACGCGGCCCATGCACATGGAATCCATCCGCATCGACCCCATGCTCATGCGCATGGAGCTCATGGCGCCCGCGTCCCTGGCGGCCGTGCCCACGGCTGCCGACTGAGCGAGCGAGAACGCCGAGTGCAGTGCCGTCTGCGCCGCGACCACGACGGCCACGATCAGCGGCAGGCCGCGCTCACGCCCCGCGAGGCACCAGCCGACGACACCGGTCACGGCTGTGCCGGCCGCCAACGCCCACGCGGGGACGTCGGAACCGGACATCAGGACATGGCCCAAGGCGGCGAGCAGCACGCATAGGGCCGCGAACACCGCGGCCCTTACTGTGCGTGCACACCACCCTGCTGTCATGGCGCCTCATCCTTGCATCCGGGCACTCGTCGTCATGCGGGGGTACGGACCATCCACGGAGGACCGCACTCAATCCGCAGGGTGTGATCCAGACCACGAAAGAGAGTCGGAACCAGACGGGACCCACGCCCGACATCTGTTGGAGAACAGGGCCTCGGACGTCTTCCTGGGCAGCCCCGCCAGGACTAGCGTCTGCGGTGGACAGCCCTACCCTCCACTCACTGGGGGACGCCATGCTCCAGACACGCGAACTCTTCGAGAGCGTCACCACCGCCACGCCCCTCAGCAGCGAGCTCCTCGCTCAGATCGTGGACGTGCTGGCCGAGTGCGAACAGGCCGTGACCGCCTGCGCGGCAGGGATGCTCGCCGAGAAGGACGCCGACGAACTGCGCGCCGCGATCAGCCAGGACCAGGACTGCGCCGACGTCACAGCCGCCACCCGCCGCGTCCTCACCCGCGGCAGCAGCCACGACCCCGCGCTGCTCACCGCCCAGGTGCAGGCGTGCCTGATCGCCTGCCGGCGCAGCCACGACCTGTGCGAGCAGCACACGCGGCACCATGAGCACTGCCGCCTGTGCGCCGACGCGACCGGCCGGGCCGCCGACACCTGCCGGGAAGTGCTGGTCGCGTTGGGGAGCCAGGGCCTGTGATCAGGCGGCTCGGCCGCCGGGCCGGACCACCACGGCGCGGGCCTTGACCTCCCCGCTGTGCTCGAAGCGCAGCGTGAACGACACCAGGTCGCCCGCCTGCCATCGCGCTCGGGGGCGCAGGGGCACATCCAGACCCTGGGGCGACATGGACAGGTCGCCGCCGGCGCGCACGGTCGCCGAGCCAACGCTCTCCCGGTACGCAGCAGTGGTCCCGGCCATCCGGTGGCGGCTCAGGTCGATCTCCCCGTCGGCCCCGGACGACGTCACCTCGACGAGCCGGTCGTCCGCGCCGCCGCGGTTCACGATGTCGAAGAACGCGGCGGTCTGCACACCGTCGGAAAACGGCAGGAACACCCGTCCGTTCGAGACGGTGATCCGTGCCGGGCTGCCCGCCTTCCCGGCACCGGCCCAGCCGGTCAGGCCGCCCAGGGCGACGCCACACACGGCCACGGGTACGAGCGCGGCGAGCAGGGTGTCGGTCAGACGGCGACGGGTCGGCCGCCACAGGCCGGTCGTGGTCATCGGGTGGTCCTCCGAGCGGGAGAGGGCTGCCAGGCACGCAGTCGCAGGCTGTTGCACACCACGAGCACGGAGCTGGCCGACATGGCCGCCGCCGCGAGCATCGGGTTGAGCAGGCCGACCATGGCGAGCGGGACGGTGACGGCGTTGTAGCCGAAGGCCCAGACGAGGTTGACGCGGATGGTACCCAGCGTGCGCCGGGCGAGGCGGACCGCGTCCGCCAGGGCCTCGATCTCGCCGCGGACCAGGGTCACGTCGGCGGCGCCGATGGCCACGTCCGTACCGGTACCCATGGCGATGCCCAGGTCGGCTCCGGCCAACGCGGCGGCGTCGTTCACGCCGTCACCGATGACCGCGACGCGGTAGCCCTGCTCTTGAAGGTCCTTCACGAGGCCGGCCTTGTCCTCGGGGCTGCAGCGGGCATGCACCTCGTCGATGCCGAGCGCCTTCGCGACGGCCCGGGCGGGCACCTCCCGGTCGCCGGTGGCGAGTACCGGGCGTACGCCGAGGCGCCGCAGCCGGTCCACGGCCCGGTAGCTGCCCGGCCGTAGGACGTCTCCGATCTCGATCAGCGCCTCTGCCGCCCCGTCCACCCGCACGACGACAGTTGTGTGGGCGGCGGCCTCGGCCACCGCCAGCGCGTCTGCCAGTGCGGTGGGCAACTCCTCGTCCGGAGCCAGGACTTCCACCAGCCGCCCCTCGACCCGGCCGCGCACGCCCCGCCCCGGCACAGCGGCGAACTCGCTCACCTCCGGCAGCTCCCCCTCGGGGAGTTCCCGTCGAACGTATGCGGCGATCGCCCGGCCAAGGGGATGCTCCGAGCCGTGCTCGACGGCACCGGCCAGCCGCAGCAGCGCCTCGTTGCCCAGTCCGTCGGGTACGGCCGTGACCCGGGCGACGGTCATGTGGCCGGAGGTGAGCGTGCCGGTCTTGTCCAGGACGACCGTGTCGAGGTGCTGGAGCCCCTCCAGAGCCTGGGGTCCGCTGACGAGGACGCCCAGTTGGGCACCACGGCCGGTCGCGGCCATCAGCGCGGTCGGCGTGGCCAGGCCGAGCGCGCACGGACAGGCCACAACGAGAACGGCCACGCACGCGGTGACGGCAGCCTGCGGGTCGGCTCCGGCACCGAGCCAGAATCCGAGGCAGGTGATGGCCAACGCGAGCACCACAGGAACGAACACCCCGGCCACCGTGTCGGCCAGCCGCTGCGCCCGCGCCTTGCCGGCCTGGGCCTCGGTCACCAGCCGGGTGATCCGGGCGAGCTGGGTGTCGGCGCCGACGGCCGTGGCTTCGACCAGCAGCAGCCCGCCGGCGTTGACGGCGCCGCCGACCACCGCCGAACCCGGCCCGACCTCGACGGGCTCGCTCTCCCCGGTGACCAGGGACAGATCCACTGCGGAACTGCCCTCCACGACCCGCCCGTCGGTGGCCACGCGCTCCCCCGGCCGTACGACGAAGACCTGCCCCGGCCTCAACCACTCGACGGGAACCAGCCGTTCGTCGTTGCCCTCGCGGATCGTCACTTCCTTGGCGGCGAGTTGGGCCAGTGACCGGAGCGCGGCCCCGGTCCCGCGCCGGGCCCGCGCCTCCAGGAAGCGCCCCGCCAGGACGAACAGCGGCACGCCGACGGCCGCTTCGAGATAGAGGTGCGCCGCGCCGTCCGAAACCGAGGGCACCACAGTGAACGGCATCCGCATGCCAGGCTCCCCGGCACCACCGAAGAAGAGCGCGTAGGTGGACCAGGAGAAGGACGCCACCACACCCAGCGACACCAGGGTGTCCATGGTCGCCGCCGCATGCCGAAGCCCACGCGCCGCACGCACATGAAAGGGCCACGCGCCCCACACGGCGACCGGCGCGGCCAGCACGAAGCACAGCCACTGCCAGGTACGGAACTGCAGCGCGGGCACCATAGACAGCACGAGCACGGGCAGCGCGAGCAGCGCGGTGATCAGCAGCCGGTGCCGCTCCTGGCGAGCTTCCTCGGATGCGCCCGCGTCCTTGCCCGCGCGCGTCTCGGGCTGTTGGGGCGGTTCGGGCAGGGCAGCTGTGTAGCCGGCTTTCTCGACGGCGGCGGCGAGTTCCTCGGGGCTGATCCGCGACGGGTGGCTCACACGCGCCCGCCCGGTGGCCAGATTGACGGTCGCCGTGACCCCGTCCAGCTTGCCGAGCTTCTTCTCGACGCGCCTCACGCAGGCCGCGCAGGTCATGCCGCCGACGGTCAGGTCGGTCGTCACCAGGTCGACGGTCACCGGTTCCCCGCCCATCAGTGGCCACCCCCGCGCATGTCCCCCATGCCGTCCGTGCCACCGGCCCCGCCGGGATCGCCGTCACCCCGGCTCGTGCCGGTGCCGTGCATGCCGGGCGCGACGGGCCCTGCAGCGGCACCGACGGCGTACGACACCGTGAACATCAGCGCCAGCAGGAGAAGGAATCCGCACAGGGCAGGCGGAGGCACCAGCTTCCGCAACACCGCACCCGCACCCGCACCCGCACCGGAGGAGATGTGCCGGGACTCGTCCATCAACCGCGTCTCCAGATCAGGTCGTGCGGCGTCGGTCGGATCGCGCCGTACTGCATCAGGAGTCGGGGCCGCCGGGGGTCGAGTTCCGGAGCAGCGTTGTGGTCCGCGTCATGTGAGGGACAACTGTGCCCGAGGGGCACGGCGATGGGACGCTGCCCTGCCGACGGCAACCGTCGGCAGGGCAGGTGCGCTACTGCGCCCGGGATCCGGCGGAACGGCCGCGCACGACGGCAAAGCCCGCCGCCGCGAGGCCCAGCACGCCGGCGACCAGCCCGGCGATGCCGAGACCGCGGGCGGTCGAGTCGCTGGCCGAGGCGGTCGACTTGGCGCTGTCGGAGCCCTTCGAACTCGCCGGCGAGGCGGTCGAGGTGCCGGCGCCGTCCTCCGCGCCCTTGGCGGTGAGCTTGAGCACGGGTGCCGGGTTCTCCGGCGCCTTCCCTCCCTTCGGTGTGTCCTCGATCCAGCGCACGACCTTGCCGTCGGAGTAGGTCTGGAGGGTCTTGAAGGTCAGCTGGTCGGTGTCCTCGGGCAGCTGGCCGAAGGCGACATTGAAGTCTTCGTACTGCCCGGGTGCGATCTTGCCGCCGGTGAAGGTGACCTCGGAGGCGGCGTCGGTGATGGTGCCGTCGTCGGTCTTGATGGGGGTCTTGAGCTTGGTGTTGGTGACCTGGGCGGTCCAGCCGTCCTGCGGGTGGACCAGGACTCCGAGGACGGGGTGGTCGGTGGGCAGGAAGACCTGGACCTTGGTGGTGGAGGCGTTGTCCTCCTCGTTCGGGACGCGGAAGGTCAGGACGCCGTCGGTGGCACCCTTGGCGTAGCTGTCGGGGTGGACGGTGACGTGCGCGGAGGCGACGCCCGCGGCAGCGAGAAGTCCGGCGACGGTCAGGGCCGTGACTGCGCCGGCACGGCGCAGGGTGGTACGGGTTCTGGACATGAGGTGAGGGATCTCCGTACGGAAGAAGGGATGTCGGGGTCAGACCGAGTACGACAGCGCGTACGACATCCCGGGCGGCGGCCCCCGCCGGTGAACGGCGTACCTCAGCCGTACCTGCCGCAACGCCCACGGCTCACCGGCAGCCCGACGCACAAGCCCTGGCCCGGCCGGCGCGCGCCACGCCCCGCCCGCCACCTGCCACCAGGCGGCAAGCCCCGGCACGAACGCGACCGCCCACCGCAGCAGCGACCACAGTGCCGCCTCACCGCGCCGCAGCCACCAGCTCAGCAGCAGGGCCGCCCCGGTATGCGCGGCGGTGGCGTGCGGCGTCAGTGCATGGGGCGCTTGGACCATCCGCATGCCGTGCATGACCATCGCGGCGTGATGGGGCTCGACGGCGTGGAAGACAAGGTGCAACCCGCCCTGGGCGGCCAGAGTCCCCGTGCCGATGGCGGCCAGCGACCGCTCACGGCCGCCCAGCAGACAGCTCGCCGCGAAGACCGGCACGAACCCGGCCACCTGCACCCACACCGGCGGCGCCATGCCTGTGGCCATGGCATGCCCTCCGGCAGCGAGCAGCACGCACAGCACGGCGAACACCGCCGCGCGCACGCTCCGCACCACCAGGGACACACTCACGGCACCTGATGCTGCCACGCGTCTAAAGGATCTCTCCCCCGGCCCAGGCATACGCATCACCGCCCCCGGCTACTACATGGTCGACCCACATCCTCCTTACCAGTCGGACGCAAGCGCCGTACAGTTCCCGGCCACCTTGGCGAAGTCGAAGCATCGGTAGCACTCCGAGGAGCACGGGACGTACACCCGCCACCCCCCGCGCCCCCTGCACACGACGGGGCTGCGCCTGCACTTCTGCGCAGGCGTGTTCGTCGCGCCGTTCCTGCTCGTCGCGGCGGTCACCGGGCTGCTGTACGCAGGCTTGTTCCAGGCCGGGAAGATCGTGTACGCCCACGAGCTGACCGTCCCGGTCGGCGCCCACAAGCGGCCGATCTCCCAGCAGGTGGCCGCCGCCCGCAAGGCCCACCCCGAGGGGGCCATCTCCGCTGTGCGGCCGTTACCGCAGCCGGATGCGACCACACGCGTACTACTGTCCGGGGTGAAGGGCATAGCCGCCGACCACACGCTCGCCGTGTTCGTGGACCCGTGCACCCGGCAAGGTGCACGGCGCGCCTCTCCCGCCGGGCGACGACGAGGCTGAGCAGCAGGCGGCGTACTGGACATGGTCGAACTGCACACGCCCGTTCCCCTTCCGTTCCGACGGCGCGTCGCGCTGCCGGTACCAGGCCACATCGGACGGTCAGAATCGTGAGGACGCCACAACGAACGGCAGGCCCCTATCGGGACACGCCCGGCCGGCCCGGCACCGACAACGCACCATCGCCGACCATCAGCCGACAGCGTGACTCCGGGACACCTCGGTCAGAAAAATCATGAGTCAGGCCCCAGGCCCGGGATAGCACCCACGCATTCTCCCGCCTCTCCTAGCACACGAACCCCGTGTGTCCTGTCGTGTCCAGACCTGACCGCCAACCAGGACTGGGTGACAGCTGACGCCCGCTGATGACGAAGAACGCTCGCAGCGCAGCGCGACCGCATGTCCCGACCGCTCCCGGGACACTTCGTCCGAACCGGCACTGAAGCTGCTCTGGACGGGACACCGATGAGCTGACTCCTCGTACACCCGGGACCGGCATTGACGGACTCCCCGGTGGCTCACCCCTACCAGCTGCCCCTCGCCAGCTTCCTCCCGCTCCTCCACCAGGTCCGAGAGAGTGCGCGACGAAGACGGTGCCGTCGCCTGTGAACGAGCCCGGCGCTCATTCGGTCGCAGTGCCCAGGCCACCTGCAGCGACGGGCTTCAGCTCGTTACTGCGCGGGCTCGAACGGGCTGATCAGCCGAATGCCGCTAGCCCCGATATCGACGGCCATGGGACTGTCCTGCTGTCTTCGCCTGCGTACGATCCGCCCGGCGGCCAGGCCCGCGCACCGCGCTCCGGGCAGGCGGCCCCCGTCACCGGAACTTCCACTCCGCGCCACGGCGGTACAGCTCGCCGAAGACCATCGCAGTCTCGGCCGAGGCATCCCTCTTGAGGTGACGAGTGTCCGCTGGCATCTCCTCGTGGAGTGGTGTCGCCGTTGACCGTAGTCGGTCGGGTCCGTCAGTCGTGCAGCGGCAGGCGAGTCCTCGCCACTGCGGCAGATGTGTTCTTCCTCGTCAGCGGTCTCGGCGGGCCTGAGCCGAGTCGACTAGCAAGGCGGCTACGTCATGGGATAGCCCGAGGCGGCGGATGAGCCCGTTGGTGTCGTGGCCGTGGGTGGCGAGGATCCAGGCGAGGTAGAGGCGGTTGAGGTCGGGGGCGTTGGGTCCGAGGAGGTCGGGGCGGACGGATTCCATGGGGAAGCCGTCCAGGGCGCGGGCGGTGAACCATGACGCGTCGACCGATTCCGGTGATACGGCGGGGTGGTGGCGGGCGGCGATCTGCCGGTGCCGGTGGGCGAGCACGGCCGACAGCGCAAGGATGGCGACGGCGGCGCCGAGGAGGAAACCGCTGAGCAGGGGGCGGATGCCGGGCGGGGCCAGGTCGACGGCGGTCAGTTCCAGGGTGGCCGCCAAGACCACTACCAGCAGGGCAGCGGCTTCCCGTGTGCGGGGGCGTAGCAGAGCGGACAAGGTGGCTTCGCCTCTCGCTACTAAGTTCCGCAGCGGTAGTTGGGGTCGGTTGAGTGTGGGACGGGATGCCGGGCTGATTCGCTCCGATCGACCTGCGCGCCGGAGTCTGCCGGGTCCGTGGCGGCGTCGAGGTGCCAGTGGAGGTCGCGGATGCCGGGTTCCAGGGAGAGGCGGGCGACGACCTGTTCCAGGGCGCGGGTGATGTCGCCGGAGACGACCACGGTGGCGCGCAGGCTGGTGGCGTTGTCGCGACGGTGGGCGCGGAGGCCGGTGGTGGGCAGCCCAGCGGCGGTCAGAGCCTGGAGGAGCAGGGCGCGGATGTGGGTCTCCTCCGTACGGTCGCACTCGATGTGGACGAGGGCGGGGAGTTCGGTGTCCTGGTCGGTTCCGCTGGCGGGGGCGTGGTCGAGGAGGCGGCCGGCCGGGCGCAGCAGGACGTGGACGCCGAGGACGGCGATGGTGAGGATGAGGGCGAAGGCGAGGTGGCCGGAGGCGGCCATGACGCCGACGGCGGCCGAACACCACAAGGTGGCCGCGGTGTTCAGGCCGGAGATGCCGCCGCCGTCGCGCATGATGACGCCGGCGCCGAGGAAACCGATGCCGGAGACGACGTAGGAGGCGACCCGGGTGGGGCTGCCCGCGTCGGTGACAGCCTCGCTGTAGAGGACGAAGGCGGTGGCACCGAGCGCGACCAAGGTGTTGGTGCGCAACCCGGCCATCCGGGCACGCCATTGGCGCTCGATGCCGATCAGGGCTCCGCAGCCGAGGCCGGTGGCCAGGCGCAGCAGGAAGTCAAGGGTGGTCAGGGCGTGCACAGGGCACCTCCTCGGAACCCGCCGATGCACTGACGGCGGGAAGAACTCGGGCTGCTCCCGAGGCGCAGGCGGCGGCCCGGAGGGCCGCTAGCGCAACCGCGGTACGGGGCTCGGGAGCGGGACGGTGCAGGGCCGATGATGGCCGGGGTTGCTGTCCATGGATCTCGCCCCCTTTCCTCTGCCGGGCAAGGCGGCCCGGGTGGCGGTGCACGAAGATGCTGCCGGTTCCTAGGCCGCAGTGCGGCGGCCCTGGAACCGTCCGTGCACGGTCGTCGACCGGCATATCCCGCATACTTGCATGATTGCGCAACGAAGAACAAGGGCAGCGCTTCGCGGTGCGGCGGCCCGGGATCCTGCCAAAGCCCGGGCCGCCACCCTTCCCCGCCGGGCCGCCGACGGGTAGCTTATTTGCGTGAAGGTGCAAGTTGCATCGGTGGGGGCCGCCGAGGTGGACCGGGCGGTCGCGGTGCTTCGGGCGGCGGCCGATCCGACCCGCTACCGGCTGCTGTGCCTGCTGGACGGGCAGGAACTGCCGGTGAGTGCCCTGGCCGGTCTGCTCGGCGCCCAGGTTGCCGCCGTCTCCCAGCATCTGGCCCGGCTGCGGAAACTGGGCCTGGTGCGCGCCCGCCGGGAGGGCACCCGCGTCTACTACCGCACCGGCCCGGCCGGCATCCGCCGCCTCCTGGAGGATGCGGCCCTTCTCGCGGATGCCTGCGAGGAGGGAGGTCACGACGTGGACCCGGCCAGCTCGGGCAGGTACGCGTAGCCGACCCGCCGCACCGTGGTGATCGCGGCCGCGTGAGCGGGACCGAGCGCGCGGCGCACCCGGGCGATGTGGACATCGACGGTGCGCAGGTCACCGGTCGGAGGCTGGCCCCACACGCTGTACATCAGCTGCCCGCGGGTGTGCACCCGGAGCGGGTGCGCCACCAGGTGGGCCAGCAGCTCGAACTGCATATACGGCAGGGCCAGTGGACGGCCGTCGACCATGGCGGTACGCCGGTCGGGGTCAACGACGAGTCCCGCCGCGGGCTGGAGCACGGGGGGCGGCTGCGGGCCGGAGCCGTTCAGATGGTCGGAGTGCGGACAATTGGCGCGACGGTAACGCAAAGGCATATCCGCTCCGGAAGAGACGGCGGGAGAGGGGGCTGGGGCGTGCGGGCCGGTCAGGGGGCGGGTTCGAGGAATTCGAGCCGGTTGCCGACCGGGTCGAGGGTGAAGAACCGGCGGTGGCCCGGGAGCTGGCCGTCCCAGACGACGGGCGCGCGGTGGGCGCGGAGCCGGTCGGCCAGCGCGTCGAGGTCGTGGACACGCAGGCCCGGGTGGGTGCGGGTGCCGGGCCGGTAGGGGCTCTGGGTGCCGAGGTGGAGCTGGGCGCCGCCGTGTTCGCCGGTGAACCAGCAGCCACCGCGGACCGCGAGCACGGGTGGCCCGCTGGTCTCCTGCATGCCGAGCAGGTCGGCGTAGAAGGTGCGCAGCAGTGGCTCGCAGCCGGCGGGGGCGGTCAGCCGGACGTGGTCCAGGGTCGTGAGCATGGCAAGGAATCCTCCGGAACTGCCTGAGGTAAGGGGCGTTGGATGGTCAGTTGCCGTGGTGCCAGTGGGCTTCGAGGCGGCGGTGGCCGTCGGGGGTGGTGACGGTGTGCCAGTGGGCGTGCGGCCGGGCAGAGGTGTACGCACCTGTGCGCAGGGGGGCCGGGGTGTGGGTGGCGGCCGTGTGCAGCACGCTCTGGTCGAGCGGGCTGTCGGCAAGACGCCGTGCCACCTGGGTGACGAAGGCGAGCAGGCGCCCGGCGAGTGGCCGGGGTGCGGTGCCGGTGTAGCGGATGTGGTGGTGGGTGAGGGCGGACATGGACGTCACCTCCGTGGACAGGAAAATGCGGCAGAGCACGTGTATGGGTGTGACAACGCTGAGGTCAGTGGCGCCGGGCGGCGGCAGCGATCTCGCGTGCGGCAGCCGAGGGCAACCCGGTGAACCGGGCGAGCCAGTCGGCGTCGCGGCCCTGCTGAGCCAGCAGGTAGGCGAGATGGACCCAGGGGTCGTAGACAGGGTCATCGTCTGTCGTGCGGGTGGACGGCACGGGTTCGTCGAGCAGGTAGGGGCGTTCGACCCCGTCGGACAGGACCAGCCGCAGGACATGGAGGGTGGAGCGGGACATCAAAAACCTCCGGACTCCCGGGAGATATCGCCGCCGGAGCACGGCGACGGTTCGGGCAGATCCGGGCCGCCAGGGGCCCGGACCCGGGTGAAACACGGCGTTGGGGCCGCTACTGTCCCCCGGTTACGGCAGCGGTTCGAGGAATTCGAGGCGGTTGCCGACCGGGTCCTGGGTGTAGAAGCGGCGGCAGGTCGGCAGGCTCACGTTCCAGATGACCGGTGCTCCGTGCTGCTCCAGGCGGGCGGCGAGGGCGTCGAGGCCGGTCACCCGGACTGCGGGGTGGGCTTTGCGGGGCGGGCGGTAGCCGTCCTCGATCCCCACATGGATCTCCAGGCGGCCGCCGTCGGCGGCGGCGAACCAGCAGCCGCCCCGCCGGGCCACCCCCGCAGGCTGCGGGATCTCGGTCATCCCCAGCGCGGTGAGGTAGAAGCTGCGCAGGGCGTCTTCGGAGCCGGCCGGGGCGGCGAGCTGGACGTGGTCGAGTGCGGCGAGCATGCGGAACACACCTCACTTCGAGACGGGCCCGGGGCGGTGGTCAGCCCGCCCCGGGCCGGGCAGGGGTTACTGTCCGAGGGCGACCTGGACGATCTTGATGACGACCAGCACCATCGCGATCAGAAGGTAGGTGCGCAGCGCGCCCATGCCGATCTTGCGGGCGGTGGACATGGCGGGCCGGGTCAGGGTCTCCAGCGGAGGCATCCGCCAGTTCTCCTTGCCGGTGCGGTCGACGGGGTCTTCCTTGGTGCCAGTGCGGCGGCGGGTGAAGGAGTACCCGGCGGCCAGGACCCCGGCCACCCCGCAGGCAGCCATGATGTCGAGGATCGCGCTGGAGGAGATGTCCGGGAAGAGGACCGAGGCGGTCAGGATGACGGAGAGGGTGACCAGGACACCGACCACCGCCGCGGTGAACGCGTTGGTCTTGGGGCCGTTGACCCACGGGCCGAGCACGGCCTTGTCGTTGCACAGCAGCAGCAGGAAGACCGAGGCGGAGGGCAGCAGCACTCCGGCCAGGGTCTGCACGCCCTGGGTGAGCAGACCCAGCGGGGAGCCGGGGATGAGCACGATGGCGGCGGCGGCCGCGACGAGTCCGGCGTAGACGGCGTAGAAGCCCTTGGCACCCTTCACACCCCGGTGCAGGGAGTGCTTGATGCCGAACACGTCACCGATCGCGTAGGCGGTGGACAGCGAGACGGCGAAGGCGCCGATGATGGAGGCGTCCAGCAGGGCGATCGCGAACAGGACGCCGGCGACCTTGCCGGCCTTGGCCTCGATCCCGGTGATCAGGCCCGCGGTGTCGTCGAAGTTCCCGAACTCCTTCGTGCCCGCGAACGTGGCGGCGACCAGGCCCATCATGGCGGCCGCGCCGATGATGACAATGGCGATGCCGATCCACAGGTCGGCCTTCTCGTACTTCATGAACCGCGGCGTGATCCGCTTGTCGATCACGTAGGACTGCTGGAAGAACAGCTGCCAGGGGGCGACCGTCGTGCCGACGATGCCGATGATCAGCAGCATCACCGTGGCCAGCTCGCCGCTACCACCCGGGATGACCGGGACGACGAAGTCGTGGGCCATCTGCGACGACTTCGGGTGGATCATGAAGTACAGCGGTACGAGCAGCAGCGAGGCGGCACACAGCGCGATCGCGACGCGCTCGAAGCGGCGGAAGGACCCGGTGAACGCGGACGCGATGATGATCGCAGCGGCGAGGATCACCGACGCCGTCTTCGGCAGGCCGAGGTAGTCGGCGGCCATGGTGATGCCGATGAACTCCGTCACCAGGGTCAGCGCGTTGAGCAGGAACAGGTCGATGACACTGAACGCGCCCCAGAACTTGCCGAACCGCTCCAGGATGAGCCGGGCGTGCCCGACCCCGGTGACCGCACCGAGCCGCAGCACCATCTCCTGGTTGACGTACAGCACGGGAACCAGCAGAAGCAGCGTCCACAGCAGGCTGGTGCCGTAGTTCTGCCCCGCCTGGCCGTAGGTGGCGAACGCGCCGGCGTCGTTGTCGCCGACCATCACGATCAGACCGGGCCCGACTATCGCGAGCAGCGTCTTGAACTTGGCGGACAGACCCCGGCGCTCGCCGGTGTCGTCCTGCTTGATGGTGCCGAGCGCGCCGCGGATGTCGCCGATGTGCGCGTCGTCGAGCACGGCCGGGCCGCGCTGTGCGGGCACGGATGCCCGGTTCATGGTGGTCTTGGTGGTCATGACGGCTCCCAACCCCCTTGGCAGGGTGAGGTATTGGGGGCACGCGGCAGCGATCCGCCCTGCGAGCGCGCAGCCCTGCACCCCGGCACGGCAAGGCCGCACGGGTGCATGTGGGCGCGGGAAGGCGCAGGGAAGGTGGTTACCGCGTACCGGAGGTCGAAGAGGACATACGGGTACGGGGCCTACTGTGGCCCGGACTACTGCAACTGCAATCCATGTCTCTCGCCTCCTCCCGGCCGGGGCGCACGCGGGCGCCGAACGACACGGCAAGGAGCGGACCCGCCCCGATGACGGGTTCACCCCAACTCGTCAGAGCTTTGGCACTGCACGGCGTAATCCCCTGTGCCGGGGAAGCCACTTGGGGTCACCCCTTAAGCCGGGGAGACCTGTCCTGACCCTGGGCGTCTCTCGACGTCGTGGGGTCAGTGGCCTATGTCCGTGCAGACGCCTCACCGAACGAGGTGCCTTCTTCAAACCTCCAGAAGCATAAACCCCTACTTGCGCGATCATGCAACTAGTTGGCGAAGTCTTGACGAAGCCGCAGAGTGATGCGTGCCACCCTGCGCCCGGCCGCATGCCAACGACCTGGCCGTCTACGACGGCGGCACGGTGGTGGCCCACCACGAGCGGCTCGGCGGGCGGTTCGCCTCCCGCCTGGTCCTGGACCACTACCTGGAGGCGCTGCCGCGCAAGCCGGGGGCGTTTCCCGGCTCGACCGCACTGGAACAGGCCCGCGCGGCGGGGCTGTTCACCCCGCTGCACGACCAGTGGTGGACCGCCGCACGGAGGTGCGCACGGGGATCCAGCCGCGACCCGCGCGCTGATCGAGGTCCTGCCGCTGGAACGGCACATGGAACATGCGCATGTGGTGGCCGGGCTCGCGGCGGCCTGCCGCAGCGGCGCGCCGACCGCGGACGCGGTCGCACTGGAGGCCCGCAAGGCCGCCGAGGCGACCCTGGCCAGACGGTGCTGCCCGGCGCGCCGTCCCGGGCGGCGCCCGGCGGCGCGGCTTGATCACCATGACGCCGAACTTCTGTTCCAGGTGTTGACCGAGAGGGAGGAGAAGAACAGCGTCGCGATCGCCTCAAATGAGTTGTTTCGGGCTGGACGAAGACGTTCACCGACCCGAAGCTCTGCGCGGCCATCGTGGACCGGCTCACCTTCAACGGCGCGATCATCCAGACCGGCACCGAGTCCTACCGCCTCGCTCACACCAAGGCCCAAGCCGACAAGGACACCGGCTGACCGCGTCTCAGGCCCGCCCTGCTGCGGGCCTGAGGGACACTGTCACGAAGGTCCTGGCGGACGGTCCTACTCGGCTGTCTGCTCTGCTGGGGTCGACTGGGCCAGGCCCGCCGTCCACTTCTCCTCGATCCGGGCAGCCTTCCACACCAGCCAGGCGATCGCCCAGGTGGCGAAGAACAGGCCGACGATGACGTAGCCGACGATGTTGAGGTCGAGGCCGGAGACCCAGTCCCAGAACGGGCCGTGCAGATCCGCCTTGTCGGCGATGAGGCCGAGGAGTTCGACGGTGCCGATGATCAGGGCGACGGCGACGGACAGGCCGGTGATGGTGAGGTTGTAGTAGACCTTGCGGACCGGCTTGGAAAACGCCCAGCCGTAGGCGAAGTTCATGAACGAGCCGTCGATGGTGTCCAGCAGGGACATGCCGGCCGCGAACAGGATGGGCAGGCACAAGATCGCGTACCAGGGCAGGCCGGAGGCGGCGCCCGAGCCGGCCAGGACCAGCAGTGCGACCTCGGTCGCGGTGTCGAAGCCGAGGCCGAACAGGAGCCCCACCGGGTACATCTGCCACGGCTTGGTGATCGACTTCATCACGCGGCCCAGCAGGCGGTTCATGAGGCCGCGGTTGTTGAGCTGCTCCTCCAGCGCGGCCTCGTCGAAGTGGCCGGTGCGCATCTGCCGGAAGACCTTCCAGATCCCGGCCATGATCACCATGTTGATGACCGCGATGATGTAGAGGAACGTGCCCGACACTGTCGTGCCGATCCAGCCGGTGATGCTGTGCAGCGCGGAGTCGTCGTTCTCGACGGGGCCCGCCAGCTCCTTCACGCCCAGGGAGAGCAGGAACGCCAGGGCGAAGACGATGCTGGAGTGTCCGAGGGAGAACCAGAAGCCGACCGACAGCGGGCGTCGGCCCTCGTTCATGAGCTTGCGGGTGGTGTTGTCGATCGCGGCGATGTGGTCGGCGTCGAAGGCGTGCCGCATGCCGAGGGTGTAGGCGGTGATGCCGATGCCGATGCCGAAGGTCTTGCTGCCCAGGCTGTAGTGCTCGGGAGCCACGATCACGACCAGCGTGAACCAGCCGATGACATGCAGCGCCAGGATGAACGCGGCCATCCCGCCCAGGCTTGCCCACTCCTTGCGGGTCATCGATGTGCGGATGCGGTGCCACGAGATACCGCGGCCGGTGCCGGGAGCGGCAGGGCGGGACGTTGCGGAATCAGGAGCGGTGGTCATGGGGACGCGGGCCTTACTGCTTGGCGAGCGGCTGTTTTCAGCCGCACCTACCAGGTTTCTGCCAATGAGTTGCAACAACAATCTGCTGGCGGTAAAGCCGGGGTCAGGATTCAGCCAGCCCGCCGGAAAGAACCCCGGCCAAGACATCCACCGAGCCAGGGCTGGACATACGAGCGACATCAAATCCCACTGATATCGATCAACGATCGATCCCGAGAACGCCATCCCAAGTCACGGACACAGCCACTACGCCACCTCGCAGTTCCTGGCCCCCCCGACACAGTCACCCCGCACGCCCCAGCGACATGCGCAGCAGAGATACCCCGGACCCTGCCGTGCATTTGCACGACGTAGCCGTCGACACAACGGCAGGAGCCCCTTGGTGCCCAGGCGCCCGGTCGCACTGACCGGATCCCGGCACCGCTTGTGATCGGCCGAGGACGCGCAGTCCCCTGATATGGTTCCCCTGCACGAATGACCGGTGGAAACACCAGGTCAGACGGGCATCGGGACGTGGCGCAGCTTGGTAGCGCACTTGACTGGGGGTCAAGGGGTCGCAGGTTCAAATCCTGTCGTCCCGACCAACGCTTCACGCGTGGTCGAAGGCCGTATCCGCAGACGCGAGAAAACGACCTCCAGCATTCTCCGGGGCACGGGTGGTCACCACGCGATCGCCCTCCAACCGCGTCCATGATCCTCGACATCTCAGTCGAATGCGGACCACCCCGCGCCCCGAGCAGAGCTCCGCCCTCACCGGCCAGGAGCAAGAGGGCCGTTCACGAGCAAGCCGGGCCCTGCCGCTGCCCCTGGACAAGACGGTAGACCTCCCGGGCCACATACCGCTTCAGACAGCGGATGATCTCCCTGCGGGTCTTCCCTTCCGCCACACGCCGCTCGTAATACGCCTGGGTACGCGGGTCCCAACGCAGCCGAGTCAGCACGATGCGATGCAAGGCGGCATTGGCCTGCCGGTTGCCGCCACGGTTGAGCCGGCGATGGCATCTGCTCCCCGAGGAGTACTCAACCGGGCTTGCCCCGCACAACGCCGCGAACGACGCCTCGCCCCGCATCCGCTCGCTGTTGTCACCCAGGACCGTCAACAACACCGCCGCACTGTGAGGGCCGACTCCGACAGAGTCCAGGAGGCGGGGGTAGTGCGTTCCGATCACGTTCGCCAGGCGCTGCTCCAGCACTCGAGCCTGCACACCAAGCTGCTCAATGCGCTCGGCGAGCACCCGCACCGTGAACCTCGTTGCCCTCACCACCGGGTCCATCCCCTCGCCACCTTCGCGTAGCTGCAGGCAGGCAAGGACGAGCCCACGGCGTGAAAGACTCCGCAACTCGTCTCGCAGGGCCGGGTCGGCCGTGACCAAGAGGGCTTTGAGTTGGTTCACGGCCTGCCGTTTGGCACTCACCGCGGAGTCCTTGGCCATCAGGTACATGCGGGCAATCTCGACCGGGCCACTCCCCGACTTCACCGGCCACTGCGCACGGCCACTGAGCACAGAGCGGGCAGCAGCCACGGCATCGCCCTCATCCGACTTACTCCGTCGGCGCCGGGCCGATCGGCCAGGGCCGGGAGCCTCCACCGCCGCGATGCCTACAGACAGCAGATACCGAGACAGCGCTGCCCCGTAGTTGCCGGAACTCTCCACCCCCGCCCGCCGCACCACGCCGCGGCAAAGGGCCCACTCGACGAGGTCTCGATAACCACTCGCCGTGGTCGGGAAGCGCTCAACAGCCAAGACCTCCCCCACCGTCGAAACCACAGCCGCCACGTGGACATCACGATGCGAGTCGACTCCGAGCACCACCTCTCCGCCACGCGCACAGTTGTCCACGCCTTGCTGAGGGTTTGGCAGTTCGATGACCAATTCACCCCCTTCAGCGCCCACTCACAAGGCTCGCCGCCGGCCCGGAGAGCGGTCACAAGTGACACCGTGCAGGAAGCGCCCGCAATGCAGTGCTCTAGACACACTCGCCCGGTCCAGCGTCTGAACTCACTGCCTCGCCCCGGGTCGACACAAGATGGTCAGGACACGTCGGTCACAAAAGTCAGGAGCCAGTCCACGGTGCAGCAGCAGTGCTGAACATCATGCTTCCCAACAGCCAGACGCTTCTACCCCGCCACACCACCACGCGCCAAAGACCGTGCGTCAGCGCATTTCAACGCGCCCCGCGCGAACGCCGCCATGCCTGCCTGACCTGCTGACACCCCTCCGGCAGACCACTCAGCCGGCTGCCGGTACACCCTGCGGACCCTATCCGCTGCACCCACCCCCCTTCTCTCTCAGTGCATCCTTCTCCGCAGCCCAGCCCCCATTGTCAGAACCTCCCCGTAGCGTTGTGCGCCCTACTCGTGGCGGCTGCGGGGAGCGCTCATGGAAAAACGACGGGTTCGGCGCCATAGCCGACCTGGGGTTCGTCGGCCTCGACGACAGCGGTCCGGACGCCAAACCGGCGGTGATCACCGGCTACAAGGCCGCCCGGAACCGGCCCCTGACCCGAGGTCGGAAGCAGTCCAGCACCGCACTGACCGCAGTGCGCGCGCCCGTCGAGCACGGCTTCGCCACCTGAAGAACTGGAGGGTGCTCGGCAAGGTCCGCACCGCCCCGAAGCGGGCGACTTCCCTGGTCAGGGCCCTGCTGGTCCTGACGAACCGCGAGGTCTCCCAGTGGCCGACGATCTTCACCGAAGTCATCCGCCCACGAACAGGCCGAGCACCCCATAGCCCACGCACACCAGAGCCATCACCAGCAACTTCACGATGCACATCACTCATTGGCACGCCAAGGGCACCAGGAGCGCTTCACCGGGCCTGGCCCTGGTGGGCGAGCGGGGTCCTGAGTTGATCCAGATGCAGGGCGGCGAGCGCGTGTTTTCTGCTCGTGACACCGCCTCCATGAGGGGCGGCCGGGACATCACGGTGAACGTTCACACGGCTCCGGATGTGCCCACCGAGGAGACCATCCTTCGGGCTCTGGAACGGGCGCACATCATGCACGGTCTGTAGTTCGCGCGGCTCACCATCCCTTGGTGGGCCGCACGTTCTGCGGTGTCGCACGCAGGTGTTTCGAAGCGCGCGCTTTCAGCAGGTGATGTGTCAGAGGTGCTTTGCTGACGCGCCGATTTCCGTACGTTCCTCAGTTCGGCTGCGCCTGGTGCGCCAGCTCCACACTGTGTGTCCTACGAGGGCCACCGCTACGACACAGGCCCCGATGCGTACCGTGTTCAAGGTGACGATGAGGACTCGCGTGTCCGCCTCGGCCCTCAGTCGCTCGTTGGCCTCGAACACGGTGACCACCGGAATGAGCAAGCGGAACGGGAGCCCGCCGATGCCGGGGGTGCGTGCCACGTTTCCGATGAACCCCAATGGCGCGCCGAAGATCACCGCGCCGACTGCCCACACGCCGATATGGTCCGTGATGAGGCTGCCGCCGTGGTCCGGTACCAGCTGCCGTTTCATCCCTTCCGGTATCGAATCGTCGGATGCGGACGGAATTCCCGGCACAGGCGTGGGGTGCAGGTCTTTGAACACGTAGTAGGTGATGACGGCGACAACCAGACCGAGGGGCGCCAGCAGCGACGACTCGATTTTCGAGCGGCGCCAGTAGCCGACCAGGAATGCATAGCACGCCCACGTCCATCCGATGGAGAACATGGCACCCACGCCGGAGACGACGGGATTTCCTACCTTCTCAAAGGCGGGGCCGATCAGGCCGAGCAGCACACCCCCCACGACAGCCACGGTGACCGGCATAACACGGGTGCGCCACACGCCCATGTTTCCCTCTTCCCTTTTCCTTGGACCCAGTTGGCGCCGCTTCGGGGCTGTGAGGCCCCGAAGCGGCACACCCACCTATCCCACCCGCCGCGCGGATCTACCGCTCGGCGGAGGTGCCCGACACTAGTCGACGGAGTAGTAGGTAGTGCACCTGTAGACCAATCCCGCTCTGATGCTTGCCTGGGAGACATCGCCGGCAACAGCGGAGGAGCGTCGCTGGTCGCCGTTCATCTCCGCTGTGGACGTGTGGAACTTCGACGGGTGGTAGTAGTTCGAGTAACACCTTTTCATGGTCGTACCGCCGGATGTAGAGAGGTACCAGCCGTAACACCACGTGCCACCGCTGGACGGGTTTGTGCACTCATCCACCTCGGCGGGGCCCGCCGCGACGCCCGCCGAAACTGTTACCACACCCCATTCGGAGGGGTTGCCCAGTTGTGCGGGTACGGGGGTGCCGTCGCCCCGGTGGTGGACGGTAACGGTGGTGGTGGGGGCGGTAGTTCCGGAGCTCTGCGCCGTGGCGGGCGTCGTCAGGAGCCCGGCCGCAAGGGCCGTTCCGGCAACGCAGAAGACGACTGACCTGACAGCAACTTTCATGACATCTCCTCCCATAGTCCCCCCGTTGGGAACTCGAACAGATTTTCTACAGGCTTGCACCGGCCTGTAAAGGGAGGTCGAACGAGTTGGCCGAAAGCCTCACTTGATCGATTTGCGGGTTCATTCCGGATGTTTCATTACATAGCGACGCCTCTCTCTGGGTGCTTGCGTGAAGATCTCCTTGGAGGCCGGAGATCTTGGCATCCCTGTCTCCTGCCGCCTCCGCTGTGGTCAGCGGCCCTGCGAAGGGAGTCACCTATCGGCGAGTGCCGAATCATTGTCCGCGACAACCGGCTCGTGCCCATCGGAATGATCGACGACTACCTCTCCCTTGAGATGGTCCTGAAATTCAACGACGTCGGGCAGTGGACACTCAAGATCAATGTGGGGCGACCCCACGCCCGTATTCTTCAGCCGGGTTGCGGAATTGCCGTCTACCGCGAGGGTGTGGCCCAGCCCATCATGAGCGACCCCATCCAAGGGATGCGGAAGTACTGGACCGTTGATGAAGACTCCGGGGACGGTGCTCTGTGGATCACTGGTGCCGATGACAACCTCATCGTCGCCGGTCGCCTTGCGTTCTCCGATCCTGGCAATCCCGTGGAACAACAGACCCGGACGGCCGACAGTGCAGCCAGATCGAGAATCCGCCTACGCCCTGGAATCCCTTGTCGACTGGAACGCGGGATCACATGCCAGCGGTGACCGTCGAACGGCCGGATACACCACTCCCGACGGTGCAACGTGGCCCTAAGCTTTTTCAGCGTTGACCCTCCAGGGGGAGGGTGGCTGCGGTTATAAGCCCTGGGCTTCTCGGCTGCCTGGTCATCACCTGGGCAAGTGAGGTCGCGTACTACTGCGTCGATGTGTGGATCGTCGGCGTGTGCTCCTCGACCCCGTCACCGACGCCCCTATAACGGGGGGCGGTCGAGACCGCCCTGACCAGGTTGAAGACCTCGGGGCGGCGTATCGCTTGAGGCAACGGATGATCTCACGCCGAGACTTGCCCTCCGGGGTGCGGCGTTCGTAGTACGCCTGGGTGCGCGGGTCGTGGCGCAGCCGGGTGAAGACGATGCGGTGCAGGGCGGCGTTAGCCTGCCGATTGCCGCCGTGGTTGAGTCGGCGCGAGCTCCGGCCGCCCGAGGAGTACTCGACGGGGCTGACTCCACACAGGGCGGCAAAAGACGCTTCGGTGCTCAGCCGTTCGGAATTGTCGCCCATGGTGATCAGGAGCGTGGCAGCGGAGTCCGGGCCGATACCCACCGGCGCGAGCAGCTGCGGGGCATGGCGTTCAACGAGCCCGGTCAGTCGCTGATTCAGCTCGTCGATCTGCCCAGTGAGCTGCTCGATACGCTGAGCCAGCATGCTCAGCGTCATGAGAGTGGCCTCGGCTACAGGGGCCTCATCGCTCCCACCGGCCTCGCCCTCGCGCGGGCTGAGGCGTGCGCAGGTGCGGAACAGTTCGCGGTTGCCGAGGCCGGATAGTCGCTCCCGCAGGGCCGGATCGGCTACGACCAGGACGGCCTTGAGCTGGTTGATCGCCTGGGTGCGCGCCTTGACCGCAGAATCCTTGGCAATCTTGAACATCCGGGCGCTCTGCACCGGACCGTCGCCGGTCTTCGCCCGGGCCCGGGCGCGACCGCTGAGCACGGCCCGCGCAGCGGCCTGTGCGTCGAGCGGGTCCGACTTCCCGAGCAGTCGACGAGCCGAGCGGTCGGGCCGGTTCACCTCGAACACCACGACCTGCTGCGCCAGCAGGTAGCGCGACAGGCCCGCACCGAAGGTACCGGTGCCCTCCACTCCGGCCCGGCGCACCGTGCCTAACTTGCGAGCCCAGGCGAGCAGCCGACGGTAGCCGACCGCCGTGGCCGGAAAGGACTTGATGCCCAGGGTCTGGCCCAGTGAGCAGACCACTGCGGCGACATGAATCTCGCCGTGCGTGTCAACGCCCAGGACGACCTCGCCCCGGGTGGGCGGGCCTGTGCTGGTGGAAGAGGTGCTGCGCTGTCTGGTCGTCATGATGGTCTGCCTCCCGCGTGGTGATGTGCTGGGTGGCTGGCACCTGCCGGTCGGGCGGTCTGAACCGTGATGGCGCCTGAAAGACGGCAAGGCCCCTATTGGGACACGCCCTGTGGCTCGGTGACAGCAAGCACCATCCGCAACAGCAGTCGACATTCCCGCGACAAGACACTTCAGTCAAAAAAGTCATGCGCCAGACCCCGTCCGGAACAGTGCTACGCAACCGTCCCACTGCACTCAGCGCCACCGCATGCCCCGACCGCCCCCGAGAGACTTCGTTCGAACCGACGCCGCACCTGCTCTGGACGGGACAACGATGAGTTGACTCTCCGTCCGCCCGTGACCGGCATCGACGGACTGCTCCGTGGCCCGCCCTACCGGCTGCCCCTCGCAGACTTCCTCCCGCTCCTCCACCAGGTGGTCGGTCCCGGCCGCCGGCGTGTCAGCACCGGCGGCTCGCCCCTACTCAATGTGCGGCGGCATCACACCGCGGGCTCCTACCCCCAGCGGAACATTCTCCCCACAGGCGAACAGCCCGGAGATAGCCACTTTCTGGGGCTGGCGCACCACGTCGGCGAAATCGACGGACAGGGCGACCACGACCGGGCCCTTGGGAAATGCCGCAGCGAGTGCCTGAGAGAACTTTGGCGACTCAACACGGTGGAACCCTCTCCCGCGACGAGGATACGGGCGACCACAATCCGCCAACGTTCGCCAGCCTCGTCTCCAGTGACCGTGCCGCTCACAGCACGTGAAGCGTCCTGGACCACCAGAATCCACCGCAACGGCCCGTCGGCCGAACTGATCCAAGACGAAAAGCTGCAGCACAACGGCTTCCTCCGTCCCGTCGGCCACTCGCTGACGCGCCGTACTGACGCACTTGGCGAGATCCCGCCGCGCGACCGCGACAACTGCCCATGATCCGCCCGGAGTTGTCAGTGGCCATTGGTACACACAGTTTCAGGGCCGCGGGGTGCGGCCCGTGATCACGGGAGGGGAACCCGATATGTCGAAGCCGCCCGCCGACTATCACCACGTTCGCGCCCACATCCGTAGCAATCCGGGCCCGCGCGGCGCGCCGGATGTCCGGCTGGCTAACGGTCGGACTCGTCGCCCTCGCCGTCCTGTGGGTCAAGTTCTTCGGGCTCGGAGACACTTCCGCCAGCATCCCGACCGAGCAGCACCCCACACCGCTCGTCTCTCAGCCCGCGCCGTCCCGCGGATGAGCCGCCGACGCCGGCTGCGTATCCACCGCCCCCGCAGACCCGCCGAACTCGCCGCCGCGGGCCTCACCTTCGCAGCGGTCACGACCCTGCTGCCGCCTGGGCTGCGCGTCCTCCTCAGCGCCCTCATCACGCACTGGCAGTGGCCGTCGCTCACCCTCCTTGCCGTCGCTGGCGCCGGGGCACTGCGCGCGGGCCTCACCCGGAGCAGACAACGGCGCGACCGTGTCCGCCGGGCGGCTCTGTCCTTCCGGGCAGACCAGCTCGACGCCATGGACGAACGTGCCTTCGAGGAGGCTCTGCGCGACCTGATGATCCGTGACGGCTGGCGCGCACAGCGGGTCGGAGGAGGTGGCGACCAGGCCGCCGACGTGACAGCCGAGCACCCGCTTCTTGGACGTGCAGTGCTCCAGGCCAAGCACACCCGCATCGGCGCCAAGGTCGGCGCTCCCGTCCGGTACGCGGTCAACCGCACCGCCGGTCCCGTGCACGGCGCACAGCATGCGGTGATCGTGACCAACGGGGGCTTCACTCGCGATGCACCTGCCTGGGGTGCGCGCCACCACATCCACCTGGTCGACCGCGAACGACTGCACCAGTGGGCCCAGGACGGTGCCGCCCTGCACGAACTGTTCGCCCTGCCCACCCGTCCGCGCCGCATGCTTCGCCGCGCCGCCTGATCCCACAGCCACGTTCCAGCTCTTCAACTCGCCCTGGAGGATGGTCATGTTCGACGAGGACGGCCGTCTCGATCCGTTCCTGAAAACACTGCTCTACGGCGTCTTCGCCCTCGCACTCGGCAAGATGCTGTGGACGTGGCTGACCGGCACCGCCGTGGCGTGGATATTCAACGGACCCTGGGCATGGCTCACCGGCCATCCCTGGTGGGCCGCCCTCATCGGCGCCGGCGCGCTGGTGATGCTCGTGGGCGCAGCCAGGGCCGTGCTCGTCGTACTCGGCTTCGCAGGCGGCTACGTCGGACCCCTGCCTGCCGCCCCACCCGGGCCGGAACCGGACACGGCCGACGAAGGCGTGACCTTCCGCATGCGGGAGCTGGCGGCCATGAGCCCGAGCGAGTTCGAGGAGGCGTGCGCCGAGCTCCTGGTCCGTGACGGATTCACCGACGTGCAACGCGTTGGCGGAGCAGGGGACCTGGGCGCCGATGTCCGTGCGGTCGACAGCGACGGCGACCTCGTCATCCTCCAATGCAAACGCTACCGCGCACGCGTCACCTCCGGGCACGTGCAGCAGTTCAACGGCACCGCGCGGCCCCACCACGGCGCCGACGTGGCCATCATGATCGGCCTGGCCGGGTTCACCGAGCCCGCTGCCACGTTCGCACGCCAGCACCACATCACCGTTCTCGGCCGCGCCGAGATCAAGAAGTGGGCGCATGGCACCCACCTGTACCAAGCCGTCAACGTCCTCACCTGACGTGTCTCCACCCGCCCGTCGGACACAGCCGAAGGAGAATCCGGCCCGCGCCACCTCGGCCACGAGGGCAGACCGCAGCCTGGGCGATGTCACTGGACTGCTTGATACTTCTGATCCTCATCCCCCTGATCGTCTGGCCCTTGGTGTCCTTCCAACACTCGGGCGCAATCCCTTGGTAGACGCCGCTGCACCCGCACCCCAGACTCCCGGGAACACTCGCCCGCAAAGCCAAAGACGACACCGGGCTGACGCCTGCACCGCGTCCGACACCTACTCGGGATCACGACCTGGGCAACCCGATGACCGTTGACAGGCACGGAAGCCGACAGCTTATTCAGGTCGATGCACGACCGAGGCGGCTTCTCCACAGCTGTCTGCGCCACAGGGCAGCGCACCAACGTGCCGACGATCGGGTCCGATCCGGTGGCCGAGCAGCGGTGCCGCCCGCTGCCAGCTCCATACCACCGACAAAACCCCGTGCACATTCACCATGCTGCCCTGTCCCGGAGGCAGCGCTCCAGGACGCGGCCCTGCGAGACAACCAACGGTGCCGTGCGGAGGCCCCCGTCGTGGCAAGAGCGGTGTCGCGTCCGATCCGCTGCCCATGAAGTCATCGGCATCATGGCGGTCGCTGGCGCCCGGTCCCCGGCTTTCCGCCCTCAAATCGGAGATCGAGCCCGCCGATACCGAGGGTGCCTCCTCGAAGGGGACCGGCCGTGCATAATCGGCGCAGGGAAGCATGATCTCCGTTCATGGGATGCGCCCCGCAGAACAAGGGCAGCGCCGGTGGGGGTGCCAGCGCTCCCTCGCCCCTCAGGGGAACAAGGCGAGCTGTTCGTCCTCCGGTGCTTGGGCGAGGCCGGGATCCTCTGCGTATTCCGGGTCCAGGTCTGCCGGCTCGGCGTCCGTGCCTTCCTCGATCACTCCCAGCGCCGCCGCTACGCGCTGCCCATTGACGTTGCCTGCCACCTCGGTGGTGGCCAGCTCCTCCAGGGAGGATTCCTCAGCCTCACCCGCCTCTGCCTCGGCGACCGTCGGCAGCACGTAGTGCTGGGCGAGGCTCGCCAGGTGCAGGGGCAGGGGGAGGGAGAGTGCGTCCAGGTAATCGGGGGCTTGGCGCAGCTGGTGCACCGCCAGAGCGAGTGCTTCGGGTGAGTCGCCGGCATCCTCGTGGCAGCCCAGCACTGCGATCTCCACTAGCCCGGGGTTCCAGGCCGGGATGTGTGTATCGATGGTGGGTTTGCCCTTGTTGGGTCCCTGGCGCAGCGGCCGGGGCGCGATTTTGTCGGCCTCGACGGCGGAGTCTCGGAAAGTGCTCGCTTTGGGTGTGGTGCTGTAGAAGATCCGGCCGGAGGAGCGTGCCGCGCCTTCGTCCTCCATCCACAGCCCCTGGGGCAGGCCGTTGACTTCACCGGGAGAGGCGTTGCCCCACCACTGCGGGGTCTCCCGCCCTGCTGCCGTACGTACGCGAATCAACCGGAGATCGGGGTCGAGTCCCACCGGCTGCGCGTGCCCGGGCTTGATCAGGTCCCGTTCGGTTCGGCCGTCCTGGAGCCACGGCCAGTGCAGCCGGCTGTTCTGCGAATGGGTCAGCAGAGCAGTGGGTCGGCCGCGAAGAGAGCGGACCATTTTCTGGAGGTATCGGGCGGTCGCCCGGCGCTGTTCGTCCATGTTCTGCTGCCAGACGCGGTACTTCGAGCGCTGCTGCGGTACGAAGGCCGCGGCTTCGGTGTCCGTGGGCGGCGCAGCCTCGGTGGGTTCGCTGACCTCCGGGATTTCGGCTGTCTTGACCAGGCCGAGCAGGAACTGGGGGTAGGGAATCCAGCGTCCTGTCCGCTCGTCCCAGCCTGTGACGGCCGCCAGGCCGCTGCCCGGTGCCAGCGGTGTGACCATGACGGCCACCGGGGTGTGGCGGGGCAGTCGGGTGGGGCCGTCCTTGCGCCGCTTGACCATGTACGTGGCGACGTAGCGCAGGTCCTTGGGGATGGCTTCGCCGAGCGTGTGCTCGGGTAGGACACGGACACCGTACTGGCGCAGAGCGTCCTCCCAGCCCGAATGGACCCGGTGGGAGAGGTTCTTCTCGCTGTTGTAGCCCTTGGCCTTCGTGGGGACGAGCGCGAATTGCGTCAGGACGCCCGCGTCCGCACAGCCCAACCGTAGCGCGTACTTGGGGTCATCCAAACGGTGGGCGAAGTCCTGGCGGCGGTCGATCTCCACGAGGGCGAAGCTGGGGTGAAGCGGGTCAGCTCCGTCGTCTGCCAAGAATGCGGCGGCAGCCTTCCGCCGGGCGTTGATACCGGCCTCCAGGGCTTTGCCCCTGGGCCGCGCTGCGGGGTCGATGCCCAGAGTGTCGGTGATTCCCTTGGTGGTGCGCAGACAGCGGAGGCGGAGAGTGAGTTCCGGGGCTTTCCATTCGAGAGTGACGGGGCTTCCGGGTACGGCCCGCTCGTATGCGTTCTCGGCAGTGGCTGACTCCGGGCGGCTGCCGTCGCCGTCCAGCCCGAGGACGTCGGCGAGGGCCTCAATGGCCGCATCCCGGAACGACGGGCTCTGCCACAGCAGTCTGGCTTCGACGAGGCACCCGCCTCCCGTCCCCTTGATGACCTCGACGGGGTCCTGTCCCTGGTTGATCCTGGCTGCCACCGCGAGTGCGGTCCGGCGGGCGCGGGCTTCGCGTTGCGCCTCCGCTTCCTTCTCCGCCGCCTTGGGCTTGGGCCGGGCATTGGCGGGGGCGCTGCTGCCGGCGCTCGCCCGGCTGAGGGAGGGTACCCGGCGTAGCTGCTCGGGCAACGCCTGTTCGGCCCACTGGACGATCTGTGAACGCTGGTGTGACATGAGGCCGGCACCGATGCCGTGAGCACCCATGTGCGTGCTGTGGACGACGGCGGCGCGGGTGCCGTCCCCGTCGCCGATCCACTCCTCCGGTGTGGCAAGCAGGCTGGCGGGGTCGGGGAAGGGTCGGTTGAGCGCCAGCCTGCCGAGGATCTGGGCGGGGCCGTTGTTCTTCCAGGCATAGCCCTCGGTGCCGCGGTCCCAGGTCAGCCGGGCCACGGCGTACCGCTCGCTGATGGGTGCTCCGGGGAGCCAGGGGATGCCAGGCAGCAGGTAGACCGAGGTGTCGCGGCCGTACGGCAGCCGCAGGCGCTGTTTCCTCGCGTCGAGGCGAGTTGCCCAGCGGCGTACTCCCGTGTGCAGGTGGAGACGGGGGCGAGGGTCGAAGGGGACGGTGTGTAGCGAAATGTTGATCACGATGGAGAACCACCACTCGCGCCCCTTGACCACATGCGAAAGAGGCTGTGAGAGGAGTTCCGCTCCCTGCTGGCGCGGGCCTCGCGGCACGGCCCGGAAGTGCAGGCTGCCGGCGCTGTGTTCGTAGGGTCCCAGGGCGAGGATGCGCCGGGCCAGGGCATCGGTTGCGAGTTGGTATTGCCGGTCGCGCGGAGCCGCGGTTCCACCGTCGGTCGTGGGGCAGTCGAGGAGGTCGACGGTGACATCCTGCCACTGCGGCGGGCAGGAACGCAGCGCCGTGTGGGTGTCCAGGACTGCCCGGTGATGTGCGGGTTCGGGGCGGAGGTCTTGAAGCCAGGCGCCGCTCAGCCGGTTCAAGGTGTCGCCGGGAAGCGGGTGGGGGGCGTCGGAGGGGGTGTAGAGCCAGAAGTCCTCGGCCAGTTGCTGCGGGTCGCGGGGACGGCCGCGGACGACCAGGTCGGGGGCGAGGCTCTGCAGAACTCCGTTGAATCTGGCGACGGGCGCAGCGCGGTAGGGCTCGGCCTCGGGGGGACGGCCTAGGTTGCAGAGGTCCAGAACGCTTTCGTGCCACTGCTCCGCAAAGGGCAGTGCCCGGTAACGGGCGGTCCAGGGCGCCGCGTTGGGCTTCAGAAGGTAGGCGGCCCGGCTGGTGTCGCGGTACTTGGCGGCCATGGTCTTTGTAGTCTCCTTGCTGTGGCTCAGCGGTCAGTTCGGGTGCTCAGGCCGCACAGAGCGTCGTAGAGCGGGTGGTAGAGCGTGCGGACCAGGGCGGGGTCGGCGGGGTCGGCAAACGACTCGGGTGTGATGTCGTCGTCGAAGTAGGGCGCGAGGACGTCGCGGAGTTTGATGAGCAGGCCGTGGTCGTTGCGGCGGCGTCCGCTGCGGGTCGCTGCGGCGGGCGGGGCACCGGCCTCGGCGAGTGCAGGGGCGAAGGCCGCGTCGACGAATACCACCCGCGCGGGCACTCCGCCGCGCACCAGTCGGCCGATGACCTGCCAGATGGTGACCAGCTGATCCCAGGCGAAGGAGGTCTTCTCCGCGTCGTTGAGCTGGGAGTAGATGTAGCGTCGGGACAGCAGGCGGCGCCACTCCTTGCGAGCCGCGAGGCGGAAGGCGAGCCCGGCGGTGTCCATGTCCGCTGCGTCGGCCACGAGTTTACCGAAGGTTCCCGCCTCGGCATCTGGCTGGTTGCGGACGAACCTGGTGACCCAGTCGTTGATGGCGAAGACGGCCAGCGAAAGGTCGTCGGGGCGCGGGTGGGGACGGGCGAGGAAGAGGACGGTCCCGAAGGCGGCTTTGTGACTCTGGTTGAGGATGTTGTGGCCGCGCTCGATTGCCATCAGGGGGGCGACCAGGACTTCGGCGTCTTCGTCCTTGGCGAAGGCTGCGAGGTCGCCGCGGCGTACGGCGGAGGCGCCGGTGAAGTCTCCCGTGGCGGTGTCTCCGGGGCCGGCGTGGTCAAGCTCCGCCTTGTCGGAGGCGAGGACGCGGACCTTTCCGCGCCAGCGCGGCATGCGTTCCAGGAGGTCAGCGGCGATTCTGGCGTCCTGGTAACTGCCGACCAGGAGGAGGGCGCGTCGGCGTTCTCCGTCCTCGATCTGCCGTAGTTCCTGGTCGAGGAGCGAGGTGCTGCCTGGGGCCGACTTGCCGAGCTGGGTGACCATCTGGGCCAGGACCCGTTCACGGGTATCGAGTCGGGCTCCGGAGAGGGTGAGCGGGGTTCCTTCGCCGTCGTAGAGGAACAGCGTGGTGAACAGGGTTTGCCGGATGGAGTCGACGGCGGCCTGGTGGGGTTTGAGGATCGCTGTGACCGGGGCCATGATGTGTGCGCGGGTCGATGTCCCGGCCCAGCTGGTGCCGGACATGAGCAGGACGTGCGGTCCGGGACGGCCCGCTGCGGGGTCGGCGCCCAGCGCGTGCAGGTGGAGCAAGAGTTCGCGGCCGACGCCTGCACAGCGGAAGAAACGCAGGGTACCGCTGCGGTGTTCGTCGCCGTCCGGGCCGCGCTCCGGATCTTCGGGCAGGTACTGGAATCCAAGGACGTTACCCATCGGGGCTTCCGGCACCACCGGCGCGTAGTCGAGGGGCGGTCTGCGGGAGAGTTCGTTGTCGGCAGTGTCCAGATGCAAAGCCGCTTCGGCCTGCGGCCACAAGAAGGTGACGCGTTCGAGGCGCTGATGCAGGGCGGCCAGTACCAGAGTGAACTCGAGACGCCGGGCTTCTCGTTCCAGCCAGGGCTCGCTCCCCCAGATGTCCACGGGATCCCGGTCGGGTTTCCCCGGGCCGGGTGGCTCCTGACGCAGGGAACCATCCAGCAGCGGGGACCCGGTGAGCAGGGTGTCGAGCACGGAGCGGACACGTTGGCTGGTCGCCGTCTGGTCGAGGTGGTGCAGGAGAGCTCCGGCACTGCGGATCAGGGCGTCGGCGAGGTCGTTGTGCGGGCCGCGATCGCCGAGCGGGTCATCGCGGAAGGCGTCGAACGCCTTGGTGACTTCATTGCGCCGGATATCCCAGGGCTCGGTGTCCGGGGTCCGCGGCAGGGGTGCGTCGCCGTCGGCCTCGTCGTCGGAGTCGTACACCTCGGCGTCGGAGGAGGTCTCGTCGGGGAGGGGACCGGTGACGCGCGGACGGGGGTACCACTCGTTGACGAGTTTCTCCTGGAGCGTCCAGGCGCTGAAGTATTCGATGTCCGCCCAGCGGCGAAGGTCGTGGTCGGTGATCAGTCGGCGGTAGAGACGGTTGGCGGCGATGTGGACCAGGTCCAGGGAGGCCGACCAGCGTTCGACATCGCGTGCCGAGAGGGGCAGGCGGCCTTGCCGGGCCAGTTCATCGATCTTGTGGATGCCAAGGCGGTCGAGCCAGGAATCCGGGCCGCGCACGATCAGCGTCGCGGACGGGGCGAAGGCGGTATCGAGCTGCATCTGTACGCGGTCCGCCTCGTCGACGATGATGATGTCGCTGCGTAGGCAGGCCAGTTCAAGGTGCCTGAGGCGTTCGGCATTGAGATGGTTGGGTACAGCGCTCTGCAGGAGGCTGGCCGGGTTGGCCACCCAGATCAGAGCATCCACCAGCTCCCGGTCGGGGGCATGACGAGGGCAGACGCTCCACACCGGACAGCCGTGATCGGACCGCGCCATCTCGCTTTCCGCGGGCGCCTCGGACAGGTCGTGCCGGTACACGGGCAGCGGGATCTCCCCGACAGCGGTGGGACCAGGCTTCTTTACCGGGCGCAGTTCCGTGCAGGGGGCGTCGACGTAGCGCAGGGGTTCGGCTGCTTCCAGTCCGCGCTGTGCGTCAAGGATGCACACCGAGCTCAGGTCGTCAAAGGCTGGATCATCGTGCTGGAGGAGGGAGGCTTGGCCGCGCGCGGCAAGGCGGCGGTGCAGCCGGGATGCGTGCTGTTCGCGGGTGGTGCCGCCGATGACGGGAGCGGCCTGCAGGTCCAGGTCGCGGAACTGGCCGACCAGGGTGAGCTGTTCGGCGACGTCACCGACGACCAGAGTGGTGCGGAGCCCTTTGCGTGCGCCCCAGACGGCGATGAGGTGCATCAGGGTGCTCTTGCCTGCGCCCACCATGCCGACCAGATGGAGCAGGCGGTCCATGCGGAGAACCGTGGTCTTCTCGAAGCGTTGCCCGTCGACGGACAGGGCGTCGAGTTGCAGGTCCTCCAGCCGTCGCACCCAATGGCCGGCGGTGAGGCCGCGGGCCGTCTCGGCTTCCTCCATCCAGCGGGCGGTCTCGGCGAGTTCGGCCAGCGGGATGTCCAGGGGATGACCTGCGGTGTGCGGGACATGGCTAAGGTCGTGGCCGGTCGCTGGGGGGAAACACAGCTGTTCGGGGATGGTCACGGAGGCGGGCCGATGCCGCTCGGTGAACCGGGCCTGGCCCGCCGGGGCGGGCGGCAGTTGCCGTTGGTCGAAGTGCGGAAGCCGGGAAAGCGCATGCTCGAACCTGTCGAAGCGGTCTGCGGCGATGGTGGGTTCGACGCGCCGCGCCGGTCCTCCTCCCTCGGGCAGCCGGTAGCCGCGGAGCCGTTCGGGCAGCTGGACGTACGTCTCCAGGCACTGGTGCCACATACGGCGGCGACGCAGCTTCCACAGCAGGTGGCGTGCCACATCCAGCCGGGCGCTCTGTGCCGGTGTGGTGGCGATGCCCGCGGCCGCGGCAAAGGGGTAGCCGCCCAGGAGGGTGTAGACACCGTGGGCGTCGCCGGACGGGTCGAGACTCTCCATGAGGTAGAGGCCAAGTTCCACCTGGCAGAGCAGCGAGGGGTTTACGTCCTGGTGGTCTTGGGGCCAGACGGGCTCCAGGGCTTTGGCCAGTCTCTGGTACCACTCGCTGCTGTTACGCACTCGGGGATCCGTTCGTCGGTGCGGAGTCCGTCAGGAGGGGGCCGTCTGCCCCGCGGAGGCGGGCAGTCGCGAGGGCGACGAGCCGGTCGTCGGTGAGCAGAGGCAGGCCCACGGCGGAGGCGGGGCGGTTGCGGCGGTACGTGCCGAGGTAATCGCGGTGGGCTTCGGCCTGTTCGCGGGGAACCACCCAGCACGCTTCGTCGTAGGGCGGCTCTGGGCGAACGGGTTTCGCGGACCGGCCAAGCAGCCCGGGATGCCTCCAGTCCTTGACGTCGATGGCCCAGATGTGCCCGTCAGGGAAGGTCACACGCAAGTCGTAGGCGTCGAAGCCGGGCCAGAGCTGGACCTCGAGCCCCAGCGTGCGCAGTCGGGCTTCCAGCTCGACCTCGGCGCGTCCGGGTCCGGTGACAAACTGCCGTAGCGGCCGCACAAGTTGCAGTAGCCCGGCCACGTCGGCTCCGGTCAGGGTCCGTCCGTGCAGCGGTGCGCCCCGGCGTCGGCACCGGTCTCTCTCGCACCACCACGCGCCGTCGACGAGCGGCGTGAGCAAGGTCAGGCAGCGGCCGCAGGTGACGTAGCCGCCCTGGAATTCGTAGGAGGCCGGGACCGGGGCGTAGCACTGGTCCAGCAGTTCTTGTACGGGGGCGAGGGACAGGTCGGTCTCGGTCTCGAACCGTTCCACTCCGGTGAGTACCGGTCGTTCGACCAGGAGCCTGCGGAAAGCGACGTAGGACTCGGGTGATGACGCCTTGCGGCACAGGCGCATGGCCGTGTGAATGACCTCACGGTCGAAGTGTGCGGCGCCGGCGTCCTTGCCTCTGATCCACCACTCGTGGCACAGCTGGGTGGGAACCCGTGCCTCGGGGTCCACCAGGTAGTCGTCCGGTCCGAAAGCGTCTGGCGGCAGGTCCAGGGGCCAGTCCTCCAGGGGGCGGCTGTGGCACCAAAAGAGCAGTTCCGGCAGGCTTTTCGGGATCTCCTCGACGCCCCTGAGGAGGCAGGCCAGGACAGTCCGGTCGAGGGCTCGCTGGGCTTCGGCCGGGTAGGGCAGTTTGAAGGAGGAGAGCGGGCCGAGGTCGGCGAGCTGGATGACGGCGCCGGCCAGCGTACGGACGAGGCGTACGTCGGGGAAGTCGAGCCAGTCTCCGCGCTGGGCGGCGTGGGCGTCAAAGGCGGTGGCCATCAGGAATCCTGCCTTATCGGGGCGAGGTGTTCGATGCCCGCGCGGCACCATTCGAGGGCCTCGCAGCTGTCGCAGTGCCGGCCTGGAGCGGTTGGGTAGTCCTGGTCCCAGGCCCAGGGCTGGGCGAGTTGCGTGATCACTTCTCGCGCTTCGTCGACGGTCCCCGGGTGTGAGGGGTCGAGTTCCTCAAAGGTCACGTCGTCGGTGTGCAGCAGTTCGAGCTCCACCCGGGAACGCGCCGCGTCTCCGCCCAGGACGCCTGCGGCCAGCATCAGTACGCCGAGCGCCAGCTGGGGGTAGAGCTTCAACAGCGGCTCACCCTCATAGAGGTATCTGCTCGCGGTCTTGGTCTCCCGCCAGATCCAGCCCCCGCGGCGAGTGTGTAGCAGATCGGGGGTGGCTATCAGCACGAGATCGAGTCCGGGGTCGTAGCAGACCGCCTGGTACTGCACCCGCACCTCTTCTTCGGCGGCGAGGCCGTCCAAGGGACAGTAGAAGGCGTGCTGTTCGAGCATGGCGGCACCGTCGAGTGCTTCCTGACCGCTCAGGTGCAGACCGCCGGCTCCCCAGGAGGCCGGGTCCGCCGGGCCGGGAAAGGTCTCGCAGCTTCGGTAGGGCGTGCCGGCGTGCCGCTGGTTCAGAATGTCGTCGACCACACGGCCGCGCCGGACTTCTGGGCTCTCAGGCGTCGAGGAGCGCAGCTTGAGCTGCCGGGTCGCGTGATATTTCGCCGGACAGTCCCGATAGGCGCGCAGATCGCTGACCGAGACGCTGCGGCGGGGGCGCCGGCGCTTCGGCGGCGTAATGCTCAGCAGTTCCGGGCTGTGCGGGAGGGCCTGGCAGCCGCTCAGCGCCTTGCAGTCGATGCAGCCGGACCCGGGGCGGGTCCCGGTCCCGTCGATTGCATGGAGTAACGAGGGCCACCCCGCCGCCGTGAAGTGCTGACGCGCTTCCTGTCTGTTCCAGTCGAGCAGCTCGTTGCACTTGCCGTCTCCGCAGCCGAACTCGATGACCCGGACGTGCTGGGGTAGGGCGGCGCGGTGCTGGGGAAGTTCGCCGAAGGGGACCGGAGCGTGCCGCTTGCGCCAACCTCCGACAGCGGGACGCCCGCGCGCCGCCACGTATGCGGCTACGGCCTTTTCCGCTTCGGGTCGGTCGCTCTTGGCGGTGCCGAAGGTGAGCAGCCACAGTTCCCTCGTGGAGCCGTCGAGGGCCGCATAGCGGCGTCCCCAAGCGGTCATCTCATAGGTGTCCGCGCCCCGGGAGTCGACCGGGCCCGGGTCCGTGCCGACCACCCATGTGTCCCGGACCGGGACCGTGAGCGGCAGGCCGACGGCCTGGCGGGCGTGCTGGTCTGCCACCCTGGCCGCCAGATAGCGACGGACCGCCTCGGCCGACCAGGACATCAGCAAGGGGTGCACTTCACGGCGCCGGTAGAGCCCGAAGGTCCCGTTTGTGCGCCGGAGTTCCCCGATCACCCACTCCGGGTCCTTGCGCTCGTGTTCAATCAGGTCGAGTGCATCCATGAAGACCTTGAGCGTGAAGTCTTGTAGTTTTTCTGCGAGTTGAGGAGGCTCGGGATCTGCGATCAGCATCGGCCGGGCGTCACTGGCCCGCTTCGCGGGGCAGTCCCGGGGGTCCAGGCGCGCCGCAGCGAGGTTCGTACGGACCAACCTGATGTCACCGCTGGTCCCGACGGGGCGCGGCCCACTGCTCACGGTCTCCTCCAAGCAGTTCGGACAGGACGGCCCGATACGGCCCCGCCGAGCGGGCGCATCGGGTTCCGACAGAACCAGCATGACACAAAACATCTGTGAACTCAGTCCATGCACGACTAAGGCACGAATCGCTTTACACTGGGCGCATCCGCCACGCAACGGTCCGGCGGAACCGGGAACTCGCCACCGTCGCGCCTCTTCTGCGTGCCAGAGGCGGGACGCTTCACAGGCAAGGGGCGGCATGAAGAAGGACGAGGTGCTGGGCGGCCGGTACAAACTGCTCAAGCACCTGGGCAGCGGCGGCATGGCCGTGGTCTGGCTGGCGAGGGACCTGCGGGACGGCAGGCTCGTGGCCGTCAAGTGCCTGCGCACGCAGAACGAGCTCCTGGACTCGCTCGACGAAGACGAGGCACACGACGAACTCCGGCGCATGCGTGGCCGGTTCCGGCGCGAGGGCACCCTTCTGGGACGGCTGCACAACAGGAGCATTCCCGAGCTGTACGGCCAGGGCACTCATCACGCCGACCCCTACCTCGTCATGCGCTACGTCGACGGCAAGCCCCTGCACCGGTTCTTGGAGCAGTACACCCCCACCGTCGAGGTCAGCGCGGCCATCGGGGTTCAGATCGCCGAGGCCCTGACCTGCGCCCATGACCTGCCGGTGGTGCACCGCGACCTCAAGCCGTACAACTTGATCATCGATGAGAACGGTGTGGTCGTCCTCATCGACTTCGGCATCGCCAAGCCGCTCTGGCCCGGCGTCACCGACTACACCCAGCACGGATCCACCGTCGGCAGCAGAGGGTACGAGGCCCCGGAGCAGATCCTGGAACGCCAGATCACCCCGAAGACCGACCTGTATGCACTGGGCTGCGTCCTCTACCACCTGCTGACCGGCCATCCGCCGTTCTCCGGGGACGGGCTGAAGGACCAGCATGTGCATGCCGCGCCGCTCCCGCCGACCTGTCATGTCGGGCACATCCCGGCAGAGCTCGAGAGGCTGGTACTGAAGTTGCTGGCGAAGGAGCCGGAGGACCGGCCGGTGGACACCCGCATGGTCGCGGAGGTGCTGCGGAAGTACGCGCCGCGTCCAGGTGACGCTGCCCCGTCCCCCCGGCTAGAGCCGGACCCGACGCGTCCGTTGCGCTTGCCCGACGAATACGGCCTGCCCGTGGCGCCCGCGACACCGGTGGCTGCGTCCAGTTCCGGCACGAGACGGCGCGGTTCCGGGTTCCTCAGCCGCCGGATGTTTCAGGAAGTTACCACCGAGGCCGCAGCGGAGGTCGAATCCGGTGAGCCGACGAGTGCGGTAGACAAGCTGCTGGAGCTGCTGCCCGCCGCCCGCCGGGATTGGGGCGCCTTCGACCCCGGCGTCCGGACGGCTTTGCGCGTGGCCGCGAACGGCATGCGTGTGGCCGGGCGTTGCAAGGAGGCGATCGCGCTCTATGAGGCTCTGGCCCTGCGGGCTGAGGAGAAGGCGAGCCCGGATGCTCTGGCCGACTACCTGGAAGGCACTCTGGGTGCGGCGGAGTGCCGCATCCCCTTCGGTGACTTGCTTCCGGCCGCGGCGGCGCGGGCCATGGTGCTCAAGCAGATAGCCGACGTCACAGGCCCGCGCGCCCAAGTGCTGGCTGAGCGGTGCCGAGAGGTAGGCATCGAGCTCGAGGAGCTGGGATTCGACATCTAGCGACCTTGCGTGGGCAAGTTGCGCTCAGGCTGGCCAGGACAGGTCATTGGGTGAGCGTGCCAGGGCGGTGGCGTACTTCTTGCGTCTTCGGAGCTCCTTCCAGTCCAAGCTCTTCGGTGATCGTTCCCGAGCGGCCGTGGGTCAACATCTGTGCTCGGCGAGCAAGTCACCTACCAGGAGGTCCGGCGGGTGCACTGTAGGCGATCGGCGGCGTGCTCACGGACGCAAAGAGTGCAGCTTTCCCTCTGCGAGCCCGTCCCCGAAGCTCCGCACGAAAGCCTCGCCCACCGATGCGACCGAGCGGAGCGACTCCTCAAGTGCCAGGAGTTCTCTGAAGGCCGCCGCATACGGCCGCTGTTCAGCAAGTGCGAGCTGGAGCACCTGCAGCTTGCGTACGTCGATGCGGGCAGAGCTGGAGGTATGGGAACCCGCTTGCCGCGCGTTCGCGGACGCGCGCAGACAGCCTGCGAGGAACCAGGGGTCGAGGACTTCGGGGTCCGGGCGCAGCGCGTAAAGCTGAGGTCCGAGCACCAAGGGCGTGTCCTCTTGGACCCAGACGCGATACGCCCTCTCGACACCCGCCACGACGACATCCCCCGGCTCGGCCACGGTGAATGAGCCCGTACTGGCTCCCCGCTCTACCTCCGCCCGGACGAGCCAGCCCCCCGGCTGTCCTCCCAGGACCAGGTCGGGAACGCTCAAGGCCGGTACCGCGCCATCTGGCAGCGCGTCGCCGTGCAGTAGTTCACCGGGGAGTGTCTGCCCCTGTTGCAGCTTGAGAGCATGGGCACGGTGTAGGTCCGAGACTGTGATCGTGGACGGCGCCTCACTACCCGTTGGCAGGTCGATTGCCGCCAGAGACTGGGAGCGATCGCGCACTTCGTCGAGTAGGCCGCCCAGGCGCCCCCAGGACTCATGGAGCTTGGTCTGGGCCTCTACGGCCGCCTCCGGCACGTGACGGGCCGGCGTGAGATCTGTCTGCTCATTGAGCAGGTCCAACACAGGAACGGCGACACACCCCTCAGGCAACTGCTTCCCTGCTTCTACCTTCCTTTCTCCAGACCAGTCATAAGCACGTACCGCATCGAGTACGCGGCTGGTCAACTGCGGCCAATCGATGCTTTGAGCTCCTCTCGTCGCCCCATGCGATGTGGCTGCGTCGAGCAGAAACAGGCGTTCGACGGAAGCAGCGCTGCCCTCGGGCACTGGCATCCGGAGAATCCACAACTGGAGCGAGACGCTGTGCGGTTGGGCGGCCCCGGCCGGGAGTGCGACGACTCCCTGGAGAGCGCCCGTGCGCAGTAGCGCCCCACGGATGCGCCTACCGGCACGTCGGGAGGCCACCGCCGGCGGCAGCAGGAGTACAGCCACGCCGTCTGGCGCCAGTCGCGCCAGCGCGTGCTCAATCCAGGCGAGTTCGGGCTCAGTCCTCGGTGGCAAGCCGTAGACCCAGCGGGGGTCAGTCGCCAGTTCCTCATGGCCCCAGTCGCGCGCGTTGAATGGGGGGTTGCACAGGACGATGTCGGCCCGGACACCATCGTTTGGGTCCGCGCGAAGCGAGTCACCTGCCTCGATCCTCACACCGCCGCTTCCCCTATCCGCGTCGGCGAAGCGCAGCTGCACTTCCGCCAGCGCGGCAAGTACCGGGTCGAGTTCGGTACCAATGAGCGCCGTAGTCCCGGGATCGGCGTCGGCGCTTCGCTCTGCCATGCCCTCACCAGCGGCCAGAAGCAGCCCACCGACACCGCAGGCGGGGTCAAGAACGGTGATCCGCCCATCCGCGCCCCGGCGCTCCTCCGCCCTGACGGCAAGCGCAACGTCTGCCATCAGTCGGGCCAGTGGGGCTGGGGTGGTGCCGACCTGCCGTACATGGGCGTCAAGCCAGCGTGTGAGCAGGAAGGTGAATGTCTCCCGCTCTCCTTCATACCGTGCGACATCGACCGTCTCGTTCATCACGCGAGCGGCCTCGTCCGAGAGCAAGGAGTGCTCGGGTGCGGCCTGATCCGCGCCTGTCGCGGCAAGCAGGCGGCGGCCGGCCTCGGCGAGCGCCGCACCCATCACCGCACGATCCCCCAGGGCCCCATAGTGCGGCCACAGCCGCTCGCGCAACCCGATCCGCTCGATCTTCCCGTGGGCGTACAGCCACCGTTCGACCTCCGCGAGGGAGAACTGCGGGCTGGTGTCTGTACCGCCGACCGGCATCGGGAACGAGTCATGGCGGCGTCGCCAGTTGCTTACCGCCGCTCGACCAACGCCCGCGATGCGCGCGATTCCCGCCAAGGTAACGGGCGCATCGTTGGAGTCTGACATGTGGTTCTCCGAGCGGGAGGGTGACTTTCGGACGGGGCTGACACGGATGCCGACACCGTAGCTCAGCTACCCCCACCAGGCCAATCATTGACTGAGTTCACAGACACTTCGTCGATCGCGCGCTCTTCTACGACGGCCGCCCAAACGCTCGAGTGCGCAACTCGGGCGCACAACACTCGGTCCCCCTGTCGGCATTGACACCACCGTGCCGCCGCCCCGTCTGTCCAACTGAAGGGAGACATACGAAATGGCCAAAGAGAAGCGTCGGATCATGCCTAAGACACGCGCACAGTGCCGTTCATGACCGCGCTGGCCAGGAGCTGCCCGTCGGACGAGAACGCCACAGCATTCGCAACGCGTTCTGCGGCGGGCAGAAGGATGCGAACGGCATGCAGCGCTCCTGGGTCACGAGGCTTCTATAGCCGCACCAGGCCATGTGCTCAGATCTCGCTTCCGATAGCCCCGGGTCGGTGTCTGTCGCACCGCCACCCGCATGCGTAGAACCGTGCAGGGGCCCCACATTTCGTCACCCCTGCCCCGCACTGCCCCCGATACAGCGTCGATCCTGCAGCAGTGGGAGTGCCAGCCAACTTGGATCGTGATGCGCGCGTACCGGGAATGTCCGTTAGCGGGACATCATGCCCGTCGTCCACTGCCGAGGTTCGCACCCGGCATGTCGGATCGCCATCGCCCATCACACTCTTCGCCTGCCGCGGGTGCGTCACGGCGGGCGGCGGCTCCGCCGCGGTCGCATCGCGGTAGGCGGCGTAGTCTGCCGCCGGGGCCCAGAACTCAAAGGCCGTCCGCTTCACCTTCACCGTCGCCCGCACGTACAGCCCGGACGCCGCATCTCGGATGAACGGGTCGAAGGGAACCTCCGCCGGCCGAGTCGTCGGATGCCACCTCCCGCACTTCCCGGTCCCCTTCCGCGGACACGGCCCCGGGAACCGCTCATCGCAGCGCACCAGATCGATCCGGCGGACACCGCCTCGGAACGGGAGCGGGCTGTCACGCCGAACGATCAGCTCGAAGGGCAGCTTGTCCGTGCGCAGCCACGGCACCACCAGTGCCTCCGCCAATACCCGGCTGTCCGTCTGCCACGCGTCCACCAGCCCCGCACGTCGCGCAGCCGCGTCCCGTGCTGTGATCTCCCGTGGGTTGACCGGTGACAGCTGCGACTCGAAGCCCAGCAGGACACCGTTCGCCCCCTGTATCAGGACGTCGCTGCGGACCTTCCAGTCCGTGCTCGTCCGCTCCGTCGTCGCATGGTGGCCGCATTCCTCCGCCGCGCGGACCGCCCGCTCCTTGTACGCCTTGTGCTCGTCCGACTCCCCACCAGCATGGTGCCGGTCCTGTGCGTCGCTGCGGGTGTGTGAGGCGACCACCCGGCCCATCCGCCGGTACAGGTACATCGGCTCCGTGTAGCCCAGCCTTTCGCAGATCTCCGCGCACGTGAGCCCGCGCACGGCTACGGGCAATCGGCGGTCCGCCAACAAGCGGTCCAGGAGCACGGCCCCGCCTGTCACTCCAAGATCCGGCTCAGTGAGGTCCAGCTTGCGATCGAAGCCCGCGAGTTTCACGTACCTGTTCGGCACTTCGGCCTCCCCGCGCTGTATGACCGCACCGCGCCGCTTGACATTCGGGACATTCCCCCAAGCGTGATCCAGTAGTCCACGGGCCTGGGTTGGAGGCCGCCGTTGAAGACTGTGCTGTGGGCGTCTGAACACGGCACGGCTACCAAGGCTCGCTGCCACCAGCCTCCACCCAGGCAGACTCGGCATCATCCACGCTCAGGACGAACCGGTACGCCCTGCGTTCACAGGCAAGGCGCCGACGGGGATCACCGCCGACGCCCTCCGCACAGGACAGGATGCATGAACGTACCCACTGACGGCCGCCCTCGCCTCTCCGGAGTGGGCACCCGACCATGCGCGAGCTGAGCGCCTCCTATCGCGTGAAACCGAGGTCGAGTTGATACGCGCGCTGCACAATCAGGTTTGAAGGATGTGCTGTTCGGATCCATCGCAGGCCGAAGGGGCCCGCGACACCGCTTCGACATGGAAGGTGCGAATGTCGAATGGTCCACGATGACGCCTACCACTGGCCTCCCGAGCTGCTGGAGCTGCTGATCGAGCTGGTGCCACGGCTCAGCCGAAGCAAGGACGGAGTCCTCGGATTCTTGCGCGGGGCGGGCGTCAGTGAGGAGCTGCTCGCCGTACACCGGCAACAGCTCGCTGCGGACAGGACAGCAATCAGCAAGTACAAGATTGTTCGTGCCGTGCTCAGCCAGATCAACGAGCAGGGCGACGCCGGCCTGCAAGTCCGACGAGAGCTGCTCAAGCGGGCGATCGAGTTCGAAGACTTCTCCACTCTGTGGCCGGACGATCGACTACCGGCTCAAGGACTGCAGGCGAACGTGCGAAGTCTGGTGAACGTCAAGGACTCGTTCACCCGGATGAACCAGGCACGTGACGACGAACGGGCAGCACGGCTTGCGGCACGCACCGCCGAGACGGAGCGCTTGGCTCGGCGGCGTGCGGAATGCGCAGCGCTTCGAGGTCGACTCGCGGACCTCTTCAACGAAATGGACCCAAGGAAGCGGGGCACCGCCCTCGAAGGCGTACTGAACGATGTCTTCAAGACCGAAGGGATCCTGATCAGGGAGTCCTTTATCCTGCGCAACGAGGATGGCCAGGTGGCCGAGCAGATCGACGGCGCGCTGGAAATGGACGGATCCCAGTACCTCGTGGAGATCAAGTGGCGGGGTAAGCCCGTCGAGATCAACGCGATGAGCCGGCATCTCGTTCGGGTCTACGGACGTTCGGAAGTCCGCGCGCTGTTCATATCGGCCTCCGGGTTCACCGGGCCGGCGATCAAGGAAAGCGAGCGGGCCCTGAACCAGCGAGTGATCATTCTCGGTGAACTACGAGAACTCGTCCTCCTGCTCGAACAGGAAGGTGATGCCGCGCACTGGCTGCGCGAGAAGGTCCGCATCGCTCAGCTCGACCGGCGCCCCCTCTCTGTACTGGGCACCGACTTCTGAATGCCCCTCGCCCAAACCAAGACTTCAGGTGCGTGTGCGTCCGGTCGCCGCCAGCCACCGCCGGTGCGCGGCGCGGACCTCAGCCGTTGAAGCACCTGGGCGTCCGGGGCTGGCCTACAGATGACCGGACCGGGAGCAGCCCCGATACAGCAGACGACACGCCTGAACACCGGAAGGGGCACGACCCCCGTCAGGAAGTCGAACAGGCGGTCATAGGTAACGCCCGACCATAGGAAGCGGCGCAAAGCGACCTCGCCAGATCCGGGCCAAGCGGCGAAGCGCGCTCGCTCCCCGGCCCAGGCCGACGCACGAGAGACCCCCGCGAAAACAAGCTGGCGGGAGTCCACATCAGTCGCAGCGATCACACGAATGTCACCAACAGCGTCGACGCACCCGAACCACAAGGACCTGACCAGGCCAAACGCGCCCGACCTGGACCACGTAGACGCTAAAAGACGCATTCGCCTACCTGTGCCAGGTGGTGCCCAGTGAGGGACCCAGGACCAGGACCGGGGCGTCTTCTGGCCCGTCAGAGCGGTATTGCAGGGTGTTCATCGGTGTCTCACTCACCCGCCCGACCCTCTCATCTGTCGCGACAGCCCCTGTGACGGGTGTCAGGGTTGGACGGGTCCGACCAGCTGGAAGGCCTCCCGGGCCGCGTAGCCGACGCTCACGACGGGAGCCGGGTGTCCTGCGCTGTCAGCGGGATCCGTAGCGCCGCTCGAAGCGTTCGACGCGGCCAGCGGTGTCCAGGACGCGTGCGGTGCCTGTGTAGAAGGGGTGGCTGACCGACGAGATCTCGACGTCGACGACCGGGTAGGTGTTGCCGTCCTCCCACTCGATGGTCTTGTCGCTGCTCATCGTGGAGCGGGTGAGGAAGGCGTGGTTCGAGGCGGTGTCGCGGAAGACGACGGGGCCGTAAGCGGGGTGGATTCCGGGCTTCATGACGAGGGGGTGCCTTTCGGAGTGTCGGGCGGGGTGGGTCAGCGCTCTTCGCGGAAGTCGGCGTGCCGACGAGCTACGGGGTCGTACTTGCGCAGCACGACCCTAGTATATGGGGATGGTTTTCATTACCAATGAATGTTGCCGCAGAGAGAGGCAGGTAACAAGAGGTTCGTCACAGCGGTCAGTGCGGGCGGCAGTCCGGGCACAGGCCGGTCAGTTCGACGGTGTGCTCGACCTCCGCGAACCCCGAGGAGCGGGCGATGTGCTCCGCCCAGGTCTCCACGGCGGCCGAGTCGATCTCCATGCTCATGCCGCAGGTGCGGCACAGCAGGTAATGGCGGTGCTCGGCCGAGGGGCGGTGCCGGTAGAGACGTTCGCCGCCCCGGTCGCGTACGACATCGGCGCGGCCCGCCTCGGCGAGCGCGCCCAGCGTGCGGTAGACGGTGCTCAGGCCGATGTGCGCGCCGTCCGTCCGCAGCGAGGTGTACAGGGTGCGGGCGCCGACGAATCCTCCGGCCTGGATCAACGCGGCCAGCACGGTGGCGCGTTGGGCGGTGCGGCGGCCGATGAGGCTCACGTCGTCGGCCGGGGTGGTCACCACGCCTCCGCCGGGATGCGGGCGCGGGGACGGCTGCGTACGACGCCCAGCGTCACGGCGTACACGGCGGTGGCGACCGCCAGGATGCTGAAACTGGGCGGCAGTCGGGGTGCCGCATAGCTCAGGGCGAGGCCCGCCCACATCTCCGCGACCGCCAGGCCGGCCGACAGGGCGAGGGCGCGGTAGGGGCGGTCGGTGAGGCGCTGGGCGGTGCCGGCGGGCGCGGCGAGCAGGCCGAGCAGCAGGAGTGAGCCGACCGCCTGGGTGGCCTCGGCCGCGCAGGCGCCGGCCAGGACCAGGAAGACGACACCCAGGATGCGTACGGGGACGCGGCGGGCGGCGGCCACGGCCTCGTCGACCGAGGCGAACAGCAGCGGACGGGCCACGGCCAGTACGACCAGGCCGATGCCCACGGCAACTCCCGCCGCCAGCCATGCCTGCCCGGCCGAGAGGCCGAAGATCGAGCCGAAGAGGACGCCCACCCCGGCGGTGCCGTCGGCCGCGCCATGGGTCGCGTACAGAGTGAGGAAGAAGGCGCCGAGCCCCAGGATCCAGGAGAAGACGCTGCCGATGGCCACGTCGTCCGCCCGCCCCCGGTTTCCGACGAGCCCGATGAGCAGGGCGAAGACGACGGTCGCGGCGAACAGCCCGAGGCGCAGGTCGTAGCCGAGCGCCAGGCCCGCGAGGGCCCCGGTGAAGGCGACGTGGCTGAGCGCGTCGCCGGTGAAGACCTGGGCACGCAGGACCAGGAAGTACCCCACCAGGCCGGCCGCGAACGCGATGCCGGTGCCCGCGAGCAGGGCGTGGAGGAAGAAGGGGTGCGAGAAGGCGCTCATGAGGTGCCTCCGAGCGGCGCATGCCCGACCGGTGTGTTCGCGGGTCCCCTGGGAACAGGAGGGCGGATGACGGCGAGCGCGCGGCCCGTCCTGGCCAGCGCGTAGACGCCGAAGGCGAAGGTGGTCACGTAGAAGCCGATCGGGTACGGCGAGTAGTAGGCGGCGATCAGGGCGCACCAGGTCACCAGCACCGCGATCAGTACCGAGGCGAGGAGGCTCAACGCGGGCCTGGCCGTGAGCTGTTGGGCGGCTGCGGCGGGCATGACCAGCAGGGCGAACACCAGGAGTGTGCCGGTGATCTGGCTGGCCTCGGCGGTGGCCGCGCCGAGCAGCACCAGGAACACCACGGACAGGATCCGTACCGGCACCCCGCGCGCCGCGGCCACGCCTCCGTCGACGGAGGCGAACAGCAGCGGACGCCCGATGAGCGCGAGGACGCCGAGCGCGAGTGCCGCCACCACGGCGAGGGTGGCGACCTGCGTGGTCGTGATCCCGAGAAAGCTGCCGAAGAGAAGGGAGTTGACCCCGCCCAGGAAGCCCTTGTAGAGGGCTACGAAGAGGAACCCGCAGGCGAGCAGGAACGCCTGGACGGTGCCGGTGAGTGCCGACTCCTGGCTCCGTCCGCCATGGCCGGATCGCGGAATCGCGGCGATCACCAGCGCCCCGCCGACGCAGAACGCGAAGTAGCCGAGGCTCGCGCTGACGCCGAGCAGGGTCGCGCAGGCCGCCCCCGGGAAGCTGATGACCGACAGCGTGTGCCCGGCGAAGCTCTGCTTGCGCAGCACCATGTACCAGCCGATCACCGCGGCCAGGACGGCGACGACGGTGCCCGCCCTGAAGGCGTTGACCATGAACGGGAAGGCCCACATGTGCTGGATGTCGGTCACCGGATTCCACGACCAACCGGCGTTCGCCTCGGCCCAGTTCATGACACGTGCCGATCCGTGTGGAGGGCGGGGGCCTCGGGCTGGCCGACCACCACCAGACGTCCGTCGCTGGTCCGCAGCACCTCCACCGGCGCCCCGTACAGCCGCGACAGCGTCTGCGTGGTGATCACTTCCTCGGGGCGGCCCGCGACGGCGCCGCCCTCGGCGATGTACACGACCCGGTCCAGCCAGGGCAGTATCGGGTTCACGTCGTGGGCGACCATCACCACACCCACCCGCTCCTGTCGGCAGATCCGCCCGATCAGTGCCGCCACCGCCCCCTGATGGGACAGGTCGAGACTGTCCAGAGGCTCGTCGAGGAGCAGCAACTCCGGCCTGCGCACGAGAGCTTGGGCTATCAGCAGCCGCTGCTGCTCACCACCGGAGCACTCCCCTATCGGCCGGTGCGCGTACGCCGTGGCGCCGACCAGTTCGATCACCTGGTCGATCCGGTCGTGCTCGGCCCGGCGCCGGGCGCTGAACCGGGCGGGCACCGGCAGCGGCACACCCCAGCGGTCGCCGTCCAGGCCGAGCCGCACGATGTCGATGCCCCGGATCCGCAGACTGGCATCGAAACTCCGGCGCTGCGGCAGATAGCCGACCCGCTGCCCGGCCCGGCCCGGAGCCTCTCCCAGCACCCGCACCTCGCCGACCGCGGACGGCACCAGGCCGAGCAGCACCTTCACCAGGGTCGACTTACCGACGCCGTTCGGGCCGAGAACGGCCGTGAACTCCCCCGCCCCGACGTCCAGATCGACCCCGGACCACAGCTCCCGGCCGCCGATCCGCACCCCGACACCGCGCAGCGACACCACGGCCGGGGCGGCTTCGGGCGGCTCGGCGGGCCCGGCCTGCGCCGGCACCCGGTGCCGCGCCACGTCACTCACCCGCCCGACGGGATCCACCGCGGTCACCGCTTGCCCGTCGCCTGGGCCAGGGCCTGCTCGATGCCCTGGAGCTGGCGCACCTGCCAGTCCTGGAAGGAGGCGCCCGCCGGGGTGAGCGTCTCGGTGACGGTGGCGACCGGGATGCCCTGCGCCTTGGCCTCCTTGACCTGGGCGGCCACATCCGGCGTCGAGTTCTGGCTGTTGTAGACGTACACCTTGATCAGCTTGTTCTTGATCTGCCGGTCGATCGCCGACTTGTCCTTGGCGGTCGGATCGCTCCCCTCACTGATCGCGTCGAGGAACGACTCGGGGGTCAGCATCTTCAGGCCCAGCCCCTCGGCGAGCGGAGTGACGATCGACTCCGAGGCCCCGATCGGGGTGTTCGCGTACTTCGCCTTGATGTCGACGACGAGCTTGTCGTACGGGGCGAGCGTCTGCCCTTCGTACGTCTTCTTCTGCGCGTCGAAGTAGGCGGCGTCGGCCGGATCGAGCTTCTTGAAGTCGCCGGTGATCTTCTCGACCACCTTGTGGACGTCGTCGGGCGAGTACCAACGGTGCGGATTGCCACCGGGCTTGACGCCGACCAGGTCGCCGACCTTCAGGTCGGTCCGGCCGCTGCCGGGATCGGCCGACAGCAGCTTGTCCGCCCAGGCGTCGTAGCCGATGCCGTTGACGACGGTGTACTGCGCGGTGGCCACGGTGCGGCCGTCGGCGGCGGTCGGCTCGTAGTCGTGCGGGTCGGCGTCGGGGTTGTTGATGATGCTCTTCACGTCCGCGTGGTCGCCGCCGAGCTGCTGGGCGATGCTGCCCCAGAAGTTCTCCGCCGCCACGACACGGAGCTTCACCCCTCCCTTGCCGCTGTCCGCGCCGCCGGCCTTGGTCGTCTTGTCCGCCCCCGAAGAGCCGGAGGAGGTGGAGCAGGCGCTCAGCGCGGCGAGCGCCACGACAACGGCCAGGCTCCCGGCAGCAGTACGGACCTGGGTTCGGCTTCGGCTGGATATCGCAGTGTGCATGGCGGGAGTTCTCCTTGACGAACCGGCCGGGCCCTGCGGACAGGCAGGACCCGGCAGAACGGGACACCCGTCACGCTAGATGGAAATGATTGTCACACCCATGGCTGAGGTCATCACAAATGAAAACCATTACCAACACTTGACTGCAGCGCGCCCCCGCCGCCGCACGGCAGGCGACATCCATTGCGCAGATGTTAATGGTTTCCATTTTCATGTACGGTGACGTCCTCACCACGACGACGGAGGTCCCGTACCCATGGCCGTTCCCAAGCGGAAGATGTCCCGCTCCAACACCCGCCACCGCCGCGCCCAGTGGAAGGCGAGCACGCCCCAGCTGGTGCCGATCACTGTCGACGGGTCCGTCTACCAGGTGCCGCAGCGGCTCGTGAAGGCGTACGAGCGCGGGCTGCTGCGACCGGAGGGCTGAGCGCGATGACGACCAGCACGACCGTCGGCCCGCGGCTCCCCGTGACGGTCCTCTCCGGGTTCCTCGGAGCAGGCAAGACGACCCTGCTCAACCATGTCCTGGGCAACCGGGAGGGCCTGCGCGTCGCCGTGATCGTGAACGACATGAGCGAGATCAACATCGACGCGGCCCTGGTGCGCGGTGGTGCGGCGGCGCTGTCGCGCACCGAGGAGCGGCTGGTCGAGATGACCAACGGCTGCATCTGCTGCACCCTGCGCGACGACCTCCTGGAGGAGGTGGACCGGCTGGCCCACGAGGGTCGCTTCGACTACCTCCTCATCGAGTCGAGCGGGATCTCGGAGCCGATGCCCGTGGCCGCCACGTTCGCGTTCCCCCGCGACGACGGCGCCACGCTCGGCGACCTGGCCCGGCTCGACACGATGGTCACGGTCGTGGACGCGGCGAACTTCCTGCCCGAACTCGCGGGCGGCGACGGCCTCGTGGAGCGCGGCCTCGACCAGTACGAGGACGACGAGCGAACCGTCAGCGATCTCCTCATGGACCAGATCGAGTTCGCCGACGTCATCGTGCTCAACAAGCTCGACCTGGTCGCGCAGGACGAGGCCGACCGGCTGCGGGCGACGCTCACCCGGCTCAACCCCGCCGCCCGTGTCATCACCACCGAGTACGGCCGGGTGGCCCCCTCGGACATCCTCGGCACCGGCCTCTTCGACCTGGAGCGCGCACAGCAGGCGCCGGGCTGGGTCATGGAACTCAACGGCGACCACGTTCCCGAGACCGAGGAGTACGGCATCTCCTCGACGGTCTACCGCGCCGACCGGCCCTTCCACCCCGAACGGCTGTGGGAGTTCGTCACCGAGGGCCTGGACAGCGGCGCCCACGGCCGTGTCCTGCGTTCCAAGGGCTTCTTCTGGCTCGCGGGCCGCGACCGGGTGACCGGACTGTGGTCACAGGCCGGCGCCGTCGCCCGCTTCGAGCCGTCCGGCATCCGCGAATCCGGCGGGCAGGCCCAGGAGCTGGTCTTCATCGGGACAGGACTGAACTCCGACGCACTGCACCACGCTCTGGACACCTGCCTCGTACGTCCCGACGAGCCGACACCGCGGCACGACCCGTTCCCCGCCTGGGACGTCCACGCCACGGAAGACACGTGCGAGCACGAGCGCGTGGCGGGTTGAGCCGCGCGAACTCCGTTCCACTCCCCCGTGAAACGACTACGGCGTCGCCGTCGAGACGACGTAGACGACCGGGTTGTCCGGGTCGCTCTCGTTGACCGTGATGTCCTGGGTGGGCAGCGGGTCCTTCTGGGCGTGGGTGGTGCCCGCCCAGTCGTGGCCCGGCGGGAACGTCCAGCCGACCACCTTGGCGTCGGACGCGCCGATCGCCACCGAGCCGGGCCGCAGCGCTGCCGTACTGGTGCCGGAGTCCTTCAGGAACTCGGCCAGACCGGCGGCCGTGGTCTTGAACTGCACGTACAGTTTGCTGACCGCCCAGCTGTTGGTCTCGTAGTACTTGACGGCGGTGGCGGCCGACGGGACCGGTACGTCGTAGATGCGGCGCTGGGTCTTGGACGGCCAGTCGTTCTGCAGACCGGTCGCCGAGACTTCGGCCTCCTTGTCGCGGCCGCTGTCGCGGCTCTGGCCGGCCGAGATCGCCAGGTATCCGGCCGGGACGCCGATGAGCAGCACGATGATGATCGCGGTGAGCCAGCGGCGGCGGATCATATGGCGGCGGTCCTCGGCCTGGCCGCTCTCGTCCGGGGACGGCGACTGACGCGGCACCGCGGGCCGCTCCGCCGGGGCCATCACGCCGACCTCTGGGTGTTGCGGGCCGGGCTCGACTTGCGTACGGCCTCGGCGACCTGCGCGTACCGCTCGTAGCGCTCCACGCGGCGGCGGTTGGCGCGGCGGAAGCGGCGGGCGACCAGGCGGGCCAGGTCGGCGGCGCCGACCATGCCGGCCTCGGGGCCCAGCTGTGCCTTGGCGATGCGGGCCTCGGGCCGGTAGCCGCGGCCGGTCAGCTGGCGCTTGAAGGCGTCCCTGGCCGGGCCGATGAGCAGGTCGTCGGCCGCGCTGACGCCGCCGCCGATGACGAAGCAGGACGGGTCGAGGGCGGCCGCGAGGTTGGCGATGCCGACGCCGAGCCACTGGCCGATGTCCTGGAGCAGCTCGACGCACATCGCGTCGCCCTCGCGGGCGAGCTCGGTGATCAGCGGCCCGGTGATGTCGGGGATGTTGCCCTTGACCCGCTCCAGGATGTTGTACGCGACCGGCGAGTCCGCGACGGCGAGCTCGCGGGCCTCGCGGACCAGGGCGTTGCCGGAGCTGTACTGCTCCCAGCAGCCCCGGTTGCCGCACGGGCAGCGGTGGCCGCCGGGCACGACCTGCATATGGCCGAACTCGCCCGCCACGCCGTACTTGCCCCGTTTGACCCGGCCGTCCTCCAGGATCGCGCCGCCGATGCCGGTGCCGAGCGTGATCATGACGAGGTGGTCCTCGCCCCGGCCCGCGCCGAACCGCCACTCGGCCCAGGCGGCCGTGTTGGCGTCGTTGTCGACCATGACGGGGACGGCGAGCCGGGACTGCAGGGCGTCGCGCAGCGGCTCGTTGCGCCAGGCGAGGTGCGGGGCGAACAGGATGGTGGAGCGGTCCGCGTCGACCCAGCCGGCCGCGCCGATGCCGACGGCGTGCACGTCGTGGCGGTCGGAGAGGTCCAGGACCAGCTCGGTGATGGTGTCCTCGACGACCTTGGGGCTCTTGGACTTGTCCGGCGTCTCGGTGCGGATCTTCTCCAGGATGTTCCCGTCGGCGTCGACGACGCCCGCCATCACCTTCGTACCGCCGATGTCGATGCCCACGGTGGGCACGCGCGGGGCGGTCAGGTGCGAGCGGCGCTCGCGGGTGCCGACGGTGCGCAGGACGGTGGCCCGGGCGGAGCCCCGGTAGGAGGTGTTCATCGGGCCGCACCCCTTCGCGTCGGGAGAGGGGTGTCCTGGAGTGCTCGCACGACTGGTGTCGTCCCTGGAGGTCTCGGGGGCCGGGGTGACCGGCGGCGGACGGCGCCCGCCGTGCCCGATTCTGCCACCCCGGCCGAGACCGGACCTCGTGTGCCTCCACGGCCCCGGCCGTCACGCTCAGGCGTCGGTGGGGTGCCCGCCCAGGTGGGTGGGCTCGGCGGCGCGCTGGAGCTCGTGGCTGAGCTCCTCCAGTTCGCTGCCGCCCGCCATCTGGCGGGTGAGCTCGTCCAGGGTGATCTGCGAGCGCAGCTGGCTGCCGGTCATGGCACCCCGCTTGAGCAGCACGAAACGGTCGCCGACGAGGTAGGCGTGGTGCGGGTTGTGGGTGATGAGGACCACTCCGAGGCCCGCGTCGCGAGCAGCGGCCACGTACTTGAGCACGACGCCGGACTGCTTGACGCCGAGCGCGGCCGTCGGCTCGTCGAGCACCAGGACCTTGGCGCCGAAGTAGACCGCGCGGGCGATCGCCACGCACTGGCGCTCGCCGCCCGACAGGGTGCCGATCGGCTGGTCCACGTCGCGCAGGTCGATGCCCATCCGCAGCAGCTCCGAGCGGGTGGTCTCGCGCATCAGCTCGACGTCGAGGCGCTTGAAGGGACCGGCGCCCTTGGTCGGCTCGGAGCCGAGGAAGAAGTTGCGCCAGACCGGCATCAGCGGGACGACCGCGAGGTCCTGGTAGACGGTGGCGATGCCCCGGTCGAGCGCGTCGCGCGGGTTGCTGAGCGAGACGTCCTCGCCCTCGATGCGGAAGGCGCCGGCGTCGTGCCGGTGCAGCCCCGCGATGATCTTGATGAGGGTGGACTTGCCGGCGCCGTTGTCGCCGAGCACGCAGCTGATCTCGCCCGCGTGGACTTCGAGGGAGACGCCTTCGAGGGCCCGGATGTTGCCGTAGTACTTGCTGACGTCGTCCAGCTCGACGAGAGCCGTCCGCTCCTCGGTCGCTTCGGATGTCATGCCGTCGCCTCCGCCCGCTTGCGTACCCATGCGTTGAGCAGGGTGGCCAGCAGGAGCATCGCTCCCAGGAAGAACTTGAACCAGTCCGGGTTCCACTCCGCGTACACGATGCCCTTGCTCGTCATGCCGAAGATGAAGGCACCGACCGCGGAGCCGATCGCCGAGCCGTAGCCGCCGGTGATCAGACAGCCGCCGATGACGGCCGCGATGATGTAGATCAGCTCGTTGCCGACGCCCTCGCCGGACTGGACCACGTCGAACGAGAAGAGCAGGTGCTGACCCGAGACCCAGGCGGCGAAGGCCACGCCCATGTACAGGCCGATCTTGGTCTTGTAGACCGGGACGCCGACCGCGCGGGCCGCGTCCGCCTCGCCGCCGACCGCGAAGATCCAGTTGCCGAAGCGGGTCCGCAGCAGGATCCAGGTGGCGACCGCGATCAGGCCGAACCACCACAGGATGGTGACCTTCAGGTTGACCGAGCCGATGGACAGCTGGGAGGCGAACACCTTCTTCGCCGAGGAGAAGCCCTCCATGTCGGAGATGGACTTCGTGGAGACCGTGCCGCTGATCAGCTTGGTGAAGCCGAGGTTGAGGCCGGTCAGCATCAGGAAGGTGCCGAGCGTGATGATGAAGCTGGGCAGTTTCGTACGGGTCAGCATGAAGCCGTTGAAGGCGCCGATGGCCAGCGTCGTCAGCAGCGAGACGCCGACGCCCACCCAGACGTTCGCGGTCATCTGGTAGCTGAACATCGACGAGACCAGCGCGGACGTCGTCACCAGGACACCGGCCGACAGGTCGAACTCGCCGCCGATCATCAGGAGCGCCACCGGCACCGCCATGATGCCGATGGTCGACGCCGCGTACAGCACGGTCGAGAGGCTGGAGGCGCGCAGGAAGCTGTCGGCGACGATCGAGAAGAAGACGAAGACGGCGATCGCGCCGACGACCGAGCCCAGCTCCGGACGGCCCATGATCTTGCGCAGGACGGACCGGTGGATCAGACGCTCGTCGCCCGCCGAGGTGGGCGCGGGTGCAGTGGCGGTCATCGGGTCCCCCGCTTCGTGTATTCCTCCAGCTGGGCGGCCGCGTCCTTGGTGATGATCTGAGGTCCGGTCAGCACCGGCAGTCCACCGCCGAGCATGTCGGCGTTGTACTTGTAGAGCCAGAGCAGGTCCACGGCCTCGTACCCCTGGAGGTAGGGCTGCTGGTCGACGGCGAAGCCGAGGGTGCCGTCCTTGAGCTCGGAGGCGACCTTGGCGTTCAGGTCGAAGGTGTCGACCTCGGCGGAGCTGCCCGCGGAGTTCTTCGCCTTGACGGCGGTGTCCGCGAAGGGCGCGCCGAGGGTGACGACGGCGTCGATGGACTTGTCGGCCTGGAGCTTGGCCTCGATGGACGACTGGACGTCGGGCATGTTGGTGCCGGTGACGTAGAGGTTCTGCAGCTCGCCCGTGAAGCTCTTCTTGGTGCCCGCGCAGCGCTGCTCATGGCCGACGTTGCCCTGCTCGTGCAGGACGCACAGCGCCTTCTTCTTGCCGCGCTTGTTGAGCTCCTCGCCGACGGCCTCGCCCGCGACGGTCTCGTCCTGCCCGATGTGGGTGAGGGCGCCGAACTCCTTGGACTTCTCGGAACCGGAGTTCACCGTGATCACCGGGATGCCGGCCTTCTCGGCCTTGGCGACGACGTCCTTCATCGCGTCGGGCTTGGCGAGCGTGACGATGATGCCGTCGACCTTCTGGTCGATGGCGGTCTGCACGAACTGCGCCTGCTGCTGGCCCTGGTCGCTGTGCGAGTACAGGAAGTCGATGTTGTCCTTGACGGCGGCCTGCTTGGCGCCGTTCTGGACGATGTCCCAGAACGTGTCGCCATCGCCCGAGTGGGTGATCATGGCGATCTTCCAGCGCGGGGTGTTCACCGCCGCCTTGCCCTGGGCGGAGGCGGCCTTGCGCGCGTCCTCGGCACGCTTGCCCCCGGTGCTGCTGCATCCCACCAGGGAAACTCCGAGCACCGCCGCCAGCACCGCGCCCACCGCGCGTACCCCTGTCCGAACCCTTGCCACGACGCCGTGCTCCTCTTGCTGTACTGCCAGGTGCGGCCGGGACGGGCGCAGACCTGCCCCGGCCGCCCAAGTATGGGTCACGTGAGGTCGGCGGGCGATCATCGGGTACCGCGTGCGGTGTACTTCTCCAGCGTCGGCACGTCCTTCTCGGTGACGATCGCGGGCCCGGTGAGGACCGGCCTGCCACCGCCGACGACATTGCCGTTGGTCTTGTCCAGCCATAGTTCGTCCACCGCCAGATACCCCTGGAGATACGGCTGCTGATCGACCGCGAAGCCGATCTCCTTGGCCTTGAACTGCTTGATCACGGCGGCGTTGAGGTCGAAGGTGTCGACCTCGGCGGAGCTGCCCGCGTCGCCCTTCGCCTTCACGGCCGCGGCCGCCATCGGCGCGCCGAGGGTGACCACCGAGTCGATGTCCTTGCCCGCCTGGAGTTTCGCCTCGATGGAGGACGTCGCGGCGGGCGTGTTGGTCCCGTCGACGTTCAGGTTCTCGACCGTGCCGTGGAACGTCTTCTTCACTCCCGCGCAGCGCTCCTCCAGCGAGACGTTGCCCTGTTCGTGGATGACGCAGACGGTCTTCTTCTTGCCGCGCGCGTTCAGCTGCTCGCCGACCGCCTCACCGGCCACGCCCTCGTCCTGGCCGATGTGTCCGATCGCGCCGAGCTCCTTGGAGTACTGGGCGCCGGAGTTGATGGTGACGACGGGTATGCCCGCCGCGACCGCCTTCTTCACCACGTCCCGTACGGCCTCGGGCTTGGCCAGGGTGACGATGATCCCGTCGACCTTCTGGTCGATGGCCGCCTGGACCAGCTGCGACTGCTGCTGGCCCTCCTTGTTCGCCGAGTAGAGGAAGTCGACGTTGTCCTTGGCGGCCGCCTGTTTCGCGCCGCTCTGGACGATGTCCCAGAACGTGTCGCCCTCGCCCGAGTGGGTGACCATCGCGATCTTCAGCCGTGGTGTGGAGACACCTTTGCCGCCGGACGCGGCGTCCTTCGTCTTGTCCTCCGAGCTCTTGCCGCCCGAGCTGCTGCATCCGGCGACCGTGAGCGCGAGGGCCGCGACGGCCGCAGCCGCCGTGAGGGCCGTGCGGGGTGTGCGCATGGGTTCCGCCTTCCGCCTGGGCCGCCCGGTTGCGGCACGTGAGTTCTAGCGGCGGGCGCGCGACCCCGTCAATACTTTGTCCGAACATTCTTACGCGGCGTTCGAGAGCGGACGGCCGTCGCGATCATGGCTTTACGGGCGGATCACGGCCGTACGAGCAGCTGGAACTCGAAGGCGTACCGCGAGGCGCGGTAGATGTGCGAGCCGAACTCGACGGCCCGGCCGGTGTCGTCGAACGTGGCGCGCTCCATGGTCAGCAGCGGCGCGCCCACGGCCTCGGCCAGCAGCTCCGCCTCGGCGGCCGTAGCGGCCCGCGCCCCGACCGACTGCCGGGCGCTGTGCAGGGTGATCCCCGCGCCGCGCATCAGCCGGTACAGGCCCGTGGCCTCCAGCTGCGCGGTGTCCAGGGCGAGCAGATCGACGGGCAGGTAGTTGCACAGCCGGGCCATCGGCTCGCCGTGCGCGTACCGCAGCCGCTCGACCAGATGGACGTCCGCACCCTCGGGCACCCCGAGCGCCGCCGCCACTTCGGCGCCCGCCGGTTCGACGGTGTTGCGCAGCACCTTGGTGGCCGGTTTCTGCCCGGCCGCCTCCAGGTCGTCGTAGAGGCTGCTCAGCTCCAGGGGCCGCTTGACCTGGCTGTGCACGACCTGCGTACCGACGCCTCGGCGGCGCACCAGGAGGCCCTTGTCGACCAGGGCCTGGATGGCCTGGCGGACGGTGGGGCGGGACAGGCCGAGCCGGTTCGCGAGGTCGATCTCGTTGCCGAGGAGGCTGCCGGGCGTGAGGGTGCCGCGCTCGATGGCCGCTTCCAGTTGCTGCGAGAGCTGGAAGTAGAGCGGGACCGGGCTGGTGCGGTCCACGCTGAGCTGGAGCGGAGCGGCGGTCTCCGGCACGGTTCTGGGCTGCTTGGACACGGAGTGAGCGTAGTGCGCGGGGCATGTTGACGGGAAGTCCGGAAGTCAGATTGTCAGGACAAACTCTTGACAGGACGTCCCGGCGACGTCACCTTTTGGCCATGCGCATCGGACTCATCGGAACGGGACGTATCGGCTCCTTCCACGCGGAGGCCCTCACCCGCCATCCCTCGGTCACCGAGCTCGTGGTGGCCGACGCCGACCCGGTGCGCGCGGTGGAGGCCGCCGCCCGGACCGGCGCCACGGCCGCCTCGGTCGACCAGCTCTTCGCGGACCGCCCGGACGCGGTGGTGATCGCCTCCGCGACCGCCGCGCACGCCGAGCTCATCGCCCGCGCGGCCCGGGCCGGGATCCCCGCGTTCTGCGAGAAGCCGATCGCCCTGGACCTGGCCGGGACGCTGGCGGCGCTGGCCGAGGTCGAGGCCGCCGGGACCGTCCTGCAGATCGGCTTCATGCGGCGCTTCGACGCCGGGTACACCGCCGCCCGCGAGCTCGTACGGGCCGGCCGGCTCGGACGGCTGCACACCGTACGGGCGATCACCTCCGACCCGGCGCCGCCGCCCGCCGCGTATCTGCCGCTCTCCGGCGGCCTCTACCGGGACTGCCTGGTCCATGACTTCGACATCCTGCGCTGGGTGACCGGCCGCGAGGTGGTCGAGGTGTACGCGACCGGTTCGGACGCGGGGCCCGCGATGTTCCGCGACGCCGGGGACGTGGACACGGCCGCCGCCGTCCTCACCCTCGACGACGGCGCCCTGGCCACGGCGACGGCGACCCGGTGCAACGGCGCCGGGTACGACGTACGGATGGAACTGGCCGGAGACCTCGGCCAGTTCGCCGTCGGGCTCGGCGAGCGCACCCCGCTCGTCTCGGCCGAGCCGGATGTGCCCGCGCCCGTCGGGAAGCCCTGGACCGGCTTCCTGGAGCGGTTCGCGCCCGCCTACCGGGCCGAGCTGGACGCCTTCGTCCAGGTCGTACGGGGTGAGCGGGCCAACCCGTGCGACGGGCGGGAGGCGCTGTACGCGCTGCGCGTCGCCGAGGCGTGCGAGCGCTCGCGCCGCGAGCGCCGCCCGGTCGCCGTCGCGGAGTTCACCACCTGACGGGCAGGCTCTCGGGCCCGCGCACCAGCATGCCCGAGCGCCAGGTGACCGCCGCCGGGTGGATGTCGAGCGCGAGGTCCGGGCAGCGTTCGAGCAGCGAGCGGATCGCTATGCGGGCTTCGAGGCGGGCGAGCGGCGCGCCCAGGCAGTAGTGGATGCCGTGGCCGAACGCCACATGGCCGCGCGCGTCACGCCGGATGTCGAAGCGGGACGGCTCCGGGTAGCGGGCCGGGTCGCGGTTGGCGTCGGCCATGGCGACGAGCACCAGCTCCCCGCCGCCGGGCACCACCGTGCCGCCGATGTCGACCGGTTCGGTCGTGAAGCGGTACGTGGGTGTCTCGACCGGGCCGTCGTAGCGCAGCATCTCCTCGATCGCGCCCTCGATCAGCCCGTCGAAGTCGGCGCGCAGCGCGGCCAGCTGCTCGGGGTTGCTGAGCAGGGCGAGCACGCCGTTGGATATCAGGTTGACGGTCGTCTCATGGCCCGCGACCAGCAGCAGCCAGGCCATACCGAGCAGCTCGGGACCCGAGAGCCGGTCGCCGTCCTCGTCGGCCGCGTGGATCAGCGCGCTCATCAGATCCCCGCCGGGGTTCTCGCGCTTGTCCGCGAGCAGCGCGGTCAGATACTCCGACATGGACTTGGCCGCCGCCATCCGGTCCGCCAGCGCGGTCGCGGAGATGGAGGCGTTGGACCACTCGCGGAAGCTGTCCTGGTCCAGGCTCGGCACCCCGAGCAGATCGCCTATGACGGTGATCGGCAGCGGGAAGGACAGCGCCTCGACCAGATCCGCGCGGCCGGGCTCCCTGAGCATGGTGTCGAGCAGCGCGTCGGTCATCTCCTGGATGCGCGGGGCCATCTGCTCGACCCGGCGCGGGGTGAACTCCCGGGTGACCAGCTTGCGGAGCCGGGTGTGGGCCGGGGCGTCGGAGCTGAGCATGGTGGTGCCGGAGGCGACCTGCTTCACGCCGAGGTCGGGCGAGGCGTTGCGCCACTCCTTGGACAGCCGCGGGTCGGCGAGGGCGGCGCGGCCCGCCTCGTACCCGACGACGAGCCAGGCGTCCGCACCCTCGGGCATCCGGATGCGATGCACCGGTCCGCGCTCGCGCAGCTCCGCGTAGACCGGGTACGGGTCACGGGTGAAGTCCTCGCCCAGAGCGGTGAGATCGAGAATGGCTTCGCTGGTCAACGCGGGTCCCTTCAGGAACGTAGCGCACACCGCCTGGCATGCACACCGTGGTGGTCGGCACACCCTAACTCTGCGGTAGCTTCGGGGGCTTCTACCCTGGTCGCAGCGAGGGGAGGCTCGGTGCTGAAGCGTTGGTGGTTCATGGGGATGCTGCGCCCGAGCGGTCCCGTACAAACGGCGCGGGAGCCGTCGAAGGAAGAACAGCAGCGGATCCTGGACGAGTGGGAGACGGCCCGCGAACGGCTGGAGCGGCTGGTGTCGGCGCGGGTGACGGCCGTCGGCGATGTGCTGCGGGAGGCCGAACTCCCGGTGGAGCGGGCCGCCCTGGACCCGGTCGGCGAGCGCGACTACACCTGGGCCCTCGACGCGTTCCAGGCCGCGGGCAAGCTGCTCGACGAGGCGTCCGACCTGCCGGATCTGGCCGCCGCGGCGGTGCTGGCCGAGCGCGCGCTGGTGCGGTTCGCCGCCGTGCACGCCCGCCGCGCCGGGCAGCACGTGCCCCGGCCCGCCGAGCGCTGCTACTACAACCCGCTGCACGCGGCCGCCGAGCACACCGGCTCGCCCGCGCGCAAACAGCACCGCCAGCGAGCCCGGCGCCGGACCGGGCCGCGCGAGGCTGCAGCCGACCGCAGGCCCGCGTGCGCGTCCTGCCGCAAGGCGATCCTGGCGGGCCAGCAGCCGGACGTGCTGCCCGCGCTCGTCCCGGTGAAGGTGTCGCGGCTGCGCAAGGTGCGGATGCTGGTGCCGTACTACTCGGTGCCGCAGCAATGGTCGCTGTGGTCGGTCTCGGCCTGTGGGGCGTACGGGGACGAATGGCCGGGTCTGGTCCTGCGCGGCGAGCACCGCAAACGGGCGGCGGCCGCGCGCAAGGCGTAAGTCACCAACGGACGGGAAGATGCCGTACGCCCCGGATCAGCATCCCCGGCAGCCACTCCAACGGGCCGCCGTCCGGATCGAGTTCGAGACCGGGCGCGCGCTCCAGGAGCGTACGGACCGCGATCCGGCCCTCCATCCGGGCCAGCGGCGCGCCCAGGCAGAAGTGGATGCCGTGGCCGAAGGCCAGATGGCTCTGCGGGGCGCGGGTGATGTCGAAGCGGTCGGGATCCGGGTAGCGGCCGGGGTCCCGGTCGGCGGAGGCGATGGCGACGAGAACCGGCTGACGGGCCGGGATGACCGTCCCGCCGATGTCGAGCGGTTCGGTCGTGAAGCGGTACGTGGAGGTCTCCACCGGGCCGTCGTAGCGCAGCATCTCCTCGACGGCGCCGTCGATCAGGCCGTCCGGATCGGCACGCAGGGCGGCGAGTTGGTCGGGGTGGGCGAGCAGCGCCCGTACCCCGTTGGAGATGAGGTTGACGGTGGTCTCGTGTCCGGCGACCAGCAGCAGGAAGGCCATGCCGATGAGTTCGTCGGGCGAGAGCGTGTCGCCGTCCTCGTGCCGGGTGCGGATGAGGGCGCTCATCAGGTCGTCGGCGGGGCGGGTGCAGCGCTTGTCCTCGATCAGCTCGACCAGGTACGCGCCCATCTCCCGTACGGAGGTGTTCTTGCCGTCGTCGGCGGTCGGGGCCACGGCCTCGTTGGAGAGCCGACGGAAGGTCTCCCGGTCCAGGTCGGGCACGCCGAGCAGTTCGCAGATGACGGTCATCGGCAGCGGGAACGCCAGCGAGTCGACGAGGTCGGCGCTGCGGCCGGGCGCGGCCAGCATGGCATCGAGCAGCCCGTCGGTGATCTCCTGCACGCGCGGACGCAGCGCCTCGATCCGGCGGGGCGTGAACTCCCGCGCCACCAGCTTGCGCAGCCGGGTGTGGCGCGGCGGGTCCGACTCCAGCATGTTGGCACTGACCGGGGTGTCCTCGTACTCCCAGTCGCCGAACTCGCGCCAGTCCTTGGAGAGCCGGGGATCCGCGAGCGCGGCCCGCGCCTGCTCGTGGCCGACGACCAGCCAGACCTCGTCGGACTCGTGGGTGCGGACGCGGTGCACGGGCCCTTCGGCGCGAAGCTTCGCGTAGTACGGATACGGGTTCGCGGTGAAGTCCGCGTGGTCCCGCAGGTCGACCACCGTCATGGCACTGACCGCCTTCCCCCGCTGTTTAGGGTCGCGTTCAGCCTACGTCGCCCTCCTCGTCGAGGAGTCCGGCGTCGTGCACCAGGAGCGCGATCTGGACACGGTTGTTGAGGCCGAGCTTGGCCAGGACGCGCGAGACATGGGTCTTCACGGTGGGCACGCTGAGGAAGAGGGCGGCGGAGATCTCCGCGTTGGACTGGCCCCGGCCGACCGCGACCGCCACCTCCCGTTCGCGCTCGCCGAGTTGGCCGATCTTCGCCCGGGCCCGCGAGGCCCGGTCCCCCACCGGGCCCGGGCCGCCCGCGACCTGCTGCATCAACTGGCGTGTGATCGCCGGGGAGAGCACCGGCTCGCCCGCCGCGACCCTGCGGACGGCGGCGACGATCTCGGCGGGCGGGGTGTCCTTGAGGACGAACCCGGCGGCTCCGGCGCGCAGCGCCCGTACGACCTGGTCGTCGGCGTGGAAGGTGGTCAGGACCAGCACTTCGGGCGCGTCGGGGCGGGAGCGCAGCGCCTCGGTGGCGGTCAGGCCGTCGACGGTCGGCATCCGGATGTCCATCAGGACCACGTCCGGGCGCAGCCGGTCCGTCAGCTCCCCGACATGCGAGCCGTCCGACGCCTCCCCGACGATCTCCAGGTCGTCGGCGCCGCCGAGCATGAAGGTGAGTCCCGCACGGACGAGGGGGTCGTCGTCGACGACGAGGAGCCGGATGGTCATGAGGGCCACGGTAGCCAGGCGCCGACCCGGAACCCGCCGTCCGGGGTGCCGCCGTGCTCCAGGCGTCCCCCGGCGAGCATGGCGCGCTCGGTGAGCCCGATCAGCCCCTGCCCGGATCCGGGCACCTTCGGTACGTCGCCGACGGGTGCGGGGTTGCGCACCTCGACGGTGAGTCCGTCGCCCGGTCCACCGGTGACGCGGACGGTGACCTCGGCGCCCGGGGCGTGCTTGCGGGCGTTGGTGAGGGCTTCCTGGGCGATCCGGTAGGCGTTGCGCCCGGTGCCCGCCGGGACCGCTTCGAGGTCGCCGATGCGGCTGTCGAGGGTGACCTTCATCCCGGCCTGCCGTGACTCGGCGACCAGCGCGTCCAGGGTCGCGAGTGTCGGCTGCGGCCGGTCCTCGGCGCCCTCGCCCGGGCTGCGCAGCACGCCGATGATCTGGCGCAGGTCCTGCAGCGCCTCGTGCGCGCTGTCCCGGATGACCCCGGCGGCGCGGGCGACCTCGGCCGGGGGTGCGTCCGGGCGGAACTCCAGAGCGCCCGCGTGCACGCTGAGCAGGGTGAGCCGGTGGGCCAGTACGTCGTGCATCTCTCGGGCGATGTCCTCGCGGGCCAGGCGCTGGGCGTGTTCGGCCCGCAGCGCGGCCTCCTCCTCGGCGCGGGCGGCCCGTTCGCGCAGCGCGACGACGAGCTGGCGCCGGGCGCGTACGAGCATGCCCCAGCCGATGACGAGCAGCACGATCAGGATGCCGACCAGGGCGTTGGCCAGCAGGCTCGACGTCGGGTCGGGGCGGACCACCGGCTGGAGCACCGAGCTGACCACGGCCGCGCTGCCGACGACCGCGACGGCGGGCTTGAGCGGCCGGTGCACGGCCAGGCTGAACAGGGCGACGAGCAGCGCCCCGACAGCGGCGGGCGCCCCGACGGTGACGACGACGAGAGCCGAGGCGAGCCCCACGGGATGGCGTCGGCGCAGCCACACCGCGCCGCAGGCGGCCGCGCCCACCAGCAGGTCCACGGCCTGGAGCGGGGAGTCCGAGTAGCCGGCCGTGGAGTTCATGGAGTCGGCGGCGAGCAGGCCGACGAGGAGGGCTGCGAGAAAGGCGAGGGTGTCGACGACCCAGTCCCGTACGGTGCGGCGCGGCCTGCTCTTCTCCAAGCGGTCGCCCGGCAGCTCGGGGGCGGCGACGGCCGAGGGCAGCAGCCAGCGGTATTCGGGACCTGGGCGTGTCATGCCGACCAAAGTACGCAGGTCGGGGGCGGTGCGGCGGGATCCGGCGGCAGCGCGCTACCAAAGTCGTACGAGCCGAGACTTTCGCATCACAGGGCGCGTCCGAAGACGGCGATCACGTGCTGCGGCGCGGGGCGCCCCGGTGCTGTCGGGCCGGGGCGCCCCGCGCATGGGCGGCTGTGTCGTCAGCCGCCCAGCTCCTGGTGGCGGGCGGTCAGCCGCGCCGCGCCGTCGGCCGTGAGCGAGCCGAACAGGCGCAGGCGGGAGATGCCGCCGTCGGGGAAGATGTCGATCCGGACGTCGGTGGCGACCGCCGGGGCGGCGAGCACGAACCGGTGGTTGGTGTCGGGCTGCAGCCGGGTGCGCGCCAGGACCTCGGTCCAGTCGCCCGACTCCCCGCCGCGGACCGAGAGCGCCGCCCAGCCCGCCGAGTTGCCCTTGAGGTACGCGGTGTCGATCTCGATCGCGCGGATCTCGGACTGGGCCGCCAGCTGGTAGCGGATCCAGTCGTTGCCCTTGTCGCGGCGGCGCCGGGTCTCCCAGCCGTCGTCCATCTTGCGGGAGCGGCCCGGCTGGATGGTGTTGGTGGCGGGTGAGTAGAAGCGGTCGGAGGCGTCCTCGACCTGGCCGCCGTTCTCCAGGGCCGCGAGGTCGAAGGTGCCGAGCGCGGCGAGCCACTTCGGGTCCGGGGCGACCTCGCCGTACACACGAAGGCGCGCGATGCCGCCGTCGGGGTGCTGATTGACGCGCAGATGCGTGAAGCGCTGCTCGACGTCGACGGCGAACCCGTTGGCCGCGTGGCCGCCGACTGCCGTACGGGGTACGAGCGTTACCCACTTCACGTCGTCCGCGAGCAGTTCCTCGGGCGAGGGCGAGCCGTCGACCGAGGTGGCCTGCACCGACACGGCCTGCGGGTAGTTGCCCCGGAAGTGCGCGGTGTCGACGACGATGCCGCGTACGACACCGGGGGCGCCCAGGCGTACCAGGGCCCAGTCGTGGTCCTCGTCGGTCGGGTGCGGCACGGCGGCCGAGACACCGCGGCGGCGGCGGGTCTCCCAGCCGTCCATGATCTTGCCCTTGTGGCCGAAGTGCTCGGGGTCGAACTCGGCGGCCTCGGGCTTCAGCAGGTTCTCGCGCTCGGCGAAGAACTCGTCGTTGGCGGCGATGACACCCGCGCCCAGGCGCCGGTCGGCGAGGTCCGCGTACCGCGTGAACGGGAAGTCGGCGGTGCGGTAGTCCGCGTACGGGTCGCCGCCGCCGTAGGGGCTGGCGTCACCGGTGTAGGAAGGGATCTCGCTCACGGTTCAGTTGTTCCTTTCGAGCAGACGGCCGGTGGGCTCGGTGAGGGCGCCGTCCCGCTGGATGCGCTCTCCGCGCAGCCAGGTCGACTTGACGACACCGTGCAGGGTCTTGCCCGCGTACGCGGTGACACGGTTGCGGTGCTGGAGTGCGGCGGGGTCCACGGTGAAGGTCGCGTCGGGGGCGAGCACCGCGAAGTCGGCGTCGCGGCCCGCCTCGATGGCGCCCTTCTGCGAGAGCCCGACGAGGGAGGCGGTGGCGGACGACATCCAGCGCACCACGTCCTCCAGCGTGTGGCCGCGCTTGCGTGCCTCGGTCCAGATCGCGGAGAGGCTGAGCTGGAGGCCGGAGATGCCGCCCCAGGCGGTGGCGAAGTCGTCGGTCTTCAGGTCGGCGGTGGACGGCGAGTGGTCGGTGACCACGCAGTCGATGGTGCCGTCGGCGAGCGCGGCCCACAGCAGGTCCTGGTTGGCGGCCTCGCGGATCGGCGGGCAGCACTTGAACTCGCTGGCCCCGTCCGGGACTTCCTCGGCGGTCAGGGTGAGGTAGTGCGGACAGGTCTCCACCGTCAGCCGTACGCCCTCGCGCTTGGCGGCGGCGATCAGCGGCAGCGCGTCGGACGAGGACAGGTGCAGGATGTGCACCCGGGCGCCGACCCGGCGGGCGGCCGCGATCAGACCCTCGATCGCGGTGTTCTCGGAGACCCTGGGCCGGGTGGCGAGGTAGTCCGCGTACTTGGGGCCGCTGAGGTGGGGCGCGGCGTCCAGCTCGTGCGGGTCCTCGGCGTGCACGATCATCAGGCCGTCGAAGCCCGCGATCTCGGCGAGCGACTGGGCCAGCTGGTCCTGGTTCAGCTCGGGGAACTCCTCGACGCCGGACGGCGACAGGAACGCCTTGAAGCCGAAGACACCGGCGTCGTGGAGCGGCCGCAGGTCCTTGACGTTGTCGGGCAGGGCGCCGCCCCAGAAGCCGACGTCCACATGCGCCTTGGTCCGCGCGACCTCCTGCTTGGTGCGCAGGTTGGCGACGGTGGTGGTCGGCGGCAGGGAGTTGAGCGGCATGTCGACGAGGGTGGTGATGCCACCGGCGGCCGCGGCGCGGGTGGCGGTCCAGAAGCCCTCCCACTCGGTGCGGCCCGGGTCGTTCACATGCACATGGCAGTCGACGAGTCCGGGCAGCAGGACGTCGTCGCCGAAGTCCTCCAGGCGCGCCCCGGCGGGGACGTCCGCGTCGTACGGCAGCACCGCCGCGATCACGCCACCGGCCACGGCGACCGAGGCGGGGCGGGTGCCCTCGGGGGTGATGACGCGCGAGGAGCGCAGTACGAGGTTGACGTCGGACACCCGAGCCCTCACTTCCCAGTGGTTCGACTGATGCAACTGACTCAGCCAGCGAAATTCAACGAACTGTTGAAGGAGTCTTCACGCCGATCAGGGAGCCGTCAAGGGTGTCCCGACTCCGGCGACCACCAACGGCGTGGGTCTTGGAGGTTTCCACAGAATGGAATTAGAATTTCACTTCTCAGAATGTAGCTATCGCCACGGGGCACCCACCTCGACCGGACAAACCAGCCCTGACCGGCCAGGACGCCCCACGTACGCACTGTACGGCGACAATCCGCCAAGTAGGCTGCTCACCTGCCAGCATGAAAGGACCGCGCCGTGCCGACGTCCAGCGCCAGCACCACCGACGCCTCCAAGCCATCCGCCGCGAGCGGTGGCGTCCAGTCCCTTGAGCGCGCCTTCGACCTCCTTGAGCGGATGGCCGACGCCGGGGGCGAGGTCGGCCTCAGCGAGCTCTCCGCCAGCAGCGGCCTGCCCCTGCCGACCATCCACCGCCTGATGCGTACGCTCGTGGCCTGCGGCTATGTCCGCCAGCAGGCCAACCGGCGGTACGCGCTCGGCCCGCGTCTGATCCGCCTCGGCGAGTCCGCGTCCCGACTGCTCGGCACCTGGGCGCGGCCGTATCTGGCCCGTCTGGTCGAGGAGACCGGCGAGACCGCCAACATGGCGCTGCTCGACGGGGACGAGATCGTGTACGTGGCGCAGGTGCCGTCCAAGCACTCGATGCGGATGTTCACCGAGGTGGGCCGCCGGGTGCTGCCGCACTCCACGGGCGTCGGCAAGGCCCTGCTCGCGCACACCCCGCCGGAGGAGGTGCGCGCACTGCTCGCCCGTACGGGCATGCCGGCGGCCACCGAGAAGACCATCACCACACCCGAGGGCTTCCTCGACGCGCTGGAGCAGGTGCGGCGGGCGGGGTACGCGGTCGACGACAACGAGCAGGAAATAGGAGTCCGCTGCCTCGCGGTGTCGGTCCCGAACTCCCCGACGGCCGCGGCCATCTCCATCTCCGGCCCGGCGGGCCGGGTAACGGAGGCGGCGACGGAGAAGATCGTCCCGATCCTGCAGGGGGTTGCGGTGGAGCTGTCTGCTGCGCTGGCCAACACGAACCAGGGCTGAGCACGCTCGGAACGGGCTTCCCCGTACCCCCAGGGGCGCGGGGAACTGCGCGACCAGCCACCGACAACGGTCAGCCGACCACGCGCCCGGCGCCGAGCCGCCCATCCCCCATCTCCACCACGTGATCCACCCGCTCCAGGTGGCCCACGTCATGGGTGACAAGCACGGTCGCGGTGGCGCGCTCCCGGGTGAGCCGGACCAGAAGGTCCAGGACGGCGGCGCCCCGCGCGTGGTCGAGCGCGCTCGTCGGCTCGTCGACCAAGAGCACGGACGGCCCGTTCATCAACGCCCGAGCGATGTTCACCCGCTGCCGCTGCCCCCCGGACAACTGATGCGGACGCCGGTCCGCGAGGTCCGCGAGGCCGACCGCGTCGAGCAGTTCGAGCGCCCGCACCCGCGCCCCCGCGGGCTTCGCGCCCGACAGATGCGCCATGACCTGCAACTGCTCGGCCGCCGTAAGCGACGGCAGCAGATTCGGCTGCTGGAACACAATCCCGATCCGATCACGCCGCAGCGCCGCCCGCTCCCCCGCGCTGAGCGACCCCGTCTCGGCCCCGGCCACCACCACCCGCCCCCGGTCCGGCGCGATCAGTGTCGCCGCAACCGCCAGCAAGCTGGACTTGCCCGACCCCGACGGCCCCACGCACGCCGTCAGGGTGCCGGCTGGCACGGCGAGGCTGACGTCGTCGAGCGCGGTGAGCCGGCCGTCCCCGTCCGGGTAGGTCAGGGTGACGGATTCCAGGAGCAGCGGCGCGGTCATCGGGCACTTCCCAACGCGGTCAGCGGGTCGACGGCGGTGATCCGCCGGATGGACAGAGCGGCGCCGAACGCGCCGAGCGCGATCAGGACCAGCGCGGGGATCAGAGTGGTGCGGGCATCGAGGACGAACGGGACCGAGTCCTCGACCAGCCCCCCGACCAGCGCCGCGAGCCCCGTACCCGCCGCCGTCCCCACGCACAGCATCACCACCGCCTGCCCGAGCGCGTCGGCAAGGAGGTACGGCGTCGACGCACCCAGCGCCTTCAGGACCGCGATGTCCCCGCTCCGCTGAATCGTCCAGACGGTGAAGAACGCCCCGACGACCAGCGCGGAGATGACGAACAGGAACCCCCGCATGAGCTGGAGCGAGCCGTTCTCGGCCTGGTAGGAGGGCAGCGCCGACAGCGCGCCGTCCAGCGTGCGGGTCGTCGTCCCCAGCTCCCGATCCGTCGCGGCGAGCGGCACCCCGTCGCCGAGCCGGAGCACCACCACCGTGGCCGGGGCGCCGGACGCGAGCGCCGTCCAGACGACCGGCGTATGGCTGTACGAGTCCGCGCCCCGCACCGCCGACACCTTCAGCGCGCGACCGCCGAGGACCACCGTGTCCCCCACCGCCGCGCGCAGCTTGTCCGCCGCACCCCGCGAGAGCACGGCGCCCCCGTCCCGTACCGGCGAAAGACCCGAGCCGGGGCGGACGGCGAAGACCGACACGCCGGCCGTCCGCTCGCCCGCCTTGGCGTTCACCGTGGAGATCGCGATCGGCTCGGCGGAGCGCACCCCGGGCACCCGGCCCCAGCGCTCCCACACCGACGGCCGCAGTATCGAGCTCGTGAAGGAGACCGACTGGCCGGAGGGCGGGGCGGCCAGCGCGAGCCGGTCGGCGGGCAGCGCGGTGACGGCCGAGGTGTTGTCCCGGGCCAGCCCGGCGGTGAGCCCGGACAGCAGGCCGACGAGCAGGGTGATGAGCACCACCACCGTCCCCATCAGCGCGAACCGGCCCCTGGCGAACCGGAGATCTCTCCATGCGACGAACATGGCTCCAGCCTCGCGGCCCGGGCCCGCCGGGGCATCGCGCCACAGCACGCATGCCCCGGATCGAAGGACGGATCCGCATATCAAACTTTCGATTGACCGGGCCGGGCCCGGGCCCGCTTACGCTGGAAGTCCTATGAGCCCCCTCCCCCACACCCCGGTCGCCCGGCTGCTGCGCCTGTGTCTGCACGCGCTGCTGTGCGGGCTGCTCGTGCTGGTGGCCGTACGGGCGCTGGGCCAGGTGTCCGTCCTTGTCACGGTGGGCGCGCTGGCCGCGGTGTACGCGGCGGGGGTGCTGGTGCCCAGGGTGCGGCCCCGGACCCAGGAGGCGGCCTGGTGGCTCGGGGCGCTCGGCGCCATCTGGCTGGTGCTCCTCACGCTCTCGCCGGACGCCCTGTGGCTGGCCTTCCCGCTCTACTTCCTCCAGCTGCATCTGCTCCCCATCCGCTGGGGCACGCCCGTCGTGGCAGCGACGGCGGGCGCGGCCATCGCGAGCTTCCTGCTCCACGGCGAGCAGGTCACACCCGGCACGTTCATCGGGCCGCTGCTCGGTGCCGCCGTGGCGGTCGCGACCGTACGCGGTTACGAAGCGCTGTACCGGGAGAGCGAGCGGCGGCGCGAGCTCATCGAGGAGCTGGTCTCCACCCGCGCCGAACTCGCCGACGCCGAGCGCGCGGCGGGCACGCTCGCCGAGCGCGAACGGCTCGCCCGCGAGATCCACGACACCCTGGCGCAGGGCCTGTCGTCCATCCAGCTGCTCCTGCGCGCCGCCGAGCGCGCGCTCGGACCGGACGACCCGGCCCGCACCCATGTCGAACAGGCCCGTACGGCCGCCCAGGACAACCTGGCCGAGGCCCGCCGTTTCGTGCGCGCGCTGACGCCGCCGGATCTGGAGCAGGCCTCGCTGCCCGGCGCGCTGGAACGGCTCTGCGCCTCCACGCCCGGTCCCGCCGTGCAGTTCGGTGTGAGTGGCACACCGGTCGAGCTGCCCACTCCGTACGAGGTCGCGCTGCTGCGGATCGCCCAGTCGGCGCTCGCCAACACGGTCCAGCACGCGGCGGCGGAGCGCGCGGAGATCACCCTCAGCTTCATGGACACCTCGGTGGCACTGGATGTCGTCGACGACGGACGCGGCTTCGACCCGCGCGGCGTACGGCCGTCCGGCACGGGCGGCTTCGGACTCCCGGCGATGCGCTCACGGGCCCGCTCGCTCGGCGGCACCCTGAGCGTCGAGTCCGCACCGGGCCAGGGCACGGCGGTGGCGATCACCCTGCCGCTGGACCGGGGCACGTACACGACCGGTCCGATCACGCTGCCGCTCGACCGGAGCACGTCATGAGCGACCCGATCAGGCTGCTCCTCGCGGACGACCACCCGATCGTACGAGCGGGGCTGCGGGCCGTGCTCGACACCGAGCCGGACTTCACCGTGGCCGGGGAGGCCGCCACCGCCGAGCGGGCGGTGGAGCTCACGGCCGAGGGCGGTTTCGACGTCGTCCTCATGGACCTCCAGTTCGGCACGGGCCTGCACGGCTCGGCGGCGACGGCCGCGATCACCGCACGGCCGGGCGCGCCCCGGGTGCTCGTCCTCACCACGTACGACACGGACGCCGACATCCTGGCGGCGGTGGAGGCGGGCGCGTCCGGGTATCTGCTCAAGGACGCGCCGCCGGAGGAGCTGGCGGCGGCCGTGCGCACGGCGGCGGCCGGGCAGTCGGCGCTCGCCCCGGCGGTGGCGCACCGGCTGATGGACCGGATGCGCACCCCGGCCGAGGCGCTGACCCGCCGCGAGCTGGAAGTGCTGCAACTCGTCGGCGACGGGCTCTCCAACCAGCAGATCAGCAAGCGGCTCTTCCTGAGCCAGGCGACGGTCAAGTCCCATCTGGTGCATATCTACGCCAAGTTGGGAGTGGAGTCGCGCACGGCGGCGGTCGCGGCCGCCTCGGCGCGCCGGCTCATTCGCCAACCGGGGTGAATTCGTCTACGCCCCCGCGTCGGAAGGGGCGGAGCGGGGCATGGATGCGTCATGTGCCCGGCCTGACCCCGCGCGGAGGCCCGTATGCCACAGACAGCACGCCAGTACTGGTGGAATCTCCAAGGACGCACCAGGCTCAACTTCAACTGGGGCATCATCAACCACGACTCGACCGTGATCATCACCGCGTCCGAGTACAGCGTGGACAACAACGACCCCCGACACAGCCCCCGGTTCATCGGCGCCGCCACGGTCACCGTGGAGAACATCAGCCCGCACTCGCCGCCGTACGACCCGAACCACGGTGTCACCTTCACGGTCAACGTCGAGTGGGGCTCCCCGCTGCACATCGTCACCGACATCACGGTGCTCGACGGGCCACCCGTCGACATCGAGTACCAGAACGGCTGAGGGGGGCCGATGCCGCGTACCGCACGTCAGTACTGGGCCGGTCTGCAGGGCCGGACGGCGCTGAACTTCAACTGGGGCATCATCGACCACGACTCGACCGTGATCGTCACGGTCTCCGAGTACAGCGTGGACCCCAACGACCTCAAGCACAGCCCGAGGTTCGTGGGCGAGGCGCCGGTCCGGGTGAGCAACATCAGCCCGCACTCACCGCCGTACGACCCCAACCACGGAGTGGGTTTCGTGGTCACTGTCGACTGGGGTGCGCCGCTGCACATCGTCACCGACATCACGGTCCTGGACGACAAGCCGGTCTACAGCCTGTGGGAGGGCGGCCGGCTGGCCTTCGTGATGCAGCACCAGCAGCAGACCAACTGGTGCTGGGCTGCGGTCTCCACCAGCATCGCGCTCTTCTACAACGCGGGCAGTACGTGGACGCAGTGCGCGGTGGCCAACCAGCAGACCGGGCGCACCGACTGCTGCGCCGGCGGGGCGAGCGGCGCGGGCTGCAACTCCCAGCAGCCGCTGGACAATCCACTGAGCATCGTCGGCCACCTCGACCACATGGTCACGAACCAGGTGGACTTCGCGACCGTCGAGTCCGAGATCAAGGCGGGCCGACCGCTCTGCATCAGGATCGGCTGGTCGACCGGCGGCGGGCACTTCCTCACCGCGATGGGCGTGGACGCGCCGTACAACAACTCGGATGCGATCGTCGCCGTGGACGACCCGATCTACGGCCCCTCCGACCAGGTGTACAACACGCTCGCGACCAACTACCAGGGCAGTGGCACCTGGACCCACAGCTACTACACCCGGGCATAGGGACGGACCATGGCGCTTCAAGTACCGCAGCCACCCCAGGAGTCGCGTTCCGCCGCCGAGGCCGGGGTCGAGCTCCTCGCGGGCCTCGGCCGGGTCCGCCCGGCGCAGACACTGGTGCCCGCCGGGGCCGACGAACTCCAACTCGCCCATCCCCTCCAGATGTACGTGATCGGGCTCGCCGATCTGCCGGGCGGCCTTGCCGGGGCGCGGCCGGTGGCCTGGCGCTATCTCGTCCAGCACTCCTCCGGCCCGGTCGCGCTCGCCGAGACGGTACGGGACGAGGCGGGCGGCCATGTCTTCAGCCAGCTCAACTACGGCCCGTTCGTGGCCGGAACGGCGGCCGCGCTCGACGCGGCGGACCGTGAGTCGGGCGACGCGGAGGTGCGTCTGCTGCATCTTCCGGCCGTCCACCTGATCGCGGTCTGGCTGCACGGCGAGGCGTCGGACACGCTGATCCCGGCGGCCCCGGCCCCGCCCGGGGTCGAGGCGGACCACGCGTATCCGGCGACGGAACTCTTCACGCTGTTGGCCCGCGACGCCCCGCAGGACATCCTGCCTCCGGAGGCGGGGGACGACCGGGGCGGCGGCTGAGGGCTCAGCCCCGGAGGGTGAAGTCCTCCGCTGTCGCATGCCGCAGCTCCCGGGCGGCACCCTTCGGTGGGCGGGGCGCCGGTACGGTCAGAAGCGGGCACTTGGCGTGCCGCAACACATACCGGCGCACCGGCGCCCACCAGGCACCCGGGCGCCCGCCCACGACCAGCAGATCATCGGGCCGACCGGCGACGGCACACAGCACCCGCCCGGGCCGGTCCATCCCCGCCACCTTGCGCACCTCGACCCCGTCGGGCAGCCCGCCAAAGGCATCCTCAAAGGCCCGGTCGAGCCGCTGCCGCGCATCCAGCTCCCAGTGCGCGGCCCAGGCGGGCTCGGGATTGCGCAGATACAGGGCCCGCCCTTCGGGCGGCTCCCAAGCGATGACGGCGACAAGCACGCGCCCACTACGCCGCGCTTCCCCGGCCCCCGCGCGCAAGGCGGCAAGCCCGCCGAGCGACCCACTGACGCCGACGACGACGCGCCCGCGCGAGCTCACTTCGGCCTCCGGAGCGAACTAGTAGCAGCCCGATACGTCCCCGCGTCCGTTTGGGGGCGCGGGGCTGTGACATTTGCGGCTCCGCCGCGCGGGCGCGACCAGCCCAAGACGGCCCGCAGCCGCAAACGCACCCACTCCAGCGACACCCCTTCCGGCCTCTCCTCGCGGAGCGCCTGCATAGCTCGCTCGAAGCGATCCGTCACCACGCCGTACATGACACCCGCCCTCTCCCACTACCGCTGGCCGCCAGGCCAATCGCACTGCCTACAGTCGAGTCTGTACGCTGATTGGACCGGCCAGCAGGGCCAATCAAGGGGAGTTGGTATGGCAGGGATCCGCATGGTCCACTCCGTGGGCGGCACGACGGCCACCAGTCGGACGCTCGGCAGCCGACAGCTGGCCACGCTGCTCGCCGCGACCGCCGGGACGCGCCCGGGCTACCGCCCGCTGGCCCAGGGCGTACGCACCCTGCTCCTGGACGGCCGGATTCCGCTGCACGCCAGGCTCCCCGCCGAGCGGGAGCTGGCCACCGCGCTCGGGGTCAGCCGGGCCACCGTCACGGCGGCGTACGACCTGCTGCGCGAGGGCGGGTACGCGCTGAGCCGGCGTGGCGCGGGCACCTGGACCGAGCTGCCGGACGGCCAGCGCCCGGCCAATGTGGCCAGCTTCGCGGACGGCTCGGACCTCATCGACCTGGCCATGGCGGCGCCCTCGGCGCCGGAGGCCGAGTACACCGAGGCGCTGGCCTTGGCCGCGGACGAGTTGCCCAGCCATCTGCGCACACCCGGCTACCATCCGCTCGGCCTGCCCCGGCTGCGCGCGGCCGTCGCCGAGCGCTACACCCGGCGCGGCCTGCCGACCCTGCCCGACCAGATCCTGATCACCACGGGCGCGCAGCAGGCGCTCTCCCTGGTGGTGGCCCTGCTCGGCCGCCCGGGCGACCGGGTGATCGTCGAGAGTCCGTCGTACGCCAACGGCCTGGACGCCGTACGCCACGCGGGGCTGCGCATCACTCCCGTACCGGTGACGGACGACGGCTGGGACGGCGAGCTGATGGAGTGCGCCCTGCGGCAGACCGCGCCCCGGCTCGCGTATCTGATCCCGGACTTCCACAACCCGACCGGCGCGCTGATGCCGACCGAGCAGCGCACCCGGCTACTGCGGTCGGCGCGCGCCACCGGCACCTGGCTGCTCATCGACGAGACGATGGCGGAGATGGCGCTCGATGTCGCGGCGCCCGCGCCGTTCGCCTCGCTCGCGCACCACGGCGAGGCCGAGCAGATCGTGACGGTCGGCTCGCTCAGCAAGACCCACTGGGGCGGGCTGCGGATCGGCTGGGTGCGGGCGGGCTCACGCCTGATCACCGAGCTCGCGGGGACACGCATCCATCAGGACATGGCGTCCTCGGTCCTCGACCAGCTGGTGGCGGTGAACCTGCTGCCCGGCATGGACGACGTACTGGTGGACCGCCTGCGACGGATGCGGGAGCAGCGCGCGGCCCTGGCGGACGCGCTCACGGCCCAATTCCCGGAATGGCGCTGGCAGTTGCCGCCGGGCGGCCTGACGCTCTGGGTCGACCTGGGCCGCCCAATAGCGGGCGCCCTGGCCCAGGCAGCCCTGGCGCACGGGGTACTGCTCCAGGGCGGCGCCAGATTCGCGGCCGACCCAGGCACCCACGAACACCGCCTGAGGATCCCGTACTGCCTGCCGCCGGAGATGACCCGGGAAGCGGTACGGCGTCTGGCGGCAACGCTGGACGCAGGCCTCCCGACATCGACAACGCAGCCGACGCAACCGCACTGGGTCGCATGAGCGGCGTGCATCACCCCCGTCCCCCCTAGGGGCGCGGGGAACTGCGCGACAAGCCCCCACCGACCCGCAGACGAAAACACACGCGCGGAGCGCTACCGCTGGGGCGGATCCCCGAATAAGTCGACGGCTTCCCGCAGCCCCTTGACCGCCAGGGACAACGCACTCACGGACCCGATCGACCCGGCGATCAACAGCAGAGAGCGACGCAGCCGCAACACCTCGGGCGCACCGGTGACAGCCATGGCATCCAGCGCCGCCAGCTCGTCCTCGGCCACCGCCCGGTCCCGGAACTCCGCCGGATGCCCCGCCAGCTCCCGCCGCAGCCGCGCCACGGCCACCCGCAGTTCGGCGACTCTGGGGTCCGGGTCCTCACCACTGCCGGTCACGGGCCTCTGCTCCACGCGTCGCAACACAAGTCCTTCCCCAGGCGCCCCACGCACACCGTCGGGCCGTTCACAGCCCGTCAGCGAAGGTCAACTGACGGGAGTTGCGGGCAAGTTAACGCCATCGCGCCCGGCGCGCGCCACTGTGCGGACGGAATTCGGCGCCCCCATTCGATATACGTGGGGCCATGACATCACCGAGGAACGACGAACCGCAGGTCGTGGGTCTGCTGCTGGCGGCGGGTGGCGGACGCAGGCTCGGCGGACGCCCGAAGGCTCTGTTGACGCACCGGGGCCGCCCGCTCGTGGAGTACGCGGTGCGGGTGCTGCGCGAGGGCGGCTGCACGGCCGTGCACGTGGTGCTCGGCGCCTCGGCCGACGAGGTGCGGGCCCGCGCCCGCCTGGAGGGCTGCGTACTCGTCGACAACCCGGACTGGGCCGAGGGCATGGGCTCCTCACTGCGCGCGGGACTCGCCTCGCTCGCCACAACAGGCGCGAGCGCCGCCCTGGTCTCCCTGGTCGACCAGCCCGGCATCGGCCCGGCGGCCATCGCCCGCGTACGAGCCGCCTACGACTCCCCCGCATCGCTGGTCGCAGCCTCGTACGACGGGCGGCGCGGCCATCCCGTGCTCTTCGGCGCCGACCGCTGGCCGGACATCGCGGCCAGCGCCGAGGGCGACCGCGGGGCACGCGCGTATCTCAAGGCGCACGAGTCGGCGATCGCGCTGGTCGAGTGCGGGGACGTGGCCGAGCCGTACGACATCGACACGGAGGCCGATCTCAAGCGGCTCGACTGATACTCCGGTACACCTGGAGTGAACGGGGTGGCACCGAGCGCCACGGTCTGTCGACCCGGAGAATCTCGACATCAACAAACCATTGAACTTCCACTATGAGGAAACTAGTATCCACTGTTCAGAAGCGCCCGATTGATTGAGACGGCGCCCCCAGTCGTATCCGGGGCGATGGCACTCAGTGCCATTTCTGCCTCCCGGCGGCCGGCGAGGGCACCGCCCGCGAAGGAGTGACAGCACATGTCCGCACCAGCGCCGTCCCCGCTGGCCATCGTCGACGCCGAGCCCCTGCCCCGGCAGGACGAGGTGCTCACCGACGCGGCCCTCGCCTTCGTGGCCGAGCTGCACCGGCTGTTCACGCCCCGCCGTGACGAGCTCCTGCTCCGCCGCCAGGAGCGCCGCGCCGAGATCGCCCGCACCTCCACGCTGGACTTCCGCCCCGAGACCGCCGCCGTCCGCGAGGGCGACTGGAAGGTCGCGCCGGCCCCGGCCGCGCTGAACGACCGCCGGGTCGAGATCACCGGCCCCACCGACCGCAAGATGACCATCAACGCGCTGAACTCGGGCGCGAAGGTCTGGCTCGCCGACTTCGAGGACGCCTCGGCCCCCACCTGGGAGAACGTCGTCCTCGGCCAGCTCAACCTGATGGACGCGTACGAGCGGAAGATCGACTTCACCGACCCGAAGTCGGGCAAGTCGTACGCACTCAAGGACGCGGGCGAGCTCGCGACCGTCGTGATGCGGCCGCGCGGCTGGCACCTGGAGGAGCGCCACCTGCGCTTCGACGGCCGTCCGGTGCCGGGCGCCCTGGTCGACTTCGGCCTCTACTTCTTCCACAACGCCAAGCGCCTGATCGAGCTCGGCAAGGGCCCGTACTTCTACCTCCCGAAGACCGAGTCGTACCTGGAGGCCCGCCTCTGGAACGACATCTTCGTCTTCGCCCAGGACTACGTCGGCATCCCGCAGGGCACCGTCCGCGCCACCGTCCTCATCGAGACGATCACGGCCGCGTACGAGATGGAGGAGATCCTCTACGAGCTGCGCGACCACGCGGCCGGGCTGAACGCGGGCCGCTGGGACTACCTCTTCTCCATCGTCAAGAACTTCCGCGACGGCGGCGCCAAGTTCGTCCTGCCGGACCGCAACGCGGTGACCATGACGGCGCCGTTCATGCGCGCGTACACCGAACTCCTGGTCCGCACCTGCCACAAGCGCGGCGCGCACGCGATCGGCGGCATGGCGGCGTTCATCCCGTCCCGCAAGGACGCCGAGGTCAACAAGGTCGCGTTCGAGAAGGTCAAGGCCGACAAGGACCGCGAGGCGGGCGACGGCTTCGACGGCTCCTGGGTCGCCCACCCCGACCTCGTCCCGATCGCGATGGCGTCCTTCGACGCGGTCCTCGGCGACAAGCCGAACCAGAAGGACCGCCTGCGCGAGGACGTCTCGGTCGCCGCCGGTGATCTGATCGCCATCGACTCGCTGGACGCCAAGCCCACGTACGCGGGTCTGGTCGCCGCCGTCCAGGTCGGCACCCGCTACATCGAGGCCTGGCTGCGGGGCCTGGGCGCGGTCGCCATCTTCAACCTGATGGAGGACGCGGCCACCGCCGAGATCTCCCGCTCGCAGATCTGGCAGTGGATCAACGCGGGCGTCGTGTTCGAGAACGGCGAGCGCGCCACCGCCGACCTCGCCCGCAAGGTCGCCGCCGAGGAACTGGCCGCGATCCGGGCCGAGATCGGCGAGGAGGCGTTCGCAGCCGGCAAGTGGCAGCAGGCCCACGACCTCCTGCTGAAGGTCTCGCTCGACGCGGACTACGCGGACTTCCTGACGCTGCCCGCGTACGAGCAACTGGTCGGCTGACCAGCGCCTCAGCGGCCCGCATGACCTCAAGGGGCGCGGGTCCGGAGCGAATTCACCGCTTCGGACCCGCGCCCCTGTCAGAATGAGTGAATGTTACGTGGAGGCAGGGTCGCCGTAGTCGGCGGAAGCGTCGCCGGATGTGCCGCGGCGCTGGCAGCGCACCGCGGCGGCGCCGCGGAGATCACCGTGTTCGAACGGGCCGCGGGCCAACTGGCCGACCGGGGCGTCGGGCTCGCGATGCACAACGACCGGTACGCGGAGCTGGAGTCGGCCGGATATGTGGACGCGGCGATGCCGTGGCTCCAGCTGAGCCGCCGCTGCTGGTACGTCAAGAACGGCTCGGCGCCGCTGGGCCGCCGCATCGGCGTGCTGCCGTTCCCGTTCCGTACGTACAACTGGGGTCCGCTCTGGCATGAACTGCGCGACCGGGTACCGAAGTCGGCGGAGTTCCGGGGTGGCGCGACCGTGACCGGCGTCGAGGCGGACCCGGACGGGGTGGAGGTGACCACCGCCTCCGGCAGCGAGCGGTTCGACCTGGTGATCGGGGCCGACGGCTACCGCTCGGCGGTGCGCACGGCCGCGTTCGCCGAGGTGCGCCCCGAGTACGCGGGCTATCTCGCCTGGCGGGGCGCCTTCCCGGCCGAGCGGCTGATGGCACCGGAGCTGTGGCCCGACGAGGACTGCGTGTACGCGGTCTTCCCCGGCGGGCACACGATCATCTACCGCATCCCGGACGGCAAGGGCGGCCTGCGGATCAACTGGGTGCTCTACACCGCCCCTCCCCCGGACCTCGACCTGCGCTTCGACAACCCCACCAGCCTGCCGCCGGGCACCCTCGCCGAGACGCTGCACACCCGGCTCGCGCATATCGCGGACACTCAACTGGCGCCGTATTGGGGCCAGTTGGTGCGCACGACCACCGCCGAGGAGCTGTTCGTGCAACCGATGTACGACTTCACCGCGCCCCACTACGCCAGCGGCCGGCTGGTCCTCGCGGGCGACGCGGCGACGGTGGCCCGCCCGCACACCGGCGGCGGCGCGGTCAAGGCGCTCCAGGACGCCACCGCCCTGGAGGCCAGCCTCACGGCCGCACCCGACTGGGAGACGGCACTGCACGCGTACGACGAGAGCCGCGCCGCGACCGGCCGTTCCATGGTGGAACTCGGCCGCCAACTCGGCCTCGGGCTCGTCCAGGAGACGCCCGACTGGAGCGCGATGGACCAGCGGGGCCTGGAGAAGTGGTGGCAGCAGGTCGACGGCTCGGGCGGCTTCGGCGGCCGCCGCCTCACGTCGTGAACAGTCGGGTCGTGACCGGTCCCGGGTCATCGTTCAGCCACCGATGAGTTCCCCCCGCCCGACCGGTCTCCCCTGCATGGACGCACACGCACAGAACCCCAGGCCAGACCTCGCCCCCGCCGCCCACGCCGTGGCCCGCCTGATCGACGGCGTACGGGACGACCAGCTCGCGGCTCCGACACCCTGCCCCAAGTACTCGGTACGCGAGCTCGTCGGGCACATCGCCGGGCTGACCGGCGCCTTCACCGCGGCCGCGCACAAGAACTTCGGTCCCGCGACCGGCACCGACCCCGGGTCCGTCACGCCCGTACTGCCCGAGGACTGGCGGACCGGGCTGCCCGGGCGGCTCACGGCGCTGGCCGAGGCGTGGCGCGCGCCGCAGGCGTGGGACGGGGACACCCAGGCGGGCGGCGTCACGTTCCCGGCCGCGATCGCGGGCGTGGTCGCGCTCAACGAACTCGTCGTCCACGGCTGGGACCTGGCCCGCGCGACCGGCCAGGAGTACGACCCGGGCGCGGCCGGTCTGGAGGTGGCGTACGGCTTCTTCGCGGCGAACCGGGACAGCACCCTGCGCGCCCCCGCCTTCGGGCCGGTCGTCGAGGTGCCCGAGGACGCCCCGCTGCTCGACCGGGTCGTCGGGCTCAGCGGGCGGGATCCGGGCTGGGCCGCCTGAGCCCGGTCGCCACGGCGGCCGCTGTGGCGACGAGCAGCAACGCGGATGCCCAGAACGCCCGTTGGGCTCCGGCGGCCGGGTCCGCCGCGCCCAGGAAGACGCTGCCGAGCAGGGCCGTGCCCAGGGTGCCGCCGAGTTGCTGCACCGCGTTGAGCAGCCCGGCGGCCGAGCCGGTCTCGGCGGGGCCGACGCGGTGCAGTGCGGCTGTGAAGAACGGGACGGTGAACAGCCCGACGCCCGTACCGCACACCGCGAGCGCGCCCGGCAGCGGCCACGGGTAGCGGGCGGGGTCGCTCACCGCGTACACGGCTGTCGCGGCCAGGACCCCCGTGAGGAGTGTGGCGATTCCGGCGTACATCAGGCGCGGCCCGTACCGGGGCACGAGGCGGGTGCCCGCGACCCAGGAGGCGACGGCCATGCCGAGGGACCAGGGCAGCAGAGTGAGCCCGGCCGTCAACACATCTGATTCGAGGCCGAGTTGGAGGTGCAGGACGATCACCAGCATCAGACCGTTCAGCACCGCGAAGAAGAGCGTGGAGGTCACCAGGGCCGCCGGGAAGCCCCGGTGCCGGAAGAGCCCGGCCTCGACCAGCGGGCTGCGGCCGTGGCGGCTCTTGCGGCGCTGGTCGACCCCGAAGAGCCCGAGCAGCGCGACTCCGGCCGCAAGGAGCGCCCAGGTCCAGGCGGGCCATCCGGCGTCCTGGCCCTGGATCAGCGGGTAGACCACCGCGCCGGAGCCGGTCACCACGAGCGCGGTGCCGGTGAGGTCCAGGCGCGGGCGCCTGGCCGCCCGGTCCTCCCGCAGCAGCGGGGCCGCGAGCAGGACGGCGGCGCCGAGCGGCAGGTTCACCAGGAACACCGACCGCCAGGACGAGCCGAACAGGTCGGCGTGGGTCAGCAGCCCGCCGAGCGCGGGTCCGCAGACGGCGGCGAGCCCCATCACCGGGCCGATGCTCCCGAGCGCCCGCGCCATCTCGTCGCCGTCGAACATGGCCCGGATCAGGCCGATGGTCTGCGGGATGACCAGCGCGGCTGCGGCCCCCTGCACGGCCCGCGCCCCGATCAGCACCCCGTACGAGGGCGCGGCCGCGCACGCCACCGAGGCCACGAGGAACACCGCCACCCCGACCCGGAACACCCGCCTGCGCCCGAGGATGTCCCCGAGGCGACCGCCGGTGATGAGGAACATGGCGAAGGGGAGGGTGTACGCGGCGGCGTACCACTGGACGACCGAGTCCGGGCCGCCCAGGTCGGTCCGGATGACGGGCGCCGCAACCTGCACGATCGTCGCGTCAAGGAGATTCATCGCCTCGGCGACGAGGAGCACTGCCAGCGCGGCCCAGCGCCATCGGTACCGGCCGAGGGGCAACCCTGGCGCCTCTCCCAAGTCCCCCCGCACAACTTCCTGTCGTACGACCTTCGACACAGCCACTCCTCCCCTACGCCGCCGGGCTCCCCGGCCTCCCCCGAGCCTGTCGGCGCGTACGCTGGCGGTTCCATCCACAGCGCCGGATCCATCGATTCGTTCCACCTATACGACTCAGATGAAGGAATCTCACGTGCTCGACGAGATCGACCGTGCTCTGGTCCACGCCCTGCACCTCGACGGGCGGGCCTCGTTCGCGCGGATCGCGGCGGTCCTGGAGGTGTCGACGCAGACCGTCGCCCGGCGCTACCGGCGGCTGCGGGGCGAGGCGGGGCTGCGGGTGGTCGGGCTCGTCGATCCGGCGAAGGCGGGGCTCGCCCAGTGGATGGTGCGGCTCAGCGCCGTGCCGCGCGCCGCGCAGGATCTCGCCCAGGCCCTCGCACGCCGCGAGGACACCTCCTGGGTCAAGCTCGCCTCGGGCGGCACCGAGATCGTGGCGATCGTCCACGCCCCGCAGACGCTGCTGCTGCGCGAGATCCCCCGGACCGCCGGGGTGACCGCCGTGTCCGCGCACTATGTCCTGCACATGTACCTCGGCGGCCCCACGGCCTGGCACGGCCGGGCCCGCACCCTGGACGCCGAGCAGCAGCGGGCGCTCGCCCCAACCGGCGTAACAGACAAGGAAGTCGAGGGATCACGCGCGCTTCCCATGCCCACCGACGACCACCTCCTCGCCGCCCTGCGGCACGACGGCCGGGCGGCTCTCGCCGAGCTCGCCGTCGCCACCGGCTGGTCGCCCGCGACGGTCGCGCGGCGCATCGGCGAACTACGGGCCCGCGGGGCTCTGTTCTTCGACGTCGAGGTCGACGGTGCCCAGCTCGGCGGCGGTACGCAGGCACTGCTGTGGATGGCGGTCACTCCGGCGCACCTCGACGCGGTGGCCCGCGAGCTCGCCCGCCACGACGAGCTCGCCTTCGTCGCCGCGACCACCGGCCCGAGCAACCTCGTCGCCCAGGCGCTCTGCCCCGACCCGGCCGCGCTGCACCACTACCTCACCCAACGGCTCGGCGCGCTGGAGGCGATCCGCACCCTGGAGACCGCGCCGGTGCTGCGCACGGTGAAGGCGGCGGGTCCCCTCGCACCGACGCCCTCCCGGCGCGCCCCGCTCACACCCGCGCCCTCTCGGCGCGCCTCCCCGGGGCAGCGCACCCTCAACTAGCCTCCCGTACAGGCACCTTGAGCTGGTTGAAGCCGTAGTACACCGCGAGCAGACCGTGCGCCGCGAGGGTCAGCGGTGCCGAGACGAAGGCGAGGCCCACCGTCGCCGGGTAGGCGAGCGAGCCGATCGCGAAGCGGGCGCGGGTGGCGCGGGCGGCTCGTACGTCGACCCGGGAGTCGAAGAGGTGGCCGGTGCGGGTCAGATGCCACCACAGCGCCGTGAAGTTGAGGGCCATGACGACCATGAAGCCGCTGTACACGGCGGCGGCGACATGCGACGCGTGCTCCTCCCGCAGATATTCGGCCATCAGCCCCGCCGGCCACGGGATCGCGGCGACCGTCATGAGCAGCAGCAGATTGAGGAACATCAGCGTGCGGTCGACGCGCGCCACATAGCTGAAGACGGTGTGGTGGTTGACCCACATGATGCCGATGACCAGGAAGCTCACCACATACGCGGCGTACGAGGGCCACTGGCGGCCCAGGTCGCTCCACAGGTGGTCGCCGGAGTGCTGGGGCACCTTGATTTCCAGGATGAGGAGGGTGATCGCGATGGCGAAAACGCCGTCGCTGAACGCCTCGACCCGGCTTGATTCATTCACCGGGTGAACTGAACCCGACCCGTCCCGATTCTTCAACTTCCTTGTGCCGCAAGGGTGTACGGGTCCGCCGGAGAGCTGGTAGGAAAGTTTCCTAACAAAACAGCGGAACGACGAACTCCCCCCAGGAGGTCCGGTGCTCACCCCCCACCACAGCGCCACCGCACGTCGTCTCAGGATCACCGCCACGGCTCTGCTCGGCGCCGCCGTCCTTGCCGTACCCGCCGCCACCGCCACTGCGGCCACCAGCCACAATGCCCCCATGGCAGCTGCGGCGACCGGGCTCGACGACCCGGCCAAGAAGGAAATAGCGATGGAGCTCGTCTCCAGCGCGGAGAACTCCTCACTCAACTGGAAGGCCCAGTACAAGTACATCGAGGACATCCACGACGGCCGGGGCTACACGGCCGGGATCATCGGGTTCTGCTCCGGCACCGGTGACATGCTCGACCTGGTCCAGCTGTACAGCGACCGCGAGCCCGGGAACGTACTGGAGAAGTACCTGCCCGCCCTGCGCAAGGTGAACGGCTCGGACTCGCACGCCGGGCTCGACCCGCACTTCACCAAGGACTGGAAGACGGCCGCCTCGGAGACCGCCTTCAAGAACGCCCAGAACGACGAGCGCGACCGGGTGTACTTCGACCCGGCGGTCCGGCAGGGCAAGGCCGACGGCGTGGGCACGCTCGGCCAGTTCATCTACTACGACGCCCTCGTCATGCACGGCGACGGCAGCGACCCGACCACCTTCAGCGGCATCCGCAAGAAGGCGCTGAAGAAGGCCAAGCCGCCGTCCCAGGGCGGCGACGAGACGACGTACCTCAACGCCTTCCTCGACGCCCGCGTCTGGGCGATGAAGCAGGAGGAGGCGCACAGCGACACCAGCCGCGTCGACACCGAGCAGCGGGTGTTCCTCAACAACGGCAACCTCAACCTCGACACGCCGCTGGACTGGCATGTCTACGGCGATCCGTACCACATCAGCTGATGTGAGGCTATAGAGAGAAACGAGCGGCGTGCACGGTACCGTGCACGCCGCTCGCGTTGTTGTGTCGTACGTACGGGGTCAGTGCGCGACCACCGCGGGCTCGGCCAGCACCCCCGCTTCCGCTTCCGATTCCGCCGAACTCTCCTTGCGGCCTAGGTGGTTGAAGGCCAGGTTCAGGACGATCGCGATCACGCAGCCGGTGGAGATGCCGGAGTCGAGGACGACCCGGACGTTCTGCGGGAAGGCGTCGTAGAACGTGGGCGCCGCGATCGGGATGAGGCCGACGCCGAGGGCGGCCGCGACGATCAGCGCGTTCTCGCCCTGGTCCAGGGCGGCCGTGGACAGCGTCTGGATGCCGCTGGCCGCGACCGAGCCGAAGAGCACGATGCCCGCGCCGCCGAGGACCGGCAGCGGGACGAGCGCGATCACCGACGCGGCCACCGGGCACAGGCCGAGCAGGACGAGGATCCCGCCGCCGGTGGCGACCACGAAGCGGCTGCGCACCTTGGTCATCGCGACCAGGCCGATGTTCTGCGCGAAGGCGCTCGCCATGAAGCCGTTGAAGAGCGGGCTGACGGCGCTGCCGAGGGTGTCGGCGCGCAGGCCGCCCTCGATGGTGCGCTCGTCCGCCGGGCGGCCGACGATCTTGCCGAGCGCCAGCATGTCGGCGGTCGACTCGGTCATGCAGACCAGCATCACGATGCACATGGAGACGATCGCGGCGATCTCGAAGTGCGGTGCGCCGAAGTGGAACGGCGTGGGGAAGCCGACGGCGTCCGCGCCCCGGAGCGCGTCCAAGCTGGTCATGCCGAACGGCACGGCGATCAACGTGCCCACGACCAGGCCGAGCAGGATCGCGATCTGCTGGAGGAAGCCGCGCAGCAGTTTGCGCAGCGCCAGCACGATCACCAGGGTCAGCGCGGCCATCCCGATGTTCTTCGTCGAACCGAAGTCGTGCGCGGTGGCGTTGCCGCCCTGCGCCCAGCGGAAGGCCACCGGGAGCAGGGAGACACCTATCAGGGTGATGACCGTGCCGGTGACGACGGGCGGGAAGAAGCGGAGCAACTTGCTGAAGTACGGGGCGAGTACGAAACCGAGGACGCTCGCGACGATCACCGCCCCGAAGATGACCGCCATACCGTCGTGGCCGCGGTCCTTGCCGATCGCGATCATCGGGGTGACACCGGCGAACGAGACACCGTTGACGAACGGGAGGCGGGCGCCGACCTTCCAGAACCCGATGGTCTGGAGCAGGGTCGCGAGTCCGGCGGTGAACAGACTCGCGCCGATCAGGAACGCGGTCTCCTTGGCGCTGAGCCCGACGGCGGGCCCGACGACCATGGGCGGGGCCACCACGCCCGCGTACATCGCGGCCACGTGCTGAAGGCCGCTGGTGAACATCTTCAGTGGGGGGAGGGTCTCGTCGACCGGGTGCGTGGCACCTTCGGCGGCCGGGACGTGAGGGGCGACTGCTCCCTCGGTTACTGCGTCGTTGCGGGGCGCGGGCAGGGCGGCCACGGGCGGTTCCTCCGGTCGGGTAACGCGTCGGCGGCGACGCGGGTGTCAGGGAGGTGGTGCAGTGTGGTGCGGCTGTGTTTCGTGGGGCGTACGGTTCGGTCTCGTACGGCGAAAAGATCTTTCTCGTACCACCGACTCGTCCGGCGAAGAGACCTGCCTCGTGCGGGGATTGGCACGAGTCACCGTCCCGGGGGGTGCGCACCTTCCTGTGGTGCGCACCCCCCGGGCGCGGCTGCCGTGGGCCCCGCTCGGGTCCACGGCGACCGGCCGAGGGCCGTCCCCCTCGGCCGGACTCCTGGGCGGGAATCCCGGTCGGGATCAGGCCTGCGCGGCGATCCGCGCGAGGCGCTGCGCCTCGTCCCGCGTGGCGCGGGCGATGGCGTCCTCGTCGACCGTGAGGAGGCGGTTGTCCTCGACGATCTGCTTGCCGTTGACGAACGACGCCGTCACCGGGGCGGCGGCGCCGAAGACCAGTGCGATGACCGGGTCGGCGATGGAGGCGTGGGCGAGGGTGTCCAGCTTCCACAGCACGAAGTCGGCGAGCTTGCCGGCTTCGAGGGACCCGATCTCGGCCGAGCGGCCGAGCACCTGGGCGCCGCCGTACGTGCCGAGCCGCAGCGCCTGGCGGGCGTTGAGCGCGGACTCGCGGTGGGCGCCGAGGCGGTTGATCAGGAGCGCGTTGCGCAGTTCGGTGTGGAGCTCGCCGGACTCGTTGGAGGCGGTGCCGTCCACGCCGAGGCCGACCGGGACACCCGCCTTCAGCATGTCGGGGACGCGGGCGATACCGGCGGCGAGGCGCGCGTTGGAGGACGGGCAGTGGGCGACGCCGGTGCCGGTGCCGGCGAAGGCGGCGATGTCCGAGTCGTTCATGTGGACGCAGTGCGCCATCCACACATCGGAGCCGAGCCAGCCGGTCGACTCGAAGTAGTCGGTCGGACCCATGCCGAACAGCTCCTTGCAGAACTGCTCCTCCTCGACGGTCTCCGAGCCGTGGGTGTGCAGCCGTACGCCCTTGCGGCGGGCCAACTCGGCGCCCTGCTTCATGAGTTCGGTGGAGACCGAGAACGGCGAGCAGGGGGCGACCGCGACCTGGGTCATCGAGTCGAACGAGGCGTCGTGGAACCGGTCGACCGTCTCCTCGGTCCCGGCGAGCGCGCCCTCCAGGGTCTCGACGGCGAAGTCCGGCGGCAGACCGCCGTCCTTCTTGCTGCGGTCCATGGAGCCGCGGGCGAGCGTGAACCGTACGCCCATCTCGGCGGCGGCGCCGATGATCGCGCCGGAGAGGTCGCCGGCGCCCTGTGGGTACACGTAGTGGTGGTCCATCGCGGTGGTGACACCGCCGCGGGCCATCATCGCGAGCGAGCCCTGCGCGGCGACGCGCCCCATCTGCGCGTCGATGCGCGCCCAGGTCGGGTAGAGCGCCACCAGCCAGTTGAACAGGTTGTGGTCGGTGGCCAGGCCGCGGGTGATCCACTGGTAGAAGTGGTGGTGCGTGTTGACCAGGCCGGGGGTGACCAGGTGGCCGGTGCCGTCGATGCGGCGGACCACGTTCTCCAGGTGCTGCGGGGCCCGGCCCGCGCCGATCGACTCGATGCGGTTGCCGGCGACGACGAGGTACCCGGAGGCGTACTCGGTGTCGTTGGCGTCCACGGTCGCGATCGCACAGTTCTCGATGACGATGCGCTGGGCTGCCGATGGTGCCATCGTGCTTCCTCTTCCTTGACTTGCAGAGCGGGCACGGCAGGACCCTAGAGGATTTGAGTGCCGGGGCCGGGCGGCCCACGGGTGCCGAGTGGGTGGAAAAGCGCCCCCGGGCGGCGGGGTCCGGGGGCGCTCCGCGTCAGAGGTTGGTCATGTCGACCGGGATGCGCGGCTCGACGCCGTCGCGCAGCACGGTGGCCTCGATCAGACCGTACGGGCGGTCCGCGGCGAAGTAGACCTCGTTGTCGTTCTTGAGCCCGAACGGCTCCAGGTCGACCAGGAAGTGGTGGTTGTTCGGCAGCGAGAAGCGGATCTCGTCGATCTCGCTGCGGCTGTTGATGACCCGCGAACCCATCTGGTACAGGGTCTGCTGGAGCGAGAGCGAGTACGTCTCGGCGAAGGCCTGGAGTATGTGCTTCTTGGCCTGCTCGTACGACTTCTCCCAGTTGGGCATCCGGTCTTCGTCGCTGGTCCAGTTGTAACGCCAGGCAGCGGAGACGTCGGTGCACAGGATGCGGTCGTACGCCTCCTTCAGCGTCGTGTACTTGTCCTTGACGTAGCCCCAGAACTCCGAGTTGGTGGAGTTCATGACCGTGAGGTCCTTGAGACCGGAGATGATCTCCCAGTTCTCACCGTCGAAGGTGATCTGGGTGGTGCGCAGCTCCTGGCCCTTGCGGGCGAAGGAGTGCCGTACCTCGTCCGAGCCGATGAACTTGGAGTTGGCGTCGGAGGTGGCGATGCGCTCCCAGGTGTACTCCTCGATGCGGATGCGCGCCCGGTGGATCGGCTCCTGCGACGTCACGAAGTGACGGGCGAGGTGGATGCCGAACTGCTCGGCGGACTCGATGCCGTACTCCTTGGCGAAGGCGAACACCGTGTTCTTGGTGGTGTCCGTCGGCAGGACGTTCGCGTTCGAGCCGGAGTAGTGGACGTCGTCCATGTCACCGGAGAGGGCGACCGAGACGTTCAGGTCCTTGATGTGGTGCGTGTCGCCGTCCCGCGTGATCTTGACGACGCGGTTCTCTGCTTTGCCGTACTGGTTCTGGCCGAGAATCGTGGGCATGTCTGCTAGCTCCCTCGGTAAACGGAGTAGCCGAACGGGTTGAGCAGCAGCGGTACGTGATAGTGCTCGCCCGGCACGACGGCGAACGTGATCGCCACCTCCGGGAAGAACGCACCGCTGTCCCTTACGCGGGGGGCGTCCTGCTGCGCCTCGGCTTGCTTCACTGTCTTGATTGAACGCGTGAAGTACGTCTCGACCTCGAAGTCGAGTCGTACATGGGTCGTTCCCTCCGGCAGCGCCGGAAGGTCCTTGCAGCGCCCGTCCGCGTCGGTCGCGGAGCCGCCGAGCGCCACCCACTCGGCGTCGCGGCCCGAGCGGGCGGCGAGCGAGATGGCGACGCCCTCGGCGGGGCGGCCGATGCTGGTGTCGAGGATGTGCGTCGACACCGACGCGGTGGTCGCGGTGCTCATCAGTCCCTGTCCTCTTCTTCTGCGGTTTCCACGAGACGGGTCAGCCGGATCCGGTTGATCTTCCCGAGTTCGGCGCGCACGATCTCGCGCTCCGCCTCGGCGGTGTTGCCGATCCTGGCCTTCATCGCGTCGCGCATCTGCTCACCGGTGGCCCCGGTGGCGCAGATCAGGAAGACATGGCCGAACGTGTCCTGGTAGGCCAGGTTCAGATCGAGCATCTCGGCCTTGAGCTCCTCGGAGGCGCCGGCCATCCCCCGCTGTTCGCGGGCGGACGTCGGGTCGCCCGGCTTCGGCCGCCCGATCGGCGCGTGCCCCGCCATCGCCTCTTCGAGGTCCTTGGCGTCCAGCTCGGCCATGGCGGCGTCGCTGGCGGCGAAGAGCTCGTCGGCGGTGGCGTACGGGCGCCGGGCGAGCAGCTTGCTCCCCCATACCGAGCTGGCGCACACCTCGTGGAGCTCGGCGAGCGCCGTGCTGTCGTCGGAGGTGTTGAACCGGGCGAGGCCCGGCGTCGAGGTCGAAGTCACGAACGGCCTCCGTGGCCTTGGTGCTGGACGGGCTGCGGATAGCTAACGCCCTCGGAAACATCCCGTCAACACTTTGTTGAAAACTTGGAGCAACAAAAAGCCGCCGTCCCGATCCGCGGACGGCGGCTCTGCGCGCGAGGCTCGGCGGCGCGCCGCGCTCACTCGCTCTTGGCGGCGTTTTCCCTGTTCAGGTAGTTGTACACGGTGAAGCGGCTGACCCCCAGGGCGGACGCGACGGTCTCCACCCCATGGCGTACGGAGAACGCTCCGCGCGCCTCCAGGGTCCGTACGACCGACTGCTTGGCCTTGCGGTCGAGCGCGGCCAGCGGCATGCCGTGGCGCCGCTCCATGGCGGCCAGGATGTGGTCCAGGGAGTCCGACAGCTGCGGCAGCCGGACCGCGATGACGTCCTCGCCCTCCCAGCTGAGCACCACGTCGTCGGGCTGGGCCTGGTCGGGCCCCAGTATCTCCGCGCCCATGGCGTCGACCAGCGGCTTGACGGCGGTGACCAGCGGGTGGTCGGCGGGCTCGGTCACTTCTCGCCCTCCCCGACCACGTTGACCTGGAGCGAGACGCGGGTGGCCCCGGCCGCCAGGGACTTGCGCAGCAGCGCGTCGACGGCGGTCAGCACCTCGTCCGCGCCGCCCTCGGCGGTGTTGCCGAAGGGGCCCACGTCCACGGCGTCGAGCGCCGCCGTCTGCAGGACCTCACGGGCGGCCACCGCATGCGGGGGCGCCTCGTCCAGGTCGAAGGGCTCGGTCGTGAACTCCACTCTCAATCGCACGCGCACAACCTACTGCGCGGATTCGGAAATCCGGGAGGTCAATCGGACAGGGCCCCCTTGACAAGCTCACCCCTCTCCCTGCAACCTTCCATCAAGCAGAAAGTAACTTCCGCAATACGGAAGGAGCGCCGAACCCCATGGGATACTCGGACCAGCGCTTCGATGTGAACCTCTCGATCCTCTTCACGGAACTCCCGCTCCTGGAGCGCCCCGCGGCCGCGGCCGCGGCGGGCTTCACGGCGGTCGAGCTGTGGTGGCCCTGGATCGAAACCCCCACTCCGGCGCAGGCCGAGCTCGACGCCCTGAAGAAGGCGCTCGACGACGCCGGCACCCAGCTGGTGGGGCTGAACTTCTACGCGGGCGCCCTGCCGGGCCCCGACCGCGGAGCCCTCTCCGTACCCGGCGAGGAGTCGGACCGCTTCCGCGCCAACATCGAGGTCGCGGCGGACTTCGCCGCCTCGGTGGGCTGCAAGGCGCTCAACGCCCTTTACGGCAACCGCGTCGAGGGCGTGGACCCGCAGGTCCAGGACTCGCTCGCGCTGGAGAACCTGGTGCTGGCGGCCCGCGCGGCCGACCGCATCGGCGCGATCCTCCTGGTCGAGGCCCTGAACAAGCCGGAGTCGCCGCTGTACCCGCTGGTCAGCGCCCCGTCCGCGATCGAGGTCGTCGACAAGGTCAACGCGGCGACCGGCCTCGGCAACGCCAAGTTCCTCCTCGACATCTACCACCTGTCGATGAACGGCGAGGACGTCACCCAGGTCATCGAGGCGTACGCGGACAAGACCGGCCACGTACAGATCGCCGACAACCCGGGCCGTGGCGCGCCGGGCACCGGCGAACTCCCCCTGGAGGCCCTGCTCAACCAGCTCGCCAAGGCGGGTTACGAGGGCTGGGTCGGCCTGGAGTACAAGGCCGCCGACGCCGCCGCGTCCTTCGCGTGGCTACCGGCCGAGGCCCGCGCGGCGCGCTGATTCGCGCCCCCACGAACTTCCTGACGTAACACAGCAGTTGAGAGAGGCCCCCCAAATGAGCACAATTCCCAAGATCGCATGGATCGGCCTCGGCATCATGGGCTCGCCCATGTCCGAGAACCTGATCAAGGCCGGTTACCCCGTCACCGGCTTCACCCTTGAGCAGGACAAGCTGGACCGCCTGGCCGCCGCCGGTGGCTCCGCCGCCGCCTCGATCGCCGACGCGGTCAAGGACGCGGACGTGATCATCACGATGGTCCCGGCCTCCCCGCAGGTCGAGGCCATCGCGTACGGCGAGGCCGGCATCCTGGCGAACGCCAAGTCGGGCGCCCTTCTGATCGACATGTCGTCGATCACCCCGCAGACCTCCGTCGACCTGGCGAAGGCGGCGGCCGACAAGGGCGTGCGCGTCCTGGACGCCCCGGTCTCCGGTGGCGAGGCCGGCGCGATCGAGGCCGTGCTCTCCATCATGGTCGGCGGCGACAAGGCCGACTTCGACGAGGCCAAGGGCATCTTCGACGCGCTGGGCAAGACCATCGTGCTCTGCGGCCCGCACGGCTCCGGCCAGACGGTGAAGGCCGCCAACCAGCTGATCGTGGCGGTCAACATCCAGGCGTGCGCCGAGGCCGTGGTCTTCCTGGAGAAGTCCGGAGTGGACCTCACCGCGGCCCTGGACGTCCTCAACGGCGGTCTGGCCGGTTCGACCGTGCTGACCCGCAAGAAGGACAACTTCCTCAACCGCGACTTCGCGCCGGGCTTCCGCATCGACCTGCACCACAAGGACATGGGCATCGTCACCGACGCCGCCCGCAACGTCGGCGCGGCGCTCCCGGTCGGCGCGGTGGTGGCCCAGCTGGTCGCGTCGCTGCGCGCCCAGGGCGACGGCGGCCTGGACCACTCGGCGCTGCTGCGCGCGGTCGAGCGCCTGTCGGGCGCGCAGATCTGAGCCTTCAAGGCTCTCCCCGACTTCCGGGCGGCGGTGGCGCTGACACCTGTCCTGTCGCGCCCAGGCGTCGCCGCCGCCCGGAACACCCCACTTCATTTTCAACAAACTGTTGACGTTCGCTTCGGGGCGTACCTACGCTCCTGACACCGCAGACCGTTCAGCAGTGCAGCTCCCGTACGGAAGGTCACGATGTCGAAGCGCGTGCTTACGACCGAGTCCGGCGCCCCCGTCGCCGACAACCAGAACTCCGCCACCGCCGGCGTCGGTGGCCCCATCCTCCTCCAGGACCAGCACCTGCTGGAGAAGCTCGCGCGCTTCAACCGTGAGCGGATCCCGGAGCGCGTGGTCCACGCCCGCGGCTCCGGCGCGTACGGCTACTTCGAGGTGACGGACGACGTCACCGGCTTCACGAAGGCCGACTTCCTCTCGCAGGTGGGCAAGCGCACCGAGACGTTCATCCGCTTCTCGACGGTGGCGGACTCGCTCGGCGGCGCGGACGCGGTCCGCGACCCGCGCGGCTTCGCGCTGAAGTTCTACACCGAGGACGGCAACTACGACCTCGTCGGCAACAACACCCCGGTGTTCTTCATCAAGGACCCGATCAAGTTCCCCGACTTCATCCACTCCCAGAAGCGCGACCCGTTCACGGGCAAGCAGGAGCCGGACAACGTCTGGGACTTCTGGGCGCACGCCCCCGAGGCGACGCACCAGATCACCTGGCTGATGGGCGACCGCGGCATCCCGGCGTCGTACCGCCACATGAACGGCTACGGCTCGCACACCTACCAGTGGACGAACGAGGCGGGCGAGGCCTTCTTCGTGAAGTACCACTTCAAGACCAACCAGGGCATCCGCAGCCTGTCGTCCGACCAGGCGGCGGAGCTGGTGGGCCAGGACGCGAACTCGCACCAGACGGACCTGCTCCAGGCGATCGAGCGCGGCGTGAACCCGTCCTGGACGCTGTACGTCCAGGTCATGCCGGCGGCCGAGGCGGCGGGCTACCGCTTCAACCCGTTCGACCTCACCAAGGTGTGGCCGCACAGCGACTACCCGCTGCAGCGGGTGGGCCGCCTGGTGCTGGACCGCAACCCCGACAACGTCTTCGCCGAGGTCGAGCAGGCGGCGTTCTCGCCGAACAACTTCGTGCCGGGCATCGGCCCCTCGCCGGACAAGATGCTCCAGGGCCGCCTGTTCGCGTACGCGGACGCGCACCGCTACCGCCTGGGCGTCAACCACACCCAGCTCGCGGTGAACGCGCCCAAGGCGACGGTCGCGGACAACTACGGCCGCGACGGCGCCATGGCGACGCGCAACGGCCGCCGCACCGACAAGAACTACGAGCCGAACTCGTACGCGGGCCCGTCGCAGACGGACGCGGCACTGTCCGCCCCGCTGGCGATCGCGGGCTGGACGGGCACGCACGCGGCCCCCGCCCACGTGAAGGACGACGACTTCTTCCAGGCGGGCGAGCTGTACCGCCTGATGTCGGACGACGAGAAGTCCCGCCTGATCGCGAACATCGCCGGCGGCCTCTCCCAGGTCTCCCGCGACGACGTCATCGAGAAGAACCTGGCCCACTTCCACGCCGCGGACGCCGAGTACGGCAAGCGCGTGGAGGAAGCGGTCCGCGCACTGCGCGAGGACTGAGCGGGTTCGCTTCACCAGACCGCGCTCGGAAATCTGACGGGAGGTCACATTTCCGGGCGCCGTCCGGACCGCCGGCCCGATGAGGGGTGGCCGGCGGCCCCGGACAGGCCGAGGATCGCGGCGGCACTCGTGATGCCAGTGCGGTGGTCAAGGTCCGTCCCGGCCCCTTCTTGACCTGAAGGAAGGGCGCGCGGAGGACGAGCCAATCACTGGCCGCCGCGATCCCGGACGCCTGCACCCCCAGACTCCGCCCGGCGGTGCGAACGTCCTGTCGCGCCAGCCTCGCCCCGTCGGGCGGTCACAACTCCACAGCCAGGGCGCTGGGTTCGGTTTACGGTCCTGAATCGAGCGCTCGATGATCAAGGCTCTACCTGCAGTTATAGGTAGAGCCTTGATCGTTTTTATCAGGAAGCATTCAGCGCGCTCCGCGCGCGAGTGATCACCCGGTGCGCATCAGCCCCGTAAACCGCGGACTCGCTCAGGGTCTTCCATACCCGCAGATAGGTGGCGACGCTGTCGGCGTCATCGATCCACAGCTCGGCGTGCCAGTCCTCGACGACCACGAGACGCTCGTCGTAGACCCAGAAGCTGTTGCCCGGCCAGATCTTCAGTGACGCCGTGAAGGGGATGATGCCGAGTTCCACGGTGTCCAGGCCGATGACGCCGGCGAGGTGGTGCAGCTGAGCGGCGAGCACGGACGGCGGACAGACCAGGGACAGCAACGCGCCTTCCCACATCATGATCCGGTACGTCCGGCCTGGTCGGTACAGCCCTTCCTGCCTCTGGATCCGGGCGCGTACGGCGTCCTCGGTGTCTCGCGGTGACCGCATCAGGTCGGCGTGCCGGGTGAAGGTGTGCCGGGCGTACTCGGGGATCTGCACCATGCCGGGGATGAGGACGTTCTCCCAGATGGTCAGGACGCGTGTCCGCTCGTGCTCCACCGTGACGGCGTCCTGCACGGGCCGGTGCCCTGCGGCCAGTTGGCGACGCCACGACCGGATGTGCGACTCGAACCCCCGCAGCCGGGCGATCAGTTCATCACAGGCACCGGGTTGGCCGGTTCCGTCCGCCCAGGCCCGCAGGTCTTCGGCTGTCGCTGTCTGTTTGCCGTTCTCCAGCTTACTGATCTTGACCTTGGTCCATCCAGACCCGAGCCGTTCAGCGAGCTGCGTACCGGTGAGCCGACCTTCAGGCGCCGTGAGCCGGAGTTCCCGGAGCCGGATTCCGAGATCCTCACGCGCCTTCTGATAGTCCGTGCTCACCGGCACTCACCTGCTTACTCCTCCTTCGCAGCCAGGTCAGCCACGAATTGCTTGTTCGGGGTGGCGTAGTGCTGCGCCACGTCACGCAGCCGGTTGTACTGGTTGACGCGCGCCGGTTCGGTGATCAGCTCGACGCCCGTGAGGTTGTCGTCGTCATCGAACAGGCACAGCGCGACGATGTGAGAGTCGAAGATCCAGAAATCCTCGTCCGGGAGGTTCGCACGCCTGGCGTCGTCGCGCCACATGTTCCGGACTTCCTCACCGAGCTCGGCGTTGTGCTCGGCGTGCGCCAGCAGGTACAACTGGCCCTCGGTCGGCGGGTTGTCGACGACCCGGACGCGCCCGACGTACGCACCATCCCGCGTCTTGGCACTGATCGTACGAGCCCACGGTGAGCCCATGTCCCATGCCGGTGTCTCGCCCCGGACGAATTGGGCGTAGGTGTCCGTGGCCTGGTCCACTGCGTAGCCCTTGCGCATCTCCAGGTGCCAGGCACTGTGCCGGAAGTTCTCGAACATGCGGGAGAACGTGTCCGGGTCGAGGATGCGCGGCTCGGTGTCCCGGTCCTTGGGACCGAAGTCGATCAGCGTGTTGCGCGGCACCACGATCGGGATCTCGTCCTCGTCCAGGTGCTGGAGCCGGGCGATGTCCTCGGGGTCGGTGAGCCGGGGGCCGTGCACGATGACCTCACCGGTGTCCAGGTCTTCGTGCACAGCTGGACAGGAGCCGCCACCACTGCCGGTGCCGTTGAAGCGCAGCCGTCGCGCCATGATCAGTTCCTTTCGTCGAGGACTGATCCCGTCAGCATCACGCAGACCAACACCCCGTGGACCGGGCTGGTTTGGCCTTCGTGAATAACTTTGCGCAACTCCGCCAGATGGTCAAGAAACTCCGAGCAACTCGCGTGGCAGCGGCCAACTCACCCTCCCTACCTTCCGATTCATGACCACGAAGCAGTCTGCACGGGCGGGCTCCCCGACCCCTCTCTCGCTTGACTGGCGTGACTTCACCGGTCCCCAGCGGGAGGGGTGGGCCTGCGCCTACTGCGGCAACCGCTTGTACCGGGACCGGCTGGTCGGCACGGTGACCGAGCCGACCGGCCACCCCGACCACTTCCGGATCAAAGAGCTGTGGGCCTGCGACCCGCCCTGCCGCAACAGCAACGTCCGCGCACGGGCGGACAGATCGGACCGATCATGAGCGTGGATACGCAGCGCGCGGCTTCCGACTGGCTCGCCTCCGCGCACTCCTCACCCTCGAAGGTCTGGATGGAGTGGCAAGGGGATGGCCTGGCGATGCTCCCGACGGGCCGCGCGTTCGACACCGTCCGCATCTCCGCGGCGATCATTCACGCCGCAGCCCAGAGCGGCGACTCGGCCACCGTCGCCGCGTACCTCGGCCGCGTCATGGACGGGCCCGTCATCCACGACGCCTACGACACCAGCGTCTGGTACTACACCCTCGTGGCCGTCGGCAGCTGTGCCCAGTACGACAGCCCGACGTCACACTCCTTACCCCCGAGACGACGTGGCTCGGCATCCCCGAACTTCACCGCACCGCCAAGCCCGGGGCGTACTGGCCGATCCCGCCACGGCGCCGAGAGGACTACTGCATCCCGGCCGGTGTCGACGAGGTCATCCGCCTCGGCCGCCGGCGCGCCGCCGAGTCAACCGTCGGCGCCCCGGCCGGGCCCTGCCTCGACGCGATCGCGGAAGAGTGCGAGGCCCTGCTCGCCGACGCCCCGGCCCACGCGGACGCGCTGTCGCTGGAGGACGCGACCGCCGCAACCATGCGCTACCGCGGCCACCTCGGAGCCCTGCTGCCAGCGGTCCAGGACGCTGCTACCGGGCTCCACTTCGCCGACCCGGCGCGCAGCCGGCTCCTGCTCGGCATCACGGAAGCACACCGACAACTCGCCCTCGACAGCGAGTCGTCCAACCTCCCACAGCAGTGGGAGCACGCACGGCGCCTGGCCCGCTGCTGCCTCGCTCAGGTGAAGACCCTGCGCGCTCGTCTCGATCGTCGGGCGTGGGGCCTTGATCTGGACGGCCCAGCGCCACCGCCATAAGATCCGCCCGTGATCCGCACAGTCGCCTTCGACATCGGTGAAACCCTTGTACGCGACGATCGTTACTGGGCGGCGACGGAGTTCTTCGCCCGCGTCCTCGAAGCGGCCGGGACGGGACCCGACGAAACGCTCTACGTCGGCGACCACCCGGCGAACGACCTTGCGCCCGCGCACACCGCGGGCCTGCTCACCGCACACCTACGACGCGGCCCATGGGGATATCTGTGGGCGGACACCCCCGAGGCGGCCACTGCTGACTGGCGCGTCGACTCCCTCCACGACGTTGTACGGATCGTCGGCGGCTAGCGTCGAGCTTGGAGCCCCGTTGCCAAGCGACTCCACTATCGAGCTGGGGCGCCGAAAGCTGGCCACTCTGGGCGCGTGGGGAGTGCGGCAGCCCGGCGCCTGGTGAGACGGCCGTCCGGTGCTCCGACCCCGTGTCGGAGCGGATCAAGCCAGTGCTCCCGTCTGGGTGACTGCTGTCGGTCGAGCCACCGAGATGGGCTGATTCACTGCCCATGGAGCGGGCCCGCCTTGCCTTCAGGCGGGTGCACTGCAAGGCTCCCTTTGGATCGAATGGCGCACCGGGGTACCCGGGGTGAAGCCTTGATCCTCTTCTCGAACGGTTGCCGTCCGAGCGCGAGCGTCGGCAAGGCACGATGCCCGCCATCACCATTTCCGGGCGTTTGACCGCAAAAGTTGCCATTTGAGCTTGAGTGCGGGCCAAGCTGGTCACTGGGCGCAGAGCCCGTTCCTACTGGCCCGACCGACGTTGGGGAATCATGAAGACATCGAAGTACCGTGCCGTTCCGCTGGCTGCCGGGCTGGCGCTGGCCGTGGTCACCGCTGCCGTGCCGGCGGCCGCTCAGTCCCACCATGCTCCAGCAGCCCAGCGCGTGACGCTGACGAACGTGGACGACGGCCGGACCGTGGCCCTGGCGGCCGGGGACGACGTCAGCGTCATGCTCACCGGCTACCGCAGCCAAGGGCTCAACTACACCTGGAGCATTCCGCAGTCCAGCACCCCCGACGTGCTCCGACGCACCACGGGCGGCACGACACCGACGGGCAGTGCCAGCGGCGTCCTCCACGCGGAGAAACTCGGCGTCGCCACGATCACCGCAACACGCCACTGCCGCCCGGACCCCGGCCGCATCTGCCCCGGGGCCGTCTTGCTCTGGAAGGTCACGGCCGAGGTGAAGTGACGGGGCACCCCGCCGACCTCTGCAGCCACCGCACAAGTTCGCGCAAGTTCCTGGTATCCACGAGCTGCTGGGGCGCACGATCGGGCATGGCAGGTCCGCCCGAGAACGACATGAGGAGGCACGACGGCGCTCATCAAGCTCGGCCAGGACCCGGAGAGCCCTGACGGCAAGTCGCCGACCCTGTACCTGGACGACGAGAAGGACACGTACCTGGTGCAGGGCTGGAAGGTCGCGGACGAGGCCCGGCGCTCGCAGCTCGGTCTCCCCGGGCACGAGGATGTGGTGGAGATCCCGAAGCGCATGGTGCGGTTCTTCCCGGAGGTGAACGGCGGTGGCGTTGCCGACTCTTGAGGACCGGCTGCGGGGCTGCACCCGTTCGGCCGTCCACCTGGAGATGCGCGACGGGTACATGCGCTCCGACCCCCGGTTCGTCGCCTGGCAGAACGGGGCCCGGGACGACCCGGCCGACAGCGACCCGGACCGGCGTCCCTGGCTGCGTCTGGTCGGCGATCTCGTCGCCCAGGGGGTCGCGGTGCGGCGGGCCCGTATCGTGTCGGAGCCGGTAGCCGACTACATCAAGTTCGAGCATCACCTGACCGGGCCCAACGTGAAGGCAGGCGAACAGGTCCGGTGGCTGCCGCGTCGCCGGACCTCCGGGCTGGCGCTGCCCGGCAACGACTTCTGGCTCTTCGACGGGGCGTCCGTTCTCTTCCACCACTTCGCCGGTGATGGGGAACTCGCTCCGGACGACGAGGAGTTCACGGATGACCCGAGGGTCGTCAAGCTCTGCGCCGACGCTTTCGACGCAGTGTGGACCCTTGCCGTCGACCACTCGGAGTACGCACCTCATTGAGCAGTTCGTCTTCCAGCGTCGCCGAAGCCCGCAGGGCCCTCGGCGGGCGGCTGCGCGAGATCCGGAAGGAGGCGGGGCTGACCGCGCGGGCGCTGGCCGAGCGGTCAGGGTGGCACGAGTCCAAGTGCAGCCGCATCGAGCACGGACGGACCGTTCCGTCGGACGGAGACATCCGCGCCTACACACTGCACTGCGACGCCCAGGACCAGACCGCCGATCTCATCGCCACGACCCGAGCTGTCGAGGGCATGTATGTCGAGTGGCGCCGGATGGAACGTGCAGGCCTCACGCACGTCCAGCAGTCCGTCGCGCCGCCGTTCGAACGCACCCGCCGCTTCCGCGTCTACCAATCCTGGGTGATTCCGGGCCTGCTCCAGTCAGCGGCCTACACGCGCGCCGTGCTGGGCACCGTGGCCCACGTACGAAACGTGCCCGGGGACGTCGACGACGCCGTGGCCGTCCGTATGGACCGGCAGCGCGTCTTGCACTCCGGTGATCACCGATTCGCCATGCTCGTCGAGGAAGAGGAATGGGTGCTGCGCACGGTCATCGGGGACAGTGACACCATGACCGACGCTCTCGGCCACCTGCTCTCCGTCGCGTCGTTGCCCTCGGTCAGCCTTGGCATCATCCCGCTGGGCACTCCGCGCGGCGCGGGTTGGCCGGTCGAGTCCTTCACCCTGTACGACGACGCCCAGGTGAACGTGGAGCTCGTCTCCGCGCATCTGACAGTGACACAGCCCGGCGAGATCACGCAGTACGCGAAAGAGTTCGCCGCACTGTCCGCGATCGCCGTGTATGGCACACAGGCCAAGGCGTTGATCACTGCGGCGGTCGACGCCCTCGCGTAACCGGCGCGCAAGTCCACACACGTTCGTAGACCCCACCCCCTGCTCGGTTTCAGCCTGGGTGATGTCCAGCGATCAAGTCGGGGAGCATCCATGGCGGCCGAGGAACACACTGCCGACCTGCCGGCGGGACTCACCGCATGGGTGCTGGACTGCGCACCCGCGCCGCGCTGCGGGGTCTGCGCCGCCAACTGGAGACAGCTCACAGCCGCCAGGAACGCCGAAAACATCGCGCAGGCCGCCCGGCACGCCACAGAGATCCGTGACCACGCCTCCGGAATCCATCAGTGATGGACATGCCGGCCTCCTCAGGGCAGCCGGACGGAGGCCCGTGCCACGGCAGAGACGATGCGGGCAGACCTGGCGGCGCTCAGCATGCAGGAAAGCGGCTGGGGCTGCATCCAACCCACCGTCACCAACACGGCTAACCCGTACGCACACCGGGAAGCGGTCCGCGCTGGCGTGGTCAAGGAGGGAATACGCCACGCATGCTCCAGGCGTCACCACCACCGACAGCTGATCTTCCCCGTCTTGCGGATCTGCCGAGCAAAGATCTTGCCCGACTCAAGCAGGTATCGCTGGCCGTCCGACCATGCCGACCTCGACCTCCAGGACCCGGCGCTGAAGACTTCGGGGGAGCTGGGGGTACCGGTTGGATCGCCTCTGGCGCCATGAGGAGATTGACGAAAGAGGCAGCAGGTGAACCTGACCGCGGGGGTCGCGGTAGTACAAGGTCCGATCACTGAGAACAAAATCCCCGTCTGGAGCAGGGAAGTACGCCTTGACCTCATCGACTGACCAGCCCTGCGGCGGTACGGGCGCCTGAAGTGTGAGATCGTCCGCGCTGCTCGCGACGGGCGTCTCTCCCCCCAGAAGACAATCTCCGAGCGCCCGGGTCCTCTCGGCTGCTGGACGCCGCCCCAAGAGGCTCGGGACTTGGCCCGCACGGACGCACACGTGCAGCGGTACGGGCAAGCCCTGCTTGTGCACGCCCTAACTGATGAACAACGAGAGCACGTTCATTGGCCGGAACCGCAAAGAGTTCTTCTCGAAGAACTCTTTGCGAAGAACTCTTTGCGGTCTATCGTGCGTGGCATGACCGATTCACGCGAGAGTGGTTCGAGTGGCAAGCAGGCGCCGGATGTTGGGCCCAGGGCCGTCGTCCTGGACGCGAAAGGGCTGCGTGCCATGGCGCATCCCGTACGTGTGCAGCTGGTCGGGCTGTTGCGGCGGCACGGGCCCTCGACGGCCACGCGGCTCGCCGAGCGGCTCGGGGTCAATTCCGGTACGGCCAGCTATCACCTGCGCCAGCTCGGCGCGGCGGGGTTCGTCGAGGAGGACGCCGAGCGCGGGAACGCACGGGAGCGCTGGTGGCGTTCGGTGCATCAGGCGACGTGGTTCGAGGAAGGGGACCTGGCCGAGCAGGAGCCCGAGGCCGCGCTGACGTATATGCAGTCCGTGGCCACCACGTACGCCCAGCGCGCCCAGCGCGCGATCAACGAGCTCGCCACGATGCCCCGTTCCTGGCGGGACACCTTCGACATGAGCGACTGGACGCTGCAACTCACGGCGGAGGAAGCCACCTCCCTCGACGAGGAGTTGAGGGCCGTCATCAACCGCTACCGGCGGGCCGTTCCGGAGGGCGCGGCCGGTGCCCCCGAGGGCGCCGAGCGGGTCTCCGTCATCGTGCACATCCTGCCCGACCTCGGTGAGACCGAGGAGTCGGGGCCGGAGTCGTCGTGACGGCGGAAGCGGTGGAAGCGGAACGGATATCCGGCGCGCGGTCCTTACGGCCGCTCGGTGGCGTACTGGCCGCGATGGCCGTCTCGTTGACCGGTACCCGGATCTCCGCCATCGCCCTGCCCTGGTTCGTGCTCGCCACCACCGGCAGCGCCACCCGGACAGGACTGGTGGCGTTCTGCGAGATGGTCCCGTACGTCGTGGTCAAGGCGTTCACAGGACCGCTGGTGGACCGGGCCGGGCCGCGTTCCGTGTCATGGGTGACCGATGTGATCAGCGCGAGCGCCGCCGGTGCGATCCCGCTGCTCCATGTCCTCCACATGCTGTCGTTCTGGCCACTGCTGGTGCTCGTCGCGGTGATCGGCGCGGCCCGTGGTCCCGGCGACCTGGCCAAGGAGGTCATGGTTCCGGAGGCGGCCGAACGCGCTCGGATGCCACTGGAGCGGGCCGCCGGACTGGCCGGTGTGACCGAACGGCTCGCCTCCACAGTCGGCCTGGCGATCGGAGGTGCGGCCGTGGCGTTCCTCGGGCCGCTGACCGCCCTCACCGCCGACGCGGTGTGCTTCGCGTCGGGTTCGGTGATCATCGCTCTTGCCCTGCCTCGGAGGAGTGCGTACGCCTCACCTGCGGCGGAAGGTCCTCCCGAGCACGAGCACAGGCAAGAGCCCGAGCACGAGCCCGGCTATTGGCACCGCTTCGGTGACGGCTTCCGGTTCCTGCGGCAGGAGCCGCTGCTGCTCACCATCATCGTCACGGTCGGCATCCTCAACCTCCTGGACGCGGCGTTCTCCTCGCTGCTCATGCCGGTCTGGGCGCGCGAGTCCGGCCACGGCCCCTCCGCGATGGGCCTGGCCGGCAGCGTGATGGGGTTCGCGGCGGTGGGCGGCAGCCTGATCGCCGCAGCCGTGGCACACCGGATGCGGCGCCGACTGGTGTTCTTCGGCGGCTTTCTGCTCGCCGGAGCGCCGAGGTTCCTCGTGCTCGCCGCCGACGCGCCGATGTGGGCGGTACTGGTGGTGTTCGCCGCCAGCGGGTTCGGCGCGGGCTTCCTCAATCCGATCCTGGGGGCCATCACCTTCGAGCGGGTGCCGCGGCCGCTGCTGGGCCGGGTCAACGCCCTGGGCGACTCGCTGGCCTGGGCCGGTATCCCCCTGGGCGGGCTGATCGCCGGGGCGAGCGTGGCCTCGTTCGGGCTCACGGCGGTCCTGCTGGCGGGCGGGGCGGCGTACTTCCTCACCACGACCCTGACCGCGCTGCGGCCCGAGTGGCGGGACATGGACCGGGCGCGCGCGAAGGGCACGACCGCGACGGAAACGCGTCAGGGCCCCGCCCACTGACGCGGACGAAGGCCCTGATCGGGGTTTTTCCCGGCTCTTTTCAGAGGCGGTGCATGCGGGTGTAGGGGCTCAGGATGCGGGCGCGTCGGGAGCCGAAGTCGACGAGCATGGCGACTCCGTCCTCGACGCCCACGATCCTGCCCAGGCCGAACTGGTCGTGGGAGACCCGGTCGCCCAGTTCGAAGGTCTTGGCCTGCGGGTCGACCGGAGCTTTGAAGGGACTGGTGGGCAGGTGGCGCCTCGGCGCGGACGGCTGCGTCATGGTCGTACCAGTATGCGCCGTCGCGGCCCGTCCCACTGGCCTTCACTCGTCTCGGATTCGACACGATTGGCCTGTGGGCCCAGCAATGCCGGGCTCAAAGCGTGTCCGGAACAGGTGCGAATAGGCAGATGGTGCATCGTGCGCGGCGTCTCCTGTGGGGTGAACGCTAACGAGTGAACGGCGACGGCTCCGATGCCACCCCCCACGGGAAACACCGGAGCCGTCGGTCTTGCGGGCGGGCTCGCTCACGTATGCGGGCGGGCTCGCTCACGTAACGGAGTCGTACGTACGTGATGTACGTGACGTACGTCCGTTACGTGCGAACTGTTACGACTTCTGCAGCGGGCGGATCGCCGTCGGGGCGTGGCCCGGCTCGGTCGCGAGCTCCTCGAACTCGTTGATCGCGTCGATCTTGACGCCCATCGAGATGTTGGTGATCCGTTCCAGGATCGCCTCGACGACGACCGGGACGCGGTACTCGGCGGCCAGCTTCTTGGCCTCCTCGAAGGCCGGGAGCAGCTGGTCCGGCTCGGTCACGCGGATCGCCTTGCAGCCCAGGCCCTCGACGACCTTGACGTGGTCGACGCCGTAGACGCCCAGCTCCGGGGAGTTGATGTTCTCGAACTCCAGGTTGACCTGGAAGTTGATGTCCAGGCCGCGCTGGGCCTGGCGGATCAGGCCCAGGTAGGAGTTGTTCACGAGAACGTGGACGTACGGGATGTTGTGCTGCGCGCCGACGGCCAGCTCCTCCAGCATGAACTGGAAGTCGTAGTCGCCGGAGAGGGCGACGACCGGGGTCTCCGGGTCGGCCGTGGCGACGCCGAGCGCGGCCGGGATGGTCCAGCCGAGCGGGCCGGCCTGGCCGCAGTTGATCCAGTGGCGCGGCTTGTAGACGTGCAGCATCTGCGCGCCGGCGATCTGGGAGAGGCCGATGGTGGTGACGTACCGGGTCTCCGGGCCGAAGGCGCGGTTCATCTCCTCGTACACACGCTGGGGCTTCAGCGGGACGTTGTCGAAGTGCGTACGGCGCTGGAGCTGCGCCTTGCGCTCCTGCGTGGAGGCCGCCCAGGCGCTGCGGTCGGGGAGCCTGCCCGCGGCCTTCAGCTCCTTGGCCACCTCGACGAAGAGGGTCAGCGCGGCCTTGGCGTCCGAGGCGATTCCGTAGTCCGGCGCGAAGATCTTGCCGATCTGGGTCGGCTCGATGTCGACGTGGACGAACTTGCGGCCCTTGGTGTAGACGTCCAGCTCACCGGTGTGGCGGTTGGCCCAGCGGTTGCCGATGCCGAGGACGAAGTCGGACTCCAGGAAGTTCGCGTTGCCGTAGCGGTGCGAGGTCTGCAGGCCGACCATGCCGGCGTTCAGTTCGTGGTCGTCGGCGAGGATGCCCCAGCCCATCAGGGTGGGGATGACCGGCGTGCCGGTCAGCTCGGCGAACTCGACGAGGAGGTCGCTGGCGTCGGCGTTGATGATGCCGCCGCCCGCGACGATCAGCGGGCGCTCGGCGTCGAGGAAGAACTGGAGCGCCTTCTCGATCTGCGCGCGGGTCGCGGACGGCTTGTAGACCGGCAGCGGCTCGTACGTGTCCGGGTCGAAGTCGATCTCGGTGAGCTGGACGTCGATCGGCAGGTCGATGAGGACCGGGCCGGGGCGACCGGAACGCATCAGGTGGAACGCCTGCTGGAACACGCCCGGGACCTGCGCGGCCTCCAGGACGGTGGTCGCGGCCTTGGTCACCGGCTTGGCGATGCTCGCGATGTCGACCGCCTGGAAGTCCTCCTTGTGGAGCTTGGCGACCGGCGCCTGGCCCGTGATGCAGAGGATCGGGATCGAGTCGGCGATCGCCGAGTACAGGCCGGTGATCATGTCGGTGCCGGCGGGGCCGGACGTACCGATGCAGACACCGATGTTGCCGGCGTCGGCCCGGGTGTACCCCTCGGCCATGTGGCTCGCGCCCTCGACGTGGCGGGCCAGCGTGTGCTGGATGCCGCCGCCGGCCTTGAGTGCCGCGTAGAAGGGGTTGATCGCCGCGCCCGGCACGCCGAACGCGTTGGTGACGCCTTCGCGCTTGAGGATCTCAACTGCCGCTCGGGCAGCGGTCATACGAGGCATGGAGTGCTCCTGCTTCGGCCTGGCGGAGTCGGGCTCTGTCGCGCCACCTGAGAGCCTTAATTCCGTAATGCGGAAGTTTAGTTCTGCGATATGGAAGAAACATAAGGGGCGTACGCAGGCGCGTCAAGGGATCCCAGAAGTCGCCTCCCCCACGGGCCTCGGTGGAGGACGATGGGCGGATCGGGCGGCGAGCGCGGGGTGAAGGGCATGGGCGACGGGGTGGACGACGGGCGCGGCTTCGGCGAGGCCGCAGGTGCCGGGGGCGTCGGTGACGGGCCCGGCTTCGGCCCGGACACAGGCACCGGAGACATCGGCGGGCCCGACCTCGGCTGGGGTGACGACCCCGGCGACATCCGTGCCAACGGATGGTTCCGGGACGGCTGGGCCAGCGGCCTCGGCCGGACCGAAGGCGGCGGCTCGACCGGCAGCGGCATGACTCGTGACGGCATGAGCGGTGGCACCGGTGCGCCAGGAGGCGGAATCGACAGTCCCGGCAGCAGACACCTCGGTGGCGGCACCCCTCGCAGCACGGGCGGCACCGGCAGCGCGGGCGGCACCGGTGGCCCTGGCAACACGGGCGGCCCGGGCAACACGAGCGGTCCCGGCGACACGAGCGGTCCCGGCGACACGCACGGCCCCGGTGGCGGGCACAGGCCGCCCAGGCCCGGTGGTGGGCGCGGCGCCGGTGGCGACGGTGTCGCCGTGCGGTGTCCCGCGTGCCGACGCGAGCACCGGTACACACCGACCTCCTACCCCTGCCCCTGCGGCGCTCCCCTCGCGCCCCCGCTCGCACGCGGCGGCTCGCCCGAGCCGATCACTCATCGCACCTGGAACGAGGACTGGGTCGTCGTGCGCTGCGGCAGGTGCGGGCGGGAGGACCAGTGGCCGCAGCCCGAGCTCGGGTGCTCGTGCGGCACGGTGCTGCGGATCCCCGTACGCCCGGTCACCGCGCCGCCCGTCCCGCTGCCGGTCCACATCCCGGTCCCGCCGACCGCCCCGGCACCGCGTACGGCGTTCCGTCCGGTGACCATCCGTACCGCCCGCGACGCGGTGACGGCGGCGGCGCTCTATCTGAAGTGGCTCGGGTTCCGCGATGTGCTGCAGTCCGAGGCCCGACCCGCCTCCGGGATCGATCTGCGCGGTCCCGGACTGGTCGCCCAGGTCGACCCGACGACCCGCCCGGCCTCCCTGCGGGCCGTGGAGTGCCTGTGGCTGAACGGGCTCAGCAACTCGTCCACCAGCGTGTACTTCTCGCTCGCCGGGTACACCAAGGACGCCCGCACTCGTGGTGACGAGCTGCGCATCCCGCTCTTCGTCATGGACCTCACCGGCACCCCGCAGCCCGTGAACGACGCGGCGGACGAGCTCATCGTCACCGGGCCGTAGAAAGCCGTAGAAATCCGAGGACCCCCTAACCTCAAATCAAGCTCTGAGAACTGCCCTCGCCGCTTCGGACCTCCCCACCCCGGGGACATTCCCCCACAGGCACCCTCGGGGGAGGCGGACGGCCATGTGGTGGTTCATCGGGGCGGCGGGCATCCAGCTGATCACGGCGGCGGCACTGCTGCGCCCCGCCCCGGCCCGGCGGGCCTCGCTCGACGCGGTGGCCGCCGCGTGCGTACGGGGTGGGCCCCGGGCGGCCGTGACCGTCGCGCTCACCGGGCTCCACCTGAGCAACACGATCGGCGTCGACCGCCCCGGCACCGTATCCGTACGCGTCGCAGAGCTCCCCGTACGGCTGCCCGATCCGCTTCAGCACGCCGTCGCCACGTCGCTGCGGACGCCGATGGACGCGCGGGCGATCATCACGCGACCCAGGGTGCGGCAGACGCTCGACAACCTGCTCGACGGCCTCACCGCCGACGGCCTGCTGCGCCGCCACACGCGATGGACCGCCGCGCAGATCCTGCTGGCGGCGATCCCGTTGAATCTGATGGTGGCCGTGGTGTTCGGACCTCGGCCACACATCACCCAACTCGCCGTCACCGCACTGCTGTTGACCGGAGCCACCGCGCTGCTCTGCCTGCCCCGCCGCACCCCGGCCGCGCACGCCCTCCTCGCCTCGCTGCGTGCCGCACACCCGCTGCCCATGACCCGGCCCCGCCTCCCCGACGGGGAGATCCTGATGCTCGTGGCCCTGCACGGCGATCGCGCCCTGAGCCAACTGCTGCCCCGGTTCGCACGGGAGGCGGGACTCCTCGGCGACCGGGGCAGCACGGACCTGAGCCGCACCCCGATCTGCCAGGTGGTCCCGCCGAGCCCCCACCCCTAAGCGGCTACTCCCCGTACCCCTCCCTCAACTCCACCTTCCGCACCTTCCCACTCACCGTCATGGGGAAGTCACGAAGGATCCGCAGCCTGCGCGGCACCTTGTAACGCGCCAGCCGGTCGCGGCAGAACGCGGCGATGTCGTCGAGCGTCGGCGGGTCGGCGGGGTCGCGCGGGATGACGCAGGCCAGGATCTCCTCGCCGTACTTCTCGTCCGGCACGCCCACCACCTGCACATCGGCGATCTTCGGGTGCGCGTAGAGGAACTCCTCGATCTCGCGCGGGTAGATGTTCTCGCCACCTCGGATGATCATGTCCTTGATGCGGCCCACGACCTGTACGTAACCGTCCTCGCGCAGCACGGCCAGGTCACCCGTGTGCATCCAGCGCCCCGCGTCGATCACCTCGGCGGTCCGCTCCCGTTCGTCCCAGTAGCCGAGCATCACGCTGTATCCACGTGTGCACAGCTCACCCGCCTCGCCGCGCGGCAGGGTGACGCCGGTCGCCGGGTCCACCACCTTCACCTCGACGTGCGGTATCACCCGCCCCACCGTCCCCGTCCGGCGCTCCAGATCGTCGTCGCGGCGGGTCTGGGTGGACACCGGGGAGGTCTCCGTCATGCCGTAACAGATGGACACCTCGGCCATGTTCATCTCGGCGACGACCCGCTTCATCACCTCCACCGGGCACGGCGACCCAGCCATGATCCCGGTGCGGAGCGAGGACAGGTCGTACGAGGCGAAGTCCGGGAGGTTCAGCTCGGCGATGAACATCGTCGGGACCCCGTACAGCGACGTGCACCGCTCCTCCGAGACCGTCCGCAGCGTCGCCGCCGCGTCGAAAGACGGCGCCGGGATGACGACGCACGCGCCGTGCGAGGTGGCCGCGAGGTTGCCCATCACCATGCCGAAGCAGTGGTAGAACGGCACCGGCACACAGATACGGTCCCGCTCGGTGTACGCGATCGACTCCCCGACGAAATACGCGTTGTTGAGGATGTTGTGATGGGAGAGCGTCGCCCCCTTGGGGAAGCCGGTGGTGCCCGAGGTGTACTGGATGTTGACCGGGTCGTCACACGTCAACTCGGCCTTGCGCAAAAGGAGTTGATCGGCCGTCACCTCCTCCGCACGGCTCACCAACCCGTCCCACGACTCGTCCCCGATATAGTGCACCGACCGCAGCGCCGGGCACTCCGGGCGCGCCTGCTCGACCAGCGCCCGGTAGTCGCTGCCCTTGTGTTCCTGCGAGGCGAAGAGCATCGAGATCCCGGCCTGCTTCAGTACGTACGCGAGCTCGTGCGCCCGGTACGCCGGGTTGATGTTCACCATGATGGCGCCGATCCGCGCGGTCGCGTACTGCACGAGCACCCACTCCGGGCAGTTCACCGCCCAGATGCCGACCCGGTCGCCCTTCGCGACGCCGGAGGCGAGCAGGGCGCGTGCCAACTCGCCAACGGACGCGCCGAATTGGGCATACGTCCAGCGCCGCCCCGACGCCACGTCGACCAGTGCCTCGCGCTCGCCGTACAAGGCGATCGCCCGGTCCAGGTTGCGTCCGATCGTGTCGCCGAGCAGCGGCGTACCGCTCACACCGTGGGCATACGAGAGGTCCGTCACCGAAGGTCCCCCTCGTCGTACTCCGCCGACGAACCCGCCGCCGTCGCCTCCCGCAGCTCGATGCGGCGGATCTTCCCGGACACCGTCTTGGGCAGCTCGCCGAACTCAAGTCGGCGGATGCGCTTGTACGGTGCGAGGACCGCGCGCGAGTGCGCGAACAGCACCTTTGCCGTGTCCGGGCCGGGCTCCCAGCCCTCGGCGAGCACGATGTACGCCTTCGGCACGGCCAACCGCAGCGGGTCGGGCGCGGGGACGACGGCCGCCTCCGCCACGGCCTCGTGCTCCAGGAGCGCGCTCTCCAGCTCGAACGGCGAGATCTTGTAGTCGGACGCCTTGAAGACGTCGTCGGCTCGGCCGATGTACGTGATGTAGCCGTCGGCGTCGCGGGCGCCGATGTCGCCGGTGCGGTAGTAGCCGCCGGCCATCGACTCGACGGTACGTTCCGGGTCGCCGTGGTAGCCGGTCATCAGGCCGACCGGGCGGGTGGACAGGTCGAGCGCGATCTCGCCCTCGGCCGCGCCGGGCGCGCCCGTCACCGGGTCGAGGAGCTCCACCGTGTAGCCGGGGCTCGGCCGCCCCATCGAGCCCGCTTTCAGCAACTGCCCTGGCGTGTTGGCGACTTGGACGGCCGTCTCGGTCTGCCCGAAGCCGTCCCGGATGACCCGGCCCCACTCCCGCCGGACCGTCTCGATGACCTCGGGGTTGAGCGGTTCACCGGCCGCGACGACCTCGCGCGGCGGGTTCCGCAGCGCGCTGAGATCGGCCTGGATCAGCATCCGCCACACCGTCGGCGGCGCGCAGAAGCTGGTGACGCCCGCCGCGTCCATCGAGGCCATCAGCCGGGCCGCGTCGAAGCGCGTGTAGTTGTGGATGAAGACGGTCGCCTCGGCGTTCCACGGGGCGAACAGATTGGACCAGGCGTGCTTGGCCCAGCCGGGCGAGGAGATGTTGAGGTGTACGTCGCCGGGCTTGAGCCCGATCCAGTACATGGTCGCCAAGTGCCCGATCGGGTACGACACATGGGTGTGCTCGACGAGCTTGGGCCGGGCGGTCGTACCGGAGGTGAAGTAGAGCATCAGCGGGTCGTCGGCCCGGGTGACCCCGTCCGGCTCGAAGGACGCGTCCATCCCGAACGCGTCGTCGAAGTCCAGCCACTCGGGAACGGGGGCGGCGCCCTGAGCCTTCACCGCGATCCGCGTGTACTCCCCCGGCACCTCCCCGAACTTCCCCGTGTCCTCCGCCCGCACCACCACATGCCGGGCCCGCCCCCGCTCGATCCGGTCGCGCAGATCCACCGGACCCAGCAGGGGTGTGGCCGGGATGACGACCGCGCGCAGCTTCATCGCCGCGAGCGCGGTCATCCACAGCTCCTGCTGGTTGCCGAGCATCACCACCACCCGGTCCCCGGCCCGTACACCCTGGGCTCGAAGCCAGTTGGCGACCTGGTCGGAGCGCAGCGCCATCTCCGCGTACGAAAGGATGGTCTCGCGGCCGTCCTCCTCGACGATGTGCAACGCGGTCGCCGTGTTGCCCTCGGCGATCACGTCGAACCAGTCGAGCGCCCAGTTGAAGTGCTCGGGGCGCGGCCAGGCGAACCCCTGACAGGCCGTCGCGTAGTCGTCCCGGTGCTCCAGCAGAAAATCCCGCGCGGCCCGGAACTCCTCCGTGGCGCCGTGTGCGTCCATATGCCCTCCTCGTTGCCTGGCCTCTCTCTACCATCCTGGAGACCTCGGCACCGTCCGGGGAAGGCGGCGAACCCTACTTGTCGGCGGTGAGCTTGCCCGCCACGCCCCAGCTGTCCGTGGGGACCTCGTGGATCCAGACCTGGACCGTCTCGGCGGGGATGCGGTACGCGTCCACGAAGGCGTCCGTGACCCGCTTGACCAGCTCGCGCTTGAGCTCGACGTCGCGGGGGCCCTGGTGAATGGTGACGATCGGCATGACGGTCAACTCCCTTGTCCGCGGCGGCTTCCCGGCTCTTCCGGGCCGCTCGCCTGGCATGACCCCAGTCCATCCGATCGACGGGTCCCGACCAAGAAGCAGACCGCGACCGCAGCGATCAGTTTTCGTGATCGTTGCAGGTGACGGTGGATTTATGAGCCTGCGCGCGTACGAGTCGGCTACTGCACCGGCGCCGCGCACGCGCGCAGCAGTACGTCCATCTCCGCCGGGGGCGTGCGCGCGTGCACCGCGAGGCCCGTCGCCAGGGTGAGGCCGGGCGCGCGGAAGGGGCGGAAGGCGATCCGGGGGCTGTGCAGGACGCGCGCGTGGGAGGCGTACACGACCGTCCACAGCGGCCGCCCGCCCGCGCCTCCCGCACCGATCGTGGCCAGTGTGTCCTGGAGCGAACCGCTCACCGGTCCGGGCAGCGGCTCGAACCCGGCCTCGTGGCACGCTCCCACCACCAGGTCCACCAGCGCCGGATGGTTGCGGCGGGCCGTGATGCACAGGCCGAGCTCCGCCAGGTCGGCGATCGCGAGCTCCGCCGCCCCGGCCACCGGATGCGCCGCCGGGACCGCCGCGACCAGCGGGTCGTCCCAGAGCGGCAGGATCCGTACGCCCGACACCGGGTCCGGGGAGCGGACGAACGCGGCGTCCAGGCGCCCGTCCGCGACCTGTTCGAGGCGGTCCCGGGTGGCGGCGGACACCAGCTCGACGGTGGTGCCGGGGGCGAGTACGGCGAGCTCGGCCAGCACCCGGTCGAGGTGGGCGCCCAGACCCGTACTGGTGCCCAGGCGCAGCCCGGAGCGGCCGCGCACCGCCGCCCGCGCCCGGTCCGCCGCCGCGAGCACGGCCCGCGCCTCGGGCAGCAGCCGCTCCCCCGCACCGGTGAGCCGCACGTGCCGGGGCGAGCGGTCGAAGAGCTCGGCACCCAACTCGCGCTCCAGCCGCCGCACTTGCTGACTCACCGCCGACTGCACGATGTGCAGCCGGTCGGCGGCCCGCCCGAAGTGCAGTTCCTCGGCGACGGTGACGAAGTAGCTGAGCTGCCGCAGTTCCATACGGGGACTCTAACCAGGGGTTTCGCGGGGCCCGACGCGGCGGCGGAAAGGGGCGGCGCTAGGGAGCCGTCAAAGTCGGGCGGCACGGAGTCAGCGCCGCGTCAGGACGCGGGGTCGGGGCCCGGGTGCGGGCTTAGCGTCGAGATCGCCGCAGACAACGGCCTCGGCTTCGACTCCCACCCGGAGGGCACCACCATGGACAGCCTCACCATCGACGTCGCCGACGCGGACCCCGACGAACGCCGCCCGGCAGGGCCCCTGTACGTGCCGGTTCGGCTCGGCTCTGCCGGAGGAGAACAGCTGCGCTTCCTGCGCACACCGCTCGGCGTACGGACCGCCGTCGGCTTCACCAGTCCCGAGCGGCTGTGCGCGGTGCTCGGGCACGAGCAGCGCTGGATCAGGCTGGCGGAGCCCGCACTGCGCTCGCTGGCCGAACCGCTCGGGGTGACCACCGTGACGGTGGACCCGCAGCTCACGGCCCCGGCGCCGGTATCCGCGAAGAAAAGGCGCCGGGAGCCCGTCGAGCAGCAGCCCTGCGCACGCCGCTCCGGGCTGCACCCGGACACGGTCGGCGTGCTGCGCGTGACGGGCGCGGCCGCCGCCGTCTGGACCGCCGTCACCGCGATCCACGCATTCGTCGACTGAGCGAGGTACCTCCACATGACCACTGAACCCGATCTTTTCGTACGGGAGTTGAGCGCACCCTCGGTGTGGCCGGACTCCGCCGTGAGCGCGCCCGGCGGCGATGTCGCCCTGTCCGGCGTCTCCCTCGCCGAGCTGGCCGAACGGCATGGCACACCCGCGTACGTACTCGACGAGGAGGAGGTGCGGTCCCGGGCGCGGGCCTGGCGGCGGGCGCTGCCGGACGCCGAGATCGTGTACGCGGCGAAGGCGTTCGTGTCGCGGGCGGTCGTCGACTGGATGGCCGAGGAGGGTCTCGGCCTCGACGTCTGCTCGGCGGGCGAACTCGAACTCGCCGCCACCCGCGGCTTCCCGCCCGAGCGTGTGGTGATGCACGGCAACGCCAAGTCCCCGCAGGATCTGCGGACCGCGCTGCGGCTGGGGGTGGGCCGGATCGTCATCGACTCGGACTGCGAGATCGCGCGGATCGCGGCCCAGGTGCCCGGGACCGACGCCCAGCGCGTGCTGGTCCGCGTACTGCCCGGCATCGAGGCGGGCGCGCACCGCAAGATCCAGACGGGGTCCGAGGGCCAGAAGTTCGGCCTGTCGATCGCCAACGGCGACGCGGAGGACGCCATCGCCCGCGTCCTCGGCCAGCCTCGCCTCGAACTCGCCGGTCTGCACTGCCACTTGGGCTCGCAGATCACCTCACCCGAGCCGTACGGGGAGGCGGTGCGCCGACTGGTCGCACTGCTGGCCCGCATCCGCGACCGCCATGGCGTGACCCTGCCCGAGCTGGACCTCGGCGGCGGCTTCGCGGCGGCGTATCTGCCGGGCGACCCGGCGCCTTCCCCGGCCGCGTACGCCCGCCGTATCACCGAGGAACTGACCCGCGCCTGCGTCGAGTTCGACATACCGACACCGCGCCTGACCGTCGAGCCGGGCCGCTCGATCATGGCTCCGGCCGGGGTCGCGCTGTACCGGGTGCTGTCGGTGAAGCGCACCGGTTCACAGGTGTTCGTCGCGGTCGACGGCGGCATGAGCGACAACCCGCGCCCAGCGCTGTACGGGGCCCGATACACCGTCCGCATGGTCGGCCGCAGCACCTCCGCGCCGATGCGCACGACGACGGTGGTCGGCCGCCACTGCGAGGCGGGCGACATCCTGGCGCAGGACGTGGAACTCCCGGAGGACGTACGCCCCGGCGACATCCTCGCCGTACCGGCGTCCGGCGCGTACCAGGTGTCGATGGCGTCCGGCTACAACATGACCGGCCGCCCGCCGGTGGTGGCGGTGTCGCAGGGGCGGTCGCGACTGCTGATGCGGAGGGAGACGTTCGAGGACCATCGGTCGCGGGATGTGGGGTTGTGATGGGCTGCCGCTCGGGGGTCAGCCGATGACGTCCCCGAAGCGGACGTCGTACGAGGTCGCCTCGGTCATGTCGACGAGCAGCCGCTCGCCCTCCGCGACCACCTCGTCGCGGGCGGCCCGGCCGAGCGTCCCGAACGGCTGAACGGTGAGGGTGGCGCCTTTCGTCTTCTTGTCCTCCTCCATCCGCCAGACCCCGGCGAGGAAGCCGTCGACGAGGAGCGTACGGAAGGCCTGGTTGCCCTTCGAGGCGCTGCCCCGGTGCTCGGCCGGGATGACCCGGGTGCGGTCGGCGTACGAGAGCAGCAGGTTGTCGAACTCGGGCAGGAAGCGGGGCGGCGCCGGGGTGTCCGCGTCCGGGCGGGGGGCGTCGGGCAGGTCGAACAGCTCGACGCCGTTCTCGTCACGGAAGGTCACGAGCTCGGGCCGCAGCCGCTCGAAGACCTCACTCAGCCGGGTGAGTCCCGCCCAGGTCTGCATGTCCTTGACCGAGGCGGGCCCGAACGCGGCGAGATAGCGCAGCACGGTGCCGTCCGGCGCCGGGACCGGCCCCGGCGCCCGCCCCAGCCAGTGCTCGGCGGTGGTCAGCGCGACCTGCCCGCCGCGCCCCCACAGCCCGCGCGGAGTGACCTGCACCAGCGGCAGCACACACCGCGCGGCGGTCGAGAGCGCCTGCGGCGAGGCGTCCGGCCACTCCTTCAGGAGTACGTCCCGGATCTCCTTCATGGTGTACGGCCGCTCCTCGACGAGTGCACGTACGGTCACGGCGAGCCGGTCGAGATCCACGCCCTGGAGGCCGCCCCGGAACATCTTGAGCTCCCGGTCGCGGGCCGCCTGGACGAGCGGGCGCAGAGTGAGGGCGTCGTCGGCGGTGTGGAGGTGGATGGTCGAGCGCATGGTGACGATCCGGACGAGTTCGCGTGCCTCGATGAGCGCGGAGAGGTCCTCGGGCCGGAACCCTTCGAGCCGGGCCCACAGGGCGAAGTACGGCGGCTTCGCGTTCTGCGCCTGAAGTCCGACGAGGTGGGAGACCGCGTCCTTCGGGGTCAGGGTGGCCGTGCGGCGGAGCAGGTGCTGGCGGGCGAGGGTGGCGCGGTTGAGGGCGCGGGGGGTGAGGAGGGGGGCCGTGGAGGTGGCGGGGCGCGAGGGGCGGGGCGTTTGCGGGGCCATACGACGCACGTTATCGCCGATGGAGGACAGTTTCTGTCCTCGTTGGAGAAGTGTGCGGGGGGAGGCTGAGGGCCGCTGTCCGGAACGCCGAGCCTGTGGCATTTGATCCGTATATCCTGCTCCGAGACTGCTCGGAGACTTCACAGGACTTCTCGGGGACTTTCCGGAGACCGGGCAGACGCATACGCACCGGACGGGAACGCGCCGGGGCCGATGTCGCACGGGAGGTGAGGCATGACCGGCCGAAGGGCCCGCGCCGACTCCGGGCGCACCCAGCCGCAACCTCCCCCGGCGACGCCGCAGCCGAAGAAGCACTCCTGGCGCCGCCAGCCGATCACGCCCCCGCCGGCGCAAGCTCCGCCGGCGACCACGCCACCGCACACTCCCGACCCCGCACGGGTCGAGCACCGCAGCGTGGTGGAGTCGGCGCTGTACCGGGACGGCCGCAGGGTCTCGTCCCCCGACACGCTCGCCGACACGTTCCGCAGGCTGCGCGAGACCCCCGACGGCATGGCGTGGATCGGCCTGCACCGCCCGTCCGAGGCGGAAGTCCTCTCCCTGGCCGAGGAGTTCGACCTGCACCCCCTGGCGGTCGAGGACGCACTGGAGGCCCACCAGCGCCCGAAGCTGGAACGGTACGGCGAAACCCTCTTCGTGGTCCTGCGCGCCGCCCGCTACCTCGACGCCCCGGAGGAGGTCGACTTCGGCGAGCTGCACGTCTTCGTCGGCCGCGACTTCCTCATCACGGTCCGCCACGGCGCCGCCCCCGACCTGTCGGCGGTGCGCCGCCGCATGGAGGAGACGCCCGAGCTGCTGGCCCTGGGCCCGGAGGCGGTGCTCTACGCGATCCTGGACGCGGTGGTCGACGGCTATGTCCCGGTCGTCTCCGGCGTCCAGAACGACATCGACGAGATCGAGACGGAAGTCTTCCGCGGCGACCCCGAGGTATCCCGCCGCATCTACGAACTCTCCCGAGAAATCGTGGAGTTCCAACGCGCCACCCGCCCCCTGGTAGGCATGCTCCACGCCCTGATGGCCGGCTTCGCGAAGTACGGCACGGACGAGGAACTCCAGCGCTACCTCCGTGACGTGGCCGACCACGTAACCCACACCAGCGAACGCGTAGACGGCTTCCGCCAGGCCCTCACAGAAATCCTCACGGTCAACGCGACCCTGGTCACCCAGCAACAGAACGCCGAAATGCGCGCGTTGGCGGAGGCGGGCTTCGAACAGAACGAGGAGATCAAGAAGATCTCGTCGTGGGCGGCCATTCTGTTTGCTCCCACACTGGTGGGAACGATCTACGGCATGAACTTCCACGACATGCCCGAGCTGAGCTGGGGCTTCGGGTACCCGTTCGCGATCGGGCTGATGGGGGTCGTGTGCGTGGGGCTGTACTTCATTTTCAAGCGGCGGGACTGGCTGTAGCAGCGAGCGCGAGGGTTTGATCGACTTCGCATGCGCGAACGCCTACGAGGGGGCTCCGTCGGTACGGCAGGAGCCGTTGCGGCCCGGGCCTCTCCGGCCCCGCCGCCAGGCCGGATGATACCCGCCAAACCACCCGTACGACCCCGATGGCATGATCGACCTCTCGACACACGCCCGCTTCACCCTTCCTTCACCGGAGAACGACGCTGTGCCGCATGAAGGGTGATCCACTCAAACAGCATCTACCAAATCGGCCAAATCAATTGATACCTACACTTTCGCAGGCGTTTCAGCGAATAAGTCGCAAAACCAGGTTCGCCTCGTGGTCCCAGCCACGCGTGATGCTGTGGGCCACGGCGGGTGTGGTGGCCCTCGGGCTGCTCGTCGCCGTGGAGATCGTCGCGCGTCGCTGCGCCGGCGTGCCCGGGCCGCTCACCACCCAGGCGCGAGAACTGGTGTTCCCGCCCAAGCCGGGGCCGCTGTACGGCGGGCTGGCGTTGATGATGGTGGTGCTCACCTGGCGGCAACGGTTCATCGCGGCCGGTGCCGCGATCGGCATCGACGCCCTCTTCGTGCTGGGGCGGTGGGCGGCCGGCGCCAAGGTGCCTGCGGACCACTTCTTCGGCAACGGCGCGCTGTGGGCGATGCTGGGCTGTGCGGTCTTCGCGATCACGCGCCGCACCGGCCAGGAACGCCTCCTGCTGCTGAAGGGTGTCGGCCTCGGCCTGCTCCTGGTGACCGGCCGCAAGACCGGTGACACCTGGCTGCTCATCACGTCGAAGACCCGCCCGACCGTGCTCGACCCGTACGTGGCCATGGCTGATCACGCACTGGGCAACCCGTCGTGGGCGGCGGGCCGGGCACTCGACGCCATCGGCCCGATCGGCAGCCACATCCTCGCCTCGGTCTACGCCCAGCTCGCGGTGGCCGCCGTAGCCGTCGCCATGTACCAGCTGCGCAACGTGGCGTCCGAGCGTCGCTTCCCGCGCCACCATCTGGTGCGCACCTTCCTGGTGATCGGCCTCCTCGGGCCGGCCATCTACATGATCTTCCCGGTGGTCGGCCCGGTCTTCGCCTACGGCCCGGGCGCCTCCGGCACCGGCGGTGTGCAGTGGGCGGTGTCCAACCTGTGGCCGCACACGCCGCCGCCGATCACCGTCCCGCACCCGGTGCCGTACGACGGGATCACCCCGCGCAACTGCATGCCCAGCCTGCACACGGCATGGGCCACCGCGATCTTCATCCACTCCCGCAAGGGCCCCCGCCTGCTGCGTTACGCGGGCACGTTCTGGCTGGTCGCCACGCTCAGCGCGACGCTGGGCTTCGGCTACCACTACGGCGTGGACCTCGTCGCCGGCGTGGTGTTCTCGCTCACCGTCGAGACGGCCCTGCGCACGTACGACCGCGGCTGGGACCGCGCGGGAATCCAGCAGGTCGCCCACGGCACGGCGGTCTTCGTCGCGCTCCTGCTGGCGTACCGCTGGCTACCGATGAAGATGGCCGCACATCCGTGGGTGTTCGGACCCCTTGTCATTCTGGCGATGCTCTCGGTGATCTACGGCTACGTACGGACCACCCGAGAGTGGGAACCGAAGGCCGCACCAGTACTCCGACCGGAACCACAGCCCGAGCTGGTCTGAGTCGTACCGCATCGGGGCGTGGGGCTGCGCGCGGTACGGGTCGGGCGGCCATGATGGGGACGGTCCATGGGCTGAAATTCAAGCGGAGGGCCTGGCTGTGAGCCCACGCCGCCGTGTGGCACCGCGACGGCCCAGGTCGCCGGTCCTGGGCCGTCGCGGTGGTGAGTCAGGGCGTCGACGCGCGCTTCCAGCAGGAGAGCAGGACGGCTTCCGGGCGGTGCAGGCCGTCCGTACCCACGTCGAAAACCTGCAAGGCCCGCAAGGCGCGAACAGCGCCGGAAGGGGGCATCGCCGTGTCGAACGTATCGGTCTCCACGGCCGCTTCGAGGTCGTCGTGGGACAGCCCTTCCTCCGTCATGAACTCAAGCACCACCTCGAACGCCGACCACAGGGGTGTCTGGGGGACGAGGCCCACCTGGGCCAAGAAGTCCCGCGCGCCTGCCGGGCTCTCCAGTGATTCCTGGACCGACCGCAGGGCCTTGCTCTGGGAAAGGCCGCGGGCCACCCGTTCAGAGAGACGGTCGACGAGCAACGGCCAGCCGCCTGTGGCCTCCTCCAGGCGTTCGAGTGCCGACTCCGCGGCGAAGACGCTCTTCTGGTCCAGGGCCCAGGTACGCAGCCCGTGCCGGGTGAAGCGGCGTAGGGGCACGACTCCCAGCTCGCTGGTTCGGGCGTCCGACAACAGCCCGCACCAGAGAGCCAGCTGGTCCAATCCGGCCACCACCACGGCAGAGCGGGTGACGCCTGGCGCCGCGGGGAGCCGGGTCACGGCCATGTCCAGCGATTCCAGGCAGGACTGCTCGCCGGGCGACTTGACCGTCAGATCGGAGACGACCACTCGGCTCGTTCCCGCTTCGCCGCCCACCAGCTCACGTTCGAAATCGGCCCGCCTGTTGATGACGGGCATCTTCCAGCCCGTGCTCTCCGCGACCTCGCGCAGTGCGGCGCCGACCCGGCCGATCCCCGTGGCCGGTGACCCGATGACGACACGGGCGAGGTTCCGACGGCCCTGTTCACCGCCCGCAACCTGCCGCCCCGGCAGGATGTCGGCGATCTGCGCCGCGGTGAGCGGGCAGTGCGAATGGGAGTGGGCGGACCGATGGCGGGTCTCCATGGCCGTGAGCCGCTCGGTCACCTGCCGACTCGACGTGTTCTGCAGCTGCGCGTCCACGTCCTCCAGCGTGCCGATCATGCTCAGCGCGTTTGCGCTCCGCAGGTGCCAGCCGCGGTGGTCGGGGTCCGGGGCGAGCACCCCGAGTCCCTCCATCTCGGTGAGATAGGCACGGAACTGGTCGGGGTCCAGGTCCCGGAACCCCTCGGCCCACCAGTACGTGCACTCGTCGCGCAGCTCCCCATGGGTCATCCTGGCGTCGATCCCGTGATGGTGGGCGTGGTGGGCGACCACATTGGCGATCGTGTTGTACCGGGAGTCGAGCCGCAGCGTGTCGTGGAAGGCCGCCGTGATGCTGCGCTGGAGGTCCTTGTCCGTCTGGACCCGCTCCACGTCCGCCCGCGCGATGGAGTACAGAGGGCCCGCCACTTCCTCCTTTCGCTTGACGTGCATGGCCTGGACAAGTCGGTGAGCGAACATCTGCAGCAGGAACGGCTGATAGGAGCAGTGCCCGAGGATCCGATGGACCAACGGCGCTTCGTCGAACTGGTAGCCCAGCGCCGCCAGCGGCTTCAGCAGCAGATTCGCCGCGTCCTGCGGCTGCAGCGGACCGATCACCGTCGGGTGCTGCGAGAGATGGCTGAACGGGTTGTTCACCGCGAGCGTCGCGTACCGCTGCACCGAGTGCAGGCCCGCGAAGACGACTTTGACGCCGTCGCTCGTCTCCGAGCTCAGGTCGCGCAGGCGCCTGGTCTCGGTGAACCTGGGGGAATCCGACTCGAAGAAGCCGTCGGCCTCGTCCAGCATGATCAGCATGCGCCGACCGCTGTCCTGCTTGAGCCAGGCCTTGATGCCCGTCACCACGGTGTCGGCCGTCAGGGCTGCCTCGGACCGCCCCCGCTTGGTGAGCGGAAGCGCGTCCTCCTCCAGCAGCCGGCGCCCGATGATGTTCCATACGGTGGCGGCCTGGGCGCTGGTGCCGTTGTAAGTGGAGTCCAGGCTCAGTGCCAGGCTGATGTGCGCAGCCGGGGCCTGTGCCGTGAACTTCCTGCCCGCCTCCTTGAGCAGGGCGGACTTCCCGAGGCCCCGGCCGCCGAACACGACCTGGTTGCCGACCGGATTCTGTACGGAGCTCAGCTCGTCCAGTCGGCCGAAGAACATCTCCTCCGCGACCCGGCCGCGCTTCTCACTGACGTACGGGTTGACGGCCGAGAACGGCAGCAGCACCCGCATTGCCGGGTCCAGCAGCTGGTTGCCCCGCGCGGCGAGGTAGGCGAGAGCAGCGTCGTCGAGTACGACCATGGGTCGCTTACCGACACTGAGTGCCGCAAGCGTCTTCCGGTCCTGCGGCGACAGCGTTCCGAAATAGGCGACGAGCAGACTCTCGTGGCTCGGGTCCTGCTGCACGCGGGCCATCAGCGCCTCCGGGTTCGGCTGCCCCCAGGCCAGCATCACCCGCAGTCTGCCCCGCAGCGCCGAACCGAACGACGGTACAAGGGCGTTGCCCGTGTACGTCACCTCCACCAGGTCGAGGAACCGGTGCTCCGGGGTGGTGCTCCGCTGTCGCTCGCGCTGTGGACTGCGCAGGCTGCGATACCCGATGAGACGCAAAGCAGGCAGGAGCAGATGCAACTCGCTGAGCCCCTCCAACCGCCGAGATCCCCGACGGGATGCCATGTCGTGCCAGCCGGCGAGACCTTGTGCCGCCTGCTCCGTGAACTCCTGTGACATGGTGGAGAAATCGAGAGCGTCAAGATCGAGAAACCGCTGACGGTTACGTACGGCCTGAATGAGTTCCTCGGTGATTCCGTTCGGCAGCGCCTGCGGCACCACAGGGAAGAACGCGTCCAGGGGATGGTCCGCCTGACGGGTGTCGGGGATGCTCTCGCCGTTGGAGAGGTGGGAGATCAGCTCCTCGGCGGTCAGCAGATCGCCGTCGTCCAGAAGGGGCGTGACTCTGGCCGCGTTCTCGGGCTTCAGGCCGGGGATCTCCGCGAGCCGGGTCCGCAGCTTCGCCGTGGCTGTGGCGTGAGCCCGTTCCAGCTCCTCGGACAGCGCGTCCAACCGCTGCCTGGCGGCGGCGAGGTCGGCCGTCGGCTCGAAGGACGTTGCCTGGAGCCGGTGTTCGAAGACTCGCTCCTCTTCCTCCCTGAACACCCCGTTCACGCGGGTGCGGCGCAGGGCGTCCTCAAGGGCCCGCCGCTTTCCCCGCAACTCGGCCGCAGTGCTCTTGGCCGCCTCGGTCACCGCCGTGTGCACACTCTCGGCGATCAACCTGCCGTCCTCCCCGACACCTGGCAGATGGCGCTTCTCGGAGAGGTCGAGGAGGTAGGCGGCCAGGTCGAACCGCTCGGCCGCCGCATGCCTTCTGACGGCCTCCGCCCACGACCTGTCCCCGGCGGCCGCGATGTCCTCCATCGACAGATGCGGCGGTGAGATCCGCCCGCTCACCTCGTCCACGCGTACGCCCGCGATCTTCAACAGATCGGCTCCCAGCACGATTTCGGCCGCGGGCTCCATCGGATCGAGCCGGGTGTCACCGGCCAGCAGCTCGAAGGTCAGGCGCAGAGAGCTCGCAGCCGACTGCATGGCCGTCGCGGCGTACGGATCCTCGGTCAGGGACTGCTCATCGAGGTCGTCGAGCACGCTGCTGCGCAGCGCCAGCACGTTGGCGCGCATCTCCTGGACCTGATCCGCGCTCCAGTCGCTGGCCCCGGCGTCGAGCGCACGCGCGGCGGCGACCCACTTCTCCACCGACCGCAGTCGATCGTTCATCAGCCGCAACAAGCTCTGTCGCGCGGGGCCTTCCAGGCGGCTCCTGCTGGACTTCATCATCTGCCGGTCGATGTCGTTCAGCCGGTCCTGGAGTACGGAGTCGACACCCAACTCCCGTACACGCTGCGCCACATCGTCGATGGCCGCCCTGTCGTCGTCGACCGCGCTGCGCAGGAGGGCACCGATGAGGCCGTCCTTGCCGAGCCAGACACGTGTGATCTCAGTCGCGCGGCTGAAGCGCAGCCTGGGGACCTGATCGAGCCCCTGCTGGCACTCCTCACGGGCCTCCTGCATGGTCTTTTCGAGCTCGGCGGCACCCCGGGCCAAGGCCAGTGGGGGCGAGTGGAGCAGCATCGACTGCAGGGCCCGCCGGGAGACCTCGGCGGCGATGGACGCCAGGCTCGGCGGCAGCGCCGAAGCGACCCGCTCCAGCGGGGCGCTGGCCTCGGGATCGCCGGTTACCAGGACTGTACGCAGCAGGGCGGCGGTGACGAGGGCGGCATCCGGTCGACTGCCAACCAGCTGGTCCACATTCGTCTCGGCCAGCTCGCCCCGGACGCGGGAGGCACATTCGCCACTGGCCGATCGCACCCCGTGGGCGAACGCGCAGATCCGCAGAGCCGAGACCCGGAAAGCGGGTTCGCCGCTCTGGGCAGCCAGCGCCGCCGCCATCCCGTAGCGCTGCACTGCCACGAGAGGCGCGAGCGATGCCGTGGAGGACATGGCGGACGACGAAGCGGTCCGCGCCACGTCCGATCCGGCGGGTGTGGCATCGGAAGCACGAGAGCTGATTCCCTCGGCGGAGTTCGGGGCAGCGGCCTCTCCGCTGCGCTGAGCCGGAATCGTCGCGCCCATGGCCGCAGCGGCCGCCCCCGGCCACTCCCGCTTCGCACGGTCGGACGATACCGGGGTCGACGGGCCGGCCGAGGCATCGTGCTGGGGCTTGTCTGGCACAGGCGGCGGCGCTGGCTCATCCGTGGATGGCACCGGTGCTGGGACCGGCGAAACAGGCGGAGCCGTTACGGGGACCGGGGCCACGAGCGGGCTTCGACCGGCGCCGCCCGCCTGCTCCTCATCCTGTACGAACGTCAGGCACGCGTGCTGTGCGGCCAGCAGCACCAGTTCGGCTGCGGGCCCCTTCGCGGACATCGCCCCCAGGAGCTCAAGGATCTCTGCGGACCTGCCCTCGCTGCTCTGCGCGAACTCCACCATCGTCAGGAGGGTGCCAAGCGCTTCGGCATCCACTCGGTCCTGCCGGCCCCAGGTCTCCTGGGAGTGCAGCGTACGCGCGCGTTCCTGTGCCTGGGCCAGTGCGTCAATCGGCAGCGCGGAGCCCGCCGTTCGGCCCAGGCGTGCCACGAGCGGGAGCCGCGCGCGGAGTTCGCCGAGGTCCAGCGCCTCGACCACCGCGGCCGTCCCCTCCCTGAGCCCCGTCAGATCGATGGATGCGGGGACCACTTGATGGGCATGGAGTCCCGCCGAGGCGGCGTCGAACGACTCCGCGATCTCGACGAGCGCGGCAAGGTCCGCCTCGTCGGGCCTGGCCTGCTCGGACACCGCCCGGGCAACCCGCTGCACAGGCTCGATCGCGGCCTTCAGTGCCTGCTCGGCGCGGTCGAGGTTGGCGGCGAGCAGCTCGGCGTCCGGCGCTACTTCCTGCCTCGTCCCTTCACCAGTGTCAGCCGAAACCTGTCCGCCGGAGCCGGCCGACACCTCGCCGCGGTCCGCATCCTGTTCCTCGTGCTGCTCCCGGGATTCCGGTAACAGCTCCACGACACGCGCTGCGGCTTGTCGTACGACGGCAATCGCTTCCGGTGGAGAGGCATCCGTCATCCATGGCTGGTCCAGGGCCCAGACCCACAGCGGCGCGTCCTCGCCGCTGACGCGCAGCATCGACCACGCAGCGAGGCGCAGCAGCGCGGGGCTCCAGCGCCGGGTCAACGGTTCGTCCGAGCGGGCTGCCGTCAGCAGGTCACCGAACAGGGGCTGGCCGAGGTGGGCGGCGGCGTGCCGCGCCTTGGGCGAGTCAGGATCGCGCCCCAAGCGGGCCAGAATGTCACGGCACAGGGCCGGACTCACCCTCGTCCCCATCACCGAGATGCGCAGAGCACCGAGCAGATGACGACGCCACTGCACCGGCATCGAGTTCAGGGCGTGTTCCACGTCGGCCTGCTGGAGAAGCCTCACGGCCGAGCCGACCGGCGAGGGAACCGCGGACAGGGCTCGCGCCAGCGCCTCCAGCGCGCCGACGAGGACAGGGGCCATGTCGGCCGCTGTTCCTTCGGCCGTGACGAACGGGGATTCGGACTCTTCGCACAGCTGGGCACGGTGGCGACGAGGTGAGCTCACACGATCTCCTGCGTACGGGTCGGTACTGGGTGTCTACGTGCTGTCGTGCGGCCCGGTCCCGTAGGGACAGGGCAGAAGGTGTGCCACCGCGAATGTTCACGAACCCCGTTCATGCGGTCGCACATAGGTGTAGCCCGGAGGTATCTCGGGTGTACCGGCCAGGCCGAACGTCAGGAAGTCCTGCCGGAACAAGCGCCGCTGTTCGTCGCTCGCCTCGTGCCCCAGATGACCTATGAGTCGCAGGAAGCCGGGCACGTGATACCTGGTGACCAGGCGGCCCGCCTTGGCCGGCTCGTCGGCGCCGTTCCCGCCACGTGGCCTGTCCTCGACGACCAGCGGGGTGTAGCAGACGAGTTCCAGCCCCGCCTCATACGGCTTGGGAGGGTAGTGGGGGCGACCGTCGGCGCCGCGACTGCCGCACACCGTGGTGAGACGGCCGGTGGCCAGCAGTGCGACCAAAGCCCTTTCCACACCGGGGGCGGTGGGACGGACCGGTGCGTCCGCCATGACGAGGCCGATCGCGGGGTGGAGCCGTTCACGGGCGAGCAGAGCACGGCCATAGACGTCCAGGAGCCCGAGACGACGGACAGCGATCATGACAAGAGACTCGGTGTCGGTCCAGGCGCCGACGGCCGGGCCCCGCCGTGGTGTGTCCACACCGTCCCGGGTGCGTACGCGCCGGTCGTAACGGTGCGCCACCGGCTGCCCGTCGACGGTCTGCGGCCGGGACAGCAGCCGGGTCCTGATGTTCACCGTCCGGCTGTCGCGCCGCCAGGTCGACGTGAGCAGGATCCCCGGGAAGAATTCGTCCGGCCAACGCAGGCCGGTGAGGCGGCCCTCCTTGTCGATCCGTGCGCACTGGCTGGACCAACGGGACGGCAGAGTCCGCCCGTCGTGACTCATCCGGACCTGTACGTCCTCGTCCGGAAAGCCGGGCAGCGCGAGCCCGGCCAGAACATCCTGTGGCAGCGGTAGGCATCCAAATGTCCGGTGCGCGGAGCGCAGAGGCTGGGTCCACTCGATCCGGTCCGGCTCGGCCGATGCCGGAACCGGGTCACCCAACCCCCGGTCGTCGGGCCACAGTTCTGCGTCATCGGGGTCTGGTTCGGCGTCCGGGACGCGAGGGGAGGGCTTGACGGCCTCGGGCCGCGCAACCGGGTGCAGTGAGGTCGCGGGCGGCGTCGGGACACAGCTCTCGGTCCAGCCACGACCGGCCGGCTCACCCAAGGACCCCAGGGGCAAGCGCCCCGGGCCTTCGTCTGCCGCGTACTCGACCCGCCACACCCCGCCGCCCTGCCAACGGTCGTCCAGGGTCATGTGAACGCCGTTGGGGAGCAGCCCCGTGTCCTCGTCCGCCTCTCCCCGCGCATAGTCCGTAAGCAGGACGTTGGCGTGGCTGATGGCCAGGGGATACGCCGTTTCCCGGAGCAGCCCGGAGGCCTGTGGCAGGGCACGCAGCGCCGGTCCGAGAGCGGTGTAGACGACCTTCTTCTGGGCCGCCGCCCGACGCGTCCCGATCGGCACGGCCGAGCGGGCGACCGAGTGCGCCAGGGCTTCGAGGGCATCACGCCCCAGCGGTCCCGGATCGGCGAGACGAGCGGCCATGGAGGTCCGGGTGAAGGCGTAGTCACCCCACATCCGAAGGTCGGGCGACGACGCCAGCGCCTGCCGGACGACACACATCAGCCTGAGCAGCGCTGCTTCCAACTCGTCCGGAGTACTGGTGGGTGGCAGCATCAATGGCAGCGGCATGGGGGCCAAGGAGCTGGTCAGTTGGTCCCGGCCCCGGGTCATCAGATAGCGGGCGTAGTAGGACGTGTCGTCCAGGTCGCTCTCGGGCCGCCTGTACCGCGCTTCGACCAGCAGATGACCGTACTCATCGGTCGTTCGCCGACGGCTCAGCCTGGCGAGCCGTTGGCTGGTCGCGGCCAGCCCCTGACCGAATGCCCCGGCATCGAAGACCAGCCGCTCGCGCATGGTCGGCGACTCCACCGCCGCAAGCATGCCCGGGCCCTGGGCACCGGACGGAGCACCCGACAACCACGTCGGCACATCTCCCGCGCTGCCGAGATCCCGATGAGCGCCCTCCTTGTAGATCACCTCCGCAGGCAGGAGATCACCGCCGGTTCGCACATTGATCATCGCGCCGACGGGGAGCGCCTCGACCTCGTCGTCGAGGGCGACGGAGGGGAAGTCCCCGATGTCGAGCGGCCCGCCGGCGTAGCCACCGGCTTCCGTGTCGAAGCCGAAGTACACCGCGTTGAAGGCGACCGCGGTGTGCACGGGCGCGGTCCGCCGGGTGACCAACGCGCCCAGGTAGTGACGCAGTCGAGCGAAGTCCGGATGAGCGCCCAGGTCCGGCTCATGGAGCAACTCGGGAGAGAGCAGAGGGGGATCCACATACGGCCGCCAGGCCCTGGGTAAATCGCCGCTGTCAATCGTCAATCGCATATGTTGCCCATGTTCACGCGACACCTGGGGAATGTGAAGAGCTCGGACCGAACGGGACGGCGCCACCGCCGGAGGCGTCGAGGTTACGCCCATCGATGTGGTCGCACGTGCGGTTCGGCGGATTTCCGGAATCCCCCTCCCCCGACCTCCTGGTCAGGGATTGATCACCGGCAGCATCGGCGCCTGCGAGAGCGGGAGCGCCGGCGGCCGCGCCCGATCCAACAGCGGCCCGGTGATCAGCGTCGTCCCCACCGCCATCACCACCATCGCCGTGAACAGCCGGGTGTCGATGACGCCGAGGCCGAGGCCGACGTTCAGGATGACCAGCTCCGTAAGGCCACGGGCGTTGAGGAGGACGCCCAGCGTCGTCGCCTCGCGAGGGGGCGCGCCCGTCAGGCGGGCCGCTCCGTACGCGCCGGTGAACTTGCCCGCGCAGGCGACCACCAGGACTGCCGCCGTCATGATCAGGCCCCGGACGCCGAGGCCCGAGATGTTCACCGACATGCCGGTGACCGTGAAGAAGACCGGGAGCAGCAGCAGGCTGGTCTGCTCGATGCGTTCGGGGACCTGCGGCGCCGTCTCGTCGATCTGGCGGCGCGGTGCGATCGCGCCGAACGCGAAGGCGCCGAAGACCGCGTGCAGTCCGATCTCGTCGGTCGCGGCGGCGGTCAGCAGCACACCGACGACCAGGACGGAGTGGGTCAGGGCCGTGCCGCCCGCCCAGGGTCTGGCCCGGTCGAGGAGCCAGGCCAGGGCGGGGCGTACGAGCAGGACCAGCGCGGCCAGCAGCAGCGCCGACTCCAGCGCCATCCGGGCCAGCGGCCAGGGTCCGCCGCTGCGGACCACCACGACCACCACCGCGAGAACGCACCACGCCAGGAAGTCCTGCACGGCCGCGCACGCGAGTGCCACCACACCCAACGGGTCCTTGTACAGGCCGCGTTCGGCCAGAATGCGGGCGAGTACGGGGAACGCGGTGATGGACATCGCCGCGCCCAGGAACAGCGCCGGGCCCAGCGGTCCGTCCACCTTGAGCTGGGATTTGCTGAGCCAGGGGTAGAGCCCGTACGCCAGGCCCATGCCCAGCGCGAACGGCAGCGCCACCGAGCTCAGGGACACCGCCGCCACCTGCCGCCGCGCGCTCGGGGCGCGCAGATGGACCACGTCGAAGTGGTAGCCGACGCCGAACATGAAGAGCACCAGGCCCAGTTGGGAGAGTGTCTGGAGGTAGGGGAGCACGGACGGCGCCACCAGGCGCTTTTCCACGTCGCCCGGAAAGAGGGAGAACAGACTCGGGCCCAGCAGAATGCCGCCGACGATCTCCCCCATCACCGCCGGCTGCCGCAATCGCACCGCGAGTCGCGCCAGCGCGAAGGCCACCGCGAGAATCAGCGCCAGGGCGAGGAGGAAGCGTCCGGTGGAGGGCGCGGCGGATCCGGCGAGTTCGAGATGCGTCTGCACGTCGGTGCTCACTCCTGTCGGGCCGCAGGGTGTCCCGCTGTTCTAGCGACGGAATAAGAATCGCGCAACTGCCGTTCAACCGCGCCTTGTTTGATATTGAACAGGGCTCGCCGCCGCTCTAGAATTGCACCGGATCACCACATGAGGTGGAGGGGGTTGGCGGATGAATCGCGACGAGGAACTCCGGATCCTTGACCGTGCCCTGGAGCACCTTCGCGACAAGCGACTTCCGCTGACCGACTCGGACACCCGGGTCAGCGTCGACCGCTATCAGTCACCCGAGTGGTACCGGGCCGAACTCGACCGCATTTTCGCCAAGTTGCCGTCGATGCTCGTGCACAGCTCCGAGATACCGGAGCCCGGCGCCTTCGCGACCCTGGAGCATTTCGGCAGGCCGCTGCTGGTCAGCCGGGACTCGGACGGCTCCGCGCATGTCTTCCTCAACGCCTGCCGCCATCGCGGAGCACGCCTCGAAAAAGACCCGTCCGGTCAGCGTAAACAGTTCACCTGCGGTTATCACGCCTGGCGTTACGACCTCGACGGCACCCTCGCCGCCATCCCGAGCCCGCACTGCTTCCCGGGCGTCGAGCGGGGAAAACGCAATCTGGTGGCGGTTCCCTCGGCGGAGGCGTACGGATTCGTCTGGCTGATGCCCGAGGAGGCTCCGGGCCGGGCCGACCTCGACGCGTTCCTCGGCGACTTCCGCCCGGACATCGCCGATCTCGATCTCGCCTCGTACGAGATCTACGGCGCCGAGAGCCAGGAGTGGGAGATCAATTGGAAGCTCGTCGTCGAGGGCACGCTTGAGGGATACCATTTCCCGTTCCTTCATGCGAAGAGCGCGAACCCGCTCTTCGAGAACAGCACGTTCTTCTTCGACAGCTTCGGACCCCATCTGCGGTCGATCCTGCCGAAGCGATCGATAAACTTCATTTCCAGGACCGAGCGCAGCGAACGGCGTCTGCTGTCGGTCGCCAACGTGATCCACACCATCTTTCCCAACGAGACGGTGCTGCATCAGTCGGACCACTTCCTCTGGATTACCAGTCATCCGCTCGACCCGACCCGGACGTTGGTGAAACTGCGTCTGATCGTGCCGAAGGGTTCGGTGGCGGAGGGTAACGTCGAACAGTGGGAAGAGAACCGGCAGCTGACCTATCAGGTGCAGTACGAGGACCTGGAAATCTACCGCGAGATCCAGATCGGCCTCACCAGCGGCGCCAATGACGAACACTGCTTTGGTACGCAGGAGTTCGCGCTCCAGAAGTACAACGAGGCGATCGAGGCGCAGCTGTTCGCGGAGGAGTGACCTGCCCCGGTCCCACTCTCACTTCACCCGTACCCACCTCTTCGCCCCATACAACGCACCCCCCGCCACCAGCCCCCAGAACGCCCCGCTGATCCCGAAGAACTGCACGCCCGACACCGTCACCACCAGCGCGACCACCGCCGCCTCCCGGTCGCCCGGCTCGGCCACCGCCCCCACCAGCGAGTTCCCCAGCGCGCCGAGCAGCGCGAGGCCCGCCACCGCCTCGATCAGCGTGGGCGGGGCCGCGCCGACGAACGCGACCGCCGCGCCCGCGCCGAGGCCGATCAACAGGTAGGCGGCGCCGCCGATCGCGGCCGCGCGGTAGCGCTTGCGCGGGTCGGGTCCCGCGTTCTCGTCGGCGCACAGCGCGGCCGTGATCGCGGCGAGGTTGACGGCGTGGCCGCCGAACGGCGCCGCCGCCAGACCGAACGCGCCGGTCCAGCCGAACAGCGGGCCCGGCTCGGGGTGGTAGCCGTTGACGTTGAGCACCGCGATGCCGGGGATGTTCTGCGACGCCATGGTCACCACGTACAGCGGCAGGGCGATGCCGATCAGGGCCGCCGCCGTGAAGTGCGGGGCGACCAGGACCGGTCGGGGCCACAACGGGCCGAGGTCGTCGGCGGAGATGTGCGTGGTCGCGGTGATCAGGACGACCGCCACGACGACCGCCGCCGGTACCGCGTACAGCTTCTTGAATGTGCCGACGACCGCCCAGACCGCCACGATGGCCAGGCCCACCGCCGGTTTCTCCTGGACCGCCTTCGCGGGAGCGAGGCACAACGGCAGTAGGATGCCCGCGAGCATGGCGTTGGCCAGCGGTTTCGGGATGGCCGAGACCCAGCGGCCGAGCGGCTTCCACAGTCCGGTCGCCACGATCAGGACGCCCGTGACCAGGAACGCGCCGACCGCCGCCCCGAATCCGCCGTCGACGGAGGCAGAGCCCGCGAGCAGCGCCGCGCCCGGGGTGGACCAGGCGACGCTGATCGGCATCCGCAGCCGGAAGCTGAGGAAGATCGCGCCGAGGCCCATCGAGACCGAGAGCGCCATCAGACCGGACGCCGCCTCGGCACGGCTCGCGCCGACGTGCGTGAGGCCTTCGAGGACGATCGCGAACGAGCTGGAGAACCCGACGAACGCGGCGATCAGCCCCGCCGTCCCCGCCCTGACCAGGTCGGACACGGCCCCCGACGGCTCCCCCGGAGGGCCCGGCGAACTCGCCGCCTCCGTCTGCGACGTCGTCAATGGAACTCCTCGTATCCGCTCTGTACGACGATGTCGCGCATGACCTCGCTCGCGCCCGCCGCGACCGTCGCCGCCTGGGCGTCGTGCACGATCCGCACGATGTCCGCGCCCTCCCGGAACCCCTCGGCGCCGTGCAGATGCCGGCACTCCTCGGCCACCGTCCGGGCGACTTCGGTGGCCTTCAGCTTCGCCATCGAGCACGCGGTGATCGACAGCGGGTCGCGGGCGTAGCTCCAGGCCGCGTGGTAGGCGAGCATCCGGGTCGCCTCGACCTCGGTGAGCAGATCCGCCATGGTGTGGCGCACGGCCTGCTTGGCGCTGAGCGTCGAGCCGAACATGCCGCGATGCTTGAGATAACTCCAGGTCATATCAAGGCAGTTTGCGGCGTCGCCCACCGCCGAGATCCCTGCTGCGAGCCGTTCCAGCTGCATGTTCTTCATGATCTGTACGAAGCCGGAGTTGCGCCGCCCGATCACGTTCCCCTTCGGCACCCGCACCCCGCGCATGCTGATGTCGGCCATGCCGGAGGCGCGCCAGGCGATCGAGTCGTTGGGCAGGACGTGGACGCCCTCGGCCGTACGGTCCACAATCACCAGGCTCACGTCGGCCTGAAGAGAGCGGACTTGGGGCCCTCCCGTCCGTACCGCCGTCACGAAGAAGTCGGCGAAGGAGCCGTTGACGATGAAGCGTTTCTCGCCGTCGATCACCAGGTCGTCGCCGTCCTCGACGGCCGTCGCCGCGAGTCCGGCCAGGTCCGAGCCCGCCTGCGGCTCAGTGATCGCCAGCGCGGCGATCAGGTCGCCCGCCACGGCCGGGCGCAGATAGCGCTCCTTGAGTTCGGGCGAGCCGTTGGTGGCGAGATAGCTGGTTCCCATGTACGCGTGCAGGGCGACCGCGAAGCGCACTCCCCCGAAGCCGATCCGGCCCAGCTCCTCCAGGAAGACCACCGAGTGGAAGAAGTCCTTCGCCGAACCTCCCACCGATTCCGGGTGGTTGAGGCCGAGCAGTCCCTCGGCGGCGAACGCGTGCCAGGCCGAGCGCGGCATCTCCCGGCGCCGCTCCCACTCGGCCGCATACGGCACGATCTCCTTCTTGAAGAACGCGCGCACCGAGCCCCGGAACGCCTCGTGCTCCTCGGTGAAGTACGGCGCCCCCTCGATCGTCATCGCCCGCCCCCTGTCAGCCGCTCCGAGATCGCCGCGAGCACGACCTCCTCCTCGTCGCGCGGGAAGAAGTGCCCGGCGAGGAAGGACCGGATGGCGAAGCCGCCCGTCGTGTGGTGCCGCCAGTCGATCATGTCCTCGTACGGGTCGATGTCGTCGTCGGCGCCGCACAGCGCCAGGATCGGCGCCTCGACCTGGCCCGGCGAGGGCTCCCAGGTCTCGGCGAGCCGCAGATCCGCGCGGAGCACAGGCTCCAGGAGTCTCATCAGCCCGGCGTCGGCGAGGACTTCGGCCGGGACGCCGTCCATCACGCGCAGCCGCTCGTACAGCGTCGGGCCGTCCATCGAGTGCATCGGCGGCCAGCGCGGCTCCATGCCCGGGGCGCGGCAGGCGGAGACGACCAGGAGCTCCGGCGGACGGTGGCCGCCCGCGGCGAGTCGGTGGGTGAGTTCGTACGAGAGCCGGGCGCCCAGGCTGTGGCCGAAGAAGGCGTAGGGGCCGCGCTCGGTCTCCGGCACCAGCGCCTCGGTCAGCGCTTCGAGCGTCTCGGGCCAGGAGTCGAAGGGCCGCTCGCGAAAGCGCTGTTCGCGCCCGGGCAGCCTGATGCCGGTCACCCCGACGCCCGACGGCACCCGCGACTGCCAGCTCCGGAACACCTGCGTTCCGCCGCCCGCGTACGGGAAGCAGAGCAGTTGGACGCCGACCAGGGCCGTGCCGGAGAACCGGGCGAACAGCTCGGCCGTGGGCGGCCTGGCGGCGCGGGGTGTCGGGGGCACGGCGGGCCTACGCCGTCGCCTCGTCGACGGCCTTCGCCAGACTGCTGAGCCTGGCGTCCTCGTACAGCGTCTCGGGCAGCAGGACGTCGACGCCGAAACGCTCCTCCACGCGGGAGAGGAACTTGATGGCGGTGAGCGAGTTGCCGCCGAGCTCGAAGAAGTCGTCGCCTACGCCGACCTCGGTGATGCCGAACAGACTCCGCCAGATCTCGGCGATCGCCTGCTCGGTCGCGGACATGGGCGGGGCGCCCTGCGCCGTCTGCGCGTCGTGGGAACTCATCGTCCTCTCCTCCATCTGGTCAGTCGCGGGATGCCACCGGCTGTGCGGCCCATCGCGCGGGTGGTGTTTCGTACGTGGTGAGCAGCGCGCGGCCGTCGACCTTGCCGGTGGCGGTCAGCGGCAGCGCCTCGCAGAGGTGGATACGGGCCGGCACCATGTACGCGGGGAGCCGGTCGCGCAGATGGCGGCGCAGCTGTGCCGGGGTGGTCGCCGGGTCGTCGCTCACCACGAAGGCCACCAGAGCCTTGCCGGTGTGCGGGGTGGCGACGGCGACATGGCTGCGCCGGACCGCCGGGTGGCGGTCGAGGTGGTGGGCGATCTCGCCGAGTTCGATACGGAAACCGTTGATCTTGACCTGGTCGTCGGCGCGGCCCTGGAAGACGAGCGAGCCGTCCGGGAGCAGGGTGCCGTGGTCGCCGGTGCGGTAAAGGCGTTCGGTGACACCGTCGACCACGCGCTCCACGAACCGCTCGGCGGTCAGGTCCGGCATGCCCAGATAGCCGGGTGACAGTCCGTCACCCGCCAGGCAGATCTCCCCGGTCCGGCCCGGCTCGCACAGAGTGTTGCCGTCGATCACGTAGAGGCGGGTGTTCTGGATCGGCCGTCCGATCGGCAACAGGCCGGAATCGGGGGTGAGTTGGTCGATGGGATGGTAGGTGGCGAAGGTGGTGGACTCGGTGGGGCCGTAGACATGCACGAGGCGGCCCGGGCCGTACGCCCGCAGCGCGGCCGCCACATGCGGCATCGACTGGAGCTCGCCGCCCATGAGGACGGTCTCGGTCCCGGCGAGCGCGTCGGGTGCCTCGTCGATGACCGCGTTGAACAGGGCGGTGGTGAGGAAGACGACGGTGACGCCGTGTTCCTCGACCACCCGGCCGAGCCGGGAGAGCCGCACCAGGGCGTCCGGGTAGAGCACGCAGGTGCCGCCGTGGAGCAGCGCGCCCCAGATCTCGAAGGTGGCCGCGTCGAAGGTAACGGGTGCCAGTTGCAGCAGACGGCTGTGTCCGTCGAGCCGGGCGAACCGTGCGCCGCACACCAGCCGGGCGATGGAGCGGTGCCGGATCGGGACCCCTTTCGGCCGTCCCGTGGAGCCGGAGGTGAAGTTGATGTACGCGATGGCGTCGGCGGGCACGTCGATCGCGGGGGCGTCGTCGTGCGCGTCCTGCTCGGCATCCAACTCCCCCTTCACCAGCACCACTTGGCAGCCATCAGGGCGTACGGCCGACGCCTCCGACCGGATCACCCAGCGGCAGTCCGCGTCGGCGAACAACCCCTTCAGCCGCTCCTCGGGCCAGCCCGCGTCGAACGGCAGATACGCGCCGCCGCACTTGAGGACCGCGAGCAGCGCCACGATCAGCTCGGGCGAGCGCGCCAGGCAGACCCCGACGGTCGCCCCGGGGGTGTATCCCCGCCGCAGCAGCCGCCGGGCGAGCCCGTTGGAGAGCCGGTCGAGCTCGCGGTAGGTGTACGTACGGTCGCCCTGAACGACGGCGGGCGCGTCCGGGGTGCGGGCGGCCACGGCGGCGAAGAGGGCGGGCACCGCGCTGTCGCGCGGGTAGGCGACCGCGGTCCGGTTGATCCGGCGGTGGGCGGTCAACGCCGCCTCGGTGCCGGTGAGTTGGATCCCCGTTGGTGGTTCCAGCGCAGACACCCCTCGGGATGTGTCGACGTCTACTGGGCGTGGGCCGGGTGGCTCAGTCGGCGGGCGTGAAGGGCGTGCCGTTGACGGTCTGCCCGACGAACCGGTTGTGGCCGTGGGTGTCCTGGCCGCAGACCTGCACACAGCCGAACTTGTCGAGGCTGGCCTCGCCGCCGAACTCCTGGAGCGCGTCGGAGTACGGATACACCTGGACCTGGTTGGGCAGATAGCGGGACGCGTACCCCAGGCGCATGTCGTCGGTGAGTCCCGCGTGCGGGTGCGAGGCGTGCATCAGGGTGGACCAGAAGACGATGAACTGGCCCTGCTTGAGCACCATGGACTTGGCCTGGGACTCGTCGGGGCTCCAGTTCGGGTCCTTCTGCAGCTGGCGGTAGTCGTAGCCGAAGAAGCCGCGCCGCACGCCGCTCTTCTCCACCTTGCCGATGGAGTCCGCGTCGTACGTCATGACCTTGGACTCGTCGTAGTTCATCGTCTTGTGCGAGCCGGGGATGAACTGGAGGCAGCCCATCTCGATACTGGCGTCGGTGAACGCCGTCCAGACGGTGATGGTGCCGCCGAACTCGGAGTCCTCGGGCCAGACGATCTGGGGGTGCTTGGATCCGGCGACGTTGGAGAAGTTGTCGGCCTGGTGCCAGTCGGTGCCCTCGTCGCCGGGGTACTTCGGGAAGAACTCGGTACGCCAGCAGAGCACGTCGGGGCCGAGCAGGGACGCGACGCGGTGGACGATCTCGGGGCGCGTGATGTGGCCGGCCAGGAAGTCGACATCGAGGTGGCGGTCGTAGTTGGCGAGATTGGTGACGCCGGAGACCGCCTTCTCCTGCCCGTAGATCGCCCGCTTGGTGTTGAGCAGCTTGGGGCGCAGGGCGCGGAGGTTCTTCTCCATCTCGGCGGGCTCGTAGAGGTCGAACGGGCCTATGTAGCCGTCCCGGTGGAACTGCTCGATCTCCCGCTCGCTCAGCGAGAAGTCGGTGCTCGTGGTGCCGGCCAGGTTGTCCATGCATCACCTCTGTGTAATCGACACTCCGCTGCGGCAGCGGATGGGTAAATGCGCGCTGTTCCGGTCAACTCTCGCCAGTGCAGGGCGAGTTGCGACCTGTTTAACACAGGACCACCTCCGGAAGCTCCTATTCCCCGGAGTTGCACAGGCGCTCTCGCCGGAGCGCGATTCCTGCGGGTCGCGGGGCCCGGACGGCGACAGGATCGTTGTACGTGTCAAGCACCGCTCGTACGTCCGGCCGGGCGGCACGCTCCGTCAGGACCGCGCACAATCAGCCGCGTACGAGAGATTCGGGCTTAAGCTCCTATAGGTAATGAAACTGCATGTAAAGGGGAAGATCGACGCCCGGCCGGGCTCCCCGCGCGCTCGCGCTCCGCGTTCGTCCGGCGTCCTCGCTCGGCCGACCGGGCGTCGCAGGGGCGTGCGGCGGCGCCTGAAAGGGCGCGCGACTTGCGCCTTTCGGCCCTTGACGCGGCATCCCGGGGTGGAGAAGACTCCTGCTGATAATCCGCATCACTGACGATGCCCTCCGGGGCCCATTCCGGGAGGACCCCGTGCGTCTGTCCCCACCCTTAGCCTCGCCCCTGCGGATCGCGGCCGCCCGCCTGTGGCTCCCCGACCGGCGGGAGACGACCGAGGCGGCACTCACGGCCGGACGGGTCGACGAGGAGACGGCGACGCGCCTGGGCTACCGCGAAGTCACCGTGAGCCCCGACCACTCGGCGCCCGAGATGGCGGTGTCCGCCGCCACCGACGCGCTCAACGCGGCCGGGTGGGACGGCGCGGGCGTCGACATGGTGACGCACGCCTGGACCTACCACCAGGGCCATGACTTCTGGTCCCCGGCCAACTACGTCGCCCACCACATGGGCGCCTCCACCGCGACCGCCATCGGCGTCCAGCAGATGTGCAACGGCGGAGCCGCCGCACTCGAAGTGGCCGCCGCCAGGATGATCGCCGACCCCTCGGTCGCGCGCAGCGCGGTCACCACCGGCGACCGCTTCCTCGCCCCCGCCTTCGACCGCTGGATGGGCGACTACGAGCTCGTCTACGGGGACGCGGGCACCGCCCTGCTCCTCGACCGCGCGCAAGGACCGTACGAGCTGCTGTCCGTGGCGACCGTGGTCCGTTCGGAGTACGAGACGATGCACCGGGGCGACGACGAGTTCAGCTCGATGGCGCGCACCCTGCCACAGGTCGATGTCCGCCGCACCAAGCGGGCGTTCGTCGCCTCGGGCGCGGAGCCCGGGTTCGCGGCGGCGCTGATCGACGCGGTCCTCGAAGCGGTGACCACCGCACTCGCCGAGGCGGGGCTCGCCGCCGACGACCCGACGGTGCGGTTCCTGACGCTGCCCCGGCTCGGCGCCGGCCCGCTGGAGGAGTTCTTCCTCCCTGCGGTGAACCGGCTCGGCCTTCGCCACGCCGAGATCCTCAACCTCGGTGGTGGCACGGGCCACTTGGGCGCGGGCGACTCCGCCGCCAACCTCGCCACCCTGCACGCGGAGAAGCGGCTCGCCCAGGGGGACGTGGCCCTGCTGCTCAGTCTCGGCGGCGGGTTCAGCTGGTCCTGCGTCGCCGTACGGGCGGCCGCCTGATGGCGGGCAAGGCAGGGGCGCTCTCCGACCGCGCGATCGTGGCCGTGCTGTGCGGCGGGTTCTTCCTGCTCGACTTCGATCTCGTCGTCATCAACCCCGTACTGGTCCCGGTCTCCAAGGACTTCGGGGTGGGTCTGGGGACGGTCGCGTTCGCGCTGACCGGCTATCTGGCGATGGTCGGCATCATGCAGCCCGTGCACGGCTCGGTCTCGGACCGGGTGGGCCGGGTGCGCGTCCTGCGGACCGCGCTGGTCGGGCTCGGCGTCGCCGACCTGGGCGCGGCCCTCGCGCCCAATGTGGCCCTGCTGATCGTCGGGCGCGCGATCGCGGGCGGCTTCGCGGCCGCGCTCATCCCGGTGACCGTGGCGTACGTGGGCGACCACATCCCGATGGAGCGCCGCCAGAGAACGATGGCGGCGCTGATGTCGTCCAGCGCGGTCGGCGCGGCCTCCGCGACCGTGGTGGCGGGCATCCTCACCGATCTGCTCAACTGGCGCTCCCCGCTGCTGATCCCGGCCATAGCGGCGCCGCTCCTCGCCGTGGTGTACGCGCGGCTGCCGGAGACGCCACCGGTCCGCGAGGCGGCGGGGCCGAGCGCACGCGAGCGGTTCGCCCAGGTCCTCGGGGACGGCTGGTTCCGCTTCTTCATCCCGTTCACCTTCATCGAGGGCGCGGCGATGATGGGCCTGTTCAACTTCTTCAACGCCGCCCTCCAGAAGCACGGCAGCAGCGTGCTGATGTCGGGCCTGGTGACCAGCGCGTACGGTGTGGCGGCCATCGGCGGCAGCGTGGTCGTCAAGGCCATCGACGCCCGGGCGACCGGCGCGGGCATGTTCGGCTGGGGCACGGGTCTGCTGTTCACCGGCTATCTGACGGCCGCGCTCACCCAGTCGGTGGCGGGCATCCTGATCGCCAGCGCGCTCGCCGGGCTCGCCCTGGCCGTCGGCCAGTCCGCCCTCCAGGCGTGGATCCTGGAGGCGGCGGCACCCGAGGTGCGCGGCAGCGCCACCGCGCTCATCGCGTGCTCGGTGTTCACCGGCGCCGCCATCAGTACGGCCGCCGTCGGCCCGCTCGCCGGGCGCGGCGACTTCGGGCTGCTGTTCGCCATCGCGGCGGCCGCGACCGTACCGGTGTCGATCGTCGGCACGGTGGCGCGGATGCGTTTCGCCAACTCCGACCGGGCCATGACGATGCCCGCCGGGCCGCCGCCCGCCGTGGACCGGGAAGCCCCCAACTCGCTCAACTGACCAGGATTTTCGGCTGACTTGATCCCCGTACCAATCGAACCGAGGAGAAGTCGATGGCGCTGTTCGCGGTGATAGCCAAGCGGGCCCCGATCGGAATCAGCATCGAGGAGTTCCAGGAGAAACTGGCCGAGGGCTTCCAGTACACCAAGGACCTGGAGGACAAGGGCCTGATCAAGAACCGCTGGATCCTGGTGGGGGCCTCGGCGGGGCTCAACATCTACGACGTGGAGTCGCACGAGCAGCTGATGCAGCTGCTCTACCGCAGCCCCGCCGGGCTGCACCTCGACTTCGAGGTCTATCCCCTCATCAGCCCGCCGAGCTACGACCCGACGGCCCACTGAAGAACACCTCGTCGATCCGGCTCAGCGAGCGGAAGTCGTCGAGGTCGAGGGTCTCGACGTCGACGGGCCGCCCGCTGAGCCGTTCGATCAGGACGATGAACTCCAGGAACCCGAGCGAGTCGATGAGCCGGCTCTCGATCAGGTCGTCGTCGGGGCCGATCTCGGCCGCCTCCGGGTGCCGCCCGCTGATCCAGGCGACGACCTCCGCCAGCTCGGCGGCCCGCGCGGCGCTCACCGCTCCGCCCCGTCGAACGCCACGGGCGCCTGTTCAAGGGCCGCCTTCTCCACGGCCACCGTCGCCGCCTCCCAGCTCCCGTACTTCGTGTGCAGCACCGACAGCCAGCGCTCCAGGCCGAAGGCCGCACAGCTGGTGTGGACGGCCTTGCCGGTGTCGGCGAGGGTGATGCCGCAGCGCTCGCCGAAGAAGTTGCGGTGGACGTTGACGGAGGCGATGGCCAGGTCGTCGACGATGAACTCGTGCTTGACGGGTGCGAGTTTCTGCAGCAGCGCCCGCTGGCCGCCCCGGTCGTAGAACGGGTCGGTCGCCGCCTCCTTGCGCATCGCGAGACCGAGGGTCGCCGCGAGCGCCAGGATGCGCTCCTCGAACCGGCGCAGATGCTCCTGGGTGAACTCGTGCGAGCCGAGCGCCACGACCTCGCGCATATGGAACCCGAGGAGGCGCCGCAGCCCGTCGTAGTGCTCCTCGCGCCGGAAGCAGCGGCCGAGGACCGTCACCGTCGTACCGTCGTCGAGGGCGCGTCCCTCGTGGTGGAGGTAGACGGCGAAACAGGCCGCCGAGGGGAGCCCGAAGCGGGCGGGTTCGAGGACCTGCCCGTCGAACTCCTCGTGCTCGACGCCTTGTTGATGTTGCGTCAGGTCGAGGGTGCTGACCACCAGCGCCTGGTGCGGGAAGTTGTCGTACACGTCGAGCTTGGCCAGCGAGGCGACCGGCAGCAGCGGGGGCATGATCATGGGTAAGGCGCCGCCGCCGGTCCCCCAGCCCTCGAAGAGCGCGTCGAGCCGTTGCAGCAGGACGGTGGCGCCGGGCGACAGGGCCGCAAGGCCGGGGCCGTCCGGCGGGGGCGCCGTCATGAGACGACTTCGGCGGTGGCACCGCCGACCGCGAGGCGGAGCACGTCCTGGGCGCAGCCCCAGGACAGGCCGACCGCGATACCGCCGTGGCCGTAGTTGTGGATCACCCGGGCGGACCCGATCTGCTCCACTTCGAGGCGGGTCTGCGGGCGGGAGGCGCGCAGGCCGACCTCCACGCCCGTGATCGCGGCCCCGGCGATCCGGGGCTCGACCGCGATGCAGCGGGCCAGGATCTCCTCGGTCTGCGCCGGGTCCGGGTCCATGCTCCACACCTCGCGCTCGGCGGTGCCGCCGCACACCAGACGGCGGCCGTGCGGGAAGTAACTCGTCGAGTTCGGGCCGGGGTTCTGCTCGAAGAAGAACTCTTCGATGCCCGGGTTCTCCACGATCACGTGCTGCCCGCGCACCGGGAACACCTTCGGGTCGCCCGCGAGCGCGCGCGCCCCGACGCCGGTGCAGTTGACGACGAGCGGCGACTCGGCGGCCGCCGCCTCAAGGGAGGCCACCTCGCCCACCTCGACGGTGCCACCGGTGGCGGTGACGCGACCGGCCAGGTACTCCAGATAGACGGGCATGTCGACGGTCGGCAGATCGACCCGGAACGCCACCGCGAAACCGCCGCTCTCCTCGGCGCCGCACGGCTCGTAGCCGGGCAGATGGGCGGCCCAGTCATGGCCGCCGTCGGCCTGCCGGTTGACCAGTCGGCCCCGGGTCAGATGGACGCCGCTGTCCGGCTGCTTGGCCAGCGCGGTGAACTCGGCCAGGCTCGCCTGGTGCCACGGCCGGGTGATCGCGGTGGGCGCGAACTTGGCCTCCGCCTCGGTCTCGTCGGCGATCGCCGGGCCGCCGATGATCGCCCCGGCCACCGCCGAGGTCGTCCGGCGGGGCGGGCGCTCGGCGACCACCCGGACCGTGTAACCCCGCTCCGCCAGACATACCGCCGTGGTCAGCCCGGCCACACCGGCACCGATGACCAGGACCTCGTTGCGCATCGTCACTCGCCTGCACCTCTCGCTGTTTCAACGTGACGGACATTCGTACGGAAAAGACGTGCCCCGGGCGGCAGGTGTGACGCGGCCCGTCCTACTCATGGGCTATCGCGACACACGACCAGGTGAAGCCGTTTCCCGCGCTCAGGAACAGCGCCACCTCGCCCGGCGCGAGCCGGTCGTCGGCCTGGAGGGTCGCGAGGTTGGCCACGGGGTCCCCGGCACCGAGGTGCCCGGTGTCGCGGCCGAGGTCGAGGATCTCGGTGTGGGGCAGGGCGAGTTCACGTACGGACGGCTCGTAGAACTGGGTGAGCGCGCCCGTGCTGAGCCGGGGCAGGACCAGACAGCGCAGCCGGGGGTCGGCCGGGGTGAGTCCGGCGTCGGCGATGGCGTCGAGCACCACGCGCTGGACCGAGCGGCGCAGTACGGCCACGAACTTGGGCCAGCCGCCCGCCGCCCGGAAGAACAGCTTGGTGCGCCGGGCGCTGATGGTGTCGTACGCGGTGCGGGGCGCGGGGGTGAAGGCGTCGCCGCCCCGGTAGAGGGTCTCGTACTCGGGGACGCTGACGGACGAGATCGCGAGCAGCCGGTACGGGCCCGCCTCGCGGTCGAGGAGCAGCGCGGTCGCCGCGTCCCCGTACGCCACGTCGATGTCGCCGAACCAGCGGTCGAAGCCGGGCTCCACGAAACGGTCGGCGGTGGTCACCAGGCAGCGGTTCACCGTCGGGTCCAACGCGAGTCGGGCGGCGGCCACTTCGAGGGCCGCGACGCCGCCGTTGGAGGTCTGGTGCACCCCGAGCGGGGTCGCGTGCCGGGCGCCGACGCCGTGGGCCACGTAGTGGGGCGCGGACCAGAAGTCATGGCCCTGGTGGTAGATCCAGGAGTGGACGACCAGGCCGAGGTCGTCACCGGACCAGCCCGCGTCGGCGAGCGCCTTCTGGGCGGCGAGGACGGCCATTTCGGGGGCCGCGCGGTCGGGGCTCTCGCTGAGCGCGCGATAGCCGAGCCGGTCCGCGGTCTCCTGGTCGAGCCGGCCGGCCGCCACCGCCTCATCGCAGTCGAGACGCCGGGACGGCAGCCAGAGCACGGCAGCGGCTATGCCCGGTGGTTCGGGTAACGGCGGACTCAGTCTCACGGGCTGCCTCCTCGTACCGGCCCGACGGTTCGGGCCGCACTCCCGGACGACGCGGGCCGTCCCTCCCGGCTGCCCACTATATTGTCAGCGTTATTGATTGTCAGGCATCTGTCCCTCAACTTTCGCGCACAACCGGCGCGTTTCACTCAGCCCGCGCCGGGTCAGCATGGGGTGTCCTGGTTCCGGAGTGTGAGGAGATACGTGGTGTCCCAACAGCCCGCCCGTCCCACCGCCGACGCGGTCGTGCCGATGACGCCGATCGGGTACGTCGTGACCGAGTACGCCAAGCCCCAACAGGCGCCTCCGCAGGCGACGTTGGCGTACGAGGACCAGGGCCGTGTCGTGCTCTTCGAGCCGTACGCCCCGGGCCTCGACGGGCTCGCGCCGGGCTGGTACGTCTGGCTGCTGACCTGGCTGCACGACCAGACGGAGGAGGAGACCACTCCGCTGCGGGTGGTGCCCCGGGGGTGGGAGAAGAGCGGACGCACGACCGGTGTGTACGCCACGCGTACGCCCAATCGGCACAACCGGATCGGGCTGAGTCTGGTCCGGATCCGGGACGTGAAGGAGAACGTCCTGTACTTCGACGGGGTCGACCTGGTCGATGGCACGCCGGTGCTCGACATCAAGCCTTATTCGACCACGTCGGACACTCCGCCGGAAGATGACTGAAGTCGACTGCGGACCGGAGGCTTTCGGGAAAGGGTGGGGTGGGGAGAGCTACGCCACCGAACCTATCCGCCCCACCGGCCCCTCGGAACCCTCGTGGTGGATCGGGGTGTGCGCACCCGTGAGCGACACCCCACTACCGCCGCGGCGGTTCGCCACGATCTCCGCCGCGATCGACAACGCCGTCTCCTCCGGCGTACGGGCGCCGAGGTCGAGGCCGATCGGGGAACGGAGGCGGGCCAGTTCCAGCTCCGTCACGCCGACCTCGCGCAGGCGCGCGTTGCGGTCCTCGTGGGTGCGGCGCGAACCCATCGCGCCGACGTACGCGACCGGCAGCCGCAGCGCCGCCTCAAGGAGCGGGACGTCGAATTTCGCGTCGTGGGTCAGGACGCACAGCACCGTGCGCGCGTCCACCTCCGTCGACGCCAAGTACTTGTGCGGCCACTCCACCACGATCTCGTCCGCCTCCGGGAAGCGGACCGGTGTGGCGAACACGGGCCGCGCGTCGCACACCGTGACGCGGTAGCCGAGGAACTTGCCCACCCGCACCAGCGCCGACGCGAAGTCGATCGCGCCGAAGACGATCATCCGGGGCGGCGGGACGCTCGACTCGACCAGGACCGTGAGCGGTTGGCCGCACAGGCGGCCGTCCGCGCCCAGCGTCAGCGTGCCCGTGCGGCCCGCGTCCAGCATCGCCCCGGCCTCCTGCGCCACCGCCCGGTCGAGCTCGGGGTGGCCGCCGAGGGCGCCCTCGTACGTACCGTCGGGGCGGACCAGGAGCGGGCGGCCGACCAGGTCGGACGGGCCCTCGGTGATGCGGGCAAGCGCCGCTGCCTCGTCGCGCGAGGCGAGGGCCAGCGCGGTGGCGAACACGGCCCGCGACGGGGAGTCGGCGGGTACCGGCGTGACCAGGATGTCGATGATGCCGCCGCAGGTCAGGCCGACCGCGAAGGCGTCCTCGTCGCTGTAGCCGAAACGTTCCAGTACGGGCTCGCCGTCCGCCAGCGCCTGCTGGCACAGCTCGTACACCGCGCCCTCCACACATCCGCCCGAGACCGAGCCGATCGCCGTGCCCTCGCCGTCGACGGCGAGCGCCGCACCCGGCTGGCGGGGCGCGCTGCCGCCGACGGCCACCACGGTGGCGACGGCGAAGTCACGGCCCTGCTCGACCCACCGGTTGAGCTCTTCGGCGATGTCCAGCATGTCGGTCTCCTTACGGAACGGATCAGTGGAGGGCGTCGGTCGTACGCCCGATGGTGACCTACTTGACGCCCAGCCAGCTCTCAATGGGACTCAGCGCGAAGTAGACGAGGAAAATGCCCGACAGGGCCCACATGAACCCGCCGATCTCCCGCCACTTGCCCTGGGACGCCTTGATGACGGTGTAGGCGATGACGCCCGCGCCGACACCGGCCGTGATGTTGTACGTGAACGGCATCAGGACCACGGTGAGGAACACCGGGATCGACACCGCGCGGTCGTTCCAGTCCACGTGCCTGGCGGCGCTCATCATCATCGAGCCGATCACGACCAGCGCGGCGGCGGCCACCTGGGCCGGAACCAGCTGGGTGAGCGGGGTGAAGAAGAGACAGGCCGCGAAGAACAGACCGGTGACGACCGACGAGAGGCCGGTACGGGCGCCCTCACCGGCGCCGGTCGCGGACTCGATGAAGACGGTCTGGCCGGAGGCACCGGAGACACCGCCGATCGCGCCGCCCGCGCCGTCGATGAACAGCGCCTTGGACAGGCCCGGCATCCGGCCCTTGTCGTCGGCGAGCTTGGCCTCCTGGCCGACGCCGATGATGGTGGCCATCGCGTCGAAGAAGCCGGCCAGCACCAGGGTGAAGACGATCATGCCGACGCTGATCGCGCCGATCTGTCCCCAGCCGCCGAACTCCACATGGCCGAAGAGTCCGAAGTCGGGCTTGGAGACCGCGCTGCCGCTCAGACCGGGGGCGGCTCCGCCCCAGTCCTTGTCGGTCAGACCGCCGACCTTGGTGACGACGAGCGAGAGGACCGTGCCGGTCACGATGCCGATCAGGATCGCGCCGGGAACGTTGCGCGACTGGAGGGCGAAGATCAGGAGCAGGGTCACCGCGAAGAAGAGGACCGGCCAGCCGACCAGTTCGCCCGTGGCGCCGAGGGTGACGGGCCCGCCCTTGCCGCGCCCCACGAACCCGGCCTTCACCAGGCCGAGCAGGGCGACGAACATGCCGATGCCCATGGTGATCGCGTGCTTGAGCGGCAGCGGGATGGCGTTCATGATCATCTCGCGGAGGCCGGTGACGACCAGCAGCATGATGACCACGCCGTACATGACGCACATGCCCATGGCCTGCGGCCAGGTCATGTTGGGGACCACCTGGGTGGTCAGGGCCGCGGAGACGTTCAGTCCGGCGGCGAGTGCGAGCGGGACCTTGCCGATGAAGCCCATCAGCAGAGTGCTGACCGCGGCCGCGAGCGCGGTGGCGGTCACCAGGCCCGCATGGCCCAGCGTGTGCTTGTCGACGTCGGGCGTCGACAGGATCAGCGGGTTGAGCAGGAGGATGTAGCACATCGCCATGAAGGTGGTGATGCCGCCGCGCACCTCCTGCGCGACCGACGATCCTCGGTCCGTTATGTGGAAGTACCGGTCGAGCCAAGATCTGCCGGCGGGGACGAGCGAGCCGGAGCCCGCGTCCTCGGCGGTCGTCTTCGGCTCCAGGGACTGCTGGGTCATGGTGCCTACTCCCAAGGTTCAAAGGGGCACCCGCATAAGACTTGGGGATCTCAGTCAGACAAGCTGCGGGATTTGGGATGGTGCGTGGGCTGCACGACCCGGGGGACGGCCCGAGACGAACGTTTCCGCGGACTGCCGGGGTACCGGTTCCTGCCCGGTACCGCAGTGCGGCTCAGAAGCGGTGGTGCTGGTGGTGGTGCTCTGTACGGGTGGTGCTGGTGGTGCGAAGGACCGCGAGCGGTGCGGTACTCCTGTACTCCGGGCGGCGCGGGCGGTCGGGGAAGTGTGACGTTCCTGGTGAGCACGCACCGCCCGGAGGGTTCGGGGGGTCAGGACGACTCGGTGCCCGTCAGGTGCTCGGGGCGTACGGGAGTCCTGTTCAGCTCCAGACCCGTCGCGTTCCGGATCGCCGCGAGGACGGCCGGGGTGGACGAGAGGGTCGGGGCCTCACCGATGCCGCGCAGCCCGTACGGGGCGTGCTCGTCGGCGAGTTCGAGCACGTCGACCGGGATGGTCGGGGTGTCGAGGATGGTGGGGATGAGGTAGTCCGTGAAGGAGGGGTTGCGCACCTTCGCGGTCTTCGGGTCGACGATGATCTCCTCCATGACCGCCACGCCCAGGCCCTGGGTGGTGCCACCCTGGATCTGGCCGACGACGGACAGCGGGTTGAGCGCCTTGCCGACGTCCTGGGCGACCGAGAGCTCGACGACCTTGACGAGGCCGAGCTCGGTGTCCACCTCGACGACCGCGCGGTGCGCGGCGAACGAGTACTGGACATGGCCGTTGCCCTGGCCGGTGCGCAGGTCGAACGCCTCGGTGGGCCGGTGGCGCCACTCCAGCTCCAGCTCGACCGCCTCGTCCTCCAGGACGTCCACGATGTCCGCGAGGACCTCGCCGCCGTCGGTGACGACCTTGCCGCCCTCCAGGAGGAGTTCGGCCGTCGCCCAGGCCGGGTGGTACGAGCCGAACTTGCGCCGGCCGATCTCCAGGACCGCCTCGCGCACGTTCTCGCAGGTGTTCTTGACCGCGCCGCCGGTGACGTACGTCTGGCGCGAGGCCGAGGTGGAACCGGCCGAGCCGACCTGGGTGTCGGCCGGGTGGATGGTCACCTGGGTGACGCCGAGCTCGGTGCGGGCGATCTGCGCGTGGACGGTGACTCCGCCCTGGCCGACCTCCGCCATCGCGGTGTGCACGGTCGCGACCGGCTCGCCGTTGATGACCTCCATGCGCACCTTGGCGGTGGAGTAGTCGTCGAAGCCCTCGGAGAAGCCGACGTTCTTGATGCCGACCGCGTAGCCCACACCCCGTACGACACCTTCGCCGTGCGTGGTGTTGGAGAGGCCGCCCGGCAGCGCGCGGACGTCCGCCGCCTCGCCGGCCGTCACCCACTGCTGCTCGGGCGGCAGCGGGCGGGCCTTGATGCGGCGCAGCAGTTCGGCGACCGGGGCCGGGGAGTCGACCGGCTGGCCGGTCGGCATGATCGTGCCCTGCTCCATCGCGTTCATCTGCCGGAACTCGACCGGGTCGATGCCCAGCTTCGCCGCCAGCTTGTCCATCTGCGCCTCGTAGGCGAAGCACGCCTGGACCGCACCGAAGCCGCGCATGGCGCCGCAGGGCGGGTTGTTCGAGTAGAGCGCGATCGCCTCGATGTCGACGTCGTCGATGACGTACGGGCCGACGGAGAGGGACGAGGCGTTGCCGACGACCGCCGGGGAGGCCGACGCGTAGGCGCCGCCGTCCAGGACGATCTTGCACTTCATGTGCGTGAGCTTGCCGTCCTTGGTGGCGCCGTGCTCGTAGTAGAGCTTCGCCGGGTGGCGGTGCACATGGCCGAAGAACGACTCGAACCGGTTGTAGACGATCTTGACCGGCTTGCCGGTGCGCAGCGCCAGCAGGCAGGCGTGGATCTGCATCGAGATGTCCTCGCGGCCGCCGAAGGCACCGCCGACGCCGGAGAGCGTCATGCGCACCTTCTCCTCGGGCAGGCCGAGGACGGGGGCGATCTGCTTGAGGTCCGAGTGCAGCCACTGGGTGGCCACGTACAGCTCGACGCCGCCGTCCTCGGACGGCACGGCGAGGCCGGACTCCGGGCCGAGGAAGGCCTGGTCCTGCATGCCGAAGGTGTACTCGCCCTTGACGATGACGTCGGCGCGCTTGGCGGCCTCGTCGGCGTTGCCGCGCACGATCGGCTGGCGGTGCACGATGTTCGGGTGCGGCACGTGGCCGATGTGGTGGTCGTCGCGGCCCTCGTGGACCAGGATCGCGTCGGGGGCGGTCGCGGACGCCTCGTCCGTGATGACCGGCAGCTCGACGTACTCGACCTTGATCTTGGCGGCGGCGCGGCGCGCGGTCTCCGGGTGGTCGGCGGCGACCAGCGCCACCGGCTCGCCGTGGTGGCGTACCTTGCCGTGCGCGAGGACCGGGGTGTCCTGGATCTCCAGGCCGTAGTTCTTCACGTCGGTCGGCAGGTCGTCGTAGGTCAGCACGGCGTAGACGCCGGGCATCGCGACGGCCTCGGAGATGTCGATCGACTTGATCTCGGCGTGGGCGACCGTGGAGCGCAGGGTCTGGCCCCAGAGCATGTCCTCGTGCCACATGTCCGAGGAGTACGCGAACTCACCGGTGACCTTGAGGGTGCCGTCGGGCCGCAGCGTCGACTCGCCGATGCCGCCCTTGGTCTTGGAGCCCTGGGTGATGTTGGTGGGAGTACCAGTGGTGGCCATGATCGTCAGACCGCCTCTTCCTGACGGGCGGCCGCGAGGCGGACCGCGTCGAGGATCTTCTCGTAACCGGTGCAGCGGCAGAGGTTGCCGGAGAGGGCCTCGCGGATGTCCTGGTCGGACGGGGAGGCGTTGTGCTCAAGGAGCTCGTCGGCGGCGACCAGCAGACCCGGGGTGCAGAAACCGCACTGGACGGCGCCGGCGTCGATGAACGCCTGCTGGATCGGGGAGAGGTCCCCGGAGTCGGCGCTGCGGCCGTCCTGCGGCTTGGCCTGCCAGCGCTGGGCGGCGTCCACCGAGGTGCCGCACGCGCCGGAGGCACAGGCTCCGCCCGGGTGGGTCTCGTCGCGGTGCTTGGCGTAGTCGGCCAGGCCCTCGACGGTGACGACCTCGCGGCCCTCGACCTGACCGGCCGCGACCAGGCAGGAACACACCGGCACGCCGTCCAGGCGGACCGTGCAGGAGCCGCATTCGCCCTGCTCACAGGCGTTCTTCGAACCCGGAAGACCCATGCGCTCGCGCAGGACGTAGAGAAGGCTCTCGCCCTCCCAGACGTCGTCGGCTTCCTGCTTGCGGCCGTTGACCGTGAAATTGACGCGCATGGTTATGCAGCTCCTTCAAGCGAGCGGCCGGTGCCGCGGTACTGCTCCCAGGTCCAGCCGAGGGTGCGGCGGGCCATGATGCCCACGGCGTGCCGGCGGTACTTGGCGGTGCCTCGTACGTCGTCGATCGGGTTGCAGGAGGCGGAGGCGAGCTCCGCGAACTGCTTGGCGATCGAGGGGGTGATGATCTTGCCGCTCTCCCAGAATCCGCCCTCTTCGAGCGCGGCGTTCAGGAACTCCTCGGCGGCCTTGGCCCGCACGGGGGTCGGGGCGGCGGAGCCGATGCCGGTGCGGACCGTACGGGTCTCGGGGTGCAGGGCCAGACCGAAGGCGCACACCGCGATGACCATCGCGTTGCGGGTGCCCACCTTGGAGTACTGCTGGGGGCCGTCCGCCTTCTTGATGTGGACCGTCTTGATGAGCTCGTCCGGCGCCATCGCGTTGCGCTTCACACCGGTGTAGAACTCGTCGATCGGGATCAGGCGCGCGCCGCGCACCGACTCGACCTCGACCTCGGCGCCCGCGGCGAGCAGCGCCGGGTGGGCGTCACCGGCCGGCGAGGCGGTGCCCAGGTTGCCGCCGACGCCGCCGCGGTTGCGGATCTGCGGGGAGGCCACGGTGTGCGAGGCGAGCGCCAGACCCGGCAGCTCGGCCCGCAGGTTCTCCATGATCTGGGTGTACGAAACGGACGCGCCGAGTCGTACGGTCTCCTCGCCGACCTCCCACGCGCGCAGCAGCTCGATGCGGTTCAGGTCCAGAAGGTACTCGGGCCGGCGGTGGTCGAAGTTGATCTCGACCATCACATCGGTGCCACCCGCAATGGGCACAGCCGTGGGGTGCTCGGCCTTGGCGGCGAGCGCCTCCTCCCAGCTGGCGGGGCGAAGGAAGTCCATGAGTGGCTCTCTTCTTCTCAATCGGGGTCGATCGCGCGGGTCCCGGTGACGGCAGGGCCTGGGCTTCAAAGTCGTTCATGTGCTGTTAACGCTGTGTGGCCCCAGTACACAAGCCTCACTCCGCCGGGTGCAGTCACCGAAACCATGAAGGAGTTGGCTGGTCTCCATCTACGTCTTGTAGATTCGTATGAAAGGCGGTGCTCAGAAACCCCACCGCTTTCCACCGGCAACAACAAGACAGATCGGCGGCGACACGCGATGCGGCTGCGCGCACTTCTGGAGACCGACGCGCTGGGGCTGCGGCTACTCGGCGGCGAGGACGAGCTGGACCGCACCGTACGCGGTGTGATGACCACTGACCTGCGCGATCCGAGCCGCTATCTCTCCGGCGGCGAGCTCGTCCTCACCGGGCTCGCCTGGCGCCGGGACGCCGACGATTCCGAGCCATTCGTACGGATCCTGGCCGGAGCCGGGGTGGTCGGCCTGGCGGCCGGCGAGGCCGAGCTGGGCGCGATCCCGGATGACCTGATCCGTGCATGTACACAGCACCGGCTGCCGCTGTTCGCGGTCAACGAGTCGGTCGCCTTCGCGACCATCACCGAGCACGTGGTGCGCCAGGTGTCCGGCGAGCGGGCCGGGGACCTGGCGGCGGTCGTCGACCGGCACCGGCGGCTGATGACGTCGGGCCCGGCGGGCGGCGGCCCGGAGGTCGTCCTGGACCTGCTCGGCTCCGACCTGGACCTGCGGGCCTGGGTGCTCTCCCCCACCGGCCGGCAGATCGCGGGCGCCGGCGACCCGCTGGAGGCGTCGGTCGGCGCCACTCTCGCGGGTGAACATCTCGCCGCGACCCGCACCGGCCGTCGCGGCCCCCACCGGGCCGTGGTGAACGGCACCACGTACTCGCTGTTCCCGATCCGCCACAGCGGGCGCGGAGCGGCCCCGGCGGCCCGTGACGTGCGCGAGACGGTCCTGTCGGACTGGCTGCTCGCGGTCGAGGCGGACGCGGGCGACTGGCCCGCGGCCCGACTCGATCTGCTCCAGGGCGTCACCCAGCTGATCGCCGTGGAGCGCGACCGCCGCGACGCTGCCCGTGCGGTACGCCGACGGCTCGCCCAGGAGGTCCTGGAGCTGGTGCAGACCGGCGCCGCGCCCGCCGAGATCGCGGCCCGGCTGCGGGTCGCGGCCCCAGTGCTGCTGCCGGGCCTGGGCTCGGCGCCGCACTGGCAGGTCATCGTGGCCCGGGTCGACTGGAGCCAGTCCGCGACCGGCGCGGCCGAGATCGCGGGCGGCCCCGTCGCCCAGGCGCTCCTTGAGGAGATCCTGGTCGACCCGGCGGTGGCCGGATCCGACTCCTCGGACCGCATCGCGGTCGCCCACGCGGGCGACGAGGCGATCGCACTCGTGCCGCTGCCCGCCGTGGGCCCGGAGGGCTCCGAGAGCGGGCTGCACGCCGACGCGCTGCTCGCCGCCGTCCAGGCGCCGCTCTCTGCGGGCCTCGCCGACGACGGACGCCTGACACTGGGTGTCAGCGCGGCCGTGCACTCGGCGGAGGGGCTGCGCGGCGCCCTGGAGGAGGCCCGGCACGCCCGCCGGGTCGCCGCCGCCCGCCCGGGCCGGGTCTGCGCCGCCGGGCACCACGAGCTGGCCTCGCACGTCCTGCTGCTGCCGTTCGTCCCGGACGACGTGCGCCGCGCCTTCACCGCCCGCCTCCTCGACCCGCTGCGCGACTACGACCGCCGCCACCGGGCCGAGCTGATCCCGACCCTGGAGGCGTTCCTCGACTGCGACGGCTCCTGGACCCGCTGTGCCACCCGGCTGCATCTGCACGTCAACACCTTGCGCTACCGGGTGGGCCGGATCGAGCAACTGACGGGGCGTGATCTTTCGCGCCTGGAGGACAAGCTGGACTTCTTCCTGGCCCTGCGGATGAGCTGAGGGGGCGCGAAAGCGGCGCGTACGGCCGGGAACACCACCCCGACGTACGGCAACCCGCCGTTTGTGAAGGAATTCACGCATGGCCCTTGGCCCGGCGTGCCAATCCGTGCTGAGATGCGGCCACGACGTTTGGCCCGCGACTCATCAGCTCAATGGCGCGCTCGGGGAGGGCAACGTGGCGTATCCCGCCATGTCTGGTTCCGGAACGACTGCAGATGACGGGGATCCGCTTCAGACCGCGGTGTGGCGGCTGCGCTCGCGCGGCTGCTGGACGGACGCGGCCGCCCTGCTGGAGCCACACTGCGCCGAGCCCGCCGCGGCGCTCCAGCGGGCCGCGCTGCTCACCGAGCGCTGTCTGTACACCGAGAACGGCTGGGCCGAGGCCGAGGAGGCGCTGCGCGGCGCCGAGGCGGTCGCCGGGGACGACGAGGAGCGCGGCGCCGCCGCCTGCGAGCGCGGTCAACTCGCGTACGCGTCAACGCTGTTGGGCGTACGGGACCGGGCCGACGAGGCCCGCTCCGCGTTCGGCCGGGCGGCCGCGCTGATCGCCCCGGCCGCGCGCAGCCGCGCCCTGCTCGACTTCCGACGCGGACTGCTCGCCGAGAACGTCACCGACGCACCCCAGGCGGCCCGGGCCGCCTACCGCCGCGCCCATGCGGGCGCCACCGCCCACGGGGACACCCTGCTGCTCTCGTTCACCTGGCGCCAACTGGCCGGACTCGCCCTGCGCGAAGGCGAGTTGGCCGAGGCCCGCCACGGCTTCGCCGAGTCCCTGCGCATCCGCGAGGAACTGGGCTACCTGGTGGGCACGGCCCCGGCCCTGGCCGCCCTGGCCGAGGCGGAACCGGAACCGGAGGCGACGAGACTGCGCACGGAGGCGGCGCGTTTGTTCCGTCTCCTGGGCGGAGTGCCGACGTGGCTCGCGGCGCATCTGGCCCCGACGCCGGCGACGACCTGACCCCCTTGGGGGCGTGCTTTTGTCTGCGGACCGTGCTGGGCTGGTCGCGCAGTTCCCCGCGCCCCTGGATTGCGCCCCTTCGGGCCGCCCCCGAGGATGCCGCGCAGCGGCATATGAGGGGCGCGGGGAACTGCGCGACCAGCCCCCACCGGTCCGCAGACGAACAACCCCGCCTCCAGCGAAGCGCTAAAGCGCAGACCCCGTGAAATGCTCCCGCACCAGGGACTGAACAACCGTCAGATCCTGGGCGATCAACGCGTCCAGCAACGCCATGTGCTCCGCCGCGTCCGCGACCAACTCCGCATGGCGAGCGACCGGCGCAGCGGTCACCGTGAGCGGCCACTGCGACCGCCGATGCAGATCCTCCGCAACCTGAAGCAACTGCTGGTTCCCGGCAAGCGCCAGCACCGCGCGATGGAACGCGCGATCCGACTCCGCGTACCCCGCCCGATCACCGACCGCCGCCGCCTGCGTCGTCGCCTCGGCGAGCGGCCGCAGCTCGGCCCAGCGGGCGGCCGGGACGGACCGCGCGAGCCGCAGCATCACCGGCACCTCGATCAGCGCCCGCACCTCGGCGAGCTCCGCGAGCTCGACGGCGCTGCGCTCGGTGACCCGGAAGCCCCGGTTCGGGACGACCTCGACCGCGCCCTCGGAGGCCAGGCGCTGCATGGCCTCGCGTACGGGAGTCGCCGAGACGCCGAAGCGCTCGCCGAGCGCCACCGCCGAGTACACCTCGCCCGGCACCAGCTCGCCGTCGACCAGCGCGGCCCGCAGCGCCTCCAGGATCTGGCCGCGCACCGAGTGCCGACGGACCTGGTGCTGCGGGGCGGGCGGCTCGCTGTGGGTGTGCTCCCCGCGTGCGCTGGGCTCGCCCTCGGCACGGGCCTGCGCGGGGACGCGGGGCAACCCGAACGGCGCCACCGCCGCTTCGCGCGCTCTGCCCTGCTCCACCCCAGGCCCTCCTACCGTTCGGTATCTCCCCAGCACCATAGGCGGACAAAGCGACAGTTCAAACCTCGCGCTCATCCGCTAAGGTAAGCCTTACCTGCAAACGATCGTGATTCGGTGGTCCCTGCATGACTGTGTCCACGCTGCTCCCGAGCCCCCTCGCGGCGTCGTACGCGCGCCTCGCCGAGGTCTACCCGGGCCTTCGGGTGGCGGAGCTCGCGGACGGCGAACGGGCCCCGGACTCCCCCGGCTGGGTCGGCGCGCACCGGCTCGCGGAGGGCGGAGACGCCCTGGACACCTTCCTCGGCTGGGACGAGGAGCAGGTCCTGCGGGACTACGGGCAGGAGGCCCGCCCCGGCGTCATCGCCTCGTTCGGCTTCCACCGGTACGCCTGGCCGGCCTGTCTGCTCATCACGGTCCCCTGGTTTCTGCACCGGCGGGTGCCGCGCGTACCCGTCGAGGACGTGGCCTTCCAGCGCACGCTGGGGCGGCTGACCGTACGAGTGCGGGAGTTCGCGTGTCTGCCCGGCGACCCGGCGGCCGCGCTGCCCGGCGCCCGGGTCGTACCGGACGAGGAGGCGCTGCGGGCCGAGGTGCGCGCGGCCGTCGCCGAGCACATCGGGCCCGTGCTCGAAGGCTTCGGACCCCGGATGCGGCGCGGCCGGCGGGCGCTGTGGGGCATGGCGACCGACGAGATCGTCGAGGGCCTCTGGTACGTCGCCGCGCTGCTCGGCGAGGAGCGGCGCGCGATGGGCGAGCTCGAACAGCTGCTGCCGGGCTCGACCAAGCCGTACGTCGGCGGCGCCGGGTTCCGTGAGCTGACGGGACCGGCGGGCGAGCCGCTGCCGACCCGCGACCGGGCCAGTTGCTGCCTCTTCTACACCCTGCGCCCCGAGGACACCTGCGTCACCTGTCCGCGTACCTGCGACGCCGACCGGGTGGCCAAGCTCGGCACGGCGTCCTGAATCCACGCCACTCGTCGGAGTGAGTCGGATTCGAACCCAACTCGTTCTGCGGCCACGCAAGTTCGATCAGATCGCACCTATCCGAATGCCACGGCCGTCCAATGACGGTCTCTTGCCCCGAAAACCCCCTGCGGCCCCGTACGGCAGGAGCACTATGGCGCACGAAATGCCTTACGTGATTCAAGGGACACCGCATGCGACTGACCGACATATCTCTGGACTGGCTGCTTCCGGGCGGCGTGATGATCGTGGGGGTCGTCGTGGCGTTGGTCGTCCTCGCACGCGGCAAGCGCGTCGGCGGCGAGGGCAAGTCCGGCGAGGACACCTGGGAACGCAGCGAGGATCGCCGCAGAAGGAAGGAGGCCGTGTACGGCACGGCTTCCTATGGGCTGCTGTTCTGCTGCGCGGCCGTCGCCGCCGCGCTCTCCTTCCACGGCCTGGTCGGCTTCGGCCGGCAGAACCTGGGCCTGACCGACGGCTGGGAGTACCTGGTCCCGTTCGGCCTCGACGGCGCCGCGATGTTCTGCTCGGTCCTCGCCGTGCGCGAGGCCAGCCACGGCGACGCGGCACTCGGATCGCGTCTGCTGGTGTGGACGTTCGCGGGGGCCGCCGCCTGGTTCAACTGGGTGCACGCGCCACGCGGCATCGCCCACGCGGGCGCCCCGCAGTTCTTCGCCGGGATGTCGCTGTCGGCGGCGGTCCTCTTCGACCGCGCGCTGAAGCAGACCCGCCGGGCGGCACTGCGCGAACAGGGCCTGGTGCCACGGCCGTTGCCGCAGATCCGGATCGTACGGTGGCTGCGCGCGCCCCGAGAGACGTTCGGCGCCTGGTCGCTGATGCTCCTGGAGGGCGTACGGACGCTGGACGAGGCGGTCGACGAGGTCCGCGAGGACCGGCGGGCCAAGGAGCAGAACCGGCTGCGCCGACGCGAGCAGGAGAAGCTGGAGCGGGCACATCTGAAGGCGCTCACCCGGCAGGGCCGGGCTCTTGGCCGGGTGCGGCCCGGGGGCCGACAGGTCGACGTCCCGTCCATCGCCGGTGGTTCGGGCTCCGCGCAGCCGAAGGCTGTCGCGGAGCCCGCCATAGCCGAGCCGGGACAACTGCCTCTACGCAACCGGCCCTCCCTGCAGGCCGTCACGGGCGCTGAGCCCGCGACGTCCCGGACCGTCGACCTCACCGCCGAGGACGACACCCAGACCCTCCCCCGGCTCGACCACCTGGAGCGCAAGCTGAAGGACCTTGAGCAGCAGTTCGGCTAGGCACTGCCGAGCCTCAGCTCGAACCAGACCACCTTTCCCGCCTCGTGCGCGCGTACGCCCCAGGCGTCCGCGAGTGCCTGAACCAGCAGCAGGCCCCTGCCGTGCGTACCGTCGTCGGCGGACGGTACGTGCGGCCTGGGCAGCGCGGCCATGAAGTCATGGACCTCGACGCGAAGCCCGGCCGGTGCGACCGTGGCCGTCACCACCGCCCCGTGATCGGTATGTATCAGGGCGTTGGTCACCAGCTCGCACGTCAGCAGCTCGGCCACGGCGGCCGGCTCCGAGTGCCCCCAGTGGCCCAGCAACTCCCGTAGCGCGCGCCGTACTTCCGGCACCGCCGTGAGATCCGACCGCCCCACCCGGCGCCGCAGCTGTCCCTGGAGCGCGGCGCGCGCACCTGTTCCCTGGAGCGATCCGTCCGTATCGGATCCGGCTCCCCCCTGACGTCCTGTCATGACCCCCACCCGCACGTCGCAACGTCCCTTCCCGTCTCGAACACCCTCACGAGATGCATGCCCCGGTGACCCCCCGTCACGCATGGTGATTCCGCAACGACCGACGGAAACCGGCGCGGGAGCGGTTCCACGCCCACCACCATCGGTTCCGCCCCGGAAACGACCGGAGCGGGCACTCGACGGTGGCGCCCCTTACTCATGGGCGACTCACAGGGTTAAAGGGCCCATAAACCCGGGATTCGCGGGTGAAGGCCCGCGAAGCCCTGCGGTTCCGCACGCCTTCCGGCCACCCCCGCCGGAGACGGGCTGACCGCAGACAATCACCCCATCAACTGACGCGCGGGTGGACACCTTCCTTACGGCCGGGGCACGTTACGTAGATTCGAGCGCGCCATCTGCAGCATCCGCCCGACCCCGCCGTCCAGCACGATCTTGCTCGCGGAGAGCGCGAACCCGGTGACCATCTCCGCGCTGATCTTCGGCGGGATGGAGAGCGCGTTGGGGTCGGTGACGACGTCGACCAGGGCCGGACCCTTGTGCTTGAAGGCGTCCTTGAGCGCGCCCGCGAGATGCTTGGGCTTCTCGACGCGTACGCCGTACGCACCGGCCGCGCGGGCGATCGCCGCGAAGTCGGGGTTGCGGTTGGTCGTCCCGTACGACGGCAGACCCGCGACCAGCATCTCCAACTCGACCATGCCGAGCGAGGAGTTGTTGAACAGCACGATCTTCACCGGCAGGTCGTACTGGACGAGGGTGAGGAAGTCCCCCATCAGCATGGAGAACCCGCCGTCGCCGGACATCGAGATCACCTGGCGGTCGCGGTCGACGAACTGCGCGCCGATCGCCTGCGGCAGCGCGTTCGCCATCGAGCCATGGCTGAACGAACCGATGATCCGCCGCTTGCCGTTGGGCGAGATGTAACGGGCGGCCCAGACGTTGCACATCCCGGTGTCGACCGTGAACACCGCGTCGTCGGCGGCGAGTTCGTCCAGTACGGAGGCGACGTACTCGGGGTGGATGGGAATGTGCTTCTCCACCTTGCGCGTGTACGCCTTGACCACGCCCTCCAGCGCGTCCGCGTGCTTCTTCAGCATCTTGTCGAGGAAACGGCGGTCGGTCTTGGCCTTCACGCGCGGGATGAGACAGCGCAGCGTCTCGCGCGCGTCGCCCCAGACGGCCAGATCGAGCTGCGAGCGCCGCCCCAGACGCTCCGGCCGGACGTCGATCTGCACGATCTTGACGTCGTCGGGCAGGAACGCGTTGTACGGGAAGTCGGTGCCGATCAGGATCAGCAGATCGCACTCATGGGTGGCTTCATAGGCGGCCCCGTAACCGAGCAGCCCACTCATACCGACGTCGTAGGGATTCTGGTACTGAATCCATTCCTTGCCGCGCAGCGCGTGCCCCACCGGGGCCTTGATCCGTTCGGCGAACTCCATCACCTCGGCGTGCGCCCCGGCCGTGCCGCTGCCGCAGAAGAGGGTGACCTTGGCGGCCTCGTCGACGAGCCGGGCCAGCTTCTCGATCTCCGCGTCGCCCGGGCGCACCGACGGCAGGGCGGTGACCAGAGCGTGCTCGACGGCCTTGTCCGGGGCGGGCTCGGAGGCCACGTCGCCCGGCAGCGAGACCACGCTGACGCCGCCCCGGCCGATCGCGTGCTGGATGGCGGTCTGGAGCAGCCGGGGCATCTGCTTGGGGCTGGAGATCAGCTCGCTGTAGTGCGAGCACTCGCGGAACAGCTGGTCGGGGTGGGTCTCCTGGAAGTAGCCGAGGCCGATCTCGGACGAGGGGATGTGCGAGGCGAGGGCGAGGACCGGGGCCATCGAACGGTGGGCGTCGTACAGCCCGTTGATGAGATGGAGGTTGCCCGGGCCGCACGATCCCGCGCAGGCCGCGAGGCTCCCGGTGATCTGGGCCTCGGCGCCCGCCGCGAAGGCCGCGACCTCCTCGTGGCGGACCTGGATCCAGTCGACGGCGGAGTTGCGGCGGATGGCGTCGACGACGGGGTTCAGGCTGTCGCCGACGACGCCGTACATCCGCCGCACCCCGGCCCGGGCGAGGATGTCCACGAACTGCTCTGCCACATTCTGTTTGCCCATGGCTCCATTCATGCCACGGGCAGGCGCCTCACGCCTCCCAGACCGCCACCGCCGTACGGTCGTCGGCGTATCCCTTCACCCTCAGCTGGGTGTCGGCGAGGAAGGCCGCGAGGCCCGGCGGCTCGTCCCCGGCCCAGCGCTCGGCGAGCTCCTTGGCGAGCGCCGGCTCGCCCCTCAGCGGTTCGGCGAGGCCGCCGCTGCACAGGAGCAGGGTGTCGCCCGGGCGGGCGACCGAGGCGCGGAAGCGGAACGGTTCGGCGGGCGGGGGCGGGGCGTCGATGAACGGCCGGACGGGCTCCACGGTGTGCAGGTCCATGGTGAGCCGGTCGCCCTCGACGGACTCGGCGGGCGCCGACCCGAACCCGACGACGGGCTCGCCGGAGACCTCCCCCGGCTCGGGCAGCGCGGGCTCGATGTCCTGCCAGGCACCCCCGCGCAACCGGAAGAGCCCGCCGTGGCCGACGCCGAAGAAGACCCGGGTGCGGCAGGACGGGTCGGCGGACAGCAGCAGACAGCGCAGGCTCGCGGTGTACTGCTCGGGCTCCGCCCCGAGCTCGGCGGCGCGGGCGCGCAGCCGTCCGTAACTGCGGTCGGTGAGCCGGTGAAGGCCCGACTTGAGGTCGCCGCGCCGCCCCGCCCTTATGTCGTCGGCGAGCCGGGCGTGGCTGCGCCCGATGGCCCCGCCGATCCAGCGGCAGGCGTCGGCGGCGGCGAGGTGCGCGTCCCCCACGGCCCGTACGCCGCTGGCCACGGCGACGAGCACGAGCGCGTCCGGGCCGTTCCCGAACCGCGCGGTGAGCAGCGCGTCCCGCCTCGGCTCGCCCCGGTACCGCGCGGAGTCCCCGCGCACGGACGCGGCCCGCAGGACGTACGAGCCGTACCGGGCCCCGTCGAGCACGGTGTCGGCGACGAGCTCCCCGAGACTGTCGGGCCGCGCGAAGGGCAGCGCGGTGGGCTCGGGGTCATAGGTGGGCGGGCCGTCACCCACATGGGCGGTACGGGGGCGTGGGGCCGGGGGTTCCGGTTCGGCCGGGGGTGCCGCGTCCACGACGGTGGGCGGGCCGGACTCGGGTGGGACGGGAGGCTCCGACGGGGTCACGGCGGCGACCTCGGGCGGTGCGGTCGGCGGTTCCGACGGCGGTTCCGGGATCGCCCGGGGCTCGTACGCGGGTGGTGGCGGGGCCGTGGCCGGTAGGGAGTCGGCGGGCTCCCACCAGGAGGCCGTGCGACCGGTGTCGGGCGAGGCCGTGGGGGCGGGCGGCTGCCAGGGCGCCCGGGGGCCGGTGGCGGCCGGGGGCGTTTCGGGAGCCGCACCGGGCATCGGATCGGGTGGCCGGTCCGCAGGATCGATTCGTTCGCTCGCTACGGGCTGTTGGGGCACGCGCGCCGCGTGCCGGGGACCGCTGCGCCCCGACCTCGGGTCCGGCACGGCCGGACTCACCGCCTGCGCGGCCGAGTCGAAACGATCGTCGAGGGTGTCGCCCGCCTTGGCGGGTGCGTTGTCCGGGGCGGGCTCGTCGTACAGGCGAGTCCACCAGTCGTCGTCCGAGGTGCGCCTCTCCCCCTGCTGACTCATGCCCTTATTGTCCACCGCACGGGCCGTACGAAAACGGTGCATCGGGTAAAAGTGGTCAGCACACAAATGCGCACTCCGCACGCGGACGCGAGCGAAATGGACTCCGCCGGGCGGCTCTTCCCCCCACAGGAGAGCCGCCCGACGAAACTGTGGGGCCCGGCGCATTGCTCACCGCACGTCGTACGCCGCGCAACGAGCTGCGTACCGTACGCGATATCGGGCGGATCGCGTCTCCCCGGGTGAATCCGGAAGAAAACAGTCCGCGCGCAAAGCGCACAAATGCCTTGTTGCCGACGGCTGTTGGTGCTGCGGTTGCGCAACCTTCGCAGAGGGACGGAAGGTGCGGGGATGATGTTGTGAGGCGGGTTTGCGCCGTGGCCGTTTCCCGCCACGCGTGGACCCCGGCGCGAGAGGGGGCGGACGAGGGTGCTGGGAGCGATAGGCCTCGACGAGACGCAGGAGTCGGCGTACCGGACGCTGGTGGCGGTGGGCGCGGCGGAGGTCGCGGACCTGGCGCACCGCCTGGCGCTGCCCGAGACGGAGACCGAGCGCGCGCTGCGGCGCCTGGAACGCCAGGGCCTCGCGGCCCAGTCGTCGGCCCGGACCGGCCGCTGGGTGGCGGCCCCGCCGGGGGTCGCGCTCGGCGCCCTGCTCACCCAGCAGCGCCATGAGCTGGAGCAGGCGGAGCTGGCGGCCGCGCTGCTCGCCGAGGAGTACCGGGCGGAGGCCGCCGAGCCCGCCGTGCACGACCTGGTGGAGGTGGTGACCGGCGCGTCCGCCGTCGCCCACCGCTTCCACCAGCTGCAACTGGGCGCGACCGAGGAGGTGTGCGCCCTGGTCACCGGGAACCCGGTCGCGGTGACCGGTGTGGACAACGAGTCCGAGGAGCGAGCGGCGGCCCGGGGCGTGGCCTACCGCGTGGTCATCGAGCGCGCGGTCCTTGCCTCGCCCGCCGGGATCACCGAGCTGTCGGCGGCACTCGGCCGCGACGAGCAGGTACGGACGGTGGACCGGGTCCCCACCAAGCTGGTCGTCGCCGACCGCACCCTCGCGATGGTCCCCCTGACCGGCCGCGGCGCGGAGCCCGCGGCCCTGGTGGTGCACGCCAGCGGCCTCCTGGAGTCCCTGATGGGCCTCTTCGAGGCGGTCTGGCGGGACGCGCTGCCGCTGCGGCTCGCGAGCGGGGGTGCGGCCGTACGGGAGGAGTCGGTCGGCCCGGACCCCACGGACCTGGAGATCCTGTCGCTGCTCCTGGCCGGGATGACGGACGCGAGCGTGGCGAAGCAGCTGGAGCTGGGGTTGCGGACGGTGCAGCGGCGGGTGAAGGGGCTGATGGAGCTCACGGGGGTGACCACTCGGTTGCAGTTGGGGTGGCATGCGTATGAAAGGGGCTGGGTGGCGCGGTAGGTCTTCGCTGGACGCGGTGGTCTTGGCGGCTGCGGGCCGTCTTGGGCTGGTCGCGCAGTTCCCCGCGCCCCTAAAGAATGCGGGGCCTCCGAGGGTCGGGATCAAGCCGAACCCGGGGTTACACACCCGCCACAGACCTGCGGAAATGCTGTGTTTCCTGCACGCTGGGCAGGTGGGCGTGTGGCAGCTCCTAGAGGTGGGCCTGGTGATGCTCCTCGGCCTGTTCGGCGTGCTCGTGCCCGGTGTGCCGGGGCAGGCGATCGTCTGGGCGGCCGTGGTGTGGTGGGCCCTCACCGACACGACGGGCCCGGCCTGGGCGGTACTGGCCGGGTCCACGGCGCTGCTCCTGATCGCCCAGTCCCTCAAGCTCGTACTGCCGCCGAGGCGTCTGAAAGAGGCGGGAGTACCCCGGCGCTCGCTGCTGACCGGCGGTGTCGCCGCGATCGTCGGCTTCTTCCTGGTCCCGGTCGTGGGCGCGGTCGCGGGCTTCCTGGGCGGCCTCTACGGTGCGGAACGGGTACGCCTGGGCAGCCACGGGGCGGGCTGGACGTCGGCTCGTACGGTGTTGCGGGCCGGTGGCTACTCGGTCCTGATGGAGCTGCTTGCGTGCCTGCTGGTGGTGGGGGCGTGGGTGGGCGTGGTCATCTGGGGCTGAGCCTGTGACGCTGGGGCCATGAGCGAATTCAGCGCGGCCGAGCGCGCGTACCTCCGGTCCCAGCGCCTCGGACGCCTGGCGACCGTGGACCCCAAGGGCCAGCCCCAGGCCAACCCGGTCGGTTACTTCCCCCAGGACGACGACACGATCCTCATCGGCGGCTTCGCCCTGGGCACGACGAAGAAGTGGCGCAACCTCCTGGCCAACCCGAGGCTCGCCCTGGTCGTGGACGACGTGGTGAGCGTCAGGCCGTGGAAGGTACGCGGAGTCGAGATCCGAGGCGAGGCCGAACTCCTCACGGGCCCCCACGAGTTGGGCCCCCACTTCAGCGAGGAACTGATCCGCATCCACCCCAGAAAGATCCACAGCTGGGGTTTGGAGGAGACGTGAGTTCGGCAGTCCCCCGCGTTTCCGAGCCACCTATCTTCTAAGGGGCGCGGGGAACTGCGCGGCCAGCCACCCACGGTCCGCAGACGAATCCAGCACCCCGAGGCATCAGCCTCGACTCGCAGGGTCGGACCCGTCATGCGCAACCTCCGCCAGGCGGCGAAGCAACGGCCCGAGGCCGACGACCGCGCGGGCCTCGTCGTCGGCCAACGCACCCAACCGCCACGCCAGAACCTCCGCCTCGGCCCGCGCCGCATCCACCAGCGCCCGCGCACCCCGCTCGGTGAGCACGATGCGCGCAGCACGCCCATCCGTAGGGTCGGGCTGCCGCAGCACGAGCCCGGAAGCCTCCAGACCGGCCACGGCAGCCGTCGCCGTCGGCTGCGAACACGGCACCCGGGCCGCGAGCTCGCCGATGCGGGCGGGCCCGCTCTCGGCGAGCAGCGAGAGCACCACTATCTGCGTCGGCTGGATCCCGTCGGCGGGGGCGGCCCGGCGCAGCCCCCGCAGCAGCCGATGGAGCGAGATCACGAGCTGCAACGCCGCATCGTCGTCGATGATCATCGCCCGCCCGCCGCCCCCAACCCGAATGGCCCGTACCCCGGAAGAGCACCCCCGGGAAAGTCAGGCGAGTGTAATCCCGGGCCCGTACATATCGATCCAGAGGGCCAGGTCGAGCGCATGCTCAAGGCCGGTTCGCGCGGCCTGGGTGGTCTGCGGCGCATCGTCGCGTACGGCCGCCAACAGCCGCTCGCGGTCGACTAGTTCGAAGACCGCGTGATCGCCACGTGCGAGCAGATCCTTGCCGTGTTCCTGCAACGCGACGGCGTACTTGGGGTCCTGTGTCGAGGGGTACGGGCTCTTCACCCGGTCGTAGACGGACTGCGGCAGCACATCCGCCGCCGCCTCCCGCAGCAGACTCTTCTCGCGCCCGTCGAACGACTTCAGCGACCAGGGCGCGTTGTACACGTACTCCACGAGCCGGTGGTCGCAGAACGGCACCCGTACTTCGAGCCCGACGGCCATGCTGGCGCGGTCCTTGCGGTCGAGCAGCACCCGCACGAAACGGGTCAGATGCAGATGGCTCATCACCCGCATCCGGTACTCGAAGTCGCTCTCGCCGTCGAGGCGTTGGACCCCGGCGACGGCCGTGTCGTAGCTGTCGCGGACGAACGACGGGAGGTCGAGCGCAGCGTTCACCTCGGGCCGCAGCAGCGCGGCCCCGTCGCCGAAGTGGTCCTTGTGGTGCACCAGCCAGGGGAACGTACGGGCGGTACGGGCCTCCTCGTCGAAGAACTGCCGGTAGCCGCCGAACACCTCGTCGGCGGACTCGCCGGAGAGCGCGACCGTCGAGTGTTCGCGTACGGCCTGGAAGAGCAGGTGGAGCGAGCTGTCGAGGTCGCCGAGCCCGGTCGGCAGGTCGCGGGCGCGGATGACCTTGGCGCGTAACTCCTGGTCGGCCAGGGCGTGCGAGTCCAGGACGATGTCCTGGTGCCGGGTCCCGGCGCTGCGGGCCACGTCGTGGGCGTACGGGCTGTCGGGGGTGGGGCGGAGCTCGTCGGCGATGAAGTTCTCGGTGCGGCCCGCGAAGTCGACCGAGAAGCTGCGCACGCGCTCGCCCTTCGCGGCCAGGCGGCGGGCGGCCAGCGCGGTCAGCACCGAGGAGTCGAGCCCGCCGGAGAGCAGCACACAGCGCGGTACGTCGGCGACGAGCTGACGCCGGACGATGTCGTCGAGCAGGTCGCGTACGTGGGTGACCGTTGCGTCCCGACCGTCGTCGTGCGGCCGAGTCTCAAGCGACCAGTAGACGTGCCGGCGCAGGCCGTTCCGGTCGACCGTCACGACGGTGCCCGGCTCGACCTCCTTCATACCGTCCCACACGGCCTGGCCGGGCGTCTTGACCATCACGAACAGCTCGCGCAGCCCGTCGAGTCCGACCGTGCGGCGGGCCAGCGGGTTGGCGAGGATCGCCTTGGGTTCGGAGCCGAAGAGCACGCCGTCGGGCGTCTCGTAGTAGTAGAACGGTTTGATCCCCATCCGGTCGCGGATCATGACGAGACGCTGCCGGGGCTCGTCCCATATCGCGAACGCGTACATGCCGTTGAGCCGGTCGGCGACGGCCTCGCCCCATTCGAGGTAGCCGCGCAGCACGACCTCGGTGTCGGACTGGGTGGTGAACCGGTGGCCGCGCGCGGCCAGTTCGGCGCGCAGCTCGGTGAAGTTGTACGTCTCCCCCGAGTAGACGAGGACGACGCTTCCCCGCTCGGTACGGGCCGTCATCGGCTGGTGGCCGCCCGGGAGGTCGATGATCGCGAGCCTGCGATGGCCGAGCGCGGCGGGGCCGCCTGTCCAGGTGCCCCGGTCGTCGGGGCCCCGGCAGTCCATCGTCTCGGTCATGGCGTCGACGGTGTCCTGCTCGGCGCGCAGATCGCGGTCGAAGGAGATCCAGCCGGTGATGCCGCACATGCGGTGCCTCCCGCTTCCCGGCCGAGGCTGTCCCTGACCCGGCCGATTCAGATGTATCTAGCATCTATATTTTGATCGTGCGTCATCGGGTGAGGGTGCGTCAACATGGCTGCTGCGAGGGAGACTTGGCGAGGGGCGAGAATCGGCCGCAGGTTCAGGGGCTGACCGCGAGCACCAGATACCCGGCGAAAAGGGCCAGGTGGACGCCGCCCTGCATCAGTGTGGCGCGGCCCGGGACGAAGGTCAGGATGCCCACCCCGACGGTCAGCGCGAGCAGCACCATATGGCTGGCGCCGAGCCCCAGAACCAGTGGCCCCGACAGCCAGATCGAGGCCAGCGCGACGGCCGGAATGGTCAGGCCGATGCTCGCCATCGCCGAGCCGAGCGCCAGATTGAGGCTCGTCTGCACCCGGTCGCGGGCGGCGGCCCGGCTCGCGGCGATGGTCTCGGGCAGCAGCACGAGCAGCGCGATGACCACGCCCACGACCGAGGCGGGCAGCCCGGCGGCGGCCACCCCGCTCTCGATGGTCGGCGAGACGCCCTTGGCCAGGCCCACCACCGCGACCAGGGCCACCCCGAGCAGACCCACGCTGATCCACGCGGTGTGGGCGGACGGCGGATCGGCGTGCTCCTCCGCCATCACCTCGCCCTGCTGGGTGACGGGCAGGAAGTAGTCGCGGTGGCGCACGGTCTGGGTGGCGACGAACAGCCCGTACAGGGCGACCGAGGCGAGGGCCGCGAAGACGAGCTGCGCGGACGAGAACTCCGGGCCCGGCTTGCTGGTGGTGAACGTCGGCAGGACCAGGCTGAGCCCGGCGAGCGTGGTGACCGTGGCGAAGGCGGCGCCGGTGCCCTCGGCGTTGAAGACGGCCAGTTTGCGGCGGAGAGCGCCGATGAGGAGACAGACGCCGACGATGCCGTTGCAGGTGATCATCGCGGCGGCGAAGACGGTGTCGCGGGCGAGTGTGGCGCTCTTGTCGCCGCCGTCGGACATCAGGGTGACGATCAGCGCGACCTCGATGATCGTCACCGCGACCGCCAGCACCAGGGAGCCGAACGGCTCGCCGACCCGGTGCGCCACCACCTCGGCATGGTGCACCGCCGCCAGTACCGCGCCCGCCAGAAAGCACGCGACGAGGGCGACGAGCCACGACGGCAGCGACCGTCCCCAGGTGAGCGCGAGCAGCACGAGGGCGAGCGCCGGCACGAACGCCGACCACCGCTCCAGGGGGAGGCGGGCGAGACGGATCATGTACCGACGTTCGCAGATGGGGGCGGGGTGCGCGCGTCGGCGGCCGCGTCCGACGTTGGTGGGTGGGGAGGGCTATGCGTCCGCGCGGTGGCTGTGAACAGGTGCGGCGGCGAGCAGGTGCCGATGGGCGTACGAGCGCCAGGGCCGCCAGAGTTCGCCTCCGCCGCCGGTGAAGTCGACGTCCGGCTCACCCAACGACCGCGCCCGGATCAGCGCGATGGTGTTCTCGTCGAGACCCGGCAGCGCGTGCAGCACCCGTACGGCCTCGTCCCGGTCCGCGCCCGCGTCGAGCCGCAGGGTGGTGTCGGCGAGTGCGGTGGCGAGGGCGGCCAGGGCCGGGTCCGGGGAGCCGGCGAGGGTGGCGGGCTCGGGGAAGAGGTGGGTGAGGGCGCCGCACGGCACGTCCAGGCGCTTCCCGTACGCCTCGACGAGCTCCCCGGCCGCCTCCCGGCCCACCAGCGCCCGTACCGCGTACTCGTCCGGGTCGGCCGCCCCCGGCGAGCGCAGCCCGGGGCGGGCCGCGACCAGCGGGGCGAGCCGGGGGTCGGCGGCGAGCCGCTCGTCCACCGCGTACGGATCGGCGTCCAGGTCGAACAGGCGCCGCAGCCGCTGCACGGCGGTGGTGAGATCGCGCAGGTCGGTGAGATGGATACGCGCCTCCAGCCAGCCACCCCGGCGCGGGCGCGCCTCGTCGACGGCCACGATGCCGGTGCCGTACGGCAGGCGCAGGGTGCGGCGGTAGGTGCGCGCGCCGGGGGCGCCGGTCATCTCCTCGACCCGGTCGACGGCCTCCTCGGCCAGCAGGTCGAAGACCGCGCCGGTCTCGTACGGGCCCCGGTGCGCCAGACGCAGCGGAATCCCGGCGGCGAACGCGGCGCGCCCCCGGGTGGCCTTGGTGCCCGCCTCCTCGCGCAACGCGCTGGGCGTCCGGGCGTAGATCTGCCGGATCGTGTCGTTGAACTGCCGCACGCTGGCGAATCCGGCCGCGAAGGCGATCTCGGTGACCGGCAGACCGGTGGTCTGGAGCAGTACGCGCGCGGTGTGGGCGCGCTGGGCCCGGGCGAGGGCGACCGGGCCCGCGCCGAGCTCGGCGGTGAGCTGCCGCTGGACCTGCCGGGTGCTGTACCCGAGCCGCCCGGCGAGCCCCGGCACACCCTCGCGGTCCACCACACCGTCCCCGATGAGCCGCACGGCCCGGCCCACGACGTCGGCCCGCACGTTCCACTCCGCCGACCCCGGCACCGCGTCGGGACGACAGCGCCGACAGGCCCGGAAGCCGTGCCCCTGGGCCGCGGCCGCCGTCGGGAAGAACCGCACGTTCTGCCGCTTGGGCGTGACGGCCGGGCAGCTGGGACGGCAGTAGATGCCGGTGGTGGACACGGCGAAGAAGAACTCACCGTCGAACCGAGCGTCCCGACTGCTGACGGCTTCGTACCGGGTGCGGTCGTCGTCGTGGGTCATACGTCCAGTGTGCGGGGCCGAGGGCGATCGGGCTGGCGGGAATCGGACACGACGTTGCTGAGCACCGTTGCGGGGTGCCGCCGCGTTCCGGCGCACCTACAAGGGGCGCGGGGCTGTATCGATTTGCGGCTCCGCCGCGTGGGCGCGACCAGCCCCCACCGGCCCGCAGCCGAACGACGCCGCTCAGGCACCACATCCGATTCCCGCCCGCACCGCGTCAGCGGCCGCGTCCCCGCTTGGCCTCCATGTTGTGGCGACCCTCCGCCGACTTCAGCCGCCAGTCACGCCGGATCTCGTTGCGCAGCCGCGCGTCGGTCTTGGCGACGATCCGCCGGTTCTCGCGCATCAGCTTGCGGAAGCTGTCGAGGCGGCGCTCGGCGAGCGAGCCGTCCTCGATCGCCGCGAGCACCGCGCACCCCGGCTCCGCCTCATGGGCGCAGTCGTGGAAGCGGCAGTCGCGGGCCAGCTCCTCGATCTCGGAGAAGACCTGTCCGACGCCGGTCTCGGCGTCCCACAGGCCCACCCCGCGCAGCCCGGGCGTGTCGATGAGCACGCCCCCGCCGGGCAGCGCGAGCAGGTTGCGCGTGGTGGTGGTGTGCCGGCCCTTGCCGTCGACGTCGCGGATGGCCTGCACCTCCATCACGTCCGCGCCGAGCAGCGCGTTGGCGAGGGTGGACTTGCCCGCGCCGGACTGCCCCAGCAGCACGCTGGTGCCGCCCGAGACGATCGCCCGCAGCACGTCGACGCCCTCGCCGGTCTCCGAGCTGACGGCCAGCACCGCCACCCCGGGCGCGGTGGTCTCGACGTCCTGGACGAGATGGGCGAGCCCGGCCGGGTCGGGCACCAGGTCGGCCTTGGTCAGGACGACGAGCGGCTGCGCGCCCGACTCCCAGGCCAGCGCCAGGAACCGCTCGATCCGTCCCAGTTCGAGCTCGGCGGCGAGCGAGACCGCGATGATCGCGTGGTCCACGTTGGCCGCGAGGATCTGCCCCTCGGACCGGTTGGAGGAGGTGTTGCGTACGAAGGCGGTACGGCGCGGCAGATACGCGCGGACGAACCTGGGGTCGCCGCCGGGGTCGACGGCCGCCCAGTCACCGGTGCAGACGACCCTCATCGGGTCGTGCGGGGTGACGTACGCGGTGTCGGCGCGCACGAGCCCGCCTTCGGTGACGATGTCGCACTGCCCCCGGTCGACCCGGACGACCCGCCCGGGCAACAGCCCGCGCTCGGCGTACGGGGCGAACTCGGCGGCCCAGGCGTCGTCCCAGCCGTAGGACACCAGCGTGGACGGGAAGTTGGAGACGTGCTGCGACTGCTGTGAAGCAGAAGAGGAAGACAAGGGGGACCCTTCGAAGGGTGGCCCCGGCACTGCGAAAGGTTCAGCCGGCGGCCACGGGAGTGGAGGTGACGCATATCTGGGTGAGGGCATCGCCCATCGCAACGACAGCCATGTGTCACACCTCCCGTATCGATCGCAGGGTCATGCACAACGGCCAACGGCCGCCGCACGGAACGCAGTCACCATAACGCCGCCCATGAACGGCGGCCAACTGATTTTCCGCGCGCGAATTCCCGGGCCCGCCGACATACCGCCGGACCCGTCAACTCCCCCGCAGAATCAGCTCACTTGCCCAGCGCCGCCCGCCGCACGCCCACCGCGCGCGGTGCCCGGGCCGGGCGTTCCTGGGTGGCCGGGGCCGCCTCCGGGGTCGCGGCGTCGGCGGCCGGGGCCTCGGCGGCCGAGGACGCCTGGGCCACCAGCGACGCCTCCTCCAGGAGGCCGCGTACGCGGGGGCCGGCCGCGCGGTAGTAGATGCGGGTGCCCTCGCGGCGCGAGGTCACCAGGCCCGCGGCCCGCAGCCGGGCCAGGTGCTGGGAGGTCGCGGCGACATGGGCGCCCAGGAGCTCCGCGAGGGCGCTCACCGGCAGCTCCGCGCCGCTCAGCGCCCACAGCAGCCGGTAGCGCGACGGATCGGCGACCGCCTTCAGTACCGCGACGGCACGGTCCGCGCTCTCCGCGTCCCAGCTCTCAACTTGCGCTCCCATGCAAATATCCTAACGGAGACCGCCCTCGGCGGCCCCTCGGCTCACGCGCCGGGCCGGGGCGCGATGAACACGTACCAGACCGTCGCCGTGCGGGGCGTGACCACCTTGTGGCCGGGCCAGGTGCGGGCGTACGCGGGTGGCTGCGGCGTGTACTGGACCAGGGCCAGCGGGGTGCGGCGGGCCGCCGCCAGGACGCCGGGCACGGTCGCCGTGGTGTTGCGGCGGTCGCTGGCCTGCGAGGAACAGCCCCCGTAGAAGGCCTGCGGCTGGGACTCGTCGCCGACGATCGTGCACGGCGGCCGGATGCCGTCGTCCGCGAGCCGGGCCACCAGCCACTTGTCGTCGGCCCGCAGATCCTGCTGGCGGGCCGTGCGCTTGGCCATGATCGTGTACTGACTGGAGAGCTGGAGCGCCACGCACACCGTGACCGCGACGGCCGCGACCACCCGCCACCGCCCCTTCGCCGACCGCACCGCCCCCACCGCGCACTCGGCGACGACCAGCGCGAGCAGCGCGTACGCCGGGATCAGGAAGCGGGGCGCCGCGTAGCCGATGCCGAAGAGGTACGGCACCCCGAGCGCCGCCGCGCACCACACGGCGAGCAGCGCCGGACGCGCGCGCCCCGCACGGGACGCGAGGAACACGCCGAGCGCGGTGAGCAGGGGCAGGGCCAGCCACCACACCGCGCTGGTGGACGGGTTGGGCAGGCCGGAGGTGCAGGGGCGGCAGAGCAGCGGGCCGTCTAGCGCCTTCAGGTTCATCCCGAGGGCGTTGTGCAGGCTGAGCCCGCCCTGCGCGTCGCCCGCGCCCTTGATCCGCTCCAGCAGACCGCCGAAGCGCGCGTACGCCTCGATCACCCACGGCAGCACCCCGGCGGCCAGACCCGCGAGCAGGGCCACGGCCAGGCGCGGCAGCCGCCAGGCCGGTACCGCGAGGACCGCCACGAGCAGTCCGAGGGCCAGATAGCCGCCGTCGTACGGACGGACGAGCGCCGTGAACGCCACGCTCAGCGCGAGTGCGACCAGCGGGCCGCGCCGCCGGTCGGGGTCGGCCGCGCCGCGCAGGAACCAGCCCGCCCCGGCCACCGCGCCGTACGCCACGTACAGATTGGGCATGACCTCGCCCGCGTAGAACTGCACCACCCACAGCCCGGCGAACAGCACCGCCGCCGTCATGACGACCCGGCGGCCGACCAGTGTCAGCCACGGCTGGAAGGCGATCGCGAGTCCGGCGGCGGCGAGCAGCAGCATCCAGGCGCGCAGGACCGGCACCGAGCCGGTGAGCTGCGCGGCGGGCGCGGCGAGCCAGCTGACGCCGCGCGCCCTGGGCTCGCTGAAGAACGCGTCGGGCACCCGGGGGTCGACCTGGCTGACGTACACCGTCTCGTCCCAGCCCAGCGGCAGCCGCCACGCGCCGGTGGCCAGCTGGACCGCGCCGCACACCAGCGCGAGGGCGAGGCCCACCAGGGCGAGGCGGACGGTGTCGCGGCGCAGCGGGTGGGCGACCGCGCGGCTGGGCACGGTCCCGGTTACTTGATCGGCGGCAGACATGCGGTCACGTTACGCGGCCGGGGGCGCCCTGGCAGGACCTGGGCGCCAACGGAGTGGATCACTTCGGCGCCCGTACCAACACCCGCCCTGGACGGTCCCAACCACTGCCCTGGACGGCCCCAAAGGTTGTCAAAACTCCCGCCCCGCTCGTAACCGGTCGGCATATGCGGCGGGTTACGCGGGGCATGAGCCTGCTGCGCAAGATCCGTGACACCGGACGGGTGGCCGAGGACGCCCCGCCCCGACCGGCCCCCGGAAACTTCCCGCTGCTCGCGGGATCCGCGCAGGTGCGGTGTGTGGACGCCGGGTCGTGCAACGGGTGCGAGATCGAGATCGCGGCGGCCTTCGGGCCGGTGTACGACGCCGAGCGGTACGGCGCCCGTCTGGTCGCCTCGCCGCGCCACGCGGACGTGGCCCTGGTGACCGGCCCGGTGACCCGCAACATGAAGGAACCGCTGCGCCGCACGGTGGCGGCGATGCCCGAGCCCGGCGTGGTGGTCGCGGTCGGCGACTGCGCGCTCGACTGCGGGGTGTTCGCCGGGGGCTACGGGGTGGAGGGCGCGGTCGCCGATGTCGTCGACGTGGACCTGACCGTCCCCGGCTGCCCGCCCCGGCCCGAGCGGATCATCGAGGCCCTGCGCACGGTGACGGGCCGGTGAGCGCGGCCGGGTCGCTGGCGACGGCGGGCGTGGGCGCGGCGGGCCTGGCCACGGGCTGCGCCGCGCTCGGCGGCGCCGGGTGGTCGGCGTCATACCCCTGGCTGCTGCCGCTCGGCGGGGTGCGCCTCGAAGTGGACGCGCTGTCGGGCCTGTTCATGGCGGTGGCGGGGGCGGTGATCCTGGCGGTCGCGGTGTACGCGGCGGGGTTCGCGGACGGGCCCGGATCCGGGGCGCTGCTCCCCTGCTCCTGCGCCGTACTGATCCTCGTCCCGGCGGCCGCGTCCGTCAGCACCTTCCTCCTCCTCTGGGAGCTGATGGCGGTCGGCTCGCTGGTCCTGGTGCTCGGCGAGCACCGCGAGCGGCGGGCGGTGCGGGAGGCGGGGGTCTGGTACGCGGTCATGACCCAGCTCGGCTTCGTCCTGCTCCTCGCCGGGCTCGGCCTGTACGCGGCGAGGTGCGGCGGCGAGACGTTCGCGGCGCTGCGGGCCGGGGCCTCCGGGATGGGACCGCTCTCGCGCGGGATCGTGTTCGTGTTGTTGGCGCTCGCGTTCACCTCCAAGGCCGGGATCGTCCCGCTGCACGCCTGGCTGCCGCGCGCCTACGCCGAGGCGCCCGGCCCGGTCTCGGCGCTGATGAGCGCGACGATGGTGAACCTCGGGGTGTACGGGATCATCCGGTTCGGCCTCGACCTGCTCGGCGGCGGCTCGGCCTGGTGGTGGCTCGGCCTGCTCGCGGCGGGCGGGGTGAGCGCGGTGTACGGGGTGCTCCAGGCGGCGATGGCGGCCGACCTGAAGCGCCTCCTCGCGTACTCCTCCAGCGAGAACATGGGCCTGGTGCTCATCGGCGTCGGCGCGGGCGGCCTCTTCGCGGTCGACGGCGACCGCCGCCTGGCCGGACTCGCACTCGCCGCAGCCCTCCTCCACCTCGTCAACCACTCCGCTTTCAAGGGCCTGTTGTTCTGCGCGGCGGGCTCCGTCGTACGAGCCACCGGCGGCGTGCGGGACCTGGACGCGCTCGGCGGGCTGCGGGCGCGGATGCCGGTGACGGCGGCCTTCTTCGCGCTGGGAGCGCTCGGCGCGGTGGCGCTGCCCCCGGGCAACGGCTTCGCCGGGGAGTGGCTGCTGCTCCAGTCGCTGATCCACGGGCTCGCGGTGCCGGGCGTCGCCACGGCGGTCGTGCTGCCGCTGGCCGTCGCGGTGATCGCCCTGTCGGCCGGTCTGTCGGCGGCGGTGTTCGTGAAGGCGCTGGGCGTCGGCTTCTTCGCCCGCCCACGCGGCACGGCCGCTGCGGGCGCGTACGAGAGCCCGCCGCCGATGCTCGCCGGAATGGGGCTCCTCGCGGCGGCCTGCGCCGGACTCGCCCTGTTTCCAGGGGTGTTGGGGCCCGCCCTCGATCGAGTCGTACGCGTCGTGGGCGCGGAGCCCCCGCTCGGCGGCGGCGCGGGGCTTCGTCTGGCGGCGGTGTCGGCCGCGCTCTCGCCGCTGTGGGTCGCGGCGGCGCTGACGGCGGCGGTCGTGGGCACGGTGACGCTGGTACGGGTGGTGGCGCGTCGGCCTCGCCGCACCGGGGCCCGGCTGTGGGACTGCGGCGGCGGCGCGCCGACCCCGCGCATGGCGTACACCGCGACCTCGTTCGCCGAACCGCTGCAACGCGTCTTCGACCAGGTGCTCGCGCCCGAACAGGACGTCAGCGTCACGCCCGTACGGGAATCGGCGTATCTCGTGGAACGCGTCCGGTTCCGCCATCGGGTGCCGGACCGGATCGAACACCGCTTGTACCGGCCAGTGTTGGAGGCGATGGCCTGGGCGGGCCGGTCCTCGCGGCGCCTCGCGTCCGGCTCGGTCCACCTCTACCTCGGCTACGGCTTCTTCGGCCTGGTCTCGCTGCTGGTCGTCCTGGCGGTGGGCTGGTGAGCGGCAACGGACTCACCCCGCTGGGACTCACGGCGACGATCCTCCAAGTCGGACTGGTCGTGGCGGGCGCGCCGCTGCTCACGGGCGTGATGCGGCAGGTGCGGGCGAGACTGGAGGGGCGGGTCGGGGCCGGGGTGGGCCAGCCGTGGCGGGATCTGCGCAAACAGCTGCGCAAGCAGGCGATCACCTCGGTCGGCACCGGCCCGGCGTTCCGGACCGCGCCGGTCCTGCTCGTCGCCACCACCGCCGTGGTCGCGGCACTCGTACCGCTGGCGTCCACCAGGACGCCGGTGAGCGGGAGTTCGGACCTGATCGTGGTGGTGGCGCTGCTCGCGCTCGGCACGGTGACGCTGGCACTGGCCGGGCTCGACAGCGGGACGGCGTTCGGCGGCATGGGGGCGTCGCGCGAGATGACGATCGCGGCCCTTGTGGAACCGACGATCCTGCTCTCGGTCTTCGCCCTGTCGCTTCCGGCGGGATCCACGAACCTGCCGGTGATCGTCACAGGTGCGGTACACGACCCGGCGCGACTCGCCTCGCCCGCCGGACTCCTGGCCACGGCGGCGCTGGCGGTAGCAGTCCTCGCCGAAACGGGCCGCCTCCCCGTGGACAATCCCTCCACGCACCTCGAACTCACCATGGTCCACGAGGCGATGATCCTGGAGTACGCGGGCCCCGACCTGGCGCTGGTCGAGCTCGGCGCCCAGATGCGGCTCGCGGTCCTGCTCGGCCTGCTCGTCTCGCTCTTCGCCCCCTGGGGCATCGCGACGACGGCCTCGGCGGGTGCGCTGCTCCTGGGCGCGGTGTGCTTCGCGGTGAAGGCGACGCTGCTGGGCTCGGCACTGGCGGCGGCGGAGGTGTTCTGGGCGAAGCTGCGGCTGTTCCGGGTGCCGGAACTCCTGGCCGGATCCTTCTTGTTGTCGCTGCTGGCCGTCACCACTTCATACTTCCTGAGCGGAGCGTGAGTCGCGTTGGGCGTGAGTGTCTTCACCCAGCTGCTCGACCTGGCCTGCGGGGCGTTCCTGCTGGCGGCGGTGGTGATGCTGTGGCGCCGCGAACTGGCGGCGGTGGTGAGGGTGTTCGCCTTGCAGAGCATCGCTCTCGCAGCGGTCGCGGCGCTGATCGGCCTGCACGAGGCGCGGGCGGACCTGGTCGCGGTGGCAGTGGGGATCGGGGTGCTGCGGGCGGGGGTGCTGCCGTATCTCCTGCGGCGCGCGCCGAGCGGGGTCGCGGACGCGTCCGACTCGCCGCCGCTGGTGAACGGCGCGGGTTCGCTGCTCACTGCGGCGGCGCTCACGCTCCTCGCGTACGCGGTGGCCCGGCCTCTGGTCGCCCTCAACCCGACGCCGGTCACCCGGGCGCTCCCGGTGGGCCTGGCCGTGGTCCTGATCGGCTTCTTCGTCCTGGCGACGCGGCGGCACGCGGCGGCCCAGGTGATCGGCTTCCTGCTCCTGGACAACGGCATCACGGCGATCGCGTTCCTGGCGGCGTCCGGAGTACCCCTGATCGTCGAACTCGGCGTCTCCTTCGACCTGTTGCTCGCGGTGGTGGTGCTGCACATTCTCGCGGTGCGGATGCGGGAGGCGTTCGGGTCTGTGGCGCATATCGACGATCTGCACGAACTGCACGACTGATGCTCCCTGGAGGTTCGATGGTGCCCGAGCTGTTGCTGACGGCTCCGGTGGTGGTGCCGCTGGGGGTGGCGGGGGTGTACGCGGTGGCCGCGCAGCGGGCGGACGCGCGGGTGCGGATCCCGGCGGCGCGGGTGCCGCTGCCGGCGGCCATGCGCCGGGCACGAGTGGCCAGCGGGCCAAATTCAGCCCCTCCGGCGTTTGAGGAGCGGGGTCCGGGGCGGAGCCCCGAGCGGGGTGCAGGGGCCGCAGGCCCCGCTCGGGGTCCGGGGGCGGAGCCCCCGGGAACTCACCTTTACCCACCACCCGGCCGCCCGCCCAGGGCTTTCGGGAAGGGGTGGGGTGGGGGAGGTTACGCCGGGCTCGTCGCGCCCGGTGCCATCCTCGGGTCCGCCCTCGCCCTGGCGCACCGCGCCCACCCCGCAGTCTCCGCGTACGGCGACACACTGAGGGCCGACGCCCTGACCGTCTGGATGCTGCTGGTGGTCGGCGCAGTCGCCGCCCTCGCCGTGGCGGCGGGCCCCGCGTACCTCGCCGGGGAACGCGCGGCGGGCCGCGCCGCCGACCGCACGGCGCACCGCTACCACCTCCTCGTGCACGCCTTCCTCGCCGCCATGTGCCTCGCCGTACTCGCCGGCAACCTCGGCGTGCTGTGGGTCGCGGTCGAGGCGACGACCGTCGTCACCGCGTTCCTCGTCGGCCACCGCCGCACCCGTACGTCCGTAGAGGCGGCGTGGAAGTACGTCGTGATCTGCTCGGCGGGCATCGCCCTGGCCTTCCTCGGCACCGTCCTCGTGTACTACGCGGCCAGGCAGGCCGGAATCCCCGAGGCGGGCGCGCTCGACTGGCATGTGCTCGTGGCGCACGCGGACCGCCTCGACCCCGACGTCACACGCCTCGGCATCGCCCTGGTCGCGCTCGGCTACGGCGCCAAGGCCGGACTCGTACCGCTGCACGCCTGGCTGCCGGACGCCCACAGCCAGGCGCCCGCGCCGGTCTCGGCGCTGATGTCGGGCGTACTGCTCGCGGTCTCGTTCACGGCCGTACTGCGCTACAAGGTGATCGCGGACGCCGCCCTCGGCCCCGGGTTCGTACGCGCGCTCCTCGCCACCGCCGCGCTGCTCACGCTCGCTCTCGCCGCCGGACTGCTGCTCGCACAGCGCGACTACAAGCGGATGCTGGCGTATTCGAGCATGGAGCACATGGGGCTGATCGCGCTCGGCGCGGCCGTCGGCGGGCCGCTCGCCACCGCCGCCGTACTGCTGCACATCGCGGGACACGGCCTCGCCAAGACGGTCGCGTTCTGCGCCTCGGGGCAGCTGCTCCAGCTGCGGCGTACGTCCCGGATCGGCCGGGTGCGCGGGCTCATCGCCTGGGCGCCGGGGCTGGGAACGGCCCTGGCGCTCGCGGTGGTGGCCCTGCTCGGGCTGCCGCCGTTCGCCCTGTTCGCCTCCGAACTCGCCCTGGCCCGCGCCGGGTTCGCGGCCGGGATGGGGGTACCGGTCACCGCCGCGCTCGCCCTCGCGCTCGCCGCGTACGCGGCACTCGCCGTCCGAACGGCCCGCATGCTCCTCGGCCCGGCGCCGGACGGCCATGCAAGCAGCGGAACCGACACCGGACCTGGAACCGGAGCCGCCACACCCCTCCGCATCGGCCCCGCCTCCGGCGCCCCCCTCGCCCTCGGACTGTTCTGCTGCGCCGCGCTCGGTCTGACCGTCCGCCCCCTCGCCCAGCTGCTCACCGCGGCCGCCCACATCGCCGGAGGGCAGTGATGACCCGTACGACCACGCCCATCACCACGGGCGTCGACCTCTCCGTCCGCGAACTCCCCGACCACGTAGCCGAGTTGCTGGCCAGCGGGCACCGGCTCGCGCTCGTCTCGGCGCACCACGACGAGGACGCCGTGCGCGTGGTGTATCTGTTCGTCATGGGCCCGCCCGACACCCGTACGGAACTCCACGTACGGCTGGACCCCGCCCGCCCCGCCGTGCCCACCCTCGCCCAACTCTCCTTTCCCGCCGGGCGGTTCGAGCGGGAGATGCGGGATCTGCACGGTGTCGTACCGCTCGGGCATCCGCTCCCCCACCGTCTTGTGCGCCACTTCCACTGGCCGCGCGGCTGGTACCCGATGCGGCCGGACGCGGGCGCCGCGCCGCCGTTCGGGGAGCAGGAGGGCCCGTACCCGTTTCTCGCCGTCGAGGGCGACGGGGTGTACGAGATCCCGGTCGGGCCGGTGCACGCGGGGCTCATCGAGCCGGGGCACTTCCGCTTCTCGGTGGTGGGCGAGACGATCATCCGGCTCAAGGCGCGGCTGTGGTTCGTCCACAAGGGGATCGAGAAGCTCTTCGAGGGGCGGACCGCCGAGGCCGGGCTGTCGCTGGCCGAGCGGGTCAGCGGGGACACGGCCGTCGGGCACGCGCTCGCGTACTGCCTGGCCGTCGAGGAGGCCACCGGCGCCGAGGTCCCGGCCGGCGCGCAGCACGCGCGGGCGCTGCTGCTCGAACTGGAGCGGCTGCACAACCACGTCACCGACCTCGGCGCGCTCTGCAACGACGTCGGCCACTCGGTCCTCAACTCCCATGCCCTGCGCGTCCGCGAGCACCTGCTGCGGCTGAACGAGGCGACGACCGGGCACCGGCTGCTGCGCGGCGGGGTCGTCCCGGGCGGCGCCCGGCTGCTCACCGTCCCGGACCCGGCCGAGCTCGCCCGGGTGGGCGCGGACGTCCAGGAGATCGCGGACCTCGCCCTCGGCCACGCGACCGTACGGGACCGGTTCACCGGCACGGCCCGGCTCAGCGCCCAGGACGCCCGCGACCTGGGGTGCCTCGGCTATGTGGCGCGCGCCAGCGGACTCGGCACGGACGCGCGCGTCTCGCACCCCTTCGCGCCGGGCGTGCGCCCGCCCGAGCTCGTGGTGCGGACAACGGGTGATGTGCTCGCGCGTTTTCTCGTACGGGCCGAGGAGGCGCGGGCCTCGGTCGCCCTCGCGGGCGCGCTGGCGGCGGAGGTGCGGGCGGGCGACACCGTGGTGGAGTTGCCCGGGCGCCCGGGCCACGTGTCGGGCACCGGCATCGTCGAGGGCTGGCGCGGCGCGATCACCACCCGCCTCGAACTCGCCCCGGACGGACGGCTGACGCGGGTGAAGGTGGTCGACCCGTCGTTCTTCAACTGGCCCGCGCTGCCGGTCGCGCTCGCGGAGACGATCGTCCCGGACTTCCCGCTGGCCAACAAGAGCTTCAACCTGTCGTACGCGGGCAACGACCTGTAAGCGGGGAGCGCTGTCCGATTCGTTCAAGACCGGCTTACGAGGCCCGGCCTACGGTGACGGCATGAACGCACGCTTCGACGCCATCGGCCTGGTCGTCTCCGACATGGCCGCCTCGCTCGCCTTCTACCGCCGCCTCGGCCTGGACATCCCGGCCGACGCCGACAACGAACCGCATGTTGAGTACACCCTCCCGGGCGGCCACCGCATCCTCTGGGACACCGAGGACGTGGTGCGCTCCTTCGACCCCGAGTGGACCCGCCCGCAGGGCGGCGGCCGCACCGGGTTCGCCTTCGTCTGCGACAGCCCGGCCGAGGTGGACGCGACGTACGAGAGCCTGATGGCGGCCGGGTACTCCGGCCATCTCAAGCCCTTCGACGCCTTCTGGGGACAGCGTTACGCGACGCTCCACGACCCGGACGGGGTCGAGGTCTCGCTCTTCGCCGCCTCCGCGTAGGCCGTGAGGGTCGTGCCGGCCAGTTCGCGCATCTCCCGGGCGAGATGGGCCTGGTCGGCGCACCCGGCCGCGAGCGCCGCCTCGGCGTACGGCATGCCGTCCTGTACGAGCCCGAGCGCCCGCTGGAGCCGCAGCACGCGCGCGAGGGCCTTGGGTCCGTAGCCGAACGCGTCCAGCGAGCGCCGGTGCAGGCTGCGGGTGCCGAGCCCGACGGCCTCGGCAGTCGCGGTGACGGAGCGGCCCTCGTCGAGCAGCGCCACGACCGCCCGCATGCGGGGATCCGGCTCCTCGGCCCGCGCCAGCGCCACGGCTTCAAGGGCTGCTGCCGGGTCCGGCGCCTCCCCTACGCGCTCGGCGAGACGGCGCACCTCGGCGCCGGGCCAGAGCGCGTCGAGCGCCACGCGCCGGTCGCGCAGCTCGTGCGCCGGGACGCCGATGGCCGCGGGCCCCGCGCCCGGCGCGAAGCGCACCCCGGCGTAGCGGACCCCGGCGGCCGCGTACGGTACGTACGCGTGGGTGTCGGGACCGGCGACGAACAGCTCACCGTCGCGCCACAGCAGGTCCATGCAGCCGTCCGGCAGGACGGGACGGGCGACGCCCGCCTCCATCGTGCGCGCCCAGACGACGGCACCGGCCAGCCGTGAAGGACGCTCTCGGTACATGTCTTCGAGGCTAACCCGGACAGCGACGGTGCCGCTCCGCAACAATGGACGCCGGTCCGGCACGGTCTGCGAGGGGGCGTCGATGGGTGCGCTGATGGAGTTCCGCACGGACGACGGCGCGCAGGTGACCGTGGAGGTCGAACGGCACGCGTCCGGCGCCAAGTTGGTGCGCCGGGGCGACAACTCCGTGGCGGAGGCGACCCGTACGTTCGACAGCGCGCTGGAGGGCATCCGCGCCGCCGCCGAGTCCGCGTTGCACGTCTTCCGGGACGGGCGGCTCAGACCGGACGCGGTGGAGCTGGAGTTCGGCGTGAAGCTGACCGCCGAGGCGGGCGCGGTGATCGCGAAGACGGCGGTGGAGGGGCATCTGGTGGTGAAGCTGAAATGGGCGCCGGGGGCGGAACGGCAGTCGCCCATCGATCCGGTGCCTGCGGCGAATCCGGCCGCGTTGCCCGCTGCGGAGCCGGGAGACGTCGCTCCTGGCTCCGGCTCCGGAGCGACCGCCGACCCCGGAGCCACGGCAGCGCAGTGATGGCGTCACCCTCCTGGCACACGCACATCTCCTGCGGCGGCGGCACGGTCGGCGCCGGATTCCTGTTCACCGACCGCCATGTGCTGACCTGCGCGCATGTGGTGTGGCAGGAGGAGCGGGCCGAGATCCGCTTCCCGGGACTCCCGGGCCACGAGCCCGTCCTCGCGCGCGTGGTGGCGCGCGGCGGGTGGGCGGGTGACAGCCGGGACCCCGGCGACTGGGCCGTTCTGGAGCTGCCCGGCCCGGTGCCGGTGCGCCCCGCCCGCTTCGCCCGCCTGGACGCGCCATACGCGTACCCCGCCCCCAAGCTCCTCGCCCACGGCTTCCCGCAGGACTACGAAGAGGGCCTGATCAGCGAACTCCGCGCTTCCACCGACCAGTTGACCGGCAATGAATGGACCCAGCTGGAGGACTGGAAGGGGTACGGATCGTCGGTGAGCGGCGGGTTCAGCGGGTCGGCGGTGAGTCTCGCGGAGGGCGGTGAGGTGGTCGGCATGGTGTGCGCGATGGAGCCCGTGCGGATGGTCTCGGCGCATGTCCTCGCCCGGTCCTGGCCGCCGCTGGCCGAGCACGTGCCGACCCCAGGCCACGAGCCCGGTGAGAAGCGCGCGCTGGCCGGGCTCGTCGCGCGCGTGCCGGACGGAACGGCCGATCCGGACCGGCTGTTCCGGCAGGCGGTGGGGCCGCTCGGACTCGCGCCGCCGGACGGCGGGTTCGCGCGCGTGTGGGAGGCGGTGTGGCATCTGCTGGCGGAGTCGGCGCCCCGGGCGGGAGCCTTCCCGCTCGCCGAGTTCGCCGTACGGCTGGCGACGGCGGTCGACGAGGGACCCGCGCCCGACCCGGAGCTCGGGCGCGAGCTGCGCGCGTGGGCGCAGGCGTACCGGTCCCGTCGCGATGCCCCGGCGAGCCCGGGCGGCCGGGCGCCCGACCTCGGCTGGTCGCCGGTCCTGGTCGACATCAACCGCAGCGGCGAGGGCAGGAACGCGCTCTTGGTCGAGGTGTACGCGTACCGCGATGGCAGCCGCAGGCTCGTCGACGCGACCACGATCACCGGCGAGAAGCAGCTGCGCGACTGGGTCCTCGACCGGGTCGACGACGCGTTCGGCGATCTCGACGACCGGGGGCGGGCGCTCGTCGCCTTCGCGCTGCCGCGCAACTGGCTGAACAAGCCGGTCGACCAGTGGGTCCGCCGCAAGGGCATCGAGCCGCCGCTCGGCTGTGTCTCGCCGGTCGTCGTGATGGACCGGCTGCGCCGCCGCAACCCGAGGCTGCAGTGGACCCTGCGCCAGATGTGGGAAATCCTCGACGGCCGGCACACCTCCCCGGTGCACCGCATCGAGTGCGGCGCGGCGCCCCGGCCGGACAAGCTCTCCGTACAACTCCAGGATGTGTACGGGCCGGTGGGGTTCGCCCGGCCACCGGTTCCCGGCCGTGCGGCGAGCGGCCCGCACGGGGCCGCGCTCGACGCGCCCTCGCCGATCGTGCTGTGGCCGCACACGGGCTGCGCCGGGGCGTCCTGCGACGGCGGCTGCCGGGGAACCGGCTTCCTGGACGCGCTGGCCGAGCGGCTGACCCGACTCGCGCCCGGCGAACTCCCCGGCCACGTACTGAAGTTGCGCAAGGAGGCGTTCGTGCACGACGAGGACGCGCCGCACTGGGCGGCCGGGCTGACGCTGGTCTGGGAGGACCCGCGCCGCTTCCCGCCCGTCACCCCGCCCGACCGCTCCCCGCTGAGCTGACCGACTGGAGCCCCTGTGTCCCTGTGGCCCGTGTACACCGGCGGCGGTGAACCGCACGCCGGGATCGCCCAGTTACCCCCACCGCCGCCCTGGCGCGCCTTCAACGGCAAGCCGCTGCTGCCGCCGCCGTCGGAGGACCCGGACGACGCGTCCGCGTCACCGGACCGCACCCACCGGGCCCAGACGTACGTCGTCACCGATCACAGCGTCGAACTGGTCAACGCAGCCCTGTATTTGAGACGACCGCTCCTCGTCACCGGCCCGCCCGGCAGCGGCAAGTCGAGTCTGCCGTACGCGGTCGCGCGCGAGCTGATGCTGGGGCCGGTGCTGCGCTGGAACATCACCAGCCGCAGCACGCTCACCGACGGGCTGTACCAGTACGACCCGCTGTCGCGGCTGTACGCGTCACGGGAGAGCGAGGCGTACTCGCGGAACGGCATCGAGGACCATCTGCGGCTCGGCCCGCTCGGCACGGCGCTCCTGCCGTACCAGAACCCGCGCGTCCTGCTGATCGACGAAATCGACAAGGGCGACCTGGACCTGCCGAACGACCTGCTCAACGTTCTGGAGGAGGGCCAGTTCGAGATTCCGGAGCTCGTACGGACCGCCCACCGCGCCCCCGAGGCCGAGGTGCTGATGTCGGGCGGGGACTGGCGGGCGAAGGTGCGCCGGGGTCGGGTGCGGTGCAACGCCTTCCCCTTCGTCGTCCTCACCAGCAACGGCGAGCGCGAGTTCCCGCCCGCGTTCCTGCGCCGCTGTGTGACGCTGGAGCTCCGGCAGCCCGACGAGAGCCAGCTGAAGGCGATCGTGGAGGCGCATCTGGGCGAGCTGGACCCGGACGCGCTGGAGCTGGTCGACCGGTTCCTGCATCGCGCGTCCGGTGGCGAGCTGGCGACGGACCAGCTGCTCAACGCGGTCTATCTGACGCGCACTTCGGGACTTACGGGGGCCTCCCGCAGCCAGCTCGCCGAGTATCTGATGCCGTATCTGAGCCAGGGCCTGGAGCCCGGCGAACCCCGGCTCGACGACTACTGATGACCACTGATGACTTCTGACGAGCCGGTCCCTTTCGGGCGGACGGATGCGCTGCGCCGCGTACTCGGCGCGGCGGGCACCCGCGCGCCCACCGGCCAGGAGATCGCCGAACTGCTGTGGCTGGCCGGGCACATGCGCGAGGAGCCCGAGGTCCGGACGGGCGGCGACCGGCTGCCGCCGCCGGGCGTCCCCGAGGACACCCCGCGTCCCGATGTCCCGCCGGCCGACGAACCACCACCCGCCCCCGCCGACCGTCCCGACATCCCGGAGCGCGTACCCCTGCGCACCCCTCCCCCGAGCCGCCCCGCGCCCGCGCCGGAGCGCGGCGGCGAGCACGCGCCCCTGCTGGCGCCCGCGCCCGCGATGCTGGCGCACCCGCTCGCGCTCCAGCGCGCCGTACGCCCGTTGAAGCGGCGGGTGCCGTCGGCGCACGAGCGGGAGTTCGACGAGGCGGCGACCGCGCACCGGGGCGCGCTGTTCGGCGCGCGCCCCGAGTGGTGGCTCCCGGTGCTGCGCCCCCGGCCGGAGCGCTGGCTGCATCTGCGGATCGTCTTCGACGCGGGCCCGACCATGACGATGTGGCGACCGCTGCTGCGCGATCTGCACCGGGCGCTGGCGCAGACGGGCGCGTTCCGTACGGTGGAAACCCTGCCGCTCGCGATCGACGGCACCCTTCCGGTACGCCCGGTGGCGACGAGCCGCACGGCCGTCCTCGTCCTCAGCGACTGCATGGGCCCGCAGTGGCGGGACGGCCCGGCGGGCCGCCGCTGGTACCGCACGGTGCGCGGCTGGGCCCGCACGCTGCCGGTCGCCGTCGTCCAGCCACTGCCCGAACGCCTCTGGCAGTACTCGGCGTTCGCCCCGACCGCCGGCCTGCTGAGCACCCCGGGCCCGGGCGCGGCGGGAGCGTCCCTGAACTTCCTCCCGTACGACGCGGACGCGGCCCCCGCCGTCCCCGGCGCCATCCCGGTGCCGGTCCTGGAGCCCGCCGCGCGGTGGCTGGGGAACTGGGCGGAGCTGGTGGGGGCGCGGGGTGGGGCGCAAGTTCCGGGGGCAGTGGGGCTGTTGGGGCTACGTCCGCCCCCGGCCTCCGAACCGCCCGGGCCCGTACCCGACCTTGCCGCCGATGAACTCGTCCTGCGGTTCCGCTCGGTGGCCTCCCCGGCGGCGTTCCGGCTGGCGGCGCATCTGGCGGTGGGGTGTGCGCATCTGCCGGTGATGCGGCTGGTCCACGCGGCCGTGGAGCCGCACCCGCAGCCGCAGCATCTGGCCGAGGTGGTCCTGAGCGGCATGTTGACGTCCGTGCCGGGCCCGGCGGGCGCGTACGAGTTCCGCCCCGGCGTACGCGACGTCCTGCTCGGCACCCTGCCGCACACCGCCCACGCCCGCACGGCCGGCCTGCTGAGCCGGGTCAACGCCCGCATCGAAGCGCTGGCGGGCGCGGTCCCGGGCGAGTTCCGCGCGTTGGTGGCGGCGCGCGGGGGGCCGGTGGGGGCGGTGCCGGGCGATCCGTTCGCGCTGGTGAGCAGGGAGAGCGTGCGGTTGTTGCGGGGGCCGTCGGGGGCGAGCGGTGAGGGGCGGGTGCTGGCGGGGCGGTATGAGTTGCGGGAGCGGATGGGGACGCGGCTCGGGGCGCGGGTGCCTGGGGAGGTGTGGCGGGCGGTCAACGTGACGACGGGGCAGGGGGTGGCAGTGACCCTCTTCGACTGGCTCGAATCCTACCCGTCCGAACTCACTTACTCCGCTGCGAGGTTCCTTGCCGACGCCTACAAGATCGCGCGGATTCAGCACCCCCGTCTCCTCGTGAACTTCGACGCGTTCCGCGACGGGAACGACCTGTGCCTGGTGACCGAGCTGGTGGAGGCACCGACACTGAGCGAAGCGATGAGGGACCACCCGAACGGGTTCTCTGCGGACGACATCGCGCGCACCGGACGAGAACTGCTCTCCGCCCTTGAGGCCCTGCACGAGGAGGGTCTCGTGCACGGTCTGGTACGCGCCGAGAACGTCCTGCTCTCACCCGAGCGGGGGGTGCTGCTCTGCGACCCGGGGCTCCGGGTCCTGGATACGAGAGCCAAGCCCAAGCCCGAGGACGACCTCCTCGCTGTCGGGACCCTGCTGTACGACATGGCCCTGGCGTCCAACCCGGGCGCGGTACGCGCCGGACGACTGCCCACCGCCCTCAACACGGCGATCGCCCAGCTCCTGGACGAGTCCCCCGCTGTACGCCGCCGCGCCGCCGCCGCGCTCCTGGCCACCCCCGCCGGCGCCCGCCGCGTCTACCGTCTCCTCGGCCCGCCCGAGTCCTGGGTCAACGGCGTCCCGTCCCCCGGCGGCGACGGCCCGGAGCTGCGCATGTTGTGCGCGCTGGTGCTGGCGCGCGGGAACCGGGTGAGCGGTACCGAGCTGTGGGAGCCGGAGTGGACGGAGGACGTCCACGCCGTCGCCGCCCGCCTCGTACAGCAGGGCCATCCCGTCCAGGAGGGGCCCGACTCGACGTACCGCCTGCTGCTCCAGGGCATCGACGTGGACCTCTTCAGCGTCGAACAGCTCGTCTCCCAGGCCGAGACGGCCCAGCGCCAGGGCTACAACGCGCTTGCCCTGGAGCGGTACGAGACCGCGCTGGGGCTGTGGGCGGGCGAGCCGCTGGAGGAGATGTCCGGCGAGTGGGCGGCCCTGTGGCACGGGGAACTGACCGAGCTGCTGCGTACGGTCGTCGAGCGGCGGGACGTGCTGCGCAGCGCCGTGCCGCGCCCGATGGTGGTCATCGAGGTGACGTCGAGCGCCGACGGCAACACGGTCCCCGTCCCCGCCGCGCTGATCCGTACCGTCGAGGAGGTGTTCGGCGTCGCGGTCCAGGTCCAGGAGTCGTACGGTGCCAGCCACCTCCTCCTGCATCCCGACTGCACGGCACCGGCCGCGCTGGACCGGCTCGTGCGGTGGCTGCCCGACGCGCTGCTGGGCAACGTGCCGCGCGCCGAGCTCGCCTCGGTGCACCTGCGCGCCCTGGTGCAGCTCGACGCCGAGTTCATCCGGTCGAGGTACCTCATCGGCATCGCGCCTGCCCCCCGGGAGACGGCTCCCCCGGGCACGGTCGACGTCTGCGTACCGGACGCGCTCCACCGCATGCTCGACGAGCGCGACGCGGACGCGTACGAGCGGTTCGAGGGCGGCGGACTCGTCATCTGGTTCCGACGGGTCGAGGCCGCCGCACCCCACTCCACGGCCGTCCGTTTCCCCCTCCCCAGCACCTTCGACAGCCTCGCCTTCATCGCCGAGGCGGACGTCACCTGGCCGTCGAGCGCGGAAGCCGCCTCTCAGGTGGAGCGGGTCGCGCACTGGCTGAGCGACGAACTCGGCCCCGGGCTGCGCGGCTTCGGGCTCGCCCAGCTCGACGTGGCGCAGGCGTGGGTGGACGAGTATCTGGGCGATCCGGCGGCCTCGGGGCGCCGGCTCTCCCTCCGGGTCACCCTCCGACCCTCCCTCGACCCGCTGCGCGCCCTCCTGGACCCCGTACACAAGGTCCTCGTCGACCACGACGGCACGCTCTCGCGCGAGGCGATCCGTGCGCTCGTCGACTCCGGGCGTCAGGTCGTCGTCACCGGGGGTACGGAGGAGTCCGTACGTGATGCCCTCGGAACCGCTGGGATCGTCGCCGGGTCGCTGGTGATCGGGCGTATGCCGCACGCCGCGGCGACGGCCGTCCGGCTCGGGATCCCGTTCGTGGGGCTTGCCGACGATGCCGCCTCGGCGGCGGAGCTGCGGGCCGCTGGGGCCACTCTGGTGACCACGTCGCTGGGTGCGATCACGGACGCGCTCACTGACGCGTGAGTGGGTCAATTCGGGTGCGAACCGTGCGTGGCTGGACGCGCCCACGCGGCGGAGCCGCACAATGACACAGCCCCGCCCCCCTATAGGTGACCCGGGACCGAGTCGCGCGCCAGCCACCTACCCCTTGTCCCTCCCCTGCGCATCCCGCCCCCCATGCAGCCGCGACTTCACGTCGTCCGGCGGCAGGAAGCGGGACCAGCGCTCCGGGTACTCCGAGGGCATCCCGGGGTCGCCGGGGTCGAAGTCCTCCGGGTCGTCCGGGTACGCCGCCCGGGCCTGAGCCGCGCGGGCGACGATCTCCGCGGCCTGGGCCATCTTAACGCGTTCGTTGGCCGCGCGGGCCGCCGCCGTCGCGACCGACGGCCACACGCGGTCGATCGCCGCGTTGACGGCCGCGCCGACCAGGACCGCGAAGGCGGACACGCCGATCCACAGGAGGACGGCCACGGGCGCGGCCAGGGAGCCGTAGATCGTGGGGCCCTCGACCGTGTTGGTGAGGTAGATGCGGAGCAGGAACGAGCCGAGCACCCACATCGCGAGGGCCACCAGCGCGCCCGGCACGTCCTCGATCCACGGGGAGCGCACCGGCACCGAGACGTGGAACAACGTGGTCAGGAACGCCACCGAGAGCAGGATCATCACCGGCCAGTACAGGACGCTGATCAGCTCCGTTCCCCAGGGGACGAGCTCGACCACCCGGTCCGGGCCGACCACCGCCAGCGGCAGCACAAGCGCGCCGATCAGCAGGGCCGCGATGTAGAGCAGCAGCGAGAGCATCCGGGTGCGCACGATGCCCCGACGGCCGTCGAGCCCGTACATCACGGTGATCGTGTCGATGAAGACGTTCACCGCCCGTGAGCCCGACCAGAGCGCGAAGGCGAAGCCGAGGGAGACGATTTCCGGCCGTTTCCCCTTGGTGACGTCTTCGAGCAGCGGCTTGGCGAAATCGTTGACGCCCCGGTCGGAGAGGACCGACTGGGCGGCGGTGAGGATGTTGTCCTCGATGTTGGTGACGGTGTGCGTGTTGGTCCAGCCGTCCACGTATCCGAGCAGCGCGATAAGGCTGAGCAGCAGCGGGGGCAGCGAGAGCAGGGTGAAGAACGCCGCCTCGGCCGCGAGTCCGAGGATGCGGTACTCGATGCACGAATTGACGGTGTCCTTCAGGAGCAGCCAGGCCATCTTCCGCTTCGAGACGTTGCGGTAGAGGACACGGGCCCGGTGGAGTCGGCTCGGGGCCCGGTGGAGTCGGCCCGATGGCCGCTCGGGTGTTTCATTTGCTGGCTGCACCTCCTTACCGTATCGGCATGGCAGCCACCACCCACACAGTGACCAACCAGGCTCCGCCCCTGGTGGGATACGACGTCTTCTCGTCCGACCGCGCACTCGCCGAGGGGGTCGAACGGCATCTCGCGCCCGAACTCCGCGACGGCGCGCGCGACGAACTCAGCGCGCTCGGGCGCACGGCGGGTTCCGCGCAGGCCCAGGAGTGGGGGGTGCTGGCGAACGAGAACCCGCCGAAGCTGCGCACCCACGACCGGTACGGGAACCGGATCGACGAGGTCGACTTCCACCCCAGCTGGCACCGGCTCCTCGGGCACGCCGTCTCGGCGGGGCTCACGGACGCCTGGGGACGGCCCGGTGGGCATGTGCGCCGGGCGGCCGGGTTCCTGGTGTGGACGCAGGCGGAGGCGGGCCACGGGTGCCCCCTGTCGATGACGCACGCGGCCGTGCCGGCGCTGCGGGCCGACCCGGCGCTGGCCACCGAGTGGGAGCCCCGGCTCACCTCCCATGTGTACGAGGAGGGGCTGCGGCCCGCCTCGCAGAAGGGCGGGGTGCTCTTCGGGATGGGCATGACGGAGAAGCAGGGCGGCAGTGACGTCCGGGCCAACACCACCCAGGCCAAGCCGCTGGGCGACGGCGGGGAGTATCTGCTCACCGGGCACAAGTGGTTCTGCTCGGCGCCGATGTGCGACGGGTTCCTGGTGCTCGCGCAGGCGCCCGGCGGGCTCACCTGCTTCCTGGTGCCCCGCGTCCTGGAGGACGGCACCCGGAACACGTTCCGTATCCAGCGGCTCAAGGACAAGCTGGGCAACAGGTCCAACGCGTCCAGCGAGGTCGAGTTCGACGAGACCTGGGCGCGCCGGGTCGGCGACGAGGGGCGCGGGGTGCGCACCATCATCGAGATGGTGGCGGCGACCCGGCTCGACTGCGTGGTGGGCTCGGCGGCGCTGATGCGCCAGGGCGTGGCGCAGGCGATCCACCACGCGGCGTACCGCAGCGCGTTCGGCGGGCTGCTGATCGAGAAGCCGCTGATGAAGAACGTACTGGCCGACCTCGCCCTGGAGTCGGAGGCGGCGACCACGCTCGCGCTGCGGCTCGCGGCCGCCAACGACTCGGGGACGGAGGAGGAACGGGCGCTGCTACGGCTGGCGGTCCCGGCCGCCAAGTACTGGGTGACCAAGCGCTGTACGCCGGTCGTCGCCGAGGCGCTGGAGTGTCTGGGCGGCAACGGCTACGTCGAGGAGTCGGGGCTGCCCCGGCTGCTGCGCGAGTCCCCGCTCAACTCGATCTGGGAGGGCTCGGGCAACGTCCAGGCGCTGGACGTACTGCGGGCGCTCCAGCGCGAGCCGCAGGCGCTCGACGCGTTCCTCCAGGAGGTCGGAAAGGCGCGCGGCGCCGATCACCGCCTGGACGGGGCGATCAAGAACCTGCTGACGGAGCTCGCGGACCTGGACGGCATCGAGGCCCGGGCGCGCCGCCTGGTGGAGCGCATCGCGCTGGTGCTCCAGGGGTCGCTCCTGGTGCGCTGGGCGCCTTCCGAGGTCGCGGACGCGTTCTGCGCGTCCCGGCTCGGCGGCGACTGGGGCAGCGCCTTCGGGACGCTGCCGCACACGCTGAACCTGAGTTCGGTGGTGGAGCGCGCGCGGGCCCGGGTCTGAGCCGGGAGCCCACGAGAAGGACCGGAACGTCCGTCGGGGGTGGTGCTGCGCCGACACGGCACCACCCCCGCGCTCCCATGCGCCCTCGCGGGCCATGACGACCGGACGTCCGGTGTTCCACCACCTTCGTACACACGCACGCCTGTTCGCGAGAGTTGCAAAGGGTTGCAACCATGTGCGGCATATCGCCGCGCGCGAACGCCGGGGCGGGCACGATTAATGGGTGACACCCGCGTTCAACTCCCCCTCGGAACGCCGGTGTCGACAGGAGGACCCAGTGCCGGACACCACCGCCCTCGATCCCGCACGGCTGGCCGCCATGGACGTACGGGAGGCCACCCGGCTACTGAAGGGCATGCGGGCGGCCGCGCTCGCCGGGCGGCCCTCGAAAGTCGCGCCGCGCGCGGAGATAGACGCCTCGTGGCGCCGGGTCCTCGGCCACGGCGTCGACCCGGACGGCGGCCACCACGCCGGGCTGCTGCCCCTGGCGGAGGTGGAGCGGCGCCGCAACGCCTCGCCGCTCAAGGACGTGCTGCCGGTGCTGCGGGACGCGCTGGTGACGGTCGCGGACGCCGCGCAGCACATCATGGTCGTCAGCGACGCCGACGGAATGCTGCTGTGGCGCGAGGGTCACGCCTCCGTCCTCAAGAAGGCGGACGCGCTGGGTTTTGAAGTGGGCGCCGACTGGAGCGAGGGCGTCGTCGGGACGAACGGGGTGGGCACCCCGCTGATCACCCGCCGCCCGATGCAGGTGTACTCCGCCGAGCACTTCGTCTCCAGCCACCACGCCTGGACCTGCGCGGGCGCGCCCATCATCGACCCGCGCGACGGACGCCTCCTCGGCGTCGTGGACGTCAGCGGCCCGCTGTCGACGATGCACCCGGCGACCCTTTCGTTCGTCACCTCCGTCTCGCGCCTCGCCGAGGCCGAGCTGCGCACCCGGCATCTGTGCGCCGTGGAGCGGCTGCGGACGGTCGCGGCGCCGGTGCTCTGCCGGCTCGGCGGCCGCGCGCTCGCCGTGGACACCAACGGCTGGACGGCCGCGGTGACCGGTATGCCGCCGGTGGACCGGCTGCCGCTGCCCAAGTCGTTCCGGGCGGGCCGGATATGGCTGCCCTCGCTCGGCATGTGCGCGGTCGAGCCGCTGCCGGGCGGCTGGCTGGTGCAGGTGATGGGCGACGAGACGCACGCGGACGCGCTGCCCACCAAGGTGGTACTCGATCTGAGCCGCCCGCGCCGCTGGTCGGTGACGGTCACCGGGGACGCGGGCAGCTGGGCCCAGGAGCTGAGCCCGCGCCACGCCGAGCTCCTGTACGTACTGGCCCTGCACCGCACCGGCCGCACCGCCGCCCAGCTGGCCCAGGACATCTTCGAGGACCCGACGCGGACGGTGACGGTACGGGCCGAGATGTCCCGGCTGCGGCGCCATCTGGCCGAGGTGCTCGCCCATCGCCCGTACCGCTTCGCGGAGGACGTCGAGGTGGAGGTGATCCGCCCGCCCCACCCGGCGGCCCTGCTCCCCCACTCGACGGCCCCGGCGGTACGGGGCGCCCGCGACCACCCGCACTGACCTGCGCTTGAAGGTCGGCCTACGGCCATGATTCGGTGACGGCATGAACATCGCCGTCACCACCTGGTCCCTGGAGCAGACGTCCCCGGCCGACCTGCGCCCCGCCGCCGAGCCCACCGGCGACATCCGGATCGCCCGCGCCGAGGTGCCCTCACCGGAGTTCAGCCGCTTCCTCTATACGGCGGTCGGCGGCGACATCCGCTGGATCGACCGCCTGTCGTGGTCGTACGCGACGTGGCAGAAGTTCCTGTCCCGGCCGGGCGTGGAGACGTGGGTCGCGTACGAGAACGGCACGCCGGCGGGTTACGTAGAGCTGGAGGCGCAGGACGAGGGCGCGGTGGAGATCGTCTACTTCGGCCTGATCCCGTCGTTCCGCGGCCGCCGCATAGGCGGCCACCTCCTCTCGTACGGAATCGCCCGGGCCTGGGACCTCGCCGACCGCTGGCCGGACCGCCCGGCGACGAAGCGGGTGTGGGTGCACACGTGCTCGCTGGACGGGGAACACGCGATGGACAACTACCTGCGGCGGGGGTTCCGGCTGTTCGACACGAAGGTGGAGGACGAGGCGGAAGTGGATGCGCCGGGGCCTTGGCCGGGGGCGTACTAGGTCAGGTGCTCCTGTACGAAGCGGCGGAGTGGGGTGTTGGAGGCGTCGGCTCGACGGCTGGGGACGTTGACCCGCTCCCAGTCGGCGATGGGGATCACGTCCTGTTGGCAGAGCACGGCTGCGGCCCGTATGCGCAAGGGGGCCGGAAGCAGGCCGAGCATGCTCAGTTGGAACGGCGGGAGGCCCAGACGCAGCAGGTACGCCTCTGCCAACTGGGCCAGGTGGTCCGGCGAGGTCTGTCCAGGCGGTTCGTCCTCGGCTGCCGACTCCAGGAAGTGCCCTGCCGAGGGCCGCAGGATCTCCGCCTCCGGATCGATCCCCATCGCCGTCGCCAACGCCGGACAGCACGCCGCGATGCTCAGAGCGAAAGATGGCCCGCGGGAATCCACCAGGCTCAGCGCCGCGAGGATCCGCGGGTCCACCCGGACACCAGGAGGTGGGGTCCACTCACGCGCGATCTGCTCAGCGATGGCAGCCACGCAGGTGACCAGGCGGTCCCCGTTCCCCGTGGCGAAGGGCTTCCACACCCAGTGCCACTCCGGCGACATGCCGGAGCCATGGGCCATGGCCCGCAGCTCTTCCTCGATCTCCCGTTCCCGGAGCAGATCGGCAAGGTAGAAGGCGACTTCCACCGAGCGCGCATGCGGACCCGCCGCCAGCAGGAATCCCGCGAGTTCCACGGCCGCGCGCGGGGTGCGCACCCGCCACAGCAAGTGCGACGCCACCACCGGCTCCCCCCGGCGCATCGCCCGCCGCAGCGCCGGAACCGCCAAGTCCCCCATCCCCACCAGCGCCGACCCCGCCGCAGGCGTGGTCCGCAGCAACTCGGTGAGCCGGTCCGCCGCTCTCGCCAAATTGGTCGCACCCAGCGCCGCCACCGCCACGTCCCGGCGTTCAGGACGCCGTCCATCCGCGGCGAACACCGACAGCATCTCGAACACGGCCGCCCCCCGAGGCCGCCGGTCCCCCGCCACCACCCCGAACGCCCCGATCACCGCATCCCGGTCCGCCCCCGGCGCCTCCCGCCCCAGCCGCTCCCGGAACATCCCGACGATCTCATCGGCAAGCGCATCGTCCACGACTTGCGCATCCGCCAGACACTGGAACGCAAGCACCGGGTCACGCGCCAGCACCGCCCGTACGACCTCCGTGCAGTCACGCGGTTCCGCCCCGCACCACAGGCGTACCGTCTCGCGCCACGCCGTCGGGTCCCGGTGGTAGCGGTCGAGGAGGCCGGACGGGTCCGCCGCGAGGCGGGTCGCGGCCAAGTACTCCTGCAAGGTCAGATGCGCGAACTGGTACCGCTCCCCGTTGTCCACCGCCAGCAGCAACCCGCTCCGCTCGACGATCTCCTCCAGCACCTCCTGCGCCCGCTCGACCGGACGGCCCTGTTCCGCCAACGCCTCCCGTACGTGCGCGAGAACATCCCTCTCCGGCAGCGCCAGGCGGTCGTGGACATCCGACGGGATGTCCTGGGCCGCCAACGCCAGACGCTGCAGCACCGCCTTCTTGACCGGGTGCGAGAAGCGGGCGGCGCGCTGGCGGTCGCCGAGGAGGCTGTCCGTGACCTGTTTGTAGAAGTCGGCGCGGGTATGCGGAAGCACCTGGTCCGTGCCCGCGTACACATGGCTGTACAGGTACGCGATCATCGTCAGGAGCAGCGGGTTGCGGGCCAGCGGCATCAGCTGCGGGGTGTCGCGCAGGGCGCCGAGCAGCTGTTCCACGGTGTCGGGCGCCAGGTGTTCCGGCCAGGGCCAGCCGTGCAGGAAGCGGCGGATGAGGCGCTCGTCGAACTCCTGGACCCGCAGGGTGTGGTCGACGTCCTCGGTGAACTCGCCCCGGTACACCGCGATCCGGCAGGTGACCACCGCGCGGCAGCCGGAGTGGACGGTCATGAACTCGCGGATCGCGTCGGCCACTTCCGTGCGCTGGGCGGTGGCGACCTCGTCGAGGCCGTCGAAGTAGACCGCGAGGCGGCCGTCCGCGAGCGCCCGGTCGATCCACTTCCCCGCGCCCGGGAAGTCATGGTCCGCGAAGTGTTTGACCAGGTGGCCGCGCAGGTCCATGGCGGCCAGGTTCACCGTGTGCAGCTTCAGCAGGACCGGTACGTCGGTGAGCTCACCCAGTTCCACCCGGGGCGGGCGGTGGCGGCCGTACCAGGTCCGGCGCGGCGGGTCCTCGGGGCGGTAGCGCTCGCGGCACCAGGCGAGCACGGTGTGGCGCAGCAGCATCGTCTTGCCCGCGCCGGGGACGCCGAGCACGACCGCCCGGCGGGTTTCCCGCAATGTGGAAGCCGCCTCGCCCTGCTCGGCGCCCGCACCGAAGCCGGACGCGGTGCGCAGCGGCACGTACACCGAGGCCATGTCCATCGCCTGCGGGTCGTCCACCCGGAAGGAGACGGAGAAGCGCTGGTGGCGCTCGTACGTCCGGGCGGTGTAGCGGCGCAGGGCGGTGCGGGCGAGGAGCGCGCTGCCGGCGAGCCGGTTGTAGAGGAGGGCCGCCGCCTTGTCGACGAGTGTCTTGAACCAGTCCTTCAGCTTGAGGGCCAGCACACCCAGGACGAAGGTTCCCGACGCCAGGATCCATGACGGAAACTGTCTCCACATGAGCGTGCCCCCCTCGCCCCTGGCGCCTCCCCGGCACAGGCAGGATAGGAGCGGCACGGGTCCCGCGTCCGGCGGACGGCCGAGGTGACCCACAGCACACCGTCTCGCCCCTCGGGACATTGTTGTCCACATTATGGATAGTGGTGGACTGGCCCGAGATGCGCGTGACACGCTTCCGTCATGTCCGGAACTGGAATCGCCTTGGTGAGTCGACGACACGTCGATCTCGGCCGCATGTCCAGCGCCATCTGTCCGGCCCGCTGAGAGACCCAGCACCGCCGCCCCAGCTTTTCCCCACAGTTCTTGCGCACCGCCGCGCCCGCAGCGCGAGTGTGCAGGTCAGAGCCGCCCTCCTGCAGTCCCGAAGGACGTATCCCCATGGCCGCCACCCCCGAGAGTCCCACCCCCGCCACCGCCCGGCGCAAGCCCGGGCGCCACCGTGGTGAGGGCCAGTGGGCCGTCGGTCACTTCACGCCGCTGAACGGGAACGAGCAGTTCAAGAAGGATGACGACGGTCTCAATGTGCGGACACGTATTGAGACGATTTACTCCAAGCGTGGATTCGACTCCATCGACCCCAATGACCTGCGCGGACGTATGCGTTGGTGGGGTCTGTACACCCAGCGCAAGCCCGGGATCGACGGCGGCAAGACCGCGATCCTGGAGCCGGAGGAGCTGGACGACAAGTACTTCATGCTGCGCGTCCGCATCGACGGCGGCCGGCTGACCACGCAGCAGCTGCGGGTGATCGGCGAGATCTCGCAGGAGTTCGCGCGCGGCAGCGCGGACATCACCGACCGCCAGAACATCCAGCTGCACTGGATCCGCATCGAGGACGTCCCGGAGATCTGGAACCGGCTTGAGGCCGTCGGGCTTTCCACGACCGAGGCCTGCGGCGACTGCCCGCGTGTCGTCATCGGCTCGCCGGTCGCCGGGATCGCCGAGGACGAGATCATCGACGGCACCTGGGCCATCGACGAGATCCAGCGGCGGTACATCGGCAGCAAGGAGTTCTCCAACCTGCCGCGCAAGTTCAAGTCCGCGATCTCCGGCTCGCCGCTGCTCGACGTGGTGCACGAGATCAACGACATCGCCTTCGTCGGCGTCGAGCACCCCGAGCACGGCCCCGGTTTCGACCTGTGGGTCGGCGGCGGTCTGTCGACCAACCCGAAGATCGGCGTCCGGCTCGGCGCCTGGGTCCCGCTGGAGGAGGTCCCGGACGTCTGGGCGGGCGTGATCGGCATCTTCCGCGACTACGGCTACCGGCGGCTGCGCACCCGCGCCCGGCTGAAGTTCCTGGTCGCGGACTGGGGCCCGGAGAAGTTCCGTCGGATCCTGGAGGACGAGTACCTCAAGCGCGCCCTGGTCGACGGCCCCGCACCCGCCGAGCCCACCCAGCGCTGGCGCGACCACGTCGGTGTGCACCGGCAGCAGGGCGGCCGTTTCTACGTCGGGTTCGCCCCGCGCGTCGGCCGCGTCGACGGCGCCATGCTGACGAAGATCGCCGAGGTCGCGGAGGCCCATGGCTCGGGCCGGGTCCGTACCACGGTCGAGCAGAAGATGATCATCCTCGACATCGAGGAGGCGCAGGTCGACTCGCTGGTCGAGGCCCTGGAGGCGCTGGACCTGACCGCCAGGCCGTCCCCGTTCCGCCGGGGCACGATGGCCTGCACCGGCATCGAGTACTGCAAGCTGGCGATCGTCGAGACCAAGGCGCGCGGCGCCGCGCTCATCGACGAACTGGAACGCCGCATCCCGGACTTCGACGAGCCGATCACCATCAACCTCAACGGCTGCCCGAACGCCTGCGCCCGTATCCAGGTGGCGGACATCGGTCTCAAGGGCCAGCTGGTCCTGAACGACGAGGGCGAGCAGGTCGAGGGTTATCAGGTGCACCTGGGCGGCGCGCTCGGCCTGGAGGCGGGTTTCGGCCGCAAGGTCCGCGGTCTGAAGGTCACTTCGGCCGAGCTGCCCGACTACGTCGAGCGGGTCCTCAAGCGCTTCGAGGCGGAGCGCGAGGCCGGCGAGCGGTTCGCCACCTGGGCCGCGCGCGCCAGCGAGGAGGCCCTGTCGTGAGCGAGCGAGCAGCACCGTTCTTCTGCCCCTACTGCGGCGACGAGGACCTCCGTCCGTCCGAGGAAGGCCACGGGGCGTGGGAATGCGCGAGCTGCAACCGCGCATTCCAGTTGAAGTTCCTCGGGCTCCTCGCCCGGGGTCTTCGGCGCAACGACGGTGGAGGGGAAGAGATATGACGACCAGTCAGGCAAAGGCGGAGGAGCTGCCTGCCGATCCGGCCGGGCTGAAGGCGCTCGCCGAGCAGGCCGGGCGGGACCTCGAAGAGGCGTCCCCCCTGGAGATCCTGCGCTGGGCGGCCGACACCTTCGGCAAGCGCTTCTGCGTCACCTCCTCGATGGAGGACGCGGTCGTCGCGCATCTCGCCTCGCGCGCGCTGCCCGGCGTGGACGTGGTGTTCCTGGACACCGGCTACCACTTCCCGGAGACCATCGGCACCCGGGACGCGGTCGCCGCCGTCATGGACGTCAACGTCATCACACTGACGCCGCGTCAGACCGTGGCCGAGCAGGACGCCGAGTACGGCCCGAGGCTGCACGACCGCGACCCGGACCTGTGCTGCGCCCTGCGCAAGGTCAAGCCGCTCGAAGAGGGCCTGGCCTCGTACGCGGCGTGGGCGACCGGGCTGCGCCGCGACGAGTCCCCGTCCCGGGCGAACACCCCGGTGGTCGGCTGGGACGAGAAGCGGCAGAAGGTCAAGGTCTCCCCGATCGCCCGCTGGACGCAGGACGACGTGGACGCGTACATCGCGGAGCACGGCGTGATCACCAACCTGCTGCTCATGGACGGCTATCCGTCCATCGGCTGCGCGCCCTGCACCCGCCGTGTCGCCGAGGGCGAGGACGCGCGGGCCGGGCGCTGGGCCGGGCGCGACAAGACCGAGTGCGGGCTGCACGGATGACGAACACTCAGGAGAACCACGTGAGCGGGCACACCACCGGAGCCACCGTGTGGCTCACCGGGCTGCCCAGCGCGGGCAAGACCACCATCGCCTACGAACTGGCGGACCGGCTGCGTGCGGAGGGCCACCGGGTCGAGGTGCTGGACGGCGACGAGATCCGCGAGTTCCTCTCGGCGGGCCTCGGCTTCAGCCGCGAGGACCGGCACACCAATGTGCAGCGCATCGGCTTCGTCGCCGAGGTGCTGGCCTCGCACGGCGTCAAGGCGCTGGTGCCGGTGATCGCCCCGTACGCCGACAGCCGCGACGCCGTGCGCAAGCGTCACCAGAGCGAGGGCACGCCCTATCTGGAGGTGCATGTCGCCACGCCGGTGGAGGTCTGCTCCGTACGCGATGTGAAGGGTCTGTACGCCAAGCAGGCGGCCGGCGAGATCAGCGGGCTCACCGGGGTCGACGACCCCTATGAGGCGCCCGAGTCGCCCGACCTGCGGATCGAGTCGCACCTGCAGAGCGTCCCCGAGTCCGCCGCCGCGCTCCACGCGCTGCTCACCGAGAGGGGTCTCGCATGACGACGACCGCCGCTGCCCTGACCGAGGGCACCGACAGCCCGTACGCGCTCAGCCACCTGGACGCCCTGGAGTCCGAGGCGGTGCACATCTTCCGCGAGGTGGCGGGCGAGTTCGAGCGGCCGGTGATCCTCTTCTCCGGTGGCAAGGACTCGATCGTCATGCTGCATCTGGCGCTGAAGGCGTTCGCCCCCGCGGCGATCCCCTTCACGCTGCTGCATGTGGACACGGGACACAACTTCCCCGAGGTCCTTGAGTACCGCGACCGTGTGATCGCCGCACATGGGCTGCGCCTGCATGTGGCCTCCGTACAGGACTACATAGACCGCGGTGTGCTGCGCGAACGTCCCGACGGGACGCGCAATCCACTGCAGACCGTGCCGCTGACCGAGGCCATCCAGCAGCACCGCTTCGACGCCGTGTTCGGCGGCGGGCGGCGCGACGAGGAGAAGGCGCGCGCCAAGGAGCGGGTGTTCTCGCTGCGCGACGAGTTCTCCCAGTGGGACCCGCGCCGCCAGCGCCCCGAGCTGTGGCAGCTGTACAACGGCCGGCACGCGCCGGGCGAGCACGTCCGGGTCTTCCCGCTCTCCAACTGGACCGAGCTGGACGTGTGGCAGTACATCGCCCGCGAGGAGATCGAGCTGCCCGAGATCTACTTCGCGCACGAGCGCGAGGTGTTCCAGCGCTCCGGCATGTGGCTGACCGCCGGCGAGTGGGGCGGGCCCAAGTCCGGCGAGAGCGTCGTCAAGCGCCTGGTGCGCTACCGCACGGTCGGCGACATGTCCTGCACCGGCGCCGTCGACTCCGACGCGACGACGCTGGACGCCGTGATCGCCGAGATCGCCGCCTCCCGGCTCACCGAGCGCGGGGCGACGCGCGCCGACGACAAGATGTCCGAGGCCGCGATGGAAGACCGCAAGCGCGAGGGGTACTTCTAAATGACCAGCACCACCGAGCAGTTGGCCGACGTGTCGGCCACCACCCTGCTGCGCTTCGCGACCGCCGGGTCCGTCGACGACGGAAAGTCCACCCTGGTGGGCCGGCTCCTGCACGACTCCAAGTCGGTCCTCACCGACCAGTTGGAGGCCGTCGAGGCCGCCTCCGCCAAGCGCGGCCAGGACGCCCCCGACCTGGCGCTGCTCACCGACGGCCTGCGGGCCGAGCGCGAGCAGGGCATCACCATCGATGTGGCCTACCGCTACTTCGCCACGCCCCGGCGCCGGTTCATCCTGGCCGACACCCCCGGGCATGTGCAGTACACCCGGAACATGGTGACCGGCGCCTCCACCGCCGACCTCGCCCTGGTCCTGGTCGACGCCCGCAACGGCGTCGTCGAGCAGACCCGCCGCCACGCCGCGGTCGCCGCCCTGCTCCGCGTCCCGCACGTGGTGCTCGCGGTCAACAAGATGGACCTGGTCGACTACGAGGAGAAGGTCTTCGCGTCGATCGCCGAGGAGTTCACCGCGTACGCGGGCGAGCTGGGCGTCCCGGAGATCACCGCGATCCCGATCTCCGCGCTCGCCGGTGACAACGTGGTGGAGCCGTCCGCCCACATGGACTGGTACGGCGGCCCCACCGTCCTGGAGCACCTGGAGACGGTCCCGGTCAGCCATGACCTCACCGGCTGCCACGCCCGGCTGCCCGTGCAGTACGTGATCCGCCCGCAGACCGCCGAGCACCCCGACTACCGCGGTTACGCGGGCCAGATCGCGGCCGGTACGTTCCGCGTGGGCGAGTCCGTGACCGTACTGCCCTCGGGCCGTACGACCACGGTCTCCGGGATCGATCTGCTCGGCGAGTCCGTGGACGTCGCCTGGACCCCGCAGTCGGTGACGCTGCTGCTCGCGGACGACGTCGACATCTCGCGCGGCGATCTGATCGTGCCGAGCGGGGACGCGCCCGCGACCAGCCAGGACGTGGAGGCGACCGTCTGCCATGTGGCGGACCAGCCGCTCACGGTGGGCCAGCGCGTACTGCTCAAGCACACCACCCGTACGGTCAAGGCGATCGTCAAGGAGATCCCGTCCCGGCTCACCCTGGACGACCTCTCCCAGCACCCCGAGCCCGGTCTGCTCGTCGCCAACGACATCGGCCGGGTACGCATCCGCACCGCCGAGCCGGTGGCGCTCGACGCGTACGCCGACTCGCGCCGCACCGGCTCCTTCCTGCTGATCGACCCGGCGGACGGCACCACGCTGACGGCCGGCATGGCGGGCGAGTCCTTCGCGACGGCCAAGGCCACGGTCGCGGTGGACGAGGACGGGTGGGACTTCTGATGACCGACGTATACGCCACGTTCGCCAAGGAGGGCGGCCGCGTCGGTAGCGGCGCCCTCGGCAGCGGACAGGGCGGCGTCGGGCGATGTGCGTGATGACGTACGCGCACCGCTCGCGCGCCCAGCGGCTCCACCCGCACCGCCGTTCCAGACGAAGACGAAGACCTGCCGACCTCCCGGCCAATACCCTTGTCCCCAGGGTTAGTTGACCGCCGGGCCAACGAGAGGAACACCTCCCGTGCCTGCCATCCGCTCTCAGCTCCTACGCCGCGGCCTCGTCGCCGCCGCCGCTCTCCCCGTGCTCCTCGGCGCGCTCTCCGCGTGCAGCTACGGCTCCGAGAAGAAGTCCGACAGCCAGAACGCCGGTTCCGTCGCCGACGGCAAGAAGCTCTCGGCGGACAGCGTGAAGATCGGCTACTTCCCGAACATCACGCACGCCACCGCCCTCGTCGGCGTCCAGGAGGGCCTGTTCCAGAAGGAGCTGGGCGGCACCCAGCTGAAGACCTCCACCTTCAACGCGGGCCCCTCGGAGATCGAGGCGCTGAACGCCGGGGCGATCGACATCGGCTGGATCGGCCCCTCCCCCTCGATCAACGGCTACACCAAGTCCAAGGGCCAGAACCTGCGCATCATCGCCGGCTCCGCCTCGGGCGGCGTGAAGCTCGTGGTGAACCCGGACAAGATCAAGTCCCTGGACGACGTCAAGGGCAAGAAGATCGCCACCCCGCAGCTCGGCAACACACAGGACGTGGCCCTCCTCAACTGGATCGCGACCAAGGGCTGGAAGGTCGACGCACAGAGCGGCAAGGGTGACGTCTCCGTCGTCCGCACGGACAACAAGATCACCCCGGACGCCTACAAGTCCGGCTCCATCGACGGCGCCTGGGTGCCGGAGCCGACCGCGTCCAAGCTGGTCTCGCAGGGCGCCAAGGTGCTGCTCGACGAGGCGGACCTGTGGGCCGACAAGGAGTTCGTGATCACGAACGTCATCGTGTCGCAGAAGTTCCTCAAGGCCCACCCGGACGTCGTCGAGGCGGTGCTGCGCGGCTCGGTGAAGACCAACGAGTGGATCACGGCCAACCCGGACAAGGCCAAGGCCTCCGCCAACGCCGCCCTGAAGTCGCTCAGCGGCAAGGCGCTCCCGGCCAACGTCCTCGACCCGGCATGGAAGTCCATCAAGACCCTCGACGACCCACTGGCCGCCACCCTCGGCATCGAGGCCGACCACGCGGTCAAGGCCGGTCTGCTCAAGAAGCCCGACCTGGACGGCATCTACGACCTGGCCCCGCTCAACAAGGTCCTCAAGGCCCTGGGCCGACCCGAGGTCGCCGACGCCGGTTTCGGCCCCAAGTAAGCCCGCACCCGCACCAGTTCCCAGGAGGTGACGACCATGGCCACTGCCCTCGCCAAGGCCGAGGACCGCGAGACGGTGGAGTACGCGGCCCGGATCGGGCACGTATCGAAGTCCTTCTCCGGACCGGCCGGCCCGCAGCTCGTGCTCGACGACATCACGCTCGATGTGGCGCCGGGCGAGTTCGTCACCCTCCTGGGGGCCTCCGGGTGCGGCAAGTCGACGCTGCTCAACCTGGTCGCCGGGCTCGACAGGCCGACCTCCGGGTCGATCGAGACGCCGGGCGGCCGGCCCGCCCTGATGTTCCAGGAGCACGCGCTGTTCCCCTGGCTGACCGCGGGCAAGAACATCGAGCTGGCGCTGCGCCTGCGGGGCGTCGCCAAGACGGAGCGGCGCACCCGCGCCGAGGAGCTGCTCGAACTGGTGCGGCTGAACGGCGCGTACGGCAAGCGGGTGCACGAGCTGTCCGGCGGTATGCGCCAGCGGGTCGCGATGGCCCGCGCGATCGCCCAGGACAGCCAACTCCTCCTGATGGACGAGCCGTTCGCGGCGCTCGACGCGATCACCCGGGACGTGCTGCACGACGAGCTGACCCGCATCTGGCGCGAGACGAACCTGTCGGTCCTCTTCGTCACGCACAACGTGCGCGAGGCCGTCCGCCTCGCCCAGCGCGTGGTGCTCCTGTCGTCCCGGCCCGGCCGGGTGGCCCACCAGTGGACCGTGGACATTCCGCAGCCGCGCCGCATCGAGGACTCCGCCGTCGCGGAGCTCTCCGTAGAGATCACCGAACAACTGCGTGGGGAGATCCGCCGACATGGCCAGCACTGAGACCGGCACGGTCGAAGAATCCCCCGACGGGCACCGCGCCAAGAACACCGGGACCCGCGACGACCTCGCGGGTCTGGAGGCGGGCCTCGACGCCCTGGACGCCGTGCAGTCCCACCGCACGCCCGTACGCGAGGTGCTGCTCAAGAAGGTGCTGCCGCCGCTGACCGCGATCGCGCTGGTCCTGGTGGTCTGGCAGGGTCTGGTGTGGGCGAAGGTCGCCGACGACACCAAGCTGCCCTCGCCGTCCTCGGTCTTGTCGGGCCTGAAGGACCTGTGGCTCCAGGGCACCCTGTTCGACATCGTGTGGACCAGCGTCTCGCGCGGTCTGCTGGGCTTCCTGCTCGCGCTGGCGATCGGCACCCCGCTGGGTCTGATCGTGGCCCGGGTGAAGTTCATCCGCGCGGCGATCGGCCCGATCCTGTCCGGACTCCAGTCGCTGCCGTCGGTGGCGTGGGTGCCCCCGTCGGTGATCTGGCTGGGTCTGAACAACTCGATGATGTACGCGGTGATCCTGCTCGGCGCGGTGCCGTCGATCGCCAACGGCCTGGTCTCCGGGGTCGACCAGGTCCCGCCGCTCTTCCTGCGCGCGGGCCGCACGCTCGGCGCCACCGGCCTGCGCGGCACCTGGCACATCGTGATGCCCGCCGCCCTGCCCGGCTATCTGGCGGGTCTGAAGCAGGGCTGGGCGTTCTCCTGGCGCTCGCTGATGGCCGCCGAGATCATCGCCTCCTCCCCCGATCTCGGCCTGGGACTCGGCCAGTTGCTGGAGAACGGCCGCAACAACTCCGACATGCCGGGCGTCTTCCTCGCCATCTTCCTCATCCTGATCATCGGCATCGCCATCGACCTGCTGATCTTCAGCCCACTGGAGCGCTATGTGCTGCGCAGCCGCGGACTGCTGGTGAAGGGCTGATCCCGATGTCCGCCCCGGTCCTCCTCCTCGTCGCCCACGGCAGCCGCGATCCGCGGCACGCGGCGACCGTGCACGCCCTGGTACGGCGGGTGCGGTCGCTGCGCCCCGGGCTGCGCGTGGAGACCGGCTTCCTGGACTTCAACGCACCCGCCGTTCCCCAAGTCTTGGAACGGCTGGCCTTCGAAGGAGTACGGGACGTGGTGGCGCTGCCGCTGCTGCTGACCCGCGCCTTCCACGCCAAGGCCGACATCCCGGCCGTGCTCGCCCAGGCACCGGCGCGCCTGGACATCGCGCTCGCCGATGTCCTCGGCCCCTCGCCGCTGCTGCTCGCCACCCTGGAGCGGCGGCTGGACGAGGCCTTCCACCGGGCGGGGCTCGCCCCCGCCGACAAACGCTCGACCGGGCTCGTCCTGGCCTCGGCGGGCTCCACGGACCCGGAGGCGATCGCAGTGATCGCTGAAATCGCGCGGGAGCTGCGGCACACCGGTTGGTGCGCCGTGCGACCTGCGTTCGCCTCCGCTGCTCTACCCCGTACGGAGGACGCCGTACGGGAACTCCGGGCGCAGGGTGTACGACAGGTCGCCGTCGCCCCGTACGTCATCGCCCCCGGCTTCCTGCCGGACCGCATCGCCCGGGGCGCCGAGGACGCGGACGTCCTGGCCGAAGTCCTGGGCGCGGCACCGGAGTTGGCCCGGCTGCTGCTCGTACGGTACGACGAGGCGCGGGTGCGGGCGGGGCGGGCGCAGGTGCTGAGCGCCTGAGCAGGCGGCTGCGGGCGCGGGGCCCGGCTGGGGCAGCGCTGGACCGGCCGAACCACCGGCTCACCCTCTGACCAGTTCCTCCCCCAGCGCCGTGCGCGCGTACTCCACGCCCCGGCCGCGTCGGGCCCGGTGCAGCAGGCCCGCGTCGTACAGGACGGACAGGTGCTGGCTGACCGCGCCCGGGGTGACGTCGAGGCGCCGGGCGAGTTCCGTGGTGGTGGCCGGTTCGGCGAGCAGGGTCAGCAGGCGGGCCCGGGCCGGGCCGAGGAGGCGGACCAGGGCGCGGTCGCTGACCGGCGGCGGCATCTCGGAGAGCGTTCCCCGGCCGTGCGCCGGGTAGTTGAGCACCGGCGGCAGGGTGGCGTCGACGGTGGTCATGGCGCCGCGCGCGAACGTCGTCGGGATCAGCACCATGCCGCGTCCGGCCACCTGGATGTCGGCCGCGGGCCACTTGTCCGGGATCGGATGCCGGAGCCGCAGCACACCGGAGCGCCAGGTCAGCCGCTTGTCGAGGTCAGGGAAGAGCCCCACCGCACCCTGCTCGGCGAGCACCCGTGACTGATGCGCGAGATCGGCCTCCAGGACCGCCCTGGCCCTGGGCCACCAGTCGGGGGCGAGGCATTCGTGCCAGTACCGGTCGAAGGCGGAGGCGATCCGCTCCAGGAGAGCGGCCGGGTCGGCAAGGCCTTCGCGGATGACCGGCGGAAGATCCGCGTCGGGACCGAACGTACGACGGAAGTCGGGCTCGATGACTTCCAGCGGCGTGGCTCGCAACTGCGCCAACTGCTCGGCGAACGAGGGCCGTACGCGCTCCGGCCGGGGCGTGAGGAAGTCCGGGATGAAGCCGTGCGGGGCGATGAGCGCGGCGAACAGCTCGGTGTCCTGACGCTCGTACAACGGCCTCAGCCGACGCAGCCACGGCCGCTGATGCGGAAACCGGGAGACGTCCCACCAGCCCCACAGCGAGTAGACCGTCTCCTGGAAGGGCGAGTACGCGAACGACGTACTGGCCAGATCACCGACCCCGAACCTGAACTCGATCATTTCCGGCCGCCCCCCGCGTCCCATGCTTTTAGCCGGACACTAAATGACTGCCCCTGGCGTGTACACCACGGGTTGAGTGGACGTATGACCGCCACCACCCAGACCCGCCCCCGCTCGGCCAGATCCGCCGTCCTCCCCACCGAGCCGGTGCTGCGCCGCCTCGCCGTGATGACCGCCCTCAACTCCTTCGGCAACGGCCTCTTTTTCCCGGTCAGCGTGCTCTACTTCACCCGCATCTGCGGCATCGGCGCGACCCAGGTCGGCTTCGGCCTCACCATCGCCGGACTGTTCGGCGTCGCCGCCGGCATCCCGGCCGGGCGCGCCTCGGACCGCTGGGGCAGCCGCCGGGTGATCGCGGTGCTGTGGCTGGGCTGCGGAGTGGCGATGGCCGGATACTCCCTGGTCCATGGGTACGCGGGCTTCCTGCTGGCGGCCGTCTGCTTCGGCGCGCTCAACCAGGCGGGCTGGGGCGTCAAGGGCGCGCTCTTCGCGGACGTACTGCCCGCCGCGACCCGCGTCGAGGCGCGCGGCTATCTGCGGATGGTCACCAACGCGTCCATGGGCCTGGGCGGCGGGATCGGCGCGGTCGCGCTCCAGCTCGACACCCGGGGCGCCTATGTCGCCCTGATCCTCTTCGACGCGGCGACCTTCGCGATCCCCGCCCTTCTCGTCCGTTCGCTGCCGCTCAACGAGGCCGCCACGGCCGCGCGCGGGGCGGACGGCAAGACCGACACCCCGGCCGAGAGCCGCTGGCGCGCGGTCCGCGACCTGCCGTACCTGACGGTGACCATGCTCAACGCCGTGACGATGCTCCAGTTCAGCCTCCTTGAGGTCGGCATGCCGCTGTGGATCGCCCAGAACACCGACGCCCCGCGCTGGACGGTCGCGATGGTGATGATCGTCAACTGTGTACTGGTGGCCCTGCTCCAGGTACGCGCGACCCGGGGCGTCAAGGACGTGGCGGCATCGGTGCGGGCGATGAGCCGAGCGGGTCTGCTGCTCGGCGCGGCGTGCGTGGTCTTCGCCCTCTCCGCCGGGCTCTCCCCGATCTGGGCGGTGGCCGTGCTCGCGGCGGGCTCGGTGATCCAGGTGTTCGGCGAGGTCCTGTCCTCGGCAGGCGGCTGGACCCTCGGCTACGAACTCGCCGACTCCCGCGCCCACGGCGTCTACCAGGGCGTCTTCAGCTCGGGCGCGGCAGCAGCGATGATGGCGGGCCCGGCGCTGGTAACGGTGACGGCGGTAGGCCACGGCTTCGCAGGCTGGGCGTTCCTGGCCGCACTCTTCGCAGCAGCGGGCCTCGCCGTACGCCCGGCGGTGCGGTGGGCGCAGCGGGATGGGGAGTGGCGGGGGGAGAAGGCGTCGGCGTGAGGGGGACCGTGCCCCTTTAGGGGCGCGGGGAACTGCGCGAGCAACCCAGCACGGTCCGCAGACGAAAGGTCCGGGTAGCCCTTGAAGGGGCGCGGGGAACTGCGCGACCAGCCACGCACGGTCCGCAGCCAGAGGCCGCCGCCCTATCCGGCAGCCGTGGTGCCCGTAGCCGACACCCCCGGCCCAACCCCCGCCACCGTCACCGCAGCGATCGAGACCGTATAAGAGGTCCCCGGGTCCAACCCACCCAGCACCCGGAACATCCCCTTACCGGACGCCTGCGTGACCAGCACATCCCGCCCGCCGACGGCGACAACCCGCCCGTCCGAGACGGTGATCCGGTAACCGATCACCTTGGCATCCCCCGTGACCGCGGGCGGAGTCCAGGCAACCGTGGCCGCACGGGCGGCAGTCCGCAGCCGGGGACCGGTGGGCGCACCGGGCAGCACGGACGCGGCCGAGGGCGAGAGCGGCGCCGAGGCAAGCGAGGCCGCACTCTCACCGTTGGCGTTCCGCGCGGTCACGACCACCCGGAACGGCCCCTGACCAGCACCGAGTTGACCGACCCGTACGTAACCCAGCCGCTTGAACTCCGCCACATCAACACTCGCCCGCGCGGCCTCGGTCCCGTCCGCCCGCAGGGCATACGCGGTGTACCCCGTAACCGGAGACCCGCCCTCCACGAAGCTCGGATTGAAGGTCACGTACAACCCGTCCGCACCACCACTGCTCGTCCCCACCCGCGCGGGCGCTTCCGGCACGGCAGGCGCCTCGACCGCACGATCGAGGATCCCCCGGTACGCGGGCTCGATCCCGGCGTTGGCAAGAACATCCGCGGGCACATCGGAGAGCCCGGCCATGATGCGGTTCCCGCTGGTCACCAGCCCCTTGCTGGAACTGTCGGCCGTCCCCTCCTCCCACCAGTTGCCCTTGATCAGGGTCGGGTCGTTGTTGCCGAGCGCGTCGCGGTAGTCGGTGTGGCGGCTGGCGACATTGGCGTACGCAGCCCCGTACAGGACGTTGCCCTGAACCGTCTCGTACGTACAACCGTTGTCGGTGTACACGCTCTTGCCGAGACCCCACTGGTCGTGGATGACATTCCCGGTGACCTTCTCGCCATCACCCAGAGAAGTCCCGGTCAACCCCTGGGTGTAGACGCCGCCACCGTCGTCGAGCAGCTGCATGTAGTCGTGGATCAGGTTGTCCCGTACGACGTTGTCATGGCTCGGATTGGGCGTCGCGGGCGAGCCGATCTTGTCGGGCCAGCCGCCCCAGCCCAGGGAGATCGCGCTGTAGCCGAGGTGGTCGAGCTGGTTGTGGGCGATGGTGGTGTGCTGGGTGTAACCGTCGAGGATGCCGACGCCACCGTGGTACTCGCGAGGCAGCCCGTACAGATGATTGTCCGTCACTTCGACGCCGGATACGGCAGGTTGACCATCCACACCACCGATCTCCAGCCCGTTCCCGGAGATGTCGGTGAAGACGCTCCCGCGCACGCGGGCATCGCTGGTCCCCGCGCCGAGCTCCAGCCCGGCGGCACCCAGATGCGCGAAGACGCTGTCTTCGATGTCGATACGTTGGCCATACGTGAAGGACACGTTGCCCGGCATCTTCGTCCAGGACGCGAACGGGCAGGTGCCGCCGTCGACGAAGCCGCAGAGACCCTGGGTGGCCCAGCCGGTCGGACCGGTGATGGTGTAACCGGCCTGGATCTCGGAGAACCCCTCGGGCTTCGACGGGGTGAGCCAGGTGGCGTAGCCGAATTGGAGCCCTTGGAAGGCGACATCGTGCAGCGGCGCGGCCTGCGTGCCGCGCCCGTCGACCAGCTTCTCGGCGGCCGCCGCCTCGACATCGGCGCTGGTCAGGTCCTCGCCCGCGCGCGGCAGGTAGTAGACGGTGTGCGCGGACCGGTCGAGGTACCACTCGCCGGGCTGGTCGAGGAGTTCATACGCGTTCTCGATGTACGACGCCTTGCCGTTGTTGGTGAGCCGCCCGGGGCCGACCATGCTGACGGTCCGGCCGGGACGGTCGGGGAACTCCACTCGCTTGGTGGAGTTGTCCCAGCACGGCTGGGCCATGGTGATCGTGGTGCCCTGCGCGGCGGCGATCCGGCAGCGCGGCTCGGTCCACTGCCCGAGACCATTGCGCTCGACGTTCCAGAGGGGTTCGCCGCCGGTGTAGACGAACTCGGCGTCGGCCGGATGCCGCCAGCGCGCGATCGTGTCGGCGGTGGCGGTGTAGCCGGTCGCCGTCACACTCAGCCCTACCGGCACCTCACCCCGGGCACGCTGTGCGCGTACGCCGTCCACGTACAACTGCCGCGTGTCGTCCAGCCCTTGGGGCGCCGGAGCGGACCAGAGCCCGGGACGCCCGGGTGTGGGCCGCCACCCGTCGACCTTGCGGCCGCCGCTGATGAGCGTGGAGTCGGCCCCGACCCCCTGCCACACGATCCGATGCCCACCCTGCCCGGAGTCCCGTCCGTCGAGCACGAGCGGCCCGGCCATCCGGTACGTACCGGACGCGAGGTGAACGGCCTGGTCCCCGTCAGAGCGCGCCGCCCGGCTCCGCGCCAGATCGCGGGCGCGGGTGAGGGTACGGACGGGATGCGCCCCCGTGCCGTCGGCGGCGTCCTGCCCGACCGGGGAGACGTAGACGTCGGCCGCACCGGGCGCCGGGCGGGCCCCGGCCCCAGCGGACGTAACCAGGCCGGGCCCACCGATCACGAGGGCGGCGAGCGCAGCGATCAGCGCGGATCTGACGGGCATGTTCCCTCCCAGGGGATCAGCCACATGAGTCCCGGGAAACATAGGAGCATTGACGCGCTACGGTCAACAGGTCGGTCGCGAACTCCTAGGAAAGGCCCGCGAGTTGGGTCAGTCATCGGATCACTGACGTTACGGGCTGCCGCCGATCACCTAGGGGCGCGGGGAACTGCGCGACAAGCCCCCACCGGCCCGCAGACTCAGTCGAAGTTCAAAGCCCCGGTCCGCGTCCGCTTCAGCTCAAAGAAGTCCGGGTACCCAGCGATGACCCGGAAGCTGTCAAAGAGACGAGCAGCCTCCTCGCCGCGCGGGATGGAGCTCAGTACAGGCCCAAAATAGACGGTCCCATCCAGATGCATCGTCGGCGTTCCGACATACCCGTCCGCCTCCGGGTCCTTACCCGCGTCATGGCTGAGCCGCACCGCCTCGTCGAACGACGAGTCATACGCGGCGTCGGCCAGCTCGGCAGGCAGTCCCAGCTCGGCGAGGGATTCGGCGATGACCGCGTCGAAGTCCTTGTTCTTCTGCTGGTGGATCCGCGTACCGAACGCGGTGTAGAGGTCCCGCAGCACCCCGTCCCCGTGCGCCTGCGCGGCCGCGATCGCCACCCGGACCGGCCGTATCGAGTTGTCGACCAACTCCCGGTACCAGTCCGGGAGTTCATTGCCGATGTTGTGCAGATACAGGCTCATCACCCGGAACCGAAGGTCGATGTTCCGCTGCGGCTCGACCTCCAGCATCCAACGGGAGGTGATCCAGGCGAACGGGCAGGCGGGGTCGAAGTAGAAGTCGACGGTGGTGGGAGCGGTGTTCTCAGCGGTGTTCATGAGACGACCGTAGCCACTTATTGGCACGGATGTACGGGCCATTCACGCATCGCCCGACTGGGCCACTTCGGGATCCTGCTCCTCCGGTTCGCGCTGACCGTACGGCGTCGCCTGATGGAAGTAGAGCAACCACCCCACATCCGTGTGCCGCCACAGGGAACTCCGGTGGGCCAGCCGCCCGTTGTACTCGGTGTCAAAGGTCAGATGCACCAGGTCGGGGGCGAGCTGTACCCCGGTCATATGGGAGGTGGTGACAGGACGGACCCAGTTGGCGACCTCACTCGCGGGCACGGCGAGGATCGATGCCCGGTCCCACCGCCGCCCGGACGCGCCGAACTCGGTGAACTCCGGATGCAGATACGACCCCATCAGCTCGGGCGAGGAGCGGACATCGGGGTCGAGCAGCCGCAGCTCACTCTCGATGGCGGCCTCGACGGCCGGGGTGAACCCGTCGGCGTGGACGGGTTCGGGCTCGGGCTGGGCAGACGGCGTGGATTCGGCGGACGGCGTCGGTTCCGACTCCGACCCCGCGCCAGGCGTGCGCTCAGTCACGGGTCATCTCCACGAGCGCCTTCAGGGTGTTCCAGTTACGGGACGTGGCGTCGATGCCCTTGAGCCGGGAGGGCTTCGACAGCGCCTCCGCCAGCTTGGACCTGCCGAGGCCGTCGGGCGCGTAAAGGTAGAGGACCTGATCGCCCAGGCGGAACTCCTCCGGTGCGAACGCCTTCGGGTCGATCGCCTCGAAGCGGTCCGGCTCGGCCGGGCCGGAGAAGAACGTGACGTGCAGCTGCTTGCCCTCCAGCTCCTCGGCGGGGAAGGGGCAGGCGTCGAGCACGGCCTTCAGATAGCTGCCGGTGCGCACTATGCAGGCGACCTCGAAGCCGAAGTGCTTCGCGATGGCCCGCTCCAGGTCTGCGGCGAGCGCGTCCGTATCGTCGGACTCGCTGCTGAAGACGGCGTTCCCGCTGTTCAGATACGTGCGTACGGCCCCGTGGCCCAGCTCGCCCAGAAGCGCTCTGAGCTCCGCCATCGGGACCTTCTTGGCGCCGCCCACATTGATACCGCGCAGCAGTGCGGCGTACATCGTCGTCATGCGCACACGATAGGACGGCCCCCGTGCCTCGTGGGGGATGGCACGGGGACCGCCGGTCACGTCTGCTGAGGGACGGTTACTCGACGATCTTCAGCAGCTTGTTCGGGGTGCCCGCGCCCGGGTTGGAGATCTTGTCCGGGGTGGCTCCACCGGTGAGCGCCGCCGAGACCTGGGCCGGGGTGGCGTCCTTGTGGCCCGCGAGGTAGACGGCTGCGGCGCCGACGACGTGCGGGGTGGCCATGGACGTGCCCGAGATGGTCTTGGTGGCGTTGTCGTCGGTGTTCCAGTCGGAGGTGATGTCCGAGCCGGGGGCGTAGAGGTCGACGACGGAGCCGAAGTTGGAGAAGTCGGACTGCTTGTCGTCCTTGGTGGAGGAGGCCACGGTGATCGCCTCCGGCACCCGGGCCGGCGAGCCGTTGCCCGCATCGGTGGACTCGTTGCCCGCCGCCACGGCGAAGGTGACGCCGGAGGCGATCGCCTTCTGCACGGCCGCGTCGAGCGCCGGGTCGGCGGAGCCGCCGAGGCTCATGTTGGCGACCGAGGGGCCCTTGTGGTTCTTGGTGACCCAGTCGATGCCCGCGACGACCTGCTCGGTACTCCCGGAGCCCTGGTTGTCGAGCACGCGAACGGCGACGATCTTCGCCTTCTTCGCGACACCGTGCGCGGTTCCGGCGATGGTCCCGGCGACATGCGTGCCGTGGCCGTTGCCGTCGTCGGCGTTGTTGTCGTTGTTGACCGCGTCGAAGCCGTACGAGGCACGGCCGCCGAAGTCCTTGTGGCTGATGCGGACGCCCGTGTCGATGACATACGCGGTGACACCGTCGCCCGCGCTGTCCGGGTAGGTGTACTTGCCGTCACCGGCGGTCTCGGCCTGGTCGATCCGGTCAAGACCCCAGGACGGCGGGTTGGCCTGCGTGGCCTCGATGTGGAACTTCTTGTTCTGGACGACCTTGCCGACGGCCGGGTCGGCGGCCAGCTGCTTGGCCTCCTTCTCCGAAAGCCCGCTGGCCGAGAAGCCGTTGACGGCCGAGTAGTCGCGCTGAAGCTTGCCACCGTACTCATCGGCGAGCTTCTTCTTGGCGTCCGAGGACGCCTGCCCGTCCATGAGGACGATGTAGCTGCCGTCGATGGTGCCCTTGGCGTCGAGCCCGTAGACCGTGCCCTCGGCCGGCGCCGCGCCGGCGAACTCGGAGGTCATGAGCGTTACTCCGGCCGCGGCTGCTACGGCGGTTATCGCGGCAGTGAGCTTAAGACGGCTTTTGCGCTTGTGAGTTGCCATGAAGAGGGCTCTCCTCGTCATTCTTTGTGGGGGGTTTGCATACCGGACGGAAAGTTTCCGGGGCTGCTTCGAAACCTTTGCCGATTGATGAGCACAGATCAAGGGCTCCACGCAGCTGTGACTTAGGCAACAAGGCTTCGTAATAAAAAACCGGCCAGGCTCGGGCAACTCGGACTTTGTGCAGGCTTGGTGGATACTCTGTGTTGACACGGAACCGGAACTTCCCCCTCAATCCCCTTTACGTGTAAGGGGCTTGAATCCGACTTCTAGGGGATGCCCCCACATCGCAGGGAGTAGATACCGGACCACCGGTTCACCGAGAAGCACGACGAGACGGCCGGATAGTGCCCCTAACGTCGTAGTGGGATGGCGGCGCGAGGCTGCCACCGCTCAACCAGGGGGCTTACTCGTCATGGTCAATGGGGTCACAAGGGTGCGTGGCGTAGCCGCGCGAGCCGGCGGCTGGAGTGCCCGGCACCGCTGGGCGGCGGTGGTGATCTGGGTGCTCTTCGTCGTCCTCGCCATGGGCATCGGCTCGGCGACCGGACGGGTCAACGTCAAGGACAACCAGCTCCCCGGCGAGGTCGGCCAGGCGCAGAAGATCATCGATGACGCGGGCTTGAAAGAGCCGGCAGGCGAAACCGTCTTCATCCAGGCCAACGACAGCACCACCAAGGCCACCGACCCAGCTTTCCGTTCCGCCGTCGACGCCGTGATGAAGGCGGTCGACAGCACCGGCCAGGTGACCAAGGTGACCTCGCCGTATACGGCGAAGACTCTCTCCAAGGACGGCCGCAGCGCACTGGTCCAGTTCGATGTGCGCGGCGACGCCGACACCGCGCCCGATCGAATAGCTCCCGTGCTCGACGCGGTGAAGAAGGTGCAGGGCGAACACCAGGGGCTGCGGATCGAGGAGATCGGCAGCGCCAGCATGGGCAAGACGTTCAAGGACGCATTCGGTGACGACTTCAAGAAGGCCGAGTACTCGGCGGTCCCCGTCGCCCTCGGCATCCTCCTCATCGCCTTCGGCGCCCTGGTCGCGGCTCTGCTCCCGGTCGCCCTGGCACTCACCGCGATCATCGCCACCATGGGCCTGATGGCGATCGTCAGCCACCTCCAGCCGATGAGCGACACCGCCAACTCGGTGATGCTCCTGGTCGGTCTCGCCGTCGGCGTCGACTACTGCCTCTTCTATCTGCGCCGCGAACGCGAGGAGCGCGCCGCCGGACGCGACGCCCAGACGGCGCTGCGCATCGCGGCCGCGACCAGCGGACGCGCGATCATCGTCTCCGGTGTGACGGTCTGCGTCGCCATGGCGGGCATGCTCTTCACCGGGCTCGCCGAGTTCGAGGCGATGGGTCTGGCCTCCCTGATGGTGGTCGCGGTGGCGATGGTCGGCTCCGTGACGGTGCTGCCCGCCCTGCTGTCACTCCTCGGCGAGCGCGTCGAGAAGGGCCGGCTGCCGTTCCTCAACCGCATCAAGCGTCGCAAGGGCAACCACAACCGCAACCGCAACGGCGAGAGCCGGATCTGGCGCGCGGTCCTCGGCGTCGTGCTCCGCCGCCCCAAGGCAGCCCTCGTGATCGCCGCCGGCGCGCTCATCGCGATCGCCGTTCCGGCGCTCGGCATGCACACCCAGAACCTCACGCTGGACCAGGAGTTCGGCAACTCGCTGCCCATCGTCGGCACCTATGACCGCGTCAACCAGACCTTCCCCGGCGGCGCCAGCCCGGCCAATGTGGTGATCAAGGCCGCCGACATCAACGCCCCGGAAGTGAAGCAGGCCATCGCGGACTTCCGTACGCAGGCGATCAGCCGAGGCGCCTCGGACGGCCCGGTGAAGGTCACCGTGCACGACGCCGAGAACGTCGCCGTCGTCGATGTCCCGCTGATCGGCGGCTCCGACCAGAAGAAGGCGGAGAAGAGCCTGAACCTGCTCCGCGACCATGTCCGCCCGGACACCCTGGGCAAGGTGCACGGCCTGGACGCGCCGATCACTGGTCAGGTCGCCGGATCCAAGGACTTCAACGCCAAGATCGTCGGCGCGGTGACCCCGGTCTTCGCCTTCGTCGTGGTCTTCGCCTTCCTGCTGATGCTGCTCTGCTTCCGCTCGCTGACGATCGCGATCACCTCGATCGTGCTCAACCTCCTCTCGGTGGGCGCCGCTTACGGCATCCTGACCGCTGTCTTCCAGCACGGCTGGGGCGCCTCGCTGGTGGGCGCCGCAGGCGTCGGCGCGATCGTGTCCTGGCTGCCTCTCTTCCTCTTCGTGATCCTGTTCGGCCTGTCGATGGACTACCACGTGTTCGTGGTGTCGCGGATCCGCGAGGCCAAGCTCCAGGGCCGCTCGACCCGCGACGCGATCCAGCACGGTGTGGTGACGACGGCGGGCGTGGTGACGAGCGCCGCGATCATCATGGTGGCGGTGTTCGCGATCTTCGGCACACTGTCGATGCAGTCCATGAAGCAGATGGGCGTGGGCCTCGCCACCGCCGTACTGATCGACGCCACGATCATCCGGGGTGTACTACTCCCGGCGGTCATGGCCCTGCTGGACGAGCGCAACTGGTACCTGCCGAAGTGGCTGCACTGGCTGCCGGACATGACCCACGACGAGTCGGTCACGGTGCCGCCGTCGACCGCCCCCTACGGTGACGAGGACCGGGACCGGGTGGTCCACGTCTGACCGATCGGGGTGTTACGGACAGGGGCTCGGGGGCAACATTCCCCGGGCCCTTGCCCGTTGGAGTGCGCGGGTGGGTTGCCGCAGGGTCCTTGCCCGCTGGGGTGCGCCAGCAGGTGTCCCCTAGGCCTTCGCCAGTTGGGGACGCGCCACCATGTCACCGTGCCCCGGCCGCCGGCCCCCGTCAGTCGTGGAGCGCCGCCTCGATCAGGTCCGCCGCCTGGTGGGTGCCGCCCTCGCCGGCCATCGCCCGGCGCACCGCCTCGGCCCGCTCGGCCACCTCCGGGTCGTCGACCAAAGCCAGGACCGCCGTACGCAGGGTCTCCGCCGTGGCCTCCTCCATCGGTATGTGGCGGGCGACTCCGAGCGACTGGAGCATGTCCGCGTTACCGAACTGGTCGACGGCCTGCGGGACCGCCACCATCGGCGTCGCGGTGGCCAGCCCCTCCTGGCTGCCGCCCGCGCCCGCGTGGGTGATGAACGCGTCGGCCTGGCGCAGGACCGCCAGCTGCGGCACCCAGTGGTGCACCTCCACATTCGCGGGTATCTCACCGATCTCGGAAACGTCGACGAACTTGCCTATCTGCAGCACCGCATGCCACCCGGGCAGATCCCCGAAGGCCTTCACACACTCCCGGTAGAAGCCCGGCTGCTTGGTGAACGTGGACCCCAGGGAGACCAGGAGCACCTTCTCGGCCCCGGCCGGCCGCTGCCACTCCCCCTGTTCGGCCCGGTCGCCCTGGCAGGCGCCGACGAAGGTGTAGACGGACTCGTCGACCCGGTCTGCGTGCGGCTGGAGCACGCGGGGGATCAGGACGAGCGACCGGCTGGGGCGGCCGACGAGCCGGTCGGGGTCGGTGTGGTCCATCCCGTGCTCGTCCAACCAGGCCCGGTACCGGGCGTAGTAGGCCTTGCCCCGCTCGGAGGCGCGCAGCTCGGCGAACAGCGGGTCCGCCACCTCCTCCTCGTATCCCTCCCACGCCACCAGGTTGGGTGAGAGCTGGAGATAGGGGACGCCCCAGCGGTGGGCGAGCACCGGGGCCGGGTATGAGGTGATGTCGCTGATGACGACGTCGGGCCGGTCGTCGTCGAATGCCTCTATGAACTGCGGCAGCGCCTGGATCGCATCGTTGAGGAACGGCTCGATGTTGTCGATCAGTTCGGTCCCCCACTCCTCGGGGTGCTCCTCCGTGGGCAGTGTCGATCGGTAGATCACCGGCTCGGCGCCGGTCTCGGCGACCTTGTCGGCAAAGGACGCGGGGATCGCGTAACTCACGCGGTGCCCACGGGAGACGAGTTCCCGGATGACCTCAAGGCTCGGGTTCACGTGCCCGTGGGCAGCGATGGAGAACATGGCGATGTGGGCACGCTTCGATTCGCTCATACATCGACGGTAAACAAGACGAGACGTCTCGTGCAAGCTTTTTTAGCTCGCTCGTTCGAGCGAACGTTCTGACGACGTGTCGGCGTCGGTCAGCGCTGGTAGCGGGCCAGCACCAAGTTCCCGTCGCCGACCAGGCGTTGACGCAGCTCCTCGACCCCGATCGCGCCGCTGTAGTACTCCTGGAAGGCGGGGGTCGCGACCTTGTCCTTCCACTCCGGGTACCCACGCACGGGCTGCGCGGGCGCAGGCCGCAGATACCGCGCCAGCGCGGCTCCGGTGGCCCAGCCGTACTTCGCGGTGTGCAGCGCCGGGGCCGCCAGCGCCCGGGTCCCCGTCGGCAGCATCCAGTCGCCCTCGGCGAGCCGGACCATGTTCGGCGCCCGCAGCAGGAAGCCGATGAACTCGGCGGCCTCCTTCTTGTGCGTGCTGTCCCGGGCGACCGACAGCGTCTGCGGGCTGACACCTTGCGCGAGGCTTGCGCCGCCTACCGGAGCGGGCAACACCGTCCACTCGAAGCCTGCCGGGGCCTGCTGGACTATCTGCTGACGGTACGAGAACCCGAGCGGGACCATCGCGTACTTGCCGCCGAAGAAGCCGGGCAGGGTGTCGGAGCCACCCATCCCGAGCGTGGTCCGCGCGGCGCTCTTGTCGATGTTCACCTGGTCGTGGACGGTCCCCGGGACCACCGCGTCGCCCGGCGCGAACGCCACCCGCACCTTGCCGTCCGCTCCCCGACGGAACAGCTGCCCGCCGGTGGAGAGCCCGAGGTTCAGTGTGATCGACACGGGCTCCTTCAGCGGCCAGGCGACGCCGTACCGACCGCCGCCGCTCAGCCGCTTCGTCACATCCCGGAACTCGCCCCAGGACCAGGGACGTTCGGGCGTCGGTATCCGTATGCCGGACGCCTTCAGGATCTTCGGGTTGGCGATCAGAACCCTGGGCTCCTGGAGGAACGGCACCCCGTACACCCCGTTCCCGAAGGTCGCGGTCTCCCAACTCTGCTGCGGAATGTCCTCCTTGAGCCCGTCGGGCAGCAGCCCGCGCAGATCGGCGAGATAGCCGCCGTACGCGAAGTCGGCCAGGTCGTCGGAGGCGTCATGGATGAGGTCCGGTGCCTCGCCGCCCTCGAACGCGGTCAGCAGCTGGTCGTGGACCGTGTCCCAACTGCCCTGTACGTACTGGACCCGGATATCCGGATGTTCGGCATTCCACTCCTTCACCAGCTCTTTGGTGGCTGCCACCGACTCCTTCTGCCAGGCCAGCGACTGGAACCGGAGCGTGACCCTTCCGGCCGCGCCATTGCGGTCGCCAGTGTCATTGTTCGACCCCTTTGTCAGGACTGCCGAATGACCCCCGTCATCGTGCTGACGGTGTGTCGGTACGTCAAGACAACCTGCCTCCTCACTGCGGCAACCTGCGTGAATGCGAGACTTGACCGGTACGGAACGATCACCGGGAGAGAACAGTGGACGAGGCACGGGCGCGCGAGGTGCTGGCCGCGGCGGGGCTCGGCACGGCGGCAGCGGGCAGGGTGACAACCGGCCCGGCGGCCGCCGGCGGCGACTCCGCGGAGCTGCTGGCGCTCGGCGAGAACGCGGTCTTCGCAGTGGGCGACCTGGTGGTCAAGGTCGGCCGGGACGCCACCCACCACCCCGAGCTCCTCGCGCGCGCGGAGCGCGAAGTGGCCATCGCGGGCTGGCTGGCGGGGTGCGGAATCCCGGCCGTACGGGCCGCCGAGACCGCGCCCCGATTCGTGGCCGGACACCCGGTGACGGTCTGGCACCGTCTGCCCGCCGCGCTCCGCCCCGCCGGGCCGCGCGACCTCGCCGAACTGCTGCGGCTCGTCCACTCCCTCCCGTCGCCCCCGTTCACCCTGCCCCGCCGTGAACTGCTCGGCGGGGTCGAGCGCTGGCTGCGCCTCGCCGGGGACGCCATCGACCCCGCCGACGCGGCCTATCTGCGGGCCCGGCGGGACGGCTTCGCCGACGCGGCCGCCGCCCTGACCCCCCACCTTTCCCCCGGCCCGATCCACGGCGACGCGCTGCCCCGCAACGTCCACATCGGCCCCGACGGTCCGGTGCTGGTCGACCTGGAGACCTTCTCCGCCGACTTCCGCGAGCACGACCTGGTGGTCATGGCCCTCTCCCGGGACCGCTACGGGATGCCGGCAGAGCAGTACGACGCGTTCGCCGAGGCATACGGCTGGGACGTACGGGAGTGGGACGGGTGCGCGGTGCTGCGCGGCGCCCGGGAGACAGCCAGCTGCGCCTGGGTCGCCCAGCACGCCCCGGCCAACCCCAAGGCCCTCGAAGAGTTCCGCCGCCGGGTCGCCTCGCTGCGGGACGGGGACGCCGAGGTGCGCTGGTACCCGTTCTGAGCGTTGCGCGGCTGCTCGTTGCAGGGTTCGCCCAGCGACGTGCCGATGCCCGCGTCAGGCCCGAGCCGAAGCCGACTGCTGCCCGCGTCAGCCCCTGGCCGGGGCCAACTCCCGTATGGGCCAGGCCGGGTCGACCGCCGCGTCCGGTGTGCCCTTCCTGCGCAGGAACCGCTGGAAGTCGGCGGCCCACTCCGCGTACCACTGGACCTGCCGGTCGTGCAGCTCCGCCGGGGGCAGCCCGGCCACCTGCGGGTGGCGGTCGGCTATCGCCACGGCCACCCGGACCGCCGCCAGAGCGTCCGCGCCCGCCTCATGGGCGCCGTCGAGCACCACGCCGTACTCGACGCAGACCGCCTCCAGCGTCCGCTTGCCCTTGCGGTAACGATCGACCGCGCGGTCTATCGTGTACGGGTCGACGACCGGGCCCGGCCCCGCGCCGCCGAGGCGGTCGGTGAGCGACGGCAGCCCGTGCCGCTGGAGCTCGGCGGCGAGCAGCGTGAGGTCGAAGGCCGCGTTGTACGCCACGATCGGCACGCCCTGCGCCCAGTACCCCGTGATGGTCTCGGCTATCTCGTCGGCCACCTCGCGCACCGGGCGGCCCTCCGCCGTCGCCCGCTCGTTGCTGATGCCGTGGATGGCCGAGGCCTGGGCCGGGATGCGGATCCCGGGATCGGCCAGCCAGCTGCGCTGCCGGACTGCCTCGCCCTCACGGACGCCGACGATCGCCGCCGTCACGATCCGCGCTTCCAGCGGGTCCGTCCCGGTCGTCTCCAGATCGAATCCGACCAGCGGTGCATGGTGCCACCCCATGTTGGCCCTCCCTTGTGGTGCTTTCCCCCAGTTGACGACCAGCCTCGCACGCACCACTGACATCGGGGCCCCGGACCGCCCGACCACTGCTCAGGAGACGGGCCGGGAGTCGGCCCACACCGACTCGAACTCCTCGCGGTATGTCTCGAAAAGCCCGTTTTCGTCATCCTGGTCCGGGCGCACGACACCGCGCCGCGCGCCCCCGCGCAACACCAGTACCGGTGCCTCCATCCCGCGCGCCCGCCGCAAGTACGACTGGACGACGGCGAGTCCGTCCGTGCCGTCCCCGTCGACCAGATACGCCGTGAAGCGCGGTGTCTCGTCGAAGACCTGGATCTCGAAGGCCCCGGGGTCGCGCAGCCGGGCGCGCACCCGCCGCATATGGAGGATGTTCATCTCGACCGAACGGCTCAGCTCGCCCTTCTTCAGGCCCAGTTCGCGCTCGCGCCGCTTGACCGCGCTGCTCGCCGGGTTGAGGAAGAGCAGCCGGACGCGGCAGCCCGACTCGGCGAGCCGGACCAGCCGACGGCCCGAGTAGTTCTGGACCAGCAGGTTGAGGCCGATACCTATCGCGTCGAGGCGGCGCGCGTTGCTGAACAAGTCCTCGGCCGGAAGCTGGCGCTGCAGCCGCACCCGGTCGGAGTGGACCGAAACGACGTCCGCGTACCGGTCGCCGACCAGGTCCTCGACCGCGTCGATGGGCAGCCGGTGCGCGGCGGGCGCCCCGGATCCGCCGCCCAGGACGTCGAGGAGACGCGCGGAGGCCCGCTCGGCCTGGGCCAGGACCGCCTCGTTGAGCGCACGGTTGCGGGAGACGACGTTCCGCGCGACCTCCAGCTCGTCCAGGGCGAGTTCGACATCGCGCCGGTCGTCCACGTACGGCTCGAAGCACGGCCAGTGCTGCACCATCAGCTCGCGCAGCTGCGGCAGCGTGAGGAAGCTCAGCACGTTGTCGTCGGCCGGGTCGAGCAGATAGCCCTTGCGGCGCGAGACCTCCCGTACGGCGACGGCGCGCTGCACCCACTCCTGCCCGGCCGGGCCCGCCGCCGCGACCACCCAGTCGTCGCCGTGGACCGGTTCGTAGATGGGCCGGAGCACCGCGGCCACCACGGCCCGCAGTCGCTGCTCGACCAGATTCAGCCAGATGTAGGCACGTCCGGCCCGCTGCGCGCGCGTACGCACCTCGCTCCAGGCGTCCGCGCCCCAGTCCAGTTCCGCCCCGATCTCCACCGGTCGTGCCAGGGAGACCGCCCCGGGCGGGATGTCGCCGGACTCCCCCTCGTGACCGGCGTCACCAGGGGGAAGCTCCAGCCCTCCCGAGCTCACCCACGCACCGCCTTCCGGTCCCCCTCCAACGATCAAGGAAGACTACTCCGGGAGCGGGAGGCGGTGCAGCCGGATGGAGAGGCTGGTTTCCCAACTCCTTTGTTGACCCGACGCGTTCCGTGGGACGGGTTCGGGAGGAGTGAGCGGATTCATAGCGGTTCCACCAGGGCCGGGACCGCCGCCGCACCCGCCCGATGGCCGGATCCGGCCGCGAATGCCGTCCGGATCACCCCGGGTGCCGCAGCCCCCGACCTGGGGTTCCCGCGCCCGGATCACCCTCCGGAGCACTCCGGCGTCCTTTGGGACGGCCGTCTTTTCCGGAAGGATCTGCTTCAAGTGCCCCTCAGTACCCGGATCAGAAGTGGAAGAGTCTTGCCCATGCAGGTGTGGCCGGGACAGGCGTACCCACTCGGCGCCACGTACGACGGCGCCGGGACCAACTTCGCGGTCTTCTCGGAGGCCGCCCGCCGGATCGAGTTGTGCCTGCTGCACGACGACGGCTCGGAGACGGCGGTGGAGCTGCGAGAGAGCGACGCGTTCGTACGCCATGCGTATCTGCCCGGAGTGATGCCCGGTCAGCGCTACGGCTTCCGTGTGCACGGCCCGTACGAGCCGCACAAGGGCCACCGCTGCAACTCGGCGAAGCTGCTTCTCGACCCCTACGCGCGCGCGGTCAGCGGCAGCATCGACTGGGGCGAGGCGGTGTACGGCTACTACTTCGACCGTCCCGAGGCCCGCAACGACATGGACTCGGCGCCGCACACCATGACGTCGGTCGTGGTCAACCCGTACTTCGACTGGGGGGACGACCGCCCGCCGCGCACCGAGTACCACCGCACCGTGCTCTACGAGGCCCATGTGAAGGGCCTGACGATGCTCCATCCGGCGCTGCCCCAGGAGATGCGCGGCACCTACGCGGCGCTGGCACACCCGGCCGTCATCGGACATCTGACGGAACTGGGCGTCACCGCCCTGGAGTTGATGCCGGTGCACCAGTTCGTCAACGACCACCGGCTGGCGGACGAGGGGATGTCCAACTACTGGGGTTACAACACGATCGGATTCTTCGCCCCGCACAACGCCTATGCCTCATGGGGCGACCGGGGCCAGCAGGTCCTGGAGTTCAAGCAGGCCGTACGGGCGCTGCACCAGGCGGGCATCGAGGTCATCCTCGACGTCGTCTACAACCACACGGCGGAAGGCAACCACCTGGGCCCCACGCTTTCTTTCCGGGGCCTGGACAACGCGCAGTACTACCGGCTGGCCGACGACCCGCGCTACTACGAGGACACCACCGGCACCGGGAACTCGCTCCTGATGCGCTCGCCGCACGTCCTCCAGCTGATCATGGACTCGCTGCGGTACTGGGTCACCGAGATGCATGTGGACGGCTTCCGCTTCGACCTCGCGGCGACGCTGGCCCGGCAGTTCCACGAGGTGGACCGGCTGTCCTCGTTCTTCGACCTGGTGCAGCAGGACCCGGTGGTGAGCCAGGTCAAGCTGATCGCCGAGCCCTGGGACGTCGGCGAGGGCGGCTACCAGGTGGGCAACTTCCCACCGCTGTGGACCGAGTGGAACGGCAAGTTCCGTGACACCGTACGGGACTTGTGGCGCGGCGAGCCGCGCACGCTCGCCGAGTTCGCCGGGCGGCTCACCGGCTCCTCCGACCTGTACCAGGACGACGGACGCCGACCGCTGGCCTCCATCAACTTCCACACCTGTCACGACGGCTTCACCCTGCACGACCTCGTCGCGTACAACGACAAGCACAACGAGGCCAACAAGGAGGGCAACCGGGACGGCGAGAGCCACAACCGGTCGTGGAACTGCGGCGCCGAGGGCGACACGGACGACGAGGAGGTCCTGGAGCTGCGCGAGCGCCAGATGCGCAACTTCATCGCCACCCTGATGCTGTCGCAGGGCGTGCCGATGCTCAGCCACGGCGACGAGTTCGCCCGCACCCAGCACGGCAACAACAACGCCTACTGCCAGGACAACGAGCTGACCTGGGTGAAATGGCCCGACGCGGGCGGCGACCCGGAAGGGACATTGCTGGCCTTCACCCGGACGATGGTGTGGCTGCGGCGCGACCACCCGGTCTTCCGCCGCCGCCGCTTCTTCCACGGCCGGCCGGTGCAGGGCACGCACGACGAGCTCTCCGACATCGCCTGGTTCACTCCGGAGGGTGAGGAGATGACGCAGCAGGACTGGCAGGCGGCGAGCGCCAAGGCCCTCACGGTCTTCCTCAACGGCAACGCGATCTCCGAACCGGGCCCGCGCGGCGAGCGGATCGCTGACGACTCCTTTCTGTTGATGTTCAATGCGAGCGCCGAGGTCATCGACTTCCTGGTCCCGGTCAACCACGGCAGGCAGTGGCAGGTGGTGGTGGACACCGGCCGCCCGGAAGGAGTGCCGCCGGGCGACGGCCCGAAGGTGACGGCCGGCGAGCGGATCACCCTCGTGGGACGGAGCCTGGCGGTACTGCGGCGCCCGGCGTGAGTGGGTGTGGTTGCGGTTGCGCGGCAACGGGTGTCGGGGGGGCGGCCCGGCGTACGCCACTCCGAGAACGACCACCACCCCGTACAGAGTTCCCAGCGAGCCCACGAAAAGCAGCCCCCGCGAGTCCTGCGGTGGCCAGGCTGCCGCTGGTCTCGGCGACCAGGAGCACGCCGCCCAGCCGGCGCATGGCCGTCGGCAGCCTGCCGAGGAAGGAGACAAAGGGAAGTACGGGCCCGGTGAGGGCGATGACCTTGCGACAGGTGTGCGACGCTCCGGACATCAGGCGAAGCTGACGCGGCAGACGGGTGCGGACGCATGGGCCGAAGGCACAGAAGCCGCCCGGCGGGGTACTTACGTTCGCATGACACCCACCGCGACCTACCGGCTGCAGCTCCAGCCGGATTTCCCGTTCCGTGCCGCCGAGCGCGCCGTGCCCTATGTCGCCTCGCTCGGGGTGTCCCATCTGCATCTCTCACCGGTCCTCGAAGCGGTGCCGGGGTCGACGCACGGCTACGACGTCGTCGACCACGCGCGCGTACGTGCGGAGCTGGGCGGCGAGGAGGGGCTGCGGCGGCTCGCCCGCACCGCGCGGGCGGCCGGGCTCGGCCTGGTGCTCGACATCGTCCCGAACCACATGGCGGCGGTGCCGCGCCACAACCGGCAACTGTGGGAAGTGCTGCGCGACGGCCCCGACTCGCCGTACGCCAAGTGGTTCGACATCGACTGGGCGGCGGGCGACGGCAAAGTGCTGCTGCCGGTGCTGGCCGGGCCCATCGGGAGCGAGCTGGACCGGCTCACGGTGGACCGGCGGGACGGGGTGTTGGCGTACGGGGAGGCGCACGAGTTCCCTCTGCGCGCCGGCACGGAGGGGCTGGCGCTGCCCGAGCTGCTCGATGCCCAGTGGTACCGGCTCGGCTGGTGGCGGCTGGCCCGTACCGAGCTCAACTACCGGCGCTTCTTCACGATTTCGGAGCTCATCGGCGTTCGTGTGGAGCACGACGAGGTCTTCGCCGCCACGCACGCCAAGGTGCTTGAGCTGATCCGCGACGGGGTGGTGGACGGGCTGCGGGTGGACCACCCGGACGGGCTGGCCGACCCCGAAACGTATCTGCGACGGCTGAGCGAGGCGACGGACGGCTGCTGGACGGTGGTCGAGAAGATCCTCGCGCGCGTGGAGCCGCTCCCGGCGGGATGGGCGGTCGCCGGCACGACCGGCTACGACGCGCTCTGCCGGATCGACGGCCTCTTCACCGACCCGGCCGGGCACGCGGAACTAATCGCCCTTTACCGGGAGTTCATTGATCAGGCCGACGACCGGGGCGGGCTCTGGCAGCCGACCGCGCGCCGCGCCGCCTACGAAGTGGTCACACATGAACTGGCCGCCGAAGTGGACCACCTCACGCGCGCGGCGGCGCGACTGTGCGCCCGCGAGCCCGCGCTGCGCGACCACGCGCCCTGGGCCCTGCGGCTCGCCCTGCGTGAGCTCCTGGTGCGGATCCCGGTCTACCGGCCGTACGGGCTCGGCGCCGAGGACGTGCTGACCCCGGACATGGCACGCCGGGCGAGGCAGGCGTTCACCGTGCCGGAGGAGGCCGCCGCGGTCGATGCCGTACGTGATTTGGCGCTCGGGCGGTACGGCGACGGCGACGGGCACCGCGCGTTCCGGGTCCGCTTCGCGCAGACGGCCTCGGCGCTGCGGGCCAAGTCCCTCGAAGACACGGCGTTCTACCGCTACGTGCCGCTGCTCTCGGCCAATGAGGTGGGCGGCGCCCCCGACCGGCCCGCCGTCGCCCCGGAGGAGTTCCACGCCTTCTGCGCCCGCATCGCCCGCGACTGGCCGGCCACCGGGACCGTACTGTCCACGCACGACACCAAGCGCAGCGCGGACGTACGGGCTCGGATCGCGGCGCTGTCCGAGTGCCCGGGGCGGTGGGCGGCCCTCCTCGACCGGCTCACCACCGCGCGCGTGCCCGATGGCCCCGCGCCCGATCCGCATCTGGCGTGGACGGCCTGGCAGACGGCGGTCGGCCTGGGCGGCACCGGCGTCACGGAGGAGCGGCTGGGCGGCGCCCTGCTCAAGTCCGCGCGCGAGGCTCGGCTGCGCACCGGCTGGACCGAACAGGATCCGGTGTACGAGCGCGCGCTGGCCCAGTTCGTCGCAGCGGGGCCTGCCGGGCCGCTGTCGGCCGAGATTGAGGAGTTCTCTCGCGGCCTGACCGCCGCCACGCGCGCGAACGTGCTGGGTGCCGCGCTGGTGCATCTGACGATGCCGGGGGTGCCGGACGTCTATCAGGGCACGGAGTCCGAGTACCTGGCGCTCGTCGACCCCGACAACCGGCGGCCGGTGGACTTCCCCGAGGCCGCGCTGGATTCCGAGCCGGATTCCGCCCCCGACGAGAAGTGGAAGGTCTCGATCGAGGCACTTCGCCTGCGCCGGGAACTTCCGCAGGTGTTCGGAGAGTTGGGTACATACGAGCCACTGACCGCCACCGGGCCGTCGGCCGCTCACTGCCTCGCGTTCTGCCGCTCCGGCGAGGTGGTGACGGCGGTGACCCGGCTGTCGCTGCGGCTGGCCGAGTCGGGCGGCTGGGGCACGACAGAGCTGCCGCTGCCGCAGGGCGTATGGGCCGATGTCCTGTGCGTCGGGCGGGAGTTCACGGGGGCGGTGGGGCTGGGCACCCTGTTCGCCGACCGTCCCGTCGCGCTGCTCCGGCGGGTCGCGGAGGCGGGGCTCTAACAACCGGTCACGGGTGACTCGCCCTTGCCTCCGTACGGCGCCGACCTGCGCAGCAGATCGGCGAAGGCGGCCGCGGCTCCGGTCAGCTCCACGCGGGAGAAGACCGCCAGGGCCCGGCTCCAGGGCGGGTCGACCGGCAGCACCACACAGTCCTCCCCGAGCCCGCCCCGTACGACGTGTGAGGGGGCCGCGACGATGCCGACGCCCGCCGCGGCCATCCGTACCGCCGTCGAGGTGTGCTCGGTGCGCAGGGCGGTGCGGGGCGCGAAGCCCGCCCGGCCGCAGGCCAGATCGAGGAACGGCATCCCGTCGACGACCGGCTCCATCGCGCACCGCACCCAGTTGTGGTCGGCCAGTTCCTCCAGCCGCACCGACGAGCGGCCGGCGAGCGGGTCGTCGAAGGGGACGATCAGCGCGATCTCCTCCTCGCCGACCTCGACGACGGGTCCGTCCCAGCGGCGTGGCCGGGGCCCCACGGCGAGGTCGGCGGTGCCGCGTTCGAGCTCTTCCTCCAGGGCCTCGGTGGACGCGTACTCGTGCAGGACGAGCCCCACCCCGGGATGTTCGCGGCGCCACCGCGCGAAGACGTCGGGCAGTATCCCCACAGCGACCGAGTGCACCGACGCGATGTGCAGCTCGCCCCCCGCCGCCCCAGCGCTCGCGCGGGCGGCCCGCTGAGCCCGCGCGGCGCTGCGCACGGCGAGCTGGGCGTGCGGCAGGAAGGCGCGGCCCATGGGCGTGAGGCGCACCCCGCGCGGAAGCCGTTCGAGCAGGTCGCCGCCGACGGACTTCTCCAGCGCCTTTATCTGGTGCGAGAGTGCGGGCTGGGTGACATGCAACAGCTCGGCCGCGCGCGTGAAGGAGGACTCCTCGACGACCGCCACGAAGTACTCCATCTGCCGCAGGCTCACATCGATCCCCGCCCCTCCCATATGCGTTGTGCATCGACCCCACAAGAACATTGCCTTGGACTCATGGCAAGGTCCGGCCGGAAGCTGGACCCATGACCGAGAACCCTGTGAACCCTGTGGCCGAGGACAACCGAGTGGCCGATGTGATCGTGATCGGGGGCGGCACCGGTGGGTACTCCACCGCCCTGCGGGCCGCCGCCCTCGGCCTGACCGTCGTCCTCGCCGAGCGCGACAAGGTCGGCGGCACCTGCCTGCACCGCGGCTGCATCCCGAGCAAGGCGATGCTGCACGCAGCCGAACTCGTCGACGGCATCGCCGAGGCGCGCGAGCGCTGGGGCGTGAAGGCCACGCTCGACTCGGTGGACTGGTCCGCCCTGGTGGCCACCCGCGACGACATCGTCTCGCGCAACCACAAGGGCGTGGAGAGCCACCTCTCGCACGCGCGGGTCCAAGTAGTCCGGGGCAGCGCCCGGTTGACCGGCAAGCGGACTGTGAGCGTCGACGGGCACGGCGCGTTCACCGCCCGGCGCGGCATCGTCCTCGCCACCGGCTCCCGGCCCCGGATGCTGCCGGGCCTGGAGGCCGACGGGCGGCGCGTGGTCACCAGCGACGACGCGCTCTTCGCCCCCGGACTGCCGCAGTCCGTCCTCGTCCTCGGTGGCGGCGCGATCGGGGTCGAGTACGCCTCCTTCCACCGCTCGATGGGCGCCGACGTCACCCTGGTCGAGGCCGCCGCCCGGCTCGTCCCGCTCGAAGACACCGATGTGAGCCGCCACTTGGCCCGTGGCCTGAAGAAGCGCGGCATCGATGTGCAGACGGGCGCCCGCTTCCTGTCCGCCGAGCTCCTGGAGAAGGGCATACGGGCGACCGTGCGCACCTCACGCGGCGAGACCCGGACCATCGAGGCCGAGCGGCTGCTGGTGGCCGTGGGCCGCGCCCCGGTGACCGACGGCCTCGGCCTGGCGGCGGCCGGACTGACCACCGACGAGCAGGGGTTCGTGGCCCCCGCCGACTGGGCGCGCCTGGAAACCCCGGTCCCCGGAATCCACGTCGTCGGCGATCTGCTGCCTCCTCCTTCCCTCGGTCTGGCCCACGCCTCGTTCGCCGAGGGCCTGCTCGTGGCCGAGACCCTCGCCGGTCTGACGTCACCGCCGGTCGACTACGCGGCGGTGCCCCGTGTCACGTACTCCTCCCCGCAGACCGCTTCGGTCGGGCTGACCGAGGCGGACGCCCGCAACCGCGGGCACGACGTCGTCGTCAACACGATGCCCCTGACGGCCGTCGCCAAGGGGATGGTGCACGGCCAGGGCGGTGTGGTGAAGGTCGTCGCCGAGCGCGACGGCCAGGTCCTCGGCGTCCATCTCGTCGGCCCGAACGTCTCCGAGATGATCGCCGAGTCCCAGTTGATCGTCGGCTGGGACGCCGAACCGTCCGATGTGGCCCGCCACATTCACGCCCACCCGACCCTGTCGGAAGCGGTCGGCGAGACGTTCCTGACCCTGGCGGGACGCGGCCTCCACCAGCAGTGAGGCCGCGCGAGGGGGCCGGTCGCAGGGCTCAGCCGCCGTTCGGCTCCAAGGTCCCCGCTACGCCTCCAGGCCCGCGGGCAGGGCGTAGCGGATCTTCTCGCGGCCGGTCGCGCCTATTCGGTCGTAGAACCGGCGCGCCCCTTCGTTCCAGACCGGCGTCTGCCACTGCACCTCAGTGATGCCGAGCGCCCGTGCCTCGGCCTTCACCGCGTCGATCAGCAGCGCGCCGAGGCCGAGGCCCCGGTGGCCGTCGCGGAGGAAGAGGCAGTCCATGTGCAGGTACTCACGCGCCTGCCAGGTGGAGAACTCGGGCGCGCAGCTCGCGTATCCGACCACCTCGCCGTCCGGGGTCTCCGCGACCAGACAGCGCACCCGGGGAGTCTCCGGGCCGAAGAGCAGGGCTCCGAGCCGCTCCGCGAGGTCGGGCGCGGGCGGCGCGGCCTTCTCGTACACCGCGTGCTCCGCGGCGAGTTCGGCCAGGCGCGGCAGATCGGCGGGGCGGGCGTGCCGCACACGGGGCTGCTGGTCGTCGTTCATACCCGCCATGATGAGGGGCACCACTGACAACGGCCTCTGCGGGGGCGTTTGCGCAGCTCAGGCTCCCTGCTCAGGCTCCCTGCTCAGGTTCCGGCTCGGGATCCCAGCCCAGGTCTTCGTGGCTCAGTGCGTGGCGAGCCGGAAGCTCATCCGCCCGAAGCTCACCTGGTCCCCGTCATTGACGACCACCGCACCGGTCACGCGGCGCCCGTTGACGCTGGTGCCGTTGGTGGAGCCGAGGTCCCGCAGCACCCACACGCCGGACTGGTGGGTCAGCTCCGCGTGCACCCGGGACACCGTCTCGTGGCTGAGCCGCAGCCCGTTGTGCGGATCACGGCCGATACGCAGCGGGTAGGGGCCCGGCACGGGGAACAGCAGCTTCGGCAGCCGCTCGGACTGCCAGGCCCGGCGCATGGCGACGGTGAACCCGGAAACGCGGCTCACGGCGCCGTACAGCGCACGCGACCAGCGGCTCTCCGACTCCAGATCGGCGGTGAGCGCGGCCAGCTCCTCGGACTGACGCGCGGAAAGGGCCAGTTCCATCCGCCGCAGGAAGGTGTCGTGCGAAAGCTTGCCCTGGGCGGCGCCCTCTCTGAGCACGTCGAGCACACGGTCGCGCTCGGCGTCGGAGAGCCGCGCGGGATACGTGTGGAACTCGAAGGACGACGTCACAGCAGCGATTGTCGGGCCGACGGCCTCGGCGTGTCCAGCAGAGCCGCAGTTTGCCGACTCACGCCGCCATCCCCACTGACCTGCGCCTAATCCCCTTGCCCGGCACCCGGGCACCGTTGTTAGGTTCTGCCGACCGTTACACCTCTGAGGGGAACTCCTTGACGACATCCGCGTCGGACATCATTTTCCGTCCGCTCGCCGGGCCCGAGGAACTCGGGCTCTTCCAGCAGCTTTCCTATGTGCTCGACCACGAGGTCGAAGACGATCTGGCCACCGGGCGCCGCCGTCCCGAGTGGATGTGGGTGGCCCTGCGCGAGGACCGCGTGCAGGCCCGCCTCTCCTGGTGGACACCGCCGGACCACGAGGCCCCGTACACCCTCGACTTCTTCGACGTCGACGACAGCCTGCCGCCCGGTGAGCGGCATGCCGTCGGGCTGCGGCTCCTGGAGACCGCCACCGCCGCGGTGATCCCGGCCGGCGCACCGCGTCCCGAGTACGGGCGTTTCGCTCCCGGCGACTGGCGCGAGGACCCGCACGCGCGCGAGGTCGTCGAGACGCGGATGAACATCCTGGCCGAGACCGGCGCGCGCGTACTCGTGGAGCGGCTGCGCCTGGAGTGGCGCCCGGGAACCCCGGTCCCCGCGCCGTCCACCCGCCTCACCTTCCGCCCGGCGACGGACCGCGAGGAACTGCTCTCGCTGATGACGCTGATCCTGGAGGGCACGCTCGACGAGCACAGCCGTGCGGAACTGCTCACCATGACGCCGCGCGAGTCGGCCGAGCTGATGTACGAGGAGGAGTTCGCCACCTTCAGGACGCCCCGGGAGTGGTGGCGGATAGCCGAACTCCCGGACGGTGGCGGCCCGGTGGGCTTCGTCATCGCAGCCCGCAACAATTACCACCCGATCATCGCGTACGTCGGCGTGCTGCCCGCCCACCGGGGTCAGGGCTACATCGACGACATCCTGGCCGAGGGCACCCGTGTCCTGGCCGCTGAGGACGTTCCGCGCATCCGTGCCGCGACGGACCTCGGCAACGTCCCGATGGCGAACGCCTTCGCGCGCGCGGGTTTCGTGACCTTCGAGCGGGCGATCAACATGGTCTGGTCAGAGCAATAGGTGAACCTCACATCAGTGCCGCGACAGTGACCCTCACGGGCTTACTGCGCGGCGCGCTGGGTGCGGATCATGTCCCGGTACCACCGGTAGGAGTCCTTCGGGGTTCGCCGCAGCGTCTCGTAGTCGACGTGGACGAGCCCGAAGCGCTGTGAGGCACCTTCGATCCACTCGATGTTGTCGGTGAGCGACCAGACGAAGTAGCCACGCACGTCGACGCCTTCGGCGATGGCCGTGTGCAGGGCGCGCAGATGGCCGTCGAGATAGCGGATCCGGCCTGCGTCCGCGATTTCGTCGTAGGAGCAGCCGTTCTCGGTGATGTATACCGGCGGCAGGCGGTCCCCGTACCGTTCCTTCAGCTGTACGAGCATCTCGCGCAGGCCGTCGGGGACGACCGGCCACCCGAAGGCGGTGGTCTCGTATCCCTCGATCTCCCTGATGCCGAAGGGCAGTTCGGCGGGCATCCGGAAGCCCGCGAAGGAGTCGACAGCCTCGGGCGTGGGCGCGCCCACGCGCGTGGGGTTGTAGTAGTTCACCCCGTACCAGTCGAGGGGCGTCGAGATGATGGCGAGGTCGTCGGCGACCGGGCCCGGCATCAGAGAGGCGAAGCCGTCGTCGGGGTAGCGGCCGGTCAGGATGGGGTCGGCGAACATCCAGTTGCTGATGGTGTCGTACAGATCCGCGCCGAAACGATCCTCTTCGCTCTCATCGGCCGCCCAGACCGGAGTGTGCGAGACCGCGATCCCTATGTTGTCGGCGCCCGCCGAGCGCAGCGCCCCGACGGCGAGGCCGTGCGCCAGCAGCTGGTGGTGGGCGGCGGGCAGCGCGTCGAAGAGCAGCTTCTTGCCGGGGGCGTGCTCACCGAGCGCGTAGCCGAGCAGGGTGACCTCGGCCGGCTCGTTGATGGTGATCCACATGGGGACGCGGTCGGCGAGTCTGTCGGCCACTACGCGCGCGTAGTCGGCGAAGCGGTATGCGGTGTCGCGGTCGAGCCAGCCGCCCCGCTCCTCCAGCTCCAGCGGGGTGTCCCAGTGGTAGAGCGTCGGCGCGGGGGCGATGCCCCGGGCACACAGTTCGTCGACGAGCCGGTCGTAGAAGTCGAGCCCGGAGACGTTGACCGGGCCGGCGCCGCCCGGGACGACACGCGGCCAGCTGATGGAGAAGCGGAAGGCTCCGGCGCCGAGGCCCGCGAGCAGGGCGACATCCTCGCGGTAGCGGGCGTGGAAGCCGGTGGCCCGGGAGGCGTCGGAGCCGTCCTTGATCCGCCCCGGCTCGGCGGCGAAGGCGTCCCAGCCGGAGGGGCCCTTGCCCTCGGCTGCGGCGGCTCCCTCGGTCTGGAAGGCTGAGGCGGAGGCTCCCCAGAGGAAGCCGTGCGGGAACGGCGGCAGGGTCATGGATCCGGACCTTAATGGCGAGTAACCACAACCTCTAGCCCTTGATCCCGCCTTCCGCCGACTATTGGATGCCCTGTTCCACGATTGACGGTACGCGGGCAACGGAAGGTATGGAGCATGTTGTTCGAGGTGTGGGCACCGCAGGCGGACCGGGTCGCCCTCCAGCTGGGGGGCGCGCGTCATGACATGGAGCCGCATCCGGTCCGGCCGGGGTGGTGGCTGGCCGAGGCCGAGGCGCGGGACGGCGACCGCTACGGATACGCCGTCGACGGCGGCCCGACGCTGCCCGATCCCCGCTCGCGCCGCCAGCCGGACGGGCCCGACGGCCTCAGCGCCGTCGTCGACCACGAGCTCTTCACCTGGCAGAAGCCCTGGCAGGGCCGTCGGCTGCCCACAGCCGTCCTCTACGAGCTGCACATCGGCACGTACACCGAGGAGGGCACCTTCGACGCGGCGGCCGCCCGCCTCGCCCATTTGGCGGAACTGGGGGTCACGCATGTCGAGCTCATGCCGGTGTGCCCCTTCCCGGGCCGGCACGGCTGGGGCTACGACGGCGTGTCGCCCTGGGCCGTGCACGAGCCGTACGGCGGCCCCGAGGGGCTGAAACGATTTGTCGACGCGGCGCACGAACACGGCCTCGGGGTCGTCCTCGATGTCGTGCACAACCACCTCGGCCCGTCCGGCAACCACCTCCCCGCCTTCGGCCCGTACTTCACCGACACCCACCACACGCCCTGGGGCACCGCCGTCAACCTGGACGCCCCCGGGTCGGACGAGGTGCGGGCGTACTTCCTGGAGAGCGCGCTCGCCTGGCTGCGCGACTACCGGCTCGACGGACTGCGTCTGGACGCCGTGCACGCGCTCGTCGACACGCGCGCGTTGCCGTTCCTAGAAGAGCTCTCCACGGCCGTCGACGTGCTCTCCGTCCAGCTGGGCCGCCCGCTCTTCCTCATCGCCGAGTCCGACCGGTGCGACCCGCGTACGACCGCCCCGCGCGCGGAGGCCGGGCTCGGGTTGCACGCCCAGTGGAACGACGACTTCCACCACGCCCTGCACACCGCGCTCACCGGCGAGTCGCAGGGCTATTACGCGGACTTCGCGCGCGCCCCGCTCGCCGCCCTCGCCAAGACGCTCACCCGCGTCTTCTTCCACGACGGCACGTATTCGAGCTTCCGGGGCCGCACCCACGGCCGCCGCGTCGACCGCGCGAGAACCCCCGCCCACCGCTTCCTCGGCTACTCCCAGACCCATGACCAGATCGGCAACAGGGCGCTGGGGGACCGGCTCTCGGCCACCCTCTCCCCCGGGCTGCTGGCCTGCGCCGCCGCGCTGGTGCTCACCGGGCCGTACCCCCCGATGCTCTTCATGGGCGAGGAGTGGGGCGCCAGCACGCCCTGGCAGTACTTCACCGACCACCCCGATCCGGAGCTCGCCGAGGCCGTACGCAGCGGCAGGCGGCGGGAGTTCACGGCGCACGGGTGGGCCGAAGGGGACATCCCCGACCCACAGGACCCGGCCACCAGGGCGCGCTCCTGTCTGGACTGGAGCGAGCTCGCGAGCGAGCCCCACGCGCGCGTGCTCGCCTGGTACCGCGAGCTGATCGCGCTGCGGCGCTCGCGGCCCGACTTCACCGACCCGGACATCGCCGCCGTCAAGGTCGTCCACGACGAGGAGGCGCGCTGGCTCACCTTCCGGCGCGGCGACCTCAGAACCGTGGTCAACCTCGCCAAGGAGCCCGCCGTGATCCCCCTCGGCAGGAACAACTGCCAGGTGCTCGCCGCGTGGGAGCCGGTGCAACCGCCGCGCCCGGACGGCGAGTTCCTGCTGCCGCCCGAGAGCTGCGCGGTGCTCGGCCCCGCGATCGGTTGACTATTCGACGACTGCCATCTCGCGCGCGGTGTTGTTGAAACTGCGGCCGCCGTCCTCGGTGACCGTGACGATGTCCTCGATGCGCACGCCGAAGCGGCCCGGCAGATAGATGCCCGGCTCGATGGAGAAGCACATGCCGGGCACCAGCGGCTGTTCCTCGCCCTCGATCATGTAGGGCGGCTCATGGGTGGTGACACCGATGCCGTGGCCGGTGCGGTGGATGAAGTACTCGCCGTATCCGGCCTCCTCGATCACCGCGCGCGCCGCCCGGTCGACGTCCTGGCAGGCCGCGCCCGGCCGCACCGCCTCGAACCCCGCCCGCTGGGCCTCGCGGACGACGTCGTGGACGCGCTGTTCGTCGGCGCTGGGCTCGCCGACGTGGACGCTACGGGTGGTGTCCGAGCCGTAGCCGTGCTTGAGGCCGCCGAAGTCGAGCACGACCATGTCGCCGTGCGCGATGGTCCGGTCGCCCGCCTCGTGGTGCGGATTGGCGCCGTTGGGCCCCGAACCGACGACGGTGAAGTCCACTTGCGAGTGGCCGTACTTGATGAGCAGAGCGGCCAGGTCCGCCGCGACGTCCGTCTCCTTGCGGCCCGCGAACCGGACCTTCAGGATCTCTGTGTACGCCTCGTCGGCCGCCGCTCCGGCCGCTTCGAGCCGCGCCAGCTCATGCTCGTCCTTGACCGCCCGCAGCATCGGCAGCGCCTCGGTGAGCGCCGCAAAAGAAGTCTCCGGAAGCCGCTGCTGCAAGCCGAGCAGGTGCAACGCCCAGGCGTTGTCGCTGACCCCGAAACGCTGTGGGGAACCGGCGTTCCCAGAGGGCGCCAGGAGGGGCGCGGTCAGGGCGTACGGGTCGACGGCGTCGGTCCAGTCCCGCAGGGTGAGCGCGGCGGCCCCGGGGGCGTGCTCCGCGTCGGACGCCTCCAGCTTCGGCACGACGAGGACCGGCTCCTGTCCGGCTGCGAGTACCAGGACGGTCAGCCGCTCGGTGATCGCGGTCGGCTGATAGCCGGTCAGATAGACCAGGTCGGGCCCGGGCGCGACGAGCAGACCGGACAGTCCGGCAGCGGCGGCGGACTCGGTGGCGCGCGCCATGCGTGCGCGGTAGTCGTCGGCGGTGAAGGGCGCGGGTGCGGGTGTGAGCGACATGGCCTCATCCTGCCCTCGCGCCGTGGCGAACGCGATCGGGATTTCGCATCCGGAAGCAGGGGCTGCGAGGGGCGGCAGACGTCGGCTCAGGCGCCTTCCTGGCTGTCCCCCACCAGCCGCTCCAGAAGCTCCTGGAAGTCGTCGCCGACGAGGATCCGCAGCCCGTCCCCGTGGTCCTCTCGATCGCTGAGCTGGGTCAACGTACCGTCGCGCCACCAGTAGACGAACGGGCTGATGGAGCCGGGGGTGTCCTCAAAGCCGGACGCGGCGAACGACGCCATGGCGTTGAGGGCGGGGATCATTCCGGAGTCGCGGATGACGTGGAACGCGAGCTGGTGGCGGAACGGCATGGCGACGAGGGCGCCGTCCTTCGTCAGTTCGCGGCCGGTGAGCTTCGGCACCAGGGCGTCGAGCGCCAGCACCCGGCTGGCCGTGTAGAACGAGTCGCCGACGACGACCTCGAACCGCATGCCGTCCTCACCCTTGACGGTCTCGTGCGACTCGACGGGCAGATTCCGCAGGTTGCTCAGGGCCTGGGCGCGCAGTTCGGGGATCGGGCCCAGCGGCTCCAGCGCCTCGTCGGTGAGCATCATGACGCTCTCCGGGAGGTCGAGGGCGAGGATCTCGTACAGGCCGGGAGCGATACCGCGCGCGTAGCTGAAGGTCTGCGGGTCGAGGCTCGCCTGGCTGATCACGCGCGGGTAGAGCTGCGCGCGGATCTGCTCGGGCGAGAGGATGTCGAGCGCGGAGGGTCCGTCCATGGTGCGGAGCACCATGCCGACATGGCGACGAATCAGTTCCGGCCACACACGCGGTCCACGGCGGTCGTTGTGGCAGACCGCGGCGAGGTTTCCGAGGCCGAACTGGCGGCCGCCGCTGTCCTTCACGAAGTCGGCGTAGACGGTCACCTCCAGGCCCTGCTCGGCGAACGCCTCGCGTGCCTGGGCACGGAACCGCGAGCCCTCGTCGGCCGAGAAATAGCCGAACTCCGCGTCCCGGGGCGTGTCGCTCCGGTCCCGCTTCGGCCCTCGTCGGAATATCCCCACGTCAGCTGCCTTCCGTCACACGGGTCACACGGTAGCCCCGTGGTAGATCCCTACGCCGTTCCCACGCCCGGTGAAGGCCGAGCCTACCCAGCCCCTACGGTGCTCACGACAAGATCCGCACGGTCCCGGCCACCGGCCACTACGCGCGCGTTGGCCTCGTCCGACTCCCTGACCCACCGTTCGGCGTACGAGCGGGCCTTCCCGAACCGGACATGCCGCTCGACGAGCCTGCGCACCCGTTCCTCCCCGTCGATGTCCAGGTACCAGACTTCGTCGAGCAGGCCTCTGACCGGGGCCCACGCGTCTTGATCATGCAGCAGGTAGTTGCCCTCGGTCACCACGAGCGGCACTTCAGGGCCGACCGGGAGGCTCCCGGCGACCGGCTCCTCCAGCGCACGGTCGAAGGCGGGCGCGTACACCACCGTGCCGGGCTCGGGGGTGCGCAGCCGGGTGAGCAGGGCAGCGTATCCGGCGGCGTCGAAGGTGTCCGGTGCGCCCTTGCGGCCTTCGCGTCCGAGGCGGATCAGTTCGGCCTGGGCGAGATGGAAGCCGTCCATGGGGACGAGCACGGCCTGCCCTCCCAGCCGTTCGACCAGCCGCTCGGCCAGGGTGGACTTCCCGGCTCCGGGCGGCCCGGCGATACCGAGCAGACACCGGCGGCCGGGCGCGGCGAGCAGCCGGGCGCGCTCGACGAGACGATCGAGGTGGACGGGCTCCATGCGCGGCATTGTTCCAGTACCGAACAGGCTCCGGATTCTGGCACCGAGCGAGCTCCAGTTCGTGGCGGCTTGGCCAGGCCAGAGTCATACGTATAACCTCGCCCCATGTCCCACATCGCGCTCATCGCCCTCGTCGTCCGCAACTACGACGAGGCCATCGCCTTCTACACCGACGCACTCGGCTTCGAACTGGTCGAGGACACCGACCGTGGCGACGGCTCCCGCTGGGTGGTGGTCCGGCCGCGCGGCACCGGCACCGCGTCGTTGCTACTGGCCCGCGCCAAGAACGAGGCCGAGCGCGCGAGCATCGGCGCGCAGACCGGCGGCCGGGTCGGCTTCTTCCTCCACACCGAGGACTTCGCGGTCGACCACGCCCGGATGACGGCGGCGGGCGTGCGGTTCCTGGAGGAGCCCCGGCACGAGGCGTACGGCTCGGTCGCGGTCTTCGAGGACCTGTACGGCAACCGCTGGGACCTGCTCCAGCCCGTGTAGAACCCCACCGACCGCAGCCCGGGAACCTGTGGAAAACCTCTGCTCCAGCCCTGCCACCTGCGCAGACTCCTCCGCGAAACGAGCCCGGGCGACGGCTGCGCAACGGCGTTGTCAGTGGGGGCTGTTACGTTCTGTGACATGACCGATCACGCACTCGACCTGCTGCGACAGCGACCCGACCTGGCCGAACTGGCCGCGTACCCCTTCAACTTCGACCTGGACCGGGCCGATCATGTCGAAGCGGTGCGGCTGGCCTCGGGGGGCTCGCTGGTGCCGATAGCGGGCGACGACACCGGCGGCACGTTCTTCGTGTGCGGCGGCGGGCGCGTGCTGTACGCGTCGTCGGAGGGCCAGGCCGGGCTGATCGGCGACAGCGTCACCGAGGCGCTGGAGGTGATCATCGGGCTGCCGTCCTGGCACGACTGCGTCTCGCTGACCCCGGCGGACGATCCCGACGGCGAACAGCGGATCCGGGACGACCTGGCCGAGCTGGAGGAGGAGGTCCTTGAGTACGTCCCGGAACTGGCCACGTTCCGGGCCGACTTGCGCACCGGGCTCGGGCTGCCCGACCGCTCCCCCACCGAGCTGGTCGCCCGGCTGTACGACGCCCTGATCCGTACCGAGCCCGAATATCTGCTGCTCAACGCCGAGGAACTGCTCGCCTACGAGCCATTGGACCGGCATCCCCGTCCGCCGCTGTGGCAGACCGTGCTCGGTCCGGGCCGCGCGGACCTGGCGCTGCTGCGCGCCGACCCCGCCGCCTGGGAGGACGTGGCCGGGGACGACACCCGCCGGGCGGTGGTGCTGCGGGCGGCGCAGTACGACCGCCGGGAAGAGGATCTGCCGTTCCTGCGCCTGCTGATGAAGCGCGAGGCGGACCAGGCCGGAATGAGCGACGAACTGCGCCTCGCCGTCGTCCTGGTGGGGCTGCGCGGACTGCCGGAGGATCTGCCGCTGCTGCGCGAGGTCCATGAGACGACGTACGACACGTGGTGCGGCCTCGGTGGCATGCCGCAGGATGCGGCGGCGCTGGGACGCTGGGCACGGGACCTCGACGAGTCCGAGTACGGCACGGACCCTGCCGACGAGGGCGAGCTCACCTGGATCGCACTTGCCCACTCGCAGGGTCTCACCGAGCACGCCCGGGCCGCGCTCATACGGATGCTGGACGACACCGGGCCGGACGCCGAGATACTGCGCGCCCTGCGCTCGGGGCACAAGCCCGGGCCGTACTCGGGCGCCGACCGGCCCCGACTCCGCACCCTCAGCCACGAATTGGAGCTGATCGGCGACCTGGCCCAGGCAGCCCGCGCCCAGCGGCTCTACGTCTCGCTCCAGGACACGGCGTGGAACAGGGCGTCGGAGGGATGCACGCTCGCCCGGCTGGAGCGGGAGCGGGAGGCACTGGAATCGGCTGCGGCGGCGCTGCGCGGGGTGGTGACCGCGCTCGGGGCGGGTGATCCGGAGACGGCTCTGGGATCGGCGGCGGGGTCGGACGCGGTACAGACGGCGCTCGACATCCCCATACCGAAAGCCGGTCCGGACGCGGCCGAGGACACGAGTGCCGAGGGCTGGCACAACTACGGACTGGGGATGAGCGTCGTCGGGGAGCACTTCCGGCTGGCGATAGCGGCCGGCGAGGCGGGAATGCCCGCCCACGCCTCCGCCGCCTATGCCACCGGGGAGCAGCTGTTCCGGCGGCTGACTCCGGCGGGCCGTGCGGGCTGCGCCGAGCTGGCGAAGGAGGCGGAGGCCGCGGTGACGGCGGTGAGCGCCTCTGTGCCCGAGGCTCCCGGCGCCGCCACCTGACAGAACTCCCGCTCCGCAGCTGCCCGATCCCGATCGCTAGAGGAGGACCGACGGTCTAAGCGACGTAGTCACGGAGGTGACGCGCAGTCAAAGTATCCGCATCCGCGATCAGTTCGGCCGGGGTGCCGGTGAAGACGACCTGGCCGCCGTCGTGGCCGGCTCCGGGGCCGAGGTCCACGATCCAGTCGGCGTGGGCCATCACCGCCTGGTGGTGCTCGATGGCGATGACGGTGTTGCCGGAGTCGACCAGCCGGTCGAGCAGGGCCAGCAGTTGGTCGACGTCGGCGAGGTGGAGGCCGGTGGTCGGCTCGTCCAGGACGTACACCGAGCGGTCCTCCGCCATGTGGATCGCGAGCTTGAGCCGCTGGCGCTCACCGCCGGAGAGGGTGTTCAACGGCTGGCCGAGGCGCAGATAGCCGAGGCCGACGTCCGCCAGGCGGGAGACGATGGCGTGCGCCTGACCGGAGGGGAAGAAGTCGACCGCCTCCTCCACGGGCATGCCCAGCACCTCGCTGATGTTCTTGCCGTTCAGGGTGTACGTCAGCACCTCGGGCGTGAACCGGAGGCCCTCGCACTGCTCGCACACCGAGGCGACCTGGCCCATCATCGCGACATCGGTGAAGATCAGACCGAGGCCGTTGCAAGTCGGGCAGGCACCCTCGGAGTTGGCGCTGAACAGGGCGGCCTTGACGCCGTTGGCCTTCGCGAAGGCGTTGCGGACCGGATTCAGGAGTCCGGTGTACGTGGCCGGGTTGCTGCGCCGGGAGCCGCGGATGGGTGACTGGTCGGCGACGACCACGCCGTCGCGGCCGGCCAGATTGCCGTGGATCAGCGAGCTCTTGCCGGAGCCCGCGACACCGGTGACGACGGTCAGCACGCCGAGCGGGATCTCCACGTCGACGTCGCGGAGGTTGTGCTGGGCCGCGCCCTTGATGGAGAGGTGACCGCTCGGCTTGCGGAACGTCTCGCGCAGCCGTGCCCGGTGGTCGAGGTGCCGGCCGGTCAGCGTGTCGGACGCGCGCAGCCCGGCGACGTCGCCGTAGTAGCAGATCTCGCCGCCATGCTGGCCCGCGCCCGGCCCGAGGTCGACCACGTGGTCGGCGATCTCGATGACCTCGGGCTTGTGCTCGACCACGAGCACCGTGTTGCCCTTGTCCCGCAGCCGGATCAGCAGATCGTTCATCCGGGCGATGTCGTGCGGGTGGAGGCCGGTGGTCGGCTCGTCGAACACGTACGTCACATCGGTCAGGCTGGAGCCCAAGTGCCGCACCATCTTGACGCGTTGGGCCTCGCCACCGGAGAGGGTGCCGGTGCTCCGGTCGAGGCTGAGGTAGCCGAGTCCGATCTCGACGAGGGAGTCAAGGAGGCCGATGAGGTTGACGAGCAACGGGGCGACGGACGGCTCGTCGAGTCCCCGCACGAACGCGGCGAGGTCGCTGATCTGCATGGCCGCGCACTCGGCGATGTTCACGCCGTTGATACGGGAGCCGAGAGCCGCCTGGCTGAGGCGGCTGCCGCCGCAGTCGGGGCAGTCCGCGAAGGACACGGCCCGGTCGGCGAAGGCGCGGATGTGCGGCTGCATGGCCTCGCGGTCCTTGTTGAGATAGACCCGCTGGATCTTCACGACCAGGCCCTCGTAGTTGAAGCTCTTGGTGCCGATCTTCACCTTGGTCGCCGGCTTGTAGAGGAAGTCCTCCCACTCGGCGTCGGTGTAGTTCTTGAGCTTCTTGTCCGGGTCGAACAGCCCGGTGCTGGCGAAGGTCTCCCAGTTGTAGGTGCCGACGCCCATGTTGGGGACGGTGATCGCGTCCTCGTTGAGGGACTTCTCCCGGTCGACGAGCTGGTCGGGGTCCACGGCGGTGACCTCGCCCATCCCCTCGCAGCGCGGGCACATGCCTTCGGGGGTGTTGAAGCTGAAGGCGCTCGACGTTCCCACATACGGGTCGCCGAGACGGCTGAAGACGATCCGGAGCATGGTGAACGCGTCGGTGGCGGTGCCTACGGTGGAGCGCGAATTGACACCCATCCGCTCCTGGTCCAGCACGATCGCCGTGGTCAGGTTGTGCATGGCGTCGACGTCCGGGCGGGCAGCGCTCGTCATGAAGGACTGTACGAAGGCGGTGTACGTCTCGTTGATCAGTCGCTGTGACTCGGCGGCGATGGTGCCGAAGACCAGCGAGGACTTGCCGGAGCCCGATACGCCGGTAAAGACGGTTAACCGCCGCTTCGGGATGTCTATGTCGACGCCTTTGAGGTTGTTCTCCCGTGCTCCTCGCACTTGGATCTCGTGGTGACCGTCTGCCGCGTGCTGCGTCATTCTCGGGGCTCCTCGCTCGTACGGCACGATGGGGCCCCAGGCTAGACGGGTGGCGGCCGTCGATGATGCCAGAACGCAGAAAAGCCCCGTACCGGATCCCGGTACGGGGCTTTTCTCAAAATTTGTTCGGCGGCGTCCTACTCTCCCACAGGGTCCCCCCTGCAGTACCATCGGCGCTGAAAGGCTTAGCTTCCGGGTTCGGAATGTAACCGGGCGTTTCCCTAACGCTATGACCACCGAAACACTATGAAATTTGAACGCTGGCATTGACACAGCTGTTCGTTATTTCAGAACTAACACAGTGGACGCGAGCAACTGAGGACAAGCCCTCGGCCTATTAGTACCAGTCAGCTCCACCCCTTACGAGGCTTCCACATCTGGCCTATCAACCCAGTCGTCTACTGGGAGCCTTA
>NZ_MECJ01000038.1 GCF_014596475.1 Streptomyces sp. CBMA152 | reverse complement strand
AGACACCAGCAGCCGCGTCGACGGCCCGTACCGCGTGTCCAGTTTCTGGCCCGTCGGGGCCTGGAAGACCACGTCCAACTGGAGCTTGCCCGGGGCGACTTCCGTTGCCGCGCGCTGGGTGCGGTGGACGGCGGGAGGGGGGCGGTCCGCCGGGGGGGGCCGGGGGGGGGGCGGGCGCCGGGGCCGCGGGCTGCGGGTGGACCGGGAGCGGGGTGCGCGCGGGCTGCTGCGCGACCGGCGCGGCCGTGTCCCGCTGACCGTCCTTGGCGCTCTCGGTGTCGGCCCCCAACAGGCCCTGCGGCAGCACCAGTACGGCCTGTACGCCGCCGTAGATGTTGGTCTGGAGCCGCACCGCGATGCCATGTCTGCGGGCCAGCGCGGAGACCACGAAGAGGCCGATCCGACCGTCCTGGAGGAGGTGGGCGACATTCACCTGATCGGGGTCGGAGAGCAGCGCGTTCATCTTGTTCTGCTCGGTGACGGGCATACCCAGACCCCGGTCCTCGACCTCGACGGCGAGCCCGGCCGTGACCAGCTGGGCGCGGAGCAGCACCTGGGTGTGGGGGGCGGAGAACAGCGTCGCGTTCTCCACGAGTTCGGCGAGCAGGTGGATGACGTCGGCGACCGCGTGGCCGCGCAGTGTCCCGTCGATCGGGGGTACCAGCTTGACCCGGGGGTACTGCTCGACCTCGGCGATCGAGGAGCGCAGCACCTCGGTCATGGTGACCGGGTGGGACCACTGGCGGCGCGAGATGGCGCCGCCGAGGACGGCCAGGTTCTCCGCGTGCCGACGGATACGGGTGGCGAGGTGGTCGACGTGGAAGAGGCCCTTGAGCAGCTCGGGGTCCTCCACCTCGTTCTCCAGCTCGTCCAGGAGCTGGATCTCGCGGTGCACCAGGGACTGCAGACGGCGGGCGAGGTTGACGAAGACCTCGACCTTCTGCTCGTTGCCGACGCTGCTGGAGAGCTGGGACGCCTGCACCACGGCGGCCACGGCCGCCTCGTGGGAACGGGTCAGCTCATGCGCGAGCAGCTCGAACTCATCGGCGCCGGGCGAGAGTTGGGCCGGACCCCGACGGGTCGGCGGGCCCTCGCCCCGGCGCAGCCCCTCGACGACTGTACGCAGGTCGGCGGCCGAGCGGGCGCTGCCCCGGCGCAGGCTGTTGGCCCGGCCGAGCACGGTTTTCGCGGCCCGGTCGGCGCCCACGGCGGCGGCGGCCACGGACGCGAGCGCGAGCACCGCCACTCCCCCGAGGGCCGCCCAGAGCAGCGGTGAGGGGTGGGCGTGGGTGGAGTGGAGCGTGCCGACGACGGCCGCCGCGCCGCAGAGCACGGCGACCACGGCGGGCAGCACGGCCGTACGCAGCAGCTGCGGCCGTATCCGGGCCTCGGCCGACGGCCGCTGCCCGCTGGGCGGGCGGGCCGCCGGAGCCGGGGTGCCCGTGGGAGCGGCCGGGGGCTGCGGCCGGTGTGCCGTACGTCCGTGCCGCCCGCCCTCACGGCGGTCGGACCGCGCGGCGGGTGCGCGAAGATGAGACATCTGCGTCCTCGGTACGTGGGGTCCCAGAGATCGTGGAGTCGGGCCCAACTCAACCTATATGGACCCGCGTTGATCGTCGACCACTCACGGTAGTGGTCAACCCCTCGGCCTCGGTGCGCAGTTGGAAAACTTGCCCGCACCGCGTCCCGCTCTGGTATGACGCGTCGTACGGATGCGCGGATGCCGCGGAGCGGCAGGGGTTTGGCTGGAAGACGCCGCGTTTCGGCTGCGGACCGTGCGTGGTTGTTCGCGCAGTTCCCCGCGCCCCTTGATGGCGCGCGGAACCGCATCGGGCTGCCACAGCCCCGCTCAGGGCTCAACGGGCGCCGACGGCACGTTTTCCGAGGCGGGTTCGAAGGGCGTACCCGGGATCGGCGGGGCGACGGCGGCAGCCGGCCTGCGCAGGCCGGCTGCTTCGGGCCGTACGCAGGGCGGGGTCAGCAGTCGGGCTCGATCGCGCCGACGTTGTCGGCCCATCCGGCCGCGATCCAGCCACGGCCGTCGGAGAGCTTGTACCAGCGCGGGTTACCCCGGACGGGGTCGGAGTTGACCTTGCACTGGACGTTCACGATCTGTCCCTGCCGCAGGGAGCCGACCGTCTTGTTCGCGAAGCCGGGGCCGGTACGGATGTCGAGGCTGCGGGCGATGATCCGCACGCGGTACCGCCCGACGACCCCACCGCCTGCGTCGCCCTTGTCGCCCTTCTCTCCCTTGTCACCCTTGGGGCCGGTCGGACCGGTGGGGCCGAAGGGGCCGGTGTCGCCCTTCGAACCGACGGGGCCGGTGTCGCCCATCGGCCCGGCGGGGCCGGCGGGCCCGGGGTCGCCCTTCACCCCCGACGGACCGACGGGGCCTTCGGCCCCGGTCTCACCTCTCGGTCCGGCAGGTCCGGCAGGTCCGGCAGGTCCGGCAGGCCCAGTTGCCCCGAGGTCACCCTGCGGGCCGACCGGCCCGATGGGTCCGCCGGGTCCGGGCTCGCCTTGCGACCCGACAGGCCCGACAGGCCCGACAGGCCCGACAGGCCCGACAGGCCCGACAGGCCCAGTCGCCCCGGGGTCACCCTGCGGGCCCACCGGGCCGGGCTCACCGGCGGGACCGGTGTCTCCCGTTTCGCCCTTGGGGCCGCTCGACCCAACGGCTCCAGTCGGTCCGGTTTCACCCTGCGGGCCGACCGGCCCGATGGATCCGGCGGGTCCGGTGGCTCCAGGGTCACCCTTGGGGCCGGTAGATCCAGGGTCGCCCTTGGGCCCGGCGGGACCGGTGACGCCGGGGGCGCCTTGCGGCCCCATCGGGCCGGTCTCGCCCGCCGGGCCCGTGACGCCGTTCTCGCCCTGGGGCCCAGCCGGACCGGTGGCTCCGAGGTCTCCCTTGGGGCCGGTCGGCCCGGGGTCACCCTTCGGACCAGCTGCGCCCGTTTCACCCTTGTCGCCTTGCGGGCCGACGGGCCCGACCGCCCCGACAGGCCCGGCGACTCCGGCATCGCCCTGCGGGCCGACAGGGCCGCTTGCCCCGGTGTCGCCCTGGGGGCCCACCGGACCAACTGGCCCGGCGTCACCCTTGGGACCGGGAACACCAGTTGCTCCGTCATCGCCCTTCGGACCGGCTGCTCCCGTGTCCCCCTTGTCGCCCTTCGGACCGGCCGCGCCCGTGTCTCCCTTGTCGCCTTGCGGACCGGTGGCTCCCACGTCACCCTGCGGACCGGCTGCCCCCGTCTCACCCTTGTCGCCTTGCGGGCCGACGGGCCCGACCGCTCCGACAGGCCCGGTTGCCCCGGCATCGCCCTTCGGCCCGGCCGGGCCGGTGTCGCCCTTGGGTCCCGCGGCACCGGTGGCTCCGGTCTCCCCCTTGGCACCGGTCGGACCGGTGGCGCCGGTCGCCCCCGTCGCCCCCGTCGCCCCCGTTACCGGCGTGGACACCGCGAACAGGCCGGGACTGTTGGTGTAGCCGCCGTTGACCTGCCAGGATCCGCCGTCCAGCGTGACGCCCTCCGGTGCGTTGTCGTCGACCTTGACCATCAGGGAGACGTTCGTACGCGTGTTGGCGGGAAAGATGGGAGAACTGCTGCTGGTGCAGGTCAGACGCTGGTTCCCGTTCGAGAGGGTGCACGCGATGCTGCCCGGGCCGTTGTCCCAGTAATAGCGGGACTCGGTGAACGTCGTCGACTGCGGAGCGGTGAACACGAACGAGTCGATGACTGCGCTGCCGGTGCCGTTGGCCGCGACCACGGTGACCCGGCCGGTCTTGCCGGGCGCGATCGAAGGCACGTAGGGCTGGGCGAACGTGATGTTGCCCTTGTCCGCGTAGGCGAGGGCCACCGGCACCGTACACAGGGCGCCGGTGGCCAGAGCCACAGTGGTGATGGCCCGGCTGCGGGATGTGAGAGACACGGGCGGGGAACTCCTGTCGGAGGGGGGATCACACCCCGGCTGGGGACACCAGCATTTGGCCCCGGCCCACGCCGTACCGATGAGAGGACACGCCTTACATCACACAAAATCACTTACTCGGCAGCGGTCCTCTTGCGCACGCGTCACAACGAAGGCGGGGACGACCGCGCTCAGACATCGGTCCAGCCATCGCCCGACCGACGCGGAGAACGTGGTGCCCGCACCGGCGTACCGATTCACCGACGACCGCTGGTGCACCGGCCAACGCTTCGCCGCCTACCGGTCGTTGCCCGGCGACCGCTTCGACAGCCGAGTGCCGTCGGACGAGTTCGCCGACCCGGACCCTGCCCCGATCAGCGTTCCGCCGCGAGGTCCAGGTCGGTCGGGAGCGGCTTCGGCTCCACCAGCGCCGGCTTCGGGCGGCGCCAGTGGTGCGGGGTCGGCGCCGACACGGCGCGCCACCAGGGGTCGGTCGGGACGGCGCCAGCGGGCTCGAACGGCTCACCCGGGCGCGGGGTGGCGACCGCCTGTCCAGCCTCCTCGCCCGCGTCCACGCTCCACTCGCCCGGCTCCGCCCACGGATGCGGGGCGAGGTTGAACGTGCCCCAGTGGATCGGCAGCATGACGCCGTGCGGGCGGCCGCCCTGGAGGTCGAGATGGGCGCGTACGCCTTCGGCCGGAGTCATATGAATGTCCGGCCAGTACTCGGAGTACGCACCGATCTGGATCATCGTGGCGTCGAACGGGCCGTGCTCGGCGCCGATGTCCTTGAAGCCCTGGAAATAGCCGGTGTCACCGCTGTGGTAGATCCGGTGCTCCGGCCCGGCGACCGCCCAGGATGCCCACAGCGTGTGCTGCTGGTTGCGCAGGCCACGGCCGCAGAAGTGGCGCGCGGGAGTGGCGGTGAGGCTGATCCCGTTGACCTTCGTCGACTCGTTCCAGTCCAGCTCGTGGATACGGTCCGCCGGGACGCCCCACAGCTCCAGGTGGGCGCCGACGCCGAGCGGCACCGCGAAGACCGTCTCCGTACCGGCCAGGGCGCGGATGGTGGGGAGGTCCAAGTGGTCGTAGTGGTCGTGCGAGATGACGATCACGTCGACCGGGCCGAGCGAGGCCAGCGGGAACGGGACCGGGTGCAGGCGCTTGGGCCCGGCGAAGGCGAACGGGGAACAGCGCTCGCCCCAGACCGGGTCGAAGAGCACCCGGCGGCCGTCGATCTCGGCGAGCACGCTGGAGTGCCCCATCCAGGTGAGCCGCAGGCCCGTGGCGGGCGGCTTGGCGAGGTCGGCCAGCGTCGTCGCGTGCACCGGGATGTTGCCGGTCGGCGCACGCAGCGCGCGCTGCTCCTTCTCGAAGTAGATCTTGGCGAACTCCAGCATCGAGCCGGTCGGCCGCGTCCGCGCGCCCTCCGGGTTCTGGAACACCCCGTCCGCGAAGTTGGGCGAGCGGCGGATCCGCTCCAGCCGCTCCCCCGTCGGGTCGGCCCCAAAGGCGTCGGGCCGCAGCTCGCGCAGCCGGGCGCGGAGTGGAAGCAGAGAACCAGCGCCGGTCACGGCACCTCCTGGGGCTCGGGGTCGTTCCATTATGTGCGGCGGGTACGACAACGCGGGAACCGCGGTGTTACGCGGCAGCGACCCACCGGGGACGGCTCAGCCCGCGGGCTGCCCATAAGCGTGTTCGACATGCAGCCGCAGGACGAGACGGCGGTCGCGGACCATGGCCTGCCGGTACTCGTCCCAGTCGGGGTGTTCGCCGTTCAGGTCCCGGTAGAGCGAGACCAGCTCCTCCACCGTGGCGTCGTGCGGGTCGGCGGCCACCGGGGTGAGATCGGCGGTGCCCTCGGCCACGGTCCAGGCCCAGCGGTCGTCGCTGGTCACGTGGTAGCTGGCGCGCGGGTCGCGGCGCAGGTTCTTGGTCTTGGCCCGGTCGTCGGTGAGGGAGACCTTGATCACGCCCTCGTCGGCGTAGTACGCGTGCATCACATTGGAGAGCTGGGGGCGCCCGTCACGCTTGAGGGTGACCAGCACGCCGCCCTTGTACGCGGCGACCAGCTTGAGCAGTGCTTCCTGGTGTGCGTCGAATCCCGTCATGGCCAGGAGAACAGCGCGCGCGTGCCGCCGATTCCCGGAGCTCCTCCACGCGCGCGTGGAGGTGGTGTGAGGGATGACGGACGGTCGTGTGACGGACCTGGCAGTGAAAGTTCGGGGCAGATTGTCGGAGGGTGCGTTTAGGCTGGACGCATGTCCCATTCCGCCCACCACCCTGGTTCCGTACTGCCGGACGCCGACGCCGCGAACGAGGCGATCCGCGATCTGGTCGACAGCGCGGACGCGGACGGCGGCTGGCCCTCGGAGGAGTACGAGCGCCTTCTCACCCTGTGGGCCGCGGCCACCACCGCGGAGCTCGACGAAGCCGCGTAAGCGCGAGGCGACGGCGGCCGGGTCCGACCCGGGCCGCCGTACCGGACCGCCCCCTCCCCGGCGATAGTCTTGACCTGCCCGTACGAGGCCCACACGGGTCCGTCACGGGTTCCGTACCGGGGCCGACAGCGCAGGAGATCACCCACCTTGTCCGAGACATCCGAGCTGCGGGCCGACTGCGCGAACTGCTTCGGCCTGTGCTGCGTCGCGCTGGCGTTCTCCCGCTCGACGGACTTCGCGATCGACAAGGCCGTCGGGGACCCGTGTCCCAACCTCCAGCAGGACTTCCGCTGCGGCATCCACGACAAGCTGCGCCCCACGGGCTTCCAGGGCTGCACGGTGTACGACTGCTTCGGCGCGGGCCAGAAGATCTCGCAGGTCACCTTTGTCGGCCGGAACTGGCGCGAGAGCCCGGACGGCGCCCGGCAGATGTTCGCCGCGCTCCCGGTGATGCGGCAGTTCCACGAGCTGCTCTGGTACCTCTCCGAGGCACTGGCCCGCCCGGCCGCCCGCCCGGTGCACCGCCAGGTGCAGGCGCAGCTGGAGAAGATCGAGCGCCTGACCCTCAGCGACGTGGACACCCTGCTCAACCTCGACGTGGCAGCCCACCGCGCCGAGGTGAACACGCTGCTGCTGCGCACCAGCGAGCTGGTGCGCGCCGAGGTCCGGGGCAAGAAGAAGGACCGCCGGGGCGCCGACCTGTTCGGTGCCCGCCTCAAGGGCGCCGACCTGCACGGGGCCGATCTGCGCGGCGCGTATCTCATCGCCGCCGACCTCAGCGGCGCGGACCTGCGGCTCGCCGATGTCATCGGCGCGGACTTCCGCGACACCAACCTCGCGGGCGCCGACCTCACCGACTGCCTCTTCCTCACCCAGACGCAGGTCAACGCGGCACAGGGCGACGCCGCCACCCTCCTCCCCGACGGCCTCGACCGCCCGTCGCACTGGAGCAAGGACGCCCCGGCCCCGGCCGCCCGCAAGGAAGCCGCACGCGGTGACGCCCCGCGCAAGGGCTCCCAGGGACGCAAGCCCAGCACCCCCGGCCGCAAGCGCTCCTCCGGCTCCCGGAACAAGTAACCGTCACCCCCGGCCCGCAACCGACAGGCGGGCCACAGAGCCGCATAACCCCACCCCACTATGCACCGCGTGTATACACCTCGCGTATAGTCCGGATCATGATTTGGTCCAGTCCGAAGGGGAGTCGCGTCATGCTCAGCAGGGGTAGGGGTACCGGAGTCCGCCGCGCCCGGGGGCGGTCGGCCGCCGCGCTGCTCGCGGTCGCCTCGCTCGGCCTGGCGCTGACCGGCTGCGGCGACAACGCGGTCTCGCCGCGCTCCGCCCGTAACGACGCACTGGACACCAAGGCGATGGCGCAGAGCTCCGGCGCGGCCGGGGTCGACTGCCACAAGGCCAAGTGCATCGCCCTCACCTTCGACGCGGGGCCGGGCAAGCACACGCCCCAACTGCTCGACACGCTCAAGGAGAAGAAGGTGCCCGCCACCTTCTTCCTGCTCGGCAAGAACCATGTCGAGAAGTACCCGGACACCGTGCGCCGCATCGCCGCCGAGGGGCACGAGGTCGCCAACCACACCTGGTCGCACGAGCGGCTGGACAAGCTCAGCGCCGACGAGATACACACCGAGCTCAACAGCACCCAGGAGGCGGTCGCGAAGCTGACGGGCCGCAAGCCCGTGCTGATGCGTCCGCCGCAGGGGCGTACCAACAAGACGGTCACCGAGGTCAGCAAGGAGCTCGGGCTCTCGCAGATCCTGTGGAGCGCGACCGCCAAGGACTACTCCACCAACGACTCGGCCCTCATCGAGAAGCGCATCCTCGACCAGGCCGACCGCGACGGCATCATCCTGCTGCACGACATCTACGACGGGACCGTGCCCGCCGTGCCGGGGATCATCGACACGCTCAAGGAGCGCGGCTTCACCTTCGTGACCGTCCCGCAGCTCCTCGCGCCCGCGCCCCCGAAGCCCGGCCAGCTCTACCGTCCCTAGCGACCCCGGATTTCGCCCTCAGCATGCAACGGTTCTCAGGACCCGTCCGGGCAGGCAGAGTTGCGGACATGAAACTGCTGATTCTGGGTGGCACGGAGTTCGTCGGCCGCGCCGTCGCCGAGGCCGCGCTGGCGCGCGGGCACGAGGTGACGGTCTTTCACCGGGGACGCCACGAGGCGCCCGACGGCGTGAGCGCGCTGCATGGCGACCGCACCGCCGAGGGCGGGCTCGCCGCGCTGACCGACGGGCAGTGGGACGTGGTCGTGGACACCTGGTCCGGCGCGCCCTCGGCGGTCCGGGACGCGGCGCGGCTGCTGGCCGACGGGCGTGCGGCCCGGTATGTGTATGTCTCCAGCAGGTCCGTGTACCCGCATCCGTTGCCGGCCGGGTCCGACGAGACCGCGCCCCTGGTCGACGGCTCGCCGGACGCCGGCGAGGTGGCGTATCCGCAGGCCAAGCGCGGTGGCGAACTGGCCGTGGAGCAGGAGTTCGGCAAGGAGCGCTCGCTGCTCGTACGGGCGGGGCTGATCCTGGGCCCGTGGGAGAACATCGGGCGGCTGCCGTGGTGGCTGGGGCGCATGGCGCGCGGCGGCGAGGTGCTCGCGCCGGGGCCGCGCGATCTGCCGGTGCAGTACATCGACGTCCGGGACCTCGCGGAGTGGATCGTCAGCGCCGCGGACTTCGGGCTCTGCGGCCCGTACAACCTGGTCAGCCCGCCGGACCACACCACGATGGGCGCGCTGCTCGAAGCGTGCGCGCGGGTCACCGGTGGCAGGGCGGTGCTGCGCTGGACCGATCCCGAGCCGATCCTGGCCGCCGGGGTCGAGCCGTGGAGCGACCTGCCGGTGTGGATCCCGCCGGGCGAGCTGCACGCCACGATGCACGCCTCGACCGTATGGAAGGCGGTGCTCGCCGGGCTGCGCTGCCGTCCCGTCGAGGAGACGGTCGCGGACACCTGGGCGTGGCTGGAGTCCATCGGCGGCGAGGCGCCGCAGCGGCCGGACCGCCCCCGGGTCGGACTCGACCCGGAGACGGAGCGGAAGCTGCTGCACGGTTGAACCACCGTGCCGCACCACCGTCTTGACGGTCCGTCAGGACTTGCAAGAGGTACTACGTGAAGGGCGCCGTCAGAGCGGCAGCAGGTCCGGGCGCTTGGGCTCCACATGGTCGCCCGAGCTCTCGCCCCGCAGCCGTCGCCCGATCCACGGCACCAGGTGCTCGCGCGCCCAGTGGATGTCGTCGCGCCGCACCTCAAGGGTGCCGCGCGGCGGCAGCGGGGGCCACATCTGGTCGGGGTCGGCGGGCACCTCAAGGCCCAGCACCTGGGCGGCGCGCAGCGCGACCCGGGTGTGCCCCTCCGGTGACAGATGCAGCCGGTCCTCGTCCCACGCCCGCCGGTCCTGCACGGACTTGAGCGACCACAGGTCCAGCACCGGGCAGTCGTAGCGGTCCGCGATGGCCCGTACGTGCGCGGTGTACGTGGCGACCTTGCCCCGTAGATGCTTGAAGACCGGCACCCCGCGCGTGTCGAACCCGGTGGTCACCATGACCGTCGGGATCGCGCTCTTCAGGTCGGCCACCGCGCGCTCGAAGCGCTCGGCGACGTCGTCCGGGTCGGTGCCCGGCCGGATGATGTCGTTCCCGCCCCCGCAGAAGGTCACCAGGTCGGGCGCGAGCTCCTTGGCCCGCGGCACCTGCTCCTCGACGATCTGGTCGAGAAGCCTGCCCCGGACCGCGAGATTGGCATAGCGAAAGGCCCCCTCCGGTCGCTGATCAGCCAGTAGCACGGCGAACCTGTCCGCCCAGCCGACGAACACCCCGTCCGGGCCGGGATCGCCGACGCCTTCCGTGAAGCTGTCGCCGATCGCCGTGTACGACCCGAACGTACCGCTGTTGAATGATCTCGAATCGTCTGCCACGGGACCATATCTTTCCCTTACGGATGTGACCTACGCGACCGTAAGGAGGGGTTGACGGTGGGTGATATAGACCACCCGGTCAGTTTGGCCCCAACGGGAATACGCCAAAGAAGGCGCGGCCCGGCACGATTTCACGTACCGGGCCGCGCTATTGAGAGCCGTCGAACTGTCAGAGGCTCGCGCCCTGCTGGCGCAGATACGCGAGCGGGTCGACGTCCGAGCCGTAGTCCGGGGTCGTCCGGATCTCGAAGTGCAGATGCGGGCCGGTGACGTTGCCGGTCGCGCCGGAGAGGCCGATCTCCTGGCCCTCGGTCACGGTCTGCCCGGCCGAGACGGAGAGCTGCGAGAGATGGGCGTACTGGGAGTACATGCCGTCGGCGTGCCGGATGACGACCTGGTTGCCGTAGGCGCCGCCCCAGCCCGCCGTGACGACCGTGCCCGCGCCGACGGCCTTCACCGTGGTGCCGGTCTGCGCCTCGAAGTCGACACCGGTGTGGTAGCCGCTGGACCACATGGATCCGGCCATGCGGTACGGGGTGCCGATGCTCACGCTGTCCAGCGGCGCGCGGAAGCCGGAGGCGGAACCCTGGCTCACCTTGGCGGCCGAAGTCGTGGTGGCGGGGGCCGCGCTGGATGCATGCGAGGTGGCGGTCGACGTGTGCGAGGCCGTGGCGTGGGACTTCGCCCCGATCGTCAGCTTCATCCCGGGCCGGATCAGCGCCGGGTCGTCGCCGACAACCGAGCGGTTGTCCTGGTACAGCTTCTTCCAGCCGTCGAGCCGGTGGTCCTCGGCGATCTTCGAAAGGCAGTCGCCGGACTTCACCTTGTACGTGGTGGGCGCGGCCTGGGGCGCGGCGGTCGGGGCGGCGACGAACGCGGCGGCGGCCCGGGCCGCCTGCTGCGGCGCGACGGCCGGAGCGGCGCTCTTGACCGCCGCGTGCGCGCCGGTGGCGCCGAGCAGCGGGATGGCGAGCGCGGCGCCGCCGGTGCCGGCGGCGACCATGCCTCGCGATATCGGGCTGGACTTGGGGCGGCGGTGCTTACCCTTCGCGGGCATGGCGGATTCCTCTCCGGCGCCTGCGAGGTGAGCTGTCGGGTTCGGGTTGGAGCTGCCCGGCCGGGCGCACCGGAACTCGGTGCGTCGGCTTCACCCCGAGCCGTGCCGGAATTCCGGACGGCGCCTACCTGGGTCCCCCGCTCCTGCCACACGTGGATGGGTGCGGATTCCGAGCGGTGGCAGGATTCGGCGGTCCACCCGGATTGCGGTGACCGTAAACGAGCATTGCGGGCCGCGACAAGTACCCATTCGTCATTCGATTTCGCGGCCGGGAATTCAGCGGGGAATTGCGGTCACCCTGCGTCGACGGTGAATCCCAACAGGCCCCGGCGGCAGGGGGATTCGACGCGGCCCACCGCCACGGACCGTCACCGGTATGACGCTGCTCACGGACGACTCACGGAAAAACCCTCCCTTCCCGTGGGGGAAATGGAGGGTTTTCCGTATAGCGCCCAATTCGGACGAAAGTGCCTATCAATGCATCTTTACGTCCGAACGCCTCGCCTCAGTCCTGGCCCGCGATGTTCCACGGGGCGAACGCGTTCTTCTTGCCCGCGAGCGCGGTGCGCAGCTCCGGGTAGTGGCGCAGCAGCACGCTGATCATGCTGTTGCCGTCGATCCACTCAAGACCGGCCTTGGAGTACACCTCGGGGGTGTAGTACTCGGTGAAGAACCGGTCGCTGTTCAGTCGGCGCGAGGCCATGAGGATGAAGATCCGGAATGCCGTGTCGCTGAAGGCGAAGCCCTTCGGGAGTTTCTCGGCGAACATTCCGACCTCCAGGTCGACCTTCTCGATGTCACCGCCGTACACCCGCTTGATCTCTTTCGCCCACACCGGATTGTCCGTCAGGTCCTCGAATTCCTTGGCGGGCTTGAGGCGCAGCAGTCGGCGGAATTCGTTGTAGCGCGGGACGCCGAGTTCGCGGGTGCGCAGGATGTCGGTGGCGGCGAGGTCCTGGAGGTGGCCGTCGGGACGCTCGTACTCCTGGAGGAACTTCGGGAAGTTGTGCAGGGTGACGAGCCCGGGGTGCAGCGTGCCGAAGCTGTAGAGCAGGTCGATCGTGGGGATCGAGCCGAGCACCTTCAGCGCCTCCGGGCCCGCGATCTCCCGGAACGTGGCCTCGCGCAGTACGGAGTTGTCGCTGGCGGCCCGCAGCTCCCAGTCGTCGCGGATCAGCGGATGCATCCGGTAGACGGCGACGAACTCCTCGGTGAGCGCGTACGGAACGCCGTAGTGGTCGGTCTCGCCGCCCGGGATGCCGCTGATGACCTCGGACTTGCTGATCCGCCCGAACAGGTCGTGCACCCGCTCCCCCGCCAGGCCCCACCAGTTGGCGCGCAGCGCGGTGACGGTGGTCGGGTGGCTGATGACTGCCGGGGTCCACTCCACGGTGTGGATCTTGGCGATCAGTGCGGCGTTGACCAGCCGGGCCCGCTCGAAGATCTCCTCGTCGTCCCAGCCCGGGTACGCGGTGTGCAGCTGGTCGCAGATCGCGTTGTGCTCACGGGTGAACACGTCGTGCATCAGGGCGAGTCCGAGCCAGAAGCCCGGGATACGGGAGGGGTCCTTGGCCGGGTCGGAAGGGAACGGCAGCCGCTCGTCGTCCCACAGGTGCAGCTTGCCGTTCTCGCCGGTGCGCAGGGCGCGCAGCTCGTCCTCGCTGTTCCCGTAGATCTGCGAGGCGTCCCACCAGTGCGAGAAGACGTTGACCCGGGTGTCGGGCGTCCCGGCGGGCGCGTGCGGGTCGCGGGTCGGGTCGTCCGGGGTCCGCATGACCTTCATGGGGCGCTCGGGCCACGGGTCGTCGTCGACCAGGTCGACCGTCCAGGGCCGGTCCTCGGGGCTGGTGCCGTGGCTGAACCAGTCGCGGATCATGAACTGGAGCCAGGCGGCGACCAGCGAGTTGACGGTTTCGGCGGGGACGAAGGTGTCGCGCGTGAGCAGTTCACGGCTCACCTTGCGCGGATTCGGCTCGGCCAGCACATCGGCGGGGGTCGCGGGCGCGATCTTGTCGAGCGGGATGTTGCGGCCGAAGCGGGACCCGGCCATCCCCATCCGGGGCTCGTCGAGGTCGTTGTAGCTGCCGTCCGGGGTCCGGTTGACCCTGACCTTCGACGGGTCCTTGGGCGGCGTCGGCTCGGGCACATTGGCGGACGGCAGCTGGTTGGTGTCGTGCAGGTTCTCCTGGCGCAGCCGGATACGCAGCCCGAGCAGGGTGCCCAGGCCCAGCGGCAGCGGCAGTTTGTCCCAGCCGATCCTGCTGTCCAGGAACTCGGCGGCAGTGGTGACCAGGCGCCACGGCAGCGAGGTGCGGTACGAGTTCATCGGATTCCCCCTCGGGGCGGTCCATACGGAGGGTTCTCGTTCTCGGTGGATACACGATCGGTCTCGGTCGCGGCCGGGCCGTTCACTCCTGGCCGAGCCGCCGGGCGCTGCTCGCGCCGTACACGGCCTCGCGCGACCGGTTGAGGTTGCCGAGCGGACGGAATGTCTCGGTTGTACGCCAGGGGGTGAAGGACAGCTGCTCGACGCGCCGGGCGGTGGCCAGGGCCTCGGTCGAGTCGATGTCCTGGCGCGGGATCGTGAGCAGGCCGACCGCCACCGGCGGCGACACGGTCTCCGGCCACTCGGCCGAGGCGTCCTCGACGGGTGTGCGCGTCTCGTCGGCGAAGCGCTGGAGGCACAGCTCGAACACCACGTCCCGCGCCCGCAGCCGCCGGGCGAGCTCGGCGCGCAGATAGCCGGGGTCGGCCCGCGCGACCCGGTCGGGGCGCGCGGCGGGCGGCCCGGAGGGACCCGGCCGCAGCTGGTAGCGGACCGGTCCGGCGTCGCCCCACAGGATGGGCGCCCGGCTCCAGTACCGCTCCTCGGCGAGACTGGCGACCTTGCGTGCGACCGTCTGGTTCAGCGTGCGGCGCATCCGCGCGGCGGTGGGCCGGCCGACAACACGCGGCAGCCGTACGAGCAGCCGCCAGGCGATCGCCGCCGTGCTGCCGGCACCGGCCATCACCTCGGCGAAGTCCACGAACTCCCGGGCGTTGGCGGCGTGCGAGACCGGCGCGTTGGTCATCAGCAGATCGTGCCGCTCGTCGTCGGAGACCAGGACGCTCACGGCGATGCCCCGCAGATCGGGCACGGCGTCGGGGCGCGGGATGCCCGAGGCGTTCGAGAGCCGCACCAGCGCCCGGTACTCGGCGCCGGGCTGGGCGTATCCCTCGCGCAGGCCCAGCGGCAGATCCGGGTGGAACCGCAGCCGGGCGTTGTCGACGCCGAGCGACGCCTTGGCGTGGAACGCCCGCTCGGGGCCCGACAGCCGCCCCTTGTCCTGGTTGACCCGCTGGACGCGGACGATCCGCTCGGCGAGCTCCGCGAACACCAGCCGCTCGGCCTGCGGGCTGCCACCTTCGTACTGCTCGTACTTCTCGTGCTGCCGGGGATCGGACATGGGTCCGCCTCCTCACCAACCGCGGCAGGGGGCAGCGACGCTACTCGGCGGCACACGCGGGTGAAATGCCAGATTCGGACCACTTTCCACGGTCGTATACGAGTCGGCTCGGCGGCTGACCCGAGGCGCCCTGGCCGGGGGCGACGTGGGCGGCACGGGCCCGGTCCGTACCACCCGGACCCGCCCCAGGGCTGTCGCCCAGTCTCAACAACCCCATATAGAAAGGGAGTTCATGGCCGGGTCCGGTCAGCGTGGGGGGCGTGCGCCGGGAGCGGATGGATGCGCCGGAGCCGGAACACGGCCGCGTCCAGATCGCCGCGCAGCCCCGTGTCGAGCCCCCGGTGCAGCAACAGGGCTCCACGATGTACGGCTCCGGTGTCCAGGCAGCGGTAGACAGCGGCCGGGTCGAGGCCGCGCAGCCGTACCGCGGGCGGTCGTTCACCGTGGTGCTGGGCCTGGAGGTACGCGAGCACCACCGTGTCGTCGCCTCGGGTGTACTGGACCGCGCTGAGCCCGCCGCGCGGGGGCCGCAGCCGGTATTGGGCGCCGAGCTGCACCACCGGCCGGATCTCCTTGTAGAGCTCCACCCAGTCACGCGCCTCGGCCAGTTCCGTCTCGCTCCAGCGAGTGAGGTCGCCGCCGATGCCCAGCACCCCGGCCATCGCGCTCACGAAGCGGAAGCGCAGACTGCTGATCCGTCCGTTCAGCTGGGTGTTGGGGCTGTCGGTGACCCACGCCGCCATCACCCGGGCCGGGTGCAGCTGGCTGAAGCCGTGCTGGATGGCGAGCCGGTCCAGCGGATCGGTGTTGTCGGAGGTCCACACCTGGTCCGTACGGGACAGGATGCCGAGGTCTATGCGACCGCCGCCGCCCGAGCAGGACTCGAAGGCGACGTCCGGGTGCGCGGCCCGCAGCCGGTCCAACAGGCCGTAGAGCGACTGCACATGCTCGATCCAGAGCTTCTGCGGATACTCCTCGCCGGGCCAGCCCGCGTCGGTGAAGCAGCGGTTGAAGTCCCACTTCACATAGTCGATCGGCGCGCTCGCCAGGAGCGCGTCCAGCTGCTCCCAGAGGTATTCACTGACGTCCGGGCGGGCGAGGTTGAGAACGAGCTGGTTGCGGAACTCGGTACGGCGGCGGCCCACTTGGTGCTGCACCCACTCCGGATGCGCCCGGTAGAGGTCGCTGTCCGGGTTGACCATCTCGGGCTCGATCCAGATCCCGAACTTCATCCCGAGCGCGTGCACCTCGTCGGCCAGGGGCTTCAGTCCACCGGGGAACCGCTCGGGGTGGGGCGTCCAGTCCCCGAGGCCCGCCGCGTCGCCGGTGCGGGCGCCGAACCAGCCGTCGTCGACGACGAACAGCTCGACGCCCATCGCGGCCGCGCGCTGGGCGAGCGCGCGCTGCTGGGGTGCGGAGATGGCGAAGCCGGTGGCCTCCCAGGAGTTGAAGAGCACCGGCCGCACCCGCTCGGCGTCCGGGATCACCCGGGCGAGCTGCCAGGCGTGCCACTCCCGACTGGCCCCGCCGAAGCCGCCGGGGCTCCACAGCCCGGCGAAGACCGGGGTGCTGTAGCTGTCGCCGGGGGCGAGCAGCAGCAAACCGGAGTCGTCGTACCCGGCGCCGCCGTTGATCTGCACCCGACCGTCCGGGAGGTGCTGGACGGCGGTGCGCCAGGACCCGGACCAGCCGAGCGCGCACGTGTACACCTCGCCGCTCTCCTCGGTGGCGTCGCCCTCGTCCAGGGCGACCCAGGGCAGATGCTGATGGCCGGTGTGGCCCCGGCGGCTGCCGAGGACGCGCTCGCCCGGGGTGAGCTCGGAACGTACGAGCCGGGACTCGGCGGCCCAGCGGCCGTGCAGTTGGCTCACGCGCCAGCCGTCACGCAGCGGCAGCGTCCACACGGCGGCATCCGCGCGGAGCAGTTCGAGGTCCGGGTCCCCGGCCGCGCCTTCGTGGGCGACCGTGGCCCAGCGCTCGATCACGTCCGAGTCGTCGCGCATCCGGTAGGACAGAGTCAGCCCGAGCCGGTGCACGGCGTCGGTGAAGCGCAGCCGCAGCTCGTCCCCGTCGACGGCGGCCCCCTCGAAAGTCCACTCGGTGCCGCGCACTTCCCTCGTACGGATGGAGAGCGCGGGGCGCACGAATCGGGGCCCGCCCTCGACGGTGTACTCCTCCCGGCCATCCAGTGGTGACTCGAAGGGCCAGGGGGACGGCTGGGGCTCGGCGGACAGGGCTTCGGCGTCGGCGAGGGTCAGCCGGGGTCCCCAGTGCAGATGCAGGAGTTCCGCGCGGTCTGTGAGGTGCAGCGCATAGCCACTGGTGCGGCCGGAGAGCAGCCACAGCCGTCCCTTGTCACCGGTCTCGATCATCGCAACCCCTCAGTTCCGCACAGGTACGCACAGGCACGAACACCAGGGACAGGATCGGGGTGCGGGGCCCGTCAGGGCAACGGTCGCGCGGGGCTCGCCTTCGGCCATGGTCGAACGAGATGATTGCCCCAGGAATCCATGTCGTATCGTCGCATTGCGCCACCGTGAGCGATTTCCGACACCCACATCAGGAGCCAACGTGACCCAGCAGACTCCGCAGGCCCCCTCGACCGAACCCGAGCTCTCCGGGGTACGCAACTTCCGTGATGTGGGCGGACTGCCGACCGTGGACGGCCGTGTACTGCGGCACGGCCGGCTCTTCCGCAGCGGCCATCTCGCCCATGCGACGGAGCAGGACGCGGCCTTCCTCTCCGCCCTCGGGCTGCACACGATCTTCGACTTCCGCAACGCGGCCGACCAGCGGCTCGAAGGCCCCGACGTCGATCTCCCGGGCGTGCGCAATGTCAACATCCCGCTGACCGACCCGGCCGACGGGGCCGAGTTCTGGAAGATGGTCCGCGACGGCGACATCAACCAGCTGCGCTCGGTCCTGGCCGACGGCAAGGGCGCGGACCGGATGGCCGCCTCGTACCGGACGATCATCCGCCAGCGCACCGCCGAGCACAGCCGGGTGCTGCACGCGCTGGCCGAGGACAGCGTCCCGGCGCTGATGCACTGCGCCGCGGGCAAGGACCGCGCGGGCCTGTCGATCGCGGTGTCGCTGCTCGCAGTGGGCGTCGAGCGCGAGGCGATCGAGGCGGACTACCTCAAGTCCAACGACCCGCACCGCCGCTACAAGATGCACCGCAGCGACGACTCGCCGAACGGGCTGAATGCCGAGGTCGTCGAGCTCCTCACCCCCCTCTTCGACGCCCGCGCCGGCTATCTGCGCGCGGCCTTCGACACCATCGAGGAGACCTGGGGCACCACCGAGCGCTATCTGGCGGAAGGGCTGAAACTCGCGCCCGAGACCCGCGAGCGACTGCGCGACCGGCTGGTCGGCGACGCCGCGTAACTCATGGGCCTCACTTGCCGACGGTGAACAGGAGGTAGAGGAAGGCCGCGAAGATGTGGCCCGCGATCAGATAGGCGAAGAGCCGGATCACCAGACCACGGGGGAACTTGGTCTCGTGGGTGTCGGCGCCGGATCCCTGGTTCTGCGACATGTCGTACCTCTCAGCCGTGCGGATGGTGCGGATGCGGATCGGGGCTCTGCAGCAGGGTGTGGACGAACAGGAACTCGGCCCCGCCGTGCGACACGGCCGAGATCCGGTGCGGCGTGAGCGAGTCGAAGTGCGCGCTGTCGCCGGGGTCGAGTTCGTGCACGGCGTCACCGAGGCTCAGCCGCAGCCGCCCGTCCAGGACGTACAGCCACTCCTCGCCGGGGTGGACCCGGACCAGCTCGCGCTGGGTGCCGTACGGGATCTCCACGCGCAGGGCCTGCATGGCGCGGCCGGAGTGGCCGGCCCGGTGGTACGTCCAGCCGTCGGCCTCGGCGGGCCCGGCACGGCCGGCCCGGATGACGGGCTCGCGCTCGGGCGGCATCTCGCCCAGCAGCTCGGAGACCGTCGTACCGTAGGTACGGGCGAGCGCGAGCAGCATCGGCAGCGAGGGCTGGCGGGCGCCCGTCTCAAGCCGCGAGAGATGAGCGGGCGAGAGACCGGCGCGCGGGGCGGCGGCCTCCAGGGTGAGACCGCGGCGGCGCCGCAGATCACGCAGACGCGGGGCGACATCGGGGAGCGCCGGACCGGACGACTCCCCGGCGCCTTCGGCGGGAGTGCTCATGCACCCCATTCACGCAAGGCATTGCCTCCGAGGCAAATTTTTTGCCTCGGAGGCAAAAACAGCACCTACCGGTTCCCCACCGCCTGCTTCACCAGCGTCCGCCCGAAGTCCCACATCAGGCCGCCCCCGCCGTGCGCGTCGTCCATCACGGCGGTGAACGCGTCGACGAAGCGGTCCACCTCGCGTTCACCGATCGTCAGTGGCGGGATCAGCTTGATGACCTCCAGGTGGTCGCCGGAGACCTGGGTGAGGATGCGGTGCTTCTGGAGCAGCGGCACCACGACCATCTGCGCGAAGAGCCCCTTGCGGGCCGCCTGGAGCATCGTCCAGCGCCCGCGCAGCCGCATCGAGGACGGCTTGCCGAACTCGATGCCGATCATCAGCCCGCGCCCGCGCACATCGTGCAGCAGCTCGTACCGGTCGACCAGCGCGGCGAGCCGGGATCTGAGCAGTTCGCCGGTCACGCGCGCGTTGGCGACGACGCCCTCGTCCTCCATCACCGAAAGCACGGCGAGCCCGGCCGCCATCGCCTGCGCGTTGGAGCCGAAGCTCGCCGAGTGGACCAGGACCCGGTCCATCGACGAGTACACCTTCTTGAAGATCCACTCCTTGCCGAGGGTCGCCCCGACCGGCACATAGCCGCCGGAGAGCGCCTTGGCCACACACACCAGGTCCGGCTCGACGCCCTTCTCGTGCTGGTACGCATAGAAGTCGCCGGTCCTGCCGAGGCCGGTCTGCACCTCGTCGGCGATCAGGAGCGCCTTGTGCCGGTGCAGGAGCTCCTGGGCCGCGAGCAGATAGCCGGGCGGCGCTTCGAGGACGCCCTTGCCCTGGATCGGCTCGACGATCAGCGCGGCCACGTCCCCGCGCTTCAACTCCCGCTCCAGTACGGCGAGATCGCCCAGCGGGACCGCCGTGTCCGGCAGCAGCGGGGCGAAGCCGTCGCGGAAGCCCGACTCGCCGTTGACCGAGAGCGAGCCGGTGGTCAGCCCATGGAAGGCGTGCGAGCAGTACAGGACCCTGGGCTTCCCGGTGGCGTACCGGGCGAACTTCAGCGCGGTCTCCACCGCCTCCGTACCGCTGTTGCCGAAGAACACGCGGTCCAGGTGCGGGCTGTGGGCCAGCAGCTTCTCGGCGAGCAGGCCGGGCAACGGCTGGCAGTCGAAGCGGGTGAGGTCCGCAAGAGAGGCGTCGAGCACGTCGTGCAGCGCCTTGCGCACGACGGGGTGGTGGCGGCCCAGGCCCATCACGCCGAAGCCGGCGAGCATGTCGAGGTAGTCCTGGCCCTCCGCGTCCCAGAAGTACGCGCCCTCGGCCCGCTCGTAGACCTTGTCGAAGCCGATGGTGTGGAGCATGCGCGGCAGCTGGTGATTCAGGTACTTCGTGTGCAGCTCATAGCGCTCGCCGCCGCGCTCGGCGAGGAGTCTGCCCAGGTCGAAGCCTTTGGGCTCGGTCATCCGTCGTTCTCCTTCTCCCGCACCACAGCCTCGTCCTTCGCCGCGAGCGCGGCGCTGATCCGTCCCGCGATCTCCACGGGGGTGAGCCCGATGTCGGCCAGGACCTCGCCGCGCTTGGCGTGGGCGAGGAACTGCTCGGGGATGCCGAAGGTGCGCAGGGGTGTGTCGACCCCGGCGTCCCGCAGCGCCTGCCCGACGGCCCAACCGACGCCTCCCGTACGACTGTTGTCCTCCGCGACCGCGACCAGCCGGTGCCGCTCGGCCAGCGGCGCGAGCTGGTCGTCGACGGGCTTGACCCAGCGGGGGTCCACCACCGTGCACCGGATGCCGCGCCCGGCGAGCAGGTCGGCGGCCTGGAGGCAGACCGGGGCGAGCACCCCGACGGCCACGATCAGCACATCGGCGTCCTCGTCGCGGCGCAGCACGTCCATGCCGCCGACCCGGTCGATGGCGGGGATGTCGGGGCCCACCGACTCCTTGGGGAAGCGCAGCACGGTCGGCGCGTCGCCGACCTCCACGGCCTCGCGCAGCTCGGCCCGCAGCCGCGCGGCGTCGCGCGGCGCGGCGATCCGCAGCCCGGGCACCACCTGAAGGATCGACAGGTCCCACATACCGTTGTGTGACGCCCCGTCAACTCCGGTGACCCCGGCCCGGTCCAGGACGAACGTCACCCCGCACCGGTGCAGCGCCACATCCATCAGAACCTGGTCGAAGGCCCGGTTGAGGAAGGTGGCGTAGACGGCGACCACCGGGTGCAGCCCGCCCGTGGCGAGCCCGGCCGCCGAGACCGCCGCGTGCTGCTCGGCGATCCCCACGTCCCACACCCGGTCCGGGAAGCGCTCGGCGAACTCGGTCAGGCCGGTCGGGTGCAGCATCGCCGCCGTGATCGCCACGATGTCCCGCCGCTCCCCGCCGAGCCGGGCCAGCTCCGCGCCGAACACCGAGGTCCAGGAAGGGCCGTTGGAGGGGGTGAGCGGTACACAGGTGAGCGGGTCCATCGCGTTGACGGCGTGGAAGCGGTCGGCCTCGTCGTCCAGGGCCGGCTGGTAGCCGCGCCCCTTCTCGGTGAGGCAGTGCACGAGCACCGGGCCGTGGAAGCGCTTGGCTCGACGCAGCGCCGACTCGACGGTCGCGATGTCGTGCCCGTCGATCGGCCCGACGTATTTGAGGCCCAGGTCCTCGAACATGCCCTGGGGCGCGAAGGCGTCCTTGAACCCCTTCTTGGCGCCGTGCAGCGACTCGTACAGCGGCTGCCCGATCACGGGCGTCTGCTGGAGCACCTGTTTGCCCCAGGCGAGGAAGCGCTCGTAGCCGTCGGTGGTGCGCAGCGTGGCGAGGTGGTTGGCGAGGCCGCCGATGGTGGGGCTGTACGAGCGCTCGTTGTCGTTGACGACGATGATCAGCGGGCGGTCCCGGGCGGCGGCGATGTTGTTCAGCGCCTCCCAGGCCATGCCGCCGGTGAGCGCGCCGTCGCCGATGACCGCGACGACATGGCCGGAGCGGCCGCGTACCTGGTTGGCCTTGGCGAGGCCGTCGGCCCAGCCGAGCACGGTGGAGGCGTGCGAGTTCTCGATGACGTCGTGCTCGGACTCGGCGCGCGAGGGATAGCCGGAGAGACCGCCCTTGGAGCGCAGCTTCGAGAAGTCCTGCCGCCCGGTGAGCAGTTTGTGTACGTAGCTCTGGTGGCCGGTGTCCCACAGGATGCGGTCGACCGGCGAGTCGAAGGCCCGGTGCAGGGCGATGGAGAGCTCCACCACCCCCAGATTGGGCCCGAGATGGCCCCCGGTCCGCGCCACCGCGTGGATCAGGAAGTCCCTGATCTCCTGGGACAGATCGGCGAGTTCGGCGCCGTCCAGCGCCTGTAGGTCGTGCGGCCCCCGAATATTCTCCAAGATCGTCACGCTGGAGCCCCCTTCGGATCCTCTTCAGCTCACGGTGGTGTCGGTCAGCCCAGCGCGGTGACCCGCGGGGCACCGGAGGCGGTGCCCTCCTTCTCCATCTGCTCGGCGATCTTCATCGCCTCCTCGATCAACGTCTCCACGATCTTCGACTCCGGGACGGTCTTGATGACCTCACCCTTCACGAAGATCTGCCCCTTGCCATTGCCCGAGGCCACACCCAGGTCGGCCTCACGGGCCTCACCCGGACCGTTCACGACACAGCCCATGACCGCGACCCGCAGCGGGACCTCCATGCCCTCCAGGCCCGCCGTGACCTCCTCGGCCAGCTTGTACACATCCACCTGCGCCCGACCACAGGACGGGCAGGAGACGATCTCCAGGCGGCGCTGGCGCAGGTTCAGCGACTCCAGGATCTGGATCCCGACCTTGATCTCCTCCGCCGGAGGCGCGGACAAGGAGACGCGGATGGTGTCGCCGATGCCCTCACTGAGCAGCGCGCCGAACGCGACGGCCGACTTGATCGTGCCCTGGAAGGCAGGGCCCGCCTCGGTCACGCCCAGGTGCAGCGGGTAGTCGCACTGCGCGGCCAGCTGACGGTAGGCGTTCACCATCACGACCGGGTCGTTGTGCTTCACCGAGATCTTGATGTCCCGGAAGTCATGCTCCTCGAAGAGGGAGGCCTCCCACAGCGCGGACTCCACCAGCGCCTCGGGCGTCGCCTTCCCGTACTTCTTCAGCAGACGCGCGTCCAGCGAGCCCGCGTTCACACCGATACGGATCGGCGTCCCCGCGTCCTTCGCCGCCCGGGCGATCTCCTTGACCTTGTCGTCGAACTGCTTGATGTTGCCCGGGTTCACCCGCACCGCCGCACAGCCCGCATCGATCGCCGCGAACACGTACTTCGGCTGGAAATGAATATCCGCGATCACCGGGATCTGCGACTTCCGCGCGATGGTCGCCAACGCGTCCGCATCGTCCTGCGTGGGGCACGCCACGCGCACGATCTGGCAGCCCGAGGCCGTCAGCTCCGCGATCTGCTGCAAGGTCGCGCCGATGTCCGACGTACGCGTCGTCGTCATCGACTGCACCGAGACAGGGGCATCCCCGCCGACCGCCACCGACCCGACCTGGATGCGCCGCGAGGCGCGACGCATCGCCAGCGGCCGGGCCGGCGGCGTGGGGAGCCCCAGTGAGACTGGTTCTCCGTGCCTGCTCATCACGTCACCCGCGGTTTCCCTGCACGGTCTCGCGGACCGCGCGCAGCGACTCCTTGAGCGAGCCCATGGTCGCCAGGACGGCGGTCGGCTCGTAGCCGCAGTGCGCCATGCAGTTGGCGCACCGCTCGTCCTTGCCGCGGCCGTACTTGCTCCAGTCGGTCTCCTCGACCAGCTGCCGGTACGTCGGCACGTACCCGTCGCTCATCAGATAGCAGGGCCGCTGCCAGCCGAAGAGCGAGTAGTTGGGGATCGCCCACGCCGTGCACGGGAAGTCCGCCTTGCCCTCCAGGAAGTCCAGGAAGAGCGGGGAGTGGTTGAGCCGCCAGCGGCGCCGGTTGCCTCCGGAGAACGCCTTCTTGAAGAGCTCGCGGGTCTGCTCGACGCCCAGGAAGTGCTCCTGGTCGGGCGCCTTCTCGTAGGCGTACGCGGGCGAGATCATCATCTCGTCGACCTGGAGGTCGTCGTTGAGGAAGTTGAGCACCTCGATGATGGTCTGCGGGGTGTCGGTGTTGAAGAAGGTGGAGTTGGTGGTGACCCGGAAGCCCGCCTTCTTGGCCGCCTTGATCGCCTCGACCGCCTCGTCGAAGACGCCTTCCTTGGCCACCGACTCGTCGTGCCGTTCGCGCAGTCCGTCGATGTGCACCGCGAACGCGAAGTACGGGGACGGGGTGAACTTCTCCAGCTTCTTGCGCAGCAGCAGCGCGTTGGTGCACAGGAAGACGTACTTCCGCTTTGCCACCAACTGCCGCACGATCTCGTCGATCTGAGGGTGCATCAGCGGCTCGCCGCCCGCGATGGACACCATGGGGGCGCCCGACTCCAGGACCGCTCCCACCGCCTGCGCCACCGGCATGCGCTGCTTCAGGATCCCGGCCGGATGCTGGATCTTCCCGCAGCCCTCGCACTTCAGATTGCAGGCGAAGAGCGGCTCCAGCTCGACGATGAGCGGGAACTTCTCACGCTTGCGGAGCTTCTGTTCAAAAAGATAGGTCCCGACCCTGATGGACTGACGAAGCGGCATGGCCATCTGGCTCACCTCCTGGGGAGCGGCAAAGAACGGTGCCATTCAAAGAAAGCGGGAAGGACGGCACGAAGAACGCGGAAGGCTGATATTCCCCCGCGTACCGTGCCGATCCGGACGAGTTCATGTTCCGGAGCGTCCACGACCACTCGTACGGCCGCAACCGGACGCTCTCCGGCCCCGACGGCGCTCCACAGCGTCGCCGCGGACTCCATGTCCACGGCGATCGCCCCGGTCGCGCGCAGCTCGGCCCGTTCGTGGCCACGCACCACGTGGTCGGAGCCGATGAGCGGACCGGTGTGCACGGTGCGGCCGGGCAGCGCCGCGCTCAGCGCCTTGGCCAGCACCTCCGTACCCACGCAGGCGGTGGTGCCGCGTGGGTCGCGGGTCTCTTCGGCGACGACCAGGTCCCCGGGGTGCATTCCGGGGGCCAGGCCCGCGCAGAACCCGGAGGCGATCACGGCCGCCTCCCGGTTCGCCGCCGTGCCCAGGCCGCGCAGCACGGCCCGCTCGGCGGCCCTGGGCCCCATGCCGCTGCGCAGCACGGTCACCACCTGGCCGGGGGTGCGGCCGCGGCCGCCGCTGCGCAGCGCCAGTTCCTCGATGGTGAGCGCACAGGCGACGAGCAGCGGTACGGGTTCCGGGAGGGCGGGGCGTACGTCCATCACTTCCCCTTGGGGCCGCTGGGGGAGAACGGTTCTCCATGGACGTAACGGCCGAGTGCGGTGAGCGGGAACACCTGGCGGTAGAGGTGGTAGTTGATCGAGAAGTCCCAGGGGAAACCGGTCCCGGTGAAGTACGGCTCGTCCCAGGAGCCGTCCTCGCGCTGGGTGGCGACGAGATGCGCGATCCCCCGCTGGACCGCCGCGCTCTCCCGCTCCCCCGCCGCGAGCAGCGCGAGCAGCGCCCAGGCGGTCTGGGAGGCGGTCGAGGCGCCGTGCCCGATCCACTTCTCCTCGCGGTAGGAGCGCAGGTCCTCGCCCCAGCCGCCGTCGTCGTTCTGCACCGACTCCAGCCAGGCGACGGCCCGGCGGATGGCGGGGTGCGAGCCGGGAAGTCCCGCCGCCGTCAGGGCCGGTACCACCGAGCCCGTTCCGTAGACGTAGTTGACGCCCCAGCGGCCGAACCAGGCGCCGCTCGCCTCCTGTTCGGCGAGCAGCCACTCGATGCCGCGCCTCGTGCGCGGGTCGTGTGCCTTGCCCTCGACCGCCAGCATCTCCACCACATGCGCGGTGACGTCGGCCGACGGCGGGTCGATGACCTCGCCGAAGTCGCAGAACGGCAGCCGGTTGGGGAACGGGCTGGTGTTGTCGGCGTCGAAGGCGGCCCACGCCCCGTTCTTCGACTGCATACCGAGCGTCCAGCGCGCGGCGCGGCGGATCGCGCCCTCGACCCGCTCGGGGTCGGGGTGGCGCACCCGGCGCAGCGCGAGGATCACCTCGGCGGTGTCGTCGATGTCCGGGTAGTTGTCGTTGTGGAACTCGAACGCCCAGCCGCCGGGCGACAGTCGGGGCTTGCGCACGGCCCAGTCGCCGGGCCGGACGATCTCCTCGCCGAGCATCCAGTCGACGGCCTTCACCAGGGCCGGATGATCGGCGGGCAGCCCCGCGTCGGCGAGCGCGATGGTGGCGAGGCACGTGTCCCAGACCGGCGACTGGCACGCCTCGATCATCCGGGCGCCGTCCTCGCGCCACACCGCGAACCGGTCCAGGGATTCGAGGCCCGCCCGCATCACGGGGTGCTGGAGGTCGTAGCCGAGCAGATGCAGGGCGATCACCGAGTACACGGCGGGCGGCTGGATCCCGCCCCAGCAGCCGTCGTTCTCCTGGCGTTCGACGATCCAGCGGGCGGCCATGTTCATCGCGGTACGGCGCAGGGCGCGCGGGGCGAGGCGGTGGTAGACGTGCAGCGCCTTGTCGAGCCGCTGGAAGGCGCCGTCCCAACTCGCCATGGGAGCAAGGCTCTTGGCCGGGTTGGGGTCGCGCGCGTCGGTGTGCAGCTCGTCGAGCGCGAAGGGCGCGGGCCGTACCGGCCGCTTGGCGGAGACCACCGTGAGCGGCACGATCGTCTGCCGGGCCCAGCAGCCGAAGTCGTAGATGTTCAGCGGGAACCACTTGGGCAGGAACAGCAGCTCTGGCGGGAGTTCCGGCAGGTCGTCCCACTTCCACCAGCCGAACAGCGCGAGCCAGATCCGGGTGAAGACCCGGCAGGCGGCGATCCCGCCCTGCTCGCGGATCCACGCCGAGGCCCGCACCATGTGCGGATCGTCCGGCCGGTCCCCGGCGAGCCGCAGCGCCACATACGCCTCGACGGTGGCGGAGAGCTCGGGCGGGCCGCCGTGGAAGGTGGCCCAGGTGCCGTCGTCGCGCTGCTCGCCCCGGATGAAGAGCGCGGACGCGTGCACGGTCTTCTCGTCCTGGATACCGAGGAACTGACGCAGCAGCAGATCCTCGGCGTCCATGGTGACGTTGGTCTCCAGGTCGCCCTTCCACCAGCCCAGGGCGTCCTGGCGGCCGAGCAGATGCTCGGCCCCGCGTTCCGTCGCCCGCCGGGCGGCGTCCCGTACCCCGTCCGCGCCAAAGGGTGGTTCGGTCGGTTCGCTGGCCGCGGCGGCCCGAGGCTGGAGGGCCTCGGCGCTTCCGTCGGTCGTCGCTGTCATGGCTTCCCCTTAATGCAAGTGCAGGTGCTGACTTCTGCTGTGCTGGGGTCTCCGTCGGATCGCGGCCCGTTCTGGCGGGCCCGATCCGGCGACGCTGCGTCATATGGGAATGGTGATCATCTCTTTCGTACGACGACGAAGTCGGCCAGCGCGGTGAGCTGGGCCCGTACCTGCTCCGGCATGTCCACCCGGCTCAGCGCCTCGATCGCCACGGTGTGCTGGCGGCGGGCCTCCTGCGAGGTCCACTCACGGCCGCCCGCCTCCTCGATGAGGGCGGCCCGGGTGGCGAACTCCTCCTCGGAGAACGTGTCGAAGTCGTTGCTCTTGGCGTCGGCGGCCAGCAGTTCGCCGAGACGCTCGGAGGCCGGGCCGCCGGCGGCGAGCGCGGCCACCACCGGCAGGGACTTCTTGCGCTGGCGCAGATCGCTCCAGGTCTGCTTGCCGGTCGCGTCGGGGTCGCCCCAGATGCCGAGCAGGTCGTCGACGGCCTGGAAGGCGAGGCCGAGGTGGTAGCCGTACGCCTCCAGGGTGTCGGCCGTCTCGTCGTCGGCGCCGCCGAGCACCGCGCCGATGGAGCAGGCGCAGGCGAGCAGCGCGCCCGTCTTGTTGCCCTCCATCTCCAGGCACTCCTCGACGGTGACCCGCTCGCGGTGCTCGTAGGAGATGTCCTGGGCCTGGCCGTCGATGAGCTTGCGGCTCGCGGTGGTCAGGCGGCGTGTCGCCCGCCCGGCCTCGACCGTGCCGAGCTCCAGCAGCACCTCGTTGGCCAGCGCGAACAGCGCGTCGCCGACGAGGATCGCCTGCGCCGGGCCGTGCACCTTCCACACCGTGTCGCGGTGGCGGCGCTGCTCGTCGCCGTCCATCAGGTCGTCGTGGAGCAGCGAGAAGTTGTGCACGAGCTCGACCGCGACCGCGCCCGGGATCCCCACCTCGGGCTTCGCCCCGGCCGCCTCGGCGGAGAGCAGCGCGAGCGCGGGCCGCACGGCCTTGCCGCCGTCGCCGTCCGCCGGGTTGCCCTGGGCGTCGATCCACCCGAAGTGGTAGGCGGCGACGGTGTCCATGGGAGCCGCGAGCCGGTCCACGGCCGTGCGCAGCACCGGGGTGGACAGCGCCCTGCCGCGTTCCAGAAGCGCGGCGACGTCCACGGTGTCGACAGCCGATTTCGCCGAAGGCACAGTCGGCACGGTCTCTCCTCTTGTTCCAGTGCTGCTAACGGTCATGCCGCCTCCTGAAGCGGATGGGCGTGGGAGCGCCCGAGCACGGCGAGAGCCGCGCCGGCGGCGCTGAATCCGCTGCGTACGGCGCCCTCCATCGTCGCGGGCCAGCCGGTGGCGGTCCACGCGCCGGCCAGGTAGAGACCGGGGGCGTTGGTACGCGCCGTCGGCCGCAGCCGTCCGACGCCGGGGGTGGGGGCGAACGTCGCTGTCCGCTCCCGGGTCACGAAGAAGTCCCGTACGCCCGCGCCGCGCGCGGCGGGCAGCAGCCGTTCGAGCTCGGGGAGGTACTTGGCGCGCAGCGCGGCGACCGGCTCGTCGATCTCGTCCCCGGCGGCCGACTGGGAGACCGCCAGATACTGGCCGCCGCCCGTGAGCCCGGAGGACTCGGTGCGGTCGAAGACCCACTGCACGGGGCTGCCGAGCGCGGCGAAGAACGGCTGGCGCAGCACCTTGCGGTCGTAGACGACGTGCAGGTTGAGGATCGGCGCGGTGCCGATGTCGAGGAGCTTGCCCGGGTCGTCGAGCGCGCCGTAGGGCAGCAGGTCATGGGCCTCGCGCTGCGGCACGGCGAGGACGACGGCCTCGGCGTCCAGCGTCTCGGCGCCGGTGCGCACCTGCCAGACGCCGCTCTCCGTACGGGAGACGGAGTCGGCCTTCGTACGGGTCTCGACGCGGACCCCGGCCGCCGCGAGCGCCTTGCGCGCCAGCGTGTCGTGGAGCTCACCGAGCGGCACGTGGGCCCAGCCGATGTCGGCGGCGCCCGGCTCGGAGAGCAGCCCGGTCTTGAAGACCATCGCGGCGAGGCCGAGGGAGGCGTGCGGCGCCGTCGCGTTCAGGGTCGCGACCCCGACCAGGTCCCACAGGGCCTCGATGGCGCGGGGCGACTGGCCGTGGCGGCCGAGCCAGGTGGCGAAGTCCACGCCGTCGAGCGCCGGGTCGGCCGGGTCCAGGCCCTTGAGCGCGAGTGCGGCGCGCCCGACGGAGGCCCGCTCGGCCAGCGAGAGGTGCGGATAGGTGGCGAGGCTGCTCGCCAGGTGCAGCGGCACGGGCAGCGCCGTGCGGCGCAGCCTGCCCAGGCGCGGCCCGCCCGGGCGCGCCACATCGAGGACCGGCACGTCCAGGCGGCGCTGCAGGGGTGCGAGCCCGGCGCCGCCGACCCGGTCGAGGAACCAGCCGTACGCCGTGCAGCAGCGCAGGTACACATGCTGACCGTTGTCGACGGTGAGCTCGCCGCGCCGGAACGAGAAGGCGAGGCCGCCCAGGCGCGGGCGGCCCTCGACGAGGGTCACGCCGAGTCCGGCGTCGGCCAGTTCGAGCGCGGCGGTGATGCCGGCGAGTCCTCCGCCGACGACCACCGCGCGGTCGGGCTGCGGGGCTGTCATACGCCCTCCCCTCCGGTCGTGCTGCTGTCGTGCGCGCGGCCGGCCGTTGCTCTCAGGGACGCGGTGGGATAGCGGAGGGTTCCGCACCTTCTGCGCGTAATGCTCCTCGGCCGCACGTCCAGGTGCCGATGGGCCATCAGGCGCGCCTCCTGGCGGTCTGCCGGGAGACGGTACGGGTGTCGAGCCCGGACAGTCCGCGTACCGCGACGTACGCCTTCTCGCGGCCCGGCAGCGAGACCCGGCCGCGCAGCACGGCCTCCGGGTCGCGCTCGATGCGGTCGAGCAGGCGCCGGTAGATCCCCGCCATCGCGGCCACGCAGGCACCGCTGCGCCGGTCGAGCATCGGCAGCAGCCGGTAGCCCTCGGCGAACAGGGCCCGGGCGCGCCGCACTTCGAAGTGGACGAGCCCGGCGAAGTCGGATCCGGCCGGCGGCACCGGGGTGTGGAAGCCCGCGGCGCAGCCGAACTTGGCCAGGTCGTCGGCGGGCAGATAGGTGCGCCCGTTGCCCGCGTCCTCGCGAACGTCTCTGAGGATGTTGGTGAGTTGGAGCGCGAGCCCCAGCGTGTCGGCGTACTCGGCGGCGCGTTCGGCGCCCGGTGCGCCCGGTTGTGTACCGAACACGCCCAGGGAGAGCCGGCCGATGGCACCGGCGACACACCGGCAGTAGACCTTCAGGTCGTCCCAGGTCTCATAGGTCTCGCCGCGCACGTCCATCAGGACGCCGTCGATGAGCTCGTCGAGGCCGCCGAGCGGGATCGGGAAGCGGCGCGCCGCGTCGGCGAGCGCCACCGCCACCGGGTCGGTGTCGTCCTCCTCGACCGCGCCCTCGGCGATCTTGCCGAGCAGTGCCCGGGTCTCCTCCAGGCGCTGGTTCTTGGCGTCGGCGGGCAGCGTGCCGTCGCCGATGTCGTCGACCCGCCGCGAGAACGCGTAGAGGGCCGACATCGCCTGCCGCTTGTCGGTCGGCAGCAGCCTGATGCCGTACGCGAAATTGCGCGCCTGCTGCCCGGTCACGGCCTCGCAGTAGCTGTACGCGGCCTGTACCGGCGGGGACACGTGTGCGTGTGGATCCACGGTCCGGCTCACCCCTCTCTACGCGCTCTACGCAACACGGCTCCCACTTCGCGCAGCAGACTGGACTTGGTGGGCTTGGGCGGTCCAGGGAGTACGTCGTGGCCGGCGGCAGCGACCGCGTCGAGCGCGGCGCGTCCCCCGGCCACGAATCCGGCCAGCAGCAGCTTGAGTCTGCCGTGGACGCTACCCACCAGGGAGGTGCCTTCATTCAGCAACTGTCCGGCGCGTTCCGCTTCGAACGCGACCAGGGCGCGCACCGACGCGCTCCCGTGCGCCGCGGCCAGATCGGCCTCGGCCACATGGAAGCGCCGCATGTCCTCGGCGGGCAGATAGATACGGTCCCGGCCCAGGTCCTCGGAGACGTCCTGGAGGTGCTCGACGATCTGCAGCGCGGTGCAGACGGCGTCGGAGCGGCGCACGCGCTCGGGGCTCTCGGTGCCGGTGATCGCGAGGACCAGGCGGCCCACCGGATTGGCCGAGAGTTCGCAGTACGCGACCAGGTCCTCGTATGTCTCGTACCGCTTGACCTGCTGGTCCTGGCGGTTCGCGGCGACGAGGCCGAGGAACGGCTCGGGGCTCAGCGAGCGGCGGCGGACGGTCGGCTGGAGGGCGAGCAGCAGCGGGTGGTGCGGCGTGGCGTCGAAGACGCGCCGCAGGTCGGTCTCGAAGGCGTCGAGCATGACGAGCCGGTCGTCCGCGTCGGCCGGGGACACGCCGAGCGCGCGGGCGTCCGCGCCGCCGGGCGCGAGGTCGCCGTCGCCGATGTCGTCGACCAGGCGGGCGAAGCCGTACACGGCCATCAGGTCGTCACGCCAGGCGCGCGGCAGAAAGAAGGGGGCCACCGGGAAGTTCTCCTCCGTGGCCTTGTCGAGCGTGGTGCGCGAGGGGGAGTCGGTGCGCACGTCCCGGACACCTGTCACCGGGGACCGCCCGGTACGGGAACGGCGGAGGTCTCTCGTCGTTGGAGATTTCCCGTAGCCATTGCCGTCATATCTCCCGTTCTACACCGCCGACCCAAAATACCCCATTTCGGACACGCCGCCGAACCTCCCCAGTGGAGGACGGCTCCCGCGAGGGGCGCCCGGTGCGGTCCCGCCCTTCCGTCACGATCAACACCGGTACAGCTTACGTTGTACAACGCCTGACAACACGTCGGGGTGTTGCGCGCATTACAAGAACACTTCAATCCACGCCAACCTTCCCCCGACGCAGGCGACTTGACGCAGCCTTGACATGGACGGCCCGCCTCCGGACCACCCCCAGGGACGCGAAGACCCCCGCCGGGGTTGATCGACGGGGGCTTTCAAGGGGATGCGGTAGTGGCCAGGGCCTAGCGGCACCGGTACACCACCAAGGGGCGCGGGGAACTGCGCGACCAGCCACAGACGACCCGCAGCCGAAGTGACCGGTAAGCCGCGCGCCCTAGCGCCCCGTCTCCTTCTGGTAGGCCTTGACCACCTCGTCCGTGGGGCCGTCCATCAGGAGCTCGCCCCGCTCCAGCCACAGCACCCGGTCGCAGGTGTCGCGGATGGAGCCGATGCTGTGGCTGACCAGGAAGACCGTGCCCGCGTGCTTGCGCAGCTCGCGGATGCGCTCCTCGGAGCGGATCTGGAACTTGCGGTCACCGGTGGCCAGCGCCTCGTCGATCATCAGGACGTCGTGGTCCTTGGCGGCGGCAATGGAGAACCGCAGGCGGGCCGCCATGCCCGAGGAGTACGTCCGCATCGGCAGGGTGATGAAGTCGCCCTTCTCGTTGATGCCGGAGAAGTCGACGATCTCCTCGTAGCGCTCCTTGATCTCCTCGCGCGACATGCCCATGGCCAGGCCGCCGAGGATCACGTTGCGCTCACCGGTCAGCTCGTTCATCAGCGCCGCGTTGACGCCGAGCAGCGAGGGCTGGCCGTTGGTGTACACCTTGCCCTTGGCGGGCGGCAGCAGCCCCGCGATGGCCCGCAGCAGGGTCGACTTGCCCGAGCCGTTGGTGCCGATCAGGCCGATCGCCTCGCCCCGGTACGCCGTGAAGGAGACACCGCGTACGGCGTGCACCTTCCGCATGCCCCGGGACTCGCCCTTGTCGCGCCCGACGATCCGGCTCAGCGCGGCGGTGGCGCTGCCTCGGCCGCCGCCCGCGCCGTTGACGGTGTACACGATGTGCACGTCGTCGGCGATGACGGTGGGGATGCGCGCGCCGCTGTCGTCGGCGATCCGGTTGTTGTCCTCAGCCACGGCCGTACTGCTCCTCTGCCTTCCAGAAGTACACGAAGCCCACGACGCCGACGGCCAGCGCCCAGCCGACCGCCGCCACCCACACGTGCGGCGGCAGGTTGTGGCGGCCGTATCCGTCGATCATGGCGAACCGGGCCAGGTCCATGTAGACCGCGGCCGGGTTCACCTGGAGCACCTGGGCGAGCCAGTGCGGCTTGCCCTGGAGGACCACCTTGATGCTGAACATGACACCGGACGCGTACATCCAGGTGCGCAGGATGAACGGCATCAGCTGGGCCAGGTCCGGGGTCTTGCTGCCGAGCCGGGCCATGATCAGCGCGAGGCCCGTGTTGAACACGAACTGCAGCCCGAGCACCGGCACCATCAGGAGCCACGACACCATCGGCTTGGTGCCGGAGGCCACCACCACGAGCACCAGGACGATCATCGAGAACAGCAGCTGCTGGAGCTGCTGGAGCGCGAAGGAGACCGGCAGCGAGGCGCGCGGGAAGTGCAGCGCGCGCACCAGGCCCAGGTTGCCGGAGATCGCCCGCACGCCCGCCATCACCGAGTTCTGGGTGAAGGTGAACACGAACACGCCCGTCACCAGGAACGGGATGTACACGTCGGACGCGATACCCCGCTTGGCGTTCATCAGGATGCCGAAGATGAAGTAGTAGACCAGCGCGTTGAGCAGCGGGGTGGCCACCTGCCAGATCTGGCCGAGCTTGGCCTGGCTGTACTGGGCGGTCAGCTTCGCCTGCGAGAAGGACAGGATGAAGTGGCGCCGGCCCCAGAGCTGGCTGCAGTACTCGAACAGCCCCGGCCGGGCGCCGCTCACCGACAGTCCGTGCTTGGCGGCGAGTTCCGCCGGGGACAGAGTTGTGTCACTCACAAGTGGAAACTTTCGCTTTCAATGAAGTACGCGCGACGACCCGGTGCGCCCGGGCCCTGCAGGGCCCGGGCCGGTTGTGCTCTCGGCTTCGAGACTGTCAGATCACCGGCGGACGGCCCAGCCGGGTCAGCCGCCAGACCGTGCGCCACCGCATGGGGCGACGCGGTCCGCACGGCGTGGTCCAGCCCTCCTTGAAGCCGCCGAACCACGCCTTGAGCGCGGGCCCGGAGGGCTTCCTGGCGAGCGTGAGGAGCATCCACACGCCGAGGTAGACGGGCACCAGGAGGGCCGGCAGGTTGCGCCGGGCCAGCCAGACCCGGTTGCGGGCCACCATCCGGTGGTAGACCGCGTGCCGGGACGGCGCCGTCGTCGGGTGGTGGAGCACCATGTCCGCGCGGTAGTCGATCATCCAGCCGGCATCCAGCGCCCGCCAGGCCAGATCGGTCTCCTCGTGCGCGTAGAAGAACTCGTCCGGCAGCCCGCCGACCTCGGCGAGGACCTTTGTCCGTACGGCGTTGGCGCCGCCGAGGAAGGTCGTCACGCGCGAGGAGCGCATCGGGTCGGAGGCGCGCAGCCTCGGGACATGGCGGCGCTGGGTGACCCCGGTCTCCGGGTCGGCGATGCGGAAGCTGATGATGCCGAGCTCCGGGTCCGCCGCGAAGGCCTGGCGGCACAGCTCGGCGGTGTCGGTGTTCGGCAGCAGGCCGTCGTCGTCGAGGAAGAGCAGGATGTCGACCTCGGCGCCGGACGGGCCGAACGCCTCGATGCCGACGTTGCGCCCGCCCGGGATGCCCAGGTTCTCGGGCAGCTCCACGGTCCGTACACCCGCCGGGACGTCCGGCACCGGGGCGCCGTTGCCGACCACGACGACCTCGACCTGGTCGCCGTCCTGCTTGGCGACCGAGTCGAGCAGCGCGCGCAGCTCCTCGGGGCGGTTGCCCATGGTGATGACGACCGCGCCGACCTTCGCGGGGGCGCTCACTTGAGCCTGCTGGAGGCGAGGATGGACACCAGGTGCAGCACGCTCTGCAGCAGCGCGATGCCCGCGAGCACCGCGACGCCGAGCCGGGAGAAGTACAGGTCGCCGCGGACGTGGTCCACGATCGCAAGGACCAGGATCAGCAGGGTCGCCTCGATGCCCATGACCAGCCGGTGGAACTTGAGCGCGCCGGCGGCCCGGCGGGCCAGCGCCATGCCGGACGAGCGCGGCTCGGACGCCGTCTCCTTGACCGGCGGCATGCCCTGCTGGTGCCGGGCCACGCCCACCAGGTCGGTCTCCGACTTGATCAGGACCGCGCCGAGGGCGGCCAGGGTGCCCAGGAAGGCCCACAGCCAGTCGATGCGGCCTGTGCCCCAGATGTCGGCGGCGCGCAGGCCGAAGCCGACAAGGACCGCGGCGTCGAGCACATAGGCCGCGACCCGGTCCACGTAGACGCCGACCATCGAGTACTGCTTCTTCCAGCGGGCGACCTCGCCGTCGACGCAGTCGAGGAGCAGATAGACCTGGGCCATCACCACGCCGAGCACGGCGCCCCAGATCCCGGGCACCAGCAGGGCCGGGGCCGCGAAGGCCGCGGCGACGGTCATCACATAGGTCAGCTGGTTGGGCGTGACCCGCGTGTTCACCAGGTGCCGGTCGACGCGCAGGGAGACCTCGCGCATGTAGAGCCGGCCTCCCCAGTGCTCGCCGCTCCGCCGGTCCTTGACGCCCGGAGGGTGCACGACCGGGCGGAGTTCAGCTACCGATGGCTTTTGCATAGTCGGCGTATGCGTCCTTGATCTGGTCTGCGGAAAGGTTGAGGTGTTCCAGGATCGTGAAGCGCCCGGGACGGGTCTGCGGGGCGTACTCGACCGCGCGGACGAACTCCAGGGCGGTGAAGCCGATGTCCTCGGGGCGTACGGGCAGGTTGTGCCGCCGCAGCACCTCGATGAAGAGACCGGCCTGCTCGGTGGCGCCGCGCAGATGCATCGCGAAGGCGGCGCCGAGGCCGACCTGCTCGCCGTGGAGCGCGGAGCGCTTGGGGTAGAGCAGGTCGAAGGCGTGGCTGATCTCGTGGCAGGCGCCGGACGAGGGGCGGGTGTCCCCGCTGATCGACATGGCGATGCCGGACAGGACCAGCGCCTCGGACAGGACGGTGAGGAACTCGTCGTCGCCGGTGGTGCCCGGGTGGCGCAGCACCGACTCGCCGGCGGTGCGCGCCATGGCGGCGGCGAGGCCGTCCACCGGCTCGCCGGTGACCTGGCGCGACAGCTCCCAGTCGGCGATCGCCGAGATGTTGGAGATCGCGTCGCCGATGCCGGAGCGGACGAACCGGTCCGGGGCCTCCCGGATGACGTCGAGGTCGATGACCATGGCGATCGGCGTGGGCACACCGTAGGAGCCGCGGCCGTTGTCGTTGTCGAGGATGGAGACCGGCGAGCAGATGCCGTCGTGCGACAGGTTGGTGGCGACGGCCACCATGGGCAGCCCGACCCGCGCCGCGGCGTACTTCGCCACGTCGATGATCTTGCCGCCGCCCAGGCCCACGACCGCGTCGTAGCGCTTGCCCTTGATGTCGTCGCCGAGCTGCACGGCCGAGTCGATGGTGCCGTCCGCGACCGGGTACCAGTCGGCGCCCGGCAGCACCGGCGCCAGCTTCTCGCTCAGCGCCTGGCCCGAGCCGCCGCTGACCGCGATCGCCAGCTTGCCGGAGGCCGAGATCCGCTGGTCGGCGAGGAGACCGGCCAGGTCGTCCAGGGCACCCCGGCTGATGTCGACGACGACCGGCGACGGAATGAGCCGGGTCAGTACCGGCATGCGATCTCACGGCCCTTCGCGAGGTCGTCGTGGTTGTCGATCTCGACCCACGAGACCTCGCCGATGGGCGCCACGTCGACGGTGAAGCCGCGGTTCACGAGCTCCTGGTAGCCGTCCTCGTAGTAGAGGTCGGGGTCGCGCTCGAAGGTGGTCTTCAGCGCGTCCGCCAGCTCCTCGGCGGCCTCGGGCTCGATCAGCGTGACGCCGATGTACTCGCCGGTCGCGGTGGCCGGGTCCATCAGCTTGGTGATGCGTCGCACACCCTCGCCCTCGGCGGTGATCACCTTCATCTCCTCGTCGGCGAGGTGCTTCACCGTGTCGAGGGCGAGGATGATCTTCTGGCCCTGGCCGCGGGCGGCCAGCAGGGTCTTCTCGACGGAGACCGGGTGCACGGTGTCGCCGTTGGCGAGGATGACGCCCTGCTTCAGGACGTCACGGGCGCACCACAGGGAGTAGGCGTTGTTCCACTCCTCGGCCTTGTCGTTGTCGATCAGCGTGAGCGTGACGCCGTACTTCGCCTCAAGGGCTTCCTTACGGGCGTACACCGCTTCCTTGCGGTAGCCGACGACGATCGCGACCTCGGTCAGACCCACCTCGGCGAAGTTGCCGAGCGTGAGGTCGAGCACGGTGGTGTCGCCGTCGACGGGCACGAGGGCCTTCGGGAGCGTGTCGGTGTAGGGGCGCAGACGCCGTCCTGCACCGGCTGCGAGTACGAGGCCGATCATGCCGTTTCTCCTTCGTCATGTACTGCGGGTGCTCCGGAGGACACCCAGAAGCGGATGGACTCCACGACCACCAGGAGCGCGATGCCTACCGCGAGGGCGGTGAGCGCCAGGGTGAAGTCCGTGCCGCGGGTGGCCAGCGTCGCGGCGAGCACCGCGACCAGCAGCGTCCGCCCCTCGTGGCCGCCGCTCAGGCGCACCAGCCAGCGCGGCGGCGCGCCGGAACCGCCCTTGATGCGGTAGACCGTGTCGTAGTGATGGTAGGCGACCGCCGCCACCAGTCCGAAGGCCGCGGGCAAGGCCCCGTTCACCTCGGAGCGGGCGGCGAGGGCCAGGACCGTGCCGTATTCGGCGGCCCGGAAGAACGGCGGGACGAGCCAGTCGAGGGCGCCCTTGAGGGGGCTGCTCACGGCGGCGCCCGCGAGGATCGCGTAGACGGCCGCGCCGACGATCACGTACGGGCCGTCGAGGTCCACGGTGAGCGCGGGGACGACCACCGCGGCCGCGCCGAGCAGGGCGAGGACCGGCGAGGTCCACGCGCCCCGGGCCCGGACGACCTTGGCGAACAGCTCGGCGAGCGGCCCGTTGTCCGCGAGCTCCACGAGGGCCTGCGCGGCCCGGTCGGTACGGGTCGCGCGGCGGGTCAGCGAGCGCAGCACGCGCCCGGCCGTGGTGTAGCAGGCCGCGAACGCGCACCCGATGAGCAGCACGTAGAAGACGGTGCGGGGTGTGGTGACGGCGGTCAGGACCGCGATCATCGCCCAGCGCTCGCCGATCGGCAGCACGATCATCCGGCGCACCCAGACCGTCCAGCCGACCGAGTCGAGCTTGTCGGAGAGGGCGGCGGTGGGGCTGGTGTTGGCGGTGGCGTCGTGGTTGGACTCGTTGAAGGAGAAGTCCACGACATGGCGGCAGGTCTGGAGCACCATCGCGCCGAGCGCGAGCGCCCATACGTCGTCGCCGCCCCGGGCCGCGCCGAGCGCCAGGCCCGCGTAGTACGCGTACTCCTTGGCCCGGTCGAAGGTGGCGTCCAGCCAGGCGCCGAGCGTCGAGTACTGCAGGGAGTAGCGGGCGAGCTGCCCGTCGGTGCAGTCCAGGACGAAGGAGAAGATCAGCAGCAGACCGGCCGCCACATAGCCGCCCCGGGTGCCCGTCGCCGCGCAACCGGCCGCGATCAGCGCGGTGAGCAGCGAGGCGGTGGTGACCTGGTTGGGCGTGAGGCCCCGGCGGGCGCACCAGCGGGCGAGGTAGCGCGAGTACGGGCTGATGCAGAAGGTGGTGAAGAACCCGTCGCGGGACTTCACGGCGTTGCGCAGCCGCACGGCCTCGTCGTCGACGGCGTCGACGGCCTTGCGGGCGGCGAAGGCGGCCTCGGGCCCCTCCGGCACGGTCGCCACCAGCGAGCCGAGCTCGGGGCGGTGCACGGCGACGCCCCGGTCCTCCAGAGCGGTGGCGACCCTGTCGGTGAGGACACCGGTGGCCGGGGCGTTCACGGCGACCGAGCCGTTGGCGGCGGGCTCCGGGTGCCCGGCGAGGTCCGCGAGCGCCCGCGTGAGCACGGGGCGGGCCTCCGCCTGGACCGTCATGGCCCCGTCGACCGCCGCCGCCGGGAACCGGGGGTCGGTCAGCGCGAGGCGCAGGGCGTGCGTATGGCCCACGAAGCGCGGGTCGACCAGGGCGACCCGCTCACCGGGCGGGACCTCGGCGAGCAGGCCGGGCAGGTCCTCGGGGCGGTGGGCCGACCGGATGTCGAAGCCCAGCGAGCGCAACTCGGTTCCGAGCTGCGACCCGGGGACCAGCAGTCCGGTCAGGATGGCGGTCGACAGACGAACTCACTCCTTGGAACTGGCATGGCTGGCTGGCACGGCTGATGTCCGGCGGCCAGGCCCGGCACAAGCGGCGGGCGGCACGTCGGCAGAGGCTATCCGGAGGCTATCGGATGCGGGGAACCGGGAGTTCATCGCCTGTTTACGCCCCGAACGGGCCCTGCGGCCGGGGCCGGCCGCGTGGATCATCATCGTCGATCAAGAGCGCGCCTCACAAACCGCCCCCCCTCGTCACGACGACCGTCGGGCCGACACGCCCGGGCCCGGTCCGACACGCTGACCTGCGGCGCCTCGATGCCCTCCCCACACACAACGTTTCCGCAGGTCAGAGCAGATGACAACGGTGTTCACTGCCGTGTTGCCCCATACCCCCCGCCCGTAGTTCACTGACCCCTCGTACGCAGATGTCACGCGGATCCGAGAGGTGGCCTCCATGGGGGCTGGGCACGACCACGGACATGCGCACGGCGGGCCCGCGCCCACCGGGACGGCCGCCGCGGCCTACAAGGGGCGGCTGCGGATAGCGCTGTGCATCACGCTGGGCGTGATGGTGGTCGAGATCGTCGGCGGGCTCATGGCCGACTCGCTGGCGCTCGTCGCGGACGCCGCGCACATGGCGACGGATGCCCTGGGACTCGCGATGGCGCTGCTCGCGATCCACTTCGCCAACCGCCCGGCCGGTCACAACCGGACATTCGGGTACGCCCGCGCCGAGATCCTGGCGGCGCTCGCCAACTGTCTGCTGCTGCTCGGCGTGGGGGGATACGTCCTGTACGAGGCGGTTCAGCGGTTCGTCGAGCCGGCCGACACCTCGGCGCCCACGACCATCGTTTTCGGCCTGATCGGTCTGGTCGCCAACATGGTCTCGCTCTCGCTCCTGATCCGCGGCCAGCAGGACAGCCTGAACGTCCGCGGGGCCTTCCTGGAGGTCCTGGCGGACGCGCTCGGCTCGGTCGCCGTGCTGGTCGCGGCCGTGATCATCATGTCGACCGGCTGGCAGGCCGCCGACCCGATCGCCTCGATCGTGATCGGCCTGATGATCGTCCCCCGTACGGTGAGGCTGCTGCGCGAGACGCTGAACGTGCTGCTCGAAGCCGCGCCCAAGGGGGTCGACATGACCGAGGTGCGGGCGCACATCGTGGCGCTCGACGGCGTCGAGGACGTCCATGACCTGCACGCCTGGACGATCACCTCGGGGATGCCGGTGCTCTCGGCGCATGTGGTGGTCAGCCAGGAGGCGCTGGACACGGTCGGTCACGAGAAGCTGCTGCACGATCTCCAGGGCTGCCTGGGTGATCACTTCGATGTGGAGCACTGCACGTTCCAGCTGGAGCCGGACGGCCACGCGGCCCACGAGGTGGGGCTCTGCCATTGAGCGGTGCGGGGCGCCCGTACCCCCCGGGCGGGTGTTCGATGATTCCGCTTCGGTCCTGCTGGGCACGATTCATTCTTCGACGCGGTGGCGCGCTCGTGACGCATGGCGCGTTGTTCTTATGCACGACGCATTACGGACATGCGGTGCCCGTCGAAGTGCGAAGACGCCGCTTTTGTACGGCAGACTTGGCAGCCGAGGACCGAAGCGAAGGATGGTTATGCCGACCACACCAGCCACTACGGCGAACAGCTCGTCGAACGGGACCGCCGAAGAGATCATGCTCGAACTGGTCGACGAGAGCGGCAATACCATCGGCACCGCGGAGAAGCTCTCCGCCCATCAGGCCCCCGGCCGGCTGCACCGCGCGTTCTCCGTGTTCCTCTTCGACCCGACGGGCAAGCTGCTGCTCCAGCGCCGCGCGCTCGGCAAGTACCACTCCCCCGGCGTGTGGTCGAACACCTGCTGCGGACACCCCTACCCCGGCGAGTCCCCGTTCGCCGCGGCCGCCCGGCGCACCCACGAGGAGCTGGGCGTCTCGCCCTCGCTGCTCGCCGAGGCGGGCACCGTCCGCTACAACCACCCGGACCCGGACTCGGGCCTGGTGGAGCAGGAGTACAACCACCTCTTCGTGGGCCTCGTGCAGTCGCCGGTGCGCCCGGACCCCGAGGAGGTCTACGAGACCGCCTTCGTCTCGCCGCAGGAGCTGACCGCGCTGCACGAGCGGGCCACGTTCTCCGCGTGGTTCATGACGGTCCTGGACGCGGCCCGGCCCGCCGTCCGCGAGCTCACAGGGCCTGCCGCGGGCTGGTGACCCCGTCGGCCACCGGGCCCAGCGGCAGCGCCACCCAGATGATCTTTCCGCCGTTCGCGGTCTGCTCGACGTCGCAGGACCCGCCCGCCTCATAGGTGATCTCGCGCACCAGGAGCAGCCCGCGCCCGCCGGTCTGCGCGTAGTCGGTCTCCAGCGCCTTGGGGCGGTACGGGTGGTTGTCCTCCACCGAGACCCGGATCCACTCCGCGCCGATCGCGACCTCGACGGCGACCTGCGGGGAGAGCAGGGCCGCGTGCTTCACCGCGTTGGTGACCAGCTCGGAGACGATCAGCAGCAGCCCCTGCACCAGATCGTCGTGGATCGGCACGCCCTGGCGGTGGAGCAGATCGCGCACGGCATGGCGGGCCTGCGGGACCGAGGCGTCGACCGCGGGTGCCGTGAAGCGCCAGACGCCCTCGTACGGGAGCGGCCTGGCCGGCACGGTGTCGGGTGGCACGCTCCCGCGGATCTCCATGTTCCGGCACCACCCTCGCACTCGGCTGTCAGGCTCTTGGTACCGAGTGTTGGGAGTGTGATGGTCCGGACCGGGCGACTGAACTGAAGTCAGCGTCTATCGACGTCATCTGATCGCCATCGACCGCGGATGTCACTTCTCAAAGCCACTCTGATCGCCGTCTGACGGCTTTGCCATGGCTTGCGGGGGTGTTTGCGGCACGGAATCCGGAGCGTCCGCGTCCGCGCCGGAGCGCGCCGGAGCGACGAGGCCCACGATCCGGCGTCCGGTGAGACCGAGCGCGATCAGCCCCAGACCGTCGAAGAACAGGGCGAGCGAGAAGAAGCAGCCGATCACATAGCGGCTGCTGCTCGGCCAGCTGCCGAGCACCAGGATCCCCAGGAGCACGCCGAACGCGCCCTGCACCAGCGTCCAGCCCATCTGCGGCCCGCGCACCACCACACTGCCCGCGAGCCGGAAGACGCCGCCGGTCAGGAAGAGCAGCGCGGCGAACATCGTCAGCGCCTCGGCGCTGCCCTCGGGACGGCGGATGACCACCACGCCCGCCGCGATGTTCAGGGCCGCGACCACCACACCGAGCCAGAAGTAGTTCGCGCCGCGCGACTGGATCGCATGCAGCAGCCCGACCACACCGCCGACCAGCAGCAGCCAGCCGAAGAGCAGCATGGAGGTGAGAGTCGCGACCCCGGTGTAGATGAGGCCGATGAGGCCCGCGACGACCAGGATCGCGCCGAGGACGGTCAGCCGTCCGAAACTGCGGCTGAGCTTTCTGCTCTCTCGTGTGGGCACGGCCATCAGCGTCTCCTCACGGCTTCACCGGGCAGCCCCCTCTTGATCATAGGAGCGGTACGGCCGGATAGCATCCGGCGCATGGAGCCGCAGCTGGAGCACACCGTGGCGGGCGGCGTGGCCACCGTCGTCATCAGCAACCCCGCCAAGCGCAACGCCATGACGTCCGCGATGTGGCGGGCGCTGCCGCCGCTGCTCGACACCCTGGCCGCCGACCCGGCCGTACGGGCCCTTGTGCTGACCGGCGCCGGAGCCACGTTCTGCGCGGGCGCCGACATCTCCTCGCTGCGCGCGCCCGAGCCCGGCGACGACCCCCAGTCGCTCGCGGTACGGGCCGAGGAGGCGCTGGCCGCGTTCCCCAAGCCGACGCTGGCGGCCGTGCGCGGCTACTGCGTGGGCGGCGGCTGTCAGCTGGCGGCCGCCTGCGACCTGCGGTTCGCGGAGGAGGGTGCCTCGTTCGGGATCACGCCCGCGAAGCTCGGCATCGTGTACGCGTCGTCGTCGACCCGGCGCCTGGCCGCGCTGGTGGGTCCGTCGACCGCCAAGTACCTGCTGTTCTCGGCCGAGTTGATCGACGCGGAGCGGGCGCTGCGGACGGGTCTGGTGGACGAGGTGCTGCCGACCGGTGAACTCGACAAGCGCGTCGCCGAGTTCACCCGGATCCTCACCACACGTTCCCAGCTCACCCAGGCGGCGGCCAAGGAGTTCGCGAACGGCCGGACCGACCGGGACGCGTACTGGTCGGAGCAGGCGCTCGGCAGCGGCGACACCGCCGAGGGTGTCGCCGCCTTCCTGGAGCGCAGGTCCCCGCGCTTCGAGTGGACCGCTTCGGGCTGAGCCCGTCCCTACTTCAGGATGAGGTGGCTCCCGGCCCGCAGCTTCTCCACCAGCTCGGCCGGGGCCTTCTCGGGCGAGCCCGCGTCATAGGGCGGCTGCGGGTCGTACTCGGTCAGCAGCTGCACGGCCTGCGCGAACTCGTCGCCCGCGATACGGCCGACCAGGGTGAGCCCCATGTCGATGCCGGAGGAGACCCCGGCCGCGGTGACGTACTTGCCGTCGATGACCACGCGCTCGCCGGTCGGCTCGGCGCCGAGCGCAGCCAGGTCGTCGTAGGTGAGCCAGTGGGTGGTGGCCCGGCGGCCGGTCAGGAGCCCGGCCGCCGCGAGCAGCAGCGAGCCGGTGCACACCGACGTCGTCCAGGTCGTGGTCGCGTCGACCGCGCGCAGCCAGCCGGTCAGGGCCTCGTTGTCGACGAGCTCCCGGGTGCCGGGGCCGCCCGGGACCACCACGATGTCGGGGCGGTCCACCTCGGCCAGGGTCTTCTCGGCGACCAGGTGGAGGCTGCCCTTGTCGTTGACGACCGGGCCCGCCTGCTCGGCGACGAAGACGACCTCGGCGTCGGGGAGGCGGCAGAGCGTCTCGTACGGGCCGATGGCGTCCAGGGCGGTGAAGCGGTCGTAGAGCAGTACGGCGATCTGCATGGGGTTCCTTTCGACGGAACGGTGGTCGCAGCTGACGGCGGATCGAGCCGCAGGGCCGGGACCGGCCGGGCGACGGGTCGGGTCAGAGGGCGGGATGGAAGCGGCGCCGGTATTCGGCGGGCGCGGTTCCGAGGGTCTTCACGAAGGCGCGGCGCATCGCCTCCGGGGTGCCGTAGCCGGACGCGCGGGAGATCTCGCGCACCCCGTCGGCGGTGTCCTCCAGGAGGCGCCGGGCATGTTCGACGCGGACGCGCTCCACGTACCGGCCGGGCGTCGTGCCCGTCTCGGCCTGGAAGGCGCGGGCGAAGTGGCGGGGCGAGAGGCGGGCGCGGGCGGCCAGGGCGTCGACGGTGAGGTCGGCGTCGGGGTGCTCGCTGATCCACTGCTGCACCTCGCGCAACGGCTCGCGCTGTGCGGTCTGGGCGGCGAGCTGGGCGCTGAACTGGGCCTGGTTTCCCGGGCGTCGCAGGAACACCACAAGGCGCCGCGCGACGGTGAGCGCGGCCTCGCGGCCCAGGTCCTCCTCGACGAGGGCGAGGGCGAGGTCGATGCCCGCGGTGACACCCGCCGAGGTGGAGACGTTTCCGTCGCGTACGTAGATGGGGTCCCGCTCGACGGTGACTTCCGGGTGCTTGCGCGCGAGGGTGTCGCAGTACGCCCAGTGCGTGGTCGCCCGGCGCCCGTCGAGCAGCCCCGCCTCCGCGAGCAGTTCGGCGCCGGTGCAGACGGAGACGAGCCGTTCGGCGCGGGGCCCGTGCTCGCGCAGCCAGGCGATCAGGCGGGGGTCCGGGGCGCGGGTGCCCTGTCCGCCGGGCACCAGCAGGGTGTGCGGCACCTCCGCGTCGGCCAGGGAGCCGTCGGGGACGAGGGTGAGCCCGCTGGAGGCGCGGACCGGGGCGCCGTCCAGGGAGGCGGTACGGATCGCATACGCGCCGCCGGGCTCTTCGGCGACGTATCGGTCGGCCCCGGAGAAGACCTCCACCGGGCCGGAGACATCGAGGCTCTGGACGTCCTCGAAGAGGACGACGAGCACGGTTCGCTGCGCCATGCCCATGATTCTTCGGGGTGCCCGCCATGTCTGCAATGACGAGCATCCCACCTTTCCTGCCATGGAATGCGTGGAGGTTCATGCCGTACGGACTGGAGGTCCGACCGGGGGTTCACGACGTACCGACCAGTCGGTAACCTGCGGGCATGACGTCTCTCCCGCCGCGCGCCGGCCGCCGCTGCCACAACTCCATCAACCCGCTGCACTCGACGGTCTACTTCTCCCCCGACTACGACAAGGAGCTCGCGGGGATCGGTATCGAGGACCCGCGCGCCGCCTACTTCGCGGGCCGCGCCGCCGCGCTCGGCGCGGTCGGCCCCAGCACGATCACCGCCACCTTCTACAACTTCAACCACGAGCTCGTCGCCCGGCACGTACCGGCGGTGTGGGACATCGCGTCCCCCGAGGACGTGCTCGCCGCCCGGCTGCGGGCCACCGACAGCACGCTGCGGCGCCTCCTCGGCGAGGAGACGGTGGCCTCGGACGAGATGGCCGAGGCGGCGCAGCTCGCGCTGCGGGCCACCGAGGGCTGCACGCGGCACGCCCGGCCGCTGTACGCCGCCCACGCCGACCTGCCGGTGCCCGAGGAGCCGCACCTGGCGTACTGGCACGCGGCGACGCTGCTGCGCGAGCACCGGGGCGACGGCCACCTGATGGCGCTGCTCGACGCGGAGCTCGACCCGCTGGAGGCACTGGTCAGCCACACCGCCACCGGCAAGGGCATGGCCCCGCGCTGGATCATCGGCACGCGCGGCTGGCGGCGCGCGGACTGGGACGCGGCGGCCGCCCGGCTGCGCGAGCGCGGACTCCTGGACGCCGACGGCGAGTTGACCGCGGCGGGCACGGCGCTGCGGGAGGCAGTCGAGGACCGCACGGACCGACTCGACCTCGCCCCGTACGCACTGCTCGGCGAGGCGGACGTGGCCCGGCTGACCGAGCTCGCCCGGGGTTTCCTGATGACGGCCCTGGCGGCGGGCGCGTTCCCGGCGGACCTGACCGGCAAGGGATGACCCTGTCCGGGGACCGACCCGGCAAGGGCTGATCGGCGATTGTCGGTGCCGCCTGCCACAATGGCGCCTCAAGCTCATCGAGAAGGCGGTACGGGATCGTGACGACGTCCATCGAAGGCAGGATCGCCGAGGAACTCGGCGTACGGGAGCGGCAGGTGAAGGCCGCCGTCGAGCTGCTCGACGGCGGGTCGACCGTGCCGTTCATCGCGCGCTACCGCAAGGAAGCGACCGAGATGCTCGACGACGCCCAGCTGCGCACCCTGGAGGAGCGGCTGCGGTATCTGCGCGAGCTGGAGGAGCGCCGGGCGTCCGTCCTCGATTCCGTACGGGAGCAGGGCAAGCTCACCGAGGAGTTGGAGCGGCAGATCCTGGCCGCCGACACCAAGGCCCGCCTGGAGGACATCTATCTGCCCTTCAAGCCCAAGCGGCGCACCAAGGCGCAGATCGCGCGCGAGGCGGGCCTTGAGCCGCTGGCCGAGGGGCTGCTCGGCGACCCGTCGGTCGAACCGCTCGCGGCGGCGGCCGCGTTCGTCGACGCCGACAAGGGCGTCGCCGACCCGGCGGCCGCCCTGGAGGGCGCCCGCGCCATCCTCACCGAGCGCTTCTCCGAGGACGCCGACCTGATCGGCGAGGTGCGCGAGCGGATGTGGACCAAGGGCCGGCTCGCGGCGAAGGTGCGCGCCGGCAAGGAGGAGGCGGGCGCCAAGTTCGCCGACTACTTCGACTTCGCCGAGCCCTTCACCGCACTGCCCTCGCATCGTGTCCTCGCCATGCTGCGCGGCGAGAAGGAGGAGGTCCTGGACCTCGTCCTGGAGCCCGAGGAGCCGTCCGACACGCCCGGGCCCTCCGCGTACGAGAACATGGTGGCGCGCCGCTTCGGCATCGCCGACCGGGGCCGCCCGGGCGACAAGTGGCTGGCGGACACGGTCCGTTGGGCCTGGCGCACCCGGATCCTGGTCCACCTCGGCATCGACCTGCGGCTGCGGCTGCGGACGGCCGCCGAGGACGAGGCGGTACGGGTCTTCGCGTCCAACCTGCGCGACCTGCTGCTGGCCGCCCCGGCCGGTACGCGCGCGACGCTGGGCCTGGACCCCGGGTTCCGTACGGGCGTGAAGGTGGCCGTCGTCGACGCGACCGGCAAGGTCGTGGCGACGGACGTGATCCATCCGCACGTCCCGGCGAACCGGTGGGACGAGGCGATCGCCAAGCTGGCGCGGCTCGCCAAGGAGCACGCGGTCGAGCTCGTCGCCATCGGCAACGGCACGGCGTCCCGCGAGACGGACAAGCTCGCGGGTGAACTGATCACCAAGCACCCGGAGTTGAAGCTCACCAAGGTGATGGTCTCCGAGGCGGGCGCTTCGGTGTACTCGGCCTCGGCGTTCGCCTCCCAGGAGCTGCCGGACATGGACGTGTCGCTGCGCGGCGCGGTCTCCATCGCGCGCCGCCTCCAGGACCCGCTCGCCGAACTGGTGAAGATCGACCCCAAGTCGATCGGCGTCGGCCAGTACCAGCACGACCTGTCCGAGGTGAAGCTCTCCCGCTCGCTCGACGCGGTCGTGGAGGACTGTGTGAACGGCGTCGGGGTGGACGTCAACACCGCGTCCGCGCCGCTGCTCTCGCGGGTCTCCGGCATCGGCGCCGGGCTCGCCGAGAACATCGTGGCGCACCGCGACGCCAACGGCCCGTTCCGCTCCCGCAGGGCGCTCAAGGACGTGGCGCGCCTGGGCCCCAAGGCGTACGAGCAGTGCGCGGGCTTCCTGCGCATCCGGGGCGGCGACGACCCGCTGGACGCCTCCAGCGTGCACCCCGAGGCGTACCCGGTGGTGCGGCGGATGGTGAAGACCTCGGGCAGCGAGGTCGCGGCGCTGATCGGCAACACGGCGGTGCTGCGGTCGCTGCGGCCGGACTCGTTCGTCGACGAGACCTTCGGTCTGCCGACGGTCACCGACATCCTGCGCGAGCTGGAGAAGCCGGGCCGCGACCCCCGCCCCGCCTTCAAGACCGCCTCCTTCAAGGAGGGCGTCGAGAAGATCGGCGACCTGGAGCCCGGGATGGTCCTGGAGGGCGTGGTGACGAACGTGGCGGCGTTCGGCGCGTTCATCGACATCGGCGTGCACCAGGACGGCCTCGCGCATGTCTCGGCCCTCTCGAACAAGTTCGTGAAGGACCCTCGCGAGGTCGTGAAGCCGGGCGACATCGTCAAGGTGAAGGTCATGGACGTCGATGTCCCACGGAAGCGGATCTCGCTGACGCTGCGGCTGGACGACGACGCGAACGCCTCGGGCGGCGAGCAGAAGCGGGAGCAGCGTGGTGGGCGACCTCCGCAGCAGCGCCAGCAGCGGCGGGGTGGCGGTGGCGGCGACCGCAGTCGCCAGACGCCCCCGCCCGCGAACGGCGCAATGGCAGACGCCCTCCGCAAGGCGGGGTTGCTGGACCCGAAGGGTCGCCGCTAAGCGGCACGCCGCCGCTGTGGCTGCCGCCGCCCTCTGTTGCCGCCGCTGTGGGCGTGCGTGCCGCTAGGGGCGGCACGGGCGGGCACAGCGGCACCCCGTCCCGGGCCACCGTTCCTCCTATCCGCGCCCCGTTCGCGGGCAAGCGCTCGGCTGCGGACCGTGCGGGGCTGGTCGCGCAGTTCCCCGCGCCCCTGAAACTGCGCCCCTTCGGGTCGCAGCCCAGCGGCGGGCGGAACGGACGACAGTCCGCCGAGGCGGGGGGCGGCAGCAACCGGGGTGGGCGATGGCCCGGCACAAGCCGGAGTGGGCGGCGGCCCGGCGCCAGTCGTAGCGGACGGCGACTCGGCGCCAGCCGTACGCGGCGCCCGGCGGCTACGCCTCCAGGGCCACCGGTCCCGACGTCGCCCGCTCCGCGTTGCGGCGGGTCTTGGCCCAGCCGTTGCGGCCCCGGGCCATGCGGACGAAGGCGCGGGCCGAGACGATGAACAGGTGGTACGCGTACAGCCACAGGGCAACGCCCCACAACAGCGCGGTCAGGCGGGACGCGTCCGGGGCGTGGTCGCGGCGGTAGACCGGGCCCCACAGCACGAACGGGCCGATCGCCAGCGCCGCCAGGATCAGCGTGAGCGGCCACAGCACCAGCGAACCGAGACCGCCGAGCACCAGCATCGCCACGCTCAGCGCGAGCGTGAGCAGATGCGCGACCGGCTGGCAGAACGTGTACAGCGTCTCCAGCACACCGCGCCCGCTGTAGTGGCGCGACGAGATGATGCGCGGGGCGTAGCGCACGCACTGGAAGTTGCCCTGCGCCCAGCGCGTCCGCTGCGTCAGCAGCCGGCGTGCGTGCGGCAGGCCCTCCTGGGAGACCCAGGTGTCGGCGATGTGCGTGATCCGGAAGCCCGCGAGGATCATGTGCAGGCCGAGTTCGTAGTCCTCCAGGAGCGCACCGCGCTGCCACGGGCGCCGCTCGGCGTCCGCGATCCGGTCGAGCGCGGAGAGCCGGGTGAACTGGCCGTTCCCGCCGAGCCCCACGGAACCCGTACGGCGACGCAGCAGCTGCATGCCCGCGTTGGAGACCGCGAACTCCATGTCCTGGACGCGCACGAGCAGCCGGGCGAACGCGTTCCGGACGCGTCCCCGCTCCGGCAGCGGCCGAGGGTCGTCGACGTTGCGCATCCGCACCCCGACCTGCACCCCGCCGATCTCCGGGTCCCCGAACGCCTCCGGTCCCGAGACGAGTTCGAGGGCACGCGGGTCGAGCCGCCCGTCGGCGTCCACGACGCACACGACGACCCTGCCCCGGTCGACCCCCTCCGGCAGGAACTCACCGAGCTGGTCGTACGCCGCGTTGAGCGCGTCCCCCTTGCCCGTACGGGCCTCCGGACGCACCCGGCGTACGAGATGAACCCGCCGGTCGTCCTCCGCGAGCGCGGCGACGATCAGACCGGTCCGGTCGTCACTGTCGTCGTCGATCACCCAGACATGCGCGGCAGGAAAGTCCCCTCGCAGCTGCGCGACCGTAGTCCCGACAACAGCTTCCTCGTCCCGGCACGGCACGAAGAAGTGCCAGTCCAGGGCGGCCGGGTCACCGGCTTCCGTCGGCGGCCGACGCACATACGAGCGCCGAGCCCCGGCCCAGTAGAGGAGAAAACAGGTCAAGAGGGCGAAGGGGAAGAGGAATATGAGCAGGCTGGAGAACACGGGAAGTCTTTCAGTGGAGATGCGGTGGCAGGGGGCCCGTACGAGTGGGGCGCGCGTGCGCCCCTTAAGGGGCGCGGGGCTGTGACATCTGCGGCTCCGCCGCGGGGCGCGACCAGCCACAACCGGCCCGCAGCAGAAGAACCAGGCGACCGTCAGGCCGCGGCCGCGTACGTCGTCTCGCGCGACGACACAAGACGGCCCAGCAGCGCCACGATCCGCCGCGACGCGAGCCCGTCTCCGAACGGGCTCGGCAACGCGGCAAGCCGGGCACGCCCACCCGCACCCAGCGCCAGCGCCGCACGCGCCGCACGCCCCAGCTCAGGACCGGGCGCGACCAGGGTCGCGAAGTCGGCCATGGCCTCCGGGCGTTCGGTGGAGTTGCGGACCACCACCAGCGGGCGGCCGAGTACGGTGACCTCCTCCTGGACGCCCCCGGAGTCGGAGACGAGCAGGGCCGCGTGCCGGGCGAGGGCCAGGAAGTCGCGGTAGCCGAGCGGCCGGGTCACCCGCAGCGGGGCGAGGAGCTCGACGAGGCCCGCCGCCTCGATACGGGCCCGGGTGCGCGGGTGGAGCGGGAGCACCACCGGCACCTCGGCGGCGAGCGCGGCCAGCTCGGTGAGGATCGCGCGCAGGGCCGCCGGGTCGTCGGTGTTCTCGGGGCGGTGGACGGTGGCCAGGACGAAGCCGTCAGGGGTGAGGCCGAGACGCTCCAGGTGTGCGAACCGCTCGTCGCTGGAGGGGAGTTGGCTGTGGACGGCCTCGACCACCGTGTTGCCGGTGATGTCGACGAGGTCGGCGCGGACGCCCTCGGCCAGCAGGTTCTCCCGGTTCTCCGGCGTCGCCGCGCACAGCACGTCGGCGAGCCGGTCGATCAGGACCCGGTTGTGCTCCTCGGGCATGTTCCGGTCGTGGCTGCGCAGCCCGGCCTCGACGTGCACGAGCGGGATCGAGCGGGCGTTGGCGGCGAGCGCCCCGGCGAGGGCGGCGTTGGTGTCGCCCTGGACGACCACGGCGAGCGGCGGCTCGGCCAGGAACAGCGCGTCGAGCTGGGCGAGGCCCGCGGAGATCTGCACCGCGCGCGGCTGTCCGCCGATGCCGGTGAGGTACGTCGGGTCGGGGATGCCGAGGTCGGTCAGGAAGCGGCCGGACAGTTCCTCGTCGTAGTGCTGACCGGTGTGCACGACATGCGCGGCGGGCCCGAGGAGGCGGATCAGCTCGGTCAGCTTGACCAGCTCGGGGCGGGTACCGAGGACGACGGCGATGCTGCGGGGCGGCAGGGCGGACACGGAGAGCTCCAGGGACGGACCGGCGGGGACGTCCACCAAGCTCGCCGCCGACCGTTGCCCACCCGGCTGGTACTCGGTTGCCCGACGGTTGCGGTTCCCGCCGGGGAACGGATTCGGGACTTTCGGCCCCGCCGCCCCGGGACCTTGGCCCGGGACCTTGGCCCGCACCCGGGCATGCCGTACGACCCGTACGAGCTCAAGGGCTCACGAACCCACCGGCTCAGCCGCCGCCCTCCCCCTCCCCCCGATACCGATACCCCATCCCCCGCACCGCCTCGATCGGGTCCGTCTCCAGGCTGCCCGCCGCCTGCTGGAGTTTGCGGCGCACCCGCAGCACCGCGAACTTCACGCGGTCGCGGCCGACGCCCTGCGGGTCGTCCCAGACCTGGTCGAGGAGCTGGTCGGTGGTGACGACCCGGCCGCGGTTGCGGACGAGGACCTGGAGCAGGCGGTACTCGATGTCGCTGAGCCGTACCTCCTCGCCGAGCCAGACCGCCGAGCGCCGCTCGGGCACCAGGCGCAGTGACTCGTCCTGGGCCGTGCCCGCCCAGCGCGAGGTGGAGGCGCGCCGCAGCAGTGCCTCGATCCGGGCGACCAGCTCGTCGTTGCCGAACGGTTTGGGCAGATAGTCGTCGGCCCCGGCCCGCAGCCCCCGCACCCGGTCGCTCTCGGCTCCGCGCGCGGTGAGCAGCAGTACGGGCAGGTCGGTCATGTCCCGGGTGCGCTCCAGGACCTGCCAGCCGTCCAGCCCGGGCAGGCCGATGTCGAGCAGCATCAGGTCGGGCGCGTCGGCGAAGAGGCGCCGCAGCCCCTCGCGGCCGTCGGCGGCGGCCACCACCTCGTATCCGGCCCGGGTGAGCAGCACACGCAGTGCGGTGGCCACATCGGGGTCGTCCTCGACGATCAGGATCCGGGTCATGGCGCCTCCTCCTCACGCGCGGGTCCCGTGATCGGCAGGTGGACCGTGAACAGCGCTCCCCCGCCCGGCGCCTCGGCGACCGAGAGCTCGCCGCCGTGGCGGCGCACGATGTCGCGGCTGAAGGTGAGGCCGAGGCCGGTGCCGGGGAAGCCGCCCGACTCGGCGTTGGGGGCGCGGACGAACCCGGAGAAGATCTCCTCGCGGTACTGCTCGGGCACCCCGATCCCGGTGTCCGCGACCGTGATGCGCCACGTGTCGCCCTCCGGCTCGGCCTCGATGGCGACGCGCCCGCCGGGCGGGGTGAACTTGGCGGCGTTCTCCAGGAGGTTGGCGAGCACGTGCTCCAGGCGGTGCTCGTCCCCGTACAGCGGCGGTCCCGGCGTACAGCTGAGCACGGTGAACAGTCCGGCCCCGGTCAGTGTGGACATCCGGTCGGCCACCGCGTGCTCCAGCATCCGCGCGATGTCCACCTCGCCGAATTCCAGCCGCAGTTGAGGCTCGCGCATCATCGTGGTGTCCATCAGCGTGGTGATCACTCCCGCCATGCGGGCGGCGTTGCGGCGGATCGCGGCGAGGAAGTTCAGCTGGTCGGCGCCGAGCGAGCCGGAGGCGGGGTCGGCGAGCAGGTCACAGAAGCTGATGATGGAGGTCAGCGGGGTGCGCAGTTCGTGCGAGGCGGAGGCCAGGAACTCGTTGCGCTGACGGGCCAGCTCCGCGAGCGCCGCGTTGTCGCGGTGCAGCGCGTGTTCGCGGCGCTTGTCCTCGGTGATGTCCTCGGCGGTCCACAGCGACCCGAAGGGCTCGCCGCCCGCGTCGTACAGCGGCTCCACGTCGCGCCGGATGACCCGGCCGTCGGTGAGCGCGATCTCGGCGGCGCGGTGGACGCGGCGCGCGGCGATGGCGGCGGTGCCCTCCACGATCCAGGCCGGGCGCTCGGCGAAGTGGTCGAGGACCGCCTCCACCACGGGCTCCAGCGGGGCGCCGGGGGCGTAGGCGACCCGCCCGGCCAGCGCGAACATCTCGACGAAGCGACGGTTGACGGCGACCACGTGCTCGTCGCCGCCCTGCACGATCGCCGCCCGGGGCAGTGCCTCCAGGACGGCCTGAAGCCGGTCGCGCTCACGGTCCACGCCAGCACGGTACGCGCGGATCACCGCTGGTCGGCGGCGCCGCGCCTCCCGGCGGCCGACCGGGACCGTGTCAGTGCTCGGTCACCTTGCCGTCCGCGACCTCGACGCGCCGGGTGGTGCGGACCGCGTCCAGCATCCGGCGGTCGTGGGTGACAAGGAGCAGCGTGCCGGTGTACGAGTCGAGGGCGGACTCCAGCTGCTCGATCGCCGGCAGGTCGAGGTGGTTGGTCGGCTCGTCGAGGACGAGCAGATTTACGCCCCGGCCCTGGAGCAGCGCGAGGGCCGCACGGGTGCGCTCGCCCGGCGAGAGCGAGGTGGCCGGGCGCAGCACATGGTCGGCCCGCAGACCGAACTTGGCCAGCAGGGTCCGTACTTCGGCCGGCTCGGTGTCCGGGACGGCCGCGCAGAACGCTTCGAGCAGCGATTCCTCGCCGACGAACAGGCCACGGGCCTGGTCCACCTCGCCGACGACGACGCCGGAGCCGAGCGCGGCCTGGCCCGCGTCGAGCGGGAGGCGGCCGAGGAGGGCGGCGAGCAGCGTGGACTTGCCCGCGCCGTTGGCGCCGGTGATCGCGACGCGGTCCGCCCAGTCGATCTGGAGCGAGACCGGGCCGAAGGTGTAGTCGCCGCGCCGGACCTCGGCGTTGTTGAGGGTCGCCACGACCGAGCCGGAGCGCGGCGCGGTCGCGATCTCCATGCGCAGCTCCCACTCCTTGCGGGGCTCGTCGACGGTGTCGAGCCGTTCGATCATGCGCTGGGTCTGGCGGGCCTTGGCGGCCTGCTTCTCGCTGGACTCGCTGCGGAACTTGCGGCCGAGCTTGTCGTTGTCCCCGGCCTTGCGGCGGGCGTTCTTGACGCCCTTGTCCATCCAGCTGCGCTGCATCTGGGCGCGGCCTTCGAGGGCGGCCTTCTTGTCGGCGTACTCCTCGTAGTCCTCGCGCGCGTGCCGGCGGGCGGTGTCGCGCTCTTCCAGGTACGCCTCGTAGCCGCCGCCGTACAGGGTGATCTGCTGCTGGGCGAGATCGAGTTCGAGCACCTTGGTGACGGTGCGGGTGAGGAACTCGCGGTCGTGGCTGATGACGACGGTGCCGGCCCGCAGCCCCCGTACGAAGGTCTCCAGGCGCTCCAGACCGTCCAGGTCGAGGTCGTTCGTCGGCTCGTCGAGCAGGAACACGTCGTACCGGGAGAGCAGCAGCGAGGCGAGGCCCGCGCGGGCGGCCTGGCCGCCGGAGAGCGCGGTCATCGGCTGGTCGAGGCCGACGGTGAGGCCGAGGGTGTCGGCCACCTCCTCGGCGCGCTCGTCGAGGTCGGCGCCGCCGAGGTCGAGCCAGCGCTCCAGGCTGTCCGCGTACGCGTCGTCGGCGCCGGGCGCGCCCTCGACCAGCGCCTCGGTGGCCGCGTCCATGGCGGTCTGGGCGGCGGCGACACCGGTGCGGCGGGCGAGGAAGGCGCGCACGGTCTCGCCGGGGCGGCGGTCCGGCTCCTGCGGGAGGTGCCCGACGCTGGCGCCCGGCGGGGAGAGCCGCAGCTCGCCCTCCTCCGGAGTGTCCAGCCCGGCCAGCAGCCGGAGCAGGGAGGACTTCCCCGCTCCGTTGGCGCCGACGAGGCCGATGACGTCGCCGGGGGCGACGACGAGGTCGAGCCCGGCGAAGAGCGTGCGGTCGCCGTGTCCGGCGGCGAGGTCCTTGGCGACGAGGGTGGCAGTCATGAGGTCTAGATCCTACGTGGGTGCCAGGACTCCCACGGTCCGGTTTTCGCCACGCCCGCGCACCGCCGGTACGGCGGACCGTTTCGGCACATATGCCCGGTGGACCGTTTCAGCGCCACGCTCCAGCGGACCGTTTCAGCGCGCGACCGCCGTAGTGATCACCCCGCCCGTGGTCCGCGCCACCAGGAAGGACTCCCCGCGCAGGACGTGCGGGTCCAGCGGCACCTGATGGGTGCCGGGGTCGAGGATCGCGTCCAGGACCTCCTCGGTGTGGACGCGGTGCAGCCGGTCCAGGCGGTACGCGGTCAGGCGCACCCGGCAGGTCGCGCCGACCGTGAGGCGGGCCTCGTCAGGGGTGGCGAGCAGCCGGGTGAGGCGGCGCTGGGCGGGCGGGGTGCGGTCCAGGGCCTGTTCCAGCTGGGCGACGAGCAGCGGGGTGACGGGGGCGAGGCCGATCACATACGCCGGGTGCGCGTGGGCCCGGGCGAACGCGGCCCGCACGGCGGCGCGTTCGTCCTCCGGAACCCCCCGCCCGAAGGCGACCGCCCCGTACGACATGAGCTCCTCGGGCATCGCGTCGCTCACGTCGTGCGCGATGTCCGCGCCGATGCCGATCGAGCGCAGCGCCGCCGCGAGCTTGCCGAGGACGGCCGCGCGGGCCCCGATCAGGAGCACCCGGCGCCGGGGCGGCTCGTCGTCGAGCAGCCGCTCCAGGGCCGCCCGGTACTCCTCGGCGCGGAAGCGGAACGGCCCTATCCCGTGGTAGCCGTTGCGCTCCAGATCGGGCACGGGGGCGGTCTGCCAGGCGAAGTCGCGCCAGATGATGTCGTCGCCGCGCCGCTCGATGACCGCGGTGACCGCGCCGCACGCCAGGTCCTCGCACTCCGGGCAGGCGTAGACCACGTAACGCCCGTTCGCGAGCGGTGGGTCGGTCTCCAGGAGCAGGCTGCGCACCTGGGCGCCGAGGATCGCGGGCGGTACGTCGGAGGCCAGCGGCGAGACGGCGTCCAGGTCGGCGAGTTGGAGCAGCAGGGGGCGGCCGTTGACGACGAAGTCCATGAAGTCGCGGTGCAGTTGCGGTGATCCGTTGCCATCGACGTCGCCTGCCCGCATCGCGGGGGCCAGTCCGAAGGTCGCGTACGCGGCAGACATATCCCCAGTATTCCCACCTTCCGGCTGTTTCGAGCACGGCATCACCCGATCCGCTACCGTCCCGTCATGAGCGACGAGACGATCGTGGTGGGTGGCGGGGTCATCGGTCTGACGACGGCGGTCGTCCTGGCGGAGTCGGGCCGCAAGGTCCGGGTGTGGAGCCGGGATCCGGTCGACGGCACCACATCGGCGGTGGCGGGCGCCCTGTGGTGGCCGTACCGGATCGAACCGGCCGCGCGCGTCGGCGAGTGGGCGCTCACCTCCCTGCGGGTGTACGAACAGCTCGCCGCCGAGCCCGAGACGACCGGGGTACGGCTGGTGGAAGGGCTGCACGCGGGCATCCGGCTCTCCGAACTCGGCCCATGGGCGGCCGAGGTGGACGGGCTGCGCCAGTCCGCGCAGGGGGTGCTCGCCCGGGTGCCGCTGATCGACATGCCGACCCATCTGGACTGGCTGCGCGCACGTCTGGAGGCCACGGGCACGAAGGTGGAGATCCGTGAGGTCGACCGGCTCCCCGACGCGCCGCTCGTGATCAACTGCACCGGCCTCGGCGCCCGCCACATCGTGCCCGATCCGCAGGTACGGCCGGTGCGCGGCCAGTTGGTGATCGTGGAGAACCCCGGCATCACCGAGTGGTACACCGCCGTCGACGACTCCGATGCCAGCACCTACTTCTTCCCCCAGCCGTACGGACTGCTGCTCGGCGGCACCGCGCAGGACGACGCCTGGGACCTGACCCCCGACGCCCGGACCGCCGAGGAGATCGTCGCGCGATGCGCCCAGGTGCGCCCCGAGATCGCCGGGGCACGGGTGCTCGCGCATCGGGCCGGGCTGCGGCCGGTGCGGGACGGAGGCGTCCGGATCGAGGCCGAGGCGACCAGCTCCGGTGGTGTCGTGGTGCACAACTACGGCCATGGCGGCGCCGGTGTCACCGTCGCCTGGGGGTGTGCGCGGGAGGCGGCCGCACTGGCCGCCTCCCGCACTCCCCTCCGGTGAGAACCCGTCTCAGCAGCGCTGGCCGGGTTCGGCCGCGCGGACCCTCATCGCTCCCCCGGGACCCGGCTGCCCGTCTGCGGGACCGAGACGCCGGTCGGACGCGCGAGATGCGGCGCGACCTGCGGCGGCGTGCCGGTGGTGGCCCGGCGGAACGCTCCCGTACCGCCGACCAGCGGCAGCTTCGCCCAGGTGTGGGCGAGGTCGACGGTGAGTGTCGGGGTGCTCGCGGGCGGGTCGATGAGGTCCTTGTCGGTGCCCGCGACGATCAGCGCGAGCCGGTGCCCGGCCGGGACGACATGGTCGCTGGCATGCAGGTCGAGCGTGATCGTGTACGGCGTGCCCGGGTTCAGCGGCTGCCCGGTGTCGCCCGTGTAGTGGCCGAGGTCGGCCCAGCCGCGGCTGAACACGGTGTAGTCGACAGCCTTCTTGTCGGCCGAGGTGACCTTGTAGCAGGAGCTGTCCCCGGTCGTGCTCGGGCCCCAGCAGGTGCGGTCGGTGCCGGTGAGGATGCCCTCGCCCGCGCCGCCGTAGTTACGGATGGTGTCGGGGCCGAGGTCGACCAGGACCGCCGAGAGATGAGCGCTGGTGGTGGTCGGGGTCGCGGTGACCGTCACCTTGGAGGAGCCGGAGAGCCGCAGGTCCTTGGTGAGCGTCGGGGTGACGAATCCGGCTTTCTCCGGGGTCGGCTTGTCCACGGTCGCGGACCAACTGGTCTCGTCCAGCGCCGGGTTGTCGGTGAACGTCTCGCTGGAACCTGCGGGTGCGCGGCTCAGCCCGAGGGTGCCGACGCCGGGCGCGGAGCCGGTGGCCGGGCGCAGCACGGTGTCCCGGGTGCCCGTGGGCGGCCACACGGCATCGGTGGACCACTGGTCGACGTGGCGCTCGATGTCGGCCATCGGCGCACGCTCGATGCCGTTGTCATAGCCGAGGAGGTAGTGGTCGAACCACTGGTGCAGGGTGTCGACCCAGTCGGAGCGCCGGTAGTCGAACGGGTCGACGTGCCCGGTCTGGGAGAGCCAGATCTTGCGCTCGACACCGTTCGCCGCGAGCGCGTCCCACCACTGGCCGAAGTTCTTGGTGCGCACGTTCAGGTCCTGCATGCCGTGCACCACGAACACGCTGGCCTTGACCTTGGACGCGTCGGCGACGTAGTCACGCCCGGTCCACAGCGGCGTCCAGTCGCCGTCGCGCGGCGCCCCGTCGACGAGTTTCTGCTGTACGGCGCCGCAGTGGGCCCGCGCATCCGGGCTCTCGACGTAGTTGGAGAGCCAGTCGGGGCCCGAGTCGTAGAGCGAGGCGCCCTTGGCGAAGTAGTAGTCGTACCAGGAGGAGATGGAGCTGATCGGCACGATGGTCTTCAGGCCCTCGACGCCGGTGGCGGCGACCCCGTTGGCGATGGTGCCGTCCCAGCTCTTGCCGATCATGCCGGTGCGGCCGTTGGTCCAGTCGGCGCCGACGCGCTGTGTACCCGTACGGGTGGTGTAGGCACGCGCGCGGCCGTTGAGCCAGTCGACGACCGCCTTCGCCGACTGGACGTCCGAGGAGCCGCCGACGTCGACACAGCCGTCCGAGCGATTGGTTCCGGACAGGTCGACGGCGACGAAGGCGTAGCCGCGCGGCACGAAGTAGTTGTCGTAGAACAGCGGCATCTGGACGACATGGCCTTGCGCGTCGTACGTCTTGAGCTGGCTCTCGTTGCCGCGCCCGCAGCACGAGTAGTACGGCGAGGCCTCCAGGATGACCGGAACCTTGCGGCCCTGCTGTGCGGGCTCGCGCGGGCGGACGATGTCGACGGCGACCCGGTCGGTCCTCCCGTCGCCGTCCGCGTCGAGGCGGGTGTCGACCCAGACGGACTCGCGGATGGCGTTCTCGTACGAGTAGACGGGCCTGCTCTCCTTGGCGCGGGCGGCCTGGGCGCCCACCGGCGAGACGAACAGGGCGGTCAGGGCGGCCGCGACCGCCACCACGAGCAGGCGACCCCAGCGGGGCGACCGGAGCGAGCTGTTCCGAGGCGATCTGGACCTCGTGCGGGTGAACCGCGTGGCTATCGGCATGGGCGGACGGTACTCCCGTCAACTCCCGTGCAAAAGAGGGCAGTCGTGGTCCGAAAGAGAGTCGAGTCGAGCAAGTAAACATGTCGGCGCAATGGCGATCGTGTGACAGCAGGGGCCATGGACATGACCGGTGCGGCGGGCGCTGAATAGGGTCCGAAGAGATCGTTCACCCCGACGACTTGGAGCACTCGTGCACCGCAAAATCATCGCCCCGAGCGTGCTCGCCGCGTCCCTGCTGCTGGCGATCCCGGCATCCGCGACCGACTTCACACCGGGAGCCCCGGGTATCGGCGACTCCTACTACCCGAGCAGCGGCAACGGCGGTTACGACGTTTCCCACTACGACCTGAGACTGAAGTACCAGCCCACCACGGACCTGCTGGAGGGCACGGCGACGATCCTCGCCACCACCACGCAGAACCTCTCCCGCTTCAACCTCGACTTCGGGCTCCAGGTGAGCGAGGTGCTGGTCAACGGCACGAAGGCGACGTACGCCAAGTCCGGCACCCAGGAGCTGGAGATCACCCCGGCCGCGCCGCTGGTCAAGGGGAAGTCGATCTCGGTGGTGGTGAAGTACGCGGGCAAGCCGTCCGAGCTGAGCATCGGCGGCTACACGGCCTGGCACCGCACCCCGGACGGTGGTGTGGCCGCCCAGGAGCCCGACTCGGCCGTGTGGTGGTTCCCGTCCAACGACCACCCGCTGGACAAGGCCACGTACGACGTGTCGGTGCTCGTGCCGGACGGCACCCAGGCGATCAGCAACGGCACGCTCCAGTCGCAGAGTTCCGCGCGGGGCTGGACGCGGTTCAACTGGCGCTCCAACAAGCCGCAGGCCAGCTATCTCGCGACGCTCGCGATCGGCAAGTTCGACATCACGACGGACACCACGGCCAACGGCCTGCCGATCATCAACGCGTACAGCAAGGACCTCGGTGACAACGACGGCGCCGCGCGCGCCAGCGTCGAGCGCACCAAGGACGTCGTCGAGTGGCTGAGCACCCTGTACGGCCCCTACCCGTTCAACTCGGTCGGCGGCTACGTGCCCAACGTGACCTCCGGCTTCGCCCTGGAGACGCAGACCCGCCCGTACTACAGCCCCAAGCAGTTCGCGAACGGCGCCAACGTCTCGGTGATCGTGCATGAGCTGGCCCACCAGTGGTACGGCGACAGCGTGTCGGTGAAGGGCTGGAAGGACATCTGGAACAACGAGGGCTTCGCCCGCTACACCCAGTGGCTCTGGTCGGAGAAGGAGGGCGAGGGCACCACGCAGGAGCTGGCTGACTACGTGTACGCCCAGCACCCGGCCAATGACCCGTTCTGGCAGGTCAAGCCGGGCGACCCGGGCCCGGACAACCAGTTCGACCTGGCCGTCTACGACCGGGGCGCGCTCGCCATCCAGGCGCTGCGCAACGCGGTCGGCGACAAGGCGTTCTTCGCCATCCTCAAGGGCTGGCCGACGGCCCACCAGTACGGCAACGCCAATGTGGGCGACTTCGTACAGTACGCCGAGAAGATCTCCGGCAAGCCGCTCGCCGGGCTCTTCGACACCTGGCTGTACCAGCAGGCGAAGCCCGCCGCCGCGGCCGCGAAGAAGGCCAACCTCGTGGCCCGGTCCGCCGGAACGCCGGTGGCCCAGCCGAAGTCCTGGAAGAAGATCGCGGAGACGAACGACATCCACGACCACCACTGAGGGCTCCTGAACCGGTGGGCGGGCGCGGCTGGGAAGCCCGCGCCCGCCCACCACTTAGCGCTCTGCTGGGGGCGGCGGCGCGCCACTACGCTGTACGCGGCGCCCCGCCCGGCGCCGCCACGCCGCCCGCGAGGAGCACCCGCCTTGACCGAGCAGCACACCGCACCGGACACGGACCCGCACCCCGGGTCCCGGCCCACGCTGGAATCCGTCGCCGCGCGCGCCGGTGTCTCCCGGGCCACGGCGTCCCGGGTCATGAACGGCGGCGCGGGCGTGCGTCCCCCGCTGGTGAACAAGGTGCGCCAGGCGGTCGAGGAGCTGGGATACGTCCCCAACCACGCGGCCCGCACCCTGGTCACCCGGCGCACCGGCGCGGTCGCCGTGATCATCGCCGAGCCGGAGATCCGGATCTTCTCCGACCCGTTCTTCTCCCAGCAGATCCGGGGCATCAGCAAGGAACTCACCGCCCACGACACCCAGTTGGTGCTGCTCCTCGTGGAGGGGCCGGGCGACTACGAGCGGATCGCGCGCTATCTGGCGGGCGGACACGTCGACGGCGCGCTGGCCTTCTCGCTGCACACCGACGACCCGCTGCCCGCGATCGCCCGCAGGACCGGGATACCGACCGTGTACGGGGGCCGCCCGAGCTGGCCGACGCCGCCGGGCGAGCGGCCCGTGCCGTACGTCGACGCCGACAACCGGGCCGGTGCCCGCGCGGGCGTACGCCATCTGCTCGCGCTCGGCCGCACCCGCATAGCCCACCTGGCGGGCCCGCCCGACCAGACCTCGGCGACGGACCGGCTCGACGGCTTTCATGACGTCCTGCCCCACACCGACCCGAAACTGATCGCCGAGGGCGCCTTCACCGTGGAGAGCGGAGCCCACGCGATGGCCCAACTCCTGCACCGGCGGCCCGACTTGGACGCGGTGTTCGCCGCGAACGACCTGATGGCGTCGGGCGCGCTTCAGGTGCTGCGCGAGCGCGGCCGCCGGGTGCCGGAGGACGTGGCCCTGGTCGGCTTCGACGACATGCCGGGCGTCGCCGAGGCGACGGACCCACCGCTGACGACGGTACGTCAGGACATCGAGGGCATGGGCCGCCTCATGGCCCGACTGCTGCTGAGCGGCCTGAACGGGGACGGCACGAGCCCGGAGCCGGTGATCACGGAGACGGTACTGGTGCGGCGGGCGTCCGCGTAACGCGTCATCCAGCGCGCTTCTCGGCCTTTGCCCGCGCCCTGGCCCGTCGGGCGAGCGGCAGATAGCGCAGCCGCTCCGGCAGTACGGGCACGACCGCCCGCACCACGCGGCCGAACCGGCGCAGCGCGCGCTCCTGGGCGTCGGTCCATTCGAGCCCCATCGCCGCGCGCGCGTCCGGCGGCAGGAAGCCGATGGTCAAAAACCGTCTGAAGCGCGCGATCGGCGGCAGGAGCAGCGGCCAGCACAGCCGCAGCAACAGTCGTACGGGGAGCGGCCCGAGGGCGGGGGCCGGAACGTCCGGGTGGAGCGAGACCAGCTCCTCGACCACGGCGTTCGCACCGATCTCGTCGGCGAGCACCTTGCGGTAGTACGGCCAGAACTCCTCGATGCTCTGCGGCATGTCCCGGTCGTGGATGCCCAGAACGCGCCCGACCTGAAGCCACTCCGCGTACATCTGCCGCTCCTGCGCCTCGGTGCAGGGACGGCGCAGGTACTGCTGGCTGTAGGCGAAGATCGGATACCCGGTGGCATGCACCCACGCGTAGTTGGCCGGGGTCAGCGCATGGTAGCGGCGGCCCCGCGCGTCGGTGCCCTGGATGCTCCGGTGCAGCTCCCGCAGCCGACGCCCCTCCTGGGCCGCGGCCTCGCCCCCGTACACCCACAGCTGGAGCGAGCGCAGCGAGCGCTCACCGCGGCCCCAGGGGTCGGTCCGGAACACAGAGTGCTCGTCGACCCCGGCGCCGACGGCGGGATGGGCGACCTGGAGCGCCAGGGCCGCGGGCAGCGTGAGCAGGACCCGCACGTCCCCGGCGAGGCTCCACAGCACTCCGCCGGGCGGGGGCGGGGTGGGGTCGGTGGACGTACGGTTTTCGATCACACATCCAGGGATATCAGATGACTAGTGGGGCGCGAGTTTCGGATGGTCGGTGTCGGGGAGCCAGTCGCGCCCCGGCTTGTACTCCAGCCAGCGCCGGGAACGACCTGCTTCGGCGAAACCGCGCAGCAAGGTGTCGAGCTGTGGATGGCGGGACGACTCGCGCCAGGCCAGCGACCAGGCGTACAGCGGTGTCGGCTCGACGAGCGGGATGGAGCGCAGGCCCGTGTGGTCCGGCAGCGGCGCGTCGGCGGGGAAGACGGTGAAGCCGTCGGGGTCGGTGCTCAGGCCCCGGACGAGGTGGTCCAGGCCCAGGTTGGGGCCGTCGTGGCGCCGCGTGATCTGGAACTCGTCGGCGAAGCGGCGCAGGAAGTCCAGACGGCTCAGCTCGGCCGGACACCACAGGACGCTGTCGCGCAGCTCGGCCGGGCGCACCGCGTCGGCGCCGGCCAGCGGGTGCGAGGGGCCGACCACCAGGTCGACGGGTTCGAGGCGCACGAGGCGCTGCGTGAGTCCCGCGTCCCGGCCGTCGGGCAGCGGGTGCACCCGGCCGAAACCCAGGTCGGTGTCCCCGCGCAGCAGCGCCCCCGCGACCGACGGCCAATCGCGCCCGGGGCCCGGCTCCCACCGCACGGCGGCGAGCGCCTGCACCGCCTCGGCGACCGTACGCATCGGCGCGTACAGATGGCCCCAGGTGTCGATCCGTACGGCCGGTCCGGCGTCCGTCACCGCGGCGACCGCCCGCTCGCCCGCCGCCAGCGCCTCGCGCGCGGCGGGCAGGAACCGCTCCCCCGCCTCGCTCAGCCGGACGCCGCCCTGACGCTCGAAGAGCCGTACGCCAAGCAGCTCTTCCAGGCGGGCGATGCGCTTGGACAGCGCCTGCTGACTGGTGTTCAGCTCTTCGGCGGCGCGTCCGAAGTGCAGTGTCCCGGCGGTCGCGGCGAAGGCGCGGACCTGGGCGAGGTCGAGGTCCATGGCGCTGACCTTATGCGACAACGCTTTGTTGTCGATCATGCGGTCCGGTTGTTGGCCGGGCCACCGCTCCACGCGGTCCGATGGTCCCCGAAGCCGGAAAGCGAAGCCGGAAAGCAAGCGCCACCGAGGAGTTGACCACGATGAAAGCCTTCGTCCCGACCGGAGATCCCGCCGAGCCGGTCGTGCTCGCCGATGTCCCCGAGCCGACGCCGCGCCCCGACGAGGCGCTGGTGAAGGTCGAGGCGTTCTCCGTCAACCGGGGCGAGACGTTCAAGCTGGAGCGGCCCGTCCCCGGCGAGCGCCCCGGCAAGGACATCGCGGGCTTGGTGGTGCAGCCGGCCGCCGACGGCAGCGGGCCGTCCGGGATCACGCGGGTCGTCGGCCACCCCATGGCGGGCGGCTGGGCGGAGTACGTGGCGGTGCCGACCGGCGCGCTCGCCGAACTGCCCGACAGCGTCTCCGTGCTCCAGGGCGCGGCCCTGCCACTGGCCGGTCTCACCGCGCTGCGGCTGCTGCGCGCGGCCGGACCGGTGCTCGGCCGCCGGGTTCTACTGACCGGCGCCTCCGGCGGCGTCGGCCACTACGTCACCGAACTCGCGGCCGCCGCCGGGGCCGAGATCACCGCCGTGACCAGGGACGCCGAACGCGGCGCCCGGCTCGCGGAGCTCGGCGCCGCCGAGATCGTCCACGACGTCGCCGGGGCGCGGGGCCCGTACGACATCGTCCTGGAGTCGACCGGCGGCCGGGCGCTCTCCGTCGCACTCGCGCGGCTCGCCCGGCGCGGCACGTTGATCTGGTTCGGGCAGGCCAGCCGCACCCCGGCGACGCTCGACTTCTTCGACTTCTTCAGCGGCCCCGAATCCGCGACCATCCGCCATTTCCACTACCTCGACGCCGACACCCGCCTCGACGAGGACCTGGCGGCGCTGGTCCGGCTGACCGCCGAGGGCCGTCTGCACCCCGAGATCGGCCGCGTCACGGACTGGGCCGACACCGCGACCACCCTCACCGACCTGCGCGACCGCCGCATCCGCGGCAAGGCCGTCCTCACCCTGTCCTGAACACCACGCCTGAAAGCAACCGAAGGAGCAAGACCGTGAGCACCACCGACCCCCGCGCCGTCGTCATCCGCTACGTCGAGGCCGTACGCGACGGTGACATCGACGTCATCCGCGACAGCTTCGCCACGGACGCGACCTGGCACTACCCGGGCGATCTGCCCATCTCCAAGGTGTGGCACGGCCGCGACGCGATCATCGACGACTTCCTCGGCGGCATGGGCCCGGTCCTCGTCCCCGGCACCATGGAGATCGAGCTGATCAGCACGATCGCCGAGGGCGAGCGGGTGGTGGCCGAATGGACCTCCAAGGCCGAGACGGTCTACGGCGGTACATACGACAACCGCTGCCTCGGCATCTACACGGTCCACGACGGGAAGATCGTCTCGGTCGTCGAGTACGCCGACACGAAGCATGTCGCCGAGACCCTGTTCCCGGACGATGCCACCGACCGCCTCGGCGGATGACCGCCCCCGGGCCCCTTTCACAACAGTGGTGAGACAGCAATACTGTTGAACCGGATCGACCGCGAACCGGGAAAGAGGCACAGCCATGGCGACCGAGACCGAGGAGCCGACCCTCACGGTCGACGAACTGGCCGCGCGCGCCGGGGTCACCGTGCGCACCATCCGTTTCTACAGCACCAGGGGTCTGCTTCCGCCGCCCTCGATCGGGCCGCGCCGGGTCGGTCACTACGGCCCGGCGCATCTGTCCCGGCTCGCCCTCATCGAGGAGTTGCAGCACCACGGGATGACGCTCGCCGCGATCGAGCGCTACCTCCAGCAACTGCCGCCCGATCTGAACGCGCACGATCTGGCGATCCACCGCGCCGTGGTCGCCTCCTGGGCGCCGGACGCCGCCGAGGAGACGACCCGGGCCGAGCTGGAGCGGCGGGCCGGGCGCGCCCTCTCCGACGTGGACATCGACCGGCTGGCCGCCATGAACGTACTGGAGCGCACCCCCGGCGACGGCGACGCGTTCCGGGTCGACCCCGGGCTGCTCGCGCTGGGGGTGCAGCTGCTTGACGTGCCGATCGCGCACGAGACGATCCTGGCGGCGCGGACCGTCCTCGTGGACCACACGCGCTCGGCCGCGCACGAGCTGACGCGGCTGTTCCGGGACGAGGTGTGGAACCCGTACCGGGAGCGCGAGTCGGACCCCGACCATGTGGCCGCGATGAAGTCACTGTCGGCGCACATGCAGCCGATGGTGGTGCAGGCGCTGGTCACGGCGTTCCAGCGGTCGCTCAAAGAGGAACTGCGGGCCGCCTTCCGCGCCGAGGCCGAATAGCGAGTGAGGGGCCGGGGATCTCCTCCCCGGCCCCTCCCCCTTTACGCGTCGGCGAACCTCACGCGTCGACGGGCCTTACGCGTCCGTGAACTTCTCGCCCCGCTCCGCCTTCTCCACCAGCAGTGCCGGCGGCAGGAACCGGTCGCCGTAGCGCTCGGCCAGTTCGCGGGCGCGGGCGACGAAGCCCGGCAGACCGCCCTCGTAACCGTTCATGTACTGCATCACGCCACCCGTCCAGGCCGGGAAGCCGATGCCCATGATGGAGCCGATGTTGGCGTCGGCGACCGAGGTGAGCACGCCCTCCTCGAAGAGGCGGACGGTGTCCAGCGATTCGGCGAAGAGCATCCGCTCCTTCATGTCCTCGAAGGGGACCTCGACGTCGGGCTTCCCGAAGTGCTCGCGCAGGCCCGGCCACAGCCGTACGCGCTTGCCGTCCTCGCCGTACTCGTAGAAGCCCGCGCCGCCGCTGCGGCCGGGGCGGCCGAACTCGTCGACCATGCGGTCGATCACCGAGTCCGCCGGGTGGCCGGGCCAGACGCCGCCCGCCTCCTCGACCGCGCGCCGTGTCTCGTCACGGATCTTGCGCGGCAGGGTGAGGGTCAGCTCGTCCATCAGGGAGAGGACCTTGGCGGGGTAGCCCGCCTGGCCCGCCGCCTGCTCGATGGAGGCGGGCTCGATGCCCTCGCCGACCATCGCTACGCCCTCGTTGATGAACTGGCCGATGACGCGCGAGGTGAAGAAGCCGCGCGAGTCGTTGACGACGATCGGGGTCTTCTTGATCTGGCGGACCAGGTCGAAGGCGCGGGCCAGCGCCTCGTCGCCGGTGCGCTCGCCCCTGATGATCTCGACCAGCGGCATCTTGTCGACCGGCGAGAAGAAGTGCAGCCCGATGAAGTCGGCCTGGCGGGTGACGCCTTCGGCGAGACCGGTGATCGGCAGCGTCGAGGTGTTGGAGCAGAGCAGCGCGTCCGGCTCGACGATGTCCTGGATCTCCTGGAACACCTTGTGCTTGAGTTCGGTGTTCTCGAAGACCGCCTCGATGACCGCGTCGCAGCCCGCGAGGTCGCGCGGGTCGGCCGTCGCCGTGATGCGGGCGAGCAGTTCGTCGCGCTTGGCCTCGGTCGTACGACCCCGGCTGAGCGCCTTGGCGAGCAGCTTCTCCGAGTACGCCTTGCCCTTGTCGGCCGCCTCCTGCGAGACGTCCTTGAGGACGACCTGGATGCCGGCCCGGGCGCAGGAGTACGCGATGCCCGCGCCCATCATGCCCGCGCCGAGGACGGCCACCTTGCGGACCGGGCGCGGCTCGATGCCCTTGGGGCGGCTGGCGCCGGAGTTGACGGCCTGGAGGTCGAAGAAGAACGCCTGGATCATGTTCTTCGCGGTCTGGCCGGTGACCAGCTCGGTGAAGTACCGGGCCTCGATGGTCAGCGCGGTCTCGAAGTCGACCTGGGAGCCCTCGACGGCGGCCGCGAGGATGTTGCGCGGCGCCGGGTAGGGGGCGCCGTTCAGCTGCTTCTTCAAGTTGGCCGGGAACGCCGGGAGGTTGGCGGCGAACTTGGGGTTCGACGGGGTGCCGCCCGGGATCCGGTAGCCCTTGACGTCCCAGGGCTGCTGGGACTCCGGGTTGGCGTCGATGAACGCGCGCGCCTTGGCGATCATCTCCTCGGGCGTGGCGGCGACTTCGTGGACGAGGCCGTTCTCAAGCGCCCGCTGCGGGGTGTACTGGGTGCCCTGGAGCAGCACCTTGAGGAGCGCGTCCGCGATGCCCATCAGCCGTACGGTACGGGTCACACCGCCGCCCGCCGGGAGCAGGCCCAGGGTGACCTCGGGCAGGCCGATCTTGGAACCGGGCGCGTCGAGGGCGACGCGGTGGTGGCTGGCGAGCGCGATCTCGTAACCGCCGCCGAGGGCAGCGCCGTTGATGGCCGCGACGACCGGCTTGCCCAGGGTCTCGATGCGGCGCAGCGAGTGCTTGATGGCGGTGCCGGTCTCGAAGGCCTGCTGGGCGTTCTCGGGGCCGACCTGGATCATGTCCTTCAGGTCGCCGCCCGCGAAGAAGGTCTTCTTGGCGGAGGTGTAGATGATGCCGCGGATGGAGTCCTTCTCGGCCTCGGCGCGGTCGGCGATGGCCGCGATGGAGTCCTTGAAGGCCCGGTTCATGGTGTTGGCGGACTGGTTGGGGTCGTCGAGGACGAGGGTGACGACGCCGGTCTCGTCCTGTTCCCAGCGGATGGTCGTGCTCTCGTTCATTGCTGAAATCTCCGTATGAGGGGGTGCCGGGACAGGACGGTCAGAGACGCTCGACGACGGTGGCGATGCCCATGCCGCCACCGACGCACAGCGTGGCCAGGCCGTACCGCTGGTCGCGGCGCTCCAGCTCGTCGACGAGCGTGCCGAGGATCATCGCGCCGGTGGCGCCCAGCGGGTGGCCCATGGCGATGGCGCCGCCATTGACGTTGATCTTGTCGAGCGAGAGGCCCATGTCGCGGGCGAAGCGCAGCACCACTCCGGCGAACGCCTCGTTGATCTCGACGAGGTCGATGTCGTCGATGGTCAGCCCGGCCTTGGCGAGCGCCTTGCGGGTGGCCGGGGCGGGGCCGGTGAGCATGATCGTCGGCTCGGAGCCGGAGACGGCGGCCGAGACGATCCGGGCGCGCGGGGTCATGCCGTAGCGCTCGCCGACCTCTCGCGAGCCGATGGCGACCAGGGCCGCGCCGTCCACGATGCCCGAGGAGTTGCCCGCGTGGTGGACGTGGTCGATCTTCTCCACCCAGTGGTATTTCTGCAGCGCCACCGCGTCGAAGCCGCCCATGTCGCCGATGGCCGCGAACGAGGGCTTGAGGGCCGCGAGCGAGTCGGCGGTGGTGCCGGGCCGCATGTGCTCGTCGTGGTCGAGGACGACCAGGCCGTTGCGGTCCTTGACGGGCACGACGGAGCGGGCGAACCGGCCGTCCTTCCACGCCTCGGCGGCCCGCTCCTGCGAGAGCGCCGCGTACTCGTCGACATCGCGGCGCGAGAAGCCCTCGATCGTGGCGATGAGGTCGGCGCCGATGCCCTGTGGGGCGAAGTTGGTGTCGAAGTTGGTCATCGGGTCGGCGAACCAGGCGCCGCCGTCCGAGGCCATCGGGACCCGTGACATCGACTCGACGCCGCCCGCGAGCACCAGGTCCTCCCAGCCCGAACGGACCTTGGCGGCCGCCAGGTTGACGGCCTCCAGGCCCGAGGCACAGAAGCGGTTCTCCTGCACGCCCGCGACCGTGTCCGGCAGCCCGGCGGCGATGGCCGCGATGCGGGCGATGTCGGAGCCCTGGTCGCCGACCGGGCCGACCACGCCGAGGACGATGTCGTCGATCGCCGCCGGGTCGAGGTCCGGGAAGCGGCCTCGGACCTCGTGGATCAGCCCGACGACCAGGTCGATCGGCTTGGTTCCGTGCAGGGAGCCGTTGGCCTTGCCGCGCCCGCGCGGGGTGCGGATCGCGTCGTACACAAACGCTTCGGTGCTCACTGATAAGCCTTTCAAAGAGGGTTAGCCGAGCAGGGAACGACCGATGATCTCCTTCATGATCTCGGTCGTCCCGCCGTAGATGGTCTGGATGCGGCCGTCGGTGAACGCCCTGGCGACCCGGTACTCGCTCATGTAGCCGTAGCCGCCGTGCAGTTGGAGACAGCGGTCGGCGACGCGTTTTTGCAGTTCGGTGGCCCACCACTTGGCCATCGAGGCGTGCACGGCGTCGAGTTCCCCGTTCGAGTGATCGACGATGCAGCGGTCGAGGAACGTACGGGTGACGGCGCACTCGGTGGCCATCTCGGCGATCTCGAAGCGGATGTGCTGCTTGGTGGCCAGCGGCCGCCCGAACGCCTCGCGCTCCTTGACGTACGTCGTGGTGATCTCCAGCAGGTACTCGGCGGCGGCGATCGCGGCGACCGCGATGCTCAGGCGCTCCTGCGCGAGATTGGTCATCAAGTGGATGAAGGCGCCGTCGAGCTCGCCGAGCAGGTTCTCCTTCGGCACGCGTACGTCGGTGAAGAACAGCTCGGCCGTGTCCTGGGACTTCTGGCCGATCTTGTCGAGGTTGCGGCCGCGCTCGAAGCCGTCCATGCCGCGCTCGACGACGAGCAGCGACAGGCCGTGCGCGCCGCCCTCCGGCGTGGTCTTGGCGACGACGATCACCAGGTCGGCGAGGATGCCGTTGGAGATGAACGTCTTGGAGCCGTTGAGCAGCCAGTGGTCGCCCTTGTCCTCGGCGGTGGTGCGGATGCCCTGGAGGTCGGAGCCCGCGCCCGGCTCGGTCATGGCGATCGCGGTGATCAGCGAGCCGTCGCAGAACCCGGGCAGCCAGCGCCGCTTCTGCTCCTCGGTGGCCAGCCCCGTGAGATACGGCCCGATGATGTCGTTGTGCAGCCCGATCGCGAGCCCGGCGGCGCCCGCCCGGGTGAACTCCTCGGCCAGCACGGCGCTGTAGCGGAAGTCCGCGTTCCCGCCGCCTCCGTACTCCTCGTCCACGGCGAGCCCGAGGAGCCCCTGGCGCCCGGCCGCGAGCCATGCCTCGCGCGAGACGATGCCGTCCTTCTCCCACTGCTCGTAGTGCGGCAGGACCTCCTTGGCGAGGAAGGTGCGTACGGTCTCGCGGAAGGCGTCGTGCTCGGCCGTGAAGATCTGCCGCTTCACCTGTCGTTCTCCTCTGTGGTGTGGTGGTAAAGGGCCGGCACGTCCCAGTCGCGGGCGACCTCGGCGGTGTCGGCGCCCGGCAGCGCGGGCGGGCGGCGCAGCGAGCCCGGGGTGCGCGAGAAGCGGGGCGCGGGCGCGGGCTGGGTGATGCCGCCGTGCTCGGCGAAGGTGCCGCGCGCGGCCAGATGCGGATGCGCGGGCGCCTCCCGCATCGAGAGCACGGGCGCCACGCACGCGTCCGAGTCCTCGAACACGGCCGTCCACTCCGCGCGCGTACGGGTCCGGAACCGCTCGGCGACAGCCGTACGCAGCTCGTCCCAGCGAGCGAAGTCCTTACGGGCCGGGGCGACGGCCTCGATGCCGAGCAGTCGTACGAACTCGTCGTAGAACTGCTGCTCAAGGGCGCCGACCGCCATGTACTGGCCGTCGGAGGTCTCGTACGTGCCGTAGAAGGGGCAGCCGCCGTCGAGCAGGTTGGCGGCGCGCCGGTCCTGCCAGCCGCCGGCCGCCAGCATGCCGTGGATCATGGTGGCGAGATGGGCGGCGCCGTCGACGATCGCGGCGTCCACGACCTGGCCCTCGCCGTGGGCGCGCGCGTGCTGGAGCGCGGCGAGGACGCCGACGACGAGATAGAGCGAGCCGCCCGCGTAGTCGCCCACGAGATTGGCGGGGACGGTGGGGCCCTCGTCCGCCTTGCCGATCATGCCGAGGGTGCCGGTGACGGCGATGTACGCGATGTCGTGTCCGGCGCGCGGGGCGAGCGGGCCGTCCTGGCCCCAGCCCGTCATCCGCCCGTACACCAGCCTCGGGTTCCGGGCCAGGCACTCCTCGGGCCCGACCCCCAGGCGCTCGGCGACGCCGGGGCGGTAGCCCTCGACGAGGATGTCGGCCCGCTCGACCAGGTCGAGGACGCGGCGGGGGCCGTCCTCGGCCTTGAGGTCGATCAGTACGGACCGTTTGTTGCGGTTCGTGAGGTCGTACGCGGGGTCGATGGCCAGGCCGTGGCCGCCGGGGCGGTCGACGCGGACCACGTCGGCGCCGAGGTCGGCCAGGAGCATCGCGGCGAACGGGCCGGGCCCGATTCCGGCCAGTTCGACCACCCGCACACCTGCGAGCGGCCCGTTCCCTGTCGTCGCCATCAAGCCCCCAGCACTGTGACACAACTGATGTAACATCAGTGATGCTAAGAACACGTTCCAGTTCGCACAAGCCCCTGCGCGAGCAAGCGCTTGGTTTTTACGCGGGGTTTTACGCGGCTTCGGCGGTCGCCCTCAGCGACTGCTCGGCTCAGCGGGCGTCGAGCTCCGCGACCAGCTTCTTCGTGGCGACGGCCCGGTAGCTCTCCTCCACCCACTCGCACAGCAGATCCACCCTGGGCGCGCCCTTCCCGGCGACCGGCAGCTGGACCCAGCCGGACTTGCCGAGGCCGTACCCCGAGGGCTGGGCGCCGGGCGAGGTCAGGGCGTGGGCGTGCGTGGACTCGTCCGTGAGCTTGACGCCCATGCCCAGCGGGTGGCTGCCGTCGTCGACACCGAGGAACACGAAGATCTTCTTGTTGGCCTTGACCACCGTCTCGCCCCATGGGTGCTCCTCGACGGCCCCGGGCAGGCTCAGGGCAAACTCGCGCAGCTTCTCCCATTTCGCCAGCGCGGCCTTCGACGGTGCGGCCATGTCCTGCCTCCTTGATCACCCGCGACACCTCATCTCACGCTAGCCTCAGCCACCGACAACGGCATGGGACGAGAAGCAGCGGAGGATCACCTTGGAGCGGACGGCCAGGCCGTACGACGTCGTGCTGTTCGGGGCGACGGGGTTCGTGGGCACCCTCACCGCGGAGTATCTGGCCGCGCACGCGCCGCACGGCTGTCGCTGGGCGCTGGCCGGGCGCTCGCTGCCCAAGCTGGAGCGGCTGCGCGAGCGGCTCGCCGCGATCGACCCGGCGTGCGCCACGCTCCCCCTGCTCACCGCCGACTCGGCCGACCCGGACTCGCTGCGCGCCCTCGCCGAGTCCGCGCGCGTGGTGGCGACGACCGTGGGCCCGTACGTCTGGTACGGCGAGGGTCTGGTCGCCGCATGCGCCGAGGCCGGGACCGACTACCTCGATCTGACCGGCGAGCCGGAGTTCGTGGACACGATGTACGTACGCCATGACGCGCGCGCCCGGGAGACCGGCGCGCGTCTGGTGCACGCGTGCGGCTTCGACTCGGTGCCGTGCGACCTCGGTGTGTACTACACGGTCCAGCAGTTGCCGAAGGACGTGCCGCTGCGCGTCGACGGATTCCTGCGCACCTCCGCCACCTTCTCCGGCGGCACGCTCGCGTCGGCGCTCAACGCGATGGGGCGCGGCGCGCAGCAGCTGCGGGCGGCCCGGGAGCGGCGGCTGCACGAGCCGCGGCTGGTCGGCCGCCGCGCCCGCGCCCCGCTCGGCGCCCCGCACTTCAGCCGCGAGACGGGCGCCTGGGCGCTGCCGCTGCCGGTCCTCGACCCGACGGTGGTGGCCCGCTCGGCGTCCGCGAACGCCCGTTACGGCCCCGACTTCCGCTACCGCCACTTCGCGGCCGTCCGCCGTCTGCCGCTGGCGCTCGGCGCGGTCGTCGGCGCGGGGACGGCATTCGGAGCGGCCCAACTCCCCGCCGTACGACGGTGGTTGATGAACCGTTACGAAGCGGGCAGCGGGCCCGACAAGGAGAAGCGCGACCGCAGCTGGTTCTCGCTGCGCTTCGTCGGCGAGGGCGGCGGGCGCCGGGTGTTCACCGAGGTGTCGGGCGGCGACCCGGGCTACGACGAGACGGCCAAGATCCTCGCCGAGGGCGCACTGTGCCTCGCCTTCGACGAACTGCCCTCTGGGGGCGGCCAGTTGACGACGGTGGCGGCGATGGGCGACCCGCTGCTCGAACGGCTCCAGGCTGCGGGCATCCGTTTCCGGGTGGCCCACACGCGCTGATAGCTACCCCGCCGTGAGCGCGGTGCGCAGCGCCTCGCGGCAGAGCGCGTCCGCGCGCCGGGTCGACTCGGGCAGCCGGTAGTGCGGGGTGAGCCGCAGGACGTGGGCGCAGGCGTTGTCGAGGCCGACCCGGTGGCCGACCGAGACGAACACCGGCTTGACGTCGGCCCGGGTCCGCAGCGCCCGCCCGACCTCCTCGCCCCGCTCGGCCACCAGCGGCGAGCTGTCCCCGCGCCGGGCGCCCGGCTGCTCGTACGTGAAGGTGAACGGGTTCTTGGCGACGCCGATCACCGGCAGCCCGGTGAGGACGCCGAGGTGGGCGGCGAGGCCGAAGCGGCGGGGGTGGGCGAGCCCGTACCCGTCGCAGACCACCAGACCGGGACCGGCGCTCAGCGCGTCCAGGGCCGCCAGGACCGTGGGGATCTCCCGGAAGGCGAGCAGCCCGGGCACGTACGGGAAGGCCACCCGGCCGACGGCGGTGGACTCCTCGACGACCTCCAGGGTGGCGGCGTCCAGGACCACTGCGGCCGCCGCGACGACGTCCCGCTCGTCGTCGTACGCCACGTCGACGCCCGTGACCAGACCGGTGCCGGGCGGCGGCCCGGGCTCGTCGAGCACGACACGGCCGCGCAGTTCGTCCTGCACGGCCAGGGCCTGCGACTCGTCCGTGGGCCAGCCCTCGGGGATCTGTGTAAGCGTCATGTTCTCAGCCTAAATGCGGGCCGGAGTAGCCTGGCGATCATGTTCATACTCGACCTGACGTACACCGCTCCCCTCACCCGCGTCGACGAACTCCTCGGCGAGCACGTCGCCTGGCTGAACGCGCAGTACGCGGCCGGTGTCTTCATCGCCTCCGGCCGCAAGGAGCCCCGCGAGGGCGGGGTCATCCTCGCCGTCGGGGACGACCGCGCGGCGATCGAGAAGATCACGGCGACCGACCCCTTCAACGTCAACGGCGTCTGCGCGTACCGGATCACCGAGTTTTTCGCGACCAAGACGGCGCCCGAACTCGCCCCGTACCAGCAGGAGTTGCCTTCCAGCTAGCCAGGTCTCAGCGGGCCAGCCGCGCCACCCGGCCCTTCTCGCCCGCGGCCCAGCAGCCGCCGTCGGGGGTGCAGTCCACGGTGTCGTACGAGCCGGTGTCGACGGTCCGCCAGGTGCGGCCGCCGTCCGTGGTCAGGTCGGTGCCGGTGGGGCCGACGGCGAGCGCGGCCGAGCGGCTGTGCGGCAGCCAGGCGACACCCGAGCGGTAGGCGGCGACCGGGGCCGTCGCCTGGCGCCAGTCCCGCCCGCCGTCGCCGGTGACGGCGGCCGCACTGGGCGAGGGCTGTCCGGCCCGGTAGTCGCCGCCGACCGCGATCCCGTGCGTACGGTCGCGGAAGGCGAGCCCGAAGACTCCACGCGCCGGGTCGCCCGCGGGGATCGTCGACTCGGCCGCCGTCCAGGTCAGGCCCCGGTCGGCGGAGTGCAGCACGCGCGCGGTGGCGCCGCCGCCGGTCGCCAGCCACGCGTCGCGCGGCCCGGAGCTCACCAGGCACTGACCGCTCGCCGCGAAGGCCGCCTCACCGGGCTGGGCGGCCGGCATCCCGGCGCTCGGCAGCACCTTCCAGGAGCGGCCGCCGTCGGCGGTGGACAGGATGCGGTACTTGCCGTCGACCGGGTCGCCGACCGCCAGGCCGTGGCGGTGGTCGAAGAAGGTCAGGCAGTCGTAGAACGCCTTGGGGTCGGTGTTGCGGAACGACTCGGTCCAGGTGGCGCCGCCGTCCTCGGTCCGATACACGCGGGACGCCTCGCCGTCGCCGATGGCGAGCACCACGGCCCGCCGGGCGTCGAAAGCCCGTACGTCCCGGAACTCCAGCTCGGCCGCGCCCGGCGGCGAGACGTTCCGCCAGCTGCGGCCGCCGTCCACGGTCCGCAGCACCGCCCCCTTGGATCCCGCCACCCACGCGGTGGTGCGGCTGACCGCCGACAGTCCGCGGAAGCGGGCGTCGGTCCCGGTCTCGGTGAGCTGCCACTTCGGCGCGGAGCGGGCGCCGCCGTGGGCGTCACCGCCGGCGTCGTCGTGGCCGTGCGCGTGGGCGGGCGCGGTCAGCGCGGCCACCAGGGCCACCCCGCCCAGCCCCACCGACAGCAATCGTCTCGTCTTCCCCATGGGCCTCATGGCGCTGGAAGCTAGCCCGCCCGACGAGGTGCCGTCCAGAGGGCGAAATTCGACCGTATCGCCATCAATCCGGAGCGCGTTAAGCACCCCGTAAAGGCGGGCGGTGACGCACCGGCAGGTGACGGGCACGTAGCGATCAGGTGACACAGGTCACCCTTCGTCGATGTGCACGCAACGGTGTTTTCTGCCGTCTTCGTGAACAGCAGGAAGAGAAGTACCCGGTCGTGAGGTTAGGGGAGCAGGGCGTTGTCCACTGTCATCGAGCAAGCCGTCGAGGCCCGCCTGATCGCGTCCGACCCCCGGGTGCAGATCGTCCCCGCGATGCTCGGCTACGACCGCGAGGACCCGTTCGCCGTACGGATGGTCTTCCCCGCCCCCGCCACGCTCGAAGGGGTCGAGGTCTCCTGGGCGTTCGCCCGCGAGCTCCTCGAAGCGGGCCTGGAGACGTCGGCCGGGATGGGCGACGTGCGGGTGCGGCCGTACGGCTTCGACCGTACGGTCCTGGAGTTCCACGCGGCGGAGGGCACCGCGATGGTGCACATCCGTACGTCCGAACTGCGCCGCTTCCTCAAGCGCACGCAACTGCTGGTCCCGGTGGGCCAGGAGCACCACTACCTGGACCTGGACGAAGACCTCACCGAGCTGCTGCGCGACGCCTGTTGACGCGTATCGGCGCGTCCCATCAGCTCGTCGAATAAAACATTTGCGGCCGCCCACCGCCTGTCGTAAGTTCGTCATGGCCCTGTTGTCGTCGATCGGAGTAGGACGTTGCTCGTCTGAGGCTTCTGAGACACCGTCTCGCGCACCCTTCCGTGTAGCGCGCGCGGTGTGACCATGCCTCCGAGCCGTCCCGCCACGACCAGGGCCTTCTTCATGCCCTGACCGGTGTCTCAGTTCCCCGTTGCACTGCCTCAATCACTCTTCCCCGCAACCGGGAGACATTTTGTCTACTTACTCCGCGTCCTCGACGCACATCGGCTGTGCCGACCTCTCCTTCACCTGGCCCGACGGCACCACCCTGTTCGACGGCTTCCACCTGGCGGTCGGCCCGGGCCGCACCGGCCTGATCGGCCTCAACGGCTCCGGAAAGTCAACGCTGTTGCGCCTGCTGGCCGGTGAACTCACGCCCACCGACGGCCGGATCTCCACGGCGGGCGAGATCGGCTATCTGCCGCAGAACCTGACCCTGGCCACCGGGCTGCGGGTCGACCAGGCCCTCGGCATCGACCGGGTCCGGGCCGCGCTGCACGCCATCGAGTCGGGCGACGTACGCGACGAGCACTTCGCGGCCGTCGGCGACGACTGGGACGTCGAGGAGCGGGCCCGGGCCGCGCTCGGCCAGCTCGGCCTCGACGGGGTCGGCCTCGACCGCACGATCGGTGAACTCTCCGGCGGCGAGTCGGTGTTGCTGCGCCTGGCCGCGCTGCTGCTGCGCCGCCCGGACGTCCTGCTGCTCGACGAGCCGACCAACAACCTGGACCTGAGCGCCCGCCGACGGCTGTACGAGGCCGTCGAGGCGTGGCCCAAGGTGATGGTCGTGGTGAGCCACGACCGTGAACTGCTGGAACGCGTCGACCAGATCGCCGATCTGCACGACGGCGAGGTCGCCTGGTACGGCGGCAACTTCTCGGCGTACGAGGAGGCGCTGGCCATCGAGCAGGAGGCGGCCGAGCGTATGGTCCGGGTCGCCGAAGCCGACGTACAGCGCCAGAAGCGCGAACTCTCCGACGCGAACGTCAAGTTGGCGCGGCGCAAGCGCTTCGGCCAGAAGAGCTACGAGAACAAGCGGGTGCCGAAGATCGTCGCCAACGGCCGCAAGAGCGACGCCCAGGTGTCGGCGGGCAAGCACCGCATCCTGCAGGCCGAACGCCTCGCCCAGGCCCGGGACCGGCTGAACGAGGCGGCGGACGCGGTGCGGGACGACGACGAGATCCGCGTGGAGCTCCCGTACACCAAGGTCCACCCGGGCCGGACCGTCCTGACGCTCAGGGACCTCCGACTACCGTACTCCGGGCAGGCGTTGCGCGACCTGGACATCCACGGCCCGGAGCGGATAGCGCTGGTCGGCCGCAATGGCGCGGGCAAGACCACACTTCTTCGCGCGCTCGCCGGGCAGCTGGAACCGGCGGCGGGCGAGGCGGTGGCGCATGTGCCGCTGCGGTTCCTGCCGCAGCGACTGGACGTACTGGACGACGAGCTGAGCGTGGCGCAGAACGTGGCGCGGTTCGCACCGGGCGCCACCGAGAACGCGATCCGGGCACGACTCGCCCGCTTCCTGTTCAAGGGCGCGCGGGCCGACCACCTGGCCGGAACGCTCTCGGGCGGTGAACGCTTCCGGGCCTCGCTCGCCGCGCTGCTCCTCGCGGAGCCCGCGCCGCAGCTGCTGATGCTGGACGAGCCGACGAACAACCTGGACATGGCGAGCGTGCGCCGCCTCACCGACGCGCTGTCCGCGTTCGAGGGCACGTTGATCGTGGCCAGCCACGACATCCCGTTCCTGGAGTCGATCGGGGTCACGCGCTGGCTCCACCTCGCCGACGACCTCACGGACACGACGGCGGAGGAGGTGCGCGAGCAGGGCTGACGCGCCCCAGTCTGCTTCACCTCCGCGCAGGTCGATTTGGAGCCTGCGCGGAGGTCAAGCGGTAGGTGACATTCCTCCCCGCGACAGATCTCCGACCTGCCCATACAACGGAGAGTAGTCAGTCAGAAATAGGGCGGGACTTGGCCAGGGCTTACCCCGCGCTTAACCTACGGTCTCGTAACCTACGTAGGCGTAGGTAACGCCCGTCCCCTTTCCCGTCCCTCCTGGAGCACCCGTGACGATCACTTCTCCCCACCTCGGCAGTTCGGCAGCGTGGACCGATGCCCGACTGCTGTACGCGCTGGAGGAGGTTGTCGAGAAGGAGCTCAACCGGCATCTCAAGGTCGCCAAGGACTGGATGCCGCACGAGTACGTGCCGTTCTCGGACGCGCGGAACTTCCCCGGGCTCTTCGAGGACGGCGAGGCGTGGGAGCCGCAGCAGTCCAAGGTCACGGACATAGGCAAGATCGCGCTCGTGGTGAACCTGCTGACCGAGGACAACCTCCCCAGCTACCACCACGAGATCGCCAGCCTCTTCGGCCGTGACGGCGCCTGGGGCACCTGGGTGCACCGCTGGACCGCCGAGGAGGGCCGGCACGGCATCGTGATGCGCGACTACCTGCTGGCCTCGCGCGCCGTCGACCCGGACAAGCTGGAGCAGTTCCGGATGGCGCACATGTCGGAGGGCTTCGAGTCCGACAACCGGCACTCGATGCTGCACTCGGTCGCGTACGTCGCCTTCCAGGAGCTCGCGACCCGTATCTCGCACCGCAACACCGGCCACCAGTCGGGCGACCCGGTCTGCGACCGCATGCTGGCGCGGATCGCGACCGACGAGAACCTGCACATGGTCTTCTACCGCAATCTGCTCGGTGCCGCCTTCGAGCTCGCGCCGGACCTGACCATGCAGGCCGTACGCGATGTCGTCGTCGGGTTCCGGATGCCCGGCCACGGCATGCCCGGCTTCGAGCGCGCGGCGGCCCAGATGGCGATCGGCGAGATCTACAACCTGCGGATCCACCACGACGACGTGCTCCAGCCCGTCCTGCGCTTCCTGAAGGTCCTGGAGATCGACGGGCTCGGCCCCGAGGGTCTGAAGGCGCAGGAGGAACTCGGCATGTACATGGGCGGGCTGGACGCCGAGGCGAGCAAGTTCGACGTGAAGCTGGCCGCGCGGAAGGCCCGCATGGAGGCGCGCGACCGCGCGTGACCCGTGTGCCGGTGTGGGGCGGCTCGCGGGCGTCCCCTTCCGGGGCGGCCGACGGGCTGCCTCTCCTAGCGGGCGTCCTCGCGGATCAGTTCCGCCGCCTTCTCCGCCAGCGCCACCGTCGGTGCGTGCGTATGGCCGCGGGTGATGCGCGGCATGACCGAGGCGTCGACGACGCGCAGGCCCTCGACTCCCCGGACCCTCAGCCGGGGGTCGGTGACCGAGCCGTCGTCGGCGCCCATCCGGCAGGTGCCCACCGGGTGGTACAGCGACTCGGCCGAGCCGCGCACCGCCGCCGCGAGCTGTTCGTCGTCGACCCGGCCCGGGTAGGGCGCCAGCGGCCCGGATGTGTACGGCGCGAGGGCCGCGGCGCCGAGCAGTTCCTCCGCCCTGCGCACCCCCGCCATCAGCCGGCCCAGGTCGTCGTCGGCCGTGAGGTATCCGGGGTCGATCCGGGGCGGGGTGGTCACCGCCGTACCGCCGAGCTCGATGCTGCCCTCGCTCGCGGGCTGGAGCAGGACCACTCCGATGGTGAAGCCGTGCTCGGTCGGCGGGGTGAGCCCGTGGTCCACGAACGGTGCCGGGGCGAAGACCAACTCGATGTCAGGTGCGTCCAGTTCGGGCCGGGTGCGCACGAACGCGACCGCCTCCCCCAGATTCGAGGTGAGCGGTCCCCGGCCGCGCAGCAGGAACCGGCCGATGTTGGGCAGCGTGTCGGCGCCGGTGAGCGTGACGGGCTGCGGGCAGCGCATGGTCACCGCGTACGAGAGGTGGTCCTGGAGGTGGCGGCCGACGTCCGGTGACGCGACGCGCACCTCGACACCGGCCGCGCGCAGCCGTTCCGGGTCGCCGATGCCGGAGAGCATGAGCAGCTGCGGCGAGCCGATGGCGCCCGCGCTGAGGATGACCTCGCGCCGGGCGCCGAGGATGTCGGGGACCCGGTCGGCCACGACTCCGGTGACCCGGTTGCCGTCGAACTCCAGCCTGCGTACGCGTGCTTCGGTGTAGATGTCGAGGTTGGGGCGGCGGGCGGCGGGTTTCAGATATCCGTCTGCGGCGCTCCAGCGGCGTCCCTTGCGCTGGTTGACGGGTGTACGGGCGTAGCCGGAGTGGTCGGGGGCGTTCAGCTCGGGCAGCTCGGTGAGACCGGTGTCCCGGCAGGCGGCGAGGAAGGCCGCGGTGACGGGGTTGGGGTCGCGGGGCGGTGCGATGTACAGCGGGCCGTCCGTGCCGTACACCGAGTCCGCGCGAGCGGGTCCCGTCCAGCGTTCGGCGCGGCGGAAGTACGGGACGAGCCGGTCGTGCGTCCACTCGGGCCCGGCCGCCGCGCCCCATGCGTCGTAGTCGTCGCGGTGGCCGCGGATCCACATCATCGCGTTGATGGCGGACGAGCCGCCGAGGGTGTGCCCGCGCGGCCAGTACAACTCGCGGCCGCCCAGCGCCTCCTGCTTCGCCGTGCTGAAGTCCCAGTCGTACGGCGTCTTGAAGAGCTTGGGGAAGGCGGCGGGGATCCTGATCTCGGGCTTGCGGTCGCGTGGCCCGGACTCGATGAGCGCGACCCGCACCGAGGGGTCCTCGGAGAGCCGCGCGGCGAGCACGCATCCGGCCGAGCCGGCTCCTACGACGATGTAGTCGTAGTACGTGGTCCGTCGCTCGCCGCGACGATGGGTTCCGGTACCGTCCGCTGTCCTCAACACGCCCCCAGGGCCTGGATCTCGACTGCTCATTCGAGCTCGTTCCGGTCGCGATCCAGCATGGCCCGGGGATGGCACGGAGTGCCAGGGCGCCGACGGGCCGGGGCGGGCAGGGTTGGCCGGGATGATCGGCATGGTGGGGTGCGGGGGCGGCGTTCCGTGGCCGGACATGCCGAATGCGGACGCGCGGCCCGCCCCCGAAACGGGCTCGCGCGTCCGCCGGCGGAACCCGGCCAATTCCTGAGACGGCCGGGCTCGTGGCTCGGACCCTCTCAGCGCCGGTTGCGCCGCAGCTGCAGTCTCTCCTGCTCGGAGAGGCCGCCCCAGACGCCGAAGCGCTCGTCGTTCGCCAGCGCGTACTCCAGGCACGCCTGTCGGCCCTCGCAGCTCCCGCAGAGCAGTTTGGCCTCCCGCGTCGAGCTGCCGGGGGCGGGGAAGAAGAACTCGGGCCCGGCCTGGGCGCACAACGCGGTCTCCTGCCAGGCGAGTTCCGGCCCGGCGTTGATGGTGTTGATCGACATACGTACAGCCTGGCGGGGCGGGATCAACGTCCGGTCAATGATCGTTGAACGTCGGATTCGGTCGACGTCAAGCGATCACTCGGTGCGGCTCTGTGTTTGGCCGATTACTGCTGGTCGAACCGCCTCATGCCGCATGCGGCGCCTCGCTCTCGATGAGCTGGCGGCGTCCAGGCCCTTCTTGCGCCCGGGGGTCGTTCCGGAACGCTTACGGCCTGCCGCCTCCCACCGCTTCCAGCCGGGTTCCGGGGCGCTTCCGGCCGCATTGGCCGTTGCCCGGAGCGACCAGATGGGGCGGCCGTAGTGTGGAGCCCTTAGTCGATCACGACCCGGGCAGGGGAGCGGACATGACCGAGGCCACCACGGTGCGCACACCGACCGGCGCGCAGGCGGTGCAGCGCGCCCTGGAGGTGCTGCACGCCTTCCACGACAACGGCCCGGACCTGAGCGCGTCCGATCTCTCCCGACGGCTCGGCTTACCCGTCTCCACCGCGCACCGACTGGCCCGTACGCTCGTGGCCGCGGGTTTCCTGGAGCAGGACGCACGCACCTCGCGCTACCGTCTCGGCCCCGCGATGACGGAACTCGGCCGCCTCGCCTACCACCAGCGCGGCCTGCATCTGGCCGCGCCGGAACTGGCCGACCTGGCCGCGCGGACCGGCACCGCCGCGGACCTCGCCCTGCGCAGCGGCCCGTACGCGGTGATCGTCGCGGGCGGCCCGGTCACCCCGATGTCCGCCCTGCGCCACCCTCTGCGTACGACGGCGCCCGGCAAGGTGCTCCTGGCCTGGCCACGCCCGGACGAACAGGCGCCGCTCGACGAGGAGTTCACGTCCATACGCACCCACGGTTACGCACGCGACGCACCCCCCGGCATCCGCACACTGGCCGTCCCGATCCTGGACCGAACCGGCCACGCCCGCTTCGCCCTCACCCTGCGATCCGCCCCCACCCTCCTCACCGACGAACGCCTCCCCTGGTTCCTCACCCACACCCGAGCCTGCGCCCAGGCCCTGGAAATCCTCCTGCTACCGCCGACGGAACGCCGCCTGCCGACGCCGTAGCCCCCGCCCTCCCACGCTCCCGAGGATCCCCAGGTCATCGACCTGGGGATCCTCCACTTCTCTACTGCCTCGAACAGTCGCCGTAGCCGGCGGCGAGTCGTGCTCCCTCTTCGATGTCGTCGTAGCGCACGCGGACATCCTGGATGCCGAGGCCACGCATCAGGTCGTGGAGTGCCACGACGTAGATCCGTCCTCTCCTGCACAGCCGGCAGGGGAAGTCACCGCGCCTTGCCTGTTTGTACGCCGTGCCCAGACTCACGTTCAGCGCCTTTGCTGCGACCCTCATCCCGACTTCCGCAGGAAGACCGAAAACGGCGGAGAAGGGTACGGACTCGTCCCGATGCCGTTTCATACGTCCTCTCCGATCTCGAACAGGCTCCGCTGGTGGTGTCCGGTGCCGCACCGGTCCCCGCTCCGCTTCTGGGTCAGGCCGGCCCTCCTCAGCCGACGCACCTCTCGGACGTGCTGCAGCAGTCCGAGGCGCTGAGCCAACGCTCCGATCCGCTCTCCGTGTGCCCGTTGGGCGAGCGCCATCGACATCGGCCCGACTCGCACCACCTGGCCGTCGATGAAGAGCGGGGCAGCCATGTGGGGAACTGGCACACAGATCCCGTTCTCGATCTCCGCCTGTGGCACTTCGTTCGGCGCCCGACGGCCTGTTTTGCGGCCGGCCGCATAAGCCGCGTCGACCAGATGGGCCTCGATCTGGTCGGGGTTCGCCGCTCGCACCGTCGCCATGCCCTGGATCGCGCCGGCCAGTACCTCCGAGCAGACGTCATCGGACTCGGCGCCGGTTCGGCCGACGACGGTCCGCACCACTCCCTTCAAGCGTGGGGTGAGGAGCCACAGGGCGATGAGGGTCCACGGTCCTTCCAGGCCTTGTTCCGCCTCGTGGTGCAGGTGCTCGGCGATGGCCTGCCACTGCTCAGCCCGCTTGGCACTTCGCCGTTCCTCGTACCTCATCGTGGCCCACAACGCGCTGAGCGGTAGGCAGGACTCGGCCGATGCCTCGGCGCAACTCCCAGTGTGGAGGCAGAGGCGCTCGGCTGGAGCGCACGTCTCCACCCAGTGCGCCAGGCACGCGAAGACATTGGTGTACGGCAGGAGGGACATCACGGTTCCCTCTCCTCGGCGTCGGCCGGCGCCGAACCGTGCGAGTCCCCGGGTGCGGGACCGGATCCGTTGGGAGACGGCGGCTGCGTCGACCACCACGCCCCTTGCGGGCTGTCGGCGTTCGGCCAGAGTTCCGAGGGCTGCGGAGTGCGGGGCTCTTCGGGTTCGGGTCGAATGCCGCCCCCCGTCGGCCCTCTCTCGGCGTCGCCCTTGAAGGCATCGTCATCCTCGTCGACGAGGGTGCCTCGCAGGTGTTCGGCCGCCTGCGGTCGTCCGGAAGCCTCCATCATGCGGGCGAGCCGATGGACGAACGAGGCTCGTTCCTCCGATCCGCGGGCGATGCCCATCGTCTCCAACAGGGCGGAGACTGGCTCATACCGAACCTGCGGCTGACTGTCCGGCGGCGGGGCGTTCTGGTCCTGGTGGGCTGCGGCCGCATCAGCGTCCCGCGCGTGATCGATGCCGTTCGGCCATGCGACGCCGGCCGGCGAGGCCTGACCACCGATGAGATGACGGTAGGAATCCGGGATCTTCTCGTCGTTCGCGGCAGCCGACAGACAGGACAGTGGACCTATCAGATCCGTCGCACGATCGATCTCGTCCTCGTGGCGGGACAGCCACCACACGACGGCGCTGCCCGGCGATCGCAGCACGTCCTCACCGAAGTACTCCCGGCGGCTGCGCTCGTACTCCCGCTGCTGCTCCCAGGAACCGACGTTCCTCCTGTGCTCCTCCACCTCTTCCAGGTGGCGCCGGTCCCCCTGGCGCAAGTGGAGGCGTACATCGGTGGCGTAGGCCGTCACGGTGCCCGACTCGTCCTGAACGGGCTGTCCGAGCGGTCCCTCCAGCCAGTGGCGCAGGAAGTCGGCTCGACTGGGGTGCTCGGCCGCCGTGTACTGCTCGACGCGCCGCAGGACGGAAGTCACCGCCAGGGCCCCCGGGTTGCCGTGCGATGTGGTGAGCAGGTCCGTACGGGTCCGCCATCGGACCGTGGCGGTGAAGAGGAACGGATACTCGTCCAAGCCGCTGATGACCGGCACATCGATGACCGGTATCGCCAGGTACGGCGGCTCGATGGGGAACTCCGGCGTGTCCGGGGCCTCTTCCCGACCAGCGGTGGCTCTCCCCCGGCCGTTCCGGGCGTACATATCGAGTAGCAGCGAGCCGGCCACGACCGCCACGAGGGGGAACCATATCCAGTTGGGCCAGCCGAGCAGCGCCGTGACGGCGAGCATTCCGGCGATGAAGCCGAGGGGCAGCAGACGTGGTACGCGGCGGGACGTCATATCCCTTCTCCTCTCTCTTGTGCACCGGCCGCGGAGTGCGTGGAGCCCATCCCGAGCAGCACGTCGATCTCGCGGCAGAACAGTTCACCGACGCGCTGCCGTGCTGCGGGCGGTATGGGCGCCGTGCCGGGGGCATCCGACAGCGCGGGCACGGTCCATTCGCAGACGGCTATGTAGAGACGGTTCAGTGCGCCGTAGTCCCCTGCGGCGGCGACGATCAGCGAGCCGACGACGCGGTGGTCGAGGGGCCCGCGCGCCAGGGTGTCCAACCAGCGGTGCAGCACCGGTGTCCACTCCATTGCCGGTCTCGCCATCAGCAGCGCCCGCCACCCCAGCGCGAACTCCTTGTACGGAGGCACGATGCGCAGAGAGACCGGGTCTAGCAGGCCGAGTAGCAGCTCGTCGGCGCCTTCCGCCAAAGGAAGGCCGGCGATCCGGTCGGCCAGCCGCCGGAACACGCGTCGGTTGGTGTGCGCGAGGTCCAGCAGCGCCGTACGGGCCGCCACACGTTCCGCCCCCGTCTGGCGGAGAGCGAGGTGCCGAAGACGGACCGCGGCCTGCTCGGGGTGAGTCGCCGCGATCACCTGTCGGCACACATCCGTCAGAACCGACGCCAGGCCCGGAGAGATCCGGCCTGTCGCCCAGTCGTAGGCACGTGACCGGAAATACGAGCCGAACCGCTCGTGGCTGAGGCCCAGTTCGAGCGCTGCCGCCGCCTCGGCCCGGAAGCGTCCGCCTTGTTGCCGGGTCCAGGCCTCGACGAGGGTGCACACATGGTCCGGGCATCCAGTCGCCATGGCCTGCTCCGCGAATCTCGCGATCAGGTCCATACGGCTCTTGGCCCTGAGTTCGGGCATTTCGTTGCACCGGGCCACCCAGTCCCGGAAGGCAGGCCTCAGGTCTGGAAAGTTGGTCCAGAAATGCCTTCTCACGGCGCTGTCGTAAGCGAGCCGCCGAAACACGATCCGTCCGTCGTCACCGCGCTCGATGCCGAGTTGCGTGAGCTGTTCACCGAGGTCGGCCCGAGCGAGTCCGACCGGGTCGTCGCTCTCGTGCCCCAGTACGTCGAGCAACAGCTGCGCGCCTCTCAGGGCCGCCTCCGCCGGGGCGTCGCTGACCATCGCCGCCGCCACCAGCAGTGCACGCTCGTGCGCCCCGCGGTGTTCCCGAAGTTGACGCGCCACCTCTTCGGACCAGTTGGTTGCGGCGGCCACGGCTTCGGCACGCCACGTCCGAAAGCTTGTGCCGTACCGCTTGGTATCGCGCGCCTCGGCGACCAGCTCGGCCAGCCGCGCAAGCTCCCGCATGGGGGCACTGACGAACAGATGGTGCAGTTCCTCGGTGTCCAGGTCGTCGGCGCCGAAGGGCACCTCACGGGCGCGCAGGTGCCGGATGAAGACAGCACGACCACGAGGGCGTCCCAACGTCACGACGAGCGACGACAGATCTTCGTGGAGCATCCAACCCAGACCGGCCGGGAGGACGACCGCCATGCGGGCATCGCCCTGCTCGACGACGGACCGGTACTGGATCAGGGCGCGCTCCGCCGAGGGATAGTCGCCGTCGGTGACGCTCGACAGGTCCAGCAGATAGCGGTCGTCGGTCGAGACCTCGAAGGAGCCCTCCTCCCGGGTCGGCGGGAGTTCCTCGACGGGCCTGGCGGCGGTGGGCACATCCTCCAGCAGCATGGTCGCGGCGGCCCGCCTCCCGAGGCCTGGAGGACCGTCGAGCAGAACCACCGAGCCACGCGGTTCGAGCCGTTCGGCGGCCCGCCCGTAGTGCTGGGGCGGCACGAAGCAGCCGATGAGCCGACGGCGCTGCTCGCGGACGAGCGTCAGACGGGTGGTGCCCGCTCTGAAGAGGTGCTCGTTGGCACCCACCATCCAGGTGACGAAGTTGAACTGGTCGCCGCTGCCGGTGTGAACGCCCGCCCGTGGGGCGGAGACTGTCGTACGGTGACCTGTCACCGCTCACCGTCCGAGGGGCGCGGGCCTCCCCGCTCCTGGTTCACGGTGCCGTGGTTGTCCCCGACGTACCCGATCTGCATTCCGTCGCCGGAGATCCGCGGCGAGAGATGCTGCTCGCCTGCTTGGTAGAGGTGGCCGCTGCCCGTGTGGACGGGGCCCTGCGGTTCGCTCACGAACGTGCCCGTGAAGTCGCCGTTCACGTTTCCGATGCCACCGCGCTGGCTGCGGTTGACCACCTTCTGCGGCGCGGCTTTGCGGGATGCGTCCTTCCCCGTCTGGCCGCCCTCGCGGGAGGACTGCTCGTGTTGCCCGTCGGACGCTGCCGCGCCACCCAGTTCGGGAACGATGCGCCCGAGATCCTCGGCCAGGCGCGACAGATCGGACTCCGCGTTTCGATGGTTGAGCCTGCGGTACTGGCAGTCGACCAACTCCCCCAGCTCTGCGGGCAGTTCCTCGCGCCTGAGCCTCTCGGCCTTGCCCACGAGTACGGGGATGACGACAGCACCGGTGTCGAACGCCTCAAGGATCTCCCGGCGGATCCAGTCCTCCGGATCCGCGAGAGCGGGGCCTCCGGCAGCGGAGCGGGCCGCGAGCCAGCGGGGACCTATGACTGCGAGCAGTACGCTGCACCGCCGTACGGCGGTGAGGATCTCCTGCGGGAACTTGCTTCCCGGACTGATCGACTTGCTGGCGCGGAAGACCTTCTCGTCGCCGAACCTCCGGGACAGCTCTCTTTCCACGAGAGTGGCGGTGAACTCCTCGTCTCCACTACGGTAGTTCACGAAGATCACAGGCATGGTGCAGTCTCCTCTGGAGATGGGCAGCACGAGCCGCCGAAGGATGACGTGGGTGTGCAGCCCGAGGCAGCACGCCGTTCATGTGTAAACGGGCACGGCGGAGCGGACGGCCGTACGCGACACGCGTAAGGGGATAGCGCGGTCAGTGGTCGGCCATGGCGTGCGCCAGGCCTGGGCGCAGCTCACGAACTGCGGGGTGGGAACGGAATCGCCGCAGTTCACGGTCGAGTTGGCCTACGTCTGTCCGGATCGTCGCCGACGGCGCGAGGTCGGTGAACATCAGCAGCTCCCGCGCCACTTCGCAGGCGTGCTCGATCTCGCCCGAGGCGGAGTGCGCCAAGGCCCGGCGAAGGCCGTAGCGGACGCGGGTGCGCACCGCGTGAGGGGGGATGCGCAGGCACTCGCGGTCCAGGATCTCGGCGGCCTCCCGGTGCCGGCCCAGGTCGTGCAGGCACCAGCCGGTCACCATCGAGACGAGGTCGGGGACCTGGGTGGGGCCCAGGACAGGACCGTTGTCCCTGGCGTCGTCCTTGGCCAGGAGGGTGCGCGCACGGTCCAGTTCGTTCAGGCAGGCGCTCTCGTCACCGGCCAGCGCGTGCCCCTGCGCGGCTCGTTGGGTCGCCAGCCCGCGGATCCGGGGCGGCACACCGTCGCGCTGAGCCTGCTCGACCAACTCGACCGTCTCTTGGGCATCGTTGTTGTACAGGGCAATGAGGGCACGACGGACCAGGGCGTAGTCCGCCAGATCCGTGTCGCCACCGGCCCGGGCCAGTTCCACCGCCTGTGCTGTCCAGTCCAGGGCCTCGGCGACACGCCCCGCCTCCTGAGCCATCCACCCGGCGTATTCGGCGAAGCGAGCAGCGATGACCAGCAATTCGGACCGGACGCTGCTTGAGGATTGGGTGGCCATGCGGGTGATGGTGGAGACCTGTGCACCGAGCGGCGCCAGAAGCGCGGTGGGTGCGCTGGCCTGGCCCAACATCCGCATCTGCTGCAGCTGATCGTGGAACAGGGCGGCCGTCGGCAGTGCCGGGTAGCCCGTCCAAGGTCCCCCGCCCCGGCCTCCCATGGCGGCGGCCACCAGGGAACCGGCGCCCGTGGCGAGCACTTCCCTCCGCCCCTGGGCTCGGCGGGCATCAGTGGGCTTCGGTGCATCCAGCATGTGCGCGAGACGCCCACCCGTCTTGAACAAGGCGTCACAACGACGTGCCAGTGCCTGAGTCGGTTTCTTGTTTCCTCGCTCCACCTTGCAGAGGTGACCTTTGCTATAGCTCACCTCCTTGGAAACTTCCTCCAGCGTCATGTTCGCGGCTTCTCGCAGCCGACGCAGCTCTGCGCCGAAGCCTAAAGGAACCTTCATCGGCACCTCCTTAAGCAAGTCACACATGACCATTGCGTCCCCTGACGAATCAGGAGCCGAGAGAAAGTGTGGCACGCAATACTCGCTCCACGTAGGGCCGATCAGAAGTTTCCTGTTTCCTCTTCTTTTCACCAGCACAGGACACTCACTTAGCAAAGTGACGTCCTACCGACCTTCGGTGGCGGCCGGAGCTCGCGGTCCGGTCCTCGTCTGCGCCACCACACAGACGCTCTGACTCCTACCGACCCCCATACCCGTCCGGCCGCCGGAGGCGGGGATGTGGTGAAGTGAGGGCCATGACCGACATCGAGACGATCACGGTGCCCGGCCATCTGCGGGGGTATCCCGGGGTGGCGTTCGGCGGATTCGTAGCGGGGGTGCTCGCCGGGCGGGCGGCGGCCAAGACCGTACGGGTGGACTTCCGGCGGCCGACCCCGGTGGAGGTGCCGGTGGGGCTCGCGGAGACCGCCGACGGTGGCGCCGTGCTGACCGGCGCGGACGGGGTGCTCGCGGTGGCCACGCCCGACGAGTTGGACCTCGAAGTCCCCGAACCGCCCTCCTGGGGCGAGGCGTTGGCGGCGGCCGAGGCGTACCGCGCGGCTCCGCCGGAGGGCGCCGTGGACTGCTTCGGGTGCGGACTCGACCGCACCCCCGACACCGGGCTGCGCCAGCACTGCGGGGCCGTGCCGGGGCGGGATCTGGTGGCCACCGCGTGGACCCCCGGACCCGCGCTCGCCGACCCCGAGGGGATGCTGCGGCCGGAGCTCGTGTGGGGCGCACTCGACTGCCCCGGAAACGCGGCGGGCCGACTTCGGGGAGGGATGCGGGCGGGCGCGGTAACAGCCTCGCTCACGGCCCGCCTGCTCCAGCCGGTGCCGGTTTCCTCGCCCCTGGTGTCGTACGCCTGGGTCCTCGCGGAAGGAGGCCGCAAGCACCGGATGGGGGTCGCCCTGGCCACGGCCGAGGGTGACCTCTGCGCGGTCGCCTCGGCGCTGTGGGTGGACCCCCGATAGCGCTCTTGGTACCGGCTAGCCCCCGCCCTCCCCCACTCCCTTCTTGGCCCGACTGGGCTGCACCCTCTTGGGCTCCCCCGGCATCTTCGGATAGTCCGGTGGGTACGGCATGTCGCCCAGTTCGTGTTCGTCGCGGGCGGCCAGTTCCAGCAGTGGCTCCAGGCTGTACGCGTGGGTGTCCATGTCCGCGTGGATGTCGCCCAGTTCGGCGTAGCGCGCGGGCATCGTGCGGAGGTCGAAGTCCTTGGGGTGGACGTCGTTCAGCTCGTCCCAGCGCAGGGGGGCCGAGACCGGGGCGTGCGGTTTGGGGCGGATCGAGTACGCGGAGGCGATCGTGCGGTCCCGGGCCGTCTGGTTGTAGTCGACGAAGATACGTTCGCCTCGCTCCTCCTTCCACCAGGCCGTCGTCACACGGCCCTCCATCCGCCGTTCCAGCTCGCGGCCGATCGCGATGGCGCAGCGGCGTACCTCGGTGAAGGTCCAGCGGGGTTCGATCGGTACGAAGACGTGGATGCCCCGGCCGCCGGACGTCTTGGGCCAGCCTCGGATTCCGAACTCGTCCAGCAATGCTCGGAGTTCAAAAGCCACCGGCACCGCGTCGTCGAAGTCCGTGCCGGGCTGGGGGTCCAGGTCGATGCGGAGTTCGTCGGGGTGGTCGGCGGCCTCGCGGCGTACCGGCCAGGGGTGGAAGGTCAGACAGCCCAGATTCGCGGCCCACAGGACGGCGGCGGGCTCGGTCGGGCAGATCTCGTCGGCGTGACGGCCACTGGGGAAGGAGATCCGCGCGGTCGGGATCCACTCGGGGAGGTTCTTGGGCGCCCGCTTCTGGAAGAAGGACTCGCCGTCGACCCCGTCGGGGTAGCGCTCCAGCGTCGTCGGGCGGTCGCGCAGGGCGCGGGTGATCCCGTCGGCGACGGACACGTAGTACTGGGCCACGTCCAGCTTCGTGTAGCCGCCCCCGCCGCCCTCCGGGAAGTACACCTTGTTCGGGTTCGACAGCCGTACCGTCCGCCCCGCCACCTCCAGCTCGACCGCCTCACCCTTGCTCGTGCCCATGCACGCCACGGTAGGCCGCCCCCACATCCCTCGCATATCGTAAATGGCGGATATCCATCTTATTCAGGGACAATCCGGTGCATGGATCTGCCCGTCATGCCGCCCATGAAGCCCATGCTCGCCAAATCCGTCGCGAAGATTCCGCCCGGTATGCAGTACGAGGCGAAGTGGGACGGGTTCCGGGCGATCGTGCACCGCGACGGGGCCGAGATCGTCATCGGCAGTCGCAACGGCAAGCCGCTGACCCGCTACTTTCCCGAGCTCGCCGAGGCGCTGACCGCGCGCCTGCCGCAGCGCTGCGTCGTCGACGGCGAGATCGTCATCGTCCACGACGGCCGTCTCGACTTCGACCGGCTCAGCGAGCGCATCCACCCGGCCGCCTCCCGTGTGAAACTGCTCGCCGAGCAGACCCCGGCCAGCTTCGTCGCCTTCGATCTGCTGGCCCTGGGCGACGAGTCGCTGCTCGACACCCCGCTGGCCGAGCGCCGGGCCGCGCTGGTCGAGGCGCTGCGCGGCGTCACCGCCCCCGTCCACCTCGCGCCCGCCACCACGGACGCCGCCCAGGCGCAGGAGTGGTTCGAGCGGTACGAGGGTGCCGGGCTCGACGGGGTCGTGGCCAAGCCGCTCGACCTGCTGTACCACCCCGACGCCCGGCTGATGTTCAAGATCAAGCATGAGCGTACGGCCGACGTGGTGGTCGCAGGCTACCGCTTCCACAAGAGCGGACCGGTCGTCGGCTCCCTGCTCCTCGGGCTGTACGACGACTCGGGCGCGCTCCAGCACATCGGCGTCTGTGCCGCCTTCCCCATGAAGCGGCGGGCCGAGCTCGTGGAGGAGCTGGCTCCGCTCCTGATGGACGACCCGGTGGCCGACGGTCACCCCTGGGCCGCCTGGCTGGACGAGGCCGCCCACGCCGGCGCCCGGCTGCCGGGCGCGCAGAGCCGCTGGACCGGCAAGAAGGATCTGTCCTGGGTGGCGGTGCGGCCGTCCCGGGTCTGCGAGGTGGCGTACGACCACATGGAGGGCGACCGCTTCCGGCACACGGCCCAGTTCCGCCGCTGGCGCCCGGACCGGGACCCCGCGAGCTGTACGTACGCCCAGCTGGAGGAGCCGGTCCGCTACGACCTGGCCGAGGTGCTGTCGGGCGGGTAATCCTCAGCCGACAAACGCCCCCGGCCGCCCCGCCCCCGTCAGTCGCGGCGCGCGATGACCCGGTACGCGTTGGAGAACCGCGTACGCCTCAGCAGCGGGTTCAGCAGCTGGTCGATGCCGTACACCGCCAGCAGGAACGGCAGCGCGGAGTACACCAGCGCCGACCGCACCACCCGGCTGACCCGGCCGGGGCGCTTCGCACGCCAGGGCACATCGTCCGGCGGCAGCAGGCGGCTGAACAGGAACCATGTCGCGCACACCAGGTCCGCCGGGATGTGGGCGTCGCGCCGCTCGGCCACCACGACGGTGAAGCCGAGGTTGCGCAGCCGGGTGCAGAGGTTCTGCATCGGGATGAGGTTGAGGTGCTGGGGCTGGAACCAGGGCAGCCAGAGCCGGCCGAGCAGCCGCCCGCAGAGCGACTGGGGGTCGGGGACCTCGATCAGCAGATGGCCGCCGGGCGCCAACGCCGTGTGCGCGGCGGTGAGTTCGCGGTGCGGGTCGAGGGTGTGCTCCAGGTAGTGGAACATGCTGACCACGTCGTACCGGCCCGTCATCGTGTCGGCCAGATCGACGAACAGACCACGGTACGCCTGCTCGACGCGGCCCTCCTTGGCCGCGTGCTCGACGCCCTCGCCCATGTCGAGGCCGTCGAACGACGTGTCCGGCAGCACCTCCTTGGCGGCCGCGCAGAAGTGGCCGAGCGAGGTGCCGACGTCCAGCCAGCGGGCGGGCAGGGCGACACGGCGCAAGGCGTGCGCGCTGCGGCGGAACCGCTTCTTGCTGCCGTTGCCCTCGAACATCTTGGCCGTGGTCTCGGCGCCCAGGCCGTCGTAGAAGTCCCGGTAGTAGAAGTCCAGGCCCTCCTGGCTCAGGCGCGGGTTCTGGAAGATGTGGCCGCAGCCGAGGCATTCGTCGAGCACGAACTCCCCCGGCTTGTCCTGGATCAGGTCACGGGTGCGGAACTTGCGCCGCAGGTCGGGACCCAGGCACCAGGGGCAGTTCGTGCGCGCCGGCAGGAAGAACCGGGCCGTGCCCCGGGCCAGCTCCTCGCGGTACGCCGGGCGGAGATCGGCGATCTGTTCGCTGCGTGGCATGTCCGGTTCCTCTCTGTCGATCCATCGGGTTCTCGCGCGGTGCCGGTGCTAGCGACCGCCCGCACCGGCGAGCTCTTCCAGGTACGTGGCCGCCGCCGACTCCCCGCCCGCCTTGCGGAACGCGTCCCGGATACGGTGGGCCGCCTCTCGGTACCGGGGTTCCGTCACCACGGCGTCGAGCGCCGCACCGATCTGGTCGCGTCCCGCGCGGCCGAACTTGATCCGCAACCCGGCCCCGGCGCCCACCACTTGGGACGCCACCACCGGCTGGTCGTCCCGGATCGGGGCGACGACCAGCGGCACGCCGTGCCACAGCGCCTCGGTGACGGTGTTGTGGCCCGCGTGACAGACGACCGCCGACATCCGTTCCAGGAGCGCGACTTGGGGCAGCGACGTCCGCACCAGCACATCGGGGCCGACCGCGACGGGCCCGAGCAGCCCGCCGGGGTCGCACACCACCGCGCGCAGCTGTCCGGTCCGGGCGCGTACGGCCGCCACGCTCTCGGCGAGGAAACGCCCGCCCGCGTCCGGGTTCGCCGTGCCGAGCGTGATCAGGACCGGCGCCGTCCCGGGTGCGAGATCGAGCCACTGCCAGGGAAAGTCCCCGGCGTCCGAACGCCGGGAGGCGAGCGCCGGTCCGACGAAGCGCAGGTCGGTGGCGGGGACGGGATACGGGCCGACGAGCTCGGGGGTGGTGAAGGCGAGCGTCAGCAGCGGCGAGAAGCGCGGATCGTGGGTGGCCGCCGGGTCGCCGATGCGCTGCCGCAGCCGCCCGAGCAGCGCGGTGAGCCAGCCTTCGACGCCCGGCAGTCCGGCCATGCTGTCGGCGAGCTCGGCGGAGGTGGTCGACGAGGTCGCGTACGGGACGCCGAGCCGTTCCGCGACCAGCGCGCCCGCCACCGTCTGCTGGTCGCAGACGACGACGTCCGGGCCGAACGCGCCGATCGCCGCCTCCACCCCGGGCGCCATCGCCTCGGCGAGCGGGCCGAGGAAGCCGTCCCAGAGGAACTTCAGCGCCGCGATCCCGCGCAGCTGCGGCGGCCTCAGCCCGTCGATCCGGTCGGGCCCGGCGCACTCGTACACCTTCGGCCGTCCGCCCACCAGCCGCCCGACGACCACCGGCCGCCCCGCCCACGCCACCTCGTGCCCCCGGGCGGTCAGCTCGGCGGCGACGGCGGCGGCGGGGTTGATATGGCCGGTCAGCGGCGGCACGACGAAGAGGAACCGGCTCACCGCGCCGATCCCGTTTCGCTCGGCTCGGCCAACTCCCGTACAGCTGCCGCATGTTGACGGATCCAGTCAAGGGCCAGCTCGCCCACCGTGTCGGCGGCCTCGACTAGGACCGAGTGCTTCTGCCCCGGTACGACGGCGACCCGGCAGCGCGGCAGCAGCGAGCGCAGCCGGGCGGCCTCGGCGGCCACCAGGCCCTCCTGCCCGTTGATGAGCAGCACCGGGCAGCGCACCCGCCTCAGCTGCGCGTCACTGAGGACCCGGCCGGCCGGAATGTCCCGGGCGATCGTCGTGGACCGCACCAGACGTCCGGCGGCCAGCCCGAGCCGGCGGATGTGCGCGTCGTGCCGGGCGTCGCCGGTCCGGGTGGAGGAGAGCGTTCCGTACTGCTCGGTGAACCAGAGCAGCGCGTCGTCCTCGGGCATGTCCCCGGCCTGGCGCAGGGCCGCCGACATCGTCTCGGACCAGGCCGCGTTTGCCGGACCCGACTCGATCACGGTGACGGTGGCGACGCGTTCGGGCCGGTGGACCACGTAGTCGAGGGCCACCGTACCGCCGAAGGAGTTGCCCACGAGGTGGACGGGACCGTCGACGTCCAGCTCGTCGAGCAGGCTGTCGAGATCGGCGGTGAAGTGTTCGAGGGCGTAGCCGGTCGGGGGGCGTTCGCTGCGGCCGTGGCCGCGCAGGTCGTACATGACCGCGTCGAACCCGGCGGCGGCGAACGCCGGGCCGAGGGTGAAGTAGAAGCTCGCGAGGCTGTCGATGAAGGCGCCGTGGATGAACACGACGGTGCCGTACGGGTGGTGGCGCCTGGGGGCCAGACGCTGTACGTGCAGCCCGAGCCCGTTCGCCCGGATCATGACCATCGGACGGCTCCCGGTCCGGGCGTCGAGGCCGGTCCCGCGCTCAGGCACTCCACGACATGGTCGACGAGGCGGCCGACGGAGAGCGCGATGACCTCGTCGATCTCCAGACCGGCCACGAACTCGGCGAAGTTCACGCGGTCGCCGTACCACTCCTGGAGCTGCCCGGAGAGCATGACGAGATCGATGCTCTCCAGCTCCAGGTCGTCGCCGAAGAGGGTGTCGGGGCGGATGTCGGCGGGATCGGGCGCGTACTCCCCGAGCACCGTCACGATCAGCCCGGCGATCTCGGCCAGAACAATCTTCTCGTCCGGAACAGACTTATGGTCCGGCGGCGTGAGCGGGGCGGCGCCGGGCGGCAGTTCGCTGGTGGTCACTGAGCACTCTCCTTGGGGGACACGGAGGACGTGGTCCAGGCCACGACGTGGGTGAGCTCGATCAAGGTGCAGTGGACGTGGTGATGGCGGTCGTCGACGGCAACGACCAGGTCTTCAGGGGTTGCCTCCATCACCGCGAAGGCGTGCGGGCGGCCGCCGAATCCGGTGCCCTCCGCCTTGGCGGCCGCTTCCTTGGCGGCCCAGAAGCGGGTGAACCACAGGGCCTCGGAGTCGTCCGTGGTGGTGGTCAGCCGGGCGAGGAGCGCGAGTTCGGCGTGGCCGAGGGCGACGTGGTGGGTGTCGGGGGTGCGGTCGGTGACGTGCTCGATGTCGATACCGACCGGATGTGAATCGGGGCGGACGATCGCCACCGCCAGCTCGTCCCGATGGGCCAGCGACAGTTCCAGCGGCGGCAGTACGCGACCGTGCACACCGACCGCACGCGGGCGCCCCGACTCCTCGTTCACGATCTCGATCTCGGCCGGGAACACCGCGCCCTCGCCGTGCTCCCACAGCCACCGCCGCACCGCGTCCTTGGCCGCGATCCGCCCGAGCAGCCACTGCCGCCGTCCGCGCGGCGGCCGCGCCTCGTACAACTCCCGCTCCCTGGCGCCCAGTTGCGTACGCATCAGTAGATCGCGGGAGGCGAGGTCCGGCCAGACGTCCCGGAGCAGGAACCAGCCGCCGGGGCGGGGGTCGGAGAGCGCACGGCGTTCCGGGTATCCCCCGGATTTGCGCGCGTCGAGCCCCGAGAAGCGGCGGTCGCGCCAGTCGGAGATCTCCGCCCACACCGTGCCGTCGGGGAGGGTCAGCCGGACATCGGCGAGGAGGGTGTCCTCGGTGAGCGAGGTGATGGTGGCGTGGCAGTCGACGGGGGTGCCGGTGGGTGGCTGCGGCCCGTGGAAACGTACTTCTCCGATCGCCACCGGGAAGATGACCGTGCGTACGGGATGGGTCGACATCAGCCAGTAGCCGAGGAGTTGGCCCACGTTGTCGAGCAGCGCACCCGGGGCGGGCGGTGCGGTGATCGTGCCCCGGACGTGCGCCGGGCCGATCGCGGTGAGCCCGGTCACGCCCCGAAAGGCGGGTCCGTGGAACATCCATCGGTCCTCGTACAGCTGCGCCGCGCGGATCTCGGGGGGACGCTCGCCGGTGGTGTCGAGGGGTGGCGCGGGCGGCGGGGGCGGATAGGCGGGGGCCAGCTGTACGGTCGCGCGGGCGTACGGGCCGAACGCGACCGCCATCCGGCCTTGTCCCTGCGGGCGGGCGGTGACGGTGACGTCCACGGCCGGGACGGCACTGACCCACTTCTCCAGCCGTACGTCGTGCACGGCGACGGCCCGCTGACCCGGAGCGGCCTCCTCGGCGGCGGCCATCAGGTGGTGCAGGACGGTGGTGGCCGGGACCACGGGATACCGGTCGGACACATCCGGCCAGCCGGGCCGCTGCGGGAAGAAACAGTGGTCAAGGAGGTAGGGCATCGCGTCCGTGGAGACCCGCAACCGCGTCTGCCGCTCGGCGGACTCCGGGCGTGTCTGCCGCTCGGCGGGCCCACTCGCCGCCTCCAGTACGGCGGTGACACTCTCAGCGGTCTCCCGCAGCAACGCGTCGAGCTCGGCGGCAACAGGGTGACGACTAGTGATGTCCGAAGCTAACGAGCGTGCCCCGTACGGCCGTTCACCATTCGTACGAGGTACGAGCTCGGCCCGCAGCGCGTCCCGGCGGCCGGGGTCGAGGGGCACCAGCGCGGCGCCGAGGTCGAGAGGGGTGGCGGGGCGCGTACGCGCCCCCGACGCGCGAGGCCGCCGCGACACCGGCTCGTACCCCTCCGCCCACAACCCCGTCTCCACCCGCCGCAGTTGGGCGAGTCCACCGCGCTGGGGCGAGTTGGCCGAGAGGGCGAGGTGGTCGCGGGACTTGAGGGTGTCGTCGATCAGGGAGGTGAGCCGGCCCGTGCCCATCTGGATGAACGCACGGAACCCGGCCGCGTACATCGCGTCGATGAGCGGGCGGAACCGTACCGGCTCAAGGAGATGGCGTACGAACAGGGCCCGGACCTCGTCGGGGGCCGTCGGGAACGGGGCCGCCGTGGTGCCGGACCAGACCGGGACGCGCGGCGGCAGGATCTCCGCCGCGTTCAGCCCCTGCGTCAGCGGGCCCAGGTACGGCGCCAGCATCGGGGTGTGGAAGCCGGAGCGGAACGGGAGCACCTGGCACATCACATGCTCGGCCCGCAGCTTCGCCACGAACTCCGCGACCGGCCGCTCGGGGCCGCAAATCATGGACTGGCTCGGGGAGTTGTCGTGCGAGAGCACCACGTCCTCGCGGCCCGCGAGCGCTTCGGTCACCCGGGCCGCCGACGCACCGATCGCCGCGAACGTCAGGCCCGGCACGCGCAGTGAGTCGGGGTCGAAGGCCGCGAAGAAGTCGTCGGTGCTGTCGGCCGGGAACAGTCCGCCCGCGATCATCGCCATCCACTCGCCGACGCTGTGACCGGCCACCCCGTCGGGCTCGACGCCCATCGCGCGCAGGGCCGCGTCGAGGACCCGCCCGACTCGCAGCACACCGAGCCCATGCCGGGCCACGTCCGTCGCCTCGGTGTACGCGCGACCCGGCAGCCGCAGCCCGTAATGCTCGACCACCTCGTCCACGCGAGGAGCGAACTCGGCCTCAAGTCCCGGGAAGACGAAGGCGACCTTGCCCCCGGTCCCGCCACCAAGGAGCGGGCGCGGGGTGAACCACACATCGCCACGACCGCGCCAGGGACGGCCCGCCGCCACCGCTCTGCGGGCGAGCGCGAGGCGCTTGGGGGTCGGATCGACGATGCCGAGCCGGGCGACAGCCGCGTATGACCTATCACTCCTCGCCAGTACGGTCGCGTCGTCCGCGTCCAGGAGTCGCGCGAGGTCGTCCGGCGAGTCCGCGCTCATCCGCAGCACCCGTTCCGGCTCGCGCACGTCGGCAAGGGGTCGCGGACGGGGCGTGGTTGATGCCACCTTCCGTACATCCGGCGCCTGTTCCAGCACCACATGCGCATTGATCCCGCCGAAGCCGAACGCGTTGACGGCGGCCCGACGCAGTGGCGCGTCCCAGGGGCGGGCGACATCCTGCGGGCGGAAGCGAGTTCGGTCGAGCGCGGGGTGCGGGTCGTCGCAGTGCAGGGTCGGCAGCAGGGTCGCGTGGTGCACGGCGAGGGCGGCCTTCACCAGTCCGGCGACGCCCGCGGCGGGCATACAGTGCCCGATCATCGACTTCACCGAGCCGATGACCGCGCCCCCGGGGGCATCCGAAGGGCCGAACACCTCGGCCAGTGTGGCAAGTTCGGCTGCGTCACCCGCCGGAGTGCCCGTGCCGTGGGCTTCCAGGAGTCCGATCGCGTCCGGGGCACAGGGGTCGAGCCCGGCCGCCTGCCACGCCTGCCGGACCGCGCGGGTCTGACCGCCCGGGTCGGGGTTCATCAGACCGGTGCCGCGGCCGTCGCTCGTCACCCCCGTGCCGCGGATCACCGCGTACACCCGGTCGCCGTCACGTTCGGCGTCGGCGAGCCGCTTCAGGACGACGACGCCGGTGCCCTCGCCGATGAGGATTCCGTCGGCGGCAGCGTGGAAGGGACGACTGCGCTGGCTCGGCGAGAGCGCGCGCAGCTGGGCGAAGACGCTCCACAGGGTGATGTCATGGCAGTGATGGACCCCGCCCGCCAGCATCATGTCGCAGCGCCCGGAGGCGAGTTCATCGATCGCGCGATCCACCGCGATGAGCGAGGACGCGCAGGCCGCGTCGACGGTGTACGCGGGGCCGCGCAGATCCAGCCGGTTGGCGATGCGCGAGGCCGCCAGGTTGGGGACCAAACCGATCGCCGACTCGGGGTGCTCGGGCCCCAGCGCGTCGGTGAACGCGGCCCGCACGCGGTCGAGTTGGTCCGGGGCGAGCTGAGGCAGCAGTTCGCTCAACGTACGGGTCAACTGATGTGCCGTACGCACCCGTTGGTCGAGGCGGACCAGGCCCGGGGTGAGATAGCCGCCCCGGCCGAGGATCACGCCGACGCGGTCGCGGGCGGGCAGCCGGTCCGTGCCGCCCGCGTCGGCGACGGCCCGGTCGGCGACGGAGAGCGCGATGAGCTGGTCGGGCTCGGTGCCCGCGATGGAGTGGGGCATGATGCCGAAGCGGGTGGCGTCGATCTCGGCGAGTCCGTCGACGAAGCCGCCGCGCCGGCAGTACACCCGGTCGGCGGCGGCCTTCTCCTCGCCGGGCCGGTAGTACACCGGGTCCCAGCGCCCGTCGGGCACCTCACGGATGGCGTCCACACCGTCGACGAGGTTGCGCCAGTAGGCGTCCAGGTCGGGAGCACCGGGCAACAGGACAGACATCCCGACGATGGCGACGGGCATCTGACGGCCAGTCATCCTCACATCCGCCATCTCACAGAGCCGATGCCGTGTAGACGACGGACCTGGTCGACTCGTCGCCCCACGCCAGCTCCCGCAGCAGGGCCAGCGTGCCCTCCTCGCGGTCGATGAGGGACACCCCGCGCCGGGCGTACTCGCGGGCGAGGTGCGGGGTGACCATGCCGCCGTGCTCGGCGGACGGTGCCCACGGCCCCCAGTGCACGGTGAGCGCCCGGCGTCCGGTGCGCCGGGCCCAGCGCTCCCCGAGACCCGCGAGGGCGTCGTTGGCGGCGGCGTAGTCGCTCTGGCCACGGTTGCCGAGTACGGCGGAGACGCTGCCGAACAGCACGGCCAGCCGTGGCCCGCTGGGCAGGTGCGCCATGGCGTCGAGCAGCGCGCGGGCGCCGTCGACCTTCGTCCCGTACACCCGGCGGAAGGACTCGGGGTCCTTCTCGGCGATGAGCCGGTCCTCGATCACGCCCGCCGCGTACACCACCGCGTCGATGTGCCCGTGCTCGGCCTGGATCTCCTTGACCGCCTGTGCCACGGCGGCGGTGTCGCACATGTCGGCGACGCGGTAGGCGGCGCGAGCGCCGACCCGGTCCAACCGGTCCAAGGTGTCCGCGACTTCGCGCCCGGCGAGGATCGTCCTCACCTCGCGTTCGATCGCGGCGGGGGCGAGCTCACCCCGGGCGACCAGGACCGCGCGCAGTGCCGCCTCGTCACCGGCAGCCGCGATGTCCGGGTCCTCGGGTCCGGCGGGCAACGGGGTCCGGCCGAGCAGCTCGATCCGGCAGCGGGCGGCGGAGGCGAGGGCCAGGGCGAAGTCGGCCGTGATCCCCCGGGCGCCCCCGGCGAGCACGACCACCGACTCCTGGTCGAGCCCGAGAGCCGCCACCTCGGCGACCCCGTCCCCGGCCGGTCCCGCGCCGGTGCGTGCGAGCCCGGTGAGCGGGTCCTCGACGAGCGCGAGCCCGTACCGCTCTTCGGCGGTCCGCAGGACGACAGGGGAACGATCCGACACGGACAGCTCCCCCACCAGGAACTCGGCCCACTGCGCGGCGGGCGCGGCCGGGTCCAGATCGACGACCCGGGCCGAGATGTCCTCGTACTCCCGCCCGATGGTCCGGAACAGCCCGTGCAACCCCGCTCCCATCTCCTCCCCGGCACCGGGTGCGGTCCTGGCGCAGATCAGCCACCTGGGCGCGAGCCGCAGGGCGGTCCGGAAGACCTCGAAGGCGCCGGGGAGCAGCGCCCCACCACCATCGGGCGGTGTGTCGCGCACGACGGCGCCGAGGTGGAACACCCCGTCGAGCGGCCCGTCGGTCTCGTCGAGCCGTCGGTCCATGTCGTACGTGACGACCTCGGCCCCACCGCGTACCAACCGGGCCGCCAACTCCTCGGCCACCTCGCCGCCGCCGAGCAGCGCGAAACGTCTGCCGGGGAGTGAGGGGGCCGGGGGGAGGTCGAGGGGGATTGGTCGGAGGGTCAGGCGATGGGGGGCGATGCCCGCGATGGCATCCGGGGCGGCGGTTGGCGCGGCAACAGTCGGCGCCGCTTCGGTCACGGTGTCGTGTGCGGTGATCCAGGACGTGATCGCCGCGACCGTACGCGCCCGGGACAGCTCCTCCATCTCAGCGTCGTCGAACGTACGGGTCCCCGCGAGGTGGCGGGCCAGTTCGCCGACGATCTCCGTGCGTTTGATGGAGTCGATGCTCAGATCGGCTTCGAGGTCGAGATCGGGCTCGATCATGTCGGCGGGGTAGCCGGTGCGTTCGCTGATGACGGTGAGCACGGCCTGCTCGATGTCGACGACGGGCGGGCGGGGCGCTTCCGCCGTGACGACGGGCTCCACGGGGAGCGCCGTGGGCACAGGCACCGGTGGCAGCGAAGCCGCACCGCCATTGGCCCCCAAGTACGTGAGCAGTACGTCCCGTTGAGCCGCGACCAGTTCACGCGTCGTCCGCAGGAAGTCCGAGATCAGCCCCTGCTCCGACGAGCCCTCCTCAGCGCGCTGCCCGGACGCACTCTCCAGAGTGACCCGCCGCGCCGGTTGCAGAGCGCCGGGCAGCAGGTCTCCGGAGCGGGTACGGACCAGCTGGCCGTCCACCGTCCAGCCGGGCGGCTCCGGTGGTGCCGTCACCGCGCCCCGGCCCTGGAGGAGCCGCCCCGTACGTACCGGCACACCCGCGACCGCGAGGCGGCCAAGCGATCCCAGGAAGCCACGCAGTCCGGAACCGGGGCCAGGCTCGCAGGCCACGGCCAGATGCGGGCGGTCGCCGAGGATCTTGCCGACCAGACCGGTGAGCACCGCGCCCGGCCCCGCCTCGACGAAGATCCGGGCCCCCGCCGCGTACATCGCCTCGACCTGCTCGGCGAACCGCACCGGGGAGCCGATCTGCGCGGCGAGTTCGGCGCGTACGGCGTCGGGCCGGGCCGGGTAGACACCGGCGGTCCGGTTGGACCAGACAGGGAACTCCGCTGCCCGCACGGCATGTCCGGCCACATCCGACGCGAAACGTTCCCCCGCGCCCGCGACCAGCGGACTGTGGAACGCGCAGGCGACCGGAATGCGCTGTGCCCCGAACCCGGCGTCCTTTAGGCGTCCGATCGCCTCGTCCACCGCTTCGGTGGCACCGGAGACGACGGTCTGGCGCGGCGCGTTGCGGTTCGCCGCCACGACCCGGTCCGCGAGCCCCGCGTCGGCCAGGACCCGCTCGACCTCGGCGGGGCTCGCGGTGACCGCCGCCATCGCGCCCGGGTCGTCCCCGAGCGAGCCGAGGATCGCCTCGGCGCGACGGGCACTGAGGTCGAGCAGCGTCTCGGGCGACAGGGCCCCGGCGGCGGCGAGCGCCACCAGTTCGCCGTACGAGTGCCCGGCAGCCATGTCGGGACGTACGCCCGCCTCACCGAGAATGTGATGTGCCGTCAAACCAGCTATTCCGAGAGCTGGTTGAGCCATTCGCGTATCCGTGAGGATCTGCCGCTGACGTTCCTTGGCCACCTGCTCGAAGGCCCTCGGCGGATAGAGGGCGGGAGCGTACGTCCGGCCCTCCTCCAGATACCGGGCCGCCTCCGGGAACGCCACCAGCAGATCGGCGAGCATGCCGGGCCGCTGACTTCCCTGCCCGGGGAAGAGGAAGGCGACTTTCCGCGCCTCGCCCATCGGCCCATCCGCCCGGAAGACACCCCGCGCGGACTCTCCCGCCGACACCTTCCCCAGCAATTCCCGCAGCTCGTCGACACCGTCCGCAACGACCGCGATCCGTACGGGCGCACTGCGCGTCTCGGCGCGGCGGGCTGCCTTCAGCGCGGCATCCCGTAACCGGACGCCCTCCCCCAGCTCACCGAGCAGCCACTCCGCCTCCCGCCCGGCCGCCGCCTCGTCCGCGCCCCGGAACAGGAACAGCTCGGCGGGCCAGGCGTCGTAGCCCCGCAGCGGCGGCACGCTCGCCTCGTGGGCAGTCAGGACGGCATGGAAGTTGGTGCCGCCGAAGCCGAACGCGCTGACCCCGGCGACGCGTTCGGCCACCGGCGTCGCCCAGGGCCGGGCCTCGGCGTGGAAGACGAAGGGGCTGGTGTCCGCGTCCCAGGCCGCGTTCGGCTCCTGGAGGTGGATCGTGGGCGGGGTGATGCCGGTGTGCAGGGCGAGCGACGCCTTGATCAGACCGGCCAGACCCGCCGCGCACTTCGTGTGGCCGATCTGGGACTTGACCGACCCCAGTGCGCAGCTGCCCGGCTCCGCGCCGGACTCGCTGAACACGACGGTCAGTGTGGCCAGTTCGGTGCGGTCACCCACCACCGTGCCCGTCCCGTGCGCCTCGACCAGGCCCACCTGGGCGGGCGAGAGACCCGCGATCCGGTACGCACGCTCCATCGCGGCCCGCTGACCCTCGGGCCGGGGCGCGGTGAGGCCGAGTGAGCGGCCGTCACTGGCGCTGCCGATGCCCTTGATCACGGTGTACACCCGGTCGCCGTCCCGCTCCGCGTCGGCCAGGCGCTTCAGTGCGATACAGGCCACGCCCTCGCCGAGGACCGTGCCGTCGGCGGAAGCGTCGAACGTACGGGAGCGGCCGCTCGGGGAGAGGGCGCGGACGGACGAGAAGAGCAGGAAGTCGTTGACGCCGTTGTGGAGGTCCGCGCCACCGCAGAGCACCAACTCGCTGTTGCCGGACGCGAGTTCCTTGCAGGCGACGTCGAGCGCGGCGAGCGAGGAGGCGCAGGCGGCGTCGACGGTGTAGTTGGCGCCGCCGAGGTCGAGGCGGTTGGCGATCCGGCCCGCGATGACGTTGGCGAGCATGCCGGGGAAGGAGTCCTCGGTGAGTCTCGGCAGCTGCTCCTCGATCGCGGCCGGGATCTCGCCGACGTATGCGGGCAGCACGGTGCGCAGCGTGGTCGCGCCGGACAGGTCGCTGCCGGACTCGGCGCCGAAGACCACCGACGTACGGGAGCGGTCGAACGGCCGGTCGCCGTACCCGGCGTCGTCGAGGGCCCGCCGGGCGGCTTCGAGGGCGAGTAGCTGTACCGGTTCGATGCTGCCGAGCGAGGCGGGTGGAATGCCGTACGCGAACGGGTCGAAGGGGATCGGCGGCAGGAACCCGCCCCACCGCGACGGGGTCGTGTCGGCGCGCTCGCCCGTCGGGTCGTGGTAGATCGCCGGGTCCCAGCGCTCGGCGGGCACCTCGGTCACCGCGTCGACGGCGCCCACGATGTTCGCCCAGTACGTCGCCAGATCGGGGGCCTGCGGAAACATGCAGGCCATGCCCACGACAGCGATGTCGAGCGGCGCCGGCGCCTCGACGCTCTCCTCGGCCGCACCCGGAGTCAGCTCCTGCGCGCGCCGCTGTACGAAAGCGGCCGCGCCCGCGGTCACGGCGTCGTGCAGCGCGCCGACGGTCGTCGCCGCCGACCGCAGCACGGCGACCTGCCCGGCCATGAACATCCCCTCGTCCAGCTGCCGCTGCTCGGCGACCGGCCGCAACTCGCCGTCGTGACGCTCCACACCCTTGCTGGCGATCCGCAGCCGCCCGATGTTCAGCTGCTCCAGCTCCGCCCACGCCTCGGGGTCCGGCACACCGTCCGCCCGCAGGCGCGCGCGTACGGTCGCGTAGTCGTCGGTGTACGGGCTGGTGACGCAGCGGGTCGCATGGCCCGGGGCGCTCTCCAGGAGGGCGGTCGCGCCCGCCTCGATCACCTGGCGCTGGAAGAGCGGCTGGATGGCCCCGCACTCCACCGCCTCGGCGGTGAACAGGTAGGCGGTGCCCATGAGGACACCGACCGCGACCCCGCGAGCGGCCAACGGGGCGGCGAGCGCGGCGGCCATCGCGGCGGAGCGTTCGTCGTGGATGCCGCCCGCGAGCAGCACTTCGAAGTCGCATGCGGTACCGGGCGAACCGGCCACGTATTCCTCGATGACGGCGAGCTGCGCCTCCCAGAGCGGAAAGCTGTTGCGCGGCCCGACATGGCCGCCGCATTCGGCGCCTTCGAAGACAAATCTACGCATGCCCATGTCAATGAATTGGCCGAGAAGCGTCGCCGAGGGCACATGCAGGAACGTCCGGATGCCCGCCGCCTCCAACTCGGAGGCCTGGGACGGACGACCGCCCGCGACGATGGCATGCGTGGGGCGGACGGCTCGTACGGCCTCCAGCTGCTCCGCCCGGATCCGGCCGTCCGTGAAGCCGAGGATGCCCACGCCCCAGGGCCGCTCGCCCAGCTCGGCGCGGGTGTGCTCCAGGAGGGCGCGGCTCTGCTCCCCGTCCGACAGAGCGAGCGCCAGCATCGGCAGTGCCCCCTCGCGGGCCACGGCCGCCGCGAAACCGGCCTGGTCGCTGACGCGGGTCATGGGGCCCTGTACGAGCGGGAGCCGGGTACCGAGGGCGGCCGCCATGGGTGAGTCGGGGGCCAGCACGCGGGCGGCGTCCGGCTCGCTCACTACGGCCCCGATCGCGTCGCGCACTCCGCGCACCGCGCCCGCCACAGTGCCCCACCGCCCTGCGAACCGGGCGGCGAGGAACCCGTCCTGGCCGATGGGGAGTTGGACGCCCGTACGCTCGCGCCGCAGCGCCCGGACACCGTCGACCACGGTCGTGTCGGACCCGTCCGTGGTGCGCAGCGCCGCCGCGGTCTCGTCCGGCAGCCCCGACTCGGCGAGAAGCGCCAGCTGGACGTCGAGGACGACCCCGGCCGCCCCGCCGACCACGGCCGCCGCCGCGGTACGGGGACCGATACCCCCGCACGCCCATACGGGCAGGTCGTACGCCGGGTCGGCCAGCAACGCCTGGAGCAGGACGAAGGTGCTCAGCTCACCGGTCCGGCCACCGCACTCGCTCCCGCGCGCGACGAGCCCGTACGCGCCATGGGACGCGGCGAGGCAGGCTTGCTCAGGATCACTTACCTCCATCAACACCCGCACATCTGCGGGCAGTTGGTCTGGACGCCATGGTGCATCGTTGGCGAGCACCACCACCGCCGGGCACGCGCCGCCGCACTCCTCGGCCAGCTCCTCCGGGGTGAGCGCGCAGGTCGGCCCGACCCTTACGCCGAAGTCGGCCGTCCAGCGCCGCAGCAGGGCGAGCGCGTCGCGGGCACTGCGATCGCCCGCGCCGAGGTCGAGCACACCCAGTCCGCCGGCTCGGCAGACGGCGGCGACGAGGCGTGGGTCGGGCAGGCCCAACGGGCTTAATCCGACGACGAGTTCACGGTTCGGCGCAACGGGCGTCATGGAGACTCCGAATCAGACCGGTGGGGAGATGAGGGGGGTGGCGGCGACGGCGAGCCGGGCGTACTGGGGGACGGCGTGCCCAACGGGCAGCCGGAGGCCTGGCTGCCCGACGACGACTGGCCGCCGGGGCGGTACTCGTACCGTTGCCGGGACGTGCTGTGGGTCTGGGGCTCGGGCTGGCGGGACGGGGAGGGTCGCCCGCGGCCGGTCCGGTGGTCGGTCCGGTGGCCGGTGCGGACGTGGTGCCATGCGCGTAGACGTGACCATCCGCCGGATGGCCGGAGCCGACCATACCCATCGGGACGGACAGCTGCCAGGGCGCCTGGCGACGGGAGGTGGCGCGCGTGCAGGGGTGAGCGATCTGCCGCCCGGCCTTCGCGCTGCCTCGCTCTCCCATGGGCGCGTCACCCTCCCTGACGACTCGTCATATCTGACACTCCGTCATGTTGCAATGAGGTGTCGATGGTCGATTTCGGTGTATCGGACAGCGAGACGGCGTCCGCAGCGGGCCGTGCAGCCCGGAGCGGACCCCCGGCCACGAAACTCCCGCACAATGGTGAATTACGTACGCGTGAATTCTTGAATTCCACTGCCGGGCAGGGCGGTTGGCAGCCCGGAGACCCCTGGGCTTTTGTACGGAAGAGACAAAAAGTGCGGCGGCGCCACTCATCGCGGTGACAAGAACCGGGGATTCCCTTAACCCCTCGACAGCCTTGCATATCCACGCCTTGACCGACCACCTACTCGCAAGTAGTTTACGCATCCGAAACGCGGAACTTTCCGCCCTTCACACACCCTCAGGCCCAAGTGTTCGCGCCAGTTCCGCACTGTCCGTACAACACGAGAGGTGGCTCATGGGAGCTTTGGAGAGAAAGGCCGGGGCGCGATCCGTGCTGGCCGTCGCGGCAGCAGGCGGCGTGGTCGCGGGGCTGCTCGGCTTCGCGGGCGCCGGGACCGCGCAGGCAGATCCCGCAAAGCTTGTCCAGCAGTACGACTGTGTATTTCCGCTGATCAGCAATGACCCGATCGAGGCGACGATCACGGCCGACATTCCGAGCCAGATCGAGGCGGGAACGCCGTCGCCGGCGTTCGCGGTCAACGCGGCCACGAAGGTCAGCTCGCGCGCGGCGCAGGGGCTCGGGCTCGTCGGCGGCAAGACGCTGGAGGGAAAGGCGACGGCGAGTGTCACCGTCTACACACCGGACGGGCCGCTCTCCGGGATCGGCGTCGAGAACACGGTCGCGAAGACCAACATCCCCAGCCCGCCGGCCGACTTCACCGTCAACGCCACGGGCAACGCACCGTCCCTCACCTTCAACACACCCGGGGACGCGCGCATCGAGGTGGACGGCATCAACCTGCACGACATGATCGTGCGGGACGCCAACGGCAAGCCGATCCAACTCGTCACGGGCAAGGACACCTTCGACGCGCCCTGCACGCTCAAGTCGACGAACAAGGTCCTGGCGGCCTTCAAGGTCGTACCGAAGAACCCGACGAGCCCCACCAACCCGACCAACCCGACGAACCCAACCAACCCAACCAACCCAACGAATCCGACCAACCCAACGAACCCAACGAACCCGACCAACCCCACCAACCCGACCTCGCCGGGTGGTTCGACCGCTCAGCAGAACCTGAGTACGCAGGTCAAGGCCGTGGCCGGAACGCTCTCCATGAGCCAGCCCGGTGACAGCGTGGCCCTGTCCTCGGTGAACCAGGGTGCGGGCGGTGTCTCCAGCGGCAATCTCCAGACGGTCACCGTCAAGGACGGCCGCAACGGCGCCACCGGCTGGTCGCTCACCGGCAAGGTCAGCGACTTCACCGGTACGGCCGGGTCGATCGGCGCGGACAAGCTGAGCTGGAAGCCCGCCTGTGTGACGTCTCCCGGCTCCAAGAGCAACTGCGTGGCCGGTTCCGAGGGCACCGTCGGGACCGTCGGCGCGACGCTGGCCAGCGCTCCGGACGCGGCGGCGACCGGCGGCCAGTTCGCCGTGGACAGCGGTCTTTCCCTGAACATCCCCGCGACCGCGGCGGCGGGCGACTACAAGGCCGTGCTCACGCTGACCCTGACGTGAGTCACGCCTCCTCGTGGGCCGGTCGCACACGGCGACCGGCCCATCTCCCGTCCCCGACTCCCCTTCCCCCGGCGGTGAGATACGTATGAGACAACCGCACGTGAGACACGCCTTCCTCGTCGTCCTCGGTCTGCTCGCGGTGTGCGTATCCGCGACCCTGCCGAGCACTTCCGCACAAGCCGCCGACAACGGCCGGTGGTCGGTCTTCCCCGTTGCTCAGGGCGCGAAGAACGCGCAGCCCCGGGCGTACTTCCGTATGACGGCCGACCGCGGCGCGACCGTCCGCGACCAGGTGACGGTCAAGAACCTCGGCGCCCGTGAGACGACCTTCCAGTTGTACGGGACTGACGGCTACAACACCCCGCGCGACGGCGGTTTCGCGGTGCGCGGCAGGAACGAGCGGATGAGCGGCGTCGGGGCATGGACGCGTCTGGACCGTTCCGAGGTCACCATCGCGGCGGGCGGCGAGGCCACCGTCCCGTTCACCCTCACCGTGCCCAAGGACGCCGAACCGGGCGACCACCCGGGCGCGATCGTCGCCCTCGACCCCCACCTCGGCGCGTCCAACGGCAACGGGGTCGCGGTCCAGCAGGCGGTCGGGGCGCGCGTCTACCTCAAGGTGAACGGCGCTCGCGTGCAGCGGCTGCGCATCGAGAACGTACGGTTCCGCTACACCGCCCCACTCGTTCCCGGCGCGAAACGCGCGGCGACCATCTCGTACGCGCTGGTCAACAGCGGCAACGTGATGCTGTCGCCACAGGTGAGCCTGCGGGCGAAGGGGGTGTTCGGACACACCGCGTTCGAGCCGCCGGGGCGACGGCTCCCCGCCGAACTGCTGCCAGGCCAGCGCGTCGAGGTCACCCAGAAGTGGGTGAGCCCGCCGCTGGTGGACTGGGGGAACGTGGAGGTCACCGCCAGCGACACGGCCGGGAACCTGGTGGAGAGCGCGGAGGTCGACTACGCGACGGTGAACTGGACGGTCGTGGCCTTGGCCGGGCTAGTGGTGGTGGGGGGCGGGGTGTGGGTGGTGCTGCGTCGGCGGGGGGCTGGTCGGGCGGGCTGAGCGGCGTGTGGGATGCCGATGCGGTTCCGCGCCCCCTGTCTTTTAGGGGCGCGGGGAACTGCGCGACAAGCCACGCACGGTCCGCAGCCGAACATCCACACTTCCAGCGGAGTGCTCAGTCGTCCTCGCCCCGGATGCGGCGAGGCAGATAGTGGGTGGCCGCGATACCCGCCGCGCCGAGCAGCCCCGCGCCGGTGAGCAACGCGCCGACGGTGGTGACTCCCGTACCCGCGAGGCTGCCGTGGCCGTCGCCCGATCCGTCACCGGGGCCGTTGACGTGGGTGGTCAGGTCGGTGCCGCCGCTGCCGCCGCCCGTGGTGCCCGCGCCGGGTGCGGTGGGCGTACCCGTGGTGCCGGAGCTCGGGGTGCTGCCCGGCCCGGTCGGAGCGGGGCCGGTCGGGGTCGGGCTCGATGGGGTGGGACCGGCCGTCGTAGTGGGGGTCGGTGCGGGGCCCGTGGGGGTGGGGGTCGGGCCCGTCGGGTCGGCGCCGGTGATCGTGAACCGGTGCAGTGTCTTGTTCTGGTCGGCCGGCTTGAGCGTGCACGGTGCCTCGAACACGTCGCCGAAGGGCGGGAGTTGGACGACCTTGCCCGCCGCATCCCGGGCCGTGAGTTTCAGCGTGATGCTGTTGACGTCGATGGTGGCCGCGCCGGGTCGGCGGAAGGAGAGCGAAGGCGCCGAGCCCGATGCCTTGACCTCGAAATCCTTCGGCGGGCTCGGCACATTGGCCTTTTCGACGGTGTTGTCGATGCCGACGTCGAGCTGTTCCCCGCCCGGCAGATTCACCGTGGCACTCGCGGACGCGACCCCCTCCACGGTCTTCGCGCCCACCAGGCCGAGCCCCTGCGCCGCCCGCGAGCTCACCGTGGACAATGCGTCGATCTTTATCGCGCCCGTCTGCGTGTTGACCGGAATCGAGGCGGGCAGATCGGCGGTGATCGCGACTTTCAGCGAATCGGCGCCGATCAGCGGGAATTTACACTCGTACGTCTGTGAAAGCTTCGCCTCCACGGCGATCGCGCTGCCCGTTCCGCAGGTCAGAAGCACGGCACCCGTGGCGCCGACGACTCCCGCGACCACCAGCGCGACGGAACCGCTGCGCATGCGTTTCACCCTCGTCCCACATTCAGGAACTCCCATACTCCCGGGAACGTACTGAAGGGACCGGGGGCGGTCAACAGCCGTTACGAGTAACGGCCGAATCGGGTCGGCAGGCCGTGAGGAATGCGCACCCACCGACGGAAAAAGACCGACCGATTCGTCACGCGATGCCAATTACCCATTCCTTGCTGATCGATGGCGAATTTGCCCTTGACCCCCACCTTACTCCCCAGTAGTTTCCCCAGCCGAAAGACGAGAGTATCGCTCCCGTTGCACCCGGGGGCCCCGCATCCGTTCGCGCCCGTACCACGCAACGCGAGAGGCAGCTCATGGGAATTCAGAGAAAACGGTCCAGGAGGGCCCTGCCCACGCTGGCCGTCGTCACCGCCACCGGCGTGGTCGCCGCCGTGGTGTCCGTCGGTGCGGCCGGGACCGCAACGGCGGTACCGGCCAGGCTGGTTCAGGACTACTCCTGCGTCTTCCCGCTGATCAACGCCGATCCGATCAAGATCACCATCACGGCGGACATCCCGGCCGAGATCCAGAAGGGCCAGGCGACCCCGGCCTTCGAGATCACCTCCGCCACCCTGGTGAGCTCCCGCGCCGCGCAGGGCCTGGGCCTGGTCGGCGCGAAGACGCTGGAGGGCAAGGCGACCGCCGACGTCACGGTGAACACCCCGTCCGGACCGCTCTCCGGCATCAAGGTCGAGAACGACGTGGCCAAGGGCAACATCCCCAGCCCGCCGGCCGACTTCACCGTCGTCGCCACGGGGCACGCGCCCTCGCTCACCTTCGACCAGGTCGGCGACGGCAGCATCGACGTCAACAACATCTCCCTGCACGACATGATCGCGCGGGATGCCAACGGCAAGCCGGTGCAACTGGTCACGGGCAAGGACACGTTCGACGCGGCCTGCACCCTGACGTCGACCGACAAGACCCTGCACCGCTTCAAGGTCGTGGACAACAACCCCACGAATCCCACCAACCCGACGAGCCCAACCAATCCAACGAACCCCACCAGCCCGACGAATCCAACGAGCCCGACCAACCCTACAAACCCAACCAGCCCCACGAACCCTACGAACCCGACCAACCCCACCAGTCCAACCAACCCTACGAACCCAACAAGCCCGACCAACCCGACCAATCCCATCAACCCCAACCCACCCATCCACCTCAGCTACGGCCTCACCGGCAGCTCGTCCATCAAGGCCGCCAACGGGACCGCGGCGCTCGGCGGGGGCATCGAGGCCGACTTCGACCTCGCGTCCGGCTCGTACAAAGCGGACCTGACGCTCGACCCGACCACCGGCAAGTTCTCGATCCTCGGCTTCCTCCCCGCGACCGCGAAGATCGAGTTCCAGCAGGTGGAACGGACGACGGGCACGCTCAGCGCCGCCGGTGACCTCACCGCCAAGTCCCGTATGAACGTGAAGCTCCCCCAGATCGCGATCTTCGGCATCCCACTGGGCGGCGGCGCGGACTGCGGGACCGGTACCCCAGCAGACATCAACCTGACGTCGGACGGCAGGTTCGACCCGCTGGGCGGCGGCAAGCTCAAGGGTGTGTACACGCTCCCCGCCCTCAAGAACTGCGGCGCGTTCAACGACATCCTGAGCGCCTTCACCGCCGGGCCCGGCAACGCCATCGACATGACGCTGGCGAAGAAGAGCTGAACAGCGGGTCAGGAAGGGCTGACCTGACCCGCCGAGTCGGACTCGTGGGCCGGTTCCCGCGCCCCGGGCGTCGGGAGCCGGCCGCTCGTCGTCCCCTTCGGTACGGCGACGGCCGCCGTGAACCGAGCCCGCAGCCCCACCACCCGCGCCCCCACCCCGCGCAGGAACCCCGTCGGCAGGAACACCAGGTCGGCCACGATCATCGAGAGTGAGAAGTACGGCAGGCCGAGCAGCAGCCCGATGCCGATGTGCTCGGCGAACAGAAGCGCCAGCAGGACGTTCTTGGCCCGCCGGTCCAGGACGCTGAACGGGAAGGCGACCTGGACGAGCACCGTCCCGTACGTCAGCGCGAGAACGATCAGGGGGTGCGAGGTGAGGGCGTGGGAGAGCGAGGGATACGGTTCCAGCCAGTCGAGCCCCGCCGACCAGTACACCGCCGTGCCGTCCTGCCAGGACACGCCCTGGATCTTGTACCAGCCGGCCGACGCATACAGCAGACAGACCTGGATCATCAGCATCAGCACCCCGCCGTTGTGCAGCAGATGCCCGATGAGCTCCAGCGTGCGGCGCGCACCCGGACGCGCCCGGAGCCCGCGCCACACCGCCTGGCCCGCCCAGCACCCCCACAGCAGCAGCGCCCAGCCGCCGGTGAGCTGAGCGGCGAGCGTGGCCCAGGCGAGGACGAGCCCGCAGAAGGACCACAGGATCGCGCCCGTACGATCCCGCTGTCGCTCGCGGCGCCGCGCGTCCAGTGACCACACCTGCCCGCACCGCGTGAAGGCCAAGTAGATCGCGGTGATACGGAAGATGGTGTCGCCCGCGTTCAGCACGTTCTCGTTGCGGTGGTCGAGGGACAAGACGCTGATGACGAACAGCAGCGAGGTCGTACGGGTGCGCCAGCCGACCAACAGCGCCGCCGCGACCGCCGCCGAGAGCAGATAGAACACCTCGAACCACACCTGGCCGCCCGACCAGCGCAGCACACTGAAAGCGTGGCTCTGGTCGAGCGAGTGCTCGGCGAGCCGCCGGCTCCAGGGGGCGTCCGGCCCCCACATCCGCTCGCGGCGCGGGAACTCATGGACCAGGAGCAGCAGCCAGGCCCCGCCCATCCCGATCCGTACGGCCGCGCTCTGATACGCCCACACCCGCGCGTCACACGCCCGCGCCAGCACCCGGTCGAGTATCAACTTGCCGTCCATATCGGACAGTTGACTGGTCACGACGTACGCCCTTCCGCGAAGTCGTCCGCGCCCACCGGCCACCACGGATACGTACGCACGACCGGCGCGGCGGCGGGGCCGTTCCGCTTCCACGGTGGTGGTGCGACGGTGGTGTCGGTCGACTGGAACCGGATGCGTTCGACGCGTGCGCCCTTCGGGGTCGCGGGGAGGCGGGACAGCGCGAGGCGTTTGAGGTACTGCTCGCTGTCGAGGCCGCGTAGCCCGATGGGTCGCTGATCGGCGTCGTGCGAGGCGAGCAACGCCGCCCAGGCGGTGGCCAGTTGCTGCCGGATGCGGCTCGGCAGCGGGTTGCCGCGCAGCTCCGCGAGATCCTGGGCGGTGAGGTCCTGCCAGGGGCCGACACTGGTCGTGCCGTCCGGCATCCGCAGCTCGACGCGGGCGCCGACCGCCGTCATGGTCCGGGTGATCTCCGGCGCGAACAGCTGCCAGCTCTGGACGAACTCCGGCGCCATATAGCTGTTGAGCCCGGCGCCGAGGGAGTCGGTGGCCGCGTTGTGCGGGGCGAGATAGAGGAAGGTCGCGCCGGTGTGGACGAGGAGGCCCACCGCGACGACGGCCGCCGCGACGAGGACGGCCGCCCGCTGCCGCCGCGAGAGGGGGCCCGGGCCGTCGGGGTCAGGAACCATCGCCAGCCCCCTGTCTGTCCTGGGCTGCCGCACAGCCCGGACTCTCGTCGAACGCCGCCTTCAGCTTCGGGTCCGTACGCAGATCGTCCGCCGGGCCCTTGTACGCGCCCACCGCCCGCAGGGACGTGCCCGCCGCGTCCAGCGCCGAGTTCAGCGACTTCTGGTCCGTGACCGTCGCGCGGGAGAGCGTGGCCGCCGCCTCCCCCACCGACGCACGCGCCTTGTCGAGATGGGCGAGGGCCTTGCCGAAGGCGGCGGCCCCACCGTCCACCGGCGGCGCCCCGTCCTTCCCCATGGCCGTCCGCAACGCCCCGAGCCGGTCGGAGAGCGCGGTGAGGAAGGTGACCATCTGGCGCTGGGCCCGTACCGGCTGTGTCCGGTCCACCGTGGGTACGGCGAGCCGGGCCCCGCTGTCCGTGAGGTGCCGGCAGACCCCGGCCGCCCAGTCCACCTCCGGCGGCGGCTGGGACGAGGAACCGCAGCCGGTGACCGCCAGGCAGGCGGCCGCGAGAACCGCCGCCAGTGCCGTACGTCGTATCGCCACGCAACTCACCTCGCACGGTTGAAGGTGTCGATGGACGCGATCCGCCAGACCCCGGCCTGATGGACCGCGTCGACAGCGAACATCGCGGCCGCGACCGTGGTGCCGCCGCCCTTGCCTGTCCGCGTGCTGCTCTGGTCGGCGAAGACCAGGACCCGCGCCCGGTCCCCGTCGACGACCTCCACCCCGCTGTCGGTGACCGTCGTGGTGAGCACCAGCTTCTGCCGTGGCCCCTGCTCCCGGACCGGCGCGATCATCGCGCGGTACTGCTCGACGGCCGCCCCGGTCAGCGCGGTCTTCACCGCGGCCTCGCTTTTGGCCGGGTTCGCGTGGTCGTACGAGAAGATCCCCTGCACGGCGTCGTCGACGACACCCTTGACCTCGCTGGTACGAGCGGTGTCGGCCAGCGCCGTGTTGTGCCCGGCGGAGTCCGTCCGCCGGTCCTCGCCCTGGACGTACGCCACGACGGAGAAGACGGTGAGCGCCACGGTGAGCACGGCGAGCAGCAGAGGCCGCAGGAACGGCCTGGTCCGGCGCGCGGCGGGCGCGGAGCGTCGTACGACGGGTACAGGCCGACGCTCGACGGCCGGACGTGCGGCAGCCAACCGACGCTGCCGGTTGACGAGATGGCGGGTGGTCGACATCGGGGCCTCCGGGGTCAGCTGCCGCTAGGGGTGGACGGTGCGGTGGCGTCGCCGACCGGTGCCTGGCCGAGCCGGCTGAGTTTCCAGCCCTCCGGGGTGCGGGTCAGTTCGGCGAGCATCCGGCTGTCCTTGGTGCTGATCTTCTTGTCCGCGGTCACGACGGTGATCCGGATCGCGACCATCACTCTCGCCCGCCCGGCCCGTTCGTCGAGCTCGGTGACCGCCCCGGAGAGCACTTTGGCGGTGGTCGCGGTCTTGGCGTCCCGGACCTGCTGCTCGAACTGCGTTCTGCTGCCCTTGAGTTCATTGAGCAGATCACCGGTGGCGGACTGCTCCCATGCGTCGAGGCCGCGCGTCAGATCGCCGTAGTCGAGGGTGTTCATGTTCTGTACGGCCCGCTCCCCCGCCTGGAGCGCCGCGTCGCGGGTGCGCGCGAAAGCTGCCTGCTCGTCGTGCGCCGACGCGTACCAGGAGCCGCCCGTCCAGACGGCGAACGCCATCGCCAACGCGGCCGCCAGAAGCGCGACCGCTGTGAGCGACAACCGCCTGTGCACTGCTATACGTGCCATGAGCACCTCCCCACTCGCCCTAGCGGGCCTTGATCGCGGTGATCCGCCAGTGCCCGCCGTCGAGTTCGGCGGTCACCGAGAGCTGCGCGGCCACGGTGGTGGCCTTCTGCCCGCGCCGCTCGCTGGTCTGGTCGAGGAAGAGCAGCAACTCGGCGCGGGACGCGGTGAGCGCACGCACCCCCGCCCGCGCGACACGCGTGGTGAGCGTCAACTGCTGGTCCCCGACACGCTGTTGCACCTGCGCGAACAGCCCGTCGTACTCCTTCGCCGCCTCCCCCGCCAGCAGCGAACGCGCGTCCTGACGGGTCCGGGCGAGCGTCGCCGGGTCATACGTGAACACCCGCCCCACGGCGGTGCTCACCTCGTCGAGTACCTCGCCTGTGGCGGTGCTGTCGGTGAGGGCACGGTTCGACGCGGCCGGAGAATCCCTCAACTCCCGCTCCATCACCAGGAATACGGCACTCACCACCACCAGAACCGCGATCAGCGAAGGCGGCAGGAAACGCCGCAGGCGCATCCGGATGACCGGTTCCTCGACGGCGGAAACAGCTTCGGTCGTCGTCATACGCCCCTCACCCCGCCCCCGCCGTGACCGTCACCGCGATCGCCGTCAGTGAAGTCAGCTTCCAGCCGCCGCCCGTCCGGGCCAGTCCCGCCTCGAAACGTTTGCGGTCGGTGGTCGGTGCGCCGGTACGCGGTCGGGCCTCGATGCGTACGGTCGCGATCAGCCGGGCGGTGCCCGCGCGGTCGTCGAGCTGAGTGACGGCGGCGTCCGTGACCTCGGCGCTTGTGGTGGCACCCTGTTCCTTCAGCACCTCTGCACTCTTGGCCCGGGTGGTCCGCAGCTCGTCGTGGAGCGGGCCGGTGGTCACGGAGAGCCAACCGTCGAGGCCCTTGTCCGCATCCCGGCCGTCGATCGAGTTGAGCCGGGCGACATACGTTCGCCCGGCGGCGAGCACCGCGTCGCGGCTCTTGGCGTACGCCAGGTCGTCATCGCCGCGCGCCCTTACGTACGTCCATGCGGAGACACCGCACAGGGCCGTGCCGAGCACCAGCCCGAGCAGCACGATCGTCCGTCGTCGTCTCATACCGTCACCCCCCGAGCCCGAGCAGCCCGGCGAGGTCCACCGGACTCCGCGACGGTGCGGACGGCGCGCCCAGCACCGGCCCCGAGGAGACCCCCGAGCCAGGAACAGCGGGTACCGGAATCGACCCCCGGGGCGCATTGCCCGAGCCGCGTACGTTCTGGCCACTGCCGGGTGGCGCCGCACACCGTGCCGCCGAGTTCACGGCCGAACTCCCAGACGTATCAAGGCCGTTGCGGTACACTGTGCCCTCGTATCCAGCCGTACACGGCAGCGGTTTGAAGAAGGTTGTGACCATCCCGAAGGCCGCACCACCCGGACCGACCGCCGTGGAACCCGCCGCCGCCACCCGGGGCAGCCGCACCATCAGCTCCTCCAGGCCGTGCTGCCGCGTGACCAGGAGCTCCGACGTCGTGGTCAGATTGGCGAGGAGCACGCTCAGACCCGGGTCGGTGTCCCGCAGCAGCGAAGTGAACTCATCGGCAGCTTCCGGGGTTTGCTCGATCACCCGGCGCAGATCCGAGTCGGAGTCCTTCAGCTGTCGCGCGATCTTCCGCGCCCCCGTGGCGAACGATGTGAGCGCCTTCGTACTGTCCGCCTGCGTCCGGAGTACGGTCTCGCCGTCAACGAGCAGCTGAGTGGTGGCCGGCAGCGCCTGGTCGGCGGCGTTGATGAACTGGCTGCCCGTGTCGAGGAGCACCTGGAGGTTGGAGCCCTGGTTGGCGAAGGCGCGGCCGAGTTCGTCGACCGCCGTGCGCAGCTCGTCGGTGGGTACGGAGGCCGCCAAGTCGTTGATCCCGGTGAGGAGTCGGGTGATCGGGGCGGGTGTGCTGGTCCGCGTGCGGGGCACGATCGAGCCGTCGCCGAGGAACGGGCCCTTGTCGGTGCGCGGCGCCAGGTCGATGTACTGCTCGCCGACCGCCGAAAGACCGGCCACCTTCGCCTCCAGGTCGGCGGGGATCGGCGCGGTGCCCTTCTTGATGGCGAGCCGCGCCTCGACCCCGTCGTCGGTGAGCCCGATGCTCCGCACCCGGCCGACGTCCACACCCCGGTAGGTGACCCCGGACCCGGTGAACAGCCCACCGGTCTCGGCGAGTTCGACGCGTACGGTGTACGAGCCCGGCGCGCCGACGAACCGTCCCAGGTCCGCGTACTTCACCCCGATGTAGCCCAGCACCAGCGCGCCGAGCAGCAGGAAGGCGAGGTTCTTGAGGTGGGTGCCGAGGGTGATCACCGGGCGCCGCCTTCCTGGGGGACGGACGGCAGCGGCAGCGCGCCGGCTGCAGGCCGGACCATGGTTCCCGGTGCGGCCGCGACCTTCAGATAAACGTTGAGGTAGTCCCCCTTCACGCCCGTCAGCACCTCGTCCGTGAACGGGTACGTCATCAGCACCTGGAGCGAGGCGGGCAGGTTGCGTCCCGCGTCGGCCAGGCCCTTGAGGGTGGGCGCGAGGGCGCGCAGGTCGGCGACGATGTCGTCCTTGGTGCGGTCGACGGTGTCGACGGCCACGGACGACAACGCGTCCAGGGACTTCAGCATGGTGACGAGCGAACCGCGCTGCTCCTGGAGGACTTTGAGCCCCGGGCCGAGCCCGTCCAGGACCGTGCCGACCTGGGCGTCCCGGGCGGCCACCGTGGACGACAGCTTGTTCAGCCCATCGAGCGCGTCCGTGATGTCACCCTTGTGGGCGTCGAGGTTCTTGGTGAACGTGCCGATCTGGGTCAGCACCGACCGGGCCGCGGACTCCCGGCCGCCCAGCGCCCGGTTCAACTCCCGCGTGATCGTGTTGATCTGCTGGACCCCACCCCCGTTGAGCAGCATCGACAGGGCTCCGAAGACCTCCTCGACATCAGCGTTGCGGTTCGTACGGCTGACGGGGATCACCGCGCCGTCCCGCAGCGGATCCGCGCGCGCCGCGAGATCCTTCGGGGCCACCAACTGCACGTACTTCTCGCCGAGCAGACTGGACTGCTCCACATTGGCGTACGCGTCGGACGGCAGCCGCACCTTGCCGTTGACCTTCATCGTCACCCGGGCCAGCCAGTCGTCCCGGCTGACCTCGATCTTCTCGACCCGGCCGACGGGCACGTCGTTGACCTTCACCGCTGACTGCGGGAACAGGCTGGTGACGTCCTTGAAGACGGCGGTGACCCGGTACGGGTGGCTGCCGAGGTCGGCGCCGCCGGGCAGCGGCAGGTCCTCGATGCCGTGGAACGACGGCACTCCGCAGCCGCCCGGCAGCAGTGCCAGACCGGTGACGACCAGCGCGGCGCTCAACGCCATCCCGGCCCGCGCGACCCCGCGCCTCATCGCCCGCCTCCCGGCTGCCGCTGGAACGTCTCGGCGGCGGGCAGCGGCAGCACGGCGATCTCGTTGAGGTCGGCGCGGCCGTCGATGGTGCGGGTCGCCGGGTTGTACGCGTTCTCCAGGTTGGCGGCGGCCAGCGGCAGAGTGTCCAACGCCTCACCCAGGGAGGCCCGTTGGTCGACAAGCGACTGGGTGAGCACGGCGAGCCGGTCGACGTCCTTCTTCAGCGCGCCCCGGTTGTCCCGGACGAACGTCTTCACCTGCCCGAGGGCGGTTCCGAGCTGCCGGAGCGCGGCGGCGAGGTCGTCCTTCTCCCCGGCGAGGAAGGTGGTCACATCGGCGAGCTGTTGTTCGGTGGTGCGTACGGTCCCGTCGCTGTCCTTCAACACCGTGACGAACGACTGGAGTTGACGCACCGTACGCACGAGGTCGGCGCTCGAACCGCCAAGGACCTTCGAGGCCCCGCCGAGCTGCTGGATCGTACGGCCGATGTCGTCGCCGTTGCCCCGCAGGTTCTTCGCGCCGGTGTCGATGAGGTCCGAGAGCGCGCCCTTCTTGTTGGCGCCTTCGGGGCCGAGGGCCGTGACGAGGTCGCCGACGCTCTTGGCGAGCTCGTCCACCTCCATCGGGGTCGCGGTCCGCTCCTCGGGGATGACATCGCCGTCCCGCAGGGTCGGGCCGCTGCCGCTGTACGCGGGGCTGAGCTGCACGAACCGGCCGGAGACAACGCTCGGCGCGATGACGACGGCCCGCACGAGCTGCGGCACCCGCACACCCTTGCGCACACTGAGGGTGACCCGCACCCGCCGCCCCTCCGGATGAATGCGGCCGACGCTGCCGACCCGTACACCCAACACCCGTAGATCCGACCCTTCGTGCACACCCACCGTGCGATCGAAGTACGCCGTGATACGCATGGCGCCGCTGTCGCCCAGCACCCGTACGGCGGCGACCGATGCGGCGGCCGCGACGACGAGCGCGAAGGCGATGCCGAGGGCGAGGAACTTGCGCGCCCGAATCCTGTCCATCAGGGTTCGCATCAACTGCCGCCTCCCTTACTGTACTTGGGCGGCATGCAGCCGTTCGGCGGTGTGCCGCCCGGAGGTACATACGTCTTCGGGACGAGCCCGCAGAGGTAGCTGTCCATCCAGTGGCCGTTGCCGAGGGTGTTGCCGACGAGGCGGTAATACGGGCCCGCCTGCGCCAGGATCCGGTCGAGGCCCGCCTTGTTCTTGGTCAGGATCTCGGTGACATGGTCGAGGGCGGTGAGTGCGGGGCCGATCCGGGCGCGGTTGTCGGCGACGACTCCGCTGAGCTGGGTGCTCAGGTCGCGGGCGCCGGTGAGCAGGCCATGGATGGCGTCACGCCGGTGGCTTACCTCCGTCAGCAGCAGACCGCCGTTCTCCAGGAGGCTGCGCAGCCGGTCCTTCTTGGCGTCCAGCGTCCGCGTGACCTGGTCGGTGCCCTTGAGCAGCCGGGTGATCTGCTCGTCGCGGCTCGCGATGGCCAGCGACAGATCGGCTAGCCCGGTGACGGCCTTGTGCACGCCGGGCCCGGTGTTGCCGAAGGTGGCCGAGATGGTCTCGAAGCTCTTCGCGATGGCCTTGGTGTCGAGCTCGCCGACGGTCTCGCCGAGTCCGTTGAGCGCGTCGAGTACGTCGTACGGGGAGGTCGTGCGGGTGATCGGGATCCGCCGGGCCGGGTCCTGGGCGGCGGTGCCGCGCGGGTCGACCGCGAGGTATTTCGAGCCGAGGAGGGTCTTGATCGCGATGCCGACCGTACTGGCGTCGCCGATCCAGGCGTCCTTCACGGTGAACGTCACCGCCACCTTCGGCCCGTCGAGCCGGACCTTGTCGACCTCGCCCACCTTCACCCCCGCCACGCGCACGTCGTCGCCGGGGTGGAGTCCGGCGGACTCCTTGAAGTCGGCGGTATAGCGGGTGCCGCCACCGATCAGGGGCAGGGACTTGACGTTGTAGACGAGCAGCCCGAGCAGGGTCATGGTGAGCAGTCCGACGACGGCGATGGCGACGGGGTGCCGCTCGTGGAGTGGTCTGCGGGGCTTGCGCAGCCGCCGTAGAGAGGTCATCGTCGGCACCTCTGGTCCTTGAGGGCGAGGCCCGTGGGGGCCGGGCTGCCGTCGTCCGTGGTGACCCCGGTGACCTTGGCCTCGCACAGATAGAGGTTCAGCCAGGAGCCGTACGAGGCGATGCGGGTGAGGGCCCGCATCTTGGCCGGGGTGCGCTGGAGGAACTGTTCGAGGAGCGTGCCGTTGTCGGCGAGGTTCGCGGAGACGCGGCCCAGCTGGTCGATGCCGCTCTTCAGTGGCGCCCGGCCGTCGTCGAGCAGACCGGCCGTGCTGGTGGTCAGCGACGACAGGGCGCTGATGGCCTGCCCGATGGGTTTGCGGTCCGCCGACAGACCGGCCACCAGGTCGTCGAGGGTGTCGACGAGCGAAGTGACGTGCGCCTCGCGCGTGTTGACCGTACGCAGCACGGTGTTGAGGTTGTCGACGACCGACCCGATCACCGCGTCCTTGGCGGCGAGCGTGCTGGTGACCGAGCCGATGGTGGCGACCAGACTTTCCACCGTGGGGCCTTCACCCTGGAGCACCTGGACGACCGAGCCGGCCAGTTTGTTGGTGTCGGCCGGGGAGAGCCCCTGGAACAGCGGCTGGAAGCCGTTGAACAGCTGGGTGAGGTCGAGGGCGGGCGAGGTGCGGCGCAGCGGGATCGTCGCGCCGGGCCGCAGCGGCGCCTGCCCGGCCGGGCCCGTACCGCGCTCAAGGGCGAGATAGCGCTGCCCGACCATGTTGAGGTATTTCACGGACGCGGTGCTGGTGGCGGGCAGCGCTCTGCCCTTGGCCACCGAGAACTTCACCTGTGCGTACCGCCGTTGGACGATCTCGACCGACTCGACCTGACCGACCCGGACACCCGCGATCCGTACCGAATCGCCCTTGACGAGTCCGGTGGCGTCGGTGAACCACGCCTTGTACGCGTCCTTGTCGCCCAGGCCCGTGTTGCTGACGCTGAGCGCGAGCACGGTGGTGGCGACCACGGTGACCAGGACGAAGATCGCCGACTTGACGATGGGGCCGGTCAGGGAGGCGCGGCTCATCTCAGTCTCACCTCCGTGCCCCGCAGCAGCGGCCCGGCGAGCACGCTCGACCAGTCGGGCAGTTCCGTCGGCGCCGCCTTGCTCCCCGCCGCCAGCACCTCGTTCACCAGGGCGTTCTCCTGCGGCGAGTTGGCGACGCCAAGACCGCCGCCGACCGTCGTGAGCGGGGCTGCGGCCGCCGGGACCCGGCCCGACACGGGGGCGCCGCCGTACGGCACCGGGTAGCAGGCCGGGCCGCCGGTCGCGGTGTAGCGCGGGGTGTCGCGGCCGGGCTGGTAAGGGCCCCGGTCCTGGACCACCGTCACGTCCACGTGCAGCCCGGGCTCGTCGGTACCCTTGCCCAGGGCGCGGTCCATCGCGGGGACGAAGTCGGCGAGGGTCTGGAGGGTGCAGGGGAAGGCCGGGGCGTAGCGGCCGAAGATCTGGAGCGGGGGGCGGCTCGCGGCGGTGACCCGGATGAGGTTGGACCGGTTCTGCCGGATCCAGGGGGTCAGGTTCTGCGCCGACGTGGTCACGGCCGCGTACGCGGCCGAGAGCTTGCGCTGCTCGGCGGCGAGCGTCGCGCTGGTGGTGGTCGCGTCGTACAGCGCGTCGACGATGTCCGGCGCCGCGTCCGCGTACCCACCGCTCATCTTCACGAACGCCTCGACGTCCCGGTTGAGGACGGGCAGGTCGGGGTTGAACTTCCGTAAATACGCGTCCAGTTGACCCATCGACGCGCCGATCCGGTCGCCGCGTCCGCGCAGCGCGTCCGATGCGGCGGTGAGCGTCGCCGACAGCTTCTGCGGCTGTACGGCGGTGAGCAGCGGCAGCAGGTTGTCGAGGGCGTTCTCCAGCTCGACGGCGTTGTGGCTGCGGTCGCGCGGGATGACACTGCCCGCCGCCAGGGGCCGCGCCGAGGGCTGTGCGGGCGGGACGAGCGCCACGTAGCGCTGGCCGAAGAGGGTGGTGGGCAGCAGTTGGGCGGTTACGTCCGAGGGCACCCGGCGCAACCGGTCCGGCTTGAGGGCGAGAGTGAGTCGGGCGGTCTCGCCGTCCGTGTCGATCTTCTCGACCCGCCCGACGACCACGCCGCGCAGCTTCACGTCGGCGTCCGGGCGCATCTCGTTGCCGACCGAGCCGGTCTCCACGACCACCCGGGCGGTGTCCTCGAAGTCATGGCGGTAGACGGCCAGCGAGACCCACACCAGGGCGAGCGGAAGCAGCAGATAGAGCAACCCGGCCAGCCTGCGGCGGCGGGCGAGCACCCGGTCCGCCGGGCGCGCCCTGACAGTAGCCGTCCGCTCCCGCACCGGCGCGCTCATCCCGCGACCTTCACCGTGGTCGTGGCGCCCCACAGCGCCAGGCTGAGGAAGAAGTCGGTGACGCTGATCAGCACGATCGCGGTCCGCACCGAGCGGCCCACGGCCACCCCGACGCCCGCCGGGCCGCCGCTCGCGCGGAAGCCGTAGTAGCAGTGCGCCATGATCACCAGAACGCTGAAGACCAGCACCTTGAGGAACGACAGCAGTACGTCGGTCGGCGAGAGGAACAGCGCGAAGTAGTGGTCGTAGGTGCCGGTGGACTGGTTGTTGAAGAGGATCGTCACCATCCGGGACGCCAGATACGACCCCAGCAGCCCGATCCCGTACAGCGGGACGATCGCCACGGCCCCGGCGACGATCCGGGTGGAGACGAGGTACGGCATCGGGCGCACGCCCATGCTCTCCAGGGCGTCCACCTCTTCGTTGATGCGCATCGCGCCGAGCTGCGCGGTGAAGCCCGCGCCGACCGTGGTGGAGAGCGAGAGCGCGGCGACCAGCGGGGCGATCTCGCGGGTGTTGAAGTACGCGGAGACGAAGCCGGTGAAGGCGTCGGTGCCGATCTGGCTGAGCGCCGCGTATCCCTGGAGGCCGACGACCGTACCGGTGAAAACGGTGATGCCGATCATCACGCCGACCGTGCCGCCGATCACGCTCAACCCGCCGGTGCCGAAGGAGACTTCGGCGAGCAGACGCTGGATCTCCTTGGGGTAGCGGCGGACCGCGCGCGGGATCGAGAGGAGGGCGCGCAGATAGAAGAGGAGCTCGTCGCCGGGGCGGTCGAGCCAGGCGAACAGCCGACTCGGCTCGCCGCTGCCGCGGCCTCGGTCAAGGAGCGCCATGTCAGAGCCCCTTCGACGGGACGAGCTGGAGGTAGAACGCCGTCAGCACCATGTTCACGAAGAACAGGATCAGGAAGGTGAAGACCACCGACTGGTTCACGGCGTCGCCGACACCCTTCGGGCCGCCCTTGGGGTTGAGGCCCCGGTAGGCGGCGACGACCCCGGCGATGAAGCCGAAGACCACCGCCTTGAACTCGCCGATCAGCAGGTCGGAGAGCTGGGCGAGCGAGGAGAAGCTGGCCAGATACGCGCCGGGGGTGCCGTGCTGCATGATCACGTTGAAGAAGTAGCCGCCGAGCGTGCCGACGACCGAGACCAGGCCGTTCAGAAGCAGCCCGACCGACATCACCGCCAGCACCCTCGGTACGACGAGACGCTGCACCGGGGAGACGCCCATGACCTCCATGGCGTCCAGCTCCTCGCGGATCGTCCGCGAGCCCAGGTCCGCACAGATCGCCGAGCCCGCCACCCCCGAGATCAGCAGCGACACGATCAGCGGACTGGCCTGCTGGACCAGGACGAGGACGCTCGCGCCGCCGGTGAACGACTGGGCGCCGAACTGCTCGATGAGCGAGCCCACTTGGAGCGCGATGACCGCGCCGAACGGGATCGTCACCAGCATCGCGGGCAGGATGGTCACACTGGCGATGAACCAGAACTGCTCGATGAACTCCCGCACCTGGAACGGCCGCCGGAACGTGAGGCGCACCACGGTCCAGCCGAGCGCGAACAGCTTGCCCGTCTCGCGCAGCGGGTTGAGGATCCGTAGCGGGGGCCGGGGCGAGGGCGCGCCGGGGCCGCTCACCGACTCGGCCGGGGCGCTCACGCGGGCGCTCCGCCGTCGTACGTGGACAGCGGCCGGGTCCGTACGAGCGTGTCGCCGTCCGGGACTCCGCTCAGGTCCGCCTCGACGGCCGCGCGGGCCGCCGGCGGCAGGGAGTCGAGCAGCCCGCGCACCCGGTCGCGGCGGCGCTGGACCGCACGGCGGACCGGCAGGCCGGGGGTGGGCTGGAGTTGGGGGGCGACCGTGCGCCGGGTGGGCGGGCCCGCGACGAGGCCGTGCGAGGCCTCGCGGGCGATGGTCGCCCGGTCCTTCTCCTCGGACATCCCGATGGGCCCGGCCCGGTGTCCGCCGAGAAACTGCTCGACCACCGGCTCCTCGCTGGTCAGCAGCACCTCACGGGGCCCGAACGCGACGAGGTCGCGGCAGAACAGCATGCCCATGTTGTCGGGGACGGTGGTGGCGATGTCGAGGTTGTGGGTGACGATCAGCATCGTCGCGTCGAGCTCGGTGTTGATGTCGATGAGCAGTTGCGAGAGGTACGAGGTACGGACCGGGTCGAGGCCGGAGTCCGGTTCGTCGCAGAGGATGATCTGCGGGTCGAGCACCAGGGCCCGGGCGAGCCCGGCCCTCTTGCGCATCCCGCCGGAGATCTCCCCGGGCAACTTCCGTTCCGCACCGGCCAGTCCGACGGTGTCCATGCGTTCCATGACGATCCGGCGGATCTCCGACTCCTTCTTACGGGTGTGCTCGCGCAGCGGGAAGGCGATGTTGTCGAAGAGCGTCATCGAGCCGAACAGCGCCCCGTCCTGGAAGAGCAGCCCGAAGAGCTTGCGGGCCTCGTAGACGTCCCGTTCACGGCTGTTGGCCATGTCGACGCCGTCGACCAGCACCCGGCCCGCGTCCGGCCGCAGCAGTCCCACGATCGCCTTGAGGAAGACCGTCTTGCCGGTGCCGGAGGGGCCGAGCATCACGCTGATCTCCCCGGCGGGCAGGGTGAGCGTGACGTCCTGCCAGATGGTCTGCCGTCCGAAGGTCTTGGTCAGCCCCTCGACGACCACGTCGATTCCCATGGCTCGGCGGCTCCTCAGCGCTTGGGCAGTTCGGGGACGGGCGGGGCGCTGCCGGCCCCCGCGAGCCGCCCCTGCTGGATCCGGACGGGGTTGCCCGGGCCCGACAGGGTGGCGGTGAACAGCGGCGACAGGTCCTCGCCCCGGCTGCCGCACCCCGCGAACGGCGGGATGGCGATCTTCCCGTCGAGGACCCCGCCGGTGAGGAAGTCGTACGCACCGGAGAGGGCCGTGTCGATCGGGCGCGAGGTCCGGCAGTGCGGCCCGACGTCCATCGGGACGCCGTTGACGCGCAGGTCGTACAGGCGCAGGTACTGGCGGTAGGCGATGGCGGTGGTGAACGTCCGGCCGCGCCGGATGTTGACGACGGTGACCGGCCCCGCCTCGAAGTGGACCTTCGCGCTGGTGGGTTGGAAGCCGAAGGCGAGGAAGGTGGCCTCGGCGTCGGGGAAGCCCAGGATGCCGACCGAGTCCGACTCGTCGTAGTCGGGGGCGCTCACCGTGCGCTTGCCGAGGTCGAGGTGGAGCAGCCCGGGGGTGCCGTGCGGATCGTTGATGACCAGCGCGCTGCCGAGCTTGGCGACGGTGGCGTAGCCGACGGCCACCACACAGAGCGAGGCGTCGAGCCGGCTCTCGGTCGCACCGGGCGGGGGCTGCGGCAACCGCGTCCGGTCGAGCTCGCCGGGCGGGAGGTCGGCCGGACAGTTGGGCGCTTGGCCGAGCTTGCCGGGGCCGACTTGGATGGGGGGCGGGGTCGTCCTGGGGGCGTTGGTGGTCGGTGTCGGGGTGGCTGTGTGGACGTCCGGGGGGCCGCCGGTCGCGGGCTCGGCCACGGGCCAGGCGGCGAGAAGCGGGCCGGGCGGGGTCTCCGGCGAGCAGCGCAGCTCGACCGGGCCGGGCGCCGGGGACGGGGTGGGAGTACCAGACACGGGCGCGGGCGTCGCGCTTCCCTCAGACGCTACCGCTCCCCTGGATGGCAGCAACGTGAGCATCAACTCCCGTGCGGTGAGCGTTACTTCACCCGCCCCCGCAACCGTCACCATCGGCACCTCACCCCCGAAAGCCGGCCGCGAGCCACCCGCGTCCAGCACGACGCGAGGTGCGACAAGCCCCGACCAGTCGGCCGCGACAGTGCGTCCGTTCTGGGCGACCTCGACGGCGAGGCGGGCGGTCCCGGAGAGCTCGGTGGTGCCAGTGGGCATCAGCGCCGCGACCACCTCGGGGGTGAGCTCGGGGCGTACGGTGAACCCCTCGACCCGTAACGGCTGCCCCGGTCGACCACCCTGCGGATATGCCGCGTCGAAGTCCACAACGGCCCGACTTCGTACGGTCCCTGACGTACAGTCATAAATGGCCTGAACGCCCGTCTTCCGGTCCCGCGCAATCGTCCCGGATGCCGGAACGAGACCGAGGAGAAGCGCGAGGATGCCCAGCGCGGCGGCCATGGCCGCGCGGCGCCGGTCGAATGCACCACTCATGGCCCTTCTCCCCTGATTCGCCCCTGGTTCACCCCGGAATAGCGGTTGCGCCGCCTCGAACGAGCCGTGTCGCCGTGACGTTACGTACGAGTAACCCTCGGTCGCAATACCGGTTCCGTGCGAATCTTCGATCTCCTCGCCCAGCGCCCGGTATTTGTCACCGGCGCCACAATTCCGGTTGCTCGCTTTATCAACCGCGGCACACATCCCGAGCACGCAAAAGGGCGGGGCCCCACGATCCGGGGGGACGGATCGCGGGGCCCCGCCTGGGGCCGCTTCCTGGGGCAGGGGCCGCGGCCCCCGGAACGGACGTCGATCGCTCGCCGAGAGGGGTGGCGAGGGCGTCGGCCCGTGGCAGCGCCGACGCTATGCGCGGGTAATGCGACCGTGCAATAGCAGAGGGTCGAATCCGGCCGTAGTGCCATGCGTACGAGCGTTATGCCGCAGGCACGAACAACACCACGGGAATTTCGTACACGAGTCAACGGCCTTGCCTTTGCGGGCGGCCGGAACACGCACCCGATGCCTCCCACACATTTCCCCGTCCGCACGGGTGCCTTCGGGCCCGGGCTGGTCTATGTTGCAGATGTTGTGAGTTGACTGTGTGCTGACGGCGGCCCGGGACCGGGGCCTGCGGGGCGTCACCCACTCGCGCCGACCGCCGACCGTCGAGCCGAACGTCGCGGCCAGTGAAAGGGACCCCCGCATGCCGAACGCCCTCCACACCTCGGCCTCCGGCGAGCAGCTGGGACCGATCCCCCGGGAGCTCGCCACCATCATGCGGCCCGAACTCCCGTCGCTGCTCGACGAGATCAAGGCGGAGGTGCTGCGCGCGTATCCGGAGTACGCGGAGGTCATCGCGGGACCGCACGGCCGGTTCGTGCACTCGGCGATCGAGCAGAGCCTGACCATCTTCGTCGACCAGGTGGTGCGGCCCTCGGTGCCCTCGCCGCTGCGCGACGAGATGATCCGCACCTTCGGCCGGTACGCCGCCGCCGAGGGCCGGAGCCTCGACACCCTGCGCGGCACCTTCCGGGTGGGCGCGCGCGTCGCGCTGCGCCACACCAAGAAGCTGGGCAAGCGCTACAAACTCTCCCCCGTCTTCATGCTCTCGTTCGCGGACACCCTCTTCGCGTACATGGACCAGTTGGAGGCACTGGCCAGCGAGGGGTATCTGGAGGCCAGGGCGTCGGCCGGTGAGGGTCCCGACGAGTTACGAAGAAAGATCCTGCGGCTGATCGTGTCCGGGAACGCGACGCCGCAGGCGACCCTCGTCGAGCTCGCCGGCCGGGCGGGCTGGCGGCTTCCCGAGGAGCTGTGCCTGGTCGCCCTGAGCGCGGGCGCCCGCCCGGCCCGTACCGCGCTGCACGGCGACATGCTGATGGATCTGGGCGACCCCCAGCCGTACCTCCTGGTGCCGGGTGCCATGGACACCGGCCGCCATCAGGCACTGGCCCAGGCGCTCGCGGGGGCGCGGGCGGCGGTCGGTCCCACGGTGGCGCTCGCCGGTGCGGGCGACTCGCTGCGCTGGGCGCGCCAGACGCTCGGACTCGCCCAGGCGGGGATCATCAAGGAGGCGCCGGTCATCCACTGCGCGGACCATCTGGTCACGCTGCTCCTGATGTCCGACCCGGCGCTCGTCGAGCAGCTCGCGGCGCGTGAACTGGCGCCGCTCCAGGGCCAGACGGCGACCCGCCGCGCCCGGCTCACCGAGACGTTGCGCACCTGGCTCGCGACCCGTGGCACCGCCGCCCAGATCGGCGAGGCGCTGCACATCCACCCGCAGACGGTCCGCTATCGCATGCGGAACCTGGACGCGGCGTTCGGCCGCCGTCTGAGCGACCCCGACCACCGGTTCGCCACCGAGATCGTGCTGCGCGCGATGCATCTGCGCGAGTCCGCCGCACCCCGGCCCGCCCCCGCGCCCCGGGCCACCCGCTCCCCCGCCCGGTCGCGCTGAGGAACGCTGAGGAACACGGAACCGACCGCCGGCCGCCCGTCGTGCGTTGCGTGGCTGCGGCCCGGCGATTGTGGGAGGTTCCGACCAGGCGGAACATCTGCCGCCGCCCGGCCCCTCGCCCGTACAGTGCCCTGGGCCCGTCGCATGGCCCTCAAACGGGTGTTGTCGGTGGGGCGGGAGGGGTCAGATGGCGCAGTCGCGTGGCGGGCATTGGGGCCGGTTCGCCGTTCATGTCCTGCGCGGCCAGGCGCAGGTCGACTTCATACCGAGCGCCGTGACCGGTGCCGTATTCTCGGTGGGGCTCTTCGTCGCGGGCTGGCCGTACGGCCTGTACGGGCTGCTCGGCACCGCCGTGGGCACCGCCACCGCCCAGCTCCTCGGGGTGGAGCGGGGCCGGGTCGCCGCCGGGCTCGAAGGGTTCAACGCCTGCCTGGTCGCGGTCGGTTTCGCGGTCAGCCTCGGCGCCGGGCATCTGTCCACCGCGCTGCTCGCGGCGGGTGGCTGCGCGGTGGTCACGGTCGTCGCCGGGGGCACCGCCACGGTGCTGCGCACCTGGGGGCTGCCCACGCTGACGCTCCCCTTCTGTCTGACGGCGAGCGCCATGACGATCGCGGCGCCCGGCTTTCGCAAGGTGTGGCACCACGGCGAGGGCCCGGCCGCGCTCGCCCGGGCCGCCGAGGGACCGGTCGAGCTGGGCCTGCGCGATGTGGTGCACGGATTCTTCGCGAACGTCGCCCAGATCTTCCTGATGCCCCAGTGGTACGTGGGGCTGATCTTCCTCGCCGGGATCTTCGCCGCCGACCGGCTCGCGGGCGCGATGGCGTGCGCGGGCAGTGCCGTCGGCATCCTCACCGCGTGGGCGCTCGGCGCCCCGGCCGAGCGGATCGCGGACGGCACGATGGGCTACAACGCCGTACTGGTGGCCATCGCGCTGTGCGGGGCGCTGCTCGCGGCCGACCGGTGGAGCCTGGGGTTCGCGGTGGTGGGCGCGGCGGCCGCGACCGTGCTCGGCCCGGCGCTGAGCGCGCTGTTCGCCCCGGCCGGGGGCCAGCCGTTCACCTGGCCGTTCGTCCTGACCACGCTGGTCTTCCTGGCCTCGGTCCCGGCCCTGCCGAGGCTGCGGCGCACGGGTACGCAGCCCTCGGAGGAGCCGGCCCGCACCGTCGCGTAACCCCGTATCGCCGTCCCCGTACCGCTTCATCCGCTCGGCCTACACGGCATGCGCCCCACCTGCGGCGGTGTGAGGGTGCAGGGGTGAGCACTGCCAGCGACACCGCACCACCGGCACCCGCCGCCGCGCCGCCCGTGCTGGACGTCCGTCAGCGGAACATCGTCTTCGGCACGATCATGCTCGGGATGCTGCTCGCCGCGCTCGACCAGACCATCGTCGGCACCGCCCTGCCGACCATCGTCTCCGACCTCGGCGGCGCGGCCCATATGTCCTGGGTGGTCACCTCGTATCTGCTCGCGGAGACGGTTGCGACCGCGCTCGTCGGCAAGTTCGGCGACCTGTTCGGCCGCAAGGTGGTCTTCCAGGTCTCCGCGATCATCTTCATCACCGGCTCGTTCCTGTGCGGGCTCGCGACCAACATGTCCCTGCTCATCGCCTGGCGGGCGCTCCAGGGCATCGGCGCGGGCGGGCTCATGGTCACCGCGATGGCGCTGATCGCCGATGTGATCCCGCTGCGGGACCGGGGCAAGTACCAGGGCGCGATCGGCGCGGTGTTCGGTGTCTCGACGGTCATCGGGCCGCTGCTCGGCGGGCTGTTCACGGACCATCTGAGCTGGCGCTGGGCGTTCTACGTCAACGTGCCCATCGCCGTCCTCGTGGTGATCGCCGCCGCCCGCAACATCCCGGCGGTCCGCTCGGTGGCCAAACCGGTGATCGACTACCTCGGCATCGGTCTGGTCGCGGCCGGCGCGAGCGCCCTGATCCTGGCGACGAGCTGGGGCGGCAACGAGTACGCCTGGTCCTCGCCCACCATCCTCGCGCTCTTCGTGTGCGGGGTGCTCGCGCTCGCCCTGTTCTGCTGGGCCGAGACCCGGGCCGTCGAACCGATGCTGCCGATGCGGCTGTTCCGCAACCCCGTCTTCACCGTCTGCTCGGTCCTCAGCTTCATCGTCGGCTTCGCGATGCTCGGCGCGATGACCTTCCTGCCGACGTATCTCCAGTACGTGGACGGCGACTCGGCCACCATCTCGGGCGTACGCACCCTGCCGATGGTCATCGGCCTGCTCATCGCCTCGATCTTCAGCGGCAACGTGGTGAGCAAGACCGGCCAGTACCGGATCTTCCCGATCGTCGGCGCGCTGGTGATGGGCGTCGGGCTGTATCTGCTGTCCCTGATGGGACCGGGCAGCGGGGCCTGGCTGGAGTCGCTGTACATGCTGGTGCTCGGCCTCGGCATCGGGCTGTGCATGCAGGTCCTGACGATCGCCGTGCAGAACACCGTCGACTACACGGACCTCGGCACCGCCACCTCCGGCGTCACCTTCTTCCGTACGCTCGGCAGCTCCTTCGGCACCGCGGTCTTCGGCACGATCTACGCCAACACCCTCAAGCCCCAGCTCGCCGACGGGGTGGCCGCCGCCGCGCGGGCGAGCGGCCTCGCCCCCGCGCAGCTCGCGAAGGCCGCGCAGTCGCCCGGCGGGCTGCACAAGCTGCCCGCCGCCGCGTCCGGACCGATCGTCGACGCGTACGCCGACTCGCTGCACACCGTCTTCCTGTGGACCGTACCGGTGGCGGCCGTCGGGTTCGTGGTGGCGCTCTTCCTCAAGCAGGTGGAGCTGCGCGACACCGCGCGGTCCTCCTCCACCGACATGGGCGAGGGCTTCGCGCAGCCGTCCACCGGTGACTCGCAGAAGCTCCTGGAACTGTCGGTCGGAAAGATCGTCCGCGGTGCGGGCATCGACACCGCCCGCCATGTCGTGACCCGTTCCGACTCCCGGCTCGACATGGCGGGGGCCTGGGCCGTGATGCAGGTGGAACTGTTCACCAGGATGGTCGGCCACGCGAGCCTCGGCCTGATCGCGGCCCGCCGCCATGTGCCGCCGGAGGTCCTGGTGCCGGTCTTCCAACGGATGGTCGACGAGGGCTTCCTCACCCGCGAGGACACCTACTTCATGCTCACCGAGGGCGGCCGGCGCGAGGTGGGCGCGATCGCCACCTCCTGGTCGGACTGGCTCAACGAGCAGCTGGAGAAGGACCGGGGACGGCCGCGCAGCGCGGAGCTGCGGGCCGCCGCCGACGCCATCGCCAAACGCCTGCTCGCCGAGGACCTGGCCAACGGGTTGCCGCCGGCCGACCGCGAGAAGGTCGGCGCGGCGGTGCACTGACCAGGTCCGTTCCTGGCGTCACCTGAGCTCAGTGGCCCTCGTGGCCGTTGTGCCCGTCGTGGCCGCCGTGCCCGGCCATGTGGTCGAACTTCAGCGCCTGCGCCGGGGCGACCACATACGGCCGCATCATGCCCATGTCCTCGTGCTCCAGCAGATGGCAGTGGTACATGAACCGCCCGTACGCGCCGTCGAACCTCCCCAGTACGCGCACCAGTTGACCGGGCGGGATCCGGAACACGTCCTTGAACCCGTGCTCGTTGGGCGCGAGCGGGATGACCCGGCTCGGGTCGTACGTCACCGGCGTGCGCGTGCCGCCGAGCTTCAGGTCGAAGCCGTCGACGGTGTACGCGTCCCGGCCCATCACCTGGAAGTCGGCGAGGTGGACGTGCATCGGGTGGACGGGGCCGCCGAGGTTGAGGAAGCTCCACTGCTCGTAGGCGCCCTCGGCGACGGTGAAGCCCAGCGCGTCGTTCATGGTGCGGGAGATCCGGCGGTACGTCTTCACCGTGCCGTCGGCGCCCTTCAGCTGGATGACGCCGTCGGTGGGCAACTCGACCTGGCCGTCGGCGACTTCGGCCATTTCCCAGATCTCGGGATGGCCGCCGCCCCCGACGGTTCCGGGCGTGGTCAGCACGATCAGGCGGTGCCCGTGCTGGATCTGCCCGTGCTCGTAGGGCCGGAAGGAGCCGGAGAGCACCCGGGGCAGGACGAAGTCGTCGGGCTCGGCGCACTCGCGCACCCGGAACTCCATCACGTGCGGATAGCGGACGTTGTTGACCGGGTCGGGCACCCCGGCCGCCTGGCCCGCGCCCTTGTTGACCAGGCGCAGACTGCGGCCCGCCAGCGCCCGCAGGTCCAGGAGCAGGTCCAGGCGCTCGGCGGGCGCCACGGTGAGAGTGGGCAGCGCCGTGTCGAAGTCGAGCGGCACCGGGGCGGGCAGCAGTCCCCCGTCGCTGCCGATCTGGTGGAGCACGCCCGGCACCGGGGTGTCGTCCTCGTCGAGCAGCACCAGGTCGTAGATGCGCGCGTTGGAGGCGTTGACCAGCCGGAAGCGGTACCAGGCGGCCTCGGCGTCGAGATACGGCCAGATGACTCCGTTGACCGTGGTGAACGGGCCGGAGAACGGCAGCGTCACCGGCATACCGGTCTCCGCGTTCTTCGGGTCGATGACGACGGTCTTGTGCAGCAGCCGCCCGTTGAGCTGCCCCTCGTCGTCGGTGTCGATGTTCCGGTCGGCGAGGATCAGCGGCATCTCCCGCTCCCCGCCCGGCAGCCGCAGCGCGTCCTCCTCGTCGTCGCGCAGCAGATACGTGCCGACGAGCCCGGAGTACACGTTGAACCGGGTGATGTTCATGGCGTGGTCGTGGTACCACCACTGCACGGCCCGGTGGTCGTTCGGGTACTCGGACAGCTGCGCGTCGCCGTGCCCCACGGCGTTGTCGGCCCAGCCGTCGTTGCCGCCGCCGGTGCGGGCGCCGTGCAGATGCGTCACCACCCAGGCGGGCAGTGCGGCCACGTCCGGGTTGGGCACGGCGCCCTCGCGGCCCGGCTCGGTGCTGGCGGGCGGTGTGCCCGGCGGACGTGCGGGCACCTCGACGGAGGTGACCGGATACTCGCTGCCCTCCGGCACACGGTTGGTCCAGGCGAGCCGGATCCGCTGCCCGCGCCGCACCTCAATGGTGGGCCCGGGCACGGTGCCGTCGTAACCCCACATCAGGGTGGGCGGCAGTTGGCTGTGCAGCCGCACCCAGGTGGGGCGGATGGCGATCTCGGTCTCCCGCAGCACGTCGGCCGACGCGGGCCGCAGCACCTTGGGAACCGGCAACGGGTCGATGTACGGGACGAGTTCGTCCCCTGCGGTGTTCTCGTTCACCTCGGACATACTTCCCCCTGATCCCGGCCGTCACGGCCGCGCTCGCGGGAAAAGACGCCATCTGGACCTAAGGGGTTCAGCCCCTGACATATGAGGTCGAGTACGCGCGATGCAGGACTCAGTCCGTGAACACCGCGTCCAGATACACCCACGCGCCCTCGTACCGTACGAACCGGCTCTGCTCGCGGAGCGAGTCCGTGGCGCCGTCGTGGGTGTAGTGGGCGCGGAAGGTGACCGTGCCGGTGGTGTGGAAGGCGCTGCCGTCCGTGGTGTCCAGGATCTCCAGGCGGGTCCAGCGCATCGCCGGGTCGAGGTCGAGACTCTCGGGCCGGTTGTCGGGGTGCCAGGTGCGCAGCAGATACGGCTCGTCGCCGACCGCGAACGCACTGAATCGGGAGCGCATCAGGGCCTCGGCGGTGGGCGCGGCCGCCTGCCCCGAGTGGTAGCGCCCACAGCACTCGGCGTAGGGCGCGGGCAGCCCGCAGGGGCAGTCCTTGGGGGCGGTGGGACGGGCGGGGCGGGAAGTGCGTCGAGCCATGCCCCTATCTGACCACATGGGAAACCGTGCGAATTGGCCGACCGCACCCGAACACCGGGCCCGAATACGTCTTCCGGCCTGACCGCCGCGACCGTATGCTCCTGCGCCGACATCACTGTTACCACCGGTAATAGGGGGCATCATGGAGCGAACGGGCAGTACGCGGCGCACGTTTGTCGCGGGGACGGCGGTGGCGGGCGCGGCGACCGCCCTGGGGATCGAGGCGGCGGTGCCCGCCGTGGCCGCCGGGCGTTCGGCGGCGGCACCGCAGGCCGGACAGTCGGTCGTGGTGCTCGGCGGCGGGGTGGCCGGGCTCACCGCCGCCCACGAGCTCGTCGAACGCGGCTTCCACGTCACCCTCTACGAGCGGCGCGCCCTCGGCGGCAAGGCACGCAGCATGGACGTACCGGACAGCGCCCGGGGCGGCCGCTCCCCGCTCCCCGCCGAGCACGGCTTCCGCTTCATCCCCGGGATCTACCACAACCTGCCGGACACCCTGCGGCGCATCCCCTTCCCGGGCAACGCCAACGGCGTCTGGGACAACCTCGTCGCGCCCAAGGAGATGATGTTCGCGCGCACCGGCTACGAGGACCTGCGTCTCCCGCTGCCCTGGTCGGGCACTCCCCAGCAGCTCACCCTGGACGCGCTGCGGCGCGCGCTCACCGGGGTGCTCGGCACCTTCCAGCGGCTGCCCGCACGCGAGGTCGCGTACTTCGCGGACCGCCTGGTCACCTTCCTCACCAGCTGCGACGAACGCCGCAACGACCAGTGGGAGAAGACGCCGTGGTGGACGTTCACCCGGGCCGGACAGATGAGTTACGAGTACCAGCGCATCCTCGCGGTCGGCGTCACCCGCAACATCGTGGCGACCAAGGCGGAGGAGGCGAGCACCCGCACGGTGGGCTCGCTCCTTGAGGCGTTCGTCTTCAACGCGCTCGGCCGGGGCGCGGACGGCCCCCTCGACCGCATCCTCAACGCCCCCACCAACGAGGCATGGATCGACCCATGGGTGGCCCAACTACGTTCGCTGGGCGTCGAGTTCAAGATGGGCTGGACGCTGCGGGACTTCGCGTACGACGGGTCGAAGGTGACGGCGGCGATGGTCGAGGACCCGGACGGCGTGCGCCGCACGGTCGGCGCCGACCACTTCGTCTGCGCGCTGCCGGTCGAGCACGCCCGGCTCACCTGGAACTCCGCCCTGCGCGCCGCCGACCCGCAGCTGGCCCGCTGCGACAAGCTGCGCACGGACTGGATGACGGGCATCCAGTTCTATCTCACCGAACGCCCGGACGTCGTCCACGGCCACTTCGACTGCATCGACTCCCCCTGGTCCCTGACCGCGATCGCCCAGGCCGAGCACTGGCCGCACCACGACTTCCCGGTCGACTACGGCGACGGGGCGGTGGTGGACTGCCTCTCGGTGGACATCTCCGAGTGGGACAAGCCCGGGATGCTGTACGGGAAGACGGCCAAGCAGTGCACCCGCGAGGAGGTCGCGCGCGAGGTGTGGGCGCAGCTGAAGGCCGCCGTCAACGACACCGGGAGGCAGGTCCTCAGCGACGGCAAGCTGCACTCGTGGTTCCTGGACCCGGGCGTCTCGGGGATCGGCACCCCGGAGCCGAAGAACGAGGACGAGCTCCTGATCCACCCGGTGGGCACCTTCCACAACCGCCCCTCGGCGGCCACGAAGATCCCCAACTTCTTCCTGGCGGGCGACTATGTGGCCGTCCCCATCGACCTGGCGACGATGGAGGGCGCCAACACCTCGGGCCGCCTGGCCGCCAACGCCCTTCTGGACCGTACGGGTTCGACCGCGCCGCGCTGCACGGTCACGCCGCTCTACAGCGCGCCGGAGCTGGATCTGCTCAAGCGCGACGACCGGTTCCGCTACCGCCTCGGTCTGCCCAACGTGTTCGACGTGGGGTGAGGGGCGGCGGCGTGACAGCCGTACGCAGAATCGTTACTCCTAAGAAAGGGGACAGGGAAGGGATCACGTCAGCAGGAAGTCGGCCTTGCCCGACTTGGCGCCGAGGATGAACGCGGCGATCTCGTTGCTGGTGTAGATCAGAGCGGGACCCTCCGGGTCGGCCGACTGGCGCACCGCGACCCGGCCGTCGGCCAGCTTCATGGCCTCGACGCAGTTGCCGCCGTTCCCGCCGCTCCACGGCTTGTGCCAGCCCTCGGTCCCGAGATCGCGGGCCGGCATGCCGTTGTAGATGTGATCCATTCACAGCTCCTCGCGGAGATCCGCCAGGATCTCCTTCGTGCGTTGCGCAGTCGCGGCCTGGGCCGCCATGCGATCCATGACTTCGAGGTGGGTCGCCACCTCGGGGCGCGCGTCGAGATAGACGGCTCCCGTCAGGTACTCGCTGTAGACCATGTCCGGGAGCTCCGGCACGGCGAATCTGAACAGGACGAACGGGCCGTACGTCCCCGGGTGGTGACCGGTCGCGAACTCCGCCATCTGGAGCGTCACATGGGGCAGTTCGGCGGCTTCGAGGAGCCGGTCGAGCTGCCCGCGCAGCACGGCCCGGCTGCCGACCGGGCGGCGCACCACGGTCTCGTCCATGATCGCCCAGAAGCGCGGGGCGTCCGGCCGGGTGAGCAGCGACTGGCGCTCCATGCGCAGCGCCACATGCCGGTCTATGTCGGCGGGTTTGGTCGCCCCGAGCGCGCCGCTGATCATCACGGAACGCGCGTAGTCCTCGGTCTGGAGCAGTCCCGGAACGAAGTGCGGCTCGTACGTCCGGATGAGCGACGCGGCCCCCTCCAGGCTCACGTACATGCTGAACCAGTCGGGCAGGATGTCGTGGAAGCGCTGCCACCACCCCGGCTTGTTGGCCTCCTCGGCGAGCGCGACGAACCCGTCGGTCTCCTCGTCGCCGATGCCGTACGCCTTGAGCAGCAGCTGTACGTACGGGATCTTCAGCGCGACCTCGGCCGTCTCCATCCGGCGGATCGTGGCCGGGGCGACGCGCAGCACCTTCGCCGCCTCTTCGCGCTTGAGGCCGGCCCGCTCACGCAGGTCCTGCAGGCGTCTGCCCAGCACGACCTGCCCCACGGTCGGGGCGGACCGGGGTTCACTCACGTCTTCCTCCCCTAACCCTGTTGCCGAGCAGTGTGCCATGCCACCTCAGCGCAGAAAACAGCACTCTGCATTTTTCAGAGTGCCCCTTGCCAAGTGTCACGGATGGGTGGAAGGTAGGGCGGTGAACGCCAGCACATGCGGCTGTCGCGCGCGACGCCGCTTCCCCACTGTGAGGAACCGGTCGTGGCACTTGGTAACGCGCTCGTCCCGCAGCTCATAGCCGCGGCTCCCGCTGTCTCCGTCGCCGATGTCCGCCGGTACTCGTTCGAGCTGACCGCTCGCCCCGAGTCCGTCGGCGCCGCCCGTCACCACACCGCCGAGCTCGTGACCCGCTGGGGCCTGGGCGAGGAGCTGGGCGACGAGGCGGCCCTGGTCATCTCGGAACTCGTCACCAACGCCGTCGTCCACACCGCGGGCACCCAGGTGTCCTGCGAACTCTGCTTCACCGACGGCCAGTTGACGGTCGCCGTCCGCGACCAGGGGTACGGGGCCGGCGGGCCCACCCTGTGCGACGCGGCCGCGAGCGAGGAGCGCGGGCGCGGGCTGCTGCTGGTCGACGCGCTCAGCGTGGCATGGGGCGCGCACGACGTTCCGCACGGCCCGGGGCGCATCGTCTGGGCCCGGCTCGGGGCGGGCCGAGCGTGTTGAGAGGTTCACGGACTCTTCTGTCCAGAGGCGGCCAGGAACAGGCTGGGGGGCCTTGGGGGCCTGGCTCGCACGGGGGCGCCGGAGCGATCGGCGGCGGCATACTGGTGCCGCCGCCGTCGCTCCCGGCGCTTCAGGGCATCGACGCGGTGGGCGTGCCCGCCGCATACGGCTTCCGGGTGCTGTCCCGGCTGCCGCGCCCGGGCTGCGTCTACGCGGACCCGGACTGCTGGTGGTGGCTGGTCCCCGCCGGCTCGGACCACGATCTGACCTGGCCGCATCCGGCCCGTTACGCCCCGGGCGCCCGCGTCCCGGAGACCGTCGGCCGCCGGCTGATCCACACCCCGGACGGCCCGACCCCGTACACCCCTCCGATCCCGCTGTACCTGGTGGTTTGCCAGCTGACTGGAACGGCACCGGCATGGAACTGACGCGCGCACTCGCCGACCCGGGCTGGGACGTCTTCCCCGGCCCCATGGACCGCCGTCCCCGGCGCGGGCTCAGCCCGTCGTCAACCCCTGCGCCGCCCTGACCAGCGCTTCCAGGACCGGCCTGAGCAGCGGATGGTGCTCGGCGCCACTGCGTACCGCCGCGAAGACCCGGCGGGTGGCGGCCGGGCCCGCCACCGGGCGTACCACCGTGTTCTTCTGCTCCATGCCGCGCAGGGCCGAGCGGGGCACCAGCGCCACGCCCGCGCCCGCTCCGGCGAGCGCCGCCACCGCGCGGAAGTCGTCCGAGGAGTGGATCAACTTCGGTTCGAATCCCGCGAGTTCACAGGCGAGGAGCACCACGTCGTGGCACGGGTTGCCGGGGTAGGGGCCGATCCAGTCGTCCTCGGACAGGGCCGAGAGCCGCACCTCGGGCGCGTGCGCCAGCGGGTGGTCGGCGGGGAGCACCGCGTCGAAGGGCTCGGCGTAGAGCGGGACCCGGACCAGGCGCCGGTCGTCCTCGCGGGGCGCGCCCCGGTACTCGACGGCGAGGGCGAGATCCGCCTCCCCGTCCAGGACCATCGGCAGCGACTCGTCGCCCTCCACGTCCCGCACCCGCACCCGGATCATGGGGTGTGTCCCGCGCAGCCGGGCCACGGCCGGGGCCAGCACCTCGGCGATACCGGTCGCGAAGGCCGTCACCGTCACGTCTCCGGCCTCGCCGCCCGCGTACGCGGCCAGCTCCGCCTCGGCCCGCTCCAGCTGCGCGAGGACCGCGTTGGCGTGCTCCAGCAGGATCTCACCGGCCGCGGTGAGCCGTACGCCCTTGCCGCTGCGGATCAGCAGCGTGTGGCCGGTCTCCTGCTCCAGGGCGGCGAGCTGCTGGGAGACGGCCGAAGGGGTCAGATAAAGCGCTGCGGCCGCGGCGGTCACCGTACGGTGGTCCGCCGCGGCGCGCAGGATACGGAGCCGGCGCGGGTCGATCACCCGGCCATTGTCGCCCGGGCGTCGACGAACGCCGCCACGGCCTGCTCCACGTCCGCCGTGGAGTGGGCGGCCGAGAGCTGGACCCGGATACGGGCCTGGCCCATCGGGACGACCGGGTAGGAGAAGCCGATCACGTACACACCGCGCTCAAGCAGCAGCTCTGCCATGCGGGCGGCCTCAGCGGCGTCGCCGATCATGACGGGCGCGATGGCGTGGTCGCCGGGCAGGATCTCGAAGCCCGCCTCGGTCATCTTCGTACGGAAGAGCGAGGTGTTGGCCGCGAGCTTGTCGCGCAGGTCGCCCGCCGACTCAAGGAGGTCGAGGACCTTGAGGGAGGCGGCCGCGATCACCGGGGCCAGCGAGTTCGAGAACAGGTACGGGCGCGAGCGCTGGCGCAGCAGGGCGACGATCTCGGCGCGGGCCGCGACATAGCCGCCGGAGGCGCCGCCGAGCGCCTTGCCGAGGGTGCCGGTGATGATGTCGACGCGGTCCATCACGCCGTGCAGCTCGGGCGTGCCACGCCCGCCGGGGCCCACGAAGCCCACCGCGTGCGAGTCGTCGACCATGACCATCGCGTCGTAGCGGTCGGCGAGGTCGCAGATCTCCTGGAGCGGGGCGACATAGCCGTCCATCGAGAAGACACCGTCGGTGACGATGAGGCGGCGGCGGGCGCCCGACGCCTCCTTGAGCTTCGCCTCCAGCTCGGCCATGTCGCGGTTGGCGTAGCGGTAGCGCGCGGCCTTGGACAGGCGGATGCCGTCGATGATCGAGGCGTGGTTGAGGGCGTCGGAGATCACCGCGTCCTCGGCGCCGAGCAGGGTCTCGAAGACACCGCCGTTGGCGTCGAAGCAGGACGAGTAGAGGATCGTGTCCTCCTGGCCGAGGAACGCCGACAGGCGCGCCTCCAGCTCCTTGTGGACGTCCTGGGTGCCGCAGATGAAGCGGACCGAGGCCATGCCGTAGCCCCAGCGGTCCAGCGCCTCCTTGGCGGCGGTGATCACCTCGGGGTGGTCGGCGAGGCCCAGGTAGTTGTTGGCGCAGAAGTTCAGGACCTCGCCGGTCGGGACGGCGACCGAGGCGTTCTGCGGGGAGGAGATCACCCGCTCGGGCTTGAAGAGGCCGGCCTCGCGGATCTCGTCGAGGGTGTTCTTGAGGTCGTCGCGGACGGACGCGTACATGCTCAGGCTCCTAGATGCCGAGTAGCTGCCGAGAAGGGGACTCAGACGGTCCAGTCGAGGATGATCTTGCCACTGCGGGCGGTGGCCGCCTCGTCGAAGGCCGCGTCGAAGTCCTGGTAGCCGTAGCTGCCGGTGATCACGGGGCTGAGGTCGAGGCCGCCTTCGAGCAGCACCGTCATCGCGTACCACGTCTCGAACATCTCACGGCCGTAGATGCCCTTGACCGTGATCATCGAGGTGACGATCTTCGACCAGTCGACCGCGAACTCCTGGGCGGGCAGGCCGAGCATCGCGATGCGGCCGCCGTGCGTCATGTTGTCGATCATGTCGCGCATGGCCTCGGCGCGGCCGGACATCTCCAGACCGATGTCGAAGCCCTCGCGCAGACCGAGCTGGCGCTGCGCGTCCGCGATCGAGGACTGCGCCACGTTCACGGCGAGGGTCGCTCCGGCCTTGCGGGCGATCTCCAGGCGCTCGGGGCTGACGTCGGTGATCACGACGTTACGGGCGCCCGCGTGCTTGGCCACGGCGGCGGCCATGATGCCGATCGGGCCCGCGCCGGTGATCAGGACGTCCTCGCCGACCAGCGGGAAGGAGAGCGCGGTGTGCACGGCGTTGCCGAACGGGTCGAAGATCGCGGCGACGTCGAGGTCCACCGGAGTGCGGTGCACCCACACGTTGGAGGCGGGCAGCGCCACGAACTCCGCGAAGGCGCCGTTGCGGCCCACGCCCAGGCCGATGGTGGAGCGGCACAGGTGGCGCCGGCCCGCGAGACAGTTGCGGCACTTGCCGCAGACCAGGTGGCCCTCGCCGCTGACCAGGTCGCCGACCGCGATGTCCCGGACGTCCGCGCCGATCGCCGCGACCTCGCCGACGAACTCGTGGCCGAGGACGAGAGGGGTCTTCACCGCGCCCTGCGCCCAGCCGTCCCAGGAGCGGATGTGCAGGTCGGTGCCGCAGATGCCGGTGCGCAGCACCTTGATCAGCACATCACCGGCTCCGTACTCCGGCTCCGGGACGTCCATGAGCCACAGTCCGGGTTCGGCGTGCTGCTTGACAAGGGCCTTCATGGGCGGGGCTCCCGGGCGCGTACAAAGGGGGCGAAAGGCCATGGATCCATGGCTGATCACTAATCTGCCGAGCGGGAGCGTTCCCGTCCATCGAGGATTTCTTAAGCGGGGCAACAGCCGAGCTTCACGCGCGCCCCTCGCGCGCTCCCGCTTCACTCGCGTCACCCGCCGCGTCGGCTTGCGAAGTGTCGCCCTCCCATTGTCTAAGGTGTGCGCAGCGCGAAGAGGGGGGTACGGGTGGCGCGGGCGGGAGTGCGTGGGATACGGGTGCCGGTCGGCGACGACGCGGCCCGGTGGGCGACGCGCGGGCGCTGCCGCCGGGTGCTGTTCGTGATCCACAACGTGACCTCGGCAACCCGGCTGCTCGATGTCCTGCCGCTCTTCCACGACGACCTGCGCGTGCAGCTGCTCGCCACGTGTACGGGGTCGTCCGCGTTCGAGGCGGGGGTGGCCGAGCTGCTGGCGGAGACCGGGGTGCCGGTGCTGCCGTGGGAGCAGGCCGTACGGACTCCGGTCGACCTCGCCGTCACGGCCAGCTTCGGCGGTCAACTGCACCGTATTTCGGGGAAGTTGGCGGTGCTTTCACACGGCGCTGGCTACAATAAAACGCTGGCCACACCGGGAGCCGGGAGCCGGGAGCCGGGAGCCGGGAGCCGGGAGCCGGGAGCCGGGAGCCGGGAGCCGGGAGCCGGGAGCCGGGAGCCGAACAGGGCATGCAGGGCGCGCCCGTGTTCGGGCTTTCGCCGTCGTGGCTGCTGCACGACGGGCGGCCCGTCGCCGACGCCATGGTGCTCTCCCACCCCGAACAGCTGGAGCGGCTGCGGGCGCACTGCCCGCAGGCCGCGCCGACCGCCGTGCTCGCCGGGGACCCCTGCTTCGACCGGATCCTCGCGGCCCGGCCCCGGCGAGAGTCGTTCCGCCGGGCGCTCGGCGTGCACCGGGGCCAGCGGCTCGTCCTGCTGAACTCGACCTGGAACCCCGAGTCCCTGTTCGGTGACGCGGGCGACGACGTACTGCCCGCACTGCTGCCCCGGCTCACCGCCGAACTCCCCGCCGACGAGTACCGGCTCGCCGCCGTGCTGCACCCCAACATCTGGCACGGCCACGGCCCCGGCCAGATCCGGTCCTGGCTCGACCGCGCCCGGCGCGGCGGACTGGCCCTCGTGGACCCGCTCGACGGCTGGCGCCAGGCGCTCCTCGCGGCCGACGCGGTCATCGGCGACCACGGGTCCGTCAGCTACTACGCCGCCGCGCTCGGCACCCCGGTGCTGCTCGGCGCCGCCCCGCTCGACGGGCTCGACCCGCACTCCCCCGTGGCCGCCTTCGTGCGCGACGCCCCGCGCCTCGACCCGTACACGCCGCTCCTCGGCCGGCTCGAACGCCTCCTCGCCGCACACCGGCCGCTGCCCGGACCCGCCGCGCTGACCACCGCCGTGCCCGGCGAGTCCGCCGCCCGGCTGAGGACGCTGTTCTACTCGCTCATCGGCATCCCCGAACCCACCGGGCCCGCCCTGCTGGAACGCCTTCCGCTGCCCCCGTACGAACCGCCGCTGCGCACCGCGCCCATGCGCGTCCTCACCCGACTTCTGGGCGACGGCGAGGTGACCGTCACCCGCCATGCCGATCCCGCGTACGAGCCCGTCGGGGACGGCGAGCTGCACACCGCCGTGCACGAAGAGACCCGCGACCCCGGTCAACTCGACCTGGCCGATGTGGTGTTGGGCCATGGAGCGCCCGACGACCCGCGGCTGGGCCCGCCCGAAGAGCGCGCCGCCGAAGCCCTCGCCCGCCATCCCGGCTGCGCCCTCGCCGCGTATGTCACCGACGCCACCTCCTGCACCGTACGCACCCGCGCGGGCGCACTCGTACGCCTTGAAGGCGACCGGGGCGGGCCCGACCCGGCCGCGTACGCCTCGGCCCTGCACGCCTGGCTCGCGGCGGGCAAGTCGCTCGACGAACTGACCGAGCGGGGGCTGACGGTACGGACGGGTGCGGTCGCCCACCAGGTCAGGGTGCTGCGCTGACGCAGCGCTCGCGCAGGGCCCGCAGCCGGGCGAGATGGTAGGCCGCGCGGTCCTTCTCCAGGGCCGCGATCGCCTCGTCGATCAGTGGCAGCGCGGCCACCGCGTCGTCGCCGTCGAGATGGGTCTCGGCCAGGTCGGTGAGCGTACGGGCCGTGTTGTACGGCTCGGCCGTCTCGCGGAAGAAGCGCAGGGCAAGCTCAAGGCGCGCGATCGCCTCGGGCCGCCTGCCCTGGCCGCGCAGCGCCCGGCCCCGGTGGCGCTCCAACAGGGCGCGGGCGCGCGGCAGATCGGCCGCGCCCTCGTCGTCGGGGCCGATCCCGGCGAGCAAAGCGTCCGCCTCCTCGAACCGTTCGTACGCCTCCTCGAAGCGCCACTGCCGCAGCCGCAGCAGGCCGAGGGACTCCACGGCGGTGGCCCGCCCGCGTACGTGTCCGGCGCGCCGCTCCGCCTCGGCGGCGGCCAGGAACTCCGCCTCCGCCTCGTCCCAGCGCCCGAGTTCGGTCAGGTCGAGGCCGAGGAGGGTGTGCATGCGTCCGGCCGCGCGCGAGTCGGGGTCGCGGGCGTCGGCGGCGCGGACGCCCGCCCGTAGCGCGGGCAGGAGTTCGTCGTGGCAGCCCATCTTGAGCTGGAGCGGCCACAGCGCCTCGTTCAGCTCGCACACCGCGTCCGTGTCGCCGAACTCCTCGGCCGCGTACACCGCTTCGAGCAGATTGCCGAGCTCGGCGCGGAGCGCGTCCAGCGCCTCGCCCGCGTCGCGGTAGTCGCCCGCGCGCAGTGCGCCGGCCCGGGCGCCGATGCGCCAGCTCTGGCTGAGTGCGGCGAGGCTCGCCCGTACCGCGAAGTCCGCGTACCACGCCACGGCCCGCCGCAGCGCGGCCGAGCAGGCCGCGATCCCGTCCTCGTGGACGGCGGCGGCCTCGGCGTGCGCGCGGACGCCGGGGCGGTAGCGGCAGCGCTCGCCGTCCTGCTCCAGGAGCCTCGACTCCACGAGTTCGGCGAGCTGCACGGCGGCCTCGTCCCGGGGCACGTCCAGCGTCGCGGCGGCCGCGTCCGGGCCGATCGCGGGCCAGGCGCGCAGCGCGAGCAGCCGGTAGGCGCGGGCGGTGGCGGGCTCCAGGGTGCGGTATGTGTCCTCGACGGCGGTACGCACCGGGTCGTCCGGGGACGGCGCCGCCGAGGTGTCGAGGAGCCGGGGCGCGGCCGCGCGCAGGGCGTACGGCGAGCCCGCGCAGCGCCGCAGCACCCCCGGCAGCGCCGCCTTCGCCTCGGCCACCGCCTGCTTGCCCGCCACCTGGGTCAGCAGCCGGACCGCGTCCTTGTCGGTGAGCGGGCCGACGGCGACCGGTACCGCGTCCAGACCCGCGAGCGGGCGCCGGGAGACGACGACGGTGAACACGCCGGGCGCCGAGGTGAGCAACGGCCGGATCTGCGCGGCCGAATGGGCGTGGTCGAGGACGATGAGCAGCCGCCGCCCGGCCACCGTGCGCCGCAGCGCGTCCGCCCGCCCGTCCGCGCCCGGCGGGATCTCCTCGCGCGCCATGCCCAGCCGGTCCAGGAGCAGCCGCAGGGCGGTGGCGGCGTCGAGGGCGCCCGCCGCGGAACCGCCGCGCAGATCGAGGTGGAGCTGTCCGTCGGGGAAGCGCGCGGCCTCGCGGCATCCCCAGTGCAGGGCGAGCGCGCTGGTCCCGATGCCCTCGGGGCCGTACAGCAGGACGAGCCGGGGGCGGCCGTCGGCCTTGCGGTCGGCTTCCTTGTCGAGGGCCTTCAGGGCTTCCTTGCGGTCGGTGAAGAACCGTGTGGAGGCGGGGAGTTGGGGGACGCCGAGGGCGAGTCCGGGCGTCGGTGCGGTGCGGGCGAAGGCCGACCACGCGCGGGCGAGGTCCGGGTCGCGGCGGGCGCCCTCGCGCACCAGCCGTGCCACCGCCTCCAGTTCAGCGGGGTCCCGGGGCGCGGGCACCTCGCGGCCCGCGACGCGCCGCACCAGGCCGCCCGCAGACTCCCAGGCCCGCTTGCCCGCCTCGTTCGCCATCCCGGATCCGACGGCGCCGAGCACCGCCGTGACCGCCGACACCGACAGCGTCTCCAGCATGCCGCACTCCCCCGCTCCAGATCCCGGTCGGGCTCACGCTAGCAACAGGAGGCGGGACAAATGGAGTTCGCGAAGGGTGACTCCCGGTCAGCTTTCGTCGCCGGGCCGGTCAGTGCTCGCGGTCCCGGACGCGTCAGCTCTCCGTACCCGGTCCCGTCGCGGCCACGACCTTCAGATGCCCCCGCCCCCGCCACGCGGCCAACGGCCTGGCGCGGCGCCGACGGCCGCTCGTCCCGCGCAGCACCAGCGTCACCCGGCGCAGCCCCAGCTTGCCGAGCTTGCCCGACGACTCGTCGACGATCCGGCACTCCACCACGTCCCAGCCCGGGTCGGGGTGGCGCAGCGCGCGTACGGAGCCGTCGTGGTCCACGGCGGCCGGGCCGACCATGCGCATCCAGTGCGGCAGGCCCTGCTGGTAGGCCGCGCTCATCAGCGGGTCGTCGGCGATCTCGCTGCGGACCGCGCTCAGTTCGGGGTGGTCGGGGTCCTGCTCCAGGGCCGACGAGAGCTGCGCGAGCATCGGCAGACACCAACCCGTCTCGTGCTGGGCGAGCACGGAGCCCGCGTTGGGGTGGAAGAGCACGAACCGGAGGAAGTTGTCGCGCGGCATGGCGCTCGCGTGCGGGCCGACCGCGCGGAACAGCGTGTGGTACGCGGTGTTGGCGTGCAGCACGTTCCAGCCCCGGTCGACCAGGAACGACGGTAAGTCGGTGGCGTCCATCATCGCGATGTGGTCGTCCACATACGCGCGCGTATCGGCGTCCCACTCCTCGGCTGCGGTGCCGCCCCGTACGTTCTGCGGTACCGGGCCGACCGACCTGTTCACCAACGGTTCTTCCACCATCGAGAACGCGACTCCTCTTGCAGGCACGCGGTGCGCCTGCCGTCCTCCACGTCCTCGTGCCACAGAGGTCGATCTTCGCACCGTGTTGCGATCCTGCTCCCGTCGGCAGGACAATGTCAACCATCGTGGCATTCAAGCCCGAGAACGCCTCAAATACGCCACAGCTGTGGCAAGTTCTGGTTGTATAGACCGGGAACAAGTAGCCTCCGGACAGCTTCACCGCGTGTTCGAGCGGTACGGAGCAACTCGGGTGATCTAGGAGAATTACTGGTGACGGACGGCTTCTCGGATCCGGGACCAGCGGCCACGGGCCCCCTGGGGGCCATCGCCGCCCGCGTCGACGAACTGGCCCGCAAGCTCGGAATGAGCCAGGCCGAGGTCTTCGACGTCCACCAACTCTCCGACGCCTCGGGGGTTCCGGCCGATGTCGTCCAGGCCCTGCTCGACGGCGAACCGGCCGGTGAGCCGGACCTCCAGGCGCGGTTCCTCCAGCGGTTCTCACTGCTGCGCCGCTCCCGGCTGAAACCCAACGGACGCCCGTACACCCAGCAGGAGATCGCCGACGGCGCGGGCATGTCCCGGCAGCAGGCGGGCGCGCTCATCAACGGCGACCGGCGCCCCACGATGGAACACTGCGACGCCATCCAGCGGTTCTTCAAGGTGCACGCCGGCTATCTCACCGCCGACGACGCCGAGGCACTGGCCGACGCGCTGCTCCGTACCGAACAGGAGCTGCTGCACACCTTCGCCGCGCGTGAACAGGAACGTGAGCAGGAACGGGAGCGCGACGCGCCCTCCCCCGCCGCCGATGACCCGCTGGAGAAGCTGCTCCAGGACCACGGTGTGCGCGGCATCGCCTGGCGGGCCGCCCAACTGCCCACGGACAAGCACCGGGACAAGGTCGCCGAGTGGCTGGACATGCTCCTGGAGAGCGTGAAGCGCACGGATACCTGAGCGCGCGCCGTCCCGGTGCCCGATCGCGCCCCGCCCAGGATTTGGGCGGGGAATGCGATCTTCCATAGGATCCGGCGATGATCACCAGAAAACGGCTGGCGGCCGGGGTGTGCGCGCTGCTCGCCACCCTCGCCACCGGTATCCTCCCGGCCGACGCGGTCGCGGACGACGGACCGCCCGCGCAGAAGGCCGCCCCGAAGGTCGAGCTGGTGCTCGACGTCAGCGGGTCCATGGGCGCCCGTGACATCGACGGCCAGTCCCGGATCTCCGTCGCCAAGCAGGCGTTCAACGACGTACTGGACTCGACCCCGCCCGAGGTCGAGCTCGGCATACGCACGCTCGGCGCCAACTACCCCGGCGACGACCGCCAGGTCGGCTGCAAGGACACCCGCCAGCTGTACCCGGTCGGCCCGCTCGACCGCACCGAGGCCAAGACCGCCGTCGCCACCCTCGCCCCGACCGGCTGGACGCCGATCGGCCCGGCGCTCCAGGGCGCGGCGCAGGACCTCAAGGGCGGCGACGCGACCCGCCGGATCGTGCTCATCACGGACGGCGAGGACACCTGCGCCCCGCTCGACCCGTGCGAAGTGGCCCGCGACATCGCGGCGCAGGGCATCCACCTGGTCATCGACACCCTCGGCCTCAACCCGGACGCCAAGACCCGCGACCAGCTCACCTGCATCGCCCAGGCCACCGGCGGCACGTACACCTCGGTACAGCACAAGGACGAGCTCAAGGACCGCGTGAAACAGTCGGTGGACCGCGCCGCCGACCCCGTGGTCGTCCCGGTCGCCACCAACGGCGCCGCGAGCTGCGAGAGCGCGCCCGCGCTCAAGTCCGGCCTCTACACCGACCGTGAGACCTTCGGCGAGCACCGCTGGTACAAGGTCGACGTCAAGCCCGGCCAGGAGCTGCGCGCTTCCGTCAGCGTCGGCGCCGACCGCGCCGTCAACAACGACTACGGCGTCCTGCTGAGAGCCGTCACCCAGCACGGCCGCGAGATCGTGCGCGGCTCCGAGGCGGGCGACGGCCGCACCGACCTCGTCTCGACCGGACTGCGCTACCCCAAGGCGAAGGCCAAGGACGACAAGACCCCCGAGACCGTCTGCCTCCAGGTCAGCAACTCCTTCTCGGCGCCCGCGTCCGTGAAGACCACGCCGGGCATGCCGGTCGAGCTGGCCGTCGACGTGGTGGACGGGCCCGACCAGGCCTCGGACGTCGCCGCCTTCGGCCTCGGCCGCGGCTGGTGGCTGCTCGGCGTCCTGGTGCTCACCGGCTTCGTCGCCGGTCTGCTCTGGGGCTGGATCTCGCGCTGGCGTGTAGCGGTCTGGAGGACCAACTGATGCGTACGACAAGGATGGTGGCGGCCGCGCTGCTCACCGGCGCGGCCCTGCTGACCACGGCGGCCCCGGCCCTCGCCGACACGCCCTCGCCCAACCCCAGCAAGAGCAAGAGCGAGGGCGCGCCGACGGTGGCGGGCACCACGTTCCGTACGGCCACGACCGTCAAGCAGGGCCAGAAGGCCACGGCCGACGCCTCCAGCGGTGACTACCTGTACTGGGTCTTCCCCGCCGACGCCGGCCAGCGCCCCACCGTGGACGCCACGGTGACCCTTCCGTCCACCGGCCGCCACGAGACCACGACGTGGCGGATCGACGTGTACGACGGCCTGCGCCGCCGTCAGCCGTGCATGTACGGCATGCAGACGCGCTCGGCCGCGGCGGATGCCACATCTGTGGCACTGTCCTGCACCCTGCGCCCGGTGCGCGCCTGGGCGGACACCTGGTCCACCGACCCACTGCCGGGCAGCTACTACGTACGGCTCACCGCCGTCGGGCTGCCCGCCGCCGACCGGGGCCTGCCGGTCAAGGCGGAGATGACCCCGACCACGGTGAAGGCGGGCGGCGCCCACGCGGTCGACGGCACCCTCTCCACCCCGCTGGGGGCGGGCGGCCCGAAGGCCGAGCCGGACGACGGCTGGTCGTCGGGCTGGTGGACCGACCGCTGGATCTGGACGGCCGTCGGCGGCGTGCTCGGCGCCCTCGCCGGCGTCGCGGGCTACGCCCTGACGCGCGGCCGTGGCCGCCCGTCGTACGTACCCCGAGGCTGACACACCGTCACTCCGCCCGCGCCAGACGGCGCGGGCGGAGTGCGTCTGCCGGTCAGGGGAACGTGAGAAAGACCGTCTCCCGCTCGCCCTGAAGGCGGACGTCGAAGCGATGGCCCCGTGCGTCGGGGTCGGCCTCCGCCATCAGGGTCCGGCGCCGCTCGGGCTCCAGCGCGTCGAGCAGCGGGTCGGAGACATCCCTCAGATACACCCGCGTGAACAGGTGGTGCGGCAGCCCGCGCGCGAAGACCGCCACCGCGAGATACGGGACCGGTCCCGGCGCCAGAGTCCGTACGACCCAGTGCCCCGCCGCGTCCGTGGGGACCCGGCCGAAGCCGGTGAAGTCGACCCCGTTACGGGCGAGAGAGCCCGGCCTGCCCATCCCGTCGGGCGCGGGCTGCCAGAACTCCAGGAGCGCGTCCGGTACGGGATCGCCCGCGCCGTCGTACACATGGCCGTGCAGCGTGATCGCGTCCGGGTGGTCCGGCGGGGCCATCGCGGCGCCGCCCTCGAACGGCAGGGCCTCGCCGTAGAACGGCCCGATGGTCTGGAACGGCGTGGGCTGCGCCTCCATCAGTGGCCACCGTCCTCGAACCGGGTGGCCGAGGGACCGTCGAGCACGATGTCCCAGCGATACCCCAACGACCAGTGCGGGACGGATCGTTCGGGGTCGTACGCCGCCACCAGGCGCTCCCGCGCCGCCTCGTCGTCGACCGAGTGCAGGATCGGGTCGAGGGCGAGCAGCGGGTCGCCCGGGAAGTACATCTGGGTGATGAGCCGCTGGGCGAAGGCGGTGCCGAAGAGCGAGAAGTGGATGTGCGCGGGGCGCCAGGCGTTGTGGTGGTGCTCCCAGGGGTAGGCGCCCGGCTTGATCGTGGTGAAGGCGTAGCGGCCCTCGGCGTCGGTGAGGCAGCGGCCGTGTCCGGTGAAGTTGGGGTCGAGCGGCGCGCGGTGCCGGTCGAGCTGATGGGCGTACCGGCCGGACGCGTTGGCCTGCCAGATCTCCACCAACTGCGTGGCCACGGGCTGCCCTTGGCGATCGGTGATCCGGCCACTGACGGTGATGCGCTCGCCCAGCGGCTCCCCCGGGTGCCGGACCGTCAGATCGTGATCGCGCTCCGACACGTCCGTGGCACCGAAGACCGGCCCGTACAGCTCGACGGCCTCGGGGTCGCGCACCGGCAGCGACTTCCGGTGCGGATACCGCAGCGGAACGCCCCGGTACGGAGGGATGTCATGGTGACTCGCCGTCATATATGCCTCCTTCACGCCGACTTGAGGGCGTTCAGCTCTACGAGCTCGGTCTCGGTGGGCGGCGCCGTCACCTCCACCCGGTCCGCCGTCCGCAGCGGCCACCCGGTCGCCTCGCGGACCTGCTCGACGCTCACCCCGGGGTGCACCTGGGTCAGGACCAGTTCGGCGGTCGCCGGGTCCGGGCGCAGGACGCCGAGGTCGGTGATGACGGCGGTCGGCCCCCGGCCGCGCATCCCGTACCGGGCGCGGTCGCCCGGGCCGGCGCCATGGCCTAGCGTGGTGACGAAGTCGAGGTGCTCGACGAGGGCGCGCGGCGAGTGCCGCAGCACGATCAGTACCTCGCCGCAGTGCGCGGCGATCTCCGGCGCCCCGCCCGCGCCGGGCAGCCGCCCCGGCGGACGTCCTGGACCCCGGTCCACCTCGGTCGTGTTGATGTTGGCGTGCCGGTCCAGCTGGGCCGCGCTGAGGAATCCGACGTCGACGCGCCCGCCCTGGAGCCAGTAGGAGAACATCTCCGGTACGGAGACGAGCGTGTCGGCGGTCTCGGCTAGTTCGCCGTCGCCGATGGAGAGCGGCAGCCGGGACGGCTTGGCGCCGATGACACCGGACTCGTAGATGAGGACCAGGCCGGGGTTGTGGAGGCGGCGGGCGAGGTTGGCCGCCGTGGACGGCAGCCCGATCCCGACGAAACACGTTCTCGCCCCCGCCAGCGCCCGCGCCGCGTTGATCTCCATCAGCACGGCGCCGCCCGGCCCTTCGCTCATCCGGTCACACACTCCTTGAGCCATTGGCAGAACACCTCACGGTCGCGGGAGACCCGGTCCCACTCCCGGTAGTAGTCGTTGTCCCGTTCCGAGTACCCGGCGGCGTACGAGGGATGGGCCCCGCCCGGCACCACCGCCACCGCGTCCACGACCCAGCCCGGCAGCACCACCGCGCCCGGGCGCGGCTCCAGTTCGCGGACCAGCTCCTCGACGGTGACCAGGACCCGGTCGGCCGCGAGCACGGCCTCCTTCTGCACCCCGGCGAGCCCCCACAGCTGGACGTTGCCTTCGAGGTCGGCCTGCTGGGCGTGGATGACCGTGACGTCCGGGTTGACCGCCGCCACCGCCGCCAGCTCCTCACCGGTGAACGGGCAGTTGACGGTTGACACCGTTGTCGTACGCCGGTCGTGGCCGGTGCCGCGATAGCCGCGCAACAGCGCGAACGGCATCCGGGAGGCGCCCGCCGTATAGCGGTTGGCCATCCCGGCATGGCTGTGCTCGTCCAGCTCCAGCGGTCTGGGCCAGCCGTTCTCGACGGCGTCGCGAAAGCGGTGCAGCGAGCCGACGCCCGGGTTGCCACCCCAGGAGAACACCAGCTTCCGCGCCAGTCCGGCGCCGATCAGCTGGTCGTAGATGACATCGGGCGTCATCCGTATCAGCGTGAGATCGGTGATCCCCTGCCGGATGACCTCGTGCCCCGCGGCGAACGGAATGAGATGGGTGAACCCCTCCATCGCGACGGTGTCCCCGTCGTGGATCAGGTCGGCCACGGCGTCCCGCAGCCCTCGGATCTCGGCCATTGCTTCCCCCTGCCCCGAAACTCCCCGTAGCGGTAGGCTCAGTGTTTAGTCAGTGCACTGAGCACCTACCGGTTCCGAAGCTAACCGGGTGGGTCCGACGGGTCAACACTCTCAGTACTCTGAACACTTGACCGTACGCGGTTGACCGAAAGCGCTCGCCCCGGGCGGCCGTACGAGAGGAACACGCCGTGTCCGCAGTCGACTTGAGCGGCCACCCCGGACATCTGGCCCGGCGGCTCCAGCAGGCCCACCATCTGCTCTGGACCACGATGGTCTCCGAGCAGACCACCTCACCCCAGTTCGCCGTGCTCAACACGCTGGTCGCCGACCCGGGCCTGGACCAGCGGACCGTGGGCGAGCGGGTCGGCCTGGACCGCTCGACCATCGCCGAGGTGGTCAGCCGCCTGACCCGGCGCGGGCTGCTCCGCAAGCGGCGCGACCCGCACGACGGCCGGCGCTCCCTGCTCGCGGTCACCGAGGAGGGCCGCGCGCTGCACCGCGAACTGACCGCCCGTACGGCTCAGATGAACCAGGTCTTCCTCGCCCCGCTGGCCCCCGCCGAACAGGCCGCCTTCCTCGACCTGCTGCGCCGGGTCGCGGACGCGGCGGCCGAAGGGTTCCGGGAGGCCGACGAACAGGCCGAGGCGAGCTGATCGGGCGAGCCGGTCCGCCCGCCGGACCGTCCGGGGCGCCAAGCTGATCACATACGTACGGGAGTCCGCGCCGCCGAAGGAGAACGCCATGTCCACCACCACTCTGGAGCACCCCACCGTCGCCGTCCTCGGCACCGGCATCATGGGCGCGGGCATGGCCCGTAACCTGCTGCGGGCCGGGCTGCCGGTGCGCGTCTGGAACCGTACGCACGCCAAGGCCGCCCCGCTCGCCGCCGACGGGGCGAGCGTCTGCGCGAGCCCCGAGGAGGCGGTGCGCGGGGCCGACGTCGTGCTGACGGTGCTGCACGACGGCCCCTCGGTCGCCGAGGCGATCGACGCGGCGGCACCCGGCCTGACCCCCGGCGCCGTGTGGCTCCAGTCCGCCACGGTCGGCCCCGAGGCGACGGCTCAACTGGCCCAGCGTGCGGCCGAGTTGGGGATCGTCTATCTGGACGCGCCGGTGGTCGGCACCCGGCTGCCCGCCGAGCAGGGCCGGCTCACGGTCCTGGTCGCCGGGCCGTCCACCGCCCGCGCGGCCGTCACGCCCGTGCTCGACGCGATCGGGCAGCGCACGGTCTGGGCGGGCGAGGAGCCGGGCGCGGCCTCGCAGCTGAAGCTGGTCGTCAACACCTGGGTGATCAACCTGGTCAACGGCATCGCCGAGTGTCTGAACCTGGTCGAAGGGCTGGGCCTGGATCCGAAGGCGTTCCTGGACACGGTCGCGGGCGGCCCGCTGGACAGCCCGTATCTCCAGGCCAAGTCGGCGGCCCTGCTCTCCGGCGACCTCACCCCGAGCTTCGCGCTCTCCACCGCGCTCAAGGACGCCCGGCTGATCCTTCAGGCGGCCGAACAGAGCGGTGTGCGGCTCGACTTGGTGGCGGCGTCCGCGGCCCGGTTCACCCGGGCGCGGGCGGCCGGCCACGGCGACGAGGACGTGATCGCGACGTTCTTCGCGGGCCGCCCCGAGCAGCCGTGACCGGCCGGATGTTCAGCCGGCCTCGCGCCGCATCGGCGGCTCCTGCGGGGTCGGCTTGACCGGGCCGAACAGCACGGCCTTCGCGATGCGCGGGGCGAACAGCGCGGAGATCGGGGCGTTCAGATACACCACGTCGCGGAAGACCTTGCTGATCACCGGGTCGCCGGTGGCCCGGGCCTCCACGCGCCCGAGGTACCACCCGGAGACCCGGTCGGCCACGGTGCTGCGCGCCGCGCTGCCCGTCGCGGTCGGCATGTTCTTGTCCGATCCGGCCGAGACCTCCCACGCCTGCCGCGACGCCGCGAACATCGCCTTCTGGACGCGCCGCGTCGTCGGCGTACGGCGGCTGTCGCCGAGCGCGTCACGCAGTGCGAGGGCGCTGAAGGCGGCGACCGTCATGCCCTGGCCGTAGATCGGGTTGAAGACGCACTGGGCGTCGCCGGTGGCCAGGAACCCGGCGGGGCGGCGGCCCGGACGGTCGTAGCGGCGGCGGATGTTGGCGGTGGTGCGGTAGGCGAGCGCGGTCGAGTCGGCCTTGGCCGCGTCCAGCCAGTCGCGGGTGAACGGGTGCGGCATCCGGTCGGTGTACTCGGTGAACCCCCGGTCGTCCAGGGGAGGTTCGGCGCCGCGATACCCCGAGAGCGTGACCGTCCACCGGTCTCCCTCGATCGGCAGCACGACCGCGCCGAACGTCTGGCCGGGATTGGGCACGACGAAGTGGCCCCGCACGTCGCTGTCGCCGTCTCCGTCCTCGCCCGTACGGTAGAGGCGCGTCGCGTAGGCGAGGCCGGTCTCCAGGGTCTCCTCGACGGCCGGTTCGGCGCCGATGGCGGTGAGCCAGTCGGCGGCCTTGGTACTGCGGCCCGAGGCGTCGACGACGAGGTCGGCGGCGAGCCGCTGCGGCTCCCGGCCCACGGCGGCGGCCGCGGCCCCGCGTTCGCGCAGCAGCACACCGCGTACGCGTGCGGCGTCTCCGACCAGGCCGACGGTCTCGGTGCCCTCGACCACGTCGATCCGGGGGTTGGCCAGCACCCGGCGGCGCACCAGCCACTCCAGCAGGGGCCGCGTCGGCGTGAGGAAGTAACAGGTCTCCTCGGTGCGGCGGAACCAACTCCCGCCCTGCCAGTGCACGATGTCGTTGGGCGTGCCGACGTGGGGCGCGCCGTGCGCGATCAGCTCGTCGGTGAAGCCGGGCAGCAGTGTGTCGTACGCCCCTTGACCGCCCGGGATCAGCACATGGGTGTGGCGGCTCTGCGGCACCCCGCCGCGCGGCTCAGGACCGTCGGGCAGCCGGTCGCGCTCGACGATGGTCACCCGCTCCGCGTGGTCCGCGAGCACATGGGCCGCGAGCAGCCCCGCCAGACTTCCCCCGATGACGACCGCGTGCCGTGCCCCCGCCCGGCCCGCGCCCCTCCCGTTCACCGTGTCCACCAACGTCAATCCCCTTGCTCGGCGCGATCTCCGGCCGTCCAGTATGACGCGCCGCACGGCCCGGAACCTGCCTGAGCCATACGATTTGGCCCGATCCGACCGCCCGCTCGGCAAAGGTCAGGCACCATGGAACACACGGACCGCATGGACCGCACGCAACCCCCGCATCCCAGGATCGGCGGCTTCACCTACCGCCGGGTACCGGTCGCCGAGGCGGTGTCGCTCCACGTGGCCGTCGGCGGCTCAGGGCCACCCGTGGTGCTCCTGCACGGCTTTCCGCAGACGCATCTGATGTGGCGTCATGTCGCCCCGGAACTGGCCGCCGACCACACGGTGATCTGCCCCGATCTGCGCGGCTACGGCGACAGCGACAAGCCGCTCGACACCGACGGCCTGGCGTACGCGAAGCGGACCATGGCCGCCGACATCGTCACTCTGGCCCGTACGCTCGGCCATGACCGGTTCGCGCTCGCCGGGCACGACCGGGGCGCGCTCGTCGCCATCCGCGCCGGGCTCGACCATCCGGGCGCCGTCACCCATCTCGCCTCGCTGGACGTCGTGCCGACCCTCGACACCTGGGAGGTGCTGCGCGGCACGTCCGGCGCGGTCGGGTTCCCGCTCTATCTGATGGCCCAGCCGCCGGGCCTGCCGGAGCGGATGATCGCCGCCACCGCCGACGATTTTTTCGGCCACTACCTGGATCTGTGGACCCGCGACCCGGCCGCGATCCCCGCCGAGGTGCGCGCCGCCTACCTACGGGCCTGCCGCGCCGCCGTCCCGTCGATCGTCGCCGACTACCGCGCCTCGGCGCACATCGACGTGGAGCACGACGCCGCCGACCGGCGCTCGGGCAACCGGCTGCGCATGCCGGTGACGGTCGTCCAGCAGGACTGGGGCGCGGCGCCGGGCGTGGACGCGGCCGAGCTGTGGCGCGACTGGGCGCCCGATCTGGTCCACCGGACCGTCTCCTGCGGCCACTTCATGGCGGAGGAGTCCCCCGCCGAGGTCGTCCGCGCCCTGCGCGAACTCCTGACACGCTGACCGGGCCGCCCCCTGCGAAGGGGACGACCCGGCCGCGTACACGAAACGATCAGGCGGTCAGGATCGCCGGGTCGCTGACGCCCTCCGCGCCCGTCTCCACATGCCCGGCGAACCGCCGCAGGAACGTGCTGTCGGTGCTGGACACCACCGACACGTCGTACCAGCGCTTGCTCGCCAGCAGGTTGACGCAGTACGTGACGGTCGCGCCCGGCCGGACGGTGAGCGCGCGCGACGCTCCGCCGTATCCGTTGGTGACCGTCAGACGGGCGCTCGCCGAGCCCGCGTTGGTGAAGGTCAGATCGAGGTTGCCGGTGGCGGCGTTGTGACGTGCCGTCACCTCCGGGCCCGCGGTCTTGCCGGCGTTGCGGAAGGTCCGCAGGAAGCCGTTGGGGCCGAACACGCTGAGGTCGGTGGTGCCCTTGGAGTACGCGGTGTTCCAGGTGTCCGAGAGCGTCTTGCCCGCCTCGGTCGTGTACGTCCACGGCCCGTCCGTACGGTTCGCGGAGGTGACCAGGAACTGCGCGCCCGAGGCGGTGCCGCCGCTGAACTTCAGCGTGAACTTGCCGGTGCTCGCGTTCGCCGAGCCGTCCACGCACGGCGCGTACCGCAGCGGCCGGGTCCGGCGCGAGCCCGGCTCCTGCTTGGGCATGGCGCCGGTCGTCGGCGGGACCGGCACGAAGTCGGGGTGGCGGTTGTGGTCCGGCGGCACATACGCGTCGGTCGACGGCAGACCGGCGGGCGCCGTGGTCGAGCGGCTGAAGTCGAACGCGGACGTCAGGTCACCGCAGACCGCCCGCCGCCAGGGCGAGATGTTGGGCTCCTGGACACCGAAGCGGCGCTCCATGAACCGGATGATCGAGGTGTGGTCGAAGGTCTCCGAGCAGCTGTAACCGCCGGTGGACCAGGGCGAGACCACGAGCATCGGCACGCGCTGGCCGAGGCCGTAGGGACCGGCGGCGTGGGTGAGGTCGCCGCCGTAGTAGTCGGTCGAGGTGGCGACCGTGGACAGGCCCTGGTTGGCCGAGGACGGCGGGAACGGCGGCACGACGTGGTCGAAGAAGCCGTCGTTCTCGTCGTACGTGATGAACAGCGCGGTCTTCGCCCACACATCCGGGTTGGCGGTGAGCGCGTCGAGGACCTGGGAGATGTACCAGGCGCCGTAGTTCGCGGGCCAGTTGGGGTGCTCGGTGAACGCCTCGGGCGCCACGACCCACGAGATCTTCGGCAGCGTACCGGCCTTGACGTCGGCCTTCAGGACGTCGAAGAACCCCTCGCCCGCCTTGGCGTTGGTGCCGGTACGGGCCTTGTCGTAGAGCGGGTCGCCGGGCTTGGCGTTGCGGTAGTTGTTGAAGTACAGCAGCGAGTTGTCGCCGTAGTTGCCCCGGTAGGCGTCGTTGATCCAGCCCCAGCCGCCGGCCGCGTCCAGGCCGTCGCCGACGTCCTGGTAGATCTTCCAGGACACCCCCGCCTTCTCCAGGCGCTCGGGGTAGGTCGTCCAGCCGTACCCCTTCTCGTCGTTGCCGAGAACGGGCCCGCCGCCGGTGCCGTCGTTGCCGGTGAACCCGGTCCACATGTAGTAGCGGTTGGGGTCGGTGGAGCCGATGAACGAGCAGTGGTACGCGTCGCAGATGGTGAAGGCGTCGGCCAGCGCGTAGTGGAAGGGGATGTCCTCGCGCGTCAGGTACGCCATCGTGGTGGACGTCTTGGCGGGCACCCACTGGTCGTACTTGCCGTTGTTGAACGCCTGGTGGCTGCCGGCCCAGTCGTGGTTGAGGTCCTGGATGAACTGCAGGCCCAGGTTGTCGGCCTTGGGCCGGAACGGCAGCACCTCCTTGCCGTTGCCCTGCTGGTGCCAGACCGACTTGCCGCTCGGAAGGGTGACCGGACGCGGGTCGCCGAAGCCGCGTACGCCCTTCAGCGAGCCGAAGTAGTGGTCGAAGGAACGGTTCTCCTGCATCAGGACGACGATGTGCTCGACGTCCTGGATGCTGCCCGTGGTGCCCTGGGCCGGGATGGCGGCGGCGCGGGCGATGCTGTCGGACAGCATCGTGAGGGCCGCGGTGCCGCCGGCGAGCTGGAGGAACCGGCGCCGATTGAGTTCAGCCATGAGTGAGGAGACCTCTGCAAGCGTGTGGGGACAGAAGCGACTGGAGTGTTCCAAGAACAGCGAGGGTTACGGAAGGGCCAGTGGCGAATCCATGGCGCGCGGCGGTACGGAAGACGAACAGGCCCCGCCGCATGCGACGGAGCCTGTTTCGGCCATGTCCTGACTTGTCCCAGTCCGGGACGGCGTCTCAGTGGTGCTGGTGCTGCTCCTGCTCGTGCTCGGCGCTGTGGAGCTGCTTGTACTCCTCGACGGTCGCCTTCGGTACGTACGCGCCCTTGCCGTACAGGGCCTTGGCGAGCTTGGCCCGCAGCCGCTCGGAGCGCTTGACCTTGCGGCGTACGCCGTTCTCGTCGACCTCCGGGCCGATTTCGAAGGGCTTGGGCTGCTCGTGCTGGGTGAGCGTGTAGAGCTGCGCCTGGGTCATCGGTTCATGGACCTCGACGAACTCGCCGTGCGGCAGCTTCTTGATGATGCCGCTCTCGCGGCCGTGCAGTGCCTTGTCCCGGTCGCGCAGCTGAAGGCCGTGGCAGATCCGTTTGGTGACGATGAAGGTGAGCGCCGGCACCAGGAAGAAGCCGATCCGCACGAACCAGGTGATCGAGTTGATGGAGAGATGGAAGTGGGTGGCCCACAGGTCGTTGCCGCCGCCGACCAGGCACACGAAGTACATGGCGAGCCACGCCGTGCCCAGGCCCGTACGGACCGGGTGGTTGCGCGGCCGGTCCGCGATGTGGTGCTCGCGTTTGTCCCCGGTGATCCATGCCTCGATGAACGGATACGCGCCGATCGCGGCCAGCAGCAGCGGGAAGAGCGTGAACGGGATGAGGACGCCGAGGGCGAGCGTATGGCCCCAGGCGTTGATCTCCCATCCCGGCATCACCCGGATCAGGCCCTCGGAGAAGCCCAGATACCAGTCGGGTTGGGCGCCGGTCGAGACCATGTCGGGACGGTAGGGACCCATCGCCCAGACCGGGTTGATGCTCGCCACCGCGCCCATGATCGTCAGCAGCCCGAAGACCAGGAAGAAGAAGCCGCCCGCCTTCGCGGTGTAGACCGGCATCAGCGGCGCGCCCACCACGTTCTTCTCGGACCGTCCGGGCCCGGCGAACTGGGTGTGCTTGTGGTAGAAGACCAGGATCAGATGGGTCACCACCAGACCCAGGATCAGCCCCGGCAGCAGCAGGATGTGCACCGAGTAGAGCCGCGGAATGATGTCGTGGCCCGGGAACTCCCCGCCGAAGAGGAAGAACGAGAGATACGTGCCGACCACCGGGATCGACAGGATCGCGCCGTCCGCGAACCGGATGCCCGTGCCGGACAGCAGGTCGTCCGGGAGCGAGTAGCCGGTCAGACCGGTGATCAGCGCGGTGAACAGGATCGTCCAGCCGAACAGCCAGTTGAGCTCGCGCGGCTTGCGGTAGGCGCCGGTGAAGAACACCCGCATCATGTGCACGAGGAGACCGGCGCAGAAGACGAGCGCCGCCCAGTGGTGCACCTGCCGGATGAGCAGACCGCCGCGCACCTCGAAGCTGAGGTCGAGCGTCGACTCATAGGCCCGCGTCATCCGTACACCGTTCAACGGGGTGTACGCGCCGTGGTAGATGACCTCCACACCGCTCGGCTCGAAGAACAGCGTCAGATAGATACCGGTGAGAATGAGGACGATAAAGCTGTAAAGGCAGATCTCGCCGAACATGAAGGACCAGTGGTCCGGGAAAATCTTGCGCATCTGGGTCTTGGCGAGTGAGTAGATGCCCAGGCGCCCGTCCGCCCAGTCGGCCAGCTTCTCGCCCTTGCCCGGCTCCGCCGGCCGTGCAGTGTTCTCCGTGCCGCTCTGAGTACTGCTGCTCATGCGTCTCCCCCTAAAGGCAATGCTGTCCCTTCGAGGCCTGTAACAGGGTAGACACCGGCATGCGTGGGCCAACAGCCCTTACCCGGACGCGAGTTGAGTGACGCAGCCCACTCGGTGCGGCGGGCGGGGCTCAGCGCCCGGACGCCACGGGCTCCTCCACGGGGTGCGCCGGGCCCTCCACCTCGACGTATGCCTCGCCCTCGGGCCAGGGAACGTCGGTGTAGGCGACCAGGACCTCGGGCAGCCCCTGGTCTTCGTGTGCCATGAGTTCCAGCCGGTGGTCGCTGCCCCGGAAGTGGCAGCGGTGCACCCGCGTGCGCACCTTGCCGGGTCCGGGCGTGACGCTGAGCCGCAACTGGCGCGGGCGGAGCAGCACCGGACCCCGGCGCGCCGCACCGGCGTTGACGGTGAGCTTGAGGATGCCGAAGGCGGTCTCGGCCCGCTGACCGTCCAGCTGGGCCGCGACGATGTTGGCCTCGCCGAGGAATCCGGCGACCGAGGCGTCGGCCGGTTCGCGGTAGAGCACCTGGGGCGTGGCCTGCTGCACGATCCGGCCCGCCCGCATCACCGCGATGGTGTCCGCGAACGAGATCGCCTCGTCCTGGTCGTGGGTGACCAGGACGGCGGTGGCCCCGGCCGCGCGCAGGGTCGCGGCGACCTCGGCGCGCAGCTCGGTGCGCAGGGCCGCGTCGAGGGCGGCGAACGGCTCGTCCAGGAGCAGCAGTTCGGGCCGGGGTGCGAGCGCCCGGGCCAGCGCGACCCGCTGCTGCTGACCGCCGGAGAGCTGATGGGGGTGGCGGGCGCCGAGCCCGGGCAGCCCGATCAGGTCCAGGAGTTCGGCGACCCGCTCGCGGCGCTGTGCGCGGGGCAGGCCGAAGCCTATGTTCGCGGCGACGCTCAAGTGCGGGAAGAGGGCGCCGTCCTGGGGTACGTAACCGATCCGGCGGCGCTCGGCGGGCAGCCTGCGCCGCCCGTCGTCGAGCAGGGTGTCGCCGAGCGCGACCTCGCCGCTCAGCGCGGGGTGGAACCCGGCGACGACCCGCAGCAGGGTGGACTTGCCGCACCCCGACGGGCCGAGGACACAGGCGAGGGCGCCGTTGGGGACCGCGAGGTCGACGCCGTCGAGGATCGGGGTGCGGCCGTGGGCCGCGTGCAGGGCGTGGATCGCGAGGCCGCTCATCGGGAGGTCTCCGGGGTGGGGTGGGAGGCGAGCGCGCGCCGGGTCAGCAGCAGCACCGGGGGCACGGACATGAGGACCATCAGCGCCGCGTACGGGGCTGCGGCGCCGTACGCCAGGCCGCTGGTGTAGATCCAGAACTGGGTGGCCAGGGTCTGGGTGCCGGTGGGGCGAAGGAGCAGGGTGGCGGTGAGTTCGGTGCTCGCGGTGAGCAGCACCATCGCGGCGGCGGCGCCGAGCCCGGGCAGCACCAGCGGGAGAGTGACCCGTACGAAGACGGCGAGGGGGCGCGTGCCGAGCGAGCGGGCGACCTCCTCGACGCCCGGCGGCACGTGGGCCAGAGCGGCCCGTACGGCGGTGAGGGCGAGCGGGAAGAAGAGGATCACATAGCCGGTGACCAGCATCGGGGGCTGCTGGTAGAGGGGTTGGGCGTAGCGGATGGCGAAGAAGACCACGGAGAGCGCGACGGCGATACCGGGCAGCGCGCGGGTGAGGTACGCGGCACGCTCGGCGGTCCGGGCGAGCCGGGTGCCGCGCCGCCACCCGTAGAGGGCTACCGGCACGGCGGCGGCCGTGGACACGGCGGCAGCGGCCGAGGCGTAGCCGAGGGTGGTGAGCGCAGAGGACCACACCGAAGCCGACGGCAGGGTGGTCGAGTCGCCCTTCACCAGCCAGTACGCGAGCGCGTAGACCGGCACGCCGAGCGATACGGCGACGACCGCGGCAAGGGCGCCGCACGCGGCGCCGCACGCGGGCAGCTTCCCGCGCCCGAGCCGGGCGGGCGCGGCCCGGCGCGCG
>NZ_MECJ01000037.1 GCF_014596475.1 Streptomyces sp. CBMA152 | reverse complement strand
CCTCCCGGCCACCGCGCCGGCGCCCACGCCCGCGCCCAAGGCGCACCGCACGCCCGCGCACGGCACCCCGCTCCCGTCCCTGCCCCGCCAGCCCCAGCACGGCGAGACCGTCTCCACGAGCGGCACCGCACCGCTGCCGGTGCGTGCCTCCCACGAGGACCGGCCCAACCCGGCGGCCGCCGTCCCCGGCGTCCACCGCGCGCCGGGCGAGACGCCGACGCAGCCTCCGATACCCCTGACGAGCGGTACGGTACGCGCCGCGGCCGGCCGTCCGGATCTGCCCCGGCGCCGCAGCCAGGAGCACCTCGTACCCCAGTTGCGGGACGCCCCGGCCGTACGCAAGGAAGACGAACACGCCCTGCACGACCCGGGGTTGATGGCGGCTTTCCAGCGGGGCATCGGCCTCGCCGAGTCGCAGCCGGCCCCGCCCGACCACTCAGCAGCACCGCAGTCGCCCCACCTTTCGACCCCGTTACACCACCCCCAGGCAGAAACTGACGCCGAACACTCCAAGGAGTAGATGCACCATGGCGAGCGATGCGCCGACCGGACACGTCTCGGATCTCGACTGGCTGCTCAGCGGACTGGTCCAGCGTGTGCCGTATACACGCAACGCGGTTCTGCTCTCCTCCGACGGGCTGGTGAAGTCCGTGCACGGGCTCGACGTCGACAGCGCCGACCATATGGCCGCCCTCGCCTCCGGGCTCTACTCGCTGGGCCGCAGCGCGGGGGCGCGCTTCGGCGACGGGGGCGAGGTGCGCCAGGTCGTCGTGGAGCTCGACTCCACCCTGCTCTTCGTCTCCACGGCGGGCTCGGGCACCTGTCTCGCCGTGCTCGCCGGCCGCGAGGCGGACGCGGCGGTGCTCGGATACGAGATGGCGATGCTGGTCAAGAGCGTAAGGCCGTACCTCGTGACGCCGGCCCGGCAAGGCGCCGGAACGCCGAGCGGCACGAGGCACTGAGCGTGCCGGCCCCGCAGGACGGACCATGGCTCGACGACGACGCCGGGCGGTTGATCCGCCCGTACACCGTGAGCAACGGCCGCACCCGGCCGACCGCCACCCTGGATCTGCTCTCCCAGGTGATGGCGACCGGGACACCGCCCCGGACACAGCTCGGGCCCGAGCACTCCCAGGCGCTCGGGCTGTGCGAGGGGCCGACCTCGGTGGCGGAGATCGCGGCCCATCTGCGGCTGCCCGCGGTCGTCACCAAAGTCCTGCTGTCCGACCTGGTGGAGTGCGGTGCGGTGACGGCCCGCGCGCCCCGCTTCCACCACACCCCCACCGACCGATCTCTGCTGGAGGCAGTGCTCGATGGCCTACGACGACGGCTCTGACGTGGATCTCTTCCCCACCGCGCTGAAGATCCTTGTCGCCGGCGGGTTCGGAGTCGGCAAGACGACCTTCGTGGGCGCGGTCAGCGAGATCGAACCGCTGTCCACCGAGGAGCTGCTCACCACGGTCAGCGTGGCGCACGACAGCCTCGAAGGCGTGGAGTCCAAGACCACCACGACGGTCGCCATGGACTTCGGTCGCATCTCCCTCGACGACCGGCACGTCCTGTACCTGTTCGGCACGCCCGGGCAGGAGCGTTTCTGGTTCATGTGGGACGAACTGTCCGAGGGCGCGCTCGGCGCGGTGATCCTCGCGGACACCCGCCGCCTGGAGGACTGCTTCTCGGCGGTCGACTTCTTCGAACGGCGCGGCATCGGATTCCTCGTCGCCGTCAACGAGTTCGACGGGGCCTACCGCTACACGCCGGACGAGGTGCGCTCCGCCATAGACCTCAAACCCGAGGTTCCCGTCGTCCTGTGCGACGCCCGTATCGGCAGCTCCGGAATCGGGACCCTGGTCACCCTGGTCCAGCATCTGCTGGCCACTTTCCCGGCCGCCACCAGCCATGGAGCCCACACATGACGTACGACCCGACCGGCCATCTGCTGCTCACCCCGATCGACCGGGAGGCGCCCGTGCGTGTGCAGCGGCTGCGTCAGCTCGGCATGGGGGAGCAGCCGGATCCGGCGTTCGACGAGTTCGCCCATAAACTCGCCGAGGTCACCGCGGCGCCTTATTCGATGGTCAACTTCATCGACGAGAACCAGCAGTTCTTCGCCGGGCTGCACACCCCCGAGGGTGCGCACTCCACCGCCGATCTGAACGCGGCGGCCTCGGCGGGCGGGGTGAGCCGGTTCATGGCGCGCGACCACGGGTACTGCCCGCATGTGGTGGTCCGCCGCAAGGCACTCGTCTTGGAGGACGTCTGCGACTACCCCCGGTTCGCCGGCAACCCGGTCGTCGACGAGATCGGTATCCGCTCCTACCTCGGCGCCCCGCTGATCGACCGTACGGGGATCGCGCTCGGCACCATCTGCGTGGTCGACACCGAGCCCCGGCCGTGGGGCCGGGCCGGTCTGGAGACGATCAAGTCCATGGCGGCGGAGCTCATCGAGCAGATCCACCGCCGGGAGGACGGCGGTTTCTGACCGCCGTCCTCGCCGGTTCTCGCGGTCAGTGGGCCGCCGCGAGCTCTTCCATGCGTACGAGCTCGGAGAGCCGCTGTGACCACTGGCCCTTCGTGGTGCCCAGGGCCACCTCCGCCAGCCTGAGCAGCTGTACGTCCGAGGTGCCGGCCGGGGCGAAGATGTGGTGCGCGTCGCGCAGATAGCGTTCGATCGGGCGGTCGGTGAACAGTCCGGCCGCCGCGTGGATCTCCATGGCGCTGCGTGCCGAGTCGAGGGTCGACTCGACGTTGACCACCTTGGCGTTCATCAGCTCGGCGTCGCACGGCAGCCCCTGGTCCAGCAGATGCACCGCGTGATAGGCGGCGAGCCGGGCCGTCATCAGCCGGGACTGCAACTGGCCCAACTTGATCTTGACGTTGGTCAGTTCATGCAGCGGCTTGCCGTAGCGGATGCGTTCCGAGCAGAACCTGGTGGTCTCCTCCAGGATCGCGCGGTGGATGCCGAGCGAGACGGCCGTCAGATTGGCGCGGCCGTAGAGCACGCTGGAGGAGTAGGCCACGGCCAGTCCGTCGCCCTCCTCGCCGAGGCGGCTCTCCACCGGGACCCGGCAGTTGTCGAAGTACAGCTCGCCGAAGCTGAAGCCGTGCAGTCCCATCGTGTCGCGCTGGATCCCGGCCGTGCACCCCGGCCGGTCGGCCTCGACCAGGAAGGCGGTCAGCCCCCCGGAGCCCGGTCCGGTGCGGACCACCACGCCGTGCAGATCGCCGACATGGCTGTTTCCCACGTACACCTTGCGGCCGTTGAGGATGTAGTCGTCGCCGTCGCGCACCGCGCTGGCGCTCATCCCGAGCACATGGCCGCCGGACTCGGGCTCGGTCACCGCGATCGTCGGCAGGCAGTCGCCCGCGGCGATGGCTGGAAGCCACTGCTTCTTCTGCTCCTCGCTGCCGAAGTGGACTATTTTCGCCACCCCCAGCTGGGAGGCCTGTGCCATGGCGCCCATGGCCCCGCTGACCCGGGACAACTCCTCGATGATGATGGTCTTTCCGAGGTGCCCGACGCCCATGCCGCCGTACGACGGACTCACGGTGGCTCCGATCCAGCCCTGCCGGGCGATGAGCCGTGACAGGTCGTACTGGACCGAGCGCGCCGCCTCCATCGCCGCTATCCGGGGCCGGACCTCGTACTCGGCGAACAGCCGCACCTGTTCCCTCAGTTGGTGGTGCAGGCGGCTGCTGAAGTATCCGTCCATGGCGAGCCCTCCTCCGCGAAACGCCTGCCCGTATGGGTGTTCGGGCAGGTGGTGCATCGGCAGTGGTCCCCGTCCCGAAGAGGCCGACCTCATCATGCTGTGGATCATCCGGTGGCGCTTCAATGCGATTGTCAACTTTGGCCGAAACGCGGCGTGTTGACGTTTGACTACTGGTGTGTTGTGTGAGGTTGGCCTCCTCGGTTCCACTCGGTTGGCATTCCCCGGACTCAACTTTTTGCCACATGCCAACGGCAAAGGTTTCGTGGGTATCTGGCACTGAGGGACAGCTTTCGGTCCCGGATGTACACATCGACGGCATCCAGGAGCACCCCGCGAACCCGATCGGACAGCGGTCCCGAACGGACTGGGACGCGCCCGCGCCGCCAGGATCCAGGGTACGACGGTGTGCGAACCTGATCGTTTCGATATGCGGAGATGAACGCCCGCCAGGGTACGGCGCGTTGGAGTGACGGCCGGTGGCAGCGGCGCGAAATAGTCGTCCCAGGTGCTTGCCCGGCGTGCGGTGCCGGCTCGGGCGCCGCTGGCACCATCGGGCAGCGGACAACCCGGGCACCGGCCGGGCCAACCCACTCGGACAGCAAGGAAGTTGACCATGACCGACCTCCGTATCGGCGCCCTCGGCTACGGCCTGCGCGGCAGCCTCGCGCATGTGGCCCACCGGCCGGGCCGCGGCTCCCGGCTCACCGCGCTCGCCGACCCCGACCCGCGCGCCCGCGCGGCCGCCGCCGAGGCCTTCCCCGACGCGGCGATCACCGGCGATCACCGCAAGGTCGTCGAGGACCCCGACATCGACGCCCTGCTCATCCTCACCCCCGACCACACCCACGCCGACCTCGCCCGCGAGGCCATGCGCGGCTCCAAGCCCGTCTTCGTGGAGAAGCCCCTGGACATCTCGGTCGAGCGCTGCGACGCGATCCTGCGCACCGCGTACGAGACCGGGAGCCGCTTGTACGTCGGCCACAACATGCGCCACATGCCGGTGATCCGACTGATGCGGGACCTGATCGAGCGCGGCGCGGTCGGCCAGGTCAAGACGGTGTGGATCCGCCACTTCGTCGGCTACGGCGGCGACTGGTACTTCAAGGACTGGCACGCCCAGCGCGAGTACACCACCGGGCTGCTGCTCCAGAAGGCCGCGCACGACATCGACGTACTGCACTGGCTGGCCGGCGGCTACGCGCGCGACGTGCAGGCCATGGGCGACCTCATGGTCTACGGCGACAACCCGCACCGCCGCGCGCCCGGCGAGCCCAAGGCGGCCGACTGGTACACCAAGGACGGCCACTGGCCGCCGCACACCCAGCGGGCCCTGAACCCCGTGATCGACATCGAGGACGTCTCGCTCCTGAACATGCGCCTCGACAACGGTGTGCTCGCCGCCTACCAGCAGTGCCACTTCACCCCCGACTACTGGCGCAACTACACGGTCATCGGGGACGCCGGGCGCCTGGAGAACTTCGGCGACGGCCCCGGCAGCCGGGTCAAGGTCTGGAACGCCCGGCGCTCCCACTACCGCGAGGAGCCCGACGAGACCCACGAGGTCCCGGCCGCGGCGGACGACTCGGGGCACGGCGGCGCGGACCCGCTCCTGATGGACGAGTTCCTGCGCTTCGTCCGCGAGGGCGGCACCACCGACACCTCCCCGGTGGCCGCCCGGATGGCGGTGGCGGCGGGCTACCAGGCGACCATGTCGCTGCGCGACGGCGGCACGCCCCGCCGGGTGGAGCCTCTGGACCCGGAGCTCGCGGCCTATTTCGCGGCGGGCCAGCGCCGCTGAGAGAGGCCGACAGGGGCGGCCCGCGAAAGGCGTTCGTGACCACCGGTCGAAGTGCGGTATTGTTCTCGTGCACGTTCGGCCCAGGGAAAACCCCAGGTCAGACGGGCATCGGGACGTGGCGCAGCTTGGTAGCGCACTTGACTGGGGGTCAAGGGGTCGCAGGTTCAAATCCTGTCGTCCCGACCAGCGTTTTCGCAGGTCGGAAGCCGTCTTCTCCATCGGAGAAGGCGGCTTTCCGTGTTTTCCGACGCCGATCCCGCCAGCTCCTCGGCTTGATCGCGCCAGGTCTCGCGCGGATCCCGCCCGGCGGCAGGGCCCTGTCCGGCAGTGGCCCGTCACGAGATATCTTGATGTCGAGCAATGTTGCATACGTGGAGTGGAGCACCCGGTGACTGACTCGACCATCATCTACACCCACACTGACGAGGCGCCCGCGCTGGCGACGTACTCGTTCCTGCCTGTGGTCCAGGCGTATGCCTCGACGGCCGGGGTCACTGTGGAGACGCGGGACATCTCGCTGGCCGGGCGCATCATCGCCCTCTTCCCCGAGTTCCTGCTGGAGGGCCAGCGCATCCCCGACGCCCTCGCCGAGCTCGGTGAACTCGCGAAGACGCCCGAGGCGAACATCATCAAGCTGCCGAACGTCTCGGCCTCGATCCCGCAGCTGAAGGCCGCGATCGTCGAGCTGCAGGGCCAGGGCTACGCGTTGCCGGACTACCCGGACGACCCGAAGTCGGACGAGGAGCGCGACATCCGCGCCCGCTACGACAAGGTCAAGGGCAGCGCCGTGAACCCGGTGCTGCGCGAGGGCAACTCCGACCGCCGCGCCCCCGCCTCGGTCAAGAACTACGCGAAGACGCACCCGCACCGCATGGGCGCCTGGACCCCCGAGTCCAAGACCAACGTCGCCACCATGGGCGCCGACGACTTCCGCTCCACCGAGAAGTCCGCGGTGCTCTCCCAGGCGGGCTCGCTGCGCATCGAGCTGGCGGGCGAGGACGGCTCCACCACGGTGCTGCGCGAGTCGGTACCCGTCCTCGCGGGCGAGGTCGTCGACGCGTCCGTGATGCACGTGGCCGCCCTGAACCAGTTCCTCGCGGCGCAGATCGCCCGCGCCAAGGCCGAGGGCGTGCTGTTCTCGGTGCACCTCAAGGCCACGATGATGAAGGTCTCGGACCCGATCGTCTTCGGTCACGTGGTGCGCGCCTTCTTCCCGAAGACGTTCGCCGCCTACGGCGCCCAGCTGGCCGCGGCCGGTCTGAGCCCGAACGACGGTCTCGGCGGCATCTTCAACGGCCTGGCCGCGCTGCCCGAGGGCGACGCGATCAAGGCGTCCTTCGAGGCCGAGCTCGCCGAGGGCCCGGAGCTGGCGATGGTCGACTCCGACAAGGGCATCACCAACCTGCACGTCCCCTCGGACGTCATCGTCGACGCCTCCATGCCGGCCATGATCCGCACCTCCGGCCACATGTGGGGCCCGGACGGCCAGGAGGCCGACACCCTCGCGGTCCTCCCGGACAGCAGCTACTCCGGCGTGTACCAGGTCGTCATCGACGACTGCCGCGCCCACGGCGCCTTCGACCCGTCGACCATGGGCTCGGTCCCGAACGTCGGCCTCATGGCGCAGAAGGCCGAGGAGTACGGCAGCCACGACAAGACCTTCGAGATCGCGGCCCCGGGCACGGTCCGCCTCGTCGACCAGGACGGCAACGTCGTCCTGGAGCAGGCCGTCGCCGCCGGTGACATCTTCCGCGCCTGCCAGACCAAGGACGCCCCGATCAAGGACTGGGTGAAGCTCGCCGTCACCCGCGCCCGCGCGACCGGCGACCCGGCCGTCTTCTGGCTGGACGAGACCCGCGCGCACGACGCCAACCTGATCGCCAAGGTCCAGCAGTACCTGCCGGAGCACGACACCGAGGGCCTGGACATCCGCGTCCTGTCCCCGGTCGAGGCCACCAAGCTCTCGGTGGAGCGCATCCGCAAGGGCCTGAACACCATCTCGGTCACCGGCAACGTGCTGCGCGACTACCTCACCGACCTGTTCCCGATCCTGGAGCTGGGCACCAGCGCCAAGATGCTGTCGGTCGTCCCGCTGATGGCGGGCGGCGGCCTGTTCGAGACGGGCGCCGGCGGCTCCGCGCCGAAGCACGTCCAGCAGCTCGTCAAGGAGAACTACCTGCGCTGGGACAGCCTGGGCGAGTTCTTCGCGCTCGCGGCCAGCTTCGAGCACCTCGCGACCACCACGGGCAACGCGCGCGCCCAGGTGCTCGCCGACACCCTCGACCGCGGCACGGCGACCTTCCTCAACGAGGACAAGTCCCCGACCCGTCGCGTCGGCGGCATCGACAACCGCGGCAGCCACTTCTTCCTGGCGATGTACTGGGCCCAGGAGCTGGCCAAGCAGACCGAGGACGCGCAGCTCGCCGAGGCGTTCGCGCCGCTCGCCAAGACGCTGGCCGAGCAGGAGCAGACCATCGTCGACGAGCTGATCGCGGTGCAGGGCTCGCCGGCCGACATCGGCGGCTACTACCAGCCCGACCCGGCGAAGGCGGCGGCGGTCATGCGCCCGTCGGCGACCTTCAACCAGGCGATCGCCACCCTCGCCTGACCTCTCGGTCCCCGCGACCGAGGACGGCGAGAAGGCTTCGCCGTAGCTCACCTGTTCCGCCCCGGCCGGTCTTCCCGGCCGGGGCGGTCCCGTTTTCGCTACGGACAGTGCCGGACCACGCGCGGGGGCGCCCGCGCGCTGGCACCATGGGGAAATTCCGCGCCGTCCGTGGGGGAGCAGCGAGGGTCGAGTTGTCCGTGGAGGAGCGCCAGCGGCTCGTCACGCTCCTGGCCGCCGTGCCGCTCCTCGGCTCGCCGGACGGCCGCGCCGAGATGCTGGCGCTCGCCGGGCTCGGCGACCTCGTCCCGCACATCGACCTCGCCGGCCCCACGCTGGTCGCGGTCAGCCGTGTGGTCACGCATCTCGCCGCGTACGGCCGGATCAGTCACGACCACGAGGCGCTGGGGCTCTTCCTGCCTCTGGGTCTACAGCGAGAGTCCCGGCTGGCCGCCGAGTTCGTCCCGTACGAGCACGAAGAACCGCTGGCGCTGGACCCGCTCGCGGATCTCCTCGAAGCGCTGTGCAGGGTGCTGCGCGACCGGCCCGCGATGCCCGCGCGGGTGCTCGCGCCGGTGGTGATCTGGCACGAGACACGCGACAGTCCGGTGGTCGACGAGGCGTTGGCCGAACTGCGCCGGATGGACCCGGACGCGTTCTGGTTCATCCTGCAGTCGTTCCTCAACCACCCCGACCAGCGGTTGATCGATGTGGCGGCGCGGGCGGGGGAGCGCGCCGAGCGGGCCGACGACGGGTCCGACCGGCGCGGGGAGGTGCTTGAGGTCCTGGCGGACATCATCAACGAAGTGACGGGGGTCGCCGTCGAGGACGTACAGATGGGGGCGGACTTCGTCGCGGATCTGGACATCGACTCGCTGTCGATGGTGGAGGTGGCCGTCGCCGCCGAGGAGCAGTTCGCGCTGAGCATTCCCGACACGGAGATCGGAGGTATGCGGACCGTACGGGATGCCGTCGACTACATCGTCAAGCAGCGTGCACAGAAGGGTAGGTGACGGGTCACCGGCTGAGCGCCGTAGACGGGCGTCCGGCTCCGACATGACGCTCGCTCGCCGCCACCTCGCGCGGCCACACAACCGCCGCCACCCCCGCCGCCGCGAGCGAGACCGCGCTCAGGACCGTCGCCGTCACCGGCAGGCCGGCGCCCGCCGCCAGCCACCCCGCGAGCGGATACGTCAGCAGCCAGCAGCCGTGCGAGAGCGAGAACTGGGCGGCGAACGCGGCCGGGAGGTCGGCGGTCGTGGCACACCGACGGATCAGCCGCCCGCCCGGCGTGAGCACCGCCGAGCCCGCCGCGCCGATCGCCGCCCAGGTGGCCAGCGCCCCCGCCCACGTCCAACTCCCGCGCGGCGCAAGAGTGGTGGCGGCCACCGCGACCAGTACCACCGGCAGGGCGAACGCCGCCGGGAGCATCACCGCGCGCTCGCTCACCCGCGAGAGCAACCGGGGGAGCAGCAGCGCGGCCACCATCGAGCCCGTTCCGTACGCGCCCAGCGCCAGCGACACCGCGCCCGCGCCCTCGCGGAAGTGGCCCCGCACCATCACGACCGTGTTCACGAACACCATCGCGCCCGCAGCGGCCACCGCCAGGTCGAGCGCGAGCAGCGCCCGCAGCCGGGGGCTCGCCCAGAACAGCCGGGCCCCGAACGCGGCCTTGGCGTACGCGCTTCCGCTGCGGGTGACCGGTGTCGCCCGGGGGAGCACGGCCGAGACCACCAGCGTGGCCGAGCCCAGGAAGCCGAGAGTCGTGCCCGCGAACAGCCAGTTGTAGGAGACCAGCGTGAGGAGCGCTGCCGCGAGGGCCGGGCTGAGCAGGCTCTCCAGGTCGTAGGCGAGCCGGGACAGGGACAGGGCGTGGGTGTAGTCGCGCTCGGCGGGCAGGATCTCGGGGATGGTCGCCTGGAAGACCGGGGTGAACGCGGCCGAGGCGGCCTGGAGCAGGAAGATCAGCGCGTAGACCTGCCACACCTGCGAGACGAACGGGAGCGTGAGGGCGACGCCCGCGCGGGTCAGGTCCGTCGCCACCAGCAGCGCCCGGCGCGGGATCCGGTGCGCGCAGGCGCCGACGACGGGGGCGACGCCCACGTACGCCACCATCTTGATCGCCAGCGCGGTGCCGAGCACGGCCGAGGCGCGGCTGCCCGCCATGTCGTACGCGAGCAGGCTGAGCGCGACCGTGGCGAGGCCGGTGCCGATGAGCGCGACGACCTGCGCGGTGAACAGGTGGCGGTAGGTGCGGTTGCGCAGTACGGACAGCATGGGACCCGTCCCGGGGCGCGAGAAGGTGCTGGGACTTCCATCGTAACCAATGCGTGCGTACCTATGCACATGTTCGGCGGAGATCGGCTCCCGGTGATACCGAAGAGGTTCGCGTCAGTCGTGTGGCGGAAGGGCGCTGAGCTGGTGGTCCGCGACGTTCAGGGCCTCGTCGACCAGGCGGCGCAGATGTCCGTGGCGCAGCGAGTAGACGACCCGGCGGCCGTCCTTGCGGGTCGCGACGAGACCGGCGAGGCGGAGTTTGGCCAGGTGCTGGCTCACCGAGGGGCGGGCGGCGCCGCAGGCATCGGTGAGGGTGGTGACATCGGCGTCGCCGTTGCCGAGTTCCTTGAGCAGGGCGAGGCGGGTGCGGTCCGCGAGCAAGGTGAGCACCCCGACGGCGACATCCAGGCGCTCGGTGTCGCCAGCGGTGCGCGGGTGCGGGGTGTGCGCATCTGACATCTGCTTGCTCGCGCTCATGGGCCCATCGTAGAGCGCCGGTACGGGCTCGCCGGGTGGCCCGCCCGCACCGGATTCCCGATCAGCGGGTGGGTATCACTCCGCCGTCGACGCGGACGACCTGACCGGTGATGTGCCGGGCGGCGGGCGACGCCAGGAACCGGACGACCTCCGCCATGTCCTCGGGCCGTCCGGCCCGGCCCACCATGGTCTCCGCGACCCGGGCGTCGTGGAACTGGTGCGAGCGCCGGTCGCGGAAGAACTCCGTGTTGTCGACGTAGCCGGGCGCGACCACGTTGGAGGTCACCCCGCGCGGCCCGAGCTGGCGGGCGACGAAGATGTTCCAGCTGTTCATGGCCGCCTTCGCGGCGCCGTACGAGCCCGCTCCCCGGTCCGCCGCGAACGAGCTGATGTTCACCACGGCCCCGCCGGAGACCAGTTGCTTGTCGACGGCGGCCGTCGTGAGCACCGCGCCGAGCAGATTGGCGTCCAGGTTGGCCCGCCACCGCTCGGCGAGCGAGCGCAGATCGCCGGGCGGCGGGGCGTCGAACTCCCGGTTGCCGCCGGCGTTGTTGACGAGTACGTGCAGGGTGTCCGGCAGCCGTTCGCCCAGCCGCTCCAACTGCTCGGGGTCGGTGGCGTCGCACGCCAGCGCGGTCACCTTGCCGCCCAGCTCCTCGGCGGCCTGCCGCAGCACGTCCTCGCGGCGGCCGCTGATGACGACATGGTCGCCGTCGGCCAGGAAGGCCGCGGCTATCGCCTTGCCGATGCCGGTGCCGCCACCGGTCACCAGGACGGTTCGAGTCATCTCCACACTCCCCAGAGGTCGTTGCCGCGTGTCGGGCTGTCGTGGTCAGGCCGTGGTCCCGAAGGCCCGGGCCTCCATCAGGTCATGGCTCAGATAGCCGTCGTGCGGACTGGTCCGGCCCGCGGTGTACGTAGGGATGGGGCCGAGCAGGACCTTGCGGATCGAGCGCTCGCGCAGCGCCTCGCGCGCCAGCTCCTCGTCGCCGCCGAGGATCGTCAGCGCGAGCGTGTCCTTCAGCGGGGTGAAGCCCTCGGCGCGCCGCCACGGCAGGATCCATACGCACGGGAACGACAGCTCGATGCGGGAGCCGGGGTGGTCGGAGCGGTCGCAGAGCAGCACCGCCGGGCGCAGCGCGCCGGACCCGTCCCCGAGGTCGGCCACCGGCCCGTCCGGGTAGAGCGGCGCGGCCACGTCGACCGCCCCCGCGAGGCTGCCCGCCAGCTGGGTGCGCAGCGCACGTGCCTCGCCCAGCGGCAGTACGGGCACCTGGGCGTCCGGGGACTGGGGCGGTGCCGCGGTCAGTTGGGCCAGCCGCTCGGCCACGGCTGCCGCGAGCGCAGCCGGGTCGGCGTCGGTGAACACGGCTGTCGCGTTGGTGCAGCGCATCCCTGCGTCGTAACCCACCGACGAGCAGATCACGTCGACCGTCTGCTCGGTGATCTCGCCGGTGTGCAGCAGTTTGGAGCGACCGGGGCCGCGCAGGATCACCCGGCGGTCCTCGCCGTAGCGCCGCGCCGCCGCGTCGCCCCCGTACACCATGCTCAGATCGGCGGCCTCGACCAGCGCGTCCCCCGTGGCATGGCTGCCGGGAAGCAGCGACAGGTAGTGCGGCGCGACCCCGGCCTCCAGCAACGCGGCGATCATCCGCGCCGGGGTGAACGGATCCCGCGTCCCCGGCCGCACCACCAGCCGGTACCCGCAGGCCAGCGCGGTGAGCCACTGGGTGTGCGTACCGGGGTTGTTGCTGGGGGCGATCACCGCGAGCACGTCCCCGCGCCGCGTCCACACCGCGCCGATCTCCCCGGACGCGGGCATCCCGCCCGCCCCGGCCGGGCGCTCGGCCAGGAACCGCGCGCCCACGTTGGCGAACGTCTCCGCGACGTCCCGCAGCGAGTGCCGGGCCACCGCGATGGGCACCCCCGCGACCCGCGCCTGAAGCTCGCAATAGCCTTGCGGTGAGAGCCCGTTGAGGGTCGCGGTCTCGAAGAGGCGGCCCGCGTTAGCCAGTTGCTCCGGCGTCGGTGTGCGCTCCTCGCCGGCTCGCGCGTCAGCGACCGTGAGCCGGGCGAGCAGTGGCGGTGCGAGATGGACTGTCGCCAGCAACGTGCCGTCCACGCCCGCGAGTTCGGCGCGTTCGGACGACTGTCGGGCCACTCCCGCGCGGATCAGCGGGATCTCGTACAGATCCTTGGCATCGAGATCCTCGGTCATCAGTACACCCCCTCGACCACGGACGTCGTGGCCGACTCGTACGGGCGGACCCCGGAGACCTCGATGCCCGGGAAGCCGTCGACCGAGGCGCGCCGGGTGGCCAGGTCGCGCTCCAGGGTGGGCGGGGTGAAGTAGTCCCGGGTCAGCACGGTGATGACGACCCGGCCCTCCTCGTCCTCGGCGACGATCCGGTCGGTCTGCTCGGGGTCGACGAGTTCGACGACGGTGTACGGGTGGAACGGGCGGAAGACGCACGGCGCCTTGTCGTCGGGCCGGGGGGTGCGCTGCGGGGCCACGCCCATCATCGTGTTGCCGTACGCGCCCGCCATCCTGGCCTCGGGAAACAGCTCCTCCTGCAAAAGGCGCAGGGTCTCGCCGTCCATGCTGGTGCCGCCCCAGATCATCCCGCGCACGCTCCGGCGCAGCAGGCTGTAGACGTCCTCGCGCGCGCTGATCGTCTCCAGGATGCGCGGGGTGCTGGAGATACAGCGGATGTCCTGTGTGGTGAGCACGTCCTTGACCTGGTCCAGGATGTGGTCGACATAGCGCCGGAACTCGCTCTGGCGTCCCTCGGCGACACAGCGGCGCACCCAGCGCGGGTCCAGGTCGACGAAGTAGCAGAGCTGGCCGCGCAGTTCGCTGAGCGTGGAGATGTTCTTGGCCATGACGTGCGGGCCGGTCGGGCCGATGTGCAGCCAGTTGCCGTCGCCGGAGGGGAATCCCTGCTCGTCCAGCATCCGGCTCTGCCACTCCACATTGCGCCGCCGCGAACCGGCGTCCACGATCCGCTTGGGCGAACCGGTGGCGCCGCCCGACTCGTAGATCCCGTACCGCACCCCGGGCGCACTCCCGCGCGGCACCAGCTGATCGGCCTGTATCCGGCTCCAGTCGACCGGGACGTCCGCGAACAGCCGCAGATCCGCGAGGCTCTGGACGTCGGTGCGCGGGTCGAAGGAGAAGCCCTTGGCGCGCTCCACCCAGTACGGGCTGCCGGTCAGCGGCGAGAAGTGCCACTCCATGGTGGCGCGGACGAGGTCGTCGATGTCGGGGGACTGGTCAAGTGGGGGCTCGAACACGGAACTGAAGTCGTCGGCCATCTCGGTTCGGTCCTGTCCGTTCTCTGCGGCGATCGGCGACCCGGCGTCTCAACACGCGGTGGCCGTAGAACAGTTGGCTGATTGTCAGAGGTGCTGATTGTTGGCAGTATGTTGAGTGCGGGAAGGGGCGTCAAGACTGCCCGCGCGTCAGTGGGGAGCTCGGCGCGCGGGCGCCTCACCCGGTGCTTCAGGGGCGGGCCCGGGCGCCCTTGCGCTGTCCCGGTACGGCGCCGGCCGGGCGGATCCCATGGGCGCCGAAAGCGGTGAGGAGCGTACGGGTGAGCCACGGACGGCAGATCACGGCGAGTCCCGCGCCCCGCTCAGGGCCCTGCGGGCGCCTCGACGGATGCGCGTCCGCCACCGAGGTGACCTGCAACCCGGCCGCCTCCGCCACCCGGAACAGTGCCTGGTCGCCCCACTCCCAGGCACTGCGGGAGTGGATGTACGCGTCGGCGTCGCCCTGGATCACCGCCACCGTCTTCGCCCCGGCCGACCCCATCGGGATCAGCTCGGCCCCGATCTGCCGCACGACCGTACGTGCGAACGCGGCCGGGTGCCGGGTGTCGACCACCACCCGGGGGCGCGGCCCGGGCGCCCGCGACGGACGGCGCCATCCGGCCTCCCGGTCCGCCGTGCACACCACCTCGCACAGCGCCGGAACCGCGACGGCCGCCGCGACCACCCCCCGCTCCCGCTCCCACAGAGCCAGCCGCACCGACCAGTGCGGATCGCCCGGCCCGTGGTACTCCTCGGCCGCGTCCAACGGCTCCACCAGCCACACCCGGCGCCCGCGCAGCTCGTCCGGCGCCCGCTCGTCCGGTCCGGTGAGCACGCCGTCCCGTGGATAGCGGGCCCGGATGCGGTTGCGCAGCAGCAGGCCCGACCATGTGCGCCCGAGCTGGGCCATCTTGGCGCCGCCGGGCGCGAGGCCGTCCTCGTGCTGCGTCCGTAGGTCGAGCAGCAGCCGCCCGGCGGCCACCGTGGCGCGCGCGGCGAAGCCCGCGGCGAGGAAGTCGTCGGCTACGACGGTCCGTTCGGCGTATCGCCCGGTGGTGGACATGGCTTCATCCCCCGGCATCCGGCAGGAACTGATGGAGGTGCGCCTTGAGGAAGTCGGCGAGCGGGTGCGGCTCCTGGCCGATGACACTTCGTACGTCGTCGGTCACCGCCTCCGCGGCGCCCTCCCTGAACAGTTGGAAGAGCGAGGCGAGTTCGGCCTCCCACGGCCGGTGCTCGCGCGCCAGCCACGCCGCCAGATCCGCGCCCGCCAGCTCCTCGGCCACCACCCGGGCCGACGTCAACTGGCCTAACATGTCGGCGATTTCGCCGAACGTGGGCGCGGCAGGCCCGGTGAGCGCGTACGTGCGCCCCTCGTGGCCCGGCTCGACCAGCACCCGCGCCGCCACCTCGGCGACGTCGTGCTCGTCGACGAACCCGACACCCCGGCCGCCCGCCGGGTCGACCAGTACCCCGCGCCCTCGCACGTCCGGCGCGTAGTGCCGGATCAGCTCCTGCATCGGATAGCTGGGCGACAGGATCGTGTACGGCAGTCCCCGCTTGGCCAGGTACTGCTCGGTGATCCAGTGGTGCCGGGCCCCCGGCGCCGGGCTGTCCTCCCGTACGGCGGCGGGCCACGGCGACATCTTCACCAGGCGCGCCCCGACGTCGGCGGCCACGCCGACCGCCGCGTTCTGGCACTCCACCCGGCAGGCGGAGGACAGGAACAGGCTCTCGCAGCCCTCCGCCCCCGCCCGCACCGTGTCCGGGTCGCCGAGATCCCCGGGGACCACCCGCACGCCCGGCCCGGCCGGGACCCGTTCGGGCTCCCCGGCCAGGACGGCCACTTCCACGTCACGCTCCCGCAGCGCACGGACCACCGACTGCCCCAGTGGCCCGGCCGCGCCGATCACGAACACTGTCACGGCCCCGAGGCTCCTTCCGTGCGCCCGCACTGATTCGGCATCGGTTTCAGTGCTTGTGCTCGTGGTGGTGCTTGTGGCTCTGCGGGTGGTGCCCGTGGTCGCCGTGGCCCTCGGGCAGCACACCGCCGTGCGCGGCGAGATGGCACGCGGGGCAGACCATCCGGCCCCGGTGGTCGTGCAGCGTCTCGACGCTGGTGGGCTCGCCGCAGTCGACGCAGAGGTCGGTACGGGCGAGGTGCTTGACGCCCGGCGCCGGCTTCTCGACCCGCTCGACGCCCAGGATGTCGTCGTCGGCCACGCTCAGCAGCCCGGCGATCCGCTCGCCCTGCAGCCGCGCGAACGCCGCCTCGTCCTCCAGCGTCGCCGTGCCGTCGTCGATACGGGTGGACAGCGCCCAGATCTCCTCGGTGCGGAAGACGATGCTGTCGGCCTTCGCCCGGATCCGCACACCACTGGAGCCGTCGCGCTCCCACAGCGTGAACACATTGCGGCCCGCGTCCTCGTGGATCAGGTTGCGCTTGCCGTACGTACAGCCGGTCAGCACCTGGAGTGCGTCGACCGCACAGGCGTCGGTCTCGGAGACCAGCACCAGGGGCGTGGCCGGGTCCTTGGGGGCGAGGGCGGTGAGAGCGGCCTCGGCGACCCGCACGCCGAACGCGGCGCCGGGGCATTCGTGGCCGTGGAAGCGGATGACGTCGTTGTAAGCCTGGGTGCGATCCATGACGACCTCTTTATGGAGTGACGGACAGCGTGGAACGGGTGGGACGGGGCGCGGCGGAGGGCGTCACGCCCCCGGCGCCCGCATCCCGGGCAGCGGCGGGACGACGCGGATCACGGCCTCGCGGTCGTTGTCGCCCTCGAAGAACGCCCGCAGGACCGGGCGGTGCAGATCGACGACGGAGAGGATGAGCGTCCACTGGCCCGACTCGGCGGCCAGCACCCGGTCCAGATGGGTGCAGGTGTCGCGGACCGGATCGTGCGGCCAGGGCACGCGGTGGGTGTGGTAGTTGCCGAAGAGCACCCAGCCGGCGTCGTCGCAGGCGTCGTCGATGGCCATCAGCTCGCGCGGATCGGCGATCCAGCCGCGCTGGTCCATCGGCGTCTCGGACGGGATGGCGTGCTCCTCGACGACCTCGTCCATGCGGGCCCGGTGGCCTTTGTCGTGGCGGAGGTTGACGATCAGCGGGAAGACCGAGCCGACGTGGAGACCGTCGCGGGTCGGGCGACCCGCCACCATCCCGAACGCCTTGCGCTCCTCGGTCTCGCCCGCGAGGTAATGGCCGGTGAACTTCCGTACGGCGTGGGCCACCAGGCTGGCGTAGAGCGGGCGGGGGAAGACGATCTCCCGCGCCCCGGATATCTCCCCGGCGTCCTGGTCGGCGGCGGCGGGCGCGGCGCTCATCGCGCGTCGCCGCCGTCCGCCTGTATGTCCGAAACGCCGTCCGACCCGCCGGGCTGTGCGAGCACGGCCCGCGCCTTGGCCACCGCCCGGCCGGTCAGCGCGGCCGACTGGCCGAGGTAGCTCGCCGGGTCGAAGATCTCATCGAGCGCGGCCGCGTCCAGCGGCGCGCCCGCGAGCCCGTCGCGGCCGGTCATCTCGCGCATGGAGGAACCGTTCTCGCGGGCCGCCTGGACGAGTTCGTACACGTACTCGTGGGCGGTCTGCTTCCCGATGTGCTTGCCGAGCGCCAGCATCAGCTTCTCGGTGGCGATCTGTTCGGCGACCGCCGCCACATTGGCGGCGATGCGCTCCGGCCGCACCGCGAGACCGCCGACGAGGTGGCGGACGATCTCGCACGCGGAGAGGGCGTAGTGCGAGACATCGGGCACACAGGCCCACTCGATACGCAGGGTCCGCGAGTCGCGTTCGTGGTCGCCGCCCATGCAGGCCAGCGCGTTGGCCATCTGAGCGGCCGCCAACCGGGCCATCACGACGGCCTGTTCGCACGCCTCGGGGTTGCGCTTGTGCGGCATGGTGCTGCTGCCGACCTGCCCGTGCCGCCAGCCGATCTCCAGCTCGCCGAACTCGGGGCGGGACAGCGTGCGCACCTCGTCCCCGATGCGGCCCATCGTCCCGGCCACCATCGCGGCGCACGACACGAACTCCACGATCCGGTCGCGCGAGACATGCCAGCCGACGGCCGGAGCCGCGAGGCCGAGCCGGGCGGCGAACGCGTCGAGCAGCGGCAGCGCCTTGTCGCCGAAGCCCGCCATGGTGCCGACCCCGCCGAAGAGCTGGGCCGCAAGGACGCGCGGACGCAGCTGCTCGATGCGCTCCAGATGCCGCAGCGTCTCGTCGAGCCACCCGGCGATCTTGACCCCGAAGCCCATCGGCAGCGCGGGCTGGGCGTGGGTGCGGCCCAGCGCGACGGTGGAGGCGTTGGCCTCGGCCAGATCGGCCAGCTGCCCGGCGAGAGCCCGCAGCAGCGTCTCCAACTCATCGAGGACGTCCCGGATTTCGAGGATCTGCGCGGTGTCCTGGATGTCCTGGGTGGTGGCGCCGTAGTGGACGTACTCGCCGGCGCCGCCCTCGCACGACGCCTGGAAGACGCGCAGGAACGCGACGAGCGAGTGGCTGGTGCGGCGGATCTCGGCCCGGATGGCGGGCAGGTCGAGCCGGTCCACATCGGCGGCCTCGGCGATCATCCGGGCGGCGGCCGCCGGGATGATGCCCAGCTCGCCCTGACTGAGGGCGAGCGCCGCTTCGACGTCGAGCCATCGTTGGTATCGACATCGGTCACAGAAGATGCGATGGCTGGCTTCCGTGCTGTACCGGTGGCCGTAGAACCGCGAGTCGGTGATGTGGCTGCGTGAGTGGGCGCACTCGGACGAGTGGGGCGCGGGCTGCGCGGGCGGGCTGTCGGGCGCGGGTGCGGTGGTCATGACGGTCGCCTCTCGGAGTGCGGCGAGGTACGGACGGAACGCGTCCGGTCGCCCCGGGGTCCCGGGCCCGACGGACGGTAGGGACTTGCGCCGTAGGGCCTCTCGCCGGGCGAGACGATCGCCGACTCCGCAATACCGGTGGCCACCTGACGGGGGCTCAGCTTGCGGTCGCGGGCTCCGCAGAGGATGTCGCCGACGAGCTCGCGCATCATCGCCCCGATGGTGTCCAGGACCTCCGGCGCCGTCGGTGTCTTACGGGGCCCGAACAGCGCCTCCATCGAGGCCGACCCACCGATGCCGCCGATGAAGTCGGGGACGACCAGGACGCCCCGGTCGAGGAGCAGTTGCTCGGCGGTCGGGCTCAGACCGCAGTTGGCGCCCACCGCGACGATCGGCACCGGCAGCACCGCCGCCTGCGCGGGCGTGATCGCGTCCTCGCCGCCCGCGAGCACGAGTACATCGGCGGGGAGCTCGAACAGGGCCTCGCGCGGCAGCCGCATCGGCTCGGCGAGCAGGCTCTGCACGGAGCGGCCCTGGTCGATGGTGAGCATGCGCGCGAGGTCGATTCCGCGCGGGTCGACCGCGCAGCCGTACTCGTCGGCGACGACCGTGACCCGTACGCCCGCGTCGAGGAAGGCCATCGCGGCCGCGCGGCCGAGGTTGCCGAACCCCTGGAGGGCGACGGTGACCTGGTGGTTGCGGCGTTTGGTGTGCGCGGTGGCGGCGAGCGCGCTGTGGGCCAGCGCCTGACCGGCCCGGCGCTGGCCGAGCGTGAGCAGCCCCACCGGGGTGGCGAGCAAGCCCATCCGGGCGCGGAACTCCTGGTCACTGATCCGCTGTGCGCGCCGTACGGCGATCTTCGCGGAGCCGATGCCCAGCTCGGCGGCGATCCGGTCCAGCTCCTCGAACCGGGTGCCCATGTCGCAGCCCATGCTGAAGCGAGTGGTCAGCTCGTCGGCGAGGAAGGCGACGAAGCGCCGCAGGACGGCTTCGCGGTGCGGTCCGTGCGGGTCGTAGGCGATGCCGCACTTGGCACCGTCGACGTTGACCCCGAGCACGCGCTGCTTGAGCGTCATGCGTCCCGCGAGGGTCTGGAGGGTTTCGGCGGTGAGCCCGGCCTGCATACGGCAGCCGCCCGCCGCGAGGCGGCAGTCGGTGGCGTCGTACGCAAGGAAGCCGGGACAGTGCTCGACCGGATCTATGAACTCGATGACGCTGACCATGGTTCCCCCGTAGGTCATACAGATGCGCAAACACAGAAACGCTCAGATTCGAGCAAGATAGATTGTCTGCTACAGTGACAATCAGCGTTCTGTCAGTTCGGGAGCATGGCCGACCGGTGACTGGAGAGTCAAGGGGCCCGCTGCGCGGCCTTCATGATGGACCGTCACCACTGGAGGGTGAACCAAAAAAGTGGTGGCGAAGAGGGAACCGAACAGTGGGACATCGCCGTTGTTCCAGGGGTTGCAAAGCTGGCACGGCTTCCTTCTCCGCAAGGCGGGCCAGCGTTTCACCGAACAGGCCGAGCAGGCGCTGGTCCATCTGGACATCACCCTGCGCCAGTTCGGGGTACTGAACGTGGTGCACTCCGAGCCCGGGATCAACCAGCGCATGGTCGGGCAGAGCCTGCGGATCGACCGGACGACCATCGTCGGGCTCGTCGACGACCTTGAGCGCAAGGACCTCCTGGAGCGCCGCAGAGGCGCCGATCGCCGGACGTTCGCGCTCTATCTGACCGACCGCGGCACCCTGTGCTTGCGGGACGCCGGGGACCTGATGGTCAAGGTCCACGAGTCCTTCCTGCAGCCCCTGTCGGTGGCGGAGCGGGATGTGCTCCGTGAACTTATGCAACGACTCGCGGTCGCGGACGAGTAGGCGACGCTGCGGGGGCCGTGCCTGACGCGAGCCCCCTCATATGCAATTCCCTTGGTGCAGCGCATATTTGACGCTGCGTCATAATTCTGTGCGCCCGCATCCTCTTGCACGTGATGTGCAAGTACTGCAATCTGGCAGGCAGCCCTTCCCGTGCCATCGGCCCCCGACGCGCGACCTGTCGTGCGCCGCCCAGCTGGATCCGGGGCGCCCCCGCCGTCCGGCGGGGGCCGTTCCGGCCGATCGCACCACCGGGATCGGGCCCTTCGCCCCGCGCGTCCCCAGCCGCGAGTACCACGGGATATCAGCCCCCCACGGGACCCCGCTGTACGCGGGCGCCACTAGCCCCGCCTACGTACGTGCGTGTTCACGGCATCCGCCGAATCGATTCGCCGCGCGCCCGGGCCGCCGCTTCGGGGTGGTGGGCGAACGCGGGGCGCAACTCCGCGGCGTCGTAGGTGCGGTGGAAGACCGGCGTCGTCGCGCCCGACATCGGCGGCACGATCCAGGACCAGTCGGCGGGCACGGCACGGCCCTTGTGCTCCTCGCGCTCCAAGTGCCGTACGAAACGCCTTGACTCCGCGTGGTGGTCGGCCATGGTGACGCCCGCCCGGTCGAAGGAGTGCAGGACGGCCCGGTTCAGCTCGACCAGCGCGCGGTCCTTCCACAGCGAGCGCTCGTCGGCGGTGTCGAGGCCCAGGCGGCGGGCGATGCGCGGGAGCAGGTTGTAGCGGTCGGTGTCGGCGAGGTTGCGGGCGCCGATCTCCGTCCCCATGTACCAGCCGTTGAAGGGCGCGGCCGGGTAGTGGATGCCGCCGATCTCCAGGCACATCCCGGAGATCGCCGGCACGGCGTGCCAGCGCAGCCCCCACTCCTCGCTCCACGCGTCGTCGGGGTGGTCCAGCGGCACCTCCAGGACCGCGTCCTCGGGCAGTTCGAAGGCGCGCGGCTTGTCGTCGACGCCCTCCACGATCAGCGGCAGCACATCGAAGGCGGTATGCGGCCCGCCCGCCCAGCCGATCCGCAGCGCCAGCTCGGTGAGCCCGGCGTTGCGCGGATCGCCGACCACCCGGCCGTCGGTGACGCGGTAGCCCGCGTACCGGATGAGCTGTTCGTTCCAGATGCGCGGGCCCGGGCGGTCGGGCGCGTCCGGGGCGAAGACGGTGATCAGAGGGCGGATACGGCCGTCGTTGGTGGCCTGGCGCAGATGCTCGGCGCAGGAGGCGGCGATCGGCTCGGCGTCGGTGAGATGGCGCTGATCGCGCACGCGCAGCGAGCGCCAGTAGAGCCGGCCGATGCAGCGGTTGCTGTTGCGCCAGGCGACGCGGGCGCCGAACGTCAGCTCCTCGGTGGTGTGTCGATAGGTGCCGGTCGCGCGGATCGCGTCCCGTATCTCCGCCAGGCGGGGCTCCGGCGCCCCGAGGTCCGGCTCCTCCGCGCGGTGCAGCCGGATGAAATCGGCCGCTTCGCGCCACAGGGCGAGCTCGTCGGCGCTCGGACCGCCGTGCGCGGGGCGCCTCGGCCTGCTCAGGAATTTCCGTATCACGGGCACCTCCGGCAACGGTGACGGACGATCGGTGGGCCGAATGATGCCCGTGAACCCGTTGCGGCGGACGGCCGTTGCGGCGCAGTGATCGGCAATGGCGCGTTCACGTCGGGCGATGACTGCTTTCGACCGGGTGGGGTGGGGGTGGGCCTCGGTGGGACCGGGGGCACCCCCGTGACTCCCGGTCCCGTGGGCCGTTCCCGTACGACATGGTGCCAACGGCCGGGCGGTACGGCGTCAACCGTCCGATGGGTCACGGGGTAAACCCGTGCGGTACACGCTCCCGTTGTCCGTCCGGGCGGCGCCTGGCGTGTGGCCGAACGCGCGGCGGAAGACGTCGATGAACGCGCTCGTCGACGACCAGCCGCAGCGCTGGGCGACCGAGGTGACCGACGCGTCCCCGGCGAGCAGCACCAAGGCGTGGTGCAGGCGCAGTTGCGTGCGCCACTGCGGGAACGTCATCCCCAGCTCGGCGCGGAACAGCCGGGTGAGCGTGCGGGCACTCGCGCCCGCCGTGGCCCCGAGCTCGGCGAGCGGCCGGGCGTCGGCGGGGTCGTCCCGCAGGATCGCGCAGACCGCCGCGAGACGCGGATCGCGGGCCGTCGGCAGATGCAGTGCCTGCTCGGGCGCCCGGCGCAACTGGTCGAGCAGCACCGCGAGCATCCGCCGCGCCTCGGGCGTGTCCGTCGGCCCCGGTGCGCTGTACGCGATGATCAGCTCGCGCAGCAGCGGCCCGACCGCGAGCACGGCGGGCCGGTCAAGACCCGGCGGACGTCGGTCGACGGGGACGCCGACGGTGTGCAGGTCGGTCTCACCGTACGCCCGGTGCTCGTGCGGCGTCCCGGCGGGCACCCAGATCGCCCGGGTGGCCGGGGCGACCCAGCTCCCCGCGTCCGTGGTCACCGAGAGCACACCCCGGCCCGCGTAGACGATCTGGTGCACCTCGTGCCGGTGCGGCGCGACCCCGGCGCCGGGCGCGAGGAACTTGGTGGTGGTGGGGAAGTGCGGCGGACCGTGGCGGATAATCGGCACAGCTTGGCACTTTATCGGAAGCCCGCCAGGGGGTGGCGCTTCGATGATCGACGGGTGACCACCTCATCGCTTCGGGGCTCCGCCCGGAAACCGCCCGCCACCGCCGTGCTCGCCCTCGGCCACGCCACCGTCGACTTCTACCAGGGCGCGGTGCCCGCGCTCGTCCCGTTCCTGGTGGCCGACCGCGCGTACGGCTACCCGGCGGCCTCCGGCATCGTCCTCGCCGCGACCCTGCTCTCCTCGGTCGTGCAGCCCCTGTTCGGTGTGCTCACCGATCGCTGGACGATGCCCTGGCTGATCCCCGTGAGCAGCCTGTGCGCGGGCGTCGGCATCGCGCTCGCCGGGCTCGGCGACTCGTACGTCCTCACCTGGCTCGCCGTCGCGCTCTCCGGCATCGGTGTCGCCGCCTACCACCCGGAGTCGGCCCGGCTCGCCCGTGTCGCCGCGCGGGGCAGCCATGTCGCGATGGGCTGGTACTCGCTGGGCGGCACCATCGGCTTCGCGCTCGCGCCGCTCGCCGTCGGCCCGGTGCTCTCGGCGGGCGGACTCGGCGCGACACCATGGCTGGCGGTGCCCTCGGCGGCCGGGGTGCTGCTGACGATGACGGCGGTCCGCCGCCTCGCACGCCACGCGGCCGAGGGCCGCTCCGCCGCCGCGCGGTCCGCCGGAAGCGACAACTGGCCTGCTTTCGCGCGCCTTTCGGCGATCGTGGTGTGCCGCTCGATCGTGTACGTCGGCCTGAGTGCCTTCATCGGGCTGTACGCGCAGCAGCGTGTTGGCGGGGGGCCCGCGACCGGGTCGGCCGCGCTGTTCACGCTGTACGCGGGCGGTGCCCTGGGGACGGTCTTGTGCGGGCGGTTGGCCGCGCGGTGGGGGCGGGTGCGGACGGTGCGAGGTGCGTACGCCGCGTCCGTCCCCGCCGTCGCGGGCGTGGTGCTGGTGCCCGGACCGGCGGTTTTCGTCTTCGCGGCGCTCACGGCGGCCCTGCTGTACGTGCCGTTCTCGCTCCAGGTGACGCTGGGTCAGGACTATCTGCCGAGCCGGGTCGGCACGGCGGCCGGGGTCACGCTCGGGCTCGCGGTCAGCGTCGGAGGCGTGGCCAGCCCCGGGATCGGCGCACTCGGCGAGGAGATCGGCCTGGGGGCGGCGCTCGCCCCGCTCACGGTGCTGTGTGCGCTGGCGTGGTGGCTGGCGCGGACGCTGCCGGAGCCGGAGGAGGTCGAAGGGGGAGCAGGGGGGACGGCCGACGCCTCGGACTACGGCGTGAGCACCGGCAGCGCGCGCGGCACCACGTCCAGCGTGTAGCGCGCCGCGCCCGTGTACAGCAGATCGCCGTCGTGCTCGAAGAACAGCGGCTGGCCGTCCGTGCGTTCCACCACCACCCGGCGCCCGCGCGCGTACACCACCCCGTCCCGGCCGACATGGCTGCCGTCGCGCAGCAGGCGCAGCATGTCCCGCAGCGGGAGTTCGGCACCCGTGACGCAGATGTCGAGCAGCCCGTCGTCCAGTACCGAGCACGGCAGCGGCATGAACTGCCCGCCGCGTCGGCGTCCGCCGCCCACCAGCACCGAGACGGTCGCCCCGGACTGGACGACGACACCGTCGACGCTGACCCGGCCCGCGTACGGCCGGAACGCGATCATCGTCCGCGCCACCGATGTCTCATAGCGCCCCCGGCGCGCGCTGGCCAAGTCGCGCACGCTGGTGAGCGCCTGCGCGGCGAGCCCCGACGAGGCGCCGAGCAGGGCCAGTTCACCGGTCTCGGCGATCTTGGCCACATCGACGCGGCGTACATGCGGCGTGGACAGCGCGGCGTCCAGCGCGGCGGGCCACGGCCGGTCGGACCAGAGCTCGCGGTAGAAGGTGTTGGCGGCGCCGCCGGGGAGCACGAGCAGGGCGGCGCGCCGCGCGGCCGCCCCGGCGAGCAGCCCGGTCATGATCTCGTGGGCGGTGCCGTCGCCGCCGACCGACACCAGCACGGCCGGGCCGCCCGCCCCGCCCGCCGCACGGGCGAGCTGGCGGGCATGGCCCGGCCGCTCGGTCACAGCCAGCTCGACCGGCGTACCGGCCCCCGCGATCCGCCGCGCGACCTCGTGCGCCATCTCCCGCGCGTGCGTTCCCGCGGCTGGATTCGCCACCACCAGAACGGACTGGGGGGATGGACGCATCGGCGGACACCTCGGCGCGCTCGGTGGAACTGTGCTGTGGCGGAGAGGACAGGATTCGAACCTGCGCGGGCCGTGCTCGCCCGGTCCGGACCACGTCCGGAACCCCCGTTGGACCTCTTCGGGTACCTCTCCCCGTATCGTCGTACGGATGGATCCTCGCGGCGGTCGCTGAGACCCCACTGAGACGTCACTGAGACGTGCGTCTTGTCCACGGGCGTCGCCAGTGCCCGCCGGTGCCACTGGGACGCGCCGGAGCGCGATGGCCCGATCCGTTCCCCGCACAACTGCCCGCACCTTAGCGGTGGTTGACGTTCCGGTCGGAGGTGACTACGACGGCCGTGCGGGGGCGAGCGAAAGGCTGGGCCGGACGATGGAGGACGACGATCCGCGCTGTCTGCGACCGGGCGAGGCCCGGACCCTGCTCGGCGACCTCCCGTGGCGGCGGGCGGTCGTGCTCAGCGGGCAGGAGGGCAGGCTGCCCCGGGCCGCCGTCGCCCCCGGCTACCGGCCCCGCGTCTGGCCCGACCGGGTGGCCCGGGCGCTGCGCGAGGCGCGCCCCGGACTCGCCTGTCTGCTGGTGCAGGCGCGCCGCGAACTCGTCCTGGCCGAGGTGCGCTCCCGTCAGCTGGCCCAGGCCCTCGCCTTCCGGGCCGACCTCGCCCTGATCGTCTGCGGCGGTCCCGACGTACGGGCGCGGGGGTTCGACGCCGATGTGCTGGAGACCGAACTCAGCCGAATCGTGGCCTCGTTGAAGGAGACGGGCTGCCGCCACACGGTCGTGGTCAGCCCGTTCGACTGGTCCGCCTCCGGCCAGGTGGCGGCCGCCCAGCGGGACCGGGTGCGCTCCCGCCAGCGGCTGCTCGCGGAACGCCTGACGATAGTGACACTCCGTCATGGAGCCCTGCACATCGACCTGATGAAGCAGAAGGAGACCGGCGACCCGCGCACCCTGTGGGGCCCGCAGCTCGGCCGCCTCAACAGCCGCGGCCACGCGGTGGCCGCCGCCGCCGTCGTCCGCACCCTCGCGGAACACCTCGCTCCCCAGGGTCCCGCGAGCGCCTGACAGTCGGCTGAGACGGGACTGAGACGAGCATGTCAGGGCTTTGAGATCCGCGGCTGCGACGCTGTGCGGACAGCAGATGGACAACAGGGGGAGATGTCCATGAGCGTCCGCACTCTCGCCGTCGACAGCGGCGACACGACAGTGACGGCATTACGAGAATACGGCGAGAACCCGAGCGCGTTTCTCGGGTTGGGCGAGGGATACGAGTACTTCACCGTGACGGGGACGCGGGGAGTGGTTCCCTATCGGGCCGTCGGCGGGTATCTGCACCAGCCCGGCGGAGTGATCGCGCCGGACGAAGATCAGGAATTGCTGCTCGGCGCGTTCGTGGAATTCGCCGAGGAGCGCCGCCGAAAGATCATCGCCACCCGGCTGCGGCGCCCCGAGGCGGAACTCTTCGCCCGCTGCGGATTCACCGTGAACCAGTCGGGCTCGTCCTATTCGGTCTACCTGCCGGAATTCCGGCTCGGCGACCCCCGGCTCGCCGAACTGCGCCGCGCCGTGTCACAGGCGCGGCTCGCGGGGCTCGAAGTGGCGGAGGTGGCGTACGAGGACATCGCCGCCGGGACGGGCGAGATCGGCGCGCTCAACGAGAGGTGGTCCGCACTGCGCCTGTTCGCCGGGCGGATCGGGGACGAGGTGGTCGCGTACATCGCGTACGCACCGGTCTTCGGCACCCGCCCCGGCCTGCTGCACCACCTCGCCCACCGGACGCCGGGCGCGCCGCAGGGCGCTCTTGAGGCGGTCAACCTGGCCGCCGTACGGGTCTTCGCCGAGGAGGACAGGCAGTGGCTGCACCTGGGATTCACCCCGCTGGCCGGACTCTGCGCGCAGTACGAGGTGGGGTCCGCGCATCCGGCGACGGCGCGGGCGTTGCGGCTCCTCGCCGAACGCGGCGAGCGGCTGTACCCGACCGCCGCGCACCACGCCTACCAGCGGATCTGGGACCCGCATCTGGTACAGCCCGGCTATCTCGCCTGCCACGGCCGGGCGAGCGCCGGGGCGATCCGGCAGCTGCTGCGGTTGACCAGGTCGCCCTGACCGAAGCCAGGGCGACGTCCGGTTCAGAGGGTGGCGGGCTCCCGGCGCAGGATGTCCTGGAACCGGGCGCGCAGCGCGTCCCCCGGTTCCAGGCCGAGGCTGTGCGAGAGCCGCTGCCGGGTGCGGTGGTACGCGTCCAGGGCTTCGGCCTGTCGGCCCGACCGGTACAGGGCGGTGATCAGTTGCTCGCAGAACCGTTCGCGCAGCGGATACTGCGCGTGCAGCTGCTGCAGTTCGGTGATCACCTCGCGGTGAAGTCCCAGGTCGAGTTCGGCGTCGAAGAGATGCTCGTACGCCATCAGCCGGACCTCGGTGAGCCGGGTGTACGCGAGTCGGCTGATCATGCCCTGGCCGGTGTCGAGGAGCGCGGGACCGCGCCACAGTGCCAGGGCCTCGGTGAGCAGGCGGACCGCCCGCTCGGGCGAGGCCCGGCGCGCGGTGGTGGCCTGCCGCACCAGAGCGGTGAACTGTGAGGCGTCGACGTCCCGTTCGGGCAGTGAGAGCGCATAGCCGAAGCTGGACGTCTGGATGAGCCCGCGCGGCCCGTCGCGCCCCGTGCGGGACTCGATGATGCGGCGCAGTCGGGCGACATGGCCCTGGAGCGAGTTCTCGGCGTTGCGGGGCAGGTCCTCGCCCCACAGCTCGTCGATGAGATCGTGACGTGAGACGGGCCGGCCCGGCGAAAGGGCCAGTGCGGCCACGATCGCGCGTAACTTCTCGCCGGGAATCCGGAACGTGAGGTGGCCGTCGGTGATTTCCAGTGATCCGAGCAGACGAACTTTCAACGTGCTTCCCCCGTGCTTCGTGCAGGAATCGTGGGACTCCGCCGACGCTTGACGGGAAGTTCCGGCAGCGCCGGTGGAGAGCGATTCAGACGATGGACCGCCGTGTGACGGTGGCGATCATTTCCCCGCCGCTCATGAAGAGCGGCGATCTTACCCCGTGACGAACATGCATGAAGCGTATTTGTCGCTTCGTACAGGGTCAACGTTATTGATTGTCCGTCACAGTGGTGTGAGAGGGCTCACTCCGGGGCGTACGCGGTGGACTCGAAGGGGCCCAGTCGACCTTGGCGCAGGTCAGCCGATCAGCCGCAGCGCCGTGTCCGCGCGCCCCACCCGAATCGTCTGACCCCACGTCAACTCCAAGGAATCCGCCTCCATTCCGTCCCCGAACGCGACGAGCCGGTCCGACTCGACGGTGACCCGCAGACGCTCGGACCCGTCAAGTACCCCTTCCACCAAGGACGTTCCTGTCGTGGGGGAGGGCCACGCCTCCCGTACGAACCAGACGAGCCGGGGATCGGCCGGTCCCGGCAGCGCCAGGCCGCTGCCGCGCTGCTGCCACAGCGAGCGCAGCCAGCCCGTGGCGCCCGTGCCGGTGCCGACGAGCAGACCCGAGGACGCCTGGGGCTCGGATACGGCGGCCTGGTCGTCGGGGCCGAGGCGGTAGCGGGCGGTCTGGTGGCCGGGCGGGCCCAGATAGATCTCGTTGAGCGCGAGCAGCCGCTGGGTGTCGTCCGCGACCGCCTCCACCATGGTGAGTTCATCGGCGCCGGACGAGGAGAGCGCCGCCTCCAGCAACTTCGCCGCGTCGCCGGGGCGGTGGCGGACCAGGACGCCCGGGTTGCGGCCCGGATCGGTGTCGATGCCCACCACGGGCTGGCCGCTCAGGTACTTGGCCGCGTTGGCGACCAGCCCGTCCTGCCCGACCACGACGACCACGTCCTCGGGGGCGAACAGGAACCGGTCCAGATCCCTCCGCTCCACCCGAGACTGGCGCCACTTCAGCGGCACCGCCGCCGCGACCTCGGCGAGCGCCCGCCGGGCGCGCTGGTGGCGCTCGGCCACCTCGTCGATGGAGCGCCCGCGCGAGGAGAGGAAGAACGCGGCCTGGCCGTGGGTGCCGTGCCGGGCCAGCAACTCCTCGTACTCCGTGGTGCGGTGGACCAGGACCGCGCGCGGCGCGAGGCTCACCTCGGCTCCCCGTCCGCGCGGCCCAGCTTGGCGAGCAGGCCGGTGAGGACGTCGGGGGAGACGGTGAGGCTGTCGATGCGGGGCAGGTTCTCGGCGAGCCGGGCCGTGGTGAGCGCGCTGAGGGTCGCGGGGTCGGCCTCGCTGTGTACCCGCAGCCAGGCGGCCTGCGCCTGGGCCCGTGCCTCGCCCTTCTCCCGTTCGGCCTTCGCCTCGGCCTGGGCGAGCCGGACCGTACGGGTGGCCTCGGCCTCGGCGCGTACACCGTCGGCGGCCGCGTTCTCCTCGGCCTCGCGGCGGGCGTTGGTGCCGCGCTGCTCGACCAACTGCTCCTCGCGACGGGCCAGTTCGATGCGGCTGGCCAGCTCGTTCTCGGCGATGGTCCGCTCCCGCTCCACGGCCACGGCCCGGCGCTCGTACGTCGCCCGGTCGGCCTCCTGCTGGATCTGCTCGCGCGCCGGGGTACGCAGCGCGCGCTCCACCTCGGGCTCCGGCCGGATCGCGACGACCCGGACCGCCACCACCTCGATACCGGTGGCGGGCAGCCGGGGCTCGGCCGCGAGCCCGGCCGAGATCCGCTCGCGCACCGAGGCGACCCCGTCGACCAGGGCCGCCGCCAGCGAGGTGCGGGCCAGTACGTCGAGCGCGTGCTGCTGTGCGGTCTCGGTGAGCAGCGTGGACAGCTGCTCCAGCGGGGCGCCGCGCCAGACGCCGCTGTCCGGGTCGATCGAGAAGTCGAGCCGCGCGGCAGCGACGGCCGGGTCGCTGATCCGGTACGTGACGGTCGCCTGCACGGTGACGTCCTGGAAGTCGGCCGTACGGGCGTGGAACGCCATCGCCAACTCCCGGTCGTCGACCGGTACTTCGGAGATCGCGGCGGTCAGCGGCCGGAACCGGAAGCTCAGCCCGGTCCCGTCGTGGATCAGCTTGCCGCCCCTGTGGTGGCGGATGTGGGCGGTGGGCGCGGAGCGCAGATGGCGCCAGCCGAGGCGCCGGGTGATGTCGGCCATGGGAGGACCCTTCTCGTTTTCGTCATGTCGACGATATTGGAGACTCCTGCATATCGTCAAGATGACGAAATCGAGGACTGGGGGCGAGTGCGAGGCCTGGTTTTACCCGTCCGGTATCTGCGAAGCCGTTGACATGTACCGGCCGCGTAATGAATCTTTATGCTCGAAACTCCACCGTTCCAAGCATGAACGCGCATGCACTTCCCACCAGTTGTTCAAAAGCAGCTCGGTACGAACGGAGAACACTCCTTGCGGAATCTTCGACACCGCCAGGGGAGAGTGGCCGCCGCCGTGCTCGCGGCGGCCGCGCTCACCCTCACCGCCCTGACCGTCCCCGCCGCCTCGGCGTCCCCGGGCGCCCCCACCGCCACCCCGCCCGCCGGCACCCTCGACGGCACCTCCAAGAGCGTCACCTGGCAGAGCCCCGTCTACCCGAAGGGCACGGTCGGCTCGCCCGACAAGTGCGGGACGGCCGCCGAGGACCCCACCAACGCGGTCTGCGACCGCTTCGACCTGACCGTGAACCCGCCGGCCGGTGAGTGGGACGACAACCCGGAGGGCGGCGTCCCCGTCTCCATCCAATGGCAGACGCCCACCGACGACTTCGACCTCTACATCTACGACTCGACGGGCAAGAAGGTCGCCGAGAGCGCCGGGACCGCCGACCCCGAGGCGACCGTGATCCCGAAGGCGTCGGGCACGTACCACGTGGTCGTCGTCCCGTACGACGTGCACAACAACTCCTTTACCGGCAAGGCGTATCTGCCCGAGGCGAGCGACGCCGGGAACCTCACGTCGTTCAGTGGCGGGAACGGTACGTACGAGATCGCGGCCGGTGCGCTCAAGGCCCGCGCGGACTTCTTCGCCGATGACACGCTGAGGTTGCAGGCGTCCCCCGACGGCGTCCTCGCGGACCCGCCCGGCAGCCACATGATCCACCAGCAGCCGAAGCCGAACCGGAACACCCACTCCTTCGACGCGGGCGCCTATTACGGCATCCGCACCAAGGGGAGCGTGCTGCGCGTCTACAAGAAGCCCCTGCGGTTCGGCCTCTACAAGGCGGACAACCGCACCGCCATCTGGCAGGAGGCCGACCCGCTGCGCTGGACCACCGGCGGACTGCGACAGAGTCTGACCCGGGGCGCGAACGAGCAGTTCTTCGGCGGCGGCGAGCAGAACGGCAGTTTCTCGCACCGCGACCAGGTCATGAACGTCGGCAACAACACCAACTGGAACGAGGGCGGTTACAACAACTCCCAGCCGTTCTACATCTCCTCGGCGGGCTACGGCGTCTTCCGCAACACCTTCACGCCCGGCGTGTACGACTTCGGCCCCCACGTCCGCACCGGCCAGCAGGAACGGCGCCTGGACGCCTACTACTTCACCGGTGACGTGAAGTCGGTCATCGGCAAGTACACCTCGCTGGTCGGCAAGCCGTTCATGCCGCCGGTGTACGGGCTCGAACCGGGCGACTCCGACTGCTATCTGCACAACGCCAACCGCGGCGAGCGGCACACCCTCGACGCGCTGAAGGTCGCCGACGGCTATACGCAGAACCAGATGCCGCTCGGCTGGATGCTCGTCAACGACGGGTACGGCTGCGGCTACGAGAACCTCGCCGAGACCGGCAAGGGCCTCCAGGCGCACAACGCCCAGCTGGGCCTGTGGACCCAGGACGGCCTCGACAAGCTCGCCGAGCAGGTCAAGGCGGGCCAGCGGGTCGCCAAGCTCGACGTCGCCTGGGTCGGCAACGGCTACGGCTTCGCGCTGAACGCCTGCGACCAGGCCAAGGCCGGCATCGAGGACAACAGCGACGCGCGCGGCTTCGTCTGGCTGCCGGTCTCCTGGTCGGGCGCCCAGCGCTGCGGCGTCCTGTGGAGCGGCGACCAGAAGCTGAGCTGGGACTACATCCGCTGGCAGATCCCGACATACGCGGGCGCCACGCTCTCCGGCATCGCCTACAACACCGGCGACGTCGGCAGCATCTTCGCCCACGACCCGAAGATGTACACCCGCGACCTCCAGTGGAAGGCGTTCCTGCCCGCCATCATGACCATGGACGGCTGGGCGAGCGACCTCACCACCAAGAAGCCGCACGACCAGCAGCCCTGGCTGGACGGCGAGCCGTACACCTCCATCAACCGCAAGTACCTCCAGCTCAAGGAGCGGTTGATCCCGTACATGTACGGACTCTCGAAGGACGCGACGAAGACCGGCGTCGGCGCGGTCCGGCCGCTCTCCCTGGAGTACCCGGACGACCCGCAGGCGCTCGGCCCGAACGCCAAGTACGAGTTCCTGGCGGGCCCCGACTTCCTGGTGGCGCCGGTCTACAGCGACACGGCTGTACGGGACGGGATCTATCTGCCCAAGGGCACCTGGACGGACTACTGGACCGGCAGGACCTATCAGGGCCCGACCACCATCAACGGCTACAAGGCGCCGCTCGACACCCTGCCGCTCTTCGTGAAGGGCGGGTCGATCGTGCCGATGTGGCCCAAGGGCACGGTGTCCTGGCAGACCCGGGACAAGGGCGAGCTGGACTACGACATCTACCCGCAGGCGGGGAAGTCCGCGTACACGCTGTACGAGGACGACGGCGTGACCCGGCAGTTCGCCCAGGGCTCGGCGGCCACCCAGCGGGTCGAGGTGCACGCGACGGGACACGGCTCGGTCATCAACGTCGGCCCGAGTGTGGGCAGTTACACCGGGAAGCCCGCCACGCGCGCCTACCGCTTCACGGTCCACACGAAGTCGGCCCCCGGCGCGGTCGCCGTGCGCGGTGACCGGCTCCACCGCTACGGCTCCGCGCAGGAGCTCGCGGCGGCGGGCTCGGGCTGGTTCTTCGACGCGGCGACGGGGGTGACGGAGGTCAGGACGGCGTCCGTCTCCACCGCGCGGGGCCTGACGGTCACGCTGGGCTGAGTCGCGTAAGCGGTACGACGGTCGGGCCGCACCGGATGTCTCCGGTGCGGCCCTTCGCGTACGGGTTTACGCCTGGTGGGTGCGGGCGTAGTGGCGGCGGGCGCGGTCGCGGTTGCCGCAGTCGCCGGAGCTGCACCAGCGGCGGGTGCCGCCGCGCGTACGGTCGAGGAAGAACCAGCCGCAGCCGGGTCCCGCGCAGCGGCGCACCCGCGACAGACCGTCGCCGCCGAGCAGTTCCTCGGCGCGCAGGGCGAGGGCGTGCCGCAGATCGGTCAGATCGCGCGCGCCCGGTTCCCAGCGCAGTGGCAGCGCACGCGGCAGCGCGGCTGCTTCGCGGGCCCGCAGAATCGCTCGGCGCAGCGTCTCCCAAGCGGGGGCGGGCGGCGGCTCCCCGTCGGCGAAGGCGTCCAGGACGGCTTGGAGCGCGCCGCGCAGGTCGAGGAGAGCATCCAACTCGCCGTCATTTGACGGGTGTTGGGTGTCCGTGTCCGGATCGAGCAGCCCCGCCATGACGGCCCAGCGTTCCCAGTCGGCCGCACCCCCGGGCACCCGGTCGACGCGGCGGGTCTCGTCGGTGCGCCAGGCGACGGTGTTGGCGAAGTCGAGGGCCGGGTGGCCGCCGACGAAGGAGGGCTGCTTGTCGCTCACGGCTCCATCTTAGGCGGCAGGTGAAAAACATAACGAGTTAAAAGCTGTTTGGTTGTTAGAGTGCGCGTATGGGCAGTCAACTTGCGGGCAGGGCCGACGAGATACCGCGCGAACGCTTCCTCGCCGGGCTCAGGGCGGGTGCGGGACTCGCGGCGGCCGCGTTCCTGCTGGCCATCAGCTTCGGGGCGATCAGCCAGGCACAGGGCTGGGGTCCGGTCGCCCCGGTCGTCTGCTCGCTGGTCGTCTTCTCGGGCTCCGCACAGTTCGCGCTCGCGGCGACGCTCGGGGCGGGCGGGGGAGTGGCGGCGGCCGTGGTCGCGGCGGCTCTCGTCAATGTGCGATACGTGCCGATGGGGATAGCCGTCGCCCGGGATCTGCGCGGCGGGCCGCTGCGCCGGGCGTTGGAGGGGCAGGCGGTAGTCGACGGTTCCTGGGCGGCCGCGCATCTCGGCGGCGGCCGGTTCGACCGGTCGTTCCTCCTCGGCGCGACCGCCGTCCAGTGGCCCGCGTGGGTGGTCGGCACCGCGCTCGGCGTCGCCGTCGCGCCCGACCCCGAACTCCTGCACACGCTGGGCCTCGACGTGCTCACGCCCGCGCTGTTCGTGGTGCTGCTCTTCGACGAGGTACGCCGGGACCGCGCGGGCCGACTGCCCGCGACCCTCGGCGGGGCCGTCGCCGGGTCGCTGCTCCTCGTACTGCCGACCGGCCCGTCCCTGATCGGCGCGGCGGCGGCCGCGCTGCTCGCCCTGCGCACCACGAAGGAGGCCGTGCGATGACGGCGATGACGGTCTGGACGGCGATCGGCGCGGTCGCGGTGCTCGGTTTCGCGCTCAAGGCGGTGGGCCCGGCCCTGTTCGGCGGACGTGAACTCCCGCTCCGCACCCGCTCGGCGCTCACCCTCCTCGCACCCGCGCTGCTCGCCGGGTTCGTGGTCGTACAGGTGGCGGGCCCAGGTTGGAAGGACGTCGACGCCACCGCGCTCGGGGGGTTGGCGGTCGCGGTCGGCCTGCGCGCGTATCGGGCTCCGCTGCCGCTGACGCTCGTCGGCGCGGTGGTTACTACGGCGCTGCTCAGGTGGCTGACGGGCTGAGTCGTCCGCGTACGGGCAGGTGTGTACGTACGCGTACGGGAAGACGGGTGGTGACGTGAACGGGCGGGCGCGCGGGCTGAGTTCAGGCAGGCGCGCTGGCGGGTTCCGGTGCGAGGACGGGGTCCGGGGTGCGGGTGGGCTCCGGGATGCGCTCGGCTTCCGGGGTGCGCGGTGACGGGACGACCGCCTCCGCAGGCTGCGCGCCCGTCAGCATGAGCACACCGCGTGCGGCGACCGCCGCAGCTGCCGCCGCCGTGAGCCAGCCCAGCGCACCGCCGTGGAAACGCTCGCCGAGCAGGGCCACGCCGATCACGGCGGCGGCCGCCGGGTTGGCGAGGTTGACCACCGCGAGCGGGGCGGCGAGCCCGCCCCGGAACGCGGCCTGCGAGAGCAGCAGCCCGCCCACCGCGAACGTCGCCACCAGCGCGGCGATCAGCGTCGTCTGCCACCAGGCCAGCGGGCCGCCCGGGAGTTCACGGGCGAGCGAGGCGGTGACGGTCTGGGTGAGCGCGGAGGCCACGCCCGAGGCGACCCCGGACGCGGTGGCGTGGCCGAGGCCGCCGCGCGCCGCGCCGGAACGGGAGGCCACGCCGATCAGGAGCATGGTGGCCGCCGCGACGGAAAGACTCTCGCGCAGACTCAACGCGTCCCCGGGCGTCGCGGGCCCGGTCACCGCGATCAGGCCCGTGAGGCCCGCGAGCGTCCAGGCCGCGCCGCGCCACTCCCGACGGGTCACCCGGCGCCGCTCGTAGTACGCGCCGATCGGCAGCGCCGCGACCAGGGTGAGCGCGCCCAGCGGCTGGACCAGGGTGAGCGGGCCGTAGTGCAGTGCGGCGACGTGCATCAGCGCGCCGCCCGCATTGAGCCCGACGGCCCACCACCACTGCGGCCGGGCGAGCAGGGTGAGGATCGAGCCGCCCGCGTTCGCCGAGGCGAGCCGCGACTGGCCGACGGCGGCCAGCGCGTACCCGGCGGCCGAGGCGAGCGAGAGGACGATGGCGAGAACCGCGGACTCGTTCATCGCAGCGCCTCCGCGAGCTGGGGTTCAGGCTCAGGGGAGGCGCCCGTGCGCCCGGAGGTCAGGGCAGATTCCGGGGCACGGGCGGTCTGGGGGGCCACGGCGGGCTCGGCCGGCCGGGGCGAGGGGGCCCGCTGTACACGGACGACGGTGGAGCGCTGCGCAAGCTTCGGACGGGGCACGAAGTACAGCGCCGCACCGAGCAGCGCGGTCGCGACGATCGCGTCCAGCCAGTAGTGGTTGGCGGTGCCGACGATCACCAGCAGGGTGAGCAGCGGGTGCAGCAGCCACAGCCACCGCCAGCGGCTCCGGGTCGCCGCGATCAGCCCGATCGCCACCATCAGCGCCCACCCGAAGTGCAGCGAGGGCATCGCCGCGAACTGGTTGGCCATGGTGTCGGTGTCCGGCGTCGACGCGTACACCGACGGCCCGTACACCTGCGCGGTGTCGACCAGGCCGGCCGCCGCCAGCATCCGGGGCGGCGCCAGCGGCACCAGGATGTGCAGCGCGAGCGCGGCCGTGGTCACCAGCGCCAGGACCCGGCGCGACCAGAGGTAGTGGGCGGGCCGGCGTACGTACAGCCAGATCAGGAAGGCGATCGTCGCGGGGAAGTGGACGGTCGCGTAGAAGGTGTTGGCGACGCGGATCAGGTCGTCGTTGTGGAGCAGGAGCTGCTGCACCGAGGACTCGCCGGGCAGATGGAGCGCGCGCTCCCAGTCCCAGACGCGGTCGGCGTTGCGGAAGGCGCTGTCCTCGTGGCCGTTGGCCAGCTGGCGGCCGAACTTGTACACGACAAACAGCACGGTCACGAGCAGCAGCTCGCGCACCAGGGGCGGCCGGGAGGTACCGGTCGTCTCCGGTCCGGTGGGACGCCGGGTCCCTGGACGTATACCGGCAGCCATTCTCCGGCCCCTCTGAGACGAGATCGAGCGTGAAAGCGGAAGCAAACAACGGAAGCAAACGTAGGAAGGCTAGATCGGATTTCATCGAGACGCAAACGTCTCGATACGTTTGCGTCTCGGTTGAGCGGGGCCTACTCTCGTACGTGCAGGAGCACTGCCCCACGCACCGGAGGGACGCGATGTCGACGCAGGCCGCGACGGCCGCCGCACGCCGCAGCAAGATCAGCCCCGAGAGGGAGCTGGAGCTGTACGAGGCGGTGCTCGACCTGCTGCGCGAAGGCGGCTACGACGCCGTGACCATGGAGGGCGTGGCCGCGCGCACCAAGTGCGGCAAGGCCACGCTCTACCGTCAGTGGAAGTCCAAGCCGGTCCTGGTCACGGCCGCGCTCGGCCGCAGCCGCTGTTCGTTCTTCACCGGGATCGACACCGGCACGCTCGCGGGCGACCTCCGCGAGGCGGCCCGCGCCGCGTCACGCGGCAAGGGCCGTGACACCGCCCTGATGGAAGCGGTCGGCCAGGCGTACGTCATGCACCCCGACCTGCGCGAGGCCCTGCGCGAAACCGTCCTCAACCCGGAGATCGCCGCGCTGGACGCGATGGTGCGCCGGGGCGTGGAACGCGGCGAAGTGGCGGCGGACAACCGCGCGACCGCTTGCATCGCCCCCGCCTTCATGGGCGTCCTGAGAGTGGAGCGCCTCTTCGAGGACCGCTTCGAGGACGAGGACGCGCTGGTGGAGTTCCTGGAGGCGGTACTGCTCCCGGCGCTGGGCTTGACCTGATGACCCGTCAAGTTGCGTGTTGCCAGGGCATTTAGGGGCGCGGGGAACTGCGCGACCAGCCACGCACGGTCCGCAGCTAAACGGCCAACACCACAACACCGGCGTCGGTGAACCGTGCAACCGTCTCCTCGGAGACCCCCGTGTCGGTCACCAACGTGCCAACCTGCTCCGTCGAGCAGATCCGGGCGAACGTACGCCGCCCCAACTTCGTTGAATCCGCGGCGACAACAACCCGCTCAGCCCGCTCGCAGAGCAGCCGATTAATACCGGCCTCATCCTCGTCATGCGCAGTCGCCCCATGCGCCACATCGAACGCGCCGACCCCGAGCACGGCCACATCCATCGTGATCTGGTTCAGCACACCCCCGGCCAGCGGCCCGGTGAGCTCGTACGACTGGGGGCGGGCCACCCCACCCGTCACCACGATCTTGAACTGCGGCCGCACCGCGAGCTCGTTCGCGATGTTCAGCGCGTTGGTGACGATCGTCAACGCCGGTGACCCCGTGGCGAGTTCGGGGCGGACGGCGAGCGCCCGCGCGACCTCCGTCGTCGTGGTGCCGCCGGTGAGCCCGACCGCCTCGCCCGGCGCGATCAGATCCGCGACGGCCTTCGCGATGCGCTGCTTCTCGGAGGCCTGACGCGCCGTCTTGTAGCGCAGCGGCAGCTCGTACGACACGCCGTGGACGACCGCGCCGCCCCGCGTGCGGACGAGCATCTGCTGCTCGGCGAGCTGGTCGAAGTCGCGCCGGATGGTCGCGGCGGACACGCCGAGCGCGGTCGCCGCCTCCTCCACATCGAGGCGGCCCTGCTCCACGAGCAGTTCGAGAAGCGCCTGCCAGCGGGCGTCGCGCGACATCCGAAACCTCTTCTCTCTCGCACATCTCGCCGTCGTCACCGTCCGTGATGACTTTAGCCCACCTCTAGATGCTTGATTGTGCTCGAAAGCTAGCTATATTTTGCACAAACACGCATCCAGAGTCTGGGGGCCCGGCATGAGCCATGTCGAGAACGAACTCAGCAGCCAGCCCGAGTGCTGGAAGCGCGCCGCCGAGGCGGCGGTGCACCGCAAGGACGCCCTGCCCGCGCCGGGCGAGCGGGTGGCGATCGTCGGCTGCGGCACCTCGCTGTTCATGGCCCAGGCCGCCGCCACGCTGCGCGAATCCGCAGGTCAGGGCGAGACCGACGCGTTCGCCGCGTCCGAGTACCCGCTGGGCCGTACGTACGACCGGGTCGTCGCGCTCACCCGCTCCGGCACCACCACCGAGGTGCTCGAACTGCTCGACCGGGTGCGCGGCAAGGCCCGTACGACCGCCGTCACCGCCGACCCGGAGACCCCGGTGATGCGGGCGGCCGACGACGTGGTGGTGCTGGAGTTCGCGGACGAGGAGTCCGTCGTCCAGACGCGCTTCGCCACCACCGCGCTCACGCTGCTCCGCGCCCACCTCGGCCTCCACACCGAGCAGGCCGTCGCCGACGCGCGCACCGCGCTGGCCGAGCCGCTGCCCGAAGGGCTCGTCGGCCGAGACCAGTTCACGTTCCTGGGGCGCGGTTGGACGGTCGGGCTCGCCCAGGAGGCCGCGCTCAAGATGCGCGAGGCGTCGCTGTCGTGGACCGAGGCGTATCCGGCCATGGAGTACCGCCACGGTCCGATCAGCATCTCCACGCACACCACCGCGACCTGGATGTTCGGCGAGGCGCCGGACGGGCTCGCCGAGCAGGTGCGGGCGACCGGCGCCCAGTGGGTGGCCGGACACCTCGACCCGCTCGCCGAACTCGTACGAGCCCAGCGCCTGGCGGTCGCGGTAGCCGCAGCCCGAGGCCTGGACCCGGACCGCCCGCGCCACCTGACGCGCTCGGTGATCCTCGACGGTTCCTGAGCAGAGAAACAGGGGAAGCACGATGCCACTCGCCCAGACCGGGGCCCTGGTCACCGAAGCCGCCGCCAAGCGCAGCGCAATCGCCGCGTTCAACATCATCACCCTCGAACACGCCGAAGCCGTCATCGCCGGGGCCGAGGCCGCGAACTCGCCGGTCGTGCTGCAGATCAGCGAGAACGCGGTGAAGTTCCGCTACGGGCGGGTGCTGCCGCTCGCCCGGGCGGCCGTCACCGCCGCCGAGGCCGCCGCCGTTCCCGTGGCGCTCCACCTCGACCACGTCAAGCGCGACGACCTGCTGCGTCAGGCCGCCGACGCCGGGTTCAGCTCGGTGATGTACGACGGGGCGCACCTGCCGTACGAGCAGAACCTCGCCGCCACGCGCGCCGCCGCCGATTGGGCGCACACTCAAGGGCTGTGGATCGAGGCCGAGTTGGGCGAGGTCGGCGGCAAGAACGGCGCGCCGCCGCTGGACGCGCACGCGGCGGGCGCCCGTACCGACCCCGAGGAGGCGCGGGCCTTCGTCGCCGAGTCGGGGGTCGACGCGCTGGCCGTCGCCATCGGCAACACACACGCGATGACCACCCGCACGGCCTCGCTCGACCACGCCCTGCTGTCCCGGCTCGACGCGGCCCTGCACGTCCCGCTGGTCCTGCACGGCTCCTCCGGCGTCCCCGACGACGAACTCGCGGCGGCGGTCACCGGTGGCATGGCCAAAATCAATATCGGTACGGCGCTGAACGTCGCCATGACCGACGCGATCCGCGCGTATCTCGCCGCCAACCCGGAGGCGGTGGACGCCCGCAGCTATCTCACGGTCGGGCGACAGGCGATGGTCCAGGCGGTCACCCGGCTCATCCGGGTGCTCGACCCCGGAGCCTGACGCGCGCGGTGCGGCCGCCGGACCCTCTTCCCCGGGCCCGGCGGCCGCGCTCCGCAGCGGGCACAGCGGGTCAGGCCCACTGCTCCGCACCGGGCACAGTGGGTCAGGCCCACCGGTGCTCTTCCGTGACGGCGGTGCTTCGTACACGATGAGCTTGTGGACAGGCATGAGCACGCACGGCTCGACGCGCTCCAGCGCGACCCCTATCCGCACTACGCGCGCGCCCGGCAGGCCGAGGGGCTGACCTTCGTCCCCGAACTGGACGCCTGGCTGGTCGCCCGCGACGCCGACGTACGGGAGGTGCTGCGCAGGCCCGAGGCGTTCTCCTCGGCCAACGCACTGCGCCCGGACGTGATCCCGGGCCCCGCCGTCCTCGCGGAGCTCGGCATGGGCTTCGGCGGCCGCCCGGTCGTGGTCACCTCGGACGGCCCCCAGCACCAGCGGCTGCGCGCCCCCCACGTCCACGGCCTCTCGCCCGCGCGGGTCGCCGCCGTCGTCCCGTACCTCACCGAGCGCGCGACCGAGCTCGTCGAGTCCTTCGAGGCGCACGGCCGGGTCGAGCTGATGGCGCGGTACGCGAGGGTGCTGCCCGGGGACGTGATCGGACGCCTGATCGGGCTCGACCCGGTGGACGTGCCGGTCGCGGTGCACGGCGGCCACCGGGTCGAGGAGCTGCTGTTCCGCCCGATGGACGAGGCGGACCAGATAGCGGCCGCGCGCGACGTGGTGACGATGCAGCAACTGCTCGACGCCTACGTACGCGCACGGCGGGTGCGCCCGCGCGACGACCTGTGCACGGGCCTGCTGACGGCGCTGTCGACGCCCGACAGCGGCGAGCTGACCCTGGAGGAGCGCCATGAACTGGTCGCGCACCTCCAGAACTTCCTCCTCGCCGGGCATCTCACCACGACCGCGCAGATCGGTACGACGGTGCTGCATCTGCTGCGTCATCGCGCGCAGTGGGAACTGCTCTGCGAGAAGCCGGAGTTGATCCCTGCGGCGATCGAGGAGGCGCTGCGCTACGACACGGCGCTCCAGGGATTCCGCCGGATCACCACCCGCCCGGTGCTGCTTTCCGGCACCGAACTGCCCACCGGCGCTGTCGTGTTCGTGGCGTTCGGCTCCGCCAACCGCGACACGCGACGCCATGAACGCCCCGACGTCTTCGACATCACCCGCCAGCCGTCCCGCCATCTCTCCTTCGGCCACGGCGTCCACGGCTGCCCCGGCGCCCAGCTGGCCCGTGAACAGCTGCGGGTCACGGTGGAGCTGCTGACGACGCGGCTGCCGGGGCTCCGGCTCGCGCCGGACGTGCCGGTGACGATGCGGCCGACGATGATCCACCGCTCCCCGGAGGCGCTGCACCTCACATGGTGACGGAACACCGCCCGTGAGCAGCGATTATCCTCGCCCCATGCCCGCCCCCCACGTCCTCGTCCTCGCCGGCACCGCCGAAGCGCGGGAGCTCGCCGCACGGCTCGTCGACGGCGGGGGAGTCCGCGTCACCGCGTCGCTCGCCGGACGCGTCGCCGCACCGCGGACGCCGGCGGGCGAGGTGCGCATCGGCGGGTTCGGCGGCGCCGAAGGGCTCGCGCGCTGGATCCGCGAGCATCAGGTGACCGCCGTCGTCGACGCCACCCACCCCTTCGCCGAGCGCATCAGCGCGAACGCCGCCGAAGCGGCCCGCGCCACCGGCGTCGAGCTCATCGCCCTGCGCCGCCCGGGCTGGACACCCGGCCCCGGCGATCGCTGGCACACCGCGGGCACCCTGGAGGAGGCCGCCGCCCTGCTCCCGACGCTCGGCACCCGCGTCTTCCTCACCACGGGCCGCCTGGGCCTCGCGGCGTTCGCGGAGACCGACGCCTTGTGGTTCCTCGTCCGCTCCGTCGAAACCCCCGAGCCCCCGACGCCCCGCAGCTGCGAACTGCTCCTGGACCGGGGCCCGTTCACCCTCGACGGCGAGCGCGGGCTACTGCGTACTCACCGCATCGACGTCGTCGTCACCAAGGACAGCGGCGGCCCCGCCACCGCCGCCAAGCTCACCGCCGCTCGCGAACTCGGCCTGCCGGTCGTGGTGGTGCGGCGACCGGAGCCACCGGCGGGGGTGTGTACGGCAGCCGATGTGGACGGGGTGCTGGCCCTGCTCAGTCGCGCCGCAGCAGATACGTGTCCATGATCCACCCCTTGCGCTCGCGCGCCTGGGCCCGCAGTTCCTCGATGCGGTCGGACACCTCGGCGAGGCGCCCCTGCACCAGGATCTCGTCCGGCGTGCCGACGTACGCGCCCCAGTAGATGTAGAGCTCCTGGTCGAGATGGCGGGTGAAGGCCTGGCGGGCGTCCAGCATCACCACCACGTCGTCGACCGCGTCCGGCCAGCCCTCCGCGAGCCGCCGCCCGGTGGTGATCTGCACGGGCCGGGCCACCCGGTTCAGGCCCGTGCGGTGCTTGGCGAGGAGCGCCGAGACGCTGCTGATGCCCGGCACCACCTCGTATGTGAACGTCACCGCGCCGCGCTCCAGGATCTCCTCCAGGATGCCGAGCGTGGAGTCGTAGAGCATCGGATCGCCCCACACAAGGAACGCGCCGCACTCGCCCTCGGCCAGGTCGTCGACGATGAACCGCTCGTACAGGTCGGCCCGGCGGCGCCGCCAGTCGTCGACGGCGGGCGAGTAGTCCGATGTCTTGCGGTCGCGCTCGGGGTCGCGCGCCTCGACGAGGCGATACGGGCGACCGGTGACGTGCGCGTCGAGGATGTCCCGGCGCAGCCGCGTCAGATCGGACTTCTCCTCGCCCTTCTCCATGATGAAGAAGGCATCCGCCTTGTTCAGCGCCTTGACGGCCTGGAGCGTCAGATAGTCGGGGTCGCCCGCCCCGATGCCGATGACATAGATCTTTCTCACGGTCCCGAGTCTGCCGCATCCGTACGCCACGCAGAACAGCGAGCCCTATCGTGGCCGACAGCCACCGCCTATCCTCCGACCATGCGTGTCGCACTCTTCGTCACCTGCGTCAATGACGCGGTGTACCCGGCCACGGGCATCGCGACGGTGAGACTCCTCGAACGCCTGGGCGTCGAGGTCGACTTCCCGCCCGGCCAGACGTGCTGCGGACAGGCCCAGTTCAACACCGGCTACCGCCGCGAGACCGAACCGCTGGTGCGGCGGATGGGCGCGGTGTTCGACGGGTACGACCATGTGGTCACCCCGTCCGGCTCGTGCGCGGCGATGGTCCGCGACAACTACCCCCGGATCGCGCGGAAAGCGGCCGCCGAGGGCCGGGGCACGGAGCTCGGGGAGATCGCCGGATCGCTCGTGCCACGCGTGTACGAGCTGTCCGAGTTCCTGGTCGACGTCCTCGGCGTCACGGACGTCGGCGCGTACTTCCCGCACACCGTCACCTATCACCCGTCCTGCCACGGTTTGCGGATGCTGGGGTTGGGGGAGCGGCCGCGCAAGCTGCTGGAGGCGGTCAAGGGGCTTGAGCTGCGCGAACTGCCCGGCGCCGAGGAGTGCTGCGGCTTCGGAGGCACCTTCGCCCTCAAGAACCCGGACGTCTCGGCCGCGATGGGCACCGACAAGGTGGACAGCGCGCTCAGGACCGGCGCCGAGGTGCTGTGCGGCGCCGACAGCTCCTGCCTCATGCACCTCGGCGGCATCCTGCGCCGCCAGGACAGCCCCCTGCGGGCCCTGCACCTCGCCGAGATCCTGGCCAGTACGGAAGCGGAGCCCCGCGTATGAGCGGCACGTTCGTCGGTATGCCGTCCTTCCCGGTGGCGGCCAAGGGCGCGGTCCACGACACCACCCTGCGCGCCAACCTCCGGCACGCCACCCACACCATCCGCGACAAACGCACCAAAGCGGTCGCCGAACTCGCCGACTGGCAGCAGCTGCGCGAGGCCGGAAAACAGATCAAGGACCACACCCTGCGCCATCTCGACCGCTACCTCGTGCAGTTGGAGGAGTCCGTCGTACGCGCCGGGGGCACCGTCCACTGGGCCGCCGACGCCACTGAGGCCAACCGCATCGTCGCCGACCTGGTGAAGGCCACCGGCGAGCGCGAGGTGGTCAAGGTCAAGTCGATGGCCACCCAGGAGATCGGCCTCAACGAAGCACTCGCCGCCGAGGGCATCACCGCGTACGAGACGGACCTCGCCGAACTCATCGTGCAGCTCGGCGACGACCGCCCGTCCCACATCCTGGTGCCCGCCATCCACCGCAACCGGGGCGAGATCCGCGACATCTTCCGCTCGCAGATGGGCAGTTGGGGGAAACCGGCCCCGGACGGGCTCGGCGACACGCCCGCCGAGCTGGCCGAGGCGGCCCGGCTGCATCTGCGCGAGAAGTTCCTGCGCGCCAACGTCGCCGTCTCCGGCGCCAACTTCATGGTCGCCGAGACCGGCACCCTCGTCGTCCTGGAGTCCGAGGGCAACGGCCGGATGTGTCTCACCCTGCCCGAGACGCTGATCTCGGTCGTCGGCATCGAGAAGGTGGTTCCCACCTGGCAGGACCTGGAGGTCTTCCTCCAGACGCTGCCGCGCTCCTCCACGGCCGAGCGCATGAACCCGTACACGAGCATGTGGACCGGCACCACGGACGGCGACGGACCCTCGGCCTTCCACCTCGTCCTGCTCGACAACGGCCGCACCGACACCCTCGCCGACGAGGTGGGCCGCCAGGCGCTGCGCTGCATCCGCTGCTCGGCCTGCCTCAACGTCTGCCCGGTGTACGAACGGGCCGGCGGCCATGCGTACGGCTCGGTCTACCCCGGCCCCATCGGCGCCATCCTCAGCCCCCAACTCCGGGGCACCACCAGCGAGATCGACGCCTCGCTGCCGTACGCCTCGTCCCTGTGCGGCGCCTGCTACGAGGTGTGCCCGGTCGCCATCGACATCCCCGAGGTGCTGGTGCATCTGCGCGAGCGGGTGGCGGAGCAGGGCGGCAAGGGGCACCGCCTGGAGAAGGCGGCCATGAAGGCGGCGAGCTGGGCCATGGACCGGCCGGCGGTGATGGCGGCGGCCGAGCGGGCGGCGACGCGGACCCGTCGGCTCCATCCGAAGAACCCGCCCGGCGCCGGAGCGTGGACCGAGAGCCGCGCCCTGCCCGAGATGCCCGAGGAATCGTTTCGCGACTGGTGGAAGAAGCGCAGCCGATGAACTCCCGCGACCGCATCCTGGCCCGCGTCCGCACGGCCGTGGCCGACGCCCGCGAGGCCCCCGAACCCAGCCGCGACTACCTCGCGAGCCACACCCCGGACGACCCCGGGGCCATGGTCGACCTGCTGCACGAGAACCTGGCCGACTACCGGGCGATCGTGCACCGCACGGACGACGACGAACTGCCGATGCTGCTCATGCGGCTGCTCGCCGAGCGGGGATCGGCCACGGTCCTGGTGCCGCCCGCGCTGCCTCCGTACTGGCTGCGCGCGGCCGACCTCGTACGCATCCACGACCGGGCCGTGCTGACGCCGGCCGAACTCGACGAGGTGGACAGCGTGGTGACCGGCTGCGCCCTCGCGATCGCCGAGACCGGCACGATCGTGCTGGACGGCGGCCCGGACCAGGGCCGACGCCGGATCACGCTCGTCCCCGACCACCACATCTGCGTCGTACGGGTACCGGACCAGGTCGTGGCGTCGGTCCCGCAGGCGATGGCCCGGCTCGACCCGACGCGCCCGCTGACCTGGATCTCCGGCCCGTCCGCGACGAGCGACATCGAACTGGACCGGGTGGAGGGCGTCCACGGCCCGCGCACGCTGGAAGTGGTGCTGGTCAGCGAGTGAGGCCGCTCGCAGGTGCGGTCAGTGGGTGACGCCGTTTGCCGGGGCGCTGTCGTCAGCGCGTGAGCCGGGGTGCCTCGGTCGCCGCGTCCACCGGTCCGGGCAGCCGGTCGGTGAGGTCGTGCGCCCACGTCATCAGCCCGGTCAGATCGATCCCGTACAGCGGTATCCCCACATACCGCCCCAGCGAGTCCGCGCCCCGGGCGAGCAGCGCGGCGCCGCCCTTCGCGTTGCCGCGCGCGGCATGGGTGAGCCCGACGGCGAGCTGGGCAAGGCCTCGCCACAGCTCGCGCTCGCTCTCCGGCCCCGACTTCCACGCGTCCTCGAACACCTCGTGCGCGTGGAACGGCATCCCCGCGTCGAGCAGGCGCTGTGCCTCCCGCACCGTCTCGTCCGGGGTGCGCGCGACGCCCTCGGGCTGGCGCTCGACCCCGGGCGCCCCGTACGGCAGCGGGCGGCCCAGACCGTCCCTGGGCCGCGCGTTGCGCGCCCGCCCCTCGGCGTCCCGGTCCCGGCGCGAAGAAGTCTCCATGGGCCCATTGTCCCCCGCCGTCGCTCCCCGTACCGGAACACCGCGTCAAGTGCGGTATGGTTCTCATGCACGACCGGCCAGGGGAAACCCCAGGTCAGACGGGCACCGGGACGTGGCGCAGCTTGGTAGCGCACTTGACTGGGGGTCAAGGGGTCGCAGGTTCAAATCCTGTCGTCCCGACCAGCGTTTCACGCAGGTCGGAGGGCCGCTTTCGCAGAGATGCGAGGGCGGCCTTCAGTGTTTTGCACGGCATGCGGCTCGGGGCGTACGGGAGTTGCCGGACCGGGTTCGCGCCGTGGAGACGACCGCGGACTGCCCCTGGCTCAGCGGGGGGAGCTGATCCGGTCCAGGGGCAGCCCGCGTGCTGCCGCCGACGACGATGCCGACGCCGTGCCGGGGTCCTGGGCACGGTGGTGAAAACGTACCGCCGGGATCTTCGGGGGCCGATCCGCGATGCGTGGCCGTTTCGCGCAGTCGGCGGGGTGCGTGCGGCGGGCGGTCAGGGGGAGCCGAGCGTCTGCGAGGGGAGCTCCCCGAAGCGCGTGCGATACCTGTCGGCGAAGCGGCCGAGATGTGTGAAGCCCCAGCGGTACGCGACTTCCCCCACGGTCAGTTGGCAGGGCGAGCCCTGGCGCAGCTCCTGGTTGACCCGGGTCATCCGGACATCGCGCAGATAGGCCATCGGGGACATACCGAGGTGACGGCGGAAGCCCTCCTGGAGCCAGCGTGCGCCGACCTGGGCGACGGCGGCCAGCTCGGTCGTGGTGAACGGGTGCTCGGGGCGGTCGTGGATCGCGTCCACCACCCGTTTGACCGGCCCCGGCAGCCGGGTCCGTACGGGCTTGTCGAGCTCTTCGCGGTAGCGGTGCCCGGTGGCCAGGAGCAGACCGGTGAGCAGGGAGTCCTGGAGCTGGGCCGCCATGAGCGGATGGCTGAGCGCGCCGTGCTCGTCCGCCAGCTCCTCGACGACCAGGCGTACGAGCCGCGCCCAGCTGCGGCCGAGGCCCTGGCTGATGTCGAGTTCGGGGGCCAGCCGCATCCCGGCGGGCACCGATCTGTCCAGCAGGATCTCCAGATGGCGCAGCAGGTCCTGCTGGCCGACCTTGACGGCGTGCAGTCGGCAGTCCCGGTTCCAGCGGTCCAGAGATGTGTCGCCCTGCGGCTGGAAGACGGCCGCGCGAGCGGGGGTCGCCGTGGCGGAACCCCCGGTTCCCTGACGCCAGGTCAGCTGCCCGGAGACCGGTATGTCGACGTGGTAGGCGCCCAAGTCGCCGAAGCGGATGCGGATATCGGTGCCGCAGCGGATGTCTCCCACGGTCAGCGCGCCCAGCTGCACGACGTCGAACGCGACGTCCAGCGAGTGCTTCCGGTCCAGTACGTCGATGGAGTTCGCGTAGTACGTCTCACCGATCGCCTGCCGGGCCTCGTCGAGGTCCCCGGTCCGGAACGAGAGCCGGAGGGCGGTCGCGGCCCGCCCGGAGCCCGTGTGCGAAGTCTCCTGCATGGAGCACATCCTCCCGGTGCGCGGGCCCGGCCGTCACCACCACGCGTCATCCCGGCCGACTTCGGGGCAATTCACGGGGACGTACGGGAGAAATCAGGTGCGGCCGCGCTGTTGTTGCGGGGAACGGCGTTGAACAAGTCGTACGCTGAGGCGGTTATCGGTTATCGGGTTAATTCGGAAGTCTCCGGTCTACACATCAAGAGTCCGCGGGACGACTGACGGGAGACACGATGCGCGAGATCAGCCGAAGGGGACTGCTCGGGGCCGGACTTGGCGCCGCGGCCGCGGCCACGGTCGCCGGATGCGGCACGGAAGGCGCGATGAACTCCGGGCGACCACTGGGGACGGGAAAGGGGCCGGGTCATCCGGCCGCACCTAATGCGCCGGTAAAGCAGCAGGTCAGACTGATCGGTGACGGTTCGACAGCCGATACGGGACGCCAGCCGCACCAGCCCGACAAGCCGATTCCGCTGGAACCGGGCGAGACTCCGCCGCAGTTCGTGATCTTCTCCTGGGATGGTGCCGGGGAAGTCGGCAACGGCCTCTTTCCGCGTTTCCTGGAACTCGCCCGCGACCACGGTGCCTCGATGACGTTCTTCCTCTCCGGGCTGTATCTCCTGCCCGAATCGCGCAAGTCGCTGTACCGGCCGCCGAACAACCCGGTCGGCGCCTCCGATATCGGATATCTGACCGACGCGCATCTGCGCGAGACGTTGAAATGCGTACGCGAGGCCTGGTACGACGGACATGAGATCGGGACGCACTTCAACGGCCATTTCTGCGCCGGATCCGGCTCGGTGGCCAACTGGACGCCCGCCCAGTGGCGCAGCGAGGTCGAGCAGGCCGTCTCCTTCGTCACCCAGTGGCGCACCAACACCGGCTGGCACGACCTCGAACCGCTGCCCTTCGACTACCGCAGGGAACTGATCGGCGGCCGCACCCCGTGCCTGCTCGGCCAGGACAACCTGCTGCCCGTCGCCCGGCAGCTGGGCTGGCGTTACGACGCCTCCTCGCCCGGCGGCAGCCAGAAGTGGCCGGTCAAGAAGGAGGGCGTCTGGGATCTGCCGCTCCAGGGCATGCCGTTCCCCGGCCACTCCTTCGAGGTCCTGTCGATGGACTACAACATCCTCGCCAACCAGTCGAAGAACACCACCCGGGGCATGCCCTCGAACTACCCGGGCTGGCGCGAGCAGGCGACCCGGTCGTACCTCGCCGGGTTCCAGCGCGCGTACGAGACCAACCGCGCGCCCCTCTACATCGGCAACCACTTCGAGGAATGGAACGGCGGGATCTACATGGACGCCGTCGAGGAGGCGCTGAAGACGATGGCCGGGAAGAAGGACGTACGTCTGGTGTCGTTCCGGCAGTTCGTGGACTGGCTCGACGTCCAGCACCCCGTGGTCCTGGACAAGCTGCGCTCGCTGGAGGTCGGGCAGGCGCCTGGGGGCGGCTGGAACGCGTTCTTCAAGTCGGCCTGAACCCTGTTGTTCCGCTTGCCCGACCGCTCTGTCGCCCACCCCGAAGGGACCCTGTTGTGCACGAGATGAGAGCCGAGCCGGACCCCGCCGGGGGCGGGGCGGCGGGCCGGGCCGCGTTGCTCTGGCATGTGATGAGCACCGATGAGCCGAAGACGATGTGCGGCCGCGAGCTCGGCCGCCCGGACGCGGCGACCCCGCCGGACCCGGACCTGACCGACGCCGACCGCTACTGCGCGGTGTGCATGGCGGCGTGCTGAGGCGCGTCCGGGGCAGGTCGGTCCGGGGGCGGCGGTGCGGATCAGTCGAGGCCGGTCAGCCGCCCGGCACCGGGTCCTTGTGCGGTGTCTCCGCCCGTACGTGCGGCGCCCCCACCCACGCGCCGAGCGCCAGCCACGCGGCGGCGAACAGCCAGCCCGCGACCACGTCGCTCAGCCAGTGCACCCCGAGGTAGACCCGGGAGAGCCCGACCGCCGCGCCCCACACCAGGACCAGCGCGACGGCCAGGCGCGCGCCCGTGGAGCGCGAGCGGGAGAGGATGGCGGCGGCCACCAGACCGGCCGTCAGCGCGGCGGTGGTGGCGTGGCCGGAGGGGAACGAGTAGCCGGAGGGGTGGGTGTGGGTGGCCCAGTCGGCCACGCTGGGCCGGGGGCGGGCGATGGCCGCCATCAGTCCATGCCGTACGGCCTGGCCGAGGGCGAGGACCGCGAGCGCCCCGGCGGCCGCGCAGAGCCGCTGGCGGGCGTCGCGCCCGGCCAGCAGCCCGGCGCCCACGACCAGGAGATAGGGGAGCGCCCCGGAGCCGGTGGACGTGATCGCGCGGAACACGGCGAGCGCGACCGGTGGCCGGTGGTCCACCGACCAGGTGTGGGTGGCCCGGTCGCCGGGCAGCGGTGCCCCGTCCCGTACCGCGACGACCACCGCGAGTACGACGAACAGAAGCAGGCAGACCGCCGCGCCGACGCGCCGGGCCCTGGTCACCGGGCCGCCACGAGCGGCCGAAGCTTGGTCTCGCCCAGGCGCTCCACGAGCGGCACGGCCCGGCGGGCCAGCAGTGTGAGCACCAGCGCGACCACCGCGCCCACGACGAGGCCCACGGCGATGTCGTGCGGGTAGTGCGCACCGATCCAGACCCGGGAGGCGGCCATCAGCAGGGCTGCGGGCACCGCGATCCAGGCCAGCGCCCGGTCGGCGAGCAGCACGGCCACGGCGGCGGCGGCCGCGATCGCGGCGTGGTTGCTGGGGAAGGACCAGTCGCCAAGGGGCGGACAGGCCTCGACGGTCACCACGTGCAGAGTCTGACATGGCCGCTGCTCATGGACGATCATCTTGAACACATCGTTGGCGACGTACGCCGCGACCACCACGAGCGGGGCCGCGAGCGCCATCGCGAGCCGGGCGCCGCCGTCGCGCCGGGCGCGCCACCAGACGAGGACCATCAGGACCGCGAAGAGCCCCAGACCGTAGTCCGACCAGAGGCGGATGGTGGTGTCGACCCAGCCCGGGGCGTCCTGCGCCCGCTCGGTGATCCAGGTGTACAGGCCGTTGTCGAAGTGCATCAGCTGGCGTCCTCGGTGGTGCGAGCGCGGCGGGCGCGCAGAATTTCCAGGGCGATCGGGGTGAGAGAGACGGCGACCACCAGCGCGACGAGCGGCAGCAGATAGCGGTCGACGTTCGGGATGGAGGAGCCCAGCGCGTAGCCGCCGAGCACCAGGCCGACCGTCCACACCGTGCCGCCCGCCACCTGCCAGAGCGTGAAGACCCTGGTCGGGACGCCGAGCGCGCCCGCGAGCGGATTGAGCACGGTACGGACGATGGGCACGAAGCGGGCCAGCACGATCGCCTTCGCATGGCCGTACTTGGCGAGCAGCTCCTCGGCGCGGTCCGCGCCCTCGTGCAGCTTCTTCGACCTGCTGCGGGTGAGCAGCGCGCGACCGCCCCGGCGGCCGATCCAGAACCCGGCCTGTGCCCCGATCAGGGCGCCGGCGACCGCGGCGATCAGGACCTGCGGCAGCGACAGCGACACCGGTCCGTCCTTGCCCGGGACGCACAGCAGCCCGGCCGTGAACAGCAGCGAGTCGCCGGGCAGGAAGAAGCCGACGAGCATCCCGGTCTCGGCGAACAGCACGACGGCGATGCCGATCGCGCCGAACGCCGACAGCAGGGAGCCGGCGTCGAGAACGTTCACGGCCTGCGGGGCGGCGGTGAACAGGGGTACGGCCATGGCGGTGGGCCCTCCCATAATGGTCTGCGGGCCATGAGTGGCGCGGGCCCGACTGACTACAGTGTTGTAGACGGTCTACGGAACTGTAGACGAATGATGCAGGAGGAACGTTCCCATGGGGGTCATGGACGGGACCGGAGGGTTCGCAGGTCGCGAGGGCGGTGACGCACGGCGCCCGGCCGGAGAGCTGGAGGCGGGCGTGCTGGCCGCACTCTGGGCCGCCGACGGGCCGCTCACGCCCGGAGAGGTCCAGGGAGCGCTCGGCGGCAGCCTCGCCCGCACCACGGTGACGACGATCCTCACCCGGCTGTACGAGAAGGGCGCCGTCACCCGGAACCGCTCCGGCCGCGGCTACGCCTACACCCCGACCGAGGACTCGCCGGGCCTGACCGCCCGCCGGATGCACACGGAGCTCGCGAAGGAGGAGGACCGCTCGACGGTCCTGGCCCGCTTCGTCTCCCAGCTCAGCGACGAGGACGAGCAACTGCTGCGCACCCTGCTCGACGGGGAGGCGGCCGAGGCGATGGAGGGTGCCCGCGAATCGGGTTCGTCATCGAGTCGGCGCGGGGCTTCGGACCGGGCGCGGTCGGGCGGTGAACGGGGATGATCTTCGCGGTGTGGATTCCGCTGCTTGTGCCGTTCCTGGCCGTGCCGGTCGCACGGCGGCTCGCCGAGGCGCTGCCGCCCCGCCCGGCCGCCTGGCTGCTCGCCGCCGCCTCCACCGGTCTGGCCGCCTGCTCGACGGCCGCGCTCGGGCTGCTGGCCCTGGCCGGGGCGCTGCGGCTGCGGTTCGTCGCGTCCCTGGGCAACCTGGTGACGCCGCTGCGCGAGGTGCCCGCCGCGATCGCGCTCCCCGCCGCCTGCGCGGCCACCGTACTGCTCGCCCTTTCCGGCGTCGCCCTGATCCGCACCGCCCGCCGCCAGGTCGCGGAGCTGCGCGCCGCCCACCGCCGCCTCGCCCCCGGTACCGGCGAGCTCGCCGTACTGCGGGACGCGTGCCCGGACGCCTACGCGCTGCCCGGCCGACCCGGCCGCATCGTCGTCACCACCGGCATGCTCCGCGCCCTCGAACCGGCCGAGCGCGAGGCCCTGTTCGCGCACGAGCGCGCCCATCTGCGCGGCCGTCACCACCTCTTCCTCGCCGCCGCCGAACTCGCCGCGCACTGCCACCCCGCGCTCCGCGCCCTGCGTGCCCCGCTCGAATACGCCCTGGAGCGCTGCGCCGACGAGGCCGCCGCCGGGGCCGTCGGCGACCGT
>NZ_MECJ01000036.1 GCF_014596475.1 Streptomyces sp. CBMA152 | reverse complement strand
CATAGTGTTTCGGTGGTCATAGCGTTAGGGAAACGCCCGGTTACATTCCGAACCCGGAAGCTAAGCCTTTCAGCGCCGATGGTACTGCAGGGGGGACCCTGTGGGAGAGTAGGACGCCGCCGAACAATTTTTAGCCTCAGTCCCCGGCCTTTATGGTCGGGGACTGAGGCATTTTTGCGTTCAGGACCCTTTTCCTTTGAGTCCATGGCCCGCCTTCCGATGTCAGAGCCGACCCGCCGCCTTCAGCTCCAGATAGGCGTCGGCCAGGGCCGGTGCGAGCTCGTCCGGGGTGGCGTCCACGACCGTGACACCGTGACGCATCAGCTTTTCAGCTGTACGGCGACGCTGTTCCTGGGTCTTGCTGGCCGAGGCGGCATCGTAAACGGCGTCCGCAGTGCCGCGAGCCTCCGCCATCTTCTTGATGTGGGGGTCAGCGACAGCGGCGACCAGGATGGTGTGGCGCTGGGTGAGCTGAGGGAGCACGGGGAGCAGGCCCTCCTCGACGGGTGCCGCGTCCAGGCTTGTCAGGAGCACGATCAGTGATTGTCGGGGGGCGTTGGCCAGCGCGGCGGCGCTCAGGCCGCGGGCGTCTGTTTCCACCAGCTCGGGTTCGAGCGGTGCGAACGCGTTGACCAGGGCGGGCAGGAGCTCACCGGCGGCGCGGCCCTGGACCTGGGCGCGCACACGGCGGTCGTACGCCAGGAGGTCGACGCGGTCGCCCGCGCGGGAGGCGAGCGTGGCGAGGAGCAGCGTCGCGTCCATGGCGGCGTCGAGCCGGGGGACGTCCCCGACGCGGCCCGCCGACGTACGTCCGGTGTCGAGGACGACGAGAATGTGGCGGTCGCGCTCGGGGCGCCAGGTGCGTACGGCGACGGTGTTCTGGCGGGCGGTGGCGCGCCAGTCGATGGAACGGGTGTCGTCGCCGGGGACGTAGGGGCGCAGGCTGTCGAACTCGGTTCCTTCACCTCGGGTCAACACACTCGTGCGGCCGTCGAGTTCGCGGAGCCGCGCCAGTCTGGACGGCAGGTGCTTGCGGCTGGTGAAAGGCGGCAGGACGCGCACAGTCCAGGGGACGCGGTGGCCGCCCTGCCGGGAGACGAGGCCGAGTGGGCCGTACGACCGGACGGTGATCCGCTCGGAGTGGCGGTCGCCTCGCCGGGTCGGACGCAGGGTCGTGGCGAGACGGCGGCGTTCGCCGGCCGGGATCTTCACCGTATGCCGGGAGGCGGCCTGTTCGGCGCCGGACGGCCAGCTGCTGGGCGGCCAGGCGTCGCGGAGCTCGGCGCGCAGGGGGCGGCCCGAGGGATTGGTGACGGTGAGGACGACCTCGGCGGCGTCACCCAATCGAACTGACGTATCACCGTTTCGGGTGAATTGGAGCTTTCGCACTGGCGCGGCGAGGGCGTAGTCGCACATCATTGCGAGTGTGAGGGGGGCGTTGACCGCGAGCATTCCCGCCCAGCTCGGGGCCAGTACGCCAACGGGGACAGAGCCGAGTGCGGCGAGCAGAGCGGTGCGTCCGGTGAGAGCCACGGTCGCCGCCTCAGCGGGGGACGGGGACGTGGGCGAGGACCGAGGTGATGACGGAGTCGGCGGTGACGCCCTCCATCTCCGCTTCGGGCCGCAGCTGGATGCGATGGCGAAGTGTGGGGAGGGCCAAGGCCTTTACGTCGTCGGGGATGACATAGTCCCGGCCCGTGAGCCAGGCCCAGGCGCGAGCGGTGGAGAGCAGAGCGGTGGCGCCTCGGGGGGAGACACCGAGGCTGAGCGAGGGGGATTCACGCGTGGCACGACAGATATCGACGACATAGCCGGTGATCTCGGCGGAGACCGAGGTCTTGGCGACGGCAGCGCGCGCCGCTTCCAGATCGGCGGCGCCCGCGACGGGGCGGACTCCGGCAGCCTGGAGGTCGCGGGGGTTGAAGCCCTCCGCGTGGCGGGCGAGGACGTTGATCTCGTCCGCGCGGGAGGGAAGAGGCACCGTCAACTTCAGCAGGAAGCGGTCCAGCTGGGCTTCCGGCAGGGGATAGGTGCCCTCGTACTCGACCGGGTTCTGCGTCGCCGCGACCAGGAAGGGCTCGGGGAGCGGTCGTGGGGTGCCGTCGACGGTGACCTGACGCTCCTCCATGGCCTCCAGGAGAGAGGACTGCGTCTTCGGCGGCGTGCGGTTGATCTCGTCCGCTAGCAGGAGGTTGGTGAACACCGGGCCGGCCTGGAAGGAGAACTCGGCGGTGCGGGCGTCGTAGATGAGCGAGCCCGTGACATCACTGGGCATCAGATCGGGGGTGAACTGGACGCGCTTGGTGTCGAGTTCGAGAGAGGCGGCGAGCGAGCGCACGAGGAGCGTCTTGGCGACGCCGGGGACTCCTTCGAGCAGTACATGACCGCGGCAGAGCAGGGCCACGACGAGGCCCGTGACGGCGGAGTCCTGGCCGACCACGGCCTTGGCGATCTCGGTGCGCAGCGCCTCCAGGGAGGCGCGGGCGCTGTCCGGGTTCGCTGCGGTCGCCGGGGTTCGGTCGCTCATGAGGTGCGTACCTCTCTTTCGAGGGCGTCGAGTTCGTCCGCGAGGCGGACAAGTGCGGCATCGTCTGCCGGCGCCGGGCCGAACAGTAGAACCTGAAGGTCCCGTTCGGTGGCGGGGAGCCGGGCGGAGACGGCGGGGACGAGGAGTTCGGGCGCGTGCGCCGCCGAGGCGGGCACGCCGAGGAGGGGGGCCAGACGCATACGGGTGGCCGAGCGCAGGGCGTCGGCCGCGCGGTCGCGGGCGTTGGCCTTGCGGTAGAGACGGGCGCGGCCCTCGGTCGCCTCGGACGCGCGTACGGCGACCGGGAGTTGTTCGGTCACCAGAGGGCCGAGGCGCCGGGCGCGCCAGATGGCGGCGAGGGTTGCCGCGAGGGTGAGTTGGAGAGTGGCCCAGAGCCAGCCGGACGGGGTGAGGTCGAAGAAGCTGCGGTCACCGCCGTCGGTGGCCGAGACATCGTCGAGCGAGGGGAGGTACCAGACCAGATGAGGACGGGAACCGAGGAGCTGGAGGGCGAGCGAGGCGTTGCCCTGCTTGTCGAGACGGTGGTTGTAGAGGATGTCCGGGGCGCCGAGCAGGACGGTGTCACCGTTGGCGGGTGTCTCCATCCGGAGCAGGGTGGGCAGCCCGGCGGCCTGGTAACAGGCTTCGCTTGCCTGCCCGTTGGCCGAGTAGCGGACGCCGCCGGTGTCGGCGCTGCCGGCGCGTACGGCCGAGGCCAGAGAGCAGTCGGGGTCGCGGGCGTTGACGGAGGCCGACCCCTCCTCGTGGACGCCGGGGGCGAGTACGGGAAGGGAGGCCGACCTGGGCGACACCAGGAGTGTGCGTCCGCCGGACTCGGCGGTGGCGGCGTGGAGTTGGCGCTGCTGGGACTCGGTGAGCAGGTCGGGGCCGGTGACCAGGAGCGTGGTGTCGGGGCCGGTGGCGCGGGTGGCCTCGTCGAGGCTGGTGACCACGCGGGTGGAGACGCCCTGGTTCTTGAGGAGTTCGGCGACCGCGCGGCTGCCGTAGCGGTCCGCGGAACGGGGGTCGAGGCGGCCGTGCTGGTCACCGGAGCGGGCGGCGGCGAGTGCGATGCCGGCGGTGAGGAGGATGACCGCGGCGAGCAGCAGTCCGCGCGTGCGCGTCCAGATCTGACGGGGTGTCGCGTCAGTCGACGTGCGGTCGGAGGAGGCGGGAGGAGCGGCTGCGGAGGACTGTGTGTCGGTCACTCTGCGGCTCCCCGAGTGGCCACCTGCGTGGCGGAGGCCTGGGTGAGAGCGCTCAGCTCCGGCTTGGTGCGTTCCAGATCGATGTCGAGGTCACGCAGACGGTGGTACGCGGTCTCGTTCGCCGTACGGCCGCCGTATGTGACGTCGTCGAACTCGCGGGCCGCGGCGCGGAGTCGGTCGGCGTGGGCGGGCAGCGGACGGGCTGCCTCGGCTGCTGCCTCGTCGGCGGTACGGCCGGGGCGCGGATCGAGGAGGGCGCGCTCCTCCAGGGAGCGGACGACGGCCCGCATCCGTTCCTGGACGGCTTGCGTCCAGCGACGGGCGGCGGCATGGGCCTCGGCGACGGCACGGTGCTCGGCGGCGCTGCGTACGCGGTCCTCGAACACCGAGCCGGCGGCCGACGCGGTGCGCTGCGGGGTGCCGAGCCGCCACCACAGGGCCGCGACGAGCGCCAGGGCGAAGAGCACGATGACGACCAGGCCGAGCGCGCCGCCGGGTGCCGCGCCCGAAGCGGCGTCGAAGAGGCCGCCGACCCAGTCCCAGAAGCGGTTGAGGGCGCGTTGCAGGAGGTTCGGGTCGTTCTCGTGGTACATCGACTTGGACAGTTCGCGCTGCGCCGCCTCGCGGGCGGGGACGCGCGGAGTGTCCACCGGTGGCTCGCCGCCCCCATGGAGCAGTAGTCGCACCATGGTTGTGCCCCCCGTTGCGGACACCGCATCAGCTCCCGGTAGTCTCGTGGCCCGGCAGGTTCGCGGCGCGGGCGAGGTCGAGGTCGAGTGCCTCGCGGCGGATGCGCTGGTCGATGTAGAGCAGCGCGGCGACGCCGGCGGAGATCGGGTAGGTGATGGCCGAGCCGATGACCGCGCCGATCCCGGTGATGATCAGGAACGGCCAGCCGTAGTCGGAAGTGGCGCCACCGAAGAGGTTGTTGGCACCGCCGTCGTCGACGAGGGTGCCGATCACGGTGAACGGGATCGCGATGATCATCGAGACGATGAACGTCAGGAGCAGCGTCAGCAGCGTGATGCCGAAGATCCGCCACCAGGCGCCGCGGACCAGCTTGGCCGACCGGCGCAGGGACTTCACGAGACCCTGCCGCTCCAGCATCAGCGCGGGGGCGGCGAGGCTGAACTGGATCATCAGCCACACGACGACCACGAAGGCCGCCAGCCCCCCGAGCGCGGCCAGGCCCGCACCCGCGTCGGACCCGATGAGCAGGCCGGGAAGGATGCCGATCCCCACGATCGCACCGGCCATGAGCGGCATCAGCACGAGGAGGCCGAGCAGCGTCAGCAGGCGGGGGCTCGCCTCGGCCCAGGCTTCCCGCAGCGTCACGGGGCGGCCCAGCACGGAGCGGCTGATCACCACGGTGAGTACGGCTGTGACGAACAGGGTGCCGATCAGCCCCAGGACGGCGATGGGCAGCAGGTCGAGCATGCTCGACCGCAGGGAGTCGAAGGCCTGGTTGATGGCTTCGGTGCCCGTGGCGTTGGGATCGATCTCGGGCGCGGCCGGGAGCAGGTAGTGCTGGGCGAGGATGTTCCCGAACTCGGTGATCACGGCGACGGTGAGCGTGAGGCCGAGGACCGTGCGCCAGTGGGCGCGCATCGTCGACACCGCGCCGTCGAGGATCTCGCCGACGCCGAGCGGGCGGAGCGGGATGACGCCGGGCTTGGCAGCCGGCGGCCGGCCCCAGCCGGAGTTCCAGCCGCCGGGAGCGGGCGGCTGCCCCCATCCGCCGCCCTGGTGGGGCCCTGGACGGCCCGGCGGAGGCGGCGGAGGACCCTGGCCCGGTGTGCCGGCCGGAGGCGACCACTGGCCCGCCGGAGGCTGGTTCCGGGACCACTGCGAGGTCGCGCGGGCCCGGTCGGAGGGCTCGGGCGGGCGGGGTGCGCCGGAGTCCTCGCCGTCGGAGGGGGCCGATCCGGGCGAAGCCCAGCCCGGAGAGTCGTTCACGGTCGTCCACCTCGTGGCTTGGTCGCGGGACCGGCTCGGCGAGCCGGCTCCTTCGGGTTGGCAGCCATCGTGCCATGCGGTTCGGGGCAGTGGACCGGGCCCTGTATCTCGTTGGCACCTTCAATTGTCGGCGGCTCACCGGGCAGACTGGGCGGATGGCTGATCAGGACGTGCGATCCACCGTGGGTGCAGAGCCGCAGGGACTGCCCCAGCTGCGTTGGGACGAGCCGCCCGAAGGGCCGGTGCTGGTGCTCCTCGACCAGACCCGGCTGCCGGCGGAGGAGGTCGAGCTGGTCTGTACGGACGTGCCGGGGCTGGTGCGGGCGATCCAGACGTTGGCGGTGCGCGGGGCGCCGCTGCTGGGGATCGCCGGGGCCTACGGAGTGGCGCTGGCCGGGGTGCGTGGCTTCGACGTACAGGAGGCCGCTGTTCTGCTGGCGGGGGCGCGGCCCACCGCGGTGAACCTCGGGTACGGGGTGCGGCTGGCCCTCGGCGCGTACCGGGCCGCGGTCGAGAAGGGCGCGGGCCCACAGGAGGCCGGGGCGGCGGCGCTGGCGGCCGCGCGGGCGCTGCACCGGGCGGACGCGGAGGCCAGTGCCCGGATGGCGGCGCACGGTCTGGCGCTGCTCGACGAGCTGCTGCCCGGCGGCAGCCACAGCGTGCTCACGCACTGCAACACCGGGCGGCTGGTGTCGGGCGGCGAGGGCACCGCGTTCGCGGTCGCGCTGGCCGCGCACCGGGCGGGCCGGCTGCGTCGGCTGTGGGTGGACGAGACTCGGCCGCTGCTGCAAGGGGCCAGACTGACCGCGTACGAGGCGGCGCGCAGTGGGATGGCGTACAGCTTGCTGACTGATAATGCCGCGGGTTCACTGTTCGCGGCGGGAGAGGTGGACGCTGTTCTGATCGGGGCGGACCGGATCGCCGCCGACGGCTCGGTGGCGAACAAGGTGGGAAGCTATCCGCTCGCCGTACTCGCGAAGTACCACCATGTGCCGTTCATCGTGGTGGCGCCCGTGACGACGGTGGATCTTCAGACGCCCGACGGGGCGGCGATCGAGGTCGAGCAGCGGCCCGGGCAAGAGGTGACGGAGCTCACCGGACCGCAGATTTCGGCGGCCGGGTGGGGGACCGGCGGCGGACTGCCCGTGGCGCCGCTCGGGACGCAGGCGTACAACCCCGCCTTCGATGTGACACCCCCCGAGTTGGTGACGGCGATCGTCACCGAGGAAGGTGTGCTCTCCCCTGTGACCGGGGTCGGGCTGAGAGAGCTGTGTGCCAGGTCACGCCAGGTAACGATTAGCTAATGGGATGATGACGTTTATGAAGGGACGCGTCCTTGTCGTCGACGACGACACCGCGCTGGCCGAGATGCTCGGCATTGTGCTGCGTGGAGAAGGTTTTGAGCCGTCGTTCGTAGCGGACGGCGACAAGGCACTGGCGGCATTCCGTGAGGCCAAGCCGGACCTGGTACTGCTGGACCTCATGCTGCCCGGACGGGACGGCATCGAGGTCTGCAGGCTGATCAGGGCCGAGTCCGGTGTGCCGATCGTGATGCTCACCGCCAAGAGCGACACCGTGGATGTGGTGGTCGGCCTGGAGTCCGGGGCGGACGACTACATCGTGAAGCCGTTCAAGCCCAAGGAGCTCGTCGCCCGTATCCGGGCGCGGCTGAGGAGGTCGGAGGAGCCGGCGCCGGAGCAGCTGGCGATCGGCGATCTGGTGATCGACGTGGCGGGTCACTCCGTGAAGCGGGACGGGCAGTCCATCGCCCTGACCCCGCTGGAGTTCGACCTGCTGGTCGCGCTGGCCCGTAAGCCGTGGCAGGTGTTCACCCGTGAGGTGCTCCTGGAGCAGGTGTGGGGGTACCGGCACGCGGCGGACACGCGGCTCGTCAACGTGCATGTCCAGCGGCTGCGCTCGAAGGTCGAGAAGGACCCGGAGCGCCCGGAGATCGTGGTGACCGTCCGTGGTGTCGGTTACAAGGCCGGACCGAGCTGACATGTCCCGCGGCGGTGCTGCTCCGAAGCCCGGGAAGCCCGGGGTCCGTGGGGGGCGGGCTGCTGGTGAGGGACGGAAGACGTCTTGGGGCGGGCGAATCCTCCAGGAGGGGACGCCCGGCAGCCCTGTGCTGCGCCTTTTCGTGCGCTGGGTGCGGCGTCCGCTGCTGCCCGCGCTGCGGCTGTGGCGGCGCAACATCCAGCTGCGGGTCGTCGCCTCCACCCTGCTGATGTCGCTGGGTGTGGTGCTGCTGCTCGGGTTCGTTGTCATCGGTCAGGTGCGCAACGGACTTCTGGTCACCAAGGAGAAGGCGGCCGAGAGCCAGTCGGCGGGCGGCTTCGCCGTGGCCAAGGACAAGGCGAGCGCCCCGGCGGCGCCGGGCGGGCAGGACGACGGCAGCTCGGACGGGCGGGCCGGCAGTTCGGTGACCTGGCGCAGTGAGCTGGTGACCCAGCTCGCCAGTGGCGGTCAGGGCGCGTTCTACGTGGTGGCCCTGAGCGCCGACTCCGAGGACTCGGGGTCCAGCAACCGCGGGCCGCGCGCCTCGGGCGGGGTGGACCCGGTCGCGAGCGTGCCGCAGAGCCTGCGGGACTCGGTCGACGTGGGGACGGGCGCGTACAAGACGTACGCCTCGATCAAGTACCTCGACGGGCAGGAGCCGAAGCCGGGTCTGGTCATCGGCACCCGGCTCAAGGACGTCGACGGGCAGGCGTACCAGCTGTACTACCTCTTCCCGCTGGCGCAGGAGGAGAAGACGCTGAGCCTGGTCAAGGGCACCCTCGCGACCGCGGGGCTGTTCCTCGTCGTGCTGCTCGGCGCGATCGCCTGGCTGGTGGTGCGCCAGGTCGTGACACCGGTGCGGATGGCGGCGCAGATCGCCGAGCGGCTCTCCGCCGCCAAGCTCCAGGAACGCATGAAGGTCACCGGCGAGGACGACATCGCGCGGCTCGGCGAGGCCTTCAACAAGATGGCGCAGAACCTCCAGATCAAGATCCAGCAGCTGGAGGAGCTGTCGCGGATGCAGCGGCGGTTCGTCTCGGACGTCTCGCACGAGCTGCGTACGCCGCTGACGACCGTACGGATGGCGGCGGACGTCATCCATGAGGCGCGGGTCGACTTCGATCCGGTGACGGCGCGGTCGGCCGAGCTGCTCGCCGGGCAGCTGGACCGGTTCGAGTCGCTGCTCGCCGACCTGCTGGAGATCAGCCGCTTCGACGCGGGCGCGGCGGCCCTGGAGGCCGAGCCGATAGACCTGCGTGACGTCGTACGACGGGTGATCGAGGGCGCCGAGCCGCTGGCCGAGCGCAAGGGCACCCGGATACGGGTGGTCGGCGACGACCAGCCGGTGGTCGCCGAGGCGGACGCCCGGCGAGTCGAGCGGGTGCTGCGCAACCTGGTCGTCAACGCCGTGGAGCACGGCGAGGGCCGGGACGTGGTGGTGCGGATGGCGACGGCCGGCGGCGCTGTGGCGGTCGCCGTGCGCGACTACGGCGTGGGCCTCAAGCCCGGCGAGGCGACCCGTGTGTTCAACCGCTTCTGGCGGGCCGACCCGGCACGGGCCAGGACCACCGGCGGCACCGGACTCGGGCTGTCGATCGCGGTCGAGGACGCGCGGCTGCACGGCGGCTGGTTGCAGGCCTGGGGCGAGCCGGGAGGCGGCTCCCAGTTCCGGCTGACGCTGCCGCGTACGGCCGACGAGCCGCTGCGCGGATCGCCCATACCCCTGGAGCCGGAGGACTCGCGCTCCGTTCGCGAGCGGGCCCGCCAGGGCGTGGCCGCAGGGCAGGGCAACGGGCTGCGGCTGACGAGCGTGCCGGTCCAGCCGGTCGCCGACCGCTCCTCGCTGCCCGGGCCGCCCCGGCCCCCGATACCGCCCAGGACATCGGGTCCGGCCGCCGATCCGACCGCGCTGCCCGGTGGCGGCGGGGCCCGCGTGGTGCCCCGGGTCGCGGACGGGCGCGGGGACGGCGAATCCGTACCATCGCAGGCTGCTGACGCAGCGGCTGCCCCGGCAGCCGCGGACCAGGAGGAAACGGCTCGTGGGCGCTGATCCGGGGAGGGGGCGCGGCCGTCGGCTGCGGTCCGCCGCGCTGCTGGGCTGCGGCGGTGTGCTGGTGGCGGGCTGTGCGTCGATGCCCGACAGCGGGGACGTGCACGCGGTGCAGGCCTCGCAGCGGGCCGACTCGCAGGTGCAGGTGTACGCGGTGCCGCCGCGCGAGGGGGCGGCCGCCGACGAGATCGTCGACGGGTTCCTGGAGGCGATGACCAGTGACGACCCGCAGTTCGCGACGGCCCGCAAGTATCTGACGCCGCAGGCCGCGCGCGCGTGGAAGCCGGATCTGGCCACCACGGTGCTGGCCGACGGGCCGAACCCGGAGCCGAACCGGACCAACGACAAGGGCGACAGTTCGAGTTTCACCTTCACGGTGACCGGAAAGCCGGTGGCCGTGGTGGACAAGCAGCACGCCTACCAGCCGGCCAGGCCCAGGACGACGTACAACGAGACGATCCATCTCGTACGGGAGAGCGGGCCCGGCGGCAAGGAGTGGCGCATCGACTCGCTGCCCGAGGGGCTGCTCCTGGGGCAGTCGGACTTCCAGCGCATCTACCGTTCCGTCAACAAGTACTACTTCGCGTCCGGTCAGGAGCGTCTGCTGGTCGCCGATCCGGTGTACGTGCGTCAGCGCAATGACCCCGAGACGCAGATGAACCTGGTCACCCAGACGGTCATGACCGTCCTGGAGGGGCCGACCAACTGGCTGCGGCCGGTGGTGAGTTCGCGCTTCCCGAGCGGTACGGAGCTGAAGGAGGGCACCACGGCGCTGTCGTTCGACGACCGCAACGCGCTGAAGGTGCCGCTCAACGAGCGGGCGTCCAATGTCGGCGGTGGGCAGTGCCGCAAGATGGCGGCCCAAGTGCTGTTCACACTGCGGGATCTGACGGCGACCCGGGTCAGCCAGGTGGAGCTGGACCGGGCCGACGGCTCGCAGCTGTGTGTGCTCAGCGGGGACCAGGCCGACTACGCGCCGGACCACATCTCCTCCAATCCGGGGCAGTACTTCCTGGACTCGCAGGGGCGCCTCGCGCGGATGCGGGACGCCGTGCGCGACGGCACGGACAGCACCGGCACCAGCGGCGGTACGGACGGCGACGTCGTCACCCAGCAGGTGGCGGGGCCGCTCGGCAGGGGCGAGCAGAAGCTGCGTACGGTCGCGGTGGCGCGCAACGAGCAGGACGCGGCCGGTGTGAGCACAGACGGCCGTTCGCTGTACGTGGCGCCGATCGTGTCCGACGGCGAGCTGGTCAAGACGCTGGTCACCAGCCAGAGCAAGGACCCGGCGAAGGACGGGCTCTCGGCGCCGAGTTGGGACGGGCGCGGCGATCTCTGGGTGGCCGACCGGGACCCGGACCACTCCCGGCTGCTGCGCCTGGAGAAGGGCGCGGGACAGCCCCAGGAGGTCGATGTCGCCGGTCTGAACGGTGCGCGCATCGAGCAGGTGCGGATGTCGGCGGACGGGGTGCGGATCGCGCTCCTGGTGGCCGAGGGCGGCCACACCACGCTGCGGATCGGCCGCGTGGAGCGGATCGGCGACCCGGAGCACCCGCAGGTCTCCGTGGTGGAACTGCGCCCCGGCGCACCGCAGATGGAAGACGTGACGGCCGTGTCCTGGGCCGGACGCAGCCGCCTCGTCGTGGTCGGCAAGGAGTCCGGCGGGCTCCAGCAGCAGCTGCGCTATATGCAGACGGACGGTTCGACATCGGCTGCGGGCAATGTGCCGGGCGCCAACCGGGTGACGGAGATCGCCGCCGCGGACGACGAGCGGCTGCCGCTGGTGGCGCACTCGAAGGAGGACGGCATCGTCCGGCTGCCGCCCGGCGCGAACTGGAAGACCGCGGTCAAGACGGGCTCCTCGCCGGTCTACCCGGGCTGACGAGCGCGCCTTTCGCGCCGGGAACGCGCCTTGGGCGCAGGGAAGACGAACCCGCCCCGCCGTCCACAGGACGGCGGGGCGGCTTTTCCACAGGGGTGGCCGGGTCGCCTTCCTGTTGGCAGAGTGGGTGCCATGCGGGGATGGTGGCAGGAGATCTCCGGGCTGGTGCTGCCTGCTGCCTGCGGTGGCTGCGGCAGTCCCCGTACGGCGCTGTGCGAGCGGTGCGCGGCGGCGCTGCTCGACGCGCGGGCGCGGCGGGTCCGGCCGGCCCCCGAACCGGCGGGGCTGCCGGTGGTGTACGCGGCGGCCGAGTACGAGGACGCCGTACGGGCGGTGCTGCTCGCGCACAAGGAGCGCGGGGCCCTGGGTCTGGCCGGGGTCCTCGGGCAGGCGCTGGCGGGCGCGGTGCGTGCGGTCGCCGGGGTGCCCCGGGACGGGCCGCTGCTGCTCGTGCCGGTTCCCTCGGCGCGCAAGGCGGTGCGGGCGCGCGGGCATGACGCGGCGCGGCGGATCGCCCTGGCGGCGGCGGGCGAACTGCGGCGCACGGGGACGGACGCGCGCGTGGCGGCCGTGCTGCGGCAGCGGCGCGCGGTGCTGGACCAGTCGGGACTGAGCGCCCCGCAGCGGCTGGCGAATCTGACCGGAGCACTGGAGGTGTCGGCGGGCGGTGACAGGCTCCTGGAGGGCGGTCGGGTGGTCCTGGTGGACGACCTCATGACGACCGGGGCGTCGTTGGTGGAGGCGGCGCGCGCGGTGGCTGCCGCGGGCGCGGCGACCGTGCCCGGGACGGTCGGTGATGTTTCGGCGTACGCCGTTGGGGGATGCGCGCAGCGGTCGGCGGCGGCCGCTGTCGTGGCCTCGACGCCGGCGTCCTTCGAAATAAACCGGAACTGACAGCGAACTTGCATCGTTGCAGGTAGTGAGAGGGGAAAAACACCTGAACGGAGGTACGTGCGGGTAGCGGGTGCCGACATCCGTCCGACCGAGCTATGTTCGGTTGTGAGGAATGGCGAGAGCCGGCCTCGCTGAATGCACTGCCTCGCGTCCGGGTAGGTCCCCGGCCCCGAGGTTGGTGGGGTGGCGATCTTCCCGACGGGGGAGGAGGAGGTGAAAGTCGCCCAGTCCGAGGCTCCGGTGCCTACCGGAGTCTGGTGCAAGAGGGAGATGCTCCGCAGCGAAGGCGGAGTGATCCGGGAACGGAGTTCTGCGTGGACATCGTCGTCAAGGGCCGCAAGACCGAGGTGCCCGAGCGGTTCCGCAAGCACGTGGCCGAGAAGCTGAAGCTGGAGAAGATCCAGAAGCTCGACGGCAAGGTAATCAGCCTCGACGTCGAGGTGTCCAAGGAACACAACCCGCGGCAGGCCGACCGTTCCGACCGAGTGGAGATCACGCTGCACTCGCGTGGCCCCGTGATCCGGGCGGAAGCGGCGGCAGGCGACCCGTACGCAGCCCTCGACCTGGCCACCGGCAAGCTGGAGGCGCGGCTGCGCAAGCAGCACGACAAGCGCCACACCCGCCGGGGCAATGGACGGCTGTCGGCCTCCGAAGTGGCCGACGTCGTGCCGGGCGTGGCTCAGTTGAACGGAAGTGGTGAGCCGGTGGGCAGTTCGCTGGAGGAGCGCGTTCCCACCACGCGGATGGGTTCGCTCGAAGTGCAGGGCGAGGGCCCGCTGGTGGTCCGCGAGAAGACCCACCTGGCAGCCCCGATGACGCTCGACCAGGCGCTCTACGAGATGGAGCTGGTCGGGCACGACTTCTACCTCTTCGTCGACTCCGAGACGAAGCAGCCCAGTGTCGTCTACCGACGGCACGCCTACGACTACGGCGTCATTCATCTGGAAAGTGACCCGCTCGCCGGTGAGGACGCGAGCGGCGCCGGCGGTGCGCTCGGCGGATGACCAGGTGGGCGGCGCGCTGAACGGACGCGTGCGGTGCGCCGTACACCAGTGTGGTGGTGCCCCGGGAGTGCTTGTGCGCCCCCAGGGGCACCACTGTGCGACCACTGGACCACCGCTCTGACGGCCGGGCATGAAATCATGGCGTCGCACGCCAACCGCTGCTCCGAGGAGCGGGGTTGGTGCAGCCACACCAACTCGGGCCATGGCCTTCAGGGGGAGGAACGATGGCGGACAGCTTCGGGCCGGTGCACGACGGGTCGGCCCCGGACGGTTCTGACGGGGCTCCCACCGGCATGGAAGCGGCCGGGTCGCGCAAGGAACCGATCCGTGTCCTGGTCGTCGACGACCACGCGCTCTTCCGCCGGGGACTGGAGATCGTGCTGGCCGCGGAGGAGGACATCCAGGTCGTCGGCGAGGCGGGAGACGGCGCGGAGGCCGTGGACAAGGCGGCGGATCTGCTGCCGGACATCGTGCTGATGGATGTACGGATGCCCCGGCGCGGCGGCATCGAGGCCTGCACCTCCATCAAGGAGGTGGCCCCCAGCGCGAAGATCATCATGCTCACGATCAGCGACGAGGAGGCCGACCTCTACGACGCGATCAAGGCGGGCGCGACGGGTTATCTCCTCAAGGAGATCTCCACGGACGAGGTGGCGACGGCGATCCGGGCGGTGGCGGACGGCCAGTCCCAGATCAGCCCGTCGATGGCGTCGAAGCTGCTCACCGAGTTCAAGTCGATGATCCAGCGCACCGACGAGCGCCGGCTGGTGCCCGCGCCGCGGCTCACCGACCGTGAGCTGGAGGTGCTGAAGCTGGTGGCCACGGGGATGAACAACCGGGACATCGCCAAAGAGCTGTTCATCTCCGAGAACACCGTGAAGAACCATGTCCGCAACATCCTGGAGAAGCTCCAACTGCACTCCAGGATGGAGGCGGTGGTGTACGCGATGCGCGAGAAGATCCTGGAGATCCGCTAGCCGACAGCGCTGGCCACCGCCCCCTCGCGGCGTTCCGGTCAGCCCGCCGAGACCGCGACCGCCGCGGTCAGCGCCCGGGCCACTTCCGGGGTGTCGGTGCGCTCGATGCGCACGGCGTCGCAGCCCACCCAGCTCGCCGCCTCCAGCAGTGCCTGGGCCATGGGTTCTATCGCCTTCGGCGATTCCAGGGAGACCTGCTTGGCCACCAGGGTGCGGCCCTCGCGGGCGGGGTCGACGCGGCCCAGCAGCCGGCCGCCCGCCAGCAGGGGCATCGCGAAGTAGCCGTACACCCGCTTGGGCTTGGGCGTGTAGGCCTCCAGACGGTGGCTGAAGCCGAAGATCCGCTCGGTGCGCGCGCGGTCCCAGATGAGCGAGTCGAAGGGCGACAGCAGCGTCGTACGGTGGCGGCCGCGCGGCTCGGCGGCCAGCGCGTCCGGGTCCGCCCAGGTGGCCTTGTCCCAGCCCTGCACCGTGACCGGCACCAGGCCCGACTCGGCGATCACCGCGTCCACCTGCTCGCCCTTCAGGCGGTGGTAGTCGGCGATGTCCGCGCGCGTGCCGACGCCCAGGGACTGGCCCGCCAGCCGTACGAGCCGGCGCAGGCACTCGGCGTCGTCCAGCTCGTCGTGGAGGAAGGCGTCCGGGATGGCGCGCTCGGCCAGGTCGTACACCCGCTTCCAGCCGCGCCGTTCGGTGCAGACCACCTCGCCGTACATCAGCGCGCGCTCGACGGCGACCTTGGAGGCGGACCAGTCCCACCACTCGCCCTTGTTCTTGGCGCCGCCCAAGTCCGTTGCCGTCAGCGGGCCTTCGGCCTGGAGCTGCTTGATCACCTGCTCGTACGAGCCGTCCGGCAGTTCGTGGTTCCAGTGCGGGCGCGCGCGGTAGGCGCGGCGGCGGAAGGCGAAGTGCGGCCACTCCTCGACGGGCAGGATGCAGGCCGCGTGCGACCAGTACTCGAAGGCGTGGCCGTCCCTCCAGTACGCCTCGTCCACCGCCTTTCGGCCGACGGCGCCCAGGCGTGCGTACGGAATCAGCTCGTGCGACCGGGCGAGCACGGAGATGGTGTCGAGCTGCACCGCGCCCAGGTGCCGCAGCACGCCGCGCACTCCGCCCCGGCGGTCGGGGGCGCCGAGGAAACCCTGGGCGCGCAGGGCGATGCGGCGGGCCTCGTCGGCGGAGAGTTCGGCGGTGGGGCGCGGCAGGCTGGTCATGTTCCGCACGATAGACGGCGGCACTGACAACGGGCCCTGGCGCAGGCCGCCCACGGGACGGAACCCCTGACTCCGCGCGCGCCCGCCAGAGCCCGCGCGGACCCGCCGCTCACCCCGTGCCGACACCTACGCGCGCGTCACCCCCGAGACGGCAGGTACGCGCGCGTGGTGGGCAGGCCGAGGTCGCAAGGGAGCAGGCCGCCCACCCAGCTGTCGCGGCGGGTGCCGCCGTGGACGAGGGCGGCGCGCAGGGTGCCCTCCATGGTGAAGCCCGTCTTCTCGGCCACCGCGCGCGAGGCCGCGTTGCCGACCTCCGCGCGCCACTCCAGGCGTTCGACCCCGGCCGACGCGAAGGCCCAGCGGGCCGCCGCCAGCGAGGCCTCGGTCATATAGCCCCGCCCCCGGTGCTCCTTCGTCGCCCAGAAGCCCAGCTCGGCCACGCCCTCGCCGCGCCGCATCACGCCGACCATCGCCACCAGCGCGCCCTCGCGAGCGCTCTCCTCGCCCTGGGACGTGTCCCGGACGCGCACCGTGAAGGTGTAGTCGGAGTCGTCCCGCCAGCCGCCCGGGCCGAAGGTCTCGGTGAAGGAGATCGCGTGCTCGCGCAGGTAGGGCGAGGGGACGGTGGTCCAGCGCTGGATGTCGGGGTCCTGACAGGCCGCGTACACCTCGTCCGCGTCCTGCGGGCCGACGGGGCGCAGGATCAGGCGCTCGGTGCTGAGGGTGACTGGTTCCATCGGCCGATTCTCCGTGCGGGGGTGGAACGGGCGCCAGGGCTTTTCACACGTTCCCGGCACTTCCGGGCACGTTCCCGGCACCTTCCGGGCCCGCTGTCCGTTGTCGTAATGGCAGACCTCCCGGCGCGGGCGGGTCCTCGCATACGATGGCCGTTGCTCAGAAGTAATCAACCGTACTCGACCGCGCCAGGCCCGACCGGCAAGGAGACCAACCCCCGTGTCCGTCCTTTCAAAGCTCATGCGTGCAGGCGAAGGCAAGATCCTGCGCAAGCTGCACCGCATCGCGGACCAGGTCAACTCCATCGAAGAGGACTTCGCGAACCTCTCCGACGCCGAGCTCCGTGCCCTCACCGACGAGTACAAGGAGCGGTACGCGAACGGGGAGAGCCTGGACGACCTGCTCCCGGAAGCCTTCGCCACCGTCCGCGAGGCCGCCAAGCGCGTCCTCGGCCAGCGTCACTACGACGTGCAGATGATGGGTGGCGCGGCCCTGCACCTCGGCTATGTCGCCGAGATGAAGACCGGTGAGGGCAAGACCCTCGTCGGCACGCTGCCGGCGTACCTCAACGCGCTCTCCGGCAAGGGCGTCCACCTGATCACGGTGAACGACTACCTGGCCGAGCGCGACTCCGAGATGATGGGCCGGGTGCACCGCTTCCTCGGTCTCGAGGTCGGCTGCATCCTCGCCAACATGTCGCCCGCCGAGCGCCGCGCGCAGTACGCCTGCGACATCACGTACGGAACGAACAACGAGTTCGGCTTCGACTACCTGCGCGACAACATGGCGTGGTCCCAGGACGAGCTCGTCCAGCGCGGCCACAACTTCGCGATCGTCGACGAGGTCGACTCGATCCTGGTCGACGAGGCGCGTACGCCGCTGATCATCTCCGGCCCGGCCGACCAGGCCACCAAGTGGTACGGCGACTTCGCCAAGCTGGTCACGCGCCTCACCAAGGGTGAGGCGGGGAACCCGCTGAAGGGCATCGAGGAGACCGGCGACTACGAGGTCGACGAGAAGAAGCGCACCGTCGCCATCCACGAGCCCGGCGTCGCCAAGGTGGAGGACTGGCTGGGCATCGACAACCTCTACGAGTCGGTCAACACCCCCCTCGTCGGCTACTTGAACAACGCCATCAAGGCGAAGGAACTGTTCAAGAAGGACAAGGACTACGTCGTCATGGACGGCGAAGTCATGATCGTCGACGAGCACACCGGCCGTATCCTCGCCGGCCGCCGCTACAACGAGGGCATGCACCAGGCGATCGAGGCGAAGGAAGGGGTGGACATCAAGGACGAGAACCAGACCCTCGCCACGATCACCCTGCAGAACTTCTTCCGCCTCTACAAGCGCCACGACCACGACGGCAAGGAAGAGCCGGGCCTCTGCGGCATGACCGGTACGGCGATGACCGAGGCCGCCGAGTTCCACCAGATCTACAAGCTCGGTGTCGTCCCGATCCCGACCAACCGCCCGATGGTCCGCAAGGACCAGTCCGACCTGATCTACCGCACCGAGGTCGCGAAGTTCGAGGCGGTCGTCGACGACATCGCCGAGAAGCACGAGAAGGGCCAGCCGATCCTGGTCGGCACCACCTCGGTCGAGAAGTCCGAGTACCTCTCGCAGCAGCTCTCCAAGCGCGGCATCCAGCACGAAGTGCTGAACGCGAAGCAGCACGACCGGGAGGCGACGATCGTCGCCCAGGCGGGCCGTAAGGGCGCCGTCACGGTCGCCACGAACATGGCCGGCCGAGGCACCGACATCAAGCTCGGCGGCAACCCGGACGACCTCGCCGAGGCCGAGCTGCGCCAGCAGGGTCTGGACCCGGTGGAGCACGTCGAGGAGTGGGCGCACGCGCTGCCCGCCGCCCTGGAGAAGGCCGAGCAGGCCGTCAAGGCCGAGTTCGAAGAAGTCAAGGAGCTCGGCGGCCTGTACGTGCTCGGCACCGAGCGGCACGAGTCGCGCCGTATCGACAACCAGCTGCGCGGCCGCTCCGGCCGTCAGGGCGACCCGGGCGAGTCCCGCTTCTACCTGTCGCTCGGCGACGACCTGATGCGCCTGTTCAAGGCCCAGATGGTCGAGCGCGTCATGTCGATGGCCAACGTGCCGGACGACGTGCCGATCGAGAACAAGATGGTCACGCGCGCGATCGCGTCGGCCCAGTCCCAGGTCGAGCAGCAGAACTTCGAAACGCGTAAGAACGTTCTGAAGTACGACGAGGTGCTGAACCGTCAGCGCGAGGTCATCTACGGCGAGCGCCGCCGCGTCCTGGAGGGCGAGGACCTGCACGAGCAGGTGCAGCACTTCATGGACGACACCATCGACGCGTACATCCAGGCGGAGACCGTCGAGGGCTTCGCCGAGGAGTGGGACCTGGACCGGCTGTGGGGCGCCTTCAAGCAGCTCTACCCGGTGAAGGTCACCGTGGAGGAGCTGGAGGAGGCGGCGGGCGACCGCGCGGGCATCACCGCCGAGTTCATCGCCGAGTCCATCAAGGACGACATCCACGAGCAGTACGCGGCGCGCGAGGAGCAGTTGGGCTCCGACATCATGCGTGAGCTGGAGCGGCGCGTGGTCCTCTCGGTGCTCGACCGCAAGTGGCGCGAGCACCTCTACGAGATGGACTACCTCCAGGAGGGCATCGGCCTGCGGGCGATGGCCCAGAAGGACCCGCTGGTCGAGTACCAGCGCGAGGGCTTCGACATGTTCAACGCCATGATGGACGGCATCAAGGAGGAGTCCGTCGGCTACCTGTTCAACCTGGAGGTCCAGGTCGAGCAGCAGGTCGAGGAGGTCCCGGTCGAGGACGCCGAGGTGAAGGCCTCGCTGGAGAAGGAGGACGCGGTGCCCGCCGGGGTCGCGCGTCCCGAGATCCGGGCGAAGGGTCTGGACGCCCCGCAGCGCCCGGACCGGCTGCACTTCTCGGCTCCGACGGTGGACGGCGAGGGCGGGGTCGTCGAGGGCGACTTCGACAACGGCGACGACGAGCCGTCCCGCTCCGAGGCGGACGGGATGACCCGCGCCGAGCGCCGCAAGGCCCAGAAGGGCGCCGGCCGCCGCCGCAAGAAGTAGCCGTAAGGCTGGAGAGTCACCGGGTGGGGCCGGGCACCGCATGGGTGCCCGGCCCCACTTCTACTGCCGCGCAGCGCCAGCGCAGGTCGGCGCCCTGCTCCAGGCGGAAGGCCATGGCGCGGACGCGGTCGCCCGCGCCGATACGGGCGAACGCCTCGATGACACCGGCCTGGGGCACGTACTCGTCGCAGTGCCGCACCACGGGCTGCGAGACGGCCCCCAGGGGGCTCGCCGGGGCAAGGAGCACCAGCTGCTCGTACGCCTCGCCGACAGTGTGGCCCAGCATCCAGTGCACCGGTCGGCGGCCGCTGAGCACGGCGAGCAGGCGTTCGGCGAACCAGTAGCGGGGCAGCCGCTGGCGCCGCGCGTACGCGCTGGTGACGCCGCCGGGCCTGGCGGGGCCGACCCGGTCGTGGCGCCCCGCGGGCCTGGTTCGGTCCGTCCGCGCCGCGCCCGCTCGCGTCCTGTCGGTCCTGTTCATCTCCGTCGCCCCCTTTGATACCGGCGAGTAGCTTTCTGTTGGGGATCTTGTACGGGGGCGGCGAAGCGGGTCGCAAGGGCGGCGGGGCGGGCGCCCGGGGCCTCCGGAGATTCACCTATCTGGGTGATGGAGGGCTCTGCAGGGCTGGTGGGGGCCGGGGAAGCGGCCGTCGGCCCTCCGATCCGTCCCACCCCCTACGGGCAACCCGAAGGGGGACTCCCGCACGTATCCTGAGTGCGTCTTCCGACGAGAAAAGAGCGGCCTGTCATGCGCGTGTACCTCCCTCTGACCCTCCCTGGTCTCGCGACGGCGCACACGGCGGGAGAGCTCGGCTCCGGGCCGCTGACCGCCTACGCCGTCACACCCGGACTGCGTGAGTGGTACGTCTCGGACGACATCGAGGAGCTGGAGTACGCGGCGCTCAGCCGGGCCGCCGCTGCCTCGCTGCGGCTGCTCGCCGGGGACCCGGAGGCCGCGCGGCGCCGCGTCGTGGTCGCCCTCGACGTGCCCGACGGGGCGGCCTCGGCCGACCCGGACCGGGGCCTGGACGCGAGCGCGCTGGGCGAGGTGCGGATCGCCGGGCCGGTGCCGCTGGGCAAGGCGGCCGCGGTGCACGTGGACTCCGACGACGCGGTGGCGGACGTGACGGCGGCGGCCGAAGCGCTGGGCGCGGCGGACCAGGGCGACGACGACGCCCAGTTCACCGTCGACGGGGCCGAGGACCACGAGCTGCTGTGGTTCGGGGTGCAGGAGATTCCCAACCTGATCGCCTGACAGCCCGGCTGACCTGCGGACTTCGCCTGCCGGAGAAGGCGGGGCGGTCCGTTGTCAGTGGGGGTGGGTACCGTTTCTGGCATGGGGAAGCGCACGCATCTGGTCTGGGACTGGAACGGCACACTGCTCGACGACATCGGTGCGGTCATCGAGGCGACCAACGCCGCCTTCGCGGAGCTCGGCCTGGAGCCCATAACGCTGGAGCGCTACCGCGAGCTGTACTGCGTGCCGATCCCCCGCTTCTACCAGCGGCTGATGGGGCGGCTGCCGACCGAGGCCGAGTGGCTGGTCATGGACGAGGCCTTCCACAAGCACTACTGGCTGCGCGCGGACGCCTGCGCGCTCACCCAGGGCGCGGCCGAACTGCTCGCCGATCGTTCGGCGTCCGGGCTCGGCCAGTCGTTGCTGTCGATGGCGCCGCACGAGCACCTGGTGCCGATCGTGCGGCGGCACGGCATCACGGAGCACTTCCTGCGGGTGGACGGGCGCACCGGCCCCTCCCACGGCAGCAAGGCCGAGCACATGGTGCGGCATCTGACGGCGCTGCGGGCGGCGGACGAGGCGATATCCGCCGACCGCATCGTGGTGATCGGGGACGCGGTGGACGACGCCGTGGCCGCCGCGCACATCGGGGCGCGGGCGGTGCTGTACACCGGGGGATCGCACAGCCGCGACAGCCTCGCGGAGGCGGGCGTGCCGGTGGTGGACACGCTGGCGGAAGCGGTGGAAGTGGCGGAACGCCTGGCGGGCTGAGGCCCGCCGGGGACCCTGCCCGGCCCCGCGGCGGGCGTCTCGGCCCGGCCTGGCTCGGCCCGGGCCTCCCGGCCCGCCCCCGACGCCTACGTCACCGGCGCCTTCGCCCGCAGCACCGTGAGGAACTCCCGCATCCACGTGGAGTGGTCCGGCCAGGCGCGGGCGGAGACCAGGGTGCCGTCGACGACCGTCTCCGTGTCGCGGAAGGTGGCGCCGGCGGCCTGCATGTCGAGTTCGAGGGCGGGGTACGCGGTGACCCGGCGGCCGGTGAGGCCGCCGATCGCCGCGGTCAGGAGGGGACCGTGGCAGATCTGTGCGACCGGCTTGTCCGTGTCGAAGAAGGCCTTGAGGATCTTGCGGAGCTCGGGGTCGTTGCGGAGGTATTCGGGGGCCCGGCCGCCCGGAATCACCAGTGCGGCGTACTGGCCGGGGTCGACTTCGGAGAAGGCCAGGTCGGCCGGCCAGGTGTAGCCGGGCTTCTCGGTGTACGTGTCGAAGCCCGGTTCGAAGTCGTGGACGACGAACTGGAGCTTCTTCCGGGCGGGGGCGGCGATATGGACCTCGTAGCCCTCCTCGCGCAGCCGCTGGTAGGGGTACAGGACCTCCAGCGACTCCGCCGCGTCGCCGGTCACGATCAGGATCTTGGCTGCCATGGGTGCTCCCGGGGTCGACGGTGCGTACCTGATGCGTAACGGGAATCGTCGTGCTGTGCGACATGCTCCAAGACGTTCTGTGCGCCGTGTCGCGCGCGGGGCTTCGCTTGGCGCGAAATCCCCTGTCCGGCGGAGGGTCCACGGCGCTGCCCACCGTGCCGCTGCGCGCACGGTGCGTACGCCGCAAACCTGCCTCTGTCCGGCCTGTTTGCCAAGAGTGCGCACCCGGCCTCCGCGTCGCTGTCCAGAGTGTCAAACTTCGGGCCCTGCTTTTGTACACATACGGCTCATGACGGGTCGGGGGGGCGGGGCGATAGCCTTGACCCGTGATCAGCGCGATATCCCGCAGGGGCACTGACGCCCCTGCCCTGCGCCCGGAGTGCCACAGTGCCCGGGCTCTCGCTGATTCCCGCTACCCGGGCCCTTCGCCGAAGATGGCCAATAACGACCCGGGCATCTCTCATCGCGGCATAACGTCGACTCCGACCGGACACCCCGCGTCGAGGCGTTGCGTCGCTTCGCATACCTACGTCACGCAACGGCGCGCGACAGGAGCCAGAGGACATGCAGACCAAGCTGGACGAAGCCAAGGCCGAGCTGCTCGCACGGGCCGCCCGGGTAGCTGAGAACAGCCCGGTGGGGGGTCCCGGCGGTCTGGGGGGCGCCCCCCAGGACCGGGCAGCCACTACCGGGTCCACGGGGGAGGAAGGTCCGGGCCAGGACGCCGTTCTCGGGTTCCTCCAGCGCTACTACCTGCACACCGCTCCGGAGGACCTGGCCGACCGCGACCCGGTCGACGTCTTCGGTGCGGCTCTCTCGCACTACCGGCTGGCCGAGAACCGCCCCCAGGGCACGGCCAACGTCCGGGTGCACACGCCGACGGTCGAGGAGAACGGCTGGACGTGCAGCCACTCGGTCGTGGAGGTCGTCACCGACGACATGCCCTTCCTGGTGGACTCGGTCACCAACGAGCTGTCCCGCCAGAGCCGCGGCATCCACGTCGTCATCCACCCCCAGGTCGTCGTCCGCCGTGATGTCACCGGCAAGCTGATCGAGATCCTGGAGACCGGCGGTCTGCCGCACGACGCGCTCATCGAGTCCTGGATCCACGTCGAGATCGACCGCGAGACCGACCGCGCCGACCTCAAGCAGATCACCGCCGATCTGCTGCGGGTGCTCTCCGACGTCCGCGAGGCCGTCGAGGACTGGGAGAAGATGCGCGACGCGGCGCTGCGCATCGCCGACGAGCTCCCCAAGGAGCCCAAGGCCGGGGACCTGCGCGACGAGGAGGTGGACGAGGCCCGGGAGCTGCTGCGCTGGCTCTCCGACGACCACTTCACCTTCCTGGGCTTCCGCGAGTACGAGCTGCACGAGGACGACTCGCTGGTGGCCGTGCCCGGCACCGGTCTCGGCATCCTGCGCTCCGACCCGCACCACGCGGGCGACGACAGCCACCCGGTCAGCCTGTCCTTCGAGCGGCTGCCCGCCGACGCGCGCGCCAAGGCCCGCGAGCACAAGCTCCTGGTGCTCACCAAGGCCAACAGCCGCGCCACCGTGCACCGGCCCTCCTACCTCGACTACGTCGGGGTGAAGAAGTTCGACGAGAACGGCAACGTCGTCGGCGAGCGCCGCTTCCTCGGCCTGTTCTCCTCGGCCGCGTACACCGAGTCGGTGCGCCGGGTGCCGGTCGTGCGCCGCAAGGTCGACGAGGTGCTGCGGGGCGCGGGCTTCTCGCCCAACAGCCACGACGGCCGCGACCTGCTCCAGATCCTGGAGACCTACCCGCGCGACGAGCTGTTCCAGACCCCGGCCGACCAGCTGCGCGCCATCGTCACCTCCGTGCTCTACCTCCAGGAGCGGCGCCGCCTGCGCCTCTACCTGCGCCAGGACGAGTACGGGCGCTACTACTCGGCGCTGATCTACCTGCCCCGCGACCGCTACACCACGGGTGTGCGGCTGCGGCTCATCGACATCCTCAAGGAAGAACTCGGCGGCACCAGCGTCGACTTCACCGCCTGGAACACCGAGTCGATCCTCTCCCGCCTCCACTTCGTGGTGCGGGTGCCGGCCGGCACCGAGCTGCCCGACCTCACCGACGCGGACACCGAGCGCATCGAGGCCCGCCTCGTCGAGGCCGCCCGCTCCTGGGCCGACGGCTTCCAGGACGCGCTGAACGCCGAGTGCGGCGAGGAGCGCGCCGCCGAGCTGCTGCGCCGCTACGGACACGCCTTCCCCGAGGGCTACAAGGCCGACCACTCGCCGCGCGCGGCAGTGGCCGACCTGGTCCACCTGGAGCAGCTGACCCACGGCCGCAAGGACTTCGCGCTCTCGCTGTACGAGCCGGTCAACGCGGCCCCCGGCGAGCGCCGCTTCAAGATCTACCGCATCGGCGAGCAGGTCTCCCTGTCGGCCGTGCTGCCGGTGCTCCAGCGGCTCGGCGTCGAGGTCACCGACGAGCGCCCGTACGAGCTGCGTTGTGCGGACCGTACGCACGCGTGGATCTACGACTTCGGTCTGCGGCTGCCCAAGAAGATCAACGGCAACGGCGACTACCTCGCCGACGATGCCCGCGAGCGCTTCCAGGAGGCGTTCGCCGCCACCTGGACCGGGGCCGCCGAGAACGACGGCTTCAACTCCCTGGTGCTGCGCGCCGGGCTCAGCTGGCGCCAGGCGATGGTGCTGCGCGCGTACGCCAAGTACCTGCGCCAGGCCGGTTCGACCTTCAGCCAGGACTACATGGAGGACACCCTCCGCGACAACGTCCACACCACCCGGCTGCTGGTCTCGCTCTTCGAGGCGCGGATGTCGCCGGGCCGCCAGCGCGCCGGCACCGAGCTCATCGACGGCCTCCTGGAGGAGCTGGACGGGGCGCTCGACCAGGTCGCCTCGCTCGACGAGGACCGCATCCTGCGCTCCTTCCTCACCGTCATCAAGGCGACGCTGCGGACGAACTACTTCCAGAAGACCGCCGAGGGCAACCCCCACGCGTACGTCTCGATGAAGTTCGACCCGCAGGCGATCCCGGACCTGCCGGCGCCCCGCCCGGCGTTCGAGATCTGGGTGTACTCGCCGCGCGTCGAGGGCGTGCACCTGCGCTTCGGCAAGGTCGCGCGCGGTGGCCTGCGCTGGTCCGACCGCCGTGAGGACTTCCGTACGGAGATCCTCGGCCTGGTCAAGGCGCAGATGGTGAAGAACACCGTCATCGTGCCGGTCGGCGCCAAGGGCGGCTTCGTCGCCAAGCAGCTCCCGGACCCGTCCGTGGACCGCGACGCGTGGCTGGCCGAGGGCATCGCCTCGTACAAGACGTTCATCTCGGCGCTGCTCGACATCACCGACAACCTGGTCGCGGGCGAGGTCGTCCCGCCGGCCGACGTGGTGCGCCACGACGAGGACGACACGTACCTCGTGGTCGCCGCCGACAAGGGCACCGCGACCTTCTCTGACATCGCCAACGAGGTGGCCGTCTCCTACGGCTTCTGGCTCGGCGACGCGTTCGCCTCCGGCGGCTCCGCCGGATACGACCACAAGGGCATGGGCATCACCGCGCGCGGTGCCTGGGAGTCCGTCGAGCGGCACTTCCGCGAGCTCGGCCACGACACCCAGACCGAGGACTTCACGGTCGTCGGCGTCGGCGACATGTCCGGTGACGTGTTCGGCAACGGCATGCTCCTGTCGGAGCACATCCGGCTGGTCGCGGCCTTCGACCACCGCCACATCTTCATCGACCCGAACCCGGACGCGGCGACCTCGTACGCCGAGCGCCGCCGGCTGTTCGACCTGCCCCGCAGCTCCTGGGCCGACTACAACAAGGAGCTGCTGTCCGCGGGCGGCGGCATCCACCCGCGTACCGCCAAGTCGATCCCGGTCAACGCGCACATGCGCGCGGCCCTCGGCATCGAGCAGGGCGTCACCAAGCTGACCCCCGCCGACCTGATGAAGGCGATCCTCAAGGCGCCGGTGGACCTGCTGTGGAACGGCGGCATCGGTACGTACGTGAAGTCGAGCGCCGAGTCGAACGCGGACGTCGGCGACAAGGCCAACGACGCGATCCGCGTCAACGGCGAGGACCTGCGGGTCAAGGTCGTCGGCGAGGGCGGCAACCTGGGTCTGACCCAGCTCGGCCGGATCGAGTTCGACCGCAACGGCGGCAAGGTCAACACCGACGCGATCGACAACAGCGCGGGCGTGGACACCTCCGACCACGAGGTGAACATCAAGATCCTGCTCAACGGCCTGGTCGCCGACGGCGACATGACCGTCAAGCAGCGCAACAAGATCCTCGCCCAGATGACCGACGAGGTCGGCAAGCTGGTGCTGCGCAACAACTACGCGCAGAACGTGGCGCTCGCCAACGCGGTCGCGCAGTCGCCGTCACTGCTCCACGCGCACCAGCGGTTCATGCGCCGCCTGGGCCGCGACGGGCACCTGGACCGGGGCCTCGAATTCCTGCCGAGCGACCGCCAGATCCGTGAGCTGCTCAACAGCGGCAAGGGCCTGAGCCAGCCGGAGCTCGCCGTCCTGCTCGCGTACACCAAGATCACGGTGGCCGACGAGCTGATCCACACGGACCTGCCCGACGACCCGTACCTGCAGGGGCTGCTGCACGCGTACTTCCCGCAGCAGCTGCGCGAGAAGTTCCCCGAGGCCATCGACGGGCACGCGCTGCGCCGCGAGATCGTCACCACGGTCCTGGTCAACGACACGGTCAACACCGGTGGTTCGACCTTCCTGCACCGGCTGCGGGAGGAGACCGGCGCGTCCCTGGAGGAGATCGTCCGGGCGCAGACCGCGGCCCGCGCGATCTTCGGCCTGAACGCGGTGTGGGACGCGGTCGAGGCCCTGGACAACAAGGTCGACGCCGGCGTCCAGACCCGCATCCGGCTGCACTCGCGCCGCCTCGTCGAGCGCGGCACGCGCTGGCTGCTCAACAACCGGCCGCAGCCGCTCCAGATCGCCGAGACCATCGCCGACTTCGGCGAGGGCGTCGAGAAGGTCTGGTCCGAGCTCGCGAAGATGCTCAAGGGCGCGGACCTGGAGTGGTACCAGTCGATCCTCGACGAGCTGACCGCTGCCGGGGTGCCCGATGAGCTCGCGCGCCGGGTCGCCGGGTTCTCCTCGGCCTTCCCGACGCTCGACATCGTGGCGATCGCGGCCCGCACGGGCAAGGAGCCGCTGGCCGTCGCGGAGGTCTACTACGACCTCGGCGACCGCCTGCGGATCACCCAGCTGATGGACCGGATCATCGAGCTGCCGCGGGCCGACCGCTGGCAGTCCATGGCCCGCGCGTCCATCCGCGAGGACCTGTACGCGGCGCACGCGGGGCTCACCCAGGACGTGCTCTCGGTCGGCAACGGCAAGTCGTCGCCCGAGCAGCGGTTCAAGGCGTGGGAGGACAAGAACGCGGCGATCCTCGGCCGCGCCCGCACCACGCTGGAGGAGATCCAGGGCTCGGACGCGTTCGATCTGGCGAACCTGTCCGTGGCGATGCGGACGATGCGGACGTTGCTGCGGTCGCACAGCTAGTACGAGCTGTACGCGCGCGTACGTGCGTGGGGGCGTTCACCTTGGTGGGCGCCCCCTTCCGCGTGCGCGGGGACCGGCCTTTGTCTGCGGGCCGCATTGGGCTGGTCGCGCCCGCGCGGCGGAGCCGCAAATGTCACAGCCCCGCGCCCCTAAGAACGGCCTCCGGCCGTCGGGCGGGATGCCGTTGCTCGCCACAGACTCCGGCAGGACAGTGCGGCCGCTGTCAGCAGCAACGCATTGCGCGTCGCCATCAGCGTCGTCCCCAGTGCCGTTCCCGCCATCACCTCCTCGTACAGCGTCGGGAACGCGAGTGCGCTCAGGGCCGTTGTGGGGAGTAGGAGGAGTGCTACCGGGCGTTGGGTCGTGTGGCGGGAGGTGAGGCAGACGGCCGAGAGGCCGAGGAGCCAGATCAGGTACTGGGGGCTGATCACGCGGCTGGTCACGGTGAACAGCAGGACCGCGCAGAGGGCCGCGTCCGCCGGGGTCGCCGCAGTCCAGCGCCACGCCCTGACCCGCCACAGCAGCAGCCAGCAGAACGCGGCGGTGGTCAGCGAGAGCGCGAGGGCGGCCACGCTCGACACATACGGGCCGATGAACTCCATGGCCCCGTACCGGTAGACGACCTTGCCGGGCCAGTGCAGCAGCAGCCGGGCGAGCTGGAGGGCGGTGCCGCCGACGGATTCGATCTGCACGCCCCGGTTTCCCTGCTGGCGCAGGAAGTCCAGGCTGTTGCTGAAGCCGAGGGCGAGCACGGCGAGCAGCGCGCCGGCCGAGGCGAGCGCCGCCGTCCACGACGCGCGCGTGGTGCGGCCGCGCGGGGTGCCGAGCAGGGTCAGGGCGGGCCAGACCTTCACCAGGGCGCCGACCCCCGCGAGCGCCCCGCCGAGCCGGGGCCGACGCCGTACACAGAGCAGCGAGCCCACGGCCAGGGCGGTCACCTGGACGTCGTAACGGCCGTACGGGAGGTGCAGCAGCAGCGGGAGGCCGCCGACCCACATCCAGGCTCCGGCGGGGCTGCCGCCCGCGCGGGCTCCGGCCCGTACGAGTGCGAAGGCGATCAGCGCGTCGGCGGCCAGGGTGAGGGCGACGAACGCCTGGAAGAAGGTGAGGAACGGCAGCAGGGCGGGGGAGAGGATGACCGCGCCCGCGCCCGGCGGGTACTGCCAGGTGGAGTCGCCGTACGGGAAGTGGCCCGTGATCAGCTGGTCGTACCACTGGCGGTAGAGGACGTACACCTCGCCGGTGACCCCGCCGACGCCGATCGAGTCGTCGACGAGGAGGTACAGCATCAGCGCGCGCGTGGCGAGCCAGGTGGCGGCGACGGCGGCGTACCGGGTGCGGCGGCCGGCGGCGCCCGGGTCGGGGGCGGCGGACGGGGCGGGGATGCGCAGCTGCTGGATCGTCATCGATCAGCAGTTTAGGCAGATTTGCCCTATTTCTTCTTGGTGTACTCCTCGTATGCGTCGACGACCTCGTCCGCCGGGCCGTCCATGCGCAGCACGCCCGACTCCAGCCAGATCGCCCGGTCGCAGGTCTGCTTGATGGTGCCGTTGCCGTGGCTGACCAGGAAGACCGTGCCCGCCTCGGCGCGCAGCTCCTCGATCCGCTCCTGGCTGCGCCGCTGGAAGCGGGCGTCACCGGTGGAGAGGGCCTCGTCGATCAGCAGGACGTCGTGGGACTTGGCGGCGGCGATGGAGAAGCGCAGCCGGGCACCCATGCCCGAGGAGTACGTGCGCATCGGGAGCGAGATGAAGTCGCCCTTCTCGTTGATCCCGGAGAACTCGACGATGTCGTCGTAGCGGTCCCGGACCTCCTCGCGTGACATGCCCATGGCGAGGCCGCCGAGGGTGACGTTCCGCTCGCCGGTCAGGTCGTTCATCAGGGCCGCGTTGACGCCGAGCAGGGACGGCTGGCCCTGGGTGAAGATCTTGCCCTGGGCGGTGGGGAGCAGCCCCGCGATCGCCTTGAGCAGGGTCGACTTGCCCGAGCCGTTGGAGCCGATCAGACCGATCGCCTCACCCTTGCGGGCGACGAAGCTGACGCCCTTGACGGCGTGCACCTCGCGGATGCCCGGGGTGCCCCTGCGGGAGGTGATCCGGCTGAGCGCGGAGGTGGCGCTGCCCTTGCCCTTGCCGGCGCCGCCGTTGACCTTGTAGACGATGTGCACGTCCTCGGCGATCACGGTGGGGGCGCCGAGCACACGCGGCTCGCTCGGCGCTTCGAGGGTGTCGGTGGAGGTGTTGTTCTCAGCCACGGCCGTACTGCTCCTCTGCCTTCCAGAAGTAGATGAACCCGGCGAGCAGGGCGACGATCGCCCAGCCACTCGCGGCGACCCAGATGTGCGCCGGGAGCTGCTTGGCCTTGAAGCTGTGGATCAGCGCGAACCGCATCAGGTCGATGTAGACGGCGGCCGGGTTGTACTCCAGGACCTTCACCACGCCGTGCGGCAGCGAGCTGCGGGTCATCAGGAGCGGCAGGCTCCACATGACGCCGGAGACGTACATCCAGGTGCGCAGGATGAACGGCATCAGCTGCGAGATGTCCGGGGTCTTGGCGGCGACCCGGGCCATGGCCAGCGACAGGCCGGTGTTGAACATCGCCTGGAGGGTCAGGACCGGGATCGCGAGCAGCCAGGACGGCGACGGGTACACGCCGACGCAGACCATGATGATCGCCAGCGCGGCCATCGAGAACAGCAGCTGCTGGAGCTGCTGGAGCGCGAGCGCGATGGGCAGCGAGGCGCGCGGGAAGTGCAGGGCGCGGACCAGGCCCAGGTTGCCGCTGATCGCGCGGGTGCCCGTCATGATCGACTGGGCGGTGAAGGTCCAGATGAAGACGCCGGTGACCAGGAACGGGATGTAGTCCGGGACGCCCTGCTTGGTGCCCATCAGGATGCCGAAGATGAAGTAGTAGACCGTCGCGTTCAGCAGCGGGGTCATCAGCTGCCAGATCTGGCCCAGCTTCGCCTCGCTGTACTGCGCGGTGAGCTTGGCGGTGGCGAACGCCGAGATGAAGTGGCGCCGCTCCCAGAGCTGGTGCACGTAGTCGCGCAGCGACGGGCGGGCGCCGCTGACGGTGAGGCCGTACTTGGCGGCCAGTTCGGCGCCGGTCAGGCCCTGGTCGGGGTCGGCCGGCCGGGTGTCCTGCGCGGAGGCCGGCGGGGCCGGCGGTGCTGCGGTCTGACTCACAACGGTCGCTTTCGACGTGGCTTCGCGGACGGGGGTCTTCGCGGGCGACGGGCTTTTACGAGTGTTACGAGAAGTTCGTACGGGTTCGTACGAGCCCTTGTGGCGTCTTACGACGGAACGGGTCCGTATCGTCGTAACGGTGAGAGTAGGACGTGATCACGTCGCAACGCAACCGTCTCGTCGTATCGCTATGCTCAAGACATGACCAACTCGGACGCCGCCGGAACGGAAACCCCACGTCGCACGCCCGCCGGAGCCGCCGTGCTGCGCTCGGACGTGACGGAGGCCATCCGCAAGGCCGTGTTCGAGGAGCTGGCGGCCGTCGGGTTCGCCCGGATGTCGATCGAGGGCATCGCGCGGCGGGCCGGAGTCGGCAAGACGGCCGTCTACCGCCGCTGGAAGTCCAAGCTGAGCCTGGTCCTCGACCTGGTCTCCGCGTTCGCCGCACAGGGGCTTCCGGTGCCCCACACGGGCTCGCTGTACGGGGACATCCGGGCGCTGCTCGCGGTGGCCTCACTGGCCCTGCGCCACCCGGTCGCCTCCCAGGTGATCCCCGACCTCCTCGTCGAGTCCGTGCGTCACCCGGAGATCGCCGACGCCATCAAGGAGGCGCTGCTCGACGGCCAGAAGGGCGTCGCGGCGGTCGTGGTGCGCGAGGCCGTCGAACGCGGCGAACTCCCCGAGGGCGCCGACCCCGACCGAGCCCTGGACCTGATCGTCGGCCCCCTGTACTGGCGCCTCGTGGTCGTCCGTGGGGACCTCCCGAAGGGGTACCTGGACGACTTGGCGAAGTCGGCGGTGGCGGCACTGGGGGCGACGGGGCGCGCGTAAGGGTTTGAAGGGGCGCGGGGAACTGCGCGACAAGCCCCCACCGGCCCGCAGCTGAAATGACCGCTGTCCAGGTCAATACGCCACGCGAGCCAGCACTTCCCCGCTGCGCGGGTTGAACGCCACCACGACCGCCTCCTTCGGCAACCGCTCAGCGGCAGTGAGCAGCAACCACTGCACGCCGTACCGCCGGGCGATCCCCGCGCGCGTGGCACGAGACGTCGACGGCGCCAGATACGTCGAAACGTCCATTTTGCGCCGCACGCGTTCCGGCTCCGCGAGCGCCGGATCGGGCCAGACGGGCGCTACCAGGAACGGCCCGTACCCCGGCAACGAACGGACTACGTAGTAGTCGTCCGCAAGCACCGTCGAGCCCGGCGGAATGTGCCGCGCCGCCCACCCGTACGTGTCCCAGCGCGGCGGCCGCTCCACGCCCCGCACGCCCAGCCCCGGCGCCAGCGCCCCGGCCTGCGCCCAGAAGAACCCCAGACACGCCCCGGCCGCGGCGAGCGGGGCCAGCACGCGGCGGGCCGTCGACCACGGGCGCGGCCGGGCCAGCTCGACGGCGAGCGCGACCTGCGCCGGGACCGGGGCGAGCGCGAGCAGCCGCCCGTACGTGTAGTGGCCGCTGACCCAGCCGTACAGGACGACCAGCAGGAACAGCACGGTCATCGGGGTCAGCGGATCGCGGCGGTCGCGGCGCAGGCGCAGCAGCAGCGCGGGCACGCCCAGCAGGACGATCAGCCAGTAGCGGCCGATCAGATTTTCGTACAGGACCCTGTGCATGGAATCGATGCCGGTGTCACCGACGAGTGTGAAGATGTCGCAGTACGGCCAGCTCGCCGCCACCACGAGCGCGGCCGCGCCCGTCAGCGCCCAGCGGGCGGCCGCCGCGCGGTGCCGCGCCCCGCGCCGTGCGACGGCAAGACCGGCCATGCCGAGCACCGCGCCGATCGAGGTGATCGGGTGGACGAGGACGACCACACCGGTGAGCACGCCGAGCGCCGCGTACTCCAGTGGTCGGGCGGGCCCGGCGGACCGGGCGGCGGTCGGGGATGAACGTTCCGCCGCCGTCATACGACCCGTCAGCGCCCAGATGTGGAAGGTCAGCCCGATGGCGAACGTACTCGGGTACGACAGGTTCCCCGTCATCGACAGCAGCCCGAGGAACCCGCTCCACCACGTCACATCGGTGCCCCACAGCACCACCGAGAAGGCCAGCGCGAACACCGGTGCCCATGGGCGACGGGAGAACAGCCGGGTGAAGCGGCCGAGCCCGGTGATCAGGACCAGCAGGTTGAGCGGCCCCCACAGCCGCACCACCACCCGGCCCGGCAGCTCGGTGAGCCGGGCGAACAGCCCCTGGACCACCGAGTACGGCGAGTAGTACGGGCTGCCCGCGCCCGGCAGGTCGGCCATCGGGTGGGCGGGGTGCAGCAGATCCGCCCGCAACCGTTCGACCACGGCGGCGTGCGTCCCGAAGTCGCAGCACATCGGCACCCGCCAGGCCGCCGCCGACACCACCACCCAGAACAGCCCGCCGAGGACGAGGTACGGCGTGATGCGCCAGTTCGGCCCGGCCGGCGGCTCGTCGGCGGGCCGGGCGGGGGCGCGCCGGGGCGCCGGAAGGCGGGCGGGGCCGGTGGGAGGAAACGTGCGCACAGATCATCGGTTCCGTGGGGGTGCGCTTCTGTCCCGGCATCCCGCGCCGATCACCCGATCAGCAGTCGGTGCGTCAGGAGCCGGTGAGTCGGCGGTCGGTGAGTTCGAGGGCCAGGCCGCCGGACGCGTCCGCCCGCACGCTCAGGCCGCCGGGGTAGTGCCCGGAGTCGAGGTCCAGCGCCGCCGGGATCTCGCGCCGACCGCCGTCGGGGTAGACCAGCCGGGCCTCCCACCGGTCCGTGTCCGGCGCCCGTACGCCCCGGGGGACTACGTGCGGCGCACGCGGCACACCAGTGAGCCCGGACAGCGCGACCCGCACCGCGAACCGGCCCCCGTCCACCCGCACCGCACTCGCGAACTCCGTCCCCGACCGTGCATGCCGCACCGCCAGCTGCGTCGGATGCGGCCCCGGCCCCCACAACCGCCCCCCGAGCTCGACCGCGCCAGTGCCAGTGCCCGCATCCGCATCCGTGTCCACGTCCGCGTCCACAAGCCCATGCGTGTCGACCACGGCCCCGTACCGCCGTACGGACACCACGACCCGCCCCTCCCGCGCCCCGATCAACAGCCGCCGTCCGTCCGGCAGTTCCCGCACCAGAACCGGGTCGCCGCACCGCTCCAGCGGGCGCAGCGCGGCCCGGCGCACCATCCCCGCGCCGCCTCCGGCACCGGCGAGCACCATGCCCACCAGCCACTCGCCGTCGCGGAGATGGGCCGGGTCGAGGGTCAGCTCGAAGCCCGCGCGGGCCGGGGCGGCGGGCTCCGGGGACGCGTTGTCAGTGGTGGGTGGCAAGCTGATTGCACGGACCGGGAAGCGGCGCAGTCGGCGGCCGCCGCGCTCCTGGCCCAGCGCGAGAAGAAGCCTGCCCGGGCCGGCGTTGCGTACATACGCGAAGCCGGTCAGCCGCAGGGTTCCGTCCGGCCGCCGCTGAACTCCCGACAGCCGGGCCACCACCGGCAGTTCGCCGCGTCGCACCCGCGCGGCGCGCCCGGTGAGTGGTCCCACTCCCGGATACGTCACCCGGCCCGCCCGCACCGGGAAGACGCCCACGCCGCCGGCCTGCTCGAAGGCCAGCACCTCGACCAGCTCGTCGAGCCGGTTCTCGCGTACGAGCTGCCACTTGACCCGCAGGTCGGGGGAGAGGCAGTGGGTGGCGTCCGTGCCCGCGCGCTCCAGGAAGGCCCGCGCGCCGGTCATGAACGCCTCCCGGTAGTCCGGGCCGCCCAGCGGCAGGCCCTGCAGGAAGTAACCGAAGTCGTCCCCCAGACAGGAGGTGTCATAGCGGCGGCGCTGCTCGGGCAGGGCCCCGGCCAGGAAGCGGCTGACGTCCTCGCAGCCCGCGATCCGGTCCCGGACGCCCTGCGGGTCCGTGCGCCGCTGGGTGATCGAGCCCTCGCGCACCCGCCAGTAGTAGACGTGCTCGCTGACGACGTCGACGGCGTCGGCCAGGAAGTGTGCCGGGATCACCACCGGCGTGTCCTCGTACAGCCTGCCCACCGGAAAGGAGAAGGCGTGACGGTCCCAGAACGAACGGCGGAACACCTTGTTCCAGGCGACCCGGTCGGTGAGCAGCCGGGGGTCGCGGGTGATGTGGGTGCGCGGCCGGTCGGCGGTCAGCCAGCGGTACTGCCAGGCCTGGCGGCGGCCCCAGGCGTCCAGGCGCCACACATTGCCGGAGGCGAAGTCCGAGCCGGACGCGTCGAGGGAGGAGGTCAGGCGGGCATACGCGTCGGGCGCGAGCACGTCGTCGCTGTCGGCGAAGGCGAGATATTCGGTCCCGGGGGCGGTGTGCGCGACGCCCGTGTTGCGGGCGGCGCTCAGTCCGGCGTGCGGTTGGCGCAGCCAGCGGAAGCGGGCGTCGCGGCGGGTGAACTCCTGGGCGATGCGCGGGCTGTCGTCGCTGGAGCCGTCGTCGACCACCACCACATCGAGGGCGCCCATCGTCTGCGCGGCCAGCGACGCCAGACACTCCTCCAGATACGCGGCCACGTTGTGGACGGGGACGACCACGCTCAGCCTTGGCGCGGCGGCCGTCGGAACGAGTGCGTTCGTCCTGGCGGCCAGGGGAACGAGGGCGTTCGTCTCAGCGGCCGTGGGGACGAGGGGCTTCGGGGAGACGAGCGTGTTCGGGGGGACGAGCGCCTTCGGGGGAACGGCGTGCGGTGGGTTCACGCCAGGTCAACCCGGCCCCACCGTACTGGTTACCGATGCTGACCCGATCGGGTGAGAGGGCGTACGCAGGGCCGTGACCGGTGGTTACGCTCGGCTGCCATGTCGCGCTCGCGCCCCCTCTTCAGCGTCGTCGTCCCGGTCCACCGCGTGCAGGGCTTCCTGCGCGCGACCCTGGAGTCGGTGCTCGACCAGTCGTACGGGGACCTGGAGCTGATCGCCGTCGACGACCGCTCGCCGGACGACTGCGGCGCGATCGTCGCCGAGTGCGCCGAGGTCGACGCGCGCGTGCTGCCGCTGGCCCTGTCCACCCATCGGGGTCCGGGCCCGGCCCGCAACGCCGGGGCGGCGCACGCGTGCGGGGACCATCTGCTCTTCCTCGACGGCGACGACCTGCTCCTGCCCGGCGCGCTCAGGGCGCTGGCCGAGCGGCTGCGGGAAAGCGGCGACGACGCCCTGGACGTGCTGCGGTTCGGGCACGACCGGATCGACTGGTGGGAGCGGGTCACGCCGGGTGGCCCGGCGTTCCCGGACGCCCCGAGCCCGCCGGTCGCCTGGAACCGGCTGTTCCGGCGGGAGTTCTGGCTGCGGCACGAACTCGCCTTCACCGACGGGCCGTACGAAGAGATCGACCCGGTCGTACGGGCCGAGCGGCTGGTCGCCGAGGGGCGCGCGGCCTCGCTCGACCGGGTCTGCGTGCGCGTGCGGGAGCGGCGTGCCGGGGGCTTCGCGGCCACGCCGGGGCGCGGGCACTTCCGGGTCCTGGACGCGTACGCGCCGCTGCTCGCCGCCGACCCCGGGCTGCGCCCGACGGCGGTCGCGCACCTGCGGGCGATCCGGGACGACCCGGGCCGCATCCGCCCCGCCGACCGCCGCGCCTTCCACCACGCGGCCGACCGCCTCCTCGGCGGAGCCCTCGGCCCGTACACCGTCCATCGCGTACAGCTGGCAATCGATCAACAGGCGCTAAAAGCAAGGGAGGTGGTGACACGGGCCAAGAAGAGTGCGCGTTCCCGCATCCTGCGGACCGCCTATCGCGTCGATCTCCACCGCCCGCTCGATCCACATCTGGTCGTCCACGGCGCGTACTGGAACCGGGGTGTGGCCTGCAATCCCGCCGCCGTGCACGCCAAGGCTCGTGAACTCGCGCCGCAGCTGCGGCACCTGTGGGTGGTGGGGGCGAGGCACGCCGAGCGGCTGCCGCCCGGGACCGATCATGTGGTGGCGGGGTCGCGGGCGTACTGGCGGGCCATGGCGACCGCCGCGTATCTCGTGAACAACTCCAGCTTTCCCGGCGGGTTCACCAAGCGGCCCGGGCAGGTCTATCTCCAGACGCATCACGGCACGCCGCTGAAGTCGATGGGGCTCGACCAGCGGCGTTACCCGGCGCTCGCGGCCACCATGGACTTCGACAAGATCCTCGCCCATGTCGACCAGTGGGACTTCAGCCTCTCCGCCAACCCCCACTCCACCGAGATCTGGGAGCGGGTCTATCCGTCCTCCTCGTACGCGCACCTGAACCTCGGATATCCGCGCAACGACCGCTATTTCACGGCCACTTCGGACGAGATCGCCGCGATCCGCGCCTCGCTCGGCATCGAGTCAGGCCGTCGGGCGATCCTGTACGCGCCCACTCACCGGGAAGGGCGGACTGACGGGTTCGCGTCCCCGCTCGACCTGGCCGCCTTCGTACGGGAACTCGGCGACGCGTACGTCCTGCTGGTGCGGGCGCACTACTTTCACGGGACGTCGGCCGCCGTGCCCGAGCACCCGGGGCTGCTCGACGTCACCGGGCACCCCCGCGTCGAGGACCTGTGCCTGGCGGCGGACGCGCTGATCACCGACTACTCGTCGCTGATGTTCGACTACGCCTGCCTGGACCGGCCGATCGTCGTGCACGCCCCCGACTGGGCCGCCTACCGGGCCACCCGGGGCACCTACTTCGACCTGCTCTCGGGGCGCCCCGGCGAGACCCCGGGCGCGGTCGCCACCAGCGACGACGAGCTGATCGGGATCTTCCGCGAAGGGGCGTGGGACACGGACGCGACGGACAAGCTGCGCACGGCGTTCCGGGCGCGGTTCTGCCCGTACGACGACGGGCGCGCGGCGGAGCGGGTCGTGCGCCGCGTCTTCCTCGGCGAAAAGCCGCCCAGGCTCCCGTCACCCGGATGGACGGGCTGAGGTGACCGGCCCCGGGTTGGGGGGTTGAGCACGCGTGGGGCGGGAAGCGCCCCGCCCGCCGGCAGGAAGGTACTCCCCGTATGACGCCCCGCCTCAGCGTCGTCGTCCCCGTCCACAACGTCGAGGAGTATCTGGGCGCGTGTCTGGAGTCGCTGGCCCGGCAGAGTCTCGACGACCTCGAAGTGGTCCTGGTGGACGACGGCTCTACGGACGCCAGTGCCGCCGTCGCCCGTGAGTTCGCCGCGCGGGACGACCGGTTCACCGTGGTCGGCAGGGAGAACGGCGGCCTCGGCGCCGCCCGCAACACGGGCGTACGGCACACCGCGCCCGGCGCCGAATACCTCGCCTTCGTGGACAGCGACGACGTACTGCCCTCGCGCGCCTTCGAGTTGCTGGTCGGCTCGCTCGACAAGTCCGGCTCCGACTTCGCGTCCGGCAATGTGCTGCGCCTGGGCGTGGGCGGACGGCTGCGTCAGCACCCGCTGTTCACCGAGCCGATGCGTTCGACGCGCCGCGCCACCCATGTGACCGGCCACTGGCCGCTGCTGCTCGACCGGATCGCCTGCAACAAGGTGTTCCGCCGGGAGTTCTGGGACGCGCACTCCTTCGCGTTCCCGGAGGGCGTCCTGTACGAGGACATCCCGGTGATCCTGCGCGCGCACTTCGCCGCCCGCTCGGTCGACGTGCTCCAGGACGCCGTCTACTACTGGCGTTTCCGGGACAGTTCGATCACCAACAAGCGCGCGGTCGTACGCGGGGTGGCGGACCGGACGGCGGCGGTGCTCGGGGTGAGCCGGGGGCTCATGGGGACACCGGGGCACAAGAAACGTTACGACGAGTCCGTGCTGCGCGAGGACCTCTGGTACTTCATGCAGGTCCTGCCCGACGGCGACCCGGCGTATCGGGAAGCGTTCCTGCGGTACGCAGGGGAGTTCACCGATCAGGTGGACCCCGACGTGCTCGCCGGGCTGCCGCCGCACCACCGGGTGAAGTGGCATCTGGCCCGCGAGAAACGGCTCGAAGAGCTCGTGGCGCTGCTTGAGTTCGAGCGCCGCAGTCCCCGTACGCACCGGGTGCGCGGGCTGCGGCGGCGCAGCGCCGAGTACCCGGTCCTCACCGCGCCCGTCCCGCGCGACGTCCTCGCGCTCGCGCCCGGAGACCTGCCGCTGGAGGCCTGCCTGACCGGCGCCGAATGGCACGAGGGCATGCTCAGGCTGACCGGGTACGGATACGTCCGCAACATCCCCGCCCAGGTGCGGCGGCACGCGCTGAAGGCGGCGTGGCTGCGCGCCCCCGACCGGCGCGCGCTCCCGCTGCGTCTGCGCCGCGTCAACGACCCGTCCATCACCGCCCGTTCGGGCCAGGAGCTGCACCGCTACGACTGGGCGGGCTTCGAGGTCACCGTCGATCCGGCGCGGCTGCTCACCGAGGCCGCCTCCACCACCTGGAAGCTCGTCCTCGGGGTGCTCGGTCACGGCGTCGCGCGCCGGGGCGGGGTCGCGGACGCGGGCGCGCACCTCGGCGTGCACTACCTCGACGAGCACACCCGTATCGTCCCGGTCTTCGCTAGCGGCCGGTTCCAGCTGACCGCCGAACGCGTCCACACCTGGCTGACCGGCCACGACAGCCACGACGGCCGCCTCACGCTCACCGGCGAGACGAAGAGCCGGGCGGTGGCGCTGCGGCTCGGCCACTGGCATTCGGACGCGGCGATCCAGGTCCCGCTGGCCCGCGACGGCGAGCGGTTCACCGCCGAGGTGCCGCTCGACGAACTCGCCCAGGTACGCGGCCGGGGCCCGGTCAGAGCCCCGCACGGCGAGGCGCGGCCCGCCGACTCGTACAGCGTCCAGCTGGTCAGACCGGACGGCAAACGCCTCGCCGTCGCCGCGCCCCCCGGGCTCCCGCTGGGTCGCCACACGGTCCCCGGCGGGCGCGAACTCGCCGTCACCGTCAGCGCCTGGGGCAACGCGCTCGTCGCCGACCAGCTCCCGCACGCGTACGCGGAAAGCGTCACCTGGACCGACAACTCGCTGGTCGTCGACGGGTGTTACGGCGGCGGCGAGGACCTGCCACTCCGGCTCTGTCGCACCACCACCGAGGAAGAAGTCGAGCTGCCGGTGCGGCACGCGGGCGACCGGCTGCGGGTCGAGTCGGCGTACGAGGCGCTGACGCTGCTCGCGGAGGGGACCTGGCAGCTGTACGTCGGCGACGCGCCGGTCCGGGTCCCGGTCGCCGCGCACCCCGGTCTGCCCGCAGCACGAAGGATCGGCGGCCGCGCCTTCTCCGTCGAGCGCCGCAGCCACGACCAGCTGGTGCTCGTCGTCTCCAAGGGGGCGTCGGTATGCGCGAGTTGAGCATCGAGGGTGCCTGGGTGAGCGAGCCGCAGGTCTTCCTGGACAGTCGGGGCAGCTTCCACGAGTGGTTCAAGGAGGGCGACTTCCACTCCGCGACCGGCCACGCGCTGGGCCTCGCGCAGGCCAACTGCTCGGTCTCCGCGCGCGGCACCCTGCGCGGCGTCCACTTCGCCGATGTGCCCCCTGGCCAGGCGAAATACGTGAAGTGCGTACGGGGAGCGGTCCTCGACGTCGTCGTGGACCTGCGGACCGGCTCGCCCACCTTCCAGCGCTGGGAGCCGGTCCTGCTCGACGACCGCGACCACCGCTCCGTCCATCTCGCCGAGGGTCTGGGCCACGCGTTCATGGCGCTGACCGAGGGCGCCACGGTCGTCTACCTCTGCTCCGAGGGGTACGCGCCCACCCGCGAGCACGGCATCCATCCGCTCGACCCCGACCTGGCGATCGAATGGCCGACCCATCTCACCCCGCTGCTCTCGCCCAAGGACGCGGGGGCGCCGAGCCTCGCCGAGGCGGGGGAGCGGGGCCTGCTGCCCTCGTACGCGGCCTGCACGGCCTGGTACGCGCGGCAGCGGGCGGCCCTGATCCCGGCCCAGCAGTGACGTTCGGTCCGGGCGCCCCGCAGTGACGTTCAGGCGGCCGAGCCGGAGGCGCCCGCGCCCACCCGCTCGGCCGCCACGAGCGCGGGCAGCGCCTCGGCCAGCGCCTCCCGCCAGTGCCTGATCGGCCCGAGGCCCGCCTCGGGCCAGCGGTCATGGCCCAGGACGCTGTACGCGGGGCGCGGCGCGGGGCGTGCGAAGGCCGCGCTCGTGGTGGGCCGCACCCGTGCCGGGTCCGCGCCAAGGAGCCGGAACGTCTCACGGGCCAGCTCGCACCAGGTGCCGTGGCCTCCGCTGGTGCCGTGCCAGTACCCGGCGGGCGCGGCGCCCGCGAGCGCCGCCTCGCCGAGCCGTACAAGCCGGTCGGCGAGGTCGGCCGTCCAGGTGGGCTGGCCGCGCTGGTCGTCGACCACGTCCAGATGCTCGCGCGCCGACTCAAGCCGGATCATGGTCCGTACGAAGTTGGCGCCGCCCGCCCCGTACAGCCAGGCCGTGCGCACCACATGGCCGGAGTGCGGCAGCAGCGCGCGCACCGCCCGCTCGCCCGCCAGCTTGGTCCGGCCGTACGCGGTGCGCGGGCCGGTCGGCGCGGACTCCGGGTACGGGGTGGTGGCGTCGCCCGTGAAGACGTAGTCCGTGGAGACATGCAGCAGGAGCGCGCCCGTCTCGGCGCAGGCGCGCGCCAGATGTTCCGCGCCCCCGCCGTTGATCCGCAGCGCCTCCGGCTCGCGGGTCTCGGCGTCGTCGACGGCCGTCCAGGCGGCGCAGTTGACGACGACGGCCGGGCGGGCCGCCGCGACCGTGTCCCGTACCGCCGTGGCGTCGGTGAGATCGAGCGCCGAGCGGTCGGCCGCATGCGTCGGATGGTCCGTGAGCCGGGCCACCACGTCCCGGCCGAGCATCCCGCCCGCGCCCGTGACCAGCCAACTCCCGCTCACAGGGCGGCCTTTGCTTGCAGCGGCTCCCACCAGGCGCGGTTGTCGCGGTACCAGGCGACGGTCTCGGCGAGCCCTTCGGTGAAGTTCCGGCGGGGCGCGTAGCCGAGCTCGGCGCGGATCTTGGCGCAGTCGACCGAGTAGCGCCGGTCGTGGCCCTTGCGGTCCTCGACGTACTCGACCCGGTCCCAGTCCGCCCCGCACGCCGCGAGCAGCAGTCCGGTCAGCTCCTTGTTGGTGAGCTCGGTGCCGCCGCCGATGTTGTAGATCTCGCCGGGCCGCCCGCCGGTCCGCACCAGCTCGACGCCCTGGACGTGGTCGTCGATGTGCAGCCAGTCGCGGACATTGAGCCCGTCCCCGAACAGCGGCACCGTGCCTCCGTCGAGCAGCCGGGTGATGAAGAGCGGGATCACCTTCTCCGGGAACTGGTGTTGCCCGTAGTTGTTGGAGCAGCGCGTCACCCGCACGTCCAGGCCGTGGGTGCGGTGGTAGGAGAGCGCCACCAGGTCGGCGGACGCCTTGGAGGCCGCGTACGGGGAGCTCGGCCGCAGCGGGTGCTCCTCCGGCCAGGAGCCGGACGCGATCGAGCCGTACACCTCGTCCGTGGAGACCAGGACGAACGGGCCGAGGCGGTGGCGCAGCGCGGCGTCGAGCAGCGTCTGGGTGCCGAGGACGTTGGTCCGTACGAACTCGGCGGCGCCCAGGATCGAGCGGTCGACGTGCGACTCGGCGGCGAAGTGCACCAGCTGGTCGTGCTCGCCCACCAGCTTGTCCACCAGGCGCGCGTCGCAGATGTCGCCCTCCACGAAGGCGAAGCGCGGGTGGGCGCGGACCGCGTCGAGGTTGGCCGGGCAGCCGGCGTAGGTGAGCTTGTCGAGGACCGTCACGGCGACGCCGCCGGGCCCCGCCGGGCCGAGCAGCGTACGGACGTAGTGCGAGCCGATGAACCCGGCGCCGCCGGTGACGAGGATGCGGGATGTGGTCGTCATGCCGAGATCTGCACCTTGCTGTGGTCACCGAGGACGAGCCGGTGGGCGGCGGGGATGTGCGGGGCCGGGGTGATCTCCACGTCGCGGCCGATGAGGGAGGCCTCGATACGGCCGACGCCGTGCAGGGACGAGCCGCTGAGGACGATCGAGTACTCGATCTCGCTGTCGGTCACCCGGCAGTTCTCGGCGATCGAGGTGGACGGGCCGATGTAGGAGTTCTCCACCACCGTGCGCGGCCCGATGATCGCCGGGCCGACGATCCGCGAGCCGCGCACGGTGGCGCCCTTGCCGATCCGCACCCGGCCGATGATCTCGGTGGCGTCGTCGACCGATCCCTCGTCCTCGGGGGTGAGCAGCTCCAGCACCGAGCGGTTGACCTCCAGCATGTCCTCGACGTTCCCGGTGTCCTTCCAGTAGCCGGAGATCACCGTCGAACTCACCTTCAGGCGCTGGTCGATGAGCCACTGCAGCGCGTGCGTGATCTCCAGCTCGCCGCGCTCGGACGGGTTGATCGCGCGGACGGCCCGGTGCACGGCCGGGGTGAAGAGATAGACGCCGACCAGCGCCAGGTCGCTCTTGGGGTGGAGCGGCTTCTCCTCCAGGCGCGCCACCCGCCCGTCCGTGTCCAGCTCGGCGACGCCGAACGAGCGCGGGTCGGGCACCTTGGTGAGCAGGATCTGCGCGTCGGGCCGCTCGGCCCGGAACTCGTCGACCAGATCGGTGATCCCGCCGACCACGAAGTTGTCGCCCAGGTACATCACGAAGTCCTCGTCGCCCAGGAACTCCCGGGCGATGAGCACCGCGTGGGCCAGGCCCAGCGGGGCGTGCTGCGGGATGTAGGTGACGCGGAGCCCGAACCGCGAGCCGTCGCCGACGGCGGCCCGGATCTCGCCCGCGGTGTCCCCGACGATGATGCCGACGTCCGTGATCCCGGCGGCCGCGATCGACTCAAGGCCGTAGAACAGCACCGGCTTGTTGGCGACCGGCACCAGCTGCTTGGCCGAGGTGTGCGTGATCGGCCGTAGCCGGGTGCCGGCGCCGCCGGAGAGTACGAGTGCTTTCACTTCAGACCACCGGATTCCGAGAGGCGAGGGACAGGTAGTGAACGACGGCTGAAGCCGGGGATTACGCCTGGTGGTGAACCATACGGGTGATTCACCGCATGGTGCTTTTGCCCAAGATCCGCAGGCGGAGCAACTGCCCCGGGGTGAAAGTGCTTTGATCGCTCCGGCGCGTACCGTCCGGTGGTTGATACGTTCGGCCGCCATGAGCGCGCAGACATTCGGGATGAACTGGGACGTACGGCGGGGCAGGGTCCTGGTCGGGGCCGTCGCCGCGGTCGGGTTTCTCGCCAAAATGGTGCTCGCCGCCAACACCCGGGGGCCCGCCGACGTCTACTTCTTCTCGCAGTTCGCGCGGCACATCGAGAAAGTCGGCCCGATCCGCATCTACGCCCATCCGATGCGGGGGCTGCCGGTCTACAACCATCCGCCGCTGGCCGGCTGGATGCTCCTGGGACTCGACCGCATCGCCCGGCTCGGCATCGAGTTCGGCACACTCATTCGTACGCCCGCGTGTCTGGCCGACTTCGCCGCCGCGCTGCTGGTGTTCGAAATCGTACGGCGGCGCCAGTCCGTGCGAATCGCCGTCGCGTGCGGAATCGGCGTGACGCTTTCGCCCGTACTCATTCCCGCCTCCGGATATCACGGGAACACCGATTCGGTGGCGGTGACCTTGGCCCTGGCCGCCGCCTGGCTGCTCGCGGACCGCAAGTCGCCGCTCGCCGCCGGGGTGTGCGCGGCGGTCGCCGTCAGCATCAAGTTCGTGCCCGTGGTGGCCCTGCCCGCGCTGGCGGTGGCGGCCTGGCGCGGCGGGCGGCGGGAGTTCGCGCGCTTCACGGCGGGGCTCGGCTCGGTGCTCCTGGTGCTGTGGGGGCCGGTGCTGCTGACCGTGCCGGGCGCGCTGCGGGCCAACGTCCTCGAATACAAGGGCGGCAACTTCCGGCTGTGGGGGATCGTCAAGTTCGCCGACTGGCTGGGCTTCACCAACGAGTCGATCGCCACGCTGCGCGGGCCCGGCCACTTCGTGGTGGTCCTGATCTGTGTGGCGGCGGGCGTCTGGCCGGCCTGGCGCCGCCCGGACCGGCTGCCGCTGGCGGTCGCGGTCACCCTGAGCGTGTTGCTGCTGCTCAGCACCGCGTCCGGCGTGCAGTACCTGGCCTGGCCGGTCGCCGCGCTCTTCGCCGTCGGCGTCTGGGAGGGCCTGGCCTACAGCGTGCTCGCCGGGGTGCTGGCGTCCTGGGTCTACACGATCCAGAAGCCCACCCGCTGGACGTACGACCAGCAGGTCCTGGGGGCGTACGCCTGGGCGGCGCTGCTCCTCGGGATCGCCTCCGGGTACCGGGCGATCTTCGCCGAACACCAGGCACAGCCCGGCGGGACGGCCGTTCCCGCCCCGGCGCCGCGCGCCGAGCAGACCCCCACCTCCGTCAACTGACCGCCCCGCAAAGGTCCCTGGAGACGCCCGTGCAGGAAATCCCCGCCCCCGCCCGCAGCCCCCGGATCGGCATCCTCGTCGTCGCGTACAACGCCGAGACCACCTTGGAGAAGACCCTCGACCGCATTCCGGTCGACTTCCGCTCCCGTATCGCGGACATCCTCATCCTCGACGACGCCAGCCACGACGGAACCTTCACCGCCGGATGCCGCTGGTCCCAGGCCGAGGGAATGCCGAGAACCGTCGTCATGCGGCACACCAAGAACCTCGGATACGGCGGGAACCAGAAAGCGGGATACGCGCTGGCGGCGGAACGCGGGCTCGACATCGTGGTCCTGCTGCACGGCGACGGGCAGTACGCCCCCGAATTGCTCCCCGAGATGGTCGCGCCCCTCGTGAACGGCGAGGCCGACGCCGTGTTCGGCTCGCGCATGATGCACAAGGGCGGGGCGCTGCGCGGCGGAATGCCGCTCTACAAATGGCTGGGAAACCGGATTCTCACCCGTCTGGAGAACTCCCTCCTCGGCTCCCGGCTCACCGAATTCCACTCCGGCTACCGCGCCTACAGCATGGCCGCGCTGCGAAAGCTCCCCATCGGGCGCAACACCGACGCGTTCGACTTCGACACCCAGATCATCGTCCAGCTCATCGACGCCGGAATGCGGATCCAGGAGATCCCCATTCCCACCTATTACGGCGACGAGATCTGCTACGTGAACGGTCTCAAGTACGCCAAGGACGTGGTGAAGGACGTCCTCGAATACCGGCTCGCGGTCAAGGGGTTCGGCACCTGCCCATGGATTCCCAAGCCCGACGGATACGCCTTCAAGGAGGGCGACGGCTCCTCGCACTCCGTCATCCTGGAGCGCATGCGGGGCCTGCCGCCGGGCCGTGTGCTCGATCTCGGCTGCTCCGGCGGCCTGTTCGCCGAGCGCCTGGAGGCCCTGGGGCACGAGGTGACCGGCGTCGACTGCGTCGAGGTGGCGGGGGTGCGCGAGAAGTGCTCGCGGTTCCTCCTCGCCGACCTGGAGGAGGGGCTGCCGGAGAGCGTCGGGCGCGGTTACGACTATGTGGTGGCCGGGGACGTCGTCGAACACCTCTCCCGGCCCGAGCGCGTCCTCGCCGAGATCGCCCAGGTGCTGCGCCCGGGCGGTCAAGTGCTGCTGTCCGTACCGAACTTCGGGCACTGGTACGCGCGGCTTCGCGTCGTCCTCGGGGTGTTCGGGTACGACCGGCGCGGCATCCTCGACGAGACGCATCTGCGCTTCTTCACCCGGGCCAGCCTGCGCCGCACGGTTCGCGACGCGGGGTACGACGTCCTCCATCTGACCTCGACGGGCGCACCCTTCTGGGCGCTGCTCGGCGGGCGCGGTCTCAAGGGGGCGCTCGCCGGAGCGCTCGGCGGGATCTCGCGGCTGCTGACCCGGCTGCGGCCCACCCTGTTCGGCTATCAGCACGTCGCCGTTCTCACGCCGCACGCGGCCGAGACGATCATCGCCGGGGAGCACGTCGATGTACAGGACATCCTCAACCGTCAGTACACCCCCGCCGACCGCGTGGGCGTCTGAGCCCGAGCCGGTGCCTGCATCTCAAGTCCCGGTCAGGAGGCCGCTGTTGAACCTGTCCAGCCTCGCCCTGCTGCTGTTCGCGGTGTTCTCCTCGGCAGGCGGCCAGATCATGCTCAAGCACGGGATGCGCACGGCGGCCGCCGCCGTGGAGCGGGGCGGCGGCTCGATCGCGCTGCGGGCCGCCACCAGCCCGTGGATCGTGATCGGCCTGGTGGTCTTCGCCGTCTCGGCGGTCGCCTGGATGTCGACGCTGGCCCGGGTGCCGCTGTCGATCGCCTACCCGTTCAACGCCCTGGGCTATCTGCTGATCGTCCTGGCCAGCTCCACCGTGCTGCACGAGCGGACTTCGGTGTGGACGTGGGCGGGCTCGCTGCTCGTGGTGGTCGGCCTCGTCACGGTGATGGCCGGCCAGCAGGGCTGACCCGCCGGGCGCCGCTCTGGCCCGGCAGCGGCGCCACGGCTCGCTCCATCGGCGTCGGCGCCTCGGCCTCCTCGCCGAGGAAGACCGTGCGCACCACCCGCTCGGCGGCGCGCCCGTCGTCGTACGTACAGAACCGCTCGCGGAAGGCGGCCCGCAGTGCGGCATTGGCGTGGCTGTTCCAACTCCCGCTCTGGAAGCAGGAGATGAGCTCGTCCGTACTGGTGGTGACCGCTCCGGGGGTGTCCCCGGGGCGGCCCGACAGCAGGTCGAAGCAGACGCCCCGGACCGTGCGGTAGACCTCCCAGTCGGGGGCGTGCACCACGATCGGGCGGTCCAGGTCGGCGTAGTCGAACATCACCGAGGAGTAGTCGGTGACCAGCGCGTCCGCCGCCAGGCACAGGTCCTCGACGCGCGGGTGGTCCGAGACGTCGAGCAGCCCGGGGTGCTCGGGCAGGGCGGCGGAGGCGTAGAAGTAGTGCGCGCGGACCAGCAGCAGGGAGTCCGGGCCGAGCGCGTCGGCGACCCGGGCCAGGTCGAGCGCGCTGTGGAAGCCGCGCTCGTAGTCGCGGTGCGTCGGCGCGTACAGGATCACCCGGCGGCCCGGCGCGATGCCGAGGGTGCGGCGGACGGCGGCGATGTCCTCGGCGGTGGCCGTGGCGTACACGTCGTTGCGCGGATACCCCGTCTCCAGGTGCTTCACCGCACTCGGGTAGGCGCGCGACCAGGTCTCGGTGGTGTGCGCGTTGGCGGAGAGCGAGTAGTCCCAGCGGTCCACCCGGGCCAGGAACCGGCGGAAGCTGAAGCCCTTGGCGGCGGCCGGGTGCGCCAGCTGGTCCAGGCCCATGCGCTTGAGCGGGGTGCCGTGATGGGTCTGGAGGTGGATCTGGCCGGGCCGCTTGACCAGGTGGTCGGGGAAGTTGACGTTGTTCACGAAGTACGTGGCACGGGCCATCAGCCGCCAGTACGCGCGTGTGTCCGGCACCACGAACGCGTGCCCGGCGGCCGCCTCCGCCTTGCCGACCACCCACACGCCCTTGATGTGCGGCGCGAGCCGGGCGGCCGCGCTGTGGATGGCGGCCGGATTACAGCTGACGCCCCGGTTCCAGTACGCGGCGTACACCGCGAGCCGGGGGTCGAGGGGGAGCAGCCGCTGAAGGCGGTAGTAGTGCCGAAACGCCGTGCGCAGTACGGACTTTCGCAGGCCCCGTACGCGCGAGCGCAGCCTGCGACGGCTCGCCAGGGCCCCGTCCAGGGCGGCCAGCGCCAAGGGGCGGCCCTCGGTGAACAGTCGGGTGCGCAGCCCGGCGCGGCCGCCGGGGGTGCGGTGCCCGGCCGGGCGGTGGGTCCGGCAGAACGCGGCCACCGCCCGCACATAGGCCGCCCGCCCCCGGCGCCCGCCCGGGTACAGCTTCAACAACTCCCGTACCGCCAGGGCGTACAGCGGGCCGCGCAGCTTCTCGGTGCCGGGGCGCGCGGCGGTCTCGGTGAGCAGGCGCGCGTACTCGGCGACGATGTCACGGCGGTCGACGCGGGGGCGCGTGACGGCCCGCTGCCCGCGGTGGTCCACGCACGGCGTCGGCAGGCAGGCCACCGACCCGGCCGCCATCAGCGTCGTCAGCGCGCACCTGGCCTCGGCCCGCTCGCCGGAGCCGAACGACAGGCCCTCGGCGCGCCAGAACGTGCGGCGCACCGCGCGGTTCCAGCTCACCGGGGCCACATCGAGGAGCCCCGGCCGCGCGGCCGCCGTCGTCACCGCGTCCCCGGCCGCCCGCAGCACGTCCAGGGAGCGGCTGGGCTCGGGGGTGCCCAGGAACGGCGTACGGAGGTGGCCGAACAGCAGCACATCCGGGTCCCCGGCCTCCTTCAGCCGGTCCGCGAGCGCGGCGAGCGCGCCCGGCAGCTGGACGAGCCCCGGCTCCAGGAAGAGTAGATAGTCGCCCTGCGCCTGCCCGGCCCCCGCGTCGCGGCGCTCCCCGGCGCTCACCGTCAGCGGCAGGTGCACCGCCCGCACCCGGCGGTCGGCGGCGGCCAGTTCGTCGAGCAGGCGCCCCGAGCCGTCCGTCGAGCCGTCGTCGACACCGATGACCTCGACATCCCCGTACGACTGGCCAAGCACCGACTCCAGACATTCCCGCAGCTGTCCGCGGACGTCGTGGACGGGCACGATGACGGTGAAACGGGGCAAGGAGGGACCTCTTCCGGGGTCGGGGGATTACAGGGGGGTCAGACCAGGCCCGCGAGTTCGCGCTGGGCCGCGGACGTGCGAAGGACGGCCGAGGGGGCCGGGCGGCGGTCCTCGACGGGGACGAACGCGGGCAGGTTCGCGTTCTGGCCGAGGAAGACCCGGCGCACCACCCGCTCGGCGGCGTGCCCGTCGTCGTACGGACAGAAGCGGGCCCGGAACGCGGCCCGCAGCTGCGCCGAGCGGGAGCCGCGCCAGTGGCCGGTGGAGAAGATGTCGATCAGCTCGTCCTCGGTCCTGGCGACCGCGCCGGGCGGGAAGGCGCGCAGGTCGAAGTAGGTGCCGCGGGCCGCCTGGTAGGCCTCCCAGTCGTCGGCGTGGACGACGATCGGGCGGTCCAGGTTGGCGTAGTCGAACATCAGGGACGAGTAGTCGGTGAGCAGCGCGTCGGCGGCCAGGCAGAGCTGTTCGACCGACGGGTGGGCGCTGACGTCGATGACGCGGGGGTGGGTGTCGTCGCCGGTCAGCGGGGCGCCGTAGGAGAAGTGGGCGCGGGTGAGCAGGACGAAGCCGGGGCCGAGCCGGCGAGCCACGCGCTCCAGGTCGAGCGGGAGGTGCTGGCCGCGCCGGTAGTCGCGCGGGGTCGGGGCGTAGAGCACGGCGGTGGCGTCGGCGGGGATGCCGATCAGCTCGCGCAGCCGGGCCACGTCGGCGGCGTTCGCCTCCTGGAACACGTCGTTGCGCGGGTAGCCGTATTCGAGCGTGGTGTAGCCCGAGGGGTAGGTGCGCTCCCAGGTGAGGGTGGAGTGCACATTGGCGGAGAGGCTGTAGTCCCACTGGTCGGCGCGGGCGACGAGGGCGGAGAAGTCCGTGTCGCGGGCGGCGGCCGGGCGGTCCATCAGGTCCAGGCCCATCGTCTTCAGCGGGGTGCCGTGGTGGGTCTGGAGCAGCGTCTGGCCGTCCCGCTTGACCAGCCGGTGGTCGAAGTCGGCGTTGCTGACCAGGTACTTGGCGCGGGCCAGCGCCGTCCAGTACGCGAAGGTGGCGGGTCGCAGTTTGCGGGTGGCGGGCGGCACGGTGTGCAGATGCTCGGGCGCCGCGATCCAGGCGGTCCGCACCCGGGGCACCAGCTCGCGCACCTTCGCCTCGATCGCCGCCGGGTTGCAGACGTACCCCCGGTTCCCGTACGCGGTGAAGACCGCCTCCTCCCGCAGCGGCAGGCGCAGTTGGACGCGGTAGTGCAGGCGCAGCACGGCGGCGCGCAGCATCCGCCCGAGCGCCGGGGTGTGCCGCACCACGCGGGCGCGCAGTGCCCGCAGCGCCCCCAGGCTGCGATACGTACGGTGGGCGCCCAGCCGCACCAGACCGTGCCGCACCCGTACGCGCAGGGTGCGCGGGCCTGCACCGGGGGAGCGGTGGCGGCGGTACTGGGCGCGGGCGCGGCGGAAGAACTCGGCCCGGCTCCCGCGCGGCAGCCGCACCCGCGTGGTGAACACCGTCAGGACGTGGTCGGCCATCTTGCGGAAGATCAGCGGCCGCCAGCAGGCCAGCTCCGGGCGGGAGTCGATGAACGCGAAGACTCGGTCGTACTGGTCGAAGAGGTCGAAGTGGCGGTGGCTGGTGGTCGAGAGGATGCTGCCCTGGCGGCGCTGGTGGTAGTGGACGCAGACGCGGTCGAGCGTGCTGAGCGAACCGGCCGCCATCAGCGCCGGATACGTCCACGGCGCGTCCTCGTAGAAGCCGGGCGCGAAGCGGAAGCCCTGCTCCTCGACGAACTCGCGCCGGTACGCCTTGTTCCACACCACGCTGAGCAGCTTGAGCAGCCCCGGCCGGTCGGCGAGCGTGAAGCTCGCGGGCCCGGTCTCGGCGAGTTGGGCGGCCGACTTGTTGCGGACCCGCTCGCCGTTCCAGTACGTCCGCGCGTAGTCGTAGACCAGCACGTCCGGGTCGCCGGTCTCCTTGAGGCGGTCGGCGATGGCCTGGAGGGCGCCGGGGGTGAGGGTGTCGTCGCCGTCGAGGAAGACGATGTAGTCGCCGGTGGCGTGGGCGAGTCCGGCGTTGCGGGCGGGGCCGAGACCCGTGTTGACGTCGAGGTGGACGGCGGTGACGCGGCGGTCGCGGGCGGCGAGTTCGTCGATGATCGCCCCGCACGCGTCCGGTGAGCAGTCGTCCACCGCGATCAGTTCCAGGTCGTCGTAGGTCTGGCTGAGCACCGAACCCAGGCAGTCGTGGAGATACGCCTGGACCTTGTACACGGGAACGATCACGCTGAACCGGGGCATGGCCCGTAGAACGGCGAATGCCGCGAGCGGGTTACGCCGCTCGCGGCAGACGGGGTAAACCCGCGGCGGCTATTTGACGGCGCCCGCCATCACGCCGGAGACGAACTGGCGCTGGAAGGCGAAGAAGACGGCCAGCGGGATGACCATCGAGACGAACGCGCCGGGCGCGAGCACGTCGATGTTGTTGCCGAACTGCCGTACCTGCTGCTGGAGGGCGACCGTGATCGGCGGGTGCTTGGAGTCCGCGAAGATCAGCGCGACCAGCATGTCGTTCCAGACCCACAGGAACTGGAAGATGCCCAGCGAGGCGATCGCCGGGCCGCCCAGCGGCAGCACGACCCGGGTGAACAGCCGTATCTCGCCCGCCCCGTCGAGCCGCGCGGCCTCCAGGAGCTCGCGCGGGATCTCCGCGAAGAAGTTCCGTAGGAGGAAGATCGCGAACGGCAGTCCGAAGGCGACGTGGAAGGTGATCACACCGACCGTCGTCTCGAAGATCCCGATCTTGCCGAAGAGCTTGGCGACCGGTACGAGGGCGATCTGGACCGGCACGACGAGCAGGCTCACCACGATCATGAACCACCAGTCGCGGCCGGGGAACTCCATCCAGGCGAAGGCGTATCCGGCGAGCGAGCCGATCACGACGACCAGGACGGTGGCCGGGACGGTGATGATCACCGTGGAGAGCAGCGAGTCGGTGACGGTCTTGTTGTCGAGCAGGGTGGAGTAGTTGTGGAAGGTGAGCTGGGAGGGGTGGCTGAAGATCTTCCACCAGCCGCTGGAGGCGATGTCGGAGGGGCCGCGCAGTGAGGAGAGCAGCAGCCCGACGGTCGGCATCAGCCAGAACAGCCCGACGAGGATGAGGAAGACCCGCATCGCCCCGCCGCCGGCCCGCGCGGCGATCCGGGCCGGGAGGGACTGCTTGGCCCGGACGATTCCGTCGACAGCCGTCATCGCCGCGCCTCCCGCCGCATCCTGCGAATGTTGAAGAGCATCACCGGCAGGACCAGGATCAGCAGCAGTACGGCGATCGCGCTGCCGATGCCGAGGTCCGCGTCCGTGCCGAACGAGGAGCGGTAGAGCTGGAGCGCCAGCACATTGGCGTCGGCCTGGCTGGAGCCCGGGGCGATGATGAAGATCAGGTCGAAGATCTTCAGTACGTTGATCACCAGCGTGACCAGGACGACCGCGAGCACGGGCGCGAGCAGCGGCACCGTCACCCGCCGGAACACCTGCCACTCGTTGGCGCCGTCCACCCGCGCCGCCTCAAGCAGCTCACGCGGCAGCCCCGCGAGCCCGGCCGCGATGAGCACCATCGCGAAACCGGCCCACATCCAGATGTACGAGCCGATGATGGCCGGGGTGACGAGGTTCGGGCCGAGCCAGTTGACGCCGTTGTACGGCTCGTGGAAGTTGCTCTGCGGAAGCCGCAGTTGGGCCCCGTCGGCCTTGGCGGGGAGCGTGAACGTACCGTCCGCGCGGGCGGTGGCGGTGGCGACGACTGAACCGTCTCGTACGGCCTCGATCTTCAGGCCCTTGAGGCCCAGTTCCTTGGGGTCGACGATGTTGGGGGTGCCGCCGCCTCCCTTGGTGAAGTCCAGCCAGGCCGTACCGGTGATCTGCCCGGGCACCGGCTGTGCGGCCTTCGCGGGCTTGGCCGAGGACGGCATCTTGTCGGCGGCGACCCCGACGAGCGGGAGCAGCGCCGGGGTCCCGGCGTGGACGACGTCCTTCGTGACGAACGAGCCGCCGCCGCCCGCCTTCAGGGGCGCGGAGGGCAGTGGATGGGCGCGCGGGAACCCGGCGGACTGCGCGAACGTGTCGTGCACGCCCACCCAGACGGCGTTCGCGACCCCCCGGTCCGGGTCCTGCTCGTACACCAGGCGGAAGATGATCCCGGCGGCGAGCATCGAGATCACCATCGGCATGAAGACGATCAGCTTGAACGCCGTTCCCCAGCGCACCCGTTCGGTGAGCACCGCGAAGATCAGCCCGAGCGCGGTGGCGATCGTGGGCGCGCAGACGACCCAGATGGCGTTGTTCTTGACCGCCGTACGGATGGTGTCGTCGGTGAAGAGCGTCCTGTAGTTGTCGAACCCGGCGAATCCGTTGCCGGACTGGTCGAAGAACGAGCGGTAGACCGAGTAGCCGATCGGATACACGACGAGCGCGCCGAGCAGCACGAGCGCGGGCAGCAGAAAGGCGGCGGCGAGGTACTTCCGCGTCCCGGTCACGCTGCGGCGCGGACGCGGGGCGGGCACCGGGGTGGTGGACCCGGTGGCGGGCGCGGTGGTCATCGCCGGATCAGTTCTTGTACGCCGCGGCCGCGTCGGCCTCCAGTTTGGCCTGGGCGCCGGCGACGTCCTTCGGGTTCTTCAGGAAGTCCTGAAGGTCCTTCCACTCGCCCTTGCCCGGCGTCCCGCCGAAGGACTGCGGGGCCTGGTCGGACATGTCGAACCGGACGTCGTCCCCGGCCCCGACGAGCGCCTTGGCGATGTCGCGCTGCACGTCATTGGGGTAGGCGGCCAGGTCCGTGGCCTTGTTGGGCGAAACGTATCCGCCCGCCGCCGCCCAGATCTTCGCCGCGTCCGGGGAGGCCAGCCAGGTCAGCAGGGCCTGGGCGCCCTTGGTGTCCTTGAGGGCCACGGCCGCGTCGCCGCCGGTGACGACCGGCGCCTTGGCGCCGACGGCCGGGAACGGGAAGACCTTGGCGTCGGTGCCGATCTTCGCCGAGGTCTGCGCGATGTTGACGCTGACGAAGTCGCCCTCGAAGACCATGCCCGCCTTGGGCTGGTCGCCGCCGGTGAAGGTCTGGGTGACGGAGGCCGGGAACTCGGTCTGCAGGGCGCCGGTGGTGCCGCCCGCGATGAGATCCGGCTTGCCGAAGAGCTGGCCGAGGGTGGTGAGCGCGTCCTTGACGGACGGGTCGGTCCACTTGATCTTGTGCTGCGCGAGCTGGTCGTACTTGTCCGGCCCGGCCTGCGAGAGGTAGACGTTCTCGAACCAGTCGGTGAGGGTCCAGCCGTCGGCGGCGCCCACGGAGACCGGGGTGACGCCGGAGGCCGAGATGGTGTCGGCGGCGGCGAGGAAGTCCTTCCAGGTCTTGGGCACTTGGGCGCCCGCGGTCTCGAAGACCTTGGTGTTGTACCAGACGAGGGACTTGTTGGCGGCCTTGAAGTACACGGCGTACTGCGTCCCGTCGACCTGCCCCAGGTCGCGCCACACCTTGGCGTAGTTCTTGTCGAGCTGCGCCTTGGCGTCCGCGCCGACGGGCTTGAGCCACTTCTTCTGCGCGGCCTGCTGGATGGCGCCGACCTGCGGGAGCATGGCGACATCGGGGGGACTGCCACCGGCGATCTTGGTGCCGAGGAAGTTGACGATGGGGTCCTGAGCGGGGACGAAGGTGACACTGGCCCCGGTACGGCCCTCGAACTCCTTCAGCACCTTCAGGAAGTTGGCCTGCTCGGGCCCGGTCCAGACGGCGGCGACCTCGATCTTCTGGCCGTCGAGCCGGGGGAGTTGGAGGGCGGGGGCGCCGCCGCTCTTGGAGGGGGTGGCTTTGCCACCGACCGTCTTGCTGTCGCTGCTGCACGCGGTGGCGACGAGGGCCAGCGCGCCGATGGCCGCCACCCCTGCCAGTTTCCGCCCTGTCCGCCCTGTCCGACCCGTACGCATGAGCTGTCCGCCTCTCGCCGCCGAGGTCGTCCCGTCCGGACAGTCCTACGCCGGGCGCGGGGGCCCCGCAATACCGCTCTCGCCCCCAACGGGTCGATCGTGATGGGCTCGTGACGTTACGTCAGGCGGGTTTGGCCCCACCCCGCCCCTTCCCGAAAGCCTCCGGCGGGTGTCGTTTGTCTGCGGGCCGGTGGGGGCTGGTCGCGCAGTTCCCCGCGCCCCTAGGAGGGCCCGAAGGGCCCATTAAGGGGCGCGGGGAACTGCGCGAGCGACCCAGCATGGTCCGCAGACGAAAGCGGGGTGCAGGGGCCGCAGGCCCCGCAAAAGGGGCCCGGGTAACCACCCCCACCCGCCCCCGGCAGGGTTTAGGGAAGGGGCGGGGTGGGGGCTAAAGCGCCGCGGGCGGGGCCGCGTGGACCAGTCTCGCCGCACGATCCAGCGCACTCGCAAGCAGCGCCAAGTCCGTAGGCCCATTGCCGAGTTCACGGACCGGCCGACGGGCCGGGGGGTCGCCCATGCGCTCCCACTCCAGGGGCACGACCGTGGGCCGCAGCGTCGCCGTACGCGGTATCCGCCCAGTGACCCGCCCGCCCTGGAAGGGCGTGACAACACCGTCCGCCCCGAACAGCCGCCCCCGCCCCGGCGACGGCTCGTCCGGCGAAGGGACGAGCGGCGGCGCGTCGAGCCGCACCACCTGACGTACCCCCCGCGCCAGCTCCGTGTCCCCCGTACGCTCAGGACGCGCCGACGTCGCCACCAGATGCACCCCCAGCCGCTCCCCGTCCCGAGCCACGGCTTCAAGCGCCCGCACCACCGACCCCGCAGCGGGCCGCCCCGGGCTGCCGAGCGCGGGTGCGACCAGCGCGTCCAGGTCGTCGACGAGGACGACGAGACGGGCCAGCGGCGGCGGCCCCGCCTCCGTACGCGTACGGGCCAGCGGGCGCAGTCGCAGCGTGCTGGTGGACGGCCCGTCCACATCCCCGCGCTCGGACCCGCGCTGCTCACCGGCGGACCGCCCGGCCGACTCCTGCGCGTCCGAGGCGGCCCGCGCCACCCACTCCGCGAACCCGACGCCGTCGAGCAGCTCGGCCCGCCGCTTCAGCTCCGCCCCGAGCGCCTGCGCGAACTCCCGCATCCGGACGGGATCGGAGGCCACCAAGTACGTGGAGACATGCGGGAGTTCGGTGCACGCGCGCAGGCCGTCGCCGCGCTCCCCGCCCGCCCCGTCGACCAGGATCATCCCCAGCCGGTCCGGCCGCGCCCCGGCCGCGAGCGACGCCGCGACCGCCCGCAGCAGCTCCGTACGGCCGCTGCCCGCCGGTCCCTCGACCAGCAGATGCGGGCCGTCGGAGGCGAGGTCGACGCCGACCGGGCCGCGCGGCCCGGTGCCGAGCACGGCCGTGCCGTCCGGGGCGGGGGGCCGGAGGGGGCGGTGGGGGGGGGGGGGGGGGGGGGAAGGGGGGGGGGAGGGGGGGGGGGGGGGGGGGGGGGGGGGGGGGGGGGGGGGGGGGGGGGGGGGGGGGGGGGGGGGGGGGGGGGGGGGGGGGGGGGGGGGGGGGGGGGGGGGGGGGGGGGGGGGGGGGGGGGGGGGGGGGG
>NZ_MECJ01000035.1 GCF_014596475.1 Streptomyces sp. CBMA152 | reverse complement strand
CAGAGCGACGGCCACGATCAGACCGACAATGTTCTCGGCAGTCACAGCTTCGCCACCCCCTTGGCAATGAGCGCCACCAACGCGAAAACCGCGATCGTGGTGACGACGAAGGCCACGTCGGCCATCGCAAGCTCCTGAAACTGGAAGAGGCCCGAAAACGAGCCACGAAACGAGCGGACCTGTAGAGCAAACCTCTCCGCACGGCCTCCGCACGTTCCGTTGACGGCCTCCTTACGGCCGCTGCCGTGTCCTTGACGCCTTTCATACGCGGGTCCCGGCCACTACCGGTCGGGCACCCGGATTCGGCCCCCGGAACGCTTCCGCAAGGCCACCGGAAACGACCGCCGCGAGGCCGTGCGGAATGCCGCCAGAACGCCGTCAGCAGGCCGTCAGAAGCCCGTCAAAACAGCCCTGCGTGGCACCTGCATGGATCTACCTTCCGGAAGTACGCGGCGCCTCCCCGCCCCGCGTCCCACCCGGCCGGGTCGGCGCCGGGGCCCAGGCGCCGACCCGGCTCCCGTGCGGCCCCGAGACCGTCGCCCCGGAACATCCCCCGCCCCCGAAGGGCTTCCTCGATGTCTCCCGCCGCTCCCCAGCAGGCCCCGCCCGCCCCGGCCCCGACCGGTCTCCCGCCCCGAGGTCCGCTGGGCCCCCGGCCGACGCGTCGGAACGCTCGCCGTCCCGGGGGCCTCTTCGAACCCGTACAGCTCCTGAAGGCGTTCCCCGACGCCCTGCGCAAGCTGCATCCGCGCGCTCTGGTGCGTACGCCCGTGCTCTTCGTCGTCGCCATCGGGGCCGCGCTGACCACGCTGTCCGCGCTCGTCCACCCGTCCGTCTTCACCTGGGTGATCGGCGTCTGGCTCTGGCTGACCGTGATCTTCGCGAACCTGGCGGAGGCCGTGGCCGAGGGGCGCGGGAAGGCCCAGGCCGACTCGCTCAGGCGGGCCCGTACGGACACGGTGGCGCTGCGGCTGCGCGACAACTGGCGGGTCGGCACCGATCTGCTGCACGCCCGCACCGAGGCGGTGGCGGCCACCGACCTCAAGCCCTTCGACTTCGTGGTCGTCGAGGCGGGCGAGCTGATCCCGGCGGACGGGGATGTCGTCGACGGCGTTGCCGCCGTCGACGAATCGGCCGTCACCGGGGAGTCCGCGCCCGTCATCCGGGAGTCCGGCGGCGACCGCTCGGGCGTGACCGGCGGCACCACCGTCCTGTCCGACCGGATCGTCGTCCGGGTCACCTCACGGCCCGGCCACAGCTTCCTGGACCGGATGATCGCCCTGGTGGAGGGCGCCTCCCGGCAGAAGACGCCGAACGAGATCGCGCTGAACATCCTGCTCGCCGCGCTCACGATCATCTTCGTGCTCGTGGTGGTCGCGGTGCAGCCGATGGCCGAGTACGCGCACGCCGCCCAGTCCACGACCGTCCTGGTGGCGCTTCTGGTGACCCTCATCCCGACGACGATCGGCGCGCTGCTCTCGGCGATCGGCATCGCGGGCATGGACCGGCTGGTGCAGCGGAACGTCCTCGCCATGTCCGGCAGGGCGGTCGAGGCCGCCGGTGACGTCAACACCCTGCTGCTCGACAAGACCGGCACCATCACCCTCGGCAACCGCGAGGCCTGCGCGTTCGTCCCGCTGCCCGGCATCGAAGAGGTGCACCTCGCGGACGCCGCCCAGCTCGCCTCGCTCGCCGACGAGACCCCCGAGGGCCGCTCGGTCGTCGTCCTCGCCAAGGAGCGGTACGGGCTGCGCGAGCCGGCCGAGGGGGAGCTCCAGGGCGCCCGGTTCGTGGAGTTCAGCGCGCAGACCCGGATGAGCGGGGTCGATCTGCGCTGGGAGAACGGGGCCGTCTCCCACATCCGCAAGGGCGCCGCCGCCCAGGTCGTGGACTGGGTGGAGATGTACGGGGGTCAGGTCCCCGTCGAGGCACGCCGGTTCGCGGACGCCATCTCGGCCTCGGGCGGCACCCCGCTGCTCGTGGGTGTGCACGACGGGTACGGGCCGAGGGTGCTCGGGGTGATCCACCTCAAGGACGTGGTCAAGAACGGCATCGCCGAGCGGTTCGCGGAGCTGCGGCGCATGGGCATCCGTACCGTCATGATCACCGGCGACAACCCGCTGACCGCCCGCGCGATCGCCCAGGAGGCAGGCGTGGACGACTACTTGGCCGAGGCCACGCCCGAGGACAAACTCGCCCTGATCAAGAAGGAGCAGGCGGGCGGCAAGCTCGTCGCGATGACCGGCGACGGCACCAACGACGCCCCCGCGCTCGCCCAGGCGGACGTCGGCGTCGCGATGAACACCGGCACCTCGGCCGCCAAGGAAGCCGGGAACATGGTCGACCTCGACTCCAACCCGACCAAGCTCATCGAGATCGTCGAGATCGGTAAGCAACTCCTCATCACCCGGGGCGCGTTGACCACGTTCTCCATCACCAACGACGTCGCCAAGTACTTCGCGATCATCCCCGCGATGTTCGCCTCGGCCTACCCGGGGCTCGACCGCCTCAACGTGATGGGCCTGCACAGCCCGACCTCGGCCATCACCTCGGCGATCATCTTCAACGCCCTGATCATCATCGCGCTGATCCCGCTCGCCCTGCGCGGTGTGCGCTACACCCCGGCCTCCGCGCACGACCTGCTCCGCCGCAACCTCGCGGTCTACGGGCTCGGCGGGCTCGTCCTGCCGTTCGTCGGGATCAAGCTGATCGACCTGCTGGTGTCGATGGTGCCGGGGCTCGGCTGAGCCCGTGCCGCCCCTCGGCGGACTCTCAGCGGTACTCCGCCAGCCGGGGCCGCAGTCCGAACGCCACCAGCCCCGCCATCAGCACAAGGCCCGTCCCGGCTGTCGGAGCCAGGTACGAGATCGCGTCGCGGCCCGACGCGATCGCCCGGTAGTGGTGGTCGCTGTTGATCGCGGTCACCTCGTCCAGCGCCTGCATCCACGCCCCGAAGTGCGCGTTCGAGGTGTCCGGGGCCCAGCCGACGCAGAACTCGGTGGCCTCCCGGATCTTGTTCTCGGCGACCAGCTTGCGGAACTTGCGGTCGTCCTGCTGGTAGACCACGTACGCGTCGACCGTCTTCTCGGCGGCCTCCCGCTCCCCCGGGAACGTGAGGTTGTCGAGCTCGCGCCGGTACTCGCCGGTGAAGTCCTTGTCCCCGCGGCCATTGCGGTAATCGCCCCAGGTCACGTCCAGCTGGCTGCCGTACGCGTCGACGTCGTCCCCCGCCACCCCGTACAGCTTCCGCGACTTGTCCAGGAAGCCCGTGGCGTACTCCGTACGGTGGTCGGGGTCCAGGAGGTAGCGGCTCTCGTCCGCGTTGAGGTCGTAGCCGAGGGCCTTGGAACGGGCCAGCGCGACCACCGAGTCGAAGGAGTCGTGGCGGGCGATCCTCAGCTGGTTGGAGGTGGTGGTCAGCAGCTGCATGCCGCTGACCACCGCGACCAGCGCGCACAGCGTCGCCGCGAGCAGGCCCGGGTTGAACACCCGACCGAAGCGGCGGCTGAGCTGGATCTGGAGGGAGATGAGGGCGACCACAAGAAGCACGCCCAGGACGATCTCGGCGGCCAGCTGGACGTTCACGTCGGAGTGCGCCGCGCGGTAGTCCGCCTGGTAGACCGCGTCGTTGGCGTCCACGAGCCGGCTCGCGTTGGGCAGCATCACATGGGCGAGGAGGTCGGTCGCGGTCCGGTAGTCGCTGCGGGCCGCGTCCTTGCCGCCGGGGTGCTCGTCGTTCTCCAGGGCCCGCCCGACGAACTCCTGGTAGTGCGCGAACTCGTCGGTGAGCGCGACCACGGCGTCCTGGGTGCCCTTGTCGCCCTCGGAGGCCGCGCCGAGCGTGCGCAGGGAGCGGCTGATGGTCTCCTGGGCGGTCTCGTACCGGCTTCTCGCCTCCGTGTACGAGCGGTCGAGGCGGCCCTTTCCGGTGCCCGAATCGCCGCTGGACACCAGGATGTTGGCGGTCTGGGCGTCCATGTCGTTGAGCGCCAGTTCCAGCTGGGTCGCGGCGAGGGTGCGGGGCGCGTTGCGGTGCTCGATGGCGTCCCAGGTGCCGGACGCGCCGGTGGCGGCGACCACCAGGAGGACCAGCAGTCCGGTCCCGAGCAGCGCGCAGCCCGTTCCCATGAACCGCAGCCGGCCCGGCGTGGTGGACCACTGGCGGCGCACGGCCGCCCGCAGGTCGCGGACCAGCCGGGCGACGGCCTCGTAAGACCGTCGCCACGACTGTCCCCGACGCGGACCCCCTCCGGACCGCGACGGCGGGATCCCCCCGTGACGAACGGCCGACGCGGGGAGGATCCCTGCGTTCACCGGGGCCCCCGCCCCCTGGCTCTGCTCGGCGGTGATGCTCACGCGCCCCTCCCACCTCGCCACGGGCCGCTCGTACGATCCCGTGCGAACACCAGCATCAGGTCAACCGTTCGACCCGAAGCCCGTGTTGACGGTCTCCTGATGCCGCGAGGCCCCGTCTTGACGGCATCTTGACGGGGCGTCAGCGCCAGGGGCTGTCAGGGGCTCCGTATGGCCACCGTCAAGACTTACCGGGCGCCCATCAACACTTCGTCAACGCCCGACGACAGACCCGGCCCGAGTCCCTAGCGTCACAGGACATGAGAGCCATGAGAGCCATGGGACGGCGCCGGTCGCAGTGGTCGTCGGCCGCCAGGACGTCGGCGTCGCTCACCACGACCCACGCCTCGCGGCCGGCCGCACCCCTCGCGTACGACAACGGCCCGGTCGCGTCCGACACGGGCTGGGCCAGTGAGGCGCGCTCGGCGGGTGGGTGCGCGGCGGTGCTGCTCGGTCTGCTCCTGCTGATCGACGCGAGCGCGGGCACCCTCACGGTCCTGCGCGCCGCGCTCTGGCTCGGCCTCGCGGCGCTGCTGCTCCTGGTGCTGTGGCCGGCCCGGGTGTCAGCCGGTCCCGGTCTGCTGGTCTCGCACGCACTGGTCCGCACCCGCGTGGTGCGCACCGACCGGCTGGTGTCGGTGCGCTGGACGGACGGGGTCGCCCAGCGGCTGCTGCTGCGCGACGCGGATGGCAACCGCGCCGAGATCGACCCCCAGGTGCTGATCAACAACCCGCCGCTGTGGCGCTTGTTGGACGAGGGCTCCCGTACGAGCCTGGCGCGCGGCACGCTCTGCTGCGGCGAGACGGCGTTGCGCCAGATCTCGGCCCGGATCGACCGCGAGACGGCCCGCACCGTGTTCAAGGTCTCCGGCCTCGGCTAGCCGGTTTGTTGTGGTTCGTCCTTCCGTGTCAACGATCCTGACGGATCCTTAACACCCAACTCCCCGTGGCCGTTCATACGCTCGCCGCGTGCTGAACGTGACTGGTGTCCTCAAGCGTCTCGTGATCGGCCGGGCGATGCGCAGCGAGGAGCTCGGCGAGACCCTGCTGTCCAAGCGGCTCGCCCTGCCGATCTTCGCCTCCGACCCGCTCTCCTCGGTGGCGTACGCGACCCAGGAGATCCTGCTCGTCCTGACCCTGGGCGGCCTGGCCTATCTCCACTTCACGCCGTGGATCGCGGCGGCGGTCGTCGCGCTGATGGCGGTCGTGGTGCTCTCCTACCGCCAGGTCGTGCACGCGTACCCGAGCGGCGGCGGCTCGTACGAGGTGGTGTCACGCAACCTCGGACCGTCGGCCGGTCTGGTGGTCGCCGCGTCCCTGCTCGTCGACTACGTGATGACGGTGGCCGTCTCCGTCGCCTCGGGCGTCGACAACATCATCTCGGCGGTGCCCGCGCTCAACCCGTACCGCGTACTGCTCGCGCTCGGCTTCGTGGCGATCCTGACCGCGATGAACCTGCGCGGGGTGCGCGAGTCCGGCCGCGCCTTCGCCGCGCCCACCTATCTCTTCATCGGCGGCGTGATCATCATGGTCGCGACCGGTCTGATCCGGTACGCGCTCGGGGACGCGCCGGTCGCCGAGTCCGCCGCGTACGGCATCCACGCCGCGCCCGGCGACCAGCATCTCGCCGGAATGGCCCTGGTCATGCTGGTGCTGCGCGCGTTCTCCAGTGGCTGCACGGCGCTGACGGGCGTGGAAGCGATATCCAACGGCGTGCCCGCCTTCCGCAAGCCCAAGGCGAAGAACGCGGCCGGGACCATGGCGGCGATGGGCGTCCTCGCGGTCGTGATGTTCGTCGGCGTCACCGCGCTGGCGATCGTGGCGAAGGTCCACATCACCGAGGACTCCTGCCAGTTGACCGGCATCGACGGCAGCTGCGACACCTTCACCCAGAAGACCGTCATCGCCCAGCTCGCCTCGTCCGTCTTCGGCGGCGACCACAGCCTCGGCTTCTACTTCCTCCAGACCGTCACCGCGCTGGTCCTGATCCTCGCCGCGAACACCGCCTTCAACGGCTTCCCGCTGCTCTCCTCGATCCTGGCCCAGCACCGCTATCTGCCCCGCCAGCTGCACAACCGGGGCGACCGGCTCGCCTTCTCCAACGGCATCCTGGCGCTCGCCGTGGTCGCGGGCGCGCTGCTCTGGGCGTACAAGGCGGACGTCACCGGCCTCATCCACCTCTACATCCTCGGCGTGTTCACCTCCTTCACGCTCTCCCAGCTCGGCATGGTCCGGCACTGGAACCGCGCCCTGCGCACCGAGCCCGACCCGGCCGCGCGCCGCCGCCACCAGTCGGCGCGGGTGGTCAACGCGCTCGGCGCGGTCGTCACCGGCCTGGTCCTGGTGATCGTCCTGATCACCAAGTTCACCCAGGGCGCCTGGCTCGCGGTGGTCGCGGCGCTCGCGCTGTGGGTGATGATGCGCGGCATCCGGCGCCACTACGACGCCACGTCGGCCGAGCTCGCGGTGGAGGACCCACGCGAGCAACTGGTCCCGCCCTCAAGGGTGTTGGCGGTGGTCCTGGTCTCCACCGTCCACAAGCCGACCCTTCGCGCCCTGGCGTACGCGCGCGCCTTCAAGCCGGACCGGCTCGAAGCGCTCACCGTCGCCGTCGACAAACCCGCCACCGACGAGCTCCAGCGCCGCTGGCAGGACCTCGACGTCAGCGTGCCCCTGAAGGTGCTCGCCTCGCCGTACCGCGAGATCACCCGGCCGGTCGTCGAATACGTACGCTCGATGCGGCGCGACAGTCCGCGCGATGTGGTCGCGGTGTTCATCCCCGAGTACGTGGTGGGCCACTGGTGGGAGAACCTGCTGCACAACCAGTCCGCACTGTGGCTCAAGAGCCGCCTGCTGTTCACCCCCGGCGTGATGGTGACCAGCGTCCCCTGGCAGCTGACGTCGGCGGCCCGAGCCGACCACCCGGCACCGCGGGCACCTGGTTCGGTGAGGCGCGGGGAGCCGTCGACAGGCGACGCCCCCGGCGCCGACACGCTCGGGCGGACCATGCGTTAGTCACACTTTTGTGCGCGGGTTCGTCAGCCCCATGACAGTGGAACCAAGGCCACGACGCGAGTGGCAGCCAGGAGAACCGTCATGGAAGCAAGGATGCCGAGCCCGGCGACGCTCGTCCCGGGGGCGATGGAAGCCATTCGCGAGCTGACGAAGGCCACGCACAGCGCCGGCGTACCCGCCGCCACCATGCACCTCGTGCATCTGCGGGCCAGCCAGATCAACGCGTGCAGCGCCTGCGTGGACTCCGGCACCCGGTACGCGATGAAGGGCGGCGAGAGCGCGGAGCGGCTGCTCGCGGTGGCCGCGTGGCGCGAGATGCCCTACTTCACCGACGCCGAGCGGGCCGCGCTCGCCCTCACCGAGTCGGTCACCCGCCTCAACGACCGCGCCGAGCCGGTCCCCGACGACGTATGGGCCGAGGCGACGGCGCACTACGCGGAGCAGCCGCTCGCCGCCCTCGTCCTGTGGATCGCGGTCAGCAACTTCTACAACCGCCTCAACGCGGCGACGAAGCAGCAGGGCGGCCAGACGTGGTGAGCCGTAACCCGACCAACTCCCTTGCGGCACACGGCAACTGACGACTCATCGTACGCAGTTCTCGATCACAGTACGTATTCACCACGCAACGCCGAGGTGGCACGACATGGCAACCGAGACAACCACCTGCTGCATCGTCGGCGGTGGGCCGGCCGGCACGATGCTGGGGCTGCTGCTGGCCCGGGCCGGCATCGACGTGACCGTCCTGGAGAAGCACCAGGACTTCCTGCGGGACTTCCGCGGCGACACGATCCACCCCTCCACCCTGGACGTGATGGCCGAACTCGGCCTGGTGGAGCGCTTCTTGGAGCTCCCGCACCGCACCACGCCGGGGATCAACATGGTCACCGACACCCGCGACGTACTCGTCGCCGACCAGCGGCTGCTCTCCGGCGCGTATCCGTACATCGCGTTCGTCCCGCAGTGGGACTTCCTCAGCCTGCTCGCCGAGGAGGCGGCCAAGTACCCGCACTTCCATCTGAAAATGGGCGCGGAGGTGCACGGGCTGATCCGCGAGGGCGACCGGGCGGCGGGCGTGCGCTACCGGGACGCCGACGGCGAGCACGAGCTGAGAGCGGTGCTCACGGTGGCCGCCGACGGCCGTGACTCGGTGCTGCGCGCCCCGGCCGGGCTGGTCCCGCAGGGGTTCGGGGCGCCGATGGACGACCTGTGGTTCCGTATCCCGCGCGAGGAGAGCGACCCGCCGGACACGTTCATCCGCCTCGGCGCCCAGGGTCTGCTCATCGGCATCTGCCGGGAGGACTACTGGCAGTTCGCCTATGTCATCCCCAAGGGGAGGTACGCCCAGCTGAAGACCGAGGGCATCGACGCGCTGCGGGCGAGCGTGCGGGCGCTGCTGCCGTGGATGGGCGACCGGCCGGACAAGATCGAGTTCTCGGACGCCCGGATGCTGGAGGTCCGGGTGGAGCGGCTGCGGCGCTGGTACCGGCCGGGGCTGCTGTTCATCGGCGACGCCGCGCACGCGATGTCGCCGGTCGGCGGGTTCGGGATCAACGTCGCCGTCCAGGACGCGGTCGCCACCGCCAATCTGCTGGCCGAACCGCTGCGCCGGGGCACGCTCGGCACCGGGCATCTGGCGGCCGTGCAGAGGCGGCGGCTGCCGCCGACGGTCGCCATCCAGCGGATGCAGATCCTGCTCCAGAACCAGCTCATCGCGCCGACGCTCGACGGGACGCGCGAGTCGCGGCCGCCGAGGGTGCTCGCGGTCGCGGACCGGGTGACGCCGGTGGGCAGGCTGATCGCCCGGATGATCGGGTACGGGCCGCGCCCCGAGCACGTACGGACCCCCGGGCGGAGCTGAACGCATGGCCACGAAGGGCGGGAGCGGGCGCCGACAGCGCTTGCTCCCGCCCTTCGTCGTATCCACCGATACATCTCGGCCGCTCCGGCCCGCGCATATCGTGAAATCTCAGCGACGACACCCGGTGAATTCGGCCACGAATAGCAACCGCGTGTCTTTCCTCCCCACACGCTCCCTCACACGCAATTTCGTTGACCACACAACAACTGCTCTCCACAAGTGTCCAACTGCGGAAATCCCGCGCTCGCACGGAGCCCCGGCAGAGGGCGATACGGGGGAAGCATCAGCTGCCGGAGTGCCGCTTGAGCCGCGTATGACGGGCAAGTTGAGCGCTGCTTGACCCGCACCCGCCGCCTCGTGCTAAACCCGTAACCACTTGATAAGAAATCCAGCCAGAGAGGGTTTCATGACGACCATCATCCGACCCGAGGACCGCCCTGCCGGCCGTCGCGGGTTTGAAATCGTCCTGCCGAGTGGCGCGACAGGTGGTACCGCGGCCATGGTGGAGGGCGAGATAGCCGCCGCGACGCCCGGACCGCCGCTGCACACACATGCCGAGTCCGACGAGACGTACTACGTCCTCGAAGGCTCCTTGATCATGTACATCGACGGCGAGGTGACGAAGCTCGGCCCCGGCTCGATGGCACACATCTCCAAGGGCACCGAGCACACCTGGTCCACCACCCTCTCCGGCGGCTGCCACTTCCTCACCCTGCACCTGCCCGGCGGTTACGAGCTGTACCACCCGACCGCGCTCGCGGCCGAGCACGAGAAGGGCGGGCCGCTGATCCAGTCCGACCTCTTCGAACTCGCCGCGAAGTTCGACTGGCGGATGGCGGGCAGCGAGCCGATGCGGCTGACCCCCGAGGGCGTTCTCGTCCCGGCCGGTGACGCCGACGCGATCGCGCAGCGCCTGCTCGCCGAGTACACCGAGCAGCCGGTCGCTTGAACGACTCGGGCAGCGTCGGCCACTTAGAACGTCTCCACCAGCCAGGCCACTTAGGTCACTTGGACCACTCGGGCCGCTGGAACCCAACACTTCGCTTGGGCCGCTCAGGTCGCCGGAGCGTGTGAGTGCCTTGCCGAGTCGGGGTGTCGAGCATGCGCTCGGCTCACCACCCCGTGCGGGAGGGCGCTTTCACGTGTCCCCCGCCCGCCGCGCCCCCGCCCTGCGAGATCTCCCTACCGGTCTCGCGGGGCGGCGGTCTGTCCGGCCGGACCGGCAGCCCCGGGACCCGCTGTCACCAGGCCCCGGTGTGACCCGCGGATACGGCGTGTGACCTGCGAAAAGTCACACCGCCACACCCTGTGTCGTCATGTTGGTGACGCGCATTTTTCCTGCCTTCCCTGGCGAGGAGAACAGCAAATGGCACTCACCCCTTCACGCTCCATCCGTCATGACCGGGCTGGGACGGCCTCGGTCACCACGATCGGCCAGAGGTAGACACGCCATGACTCACGACACGCACGCCGGAGCCGACCTGCCCGGCGGCAGCCACGCGGGGGCGGCGCACGGCGAAGCGCCGACGCTCGACCCGCGCCGCTGGCTCGCACTCATCATCGTTCTGGTCGCCGGGTTCATGGACATGCTCGACGTGACGATCGTCAACGTCGTCATCCCGAGCATCCAGAAGGACCTGCACGCGGACTACACCCAGATCGAATGGGTCGTGGCCGGATATGTGCTCGGCTTCGCGGCCCTGCTGATCACCGGCGGGCGGCTCGGCGACATCTTCGGCCGTAAGAAGATGTTCCTGATCGGCGTCGCGGGCTTCACCATCGCCTCGACGCTCTGCGGTGTGGCCAGCGGCCCCGGCATGCTCATCGGCGCCCGCTTCTTCCAGGGCACCATGGCCGGACTGATGGTCCCGCAGATCCTCGCGATCATCCATGTCACGTTCCCGTCCGAGGAGCGCGGCAAGGTGCTCGGCATCTGGGGCGGTGTGCTCGGCTCCGCGTCCGTGGCCGGTCTGATCGTCGGCGGTGTGCTGGTCGACGCGAACATCGCCGACCTGCACTGGCGCCCGATCTTCCTGGTCAACATCCCCGTCGGCATCGGCGCGTTGATCGCGGCCTGGTTCTTCGTCGGGGAGTCGAAGTCGCCCGCCGCGCCCAAGCTCGACCCCATCGGCGTGGTGATCGTGACGACCGGCATCCTGATGCTGGTCTATCCGCTCGCCGAGGGCCGCACCCTTGGCTGGCCCGCCTGGACGTACGTCCTGATGGGCGGCTCGGTCGTGGTGTTCGCCCTGCTGGCCGTCTTCGAGCGGTACCGCACCCGGACCGTGGGCTCGCCGCTGGTCGTGCTCAGCCTGTTCAAGGAGCGCGCGTTCACCGCGGGCATGCTGGTGTGGACGCTGTTCTGGATCGCGCTCGGCGGCTTCTTCCTGGTGTGGACGCTGTACATGCAGCTGGGTCTGGGCTGGTCGCCGATGCGCGCCGGTCTGACGGGCGCGGCCTTCGCCGTCGGCGCCGCCGCCGGTTCCGGCCTCGCGGTCGAGGTGTTCACCCCGCTCATCGGACGCTGGACGCTGATCGGCGGCGCGCTCCTGAACGCGGCCGGTTTCGGCGCGTACATCTTCGTCGCCCACCACTACGGCCCGGGCATCCCGTCCTGGCAGATGATCGCGCCGCTGGTCGTCACCGGCTTCGGCTTCGGTCTGGTGGTGGCGCCGATGATCGACGCGATCCTCACCAAGGTCCCGGTCAAGGACGCCGGTTCGGCCTCCGGTCTGCTCGGCACCACCCAGCAGGTCGGTATGGCACTCGGTGTCGCGCTGGTCGGCGTGCTCTTCTTCGGCCACCTGGCCAGCGACTCGAACCACGGCGTCGACAAGGTCACCCCGGCCCTGCGCCAGGAGCTGGTCACCGCCGGTGTCCCGGCGAACGGCGTCGACGGCATCGTCAACGGCTTCCGGGCCTGTGTGCACGACCGCTCGGCCGAGTCGGACCCGACGAAGGTCCCGGCCAGCTGTCTGCCGTCCTCGGTGCAGGGCGCCGACAAGGTCCAGCCGATCCTGACCGCGCAGGGCCAGAAGGCCGTGAGCCACAACTTCGTCAAGAGCTTCGACCTCAGCCTCTGGTACGGGGTCGGCATCCTGATCCTGGTCGCGCTCGGCATGTTCGCGCTGCCCCGCGAGGTGCACGCGCGCGACCTGGACGCGGAGCTCGAAGCGCTGGGCGAGCCGGTCGCCCGAGGGGTGTGACGCCGCAGCACTGACGCGGGAACCCTCGAACTCCCCGTAGGCGTACGCCGGTTGCTCAGGCAGACGCGCGCTTGCGGGGAGTCGTCTTCTTCGCGGCCGCCTTCTTGGCCGTCGTCGCGGTGGACTTCTTGGCGCCGGACGCGGTGGCCTTGGGGGACGCCGCCGACTTCTTCGCGGCGGAGGTCGACTTGGCGGTCGCCTTCGTGGTCTTCTTCGCGGCGGCCTTCCTGGCGGGGGCGGTCTTGGCCTCGCTCTTGGCCGGGGCGCTCTTGCGGGCCGCCGTCCTACGGGGCTTGAGCTCGGTCACCTCGGCCGACTCCGCCGCCTCCTCGCCGCGCGCCTCCTTGGCCGCGCGCACGCTCTTCTCCAGCGCGGCCATCAGGTCGATGACCTTGCCGCCGCCGGTCTCGGGCGGGGCCTCGGACGGGGGCAGCGCGCCGCCCGCCTTGGAGGCGATGAGGGCTTCCACGGCCTCGCGGTAGTCGTCGTGCAGCGCGTCCACGTCGACCTCGCCGAGGGTGTCCATCAGGGCGTCGGCCAGGTCGAGTTCGGCGTCGCGGACCTTCACGCCGGTCTCCGGGGCGACACCTTCGGGAGCGCGGATCTCGTCCGGCCACAGCAGTCCGTGCATGGCGATGACGTCGTCGACGACCCGCAGCATGCCGAGCCGCTCCCGGCCGCGCAGCGCGAACTTGGCGATGGCCACCTTCTGGCTGCGCTTGAGCGCCTCTCTGAGCAGCGTGTACGGCTTGGCCGCCGGGACGCCGCTGGCGCTCAGGTAGTACGCCGCGTCCATCTGGAGCGGGTCGATGGAGTCGGCCGCGACGAACGCCACGATCTCGATGGTCTTGGCGGTGGGCAGCGGGAGCGCGGCCAGGTCGTCGTCGGTGATCGGGATCAGCGAGCCGTCCGCGTCCTCGTACGCCTTGCCGATCTCGGCGGCCTCCAGCTCCTCGCCGTCCAGCTCGCACACCTTGCGGTAGCGGACCCGGCCGCCGTCCTCCGTGTGGATCTGGCGGAACGAGATCGAATGGCTCTCGGTGGCGTTGAAGAGCTTGATCGGAATACTGACCAGCCCAAAGGAGATCGCACCATTCCATATGGATCGCACGCTTCATCCCCTCTGCCGGGATTAGTGGGATTCTCATCGTATGACGCCGATCACATGGGTGGAGGGGCGGCGGATCGCGCTCTCCCGCCTCGACAAGGTGCTCTATCCCGCGACCGGCACCACCAAGGGCGAGGTGCTGCACTACTGCGCGTCGGTGGCCGGGGCGCTGCTCGCGCATCTGCGGGGGCGCCCGGTGTCGTTCCTGCGCTACCCGGACGGCCCCGAGGGCCAGCTCTTCTTCACCAAGAATCCGCCGCCCGGCACACCCTCCTGGGTGACGACCGCGTCGGTGCCGCGCTCCCGGGACAGCGCCGCGCGCCAGGTCCTGATCCCGGACCTTTCGACCCTGATGTGGGCGGCGAACCTGGTGGTCGAGTTCCATACGCCCCAGTGGCAGGCGGACGCGCCCGCGCAGGCCGACCGGATGGTCTTCGACCTGGACCCGGGCGCCCCGGCGACGGTGGTGGAGTGCTGCGCGGTGGCGCTGTGGCTGCGCGAGCGCCTGTCGGCGGACGGCCTGCACGCGTACGCGAAGACCTCCGGCTCGAAGGGCCTCCACCTCCTCGTCCCCCTCGAACCCACCCCGTCCGAGCAGGTCTCGGCGTACGCCAAGGGGCTCGCCCAGGAGGCGGAGGCCGCGCTCGGGCAGTTGGTCACCCATCGGATGGCGCGGGCGCTGCGGCCCGGCAAGGTGTTCGTCGACCACAGCCAGAACGCGGCCGCGAAGACGACGGCGGCGCCGTACACCCTGCGGGCCCGGGAGCGGCCGACGGTGTCGGCGCCGGTGTCGTGGGAGGAGGTCGAGTCCTGCCGCACGGAGTCCGACCTGGTGTTTCTTCTGGGCGACATCGAGCCGCGCCTGTCCAGGGACGGCGACCTGATGGCCCCGTTGATCAACCTGAACAGGGCGGGCCGCCTCCCATGACACCGCCGCTGCGACCGCCGCTGAAGGTGGCCCTGGCCCAGTCAGTACGGGAGCTTCCGACGGGCCCCGGCTGGTCGTACGAGCCGAAGTTCGACGGCCACCGGATGCTCGTCTTCCGCACGGCCGACGGGGTGGTGCTCCAGGCCCGCTCGGGCCGGATCGTGACGGCCGCGTTCCCGGACCTGGTGGAGGCGGCGCTCGCGGTGCCCTCGGGGTGTGTGCTGGACGGGGAGGTGGTGGTCTGGACGGGTGGCCGCACCGACTTCGCGGCGGTCCAGCGGCGTGCGGCGGCGACGCCGACGCGGGCGGCGCTGCTCGCGCGTCGGCTGCCGGCGTCGTACGCGGCGTTCGACGTGCTGGCCGAGGGGGACGAGGACGTCCGCCGCGCGTCGTACTCGTTGCGCCGCGCCCGCCTTCTCGCCGTGCTGGGCGAGTTGGGCCCACCCCTGCAGCCGGTCCCGGCGACGTCGGATCTCGAAACCGCCCTGACCTGGTACGAAACGCTTCCGGCGAGCGGGGTGGAGGGGCTGGTGGCCAAGCGCCTCGACTCCCCGTACCGCCCCGGCGCCCGGGCCTGGCGCAAACTCCGGCACACGGATACGTGGGAGGCGGTGGTGGTGGGGTTCGTCGGCCCCGCGCGCCGCCCGACGGCCCTGGTCCTGGTCCTCCCGGGCGACGACGCCGTGGCGGTGTCGAGCCCGCTGGGCCCGGCGCTCCGTGCCGAGGCGGGGCGGGTGGGGCTGCGTCCGTCACCGGGGACCCCGACGGCCATCGCCCCCGGCTGGGGCGAGGTGCCCTACGTCCCCGTCGAGCCGGGCCACTTGCTGGCGGAGGTGGAACGGGGGACGGTGCGGCATCCGGTGACTACGGTGCTGCGGTTGCGGGAGGGGGGTGCGTGAGGGGGGCGGCGTGTGGTTCGACTGCGGGCCGTCTGTGGCTGGTCGCGCAGTTCCCCGCGCCCCTAAATACCTAGGGGCGCGGGGAACTGCGCGAGCAACCCAGCACGATCCGCAGCCGAAAAACAGGGCAACTCACGCTCGCGTCCACGTCCGGCGGTCCCGGGCCGTCCAGTGCAGCCCCTCGATGTCCCCCGGCTTCAGGACGCCGCCGAGACGGGCCAGCTCGCCCACCTCCGTATCGCGCAGCACCCGTACGTCCCGTACAGACGCGACCGAGTCCACCCGATCCGCGCCCGGCAGCGCCAGGATCGGGCGGACCGCCGTCGCCAGGGCCAGGGCGGCACGCTCGGCGTCGCGGCGGGCCCAGCGCAGCTGGGGCGTGGGGGCCGCGCGGCCGACCGAGACGAGCGGGTCCGCGATCCGGACTCGGTGGCGGTGGCACGGGAGTGTGCGGACCGTCATCACCCCGGCCGGGCCGATCAGCAGATGGTCGATGCGGCCGTCCCCCGGCAGCGGCACCGAGTGCAGCACCCGCCACCCCGCCCCCTCCAGCGCGTCCAGCTCCGCCCCCACCCGCTCCTGCGCGGCCAGCGCCGACCGGCGCGGGTCGGCCCGGAAGCGCCGCTGCTCGACGTGCCGCTCCAGCTCCGCGAACAGCGCCTCGCCGGGCCGGTTGGGCGCGAGGTCGTCGTCGGGGTGGAGGGAGAGCCGGGCCAGGTCGGCCGAGGTGGGCACGGGCGGCGGCCCGACGGTCACATCGCCCACCACGAACGGCGCCAGGGCCGCCAGCACCTCGTCCCGGCACTCCTCCAGGAGCAGGCTGACCCGCCCGCTCTCCCTGTCGTACCAGGCCGCGCTCCTGCCGTCCGGAAGGCTGACGTACAGCCGTGCCTGTCCGTGCCGGTGCACCGGTGTCACCCGCAGTCCCGACATCCCGCATCACCCCCACGACCATGGGACCAGCACCGCCCGCGCAGGGCAATATCGCGGCTCGTATAGTGCGGAGCCGCTAGGGCGTGTACGGCATGCGCCGAAGAACCGGGAGGGGCACCACCAATGATCATCTGGGGTACCAGGGGTTATCTGTACCAGCTGGCGATGATGACGCTGGTCTGCGGGAACTGCGGCAACCCCGCGGCCCATGGACTGCGCAAGTACGTCAAGAAGTTCACGTTCTTCTTCATCCCGCTCTTCCCCCTGTCGACCCGGTTCCGTACGCAGTGCACGTTCTGCGGTCTTGAGCAGGAGATCACCAAGGAGCAGGCCGAGCAGCTCCAGGCGATGGCCGCGGGTCCCCAGCCGGGCCAGGGCATGGCCCCGCAGCCCGGGTACCAGCAGCAGCCCGGGTACCAGCAGCAGCCGGGTCAGATGCACGGACAGAACCCGTACCAGCAGTGATGACACGGTCGCCACGGCTATGGAGAGCTGTTACAAAGCCGGGAAAGCTCCGCAATAACCGCCGCCTACCGTGGTGACCATGACTGCGTCCACGACCTCCCGCCCCCGTCCGCCCCGCACGGCGCGGATCGCGGCCGCCTCCGCGCTCGCCCTCGCCCTGGGCGGCGGGCTGATGGCCTGCGGCTCGGGTTCGTCCAGTGGCGGCAAGGCGCCCGCGCCCGACGTCTCCGTGCGCAACGCCACCACCACCCAGGCCCGCCAGCAGGTCGGCCCGCTGAAGGCGGCCGAGCCGACCCGGGTGGTCATCCCCTCGGCGGGGGTCGACGCGAGTCCGGTGCTCCACCTGGGCCTGGACGAGAAGCAGGAGCTCCAGGTGCCGCCGGTGGACAAGGCGGAGCTGGCGGGCTGGTACACCGGCAGCGTCACGCCGGGCGAGAAGGGCGCTTCCGTGATCGTCGCGCACTACGACACGGCCAAGGGCCCGGCGCTGATGCGCGATGTGAACAAGATGCACGTGGGAGACGTGATCGAGGTGGGGCGCGCGGACGGGTCCACGGCCGTGTTCCGGATCCGCGAGACACAGCAAGTGGACAAAACCGACTTCCCCACGAATAAGGTTTACGGCAAGACAGACCGTCCGGAACTCCGCCTCATCACCTGCGGCGGCCCGATCAGGAACGGCCACCGCTCGGCCAACATCATTTTCTACGCCGACCTGGTGAAGGCGCAGTAGCCCCTCGCCGCTACCCTCGGCGCCGAGGCCCGCACGACAGGAGCACCTTGACCCGCCACCGCCGCCCCGCCCGCGCAGCCGCCGCACTGCTCGCCGCCGGCGCCGCAGCAGTGCTGGTTTCCGGCTGCGGCAACGCGGGCGGCCTGGAGGGCGCGGGCCCCACCCCGACGGCGGTCGGCCCGGTGCGCCTGTGGCCGGACCTGCCGAAGCCCACGACGACCCCGCAGGACTACGGCGAGTCCCAGACGGAACGGGTGCCCGGCATCAAGGTGCCCGGCGGCGACGTCCACAACCTCGACCCGGTCGCGGTCGTCCAGGCCGAGGTGCGCGCCCACCCCGACCAGTACACGGGGGCCGACGGGCTGTACGAGGAAACGGTTCGCCAGCTCAATCAGTGCCGGTCCAAGCCCAAGGGCTGCCCGGTGCTCAAGGCGTACTTCCGCGATCTGACCGGCGACGGCAGGGACGAGATGATCCTCGGCATCAAGATGCCCGAGCAGCAGCTCGCCGTGCGCTGCTACATGCCGGACAAGAACGGCACCCTGACCCGGATCATGTCCACCTCCGACCAGCTGATCGAGGTGGAGCTGGCCGGCCGGGACGTCATCCTGCACTCGGTCTCCGCGGGCATCCCCGGCTACGAGTACCGCACCGCCTGGTCCTGGGACAACCACCAGCGCGCCATGCTGCCGACCCGCGACGAGATCATCCGGGTGGAGCCGCAGCACTCCCTCAACCCGGTCCCGCCGCGTCCCAAAACGCCGAACCCCACCGCGAGCAGGCGATGAAGCGACCCCGAGCGATCAAGCGGCCCCGGCTGCCCGCCTGGACGGCGACGCTCACCTGGAAGGCTGCGGTCTTCATCACCGTCATGTGCTGCGCCCTGGCGGCGCTGCTCGGTGTGCTCGTCCATGTCTCGGTGACCCGGCAGACCGTCGGCCAGGCCCGGGACAAGGCGCTGGGCAAGCTGGACGACGTGTCCCAGGCGTACGAGGCGGGCGAGCCGCTGCCGTCCGGCGCCGGACTCGACCCGGCGGGCCTGCCCGGTTCGCTGCGCAAGCTCGCCGTCTCCGGCAAGCGCGGCACGCTCGTCGCCGACGACGTGAACGGGCGCCCCACCATGTGGGCGGCGGGCCCGGCCGACGGGCGCGCGCTGGCCGTCACCATCGACTACAGCCAGAGCGCCCGCACCATCAACGGCCTCGACCAGGCGATCCTCGGCTCCTCCATCCTCGCCATCGGCGCCACCCTGCTGGTCGGCGTCTTCGGCGTCACCCGGGTCACGCGCCGACTGCACCAGACGGCCACGGTGGCCCGCCGGATCGGCGCGGGCGACCTGGACGCCCGGGTCAACGACCCCCGTACGAAGGACCCTTCGCGCCATCAGGACGAGGTGGCCACCGTCTCCGGGGCGCTCGACACCATGGCCGGGACGCTGCAGAACAAGCTGCTGAGCGAGCAGCGCTTCACCGCCGACGTGGCGCACGAACTGCGCACCCCGCTCACCGGACTGCACGCGGCCGCCGAACTGCTGCCCGAGGGACGGCCCGCCGAGCTGGTACGGGACCGGGTGCGGGCGATGCGCTCGCTCACCGAGGACCTCCTGGAGATCTCCCGCCTGGAGTCGGGCAGCGAGCCCCTCGACCTCGATCTGGAGTATCTGGGGCCGCTGGTGGAGCGCGTGGTGCGCGCGTCGGGGACGCGGACCGAGGTCGTGGTGGTCCGCGACACCTGCGTGGAGACCGACAAGCGGCGCCTGGAGCGGGTGCTCGGCAACCTGGTGGCCAACGCCCACAAGCACGGCGCGCTGCCGGTGGTCCTGACCGTGGACGGCCCGGTCGTGACGGTACGGGACCACGGCGCCGGCTACCCCGCCTATCTGCTCGACCACGGCCCCCAGCGCTTCCGTACCGAGGGCGGCACCAAGGGGCACGGGCTCGGCCTGACCATCGCGGTCGGCCAGGCGTCGGTCCTGGGCGCCGGGCTGCGGTTCGGCAACGCGCCGGACGGGGGTGCGGTGGCGCGGCTGACCCTGCCGGAGTACGCGGGGTCCGGCGACGGCACCGACGGGCCGGGCAGCGGTGACCCGCAGGCCGGGACCGGTGTGCGGGGTCCGGCGGGTCATCCGTCCGGCGGCACGCAGCCCTCGTAGCGCTTTGCGGGCGGTAAGGAGCGAACCTAGGGTGAGCCGGGCGAGCCAAGGACCGTCCCCCACGGCCCTCCCGTCCCCCAGGAGGCTTCAATGTCCCTGCGTTTTCCCCTTGCTTCGCTGAGCCTGTGTCTGGCCACCGGCGCCGTCGCCGCCCTCGCGGCGGCGGGTCCCGCGAGCGCCGTACCGTCCGACCACAACGACTTCACCGGCCGGGTGACGGCCAAGTCCGGCCTGCTCCTGCGGGACAAGCCGACCCGCAGCAGCCGGATCGTCGGCATCGCGCCGTACCACTCGATCGTCCACATCTTCTGCAAGACGCGCGGCGACAGCGTCAACGGCAACAACCGCTGGTATCTGCTTGAGGACGGCACCTGGGCCTGGGGGTCGGCGTTCTACATCGACAACCTCGGCCCGGTGCCGCGCTGGTGCTGAACCGTCAGCTCACCTCCCGAGGAGCCTGGCCTTCGCGGCCGCGAACTCCTCGGGGGTGAGCAGCCCTTCCTGGGCGAGCTTTCCCAGCTGGGTCAGCCGGTCGACGAGGGCAGCGCCGTCGGGGTCGGGCGCCACTTCCACCGGTGGCCGAGGGGCGGGCTCGGGACGCGGCGGACGGGGAGCCTTCGCCAGCAGGCCGCGCAACAGGGGCGCGCCCGACGGACGGGTCACGGGTCGGACCACATCCCGGGTGGACTTGATGAACACGACTCAGCCCTTCTCTCTGCCGGCGGCCGTCCGTTCGGCCAGCGCGGCCCTGACCTCGTCCAGGCGTTCCGGCGGCAGTCGCACCGAGCCCGCGACATGGCCGCCCGCCGCCCGTACCCCCTTGGCCGCCTCCTCCGCCCACAGGTGCTCGATCAGGGCGACGATCGCGCAGCTGCCCCGGTCGAGGAGCTCCGCCGCCTCCTGGACGTCCTCGGGTCCGATCAGCCGCTCGACGCCGTCGCCGACCAGGACGCCGCTCAGCTCCTCGAACTCGTCGAGCTCGGCCGCCAGCACCTCCCCGCCCGCCGTCTTGGTGACGACCAGCGCGTCGACGATGCGTACCGAACGGGATCTGCGCACCCCGACGAGCGAGTCGACGGCCCGCACCCGCAGCTGCTCCTCGGGGAAGGCGAGGACGATGAACTCCACGGGCCCCATGGCCGTACTCCTCAGTGACGGTCCGTCAGTTCTCTCAGCCGATACCCCCCTCGGCACACTATGACATAAAGGACATAAGCGGCCGCGCTTGCTACGTTGCCCGACATGAGCGCAACGACGACGGCGGACCGGCCACCGCCCGCCCTCCGTCTCCCCCGGCGCCGGGGCGTCGAACTCTCGCTGCTCGTCGGCGCCGTCCTCGCCTCGGTCTACGGCTACGCCGACGTCGGGCTCGCCAAGAGCGGCGCGCTCCCGCCGGACGCGGCGGGCTACGGCGCCGGGCTCGGGCTGCTCGCCCTGCTCGCGCACCTCGCGGTCCGGCTGCGCGCCCCGTACGCCGACCCGCTCCTGCTGCCCATCGCGGTCCTGCTCAACGGCCTCGGCCTGGTCCTGATCTACCGCCTCGACCTGGAGACCCCGCACACCCCGGCCGCCTCCGCCCAGCTGATGTGGTCGACCATCGGGGTCGCGCTGTTCGGCGCGGTCGTCCTGATCCTGCGCGACCACCGCGTACTCGCCCGGTACGCGTACATCTCGGCCGCCTCCGCGCTCGTCCTGATGGTCGTGCCGATCTTCTTCCCGGCCGTCAACGGCGCCAAGATCTGGATCCGGCTCGCCGGACTCTCCTTCCAGCCGGGCGAGTTCGCCAAGATCCTGTTCGCGGTCTTCTTCGCCGCGTACCTGGCCGCCAACCACAACGCGCTCGCGTACACCGGCCGCCGCATCTGGCGCCTCCAGCTCCCCACCGGCCGGGTGCTCGGCCCGATCGTGGCGATCTGGCTGCTGAGCGTCGGCGTCCTCGTCCTGGAGCGCGACCTCGGCACCTCGCTGCTCTTCTTCGGACTCTTCGTGATCATGCTGTACGTGGCGACGGGCCGCACCGGCTGGATCGCGGTGGGGCTGCTGCTCGCCGCGGTCGGCGCGGCGGTGGTCGGCTCGCTCGAACCCCATGTGCACAGCCGCGTCCAGGACTGGCTGCACCCGTTCGCCTCCATCGACGCGGGCCAGGGCCCCGGCCAACTCGCCCAGTCGCTCTTCGCGTTCGCCGCGGGCGGCATGCTCGGCACCGGTCTGGGCGCGGGCCACTCGATCCTCATCGGCTTCGCCGCGAAGTCCGACTTCATCCTGGCGACGGCGGGCGAGGAGCTGGGCCTCGCGGGCCTCACGGTGATCTTCCTCCTCTACGCGCTGCTCATCGCCCGGGGCTATCGCGCGGGCCTCGCGCTCAGCGACTCCTTCGGACGGCTGCTCTCGGTCGGCCTCTCCTCGATCCTCGCGTTCCAAGTCTTCGTGATCGCGGGCGGGGTGATGGGCCTGATCCCGCTGACCGGTATGGCGATGCCGTTCCTGGCGCAGGGCGGCTCGTCCGTCGTCACCAACTGGATCATCGTGGCGCTGCTCATCCGGGCCAGCGACAGCGCGCGCACCCCGCGTCCGGCCGTAGACACCGGCACCCTCGCACCCGTCCGCACGAGGACCTGATGATCCGTTACATCCGGCGGGCCGCCGCCTTCTGCCTCGTCCTGCTGGTCGCGCTGCTCGTCAACGCGGCCCGCGTCCAGGTCTTCCAGGCCGACGCGCTCGACGCCAACCCCGCCAACCGCCGCGCCACACTGGCCCGTTACGGCCAGCCGCGCGGCGACATCCTGGTGGGCGAGGACGCGGTCACCGGCTCCAAGGACACCGGCCAGCCGCTGCGGTACGAGCGCACGTACACCGACGGCCCGCTGTACGCGCCCGTCACCGGCTACGCGTCCCAGATCTACGGGACCACGCTCATCGAGAGCGCGGAGGACGCCGTCCTGTCCGGCACCTCCCCGCTGCTCACCCCGCTGTGGGGCGACCTCACCCGTAAACGGCAGCGCGGCGGCGACGCGGTCACCACCATCAAGGCGTCGATGCAGCAGGCTGCCTACAAGGGCCTGGGCGGCAAGAAGGGCGCGGTCGCCGCCGTCGAGCCGTCCACCGGGAAGATCCTCGCCCTGGTCAGCAGCCCGTCGTACGACCCCAGCAGGCTCTCCGGGAACGGGCCGGCGGTGAAGAAGACCTGGGCCGCTCTGACCACGGGCCCCGACCAGCCGATGCTCAACCGGGCGATCCGGCAGTCGTATCCGCCGGGCTCCACCTTCAAGATCGTGACGGCGGCGGCCGCACTGGACGCGGGCGCCGTCACCGATGTGAACGCGCCGACCGTCACACCCGACCCGTACGTCCTGCCCGGCACCAGCACCACGCTGCCCAACGAGGCGAACGGCTGCGAGAACGCCTCGCTCGCGTACGCCGTGGAGGTCTCCTGCAACACGGTGATGGCGAACCTCGGGGTCAAGGTGGGGCTCGCGGGGATGCTGAAGGCGGTCGGCCGGTTCGGCTTCAACGACACCCGGCTGCGCATCCCTTCGGGTGTCGCCAAGTCCAACTTCGACAAGAAGATGGGCCCCGACCAGCTGGCGCTCTCCTCCATCGGCCAGTTCGACACGACGGCCACGCCGTTGCAGATGGCGATGGTGGCGGCGGCGGTCGCCAACGGCGGGGAACTCAAGTACCCGTATCTGGTGGACCGTACGACCAGCGCGCACGGCACGACCCTCGCCCGCACCGCCGAGCGCGACTACAAGCAGGCGATGAACCCGGCCACGGCCGAGCGGCTCCAGCAGCTGATGGTGGACGTGGTGGAGAAGGGCACGGGCACCAGCGCCGCGATCCCCGGGGTGCGGGTGGGCGGCAAGACCGGCACGGCCCAGAACGGCGTCGGCAACCGGGGCCTGCCGTACGCCTGGTTCATCTCCTGGGCCCAGTCCCCGGACGCACCCCGCCCCGCCGTGGCCGTCGCGGTCGTGGTCGAGGACGCGGAGGCGAACCGGATGGACATCAGCGGGGGCGGGGACGCGGCGCCTATCGCGAAGGCGGTGATGGAGGCCGCTCTCACAGGGTGAGGCGGGTGCCGAGGCGCTGTGAGCCGGGGGCGGGGACCGGCCCGTCGGCCCCCGCCCCCCTCCTTCAGCCCACCGCTCCCTCCGCGATCGCGTCCGCCACCTCCGTCACCCGTGCCGTCTCCTCCTGGGCGAAGCGCTCGCGGTCGAGGCGTTCCGCGATCTCCTCGTCCTCGGCCATGAGCAGGTCGAGGTTGGAGTCGCCGAGGTCGAGGACGCCCATGTCCACGTACGCCTGCTGGAGGCGTTTGCCCCACAGGCCGATGTCCTTGACGCAGGGGACGATGCGGCTGAACAGCAGCTTGCGGAACAGATGCAGGAACTCGTTCTGCTCCGAGAACTCCTCGGCCTCCGCCTTGGGGATGCCGAAGTTCTCCAGGACCTCGATCCCGCGCAACCGGTCCCGCATCAAGTAGCAGCCCTCGATCACGAACTCCTCGCGCTCGCGCAGTTCGGCGTCGGAGAGCTGCTTGTAGTAGTCGCGCAGCGCCATCCGCCCGAACGCCACGTGCCGCGCCTCGTCCTGCATGACGTACGCGAGGATCTGCTTGGGCAGCGGCTTGTCCGTGGTGTCGCGGAGCATCCCGAACGCGGCGAGCGCCAGGCCCTCGATGAGCACCTGCATACCGAGGTACGGCATGTCCCAGCGGGAGTCGCGCAGGGTGTCGCCGAGCAGCCCCTGGAGGTTGTCGTTGACCGGGTAGAGCATCCCGATCTTCTCGTGCAGGAACCGGCTGTAGATCTCGGCGTGCCGGGCCTCGTCCATGGTCTGGGTCGCGGAGTAGAACTTGGCGTCCAGGTCCGGCACCGACTCCACGATCCGCGCCGCGCACACCATCGCGCCCTGCTCGCCGTGCAGGAACTGGCTGAACTGCCAGGCCGAGTAGTGCCTGCGCAGCTCGCCCTTGTCCTCGTCGGTCAGCTTCGCCCAGTAGCGCGTCCCGTACAGCGTCATCGACTCGTCGGGCGTGCCGAGCGGGTCGTACGGGTCGACCTCAAGGTCCCAGTCGATGCGCTTGGCGCCGTCCCACTGCTTGTCCTTGCCCTTCTGGTAGAGGGCGAGCAGGCGTTCGCGCCCGGAGCCATTCTTCTGGCCAGGAAACATGGCCTCCCAGCTGAAGCGCGCCGCGCCCGACGCCGGGACCTGCCACAGGGGGTCGTGCGGGCCGTTCACATAGAGGTCTTGCGTCGACACGTGCGGCTCCTTCGCCTCGCGTACCTCGTACGGACGTACTGGGGGGATTGCCTGACTGTCCGTTACACGCCGGTTCACTGGCAGGCTCACACGGTGGTAGACGCCGGGTCAACAAGTCGGGGCCAAGGGATTGACGGGCTTGCTGACAAGCAGTCTCATAAGAGGTGACCGCCGGTACGTCACGACCGATACCGCCCCGGCCGATCGCGAATCGGCCCGGACCGACCCCCAGCCGAGGTGCCACCAGCCATGACGACCGTGACCGAAAGCGAGCTGCTCCACGACGCGCTCGGCCTGCTCAGGGACCGCGAGGAGGTCGCCGAACGACTGCTCGCGTCCTCCGCGCGGCACTCCTTCGACCCCGACAAGGAGCTCGACTGGGACGCGCCGTTCGAGGACGGCAAGTGGTTCTGGCCGCCGGAGCTCCTCTCCCTCTACGACACCCCGCTGTGGCGCAAGATGTCCGAGGACCAGCGCTTCGAGCTCGCGCGCCACGAGGCCGCGTCGCTCGGCTCGCTCGGGATCTGGTTCGAGATCATCCTGATGCAGCTGCTCGTACGGCACATCTACGACAAGCCGGTGACCAGCAACCATGTGCGCTATGCGCTCACCGAGATAGCCGACGAGTGCCGGCACTCGATGATGTTCGCCCGGGTGATCAAGAAGGGCGGATCGCCCACGTATCCGGTCCCCCGGCTCTACCACAACCTCGCGCGCGTCCTGAAGACCGTCTCGACGACGCCGGGTTCGTTCGCCGCGACGCTGCTCGGCGAGGAGATCCTGGACTGGATGCAGCGGCTCACGTTCCCGGACGACCGGGTGCAGACGCTGATGCGCGGCGTCACCCGGATCCATGTGGTGGAGGAAGCCCGCCATGTCCGGTACGCCCGCGAGGAGTTGCGCCGCCAGATGGTGACCGCGCCGCGCTGGGAGCGGGAGCTCACCCGGGTCAGCTGCGGGGAGGCCGCGCGCGTCTTCTCCACCTGCTTCGTCAACCCGCAGGTGTACGAGAACGTGGGCCTGGACCGTCGCGAGGCCGTCGCGCAGGTGAAGGCGAGCGGCCACCGGCGCGAGGTGATGCAGAACGGGGCGAAGCGCTTGACCGACTTCCTGGACGACATCGGGGTGCTCAATGGCGTGAGCCGTCGGCTCTGGGTCAGCTCGGGGTTGCTTGCGCGGTAGCCGCTTCGGGGGTGCGGTGTCCTTCGGCTGCGGACCGTGCTGGGCTGGTCGCGCAGTTCCCCGCGCCCCTTGAGCAACCCGGTACCGCGGTGCGCTGCCACACAGCCGCTCAGCCGTGCCCGCGCGGGGGCGCATCGGTCCGAGCCAACTGCTCCCGGGCCCCGGGGCAAAGCTGCGGCACGGGGATTACGCTGCCAGCATGACGTCACCGGCCACCACCCCCGCGTACCGCAGGCTGAGCGTCGAGGAGCGCCGCACTCAGCTCCTGGACGCCGCGCTGTCGCTCTTCGCGCACCGGGCGCCGGAGGACGTGTCGCTCGACGACGTGGCCGAGGCGGCCGGGGTCTCGCGGCCGCTGGTGTACCGGTACTTCCCAGGCGGCAAGCAGCAGCTGTACGAGGCCGCGCTGCGCTCGGCCGCCGACGAGCTGGAACTGTGCTTCGCCCAGGCCCAGACCGGCCCGCTCACCCACCGGCTCGCCCAGGCCCTGGACCGCTACCTCGCGTTCGTGGACCAGCACGACGCCGGGTTCTCCGCGCTCCTCCAGGGCGGCAGCGTCGCCGAGACCTCGCGGACGACCGCGATAGTCGACGAGGTGCGCCGGGCGGCCGCCGAGCAGATCCTCGTCCACCTCGGGGTGGAGGCACCGGGTGCACGGCTGCGGCTGATGGTGCGCACCTGGATCGCGGCCGTCGAGGCCGCCTCGCTGATCTGGCTCGACGAGGAGAAGCAGCCCCCGTTGCCCGAGCTGCGCGACTGGCTGGTCGACCACCTCGTCGCCCTGCTCACCGCGACCGCCGCGACCGACCCGCAGACGTCGGCCGTCGTACGGGCGGCGCTCGCCCTGGAGTCCGCCGAGGGCCCGGCCGGGGTCCTCGCCCGCCGGATCGTCCCCGTCGTCGCCGAGGCGACCCACCTTCTGTGACACGCGGTGCGCGAGCTCGGCCCGTGACCGGTGTGACACTTGTGGCGTGCAGAGCGAGAACACCCTCTTTGTGGGCGGGCCCCTCGACGGGCGCGTCCTGCCCGTCCTGATCGGCCCGTCGGGCAAGCCGCCCCAGTGGTACGAGGTACCGGTCCCGGACGCCGACGGCGGCCCGCCGACGGTGTACGCGTACCGGCGCGAACCCGCCGGACACAGCAAGCGGCTCGGCATCCAGCGCGGCTGGAAGTACACCTACGCCCCCGAGGGCCGCGAGCCCCGCCGCTGGCCCTGGACCAAGCCGACGCCCCGCACGTAGACGGGGTACTTGGCGCGATAAGCTCGCTGGTCCACGCCGTGCCGCAGGGGGAGTTGAACCATGGAGGCGCTGACCGCCGAGGAACCGCGCGAGCTCGGTCCGTATCGCATGCGGGCCAGACTGCGCGAGACCGGCACGGCCCGGGTCTATCTCGCCCACGGCGCCGACGGACGCGGTGTCTCCGTCACCGCCGCCCGCCCCGATCTGGCCGCGCTGCCCGCCTTCCGCAGCCGCTTCCGCGACGAGGCACGGGCCGCCGAACGCCTCGCCGGGCCATGGGTGGCGCCGGTGCTGGCGACCGGGCCGGAGGAGTGGCTGCCGTGGCTGGCCACCCCGTTCGCGGCCGCGCTCACCCTCGCCGAGGCGGTGGCGCTCGCCGGACCACTGCCCGAGGCGACCGTACGTACGCTCGGCGCGGCGCTCGCCACCACGCTTGAGCGGGCGCACTCGGTGACCGGCGCGGCGTTCCAGGGCCTGGGCGCCGACGTCGTCCTGCTCACCGCCGACGGGCCGCTGGTCACCGCCTTCGGCGTGCTCGGCGGCGCCAGCGCGGCGAGCGCCGGGGAGGGCGGCCGACTCGGCGTGACCGTCGGCTATCTGACGCCGGAACAGGTCGCCGGGGAGAAGCCCGGCCCCGCCGCCGACGTGTTCATGCTGGGCATGCTGCTCACCTACGCGGCCGGGGGCGCGGGCCCCTTCGACGCGGGCCCGGCCGACGCGGCCGCGCACCGCATCGCGCACTCCGTCCCCGACCTCACCCCGGTCCCGGCCGCGCTGCGCCCGCTGCTGGGCCGCTGTCTGGCCAAGACGCCCGGCTCGCGCCCCTCCCCCGCCGAGGTGGCGGCGGAGCTGGTGCCCGGCGGGGTGGACGCGGTGCTGCCGGACGCCTGGCTCCCGCCGGGCGTGGCGACGGCGATCGCGGAACGGGCCGCGCAGGCACGGGAGTTGCCCGGGGTGACGCTCGGGGGCACGGTGCTGTGGCCCGCCGACGCGGCACCGGGTGCCGCGCCTGTGCCCGCCGCCCCGCAGGCCGCCCCCGCCCCTCCCCCGGCACCGGAGACGGCACCCCCGCTCCCCACGTGGTCACCCCCGGCCATCCCCACCCCGAGCACCCCCGGATCACCCCTCTCCCGTATCACCGCCGACCGCAGGTCGCTCCTGACAGCCGGGCTCGCCTCCATCGCCGGACTCGCGCTCGGGGCGGGCGCGGTGCTCGCGTTCGACGGGGACGGCGGGGACTCCAAGAGCCCGGCGGTCGACGCCAAGCCTGTGGCCCGCCCGCAGCCCGTGCCCGGCACGCCACCCACCGCCCGCTGGGGATACGCCGTACCCGGCGGCAAGCTGCTCGGTACCCCGCTCGTCCAGGGCGCGGTCCTGGTCGTCCCCGGCGCCGCGCTCACCGGCGTCGACCTGCGCACCGGAAAGCAGCTGTGGAACCGCCCGGAGCTGGCCGGGGTGGCCCAACTGCAGCCCGCCGACGCCGAGTTGGCGTTCGGCGCGGGCCCCACCGACTTCATCTGGTTCGCCGTCGCGGATGGCTCCATCCGCCAGAAGGTCGCGTACACCTCACTCGCCCCCGGCATGAGCACCCCGGAGGTCCGGGCGCACGAGGACACCACGGTGTGGTTCACCGCCACCGTCGGCAAGGACTCCGCCCTCTACGCGTACGACATCACCCACCGCACCGTCCTGTGGCGCAGACCGCTGGGCCGGGGCGAGACCTTCGAGTGGGCCACGCCGTACGGCGGCCAGCTGATCTCCCGCCGCCCGGCGGCCTCCCCGCCCAAGGGCGCCAAGCAGGTGCTCGGGGAGTTCTTCGCCGTCGACCCGAAGACCGGCAAGGACGTGTGGTCGCGGACATACGGCTCGGTGCTCCCGACCGACCCGGCGGTGCTCACCCCCGACGGCACCCTGCTGACGCAGGCGGGCGGCGGCCTCCAGGCGTTCGACCTCACCACCACGAACCCGCGCTGGCAGCACCCCAAGGGCAAGGCCGCGTACGGAACTCCTGTCTCTGACAAGGGAGTTGTGTACGTACCGGACAACGGTACGCAGGTGACGGCGCTCGGGGCGGCGGACGGGCAGCAGCGGTGGGCGGGGACCACCGACCTCGCGCTGGGCACGCCGGTGGAGACGCGGACGGTGGCGGGCGCGTCCGGGCGTACGCTCCTCGCCCTCGACCCGTTCCAGGTCACGGCGTTCGACGCGGCGAGCGGCGAGCGGCTGTGGAAGTTCCAGGACGCGGGCACCAAGGAGGAGTCGGCGGACCGGGGCGTCTACCGGGCCGTGGTGGCGGGCGCGGACACGGCGGTGGTGTGGCACGGGGCGACGCTGTACGCGCTGCCGGTGTCGTAAGCGGTCGTAAGCAGGTGTCGTAGCGCCTACGCAAGCGGCCGCACCGGTGTACGGCCGGACGGGTGAGGGATTCGCACCGTTCACCCCGCTCGGCGGGCATCGCGGCGGGCCACCGTGCCACCATCCGACCGGAGGTGAGCACGTGTCAGTCGGAACTCTGCGCTCGGTGTGCACCGCTGCGGCCGTGGCGGCCGCACTGGTGTCGGCCGTCCCCACCGCGCATGCCGCGCCCACACCGCCCGAGAGCTCGGTGAGCGGTCTGCTGACGCAGTTGCAGACGCTGTACCGGCAGGCGGAGGAGGCGTCCGAGGCGTACAACGCGGCCGAGGAGCGGCTGAAGCTGCGGGCGGCGGACGAGAAGAAGGTCGCGGCCGGGCTGACGAAGGCGCGTGTGGCGCTCGCGGACAGCCGCGCGGCCGCCGGCCGCCTGGCCCGCGAGCAGTACCAGGGCCGCAGCGAACTCTCCATCTACATGCAGCTGTTGCTGGCCCGCGACCCGCAGGGCGCGCTGGACCAGGGGCATCTGCTCCGGCGGGCCGCCGACTCGCGCCGGGCGACCGTGACCCGGCTCGCGCGGACCGAGCGGCAGGCCGACGCGCTGGCGCGGGCCGCCCGTAAGGCGCTGGACGAGCAGACGACGCTGGCCGCGCGGCGGCGTACCGCGCGGGACGCGGTGCGGGCGCGGCTGAAGGACGTGGAGGGTCTGCTCTCCGCCCTGAGCGCGGACCAGCTCGCGGAGCTGGCGCAGCTTGAGCAGCAGGGCATGGCGAAGGCTCAGCGGGATCTGCTGGCGACGGGGGCGTTGAGCGGGGTGCGAGCGCCTTCCGAGGAGGGTGAGCAGGCGCTCAAGTACGCGGTGGGTCAGCTCGGGAAGCCGTATGTGTGGGGCGCGGAGGGGCCGGGCTCGTACGACTGCTCCGGCCTGACCTCCCAGGCGTGGGCCCATGCGGGCCGGGCCATCCCGCGCACCAGCCAGGAGCAGTGGGCGGAGCTGCCCCGGGTGCCGCTGCGCGCCCTGCGCCCCGGTGACCTGGTCGTCTACTACCCCAAGGCCACGCATGTGGCGATGTACCTCGGCGACGGCCTGGTGGTCCAGGCCCCGCGCCCCGGGACCCGGGTGAAGATCTCCCCGATCGCGGCGAACCCGCTCCTGGGCGCGGTCCGCCCCGACCCGTCGGCGGTCCCGCTGCGCTCGTACCACCCTCCGCGGCTGCCGCCGGGTGCGACGGAGGGGTCGGACGAGGGGTACGCACCGGAGTCGCCCCCGGGGGAATAGCCCCCACCCCGCCCCTTCCCGAAACTCTCCGAGGGATGGTGTTCGGCTGCGGATCGTGGGGGCTGGTCGCGCAGTTCCCCGCGCCCCTAGGAGGGCCCGAAGGGCCCATCTTCAGGGGCGCGGGGAACTGCGCGAGCAACCCCCACCGGCGGGCAGCCAAAAGAACCAGGCCGCCCGCCCAGGGGTTTAGGGAAGGGGCGGGGTGGGGGCGGACACCTCGGCCAAGTACGCCCCCGTCCTCTCCTCCTCGAAGAAGAAGTTCTCGAAGTCCGCCGGGTCGTCGAAACCGTTCGCGAAGCGGTCGGCGACCGGCTGGAGTTCGGACGCCGCGCCGATCAGGTTGAGAACATGCTCCGGCGGCGGCCCCAGCATCGCGTTGGTCCACTTCACCACCGGCCCCGCCGTGGACCAGTACCGCTCGAACGTCGCCCGCATCCACGCCTCGTCGAACACCCCGTCCCCGTGCGACACGATCGACGCCAGGTAGGAAGCCGCGCACTTGGAGGCGGAGTTGGAGCCCTGGCCGGTGATCGGGTCGTTGGCGACGACCACGTCGGCCACGCCGAGCACCAGGCCGCCGCCAGGCAGCCGCCCGACGGGGTTGCGGACCGTCGGCGCGTAGCGGCCCGCCAACGTACCGCCCTCGTCGGTCAGTTCGACCTTCGTCGCCCGCGCGTACTCCCAGGGCGTGAACTTCTCCATCAGGGAGAGGGTCAACGACAGGTGCTCGGACGGGTCCGTCACGCCCTGGAACACGTCCAGCGGGCCGCCGGGGATGCCCTCCCAGAAGAGGATGTCGGCACGCCCGGACGTCGTCAGCGTCGGCATCACGAACAGTTCGCCCACACCCGGCACCAGATTGCAGCGCACCGCGTCGAAGTCGGGGTGCTCGGGGCGCGGGCCGAGCCCGTGCACGTACGACACCGCCAGCGCACGCTGCGGCTCGGTGAACGGGGAGCGCGAGGCGTCCCGGCCGAACATCGAGACCAGCTCGCCCTTGCCCGCGGACACCAGCACCAGGTCATACGTACGGGCGAAGAAGTCCAGGTCGGAGACGGCCGCGCCATGGATCACCAGCTGGCCGCCGCGCTGCGCGAACGTCTCCATCCAGCCCGCCATCTTGACCCGCTGGTCGACCGACTGCGCGAAGCCGTCGAGGCGCCCCACCCAGTCGATCGGGCGCGAGCCGTCCGGCGCCGCGACCGACACGCCCACGCCCTCGATACGCGGGGCCTGGGACTCCCAGAAGTTCAGGCCGAGGTCCCGTTCGTGCTGGAGCGCCGTGTGGAACATGCACTGCGTGGACATGACCCGGCCGGACCGGATCTCGTCGGACGTCCGGTTGGACATCAGGGTGACCTCGTACCCCTGGGACTGAAGTCCGAGGGCCAGCTGAAGACCGGACTGACCGGCTCCGACTATCAGGATTCTCCGCATACGAAATTTCTCCGATACCGATACGTAAAGGGGCACGACACGGGGGGTGGCGGGTCTTGAATCGGGTTTTGCGAGGACGTGCCGGAGCTACTCCGGCAGCTCCTCCAGCGCGTGCGACACCAGGCTCAGCAGCGACTCGATCACCGTGATCCGGTCCCGCGCGTCCATGATCACCACAGGGATGTGCGGCGCCACCGTCAGCGCCTCCCGGACGTCCTCGGCCTCGAACGACTCGGTGCCCTCGAAGTGGTTGACGGCCACGATGTACGGCAGGCCGCAGCTCTCGAAGTAGTCGAGCGCCGGGAAGCAGTCGGTGAGGCGGCGGGTGTCGGCAAGGACCACCGCGCCGATCGCGCCGCGCACGATGTCGTCCCACATGAACCAGAACCGCTGCTGCCCGGGCGTACCGAACACGTACAGGACGAGGTCGTCGTCGAGGGTGATGCGGCCGAAGTCCATGGCCACCGTGGTGGTCGACTTCTCCGGGGTGGCCGCGAGGTCGTCGGTGGCCTCGCTCGCCTGGGTCATCACCGCTTCGGTCTGCAGCGGGGTGATCTCCGAGACCGAGGAGACGAACGTCGTCTTGCCCACGCCGAAGCCGCCCGCCACCACGACCTTGGTGGCGATGGGGGCCCTGGTGCGGTCGCGCTGCCAGTCCTTCAGCTCCTCCTCGAAGGGCTCCTCGGGAGCCGGAACGTCGGAGGCCAGGACGTCAGAGCCTGCGGAGTCCACTGAGCACCCTTTCGAGCAGTGCGCGGTCGGGCCTGCCGGGGCCGTGCCCGGTCCCGTACACACGGATCCTTCCCTGGTCGGCCAGGTCGCTGAGCAGGACGCGGACGACGCCGAGCGGCATCCGCAGCAGCGCCGAGATCTCCGCGACCGTCCGCATCGCGCGGCAGATCTCCACGATCGCCAGCATCTCCGGCATGATCCGCGCCGCGCTCCCGGTGAGCGCCTTGCGCTCCTCGGGCGCCTCGATGGCCGCCACGAACGTCTCCACGAGCAGGACGTGCCCGAAGCGGGTGCGCCCGCCCGTCAGCGAGTACGGGCGTACGCGGGCCGGTTTGCGGCCGGCGCCTCGTATCGGCAGCTTCGGGGCGGACGGACTCATTGGGCGGCCTCCATCGACTGGCGCAGCTCGCTGCGGAGTTCGGGGGTGAGCACATGTCCGGCGCGGCCGACGAAGAGCGCCATGTGATACGCGACCACACTCATGTCGCAGTCGGGTGTGGCGTGCACACCGAGCAGCGAGCCGTCGCTGATGGCCATGACGAAGACGCTGCCCTGCTCCATCGCGACCACCGTCTGCTTGACGTTGCCGCCGTCCATCAGGCGCGCGGCCCCATGGGTGAGGCTGGCGATGCCGGAGACGATGGTGGCGAGGTCGGCGCTGGAGCCGCGCGGGCCCTGGGGGCGCGGCTCGGGGCGGGCGCGGCGCTGTTCCGGGTCGGAGGAGAGCAGCAGCAGTCCGTCCGACGAGACGACCGCGACCGAGATGAGCCCCGGCACCTCCTCCACGAGATTCTTCAGCAGCCAGTGCAGATTGCGTGCCTCGCTGCTCAGTCCGAACGTGCCGGTGCCGGTCGCAGTCAACTGCGTGCCTCCTCGACTGTCTCCCCCGTCTGTTGTGGTGTCTGTACCGTCTTCTCTTCGTTACGTACGTCCTGGATCTCCGACTCGGCGTCCCGGCGGCCCTCCAGGGCGCCCTGCTGGAACCCGCCGAGGCGGCGGCGCAGGGCGTCGGCGACATCGGCGCCGCCCTTGCGCGCGGCCGGTGCGGTGGTGCCCGCCTTGACCACCTTCGGGGTCCGCTTGGGCAGCCCCTTGTCGGTGATGCGCTGCGCGGGCACGACGGGCTCGGGCGCCTCGGGCTCGGGCGTGGGAAGCCGCATCTCGAACGTCGGCTGGTCCACGACCCGCTCGTGCGCGTCGGGCTCACCGGCGTCCGGCTCGACCGTCTCCGGCTCGGCCGCCTCCGCCTTGACCAGCGGAATCTGCCCCGACCGTTCCGTACGCTCCGGCAGCACATTGGAGTTGGCCTCCGCAAGCGCCCCCGGCAGCGTGAACCTCGGGGCGTCGCCCGGGGCCGGCATCACATGCGGCGCCGCGACCGGCGGCGTCGTCGGCAGGATCGGCTCGGGCAGCACGACCACCGCCGCCACCCCGCCCTGCTTCTGCTCGCGCAGCTCGATGCGTACGCCGTGGCGGCGCGCCAGCAGCGCGGCGACATGCAGGCCGAGGCCGCCCGCGTCCGTGCCGGGCTCCCCCGGCTCGTACGTGGAGGGGTCCGCGAGCCGCAGGTTCAGCTCGGTGCGGCGCTTGGGACCGATGCCGATGCCCTCGTCCTGGACCGAGAGCATGATCTCGCCGTTCTCCAACTGCCAGCCGGAGAGCTGCACTTGGACGTCGGGCGGCGAGAACGAGGTGGCGTTCTCAAGCAGCTCGGCGACGAGGTGGCTGAGGTCGTCGGCCGCGAACCCGGCGACCTGCGCGTGCGGCGGGACGGCCTGGATGACGACCCGCTCGTACCGCTCGATCTCGCTGACGGCGGCCCGCAGCACATCCACCAGCGGGACCGGGCCCGGGTGGTTGTGGTGGTGCTCCGCGCCCGCGAGGACCAGCAGGTTCTCGCCGTGGCGGCGGATGACCGTGGCCATGTGGTCGAGCTTGAAGAGCGTGGCGAGCGCGTCCGGGTCCTGCTCGCGCTCCTCCAAGCCCTCGATGATGCCGAGCTGACGCTCGACCAGACCGAGGCTGCGCAGGCCGAGGTTGACGAAGGTGTGCTGAACCGTCCCGCGCGTCCGCTCCAGTTGCGCGGTCAACTCCCGTACGGAATCGGTGAGTTCGGCGCGCTCCGCGAGCAGCGCCGCCCGCTCGTCGGCGAGCGCCAGCTCGGCGCCGCGCGCGCTCGCGACCTCCGCGCCGAGGGTGTCGGCGCGTACGCCGAGGTCGCACAGGCGGCCGTGGAGCGTATTCAGGGACCGTACGACCTGGGCGAACTCGTCGTTGCGGCCGGTGAAGCGGACCGGCTCCTCCGTCTGGGGGGCCGCCGCGAGCCGGGCCGCGCCGCGCCGCAGCACGGCGAGCGGGCGGGTCAGCGAGCGGGCGGTGCCGGACGAGACGCCGATGGCGAGCAGCACGAGCGCGCCCACCAGCGCGACCTTGATCTCCAGGTCGGTGACGTCGTCGTCGCGCAGCGCCTCGAACCGCTTGACCTCGGCGGCCGCGAGGGCCGACTGGGTGCCGCGCATCCGGTCGACCCGGGCGGTGAGCGCGGCGTCGACCTTGTCGGCGCCCAGCTTGCGGTCGGCGGCGCTGAGTTGGGGCTGGTCGGTGAGACGGGCGAGATAGCGCTCGGCGGCGTCGACGTCCGGGCCGGTGACCGTGGTGGCGAGCTTGTCGCGCGCGGCGGCCGAGGCGGCCTGGTCGAAGTCGGCGAGCGCCGACTGCTCGCGCACCCGCGCCTGCTGCCCGGCGGCGCTCAACGCGTCCCGGGTGTGCGCCTCGTCGCTGTCGCCCGGATCCTTCTGTACGTAACGCCCGCTGATGGGGTCGTACACCGTGCCGGTGGACTTCTGCGGCACGGAGAGCGCGGCGACGAGCAGGCCCCGGGTGGCGGAGGCGAGTTCGGCGGCGCGGCCCAGGTCGGCGGGGGCGCGAGTGGCCTCGGCGGCGCGCGGCGGTGTCTTGTCGGCGAGCTCGTCGGCGACGGCGAGCAGCTTGGCGATGACGTCCGTGTACGCCCGGTTGGCCTCCAGGGCGGTGCCCTTGCCGGTCAGGATGGTGCGGCGCAGGGACGGCACGGTGGCGAGGTCGCGGCCGAGGGCGGCGGAGGCGTTGGCGCGGATCTCGTCGATACGCCGGTCGACCTGGGTCGCGCGGTCCTTGAGCCCGGCCTCCTGGCGCGGGTCGCGGCCGCCCGCGATGTACGCGGTGACGTCGTCGCGCTCGTCGCCCAGCGCGTGCGCGAGGGTGACGGCCTGCTGGTCGAGCTGGGCGAGCGTGACCAGGTTCTGCGAGTCGTTGAGGTCGGAGGACGCGGTGAGCACGGCGGGCGCGCCCGCGCCGAGCACGGTGAGCGAGACCACGGCGACCGAGGCGACCAGCCGGGTCCGTACACGCGCGGTGCGCGCGGCGCCCTCGGCCGGGTCGCCGTCCTTGCCCCGAGGCCGCTTGTTCTGCACCGGTGCTCTCAATCTTGACTCGTCCGCCCATGAAGCCGAGGTGACGACCGGTCATGCGTCTGATGCGCCCTGTGCGACGCGTTCCCACCCCTGCGCGGCTTCCGACCATTCCAGTGGTTTTGGGAAGGAGGCATGCAACATCCACCCCGCCACCCGAACGAGTGAACAACACTCGGGAGTTGGCCATCAACTCCCGCGGAATGCCTGCCCCCGTTCGTGCGCGCGGCCGGTTGGAACTTCCGCGCGGGCTTTGGCAGGATGCCCGCCCACAGCTTTCTGACAGGTCCACATCCGTCGGGAAAACCGCACTCCGCCGCACTGGTCCAGGCCAATTCACCGGCCATGGAAGGTGCGTGAAGGCGTCGTGCAGACTGGCCGTATGCGCATCGAACTCACCACTGACCCCGGTGACCCCGCCCGCCCCAACGAGGACTGGGCGACCACGGCACTGCCTGCCGCCGGGCGGGGCGGGGCGCTGGTGGTGCTCGACGGGGTGACGCCACCACCGGGCAACGGCGACTGTGTGCACGACGTGCCCTGGTTCACCGCCCGGCTCGGCGGCGCACTGACCGAACTGTCCGGTTCGCGGCGCGACATGACGCTGACCGAGATCCTCGCCGAGTCCATCAGGCGCACCGCCGACGCCCACCGCGACACGTGTGACCTTTCTCACCCGCGTACTCCGCAGGCGACGGTGGTCCTGGCGCGCTGGGACGAGTCGTACGTGGAGCACCTCGTGCTCTCCGACTCCGCCCTGCTCGTCGAATCGCCCGACGGTACGGTCCGGGCGGTCCTCGACGACCGGCTCGACCGGGTGCCGCGCTCTTCGCTGGTGTCTGACGATGTGGCCGACGCGCTCGCCCGGAACAAGGAGGGCGGCTTCTTCACCGCGGCCGCCGATCCGTCGGTGGCCGCGCGTGCTGTCACCGGGCGCATCCCGACCCGGTCGGTACGGTCGCTCGTCGCCCTGACCGACGGCGCCAGCCGGTGGGTGGAGAAGTTCCGCGAAGGCGACTGGGTCGACTGTGTGGCGTTGCTGCGCAAGGCGGGCCCGCAGGGGCTTGTCGAACGCGTTCGGGAGCTGGAGCGCGCCGACACCTCTCGTACGTATCTGCGGCGCAGTAAGACGCATGACGATGCGACCGTCGTGTTCGTTGAGCTCTGACGCTGCCGGTTGTTCGTCTGCGGGTCGGTGGGGGCTGGTCGCGCAGTTCCCCGCGCCCCTTTAGGGCACCCGGTACCGCAGCGTAGGTGACCCCACTACGGGCGCTGCACCCCCGGCTCCTGCATGTCCGCCCTCGCATTCAACTGGTGCAGCAGGCGGGCCAGTTCGGCGATTTCCGTGCGGTCCCAGTCGGCCAGTTTGGTGACGTACTGGGCGCGGCGGGCGTCGCGGACGCGGCGGAAGCGGGCCAGGCCCTCGTCGGTGAGGCGGACGAGGGAGGCGCGGCCGTCGGCCGGGTCCGGTTCGCGGGCCACCAGGCCCAGGTCCTCCAGGGCCCGCAGCTGGCGGCTCATGGTCGCCTTGCCGACGCCGAAGTACGCGGCGAGCTCGGTGGCCCGCTGTGGGCCGCCCTCCTCCAGGCGCACGAAGAGCCCGTACGCGGCCGCCTCCAGCTCGGGATGGACCGCGCGGGCCATCTCGCCGGAGGACGCGCGGGCGCGCCGGAGGAACACCGCCAGCTCGCGTTCGAGCGCGAGAAACTCCTGGTCCGGACCGTCCACATCAGCTCCCATCCCACGGTTGTCCCGACGGGACAGTATTGACCAGTCCTCTGTGGACGAGGGCCCCCGGCACCGGCTGCCGGGGGCCCTTTGGCTCAATTACGAGCTCGACTACGAGCAGGTTCCGGCGGGCCGGTCCCGGGTGACCAGGTCCGTGAAGCCGGTGGTGCCGTCCAGCCAGACGACCTTCCTGCCGCCCGCCGACGACGGGTACAGCTGCTCACCGCGGTTGCAGGACACCCGCTCCTTGCGGGTGCCGTCCGCGCTGAACTGCCACAGCTTGGGCAGGGTCTCATTGCGGTACCGCGTGTCCGGCAGCAGGGTGTTCACGGTGACCGCGTCGTCGGATGCGGTCAGGTCGAACGGGATCAGCGCGCCCGGCCCGGCCTCGGGGCTGAGGTCGACCGTCCCGGTGCCCGCCAGGGTGGACCGGCGCACCGCCATCTGTCCCTGGTCGGCCGGGTTCTCGTCGGCGAGCCAGAACACGTTCTTGCCGGTGATCCCGGTCTGCCCGATGGCCTGCGGCTCCCCGAGCTGCTGGGCGAGACGGGTGGCGCCGGTGGCGATGTCGTACGTCTCGACACCGATCTTGTAGTCGTCCCCGACCGGGTAGAGCTTGGCGTACGCCACGGTGCCGTGACGCAGCGACGGCAGCGCGGTGCCGAGCTGGTACTTGCCGCCGTCCACCCAGGTCGGCTCGCGGTCGCCGGGCTTCAGGAAGCCGACGTGGCGCCCGCCGAACGGGTCGAAGGACTCGAAGACCACGGTGCCGTTCTCGACCCGCAGGTTCTGGACGTTCGTGGTCGAGGTGTACAGCTTCTTGATCGGGCCGCCCGCGATCGGCCGGGACAGGATGTCGAGGCTGCTCGTGCCGAACGCGGCCCACACCACGCTCTTGCCGTCGGTGGCCGGATACACGTGGAAGCGGCCGTCGTTGGGGCTGATCAACTTGGCCGAGCCGGTTCCGTCCGCCTTGCCGGCCCAGATCGAGTACGGCTCGGTGCCGTCGTCGTTGGACTTCGAGGTGGCCCACCAGCCGCCGCCCGCCGCCGTGCCCGTACCGGTGGTGTTGAGCTTGCCGAAGAGCTGGTCGGAGTCGACGCCGATGGCGTTCTCCCAGCCGGGCACGATGCCGTGGGCGTTGAAGGAGCGCTTGACGATGTTCTGCTGGCGCCCGGAGAGCTTGAGGTCCTTGGCGGCCGCGAGGATCGCGTTGCGCGCCTCGGTGTAGCCGTCCAGGGGCGTCATGTACGTGGAGAGCGCCTTGTAGACGAGCCTGTCCGCGAGGAGGGGGTCCTTGGGGTCGAGGTCCTGGCGGATGTCCCACAGGGCGCCCGAGAAGATCGTCGAGTTGAGGTGCACCCCGCCGTTGTCGGTGGCGAAGGAGACGCCGAGGTAGTCCTTGGACGTGGTGCGCCCGTCGTTGAGGTCGCGGAAGGCGCAGTCGCGGGGCTTGGCGGTGCGGCACAGGTTCTCGCCGATGAGCCCGGAGTCCGGGTCGTCCATCTTCGTCCCGCTGACCGTGACGTCGATGGCGTTGCCGAAGTAGTCCGCGAGCGCTTCGTTGAGGGCGCCGGACTGGCCCGCGTAGACCAGGTTCGCGGTGTTCTCGACCACGCCGTGCGTCATCTCGTGGCCGACCACGTCGAGGTCGGCGGAGAGCGTCTTGTACTGCTCGTCCCCGGAGCCGTACACCATCTTCTGGCCGTCCCAGAAGGCGTTGACGTACGGGCCGCCGAACAGCGTCACGCCGACCAGCGAGTCGATGCCCATGCCGCGCCCGTCGAGGCTGTCGCGGCCGTGCACGTTCTTGTAGTAGTCGTAGACCTGCCCGGCCGCCCAGTGCGCGTCGACCGCGCCCGCGGCGGTGGCGTCGCCGCTGTAGTCCGGACCCGCGTTGGTGAACTCCTTGAGCCCGCTGGGCCACTGCCCCGACGCGTCGCCGACGTCGACCGCGCGCGCGTCCCAGGTGTGCAGGGTGTTCTTGCTGGTGGCCGCCATGCGCGCGTAGTCGACCAGGTTGTACTGCTTGGCGGAGGCGTCGAAGTAGATGTTCAGCGGGACCTTGTCGCCGCTGTACTTGACGCCGGTGCCGGTGGTGCCGGGGTTGTCGTTCGCCTGTGTCCGAGCCGGGCCCCGCACCGCCTGGTGCGCCGTCGTGCCCGTGGCGGGCTTCGGCGCGGTGAGCGTCTTGATACGGCTGTACTGGAGCACCGGGAACCCGGCGTGCGCGTCCACGTACACGTCCTGGAGGACCGGTCTGCCGGTGTTCGCCTCGGTGCCGCGCACGGTGACGCGGTAGGTGAGCACGCCCGCGCCCCTGGGGATGACGACCAGGCCGCCCGAGGTGCCGGTGAGCGCGGCCCCCGCCGCGCTCTTCGCGCCCTCGGCCCGCTGGATGTCCTTCTTGCCGAGGGTGGCGCCGCCGACGCGGGCCGCGACCGAGGAGACGGCCCGGCGCACGGCGACGTCCTCGGCGACGGTCGCGGTGGTCGACGTGGTCAGCGCGGTGAAGTACTTGCCGGAGGTCCCGGTGACGACCCGCTTGCCGTCCTGCTTCTCCATCCGCACCACGTACTGCCCGCCCAGCACCTCGACCCCGTGGTACTTCTGCTGGAGCCGTACGGTCTCGTCGGCGCCCTGCCTCAGCGTCTGTACGGGGGTGAGGTCGCGGCCGGGGTCGGCGATGCGGTAGCGGCTCTCCTTCGCCGCGAGATGGCCGCGGGCCGCGTCGGCCGGGGCGGCCTTGGCGTCGGCGCTCTCGTGGAGGCCGTCGACGAGGGCCGGGGTCTGTGTTCCGGTGCCGGGGACGACATCGGCGGCCGGGGTCTGTGCCGGGGGTGCGGCCTGGGCCGCCGGTACCGAGGTGGCGAGCAGCGCGGCCGCGCCGAGGAGGGCGGCTGCGCCCGCTCCCCGGGCGAGTAATCCCTCTTTGGCCGTGCCTGCTCCTGACGTGCCTGCTCTGGGCTTGCGCAAGGTCTTCCTCCACGGGCCGATGGACGGCGGGTGGCGCCTGACAGCGCCGACTGGTCATGACCATGCAAGCCGTGGTGCCTGAACCCCTCAATGGGGCCTCTGCGGTGACTTGTGGACATGCCCACTTGTGAGGCACCTGTGCACGGAGCGAGAATCCTGTGCACGTTCAGGGGGGATTAGTCCAATACGGGACTGCTGGGGGCGGAGTTGGGGCGATTACGGGCCGCGCGGACCGACGGACCGGGCGAGGGAGCGGACGAGGGGCAGTGCCCGAGCGAGGAACAGCTGGAGCTCCTGGGCCTGCTGGCCGAGGGCCTGAAGGACGAGGCGATCGCCCGCCGCCTCGGCGTCCATGTGCACACCGCCCGGCGCCGGATCACCCGCCTGCTGCACGACCTGGACGCGGACACCCGCTTCCAGGCGGGCGCGCGGGCCACCCTGCGCGGCTGGCTGGACGACTGACGCCAACTCCCGCTGTCTGAAAGTCGGTTACGAAGAACGAGCCGTCGACGCGCCTGAACAGGGCCGCTGTCGACGCACCAGTGGCCTGGGCCATTGGCAGTTCCGGAAACTCTTTCGCGTCACGGTCTACGTGCGTAGCTTCTTCCGTATGACATGTCCACAGCGACATGTCGATATCCCCGGCACGTCCCCCCACCCACGCCTTTCGGAGGCGCGCAATGCCCGTGCACAGACCCGGAACGGCCCGCCGCGGCCCCCTCGCCGCGGCCGGAATCCTCCTCTCCGCCCTCGCCCTGCTGCTGACTGCCCCCGGCACCGCGGAAGCCGCCCACACCCCCGCCCGTGGCACCGCCACCATGGGCATGGGCGTCGCGGCCCACGACGGCGTCGGTGGCCCGCCCGGCGCCACCCTCGCCGTCCAGACGGAGGGCGTCGACACCAGCAGCCACAACGGCAACGTCGCCTGGTCCACGCTCTGGAACAGCGGCGTGAAGTGGGCCTACGTCAAGGCCACCGAAGGCACCTACTACACCAACCCGTACTTCGCGCAGCAGTACAACGGCTCGTACAACGTCGGCATGATCCGCGGCGCGTACCACTTCGCGACACCGGACACCACGAGCGGCGCCACCCAGGCCGACTACTTCGTGGACCACGGCGGCGGCTGGTCCCAAGACGGCCGTACGCTGCCGGGCGCGCTGGACATCGAGTGGAACCCGTACGGCGCCGCCTGCTACGGGCTCTCGCAGAGCGAGATGGTCAGCTGGATCGCCGACTTCACCGACGAGTACCGGGCCCGCACCGGCCGGGACGCGGTGATCTACACCGCCACCAGCTGGTGGACCCAGTGCACCGGAAACTCCGCCGCCTTCGGCTCCACCGACCCGCTGTGGATCGCCCGCTACAACACCGACCCGGGCACGCTCCCGGCCGGCTGGGGCTACTACACGATGTGGCAGTACACCTCCTCCGGCCCCACCGTCGGCGACCACTCGCGCTTCAACGGGGCGTACGACCGCCTGCAAGCTCTGGCCAACGGATAGCCCAGCGCCCCCGGTGCGTCGACGCGCACCGGGGGCCTCAACGCATTCCGACCCGTCATACGACAGGATGGTCGCCATGCGCGTGATGCGAACGGTGTTGCGAGTGTCCGCCACGGGGATGCTGGCGCTGGTCACCGGATGCGGCTGGTCGGCGGCCTCGGCACCCCAGCCGGACCAGAGCGACGAGGTGCCGCCCGCCCCCGCCCCGCAGACCTCCGCCGGCGCCACCGCCGGGCTGCCGTCGGTGGGCGTCCTCGTCGACGGCGACAAGCACTGGTGCACCGCCAGCGTCGTCGCCAGCCCCAAGGGCAATGTGGTGGCGACCGCCGCGCACTGCGCCGACTCCGGCTCGGTCGGCTCCATGGAGTTCGCGCCCGCCTTCTCGGGGGCGGTGAAGGGCTCCACTCCGTACGGGACCTGGAAGGTCAAGGCCGTACAGACCGACGACAAGTGGTCCAAGGACGGCGACGACGCCTACGACTACGCCTTCCTCACCCTGGAGCCGGACGCGCGCGGGCGCAGCGTTCAGAGCGTGGTGGGCGCCGCCGAGGCGGACTGGGCCTCGGGGCCCGAGCGCCGGGTCACCGTCGTCGGCTACCCGGCCGAGGACCACAACCCCGACAACCGGCCGATCTCCTGCACCACCGACAGCCGCCGCGACAGCGACATGGCGAGCGACGTACGGATCGAGTGCGCCGGGTTCTGGACCGGGACCAGCGGCAGCCCGTGGCTGGCGGACTACCGGGGGCCCGGCCGCCTCGGCCACCTCATCGGCGTCCTCAGCGGCGGCGACACGGACGTGGAGTCGACGGCGGTGCTCTTCGACGCCCACGCGCGCGAGCTGTACGAGAAGGCCACGCGCGCGTAGTCGTCGTTGCCGCTGCGGTCAGGCCGCGACCGGCACCCGCACCTCCGCCGGGGCCAGGGCGATCTCCAGGACCTGGCGGACATCGGTCACCGGGTGGACCTCCAGCTTCTCCAGGACCTCGGCGGGGACGTCGTCCAGGTCGGGCTCGTTGCGCTTGGGGATCACCACGGTCGTGATGCCCGCCCGGTGCGCGGCCAGCAGCTTCTGCTTCAGGCCGCCGATCGGCAGCACCCGCCCGGTCAGCGACACCTCGCCGGTCATCGCCACGTCCGTACGCACCAGACGCCCGCTGAGCAGCGACGCGAGCGCCGTCACCAGCGTGATGCCCGCGCTCGGGCCGTCCTTCGGAACCGCGCCCGCCGGGAAGTGGACGTGCACGCCCCGGTCCTTGAGGTCGGCGACCGGCAGCTCCAGTTCGGCGCCGTGCGAGCGCAGGAAGCTCAGCGCGATCTGCGCCGACTCCTTCATGACGTCGCCCAGCTGACCGGTCAGCGTCAGCCCGGCCGCGCCCGTCTCCGGGTCGGCGAGCGACGCCTCGACGAACAGGACGTCGCCGCCCGCTCCCGTGACCGCGAGGCCGGTGGCCACACCCGGCACCGAGGTGCGCCGCTCGGCCGGGTCCTGCGCGGACTCCGGGACGTGGTGCGGGCGCCCGATCAGCGCGCGCAGATCGTCCGGGGTGACCGTGAACGGCAGCTCGCGCTCGCCGCTCTCGTGCTGGGCCGCCGTCTTGCGCAGCAGCCGGGCGAGCGCGCGCTCCAGGTTCCGTACGCCCGCCTCGCGGGTGTACTCCCCGGCGAGCTTGCGCAGCGCCGCGTCGTCCAGGGCCACCTCGCCGGGCTCCAGACCGGCCCGCTCCAGCTGGCGCGGGAGCAGATGGTCGCGGGCGATGACGACCTTCTCGTCCTCGGTGTAGCCGTCGAGCCGGACGAGCTCCATCCGGTCCAGCAGCGCCTCCGGGATGGCCTCCAGGACGTTGGCGGTGGCCAGGAAGACGACGTCGCTGAGGTCGAGCTCGACCTCCAGGTAGTGGTCGCGGAAGGTGTGGTTCTGCGCCGGGTCGAGGACTTCGAGCAGGGCCGCGGCCGGGTCGCCCCGGAAGTCGGAGCCGATCTTGTCGATCTCGTCGAGCAGCACCACCGGGTTCATCGACCCGGCCTCCTTGATCGCCCGCACGATACGGCCGGGCAGCGCGCCCACGTACGTACGCCGGTGGCCACGCACCTCCGCCTCGTCGCGGACGCCGCCGAGGGCGACGCGGACGAACTTGCGGCCCATGGCGTGCGCCACGCTCTCGGCGACGCTCGTCTTGCCGACGCCGGGCGGGCCCACCAGCGCGAGCACCGCGCCGCCACGTCGGCCGCCCACCACGCCGAGACCGCGCTCGGCCCGCCGCTTGCGGACCGCCAGGTACTCGGTGATGCGCTCCTTCACGTCCTTCAGACCCGCGTGCTCCGCGTCCAGAACGGCGCGGGCGCCCTTGATGTCGTAGACGTCCTCCGTCCGCTCGTTCCACGGCAGTTCGAGGACGGTGTCCAGCCAGGTGCGGATCCAGGAGCCCTCCGGGGACTGGTCGCTGGAGCGCTCCAGCTTGTCGACCTCCTTGAGGGCGGCCTCGCGCACCTTCTCGGGCAGGTCGGCGGCCTCCACGCGCGCGCGGTAGTCGTCGGACTCCTCGCCCTCCGCCTCGCCGTTGAGCTCGCGCAGCTCCTTGCGTACGGCGTCCAGCTGGCGGCGCAGCAGGAACTCGCGCTGCTGCTTGTCCACGCCTTCCTGTACGTCCTTGGCGATGGACTCGGCGACGTCCTGTTCGGCCAGGTGCTCGCGCAGCTGCTCGGTGGCGAGCTTGAGGCGGGCGACGGGGTCGGCCGTCTCCAGGAGCTCGACCTTCTGGGCGGTGGTGAGGAACGGCGAGTAGCCGGAGTTGTCGGCGAGCGCGGAGACGTCCTCGATCTGCTGGACGCGGTCCACGATCTGCCAGGCGCCGCGCTTCTTCAGCCAGTCGGTGGCGAGCGCCTTGTACTCCTTCGCCAGCTCGGCGACCTGGCCGGGCAGGGGCTCGGGGACGCTCTCGTCGATGGAGAGCCCCTCGACCCACAGGGCCGCGCCGGGGCCGGTGGTGCCCGCGCCGATCCGTACCCGGCCGCGGCCGCGGATCAGGGCGCCGGGGTCGCCGTCGGAGAGGCGCCCCACCTGCTCGACGGTGCCGAGCACGCCGGTCGACGCGTAGGCCCCGTCGATGCGCGGGACGAGCAGCACCTTGGGCTTGCCCGCTGCGGTGCCCTCGGCCCGGACGGCCGCCTGGGCGGCCTCGACGGCGGCCCGCACCTCGGTGTCGGACAAATCCAGGGGCACCACCATCCCGGGCAGCACGACCTCGTCGTCGAGCGGCAGCACAGGCAGGGTGAGCGGTGCGGACGAGTGAGCCATGATCTCCCCTTCGGCAGTCAAGTTGAGCTATGCCGACTCAATGCATGTGAGCCCAGGAATGTTCCCCACCGGGCGTTCGCTCTGAGCGATCACCACTTGTAAGAGTCCATATGATCAAGTGACTATTACCGAGAGCAGCGTCATTGCCACAGGAGCCACCCGAGGGGAACCCATGGAATCGGAGTCGGTACCGGACATCGTCGCGGCCTGGATCAAGGGCTGGGTCGTCTCGCGCGGCGCGGCCGAACCGGTCGCCGAGCCGTGGGGCTGGACCATCGACGTCGGCCAGACCAAGCACGTGTCCCGGCACGTGGTGCCCGAGCCCGACGAGCCGACCGTCCGCAAGCTGGTCGAGGCGACGACCGCTCCCGCCACCTGGCTGAAGCTGTTCGCGGACGACGACACGGTCCGGCCGTGGCTCGGCCCCGGCTGGCACTACGACCAGCCCGGCTTCCTGATGACGCTGCCGCTGGCCGAGAGGGCCCGTACGAAGACCCCCCGCGGCTACACGCTGACCAGCTGGACCACCGGCGGTGTGCTGCGCGTGCTCGTACGCACCGACGCCGGGCACTTCGCCGCGCGCGGCCAGCTCGCCCCGACCGGCACGACCGCCGTCGCCGACCAGATCGAGACGGCGCCCGAGCACCGGCGCCGGGGCCTGGGCAGCCTCGTCATGCGCACGCTGCAGAACGCCGCCCTGGAGGCGGGCGCCACCACCGCCGTCCTCGTCGGCACCCCGGAAGGGCAGGCGCTCTACAGCGCACTTGGCTGGACGACGCGCTCGGCCATGGCGAGCCTGTACTTCGCTCCGTCGGATCCGGCATCCTCTGGGGCATGAGCCCCAAGGTCACGCACCGGACGACCACCGGCCTGCTGCTGCTCACCGCGCTGTTCGCGGCGGCGGGCTGCGGCTCCTCCACCTCGTCGGCCGACAGCGGCGCCCCGGCGTCGCGGACCGCGCCGCCCCCGGCCGTCTCCCCGTCCGCCTCCGCGCCCACGTCCTCCAAGCCGCCGTCCCACGACGGGCAGTTGCTGAAGCTGGTGGTGAGCGGCGGCTTCGTGGGCCGCCACGACGAGCTGGTCGTCCGCGCCGACGGCAGCTACACCTCGACCAAGCGGGACGGGAAGCCGGTCGAGGGCCGCCTCACCCCCGCCGAACTCGCCGGGCTGCGCAAGACGCTGGCGGCCGCCGACTTCGCGCATCTGCCGCCGCGCCCGACCGGGAAGCCGGTCGCCGACGGGCTGATGTACCAGTTCACGTACGAGGGACATGTCGTCCTCGCCGACGAGATCCACCAGCCGCAGGCGCTACGGGACGTACGAGCCCATCTGCCCGTCGGCTACCGCTGACGGCTCCGGGACCCCGGCCCTGCGGGCGTCGGCCCGGCGCAGGAACGGCCAGCACACCACGCCGACGAGCAGCGCCAGCGGATGGCCCCAACTGGCCAGCGGATCCACCATGTCGAAGAGGTCCTGCGTGATCAGCACCACGACCACGCCGAGCAGCGGCCAGCGCAGCACGGCGGGCAGCAGCCCGGCCAGCGCGCCCACGCTCGCCATCAGACCGAAGCTGATGCCGTAGTCGAGCCGGTGCAGCGAGGAGTCCGGCAGCTGACCGGCCATCACCGAGACACCCACGGGCACTTCGGTGGCCAGCGTCGCCACCACGTGCCCGAGCAGGAAGACCCCGGCCGCGCGCAGCCCGCCGACGCGGCGCTCCAGCGCGGTGAGGATGAAGACGAAGCCGACGGCCCACGGCGAGGAGATCCCGCCCGCGATCCACAGCGCGCTGGCGAGCAGCACGAGCACGGGCGTACGGGTGAGGTGCTGCACATCGGTGCTGGAGCTCTCGACGAGCGTACGAACGGTGTCCGGGTCGCCGAACTCCGCGTACAGCGACGTGGAGAGGAGCAGCAACGTGTACGCGAAGGTGAACGGCGTGCCGGTCGGCGACGGCAGCACATGGGCCGCCCGGCGCAGACACGTCCGCAGCTCCCATGCGGCCCACAGCGGCGGACGTCTGTCCGCGTCGGGGATTTCCGCGCTGGTCACAGGGGGCTTCGCGATGGCCCCGCCCTCCGCCGTCTCGATGACCGTCTTCTCCCCCGCCCTCGACCCTGTCGCTTCCCTTGTAAGCGTCCCTTGTACAACGCTCACCCTCTGCGAACGCTCCCCAACACGTCTATGACTTGTGCCACATTGGACAACCTTTGACGCGGACCATGCGTCGGCGCAAGGAGTCGTCAGCTCCGTTCCCGAGGAGGTCTTCCGATGCCCGCCGCCGACCCGATCACTCTCGACCGCCGCGAGGGACCGTACGGCGAGGTGGTGCTCCGCAGACGCGGCCCGCACTTCGAGATCATCGCCAACGGAACGTTCCTGATGGACACCTCCGACGGACGCTCCGAGCGGCTGCTGGTGGACGCCGCGTACGACGCACTGCCGACCGGCCGCGAGACGCCTTCCGTACTCATCGGCGGGCTCGGTGTCGGCTTCTCCCTGGCGCACGCGGCCGCCGACCCCCGGTGGGGCCGGATCGCCGTGGTGGAACGCGAGTTGGCCGTCATCGAGTGGCACCGTACGGGCCCGCTCGCGCCCCTCTCCCGGGCCGCGCTCGCCGACCCGCGCACCGAGGTCCTGCACACCGATCTGGTCGCGTACGTACACACCGCCCCGGACACCTTCGACGCGCTCTGCCTGGACATCGACAACGGGCCCGACTGGACGGTGACCGAGAGCAACGACAGCCTCTACTCCCCCACCGGTCTCGCCGCCTGCCGGGAGCGGCTGACGCCGGGCGGAGTGCTCGCCGTGTGGTCCGCGCAGCCGTCGGCCGCCTTCGGGGAAGCTCTCCGTAATGCCGGATTCCACGGGGTTAGGACCGAAGAGATCGCAGTTGCCCGGGGCGTCCCTGACGTGGTCCATCTCGCTGTTCGCCCTGCGTAGCCGGGACGCGGCCGGTGCCTCTAGTCTCTGACCGACACAGGGGATCACCCCACTGATCCCCGGAAGCAATATCAGGGCGGGGCGATGGAGCAGGCACACACCACCCACAACGGCGTAGCGGCCACCCCCGGCGCCCAGCGCCGGGTGCTGGTCGTCGAGGACGACACGACGATCGTCGACGCCATCGCGGCGCGGCTGAGAGCCGAGGGCTTCCAGGTCCAGACGGCCCTCGACGGCCCTGCCGCCGTCGACACGGCCGAGGCCTGGCAGCCGGACCTGATGGTCCTGGACATCATGCTGCCGGGCTTCGACGGCCTGGAGGTCTGCCGCCGGGTCCAGGCCCGCCGGCCGGTCCCGGTGCTGATGCTGACGGCCCGCGACGACGAGACGGACATGCTGGTCGGGCTCGGCGTCGGCGCGGACGACTACATGACCAAGCCGTTCTCCATGCGGGAGCTGGCGGCGCGGGTGCACGTGCTGCTGCGGCGGGTCGAGCGGGCCACGCTGGCCGCCGCGACCCCGCGCACGGGCATCCTGCGCCTGGGCGAGCTGGAGATCGACCACGCTCAGCGACGGGTACGGGTGCGCGGCGAGGACGTCCACCTCACGCCCACCGAGTTCGACCTGCTGAGCTGCCTGGCGAACACCCCGCGCGCGGTGCTCTCGCGCGAGCAGCTGCTCGCCGAGGTCTGGGACTGGGCGGACGCCTCGGGCACCCGGACCGTGGACAGCCACATCAAGGCGCTGCGACGCAAGATCGGGGCCGAGCGCATCCGCACGGTCCATGGCGTCGGATACGCGCTGGAGACCCCGGCGCCATGAGCCGGGCGGCGGCCGGAGCGGTGAGCGGGCGGACCCGTAGGAACGGGCCGCGCGCCCCGGTTCGCGGCGGCCTGCTGAGCCGGCTGCGCTACATCTCGGTCTCGATCAAGACCAAGCTGGGCACGCTCGTCGTGGTCTCGGTCTTCATCACCACCGGTCTGCTGATGGTGGCCGTGCAGACCCGCACCGAGCTGCGGTTCATCACCGTCTTCTCGGTGATCGCGACGCTGCTGATCACCCAGTTCGTGGCGCACGGGCTGACCGCGCCGCTGGACGAGATGAACACCGTCGCCCGGTCCATCTCGCACGGCGACTACACCCGCCGGGTGCGCGGCGCCGACCGCCGCGACGAGCTCGGCGACCTCGCCTCCACCATCAACCGCATGGCCGAGGACCTGGAGGCGGTGGACCGCCACCGCAAGGAACTCGTGGCGAATGTCTCGCACGAGCTGCGTACGCCCATCGCGGCGCTGCGGGCGGTCCTGGAGAACGTCGTGGACGGCGTCTCGGCCGCCGACCCAGAGACGATGCGCACGGCGCTGAAGCAGACCGAGCGGCTCGGCCGCCTGGTGGAGACGCTGCTTGACCTCTCGCGGCTCGACCACGGCGTCGTACCGCTGCGGGCGCACCGCTTCGAGGTCTGGCCGTATCTGTCCGGGGTGCTCAAGGAGGCCAATCTGGCCGCCTCCCGGCGCGGGCTCTCGTCCGGCTCGGGCAATCACACCCGTACGGACGTGCATCTGCATCTGGACGTCTCGCCGCCGGAGCTGACCGCGCACGCGGACCGGGAGCGGCTGCACCAGGTGGTCGCCAACCTCATCGACAACGCGGTCAAGCACTCCCCGCCGCACGGCCGCGTCACGGTACGGGCCCGGCGCGGCCCGCAGCCGGAGTCGCTGGACCTGGAGGTCCTGGACGAGGGTCCGGGCATCCCGAAGTCGGAGTGGCACCGGGTCTTCGAGCGGTTCAACCGGGGCGACGCCTCGGCGCCGCACGGGCCGGGCAGCGACGGCGGTACGGGCCTGGGCCTGGCGATCGCCCGCTGGGCGGTGGATCTGCACGGCGGTCACATCGGCGTGGCCGAATCATCACGCGGATGCCGCATCCAGGTCACCCTTCCGGGCGTCACCCGACCGGCGAATTGACGTAGTCTCGAACCGGAAGCAGACATTCGCGCGGCGCAGCCGCTCCAGTGGAGCCGCTGTAAGCGGGGTGTGAGTGGGCAAGGGATGTGGTCCTACGAGGGCCGCAACCGCGCTGTGGCGTACCCACTCACGAGCGGAACCCGATCTGTTTCCCGCCAAATCCTGCCCCGAAACACGCTTTCCGGTGTGACTTACGCGACTGTGGCACGCCCGGTCTGCACCTCCAGGCCAGGGAGGCGTAGCCTTTATTTCCGCTGTCCATCACCTTGTGAAGCGGAAGAGGGCGGTTGCCGCCGTGTCGTCTCAGTCCCCCAGTAATTCGAGCGTCTCGACCGACCAAGACGGGCAGGGCAAGAACCCTGCAGCCGGCTTCGGTGCCAATGAGTGGCTCGTCGACGAGATCTACCAGCAGTACCTCCAGGACCCCAATTCGGTCGACCGTGCCTGGTGGGACTTCTTCGCCGACTACAAGCCGGGTACGCCCGGTACGGCGGACAAGCCCGTCGCGGGAAGTGCTCCCGCCGCAGCCGCGGGGGCTGCGGTAGCCACCCCTGCCGCTCCGGCCACCCCGGCTCCGGCCCCGGTCGCCCCGGCACCGGCACCCGCCGCTCCGGCTCCGGTCGCGCAGCCCGCGGCCGCCGCCCCGGCGCCGGCTCCGGCCCCGGCTCCCGTGAAGGCCGCTCCGGCGCCCGCCGCGAAGCCCGCCGCAGCCCCCGCCAAGGCCGCCCCGGCGACCGAGGCCCCGGCCGGCCCGGAGTACGTGACGCTGCGCGGCCCCGCCGCCGCGGTCGCGAAGAACATGAACGCCTCCATCGAGGTCCCCACGGCCACGTCCGTGCGCGCGGTCCCGGTGAAGCTGCTCTTCGACAACCGCATCGTCATCAACAACCACCTCAAGCGCGCCCGCGGCGGGAAGATCTCCTTCACGCACCTCATCGGGTACGCGATGGTGCAGGCCATCAAGGCCATGCCGTCGATGAACTACTCCTTCGTGGAGAAGGACGGCAAGCCGACCCTGGTCAAGCCGGAGCACGTGAACTTCGGCCTCGCCATCGACCTGGTGAAGCCCAACGGTGACCGCCAGCTGGTCGTCGCGGGCATCAAGAAGGCCGAGACGCTGAACTTCTTCGAGTTCTGGCAGGCCTACGAGGACATCGTCAAGCGCGCCCGCCTGGGCAAGCTGACGATGGACGACTTCACGGGCGTGACGGTCTCCCTCACCAACCCGGGCGGCCTCGGCACCGTGCACTCCGTGCCGCGTCTGATGCCCGGGCAGTCGGTCATCATGGGCGTCGGCTCGATGGACTACCCGGCCGAGTTCCAGGGCACCTCCCAGGACACCCTGAACAAGCTGGGCATCTCCAAGGTGATGACCCTCACGTCGACGTACGACCACCGGGTCATCCAGGGCGCCGCCTCCGGCGAGTTCCTGCGCGTCGTCGCGAACTTCCTGCTCGGCGAGGAAGGCTTCTACGACTCGATCTTCGAGTCGCTGCGCATCCCGTACGAGCCGGTCCGCTGGCTCAAGGACATCGACGCCTCGCACGACGACGACGTCACCAAGGCCGCCCGCGTCTTCGAGCTGATCCACTCCTACCGGGTCCGCGGCCACGTCATGGCCGACACCGACCCGCTGGAGTACCGCCAGCGCAAGCACCCCGACCTGGACATCACCGAGCACGGCCTCACCCTGTGGGACCTGGAGCGGGAGTTCGCGGTCGGCGGTTTCGCCGGCAAGACCCTGATGAAGCTGCGCGACGTCCTCGGCGTGCTGCGCGACTCGTACTGCCGCACCACCGGCATCGAGTTCATGCACATCCAGGACCCCAAGCAGCGCAAGTGGATCCAGGACCGCGTCGAGCGCCCGCACTCCAAGCCGGAGCGCGAGGAGCAGCTGCGGATCCTGCGCCGTCTGAACGCGGCGGAGGCGTTCGAGACGTTCCTGCAGACCAAGTACGTCGGTCAGAAGCGCTTCTCCCTTGAGGGCGGCGAGTCGGTCATCCCGCTGCTCGACGCCGTCATCGACAGCGCGGCCGAGTCGCGTCTGGACGAGGTCGTCATCGGCATGGCCCACCGCGGCCGTCTGAACGTGCTGGCCAACATCGTCGGCAAGTCGTACGCGCAGATCTTCCGCGAGTTCGAGGGCAACCTCGACCCGAAGTCGATGCACGGCTCCGGCGACGTGAAGTACCACCTGGGCGCCTCCGGCACCTTCACGGGCCTGGACGGCGAGCAGATCAAGGTCTCGCTCGTCGCCAACCCCTCCCACCTGGAGGCGGTCGACCCGGTCCTGGAGGGCGTCACCCGCGCCAAGCAGGACGTCATCAACAAGGGCGGCACGGACTTCACGGTCCTGCCCGTCGCCCTGCACGGCGACGCGGCCTTCGCGGGCCAGGGCGTGGTGGCCGAGACCCTGAACATGTCGCAGCTGCGCGGCTACCGCACCGGCGGCACGGTCCACATCGTCATCAACAACCAGGTCGGCTTCACCGCCGCCCCGGAGTCGTCGCGCTCCTCCATGTACGCCACGGACGTGGCCCGCATGATCGAGGCGCCGATCATCCACGTGAACGGCGACGACCCGGAGGCCGTGGTCCGCGTGGCCCGCCTGGCCTTCGAGTTCCGCCAGACGTTCAACAAGGACGTCGTGATCGACCTCATCTGCTACCGCCGCCGCGGTCACAACGAGGGCGACAACCCGCAGTTCACCAACCCGCAGATGTACAACCTGATCGACAAGAAGCGCTCGGTGCGCAAGCTGTACACCGAGTCGCTCATCGGTCGCGGCGACATCACGCTGGAAGAGGCGGAGCAGGCGCTCCAGGACTTCCAGGGCCAGCTGGAGAAGGTCTTCGCGGAGGTCCGCGAGGCCACCTCGGCGCCGGGCGAGGTCCAGGCGACCGACCCGCAGGCCGAGTTCCCGGTCGCCGTCGCCACCGCGGTCTCCCAGGAGGTCGTGAAGCGGATCGCCGAGTCGCAGGTCAACATCCCCGAGCGGATCACCGTCCACCCGCGTCTGCTGCCCCAGCTGCAGCGCCGCGCGGCCTCGGTCGAGGACGGCACGATCGACTGGGGCATGGGCGAGACCCTGGCCATCGGCTCGCTGCTGATGGACGGCGTCCCGGTCCGGCTGTCGGGCCAGGACACCCGCCGCGGCACCTTCGGCCAGCGCCACGCGGTCCTGGTGGACCAGGTCACCGGCGAGGACTACACCCCGCTGATGTACCTCACCGAGGAGCAGGCCCGCTACAACGTCTACGACTCGCTGCTCTCCGAGTACGCGGCGATGGGCTTCGAGTACGGCTACTCGCTGGCGCGTCCCGAGTCCCTGGTGATGTGGGAGGCGCAGTTCGGCGACTTCGTCAACGGCGCGCAGACGGTGGTGGACGAGTTCATCTCCTCCGCCGAGCAGAAGTGGGCCCAGACGTCCGGCGTCACGCTCCTGCTGCCGCACGGCTACGAGGGCCAGGGCCCGGACCACTCGTCCGCGCGCCCCGAGCGCTTCCTGCAGATGTGCGCGCAGAACAACATGACGGTCGCGATGCCGACGCTCCCGTCGAACTACTTCCACCTCCTGCGGTGGCAGGTGCACAACCCGCACCACAAGCCGCTGGTGGTCTTCACCCCGAAGTCGATGCTGCGCCTGAAGGCCGCCGCGTCGAAGGTGGAGGAGTTCACCTCGGGTGGCTTCCGTCCGGTCATCGGCGACGAGTTCGTCGACCCGGCCGCGGTCCGCAAGGTCGTCTTCTGCGCCGGCAAGGTCTACTACGACCTCAAGGCGGAGCGCGACAAGCGCGGCGCGACGGACACGGCGCTGATCCGTCTGGAGCGCCTGTACCCGCTGCCGGGTGCGGAGCTCCAGGCCGAGATCGCCAAGTACCCGAACGCCGAGAAGTACCTGTGGGCGCAGGAGGAGCCGGCGAACCAGGGCGCGTGGCCCTTCATCGCCCTCAACCTGATCGACCACCTGGACCTGGCGGTCGGCGCGGACGTCCCGCACGGCGAGCGCCTGCGCCGCATCTCGCGCCCGCACGGCTCGTCCCCGGCGGTGGGCTCGAAGAAGCGCCACGAGCAGGAGCAGGAGCAGCTGGTGTCGGAGGTCTTCGACGCGTAGCGGTTCGACGCGTAGCGGTTTACGGAGGGCCCGTCATCCCGAGCAACTGGGGATGACGGGCCCTCCGGCGTACGGACTCAGTCCTCGTCCGTCTCGTCATCGGGCGGCGGAACCCGTATGAGAACGATCCCACTGGACAGATCTATGGGCCCCTGCCCGGGATCGGCGTCCCCCACCTCGTCGAGCGTGATCTCCAGCCGCTGCCGCTCTTCTTCTTCGTGCCGCTTCCCAGGCATGAAGAACTCGTTCATGGCCGAACCGAACACGAGCGGTCACCTCCGGTATGTGGCTCCGTATCCACATAACGCTGTGAGGGCGCTGTCAGATCCCGATCATGGGAGGGAGATGTGGCGGACGAAGCTCACCCGGGCCCGCTTCGGGACGGTTCACGCACCCCTTACGCCAATCCCAGCGCCTTCTTGCTGTCCAGGTACACCTGGACCAGCTGGGGGCGGTGGGAGCGGAAGGCCTCGGGGAAGCTGGCGAGGATCTCGTCGTAGCCCTCGGCCCGCTGCGGGTCCTCCAGGAGGCCGAAGACCAGGTGGCCGCCGGACTTGGGGCTGCCCTCGGTGATGGCCGTACGGAGGCGGTCGACCTCGTCGGCCGGGACGCCGGGGAAGAGGTCGCGGACGACCGGCTCCTCGGTGTCCAGGTGGCCCGCCAGGATGTCGCGGACCTTGCGGGCCGCCGCCGTACCGGCGTGCGCCGCCTCGACGACCGCGGCGGAGCCGACCTGCTCGCCCGCCTCGTTCGCCGCCGTCAGGAGTTCCACCGCCCGGCTCAGGCCGCCCAGTTCGCGGTCCAGCTCCGCGTGCTCCTCGTTGAGAGTGTCGAACGCCGCCACCGAGTCGGGGTACAGGCCGTGCAGGACGGGCCAGAACAGCTCGTCCTCCGACTCGTGGTGGTGATGGGTGAAGTCGATGAGCCACTGCGTGGTCTCGATGAGTTCCTTGACGCTGACCTGGTCGCCCTCGCCCAGGCGCTCGAACGCGTTCGCCACCAGTTCCGTTCCCCGGCGCAGGATCGCGTGCACGGCGAGGAACTCCTGATACATACGGGCGCCCGGGTTGTCTGTCGCGGCGGTCATGTCGGGTATCCCCCAGTTATTTGGCGCTAATGGACCGATCACTGCCGCGAGGGTACGCAAAAGCTCCGCGCGCCCCATAGGGGTGTTCGACTGCGATCACCCCGCAGTTGAACGCACGCGGTTCACCGGCGCTTTCTCCCGAAAGACGACCGTGTTTCCACCATACCTATTTTTCTATTTCTTCCACAGAGCCCGACTCTGTGCAATTCTTGAGCCAAGCCTCCGTACTCGTTACGGGCATGTTAAGTGCAGTCGAGAAGCACACAAGTGACGCTCCAGTGAAACTCCATTTCGCTGGAATCTGGAAGGACGACATTCGATGACTCGCCCCGTCGTGGCGGTGACCGCCGACCTGTCAACGGTGAATTGGAACATTTGGGGAGATGTACATGTCGCCCTGCTCCCCTGGGAGTATATGGAGAAGGTGCACGAGGCCGGCGGAGCGCCCGTTCTCGTGCCGCCGATTCCCGATGCGGTCGATGACGTGATGGCGCGCGTCGACGCCTTGCTCATGAGCGGCGGCGCCGATATCAACCCCGCTCTTTACGGTGCCGAGCGCGAGAAGTTCACGTTTCCGCCGCACGAGGCCCGGGACACCGCGGAACTCGCGGCGCTCGCCGTCGCCGAGCGGCGCGGGATTCCGGTGCTCGGCGTCTGCCGCGGGCTCCAGCTGATTTCCATCATCCGGGGCGGAACACTCGACCAGCACCTTCCCGAGCATTCGCCCGTCGTGCCCGGAAAGTACGAGCCGCGCGAGATCCAGGTGAAGCCGGATTCCCTGCTCGGCCGCTCCCTCGGGCCGACCGCCACCGTCTACTGCCACCACCACCAGGGCATCGACAAGCTCGGCGCCGGGTTGGTCGCCACCGCCTGGTCGGACGACGGCGTCATCGAAGGCGCCGAGGCCGAGGACCCGTCGGCTCCGTTCCTCGCGGGACTGCAGGCGCACGGCGAGCTGGGCAGCGACACGCTTCCCCTCTTCGAGGCGTTCATCGAGGCCGCGAAGAAGACGCGCGCCGAGCGGGGGGAGTGAGCACCGACACCCCGCGCCGCCCGGTCCGCGAGGCTTCGCCTCGGGGACCGGGCCCCGCGCCGTACGACACGTACAAGCTCGCCGTACGGCACGTACGAACTCGCCGTACGGCACGTACAAAAGCGGCCCGGTCACCGCAACGTCCTTGCGGTGACCGGGCCGCCCGCCGTCGAGCCGTCCGCCCGACCCTGCCGACTGTCGGGGGTGTCAGCCGGCACCAGCAGCTGAACGGGGGTGGTCAGCTGTTGGGGTCGGCAACCTGGCCGATGGCCACGTGCAGACGGTTCCACAGGTTCGCGGTGGCGACCGAGAGGACGATCGCCGCGAGCTGCTGCTCGTTGAAGTGCTTGGCCGCGTCGTTCCACACCTCGTCCGAGACCGCGTCCTCACGGTCGGCAAGGCGGGTGACGGCCTCGGTCAGCGCCAGAGCAGCGCGCTCGGACTCGGTGAAGTACGGCGTGTTGCGCCAGGCGGCGACCGCGAAAAGACGCTCGTCCGAGGTCTCACCGGCGGCCTTCGCCAGACGCGGGTGACGGTCCGCGTTGGAACCGTCGCCATTGATCTGGCTCGCCCGAAGATGCAGCAGCTCCAGCAGCTTTACTTCGACGCCGGGAACTTCCTTGCTGGCCTTTCCAAGGGCCACCAAAGCGTCAATCGCACCAGGCACGACAAAAGCAGGGTGCTTCGCCCGAGCAGTCATGATTGCTCTCCTCAAAAGATCTCAAGTACACGCCGAACACTTCACACGTGACGATGACGCCGGAGGCCGACCGGCCCTGCCAGAACTTCCACACCGGCCGGCTTCCGTCCGTCATACCTCTGACGAAACGTGGCCGATGAATGTGACGGATCCGGGGTGTGACCCACGTCACATATGCGCGGAGGGGGGTGTTCACACTGGGCGCGGCATTAAGGTCCGCGTAAGATCCGGATCCCGGAGTGGGTGGGAGCCGGGCCGAAGTACGGGCGCCGCCGGGCCGGTGAGCAGGGGATCCGGTCGAAATAAGCCGCCACTTCCGGCCGTTCTTTACCCAGAGTCGAGCGGCTTCAATCCGAGCAGAATTCACCACTGCTACAGGATTTTGACAACGCCGTCAGGACTTTGACAGGTACGTCAGATGAGCCACAGGCGGGCTTGCCGCACCGGGTGGGTTCGAGGACATGATCAAACGGGTTGCCGCCGAGGGCCTGCCAGCCGTGCGGACTGTTCTGACCCAATACCCCCTCACCCCCCGCATTTCCCGACTCTGGGGAGAAACATGGACATCGAAGTGCTGGGTGCACTGTCGGTGCGGAAGAACGGGTTGTCCATCGCACCCACCGCTCCCAAGCCGCGGCAGGTGCTGGCCCTCCTCGCCCTGCACGCCGATCAGGCGGTGCCGCTGGCGACGCTGGCAGAGGAACTCTGGGGCGACGCCCCGCCGCGCAGTGCCCGTACCACCGTGCAGACCTATGTGATGCAGCTGCGCGAACTCATCGGCGAGGCGCTGGCGCGCCACGACGAGGAGTCGCGCGGTGCCAAGGACGTTCTCGTCACCCTGCCCGGCGGATATCGCCTGCAGAGCGGTGAAGGCGCCGTGGACTTCCGGGAGTTCGAGCGCCGGGCCACCGCCGGGCACCGCGCCATGGACGCCGGAGACGACACCGGGGCCGCCCGGCTGCTGCGCGATGCCCTGTCCCTGTGGACCGGGCCCGCGCTCAGCGACGTACCCCAGGGCAGTGGGATCCGTACCGAGGTCGAGCGCCTGGAAGAAGCCCGGCTCGCCGCGCTGGACCGGCGGATCGAGGCCGATCTGCGGCTCGGCCGCCACCGCGAGCTGCTGTCCGAGCTGACCGTCCTGGTCAGCCGGTACCCCATGCACGAGTCGCTGCACGGCCAGCTGATGCTGGCGCTGCACCGCTCGGGGCGGCGCAGCGAGGCGCTCGGTGCCTATCAGCGACTGCGCACAAATCTGGTCGCGCAGGCCGGTCTTGAGCCCTCCCCCGCGCTCGGCCGGCTCCAGCTGGCCATCCTCACGGCGCGGCCCGGCGCCGCGGTCGACGGGCCCTCCGTCGCCGAGCGTTTCGTCGCCCGCGCCAGCTGATCCGCAGGGGCCACGGCCCCGGCGGCCTGGTGCCGGGGTGAGACAACGATGTCCGGCGGTACCCGCCGTTTTTCTGAGAGGAAACCGTGAAAATTCAGGTTCTGGGCCCTTTGAGCGCCGAAGTGAACAGAGTCTCCATCGTCCCGACCGCCGGCAAGCCCCGCCAGATCCTGGCGCTGCTCGCCCTCTACCCGGGCCGGGTCATCCCCGTACCGACGCTGATGGAGGAGATCTGGGGGACGGATCTGCCGGCCAGCGCGCTGACGACCCTTCAGACGTACATCCTCCAGCTGCGGCGGCGCCTGGCCACCGCCATGGGTCCCGACGCGCCACTTTCGGCCAAGGATGTTCTGGCCACCCGTTACGGCGGCTATCTGCTGCAGGTGCCGTCCGAGGCCGTCGATGTCCACTCGTTCGAACAGCTGGCAGCGGAGGGCCAGTTGGCGTTCGACGAGGGGAACAACGAGCGGGCGGCGGACTGCCTGAAGCGCGCGCTCGACCTGTGGGAGGGCCCCGCGCTGGTGGACGTGCGGGTCGGCCCGATCCTCGACATCGAGGTGATGCGCCTTGAGGAGAGCCGTCTGGTGGTCAAGGAGCGCCGGATCGACGCCGATCTGCGTCTGGGCCGGCACACGGAACTCACCGCCGAATTAACCGATCTGATCGCCCGTCACCCCCAGCACGAGGGCCTGCACTCGCAGGCGATGGTGGCGCTCTACCGCTCCGGCCGCCAGGCGACCGCCCTCGACGTCTACCGGCGGCTGCGCGGCCGGCTCATCGAGGACCTGGGTGTGGAACCCTCCCCCCAGCTCCAGCGGCTGCACCAGGCGATCCTCTCCGTCGACCCCCAGCTGGACGTCGTCGCGGGCCCCCGCCGCACCTCCACCTTCGACCTGTACGCGGCCTGATCCGGGCCGTGTGCAACCCGGCGGCTCGCCGCGGGGCCGTCGCGCGGTCATGCTCGAACGGCCCGTGCTCGTATCCATGCGAAGGGGGAGCAGATGTACGAGAACAGGGAAGACCGGGAAGCTCATGAACTCCGGCCGGGGGAACTCGTGGCCGTCGCTCCTCCGCTCCGGCTCGCCGGGGCGGAGGAGGACGACATCGAGCTGAACATCGTCCGGGGGATCGACTGATCTTCGCGCTCCAGGACACGGCCGCCGGTAGGTGGTGAACCGACGGCCGTTCCGGCTGTGTACGAACGACGAACGCCCCCCGGCCGACAGGGGGCGCTCTCGTGTGTCCGGGCCTACCGGGCCGTGCCGAACCAGCGCTCAAGGGCGTCCCGCAGCTTGCCGCCGTCGGGCGCGGCCCATACGACGTGTCCGTCGGGGCGGACCAGGACGGCCTCGGGGTCCTCGCCGGAGCCGGAGGGGACGTCGGAGGGGACCCAGCTGCCGGTCACCACGTCGACGCGGTCCGACCAGCCCTCGGCGAGCTCCGCCGCCTCGGCCGAGTCCCCGTTGGTGATGAGCACACCGCGCGCGGTGTGCAGGAGCTCCGCGACACGGAGCCGACCGCCGTCGGCGAGCTCGACCTCGCGGTCGGGCGACAGCCGCAGGCCGAGCAGCGGATGGCCGCTCGCGCCGACCTCGTACCGTACGTCCAGGCCGCTGACCTGACCGGCCAGGTGCCGGGCCACGTCCGGGGATTCGACCAGCTCGCGCATCACCGCGCGCAGCGGCTCCATCTCGTCGCCGGTGAGGTAGAGGCGGGTCTGGGCGCGGGTGTTGCGCATCAGCTGCTCGCCGACCGGGTGGCGCTCGGACTGGAAGGTGTCGAGCAGGCCATCGGGCGCCCAGCCGTTGATGGCCGCGGCCAGCTTCCAGCCCAGGTTCACCGCGTCCTGGACGCCGACGCTCATGCCCTGCGCACCGGCCGGCATATGGATGTGGGTTGCGTCCCCCACGAGGAAGACGCGGCCCTTGCGGTACTCGGAGGCCTGGCGGGTGGTGTCGGTGAACGAGCTGATCCAGCGCACCTCGGCGTGGTGCAGGGACTCCCCCGTCATGGTCTGCCACGCGTCCGCGACGACCTGGAAGGTGAGCTGGCTCTTGTCCTCGTGCGGGCGCAGCTTCTCGTCGTGGATGACGATCCGGTCGACGCCGTTCTCCAGGTTGAACGCCATCACCATGCCGCCCGGCACCTGCTCGCCGATGGGCCGCTGGCGCACCCCGGCGCCGACCAGGTCGGCCATGTACATCCCACGGGTGGCGTCCCAGCCGGGGAAGTCGATCCCGGCGGTCTTACGGATGACCGAGCGGGCGCCGTCGCAGCCGACGAGGTACTGGGCCTCCTCCTCGCCGGGCCCGTCGGGGCCCTCGAAGGAGACGACGACGCCGTCCTCGGTCTCGGTGAAGCCGGTCACCTCGTGGTTGCGGTGGACCGCGACACCGAGTTCGCGCAGCCAGTCCTCCAGGATCTCCTCGGTCCGGAACTGGGGTACGCCCCGGACGCTGAAGTGGTTGTCGTCCAGCTTGGAGAAGTCGATGCGGACGCCGCCGAAGTGGCCCTGGGCCCACTCCACGTCGCCGAACCGGGCGAGCAGTCCGCGCTGGTCGAAGACCTCGGCGGCGCGGCGGGTGAAGCCGACGCCGCGCGACTCGCCACTGGGGGCGGGCAGCCGGTCGTAGACGGCCACGTCCACGCCGCCGAGCCTGAGCTCACCCGCGAGCATCAGCCCGACGGGGCCCGCCCCGACGATGATCGCTCCCTTAGCCATGTGCGTACTCCTCAGATATCGGGTCCTGGACCCACGAGGTCGTGGACCGGCGGGTCATGGGTCAGACGAAGAACTCCAGGAACTCCCGGAGCACGCGCTCGGGCGCCTCCTCCTGGAGGTAGTGCACGGTGTTCTCGAACCGCACCACGCGTACGTCCGTCGCCAGCCTCGGCAGCGTCTCCACGTACGCGGTGTAGCTCTGGTCGGAGGCCAGGCCGAGCAGCGGCGGGGTGAGCTTCGGATACGTCTTGAGGTCCTCGATGTCCTGCGCGAAGGCCTGGTACCAGCCGTTGGCCGCGCGGATGCCGTCCGGGGTGTCGTAGGTGCGCGCGTACACGTTCCGGTCGAAGTCGGTGACCAGGGACTGGTCGTGGAGCGAGTTCGCCAGGAACCAGTCGATGAGGTGCCGGGAGCGGCCCTGGATCAGCTGCTCGGGCAGCCCGTGCACCTGGTTGAAGGCCCACCACCACAGGTTGAAGGGGCCGCCCGGGCGCTGGAGCAGCGGGACCTGGTAGAAGCTCTCGTCGGGGTGGAGGGTGTCCAGCATCGCCACCTTGCGGGTGGCGGCCGGGTGGTTGGCGGCGAAGCTGAACGCCACCTTGGCACCGATGTCGTGGCCCGCGATGAAGGTCTCGCGATGGCCGAGGTGGCGCACGAGCTCGTGGATGTCCCGCGCCATCGTCTTCTTGTCGTAGCCGCCCTGGGGCTTGTCGGAGCCGCCCTGACCGCGCAGATCGACGGCGATCACCCGGTAGCGGCGGGCGAGCGCCGGCATGACCTTGCGGTACGACCACCATGTCTGCGGCCAGCCGGCGACCAGGACCAGCGGAGCGCCGTGGCCGCCGGCCACATAGTGCAGCCGTACGCCGTTGACGTGCGCGTACTGGCTGCGGAAACCGCCGGACAGCGACCGGGCCAGCTCCGCGTCGCCCGGGACGTGGCGGCGCGGGGTGGGCGAGGCGGAAGCGGCCGAGGCGGGGGTGGCCGAGGCGGCGGACCCGGCCACCGCGAGGGCGGCCGAACCGGCGCCCATGGAGATCATCTTCCTGCGGTCCAACGACATGGTGTCAGTCCTGCCTGTGTGCGGGTCCCTGCGTGGGGGGACTGTTGCTGTCTGGGATGCGTGGGGGGGGTCGCCGTCGGCTGCCGAGGTCAGCCGTCGCGCTCAGCCGCGGAACGGACCCGCGTACTCGTGCGCCCACTCGGTGAACGGGCGCGCCGGGTGGCCGGTCAGCTGCTCGACGTCGCCGGTGAGCGGGACCGGGGAGGCGCTGGCCGCCCACAGCTCCAGGAGCGCGTCGGCGATGTCGCCCGGCATGAAGTCGGGCTTGTTGGCGCGCCACACGGCCGGGGGGACCTCGGCGACCGGGATGGAACGCCCGGCGGCGGCCTCGATGGCCTTGATGTGCTGGGTGAAGGTCAGTGCCTCGGGCCCGGTGAGGTGGTACGAACGGCCGCCCAGCGACGGGTCGGTGAGGACCGCGAGCGCGGCCTCGGCGACATCGCGCTCGTTGATCGGGTCGGCGTAGCTGTTCGGGTACGGCAGGCCGACCGTGCCCCGGGCCTTGAGCTGCCAGGCCCACGGCATCGCGTTGCTGGCGAGCGCGCCGCAGTTCAGCGGGGTCGAGGTGATCGAGGAGGCGGCGAGCGCCTGCTCGACGGCCAGGTGGGGCGCGGCGATCGGGTTGACGGCGGCGTCGGGGCGCAGCACCGCGTCGGCGGACATGACGACGACATGCCGGACACCGGCTGCCTCGGCCTGCGCCACGAACGCGTCGATCGCGGCGGGCTCGCAGTACAGGAAGACCGAGGTCACCCCGGCGAGGGCGGCCGGGAAGTCGTTCGGGTCGTCGAGCGCGAGCTTCACGGACGCGACGCCGTCGGGCAGCGTCAGCTTCTCGGGGCTGCGCGAGCCCGCGCGCACGGCGACGCCCTGCTCGTGCAGCAGCCGTACGAGGTGCGCGCCGACTTTGCCGCTGCTGCCGGTGACGAGGACGGTCATGGTGAGTTCCCTTTCGGAGGTGTGTGGTCGGGGGTACGGCTGGGGCCTGCCGCGCGGGGACGGCAGGCCCCGTGACCGGTCCGGCGGGTAGGCGCCGGACCGGTCGGCCGGCAGTGGCGGCGGTGCTGCAACGACAGCTTTTATCCGGCCACTTGAGCCGCGCCGAACCACCGCTCAAGCGCGTCCCGCAGCTTGCCGCCGTCGGGCGCGGCCCAGATGACATGTCCGTCGGGGCGGACCAGGACGGCCTCGGGGTCGTCGTCGGTGGCCACGTCGGAGGGGACCCAGCTGCCGGTGACCACGTCGACGCGGTCCGACCAGCCCGCGGCGAGCTCCGCCGCCTCGGCCGAGGCGGCGGAGGTGATCAGGACACCGCGCCCCGGGTGCAGCAGCTCCGCGACGCGGACCTGGCCGCCGTCGGCGAGCGCGACCTCGCGGTTCGGGGCCAGGCGCAGCCCGAGCAGCGGGTGACCGGTCTCGTCGGCGTCGACGTCGTAGCGGACGTCGAGGCCGCTGACCAGGCCCGCGAGGTGGCGGGCGGCGTCCGGGATCTGCACGAGCTCGCGCAGCACGGCGCGCAGCGGCTCCATCTCCTCGCCGCTGAGGTAGATCAGCGACTGGGCGAGCGTGTTGCGCAGCAACTGCTCGCCGATGGGGTGGCGTTCGGCGTGGTAGGTGTCGAGGAGGTCGTCGGGGGCCTGGCCCTTGATGGCCGCCGCCAGCTTCCAGCCGAGGTTGACGGCGTCCTGGAGGCCGACGCTGACGCCCTGCGCGCCGAGCGGCGCGTGGTCGTGCGCGGAGTCGCCCGCGAGGAAGACGCGGCCCTTGCGGTAGTGGGTGGCCTGGCCGGTGGCGTTGGTGAGCGCGCACATCCAACGGGCGCTGGCGCCGTGGATGTCCTCGCCGGTCATGCGCTCCCAGGCGTCCGCGAGCTCGGAGAACTTCAGCTCGCCCTCGCCGTGGTGCGGGCGCACCCCCGGCTCGTGGATGACGATGCGGTCGATGCCCGGCTCCAGGGTGACCGAGAGGACCATGCCGCCGCCCTCGATGCGCTCACCGATGGGGCGCATCCGCAGCCCGGCGCCGACCACGTCGGCCAGGTACATCCCGCGCGTCGCGGGCTCGCCCGGGAACTCGATGCCCGCCAGGCGGCGGATCGTGGAGCGCCCGCCGTCGGTGCCGACGAGGTACTGGGCCGCCTCCTCGCCCGGGCCGTCGGGGCCCTCGTACTGGACGACGACGCCGTCCTCGGTCTCCCGGTAGCCGGTGACCTCGTAACCCCGGCGCACGGTGACGCCGAGCTCCTCGACCCATGCGCCCAGGGTCTCCTCGGTACGGGACTGGGCGAGGCCCATGATGCCGTAGTGGCTCTCGTCCAGCTGGTCGAAGTTGATGCGGACCCCGCCGAAGTGGCCCTGCTTGCCCCAGCGGATGTCACCGAGCTTCGTCAGCAGACCGCGCTGGTCGAGCACTTCGGCGGTACGTCCCGTGAATCCGAGGCCGCGCGATTCCCCACTGGGAGCCGGCAGCTTGTCGTAGAGGGCGACCTCCACACCGGCAAGGCGGAGTTCGCCGGCCAGCATCAGTCCGACCGGACCGGCACCGACAACAATTGCGCCCTGGGTCATATTCGCACTCCTCGTGCAGATGGATGACATGGATCAGCCGATACGGGCGATGCTGGCACGTTCCACCTGAGTACGACTCAAGTCCGCAGCTCAGAGGCACAACAAAACGTGGCACCACCGGAATTGCCTTCCGGTGGTGCCACGTGTGGGATTCGGCGCGCTCAACTCATGTGACGTAAAAGTGAATTACGCGTGACGTATGACGCACGGGTGCTCACGTATTGAGACTGATCACCTTGTCGACCGCTATTTCCAGGACCACCCGGCCCGGGGGACTGGGCGGCTGCTGCCAATAGCGCTTGGCATAGCGCTGCACGCCCGCGGACACCCGCTGCGGGTCCTGCGACACCAGTCCGGTGCCCTCCAGGCTGACCCAGCTGAAGCCCTCCACCTGGCACAGCACGGCACGTGAGCCCGGGTTCGCCAGGACGTTGCGGGCCTTGCGGGAGGTGGCGACCGTCATGACCCGGGCGAGCCCCGACGCCGCGTCCCAGGTGAACCGGACGGGCGCCACATGCGGCGAGCCGTCGGGCCGCAGGGTGGTGAGCGTGGCGACGAGCGGTTCGGCGAGGAACGCCTCCACCGAGGCGGAGACCTCCGGCGCGCTCGTGCGCCCTCGGGGCTGCGACATAGGGGTCCGTTCCTTCCAGGCTGCTCCGGCGCGGTCCCGATGTCCCCGGAACCGGCCCCAGTTGTGGCGCGTGGCGCTCCTCCGGCTCGTACCGGAGGAGCGCCACGGCCTGCCCGGCCCTATGCGGCGGGCGGGCTTTCAGAAAGTGGTCGGTGTTACTTGACGCCCGCGTCCTCGGGAGCGAGCTCCGGCTCGGCGGTGCCGTGGGCGTGCGCCGAGCTCATGCTGTTCGCACCCTTCGGCATGAAGAACAGGGCGACGAGCAGCGCGGTGAAGCCGAGGATCGCGGCGGACAGGAACGCGTGGTGGTTGGCCGTGGCCTGGACCTCGTGGATCTTGGCGGGGTTGCCGCCGGTCTTGGCCAGCTTGTCCTCAAGACCGTTGTACGCGATGGTCGCGATGACGGCGAGGCCGAGGGCGCCACCGGCCTCCTGGCTGGTGTTGATGAGACCGGCACCGATGCCGGCCTCCTCGTCCGAGATACCGACGAACGCGGCGATCTGCAGCGTCACGAAGACCATGCCGCAGCCGAGGCCGAGCAGGACGAACGCGGGCAGCAGGTGCGTCACGTACGAGGCGCCGGCGCCGGTGCGCCACAGGATCAGCAGACCGGAGGTGGTCAGGGTGAGACCGACCGCGAGCACCGGACGGGCGGCCATCTTGGTGATCATGCCGGAGGCGGCACCGGCGCCGAACGCCACCGCGACCGCGAGCGGCACGTAAGCGAAACCGGCCTTCATCGGGGAGTAGCCGAACGCCTGCTGCATGAAGAGGCTGGCGAAGAAGAACAGGGCGCCGAAGGTACCGAAGACCAGGACGGCCGAGAGGTTGGCGATGCGCATCGTCTTGAGACGGAAGACGCGCAGCGGCATCATCGGCGCCTCGACCTTCATCTCGATGACGAGGAAGGAGATGAGGAGAACGGCGACACCGATGAGGCTGCCGATCGTACGGGCGGTGCCCCAGCCGACGTTGATGGCCTCACCGAGGGTGAAGATGAGGAGCAGCATGCCGGCCGTCAGGGTCGCGGCGCCCGCGAAGTCGAAGCGCTGACGCGGGGCGTCGGACTTGCTCTCGGGCAGGATCCGCGGGGCGAGGACGACGACACCCAGGCCGATCGGGACGTTGATCCAGAAGATCCACTCCCAGCCCGGGCCGTCCGCGAGGACACCACCGAGCATCACGCCGACGATCGAGGCGATACCGGCGAGCGAACCCCACACACCAAGGGCCTTGTTGCGCTCGGGGCCCTCGGCGAAGGTGTTGGTCAGGATGGAGAGCGCGGCGGGGGCGATCATCGAGGAGCCGAGGCCCTGGAAACCACGCGAGGTGATCAGCATGGCGGCGTTCTGGGCGAGACCCGACGTCAGCGAGGCCAGCGCGAACACCACGAAGCCGGTCATCAGCAGGCGCCTGCGCCCGAAGGTGTCGGCGAGCCGTCCGTTGAGCAGCAGGAAGCCGCCGAGAACGGTGGAATACGCGGTGACGATGTAGTTGAGACTGACATCGGACATGTCGAGCCCGTCCTGGATGGACGGCAGAGCCAGGTTCACGATCGACACGTCGAGGAAGACCATGAACTGGCCCAGGCACAGGAATGCCAGGATCACACCGGGCTTGACGCCCGTTCCCGGCCTCGCGGTTGAGTCGGCGGCAGCCATTACGAGACTCCTAAGCTATACAGGATCGAGTGGGTGAGAGCGCCCCCGGCTTGGCCGAGTGGCTGCCGGACACAACCGGGTCCGGTTACGGAACGCCGCCCGAGAGTTCTGTTCCGGACGCGGGCCGAACGTGTCAAAGGCTGCTCTCCATCAGGGGATGTACGGGCGCCCCCGAACGAGGGCGACGGACGTCCCGCCGGTGCTGCCCCCTCGGAGCACCGGCCCGGACTAGTCCGTCACCCATATGACGGATCCCGCTGAGCAAATGTGACCGTTGGACGAAAATAAGTTTCGGCGCACGGAAAGGCCCGGTCCCGCCGAAGCGGTCCCGGGCCTTCTCACCTGCGGTTATACGAATCCCATACGTCAGCTCGCGAGGAGCTCCAGATCCAGTGCCTTGAGGTGCTCGGGGTCGGTGATGACCTCGATCTCGGTGATGACCGAGTCGCCGAAGCCGAAGCTCATCACGCGGAACGTGTCGCGGCCCTGGTCGGCGACGACGCCCGGGCTGCCGTTCACCAGCGCCTGCTGCGCGGACTGGGCGAACTGCGCGAAGGTGAGCGCCTGTCGGGCCACGGCCTGGGCGCCGCGCAGCACGGTGCCGGCGCCCGGACGGTCCGCGAAGGCGTCGGAGCGGGCCACCACATCGGGGTCGAGCACCGCGACCAGGGCCTCGAAGTCACCGCCGCGCGCGGCGGCGAGGAACGCGTCGACCACCTGCCGCTGCCTGCTCAGATCGGGGTCCGGCACGGGCTCGGCGCCCTGGACGCGGCGGCGGGCCCGGCTGGCGAGCTGGCGGGCCGCGGCGGGGCTGCGGTCCACGATGGGCGCGATCTCCTCGAAGGGCACCGCGAACATGTCGTGCAGGACGAACGCGAGCCGTTCGGCGGGCTCCAGCGTCTCCAGGACCACCAGCAGGGCGAGGCCCACCGAGTCGGCGATGAGCGCCTGCTGCTCCGGGTCGCCCGCGTCCTCGGGGGCCAGCGCCGGCTCGGTGACCTGGGCTTCCAGCGGGTCCTCGCGCCGGGCGCGGCGCGAGCGCAGCATGTCCAGGCAGACCCGGCCGACGATGGTGGTCAGCCAGCCGACCAGGTTCTCGATGTCGTCGGTCTCGGCGCGGCTGAGCCGCAGCCAGGACTCCTGAACGGCGTCGTCGGCCTCGCTCACCGAGCCGAGCATCCGGTAGGCCACCGCTCTGAGATGGCTCCGGTTCTCCTCGAATCGCTGCGCCAGCCAATCGCGCTCGTCCATGTCACTTCCTTCGAATCGCGTTCCGTCATAGCCATGACGAACGAAACCCGGCCGTTGTGACAACGTCCGTTCCCGGTGGGTCCGTTCGCCGGTCCCACCGGCCGGGCCACTGTCGCACACCGCCGGGCGCACGGCCCGGCGGTGTGCGGCGCGGCTTCACCAGGCCTGGCCGGCCTGCTGCTTGGTGGAGGCGTTGAGGCGGTTGAACAGGTTGACCACACCGATCTGGAGGACCAGGGCGGCCAGCTGCTGCTCGTCGTAGTGCTTGGCCGCCTCGTTCCACACGGCGTCCGGCACGGCGTCCTCGCGGTCGGCGAGCCGGGTGACGTGCTCGGCAAGGGCCAGGGCCGCGCGCTCGGCGTCGCTGTAGAACGGCGTCTCGCGCCAGGCACCGACCGAGAAGATCCGCTCGTCGCTGACACCGGCCTTCTGGGCGGCCTTGGCCGAGGCGTCGAGGCAGGGGCCGCAGCCGTTGATCTGGCTGGCCCGCAGGTGGACCAGTTCAAGGGTGGCCTCGTCGACACCGGCCTTACGGATCGACTTGATCAGGCCGAGGATGGCCGTCATCGAGTCGGGCAGGACCTGGGCCGGGTTGCTCATGCGGGGAGCGGACATCGTTATCTTCCTTAAAACGAACGGGTGTTGAGCGAAGCAGTCTTGCTTACCAAGGCAGTGTGCCCTGGTCCTGGGAGAAGGTGGCGGTCGGGCCGTCCGCGTCGAGGGTGGCGAGCTTCACGGCGATCGCGGCGCCTTGAGCTGCCGACTTGTAGCCCTCGCCGCCGGTGATGTCGGTACGGCACCAGCCCGGGTCCACCGCGTTGACCTTGATCGGGGTGTCCCGCAGCTCCTTGGCGTACGCCACCGTGATCATGTTGAGCGCGGTCTTCGAGGAGTTGTACGGAAGGTTCACGATCGGGAACGCCGGGTGGCTCTCGTCCAGGGCGTGCTCCATGGAGCCCATCTCGCTGGACTGGTTGACGATCCGGGCGGCGGGCGCCTTGCGCAGCACCGGCAGCAGGGCGTTGGTCACCGCGACCACGCCGAACACATTGGTCTCGTAGATCCGGCGCATGGTGTCCAACGAGGTGGTGCTGGGCCTGCCCTCCTCGTGGGGGACGGTGATGCCCGCGTTGTTCACCAGGATGTCGAGCTTGCCGTACGCCAGGTCGATCCAGGTGGCGGCCTTCCTGATGCTGTCCGGGTCGGTGACGTCGAGCTGGACGAACGCCTGGCCGAGCTCCTCGGCGGCCGCCCTGCCGAGCTTCTCGTCGCGCGCACCGACGATGACGGTGATACCCAGCTCGCCGAGCTGACGCGCGATCTCGAAACCAATTCCCTTGTTGGCACCTGTGACGAGAGCAATTGTTTTCATGGGGGGAATCCTTGCAGTGGAATCTTGAACCGAACTTGAATTCACGTCGTTGGGGACTGGAACCAAGCTCTCCGGTTGGTGCGCCGCTCAGGTCGTGGTGGAGGCCCGAGGGAGCCTCGGCTTGGACCAGTTGCGGGTGATGGGCCGCTCGATGAGCGCGTACAGCGCCCACGAGATCAGCACCGCGATCGTGAACTCCACGAGCACGATGCCGATGGTCTGCGGCACCGAGTACATACCGTGGCCGAGCCACTTGCGTACGTAGGAGAGCACCACGAAGTGCACCAGATAGAAGGCGAAGGAGATCTCGCCCAACCAGACCATCGTGCGATTGCGGAAGAGGGTGAACTCGTCTCTCGCGTCGGCGGTTGCGGCGGCCGCGATCAGGAAGACGATCGGGATGATCGTCATGGACCGCTGCGAGTAGAGGAACGGGACGTGGGAGGCCCACACATAGCCGCCGACGAGCAGCAGGCTCGACCAGATCATGCCGATGTTCCACCAGCGGCCGTTGAGCACCGCCTGCGCGACGAGCATGCCGAGCGCGAAGTCGAGCAGCCGCATCGGCGGGAAGTTGTACGCGAACCAGTACTGCACCGTGGAGGCGCGGGCGCCGAGCGCCAGGCCGCCGGGGAAGTTGGGGTCGTCCGGCAGCAGCAGATAGGTGAAGAACGGCGTGGTGATGATCCCGGCGATCATCCCCGAGATCCAGTACTTCAGGTGCTCGGGCCGGATGCGCCGGAACAGCTTGTGCAGCAGCGGGAACGACAGGTAGAAGAGCAGCTCGCAACCGAGCGACCAGCTGGGCTGGTTGACGCTGGAGAAGACGTCGAACTTCGGCACCCACACATGCACCATGAGCAGGTTGAGGATCGCGGTGCGGGTGGGCGTGTACGCGGAGGCGAAGGCGATCATCGCCAGGCCCCAGGTGATCGCGTAGTTCGGGTAGATCTTGACGATCCGGCGGCGCCAGAACGCGCGCGTGGTGTCCGTCTCGCGCACGGCCCAGGTGAGGACGAAGCCGCTGAGCACGAAGAAGAAGGTGACACCCAGCGCGCCCGCGTTGCGGGTGACGTCGAACCAGTCCATCGCCGCGCCGTCGTCCTTCATCAGGCGCAGGAACGGGAAGGGCAGTCCGGTGTGGTTGAAGAAGACCAGCAGGGCCGCCGGGAAACGCAGTCCGGTCAGCGAGGGAAGGCGGGTGGCGGCCGGCCGCAGCCAGCCGTCGCGGGTGGCGACGGTGCGTATCCCGGTGGACTTCCCTAACCGGCCGGACGGTGTCCGTCCGGCCCCCTGATCAGCGGTGCCCGGCGGGCCGGTACCGATCGTGTCGCCGTGAGTCATGGCAAACCCTCCTGAGACCTGGGGAGTTGTGCGCTCTCGTCGCGAGAGGCAAGAGGCTCTCGGCACGTCGGCTCTCGGCACGTCCGACCGCCCGCCGACCGCAAAGGGATCGGCCCTGGGAGACAGCGCCCCCGGACCTACTCAAGGATCTTGAAATGCGGGTTCCGGTTCAAGGCGCTCCGGATCACGTCTCTTCCGGTTTCGGTCAGCAGACGCAGGAAAACCGCATTCATGTCAGAGAAGTGTCAACTCCAGGTCAGGACTAGGTCAGAGAAGCGGGGCAAACACTCACAAGTGGCGTCGCTCACACCGGCATCGGCTCGAAGTCCCAGTACGGTCGCGCCCCGCCGCGCATGTACGCGGTCTGGCGGTGGCTCTCGCCGAGCGCGGCCGTGAGCGTGCCCACCGCGTCCCGCAGCAGCTCGGCGGCCTCCGCGCGCTTGCCCCGGGCCCGCAGGTCCTGGGCGAGGCCCGCCTGGAGGTTGACGGTCAGGACATGCGACTGGCCGACCGAGGCGACCGCCTGGACGAGGGCGGAGCGGCCGAGCTCGGCGGCCCCGGTCAGATCGCCGTCGGCGGCCCGGGCGGAGGCGGTGTTCATGGCGCAGCCGAGCGTCCAGGGGTGGGCGTGGCCGAGCGCGCGCGTGAAGGCCCGCAGATTGCGCTCGGAGAGCTCCCGGGCGGCCCGGTGGTCACCGCTCTCGCGCAGGACGAGGGCCACGTTGTCGTACGCGCCGATGGTGTACGGATGCTCCGCGCCGAGGAGGCGTTCGTACTCGGCGGCCGCCGACCGGGCCAGCTCATGGGCCTCCACCGGGCGCCCCAACTCCCTCAGCAGCATGGCGTAGTCGCAGGTGAACGCGGTCGCGTCGCCGCGTCGCAGCATCGCCTCGCGGGCGTCGTGCAGCAGCCCCCTGGCCCGCTCGGGCTCGCCGTCGCGGCGCAGGCACAGGGCCAGGTTGTGCTGGGCGGTCAGGGTCTGCGGATGGTCGGCGCCCAGGATCTGGCGGTGCAGGCGGTGGTTGTACTCCTGGATGGTCAGCGCCTCCCCGTACCGGCCCATCAGGCGCAGCATCTGGGCCGTGTACATCCCGCCCTGGAGGGTGAGGTGGTCCTTGCCGCCGAGTACGGAGATGCACTCCTCCAGGACCTCCTGGTGGCGGCTGAGGGCCCTGGCGTAGTGGCCTTGGAGGGCGAGGGTGACCGCCAGGTTGTGGCGGATCGCGAGCAGCCGGGGCACCTTCCAGTCACCGAGCAGGGCCGCGGTCTCCCCCGCCGCCTCCTCGAACAGGGCGCGCGCCTCGCCGTACTTGCCGAGCACCATCAGGGTGCCGCCGAGCCCGTTCTTGGCGCGGACCACCTCGATACCGCCCCGGCCCTCCGCCATCAGCCGCCGCAGGGTGTCCCGGCCCAGCTGCTCGGCCTGGGCGTAGTGGCCCAACTGGCGGCACATGTGCGCCTTCTGGTGGGTGGCGACCAGGACCAGGCCGTCGGTGGGCCCCGACACCGGACGCCACTGGTCGACGGCGAGACCGCTCAGGCGCTGCCCCTCGCGGAACTCACCGCGCACCCGCAGGTACTCGATGCAGTTCAGGACGAGACGGCGCACGTCCGGGTCGGTGGAGGCGATCGCGCCGGACGGCTCCAGATGCGGGATGAGCTCGGCGTAACGCGGCCAGTTGTGGGCGCCCGCCGGGTCGCGCGGATCGGCGGCGACCAGCACCTGGCAGGCGGTGGCGGTGGCCCGCTCGTGCTCGCCCTCGGGCAGGCTGCCGCGCACGAAACGGTGCAGCAGCCGGTGGATGCGCAGCGAGCCGACCGTACGGGTGCCCAGGCGGCCGGGTTCGTCGTACTCCAGCGGGGTGGCGGTCACCCGGGAGAGCGTGCGCAGCGCCGAGTTCCAGCTGCTGGGGTCGGTGACCAGGGCGGCGAGGTGCGGCGGCAGATCGCTGACCCGGGCGCTCTGGAGCAGGCGCACCGGCACCGAGTCGGGCGAGAAGTGCGCGAGGAGTTTCAGCAGCTCCCAGGCCTCGGCGGAGGTCTCGTGGAGGCTGTTGAGCGTCTTGGACCAGGCGGCCTGGAAGCTCGCCGGGTAGTCGCGCGAGGGCAGCGTGTCGACGGTGTGCGGATCGCCCTGGCTGATACCGCGTACGTACTCGGCGACCGAGGCAGCCGGGTTGTTGGCGATCCAGTTGGCGGTCTGGTCGAGCAGCAGCGGCAGGTCCTGGACGGCGTCGGCGAGCCGGTCCGCGTCCTGCTCGGTGAGGCGTTCGGCGCGGCGGCGGGCGAAGGCGACGCTCTCCTCGCGGTCGAAGGGCGGCAGCTGCACGAGGTGGGCGCCCAGACCCGGCCACTCCGGCGAGTTGGCGGTGACCAGCACATGGCCGGGGCCCTCCGGGATCAACTCCCCCACCGCCTCCGGGCTTTCGGCCCCGTCGAAGACCAGCAGCCAGCGGCGCCGGGTCGTCTCCAGCTCGCGCCGCACCGCGGTGATGACCTCGCCGAGGCGGCTGCCCTGGGCCAGGCCCAGCTCCGGGGCGAGCGCGGCGAACCCCTCGCGGGCGCTGGCCTTGGCAGCGGCCCCGACCCACCACACGAGGTCGTACTCGCCGGAGAACCGGTGCACGTACTCCATCGCGGCCTGCGTCTTGCCGACACCGCTCAGCCCGTGCACCACCACCCGGCCACCCTCCTCACCGGAGACGGCGAGGACGTCGTGGACCTTCTCGAAGGTCTCCTCGCGGCCGGTGAACTGGCGGTTTCTGCGCGGCGCGTTCCATACGCGCGGGCGGTCGTCGGGGAAGCGGATGGCCCGCTCCAGGACGACACCGGTGGGGCGCGCGACCGACCCGGCGCACTCCAGGACCCGGCGGCGCGCCTCGTCGGGACCGATGCCGCGCAGCCCGACGGGCCGCAGCGTCGCGGCGGCCGGCGGCAGCGGTTTGGCGGTGACACTGACGGCCGCGACCCGGTCGCGGTGCAGCGGCAGGGTGTCGCGCAGCGCCGCCGCCCAGCCCTGGTACTTCTCGGAGTCGAAGCGCAGATACCAGTCGTCGAGGACGACCAGGATGTGCCCGGGCGGCTCCAGCAGATCGGCGAGGGCCGAGTCGGCGGGCTGCAGATGCAGCGGATCCCACCTTATGAGGACGGCCGGGTGCCCGGCCCGTTCCAGCTGCTGCCCGATCCAGTCGGCCCAGGCCTGGCTCTGCCCGGCGAAGAGCACGGTGACACGGGGGGACTCCTCGGCCGGTTCGGGCAGCGTGGACTCGACGGCGCCCTCGTGGTCGGACATGCGGCGGACTCCCTCGGCTCGGGCCGGAAGCTGGATGTGCGCGCACTTTCAATTGTGCGTCACAAAAGTGTCAGTGAGCAGGAGTTGACAGTCACCAGCCGCCACGTCCCGCCTTGTCGGTCTCGGACAGCCTCGCCGCGACATGACGTATCAACCGTTCCAGATCGGCGCAGTAAATGCTGGGGTGCAGGAATCCGCTGTACGGGGCGTAGCGGTGGGCGTAGTTGCCGCCGCCGCACACCTCGCGCACCGGACAGGCCAGGCACTCCGGGGCAAGACCCTTCGCCCCCAACTGGCGTGCGGCGACGCCCGGATGGCGCAGGGCCTGGTCGAAGGAGTGGTGGAAGACATCGAGGCCGGTGGCGGAGGCGCCCTCGTACGCCGAGCGCAGCGCGCCCGTCTGCTCGATCGAGCCGTCCGTGTCCACCACCACCGCCACCATCGGCGAGAGCCCGACGGACTCCACCGTGCTCTGCGCCCCGAGCAGCAGCGCCACGATCTCCTCGAAGAGCCGCACCCCGGTCCGCATCCGCTCCGCGTCCCACCACAGGTCGAACACCTCGGCCAGCCAGTCGCCGTACGGGGTGGACCGCGCCCGCCGCCCCGGCACCGGGGCCGGGGCGATCCCGGGCGGCGGCGCGGCCCAGTTGCCGTGCGGCAGCAGCAGGTCGATGCCGGGCGGGCCGAGCGCGAGCAGCGAGCGGTAGACGTCGCCGGGGTCGGCGGCGAGGTCGACCGTGCAGAGGATTCCGGCGTACGCGGCGGGGCGCCGGGCGAGCAGGCGCGCGGCCGCGGCGACGGCGGGCCACGACGGGCGGCCCCGGCGGTCGGTGCGGCGGGTGTTGAGCCGGGCCGCTCCCCCGTCCAGGCTCAGGCCGACCGATACGCGGGCGGCGGCCAAGCGGTCCAGGGTGCGCGGGGTGAGGAGCGTGCCGTTGGTCTGCACGGTCGCGACGACCTCGCAGCCGCCCGGCACCACACCCCGTACCGCCTCGCGCACCGCGCGCCGCACCTCCGCCGCGTACGCGAGCACCGGGCCCGCACCGCCGAGCAGCGGCTCGCCGCCGTGCAGGTCGATCCGGAGCCGGGTGAGGCGATGGGCCGCGGCGTGCTCGGCGATACGGCGGGCGGTGCGACGCACGGTGTCCTCGGCGACCCGAGTCGGCCGCTCGCGCCAACTGGCGTCCTGGCCACGGTAGATGTAGCAGTAGGTGCAGGCCAGGTTGCAGCGGCTGTGCACCTTGAGGACGAACTGGCGCAGCGGTACGGGCCGTACGGCGTCGGGGTCGAGCACGCGGTGCGGCCAGCGGGGCTCGTCCATGGTCACGGCAGGTCTCCACCCGGTGACGGGGACGGTGCCCCGGCTCTTCGTGGGGCCGGGGCGTCCGCGAAGTACGCGCCCACCGCCGGTGCGTCGCTGAAGTACGCGCCCCGCCCCTCGACCCGCTCCCGCAGCTCCGCGAGGACCGCCGCCAGTACGGGGTGCGCGCACTCCTGTGGCTCGCGGGCCGTGAGCGGGCGCAGGGGTGGCAGTGCCGTCGCGTCCGGCACCGCCCTGCCGCCATCCGTCGCGGTCGCCGTCACGACGCTCCCGACCCGCCCGTGAGCCGGTCGATCGCCGCCCGGCTCAGAGCCTCGGCCTCGGGGTCCGGCCACCCCGCCTCCTCAAGGATGCGCAGGACCTCGCGGTGCTCCTCCGCCGCCCTGGCCGGGCCCGCCGTCTCCTCAAGGAGCCCCGCCCGCAGCTGCCGCGCCGCGACCTCCACCAAGGGCTGCCCGGCCGCGCGGGCCTCCTGCGCGGCCCGCAGCGCGAAGTCGGCGGCCTCGCCGAGCCGGGCGTTCGAGCCGGTGCGCCGCGACAGCAGGACCACCGTCTGCGCGCGCAGCTGCCAGATCGCGGCGAGGACCGCGCTGTCGTCGGTGGCCCGGGCGGCCGCGCCGAGTATCCAGTGCGCCTCGTGGAGGTCGGCGAGGATGCCGTCGAGGTGGAACCGTCGTACGTGCGCGGCGGCCAGCAGGAAGCGCCGCCGGGCGAGTTCGGGGTCGGACTCGGAGGTCTCGTCCAGCGCCCGGCGCAGCGCCTTGACCGCGCCCCGGGCGTCGTCGCGGGACTGCCGCACCCGGGCCCGTACGGTCAGGGCGTCACCGAGCTCGGCGTACGCGCCGGGCCGGCGCGGGTCGTCGGCGGCGAGCAGCTCGATCGCGTCGGACCAGGCCACCACCGCCGAGTCCAGCGTGGCGCGGGTGCGGGTCGACTCGTACCGCTCGCGCAGCACCCGCGCCATCCGCAGCAGGCACTCGGCCTGGGCCTCGCGGTCCGGGCCCGCGTAGCTGCGGGCCTGGTCGAGGGCCTGGAGGATGGTCAGCCGGGTCGGGTCGTCGACCTCGGTCTGGGCGAGCTCGACGGCGTCGGCGAGGTGCAGCCAGGACCGGCTGACCTCGTCGTCGGAGAGCGAGCCGGGGGCCAGCGTCTCGAACCCGGCGTACAGGTCCTGGACGGCCCGCTCGGCGTACGCGCGCGTGGTGATCGGCGAGCGCTCGCCGGACCCGGCCGCGCTGCGGCGGGCCAGCGTCAGCAGCAGCGCGCCCCGCAGCAGCAGGACGTCGGCGCCGCGCTCCTCGGCCAGCAGGGAGTTGGCGACATGGACGGCGGTGTCCAGGCAGCCGTCGGCCCACTTCGGCTCCAGCTCCGCGAGCCTGCGCAGTACCCGGATCCGGGCGAGCGACGCCTCCCGCCAGTCGGCGCGCTGGGCGGCGGAGGCGGGCGGGATGCCGCTGATCAGGGCGAGGCTGATGTGCGCGCGGTTGAGCAGGGACACGGCGACGTCGTGCGGGGTGCGGCCCGGGCCGTCCGTCCCGGCGGTGCCGTTGGAGCCGGGGGCGGCTATCGGCTCGGCCGGTGCGGGCGGCCGCCAGGGCTCGCCCGGACGCCCCGGCGGACGCCGTGGCTCGGTCAGCGCGGCCAGCCACCACGCCTCGTCCGCCCCGGCCCGCCCCGACTCCGCCTCGTCCGCCATCGCCTCCAGGATGCGGGCGAGGGTCAGATGCGCGGGACGTTCGTGCGGCAGCGCGTTCTCCACGGCGGACAGGGCCGCGCCCAGGTCCTCGCCGAGCCGCCGCAGCTCCCAGCGCAGCAGCAGCGCCCGCGCCAACTCACCTGAAAGATAAGCCCGTTCGGCCACCCGGCGCTCGCCGCGCACGGCGGCGGTCAGCAGCTGGACGCCCATGTCGAGGTCGCGGACCGTCCCGTACGCACGGAACCGCGCCAGGCAGTCCTGGGCGCGCAGCGACAGCTCGGCGGGGCCCGCGCCGTCGCGTGGTTCGACGACCGGGTCGGGCTGTCCGAAGCGGCGCAGCACCTGCGAGGAGACCCGGGCGAACTTCCGCATCCGGGGGTCGTCCGACGGCCCGGCCGGGGTTTGCCCGCCGGGGTCGACGGACCCGGCGAGCACGGCGGCGGCGAGCGCCGGAAAGTTGCGCACGGTCCGCCCGTAACGCCGCTCGACGTACTCCGAGCAGTGCTTGAGGACGAGGAACGCGCCCCCGGCGCCCAGGTGTTCGAGCAGTTTCTCGCGCACCCCGTCGACGAAGACATAGCCGGGCGCCCCGTCCACGACGTCCTCGGCGTCGTCCTCTCCGGGGCTGCGCACCAAGCCGCTGAGCAGCACCTCGGCCAGCACCTCGGGCCCGCTGTTGACCAGCATCGCCCGCTGCACCAGCTGCATCACCGGCAGCGAGAGCGGCGCCGCCGACAGACACGCGGCGAGCTGGGCGGCGTCCGGGGACGCGGTGGCGCGGAAGGCGTCGACCCGCTCGGCCGGGTCCACGGCCTGCGCGGCCCGTACGGTGCCGGCGGCCGGGGCCTGGTCGGCGCGCACCCGGCCGACCGCCGCCTCCATGGTCCGCTCGGTGGCGCCGCTGACCAGCCGCGCCCAGGCGCCGAACGAGGACTGGCGCAGCGCGAGCACCGGCACCGGCACGCCCTGCGCGGCCCGCCCCCGCTCGGGCCTGCGCGGCCGGAACTCCAGCCGCCCGGCCGGTCCCTCGCGGCGCCGCAACACCCCTTGCCGGGTGGGCAGATGGGTGGAGCGCCACATCCGCTGCGGCAGCGGCTGCACCACCGCGAGCGGCGCGGTCTGCGCCCAGCCGTGCAGCAGCCGGTGGAGCTGGCCGCTGCGCCACATCGGACCCGCGCAGTCGCTGAGCAGCAGCGTGAGCCGGCGCCCGGCCGGGTCCCAGAACTGCGACGGCTCGGCGAGATGTCCGGTGGGCTCGACGGAGGTGCCGACGCGCGGCCTGCCGTCGGCGCCCTCGTGCAGATAGTGCACCTGCACCTCGCGGAAGGCCCCGGCCCGCTCGCAGACCTGGCGCAGCTCGTCGAGCGTCTGCTCCCACACGAGCGTGGAGGAGGAGACGTCCATCATCAGCGCGAGCCGCGCCTGGCGACGCCGGTCGGGCCGCAGCACCGGGATCACCAGACCCATGTCGGCCGCCCGGTCGGCGGTGGCCTGCTCGTCGAGGTAGCGGCCGGTGGTCCGTACGGGCGCGCGGTAGCGCTGGAGCGGCCGCAACGCCCGTTGCAGGGCGAGCGGTTCGGGCAGCGACGCGGCGACGGGCGCGGCCACCGGGGCCACGGCCACCCCGCCGAGCGTGTCCCCGCCCCCCTGCCGCGGCCCGGCGACCGGCCCCGGGGTGAACAGATCGGCCTGGCCCTCGTACGTACGAGGGGTGGGCACGCTCGACGCGCCCTGCGGGGGGACGCGCGGCTCGGTGAGGTCCGGGCCGTCGCCGACGCCGGGCGGTTTGACGCCGGGGCCGCCCACGCCCGCGGGCGCCGGGCCGGGCTCGTGGGACGAGGGCCGGGCGAGGGGTCCGGCGAAGTCGGCGAGCCACAGCGCGTCCGCCAACTCCTGGGCGGTGGGCTGGATCTCGGCCTCCCGAAGGCGCGCCACCAGCGCCGTGAGCGTCGTACTGACGCTCATGGCGCTCTCCTCGGGGCGCGGGTCGGGGGCCGTGGTCATCGTGTCACCGCTGCCTGGTGTCCAGCGGCCGCAGCAGCAGCTCGGCGATCTCCTGGCGCCGCTCCGGCCCCTCGTCGCGCACCTGCTGGGTCAGGAATATCGCGTTCAGGAGCTGGTCGGTGGGGCGCAGTTCGCCGTCGCCGTCGTCGCGGGTGAAGCGGCTGAGCAGATCGAGGTTGCGCTCGTCGGCGCCGGGCCCGAAGTGGGCCTGCACGAAGGCCGCGAGGCGTTCCTCGCGCGGCGGGTCCAGGTGCAGATGGATGCAGCGGCGCAGCAGCGGCGCCGGGAAGTCGCGCTCCCCGTTGCTGGTCAGGACGGTGATCGGGAAGGCGTGGCAGCGTATCTTGCCGTGCGGCACCGCGACCCGGTGGCCGTCGTCGGTGAGCACTTCGACCACATCACGGCCGGGCCGGTCGGCGATCCGCTCCAGCTCGGGGAGCGGGAACTCGCCCTCCTCCAGGACGTTCAGCAGGTCGTTGGGCAGATCGATGTCGCTCTTGTCGAGCTCGTCGATGAGCAGCACGCGCGGCCGCTCGGCGGGCAGCAGCGCGGTGCCGAGCGGGCCGAGCCGGATGTAGCGGCCGATGTCGTCGGCCTGCCCGTCGGCGAGCTGGGCGTCGTGCAGGCGCCCGATGGCGTCGTAGGTGTAGAGGCCGTCCTTGAGCTCGGTGCGGCTGATGATGGGCCACTGGAGGACGCGGCCCAGGCCCAGTTCGTACGCGATGGAGTGCGCGAGCGTCGACTTGCCGGAGCCCGGCTCGCCGGTGATCAGCAGCGGGCGGCGCAGATACAGGGCCGCGTTGATCAGCTGAAGGGTCTCGCTGTCGTGCGCGGACAGCTCCGAGACCCGGTCGCCGAGCCGGCGCAGCGACGCGATGTCGATGCCGGGCACCTCGTACGGGCGCGGCTCGCCGTCGAACGCACGCCAGCGGGGCGGGTCGGGCAGCGCGCGGATCCGGTCCGGATCCGGTGCCCCGGTGCCTCGGTAGATCAGCCAGTCGTCCATCGCTCGCTCCTCGTCGACGGTCGGCGGGGCACCACTTGCTGGCCACGTGGCCGCGCGGGACCACGTGTCGTTGCGAGTCGAAGTCCGTTGTGAACGTACCCACTACGAGGCGTCCGAAATGCGTTTTCCGGCCAGCAGATCGGTGGGTGGACGCACAGGCGGTCACAGCGGCGCTTGGCCGGGCGCACGGCGGCGCACGGCGCGGCCGTACGGGACGTCGCCGCGCGCGTCACGGCGCGTCCAGCCGGTCGAGGTCCGGCAGCGGCCGCCCGGGATCGTCGTAGAGCATCGCCACACCCTCCGCCCAGTGCTGGGCATCCTTGGTTTCGCTGATGTCCTCCCTGATACGGCGCAGCCGGTCCGGGAGTTCAGTGGGGTCCTTCGCCTGCCCGAGCAGATCGGCCGCCCCGGCGCGCACGGCGGCGCAGCGCTCGTGGCAGCCCCGCTCGGGGTGGGCGTCGGTGTGCCAGAGCGCCACGCCGTGCCCGGCCTCCAGGGCCATCCGCATGGCCGCGCCGCCGACCCCGCGCCCGGCGGGCCGGCACAGCACCGGCACCGCGCCCGGCGCCATCTCGGTGAAGTGGTGCGGCCGGGGCGCTCGTCCGGGGACCGGCGTGGCGACGCCGGTCAGCTCCTCGGCGGCCATCAGCCCCTCCCACCGCACCAGCCACTCGCGGTCGGGCTCGCCACGCCGGTCCAGGTCGCGCAGCACCACCCGGCGCTGCACCCCGAGATACGGCGAGAGATACAGCCGGCCCATCTCGGTGAGCTGCCAGCGGTGCACGGCGGTGTCGAAGTAGTCGGCGGGCAGGGCGACTTCGAGGGGCGCGGGGCACTCGTCGGTGTCGACCATCTCGAACGCGTCGACCAGCGGCCGGCGCAGCCGCCGGATCAGGTCGCCGGGCGCGACCCCGTCCCCGTGGCACTGCTCGTCCACCGGTCTGGAGCCGTCGCGGTCGCCGTCGTGCACCCGGATGCGCCAGTAGAACCGGTCGGGCGCGTCGGAGAGCGGCTCCAGCTCCACGGTGACGACGGCGCCGCCCCGCTCCCCGCCCGGATACGGCAGGACGGGCAGCACCTCGTCCGGCCCGCCCGGCCCGAGCACCGGGAACATCCCCTCGGGCAGCCGTGCCTCGGTGACCACCGTGTGCACCACCGGCGGCACCCCGCGCAGCCGCGCGTTCACCCAGGCGTCCAGCCGCGCGGGGTCGCCGCCGCGCCCGCGCTCGTACTCCACGACGAGTTTGAGGTAGTGCAGAAAGGCGATGGCGGCCATCGGCCGATGGCCCTCGTAGAGCAGCCCGTGGCCGTCGCGCCAGGAGCGCGGCTCCGGGAGGCTGCCCGGGGGCGCGATGTTGCCGCGCGCCTTGCGGGCGAGGCGGGCGACGGCCGGGACCCCGCCGGGCGCGGGCACCGAGGCGAGCAGGTTCAGGGCGGTGCGCCGGTCGTCCGGGCTCCACTGCTCGGGCGTGCGGTGCAGCCCGCCGGCCGGTAACTCCTGCTGCCGGTCGATCCAGTTGGTCCTGCCGAGCCGGGACCCGGCCCCGTGCCACCGGTCGTGCTCGGCGAGCACGCTCTGGTAGAGCTCGCCGAACCGGCGCAGCACGGGCAGCGCGATGGCCCGCCCGCCGTCGCGCTCGACGCGGCGGGACTTCATGACGGCGACCACGGCGCCGGTGTGCGGATCGAGCACCGGGCCGCCGGAGACCCCTTTGGGGAACTCGGTGTCGGTGAACCGCAGCCCGTAACTCCCGTCGTACGTACGGATGTCGATGGCGCTGCGCCAGCGCAGCGGTTGCCCCTCGGGTCTGAACCCGTGGACGACCGCGCTCGCCCCCGGGGCCTCGGCGCAGTCGCTGAGCCAGACGCACTCGTGCTCCACGTCGTCGTCGACCAGCCGGACCAGCGCCAGGTCCTGCTCGACGGGGATGTCGTCGCCGCGCAGGTCGTCGTCGAGCAGCCACGCCTCCAGGCGGGCCCGGGCCCGCAGCGGCTCGCGGTCGTACTGCTCGCCCTCGACGTGGAAGATCTGCTCCCGGTCCCGCCCGAGATGCGGCCGCAGCACATGCGCGCAGGTCAGCACCCACCCGGGGGCGACGAAGAACCCACTGCCCCACATCGTGCCGCCCGCCGTCGAGAGCAGATGGACGGTCGCCGAACGCGCCAGATCGTCGATGTACGGGTCGCCCGTCTCAGGCATGGGGCAACGCGCCGGGGGCCGGGGGTGCGGTGGGCGGGGCGGGGGGCTGCGGAGGCAGCTGGGTCTGGAGCTGGGGCGGCGGCTGACCTTCCAGCTTCCAGGTCAGCGTGACCTGGATGGACGTCTTCGCCTCGCCGTCCGCGAGGATCGCGATCGCGGCCCCGGCCTTGGCGGACAGCTCCACGCCGAAGGTGATCGTCGCCTCGTCGGGCTTCACGGCGGCGGCCGCGTCCAGCACGGACCGCCCGACCCCGGTGATCAGCTCGCCGAGCCGCTCCACCTTGGCGACGGCGTTCTCCAGCACGCCGACGTCGTCATCGTCGTCCCCGTACCCCCCGGCCGTCGTCAGCCGGGCCAGCACGACGGCTCCGCCCGGCAGCATGATCTCCCGTGGCTGCGCCATGGCCGCTCCCCCTCAACCAGTCGCATATTCCCCTGACTTGAGATGACGAGGGTAATCGGCGGGACGGTTGCGCGGGAGCCCCGGAAAGCACGGGATGGCCCCGGATACCCTGGGAGGGAACATCCCGGTACATCTCAGGAGCACGTTGTGTACTTCACCGACCGCGGCATCGAGGAGCTGGCGAAGCGGCGCGGCGAGGAGGAGGTCACTTTCGAGTGGCTTGCCGACCAGCTGCGTACGTTCGTCGACCTGAACCCGGACTTCGAGGTCCCGGTCGAGCGGCTCGCCACGTGGCTGGCCCGGCTCGACGACGACGAGGACGACGAGGAGTAGGCGTCCGGCGGGGCACGGCCGGGCGGCGGCCCGGGGCACGCCGAGGCCCGGCCGGGCCGCGCCCGACCCGTCACGCGCGCCCCCGCACCCGGTCGTACACCAGCCCCAGCGCCCCGTGGGCGACCAGGACGAGGCCCGCGACCGTCCAGCCGCCGCTGCGGCGGGCCAGGCCCCAGGCGGTCAGCGGTACGCCCGCCGCCAGCTGGGCGGCGCCGAGCGCCCGCGCCAGGGGCCCGCGCAGCCACGGCCCCAGCGGCCCCTCCTCCACCACGTCGAGCTCGGCCCGGACCGCGTCCCGCCAGCCCGACCACTCGACCGTCTCGGCGCCGGACGCGGCCGCGACCGACCGCAGCCGGTCCGCGCTCTCCCCCGGCGTGAGCCCGGCCGGGAGGGTCACCCCCGCGCGGGAGAGCACGGCGGTGAGCCCGAGCAGCCGCGCCCGTCCGTCGGCGGCCGGGTCGGGACGGGTGAGCGCGTCGAGGGCCTGAAGATCGAGTACGGGGTCGAGCCCGAGCCGCGCCGCGAACGTCCGCATCGCCTCGGACTCCCCCGCCGCCGTCCCGTCGGCCAGCCACACATAGCCGACCGTGCGCCGGAACCCGGCGGCCAGCGTGCACCCGGCCCGCCCCTCGTCCCACCAGAGCGCGACCACGGGCCAGCTGGCGCCGACGGCGAGCGCGGAAGCCCACCCCGCGAGCACCTGGTCGACCGGGTCGACGCCGCCGAGCCACGGCTTGGTCTCGGGCACGAGCACGCTCCACCCGTCGCCCGCCGGGGCGAGCAGCATCCGCTCCCGCAGCAGGTGAGCGGCGGGCCGGACGGCGGCGGGCTCGGCGCGGCAGAGGAGCAGGGCGGCGGGGGCGGGGACGCTGGACATGATCCAACGCTAGGGCAAGGCCGACATTCCCACCCATTGATCACCTTTACCCCGCCGGACGAGGCTTGACTTCCCCCATCCGCGATATATCGTGTCTATCAACAAGACGCGATATGTTGCGTCGTACCCCGCCCAGGGAGGTCAGAGTCATGGCACAGTCGACGTGGTCCGTGTCCGAGCCGCGCAAACTCGCCTTCGACGCGCCGGTGTCCGCGCTCAACGTGCGGATCGTCAACGGAACGGTGAACGTCGTGGGGACCGACGAAGGTTCCGCGCGCCTGGAGGTCTCCGCGATCGAGGGACCGCCGCTGATCGTCACGCAGGACGGCTCGACGCTCACGGTCGCCTACGAGGACCTGCCCTGGAAGGGCTTCCTGAAGTGGTTCGACCGCAAGAGCTGGCAGCGCAATGCGGTCGTCTCGCTCGCGGTGCCCGCCGAGTCCACGGTCGAGGTGGGCGTGGTCGGCGCGGCCGCGGTGGTCTCCGGCATCCGAGGACGTACGGACGTACGCGGCGTGACGGGAGACACGACACTCGTCGGCCTCTCGGGCTCCATCCGGGCGGACACGGTCTCCGGCAACCTGGAGGCCCAGGCGGTCACCGGTGACCTGGTCTTCAAGTCGGTCTCCGGCGATCTGACGGTGATCGAGGGCGCGGCCACGTCCGTACGGGCCGACTCGGTCAGCGGCGACATGGTGCTCGACCTGGACGCGTCCGGCAGCCCCGCCGACATCCGGCTGACCTCGGTGTCCGGCGAGATCGGCATCCGCCTGGAACACCCGTCGGCGGACGCCCGGGTCGAGGCGAACACCACCAGCGGCGCGGTCTCCAACGCCTTCGAGGACCTGCGCGTCAGCGGGCAGTGGGGCGCGAAGAGCATCACCGGCACACTGGGCGCGGGCAACGGCACGCTGCGCGCGACCACGGTCTCCGGCTCGATCGCCCTGCTGCGCCGCCCCCCGCGCGAGGACGAGCCGACCGACGCGACCGGCACGGGATCCATCGGGCCCACGACCGAGAAGGTGCTCTGACATGGCCCCCGTCTTCGCCCACGGCCGCCTGCGCCTCTACCTCCTCAAGCTCCTCGACGAGGCCCCGCGCCACGGGTACGAGGTGATCCGCCTCCTGGAGGAGCGTTTCCAGGGGCTGTACGCGCCGAGCGCCGGCACCGTCTACCCCCGGCTCGCCAAGCTGGAGGCCGAGGGCCTGGTCACCCACACCACCGAGGGCGGCCGCAAGGTGTACTCGATCACCGACGCGGGCCGGGCCGAACTCGCGGGGCGCGGCGGCGAGTTGGCCGACCTGGAGCTGGAGATCCGCGAGTCCGTCTCCGAGCTCGCCGCCGAGATCCGCGCCGATGTACGGGGCGCGGCGGGCGACCTGCGCGACGACGTACGCCGCGCCACGCACGAGGCCCGCAACGGCGGCGCCGCCACGGGCGAGTCCTGGCAGCAGGCCAAGGAGGAGCTCAAGCGCGCCAAGCAGGAGTGGAAGGAGCAGGCGCGCCGGGCGAAGGACGAGTCGCGCCGCGCCCGCGAGGACGCCCAACAGGCCCGCCGCCAGGCGAAGGAGGCCCAGGAACGGGCCCGCGAGCAGGTCCAACGGGTGACGCAGCAGGTGCGGGACCACTTCGGCTCATGGGAGGGCCTGGCGGACCTGACCAAGGAAACGGTCCGCCCCACCGAGCCTCCCGCCTGGGCCGAGGACACCCCGACCACCGACAACCCGGCCCGCGACCTGGACCGCCTCCTGGACCGCTTCCGCGACGACATCCGCGACGCGGCCCGCGACAACGGCGTGACGGAGTCCCAACTCCGCGAGGCCCGCCGCCACTTGTCGACGGCGGCGGCACATATCGGGGCGATCCTCCGCACGAAGGGCTAACCGGTCGATGGGCCCGGAGGGCCCTCTTAGGGGCGCGGGGAACTGCGCGAGCAACCCACCACGATCCGCACCCGAAAAGCTCCCTCGGAGAGTTTCGGGAAGGGGCGGGGTGGGGTCAACCGCGCGCGACAACCACCGTCACCACAGCTCCCCGCACCCCCACAACCCGCATCCCCCGCACCAACACCCCACCCGACACCCCGACCCGCCACTCCCCCGCCCCCGACGGCACGGACAGCTCGGTAACACCAGGCCCCGCCACATACACCAGCCGATACGTCCGCGACCCCGGGTCATACGTCTCCGACCGCACCCGCCCCGCCACGGCCGACGCGTACGGCGTGGCGGTCAGGGCCTTGTTGGGCCGCAGCACACCCGCCGCGTCGGCCGCGCAGTACCCACCCCCGTAGCACCACACGTACCCCGCCCACCCGGAGGTGTAGCGGGACAGCGAAGCCATCGCGTCGGCGTAGAAGCGCCCCATGTTCGGGAGTTCGGAGTTCGGCGGACCCCACTCCCCGACCACCACCGGAATCCGCTGCTCCTTCGGGTACGCCGTCACCGCGGCCTCGTACGACTCGATCCAGTGCGCCGAGGGGTCGTAGTCCGCGCCCGACTCCATCGCGGTGTTGTAGAAGTGCGGCGCGTACACGACCTTCGGGTCCTTGATCCTGCCGAGGCCCGTCGGCACGCCCTCCCCCACCGCGGGCGTCGGCTCGACGAAGAGCCAATGCCGCCGGTCCACCGCACGCACCGCCCGAGCGAGGCGGTTGTACATCGGCGTCACCTGCTCGGCCTCGACGCGCCGCGCGGCCGTCGCCGGGTCCTCGCCCGGCCGGAACTCGCCCATCGGCTCGTTGATCAGGTCGTAGCCGAAGACCGCCGGGTGGTGCCCGAACCGTTCGGCGAGCACCTGCCACATCGCCGCCTGCGCCCGCCGCAGATCGGCGTCCCCGTACAGATGGGTGAACGCCCGCTGCACGGCGGGCTCGTAGTACTCGGAGAACCAGTCGTCGGGGTGCGGCGTGAACGGCAGCCCGTCCGTGCGCGTCGCCCACGCGGGGATCCCGCGATGCCCGAACGCCGGGCCGAACACGTCCTGGTGGGCGTCGATCAGCACCCGGATGTCATAGCGGTGGGCCCAGTCCAGGATGCGTTGGATCTTACGGAGGTACGGCCGGCTGTACTGGCCCCGTACCGGCTCCAGGTCGTCCCAGAAGACCAGCAGCCGCGCGAAACCGAAACCGTGCGCGCGCAGGTCGCGGAAGGTCCGCTCGGTGATCGCGGAGAGCGCCTGGTCGCCCCGGTGCGTCTTGTCCTCGACGTTCCAGCCGCGCACGGTGAGCGTGCGGCCCTGTTCGTCGGTGAGGCGGGGGATTTCACCAGTGCCCCGGTCCGCCGCGCGAGCGGGCCCAGGCACCACACCCCCCGCCGCCAGCAGGGCACAACAACACCCCATAGCCACAAGGTACTTGGACGTACGCATGGGACACCTCCGGCACGTCGACAGGTGAACGTGCCGGAGATCAGATCAGCATTTCTGACGAGCCATCAAGACGTCGTCAGCACGATCTTCCCGAAGACGTCGCCGGACTCCATCTTCTCGAACCCCTCGCGGGCCCGGTCCAGCGGCAGCACCTCGTCGATGACCGGCCGTACGCCCGTCGCCGCGCAGAACGCGAGCAGGTCCTCCAGCTCGTCCTTGGTGCCCATGGTCGAGCCGACCACCTTCAGCTCCAGGAAGAAGATCCGGGTGAGCTCCGCGTGCGCGGGCCTGTCGCCGCTGGTGGCGCCGGAGATCACCAGGGTGCCGCCGGGCCTGAGCGACTTGACCGAGTGGGACCAGGTGGCCGCGCCGACCGTCTCGATGACGGCGTCGACCCGCTGCGGCAGCCGCGCGCCCGGCTCGTACGCCTCCACCGCGCCCAGTTCGACGGCGCGCTTGCGCTTGGCCTCGTCGCGGCTGGTGGCGAAGACCCGCAGTCCGGCGGCCTTGGCGAGCACGATCGCGGCGGTGGCGACCCCGCCGCCCGCGCCCTGCACCAGGACGGAGTCGCCGGGCCGTACGCCCGCGTTGGTGAAGAGCATCCGGTACGCGGTCAGCCACGCGGTCGGCAGGCACGCGGCCTCGGCGAAGCTGAGCTCCTTGGGCTTGGGCAGCACGTTCCAGGTCGGCACCACGACCTGCTCGGCGAAGGTGCCCTGGTACTTCTCGGTGAGGATGGAGCGCCCCTCGGCCGGGCCCACGCCGTGGCCGCTCTGGCCGATCACCGAGTGCAGGACGACCTCGTTGCCGTCCTGGTCGACCCCGGCCGCGTCGCAGCCCAGGATCATCGGCAGCTTGTCCTCACCGAGCCCGACGCCGCGCAGCGACCAGAGGTCGTGGTGGTTGAGCGAGGCGGCCCGTACGTCGATGAGCGACCAGCCCGGACGTACCTCGGGGGCGGGCCGCTCCCCCAACTCAAGGCCGCTGAGCGGCTGGTCACGGTCGATGCGTGCGGCGTAGGCGGCGAACATGGCCCTGACCCTAGAACGCGTACGGGACGCGGCGGAACCTCATCGAGGTGTGAGTCACGTCCCGTACACAGGTCCTGAAGCCACGCTCAGCGGCGCGCCACGCCCTCCGCGCGCGCGGCAGCCGCGACGGCCGCCGTCACGGCGGGCGCGACCCGCTCGTCGAACGGGGACGGGATGACGTAGTCGGCGGCGAGGGCGTCACCGACGACATCGGCCAGTGCGTTGGCCGCCGCGATCTTCATGCCTTCCGTGATCCGGGAGGCCCGGACCTGGAGGGCGCCCGCGAAGATGCCCGGGAACGCCAGCACGTTGTTGATCTGGTTCGGGTAGTCCGAGCGGCCCGTGGCGACCACCGACGCGTACTTGTGCGCGATGTCGGGGTGCACCTCGGGGTTCGGGTTGGCCATGGCGAACACGAACGCGCCGGGCGCCATCGAGGCCACCGCGGGCTCCGGGACCGTACCGCCGGAGACGCCGATGAAGACGTCCGCGCCCGCCAGTGCGGTCTCCAGGGAGCCCGAGAGGCCCGCCTTGTTGGTGATCTCCGCCAGCTCGCGCTTGACGTCGGTCAGGTCCTGGCGGTCCCGGCTGACGATGCCCTTGCGGTCGGCGACCGCCACGTCGCCCAGACCCGCTTCGAGGAGGAACTTGGCGATGGCCACACCGGCCGCGCCCGCGCCCGAGATGACGGCCCGCAGATCGCCCAGGGTGCGCCCGGTCAGCTTCGCCGCGTTGCGCAGCGCCGCCAGGGTCACGACCGCCGTGCCGTGCTGGTCGTCGTGGAAGACCGGAATGTCCAGGGCGTCCTGGAGCCGCCGCTCGATCTCGAAGCAGCGGGGCGCCGAGATGTCCTCCAGGTTCACTCCACCGAAGGACGGGGCGAGCCGGACGACGGTCTCGATGATCTCGTCCGTGTCGGTGGTCGCGAGCGCGATGGGCACCGCGTCGACCCCGCCGAACTGCTTGAAGAGGATCGCCTTGCCCTCCATGACCGGAAGGGATGCCTCCGGCCCGATGTCACCGAGGCCGAGCACCGCCGTACCGTCCGTGACGACGGCGACGACCTGGGACTTCCAGGTGTAGTCGTGGACCAGCTCCGGGTTCTCGGCGATGGCGCTGCACACCTTCGCGACACCCGGCGTGTACGCCAGGGACAGGTCGTCCTTGTCCCGGATCGGGACGGTGGCCTGGACGGCCATCTTTCCGCCCCGGTGCAGCGCGAAGGCCGGATCGAAGGGGTCCTCCGCGGAGGCTCCTTCGGTACTGCTCTCGCTGCGAGGATTGATGATCTCCGCTGCCATTGTGTTGACCCCTTAAGTCTTCATCAGTTGAGGGTGGCCACTCCTTGTTGAGGAGGGGTGGGTGGGCACCACATACGTGACCTGCACTGGACGGTTGGCCCGCCCCGGCAGGGGGAGGTACGTACGCGCGGGCGCGCCGCACACGCGCCCTGAGCCCCGGATGAGGGGTGTAAGGATCCTTCTTACCCGACGGAGGCGTCGGTCGAGTAGTCCATTTCGACTGCGGAACACCCCGGTGACATGACTCATAGGGCCATGTCGGGACAAGTGCGCAATGCGGCATGAAACATGTCCACAACGCGAGATGAACCGGAGATTTTCCGGTGGACGAACGTATACCCGGGACAAGGTCCGGCCTTGATCTACCGGCCCGTTGGGGTGAGGGGGTGACCCGTTATCCGATTTTGACATGCGCGGCCCACTGAATCCGCTGGTCCGAATGGCAAGATGCCGACACAACACGGTCGTGTCGCCCAAAGAAGAGCGTCCCGGCCGGTACTCACTGGCCACTCCATCACCCGCCGGAGGAACCCGACCATGACCGCAAGCACCACCCGTCGTACGACCGCCGCCTCGTCCCGGATTGCCGCGGTCGGCGCGATCGCGGTCGCCGGCGCCCTGCTGCTGACCGGCTGCGGAGACCAGACGAAGAGCAAGGACAACAACAGCTCGTCCTCCGCGAGCACCTCCGGCAAGGGCCCGCTCTTCTCCAAGCTGCCCAAGGAGATCCAGAACAAGGGTGTCATCAAGGTCGGTTCGGACATCGCGTACGCACCGGTCGAGTTCAAGGACAAGGACGGCAAGACGGCCGGTATCGACCCGGACCTCGCCGACGCCCTGGGCAAGCAGCTCGGCGTGAAGTTCCAGTTCGAGAACGGCACCTTCGACACCCTGGTCACCGGTCTGCGCGCCAAGCGCTACGACATGGCCATGTCGGCCATGACGGACACCAAGGACCGCCAGAACGGCGTGGACTCGGCCACCAAGAAGAAGGTCGGCGAGGGCGCCGACTTCGTGGACTACTTCACCGCCGGCGTCTCGATCTACACCGCCAAGGGCAAGGACCAGGGCATCAAGACCTGGGACGACCTCTGTGGCAAGAAGATCGTGGTGCAGCGCGGCACGGTCTCCGAGGACCTCGCCAAGAAGCAGTCGGACAAGTGCGGAGCCAAGGGCAAGATCTCGATCGAGGCCTTCGACACCGACCAGCAGGCCCAGACCCGGCTGCGCTCGGGCGGCGCCGACGCCGGCTCCTCCGACTTCCCGGTGGCCGCGTACGCGGTGAAGACCTCGGGCGGCGGCAACGACTTCCAGATCGTCGGCGAGCAGGTCGAGGCCGCCCCGTACGGCATCGCGGTCTCCAAGGACAACACCCAGCTGCGCGACGCGCTCAAGGAAGCGCTCGACGCGATCATCAAGAGCGGCGACTACGACAAGGTCATCGCGAAGTGGGGCGTCGAGGCCGGCGCCATCAAGGAAGCCAAGATCAACGGCGGCGTCTGAACCTCTCCGCTCCAGGCCCGCCCCGCCCCCGTCCCCGGGGCGAAGCGCCTGTAAAGGCTTCTGAAAGGCAACACCCGTGACTGTTGACGTCAACAAGACGGAGCCCGCGGACGACACCCCGCCGCCCGCGGCTCCGGAAAGCATCAAGGCGATCCCCGTCCGGCACTACGGACGCTATGTCTCCGCGGTCATCGCCCTCGCTCTGCTCGTCGCGATCATCTACGCGTTCGGCCAGGGCAAGATCAACTGGAACGCGATTCCGGACTACTTCTTCGACAGCCGGATCATCGACGGCGTCAAGCAGACGCTGCTGCTGACCGTCCTGTCGATGGCCATCGGCATCGTCGGCGGCATCCTGCTCGCCGTGATGCGCCTGTCGAAGAACCCGGTGACCGCGTCCATCTCGTGGTTCTACATCTGGTTCTTCCGGGGCACCCCGGTCCTGGTGCAGCTGATGGTCTGGTTCAACCTGGGCCTGGTCTTCGAGTACATCAACCTCGGGCCGATCTACAAGGACTACTGGTCCTCGTTCATGACCCCGCTGCTCACCGCGCTGCTCGGGCTCGGGCTCAACGAGGCCGCGTACATGGCGGAGATCTGCCGGGCCGGTCTGCTCGCGGTCGACGAGGGCCAGACCGAGGCCGCCCACGCGCTCGGCATGAGCCACGCCAAGACGCTGCGCCGGATCGTGATCCCGCAGGCGATGCGCGTGATCGTGCCGCCGACGGGCAACGAGGTCATCAACATGCTGAAGACCACCTCGCTGGTCTCGGCGGTCCAGTTCTACGAGCTGCTGCGGCAGGCCCAGGACATCGGCCAGACCTCCGGCGCCTCGGTCGAGATGCTGTTCCTGGCCGCCACCTGGTACCTGATCCTCACCACGATCTTCTCGATCGGCCAGTACTACCTGGAGCGCTACTACGCCCGTGGCGCCAGCCGTGCGCTCCCGCCCACCCCGTTCCAGCGGATCAAGGCCAATCTGGCCTCGCTCCGCCGCACCCCCAAGGCGGTGACCCGATGACCGCCATGGTGAAGTCCGAAGGCGTGCACAAGTCCTACGGCGCCGTCGAGGTCCTCAAGGGCATCGACCTGGAGGTGGCCGAGGGCGAGGTGTTCTGCCTGATCGGCCCGTCCGGCTCCGGCAAGTCGACCTTCCTGCGGTGCATCAACCACCTGGAGAAGATCAACGCCGGGCGGCTGTACGTGGACGGCGAGCTGGTCGGCTACCGCCAGAAGGGCGACAAGCTCTACGAGCTCAAGGACAGCGAGGTCGCGCTCAAGCGCCGCGACATCGGCATGGTCTTCCAGCGCTTCAACCTGTTCCCGCACATGACGGCCATAGAGAACGTCATGGAGGCGCCGATCCAGGTGAAGGGCGAGTCCAAGGCGGTGGTGCGCGAGCGCGCCGAGAAGCTGCTCGACCGGGTGGGCCTGGCCGACAAGGCGCGCAACTACCCCTCGCAGCTCTCCGGCGGCCAGCAGCAGCGGGTGGCGATCGCCCGCGCGCTGGCCATGGAGCCCAAGCTGATGCTCTTCGACGAGCCCACCTCGGCGCTCGACCCGGAGCTGGTCGGCGACGTCCTGGACGTCATGCGGGGCCTGGCCGAGGACGGCATGACCATGGTCGTGGTGACCCACGAGATGGGCTTCGCCCGTGAGGTCGGCGACTCGCTGGTGTTCATGGACGGCGGTGTGGTGGTCGAGTCCGGCCACCCGCGCGACGTCCTGACCAACCCGCAGCACGACCGTACGAAGTCGTTCCTCTCGAAGGTCCTGTAGCCCACGGGTCACGCAAAGGGGCGGTACGGGCCGGGAGCCCGTACCGCCCCTTTGTGCCGTTGGCCGACTTTCGTACCCGAAGGACAGTTCGCCGTAATACCCTCGAAGCACGCCCAGCGGTTACGTACGCTCCCCGCCACCGCTGCCCGCCGCCGAAAAGGAATTCACGTGGAACTGGCCTATTACTCGGACTACGCCGTGCGCCTGGTCAACACCGAGGAGCCGGCCCGTAACAAGGACTCCCTGACGTCGGTCGAGGTGGTCCGCGAGCTCTTCGCCTCCGAGTCGACCACGGCCCGGCGCGCGACCGACGCCGACGTGCCCCGGCTGCGGGCGGTACGGGCGCGGCTGCGGGCGGTGTTCGAGGCGGCGGACGCGGGCGAGGAGGTGCAGGCGGTGGACCTGCTCAACTCGCTGCTCCTGGAGTTCCCGGTGAGCCCGCAGGTCTCCGGGCACGACCACCGGGACGACGACGGGCGCCCGCTGTGGCACATGCACCTCGCGGACCACACCTCGAACGCGACAGCGGGCTACGCGGCGCTCGCGTCCATGGGCCTCGCGTTCCATCTCACCGAGTACGGCGTGGACCGGCTCGGCCTGTGCCAGGCGGCGCCGTGCCGCAACGCCTACCTCGACACCTCCACCAACCGCTCCCGGCGCTACTGCTCCGACCGCTGCGCCACCCGCGCGAACGTGGCCGCCTACCGGGCCCGCAAGCGCCTGGAGACCGACCGGTCGGCGAACACCGGCCGTACCGCCGTGGCCAGCCACGACAACAGCAGCCCCAGCGAGCGCTGACGCCCCCGGGTGATCGGCCGATAGCGGGCCCGCACCCGTCCGAGGACGAGCTCGCCGGGGACGGTCCCGAACGCCCGGCTGTCGACGACCTCGTCGTCCGGGTTGTCGCCGAGCACCCACCAGCCGCCCTCGCGCAGCTCGATGAGCCGTTTGACGATCAGCAGGTCCTGCTGGAGCGGATGCCGCAGCACCGCGATGTCCCCCGCCCGGAGCTCGATCCCGTAGTGCACCAGCAGCTGATCGCCGTGGAGCAGCGTGGGCACCATGGAGGTTCCCGTCACCTCCGCGATCCCCAACGGCACCCTCGGCTCCCGCCCCTGATCCGTCATCCGCCACCCACCTCCCGGTTCCCGGTCCACACCCACGGTACGTTCCGCCACGGGTCCCATGGTGACCCTGGACTTTTGTCCTAAGCCCCCGGGGGCACTCGCGAAAACAGGTCACTCACCGAGTAATGTCCCACCTGAGAAGACGATCACGAGGAAGGACAGCTCAATGCTTTCCCGCCTGTTTGCCCCCAAGGTGAAGGTCAGCGCCCACTGCGACCTTCCCTGCGGCGTGTACGACCCCGCCCAGGCCCGCATCGAGGCCGAGTCGGTCAAGGCCGTGCAGGAGAAGTTCCAGGCCAACGAGGACGCGCACTTCCGCGCTCGCGCCACAATCATCAAGGAGCAGCGCGCGGAGCTCGCCAAGCACCACGTCTCGGTGCTCTGGAGCGACTACTTCAAGCCCCCGCACTTCGAGAAGTACCCCCAGCTCCACCAGCTGGTCAACGACACCCTGAAGGCCCTGTCGGCCGCCAAGGCGTCGACGGACCCGAAGACCGGCGAGAAGGCCCTTGAGCTGATCGCCGAGATCGACCGGATCTTCTGGGAGACCAAGAAGGCCTGATCCAGGCCGGGTTGGCGCTTGACCTTCGCGTACACGTACGTGTCGGTCAGCGCCGCATGAGAAGGGGCTCGGCCGGACTTCCGGCCGAGCCCCTTCGCGCTCCCCCGGCACAGCGACCCGCCGCCCGTCGAGCCCCCCGGTCGATATCCCCCAGATAGCTGCCCGGACGTCTCACCGGGTGGCCTGGTGAAAATACGTCGAGGCATTCGCTCGCCGAGCACTGTGTGAATCTGCTGGATGTGGCGGCGGCCGGGGTCCTTCTCGCCACTCCTGGCGGCCGGCTGGTGGACGCCGCGGCCTCGGACGAGCGCACCCGGCAGCTGGAGCTGGCCGGCATCGAGTGGGACGAGGGCCCCTGCCGTGACTGCTTCCGGACCAGGAAGCAGATTCCCGACGTGTCGCTGGCGACGCGAGCGGCCACGTTGCGATGGCCCCGGTTCGCGCCGCGCGCCGTGGAGGCCGGCTTCACCTCGGTGGTGGCAGCCCCGCTGCGGCTGCACGACCAGGTGATCGGGGCCCTGAATCTCTTCCGGGACCGTCCGGGCCCCCTGGCGGACTCCCAGTTGCGGCTCGGTCAGGAGCTGGCCGACACGGCCGCCATCGGTGTCCTGCAACAGCGGGCGGTGAGTGAGCAGATGACGGTGACCGCGCAACTGCAGGCCGCTCTGGACAGCCGCATCATCATCGAGCAGGCCAAGGGCTATCTGGCGAACCGGCGCGGCACCGGTGTCGAGGAGGCGTTCGCCCTCATGCGCCATTACGCACGTGATCACCAGACGCAGCTGACGGAGATCGCTCGCCAGGTCCTGCAGGGCACGGCCGACGCGGAGCTCCTCCCGCGGCGCGACCGGTGACCCCTCTCCCCTTCTGTTCCGACCGGTGGATCGGCGGTCGTCGAAACCGCGTGACGTCCGGGAGGGGGTGGCTGCGGTGACCCATCCGGTGATGGCGGAGTATCTGCATGCGCTCAGCTCCCACAGGGGTCCCGGCCTGGCACCGCTGCCTCTCGCGGCCTGCGCCGACCTGCTGGGCCTGGACGGCCTCGGCCTGCTGCTCGCCCCCGGCGGCGGCCACGCCGAACTGGTGCAGTCCTTCGGAGAGCGCACGCTCGCCCTGGAGGATCTGCAGCGGGTCCAGGGCGAGGGCCCGAGTCTGGACGCCGCCCGCCACGGGGCCCTGATGCTGCTGCCCGACGCGGCCGACACCGCGACGTTCGCCACCGACCGCTGGCCCGGCCTCCCGGGCGCCATCGAGGCCCTGGGCGTACGCGCGGTGTTCTCCTTCCCCCTGCGCATCGGGATCATCGCGCTCGGCGCACTCACCGGCCACCGCACCCGCCCCGGCCCGATGACCACCGGCCAACTCACCGACGCCTTCGGCCTGGCCGACACCCTCGCCCAGATCATCATCGCGAGCGCCACCGACGCCGAACTGCCCCGCACTCCGCTCCTCGACGACCCCGGTCTCCACTTCGCCGACGTCCACCAGGCCACCGGCATGCTCGCCGACACACTGGACACCGACTGCGACCACGCCCTGATCCGGCTGCGCGGCCACGCTTTCAGCCACGACCGGCCTCTCCTCGACGTGGCCCGGGACGTCCTGGCCCGCCGCCTGCACCTGGAAGGCGACGGGGACGGCAGACCCTGACGCCGCTTCGTACGACGACCGGCAGCCCCATCGGCTCCGTCGACTTCATGGACTGCACCGGAGTACGGCTGCTCGAACGCGCCCGCTCCCGCACCGGAGCCCCCGCAGGCAGCGAGCTGACCGACTCGATAGCACCTTGGCCCGCCGCCACGGCACGACTACGCTCGACGAGCGGCCCCGGACCCTGGTCGACCGTGCGCCTCCCACCCGCCGGACAATCCCGCGCCCGGCGCGCTGCGGTCGAGGCAACCCGGCTCGCGGCTCCATGGGGAGTGGGACCGCGGCCGGGACCATGGCAGTCCGCACCAGCCCCCTCACCCCACCGGTCGGGCCTTCTCGCACCCGCTTCGGACAGCCTCCCGCCCCCCATACGCCCCTTTCTTCACACCCGCCCCGGAGCACCTGCCCGGAAACGACACCCTCCGGGCGTGGTGCGGGCAAGGTGGTCGGCGAGAAGCTGGATACGCAACAAGTCGACGGTCGCGCGTGCGGTGGCCGGCCGAGCACGAGGGGGACTTTTGGCGCTCCACTTAGGACGCGGCGTCATCACTGCCGGTCCCGGGGTCCGCTTCGCCCGGGCGGGCGGTCTGTGGCGCGTCACCCGGCCCTGGCATCCGGGTCTGCGTCCCTTCCTGCGGAGTTACGCCGGTTACTGGGACGCGGCGACCTCGCCGTACCAGGTCCGTCTGGTCCCCACCGGCAGCGCCGTCGTGGTGATCAGCCTCGCGGAGCCGTTCGCGCAGGTGCGCCGACTGGGGCTGCCGGGCGAGGGCAGCGGCCGGATCGGCTCACTGGTGGTGGGACTTGAGGACAGACCCACGCTCGCCGGGCACCCCGGCGGCCAGGAGGCGATCCGCCTGGAGCTCACGCCACTGGGCGCGTACCGGCTTTTCGCCATCCCGATGGGCGAGTTGACCAATCACGTCGTCGAACTGCACCACATCCTCGGCCCCGCCGCCGCTGTCCTCGTCCAGCGCCTCGCCGCCACCCGCGACTGGGCCGAGCGGTTCGACCTGCTGGACGCGGCGCTGCTCGCCCGCCTCGACATCGGCCCGGACCCCGCGCCGGAGGTCGGCCACGCCTACCGGCTGCTCGTCGGCACGGCAGGGACGATCCCGATCGCCCGGATCAGCGCCGAAGTGGGCTGGAGCAAGAGCTACTTGATCCGCCGGTTCACCCAGCAGATCGGCCTCACCCCCAAGACGTACGGCCGGGTCATGCGCTTCCACCGCGCCATGGGGATGCTCACCCGGGGCGGTGCGAGCCTGGCGGACACCTCCGCGGTCTGCGGCTACTACGACCAGGCGCATCTCAACCGCGAGTTCCGCGCCCTGGCCGGCACCACGCCCGGCCGGATGCTCCGGGCCCGCCGGGTGGAGGGAGCGCTGACGCTGTGAAGGCGAGACCCGTGAGAGCGAGGTCATTTTTGTCCAAGACGCATACGGCCGTCGCCGATACGGTCCCCCCTCGCTGGTGGTGGTTGAGACGCCCCAGTACCCGATTACTTTCGTGGGACAGGGGGCCACATGCCCGATACGCATCCTGAGCCCGGCGCCACCCGCACCGAGGCGACCCGGCTGCTGTGCGCGGGCGTCTACCTCGACGCGGACTTCCGCCGCCGGGTGATCGAGGAGCTGGTCCAGCACGAGGAGCGCCCGATCGCCCTCTCGCTCGGCATCGACGCGCTGCCCGTCCTCGCGCACGCGCTGCGCGCCCGCCGCAAGGAGGCGGAGACCGCGCTCATGCTGCTCGGCATCTGGGCCGTGTTCATCACGCTCTGGTTCGCCGGGGTCGGTTCGGACCACATCCTGCCGCTGCCCGGCTGGCTGGCGTACGCCATCGTCTGCTTCATCCTCGGCGCCGTCCGCGCCGGGACCGGACTCGGTGTCGCGGTCTTCACGCTCGACCGCACGATGGTCAAACAGGCCACCCGGGGCCGTCTGCAGATGCTGCTGCCGCTCATCCCGTTCATCGTGGCGCTCGTGTACTGGGTGGCCGCGCTGTGGGCGCTGTTCAGCGGCCAGGACGCCTGGGCGGGCGTGGTGTTCCCGTTGCTCCTGGTGGTCCCCGTGTGGGCGTATCGCGCGGACGTCACCACCATCATGCGCCACGAGCTGGGCTCCGAGGCGTACCCCGGCACACGCCGTGAGCTACTGCCGCGCCGCTACGCGCGGATCGGCGCGGCCATCGACCGCGAGCAGTACGCGTCGCTCACGATCTACGACCCGTTCCGCCCGTTCATCGGCGCGGGCAAGCCGTACGCCGAACAGTGGTCGCTGGTCATGGAGTTGAAGAAGCGCAAGAACGCGTTGCCGGAGAACGGGGCGGGCCCGCTCACCGGACGCGAGGTCATCGACCTCATCAAGCCGCAGCTCGAAGCCCTGCGCACCTCGGCGGCGGCCACCAGCCGCGACCGGCTGCGCGAGCTCGAAGTGGACGAGTTCGTCTATCTGCCGACCGGCGTGGCCCGCTGGCAGGTCGACTACGGTCGGCCGACCGTACAGCGCCACCTCGACGAGGCCGTCGGCGAGGGCGGCGAGGCGCGCCGCCACTTCCTGCGCGTCCGGATCGGCACCTGGGACGAGCAGGTCGTGGTCTCGGTCCTGGTCCGCGTCCACACCCAGGGCGGGATGCTGGTCCTGGAGGTCGTGCCGCATGTCCTCACGCCCGTACGGCTGGAGTTCCGGGCCGTCGACGTGATCGAGGCACGTGGCGACGGCGACGTCCTGCGCGACACGGTCCGCGGTCTGCTCGCGGCCCCGACCGCGAACTTCGCCGCCGCCACCTCCCTGGTCCGCACCGCCGCCGCCGAGTTCCGCACCTGGCTGGCCAACCCCCAGCACGCCCTGCCGGACGGACCGGCCACCTCCGTACGGGAGTTGGGCAGCACGACCGACCTGTCGGTCTTCCAGGACATGGACGTCAAGCGGTACGTGCGCACGGTCCAGGACCGCATCGCGAGCGGCGTGCGGGAGGCGCTGCGCACCAAGAACTACGAGACCGGCGACTTCGAGCAGCAGATCATCACCGTCAGCGGTGGCGGGGTGTTCATCGGCGCGATGAGCGGGGGCGCGGTCGCGACGGGCGAACAGGCGTCGGCGACGCACAGGGAAGGCGAGAAGTGATGGCACGAGACCAGGAGACAGACGCGGAGATGGACCCGGAAACACCTCCGGCTACCGGAAGCTCCGGCGGCATCTCCATCGGGGTGATGACCGGCGGCGCGGCGGCGGCCGGGGACCGGGCGTCCGCCGAGGACCGCTCGCGGCGCGCGGGAACGCCGACGCCGCCGCCTTCGTACACCGGCGCGCCCACGAACGTCCCCGGCGGCATCGGCATCGGGGTGATGACGGGCGGCGCGGCGGCGTCGGGCACCGATGCCAAAGCCGTCGACGCCTCGGAGCAACTGCTCGACGCACCGCCCGAACTCGCCACGGCCGTACGGACATTGCGCGAGCATCTCGGCATGCTCAACCGGACGCCGGACATCGCCGAGCTGGACGACGGGCTGAACGAAATCGAGGAAGGGGTGACCTCGACCGGTCAGGTGCGGCGCGACCGTCTGCAGTGGCTGCGCGACCGGTTGACTCTCGGTGCGACGGCCGCGGCGGGGCTCGCCTCGGCCACGGCGGTCGTCGAGACCATCGCCCAACTGACCGGCTGAACCGAGAAGTGCGAGTGACATGAGCTACTGGGACGCGGACGCGCAGCGCTGGGTGGAGGGGCCGTCGGGCCAGGAGGGATTCGGGGAGCCCTGGCAGCCGCCCCCGGACGACAGCCTGCGGCGCATGCTGATCGTGGTGTTCGTCGCGGTCCTGCTGTGCGGGGCGGCGGGCACCGGCATCTGGTGGCTGGCCCGCGATCAGGGCGGCGGCCACCACCCGTCGGCGCCGCCCTGGCCGCCCTCGGGGTTCACCACGGACACCCCGACGGACATCCCGACCAATTTCCCGGACACGACGGAGCCGACGACGCAGGAGAGGGCCGCGACCGACGAGCCGACGACCAACACGAGTCCGTCGAGCGCCGGCCCGGAGGCCACGGTGACGACCTACTACGGCGCGCTCAACAGGGGTGACTACAGCACCGCGTGGGACCTGGGCGGCAAGAACCTCGGCCAGGGCTACTCCTCGTACGTCTCCGGCTTCTCCGACACCCGGCGGACGGATGTCACGGTCCTGTCCACCGCGGGCGACACCGTCTACGTGAACATCACCGCCTACCAGCGGGACGACACCCGGCGCACGTACTCCGGCACGTACACCGTGCGCGACGGCGTCATCACCGACGCCAGTGTCCACCAGACGAGTTGAGGGCCCCGGGGTAGATTCAAGCCATGGCACCTCTTGAACCTCCATACACCCGGCTCCTGGTGGAGCGTTACGAGTCGACCTTCCGGTTCTACACCGCCGTGCTGCCCAAGCTGACCGGCTGCGCCCTGGCCCGGGGCAATGAGACGTCGGGCTACGCAAGTTGGGACGACTGCGAGGGCCGTACGGCGTTCGCGCTGTTCTCCCGGGACGCCATGGCCGGGGCCGTCGGGGGCGAGAACGCGCCATCGGGCGGCGGGTCGCTCGTGATCCATGTGGACGGGGCGCAGGCGCTGGACGCGGCCGTGGAGCTGTGCGTCGGCGAGGGCGCCACGGTCGTCGCCCCGACCCAGGACCGGCCGCAGTGGGGACCCAGCCTGCGCACGGCCCACCTCCACGACCCGGACGGCAATCTGGTGGAGCTCCAGACCTACTGAGGTCCCCTACTGGAGGCCGGTGCGGACCAGATGCAGCACCTCGTCCTCGCTCAGGCCCAACTGACGCGCCTCGTCGACCAGTTCGCGTACGCGCACGAGCAGTTGGGCCCGGGCGCGGTTCGACGTCGTGTCGACCACCACCGCGCCCCGGCCCCGCCGCAGCTCGATCAGGCCCTCCTCGCGCAGGCGCTGGTAGCCGCGCAGGACGGTGTGGACGTTGACGCCCAGGGAGTCGGCGAGGGCGCGCGCGGCGGGCAGGCGCTCGCCCGGGCCCACCGTGCCCTCGGCGATCGCGCGGCGCACCGAGGCGGCGATCTGGTCGCCCAGCGGCAGCGGCGAGGCCGGGTCCACCCGGAACAGCATCAGCGCCTCACCGCCTCGCGCTCGGCCAGCGTGTTGAGCAGGGCCGCGGCGGTCGCCGAGTCGGACACCGTCACCGCGAACTCCCGCCCTCCGGTGCGCCGTACGACGATCGCCTCGCCGGAGCGCAGGATGAGACCCGACCGGCCGGGACGGACGCGGTAGCCCCAGCCACCGTACTCCGCGAGCGCCTTCACCTCCCGGCTCACCGCCCGGTCCACGTCCGCCAGCGGTATCCGCACGCGCGGCCAGGGCAGCACGGTCGGGCGGGCGGTGAGACCGTGCCGGTCGACGGTCACGTACGCGCAGGAGCAGAGCAGCGTGACGAGTCCGCAGACCAGCGGCGCGGCGGCGCGGCCCCAGCCGTACACATACGTCAGCCCGCCACCGGCGGCGAGCAGCGCGAGGCCGACCCCGCACAGCGTCCGCGACGGCGCCCGCCGGGCCCAGCCCGCCACCTCGCTCTCGCCGAGGTCAAGGCGCTCGACCAGGCCCGGCCCCGGCGACGGCACGACTTCGGGCAGCTTCACCAGCCGCAGCAGCAGCGCGCCAACGCCCGCCGCCAGCGCGCCCACCCCGAGGGCCACCGCGAGGTGCCACAGAGGCATCCGCGCCTCGCTGCCGTCGACGGCGTCCAGGTTCACGTACAGCATGACCGCCAGCAGATAGCCGACGAGGCCCGCCACCGCGTACCCCGCGCCGATCGCCCAACGCGCCCCGCGCACCGCGAAGTCGGCGGTCGCGGCGATGGCCCCCCAGACGACGGCGAGCCCGACCGAGAGCCCGGTGGCCACGGCAACCCATGACGTACGGCTGGTGTAGTCGCTGGGGGCGCCGCCGCTGCCGTTGAACTGGCTGGCGAGCCGGTCCGGCAGTCGGTCGCGCAGAACGGCGAAGAGGATCAGGTCGACGGCGAGGGCCAGCAGGAACGGCAGCGTGGCGAGGGCCACGAGCCGGTATCGCGCACGATTCATCGATACCTTCATTGTTCTCATAGTAGTAGAACAATGAAGGCCCACGAAAGAGGAGTGGGGTCCAACTGGCCTTTATTGACGGCTTCCTGACGCGAGTGGTGCACAACCACTCACGCCAGGACCGGAATTCGGACTTCCGCCCGTCAGGTCAGTTCGAGCACGGACGGCTGGAGCCGCGCCCCGGAGGGAAGTTGGCGCCGGATGTCGTCGAGGACCGAGCCGAAGTCCAGCTCGGCGCGCCCCGAGGCGTACACCGCTCCCCCGAGGTGCAGCGCCAGCCCGACCTCGGGCTCCGGCGGTTTGAGGGAGAGCAGGCAGCTCAGGGTGGCGTGCTGGACCGCCCCGTCGTCGGACGCGACCGGTACCGGCATGTCCCACTCCAGGACGAAGTCGCGAAGAGTGCCGCCGTCGAGCGCGAACGAGCTCTCCGACGGTATGCCCGGTACCGCTACCGGGCCGAGCGAGTCGAAGCCCGCTCCGGCGAAGTCGACCCCCCTGATACGGGTACGCAGGTGCGCCCCGTCGGCGGTGATCGTCAGCGCTTCGGATCCATGGCGGTCTCGGTACCAGCCCGCCCAGGACTGTGGTGTCATGGGCGGAGATTAGCGGCGTACCCTGCTGTTCGTCACAGGGCGTGACCGAAATGGGAGTTAGCGCTTCCTTGTGCAAGTGGTGACGACTGTACCGTTTTCGAAGGAACGGCTCTCCCTTGAGGGCCACGGGACTGTGGATGTGCGCAACGGCCCAGGGCCACTTAAGGGGCGCGGGGTTGGGGCTGTGCGCTAGGTCCCGGGCCACTTAAGGGGCGCGGGGAACTGCGCGACCAGCCACGCACGGTCTGCAGCCAAAAGCCCCCGCCCCCGCGGAGCGCCCCGCGCCCTGGCCACGTTCCGCCGATCCTCAACTGACCGGAACGATCCTGGAATTGGCTCTCCCCGAGTCAGGGATCGAGGGCCCCGGCGGCAGCCCCGGGGACCCTCGACCCCGCCCCCCCTCGGGCGGCCCGACAGACAGGCCCGTTCAGCGCGACCGGCGGGTCACGAACTCCGCCAGGGCCAGCAGATCCCCCGCCGCCGCGAGATCCGGCACGGCCCCGGACAGCTGGTCCAGGGCCCGTGCCATCCGATCCGCCGCATGGATCTGCGCCCAGTCGCGCCCGCCCGCCCGGTCGACGGCCCCCGCCGCCCGCCGGACAGCCGCCGCCCCCATCGGCCCCCGGTACAGCTCGGCCAGTTCGGTCGCGGCGGGCGTGCCCGAGGTCAGCGCGGCCACCACCGGCAGCGACTTCTTGTGCGCGGCGAGATCGGCCCCGGCCGGTTTTCCGGTACGCCCGGGGTCGCCCCAGATGCCGATCAGATCGTCGATGAGCTGGAAGGCCAGCCCCGCCTCCCGCCCGAACGCGTCGAGCGCCGCCACCTCTTCGGCCCCGGCCCCCGCGTACAGCGCCCCCAGCGAGCACGCGCACCCGAGCAGCGCGCCCGTCTTCGCCATCGCCATGTCGATGCACTCGTCGAGCGACACCTCCTGCGGGCCGCGCTGCTCGAAGGCACAGTCCGCCTGCTGCCCCGCGCAGAGCTCGATCACACAGGACGCGAGCCGGGCCGAGGCGGCCGGGGCCGCCGGATGGCCGTCCTCGGCGAGCAGCCGCAGCGCCAGGGCGAGCATCGCGTCCCCGACGATGATCGCGTCCGGCGTGCCGAACACGGTCCAGGCGGTGGGCCGATGGCGCCGGGTGGCGTCCTCGTCGATCACGTCGTCGTGCAGCAGCGTGAAGTTGTGGACGAGCTCCACGGCTGCCGCGGCCCGTAGCGCGTGCTCCGGGTCGCCGCCGAGCGCGCGGGCCGCCGCGAGCACCAGCGCGGGCCGGATCGCCTTGCCCGCCTGCCCGGCGGCCGGTGTGCCGTCGGCGTGCTCCCATCCGAAGTGGTACATCGCGACCCGCCGTATCGAGCCGGGCAGCGACTCGACGGTGTCCCGCAGATGCGGATTGACCGCCACCCTGGTCCGCTCCAACAGGTCGACGGCCTCGCGCCCCTCGACGGCTTCCCCCATCACCAACTCGACATTCCTCTCGCCGTGTTCGATACGCCGTGGTCGAGGCGCCGCGTACGCCGTACGTACGGTCACCGTGGCCGGGCGGGCGGCCGGCCGACCTCCCCAGGCGCCGGCCACCCACGCGGGGTCCACCAGGTCAGCGCCAGCGGCTGACTTCGACGTTCTCCAGCACCCCGAGCGCGTCCGGGACGAGGATCGCGGCCGAGTAGTACGCCGTGACCAGGTAGGAGATGATCGCCTGCTCGTCGATCCCCATGAACCGCACCGACAGACTCGGCTCGATCTCGTCCGGGATACCGCTCTGCCGCAGCCCGATCACACCCTGCTCGTCCTCACCCGTACGCATACAGATGATCGACGTCGTCCGCTCCGGCGTCACCGGGATCTTCCCGCACGGGAAAATCGGCACCCCCCGCCACGTCGGGA
>NZ_MECJ01000034.1 GCF_014596475.1 Streptomyces sp. CBMA152 | reverse complement strand
CTTCCGATCTCGCGTACGCGGCCCACCGCGCCCGGCGCGACGCGCTCACCCGGACCGTGCGCGACCTGGGCGCCACCCCGGTCGCGGCGGCGCCCGCGTACGCGCTGCCCTTCCCCGTGCCGGACGCGGCGGCCGCGGTGCGGCTCGCGGCCGAGCTGGAGGACCGGGTGGCGGGCGTCTACTCCGACCTCGTACGGGCGGCGGGCGGGCCACTGCGCCGGGACGCGGCGGCCGCGCTGCGGGAGGCGGCGGTGCGCGCGGGGCGGTGGCGGGGCGGCAGCGTAGCCTTTCCGGGGCTCGCCGAACGTCCGAGCCCGCCCGGGTAGCCGATCAAGGGACAACGCACGCATGGCTTTCGAACCGCCTGAGCGGCTGGTACGCGCGCTCGGCGAGACGTACGGGGACGACGTCGCGGCGCGCTGGCTCGGGCAGTTGCCCGAGCTCGCCGACGCCACGGCGGCGCGGCGCGGACTCACGGTGGAGCGGGTGCAGGCGCCCGGCGGCCGCAGCAGTCTGGTCCTGCTCGTACGGTGCGAGGACGGCACCCCGGCGGCCCTGAAACTCGCGCCCCCGGCCGCGCGGCCGGAGTGGGAACGGGCGGCGCTGCGGCACTGGAACGGCTGGGGCGCGGCGCAGCTCCTCGACGCGGACTCCTCCGAGGAATCGCTCCTGCTGGAGCGGCTGCACCCCGAGGTGTCACTGCGCTCGCTCCCCGAGGCGAAGGCGCTGCTGGAGGCGGCGGGGACGGTACGGCGGCTGTGGGTGGAGCCGCCCGCGGAGCACGCCTTCGAGACGGTCGCGCAGCGGACGGAACGTCAGGCGGTGCCGATGCGGGCGGGGGTGGAGCCGGAGTTGGCGCCCTTGGTGGAGGCGGCCCTGACGGCTCGCGACAACTTGACGTCCACGCCCGCCGAATCCCTCCTCCTGCACGGCAACTTCCGCCAGAGCAAGGTGCTTTCGGGCGAGCGGGCGCCGTGGCTGACGGTGGGTCCGGAGCCGGTGGTCGGGGAACGGGCCTACGACTTGGCCCGCCTGGTGCGTGACCGGGTCGAGGACCTGATCGCGGCGCCGAGCGGGGCGTCGGTGGCGCGGCGGCGGGTCAACAAACTGGCCGACTCGCTGGACGTCGACCGCGACCGTCTTCACGGCTGGACCCTGTTCCGAGCGGTGGAGTCGGGGTTGCGGGCGCGGGCGGCGGGGCGCACGACGGATGCGGAACTCCTCCTGGAATTCGCGGACTGGCTGTAGCGGCGCGATTCCCCCACAAACACTGGGGCTGCGCCCCAGACAGTTCCCCGCGCCCCTAGGAGGGCCCGAAGGGCCCATTAAGGGGCGCGGGGAACTGCGCGAGCAACCCAGCACGATCCGCAGACGAAGCGCCCGGCTGCCCGCCCAGGGCTTTAGGGAAGGGGCGGGGAGGGGCTCAACCCCGCAGGCGCGCGACCGCCTCCGCGAGCGTGAGCTCCTCCCGCTCACCGGTCCGGCGGTCCTTCAGCTCGACCACGCCCTCCCCGGCCCGGCGGCCGACGACGAGGATCTTCGGGACGCCCAACAGCTCCGCGTCGGTGAACTTCACCCCGGGCGACACCCCGGCCCGGTCGTCGACCAGCACCCGCAGGCCCGCGTCGGCAAGAAGCGACGCCGCCTCCAGCGCGACCTCCGTCTGGAGCGCCTTGCCCGCCGCCACCACGTGGACGTCCGCCGGCGCGATCTCCGCAGGCCAGCACAGCCCCTGCGAGTCCGCCGTCTGCTCGGCCAGCGCGGCCACGGCCCGCGAGATGCCGATGCCGTACGAACCCATGGTCACCCGCACCGGCTTGCCCTGCTGGCCGAGCACGTCGAGCTGGAAGGTGTCGGCGTACTTGCGACCGAGCTGGAAGATGTGGCCGATCTCGATCGCCCGGTCGAGGCGAAGGCCCGCGCCGCACGCGGGGCACGGGTCGCCCTCCTCGACCACGACGACGTCGAGGTAGTCGTCGACCGAGAAGTCACGCCCGCACACCACATTGCGCGCGTGCGTGTCCGGCTTGTTCGCGCCCGTCACCCATGCCGTACCCGCCGCGACCCGGGGGTCGGCGATGTAGCGGACCTTCTCCAGGCCCTGCGGGCCGACGTAACCCCGTACGAGGTCGGGCCGGTCCGCGAAGTCCTCGGCCGTCACCAGCTCCACCACGGCCGGGGCCAGGTGCTCGCCGAGCTTGCCCAGGTCCACCTCGCGGTCCCCGGGCACCCCGACGGCCACGATCTCCCCGTCCACCTTGACCAGGAGGTTCTTCAGGGTGGCCGAGGCCGGGACGCCCAGGTGGGCCGCCAGGGACTCGATCGTGGGCGTGTCCGGCGTGTCCAGCTCCTCCACCGGGCCGACCCCGGACGCGTCCGCCGCCGTCGCGACGAACGTCACCGCCTCCGTGTTCGCCGCGTACTCGCACGCGGGGCAGTCCACGAAGGTGTCCTCGCCCGCGGCGGCCGGGGCCAGGAACTCCTCCGACGCCGAGCCGCCCATCGCGCCCGAGACCGCCGACACGATCCGGTAGTCGAGCCCGAGGCGGGCGAAGATCTTCTGGTAGGCCGCGCGGTGCAGCGCGTACGACTCGGCCAGGCCCTCGTCCGTCGTGTCGAACGAGTACGAGTCCTTCATCTGGAACTCGCGGCCGCGCAGCACACCGGAGCGGGGGCGCGCCTCGTCGCGGTACTTCGTCTGGATCTGGTAGAGCATCACCGGCAGGTCCTTGTAGGACGTGCACTGGTCCTTGACGGTCTGGGTGAAGATCTCCTCGTGGGTGGGGCCGAGGAGGTAGTCCGCGCCCTTGCGGTCCTTGAGGCGGAACAGCAGGTCGCCGTACTCCTCCCAGCGGCCGCTCGCCTCGTACGCCTCCTTGGGCAGGAGCGCGGGGAGCAGCACCTCCTGGGCGCCGATCGCGTCCATCTCCTCGCGCACGACGTTGGAGATGTTGTCCAGGACCTTCTTGCCGAGCGGCAGCCAGGTCCAGATCCCGGCCGCGTTGCGGCGCACGTAACCGGCGCGCACGAGCAGCTTGTGGCTGAGCGTCTCCGCGTCCGCCGGGTCGTCGCGCAGTGTCTTGACCATCAGACGGGACATGCGCTGGACCTGGGCGGCTGCCATGGGGATCTCTCCTGTACGTACACGGGTGGTGTCAGGAGGTTATCCGCGCGCCACGCGCGCGCGGTAATCGGTTTCGGGGACCGACCGCTCTACGGCCGCAGCAGCGGCAGCGCCGCGCCCATCACCGCGTACGGCCTCGGCGCACTGGGAAAGTGAACTTGCCCCGCCAGATCGGCGTATCCCAGCGCCCGGTACAGCCCCCGCGCCGGGCTCTCGGTGTCGATCGCGGAGAGGATGGACCTCGGCTCGGCCGCGCTGTCGGTGATCCTGGTGATCAGCTCACGGCCGACGCCCCGGCCCTGGTGGGCGGGGTGGACGTGGAGTTCGGTGATCACGAACGAGTCGTCCAGCCACCAGTCTGTGCCGGTGCCGCGCAGATACGGTTCGACGACCGTGGACCACCAGTGCGTACGGCTGTTGGGCATCCCGTACACAAAGCCGACGAGCCGTCCGTCCGGCATGGTCGCGCCCAGGGCGCGGGCGCCCGGGCAGGCGAGGTGGCGCAGCACGATGTGGCGGCGCACGCCGACCTCGTCCGCGCTGAGCCCGAAGGCGACCGCCTGCACGGCCAGTGCCTCGTCCACACGCGCGGCGAGGTCGAGCGGTCCGACGACCACCTCGGGGGTCTGCGGGGCGGACCCGAAGGAAGCTGCCATGGCCGCACCCTACTGTCAGAAGAGCACGCTCATGAAAGCCCCCGTCTCACGGAAGCCGACCCGGCGGTAGCAGGCGCGCGCCGCGGTGTTGAAGTCGTTCACATAGAGGCTGACCACCGGCGAGACGTCGGCGAGGGCGTAGCGGAGCACGGCGGCCATGCCGGCGACCGACAGGCCCCGGCCGCGGAACTCGGGGGCGACCCAGACGCCCTGGATCTGGCAGGCGCTCGGGGTGGCCGCGCCGATCTCGGCCTTGAAGACCACTCTGCCGTTCTCGATACGGGCGAACGACCGCCCGGAGCCGACGAGTTCGGCCACCCGCGCCTGGTAGAGCAGCCCGCCGTCGCCCGCCATCGGGGAGACGCCGACCTCCTCGGTGAACATGGCCACGCACGCCGGCATGATCACGTCCATCTCGTCCTTGCGGATCCGGCGGACGTACGGGTCGGGGACTATGTCGTCGGGCATCCGCTCGGTGACCATCAGCGGCTGATGCGAGCGGACGTCGCGGGCCGGACCCCAGGCGGGCTCCAGGAGCTTCCAGAGCAGGGCGGTCGCCTCGGCGGGGCCGACGATGGAGGAGCAGCGGCGGCCGGTGCGGCGGGCCCGTTCGGCGAAGGCGCGCACGGCCTCGGGAGTGGCGCAGATCGGCACGAGGTTGGCGCCCGAGTAGCAGAGCGAGCGCAGTTGCCCACCCGCGTACCAGCCCCACATCTCGCCGCCCAGGCGCCACGGGTCGAGCCCGGCGACCTGCACACGGGAGGCCACGAAGGCGTTGGCGACCGGCTCGCTCTCCAGAACGGCGAGCGCCGCGCCGAGGTCACCGGGTTCGAGGACCCGGGTGGTGGTCTGCGTCAACACGTGGGGCCTCACCATACGGTCTGCTGATCTCCGCACTGTACCTGCCGCCCCAGTGGATCGCCGCCCTCAGCCGAAAGCCCCGCTCGGCGCAAGGGCGCGGAGCGGGGCTCTGGGCGTACGGCAGCGGGGCTCTCGCGTACGAACGCGTCGGCCACCGGCGAATGGATTCAGCCCGCGACGGACACCGACGGCTCGCCGGACATCACGCCGTCCTTCTCCATCTGCTCGGCGATCTTCATCGCCTCCTCGATCAACGTCTCCACGATCTTCGACTCCGGGACGGTCTTGATGACCTCACCCTTCACGAAGATCTGCCCCTTGCCATTGCCCGAAGCCACACCCAGGTCGGCCTCACGGGCCTCACCCGGACCGTTCACGACACAGCCCATGACCGCGACCCGCAGCGGGACCTCCATGCCCTCCAGGCCCGCCGTGACCTCCTCCGCCAGCTTGTACACATCCACCTGCGCCCGACCACACGACGGGCACGAGACGATCTCCAGACGGCGCTGACGCAGGTTCAGCGACTCCAGGATCTGGATCCCGACCTTGATCTCCTCCGCCGGAGGCGCAGACAGGGACACGCGGATGGTGTCGCCGATGCCCTCACTGAGCAGCGCACCGAACGCGACGGCCGACTTGATCGTGCCCTGAAACGCCGGACCCGCCTCGGTCACACCCAGGTGCAGCGGGTAATCGCACTGCGCCGCCAGCTGACGGTAGGCGTTCACCATCACGACCGGGTCGTTGTGCTTCACCGAGATCTTGATGTCCCGGAAATCATGCTCCTCGAACAGGGAGGCCTCCCACAACGCCGACTCCACCAGCGCCTCGGGCGTCGCCTTCCCGTACTTCTTCAGCAGACGCGCGTCCAGCGAGCCCGCGTTCACCCCGATACGAATCGGCGTCCCCGCGTCCTTCGCCGCCCGGGCGATCTCCTTGACCTTGTCGTCGAACTGCTTGATGTTCCCCGGATTCACCCGCACCGCCGCACAGCCCGCATCGATCGCCGCGAACACATACTTCGGCTGGAAATGAATATCCGCGATCACCGGAATCTGCGACTTCCGCGCGATCGTCGCCAACGCGTCCGCATCATCCTGCGTCGGACACGCCACCCGCACGATCTGACAGCCCGACGCCGTCAGCTCCGCGATCTGCTGCAAAGTAGCGCCGATGTCCGACGTACGCGTCGTCGTCATCGACTGCACCGAGACAGGGGCATCCCCGCCGACCGCCACCGACCCGACCTGGATCTGGCGGCTCTTGCGACGCTCGGCCAGCTTGGTCGGTACGGACGGCATTCCCAGTGAAATCGCAGTCATCTGCTGTGCAACCCCAAGGTGTGGATCAAGGTCCCGAGATCGGCGGGCTCCAGCCTCCGAGGTTACGGCACCCCGGGGCACGCAAGCACACCGTGCCCCGACAGTTCACGCAAAGGGGCGGACCGGGCACTCCATGCACCCGGCCCGCCCCCTACACGCGTACGACACGTACGTCCCTACGAGATCTTGACCGGATTCACCACGTCCGCGACCAGCACGAGCAGGGTGAAGCAGATGAAGATCCCGGCGACCACATACGCGACCGGCATCAGCTTCGCCACGTCGAACGGGCCCGGGTCGGGGCGCTTGAAGACGCGCGCGACCGTGCGGCGCAGCGACTCCCACAGGGCGCCCGCGATGTGCCCGCCGTCCAGCGGCAGCAGCGGCAGCATGTTGAAGAGGAACAGGGACAGGTTGAAGCCCGCGACCAGGAACAGCATCATCGCGATCTGGTTCTCCGGCGGGATGTTCAGGGTGAACACCTCGCCGCCGACCCGGGCCGCGCCGACGACGCCCATCGGGGAGTCGGCCTTGCGCTCCTGGCCGTTGAAGGCCGCGTTCCACAGGTCCGGGACCTTGGAGGGGATCGCGACCAGGGACTTCACACCGGAGCGCATCATGTCGCCCATGCGGTCCACGGACTGGCCGAAGGACTGCTGGACGATGCCGGTGGCGGGGCTGAAGCCGAGGAAGCCGGCCGAGGTGGTGCCGGTGGTGTAGTTGCCGGAGCCGTCGATCTTCGCCACGTCGTTCTTGATCAGGCTGGCGTGCAGATCGACCGGCTTGCCGGCCCGCTCGACCGTGATGGTGGCCGGGCCGATGGTGTCGCGGATGTGCTTCTGCAGGGCCGACCAGTCGCCGACCTTCTCGCCGTTGAACGCGACGATCTTGTCACCGGCCTTCAGCCCGGCCTGCTTGGCCGGGGCCACCGGGTCCGACGCCTTGCAGGTGTCGCGCTGCTCCTTCTGCGAGATCACACAGTCGGAGACCTTGCCGACCTGCGTGGTCTGGGTGTTGACGCCGAACGTCATCATCACGCCGAAGAAGATCGCCACAGCCAGGATCAGGTTCATGAACGGCCCGGCGAACATCACGATCACGCGCTTCCACGGCTTGCGCGTGTAGAAGAGGCGCGACTCGTCGCCGGGCTGGAGCTCCTCGAAGGCGGCCGAGCGGGCGTCCTCGATCATGCCGCGCCAGGGCGAGGTGGACCGCGCGGTGATCCGGCCGTCCTCGCCGGGCGGGAACATGCCGATCATGCGGATGTAGCCGCCGAGCGGGACCGCCTTGATGCCGTACTCGGTGTCGCCCTTCTTCCGCGACCAGATGGTCGGGCCGAAGCCGACCATGTACTGCGGCACCCGGATGCCGAACATCTTGGCCGTGGAGAGGTGGCCCAGCTCGTGCCACGCGATCGAGATGAGCAGGCCGACCACGAAGACGACTATGCCGAGGACCGTCATCAAAATCGTCATGCGCGCGCCTTTGCTGTCGCCTTCACCGCGAGTTCACGGGCCCGGGCCCGTGCCCAGGTCTCCGCTTCCAGGACGTCCGAGACCGTGAGGGAAGTTCCCTCGGCGGGGGTGCCGTGCTCGGTCACGACCTCCGTGACCGTATCCATGATGCCGTTGAAAGGCAGCCGTCCCGCCAGGAAAGCGTCCACGCACTCCTCGTTCGCGGCATTGAACACCGCCGGAGCCGTCCCGCCCAGCTCTCCGACGTGCCGGGCGAGTCCGACCGACGGGAACGCGTCGGTGTCGAGCGGGAAGAACTCCCAGCTCGACGCCTTGGTCCAGTCGAAGGCGGGGGCGGCGTCCGGCACCCGCTGGGGCCAGCCGACGCCGATGGCGATCGGGCCGCGCATGTCGGGCGGGGTGGCCTGGGCGAGCGTGGAGCCGTCGGTGAACTCGACCATGGAGTGCACGTACGACTGCGGGTGGACGACGACCTCGATGCGGTCGAAGGGGATGTCGTAGAGCAGATGCGCCTCGATGACCTCCAGGCCCTTGTTGACCAGGGTCGCCGAGTTGATGGTGATCACCGGGCCCATCGCCCAGGTGGGGTGCGCGAGGGCGTCCTCGGGCGTCACATCCGCCAGCTCCGCGCGCGTACGGCCGCGGAAGGGGCCGCCGGAGGCCGTGACCACCAGCTTGCGTACGTCGGCGCGGGTGCCGGCGGCGAGCGCCTGGAAGAGGGCGGCGTGCTCGGAGTCGACCGGGATGATCTGGCCGGGCTTCGCGAGCGCCTTGACCAGCGGGCCGCCGACGATCAGCGACTCCTTGTTGGCGAGCGCGAGCGTACGGCCCGCTTCGAGCGCGGCCAGCGTCGGCGCGAGGCCGATGGAGCCGGTGATGCCGTTGAGGACGGTGTGGCAGTCGGAGGCGGCGAGCTCGGTGGCGGCGTCCGGCCCGGCGATGATCTCGGGCAGCGGCTCACCGCCGTACTGCTCGGTCAGCGCCTCGCGCAGCGCGGGCACCGCGTCCGGCCGCGCGACGGCGACCGTACGCACCCGGAGCCTGCGCGCCTGCTCGGCGAGGAGCGCGACCCGGCCGCCGGACGCGGCGAGCGCGGTGACGCGGAACCGGTCGGGGTTGCGCAGCACCAGGTCGATGGCCTGGGTGCCGATGGACCCGGTGGCGCCGAGGACGACGATGTCCCGGCGGCCTTCGGCGGGGTCGAAGGCGATGTGCGGGTCGGCGAGGGGGGCTGGGCTGTCGCTCATGCTCCCATTGTTGCCGCATCGACTGTGCGTCGGGACAGCACTCCCCCGCGCGGCGCCCCCGGACACCACCGGGACGCCGGGCGCTCCTGCGCTCCGGCGTCCCAAGTGGCTTGCGGATTCAGCGAATTGGGCGATGGACGTTGTCCCGCGTGGCGGGTCCGGGGGTGGCGTCGGCGATCCACGGGCCGTCGCCGGACGGGTCGACGACGCCCTCTTCCAGCCAGGTGTACGAACCGGCGAGTACGCCGTCGACTACCTTGCGGTCGAGGTCGTCGGTGTTGGCCCAGAGCCGGTTGAACAGCTCGTCGACGCGGATGCGGGCCTGCCGGCAGAAGACGTCGGCCAGCTGGTGCGCCTCCTTGCCGTGGGCCCCGGCCGTGCGCAGCATCTCGGCGCGTACGCATACGGCGCTCATCGCGAACAGCTCGGCGCCGATGTCGACGATCCGGCCGAGGAAGCCCTGCTTGGTCTCCATCCGGCCCTGCCAGCGCGACATCGCGTAGAAGGTGGAGCGCGCGAGCTTGCGGGCGGACCGCTCGACGTACCGGATGTGCGGGGCCAGATCACCGAACTCGCTGTAGGAGTTGGGCAGTTGGCCGGGCCCGGAGAGCAGCTTGGGCAGCCAGCGGGCGTAGAACGCGGCCGCGTTGGCGCCCGCCTTGGCCTTGTCGGGCAGCTTCTTGTCCGGATCGATCAGGTCGCCCGCGACCGACAGATGGGCGTCGACGGCCTCGCGCGCGATCAGCAGATGCATGATCTCGGTCGAACCCTCGAAGATCCGGTTGATCCGCAGATCGCGCAGGATCTGCTCGGCCGGTACGGCCCGCTCGCCCCGGGCCGCCAGCGACGCGGCGGTCTCGAAGCCGCGCCCACCGCGGATCTGGACCAGCTCGTCCGCCATCAGCCAGGCCATCTCGGAGCCGTACAGCTTGGCGAGCGCCGCCTCGATACGGATGTCGTTGCGGTCCTCGTCGGCCATCTGCGAGGAGAGGTCGAGGACCGCCTCCAGGGCGAACGTGGTCGCCGCGATGAACGAGATCTTGGCGCCCACGGCCTCGTGGTGCGCGATCGGCTTGCCCCACTGCTCGCGCGCCGCCGACCACTCGCGGGCGATCTTCAGACACCACTTCCCGGCGCCCGCGCACATCGCGGGCAGCGAGAGGCGCCCGGTGTTCAGCGTGGTCAGGGCGATCTTCAGCCCGGCGCCCTCGGGGCCGATCCGGTTGGCGGCCGGGACCCGGACCTGGTGGAAGCGGGTCACGCCGTTCTCCAGGCCGCGCAGGCCCATGAAGGCGTTGCGGTTCTCGACGGTGACCCCGGGCGAGTCCGCCTCGACGACGAAGGCCGTGATGCCGCCCTTGTGCCCCTCGGACTTCGGCACCCGCGCCATCACCACCAGGAGGTCGGCGACGACGCCGTTGGTGGTCCAGAGCTTCACCCCGTCCAGGACGTACGCGTCCTCGCCGTCCGGGACCGCCGAGGTGGCCAGGCGGGCCGGGTCGGAGCCGACGTCCGGCTCGGTGAGCAGGAAGGCCGAGATGTCGGTACGGGCGCAGCGCGGCAGGAAGGCGTCCCGCTGTTCCTGCGTCCCGAACAGTTTCAGCGGCTGAGGTACGCCGATCGACTGATGCGCCGAGAGCAGCGCGCCGATCGCGGGGTTCGCCGAGCCCGCAAGGGCCAGCGCCTTGTTGTAGTACACCTGGGTGAGACCGAGCCCGCCGTACTTGGTGTCGATCTTCATCCCGAGCGCGCCGAGCTCCTTGAGCCCGTTGATCACCTCGTCGGGGATCTGCGCCTCGCGCTCGATCAGGGCGCCGTCGATCTTCGTCTCGCAGAAGTCCCGCAGCTTGGCGAGGAACGCCTCGCCCCGCTCCACGTCCTCCGTGGCGGGCAGCGGATGCGGATGGATGAGGTCGAGCCGCAAGCGGCCGAGGAAGAGTTCCTTCGCGAAGCTGGGCTTTCGCCAGTCCTGCTCGCGCGCGGCCTCGGCGACCTGGCGCGCTTCGCGCTCGGAAACCTTGGGTGTGCCGTGTGGTGCGGTCATGAGGGGTACTCCTCGCCGCGACGTCTTCGGGCGCGCACGCACCCGTTACCGGACAGTGCTACTCGTCCGTATGTACCCGATTCCGCGCGGCCCGACCACCCCTGGGACGCGAAAACGGCCGGAGCCCGCTGGTGGACTCCGGCCGCTTCGTTCGTACGTACTAGAGGGCGAGACCCGTCAGGACCAGCACGCGCTCGTACGTGTAGTCGTCCATCGCGTAACGGACGCCCTCGCGGCCGACGCCGGAGGCCTTGGCGCCGCCGTACGGCATCTGGTCCGCGCGGTAGGAGGGGACGTCGCCGACGATGACGCCGCCGACCTCCAGGGCGCGGTGGGCACGGAAGGCGGTCTGCACGTTGTGCGTGAAGACACCCGCCTGGAGGCCGTACTTGGAGGAGTTGACGGCCGCGAACGCCTCGGCCTCGCCGTCCACCTTCTGGACGGTCAGGACCGGTCCGAAGACCTCCTCGCAGGCGAGGGTGGTGTCGGCCGGGACCTCGGCGAGCACGGTCGGCGCGTAGGCGGCGCCGTCGCGCTTGCCGCCCGCGAGCAGCTTGGCGCCGGCGGTGACGGCCTCGTCGACCCAGGACTCCACGCGCTTGGCGGCGTCCTCGCTGACCAGCGGGCCGACGTCGGTGGCGGAGTCGGACGGGTCACCGGTGACCTGCGCCTCGACGGCGGCGACGATCTTGGGCAGCAGTCGCTCGTAGACGGCGGCGTCCGCGATCACTCGCTGCACGGAGATGCAGGACTGACCGCCCTGGTAGTTGGAGAAGGTGGCGATACGGGTAGCCGCCCAGTCCAGATCGGTCTCCGAGGCGAAGTCGGCGAGGACGACGGCCGCGCCGTTGCCGCCGAGCTCCAGGGTGCAGTGCTTGCGCGGCACCGAGTCCATGATCGCGTAACCGACCTTGTCGGAGCCGGTGAAGGAGATGACGGGCAGCCGCTCGTCCTGCACCAGCGCCGGCATCTTGTCGTTGGCGACCGGCAGGATGCTCCACGAGCCCGTCGGCAGCTCGGTCTCGGCCAGCAGCTCGCCGATGATCAGACCGGAGAGCGGGGTGGCCGGGGCCGGCTTGAGGATGATCGGCGCGCCGACGGCGATGGCCGGGGCGACCTTGTGGGCGCACAGGTTCAGCGGGAAGTTGAACGGTGCGATACCGAGGACGACGCCCTTGGGGAAGCGGCGGGTGAGCGCGAGGCGGCCGACGCCGCCGCCGTCGGTGTCGAGCCGCTGGGCCTCGCCGCCGTTGAAGCGCCGGGCTTCCTCGGCGGCGAACCGGAACACGGACACCGCGCGGCCGACCTCACCACGGGCCCACTTGATGGGCTTGCCGTTCTCGGCGGAGATGAGCTGCGCGATCTCCTCGGTGCGCTCGGCGAGCCGCTTCGACACGTGGTCGAGGGCGGCGGCGCGGACGTGCGCCGGGGTCGCGGCGAACTCGTCGACCACGGCGTGGGCGGCGGCGACGGCCTCCTCGACCTGGGCCTCGGTCGGCACGCTCACCTTGCCGACGAGTCGGCCGTCCCACGGGGAGGTGACATCGAAGCTGTCCGCACCGGTGGCCTGGCGGCCGGCGAGCCAGAAGGCGTGGGTGGAAGTCATGACGAATCCCGGCCCTTCCGAGGTTGGGGGTGGTCTGCTTGTTTTCTCCCACCGTAGGCCGGGGGCGGCGAGTCGGGGCTTGTCCGGGGTGGAGTGGTGGGGCACACGTACACACCGCTTTGGAGGACCCCACCCCACCCCTTCCCGAAAGCTCTGGGCGAGCGGCCGGGTAGGAGGGCCCGAAGGGCCCGTTCAGGGGCGCGGGGAACTGCGCGAGCGGCCCAGCACGATCCGCAGACGAAGCGCCCGGCGCCCGCCCAGGGCTTCGGGAAGGGGCGGGGTGGGGAAAACTCACGCCTCCGGCGGCGTCGTCGCCTTCAGCGCCAGCCACAGCTCCATCCGGACGTCCGGGTCGTCCAGGGAGCGACCCAGGATCTCCTCGACGCGGCGCATCCGGTAGCGCAGCGTGTGGCGATGCACGCCGAGGTCGGCCGCCGCCGCATCCCACTGCCCGTGACGCGACAGCCACGCCCGCAGCGACGCCACCAGATCCCCCCGCCCCGTCGCATCATGCTCGTACAACGCCCGAAGCATCCCGTCCGCGAACGCCCGCACCGCGTCGTCCGCGAGCAACGGCACCAGCGAACCGGCCACCAGCTCCTCGTGCTCCACCAGCCGCCGACCCCGCCGCCGCGCGACGGACAGCGCCTGTTCGGCCTGCTTGTACGCGGACGCCGCCGCGATCGGCCCGGCCGGCGCGGACAGGCCGATCACGACCTCCGCGCCCTCCTCCGGCTCGAAGCCCGTACACGCGGCCACCGCGTCGCCGCCGTCCGCCGCGAGCACCACGAGCCGCTCGCCCTCGGGCACGGTAAGCACCGCCTCGCCGGAGCGCGCCGCCGCCGACTCCATCGCCTCGGCGAGTACGCCCAGGTCGGCCGACTCCCCCTCGGTCTCCGCGATGACCAGGCGGAACGGGGCGTCGAGCAGGCCGCCGTACAAATCGCCCGCCACCGCCCGGGCGTGGTCCTGTTGCCCCGAGAGCAGCATCCTCAGCACCGCCGCGCCGAGCCGCTGCTCTGCCTGCTGGAGGGCCCGCGAGCGCTCGGTGGTCAGGGTCAGCAGCGCCACCGCCGAATGCACCGCGTACCGCTCGGCCGTGCCCAGCGGCGCGCCCGTACCGACCGCGAGCGCCCCCCGCGCACGCCGCCCGGTCCCGAGCGACTGGAGCTCGACGCGGTCGTCGGAGCGGTCGTCCGAGCCGCCGACCACCGCGCTCGCGGGCGCGGGCCGGTCGCGCAGCCGGGCCACGTCGGCGGTG
>NZ_MECJ01000033.1 GCF_014596475.1 Streptomyces sp. CBMA152 | reverse complement strand
CGGCCAGGCGCGGCAGGACCACCAGGACCCCGGCGGTCAGCAGCGCGGCCACCGCCGCGCCGATCATGGTGCGCCGCGCGGACCTGCTCGGCGGCGGCGCGGCGGGCTCCAGCGGAGTCGGCCTCGGGGGCGGCGGCAGCGTCAGGACCACCAGGACCCCGGCGGTCAGCAGCGCGGCCACCGCCGCGCCGATCATGGTGCGCCGCGCGGACCTGCTCGGCGGCGGCGCGGCGGGCTCCAGCGGAGTCGGCCTCGGGGGCGGCGGCAGCGTCAGGGTCCGCGTGCTCGGCGGCCATTCCTGTTCGGTCTCCATGCCGATCACTGTGCGTCCATACGAAGAGCACATCCGGCGTGCGCCCGCCGGACCACGCGGGGTTCACACCGATGGCCCCGGGTGCCAGGCTGGGATCATGAACGCTGGAGCCGAGCCCGTCGCGTCCGGGGACCTTCTCGTACGGCTGCGCGCGGGGCTGCCCGTCGATGCGGTGATCACCGACCCGGACGTCACCGCCTCGTACGCCCACGACATGGCGAGCTTCTGCGCCGCCGGGGCCCCGGCCGTGGTCGTGCTGCCGCGCACGGTCGAGCAGGTGCAGCACATCATGCGCACCGCCACCGAGCTGCGCGTCCCGGTCGTGCCACAGGGCGCCCGCACGGGGCTTTCGGGCGGCGCCAACGCCTCCGAGGGCTGCATCGTGCTGTCCCTGGTCCGGATGGACCGCATCCTGGAGATCAGCCCGGTCGACCGGGTCGCGGTCGTCGAGCCGGGCGTCGTCAACGCCGTGCTCTCCCGGAAAGTCATGGAACACGGGCTCTACTACCCGCCGGATCCCTCCAGTTGGGAGCAGTGCACCATCGGCGGGAACATCGGCACCGCGTCCGGCGGCCTGTGCTGTGTGAAGTACGGGGTGACCGCCGAGTACGTGCTCGGTCTGGACGTCGTCCTCGCCGACGGGCGTCTCCTGGAGACCGGCCGGCGCACCGCCAAGGGCGTCGCCGGGTACGACCTGACCCGGCTCTTCGTCGGGTCCGAGGGCAGCCTCGGGATCGTCGTGAAGGCCGTACTGGCGCTGAAGCCCGCGCCGCCCGAACAGCTCGCGCTCGCCGCCGAGTTCCCCTCCGCTGCCGCCGCCTGCGAAGCGGTCTGCGCGATCATGGAGCGCGGCCATACGCCGTCGCTGCTCGAACTCATGGACCGTACGACCGTGCAGGCCGTCAACCGCACGGCGCACATGGGGCTGCCGGACAGCACCGAGGCGCTGCTGCTCTGCGCCTTCGACACCCCGGACCCGGCCGCCGATCTGGCCGCCGTCGGGGAGCTGTGCACCGCCGCCGGGGCCACCGAGGTGGTGCCCGCCGAGTCGGCCGCCGAGTCCGAACTCCTGCTCCAGGCACGGAGGTTGGCGCTCACGGCGCTGGAGACCATCAAGTCCGCCACGATGATCGACGACGTCTGCGTACCGCGCTCACGGCTCGCCGCGATGCTGGAGGGCACCTCGGCCATCGCCGCCAAGTACGACCTGACCATCGGCGTCTGCGCGCACGCGGGCGACGGCAACACCCACCCGGTCGTCTGCTTCGACGCCGCCGACGAGGACGAGTCGCGCCGCGCCCGCGAGTCCTTCGACGAGATCATGGCGCTCGGTCTGGAACTCGGCGGCACGATCACCGGCGAGCACGGCGTGGGCGTGCTCAAGAAGGAGTGGCTGGCGCGCGAACTCGGGCCGGTGGGCGTGGAGATGCAGCGTGCGGTGAAGCACACCTTCGACCCGCTGGGTCTGCTGAACCCGGGCAAACTGTTCTGAACAACCGTTACGGCAGCTCGCGTCCGCGTCACGCACCCTCCTCCGGCCGCGACTCGTCCGAGGGCCACGGGTCGTTGAGGTACAGCTCCTCGATGCGGCTGCGGCCCGTCGTCGGCGCGAGCAGCTCGGCCAGGCCGTCGTCGATGCCGAGCTGCTCGGTCTCGGAGCCCGGCGGGACCACCCGAAGTGTGCGCTCCAGCCACGCCGACACCTGCGCGGACGGCGCCTCAAGCAGCGCGTCCCCGTCCGGCGAGCTCAGCGCGACCAGGATCACGCTGCGCCCGTCCACCTTCGTCGGCCAGATCCGCACATCGCCGTGACCGCACGGCCGGAACACCCCCTCGACCAGGAGCTCCCGGGCGAACGTCCAGTTCACCGGGTGATCGGAGCCGATGTGGAAGGTGATGTGCACGGCGTACGGATCGTCGGTGCGGTACGCCAGCCGGGCCGGTACCGGGACGCTGCGCTCGGGCGACAGAACGAGTTTGAGCTCCAGCTCGCGTTCCACCACGGTGTGCATGACTTGTGTCCTCTCCTCGTACGGGCCCGGGAGCGGGCCGCACAAGGAGGGAGCGGGCCGGCACGCGACTATGACGCGACTTCTGCAGATTTTTTCGGGCGGATTTCCCGTTCGTCCGATGACCGAATCGTGATCGGTACGGAAGGACCCGCCCGGGGGTGGTCGCCCGTCTGGTAGATGTGGACCCTTGTATTGACGAGGCCCACGAGCAGATACGGGACCACGGTGATGAGCGCCCCCACCCCGGCCACCGGCGACGGCACCCCTGTCGCCGGCTTCTACCCCGATCCGTCCATCCCCGGATACGTCCGGTACTGGAACGGCGCCGCCTGGGTGCCCGGAACGAGCCGGCCCGCCCCGGCCGTCGGCGAGGCCATGCCCGTGCCGCCGCCCGGCGCGGCCCCGGCGGCACCCGCCCTGGCCTCGGCCCCGCCGACGCCGATGCCCGCGCCGGCCCCGGTTCCGATGGTCGAGGAGACGGGCCCGGTCTTCCTCGACGAGCCCGAGTTCGAGCCCGAACCCGTCCCCCCGCACGGCATGCGGCCCGGCCCGGCCCCGGTCTGGCAGGCCGACGCGTCGTACCAGTCGGGCTTCGGGGACGACGCGGCGCGGCGGATCTCCTGGGGCCAACCCGACCCCCGGGCGCTCCCGCTGGCACAGCCGCAGCCGGGCCCGACGCCGATGCCGGCTCCGCTTCCGGCTTCGGGGCCGCAGTCGCAGCCGGTCCAGTCGCAGCCGGTGCAGCCGTTGCCACTCCAGCCGCTTCCGGCTCAGCCCCTGCCCGCGCAGCCCGTGGATCCGCGTGCGGCGGGTGATCCGCGTCGGGCCGAGCCCGATGTGCGCCCGGCGGCCGTGGAGCCCGGCCCCGCCCGCGCCGCGCTGCCGTCGGCCCCGGTGACGCCGGGCTACCAGGCCGCGCCCCAGCCCGTAGCGCCGCAGCCCACCGCGCCCGCACACCACGCGGCACCCCCACAGCACACCGCACCCCCGCAGCCCGCCCCCGCTCAGCACGCCGCTCCCCAGCCCGCCGCGTCCCCGATGACCACCGGCCCCGGGGGTGGCGCGGCCTCCTGGGCGCAGCAGGTGCATCAGCTGGCGCAGCCCGACGAGCAGCGGGGGGTGGGGGAGCCCGTCGTACCGTGGAAGCCGCCCGTCGAGGACCCGTTCCTGCGGGCCGCCCGGGCCCAGGCCGAGGCCCGGCCCGCGGGACCCGGGCGGCGGCTGGTCGCCCGGCTCGTCGACACCGCCGTGCTCGGCGTGGCCGTCGCCGCGCTCGCGGTGCCGCTGGGCGTGAAGGCCGCCGACCACATCCAGGAGAAGATCGACGCGGCGAAGCTGTCCGGCGAGACCGTGACCGTCTACCTCCTCGACGGCACCACCGCCGGCTACCTCGGCATCGTGCTCGGCGCGTTCCTGGTCCTCGGCCTGCTCTACGAGGCGCTGCCCACCGCCAAGTGGGGCCGCACGCTGGGCAAGCGGCTGCTGCGACTCCAGGTCCGCGACATCGAGTCGCACGAGCCGCCGACGTTCGGCGCCGCGCTGCGCCGCTGGCTGGTGTACGGAGTGCTCGGCGTGCTCGCGGTCGGCGTCGTCAACGTCCTGTGGTGCCTGTTCGACCGCCCGTGGCGCCAGTGCTGGCACGACAAGGCGGCCCGTACGTTCGTGGCAGGCACCTGAGACCGGCTGACGGGCGACACCCGAACGGGCCCCGTACCGTTGCGGGACCCCCACCCCTCGCGGTGCACTGCGGACATGAGCAACGAACCGCCGCCCGGCCAGCCGCCCGAGGACGACCCGTTCCTCAAGAAGCCATCGGAGCCCACTCCGCCCGGCGGCGGCGGAGGGATGCCTCCCGGCGGCACCCCGCCCGGAGGCGGTACCCCACCTCCGGGCAGCGGCGCCCCTCCCCCCGGCGGCGGCCCGTACGGAAACCCTCCCCCCGGCGGCCCGTACGGCACGCCACCCCCCGGTTCGCCCTATGGCAGCACCCCGCCCCCGTACGACGCGTACGGCGGCGGGAACCAGTACGGCGCTCCCGACCCGCTCAGCGGGATGCCCCCGCTCGCCGACTTCGGGCGGCGCCTGCTCGCCCGCATCATCGACGCCCTGATCGTGGCGATCCCGCTCGGCCTGCTGGAGTGGGCGACCTCCGGCCGGTACATGTACGAGTCGAAGAGCGGCGACAGCACGTCCGACGTGGTCTCCAAGGCGTACACCGGCAGTGGTCTGGCGTGGACCCTGATCGGGATCGTGGTCTACCTCGGCTACGACACCCTGATGCTGAAGCGGGACGGCCAGACCGTCGGCAAGAAGCTGCTGAACCTGCGGGTCGCGATGCTCAACGACGGCAGTGTGCCCACCACGAGCGCCGCTCTGGCGCGCACCGCCGTGCTCTGGGTACCGGCGCTGCTGTGCTGCCCGTGTCTGTGGCAGGTCATCCTCATCATCACGATCCTCACCGACAAGCCCTACAAACAGGGCCTGCACGACAAGGCCGGGAAGACGGTGGTGGTCTCAACAGCCCACTGACGCCGGTCCCGTAGGACCCGCCGACCTCAGCTTCGTACGGAGTCGGCCGGCACCCGCACCCCCGGCTCGGCGCGCTCACCCACGGCGGCGGCGCGGTTCATACGAACCGTGCGCGCCGCTTTCGGGATGGGTACCGTCACGGCGACCAGGAGCCCGAGCAGCAGCGCCGCGAGCACTATCACGCCCACGCCGACACCCGAGTCGGTCTGGGAGAGCAGAATCATGGCCACGGTCGAGAACACGACGGTGGCCGAACCGTAGGCGAGCTGTGCTGCAGTCGGACGCGGCATGGCGGTATCCGTCCTCGGGGGAAGGCATCGGATGGGGCGGGTCTCTCGACCGGGCAACCGGATCGCACTGTCAAGCGACTCTACGTCGGACCTTGCCCTGACGGAACCGTTGGTAAGCGTGACCTAACCCACGGTGCCGGTGCACAGGGGGCGCACGGAGTCATTCGGCCGGTCCGACTGGTGAGACAGGCGCATCAGTTGTCGGGGTTGGGTAGCACATCGGAAGCGTTCGGATACCGGAACTACCCGTCTGCATAATGTAATTACCCAACGCAAGTCAAGATCTGTCTTTTCTTTGGCAACTCCGGTCCAATGTCGTCACTTGAGACGCGTGCCGCGCACCGGAGACCTGACCCCTCACCCCCCGGTCCGTGCTTGCGGCCGCGGGGGAGGACATCATCAAGTGACCAGCAACAGACGGGCCGTCAGGGCTGCCGCCGTGCTCGTGGCGATAGCCACGACCGGCGCCGTGGGCTCGGCGTTCGCCACCGCCCAGGCCGACGTGAAGGCCCCGGCAGCCGTGCAGCGCCAGGACCCCGGCACCCCTGCCGTGAAGCACGTCGACAACATGCCGGGCCCGTTCACCAAGGAGCTTGAGCAGCAGCGCCAGGTCGCCCTGGAGAAGGTCATCTCGGGCGAGAAGAAGGTGCAGCAGCGCGGCGCCTCCAAGGTCGTCCAGCTCGACGACAAGAAGTACGTGGAGCTCGGCCGCCAGCGCACCGACAAGATCTTCACGATCCTGGTGGACTTCGGCGACAAGGTCGACAACACCACGATGTACGACCCCGACGGCCCGACCGGCCCCAAGCCCCCGGTCGTCAAGTACGGCGGCACCCCCGGCCCGGCGCACAACACGATCGCCCAGCCGGACCGCACCAAGGACAACTCCACGGCCTGGCAGAAGGACTACAGCCGCCAGCACTTCCAGGACCTGTACTTCGGCACCGGCAAGAACGCCGACGGCACCGAGAAGCACTCGCTGAAGACGTACTACGAGAAGACGTCCTCGGGGCGTTACTCCGTCGACGGCCAGGTCACCGACTGGGTCCGGGTCCCGTGGAACGAGGCCCGCTACGGCTCGAACTACTGCGGCCAGTCCAACTGCTCCAACGTGATGGACCTGGTCCGCGACGGCGTCAACGCCTGGGTCGCCGACCAGAAGGCCAAGGGCCAGACCGCCGAGCAGATCAAGGCGACGCTGTCCCAGTACGACCAGTGGGACCGCAACGACTACAACCACAACGGCAACTTCAACGAGCCCGACGGCTACATCGACCACTTCCAGATCGTCCACGCGGGCGAGGACGAGTCGGCCGGCGGCGGCGCGCAGAAGACCGACGCCCTGTGGGCGCACCGCGGTTACGCGTACGGCACGGACGCGGGCAAGACGGGCCCGGCCGACAACAAGGCCGGCGGCACGGAGATCGGTGACACCGGCATCTGGGTCGGCGACTACACGATGCAGCCGGAGAACGGCGGCCTCGGCGTCTTCGCCCACGAGTACGGCCACGACCTCGGTCTGCCGGACCTCTACGACACCACCAACACCGCCGAGAACTCGGTCGGTTTCTGGTCCCTGATGTCGGCCGGCTCCTGGCTCGGCAGCGGCAAGGACTCGATAGGCGACCTGCCGGGCGACATGACCGCCTGGGACAAGCTCCAGCTCGGCTGGCTCGACTACGCCAAGGCCAAGGCCGCGACGAACTCGACGGTCAAGCTCGGTGTCTCGGAGTACAACACCGACAACAAGCAGGCGCTCGTGGTCGAGCTGCCGCAGAAGCCGGTCACCACCACTGTCGTGAAGCCCGTCGAGGGCACGAAGCAGTGGTGGAGCGGGATGGGCGACAACCTCAACAACACCCTGACCCGCTCGGTCGACCTGACCGGCAAGTCCAAGGCGTCCCTGGACCTTTCGGGCTGGTGGGACATCGAGAAGGACTACGACTTCGCGTACGCGGAGGCCTCCACGGACGGCGGCGCCACCTGGACCGCGCTCGACGGCACCGCCGACGGCCAGGCGATCACCCGTGACGGCAGCGACAAGCCGGCCCTGACCGACGCCTCGGGCACGTACAAGAAGCTCTCGTACCCGCTGGACGCCTACGCGGGCAAGAAGATCGACATCCGGTTCCGCTACCAGACGGACGGCGGCGCGGGCGGCAAGGGCTTCACGGCCGACGCCATCTCCGTGACGGCGGACGGCACCGCGCTCTTCACCGACGGCGCCGAGGGCGACGACAACGGCTGGACCTCGAAGAACTTCTCCCGCATCGGCGAGTCGTTCACCAAGGACTACCCGCAGTACTACATCGCCGAGAACCGCCAGTACGTGTCGTCCGACACCACGCTGAAGGTCGGCCCGTACAACTTCGGCTTCGCGAAGTCCCGTCCGAGCTGGGTCGAGCACTACGCGTACCAGCCCGGTCTTGTCCTGTGGCTCTGGGACCTCTCCCAGAAGGACAACAACGTCTCGGCCCACCCGGGCGCGGGCCAGATCCTGCCGATCGACGCCCATGCCAAGCCGCTGAAGTGGGCCGACGGCACGCTGATGCGCAACAAGATCACGCCGTTCGACGCGGCGTTCAGCTGGTACCCGACGCAGGCGCTCACCCTGCACAAGGCGGACGTGGCGACCACGGTCCGCTCGCAGCCGGGCGTGCCGATGTTCGACGACCACCGGGGCACCTACTGGTACGCGGAGAACCCCACGGGAAGCGTGAAGGTTCCTGACACCAACACCCGGATCACGATCGTCCAGCAGCCCAAGGACGGCTCGACGATCACCGTGAAGGTCGGTCCGTCGACCAAGTAGTTTTAAAAACCGCAGGTCAAACCATGATCGGCCGTCGCCCTCTAGCGGGCGGCGGCCGATCGTGTTTAGGTGCGTCTTACCAGTCCTTATTGACACGACGTCTCACGGGGGAGCGGTACGCCATGCCTGGCGGAGGTTTCAGCAAGCTGCCCAACGGCAGCGTCATCGTCGCGCTCACTTTGCCGTCCCCGGCCGGAGACGGCCGCAAGGTGCGCGTCCTCGTCCATGCGGCCAACCGGGCCCGCGCCCTGACCAGGCTGCGGAACCTGGGCCTGCGCGCGGTCTATCTGCGCGGCAACACCGAACCACCGACCCCGGACGAGATCACCGCGGTCCTGCACCACCCGGACGGCCTCCTGTGGCGCACGGCCCCCCAGGACGAGGCGGACGAGCTGTGGCACCCGATAAGGGCGCTGCTGCGCCCGTGACGGGCTGCGCCCTTGGGATGCGCCCGGAGGGCGCTTCTAAGGGGCGCGGGGAACTGCGCGACCAGCCGACGACAGCCCGCAGCCGAAACACGACGCGACGGGTCAAGACACAGGCTTACCCGACAGCTCCGCGCCAGCGGCCCGCATCTCCTCGATGGCCCGCTCAGTCGTCGCCTCGGCGACCCCGGCCGTGAGGTCGAGCAGCACATGGGTCGCAAACCCCTCATGCACCGCATCCAGCGCAGTCGCTCGCACACAGTGATCGGTGGCGATCCCGACCACATCCACCTCGGTCACCGACCGCGCACGCAACCAGTCCGCCAGCGGAACCCCGTTCTCGTCCCGCCCCTCGAACCCGCTGTACGCCGCCGCGTACGCCCCCTTGTCGAAGACCGCGTCGATCGCCCCGCAGGCGACGGCCGGGGCGAAGTTCGGGTGGAAGCCCACCCCCTCCGTCCCGGCCACGCAGTGCGCGGGCCAGGAGTCGACGTAGTCCGGGTGCGCCGAGAAGTGGCCGCCCGGCGAGACATGGTGATCGCGGGTCGCCACCACATGGCGGTAGACGGACCCGGCCGCCTGGCCGATCAGGTCGGTGACGGCGGCGGCCACGTCGGAGCCACCGGTGACCGCGAGGCTGCCGCCCTCGCAGAAGTCGTTCTGAACATCTACGACGATCAACGCGCGGTGCATGTCGGCTGTCCTTCGGTCAAGGTGGCTGTTCTACGAGCGTAGAGACTCCGCCCCCGGTACGGCAGGGGGCAATTGGGGTGCAAAGGCGGCCCGAGTACGAGGCGTCACGCGTACTCCGTCGGAATCACAGCTTCCCCCCGCGACAGCTGGATCGCGGACATCGGCAGCGCGCCGCGCGCCGCGATGTGCCGCTCGCGGGCGGCGTCCAACGGCTCGCGGGCCACCACCTCGCCGCCCTTGACCAGCTCGACGAGCAGCTGCCGGTCGGCGAGCTCCGCCGGGACCGGCCCGACGCCGATGACCTCGGCCTCGGCGACCCCGTCCGCGTCGGCGCGCCGCGCGGCCCACTTGCGGCCGCCGATCGACGTCTTGCCGCCCGTCGACTTCTTCGCCACCGGCACCAGCGGGGCCTTCGGGTCCGCGCTCTGGGCGCGGGCGACCAGCTTGTAGACCATGGAGCAGGTGGGGTGCCCGCTGCCGGTGACGAGCTGGGTGCCGACGCCGTACGCGTCGACGGGCGCGGCCGCGAGCGAGGCGATGGCGTACTCGTCCAGGTCGGACGTCACCACGATCTTCGTCTTGGTGGCGCCGAGCTCGTCGAGCTGCTGGCGCACCCGGTGGGCGACGAGCAGCAGGTCGCCGGAGTCGATCCGGACCGCGCCGAGCTCGGGACCGGTGATGTCGACGGCGGTACGGACCGCCTCGGCCACGTCGTAGGTGTCCACCAGCAGGGTCGTGCCCCGGCCGAGCGAGTCCACCTGGGCCCGGAAGGCGTCCCGCTCGCTGTCGTGGAGCAGGGTGAAGGCGTGCGCACTGGTGCCGACGGTCGGGATGCCGTAACGGAACCCGGCCGCCAGGTCCGAGGTGGTGGTGAAGCCGCCGACGTACGCGGCCCGCGCGGACGCGACCGCCGCCAGCTCGTGGGTGCGCCGGGCGCCCATCTCGATCAGCGGGCGCCCGGCCGCCGCGGCCGACATCCGCGAGGCCGCGGCGGCGATCGCCGAGTCGTGGTTGAGGATGGAGAGGATCACGGTCTCCAGCAGCACGCACTCCGCGAACGAGCCCTCGACCCGCAGGATCGGCGAGCCCGGGAAGTAGACCTCGCCCTCGGGGTAGCCCCAGATGTCGCCGGAGAAGCGGTAGGAGGCGAGCCATTCGAGGGTCGGCTCGTCGACGATGCCGCGCTCGCGCAGGAAGCCGAGCACGGCGGCGTCGAAGCGGAAGTTCTCGACGGCGTCGAGGACCCGCCCGGTGCCCGCGACCACGCCGTAGCGGCGGCCGTCCGGCAGCCGCCGGGTGAAGACCTCGAAGACGGAGCGCCGGTCGGCGGTACCGCCGCGCAGCGCCGCCTGGAGCATCGTCAGCTCGTACTGGTCCGTGAAGAGGGCGGTCGACGGCACGTCCACCGGCAACCCGAGGTCCGCAGTGTTCATGGCAAGGGATGCTACTCCTTTAACGTCAGAGTGACGATTTCCGGGGCCCGTTTGTGCGACTGCGACATCGAGGTGGCAGCATTAGGTAAGTGAGTGTGGCTCCTGTAGAGATCGAACGGCCCGAGTCGGCGGAGGAGACCTTCGCCGTCCCCGAACCCGATGTGCCCTGGGTGACGCTCGTCCACAACGACCCGGTCAATCTCATGAGCTACGTGCAGTACGTCTTCCAGTCGTACTTCGGCTATCCCAAGGACAAGGCCCGCAAGCTGATGCTCGACGTGCACCACAAGGGCAGGGCCGTGGTCTCCAGCGGCAGCCGCGAGGAGATGGAGCGCGACGTGCAGGCCATGCACGGCTACGGGCTGTGGGCGACGCTCACGCAGGACCGCAACTGATGGCCGGCCTCTTCGAGGCGGTCCCCGGCGGCGGCGCGGCCGTCGCCCTGGACGAGGTCGAGATCGCCATCCTGCGCTCCCTTTCCGTACAGCTCCTGGAACTCATCGGCCCCGGTGACGAGCCGGTCGAGGGCGAGGACCCGCTGGCCGCGCTCTTCTCCGAGGGCCCCAGCGAACCGCCCGCCGACCCGGCGCTCGCCCGGCTCTTCCCGGACGCGTACGACCGGGGTGAGAGCGATGAACTGCGCGAATCCGCCGCCGAGTTCAGACGGTTCACCGAGAAGGACCTGCGTGCCCGCAAGCGCGACGACGCCCTCGCGGTCGTCCGCGCCCTGGACTCGCTGACGCCCAAGGGCGACGGCGGCGCGGTCCTCAAGCTCTCCGCCGACGACGCGAAGCGGTGGCTCGGCGCGCTCAACGACCTGCGCCTCACGATCGGCACGCGCCTCGACGTCACCGACGAGGACGAGGGCGGCGAGCTCTACCGGCTGCCGGACGAGGATCCGCGCAAGCCGATGGTCATGGCCTACCTCTGGCTCGGCGGCCTCCAGGAGACGCTCGTCGAGACGCTGATGGCCTGAATGGCCTGAAGGGTCACCCGGGGGATGGCCGACGGCGGCTGTTTTCCTCCTGTTCGCTCAGCGGACGCTCAAATCCGCATAACGATCCGATTACCGCAACGCCATAGTTTGCGTATCGGTGCGCCCTTTGTCCGGTTCTTCGTGTGGCGTGCGCCACAACCCCGTCTGTGGATCATCGGTAAAGCCGTGATAAATCTTCACGACCACCCAGGGACGCCACCCATGTCCCCGGGGGCGCTTCGACCGGCTGATCGCCGGTGGCACTCCATCCACATCCGGGGGGATCAGGACCTGATCCGCGGCTTCGACCACCGAAGCGGGCGGGTCAGCATGGAGAAAGGCGCACCACCATGACCTCAGTGCAGGTCGACAAGCAGGACGACCGCTCCGGCAATGAGGCCGTGGGGACCGCCCACGACGCCGCCGAGGGCGAGGGATACCAGCGGGGCCTCGGGGCCCGCCAGATCCAGATGATCGCGATCGGCGGAGCCATCGGCACCGGGCTCTTCCTCGGCGCGGGCAAGGCCATCTCGAAGGCCGGCCCCAGCCTGATCCTGGCCTACGCCATCGCGGGCCTGGTCATCTTCTTCATCATGCGCGCGCTCGGCGAGCTGCTGATGTACCGCCCGGTCTCGGGCTCCTTCTCGGAGTACGCCCGTGAGTTCGTCGGCCCGTTCTGGGGCTACGTCACCGGCTGGACGTACTGGCTCTTCTGGGTCGTCACCGGCATCACCGAGGTCACCGCGGCCGCCCAGTACATGGCCTTCTGGACGCACAACGACGTCCCGCAATGGCTGTACGCGCTGGTCTTCACGCTGATCCTGTACGCCGTGAACCTCATCTCCGTGAAGCTCTTCGGCGAGCTGGAGTTCTGGTTCTCGATGGTCAAGGTCACGGCCATCGTCGGCATGATCCTGATCTGCGCCGGCATCCTCACCGTCGGCTTCTCGGACGCGGCCGACACCGCCACCGTCTCCAACCTCTGGAACGACGGCGGCTTCTTCCCCAAGGGCATCGGCGGCACGCTGATGACCCTGCAGATCGTGATGTTCGCCTTCCTCGCCGTCGAGCTGGTCGGTGTGACCGCGGGCGAGTCCAAGGACCCCGAGAAGACGCTCCCCAAGGCCATCAACACCGTGCCGTGGCGTATCGCCGTCTTCTACATCGGCGCCCTGATCATGATCCTCTCGGTCGTCCCGTGGCACGAGTTCAAGCCGGGCGTCAGCCCCTTCGTCGCGGCCTTCGAGAAGATGGGCCTCGGCGTCGGCGCCGCGATCGTCAACTTCGTCGTCCTGACCGCCGCCCTGTCCTCCTGCAACTCGGGCATGTACTCCACCGGCCGTATGCTGCGCGACCTCGCGCTCAACGGGCAGGGCCCGAAGTTCTTCACCAAGCTCACCAAGAGCGGCACCCCGCTGGTCGGCACCACGGTCTCGGCCGCGCTGATGCTGGTCGGCGTCTGGATCAACTACAAGGCGCCGGGCAAGGCGTTCGACTACGTCGTCTCCTTCGCCACCATCTCCGGCATGTGGGCCTGGATCATGATCCTGGTCTGCCAGATCCGCTACCGCGCCAAGGCCGACCGCGGCGAGCTGCCCCAGTCCACCTTCCGCGCCCCCGGTGCCCCGTACACCAGCTGGTTCGCGCTGATCTTCATCTTCATGGTCATCGTGATGATGGGCATCGACAAGGACTCCCGGGTCTCGCTGTACTGCGCCCCGCTGTGGGGCCTGATCCTGGGCGTCTCGTACCTGGTGCTCAAGGCGCGCAACCCCGACAACAAGGCGTTCGCGAAGCGCTCGTAACCGGTCGCTTCTCAGCATTCGGGCCGTCCCGTACCAAGCCTCGGTACGGGACGGCCCGTCTGTTTATCCTTGCGCTCATGCTGACCCTCACCCAGGCGCTGTACGACGAGATCGTGGCGCACGCCCGCGCCGACCACCCCGACGAGGCGTGCGGTGTGGTCGCCGGCCCGGCCGGCACCGACCGCCCCGAGCGCTTCATTCCGATGCTCAACGCGGCCCGCTCGCCCACGTTCTACGAGTTCGACTCGCAGGACCTGCTGAAGCTCTACCGCGAGATGGACGACCGCGACGAGGATCCGGTGATCGTCTACCACTCCCACACGGCGACCGAGGCGTACCCGTCCCGTACGGACGTGACGTACGCGAACGAGCCCGGCGCGCACTACGTCCTGGTCTCCACGGCGGACGCGGACGGCGCGGGCGACTTCCAGTTCCGCTCCTACCGGATCGTGGACGGTGTGATCACGGAGGAAGAGGTCAAGGTGGTGACGGCGTACTGACGCCGTCCCGGCGGGGGAGGGGCGTGGGCGGCATCCTGCCCACATCCTGAGCCGATCTCGTCCGCCAGCTGAGATCACATTCCGGGAAGCGGACCGGGAATCGATACGATGACCGCATGGTTCCCCACGACGTGAGCGAAGAGAAGCCGAGCAGCCCCCTGCTCGTGGCGCGCCTGCACGTCGACCTGTGCCGCCTCGCGAGCGCGATGTGTCCGCGCCCGAGCGCCGCCTGAGCGGCAGCCGCACGCGTACCACTCGTACGTCCGTACTTCCGCAGCACCGCAGGACCGCAGCACCCGCGCCGACCGCGGGCCCTTGCCTTTCTCCCTCTTACGATCTCCCGACAGGAGCCCACGTCATGGCCATCGAGGTCCGTATCCCGACCATCCTCCGCACCTACACCGACGGCGCCAAGGCGGTCGAGGGCAGCGGCGCGACCCTCGCCGAGCTCTTCGCCGACCTGGAGACCCGCCACCAGGGCATCCAGGAGCGGATCGTCGACTCCGGCGAGCTGCGCCGCTTCGTGAACGTCTACCTCAACGACGAGGACGTCCGCTTCCTGGCGGGCATCTCCACCGAGCTGTCCGACGGCGACAGCGTGACGATCCTGCCGGCCGTGGCCGGCGGCATGGTCTGAGGCCGAACGCCGTCATGCGCTACGACTCCGCGCTCGCCGCCGTCGGCAACACGCCGCTGGTCCTGCTTCCCCGCCTCTCCCCGTCGGACGACGTCCGCATCTGGGCCAAGCTGGAGGACCGCAACCCGACCGGCTCGGTCAAGGACCGCCCCGCGCTCCACATGATCGAACAGGCCGAGAAGGCGGGCCGGTTGACGCCAGGCTGCACCATCCTGGAGCCGACCAGCGGCAACACGGGCATCTCGCTGGCGATGGCGGCGAAGCTGAAGGGCTACCGCATGGTCTGCGTGATGCCCGAGAACACCTCCCAGGAGCGCCGCGACCTGCTGAAGATGTGGGGCGCGCAGATCATCCCGTCGCCCGCGGCGGGCGGCTCCAACACGGCGGTACGGGTGGCCAAGGAGCTGGCCGCCGAGAACCCGTCGTGGGTGATGCTCTACCAGTACGGCAACCCCGACAACGCGGGCGCGCACTACGCGACGACGGGTCCGGAGATCCTGGCCGACCTCCCCTCGATCACCCACTTCGTGGCGGGCCTGGGGACGACGGGCACCCTGATGGGGGTCGGCCGCTACCTGCGCGAGCACGTGCCCGGCGTTCAGATCGTGGCTGCGGAACCGCGCTACGACGACCTGGTCTACGGCCTGCGCAACCTCGACGAGGGCTTCGTCCCCGAGCTGTACGACGCGTCGGTCCTGACCAGCCGCTTCTCGGTCGGCTCGGCCGACGCGGTCACCCGTACCCGGGAACTCCTCCGCGAGGAGGGCATCTTCGCGGGCGTCTCCACGGGGGCGGCGCTGCACGCCGCGATCGGCGTCGGCAAGAAGGCCCTGAAGGCGGGCGCCTCGGCCGACATCGCCTTCGTGGTCGCGGACGGCGGCTGGAAGTACCTGTCGACGGGCGTCTACACGGCGGAAACGACGGAAGAAGCGATCGCGACGCTACAGGGCCAACTCTGGGCGTAAGCGCTCGGCGCGGCAGTTCCCCCACCCCGCCCCTTCCCTAAAGCCCTGGGCGGGCGGCCGGGTTCTTTGGCTGCGGGCCGTCTGTGGCTGATCGCGCAGTTCCCCGCGCCCCTAACTACCTAGGGGCGCGGGGAACTGCGCGAGCAACCCAGCACGGTCCGCAGCCGACCAGCTCCCTCGGAGAGTTTCGGGAAGGGGCGGGGAGGGGCCAACACACCTCAGCCCGCCAGATACCGCACCTGATCCCACACCACCGGATCCACCACCCCCACCCGCCGGCGGAACTCCCACACCGAAACATCCCGCAGCTCATCCGTCTCCAGGAAACTGGGACGCCCCTGAGCGTCGCCCACAGTCCCCGGCGGCAGCGGAATCACCCCCGCCTGCTCCTCATGGAACTTGCTGGTGATCTTCGCGACGAGAGCGCGGTCACCCCGTACGGACAGGACCAGGCAGGGCCGGTCCTTCGAGCCGGGCCCGTCCTCGTACGGAACGTCCGCCCACCAGATCTCCCCCGGCGCGGGACGCCGCTCCCGCCCCCGGCGCGGACCAGGGCGCCCCGGAGGACGCAGGCGCCCCCCTGGCCGGGACGGCCGCGGCGCACGCCCCCGCCCGTCCACCACGGCGGCCCCCAGCGCGACCACCACGACGGCGAGCACCGCGAGCCACCAAGACGTGTCCATACCGCAGACGTTACCGGCGCCCACCCCGCCGCGCGCGCCCCGTCCACACACCGCCCGAACCGGTGACAGCGCAGGTGAGTTCCCCCACAACGGCCCGCCACTGAGGAGCGACCGGCAGCGTGGCGCCTTACGCTCGACGGACCGCACGACCTCCCGCCGCCCTCCTCGTCCCCTTGCCGCTCCCGGAGGTTCACGCTCCATGAAGCTCACCGTCGTCGGCTGCTCCGGGTCGTTCCCGTCCGCGGAATCGGCCTGTTCGAGCTACCTCGTCGAGGCCGACGGCTTCCGGCTGCTCCTCGACATGGGCAACGGCGCCCTGGGCGAGCTGCAGCGCCACATCGGTCTCTACGACCTCGACGCGATCTTCCTCAGCCACCTCCACGCCGACCACTGCATCGACATGTGCGGCTACTTCGTCGCCCGCTACTACCGCCACGAGGGCGGCCGCTGCGCCCCCATGCCGGTGTACGCGCCGGAGGGCGCCGAGCAGCGGCTGACCACGGCGTACGCCGACACGCCCTCCGCCTCCTCGATGAGCGAGGTGTTCGACTTCCACACGCTGAAGTCCGGCTCGTTCGACATCGGCCCGTTCGCGGTGCGTACGGAACGCGTCTGCCACCCCGTCGAGGCGTACGGCATCCGGATCGAGCACGGCGGCGCCTCCCTCACGTACTCCGGCGACACCGGCGTCTGCGAGGCGCTGCACGAGCTGGCCGACGGCACCGACCTCTTCCTCTGCGAGGCGTCCTTCACGCACGGCAAGGAGGACATCCCGGCCCTGCACCTCAACGGCCGCGAGGCCGGCGAACACGCCGCCCGCGCCGGCGTCGGCCGCCTGGTCCTCACCCACATCCCGCCGTGGACGGACGGCGACGTCAACCTGGCGGACGCCCGCTCGGCGTACTCCGGCCCGGTGGAACTCGCAGTTCCGGGAGCGGTGTACGAGCTCTGAGAGCGCGTACGCGAAGAAGGGCCCCCGGAACGCTCGGTTCCGGGGGCCCTTCCACGTATCACCTACGGGGCTTACGCCTTCGTCAGGTCCTCGACCTCCTCCTCGGGCTCACGGCCCGGGGTGGTGAGGTTGAACTTGAGGATCGCGAAGCGGAAGACGAAGTAGTAGATCGCCGCGAAGACCAGGCCGATCGGGATGATCATCCAGGGCTTGGTCGCCAGGTTCCAGTTCAGGACGTAGTCGATCGCACCGGCCGAGAAGCTGAAGCCGTGGTGCACGCCGAGCGCCCAGGTGACGGCCATCGAGACGGCGGTCAGGATCGCGTGGATCACGTACAGGACCGGCGCGATGAACATGAACGCGAACTCGATCGGCTCGGTGATACCGGTGACGAACGAGGTCAGCGCGAGTGAGATCATCATGCCGCCGACGGCCTTGCGGCGCTCGGGGCGGGCGCAGTGCGTGATCGCCAGGGCGGCGGCCGGCAGCGCGAACATCATGATCGGGAAGAAGCCAGACATGAACTGGCCGGCGGTCGGGTCGCCGTGGAAGAAGCGCGGCAGGTCGCCGTGCCACATGGCACCGCTGGAGTCCTTGAAGTCGCCGATCTCCTGCCAGGCGACGGTGTTCACGAACTGGTGCATACCGATCGGCAGCAGCGCGCGGTTGACGACACCGAAGATGCCCGCGCCAACGGCGCCGAGGCCGGTCATCCACTCACCGAAGTTGGTGATGACGTGGCCGATCGGCTCCCAGACCAGGCCGAACAGCACACCCATCGCGGTGCCGACGAAGGCCATGAGGATCGGGACGAGGCGGCGGCCGTTGAAGAAGCCGAGCCAGTCGACCAGCTTGGTGCGGTGGTACCGCTGCCAGATGACGGCGGCCAGCAGGCCCATGATGATGCCGCCGAAGACCTTGGGGTCGTTGTACGTCGCGGCGACGTCGACACCCTTGTTGGCGGTGGTGTTCACGACGGCGTCGGTCACCGGGAACGCGGTGAGCACGTTCTTGTAGACCAGGAAGCCGACCAGGGCGGCGAGCGCGGTGGAGCCGTCGGCCTTCTTGGCGAAGCCGATCGCGATGCCGACGCAGAAGAGCAGCGGCAGGTTGGAGAAGACCGCGTCACCGGCGGTCGCGAAGACCGTGGCGACCTTGCCCCAGCCGAGGCCGTCCTTGCCGAAGACATCGTCCTGACCGAGGCGGAGCAGAATGCCCGCGGCCGGCAGTACGGCGATCGGCAGCTGCAGGCTGCGACCGACCTTCTGCAGACCCTGGAACAGGCCGGCACCCCGCTTCTTCGCGGGCGCCGCCGTGGCGGTTGCCGTACTCATCAACTTCCTCCAGTTGGCAAGGCGCCGCCCGGGGGACACGGAAAAGCTCGGGGGGACGGCGGCGTCTCAGGGGGGAACGCGGTCGAGCCCGCGTGGTCTACACCATTGAGTGGTGTAGACCAGTTGTAGCACGGTGAGGGTTAGATAAGGAACCTGCAATTTCTGTGGGGTGGGCCATACATTCCGGCAAGCCGGACAAAGGCCCCGGACCACAGGGTCCAAGGCCTTTGCTGAAGGGCTCTTCGGTTATGCCGCCGTTATTGCGACGCGACGCCGCCGTTATGAAGTGACCTTGCGTATCCGCACGTCCGGCTACCCGTATCCGGGTGGTTCACGCCTTCGTGACGTCCCGTTCCATCTCCTCTTCCAACTCCTCCGGCTCGCGGCCGGGCGTCGGGAGATCGAACTTGATGATCGCGAAACGGAAGAGCGCGTAGTAGACGACGGCGAAGCACAGGCCGATCGGAATGATCAGCCAGGGCTTGGTCGCCAGATTCCAGTTGATGACGTAGTCGATGAGACCCGCCGAGAAACTGAAGCCGTCCTTCACACCGAGCGCCCAGGTCACCGCCATCGATACGCCGGTGAGTACGGCGTGGATCGCGTACAGCAGCGGGGCGATGAACAGGAACGAGTACTCGATCGGCTCGGTGATGCCGGTGACGAGCGAGGTCAGGCCGACCGAGAGCATCAGGCCCGCGACCTGCTTGCGCCGGTGCGGCTTGGCGCAGTGCGCGATGGCGAGCGCCGCGCCCGGCAGCGCGAACATCATGATCGGGAAGAAGCCGGTGGTGAACTGGCCCGCGTTCGGATCGCCCGCCAGGAACATGCTGATGTCGCCGTGCACCACGGTCCCGTCCGGCTTGGTGTAGCTGCCGAACTGGAACCAGATGGGCACGTTCAGGAACTGGTGCAGACCGATGACGAGCAGCGCGCGGTTGGCGACGCCGAAGATGCCCGCGCCCCAGGCGCCGAGCCCCACCAGCCAGTCGCTGAAGTGCTCCAGGCCACTGCCGATCGGCGGCCAGATCCACAGGCAGAGCGCGGCGAAGCCGATCGCGACGAACGACATGATGATCGGGACGAGCCGGCGGCCGTTGAAGAAGCCGAGCCAGTCGACCAGCTTGACCCGGTGGTAGCGCTGCCAGAACCAGGCGGCGAGCAGGCCCATGACGATGCCGCCGAAGACGCCCGGGTTCTGGAACGTGAAGGGCGCAACTGTGCCGTCGTTCGCCTGGCACCCGGCCGCGATCGCCTTCGCCCCGGCGAGGCAGTCCTTGGGGAACTGGTGCAGCACGTTGTAGTAGACGAGGAATCCGGCCACGGCGGCGAGCGCGGTGGAGCCGTCCGCCTTCTTGGCCATGCCGATGGCGACGCCGATGCAGAACAGCAGCGGCAGGCCGATGTTGGCGTCGAGCAGCGCGCCGCCCGCGCCCGCCATGACCTTGGCGACGTCGGTCCAGCCGAGCCCGTCCTTGCCGAACACGTCCGGCTGGCCGAGGCGGTTGAGGATGCCGGCGGCTGGCAGGACGGCGATCGGCAGCTGGAGGCTGCGGCCCATCTTCTGGAGGTTCTGGAACGCGCCGTTCCACCACTTCGGCCGGTCCACTGCCGCGCTGTCCGCGCTCATCGGCGACCCTCCGTCCCGTCCGTCCCGCCGGAACAAGCCAGTTCCGGGATGCGTTGCACACTGGTGTAGACCAGTTGCGGTATCGTCCGGAGCCTGGCCGCACGGGCGCGGTACCGGTGATCGTCATCCTTGGCCAGGGCGCCGGGGCTCGCTCGCGTAACTGGGCCAAACGTGCGTTACGGTGACAAAGCGGAACTGCGGTCGTACGAAGTACCTGCGGTGCGCCGCCACAACGGTCTTTGAAAGAACTGGGAGACAGACATGGCCAGCAAGGCTGAGAAGATCGTCGCCGGGCTCGGCGGTATCGACAACATCGAAGAGGTCGAGGGCTGCATCACCCGCCTGCGCACCGAGGTCATCGACCCGAGCAAGGTCGACGAGGCCGCCCTGAAGGCCGCGGGCGCGCACGGCGTCGTCAAGATGGGCACCGCGATCCAGGTCGTCATCGGCACCGACGCGGACCCGATCGCGGCGGACATCGAAGACATGATGTGAGCGACACGTCTGCCTGAAGAGGGGCTTTCCCGGGTCGGGAGGGCCCCTTTTCGCGTACGGCTGCGACGCTCCCAGGGGGCCCGAAGGGCCATTAAGGGGCGCGGGGAACTGCGCGAGCAAGCGAGCACGGTCCGCAGACGAAAGGGTTCCGGGGCGAAGCCCCGAAAGGGGGTCCGGGGGCGCAGCCTCCGGGAGCGAGACAGCCACGAGCTACGCTCGGGGCATGTCTCGTATCGACGGCCGCACCCCCGAACAGCTCCGCCCCGTAACCATCGAACGCGGATGGAGCAAGCACGCCGAGGGCTCCGTCCTCATCTCCTTCGGCGACACGAAGGTCTTCTGCACCGCCTCCGTCACGGAGGGCGTCCCCCGCTGGCGCAAGGGCAGCGGCGAGGGCTGGGTCACCGCCGAGTACTCGATGCTGCCGCGCTCCACCAACACCCGCGGCGACCGCGAGTCCGTACGCGGCAAGATCGGCGGCCGTACGCACGAGATCTCCCGCCTCATCGGCCGCTCGCTGCGCGCCGTCATCGACTACAAGGCGCTCGGCGAGAACACCATCGTCCTGGACTGCGACGTCCTCCAGGCCGACGGCGGCACCCGCACCGCCGCGATCACCGGCGCGTACGTCGCGCTCGCCGACGCGGTGGCCTGGGCCCAGGCCAAGAAGCTGGTCAAGGCGAACCGCCAGCCGCTGACCGGCACGGTCAGCGCGGTCTCCGTCGGCATCGTCGACGGCGCCCCGCTCCTCGACCTCTGTTACGAGGAGGACGTGCGCGCCGAGACCGACATGAACGTCGTCTGCACCGGCGACGGCCGCTTCGTCGAGGTCCAGGGCACGGCCGAGGCCGAGCCGTTCGACCGCAAGGAGCTCAACGCGCTGCTCGACCTCGCGACCGGCGGCTGCGCGGACCTCGCGGCGCTCCAGGTCGAGGCACTGGGCCGCACGCTCGGCGAGTAACGAGGGGCAACCCGGGGACGCCTCCCCGCGTCCCCACCCATACGGGCGTACGGGCCGAACCGTACGCCCGTCCGCACATCCGGGGGAGGACGCACATGCGCCGCGCGAGCACCGCACTGGCCACCGTCACCGCAGCCGTGGCCCTGTCCACCGTGGTCGGGTGCGGGGCCGTGGACAAGGCGATCGACTGCGTCCGTACGGCCGACGCGATCGCGTCCAGCGTCGACGACCTCGGCCGCGCGGTGGCGAACGCGACGGACAACCCGACCAAGGCCGACCAGGCCCTGGACAACATCGACAAGGACCTCTCCTCGCTCAAGGGCAAGACGGACGACGCCGACCTCTCCAAGGCGGTCGACAACCTCAACAAGGCGGTCGGCAACGTCCGTTCGGCCATCAAGAACGGCGACAACACCCCCGACATCAGCCCGGTAAGGGACGCGGCGAAGGAAGTCGGCAAGGTCTGCACACCGTGACGCACGGCGCGCCCCCGATACTGGGGGCATGACCCGCCTGATCCTCGCCACCCGCAACGCCGGCAAAATCACCGAGCTCCGCGCGATCCTCGCGGACGCCGGACTGCCCCACGAACTGGTCGGCGCCGACGCCTATCCGGAGATCCCCGACGTCAAGGAAACCGGCGTCACCTTCGCCGAGAACGCGCTCCTGAAGGCCCACGCGCTCGCCCAGGCCACCGGACTCCCGGCCGTCGCCGACGACTCGGGCCTGTGCGTGGACGTACTGAACGGCGCGCCCGGCATCTTCTCCGCCCGCTGGGCCGGCGCCCACGGCGACGACAAGGCCAACCTCAACCTGCTCCTCGCCCAGCTCGGCGACATCGCCGACGAACACCGCGCCGCCCACTTCGCCTGCGCGGCCGCCCTGGCCCTCCCCGACGGCACGGAACGCGTGGTCGAGGGCCGCCTGGAGGGCACCCTCCGCCACGAGCCCACGGGCACCGGCGGCTTCGGCTACGATCCGATCCTCCAGCCGAAGGGCGAGACCCGTACGTGCGCGGAGCTGACGGCAGCGGAGAAGAACGCGATCAGCCACCGCGGCAAGGCGTTCCGGGCCCTGGTACCGGTGGTACGGGAGCTGCTGGGCTGACGCCCGGGGTATCACGAAGGGCGTGACGCGGATGCGTCACGCCCTTCGTCAGTGGGCCCGGTGGGACTCGAACCCACGACACACCGGACCTAAACCGGCGCCCTCTAGCCAGCTGGGGTACGGGCCCAACACGCCTACTGTACTGGGCCGTGAGCAGGGGCTGTATGTCGAGATCGGTTCGAGAAGGTGCTCGTCTGGCTGTGGCAGGACGGGCACAGGTACCGCAGGTTCTCGCGGCGGTTGTCCAGTCGGTCGCCGTTCATGTGGTCGATCTCCAGGACCAGGCGTTTGCCGTGCCATGTGTCGCCGGTGCCGCACTCGGCGCAGGCGTGAGGGATACCCAGATCGTCCAGTGCACGCCGCAGCAAGGCGGTCTTGGTCCGCGATGAGCCCGGTGCGAGCCGCCGCAGCACTTCGACTGCCGACTTGCGGAGTGGAGAACCAGTGCCGCGGCGGTGCGCCTGTCCTGTGAAGTGGTCGATTGAGATGCCGTGTGCTTTCACGCTGCGCGCCACTCGCGCGCGGCTGGCACCGTTGTTCTCGATCCCCAGCGCGGTGAGTACTCCGGCCAGGCTGACGGAGTGGGCCACCATCGAGGCGAGCGGTTCTCGCGGGAGGATGCCAGGTACGCGTCCCCGCCCGCGTGTGAAGTGCGTGGTGTCGATGCCGAACTGGTCGAGCTTCTTCCGAATGTGCCCGTATGCGCAGTCGCGAGGGGAGAAGCCCATGTACTCGATCATTTCCCGGATGCTGTGGGAGTGACCGGCGGCTTCCGCGAGGATGTCCTTCGAGTAGGAACGGCGCTCCCGTGCGGGCAGGGCCTCCTCGCGAAAATGTCCTGTGTCGATGGCGTAGTGCTTGAGCCGCATTTCCAGGTAGCGGCGCGGGCCGGCTCCCAGTGGAGCATCCAGTCGCCGCATGAGGTCGACCATGCTGACGGAGTCGGCAGCAGTCCGAGCGAGGAGTCGGCGGGTGTACCTGGGGGTGCTCATGCCGAAGCTCTCCGTCGTCCTCGATAAGTGTCTGTCACCGAATGGCAGTTGGGGCAGAGCAGACGCAGGTTCTCCGGCCGGTTGTCCCACCAGTTCCCATTGATGTGGTCGACCTCCAGCCTGAGTGGCTTGCCGTTCCACTCGGCTCCGATTCCGCACCCCGCGCAGCACTCGGGCACTCCGATCCGAAGGAGCTCCCGCCGCAACCGCGCGCCCGGGATCCTGCCGTCCTCGCGGCTGCGCAGCACGAGAGCGTCGCCCAGCGAGCCCTTCGGGCGCCCATTCCGCGTCTGGGAGAAGTGCGATGTGTCGATTCCCAGAGCCGCGATGCGTCGACTGATATGGGCCTGGTTTCCGCCGACCTGGCTGATCCCCAGATGGCGCACGACGTCCTTGAAGCTGGTCGACGCCGCGACCGCCGAACGCAGGTGCTCCTCGGTGTGGCGGACCTGATTGGTCGCGAGGTGGGCTATGTCGATATCGGCCGCGGCCATCTTCTGCCGCAGATAGCGCCTGCTGCCGGGCGTCGGCCGACCTCCACACCACCGCACCGCGTCGTCGATGTGCTTCGTTTCCCGCGCCGCCTCCTGTAACAGCTCGCGGGTGTACCTGACCCCCATCGTTCCCCTCCGTCCCGGCCACGCGTTCGCAGCCTCGTACGGAGTAACGAACCGAATTCCGGACAGTCACACCCGGGATGTGGAACGGCCCGTACCGGGCAGGGCGCGGTACGGGCCGTTCCGTGGGCGACCAGGGTCGGTCAGAGCCCCAGGTCCTTGATGATCTTGGCTACGTGGCCCGTCGCCTTCACGTTGTACAGCGCGCGCTCGACCTTGCCGTCCTCGTCCACGATCACCGTGGAGCGGATGACGCCGGTGACGGTCTTGCCGTACAGCTTCTTCTCGCCGTACGCGCCGTACGCCTCCAGGACCTCCTTCGACGGGTCGCCGACGAGGGTGACCTTCAGGGACTCCTTCTCGCGGAACTTCGCCAGCTTCTCCGGCTTGTCGGGGGAGACGCCGATGACGTCGTAGCCGTGGCCGGTCAGGAACTCCAGGTTGTCCGTGAAGTCGCACGCCTGCTTGGTGCAGCCGGGCGTGAGGGCGGCCGGGTAGAAGTACACGATGACCTTGCGGCCCTTGTGCGCCGCCAGCGAGACCTCGTTGCCGTCCGCGTCGGGCAGGGTGAAGGCGGGGGCGGTGTCGCCGGGCTGGAGTCGCTCGCTCATGGGGGTCTTCCTCCGGAAGGGCCGAGGGTGGGGCGTACTCGGACAGAGCCTAATGGGGGCCTGTGACAGTGCATCGGCGGCAGAGCTGACAGACTGTCGATGACGGATACCCATGACAGCGACGGAGGCGGCGCAGTGTCGGAAGCCAGGACCCCTGCGCAGATCGAGGCGGACATCAGGAGCCGGCGGGATCAGCTCGCGGTGACCCTCGACGAGATCGGTGTGCGGCTGCACCCCGCGACGATCGTCGGGGACGCGAAGGCCAAGGTCGCCTCGGCCGTGGACCGGACCGCGGGCCGGGCCTTCGTCGCCGTGAACAAGACCGTCTCGGACGTGAAGGCCCAGTTCGTGCACGAGGACGGCGCACCCCGCATGGAACGCGTCGTTCCGGTCGCGCTCCTCGCCGTTGGTCTCGTCGGCCTTCTCGCCATGTCCTCGTCGAAGTCGTCGGCCAGGGCGGCGAAGGCCGCCAAGAAGAAGCGCGGCTGACCCCGCGCGCTCCCTCCCGGCCCCATCCGCGTTCGCCCTTCGGCATACGCCGGGTGCACGGGCAGGTAGGTTCGAGTCCGTGAGCGAGAACACCCACGACAAGCTGCCCATCCGGATGCTCCACGACCGCGTGCTGGTCCGGTCCGACACCCCCGAGGGCGAACGGCGTTCCGGCGGCGGCATCCTGATCCCCGCCACCGCCGCCGTCGGCAAGCGGCTGGCCTGGGCCGAAGTGGTCGCGGTCGGCCAGAACGTCCGGACCGTGGAGCCCGGCGACCGGGTGCTGTACGACCCGGAGGACCGCGCCGAGGTCGAGGTGCGCGGCATCGCCTACGTACTGATGCGTGAGCGCGATCTGCACGCCGTCGCCTCGGAGCGGGTTTCCGAGGATTCGACCGGGCTTTATCTGTAGGCGTCTCAGAAGGGGCTGGTGACCGGTGTCACCAGCCCTTTTGGTTGCCCTTTGCTATCTTTGAAGCACCTAGTAGCACCCCGACGAGACGCGTCGTACCGGGTCAGGACAAGACGACGCACCCCACGCGCGCACGCCCGTACGCGCGTGAACGTCTCTCGGAGGTGCCCGTCATGGCCTGGGTTCTGCTGCTCGTCGCCGGTCTGCTCGAAGTCGGCTGGTCGATCGGGATGAAGTACACCGACGGTTTCACCCGGCTCGGGCCGAGCGTGCTCACCGGCGCCGGGATCGTCGCCTCGATGCTGCTGCTCTCGCAGGCCGCCAAGACCCTGCCCATCGGCACCGCCTACGGCGTGTGGGTCGGTATCGGCGCGGCCGGTGCGGCGGTGCTCGGCATGGTGGTGCTCGGCGAGCCCGCCACCGCCGCCCGGATCTTCTTCGTCTGTCTGCTGCTCGTGGCGGTGGTCGGGCTCAAGGCGACCTCCGGCCACTAGCCGGCCATAGAAGCCATTACCCCGTACGTGTACGCGGCTGGCGGCGCGGGCGGTCCGCGCCACCGGCCGTCGTCCCGGCCGTCGTCGTGCCCTGTGCCGCCCCGCCGGTGCCGCCCGTGCCCGCCGTCGTGCCGCCGGTGGTGGTGCCGCCGTCCGTGGTGCCGCCGTTGGTCGGGCCGGTGGTCGTGGTGCCGCCGTCGGTGGTGCCGCCGTTGGTGGTGCCCCCGTTGGTGGTCCCGCCCTGCGTCTGCCCTTGGGTCTGCCCCTGCGTCTGGCCTTGCGTCTGCCCTTGGGTCTGGCCCTGTGTCTGACCTTGCGTCTGTCCCTGGGTCTGTCCTTGGGTCTGGCCCTGCGTCTGGCCTTGGGTCTGCCCCTGGTCCTGGCCCTGCGTCTGGCCCTGGTCCTGACCCTGGGTCTGGCCCTGTGTGTTCTGGTTCGGGTTCGGCGCCTGTGTCTCGACCGGCGGCGGCATCGCCGCGCCGTCCTGGAGCTGGAGGTCGAAGTCCTGCGGCTCGGTGCCCTTGAGGGCCGCGGCCGTGTACTGCGCCCACACCTGCGCGGGCGGCCCGCCGCCGTTCATGCGGTCCTGGCCCAGCGCCCCGTACAGCGACTTCTGGACGGCCGTGTCGGGGTCCTGGCCCATCACCGCGACGACGGTGGCCAGATCGGGTGTGTACCCGGCGAACCAGGCCGCCTTGTCCTCCTCCGCCGTGCCGGTCTTGCCCGCCGCCGTACGGTTCGCGGCCTGCGCGGCCGTGCCGGTGCCGCCCTCGACGACGCTCTGCAGGATCGAGGTGGTGGTGTCGGCTGACTCGCGGCTGACGGCCTGCTTGGTGTCGTTGGACGGCAGGTCCACCTTTTCACCGTCCTTGGTGACCGACTCGACCAGCGAGTACGTGCCGTGCTTGCCGTGGTTGGCGAGCGTCGCGTACGCCTCGGTCATGTCCAGGACGGACGCGGTCGCGGTGCCGAGCGCGATGGCCGGGCCGTTCGGCATGTCGGGCGTGCTGGACGGGATGCCGAGGGAGACCGCGGTCTGCCGGACCGCCTTGGGGCCGACGTCCACGGCCATCTGCGCGTACACCGCGTTCACCGACTTGTCGGTGGCGGTCCGCACCGTGATCGGCCCGTACGAGACGTCGTCCTCGTTGGCGGGGTTGAAGGCGGTTCCCGACCAGCCTTGTACGAAGCGCTTGTTGGTGCCGTCGTAGATGGTGTTGGGCGTGATGGTCCGCCCGTCCTGCGTCTTGGACGCGTTCTCGACGGCCGAGGTGAAGACGAACGGCTTGAAGGTCGAACCGACCTGGTAGTCGCGCCGGGTCGCGTTGTTGACGTACTGCTTGGTGTAGTCGATGCCCCCGTACATCGCGAGCACCTTGCCGCTCGCCGGGTCGATGGAGGCGCCGCCGACGCGGACGTTGCGGTCGACCTTGCGGTCGGCGCTCACCTTGGACATCACCTTGTCGTCGACGGCGGCGACGAACGCGTCCTGCTTGGCGCGCTGGAGCGTGGTGGTGATCCGGTAGCCGCCCTTGGCCAGGGTGTTCTCGTCGATGATCTTGTTGGTGGTCAGATAGTCCTTGACGGCCTCGACCACATAGCCGCGCTGTCCGGCCATCCCGGCCGCGGGCCGCGCCTTGCCCGGCACCGGGAAGGTGGTGGCGGCCCGTTCGGCCGGGCTCAGCCAGTTCTTCTTGACCATGCCGTCGAGCACGTAGTTCCAGCGCGCCACCGCCTTCCCCTTGTTCTCGGGGTGGGCGACCACGTCGAACGCGCTGGGGGCGTTGAGCAGCGAGGCCAGGTAGGCGCCCTCGGCGGTGGTGACCTTCTCGATGTCCTTGCCGTAGTACGCCTGGGCGGCGGCCTGGATGCCGTACGCGTTGCGGCCGAAGTAGCTGGTGTTGAGGTAGCCCTCCAGGATGTCCGCCTTGCTCACCTCGCGGTTGAGCTTGATGGCGATGAAGAACTCCTTCCACTTCCGGCTGATCGTCTGCTCCTGCCCCAGGTAGTAGTTCTTCACGTACTGCTGGGTGATGGTGGAGCCGGACTGCTTGCCCTTGCCGGTGAAGGTGTTCCAGGCCGCGCGGACCATGGCCTTGGGGTCGACGGCCCGTTCGGAGTAGAAGTCGCGGTCCTCGGCGGCGAGCACGGTGTGCTGCACGGTGAGCGGGATCTGCGCGAGTTTGACGTTCTCGCGGTTGACCTCGCCGTCGCGCGCGAGCTGGCTGCCGTCCGCGTACAGGAAGACGTTGGACTGGGCGGTCGCGGTGGCGTTGGCGGGCGGGATGTGGACGAGCGTGTACCCGGCGATGAAGCCGCCGATGAGCAGCAGGGCGATGACCAGGACGGTCCCGAGCACCCAGCGCCAGCTGGGCAGGAACCGCCGCCAGCCGGTGCGCTTCCTCTTGCTGTCGGGCTGGCCACCGTTCGCCGGGCCGACACCGGGTGCCGGGGCGGCGCCGGGTGCCGCGTCCGGCCCGCCGGACGCCGGGTCCCGAGGGGCCCAGCCGGGCTGTCTCGGCCGGTCCGGCTGCTCGTCGTCGCTCATGTCCCTCTCGCCACTGCGGATGTCGGAATCGCGTCGTACGCCCATATTGCACGTCCGGCCGGGGAAAAGCCGTCGCGCTGGAGCGCCCGCCGGAACTAAGGTCGGGCACTTTGGCACCTAGGACTCGGTGAGGAGGCGGCACGTGCGGTTGTACGCGGTCGTCGCGGCGGGTGGCTTCCGTCGCTACACGACCTACCGGATCGCGACGGCGGCCGGTGTGTTCACCAATACGGTCTTCGGCGTCATCGTGGCCTACACCTATATGGCCCTGTGGAAGGTCCGTCCGCATCTCGGCGGCTACGACCAGTCCCAGGCCTTGACCTATGTGTGGCTCGGCCAGGCCCTGATCATGACGGTCGCCATGATGGGCGGCGGCTTCGAGGACGAGCTCATCGAACGCATCCGTACGGGTGACATCGCAATCGATCTCTACCGTCCCGCCGACCTCCAACTGTGGTGGCTGGCCGGTGACGTGGGGCGGGCGGCGTTCCACCTGCTCGGGCGGGGCGCGGTGCCCATGGCGTTCGGGGCGCTCGCCTTCGACCTCGCGCTCCCGGCCGACCCGCTGCGCTGGCTCGCGTTCCTGTGCGCGGTCTTCCTGGGGATCGTGATCAGCTTCGCGATCCGTTTCCTGGTCGCGCTGTCCGCGTTCTGGCTGATGGACGGGGCGGGCGTCGCGCAGATCTCCTGGCTCGGCGGAATGTTCTTCTCCGGCCTGGTGCTGCCGCTCAACGTCTTCCCGGGCGCGCTGGGCGAGGTGGCGCGCGCCCTGCCGTGGTCGGGGCTGCTCCAGATCCCGGCCGACATCCTGCTGGGCCGCCACACCGGCTGGGGCCTGGTGGCGGCGTACGGGTTCCAGCTCGGCTGGGCGGCTGCGCTGCTCGGCGTCGGACGCCTGCTCCAGGCGACCGCGACGAGGAGGGTGGTGGTGCAGGGTGGCTGAACGCACGATTCAGGGTCCGGACCTTCAGGACGTACGCGGTGTCGACGAGCCCCGCAGGCTCCCGCCCCGCAGCCGCCTCCGCGACGCCGCCGACGGCATCCGCGCGTACCGCCTGATCGCGGGCATGTGGATCCGCTCCACGCTCGCCTACCGGACGTCCTTCGTCCTGACCACCTTCGCCAACTTCGCCGCGACCGGGCTCGACTTCGTGTCCATCCTGCTGATGTTCTCGCACGTGGACGCGCTCGGCGGCTACTCGCTGCCCGAAGTGGCCCTGCTGTATGGGGCGTCGGGCGCCGCGTTCGGTCTCGCCGACCTGGCGATGGGGTCTATGGACCGGCTCGGCCGCCGGGTGCGCGACGGCACGCTCGACACCCTGCTCGTCCGCCCGGTGCCGGTGCTCGCGCAGGTCGCCGCCGACCGTTTCGCGCTGCGCCGCCTCGGCCGTATCACCCAGGGACTCCTGGTCCTCGGCTACGCGCTGCTCACGCTCGACATCCACTGGACGCCGCTGCGGGTGCTGATGATCCCGCTGATGCTGCTGAGCGGCGGGGTCATCTTCTCATCGCTGTTCGTGGCGGGCGCGGCCTTCCAGTTCGTCGCGCAGGACGCCTCCGAGGTGCAGAACTCCTTTACGTACGGCGGCGTCACGATGCTCCAGTACCCGCCGACGGTGTTCGCGAAGGACATGGTGCGCGGCGTGACATTCGTCGTCCCGCTGGCCTTCGTCAACTGGCTGCCCGCGATGTACGTACTGGACCGGCCGTATCCGCTCGACCTGCCGACCTGGCTGGCGTTCGCACCGCCGTTCGTGGCGGTGGGGTGCTGCGCGCTGGCGGGACTGGCGTGGCGGGCGGGACTCAGGTCGTACCGAAGCACAGGAAGCTGACATGGAATCAGATGGCACGTATGTGGACCTCATCGAGCTCGACGGCGTCGAGAAGGTCTTCGAGGTCCGCCGCAAGAGTGGGCGGTTGAAGCGGGAGAAGAAGCAGGTCAGGGCGGTCGACGGGATCAGTTTCCGGGTCGCGCGCGGCGAGATGGTCGGCTACATCGGCCCGAACGGTGCCGGCAAGTCCACCACCATCAAGATGCTCACCGGCATCCTCACGCCCAGCGCGGGCCGGGTGCGGGTGGCGGGCCTGGACCCGTCCCGCGAACGCACGCGCCTGGCCCAGCGGATCGGTGTGGTCTTCGGCCAGCGCACCACGCTGTGGTGGGACCTGCCGCTGTACGACTCGTACCGCCTGGCCCACCGCATGTACCGCATCCCGGACGCCCGCTTCCGCGAGAACCTGGACCGCTGCGTCGAACTCCTCGATCTGGGCGAGCTGTTGGACGTGCCCGTACGTCAGCTCTCGCTCGGTCAGCGGATGCGCGGCGACATCGCGGCGGCGCTGCTGCACGACCCGGACGTGCTGTACCTGGACGAGCCGACGATCGGCCTGGACGTGGTGAGCAAGGCGAAGGTGCGCGAGTTCCTGAGCGACCTGAACGCCGAGCGCGGCACGACGGTCCTGCTGACCACCCATGACCTCACCGACATCGAGCAGCTCTGCAAGCGCGTGATGGTGATCGACCACGGCCGTCTGGTGTACGAGGGCGCGCTGTCGGGGCTGCACGAGGTGGGGGAGAGCGAGCGGACGCTGGTGGTCGACCTGGAACGCGAACTCCCGCCCATCGACGTCCCCCACGCGCGCGTGGTGAAGGTCGAGGGCCCCCGCCAGTGGCTGGCGTTCCCGGCGACGGCCTCGGCGGCGCCGCTGGTGGCGCAGGTCGCGGCACAGTACCCGCTGGTGGACCTGTCGGTGCGTGAGCCGGACATCGAGTCGGTCATCGCTCGGATGTACGCGGACCGGGGCCTTTATTAGGCTGGCGACATGACGAGTGAACCTTCGGGGGCCGGGTTTCCCGAGATGCGTGCGTCCGACGCGGAGCGCGAGCGGGTGGCCGAGGCGCTGCGGGAGGCGGTGGCCGAGGGCCGCTTGGACATGGAGGAGTTCGAGGAGCGCTTGGAGGCGGCCTACAAGGCGCGCACGCACGGGGAGTTGGCGCCGCTGGTGCGCGACCTGCCGGCGCCGGGCGGCAGTGGCGCGGCGGCTCCGGTGTCCTTGCACAAGCCCTCCGGCGAGGGTTCCGTCGAGGTCGACTGGCCGTCGCGGATCGGCGGCACGGCCACCTCGCGGGGTGCGTTCGCGCTCTGGGGCGGATTCGGCCGCCGGGGTACGTGGACGATCGCCTCGAAGTTCACCGCGTTCGCGATGTGGGGCGGCGGCGAGATCGATCTGCGCGAGGCCCGCTTCGAGTCCCGCGAGACGGTGATCCGCTGCTTCACGATCATGGGCGGCATGGGCGTGACGGTCCCGCCCGAGCTCACGGTCAGGGTCCGAGGTTTCGGCCTTATGGGCGGTTTCGGCGACCGGGCGACGGGGGACGGCACGCCGGGTTCACCGACCGTGACGATCACCGGATTCGCGCTGATGGGCGGGATCGGGGTGGAGCGAAAGCTCCGCAAGGCGGCGAAGCGCCAGCTCAGGGAGTCGGGCGGGGCGGGTCGCGACCAGGTGGAGGGCGGGGGCCCGCGCAAGGAGCTGGGCTGACAGCGGAGATTCGCTGCACTTGTCCGTGTACGTGCTGCCGGGAACTCCACGTGCGTCCCGGGAGTCCCTGAGGTAGGGACAATTGCGTACGGGGTGGTGCGCGCGGCGCGGACGGGCGGAGTGATGGAACGTACTGATGCGGCATCGGCCTCGGCGTCGGCCGGCCCGAGACCGGCCGATGCGGGGCCGCTCGGCTCCCCGTTCTCGTACACGGAGGCGGACGAGGAGAAGCGCCGGGGCGTGCGCCGGATGAAGGCGACGGCGACGGGCCTGCTGCTCCTGGTCGCGCTCATCTTCGCCCTGGCGACCTGGGCGGACCGCTCGGGCGCGGGCCCCTGGGCGGGCTATGTGGCGGCCGCGGCCGAGGCGGGCATGGTGGGCGCGCTGGCGGACTGGTTCGCGGTGACGGCCCTGTTCCGCCACCCGCTGGGCGTCCCGATCCCGCACACGGCGATCATCCCGAACAAGAAGGACCAGCTGGGAGTGTCGCTGGGCGCGTTCGTAGGCGAGAACTTCCTTTCTCCATCCGTGGTTCGTACACGCCTCGGAGCCCTGGGAATCGGCAGCAGGCTCGGCGCATGGCTGGCGGAGCCGGCGCACGCGGACCGGGTGACGTCGGAGCTGGCGACGGCGCTGCGGGGCGCGCTGACGGTGCTGCGGGACTCGGACGTCCAGGCGGTGGTGGGCGAGGCGATCACGCGCCGGGCGGACGCGGCGGAGGTCGCCCCGGGGATCGGCAAGACCCTGGAGAAGGTGGTCGCGGACGGCGGCCACCGCAGGGTGGTGGACCTGGTCTGCGCGCGCGCCCACGACTGGCTGGTGCTGCACGGGGACTCGGTGATGGACGCGGTGCAGGGCGGAGCGCCGGGCTGGACCCCGCGTTTCGTCGACAAGAAGGTCGGCGAGCGCGTCTACAAGGAGTTGCTGCGCTTCGTCACGGAGATGCGGGACATGCCGACGCATCCGGCGCGCGGGGCGCTGGACCGCTTCCTGGCGGACTTCGCGGCGGACCTCCAGTCGGACACGGACACGCGCGCGAGGGTGGAGCGCCTGAAGTCGGACGTCCTGGCCCGCCCGGAGGTCCAGGACGTGATCGCGTCGGCGTGGTCCTCGGTCCGCTCGATGATCATCGCGGCGGCGGAGGACGAACGCAGCGAGCTGCGCCTGCGGGCGCGCGCGTCCCTGCTAGCCCTGGGCGCCCGCCTCTCCACGGACACCCGCCTCCAGGCCAAGGTCGACGGCTGGCTCCAGGACGCGGCGGCGTACGTGGTCTCGACGTACCGCGCGGAGATCACGTCCCTGATCACGGACACGGTGAGGTCCTGGGACGCGACGGACACATCGAGAAAGATCGAGGCCCACATCGGCCGCGACCTCCAGTTCATCCGCATCAACGGGACGGTGGTGGGGGCGTTGGCGGGGTTGGTGATCTTTACGGTTTCGCGGGTGGTGGGGGGGTAGGGGGGGGCGGGTTTTGGGCGCGGGGTAGGTGCCTCTGACGCGCGGTGCCGGGCGCGCAGGTCTGCGGCTTCCCGGACGGTGTTCCCGATCCGTACGTGCGGTCCGGGCCGCCAGGGTTGCCCGGGTACTCGACTGCCGGGCGGCGGTGAGGCCAACGGGCTCACCCGGGAGGGGAATGTCTGCGGGGCCCTGCTGGGCGCGCGCTCGCAGTCCTGTCCCTGCTCTGCACCGTCACGCGCCCAGCCACCCTGCGGGGAGTTGCATCACTACGTACGTACGAGTCGCATCCGACGTTCAGATGGTTCCCGGTTTCGGTCAGGCACTTTTCCGGGTGACGGCCCAGGACGCCACGGCAACCCCACCCGCCACGGCGAACACGGACGGCCAGGCGCCGACCTTCTTGGCGAGCGGGTGCGACCCGGCGAAGGCGGCCACGTAACCCGCGGTGAGCCCGACGGCGGCCTTGGTCCCGGCGGCCTGCTTCCACTCCCGCGCGGCGAGAGCCCCGGCGACGGCGAGGGCGACCCCACCGAGCTGCCGCTTCTTGGTCCACCGCGCGACCCCGTACCCCCCGACAAGCCCACCCGCCGCGATAGCCGCTGCCGGAACCTTCGCCATGTCTGCCTCCTGCGCCTGCCCTGTATGGACTGTCCGTCCCGAGGCTAATCGGCGGTCGCCGACGACCTGCATCCGGTCCGCTACATCCGCCCCGCCCGAAGCGCCCCGACGAACTCGGCCCAGGCGGGGTCGGCGAAGGTGAGGCGAGGTCCGTGGGGCCGCTTGGAGTCCCGGACACCTGCCCCACCCGCGAGGAACGCGGCCTCGACACACTCGCCGCCGGATCCGTTGCTGTAGCTGCTCTTGAACCATTCTCCGTCGGTGCTGGCACACGGCATGTCGCTGGGAGAGTGTGTGGTGTTCATCGCGAGTGCTCCTCCATTACGCGCCTGATCAAGGCAGTTGAACGAGACGGGCTCGACGCGAGAGCCCGAAGGTTGTCGAAGGCCTTGGTGTACTGCCCTACATCATGCTGCGTTTCCAGATACGTGGCATCGGTCAGACCGTCTCGGTAGACCAGATCGGGATCCTCCTGTTCCGGGAACCCGAGGATGGTGAATGCGCCCGTCGCGGGATAGCTCCCGGCGGTGAACGGCAGTACCTGCAACGTCACGTTTCCCAACTCGCTCACGGCGAGCATTCGTTCGAGCTGGTCATGCATCAGCTTGCGGTCGCCGATGACGTGACGCAGCACGCTCTCGTGAACGATGAACCAGGCGTCGGGTGCCGACGCCTTGGTGAGGAGGCTTTGCCGCTCCGCCCGGACCTTCACCGCCCGTTCGAGATCCGCCGCAGGCAACTGGTTCGAGGCAAGATGCAACTCCGCGATGTACTCCGGGGTTTGCATCAGGCCCGGGACGAACTCGCACTGGTACTGGCGCAGGCTCGACGCCGCCTGCTCGAAGCCGACGTATCCGGCGAACCAACGCGGGACTCCGGTGCCGTGCGCCTGCCACCAGCCGCGCAACTTCGAATCCTTGGCCAGCGCCATGAGGAGTTCCCGCAGTTCGTCGCCGGTGCCGTAGAAGCGGCACAGGGCATCGACGTCGGAGGGCTGAACACGGCCGCTGCCCGTCTCCAACCGGTTGACCTTGGAGCCACTCCAGCTCAGTGCCTCTCCGACTTGGTTGCAGGTCAGCTGGCTGATCTCACGCAGCTTCTTGAGCTCGATGGCCAGTCGGCGGCGACGAGCAGTCGGGGAATCGGCCACATCAACTCCATGTGCTGTAGCGGACGTTCAGTCTCTGCGGAAGTGGGGCGTCCTGCCAATCGCCCGATCGTGGGAATCCCGTCGTGCAAATTGCATGACGGGATGGGCGCTGCCATGCTCGCACCATCGCCGATGCGGGACCGAGAGGGTGATGGCATGGCGGGATGCAGGTTCAAAGTCCGCAGAAAGCCGTGGGATCTGCCGTTCCTGGCGGAGCCTGAGGAGCTGAGCGGGCTGCGGAACGTGATGCGGTTACACCTGGGCATCTGGGGCCTGCCGCACATGATCGACGCCGCCCAACTGTGCGTAACCGAACTGGTCACGAACGTCATCACCCACGTCGGCCCCGGCACCCCGACAACCCTGGCGGTCTCGATGAACGGCGGCTCCCTACGCCTCGAAGTGACTGACCCGGACGTACGGGCGCTGCCGACCCTCCTCGCGGCCACCGAGGGGGAGGAGTCGGGCAGAGGGATGGCGATCGTGGACGCCGTGGCGACGCACTGGGGCGTTGTCCTCCGCGCGGACACCAAGGTGACGTGGTGCGAGCTCACCACCGGGCTTCAAGCAGCAGACGATCACGTCAGGGAGCTTGGAGTCGACACGGCGGAGGAACTGCTCTCGTTGTACTGCTACTTGGAGAACCATGCGGCCGGAGGGGACGCCACGTCCTTCAGCGTGGCGGTTGCCGAGGAGGCCGCGATCCAGATCTTTGCCGACCTCCTCGACTGGTTGCGAGCGCACGGCTGCGACCCGAGCGTCACGCTGGACCAGGCCCTTGTGCGCTGCGAAGTCGAATCGCCATAAAGCCAGAGTTGCTGCGTCAGCTCGCCACGATGTGCGCATACGTCCAGACGTCCGCCGGCAGTTCGTTGTGGAGACGCCACGTTATGGCCATCGGCTTGCTTCCCTTATGCCCGTCGTACGTTGCCGGACCCAGCAGCATCCACGGCTGGGACTTGCCGATGTCGTTGTCCTTGTAGCGGCGCATGAAGAGCATCACGTGGCTGCCCTGCTCGACATGCTTCTGGTAGCGGCGGCCCGTGGGCGAGTTCGCCGCTGTGGTGCTCTGCGACTCCCAGTGAAACTTCGTGGGGCTCAGCGCGAAGTCCTTGTACCGGATCGACGGGGAGAAGTCCTTCTCGTTCTTCTCCAGTGTGATCAGCAGGGCGTCCGTCTTGAGGGCGTCCACCCATGCCACGCCTTGCGCGAACGAGCCCGGCATTTGTCCGCCGAGTTTGGCCACGCCGAGGGCGGCCAGGATCTCCGAGCGGTTGTACGAGCTATGGATCTTCAGGGGGAGCCCGTGGTGGGGACCCGTCAGGTCGAGCGGCAGGTGGTCCGTGCGCTCGTGGATGTGCGCCAGCACCTGGCGGAGTTCACTGCGCAGCGCGACCTGCTCGCGGAGCGAGTCGAACCCCTCCTGGTAGCTGGAGAATCCGCCCGCCTTGTCCCACAGGTTGAAGAAGAGCATGCGGGCATAGCCCTGGTGCTTGACGTCCAGCTCGACGTACGCGGGCGCGTCGTCTTCCAGCAACTGGGTGTACGCCTCCACGCGCTCGCGGTCGTCTGCGTGCAGGAACGCGTGGACGCGCTTGAGGAGTTGCTCCTCGCCGGGCGGTGCGTCCTCCGGGATGAGATTCGCGTAACGCAGTATCCGCGTCCAGGAGTTGGAGCCCTTGTACAGCTCCTTGATTTCTCGGCGGCTCTCGGTGAGATAGCCCGACAGGCCCAGCTCGGCGAAGTCCTTCACCTCGGAGGCGAGGACCTTGATACCCGCCTTGAGCTGCGTACGGACGTTGTCCAGGACGATGTCCTTGGCGACGCCTTCAAGCATGATCTGGCAGCCGGAAGGGAGCTGCGGGAAGTCGCGCTCCAGGTTGTCGACCAGTCGGTTGCGCGACAGGCTCGTCAGGGCGCGGAACTGCTCCTCGAAGCGGAATTCGGCGCGGTGCTCACCGATGAAGTCGAGGACGGTCAGGACTGGCTTGTTCGGGGTGCGGCGCAGGCCGCGGCCCAGTTGCTGGAGGAAGACCGTCGCACTGTTCGTCGGCCGCAGGAGCAGCAGGGTGTCGACATCCGGGATGTCGAGCCCTTCGTTGAACAGGTCGACCGAGAAGATGACTTGGAGGGGGCCATTGCGCAGAGCGGCCAGCGCGGAGTCCCGCTCGGAGGGGGTCGAGTCACTGTCGAGGGCGATGGCTTTGATGCCCGCATCGCGGAAGAAACCGGCCATGAAGCGGGCGTGCGCCTTGGTCACGCAGAATCCGAGCGCACGCATGGACTCCGGGTGGGAGATCTTCTGCTGTATGGCCTTCACGACCAGCCGGGCCCGAGCATGGTTGCCGGTGTAGACGTCACCCAGCTCGGCAACGTCGTACGAGCCCTTCTGCCAGCTGAGCTGCTTGAGGTCGGTGCCGTCCGGAATGCCGAAGTAGTGGAACGGGCACAGCAGATCGTTGTCCAACGCCTCCCACAGGCGCATTTCGGCGGCGATACGGCCGTCGAAGAATTCGTCCTGGACGTTCAGCCCGTCCATACGCTCGGGCGTGGCCGTCAGGCCGAGCAGTTCCGCGGGTGCGAAGTGGTCGATCACCTGCCGGTAGGTGTTCGCCGTCGCATGGTGGAACTCGTCGATGACGATGACGTCGAAATGGGCCGGGTTCAACAGTGCGAGGCGCTGCTCGGTGAGCGACTGGACGCTGGCGAAGACGTGCTTCCACTCGCTCGGCTGCTCCCCGTTGTGCAGGAGCTCCCCGAATGAAGCGTCGTCGAGGACCTCGCGGTAGGTGCGCCGAGCCTGCTTGAGGATCTCCTTGCGGTGCGCCACGAAGAGCAGTCGCAGGTCCTTGCCCGTGGTGCGGAGCAGATCGCGGTAGTCCAGTGCGGCCATGACGGTCTTGCCGGTGCCGGTCGCGGCCACCAGCAGATTGCGGTGCCGGTCGTGGACCTCCCGCTCGATGGTGAGCCGCTCCAGCATGTCGCGCTGATGCGCGAAGGGGCGCACTTCGAGCCCGGAGAGGCTGATCCGCGTCTCACCTGAGCTGGTGGTGCCGCCCGCCAGACCAAGCGCCTCGTCCAAGCGTGCAGCATCCGCATCCGGGTCGTACGGCTCGAACGCGCTGCTGCTCCAGTACGCGTCGAAGGTGGACTCGAACTTGTTGAGGACGTCACGGGTGGCGACCGAGGACAGTCGTACGTTCCACTCCAGGCCGTCGAGGAGCGCGGCCTTGGAGAGGTTGGAGCTGCCGACGTACGCGGTGTCGAAGCCGGTGTTGCGTCTGAACAGCCACGCCTTGGCGTGCAGCCGGGTGGAGCGGATCTCGTAGTTGATCCGGACCTCGGCGCCGAACTCCCGCACCAGCCGGTCAAGGGCGTGCCGGTCGGTGGCGCCCATATAGGTCGTCGTGATGACCCGGATGGGTACGCCGCGCTCCTTGGCGGCGCGCAGCGAGTCCTCCAGGACGCGAAGTCCGTACCACTTCACGAAGGCGCAGAGCAGGTCGACGCGATCCGCCGTGGCCAGCTCGGCCCGCAACTCGCTGCCGAGGCTCGGGTCTTCGGGCGCATTGGTGATGAGAGCCGTCTCGGAGAGCGGGGTGAGCGGGCGCATCGCGTACACACCCGGCGCCTCCTGCTCGGCGAGGGCCAGCAGCTGGCGCGGGCCGTCGACGATGACGTCCTCGGGGTCCGTGTTCGGCTGCGCCGATGCCGCATCCTTGGGGGATACGGCATCCGGCTGCGAGGGCCCTTCGGCGGCGAATGAGGAGAACGACGCCATGATGTGGTTGGCCGCGGCTACCTGCCTGTCCTGCGGAAGCTCCCGCAACTTCCGCTGCACGGCCGCGGCGACGAACCGCGCGAGCACATGGGGCGAGGACTCCTGGCTGACCTCGGCGTCGACGGCCTTCCATCCGTCGCTGGTGAGGCTGTCGATCTGCTCCTGCACCTGCTGCGTGATCAGCTTCTCGTACACGCCGGTGATCGGCTGCGTGAAATCCCCCGAGTCCGCCACGGCCTCTCCCTGGGTCGCTGGGTCATTCGATTCCGTTGCGACTCAGTTTTAACAAAGGCCACTGACAACCCCGACAGCGGCGTCACATCGCCCCGTGGCACTCCCCATAAGCCACCCCGGACCCGCACCAGCAATCCGCCCCCCGCCGAGGCGGCCAAGCCACCGCGCGCCCCCGGGCCGCCAGCGTTGTGGCGTACTGGGGGAGGAGGTCCGCGTTGGAGGGGGAGGAGGATTCTGAGGCTGCGAAGGCCTCGTAGGACGGGACCGTGCCTGTCACGATGCCCAGGTTCGCCGTGCCCGTTGCTGACAGCTCGCGCAGCGATGCCTCGATGTCCAGCAAGTGGGCCGCGTGGGTGGGGTATTCGGACTGGAGCTCCGGGTACGCCGTGAGGAGTTCCGTCAGTTCTGGCTCCGGCCAGTGCAGGACCGCTACCGGGAACGGGCGGGAGAGGGCCGCGCGGTAGGAGCCCAACTCCGTGCGCAGGCGGGCCAGTTCCGCCTTCAGCTCCGCCGGGTCGTTCGAGCCCAGGGACCACAGGCGCTTGGGGTCGTGGAGTTCGTCCAGGGTGATCTCGGCGCGGTGCAGGCGGTCCGCGAGCTCGTCCCAGGTGTCGTGGTCCAGGGCGAGGAGGCGGCGTACGCGGTGGCGGGCCGTCAGCAACGACTGGGTGGGGTACGGGATTTCCGTCGACGCGTCGGCCGTCGGGACGAAGAGGGTCAGTGCCGTTGTCAGGACGGTGTGGGCCGCGTCGAGCTCGTCGTGGGTCTCCAGCGTCTCCGCGATGATCTCCCACGGCGCCGGGTCCCGGGGGGCCGCGATGCGGATGCCCTCGATCATCGCGCGCGCCTCGGCCTCGTGCCCGTACTCCCAGAGGTTGGCGGCCTTGAACGCCTTGATCAGGGTGGGGTGCTCCGGCTCGGATGCCAGCAGGCGGTCGTAGAGCGTGGTGGCACGCTCGCGGTCGCCGGCGAGTTCCAGATGGGCCGCGGCCTGGAGGAGCAGCGGTTCGTGGTCCTCCGGGTACTGCGTCGCGGTGCGCAGCAGACGCTCGGCTTCGGTGGTGTGATCGGCAGGCGTGTCGGGGCGCATGAGGGACACCGTACTGCTGTGCGGGGTCCCGGCGGAGGGGTGTTCCGGCCCTGGTGAGTTGACGGGGCAGCCCTTATGGTGCGCGCGTGCGGACGTCGATCTGGGTGCGGAAGCGGATGCCGAAGCCCTCGCCGGTACCTGTGGTGGTGCATGGGCGCGGGCGCTCTCGGCGGTTGCCCTTGTGTCGGCATGACGCGTACGTACGTCCAGCCGCGCGCCCCGCGCGCGTGCCCCCGGCATCGGGCCCGCGCCCCCGCCTCCTCGCCCGCGCCCTCTGGAGCGGTGCCGAGCTCGCCGTCACCCTCGGGGTCGTGATCCTCCTGCTCGTCGCCCATCAGCTGTGGTGGACCAACCGGGAGGCGCGGGCCGAGGCGCGGCAGACCGTGCACACGCTGGAGCGGGAGTGGGGTCGGCAGCCAACGGCCCACGCCCCGGTCCCACCGGCTCCCTCACCCCGCACCGCCGGGTCGCCCGCCTCCGCCACCGGCAAGCCCGCCCCCGACGACCGCCCCCAGGGCGACCAGGCGTACGCCGTGCTCCGTATCCCCTCCCTCGGCATCACCGCCCCGATCGCCGAGGGGATCAGCAAGCACGGAGTGCTCGACAAGGGGTACGTGGGGCACTACCCCGGCACCGCCCAGCCCGGCCAGGCCGGGAACTTCGCGCTTGCCGGGCATCGCAACACGCACGGCGAGCCCTTCCGGTACATCAACCGGCTGCGGCCGGGCGACCGCGTCGTCGTCGAGACGCGGACCGCCGTTTTCACCTATCTGGTGGACAGTTCGCTCAATCAGACGTCCGCCGGCGACAGTGGTGTTATCGCTCCCGTCCCGCGCAGCAATTTCCGTACGGAGTACGGATACAGCAGGGCCGGGTACTACGTCACGCTCACCACCTGCACCCCGGAGTTCACCTCCAGGTACCGGCTCGCGGTGTGGGGGAAGCTCGCCTCGGAGCGCCCCCGCTGACCTTCACGCGCGCTCGCGCAGCACCAGTGCGAGCACCGCTCCCGGGACCGCCAGCCCCGCCGACACCCACAGCGCCGCGTTCACCCCGGACGGGGCCACCGCGATCGTCAGGGTGACCCCGGCCGACGAACCGATGTACCGGGCCGTGTTGTTGGCGCCCGACCCCATCGCCGCGCGGTCGGCCGGTACGGACTCGACGGCCAGGCGGGGCAGCGCCGCGTTCAGCAGGCCGCTGCCGACGCCGCCCACCACCAGGCCGGGCACCAGGCGCCACTGCGTGCCGCCCACCGGGTGCACCGCGCCCAGCATCGCCAGGACGCCCACCGCGTGCAGCGCGAAACCGATCGCCAGCTGGTGGCGCGCGGCGACCCGGCCCGCCAGGCGCCTGGCCTGCAACGCAACCACGAACGCGAGGCCCGACCAGAGCACGAACAGCCACGCCGCCGACATCGGGGACGTACCGCGTATCTGGTGGAGCAGGTTCGGCAGGCAGCTGAACAGGCCGATCACCGACAGGCCGGTGAACAGCGCCGCCGCCGACGACGCCAGGAACACCGGGCGGCGGAAGAGCGCGAGGTCGATCGTCGGGGTGGCCGCGCGGCGCTCCACGCGCGCGAAGGCGACCGTGAGCAGTACCGCCGCCGCGAGGAGTACGCCGACGGGCGCGCGCAGCCAGCCGTCGCGGCCCAGCGTCAGTGCGCCGATGAGGGCGGTGAACGCGAGCGCGAGGGTCAGCGCGCCCGCCCAGTCGGGGCGCCCGCCCGCGCGAGGCGCGCGGGACTCGGTCAACGCGCGCGTGGCGGCCGCGAAGGCGAGCAGGGCCGCCACGGCGAGGACCGCGTACGCCAGGCGCCAGTTCACCGTCGCCAGGCCGCCCGCGAGCAGCGGGCCGACCGCGATGCCGCCGCTGACGAACGCGCCCCACACCCCCGTCGCCCGGATCCGCGCGGCCCCGGCCGGGAACGCGGCGACCAGGAGGCCGAGGCTGCTCGCCAGGATCGCCGCGCTCGCCGCGCCCTGGGCGACCCGGGCGAGCGTGAACGTCAGGGTCGTGGGCGCGACGGCGCCGAGCGCGATCGTGATGCCCAGAGCAAACGTTCCGGCGAGGAAGATCCGGCGCCGCCCGTAGTCGTCGGCCAGGCTGCCCGCGACCAGGAGCAGCGCGGCCAGGCCCAGCGGGGTGCCGTTGAGGAGCCAGGCCTGGGCGGAGACCGGGGTGCCGAACGACGCGGTCATGCCGGGGAGCGTGAGCATCGGGGCGGTGTAGTTCATCAGCGCGACGGCGGTGGCGGCGCTGGTCGCGGCGAGGGTCGCGCCCGCCCCCTTCGGGGGAGCGTCGGTCCGCGACGCCGTCGCCGTCTCGGTCGGTATGTGCACTGTCTCGCCGGTCATGAGCTCTTGGACTCCAGGCGTATCCGTAGGTTCAATCAATGAACTTGCGTGCGTGGGTGATCCTAGCACGGTCGGTTCGTTCATTGAACCCACTCCGCTAGACTGGCTCCATGGCTCTCGGCAAGGACTACGTCGCCCAGGAGTGCTCCATCGCCAGCGCGCTGGAGATCGTCGGCGAGCGCTGGACGCTGCTGGTCGTACGGGACGCGCTGTACGGCGTACGCAGGTACAACGACTTCCTCGTCCATCTGCGCATCCCGCGCGCGGTGCTTGCCGCGCGCCTCCAGACGCTTCTGGACGCCGGGGTCCTGGAGAAGCGCCGGTACCAGGAGTCGCCGCCGCGCGACGAGTACGTCCCGACCGAGCGCGCCCTCGCCCTGTGGCCCGTGCTGCGCTCGCTCGGGCTCTGGGGGCGCCAGAACATCCCCGGCGCCGTGCAGATGCGCAGCTTCCATCACGTGGGGTGCGGTACGGAGCTCGGCGCGTACGGGGAGTGCCCGGCGTGCGGGGTCGCGGTGGCGCCGCGGGACGTGGAGATGCGGCCGGGGCCCGGGCTCAACCCCGACCCCGAGGACTGGGTCAGCCGTGCGCTGCTGGCACCCCGGCTCCTGCTCCAGCCGCTTGAGGCCGAGCGCACGTGACCGAGCCCGTCTGACCGTCCGGACCCGTTGTCCGACCCGTCGTGTATAACGGCAGAAGAGTCAGGAGTCGGACAGATGCTCGGGCAACACTTGCTCGGGCAGCGCGAAAACGAGGGGGGTAAGCATGACCGGCACGACGCGTTTCGCGCGGCCCGCCCTGCGCCTGCCCTCCCTCCCGTCGGTCCGCCTCACCTTCAGCCTGCTCCTCTTCCTCCTCGTCGAGGTCCTGCTCATCGGCGGCGGCACGCTGTCCGGGGCCGTCGCCCTGGCCGCCACCGCCGCGGCCGGCTCCGCCCTCGCCGCCTGCGCGACGCTCGCGTCCCGCGCGGTGCCCAGGGTGGCGCGTACGCGTATACGTACCGCGATACGTGACCGGGAGCGGCGCACCGCCTTCCTTCCGCAGCGTGACCCCGATGCCTCCGGACGACCGCGGCCCCGAGCCCCCGGCCGCCTCGCGCCGACGGCCGCGTAGGGCTCCGCTTCTTCCTGTCGACAACCCCTGTGTGTACGTGGGGGTCTCTGCCGACCCTTGCCGCCCTCTGCCGGTCCGTCACGCCGTCGCTATGTGACTCAGAAGTGACTCCGGAGGCTTTCCATGTCCGTTTTCGCCACCCTGGTCGGGCACCTCGCCGACCTCGTCCAGCCGCTCTTCCACGGCGCCGCGGCCGCCGCCGCGATCGTGCTGTTCACCATGCTCGTACGGCTCGCCGTGCATCCGCTGTCGCGGCAGGCGGCGCGGGGGCAGAAGGCGCGGGCCGCGCTCCAGCCGCGGATAGCCGAGCTGCGCAAGAAGCACGGCAAGGACAACGAGAGCCTGCAGAAGGCGATCATGGAGCTGCACGCCGAGGAGAAGGTCTCGCCGTTCTCCGGGTGCCTGCCGAGCCTGTTGCAGATGCCCGCGTTCTTCCTGCTGTACCACCTGTTCTCCAGCACCAGCATCGGCGGCGAGCCCAACGCGCTGCTCGACCACACCCTGCTCTCCGCCCCGCTCGGCGGCCGGTGGGCGGACGCGCTCGGGCACGGCGGGGTCGTCGGCGGGCAGGGTCTCGTCTACCTCGGCCTCTTCGTGCTCGTCGCCGGGGTCGCGACCTTCAACTACCGGCGTACGAAGCGGCAGATGGCGACGACGCCGATGGTCCCGGCCGACCAGCAGGAGGCCATGCCGGGGCTGGGGGCGATGACGAAGTTCATGCCGCTGATGTCGTTCGGCACGCTGATAACCGTGGCGGTCGTGCCGCTCGCGGCCGCGCTGTACGTGGTCACGAGCACGACGTGGTCGGCCGTCGAGCGGGCGTACCTCTACCGGGACGCGCGGCCCGACGCCGAGCGGGACGCGGGCGCGCTCAGCCCGGCGTAGAAACGGCGCAGCCTGGTCCTCCCTGGTTACGGTCCAGTTTGTGAACGGGGTCTTGCGGAGTGGACGTCGACCTTGGAGGATCGAACGATCCTCCGATGGCCGCTACCCATCGGCCGGGCCACGCTCGACCATAGGGAGACAGACCATGAAGCTGCTGCGCGTAGGCACGGCGGGCAATGAGCGCCCCGCGCTGCTCGCCGCCGACGGGACCCTGCGGGACCTGTCCGGGCTCGTGCCGGACATCGACGGTGAGCTGCTCTCCGACGAGTTCGCACTGGACCGGATACGGGCCGCGGCGGACACCGGGGTGCTGCCCGCGCTGGACGCGGCGGGGGAGCGCGTCGGGCCGCCGGTCGCCCGGATCGGCAAGGTCGTGTGCATCGGGCTGAACTACCACGACCACGCGGCCGAGACCGGTGCGGCGATCCCGGGCGAGCCCGTCGTCTTCTTCAAGGCGGCGGACACGGTCGTCGGGCCCGGCGACACGGTCCTGGTGCCTCGGAAGTCGGTCAAGACCGACTGGGAGGTCGAGCTCGCGATCGTCATCGGGCGCACGGCGCGTTACATCGGGGACGACGAGGACCCGCTGGCGTACGTCGCCGGGTACGCGGTCTCGCACGACGTGTCCGAGCGCGAGTTCCAGATCGAGCGCGGTGGCACGTGGGACAAGGGCAAGAACTGCGAGACGTTCAACCCGCTGGGCCCCTGGCTGGTCACCCGGGACGAGGTCCCGGACCCGCAGGCGCTGTCGCTTCGCCTGTGGGTCAACGGCGAACTGAAGCAGAACGGGTCCACTGCCGACCAGATCTTCCCGGTCGCGGAAGTGGTGCGGTACGTCAGCCAGTTCATGACGCTGTACCCGGGGGATGTGATCAACACGGGTACCCCGGCGGGGGTCGCCATGGGGCAGCCTGAGCCGAAGCCGTATCTGCGGGCGGGGGATGTGGTCGAGCTGGAGGTCGAGGGCTTGGGGCGCCAGCGCCAGGAGCTCAAGAACGCGTAGCGCGTCCGCGGGGTGCGGGGCTTTGTCTGCGGGCCGTCGGTGGCTGGTCGCGCAGTTCCCCGCGCCCCTGAAAGGGCCCTCCGGGCCCTCCTGTTTTCGTCTGCGGACCGTGCTGGGTTGCTCGCGCAGTTCCCCGCGCCCCTTGATGCGCCCCTGCGGGGCGCCCCTTTAGGGGCGCGGGGAACTGCGCGACCAGCCCCCACCGGCCCGCAGGCGAATCCGCGCAACTCAACCCGACACAAACCCCCGCAACCCCTCCACCACCAGCGCATGGTCGTCCACCTGCGGCAGGCCGGAGACCGTCACCGTGCCGATGACGCCCGCGCCCGTCACCCGCAGGGGGAACGAGCCGCCGTGGGCCGCGTACACATCGGGGTCCAGGCGGGAGGACGCCTCGAATGTCGTGCCCTTGGCGCGGAAGCGGGCGCCGACCAGGTACGAGCTGGACGCGTACCGCTCCGTGACGCGGCGTTTGCGGTCGACCCAGGCGTCGTTGTCCGGGGTCGAGCCCGGCAGGGCGCAGCGGAAGAGCTGCTGGGCGCCCCGGTGGATGTCGATCGTGACCGGGGCGTCGCGGGCCACGGCCAGCTCCCGCAGGAGCGAGCCGAGCGCCCACGCGTCCTCGTACGTGAAGCGTGGGAGGGTCAACTCGACCTCCTGCGCCTCCAGTTCGGCCATGCTGAAATCGGGGTCGAAGACGGGCGTCGTCACAGCGCCACCTCCACCGTCACGCCCTCGCGCGCGGACCGGCGCGCCGCCTCCAGTACGTCGAGCGCCGCCGCCGCCTCGTGCGCGGTGACCGGCGGTTCGCCGCCCTCGCGCAGGGCCTTCGCGATCGCCGTGTAGTACGCGGGGTAGTCGCCCGGTACGGTCTCGACCGGGCGGCCGCCGCCCGTCAGCGGGGACTCGCCGGAGCCGACCCGGCCCCACATCCCCTCCGGTTCCCGGCCCCACGGCTGCCCGGCGACCGGCCGCTTCCCGTCCCGCAGCGCCGCCTCCTGCGGGTCGAGGCCGTATTTCACATAGCCCGCCGACGAGCCCAACACCCGCATACGCGGGCCGAGTTCGGCCGTCGTGGCGCTCACGTACAGATGCGAGCGCACCCCGCCCGCGTGCGTGATCGCGATGAACGTGTCGTCGTCGGCCTGGGCGCCCGGACGGCGTACGTCCGCCTCCGCGTACACCCGTAGCGCCGGGCCGAAGAGGACCAGGGCCTGGTCGACGAGGTGGCTGCCCAGGTCGTACAGCAGGCCGCCGATCTCCGCCGGGTCGCCCGACTCGCGCCAGCCGCCCTTGGGCTGCGGGCGCCAGCGCTCGAAGCGGGACTCGAAGCGCTGGACCTCGCCGAGCTCGCCCGAGTCCAGGAGCGCGCGCAGGGTCAGGAAGTCGTTGTCCCAGCGGCGGTTCTGGAAGACGGAGAGCAGCAGCCCGCGCTCCTCGGCGAGCGCGGCAAGCCCCCGCGCCTCGGCGGCCGTGCCCGCGACCGGCTTGTCGACCACGACCGGCAGGCCCGCCTTGAGGGCGGCGGTGGCGATCGGCACATGGGTCTTGTTGGGGGACGCGATCACGACAAGGTCGAGGTCCGCGTCGGCGAGGTCGTCGGGGGAGTCGGCGAACCGCAGCCCCTCGCCGAACTCGGCGCGGGCCTGCGCCCGGCGCTCGGGGCTGGACGTGACGACGGTGTCGAGGGCCAGGCCCTCGGTCGCGGCGATCAGCGGGGCGTGGAAGACGGATCCCGCCAGGCCGTAGCCCACGAGTCCGACGCGAAGGTCAGAGTCCGTACGAGCATTCATGCGTCCCACTTAAGCAACGCTGTTGTCAAAGTGCAAGCGCAGGAGACAATGGAGGTGTGAACAGGAGTAACCCGAGAGCATCGGGAACCTCGGGAGCCAATCTGCCGGCCCTGCGCAGCCACAACGCCGCGCTGGTGCTCGATCTGCTGCGCACGGCCGGGGACGCCGGGATCAGCAGACTGGAGCTCGCCGAGCGGACCGGGCTCACCCCGCAGGCCGTCAGCAAGATCACCGCGCGGCTGCGGGCGGAGGGCACGGCGACCGAGGCGGGCCGCCGCGCCTCGACCGGCGGCAAGCCGCGCACGGTGCTCAAACTGGTGCCGTCCGCCGGACACGCGATAGGACTGCACCTCGACCGCGACGAGCTCACCGCCGTCCTGGTCGACCTGGCGGGCACGCTGGTCGGCGTGCGGACCGTGCCGCTCGACTTCGGCGCGGGCCACGACACGGTCGTCGAGGCCGCCGCCCGCGAGGCCGAATCGCTCATCGGTGGCCGCCGGGTGCTCGGCGTCGGCGTCGCCAGCCCCGGCCCGCTCGACCACCACACCGGCGTGCTCCACCGCGTCACCGGCTTCCCCCTGTGGAACGGCTTCCCGCTGCGCGACGCGCTCGCCGACCGCCTCGGCCTGCCGGTCGTCCTCGACAAGGACACCAACGCGGCGGCCCTCGGCCTCGCCCTGCGCGGCCCGGCCGACTCCTTCGCGTATCTGCATCTCGGTACGGGCCTGGGCGCGGGTCTCGTCCTCGACGGCACCCTGCTGCGCGGCTCGCGGACGGGCGCGGGCGAGTTCGGCCACCAGACCATCCTGCTCGGCGGCCCGGCCTGCGGCTGCGGGGCGCGCGGCTGCATCGAGGCGCTGTGCCTGTCGTCCGTGGCGCGCGGCGACATCGCGGCCGCCGCCCGCTTCCTGGGCGTCGGCGCCGCGAACCTCGTCGGCCTGCTCGACATCGACCGCGTCCTGCTCGGCGGCCGTACGGTCATGGGCGCGCCGGACAGTTTCGTACGCGGCGTACGGGCCGTCCTGGAAGAACGCGCCCGCCGGGGCGGCGGCGACGCCCGCGCGATCCCGGTCTCGGTGACCCCGGGCGGCCCGCACGCGGTGGCGGAGGGTGCCGCGAGGCTGATCCTGGGGCCGGTGTTCGGGCATGGGGCGGCGGGGCCGGGGCAGCGACTCGCGGGCGACGCCGGATAGGCGACGCCATATAACTGTCCGACAGGACGATATTGGGCTGATCAGGTGGATTCGCGGGGCCGATCCGTCGGCGGCGGGCGTGGCGGCGGTGAGGCTTCGCGCGCGCGTGGCAGGGTCCGGAGGCACGAACGCCTGCGACCAGCAAAGGCTCCTCATGCGACTGCGCAACGCCCTCGCCATCGGAATGACCGCGGCCACGGCCCTGTCCGGGACCTCCGCCGCGACGGCCGACGAGAGCGAGCCGCGCGGCCGGCACGGGCACGCCTCGCTCTTCGCCGCCAACCAGCCGGTGTGCGGGGACAAGGACGGTCGCGACTTCCCGTTCGACACCCGGATCCACGGCGGGCCCGCCGAGTACCACCCCGGTGACGGCGCCCAGGTCTGGTACGTCGACCTCACCAACACCACCGCCCGCACCTGCCGCAACATCCACCCCGTCGTCGTCCTCGTCGACCGGGACCGGACGCTCAAGAACTCCCAGGCCAAGATGGAGTTCTTCGATACGGCGGCCGGGCGCCCGCACCCCGTTCCGTTCGAGCGCACGGACGAGGACGAGCACATCGGGGTCTTCGACGACGGGTTCCCCGGGTTCGTGATCGGCGCGCGGCAGACCGTCACGATCAAGGTCCGGCTCGGCTTCACCGCCGACACCCGGGCCAACCAGGTCACCGTGAACGCGGCGGTCGTGCAGCGGCGGGGCGACAGCGGGGAGTGGGTCGGGGAGTCCGGCGGGTACCGGTTCGGGATCGCGCCGCCGGGTGCGGTGACGCCGCGTGCGCCTGAACTGGCCGGGCTGGGTGACCAGGACGACCTGGACGACTTCGACGAGCTGGCCGAGACCGGGACCGGTTCGCCCGTCGTGCCCGGGGCTGTGGCCGGGGGGCTGGTTCTCGGTGGTGGGGCGCTGGTGATCGGGTCGCGGAGGCTGCGTCTTCGGCGCCGCTGAGCCGGTGTCCGCGCCGACGGCTTCGGCGCCGACAGCTTCGGCGCGGCTGAGGCGCACGTACCTTCCCGTGCGAACATCCCCCTCGTGGACTACCCGAACGATCAAGCCCCCGGCGCCCCCGTCCGCTCCGGCATCCCCGAGCACGGGCGCATCCCCAAGTACTACGCCGTCAAGGCCCAAGTGGCCGCGCTCATCGACGAGTTGGGGGAGGGCGGGCTGCTGCCGACCGAACGCGATCTCGCCGTACAGTACGAGGTCGCCCGCGAGACCGTGCGCCAGGCGCTGCGCGAGCTGCTGCTCGAAGGACGGCTGCGGCGGCAGGGGCGCGGGACGGTGGTCGCGGGCCCGAAGCTGGAGCAGCCACTCTCGCTCGCGAGCTATACGGAGGGCGTACGTCGGCAGGGGCGTCGTCCGGGGCGCGCGCTGATTTCCCTCGACCGGTTCCCGTGCCCGGCCGCGCTGGCCGCCGAGACGGGTCTCTCGCGGGGGGAGCCTGTGTGGCACATGGAGCGTGTGCTGCTCGCGGACGATGAGCGGATGGGGTTGGAGAGTACGTACGTGTCGGTGGGGCGGGTGCCGCGTCTGGATGTTGAGTTCGAGCCGGACTCGTCGTTCTATGCGTATCTGCATGACCGGCTCGGGATTGCCTTCGGGGACGCGGATGAGCGGATCGAGACCGTACTTGCTACTCCGCGGGAGGCGTTGCTGATTGGTACGCCGCCTGCGTTGCCGATGTTGCTGATTCATCGGGTTTCCCGGGATACGGCGGGGTTGCCGCTGGAGCGGGTGCGGACGCTTTATCGGGGGGATCGGTTCTCGTTCACCACGCATCTGGGCGGTGCGGTGTAGCCGTTTTCGTCAGCGGGTGCGTTGTGGCTGGTCGCGCAGTTCCCCGCGCTCCTAGGAGGTGGGGGGTGCTGTGCCGTGCTGTCTGCGGATCGCGCTGGGTTGCTCGCGCAGTTCCCCGCGCCCCTTGTAGGGCCAGCCACTTTGTATAACAGAACCATAACGGGTCTAGGCCAAACTTGAAGGGGCGTTCACCGTCCCGTCGGCGGGTGGACCCCTTTGGTCCACCCGCCCCGAGGACTGTTCACCGCGTGAGAGTCATCGTCGTTGGAGCCGGCGTGGTGGGAACCATGCACGCCTGGCACGCAGTGGAACGCGGCCACGAGGTCGTACAGATCGAGCGCGAGAGCGAGGCGCGCGGGGCTTCCCTGCGTAACTTCGGGCAGATATGGGTCAGTGGCCGCGCCGGGGGTGAGGAGTTGGACACCGCTCTGCGGGCCCGGGAGCTGTGGGAGGGCATCGGGGAGCGGGTGCCGGAGCTGGGGTTCCGGGCCTGTGGCTCGCTCACCCCCGTACGTAACGACCTCGAACTCGCCGTCGCCGAAGCCGCGTTGGCGCGCGAGGACGCTGCCGCCCGGGGCTACAAGCTGCTCACCGCCGACGAGGCGCGGGCCGTCAACCCCGCGCTGCGTGGTGACTTCGTCGCCGCCCTGTGGTGCGAGCGCGATGCCGCCGTCGAACCCCGTACCGCCCAACTCGCGCTCAAGAAGGCGCTGTTTGCGTCCGGGCGGTACACCTTCCTCGGTGGGCGGGAAGTCCGTGAGGTCATCGGCGAGAATGCTGTCCGCGACGATCACGGCGACACCCACACCGGCGACGTCGTCGTCCTGTGTACGGGTGCGTGGCTCGGCGGGCTCGTGCGCGAGCTCGTGCCCGACCTGCCCGTCCGTCGCGTACGGCTGCAGATGATGCAGACCGAGCCGCTCGGCGAGACGCTGACCACGTCCGTCGCCGACGCCGACAGCTTCCGCTACTACCCGGCGTACGCGAGCGGCGCGCTCGACGCGCTCAACGCGGGCCAGGCGCAGGATCCGACGGCCGCCGCGCACAAGATGCAGCTCCTGATGGTGCAGCGCGCGGACGGCGGGCTGACGATCGGCGACACGCACGAGTACGAGCACCCCTTCGCCTTCGACGTCGTCGAGGAGCCGTACGAGCATCTGGCGCGGGTCGTCGAGTCCTTCCTCGGCCGCCCGATGCCGAAGGTCCGCCACCGGTGGGCCGGGGTGTACGCGCAGTGCACCGACACCTCCCGCGTCGTCCACCGCCAGCAGGTGCGCGACGGGGTGTGGCTGGTGACCGGGCCGGGCGGGCGCGGTATGACCTGCTCCCCGGCGATCGCCGAGCGGACCGCGAACGAGCTGGGCTGGTAAGGGAGTTGAGTGACATGAGTACTGCGTACAAGCTGGTCGTTCTTGACATGGCGGGCACCACCGTCGCCGACGGCGGGCTCGTCGAGCAGGCCTTCGCGGCCGCCGCCCGGCGGCTCGGCGAGGATCCGGACACGATGGTCGACTACGTCCGCGCCACCATGGGCGAGTCCAAGATCTCCGTCTTCCGGCATCTGTTCGGCACCGAGGAGCGGGCGCAGACCGCGAACACCGCCTTCGAGCAGGCGTACGGGGAGCTCGTCGCGGGCGGCAGGATCGCCGCGCTGCCCGGCGCCCGCGAGGCGATCGAGCGGCTGCGGGCCGAAGGGCGCACGGTCGTCCTGACCACCGGATTCGCCCGGGTCACCCAGGACGCCATCCTCGGCGCGCTCGGCTGGCGCGACCTCGTCGATCTCACCCTGTGCCCGGCGGACGCGGGGGGCCGGGGGCGGCCGTACCCGGACATGGTGCTCGCGGCGTTCCTGCGCACAGGCGCGGTGGACGGGGTGCGGGAGATCGCGGTGGCCGGTGACACCTCGTACGACGTGCTCAGCGGGGTGCGTTCCGGCGCGGGCATCGTCGCCGGGGTGCTGACCGGCGCCCATGACGAGGCCGCGCTGCGGGCGGCGGGGGCGACCGACGTGCTCGGCTCGGTGGCCGAGCTGCCGGACCTCATCGCGCGGGCGGAAAGCTCATGACCGGCATACGGTTCGACGGGGTCAGCGTCGTCTACGACGGGAACACCGTCCTCGACTCGCTCGACCTCACCGTCGAGCCCGGCGAGGTCATGGCGCTGCTCGGGCCGTCCGGGTCCGGCAAGACCACCGCGCTGCGGGCCGTCGCCGGGTTCGTGCGGCCCGCCGCCGGGCGGGTGTTCATCGGCGGCCGGGACGTCACCGCGCTGCCGCCGCACCGGCGGGGCATCGGCATGGTCGTGCAGCAGTACGCGCTCTTCCCGCACATGCGGGTCGCCGACAACGTCGCGTTCGGGCTGCGCGCCCAGAAGGCGCCCCGGGCCGAGATCCCCGGACGGGTCGCCGAGGCGCTGGAGATGACCGGGATGTCGGCGTACGCGCGGCGCTATCCGCGCGAGCTCTCCGGCGGCCAGCAGCAGCGCGTCGCCATCGCGCGGGCGCTGGCCATCCGGCCGGGCGTACTGCTCCTCGACGAGCCGCTGTCGGCACTCGACGCCCAACTGCGCTCCGGCATGCTCACCGAACTCGCCCGGCTGCACCGCGAGTTGCCGGACGTCTCGATCCTGTACGTCACCCACGACCAGGTCGAGGCGCTGACCCTGGCCGACCGTATCGCCGTGATGGACCGGGCCCGGCTGCGGGACTGCGGCACGCCGCAGGACCTCTATCGGCGCCCGCGTACCGAGTTCACCGCGTCGTTCGTCGGCAACGCCAATCTGCTGCCGGTGCGGGTCGGTTCGGGGTACGTGTCGTTCGGCGGGACCTCGCTCGCGGTCGCCACGGACGAGGTCGCGGTGGGGGCGTCGGCCACGCTGTGCGTACGGCCGCACCTGGTCGGGCTCGGGGACGGCCCCAACGCCCTGCGCGGGCGGATCGCCGAGGTCCAGTGGCGCGGCTCCACGCATCGCCTGTACGTGGACGTGGCCGGTCACCGCATCAAGGCGGACCTGCGCGAGCTGCGCGCGACGCCTGCGCTGGGCGACGAGGTCACGCTGCACTTCGCGGCGGAGGACGCGGTGCTGCTCTCCGCAGGGGTCGGGAATGGGTAATCCGACGCGCCCCACAGTGTCCGGGCACCCGGGACCGGGGGTTGTGCCCACCCGTTCCGCCGTGCGGAACGCCTGCCCACAACGGGAGGAGGGGGATAAACGGGCTCGGCCACGCCTGCCCAAGGCGCTGTGGGCGCTTCCCCCCGTCCTCGTCCTCGGACTCACCTTCCTCTACCCCCTCGTCCTCGTCGTACGACAGTCACTGACCCCCGACGGCTCCGACGGGATGTCGCTGGCCCCGTACACCGACGTCTTCGCGTCCCACGCGTTCCGGGACGCGCTCACCACCACGGTGTGGCTCGCCACAGGCGCCACGGCTGGGTGCCTGGTGCTCGGATTCGTCCTCGCCCTCGTCATCGCCTTCGTCCCGTTCCCCGGCGGAAAGGCCGTCGCGCGGTTCATCGACGTCTTCCTCTCCTTCCCGTCGTTCCTGATCACGCTCGCGCTGCTGTTCATCTACGGCACGGTCGGTATGGCCAACGGGATGTGGACGGATGTGACCGGTGCGCACAGCGGGCCGTTCCAGTTCCTGACCACCCCCTGGGGCGTACTGCTCGCGGAGATCACGTACTTCACGCCCTTCGTGATGCGGCCGCTGCTCGCCGCGTTCTCCCAACTGGACACCGCACAGCTGGAGGTGGCGTCGTCGCTCGGCGCGCGGCCCGCCCGGATCGTGCGGCGGGTGATCCTGCCCGAGGCGCTGCCCGCGCTCGCCGCCGGCGGCTCGCTCGTCCTCGTCATGTGTCTCAACGAGTTCGGCATCGTGCTCTTCACCGGGGCGAAAGGGGTCACCACCCTCCCCATGCTCGTCTACAGCAAGGCGATCCTGGAGTCGGACTACCCGGCCGCCTGTGTCGTCGCCGTCGTCAACATCGCGATCTCCGTGGGCCTCTACGGCCTCTACCGGGTGGTGAGCCGACGTGTTGGTGCATAGCCGGGGCGGCCGCTGGGCCACCTGGACCGTCTTCTTCGTCCTGTTCCTGCCGATCTTCGCGCTGCCACTGCTCGTCATCGTCGCCGCGTCGTTCGCGACCAACTGGTCGGGCGCGTTCCCGTCCGGCTTCACCACCTCCCACTACGACGCGGCCACCACCGGCGACTCGCTCCAGGCGCTCACCACCAGCCTGGTCACGGCCGTCTCGGCCAGCCTGCTGGCGCTGACCGTCGGGGCGTGGGCGGCGCTGGCCGCCGCCTCGCTGGGCAAGCGCGGCAAGCGGGCGATGGATGCGCTGTTCGTGCTGCCCGTCGCCGTGCCCTCGGTGGTCGTGGGGCTCGCGGTCCTGGTCGCGTTCTCCAAACCGCCGGTCCTGCTCAACGGAACGCGCTGGATCGTGATCCTCGCGCACACCGTTCTTGTCACGGCGTTTGCCTACCAGTCGGTTTCGGCCGCCATCGTGCGTCTGGACCCGATGTACGAGCAGGCCGCGGCCAGCCTCGGCGCCCGGCCCGCGTACGTCCTGTGGCGGGTCAGGCTGCCGCTTCTGCTGCCGTCCCTGACCGCGGCCGCCGGGCTCTGCTTCGCCCTGTCCATGGGCGAGTTGAGCGCCACGATGATGCTCTACCCACCGGACTGGACGCCCCTGCCCGTACAGATCTTCGCGGCCACCGACCGTGGCTCGCTCTTCACCGGCGCGGCCGTCGCCGTGGTCCTCATGGGCACGACGCTGCTCGTCCTGCTCGCGGTCTCCCGTATCCGTACCAAAGCCCGCTTCAGATAACAGGCTTCAGACAACAGGAGTTCGAAACGCCATGCGCACAAGCCCGCTCAAGCCGCTCGCCGCCGTGACCGGCAGCCTCGTCCTCGCCGCCACCCTCTCCGCCTGCGGCGGCTCCTCCTCCGCCGACTCCAAGGCGGACGAGAAGGTCGTCACCGTCTACAGCGCCGACGGCCTCAAGGGCGAGAAGGGCGACGGCTGGTACGACAAGGTCTTCAAGGACTTCGAGGCGAAGACCGGCATCAAGGTCAAGTACGTCGAGGGCGGCTCGGGCGAGATGGTGCAGCGCGCCGTCCGCGAGAAGTCCAACACGCAGGCCGACGTGCTGGTCACGCTGCCGCCGTTCATCCAGCAGGCCGATGCCAAGGGCCTGTTGCAGTCGTACGTACCGGCCGGCGCCGACAAGGTGCCGGACCCGCAGAAGAACTCCAAGGGCAAGTGGACGGCCGTCGTCAACAACTACTTCGGCTTCGTCTACAACAAGAAGGAGCTCACCCAGGCCCCCAAGACCTGGGAGGAGCTGCTGGACGGCAAGTACAAGAACAAGCTCCAGTACTCCACCCCGGGCGTCGCCGGTGACGGCACCGCCGTCGTCATCAAGGCGATGCACGACTTCGGCGGCAAGGAGGCCGCGATGGAGTACCTGAAGAAGCTCCAGGCCAACAACGTCGGCCCGTCCGCCTCCACCGGCAAGCTCGCGCCCAAGGTCGACAAGGGCGAGCTGCTCGTCGCCAACGGCGATGTGCAGATGAACTACGCCCAGGCCAAGACCATGCCCAACCTCGGCATCTGGTTCCCGGCGACCGGCCCCGGCAAGCCCACCACCTTCGCGCTGCCGTACGCCGCCGGTCTCGTCGACAAAGCCCCGCACACCACCAACGGCAAGAAGCTGCTCGACTTCATGCTGACCGAGCAGGCGCAGCAGGAGGTCAGCGCGATCGGCGGCGGCTTCGCGGCCCGCAGCGACGTCAAGGCCACGGATGCCAACGCGACCGCGCTCGCCCAGCTGACGCAGGGCGTCGAGATCTTCGACCCGAACTGGCTCGACATCAGCACGCACCTGACCGAGTACGTGGACGCCTGGAAGTCCGCGACCGGCAGCTGAACCCCGGTCCCGGGATCCACCAGCTGAATCTCGGTCCCGGGATCCACCAGGTGATCGACCAGGTGAAGATCCGCGCATCTTGACTAGGCTGGGCGCTGTCGGCACCGCACACCGTGGTGCGACCGGCATCGCCCAGCCCCCCGCGCCCACCGGCGCACACCGCAGGAGAGTCCGCCCCATGGCAGAGCGCAAGCCGATCGAATCCTGGCTCACCGACATGGACGGGGTCCTCATCCACGAGGGCACGCCGATCCCGGGTGCGGACGCCTTCATCACCGGGCTCAAGGAGTCGGGCAAGCCCTTCCTGGTCCTGACCAACAACTCGATCTACACCCCGCGCGACCTCCAGGCCCGGCTCGCCCGGATGGGCCTGCACGTCCCCGTCGACAACATCTGGACCTCGGCGCTCGCCACCGCCAAGTTCCTGGACGACCAGCGGCCCGGCGGCACGGCGTACGTCATCGGCGAGGCCGGTCTGACGACCGCGCTGCACGACATCGGGTACGTCCTGACCGACCACGAGCCGGACTACGTGGTCCTGGGCGAGACCCGTACGTACAGCTTCGAGGCGCTGACCAAGGCGATCCGGCTGATCAACGGCGGTGCGCGGTTCATCTGCACCAACCCGGACGAGACCGGGCCGTCCACCGAGGGCCCGCTGCCCGCGACGGGCGCGGTGGCCGCGCTGATCACCAAGGCGACGGGGAAGAAGCCGTACTTCGCGGGGAAGCCGAATCCGTTGATGATGCGGACGGGGTTGAATGCGATCGGGGCGCATTCCGAGACCAGCGCGATGATCGGTGACCGGATGGACACGGATGTCCTGGCCGGACTGGAGGCGGGGATGCAGACGTTTCTCGTGCTGACCGGGCTCACTCGGCCCGAGGATGTGGAGAACTTTCCCTTCCGGCCTTCTACGACTGTCGACTCGATCGCCGATCTGGTGAAGCTGATCTAGTCGCTGCGGACCGTGCGTGGCTTGTCGCGCAGTTCCCCGCGCCCCTAAAGGCAGCCGTCCGGGATGCTGAATGGCGCGGGGTGCAGCCGTTCGGGCGCGTCCCGGATGCGAAATGGCCTCCGTCGCGTGAATCTTCCTTCTAGGAGGTTCACGATGCGTTTTCGACAGGTCACGCTCTGTGCGGCCGTGGCGGTGGCTGCCGCGGTGATGCCCGTGTCCGCCGCTACGGCGGAGTCCGAGCCGCACGGGTCGGTGACGGTGACGCCGTCCACGATCGCGCCGGGCGGTGAGGTGGATCTACGGGTCAGCGTGTGCAGCGGGCGGCAGGCCGTCGGGACCTCGGAGGCCTTCGTGGCGCAGGCGAACTTCGCGCCTGCCGCCGACGGGGGCCTCTTCGCACAGGCCAGGATCCGCTCCGACGCCCAGCCGCGCGACTACGACATCTGGGTCAACTGCAAGGACAGCGCCGGGCAGGCCAGTGGCCGGGTCACGGTCGTCCGCGGCGGCAACCGCGACGGACACGACGGCGACCACCGAGGCCGTCCCACCCCGCACGCCCCCGTCCACGCGGGCGGCGGCGGCACCTCCCGGCTCGCCTCGGACCACCAGCCCACCGAGCAGGGCCCGGGCACCAAGCACGCCGTGATCGGCCTGGCCCTGGCGGCCGTGGCGGCGCTCGCCGTGGCGGGCCGGGGCGTGCGGCGCCGGCGCCGCAGCGACTGAGGAGCCACCCGTGTCCAGCGAGCACGCGTCCGGCACCGGGCGGCTGCTCACCGGGGTCGCCTGGGCGGTCCTGCTGGTCGGCCTGTGGCTGTGGGGCCGCGAGGTCAGCGACGGCCCGGGCGGCAGCTCGGCCCCGACCACGGGCGATGTGGCGGCGGTGGGGCGCCCGCTGGGCGTGGCGCTGCCGCCCGCGCACGACCCGGTGACGGCGGCGGCGCCGCAACGTGTCGAGATCCCGTCGATAGGCGTGACCGCACCCGTCGTGCCGCGCGGCCTGGACACCTCGGGCGCGGTCGACCCGCCGCCGTACGACCGGCCGGGCACGGTCGGCTGGTACGGCGCCGGGGCCCAGCCCGGCGCCCCGGGCGCGGCGCTGCTCGTCGGCCATGTCGACACCGAGAGCAAACCGGCCGTCTTCTACGGCCTGAGCGCCACCCGCCCCGGCCAGAAGGTCGACGTGGTCCGCTCCGACGGCTCGGTCGCCGAGTTCACCATCGACGACGTACGGGTCTTCACACGCGACCGGTTCGACGCGCACAAGGTGTACGGGCCGCGCGAGGCGGGCCGCGCCGAGCTGCGGCTGATCACCTGCGGGGGCACGTACGACCGCAAGGCGCGTACGTATACGGCGAATGTCGTGGTCTCCGCCTATCTGACGGATGTACGGGCGCCGCGTCAGGCGGCGGTCAAGTCCTGAGCGCGCGCGGGCGGTTGGCCCGGGCACCTGGCCCGGCCGACGGCCCGCTCCCCCCGGAGCCGCCGGCCGGGCTGGTCCTCGACCGTGGGCGCGCGGGCTGCGGGAGAAGCCCGGCGCCGCCACGGGAGGCTCAAGGGGAACGGCGTCGCACAAGCGGCCGGGGCTGGGGCCGACGCGACCACTGTAGAACCGGTGTGCGCTTTCGGCCTAGTCCCGGATAACGCCAAGTCGCCCTCCGTGTGCGCTCGGTGGGGATCGCGTCGGTGCGGGACGTCCGGGTGTGCCACGATGGATCGGGGGAAGCGTCCGGGGAAGCACGTTTGAGGGGGATCGGATGTTCCGGAGCTGTGCGCGGGCGGGCGCGGTCGCTGTGGGCGCGGCGCTGCTGCTGACGTCCTGCTCGTCGTCGGACGGTGGCAAGAAGCCGACGGTGGCGCAGCAGCCCAAGTCGGTCGACCCGTTCTGGGTCAACCCGGACGGCAACGCCTCGCGGCAGGTCGCGGCGTACCGCAAGGACGGCGACGACTCCAACGCCGCGCTGATCTCGAAGATCGCGGAGCAGCCGGTCGGGGAGTGGATCGGCCCGGAGAACCCCGAGTCGGAGGCGAAGGGCTTCACCGAGGCCGCGGCCAAGGCCGACCGCACGGCGCTGCTCGTGCTCTACAACATCCCGCACCGCGACTGCGGCCAGTTCTCCAAGGGCGGGGCGGCGGACGGGGACGCGTACCGGGCGTGGGTGGACAAGGTCGCCGCCGGGATCGGTGACCGGGGTGCCACGGTGGTCCTGGAGCCGGACGCGGTCCTGCACCTCGTGGACGGCTGCACCCCGCCCCAGTTCGCCGAGGAGCGGTACGACCTGCTGAAGAAGGCGGTCTCGCGGCTGAAGCAGCAGCCGGGGGTGAAGGTGTACGTGGACGCGGGCAACGCGGGGTGGCAGCAGCCGGACGCCCTTGACGAACCGCTCCGCCGGGCGGGCGTGGACCTGGCCGACGGTTTCGCGGTGAACGTCTCCAACTTCCAGACAACAGCGGCCAGCAAGGACTTCGGCCACAAGCTGTCCGCGAAGCTGTCCGGCAAACACTTCGTGATCGACACCAGCCGCAACGGCAACGGCCCCTACACGGGCGGCGACCCGAAGGAGACCTGGTGCAACCCGCCGGGCCGCGCGCTGGGCGAACGCCCCACGACGCACACCGGTGACCCCCTGGTGGACGCCTACGTCTGGGTCAAGCGCCCCGGCGAATCGGACGGCGACTGCAAGGGCGGGCCGAAGGCGGGGGAGTGGTGGCCGGAGTACGCGCTGGGGCTGTCGCACAACACGAAGTAGCCCCACCCCGCCCCTTAGATGGGCCCTTCGGGCCCTCCTAGGGGCGCGGGGAACTGCGCGAGCAACCCAGCACGGTCCGCAGCCGAAGCGGGGTGCAGGGGCCGCAGGCCCCGCAAAAGGGGTCCGGGGGCGCAGCCCCCGGGAGAACCCACCTCCACCCCCACCCGCCCCCGGCAGGGTTCAGGGAAGGGGCGGGGTGGGGGCCAAAACGCCGCCGCCCCCTACGGCACCTCCACCCACACCGCCTTCGACGGCACGCCCTCCCCGTCCGTGACGAACAGCATGTACCACCCCGGCGGCACCAGGTTGCGGCTCTTGGGAACCGTGACCTGCACACCGTCCGCCGTCTTCGAGACATCCAGCGCGATCGACCGCTGGTCGATGTCCGTGACATGCGTCGTCGCGCTGGGCCGGATCAGCCGGGCCGTCCTGATCGACGCCGCGTCCTTGGACTTGAACACCCCGCTCCCGCCCAGCGCAAGGGACTTGGGCCCCTCGCCCAGGTCGGGCTGCTTGCCCTTGCCCTTGTACAGATACGGCGGCGTATAGATCTCGATGCGCTGCTCGAACACACCCGGTTTCGTGTCGTCCTTGTCGGCGAAGAGCGAGTCGCCGCCGAACGTCACGACCCGTCCATCCGGGAGCAGGATCGACCCCGAGTGATAGTTGCGGCCGACCTCCGGATCCGCCACCCGCCGCATCGTGCCCGTCTTCGCGTCGTAGATCCGCGCCTGGTGCAGATTGGACCCGCCCCGGCCCCGGTAGTCCTTGGAGCCGCCGCTGATCAGCATGGTGTCGTCGGGCAGGACCGACGTCTCGGGGTAGCGGGTGCCGTCGGACAGCGAAGGGCCGTCCTTGAAGGACGGGTCGGGGTCCTTCAGGTCCACGATCCGCGTCTTCTTCGACGACTTCTCGGACTCGCCGACCCCGCCCCCGCCGATCACCATGTACTTCTCGTCCTGCGCCGGCGGCATGAGCACCGTGCCCGACGTCTCCATCTCGGTCGCGTCGCTCAGCCCGGGGATCTTGGTGAACTTGTTGGTCTCGAAGTCCCAGATGCCCGGGTCGCGCCCGACGTTGTCCGGCCCGTACCCCGCGTTGGAGCCCGAGTAGAACAGCTTGCCGTTCTGCAGCAGGAACACCGCCGGGTACGTGGGGAACTGCATGATCCCCTTGGTGTACGTCCACTTCTTGGTCTTCGGGTCGTACACCTCGTTCTTGCCCGGCACCAGCTGCCCGATGTCGTCCAGGCCCGACAGCGCCAGGACCTTGCCGTCGGCCAGCGTCGTCAGCGTCGGGTACCAGCGCGCCTCGTTCATCGGGTCGACGGTGATGTACCGCTCGGCGACCGGGTCGAACTCGTACGCGTCCCGGATCCCCTGGAAGTCCTTCTTGTCCAGGGCGAGTTTCTGCGCGATGCCGTAGACGTTGCGGGTGTCGGAGCCGGTGAGGCCCTGGATGCGGTAGTTGTCCTCGGTGCCGGTCTCGTGCTCGGTGCCGGACTGCTCGGCCTCGACGTAGATCCGCCCGAGCCCGGCCTCCGTACGCAGGAACTTGCCGGTGCTCTTGTCGAAGATCTTCTTCGCGCGCGAGACGAGCACGGGGTCCTTGGAGACGAACGTCTTGCCGTTGGACTTGCCGGTGAACCGGGTGCCCGCGGGCAGCGTGATCGGCTTGTCCGGGTCCTCGTTGTGGACGATCATCAGGCCGCCGGCCTTGGTGACATCGCCCTTGAGCTTCTCGTACCGCTTGGTGCCGCCCGCGATCAGCAGATTGCCGTCGGCCAGCTGGGTGTGGCCGGTGCAGAACAGGTCGTTGGGCGTGTGGATCTTCTTGAAGGTGTTCTTCTCGGGATCCCACAGCACCGTGTCGAACTTCTTCGCGTCGAAGTTCTTGGCGTTGTTGCCGGAGCCCGCGACCAGCAGGATCTTGCCGGTGTGCAGGAGCGCCGCGTGGATCGTGTTGAGGCGGAACTCCTTGGGCATGTCGACCATGTCCCAGTGGCCGTTGTCCGCCTTGTACCCCGGCTGGTTGATCTTGTAGTCGTGGTACTGGTCCGTGGAGAACCGGTACAGCCAGGGCCCGTTGGCGCCCGCGAGCGCGAGGACCACCGCCGTACCGATCGCCCAGCGGCGGGTACGGCGGCTCGGACGGTATCTCATGGGTTACGTCCCCCAAGCACGATCTGCACGGTCTGGTCGTCGGCCGGTCCGTCGGTCCCGGGCCCGGCCTGCGTCCTGGGCTGCGGAAGCGGCTGCGATCCGGCATGGGGTCCGGCCTGCGGAAGCGGCTGCGGTCCGGCCTGGGCCTCGGGGGCCGGGGCCCACTGCGGGCGCTGCTGCGGATGCGGCGGCTGCGCCTGGGCCGGAGGCGCGGGCGGTCCGGACCGGCGCCGCTTGCCGCGCTTCTTCTTCTCCGCCCGTACGGTCCACCGCCAGCCGATGATCGGCGCGGCCGTGATCAGCAGGGCCAGCGCGGCCCAGGTGATCATCGCGGGGTGGCTGTGGCCGTTGAAGAGCGAGGCGATCAGCGAGCCGCCGAAGACCACGATGAAGAACAGGTGGATGCGGAAGGTGCCGAAGAGCGTGTCCGGGCTGGACGAGTCGCCCTTGGGCGTCACCACGAAGGAGCTCTTGCGGCGCAGTACGGCGTCCATCAGCGAGCGGGCGTAGATCGGCGCGGAGAGCGCGGACATCACCATGCCGGCGATCCCGCCGGAACCCTCCGGCTCGTGCGGCGAGACGTTGTGGCGCCGGTTCCAGATGTAGAGCCCGATCTGGAGGGCCGAGGCGTTGCCGTACAGCATCATCCAGATGACCGGGTCGATCTGCACACCCGAGGCGCCCAGGCCCAGGAACAGCGTGCAACTGAGCGCCGCCAGGATCCAGTTGAGGGCCGACATCGGGTAGAAGATGATCATCATCGTGTAGTTGAAGAGCTTGCCGAACGGCAGCGTGGTGAAGCCCTTCCAGTACTGCTTGAGGATCGTCTCGTACGTACCTCTCGACCAGCGCAGCTGCTGGGTGAAGAAGTCGGTCCAGGCGGACGGGCCCTCGCCGACGGCCAGCACGTCCGGGGTGTAGACCGAGCGCCACTTGTTGCCGGTCGCCGGGTTGCTGTGCCGGTGCATCTCGAAGCCGGTGGCCATGTCCTCGGTGATCGAGTCGTACAGGCCGCCGATCTGCTTCAGGGCGCTGATGCGCACCGCGTTGCTGGTACCGACGAACATCGGCGCGCCGTACTTGTTGCCGGCGCGCTGGATCAGCGCGTGGAAGAGGAACTGCTGGGACTCGGCCGCCTTGGTGACGAACGTGTCGTAGTTGCCGTAGACCTGCGGGCCGATGACGAAGCCGACGTCCGGGTCGCGGAAGTAACCGAGCATCCGCTCCAGGTAGTTGGGCAGCGGCACGTGGTCGGTGTCGACCGAGGCGAAGAAGTCGTAGTCGCCGCCGTGCGCCTCCAGCCAGGCGTTGTAGTTGCCGTGCTTGGTCTTGGCGCGGTGCGGGCCCTTGGGCTGGTTCCAGCGGGATATGCCCTTGCGGGAGAAGTGGTGCACCCCGAGGCGCGCACAGACCTCCTTGACCGCCGGGTCGTCGCCCTCGTCGAGCAGCCAGACGTGCATCAGGCCGCGGTGGCGGATGCGGACCGCCGCCTCAAGCGTCTTGGTCACCATCTCCAGCGGCTCCTTGCCGGGCACGAAGGAGGTGAGGAAGGCGACCTTGGTGCCGGTCTCGGGCACCACGGGAATCGGGTCGCGGGCGACCAGGGTCGCGTGCGCGTTCGACAGGACGTTCATCGTCCGGAAGAGCTCGATCAGGCCGATCGAGACCAGCATGACGATGTCCAGGACCAGCAGGGACTGCGAGGCGTGGTCGCGCTTGGTCCAGTGCTCCGGCTGCATCAGCCAGGCGAACAGGCCGAGCGAGACCAGCGGGGCCGCGCCGAGCAGCAGGGCCGCGCGTATCCGGTGCGGCTCCTGCGAGAGGAGCGACCGGTACTGCACGCGGTACGGCTTCGTCGGGTCCGGCTGGGTGAGCGGGCCGGCGAGCCTGCTGTAGTGCTCGTAGTCGTAGCGGGGCAGGGACTTTTTCAGCCGCTGCCGCGCCGCTCCGGCCCGCAGATGCGCGGGGATCCGGAGCTGGGTGGTCTGGGACGGGTCATCGTGTTGCCGGGCGCCGGTCGGCGTCGACGTCATGAGTCATCCCCCCGCACGCAAAGGTCCGCTTGCGTGTGTGTCGTGTTCCTGCGTCCGCGTCGGTCCCCCTCGACCGGTGCGGACGTACTGATGGTCAGTCAGGGGCGGGCCGCACCCTTGTTCTAGACATGGGACGAGACCCTTCCGGTTGCATGATGCCTTCATCGGCACCGATTGATGAACGGGGCCCCCACCCCGTGGTCCGCACAACCGGGACATTCCCCTCCGAATCGCTCGCGCGGCCCCTCGTGCCCTCCAACTGATGGAGCCGCGCACCCCCTTGGGGCCAATGGGCCCCCAGTCAGGTTTCTATGTCGACCGGCTTGATCGCAAGGGTGAAACAAGCTGTTTACCGGTCATACACGGGCTTTACGGGGCGCTTGTGCAGGGCGTGCGGATTTCGGGTAGAGCTCCCGTGGCAGTGCGACGCGCCGCATGGCACCGGAGGCGCGGGCGTGCGCCGGGGAAAACGACCGCGACCCCCTCACCGATGGTGAGGGGGTCGCGACTGTCTGTGCGCCGCCAGGGACTCGAACCCCGGACCCGCTGATTAAGAGTCAGCTGCTCTAACCAACTGAGCTAGCGGCGCCTGCTGACAACAAGAACTCTACCGGACGCGGACGGGTGGTTCTGACCGGCGACGCGCGATGAGATGTTCGTTTCATCCGTTTTGATCCGTCACAATGCGATTTGTGCGGACAGTTGGAAAGCTGTCGGCCCGTGCAGAAGCGCAGAAAAGATCTTCAAAGGCCACGAGATCTCCGAGAGCGGCAGGTGACGGGTATGGCGGCGGTGCTGGAGTTGCCGCAGTTCGAGGAGTACGAACCGGGTGCGTGCGGGTGCGCGGGGTGCGCGGAACGGCGGCGCTCGGCCGCCCGACCGCTCCGCGCCGGCGGCGCCCGCCGCGCGATCGTCCTGGCGACGGCGGCGGGGGTGGTCCTGAGCGGCACCGCCGCCGCGGCGGACGGGGGTGGCCGGGACGTCGGCGTCGGCCATGGTCCGGCTGCCGGGCACCCCACCCCCCACGACCGCGCCCTCGACGGCGACGGTGCGACGGGGGCGGACGACGAGCCCGTCACCGCGCAGGGTGTGACCAGCGCGTTGCACGGGAGCCCGGCCGGTGTCGGCGGACTGACGCCGCCGCGACGGCTTCAGCCGATGACCCGGGCCGACATCGTCAACCGGGCCAAGAAGTGGGTGAGTGCCCAGGTCCCGTACAGCATGGACGAGTACTGGTCGGACGGGTACCGCCAGGACTGCTCCGGCTTCGTCTCCATGGCCTGGAACCTCGGCACCAACGAGTGGACCGGCAGCCTCGCCACCTTCGCGGTGCGGATCACCAAGGACGAGCTCCAGCCCGGCGACATGCTGCTCTTCCACAACCCCGACAACCCGACCCGCGGCTCGCACGTCGTGATCTTCGGCGGCTGGACCGACTACACGCACACCTATTACGTCGCGTACGAGCAGACGCCCCCCAACGCCCGCAAGCAGTCGACCCCGTACGCGTACTGGAGCAACTCCACCCGCTATCTGCCCTACCGCTACAAGGGCCTCAGCAACGGGACCTCCGGAACGCTCCCGGCCACCGCGACGGACAGCGCCCCGGACAAGTCCGCCCCGGACAAGCCCTCCACGGCCTTCCCGGGCGCGGCCTCCTTCGGGCCGGGCGCCAACAACGCCAACGTCACCCGTCTCGGCCAGATGCTCGTCGCGCGCGGCGGCAAGCGCTTCTACACCGAGGGCCCGGGACCGCGCTGGGGCGACGCGGACCGGCGGGCGACCGAGGCGTTCCAGCGGGCGCAGGGCTGGACCGGCACGGAGGCCGACGGGCTGCCCGGCCCCGACACCTGGAGCCTGCTCGTCAAGGGCACGGGCAGGGACATCCCCGCCGCCCGCACCCCGGCGGTCACCGCGACCCCGGCGTCCTTCGTGACGGCGCCCGCCTACCCCGGCGCGGGGTACTTCCGCCCTGGTCAGTCCAGTACGTACGTGACCGACCTCGGCCGCCGGCTCGTGCTGAAGGGCTTCGGCCGCTACTACACATCCGGCCCCGGACCCGACTGGGAAGAGGCCGACCGCCGCAACGTCGAGGCGTTCCAGCGTGCCCAGGGCTGGCGCGGCGCCGAGGCCGACGGCTACCCCGGCCCCGAGACCTGGCGGCGGCTCTTCGCATGACGGAGGTATCGATGCAGCAGACGAAGACGACGGACGGCGGCGACGGTGGCCGGGCCGGGGACACCCCGGGGCGGCGGGTCGCGGTGATCAAGGGCGAATCCACCGCCGAGATCCCGGTGCATCTGCTGTTCCGGGACGACACGGGGTCCAACCCGGTGGTGCCGCAGCCCCTCGCTCCGGTCCCGGCCCGCCGTGCCGTGCCCACCACGCCCCTCCCCGCGCCCGCCCGTCCCGCCACGCCCGGTGACCCGGGGCTCGTCGAGCGGCCCGGGCCCGTGCTGCCCGGGGTGGTCGCGGTCGGGGCGGGAGTCGCCGCGCTCGCCGGGTGCGCGGCGGTGATCTGGTCGGCCCGGGTGCTTCCGGCCGCGCTGACGGGGGTGCCGCGTCTGCACTCGTATACACATGGAGGGACGGGCATCGGCCCGGCGCGCTGGGCGCTGCTCGTGCTCGGGGTGGCTCTCGCGGTCGTCTGCTTCGGCGGGCTCGGGCGGGGCCGGGTCGGGGGTGCCTGGGTGCTGTCGCTCTTCGGTGACTACCGGGGGAGCGTGCGGCGTACGGGGCTGATGTGGACGAACCCGCTGCTGCTGCGCCGCCGGGTCGACGTACGGCTGAGGCACTGGCGCAGCGAGCCGATGCCCGCGGTCGACGCCGACGGCACGGCGCTGCGGGTGGTGGTCCTGGTGGTGTGGCGGGTCAGGGACACCGCGCGGGCGGCGCTCGCCGTCGAGGACCACGTCGTCTATCTGCGCGAACAGGTGGAGGCGGCGATGGCCCGGGTCCTCTCCCAGCTCCCGGCCGACGCCTTCCACGACGACGCCCCGACCCTGCGCGACGCGGAGGCCGTCGGGGACGCGCTGACCCGGCTGCTCAAGGCGGAGGCTGCGCCGGTCGGGATCGAGGTGTACTCGGCGCAGCCCACCGTGATCGAGTACGCGCCCGAGGTCGCGGCCGCGATGCGGCGGCGCCGGGTCGCGGCGATCGACGCCCGGCACCGGGACGCGGTGCTGACGTCGGTGGTGGACGCGGTCGAGGACACGGTCACCCGGCTCACCTCGCGCGGCCTGGTCGAGCTCGACGACTACGAGCGCAGGGCGCTGGTGAAGGACCTGACGGTGGCGTTCTATACGGGGAGGGGTGGGGCGGAGGGAGCGTAGGGAGGGGTTCGGGCGAGCGGGAGACCCGGCCGTGTGATTGGTCTGGACATGCTCAACTGGCGTGAATAGTCTGGTAGTTGGTCCAGACCAAGACTGGACCATGCTCCATCACGGACGCGCGCGTGCCCGATCCCGGAACTCCCCCACGTTCTCCAGGAGCGTCAGCATGCGGAAAAAGAAGCTGGGCGCGGCCGTGGTCGCGCTCGTGGCGGCGGGGACCTCCCTGCTGGCCACTTCGACCGCGAGCAGCCACGGCTACACCGATCAGCCACTGAGCCGCCAGAAGGTGTGCGCCAACGCCCACGACTGCGGCGAAATACAGTGGGAGCCGCAGTCCGTCGAGGGACCCAAGGGCTTCCCGGACGCCGGGCCCGACGACGGCACGATCTGCGCGGGCGGCAACAGCAGGTTCGCCGAGCTGGACGATCCGCGCGGCGGCACCGGCTGGCCCACGACCCAGCTGACGGCAGGTCAGACGTACACCTTCCGCTGGCAGTTCACGGCCATGCACGCCACCACGGACTTCACGTACTACATCACCAGAGACGGCTGGGACCCGAGCCGGCCGCTCACCCGGGACGCGCTCGACCCGCAGCCGTTCCTGACCGTCCCCTTCTACGGCCAGCGGCCGCCGTCCACGCTCTCCCACGAGGGCACCATCCCCGCCGGCAAGACGGGCCGCCATCTGATCCTCGCGGTCTGGACGATCGCGGACACGGGCAACGCGTTTTACGCCTGTTCGGACGTGCAGTTCTGAAACTTCCGCGTGCCTCGGACTACCCAGGGGCGCGGGGAACTGCGCGACCAGCCCCCACCGGCGCGCAGCCGAAATGCGAAACGACCGCCGGGCAAGCTCATAACGAGCCCGCCCGGCGGTCGTACGCGTACGGGGCTTACGCCACCAGCTCACCCTCCGGCTCGGGAGCCCGCGCGGGCTCGGCCGCCGCGGTGCCGCGCAGCATCGCCACCGCAAGGACCGCCGTACCCAGAAGCAGCACCGTGCCGCCGACCGCCGCGTACTGCATCCCGTGGACGAAGGCCTCCCGGGCCGTCGTCACCAGCGCGTGGTCGGCGCTCGCGACGGCCGCGCCCAGGGTCTCGCGGGCGGCGGGCGGAGCCGAGTCGGGCATGTCGGAGCGGTAGACCGCGGTGCCGATCGAGCCCAGGACCGCCATACCGAGCGCGCCGCCGAACTCCTGGCCGGTCTCCAGGAGCGAGGCCGCCGAACTAGCCTTCTCGGCCGGGGCCGATGCCAGCGCCATGTCGGAGACGAGCGCCATCACCGTGACGATGCCGCTGGCGATCACCGCGGCGCCGGTCAGTACGAGCCAGAGGGAGTCGGTGCCGGTGAGGGCGAGGATGCCGTAGCCCGCGCCGCCGATCATGAAGCCCGCCGCGATGACCGGGGCCTTGCCGACCTTCGCCGCCACGGCCGTGGCCGTCGGGGCCGCGATGCCCACCGCGACCGAGGGGGCCAGCGACCACAGAGCCGCCTCCATGGTGCCCATGCCGAGCACCGACTGGAGGTACTGCGTGGTGAAGTACGCGGAGCCCATCATCGCGAAGGCGGCGACGGCGTTGAGCGAGATCCCGGCGCCGAAGACGCGGTCGCGGAAGAGTTCACGGCTGATCATCGCGTCCCGCTTGGTGCGCTGGCGGCGGACGAAGACCCAGCCGATCGCGAGGCCCGCGGCCACCGAGAGCAGTCGCGCCCAGCTGAAGCCCTCGGCCGCGAACTCCTTCAGCCCGTACACCACCGGCAGCACCGCGCCCATCGACAGCGGCACGCTCAGCAGGTCGAACTTGCCGGGCGCCGGGTCCTTGAACTCGGGGACCAGGAGCGGGACGAGGACCAGCAGGAGCAGCATCGCGGGCACGTTGATCAGGAACACCGAGCCCCACCAGAAGTGCTCCAGCATCACCCCGCTCATCACCGAGCCGAGCGCGATGCCGCCCGCCATGGCGCCCGACCAGATGCCGATCGCCTGCCCGCGCTGCTTGTCGTCGCGGAACATGTTGCGGACCAGGCCCATGGTGGAGGGCATCAGGGTGGCCCCGCCGACGCCGAGCAGGGCGCGGGCCGCGATGAGCATCTCGGCGCTGGTCGCGTACGCCGCCGTCACCGAGGCGAGGCCGAACGCCGTCGCGCCGATCAGCAGCAGCTTGCGGCGCCCGATCCGGTCACCGAGCGACCCCATCGTGATGAGCAGCCCGGCGAGCGCGAAGGCGTACACGTCGAAGATCCACAGCTGCTGGGTGGCGCTCGGGTCCAGCTCCCGGGTGATCGACGGGATGGCGAAGTAGAGGACGGAGACGTCCATCGAGACCAGGAGGAGCGGCAGCAGGAGGACGACGAAGGCGGTCCATTCCTTGCGGCCGGCTCGGAGGCCGGTCGGGCTGCTCGGGCTGTTCGTGCGCGGCGAGTGCGTCATGACAGGAACTGTACGGCTGTTTAAAACACTTGTCTAGAACGTTTGTATAAGACATGCGTACGGCCCCTTCCCGAGGTGCGGGAAGGGGCCGTACGCAAGGCAGTTGACGACAGACGGGCTAGGGGTTGGGCTGCCAGGGAGGGGTCTGATTCCACCCCCACCGGGGCACGCGGGCGCCGGTCCCCTCCACCGGCGGCGGGTTCGGCCCGGAGTAGAGGAGCGCCATACGGGTGCCCCACTCGATGTAGTACGCGAACACCGCGCGGAACTCCGGGTCGCCCGCGAGCCCCACCTCGTCCGCCGAGTCCATCAGCAGCGCGATCCAGCGCCGCCGCTGCTCCTCGGTGATACCGCGGCCGAGGTGGCGCGCGGCCATGTGGTCGTGGCCGCCGTGGGAGGCGGTGTAGTCGGCGGGCCCGCCGAAGACCTCGGCGAGCCAGACGGCGACGTGGTGGGGGTGCTCGGGCGGAGCGCCCGCGAACACCGGCGCGAGCACGGGGTCCTTGTGCACATGCCCGTAGAACACTTCGGTCAGCCGGTCGAGGGCGGCCTGACCGCCCATCCACTCAAAGATGTTGGGCGTACCCGGACTGTCGTCGCTCATGCACGATCCTCACTCACTCTCCGGTGCGGATGTCTCCGGCGGACGGTCGGGCCCCTGGGCGCGCACTTCCCGTACGCGTTCCAGGGAGTCGCGCAGATCCCCGAGCCAGTCGTCGGTGTGACTCTGCACCAGTCGTACGCACCAGGCGAGCGCATCACTACGACTGCGGGCGACCCCGCCGGCGACCAGGGTGTCGAGAACCTGCCGCTCCGGCTGCCGCAGCCGGGTCATGACGGGCGCCGCGACATGCGTGAACAGAGCCCGCCGCCCCCCGCACTCCGCCCCCCACGACACCTTCCGCCCATACCGATGCTCGGCCTCCCGCGCCACGGCGATCCGCTCGTCCCGGGTGCGCTCCCGAAACTCCTGGATACGCCCGTCGAGCGCGGCGTCCCGCTCGACGGGGGACGCGTTGTCGCTGACCTTGGGCTCGGGGATACGCCCGATGACGGTGATCTCCTCACGGTCGACCACCACCTCCACCAGACGCTCATAGAGATCGTCCGGTATGCGACCGGAAAACCAGCCGCGAAGCTGCTCGTGCTGTTCGGCTGTAATCATGTAATCAACGTTACTCGGGCGGGGTGGTTTGTCGAGGGTGTTCGCCGTGGGGGAACGCGGACAGCGTCCGTCGCGTCCCGGCGGCCGATCGAGGACGTGGATCACCCTGGCGTCCACGTCCTAGGATTGCGCCTCCACGCAGTAGGAACCGTGAAGCTGAAGAGCGTGGTCGCATCGAAGGCACCGCACTCCTTGGGGGAGTAGCCGTCCCGGTTCTCGGAGTCGGCGAGGAGGTGGGTGGGGTTGTCTTCGCCTGGCTGTCTACGGCGCTTGGACGACCGGCAGGAGGTTGTCAGGCGAGTCGAGCCAGACTCGTTCGCCGCCGCCGTCCACGACGAGCCCGAAGCGATCGAATCCGGGGCGGCCTTGCTCATCCCACCACTGGTGGGCCGACTCCACTTCGTCCCAGAGTCGGCGTGGACCCGATTGCCAGACGCGCGCGTGGTCGCCGTCGCGGAACTGCACGCACGCCCACGAGCGGTCGGTGAGCCCGTAGAACCACACGGGCCGGGCCCCATCGGCTTTGGCGGCAACGACGCGCACGCTGTCGCGCACCCGCAGCCCCAGTGCGAACTCCTGCGGCTTGAACCGGCCGCCCACGAACTCGCCTTCCGTGATCGTGGTGGACGACTCGTCGCCGTCGGCGACGCCGCCCTTGACGTACTCGGCATGGACGACGGCCGGCAGTCGCTGCGCCCGCAGTTTCATGAACTCCACGGGGCCCGTGAACGGCCCCGACGCGCTCTTGCCGTCATCGGCCACGGTCAGTCGGGCCACAGCGTCACCATTGCTGTAGTCCGTCCCCCACGGGGCCACGATCACCCCGCCGGGTCGGCTCTGCTCCACCCACGCGAAGGGGATGGACCGCAGCCCGCACGTGGCAATGATCCGGTCGTACGGCGCCTCTTCCCGGTGCCCCTTGAAGCCGTCGCCGTGGACCACCCGGGCGGGCAGACCGAAGCGGTCGAGAGCCGCCCGCGCGGTCGCCGCCACCGCCTCGTCCACCTCAACGGTGACGACGTTCTCGGGGCCGAGCCGGTGGGCGAGCAGGGCGGCGTTCCAGCCCGTGCCGGTGCCGATCTCCAAGACCCGGTTCCCGGCCTGGACGTCCAGGTCCCGGAGCATGGAGAACACCACACTCGGCATCGATGCGGAGCTCGTCGAGACCGCTCCGGGCTCCGTGCCGGAATGCTCGCCGTCGTCCCACTGCGTGACGATGGGCGCGTCCGCCTCGGCATACCGCTGCCACACGTCGGGATCACGCCGCTTGTCCACGGCGACGCTGCCACCCGCCTCCATGTCGAAGGGCCACATGAGGTCGGGCAGGAAGGCGAACCGACGCACGGCGGCAAATGCCGGCATCCAGTCGGAAGAGAGGAGGCCGCCGGCCGTGAGTACTCGTCCCAACTCCGCCCACTCCGCGGACTCTTCGTGCCCGTCAGCCGTCACGGGATGACGCTCGGCTGGGGCGGGTTCGGTACGCCGGGGCCCCCGTCCGGGGTCGGCGGCTGGTGCGGGCCGGGATACGGCTCGCCCGGAAGCTTGTCGCCACCGTTCCCACTGTCGTCGCGCAGGATGAGATTCACTGTGCGCTCTCCTTCGGCATGGCCGACACGGGATCGCTCCCGCGCTGCCGTCCTACCCGCTCCGGCCTGATGGCGCCGGATGCGGGTCCCACCACTGCCGTCTTGCCCTTGCACTTGGAGTACGGCCTGGCTGCCGGGCAGGGGCGGAATCGTTGAACAACGGGACCTAGGCCGTCCGCGTGTGCGGCAACCGGGGCTCACCGGTCCTCCCCCCGCCGGGCGCGCTCGGCCAGCCGCTCCGCGATGTCGGCGGGCAGGTGGCCGATGTGCACGAGCGGCCGCCCGTGGTGCGTGGCAGATCCTCGGACGCTGTTGATCGTCCGCTCAGGCGCGCCCGCCAAGCGGTCGGCGCTTGGGGTCTCGGGTTCGCTGTCCACAGTGGCCACCACGCATCTCCCCTCGATGCCGCGTCATGGGGCGCGTCCTTGGTTGCTCGGGCTAGAGAGCGACCGTAGAGCGGCCGCGAGTCAACTACCAAGAAAATTGCGCGAGTTTGCAGCAGGCCGATAGACTGGGGCGAACGTCTCGCGCACGATCCCTGTGTCACGCAAACCTGCGCAAGGCGGCGGACGGGAGAGCAACCATGAAGTTACGGTTCCTCGGTAAGAACTCCACCCCCGGAGACAGCCCCACGCTCGACGCCAGCGACCAGGACAGCTACGTCATCCAAGGCTGGAAGGTCTTCGCCAACGAACTGCTCATGCAGCTCGATGTGCCCGAAGGGCAGACGGTCGTCGAGGTGCCGACCGAGCTGTTCGAGCACCTGACCAAGGACGGCCAAGTGTCCGGCGAGGTCAGGAAGTTCACCGCCCCGATCATGCTCGTCACAGAACAGGGCACGTGCGTGCTCCAGGGCCCCGAAATGCACGATCCTGAAGCCCTGAGCCAGATGCGCCTGCCCGACTACGAGACCTGCATCGAGGTCCCCAGGTCCTCGATCACGGCCCTGTTGGAGGAAGACGATGGACCTGATCACTCCTGCTCAGCGTGACGAGCTGTTCAACAGCTTCGAACGCGACGCCTTCCACCTGGAGCTCAGAGACGACTACGGATCTCCGATCGAGGACACGCCGTACGCCCGATGGCAGCGGGGCGAACCCGATGACTACGCCTGGCTCGACGAGTGGATGGCCTTGATGAAGCGGGTCACCGGCGAAGGCAAGACGGTGCGCCGCGTGCGGGTGGTGTCGGAGCCGCACAGCCAGTACGTCACGTGGGAGCGCTCGCTGACCCACCTCAACATCGACGTCGGCGAGGACATCCGGTGGCTACCGCGGCACCGCTTGCCCGACGGCATCACCTTCCCCGTGGACGGCGATGACTGGTGGCTCTACGACGACCGGCTGCTGGCCGTCGGCCGCTTCGACCCGGAGGGCCGTGTCCTGGGTTCCGAGATCATCGAGGACCCTGACACCGTGGCCGCATGCGTCCGCGTACGCGATCTGCTCTGGGCCGATGCCGTCCCGCACGTCGAGTACAAGCCCTGATCCATCAGTGAGTCACCAAGCACAAGAAGCACGAGAGGCGCTGGGTGCCCGGCTTCGCGGATTCCGCAAGGATGCGGGGTTCGCCAGCGGCCGGGCATTCGCCGTGGCCACCGGGTGGGCGGAGTCGAAGGTCTCCCGGCTGGAGAACGGCAAGCAGAACCCCAGCGAAGCCGACATCCGCACTTGGTGCATCACCACCGACCGGCCAGAGCAGATCCCCGACCTGATCGCGACCGTCCGGCACATCGACGAGCTGTGGCTGGAGTGGCGCCGGCAGCTGGAGCCCGGCGCGGAAGAACGACAGAGGAAGGCCTTGCCGGTCTACGCCAGGACGAAGGTCTTCCGTATCTGGCACCCGACGCTGGTGTGGGGGACGCTCCAGACGGCGGAGTACGCGGCGGAGACCTTCCGCCAGGTCGTGGACTACTACGAGATCCCGGACGACGTAGAAGCCGCCACGGCCAAGCGACTGGAACGGCAGCAGTACCTGTACCGCGGCAACCGGATCTTCAACGTCGTCCTCGGTGAGCAGGCGCTCTACACCAACTTCGGCGGGCCGGAGGTGATGTTGGGGCAGCTCGACCGCCTGCTGGCGGTGATGCGGCTGCCCCGGATGAGCCTGGGCATCATCCCGCGCTCCGCACCTGTGGGGATCTGGCCCGGCAACTCGTTCTCGATGTTCGACGACAAGCTCGTCCTGGTGGAGACCTACTCGGCGGAGTTCTCCGTCACGCAGCCCCGAGAGATCGAGCTGTACACCAAGGCGTTCGCCCTCTTGCAACGATCAGCCGTCTACGGCACCACGGTCCGGGACCTGATCCTCGCCGCCATCCAGCATTTTGATCAGATGCCGAAGGACTAGGAGGTCGCGATGCAGAGGCCCCCGGAGGTCGTGCCGTGACCAACACCGAGCAGCAGGACGCCGCCGTCACCGACCCGAAGCTGCTGGCCACCAGCGCTTACGGCGACGGTCGGCATCTGGCTGCCCGGCAGTCGATCTATCGCGCCGTTCGCCGAGACGATTCGGCGTGCTGAACAGCTGGTGCGGCGTGACATCGAGGACCGGGGCGCTTTCCGTATTCGGTGCCTGGGCGGCATTCTCGTCGGCCGCCGACGCCGTTGGCCCCCGCCAGCATCCGACCCCCGAAACGACCGCAACCCCCTCACCAATGGTGAGGGGGTTGCGACTGTCTGTGCGCCGCCAGGGACTCGAACCCCGGACCCGCTGATTAAGAGTCAGCTGCTCTAACCAACTGAGCTAGCGGCGCCTGCTGACAGAGAAAATACTACCTGGTCCGCGGGGGTGCTCCCGACCACCCGCAGGCGGCCCCGGACCCGGCCGCAGGCGCGGGCGCGGACCGGGGAAACGACACGCCTAGATCGCCAGTGAGAGCACCACCGGGGCCGCGCGGCGGTTCAGGGTGTCGGCTGCCGAGCGCAGGCGGTGGGCGTGTTCGATCGGCATCGAGAGGGCCAGGCAGCCGACCGCCGAGCCCGCCGTCAGCGGGACGGCCGCGCAGACCGTGCCCACCGCGTACTCCTGGAGGTCGAGCACCGGGACCGTCGCCGGCTGGGCGTCCAGCTTGGAGAACAGGATCCGCTCGTTGGTGATCGTCCGCGAGGTGAGGCGGGCGATCTTGTGGCGGGACAGGTGGTCGCGGCGGCCGTTCTGGTCCAGCTGGGTCAGCAGGCACTTGCCTACCGCGCTCGCGTGGGCCGCCGAGCGGAAGTCCACCCACTCGTTGACCTTCGGGGCGCGCGGCCCGTCCGCGTACTGGGTGATCTTCACCTCGCCGTCGATGTACCGGCTGATGTAGACCGCCGCGCCGACCGAGTCGCGCAGCTCGGTGAGGGTGCTCTGGAGCTTGGCCTCCAGGGCCTGCTGGCGCACGGCGCCGGAGCCGAGGAGGACCGTCGAGTCGCCGATGACGTACGCGCCGTCGGCGACCTGCTCCACGTAACCCTCGCAGCGGAGCATGAGAAGAAGTGAGGCGAGATGTGCGGTCGGCAAACCGGTCTCTCGTGCGATCTGGACATCCGTCACGCCGCCGGCGTGCTTGGAGATCGTCTCCAGGACGCGGAAGGCGTACTGCACCGAATGGAACGGCGCGGTCGGCTCGGGCTTCAGCGCCACGGTTTCCCCCTAGCAGGTCGAGACCGCAAGCTTGCCCAACCACGATAACCGCCAAGACCCCTTTCTGGTGGGGGTGTTGACGAGATTGATGATGCGCCCCGGCCGTTACGCTGGGGCGCATCCCTGTGGCATATGTCAATGGCACGGTCTGTGGCTGGAACCAGAGGTCAGAGCACCGCGCCCAGGAACTCGCGCGTACGTTCGTGCTCTGCTTCCGCAAAGATTTTTTCCGGCGGACCCTGCTCGATGACCTTCCCGGAGTCGAACATCATCACCTCGTCCGAGATGTCCCTGGCGAAATTCATCTCATGGGTGACGCACAGCATGGTGATGTCGGTCGTCTTCGCCACATCACGCAGGACGTCCAGGACCCCGGCCACCAGCTCCGGGTCGAGCGCGGACGTCACCTCGTCGAGAAGCAGCACCTGGGGGCGCATGGCCAGGGCCCGCGCGATCGCCACCCGCTGCTGCTGACCGCCGGAGAGCTGCCCGGGCTTCGCGTCGCCCCGGTCGCCGAGCCCGACGAGGTCCAGCAGATCCTTCGCGCGCGCGTGGGCCTCGTCGGGCGAGAGCCCGAGCACCCGCACCGGCGCCTCGGTGATGTTCCGCAGCACCGTCATATTGGGGAAGAGGTTGAACTGCTGGAAGACCATCCCGATCTTCTTGCGGGCCTCGCGCCGCTCCTTCTCGGCGGCCGGAAACAGCCGGTCCCCATTGACCCGGATCGTCCCGGAGTCGGGCGTCTCCAGGGTCATGAGCAGCCGCAGGATCGTGGTCTTGCCGGAACCGGACGGTCCGATCAGCGTGACATGGCGCCCCGGCTTCACCGAGAAGCACAGGTCGTCGAGGACCGTCGTGCCTCCGAAGCTCTTCGTGACGTTGTCGAAGGTGATCAGGGGGTGGTCAGGTGCGTGGTCAGCGGGCAAGGCGGCGCTCCAGGGCTCGTACGAGAAGGGATGCCGGGTAGGCGATGAGGACGAAGGCGACACCGACCACCGTCAGCGGCTCGGTGTACTGGAAGGTCGACGCCCCTTCGAGGCGCGACTGCTGGAGCATCTCCAGCACGCTGATCCCGGCGAGCAGCGGAGTGTCCTTGAGCATCGAGATGACGTAGTTGCCGAGCGCGGGAACGATTCGGCGGACCGCCTGCGGCAGGATCACCGCGAGCCAGGTCCGGTGCACGGGCAGGCTGAGCGCGGTGGCCGCCTCCCACTGTCCGTTGGGCACGGCGTCGATCCCGGCCCGGTAGACCTGCGCGGTGTACGTCGAGTAGTGCAGCCCGATGGCGAGGACTCCGGTGGTCAGCGCGGAGAACTTCACGCCCCACTCGGGCAGCACGAAGAACAGGAAGAACAGCTGCACCAGCAGCGGCGTGGTGCGGATGAACTCGGTGACGGCGGCGATGGGCCACCGTACGAGCCGGGCCGGGGAGCGCAGGCCGAGGGCCCACACCAGCCCCAGCGAGAACGAGATCAGCGAGCCGAGCGCCAGGACCTGGAGGGTGACGAGCATCCCGTCCCACAGGCGCGGCATGAAGTCCGAGACGGCGGACCAGTCCCAGGACGAGTGGTGCGCGGTGGTGCTCACTTGGCCGTCACCCCCAGGTTCGCCTTGGCCCGGCGCTCAAGTGCCTTCATGCCACGGGTGATTCCGAAGGCGAGGACGAAGTAGATGACGAGGGTGACGCTGTAGATCTTCGCGCTGTCCTGGGTGGCCAGGCGGACGAGATAGGCGGCGAAGGACACGTCTCCGACGCCGAGGAGCGAGACCAGGGCGGTGCCCTTGAGGAGTTCGATCAGCAGGTTGCAGAACGGCGGGATCATCTCCGGCACCGCCTGCGGCAGCAGGATCAGCCGCATCCGCTGCCAGGGCGTGAAGCTGAGCGCGATGCCCGCCTCGCGCTGCGCGCGCGTCACCGAGTTCAGCGCGCCCCGGACGATCTCGGCGCCGTACGCCCCGTACGAGAGGCCGAGCGCCAGGACCGCCGCCCACATCGGCACCAGCTGCCAGCCCACCAGCGGGGGCAGCACGAAGAACAGCCAGAACATCAGGACCAGGGCGGACATGCCCCGGAAGATCTCCGTGTAGCAGCCGGCGAGGAAGCGGACGAGGCGCGAGCGGTGCGTGCGGGCCATGCCGACCCCGAAGGCGACGGCCGCGGCGAGCGCCGCGCTGTACACGGTCAGCTGCACCGTGATCCATATTCCCGGCAGCACCCAGTGCTGCCACAGTCCCGCCGTCATCGGCACAGCTCCTTGGCGGTGAGGGTGGTCATCTCGGCCTCGGTGAAGCCGAACGGGCGCAGGATCCGGAAGAGTTCGCCGCTGTCGCGCATCTTGTGGATCTCGGTGTTGAAGGCGTCGCGCAGCGAGGTGTCGGTGGGGCGGAAGGCGAAGCCGCCGCCGTCGACCTTCTTCTTGCCGTCGACCACGGCGGCGAAGGGTGCGGTGGCCTCGGCCCGGCTGCTCTTCTTCACCACCGCCCGGGTGGTCAGCGCGGTCCCGGCGAACACGTCGACGCGGCCGGACTCGACCGCGTTCAGCCCGGCGACCTGGTCCTGGAGGATCACGATGTCCTTCTCCCGGAGCCCGGCGGCGACCGCGTACTTGATCTCCGCGTAGCCGGTGCCGGTCGCGAACCGGGCACGGCTGCGCACCACGTCCTCGTACGTGTGCAGGTTCTTCGGATTGCCCTTGCGCACGATGAACGAGTCGAGCATCTGGTACTCGGGATCGGCGAACAGGACCTGCGCGCACCGGTCCTTGTTGATGTACATCCCGGCCGAGACGACGTCGAACTGCTGGGAGTTGAGGCCGGGGATCAGCGAGGAGAAGTCGGTGGCGACCGGCTGGACGCGGCCGATGCCGAGCCGCTTGAAGATCACCTTGGCGAGTTCCGGCGCCTCGCCGGTGAACTTCCCGTCCTCGTCGACATAGCCGTACGGGACCTCGCCGGCGATCCCCAGCCGGACCGTGCCCTGCGATCTGAGCCGCCCGAGCGCGTCGCCCCCGGGCACTCTGGAGCAGCCGACGGCGGCCATGGCGGCGGCCCCGGCGGCGGAGGCGAGGAGCGTGCGCCTGCGGATCTGGTCTCTCGGTCGTGTTCCAGCCATGGCGGCGCCGCTACCCGCCTTCCACGCCGCCATGCGTATGGGTCCCGTATGCCTGATTGCGTACGGGTTTCACTGCTCCAGCGCGTGTGCGGCCCGTAGCACCAGGTCGTCGCGGTGGCGTGCGGCGACGAGTTGGAGGCCGATGGGAAGCCCCGCCGAGTCCGTGCCGACCGGGACCGTCACCGCGGGCTGCCCGGTCATGTTGAAGGGGTACGTGAACGGGGTCCACCCCGTCCACCGCCGCAGCCCCGACCCCCTCGGCACCTCCACGCCCGCCTCGAACGCGGTGATCGGCAGCGTCGGGGTGACCAGCAGGTCGTACGTGCGGTGGAAGCGGGCCATGCGGTGGCTGAGCTGGGCCTGCACCTCGGTCGCCGCCAGATAGTCCACGGCCCCGATGTGCGCGCCCTGCTCGGCGATCTCCCGCAGCCCGGGTTCCAACGAGGCCCGCCACGCGGACGGCAGCTGGTGCGCCACCCGGGCCGCCCCCGTGAACCACAGGGTGTGGAAGGCGGCGACGGGGTCGGCGAAGTCGGGGTCCGCCTCCTCCACGTACGCGCCGAGCCCCGCGAGCCGGGCGACGGCGGCCCGTACCGCCGCCGCGACCACGGGGCGCACGGCCACCTGTCCGCCGAGGTGCGGCGAGTAGGCAATGCGCAGGCCCTTGACGCCCTCGGCGAGCAGCGGCGAGACGGGCTCGGCGGGGCGCACCGACCAGTCGCGCCAGTCGGCCCCGCAGATCACGTCGAGCAGCAGCGCCGCGTCCGCCGCGCTGCGGGCCAGCGGGCCGACGTGTGCGAGCGAGCCGAACGGGCTCGCCGGGAACAGCGGCACCCGCCCGTACGTCGGCTTCAGCCCGACGACCCCGCAGAACGAGGCGGGGATGCGTATCGAGCCGCCGCCGTCGGTGCCGAGCGAGAGCGGCGCCGCCCCGGCCGCGACCGCCGCCGCGCTGCCGCCGCTCGACCCGCCCGCCGTGCGGTCCGGGTCGTGCGGATTGTGGGTGATCCCGGACAGCGCGGAGTCGGTGGTCGCCTTCCACCCGAACTCGGGCGTCGTGGTCTTGCCGACGAACACCGCCCCCTGCTCGCGAAGGCGTGCCACGGCAGACGCGTCCACATCCCAACTCCCCTTGGTGCTGGCCCCTTTGGAGCCGCGCAGGGTGGGGCCGCCGGCCATCGGGAGCGTGTCCTTCACGGACACCGGCACCCCGTCGAGCAGCCCCAGCGGCTCACCTTTCCGGCGCCGCTCGGTGGCCGCCTCCGCCTGCGCGAGGGCCTGCTCGGCGTCGACGCGGACGAACGCGTTGATCCGGGGCTGTACGGCCTCGATCCGGTCGAGCACCGCCGAGGTCGCCTCGACGGGGGTGAAGTCTCCTTTGCCGTATCCGTCCAGGAGTTGACGGGCGGTCAGATCGGCGAGTGCGGCGGTGCCTGTCGTCGGCTCAGTCATGACCGGGTTCGTACCCGCGTTTGCTGATCGACAGCGTCCGGGGCGACAGCCGGTCGGGGAATAAAACGGAGACACCCTCCTGTTCTGCTCTGTCGTACCCGTACGGCACGAACTGGAGGAGCGGACCGGTGGACGTGGACGACATTCGAGGGACGGCGTTCGGGACCGCGCCCGTGCCCCTGTCCGTACTGGACCTGGTGACGGTCGGCAGCGGCTACACCGCGACCCGGGCCCTGCGCACCAGCGTGGAGATCGCCAAGCTGGCCGAGCGGCGCGGCTTCACCCGCCACTGGGTCGCCGAGCACCACTCCATGCCCGGCGTCGCCTCCTCGTCCCCGGCCGTGATCCTCGCCCACCTCGCCGCCCACACCGACCGCATCCGGCTCGGCTCGGGCGGCGTCATGCTGCCCAACCACGCGCCGCTGGTGATCGCCGAGCAGTTCGGCACCCTGGAGGCGCTGGCCCCGGGGCGGATCGACCTGGGCCTGGGGCGCGCGCCCGGCACGGACGGGGCTACGGCCGCGGCCCTGCGCCGGACCGATCACCTCAATGAGGGTGCGGACGAATTCCCGCAGCAGCTGGCCGAGTTGACGCGTTTCCTGGACGACGACTTCCCCGACGGGCACCCCTACGCCCGTATCCACGCGGTGCCCGGACCCGTGCAGGGCCCGACCGGGCGGCCGCCGATCTGGCTGCTCGGCTCGTCCGGCTTCAGCGCCCGCCTGGCCGGGATGCTCGGGCTGCCGTTCGCGTTCGCGCACCACTTCTCGGCGCAGAACACGGTGCCCGCGCTCGACCTCTACCGCGAGTCGTTCCGGCCCTCGAAGGTGCTGGACGCGCCGTACGCGCTGATCGGGGTCTCGGCGCTGGCCGCCGACAGCGAGTCGGAGGCGCGCCGCCAGACGCGCACCAACGCGCTGTCGATGCTCCGGCTGCGCACCGGCCGCCCGGGCCTGGTGCCGACCCCGGAGGAGGCGGAGGCGTACGCGTACAGCCCCCTGGAGCGGGAGTTCGTCGACGGCTGGCTCGCCAACGTCGTCTCCGGCACGCCCGACCAGGTGCGCGACGGGCTCGACGCGCTGCAGAAGCGCACCGGCGCGGACGAGCTGATGCTGACCGCGAACGCGCACAGCCCCCAGGCGCGGCTGCGCTCGTACGAGCTGATCGCGGATGTGTACGGGGCGCCCGACCCGACGTAAAACCTGGGTTTCGGGTGGACCGTGGTCCAGCCCGTTCACCGGCCCGTCCAAGATCCATAAGACACCCTTAAACCGCTCGTCACCGATGGTGGCGGGCGGTTCGTGCGTACGGCGCACCTCCCTGACAAGCGGTTTCGCACCCAAATTGGTCTAGTCCTCAATTTGGTTCAGACCATTGACGTGTCCCGGTCGTGATCGCTATCACTGCTCCAACCGCCGTTTCGCTCACCCCCCGGAGGCCCGTCCGTGTCCGTCCGCAGACCTCTAGCCGCAGCCCTCACCACCGCGACGCTCGCCGCCGGTGCCCTGGCCGCGTTCGCGGGCCTCGGCCCGGCCGCCGCCTCCGCCGCTAACGCGCAGACCGTCGCCGCGTCCACCGGCGGCGTGAAGATCGCGTACTACGACCAGTGGAGCGTGTACGGGAACGCCTTCTACCCCAAGCAGCTCGACACCCGGGGCATCGCGGGCAAGCTGGACGTCATCAACTACTCGTTCGGCAACATCCACCCCACCGACCTCACCTGTTTCGAGGCCAACAAGGCGGCGGGCGACGACAGCAACGCGAGCGCCGGTGACGGTGCGGGCGACTCGTACGCCGACTACCAGAAGTCCTTCAGCGCCGCCGACAGCGTCAGCGGGGTCGCCGACACCTGGAACCAGCCGATCGTCGGTGTCTTCAACCAGTTCAAGGAACTCAAGGCCAAGTACCCCAAGCTGAAGATCAACATCTCGATCGGCGGCTGGAGTTACTCCAAGTACTTCTCGGACGCGGCCAAGACGGACGCGAGCCGCAAGAAGCTCGTGGCCTCCTGCATCAAGCAGTACATCCAGGGCGACCTGCCCGTCGACGGAGGCTTCGGCGGCCCCGGGACCGCCGCCGGGATCTTCGACGGCATCGACATCGACTGGGAGTACCCCGGCTCGCCCGACGGCCACCTCGGCAACCACTACGCGGCCGAGGACAAGCAGAACTACACGCTGCTGCTCGCCGAGTTCCGCAAGCAGCTGGACGAGTACGGGGCCGCGCACGGCGGCAAGAAGTACCTGCTGACGGCGGCGATGCCGGCCGGCCAGGACAAGATCAAGAACATCGAGACCGACAAGGTCGGGCAGTACCTCGACTACGCCAACATCATGACGTACGACATGCACGGCGCCTGGAACGGCAACGGGCCGACGTATCACCAGTCGCCGCTCTACTCGGGCGCGGGCGACCCCACCGACGTCATCAAGCCGGGCACCCAGAAGTACTCGATCGCCAATGCGGTCGACTCCTGGCTGGACGGGAACGCCGCGTACGGCATCGCGGGCGGCTTCCCGGCGAACAAGCTGACGCTGGGGTACGAGTTCTACTACCGGGGTTGGAAGGGCGTTCCGGCGGGCAGCGCCAACGGCCTCGCCCAGACGGCGACCGGCCCCTCCGCCGCGCGCCCGCTGAGCCAGCAGCCCGGTATCGCGCACTACAAGGAGCTCGGCGGCATCGTCGACAACCCGGCGACGACGTTCTGGGACGACCAGGCGAAGGCGTCGTACTTCTACAAGGACGGCGAGTTCTTCACCGGCCTGAACCAGAAGTCCATCCAGGCGCGGGCGGACTACGCGCACAGCCGGGGTCTCGCGGGCGCGATGATGTACTCGCTGCTCGGGCTCGACGACCAGACCACGCTGCTCAACCAGATCGTGACGGCCGTCGGTTCGTCCCCGTCGTCCACCCCGGACCCGACGACCCCGCCCACCACGCCGCCGACGACCCCGCCGACGACGCCCCCGACCACCCCGCCCACGAGCGGATGCACGGCGACGGCCTGGGACAAGGCCGGGGTCTACACCGGCGGGACGCAGGTCTCGCACAACGGCCACAACTGGAAGGCCAAGTGGTGGACGCAGGGCGACGAGCCCGGCACCACCGGCGACTGGGGCGTCTGGCAGGACCTGGGCGCCTGCTGAACCGGGGCCGCCCGAGGGCCTGTTGACCTGGCCAAGGCCCCCCAAGGGGGAAGCCGCCTCACCCCGTGCCGGGGGTGGGGCGGCTTCTTTGCGCTTTTACGCTCTGCAGCCCGCCGCCAGCATCACCGCGATGTGTTCCGGGGCGATCGCGCGGGAGTACAGCCAGCCCTGGCCCGTGTCGCAGCCGATGCGGCGCAGGCGCTCCGCCTGATGGGCCGTCTCGACGCACTCCGCCGTCACCGTGAGGCCGAGTCGATGGGCGAGCTGGACCATCGCCTCGACGATCGTCTCGTCGGCCGGGTTGGGGTGCACGCCCCCCTCGTCGTACTGGAAGCCCCGCACGAACGATCCGTCGAGCTTCAGTACGGAGACCGGGAGACGGCTGAGGTAGGCGAGGTTGGAGTACCCGGTGCCGAAATCGTCGATCGCGATCCGTACGCCCATGTCGGAGAGCGCCTGGAGGGCCTGGAGCGGGCGGCCCGCCGAGCCCATGACCGCCGACTCGGTGAGCTCCAGCTGGAGCAGATGCGGGGCCAGACCCGTCTCGGCCAGGATCTCCGCGACGTCCGCCACCAGGTCGGAGTCCCAGACCTGGCGTACGGCGACGTTGACGCTCACGAAGATCGGCGGCACGCCCGGGTGGTCGATCTGCCAGCGCCGCGCCTGCCGGCAGGCCGTGCGCAGCACCCAGCGGCCGAGCTGGACGATGGAGCCGTCCTCTTCCGCAATTCCGATGAACCGATTCGGCGCAAGTGTGCCGAACTGCGGATGGTTCCATCGCACTAGTGCTTCCACACCTTGTACGACCCCGTCGGCCATGCTGACGAGCGGCTGGTACTGGAGTCCGAACTCGCCCCGGTCCACGGCCGGGCGCAGCGTCGAGGAGAGCGCCTGGCGGGTCATGCGGTGGGCGTTGCGCTCCGGGTCGAAGAGCGTCCAGCGGGCCTTGCCGTCGGCCTTGGCCCAGTACAGCGTGGTGTCGGCGTCCTGCATCAGCCCCGTCGCGGTCGTCCCGGCGACCACCCGCTCCACCACGCCGATCGACGCCGAGACCGACAGGCGCTGCCCGGCCAGGTCGAACGGCTGCTGGAGCGCGGCCAGTACGGACTTCGCCAGATCCGCCAGCTGCTCGGTCCCCGTCGAGTCCTCGACCAGCACCGCGAACTCGTCGCCGCCCAGCCGCGCCACCAAGTGCCCACCGCTGCGTGCGTATCCGCTCTGGTCGGCGCAGTGGGTGAGGCGGGCGGCGACGGCGGAGAGGAGGCGGTCGCCGATGCGGTGGCCGAGGGTGTCGTTGACGGCCTTGAAGCCGTCCAGGTCGAGGTAGCAGATGCCGATCCGGCCGGTGCCGCCGCGTCCGTACGTGGAGGCCTCCAGGGCGCCCGCGAGCCGCTCGAAGAACAAGGTGCGGTTGGGCAGCCGGGTGACCGGGTCGTGCATCTGGAGATGGCGCAGCCGGGCCTGGAGCTCGCGGCGGTCGCTGATGTCGGTGATCGAGAGCAGCACACAGGTGCTGTCCGGCACGGGCGCCACCGTCACCTCGGCCCAAAGGGAGTGCCCGTCGGGGTGCTTGAGGCGGCGGGTGCAGCGGAACCGGGAGTGGCTGCCGTTCAGCACCTCGCGGTAGATGTGCCAGGTGCGGGCGTCGGCGGCGAGGTCGACGAGGTCGGCGGCGGCCTGCCCGCACAACTCGGCGGGCTCGGCGGCGAGCAGCGCGGCCAGTGCGTCGTTGGCGGCGACGACCGTGCCCTCCCGGTCGACGACGGCCATCGCGAGATGCGCCGCGTTGAAGGCGGCGCGGTAGTCGCGCGGCTCGGCCGCGGCGTAGTCGCGCGGCTCGGCCGTGAGGTGGTCGCGCACGTTGCCCGTGCCGAGGTCGTGCAGGTCCGCCGTGGTGAGGCCGCGCAGTTCCGGAGTCGTACGGTCGCGCAGCTCCGCCGTGGTGCGGCCGACCGCGTGACGTTCGGGCGGGCGGCCGGACGGCCGCTCGAAGGTCTCCGGATGACGCTCTGTGACCGGCGGCCGGATGGTCCCGGGGGCTGATCCCGGTCCTTCGGGGGTTCCGCTCACCGCTCGCTCCCGCTGTGCATTCGAGTCGTACAGAGATGTGGTCGGGGCCGTCGACCGGGTGGAGGACAGCCGCCCGGGGCTGAATCCACGCAGGAAAGTGTGCCGATCATAGAGGCAGGCGCAGCAGCCGATCCAGCTCCAATGCCGTGATCATGCGCACCCGGGAGTCGAGACCGATCGTTTCTGCATGGGTCTGGCCAGCGGCGATTCCCGTGTGACCGATTGTGACTTTCCGTGAGGCATCGGGGTGTCGGGCACGTGTCGGGCCCCTCACCCGACTGGGGCAGCGGAACAGGGCGTAATCCCTCAAACCCGCACAAGGTGGGTGAGGTGTCCCGCATTCCGTACCCGGAGGTCGACGTGGAGCGTCAGCTGACACCCGGGGGAGTGGAGCGCGTCCGGCTGCGCAGTGCCGCCGCCGCGCTCACCTCCCTCACGGCGGTGGCCGCCACCACCCTCGTGGCGGGCCCCGCCGTGGCCGCCGGATCGGCGATGCCCTGCGCGCTGCCCCGCACCGTGGCCCACCACTCGCTCGGCGTCGACACCTGGAACGACGCCTACCCGCGCCCGGTCCGCACCCTCAACGCGGTGATGATCTTCCTGTCCTTCCCGGACTCGGCGCCCACCGCCTCGCCCAAGGAACTGGCGAGCGACTACTTCCCGGCGACCAGCGACTTCTTCGCCCGGGCCTCGTACGGCAAGTTCAAGCTCGCCGCCCATCCGCAGCCGAACTGGGTGAAGATGCCGAAGGCGTCCACCGCGTACCGCATACAGCGCGACTGGGACCCGGACAAGCGCACCCAGTATCTGCGCGACGCGATCAGTGCCGCCGATCCGACCGTGGACTTCTCCGCGTACGACATCGTCTACCTGGTCGCCGACCCGTACGCGCCGGGCGTCGACTCGGACGCCACGAAGGTCGTCAACTTCGACCAGCCGCTGCGGGTCGACGGGACGGACATCAAGCGGGTCGTCACGGTCTTCGAACAGCATCCGCCGGACCGCAACGTCCTGGCCCACGAGACCGGGCACGTCTTCGACCTGCCGGACCTCTACCACCGGCCGGTGGACGGCAAGGGCGACTGGGACACGTATGTGGGCGACTGGGACGTGATGGGCAGCCAGTTCGGGATGGCGCCGGATCTGTTCGGCTGGCAGAAGTGGAAGCTGGGGTGGCTGGACCGGCGGCAGGTGGCGTGCGTGCCCGCGCGCGGCACCACCTTGACGCTCGTCCCGCTCTCCGCACCGCCCGAGGCCGTCGGCCGCGAGGGCGTGCGCCTCGCGGTGGTCCGCACGTCGGCGGACAGCGCGCTCGCCATCGAGGTACGGGACGCGACCGGCAACGACCGGTCGACCTGTACCGAAGGGGTGCTGATCTACCGCGTACGCAGCGGGTCCGCGTCCGGCAGCGGCCCCGTCGAGGTCCTGGACACGCACCCGGACACGGGGGCGTGCTGGGAGCGCTCGGTCTACCCGGCGCTGGCGGACGCGCCGCTGGGTGTCGGTGAGACGTACACCGTGCCGGGCGAGAAGATCAAGATCGAGGTGGCGGGGCGGACGCGGTCGGGGGGGTGGACCGTGCGGGTCACTCCGTGAGGCCTCTTACGGGCGCGAGTGGGTGTGGAGCGCGTGTCCGTACGCGAAAACGAAGAAGCCCTCCGCTTGCGCGAAGGGCTTCTTCCGTCTGTGCGCCGCCAGGGACTCGAACCCCGGACCCGCTGATTAAGAGTCAGCTGCTCTAACCAACTGAGCTAGCGGCGCCTGCTGACGTCGTAGACCTTAGCATCCTGATCGGCGGGAGGAAAAATCGATAAGCGGCGCCCGCCCGCGGAGCCGTCGCGGGCCGCTCGTACGCAGGCCCAGAGCAGGATGTCGGGGCCCGGCAGCCACGGCTTGCGGGTGTGCGGGGCGACCACCCAGCGGGCCGCCTCGGGGTGCCCGGAGCGCTCCAGCGCGGGGACGGTGACCGCGTCCCCGGTGCCGTGGCAGAGCAGCGGCGGCACGGCGGCCCACTCCTCCCAGTCGAGCAGGGACGGCAGGCGGTGGGCGGTGCCGGGGACGGCGAAGAGCAGCAGGCGGCCGCGGTGCCGGGCGACCGGGCCGGAGCCCGCGCCCTCGGACCACAGCCGGTCGAGCATCCGCCGCCCGAACACCGAGGGCGCGCTGACCACGTCGAACGCGGTGCCGCAGGGCAGCACGAGCGGGGCGGTCGGCCGCGCCTCCCACAGCGCGAGGGTGCTGCGCGGATGCGTGGCGGCCGTGACCAGCCAGGCCGCGCCCTCGGGGGTCACCTCGCTGACGGCGTCGTCGGCGAGCGGGGCCTCGTCGCACTCCAAGATGCTCATGTGACCTAGATCTACCGATCCCGGACGTTCTGTTCCAGTAGTTGCCGGAAACCGGGACAGGGCGGGGTGGGAGCGCGTATGGTGCGCCCCGCATATGCCGAGGGCGTGTGAACGGGCCTCGTGATCGAGTCGTGTGACCGAGGGTTACGGGGGCTGGCTGGGGCATCTGGAGGCGCGCGGCCCCTCGCCTGCGCCCTAGCCTGCGGCCCGGCTCCGCCCCCGGCTTGCGCGCCTGCGGCCCGCACCCGCCGTCCCGCCCGGCCCTGCGGCCCGCACCCACCGCACGGCCCCCGCTGCGGCCCGCTACTTCGCCTCGGTCCCCCGCAGCAGATCCCGTCCGAACTCGACCATCTTCTTCGCGTAGTCCTCGGTCCACTGCGCCCGGTCGGCGATGTCGGCGGCCGTGAGGCGGTCAAAACGTCGCGGGTCGCCCAGTTGCGCGGCCGCGATCGCCTGGTACTCGACGGCCCGGTCGGCCGCCGCGCGGAACGCGAGCGCCAGCTCGGTCGCCCGCGACAGCAGTTCGCGGGGGTCCTCGATCGACTCCAGGTCGAAGAAGTGCTCCGGGTCGGCGGCGGCCTCGGCAGGCTCGAACAGCAACGGCGCCGGCCTCAGCCGCTGCTCCTTCCGCTCGGGCTCCGCCATCAGGTCTCCTCCTGCCACAGTTCAACGGCCCGGTGTTCGCCCCGGGCCACCCTCCATTGTCCCGCGCCCCGCAAGTGGGCCTGCCCCGGCCCCGCGCGCCCCACCGCGCGCCCCCGGCCGGAGCGCGCTACGGGCGGTACGCCACCCGGTGTTCCGAGAGATGCGTCAGCACCGCGTGGTTCGCCTCCCAGCCGTCGGGGAACTTCACGGTGACGCCCAGCTGGACCGGCTCGGTCGAGGGGTGCTCGTCGAGCAGGTCCGCGACGCCCGCGCGGCACACCACGATGCACGCGTGCCGGTGCCGGGAGGCCAGCACGCACAGGCGGCCCGTCTCCAGGTGGAAAGCGGTGGCGTCGGGTCGCCCCGACAGCGGGTGCAGGACGACCGTCACGTCGAACTCCCGGCCCTGGAGCCGGTTCGCCGTGTCCACCGCGACCCCGGTGACGCCGAGCTCCGCGAGCGCCGCCCGTACCGCCGCCGCCTGGTCACGGTGGGCCGTGCCGACCGCTATCCGCCCGGCGGTCAGCGGCACGGGGTCGGGGGAGCGCTCGCTGGTCGCGGCGCCGCCCCGGTCGAGCAACCTGCGTACGACCTGGGCCACCGCCCGTACCGCCTCGGGGTCGGTGCGCGGGGTGTGGCGGGCCGGCAGTTCGAGCAGGGCCCAGCCCGACTCGGCCGCCTCGTCCAGCGCCCGGTCCGGCGCCGAGCCGTCCGAGGCGACGCCGAAGGCGAGCCGGCGGTCGCCGTGGTCCGTACCACTGCGGAACGGTGTGTACGGGTAGAACGCGTCCGAGACCAGCGGCGCCGCCGACGCGGGCAGCCGCCAGGAGACCGGCAGCCGGTGCTGCGGAAGCGTGGGATTGTGCGCGAGCAGGGTGGTGACCGCGCTCGCCGACGGGTCGTATGAAAGCCCCGCCCACTGCTCCGAGTCGGCGATCGCGAACGGGTCCAGCTGGCCCGGGTCGCCCACGAACAGCGCCCGCTCGAACAGCCCGGCCACGGCCAGCAGCGCGTCCGAGCGCATCTGGTACGCCTCGTCCACGATCGCGTGCGCCCATGGCTCGACGTCCTTGACGTGCGCCCACTTCGCGGCCGTCGAGATCACCACGTCGAGCCCCGCCAGATCACCGGCCTTCGCCGACTTGCGTACGTTGGCGAGGTCGTCCAGGGCCTTGTCGTACGGGTCGGAGTCGCTGCTGTGGAGCCGCCCGACGGGGAGCTCCGGCTCCTTCTCGGCGAGCCGCAGGACGAGGTCGTCGACCTGGGCGTTGGTCTGCGCCACGACCATCAACGGGCGCCCGGCGGCGGCCAGTTCGAGCGCGGCGCGCACCACGAGCGTCGACTTTCCGGCGCCCGGCGGCGAGTCCACGACGACACCGCGCGCGTCGCCGTTCAGCGTGTGGTCGAGGATCCTCCCGGTGGCCTCGGCCGCCGCCGCTGCCGGGTCGAAGCCGCTGTCGGGGCGGGTCACAGCAGGTCCTCCGGGGTGAGGGGATCGGGGTGTTCCGCGTCCGTGCCGGGCGGGCCGCCGTGGGTCCACGGGGTGGCCTCCGGGTCCGGCAGCTTGGGGCCGCCGCGCTGGTCGTGCTCGAAGAGCGTCCAGCACACCGGCTCGCCCTTCTCCGGCACCGAGCCGGGCGCGGGGTCCTTGCTCCGGCCCATCTTGTCGAGCAGCCGCAGGACCAGGGCGCCGTCCGCCTCGTACCCCACGAACTCGGCGGACTGGGGTCTGCCGTCCAGCGAGCGGAACACCTTGGCGCGCTCGGCCAGGTGCGGGGCGTCGTCGGTGCGCACGGTCACCAGCGGGCGCGGGCTCGGCCGCTTCGACTCCGACCAGGCCATCACCACCTCGGTGACCTCGCCCGCGAACGCCTCCCCGGCCAGCCTGCGCCCGGCCATCACCAGCGGGTCGTCCAGCGCCTCCTGCGCCTCCAGCTGGGCCTGCGCGGTCTCCCGGGAGGCGAGCTTGGCGGCGGCCGTCACCGCGTCGTCGCGGCGCGGCTGCGGCGGCTCGCCCGCCCGTACGCGGTCGCGGTGGGCGGTGAACGACCAGCGGTCGCGGGTCCAGCGGTCCGCCGCGCGCGGTGCCTCGGGAAGCTCCCGCAGCAGGTCAAGGGCGTGCCACACCGACTCCCAGGTGGGGCGCAGCTGGTCCGCGACCAGACGGCGGATCTCCTGCTCGGCCCGGCCAAGCTCGCCCAGCCGGTCGTCGGCCGCCTCGCCGTCCTGCGCCGCGTACAGCGCCTGGCGGGCCCGGTCGTAGCGGTCGATCGCCGGGGCGAGCAGCTTGTTGTCGAACGCCGGGTCGGTGGCGGGTCCGGCGGGCGGGCAGAGCAGCTGGCCGTCCCGGTCGCGGGCCAGCTCCGCGCGGAGCGCCGCCTCGGCGCCCGAAGCGCCCTCGGGCGGGTCGATCCAGGCGAGCAGCGCCGCCAGATGCTGGTCCTCCAGGCTGGACTGGCCGGTCGCCCAGTGCCTCCCGAGCAGGTCGGTCGTGGCGAGCAGCAGCGCGGAGCCGGGGACGCGGGCGCGCTCCCCGTAGTGGGTCAGCCACCGGCCGAGCAGCGGGACGTGCGGCGGGGCGGGGTGCGGGGTGTCGGGGTCCTGCTCGGCGGTGCGCCGAAAACGCATGGACCGGCCGAGCAGCCGTACGAAGTCGATCGCGGCCCGTCCCGGCACGACCAGCTGCGGCGCGTCCGTGCACAGCTCGACCTCGACCTTGGTCTTCTTGCCGCTCTCGGCGTCCGTCTCGTTGCGCTCGACGAGCTCGACGTCCTCCGCGTACGTCTCCAGATGCGGCAGTACGGCGTCGGCGAGCTCGGCGAGGAACGCGAACCGCAGCTCGCGGTCGCGTGGCTGCGCCACCACGAGCAGCCGGGGCGTCTCGCGGTCGGTCCCGACGAGCGCCCCCAGCGGCGCCCCGGCCTCGCCGGAGGTCGTCAGCGGCACGAACACCAGGGGGCGCTCGGACAGGTGCCGGTGGCGCACGGTGGCCAGTGGCACGGCCCGCCCGGCCTCGGCGGCCTCCAGGCGGGCGAGGGTGGTGATCAGCGACATGCGGCCACCTCCTGAGTGCGGGCACGCGTGCGTGCGGTCAGGAACATGCCGCCGCCTCCCCGCATCGCGCTCCCGCCAGCGCCTCCGTGCGCAGGGCCGCCGCCCGGCGCAGGGCCATGACCGTCGGGTCGTCGGGGTCGCCGGAGGCGGCGCGCGCGGCGGACAGGACCTCGCCGATCGTCGTCAGACCGCCCAGCTCGGCCCGCAGGCCCCGGCCCAGCGCGGTCACCGTGTCCGCCGCACGGGCCCGCTCCCGGCAGTGGAAGGCCAGCTCGCACGCGGCCAGGCACTCCGGCGCGTACGCCGCCGGGACCGACTCGACGGTCTGCGTCAGCTCCGCCGCCGGGCGGTCCGGGGCGAAGCTCGCGCCCGGCTCCAGGGTGTCGGCGATCTCCTCGATCCGGGTGAGCCGGGCCAGCTGGCGGCGGGTGACGGAGAGCTGCTTGCGGACGTCGACGAAGGAGGCCGTAGGCAGGTTGGAGAAGTCCTTCGGGCAGACGAGCAGCACCGAGTGGGCGACCTCGGCGCCCTCGGTGAGCGCCGCCACGCGTTCGAGCGCGAGCGCGTAGACGGCCGCCTGGCGGGCCGCCGCGCCCACCTTGGCCGGGTCGGCCGCCGCGTCGATCATCGGGAAGGACTTGATCTCGACGACCGTCCAGCGGCCGTCGGGCGCCACCACCACCGCGTCCGGCTCCAGATAGGCCGGGGAGCCCGCCACGTTCAGGGCCAGCATCGGGTGGTCCAGGAGCGTCCAGGCGCCGGACGCCGTGGCTTCGCGCAGGGCCAGTGCCGTACGCGCCGCACGGCCCTCGGGACCGGCGGCCGACAGGTCCGGCACGGCCGCGTCCTTGGGCGGCTCGCCGCCCGCGCCGACGTGCTCGTACAGCAGCCGCAGCAGTTCCGTACCGCCGTCCGCCTTCACCCGGGACTCGAAGGTGTTGCCGCGCGCGATGGCGAACTGGGACTGGCCGAAGGCCGCCGAGGGCGAGCCCAGCGCCTCGGCGAGCGCGCCCTTGTCGACGCCCGCCCCGTCGAGCAGCGCGCGTCTGCGGCAGCCAGGGTTGGCGGCGAGCGCCGCCAGTGCGCGGGCGTCCAGCGGGCGCGGTACGACAGTGGGTCCGCGCAGCTCAGCGAGCCGCTGACGGATGGCTGTCGTCCGCTCCCGCGGTGGAGTCGTCGGAGGCGCGCTGCCCTGGGATTCGCTCACCCGGGGAAGTCTTGCATCCGGCACTGACAATCGGGGCGCGTGCGCCGAATGTGCCGGGAGCGACCCGCGCCCGGATCCGGTCCGCGAGCCGCAGCGCGGGCCTGGCGAGCAGCAGCCCGAGGCCCATCACGAAGACACCGGCGACCGCGTCGAGCAGATAGTGGTTGGCCGTGCCCATCACCACGAACGCGATGGTCAGCGGGTACGCGACGCCCAGCACCTTGGTGAAGCGGTTGCCGCCGAAGCGCCACAGCATCACGCCGCACCACAGCGCCCAGCCCACGTGCAGGCTCGGCATCGCCGCGAACTGGTTGGTCATGCCGCCCATGCCGCGTGGCGCGCTCGCGTCGCCGCCCCACCAGCCGTACGAGCTGTAGTGCGCCATCGTGTCGACGAAGCCCTGCGAGGCGTCGAGCAGGCGCGGCGGGGCGGTCGGCAGCAGCGAGAAGCCGATGAGGCCCAGCAGGGTGGAGAGCATCAGCCAGGTGCGGGCGGCGCGGTACTGCACCGGGCGGCGGCGGAACATCCACACCAGGATCGCGGGCGTCACCAGGTAGTGCAGCGAGGCGTACGCGAAGTCGGCGGGTATGCCGAGCGACGGGGTGCGAGTGAAGAGCCGGTTGAGCGGGTGCTCGGCGTTGATGTGCAGGTACTTCTCTATGCGCAGGATCTCCAGACCGTGGTCCACGGCCTGCGATTCGCTGCCGCTCACCAGGAGGCGGCCCGCCGAGTAGGCGGCATAGACGATGGCGATGAGCGGCAGCTCGGTCCACCAGCGGGGCCGAGGCGCGGGGTGCTGCATCTGCGGACCCTCTCCATCTCGTCTTGAGGACCCGTCGGGCCCGATACAGGTGTTCAACCGTACGGTGTACGTGGGTGCGTTCGTGCACCCACCCCCGAAGGACGCGAAGGACGGCCGGAAGGGTGCGCGATGATGGAAGGGAACCGCCGCCGAACTTTCGGCGGATTCCACGCGTCACCGGGAGAGACCTGACATGGCAGCCGCCCCGCGCATCTTGCTCGCCCGGCACGGGCAGACCGAGTGGTCGCTGCTCGGCAAGCACACCGGCCGGACCGACATCCCGCTGCTCGAAGAGGGCCGCAGGGGCGCGAAGCTGCTCGGCGAGCGGCTGCACCGCTCGCCCTGGGACGGCCTCAAGGACGTCGAGGTGCGCACCAGCCCGCTGCTTCGCGCGCGTGAGACGTGCGAGCTGGCCGGGTTCGGCGACCGGGCCACCGACTGGGACGTGCTGATGGAGTTCGACTACGGCCAGTACGAAGGGCTCACCCCGCCGCAGATCAAGGCGGGCCGGCCCGACTGGTTCATCTGGCGCGACGGCGTCGAGGGCGGCGAGACGCTGGCCCAGGTGTCGGCGCGGGCCGACGAGGTCGTCGCCTGGGCGCGCTCGGCCGACCGGGACGTGCTGGTCTTCGCCCACGGGCACATCCTGCGGTCGATCGCGGCCCGCTGGCTGGGCGAGCCGATCGGCTTCGCGGCCCGCATCAAGCTCGACCCCACATCCCTTTCGGTCCTGGGCTGGGCGTACGGCGACCCGGCGATCGAGCGCTGGAACGACACGGGGCATCTGGAGAACTGAGGCAGAGGGCAACGGTCGCGGGTCTCAGACCGTCACGGTGGCCCGCCGCTCCAGGAACGCCGCCACCTCCGGGCAGGTCCCGTGCGGGGCGAGGATGCGGGCCGTGTCGGCGAGCATCGCCTGGATACGGGTCGACTGGACCTCCGTAAGGAGGTCGAGGACCTGGTGGCCCGCCGCCGCCGACTCGGTGGGCGCGCCCGCGCGCGCGAGGTCGTCGGCGAGCTCGGCGCGGTACAGCGCCAGATTGCGTGTGAAGTGCGGGTCCTGGACGCAGGCGGCGCGATGGGCGTGGGCGGCCGCGCGCGACCAGTCGCCCAGCGCCGACCAGCACTGCGCCTCCAGCATCTCCAGCTCGGCCTCGACGAAGAACGTCATCCACTCGGGGTCGCGCTCGGCCGCCCCGCGCGCGAAGAGCGCGTGCGCCCGGTTCAGCGACTGCTCGCACGCGCCCCGGTCGCCGAGCCCCGCCCAGCCGCCCGCCTCCCGCAGCGCGAGCAGCGCGAGCAGCCGGGGCGAGCCGAGCTGGCGGGCCGCGCGGCTGCCCGCCTGGGCCGCCCGCAGCGCCTCGCGCGGCCGCCCTGCGTCCCTGGCCAGGAACGACATATTGCAGAAGGCGTGCGCCTCCAGCGCCGGGTCGCCCGCGAGCCGCGCGGTGGCCAGCGCCTCCGCGTAGTGCGAGCGGGCCTCCTCGTAGCGGCCCGAGTCATGCGCGAGCCAGCCCACCGAGATGGCGAGTTCGCCCGCGCCCGCTTGCAGGCGGTCGGCGGTGGACTGCCGGGCGGTGCCCGCGTCGAGCAGGGCGTACGCGGTGCGCAGCGGCTGCGCGGCCCGGCGGTAGAGCCCGTCCGCGCCGTGCCGGTCGTCGAGCAGCCGGATCCGCCGGACCGCGTCCTCGACCGCGTTCACCTCGGCCTCGCCGACCCGCCGTACGCGTACGGAGTCCAGGGGCGCGGCGGCCACGGGGGTCTCGGGGATCAGCCCGAGGGAGACGGCCGCCACGGTGGCGGATCCGCCCGTCATGAATGCGCGACGCAGCACGTCGCTCTCCTCGTCGTTACGGTCGTCGATGTCGATGGTGCCGTCGTCGTGTTCCGGCGCCTTTGCGTGCGGCAGGGGCACGGCACAGCCCCCGCGCGCCCCCCGGCCCCGTACCGTCTCGCGGGCCGAGAACCCCATGTCGGTGAGGGACAGACCCGGGAACATGTGCCTGAAGACGCGCTCGTACGCGTAGTTGGGGCAGCGGATCTCGCCGGCTTCCACGCGTCCGATGTAGCGCGCGTCGCAGGCGACCTGCTCACCGATCTCACGTGCCGCCCTGCGCACCGCCGCCGCGAACTCGCCGGGCGAGCGCTGGCCGCGCAGTTCCCGGAACGCGGTGTTCGGGCCCTTGGCGGTGGTGCTCCGCGCGGAGTTCCGTCCGGCACTGGGATCCGTTGACGTCGCCATGGCTCGACAGCTCTCTTTGGCGGTGTGGTGCGGAGCAAGAACGTACCGGCAACATCGCGTCGCACATCCACAGTTTGGCTACAAAAGGGATATCTCACCCGTGATCTGCTATGAACTGCCATCCTTTGCGGCGGCGTTGTGCCGTAGCCGTTGACTTGGGCCCGCGTTGAACCATGCGGATACCGCCAACCCGCAAAAACCACGTGGGGGTTGCCTTGTTGGAGGCCGGCATGGACATCAATGGCACCGGTACGACCACGACGACCGCTCGGCACCGGCCCACCCCGGACCTCGGCTCGCCGCCGCCGTCCGCTGACGCGTCACCCTGTGATCTGGTGACCGTGCCCGCGCGGCAGGGGCTTGAGGCGGTGGACATCCTGCGGCGTGCCGCTGCTCCGGCGGCGGTGGGGCCCGTTTTGCACGACGGGCCGTGCGACACGCTTGGGTTTTTGGTGCCTCCGGGCACCGCCGCCGCGTGGGATGTGCCGGGCAGTGCTTGTACGGAGACCAACGGGCGGGGGCTTCGTGTGCCGGGGGTGGTGGCCGAGCCGCCGCTCTCCGGTAGTGGGTGGCTGCTTCCTCCGGACGCGGTGGATGCCGTTCCGGTCACCGATCCCGCCGTGTTGCGGGTCGCCCTCGGTGAGGCTGCTCGGCTCATCGAGGCCGCGGATGGCATCACGGAGGGAAGCCGCTAAGCGGTTGGCAAGATTTCGGCTGCGGACCGTGCGTGGCTGGTCGCGCCCACGCGGCGGAGCCGCACATCGACACAGCCCCGCGCCCCTTAAAAGCTAAAGGCGCGGGGTACCCGCCCCGCAGCCCTTGAAGCCCGGGCCCTGCCCGTCGCGGGCGGCGGCACTCGTACGTGCGGTCGATAATGGGCGGATGGCGGCACGAAGTGGGGCGAAGAGCGGTGGGGCGCGGCGGGGGCGGGCTGCTGCTCCCGAGGCTGTGGTCGAGGCCGTGGACGGGGGGCTCGCCGAGCTCATACCCGACCGGGACCGGCCGCGCGGCTGGACGCTGCTCCTTGACGGCGCCCCGCAGTCCCACGTCGACCTGGACGCCCCGGACCGGCTGACCTTCGAGTACCAGCGGCGGCTCGGGCACGTCATCGACCTCGCCGCCGAGCCCGGGCGGCCCCTCAACGTGCTGCACCTCGGCGGCGGCGCCTTCACCCTCGCCCGGTACACCGCCGCCACCCGCCCCCGCTCCAGCCAGCAGATAGTGGAGGTCGACGCCGCGCTGGTCCAGCTCGTACGCCGGGAGCTGCCGCTCGACCCGCAGGCCCGGGTCCGCGTACGCGCCCTGGACGCGCGCGAAGGGCTCGGCAAGCTGCCGGACGGCTGGGCGGACCTGGTGGTCGCCGATGTGTTCAGCGGCGCCCGCACCCCCGCGCATCTGACCAGCACCGAGTTCCTGGCCGAGGTGCGCCGGGTGCTGCGGCCGGGCGGGATCTACGCGGCCAACCTCGCCGACGGCCCGCCGCTCGCGCATCTGCGCGGCCAGATAGCCACGGCGGCCGGGATCTTCCCCGAGCTGGCGCTCGCCGCCGACCCGACGGTGTGGCGCGGCAAGCGGTTCGGCAACGCGGTCCTGGTCGCCTCGGACGTACCGCTGCCGGTCGCCGAACTAACCCGCCGTATCGCGAGCGACCCGCACCCCGGACGCGTCGAACACGGCCGCGCGCTCGCCGACTTCACCGGCGGGGCGACGGCGGTGACGGACGCGAGCGCCAAGCCGTCCCCCGTACCGCCGCCGTCAGTATTCAGATAACGCACAGGTCAGCCTCGGTCGTCGAACTCCACCGTCGGTGCGTGGTTGTACCAGGTGCAGAAGACCGAGACCTCGCGGCCGCCCTTGCTGAACGTCACCCGGATCCACGTCGGCTGCCGCCACACCTGCATCTGCCAGCCCGTGTCCGGCGTCGCCGCGACCAGCTGCGCCGACGTACTGCCGATGTCGAACACGACCCGCCCGCCCGCGACGTTGTAGCCCTTCACATTCCCGGAGGAACCGGAGGAAGTGGAGGAACCGGACGGGCCATACGGAGAAGGTGAGTTGGCGGGGGTGGGGGAGTGGCTGCCCGGTGACTTGGAGGGCTTCGCCGAGGGGGAATCGGACGGCGAAGGTGTCTGCCTCGGCCGCTGCGTCGAGGACGGGAGCGGGAACACCGCCCCCTGCGCGCTGTGGCCGTCGCCGGTCAGCGGGACCGCGCGCGGGGGGTCGTACGCCGTTCCGGCCATCACCGTGTGGACGCCCCACCAGGAGAGCGTGACCGCCGCCCCGGTGGCGAGCGACCACGCGCAAACGTGAACGAGTCCTCTGTGCATCGGGGTCATACTGCACCACGCGCCCCACGCGTGTCCCCCGTCGTCTCCCCGGTCGCCCCTCCCGTCCCGACCGGGACCGGCGTACTCCGGATGGCGTACGGTGCCGCCCATGGCAAGTGTGCTCGTGGTCGAGGACGACCAGTTCGTCCGCTCCGCCCTGATCCGCCACCTCACCGAGGCGTCCCACACGGTACGGAGCGTCGGCACGGCTCTTGAGGCGCTGCGCGAGGTGGCGCATTTCCCCTTCGACGTGGTCGTCCTCGACCTCGGACTGCCCGATCTCGACGGGGCCGAGGCGCTGAAGATGCTGCGCGGCATCACCGACGTACCGGTGATCATCGCGACCGCGCGCGACGACGAGACGGAGATCGTCCGGCTGCTCAACGACGGCGCGGACGACTACCTGGTCAAACCGTTTTCGGTGGAGCACCTGTCCGCGCGCATGACGGCCGTACTGCGCCGGGCGCGCGCGGCCGCCGGGGCCGAGCCGCCGGACCGGGTGATCCGGGTGGGCGGGCTGCGCGTCGACCCGCTGCGCCGCCAGGCCGAGTTGGACGGGCTGCGGCTCGATCTGACCCGGCGCGAGTTCGACCTGCTCGCCTTCCTCGCCGGGCGGCCCGGGGTGGTCGTGCCGCGCAAGGAACTGCTCGCCGAGGTGTGGCAGCAGTCGTACGGCGACGACCAGACCATCGACGTCCATCTGTCCTGGCTACGCCGCAAACTGGGCGAAACCGCTGCCAAGCCCCGCTATCTGCACACCCTGCGCGGGGTCGGGGTGAAGCTGGAGCCACCGAGGGCGGAGCCGCCGCGATGAGATGGGCGCTGGTCAAGGTGGCGCTCGCGGTCACCGTCATGGTGGTGCTGGCCTTCGCCGTACCGCTGGGCCTGGTCATCAAGGAGATGGCCCGCGACCGCGCGTTCTCCAACGCGGAACGCCAGGCCGCCGCGATCGGCCCGACGCTCTCCATCACCACCGACCGCGACGCGCTGGAGCGGGCCGTCGCCTCCACCCAGGCGGGCGCGGCGGGCCGGATGGCCGTGCACATTCCGGTACTTCCCGACGTCAAGGGCAGTGTGCCGGTGGACATCGGCCGGCGCCGGGCGGCCCAGAAGGACCTGGAGGCCACCCGCAAGGTGGTCCGCGCGTACATCTCCGGCGTCCCCGGCGGCTCCACGCTGCTGCAACCGACCGCGCTGAGCTCGGGCGAGATCGCCATCGTCGAGGTGTACGTGCCCGAGGCCGAGGTCACCAACGGCGTCGCCGCGGCGTGGCTGGTCCTGGCCGGGGTCGGCGTCGCGCTGGTCATCGGCTCGGTCGCGGTCGCGGACCGGTTGGGCGTACGTATGGTCAGGCCCGCCCAGCGGCTCGCGGGCGCGGCACACGACCTGGGCGAGGGGAGGCTGGGCGCGCGGGTGCCGGAGGAGGGGCCCGCGGAACTGCGGTCGGCTGCGGCCGCGTTCAACTCGATGGCCGACCAGGTGGTCCAACTCCTCGCCAACGAACGGGAGTTGGCGGCCGATCTCTCGCACCGGCTGCGCACCCCGCTCACCGTACTGCGGCTGAACGCGGCCTCCCTCGGGGACGGTCCGGCCGCCGACCAGACCCGCGCGGCCGTCGAGCAGCTGGAGCGCGAGGTCGACACGATCATCCGTACGGCACGGGAGGCCAAGCCGCAGACCCAGCCGACCGGGGTCGGCGCCGGGTGCGACGCGTGCGAGGTCATCCGGGACCGGATGGCGTTCTGGTCGGCGCTGGCGGAGGACGAGGGGCGGGAGGTGCGGCTCGCGGGCGTCGACCGGCCGCTGCGCATCCCGGTCGCGCGGCCCGAACTCGCCGCCGCGCTCGACGCGATGCTGGGCAATGTGTTCCGGCACACGCCGGAGGGGACGGCGTTCTCGGTCGACGTCCACAGCTCGGACGACGCGGTGATCGTGCTGGTCTCGGACGCGGGGCCGGGTATCGCGGACCCGGGGGCGGCGCTGGCCCGCGGCTCCAGTGGCGGCGGGTCCACCGGCCTCGGCCTGGACATCGTCCGCCGCATCGCGGAGTCGACGGGCGGCGACGTCCGGTTGGGGCGGTCGGTGCTGGGCGGCACGGAGGTACGGGTCTGGATCGGGCGGGGCGGGCCCACCCCGACGTCCCGCATCCGGGCACGCCGCCGCCCCCGCCGCCCGTCGCCGGCGTGATCAGGCCCCACCCCACCCCTTCCCGAAACCCTGCCGGGGGCTCACGTTCGTCTGGCCGCCGGTGGGGGCTTGTCGCGCAGTTCCCCGCGCCCCTTGATGGGCCCTTCGGGCCCTCCTGGGGGCGCGGGGAACTGCGCGAGCAACCACGCACGGTCCGCACCCGACCGAGATTCCGCCGGAGGCTTTCGGGAAGGGGCGGGGTGGGGGATTAAGCCCCGCGCATCGCTTCCTTAAGCGAACCCTAAGATCCTCAACTCCCGCCCCACACGCCCCATTAGCCCGATTCATGCTCGGTAGCGTGCTGCCCGCACCCCCACGACACCACCCCCAACCCCCAGAGGGCAGGCGCACCAACATGACCCGCACCCACCGCCGCCGAGCGACCGGCAAGACGAAGGCGATCGGCGCGGTCGTCGCCGCGACAGTCATCGGCGGCGCAGCGTTCGCGCTGACCGGCACCGCCCAGGCCGCATCAGTAGGCGCCGCGTACACCAAGACCAGCGCCTGGGGCGGCGGTTACACCGGCCAGTACGTCATATCCAACGACAGTGGCAAGGCCCTCGCCGACTGGACCCTGGAGTTCGACCTCCCGGCCGGGACGAAGCTCTCCTCCCTCTGGAACGGCACGCAGACCGTCAACGGCCAGCACGTCACCGTGAAGCCCCCCACCTGGGACAAGAACGGACTCGCCCCCGGCGCGTCCGTCACCGTCGGCTTCGTCACCTCCGCCACCGGCACCGCCGGGGACCCCACCGGCTGTCTCATCAACCAGGAGAAGTGCTCGGTCGACACCGGCGGAACCCCCGAGCCGAGCGGCCGCCCGACGACCCAGCCGACCCCCACCACACAGCCCACCACACAGCCCACCACCAAGCCCACGGCCAAGCCGACCCCCACCCAGACGACGCAGCCCCCCACCCAGCCCGGCACCGGCACCGCCCGCTTCGCCCCGTACGTCGACACCTCGCTCTACCCCGCGTACGACCTGGTCGACACCGCCACCAAGACCGGCGTGAAGGACTTCAACCTCGCCTTCATCACCTCCGCCGGCAGCTGCACCCCGCTCTGGGGCGGTGTCACCGACCTCGGCAACGACGCGGTCGCCAAGCAGATAGGCGCCCTGCGCGCCAAGGGCGGCGACGTCCGAGTCTCGTTCGGCGGCGCGTCCGGTTCCGAACTGGGCCTGGTCTGCAAGAGCGCGTCCGACCTCGCGGCCGCGTACGGCAAGGTCGTCGACGCGTACAAGCTCACCAAGGTCGACTTCGACATCGAGGGCGCCGCTCTGCCGGACACGGCCGCCAACTCCCGCCGCGCGCAGGCCATCGCGCAGCTCCAGAAGTCGCACCCGGGGCTCGACGTCTCGTTCACGCTGCCCGTGATGCCCGAGGGCCTGACCCAGCCCGGTGTCGACCTGGTCGCCGACGCCAAGAAGAACGGCGTCGCCGTCTCGGCCGTCAACATCATGGCGATGGACTACGGGCCCTCGTACAGCGGTGACATGGGCGGCTACGCCATCCAGGCCGCGACCGCGACGCAAGCCCAGATCAAGGGCGTGCTCGGGCTCTCCGACGCGGCCGCCTGGAAGGCCGTCGCCGTCACGCCGATGATCGGCGTCAACGACGTCAGCACGGAGACGTTCAAGGTCGACGACGCCTCCCAGCTGGTGGACTTCGCCAAGTCCAAGGGCCTCGGCTGGCTCGCCATGTGGTCCGGGGCGCGCGACAAGGAGTGCGCGGGCGGCGCGAAGAACTCCGCCGACCCGACCTGCTCGTCGATCGTCCAGGACCCGTTCGCCTTCACGAAGGCGTTCGGCGCCTTCAAGTAGGCGCATTCAAGTAACCGTCAAATAGCTCCTGTTCGAGCTCCACGCGCGCGTCCCGCCGGTTCACCCCCCACCCGGCCGGGGCGCGCGTCCCTTTCGCGTAACGACCGCGAGCAGACCGAGCGCGATCACCACGCCCACCACCGCCGCCCACGGAACGACCCCCACCGCCGCCAGTACGGACAACAGCGGCACGGCGATCAGCAGCACCGGCAGCACGGAGTACCTGTTCACGAGCCCGCACCCGCCCTCGCCGCGTCCAGATATGCCGACAGGTCGTCCCACTGGCCGGGCACGGCCGACGCGTCGCCCGACATCGCGGCCGGGTCCTCGCGCCAGGCCGCGCGTACACCGCCGGAGATCTTCTTGTCCCCGCCGCCGAACAGCATGCTCAGCTCGTCCATCCGCGCCACCAGCTTCCTTACGGAAGCGTCGGTGGGCGGCTTCCCGGCCGTGCGCAGCGCCTCGGCCCGCCGGTACAGCTCCGGCCACTCGATCTCCAGCAGATAGTGCGCGGTCGGCCCGAGGGCCGCGGCGCGGGTGGCGAGGACCTGGATCTGGTCGTCGTCCAGGTGCTGGCGCAGCGCGCGTTCGCCCGGCGAACCGGCCGCGCCGGTCGCGCGCAGCGCCGCGAGGACGGCCTCGGTCGTGGGCCGTTGCCCGTCGGCGATCTGCTCCTCGATGTGCAGCAGCCGCTGCCGCAGCGCGTCGAGGGCCGCGAGCGACGCCTCGACGCCGGCGCGGTGGTCGCGCAGGACCCGGGTCGGGTCGACCCCGGAGTCCAGGCAGACGGCGATGGTCTCCAGCCCAAGGCCCAGGCTGCGCAGAGCGAGCACCTGGTAGAGCCGGTCGATGTCGTCCTCGGTGTACTCCCGGTGCCCGCCCGCGGTGCGGCGGGACGGCGAGAGCAGCCCGATGGTGTCCCAGTGGTGCAGCGTACGGACGGTCAGTCCGCTGGCCTCGGCCAGCGGCCCCACCCTCCAGGTCGGGGAAGCGGTCATGGCACCACGATGCATCCTGACGCGGCGTGAGGTTCAAGTGCCTTTTCCCCGTACGTTTTTCTTGACCTCCAGGTCAAATAACGAGTACCGTCATGATCATGGGCAGGCCGAAGCAGTTCGATCCCGAGACCGCCGTCGACCAGGCGATGGAGACCTTCTGGCGCAAGGGGTACGCCGCCACCACGCCGCAGGACCTCGTCGACGAGCTCGGCATCGGCAAGGGCAGCCTCTACAACGCCTTCGGCAGCAAGCGGGCGCTCTTCGAGCGTGCGCTGCGGCGGTACGCGACCACCCAGGCCGTCTCCCTGACGGAGATCATCGGGCAGCCGGGGCCGGTCAAGGAGCGCATCAGGGTCGCCCTGGAGGCGCTGGTCGAGCTGGACGTCGAGGACCTGGAGCGCAAGGGCTGCTTCGCCGTCAACACCGCTTCCGAGCTGGCGAGTTCGGACCCGGATGCGGCGGCGGAGGTGCGGCGCATGTTCGCCCGGACCGAGGACGCGTTCCGGGCCGCGATCGAGGAGGGGCAGCGTGCCGGGGAGATCGCCCCGGACCGCGACGCCCGCGCTCTCGGCGCGCTGCTGCTCAGCACGGTCGTCGGCATGCGTGTCCTGGCCAAGACGGCCGAGGGCGCCGACCAGCTCCGCCGGGTGGTCGACGGCGTACTGGCAACGTTCTGACCTGCACCGACCCGCTGGGATTTTTGTCTGCCCACATTTTGTACCTACAGTTCAAGAAGGAACGGGACATGGATCTGCACCTCGAAGGAAAGACCGCCCTCGTCACCGGCGCGAGCCGTGGCATCGGCCTCGCCGTGGTCAACTCCCTTGTCAGGGAAGGCGTACGCGTGGTCGGTGCGAGCCGGACCGTCACCGCCGAACTGCGGGACTCCGGGGCCGTCCCGGTCGCCGTCGACCTCGGCACCCCCGAAGGCGGCGCCCACCTCGTCGAGCGGGCGCTGGCCGAGCTCGGCGGGATCGACATCCTGGTCAACAACGTCGGCGGCGGCGACACCATCGACCTAGACAGCTTCCTCGACATCGGCGACACCGCCTGGCAGAACGCGTTCGACGTCAACTTCTTCAGCGCCGTCCGCACCACCCGCGCCGCCCTCCCGGCCCTCCTGGAACGGCGCGGCGCGGTGGTGAACGTGTCGTCCATGGGCGCGCGGATGCCCGCCTCGGGCCCCATCCCGTACAACACGGCGAAGGCGGCGCTGACCGCGTTCGGCAAGGCGCTCTCCGAGGAGTTCGGGCCGCACGGAGTGCGGGTCAACACCGTCTCGCCGGGCCCGGTGCGCACCGCGATATGGGAGGCGTCGGACGGATTCGGCGCGAGCCTGGCCGCCGCGAACGGCCTCGGACACCAGGAACTCCTCGACCGGGCACCCCAGTTGATGGGGATGGCGACGGGCCGGTTCACCGAGCCGGAGGAGGTGGCCGCCCTCATCGCCTTCCTGGTGTCGGACCGCGCCGCCAGCATCACGGGCGCGGACCACCGCATAGACGGCGGCGCGGTGAAGACGGCCTGACGGCTCCCCTTATGCCGCCGGTGGCTCCGGAAGGACGCCCGTACGGGCCACCTCGGCGTACCACCGGGCGCTCGACTTCGGCGTACGGGCCTGCGTCTCGTAGTCGACGTACACCGCCCCGAACCGCTTGCTGTAGCCGTACGCCCACTCGAAGTTGTCCAGCAGGGACCACAGGAAGTACCCGCGTACGTCCGCCCCGTCCCGCATCGCGCGCCGCACCGCCGAGAGATGGCCGTGCAGATAGCGGATGCGGTCCGGGTCGTGCACGGCGCCGTCCGGGCCGGGCTTGTCGTCGTACGCGGCCCCGTTCTCGGTGATCATCAGCGGGACGCCCGGCGCCTCCCGGGTGTAGCGCATCAGCAGGTCGTACAGGCCGGTCGGATCGACGGCCCAGTCCATTGTCGTCAGCTCGCCCGGCGGCCGGTGGAACACCACCGAGTCGGCGCCCGGCCAGGGCGAGTCGGGGCTCTGGCCGTGCCCGTCGAGCCGGGATTTGCGCTGGTCAGGGCCGCTCTCGGGGGCATTGTCAGTGGGGGCGGATACAACTGAGGGTGTGTAGTAGTTGATGCCCAGCAGATCGAGGGGGTGCTTGATGACGCTCAGATCGCGGTCGCGAACGAAAGACCAGTCGGTGAGCTGCGCGGTGTCCCGCAGCAGGTCCTCGTCGTACGCGCCCCGGAACATCGGGCCGGTGAACACCCGGTTGGCGAGCGCGTCGACGCGGCGGCGCGCGTCGAGGTCGGCGGGCGACTGGCTGCGGGCCCTGATCGCGCTCGGGTTGAGGCTGATCGCCAACTTGGCGCCCGGCAGAGTCGAGCGCAGCACCTGGGCGGCGAGCCCATGGCCGAGGTTGAGGTGGTGCGCGGCGCGCAGCGCGGCCACCGGATCGGTGCGGCCGGGCGCGTGGACGCCCGAGCCGTACCCGAGAAAGGCGCTGCACCAGGGCTCGTTGAGGGTGGTCCACATATCCACCCGGTCGCCGAGGGCGTCGGCGACGAGCCGCGCGTAGTCGGCGAACCGGTACGCGGTCTCCCGCTCCGGCCAGCCGCCCGCCGCCTCCAACTCCTGTGGCAGATCCCAGTGGTAGAGCGTGAGGGAGGGCTGAATCCCCTGCTCCAGGAGTCCGTCGACCAGGGCCCGGTAGAAGTCGAGCCCACGCTGTACGGCGGGCCCGCGCCCGGTGGGCTGCACCCGGGGCCAGGACACGGAGAAGCGGTACGCGGTGAGGTCGAGGTCCGCCATCAGCCGTACGTCGTCGCGCCAGCGGTGGTAGTGGTCGACGGCGACGTCCCCGCTGTCCCCGCCGGACACCTTTCCCGGCGTACGGCAGAAGGTGTCCCAGATGGACGGCGTGCGCCCGCCCTCGGCGACCGCGCCCTCGATCTGGTACGCGGAGGTGGCGGCGCCCCAGAGGAACCCGGGCGGAAAGCGGTCGGGCAGGTCGGGCAGATCGGACGTGGCGGCCATGGAAGCACTCCCATCGTGGTGGTACGGAAGGAGGTCGATGTACGGCTCGGGGTCGGCGGTCACCCCTTGACCGCGCCCTGCATGATCCCGCCGACGATCTGCCGTCCGAACAGGACGAACGCGAGGAGCAGCGGGAGGGTGCCGAGCAGGGCGCCGGCCATGATGACCGACTGGTCCGGGATATAGCCCCGGCCGAGTCCGGTGAGCGCCACCTGGACGGTGGGGCTGCCGTTCTGGGTCAGCGCGATGATCGGCCAGAAGAAGTCGTTCCAGGCCATCACGAAGGTCAGCATGCCGAGGACGGCCATCGCGGGCCGGGCGGCGGGGAACACGACGTGCCACACCACCCGCCAGCTGCTCGCGCCGTCGACGCGGGCGGCCTCGATCAGCTCGGTGGGCAGCGCCTCCACGAGGAACTGCCGCATGAAGAACACCCCGAACGCGCTGACCAGGGTGGGCAGGACGACCGCCTGGAGCTGATCGGTCCAGGACAGTTTGGCGACCATCATGTAGAGCGGCACGACGCTGAGTTGGGGCGGCACCATCATCGTGCCGATGACAAGGAGGAGCAGCACGTTCTTGAAGCGGAACCGCAGCTTGGCGAAGGCGAACCCGGCGAGCGTCGAGAAGAAGACCGTGCCGAGCGCGATCGACCCGGCGACGATCGTGGTGTTCAGCAGGGCCGTGCCCATGTTGGCGTCGGTCCAGGCGATCCTCAGATTCCGGAAGAGGTTCCCGCCGAACCAGAACGGCGGGGGAGTCCGGGCGAGCCGTTCGTTGCTGCGCGAGGCAGCGATGGCGGTCCACACCAGGGGGAAGAGGGAGCCGAGGGTGAACAGGATCAGGATCGCGTAGGTGAGACGCCCGCCGTGCAGCTGGCGCCCGGCCCGGTTGGCGGTCAACTCGCCACCCCCTTGCGGAGTCCGCGCGAGATCAGCCAGTTCACCGCGCCGATGAGGAGCAGGATCAGGAACATGGCCCAGGCGATCGCCGAGGCCCGGCCGAGATGGAGGTTCACCCAGCCCTGTTCGTAGAGATAGAGCCCGAGCGTCTGGAACTGGTGGTCGGAGCCGCCGGTGGCCCCCGCGCTGCCGTTGAACAGCAGCGGTTCACCGAACAGCTGGGTGGCGCCGATGGTGGAGACGACACAGGTGAACAGGATGGTCGGCCGCAGCGAGGGCACGGTGACATGCCGGAACTGCTGCCAGCGCGTGGCGCCGTCGAGCGCGGCGGACTCGTACAGATCGTGCGGGACGGCCTGCATCGCGGCGAGGTAGATCAGCGCGTTGTACCCGGTCCAGCGCCAGACGACGATGGTGGAGACCGCGAGCTGTGAGGTCCACCGCCCGTTCTGCCAGTCGACCGGCCCCCAACCGAACTGCCCGAGCGCCCAGTTGACCATCCCGTAGTCGCGCCCGAAGAGCAGCACGAAGACGAGGGTCGCGGCGGCGACGCTGGTGGCGTACGGGGTGAGGACGGCGACCCGGAAGAACATCGAGCCGCGCAGCTTGTAGTTGAGCAGATGTGCGATGCCGAGGGCCATCAGGAGCTGGGGGACGGTGGAGATGATGCCGATGGTGAACGTGTTGCGCAGCGCGTTCCAGAAGAAGTCGTCGGACAGGAGCCGGGAGAAGTTGCGCAGCCCGACCCAGTGCATGTCGTTCGGCGAGGTCAGCTCGACCTGGTGCAGCGAGGCCCAGCCCGTATAGAGAAGGGGGAAGAGGCCGAACGCGGCGAAGAAGAGGAAGAAGGGCGCGACGAAGGCGTACGGGCTCCAGCGCAGGTCACGCCGGTAGCGACGGCTGCGCCGCGCGCGCCGCCGGGCTTCGGCGGCGTCGCGAGGGGCGGCGGCGGAGCTGTGCACCGCATCGGCCACCCCGCTCGCCGTCGACCCCGTGTCGTCGGCCCCTGCCCCACTCGCCACCGTCACTGGTCCAGCGCGTTGTCGATGGCCTTCACGGCGGCGTCCCACCCGGCCTGCGGGGACTTGCCCTTCTGGTCGACCTGGAGCATGCCGACGTCGGCCAGGTTCTGGGCGATGATCAGGTCCTTCGGGCCGAGGATCTGCACCGGGGTGCCCTCGGCGGCCCGGGAGAAGATCTGCCCGATGGGGGCGTTGTCGAAGTACGGGTGCTTGGCGTTCGCGACGGTGGGCAGGGCGTACGCGGCCTTGGCGCTCGGGAAGCTGCCGCGCTTCTCGAAGAGCGTGGCCTGCTGCGCGGGTGCGGTGAGCCAGGCCGCGAGGGCGGCGGCTTCTGCTGTGTGCTTGCCCGCCGACGGGACGACGAGGAAGGAGCCACCCCAGTTGGACGGCTTGGGCGCGGCCGCCACGTCCCACTTGCCCTTGCCCGCGTCGCCCGCCTTGTCCTGGATGTAGCCGAGCATCCAGGCGGGGCAGGAGACGGTGGCGAAGGTCCCGTTGGCGAACCCTTGATCCCAACTGGGCTGGAACTGCTGCAACTTGGCGGTCAGGCCGTGGGTGGCGAAGGCGGCCGCGGTGTCCCAGGCGTCCTTCACGGCCGGGTTGGTCTTGTAGACGATCTTCCCGTCGGCGTCGTAGAAGCGGTTGGCGCTGCTGCCGGTGATGGCGGCCATGACCCCGGACGCGGAGTCGACGAACGCGGTGCCCTTCGGTGCCTTCGCCTTGTAGCGGTCACCGGCCGCCAGGTACTTGTTCCAGTCGCCGGCCCACAGCTTGCCCACGGCCTCCCGGTCGGTGGGCAGGCCGGCCGCCGCGAAGAGGTCCTTGCGGTAGCAGATGCCCTGCGGCCCGATGTCGGTGCCGAGCCCGACGGTCCTGCCGTCCTTGGTGGTGGCCTGCCCCCACTTCCACGGCAGGAAGGTGTTCTTGTCGACGTCCTGCACTGCGCCGAGGTTCTCCAGCTTCCCGGCCTGGGTGGCGGTGACCTCGGCGATGTTGTTGACCTCGACGGCCTGGACGTCGGCGAGCCCGCTGCCGGAGCCGAGGTGGGTGAGCAGCTGCGGGTAGTAGTTCTCGTTGCGCTCGATCGACGTCTGCTTGATCGTGATGTCCGGGTGGAGCTTCATGTACGCGTCGTACAGCCCGGCCTCCTGGAGCCCGAAGGCCCCGAAGACACCGACGGTGAGCGTGGTCCGCGCCCCATGGCCCCCGCTGCCACCGCCCGGTCCATTGCTCTCCCCGCTGCTGTCGTCGGCGCAACCGGAGACTGGCAGCCCGGCGCCGAGGGCGGCGACGACGCCAAGTGCCGCCATTCTTGAGGACGTACGTGTTCGTGTGCGCGGTGCTTGTCGCATGACGTTCCTCCAACTGCCGTACGAGGGAAGTACGAAGGATGTACGTACGAAGGGCGTTGGGAGCGCTCCCAGCCGTATGTCTTGAAGGGTGTCGACTGGCTGAGGGGGTGTCAAGACAACGGACAAGGGCAGCCGCGGCCGGGACGGGGCTGTTAGCTTTCACCGCGGTTCACCGGGTTCACCGGGGATCGACGGAATTCAGCGGGGTTCGGCGGGACGGGGAGGCAGGCATGACAGCAGCTCGCGCGGTCCGGGGCCGTGGTGCGGGGCGGCCCACCCTTGAAGAGGTGGCGGCACGCGCCGGTGTCGGCCGGGGCACGGCGTCACGGGTGATCAACGGCTCGCCGCGGGTCAGCGACCGTACACGCGCGGCCGTCGAGGCGGCCGTGGCCGAACTCGGCTACGTCCCCAACCGCGCGGCCCGCGCACTGGCCGCCAACCGTACGGACGCGATCGCGCTGGTCGTCCCCGAGACGACGACGCGGTTCTTCGCGGAGCCGTACTTCTCCGAGGTCGTACGGGGAGTGAGCCAGGCGCTCGCGGACACGGAGATGCAGCTCCTGCTGACCCTGGTGGGAGGCGACCGCGAGCGCCGCCGTCTGGCCCAGTACCTGACGGGCCACCGGGTGGACGGCGTCCTACTGGTCGGCGTCCACGCGGACGACCCGCTGCCCGAACTCCTGGAACAGCTCGACATCCCGGTGGTGATCAGCGGCCCCCGCTCCGAACGCGAGCCGCTGGCCTCGGTCGACTCGGACAACTTCGGGGGCGCGCGGGCGGCGGTGCAGCATCTGCTGTCCCGGGGCCGGGGCACCATAGCCACGATCACGGGTCCGTTGGACGTGTACGGGGCGCGGTGCCGCCTGGAGGGCTACAGATCGGCGCTGAAGGAGGCGGGCCACGTACTGTCGCCGGACCTGACAGCTCAGGGGGACTTCACGGAGGAGGGCGGCAGGGCCGCAATGACGGCGCTGCTGGACCGGGTGCCGACCCTGGACGCGGTGTTCGCGTCCTCGGACGTGATGGCGGCGGGAGCTCGCCAGATCCTCCGCGAACGCGGCCACCGGGTCCCCGAGGACATCGCCCTGATCGGTTTCGACGACTCGGCGATAGCCCGCCACATGGACCCCCCACTCACCAGCGTGCGCCAGCCGATAGAGGAAATGGGCCGAGCGATGACGGACCTGCTCCTGACCCAGATCGCGGCGGGGGAGCGGTCGTCTGCGCAGTTGGTGCTCCCGACGGAGGTGGTGGTGCGGGCGTCGTCGTGACGTCCTCAGCACCGGTTGCCGGGCTTGCGCACGCGGGGTCGCCGCCTGCCGCAGCGCACCCGGGATGCGTGTAGCTGGCGTACGCGCCGCCGGCGTCGGTGAGGAACATGTGCGTGATCGCGACGGCGCCGGGCTCCTGGCAGGTCGCGCAGATCCGGTAGCGCGCCGGGTCCGTGGCGGCGGGGTTGTCAGAGGACATGGGGCTTCCCTGCGGTGGGTGGGGTGTGGGGCGGCGCCGGGGTGGGCGGCCGCTAGGCAGGACGGTAGGCGTGTGGCATGTCACGGATCGAGCGTTGTGCAGATCTGTGCACACCCCCTGGTTGGCTCCATGTTGTCCGCTTCACGCCCTTGAGCGGCCTTGTCCGCTGCGGGATGGTTCTGCACACAGCTGCACAACTCGCAGTAGGAGGACGACATGTCGTTACTGTTCGTCGGGATCGACCCCAACACGGGAGACCGGCAGAGCCCGACTGTCTGGGTGGACGAGAAGAGCAAGGAGATCGTCTTCCAGGGATGGAAGGCGGGCGCGGAGCTGGAGGCGGAGTGCGCGGCGTGCGAGGTGCCGGGCCACGCGAAAGGCATCCCTGAGGGGGAGGCAGTCGTCCGGATTCCTGCCAGGATGGCGCACATGGTGAGGGAGGCGTGCGATGCCGTCGAGCGTGCCGACGTTCGATGAACTGCTGGCGGGCTGCGTTCGGTCCGCTGTGCACCTGGAGATGCGGGACTCCTACGCCGTCGACTACGAGGTAGGGCCGTTCGCCGCATGGCGTCAGGGCTTCCGGCACGATCCGGCGGACCGGGCGTCCTGGTGGCGGCCGTGGCTGGACCTCATGAGCGAGACGGTTGCCAGGGGTGTCACAGTGCGCCGGGCCCGCATCGTGTCGGAACCGGTCAGCGAGTACATCCGGTACGAGCACTCAGGCACGTTCACCAACATCGCAGCCGGAGAGCAGGTGCGCTGGCTCCCCAGGCGGCAGGCTTCGACCATCCCCCTGCCGGGCAACGACTTCTGGCTCTTCGACGACCGGTGGGTGCATTGGAACCACTTCGCCGGTGACGGCTCCTCGATGGGGGCGGAGATCACCGACGACCGGGAGTCGGCGCTGCTGTGCGCCGCCGCCTTCGAGGAGGTCTGGGCCAGAGCCATTCCGCACGACCAGTACGAGATCCACTGACAGGAAGTACGGACAGCACAGCTCATGCCCATCTCGCCCTCCTCGTCAGCGCAAGCCGCCCGGGAAACCGTCGCCGGGCGGCTTCGCGACATCCGTAAAGAGGCCGGGCTCACGGTCTCCGAGCTGGGTGTGCGGTGTGGCTGGCACCACTCGAAGACCTCTCGTATCGAGAACGCCCGTACCGCGCCTTCGGCGAAGGACATACGCCTGTGGTGCGAGGCGGGGGGTGCCGTGGGCGAGGCGGCAGGTCTCGTCGCGCAGTCCCTCAGCGCCGAGTCCATGTACAGCGAATGGCGCCTTCAGCTGCGGAACGGGCTGAAGCAGCTCCAGGACAGCTGGGTCCAGTTCTTCCACGAGACGCAGCTGTTCCGGGTGTACTCGGCCACTCTCGTGCCGGGCCTCCTCCAGACGGAGGGGTACGTCACCGCGCTGTTCCACCGCATCGCGGAGTTCCGGGAGATCCCCGACGAGTCGGAGGCGGCTGCCACGGCACGGGTCGAACGGTCCCGCGTGATCCACGAGCCGGGGCACAGGTTCGTGCTGCTCGTCGAGGAGTCGGCGCTCTACTACCGGATGGGGCAGGCGGACGCTATGGCCGCCCAGCTGGGCTATCTGCTGACAGCCGACGCGTTGCCGTCCGTCTCGCTGGGCGTGATCCCGATGAGCGCGCCGGAGCGGACCCTGTGGCCGATGGAGACCTTCCATGTGTACGACGACACGTTCGTGTCGGTCGAGCTGCTGTCGGCCCAGATCAACATCACCCAGCCGAACGAAGTCGCCCTCTACCTGAAGGCCTTCGAACAGCTCCGCACCATGGCCGTCTACGGCGCCGAAGCGCGCGCGCTCGTCGTCAGAGCCATCGACGCGCTCGGCTGACCCCGGGAACGCAGAAGGCCCGGTCCGCTTTCGCGGACCGGGCCTTCCCGATCAGGGTGAGTAACGGGACTCGAACCCGCGACATCCTGGACCACAACCAGGTGCTCTACCAGCTGAGCTATACCCACCATGCATGGCCGGATTGTTGTGGTCTTGGGAAGTCCCTTTGGGCTTTCCCTACCGGCCGAGAAAAAGTGTACAGGGTCTTGGAGGGTGCTCGCGCACATGTTTCGCGGTGGCCTCCCGGGGTGCCCTCGGGGTGACGGCGGAGGCCGTCCCGGGGGCAACCCAGGACGGCCTCCGTAGTCACCCACGAGTCACCCGCGCGGATCACTCCGCAGGCAGCACGTGCTTCGCCGCGATCGTCTTCGCCGTGTCCGAGTCCGGACCGGGCTGCGGGACGAAGATCGCCTCGCGGTAGTAGCGGAGCTCCGCGATGGATTCGCGGATGTCCGCCAGCGCGCGGTGGTTGCCGTTCTTGTCCGGGCTGTTGAAGTACGCCCTCGGGTACCAGCGGCGGGCGAGCTCCTTCACCGAGGAGACGTCCACGATCCGGTAGTGGAGGTACTCCTCCAGGGCCGGCATGTCGCGCGACAGGAAGCCGCGGTCGGTACCGACCGAGTTTCCGCACAGCGGGGCCTTGCCCGGCTCCTTGACGTGCTCACGTACGTACGCCAGGACCTGCGCCTCGGCGTCCGCCAGCGTGGTGCCGCCGGCCAGCTCGTCGAGGAGCCCGGAGGCGGTGTGCATGGCGCGCACCACCTCCGGCATGGTCTCCAGCGCGGCGTCCGGGGGACGGATCACGATGTCCACCCCTTCACCGAGTACGTTCAGCTCCGAGTCGGTGACCAGCGCGGCCACCTCGATAAGTGCGTCGTCCGCCAGCGAGAGCCCGGTCATCTCGCAGTCGATCCACACCATGCGGTCGTTCATGCGCCTTAGCCTACGGGGCCGCTCCGCTGCCCCGGCAGACTCGGACGCATGTAACCGGTGGCGTACATGTCAGCGACCGACTTTCCCGGCTCCGGCGGCGGCGCGTGCGAGACCGCCGACGGGCCGACCAGGGCGCTCGCCGCCGCCGTGCGCCGGGACTGCGGCAGCGCCTGCGGCGGCACCGTCTCCAGCGCCGGCGGACCTCCGGACGGTTCCGCCTGCGGCCTGCGCGCCCGGTACGCCGCCCGGTAGGACGCCGGGGACGAGCCGAGCTGGCGGCGGAAGTGCCCGCGCAGCGCGACCGGGGAGCGGAAGCCGCAGCGGCCCGCCACCTCGTCCACCGAGTAATCGGAGGTTTCGAGGAGGCGCTGGGCCTGGAGGACCCGCTGGGTGATCAGCCATTGGAGCGGCGCCGATCCCGTCAGCGAGCGGAACCGCCGGTCGAACGTCCGGCGTGACATGTACGCGCGAGCCGCCAGCGTCTCCACGTCGAACTGCTCGTGAAGATGCTCAAGCGCCCACGACACGACCTCGGCGAGCGGGTCGGAGCCGATCTCTTCAGGTAAAGACCTGTCCAGATAGCGCTCCTGCCCGCCACTGCGCCGCGGCGGGACGACGAGCCGGCGCGCGAGGGCTCCGGCGGCGTCGCTGCCGTGGTCGGTCCGCACGATGTGCAGACAGAGATCGATTCCGGCCGCCGTGCCCGCCGACGTCAGGACGTCCCCGTCGTCGACGAACAGCTCACGCGGATCCACATGCACCGACGGATACCGCTTGGCGAGCGTCGGCGCGTACATCCAGTGCGTGGTCGCCGGTCGCCCGTCGAGCAGCCCCGCGGCCGCCAGGACGAACGCGCCGGTGCAGAGGCCGACGATGCGGGCGCCTTCCTCGTGCGCCCGGCGCAGTGCGTCGAGCGCGGCCGCCGGTGGCGGCGATGTGATGGACCGCCAGGCGGGCACGACCACGGTGCCGGCCCGGTTGATGGCCTCCAGCCCATAGGGCGCGGTCAGTTCGAGCCCGCCTGTGGTCCGCAGGGGGCCCTCCTCTCCGGCACAGACCAGCAGGCGGTAGCGGGGAACGCCCGCGTCCTGCCTGTCGATCCCGAACACGGAGAGCGGAATGGAGCTCTCGAAGATGGGGCCGCCACTGAACAGCAGTACGGCTACGACTTCCCGGCGGCGACGGCCGGCGAGCTTCCTTGTGGCCTCCGGTGATGCGGCAGCGGAGTCCTGGCTCATTCTGCTAAGCCCCCCTCGGTGTTCGCGGCTCCCCGTTCTTGTCCGGCTTGTCGCTCCTGCACTTTTCCCCTTGGTTTTGCACGAGTCCCCCAGCCTTAGATACGCATGATCGAATCTACTGCGTTCCGTGGCCTCGGCGTGACAAGTCCGGTACTCAGCGCTATGTCGACTTGGCAACTTGGCGCGAAGCGTTCGATCACGAAGGGTTTCACTCAAGGCGCCCGCAGGGAAGTGCGCCTCACGCGCATGGCCCGTACCTGTATGGCCGAAGCGGGTGCCACAGCGCTTTTCCCCCTGGTGGCAAGGGGGTTGGCAGGCCAATCCGGACAGGGATCAGGGGGGAGGGGAAGTTGGCTGAAAACATACGGGTCCGTGTGTACGAACGCGTCAGTCCAACGGCGAACTTTCGCCGTTCCGCCGAGCGCCGCGGTGCGCACCGGCGCCCGTCCGGCCGTGCCGCGCGCGCGTGTCATGTGCTCCGTGCGACGTTCCGTGCGGCGTTCCGTGCGGCGGCGGAGCCATTCGTTCCGGCCGCCCCTCCGCGGCCGCCCGCTCGGACCGGCGCAGCAGCAGCCGGCAGGCCGCCGTCACGGCCGTGAGCCCGAGCGCGGAGCCCGCCGCCCCGCCGAACGAGCCCCCGTACACGACGAGCACCACGGGGACCAGGACACAGCTGAACGCCGCCCAGCGCACGACGTCGCCCGCGCTGTCACCGGTTCCCGCAACCGGCGCCCGTACGCCCCGCGCGCCGCTCTCCACGCCGTCCTCCCGGCGCGGCGGCCCCGGGGCGGGCGCGGGCGCGCCGGGGGCGTGCGGGGTGCGGGCGACCCTGGGGGAGCCGCCGGGCGGCGTGTTCTCGAAGGCGTCCTGGGCGACCGGCGGGGCGGGCACGGGCATGGGCTCCCTGGGGGCGTCGGAGAACGGCGCGAGATCAGCGTCGAAGCGGCCGCGTGTCTAACGGGGAGGTACCGCTTCCGGTCACTGCGCGTACACAGCTGGGCCACAGCCGGACCACAGTGGGGGACGCCCGGAAGGCCCCGTAGTCACACGAAATGTTGAAGCGATGACCTCTGTACCGGCCAACAGCCATTGCCATCCGGGGCGGGCTCGTGCATGCTCCGGGGAACGCCGTGCAGCATCGGCGGCTCTGGGCAGGAGAGGAGTGTCGCCGTACCCTTGGGGGTATGGGCTTGGGAAGATGATTCCCGGACACAGCTCCGCCGCCAACTGTCGCCCTCCCATGAGGATCCAAACGCCGAGACACCCATGGCCGGTCAAGAATTCCCCGAACCCGCGGACCGCAAGCAGGTAGCCGACCCGACGTCGGACCTCCAGGCGGCAGAAGACCCACGTCTGTCCTGTGACCCCGCCTTCCGGCACGGAGTGGTGGTCGGATTCGACGGCTCCACGTCCAGTGAGCGCGCCTTGGCGTACGCGATCGGCATGGCCAGACGGTCCGGCTCCGGCCTGATCATCGTGCATGTCGCCAACCGGCTGCCCACCACCGTGTGGGCGGGCTGCGAGCCGCCGGTCTTCGTGGACGTGCCGGACCACCGTACGGAAGTCCTCGGCCTGGAGCTCGCCTGCGCGGACTATCTCGCCGAGGTCTCCTGGATCCTGGTCGAGCGCGGCGGCGACATCTGCCATGAACTCGAAGAGGTCGGTCGGGAGTACGCGGCGGACGCGATCGTGGTCGGCTCCACGCACGGCATCGTCGGCCGCATCTTCGGCTCGGTCGCCGGACGCCTGGCACGCAGAGCCCAGCGCCCCGTGGTCGTCATTCCGTAACCCTGTCGTGTCCGTACGTTGTCCCAGCTGAGACGGCGTCAACTCCCTTGCGCACAAGGCGAATCTACCCTCCGGTAGGGGTGGATTGTGCCCTTGTGAAGGGTACATAAAGGTCACTGGGAAGCAGCACGACAGCAGCACAACTGCACATGAAGGGAGCCCGTCGTGGACCACGAAGCCCCCGCGGGAAGCATCACTTCCACTCTCGGCCACCTCGCACTCGGACTCACCCTGCTCGCCTTCGGCCTCGGCACGACCAAGGTCATCCACGGCGTGACAGTGGCGGACGCCGTGTCGATCGCGACATACATCGGCGGCATCGGCCTGTTCGTCCTCGGGATCGTCGCGTTCCGTGACCAGGACGCGTTCACCGGCACCGCGTTCGCGGGCCTGGGCGCCTTCTGGTTCACCTGGGCCAGTGGTGCGGACTCCAAGTTCTCGGCCAACGCGGCAGGTCTGTTCCTGCTCCTGTTCGGGCTGCTCGCGCTGAGCCTGGCGGTCGGCGCGGCCGGCGCCGGACCCATCCGGCAGGGCTCGTACGGCCTGCTCTTCGTCGCCCTGGTCCTCCTCGCCATCGCCGACTTCGCCACCAACGACGGCCTGGGCAAGGCCGGCGGCTGGGTCGCGGCGGTCGCGGGCGCGGTCTCCTGGTACGGCGCCACGGCCGGCCTCGCCAACTGGCCGACGACCCTTCCGCGACGCGCGGCCGGCCGGGGGGTGACGGCCGCCGGCTAGGCACGCGCGCGCCGGTGCAATGGGCGGCATCGGCACACAAAGGAGCGGCCCCGCACGCCTGGTGGCGCGTGCGGGGCCGCTCTGCGTCTCTGCGTCGCTGTGGAGCGACCGGTGGACTACTCGACCGTGACGGACTTCGCCAGGTTGCGCGGCTTGTCGATGTCGCGGCCCATGGCCAGTGCCGTGTGGTACGCGAAGAGCTGGAGCGGGATGCCCATCAGGATCGGGTCCAGCTCGTCCTCGTTCTTCGGGACGACGATGGTGTGGTCGGCCTTCTCCTGCTCGCGGTGGGCGACGGCGAGGATGCGGCCGCTGCGGGCCTTGATCTCCTCCAGGGCCGCGCGGTTCTTCTCCAGCAGGTCGTCGTCGGGGACGATCGCGACCGTCGGCAGCGCGGGCTCGATGAGCGCGAGCGGGCCGTGCTTGAGCTCGGAGGCGGGGTAGGCCTCGGCGTGGATGTAGGAGATCTCCTTGAGCTTCAGGGAGGCCTCCAGGGCGACCGGGTAGCCGCGCACACGCCCGATGAACATCATCGACTGGGCGCCCGCGTACTCCTTGGCCAGCTTCTCGATCTCCGGCTCCATCGCCAGGATCTCGGAGATCTGCTCGGGCAGCTTGCGCAGGCCCTCGATGATCCGCTTGCCGTCGGCCACCGACAGGTCGCGGATGCGGCCCAGGTGCAGCGCGAGCAGCGCGAAGGCGACCACGGTGTTGGTGAAGCACTTGGTGGAGACGACGCAGACCTCGGGGCCGGCGTGCACGTAGGTGCCGCCGTCGGCCTCGCGGGCGATCGCCGAACCGACGACGTTCACCACGCCGAGGACGCGGGCGCCCTTGCGCTTGAGCTCCTGGACGGCGGCGAGCACGTCGTAGGTCTCACCGGACTGCGAGACCGCGATGTACAGCGTGTCGGGGTCCACGACCGGGTTGCGGTAGCGGAACTCGGAGGCCGGCTCGGCGTCCGCGGGGATGCGGGCGAGCTCCTCGATGAGGCCGGCGCCGATCAGACCGGCGTGGTACGAGGTGCCACAGCCGAGGATCTTGATCCGGCGCACACCGCGGGCCTCGCGGGCGTCCAGGTTCAGGCCGCCGAGGTGGACGGTGGAGAACCGGTCGTCGATACGGCCGCGCAGGACGCGGTCCACGGCGTCGGCCTGCTCCGACATCTCCTTGTGCATGTACGTCTCGTGGCCGCCCATGTCGTAGGAGGCGGCCTCCCACTCGACGGTCTCGGGGGTCGCGGTGGTGCGGGTGCCCGAGGTCGTGTACGTACGGAAGTCGTCGGCCTTCAGGGTGGCCATCTCGCCGTCGTTCAGGGTGACGACCTGGCGGGTGTGGGCGATCAGCGCGGCGACGTCGGAGGCGACGAGCATCTCCTTCTCGCCGATGCCGAGGATGACCGGGGAGCCGTTGCGGGCGACGACGATGCGGTCGGCGAAGTCGGCGTGCATCACGGCGATGCCGTAGGTGCCCTCGATGACCTTGAGCGCCTCGCGGACCTTCTCCTCAAGCGTGTCGGCCTGGGCGCGGGCGATCAGGTGGGTGATGACCTCGGTGTCGGTCTCGGAGGCGAAGACGACGCCCTCGGCCTCCAGCTTGACGCGCAGCTCGGCGGCGTTGTCCACGATGCCGTTGTGGACGACGGCGACCTTGTTCTCGGGGTCGAGGTGCGGGTGCGAGTTCACGTCGCTGGGGGCGCCGTGGGTGGCCCAGCGGGTGTGCGCGATGCCGGTGGTGCCGGTGAAGCGCTTGGGGACGCGGGCCTCCAGGTCACGGACGCGACCCTTGGCCTTGACCATCTTCAGCGCGCCCGACTTGGGGCTGTTGATGACGACGCCTGCGGAGTCGTAACCCCGGTACTCCAGCCGCTGCAGACCTTCGAGCAGCAGCGGAGCCACATCACGCTTACCGATATAACCGACGATTCCGCACATAGAGTCTCTACCCCTCCATCGACGTACAACAAGTTCCTGGTGTGCCCGGCCGCAGCCGACTCAGCCGCAGCCGACTCAGCCGTAGACGATGCGGCGCAGCTGCCGGAGCGAGAGCTCCGGTGGCGCCACGGCGCGGTGCGGCAGCTCGGCCGAGATCCGCTCGAAGATCTCCGCGTTCACCAGGCCACCGGACTGCAGCTCACGGTGGCGGCGGCGGACGAATTCCTCGTACGTCTCGTCGAAGTACGCCAGCACATCGAGCACCACCCGGGCCGCCTCACCGCGCTGGAGCGCGGTGCTGCGCACCAGATGGTCGATGAGGTCGTCGTGGGACGACGGGCTGCGGCGTTCGAGCACCCGTCGATATTGCGGGGTGCCCAGCCCCGTACGCAAGAATCCTGCCCGATATCGGGCAGGATTCTCATGATCATACGCAGCCTGGTCTGTACCAGGGGTCGTATCTGCGTCGTATCTGCGGGGGAGGGGCCTCAGAGCCGCTTCAGTACGGCCTGCTTGGCGAAGGTGAACTCCTCCTCCGTGAGAATCCCGGATTCCCGCAGGTCACCGAGCTCCCGCAGCCGCCGCAGCAGGGCGTCGTGGTCGTCGGCGGGGGCGGGCGCGGGGGTGAGGGAGGCGACCGGCGCGGCGGGCGCGGCCTCCAGGGCCTTCGGCTCGGGCTCCGGCGCGTGCGGATGCGGCATCCGCACGACCACGGCCGAGGCGAGCAGCGCCATCAGCGGGTCCTTCTTGAACCCGTTGAGCTCCACGGCGTGCGGATCGCGCCCGGCGGGGAGCCGGGGCGCGTTCGGCGAGCTCACGAACCGCACATGCCCGTCCACAAGCCCGCGCGCGGGCTGCCACTCCACCGCGTGCAGATCCTCCAGGGCGAGAGTGGTCGGCCCGCTGCCCGACTTCACCTCGTCGGTGTGCCAGGTCCATTCGAGCCGGACCGTACGCCCGTCGAAGCTGGCCGTGCCGTCGCCCGCGCCCACGGTCATCGGCAGCGAGGGCCCCGGCAGCAGATAGCGGTCGACCGGCCCGGTGGGCACCGAGTCGAGCAGCAGGGAGTTGCGGACCTCGTCCACGAAGTACTCGGCGATCGCGGCCGCCTTCGTCTCCACGGTCAGGGTGTACGGGTCGGAGGCGTCGTCCAGCTTGCCGCCGGTGACCTGGAGCAGCGGGTCGGCGCCGTCGCGCAGCCTCAGCCGCAGCCGCCCGGTCCTGCGCCCCGGCTCGTACGCCACCCCGGCGAGCGCTTCGAGCGGCACGGTGATCTCACCGAGCGTACGGCGCAGCAGGCCGACACCTTTGTCGCTGCCGGGCACGATGCGTACGCCGTCCCCGTCGAAGGTCCAGGTCCCGTCGTTCTGGATGATTTCCGCCATGAGGTGATTCTTCCATCGGGCGTGCGGGGGCGGCCCGTTGGCTACTGGTCTGCACCTTGACGGTGGTCGCGGTGGGCGGTTGTGATGGTCCCCGTTCGTTTGCTCGCGTCCTCTGCTCGCGTCCCCGCTGAAGGGAACCGCTTGTGAGACTGAGACTGAGACAGCACAGAACGATGGCCGGTCTGCTGGGCGCCTTGCTGCTCATGGCGGCGGGCCTCTCCTCGACCCCCGCAGCGGCAGCGTCCCGGGCCCCGCGCCCGCTGGGCCAGACAGTCCCCGCCCCGGCGTCGGTCGCGCCCGGCGGCTCCCCGTACACGATCACGTCCTCCACCCCGATACGGGTCGACGCGGCCTCCGGGCCCGAGGGCCGCCGGATCGCCGGGTACCTGGCGGACGTCCTGCGTCCCTCGACGGGGTACGCGCTGCCGGTCAGGCCGTACGGCTCCGGCGGCATCCGGCTCCGCCTGTCGGGCGAGACACGGCTGGGGGAGGAGGGGTACCGCCTGGAGAGCGGCCGGAGCGCGGTGACATTGACGGCGCACCGCCCGGCCGGACTCTTCCACGCCGTCCAGACGCTGCGGCAGCTGCTGCCGGCGTCGGTGGAGAAGAGGACCGGGCAACCGGGCCCCTGGCAGGTGGCGGGCGGAACGATCACCGACACCCCGCGTTACGCGTACCGGGGTGCGATGCTCGACGTCTCGCGCCACTTCTTCACGGTCGCGCAGGTCGAGCGGTACATCGACCAGCTGGCCCTCTACAAGATCAACAAGCTGCATCTGCACCTCAGCGACGACCAGGGCTGGCGGATCGCCATCGACTCGTGGCCCAGGCTCGCGACGTACGGGGGCCAGACGCAGGTGGGCGGCGGCAAGGGCAGCTACTACACGAAGGCGGACTACCAGCAGCTGGTGAGGTACGCGGCGAGCCGCTACCTGGAGGTGGTCCCGGAGATCGACACCCCCGGCCACACGAACGCGGCGCTCGCCTCCTACGCGACCTTGAACTGCGACGGCGTGGCGCCCCCGCTCTACACGGGTACGGACGTCGGCTTCAGCTCACTCTGCGTACCGAAGGAGGTGACGTACAAGTTCCTGGACGACGTGGTGCGGGAGCTGTCGGCGATGACGCCGGGCGGTTACGTCCACATAGGCGGCGACGAGGCCCATTCGACTCCGCACGCGGATTACGTCGCCTTCATGGACAAGGCACAGGCGATCGTCGCCAAGTACGGCAAGACGGTGATGGGTTGGCACCAGCTGACCGGCGCGCGTCCGGTCGCCGGGGCGGTGGCCCAGTACTGGGGTACGGAGGGGAACGAGGCGGAGGTGGTCGCGGCGGCGAAGGCGGGGACGCGGCTGGTGATGTCGCCGGCGAACCGGGCGTACCTGGATATGAAGTACGACGCGTCGACGAAGCTGGGGCTGGACTGGGCGGGGTTGGTGGACGTGGACGCCTCATACGCCTGGGACCCGGAGACGTTCATCAAGGGCCTGCCGTCCGGGTCGGTCCTGGGGGTCGAGGCCCCGCTGTGGTCGGAGACGCTGACGACGAGCGCGGACATCGAGTACATGGCGTTCCCGCGGCTGCCGGGGATAGCGGAGATCGGCTGGTCCCCGTCGTCGACGCACAACTGGCCTGACTACAGTGCCCGGTTGGCGGCCCAGGGCCCGAGGCTGTCGGCGCTGGGCGTGAACTTCTACCGGTCACCGGTGGTGCCTTGGGTATAGGCACGCTGGTTTCCCCCACCCCGCCCCTTCCCGCTGTGACATTTGCGGCTCCGCCGCGTGGCCTCCGGGGGTGGGTGGGGGCGACGGTGGTGTCCCAGGGGCTCCGCCCCCCGGACCCCGTGGCGGGGCTGCGCCCCTGCACCCCCTCGGGGCTCCGCCCCGGACCCGGGCAGGTAAGCGGTGCTTGCACCCCCGGTGCCTGCGTTCGGCTGCGGGTCGGTGGGGGTTGGTCGCGCAGTTCCCCGCGCCCCTAAACGGGCAGCCCCGCCGTGCTGAAGGACTAGCCCTTCAGCACGGCCACTTCGGCGATGCGCGGAGACAGCGCCCGCACCGATCGGGCGTGCTGGAATGGCTTCAGGCGGAGTCGCATGGTCTCGAAGTGCTCGTCGCCTCGGGCGGAGGAGATGTGTTCGTAGTCTTCCAGGAATCGCGCCCATGAATCACACGCCGCGTCCAGGTGCCCGTATTGCAACTGGCGCTGCGCCAATGTCGCGTTGAAGTGGACGCGTCCTTGCCGTTCATTCGCGGGTTGCACCTTTAGCGCCTGCTGTAGGGCGCTGATGGAACCCGGCAGATCCTTTCCCTCGTACAAGACGTGGGAGACGTGGAATGCGTAGGCGGATTGGTCGTATCCGCCGATCGACTCACGGCGGTTGTCGGCTTTCATCAGCGCGGTTTCCGTGGCGGTCAACAATTTTCGCGCGCGCCGATGGTCGCCCACCATCGAGGAGGCGTGCGCTTGCTGTCCCGTCAGGAACGCCTGGAGTCGTGGGCCCGCTTTGGGCGCGGCTTCGGCCGCTGAGTCCGCGAGTTGTACGGCCAGGGGGCCGTACCCGAGGTTGGACGCCTGAAGGCTCATTCCGCGCAGGGTCCGGCAGTACGTCACGTGGTCGTCCGCCCGGCCGGCGAGCTTGAGGGCCTTCAGGTAGTACTTCTGCGCCGTGCCGTGGTCTCGCTCGTACATCGCCATCCACCCGGTCAGATAGACCAAATCCGACGCCGCCGCCCACATGTCTTTCCGTACGGCGTCGGTGGCCTCGGCGCGGAGCCACGGAATGACCGTGTTGACCAGGAACGCCGCAGCCATCGGCCTTGCGTGTGCTCCGCCGAACTCGTCGAGAATGTCTGCGATTTTGTCGGTCATTCTGCGGACCGACTCGACCTGACCCGCACCGATGCGCACCGTCATCTTGCCCGGACTCACCGGAACGGCCTCTGGGGCGTGCGCGGATTCGGCGAACATCGGAACTGCCAGGACCGCGGAGAACAGACTGGCTGCGGCGATCACGCCACGGCGGGACGGGTCCATGTCGGCCGTTCCCAGGTCGACGATTTCCTCCATGGTGTCGACGGCGGCCGGAGCCCGGTCGGAGGCGGCGAGCGGTAGTCCCGCCTCGGCGTGCGTCACCGTACGGTGCAGCTTGCGGGAGAAAGCCTCGACGATCACGCGCCTGACCGGGGCGTTCGGTACGGTGCCGCTGACCCAGTGCGACACGGCCGACTGGTCGTAGTGCAGATCCAGTCCGGCTTCGGCGCCCAAGCGGTTGACGATGCTCGCGAACTGCGACCGCGACCATTTCGCCTGCTTGAGCAGATCCTCCAAGCCCGGGTTCGGTGTACGTGAGCGGTTCGCCATGCCTTCAACTCCCCACGGACTGCGCGGCGTTCATGGCTTTCATGCCTCGGCCCCGCTCCCACGGTACCGCTGTGCGTGGTCGTGCGGTTGCGTAGAGGCAGGAGAGATCGCCGAGGCGGGACTCGCCCCTCAAGAGAACGGATGCCCCCATGGCGCACGCTGACGTCGACCACGCCGACCCGCCCCGCCGGCGCATCAGGGCGGTGGTCCTGGTCCGCAACAGATACGGCGACATCCTGATGGTGAAGCCGAGGCGTCGGCACACCGACCAGAAGCAGGGCTGGCGGCTTCCGGGCGGTGGAATGCACGTGGGCGAGCCCATCGCCGTTGCCGCAGCCCGTGAGCTGCTGCGAGAGACCGGCCTCAGGCGCAGGCTCTCGTACTTGCTCATGGTCGACCAGGTGCCTGCGAGCGAGGGCGGAACGAGCGCCGAGGGCATCAACTTCGTCCTCGACGGCGGGACGCTCGATGACGCGGAAGCCGCAGCGGTAACGCTTCCCGGGACGGCGCGAGGCGAACTGTCCGCCGTCGAGTGGGTGCCCACGGGGCAACTGGACGAGCTCGCCTTCCCGTACCAGGCCGCCCAGATCCGCGCGGCGGCACGTGCGTTCGAGTACGGCATGAGACAGCCCATGTTCCTGCTCGGCGAACTCGTCGGCGGGTAGCCCATGAACCCCGGCAGGGGCTGGCGCGGAGTGACGCTCACGATCGATCCGGCCACGCGCAAGCCCCTCAACACCGAGTGCGCGGACTGCAACGCGGCGGAGCGCTGATACGAGGCCCGCTCGCCAAGCCTGGGCGGAGCCCCGAAGCGGGGTGCAGGGGCGTAGCCCCGCCCCCGGAAACTGCCTCCACCCCCACCCACCCCCGGAGGGTTCAGGGAAGGGGTGGGGTGGGGGGCCAAGACCGCCATAAGCGACCCGGCCCCCCGGCTTCACGCCCCCGCGATCGGGTTCCTCAAGTTGCCCACCAGTTGCAGCGCCCCCGCCGGGTCCGCCAGGTCCACCATCTGGCGGTTGTTGCGGAGCTGGAGGCGGTTCAGGCAGGACAGGGCGAACTCCGGCGCGAACATGTCGTACTGCTTGAACTTGTCCGCCAGTTCGGGCGTGGACGCCTGGTATGACGTGACGCATTCCGAGACCGCCGCCCAGAACTCCGACTCCTCCACCACCCCCTCACTCGCCAGCGTCGCGTTCAAGAAGCGGAAGAAGCAGTCGAAGACGTCCGTGAAGACGGACAGGAGCTTCATGTCGTCGGGCACGTCCACCCGGACGCGTTCGACCTCCGGCGGCAGTACCGCGTCGGGGTCCATGACCGCGATCTCCTCGGCGATGTCCTTGAAGATCGCCCGCGAGACCGTGCCGTCCTCCGCGAGGACCAGGATCACGTTCTCGCCGTGCGGCATGTAGGCCAGGTCGTAGGCGTAGAACGAGTGGAGGATCGGGAGCAGGTAGGCCTGCAGATAGCCGCGCAGCCACTCCTTCGCCCCCACCCCCGACTCCGCTATCAGCGCGCCCGCGAACGACGCCCCCGCCCCGTCCACATGCAGCAGCGACGCCATCGTCGCCAGCCGCTCGCCCGGTCGCAGCGACGGCACCGGGCTCTCGCGCCACAGCGCGGCCAGCATTTTGCGGTACGGGGAGTAGCGGTCGGTGGCCCGTTCGTACTGGCGGTGGTGGTAGCCGATCGCCGCCCGTTCGCGGATGATCGAGAAACGGGCCGACTGGAGGACCGAGTCCTGCTCCACCAGCGCCGCCAGCCAGTCGTTGATCGCCGGCGTCGCCTCCATGTACGCCGCCGAGAGGCCTCGCATGAAGCCCATGTTGAGGACGGACAGCGCCGTCTTCACGTAGTGCTTCGACGAATCCGTCGTGTTGTAGAACGTACGGATCGACTGCTGCGCCAGGTACTCGTCGTCGCCCACCCCCAGCGGCACCAGCCTCTCCTGCGCCACCTCCGCCGCGAACGTCACCGACAGCTTGTTCCACCACTGCCAGGGGTGGACCGGAAGGAGCTGGTAGTCCGCGAGGTCCAGGCCCCGCTCGGCCAGCGTCGCCGCGAAGCGGGCCAGGGTCGCCTCGCCCAGCTCCGCCCGCATCAGCGTCTCGTAGTCGAGCCCGGCACCTGACGTGAACGTCGCCCGGTCGCGGCGCGCGGCCAGCCAGATCAGCCGGACGGGTGCGGCGGCCTCGGGCGCGTACGCGGGGTACTCGTGCGCACCGAACCCGAGCCGGCCGTTGTTGGCGACGAAGCAGGGGTGGCCCTCGGTCATCCCCGTCTCGATCGCCTGGAAGCCGGACTTCGCCAGGTCGGCCGAGGAAATCTGATCCTTCGTCAGTTTGTACGCCGTGCCGGACAGCGTGGACGAGATCTCCTCCAGGTACACCGGCAGGATCTCGTCGCTCAGGCCGAGCGTCGCGCGCAGCTCGATGAAGAAGTCCAGGGCGTCGAGCGGGAGTTCACCGCCGTCCGCCGCGTGGCGCGAGATCGACTCGGGGTACACCTGCCAGTGGTCGAGCGCGTACAGGCCCGCCGTGAAGCGGTACTCCGCCGAGCCGTCGTCACTTCGTACGCTGTACCGGTCCTCGCCCAGCGACTCCGGCTTCAGCAGCCGCTCGTGCGCGAACTCGGCCAGCGCCTTGCGCACCAGCAGCCGGTTGGCCTCTGCCCACAGCTCGGGGGTGAGGTGCGGTACCGCAATGTCGATCGTGCTCATCGGGTGGCCTCCTCGAACGACTCCCGCGTGCACACGCTCAGCAGCGCCGTCTTCTCCGGCTTGGCGATCTCGCCGACGACCTCGAAGCCGACCGCCGCGTTCAGCGCGTGCACCGCCTTGTTGCCCACGTCGGGCTCCACGACGACCCGCCGGGTCGTCGGGTCCGCGAACAGGTGGGCCATCACGGCGGTGATCACCGCCCGGGTGAAGCCGTGCACCGGTGTGCCGGTCGGTGCGACCAGGAAGTGCATGCCGACGTCGCCGGGCTCGGGGTCGTACAGGCCGACCAGTTCGCGGTGGGCCGGGTCGTAGTACTCCATCAGGAACGCGGGGGTGCCGTCGTGCAGTCCGAGCAGGGCGTGGTGGTGCTCGTCGGCCGCGATCTCCATGTACGCCCGCTCGACGTCCTCAAGTTTCGCGTCCTGCATCATCCAGAACGCGGCCTTGGGGTGGGTGACCCAGCCGTGCAGCAGCTCGGCGTCCTTCAAGGGGTCGAGGGGGCGGGCGGTGAAGGTGCCTATGCCGGCGGTCGTGTGCGTGGTGCTCATACGGCGAACTCCTGGAAGGCGATGGACTTCTCGACCGGGTAGTACTCGCGGCCGAGGAGCTCGCCGATGATGTACGCGTTGCGGTAGGCGCCCATGCCCAGGTCGGGCGAGGTGATCGAGTGGGTGTGCACGGCGGCGTTCTGGAGGAAGATCTCGCGCCCCGCCGTGTCGATGGCGTAGTTGCGGGCCACGTCGAACCGGCCGCGCCCGTCCCGCTTGAGCCGGTCGGAGACGGGCTTGAGGAACTCGGGCTCGGCGTACTTGTAGCCGGTGGCCAGGACCAGGCCCTGGGTGGTGAGCGTGAAGTCCTTGCCCTGCTCCTCCTGGCGCAGACCGAGTTCGTACGAGCCCGTCGTGGCGTCGTAACTCGCGTTGTTGAGGGAGGAGTTGGTGAGCAGACGCGTCGGGACCGGGCCCTTCAGGCTCTTCTGGTAGAGCAGATCGAAGATCGCGTCGACCAGCTCCGAGTCGATGCCCTTGAAGAGGCCCTTCTGCTCGGACTCCAGGCGGTAGCGGGTGTCCTCGGGGAGTGCGTGGAAGTAGTCCGTGTACTCCGGCGAGGTCATCTCAAGCGTCAGCTTGGTGTATTCGAGCGGGAAGAAGCGGGGCGAGCGGGTGACCCAGTTCAGCCGGTAGCCGTGGACGTCGATCTCGCTCAGCAGGTCGTAGTAGATCTCGGCGGCGGACTGCCCGCTGCCGACCAGGGTGATCGACTTCTTCGCCTGTAGCGCCTCTTTGTGGTCCAGGTAACGGGAGTTGTGCAGGTAGTCGCCGCCCAGGTCCCGGCACGCCTCGGGGACGAACGGCGGGGTGCCGGTGCCGAGCACCAGACGGCGGGCGCGGAACTCGGAGCCGTCCTCCGTGCGTACGACGTACACCTCGTTCTCGTACGTCACCGTCTTCACCGTCTGGTTGAAGCGGATCGAGGAGAGTTTCCCGGCCGCCCAGCGGCAGTAGTCGTTGTACTCGGTGCGCAGCGGGTAGAAGTTCTCGCGTATGTAGAACGAGTAAAGGCGGCCCGACTCCTTCAGATAGTTGAGGAAGGAGTACGGGGAGGTCGGATCGGCGAGGGTGACCAGGTCCGACATGAACGGCGTCTGGAGGTGGGCGCCCTCCAGGAACATCCCCGAGTGCCACTCGAAGTCCGGCTTGGTCTCCAGGAAGAGGCCGCTGAGCTCGTCGATCGGCTCGGTCAGGCAGGCCAGGCCCAGGTTGAAGGGCCCGAGGCCGATCCCGATGAAGTCGTACGGCTCACGAGGCTGCGTGGACAAGGTTCTCTCCCAGGTACTGCTCGGCGTGGCCGGCGATCAGATCGAGGACGGCGGCGATGTCGTGGACCGTCGTCTCGGGGTTGAGCAGGGTGAATTTCAGGTACTGGCGGCCGCCGGCCTTGGTACCGGCGACGACGGCCTCGCCGGACGCGAACAGCGCCTTGCGGGCGTAGAGGTTGGCGCGGTCGATCTCGGCGGGCGAGGTGACCGCGTCCGGGATGTAGCGGAAGACCAGGGTGGACAGGCTGGGCTCGACGACGACGTCGTAGCGCGGATCGGCGGCGAGCAGCCGCCAGCCCTCCCCGGCCAGCTCGCAGACCTCGTCGAAGAGCCGGCCGACACCGTCGGCGCCCATCGTGCGCAGGGTCATCCACAGCTTCAGGGCGTCGAAGCGGCGGGTGGTCTGGAGGGACTTGTCGACCTGGTTGGGGATGCGCTCCTCGGCGGCGCGGCGCGGGTTGAGATAGTCCGCGTGATACGTGGCGTGGCGCAGCGTGGTGCCGTCCTTGACCACGATCGCGCTCGAACTCACCGGCTGGAAGAAGGACTTGTGGTAGTCCACGGTGACGGAGTCGGCGCGCTCGATGCCCTCCAGGAGGTGGCGCCGGGTCGGCGAGACGAGCAGCCCGCAGCCGTACGCGGCGTCCGCGTGGAACCAGGCCCCGTACTGCGCACACAGCTCGGCTATCTCCGGCAGCGGGTCGATGGACCCGAAGTCGGTGGTCCCGGCGGTGGCGACGACGGCCATCGGCACATTGCCCTCGGCCACGCACTTCTCCAGGGCCCGGGCGAGCGCCACGGTCTGCATCCGCTTTTCGTGGTCACAGGGAATCGACACGACGGCGGAGCGGCCGAGCCCCAGCAACTGGGCGGACTTCTGCACACTGAAGTGGCTGCACTCGGAGGAGAAGATCCGCAGTTTCCCGAGGTCGTCGGTCTTGGCCTCCTCGCGGGCGAGCAGCAGCGCCTGGAGGTTGGACTGGCTCCCGCCGCTGGTGAACACGCCGTCGGCGCCCGGACCGTAGCCGACGCGACCGGCCGTCCAGTCGATCAGGCGGCGCTCGATGAGCGTGCCGCCCGCGCTCTGGTCCCAGGTGTCGAGCGAGGAGTTGACGGCCGAGAGGACCGCCTCGCCGAGTACGGCCGGGATGACGACCGGGCAGTTGAGGTGGCCGAGGTAGCGGGGGTGGTGGAAGTAGACGGCGTCGCGCAGATACACGTCCTCCAGCTCGTCGAGGACGGCGGAGGTGTCGCCCAGCGGCCGGTCGAGGTCGATGCCGTCGACGAGCGGGGCGATGTCCTCGACGCCGACACCCGTGAACGGGCGCCGGGTCGCGGCGAGTTTCGACGCCACCCGCTCGACTCCTTCGGTCACGGAGCGCCGGTAGCTCTCCGCCGTCGTGTCATTGAGCAGGTGCGAACGCATGAACTGTCCTCCCGGATCGGGGACTTCGTCGGGCCCTCCGGGCAGATGAGGAAGGGGGCGAGGACCGCGATCTGTAAGTAAGGTTAGCCTAACCTAACTTCGAGATCAACAATCACTCGCCCCCCAGGGGGTGCATGTGGGTGGCGGTTCGCTGCGGTACTGGCCCGCTTATAGGGGCGCGGGGAACTGCGCGACAAGCCCCCACCGGCCCGCAGACGAACAACCGCTCCGCTTAGGCGGCTTCCTCCGCACGCAGCTGGTCCTCGGACCGCCCGCGCCGCCAATAGCCCACGAACGTGACGTTCCGCCGATCAACCTGACGCTCATTCACAAAGTGCCGCCGCAACTCCCGCATGGAAGACGACTCACCCGCGATCCACACATACGGGTCGACTCCCGGGAGCGAGGCCTCGGACCGGACCGCCTCCACGGGAGACGCCGCACCTTCCTCCCGCACGAGCCACGTAATGGACGCATCCGCAGCGGTAGGCAGCGGCATCCGGTCCGCACTGAACGGAACAGTGATGAACACCCGCGCCCGCGTACCCCGCGGAAGCCACTCCAGGATGGAGGACAGCGCGGGCAACGCGGTCTCGTCCCCCCACAACACGACCCCGTCAGTTCCGACAGGCGGCCGGAAGCGAACGGCCGTGTTGTCGGCGATCGCCGGACCGAGGACCGCCACACGGTCCCCGGGCACGGCGCGGTCGGCCCAGCGGCACGCCGGACCGCCGTCCTGGTGGAGCGCGAAGTCGATGTCGACCTCGTCGGGCTCACGGCGCTGCGCGCGCACGGTGTACGAGCGCATCACGGCCCGTACGTCGTCGGGCAGCGCGCGGTACTCCGCGAACCACGTCTCCGGGTTGATCGCCGGCGGCAGCACGGGGGCCGCCTGGCCGGGGTGGGGCAGGAAGAGCGACAGGCTCTGGTCGCGCCCGCCCGCCTCGAAGTACGCCAACTCCTCGCCGCCGAAGGTGATCCGGACCAGCGACGGGCCGAGCCGCCGGGTCCGTACCACGTGGAGGTCGAAGAGACGGAAGGGGACGGTGGCGGTCTCGGCTGTCAGCGTCATGGTCAGGCAACCTTCTTCGCTGTTTCGATCGCCTTCGCGAGCGATTCGAGGATCGGGGCGCACTTGTCGTACGAGTAGATCGGCTCGGTGGTGCGCGGGGTGACCTGGCCGGCCTTGACGGCGGGCAGGCCCGTCCAGGTCGGCTTGGACTTCAGGGCGTCGGGCTGCAGGGCCGTGGAGCGGTTGTCCATCATGATCACGTCGGCCTTGTACTTGCCGACGTTCTCCCAGCTCAGCTCCTCGAAGAAGCCCTGCGCGTTCACCTTCGGCTCGACGAACTTCACGCCGAGCTCCTGGAAGTACGCGGTGTCGGCGGACATCTTGGGCGCGGAGACGTAGAACAGGTCGGCGCTGGCGGAGCCGATCATCACCGTCACACCGGGGTTGGCCTTCGCGGCGGCGCGCAACTGGGCCGCGGCCTTCTCGAAACGGGCCTTGGCGGCGGTGACCTTGGCGGCCTTGAGGTCGGCGCCGAGGGAGGCGGCGAGGTCGGCGCGGCGCTGGAGGGCCGCGGGCATGCTGATCTGCGCGGCCCAGAGCGCCACGCTGGGCGCCAGCGTGAGGATCTTGTCCTTGCTGTTGTCCGGCACGTACCAGAGGGCGTCCTTCTCCCACATGTCCGTGACGAGCAGGTCCGGGCCGAGCGCCGCGTACTTCTCGACGTTGAACTCGCCCCAGACGTTGCCGAGGATCTCGACCTTGCTGATGTCGAGGTCGCCCGCCTGGACGTCCGGCTTGCCGTCCTTGGTCTTCGTCGGACCGAAGACGGCCTTGACCTCGACGCCGTAGTCGTGGAGGGCGGCGGCGGTGCCGGTGAAGGCCACGATGGTCTTCGGGGTGGACTTCGCCTCGACCGTCTTGGCGCGGTCGTCCTTGAACGACCACGGCCCGGACTTCCCGGCGCCCTTGTCCGTACCGCCCGATTTCTTGTCGTCGCCGCCCCCGCAGGCGGCCAGCGCGGCCCCGAGGCCGATGGCACCGCCGGCGGCCAGCAGACCGCGACGGGAGAGGTGGGACGCTCGGGACATGGGCATGACGGTCCGCTTTCGTACGTGCCGGGGTCGGCCACTTGGCAGTTCCCAGGTAGGTTAGCCTAACCTCACAAGGATCTGTAAAGGGGTCACCAAGTCACGTGCGATGCCCCGCACCTCACCGCCTGAGCGGTGCGTACGTGAACCTCACCTTGTGCGAGGCGGTGGGCTCGTAGACCAGACGGCAAGCCGTGCAATGCCAATGCCAGCGATCAGCCGCGCCCGGCGTCGTCGTGGACGTGTCCTTCCACAGCGGCGGACGACCGGGGCAGGTGGGACAGGTGGGTGGGATCACCCTCCCGAGCGTGGTGTGCTGAAAACGCACACGCCCGGCGTACGGGCCGCGCGCCACACCTTCGGGCGACAGACCAGCGTGTCGGCGGCCTGCCGCCCGAGGGGCGCGGGGCGATGTCAGGCCGGAAGGCCCAACTCCCGTGCGATCAGCATCCGCTGCACCTCACTGGTGCCCTCGCCGATCTCCAGGATCTTGGAGTCGCGCCACATCCGGGCCACGGGGTACTCGTTCATGAACCCGTACCCGCCGTGGATCTGCGTGGCCTCGCGCGCGTTGTCGACCGCGACCGTCGACGAGTACAGCTTCGCGAGCGCCGCCTCCTTCTTGAACGGCTCGCCGCTCACCAGCCGTGACGCGGCGTCGCGCCAGCCGACGCGGGCCATGTGCGCCCGCATCTCCATGTCGGCGATCTTGAACTGGATGGCCTGGTTGTCACCGATCGGGCGCCCGAAGGCGTGCCGCTCGTGCGCGTACTTCACGGACTCGTCGACGCAGCCCTGCGCCAGGCCCGTCGCGAGCGCGGAGATGGCGATGCGGCCCTCGTCCAGGATCCGCAGGAACTGCGCGTAGCCCCGGCCCTCCTCGCCGAGCAGGTTCGCCACCGGCACGCGGACGTCCTGGAAGGACAGCTCGCGGGTGTCCGACGCGTTCCATCCCACCTTCGAGTACGGCGCGGCCACCGTGAAGCCCGGCGTGCCGGAGGGGACGATGATGGACGAGATCAGCGGGCGGCCGTCGTCCTTGCGGCCGGTCACCGCCGTCACCGTCACCAGGCCCGTGATGTCCGTACCGGAGTTGGTGATGAAGCACTTGGTGCCGTTGATGACCCACTCGTCGCCGTCGCGCACCGCCGTCGTACGCGTGCCGCCCGCGTCCGAACCGCAGTCCGGCTCGGTGAGGCCGAACGCGCCCAGCATCTCGCCGGAGCACAGCCGCGGCAGCCACTCGCGCTTCTGCTCCTCGGTGCCGAACCGGAACACCGGCATCGCGCCGAGCGAGACGCCCGCCTCCAGGGTGATGGCCACCGACGAGTCGACCCGGGCCAGCTCCTCCAGGGCGATGCCCAGGGCGAGGTAGTCGCCGCCCATCCCGCCGTACTCCTCGGGGAAGGGCAGTCCGAACAGGCCCATGCGGCCCATCTCGCGGACGATCTCGTACGGGAACTCATGGCGTTCGTAGTAGTCGCCGATCTTCGGGGCGACGACGTCGTGCGCGAACTCCTCGACCGTACGGCGGAGTTCTTCGTGTTCGGCGGAAAGCCGGTGGTCAAGGGACATGGGGGTCACTCCTTGTGGGAGTCGTGCGCGAGGGCGCGGACGGTACGGGAGGGGCTGGGGCGCCCCAACTGCTCGGCCAGCCAGAGGCTGGTGGCGGTGAGCCGGCCGAGGTCGACCCCGGTGTCGATACCGAGGCCCTGGAGCATCCACACGAGGTCTTCGGTGGCGAGGTTTCCGGTGGCGGACTTGGCGTACGGGCAGCCGCCGAGGCCGCCCGCCGAGGCGTCGACGGTGGCCACGCCGTGCTGGAGCGCGGCGAACGTGTTGGCGAGCGCCTGGCCGTAGGTGTCGTGGAAGTGCACGCCGATCGCGGAGGTCGGCACGCCCTCCTCGTTCAGCTCGGCCAGCAGCGTCTGGACGTGCGCCGGGGTCGCGACGCCGATGGTGTCGCCGAGGCTCAGCTCGTCGCAGCCCATCTCCATCAGGGACTTGGCGACCCTGACGACCTGGTGGACCGGGACAGGGCCCTCCCAGGGGTCGCCGAAGCACATCGACAGATAGCCCCGGACATGGACCTTCTGCTCCTTGGCGCGGGCCACGACCGGTGCGAACACGGCCAGCGACTCGTCGACCGTACGGTTCAGATTGGCCTTGGCGAACGACTCCGTGGCGCTGGCGAACACCGCGATCCGGCGGGCGCCGAGCGCGAGCGCCCGGTCCAGGCCCCGCTGGTTGGGCACGAGGACGGGCAGCGCCACGCCCTTCATGTCGTCCAGCATCGGGAACAGCTGCTCGGCGTCGGCCAGTTGGGGCACCCACTCAGGGCGTACGAAACTCGTCGCCTCGATCGTGGTCAGGCCCGCCTCGGCCAGGCGGTGGATGAACTCCGCCTTGATCTCGGTCGGGATGACGCCCTTCTCGTTCTGCAGGCCGTCGCGGGCCCCGACCTCGTGAATGCGCACCGAGGCGGGCAGATCCTGCGCCGGTACGACCATGGGCAGCGTCACTGCTCCTCCTCCTTGGGCTCCGGGCTCTCTTCCGGGGTCACCACGGCCAGGACCTGGTCCATGGCGACGGTCGAGCCGGGCGAGACGTCCAGCTCGGTGACGGTGCCGGCGTGTGGGGCGGAGATGACGTGCTCCATCTTCATCGCCTCGACCACCAGCAGGCTCTGGCCCGCCGCGACCTGGTCCCCGACCGCCACCTTGACGACGGTGACCGTGCCGGGCATCGGTGCGGCCAGCGTGTCGACGCCACCGCGCGCGGTGCCGCTGAGCGCGGCCTCCACCGGGTCGTGGTCCAGGACGTGCCAACTGTCGCCGTCGCGGCCGAGCCAGGTCCCCTCCGGGGAGGGGGCAGTGGTGAAGGTGTGGGTGACACCGTCGAGCTCCACGGTGACGTGGTCGGGGGTGACCCGTCCGGTCGTCCCGCCGCGCACCACGTGAGTAACGGGTTCGAGTCCCGCGATACGGAACGGGAAGGCCAGCGGGGCCGGTTCGCCTCCGAGGCGCCAGCCGCTCACCGCCGAGAACGGGTCCTGCCAGGCACCCGTGGGCGCGGGGCGCAGCGCCTCCTGCCGCACCGCGGCGGCCGCCGCGTACACCTCGTCCGGCACCCCCTCGGGCACCAGCCCGTCGGCCTCGCGCTCGACCAGGCCCGTGTCCAACTCGCCCGCGACCACGGCCGGGTGGGCGAGCAGCCTGCGCAGGAACCCGGCGTTCGTGGGCACGCCGAGCGTGACCGTGTCGGCGAGCGCCGCCCGCAGCCGACGCAGCGCGGTGGCGCGGTCCGGCCCGTACGCGATGACCTTGGACAGCATCGGGTCGTACAGGCTGCCGACCTCCGTGCCCTCGCTCAGCCCCGAGTCGGTGCGCACCCCGTCGCCCTGCGGCTCGTGCAGCGCCAGGACCGTACCGCCCGAGGGCAGGAAGCCGCGCGAGGGGTCCTCGGCGCAGATGCGGGCCTCCACGGCGTGGCCGGTGAGGGTGATGTCGTCCTGTCCGTACGGCAGTTCCTCGCCCGCCGCGACCCGCACCTGCCACTCCACCAGGTCCAGGCCGGTGATGAGCTCGGTGACCGGGTGCTCCACCTGGAGGCGGGTGTTCATCTCCATGAAGTAGTACGAGGACGGGTCGTTGCCCGGGACGATGAACTCGACCGTGCCCGCGCCCGCGTAGCCGCAGGAGCGGGCCGCCTGGACCGCAGCCTCGCCCATCGCGGCCCGGGTCTTCTCGTCGAGCAGGACCGAGGGCGCCTCCTCGATGATCTTCTGGTGGCGGCGCTGGAGCGAGCACTCGCGCTCGCCGAGGTGCACCACATGGCCGTGGCCGTCGGCCAGGACCTGGATCTCGATGTGGCGCGGGCGGTCGATCCACCGCTCCACCAGGAGCGTGTCGTCGCCGAAGGAGGCGCGGGCCTCGCGCCGGGCGGCGGCGATCTCGTCGGCCAGCGCCGCCTCGTCGCGCACCAGGCGCATGCCCTTGCCGCCGCCGCCCGCGCTGGGCTTGAGGAGCACCGGCATGCCGATCTCCCGGGCGGCGTCGGCCAGTTGGGCGTCGGTGAGGCCGCTGCCCGAGGAGCCGGGCACCACCGGGACACCGGCCGCCTTCACGGTCTCCTTGGCCCGGATCTTGTCGCCCATCAGGGAGATCGCGTCGGCCGGGGGCCCGATGAAGACCAGGCCCGCCTCGGTGCACGCGCGCGCGAACGCCGCGTTCTCCGCGAGGAAGCCGTAGCCCGGGTGGACCGCCTGGGCGCCCGACTTGGCGGCCGCCTCCAGGAGCCGGTCGACGCGGAGATAGCTCTCGGACGCGGCCGCCGGGCCGATCCGGACGGCGGTGTCCGCCTCCCGTACGTGCTTGGCGTCCGCGTCGGCGTCGCTGAACACCGCGACCGAGCGGACCCCGAGGGCGCGCAGGGTGCGGATCACGCGGACCGCGATCTCGCCGCGGTTGGCGACGAGGACTGTGTCGAACATCGTCATGGTCCGCCTCACATCCGGAAGACGCCGAAGCCGGGCGCCGAGAGGTCCCGCTGGGGGAGGGGGGCGTTGGCACAGGCGGTCAGGGCGAGCCCGAGGACCTGGCGGGTCTCCATCGGGTCGATCACCCCGTCGTCCCACAGCCGGGCCGTCGCGTAGTAGGCGTTGCCCTGCTGCTCGTACTGGGCGCGGATGGGGTCCTTGAAGGACTCCTCGGCCTCGCTCGGCCACTGTTCGCCGCGCGCCTCCAACTGGTCGCGCTTGACGGTGGCCAGCACGGATGCGGCCTGCTCGCCGCCCATCACCGAGATCTTGGCGTTGGGCCACATCCACAGGAAGCGCGGCGAATAGGCCCGGCCGCACATCGAGTAGTTGCCCGCCCCGTACGACCCGCCGACGATCACCGTCAGCTTGGGCACGCGCGTGCTCGCCACCGCCGTCACCATCTTGGCGCCGTGCTTGGCGATGCCGCCCGCCTCGTAGTCCCGGCCGACCATGAAGCCCGAGATGTTCTGGAGGAACACCAGCGGGATGCCGCGCTGGTCGCACAGCTCGATGAAGTGAGCGCCCTTCTGGGCGGATTCGGAGAACAGGATGCCGTTGTTGGCGACGATGCCGACCGGGTGGCCGTGGATCCGGGCGAAGCCGGTGATCAGCGTCTGCCCGAACTCGGACTTGAACTCCTGGAAGCGCGAGCCGTCCACCACGCGCGCGATGACCTCGCGTACGTCGTACGGAGTGCGCGAGTCGACCGGCACCGCGCCGTACAGCCCGTACGGATCGACCTTCGGCTCCTCGGCGGGCTCGACGCTCCACGGGAGCTCGCCGCGCGCGGGGAGCGTGGCCACGATGTTGCGCACGATCCGCAGCGCGTGCGCGTCGTCCTCGGCGAGGTGGTCGGTGACGCCGGAGACGCGCGAGTGCACCTCGCCGCCGCCCAGCTCTTCGGCGGTGACGACCTCGCCGGTGGCGGCCTTCACCAGCGGCGGGCCGCCCAGGAAGATCGTGCCCTGGTTGCGGACGATCACGGCCTCGTCGCTCATCGCGGGCACATAGGCGCCGCCCGCAGTGCACGAGCCGAGGACCGCGGCGATTTGCGGGATCCCCGCGCCCGACATCCGGGCCTGGTTGTAGAAGATCCGCCCGAAGTGGTCGCGGTCGGGGAACACCTCGTCCTGCATGGGCAGGAAGGCGCCGCCGGAGTCGACCAGATACAGGCAGGGCAGCCGGTTCTCCAGGGCGACTTCCTGGGCGCGCAGATGCTTCTTGACGGTCATCGGGTAGTACGTGCCGCCCTTGACCGTGGCGTCGTTGGCCACGATCACGCACTCGCGGCCGCTGACCCGCCCGATCCCGGCGATCACACCGGCGGCGGGCGCCTGGCCGTCGTACATCCCCTCGGCCGCCAGCGGGGCCAGCTCCAGGAAGGGCGAGCCGGGGTCGAGCAGCGTGTCCACCCGGTCGCGGGGCAGCAGCTTGCCGCGCGCGACATGGCGCTCGCGGGCCCGCTCACCGCCGCCGAGCCGGGCCGCCGCGAGTCTGGCGCGCAGCCCGTCGCCGAGCGCGCGGTGCGCCTCCTCGTTGGCCCGCCACGCCTCGGACGCGGGATCGGCCGCGCTCCCAAGGACCGGTGCCTGCTGCATCGTGTCGAGCCCCCTTGCCCGTACGCCGTGGTTCCCACGGCCCGATGTCCGTACCGCGATGTTAATGAGCGTTAACATCGTTTCCTTCAGGTTAACGAGCGCTAACCGCGTTGTCTAGAATGAATTTCCATGAGCACCCGCACCGATGCCCCGACCCGACGCGAGCAGATCCTGCGCGAGGCCGCGCGCCTCTTCGCCGAGCGCGGCTTCCACGGCGTGGGCGTCGACGAGATAGGCGCGGCCGTCGGCATCAGCGGCCCCGGCCTCTACCGGCACTTCGCTGGCAAGGACGCGATGCTGGCGGAGCTCCTGGTGGGGATCAGCGGGCGGCTCTACGACGGCGGGCGCAAGCGGGTCGCGGCGGCCGACGGCGGCCCGGAGGCGGTCCTCGGCTCGCTCATCGACGGCCACATCGACTTCGCGCTCGACGACCGGGCGCTGATCACGCTCCACGACCGCGAGCTGGACCGGCTGCGCGAGAGCGACCGCAAGCTGGTGCGGCAGTTGCAGCGGCAGTACGTGGAGCTGTGGGTCTCCGTGGTGCGCGAGCTCTACCCGGACGGGTCCGAGGCGGAGACCCGCGCGGCCGTCCACGCGGTCTTCGGCCTGCTCAACTCGACGCCGCACCTGGGTTCGTACGGTCTGGGCCTGCCGGGCCGCGCGGCCACCGAGGAGCTGCTGCGGCGGCTCGCGCACGGGGCGTTCGCGGCGCTCGCGAACCAGTCGGCGAACTAGTCGGCGTACCGGGGGCGCACGCGCGCGTGGACGCGTCCAGTGCGCGGGACGGCGGGGCCCCGCGCCCCGCACCGGGGCAGAATGGGCGCATGCCGATACCCAGCCGTGCCGCTCTCGTCGACCACCTCGTCCGCACCCGTATCGCCGGAGACGTCGCCACCCCCCGCGACAACAACCTCTCCCACTACCGCAAGCTCGCCAACGGCGACCGCCACTACTGGCTGGGCCTGGAGCTGGGCGAGCGCTGGAGCGACGAGCAGGACGTGCTCGCGGTGATGGCCGAGCGCTGCGGTGTGGTGGACGACCCCGAGTACCGCACCGGCCAGGACACCATCGACCCCGAGCTCACCGTCGACGCGCTCGACCGGATGGCGGCGCGGCTGCGGAAGGCCGCGGCGGGGCGGGAGCGGGTGCTGTTCGCGACCGGGCACCCCGGGTCGCTCATCGACGTGCACAGCCGGACCGCGGCCGCGCTGCGGGCGGCGGGGTGCGAGATCGTGCGCATCCCCGACGGTGTGCGGGCCGATGAGGGGTGTGTGGTGCAGTTCGCGGACGTCTCGCTCTTCGAGCGTGGTGCGTCGCTGTGGCACACGCACTCGCCCGCGCCGATGGCCGCGATTCTGGACGCGCTGGCGGGGGAGGGGCGGCCGCTGCCGGATCTGGTCGTCGCGGACCACGGGTGGGCGGGGTGTGCGGCGCAGCGGGGTATCGATGCGGTGGGGTATGCGGACTGCAACGATCCCGCGTTGTTCCTTGCGGAGGCGGAGGGGACGCTTCAGGTTGCCGTCCCCATGGATGACCATGTTGCTGATCCGCGGTTCTACGAGCCGATGACGGAGTATCTGCTGGGTGCCGCCGAATTGGTCTGAGGTTTCGGCTGCGGACCGTGGGTGGCTGGTCGCGCAGTTCCCCGCGCCCCTTAAGTTGCTCGGGACCGCAGCGCGCCGCCACACGTGAGTGGCTCCCGACAGCTGCGGACCGTGCTGGGCTTGTCGTGCAGTTCCCCGTGCCCCTAAAGACGGCTTACCGGGGTACTCGCACAACCCCCTCCTGGATCACCGTTACCGCCAAGTTGCCCGCCTGGGTGTAGATCCTTGCCTGGCCGAGGCCCCGGCCCGCCGAGGCTGATGGGGACTCCTGGTCGTAGAGGAGCCATTCGTCGGCTCGGAACGGGCGGTGGAACCACATCGCGTGGTCCAGGGACGCGCCGACCACGTCGCCGACCGCCCAGCCGCCCCGGCCGTGGGCGAGCAGGACCGAGTCCAGGAGCGTCATGTCGGAGACGTACGTGGCGAGCACGACGTGCAGCAGGGGGTCGTCCGCGAGCTTGCCGTTGGTGCGGAACCAGACCTGGGAGCGCGGCTCGCGCGGGATGCCGACGCTGCCCCACGGCGGGACCTCGGCGTAGCGCAGGTCGACGGCGGCGCGGGCCTCGATCAGCCGCTGGGCGATGTCCGGCGGCAGATGGCGCGGCAGCATCTCGGCGGCCGTCGGCAGCGACTCCGGGTCGGGCGCGGCGGGCATCTCCGCCTGGTGCTCCAGGCCCTCCTCGTACGTCTGGAACGACGCCGAGAGATGGAAGATCGGCTTGCCGTGCTGGACGGCCACCACCCTTCGGGTGGTGAAGGAGCGGCCGTCGCGGATGCGGTCGACCAGGTAGACGATCGGCGCGCCGGGGTCGCCGGGGCGCAGGAAGTACGCGTGCAGGGAGTGCGGCGTGCGGTCCTGCGGGACGGTGCGACCCGCGGCGACCAGCGCCTGGGCCGCCACCTGGCCGCCGAACACCCGGGGCACCAGCGCCGAGCGCGAGCTGCCCCGGAAGATGTCCTGCTCGATCCGCTCAAGGTCGAGCAGATCGAGCAGGGCGTCGAGGGCCTGGGTCACAGACCCATGTCCTTGGCGATGATCGTCTTCATGATCTCGCTGGTGCCGCCGTAGATCCGGTTGACGCGGTTGTCGGCGTACAGCCGGGCGATCGGGTACTCGTTCATGAAGCCGTAGCCGCCGTGCAGCTGGAGGCAGCGGTCGATGACGCGGTGCGCGACCTCGGTGCAGAACAGCTTCGCGGACGCGGCCTCGGCCGGGGTCAGCTCGCCCGCGTCCAGGGCCTCCAGGGCGCGGTCGGCGACGGCCTCGGCGGCGTCCACCTCGGCCTGGCAGGCGGCCAGTTCGAACTTGGTGTTCTGGAACGTGGCGACCGGCTTGCCGAAGACGGTGCGCTCCTGGACGTACTCCTTGGCGAACCGGACGGCCGCCTTGGCCTGCGCGTACGCGCCGAACGCGATGCCCCAGCGCTCGGAGGCGAGGTTGTGGCCGAGGTAGTAGAAGCCCTTGTTCTCCTCGCCCAGCAGGTCCTCGACGGGGACCTTGACGTCGACGAACGCCAGCTCGGCGGTGTCGGAGGTCTTCAGGCCGAGCTTGTCGAGCTTGCGGCCGATGGAGTAGCCCTCGGACTTGGTGTCGACGGCGAAGAGGGAGATGCCGTGGCGGCGGTCCTCGGCGGTCGGCGCGGAGGTGCGGGCGCAGACGATGACGCGGTCGGCGTGCACACCGCCGGTGATGAACGTCTTGGCGCCGTTGAGGACGTAGTGCGTGCCGTCCTCGGAGAGCTTCGCGGTGGTCTTCATGCCGGCGACGTCGGAGCCGGTGCCCGGCTCGGTCATCGCGAGCGCCCACATCTCCTCGCCGGAGACGAACTTCGGCAGGAAGCGCTTCTTCTGCTCGTCGCTCGCCAGCATCTGGATGTACGGCAGGCCGAGCAGGACGTGGACGCCGGAGCCGCCGAAGTTGACGCCCGCGCGGGCCGTCTCCTCGTACATCACGGCTTCGAACTTGTGCGAGTCGATGCCCGCGCCGCCGAACTCCTCGTCCACGCGGATACCGAAGACGCCCAGCTCACCGAGCTTGTAGTAGAAGTCCCGGGGCGCCTGGCCCGCCGCGTACCACTCGTCGTAGACGGGCACGACCTCGGCCTCGATGAAGGCCCGGATGGTCTCCCGGAACGCCTCGTGGTCCTCGTTGAATACCGTACGGCGCACGGGACGCCCTCCTCACAACCAGTGGCTAAGCGCTTGCTCAGATTGAATAATGAAGTTACCCGGCGGTCACTCGCACTGTCCAGAGTGAGACTCAGCACTCCCGCCCGCACCCCGGAGCGCCAGCCACAGCTCGGTGCGTACGTCCATGTCGTCCAGGTCGGCGTCGAGCAGGGCCGCGCAGCGGGCCAGGCGCTGGCGCACGGTGTTGCGGTGCACGCCGAGCGCCACGGCCGTGCGGTCCCAGCTGCCGTGCAGCGAGAGCCAGGTGCGCAGGGTCGTGAGCAGCGGCTCGGAGAGCGGCGCGAGCAGCTGACGCGCGTACGCGGCGGCTTCCTCCGGATCCACCAACGAGGCGTATCCGCCCGTGCGATGGCGCACCAGCGCGGTCCGGGCGGCCTCCGCGCGGCGCAGGGCCCGGGCGGCCTGGGCGTCGGCGGCGGCCAGGCCGTCGGCCGCCACGGGCGCGCTGACGCCGAGCGTCCAGCCGGGGCGCGGGCCCACCTCCTGCCCGCCGGGGACGAGCACGCGCGCGTGGCCGTCGTCCGCGTCCACCAGAGGGCTGCCGAGATCGGGCGGGGCGCCCTCACCGCGCGCGTGGACGACGGTCCAGGGCGCGGCCCCGAGCAGCGGCGCCACCTCGCCGGGCGCGGCCCCGAGCAGCAGCCGTACGAGCGCGGCCGAGCGCGCGGCCTCGCCCGCGCCCTGGCGGGGTGCGGTGAGCAGCGAGAGCAGCACGGAGGCGACCCCGGCGATGGTGTGGTCGCCGGGTTCACGCCCCTCGGCCACGATCCCGAGCACCAGGCCCTGCGGCCCGGCCAGCGCGTACGCGGCGAGGTGCGCGTCCGCGCTCGTGTCGGTGGCGGACGCGGGGGAGCCGGGGGTGCCCGGGGCGACCACGGCCGCGAGGTGGCGCAGCGCCGCCGACGCGCGCGGGGACGGGTCCCGGCCCGCCGCCTGGAGGGCCGCGCCCTCGGGGGCGAGCAGCCCCGCCCAGCCGCCGAGCCGGGTCGCCAGCTGGTGCAGGACCGCCGGAACGGGGTCGGGCCGCGCGGCCGCCGAGGCGAGTCCCTGCTGGGCCTGCGAGACCCGGCGCAGCTCATGGTGGCGGGCCTGCGTCATCAGGCCCCACACCGCACGGGCGATCGCGGTGAAGGTGGTGGTCGGCGGCACTTCGAGCAGCGGCAGCCCGTGCCGCTCACAGGCGTCGACAAGCGCCGCCGGGACCGTGTCGTACACCGGCGTGACACCGAAGCCGAGCGCCGCCGCACCCGCCTCCGCGACCCGCGCCGCGTACCGCTCCGGGTCGGTGAGCTGCACGCCCGCCGTCAGCAGCAGCTCCCCGCCGAGGAGATACGGATACGGGTCGGCCATCTCCGAGGTGTGCACCCAGTGCACATCGGCCTCGGGCGGCCCGGCGATCTGCCGCAGGCCGAGATCCGTGCGGGCCAGCAGGGCGGAGAGCGGGACGGGAGTGGTGGGTGGGACGGGGGTGTCCGGCATGGTGGATGGTCCATCCATCATCGGCGTCAGGAGTGTGCGAAACGTACACTTCAATGTCGCCTTTCGGCCACCTATCGTCGTGGTGAACTGCAGGAAGTGCATGAAATACGTGAACGGCACAAACTGCATGAATCGCTGAAACGAAGGGCAATTCACATGAGCAGCAACGAAACGCCGCGCGGTCCGATCGACTCGTCCCGCGTCCCGCGGTACGCCGGGCCCGCGACCTTCGCCCGGCTGCCGCGCCTGGACGAGGTCGGCACCGCCGATGTCGCCGTCATCGGCGTGCCCTTCGACAGCGGGGTCTCCTACCGCCCCGGCGCCCGCTTCGGCGGCAACGCCATCCGCGAGGCCTCCCGTCTGCTGCGCCCGTACAACCCGGCGCAGGACGCCTCGCCCTTCGCGCTCGCCCAGGTCGCGGACGGCGGCGACATCGCCGTGAACCCGTTCAACATCAACGAGGCCGTGGACACGATCGAAGCCGCCGCCGACGACCTGCTCGGCACCGGCGCCCGCCTGATGACGCTCGGCGGCGACCACACCATCGCGCTGCCGCTGCTCCGCTCGGTCGCCAAGAAGCACGGCCCGGTCGCGCTGCTCCACTTCGACGCGCACCTGGACACCTGGGACACCTACTTCGGCGCCGAGTACACCCACGGCACCCCGTTCCGCCGCGCCGTCGAGGAGGGCATCCTCGACACCGAGGCGCTCTCGCACGTCGGCACGCGTGGCCCGCTCTACGGCAAGCAGGACCTGACCGACGACGAGAAGATGGGCTTCGGCATCGTCACCTCGGCCGACGTCTACCGCCGGGGCGCCGACGAGATCGCCGACCAGCTGCGCCAGCGCATCGGCGACCGCCCGCTCTACATCTCGATCGACATCGACTGCCTCGACCCGGCGCACGCCCCCGGCACCGGCACCCCCGAGGCCGGCGGCATGACCTCGCGCGAACTCCTGGAGATCCTGCGGGGCCTGGCCTCCTGCAACCTGGTCTCGGCCGACGTCGTCGAGGTCGCCCCGGCGTACGACCACGCCGAGATCACCTCGGTGGCGGCGTCCCACACCGCGTACGAACTGACGACGATCATGTCCCGGCAGATCGCGGCGGCCAAGGCGTCCAAGTGACCCATGACCACGACGTGGTGCTGCGCCCGACGGCGGCGCAGACCGCGGCCGCGTTGAACCCGCCGCCGGGGCGCACCGGCGGTGACCTGGTGATCGAGACCCTCCAAGGCCTCGGCGCCACCACCGTCTTCGGGCTGCCCGGGCAGCACGCGCTCGGGATGTTCGACGCGCTGCGGCGCTCCGATCTGGACTACATCGGGCTGCGGATGGAGAACAACGCGGGGTTCGCGGCCGACGCGTACGGCCGGGTCACCGGGGAGGCGGCCCCGCTGCTGCTCTCCACCGGGCCCGGCGCGCTGACCTCGCTCGCCGCCCTCCAGGAGGCGGCCGCTGCCAGCGCCCCGGTCGTGGCGATCGCCAGCCAGATCCCCACGGCGGGCCTGGGCGGCGGCCGCCACGGGTATCTGCATGAACTCCGCGACCAGCAGGCCTCGTTCCGGGACGTGGTGAAGTCGGTCCACCCCGTCCGCAGCCAGTCCCAGATCCCGTCCGCGATCGCGGCGGCGTGGGAGTCGGCGCTGACCGCCCCGCACGGCCCGGTCTGGGTGGAGATCCCGCAGGACGTACTGACCGCCGAGACGTCCCTGCCGGTCGTCACGGCCGTCGACGCGACCCCGCACGACCTGCTCCCGCGCCCCGAACTGACCGCCGTGGCGGCCGAGTTGCTGTCGAACGCGGTCCGCCCGGTGATCATCGCGGGCGGCGGTGTCGTACGCGCCGACGCCTCCGGCAAGCTCCGCGCGCTCGCCGAGCGCATCGACGCCCCCGTGGTGACGACCTTCGGCGGCAAGGGCGCCTTCCCCTGGGAGCACCCGCTCTCGCTCCAGTCGTGGCTGGAGGACCGGCACACCACCGACTTCCTTCAGGACGCCGACGTCCTCCTCGTCGTCGGCTCCGGCCTGGGCGAACTCTCCTCGAACTACCACACGTTCGCCCCGCGCGGCCGCGTGATCCAGATCGAGGCGGACCTCGGCAAGCTGGAGTCCAACCACCCCGCGCTCGGCATCCACGCGGACGCGCGCGTGGCGCTCTCCGCGCTCCTGGAGACGGTCCGCGAGCGCACCGACCCGGCCGCCGCCGAGTCCGTACGTACGGTCCTCGCGAAGGTACGGGAGCGGATCGCCGGGCAGGGCCTGGAGACCGAGCAGCGCATCCTGGCCGACGTGCGCGCGGCGCTGCCCGCCGACGCGCCCAGCTTCTGGGACATGACGATCCTGGCGTACTGGGCCTGGTCCGCCTGGCCGGGTGCGCTGCACTCGGCCCAGGGCGCGGGCGGCCTCGGCTACGGCTTCCCGGCGGCGATCGGCGCGGCGGCCGCCGACCGCAGTCGACCGGTGCTCGCGGTCTCCGGCGACGGCGGCGCGATGTACTCGATCGCCGAGCTCGCCACGGCCCGGCAGTACGACCTGCCGGTGACCTGGCTGATCGTCGACGACGGCGGGTACGGCATCCTGCGCGAGTACATGACGGACGCGTACGGCGCGGCGACCGGCACGGAGCTGGCGCGGCCGGACTTCGTCGCGCTCGCCGAGTCGTTCGGTGTGCCCGCGGTGCGTACGAGCGTGGAGTCGTTGCGCGCGGACCTGGCGAAGGCGCTGGCGGAGCCCGGGCCCTCGGTGGTCGTGCTGCCCGCCGTACTGAAGATGTTCGCTCCGACGCATCTGTGACGGCGGCGCACGGTGTGGCCCCGGTGGCCAAACTGTGATCTCGTTCAACATTTTCTTCGTGCAACTTTTCGCCTCCTGATGAGTCATGTGAGGCGAGCACATCAGGGCGATGTGCTCGTCTCGGTACTCACAGGGGGCGGGAAGCTTTGTTCAGACACTCCGGCACTGCCGGACGAATACGCCGTGGCGCGCTCGGCGCCGCCGTCGCCGCGAGCGTGGTCGCGCCGCTGCTGGCGGTTGCCACGCCGGCCGCCGCCGCGTCCTCGGTGACCTGCACCTCCTACGACCCCGCCCTCGCGGCCAAGCTGTCCAAGGACATCACCTCGGCGCTTCGCGGCCGCTCCTCGCTGACGGCCGTGGCGCTCTACGACCGCTCGACCGGCACCCGCTGCGAGCTGGGGGCGACCGCCACGTACGACTCCGCGAGCGTCGTCAAGGCGACCGTGCTCGCGACGCTGCTGTGGGACGCGAACAGGCACGACCGCTCGCTCACCCAGCGCGAGCGCGGCCTCGCCACCAAGATGATCACCGAGTCGGACAACGCGTCGACCACCGAACTGTGGAAGCAGCTCGGCGCGGGCAAGGTGCGGTCGTTCCTTGCCGCCGCCGGGATGACGCAGACGACGCCGGGCGCGGACGGGTACTGGGGGCTGACCCGGATCACCGCGCGCGACCAGGCCAAGCTGCTCGCGCTGCTGACCTCGCGGAACTCGGTGCTGAGCGATGCCGCGCGGTCGTATCAGCTGGGTCTGATGAGCCAGGTCGTGGCCGGGCAGCGGTGGGGTACGCCTGCGGGGGCGCCTGCCGGGGCGGTCGTGTCGCTCAAGAACGGGTGGCTGTCGCGGGCGACGCACGGGTGGCGGGTGCACAGCATTGGTGCGTTCACGGGGAACGGCCATGACTATGCGATGGCTGTTCTCACCGAGGACAACTCGACGATGAACCAGGGCGTCGACACGATTCAGGCCGTGGCCCGGGCCGTGCATGGTGATCTCGGCACCCCGGGTGTGGTGGCTCGGCCTTGGAATCCGCCTAAGTGGCAGAGGCCTGTGCCGGTGCTGCCGCAGGAGGCTGTGCCGCCGGTGCCGGAGGCTCCTGCGGGCCGTCGTCTGGTGACGGCTGTGCCGGGTCGCTAGCCGCTTCGCGTGGGTGCAGGGTTTTTTCTGCGGACCGTGCTGGGCTGGTCGCGCAGTTCCCCGCGCCCCTTAAGTGATCCCGGACCCCCCATCGCTCGGGCAACCCACCCCCCCCGTGGCCCTAAAAGCCTGCCAATTGTTGCCGCGGGATGAAATCCGCCGGTCGTGGCGTTGGGGCCTTGCGGTGGTTCGGACTACGGGAGGCAACCAGTGGCGGCGGCAGATCAAGGGTGGGCGCGGCGGCTGACCGGGTACGCCTGGCGGTACCGGCGCGATGTCGTGCTGGCGCTCGGGTCGTCCCTGGCCGGTATGGCGGTGATGGCTCTGGTCCCGCTGGTCACCAAGGTGATCATCGACGACGTGGTCGGCTCCCACACCCGCTCGCTCGCGGTGTGGACCGGGATGCTCATAGCCGCGGCGGTCGTCGTGTACGTACTGACGTACATACGTCGCTACTACGGCGGCCGCCTCGCCCTCGACGTCCAGCACGACCTGCGGACGGAGATGTACGCGACGATCGCCCGGCTCGACGGGCGGCGTCAGGACGAGCTCTCCACCGGGCAGGTCGTCGGCCGGGCCACCAGTGACCTCCAGCTCATCCAGGGTCTGCTCTTCATGTTGCCGATGACCATCGGCAACATCCTGCTCTTCCTGATCTCGCTCGCGATCATGGCGTGGCTCTCGCCGGTGCTGACCCTGGTCGCGCTGGCCGTGGCGCCCGCGCTGTGGTTCATCGCCAAGCTCAGCCGTACCCGTCTCTTCCCGGCCACCTGGTACGCCCAGGGCCAGGCCGCGGCCGTCGCGGGCGTCGTCGACGGTGCCGTCTCCGGCGTACGCGTGGTCAAGGGCTTCGGCCAGGAGGAGCAGGAGACCGGCAAGCTGCGGGAGGTGGGGCGAAAGCTCTTCGCCGGGCGGCTGCGGACCATCAAGCTCAACTCCCGTTACACCCCGGCCCTCCAGGCCGTCCCCGCGCTCGGCCAGGTCGCCATGCTGGCGCTCGGCGGCTGGCTCGCCACGCGCGGCGAGATCACCCTCGGCACGTTCGTGGCGTTCTCCACGTATCTCGCGCAGCTCGTCGGACCGGTCCGGATGCTCGCGATGGTGCTGACCGTCGGCCAGCAGGCGCGGGCCGGTGTGGAGCGCGTTCTGGAGCTGATCGACACCGAGCCGTCCATCGAGGACGGCACCAAGGAACTGCCCGCCGACGCGCCCGCCACCGTCGAGTTCGACGACGTGCGGTTCGGTTACGAGGACGGGCGTCCGGTCCTGGACGGGTTCTCCCTGGAGATCCGGCCCGGCGAGACCGTCGCCGTCGTCGGCTCCTCCGGCTCCGGCAAGTCCACCGTCTCCCTTCTGTTGCCGCGCTTCTACGACGTCACGCACGGCGCCGTCCTGGTCGGCGGCCACGATGTGCGCGAGCTGACCATGGCCTCGCTGCGCTCGGCCATCGGCCTGGTGCCCGAGGACAGCTTCCTGTTCTCCGACACCGTGCGCGCCAACATCGCGTACGGGAAGCCGGACGCCACCCAGGAGGAGATCGAGAAGGCCGCGCGCGCCGCGCAGGCGGACCGGTTCATCGCCGAGCTGCCCGACGGGTACGACACCACGGTCGGCGAGCACGGCCTGACCCTCTCCGGCGGCCAGCGCCAGCGCGTCGCGCTGGCCCGCGCCATCCTCACCGACCCGCGGCTGCTGGTCCTGGACGACGCCACCTCGGCCGTGGACGCGCGCGTGGAGCACGAGATCCACGAGGCGCTCAAGTCCGTGATGGCCGGGCGCACCACGCTGCTCATCGCGCACCGCCGCTCCACCCTCAACCTCGCCGACCGCATCGCCGTCCTCGACGGCGGCCGCCTCGCGGCCATCGGCACCCACGACGAGCTCCAGCGCGACTCGGCGCTCTACCGGCGCCTGCTGACCGACCCGGACGAGCTGGGCGCGGTCTCGCCCGGCCACATCGTCCCGGCCGAGGTCGTGGAGGACCACACCGTACGGGACGAGCTGGACGCCGAGTTCGACGCCGAGCGGGGCATCACGCCGCCGCTGTGGATACGTCCGGACAAGCCCGAGTCGGCCGCCCCCGGCGGGATGCCGGCCACCCCCGAACTCCTCGCCCAGGTCGAGGCGCTGCCCCCGGCCACCGACACCCCCGGCGTCGACGAGGCCAGAGCCGTACAGCCCGAAGCCTCCTACGGTCTGCGCCGACTGCTGCGCGGCTTCGGCAAGCCGCTGGCCATCAGCCTCACCCTGGTCGCCGTCGACGCGGGCATGTCCCTGCTGCTGCCGGTCCTCATCCGGCACGGCATCGACAAGGGCGTGAGCCAGCTCGCGCTCGGCGCGGTGTGGGCGGCGGCGGGCCTGGCCCTGCTGACCGTGGCGATCCAGTGGGCCGCCCAGTTCGGCGAGACCCGGATGACCGGCCGGACCGGCGAACGCGTCCTCTACAGCCTCCGTCTGAAGATCTTCGCCCAGCTCCAGCGGCTCGGACTCGACTACTACGAGCGCGAGTTGACCGGCCGGATCATGACCCGGATGACGACGGACGTGGACGCCCTCGCGACGTTCCTGCAGACCGGTCTGGTCACCGCGTTCGTCTCGGTCGTCACCTTCTTCGGCATCATGCTCGCGCTGCTCGTCATCGACCTCCAGCTCGCCCTCGTCGTCTTCGCGACCCTGCCGCTCCTGATCGTCGGCACGTACTTCTTCCGCAAGCAGAGCGTGAAGGCGTACGAACTGGCCCGTGAGCGGGTCGCCGTGGTCAACGCCGACCTCCAGGAGTCGGTGAGCGGGCTGCGGATCGTGCAGGCCTTCGGGCGCGAGCGCGACGGCGGCGAGCGGTTCGCGGCCCGCAGCGCCGACTACCGCACGGCCCGCATCCGGGGCCAGTGGCTCATCTCGGTCTACTTCCCGTTCGTCCAGCTCCTGTCGTCGGTCGCCTCGGCGGCGGTGCTGATCGTGGGCGCCCACCGGGTCGACGCGGGCAGCCTGACGACGGGCGCGCTCGTCGCGTACCTCCTCTACATCGACCTGTTCTTCGCCCCCGTACAGCAGCTCTCGCAGGTCTTCGACGGCTACCAGCAGGCGGCCGTCTCGCTCAAGCGCATCCAGGAGCTGCTGCGCGAGCCGACCTCCACGGAGTCGGCCGCGAAGCCCCAGGACGTCCGCTCGCTGCGCGGCGAGATCGCCTTCGAGGACGTGGACTTCGCGTACGGGGACGAGGAGGAGGCACTGTCGGGCGTGGCGCTGCGGATACCGGCCGGGCAGACCGTCGCCTTCGTCGGCGAGACGGGCGCGGGCAAGTCGACGCTGGTCAAGCTGGTCGCCCGGTTCTACGACCCGACGGGCGGGCGGGTCACCGCCGACGGCATCGATCTGCGCGACCTGGACCTCACCGCCTACCGGCACCGCCTGGGCGTGGTCCCGCAGGAGGCGTATCTGTTCGCGGGGACGGTCCGGGACGCCATCGCGTACGGGCGGCCCGAGGCGAGCGACGCCGAGGTCGAGGCGGCGGCGCGGGCCGTCGGCGCCCACGACATGATCGCCACCCTCGACGGCGGCTATCTGCACGAGGTCGCCGAGCGCGGCCGCAACCTCTCGGCGGGCCAGCGCCAGTTGATCGCGCTGGCGCGTGCGGAGCTCGTCGACCCCGACGTCCTGCTCCTCGACGAGGCCACGGCCGCGCTGGACCTGGCCACCGAGGCCCAGGTCAACCAGGCCACCGACCGCCTCACCGGTCGGCGCACCACGCTGGTCGTCGCCCACCGCCTCACCACGGCGGCCCGCGCGGACCGGGTGGTCGTGATGGACCACGGCCGGGTCGTCGAGGACGGCACCCACGACGAACTCCTGGCCCAGGACGGCCGCTACGCCAGCCTGTGGCGCACGTTCATCGGCGAGGACGAGCCGGCGGCGGTCTGAGTATCCGCGCCCGAGAAGATGAGTACCGGGGACGGTCCGCGCGGCGGGCCGTCCCCGGTTTGATCGGGGCATGAAGACGAAGACCGAGTTCACGCCCGCCCCGACCGCCGAGTCGCTGCCGCGCCTGCGGACCGCCGCGGTGATCTCCGCGTTCCTGCTGATCCCGGGTATGTTCCTGGCCTGGCTCGCGGTCCTGTCCAGCGGGCGGTTCTCGGCGTGCTTCGAGAACGGCGACAACTGCACCAACCCCGGCGCCGCGACCGGGACCCAGATGCAGTGGGCGCTCGTCTTCGCCGCACTCGCGTTCGTCCTGGTCGTCGCCACCCCCGACCGCGCCCGCCGGGTCTATGAGCTCCGGGTGACGGGCCTGTGCTTCCAGATCGCCGCCGAGTTCTGCTTCCTCTCGATGATCGTGAGCCAGGCGTGACCCGGGCCGCGTGACGCGGCCGTGATCGTCGAGCGCATCCGGAATCCGCGCAACCGCAGGGTGGGCCGCCGCGTCCGTACACACATACGTTCATGTGACGGAAGGAGGCAAGCGTGTTCGGTGGGGGGTCTCACAGGCGGGCGGGCTGGGGGCTTGCCGTATTTCTGGCGACGGGTTCCCTGATCGTGCTCGGGCCGGGCACCGGCAGCGCCGACGCGGCGGCCGCGTGCGGCGGGCGGCAGGTCAAGACGGTCCCGTTCGCCACCGGTGAGCTGCGGGTCTACAAGACGCACGGCTACGCCTGCGCGGTCACGGTCGCCAAGTCGCCGGGTGCCAGACGGCAGATGGCGGTCACGCTCCAGGCGCGCGGCGGCGCCCCGGTCTCCGACAGCGGGCAGTTCACCCAGCAGGCGGGCCCGGTCACGGTGCACGCGATCAACCGCTGTGTGCGGGCGGCGGGTTCGGTCGCGGGATCCGGGGCATCTACAGGATGGATCTTGTGCTGATACTGAGCTGCCGTTGACAACGATGCCAGGTCCAGTGGGGCAACTGGGTCTGGTGGTGTGGGTGTTGCTCCCGTTAGGTTCACGACGATCGCGAAACATCGTGACCACAGGGGAGAACGCATGCGCAAGACGTTCAGATGGCTCCTTTCGCTCGTCGTGCTGATAGGCACGGTGAGCGTGGCGGGAGCCACCGCCGGGGCGGCCACCGCCGCCGAGCCGGACATCAAGGACCGCATCCTGGCGATACCCGGGGTGAGCCTCATAGAGGAGAAGCCGTACGCCGGCTACCGCTACTTCGTCCTCGACTTCACCCAGCCGGTCGACCACCGGCACCCCTCGCAGGGCACCTTCCAGCAGCGCGTCACCCTGCTGCACAAGGACACCGGCCGCCCCACCGTCATGTACACCAGCGGCTACAACGTCTCGACCAACCCGAGCCGCAGCGAGCCGACCCAGATCGTGGACGGCAACCAGGTCTCGGTGGAATACCGCTACTTCACCCCGTCCCGGCCGCAGCCGGCCGACTGGAAGAAGCTGGACATCTGGCAGGCGGCCAGCGACCAGCACGCCATATACCAGGCCCTCAAGCCGATCTACCGCAAGAACTGGCTGACCACCGGTGGCTCCAAGGGCGGTATGACGGCGACGTACTACAAGCGCTACTACCCCCGGGACATGGACGGCGTCGTCGCCTACGTGGCCCCCAACGACGTCGTCAACGACGAGGACTCGGCGTACGACCGCTTCTTCCAGACCGTCGGCACCAAGGAGTGCCGCGACAAGCTGGAGGCCGTGCAGCGCGAGGCGCTGGTGCGCCGCGAGCCGCTGGAGAAGAAGCTGGCGCAGTACGCGACCGACAACAAGTACTCGTTCGCCACGGTCGGCACGCTTGACAAGGCGTACGAGGCGGTCGTCCTCGACTACGTGTGGACGTTCTGGCAGTACAGCCTGGTCTCCGACTGCGGCACCATCCCGGCGGACGCGCCGCACGCCACCGACCAGGTGATCTGGGACTCCGTCAACAAGATCGTCGGCTTCGACTCCTATGCCGACCAGGGCCTTGAGAAGTACACCCCGTACTACTACCAGGCGGGCACCCAGCTCGGCTCGCCCACCATCAAGCAGCCGTGGCTCGGCGGTCTGAGCCGCTACGGCTACCAGCCGCCGCGCAACTTCGTCCCGCGCAGCATCCCGATGCGGTTCCAGCCGTGGGTGATGCCGCAGGTGGACAACTGGGTGCGCCACCACGCCGACCACATGCTGTACGTGTACGGCCAGAACGACCCGTGGGGCGCCGAGCGCTTCCGCCTCGGCTCCGGCTCGCGCGACTCGTACGTCTACACGGTCGCGGGCGGCAACCACGGCTCGAAGGTCGCCGGCCTGGCCGCTTCGGAGAAGGCCACGGCGACGTCCGCGATCCTGCGCTGGGCGGGCCTGCCCGCCACGACGCCGAAGCCGCTGGCGTCGTACGACGCGCGTCTGGACCGCCCGCAGGTGGAGCGGGAGCGGACGCTGCGTCCGTGAGTGATGGGGGCCCGGGGGTACGCCCCTGGGCCCGCGTCGCTTCACAACCGCCGCGCGCACCCCACCCGTTGCGCCCCGCCCGTCAGCTCCACGTACATCGCCGTCGTCGGTGGGCAGTCGGTCCGGCGGGTCACCGCCTTCGTCACGTTGTACGCCGGGGGCTCGGGGCCCGAGCCGTCGCACGGTGTTTCCTTCACCTGGCCCTCGCCCGCCTGGTAGACGCAGTCGCCGACGACCGTGAAGGGGCCGCCGCCCATGCCCGGGTCGCCGGGGTGCGGTGCCTCCAGGTTGCGCATGCAGGCGTAGCCCGCGGTGGCCCGGCCGTCGATGTACAGGACGAAGTCCGTGTTCAGGGGGCACCCGGCGGCCGTGTGTGCCGTGCCCGCGCGGCGGACCGAGACCCGCGCCACCGCGCGCTCGCTGGTGCAGGGCACCTCGGTGAACGCCTGCCCGTGCGCCGCGCAGGCCCCGGGTCCCAGGAACGTCGCCTTCGACGGCGCGGGCGGTACGCGCTCGGCCGGGCCGCCCGCCGCCCGTTGACAGCCCGCCGTGAGCAACAGGGCGGCGGACACCGCCAGAACCGCCCTGACCGAACCGTACGCGCGCATGACCGACCCCCGCACCAGCGTGACCTGCGGCCCGGGCGGCTCGCCAGGGGATGCGAGGGGTATCTCTAGTACGACAGTCCGTAGCCGATCGGGTACAGAACCTGGGTCGGATCGTCCCCGCGCGGCACGGCCACCGGCAGCCGTCCGACCGGTGCCGCCCTGCCCGCCAACACCCGTACCGCCGCGCGGAGTTCGACGTCGGTCCAGGAGTAGGTGGCGAGCGAGGCCGTGAATCCGCTGAGATGCGCGATGTCGTACGGGTTGCGGATCGCGAGGTGGATCACGGGCACGCCGGTCGCGCCCAGCGCCGCCATCAGCCGGGACTGGGCGCCGCCCGCCCCCGCGTTGTAGGTGGCGACGACCACCGCGTCCTTGCCCCGTGCGGCCGCCACCGCCTTGTCGATCTGGGTTTGGGAGGGCAGCGAACCGGTCGGCAACGTGCTTGCCGTGAAGCCCAGTCCGGTCAGCGCCTTGGCCAGGACCGCCGTGGGCGGGCCGGTCGTCCCGGACGGCGAATCGGGGTCGGCGCCCACCACCAGGATGTTCCGGCGATGCTTGCGTGACAGCGGCAGCAGCCCGCCCTTGTTGACCAGCAGCGTCGTGGTCCGCTCGGCCACCGCGTCGGCGGCGGCGAGATGCGGCCGGGTGCCGACCACCCGGTCCACCTCGCGCTGGGAGACGTACGGGTGGCTGAACAGGCCGCGCCGCTCCTTGAGTTCGAGGATCCGCAGGATCGACACGTCGAGCCGGGCCTCGGTGAGCTCGCCGCTGTGGACCGCCGAGAGCACCCCGTTCCAGGCGACGTCCAGCTTCGGCGGGTCGAGCAGCTGGTCGGCGCCGGCCTTCAGGGCGAGCACCGGCACCCGGTCGTCGCCGTACTTGTCCCGTACGCCCTGCATATTGAGCGCGTCCGTCACGACCACCCCGGCGAAGCCCAGCTGCTCGCGCAGGATGCCGGTGAGGATGGGGTGCGAGAGCGTCGCCGGGTCGTTGGTCGGGTCGAGCGCCGGGAACTGGATGTGGGCCGTCATCACCGAGTCGATCCCGGCGGCGATCGCGGCCCGGAACGGCGGCGCGTCCAGCTTCTCCCACTGCTCGCGGGTGTGGGTGATGATCGGGATACCGGTGTGGCTGTCGACGGTCGTGTCGCCATGCCCCGGGAAGTGCTTGGCGGTCGCCGCGATCCCGGCGCCCTGGTAGCCGCGTACTTCGGCCGCCACCATCCGCGCCACGGCCGCCGGATCGGCGCCGAAGGACCGTACGCCGATGACGGGGTTGGCCGGGTTCACGTTGACGTCCGAGACGGGCGAGTAGTTCTGCCGGATCCCGATCGCGCGCAGCTCGGCCCCGGCGATGCGTCCGACGGTGGTCGCGTCGCGCGCGGAGCGGCCCGCGCCGAGCGCCATCGCGCCCGGGAAGAGCGTGGCCGGGTAGCCGACGCGGCAGACGATGCCGTGCTCCTGGTCGGTGGCGATGATCAGCGGTACGGGCGTGGGCTGGGCGAGTCCGGCGCGCTGGATGCCGTTGGAGAGGTCGGCGATCTGGTGCGGGTCGCGGGTGTTGTGCGCCCAGGTGAAGTAGATGATGCCGCCGACGTGGTACTTCGCGATGAGCTCGGCGGCGGTGCGGACCCCGATCTCGCTCAGGTTGGCGTCGATGTCCACCTGGTCGGGTGCGGTCGCGGAGTGTCCGTAGACCCGCATCACGAAGAGCTGGCCGACCTTCTCCTCGATCGACATCCGGGCGATGATCCGCCGCAGCCGCTCGTGGTCACGCCGCTCGCCCGCGTACGCGGGGAGGGCGGACCCGACGGCGGCCGCCGCGCCTGCGGCGGCGGCCGCGGTGAGGAGGGTGCGTCTGGAGGTGCGGTGCGACACGTGCGCTCCATCCGTAGGCGTGGAAGAAACTTCCAACGCCGAACGGATAACCGGAAAATTATTACCGGTCAAGAGGGCGCGCATCGACGGGCTCCGAGTGGCCCCGGAAAAGGGACCGCCACCGGCGCAGTCGGAGGGGGGCGCACCGGTGGCGGTGTGCTGCCGGCCGCAGGCGGTTGGAGAGGGGAGTCGGCCGTTCGCAGCCAGCAGCGATCGCCGACACCGCATTGCGGAGACTCACCGGCAGTACGGACGTTGGACGGAGCCCGCCGCCGGTGGGTTCCCGGCCGGGGCCCGATTCGGAGAATTCGGTACGGAAGTCACCGGTGTGTTCAGAGTCGTACGGGAGGCGGCGCGGCGGTCGGCCACTGCGACTGGAGCGCCGACACCGCCGCCGTGATGGCCGGGCGGCGGGCGGCCCCCGTGCGCCACAGGGCGTACAACCGGCGCACCGGAGCGGGCTCCAGCCGGACCGCCACCACGCCGTCGGGCAGTGGACCCCGGCCGAGGCGGGGAATCAGCGCGATGCCCAACCCGTGGGAGACCAGGGCGAGTTGGGTGTGGTACTCGGCGGCCTGGTGGCGCAGATCCGGCTCGTATCCGTCGGCCCGCAGCGTCCGCACCAGCCAGTCGTGGCAGACCGACCCGGGCGGCTGGCAGATCCAGTGCTCCCGGGCGAGCTCGGCGCGGCGCACCGACCGCCGCCCGGCGAGCCGGTGGTCCTTCGGTACGAGCAGGTCGCACAGGTCGTCGCCGATCACCGCGTGCTCCACGCCCTCGGGGGCGGGCAGCGGCGCGATGTCCCAGTCGTGCGTCACCGCCAGATCGACGACGCCCTTCGCCACCAGGTCGATGGACAGATGCGGGTCGATCTCGGACAGCCGGGTGTCCAGGTCCGGGTGCTCGCGGGCGAGTTGGGCCAGCACGCCCGGCAGCAGCCCGCGCGCCGCCGTGGCGAACGCCGCGACCGTCAGCCGCCCGGTGGGCAGTCCCCGGCGCTCCTCCAAGGTGGTCTCGGCGCGCTCGACCAGCGCCAGCAACTCCTGTGCCGTTGCGGCGAGATGCAGCGCATCCTCGGTGAGCGCGACCCCGCGCCCGCGCCGCTCCAGGAGCGTGGTGCGGGTCTCCCGCTCCAGCTTGGTGATCTGCTGGGAGACGGCGGAGGGGGTGTAGCCGAGGGCGGTGGCGGCGGCCGCCACGGACCCGTGGACGGAGACGGCGTGCAGCGCGCGCAGCCGGGCGAGATCGAGCACGACGGCCTCACCTTCCCAAGATCCGTCCACAGGGACTCATTACGTCTGCTCAATCCAACCATGAAGAAATACGCGCTGGTGCTACATGGTCCACCCGGAGATCCTCGACGTATGCGTCCCGTACACATCGTGCTCGCCGTGCTGGTCACCGCCGTCTGGGGGGTGAACTTCACGGTCGTCGAGGTCGGCCTCGGCCACTTCCCGCCGCTGCTCTTCTCCGCCCTGCGCTTCCTGGTCGCGGCGCTGCCCGCCGTGTTCTTCGTGGGGCGCCCGAAGGTCGGGTGGAAGTGGCTGGTGGCGGTCGGACTTGTCCTAGGGGTCGCCAAGTTCGGGCTGCTCTTCACCGGTATGAACGAGGGGATGCCGGCTGGGCTCTCCTCGCTGGTGCTCCAGATCCAGGCGGTGTTCACGGCGGTCGTGGCGATGGTGGCCCTGGGTGAACGGCCCGGCCGCACACGGCTGTTGGGGATGCTGGTCGCTCTCGCCGGGATCGCCGTCGCCGCCGTGGGCGAGGGCGCGAGCGGGCCGCTGCTCGGCTTCGCCCTCACCGTCGCGGCCGCCGCCTGCTGGGGCGTCTCGAACGTCCTCACCCGCAAGGCCGCCCCGCCCGACGCGCTCAACTTCATGGTGTGGGTCTCGACGGTCCCGATCCTGCCCCTGATCGGCCTCTCCCTCCTCTTCGAGGGCCCGGGCCGGGACGCGGCGGCGCTGCGGTCGTTCGACTGGAGCGGCGCGGGCGCGCTCGTCTATGTCGCCTGGGGCAGTACGGTCTTCGGGTTCGGGGCGTGGGGGTATCTGCTGCGCCACCACCCGGCGTCGTCGGTGGCGCCGTTCAGCCTGCTGGTGCCCGTCTTCGGGATGTCGTCGGCGGCCCTGTTCCTGGGCGAGCCGGTCAGCCCGCTGCGGTGGTGCGCGGCGGTGCTGCTGGTGGGCGGGGTGGCGCTGACGTCGCTGCCCCGGATCCCTGGGTTCCTGACGAGGCGAGCAGCGCGTCCAGATGCTCCCGCCCCGCCGTCAGCAGCCCCGGCAGCTCCGCCGCGTCCGGATACCACCGCTTCTCGTACTCCCAGCACAGCCAGCCGTCCGGCCTGAGCCGCGCCAGGCACGCGGCGAGCGGGAGCACCCCGGCCCCGAGCGCGAGCGGTGTGGTGTCCTCGGCCGATGCGATGTCCTTGACCTGTACGTATCCGAGGTGCGGGGCGAGTGCGGTGTGGGTGGCGGCCGGGCTCTCGCCGCCGAGCCAGGTGTGCATCACGTCCCACAGCGCGCCGATGTGCGGCGCGCCGACCCGGTCCAGGATGCGGGCGACGGCCGCGCCCGTGCGGTGCGAGTCATGCGTTTCGAGCAGGACGCGCACACCGCGCTCGGCGGCCAGGTCCGCGACCTCCCGCAGCCGCCGTACCGCGATGCCGTCGTCGTTCGGGGAGCCGTCGCCGCCGGGGAAGACACGTACGTACCGGGCGCCGAGGTCGTGCGCGAGGAACACCAACTCGTCGAGCCGCTCGGGGTCGCCGGGACCGGCCACGCGCGCGTACCCGGCGACGGCGAGGATGTCCACACCCTGCGCGGCGAACTCCCTTACAGCGGCGGCCCGTTCGCGCATCCCGATGCCGGTGTGCACGGGCTCCTCGGGATGGGCGCGCAGCTCGACGCCCTGGTAGCCGTGCGCGGCGGCGAGCCGGGCGACCTCGGGGACGGGCAGGCCGGGCACCCCGAGCGTGGAGAACGCGTAGCGCATCGCGGTCACCCGTCCTTCAGGCTGAGCCGCCAGTCCTGCCCGACCAGGTCGGCGCCGTACGAACGGTGCGCCTCCTCGGTGACCAGGGTGAACCCGTGCCGTTGGTAGAGGGCGCGGGCGGTGGCGAGCGCGTCGTAGGTCCAGAGCACCAGATCGCGGTACCCGGCCTCGCGGGCGAACGCCACGACCTCCCCGACCAGCCGGTCCCCGAGCCCGTGGCCGCGCGCCTCGGGCTCCACCAGGAGCAGGCGCAGCCGGGCGGTGCCGGGGGCGTCGTCGCGTACGCACATCACCGAGCCCACCGGCCGCCCGTCGAGCTCGGCGATCCAGACGCGTTCGAGGTGCGGGTCGTGGTCCTGGGCGAAACCGGCGACGATCCCGGCGACCATGCCCTCGAACTCGGCGTTCCACCCGTACTCGGCGGCGTACAGCGCCCCATGTCGCTGCACCACCCAGCCCAGGTCCCCCGGGCGGGGGTCCCGCAGGACGGGTTCGGGGGGCGGGGGAGTGGCGTGTGTGTCGGACACGGGGCCAGTATGCCGGGCGGGTACGACATCGCGTACGCCATCACGAGCACGAGCACGAGCACGAGCACGAGCACGCGCGTGCCTCACGGCGCGCACGACCGGAACCGTTCGACCGTCTCGCGCAGGACCTCCACCCCGTCCCGCCGCCACAGCGCCTCGTTGAAGAGCTCCACCTCGACCGGGCCCGTGTACCCGGCCGCGTCCACCCGCCGCCACCAGTCCCGCAGATCGATCGAGCCGTCCCCGAGCTGGCCGCGCCCGGTGAGTACGCCCTCGGGCAACGGCGTGACCCAGTCGGCGAGTTGGAATGCGTGGATGCGGCCGGCGGCCCCCGCGCGCGTGACGGCCGCCGGGGCCAGGTCGTCCCACCACACGTGGTACGTGTCGACGACGACCCCCACCTCCTCGGCCGGGAAGCGTTCGGCCAGGTCGAGGGCCTGGCCGAGGGTGGACACGACACAGCGGTCGGACGCGTACATGGGGTGCAGCGGTTCGACCGCGAGGCGTACGCCCCGCACGCGCGCGTAGGGGCCGAGTTCGGCGAGCGCGTCGGCGACCCGCTCCCGCGCGCCCGCCAGGTCCCGGCTCCCCTCGGGCAGCCCGCCGCAGACCAGCACCAGGGTGTCCGTGCCGAGCGTCGCCGCCTCGTCGATCGCGGCCCGGTTGTCGTCGAGAGCCTTTACGCGCGCGTGGGGCTCGGCGGTGGTGAAGAAGCCGCCCCGGCAGAGCGAGGTGACGCTCAGCCCGGCGTCCCGGACGAGCTTGGCGGCGGCCTCCACGCCGTACGCCCGCACGGGCTCGCGCCACAGTCCGACGCCGGGAACGCCCAACTGGGCGCAGGTGTACACGAGTCGGGGCAGCGACAACTGCTTCACGGTCATCTGATTGAGGCTGAGACGGGAAAGGGCGGGATGTGCAGGGCTCACTGGTCGACTCCGTACACGTTCAGCAGGTTTTTCATCCGTGCCTCGGCCCGCCCGGGGTCGGGCAACAGGCCGAGCCCGTCGGCCAGTTCGTACGCCCGGGCCAGATGCGGCAGCGAGCGGGCTGACTGGAGGCCGCCCACCATCGTGAAGTGGTCCTGGTGCCCCGCGAGCCAGGCGAGCAGGACCACGCCCGTCTTGTAGAAGCGGGTAGGGGCCTCGAAGAGGTGGCGGGAGAGCTCCACGGTGGGGTCGAGGAGCCGCCGGAATCCGTCCGGGTCGTCCGCGTCCAGCGCTCGTACGGCCTGCGCGGCCAGCGGCGCGAGCGGGTCGAAGATGCCCAACAGGGCGTGGCTGAAGCCCTGTTCGTCCCCCGCGATGAGCTCCGGGTAGTGGAAGTCGTCGCCGGTGTAGCAGGTCACACCCTCTGGCAGCTGTCGCCTCAGCGCGACCTCCCGGGCCGCGTCGAGCAGCGACACCTTGATGCCGTCGACCTTGCCGGGGTGGGCGGCGATGATCTTCGTGAAGGTCTCGGTGGCGAGGTCGAGGTCGGGCGAGCCCCAGTACCCCGTCAGGGCCGGGTCGAACATCGGGCCGAGCCAGTGCAGGATCACCGGCCGGGCGGTCTGCTCCAACAGCCGCCCGTACACGGCGAGATAGTCCTCGGGCCCGCGCGCCACGGCCGCGAGCGCGCGCGACGCCATCAGGACGGCCTGCGCGCCGACGCTCTCGACGAGCGCGAGCTGTTCCTCGTACGCGCCTGTGACCTCGGCGATCGTGGCCGGGCCGGTCAGCTGGTCGGTGCCCACTCCGCAGGCGATCCGGCCCCCGGCCGCCTTCGCCTCGGCGGCCGAGCGCCGGATCAGCTCGGCGGCCCCGGCCCACTCCAGGCCCATACCGCGCTGCGCGGTGTCCATGGCCTCGGCGACCCCGAGCCCGTGCGACCACAGGTGGCGCCGGAAGGCGAGCGTGGCGTCCCAGTCGACGGCGGAGGTCGTGTCCTTATGAGGGTCCGCACAAGGGTCGGCGACCACGTGGGCGGCCGCGAAGACCGTACGGGAGGCGGGTGGGCCGCCCGGTGCGAACGCGATCGGGTCGGGGCGGGGCTCGTACCGTACGAGCGAGCCGTCGGCGCGGGGCAGCAGGATCGTCACAGCGCGATCTCCGGCACCTCGATGCGGCGGCCCTCGGCCGACGACCGCAGCCCCAGCTCGGCCAGCTGCACCCCGCGCGCGCCCGCCAACAGGTCCCAGTGGTAAGGGGTGTTGAGGTAGACATGGCGGAGGAACAGCTCCCACTGCGCCTTGAAGCCGTTGGCGAAGTCCTCGTTGTCCGGGACCGGCTGCCACTGCTCGCGGAACGCCTCCGTCGCCGGGAGGTCCGGGTTCCACACCGGCTTGGGGGTCGCGCAGCGGTGCTGGAAGCGGCACTCGCGCAGCCCGGCGACGGCCGAGCCCTTGGTGCCGTCGACCTGGAACTCGACGAGTTCGTCGCGGTGGACGCGGACGGCCCAGGAGGAGTTGATCTGGGCGATCGCGCCGCCCGCCAGCTGGAAGATGCCGTACGCGGCGTCGTCGGCGGTCGCGTCGTACGGCTTGCCCCGCTCGTCCCACCGCTGGGGGAGGTGCGTGGTGGCCAGCGCCTGTACGGAGGTGACGCGTCCGAACAACTCGTGCAGCACGTACTCCCAGTGCGGGAACATGTCGACGACGATGCCGCCGCCGTCCTCGGTGCGGTAGTTCCACGACGGGCGCTGCGCGCTCTGCCAGTCGCCCTCGAAGACCCAGTAGCCGAACTCGCCCCGGATGGACAGGATCCGCCCGAAGAAGCCGCTGTCCACCAGCCGTTTGAGCTTGAGCAGGCCCGGCAGGAAGAGCTTGTCCTGGACGACGCCGTGCCTGATCCCGGCGGCGGTGGCGAGCCGGGCCAGCTCCAGGGCGCCGGGGAGCCCGGTCGCGGTCGGCTTCTCGGTGTAGACGTGCTTGCCGGCGGCGATCGCCTTACGGATCGACTCCTCGCGGGCGGCGGTGACTTGGGCGTCGAAGTAGATCTCCACACTGTCGTCTGTGAGGACGGCGTCCAGGTCGGTCGACCAGTGGGCGAGGCCGTGCTTGTCAGCGATGGCCCGTAGCGCGGACTCCCGGCGGCCCACCAGGACGGGCTCCGGCCACAGGACCGTGCCGTCGCCGAGGTCGAGGCCGCCCTCGTCGCGCAGGGCGAGCAGCGAGCGTACGAGGTGCTGGCGGTAGCCCATACGGCCGGTGACGCCGTTCATGGCGATGCGGACGGTCCTGCGGGGCGGGGTGGCGGGGGGCACGGCCTTGTGCGTCGCGGTCCGGTCCGTCGCGATCCTGTCTGTCACGTGATGTCCCTTCCGGGCTCGTGGCAATGTGCCCGCAACGGCCTGTGGAGACACGGCTTTTGCCTGTTGCAGACGAGGTAGTAAGCGCTTTCTACCCACAGGAACGCTAGCCTGCGCAGAGCGCCACGGACAAGAGGCGCGCGGCGGTCCACGAGAGGTTCGGCGGAGGCAGAGATGACAGCGACCCTGGCGGATGTGGCGGCGCGCGCCCAGGTGTCCCCGGCGACCGTCTCTCGGGTGCTCAACGGCAACTATCCGGTGGCCGCGGCGACCCGTGAACGCGTCCTGCGCGCGGTCGACGAGCTCGACTACGTCCTGAACGGGCCCGCCAGTTCGCTCGCCGCCGCCACGTCCGACCTGGTCGGCATACTCGTGAACGACATCGCCGACCCGTTCTTCGGGATCATGGCGGGCGCGGCCCAGTCCGAGATCGGCGGCGAGCGCGGGGCCCGCGAGAAACTGGCGGTCGTCTGCAACACGGGGGGCTCTCCCGAGCGCGAACTCACCTATCTCACGCTGCTCCAGCGCCAGCGCGCGGCTGCGGTGATCCTCACAGGTGGGGCCCTTGAGGACCCCGAGCACGCGGCGGCGGTCGCGGCGAAGCTGGGGCGGCTCGCGGAGGCGGGGACGCGGGTGGTGCTGTGCGGTCGGCCGCCGGTGTCGTGGTCTGTGGAGGGGTCGGGGTCGGGGGGCGGGCCCGTCGCCGCCACGCTGACCTTCGACAACCGTGGCGGCAGCCAGCGCCTCACCGAGCACCTGCTCGCCCTCGGCCACCGCCGTATCGGCTACATCGCGGGCCCCGAGGAACGCACCACGACCCGGCACCGCCTGGAGGGCCACCGGGCCGCGCTCGCGACGGCGGGGGTGGCGCCCGGGCCCGTGGTGCACGGCTCGTACGACCGCCGGTCCGGGTACGACGCGACCCTCGAACTCCTGCGCCGCGACCAGGAGTTGACGGCGGTGGTCGCCGCCAACGACACGGTCGCCCTCGGCGCCTGCGCGGCCCTGCGTGACCGGGGCCTGGCCGTCCCCGGCGACGTCTCGGTGGCGGGCTTCGACGACCTCCCGTTCAGCATGGACGCGGTGCCCGCGCTGACGACCGTACGGCTGCCGCTGTACGAGGCCGGGGCGCGGGCGGGGCGCCTGGCGATGGGCAAGGAGCCGGTGCCGCCGGGCGGGATCGCCACGGTGCACGGGGAGTTGATGGTGCGGGGGTCGACGGGACGGGCGCGCGCGTAGGGCGTGGGTCGGGCGTGCGGGGACCGGCGCGCGTAGCACGTGTTTCCGGCCGTTCCGGGTGGGCAACTCGGTGCCGGATTCCCGCCAGCGGTGGGCGTCGCGCCGGAACAGGATCGTGTCCATGGCCTCCGGCTCGCCCGTACGGGGCGAGCGCCGTCGCATTGTGGAGACACCCCATGGACCTGCACCTTTCCGGCCGTACGGCCGTGGTCACCGGCGCTTCGAAGGGCATCGGGCTCGCGGTCGTCCGGACGCTGCTCGACGAGGGCGCGCGCGTGGTGGCCGCCTCGCGCAATTCCAGCCCGGAGCTGGAGAAGCTGGCCCGCCCCGAACTCGTCCACGTCTCGGCCGACTTCATGGATCCCGACGCCCCCGCGCGCGTGGTGGCCCGCGCCGTCGAGGAGTTCGGCGGTCTGGACATCCTGGTCAACAACGCGGGTGGGCCGCCGCCGGGTGTGACCCTGCCGCGCGCCTCGTTCCTGGACGCGCCCGACGCGGACTGGCCGGCGATGTTCGCGTTCAACGTCTTCTCGGCGGTACGCGCCTTCCGCGCGGCCCTGCCGCATCTGCTCGTCGGGGGCGGCGCCGTCGTCAACATCTCGTCGGTGCTGGCCCGTCAGCCCGCGGTGGGCAACGCGGAGTACAGCGCGGCGAAGGCGGCCCTGTCCAACCTCACTCAGGTCCTGTCCGAGGAGTACGCGCCGCAGGGCGTCCGGGTCAACACGGTGTCGCCGGGGGTGGTGCGGACGGCGTGGTGGACGCGGTCGGGCGGGGCGGCGGATGCCATCGCGGCGATGGCGGGCGCGGACCGTGCCACGGTCCTCGACACCCTGGCGCCCCAACTGAACGCCGCCACCGGCCGGTTCATCACGCCGGAGGAGATCGCGGACGTGGTGGCGCTGCTGGTGTCGCCGCGGTCGGGGAGTACGACGGGGCGGAGTTCGTGGTGGACGGGGGCTTCTTGAAGGCGGTGTGATCCCCCACCCCGCCCCTTCCCTAAACCCTCCGGGGGTGGGTGGGGGATGGGGACGGTTTCCCGGGGGCTACGCCCCCGGACCCCCGGGCGGGTGCTGCGCCCCCTGCACCCCGCTCTGTGGCCGCGCCCCTTAAGGGGCGCGGGGAACTGCGCGAGCAGCCCCCACCGGCCCGCAGACAAAACCGCCGCCGCCTACTTCGTCCGCTTCGCCGCCGCCCGCTTGCTCAGGACCGTGAGCGCCACCGGGATCAGGAGTTCCAGTGCGCGCGTGACCGTGGGTTCCGGGAGGCCCGTCTTCTTCGAGACCGTCCTCGCGACCGGCTTCGCGACCTTGGCCAGGACCGTGGCCATGACGCCGCCGCCCGCCATCCCGAGGCCGCCCAGGGTGGCGACGCCCTGGAGCGGGGGCTCGTCGGGGGCCGGTGACAGGCCCGGGAGTTCGCCCGCCAGCTCCGACGTCGCCGTGCCCACGACCGCCCGCGCCCCGGCGGGGTCCGTGCCGAGTTCCTGGGCGAGCTGCTCCAGCCCGTCGTCCCCCAGCTCGTTCAGTACGTCCTGCTCGAAGGTGGAATCGTCACTCATGGGCGAAACGCTACGGCCGCACCCCTCCATCGGCATGTCGGGATTCCGGAAAAATTACTTTCCGCAGTCGTGCAACCCTTCAGGCGTTACGGGTGTCGTACTTGTCATCGGCGCTCCAGGGGAGGGATCCGGGGGGATCGGGGAGTGCCGAGTGGGGAGGGATGGGGAGGGGAATCGGGGGGCCCGGTCATACGGACCGGGCCCCCTTGAGTTCCCGGGGGACCCGGTGAGTTATCCACAGGCACCCCACGCTGTCCGACCCCGCAGGTAGCGTCGGATCATGTCCAATCTCGCGGTGCTCGAAGGGGTCCTTGAGCGGATCACCTATGCCAATGAGGAGAACGGCTACACGGTCGCCCGGGTCGACACCGGGCGGGGCGCGGGCGATCTCCTCACGGTGGTCGGCTCGCTGCTCGGCGCGCAGCCGGGCGAGTCGCTGCGGATGGAGGGCCGCTGGGGCTCGCATCCGCAGTACGGCAAGCAGTTCACCGTGGAGAACTACACGACGGTCCTGCCCGCCACCATCCAGGGCATCCGCCGCTACCTCGGCTCGGGCCTGATCAAGGGCATCGGCCCCCGCATCGCCGACCGCATCGTGGAGCACTTCGGTACGGACACGCTGGACATCATCGAGCAGGAGCCCAAGCGGCTGGTCGAGGTGCCGGGCCTGGGGCCCAAGCGCACCAAGCTGATCGGCGCCGCCTGGGAGGAGCAGAAGGCCATCAAGGAAGTGATGGTCTTCCTCCAGGGCGTCGGCGTCTCCACCTCCATCGCCGTGCGCATCTACAAGAAGTACGAGGACGCCTCGATCTCGGTCGTGAAGAACCAGCCCTACCGGCTGGCGGCCGACGTCTGGGGCATCGGCTTCCTCACCGCCGACCGCATCGCCCAGGCCGTCGGCATCCCGCACGACAGCCCGGAGCGGGTGAAGGCGGGGCTGCAGTACGCGCTGTCCCAGTCCACCGACCAGGGCCACTGCTTCCTGCCCGAGGAGCAGCTGATCGCCGACTCGGTGAAGCTCCTCCAGGTCGACACGGGGCTGGTGATCGACTGCCTGGGCGAGCTCGTCGCCGAGGAGGGCGTCGTGCGGGAGGCGGTCCCGGGGCCGCGGGACGGGGCCGAGCGGGTCAACGCCGTCTACCTGGTCCCCTTCCACCGCGCCGAGCTCTCCCTCGCCGCCCAGGTGCTGCGGCTGCTGCGCACCGGCGAGGACCGGATGCCGGGGTTCCAGGACGTGGACTGGGACAAGGCACTGTCCTGGCTCGCCACGCGCACCGGCGCCGAGCTCGCCCCCGAGCAGCAGCAGGCCGTCCGGCTGGCGCTGACCAGCAAGGTCGCCGTGCTCACCGGCGGCCCGGGCTGCGGCAAGTCGTTCACCGTGCGCTCGGTCGTGGAGCTGGCCCGGGCCAAGAAGGCCAAGGTGGTGCTCGCCGCCCCCACCGGCCGCGCCGCCAAACGCCTCGCCGAACTCACCGGCGCCGACGCCTCCACGGTCCACCGCCTGCTCGAACTGAAACCCGGCGGCGACGCGGCGTACGACAAGGACCGGCCGCTGGACGCCGATCTGGTCGTCGTCGACGAGGCGTCGATGCTCGATCTGCTGCTCGCCAACAAGTTGGTGAAGGCGGTGGCGCCGGGCGCGCATCTGCTGATGGTGGGGGACGTGGACCAGTTGCCCTCGGTCGGCGCGGGCGAGGTGCTGCGGGATCTGCTCGCCGAGGGCGGTCCCGTGCCCAGGGTCCGCCTGACCCGGATCTTCCGGCAGGCCCAGCAGTCCGGTGTGGTCACCAACGCCCACCGCATCAACTCCGGTGTCCCGCCGCTCACCCAGGGCCTCAGCGACTTCTTCCACTTCGTGGAGGAGGAGACCGAGGACGCGGGGAGGCTCACCGTCGACGTCGCCGCGCGCCGCATCCCCGCGAAGTTCGGCCTCGACCCCCGGCGCGACGTCCAGGTGCTCGCGCCGATGCACCGCGGCCCGGCCGGCGCGGGGAACCTCAACGGACTGCTCCAGCAGGCCATCACCCCGGCCCGGCCGGATCTGCCGGAGAAGCGGTTCGGCGGCCGGGTGTTCCGGGTGGGAGACAAGGTCACCCAGATCCGGAACAATTACGAGAAGGGCAAGAACGGCGTCTTCAACGGCACCGTCGGCGTGGTCACCTCCCTCGACCTGGACGAGCAGCGCCTGGTGGTGCTCACCGACGAGGACGAGGAGGTGCCGTACGACTTCGACGAACTGGACGAGCTGGCCCATGCGTACGCGGTGACGATCCACCGCTCGCAGGGCAGTGAGTACCCGGCGGTGGTGATCCCCGTCACCACCGGCGCCTGGATGATGCTTCAACGGAACCTGCTCTACACGGCGGTCACCCGCGCCAGAAAACTCGTCGTACTGGTGGGGTCCCGCAAGGCGATCGGGCAGGCAGTGCGTACGGTTTCCGCAGGCAGACGCTTTACCGCACTCGCTCATCGGCTGTCAGGGGGCGTCTTGGTGTGAAACATCACCTGGGGCTTCCAGAACCGGGGCGAAGGGGGCAGGATGAGCAGGTTGACGGCACTGAGTGCCGCTAATAAGCCCAATGGGCGACCCCGAGTGCACTCTGCTGAGCCAAATGGGGGATGGTAGAGACAGTCAGGGCACCTCGAAGAAGAGGCACTACGTCGGTGAGGGATGACGTGAGCGACAACTCTGTAGTACTGCGGTTCGGCGATGGCGAGTACACCTACCCGGTGATCGACAGCACCGTCGGCGACAAGGGCTTCGACATCGGGAAGCTCCGGGCCCAGACCGGCCTCGTGACTCTGGACAGCGGGTACGGCAACACCGCTGCCTATAAATCCGCCATCACCTACCTCGACGGCGAGCAGGGCATCCTGCGGTACCGCGGCTACCCGATCGAGCAGCTCGCGGAGCGCTCGACCTTCCTGGAGGTCGCGTACCTGCTCATCAACGGTGAGCTGCCGACCGTCGACCAGCAGTCGACGTTCAAGAGCGAGATCACCCAGCACACGCTGCTGCACGAGGACGTCAAGCGCTTCTTCGACGGCTTCCCGCGGGACGCCCACCCGATGGCCATGCTGTCCTCGGTCGTCTCCGCGCTGTCCACGTTCTACCAGGACAGCCACAACCCGTTCGACGAGAAGCAGCGTCACCTCTCGACGATCCGGCTGCTCGCCAAGCTTCCGACGATCGCGGCGTACGCCTACAAGAAGTCGATCGGCCACCCGTTCGTCTACCCGCGCAACGACCTCGGCTACGTCGAGAACTTCCTGCGGATGACGTTCTCGGTCCCGGCGCAGGAGTACGAGCTGGACCCGGTCGTCGTCGCGGCGCTGGACAAGCTGCTCATCCTGCACGCGGACCACGAGCAGAACTGTTCGACCTCCACCGTGCGTCTGGTCGGCTCCTCGCAGGCGAACATGTTCGCCTCGATCTCCGCCGGCATCAGCGCCCTGTGGGGCCCGCTGCACGGTGGCGCCAACCAGTCGGTCCTGGAGATGCTGGAAGGCATCCAGGCCAACGGCGGCGACGTCGACTCCTTCATCCGCAAGGTGAAGAACAAGGAGGACGGCGTCCGTCTGATGGGCTTCGGCCACCGGGTCTACAAGAGCTTCGACCCGCGCGCCAAGATCATCAAGGCCGCCGCGCACGACGTCCTCTCGGCCCTCGGCAAGTCCGACGAGCTGCTGGACATCGCGCTGAAGCTGGAAGAGCACGCGCTCTCCGACGACTACTTCGTCTCGCGCAACCTGTACCCGAACGTGGACTTCTACACGGGTCTCATCTACCGCGCCATGGGCTTCCCGACCGAGATGTTCACGGTCCTGTTCGCGCTGGGCCGTCTGCCGGGCTGGATCGCCCAGTGGCACGAGATGATCAAGGAGCCGGGTTCCCGCATCGGTCGCCCGCGCCAGATCTACACGGGTGAGGTCCTTCGCGACTTCGTGCCTGTCGAGGCGCGCTAGTCGCTCCGCCAGGAGCGGCTGTTGTTCGGCTGCGGACCGTGCGTGGCTGGTCGCGCAGTTCCCCGCGCCCCTAGGGGGTTGGGAGCGTCCGGCGCCGAATCTCAACAAAATTTACAGAAGCGCCCCGCCCACCAATCCCCCCACGGGTTGGCGGGCGGGGCGCTTCCCTTTGCCCGGTGCGGATTCCCCCCACGGGATCCGGCCGGGGGTCTGGCGGTCTGCCGGGGTACGTACGTAACGGGTGGGCCGCTCAAAGCTCCCCGTTGTACGTGCCCCGGCCAACGCGCTGCCTGGAACGTCCCCCAAGACATTCCATGGACGTCCCCCAAGACGTCCTCGGCATCGCCCACTTAGACTCCCGAACCGGCCCGATGGTTACCTCATAATCTCTGTGATCTAGCTCTCTTTGTGGAGATCAGGTGAAGGAGCGCAACCGTAGGCTGTTGGTTACCACGAACACCGATGAGAACGCCATAGCCGCACCGGCGATCATGGGATTCAGCAGCCCCGCCGCGGCCAGCGGAACGGCCGCCACGTTGTAGCCGAAGGCCCAGAACAGGTTGCCCCGGATCGTGGCCAGGGTCCGCCGGGAGAGCCGGATCGCGTCGGCCGCGACCCGCAAGTCCCCCCGTACGAGGGTGAGGTCGCCCGCCTCTATCGCGGCGTCAGTGCCCGTGCCCATCGCCAGACCCAGATCGGCGGTGGCGAGCGCGGCCGCGTCGTTGATGCCGTCGCCGACCATGGCCACCGAACGACCCTCGCCCTGAAGGCGTTTGACGACCTCGACCTTCTCCTCGGGCAGCACCTCGGCGTACACGTCCTCGGCGGCGATCCCGACCCGGGCCGCCACCGACTCCGCGACCGCACGGTTGTCGCCGGTCAGCAGGACCGGCCGCAGCCCGAGCCCGCGCAGCCGCTCGACGGCCTCGGCGCTGGTCTCCTTCACCGCGTCGGCGACGGTCAGGACGCCACGCGGCACCCCGTCCCAGCTCACCGCGACCGCCGTACGCCCCTCGGCCTCGGCGGCCTCCTTGGCGGCGGCGAGCCCGGCGGGCAGGTCGACGCCCCGGCCCACGAAGACCGCGCGGCCCTCCACCACACCTTCGACACCGCGTCCGGGCAGCGCGCGGAAGGACTGGACCGCGGACAGCTCGCCGACCCGGGCGGTGGCCGCGTCGGCGATGGCGCGGGCGATGGGGTGCTCGGAGGCGTGCTCCAGGGCGCCCGCGAACCGCAGCACTTCCTTCTCGTCTACGCCCTCGGCCGCGTACACGTCGTACAAGGTCATGCGGCCGGTGGTGACCGTGCCGGTCTTGTCGAGGACGATCGTGTCGACGCGGCGGGTGGTCTCCAGGACTTCGGGGCCCTTGATGAGGATGCCGAGCTGGGCGCCTCGGCCCGTGCCGACCATGAGGGCGGTGGGGGTGGCCAGGCCCAGGGCGCAGGGGCAGGCGATGATCAGGACCGCGACGGCCGCCGTGAAGGACGCGGTGATGTCGTCGGTGGCGAGCAGCCAGCCGACCAGCGTGCCGAGCGCGATGAGCAGGATGACCGGGACGAAGATCTCGGAGATCCGGTCGGCCAGGCGCTGGACCTGGGCCTTGCCGTTCTGGGCGTCCTCGACGAGGCGGGCCATCCTGGCGAGTTGGGTGTCGGCGCCGACGCGGGTGGCCTCGACGACGAGGCGGCCGCCCGCGTTGACCGTGGCGCCGGTGACCGCGTCGCCCACGGCCACGTCGACCGGGACGGACTCGCCGGTCAGCATCGACGCGTCCACCGCGCCGAAGCCCTCGACGACCGTGCCGTCGGTCGCGACGGTCTCACCGGGCCGGACGACGAAGCGGTCTCCGACGTGCAGATCGCCCACCGGAATACGTATTTCGGCGCCCGCGCGCAGCACGGCCACGTCCTTGGCGCCGAGTTCCAGCAGTGCCCGCAGGGCCGCGCCCGCCTTGCGCTTGGAGCGGGCCTCCAGATAGCGCCCGAGCAGGATGAAGGAGATGACCCCGGCGGCCACTTCGAGATAGATGGTGGACGCGCCGCTGGTCCCGCTCGCGGTGAGCTCGAAGCCGTGGCGCATACCGGGCATTCCGGCGTCCCCGAAGAACAGTGCCCACAGCGACCAGCCGAACGCGGCCAGCGTGCCGACGGAGACGAGGGTGTCCATCGAGGCCCCGCCGTGCTGGAGGTTGACGGCGGCGGCGCGGTGGAACGGCAGCCCGCCCCACACGACGACCGGCGCGGCCAGCGTGAGGCTCAGCCACTGCCAGTTGTCGAACTGGAGGGCCGGGACCATCGCGAGCAGGACGACGGGCGCGGCGAGCAGGGCCGAGACGATCAGGCGCTGGCGCAGCGCGGCGAGCTCGGGGTCGCGTCGCTCGGCCGGGCCGTCGTCGGAGGCGACCGGCTCGGGCTCCGGCGGCGGTGGCTCCTCGGCGGTGTAGCCGGTCTTGACGACGGTGGCGATCAGATCCGCGACCTCGATCCCGGTCGCGTACGAGACCTTGGCCTTCTCGGTCGCGTAGTTGACCGTCGCCTCGACGCCCTCCATCCGGTTGAGCTTCTTCTCGATACGGGCCGCGCACGAGGCGCAGGTCATCCCGCCGATGGTCAGCTCGACCAGCTGGGGTGGGGCGCTTTCCACGGTGTTCACGGTGTCCACGTCGGGCTCCAGAAAAAGGGGCCGGGCCGTACGGAGCCGATGTGTCGCTCGTACGGCCCGGACAGGGAAACCGTGGCTCAGGCCAGGCCGACCAGCTCGTAGCCGGCCTCGTCGACGGCGGCCCGGACGGCCTCCTCGTCCAGCGGCGCGGCGGAGACGACGGTGACCCGGCCGGTCGCGGCGACGGCCGTGACCGAGCCGACGCCGTCGATCTCGGAGATCTCGCTCGACACCGCGCCCTCGCAGTGCCCGCAGGTCATGCCGGAGACCTGGTAGACGGTGGTGACGGAGCCGAGCTGGACGTCGGCCGGGCCGTCGCTGTGGCAGGAACCGGCGGGCGAGCAGCAGGAGCCGGTCGTGGTCGTGGCGACGGCGGCTTCGGTCTCGGCGGTCATGGCGTTCTCCTCCTTGGGGCGGTACGGGTCCATGGTGCACCAGAGGGCCACGGGGAAGCCGGGACGCCCTGACTATGAACACGTTATACCCCTAGGGGGTATTAATCCAGTCCCCTCGGTGCATCCGTCCCACGGTCAGTCGTCCTTGCGGGTGCTCCGGTTCCCGGGGCGGCGTGCGACCCAGGTGCGGATCGTGTCCGCGTACCAGAAGGGTTTGCCGTTCTCGACGAGGTCGGGCGGGGGGAGCAGTCCGTGTTTGCGATACGAGCGGACCGTGTCCGGCTGGACGCGGATGTGTGCGGCGATTTCCTTGTACGACCAGAGCCGTCGGTCGGTCATGGTGCACCTCCCTGCGTGCGCCGCAGCGGCGGTCCGGTGGCCGTCGGGGGAGCCGGGCGCGGGAACTTGACGATCACTCAGCCTGTGCCCGTTGAACGACGGAGAGTGAGGGCAGGGGTGTGGCTGTCGACTGTCTGTGACGCAAGACCCGCGTAATCGAGACATGTGTGACGACGGGCGCATGGTTGTGACAGGGGTGGCATACGGGGTGAATGGAGCGGGTGGGCAGTGCCGGGCGTGCCCCGGCCCGGCCCCGGCTCACAGCGCGCGCCCTGTGCCTATGGCGCCACTCCTACGCGTACAGCTCCGGCCGTTCCCGCTCCAGCTCGACCGGCACCCGCTCGCCCGTCCGCTGGGCCCGCACGCCCGCCTCGCAGACGACGGACGCCACATAGCCGTCCCACGTGCTCGGCCCCTCGACACGGCCCCGGCGGGTCGCGTTCACCCACGCCTGCACCTCGCGGTCGTACGCGTCGGCGAAGCGGACCGTGAAGTCCTGCGGGATCCGCGCGCCCACGCGGCCGCCGGTGCGGACGACCGGGCCGGTCCCGGCGCCGATCGAGGCGGCGCCGCGCTCGCAGACGGCCTCGCAGCGCACCTCGTAACCGAAGCCGCAGTTGACGAAGATCTCGACGTCGACGACCGCGCCGCCGGCGGTCTCCAGGAGCACCAGCTGCGGGTCGCCCAAGCCCTCCGGGGCGTACGAGGAAGGGCGCGGGCGGAGCACCTGGACCGCGGTGATCTCCTGGCCGAGCAGCCAGCGGGCCGCGTCCACCTCATGGGCGACGGAGTCCCGGATCAGCATCTCGGTGGTGAAGAAGGACGGGGAGGAGGCGTTGCGGTGGCGGCAGTGCAGGAACAGCGGGCGGCCCAGCTCGCCGCCGTCGAGCAGCGCCTTGAGGTCCGCGTACTCCGTGTCGTACCGGCGCATGAAGCCGACCTGCACCCGGCGGTGGCCGAGGCGGCGCTCGGCCTCCATGACGCGCAGCGCCCCGCCCGGGTCCGGGGTGAGCGGCTTCTCGCACAGGACCGGCAGATCGAGCTTGAACGCGTCGAGCAGGGCCGCCTCGTGGGCCGGGCCCGAGGAGGCGATGAGTACGGCGTCGACGCCCGGCGCGGCCATCGCGGCCGCCGGATCGGTGTGGACCGTACAGCCGTCGATCCCGGCGGCGACGGACTTGGCGCGCTCGGCGTCCAGGTCGGCGACGGCGGCCACGCGGGCGCCGCCGATGACCGTGGAGAGGCGGCGGACATGGTCGGCGCCCATCTTCCCGGTGCCGATGACGGCGACACCCAGCGTCCCGTGCGTCATCGTCAGGCCCCGCAGGAGCGCAGGAACGCGCGGGTGCGTTCGGCGATGGGCAGCGGGCGGTCCGGATCGCACGGGTACATGTCCTGCTCCACGATGGCGAAGAGGTCGACGTCGAGGGCCTGCGCGGCCGCGAGGACCGGTTCGAGCGCGGGCACCCCGGTCGGCGGCTCGCACATCACGCCCCGCGCCACGGCGGGCCCGAACGGCAGCTCCTCGGCGTGCACCTGGGCCAGGATCTCCGGGTCCACCTGCTTGAGATGGAGATAGCCGATCCGCTCCCCGTACGTCTCGATCAGCTTGACGCTGTCGCCGCCGCAGTAGGCGTAGTGGCCGGTGTCGAGGCACAGGTTGACCAGGTCGGGGTCGGTGGCGTCGAGCAGGCGGGCCACGTTCTCCTCGCTGTCGACATGGGTGTCGGCGTGCGGATGGACCACGATCTTCAGCCCGTAGCGCTCGCGCACCTCGCGGGCCAGGCGCTCGGTCTGGGTGGCCAGATCGCGCCACTGCGCGGCGGTGAGTGTCGAACTCTCCAGGACCTCGCCCGTCTTGTCGTCGCGCCAGAACGCCGGGATGACGACGAGGTGTTCGGCGCCGGTGGCCCGGGTCAGCTCGGCCACGTCCGCGACGTGCTCCCAGGTCGCGTCCCACACGGCGGGCCCGTGGTGCAGCCCGGTGAAGACGGTCCCGGCCGAGACGCGCAGGCCCCGGCGCCCGGTCTCGTCGGCGAGGCGCGCCGGGTCGGTGGGGAGATAGCCGTACGGTCCGAGCTCGATCCACGCGTACCCCGCGTGCGCGACCTCGTCGAGGAACCGGGACCAGGGAACTTGGCGCGGGTCGTCGGGGAACCAGACGCCCCAGGAGTCGGGGGCCGAGCCGATCCGGATACGAGTCCTGTCCGTCGTCATGGGAGCCAGCCTTCCGGGGGCGCCGGAACAGTGTCAAGACTACGTCCGAATGTCAGGACAAAAGATTGACAGGGCCGGGCCGGGGCGGCTAGACCTGGGACCGGCCGAGGTCACCCATGAAGGGTCCACCGATGAAGGGGGCGTGCATGGAGGCGGATCCGTACGGGGTTCCGTACGACGTGATCACCATGGGCCGGATCGGGGTGGACCTCTATCCGCTCCAGACCGGTGTGCCGCTCTCGCGGGTCACGTCCTTCGGCAAGTTCGTCGGCGGCTCGCCCACCAACGTGGCGGTCGCGGCGGCCCGGCTCGGCCGGCGCACGGCGGTCATCACCCGCACCGGCGAGGACCCCTTCGGTGAGTATCTGCGGGCGGAACTGGTCGAGTTCGGGGTCGACGCCCGCTGGGTCACCCCCGTCCCGGGCCTGCCCACCCCCGTCACCTTCTGCGAGATCTTCCCGCCGGACGACTTCCCGCTCTACTTCTACCGTGAGCCGAAAGCACCCGATCTGGAGCTGTACGAGGCGGAGTTGGACCTCGATGCGATCCGCGCGGCCCGGATCTTCTGGGTGACGGGGACGGGCCTGAGCGTCGAGCCCAGCCGGTCCACCACCCTGGCGGCGCTCGCGGCCCGGGCCCGCGCGGGCATCACGGTCTTCGACCTCGACTGGCGGCCGATGTTCTGGAAGACCACGGAGACCGGAACGGAGACCGAAGAGACCACCCGCTACTACCGCGACGCCCTGCGGTACGCCACCGTCGCCGTCGGGAACCTCGACGAGTGCGCGGTGGCCACCGGTGAGCGCGAGCCGTACGCCGCCGCGCGGGCGCTGCTCGTCGCCGGGGTCGAGCTCGCGGTCGTCAAGCAGGGGCCCAAGGGGGTCCTCGCGATGGGCCGGGACGGGCGGGCCGTCGAGGTGCCGCCCGTCGAGGTGGAGGTGGTCAACGGGCTCGGCGCCGGGGACGCGTTCGGCGGCGCGCTCTGCCATGGGCTGCTCGCCGGGTGGGAGACCGAACGGATCGCGCGGTACGCCAACGCCGCCGGCGCGATCGTCGCCTCCCGGCTCGCCTGCTCCTCCGCGATGCCGTTCCCGGACGAGGTCGAGCGCGTACTGGCGGGGGGAGCGGCGTGAGCATCCGCGTCAGCCCCGGCGAACTCGCCCGGGTCCGCGCCCGGCACCCGCAGGCGATCGCCGAGGCGGCCGCGCGGCGCGTACGGCGTCCGCTCGTCCGGGGCGGCGGGCGCCTGTTGATCATCGCCGCCGACCACCCCGCCCGGGGCGCGCTCGGCGTCGGCGAGGACGCCTTCGCGATGGCCGATCGCCGCGTCCTGCTCGAACGGCTCTGCCTCGCCCTGTCCCGGCCCGGCGTCGACGGGGTGCTCGCCAGCGCCGACATCCTGGAGGACCTGCTGCTGCTCGGCGCGCTCGACGACAAGGTCGTCATCGGGTCGATGAACCGGGGCGGGCTCGCCGGGGCCGCCTTCGAACTGGACGACCGGTTCACCGGCCACCGCGCCCAGGACCTCGCCCGCCTGGGCTTCGACGCGGGCAAACTGCTGCTGCGCGTCGACTACGACGACCCCGGCTCGCTCGACACGCTGCACTCGGCCGCCCGCGCCATCGACGAGATGGCGGAGCGTCGGCTGCCGGTCTTCGTGGAGCCGTTCATCTGTCACCGGCGCGACGGGCGGCTCCGGAACGATCTCCGTGCCGAGCCCGTCACGCGCTCGCTCGCCATCGCCTCCGGTCTCGCCGGGACCTCGGCGTACACCTGGCTGAAGGTCCCCGTCACCGAGGATCCGGACGACATGGCCCGGGTGATGGCGACCACGACGCTGCCCGCCGTGCTGCTCGGCGGCGACGTCGGCGGGACGGCGGCCGAGCAGGAGGCGGCGTACGAGAAGTGGCGCTCGGCACTCCAACTACCCACGGTGCAGGGTCTGGTGGCCGGGCGCACGCTGCTCTATCCGGCCGACGGGGACGTGGCGGGCGCGGTCGATACCGCGGTCGGGCTGCTGTAGGGGGTAGGGAGGACGCATGGACGAGCTGTTCGTACGGGCGGGCTCCACCGCCCAGGGGGCCTACGCCCTCGACATCGGCCCCGAGCGGGCCGGCTGGGACCACTCCGCGCTGCGCGTGCTGGAGCTGGCGCCCGGCGGCACGCATGAGTTCACCACCGGCGACAGCGAGTGGATCGTGCTGCCGCTCAGCGGTGGATGTACGGTACAGACAGAAGATCGAATCCTGGAACTGCTGGGCAGGGAGAACGTGTTCGGCGGGGTCAGCGACTTCGCCTATCTCCCGCGTGACGCCCATGCGCAGATCGCCTCCGGCGCGGGAGGCCGCTTCGCCCTGGCAGGAGCGAGATGCGAGCGCCGACTCCCCGCTCGCCGCGGCCCCGCGCCGGAGGTACCCGCCGAACGGCGGGGTGCGGGCGTCAGCGCCCGCGAGGTCCGCAACTTCGCCGCCGCCGACACCTTCCTGTGCGACCGGCTGATCGCCGTGGAGGTGATCACGCCCGGCGGCAACTGGTCCTCGTACCCGCCCCACAAGCACGACGAGCACATCCCGGGGCGGGAGTCGGTCCTTGAGGAGATCTACTACTTCGCGTTCGAGGACCCCAAGGGCTTCGGCTACCAGCGGGTCTCGCCGTCGCGGCCCGGTGGCGCGGACGTGCTCGCCGAGGTGCGTACGGGTGACGCCGTGCTCGTCCCCGACGGCTGGCACGGCCCGTCGATCGCCGCACCCGGGCATCCCATGTACTACCTGAACGTCATGGCGGGCCCCGGCGAGGAGCGCGCGTGGCGGATCAGCTTCCACCCCGACCATGTGGAGGGTTACCGATGAGCGCGACGACGAGGCGGCTCACCACCGCGCAGGCGCTGCTCGCCTTCCTCTCGCGGCAGTACACCGCCCGGGGCGGCACCGAACAGCGCCTGATCACCGCGACCTGGGGCATCTTCGGCCACGGCAACGTCGCCGGGATCGGGCAGGCGCTCCTGGAACCCGGCAGCGACATGCCGTACCACCAGGGCCGCAACGAACAGGCCATGGTGCACGCGGCGGTCGGCTACGCCCGCCAGTCCCAGCGGCTCTCGGCGCACGCGGTGACCACCTCGATCGGCCCGGGCGCCACCAACCTGGTCACGGGCGCGGCGCTCGCCACCGTCAACCACCTCCCGGTCCTGCTGCTGCCCGGCGACGTGTTCGCATCCCGCCCCGCCGACCCCGTCCTCCAGCAGCTCGAAGTCCCGTACGCGGGCGACGTGTCGGTCAACGACTGTCTGCGCCCGGTCTCGCGCTACTTCGACCGGATCACCCGGCCCGAGGCGCTGATCCCGGCCGCGCTCGCCGCGATGAGCGTGCTCGCCGACCCGGCCAGGACCGGCGCGGTGACGCTGGCGCTGCCGCAGGACGTGCAGGCGGAGGCGTACGACTGGCCGGAGGAGTTCTTCCGGCGGCGGGTGTGGCAGGTGCGGGCGACGCCGCCCGAGTCGTACGAGCTGAACGCGGCCGTCCAACTGCTGCGCGGTGCCCGGCGCCCGCTGATCGTCGTGGGCGGCGGCGTTCACCACAGCGGGGCCGAGCAGGCCCTGCTGTCCTTCGCCGACCGGACCGGCATCCCCGTCGCCTCCACCCAGGCGGGCAAGGGCTCGCTCCCGTACGACCACCCCTGTGACGTGGGCGGCATCGGCCACACCGGCACGGCCACCGCCGACGAACTGGCCCGCACCGCCGACGTCGTGCTCGGCGTCGGCACCCGCTGGACCGACTTCACCACCGCGTCCTCGACGCTCTTCCAGCACCCCGACGTCCGCTTCGCGAACATCAACGTCAACGCCGCCGACGCCCACAAGATGGGCGGCCTGCAAGTCCTCGCGGACGCGCGCGTGGGACTCCAGGCGCTGGCGAAGGCGCTGGGCGAACACCGCGTCGAGCCGTCGTACGAGAGCGAGTACGCGGAGCTGAAGGCTGCGTGGGAGAAGCGGGTGACCCTCGCGTACACCCCCGAGAGCGAGGACGCCCAGCCCACCCAGGCCCAAGTCCTCGGCGTACTCGACACGTTGGTCACCGCGGACGACATCCTGATCAACGCGGCGGGCTCGCTCCCCGGCGATCTGCACAAACTGTGGCGGACCCGCTCGCGCGACCAGTACCACGTCGAGTACGGCTACTCCTGCATGGGATACGAGATCCCGGCGGCGATCGGGGTCGCGATGGCCGCGCCCGGGCGGCCGGTGTGGGCGCTGGTCGGCGACGGTACGTATCTGATGAATCCGACGGAAATCGTCACCGCCGTGCAGGAGAACATTCCGCTCAGGGTGGTGATCCTGCAGAACCACGGGTATGCCTCGATCGGCGGGCTTTCGGAGTCGGTGGGCGGCGAGCGGTACGGCACGGCGTACCGCTTCCGGGCGCCGGACGGCAGCTATACAGGGGAGCCGCTGCCGGTGGATCTCGCGGCGAACGCGGCCTCGCTCGGGATGGCCGTGCTGCGCCCCGGGACCATCCGTGACCTGCGCGAAGCCCTCGCGACCGCGCGTGCGGCGGACCGTCCCACATGTGTCTACGTGGAGACCAAAACGGCAGACACTGTGTCGGGCCCGCCCCCGGCGCAGGCGTGGTGGGATGTTCCTGTGGCCGAGACCGCGACCCGTCCGTCGGCGGTCGAGGCGCGTGAGGAGTACGACCGGCAAGTCGCAGCCCGACGCCGCCATCTCTGAGGGAGTTTCCTGTCATGACGAAGACCGTCAACCACTGGATCGGTGGCAAGGCCGTCGAGGGCGTCTCCGGTACGTACGGTCCGGTGACGGATCCCGCGACCGGTGCCGTCACGACGCAGGTCGCCTTCGCGAGCGTCGACGAGGTGGACGCGGCGGTCGCGGCCGCCCGGGAGGCGTACGCGACCTGGGGCCAGTCCTCGCTCGCCCAGCGCACCACTGTGCTGTTCAAGTTCCGCGCGCTGCTCGACGCCAACCGGGACGCCATCGCCGAGCTGATCACCGCCGAGCACGGCAAGGTGCACTCGGACGCGCTCGGCGAGGTCGCGCGCGGCCTGGAGATTGTGGACCTGGCCTGCGGGATCACCGTCCAGCTCAAGGGCGAGCTCTCCACCCAGGTGTCGCAGCGCGTGGACGTCTCCTCGATCCGCCAGCCGCTCGGCGTGGTCGCGGGCATCACGCCCTTCAACTTCCCGGCCATGGTGCCGATGTGGATGTTCCCGATCGCCGTCGCCTGCGGCAACACCTTCGTGCTGAAGCCGTCGGAGAAGGACCCGTCGGCCTCCATGAAGATCGCGGAGCTGCTGAGCGAGGCCGGGCTGCCCGACGGCGTGTTCAACGTCGTCCACGGTGACAAGGTCGCGGTCGACGCGCTGCTCGCCCACCCGGACGTGGCCGCCGTCTCCTTCGTCGGCTCCACCCCGATCGCCCGCTACATCCACACCACGGCCTCCGCGAACGGCAAGCGCGTCCAGGCCCTCGGCGGCGCCAAGAACCACATGCTGGTCCTGCCGGACGCGGACCTGGACGCGGCCGCCGACGCCGCCGTCTCCGCCGCGTACGGCTCGGCGGGCGAGCGCTGCATGGCGATCTCGGCCGTGGTGGCGGTCGGTTCGATCGGCGACGAGCTGGTGGAGAAGATCCGCGAGCGCGCCGAGAAGATCAAGATCGGCCCCGGTAACGACCCGGCCTCCGAGATGGGCCCGCTGATCACCGCCGTTCACCGCGACAAGGTCGCCTCGTACGTGACCGGCGCCGCCGCCCAGGGCAGCGAGGTCGTCCTCGACGGCACCGGCTACACGGTCGACGGCTTCGAGAACGGCCACTGGATCGGCCTCTCGCTCCTGGACCGGGTGCCGGTGACGGCGGACGCGTACAAGGACGAGATCTTCGGCCCGGTGCTGTGCGTGCTGCGCGTGGAGTCGTACGACGAGGGGCTCGCCCTCATCAACGCCTCGCCGTTCGGCAACGGCACCGCGATCTTCACCCGGGACGGCGGCGCCGCCCGCCGCTTCCAGATGGAGGTCGAGGCCGGCATGGTCGGCGTCAACGTGCCGATCCCGGTGCCGGTGGGCTACCACTCCTTCGGTGGCTGGAAGGACTCGCTCTTCGGCGACCACCACATCTACGGCAACGACGGCACGCACTTCTACACCCGCGGCAAGGTCGTCACCACCCGCTGGCCGGACCCGGCCGACGGCCCGGCCGGCGTCGACCTGGGCTTCCCCCGCAACCACTGACCACGGCTCGGCCGACCACCACGGCTCAGCCCTTCGATGCGGCCCGCACGGTTTCCCCCGCCGTGCGGGCCGCTGCCGTTGCCACGGCCGCCGCCGCCAGGCCCCGGATGACCGGGTGCGGGCGGGTGCCGTCGCCGGACAGCTCCGGCTGGAAGAGCGTGGCCAGGAAGAACGGGTGATCGGGGAGCTCGGCGATCCGGACGCCGCCCTCGGCGTCGGTGCCGGTGAAACGTAGACCGTGGGCGCGCAGGGTGTCGAGGTGGCGGGGGTTGGGGCCGAAGTGGCAGTGGTAGCGCTCCACCGTCCGCTCGGCACCGAGCAGTTGCTCGGCCAGCGAGCCCGGGGCGAGCTCGACCGTACCCTCGTGGCCGACCAGCGAGCAGGCCAGCGGCACGATCAGCGCGTCCCCGAGGTCGGCGTCCGGGTTGTTCTCGGCGTGCGCGATGTCGTCGAGGCCGCACACGTCACGGGCGAATTCGAGCAGCGCGTGCTGGAAGCCGCCGCAGGTGCCGAGGAAGGGGATGCCCTGCTCGCGGGCGGTGCGCACGGCGGCGACCACACCCGCCTCGCTGCGGTACGGGCTGCCGGGCAGCAGCCAGACCGCGTCGAACCCGTCGACACCGCCCTCGGCCTCCTCAGTGGGGATCCAGTACGCGTCGAGGTCGAGCCCGTCGCGCTCGCGCAGGGCGTCGAGCAGCAGCGGGACACGGGTGTGGGAGCGGACGTTGGGGGAGTGGTCGCCGACCAGGGCGATCCGTGCGGTGTGGTTCGTCATGCGTCCATCGTGGGCGGCCGCCTCGCATCACGTCCAACGATGATCAATGCATCGAGCATTAGTGATACTGATGCCCTCGCGTTTTACTGATCCGCATGGATCCCCACCTCCTGCGCACCTTCGTCGCCGTCGTCGAGCACCGCTCCTTCTCCGGCGCCGCCCAGGCCCTCGGCTATACGCAGTCGGCCGTCTCGCAGCACATCGCCGCCCTGGAGGCCGACCTCGGCGCCCGGCTCGTGGAGCGCAGGCCGGTCGGGCCGACCGAGGCGGGCGAGCGGCTGATGGAGCACGCCCGGCCGCTGCTGCTGCGGCTCGACGCGGCCCGCGCGGACATCGCCCGGCTGCGCGGGGTGCGTGGCGCGCGTCTGGCGCTCGTCTGCACCCCGGCCGCGCTCACGCTGGCGCTCGCCGCAGCCCTGGCCGGGGTGCGGCGGGACGCGCCGGGGCTCGCGGCCGAGGTGCGGGTGCTCGGGCGGGACGCGGCCGTACGGGCGGTGGTGACCGGGGAGGCCGACCTGGGGCTGGTGGACGGGGCCGCCGCCCCCAACGACCCGCTGCCCCTGCCGGACGCGGGCCCGATGGTCACCGTGGCCGTCGCCGAGACCCCGCTCGCGGTGCTGTTCCCGGCCGGGCACCCGCTGGCGCGCCGTACCTCGCTGCGGCTCGCGGACCTGGCCGACGCGCACTGGATCGACGCGCCGGACACGGCCGTGCCGCTCGCCCAGCTGCGCGCCGCCGCGCACGCCGACGGCTTCCGGCCCCGACTGACGTACGGGGGAGGGGACTTGAGGGGACTTGCCGAGCTGGTCGCGGCCGGACACGGGCTCGCCGCGACGGGGCTTGAGGCGGCCGCAGGCCTCGCGGGCGCGGTCGCCGTCCGCGTCTCGGCGCCGCGTCTGGTGCACCGTACGGAGGTACTGCACCCGCGCACGCCGTCGGCGCCGGTGCGGGCGCTGGTGGCGGCGCTGGGCGGGGGCGCGTGACGGTCGGGGGGGACCGGGGGTAAACGCGTCCTGGTGACCCGGGGTAACCGCAAGCGCCGTCTCGGTCGTCGCGGCCGTTTCGACATGCGGAACCGGGCAAGATTTTTCCGCGCGCGGGCTGCGGTTCCCGTACTGCCGGATAGCGCTCTTTTATTGCGCTCTTAACGCCGGATCAGTGCCAGAAGGGCTTTGGAGCGACGAATTCCGTAGGTGAACAGCTATTGACCTGCGGATCGCGTGGAGATTGAAATGGCGCCCCGGGAGCGACACACCACTCAACCCCGGGGCCGGACGGGCCCCGGAGCACCACCCGGAGGTCGATAGCGCTCCCCGCTCACACCCCGCACCTTGCCGATCGGATGCGCATCGATGACCGAAACGCTCAGCCCGCCCCACGTCCTCTCCCCGGCGACGGGCGAAGCCCCCAAGAAGCTCAAGCGTTCCATCGGCGTCGTGGGCGGCACCCTGCTCACGCTGTCCTGCGTGACGCCCGCGTCCACGCTCTTCGTGGTGGTGCCGGACCTCTTCGCCGGCCTCGGCACCTACACCGCGCTCACCATCGCCATCGGCTCGCTGCTCTGTATCGGCGTCGCGTTCTGCTACTCGGAGCTGGGCACGCTCATCCCCAGCGCGGGCGGCGAGTACGCGATGGTCTCCACGCTCGCGGGCCGCCTCGCGGGCTGGCTGGTGTTCGTCCTGTCCCTGCTCGTGGTGATGATCGTCCCTCCGGTCATCGCGATGGGCACGGCCGACTACCTGGCCCCGCTCGTCCACATCCCGGCGCCGGTCGCGGGCGGCGGCGTGATGCTGCTCGCCACCCTCGCCGGACTGCTCGACCTGCGGGCCAACGCCTGGATCACCGGCATCTTCCTGGTGCTCGAAGTCGTCGCCGCGGCCGTCGTCGCCGTCCTCGGCTTCTCGCACAGCCACCGGGGCGCCTCCTCGCTGGTCCACGGCACGGTCGCCGGTGACGGCGGTACGCACTCCACGGTGACCGCGATGATGGTCATCTCGGGCCTGGCCATCGCGCTCTTCGTCACCCAGGGCTTCTCGACGGCCGTCTACCTCTCCGAGGAGCTGGAGCACCCGCGCCGCAACGTCGCGCGGACCGTGCTCGCCACCCTCGCCATCTCCACCGCCGTCATCCTCGTCCCCGTCATCGCGATCACTGTCGGCGCCCCCGACCTCTCGGCGCTCAGCGCGGGTGACATCGGCTCGATGGTCACCGCCTGGTCCAACTCGGCCGTCGGCACCTTCGTCAGCCTCTGCGTCGCCCTCGCCATCGTCAACGCGGGCATCGTGATGGTCATCCAGAACTCCCGCGTCCTGTTCGCCTCGGCCCGCGACAAGGCCTGGCCGGAGCCGGTCAACCGCGCGCTCTCCCGCTTGGGCCGGTTCGGCTCCCCGTGGGTCGCCACCCTCCTGGTCGGCGTCCCGGGCGCGGCCCTGTGCTTCGTCAACCTGGACACCCTGTACGGCGTCACGGGCGTCTCGGTCACCGGGATGTACCTGCTGGTCGCGGTCGCGGCGCTGCTCAGCCGCCGGGGCGCGCACCGCGAGGTCCCGGCCTGGCGGATGCCGCTGTGGCCCACGGTCCCGGTGGTGCTGATCGCCGTCCTCGCGTACATCCTCACCCAGCAGGAGACGGCGTATCTGCTGTGGACCGGCGGCATCACCGCCGTCGCCACCCTCTACTGGGCGTTCTATCTGCGGCCGCGCCGCGAGACGCGCTGGCTGGTGAGCATTCCGGAGGACGAGCAGGTCTGAGGCGGGTCCAGGACAAGGGCGGTCGGGACCGGGCACTCTGTCCGGTTCCGGCCGCTCAATCAGGGGACGTAACGGGCGGACCGCGCCTAGGGTTCGGGGTATGACTGCCGCGGATTCTCCTCTGGACCACGACTTCTACTGTTCCGAAATCCTCCGCCAGACAGACGAGTTGAGGTCCCACCTGTCGGGTGCGGACCTCTCCGTCACCGTACCGACCTGCCCCGACTGGACGTTGCGCGAGCTCGCCGTCCATGTGAGCGGCGCGCACCGCTGGGTCGCCGAGATCGTACGGTCGAAGACCACCAGCGCTCCCGATCAGCTCTCGCTCGACTCCAAGGGCCCCGACAGCGAAGAACCGGCCGCCATGGACGCCTGGTTGGCGCAGGGCGCCGAGCTCTGCGCCGACGCGCTGCGCGCGGCCGGTCCCGACCAGGCGGCCTGGACCTGGGCGGGGGAGGCGACCACCGGGTTCTGGGCGCGCCGGATGACGCATGAGACGGTGGTCCACCGCGCGGACGCCGCGTTCACCGTCGGCGTCGAGTACCGGCTCGCGCCCGAGGTGGCCGTCGACACCATCGACGAGTGGCTGGAGATCATCACCTTCATCCAGGCAGCCAAGCTCGCCCCTCAGGCCGCCGAGCTGCGCGGCCCCGGACGCAGTATCCATCTGCACGCCACCGACGTGCCGGACGCGGAGTGGCTGATCGAACTCGGCGAGGAGGGGGTGAGCTGGCGCCGGGGCCACGAGAAGGCGACGGTCGCGCTGCGCGGCCCGCTGACCGACGTCATGAACGTCTTCTACCGGCGGCTGCCCGCCGACAGCCCCAAGGTCGAGGTGCTCGGCGACGCCGGACTCCTCGACTTCTGGCTCCAGCGGGCGTCGTTCGGCTGAGCGGTCCGGCAGCGCTTCTACTCCCGCTGCGGTACGGGAGACGGCGGCCGTACGCCGTGAGTACCGCCGCCACCTCCACCTGGCGGCAGGCTCGGTTGTCGGAGGCGGCACTTACGGTGGAGGCATGGAATTGCGCAGACCTCGTCTTCGCCGACCTCGTGGACGGGCGGCGGCCGCCATGGCCGCCGCTCTGGCCGTGCTGGCCGGGGCCGGTATCTGGACGGCCGCCGGCGCCGGCGGCTCGCCGGCGGTGCACCAGGAGGACCGGGTCCTCCAGATGCCCGGCGCGAAGATCGACACGTCCTTCTTCACGACGGGCGGCGCGGACAAGAGGCGCCCCGCCGTGCTGCTCGGACACGGCTTCGGCGGCAACAAGGACGACGTACGCCCGCAGGCGCAGAAGCTCGCGCGCGAGGGCTTCGCCGTGCTGACCTGGTCGGCGCGGGGCTTCGGCGACTCCACGGGCGAGATCGGCCTCAACGACCCGGCCTTCGAGGTCAAGGACGTCTCGCGGCTCGTCGACTGGCTGGCCAAGCGCCCGGAGGTGCAGCTGGACGCGCCGGGCGACCCGCGCGTGGGCGTCACGGGCGCCTCCTACGGCGGCGCGATCTCGCTGCTCGCGGCGGGCTACGACAAGCGCGTGGACGCGATCGCCCCCCAGATCACCTACTGGAACCTGGCGGACGCGCTGTTCCCGGACGGCGTCTTCAAGAAGCTGTGGGCCGGGATCTTCTTCTCCACCGGCGGCGGCTGCAAGACCTTCGAGAAACAGCTCTGCGAGATGTACGAGAGGGTCGCGGTCAGCGGGAAGCCGGACACGCAGGCGCGCGACCTGCTCGCGGCCCGCTCCCCGTCCGCCGTCGGCGACCGCATCAAGGTGCCGACGCTCCTGGTGCAGGGCCAGACCGACTCGCTGTTCCCGCTCAGCCAGGCGGATGCGGCAGCCAGGAAGATCCGCGCCAACGGGGCGCCGGTCGCGGTCGACTGGATCGCGGGCGGCCACGACGGCGGCGACCGTGAATCGGGCCGGGTCGACGCCCGTATCGCCTCCTGGTTCGACCGCTATCTCAAGGGCGACAAGGGCGCCGACACCGGCCCCGCCTTCCGGGTCACCAGGACCGGCGGCATCAGCTCCACCGACGGCGCGGCCCAGCTGCGCGGCGCGACCAGCGACAGCTACCCGGGTCTTGCGAACGGTACGCGCGCGGTGGCGCTGAGCGGCCGTGAGCAGACCTTCGAGAACCCGGCGGGCGCGGCCCCGCCCGCCATCTCCGCCGTGCCCGGCGTCGGCGGCGGCCTCGCGGGCCTGTCCTCGCTCGGCGTGGGCGGCCTGAACATCGATTTCCCGGGCCAGTACGCGGCCTTCGACTCGCAGAAGCTGAAGCCCGGCATCCGCATCACCGGCTCGCCCACGGTCAAGCTGAAGGTCAGGTCGAGCGGCGACGACGCGGTGCTCTTCGCCAAGGTGTACGACGTGGGGCCCGGCGGCAAGCAGCAGGTGCTGCCGTCCCAACTGGTCGCACCCGTCCGGGTGGACGGCGCCAAGGACGGCAGGACGGTCGAGCTGACCCTGCCCGCCGTCGACCACAACGTGGAGGCGGGCCACCGGCTGCGCCTGGTGGTCGCCGCGACCGACCTCGGCTACGCCTCGCCGACCGCGCCGGGGACGTACACCGTCTCGCTCGCCGACGGCACACTGACCGTGCCGACCGCGCCCGGTGTGAAGACCGACCCGGCCGGGGTGCCGTGGTGGTCGTGGGGGCTGCCGCTGGCGGGCGCGGTGATCGCGGTCGGCCTGCTGGCCACCCGCCGTAAAACGGCTCCGGCCCCCGATGCGGAGCTGGCCGAAGTCCCGCTCCAGATCACCGACTTGACCAAGAGGTACAGCAAGTCGAGCGACCGTTACGCGGTCCGTGATCTCTCCTTCCGGGTCGAGAAGGGCCAGGTCCTGGGGCTTCTCGGGCCCAACGGCGCGGGCAAGACGACCACGTTGCGGATGCTGATGGGTCTGATCCGGCCCGACGGCGGCGAGATCCGGGTCTTCGGCCACGCGATCCGCCCGGGTGCGCCGGTGCTGTCGCGGGTCGGGGCGTTCGTGGAGGGCGCGGGCTTCCTGCCGCACCTTTCGGGCCGCGCCAACCTGGAGCTGTACTGGCAGGCCACCGGCCGTCCCGCCGAGGACTCGCACATGGACGAGGCGCTGGAGATCGCGGGCCTGGGCGACGCGCTCCAGCGTGCGGTGCGCACGTACTCGCAGGGCATGCGCCAGCGCCTGGCCATCGCCCAGGCCATGCTCGGCATGCCGGATCTGCTGATACTGGACGAGCCGACCAACGGTCTGGACCCGCCGCAGATCCGCGAGATGCGGGACGTGATGATCCGTTACGCGCAGGGCGGCCGCACGGTCATCGTCTCCAGCCACCTCCTGTCGGAGGTGGAGCAGTCCTGTACGCATCTGGTGGTCATGGACCGCGGCCGCCTCGTCCAGGCGGGCCCGGTCGCCGAGATCACCGGCGAGAGCGACACGCTCCTGGTGACGGTGGACGGCCCGGTCGCGGAGGTGCTTGCCGACAAGGTGGCCGCGCTGCCCGGCATCGGCGCGGCGACCCGTACCGACGAGGGCATGCTGGTGCGCCTCGCGGGCGCCACCCCGACCGAACTGATCACCGAACTGATCCGTCTGGACGTGCCGTTGACGGGCGTGGGCCCGCACCGCCGCCTGGAGGACGCGTTCCTGACCCTGATCGGAGGATCGGGATGACGACGCCGACGCACACGGGGACACCGTCCGGGGCGGACCTGCGGGCGACGGCGCCCGGCTACCGGCCCGGCCGCACCCTGCCGCTGCGGGTGGAGGCGGCGCGCCAGCTGCGACGCCGCCGCACCATGGTGATGGGCGGCATCCTCGCCGCCCTGCCCTTCATCCTGGTCACCGCCTTCGCGATCGGCGGCACACCGTCCGGCCGCGACGGCCGGATCACCCTGATCGACACGGCGACGGCGTCCGGCGCGAACTTCGCGGCGACCGCCCTGTTCGTCTCGGCGGGCTTCCTGCTCGTGGTGCCCATCGCCCTGTTCTGCGGGGACACGGTCGCCTCGGAGGCCAGCTGGTCCTCGCTGCGCTACCTGCTGGCCGCGCCCGTCCCCCGGGCCCGGCTGCTGTGGAGCAAGCTGGCGGTCGCGCTCGGCCTGAGCGCGGCGGCGATCGTGCTGCTGCCGCTGGTGGCGCTCGCGGTCGGCACGGCGGCGTACGGCTGGGGCCCGCTGGAGATCCCCACCGGCGGCTCCCTGGGCGCCGGGCAGGCGATACCGCGCCTGGCCATCGCGGTCGCGTTCGTCTTCGTCTCCCAACTGGTCACCGCCGGTCTCGCGTTCTGGCTGTCGACCAAGACGGACGCGCCGCTGGGCGCGGTCGGCGGCGCGGTCGGTCTCACCATCGTGGGCAACGTGCTGGACGCGATCACGGCGCTCGGCAGCTGGCGCAAGGCGCTGCCCGCACACTGGCAGTTCGCCTGGGCTGACGCGCTCCAGCCGCATCTGGAGTGGAGCGGCATGGCCCAGGGCGCGGGGGTCTCGGTGGGGTACGCGCTGGTGCTCATGGCCCTGGCGTTCCGGGGCTTCGAGAAGAAGGACATCGTGTCGTAGCGAGTTCGCCCTATGCCAAATGGCATAGGGCGAACGGCAGCTGACGATCCCTTATCACGTTTGGCCGGAAGTCGACTCGGCGTGGCTCGATGATAGAGTCCGATCTTGTTCGACTTTGGAAAGCGTGTGCGGGGGTGGTCCGAGAACCCGTACGCCGGGGGGCCAGAGGAAGACTCTCCCCCGATAATGCGTGGGGGATTCTCTAGGTGTTCGGCGGATCGCAGTCTGCAGGCCATCCTTTGTCGACGGCGCAGGAGCGCGTCTGGTTCGCCCAGAAGCTGGCTCCGGACAGCCTTCTCTACAACCTCAACGGTTACGTCGAAATTCACGGGACGTTCGCCCCGGAATTGTTCGAGAGCGCGCTGCGCCAGGCGGTCGACGAGGCCGAGGCGCTGCGGGCCGTCTTCACCGAAGTCGACGGCGTACCACGGCAGTCGGTGCGCGACTGGCGCGACTGGCCGCTGCCCCATGTGGACCTGACACGCGAGAGCGACCCGCGCGCGGCGGCCTTCGCGGCCATGCAGGAGGACCTCGACAAGCCCTTTGACCTGCAAAACGGCCCGCTGTTCGTGCAGATGCTGTTCCAGGTCGCCCCGGACCGCTTCTTCTGGTATATGAGGACGCATCACATCGTGTGTGATGCCTATGCGTTCAACCTCCTTGTGCAGCGCGTCGCCGACTGCTACACCGCACTTGTCGCGGAAGAAGAGATTCCCCCCACTTCGTTCTCCCCGCTCGCCGAGTTCGTCGCCGAGCACGAGAAGTACACCGAGAGCGAACGCAGTACGCGGGACCACGACTACTGGCTCGAACGGTTCGGCGACGACCCGGAGATCCTGAATCTCCCCGACCGCGCCACCGGCCTGTGGGCCGAGTCCAAGCGGTACGAGGCGTGGCTGGAACCCGACTACTTCGCCGAGATCAAGCGGCTCGCCCGCGAGGCCCGCTCGACCTGGCAGGTCACCCTCACCGCCGCCGCGGCCGCGTATCTGCGCCACTTCACCCGCGCGGCCGACGTCGTCCTCGGCTTCCCCGTCACCGGCCGCCTGACCTCCGTCACCCAGGCCACCCCCGGCATGGCCTCCAACGTCCTGCCGCTGCGGCTCGCCGTACGCCCCGAGATGTCCTTCCTCGATCTGCACCGGCACGTCGGCCAGGAGATGCGCGGCCTGCTGCGCCACCAGCGCTACCGGGGCGAGGACCTGCGCAAGGACCTCGGGCTCGGCGGCCACTCGCGCCGGATGTTCGGCCCCTCCATCAACTTCCTGCCGCTCGACGAGGGGCTGCGCTTCGGCCCCTGCACGGCGGCCGCCCACGGCATGCCCAGCGGTCCCGTCGACGACCTGGTGATCGTCTTCGAGGGCGGCTCGGGCGAGGACGGCATCGGGGTGCGGATCGCGGGCAACACTGCCGCGTACGGCGCCGAGGACATCGACGGCCACGGCCGCCGCTTCGTCGCCTATCTGCGCGCCCTGACCGCCGACCCCACGCGCGCGATCGGCGCGGTCGACGTCATGGACGCGGACGAGCGCCACCGCGTCCTGACCGAGTGGAACCCCAAGGCCACCGGTCTCGACGCGGGCACCATCCCCGCCTGGTTCGAGGCGCAGGCCCGCCGCACCCCCGACGCGGTCGCGGTGGTGTACGAGGGCACGACCCTGACGTACGCGGAGCTCAACGCCTGGGCCAACCGGCTCGCCCACCGGCTCATCGCCCGGGGCGCCGGGCCCGAGCAGTTGGTCGGTCTGGTCCTGCCGCGCTCGGCCGAGCTGGTCGTGGCGGTCCTCGCCGTGCTCAAGTCCGGCGCCGGTTATCTGCCCGTCGACCCCGACGCCCCCGCCGCTCGCCGCGCCGCCGTGCTGGAGGAGGCCGGTCCCGTCCTCGTCCTCGACGGCGTCCCGGACGTCGCCTCCGCCAGGAACGAGGGCCGGGCCGACGACCCCACGGACGCCGACCGCACGACGCCGCTGCGGGCCGACCACCCCGCGTATGTGATCTTCACGTCCGGCTCCACGGGCCGCCCCAAGGGTGTGGTGATCCCTCACTCCAACGTCACCCGGCTCTTCTCCGCCACCGCCGACCAGTTCGGCTTCGGCGAGCAGGACGTCTGGACGCTGTTCCACTCGTACGCCTTCGACTTCTCGGTGTGGGAGCTGTGGGGCGCGCTCCTCTACGGCGGCCGCCTGGTCGTCGTGCCGCACACGGTCTCGCGCTCGCCCGAGGCGTTCCGTGCCCTGCTCGCCGAGCAGCGCGTCACCGTCCTCAACCAGACCCCGTCGGCGTTCTACCAGCTGATCCAGGCCGACCAGCGTCACCCCGACAGCGAACTCGCCCTGCGCTACGTCGTGTTCGGCGGCGAGGCGCTGGCCCCGGGCCGCCTCGGCGAGTGGTACGACCGGCACCCGGACGACCGGCCGACGCTGGTCAACATGTACGGCATCACCGAGACGACCGTGCACGTCACCCAGCAGGCGTTCACCCGCGAGAGCGCGGCGAGCGACAACGGCAGCACCGTCGGCCCCGCCCTCGCCGACCTGCGCGCCTACGTCCTGGACGCCGCCCTGCGCCCGGTGCCGCCCGGCGCGACCGGCGAGCTGTATGTGGCCGGTGACGGTCTGGCCCGCGGCTATCTCAACCGGCCGGGCCTGACCGCCGACCGCTTCGTGGCGAACCCGTACGGGCCCGCCGGCAGTCGGATGTACCGCACCGGCGACCTCGCCCGCTGGACCGCCGACGGCCTGCTCGCCTACGAGGGCCGCGCCGACCAGCAGGTGAAGATCCGCGGCTTCCGCATCGAGCTGGGCGAGATCGAGTCCGTGCTCGCGCGCCACCCGAAGGTCGCCCAGGTCGCGGTCGTCGTACGCGAGGACCGGCCCGGCGACAAGCGCCTCGTCGCCTACGCCGTGCTGCGCGACAGCGCGATGGACCCGGCGGAGCTGCGCGCGTACGCGGGCGAGTCGCTGCCCTCGTACATGGTGCCCGCCGCCGTGGTGTCCCTGGACGTGCTGCCGCTCACCCCCAACGGCAAGCTGGACCAACGCGCCCTGCCTGCCCCGACGTTCGAGGGCGACGACTCCGGGCGCGCGCCGCGCAACGCCCGGGAAGAGATCCTCTGCCGCCTGTTCGCCGAGGTCCTGGGCGTGGAGCGGGTCGGCATCGACGACAGCTTCTTCGACCTCGGCGGCCACTCGCTGCTCGCCACCCGCCTCGCCGTACGCGTACGCGCCGAGCTCGGCACCGAGATCATGCTGGGCACGCTCTTCGAGTCGCCGACGGTCGCGGGGCTGGCGTCCCAGCTCCCGGAGGCCGCGTCCGTACGCCCCGCCCTGGTGCCGATGCGGCGGCCCGACGCCGTGCCGCTCTCCTTCGCCCAGCAGCGGCTGTGGTTCCTCGACCAGGTCGAGGGCGGCGGCTCTACGTACAACATGCCACTGGCCCTGCGGCTCACCGGTGAACTCGACCGTGCCGCCCTGGAGTCGGCGCTGGCCGATGTCGTCGAGCGCCATGAGTCGCTGCGTACGGTCTTCCCGGACGTGGACGGCGAGGCCCGCCAGGTCGTGCTCGGCGCCTGCGAGGTGCCGGTCCCGGTCGTCGACACCGACGAGGAGGCGCTGCCCGCGCTGCTCGACGCGGCGGCGGCCACGGTCTTCGACCTGGCCCGCGAGATCCCGGTGCGCGCGACCCTGTTCTCGCTCGGCGAGCGCGAGCACGTACTCGCCCTGGTGCTGCACCACATAGCCGGTGACGAATGGTCCATGGCGCCGCTGGCGCAGGACCTGGCCGCCGCGTACACGGCCCGTATCGACGGCCGGGCGCCCGAGTGGCGGCCGCTGCCCGTGCAGTACGCGGACTACGCGCTGTGGCAGCGTGAACTCCTCGGCGACGAGAGCGACCCGGCGAGCCTCGCACACGAGCAACTGACGTACTGGAAGCGCGCGTTGGCGGCCTTGCCGCAGGAGCTCGACCTGCCCGCCGACCGGCCCCGCCCGGCCGTCGCCAGCCACCAGGGCGTGGCCCTGCCCGTCCACCTCGACGCGGAGCTCCACCAAGCGCTGCTCGCCCTCGCGGGAGAGCGCCGGGCCACCCTCTACATGGTGCTCCAGGCCGGTCTCGCCGCCCTGCTCACCCGGCTCGGGGCGGGCGACGACATCCCCGTCGGCAGCCCCATCGCCGGACGCACCGACGAAGCCCTCGACGATCTGGTCGGCTTCTTCGTCAACACCCTCGTACTGCGCACCGACACCTCCGGCAACCCCGGCTTCGCCGAGCTCGTCGACCGGGTGCGCGCCGCCGACCTGGCCGCCTACGCCCACCAGGACCTGCCGTTCGAGCGGCTGGTCGAGGTGCTGAACCCGGTGCGCTCCGCCAACCGGCAGCCGCTGGTGCAGATCCTGCTCGCCCTCCAGAACACCCCGGGCTCCACGATGGAGCTGCCGGGCCTGGAGCTCGACCGTTACGGGGTCCATCCCGGCGGCTCCAAGTTCGACCTGTCGCTCAGCCTCACCGAGACGCGCGCCGCCGACGGCTCCCCGGCCGGGCTCGAAGGCTTCGTGGAGTACAGCACCGACCTGTTCGACCAGGGCACGGTCGAGCTGATGATGGCCCGGCTCACGCGCCTGCTCCTGGCGGCGGCCGCCAAGCCCGAACTTCCCATCGGCGACCTGGAGTTGCTGACGGACGCCGAACACGCCCAGCTGACCGACGGGTGGAACGACACCCGCAAGGACCTCCCGGCGCTCACCATCCCCGAGCTGTTCGAGGCGCGGGCTGCCGCCGCCCCGGACGCGCCCGCCGTCGTCTTCGGCGACACCACCCTCTCGTACGAGGAGCTGAACGGCCGCGCCAACCGGCTGGCCCGGCTGCTCATTCAGCGTGGCATCGGCGCCGAGGACACGGTGGCGTTGATGCTGCCGCGCTCGGCCGAACTGCCCGTCGCGGTGCTCGCCGTCCTGAAGGCGGGCGCCGCCTATCTTCCGGTCGACCCCGCCTACCCGGCCGAGCGCATCGCGTATCTGCTCACCGACGGGCGGCCCACCCTCACCCTGGTCGCCCAGGGAGCGACGGCCGGGCTGCCGGACGGCACCGCGTACCTGGAACTGGACCACGAGGCGGCGGCCGACCTTCCGTCCCACGACGTCACCGACGCCGAACGCCGCAGCCCGCTGCACCCCGCCCACGCGGCCTACATCATCTACACCTCGGGCTCCAGCGGCCGCCCCAAGGGCGTGGTGTGCACCCACACCGGTGTCGCCGGACTCCTCGACGCCGACGGGCTCCTGGAAGTGGGCCCCGGTGACCGGGTCCTCCAGTTCGCCTCGCTGAGCTTCGACGCCGCGTTCTGGGAGTTCGCCATGGCGCTGCTCTCCGGCGCCACCCTCGTACTCGCCTCGCCCGACCAACTCCGGCCCGGCACCCCGCTGGTGGAGCTCGCCGCGAAGCACCAGGTCAGCCATCTGCTGCTGCCGCCGTCCGTGCTCGACGTCCTGTCGCCGTCCGACCTGCCCACGGTCCGCACCCTGCTCGTCGGCGGCGAGGCCTCGTCCGGGGAGCTGGTGGCCCGCTGGTCGCCCGGCCGTCGGATGATCAACGCGTACGGCCCCACCGAGATCACCGTGTGCGTCACCATGAGCGGCGCGCTCTGCGGCGACCAGCGGCCGCCGATCGGCACGCCGGTCACCAACATGAGCGCGTACGTCCTGGACGAGCGGCTGCGGCCCGTTCCGGTGGGTGTCGCGGGAGAGCTCTATCTCGCGGGCGACGGTGTGGCGCGCGGCTATCTGGGCCGCGCGGGTCTCACGGCCGAGCGTTTCGTGGCGTGCCCGTTCGGGGCGCCGGGCGCGCGGATGTACCGCTCCGGCGACCTGGCCAGGCGCCGGGCCGACGGCACCCTGGAGTACCTGGGCCGCGCCGACGAGCAGGTCAAGATCCGTGGCCACCGGGTGGAGCTCGGCGAGATCGAGTCCGTGCTGGGCGCGCAGGCGGGCGTCGCCCAGGCCGTCGTCGTGACCCGGGCGGACCGCCCCGGCCAGCTCGTGGCGTACGTGGTCCCGACGGACTCAGGTGTGGACGCGGCCGAGCTGCGGGCCCAGGTGGCCCGGGTGCTGCCGGAGTACATGGTTCCGGCCGTCATCGTCGAGATGGACGCGCTGCCGCTGACCCCGAACGGCAAGCTGGACCGCAAGGGGCTGCCCGCGCCGGACTTCGACATGGTGGTGTCGGGGCGTGCGCCGCGCACCCCGCGCGAAGAGGTGCTGTGCGGTCTGTTCGCCGAGGTGCTCGGCGTCGACCGGGTCGGTATCGACGACAGCTTCTTCGAGCTGGGCGGGCACTCGTTGCTCGCGACGCGTCTGGTGAGCCGGATCCGTTCGGTGCTCGGTGTGGAGCTGGCGCTGTCGGCGCTGTTCGAGACGCCGACGGTGGCGGGTCTGGCGGGGATCACGACCGAGGCGGAGTCCGCGCGTCCCGCCCTGGAGTCGCGTGAGCGCCCCGAGTCGGTGCCGCTCTCCTTCGCCCAGCGACGGCTGTGGTTCCTCAACCGCCTAGAGAGCGTGGACGCGCTCTACAACATGCCCCTGGTCCTGCGTCTGACCGGCACGGTGGACGGCGACGCCCTGCGGGCCGCCCTCGGTGATGTGGTCGGCCGCCATGAGTCGCTGCGTACGGTCTTCCCGGACGTGGACGGCGAGGCCCGCCAGGTCGTCCTCGGCGCGTGCGAGATACCGCTGCCGATCACCGCGACCGACGAGCAGGGACTGCCCGCGCTCCTCGACGCGGCCGCCAAGCAGCCGTTCGACCTCTCCCGCGACCTGCCGGTGCGCGCCGAGCTCTTCTCGCTCGGCGAGAGCGAGCACGTACTCCTGATGGTGCTGCACCACATCGCGGGCGACGGCTGGTCGATGGCACCGCTGGCCCGCGACCTGGGCACGGCGTACAAGGCCCGTCTTGAGGGTAGGGCCCCGCAGTGGGAGCCGCTGCCCGTCCAGTACGCGGACTACGCGCTCTGGCAGCGCGACCTCCTCGGCGACGAGAGCGAGCAGGGCAGCCTGGCGCAGCGCCAACTCGACTTCTGGCAGCACGCGTTGGCCGAGCTCCCGGAGGAGCTGACCCTCCCGACCGACCGCCCCCGCCCGGCGGTGGCCAGCCATGCCGGTGGCCGCGTGTCGGTGGAGTGGGACGCCGAACTGCACCGTGGGCTCACGGAGTTCGCGTGGGAGTCGTCGTCCTCGGTGTTCATGGTGGTGCAGGCGGCCCTTGCCACGCTGCTGAATCGTCTCGGCGCGGGCGAGGACATCGCGATCGGCAGCCCGATCGCGGGGCGGACCGATGAGGCTCTTGACGACCTGATCGGGTTCTTCACCAACACCCTCGTGTTGCGTACGGATGTGTCGGGTCAGCCCACCTTCCGTGAGCTGGTCTCGCGGGTGCGTACGGCGGATCTTGCGGCCTACGCGCACCAGGACGTGCCCTTCGAGCGGCTGGTCGAGCTGGTCAACCCGGCTCGCTCCCGCGCTCGGCACCCGCTGTTCCAGGTGCTGCTCGCCTTCCAGAACACGCCCGAGGTCCACCTCGACCTGCCCGGTCTCAGCATCGGGGTCGAGCCGGTCGACACGGGCGTCGCCAAGTTCGACCTGTCGTTCAACGTCCAGGAGCAGCACGGGAACCAGGGTCCGGCCGGGGTCGGCGGCACCCTTGAATTCAACGGTGACCTCTTCGACCGCGACACGGCTTCGGCGATCGCCGCGCGGCTGGAACACACGCTGCGTGCGCTGCTGTCCGACCCGGACCGGCCGGTCAGCCGGGTCGACATCCTCGGCGCGGACGAGCGGCAGCGCGTCCTGAAGACGTGGAACGCCACGGCGAGTGCGGTGGCCCACACCACGTTGCCGGAGCTCTTCGAGGGCCAGGCCGCGCGGACTCCGGATGCCCCCGCTGCCCGCCAGGGCGACGACACCCTCACCTATGCCGAGCTGAACGCGCTGGCAAACGGTGTGGCGCGGGAGCTGACCGCTCAGGGCGTCGGTCCCGAGGACCTCGTGGCGGTGGCCATGCGGCCGTCGCCGCGCCTGCTCGCCGCGCTGCTCGGTGTGCTCAAGTCCGGGGCCGCGTACCTCCCGGTCGACCACGACTACCCGGCCGACCGCATCGCGTACATGCTGCGCGACGCCGCGCCCGTGCGGCTCCTGACGACGCGGGACGCGGTGGAGGGCCGCGACGAGTTCGACGGGGTCGCGCGCGTCTTCGTGGACAGCGTGGAACCCGTCGCCGAGAACCCGACCGACGCGGACCGCATCCGTCCGCTGCGGCCGCACCACCCGGCGTACGTCATCTACACCTCGGGCTCCACCGGCACGCCGAAGGGTGTGGTGGTGGAACAGCGCAACCTCGTCGACTACTTGGAGTGGGCCGGCCGGAGCTACCCGAGCGCAGGAGGGTCCGCCCTGCTGCACTCGTCGGTGTCGTTCGACATGACGGTCACCGCGCTGCTCACGCCGCTGACCGTGGGCGGCTGCGTCGTCGTGGGCCGCCTCGACGAGAGCGAGCTCCCGGCCACCGCGCCGACCCTGCTCAAGGCGACCCCCAGCCATCTCCCGATCCTCCAGGCCCTGCCCGGGCACGCCTCGCCCACGGCCGACCTGCTGCTCGCGGGCGAGCCGCTGACCGCCGAGGCGCTGCGCGACTGGCGCGCCGCGCACCCGGACGTGACCGTACGCAATGTCTACGGCCCGACCGAGACCACGGTCAGCGCCACCGAACACCGCGTCGAGCCGGGCACGACCCCGGCCTCCGGCCCGCTGCCGGTGGGCCGCCCGCTCGCCAACACCCGGCTGTACGTGCTCGGTTCGGGCCTCCAGCCGGTCCCGGAGGGGGTTCCCGGTGAGCTGTACGTGGCGGGCAACGGTGTGGCGCGCGGCTACCTCGGCCGCCCGGGCCTGACGGCCGAGCGCTTCGTACCGTGCCCGTTCGGGGCGCCGGGCGAGCGGATGTACCGCACCGGCGACCTGGTGCGCTGGAACGTGGACGGTGAGCTGGAGTACTTGGGCCGCGCGGACGACCAGGTCAAGGTGCGCGGTTTCCGTATCGAGCCGGGCGAGATCGCGGCGGTCCTGGGCCGTCACCCGTCGGTGGCGCAGGCTGCCGTGGTCGTACGCGAGGACAGGCCGGGGGACAAGCGCCTGGTCGCGTACGTCGTGCCGACGGATTCCGTACGAGGTGTCGACGCGGCCGAGCTGCGGGCGCATGTCGCGGGCGCGCTGCCCGAGTACATGGTTCCGTCGGCCGTCGTGGCCCTCGACGCGCTGCCGCTGACGCCGAACGGCAAGCTGGACCGCAAGGCGCTGCCCGCGCCGGACTTCGACGCCGTGGTGTCGGGACGTGCGCCGCGCACTCCGCGCGAAGAGGTGCTGTGCGGTCTGTTCGCCGAGGTGCTCGGTGTGGAGCGGGTCGGCATCGACGACAGCTTCTTCGACCTCGGTGGTCACTCGCTGCTGGCCACGCGGCTGGTGAGCCGCATCCGTTCGGTGCTCGGCATCGAGCTGGCGCTGTCGGCGCTGTTCGAGACGCCGACGGTGGCGGGTCTGGCCGGTGTCTCGGCCGAGGCCGATGCGGCGCGCCCGGCACTGGTCCCGATGGACCGGCCCGACGCCGTCCCGCTCTCCTTCGCCCAGCGGCGGCTGTGGTTCCTCAACCGCCTGGAGAGCGTGGACGCGCTCTACAACATGCCGATGGTGCTGCGACTCACGGGTGAACTCGACCGTGCTGCCCTGGAGTTGGCGCTGGCCGACGTCGTCGGTCGCCATGAGTCCCTGCGTACGGTCTTCCCGGACGTGGACGGCGAGGCCCGCCAGGTCGTCCTCGGGTCCTGTGAAGTTCCGCTGCCGGTCACGGACACCGACGAGCAGGCGCTCCCCGCCCTCCTCGACGCGGCCGTGAAGACGGGCTTCGACCTGTCGACCGACATCCCCCTGAAGGCGTTCCTGTTCGCGCTCGGCGGGGCCGAACACGTACTGCTCGTATCGCTGCACCACATCGCAGGTGACGGCTGGTCGATGGCGCCGCTGGCGCGCGACCTCGGTACGGCGTACGCGGCCCGCTGCGACGGCCGCACTCCGGACTGGCAGCCGCTGCCGGTCCAGTACGCGGACTACGCGCTGTGGCAGCGCGAACTCCTCGGCGACGAGAGTGAGTCGGAAAGCCTCGCGCACGACCAACTCGCCTTCTGGCAGGACGCGTTGGCGGCCCTGCCCGAAGAGCTCGATCTGCCGACCGACCGCACCCGTCCCGCCGTCGCCAGCCACAAGGGCGGCATGGTCCCGTTCACGTGGGACGCCGAACTGCACGGCAAGCTGGTGGAGTTCGCCCGCGAGTCGTCGTCCTCCGTGTTCATGGTCGTCCAGGCCGCGCTCGCCGCGCTCCTGAACCGGCTCGGCGCGGGCGAGGACATCCCGATCGGCACCCCGATCGCGGGGCGTACGGACGAAGCGCTCGACGACCTCGTCGGGTTCTTCACCAACACGCTGGTGCTGCGTACGGATGTGTCGGGTCAGCCGACCTTCCGTGAGCTGGTCTCGCGGGTACGCAAGGCAGACCTCGCGGCGTACGCGCACCAGGATGTTCCCTTCGAGCGGCTGGTGGAGCTGGTCAACCCGGCCCGTTCGCGGGCCCGGCACCCGCTCTTCCAGGTCATGCTGGTCTTCCAGAACACGCCCGAGGTCCACCTCGAACTGCCCGGACTCACCATCGGGGCCGAGCCCGTCGGCACGGACGTCGCCAAGTTCGACCTGGTCTTCAGCCTGCGCGAGCAGGCCGGGACGACCGGTATGGACGGCGTCCTCGAATTCAGCGGCGACCTCTTCGACGAGGACACCGCCACCGGCCTCGCGCAGCGGCTGCACAGCCTGCTGCACGCGGTCGTCGGCGACCCGGACCGCCCGGTCAGCCGCGTCGACGTCCTCGACGCGGACGAGCGGCAGCGCATCCTCACCGACTGGAACACCAACGGCGAGCCGATAGCCCCGGCGACGCTGCCCGAGCTGTTCGAGGCGCAGGTCGGCCGGACGCCCGAGGCGACGGCCGTGCTGCACGACGGTGAGGCGCTGAGCTACGCCGAGCTGAACGCCCGCGCCAACCGGCTCGCCCGCCGTCTGGTCGACCGTGGCGTACGGCCGGACACGGTGGTGGCTCTGGCCCTTCCCCGGTCGGCCGAGCTGGTGCTCGCGGCCCTCGCCGTGGTCAAGGCGGGCGCGGCCTACCTCAACATCGACCCGGACTACCCGGCCGAGCGCGCCGCCTACATGTGCGCGGACGCCGTGCCCCTGGGCCTGCTCACCGTCGGCGACGCGGGCCGCCGCGTACCCGACGACGTGGCGCGCTGGCGCTTGGACGACGAGGAGTTCACGACAGGGTCGGATACGAATCTGACCGACGCCGACCGCCTCTCCCCGCTGCGCACCGGCCACCCCGCGTACGTCGTCTACACCTCCGGCTCGACCGGCAAGCCGAAGGGCGTCCTGGTCACCCACCGGGGCCTCGCCAGTCTCGCCGTCTCCCACCAGGAGGCGCTGGGCGTGGACGACGAGTCGAAGGTGCTCCAGTTCGCCTCGCTCAGCTTCGACGCCTCGGCAGGTGAGCTGGTCATGACGCTGCTCGCCGGTGCCACCCTGGTGGTGCCGCGCCCGGAGCAGGTCATCGGCGACGCGGTCGTACGGCTGATGGCGGAGACGGGCGTCACACACGCCATGCTGCCGCCCGCCTTCGTCGCGACCCTCGACCCGGAGACCGTGCCCACCCTGCGCGGGCTGATCACCGGCGGCGAGGCGTGCCCGCCCGAGGTGACCGCGCGGTGGTCGGCCGGCCGGACCATGCTCAACGCGTACGGCCCCACCGAGTCGACCGTCTGCGCCACCCTCAGCACCCCGCTGACCGGCGCCATCTCGGCCCCGATCGGCCGCCCCATCCCCAACACCCGTGCATACGTGCTGGGTTCGGGCCTGGAGCCGGTCCCGGCCGGTGTCATGGGCGAGCTCTACCTCGCGGGCGACGGCGTCGCGCTCGGCTATCTCAACCGCCCGGACCTCACCGCCGAGCGCTTCGTGGCGTGCCCGTTCGGGGCGCCGGGCGAGCGGATGTACCGCACGGGCGACCTGGTGCGCTGGAACGCGGATGGCGAGCTGGAGTACCTGGGTCGTGCCGACGACCAGGTGAAGGTGCGCGGCTTCCGTATCGAGCCCGGTGAGATCGCCGCCGTACTCGACCGGCACGCCTCGGTCGCCCAGGCCGCCGTCGTCGTACGCGAGGACCGGCCCGGCGACAAGCGGCTTGTCGCGTACGTCGTGCCGACAGACTCCGTACGAGGTGTCGACGCGGCCGAGCTGCGGGCGCATGTCGCGGGCGCGCTGCCCGAGTACATGGTCCCGGCCGCTGTCGTCGCGATGGCCGTCATCCCGCTGTCGCCGACCGGCAAGGTGCACCGCGAGGCGCTGCCCGCGCCGGACTTCGACACGGTGGTGTCGGGCCGTGCGCCGCGTACTCCGCGCGAAGAGGTCCTGTGTGGCCTGTTCGCCGAAGTGCTCGGTCTGACCCGGGTCGGCATCGACGACAGCTTCTTCGAGCTGGGCGGCCACTCGCTGCTCGCGACGCGGCTGGTGAGCCGCATCCGTTCGGTGCTCGGCGTGGAACTCCCGCTGGCCACCCTCTTCGAGACCCCGACCGTGCTCGGCCTCGCCGTGGCCTGCGACGAGGCGGAGTCGGCCCGCCCGGCGGTGGAGCCGAAGACCCGGCCCACCCCGCTGCCGCTCTCCTTCGCCCAGCACCGCCTGTGGATGCTCAGCCAGCTCCACGACGCGGACGCGCTCTACAACATGCCCGTCGTGCTGCGTCTGACCGGCACCGTGGACGGCGACGCCCTCCAGGCGGCGCTGGCCGATGTCGTCGCCCGGCACGAGTCGCTGCGTACCGTGTTCGTCGAGACCGACGGGCGCGCCGAGCAGCGCATCCTGGCGCCGGCCGAGGCGGCCTTCTCGCTGTCCTTCGTACGGGCCGACGAGCAGGCGCTGCCCGGCCTCCTGAAGGCGGCCGCGAGCGCGGGCTTCGACCTGTCGCGCGAGATACCCGTACGGGCCTCGCTGTTCACGGTCGACGAGTCCGACCACGTCCTCGCCATCTCGCTGCACCACATCGCGGGCGACGGCTGGTCGATGGGACCGCTGGCGCGAGACCTGGGCACGGCGTACGCGGCGCGCTTGGAGGGCCGTGCTCCCGAGTGGGCTCCGCTGCCCGTGCAGTACGCGGACTACGCGCTGTGGCAGCGGGAACTTCTCGGCGACGAGAGCGAGCCCGACAGCCTCGCGCACGGTCAACTCGCCTTCTGGCAGGACGCGTTGGCCGGTCTGTCCGATGAGCTGGAGCTCCCCACCGACCGGCCGCGCCCGGCGGAGTCTAGCCATGTCGGCGCCCGAGTGGTGGTGGACTGGGACGCCGAACTGCACGGGCGCATCAGCGAGTTCGCCCGTGAGACGTCCACGTCCGTGTTCATGGTGGTCCAGGCCGCTTTGGCCGCGCTGCTCAACCGCCTCGGTGCCGGTGAGGACATCCCGATCGGCAGCCCGATCGCGGGGCGGACCGATGAAGCGCTCGACGATCTGATCGGGTTCTTCACGAACACGCTGGTGTTGCGTACGGATGTGTCGGGTCGGCCGACCTTCCGTGAGCTGGTCTCGCGGGTGCGGACGGCGGATCTTGCGGCGTACGCGCATCAGGATGTTCCGTTCGAGCGGTTGGTCGAGCTGGTGAACCCGGCTCGCTCCCGGGCCCGGCACCCGCTCTTCCAGGTGCTGCTCGCCTTCCAGAACACGCCCGAGGTCTCCCTCGAACTGCCCGGACTCACCATCGGGGGCGAGCCGGTCGACATCGGCGTCGCCAAGTTCGACCTGTCGCTGAGCCTTCAGGAGGGCGCGGACGGCGTCCGGGGCATGCTCGAATACAGCACCGACCTGTTCGACCACGCGAGCGCCGAGCTCATCGCGGCCCGGCTCGGGCGGCTGCTGCACGCGGCCGTCACCGACCCGGACCGGCCGCTCGCCCTGGTCGACATCCTCGGGGCCGACGAGCGCCACCAGGTGCTCAGCGAGTGGAACGCGACCGAAGTGGCGGTCGCGGGGCTCGACTCGACCGTGCACGCCACCTTCGAGGAGCTGGCCCGCCGCAGCCCCGACGCGGTCGCCGTCACTTCCGGCTCGCTGCATCTGACCTACGGCGAGCTCGACCGGCGGGCCAACGGGCTCGCGCACCGCCTGGTCTCTCTCGGCGTACGCCCCGAGGACCGCGTGGCCGTCCTGCTGGAACGTTCCGCCGATCTGGTGGTCGCCCTGCTCGGCATCCTCAAGGCGGGCGCCGCCTACGCCCCGCTGCACGAGAGCTACCCGGACGAGCGCATGCGGGAGGTGCTGCACGGGTCCGGCGCCCGGGTCCTGGTCACGGACCACGCCTGGCGCGAACGCGGTCTGCCCGACAACGCCGAGCATGTGGTCCTCGCCGACGAGGCCGAGCCCGCCGCCACCGCCCCGGACGTGCCTCCGGTGCGCCCCGACGCGCTCGCGTACGTCATGCACACCTCCGGCTCGACCGGGAAGCCCAAGGGCATCGCGATCAGCCATCGCGCGCTGCTCGAACTCGCCCTGGACCCGTCCTGGGCCGAGGGGGACCGCCATCAGCAGGTGCTGATGCACGCCCCGTACGCCTTCGACATCTCCAACTACGAGCTGTGGGTGCCGCTGCTCGCGGGCGGTCGCGTCGTGCTCGCGCCGCCTGGCGAGCTGGACATCGCCGAGCTCAAGCGGCTGATCGTCGACGAGTCCATCACCGGCGTGCACTTCACGGCCGGACTCTTCCGGGTCGTCGCCGACGACCTGGGCGACGCCCTCGGCGGGGTCAAGGAGATCCTGACCGGCGGTGACGTGGTGTCCGTGGCGGCCGTCGAGAGCGTGCTGCGCGCCGCGCCGCACGTCGTCGTACGCCATTTGTACGGGCCCACCGAGATCACCCTGTGCGCCACCAACCACCTGGTGGGCGCGGCGGACGAGCTGGGCGACCGGCTGCCGATCGGGCGTCCGATGGCCAACACCCGCACCTATGTCCTGGACGCGGCGCTCGCGCCGGTGCCGGTCGGTGCGGTGGGCGAGCTGTACATCGCGGGCGCGGGACTTGCCCGTGGTTACCTCGACCGGGCCGCGCTCACCGGTGAGCGGTTCGTCGCCGATCCGTACGGGCCTTCGGGCTCGCGGATGTACCGCACCGGCGACCTGGCGCGCTGGCGGCACGACGGCGACCTGGAGTTCATCGGCCGCGCCGACGACCAGGTCAAGGTGCGCGGCTTCCGTATCGAGCCCGGCGAGGTCGAGGCGACGCTCACCCGGCACGCCACGGTCGCCCAGAGCGCGGTCGTCGTCCGCGAGGACCGGCCGGGCGACAAGCGGCTCGTCGCGTATGTCGTCCCGGCGGATTCTGTACGGGGTGTGGACGCGGCCGAGCTGCGCGCGCACGCGGCCGACGTGCTGCCCGAGTACATGGTCCCGGCGGCCGTCGTGGCGCTCGACGAGCTGCCGCTTACCCCCAACGGCAAGCTCGACCGGGCCAAGCTGCCCGCGCCGGTCTTCAAGTCCGAGGCCGGGAACGGCGGCGCTCCGCGCACGCCGCAGGAAGAGGTGCTGTGCCGTCTGGTGGCCGAGGTGCTTGGCCTGGAGACGGTCGGCGTCCAGGACAGCTTCTTCGAGCTCGGCGGCGACAGCATCGGCTCGATCCAGCTGGCCAGCCGCGCCCGTGCGGCCGGTCTGGAACTCGCCCCGAAGGACGTCTTCCGCACCCGCAGGCTGGCCGAGCTCGCGGCCGTGGCCGGGGAGGTCACCGCGCCCGAGTCGGCTCCGGCGGACGACGGCGTCGGCGAGGTCCCGCTCACGCCGGTCGTGCACGATCTGCGGGCACGCGGCGGCGACCTGGACGGGCTGCTCCAGTCGGTGCTGCTCCAGGTCCCGGCCGCGCTCACCGAGACGGGACTCGCGGCGACCCTCCAGGCCGCCGTCGACCACCATGACGTGCTGCGGCTCGAAGTCCTGGACGCTGATTGGCAGTTGAGGGTGCGGCCCGTCGGGGAGGTGTCCGCCGCCGACTGTCTGCGCCGGGTCGATCTGACCGGCATGGACGAGGCGTCGGCCCGCGCCCTGATGGCCAAGGAAGCCGTCGCGGCGGGCGAGCGCCTTGCCCCGGCCGACGGTGTGATCTTCCAGGCGGTGTGGTTCGACGCGGGCGCCGGGACCTCCGGGCGGCTGCTGCTCACCGTGCACCACCTCGCGGTGGACGGGGTGTCGTGGCGGGTGCTGCTGCACGACCTGAGCACCGCGTGGAGCGCGGTCGCCGCAGGCGCCGAACCCCGCCTTGAGCGGGTCGGCACCTCGTTCCGGCGGTGGGCGAACCTGCTCACCGAGGAGGCCGCGAAGCCGTCCCGTACGGCCGAACTGGCCTTCTGGACCGGGCTGCACGACCGGCCCGAGCAGCCGCTCGGCAGCCGGGAGCTCGACCCGGAGCGGGACACCACCGCGACCGCGCACTCGCTCAGCGTCTCGCTGCCCGCGAGCGTCACCGAGGCGGTCCTCACCCGGGTGCCCGCCGCGTACAACGCGGGCGTCAACGACGTGCTGCTGACCGCGCTCGCCCTGGCGTCGCTGTCGGGCCGCAACCGGCCGCAGGGCGAGCCCGTGCTCGTCGAGGTCGAGGGCCACGGACGGCACGAGGAACTGGTGGACGGGGTCGACCTGTCCCGCACGCTCGGCTGGTTCACCAGCGTCCACCCGGTCCGGATCGAACCGGGCGCGGTGGACTGGGACGACCTGTGGCAGGCGGGACCGGCTGTCGGCGACGTGCTCAAGCGCGCCAAGGAGCAGCTGCGGGCGGTGCCGGACCAGGGCCTGGGCCACGGTCTGCTGCGCTATCTCAACCCGGAGACGGCACCGGCGATGGCCGCCCTGCCGCTGCCGCAGATCGGCTTCAACTACCTGGGCAGGTTCGATGGTTCGGGCCGCTCCGCCGACTGGGGACTCGCTCCCGAGGCGGTCCAGGACGGCGGCGCGGACACCCTGCCGGTGACCGCGATGCCGCTGCGCAACCCGCTCACGGTCAACGCGATGACCCGGCCCACGACCGACGGCGCCGAGCTGCGTGCCGTCTGGACGTGGCCGGACGGCGTGCTGACCGAGGCCGAGGTGTCCGCCGTCGCGGACGCCTGGGTGCGGGCCCTGACCGCGATGGCCCGGCATGCCGAACGGGCCGACGCGGGCGGCGCGACCGCGTCCGACTTCGAACTGGTCCAGCTGGACCAGGACGAGATCGACGCGTTCGAGGACGAGTTCGGCGACGAGTTCGGTGATTTCGGCGATGACGTGATGTTCGAGGACGGGGATCAGTAATGACGCGCGCCAAGGCACGTATCGAAGACGTGCTGCCGCTGACGGCCCTGCAGGAAGGATTCCTGTTCCACTCGCTCTATGACGAGCAGGGCGCCGACGTCTACCACCTCCAGTTCGTGTTCGACCTGCGCGGCGCCCTGGACGCGGGCGCCCTGCGCCGGGCGGCCGACGGGCTGCTGCGCCGGCACGGCAATCTGCGCGGCGCCTTCCGCCAGCGCAAGAACGGCGAGTCCGTCCAGGTGGTCCCGGACCGGGTGCCGGTGCCGTGGCAGGAGATCGACCTGTCCGCGCTCGCCCCGGCCGAGCGCGAGGCACGGCTGGCCCAGGTGCTGGCGGACGACCGCGACACCCGCTTCGACCTGCGCAAGCCGCCGCTGATCCGCTGCCGCCTGGTGCGGCTCGGCGCGGACGAGCACCGCTTCGTCCTGACGAGCCATCACATCCTGTTGGACGGCTGGTCGGTGCCGCTGATGCTGCACGAGCTGTTCACCATGTACGCGCACGACGGCGCCGACCACACGCTGCCGCCGGTCCAGCCCTACCGCGACTATCTGCGCTGGCTTTCGCGGCGCGACCGCGCGGACGCCGAGTCGGCCTGGCGCGGCCACCTCGCGGGCCTGGAGGAGCCGACGCTGCTCGGCCCGGTCGGCGCGGGCCGCGAGACGGTGGTGCCCGAGGAGACCGAGGCCGAGCTCGACGCGGAACTGACCGCCAAACTGACCGAGTTGGCCCGTACGTGCGGGCTCACCCTGAACACCGTGGTGCAGGGCGCCTGGGCGCAGGTGCTCGGCGCGCTCACCGGCCGCGACGACGTCGTCTTCGGCGCCACCGTCTCGGGCCGCCCGCCCGAGCTCGCGGGCGTCGAGTCGATGATCGGCCTGTTCGCCAACACGGTGCCGGTACGCGTGCGGGTGGACCCCGCCGAGTCCGCGATCGCGCTGATGACCCGCCTCCAGGACGAGCGCTCGGCGCTCGCCGCGTACGAGTACGTCGGCCTCGGCGAGATCCAGCAGCTCGCCGGGACGGGCGGTGAACTCTTCGACACGCTGTACGTGTTCGAGAACTACCCGGCCCCGTCCGGCGACGGCAAGCCCGCCTACCAGGGCCTGGAGATCGCGGGCACGGAAGGCAGCGGCGCCGCGCACTACCCGCTGACCCTCACCGTGCTGCCGGGCAGCACGCTCCGGCTGCGGCTGACCTACCGGCCCGACCTGTTCACCCGCGAGATCGCGCTCGGCTGGGCCGACCGGCTGCGTACCGTCCTGCGGTCCCTGGTGGAGGCACCGGACCGACCGGCCGCGCACACGGACGTACTCGACACGGCCGAGCGGCACCGGATCCTTGAGGAGTGGAACGACACCGCCGCCGAGCCCTCGGCGCGGTGCTGGCCCGCCCTCTTCGAGGAGCAGGCGCAGCGCACCCCGCAGGCCGCGGCCCTCTGGGACGACGGGTCCGTGATCACGTACGCGGAGCTGAACGCCGAGGCCAACCGGCTGGCGCGGTTCCTGGTGGCCCGGGGCGCCGGTCCCGAGACCGTGGTGGCGCTCGCCCTGCCGCGCTCGCCGCGCCTGGTCGTCGCCATGCTGGCGGTACTGAAGACGGGCGCCGCCTATCTGCCGGTCGACCTCGGTCACCCGAGGGACCGCGTCGAGGCGATCCTGACGGGGGCGCGCCCGGCGGCCGTACTCACCACGCTCGACGGCGCCGACCGACTTCCCGAAGGCCCGACTGTTCTCTGCGTCGATGAACTCGCCGTAGAAATACGGGAGTTGGATGCGGGGAATCTGAGCGACGAAGAGCTTGTCGGTCCCCTGCGGCCCGAGCATCCCGCGTACGTGATCTACACCTCCGGTTCCACCGGTGCGCCCAAGGGTGTCGTCGTCGAGCACCGCAGTCTGCTCAACTTCCTCACCGCGATGGGCGAGAGGTTCCCGCTCACCGCCGCCGACCGGATGCTCGCGGTGACCACCGTCGCCTTCGACATCCACGCCCTGGAACTGCATCTGCCGCTGCTCGCCGGGGCGAGCGTGGTGGTCGCCGAACGCGACACCCTCCTCGACCCGGCCGCGCTCGCCGATCTCATCGCCGCCAGCGGCGCCACGATCATGCAGGCCACGCCCACGCTCTGGCACTCGCTGCTCACCGAGCGGGCGTCGGCCGCCGAGGGGCTGCGGATGCTGGTCGGCGGCGAGGCGCTGCCGACCGCGCTCGCCGAGCGGATGGCGCGGGCGGGCGTCGAGGCGACCAACCTGTACGGACCCACCGAGACCACCGTGTGGTCGACCGCCGTGACCCTGAACGCCGGGGCCGAGGGCGGGCCCACCATCGGCCGCCCCATCCGCAACACCCGCGCCTATGTGCTGGACAGCGCGCTGCGCCCGGTGCTCCCGGGGGTGCCCGGTGAGCTGTATCTGGCCGGTGAGGGGCTGGCCCGGGGCTATCTGGACCAGCCGGGCCTCACGGCGGGCCGTTTCGTGGCGGATCCGCACGGGCCTGCCGGGACGCGGATGTACCGCACCGGCGACCTGGTGCGATGGCGCGCCGACGGCGAGCTGGAGTACCTGAGCCGCACCGACCACCAGGTCAAGGTCCGGGGTCACCGCATCGAACTCGGCGAGATCGAGACCGCGTTGAGCGCGCACGAGACGGTCGCCCAGGTGGCGGTCGTGGTCCGCGAGGACCGGCCCGGCGACAAGCGCATCGTCGCCTACGTGGTGCCCGGTCCGGGTACTGCCTTCGACTCCGAGGCGCTGCGGACGCATGTACGCGGACGCCTGCCCGAGTACATGGTGCCCGCCGTCGTCATGGAGCTGCCCGCGCTGCCGCTCACGCCGAACGGGAAGCTGGACCGCAAGGCCCTGCCCGCCCCGGACGCCACGGCGGGCCGCACCACCGGCGGCCGGGCCCCGCGCACCGCGCGCGAGGAGGCGCTGTGCACCCTGTTCGCGGAGGTCCTCGGTCTGGACTCGGTCGGCATCGACGACGACTTCTTCGAGCTGGGCGGCCACTCGCTGCTCGCGACGCGCCTGGTCAACCGGGTCCGCGCCGACCTTGGCACCGCCACCTCGATCCGCAGTGTCTTCGAGGCGCCGACGGTCGCGGGGCTGGCCCGGCGGCTGCACCAGGACGGCGGGGACGACGACCCGTTCGAGACCATGCTGCGGCTGCGCGCCGGACGCGGTGGCACCCCGTACTTCCTGATCCACCCGGTCGTCGGGATCGGCTGGTGCTACACCGGCTTCATCACCCGCCTCGGGCCCGACGCCGGGGTGTACGCCCTCCAGGCGGGCGGCCTGAACCCCGACGACGCCTGCGCCGCCGACCTGCCCGCGATGGCCGCGGACTACGCCGCCCGCATCCGCGAGGTGCAGCCCGAGGGCCCGTACCGCCTGATCGGCTGGTCGTTCGGCGGTCTGGTGGCGCACGAGATCGCCACCCGGCTGCAGAGCGAGGGTGCCGAGGTCGACCTGCTCGCGCTGCTCGACTCGTACCCGGCTGAGAGGCCCGAGGGCGATCCGGAGGGCGACCTGCGGCAGGAGATCCTGGCCGTGCTCGCCGACGCGCTCGGCCCCGCCGCCCGCGACGGCCGCACCGGCCCGCTGACGACGGCCGAGGTCGCCGCCCTGCTGCGCGAGCACGACAGCCCGCTGGCGGACCTGGGCGAGCAGGGCATCGAGGCGCTGCACCGGGTCGCCGCCAACAACCGCAGGATTGCGGGGGAGTTCGTGCCCCGCGTCTTCCATGGTGACGTGCTGGCGTTCCGCTCCGCCCAGGGCGACGGCCCGTACGCCGTCAAGGCCTGGGACGCCCATGTGGAAGGCGAGATCCACGAGTTCGACGTGGACTGCACGCACCTGGGGATGACCACGCCGGATGCCCTCGACGTCATCACCCGCGTGATCGACGACCGTACGACCGCCCACTGAAACACCCACCCACACCAAGGAGAACCACCATGGCGACCAACCCCTTCGAGGACGAGAACGGCACCTATCTGGTCCTGGTGAACGCGGAGGGCCAGCACTCGCTCTGGCCGTCCTTCGTCGAGGTGCCGGCCGGCTGGGAGCGCGCCTTCGGCGAGGACACCCGGCAGGCGTGCCTGGACCACATCGAGCGGAACTGGACGGACATGCGCCCCAAGAGCCTCGTCGATGCCATGGGCGCGGAACGCGCCTAGCGGCGCAGTCGAAGAATTGGTGAAAGCGTGTATATGACGGAGAAGGCGTCGGTCGGGGGATCCGCCGAACACCACGAGGACGAGCTTCGCGGTGTCGGCGGGACGGCCCTCGGCCGCGGCACACGGCTGGACCGCGCACGGGCGTTGCGGGAGGCGGTCGAGGCCGTCACCGCCTGGTCGCACGAGGCGCTGGGGGACGGTCCGGAGGTCTTCGGCCGCTTTCCGTACCGGGAGGTCGTGGACTACTACCAGAAGGTGGGCAAGGCGGAGGTCTCCCACGAGCTGGTCGCGCTGCTGCGCGGGGCCCGGCTCGGGATCGAGTGTTCGGGCCGGGCGCGGCCCTGGTCGTCGCCGGACGCCTGGCTGTTCGACGCCTGGCTGCCGCTGACCTTCACCGACCGCCCCATGAACTACGTCTCGTACGCGGGCAACGACGTGATGGCGATCGCCCACTGGGACACGGACGGCACCCCGGCGGCGGCCGAGCGGGCCGACGACGTGCTGACGGCGGTGCTGATCGCCGACCTCGTCGAGCGGGAGACCACCGCGCTGGAGCAGGCCGGGGGCCACGCGGCGCAGCGCACCCGGACCACCGCCGCGTGGCAGGCGCTGGCCCGGCTCGCGGACTACGCGCCGCTGGCCCTCGCGGACCCCGCGCCGCTGGACGCGGTGCGCGCCGCGCTCGGCGAGAGCGAGGCCGACGGGGTGCCGGAGGCGGCACGGGCGGCGGTCACCGCGATCCGCGCGCAGGCGACTCCCGCTCTGCTGCGGGCAGTTGAGGTGAGTCTGCTGCCGGTCACGACGCTGCACGACGAGCAGATGTTCATCCGGTCCATCCAGCTCTTCGAGCGGCTCTTCGCCCGCGTGGCCAGGTCGCTGACCTCGGCGACCGAGGCGGTCCGCGCGGACCGCCCGGCCGACGCGGCGGCCGTCCTGGAGCAGGCCGCGGGCTGGCTGTCGGGGGCGACGGGGCCGCTGTACCGGGTCCTGACCACCATGCCGCCGGAGTCCTTCGCGGTGATCCGGGACCACACGCACGGCGCCAGCGCCATCCAGTCGAGGCCGTATCAGCTGGTGGAGACGGTGAGCGCCAAGCGTGAGGGCGAGGCGCACCGCCCGGAGAAGGGCCCGCTGTTCGCGCTCGACACCACGCTCCAGGAGGCGTTCCTGGCGCGGGCGGGCGGCTGGTCGAGCGAGGACGCCCGCCGTCTGGAGGACGCGATGCGCGGCCTCGACGCCAACTGGCGGGGCATGAAGCGCACCCACTGGGGCGTCACGATGAAGATCATCGGCAAGGTGCCGGGCACCGGCGGCACCGCCGGGGCGGACTACCTGAAGGCGGCGGCGAACGTCGGGCTGTTCCCGCAGCTCACCGCCGCCTGATCAGGATGTCTGTGCAGGCCCTGGGTCTCGTCGTCAGATGCGTACGACGTCGAGGCCCCGGGCGGCCGCCAGGTCGGGGCAGCCGGACAGCAGGAGAGCCTCCCGCAGTTCGGTGTGGAGCAGGTCGAGGACCTGCCGCGCCCCGGCCTCGCCGTCCACCGCGAGCCCCCACAGCACCGGCCGGCCGCACAGCGCCGCGTCGGCGCCGAGCGCGAGGGCCCGCAGGATGTCCGTACCGGTGCGCACCCCGCTGTCCAGCAGCACCGAGCACCGTCCGCCGACCGCGTCCAGCACCGGGGACAGCGCGGTGACGCTGGGCGGCGCGGCCGCGAACTGACGGCCTCCATGGTTGGAGACGATCACCCCGTCGGCGCCGAGCTCCACCGCGCGTACGGCGTCGCGCGGATCGAGGATGCCCTTGACCAGCACCGGCAGGTCGGTGTGCTCCCGCAGCCAGGCCAGCTCCTCCCAGCCGATCGCCGGGTCGAAGGCGAGCGCGGTGTGGGTGGCGACCGCCGAGGTGCCCGACTGCTTCGCGTGCGCGGCCGAGACCGGCGCCGGGGCGAGGTTCGCCGCCGAAACGTCGGCCGGGAGCGCGAACCCGTTGCGTACATCGCGCAGGCGGCGGCCCATGTGGGGCACGTCGACGGTCAGGACCAGCGCCTCGCAGCCCGCCCGCTCGGCCCGCCGCACCAGGTCGAGCACCACACCGCGGTCGTGCAGCCAGTACAGCTGGAACCACACGGTCCCGCCGACCTCGGCGATCTCCTCGATCGAGTAGCTGCTCAACGTGCTGATGATGTACGGGACTCGGGCGTCCCGCGCGGCCCGCGCCGCCGCGAGCTCGCCGTCCGGGTGCATCAGCCGCTGGTACGCCATCGGCGCGACCGCCAGCGGCAGCGCGGCCGCACTGCGCAGCAGCGTGCCCGAGGTGTCGGTCTCGCCCCGGGTGCCCAGGACCCGGGGCACGAGCCGGACCGCGTCGAGCGCGGTCCGGTTGGCGGCCTGGGCGGACTCGTCACCGGCGCCGCCGTCGACGAAGTCGAGGACGTCGTGGGGGAGCCGGTCCGCCGCGAGCCGCGCCATGTCGGCGACGCAGGCGGCTCTCCTGTGCGCCGGGGGTTGCGGAGGGACGGTCACTTGGCCGCGTCCTCGCGTGCCCGCTCCATCTCCAGCTCGACCGCGGAGTACAGCGCCTTGATGTTGCCGCTGCCGAAGGTCCGCGCGCCCAGGCGCTCGATGAGCTCGAAGAACAGGGTGCCGCGCGGGTGCACGGACTTGGTGAAGATCTGCAGCAGCTGGCCGTCCTGGTCCTCGTCGACCAGGACGTTGAGCGCCCGCAGCTGGTCCACCGAGTGGCGCAGCAGGTCGAGCCGGTCCGGCACCTGGTCGTAGTACGCCGACGGCGTCTTCAGGAAGGCCAGGCCCTCGGCGCCGAGCAGGTCCACGTCCCGCACGATGTCGTCGGTGGCGAAGGCGATGTGCTGGACACCGGCGCCGCCGTGCTCCTTGATGAACTTGTCTATCTGGCCCGGCTCGCGGGAGGTGTCCGGCTCGATCAGGGTGAGCGTCACCGCGCCCGACCGGCTCTGCACCACCTTGGAGTCCATGGCCTGGCCGCCGACGACGATGCGCTCGGTGAAGACCATGTCGAAGTCGAGGACGCGCTCGTAGAACTCGACGGTGGGCACCAGCTGGCCCGGCTCCAGGCACACCGCGAAGTGGTCGACGGTGTGCAGCCCGGCGGCGGCCGCACCGGTCGCCTCGGCGTCCCGGTCCACCGGCGAAAGCCCGGGCAGAACAGCGGGGTTCATGCCTTCGGGACGCTGTACGAAGGTGTGCGTGACGTCGCCGAACGCGGTGATGGAGGCGGTGACGACCCCGTCGCGCTCCTGCGGCTCGGCCACCGGCCGGGCTCCGCGCCGTACGGCCTCGGCGAAGGCGGCAGCGGCGTCCGCCACGCTCAGCGCGATGTCCGACACACCGTCACCATGGCGCTCCACATAGGCGGAAGCGGGGTGGTCGGTGCCGCGCGAGTCGGTCAGGACGAAGCGGATGGTGTGGCGCCCGAGGGCGCGAACGGAAGCGTCCGCTTCCACCGAAGGCGTCGACTGCGCGTAGACGCCGAGCCCGTAGTTGTTCACAAAGAATTCGGTCGCCTCGGTGAGGTCGCCGACCGAGAAGCCGACGTGGTCGAGGCGGAGTCCGTCAAAGGGGCTGCTCATGACATTCCGTTTCCGTGGTGTGGGCGTCGGTGTTCTAGACGTCACTTTGTTCGCGAATGAATGTCGCGAGCCGGTCGATTCCCAGCGTGATCTCGTCCGGGGAGAGGTAACTGAACGACAGGCGCAGCTGGTTGCGCGGCTGCCCGTCGCCGTAGAAGTGGTGCATGGGGGTCCACAGGACCCGGTGGGCGCGGGCGGAATGCTCAAGGAGTGCGTCGTCGACCGGGAAGGGCACGGTGACGACGACGAAGAATCCGCCGGCCGGGGTGTTCCAGGTGACCTGCGGCCGCGTTCCGGCGGGGAATTGCCGGGCCAACTCGCCCAGTAGGTGCCGGAGATTACCCTGATACAGCTCGGTTTCCCGGACATTCGCCGCGCGCAGGCTGTGGTGGTGCTCCAGGAGCTTCCCGCCGATGACGGCCTGGGCCACCGGAGAGGTGTTCACGGTGAGCATGCTCTTGAGCTTCGCCAGCTGATCGGCGAACAGTTCCGTCCGCCCGTCGGCGGCTACCGTGCGCTGGTCGGCGACGACGTAACCGATCCGGGCGCCGGGCAGACCGGTCTTGGCGAACGAGCCGAGATACACCACCCGTCGGCGCTCGCCGTCGAGCGACTTGAGTGTCGGCAGTGGCTCGATCTCGCTGTCCTGGAACAGACCGTACGGATTGTCCTCCAGGACGAGGAAATCCTGCTCCTCGGCGATACGGAGCAGACGCTTCCGAGCATCGAGGTCCAGGCCGGCGCCCGACGGGTTGGCGAAATCGGCCACCACATAGAACGCTCTGGGCCGCAGTCCGGCGGCCCTCGCCCCCTCGGCGACCCGCGCCAGATCGTCCAGATCCACGCCGTCGGCGCTCTCCTGGACCGGCAGGATCCGCATGCCGACCAGTTCGGCGGCGCCGCTCGCCCCCACGTAACAGGGCGTCGGGGCGAGCAGGACGTCGTTGTCGTCGCGGCGCAGCGCGCGCAGCGTGAGGAACAGCGCCTCCTGGCAGCCGACGGTCACGACCACCGACTCCGGGTCGATGTCGATGTTCTCGTCGACGATGAGGTTCTTCGCGATCAGATCGTGAATGATGCCCTTGGTGCGCCCGTACTGCAGAAGCGTTCTGCGTACCTGGGCCTCGTCCCCGTCGAATTTCTCCCGCAAGTGGGCTTCGAACGTACGGAGATGGCGATGCACGTCCTCCGTGTCGAAGAACCCCTCGTACGGACGTCCGGCGGCGAGGGAAAGCGCCTCGGGAAATCGCTGGGAGATCTCGTTGAGGAAGTTCATCGATTCGATGACAGGAGATTCGAGTGACCCGTGCAGGCTGAGCATGTCGATTTCTGCTGGCATGTGGTGACGGCCGTACCGGCGGCCTGACGTCCCCTCCGAAGCAAAACGGAGGCACCAACAAAAAGGCTCACTGCAAAGGAACCTGGCCCCCGTTTGCAGGTTCCTCATGAAAAGGCATGCGTTTATCGATGCATGCCGAGCATATCTTGATCGATTCAATCACGGTGTCTGATGGTCGGTCAACCTGGTGCAGCTGTACGGAGCTTGCCCAGAGACGTGCCGGGCCTTACGTGTACGGGGGATACCGGGCAGCCGGGCCGATGTCCGGTCAACTCCCTGTGACCAGGCAGTCATTGCTCGTCGCAGGGCCCGGGACCCGGCTGCCGGGCCGTCAGGAGCGGGGGCTAGGCTGAGGCCCGGGGCGGTCCGTCCCCGGCCCGCAGGCTGAATCCTTCAAAGGGGTTGAGAAGTGAATCTGGCCGCCGCCAATGAGAACTTGGCGCACATCAGTAATGTGCTGATCTATTCGTCAATGGCTGTCTACACCCTGGCCTTCCTCGCGCATATCGCCGAATGGGTTTTCGGCAGCCGTAGCAAGGTCGGCCGGACGGCGGCCGCGCTGGTGGCCGAGGGCGAGAGCGCGGGCCGCGCGGCGAAGGGCTCGGCTCAGGTGCGCAAGGCCCGGGCGGGCGGCGGGACGGCCGTGCTGGAGCGGCCGAAGGTCGTCGGACGCGCGACCGAGGGCAGCCGCGACATCGCGGACGGCCCCGGCGCCGACGGCGGCGACGAGAAGGGCAGCCTGTACGGCCGTATCGCCGTCTCCCTCACGGTCCTCGCGTTCTTCATCGCGACGGCCGCGGTGGTCACCCGCTCGCTCTCGGTGCAGCGGGCGCCGTGGGGCAACATGTACGAGTTCTCCACGACCTTCTCGACGGTGGCGGTCGGCGTGTACCTCGCGCTGCTGCTCGCCAAGAAGGAGGTGCGCTGGATCGGCCTGCCGCTGGTCACCTCCGTCCTGCTCGACCTCGGCGTGGCGACGACCTGGCTGTACACCGACAGCGACCAGCTGGTCCCGGCCCTGCACTCGTACTGGCTGTGGATCCACGTCTCCACCGCGATCTTCTGCGGCGCGGTGCTCTACATGGGCGCGGTCTCGTCGCTGGTCTACCTGCTGCGCGACCGGTACGAGGCGCGGCTCGCGGCGGGCCGGGTCGGCGAGGCGGAGAAGATCCTGGCGAGCGGACGCGCTCCGGCCGGCTCGTCCCGGGTGGTCCTGTGGGCCCGGGTGATGGGCAACGACATCATGGCCCGGCTGCCTGCCGCATCCAGCCTGGACCGCTTCTCGTACCGGGTGAACGCGGCGGTCTTCCCGCTGTGGACCTTCACGATCGTGGCGGGCTCGATCTGGGCGGGCGACGCGTGGGGCCGCTACTGGGGCTGGGACCCGAAGGAGGTCTGGTCCTTCGTGACGTGGGTCGCCTACGCGTGCTACCTCCACGCGCGCGCCACGGCCGGCTGGAAGGGCCGCAAGGCGGCGTACATCGCGCTGGCGGCGTTCGGGGCGTACCTGTTCAACTACTACGGCGTGAACTTCCTGTTCGGCGGGAAGCACTCGTACTCGGGCGTGTGATCCCCGGGACCTGCCTGCCGCCCGCGCCGCCCCGCCGTCGAACGGCTGGGCGGCGCTCGGCAGTTAGGGGCGGACGGGACCGGGTGACGCGGGCTAAAATCCGCGGTCATGTCGACCCTTGACCATGCCCCTGACGAACTGCTGGTCGCCATCGCGGCGACGGTCGAGTCGGAGCAGAGCAACCAGATGTCCCTGACCGTGGTGACCGGCGGCTCCGTGATCACCGGCCGCCTGGCCCCCGAGGCGGTCTGGAGACAGCGCGTGGCCGAAGTCCTCACGGACTCGGACAGCCTGGGCGCGTTCTCCGGCACCTTCACGACGCCCCGGCCCCCACAGCACGAGCACCCCACCCACCTGCACTTCCACGTCGCCCGAATCCTGCAGGGCACGACGGGCATCCCCGAAACGGGCGGCATGTACCGCGTCGCGATCGCGGACGTGACGGCGTGGACGGTGGGCGACTTCAGCTACTCGGACCGCTGAGCGGGTCCCTCGCGGGCACCCAAACCGCCGAGCGGGAGGCTTACGTCCCCGCTACGCCCCGCTCGCTATGTTCCCTTTGAGCAGCAAAAAGGCCCTCCCAATGGGGAGGGCCTGACACCGCACGGGCGGAAGCGCCCCCGGCAGGACTCGAACCTGCGGCCAAGCGCTTAGAAGGCGCCTGCTCTATCCACTGAGCTACGGGGGCCGGTTGGCGGCCGCGGTGGCCTGGAGCCCCCGGGCGGGCAGGGCTGCGGTCCGGAGCGGGCTCCGGGCCGGTGACCTTGCCGGGGACAAGGATAGGGCTCCTCTCACCTCGTCCCGGTTGCTTCACCTGCGTGGCACGATGTGGAGGTTCGGTGAAGCGAACCGATAATCGCAGGCGAGCGCGGAACACGCAGCGCTTTTGACGCTTGCGGCGCCGGGTGTTGTGCACTCGTTATGCCTGCGTCCCACTCATCCCGTCTGTCCCGCTGTGTCCTATCGGCGCGCGAAGGCCTCCATACGCTTCAAAAAGGCGCCAAAATTGGGCATTCTTCGCATGTGGTGACCTTGGACGTACGGCCTCAGCTGATCGACGCACTCTCCGCCCTGCGCGACCGGGTCGCCGCCGTGCGTCTTCCGCTGCCCCTGCCGGGGGCGGCGCGGGCGCGGCAGACCCGGGTCGAGCTGCTCGCGCAGCTCGACGACTATTTGTTGCCCCGGCTCAAAGATCCCGAAGCGCCGCTGCTCGCCGTCTTCGGCGGGTCCACCGGCGCCGGCAAGTCCACCCTCGTCAACTCCCTTGTCGGGCGGCGGGTCAGCGAGGCCGGGGTGCTGCGGCCCACGACCCGTACGCCCGTCCTCGTCTGCCACCCCGACGACCACCACTGGTTCACCGGAATCCGCGTACTGCCGCAGCTCACCCGCGTATGGCTGCCGCAGCAGAGCGAGGAGGCGGAGGGGGAGGAGGGCGTCGGCGGCAACGACGCGGAGAACTCCCTGCGGGTCGAGACCTCGCGGAACATGCCCCCCGGCCTCGCCCTGCTCGACGCGCCCGACATCGACTCACTCGTCGTCAGCAACCGGATCCTCGCCGCCCAGTTGATCTGCGCCGCCGACATCTGGGTCATGGTGACGACGGCGTCGCGGTACGCCGACGCCGTGCCGTGGCATCTGCTGCGTACCGCGAAGGAGTACGACGCCACGCTGATCACCGTCCTCGACCGGGTGCCGCACCAGGTCATGGGCGAGGTGTCGCGGCAGTACGCGGCGCTGCTCACCAAGGCCGGGCTCGGCGAGGTGCCCCGCTTCACCATCCCCGAGCTGCCCGAATCGGCGGGCGGCGGAAGCGGATTGCTGCCCTCCACCGCGGTCGCCCCGCTCGGCCAGTGGCTCACCCACCGGGCCCAGGACGCGGCCGCCCGCCAGCAGGCCGTCGTCCGTACCGCCGTCGGCGTCATCGACTCGCTCAACGCCCGGATGCCCGAGCTCGCCTCCGCCGTCGCCGCGCAGCACGCCGCCGCCGTACGGATGACGGGCGTCGTCGAGGAGGCGTACGAGCGGGAAGGCGCACGCGTGCGGCGCAGGCTGCAGGCGGGGGGCGTGCTCGCCGGGGACGCGCTCACCCGCTGGCGCGCGTACCCCCGGGACGCGAGCTCCGGCGAGCTGCTCGACGCGCTCGTCGAGAGCCTCGCCGAACTGCTCGGCTGCGCCGCCGACGCCGCCGACGAACGGGTCCGCGAGGCCTGGGGCCGCGAGCCCGCGGCGGTGGAGCTGGCCGAGGGCGTACGGGACCGGGAGACCGGCGACCGCATCGAGGTCGCGGTACGGCGCTGGCGGCGGGTCCTGGAGGAGCTGGCAGAGGAGGAGGTGGGCGAGATGGAACGGGCGGTTGCGCCCGCCCCCGAGGCCGTCGCGGCCCTCCTTGCGGCAGCTCTCCTCGGCGGCCGCCGGGCGCGGCGGGCCGGGGAGCGGCTGGCCGAGCGCGTCGGCGCCCAGCGTGCGCTCCGGCTGCGCGACCAGGGCGGCGAGCTGGTCAAGACCTACATCGACGAAGTCCTGAACGCCGAACGCGACCGCCGACTCGCCCCACTGGACGCGCTCCAGGTGACCCCCGAGCCCCAGGCCGAGCTGATCGCCGCGCTGTCCCTACTGCAGAAGGAGAGGTGAGCGGGGTGACCGCTCTGACGGATCGGCCGGGGGCCGACCAGCCCGACTCGCAGTCCGACGAGCCCGAGTCCGATCAGCCCGAGTCCGATCAGCCTGGGTCCGATCAGCCTGGGTCCGACCTGTCTCAATCCACCCCGTCGGCTTCCCCGCAGGACGGCGCGCAGAGCCTCTCCGAGACCGAGGTCGACCCGGCCGAGCCCACCCCATCGGGTGACGAGCCGGAGGCCACGTCGACGGGGACCGCACTCCGGGCCTCCGGGCGGACCGGGATCGGCCGTCTGGAGACCGTCGGCCCTACTTCGGGCTGGCTCGGCTTCGACCGCCCGTGGGCCGAGCGCCCGGCCGCCCGGCGTGGTGATGTGGGCGGTGGGGCGGAAGCCGTGACCCCCGGTTCCAAGCCGGCCGACGCTCCACCGCAGGCCGAGGCCCCGCCAAAGCCCGACCGCCCCGAGGCCGAGCCACCCCGCGCCCCGGGTACGGCCCCGGACGACGACGCGCGCGATGCCACGCCCCCCGCACCCGGCCCGGCGCCCCGCAACGCCGCACCCCGCAACGCCACCGCGGACGCGGCCCCGCACGCACGCCCCCGTACCCGCGACGCCGTCGGTCCCGGAGCGCGTCCGCGGATCCGCGACGCCGCACCCCCGGCGTCCGACCCCGACCCGCGCTCCGCCACCGCCTGGGATGACGGTCTGATCGCTCGACGGGTGAACGAGCAGGCGCCGGAGGAGGTTCCCGAGGAGGAGCCCGAGCCGGTCGAGGCGTACGTGCCCATCGGCGGGCCCTACGGCGGCGAGCTGCGCGGGCGGCTCGACGCGTTGCGGGAGCTCGTGGGGCTGTCGCGGACCCGGCTCGACGGGAAGACGCTGGCCGAGGCCGGACGGGTCCTCGACGAGGCGGCGGCGCGGCAGCGGCTCTCGGCCCGGCACACGGTCGTCGCCATCGCGGGAGCCACCGGCAGTGGCAAGTCGACGCTGTTCAACGCCCTCGCCGGGACGAACATCTCGGAGACCGGGCTGCGCCGCCCCACCACCGGCGCGCCCATCGCGTGCAGCTGGACGGACGGCGCGGCGGGGCTGCTCGACCGGATCGGGATTCCGGGGCGGCTGCGGCGCCGACCGCTGCCGAGCGACCCCAACGCCGAGGCGCTGCAAGGGCTCGTGCTGGTCGATCTGCCCGACCTCGACTCGGCGGTGGTCGACCACCGCCATCAGGCCGACCGCGTCCTCGCGCTCGTGGACGCCGTCGTCTGGGTCGTCGACCCGGAGAAGTACGCGGACGCCGTCCTGCACGAGCGCTATCTGCGGCCGCTCGCCGGACATGCAGAGGTGACGTTCGTCGTCCTCAACCAGGTGGACCGGCTGCCCGGAGAGGCCGCCGACCAGGTCATCGACGATCTGCGACGGCTCCTGGACGACGACGGCATGGCGCTCGGCGAGCACGGCGAACCGGGCGCCACCGTGCTGTCGCTCTCCGCCCTCACCGGCCAAGGCGTCGTCGAACTGCGCGAACTGCTCAGCCGCTTCGTACAGGAGCGCGGCGCGCCCGAGCGCCGCGTGGCGGCCGATCTGGACGCGGCAGCGGCCGGACTACGTCCGGTGTACGTCGCGGACGGGCGCTCGGGTCTTGACGAGCGGGCCCGGGAGGAGTTCACCGACCGGCTCGCGGCGGCGGTCGGCGCGGCCGCGGCGGGCGAGGCGGCCGAGCGCGAATGGCGCCGCAACGCGTCGCGCGCGTGCGGCACCCCGTGGCTGCGGCTCTGGCGCTGGTACGAGCGGACCCGCGTCCCGGGCCTTGAGTCGCCCCAGCCGAGCGCGCCGCCCGAGGAGGAGGTGACCGCCCGGCAACGCGTCGAGCAGGCCGTACGCGTGGTCGCGGACGAGGCGGCCGGCGGGCTGCCCGCACCCTGGGCCCAGGCGGTCCGGGAGGCGGCCGTACGGGGCGCCGAGGGGCTGCCGCAGGCCCTGGACGAGCTGGCCGTACGGGCCGAGCGGGAGCGGGGCACCTCGCCGCGGCCTGCGTGGTGGCCGGCGGCGGTCCTGGTGCAGGCGGCCATGACGCTGGTTCAGATCGTGGGCGGGGGTTGGCTCCTCGGCCAGATCGTCGGGGTGCTGAGCCCCGGGCTGCTCGTGCCCGCCCTGGTGATGCTGGCCGGGATCGTCGGGGGGCCGCTGGTGGAGTGGGCCTGCGGGGTCGCGGCGCGCGGACCCGGGCGGCGGTACGGGCAGGAGGCCGAGCGCCGCCTGCGGGAGGCCGCGGCGGGCTGCGGCCGCGCGAGGGTCCTCGACCCGGTCGCGGCGGAGCTGCTGCGGTACCGGGAGGTGCGCGAGCAGTACGTGGCGGTGCGGGGCGGTACGGGGGTTCGCGGCGGGTCCGGGGTGCGGGCGGGGGTGTCGTGACGGGGCGTCGGGCGGGCGTGCGGCCTGGTCGGCGGCTGTGCGTTCTGGCCGCGTGTCCTGGCCGTGCGTGCTGGCTCGGTGGGGTGGAACGCCACGTACGGGTGACGGGGTTTTCCACAACCGGCGGGTAGTCCACAGCCCCCGGCGCGAGGTCCTCCGTCCGGTCCAGCATGGAGATCGACAGCGCAAGGGTTCGATCGGCCGCCTGGGCCGGACGGAGCTGCGCCGGGGACGACTCGTGCGTGCGACAGGCGCGTGCGGAAGGCACGTACGACGGGGGAGTGGTGGGGATGAACGACACGTTGGTGACACTGGTGGGGAACGCGGCGACGCGGGTCGAGTACCGGGACTCGGCGACGGGCGGGGTGGCGCGGTTCCGGCTGGCGGTGACCCCGCGCCGGTACGACCGGCAGACGGCCGCCTGGGTCGACGGGCACTCCAGTTTCTACACCGTGTGGGCGTGGCGCACGCTCGGGCTGAATCTGGCGAGCTCGGTCGCGGTGGGCGAACCGCTGGTGGTGCACGGCCGGTTGCGGGTCCGCGACGAGGACCAGGACGGGCACCGCAGATTCTCGGCGGACGTCGAGGCGATCGCGGTGGGTCACGATCTGACGCGCGGGACATCGGTGTTCCGGCGGGTGGTGAAGGCGGACCCGGCGCTGACGGCCCCGCCCAAGGACCCGGCGGCGCGGGCCGGTTCGGATGTGCCGGATTCGACGGATCCTGGCTCGGTGGGGCCGCCACCGCCCGCGGATCCGTCCGTGAATCCGCCCGCCGTGGCGGTCAGCGTGCCCTGAACGTCCCGTTCCGTACTGGAGATTTGTCGATAACCCCAGGTGGGAGTGGGTACCGGCGATAACGATTCCGATTCGGAATGGTTATAGGACCGTATGACCGGGGATCAGGGGGCGCGGGCTCCATAGGATTCGCCGTACTCACGGGGCACTTGAGTCAGCAGGCGAGGCACTTCCCCCACGCGCACGTACGCGAAAGCGCCTCGCCCGAAGGGGAATTCTGTGTTTTCAGTCGTTCACGGGTTTTCTGTACCCAAGTCTGTACGCAAGCGCGGCGCCGCTCGCCTCGCGGCCGCTGCGGTCGTCACGGGTCTGGTCGCGGGCAGCGCGATAGCCGGTGCCGGTGCGGCGGTCGCCGACACGCCCGGCCAGCAGCACCAGGGCGGCGCGGTCGCCACCATCAAGGGTCTGGACCCGGACGCCTCGGACCGCGCCGTCATCCACCAGCAGGGCGGTGACCGTCCCGTCGCGGCCGGCCTGTTCCAGATGGTGGTCGACGGCGGCGGCACGCTGCGTACGTACTGCATCGACATCCACAACCCGACCCAGCAGGCCGCGAAGTACCAGGAGACCCCCTGGAGCGGCACCTCGCTGAGTGGCAACCCGGACGCGGGCAAGATCCGCTGGATCCTGGAGCACTCGTACCCGCAGGTGAACGACCTGACGGCGCTCGCCAAGTCGGCCGGCCTGAAGGGTCAGCTGACCAATGGCACGGCCGCCGCCGCCACCCAGGTCGCGATCTGGCGCTTCTCGGACCACGTCCAGGTCGACGCCGTGGACGGCCAGGCCAAGGATCTGGCGGACTGGCTGACCAAGTCCGCGCAGAGCGTGGACGAGCCCAAGGCGTCGCTGACCCTCGACAACCCGGCCGTCTCCGGCAAGGCGGGCACCAAGCTCGGCCCGGTGACCGTGCGCACCAACGCCGACAAGGTCTCGGTCACCCCGTCCGAGGAGCTCAAGGCCGCCGGGATCAAGGTCGTCGACAAGGCCGGCAAGGTCGTCACGGGTGCCAAGAACGGCTCGCAGTTGTTCTTCGACGTCCCCGCGGGCGCCCAGCCGGGCTCCGGCACGCTGAGCGTCCAGGCCACCACGCAGGTGCCGGTCGGCCGCGCGTTCGCCAGTGAGTCCAAGAGCCAGACGCAGATCCTCGCCGGGTCCAGCGACTCCACCGTGACGGCCGTCGCCAAGGCGACCTGGGCCAAGCAGGGCGCCATTCCGGCCGTGTCGGCGATGAAGAACTGCGCCAAGGGCGGCGTGGACATCACGGCCACCAACAAGGGCGACGAGGCGTTCACCTTCAAGCTGGCCGGCTTCACCTACACGATCGGCGCCGGCAAGTCGAAGACCGTCACTGTGCCGGTCGCCGAGGACCAGGCGTACGACTTCGTGATCACCGGGCCGAACGGCTTCAAGCAGGAGTTCAAGGGCGTCCTGGACTGCAAGACGGGCACCGGCACCACCACGCCGTCCTCGCAGCCCAGCCCCGCCTCGGCGGGCGGCACCTCGTCCGGCGGCTCCACCGGCGGCGACCTCGCCGAGACCGGTAGCTCCAGCTCCACCCCGATGATCGCGGGCATCGCGGTCGCGCTGGTCGCCATAGGCGGCGGCGCGGTGTTCTTCCTGCGCCGCAAGAAGGCCGGGACCGCTGGGCACTGACCATGCGACGGTGACGCAGAGCACTCCGTACGCAGAGTGAGCACCCTGTGACAGTGGCCCCGGTGAGCGCAGGCGCACCGGGGCCACTGGCGTTCCGTTTGACTTCCCCGTAGAACTACCCGTTTCCGCCGAGGGGTGGCGGTACGGCAAGATGGGGTGTATCTGCCCACAGCCCGATTCACACTGCCGGACGGTTTCTCTTGGCTGAGTACATCTACACCATGCGCAAGACGCGCAAGGCGCACGGCGACAAGGTGATCCTTGACGACGTCACGCTGAGCTTCCTGCCCGGCGCGAAGATCGGTGTGGTCGGTCCTAACGGTGCCGGTAAGTCCACCGTTCTGAAGATCATGGCGGGCCTTGAGCAGCCCTCCAACGGTGACGCGTTCCTGTCGCCGGGCTTCAGCGTCGGCATCCTCATGCAGGAGCCGCAGCTCGACGAGACCAAGACGGTCCTGGAGAACGTGCAGGACGGCGCCGCCGAGATCATGGGCAAGCTGAAGCGCTTCAACGAGGTCGCCGAGCTCATGGCGACCGACTACTCGGACGCGCTCCTCGAGGAGATGGGCAAGCTCCAGGAGGACCTCGACCACGCCAACGCCTGGGACCTCGACGCCCAGCTGGAGCAGGCCATGGACGCGCTGGGCTGCCCGCCCGGCGACTGGCCCGTGGTCAACCTCTCCGGTGGCGAGAAGCGCCGCGTGGCGCTCTGCAAGCTGCTGATCGAGGCCCCCGACCTGCTCCTCCTCGACGAGCCCACCAACCACCTCGACGCCGAGTCGGTGAACTGGCTGGAGCAGCACCTCTCGAAGTACGCGGGCGCCGTCGTCGCGGTCACCCACGACCGGTACTTCCTGAACAACGTCGCCGAGTGGATCCTTGAGCTCGACCGCGGCCGCGCGATCCCCTACGAGGGCAACTACTCCACGTACCTGGACAAGAAGGCGTCCCGCCTCAAGGTCGAGGGCCGCAAGGACGAGAAGCGCGCCAAGCGGCTCAAGGAAGAGCTTGAGTGGGTCCGCTCCAACGCCAAGGGCCGGCAGACCAAGTCCAAGGCGCGCCTCGCCCGTTACGAGGAGATGGCGGCCGAGGCCGACAAGATGCGGAAGCTGGACTTCGAGGAGATCCAGATCCCGCCGGGCCCGCGTCTGGGCTCGATCGTCGTCGAGGTCGAGAACCTCTCCAAGGCGTTCGGCGACAAGGTCCTCATCGACGACCTGTCGTTCACGCTGCCGCGCAACGGCATCGTCGGCGTCATCGGCCCGAACGGCGCGGGCAAGACCACGCTGTTCAAGATGATCCAGGGCCTGGAGACCCCCGACTCGGGCTCCATCCGGGTCGGCGAGACCGTCAAGATCTCGTACGTCGACCAGAGCCGCGCCAACATCGACCCGAAGAAGACCCTTTGGGCCGTGGTGTCGGACGAGCTGGACTACATCAACGTCGGCCAGGTCGAGATGCCGTCGCGGGCGTACGTCTCCGCGTTCGGCTTCAAGGGTCCGGACCAGCAGAAGCCGGCCGGGGTGCTCTCCGGTGGTGAGCGCAACCGCCTCAACCTGGCGCTCACGCTCAAGGAGGGCGGCAACCTGCTGCTCCTCGACGAGCCCACCAACGACCTCGACGTCGAGACGCTCTCCTCGCTGGAGAACGCGCTCCTGGAGTTCCCGGGTGCCGCTGTCGTGATCTCCCACGACCGCTGGTTCCTGGACCGGGTCGCGACGCACATCCTGGCGTACGAGGGCGACTCGAAGTGGTACTGGTTCGAGGGCAACTTCGAGTCGTACGAGAAGAACAAGGTCGAGCGGCTCGGGGCCGACGCGGCGCGTCCGCACCGTGCCACCTACAAGAAGCTGACCCGGGGCTGATCCTCTTGGCTCGCCACATCTACAGCTGCCCGCTCCGCTGGTCGGACATGGACGCCTTCGGGCACGTCAACAACGCGGTCTTCGTCCGGTACCTGGAAGAGGCCCGTATCGACTTCATGTTCCAGCTGGCGCAGGGGGACGGCTCGCCGTCGTTCACGGGCCCGTCCGTCGTGGCCCGGCACGAGATCGACTACGTACGGCCGCTGGTGCACCGCCACGCACCGGTGACCATCGAGTCGTGGGTCACGAAGATCGGCGCGGCGGCGCTGACGATCGCGTACGAGATCAAGGACCCCGAGCAGGTGTATGTGCGGGCGTCGACGGTCGTCGTGCCGTACGACCTGGAGGAGGCGCGGCCCCGGCGGATATCGGCGGAGGAGAAGTCGTTCCTCCAGGAATACGTCGAAGGCGCGGCGGGTGTGGCGGGCTCGGAGCGGGCTGCGGCATGACCGTGAAGCTGGGCTTCGCCGACGCCGGGGAGGTGGCGGATCTCGCCGCCTTCCTGGCGCGGCTGATCCACTACGACCGGTCGGCGGCCGTGCGGCTGCAGGCCGGTGGTGGGGCGGTGGCGGTGTTCGGCCGTCCGCCGTCGTTCGAGGTGCTGGCGATTCGTACGGCCCGGCTGGACGCGGTCGTCGAGCTCGATGTCACCGTCTCGGCCGGCGAGCTCCTTGAGGCGCTGGACGAGCCGGCGTCCGCGGTGGTGGTCCCGTCGTCGGTGACCGGGCCGCCGTGGGCGGGTGTGCTGCCGCCGCGCGGTGGCTGGCAGCAGGTGCCCGGGCTGCCCTCGGCGTCGGAGATCGGCGCGGCGGTTTCCGTGGCGGTCGCGGAGTTCCGGGCGCGGGACGAGGCGTTGCCTGCGGCTGAGCGGACTCGGGCCGAGCGGGACCGTCTCGGGCGCGAGATCTGGTCGCGGACGCTGGGGTCCACGGGGTTGCCGTTGCGGGTGGTGCATGCGGCGCAGTCGCTGGGCTTCCTGCGTCCCGGTGCGCCGGTGGCGCTCCTGGGCGCCGGGCCGTGGCTGCGGCTGCGGACGCCGTACGGGTCTGTGGCGGTCCGGTCGACGGGGTCGGGCGTCGCCGGCCTGAAGTTCTCCCCACCCCGCCCGTTGCCTTAACCCTCCGGGGGTGGGTGGGGGTGAAGGTGGTCTCCCGGGGGCTACGCCCCCGGACCCCTGGGCGGGGGCTGCGCCCCCTGCACCCCGGCTCCGTTTGTCTGCGGATCGTGCTGGGTTGCTCGCGCAGTTCCCCGCGCCCCTAAGAGGGCCCTCCGGGCCCGTCAAGAACCATGCCGGGTTGCCCGCGCCACCAGGAGGGCCCGAAGGGCCCATTTAGGGGCGCGGGGAACTGCGTGACCAGCCCCACCGGCGGCCAGCCGACGAACCCGGCCGCCCGCCCAGGGCTTCAGGGAAGGGGCGGGGTGGGGGATCAACCCCCGTCCGGCCACACCTGGATGTGGTCCGATTCCAGTTCCAGCAGCACCCGGCGTTCCATACTCAGCGCCTCCGTGTACTCCGTGGGGAGTTGGAGGCGGCCCGCCCGGTCGAGCATGGCGTATTCGCGGGCCACTACCGACTCCTCGCCCGTCGCCTCGTCGACGTGGGTGCGGCGCAGGACCTCCGTGGAGGTGCGGCCGTCGCGGATGGCGACCGTGCGGCGGACCTCGGTCGCCACCGTCTGGTCGTGGGTGACGATGACGATCGTCGTGCCCAGCTCCTCGTTCGCCGTACGGAACGCGGCGAAGATCTGCTCGGCCGTGGTGGAGTCGAGTTCGCCGGTCGGCTCGTCGGCCAGGAGGACGGACGGGTTGTTGGCCAGGGCCACCGCGATCGCCACGCGCTGCTGTTCACCGCCGGACATCTGGTGCGGACGGCGGTCCCGGCAGTGCGCGACCTCCAGCATGGTGAGGAGGGAGTCCGCCCGGGCTCCCCGAGCGGACCTGCCCGACTTGAAGCCCCCGCCTCTCAACTGCATCGGCAGCGCCACGTTCTGCGCCGCCGTCAGATACGGCAGCAGGTTCCGCGCCGTCTGCTGCCAGACGAAGCCGACCACCTCGCGGCGGTAGCTCAGCCGCGCCTTCGCGTCCATGGACAGCAGGTCGCGGCCCGCCACCTTCGCCGAGCCCGCCGTCGGGACGTCGAGGCCCGCCAGGATGTTCATCAGCGTCGACTTGCCGCTGCCGGACGCGCCGACCAGGGCCATCAACTCGCCCTCGGTGACCAGGAGATCGAGCCCCTGGAGGGCCTGGACCTCGACACCGTCCGTGGTGAAGATACGGACCAGGCGGTCGCAGGCGATCAGGGCGTCGTGGCCGTACGCCGGGCGGTCGCGGTGTGCCGTCGCCCGGGCCTCCAGCTCGGCCAGCGAACGCCCGCCGCCCGCATCGGCCTTCGTTCCCGTCATCGGCCGGCCTCCGTCTCCCCGCGCGTCCCCGTCATCTTCCAGCCCCCGTCCCCACGCCCCGTACACGTCATCTCGTATCTCCCGCCCTCAGCTCCGTGACCGAGCCACGGCGGCTCGTCCACCATGCCTGTGTCGCCGCGACCCCCACCGCCAGGGCGATCACGCACGCCGCCGGGAGCGCCAGGGACATCGGGTCCGCCCGGAGTCCGCCGGTGACCGCGGCCGTCGCGGGGGAGGCTGCCAGGGCCAGGCCCGCCAAGTCGACGCCGGGGGCGAGGAGTTCGGTCGCCGCCCAGCCCGTCAGGGCGCCGCCGATCGCCGCGAGGACCGCCTGCGGCAGGGCCTCCAGGATCAGCAGCCGTCGGCCCTGGCCACGGGTCAGGCCCATCGTCCGCAGCCGCGCGAGCAGCGCCGCCCGCTCCGGCGCACCCCGCAGCAGCGAGAGCAGCAGGGCCAGTACGGCATAGCCCGCCCCGGCCGCCACCGCCGCCGCGTAGAGGCGTTCCGCGCCCGTCTGGAGCGGGGAGTCCGTGAGTTGTCGGCGGGTGTCGCTGCGCAGTTGCACCGACGGGGGGTCCTGGGGGTGGGGGCCCGCTGTCGAAGTCACCAGACTCCGCATGGCCTTGCCGTCCACCCCCGACCCCGTGATCAGCACCGTCGTCGGGTACTTCGCGCCCAGACCGGACGCGTCCACCACGAGGAAGTCGCTTTGGGGGACCGCAGGGGTGCGGGTGCGTACGGCCACGACCCGGACCATCACGTCGTAGCCCGCCACCCGCACCTTCCGGGGGCCCTTGCCCAGGCCCGCCGCCACCTTCGGCGAGGCGATCGCCGGGACCACGCCCCGAGGCCTCGCCGACCCCGGCCCCGCCGGACCCGCACCCGCCGGTGCCCGCAGTGCGTCCGCCGCGATCGAGCCGAGCCCCGTACGGGCCGTCAGCCGTGCGTACGAGTCCGGGTCCGCGCCGATCACCGCCACCCGGTCGCCGTACGGCATCTCCACGCCGTACTCGACATGCGCGGGAGTCGCGGACGAGACGCCCGGCGCCTTCGCGACCCGGTCCGGCAGGGCGCGCGGCAGGGGGCCCACGCTGTCGATGCGTGCGTCCGCGCCCGTCGTGTACAGCGCCGCCTTGTCCCGCGCGTCCGCCACCCCGGCCAGGACCGAACCGCCGAACGCCGCCGTGGTCAGCGCCGTGAGCAGGGCGAGGAGCGGCAGGATGCCGCCGCCGGGGGCGCGGCCCGCGCGGGCGAGGGAGAGGAAGCCGACCGTGCTGCGCAGCCGGGCTGCCGGGCGGGCCGCCCAGCGCAGGGGCAGCGGGTACAGCCGTACGAGAACGAGCGCCGCGATCACACCGACGAGCACCGGCGCCGAGCTCACCAGCGCGTCGGAGCCCGCAGAGGTGGAGCGGCGGCGCAGGGCCACCACCGCGCCCACCGCCAGGACAAGCAGGGTCAGTTCGGCCACCGTGCGGCGTCGCGACGGTGTGACGCGGATGAGGTCGTCGCGGTCGGCGGCCGAGCGGACCGTGCGGTGGGCGAGTGCCGCCCGTACCGGCAGGGCCAGGCAGGACACCGCCGTCACCATCGCCACGGCGATCAGCGAGGGCTCGATCCGGCCGGTCGGGACCGCCCACACCGCGAGCGCCAGGCCCAGCGCGGCCGCCGGGACGGCCACCACCGCGGTCTCGGCCGTGAGGCGTCCGGCGATGCCGCGCAGGGAGCCGCCCCGGGCGCGCAGCAGGGCGAGTTCGGTCGTACGGCGGGCCGCCGCGAGGCCGCCCGCCATCAGCAGGACCACCCCCGCGACCGTCGCCGTACCGAAGGTGGCCACCGCGACCACCGGGGTGATCGAGTCGCGTACCGAGGTGAACAGGGTGAGGACCGCGTCGAGTTGGGTGAGGAGGGTGTCGGACTCGGAGTTCGCGCGGATGGTGGCGAGGGCCGGGCCGCCCTTGAGGGAGGCGAGCGCGTTCTTGAGGTCGCAGAGCTGCCGGGCGTTCATCGCCTGCGGGTCGGGGGCGATGTCGTTGTACGTCTCGGGCTTGCCCGTCGCCCCGACCAGCGCCGGGGCCGAGTCGGGGCCGAGCAGCAGACCCGCGTACCAGTAGTGCGGCGAGTCGCGGTCGTTCACGTCGGACTGGACGAACTCCGGCTCACGCAGCACCGGTTCGGCCGCCCAGTACGTGCCCGAGGGGCGCAGCGGTTCGACGATGCCGGTGACGCGGACCGCCAGCGGGTCGCCGATCAGGCGCTTCACATGGATGACCGAACCCACCTTGATGTGGAGGGTGTTGGCGGTCACCCGCGTCACCGCCGCCTCGGCCGTCGGCGAGGACGCGTCGGCCTTCGCGGTGGGGAGGCGGCCGGAGACCAGGCGGGTGTGGTCGGCGGGCGCGGACCGCGCGTCGACGAAGAAGCGCGGCGGCAGCCCTTCGGGCCGGGCCAGCCAGGTGTCCCGTGCGTCGGAAAGGATCTTCTCCGTGGTGCGCACCCCGTACGCCGACTGGCTCCGGTCCGGTCGCAGCGGCGCCGGGATCGCCTTCAGCGTGTCCTCGTTGCCCTGGGTCATGCGGCCGGGGGACAGGGCGTCGCCCACGGGCGGCGGGGGGATCGTGCCGGAGATCCGGATCACCGTGTTGTCCGGGGACGCCGACGTCACCGCGTGGCGCAGCCCCCGGTCCTCGTACCGGTCGATGGCGCGCGGGAGCGCCGCGGCCAGGAACGCGGTGAGCAGCACCAGCAGGGCGAGGGCGCTCGCCGCGCCCGGCGCGGTCCGCAGCCGGGTGCGCACCCAGGGGGCGACAGCCTTGGCACTCATCTCAGTTGTCCCCCTGCATCTCAGTCGTCCCCCTGATGACGCAGCGACACCGCCGGGTCGGTCCGTCGCAGCGCCAGCGCCGCCACGATCATGAGCGGTACGGCGGCGATCGCTGCGAGCAGTACGGCGAGCTGGGCGGCGGGCAGTTGCACCAGCACCTTCGGCATCGGCCGGGTGGCCTGTTCGGTCAGTACGATCAGCGGCACCACGGCTCTGGTCAGCACTTCCCCGAGCGCGAGACCGACCAGCAGGGCGAGCGCGATCAGCACCCCCTGCTCGACCGCGATCAGCCGGGCCAGCTGGCGGCGCGGGGCACCCAGCGCCCGCAGCACCGCGAACTCGGCGCCCCTTTCGCGCAGCGAGCCCGCCGCGCTCACCGCGAAGCCGACCGCCGCGAGGGCCGCCGCCACCAGGGAGGCGGCGGCGAGCGCGGCCTGCGGTCCTGCGCCCAGCGGGTCGTCGCGCAGTTGCTCGGCCACCTCGGCGCGCACCACGACCTGCTGCGGGTCGATGTCGGGCCGGGCCCGCAGCGCCGCCGCCGTACGGGCCGCCTCGCCCGGGGCGGTCGTGAGCCACCACTCGGTGGGCGCGAGGCTGGTGGAGGCGTCGACGGCGAGCCGTTCGTTGACCGCGCGCAGGTCGAGCAGGAGCGCGCCGCCGTCGTGCTCGGCGGAGCCGCCCGCGCCCGGCCCGGTCGTCGGGACATCGCGCACCCGGTCGACGACCTTCGCGCGTACGGTCTGCCCGGCGAGCTGGACCGTCACGCTCTGCCCGACCTTCGTGCCGCTGGCGGTGAGGAACCGGTCACCGGCCACGGCCGTCAGTTCCGGCGGCTTCGGCCGGGCGGCGCTGATCCGTACCGTACGGGTCGACGGCGTGTCCCAGGTGTTGGCGAGCGACATGGCGGCGCCCGTCGAGTACGGCACGGTGAGCGCCTGTCCCTGGGTCGCCGGGACCAGTTGGGACTTCGTCGCCGCGCCGCCGGACTCCATCGAGTCGGCCTGCCAGCGGTCGGCGGTGGGCAGCGTGATGGGGGTGGTGCGGCCGTCGTGGGTCACGCCGCTCAGCGCCTCGACGGTGAAGCGGTGCTGCTCGCTCGCGCCGATCGGCTCGGTGAAGTCCAGGTCGAGCCGGATGAGCGCGAGCGGCGCGGCAGGGCGGCCCACCGGCGCGCCCGCCACGGTGTCCAGGGAGATCCGGCGCTCGGCCGGGCGTCCGTCGGGCGTGAGGGATCCGGCCGGGATGCTGTACTGCACGCCGAAGCGGTCCTCGACGACGGCCGTCACATCGACGGAGGTGCGGCCCGTCGACGGCTTGCCGGACGAGTCCTCGGCGCCCAGGCGCAGTGCGAGGACGAGCTCGGCGGTGTCCGCCGGGAGCAAAGCGCCGACGCGGGGTGCGCGGGGCGGGGCGAGGCGGCGCATCGTGGACTTGGAGCCCAGGTCGTCGCGGAGCAGCAGGCCGTCGGCGTGCGCGGTGTCCAGGGCGAGCACGGTGCCGGAGCGGTTGTCGGAGAGCTCCACCGACGAGCGCGCGGCCGGGGCCACTGCCCGTACGCCCGGCAGGCCGTCGTACGAACCGGCCTGGCCCATGGTGGGGGTGCTCGACCCGGAGACCCGTACCGAGGTGCCCGCGCGGAAGTCGGCCTGGTCGTTCTGCGAGCGGTCCCAGGAGGCGGACTGGCCGAGCGCCAGGATGCCCATGGCGACCGCGAGGACGAGCAGCAGTACCGGGCCCGCGCCGCGCAGCGGGCGGCGGCTGAGCTGCCAGCCCGCCAGCGCCGCCGGAAGCCCGCGCCCCCCGGCCGCCCGGCGCTCGGCCAGGCGCGCGGCGGGCGGGAGCAGCCGCAGGGTCAGTACGGTCCCGGCGAGCAGGGCGAGCGCGGGTGCGGCCACGAGCAGCGGGTCGATGCCGAGGTTGCCCTTGCTGTCGCCGCTCAGCGCCCCCGTCCCGGAGGTCTGCCGGTCGAGCTGCCAGTAGGCGACCCCGGCGATCACCAGGAGCCCGATGTCGGCCCCGGCGCGCACGGACGCGGGCAGCGTGCCCGCGCGGCCGGGGCGTGTGGTGCGCCCCGCCGACAGGGCCGGGGCCACCACGGCCCCCGCGCACCCCAGCGCCACCAGGACCGCCACCAGCCACACCGTGCCGGTCGTCCCCGTGTCCAGGCGCAGCCCGATCCGGGCCAGCGGGCCGTGCCCGGCGAGCAGCCGGGTCAGCGGACCCGACAGGAGCGGGGCGCAGACCGCGGCCGGGGCGGCGAGCAGCAGGGCTTCGACGGCCGACAGGGTCAGCAGACGACCGCGCGAGCCGCCGCGTGCCCGCAGCAGTGCGCTCTCGCCGGTGCGCTCGCTGCTCAGCAGCCGGGCCACCAGCAGCAGCGCGTACCCGGCGAGCATCATCAGCTGCAGGGCCACGATCAGCAGCGTCGAGCGCGAGACGAGCAGGGAGCGCTCGGCCCGGTCGAGTACGTCGGGCAGAGCGGTGGAGGCGGCCGCGTCGCCCGCGAACACCCCGCTGTTCACCAGGGACTTGGGGCCCTCGGTGGCCGCCGCGCGCAGGGCGTGGATGCGGCCGGTGGTCAGGGTGGCGAAGTCGGCGGACGCGATCCAGGAGGTCTGGCCCGCGCTCACCCGGCCGCCGCTCAGCGCGGCGGGATCGGTGAGCAGCGGCCCGTACGTGGTGAAGTTGACCTTGCGCGTGCCCCGGCCGCCGAGGTCGTCCAGCTGCCAGTACGCCTCGGTGGCGTCGACGGGCCGGTAGACACCGGTGATCACGGCCTTGACCGGTGGGCCGCCGAGCCGGTCGGCGAGGGTCAGCGGGACGGGCCAGGTACGCAGGCCGAGCTGGGCGGCGGCGATCTCGGGCAGGGCCGCCTGGACCTCCCCGCGCGCGGTGGGCGCGGCCGGCCAGCTGCCGCCGGTGAGCCGGACCCGGGTGCGGTCGACGGCGGCGAAGAGGGTGAGGTCGGGGTCGCCCTTGCGGGCGCCCGGCGGCTGGAGCGAGCGCGGCAGGGCGTAGGGCCCGGACTGGGTCAACTTCCGTGTGGTGACCGGGAGTCCGTCAAAGGTGCGTGCCGCTCCCTCGCGTACGGCGGTGTCGGCGGCCTGTCGGTTGCGCTCCGGGACGTTCGCCTTGACCGTGAGGGACGCGGGTATGGCCGAGCGGGTCTGGAGGGTGTGGCGCAGGGCGGCGTCGCCGATGGAGCCGGAGAACGCGGTCAGGGCGGCGAGCACCGACGTGGTGAGCAGGACCGCGAGCAGTGCGGCGGTGAGTAGCAGCCGGTGCGCGCGCACCCGCAAGAACACGAATCCCGCCACCTACGGCCCCCCAGACTCCTCGTTCCCCCGAACGCCTGTCCAGTCGTGCTGACAGGCGACGATGCTTTCAGAGGGCACGGGTCTGTGGAAACCGCTTACGGGCCGAGCAGGGGCGACCTTCATCCGATCGTGACCGGAATGCGGTCGCGGATTGCCGCATTCCGGTGGCGGACCGGATGGAACGTCAACTTCCGCTTTGCTCGGCCGCGTTGGCCATCTCTACTCGGCGGTGTTGACCATCGAGGCGGCCGCGTACGTCAGATAGTTCCAGAGCGTGGTCTTGTGCTCCTCGGAGAGCCCCAGCTCGTCGACGGCCTCGCGCATATGGGTCAGCCAGGCGTCGTGCGCGGCCCGGTCGACGGTGAACGGCGCGTGCCGCATCCGCAGCCGGGGGTGACCGCGGTGGTCGCTGTAGGTGCGCGGGCCGCCCCAGTACTGGATGAGGAACAGCACAAGCCGCTCCTCGGCCGGGCCCAGATCGCCCTCCGGGTACATCGGCCGCAGCAGCGGGTCCTCGGCGACGCCCTGGTAGAAGCGGTGGACCAGGCGCCGGAAGGTCTCCTCGCCGCCGACCTGCTCGTAGAAGGTCTGCTCCTGAAGCGTGCCGCGCGGAATCTCATTCACATGGTCCATGGTCGCAGATGCCCCGGCCGAGGACCCTGGGCCTAGGACCACTCGCCTCCCGGGCCCGTACGCAGCACAGTGGACATATGGGCGCACACCGGGATCCGGCCGTAGCGCGGGCCGCCCTGGTCAGGGAGATCGTGGCCGGGGGCGCGCTCGCCGACCCGGCCTGGCGGGCCGCCTTCGAGGAGGTGCCCCGCGATCTGTTCGTGCCCTACTACTTCGTCGGCCGCCCCGGCGGCTACGAGCGGCTGTGGGGCGCCGACCCCGACCCGGCCCGGCGCGCGCGCTGGCTGGACGGGGTCTACACCGACATGCCGCTGGCCACCCGGGTGCGGGACGGGGAACTGCTCTCCTCCAGCAGCCAGCCGTCGCTGATGGCGCGGATGCTGGAGGTTTTGGCGATACGGGACGGGGACGCGGTCCTGGAGATCGGCGCCGGGACCGGCTACAACGCGGCGCTGCTCTGCCACCGCCTCGGCGAGGACCTGGTCACCACGGTCGACCTGGAACCGGAGATCACCGAGTCGGCCCGTACGCATCTGGCCGCCGCGGGCTTCCACCCGGCGGTGGTGACCGGCGACGGGGCGCGCGGCTGCCCGTCCCGGGCGCCCTTCGACAAGATCATCGCGACCTGCACCCTGCCGTGGGTGCCGTCCGGCTGGCTGGCGCAGTGCGCGCCGGGCGCGCTGATCGAGGCCCCGCTGGCCACCGGTCTGATCCTGCTGACGGTGCGCGACGCGGGGTACGCGCAGGGCCGCTTCCTGCACACCCCCGCGTACTTCGTCCCGCTGCGGGGCGTTGCCCCCGGCCCCGAGCGCGATGTCCCGTACGCGGGCGGGCTGCCGCACCCGGGACTGGAGAGCGAGCTGTTCCGCTTCCTGCTCGCGCTGACCGAGGACAGCCTCGATCCGTACGAGGCGTACGAGCTGTGGCGGCGCGAGGGGCGCCCGCGCCGGGAGCGCTTCGGCGTGACGGTCAGCGACGGGCGGCAGTGGGCCTGGCTGGACGACCCGCAGGGGCCCTATACGTGGCCCCTGCGGGATTGAAGCTGGTCAGCCCCTGCGTACCGTCAGCGTCGTCCAGGCGCCGACGTGCACCTGGTCGCCGTCCTGGAGCGGGACCGGGACGTACGGCTGGATCGGTTCCTCGGCGCCGTTGATCGTGGTGCCGTTCGTCGAGTTCTGGTCGACGACCGCCCAGCTGCCGTCCGGCTGCTGGACCAGGACCGCGTGCTGGTGCGAGACGCCCGGGTCCTCCGGCGGCACGGCCAGGTCGATGTCCGGGGCCTCGCCGGTGGAGTGGCGGCGGCGGCCGATGGTGAGCTGGTTGCCGGTGAGCGGACGCTGCTGCTCCGGCGAGTACGCGGGCAGGTTCAGACCCGCGGCCTCCGGGCCGCTGCGCTGCATCATCGCCATGAAGTAGTCGCGGTCCGGGCCGACCGTCACCGTCCAGCTGGTCGGCGCGGGCGGCGCGGGCGGCGGGGCCTGGAACTGCTGCTGCGGTGCCTGGGTGTGCTGGGGCGGCGCCGGTACCTGCGCGGGCGGCGGGATCAGCCAGTCGTCGGCCTCGGCCTGCTGCTGCGGCGGCTGCTGGAACGCCGGGGGCGCGGGCGGACCGGCCTGCTGGAACACCGGCGGAGGCGGCGGCCCCTGCTGTTGGAAGGCGGGCGGCTGCTGTTGCGCGGTGTCCATGGTCGGCGGCGGGGGCGGCCCCTGCCGGAACGACGGCGGGCCCTGCTGGCGCGAGGGGTCGCCGCCGATCGGTTCGGCGGGCCGGTTGACCTGCGAGGGCCGCGAGCTCTGGTACTCGTACGGGTCGCGCTGCTGCTGGGGCGGCGGCGACTGGAAGCCCGGCGGCAGGTTCAGGGCCGGTCCGGGGCTCGGCGACGGGTTCGGCGCCAGCGGCGTGTACGAGGTCGCCGTCTGGGTCAGGAAGTTCCAGCGGCACTCCTCGCAGAAGGGCGTGTTGCCCTCCCGGGGCGTGCGGCACTGCGGGCACAGCTCCGCGGGCGCCGTGGGCGCCTCGGGGCCGGGGTAGCCGTAGCCGCCGCCGGGCGGGGGCGGCGGCCCCTGCCGGAACGCGGGCGGCGGGGGCGGGGGAGGCGGCGGCACGGCGCCCATGCGATGGCCGCAGACCTCGCACCAGTCGTCGGAACCCGACTGGTGTCCGTTCGGGCAGGTCGGCATGGAGTCGTTTCCCCCTCTCCTCGTCCGGCCCGTGGGCCGAGCCACTCAAGTGGTATCGCTGCTGCTCGTACCGCTGGACGCGGTCCTATTTCTTGACGCGAACGGTCTTGGTGGAACGGGTTTCGAGAGTCATCTCGTCCGCCTCCGCGACCTTCGCCTTCAGTCGCACAGTACCCGTCGCCTCGTCGACGACGTCCACCACCTTCGCAAGCAGCTTCGCCGTATCCGCGTTCCCCGAGGCCGCGGCGAGCTGTACGGCCCGGCCGAGCTTGGCGGTCGCGCCGTCGATATCGCCCGACTTGCGGGCATCGAGACCCTGTTGGATGACTTGCGCCAGTTCCGCCTGACCCGTGTAGTGGGCGACCTGGGGGTTGATCGCGGTGGACGCGGCCATGTCCTCGGTCCACACCGCCCGCACCAGACCCTGCGAGAGCGTCTGCGGCGTACCGCCCGTCGGGTCCGGCAGGATCAGCGAGACGCGCGCGGCCAGCATTTCCTGGCCGATTCCGGCCTCCGGGACCTGGACGCACACGTGGTAGTCGCGGGACTCGTCGCCCCACGACCCCGTCGGGTAGTCCCCGGCGCGCGGGCCCGCCTCGGTGCGCCGGTCCGTCAGGTCGGCGACGGTGGGCGCCACTTGCTTCACGAACTTGATCTCCACGCCGACCGGGGTCCACAGCCGCAGCGCCACGTCCGCGACCTCCTTGCCCATCGCGGTCTCCATCATCCGCGTGAAGTCGGCGGCCAGACCCGAGGGATCGGCGACGATGTCGGCGGTGCCGAGCAGCGCCGAGGCGATCTGGGTGACCTCCTTGACCTCCCAGTCGGTCCCCACGCCCCGCGCGTCGCAGGTGAACCGTCCGGCGCAGGCGTCGAGCGCGGCCTGGAGGTCCTGCGGCGACTCGTGTTCGTTGCGGCCGTCGGTGAGCAGGATGCCGTGCCGGATCGGTACGTCGGCGTCGTTGAGCAGCCGGTCGGCCAGCTTCAGCCAGGTGCCGATCGCGGTGCCGCCGCCCGCGCTCAGCCTGCGCAGCGCCTCCTTGGCCTGCGCGCGGGTCGCCGAATCGGCGGTGGCGAGGCGGCCGTTGCCCGGGTAGACCTCCTTGGCCTGATGGGTTCCGGCCACCACGGCGAAGGCCACGCCGTCGCGCAGGGTGTCGATCGCGGCCGCCGTCGCGTCGCGCGCGTTGCGCATCTTCGTCGGCGGGTAGTCCATCGAACCCGAGCAGTCGACCATGATCACCACGGCGGCGCTGGGCGCCTGGCCCGGTATGTACGAGGGCGACAGCGCGGCCCCGGCCAGCGGGGCGCCGCCGACCGTGCCGCCGCCGGTGGACGTCACGGTGACGATCGCGTTGACCTCGCGCCCGCCCTCCGGCAGGTACTCGTTCTGGTAGACCTCGACGGAGAACCGGGGCGCCATGGACTTGGAGAAGTTGGCCATCTGAAAGGCTCCTTGAGGCTTCTGGGCCTGAAGAGAGAAGTGTGGTGGAAACCGGTACGAAGGCCTAGTTGTAGGCGGATCCTGCCCCCGTCGACGGCACCGCGAACGGCAGGACCGCCACTGTTACGTTGTCGTGGCCGCCGCCGTCGAGGGCGTGGCCGACCAGCACCTGGGCGCTGTGCAGCGGCCGTTCGGCGGCGTCCGGTGGCACGGCCCCGGCCATCTCCGCGGCGCCCTCCGCGTAGTTCCACAGCCCGTCGGTGCAGACCACGACCACACCGGAGCGGTCCGGTTTGAACGACGCGGTGTGCGGGTCCAGTTCGTACGCATCGGCGCCGAGCCAGCCCGTGATCGCGTGCGCCCGCTCGTCCGCGTACGCGTCGGCCTCGCTCATCAGGCCCGCCGCGACCATCTGCGCGGCCCAGGAGTCGTCCTCGGTGAGCCGGGCGGGCGGGGTCGTACGGTCGTCGGGCACCCAGTACGCCCGGCTGTCGCCGACCCAGCCGACCACGAGCAGCCCGCCCGCCGCGATCGCGCCGACCAATGTGCAGGCGGGCGCGTTCTCATGGCGGTGCGGGTCGTGCTCCATGGCCCGGTGGGGCTCGGTGGCCAGGGAGTTGACCGCCTCTGCGGCGGCCACGATCGCCTCGTGCATCGCCTGCTGGGGATGGGTGCCCTGCGGCAGGGCGTGCAGCAGTGTGTCGTTGGCACGGGCCGCGGCCGCCGCCGAGGCGTCGTCGGGGCGGGTCGCCGAGGAGACGCCGTCGCAGACGATCGCGACGACGGCGGGGGAGCCGTCGGGCAGCGAGGTCGTCGAGAGGGCGAAGGAGTCCTCGTTGCGGTGGTGGCGCAGACCGCGGTCGCTGACCGCCGCCACCGCGCTCAGCTCCAGCTCCATGTGGTCGCGCTCGCGCGGCTGGGCGTGCCCGCAGTTCTCGCAGTAGCCGTCCTCGTCGACCCGCCCGGCCCGGCAGGCCACGCAAACCTTGACGGGTGTCGTGACATGGGTGGCCGGCTCGGGGTCGGCGGCGCGGGGGTCCGGCGCGGGCAGGGGGTACTCCTCGGGCTCGGCCTCGATCCGTACGTCCGAGGGCGGCGCGGAGCCGGTGGCGTCCGGGCCCTCGGCCTCACGCCCGACGGGCCAGGCCTCGCCCGCCACGGGGCTGCCCAGGACCACGGTCGGGTTGTCCACGGCCGGGCCCGCCACGGGCTCCGCCGACAGGTCGTACCCGCAGCGCCCGCAGAACAGGTCGCCCGACTCCTGCGGTTCCCCGCAGTCGGGGCACGTCGACCCGGCCGCCGGCCGATGCATCTGTGCCATCAATTCACACCCACGTCCGGGGGCGGAAACGGTTTGCCCGCTCCACCAGTTCGATCCGCTCGTCGCCGCCGGCGGCGAGCCGGGCGAGCACCCGGTACGAACGCTCCAGGCCGAACCGCAGGCCCCGTTCGTCCAGCTCGCTGCCCAGCAGTATGGCCCCGGCGGACGGCCCGCCCGGGCTCTGGGCGCCCCGGCTCCCGGAGAGTACCCAGTCGAGCGCCGTGCCCAGGACCTCGGTGGCGAGCCGCTCACGGCGCACCGCGTCCAGGCCCAGCTTCTGCAGCGCGTCCACCTGGCCCGCCGCCGCCCGCAGGTCGTCGAGCAGCGGCTCGCCCGGGGAGCGCCGCCGCAGCCTCGCCCGTACGGCCGCGACCCGCGCCGCCGTGTAGTGGATCGACGCCTCCGGCACCGACTCCAGGGTGCGCACGGCCGCCGTGCGGTCGCCCGCCGCCAGCTGCACCCGGGCCAGGCCGAACGCGGCGCTGACATAGCTCGGGTCGGTGGTCCACACGAGCCGGTAGTACTCGGCCGCGTTGTCCAGCTGCCCCAGCACCTCCGCGCACACGCCGAGCGCCAGCTTGGGCGCGGGCTCGCCGGGGAAGGCGTCGTAGACCGCGTCGAAGGAGAGCGCGGCGTTCTCGTGGTCGCCGGAGACCAGCGAGGCGACGCCTCGGTACCAGACCACCCGCCAGTCGTCGGGGTGGTCGTGCTCCAGGGACTCAAGGCCCTTGGCGGCGGAGACCAGTTCGCCCATGTCGAGCCGGGCCCGCAGCTCGCGCAGCCGCTTCTCCACCGAGTTGGCGGGCGCGGCCCGCAGCGCGGCGATCAGCTCGGCGGGCGCGGCCGCCATCAGCCCGGCGAGGAACCCCGCGTTGGGGTCGTTCGGGTCCACGTGCGGCACCGGCAGCGCCAGTGAGGTCGCGCCCGCGTCGAGCGCCCTGAGCTGGGCGTCTGAGCCCACGCCCGTGCCGTACGGGTCGGAGCCGCCCCCGACGCGGGGCGCGGGGACGACGGCGGTGGCGGTACGGGTCGCGGGGGCGGTGGCCGGGGCCGTCGAAGGGGGCAGCGCGGTGGTGGGGCTGGCGGTGACGGCAGCTGCCGAGCCGTTCGCCGCCGCGCGCTTGCGGGCGAGGCGGCTCGGGGGTAGCACGCGGGCGCCGAGCGCCGACACATCGCCGGTGAGCTCGGCGAACAACTGCGTGTCCGGGACGCGCAGTTCGGTCCCGAACAGGGTCGACAGGGACGGGCGCGGACGGCCGGTCTGCAGGGACACGACCTCCCGCAGCACGCCCGTCAGCTGCTCGGCCATCTCCTGCGCGGAGGCGAACCGGCGCGCCGGGTCGGGGTCGGTGGCCCGTACGAGCAGCCGGTAGAACGACTCGTACGTACGGAAGACCTCGATGTTGTCGGGGTCGGGCAGGCTGTCCGCGAAGACGTTGGTGTAGCCCTGGAAGTCGAAGGTGAGGACCGCGAGCGTACGGGCCACCGTGTACAGGTCGGAGGCGACCGACGGGCCGGACTCGGCGACCTCGGGGGCCTGGTAGCCCACCGTGCCGTAGATGGCCGACTCGTCGTCGTCCATCCGGCGCACCGCGCCCATGTCGATCAGCTTCAGCTGGTCCTCGGTCTGGATCGCGTTGTCGACCTTGAAGTCGCAGTAGAGCAGATTGCGGCTGTGCAGATGGCCGAGCGCCTCAAGGGCCTCGATCCCGTACGCGCACGCCTGCTCGACCGGGAGCGGGTCGCGCCTGCCGTCGGTGCCGCGCCGGTCGTTGGCGATCTCCTTGAGCGACTTGCCGCCCACGTACTCCATGACGATGTAGCCGTCGAGGGAGCCGGTGGACTGGTCGAGGTGTTCCACGAAGTTGTAGATGCGGACGATGTTGGAGTGCTCGATCTCGGCGAGGAAGCGGCGCTCGGAGATCGCGGCCGCCATCGCGTCCTGGTCGCCGGTGTCGAGCAGGCCCTTGAGGACCACCCAGCGGTCGGAGACCGCCCGGTCGATGGCGAGGTAGACCCAGCCGAGGCCGCCGTGGGCCAGACAGCCCACCACCTCGTACTGGCCGTGCACGATGTCGCCCTCGTGGAGCTTGGGCACGAACGAGTACGGGTGGCCGCACTTGGTGCAGAACCCCTCGGTGCGCCCGGCCCGTTCACCGCGCGAGCGGCCGACCGGCGCCCCGCAGTCCGACTTCGAGCAGAATCGCTTCCGCTCGGGGACCTCCGGGTGCTCCATCACGGCCTTCGCCGGGTCGGGGCGGGGCACCCCGGGCACGGTGACGAGCCCGGCGCCGAGTCTGCTGCGCCCCGAACTGCCGGTCGCCGAGCCCGAGCTGCGCACCGAGACCGAGCGCGAGCTGCCGGACCCGCCGGTCAGCGAGCGCGACAGGCGCCCGGAGACCGAGCGCCGGGACGTCGAGGACCGCGAGGACGCCTGCGACGAGCGCGAGGAGCCCGCCGAGCGGGCCGACGAGGAGCCGCCGCCCTTGAGCCTGCCGCCGGTGATCCCGGTCGCGGGCGAGCTCAGCGTCCCGTTCACGGAGACGACCGGCGCCAGCCCGCAGGTGTCGCAGTACAGCTCACCGCCGCCCATGTCCTCGTACGCGCCCTCGCAACCGGGGCGCTGGCACTTCTTCTGCTCGCTCATGATTCCCCCCTCTGGTCAACGGGTCCCGGCTGCCTCGGCACCAGTACCTCCGCCGCCGCCTGCTGGTAGCGCAGCACCGCCTGCTCGGCGACGCGCAGATCGCAGGGGGCGGACCACAGCATCCGGCGCGCCGCGTCGTACCGCTCGATGAGCAGCGGGTCCTCGGCCATGCCGTGCCGGGCGACCTTCGCCTTGTACGCGTCGAGCCTGCCGCGCAGCTCCGCGCGGACCGCCAGCGGCGCGGTGACGGCCGTCAACGACTCGCGGGCGCGCAGCAGTTCGTCCTCGGCCTCCCGCTCCAGCGATTCCAGCAGCGGCGAGAGCCGGTGCCACTGCGCGTGTCTGCGGTACTCGGCGGCGGCCACCAGGCGCTCCTGGAGCGCGGTCGGCGGGCCGCTCACCGCGGGCACCTCGGACGCGGCGATCTTCGCCAGGACCTCGCCGCGCGCGGCCCGCGCCTCGGTGAGCGTACGGTCCGCGCGCGAGAGCACGTCCCGCAGGCGCAGCAGGCGCATCTCGGCATCCTGACGCACCGTCAGAACTGCTTCGATCTCCCGGCGCACCTCGTCGAGGGCGCGGGCGGCCCGGTCGTAGCGTTCGGTGTCCGGGCGCCCGCCCCCCGGCGCCGAACTGCCGGGCGCGGAGAGCCAGAACGCCAGCGGGTCCGAGACCACCTGGGCGCGCAACACCGTCAGCTCCTCGGTGATCGACTCCAGGTCGTCGCCCGACGGATGCTCCCCGGGACGCACGCCCACCGAGTGCGCCAGGCCCCGGGTGCGGTGCAGCTCGGCCGCGAGCAGGTCTATCCGGGCCGGGAGCGCCGACCACACCGCGTCGGCCGCGACCACCAGGTCGAGCGAGCTCGCGTACAGCTCGTTCATCCGGCCGACCAGCTTCTCCAGCGTGAACGACTCGGTGAGCCGGGCCGGGCCGGTGATCGAGGCCGCGGCCTGGGCCGATCCGGCCACCGTCACGGACTCGCCGAGCAGCCGCTCGGTGAGTTCGAGCAGATCCTCGCGGGACGGCCAGCGGCGCCGCTCGCGCAGCTCACGCGCCGCGTCCACGGCCGCCTTGTACGCGTCGAAGTACGTCCACAGCAAGGAGATCGACTGCTCGGCCGCCGCCCAGCGCTCCCGGGTGACCCCGGTCAGCTCGGCGCCTTCGAGCAGCCGTCTGCCCGCGTGGTCCTGGAGCGCGAGCAGCGAGGTCTCGATCGCCTCGTGCTCGGCGTCGAGCCGGGACAGCGCCCGGTCCACCTCGTCCCGGTCGAGCACCGGCCGGGCGGGCCTCCCCGAGGAGGAGCCGGGGAAGGATCCCGCGCCCATCGATCACCTCTCTGCTCCGCGTCCACTGCGCTGGTACGACACCGGTGCCGATCCGGTTGCTACGAACGGTACTTGGGCTCGGGCGGGCCGGTTATGCCGGGCAGGTCGGCGGCGAGCCACTTGCGGTACGCCGTCATCCAGGGACTGCCCTCGCCGCCGTTGCGGTAGTCCACCAAGACCTGGTTGATCCGCCGGACGAGGTCCGTGTTCTGAAGGTTGGTGGCCACCCCGTAGTACTCAGGGGTCAGCGGGACGCCCTTGAGCTGGACCGTCGGGTCCTGCGCGGCCTGGCTCGCGGCGAGCGCGCTGTCCGTGACCACCGCGTCGGCCAGGCCCAGCTGGAGACGGACCAGGCAGTCCAGCTGGTTGGGCACGGTCTGGTTCTTGTAGACCGCGCCGTTCGACTCCTTCTCCAGGGCGTCGAACGCGGTCGAGCCCGCCGCCACGCAGACCCTCTTGCCGTTCAGCGTGGAGTTGAAGCCCGTGATCGAGGACTGCTTGGGCGCGAGCACCTGCTGCCCGACCGTGAAGTACGCCGAGGAGAAGGCGACCTGTTCGATCCGCTTGCAGGTGATGGTCATCGTCCGCACGACGACGTCGACCTGGTTGTTCTGGAGCGCCGAGATGCGCTGGCTGGTGGGGATGGCGCGGTAGATGACCGCGTCCGGGTCGCCCAGGATGTTCTTGGCGATGGCCCGCACCAGATCGATGTCGAAGCCCTCCAGCTCCCCGGTGTTCGGGTTGCGGTAGCCCCAGCGGAAGCTGTTCTGGTCGACGCCCGCGTACAGCTTGCCGGCCTTCCTGATCTTCTCGATGCTCGGCCCGTCGGCGGGCGACGGCGGCAGGCTGGCCTCGGGGTCCTTGCAGGTGTCGGCCTTCGCCTGGACGCCCTGCGCCACACCGGACCCGCCGACCTGCGTACTGTCCTCGTCCGCCCCGTGCCGCGACACCGGGACGAGCAGGGAAGCGGCGGCGGCACAGGCCAGGGCCATCCCGCCGACGCCGCCCCACCCGCGGAGCCTGCCGTTCCTGTTCATCGCGCCTCCTCCCAGGACCGCTGTGCCGCTCGGGCCGGTGTTCCCCTGTACCCCACGGTGCTCACCTGTACTCCGCGAGCCTGCGGCTGACGCCGACACCGGCCGCCGCGGCACCGAGCACCGCGAGCACGGCCGCGCCCAGCGGAAGCCCGGTCAGCGCGCCCTTGCCGTCCGAGGCGGCCCGGGTGAACTCGCTCTGCTCATGGCCGATCGCCTTCTCCAGGGCCGCGTCGACCCGGTCGAAGGACTGGCCGGTGGAGCCGGTCTCGCCGATGACCTGCTTCAGAGCGCCGTCGTAGTCGCCGCTGTCGTCGGTCCTACGCGCCGTGGCGTGCCGCTGCTGCCACTCGGTGACGCTGCTCTGCGCGTCCGAGACCGGGGTGCGCCCCGAGCTGTCGTCGGCGAGCTTCCCGGCCGAGCCGAGCTGGGCCACGAGGTTCTTCATCTCCGCCTTGTAATCAGCGTCGTACTTGTCCTTGCCGCCCGCCGTGAGGACGGCCCCGCGCGCCACCAGCGTCAGGTTCTCGTTGGCGCGGGCCTGCAGCGAGTTGATCCGGGCGTCGTTGAGCACCTTCAGCGACTCCTGCCCGTGCGAGCGCGAGGTCGAGAGGTCACTGGAGGCCACCGCGTGCGCCGCGACCAGCCACAGCAGGACGACCACCGAGGCGGCGCTGGCCGCGACCAGCCCCTGGTTGAAGACCCGGTTCGTACGGAGATAGTTGCGCCGCTGGGCCCAGAAGAGCCCGCCGAGCGCGACCACTCCGACCGCCAGCGCCGCGTACGGCCAGGTCTCGGCCTGGTCGTAGTCGTCGTAGAGCCGCCCGGTCTCCGCCGCGTACAGCGCGTGGGCGGCGGGCAGCAGGTCGTTGGTCATCTTGTCGTTGGCGAAGCGCAGATAGGCGCCGCCGACCGGGAAGCCCTGCCGGTTGTTGGCGCGGGCCTGCTCTATCAGCCCGTTGTAGACCGGCAGTTGCTCGTTGAGCTGGGCGATGGACTGGGCGGAGCCGGATGAACCCGTGGTGTTGGCGGCGGCCTTGACGAGCAGCCTGGACGCGGTGGCGATGTCCGCCTCGTAGCGCAGGCGCACGTCGTGCGGCTCCTGCGCGCCCGCGAGGAAGCCGCTGGCGGCGGCGGTGTCCGCGTCGGCGAGCGAGCGGTAGATGGAGGCCGCGTCCGCGCTCAGCGGCTGGCTGCGGCTCACCACGTCGTCGGCGGCGGCCGCCCGGTCGGTGACCTCCCAGGCGGTGACCGCGCCGAACGCCACGACGAGCAGCGCGACGACCGTACCGACGATCCACAGCCGTCCCGGTTCGGTGGTCGCGGCCGCCCGCAGCCGCTCGCGCGCCTCGGCCCAGCCGCCCCGGCGCGGGGCGGGAGGCTGCGCGGGATACGCCGGTGCCGATGTCCGTGCCGTCGCCGACGCCTCTTCGGGTGCGCGCGTGTTCGGCGGGTGTGCCACTAGACCTCCCCCTCGGTCACCCAGTGCCTGGTCAGCAGTATGGACGCAGGGACCGGCCACGACACAAGGGCTGACCTGATCTTGTTACCCGCCCGCCCCGGCCCTGTCCCTCTCCGCTACCCCGTTCCCCACCGCATACTTCCCCCTCATGTATACGCCGATGGCACCCATTCGGTTCCCTTCCGGGCGTACGGATAAGGGGGCTTCGTACACCTAGACGTACTGCCGACGCAGCCGTTCGAGCACCTCCTCCCCGGCGCCCACCACATCGAGCCCCAGCAGCCCCGCCCCCAGCACCGGCGACTCCGCGACGACCAGCGGGACCGCCTTGGGGGCGCGGGCCGCCAGCAACTCCCGTACACCGTCGTCCAGTTGGGGATGGCGCGCGGCGAGCACGCTGCCGCCGAGCAGGACCGGGGTCTCCTCGTCGAGCAGGCCGAGGCGGTCCAGGGCCACCACCGCGAGCGCGACGATCTCCTCGGCCTGCCGGTCCACCAGCGCCCGCGCGACGCGGTCACCGGCCGCCGCGACCTCGAACAGGACCGGGGCGAGCTCATGCCTGCGGGCGGCCGGGACGCGCTTCAGGTGCAGTGCCTCGATCAGGGCGTACATCGACGGCAGTTGGAAGTGCCCGGGCAGCGCGCGGGCCAGCGCGGTGGGCTCGCCCCGCCCGTCCTCCGCGCGCGCGGCGAACCACAGAGCCTCCTCCGCCAGGCCCCCGCCGCCGCCCCAGTCGCCGGAGAGCTTGCCGATCGCGGGGAAGCGGGCGGTGCGGCCGTCCGGGGTCATCCCGACGCAGTTGATGCCCGCCCCGCACACCACCGCGACCCCGCGCGGCTCGGCCCCGCGCGGCAGCCCGGCCCGCAGGATCGCGAAGGTGTCGTTGTACACCTGTACGGTCCCGCCCCAGCCCCGGGCGGTCAGCGCCTCGGCCAACTCCCGCTCCTCGACGGGCAGATCGGCGTTGGCCAGGCATGCCGACACATGGTCGACAGCGACCGGGCCGGTGTGCCCGGCGTCCTCCCAGGCCGCTTCGACCGCCTGCGCCAGGTCGTTCACCGCCGCCGTCACGCCCACGGCCGGGGGACGGAAGCCGCCGCCCCGGGCCGTGCCCAGGACCGTCCCGTCCGGGCCGATCAGGGCGACATCGGTCTTGCTGTTGCCGGCGTCGATCGCCAGCACACTCATACCCACGAAAGGTGCTCCCGGTTGTGCGCGAGGAGCCGGTCGGTCAGGCCCTCGGCGTGGTCGTACTGCCCCACCAGCGGATGCGCGAGCAGCGCGCGGAAGACCCGGTCGCGTCCGCCGCGCAGGGCGGCTTCGAGCGCCAGGTCCTCGTACGCGGTGACGTGTCCGATCAGTCCCGCGTACAGCGGGTCGAGCTCGGGCACGGCCAGCGGCACCGGGCCGTCCTTGTCGACCCGCGCCTGCACCTCGATCACCGCGTCGTCGGCGAGGAACGGCAGGGTGCCGTTGTTGTACGTGTTGACGACCTGCACCGGGCTGCCGCCGTCGCCGAGCAGCGAGGCCGCGAGGTCGACGGCCGCCTCCGAGTAGAAGGCGCCGCCGCGCTTGGCGAGCAGCTCCGGCTTCTCGTCGAGCGCCGGATCCCCGTACATCTGGAGCAACTGCCCCTCCATCGCGGCCACTTCAGCCGCCCGCGACGGCTTGGTGGCGAGCTCGCGTACGACCGCGTCATGGGCGTAGAAGTAGCGCAGATAGTACGAGGGGACGACGCCGAGGCGGTCCAGGAGGTGCCGGGGCAGGCGCAGGTCGTCCGCGACCGCGTCGCCGTGCTCGGCGAGCAGCCTCGGCAGCACGTTCTCGCCCCCGGGGCCGCCCAGGCGTACGCCCAGCTCCCAGGTGAGGTGGTTGAGGCCCACGTGGTCCAGATGCAGCTCGCCGGGCGCGACGTCGAGGAGCGCCGCGAACTTGCGCTGGAAGCCGATGGCGACGTTGCAGAGCCCGACCGCCTTGTGCCCGGCCTGGAGCAGCGCGCGCGTGACGATCCCCACCGGGTTGGTGAAGTCGATGATCCACGCGTCCGGGTTGGCGCGCCGCACCCGCTCGGCGATGTCCAGGACCACCGGGACGGTCCGCAGCGCCTTGGCGAGCCCGCCCGCGCCCGTCGTCTCCTGGCCCACGCAGCCGCACTCCAGCGGCCACGTCTCGTCCTGTTCGCGGGCCGCCTGGCCGCCGACGCGCAGCTGGAGCAGCACCGCGTCGGCGCCCTCGACACCCGCGTCCAGATCGGAGGTGGTGGTGATCCTCCCCGGGTGGCCCTGGCGGGCGAAGATGCGCCGGGCGAGGCCGCCGACCAGCTCCAGGCGGTCGGCCGCCGGGTCCACCAGGACCAGCTCACTGATCGCCAGCGTGTCCCGCAACCGCGCGAAGCCGTCGACGAGTTCGGGGGTGTAGGTGGATCCGCCCCCTACAACTGCGAGCTTCATAACAGACGTCAGCCCTTCACTCCGGTCAGTGTGACACCCTCGACGAACGCCTTCTGGGCGAAGAAGAAGACGAGGATGACAGGGGCCATGACCAGAACGGTCGCGGCCATGGTCAGGTTCCAGTCGGTGTGGTGCGCGCCCTTGAAGGACTCAAGGCCGTACGACAGGGTCCAGGCGCCCGGGTTCTCCGAGGCGTAGATCTGCGGTCCGAAGTAGTCGTTCCAGGCGTAGAAGAACTGGAAGAGCGCGACGGCGGCGATGCCGGGCTTCGCCATCGGCACCACCACCCGCAGCAGCGTCCGCAGCTCTCCGCAGCCGTCGACCTTCGCCGCGTCCAGGTACTCGTTGGGGATGGTCAGCAGGAACTGGCGCAGCAGGAAGATGGAGAACGCGTCGCCGAACGCCATCGGGACGATCAGCGGCCACAGCGTGCCCGACAGATCCAGCTGCTTCGCCCAGAACAGGTACATCGGGATGATGATCACCTGCGGCGGCAGCATCATCATCGAGATCACCAGCATCATCGACAGATTGCGGCCCCGGAAGCGGAACTTGGCGAGCGCGTACGCCACCGGCAGGGACGACACCACGGTGAGGACGGTGCCGAGCCCCGCGTAGAGCAGGGTGTTGCGCCACCAGGTCAGAAAGCCCGGGGTGTCGAAGACCTTCTTGTAGTTGGACCACTCCCAGTGGTGCGGGATCAGATCGCGGGTCAGGGTCTGCTGGTCGTCCATCAGCGAGGTGAGCACCAGGAAGACGAACGGCAGCACGAAGAAGAGGGCCGCCGCCACGCCCAGCGCGTGCACCGCGATCCACTGCAGGACGGCCTTGCGGCGGGCCACCCGGGCCGCCGGGGTGTCGGCTCTCGTCGTCGGCGGGTAGGCCAGATCGGTCGTCGCCATGTCAGTCACCTGCCTGGATCAGTCCGCCGCGGCGCCGCATCAGCAGGGCGGTGAAGGCCATGGAGAGGGCGAAGAGCACGAGGGCGACCACGCAGGCGGAGCCGTACTCGAAGCGCTGGAAGCCCAGGTTGTACACCAGTTGGGGCAGGGTCAGCGTCGACTTGTCCGGGTAGCCGGGCTCGAACTGCTGCCCGGAGTTCCCGATGATCCCGGAGGCGACCTTCCCCGCCACCAGCGGCTGGGTGTAGTACTGCATGGTCTGGATGATCCCGGTCACCACCGCGAACATCACGATGGGCGAGATGTTCGGGAGCGTCACGAACCGGAACCGCTGCCAGGCCGAGGCCCCGTCCAGCTCGGCGGCCTCGTACTGCTCCTTGGGTACGTCGAGCAGCGCGGCCATGAAGATGACCATGAGGTCGCCCACCCCCCACACCGCCAGCATGGTGAGCGCGGGCTTGGACCAGGTGGGGTCGGTGAACCAGTCGGGGGCGGGGACGCCGAGGTCGGTCAGGACCGAGTTGACCGGTCCCGTACCGGGGTTGAGCAGGAAGACGAAGCCGAGCGTGGCGGCGACCGGCGGCGCGAGGTAGGGCAGATAGAACAGCGTCCGGAAGACCCCGACCCCCGTCTTGATCTTGGTGACGAGCATCCCGATGCCCAGGCCGAAGATCACCCGGCAGGTGACCATGACGAGCACCAGCCAGAGCGTGTTGCGCAGCGCGGGCCAGAACATCGGGTAGTCGTTGAAGACGTACGACCAGTTCTTCAGGCCCGTGAAGGAGGGGGCCGTGAAGCCGTCGTAGTCGGTGAAGGAGAAGTAGACCGTGGAGAAGAGCGGGTAGGCGAAGAAGACGCCGAAGCCGATCAGCCACGGTGACATGAAGGCCAGGGTCCGCAGCGCGGCCCGGCGGCGCTTGGCGCGCAGGGTGTACGTACTCATGGGATGGACCGGCCCGGCTTACTTCGCCTGGTCGATCGCGGAGTCGATCTCCCGGGCGGTGCTCTCCAGACCCGCCTTGACGTCCGTCTGCTTGCCCTTCTCGACGTCGTAGCCGAGGTTCTGCAGGGAGAGCAGGTACTGGCCGCCGTTGACGGAGGCGGGGGTGGTCGTCGAGTTCGGGTTCTGCGCGATGTCCAGGAACGTCTTGAAGCGCGGGTCGTACTTCAGGTTCGGCGACTTCAGCGCGTCCAGGGTGGACGGCACGTTGTGGATGGCGTTGGCGAAGTTCACCACCGCGTCCGTGTCGGTGGCCATGAACTTGACCAGCTCCCACGCGGCGTTCTGCTTGGCCGAGGTGGCGGGTATGCCGACGATGGTGCCGGTGACGTAACCCTTGCCGGTCGTGGCCACCTGGTCGTCCGGCACGGGCAGCGGGGCGACCCCGATCTCGAACTTCGGCTTGGCCTCCTCGGCCATCGCCAGGCGCCACTCGCCGTCCAACTGCATGGCGACCTGGCCCAGGTGGAAGGGGTGCTTGGCGCCGAGCTCGTCGCCGAAGCCGGTCCGGAACCTCTCCAGCTTCTGGAACCCGCCGAGGTCGTCCACCAACTGCTTCTGGAAGGCGAGCGCCTTGGCGAAGGCCGGGTCCTTGGCGATGTTCGACCTGCCGCTGGAGTCGAAGTACGTCGGTGACCACTGGGCGAGGTAGTGCTCGGTCGTCGACTCGTAGCCGTGGTAGGTCGGCATGAAGCCCAGCTGCTCGTACGAGTCGCCCTTGGTCTTCGTCAGCAGCTTGGCGTCCTTGGCGAACTCGCTCCACGTCTTGGGCGGTTCGGCGATCCCGGCAGCCTTGAAGGCGTCCTTGTTGTAGTAGAGCGCGTACGCGTCACCGAGCAGTGGCAGCGTGCAGCGCTTGCCCTCGAACTGCGTGTACTCGTTCATGGCCTTCGGGAACGTCTTCGCGGGGTCGATCTTGTCCTTCTTGAGGAAGGCGTTCAGGTCGACGAACGCGTGCGACGAGCAGAACTTGCCGACGTTGTTGGTGGTGAACGAGGAGACCACGTCCGGCGCGTTCGAACCGCCCGCGCGCAGCGCCTGGTTGATCTTGTCGTCGTTGATGTTGCCGACGACCTTCACATGGATGTTGGGGTGCGCCTTCTCGAAGGCGTCCACGTCCGCCTGGATCGCCTTGACCTCGTCGGGCGCGTTCCACCCGTGCCAGAAGGTGATCGTCGTCTCCTTGGACGGGTCGTCCTTGGCAGAGGAGGTGCTCTGGCCCGTACAGGCGGACGCGAACAGGGCGATGGAGGCGGACGCGGCGAGCGCGGCGGCCGCCTTCCGGTTCCGGCGGATTGTGGACATGGCGAAGTCTCCCGGGGCAGGGTCGGGGGTGCGGGCAGGACGGGGCAGGGCAGGGTAGGGCGGGGTTCGGCGGGCGTGGGTCAGCGCGAGGTGTCGAAGACCTCGTCACGGGTGGTGGCAAGCGCGCTCTCCAACGCGCCGCGCAGCACCGGGTGCCGGTCGACCTCGCCGATGACGAGCCGGGGCCGGGAGGCGGCCAGCTCGCCCAGCTCGGTCTGTACGAGCTCGCGCAGCGGCTCGCCCCCGGCGGCGATCAACGCGCCGGAGAGGACGACGAGTTCGGGGTCGAGCACGGCGACCAGGGAGGCGAGACCGGTGGCGAGGCCGGTCGCGAACGTTTCGAGCAGCTGACGGTACGGGCCCTCGTCGGCCTCGGCCGCCCGCGCGACCAGCGCGATCGCGACCTCGATGGGGGTGCCGCCGGGCATGTCCGGCACGCCGTACTCGCGGGCCAGCCGTGGCACCACCTGGCCCCCGGCCAGCTCCTGGAAGCCGCCGCTGTTGGCCTTGGTGACATGGCGTACGAGCGGGGCGCCCGGCACCGGCAGGAAGCCGACCTCGCCCGCGCCGCCGGTGAAGCCGCGGTGCAGCCGCCCGCCGATGACGAGGGCGGCGCCGAGTCCGCCCTCGTTCCAGAGCAGCACGAAGTCGTCGTGGCCGCGGGCCGCGCCCAGGCGCTGCTCGGCGATGGCGGCGAGGTTGACGTCGTTCTCGTACTCGACCGGCATGGGCAGCGCGGCGGCGAGCTCGTCGAGCAGCGCGGGGGAGTGCCAGCCGGGCAGATGGGAGGCGTAGCGCAGGCGGCCGGTGCCGGGGTCGAAGGCGCCGGGGGTGCCGATGACGACGCGGTGCAGGTCCGAGCGGACCAGATGGGCGGCCTTGACGGCCCCGTCGAGGGCGTCGGTGACCTGGTGCGCCACGGACTCGGCGGCGCGTCGGCCGGGGGTGCGCACCTCGAACTCGCCGACCACGTCCCCGGTGACATCGGCGACGGCGGCGCGGATGCGCTCGGGCGTGACATCGAGCCCGGCGACGTGCGCGGCCCGCGAATTGACCGCGTACAGCTGGGCGTTGGGCCCCGGGCGGCCCTCGGTGGTGCCGGTCGCGACGACCAGCCCGGCGGCTTCGAGGCGCGCGAGCAGTTGCGAGGCGGTGGGCTTGGAGAGGCCGGTAAGCTTCCCGATCCGGGTGCGGGACAGCGGCCCGTGCTCCAGCAGGAGATCGAGGGCGGCGCGGTCGTTCATCGCGCGGAGTACGCGCGGGGTTCCCGGGGTAGTACCCGCCACGACGGTTGCACCTGCCTTCGGCTGGGGCCCGCCGCGTTTCGCTGCCGCGGGGAGCACTGTTAGGAAAGTTTCCTATTCGGTTGTGAGGACGGTAGGCCGCACGTCAGGGCCCCGTCAATGGGCTGACCCCGGGCGGCTGTCAATCCGTTACCTGCGCGAAGTGGGAACGAAGTCGGCAGTTCTGGTCGAGTCCGATCGCACCTGCGCAACTTGACACAACGTATGCCTGCCGGACGTACCGTGAGTGCCGGGCAGCGGTGCGAGGGGCTGTGCGGCACTATCGTGGATGACGCGCCGGAGCGTGCCCGACGAGTGGAAGAGGCTACCGATGACCGTGCCGTTCGGGGCGAACGACGGGCCGATCATTCCGAGACCAGCGCTCACGCTCCCCGCCCTCAGACAGGCTGTCGCGACGGTTGCCCCGTCCCGGTTGCCCGAGTTCTTCGAGGAACTCCAGGACGCGTTCGTCCGGGCGGGGGAGGAGGACAGCGTTGTCCCCATCCGGATGTTCTACCAACGGTGGGGCGTGGTCGTGGAGATCGAGAGGTATCCGGCGACCGCCCGGCGGCTGCACGCAGCCGAACGCAGGGTGGACAGCGCTGACCCCGAGGCGCGGAACCAGGCCGTCCGCGAGGCCGGCGACATCGTGCGGGCGGCACACCGCGAGGTCGCGGGTGGCTGACTGGCATTGGGAGCACGATCCCGACAATCTGCTCGACGGACTGGCTCCCGAGGCGTTGGCCGAGGTCGGTCTGCTGGCGCGAGAGATCGCCGTCCGCGAATCCATGGTCTTTCTGGAAGGGGCTTCGTACACCGGGATCGGCCCGGGACTGCGAACCGAGAGCCGTGGCTCGGTGATGCTCACCTACATCACGGACGTACGTGGTGAACGAATCGTCGTCGTCCAGGTGAACTGGTACGGCTGAGCGGTCTTGTGGAAGTCCGACGTGGTTCCGTGCCCGTCCGCACTTCCGGCGGAGCGTTGGCCCCCGGGTACGGCAAAGGGCGCTCACGCCGATGTGAACCGGCGGGAGCGCCCTCGCCGCGGATTACTTCGCCAGGCTCGGGCCCGGCGGTATCTCGGCCGTGGCCAGGGACTGGGGGGACGTCGGGTTGCCCAGGGCCGAGGGGGCGGCCATCGACGCCGTCGGGTCCGCGGCCGCCGCGGCCTCCGTCAGCGGCGGGCCGCCCACGATGCGGATGCCCGCCGCGTCGAACGCCTCCTTGATACGCCAGCGCAGCTCGCGCTCGACACCCACCGCCTTGCCCGGCATCGTCTTCGCCGAGACGCGGATGACCATCGATTCGAGCAGCACCTCGTGGAGGCCCAGGATCTCCACCGGGCCCCACAGCCGCTCGTTCCACGGCTCGTCCTTGGCCATGGAGTCGGTCGCCTCCGCGAGCACCGCGCGGACCCGGCCCAGGTCCTCGCTCGGGCGGACCTGGACGTCGACGGTGGCCGTCGCCCAGCCCTGGCTGAGGTTGCCTATGCGCTTGATCTCTCCGTTGCGTACGTACCAGATCTCACCGTTGTCGCCGCGCAGCTTCGTCACGCGCAGGCCCACCTCGACGACCTCGCCGGACGCCACGCCCGCGTCGATCGAGTCGCCGACCCCGTACTGGTCCTCCAGAATCATGAAGACACCGGACAGGAAGTCCGTGACGAGGTTGCGCGCGCCGAAACCGATCGCCACACCCGCGACACCCGCCGAGGCGAGCAGCGGCGCCAGGTTGATGTTGAGGACGCCCAGGATCATCAGGGCCGCCGTGCCCATGATCAGGAAGGACGCCACCGAGCGCAGGACCGAACCGATCGCCTCCGAGCGCTGGCGGCGGCGCTCGGCGTTGACCAGGAGGCCGCCGAGCGCGGTGCCCTCCACGGCCTGGGCGCTGCGGTTCATCCGGTCTATGAGCTTGGTGAGCGCCCGGCGTATGAGCACCCGCAGGACCGAGGCGATGATCAGGATCAGCAGGATGCGCAGGCCGATGGCGAGCCACGTCGACCAGTTCTGCTCGACCCAGCCGGCCGCCTCGGTGGCCGACTTCTGGGCGTTGTCGAGGGTGGGGGTGGTCGTCGGACCGGTGGGATCGGCGGACGGGGATCCGGCGGCCAGTACGGCGGGCCAGTGCACGGCGGGAACCTCCAGGACTTGCGCTGCCGACAGTGCGACGGCAGGCCAACCACACTAACGGGGCAACCCGTGTGCTTCGGTGCCGTGTTCGAGGGAGAGACGGACCGGACCTGGGGATGTAGGGGAGTGTGGTCGAAAACACTTCCAGCCCGTTACCCGGACGTGGTGGCGTTTCGACCAGGCATGAGGAGAGACTGAAGGCAGATCGTCCCGGCGCGAGCCACGCGCCGCCGGCGTACAAGGAGGCATCCACCGTGCCGCACGTCCTGGTCCTCAACGCGTCGTACGAGCCCCTCGGCGTCGTACCGCTCCGCCGCGCGCTCGTCCTCGTACTCGAAAACAAGGCAGTCTGCCTAGAGGAATCCGGCGCCTTCATGCATAGCGCGACCCGTGCCGTCCCCGCGCCCAGCGTGGTCCGGCTGAAGAGATTCGTACGGGTCCCCTACCGGGGGCCCGTTCCGCTGACCCGCCGTGCGCTCTTCGCACGGGACGGCGGGCGCTGTATGTACTGCGGTGGCGTCGCAACCAGCGTCGACCACGTCATCCCGCGCAGCCGTGGTGGTCTGCACGTCTGGGACAACGTGGTGGCCGCGTGCCGTCGCTGCAACCACGTCAAGGCCGACCGTCATCTGCTGGAGCTCGGCTGGCGGCTGCGGCATCAGCCCGCGCCGCCGAGTGGTCTGGCCTGGCGGATCATCGGTACGGGGCATCGGGATCCGCGATGGCTTCCGTACCTTCAACCGTTCGGGGCGGATGATGCTCTGGCCCGGATCGATGGCATTTCTGCCTGATTCCGGGCCAGATTTGTCTCTGGGCGCGGTGTCTTTGGGTGCGGGGTTCGTCTGCGGACCGTGCGTGGCTGGTCGCGCAGTTCCCCGCGCCCCCTAAGGGGATGGTGGCTCGGGCGGCCGTGGGGGCGTCGCAGCTGGTCGCGCCCGCGCGGCGGAGCCGCAAATGTCACAGCCCCGCGCCCCTTAAGGCGCAGCCACTGCGTATGCCTCTACCGACCACAGTGAGTAGCCGTACGGGGTCGCTCTTGTGACGCCCTGGATCCGGAGGAAACGGGCGTCTCTCGCGTCCATCCGTACCGCCTCTCGGCCGCCCTTGCCGTCTCGGACCGTCGCCGCCGTGCGCCAGGTGCGGCCGTCGGGGGAGGTCTGGATGGTGTACGCGCTCGCGTAGGCGTCCTGCCAGTTCAGGACGACCAGGCCGACGCGGCTGCGGGCCGGTAGTTCGGCCTGCCACCAGGCGTTGTCGACCGCCGGGGACGACCAGCGGGTCGACGGATCGCCGTCGGCCGCCGCGCGGGCCGGGAACGCGGGGGTCTCGTCGCCCGAGGACGACGCGGCGGCGCCCGCGATCAGGTCGGGGCCGACCGTACGCGGATACGCCTTGACGGTCAGGGTCCGCTCCTGCCCGGCGAAGGACACCGGCACGCGGTACTCGCCCGCCGGTGTGCCCGGCGCCACCGTCACCTCCACCGGCACCGTAGAAGTGGCCCCGCGCGGCACCGTGGCCGAGCCCGGGAGTGTGACCCCGATACCTCGGGGAGCGCGCGCGGTGAGCGTGCCCCGTACGTCCCCGGGCCGCGTCGACGTCAGCACCGCCGCGACCCGCTGCGGCTTGCCGCCGATCTCCGCGTCCGTCGCGTCCTTCGCCAGCTCGAAGCGGGCGCGCGGCTCGTCCGCGAACCACGGGATCAGATGCCGTACGGACTGTACGGAGTCGGAGGGGCCCGTCACGCGGACCGCGTCGGCGAGGACGCCCCCGGCGGCCGCCTGCGTCCAGCCGTCGCCCGACAGCGGCCCGACACTGCGCCAGCCCTGACCCGGCACATGCACCTGCACCAGCGCCCCGCCCTCGGCCCACGGCACACGCGCGGCGGCGAGGACCGGGCCGGGGCCGACGACCGGGGCGGCCGGGGCGCCCGCCGTGGCCCAGGCCGGGGGGCCCGAGCCGGGGCCCACGGCGGGGCCCGGGCCGAAGCCCGCGTCGTCCATGACCGTCAGGGCCTCCACGGGGCGCACCCGCCCGAGGCCCACGGTGTACGCGTCCGGCGACACGGTGACGGTCCCCGCCGGGCGGTCCGCGCCCGTCCAGGCCGCCGACGCGTCGGCCGCGCGCGCCAGGAACGCGTCCAGGACCCCCTTGCCGACCGTGGCCGTCCCGGTCGCGGCGCTCTGGCGCAGTGGCTCCAGGGCGAGCGCGGCCCGCCAGGCGGCCGCGCCGTGGCCGTGGGCCTGCGCCTGGAGCATGTCGACGGCGACCTCGCCGGCCCGGCCGTAGCGCGAGAGCCGGTCGGACCAGGGGCGGACCTCGTCGGCCAGCGCGCTGTCGGCGGCGAGCCGGTCGGGCGTCTGGCGCATGACCGTGAAGGCCGAGCGCAGCCGTGCGGCGGCCGCGTCCCGTACCGACGGGTCCGCCGAGCCGCGCGACTGCCAGAACGCGTCCAGGAGCGGGCGCAGATAGGCGGACTCGGCGCTGCTGAGCACCGACGAGGAGTCGTTGCCGGCCAGCGCGGTCAGCGCCTCGCGCACCGGCGCGTCACCGCCCGCCAGATCCGCGATCGCGGCCCGCCAGGACGCCTCGGGCTCGTACCCCTGCGGGTTCCAGGCGTAGTCGGCGGCCGTGAACAGCGGGATGCGGGAGGCCGACGCCTGTTCCATGGCGTTGGCGAGCAGCGCCGCCGAGCCGGTCGCGACGGCGGGCTCGCGGCCGGTGTACGGGCCGAGGAAGATCCGGCCGGGCGCCCAGTCGTTGACGGGATAGTTGTCCATCGTCACCAGCGGATGCCCGAACGCTGCCCGCGCGCCCGCGAGTTCGCGCCCGGTGATGGTGCGCGGCACCACCCCGACACCCGTCCAGGCGACCTGTACGCGCGCGTCGAGCCCGTCCGCGAGCGCGCCGCGGTACGTGGTGGCGCCGTCCTGGTAGTACTCCGTCGGCATCAGCGACAGCGGCTGCGAGCCGGGGTAGCGCTCGGCGAGGTGGGCCGCGACGGCGTTCGCCACGCGCGCGTGGGCGCGGGCGGCGGCGGCCGGGCCCTTCCCGAAGGTCTTCTTGTCCTGGCCGCAGTGCCACTCGCTGTAGCTGACGTCCTGGAACTGGAGCTGGAAGGCGCGCACGCCGAGCGCCCACATCGCGTCGAGCTTGCGCAGCAGCGCCTTGACGTCGCCGTCCGAGGACAGGCACATCTCCTGGCCGGGCGCGACCGCCCAGGCGAGCGTCACATGGTTGGCGGCGGCGCGGGCGGCGAGCGTACGGAAGGCGGCGCGCTGGTCGGCCGGGTACGGGTCGCGCCACTGGGCCTGGCGGTACGGGTCGTCGCCGGGCGCGTACAGGTAGCGGTTCTGCTTGGTGCGCCCCATGAAGTCCAGCTGGCCTAGCCGCTGTTCGGGCGTCCACGGCTGCCCGTAGAAACCTTCCGTCGTGCCGCGTACGGCGGTCGCGGGCCAGTCGCGCACGCTCACCCCGGGCACCGTCGCGTCCCCGCGCGCGTCCTTGCCGACGAGCTGACGCAGTGTCTGCACGGCGTGGAAGAGCCCGTCGTCGCCGACGCCGTCGAGTGCGACGGTGTCCCGCCCGCCGACCCGCCCGACACCGATCCGGTAGCCGCCCGACGGCAGGTCCCCGCGCTCGGGGACCCGCAGGGCGCGCAGCGCGTCCTGCGCGCCCGCGCCGCCCACCACGAACACCGGACCGTTGCCCGCGAGCCCGTCGTGGATCGTGGTGACCCCGGCCTGGTCGAGTACGTCCCCTAGCGCGGACACCGCGTACGGGTCGGCGCCGGGGTCGGCGACGACCACGGCCTCGCTGCCCAGGCTCAGCCCGGACCCGGACCGCTTGACCGACTGCGGCCGGGGCCAGACGGCCGGGACGGAATCCTGTCCGGCCTCCGTCGAGGGGCCGGTGGTGGGCTGGTCGGGCACCCAGGGTCCGGTGGGGGCCGCGAGTGCGCCGGGGGCCGCGCCGAGGAGCCCGCCGATCACGGCCACCGCGAGAGCCGTCGCCCGCCTACCGCGCCCGAACCGCACGCCATCTCCTCGCCTCGGCACCGCTTTTGCGGCCGCCCGCGCCACAACCCGCCCCGAGCCCACCACCCCCGGTGCGAGGGTGTCAATGCGGGTGACTGTTGTGCCGGAATTGCCCCCTCCGGTGATCGTTCACGAGCGGAGAAACGTGTCGGCGCGGCGAACGCGCAGTGACGACCGTGACCCGCCTCACGTTGTACGGATGGGAGCCCGCCCACGGGGTAGGGCTGCTGTGTCCTCCGTTGCCGACACTCTGTGGAGCCCCCGTGGCCCTCTCCGCCCTAGAACAGCCCCTGACCAGCGAACCTCCGCTGGCCGACGCCGAACCGCTCACCAGCGAGCCGCCGTTGACCGAGGCGGCGCCCCTGACCAGCGAGCCGACCCCGGTGGCCGGGCCTGTCGGAGCATGACGCCATGACCCTCGACCGGCTCGCCGCGCTGCACGGCGTCGCCACGTCGTACGACCCGTCGCCGGACCGTACGGTTCCGGTCGCGGACGCCACGGTCGTCGCGGTCCTGGCCGCGCTGGGCGTGGACGCGGCGACCCCCGAGGCGGTGGCCACCGCGCTGGCGACAGCCGAACTGGCCGAGGCAGAACGCCTGTTGCCCCCCACGGTGGTCCACTGGCACACCCCGGGCCCACCGCCCCCGCCCCCGGCCCTCGCGACCCTGCCCCCGGGCACGATGGTCCGCGTCGAGGCGGAGGACGGCGGGGAGACACGGTGGGTGACGCCGGGGGTGGCGGAGCCACCGGGACCGGGTGGGGCGTCGGTACGCGCCGAGCGGCCGGGATCGGGTGAGGCCTCGGCACCCGCCGACCGGTCGGCGCCGCCCGAGCCACCACCCGCCGAGCCGCCGGGACCGGCCGAGCCACCTGTGGCCACCTCCGCCGACCCACCGGCACCCGAACACACCCCCTGGCCCGCCCTCCCCCTCGGCGTCCACAGTGTCACCGCCCGCACCCCCGACGGCCGCGTCGCGCGCGCCACGCTCGTCGTCGCGCCGGGGCGCACCCCGCAACCCCCCGCCCGCACCCACGGGTTCCTCGTGCAGCTGTACTCGCTGCTCTCCGCCCACTCCTGGGGCATGGGCGACCTCGGGGACCTCGCGGAGCTCGCCGCGTGGGCGGGGCGGGCCGTGGGGGCCGGGTTCCTCCAGATCAACCCGCTGCACGCCGCCGTCCCCGGCACCCCCACCGACCCCTCGCCCTACCGCCCCTCCTCCCGCCGCTTCCCCGACCCCGTACACCTGCGGATCGAGGACGTGCCCGAGTACGCGTACGTACGCGACAGACGCAGGCTCGACGAACTCCTCAAGGCGGCCGACGCACTGCGTCAATCCGTCCTGAACGACGGCGAGTTGATCGACCGGGACGCGGTGTGGGCGCTCAAGCGGGAGGCGCTGGAGGAGATCGCGCGCGTACCGCTGGCGCCCGGGCGGCGGGCCGCGTACTGCGACTATCTGGCGCAGCAGGGGCAGGCGTTGGAGGACCACGCCACCTGGTGCGCGCTCGCCGAGCGGTACGGGCCCGACTGGGCGCGGTGGCCGCAGGGGTTGCGTGACCCGCGCTCGGCCGCCACCGCGCGCGCCCGCCGCGAGCTCATCGACCGCGTCGACTTCCACACCCGGCTCGCCTGGCTCACCGACACCCAGCTCGCCGCCGCCCAACGGGCCGCCCGGGAGGCCGGGATGGCGGTCGGGCTCGTCCATGACCTCGCCGTCGGTGTGCATCCGGGCGGCGCCGACGCCTGGGCGCAGCAGCGGACCTTCGCCCGGGGCATGTCGGTGGGCGCGCCGCCCGACGCGTTCAACGCGCGCGGCCAGGACTGGGGCCTGCCGCCCTGGCGCCCCGACGTGCTGGCCGCGACCGGCTACGCCCCGTACCGGGGGCTCCTGCGGAACCTGCTGCGGCACGCGGGCGCGCTGCGGATCGACCACGTCATGGGGCTCTTCCGGCTGTGGTGGGTCCCGCAGGGTCAGGAGCCGACCGCCGGGACGTATGTGCGCTACGACGCCGAGGCGATGCTCGCCGTCCTCGTCCTGGAGGCCCACCGCGCCGGGGCCGTCGTCATAGGGGAGGATCTGGGCACGGTCGAGCCCGGCGTACGGGAGGCGCTCGGCAGGCGCGGGGTGCTCGGCACCTCGGTGCTCTGGTTCGAGCGCGACTGGGGCGGCACCGACCGTCCGCTGCCCCCCACCGCCTGGCGCGAGGCGTGCGTCGCCACCGCCACCACGCATGACCTGCCGTCCACGGCCGCCCGGCTCACCGGCGAGCACGTCGGCCTGCGCCACCGCCTCGGCCTGCTCACCCGCCCGCTCGCCGAGGAACAGGCCGAGGATGCGGCCGAGGTGGGGGAGTGGCTGGCCTATCTCGCCCGGCTCGGGCTGCTGCCGGAGGGCGCCCGGGGCGAGGAGGGCGCGGTCCGGGCCGTCTACCGCTTTCTGCTGCGCACGCCCGCCCGGATGGTCGGGGTCTGGCTGCCGGACGCGGTGGGCGACCGCCGCCCGCAGAACCTGCCGGGCACCTGGGACCAGTACCCCAACTGGCGCCTGCCCGTGGCGGGCCCCGACGGCCGCCCGCTGACCCTGGAGGACCTGGTCTCCTCGCCCCGGCTGCACGGCCTGATGCGGGTGTTCACCGTCGGGGCGCGCACCGCCCCGACGGGCGCGCGGACTCATACGGCACCCCCGGGCGCGCGCCCCACTTAGGCGTTCGCTACTTTTGCACTGTGGACAAGAAGAACACCCTGCGCGCCGGCGCCGTGGCGGCCGGAACGACGCTGATGATGCTGCTGATGTCGGCCCCCGCCCTCGCGCTCACCCGCGACGACGGCGACGACCCGGGCAAGGGCCTGAGCGTGATCAACACGATCGGCCTGTACGTGGTCACGCCGATCGCGCTCTTCGCGATCATCGCCGGTCTGGTGATAGTCCTCGACAAGTCGCGCAAGAAGGCCTGACCGCCGCGCTTCACGCCTTGAGAAGGCGCTTTACGGTACGAGTCCGACTCGTACCGTAAAGCGCCTTTTCTCATTTCAGGCGGCGGTCGACGTGCTCAGTGCGCGGCGAGCAGCTTGCGCAGCAGGGCGGCGAGCTGGGCCGCCTCGGCCTCGTCGAGCACGCTGTCCAGCACCTCGTGCTGCATCGCCAGGCCCGCCGTCACCGACTCGTCGACGATCTCCCGCCCCTTGTCGGAGAGGGTGACGCGCAGCCCGCGCCGGTCGTGCGGGTCCGGGCTGCGGCTCAGCAGCCCGGCCTTCTCCAGTTTGTCGAGCCGCCCGGTCATCCCGCCGGTGGTGAGCATCAGCGTCGCCGAGAGCTGGCGCGGCGAGAGCGTGTACGGCTCGCCGGAGCGGCGCAGTGTCGCGAGCACGTCGAACTCGCCGCGTGAGATCCCGAACCGCTTGTACTCCTTCTCGATCCGGTCGCCCATCGCGCGGGAGACGCGGTAGATGCGGCCGTAGACGGCCATCGGAAGGGTGTCGAGGTCGGGGCGGACCTCCGCCCACTGCGCGGTGATGGCGTCGACGGGGTCGCGGGGGGTGGTCGCTGTCATGGAACCAGTATCCGAGCGGAATGGGTCGGACGCAAGAAAGTTGCTTGGCGGAAAGTAGCTTAGGAGTAAGCTACTTTCCATCGAGCAACTTCGGCATCGATCCCGTTTCTGGAGCCCCGTATGAGCACCGTCCGCAACCCGAGCCGCATGGCTACCATCGCGCTCACCGCCCTCGCGCCCGTCTCCTGGGGCTCCACATACGCCGTGACCACGCAGTTCCTGCCCGCCGACCGGCCGTTGTTCACCGGCATGATGCGGGCGCTGCCTGCCGGACTCGCACTCCTCGCCGTCACGCGACGGCTGCCGAGAGGGGAGTGGTGGTGGAAAGCGGGAGTGCTCGGGGCGCTGAACATCGGCGCGTTCTTCCCGCTGCTCTTCCTCTCCGCCTACCGGCTGCCCGGCGGTATGGCCGCCGTCATCGGCTCCGTCGGGCCGCTGTGGGTCGCCGGGCTCGCCGCGCTCTTCCTCGGCGAGAAGCCCACTCTGCGTACGCTCCTCACCGGCATAGCGGCCGCGCTCGGGGTGAGTCTCGTCGTGCTGAGGGCGGCGGGGGCGCTCGACACGGTCGGGGTGCTCGCCGGGGTGGCCTCCTCGGCCTCGATGGCCGCCGGGACCGTGTTCACCAAGCGGTGGGGGCGGCCGGAGGGGGTCGGGCCGCTGGTGCTCACCGGGTGGCAGCTCACCGCGGGCGGACTGCTCATCGCGCCGATCGCCTTCCTGGCCGAGGGTGCGCCGCCCGCGCTCGACGGCCGCAACCTCGCGGGCTACCTCTACCTCGCGCTGGTCAACACCGCGGTCGCGTACTGGCTCTGGTTCCGCGGCATCGGCCGGCTCACCGCGACCTCGGTGACCTTCCTGGGCCCGCTCTCGCCGCTCACCGCGGCCGTCATCGGCTGGGCCGCGCTCGGGCAGTCGCTGGCGCCGCTCCAGCTGGTCGGGATGGCGATCGCGTTCGGGGCGACGCTGGCGGGCCAGTGGACGCCGCGCGGGAAGGCTCGTACGGCCGATCCGTTCACTTCTCCTAAAGGGATTGATCAAAAAGATTCGATGGACCTGATGGTTCCTGCGGTGCGACGGTAGGGATCCACCCACCGAGAACCCCGCCGAGGAGAGACGACGAACGTGGCAGTCCTGGAACGCGCACGTGTCCGCACCGAACCGACCACCACCCCCGGAGCGCCCCGCGCGTCCCGGGCCGGTGGGCGCGGGCTGCTCCTCGCGGGGCTCGCGACCGTCGTCTGGTCGGGCAGCTTCGTCGCCTCCCGGGCGCTCCACGACTCCGTACCGCCCGTCCAGGCCGCGTTCTGGCGCTGGATCATCGCCCTGGTGGCGGTCGCGCCCTTCGCGGCCCGCGAGACCTGGCGCCAACGCGCCCTGATCCGCCGCCACTTGGGATTCATCACCCTCGCCGCCCTGATCGGCGTCACCGTCTACAACACCCTCGTCAACCAGGCCGGACTCTCCACCTCGGCGGGCAACATGGGCATGATCATGGCCGCGTCGCCGGTCCTGATGGCGGTGTACGAACGGCTCGGCGGCCGGCGGCTCGGCGCGCGCCGCACGGCCGGGATGCTCGTCGCCTGCGCCGGGGTGCTGCTGCTCGTCAGCAAGGGGTCGCCGACCCCCGACTTCGCGCCGGGCGACCTGTGGATGGTCGCGGCGGCCCTCTCCTTCGCCTCGTACAGCGCGCTGCTGCGCCGCCGCCCGGCCGAACTCGGCTCGCTCGCCTTCCTGTTCACCACCTTCGCGCTGGGCGCGCTGATGCTGGCACCGGTGTACGGGATCAGCGTTGCGATACAGGGAGGCTTCGCGGCGACGCCGGGGACGGTGGGTCCGCTGGTGTACGTGGGGGTGCTGTCGTCGGCCGTCGCCTTCTTCGCCTGGAACAAGGCGATCGGACTGATCGGCGCGGCCCGCGCGGGCGTCGTCTACTACCTCCAACCGGTGTGCGTGGCGCTGCTCTCCTTCGCCCTGCTCGGCGAGGCGACGGGACCCGGGCAGCTGCTCTGCATGGCGCTGATCCTCGGCGGAGTGGTGCTGGGGTCGCGCAGGTAGGTTGCGGCCATGGCCGACTGGGACATCAAGAAGCTGCGGATCCTGCGGACCCTGCACGAGCGGGGGACCGTGACCGCGACCGCCGAGGCGCTGCGCATGACGCCCTCGGCGGTCTCGCAGCAGCTGACCAACCTCGCCAGGCAGCTCGGCGTGACCCTCCTCGAAGCCGACGGCCGCCGGGTCCGCCTCACCGACGCCGCCCATCTCGTCCTGCGGCACGCGGACGCGGTCTTCGCCCAACTGGAGCGGGCGGACGCGGAGTTGAGCGGCTATCTGCGCGGGGAGGCGGGCGAGGTGCGGGTGGGCGCGTTCTCGACGGCCGTGCCCGCGCTGGTGGTTCCCGCCGTGCTGCGGCTGCGGCGCAGTCATCCCGCGCTCGATGTACGCGTACGGGAGGCGGAGGCGGCCGAGGCGTACGAGCTGCTGTCGGCCGGTGACGTCGACCTCGCCCTGTCGCTGGCCGCCCACGCGCCGAGCGCCCGCGATCCCCGCTTCACGGTGGTCCCGCTGCTCGCCGACCCGCTGGACGTGGCCCTGCCCGCCGACCACCCGCTCGCGTCCGCGCCGGACCTGCGGTTGTCCGACCTGGCGGGGGAGGCGTGGATCTACGGCGGGAGCGGGCCGTGGTCCGAGATCACCCTGGCGGCGTGCGAGGCCGCGGGCTTCGTCCCCGCGCAGGCGCACAGCGCGGCGGGCTGGACGGCGATTCTGTCGATGGTGGAGGCGGGGATGGGGGTCGCGCTGGTCCCCCGGCTTGCCGCGGTGCGGCGGGAGGGGGTGGCGATGCGGGAGCTTTCTGCGGACCGTCCGTATCGGCATGTGGTGGCGGCGGTGCGGTGTGGTGCGGAGGGTGGTCGGGTGGGGCGGGTGCTGGCCGCGCTGCGCGCGGTGTCGTCCCCCACCCCGCCCCTTCCCTGAACCCTCCGGGGGTGGGTGGGGGAAAGGGTGGGAGGGTTTTTCCCGGGGGCGGCGCCCCCGGACCCCCGTTTGTCTGCGGACCGTGCTGGGTTGCTCGCGCAGTTCCCCGCGCCCCTTGATGGGCCCTTCGGGCCCTCCTTAGGGGCGCGGGGAACTGCGCGACAAGCCCCCACCGGCGGCCACGTAGTGGGCCCGCTGGCGAGGACTCGCACCAGGGCGACGGGTAGCCTCGCCCGCCCACGGCGGAGGAATGCCGGGACGGGCGGGGCCGGTCGCGGGGCATGGGGTCCGGCTTCCTATGCTGCGGCCTGGTCCAGGGCCTTGCAGACTTCCTGAATCGTGGGCCGGTCGTCTGCGTCGTACCGCAACATGTCGCGGATGAGCGCTCCCAGTGTGCCCGCCACGTTCACGGGGCGGTGTGTGCCAGTGACGATCGCTTGCCGCTGAATCGCCCGCGACGCGTCGTCCGGGTACTCAACGTGCCGCCAACCGGTCGCCGCCATGAACAGGGTTGCCCCCAACGCGTACACGTCTGCTTGTCGCGTAGGAACCGCCTCGCCGTCCTCCAGTACGCGGCGGGAAATCTCGGGGCTCTCGTAGTGGACGAGACAGCCCCTGTAAGCGAAGTCGCACCACTCGGGTACTTCGACGCCACGGGCGAGGGCAAGGTCGATGAGCGCTGCCCTCGCCGGCTCGTCCCTCACGATGAAATGGGCAGGCTGCACGTCGCCGTGAACGACATCTTTGTCGTGCAACTCGGCGAGGGCTCGCGCGCATGCAAGGGCGTCGGGCAGGGGTGGACGGGAGGGGCTGTCCCGGGTCCGGTGCGGTTCCCATAGGTGTTGCAGATCGGTGCCCGCAAGCCATGGCTGGACGTTCCAAGTGCCCTGGTCCCACTGTCCGTACGTTGCGGCGGCCGTACCTAGCGCTTGCAAGATCACACCTTCACGGGCGGGTGCCAGTGCCGTCCATGCGTGCGTTTCACTGCGGTACCCCAGTTTGACCACGACGCGGCCAGTGGGCGTGTCTACATCCCACACCGTTGAACCGCGCCGGTTCAGTACGAGCCGCTGAGACAAGGGCGTTACGGGGACAGGGTCAGGGATCTCGAATGGCCCAAGACCGGTCATCGGCTGGTCCTCTCAATGTCAGGGGCCGACCCCCGGAGCAGAGGTCGGCCCCTCGGGTCAGGGGAGACTACTAGCGGGTGTGGTAGTCGCGCCCGTCGTCCGAGTCGCCCGTCGGCGGGTTACCCTCACCGCCGTCGTCGTCTCCGTCTCCGTTGCCACCACGCGGGGTGGCCATGCGCTGTAGTGCTTCCTTGAGTGTCACTTTCGTGTCTCCTCATGGCGTCCGGGTGGGGGCCGTCCCCAACCGTCGTGCACTTGCTGACCCGACCGGCCGTCCCCGGTTCACGGGACGTGCAACCGGACGGGCGTTACGCCCGCCCCTGCCGGGGTTCCTGTGAGCCGTGGGGACAACTCATCGGGTATGTCCGGCAGGGATGGAGTCACTGTTGGTCGACCTCGGCAGGGCACGCAGTTTCTCCGTATCCCGCACCTTGGCAGGTAGTTGGAACAGCGGGTCCCCGGCCACCGGGAGCCTCAGCGGTGGTCAGCCCGCGCGTTCTCGGTCTCCTCAGCGGCTTCGCGGCGCGCTTCGCTGCTGGTCACCAGTTCCAGCCGGTTGACCGCCCCTCGGCACGCCTGCTCCTGCTCGTTGTTGAGGACCACGACCGCCACGTCTTCCACTCTGCGGGTGAAGAGTCCGTGCCCCGTCTCGGCGGTGTGCGACATGATCGCGATGCTTCCGGCGTCAAGGTCGTTCGTCGCGTCCAACTCCCAGCGGCAGCCGTCGCCGGACATGCAGCGGGCCGTCAGGGTCACTTCGCTGGACGGGTGCCGCAGCAGCCGGTAGACCAAGCTCCGCAGCGTGCTTCTGACGCTCACCGGACCACCTCCTTGCCAGGCCACGACTCGTGGTCGGGGTGGCGGGTGATCTCCGCGTTGGCCCGCTGAACCTCCTGGGGCTGCCGACCCTCCCGCGCCACCTCACGGCTAGCGCGCGAGGCATCGCAGTGATCGCACCCCTCAGCGCCAGGCGGCTCAAGGCCGTACGTCGGGTCCACAGCGCTGACGGGTACTGAGCCGTACTCCGGCCCTGTGGGCATTCCTACTGGTAGTGCAAACATCAGCGCCGACCCCCAATCGGAGTGTCAATCATTCGGGCCTGCCGCAACTCGTCGTCAGTCAGGTATCTGAGTGCTTCTGGGGCGGTCGCCCACTCGGTCCCGCCACCGGGCGGGGAGTTGGTTGATCTCGCCAGCCTGTCCGGGGGCGGTCTGTTCGGATCGGCCGTGCACACATCCGCCGTGGGGACGTTGACGGGGATCACGGACAGGAAGTACGCCCCGGAGAGAGCCCGCCCCACCAGCCACCGGAACGCGCGTCCCCGGTGCGGAGTTGCGAACGTGCCGAGCAGAACACGGACGGTCTCACCAGAGGCGGGCCGCTCTGCGAATACTTCGGCCCAGTAGGCGCCGTGGGTCGCCGTCTGCACATTCTCGGCAGCATGATTCTCGCCGGGCACGACCACTCCTCTCCGTAGTGCTATCACTACCGGGGTGGTTCAGAGTGCTCCGCACCTGGGAAGGTTTCAACTTGCTGGAAGAGAACGAAAGGTTGGTGAACGGCCTTTGAACCGCAAGGAGTTAACGCCCGATGCCTCGCCCCAAGCGGCCTATGGGGCGCGTCTGCGCAGCCTGCGGGAGGCACGCGGCTGGACTCAAGATGATCTCGCCGATCGCATGGACTATTCCAGCGTGCATATCTCGGCGGTCGAAACTGGTCGGAAACCTCCGACTCTCCGCTTCTCGCGTAGTGCTGACCGCGCTTTCGGCCTTGAGGGCTCCGTGGACGCGTTCGAGCGCGAGTACCGGCAGATGGGACAAGGCAGCCTGCTGGAAGGGTTCCCGGAGTACGTCAAGCGCGAGGGGCGGGCCGTAGAGCTACGGCTGTACGAAGTAGGCGTCATCCCCGGTCTGCTTCAGACAAGGGAGTACGCGGCAACACTGGAGGCCGACGCTGTACGGCGGGAAGCCAGCACGGCCGAACAAGCGGAAGAGCGCGTGGAGTTGGTGACCCGGAGGCAATCCACGCTCGCCCGCACTCCATCTCCCTTGATCCATGCAGTGCTTGACGAGAGCTGCATCCGGCGACCCATGGGGAACTCTTCGGTCATGGAAGCTCAGTTTGATCGCCTGTTGGAGTTCGCCGAGATGCCGAACACCTTGCTCCAGGTCGCCCCCTTCAGCATGGGGGCACGCCGACCCTTCAGTCTGCCGGTAACTGTGTTGACCATGCCGGACCGCTCGATCATGTCCTACGCCGAGTCAGCGCAGCGAGGGCATCTAGAGCGGGACAGCGCCGCTGTCGTGGCCATACTTAAGGCATACCATCAGTTGCAGGCCGAGGCGTTGCCCCAAGCGGCGTCGGTGGCCTTGATCAACCAGTTCCGAAAGGGTTTCAAGTGACGACCGAATCCCCCCGCTGGTTCACGAGTTCGTACAGCGGTAACGGCGGCCAGTGCGTACAGGTCGCCACGAACCTTGTCGCCTCGCGCGGCGAGGTCCCAGTCCGTGACTCCAAGCGCCCGAACGGCCCCGCTTTGGGCTTCCACGCGGATGCGTTCTCTTCCTTCGTAGCAAGCCTCAAGGCCGGAGAGTTCGGCTCTATCTGAACGGCACCAGCACCACCAAGCACCCCGCCACTCCAACCCCTATGGAGCGGCGGGGTGTTCTGCTGTCAGGGAGCGAGTCCACAGGACAGGAACACCGCGCGCCCAGCTGAGCCTCGGCGGTAACCACGGACGACCTCTCGAAGGGGCGGGGTGGGGGAAACTCACCCCCGGCCCGACGTCGCCGTCACCAGCAGCGCCGCCCCCGCCAACCCCGCCCCCACCAGCAGCACAACCGTCTCCCCCGAACCGTTCACCACCGCACCCCCCACCGCCGCGCCCACCGCGATCGCCGCGTTGAAGACGCCCACGAGCAGGGCGGACGCCGCCTCGGGCGAGCGTGGGGCCGCCGCCAGGAGCCATGTCTGGGTGGTGACCGAGACGCCGCCGTAGGCCAGGCCCCACACCGCCAGCAGGGCGATGGAAAGGCAGGCCGAGCGCTGCGTGGCCGCAAGGAGCGCCAGGACCGCAGCGAGCAGCCCGGAGATGACCGGCAGCGCCCGCCGCGCAGCCGTCGCACCCGCGACGAAGTTGCCCACGACGCCCGCGACCCCGTACAGCAGCAGAAGGCCGCTCACCGCGTCCGGGGAAATGCCGTCGACGCGCTCCAGGACGGGCCGCACATAGGTGTACGCCGCGAAATGGCCCGTCACCAGGAGCAGCACCAGCAACAGACCCACCCGTACCGGCCGCAGCGCGAGGAGTCCGGCCAGCTGCGCCGGGCGCACCGCGCTCTCGGCGGGCAACGGCGGCAGCAGTACGGCGAGCAGCGCGGCCACCGCGAGCGCGAGCAGCCCCACCGCCGCGAACCCCCAGCGCCAGCCCGCCAGTTCACCGATCAGCGCGCCCGCCGGGACGCCGACGACCGAGGCGACCGCGATACCGCTGAAGACGACCGCCGTCGCCCGGCCCACCGCCTCGGCGCGTACGAGCCGGTGTGCCAGACCCGCCGCCAGCGCCCATACCCCGCCGATGCACACCCCGACGACCAGCCGCGCGCCGAGCAGTACGCCGAAACCGGGCGCCAGGGCCGAGACCAGGTCGGCGGCGGCCAGGAGCAGCACCAGGGAGACGAGGAGTACGCGACGGTCAGTGCGGCCCGCCAGTGCGGGCAGCAGCGGCGCGGTGACCGCCGCGACCACACCCGGCAGGGTGACCGCGAGCCCGGCCGTCCCCTCGCTCACCCCGAGCGCGTCCCCGAGCGGGCTCAGCAGACCGACGGGCAGCATCTCGGTGGTGACGACGCTGAAGGTCGTGGCGGCGACCGCGAGCACGGCGGCCCGGCTCCGCGCGGGGCTCAAGGGGGCGTGGTCCGGGGCGGCTTCGGTGATCGTGTCCATGCCCCCCAGCCTTCGCCCGCCCGGCGGCGGGAACAACGGCCGTTTCCTCATCCTTGGATGAACTGGGCTCATCGATCGACGACGGAAGAGGTTGTGTGGGCGGGCTGGAGATACGTGAGCTGGAGTGCTTTCTCGTCCTCGCCGACGAGCTGCACTTCGGGCGGACCGGCGAGCGGCTGTATCTGTCGCAGAGCCGGGTCAGCCAGCTGCTCGCCGCCCTGGAACGCCGGCTCGGGGCGCGGCTGGTGGAGCGCACCAGCCGCCGCGTACGCCTGACGCCCTTCGGCGACGCCTTCGTAGCCGAACTACGGCCTTCGTACGAGCAGTTGGCGGATGTCGTCGCCAAAGCGCGCGCGACCGCGCTCGGCGGCACGCTGCGGATCGGGTTCCAGGGCGCGGCCAACACGTGTCTGACGGGGGCGCTCGGCGCGTTCCGCGCGGCGTATCCCGAGGTCCGTACGCAGGTCACCGAGGTGCCGCTGTGCGATCCGTTCGGCGCGTTGCGGCGCGGTGAGGTGGACACGGCGGCCGTGCTGCTGCCGGTGGCCGAGCCGGATCTGGAGCTGGGGCCGGTCTTCTCCGAGCAGCAGCAGACCCTCGCCGTGTCGGTCCGGCACCCGTACGCCTCCCGCCCGTCCCTGACCGCCGCCGAACTCGCCGGTGCCCGTCTCATCGCCCCGGCGGCGCCCGCCCCCGCCTACTGGCGTACGGCGCAGGCGCCCGGGGCGGATGACGGGCCCGCCGTGGCCACCCTCCAGGAGGGTCTGACCCTGGTCGCGGCGGACATCGGCGCGATGCTGCTGTGCCGCCCGAGCGCCGAGTACCACGCGCGCGACGACATCGCCTTCGTGCCGGTGGAGGGGCTGCCCGCCTCGGCGCTGGGCGTGGTGTGGCGCCGGGGCGGGGCGACGGCCGCGGTGCGCGCCTTCGCGGACGCGCTGGCCGGGGTGCGGGACGGCGTCAGGGGCGGCGCACCTCGAAGAGGAAGCAGCCGTATTCCAGCGCCCTGACGTGGACGAGGACCACCTGCGGGTCCGCGAACGCCTCCTCGAAGGCCGCGTCGCAGGCCGCCGTCGCCTCCGCCGGGACCGCGAGCAGGCGGCCGCCGACGATCCGCCCCTCGCTGTCGTAGCGGCGCACGGTGCGCAGCGCGCCCTCGTGCGCGAACGGATAGCCGTCCGCCTCGCCCGGCCCGTCGCACTCGGCGTGGATGAAGACCGGGCCCTGCTCGTCGTACGCCCCCGGCTTGGCCCAGGTCAGGGCCGCCCAGCGGCGCAGCGGGGCGTACGACACGAGCGCGATGCGCTCGCCGGGATCGCTCCGGCGCAGACAGCAGCGCAGGGGCGCGCCGCCCTCGTCGTCGGTGTACGGGACGCAGGGCCGCCCGGCGTCGTCGCTCACCCGCAGCTGTGCGAGCGCGGCGGACCCGATGGGCCGGGCGGTGTAGGCGGTGGTCGCGGTGGTCGCGGTGGTGGAAGTCGTCGTGTTCATGGCTTCGAGCCTGGCCCGCCTCCGCCGTGTCCACCGGCGGAATTCGGACCTGGCGGTGGACGGGTACGCGGGCGGCGAAAAGCCCTGTACGTCCGCCACAGGTGTCATGTAAGGATGGCCGGAACCGTCACGATCTGATGGATACATCTGAAGTTCTGAAGGAGATGGCCGGGTGCCTGGCACGAATCTGACCCGTGAAGAGGCCCAGCAGCGGGCGAAGCTGCTGAGCGTCGACTCGTACGCGATCGAGCTCGATCTGAGCGGGGCACAGGAGGGCGGCACCTTCCGGTCCGTGACCACCGTGCGCTTCGACTCTGCCGAGGCCGGTGCGCAGACCTTCATCGACCTGGTCGCGCCCACCGTGCACGAGGTCGTCCTGAACGGCACCGCGCTGGACGCGTCGGCTGTGTTCGCCGACTCGCGGATCGCGCTGACCGGTCTGGAGGCGGGCCCGAACGAGCTGAAGGTCGTCGCGGACTGCGCGTACACCAACACGGGCGAGGGTCTGCACCGCTTCGTCGACCCGGTCGACGACCAGGCGTACCTCTACACGCAGTTCGAGGTGCCGGACGCGCGCCGCGTCTTCGCGTCGTTCGAGCAGCCGGACCTGAAGGCGACCTTCCAGTTCACCGTGAAGGCGCCCTCGGGCTGGACGGTCGTCTCCAACTCGCCGACGCCGGAGCCCTCCGAGGACGTGTGGGTCTTCGAGCCCACCCCCCGGATCTCCAGCTACATCACGGCCCTGATCGTCGGTCCGTACCACTCGGTCCACTCCTCGTACGAGAAGGACGGCCAGTCGGTGCCGCTGGGCATCTACTGCCGTCCCTCGCTCGCCGAGTACCTCGACGCGGACGAGATCTTCGCGGTCACCCGGCAGGGCTTCGACTGGTTCCAGGAGAAGTTCGACTACGACTACCCGTTCGCCAAGTACGACCAGCTCTTCGTGCCGGAGTTCAACGCGGGCGCGATGGAGAACGCGGGCGCGGTCACCATCCGCGACCAGTACGTGTTCCGCTCGAAGGTGACGGACGCCGCGTACGAGGTGCGCGCCGAGACCATCCTGCACGAGCTCGCGCACATGTGGTTCGGCGACCTGGTCACCATGGAGTGGTGGAACGACCTGTGGCTGAACGAGTCGTTCGCCACCTACACCTCCATCGCCTGCCAGGCGTACGCCGAGGGCTCCAAGTGGCCGCACGCGTGGACCACGTTCGCCAACTCCATGAAGACCTGGGCGTACCGGCAGGACCAACTGCCGTCCACGCACCCGATCATGGCGGACATCCGCGACCTCGACGACGTGCTCGTCAACTTCGACGGCATCACGTACGCGAAGGGCGCTTCGGTTCTCAAGCAGCTCGTCGCCTACGTCGGCATGGACGAGTTCTTCCAGGGCGTGCAGGCGTACTTCAAGGCGCACGCGTTCGGCAACACGCGCCTGTCGGACCTGCTCGGCGCGCTGGAGGAGACCTCCGGGCGTGATCTGAAGACCTGGTCGAAGGCGTGGCTGGAGACGGCCGGGATCAACATCCTGCGCCCGGAGATCGAGGTGGACGGCGAGGGCCTGATCACCTCCTTCACCGTCCTCCAGGAGGCCCCGGCGCTGCCCGCCGGCGCCCAGGGCGAGCCCACCCTCCGTCCCCACCGCATCGCGATCGGCTTCTACGACCTGGACGAGGCGGGCAAGCTGGTCCGTACGCGGCGGATCGAGCTGGACGTCGACGGGGCGCGTACGTCGGTCGAGCTCCCGGCGGGCACCCGCCGCCCGGCCGTCGTGCTCCTCAACGACGACGACCTCTCGTACGCGAAGGTCCGCCTCGACGAGGAGTCCCTGAAGGTCGTCACCGCGCACCTCGGCGACTTCACCGAGTCACTGCCGCGCGCGCTGTGCTGGGCCTCGGCGTGGGACATGACCCGCGACGGCGAACTGGCCACGCGCGACTACCTGGCCCTTGTGCTCTCGGGCATCGCCAAGGAGTCGGACATCGGCGTCGTGCAGTCCCTGCACCGCCAGGTGAAGCTGGCGCTTGAGCTGTACGCGGCGCCCGACTGGCGCGAGACGGGACTCGCGCGTTGGACCGAGGCGACCCTGGAGCAGCTGCGCGCGGCCGCGCCCGGCAGCGACCACCAGCTGGCGTGGGCGCGGGCGTTCGCGGCGACGGCCCGTACGGGCGACCAGCTCGACCTGCTCCAGGGGCTGCTCGACGGCACGGAGACGGTGGACGGCCTGGCCGTCGACACCGAGCTGCGCTGGGCGTTCGTCGAGCGCCTCGCGGCGACCGGGCGTGCCGACGAGAAGGCGATCGCTGCCGAGCACGAGCGGGACCGTACGGCGGCGGGCGAGCGCCACGCGGCCACCGCGCGCGCGTCGCGGCCGACGGCCTCGGCGAAGGCGGAGGCGTGGGCGGCGGTCGTGGAGGGTGACACGCTGCCCAACGCGATGCAGGAGGCGGTGATCGGGGGCTTCGTCCAGACCGACCAGCGCGACCTTCTCGCTCCGTACACGGAGAAGTTCTTCGCGGCGGTCAAGGGTGTGTGGGAGTCGCGTTCCCACGAGATCGCGCAGCAGATCGCGACGGGTCTGTACCCGTCGCTCCAGGTCTCCGAGGCGACCCTGTCCGCGACGGACGCGTGGCTGTCTTCGGCGGAGCCGAACGCGGCCCTGCGCCGCCTGATCTCGGAGTCCCGCGCGGGCGTCGAGCGGGCGCTGCGGGCCCAGGAGGCGGACGCGGCGGCGTCGTAGCGGGGGTTTGCCCCCGGGCCCCTTGGTTCGGCTGCGGACCGTGGGGGCTTGTCGCGCAGTTCCCCGCGCCCCTTAGATGGGCCCTTCGGGCCCTCCTAGGGGCGCGGGGAACTGCGCGAGCAACCCAGCACGATCCGCAGAGGAAGCGGGGCGCAGGGGCGAAGCCCCGCCCGGGGTCCGGGGGCCTCGCCCCCGGGAAGCCCACCCCCACCCCCTCCCACCCCCGGAGGGTTAAGGGAAGGGGCGGGGTGGGGGGAAAACTACGCCGACAGTTCCGCGGCCACCAGCTCCGCGATCTGCACAGCGTTCAGCGCAGCGCCCTTGCGGAGGTTGTCGTTGGACAGGAACAGGGCCAGGCCGTGTTCGACCGTCTCGTCGACGCGGATGCGGCCCACGTACGACGCGTCCTTGCCCGCGGCCTGCAGCGGCGTCGGGATCTCCGAGAGCTCGACGCCCGGGGCGGCCGCAAGGAGCTCGTACGCGCGCTCCACGCTGATCGGGCGCGAGAAGCGCGCGTTCACCTGGAGCGAGTGGCCGGAGAAGACCGGGACGCGCACGCACGTGCCGGAGACCTTCAGCTCGGGGATGCCGAGGATCTTGCGGGACTCGTTGCGGAGCTTCTGCTCCTCGTCCGTCTCGAACGAGCCGTCGTCGACGATCGAGCCCGCGAGCGGCAGCACGTTGAAGGCGATGGGGCGCTTGTAGACGCCCGGCTCGGGGAACTCGACCGCGTCCCCGTCGAAGGTCAGCTGGTCCGCCGTCTCGACCACCTTGCGCGCCTGGGTGTGCAGCTCGGCCACGCCCGCGAGGCCCGAGCCGGAGACGGCCTGGTAGGTGGTGGCGACCATCGCGGTGAGCCCGGCCTCGTCGTGCAGCGGACGCAGCACCGGCATCGCGGCCATCGTCGTGCAGTTCGGGTTGGCGATGATGCCCTTGGGGCGGTTGCGGATCGCGTCCGGGTTCACCTCGGAGACCACCAGCGGCACCTCGGGGTGGCCGCGCCACGCCGAGGAGTTGTCGATGACGACCGCGCCCTGGCCCGCGACCTTCTCGGCGAGGGCGCGGGAGGTCGCGCCACCGGCCGAGAACAGCACGATGTCCAGGCCGGAGAAGTCGGCGGTGGCGGCGTCCTCGACCGTCACCCCGTCGACCACGGTGCCCGCCGACCGCGCGGAGGCGAACAGGCGAAGCTCGTCGATCGGAAACTTCCGCTCGGCGAGGATCTTGCGCATGACTCCGCCGACCTGTCCGGTGGCTCCGACGATTCCGACCCTCACGATGACTCCTTTGTGTGCACGTATGTACGGCCCGGGCGCCTCCATGATGCGTCGGCCCACGGCCGACTTGTCCAATCCATTGTCCGGGCTGTGGGACGGCTGCCCACTTGTGACGAGCTCATGGCAGGTCTGTTGCATCCGCCCCGAAATGCCCTGCGACGGACGATTCGCTGGTTACGGTCCTGCCGTACCGATCGATTACCGGTCATCACCCCCCGCATTCCGGAGGATCTTCCGTGCGCGCATCCCGTCGCAGCCGGGCCATAGCGGTCCTGGCCGCCGCCCCCGTACTTCTGACGGCCGCCACCCCGGCCGTCGCCCGTTCCCACGGCCATCCCGATCCGCACCGCCAGGCCGACCGCCTGGCGCGCAAGCTGGTCGCACAGGCGTCGGGGGAGAGCGCCTACCGCCATCTGGAGCAGTTCCAGAAGATCGCCGACGCCAACGGCGGCAACCGCGCGGCGGGCACGCCCGGCTACGACGCGTCGGCCGCGTACGTCTACGGCCGGCTGAAGAACGCCGGGTACGACGTGAAGTACCAGGACTTCGACATCTATGAGTCCAAGGCGCTGCGCGAGAAGCTGACCGTCGTCTCTCCCCAGCCGCGTGAGCTGAAGACCGCCGCCTTCAAGTTCAGCAAGGCGAGCCCGGCCGGTGGCCTCACCGCCCAGGTCAAGGCCGCCCGCGTGGACGCCACCCCCGGCTGCGAGCTCGACGACTACACGTCGGGCACCTTCACCGGCAAGATCGCCCTGGTCAAGCGCGGCAGCTGCACCTTCCAGCAGAAGGAGGCCGTCGCGGCGCAGGCGGGCGCCGCCGGGATCATCCTCTACAACCACTCCGGCACCGAGCCCGCCCACGGCTCGGTCGGCGAGCCCGGCAACGCGCACATCCCCGCCACCGGCATCTCGCTGGCCGACGGCGAGGCGCTGGCCGCACAGGTCGCCAAGGGCGAGGTCACCGTCACCCTGGACGTCGCCACCGAGGCGGTCGCGCACAAGACGCGCAATGTCATCGCCGAGACCAAGGGCGGCGACCCGGACAACGTCGTGGCCCTCGGCAGCCACCTCGACTCGGTCCCGGCGGGCCCCGGCATCAACGACAACGGCTCCGGCTCGGCCGGGCTCCTCGAAGTCGCCCTCAAGCTCGCCAAGGAGACCAAGCAGACCAAGAAGCACCCGAAGCCCACCGCCAACAAGGTGCGGTTCGCCTGGTGGTCGGCGGAGGAGCTGGGCCTGCTCGGCTCCGACCACTACGTGAAGTCGCTCACCGACGCACAGAAGCGGCAGATCAAGCTGTACCTCAACTTCGACATGATCGCCTCGCCGAACGCCGCCCAGCTCGTCTACGACGGCGACGACTCCGACAAGAAGGGCGCGGGCGCGGGCCCGGCGGGCTCGGCGCAGATCGAAAGCCTGATCAACGGCTACCTCGACAAGCGCCATGTCCAGCACGAGGGGTACGACTTCGACGGCCGCTCCGACTACGGCCCGTTCATCGAGGTCGGCATCCCGGCGGGCGGCACCTACACCGGCGCCGAGGAGATCAAGACGCCCGAGCAGGCGGCGAAGTGGGGCGGCAAGGCCGGTGAGGCCTTCGACCCCAACTACCACGCGGCCGGGGACACGTTGAAGAACATCGACCGCAAGTACTTCGACCTCAACATCGACGTGATCGCGCACGCGGTCGGCACGTACGCGCAGGACCTCAGCTCCCTGAAGAACTGAAGCAGTACGCGAACGGGCCCGGCGTTCACCGAACGCCGGGCCCTCACACATGCTCAGCCGGTTACGGCGTGACCTTCTCGATCACGACGCTGCCGGTGCCCGCGGCGGTGCCGCGCGCGTTGACCAGCTTGACCTCGCCGAAGAACTGACGGCCCTCGGGGGCCGCCCCGCCCACCAGCACCTGCGCGCCGACCGTCGCCGAGGCGCCGTTGGCGAGCTTGACGGGCGTGGTGCCGTCGACCTTGACGGTGCCGAGCGACGGAGCGAAGTACACATCGCGGTAGTTGTACGTCGTCGACCCGGACGGGACCGAGTAGCCGGCGACCTGGATGGTGTACGTGCCGGCGGCCGGCTTGGCGATGCTGACGTGCTCCTCGGAGGTGGAGCCCGCCGAGGTCGCGACCTGCACGCCGTCCTTGAGGACCGCGAGGTCGAGGTCGGCCCCGGTGTCCGAGGTGCCGCCGATGGCCACGTCCAGGCGCTCCACGCCCTCGCCGAGGGTCACCGTGGTGCTCTGGACGTCACCCTGCTTGATGGTCGGCTTGGCGACCTTCGCGGAGCCCAGCGAGCCGCCCTGGAGACGGCCGTCGAGGACGCCGAACCCGTTGGTGACCTTCCAGCTGACCGGCGCCGCGGTGCCGATCTTCGCCTCGGGCAGCGTCTGCACCGCCGGGGCGAACTCGGCGCCGAGCAGCGCGACATCGAGCTTGTACGGGTTGTCGAGGTACGGCGACGTACGGCGCGACTCGACCTCGATCTCCCAGACACCGGCCGTCGGGTTCGCGTACGAACGCAGGTCCGGGCGGCAGGTGTTGGCCGGGTTGTCGTAGTTCGGGTAGCAGTTGGGCGTCCCGGTGTCCTCGGCCGGCACCCCGTACGGGTCGAGCGCGATGAACCGGGTCTGGCTGCCCGAGCGCAGCGCGCCCATGGAGAGCTCAAGCGACTTGGCGCCCGCCGGGACGGTCACGAAGTACGACTTGGTGCTGTTGCGCTGCACCGAGGACGAGTCGGTGAACGCGTACGACGGCTTCGCCAGCGGCTTGGAGACGATCACCGTGGCGAGGATCTGCTGGTCGACGCCCTTGGTGGCCTTGTCGTCGACCTCCAGGATGGCGCTGTGCACGCCCGCCGACTTCGGCTGCGCCTGCACCTTGACGGTGACGGGCGTGGCCAGCGGCAGCGCGACCTCGCGGGAGCCGAGGACCTTGAACGTGCCGTCGTCGTTCTTGAACGACAGCTTGTGCTTGACGGCCTTGTCCGGGCCCGTGGTGCGGGTGATCGTGACGTCGTACGTCCGCTTCTCGCCGACCTTCAGGCCGCCCTCGCGGTCGTAGATGCCGGTGCCGAAGCCCGGCGTCTTCAGCGCGAAGTCGAGCGCGGTCTTCACCGGCGCCTTGACGGTGTACTCGTGGGCGAGCCCGCCGGAGTCCTTCGCGCCGTCCTTGATCATGCCCCAGGCGTCGACGATGTCGATCAGGCCCGCGCCCTCGGCGTAGGCCTGAACACCCTTGATGTGCTTGGCCGTCGAGGTCAGCGCGGTGCGCAGATCCGCCGGGGCCAGGTCGATGTGCTGCTGCTTGGCGGCCGAGAGCAGCAGGGCCGCCGCTCCCGTCGCCTGCGGCGAGGCCATCGAGGTGCCCTGGAGCATCGAGTAGCCGGCCGGCAGCGAGTAGCCCGACTCCTTGACCGGGGAGCCCGGCAGCCAGGTCTGGGTGGTGTTGATCGCGGCACCCGGCGCCGACAGGGTCGGCGTGAAGCCGCCGTCCTCACGCGGGCCGCGCGAGGAGAACGGCATCATGTCGTACTTCTTCGACACGGCCGAGCCGTAGTTGGACGCCCAGGTCTGCTGGGAGATGGTGGCGCCGACGGAGATGACGTGGTCCGCGAGGCCCGGGTCGCCGATCGTGTTCACACCGGGGCCCTCGTTGCCGGCCGAGATGACCAGCTGGACGCCGTAGGTGTCGATCAGGCGCTTGTAGAGCTCGGCGCGCGCGTTGTTGCCGTCGTTGAGCGCCGGCAGGCCGCCGATCGACATGTTGACGATGTCGACGTGGCGGTTGGTGACCAGGTCGATCATGCCCTCGGTCAGCGCGATGTTGGTGCAGCCGCCGGACCAGTTGCAGGCCCGCGAGGAGACGATCTTGGCGCCGGGGGCGGCGCCGTTCATCTTGCCGCCGAACAGCCCGTTGGCCGCGGTGATGCCCGCGACGTGGGTGCCGTGCTCGGACTCGATGACGCCGATGTTGACGTAGTCCGAGGTGTGCCCGGCCGCGTCGTACTTCACGTCCTTGCGGATCTCGACGGTGAACGGGATCCGCTTGCTGGCGCCCGTGACCGGGTCGGTCTTGTCCTCGCCGAAGTAGCCGACCTGGAAGCCGTCCTTGTACGGCTTCATCGGCTCGTCGTCGGTGAAGTCGCCGTTGTTGTTGAGGTCGACGCGCACGGTCCCGGCGACCGGGTCGTAGAGCACGCCCCAGCTGTCGGTGGTGTCGCCGTCCCGGTTCAGGTCGCCCTTGGCGTCGCCGCCCTTGGTGACCGCCTCCGAGAACATGCTGATCTCGTACGAGCCGGCCGGCGCCTTCCAGGTGCGGCCCGCGTAGGTGAACGTCGACCCGGAGACCGGGGTGTTCATCCGCCGCCAGGTGCCGTCGTTGTCGGCCACCGGGTCGGTCGAGGTGACCCAGTCGACGATCTTGCGCTCGCCGGTGGTGGTCTTCTGCAGCGCCGGGTGGCCCAGGTCCACGCCCGAGTCCAGGACGCCGATGGTGATGCCCCGGCCGTCCGCCTTGGGGTGCTGCTTGACGAAGTCGACCGCGCCCGTCTCGAAGGACGGGTTGTACGGGTTCTTCGCCGGGGTGTTCTTGCCCGGTGCGGGCTGCGCGGAGGCGCTGCGCAGGGACTTGGTGCCCTTGGGGTTGTCGCCGACCGGGGTCGGGTCGTCCAGCTGGATCTCCTGCTTGAGGTCGATCCCGTGGACGGAGGGCAGCTTCGCGGCCGCCTTCAGGGCGGAGTCCGCGCTGCCGGTGGGCAGGGTGGCCCGTACGTAACCCAGCTTGTCGTCGGTCTTGCCGACGGTGGCGCCGGAGACGGAGCCGAGCTGGTGGGTGACGGCGCCGGTGGCGCCGGGGGCGGTCGCCACCATGACGGTGACGCTCTTCTCGCCCTTGGCCTCGGCCTCGGCGAGGCGCTGCTGGCCGACCGCGCCGAGCTTGTCCGCGGGGGACTTGACGGGCGTGGACTTCACGGGGGCGGGCGTCGGGCCGTTCTGGCCCGAGGCGAAGACGGGCGCGGCGCCCGCGGCGACGAGCGCGGCCACCATGCCGGCCGCGGCCGCTATCTGGGCCGTACGTCTCGCGCCGGGTATGGCGCGCGGCGATTCGGAGGTCATCAGCATCCCTAATGGTCAGAAAGGGTCCGGAATACGGGGCCGGATGACCGCTGAGCATTTCGTATATGACAGGTCTTTGTGGAGAGTTGACCGTTGCCGGAATCGGACATGGCGGAATCCCGCCATACGCCATCGGGCGCAAGGCGGTGTCAATCAGGGCGAATCAGCTCTCGCGCGTACGGGCGTAGTGACGGGACGCCTTCGCGCGGTTGCCGCACGCGGCCATCGAGCACCAGCGGCGGGTGCCGTTGCGCGAGGTGTCGAAGAAGTGCAGGACGCACGCGTCGTGCGCGCACTTGCGGATGCGGTCGGGCGCGGTCCGCAGCAGATCGAGGTAGTCCCGCGCGGCCGTCCAGGCGGCCCCCCACGCCGGATCGGCGAACTCCGCGCGCTCTCCCGGGCCTTGTGGGGTGAGTGTGGCGCGAATGCGGCCGTGTTCCAGGATCTCGTCGACGAGCGCGAGCGCCGCCGGGTCGCCCGGGCTCGCCACGGCCCGCTCCAGCGCGTCCCGGGCCCGCAGCAGCGGCCCGAGCGTCGCCTCGTCGGCGGCGAACCGCCGATCCAGCCCGTTGGTGGCCAGCCAGATGGCGAGCCCTTCGGTGCCGGTGAGCAGGTCCTGGCGGACGCCCTCGCGGTTCCAGTGCGTGTTCACCAGGTCGAGGGAGACGGGCTCTCCGGTGAGCGGACGCGGGTCGGGCGCGGACATGTCCGGCTCCTCTCGTACGGCGGGTGTGGCGGGGCGGGTGGGGCGTGCCGTTCGGTCGCCACTAACCACTGAAGGTTACGTGACCGGTTGCGCGGTTCGCACCTAACCTCTAACATCACATTGACAGGTTAGAACGCCTCGGGAGGGAACGCCATGACGGCGACCAGTACGTTCCGCACCGCCCACGTCGGCCTCAATGTGACCGACCTCGACCGCTCGCTCGCCTTCTACCGCGACCTCCTCGCCTTCGAGCTGCTGCACGAGGGCAAGGAGGAGGGCCGCCGCTACGCGCTGCTCGGCCGGGAGAGGCAGCTGACCCTCACGCTCTGGCAGCAGGCCGAGGGCGACTACGCGCCGGGCCGCGCCGGGCTGCACCACCTCGCCTTCCGCGTCGACACCCTCGACGAGGTCAAGGCGTACGAGAGCGGACTGCTCGCGGCCGACGTGGAGTTCGTGTACGAGGGCGTCGTCGCCCACGGCGAGGGCTCGGCCTCCGGCGGCATCTTCTTCCGCGACCCCGACGGCATCCGCCTGGAGATCGCCGCGCCCACCGCGGGCGAGGGCGCCGAGGCGCCGGTGGCGACCGCTCCCACCTGCGGCTTCTTCTAATCGCCGACTGAATCACCGGCTCGACCGACGAAGGTGCGTACGCCGTGACGACACAGACCGCATTCCACCCCGGGGCCCGGGCCGTGCAGGACCGCCTCGGTGTCCGTGAGCTCGCCGACCACGTCGGCCGCTCCATAGGCCCCGGCATCCGCCCGGTCGCCGCCGCCTTCCTGGAGGTCCAGCCGATGCTGGTGCTCGGGGCGGCGGACCCGGCCGGCCGGATGTGGGCCTCGCTGCTCACCGGGGACCCCGGGTTCGCCCGGGCCACCGGGCCGCATCGGATCGCGGTCGCGGGCGGCCCGCGCGAGGGCGACCCCCTCGCCGGTGCGCTCGCGGGCGAGGACGTCCCCGTCGGCACGATCGCGCTCGACCCGCGCACCCGGCGCCGGATGCGGCTCAACGGCACGGCCCGCGCGACCCCGCGCGGCTTCGCCGTCGTGGCCGAGCAGGTCTTCTCCAACTGCCCGAAATACCTTCAGCACCGCGAGATCGAGGCGTACGACGAGAATCGGCCAGGTGTCGTCCGGAGCGGCATCCAACTCACTCCCGACCAACAGGAGTTCATCCGTACCGCCGACACCTTCTTCATCGCCACCACCGCCCCCGACGGCGTGGACGCCAGCCATCGGGGCGGCAACCCCGGCTTCGTACAGGCGACTTCACCCCACGCACTGGAGTGGCGCGACTTCCCCGGCAACAACATGTATATGACGCTCGGCAACCTGGAGGCCGACCCGCGCGCCGGGCTGCTGTTCGTCGACTGGACGCACGGCACCACGCTCCAGCTCTCCGGCACGGCGCACACCACCTACACGGCGGGTGAGCGGATCACCGGCTTCACCGTCGAGCACGTGGTGCAGTCGGACGGCGCCAGCCCGCTGCGCTGGTCGGCGCCCGGGTACTCGCCCGCCAACCCGCCGAACTGACCGGCCCCGAACGGCCGAAAGCCGCTCAACCGTCGAAGTCCCGGGCAACTCCCGCCCGACATCTGCGTCTCCCTCCACCGACGGCGCCCGATCATGGCGCCGCAGGTGGAGGGAGACGCAGATGTCGGTTCGTACGGGGCGACGGATCAGGACGGTCGTGCTGGGGGCGGTCGTGGCGACGGGGGTATCCACGACCGTCCTCATGGCGCCCGCCTCGGCCCACGAGGCGGGCGCCGCCTCGCACACGGCGACCCAGCAGGCGATGGACGCGGCCGTGCACGACGGCGTCCCCGGCGTCGTCGGGGTCGCGCAGCACGACGGCCGCACCTGGAGCGGTGACTCCGGCGTCGCGGACCTCACCACCGGCCGCGAGCGGCAGGCCCCGGACCGGTTCCGGGTCGGCTCGATCACCAAGACGTTCGTGGCCACCGTCATGCTCCAGCTGGAGGCCGAGGGCAAACTGAGCCTCGACGACACCGTCGACCACTGGCTGCCCGGCGTCGTCGAGGGCAACGGCCACGACGGCACGAAGATCACTTTGCGCCAACTGCTCAGCCACACCAGCGGCATCTTCAACTACACCGAGGACAAGGACTTCCAGACCAAGGTCTTCGGGCCGGAGTTCCTCAAGCACCGCTACGACACGTACGCGCCCCAGCAGCTCGTCGCCATCGCCATGGCCCACAAGCCGGACTTCGCGCCGGGCACCTCCTGGCACTACTCCAACACCAACTTCGTCCTGGCCGGAATGGTGATCCAGAAGGCGACCGGCCACTCCTACGCGAGCGAGATCGACCACCGGATCCTCGGCCCGCTGCACCTGCGGTCCACCACGCTGCCGGGTACGGACGCCCGGATGCCGAAGCCCAGCGGCCGCGCGTACTCCAAGCTGGCCCGGGAGACGACCGGCCCCACCTACGACGTCACCGAGCTCAACCCGTCCATCGCGAGCTCGGCCGGCGAGGTGATCTCGAACTCCGGCGATCTCAACCGCTTCTACCGGGCCCTGCTGACCGGAAAGCTGCTGCCGCAGCGCCAGTTGAAGGAGATGACGACCACCGTCCCGCTGGGCTCCGGGTCCGCCGACAGCGGTTACGGTCTGGGCCTGATGAGGAACAAGCTGCCCTGCGGCACCGAGGTCTGGGGCCATGACGGCGGGATCCACGGTTCGTCGTCGGTGGCCCTCACGACGAAGGACGGGCGCCACTCGCTGGCGTTCAACTTCAACGGCGACTGGTCCGGCGACTCCGTGGCGGTCGTGCTCGCCGAGTTCTGCGGCACCACACCGGCGGCCAAGACCGTCAAGTGACCCTGTGGTGCTCCCCTGTTCAGCGGGGGAGCACCACCACGTACGCGGCCGGTTCACGGTCCGCCGACGCCATCAGGGCGGTGCGGACCACCGTCGCCTGCTGCTCCATCGCGTCGCGCAGCTTGCGGGGCGTGATGTGGACGACGGTGATGCCGAGCCGCTCCAGCGTCTCGCGCTTCTGGGTGTACTCGCACCACAGCGCGTCGTCCTGGCCCCGGTCGTGGCGCGGCGCCCGGGTGTCGAGCTCCACCGCGACCGCCTGGTCCGGCCAGTAGGCGTCCACGCCGCCGATGTGCGGGCCGCCCGGCAGCCGCAGATCCACGTTCCACAGCGGGTCCGGCAGTCCGTGCACGCGCACCATCTCGTAGAGCCGGGCCTCGGCGATGGAACGGCCCTCCGCCAGCAGTGAGTCCACGGCGTCCACCACATGCGCCCGGCTCAGCAGGCGTGCCTGGGTCAACTCCCTTACGATCGCGGCCGGTTCGCAGTGCCCGCCCCGTACGGCCTCGGTGAGCAGCCTGCGTACGGCGTGCGCGTCGGTCAGCTGGGCGACCGCGTCCGCGAGCGCCCTCGGTACGGGCGCCACCGGCACCCCGGTGACGGGTTCGGCGAGCGGCATCACATGTGCCCGCACCAGGCGGACGCAGCCGGTTGAGCGCAGCCGCCGGGTGCGCGGGACCAGGATGTCGATCCGGTCGAGCGAGATCAGCGGGGGAGCGGAGGAGAACCCGTGCAGGGTCAGCGCCGCGAGCCCGGTGACGATGGCGTCGGGGGGCGCCGCGTGCGCCTTGCCCTGGGCCGGGACGGACCGGGCGCGCTCGGCGGGACGGCCCGCGTACAGCAGGGCCGCGTGCAGCCGCTCGTCGCTGGTCGGCGGTCCCGGGTGCAACACATAGACGCCGGGCAGCAGTTGCTGCCAGGGGCCGCCGGGGCGGCACTGGGCTGCGGCGCGGGAGGCCGAGACGCCGTGCGCCCGCAGCTGCGTCGAGGAGAGCACCCGGCGCTGGACGTCGGTGAGGTGGCTGAGGGGGCGGGGGGAGAGCGGGGAGGGGGTCTCGCCGCCGAAGGTCGGGGTGTTGTGGTTCATGCACCGGGGTTTCCCGCGCCCGGACCGCCCCTTAACCGCTGTTACAAGCCCGTCGACAATTCCGGACAACCCCGTCCTAAAGTACGGGCGTTCGAGTGCCGATCAGGGGGCCCGTCGCCGGGCCCCCTCACCGGTGTCAGAGCGCGGCGGCCGCCGCGTCGCAGTCCTGGCCGCGCAGGGTGCGGGCCAGGTCGTCACGGGCCTCGACGACCAGGCGGCGCAGCGCCGGGGCCGCGTCCTGGTGGCCGGCGAGCCATTCGTCCGTGGCGTCGAGAGTCGAGCTGTTGTCCTGAAGGCCCGGGAAGAGGCCCTTCACGATGTCCATGCCGATCTGGATGGAGCGCTCGGCCCAGACCCGCTCGATCACCTCGAAGTACTTCGCGGCGTACGGAGCGGTCAGCGGGCGCTGCGAGGGCTGGCCGAAGCCGGAGATGGTCGCCTCCACCAGCGCGTTGGAGAGCGCGTCGGACTCCACGACCTGCGCCCACGCCTGCGCCTTGACCGCCTCGGACGGCCGGGCCGCCAGGCAGCGGACCTGGTGGCGCTTGCCGGAGGCGGTGTCGTCGCGGGCGAGCTCGGCGGCGATCGCCTGCTCGTCGGCGCGGCCGTCGGCGGCCAGCGGCTCCAGGAACGTCCAGCGCAGCTCCTGGTCCACGTCGAGCCCGTCGATCTTCGCGGTGCCCGCGAGCAGCCCCTCCAGCAGCTGGAAGTGGGCGCCGTCGGTCGCCGTGGAGGCGAAGAACCGGGCCCAGGCCAGCTGGGACTCGCTGCCCGGCTCCGCGATCCGCAGCTCGCGCAGCGCGCCCTCGGCGAGCAGCCGCCCGCCCTGCTCGCGCCACTCGGGCGCCGCGTAGTACGTCTGCGCCGAGCGGGCCCAGGAGTGCAGCATCTGGAGCACGCCGATGTCGCTCTCGCGCCCGGAGTGGGCGAGCACCAGCTCGATGAAGTCCCGGGCGGGCATGAGCGCGTCCCGCGTCAGGTTCCACAGCGCCGACCAGCACAGGGCGCGCGCCAGCGGGTCGGTGATGTCGCCGAGGTTCGCGCGCAGCGTGGCGAGCGAGTCGGCGTCGAAGCGGATCTTGCAGTACGTGAGGTCGTCGTCGTTGACGAGGATCAGCTCGGGCCGCTCGGCCCCGGCCAGCTCCGCGACCACGGTGCGCGGGCCCTCCACGTCGACCTCGGCGCGCGCGTACCGGACGAGCGCGCCCGCCTCGGAGCGGTAGAGGCCGACGGCGACGCGGTGCGGGCGCAGCGTCGGGTAGCCCTCGGCGAACTCCTGGACCACGGCGAGCTCCGTGATCCGGTCACCGGCGTCGTAAGTGGCCACGGGCGTAAGGGAGTTGACCCCGGCGGTCTGCAGCCAGGACTGCGACCAGGTCGCCATGTCGCGGCCGGAGACCTCTTCGAGGACCGAGAGCAGATCGCCCAGGCGCGTGTTCCCGTACGCGTGGCGCTTGAAGTAGCGGCGGGCGCCCTCCAGGAACGCGTCCCGTCCCACGTACGCCACCAGCTGCTTGAGGACCGAGGCCCCCTTGGCGTACGTGATGCCGTCGAAGTTGAGCTTGGCGTCCTCCAGGTCACGGATGTCGGCCGTGACCGGGTGGGTGGACGGCAGCTGGTCGGCGCGGTACGCCCAGGACTTGCGGCCGTTGGCGAAGGTGATCCAGCCGTTGGTGAACCGCGTCGCCTCCACCTGCGAGAAGCTGCCCATGAAGTCGGCGAACGACTCCTTCAGCCACAGGTCGTCCCACCACTGCATGGTGACGAGGTCGCCGAACCACATGTGCGCCATCTCGTGCAGGATGACGTTGGCGCGCCGCTCGTAGGCGGCCTGCGTCACCTTGCCGCGGAAGATGAACTCCTCGCGGAAGGTCACCAGCCCCGGGTTCTCCATCGCCCCGAGGTTGTACTCCGGCACGAAGGCCTGGTCGTACTTGCCGAACGGGTACGGGTAGTCGAACTGGTCGTGGAAGAAGTCGAAGCCCTGCTTGGTGACGAGGAACACGTCGTCCGCGTCGAAGTGCCGGGCCAGACCCTTGCGGCACATGGCGCCGAGCGGGATCTCCAGCGTGGTCCCGTCGTCGAACGTACGGGTGTAGGTGTCGGTCACATAGTGGTACGGACCGGCCACGACACAGGTGATGTACGTGGAGATCGGCTTGGTCTCGGCGAACCGCCAGACCCCGTCCTCGCCCTGGGTGCCCTCGCCGTTGGACCACACGGTCCAGCCCTCGGGCGCCTGCGCCTCGAAGCGGTAGGGCGCCTTCAGATCAGGCTGCTCGAAGTTCGCGAACACCCGCCGGGAGTCGGCCGGCTCGTACTGGGTGTAGAGGTAGACCTCGCCGTCCTCCGGGTCGACGAAGCGGTGCATGCCTTCGCCGGTCCGGCTGTACGCGCAGTTCGCGTCCACGACCAGCACGTTCTCGGCGGCCAGCTCCGCCAGCGCGATCCGGGTGCCGTCGAAGACGGTGGCGGCGTCCAGCGGCTTGCCGTTGAGGGTGACGGAGTTCACCGACGGCGCGATCAGATCGGCGAACGACTCGGCACCCGGCCGCGCGCAGCGGAACCGGATCGTCGTCACCGAGCGGAAGGTCCTCGGCCCGTCCGGGGCGTCCCCGACCGCGGACCGCAGGTCGAGGGCGACGTCGTACCCGTCGACGGACAACAGCTCGGCCCGCTCACGGGCCTCGTCGCGGGACAGATTCTCACCGGGCACGGGCACTCCTTCGTGTCTCGTTCGAATGCGACGATCCTGCCACGTCCACCCACGGCGGGACACGTGGGAATGCGCCGGGCGCCCGCCGACGTTGCGACCCACGGGAAAGGGCACCGGCGTGCGCCGCCGGAACCCGTCCCACCGTTTCCAGCATCCCCGCACGAGGAGTGACATGTCCGAGACCGCGTCCCAGACCGGGAAGACCCCCGTCGACTTCTGGTTCGACCCGATGTGTCCGTGGGCCTGGATGACGTCCCGCTGGATGCTGGAGGTCGAGAAGGTCCGGGACGTCGAGGTCCGCTGGCATGTGATGAGCCTCGCCGTCCTCAACGAGAACAAGCTGGACGAGCTGCCCGAGAACTACCGCGAGTTCCTGACCACCAAGGCGTGGGGCCCGGTGCGTGTGGTGATCGCCGCGCAGGAGAAGTTCGGCTCCGAGGTCCTCGGCAAGCTGTACACGGCGCTCGGCACCCGCTTCCACAACCAGGCCCTTGGCTCCGGCCGCGAGGTCCTGGTCGCAGCCCTGGAAGAGGCCGGCCTCCCCGCCGAGCTCGCCGACTACGCGGACGCCGACCCCGACACCTTCGAGTTCGACGCCCAGCTGCGCGCCTCCCACAAGGAGGGCATAGACAAGGTCGGCCAGGACGTCGGCACCCCGGTCATCGCGGTCCCCGACGCCAACGGCGACCAGATCGCCTTCTTCGGCCCGGTGGTCACCCCGGCCCCGAAGGGCGAGGCAGCGGCCCGCCTGTGGGACGGCACGCTCCTGGTGGCATCGACCCCGGGCTTCTACGAGATCAAGCGCACGAGGACGCAGGGCCCGATCTTCGACTAGAGCGACCTAAAGGCCCCCGGGTGCCCTACAGCGGCTCCGCCGCACGGGCGCAACCAAGCAATCCCGGGTGCCCTACAGGGGCGCGGGGAACTGCGCGACCAGCCCAAGACGGCCCGCAGTCAAAGCACCACGTCCATGCGAACGGCCCCCCACGAGTCACGTCCTCGCAGGGGGCCATTCGTATATCCGCCCGCACGCGAAGGTTGAGAAGACGATCACGAGCAGGACGTAAAGGGGGGCCTACGGGGCGAGCAGCAAGCTCCCCGAAGCCTTCGCTGCGGCGTAACGCGCAGCCACGTCCTGCCAGTTCACGACCCGCCACATCGCCTCGATGAAATCGACCTTCTGATTCCGGTACTGAAGATAGAACGCGTGCTCCCACGCGTCGAAGACCAGAATCGGCGTCGACCCCTGCCCGACATTCCCCTGGTGGTCGTAGATCTGCTCCACGATCAGCCGCCCGCTGACCGGCTCGTACGCGAGGACACCCCACCCCGAACCCTGCGTCGTCGCCGACGCCTTGGTCAGCTGGGCCTTGAACTTGGCGAAGGAGCCGAAGGATTCGGCGATCGCGTCCGCCAGCTCGCCCACGCCGTCCTTGTCCAGCGGCTCGCCACCGCCGTCGCCGGTCATGTTGTGCCAGTAGATCGAGTGCAGGATGTGGCCGGAGAGGTGGAACGCGAGGTTCTTCTCCAGGCCGTTGACCGCCCCCCAGGCGTCCTTGTCGCGGGCCTCCGCGAGCTGCTCCAGGGTGTCGTTCGCGCCCTTCACATACGCCGCGTGGTGCTTGTCGTGGTGCAGCTCGATGATCTCCGGGCTGATGACGGGTTCGAGCGCGGCGTAGTCGTACGGAAGTTCAGGAAGCGTGTAAATGGCCATGTCCGAAGCCCCTCCGACTGCTTATTGCGACTGATGTGCAAGTGCAGGCTAACAGCAGGAATGATCAACCGCAGCCAGGGGTGACCTCAGCAAAAAGCCCTGCGTCCCGGGGTCTAGGACCACGGGATGCAGGGCTTCGTACAGCAGGGAGCGGGATCAGACCGCCGTCCGGGCCTCCGCCCGACGCTGGCGGATGTACCCGACGATCGCGAGCACGATCGTCAGTACACCCGTCGCCGTCAGCTGGTCACGCGTGTCGGACTGACGGGCCATCAGGACGAAGATCCCGGCCATCGCGAAGAGCGCCACCCAGGTCAGCCCCGGGTACAGCCACATCCGTACCACCAGCTTCTCCGGCGACTCCAGCTCGGTGCGCCGGCGCAGCAGCAGCTGGGAGACGGCGATGAAGATCCAGACGACCAGGATCACCGCGCCGATCATGTTCAGCAGCCACGGGAAGACGTCGTCCGGCCGCCAGTAGCTCAGCAGCACGCAGCCGAAGCCGAAGACCGAGGAGCACAGCACCCCGATGCGCGGCACGCCGCCGAAGGTCCGGCCGAGCGCCTTGGGGCCCTGGCCGCGGGCGACCAGCGAGTACGACATCCGGGAGGCGCCGTAGATGTTGGCGTTCATCGCGGAGAGCAGGGCGACCAGGACGACCACGTTCATGATCTGCCCGGCGCCGGAGATGCCCAGGTGGTCCAGGGCGGCCACGTACGGGCCCTTCGCGACGACGGCCTTGTCGTTCCACGGCACCAGCGTGACGATGACCGCCATCGAGCCGATGTAGAAGACCGCGATGCGCCACATCGCCGTACGGACCGCGCGGGCCACGCCCTGCACCGGGTGCTCGGACTCGGCGGCCGCGATGGTGACCGTCTCCAGACCGCCGTACGCGAAGACGGAGGCGAGCAGTCCGAGCACCAGGCCCTCGGAGCCGTTGGGCATGAAGCCGCCGACGCCCGTGAGGTTCGAGGTGCCGGGGGCGGGCGTGTCGGGCAGGACGCCGAGGATGGCGAGCAGGCCGAGGACGAGGAAGAGGGTGATGGCGGCGACCTTGAGCGCCGCGAACCAGAACTCGAACTCGCCGAAGTTCTTCACGGCCGCGAGGTTGGTGGCCGTGAACACCAGCATGAACAGCGCGACCCAGGCCCACTCGGGCGTACCGGGCAGCCATACGGTCACGATCTTCGCGGCGCCGATGCCCTCCAGACCGACCGCCACACAGAGCAGCACCCAGAACGACCAGCCGGCGGTGAAGCCGGCCCACGGGCCGATCGCCCGCTCGGCGTGGACGGAGAAGGAACCGGAGGCGGGGTTGGCCGCCGACATCTCGCCCAGCATGCGCATCACGAGCATGACGAGCGCGCCGGATATGCCGTAGGCGAGGACGATCGAGGGCCCGGCCGCGGCGATACCGGCGCCGGAGCCGACGAAGAGCCCGGCGCCGATGACGCCGCCGAGCGCGATCATCGAGAGATGGCGCTGCTTGAGTCCGTGGGTGAGTGGGGAGTCGACCTTCGGCTTCGCGTCGGTCGTCGCGGGCGCGTTTGTCCGGGACATGGGCAGGACCTGTTCAGTAGCCGAGACGGGGAGAGGGAGCCACAGTCTGTTGGTGGCACCGCTCAGAGGGAACACCCGACCGCTATCCGGACACTCGACTCACACAGCGTGAATATTTACGCACATGTTGCACACGGAATGAACACTTCCATACTCGTGGGTCACGCCAAACCCACTCGTAACAACAGGTTCAAGCCTAGAGGCAACGCATTCAGGCCTCGACATCGGTCGGCCGCGCCCGTCGCTCCCGTACGAACGCCACCGCGAGCACCGCCGCCGTCGCGCCCGTCGACCAGAGCAGCTGAGGACGCGCGTTGTCGTCCAACAGCATGAGGACGAGGACGGCCGCCATCGCGGCCAGGGCCGCCCAGGTCAGCCACGGGAACGCCCACATCTTCAGCGTCAGCTTCTCCGGGGCCTCGCGCTCGATCCGGCGGCGCAGCCGCAGCTGCGAGACGGCGATCAGACCCCATACGAAGAGCAGCACCGCACCCACCGCGTTGAGCATGTAGAGGAAGACGGAGTCGGGCCACTTCAGATTGAGCAGTACGGAGAGGAACCCGAAGGCCACCGACGCGAGCACCGCACGCCTCGGCACCCCGCCGCCCGACACCTTCAGCAGCCCCTTCGGCGCCTCGTCGCGCTCGGCGAGGGAGAAGATCATCCGGGAGGAGCCGTAGAGGTTGGCGTTCAGCGCCGAGAGCAGCGCCACGAACACCACCACGTTCATGATCTGCCCGGCCCCGCTGACCCCGATCGAGTCGAGCACGGCGACGTAAGGGCTGTGGCCCGGCTGCATCGACGTCCACGGGAGCAGGGTGACGATGATGAGCATCGAGCCCACGTAGAAGAAGAGGATGCGCCACACCGCGCTGCGCACCGCGCGGCCGACCGCGCGCACCGGGTCGGCGGACTCGGCGGCCGCGATGGTGACGACCTCCAGACCGCCGAAGGCGAAGATCACGGCGAGGACGCCGGAGACGACGCCGTCCCAGCCGTTGGGCAGGAAGCCGCCCTGCCCGGTGAGGTTGGTGAACCCGACGGGCTCGGTGTCCGGCAGCACGCCGAAGACGGCCAGCAGGCCGAGCACCAGGAACAGCACGATGGCGCCGACCTTGAGCGTGGCGAACCAGAACTCGAACTCGCCGAAGTTCTTCACGGCCGCCAGGTTGGCGCCGGTGAACACCACCATGAAGAGGAGCACCCAGGCCCACTGCGGCATCCCCGGCACCCAGCCGTTGGCGATCTGCGCCGCGCCGGTCGCCTCCACGGCGAGGACGACCACGAGCAGGAACCAGTACAGCCAGCCGACGCTGAACCCGGCCCACCGTCCAAGGGCCCGCTCGGCGTGCACGGAGAACGACCCCGACGCGGGCATCGCCGACGACATCTCGCCGAGCATCCGCATCACCAGCATCGCGATGGCGCCCGCGATCAGATACGAGACCACGATCCCCGGCCCCGCGACCGCGATGCCCGCACCCGACCCCACGAAGAGCCCGGCGCCGATCACCCCGCCGAGTCCCAGCATGGTGAGATGACGCTGCTTCAGACCGTGGGACAGGGGCTCGGCCTCGCCAGTGGTGTCGGCGGCGGTGGCCCCGGCGGTGGTCTTGCCGTCGTGCATGGCGCTCGTCACTCTCGGATCACTCGCTGATCGTTTATGGGGAGTCCACAGTCTCCCCGAGCGCGCCCCCAGACCGCAAAACGGGGCCTTCTCTCCATCGCCGCAGTGACCAGCGTCACGCGGACGGACGGAAGACCTCCGCCCTTTGTGCGATCCCCACGAACCTGCCAACGGCCGCTTTGTCGGCCACTGATGGTGATCGAGCGAGATTCCCTCGGTTAACGTCACGGTGTCCCCTGCACGTATCGCCCTGCCCGTCCCCGATCCCGCGGAGTCCCACGATGGCCACGACCACTGTCACTGCCCCTGCCGCACCCCGCACCGGACAGGTCCTCGCCGACCTGGTGCCCGGCGCCCGCACCCGGGACATCGCCCTGGTGCTCGGCGGCGCGGCGCTCACCGGCGTGGCCGCCCAGATCGCCGTACCGGTCCCGGGCTCCCCGGTCCCGGTCACCGGCCAGACCTTCGCGGCGCTGCTGGTCGGCACCTCGCTCGGCGCCCGCCGCGGCTTCCTCTCGCTCGGTCTGTACGCGCTGATCGGCATGGCGGGGATGCCCTGGTTCGCGGACGGCGCCTCGGGCGCGGGCGGCGCGACCTTCGGCTACGTCCTCGGCATGCTGCTCGCCTCGACGGTCGTGGGCGCGCTGGCCCGCCGGGGCGGCGACCGCTCGGTGCTGCGGACGGCGGGCACGATGGTGCTGGGCTCCGCGATCATCTACGCGGTCGGTGTCCCGTACCTGGCCGCCTCGACCGGCATGTCCCTGAACCAGGCGGTCGCGCTCGGCCTCACGCCGTTCCTGTTCGGGGACGCGCTGAAGGCGGCGCTGGCGATGGGCGCGCTGCCGACGGCGTGGAAGTTCGTGGGCCGCAAGTAGCGGCAGCGGCAAACGAGAAGGGGCCGGGCGCGATGAACGCGCCCGGCCCCTTCCCTGTTTTTCAGTGTGTCCGACGACGTTGCTGATGGCGGGTGTTGGCCCACCAGACGCCGGTGGTGCCGACGAAGAGGAGCAGTCCGCCGGCCGCGAGGAGCGGCAGCACACCGTCGTTCACGCCGGTCTTGGGCAGCTGGGCGGGCGGGGTGGGAGCGGGGCTGGTCGGGGTCGGGGTGGCCGGGGTAGAGGGGCTGGGCGAGGCGCTGGGCGGGGCGGCCGGGACGTTGTCGGTGCCGAGCAGCAACGGGGTGTCAGGGGCGTTGGGCGTCGGCTTGGTCGTCCCGAACGGGACCGGCCCCTGTTGCCACAGCAGTTTGTCGCCGGTGCCCTCGGTCACCGGAAGGCAGATCTTTCCGGTCGCCTTCAGGTCGTAAGTGGCGGAAACGGTGTACGACTTGTCCTTTCCGGCCGCCAGATTGTCGATGACACAGGCGAATCCGGTGTTGACCCCTTTCGGCAACTTCTCCTGGGGAACCGGTACGCACCCCTGCACACCGGTGATCCGCATTCCGTCCAGACCGAGCACGCTCAAGGTGATCTGCCCGGTGTCCTTGGTCCCCTTGTTGATGACTTTCGCCGTGAGTGTGGTGTCGCCGGAGGAGTTGGAGACCTTGATCTCCTTCGGCAGTTCGGTGCCGATCTTGACGTCCGCCGGGGCGCTGGGCCCGGGGGAACCGCCCTGGCCGCTCCCGGGGGTGGGGTCGTCGGCGAAGGCGGCGGAGCCGAGTGGCAGTACCAGCAGGGCGGCGAAGAGGCCGACGGCGGCGAGAGCCGTCCGGTGTTTCTTCTGTTCCACGGACCGTACCAATTGATCCGAACGATCCGAACGGTCCACACGTGTCGAATGTGTCGAACGCATTTCTCATCCCCCTCACCCGAGTTGGGCGCTTGCAGTGCTGAGAAGGGTCCCACAAGATTTCGCGGAATTATGCTGTGATGGTGGCAAGTTCGTGTTTCTGTCCTGGTCACACCAGGTACTGAGGGGGCGGGCGGTAATGCCGGGAATTCGCGGGCTTTTGGTTGCGGGGCGATATCGGCTGGACGTCACGATCGGCCAGGGGGGAATGGGGCGGGTGTGGCGGGCGGCCGACGAAATACTCGACCGTACGGTCGCGGTGAAAGAGATGCGCATGGACGATCTCGACGTCGAGGACAGCCGGATCCGCCGCGAACGCACCCTGCGCGAGGCCCGCGCCACGGCCCGGATCGACCATCCCAATGTGGTGCGCGTGTACGACGTGGTGGAGGAGTCGGACCGGCTGTGGATCGTGATGGAGCTGGTCGAGTCCCGCTCGCTGGAGCAACTCCTGGTCCAGGACGGCCCGGTGACCCCTCGGGAGGCGGCGCGAATCGGCCTGGGCCTGGTGGAAGCACTACGTGAGGTCCACGCGGTAGGAGTCCTGCACCGCGACATCAAACCGGGAAACGTCCTTCTCAGCCGGACGGGCAGGGTGGTCCTGACCGACTTCGGCATCGCCGCGATCCAGGACGCGACGGCGCTGACGGTGGTGGGGATGCTGGTCGGCTCGCCCGACTACATGGCCCCCGAACGCGTGGGCGGCAAGCCGCAGGGCCCGGCGTCGGACCTGTGGTCACTGGGGGCGACGCTGTGCGCGGCGGTGGGCGGCCAGTCCCCGTTCGCCCGCGAGACGACCCTGGCGACGCTGCACGCGGTCCTGTACGAGGAGCCCCAACTCCCGCCGACGGCAGGCCCCCTGGCCCCGACGCTGGCGTCCCTCCTGGTCAAGGACCCGGAGACCCGACCGACCCTGGACGCCCTGTCGGCCCTACTGCTCCCGCTAGCGGCCCCACCAACGGTCCTGGCCCACCCCCCGACGGTGGCGGTCCACCAGACGGCCCCGGAGGCGCCGGAGGGGGTGAGGGAGCGACCGGTGGAGGAGGAGCCGACGGGGGACCCGGGGCGGAGCCCCGAGGACCGGGTACCAGGGCCCGAGGCCCCAGCGTCCCCACGGGGTCCGGGGCGGAGCCCCGAAGGGGGTGCAGGGGGCGAAGCCCCCGCGTGGGGGCCCGGGGGCGTAGCCCCCGGTAGCTCCCCTCACCCCCAAGCCTCCACCCCGGGGCCCGCACCCGAGACTCCCGCACGGGGTCCGGGGCGGAGCCCCGAAGGGGGTGCAGGGGCCGCAGCCCCCGGAAACCAACCTCCACCCGCACCCGAGGCTCCGCCTCACCCCACCCCCCGGCCGCCCGCCCAGGGCTTTCGGGAAGGGGCGGGGTGGGGAAACCGCCGCCGCGCCGCCATCGGCGCCGCACTAGCCCTGGCCGCAGCCACAGCAGTAGTCATCGTGCTCAGCACCACGAACAACTCCCACACCCCCGCAACAACCACCGGCACCCCCACCGTCGCCGGAACATCCCGCCCGCCCAGCACACCCCCACCCGGCACCATCGGCGAAACGGGCTTCGCGTGGGCACCCCCCAAGGGCTGGACGCGCACCGCGAAGAGCCCGTCCAACATCCACTACCACGCCCCCGGCGGAAAACAGGAGATCGCCGCCTCGTACGCACTCGCACGCGGCGGCGATCTCATGACCCAGTGGCAGGAGGCCGAACAGGGCTCCCACGACGTCCCGGGCTATCGCAACATCAGGCTGGAGCGGACCACCTTCAACGGCCGCCCGGCCATCGCCTGGGACTACTACTTCACACAGAACGGCGACCCGTGGAAGGCCCGCCAGATGGGCTTCGACGAGGGCGGCAAGTCGTACCAGGTCAACATCTGGTACGAGGCCGCCACGACCGCCGAGGCCGACGACGCCCTGCGCACCTACTCGGCGGTGACCTCGTCGTTCACGCCACTCTGAACAACGGCGGCTTCAGCAGCCACGGAACCCCGCTGCATGAAGTCCCGTACGAACGCGATCGCGATCACGACCGCGGCCACCAGCAGCGAAAGGAGCACCTGCTTGCGCCCGGCGTCGTCGGTGAGCATGTAGACGAGCACGAAGGAGATCATCGCGATCGTCAACCAGGTCAGATACGGGAAGAACCACATCTTGACCGTCAGCTTCTCCGGCGTCTCGCGCAGGATGATCCCGCGCATCCGCAGCTGCGTGAAGCAGATGACCAGCCACACGAACAGCGCGACCGCGCCGGACGAGTTGAGCAGGAAGTCGAAGACGGTGTCGGGCCACTTGTAGTTGAAGAAGACCGCGACGAAGCCGAAGAGGACCGAGCAGAGGATGGCCGCCTGCGGCACGCCCCGCTTGTTCGTCTTGGCGAAGGCGCGCGGCGCGTCACCGCGCTGGCCGAGCGAGAAGGCCATACGGGAGGCGGTGTACAGGCCGGAGTTGAGGCAGGAAAGGACCGCCGTCAGCACGATCACGTTCATGATCTGGCCGGCGTGCGGGATGCCGATCGAGTTCAGCGCGGCCACGTACGAGCCGTCCTTGACGATCGCCGGGTCGTTCCACTTCAGGAGGGTGAGGACGATGAAGATCGAGCCCAGGTAGAAGACGCCGATCCGCCAGATCACGCTGTTGGTGGCCTTGGTGACGGCACGGCGCGGGTCCTCGGACTCGCCGGCGGCCAGCGTGACGATCTCGCTGCCCATGAAGGAGAAGACGACCATCAGCACACCGGTGAGAATCGCTCCGGCGCCCTTCGGCATGAATCCGCCCGCATCGGTGAGATGCGCGAACCCGTCACCGGGGTTGTTGGACCCGGGAAGTATCCCGAAGACGGCCAGCAGGCCGATGACGACAAAGGCGCCGATGGCGACGACCTTGATCCCGGCGAACCAGAACTCGAACTCTCCGTACGAGGAGACCGACACCAGGTTGGTGGCCGTCAGCACGATCATCACGATCAGCGCCCAGCCCCACTGCGGGACCGCCCCGACCCAGCCGTGCAGGATCTTCGCGCCGGCGGTCGCCTCGACGGCGAGCACCACGACCCAGAAGAACCAGTACAGCCAGCCGATGGAGAACCCGGCCCAGCGGCCGAGCGCGCGGTCGGCGTAGGCCGAGAAGGAGCCGGAGGTCGGCCGGGCGGCGGCCATCTCGCCGAGCATGCGCATCACGAAGACGACCATCAGGCCGACGAGCGCGTACGAGAGCAGGATGGCGGGACCGGCCGCGGCGATGCCGGAGCTGGAGCCGACGAACAGGCCCGCTCCGATGACACCGCCGATGGCGATCATCGAGAGGTGACGGTTCTTGAGACCGGCCTGGAGGCCGTTGGAGCCGTGCGGGGCGCCGACGACGGGGGAGTCGGACGTTCCGGGATCGCCCGGTCGGCCTTCTTCCTTCGCAAGGGAGGGTTGCGAGGTCATGGACGAATCCTTAGGTCTAAGGGTCGCTCGGGTTACGAACCAACGCATTGAAGCCCGGTACTCCCAGGTACGGAAGTCCTGACTCCGAATCGTGATGAGGGGAACAAGGCCCCGACCAGGCAGGAGCAAGGTCATCCGAGGCCGGGACTTACGTCCTCACCCCGATGACTGCTGCCCGCCGGATCGCATGCCACACTCGGAGTCATGCGCGTGTACCTCGGCTCAGACCATGCCGGATATGACCTGAAGAACCACCTCGTCGAGTGGCTCAAGGCCCACGGCCACGAGGTCGTCGACTGCGGTCCCCACATCTACGACGCCCAGGACGACTACCCGCCGTTCTGCCTGCGCGCCGCCGAGAAGACGGCCGCGGACCCGGACGCGCTGGGCATCGTGATCGGCGGCTCCGGCAACGGCGAGCAGATCGCCGCGAACAAGGTGAAGGGCGTCCGGGCGGCGCTGGCCTGGAGCGAGCAGACCGCCGCGCTCGGCCGTGAGCACAACAACGCCAACGTGATCTCCATCGGCGGCCGGATGCACACGCAGGAGGAGGCGACCAAGTTCGTCGAGGTGTTCCTGAACACCCCGTACTCGAACGAGGAGCGCCACACCCGCCGTATCGAGATGCTCGCCGAGTACGAGACCACTGGCGCGCTCCCGCCCATCCCCGCTCACCACCCGCAGCAGGGCTGACCTGGCGTTATGCCCGAGGGGCACACGATTCACCGGCTGGCCGCCGACCACGATCAGTGGTTCGGCGGCCGTGTCGTGCGCGCGTCGAGCCCGCAGGGCAAGTTCTCGGACGGCGCTGCGCTGGTCAGCGGCCAGGTCCTCGACCTGGCCGAGGCCCACGGCAAGCACCTCTTCCTGGGCTTCGGCCCGGTCGGCTGGATCCATATCCATCTGGGTCTGTTCGGCAAGTACGCGCTCGGCGGCGCCCCCGTCCCGCCGCCCACGGAGACCGTCCGCCTGCGTCTGCTCGGCGAGGACGGCTACGCGGATCTGCGCGGCCCGACGACCTGCGCGCTGATCACCGACGCCGAGAAGCGCGCGATACACGACCGCCTGGGACCCGACCCGCTGCGGCCCGCCGACGACGGCGAGAAGGCGTGGGCGCGGATCTCGCGCAGCCGCACGACGATCGCGGCGCTGCTGATGGACCAGAAGATCATCGCGGGTGTCGGCAATGTGTACCGGGCCGAGGTCCTGTTCCGGCACGGCATCGACCCGTACCGCCTGGGCAAGGACCTCACCCGCTCCGAGTGGGACGCGATCTGGGCGGACCTGGTGCTGCTGATGCGCGAGGGCGTCCGCGTCAACCGCATCGACACCGTCCGCCCCGAGCATCTGCCCGAGGCGATGGGCCGCCCGCCCAGGGTCGACGACCACGGCGGCGAGGTGTACGTGTACCGCCGCGCCACCATGCCGTGCCACATCTGCGGTACCGAGATCCGCACGGCGGACCTGTCGGCCCGGAACCTGTTCTGGTGCCCGACCTGCCAGCGGACCGGCTGAGCGCACACCACCCGTACAGGTGGAATAGGCCCGCGTCGAGGGCCGCCCGGACGCGTAGGGGCTGCGGGGCGATCCTCCCCGGACCAGAGTCGGACTCCCGAACGAAGGAGTCGTCATGCCCACGCCACCCCCCGGGAGTGCCGCCCCCGGCGTGTACGTCGACGAGGTGTACAGCGGGCTGCGTCCGATCGAGGCCGTCGGCACCTCCACGCCCGCCTTCCTCGCCTGGAGCGGCAGCAAGCACAACGTCACCGGCCCCGAACTGGTCTGCGGCTGGGCCGAGTTCGAGGAGTCGTGGGACGTCCAGGGCGTGCTCGCCGCGATCAAGGACAAGCGGGAGAGCGAGCACGGCAGGCTGGCCGACTATCTGCTGATGGCGGAGGCCGTGTACGGGTTCTTCGCCAACGGGGGCCAGTCCTGTTACGTCGTCCCCGTCGCCCTGGGCGAGGACGGCTACGCCAAGGCGCTCAAGGACCTGGAGTCGATCCAGGACGTCTCGATGGTCGCCGCGCCCACGCTGGGCTCACCGGGCGACACCGAGGTGATGCGGCTGATGGCCGACCACTGCGAGCGGATGGGCAACCGGGTGGCGATCCTGGGCGTCCCGCCGGAGGCGGATCCGCTGAGGCTGGGCATCGAGAGTTCGTACGCGGCCGCCTACCACCCCTGGGTGCGGGTCCCCGGCCTCGACGGGCGCCCCCGTGACGTGTCGCCGGTCGGGCACATCGCCGGGGTCTGGACGCGTACGGACGGCGAACGGGGCGTGCACAAGGCCCCGGCGGACATGTCCCTGGAGGGGGTGCGCGAACCGGCCCGGGCGCTCGACGACAAGGAGTCGGCGGGGCTGGTCGAGGCGGGCGTCAACCTCGTGCGGGACTTCCCCGGAAAGGGTCCGACGGTGTGGGGAGCACGCACGCTCTCGAACGCGGCCGACGGGAAGTACCTCAACGTGCGGCGCGTCACCTGCTTCCTGAACGAGTCGATCAGGCGGGGCACCGACTGGGCCGTGTACGAGCCCAACGACCACAAGCTGTGGGCCGCGCTCCGGCACTCCGTGACGAGCTTCCTCGACGAGCAGTGGCGCCGGGGAGTGCTGGTGGGCGCCTCGCCGCAGGAGGCGTTCCAGGTGATCTGCGACGAGAGCAACAACGATCAGCGCGCGCCCATCGGCCGGGGCGCGGTGCGCGTGGACATCTCGGTGGCCCCGGCGCGCCCGGCGGAGTTCGTTCACTTCAGGATCACGCAACTCGCCGGTCAGTCACGGTAGTCGACGGGCCCGGGGCGTTGGCCTGGACGTACACCCTCTGTCATATGCCATGACTACCAGCGAGTAGGTCATCGGGCCGAGCCGATTTCGAACGGGATGGCCAAGGGGTCCCCCTGCGCACGGCGCCATCGGCTGGATAGGGTCACCGGCAATGGCACGTCGCGCGGGAGCGGATTCGTACAGTGCCCGGTGGCGGAAGTCCGCGCACCGGGCACGTATTGCGCTGCGCAAGTCCGGGGTGGACTACTTCCGGGGCGACGGCTCGGACTGGATCGCGCTCGCGGGCCTGCTCCTGACCGTCCCGGCGATCGCCCTCGCGACGCTCGCCTCGCCGGTCTGGTGCGCGCCGGGGGCCCTTGCCCTGCCGATCGTCGCGGGCGGCGTCCTGCTGCGGCCCGCGAGCCTGCTCGGGCTGTACGCGGCCGCCGCGATCGCCCTGATCGTCGAGTCGATCCAGCTCGGCCCGTACACCGAGGGCCCCGCGCGCGTGACGCCCGGCACGGTCCTGGTGGTCGCCGCGTGCGGGCTCTTCGGGCTGCTGATCGCCCAGTTCCGGGCCCGCGTCGGGGTGCCCTGGCGGCGCGGCGGCACCATGCTCTTCGACCTGCGCGAACGCATCCGGGTGCAGTCCGCGCTGCCCCGGCTGCCCAGGGGCTGGCACCGCGAGATGGCGCTGCGCCCGGCCGGCGGCCAGTCCTTCTCCGGCGACTTCGTCGTCGCGGCCCGCACCAACGGCAGCCGCACCCTTGAAATCGTCCTCACCGACGTCTCCGGCAAGGGCATGGACGCGGGCTCGCGCGCCCTGCTCCTGTCCGGCGCCTTCGGCGGCCTCCTCGGCTCGCTCCCGCCGCACGGCTTCCTGCCCGCCGCCAACGGCTATCTGCTCCGCCAGGACTGGGACGAGGGCTTCGCGACCTCGATCCACCTCGTCCTCGACCTGGAGTCCGGCGACTACGAGCTGCTGTCCGCCGGGCACCTCCCCGCCCTCCACCTCCAGGCGGGCTCCGGCCGCTGGCAGGAGGTGTCGGGCGAGGGACCGCTGCTCGGGGTGTACGACGGCGCCGAGTTCCACCCGGTCAAGGGCTCGCTCGGCCCCGGCGACGTCCTGATGCTGTTCACGGACGGCCTCGTCGAGACGGCCGAACGCGACATCGCCGAGGGCATCGACCGCCTCACCGGCGAGGCCGACCGCTATGTCACCAGCGGCTTCGACGGCGCCGCCTGGCACCTGATCGAGGCCGTCGCCAAGGACGTCAACGACGACCGCGCGCTCCTGCTGATCCGGCGCGAGGCGTGACCACCTTCTGAAGACCAGGGGTGGGGATTTCCCCACCCCGGTTCCGCCAGCAGCCGCCATGGCCCCCGACCTGCCCGAATCCGTACGTTCGAGAGAGCGAGCATCACGTACGTACGAGGAGAGGTCGAGGACGATGGCACTGCGACGCGGCAAGCGGCGGACACAGGGCGAGGCCGTGGAGGCCGACCCCGGCTGGGCCGTCGAGCTGCGCGGGGTGCGGCGTCAGTACGGGCGCGGCGGCTCGGCCGTGCACGCGCTGCGCGGGATCGACCTGGCGCTGCCGCGCGGCAGCTTCACGGCGGTGATGGGGCCCTCCGGCTCCGGCAAGTCGACGTTCCTGCAGTGCGCGGCGGGGCTGGACCGGCCCAGCGACGGGTCGGTGCGGCTCGGCGGGACCGAGATCACCGGCATGAGCGAGAACAAGCTGACCGAACTGCGGCGCTCCCGGCTCGGGTTCGTCTTCCAGGCGTTCAACCTGCTGCCCTCGCTCACCGTCGAGCAGAACGTGCTGCTGCCGATGCGGCTCGCGGGGCGGCGGCCCGACCGCCGTCGTGCGGAAGAACTTCTGGGACAGGTGGGGCTCGCGGGCAAGGGGAAGCGCCGCCCGGGCGAGCTGTCCGGCGGCCAGCAGCAGCGCGTGGCGATCGCCCGCGCGCTGGTGACCCGTCCGGACGTGGTCTTCGCCGACGAGCCGACGGGCGCGCTGGACACCACGACGGCGACCGAAGTGCTCACGCTGCTGCGGAACGCCGTGGACGGCATGGGCGCCACCGTCGTCATGGTCACCCACGACCCGCGCGCCGCCTCCTACGCCGACCAGGTCCTGTTCCTCGCGGACGGCGCGATCGTCGACTCCCTGACCCGCGCGTCGGAGGCGGACATCGCGTCCCGGATGAGTTCCCTGACCGCCCGGCCGACCGCCGCGTACGCGGGGGTGGCGGCATGAGGGGCCCCAACGGTCTCGCCCGGGCGGCCGTCCGCTTCAAACCGTCCGCGTTCGTCGGCACCTTCGTCGCCCTGTTCATGGCCGCGCTCGTCGTCTCCGCCTGCGGAATCCTCCTGGAAACAGGTGTACGCGCCTCCGTCCCGGCCGAGCGGTACGCGGGCGCCCCCGTGGTCGCCGCCGCCGACCAGCGCGCACACCACACCACCGGCAGCGGCGAGAACCGCAGCACCGCGTCCGTCCCGCTGCCCGACAAGGCCCGCCTCGACGCCTCCCTGGCGTCCCGCGCGGCGCAGGCGCCCGGCGCGGCCGCCGCGATCCCGGACGTCTCCTTCCCCGTACACGACGTACGTACGGGAAATACGCCCGCCACCGGCCACGGCTGGGGCTCGACCGCCTTCACGGGCACCAAGCTCTCCTCCGGCACCGCGCCCCGCACCGGCGAGGTGGTGACCGGCGACGGCGCCGCCGTCGGCGACCGGGTCGCCCTCGACACCCCTTCCGGCAAGCGGCAGTTCACGGTGTCCGGCACCACCAAGACCCCCGGAACCGTGTGGTTCACCGACACCCAGGCCATGGCCCTGTCCGGGCACCCCGGCCAGGCCGACGCCATCGCCGTCCTGGCCAGGCCCGGCGTCGCCGCCTCCGCCCTCGCCGACCAGGTCGCCCAGCGGCTCGGGGACGCGGCAGAGGTGCGCACCGGCGACGGGCGCGGCGCCGTCGAGACGCCCGGCCTCGCCTACGCCAAGGAGATGCTCACCGCACTCGGCGGCTCCTTCGGCGGCACGGCCACCATGGTCGCCGTCTTCACCGCCGCCGGGACCGTCACGCTCTCGGTCGGCCAGCGCCGCCGCGAGTACGCCCTGCTCCGCGCGATCGGCGCGACCCCGCGCCAGATCCGGCGCACCATCGCCACCGAGGCGCTGCTGGTCGCCCCGCTCGCGGGTGCGCTCGGCTGCCTGCCCGGCATGGCCCTGGCGACCTGGTGGTTCGGCCAGCTCCGCGACAAGGGCGCGGTCCCGGCCGCCGTCGAGCTTTCGGTGTCGTGGATCCCGATGGTGTGCGCGGTCGGCGCCACTGTCCTGACCTCGCTCTTCGCCGGATATATGGCCGCCCGCCGCCCCTCGCGCACCAAGCCGGGCGAGGCGCTGCGGGACGCGTCGGTGGAGCGGCTGCGGGTCGGCTGGATCCGTACGCCGCTGGGAGTCGCGGCCCTCGGCGGCGGTATCGCGATGTCGGGCGTGGCCGCCAATGAGAAGGGCTCGAACGCGGCGAACGCGGCCCTCGGCGTCGTCATGCTCTTCATGCTCGCCGTCGCCCTCCTCGGCCCGCTGATCGCCCGCGCCTGCGCGGGACTGTTCGGTCTGCCGCTGCGCGCGGCGGGTGCCCCGGCGTCCCTCGCGGCCGCCAACTCCCGTACGAACGCACGCCGTCTGGCCTCCGCGATCACTCCGATCGTGCTCGCGATGGCCTTCGCCTCCACCCTCGTCTTCATGCACACCAGCGAGGACCGGGTCACCGAGAAGCAGCAGCGGGCGGGCCTGGTCGCCGACCGGGTAATCACCGGCCCCTCCGGCCTGGCCTCGGACGCGGTGGCACGTGCTCAGGCGACCCCGGGCGTCGACACGGCGGTGGCCCTGACCCGTACGTCCGTCCTGGTCCGCGAGCACGGCGCGCTGCAGTCGGTCTCCACCCAGGGCTTCACGGGCACCGGCGCGGACCTCGCCCGCGTCCAGGACCTGGGCGTACGCAAGGGCTCCCTGGACGCCCTGAAGCCCGGCACGGTCGCCCTCGACAAGACCCTCGCCGACGACACCGGCGCCCACGTCGGCGAGCGCCTCAAGGTCGTGCTCCCCGACGGTACGACGGCGTCCCCGCAGGTCGTGGCCACGTACGACCGGGGCCTCGGCCTCGCCCAAGTGACGCTTGCGCAGGCCGACCTGGCGCGTCACACGACCACCGTCGCCCTGCCCACCGAACTCCTGGTGAAGGGCCCGGTCGAGGCGTCCGCCCTCGCACCCCTCGGCACGGTCACGGACGCGACGGGCTACGCCACCGCCAAGAACATGGACCGTGAGCTGAACGCCTGGGCCAACACCACCATGGCGGCCGTCCTCGGCGGCTTCGCGGCGATCGCGGCAGCGAACACGCTGGTCATGACGGTCCTCGACCGGCGCCGCGAGCTCGGCATGCTGCGCCTGATCGGCACCACCCGCCGCCAGGTCATGGGCATGGTCCGCTGGGAGGCGCTGCTCGTCACCTCGGCGGGAATCCTCCTCGGCACGGCCATCGCGATCGCCACCCTGATCCCGCTGACCAACGGCATGACCGGCGAGAACCCGTACATCCCGCCGTTCCTGTACGGGTCGTTCGCGGCGGCCGTCCTGGGCCTCGGCCTCGCCTCCACCGCGCTCCCGGCGCGGGCGGCCCTACGCTGAAGCGCATGCTGACACTTGCCGAGGTAGAGAAGCTGGCCAGGGCGGCGCACGCCGCCCAGAGGGACAAGGCGGGCCGTCCCTACAGCGAACATCTGGCGGCCGTCGCCGAGGGCGTACGCGCGCGTGGAGGCAGCGAGGAGCAGATCGCCGCGGCGTGGCTGCACGACTCCGTGGAGGACAAGGCGCTCACGCGCGCGTGGCTGGAGGGCGCCGAACTCCCGCCCTCCGTCAAGGAGATGGTCCTCGCCGTGACCAAGGTGCCGGGCGAGGAGCTGGCTTCGTACACGGCCAGGATCCTCGCCACACCCGGCGCGCTGCTGGTCAAGGAGGCGGACCTGGCCCACAACGCGAACCCGGCGCGCCTAGCCGTACTGGACGAGGCGACCCGCATTCGTCTCACCCGCAAGTACGCCACCGTCCGCGCGCTCCTGGGTCTTACGGACACGTACAAGGATTCGGTGTGAACGATTCGATGGCGATCCGTCACGCGGCAGCATCCATGGGGGTGTTGGTGGCACGATGGACTCTGCGGGGTGTGCTCGGCGGCACACCCCGGGCCGGCAAGGCGGACCGACCGAGGGTGTGATCAGTGTGGCCATTTCACTGTCTGTGGTGCTGCTGTTGGCGATCGTCCTCGTGGTGATGATCCGCGGTGGCTCCATCAAGGCGGGCCCGGCCATAGTCGCCGCGCTCTTCGGTTTCTTCATGGCCTCGACCGGCATGGCGCCGTCGATACAGCGGTTCCTGAACTCGCTGGCGGACACCATCAACCAGATCAAGTTCTGAACCGATCCCGGGCCCCGGAAAACACTGCGGGCCCGGTGAGCTGGTCACCGGGCCCGAAGCCGTGGAGCGGGCGACGGGAATCGAACCCGCGTAGCTAGTTTGGAAGACTAGGGCTCTACCATTGAGCTACGCCCGCGTGCGCCGCGTCGCAGGTCATGACGACCGCGGCACGAAGAGCATCGTAGCGGGTCACCCCCCGCGCGTGCACACCGCATAAGGGCGCGGTGTCCGTACGCGAACGAGCCGGGTGTCCGCAGCTGCAAAGCGGCCGACGCTTGTCTCCCGGGCATGTACCCTACGTGTCGCACCGACGGGGTGTGGCGCAGCTTGGTAGCGCGTCCGCTTTGGGAGCGGAAGGCCGTGGGTTCAAATCCCGCCACCCCGACCACCACCGTCTTCGAGCTGATCCGCGGACCCTCGCGAGCAGATCTCCGGACCCCCGCGCACAAGATCACATTGTGGGTGGCATCCCGCTTGCGGTTACTATGCAAGCTGCGTGCCCGTGTGTCTGACCAATCCGATGAACCGGGCCCCATCCGCCCGCGGCCGTCGGCCACCGGGTAGAACCCCCCAGAAGTCAGCCACAAGGAGACCGAACCGTGAAGAGCGCCGTGGAGACCCTGAACCCGACCCGGGTTCGGCTCACTGTCGAGGTGCCCTTCGAGGAGCTCAAGGACAGCCTCGACGCGGCGTACAAGAAGATCAACCAGCAGGTCACGGTCAAGGGCTTCCGCAAGGGCAAGATCCCGGCCCGCGTCATCGACCAGCGGTTCGGCCGTGGTGCTGTGCTGGAGGAGGCCGTCAACGACGCCCTCCCGAAGTTCTACACCGAGGCGGTCAACGAGGCCGAGCTGAACCCGCTGGGCCAGCCCGAGGTCGACATCACGGAGCTGAAGGACGGCGAGACGCTGAACTTCACCGCCGAGGTCGACATCCGCCCGACCATCGAGATCCCGGACTACTCCGGCATCGAGGTCACCGTGGACGCCGTCGAGGTCTCGGACGAGGACGTCGAGAAGGCCGTCACCGAGCTGCGTGAGCGCTTCGCCTCGACCTCCCCGGTCGAGCGCGCCGCCACCGACGGCGACGTCGTGACGATCGACCTGGAGGCCAAGGTCGACGGCGAGGTCCTGGAGGACGGCGTGGCCGAGGGTGTCTCGTACACCATCGGTTCCGGCGAGCTCCTCGACGGCATCGACGAGGCCGTCAAGGGCCTGGAGGCCGGTGGCGAGGCCACCTTCACCTCGCAGCTCAAGGGCGGCTCGGCCGAGGGCAAGGACGCCGAGGTCACCGTCAAGGTCACCCAGGTCGCCGCGCGCGAACTGCCGGAGCTGGACGACGACTTCGCGCAGCTCGCCTCGGAGTTCGACACCCTCGACGAGCTCAAGGCCGACAGCCGCAAGCGCCTTGAGAACATGAAGCAGTTCGACCAGGCCACCCAGGCCCAGGAGCGCGTGCTCGACGAGCTGCTGAAGATCACCGAGGTCCCGATCCCCGAGAAGCTTCTCGCGGACGAGGTCCAGACCCGCAAGCACAACCTCGAGCACCACCAGCTCGGCCAGATGGGCCTCGACCTCGCCAAGTACCTGGAGATCCAGGGCAAGACGCAGGAAGAGTTCGACGCCGAGACCGAGGAAGCGGCCGTCAAGGGCATCAAGACGCAGTTCATCCTCGACGAGCTCGTCAACAAGGAGAAGCTGAACGTCAACCAGGAGGAGCTCACCGAGCACCTGGTGCGCCGTGCCGCCTCCTCCGGCATGTCCCCCGACCAGTTCGCCCAGGCCGTCGTCGAGGGTGGCCAGGTGCCGATGCTCGTCGGCGAGGTCGCCCGTGGCAAGGCGCTGGCCGTGGTCGTCGAGGCCGCCAAGGTCGTCGACACCAACGGTGAGGCCGTCGACCTGGAGGACGACGAAGACGAGGCTGCCGAGGTCGAGGCCGCCGCCGAGACCGTCGAGGCCGTCGTCGACGGTGACGCCGAGGAGAAGACCGAGGCCTGACCCTCGGCCCGACCTCGTACGGCAGGCACCGCCTGACCGACGTACGAAGTACGTAAGGAGGGGCCCGCGACGCAGCCGCGTCCGGGCCCCTTCGCGTACCCGGGACGGAGGTTCGCCCAGGTGGCGGATGGCCGGTTCCGTACGGGCCCGCTGTTCAACCACCTTGCGCTCCGAGCGAACAGTTCGGGAACCGGGATGGCGTTGTCCTACCTGCGCGTTAGGGTCCATGAATACGGGGGCGTGGAGTCGGCCGGTTGAGAGTCGGCCCGAAGTCCCGCCCTCCGAACGAAGACGCTGAGACGGCCGGAGCCGTCAGAGACGAGCAGGTGGATACGTGACGAATCTGATGCCTTACGCCGCCGGCGAGCCGTCCCTCGGTGGTGGCCTCGGCGACCATGTCTACAACCGACTGCTCAACGAGCGCATCATCTTCCTCGGCCAGCAGGTCGACGACGACATCGCCAACAAGATCACCGCGCAGCTCCTGCTCCTGGCCGCCGAGCCGGAGAAGGACATCTACCTGTACATCAACAGCCCCGGCGGCTCGGTGACGGCCGGCATGGCGATCTACGACACCATGCAGTACATCCCGAACGACGTGGTCACGATCGGTATGGGCATGGCGGCCTCGATGGGTCAGTTCCTGCTGACCGGCGGCACCGCCGGCAAGCGCTTCGCGCTGCCGAACACCGACATCCTGATGCACCAGGGCTCCGCCGGCATCGGCGGCACCGCCTCGGACATCAAGATCCAGGCCGAGTACCTGCTGCGTACGAAGACGCGCATGGCCGAGATCACCGCCCACCACTCGGGCCAGACCGTCGAGACGATCATCCGCGACGGCGACCGCGACCGCTGGTACACGGCGGAGGAGGCCAAGGCATACGGCCTCATCGACGAGATCATGGCCCACGCGGCGGGTGTTCCGGGCGGCGGCGGCACCGGGGCCTGAGCCCCCGCCTGCTCCTTACCGAGCAGGCTTTCAGTCCCGGCCTCCGAAGCCCCCGAGCCCTCAGAACGCCACCAGGATGGTGAACCCCGACATGCAGAACAACCTCTCCGCGAGCGGCCTCTACACCGGCCCGCAGGTGGACAACCGCTACATCGTGCCGCGCTTCGTCGAGCGCACCTCGCAGGGCGTGCGCGAGTACGACCCGTACGCGAAGCTCTTCGAGGAGCGCGTGATCTTCCTCGGCGTGCAGATCGACGACGCCTCCGCCAACGACGTCATGGCGCAGCTGCTGTGCCTGGAGTCGATGGACCCGGACCGCGACATCTCGATCTACATCAACAGCCCGGGCGGCTCGTTCACGGCCCTGACGGCCATCTACGACACGATGCAGTTCGTCAAGCCCGACATCCAGACGGTCTGCATGGGCCAGGCGGCCTCCGCCGCCGCCGTGCTGCTCGCCGCGGGCACCCCCGGCAAGCGCATGGCACTGCCCAACGCGCGCGTGCTGATCCACCAGCCGTCCTCGCAGACCGGCCGCGAGCAGCTCTCCGACCTGGAGATCGCGGCCAACGAGATCCTGCGCATGCGCACCCAGCTGGAGGAGATGCTGGCCAAGCACTCCACCACGCCGATCGAGAAGATCCGGGACGACATCGAGCGGGACAAGATCCTCACCGCCGAGGACGCCCTGGCGTACGGCCTGGTCGACCAGATCGTGTCGACCCGCAAGACGACGTCGGCCGCGGCCGCCTGACGCAGCCGGAGCCCTTGGCGCGGTGCACGTCAAAGTGAACCGCGCCAAGGGGGGCCCGAACGGGGGGCCAGGCAAGGTACCGTCGGATATGAGGCACCAGGAGCCGCTGAACGTGGCGTCTCCCAGGCGAAGGGGAAGCACCTCGTGGCACGCATCGGTGATGGCGGCGACCTGCTCAAGTGCTCGTTCTGCGGGAAGAGCCAGAAGCAGGTGAAGAAGCTCATCGCAGGCCCCGGTGTGTACATCTGCGACGAGTGCATCGATCTCTGCAACGAGATCATCGAGGAGGAGCTCGCCGAGTCCTCCGAGGTGCGGTGGGAGGAACTGCCCAAGCCGCGCGAGATCTACGAGTTCCTGGAGAGCTACGTGGTGGGCCAGGAGCCCGCCAAGAAGGCGCTCTCCGTGGCGGTCTACAACCACTACAAGCGCGTCCAGGCCGGCGAGAACGGCGGCGCCCAGGGCCGCGACGACGCCATCGAACTGGCGAAGTCCAACATCCTGCTGCTCGGCCCCACCGGCTCCGGCAAGACGCTGCTCGCCCAGACCCTCGCCCGGATGCTCAACGTCCCGTTCGCCATCGCGGACGCGACGGCGCTGACGGAGGCGGGCTATGTCGGCGAGGACGTCGAGAACATCCTCCTGAAGCTGATCCAGGCCGCCGACTACGACGTCAAGAAGGCCGAGACCGGCATCATCTACATCGACGAGATCGACAAGGTGGCTCGGAAGTCCGAGAACCCGTCGATCACGCGCGATGTCTCGGGCGAAGGCGTCCAGCAGGCCCTGCTGAAGATCCTGGAAGGCACCACGGCGTCGGTCCCGCCGCAGGGCGGCCGCAAGCACCCCCACCAGGAATTCATCCAGATCGACACGACGAACGTGCTGTTCATCGTGGGCGGTGCCTTCGCGGGCCTGGAGAAGATCATCGAGTCCCGGGCGGGCGCCAAGGGCATCGGCTTCGGCGCGACGATCCGCTCCAAGCGGGAGATCGAGGCGAGCGACCAGTTCCAGGAGGTCATGCCGGAGGACCTGGTGAAGTTCGGGATGATCCCCGAGTTCATCGGCCGCCTGCCCGTGCTGACCTCGGTCCACAACCTGGACCGCGAGGCGCTCCTCCAGATCCTCGTCGAGCCCCGCAACGCCCTGGTGAAGCAGTACCAGCGCCTGTTCGAACTCGACGGCGTGGAGCTGGACTTCGACCGCCCGGCCCTGGAGGCCATCGCCGACCAGGCCATCCTGCGCGGCACGGGCGCGCGCGGCCTGCGCGCCATCATGGAAGAAGTCCTGATGTCCGTGATGTACGAGGTCCCGTCCCGCAAGGACGTCGCCCGCGTCGTCATCACGTCGGACGTGGTCCACAACAACGTCAACCCGACGCTGGTCCCGCGCGAGCCGAGGATCGTGAAGAACGACGGGCGCCACGAGAAGTCGGCGTAGCCGCTCCCGTACGCACACGAAGGGCGCCCGGCCGGTTGGAACTCCAACTGGCCGGGCGCCCTTACGTGTTGAGCGTGCCGCAGGCGGCTACTCAGGTGGTTACTTCTTCACCCGCGCGGTGTTGTACAGCTTCGCGGCCTGGTCGGCGACCTGGTCGGTCGGCATGGCCGTGCCACCGGTGCCCAGAATCTGCGCCATGTCGATGTTCTCGACGATGCCGACGGTGCTGTAGTCGGCCCAGATGCAGACCGGGATCTCGAAGTTCTTCGGTGCGCCGGTCGCCGACGGCTTGGTGTTGGTGAACTTGACGTTCTGGCACTTCATCAGCGCACCCGAGAAGCCGGCGGGGCTGACGGCCTTCGGGCTGCCGACCAGCTCGGCCTTCAGACCGTCGTCGCTGCTGCCCTTCTTCTTGTCGTCGTCGCTGCCCTGCTGCATCTTCGCGAACGCGGCGTCAAGGGTCTTCGACGGGTCGCTGATGTCGCCGTAGACGCCCTTGAGCATCAGCATCTTTCCGGACATCGGGTTCTTGGGGTCACCGGCCTTGTATGTCGCGGACGCCTGCGCGGGGTCCTTGACCCCCATCGCCTCGGTCTTCTGCTTGTCGTCGTCCGTGAACGGCTTGTCGTCCGACGCCGACGGGGTCTTCTGGTACTCACCGACCGACGCCGGGGCCACGAGCTTGTAGCCCTTGGTGCTGGAGGCGACGTCGCCGACGCTGCTGCCACCGCCACCCTTCGTCACGAACCACACGCCGCCGCCGATGGCGGCCACCGCGACGACGACGGCCGTCACGATCAGGCCCGTCTTCTTCTTGGCCGGGGCGGGCGGCATGGGGGCGCCGTACGGCGGCTGCTGGCCGTACTGGGGCTGCTGGGGCGGGTAGCCGTAGGGCTGCTGGGGCGGGACGCCCTGCGGGGCCTGCTGCGGGTAGCCGTAACCGGGCTGCGGCTGCCCCGGCTGCCCGTAGGGCTGCTGCGGCGGCTGCTGGCCGTACGGACCCGGCTGCTGCGGCTGGCCACCGTACGGGCCCGGCTGGTTGTAGCTCATTCTTGGGATTCCCCCTAGGGATGCTTATCTGATCCGGACATCCTGGCGGACGCGGGGGGAGAACGCATTACCCGGGGTGGCTTGATGTCTGCCTGTTGATGACTTGTTCCTGTTCCTTCACGTACTCGTCGATCCCGGTGCAGGGTTCTGTTCCGGTGGAGGTGACGAAGAAGGCCGCGGCCCAACCTGTGGCACACCCTTCCGGCGCAGGGCGCGTTCCGAGGCGGTTCTCAGCCTTCTGGCCAGGTCGGCGCTGCCGCGACGACGCCGACCACAACGCTTCGGCCGTGACGCTCGACCGCGCACTCCGGATGGAGACACACGCGGACTCTGCCGCAGGCCACTGCGGAGAGGATGCCAACAAGGATTCCCGTTTCATCGTGGGTGGCCGCCGCCCCTAAACTGGCCCCGTGACCGAGAACACTCAGCAGCAGAACTCAGCGCCCACCACCGAACTGCCGACCCAGTACGCGCCGGCCCAGGTAGAGGGGGAGCTGTATGAGCGCTGGGTAGAGCGTGGTTACTTCGAGGCGGACGCGAAGAGCGACAAGCCTGCGTACACCGTCGTCATCCCGCCGCCCAACGTCACCGGCAGCCTGCACCTGGGCCACGCCTTCGAGCACACGCTGATCGACGCCCTGACGCGCCGCAAGCGCATGCAGGGGTACGAGACGCTGTGGCAGCCCGGTATGGACCACGCCGGTATCGCCACCCAGAACGTCGTCGAGCGTGAGCTCGCCAAGGAGGGCAAGTCCCGCCACGACCTGGGCCGGGAGGCGTTCATCGAGCGCGTCTGGCAGTGGAAGGGCGAGTCCGGCGGTCAGATCTCCGGCCAGATGCGCCGCCTCGGCGACGGCGTCGACTGGTCGCGTGAGCGGTTCACCATGGACGAGGGCTTGTCCGAGGCCGTCCAGACCATCTTCAAGAAGCTCTACGACGACGAGCTCATCTACCGCGCCGAGCGCATCATCAACTGGTGCCCGCGCTGTCTGACCGCGATCTCCGACATCGAGGTCGAGTACCAGGACGACGACGGCGAGCTCGTCTCGATCCGGTACGGGGACGGGGACGCGTCCATCGTCGTGGCCACGACCCGCGCGGAGACGATGCTCGGCGACACCGCTGTCGCCGTCCACCCCGAGGACGAGCGCTACAAGCACCTGGTCGGCACCGAGATCGAGCTGCCGCTCACCGGCCGCCGCATCCCGGTCGTCGCCGACGAGCACGTCGACCCGGAGTTCGGCACCGGCGCCGTCAAGGTGACCCCGGCGCACGACCCGAACGACTTCGAGATCGGTCAGCGCCACGGCCTGCCCAACCTCGCCGTCATGGACGAGCACGCGGTCATCACCGTCCACGGCCCCTTCCAGGGTCTGGACCGCCTGGAGGCCCGCTCCGCCATCGTCGCCGCGCTGCGCGCCGAGGGCCGCATCGTCGCCGAGAAGCGCCCGTACACCCACTCGGTGGGCCACTGCTCGCGCTGCAAGACCACCATCGAGCCGCGGCTGTCGATGCAGTGGTGGGTCAAGGTCGGCCCGCTCGCCAAGGCCGCCGGTGACGCCGTCCGCGACGGCAGGGTCAAGATCCACCCGCAGGAGATGGAGAAGCGGTACTTCGACTGGGTCGACAACCTCCACGACTGGTGCATCTCGCGCCAGCTCTGGTGGGGTCACCGCATCCCCGTCTGGTACGGCCCGAACGGCGAGATCATCTGTGTCGGACCGGACGAGGAGGCACCGACGGGCGAGGGCTGGCGCCAGGACACCGATGTCCTGGACACCTGGTTCTCCTCCGGTCTGTGGCCCTTCTCCACGCTCGGCTGGCCGCAGCAGACCGAGAGCCTCGCGAAGTTCTACCCGAACTCCGTGCTGGTCACCGGTTACGACATCCTCTTCTTCTGGGTCGCCCGGATGATGATGTTCGGTCTGTACGCGATGGACGGCACCCCGCCGTTCCACACCATCGCCCTGCACGGCATGGTCCGCGACCAGTTCGGCAAGAAGATGTCCAAGTCCTTCGGCAACGCGGTCAACCCGCTCGACTGGATGGACACCTACGGCTCCGACGCGGTCCGCTTCACCCTGGCGCGCGGCGCCAACCCGGGTGTCGACGTCCCGATCGGCGAGGACTGGGTCCAGGCGTCCCGCAACTTCGCCAACAAGATCTGGAACGCCACGCGCTTCGCCCTGATGAACGGCGCCACGATCGAGGGCGAACTGCCGCCCGCCGAGCAGCTGTCGGCGGTCGACCGCTGGATCCTTTCCCAGCTCAACAAGACCGTGGCCGAGGTCGACGCCTTCTACGAGGACTACCAGTTCTCGAAGCTGTCGGACTCGCTGTACCACTTCGCGTGGGACGAGGTCTTCAGCTGGTACGTCGAGCTGTCGAAGACCACGTTCTTCGCGGGCGGCGAGCAGGCGAAGGTCTCCGGCCGGGTGCTGGGCGAGGTCCTCGACGTCATGCTGCGGCTGCTGCACCCGGTGGTCCCGTTCGTCACCGAGACGCTGTGGACCACGCTGACCGGGCGCGAGTCCCTGGTGATCGCCGAGTGGCCGAAGGACAGTGGCTTCCGCGACGAGGCCGCCGAGGCCGAGATCGAGAGCGTCAAGGCCGTCGTCACCGAGGTCCGCCGGTTCCGCAAGGAGCAGGGCCTGCAGGACGGCCAGAAGGTCCCGGCCCGCCTGGACCTGACCGGCACCGCGCTGGCCGCGCACGAGGCCGCCATCCGCCAGCTGCTGCGCCTGCAGCCGGAGGGCGAGGGCTTCAGCGCCACCGCCACCCTGCCGGTGGCCGGAGCGACGGTCGGGCTCGACCTGTCCGGCACCATCGACGTCGAGGCCGAGCGCAAGCGTCTGGCCAAGGACCTCGCGGCCGCCGAGAAGGAGAAGCAGCAGGCCGAGGGCAAGCTCGGGAACGAGGCGTTCCTGGCCAAGGCCCCCGACAACGTGGTCGACAAGATCAAGGGTCGCCTGGCCAAGGCCGAGGCGGACATCGAGCGCATCACCACACAGCTGGCGAACCTGCCGCAGGCGTGACGCGCGCGTAGCGCGTGAGAAAGGCCCCGGTTCGTACGTGACAACGTACGGTCGGGGCCTTTCCTGTTACCCAGGGATAGGTACGCGTGGGGCAAATCACTCAATTCACCCTCGATTAGGGTCGAAAGTCAGCCAACAAGGGCCCAAAGACCTTGGATGATGGAGAGCATGTTCGCCTCGTCCCCCGCCTCCGCGCTGCGGCGCGCGCTGGGCGACGAGCGAGCCCTGGACGTGGTGATCGCGGTGACCGCGTTCGCGCTCCTGCTCATCGACATCCCGGGCCTCGCGGCGGCGGACAACTCGCTCAACAGCGCCACCGTGCCGCCCGTGCTCGCGGCGGGCTCGGCCACGCTGCTGCTGCGCCGGCGCTGGCCGTGGATCCCGTATGTGGCCGCCCTGGTCTTCATGGGCTGGCTGCACCAGCTCACCCTGATCCAGTTCGCGCTCTATTCGCTCGGCCGCTTCCGGGGCCGCCGCACCGCCGTGGTGTCCACCGTGCTGTACGTGGCGGTGGCGTGCACGCTCTACCTCGCGCCGGGCTGGCCCGAGCACCGGTCGGAGACGCTGACGTCGTTCCTGAGCATCGTGGTGCCGGTGGGGGTGCTGTCGGCGGCGGTCGGTGTGGCCACCTACCGCCAGGACCTCGTACGCGAGGTGCAGGCGCTGCACGCCGTGCAGGCCGAGCGGGCGTCGGTGGCGCGGGACGTCCACGACATGGTCGGGCGCGAGCTGACGATGCTGGCGGTGACGGCGGAGGTACGCGCGCGCAGGGCCCGCGGCGGCCCCCATGAGCAGGACTTCGACTCCCTGGCCGAGACCGCGCGCCGCGCCCACCACATGCTCAACGAGATCATCGTGCAGCGGGCGGACGAACGCACCGCGACACCGGGCCTGGAGGGGCTGACGGAACTCGCCTCCCAGACCCGCCGCGCCGGGACCCCGGTGGAACTGGACGTGGCCGAGCGCGCCTACGGCCTCTCGCCGCTGCGCCAGGCGGCGGTGTACCGGGTGGTGCAGGAATGCCTCACCAACGCGGTCAAGCACGCCGGGGGAGAGGGCGTCTCGGTCGTGATCGCGGTACGCGGCGGTGAGCTGTGCGTACGGGTACGCAACGGCCTGCCCTCCGCCGTACCGGCCACGGCACCCGTCTCCTCCGGGACGGGCACGTTCTCCATGCGCGAACGGGTGGAGAGCATGGGCGGCGCGCTGACGACGCGGCGCACCCCGACGACGTACGAGGTCGAGGCGACGCTGCCGTCGGGCACGGCGTAAGGCCGACGGGGGCGGGTCCGGGGTCCTGTCGGTGCCCCTCCGTAGACTGGGTGCGTGACCGAGCAGCCCGACCACAGCAGCAGCCCCGACGACCACTTCGATGACATCGTCGAGGCCGAGACGAATCGCGACCCCGACCTGGCGGTGATCGAGGCCGGCAGCCGCACCCTGCGGACGCACGGCGGAGCGCCGCAGGCCGACCCCGTGCCCGCGCGGCCCGCCGACCCGGAGGTCGACAAGGCGCTGCGCGCGGTCGAGACGGAGCTGGCGACGCGCTGGGGCGAGACCAAGCTGGAGCCGTCGGTCGCGCGTATCTCCGCGCTGATGGACGTGCTCGGCGAGCCCCAGCGGGCGTACCCCTCGATCCACATCACCGGCACCAACGGCAAGACCTCGACGGCCCGTATGGTCGAGGCGCTGCTCGGCGCCTTCGACCTGCGCACCGGGCGCTACACCTCGCCCCACGTCCAGTCGATCACCGAGCGCATCAGCCTGGACGGCGCGCCGATCACGGCCGAGCGCTTCATCGAGACGTACGAGGACATCAAGCCGTACGTGGAGATGGTCGACGCCAAGGAGGAGTACCGGCTCTCCTTCTTCGAGGTGCTGACCGGGATGGCGTACGCGGCGTTCGCGGACACGCCCGTGGACGTGGCCGTCGTCGAGGTCGGCATGGGCGGCAGCTGGGACGCGACGAACGTCATCGACGCCTCGGTCGCCGTCGTCACCCCCATCTCGCTCGACCACACCGACCGCCTCGGCTCCACGCCCGCCGAGATCGCCGTCGAGAAGTCCGGGATCATCAAGCAGGGCGCGACCGTCATCCTCGCCCAGCAGCCGGTCGACGCGGCCCAGGTGATGCTGAAGAAGGCCGTCGAGGCGGACGCGACCGTGGCCCGCGAGGGCATGGAGTTCGGCATCGTCGCGCGCGAGGTCGCGGTCGGCGGCCAGCTGCTGACCCTGCGGGGCCTGGGCGGCGAGTACGAGGAGATCTTCCTTCCGCTGTACGGCGCCCACCAGGCGCACAACGCGGCGGTGGCGCTCGCCGCCGTCGAGGCGTTCTTCGGCATCGGCTCGGAGCACGCCCGGCCGCTCGACGTCGACACCATCCGCAAGGCGTTCGCCTCCGTGGTCTCGCCGGGCCGCCTGGAGGTCGTGCGCCGCTCGCCGACCGTCGTCCTGGACGCCGCCCACAACCCGGCGGGCGCGCTCGCCACGGCCGAGGGCCTGACCGAGGCGTTCGGCTTCTCGCGGCTCATCGGTGTGGTCGCGGCCAGCGCCGACAAGGACGTGAAGGGACTGCTCGAAGCCTTCGAGCCGGTCTTCGCGGAGGTCGTGGTCACCGCGAACTCCAGCCACCGCTCGATGGACGTCGACGAGCTGGCCGCGATCGCCGTCGAGGTCTTCGGCGACGAGCGCGTGGTCGTCGAGCCGCGCCTGGACGACGCCCTGGAGGCGGCGATCACGCTGGCCGAGGAAGAGGACGAGTACGCCGGTGCGGGAGTCCTCGTCACCGGTTCCGTGATCACGGTCGGCGAGGCCCGGCTGCTCCTGGGGAGGGGCTGACACCCGATGCGTACGCTCTGCGCTTCCACCCTCATCGGTGAATTCTTCGTGATCGGTTTCGCCGGCCTGGTCGCGATGAAGGACCCGGACCTGACGGTCACCACCGTCTGGACGATCAGCGGCATCTGCATGCTGTTCTCGCTGCTCCTGTGCGGGATGCTGACCCGTCCGGGCGGCATCCAGCTGGGCTGGGCGCTGCAGATCGCGCTGATCGCGAGCGGCTTCGTCGTCCCGCACATGTTCTTCCTGGGCGCGGTCTTCGCCGGTCTGTGGTGGGCCTCGATCCATTTCGGCCGCAAGGTCGACGAGGCGAAGGCCCGCTTCGCGGCGCAGGCCGAGGCGGAGGCTCCCCAGGCCGGGTGAACAGGGGGTGTCGGTGCCGGGTGCCGTTCGTTCGGACGCACCCGGTAGCCTCGCCTCACCGCACACGTATGCCTGCAAGGAGCCGTACACCATGACCCAGCGCACTCTCGTCATCCTCAAGCCCGACGCCGTCCGTCGCGGCCTGATCGGCGAGGTCATCGGCCGTATCGAGCGCAAGGCCGGCTGGACCATCCCGGCGATGGAGCTGCGCACCCTGGACCAGGAGACCCTGGAGCAGCACTACGGCGAGCACAAGGGCAAGCCCTTCTACGAGCCCCTGATGGGCTTCATGGCCTCCGGTCCCGTCGTCGTCCTGGTCGTCGAGGGCGAGCGGGCCATCGAGGGCGTACGCCAGCTGGCGGGTCCCACCGACCCGATCGCCGCCGCCCCCGGCTCCATCCGGGGCGACTTCGGCACCATCGTGCGGGAGAACCTCATCCACGCCTCGGACTCCGAGGAGTCCGCCGAGCGGGAGCTGAAGCTCTTCTTCCCGGGTCTGGTCTGAGTCTTCCCCGAGGCACCCGTTTCTTGACCGGGTGTCAGCCATATAGCGCTCATGACCTGGGGCGACCGAAGGAATTTCGGTCGCCCTTCGGCATATGCACGGCCACATCGGGAACTCATCGCTCCGACACATCGTCACCATTACTAGAGGTGGACCAACGCGCCGTGTCCGTGCAGGCGGCACTACGATGGAGCCTCACGCCCACAGCACCCACCTCGCCGACCTAAAAAGCCGTCAACGCTCGATTAGGGAAGGCCGGACGCATCCTCATGGGGAGCAACAACATGTCGTTCATCGGCCGTGACATGGCTGTCGACCTCGGGACCGCCAACACGCTGGTGTACGTCAGGGGCCGCGGAATCGTCCTGAACGAGCCGTCCGTCGTCGCCATCAACACCAACACCGGCGGCATCCTGGCGGTCGGCGCCGAGGCGAAGAAGATGATCGGTCGTACGCCGGGCAACATCGTGGCCGTACGACCGCTGAAGGACGGCGTCATCGCCGACTTCGAGATCACGGAGCGGATGCTCCGCTACTTCATCCTGAAGATCCACAAGCGTCGTTACCTGGCCCGCCCGCGTGTCGTCGTCTGTGTGCCCTCCGGCATCACCGGAGTCGAGCGCCGCGCCGTCATCGAGGCCTCCTCGCAGGCCGGCGCCCGTCAGGTGCACATCATCGAGGAGCCCATGGCCGCGGCCATCGGCTCTGGTCTGCCCGTCCACGAGGCGACCGGCAACATGGTCGTCGACATCGGCGGCGGCACCACCGAGGTCGCGGTGATCTCGCTCGGCGGAATCGTCACGGCGCAGTCCATCCGCGTCGCCGGCGACGAGCTGGACAACGCGATCATCCAGCACATCAAGAAGGAGTACAGCCTCCTCCTCGGCGAGCGCACCGCCGAGCAGATCAAGATCACCATCGGCTCCGCGTACGACCTCGACAAGGACGAGCACACCGAGATCCGCGGCCGCGACCTCGTCTCGGGCCTGCCCAAGACCGTGGTCATCTCGGCCGCCGAGGTGCGCAAGGCCATCGAGGAGCCGGTCAACGCGATCGTCGACGCCGTGAAGACGACGCTCGACAAGTGCCCGCCCGAGCTCTCCGGCGACATCATGGACCGCGGCATCGTGCTGACCGGCGGCGGCGCCCTGCTGCGCGGCCTGGACGAGCGGCTGCGCCGCGAGACCGGCATGCCGATCCACATCGCCGAGGACCCGCTGGATTCGGTCGCTCTGGGATCCGGCAAGTGCGTCGAGGAGTTCGAGGCCCTGCAGCAGGTCCTGGACGCCCAGCCGCGCCGATAAGCGCCCAAAACCGTCGTCCCCCCGGGTCACCCAGTGGCCCGGGGGGACCGCCCGTACGGGCCACTGCCAACCCGTACGGCGGATCGTTGATATACAGATCGAACAGATTCCGACGAGGAAGGCACGGCCGCCGCACGTGAGGGACACACGAGAGAGTCGGCTGCTCCTGGTGCTGCTGATCGTTGTAGCGTTCGCGCTGATCACGGTCGACATCCATGGTGGGGAGCATTCGCCGATGGACGGCGCCCGGCAGGTCGGCGCCACGGTGTTCGGGCCGGTGGAGAACGGCATGGCAGCCGCCGTCGATCCGGTGGGCAACGCCATCGGCGCGGTGCGCGACTCGGGGGAGCGGCACAACAAGATCGCCGACCTCCAGCGCGAGAACGAGGCGCTGAAGCAGAAGCTCGGCAGCGACGCCCGCAACCGCTCGCGCCTGAACCAGCTCGACGCGATGATGAAGACCGCCGGTGAAGGCCAGTACGGCATCAAGGCCGCGCAGGTCATCGGGATAGGAGCGGCCCAGGGCTTCTCCTGGACCGTCACCATCGACGCGGGCTCGCGCGACGGCATCAAGCGTGACATGACCGTGCTGAACGGGGAGGGCCTGGTCGGCCGGGTCACCACCGTCGGCCCGTCCACCGCGACCGTCCTGCTCGCCAACGACCCGGACTTCACGGTCGGCACCCGGATGGAGAACAGCGACGAGCTGGGCTTCGCCACCGGCCAGGGCGACCGGCCGCTTTCGGTGCAGCTGCTCAACGGCAAGGCCAAGGTCAAGGCGGGCGACCGCCTGGTCACCTTCGGCTCGCAGTCCGACAAGCCGTTCGTACCGGGCGTCCCGGTCGGCGAGGTCGTCAAGGTCGACCCCTCGGGCGGCGACCTGACCCGGACCATCTACGTACGTCCGTACGTCGGGTTCACCAAGCTCGACATCGTCGGCATCGTCGTCCAGGCCCCGCGCACCGACCCGCGCGACGAGGTGCTGCCCGCCAAGCCCAAGCCGACCCCGACACCGACCGTCACCGTGACGGTCACCCCGTCGCCGACCGGCAACGCGAACCCGAACAACGCGGCGGGTGAGACCAACCCGAACGGGAACGCGCCCCAGAACGGGAACGCCAACCCGAAACCCAACGGGGATCCGAACGGCAACGCGAACGCGAACAACGCCGTAGACAACCGCGGCCGGTAGGAGCTGATCCAGATGCGCATCAACAGGGTCGTGCTGTCCTCCGCCCTCATCGTCGTCGCCCTCGTCGTCCAGGTGAGCGTGCTCGCGCGGCTCCAACTGCCGGGCGCGGTCCCGGACCTGGTGCTGCTCACCGTCGTGGGCCTCGCTCTCGTGTACGGGCATCTCGGCGGCGCCTTCGTCGGCTTCGCCGCCGGGCTGCTCTCCGACCTCGCGCCGCCCGCCGACCACGCGGCCGGCCGGTACGCGCTGGTCCTGTGCCTGGTCGGCTACGCCGCCGGGCTCGCCAAGCCCGACCACGGAAGGCTGCGCTCGGCGACCGGGCCCATGGTCGTGGTGGTCTGCTCGGCCATCGGCTCCACCCTGCTGTACGCGGGTGTGGGCGCGCTCGTCGGTGACACCGCGGCCCGCCATGTCGGCCTGGTGAACCTGATGTTCACGGCCGCCGTGTACGACCTGCTGCTCGCGCCGTTCACCGTGCCGCTGATCATGGCCCTGGCCAGACGCGCCGAGAACGATCCGCTCGCGGAGACGTCCGGCGGCCCGGCCAAGAGCAGCTCCATCACCTCCGGCTGGCTCTCCGGCGGCACGGGACTTCGGATCGGCAACCAGCGCGGCGGCCTGCGCGTCAAGGCCGCCCGCAACCGCGCGGCCCGGGCCGGCCGCATCAAGGGCGTCAAGCGACTGTGAACCAGGGGGCCACGGCGTGAGCAACATCCCCGAGACGGGCCGCACCCCCCGGGTGCAGATCCGGCTCATCATCATCCAGGTCCTGGTCTTCTCCCTCCTGCTCACGCTCGGCGGGCGGCTGTGGTACCTCCAGATCCGCAACGGCCAGGAGTACACCGACGAGGCCAAGAACAACCACGTCCAGCAGGTCGTCCAGCCCGCCGTGCGCGGCGCGATCCTGGACGCGCGCGGAGTGCCGCTCGCGGACAACGAGACCCGGCTCGTGGTCTCCGCCTCCCGTACGGACCTGACCAAGATGCCCGACCGGGGCAAGGCGGTCCTGACCCGGCTCGCGGGCGTGCTCGGCATGAAGCCGCAGGACGTCATGGACAAGATCCGGCTCTGCGACGCCAAGACGCCCAAGCCGTGCTGGAACGGCTCGCCGTACCAGCCGATCCCGGTCACCGACAAGGCGACCACCCAGCAGGCGCTCCAGATCCGCGAGCGCTCCGAGGACTTCCCCGGCATCTCCGCCGACCCCACCGCCGTGCGCCGCTACCCCTCGCCCGGCAAGGCCAACACCTCCCAGGTGCTCGGCTATCTCTCGCCGGTCACCGACGACGAGATCGGCAAGGCGAAGAACACCGACTCGCCGTATCTGCGCTCCGACATGGTGGGCCGCTCGGGCCTTGAGCGCACGTACGACAAGCAGCTGCGCGGCAAGGCCGGGATCACCCGGTACGAGGTCGACAACCTCGGCCGGGTCATCGGGCAGGCGCAGAGCGACAAGGCCGAGCCCGGCGCGAACATCGTGACGTCGATAGACGCACGGGTGCAGGGAGTCGCCGAGTACGAGCTCGACAACGCGATGAAGGCCGCCCGTACCCAGTTCGACAAGATCACCAACGAGAACTACAAGGCGGACTCCGGCGCGGTCGTCGTGATGGAGGCCAAGACCGGCCGGATCGTCGCGATGGCGTCCGCGCCGACGTACGACCCGAACGTCTGGGTCGGCGGCATCTCCGGCAAGGACTACCAGGCGCTCACCGGCAAGGACAGCGACTACCCGCTGCTCAACCGGGCCATACAGGGTCAGGCCGCACCCGGCTCGACCTTCAAGGTGGTCTCCACGGCCGCCGCGGTCGAGGCCGGCTACAAGTGGGACGGCGGGTACCCCTGCACCAGCTCGTACTCCGTGGGCGGGCAGGTCTTCAAGAACTTCGAGGGCGAGAACTTCGGCCCCATCTCGCTGGGCCGCGCGCTTGAGGTCTCCTGCGACACCGTCTTCTACGGACTCGCCGACAACGAGTGGAAGAAGGACGGCGGCATCAACCCGAAGAAGGGCCAGCCGCAGGACTACTTCTACAAGGCGGCCCACCAGTTCGGCCTCGGCAAGCCCACCGGCGTGGACCTGCCCAACGAGGTCACCGGCCGCGTCCCGGACCGCCAGTGGAAGGAGAACTACTGGACGGCCAACAAGGACGCCTGGTGCAAGTCCGGCAAGAAGGACGGCAGTTACGTCGAGAAGATCGCGTACGAGAACTGCCTCGAAGGCAACAAGATGCGCGAGGGCGACTCGATCAACTACTCCATCGGCCAGGGCGACACCCTCGTCACCCCGATCCAGGAGGCCATGATCTACGGGGCGCTCGCCAACGGCGGCACCATGCACGCGCCGACCATCGGCAAGGCGATCGTCAGCGCCGACGGCAAGACCGTCCAGGAGATCAAGCCGAAGGTCAACGGCAAGCTGCCGATCACCCAGGACACCCTAGACGGGATGAACAAGGCGCTCGCGGGCGTCGTCACCGCCGGTACCGCCGCCTGGAAGTTCCAGGGCTGGCCGCAGGACAAGATCGAGCTGCACGCCAAGACCGGCACCGCCGAGGTCTACGGCAAGCAGACGACCTCCTGGCTGGCCACGTACTCCAAGGACTACACGGTCGTCATGACCATCGCCCAGGCCGGTACGGGTTCCGGCGCCTCCGGTGAGGCCGTGCGCAAGATCTACGAGGCGATGTACGGCATCGACGACGCCGGCCACCAGGACCTCAAGAAGGCCCTGCTGCCGCAGCCCGAGCAGTCCCTGCCCAAGATCCAGCCCGACGGCTCGATCGACGCGCCCACCGTCACCGCCTACGAGCGGCCGACGCCCAAGGCCTCCGACCAGCCGACGCCCGACGGGCAGCCGCAGCAGACCCCCGCCGGACAGCCGCAGCAGAACACCACGGCCACCAACACCGACAACCGCAACGGCCGGAGGGACTAGCGCCATGGCAGGCTTCTCCGTCCAGCGCTACGCCCCCCAGCGCTCCACGTTCGCCCGGATGACCGCGCGCGACTCCGTGCTGCGCCGGCTCGACTGGCCGCTGCTGCTCGCGGCGCTCGCGCTCTGCTTCATCGGCTCGCTCCTGGTGTGGTCCGCCACCCGCAACCGCACCTACATCAACCAGGGCGACCCGTACTTCTTCCTGATCCGGCACGCCATGAACGCCGGCATCGGCCTCTGCCTGATGACCGGCACCATCTGGCTCGGCCACCGCACCCTGCGCGGCGCCGTGCCGGTCCTGTACGGGCTGGCCATCCTGATGCTGCTCGCGGTGCTCTCGCCGCTCGGCGCCACCGTCAACGGCGCGCACTCCTGGATCGTGCTCGGCGGCGGATTCTCCCTCCAGCCCTCCGAGTTCGCGAAGATCGCCATCATCCTGTGCATGGCGATGCTGCTCGCGGCCCGGGTGGACGCGGGCGACCAGGCCCACCCCGACCACCGCACGGTGATGAAGGCGCTCGGCCTCGCGATGGTGCCGATCGGCTGCATCATGCTGATGCCCGACCTCGGCTCCACCATGGTCATCGTGGTGATAATCCTCGGCGTGCTGCTGTCCTCCGGGGCCTCCAACCGCTGGATCTTCGGACTGCTCGGCGCCGGAGTGGTCGGCGCGGTCCTGGTCGCCTCGCTCGGGATACTGGACAAGTACCAGATCAACCGCTTCGCCGCGTTCGCCAACCCCAACCTCGACCCGGCCGGTGTCGGCTACAACACCAGCCAGGCCAGGATCGCGATCGGCTCCGGCGGCCTCACCGGCACCGGCCTTTTCAAGGGCTCGCAGACCACCGGCCAGTTCGTGCCCGAACAGCAGACGGACTTCGTCTTCACGGTCGCCGGAGAAGAGCTCGGCTTCGTCGGCGCGGGCCTGATCATCGTGCTGATCGGCATCGTCCTGTGGCGCGCCTGCCGCATCGCCCGCGAGACGACCGAGCTGTACGGCACGATCGTGGCGGCCGGCATCATCGCCTGGTTCGCCTTCCAGTCCTTCGAGAACATCGGCATGACGCTCGGCATCATGCCGGTCGCCGGCATCCCGCTGCCGTTCGTCTCGTACGGAGGATCGTCGATGTTCGCGGTCTGGGTGGCGATCGGACTGCTCCAGTCGATCAGGGTGCAGCGCCCGATAACGGCGTAATACGGGGCCCTGGGCGACAAGGGGGCCGGATCGGACGCAATGGCCGGTCCGGCGCTCTGCCCAGGGCCCGTTTTCGCGTCTAGATTCAATTCATGGCGGAGACGAAGCGCGAGATCGAGCGGAAGTACGAAGCCACCGGCGACGACGTGCGCCTGCCCGACCTGACCAGGGTCGCGGACGTCGCGTCCGTCGTGGACAAAGGTGTGGCGGAGCTGGACGCCGTCTACTACGACACCCCGGACCTGCGCCTGGCCGCGCACGCGCTCACCCTGCGCCGCAGAACGGGCGGCGACGACGCGGGCTGGCATCTGAAGTTCCCGGTCGCCACCGGCATCCGCGACGAGATCCGCGCCCCCCTCTCCCCGACCGTCCCGCGCGCACTGGCCGCCCTGGTGCGCTCCTGCGTCCGCGACACCCAACTCGCCCCCGTGGTACGGCTGTTGTCCTCCCGTGACGTACGCCATCTGCTCGACGAGGACGGCGCCCTGCTCGCCGAGGTGAGCGTCGACGCCGTGCGGGCGGAGCGCCTGACGGAAGCCGACGGGCCGGCCACCGCCTCCTGGACCGAGATCGAGGTCGAGCTCGCCGACGACGTCGACCCGGCCCTCCTCGATCGCGTCGAGAAACGCCTGCGCAAGGCGGGCCTGCACCCCTCGGCGAGCGCGTCCAAGCTGGCCAGGGCGCTGACGGAGACCGGCCTCGGCCACCCGGCCGAAGACACCCGCGAGAGCGGGAAGCCCACCGCCGGCACGCACGTCCTCGACTATCTCCGCGCCCAGCGCGACGCCCTGGTGGCCCTGGACCCGGCGGTCCGGCGCGATCTGCCCGACTCCGTGCACCAGATGCGGGTGGCCACCCGCCGTCTGCGCAGCGCCTTCCGGTCGTACGGAAAAGTCCTCGACCGGACCGTCACCGACCCCGTCGGCGAGGAGCTGAAGTGGCTCGCGGCGGAGCTCGGGGTGGACCGGGACCAGGAAGTGCTCACCGAACGCCTCCAGAGCCGGATCGCGGCCCTGCCCCGCACGCTGCTGCTCGGTCCCGTGCGCGGGCGGCTGCGCATCTGGTCCGTCGCCCGCCGCAGCGGCTCGCGCCGCAAGACCATCGCCGTCCTGGACAGCAAGCGCTACCTCGTCCTGCTCGACACCCTCGACGCCCTCCTCGACGGCCCGCCGCTGCGCCCGGCCGCCCGCCGCCCGGTCACCGACGTCGTGCCCAAGGCCGTGATCAGGGACTACGACCGGCTGGCCGGACGCATAGAGCACGCCCTCGCGCTCGGCCCCGGCATCCCGCGCGACCTCGCGATGCACGACGCCCGCAAGGCCGCCAAGCGCGCCCGGTACGCCGCCGAGGCCGCCACCCCGGCGCTCGGCGGGCCCGCGAACAAGTTCGCCAAGCGGATGAAGGCCGTGCAGACGGTGCTGGGCGACCACCAGGACAGCGTGGTGGCCCGCGAGGCCCTGCGCGGCCTGGCCGTCCAGGCACATCTGGCGGGCGAGTCCGCGTTCACCTGGGGACTGCTGTACGGGCAGGAGGTCGCGACGGCCGCCGAGCGCGAGCGGGAGCTGCCCGGGGTGTGGGCGAAGGCGTCCCGGCCCGTACTGCGGGAGCGGCTCATGGCCTGAGCCGAGCAGGATCCGGCGGGCGAGGAGCGCCTCGCGAGCGGGTTACGCTAGAGAGTCGCCCCCTGCCAGCTCACGAAAGTTCGTCGAGATGACTGCCGCCGAATCGGTCTTCCCACAGCTCGAAGCTCTGCTCCCGCATGTGCAGAAGCCCATCCAGTACGTCGGCGGTGAGCTCAACTCCACCGTCAAGCCCTGGGAGGAGTGCGACGTCCGCTGGGCGCTCATGTACCCGGACGCGTACGAGGTGGGCCTGCCCAACCAGGGCGTCATGATCCTCTACGAGGTGCTGAACGAGCGCGAGGGCGTCCTCGCCGAGCGCACGTACAGCGTGTGGCCCGACATGGAAGCCCTGATGCGCGAGCACCAGGTGCCCCAGTTCACGGTGGACTCGCACCGGCCGGTCAAGGCGTTCGACGTCTTCGGCCTCAGCTTCTCCACCGAGCTCGGCTACACCAACATGCTCACGGCCCTGGAGCTGGCGGGCATCCCGCTGGAGTCCAAGGACCGCGGCATCGACGACCCGATCGTCCTGGCGGGCGGCCACGCGGCGTTCAACCCGGAGCCGATCGCGGACTTCATCGACTGCGCGGTCATCGGCGACGGTGAGCAGGCCGTGCTCGACATGACCACGATCATCCGCGCGTGGAAGGCCGAAGGCCGTCCCGGCGGCCGCGAGGAGGTCCTGTTCCGCCTCGCGAAGACCGGTGGCGTGTACGTCCCGGCCTTCTACGACGTGGAGTACCTGCCCGACGGCCGCATCGGCCGTGTCGTCCCGAACAAGTCGGGCGTGCCGTGGCGGGTCAGCAAGCACACCGTCATGGACCTCGACGAGTGGCCCTACCCCAAGCAGCCCCTGGTCCCGCTCGCCGAGACCGTCCACGAGCGCATGTCCGTGGAGATCTTCCGCGGCTGCACCCGCGGCTGCCGTTTCTGCCAGGCCGGCATGATCACGCGCCCCGTGCGGGAGCGAAGCATCACCGGCATCGGCGAGATGGTGGACAAGGGCCTGAAGGCCACGGGCTTCGAGGAGGTCGGCCTGCTGTCCCTTTCGAGTGCCGACCACACCGAGATCGGTGAGATCGCGAAGGGCCTCGCGGACCGCTACACCGAGGACAAGATCGGCCTGTCGCTGCCGTCGACCCGCGTGGACGCGTTCAACGTCGACCTCGCCAACGAGCTGACCCGCAACGGCCGTCGCTCGGGTCTGACGTTCGCCCCCGAGGGCGGCTCCGAGCGCATGCGCAAGGTCATCAACAAGATGGTCTCGGAAGAGGACCTGATCCGTACGGTCGCGACCGCGTACGGCAACGGCTGGCGCCAGGTGAAGCTGTACTTCATGTGCGGCCTGCCCACCGAGACCGACGAGGACGTGCTCCAGATCGGCGACATGGCGGTCAACGTGATCGCCAAGGGCCGTGAGGTCTCGGGCCAGAACGACATCCGCTGCACGGTGTCCATCGGCGGGTTCGTGCCCAAGCCGCACACCCCGTTCCAGTGGGCCCCGCAGCTGAGCGCCGAGGAGACGGACGCCCGTCTCGAAAAGCTCCGCGACAAGATCCGCGGCGACAAGAAGTACGGCCGCTCGATCGGCTTCCGCTACCACGACGGCAAGCCGGGCATCGTCGAGGGCCTGCTCTCGCGCGGCGACCGCCGTGTGGGCGCGGTCATCCGCGCCGTCTACGAGGACGGCGGCCGCTTCGACGGCTGGCGCGAGCACTTCTCGTACGACCGGTGGATGGCCAGCGCCGAGAAGACGCTGCCGTCGTTCGGCGTGGACGTCGACTGGTACACGACGCGTGAGCGCACGTACGAGGAGGTCCTGCCCTGGGACCACCTGGACTCCGGTCTGGACAAGGACTGGCTCTGGGAGGACTGGCAGGACTCGCTCGACGAGACCGAGGTCGAGGACTGCCGCTGGACGCCGTGCTTCGACTGTGGCGTCTGCCCGCAGATGGACACCAGCATCCAGATCGGCCCCACGGGCAAGAAGCTGCTCCCGCTGACGGTCGTCAAGTAACCGCTCGATCACGGAAGGCCCCGCACCGCAACGGTGCGGGGCCTTTGCCGCGTCTTGACGTTCATGGAACTCCAGCAGCAGCCGCCGAGGCAGCCCGAGGGCTGTCTGACCGTGGCGATCCGCATCCCCGTACGGATCGTCGTCCTGGTCCTGGTCGTGCCGGTCCGCATGATCTGGGACGTCCTGGCGGCCGCGGCCCGCGCCCTCCACCGCACGGCCCTGCGCCCCCTGGGCCGCGCGCTGTCCTGGCTGGGCCACACGCTGATCGTGCTCCCGCTCACGTATCTGGGCCGTGGACTGGCATGGACGGGGCGGGTGTTGGTGGTCGTGCCGGTGGCTTGGCTGTGGCGGTGGCTGGTAGTGCCGCTGTGGCGGTACGGCGTGGCCGCTCCGGCGAACTGGGTCTACCGGTACGTCCTCACTCCGCTGGGCCACGGCGTCGCCTGGCTCGCCGCCGGAGGGTGGACGGGTCTCTCGTGGGTGGCGCGGGGCATCGGCGTGGTCCTGTCCGTGATCGGAACCGCCCTCGTTCGGGTGGGTTTGATCTTGATTGTGGTACCTGTCGGGTGGTTCTGGCGGCGGGTACTGACGCCCGTCGGACGCGGGATCGCGGTCGTCGCGCGGGAGGTCGGGGCGGCGTTCGGGCACGCCTGGCGGATCGCCGGGCAGGTTTCGCGGGCCGTCGGGCGCGGCCTGAAGTGGCTCGGGTGGCAGCTGGTCGGGCGGCCCGTGCGCTGGGTGTGGCGGACCCTGTGCGCGCCGGTGCTGCACTGGGTGCGGGACACCCTGTGGGCCCCGGCGGCCCGGGCCGCGGCCGTCGCGGGACGGGCCGCGCGCGGGGCGCTGGGCGCGGCCGGACGCACCGCGCGCGAGGCGCTCGCCTCGGCCCGGGACACCGTGCGCCAGGCCCGCGCGGATGCCTGGCGGGCGCTGGTGGGCGGGCCGCCCCGGGAACCGGTACCGCATCCGGCGCGTACTCTGGGTCGTACAACTACTGCCTCCGACGCGGTGCCCGCCCCCGAGATCTCCCTGCGTAAAACGGAGGGATGAGCCGGGCGGCGCGCGGGCTGTGACGGAGGGCCCCCACAGGACAGGTGGGCGGCGCCCACCGCGCCCGCCCCGCACGAGGAGAAGAACCACTGGGCAAGCGACAGCCCGAAGGCCCGCCGCCCGCACCTGCGGTGCAGCGCATCCGACTGCGCTACACCAAGCGCGGCCGCCTCCGGTTCACCAGCCACCGCGACTTCCAGCGCGCCTTCGAGCGCGCGCTGCGCCGCGCCGAGGTGCCCATGGCGTACTCGGCGGGCTTCACCCCGCACCCCAAGGTCTCGTACGCGAACGCGGCCCCCACCGGTACCGGCTCCGAGGCCGAGTACCTGGAGATCGCGCTCACCGAGCACCGCGACCCGGCGACGCTGCGCGAGCTGCTCGACGAGTCGCTGCCCGCCGGGCTCGACATCACCGACGCGGTCGAGGCCCGCACCTCCGGCCTCGCCGACCGGCTGACCGCCTCCGTCTGGGAGCTGCGGCTCGAAGGCGTGGCCGTCGACGACGCCCAGAAGGCCGTCGAGACGTTCCTGGCCGCCGAGACCGTCGAGGTCCAGCGCCGGACGAAGAACGGTATGCGCACCTTCGACACGCGCGGCGCGGTCGTCGAGCTCCAGGCGCTTCCACAGGCTGATAGGCCGGTGGACAAGCCCTGTGCGATACTGCGCCTGGTGGTACGGCACCTGACACCTGCCGTGCGACCCGACGACGTCCTGTCCGGTCTCCGAGCTGTGGCCGACCTGGCGCCGCCGGTCCCCGCAGCGGTGACCAGGCTGGCGCAGGGGCTCTTCGACGAGGAGTCCGGCACGGTGACCGACCCGCTCGCGCCCGACCGCGAGGCAGCCCCGGCCGCTCCACCCAAGGCCGCCGGGACCACCTCTGCGACGGCGCCGGAAGGTCCAGCCGCGTAAGGGCAGTCGTTGTAGCGCAGCCCTGGTACTCGGGAGCCACCTGGGTCGGGCCGCGCACTGACCAGGAGACTTTCGCCAGGCCGTGCGTACATCGCGGACGGAACCGGCGAGCCGGACATACAGCTCCCGTGCGGCGCCCGCGCCCCGGACGACGGCACCCGCGCACATCACGCGGTCGTGCCGCCGGACCGGACCAAGGCGCGGCGCCCGGGAGCGTGACGGGAGCTACGCCCGCATGCTTGAGAACGAGAAGAACGAACCCGGCGTGACCGGGGACGACAACAGCCCCAGCGACACGCTGCCGCCGCGCCGCAGGCGCCGCGCGGCGTCGCGGCCCGCCGGTCCGCCGGGTGCCGCCACCGGCGACGCCCCCGAGGCGACGACCGAGCCGGCCCCCGTGGCCGAGCCCCCCGCAGCCGCTGCCGCCGCCGAGCCGGAGGCCGCTCCGGCGCGTACGCGCCGCCGCGCCACCCGTAAGGCCACCGCTCCGGCGGGTGCGCCCGTGGTCGAGGAGACCCCGGCCGCCGAAGCCGAGGCGCCCGCTGCCGCTGACGCCGAGCCGGAGGCCGCGCCCGCCCGGACGCGTCGCCGCGCCACCCGCAAGGTGACCGCGCCCGCCGCCGAGCAGGCCCCCGAGGCCGTCGAGGCCGCTCCGGTCGTCGATGCCGAGGCCGAAGCCGAAGAGGCCGAGCCCGCCGCTCCGGCGCGTACCCGCCGTCGTGCCACCCGTAAGGCCACGGCTACGGCCGGTGCGCCCAAGGCCGCCGAGGAGGCCGTGGAGGTCGTCGAGGCCGCCCCGGTCGCCGTCGAGGAGGAAGAGGCCGAGCCGGTCGTCGAGGCCGCCCCGGCCCGGACCCGCCGCCGTGCCACCCGTAAGGCCACCGCGCCCGCCGGTGCCCCGGTCGTCGAGGAGGCCCCGGGCGCCCTCGGTGCGCCGGCCGCCGTCGCCGCCGAGGACCCGGTCGCCTCCCCGGCCGAGGAGGCCGCTGTCGTGGCCGCCGCCGAGGAGCCCGCCGCGCCTGCCCGCACCCGCCGCCGTGCGACCCGTAAGGCCACGGCTCCGGCCGGTGCGCCCAAGGCCGCCGAGGAGATCGTCGAGGCCCCCGTGGCCGAGGCCGTCGTCGAGGCCGAGGTCGTCGTCGAGGAGCCCGTCGAGGACGAGGCGCCGCGTGGGCGCACCCGTCGCCGTGCCACCCGTAAGGCCACCGCGCCGCAGTTCACGCCGGCCGCCGCCGAGGCCGCCCCGGCGAAGGAGCCGCAGGCCGAGGAGGCCGCCGAGGCGCCGGTCGGCCGGTCGCGCCGTCGCGCCACCCGCCCCGCCGTCGCCGTCTTCCAGGCGCCGGTCTTCCACGAGCCGATGTTCCAGACCCCGGAGACCGCCGCGGCCGCCGCCGCGCACGCCGTCGTCGAGGTCGAGGACGAGACGGAGGCCGAGGAGGAGGCCGTCGTCGTCGAGCAGGCCGAGCCGCAGGGCCCCGCGCGCCGTCGCCGCCGCCGTCGCGGCGAGCCCGCCGAGGCCGCCCCCGAGCCGCAGGCCCCCGTGGCCGAGGCCGAAGAGGCCGAGGTCGAGGAGGAGGCCGAGGAGGCCGCCGAGGAGCACGAGGACGACCGTCCCTCGCGCCGCCGCCGCCGTGGTGGCCGCCGCCGTCGCCGGGGCGAGTCTGCCGGTGGCGAGGGCGAAGAGGGCGCCGAGGAGGCGGAGTCCGAGGAGTCCGCCGAGGCCGAGGGCTACGAGGACGAGGACGAGGAGGCCGACGGCACCCCGTCCGCCGCCGGGACCAGCAGCAGCCGTCGCCGTCGCCGGCGCCGTCGCCGCAGCGGTGACGGTGGCGACCACGAGGCCGGTACGGGCGGGGACGACCCGGAGCGTACGGTCGTCAAGGTCCGTGAGCCGCGCCCGGCCCGCGAGAAGGCCGAGCCGTCCGACGAGGTGCAGTCCATCAAGGGCTCGACCCGTCTGGAGGCCAAGAAGCAGCGCCGCCGCGAGGGGCGCGAGCAGGGCCGCCGCCGGGTGCCGATCATCACCGAGGCGGAGTTCCTGGCGCGCCGCGAGGCCGTCGAGCGCGTGATGGTCGTCCGCCAGAGCGGCGAGCGCACCCAGATCGGCGTCCTTGAGGACAACGTGCTCGTCGAGCACTACGTCAACAAGGAGCAGGCCACCTCGTACGTCGGCAACGTCTACCTGGGCAAGGTCCAGAACGTGCTGCCGTCGATGGAGGCCGCCTTCGTCGACATCGGCAAGGGCCGCAACGCCGTCCTGTACGCCGGTGAGGTCAACTTCGAGGCGCTCGGCATGGCCAACGGTCCGCGCCGCATCGAGGCCGCGCTCAAGTCCGGCCAGTCGGTCCTGGTGCAGGTCACCAAGGACCCGATCGGCCACAAGGGCGCCCGCCTGACCAGCCAGGTCTCGCTGCCCGGCCGCTACCTGGTGTACGTGCCCGAGGGCTCGATGACCGGCATCAGCCGCAAGCTGCCCGACACCGAGCGCGCGCGTCTGAAGACCATCCTCAAGAAGATCGTCCCCGAGGACGCGGGCGTCATCGTGCGCACCGCCGCCGAGGGCGCGAGCGAGGACGAGCTGCGCCGCGACGTCGAGCGTCTGCAGGCGCAGTGGCAGGACATCCAGAAGAAGTCCAAGCAGATCTCGACCTCCGCGCCGAGCCTGCTGTACGGCGAGCCGGACATGACCGTCCGCGTCGTGCGCGACATCTTCAACGAGGACTTCTCCAAGGTCATCGTCAGCGGTGACGAGGCGTGGGAGACCATCCACGGTTACGTCTCGCACGTCGCCCCGGACCTCACGGACCGGCTGTCGAAGTGGACCTCCGAGGTCGACGTCTTCGCCACGTACCGGATCGACGAGCAGCTGATGAAGGCGCTGGACCGCAAGGTCTGGCTGCCCAGTGGCGGTTCGCTGGTGATCGACAAGACCGAGGCGATGATCGTCGTCGACGTCAACACCGGCAAGTTCACCGGCCAGGGCGGCAACCTGGAGGAGACCGTCACCAGGAACAACCTGGAGGCGGCCGAGGAGATCGTGCGCCAGCTGCGGCTGCGCGACCTCGGTGGCATCGTCGTCATCGACTTCATCGACATGGTCCTGGAGTCCAACCGGGACCTGGTGCTGCGGCGCCTGCTCGAATGCCTGGGCCGCGACCGTACGAAGCACCAGGTCGCCGAGGTGACCTCGCTCGGCCTGGTCCAGATGACCCGCAAGCGGGTCGGCCAGGGTCTGCTTGAGTCGTTCTCCGAGACCTGCGTCCACTGCAACGGGCGCGGTGTGATCGTGCACATGGAGCAGCCGACCTCGGTCGGTGGCGGCGGCAACGGCAAGCGCTCGAAGAAGCGCGGCCGGGGCGGCGCCGGTGAGCACGAGCACGGCCACGAGGCGCACGAGCACGAGGTCGTCGAGGCCGAGGCCGAGGGCGAGTTCGTCGAGACCGAGGCGGAGGTGGCGGCCGAGGTCGCGACTCCGGTCGCGCTCGCCGAGCCCGAGTTCGTCCCGGACGAGGAGCTGTACAGCAGCGCGGCCGAGGCGGAGGCCGCTGCCCGTGGTGGCCGTTCTCGCCGCCGGGCGACCCGCAAGGCGTCGGCTCCGGCCGGTGCGCCGCGCCGGGCCGCCGAGCCGGTCGTCGAGGCCGAGCCGGTCGCGGAGCCCGTGGCCGAGGTCGAGCCGGAGCCGAAGGCCGTCACGGTCGCGTCGTTCATCGAGGACGAGGCGCCGCGTGGGCGCACCCGTCGCCGGGCCACCCGCAAGGCGACCGCTCCGGCGGGCTCGCCGGTCGCGGCCGAGCCGGTCGTGGTGGCGGAGCCCGAGGTCGTCGTGGTCGAGCCGGTCGCGGAGCCTGTGGTGGCCGAGCCCGTCGTCGAGGAGGCGCTCGTCGCCGCCGCGCCGCGTGCCCGTCGCCGGGTGACCCGTAAGGCCACCGCGCCCGCCGGTTCGCCCTCGGGCGCGCAGGAGGCCGCGGTGCTCGTGGTCGAGTCCGCCCCGGTGGCCGAGCCGGTCGTCGTCGCGGAGGAGGTCGCCGAGGAGGCGGCCCCGGCCAAGAAGACGGCCCGCAAGGCCGCCAAGAAGGCCCCCGCGAAGAAGGCGGCCGCCAAGAAGACGGCGGCCAAGAAGACCGTGGCGAAGAAGACGACCGCGAAGAAGGCGGCGTCCAAGAAGTCCGCCGCGGAGTCGGCCCCGGCCGACAGCTGAGCGGTGCGTAGGTAGTACGGCGAAGGCCCGGTCCCGGGATTCCGGGGCCGGGCCTTCGGCGTTCACCGATGCGTTACGCGCGTCGGCCGCGCCAGGCCGTACGCAACTGGCTCGTCAGGTACAGCGACGCCAGGGTCGGGATTGTGGCGCGGTACGGGTCCGGGGTTGTCCAGGCGTACGCCGACGCGGGGAGCAGGATCGTCAGGGCCGCCAGGCGCAGGTGCCACCAGCGGCGGGGGCGGGGGATCGGGAGCGTCGGGGTGCCCAGGTCCGTGGACAGGGAGTCGCGGATGCCGCGCAACACACCCCGGCGGGCCAGGAGTTGGGCGCCCGGGGCGGTGCTCAGGACCTCGTCGCGCTCGCCGAAGCCGGGCGGCAGCGGCGGCAGGCCGAGGGCTGCCAGGACGTCGGCCTGGCGGCGGGCGGGGGAGTCCGCGCCCCGCAGCAGCGTCACCAGCGGCCGCGCGTCCGGCACCAAGAACGCCGCCGCGAGGGCCTGCGCGGTCGCGGCGGCCGCCGTGTGGTCGGTGACCGGGGCCGCCGGGTCCCACTGGTGCGCGGCGGTCTCCCGGCCCTTCTGCAGCAGCGTGAGGCCGTACCGCGACTCGGTGCGGCGCAGCACCAGCGCGGGCCACTTCTCGCCCGTGGTGAAGCTGTCGGCGGCGGCCGTGAGCCGGTCGTCACCGGCCAGCGCCGCGCGCCGCCCGGGCGAGGGGTCCGGGACGAGCTCGACGTAACTCATCCCCGTCCGCGCGGGCGCGATCCGCAGCGAGACGCCGCACATCAGCGCGGCCTCGGCGACCTGGTGCGGCGGGGCCGCGGCTATCGCCAGCGAGCGCAGCGCGGAGCTCGCGGGCCGTGTGGCGCCGGGCCGGGTGGCGGGCCGCCGGGGCCGGGAGAAGAACGGTGTACGGGAGGCGAGCTGCATCCGTACGCCCGAGCGCAGCTCCACGAACTCGGTGCGTGGCTCGCCCAGATACGCCCACGGATACGTCCGCGCCCGCACCCCGATCGCCCGGAACACATCGAGGGCCTCGGCCCAGCGCTCGTGCAGGATCAGCATCAGGACGAGGTGGTTGCGGAAGTCCGCGGCCTCCGGGTCGCCCGGCTCGTACCAGGCGGACAGCTCCAGGGCCCGTTCCACCGCCGCGTCGATGCGGGGGCGCTCGATCGGGCTCTGGCGGGCCGGATCGTCCGAGGCGACCACGTACTCGACGGCCGCGAGCAGCGGCAGCGCGTGCAGCTTGGAGCCGGGCAGCGCGCTCTCGGCGGCCCGCTCGGCGAACGCGAACATCTCGACGTGCGAGCCGTACCACTTCTCGGAGAGGTACTGAAGCGCCGCCGCGTGGCAGCCGTAGTGGTGCGGGGAGCGGGCGGTGGCCTCCGCCCAGTAGGCGTCGAACACCTCGCGGGTGGCCTGGCTGCCCCGGGCGTGGGTGAGCGCGATCTGCCACGGCACCGGGTCGGTCGGGTTGAGCCGGGCGGCGGCGGAGGCGACCGGCACGGCGTCGCCGAGCAGCGCGAAGAACGCCTGGAACCGCTCGGGCCCCACGTCCTTGGCCCGCGCCGCGCTGCGCACCTCCCACGCCTGGTGGACGCAGAGCTCGGCCTTGACCAGCACCGCGTCGGGGTCCTCGGGCGACTCGGTGAGCCAGGCGTCCAGCCAGTGCGGGCTGTGCAGGGCGGCCGCGGCGAGCTGGGCCACATACGTACTGCGGCGCTCCCACTCCGCGCCGAGGCGGGTCCCGGCGAGCAGGGCGGCGGCGGGGCCGTGGTCCCCGGCGTGCACGGCGGCCAGCGCGTCGCGCATCGGGCCGTCCGGGGCGTCCAGCGTGACGGCCTCGTCGGGCGGCAGGTCCGCGCCCACGGACGAGCCGTGGCGGAGCATGCGGGGCATGGAGAGCAACGAACGCAAGGACACGAGTGTTCATTGAATCAGGGACGCCCGCGCGGGTTACCACGGGTCCGCCGCCCGCCCCCTTTCGCTACCCCTCTCCTCAGCCTCCGTCCGACCCCGGTTTGACCCCTCGCGGCCACCCCCGTAACCTTGACCCTCGGCGTGTTTCCATGCGCGCCCGCCTCTGAGCACCTCCCTCCCGGCGATCATTCGTGGTTGCGGGGAGAGGCCGCTCGTCCATTCCGGATCATCACGGGTTCGCCCGTGTGACGCGGCTGGCTTCAGGGGTTTCCGTTCCGAGCGAGAGAGAGATCCGCGTGTACGCCATCGTGCGCAGCGGTGGTCGCCAGCACAAGGTTGCTGTCGGCGACATCGTTGAGGTTGACAAGATTTCCACTGCCAAGGTTGGCGACACGGTCGAGCTCTCGACCCTGCTCGTTGTCGACGGCGACGCTGTCACCAGCGACCCGTGGGTGCTGGCCGGCATCAAGGTCACGGCCGAGGTCGTGGACCACCACAAGGGTGCCAAGATCGACATCCTTCGGTACAAGAACAAGACCGGTTACCGCCGTCGCCAGGGCCACCGCCAGCAGTACACGGCGATCAAGGTCACCGGCATCCCCGCGGCTGCGAAGTAAGGGACTGAGGAGACATGGCACACAAGAAGGGCGCATCGTCCACCCGGAACGGTCGCGACTCCAACGCTCAGCGGCTCGGTGTGAAGCGCTTCGGCGGTCAGACCGTCAACGCCGGTGAGATCCTGGTCCGCCAGCGTGGCACCCACTTCCACCCGGGCGCCGGTGTCGGCCGCGGTGGCGACGACACGCTGTTCGCCCTGCAGGCCGGCGCGGTGCAGTTCGGCACCCACCGTGGCCGCAAGGTCGTGAACATCGTTCCGGTCGCCTGACCGGTTCTCTCGTGAGGCGGACCTCACTTCCCGTACGGATGCCGTACGGGAAGCGGGTCCGCCTTTCGCGTGTTACAGAAGAGACATTCCCGTACGTTCTGGAGGCAAGTAACCATGACCACCTTCGTGGACCGCGTCGAGCTGCACGTCGCCGCGGGTAACGGAGGCCACGGCTGCGCCTCCGTACACCGGGAGAAGTTCAAGCCGCTCGGCGGTCCCGACGGTGGCAACGGCGGCCGTGGCGGCGATGTCATCCTGGTCGTCGACCAGGCCGTGACCACGCTCCTCGACTACCACCACAGCCCGCACCGCAAGGCCACCAACGGTGCGCCCGGCGAGGGCGGCAACCGGTCCGGCAAGGACGGCCAGGACCTGGTCCTGCCGGTCCCGGACGGCACCGTCGTCCTCGACAAGGACGGCAACGTGCTCGCCGACCTGGTCGGCCACGGCACCACGTTCATCGCGGGCCAGGGCGGCCGAGGCGGCCTCGGCAACGCGGCGCTCGCCTCCGCCCGGCGCAAGGCCCCCGGCTTCGCGCTGCTCGGCGAGCCGGGCGAGGCCCGTGACGTGGTCATGGAGCTCAAGACCGTCGCCGACGTGGCCCTGGTCGGCTACCCGAGCGCGGGCAAGTCCTCCCTCATCTCCGTGCTGTCGGCCGCCAAGCCGAAGATCGCGGACTACCCGTTCACGACGCTGGTCCCGAACCTCGGCGTGGTGACCGCGGGCTCCACCGTCTACACCATCGCGGACGTCCCCGGCCTCATCCCGGGAGCCAGCCAGGGCAAGGGCCTGGGCCTGGAGTTCCTGCGCCACGTCGAGCGCTGCTCGGTGCTCGTGCACGTGCTGGACACCGCGACGCTGGAGTCCGACCGCGACCCCGTCTCCGACCTCGACGTCATCGAGGAGGAGCTCGCGCAGTACGGCGGCCTGGACGACCGGCCCCGCATCGTCGTGCTCAACAAGATCGACATCCCGGACGGCCAGGACCTCGCGGAGATGATCCGCGGAGACCTGGAGAAGCGCGGCTACAAGGTCTTCGAGGTCTCGGCCGTCGCCCGTACGGGCCTGAAGGAGCTCTCCTTCGCGCTCGCCGAGATCGTGGCCCAGGCGCGTGCCGCCAAGCCCGTCCAGGAGGCCACCCGCATCGTGATCCGCCCCAAGGCGGTCGACGACGCGGGCTTCACGGTCACCTACGACGAGGCCGCCGAGGTCTACCGGGTGCGCGGCGAGAAGCCGGAGCGCTGGGTGCGCCAGACCGACTTCAACAACGACGAGGCCGTCGGCTACCTCGCCGACCGCCTCAACCGCCTCGGCGTCGAGGACAAGCTGATGAAGGCCGGTGCCCGCGCGGGCGACGGCGTCGCCATCGGCTCCGAGGACAACGCGGTCGTCTTCGACTGGGAGCCGACGATGATGGCGGGCGCGGAGATGCTCGGCCGCCGTGGCGAGGACCACCGCCTGGAGGCCCCCCGCCCCGCCGCCCAGCGCCGCCGCGACCGCGACGCGGAGCGCGACGAGGCCCAGCAGGAGTTCGACGACTTCAACCCGTTCTAGCCGGTCGGCTCGGCTCGGCAGCGGGTGGGTTGCCCAAGAGGGCCGTCTGCGGATCGTGCTGGGTTGCTCGCACAGTTCCCCGCGCCCCTTTAATGGGCCCTTCGGGCCCTCCTAGGGGCGCGGGGAACTGCGCGACAAGCCCCCACCGGCCCGCAGACGACGAACCTGGCCGCCCGCCAAGGGCTTCAGGGAAGGGGCGGGGTGGGGGTAAAACCCCGCGTCCGGCGGCGCACACCCCGGCGGCATACTGGACACGTTCAGCAAACGTACGATGTCCACCGAACGTCAAGGAGCAGCCCCCCGTGCGTAATCCCGAGGCACCGAGACTGCTGGGGGTCTACCGGCGCGCCGTGCCCGAGAGCGTCCGCAAGGCGATCGTCTCGCAGGTCGACGCGGACATGCGGCGCCGTGTGAAGATGCGCATCGCGGGCGGCGCGGCCGTCGCCGAGAAGATGCGGGCCGCCCGCGTCACCAAGCGCTACCAGAGCCTCGCCGCCGGGGACGACCGCGCGGTCGTGCACGTCGGCAAGGACCCCAAGGTCGCCCTCGTCATCCCCGGGGTCACCCCGCTCCAGGCGCGCCGCGCCAACCTCGACACCGTGCTGCGCGCCCTGCACGCCGCCGGTCTCGACCACTTCTGCGTACGCGGCCGCTCCGACACCGCCGCCGCCGTAGCCGTCCGCGAGGACGACCGCACCGCCGTACTGAAGGTGCTCGAAGCGCTCTGCGGCGACCAGCCCGGCTACGTCACCCACGTCAAGGGCAACAACCCGGTCCCCGAGACCTCCCTTCCGGGGTACGAGGACGCCACCTGGAAGCGGTTCAAGAGCGCCGGGACCGTACGCGTCACCTGGTACCGCACGGACCCCACGCACCGCCTCGTCCTCGGCAACACCTACGGCTGCGACGTCGAGTTCTGGCACGAGGAGGACGGCGAGCTGGTGCCGCCGCGCGTCGGCAAGCTCGCCGAGAGCCTGCCCGCCGAGGGGCCCGCCGCCGTCGTCTCCGAGGCGTACTTCACCCACCTCGCCCCGCGCCAGGCCCCCGACGCTGCCCTGGTCCGCACTCGCGCCGAGTTCGCCATCCACCCCACCGACGAGATCACCTTCCCGATCGACGTCGTGTACACCTGGGTGAACGGCGCCGACCCCGCCTGGCTGCGCCGCCGCGCCCAGTTCGCGGGCGAGACCTACCACGCCGAGTCCGCCAACGCCGCGCGCTATCTGAGCCGCGACGAGCTGCGCTACTCGCTGCGCTCGCTGCACATGTACGCACCCTGGGTGCGCAACGTCTACCTCGTCACCGACGACCAGACCCCCGACTGGCTGGACACCACCCGGCCCGGCATCAAGGTCGTCAGCCACAAGGAGATCTTCCGCGACCCGGGCCTGCTGCCCACCTTCAACTCGCACGCCATCGAGAGCCAGCTCCACCACATCGACGGCCTTGCCGAGCACTTCCTGTACTTCAACGACGACGTGATGCTGGGCAACGAGGTCACCCCGCAGGACTTCTTCCTCTCCAGCGGCCTCACCAAGTTCTTCCCGTCGCCCGCGCTCGTCCCGCTGGGCGCGCGCAGCCCCGAGGACCCGCCGGTCGCGGCCGCCGGAAAGAACAACCGCCGGCTGATCGAGGAGCGGTACGGGGCGGTGGTCGTGCAGAAGATGAAGCACATGCCGCACCCGCTGCGCCGCAGCCTGCTCACCGAGATCGAGACGGAGTTCGAGCCGGAGTACCGCTACACCGAGGCGAGCCGGTTCCGCTCCGAGGACGACATCTCCATCTCCTCCTCGCTGCACCACTACTACGCGTACCACACGCAGCGCGCCCTGCCCTCCGAACTCCCGTACACCTACCTGGACTTGACGCACCCGTGGACCGAGACGCGGCTCGGCCGGCTGCTCGCCAACCGGGACAAGACGGTGTTCTGCGTCAACGACACGGTCTCCACGGAGTCGGACGTGCATGAGCAGAAGGACCTGATCACGCCGTTCCTGGACGCGTACTTCCCGGTCCCGAGCCCGTTCGAGAAGCGGTAACAGACGTAAAGAGATAAGGGGCTCGGCCCGGACCAGATGGTCCGGGCCGAGCCCCTTACTCGTATCCGACGCGACAGGCGCGTCAGTCGCGCTCGAACCGCGACTTCACCGGGAAGTACGCGCTCAGGAACGCCCGCAGTACGCGGTCCTGCTCCTCCACCGACACCTCCGCGTCGGCGGACTCGCCGATGCAGAACACGTCGTGGCCGCGCTCGGCCAGCAGCCGGGTCAGCACCGTGTGGTGCTCGTAGTTGCCCACGTTGATGTAGCTGCAGGAGATCGCCGACGGCACCGAGCTGCCGACCAGGTAGCCGTAGTGGTGGTGCAGCGACGACGTGATCGACAGGTCCGAGTTGGCGCGGAACGGGTTGGCGGCGGTGCGGCCCACCTCGTCCGGGAACTTGTCCTCGATCTCGCTCAGCACACTGCGGCGCAGCGGGTGCGGCGCGTGCAGGAAGCTGGTCGTCGCGGTCCGCCCGAACGCCTGCTCAAGCAGGGCCCGGTTGTTCTTCGCGGCCGCGAAGTAGCCCTCGTCGTCCGGGGACGGCTCGGTCGGCGGCACGGCGGTCGGCGAGCGGAAGAACTTCGCCACGCCGTTGCTCAGGAAGAACGACGACGGGTTGAGCGGACGGCCGATGAACACATCGTCGTTGAGGTACAGGAAGTGCTCGGCCAGACCCTCGATGTGGTGCAGCTGGCTCTCGATGGCGTGCGAGTTGAACGTCGGCAGCCACGCCGCGTCCTTGAAGATCTCGCGGTGGCTGACCACCTTGATGCCGGGCTGCGTGGTGTCCAGCCAGTCCGGGGTCTGGTCGTCGGTCACCAGGTAGATGGTGCGCACCCAGGGCGCGAACATCTCCAACGAGCGCAGCGAGTACCGCAGTTCGTCGCGGTTGCGGAACCGGACGTCGCCGCTGTCGGCGTCGTCGGTCGGCATGTCGTGGGCCCGGCGCACCGTGTCGCGGCGCTGCTGCCACGCCGGGTCGGTGTCGTCGACCCAGGTGTAGACGACGTCGACCGGGTAGTCCACGTCCCACATCAGCTGCTTGGTGAACTGCGCGAGCGTCGGGTAATCCCGGTCGCCGACCCGCAGCTTGGCGGTGGCCTCAAGGTTCGGCAGCCGGCGCCCGAGCAGGGTCGTCAGACGCGGGGTCTCGCGCCAGCCGTCCTCCTCCGACTCGGCCCAGAACTCCAGGCTGCAGCCGTAGGCGGGCCCGTAACGAAGCGTGCGGCTCTCGGAGGTGACCGGCTTGAAGACGCGCAGCCCGGCGACCTCGCCGACCTCACGCAGCCGCTCGGCGAGCACCGCGCCGGGAGCCGAGCCGCGCGGGGTGACCAGCTCGGCGTAGACGGGCTTGCCGTGCAGGGCGGTGGCCATCGCCTCCATCACCTGGCGGCGCTGCTCGACGGGCACGGCGACGCGGTGGGCGACACCGGCGTCGTGGCGCAGCAGGATGTACGGGATCCCCGCGTCCTCCAGGACCTTCGCGGTGATCTCCAGGTTGATCTGCGCCATGGCCGGGCCCGACAGGTCGTCGCGCTGCTCGGCGAGACGGCCGGCGGAGCGGATCAGGGTCCGGTCCTGGGCCTGGAGCATCACCTCGCGGGCCTTCTGCTCGTCCGCCGAGTTCGCCATGTGCGAGACGGGGGCGGCGACGCTGAAGCTGCGGGTGCCACCGGCGGCGATGCGCAGCGCCGTGCGGTCGGCGCGCTGCGCCAGACGCTCGGGGCTGTCGCGGCGGGCCACCAGCTTGGCGAACAGCTGCTCCCAGCGGGCGGTGATCTCCTCGCCGCCGAACCGCTCGTACACACCCTTGCGGGCGGCCTTGCCGAACGCGTGGCGGGTCTCGTCCTCGCCCATCAGGCGGGCCATGGCGGCGGACAGCGAGTCGATGTCGCCGGGCGGCACCAGGAGGCCGTCGACGTCGTGGCGGATGATCTCGGCGGGCCCGGTGACGATGTCGTACGCGATGACCGGCACGCCGGCCGCGAACATCTCCAGGAGCACCAGCGGGAACGCCTCGTTGCGCGAGGGCAGCAGGCAGACGCTGGCCTTGGCCCACTCCTGCTCCATCTGCGAGGAGCGGCCCACCAGTTCGATGCGCGAGTGCATGCCCAGGCCCTCGACGAGGCGGCGCAGCCGCACCTCCTGCGGGCCGTCGCCGAAGATCCGCAGCTGCCAGTCCGGGAAGTCGGCGGCGATGCGCTGGAAGGCGTGGATGGCGTGGTCCAGCTGCTTCTCCGGGGTCATCCGGGCAGCCAGGACGATCGTCTTGGACTCCAGGTCGGCGCGCGGACGGTAGCCGTCGGGCACCGCGTTGGGGATCGCGGCGAGCTCGGGGGCCGCCTCGCGCAGCGAGTCGGAGAACCAGTCGTTGGTGCGCTCGGTCAGCGACACCAGCGCGTCGATGCGCGGGCCGTAGACCAGCAGCGGCTCACCGGAGACGCCGCGCAGCTGGGAGGCGCGGTGCTCCTGGTGCACGGTGATCACCCGGGCGGGGGCGAGCTCGGCGGCCGCCGCCATCAGCGCCGGGGTCGTGGTGACCAGCACGTCGGAGTCGAGGGAGCCGAGAGCGGCCGTCATCTCGATGTCCGAGAGCCGGTCGAAGGTGGACTCCCAGGACGGCTTGATCAGCTCGCTGGGCAGCGACTCCAGGGTGCGGCAGGCGCTCTCGTCCAGGGCGCTGGTGCGCACCGGGCGGCCGTACGATTCCGTCCTGTCCACCAGATAGCGCCGCTTGACCTGCTGGGCGGCCGCGAAGAACGGCTCCGGACGGGTCTTGAAGACGCTCAGCACCTCGACGTCGTGCCGGGGAGCGAGATGGATCGCCTGGGTGTAGGCGGCCATCTCGGTGCCGCCCATCTCGTCGCCCCAGGTGAGCAGAAACGTGATCTTCATGCAACTTCCTCTGCGCCACGGGGGGCGGTTCCGAATCCGGTACAGGACACGGCGAACACGCCGGCCGGGGTGACGTAGGCGTGCACCCGCGCGAGCGAGCCGTTGTCGAGAGCGACGATACGGAACGGTGTCCGGTAGACCTGCTTGGGGTAACGCACATCGGTCAGCCGCCGGGTGATCTTCAGCCGGGTTCCGCCGGTCTTCAGATGCATGTCCCAGGTGCGGGTGGTGCGGCCCACCGACATCGCGGCGAGCGGTACGTCGAAGGTGAAGCGGTCGCCGTCCCACTCGACGGGGGCCGTGACCGACTTGCTGCTGCGCCGCAGCACCGCCTCCGCCGTGTACTCCGACACCGGGGCGCGGCCCGCGATGAGCCGGCCGTGCACCACGACCCGGTCCCAGCGCAGTTCGAACGAGGTCAGCTCGGCGTGGTGGCGCGGCCCGCGCACGCTCAGCATGGAGCGGCCGTCGACCGAGCGGACCGGGCGGAAGATCGCGCCACTGGTCGGCGACGGGGACGTCGACAGGGTCGGGCCGTCCAGGGAGTCGGAAGAGGCGGAAGGGGCCGCGGAGATCTTCGCCCGCAGCTCACGGCCGTCACTCCCGGTGACCACGACCTCCATGCGCCAGGTGCCGGTCGACAGCAGCGGACCGCGCACGGCGGTCTCCGACGGATCGTCGTGGCGCAGCGGAGAGGTGGCCGTCAGAAGGAGAGTTCCGTCACTCTGCGGCTCCTGCTCCAGGTCGACGTGCACGACCCGGCGGCCACGGGAGAACTCCAGGTGAGCCGCGCTGATGGCCTCGGCACGGCGCGGGAAGGCCACCGCGAAGTTGAGGGTGCGTCCACCGGAGACCGAGAAGTGCACCGCCTGGAGCAGCGGCCGCGGCTTGACGCCGTCGATGGCCGGTACGGTATGCATCTGCTCGACACGACGGCGCATACGTACTGCCGCGCGGCGTGCCCGCTTGGCGGCGCCCACCGCATAGGGCAGCAGTGAGTCACTCACGGTGAACCTAGCTCTCGTCTGGGCTAATGGTCAGCGTTGCATGCTGCCAAGATTGCGTAAGATCGGCAAGTTGCTTCGTAATTCTATCGATGCATCACGATTGCTTCATCGAGTGGAACCCAAACGAAGTTTCCTCCCTCTCCTCGGATGGCGGTCTGCTTGATCGCAGATGAACGTGAAGCGGGGAGTGGGAGAAGGACATGGGACGCTGGTCGAACATGGGACGCCAAGTGACGTCCCGGCGTACCGTGCTGGCCTCGATGGCGGGGGTAGTGGCAGCCGGTGCGATCGCCGGATGCGACAGCTCCCACCCGTCGGCGAGAGGCGCGGCGGTCACCAGTCAACCACCGAAGCCGGTGTCGCTGCTGCCGGTCGACCGCCGCAGCAGCTTCGACGCCCCCGGCAACCCGCTCGCCATGGCGATCCTGGCGCACCCGGACGACGACCTGTTCTTCATGAACCCGGACACGCTGCACACGATCGAGCGCAATGTCCCCGTCGTCTCCGTGTACGTCACCGGCGGCGGCTCCTACGGCGTCAACCAGGCACCCGGCGAGCCCAAGGCCCGCCCCGACGTGCCCGCCTACGTCTCCGCGCGCCAGCAGGGCCTGCGCCAGGCGTACGCCCGGATGCTCGGCGCGACCCTGTTCACGCCCTGGAACCGCACCGTCGTCAAGCTGCCCGGCGGACGCGCGGCCGAGCTCAACGTGCTGGAGTACAACGGCCGTCGCGCCGAACTGATCTTCCTCGGCATCCGGATGCACGAGAAGACCGGCCGCGGCTCGGTCGGCATGACCCAGCTGTGGAACACCCCCGGCGTCGTCCTGCGCACCCAGCCGACCCCCGAGTCCACGGTCCAGGAGAAGTACACCTACAGCCGCGACGACCTCACCGAGACGCTGCTGTTCCTGATGCGCAAGTACCGGCCCACGCTGGTGCGCACCCTCGACCCGGACCCCGACGCCCAGGTCCACGACAAGCTCCACCCGCGCGGCAGCGACCAGGTCGGCTACTCCGACCACCCCGACCACACCGCCGTCGCCCTGTTCACCTGGCGGGCGCTCGCCCAGTGGGGCCAGGGCAGCTCCGAGGGCTCGCGCACCCCCGGCTTCCTCACCGAGGCCTACCGCGGCTACTACAACCAGCGCTGGCCCTACAACCTGCCGGGCGACACCGTCCACCAGAAGACCGAGTACCTCAACGACTACGGCGGCGCCTCCAGCTGGCAGTGCGGCAACGCCTCGGGCTGCGGCGACTACTCGGTCGGCCTCAACGGCGTCCTCAAGTCCAAGAAGGGCTGGGTCCGCTCCACCCACCGGCGCTACCCGACCGCCGGACCCAAGGTCGTCCTCGACAAGGACGGCCGGATGACCGCGTACGCCGTGCTCGGCACCCGCGCCGCACGCTGGCGCGAGTCCGGCCCCTACAGCGGCGGCTGGGGCGCGGCCGAGGACCTCGGCGGCGGCCCGCTGGCGCCCGCGCTCAGCGCGGTCGCCGCCGCAGACGGCCGCCACCTCGTCTTCGGCCTGCGCTTCACCAGCATGGGCCTGACCGACCCGGACGACACCCGCGAGATAGTCCTCCTCCAGCAGAAGACGCCCGGCGGAGCCTTCGAGGACCGCTGGATCAGCCTCGGCAACCCCGAGACCGACGCCCGGCACACCCGCCTCACCGGCCCGCCCACCGCGGTCGCCGCCCCCGACGGCACCGTCCACGTCTTCGTGCGCAACGCCGCCAAGGGCATCAGCACCCGCGTACGCGACAAGCAGGGCAAGTGGTCGCCGTGGCAGAAGCTGCCCGGCGGCGGCCAGATCCAGGAAGGCGTCAGCGCCACCGTCGACGGCGACGGCCGCGTCCACGTCTTCGGCTCCGCCTTCGGCTGGGTCGAGCACTGGACGCAGAAGGACGCCGGCGGCGCCCTGGTGCGCGGCGCCCGCAACCTGCGCACCCGCCCCGGCGACTCGCCGAACGTGGCCACCGCCAAGGACGGCACCGTGCTGCTCGCCTACCCCAAGCCGTCCAGCGACCAGATCAACGTGTCCCAGCTGCGCGGCGGCGAGGCGGGCCGCTGGACCGACCTGCCCGACCAGAAGGTCAGCGGCTACGGCCCGGTCGCCCTCGTCGACGGCCAGGACCTCGCCACCGGCGGCGTCGTGCTCGGCGCCCGCTCCGGCACCGGCGCGGTCGAATACCTCGACAGCGGCAAGCAAGTCACCCTCCACGGCGACGCGTCCACGGGCCTGATGGTCGGCGCCCCCGCCGTCGTCCAGGGCGCGAGCCAGGGTGTCGCCGTCGTCACCCTCGGCCTCAACACCGCCCCCGCGGTGACCAGGGTCCCGCCGCGCGCGGGCACCGTCTGACCGACACACCGTCCGTCCCGCCGAGCCGGGGCGGACCGGGAGCGAACAGGGGCGTGCGGGATTCCCGCACGCCTCATTCGCACGCCCGCCCGCGCAGACGACAACACCCGTCGCGTACGTACGAAAAGTCACACGCGGCCGGAGCGCCGGAGGGCACCTCCTAGACTGTCCGTATGACTTGGATGATCACAGGCGGTGCCGGTTACATCGGATCTCACGTGGTGAAGGCCCTCGTCGACGGCGGTGACCAGGTCGTCGTCCTCGACGACCTCAGCACCGGAGACGCGGCCCGGCTGCCCGAAGGCGTCCACCTGGAGCGCGGCTCCGTGCTCGACCGGGACGTCCTCGACCGCGTCCTGCGCGAGCACGACGTGGACGGCGTCATCCACATCGCCGGCAAGAAGCAGGTCGGCGAGTCCGTGGAACGGCCGCTGCACTACTACCACGAGAACGTCGAAGGCCTGCGGGTCGTCCTGGAAGCCGCCGCCGACGCGGGAGTCAGCCGCTTCCTGTTCTCCTCCTCCGCCGCCGTCTACGGCATGCCCGACGTCGACCTCGTCACCGAGCAGACCGAATGCCTGCCGATGAGCCCGTACGGCGAGACCAAGCTCGCCGGCGAATGGCTCGTCAGCGCCGTCGGCAAGGCCCACGGCATGGCCACCGCCTCGCTGCGCTACTTCAACGTGGCCGGCGCCGCCAGCGCCGAACTCGGCGACCCGGGCATCTTCAACCTCGTCCCGATGGTCTTCGAGCGGCTCACCGACGGCAAGGCGCCGCTGATCTTCGGCGACGACTACCCGACCCCCGACGGCACCTGCGTACGCGACTACATCCACGTCGAGGACATCGCCTCCGCGCACGTCGCCGCCGCCCACCGCCTCGCCCAGGACCCCAGCGCCGCGCTCATCCTCAACATCGGCCGCGGCGAAGGCGTTTCGGTCGCCGAGATGATCGAGATCATCCGCGACGTGACCGGCATCACCGAGCCCGCCCCCGAGACCGCCCCGCGCCGCGCCGGCGACCCGGCCCGCGTCGTCGCCTCCGGCGAGCTCATCACCAAGGAACTCGACTGGGCGGCCCGCCGCGACATCCGCGAGATGGTCACCTCCGCCTGGGAGGGCTGGCTGCTGCGCCACCCGCGCGGCTGAAGTCGTACGGGAGGGGCCTCGCCACACGGTGGGCCCCTCCAACAGACCCCGGACCCGTCCGGCCGCCCCGCGCCCGGACCGTCCAGCGATCGGAATAGCCGCGCGCCCGCCGCGCGGCCTGGCATAGATTCGCCGGTGTGACAGTGGCAAGGCAGTTCGTGACCCAGGCCCGCAGGATCGTCGTCAAGGTGGGCTCGTCCTCCCTCACCACCGCCTCCGGCGGCCTCGACGCCGACCGCGTCGACGCACTCGTCGACGTCCTCGCCAAAGCCCGCAGCGGCGGCGAGAAGGAGATAGTGCTCGTCTCCTCCGGCGCCATCGCCGCCGGACTCGCGCCACTCGGCCTGCGCCGCCGACCCAAGGACCTCGCCCGCCAGCAGGCCGCCGCCAGCGTCGGCCAGGGCCTCCTCGTCGCCCGCTACACCGCCTCCTTCGCCCGCTACGGCGTACGCGTCGGACAGGTCCTGCTCACCGGCGACGACACCAGCCGGCGCGCCCACTACCGCAACGCCTACCGCACCCTCGACCAACTCCTCGCCATGGGCGCCCTGCCCGTCGTCAACGAGAACGACACCGTCGCCACCGACGAGATCCGCTTCGGCGACAACGACCGGCTCGCCGCCCTCGTCGCCCACCTCGTCCGCGCCGACCTCCTCGTCCTGCTCTCCGACGTCGACGGCCTCTACGACGGCGACCCCAGCACCCCCGGCACCACCCGCATCGCCGACGTCCACGGCCCCGACGACATCGCCCACGTACAGATCGGCAGCGCCGGCAAAGCGGGCGTCGGCACCGGCGGCATGGTCACCAAGGTCGAAGCCGCCCGCATCGCCGCCGCCGCAGGCGTCCCCGTCGTCCTCACCTCCGCCAGCCACGCCGCCGACGCACTGGCCGGACGCGACACCGGCACCTGCTTCCACCCCACCGGCCGCCGCTCCGCCGACCGCCTCCTGTGGCTCGCCCACGCCTCCACCCCGCAGGGCCACCTCGTCCTCGACGACGGAGCCGTACGCGCCGTCGTCGAACGCCACTCCTCGCTGCTGCCCGCCGGAATCGCCGCCGTCGAAGGCGAGTTCAGCGCCGGAGACCCCGTGGAACTGCGCGACACCGCAGGACACGCCGTCGCCCGCGGCCTCGTCAACTTCGACGCCAAGGAGATCCCCCAGCTGCTCGGCCGCTCCACCCGCGAACTCGCCAAGGAACTCGGCCCCGAGTACGAGCGCGAAGTCGTACACAGGGACGATCTGGTCGTGCTGCACCCCTGAAACGGCTGAAAGTCCAGCCTTCGGCCGGACACCTTCACGAAAACCGCCCCGCGCGCCGCCCCGGGCTGGTCAACTTTGTTGCTGGGTACTCGCAGGGGGTGACCTCGCGGGGGCACTACATCGCATCACAGCATCACAGGAGGCCGCCGGTGAGACGAGCACGCCCGGGGGCGGCGCCCCGAGTCGGGGGAACCCACGCCCGCAGGGCCGTGGGGGAGGACGGGCGGACCCTGACCAGCGTGGGCACGGGGGCCGACATCACGCAGAGCGAGGAGCGGGAACAGCCCGGGGACACCCCCCGGCTCTGGCACATCACCCTCAGCGTCTCCGGCGCCGAGGCCCCGCTCAAAGAGGTCCGGCGCGGCCTCGAACAACTCGCCCACGACCACCCCTTCTTACTGACCAGCAGATACGCGGGCGACCACGCCGAGATCCGCTACTGGGAAGAGGCCCGCGACCTCCACGACGCGGCCGCCGTCGCCCTGCGCCTGTGGGGTGAACACCGCTCCACCGCCAAACTCCCGCCCTGGGAGATCGTCGGCCTGGAGGTCATCGACCGCGAGACCTACCACCAGCGCCTGGCCGAGGGCTACGGCCCACCACCGGCCGCACCGGTCGGGGTGCACCCCTTTTGAGAGCGCCGCTCTCTCCGGGACCAGCTCACCGAGGCCCAGCGCGCGACCACACCGTGAGAGACCCGTCTCGGACAGTGGAATACCGGCGGAACGCCCACGCCGGGAGCATTACCCTGCGTGCATGAGCGCGCAATCCCCGAACGAGAACATGTCCCCGGTCCTCCAGGCCGCCCACCGGGCCCGCACGGCCGCCGCCGAAATCGCGCCATTGCCGCGCGCGGCCAAGGACGACGCGCTCCAGGCGATCGCCGACGCCCTCGAAGCCCGCACCCAGGAGATCGTCGAGGCCAACACCCTCGACATCACCAAGGCCCGCGAGGCCGGGACCAGCGAGACCGTCGTCGACCGCCTCACCCTCACCCCCGAGCGCGTGCGCGCCATCGCCTCCGACGTACGCGACGTCGCCGCCCTGCCCGACCCCGTCGGCGAAGTCGTCCGCGGCTCCACCCTGCCCAACGGCATCGACCTGCGCCAGGTCAGGGTCCCCCTCGGCGTCGTCGGCATCATCTACGAAGCACGGCCGAATGTGACCGTCGACGCCGCCGCCCTCTGCCTCAAGTCCGGCAACGCCGTCCTGCTGCGCGGCTCGTCCTCCGCGTACGAGTCCAACACCGCGCTCGTACAGGTGCTCCGCGACGCCGTCGCCGAAGCGGGCCTGCCCGCCGACGCCATCCAGCTCGTACCCGGCGAATCCCGCGACTCTGTACAGGAGTTGATGCGCGCCCGCGGCCTCGTCGACGTCCTCATCCCGCGCGGCGGCGCCTCCCTCATCCGCACCGTCGTCGAACAGTCCACCGTCCCCGTCATCGAGACCGGCACCGGCAACTGCCATGTGTACGTGGACGCCCAGGCCGACCTCGACATGGCCGTCGACATCCTCATCAACTCCAAGGCGTCCAGGCCCTCCGTCTGCAACGCCGCCGAGACGCTCCTCGTCCACCGCGACATCGCCGACGCCTTCCTGCCGCGCGCCCTCGACGCGCTCGCCGACGCGGGAGTCAGCGTCCACGCCGACGAGCGGGTCCTCGCCTACGCCGAGGCGACCAAGGCGACGGTCGTCCCCGCCACCGCCGAGGACTGGGAGACCGAGTACCTCTCGTACGACATCGCGGCCGCCGTCGTCGACTCCCTCGACGCGGCCGTCGCGCACATCCGGCAGTGGACCTCGGGCCACACCGAGGCGATCGTCACCACCTCCCAGGCCGCAGCCCGCCGCTTCACCCAGTTGGTCGATTCCACCACCGTCGCCGTGAACGCCTCCACCCGCTTCACCGACGGCGGCCAGTTCGGCTTCGGCGCCGAGATCGGCATCTCCACCCAGAAACTCCACGCCCGCGGGCCCATGGGCCTGCCCGAACTCACGTCGACGAAGTACATCGTCACCGGCGACGGGCACATCCGGTAGGCGCCCGGTGGATGGATCCGGCTGCCCCCGAAGGGGAGAGTTCGGACACTCCCTGCCCAAAACGACCGCGCCGGGGCTACGCTGAACCCGTGCCGGACGACGTGGGGGGCAGGCCGTTCCCGGACGGCTGGGAGCCCGACGACGACCGCGGGGGCGCGGACGACGCATTCGCCTCCGTGGTCTTCGACGAGGACTTCGTACGGGCCGCCGAGATCCATGAACCGAGCGCCGTGGAACGGCTGTTGGCCGCAGCCCAGGCGCGCGCCGAGGCCGACGCGGCCCGAGCCCGCGCGGGCTCCGGCCCGGACGACGACTTCACCTACCCGTCCCGCGACCCCGACGCGTTCGGCCCCGCCTTCCCCGGCGGCGCCGAGGCAGGCCCCTACGGCCCGCACGGCGGCGCCCTGCGCCCCTACCGCGGCCGCTCCCGCTGGCACCGCCCGGTCGCCTGGCTGCTCGCCCTGATCATGGGCATCGGCATGATCGCCCTGGCCTTCGCGGCCGTCTACCGCGGCGCCTCCTCCGGCAGCGACGACCCGGCCCGGACACCGGCCACCAGCAATGTGGACAAGCCGGAGGGCAAACCCGGACTGCCGGTCCCGGTGACGGTGGGACCCAGCGCTTCGGCTGACTATTCGGCACCGGCTGCGCCTGCTGCGCCTGCGGCTTCGGCTGTACCTCGGATGGGGTGAGCGGGGCTTGATCGGGGTGGGGGGCTCCCCCCCCGCCCCCTCCCCCCGACCCCCACCCCGCGCCCACCCCACCCCGCCTCCGGCCCCCGCTCGGACAGGCTTCCGATGGCTCTCTGACGCCCGTCCGACGCCCGTCCGACCCCCCTCTGGCCGAGTGGTCGAGAACTCGCCAGAACTTGTCGCGTACCAGCGCGTTTACGGGCCCCTCCGGCGACCTACCCTGAAGGTATGGCAGGGCGTGGAGAGCCACCCGAGGGGACACCGGAGGGTCTCCCCGGCGGAGGTGAGGACGAGTACCGATCCGTCGTCTTCGACGAATCGTTCGTCCGGGCTGCCCGCCTGCAGGAATTCTCCGCACAGGAACGGATGCGTGAGCACGCGCGTGCGGTGCGCAGCCGCTCCAGCTGGTCCTTCAAGCCCTTCACCAGGCAGATAGTCGCGCTGGTCGTCCTCCTCTTCGTCGCCTTCGGTACCGCCGTGTACATGGGCCTGCGTCACCCGTACCAGCCCGGTGGCGGCAGCGTCGCCGCCGAGCCGCTGCGCATGACCGTCATACCCCTGGCGCCCCAGGGCGCCGTTCCCGGCATCGACGCCGCCCAGCTCTTCGACCACAGCCCGGCCGCCCAGTTCCGCACCGGCGCCGAGGGCATCAACCTCCCGGCCGTCCGCAGGACGTCCCACTTCTCCGAGAGCCAGATCATCGCCGGTGTGACCACCGCCAAGAAGTATCTGGTCCAGTCCTCTCTCGACCCCCAGGTCCTCACCGGCAAGTCCGTGCACCAGGTGCGGGCGCTGCTCGACCCGGACCTGCTGGCCCAGTTCGACCAGAGCATCGACAACCCCGCCGACGACGGCCGCCACGCGGCCACCGGCTGGCTGGTGCGATTCGATCCGGCCAAGGTGGCTCTCGCCGACACCCAGGTACGGGTGCAGGGCACGTTCCACTACGCCGAGTCCAGCCGGGACACCCTGGACGTGACGTCCGACCACACCTTCACGTACGCCCTGCGCCCGGCCGCGACCGGTTCGGCCAAGGCGGCCTCGCTCTTCACCGTCCGCCGTGAGCTGCACTTCCGCTTCGACCGCGACGACCTGCGCCTGCACCGGGTGGAGCTCCAGGTCAGCTATGTGGAGGCCGGACCGCAGGCTTGCTCGGCCGATGTCTCCGCGCAGCTGCGGCCGCTGCTGGCGGGGGAGCGGGCCAACACGGTCGGCCCGGCGGGAACCGACCCGTATGCGACCGGTCCCGCCACCGCCGCCCTCTGCGGCACCCTCGCCACCAGCGCCCAGCCGACGCCGTAGGGCCAGACCCACCGGACAGGCCCTGGCGAGCTCTCAGCCCTTGCCGCCGCCGTTGCCACCGGTGGCGCCGCCGTCGCCGTCCCTGGGCTCGTCGTTCGGCCCGTCGCCGTCCGCCGTGCCGGAGGGGCGGTCCGTGCCCGCCGATCCGTCGACCGGGCCATCCGCAGGCCCATCCGTCGGCCGGTCCGACGGACCGGAGTCCGTCGTACGCGAGCCGGAGCCCGCGCCCGTGAACTTGCCGTACAGCTTGCCGCCCAGGTCCGCCGTGCCGCCGGCTATGTCGCCGACCAGCTTCATCAGGGGATCCTTGCTCGTCCGTACCGAGTCGGCGTACGACGCGGCGGACTCGCGGAACGAGTCGGTGACCGAGGTGTCCTTGTCCTCCTCGCGGCGCGGGTAGTGACCGTCCATGATCCGCTGGTAGTCGCGGGTCGCGGCCCACTTCTTCAGCTCGGCCGCGCGCACCGTGGTGAACGGGTGCGAGCGGGGCAGTACGTTCAGGATCTTCAGGACCGAGTCGCGCAGGTCGCCGCCCGCCTCGTACTCCTCGGCCTGCTCCAGGAACGCGTCCACGTTCATCTCGTGCAGGTGGTTGCCACCGGCTATCTTCATCAGGCCCCGCATCGAGGCCTGGAGGTCCTGGCCGACGAGCAGTCCGGCCCGGTCCGCCGACAGCTCCGACTTGCGGAACCACTCCCGCAGCGCCGTCACGATCGCCATCACCGCCACGTTGCCCAGCGGAATCCAGGCGATCTTCAGCGCCAGGTTGGTGAGGAAGAGCAGGATCGTGCGGTAGACGGAGTGACCGGACAGCGCGTGGCCCACCTCGTGGCCGACGACCGCGCGCATCTCCTCCTCGTCGAGCAGTTCCACGAGGCCCGTGGTGACGACGATGATCGGCTCGTCGAGGCCGATGCACATCGCGTTGGGCTGGGGGTCCTGGGTCACGTACATCGGAGGGACCTTCTCCAGGTCCAGGATGTAACAGGCGTCCCGCAGCATGGCGTTGAGGTGCGCGAACTGGGCGTCGCTGACCCGCACCGAGTCGGAGAGGAAGAGCAGGCGCAGGCTGCGCTCCGGCAGCAGACCGCTGAGCGCCTTGAAGACGGTGTCGAACCCGCTGAGCTTGCGCAGCGCGACCAGCGCCGAGCGGTCCGCGGGATGTTCGTAGGCCCGGGAGGAGATCCCGGGGAAGCGTCGGCGCTGCCTGCTCGGCACGCTGTCCTGAAGGTCTTCGGTCATTGGTGTCCCCCTGCCTGAGAGTCTCGGCTCGTCCCCCTGACGACATCCACACTAGGCGGTGGGGCTACCGTGTGACGGGGGCCTGTGGATAACCAAGGAGAGACCTGCCATGTCGGACGCCGTGACGCTGCTCGCCGCCGCCTCCGACCAGCAAGGACCCGGCAATGTGCTGCGGATCGTGCTGGTCGTGACCATCCTCGGCGCGGCCGGCCTCGCCTGGCTGCTGCTGCGCGGCTACCGCTCGACCGACGACGAGACGACGGGCGAGCCGACGACGGCGGAGCCCGCCGCCGAGCGGGCCGAGGACGGCCGGTCCGGCGCGGAGAGCGCCGCCCGGGACTGACCCCGGCTCACCCCGGGTACCCCGCCGGGAACGACGCCCGGTTCACCGCACGTACCGCGCCGCGAGCGTTACTCGGGACCGGCCCCGGCTTGGTCGCGAACCCCCGCCCGGGACTGAACGGCTGAGTCGGCGTGAGCGTGCCCGGGCCGCCCGCATACGATGAGCCCGAAGTCTCCGCTCCGACTCCCGGATAGGTCCTGCTGACGATGAGCCTCCACAGCACCGCCGCCAACCTGGTCTCCCTCGCCGAGGGCACCGAGCACGGTGGCAACCACGAAAGCCTCAGCCCGTACGTCACCGGTGGCGGCGCCCTGGTCGCGCTGCTGCTCCTGCTGTGGATCACCACGCGCTTCAACCGCGACCGCTGACGCGACCGCCGAGGCGGGGCGTTCCACCGGGCCAGTAGGCTCTGCACGCATGGGAGAGCAGGAAGTGCCTACCGGTCCGGTCAAGCGGCGCATCGGCGTGATGGGCGGAACGTTTGACCCGATCCACCACGGACACCTGGTGGCCGCCAGCGAGGTGGCCTCTCAGTTCCATCTGGACGAGGTCGTGTTCGTACCGACGGGGCAGCCGTGGCAGAAGAGCCACAAGCATGTCTCCGCGGCCGAGGACCGGTATCTGATGACGGTCATCGCGACCGCGTCCAACCCGCAGTTCTCGGTGAGCCGCATCGACATCGACCGCGGCGGCGCGACGTACACCGTCGACACCCTGCGGGATCTGCGCGCGCTCAACAGCGACGCGGACCTCTTCTTCATCACGGGCGCCGACGCCCTCTCCCAGATCCTCACCACCTGGCGCGACGTGGACGAGCTGTTCTCGCTCGCCCACTTCATCGGGGTGACCCGCCCCGGCCATCTGCTCACCGACGACGGTCTGCCCGAGGGCGGGGTGTCGCTGGTGGAGGTGCCCGCGCTGGCGATCTCGTCGACGGACTGCCGGGCGAGGGTCGCGCAGGGCGATCCGGTCTGGTATCTGGTTCCGGACGGTGTGGTGCGCTACATCGACAAGCGCCAGCTGTACCGCGGCGAGTGAGAGAAGGGCACCCGGTGAACGACCGACAGGACCCGCACGACCCGTATGCACCGCAGGTGCAGCTTGTCGGTTATGACGAGTACGGCCAGCCGGTGTACCAGCAAGTGCCGCAGCAGGCTTCGTACGACCCGTACGCCCAGAACCAGCAGGCGCAGCAGTCCCAGCAGACTCAGCAGCAGGGCGGCTACGGGTACGACCCGTACGCCCAGCAGCAGCCTTCTTACGGATACGACCCGTACGGCCAGTCCGCCCAGCCCTCCGTGCCGCAGCAGCAACAGGGCTACGGCTACGACAGCACGCAGCAGTGGAGCCAGCAGCAGGCCCCGGCGCAGCAGCAGCCGACGGCCGCCGAGGCGGCTGCCCAGGCTCCGGTCCAAGCCCAGGTGCAGGCCCCCGTCCAGGAGGCCGCGCCGGAGGCGGTGGCCGAGCAGGTGCCGGTCCTGCCGCAGCAGCGCAAGGACGAACGCGACTACGGCACCGAGCAGTTCGCGTTCATCGAGGAGCCCGACGAGGACTCCGAAGACGTCATCGACTGGCTGAAGTTCACCGAGAGCCGCAGTGAGCGGCGCGAGGAGGCGCGGCGCCGCGGCCGCAACCGCATCGTCGCGCTGGTCGTGGTGCTGGCCCTCGCGGCGGTCGGCGGCGTCGGCTACCTGTGGTCGGTCGGCAAGCTGCCCGGCCTGTCGTCGTCCTCCGGTTCGAAGGCTCCGGCGGCCGCGGTCGGGGCGCAGAAGCGGGACGTGATCGTCGTGCATCTGCACAACACCCAGAAGGGCGGCACCTCCACGGCGCTGCTCGTGAACAACGCGACCACCAAGCAGGGCACCACCGTGCTGCTGCCCAACTCGCTCGCCGTCTCCAACGACGACGGCACCCGCACCACGCTGGGCAAGTCCGTCGACGGCGACGGCGCCCAGGGCACGCGCGAGGCGATCGGCACCCTGCTCGGCACCAAGATCACCGGCACCTGGCGCCTGGACACGCCCTACCTGGAGAACCTGGTCGACCTGGTCGGCAACGTCGACATCAGCACCGACACCGATGTGCCGAGCACCAAGGCGGGCGCGGATCCGGTGGTGAAGAAGGGCGACGACCAGACGCTGACCGGGCAGATGGCCGTCGCGTACGCCACCTACAAGGGGCCCGGCGAGGCCGACGCCAAGCAGTTGCAGCGGTTCGGGCAGGTCATGTACGGCGTGCTGCGCAAGATCTCGGACGACCCCAAGGCCGCGACGATCACCGTGCAGACGCTCGCGCAGATCCTCGACCCCTCGCTGCCCGAGTCGGACCTGGGCGCCTCGCTGGCCAAGCTCGCCGAGCACGCCAAGGTCGGCGCGTACAAGACGGCGCTCCTGCCGGTCCAGGCCGACGGCACGCTCAGCGCGCAGGCGAGCGACAGCGTCGTCAAGGACATCCTGGGCGGCACGGTCACGGCTCCCGACAAGGGCGCGGCGGTCCGGGTCGGGGTGGCCAACGGCAGCGGCAACGCCAAGGCGGCCGACAAGGCCCGGGTCGACCTGGTCAACGGCGGCTACGCCTTCATCGACGGGGGCAGCGCGAGCACCCAGTCGGCGTCCACCGTCACCTACGGTGACGCGGGGCAGAAGGCGAAGGCCGAAGAGGTCGCCAAGACGCTGGGTCTGCCGGCCGGTGCGGTCAAGCAGGGCAAGGCCGCGGCGAACGCGGATGTCACCGTGGTGCTGGGCAAGGATTACAAGGTCAAGTAATCCTTTCGGGGCTGTCGGCGGTCCGTGAGATCCTGGAGAACGATCTGAATCGATCTGACCGCCGACGAAAGCCTGCTTGTGACCGCCACGGACCGTTCCATCGAGCTCATCACCGCCGCCGCTCAGGCGGCCGCCGACCGGCTCGCGCACGACATCATCGCGTACGACGTCAGCGATGTGCTGTCGATCACCGACGCCTTCCTGCTCGCCTCCGCCCCCAACGACCGCCAGGTCAAGTCCATCGCGGAGGAGGTCGAGGAGCGCCTGAACAAGGAGCTCGGCGCCAAGCCGGTGCGCCGCGAGGGCGACCGCGACGCCCGCTGGATCCTGCTGGACTACGTCGACATCGTCGTGCACGTCCAGCACAGCGAGGAGCGCGTCTTCTACGCCCTGGAGCGGCTGTGGAAGGACTGCCCCGAGATCGCGCTGCCCGACGACGCGGTGAAGACCCGCGGCAAGGCCGCCGAGCACGCCCAGCTGCACGGTGGGACGGAGGACGGTGAGCTGAGCTGAACGCCGGCAACGTAAAGCCCAGGGGCCGCCGCGTCGTCCTGTGGCGGCACGGTCAGACGGCGTGGAACCTGGAGCGCCGCTTCCAGGGCTCCACGGACATCGAGCTGACCGAGACGGGCCTGGGCCAGGCGCGCCGCGCCGCGCGCCTGCTCGCGGCCCTCAAGCCGGACGCGATCATCGCCTCGGACCTCAAGAGGGCCGCGGCGACCGCCGGCGAGCTGGCCGCCGTGGCCGGGCTCCCGGTGGCGTACGACGAGGCCCTGCGGGAGACGTACGCGGGCGCCTGGCAGGGCCTGACCCACGAGGAGATCGTGGAGCGCTACGGCGAGCAGTACGCGGCGTGGAAGCGCGGCGAGCCGGTGCGCCGGGGCGGCGGCGAGCTGGAGACCGAGGTGGCCGACCGGGCCGCCCCGGTGGTGCTCAGCCACGCCGACAAGCTGCCCGACGACGGCACCCTGGTCGTGGTCAGCCACGGCGGGACGATCCGTACGACCATCGGGCGCCTCCTCGGCCTGGAGGCGCACCACTGGGAGGGCCTGGGCGGCCTCTCGAACTGCTGCTGGTCCGTCCTGGGCGAGGGCGCGCGCGGCTGGCGGCTCCTGGAGCACAACGCCGGCACGCTGCCCGAGCCGGTCCTCGGCGACGACGACTGAGACGACGACTTGGGCGTCCGCCGGGGCCGCCGACCGGCCGCCCGGGCGGTGCGACCACCGGATTTCACTTTCCGGCAGGTCGCAGGCTAAAGTTCTTCTTGTTCGCGGCGCAGGAGCGCGGGAAACAAAGCGAACAGCGGGGCTATAGCTCAGTTGGTAGAGCGCCTGCATGGCATGCAGGAGGTCAGGAGTTCAATTCTCCTTAGCTCCACAGGTACAAGATCCCGTCCGGTCGGTTCGACCGGGCGGGATCTTTCGTTTTCCCGAGACCCGCCCCCTTTCGGGGAACGGCCTGCGGGAGTGAGGCGTCCGCGCGGCCCCGTGCCCGCGCGGACGCCTCACGCCCAGAGCTTCTCCCGCATCTCCCGCAGGGCCGCCGTCCGCGCACGGCTCTCCTCGTCGTTCGGTGTGTACGTGACCAGCCGGAAGTCCGGCATGCCGTTGATCGACAGGGACAGCGACGTCATCCGTATCTCGCCGACCGCCTGGTGCCGGAAGGTCTTCACGCGCGGGCCCGGCGGGACCACGTCGCCGTTCTGCCAGAGCTCCGCGAAGTAGGAGCTGGCCGCCGACAGCCGCGCGATGAACGTCTCCCAGACGGGCTCGCCGACATGGCGCCCGTACTCGGAGCGCAGTGTCGCCACCATCACCGGCAGTTCCTGCTCCCGGAACAGCACCGGGCACTCCGATTCCGGCAGCATGAATATCGTCCACAGGACGTTGCGCACGCCCATCGCGCGGATCTCCGGCAGGTCGAACAGGTCCCGGTAGGCGGCGTTGGTCGCGAGGATGTCGTAGCGCCCGTTGTAGACCACCGCCGGGTGCGGGTCGAGGGCGTCGATCAGGCCCTGGACCTCGGGGCCGATGGCCGCCGGGCACGCCTCACGGTCCGGCTCGAAGGCCACGTCCGCCAGGTGGTACAGATGCTCGCGCTCGGGCTGGTCGAGGCGGAGCGTGCGTGCCACCGCGTCCAGGACCTGCGGCGAGGCGTTGATGGGACGGCCCTGCTCCAGCCAGGTGTACCAGGTCACGCCGACTCCGGAGAGCGTGGCGACCTCCTCGCGGCGCAGCCCCGGCGTACGCCGCCGCAGGCCCGGCGCCATGCCGACGTCGGCCGGTGTGACCCGCGCCCGCCTGCCGCGCAGGAAGGCCGCCAGCTCCGGCCTCCGGCGTCCGTTCGGTGTAGCCACTGTCGTCACGTCCCCCATCGTCCATCCCGTCGCCCACCGCTGCCAGGTGCTGTCAGTACCAGCATCAGCGGGCTCTCGTTACCCGTATCCGACTGCGGTCAGGCTCGCTTTCATGACCACAGCACTTCCCACGGGGCCAAGTCCCTTGCTCAGTAAAGACGCTGCCACTGACAATCGGCCTCCGCTGCTGCTCGCGATCGTGCTCGCCGCGCAGTTCATGGCGCTCCTGGACGTGTTCATCGTCAACGTCGCCGCCCCCACCATCCGCACCGAACTCCACGCGTCCGGCGCCGGGTTGCAGCTCGTCGTCGCCGGCTACACCATCGCGTACGCCGTCCTGCTGATCACCGGCGCGCGCCTGGGCGAACTGCTCGGGCACCGCAGGCTCTACCTCGTCGGGCTCGCCGTCTTCACCGCCGCCTCGCTCGCCTGCGGCCTGTCCGGGAGCACCGGACAACTGATCGCCTTCCGGCTGTTGCAGGGCGTGGGGTCGGCGCTGATGATCCCGCAGGTGCTCAGCCTCATCCAGCGCAACTTCACCGGAGAGGCACGCGTGCGTGCCCTCGGCGTCTACTCCGCGGTGCTCGCCACCGGCGCCGCCGCCGGGCAGGTCCTGGGCGGCATCCTGGTCAGTGCCGACCTCTTCGGAGCCGGCTGGCGGCCGGTGTTCCTGGTCAACGTGCCCATCGGCATAACCCTGCTGGCCCTCGGCGCGCGCTATCTGCCCAGGGACCGGCGTGAGCGGCGCGGCGCCGCCCGGCTGATGCGCGATCTCGACCTGCCCGGCCTGGTGCTGCTCGGCGGGTCCGTGTCGCTGCTCACGGTGCCGCTGGTGCTCGGGCAGGAGGAGGACTGGCCGCTGTGGGCGTGGCTGTCGCTGGCGTCGAGCGTGGTGCTCTTCGCCGCCTTCTGGGCGTACGAGTCGCGGCTCGCGCGGCGCGGCGGCGCCCCGCTGATCGCCCCCAGGGTGCTGCGGATACCCGGCATGGGCCTCGCGGTCACCAGGATCGCCGTGGCGATGGCGATCAACGCGGGCTTCCTGTTCACCCTCACACTGCACATCCAGGGCGGCCTCGGCTACAGCGCGCTGCGCGCGGGGCTCACCTTCGCGCCGACCGCCGCGGTCTTCGGCACGGTCGGCCTCACCTGGCGGCGCTGGCCCGCCTCCTGGCAACGGGCGCTGGTGCCCGGCGGGTTCGCGCTGACCGCGGTGTCCACGGTGGCCACGGGCGCGCTGCAGCACGGCGGCGGTACCGGGGGCCTCGCCATCTACGGTGCGTACGCGGGGGTCGGCGCCGGTCTGGCGCTCGCTTTCAGCCCCACGTTCGCCGGGGCGCTGGCGAACGTACGGCCCGAGGACGCGGCCGACGCCAGCGGACTGCTCGCGACGGTGAACCAGCTCGGCCAGCTCATCGGGGTCGCGAGCTTCGGCACGCTCTTCCTGAACCGGCTCGGCGCGGGGGCGCACGCGTCCGGCGACGCGCTGTGGGCGTGCTCCGTCGCGCTGGCAGGAGCGGCCCTGGTGGGGGTACTGACGGCTCTCGTATCACGACGTCGCTGACCCTCTTGCGCGGCCATGGCAGAATCGTGACGGCCGGAGGGGGACGACGGACCGAACGGGAGGGAGACCGCGATGCCTGCGAGCCGCGACGAGTTCCCGGACCTGTCCGGTACACCGACCTCGGCCGCCCGCCTGACGTGTCCGGCCTGCGGTTCCTTCCATGTCGCCCAGATGCTCGGCGACGACGGCGGTGGCGTCTCCTACGTGTGCACGGCCTGCGGCCACAGCTGGAGCTGAGATGGGTGCACACAGGCGGAAGTGCGACTGGTGCGGCAGCGGTACGCCGATCGTCCGGGACATGGAACCGATCAACGCCGACTACCAGTACTGGTGCGAGGAATGCGCGCGGGCGCTGATCATAAAAGGCGACCCGATCGAGACCTATCGGGAGCTGGAGGGCGAGCCGATCTACGGCCGCCTCCTGGAGGCGCACTGCACCCTCAAGAGGTTCTACTCGTTCGCCACGGCCTGAGCGCGGCCGCCGTCACAAAGGCGGCTCCGGCCAGCGGATAGAGCGCCGAGAGCGCCATCTGCACACCGTTCTGGGCGAGTTCGGGACGGCCCACCCCGTGCGGCACCCACCACAGCGCGTACGAGCAGAAGAGCGCGCCGGCGGCCGCCCACCACAGGCGCTGCGCGCCGAGCAGCACCAGGACCGGAACGCACCACACCCAGTGGTGCGACCAGGAGACGGGGCTCACCAGGAGCGCGGTGACGGCGCAGGACAGCGCCGCCCAGGCCCGCTCGCCGCGCACCTCGGCCCGTACCGCCGCGCAGAGCCCCAGCGCCGCTGTGACGGCCGCGGCGACCGTCCACCACGTCCCGGGGTCCCCGGTGTGCAACAGGCGCGCCAGCACCCCGCGCAGCGACTGGTTGGCGGTGTCCTCGGCGTGGCCGACCCGGTCCGCCTCGAAGAGCGTGGAGGTCCAGAAGCGCCGCGAGTCCCGAGGCAGGACCACGGCGGTGGCCAGGGTCGCCCCCGCGAACACCGCGAGCGCCGTCGCCGCCTGCCGCAGCCATGTGTTCCAGCCGTCTCCACGCGCGCGTACGAGCCCGGTCAGCAGCAGGAAGAGCGCGAACAGGGCGGGCGTCAGCTTCACGGCGGCGGCCAGGCCGATGCCCGCGCCCGCCCCTCGGTGGCCCGGGCGCCGGGTGAGGTCCCACAGGACGGCGACCGCGAGCAGCAGATTGATCTGGCCGTAGCGCAGCGTCGTCCACACCGGCTCGCACCACACGGCGAGCGCCGCCACCCACAGCGCGGCCCCCGGTCGCTCCCGCCCTGCCAGACGCAGCGACAAATGGGCGAGCGCGACAAGGAGGGCGAGGTTCGCGACGGTGGCGAGCGTGCGCATCTCGGGGACACCGAGCAGGGTGAGCGGGGTGAACAGCAGCGCGGCGAACGGCGGGTAGGTGGTGGGCAGCCTCGCGTGCGTGGCGCGCATCGCGTAGAGGTCCGCCCCGGCCCGTACGGCGGCGCCCTCCGCCCGGTAGACCATCAGGTCGATCATCGAGACCCCGGCGGCCCGCTGGGCGATCCAGAAGGCGCCGAACGAGAGCAGGCACGCTGTGGCGGCGAGCAGCACGGGACGGCGGACGAGGGCCGGGCGGGTGGCGGTGTGCGCGAGCACGTTCACGGTCACGAAAGGGGACGTTACCGGCCCTGTCGGTACAGAACGGCAACCGATTTGGTGGAGTGCCGGGGGGACCGTGTAATGTTCTCGATGTCGCCAAGGGAAACCGGGCGGAAAACAGAACAAGGGGCTATAGCTCAGTTGGTAGAGCGCCTGCATGGCATGCAGGAGGTCAGGAGTTCAATTCTCCTTAGCTCCACAATAAAGAAGGCGGCCACCCGGATCGGGTGGCCGCCTTCTTGTCATGCGTCAACTACGGCCGCTGCCCAGGGCCTTACGGGCGGGGGCGGGCAGGGCGGGCAGAGCGGCGGGCGCCTGCTCGATACGGAGTGCCAGCGCGGGACACCGGCGCACGGCCCGTTGTGCGCGCCCGCGCAGATGCATCGGGACAGTGGCGTCGGCCACCGCCGGATAGCCGTCGGCGCCCAGCCGGATCAGCTCCGGGATGAGGTCCGCGCACAGCCCGTGGCCCTCGCAGAGCGTCCAGTCGACCAGCACCTTCTCGCCGCTGGGAATGCCCTCCTCCGCGTAACCGTCGCCCGGCAGCGGCAGCAGGCCCAGCGTCGGGCGGCCGCAGCCGCCCGCCAGGACATGCGCCGCCAGGTCGTCGGTGAACGCGTTGACGGTCGACGTCAGGAAGCGGGCCGAACCGTCCGGGTGCTTGCACGCGCCGCGCCCCTTGACCGCCCCGGTGACCTCGCGCAGCGCCTCCAGGGCGGCCGGGCCGCCGCCGTTGAGCACATCCGCCAGACCGCCCGCCGCGGCCGGCAGCCCGAGCCGGCAGGGCCCGCACTGGCCGGACGTCTCGGCGGCCAGCCAGTTGGCGATCCGCAGTGACTCGCCCAGCGGGCACGTCTCCGGCCCGATCGGCAGGATCGCGCCCGCGCCCAGCGCCCCGCCGAGAGCTGCCAGCGAGTCCCGTGAGACCACCGCGTCGTGAGCGGCCGCCGCGTCCAGCCAGCTCCCGTGGTAGCCGCCGGTCAGCACGCCCTGGGGCACCGGCGGCGCACCGGCCAGCTGCAGTACGTACCGCAGCGGCACGCCGGTCGGGACCTCCACCACCATCGGGCGGGCGACCGCCCCGGAGAGCGTGAGCAGGACCGTGCCGGGCTCGGTGGGCAGGCCGTGGTGGCTGTAGCGGCGCGGGCCGACGCGGGCGGCCACGGCGAGCTGCGCGTACGTCTCCGCGTTCGACAGCAGCGTCGGCGCGCCGCCGATACCGGTGTCCGAGGCGCGCACCTTGCGCCCCGGCGGCAGCGCGGGCCCGCCGCCCGCGGCCCGGATCACGGACGAGGCCTCGCCCGAGACCATCCGCTCCGGAGTGCGCACCACGCGCGCGCGAAGGGCGGTGCCGCGTCTGTCGGCGAGCCCCCGCTCGGCGAAGGCCGCGCGGATGGACGCCTCCGTGGAGTCGCGGGTCACGGCGACCACCAGCGTGCGCGCGCCCAGTGCCTCGGCGGCCAGCAGAGCGCCGTCGAGGACCAGGTGCGGGGCGCGGTTCACCAGCACCGTGTCCTTGCGGCAGGCGGGCTCTCCCTCGCTCGCGTTGACGACGACCACCGGGCGCACTCCGCGCCGGATCGCGGACTTGGCGACCGCGCGCAGTTTGCGGGCGAAGGGGAACCCGGCGCCGCCGCGGCCGTTGAGGGAGATCTCCTCGGCCAGCTGGGCCAGGCGCTCGCCGGGCACCGGCTCCAGCGGGCCGTGCACCTTCAGGTGCATGTCGAGGCCGAGCCGTTCGACCAGGTCGAACCCGGCGGTGAGCTGCGGCAGTCCGACGACGCGCACCTCGGGGACGTCGGGCAGGGGCACGTTCACGGGCGATCTCCTGCGGGGCTGTGCCAGGGCTCACCGGCGACGGGCTGGTGGAACGGGCTGGGCTGCGGGGACGGTTCGGGCCGGGGTGGTACGTACTCGGGAGGCGGCCCGGAGGGGGCCCCGAACAGAGGGTCACTGTCCCCGTAGGGGACGGTGGGCAGCGGTGCCGTCTCGTCGAAGCCGCCGAGGCCGTTCTCGTGGACCGGCATGTTCTCCGGCGGACGCGGGGTGGGCGTCGGCCAGCTCGGGGCGTACTGCGGCGGGGCGGGGGCCAGCGAGACCGCGCGGTAGGCGGCCGAGATGCCGGTGGCCGGCTTCGGCTGTCCGGGTACGGCACGCGGCTGCCCGGCCTCGTACAGCTGTGCGCTCTCGTACGGATCGGCCGTGAGGGGGTCGGCCGAGAAGGGCGCGTTCGCGAAGGGGTCGGGTCCGAAGGCGTCCGCCGGGTACGGGTGCGGCGCGGGTGCTTCGTAGCGGGGCGAGGCGGGGTCCGCCGGGTGCGGCTGCGGGGTCGAGGCGTCCGGGGCGACGGCCTGGGCGGCCTCCACGCGCGCGAGGAGCGGGGCGAGCCGCCGGGCGATGCGGCGCTGGACGGGGCGCGGCAGCGAGCGGACGACCAGGGCGCCGACCACACCGGCCAGCGAGAGGCTGTACAGGGTGACGACCCAGCCGGCCGCCGGACGGCCCGCGTAGAGGCCGTGCATCAGCGCGAAGCACCAGGCCGGGTAGGCCAGCATGTGCACCGCGCGCCAGTGGCCCGCCACCCGGTCGGGGTTGGCGAAGGCGCTGCGCAGCGCGCCCGTGGCGGCCGTGACGACCATGAGGATGGCGGCGAGCGAGCCGAGGCCGATCAGTCCGCCCGAGCCGGTGACGCCGAGCCCGAAGGGGATCAGGGCGCCGAGCAGGGACGTGTGGCCCTCCGCGATCTTGACGGTGATGTGCACCAGGAGGAAGCCGATCGAGGACACGGCGGTCGCGCGGTGGATGGCCTGGGCGACCAGGCGCTGCCGGATCGACATGAACAGCCGGTCGGTGGCGAGCAGGCCCCAGGCGACCGAGGACGACAGTGTGACCAGGGACAGGACGCCGGTGGTGAAGTCCAGGGCGGCACGGAACGCGCCGCCCGAGGCCGCGCCCAGTACCGGTATGAGCACCACCGAGGCGATCAGAAGGGCGCCGGACATCCCTCCTTTCAACCGTCCCTTAAGGGACGGGATGTTCAGTTTGAGCAAGCGGGGACTGTGAGGGTTCATGGGGCGACTCCGAAAGGTTCAGCAAAGTGGTCCCGTGGCCGCATGCTAGGTCGCCCCATACCGAGGGGTACGGCGTTTGATTGGTTGCCCCAGAAGAGGTCGGTACGCGGAGTAACCTCATCCGGCTGGGGTCGTTGAGGCGCCCCACGACTACTCTGTGCGGTCGGTGCGGGGCCTGCGGTACCCTGACGCCATGCGTGCCGTACGCCTTCTGCTTAGCGAGCCGCGCTGATCAGTCCCGACCGAAGAAGAGAGCCGGTCGGAATCGGCGCGGCGTCCCCTCCTGTGCGAGGGGCTTTTTCGTTTGGTGAATGTCGCAGCCGCTGGCAGAGACGATCGATGGAGCTTTAAGGATCATGAGCGAGACGAACACCGCTGCCGCCGAGTCGGCCGCGCCGCACCGCTACACGGCCGCCATGGCCGCTGACATCGAGGCACGCTGGCAGGACGTCTGGGACGCCGACGGCACCTACGCGGCGCCGAACCCCAGCGGTGATCTGGCCGGTGACCCCGCGGTCGTCGCGCGGCCCAAGAAGTTCATCATGGACATGTTCCCGTACCCCTCCGGTGCGGGTCTGCACGTGGGCCACCCGCTGGGCTACATCGCCACCGACGTCTTCGCCCGCCACCAGCGCATGACCGGCCACAACGTGCTGCACACGCTGGGCTTCGACGCCTTCGGCCTGCCCGCCGAGCAGTACGCGGTGCAGACCGGCACGCACCCGCGCGTGTCCACCGAGGCCAACATGGAGAACATGAAGGCGCAGCTGCGCCGGCTGGGCCTGGGCCACGACAAGCGCCGCTCCTTCGCGACGATCGACCCGGACTACTACAAGTGGACCCAGTGGATCTTCCTGCAGATCTTCAACTCCTGGTACGACGACGAGGCCAAGAAGGCCCGTCCGATCGCCGAGCTGGTCGCGCAGTTCGAGAGCGGTGAGCGGCAGGCTCCCGGTACGCGCGCGTGGAGCGAGCTGAGCGCCGCCGAGCGTTCCGACGTCCTGGGCGGCTACCGCCTGGCGTACGCCTCGGACGCGCCGGTCAACTGGTGCCCGGGCCTGGGCACCGTACTGGCCAACGAGGAAGTCACCGGCGACGGGCGTTCCGAGCGCGGCAACTTCCCCGTCTTCAAGGCGAAGCTGCGCCAGTGGAACATGCGCATCACCGCCTACGCCGACCGGCTGCTGGACGACCTGGACGCGCTGGACTGGCCCGAGGCGATCAAGCTGCAGCAGCGCAACTGGATCGGCCGCTCCGAGGGCGCGCGCGTCGACTTCGCCGTAGGCGACGACGCGATCACCGTCTTCACCACCCGCCAGGACACCCTGTTCGGTGCCACCTACATGGTGCTGGCGCCCGAGCACGAGCTGGTCGACACGATCGTCCCGGCCGCCTGGCCCGAGGGCACACACGAGGTCTGGACGGGCGGCCACGCCACCCCGGCCGAGGCCGTCGCCAGGTACCGGGCGTTCGCCGCGTCCAAGTCGGAGGTCGAGCGCCAGGCCGACGCCAAGGAGAAGACCGGCGTCTTCACCGGCGCGTACGCGATCAACCCGGTCAGCGGCGACAAGGTCCCCGTCTTTATCGCCGACTACGTACTGATGGGCTACGGCACCGGCGCCATCATGGCCGTCCCGGCGCACGACGTCCGCGACTTCGCCTTCGCGCGCGCCTTCGAGCTGCCGATGCGCTGCGTCGTCGAGCCGTCGGACGACCGTGGCACCGACGCCTCGACCTGGGACGACGCCTTCGCCTCGTACGACGCGAAGATCGTCAACTCGTCCGGCGAGGACATCTCCCTGGACGGCCTGGGCGTCACCGACGCCAAGGTGAAGATCACCGAGTGGCTGTCGCAGCGCGGCATCGGCGAGGGCACCGTCAACTTCCGCCTGCGCGACTGGCTGTTCAGCCGCCAGCGCTACTGGGGCGAGCCCTTCCCGATCGTCTACGACGAGGACGGCGTCGCCCACTCGCTGCCCGAGTCGATGCTGCCGCTGGAGCTGCCGGAGGTCGAGGACTACTCGCCGCGCACCTTCGACCCGGACGACGCGGACACCTCGCCGGAGACCCCGCTGTCCCGCAACGAGGACTGGGTCAACGTCACCCTGGACCTGGGTGACGGCGCGGGCCCCAAGAAGTACCGCCGCGAGACCAACACGATGCCCAACTGGGCCGGTTCCTGCTGGTACGAGCTGCGCTACCTGGACCCGCACAACAGCGAGAAGCTGGTCGACCCGGCCATCGAGCAGTACTGGATGGGCCCGCGCGAGGGCCAGCCGCACGGCGGTGTCGACCTGTACGTAGGCGGCGCCGAGCACGCCGTGCTGCACCTGCTGTACGCGCGCTTCTGGTCGAAGGTCCTGTTCGACCTGGGCCACGTCTCGTCGGCCGAGCCGTTCCACAAGCTGTACAACCAGGGCATGATCCAGGCGTACGTCTACCGGGACAGCCGCGGCTTCCCGGTGCCGGCCGCCGAGATCGAGGAGCGCGACGGCAAGTTCTTCTTCGAGGGCGAGCCGGTCAAGCGCGAGCTGGGCAAGATGGGCAAGTCCCTGAAGAACGCGGTCACTCCGGACGAGATCTGCGCCGAGTACGGCGCGGACACCCTGCGCCTGTACGAGATGGCGATGGGCCCGCTGGACGTGTCGCGGCCGTGGGACACGCGCGCGGTGGTCGGCCAGTACCGGCTGCTGCAGCGGCTGTGGCGCAACATCGTCGACGAGACCACCGGCGAGGCCACGGTCACCGACGCCGAGCCGGACGAGGCGACGCTGCGCGCCCTGCACAAGGCGATCGACGGCGCGGGCGGCGACCTGGCGGAGATGCGCTTCAACACCGCCATCGCCAAGATCACCGAGCTGAACAACCACCTGACCAAGGCGGGCGGCCCGCTGTCGCGCTCGGTCGCCGAGCGCCTGGTGCTGCTGGTGGCGCCGCTGGCCCCGCACATCGCCGAGGAGCTGTGGCGCAAGCTGGGCCACCAGGACTCGGTCGTCCACCAGGACTTCCCCGTGGCCGACCCCGCGTACGTCGTGGACGAGACCGTGACCTGCGTCGTGCAGATCAAGGGCAAGGTCAAGGCGCGCCTGGAGATCCCGCCGACCATCTCCGACGAGGAGCTGGAGAAGCTGGCGCTGGCCGACGAGGCCGTCGTCGCGGCCCTGGCGGGCGCCGGGATCCGCAAGGTCATCGTGCGCGCGCCGAAGCTGGTGAACATCGTTCCCGCCTGACGCACACGGCGGTAGTGGGGGTTTCCCCTACGGGCAGGTTGGGGGTTCCCCGGGAACCCCCAACCTGCCCGTTCCGTTTACGGTGGAGGGAAGGCAGCCGACACCGAGGGGACGTTCATGGAAGCCGCGATCGCGATCCTGGCGCTGATGTTCGTCGCCTTCGTCGTGCTGGGCGTGTACCTGACCGTGAAAGCGGTCGGCGCCGCCAAGCGGGGAGTGGAGCGCACGGTCACCCAGGCCCGCAAGGCGGTCGAGGACACGACGCTGCGGGCCAAGAGCATGGGCCAGGTCGGCGTGGCGGGCGAACTCGCCCAGCTGAGGCTCACGCTGCGCACCTCGATGCGGGCCACACAGGACTCGCTCCGCGCGCGCGTGGAGCAGGACGAGTCGCTGAAGGAGTCGCTGCGCCTGTTCGAGCGGCTGAGCGGCCACGGCCACGAGCTGGACGACGAGCTCAAGCGCCTAGAGCGCGAGCCCGACAAGCAGCGCATAGCCGAGCGCATGCCGGAGCTGCGCGAGCGCACGGAGCGGATCACGCACGCGGCGGACTCGCTGCGCTGGGCGGCGCGGGACCGGGCCCGGCAGTTCGCCGACGACGACCTGGCCTCGCTCAGCGCGGAGATCGAGGTCGAGTCGGGGGCGCTGCGGGACTGGGCGACGAAGGGCCCGACCACGTCGGCGGCGCCCGGCACGGCCGCCCGCCCGGCGGATGCTCCCGGCGCCAACGGCTCGCCGGCCGCTTCCTGGCCGGAGTCCGCCACGGTGGCCGACGCCCCGCAGGCGATAGGCGCGGCCGGGCCCGCGCCCGTGTACCCGTGGCAGAAGACGGCCCGGCCCGAGACGACGAACTGAGCGGCGGGGCACGCGCTGGAGGCGCGTGTGCACGTCGGGCCGGACGCTCGGGCCGATCATCTGTCCACCCGAACCGATCATTGGACCGGGGCCGGGCTGCCGCGCGGCGGCCCCGGCGGGTAACCTCCCGCTCATGTCCCGCCATGTCGCGATCGTCACCGATTCAACGGCCTACCTTCCGCCGCAGACGATGGAGCGGCACGGCATCACCGCGGTGCCGCTGACCGTAGTCCTCGGCGATCAGGCGTTGGAGGAGGGCACCGAGATCTCCGCCCGCTCCCTCGCCCTGGCGCTGCAGAAACGTCGCTCGGTGACCACGTCGCGCCCGAGCCCCGAAGTGTTCGCCGCGGCCTATCGGGCCGCCGCAGACGCGGGCGCCGCCGGGATCGTCTCACTGCACCTCTCGGCCGAGTTCTCGGGGACGTACGACGCCGCCGTGCTGGCCGCGAAGAGCGCCCCCGTGCCGGTACGTGTGGTGGACACCGGGATGGTCGCGATGGCCCTCGGCTTCTGCGCGCTGGCGGCCGCGGAGATCGCCGAGGCGGGCGGCACACTCGACGACGCGGTCGCGGCGGCCGAGAAGCGCGCGGGCGGCACCTCCGCCTTCTTCTACGTGGACACGCTGGAATATCTGCGCCGGGGCGGCCGTATCGGCGCGGCCCAGGCACTGTTCGGCTCGGCGCTCGCGGTCAAGCCGCTGCTCCAGCTGGAGGGCGGCCGGATCGAGATGCTGGAGAAGGTGCGTACGGCCTCGAAGGCCATCGCCCGGCTTGAGGAGATCGTCGTCGACCGGGCCGGATCGAGCCGTGTGGACATCGCCGTGCACCACCTCGCCGCGCCGGACCGTGCCGCGGCGCTCGCGGAACGGCTGCGGGAGCGGGTGCCGGGACTTGAGGATCTGCATGTCAGCGAGGTCGGCGCGGTGATCGGGGCGCACACGGGACCGGGGCTGCTGGGTGCGGTGGTGTCGCCGCGCTGATGGTCGCGGCGGTGTTCGTCGCGGCGGTCGTCGGGCTGACCGTCGAAGTGATCTCGCGGAAGTGATCTCGTTGCGGTGATCCGTGAGGGGGTTGCGTCACTCTCCCGGGTGAGCGAGTTATCCACAACTGGCAAGTTTTCCACGGGAATCGGGCCTGCTCAGCGGGGTCGGCCGAACGTGCCTACCGTTTCGTGGCATGGCTATCCGATCACCACGCATCGCAACGAGCGGGCCGGGCCGAGCTCCGGGTTCGGACGGCCGTGCCCGCCACGGTCACGGTCGTCGCGGACGCGTCGCCCAGGCCCAGGCCTCCGCCAGAGTGGCCGCACAGCGGCGGGCGCAGACGCTGTTCCCGGCGTCGTCGTCGCCGAGCGAGTCAACGCCGAGTAGGCCAACGCCGAGTGGGCCGAAGTCGAGTGAGCCGTCGGCGCCGACCGCCGTACGGCCCGGGATTCTCCCGCGCGTGCCACTGCCCGCCTCCGATCCGCTGCCCGGTCCGGCACCGTTTGCCACCGACTCAACTGCCCCTCCTTTCCCAGGAGTACGGGAACGGATGTGGACGGCGTTACGGGAGCGGCTGCCCGTGTGGGTGCAGGTGCGGTGCGGGCTCACGCCGAAGAGTCTCGCCGCGCTGAGCGTGGTGCTGATCGTGGCCGTGGGGTTGGCCGTGCAGCAGTTCTGGACGGGTAGGCCGGAGCCCGTGCGGGCGCCGGAGCGGGTGGTCGGGCCCGCGCCGCCCGCACAGCCTGTACGGTCGCCGGGCTCGGGACGGACGCCGAGTCCAGCGACGGGGGCCGGGCCGAGCGGGGTGCCCGCGCCCTCTCCCAGCGGGGGCATCGTCGTCGATGTCAGCGGCAAGGTGCGGCGACCGGGGATCCACCGGCTGCCGACCGGGTCGCGGGTCGCCGACGCGCTGGACGCGGCGGGCGGGGTGCGGGACGGGGTGGACACCACCGGGCTCAACCGGGCACGCGTGCTCATGGATGGCGAGCAGGTGGTCGTGGGGATGCCCGGTGTGCTGCCCGGAGTTCAGGCGGGTGGGGCCGGAGGGGTGTCGGGATCGGTTTCGGGAGGCGGTGGCAGCGCCGGGGCGGGTGCGGCCGGGCCGGTCAGCCTGAACTCCGCGTCGGTGGATCAGTTGGACGCCCTGCCCGGTGTGGGGCCGGTGCTCGCCCAGCACATCGTCGACTACCGCGTCCAGCACGGCGGTTTCCGGTCCGTGGGCGAGCTGCGCCACGTGAACGGGATCGGCGACCGCCGGTTCGCGGACCTCCAGTCGTTGGTGCGGCTGTGAACCGCCCGACGGTCCACGCCGACTCGGGCCACCGGCTCGGCGCCGCGAATCCCCATCAGGAAGGCCCGGCCGACCTGCGCCTCGTCCCGCCCGCCGTCGGGGCGTGGGTGGCCACCGCGGTGGCCATGAGCGCCCCTGTGAAGTGGGTTACTTGGGGGCTGGTGGTGTGCTTGGTGGGGGCCGGGCTGTTGCTGGCACCGACGATTTGGGGCTGGTGGCGTGGGACTTCGCGTGGGCGGCGCGCTACGGAGTCCAGGGCGGCAGGAGGGGCTCGACCGCTCGCCCCCACCGCCACCTTCGCGCCCGCCCCCGCGCACTCAACCGCCAGAGCCGGGCCATGGTGGGCGAACCGCGTCGCCGTCGCGGCCGTGTTGCTGTGCTCGGCGGCCGGTGCGGCTGCGGGGGCGCTTCATGTGGCGCAGGCGCGACAAGGTCCCGTTGCCGGGCTGGCGCGGCAATACGCGCACGTCACCGTCGAGTTGACGACCACCTCCGACCCGAGGCCGGTACGGGGGCGGGCGTGGGGCGCCGGGTCCGTCGTGCTTCAGGGGGAGGTCACCCGGGTCGTCGGGGCGCACGGCGGGGACAAGCGGGTGCGGACGCCCGTGCTGGTGATCGCACCGAAGCCGTGGCAGGGGCTGCTGCCGTCGACGCGGCTGCGTCTGTCCGCCCGGCTGGCTCCGCCCGCGTCGGGCAACGACTGGGCGGCGGCCGTACTGAGGGTGCCCGAGCGGGCGGTGCCGGAGGTGGTGCGGGGGCCAACTGCCTTGCAGCGTAGGGCGGGTGGGCTGCGGGCCGGGTTGCGGAAGGCGGCCGAGGGGCTGAGTCCGGACGCCCGGGCGCTGCTGCCTGGGCTGGTCGTCGGCGACACCACGCAGATCACGCCCGAGCTGCGGGATGCGTTCGAGGCGACCGACCTCACGCATCTGATGGCGGTGTCGGGCAGCAACCTGGTGATCGTCCTGGCGCTGCTCATCGGCTCGCCCGGCCGTGCGTCGCTGGCCGAGCGGGGTGGCCTCGCCCCGCGCCTCGGCATCCCGCTGCGCGCGACCGCGCTGCTCGGCGGGGTGATCACTCTGGCGTTCGTGGTGGTGTGCCGACCGGATCCGAGCGTGCTGCGTGCGGCGGCCTGCGGACTGGTCACCCTGCTCGCGATCGCTACGGGCCGGCGCAGATCGCTGATCCCGGCACTGGCCGCCGCCGTACTGCTCCTGGTGCTGTACTCGCCGGAGCTGGCGCGGAGTTATGGCTTTCTGCTCTCCGTCCTGGCCACCGGGGCGTTGCTCACCATCGCCCCGGGCTGGGGCGAGGCGCTGCGGCGGCGCGGGGTGCCGCGCGGGCTCGCGGAGGTGCTGGCGGCGGCGGGCGCGGCGCAGTTGGTGTGCGCGCCCGTGGTGGCGGTGTTCGCGGCGCGGGTGAGTCTGGTGGCCGTCCCGTGCAATCTGCTCGCGGAGCTGGCAGTGGCCCCGGCGACCGTGCTGGGGTTCGCGGTCCTGGCTGCGGCGCCGGTCGCGATGCCGGTCGCCAAGGTGCTGGCGTGGTGTGCGGGGTGGCCGACGGAGTGGATCGCGACGATCGCGCGGACCGGGGCGGCGTTGCCCGGAGCGCAGACGGGGTGGCCGGGCGGTTGGGGCGGAGGGCTCCTGCTCGCCGGGGTGACCGTCGGCGGAGTGTTCCTGGCCCGCCGGCTGCCGCGCCATCCATGGGCGGCCGCGCTGTGTGCGCTCCTGGTGCTGCTCGCCGTGGTGCGGCCCGCGCCGCTGACCAGGATCGTCACCGGGTGGCCGCCGCCGGGCTGGGCCTATGCGATGTGCGATGTGGGGCAGGGCGACGCCACGGTACTGGCGGCGGGAGACGGTACGGCGGTGGTGGTCGACACGGGGCCCGACCCCGTTCCGGCCGACCGGTGTCTGCGGGCCCTGGGTGTCACTCGGATTCCCCTTCTCCTGCTTACGCACTTTCACGCCGACCATGTGGCGGGGCTGCCCGGAGTGTTGCGGGGCCGGGCGGTCGGGGTGATCGAGACGACGACATTCGAAGAACCGCCGGAACAGGCCCGGTTCGTACGGAGGGTCGCCGCGCGGGCGGGCGTGCCGGTGGTGTCGGCGGAGCCGGGGGAGCGGCGTGCGGTGGGCGGACTGTCCTGGCAGGTGCTGTGGCCGCCACCGGTCGGAGTGCCGAACCCGCTGGGCGGGCCGAGCTCGCCGCACCGTATCGGCGCCACCCGCCTCGACCCCGTGTTGGACGGGCCGAACAATGCCAGCGTCACTCTGCTCGTACGGGCCGGAGGGCTGACCCTGTTGCTGCCGGGGGATCTTGAACCGCTCGCTCAGCAGGCGCTGTTGCGGGATCATCCGGAGTTGCCGCCGGTGGACGTCCTCAAGGTGGCGCACCACGGCTCGGCGCACCAGGATCCGGCGCTGTTGCGAGCGGTGCGGCCACGGCTGGCGCTGATCTCGGCGGGGCGGGGCAACCCGTACGGCCATCCCGCGCCCGACACCGTCGCCCTGCTCGGCGCGGCCGGGGCGAGGGTGCTGCGCACGGACCTGGATGGCGCGATCGCCGTGACGGGTGCGGGGAGCGGGTTTCGGGCGGTGCCGACGGGGCGCGGGCCGTGAAGGGAGTGAGCGGGCTCGCGCGGGTAACCGGGGGTAGCAATTCGGGCCTCTCCGGACAGTGTTGCCCAACACATCACATGGGGCCCGTTTGCCTCGAACGGGTCAAGAGTGATCGAATGCGTCTTCGTCAAGGGCCGCGGTCCTGCCGTGACGACGATGTCCTGGGCGCGCGTGGTCCGGAGGATTCTTCTCGCGCGGGGGTGCGTGCACCGTGTTCAGCCGCTGGTCCGGCAGGCTTTCGACCGACTCTTCCCGTACGGGACCTCGTTCGGGATCTCGTACGGGACCTCGTCCGGGAAGAGGTGGCCCGCTCGCGGCGGTCGCCGTTCCGCCGACCGCCGGGGTGCTCAGCTGCCGGGTCCTGGACCCGGTCAACGAGCCGGTCCGGCAGGCGGAGTTCGTGGTCAGCGACAGTTCGGGCCGCAAGGTCGTCGCGGGGGAGACCGACCCGTACGGCAGTGTCATGGCGACCGTTCCGGCGGGGGAGTACCGCCTCGCGGTGACGGCCGAGGGGTACACGCCGTTCCACAGCAACGTCGTGGTGGCCGAGAGCGCGCTCGCCGGGCTCGGTGATGTGAAGCTGCATCTCGCGCCGCCGCCGGTGCTGCCGGAGCCGGGGGAGTGGGAGCTCGACGCGTCGCACTCCCAGATCGGGTTCACCGCGCGGCACATCGGGTTGGCCCGGATCCACGGCCGGTTCAACACGTTCGCGGGGGCCGTCCGGATCGGTGACCGTATGGAGGACTCGGCGATGCATGTCGTGATCGACGCGGCGTCCATCGACACGGGGGTGCAGATGCGGGACGACCATCTGCGGTCCGGGGACTTCCTGGACGTGGGGCGCTGCCCGACGCTGGAGTTCTACAGCGACCGCTTCGTGCACCGGGGCGGCAGTCGCTGGGCGATCATCGGCGGGCTGACCCTGCACGGGGTGAGCCGTACGGTCACGCTGGACACGCAGTACCTCGGGCTCGGTACGGGGCTTGAGGGCGAGACGCGGGTGGCCTGTCGGGCCACCACCGAGCTGCATCGGGAGGATTTCACGCTCACGTGGCAGACCATGCTGGCGCGGGGGATCGCGGCGATCGGGTCGTCGATCTCCATCGACCTGGACATACAGGTGGTCCCCAAGCGGCCGGCGGAACCTGCGGGCCCCAAGGCCACCTGAGGCCCGCAGGTTCCACCGGCCCGAGGGGAGACTCCTACGGCGCTTCGAGCCAGCCCTCGTATTCCTCGGCCAGTTCGTCGAGGGCCGCAGGGTCCAGGCGGGCGTGCGGGTCCTCGACGACGACCAGCCACTGGGCGTCCTCGGCGTCGTCCTCGCCGGCCAGGGCGTCGCGTACGAGTTGGGGCTGCTCGGTCAGGCCGAAGCGGGCGGGGAGTTCCTCGGCGACCTCGTCGGCGGCGTCGCGGTCGGGCAGGACAAGTACGTGTCGGGTCACATCGCTCACCTGGACATTCTCCGGTATGTGGGTGGGTGCGGGGCACGGTCGTGCGGGGTGCCGCCACGGTGGCGGCCCGGCGCTGTCAGTGGGGCGTGGGATGCTGGACGACGATGGCCACCAGGAAGAATTCCACCGACGATCCGCTCGCCCCGCTCACGCTCGCCGTGGGCCAGGAGGACCTGCTGCTCGACCGCGCCGTGCAGCAGGTGGTGGCGGCCGCCCGGGCCGCCGACGCCGACACCGATGTGCGCGACCTCACGTCCGATCAGCTGCAGCCCGGCACGCTGGCCGAGTTGACCAGCCCTTCGCTGTTCGCCGAGCGCAAGGTCGTGGTCGTACGCAACTCGCAGGATCTGTCGGCGGACACGATCAAGGACGTGAAGGCGTACTTCGAGGCGCCCGCCGAGGAGATCACGCTCGTACTGCTGCACGCGGGCGGCGCCAAGGGCAAGGGGCTGCTGGACGCGGCGCGCAAGGCGGGGGCACGGGAGGTCGCGTGTCCCAAGACGACGAAGCCGGCGGAGCGGCTGACGTTCGTGCGGTCGGAGTTCCGGGCGCTGGGACGTTCGGCGACGCCGGAGGCGTGCCAGGCGCTGGTCGACTCGATCGGCAGCGATCTGCGGGAGCTGGCGGCGGCGGTGTCGCAGCTGTGCGCGGACGTGGCGGGGACGATCGACGAGGCGGTCGTCGGGCGCTACTACACCGGGCGGGCGGAGGCGTCGAGCTTCACGGTCGCGGACCGGGCGGTGGAGGGGCGGGCCGCGGAGGCGCTGGAGGCGTTGCGGTGGTCGCTCTCGACCGGGGTCGCGCCGGTGATGATCACGAGTGCGCTGGCTCAGGGGGTGCGGGCGATCGGGAAGCTGTCGTCGGCTCGGGGTGGGCGGCCGGCCGATCTCGCCCGGGAGCTGGGGATGCCGCCGTGGAAGATCGATCGGGTGCGGCAGCAGATGCGGGGGTGGACGCCGGATGGTGTCGCCGTGGCTCTGCGGGCCGTGGCCGAGGCGGACGCGGGGGTGAAGGGCGGGGGGGACGATCCTGAGTACGCCTTGGAGAAGGCGGTTGTGGTGGTGGCGCGGGCTGCGCGGGCTCGGCGCTGAGTAGTTTGCCCCACCCCGCCCCTTCCCTAAAGCCCTGCGGGCGGCCGGGTGGGGGTGAAGGTCGTTTCCCGGGGCTGCGCCCCGGACCCCCGTCGCGGGGCCTGCGGCCCCTGCACCCCGCCACGGGCTCCGCCCGGACCGGCCGGGGTGGGTGGGTAAGCGGGACTACGCCCCTGCGCCCCCTCGGGGCTCCGCCCCGGACCCCGGCCCGGGGGGCGGGTGGGTAAACGGGGCTGCGCCCCCGCCCTTCCTCGGGGCTCCGCCCCGGACCCCGTTTGTCTGCAGACCATGCCGGGTTGCTCGCGCAGTTCCCCGCGCCCCCAAATACCTAGGGGCGCGGGGAACTGCGCGACCAGCCCCCACCAACCCGCAGACGGACACGCCGCCCCCACCGTCCCGTACGCGGCACGCAAAAACCCCGCCCCCACCCCCACAAAGAGGGCAGAAACGGGGTTTCCGCTAAACAATCAAACAGATCGCCGCACCCGCGTGGCGAACGCAGGCCGCGTGCGGCGGTGGTGCTGGGTACCGGGAGGGAGCGGAAGAGAGGGCCCGCTGGGTCCCTGCCGGTGGACAATCAAGTGGTCCGTGTGGACCTAGGCCGGCCCGGAGGCCGGTCGACAGGTCAGGCCTGGAGGGCGGCAACCTTGGTGGCCAGCGCCGACTTCTTGTTGGCGGCGGCGTTCTTGTGGATGACGCCCTTGCTGACGGCCTTGTCCAGCTTCTTGGAGGCGGCGCGGACAGCCGTGGTGGCCGCCTCGACGTCGCCGGCCAGGACAGCCTCACGGGCCTTGCGGACCGCGGTCTTGACCTCGGACTTGACGGCCTTGTTACGCAGGCGCGCCTTCTCGTTGGTCTTGTTCCGCTTGATCTGGGACTTGATGTTCGCCACGAAAGAGCCTTTGCAGGTTCGATGTATCAGATGGGTGTGACACTCGCCGCTGAGAGGGCAGACGAGGCACAGCTGCCCAGGTTACCAGCCGTCCTCCTGGCGGCCCAAACCGGGCGCAGTCCCGTTCCCGTGGGACGATAGGGGCTACGTATCGATCCGACATCGCCCGAGACGAGACGCCCCGCGTCTCAAGAATCAGGACCCTGCGTGCCCGCGACTCCTACCAACGTGCCCGAGCCGAGCCGTACCGACCCGGCTCTGATCCGCAATTTCTGCATCATCGCGCACATCGACCACGGCAAGTCGACCCTTGCCGACCGGATGCTCCAGCTGACCGGTGTGGTCGACCAGCGGCAGATGCGTGCTCAGTACCTCGACCGGATGGACATCGAGCGCGAGCGCGGCATCACGATCAAGAGCCAGGCCGTTCGGCTGCCCTGGGCCCCCACCGAGGGACCCGGCCAGGGCAGCACGCACATCCTGAACATGATCGACACCCCGGGGCACGTCGACTTCACGTACGAGGTGTCGCGGTCGCTCGCCGCCTGTGAGGGGACCGTCCTGCTCGTCGACGCCGCCCAGGGCATCGAGGCGCAGACGCTGGCGAACCTCTACCTCGCCATGGAGAACGACCTCACCATCGTTCCCGTGCTGAACAAGATCGACCTTCCCGCCGCCCAGCCGGAGAAGTTCTCCGAGGAGCTCGCGAACCTCATCGGCTGCCAGCCGGAGGACGTGCTCAAGGTCTCCGCGAAGACCGGTGTCGGCGTGGACGCGCTGCTCGACCGGGTCGTGCGCGACGTGCCCGCGCCCGTCGGTGTCGCCGACGCCCCGGCCCGCGCGATGATCTTCGACTCGGTGTACGACTCGTACCGCGGTGTCGTGACGTATGTCCGTGTGGTCGACGGCCAGCTCAACAAGCGTGAGCGGATCCGGATGATGTCCACCGGGGCCACGCACGAGCTGCTGGAGATCGGTGTCTCCTCGCCCGAGATGACGCCGTCCGACGGCCTCGGCGTCGGTGAGGTGGGCTACCTCATCACCGGTGTGAAGGACGTGCGCCAGTCCAAGGTCGGTGACACGATCACCTCCCTGAACAAGGGTGCGACCGAGGCGCTCGGCGGTTACAAGGACCCGAAGCCGATGGTCTTCTCGGGTCTGTATCCGCTGGACGGCTCCGAGTACCCCGACCTGCGCGAGGCGCTGGACAAGCTCCAGCTCAACGACGCCGCGCTCGTCTACGAGCCGGAGACCTCGGCCGCGCTCGGCTTCGGCTTCCGCGTCGGCTTCCTGGGTCTGCTGCACCTCGACGTGATCCGCGAGCGGCTGGAGCGCGAGTTCGGGCTCGACCTGATCGCCACCGCGCCCAACGTGGTCTACCGCGTCGTCCTGGAGGACGGCAACGAGGTCACCGTCACCAACCCGAGCGAGTTCCCCGAGGGGAAGATCTCGGACGTGTACGAGCCGGTCGTGCGCGCCACGATCCTCGCGCCCAGCGAGTTCATCGGCGCGATCATGGAGCTCTGCCAGACCCGTCGCGGCACGCTCATCGGCATGGACTACCTCTCCGAGGACCGCGTCGAGATCCGCTACACGCTGCCGCTCGCGGAGATCGTCTTCGACTTCTTCGACCAGCTGAAGTCCAAGACCCGCGGCTACGCCTCCCTGGACTACGAGCCCACCGGCGAGCAGTCCGCGAGCCTGGTCAAGGTCGACATCCTGCTGCACGGCGACAAGGTCGACGCCTTCTCCGCCGTCACCCACAAGGACGCCGCCTACGCCTACGGTGTGCGGCTCGTCGCCAAGCTGCGCGAGCTCATCCCGAGGCAGGCCTTCGAGGTGCCGATCCAGGCCGCGATCGGCTCCCGGGTCATCGCCCGCGAGACCATCCGCGCCATCCGCAAGGACGTCCTCGCCAAGTGCTACGGCGGTGACATCTCCCGTAAGCGGAAGCTGCTGGAAAAGCAGAAGGAGGGCAAGAAGCGGATGAAGATGGTCGGCTCCGTGGAGGTCCCGCAGGAGGCCTTCATCGCGGTGCTGTCCAGCGACGAGTCCGCGGGCAAGAAGAAGTAACCAGGCGAATCGGCGACAGGGTGTGGCCGGTTGTTACCCGCCAGTCACCCCTCACCGACATACGGACCCCTACTCCTCGGAGTAGGGGTCCGTTCGTTATGAAACCCCTTCCGCTGCCCCTTACGCGGGGGCCGGGAGCGCTCTACTCTGATCACGGCCCGATGGTTACTCGCCAGTTAAACAACAGCAGCCCCAGCCCTGCCGCAGGCCGGCCCGGAGGACGTCGTGAGCGACACACAGACCTTGATCGAGAATCGGCCACCGTCCGTGGCGGCCCTCTTCGTCCAGCGCGTGGAGGCCACTCCTGACCTGGAGGCCTACCGGCATCCGGTCCCGTCCGCCGACGGCACGGGCCCCGACGAGTGGAAGTCGCTGACCTGGGGCCAGGCGGCCGGCCGGGTCTACGCGATCGCCGCCGGTCTCGCCGATCTCGGTGTCGTCTCCGAGCAGCGTGTGGCGCTGGCCTGTTCCACCCGGGTCGAGTGGATCCTGGCCGACCTCGGGGTGATGTGCGCGGGCGGCGCAACCACCACCATCTACCCGCAGACCAACGCCGAGGAGTCGGCGTACGTGCTTGCCGACTCCGAGAGTGTGGTGCTGATCGCCGAGGACGCGGCCCAGCTGGCGAAGGCGCGCGAGCGCCGCGCCGAGCTGTCGGACCTGCGTCATGTCGTGGTGATCGACCCGACGGGCGTCGAGGCCGATGCGGACGACCCGCAGGGCTGGGTGATCACGCTCGCCGAGCTGGAGGAGCGCGGCGCCGCGTATCTGGAGAAGCACCCGGACGCGGTCAAGGAGCGGATCGCGGCCATCACCGCCGACCAGCTGGCCACGCTGATCTACACCTCCGGGACGACCGGCCGCCCCAAGGGTGTGCGTCTGCCGCAGGACAACTGGTCGTACATGGCGAAGGCCATCGCGGCGACCGGCCTGATCAGCGGCGAGGACGTGCAGTACCTCTGGCTGCCGCTCGCGCACGTCTTCGGCAAGGTGCTCACGTCCGGGCAGATCGAGGTCGGGCACGTCACGGCCGTCGACGGCCGGGTCGACAAGATCATCACGAATCTGCCGGTGGTCCGGCCGACCTACATGGCGGCGGTGCCCCGGATCTTCGAGAAGGTCTACAACGGGGTCGCCGCCAAGGCCCGGGAGGCCGGCGGCGCCAAGTACAAGATCTTCAAGTGGGCGGCCGAGGTCGCCCGCGAGTACGCCAAGGTCTCCCAGGACAACTTCCGCCGCACCGGCCGCTTTTCGGCGCCGTTCGCCCTCGCCGCCAAGCACAAGGTCGCGGACGCGCTGGTGTACACGAAGATCCGCGAGGCGTTCGGCGGGCGGCTGCGCGCCTGTGTGTCGGGCTCGGCCGCCCTCGCACCCGAGATCGGCTTCTTCTTCTCCGGCGCCGGCATCCACATCCTGGAGGGCTACGGGCTCACCGAGACCAGCGCCGCCTCCTTCGTGAACCCGGGCGAGTCCTACCGCACGGGCACCGTCGGCAAGCCGCTCCCCGGTACCGAGGTGCGCATCGCCGACGACGGCGAGATCCTGCTGCGCAGCCCCGGCGTCATGCAGGGCTACCACAAGCTGCCCGAGAAGACGGCCGAAGTCCTGGAGTCCGACGGCTGGTTCCACACCGGGGACATCGGCGAGCTCTCCCCGGACGGCTATCTGCGGATCACCGACCGCAAGAAGGACCTGATCAAGACGTCCGGCGGCAAGTACGTGGCGCCGGCCGAGGTCGAGGGCCAGTTCAAGGCGGTCTGCCCGTTCGTCTCCAACATCCTGGTGCACGGCGCCGACCGCAACTTCTGCACCGCGCTGATCGCTCTCGACGAGCCCGCGATCCTCGGCTGGGCCAAGGAGAAGGGCATCACCGGCTCGTACGCGGACGTGGTCGCCCGCCCCGAGACGGTGGAGCTCGTCGACGGGTATGTGAAGCGGCTCAACGAGGGGCTTCAGCGCTGGCAGACCATCAAGCAGTTCCGGCTGCTGCCGCGCGATCTCGACGTCGAGCACGGCGAGTTGACGCCCAGCCTGAAGCTGAAGCGGCCGGTCGTCGAGCGCCAGTACAAGGCGCTGATCGAGGAGATGTACGCGGGCTCGCGCGAAGCCTGACCGCCTGATCGCACAGGGACGACCGACGGCGGGGCCTAACGGCCCCGCCGTCGTCTCATGTCCCGTATCAGCTCCTCCATCGCCGCCAGGCGCTGGCGCAGCTCGCCCAGCTCGGGCGGGCCGCCTCTGATCAGCTCCTCCTCGATCGAGGCCAGCTGCCGCATGATCTCGCCCAGTTGCTTCTGCTCCTGGTCGAGCAGCCGCTCCAGCTGGCGGTTCTTGCGGTGCAGATCGAGGAAGACGTTCACCTTGGCCCGTAGCACCCAGGGGTCGAACGGCTTGGCCAGGAAGTCCGCCGCGCCCGTCGCGTACCCCCTAAACGCATAGCCGCTGTCGCCCTCCGCGCCGGTCAGGAAGATGATCGGGACGTCCTTCGTCTGGTCGAGGCGCTTGATGTTGGTCGCCGTCTCGAAGCCGTCCATGCCGGGCATGCGTACGTCGAGCAGGACCACCGCGAACTTCTGCCGCAGCAGCGCCTTCATCGCCTCCTCGCCCGAACGCGCCCGTACCAGCGGCTCGTTGAGGGAACCGAGGACGGCCTCCAGGGCGATCAGGTTGTCCTCCATGTCGTCGACCAGCAGGATGCTCGCCCGGTCGCCGGGTGGTGCCTGGGTGCTCATGGTCTCGCCTTATGTGGTCTCTGGAGCAGCGGCGGACTCCCCGGTGCCGCTCGACTGCTCCGGGACAGAGGGAACGCGCGGCTCCCCGGTCTCGCCCTCCGGGTCCAGCAGGGCGCAGACGACGGTGAGGAGCCGGTCTACGTCGACGGGCTTCGGCACGTACTCGTTGGCGCCCCGGGCGATCGACTTCTCGCGGTCGCCGGGCATCGCCTTCGCGGTCAGTGCCACGATCGGCAGCTCGGCCCAGAGCGGGCTGCGGCGGATGGCCTCGATCGTCTCGTAGCCGTCCATCTCCGGCATCATGATGTCCATCAGGACGAGCTCGACGTCGGGGTTGCGCTCCAGGGTCTCGATGCCCTCGCGGCCGTTCTCCGCGTAGAGCACGGGCATGCCGACCCGGCCGAGCACATGGGTGAGCGCGAAGACGTTGCGGATGTCGTCGTCGACGATCAGCACCCGCCGCCCGGGAAAGACCTGGCCCGCCCGGCCGCGCTGCCACTCCTCCAGCTTGGTGGTGGTGGGCCAGTCGTCGTCCTCGTCCGGCAGGGTCAGGTGCGGGTCGGCGAGCTGGTCGGACGGCCGGAGGTTGAGCTCGGAGGGCTGGTCGGGCTCGCCGGGCAGATGGCCCGGGTAGAGCACCGGTACGTACAGGGTGAAGGTGGAGCCGTCGCCCGGCTCGCTCTCGGCGATGATCCTGCCGCCGAGCAGGCCCGCGATCTCGCGGCTGATGGACAGGCCAAGGCCCGTGCCGCCGTACTTGCGGTTGGTGGTGCCGTCGGCCTGCTGGAACGCCTCGAAGATCACGGGAAGTTTCTCCGGCGCGATGCCGATGCCCGTGTCGGTGACCGCGAAGGCGATCAGGTCGTCGGAGCCGCCCAGGAGGCGGTTCTCCGGGTCCTTGACCCGGCTGACGCGCAGCTCGACGCGGCCCGACGAGGTGAACTTGATCGCGTTGGAGAGCAGGTTGCGCAGGATCTGCTGGAGCCGCTGCTCGTCCGAGTACATCTCACGCGGCACGTCCTCGCCGACCGCCACCTCGAAGGCGAGACCCCGGTCCAGGGTGATGGGGCGGAAGGTGGCGTGGACGTAGTCGAGGACCTTGATCAGCGGGAGCTTCTTGGGGCGTACGTCCATCCGGCCCGCCTCGATCTTCGACAGGTCCAGGATGTCGTTGATCAGCTGGAGCAGATCGGAGCCCGAGCGGTGGATGGTGGTGGCGAACTGCACTTCCTGGTCGGAGAGGTGGTCGTCCGGGTTGTCGGAGAGCAGCCGGGCCAGGATCAGCAGCGAGTTCAGCGGGGTGCGCAGCTCGTGCGACATGTTCGCCAGGAACTCCGACTTGTACTGGGAGCTGCTGGCGAGCAGCGCGGCCTTCTCCTCCAGGGCGGCGTTCGAGCGCTGCAACTCGGCCTGCTGGCGCTGGAGTTCGTCGGAGCGCTCCTGGAGCTGGACGGCGAGCCGCTGGGACTCGCTGAGCAGCGACTCGGTACGGGAGTTGGCGATGATGGTGTTGATGGCGACGCCGATGGTGTTCACGAACTGGTCGAAGAAGGCCAGGTGGACATCGGAGAAGCGGGAGAACGAGGCGAGCTCGATCACTCCGAGGAGCTCGTCCTCGAAGAGGATCGGGATGATGACGACGCTGGCCGGGGAGGCTTCCCCGAGACCGGAGTTGATCTTGATGTAGTCGGGCGGGGCCTCCTCCAGGAGGATGCGTTTCTTCTCCAGCGCCGCCTGGCGGACCAGCCCGTGGCCCGGCATGCCGGTGGTGTCGACGGTCGCGCCCTGCGCGGAGCCGTATCCCGCGATGAAGGCGAGACCCTTGGTCGTCGACGTCGTACGGGACGGGGTGCCCTCGCTGTCCGGGGCGGCCAGGAAGAACGCGCCGTACTGGGCGTTCACCAGCGGGGTGAGCTCGCGCAGGATCAGGTCGGCGACCTCCATCAGGTCGCGGTGGCCCTGCATCAGACCCGCGAGCCGGGCCAGGTTGGACTCCAGCCAGTCCTTGGCGCGGGTCGTCTCGCGCAGGTTGGACACCATCAGGTTGATGTTGTCCTTCAGCTCGGAGACCTCGCCGCGCGTCTCCACGGTGATCGAGCGGGACATGTCGCCCTGCGCCACCGCCGAGGCCACCTCGGCGATCGCGCGGACCTGGGTGGTGAGGTTCAGCGCGAGCTCGTTGACGTTGGTCGTCAGGCGCTTCCACGTCCCGTACACGCCCTCGACGCGGGCCTGGCCGCCCAGCTGGCCCTCGGAGCCGACCTCGCGGGCGACCCTCGTCACCTCGGAGGAGAACGAGGAGAGCGTGTCGACCATCGTGTTGATGGTGGTCTTGAGTTCCAGGATCTCGCCGCGCGCGTCCACGTCGATCTTCTTCGACAGGTCGCCCTGGGCCACCGCGGTCGCCACCTGGGCGATGTTGCGGACCTGCGAAGTCAGGTTGTCCGCCATGTAGTTGACGTTGTCGGTCAGGTCCTTCCAGACGCCCGAGACGCCGAGGACCTGGGCACGCCCGCCGAGGCGGCCGTCGGTGCCGACCTCGCGCGCGACCCTCGTCACCTCGTCGGCGAACGCGCGCAGCTGCTCCACCATCGTGTTGACGGTGTCCTTGAGCTCCAGGATCTCGCCGCGCGCGTCGACCGTGATCTTCTTGGAGAGGTCGCCGTTGGCGACGGCGGTCGTCACCTGCGCGATGTTCCGTACCTGGGAAGTGAGGTTGGAGGCCATGAAGTTGACGTTGTCCGTGAGGTCCTTCCAGACTCCGGAGACGCCTCTGACCTGGGCCTGACCGCCGAGGTTTCCCTCGGTGCCGACTTCGCGGGCCACGCGGGTGACCTCGTCGGCGAAGGCGGAGAGCTGGTCGACCATCGTGTTGATCGTCGACTTCAGGCCCAGGATCTCGCCCTTCGCCTCGACCGTGATCTTCTTGCCGAGGTCGCCCTGGGCGACGGCGGTCGAGACGAGCGCGATGTTGCGGACCTGCGAGGTCAGGTTGTCCGCCATGAAGTTGACGTTCTCGGTGAGGTCCTTCCAGACCCCGGAGACGCCTCTGACCTGGGCGCGGCCGCCGAGGTTTCCTTCGGTGCCGACTTCGCGGGCGACGCGGGTGACCTCGTCGGCGAAGGCGGAGAGCTGGTCGACCATGGTGTTGATCGTCGACTTCAGCTCCAGGATCTCGCCCTGCGCGTCCACCGTGATCTTCTGCGAGAGGTCGCCGTTGGCGACGGCGGTCGTCACCTGGGCGATGTTGCGGACCTGCGAGGTCAGGTTGGAGGCCATGAAGTTGACGTTGTCCGTGAGGTCCTTCCAGACCCCGGAGACGCCCCTGACCTGGGCGCGGCCGCCGAGCCGCCCCTCGGTGCCGACTTCGCGGGCGACGCGGGTGACCTCGTCGGCGAACGCGGAGAGCTGGTCGACCATCGTGTTGACCGTGAGCTTCAGCTCAAGGAGCTCGCCGGTCGCCTCGACCGTCACCGTACGGGTGAGGTCGCCGCGCGCCACCGCCGTCGTCACCGCCGCGATGTCGCGGACCTGGGCGGTGAGCCGGGAGGCCATGGTGTTGACGGCCTCGGTGACGTCACGCCAACTGCCGCTCAGCCCCTGCACCTTGGCGCGTCCGCCGAGCCGTCCCTCGGTGCCGACCTCCCTCGCCACCCGGGTGACCTCACCGGTGAACAGCGAGAGCTGGTCGACCATCTTGTTGACGGCCCGGCCGAGTCTGCGCAGATCGCCGCGCAACTGCCGGTTGCCGTCGTGCAGATCGACCCGCTGGGTCAGATCACCGCCCGCCACCGCGTCCAGGACGCGCGTCGCGTTCGCCGCCGGGACGACCAGGGCGTCGATCAGCGAGTTGGTGCTCGCCACACCGGCCGTCCAGGCGCCCTGCCCGGGACTGGCCGCCAGCCGCTCGTCCAGGCGCCCGTGCCGGACGACCTCACGGCGTACGCGGGCCAGCTCGTCCGTGAAGTGCTGGTTGCGGACGGCGATCTGGTTGAAGATCGCGTTGAGCTCCGCGGGTATCCCCTCCTGGGTCTCCTGGAGCCGGACGCGGAAGTCGCCGTCGCGCAGCGCCGTCATCGCGGCCAGCAGCGGACGCAGCTCCAGTGCACGGATCCAGTCGCCCTCACCAGGAGGCACGGCACTGTCATGGTTCATCTCGGCCCACTTCGGTGACTCGGCGCTTATGGGCACGCTCAGTCTGTCACTCTGTCGGTGTCATGAGCGGCGCATTGTGAGAACCGGTCAGGAGCCGCACCGTGGGGTCCATTCCAACGCAGCGGGAGAGCGTGAACCGCCTACTGAACTCGCCCGCTCCGCCCGACGCGACGGAGTACGGCGCCCGGTCCTGCGCCCGCACCAGCCTCCCTGGCAACCCGCTCGCCCCGTCCGCCGCCCGCCGCTTCGTGCGGGCCGCGCTCGCCGACTGGACGGACCAGGGACTGCCCGGCGCGACCCGGCTCGGCGACCGACTCGCGGACGACGCCGCCATACTGGTCAACGAGCTCGTCACCAACGCGGTGGTCCACGCGGGTACCACGGTCGAGCTGGTCTGCCGCCTGGAAGCGCCGGCCGGCGGCGACCTGGGCGGGGTGGTCCTGGAGGTCTCCGACCACCATCCCTCCAGAGCTGTACGGAGCGAACCGCGCGCCCCGCGCGAGGCGGGCGCGCCGGAGTACGGCCGGGGACTGCACCTGGTGGCGGCGCTCTCGGAGTCCTGGGGCATCACGTACCGCACGGGCCTCAAGACCGTATGGGCCCGCCTTGAGTTGGTGGAGGACGGCGAGGGCGACGGGAGCGACGGGGACGGGCACTACGACCCCGGGTCCGACGCGCGCCTCCAACGCGGGCTGCGCGCCGCCGAGATACTCACCAACGCGCCCCGGCGCACCTCGTCCGAGCACGACCGGGACTGGGTCAACCGGGGCGCGCTGTCCTTCCTCGCCGAGGCCTCCGACCTGCTGGCGGGCCAGTTCGACGAGGACATGATCGCGGCGCTCGCCGGACAGCTCCTGGTGCCCCGGCTCGCCGACTGGTGCGCGATCTGGCTCGACCCGGAGGCGGGCGGCCCGCTGGGCTCGCCCCGGCTCGCCCGGGTCTGGCACGCCCGCGAGTCCGGCATCGAGGAGCTGCGGGCGGCCCTGGAGAAGGAGCCGCCCCGGCTGCCGGAGTCGGCGCGCGGCGGACCGGTGCCGATGCCCTGGCCGTGCCAGGACGAGGACGACGGGGCGGCGCTCGCCTACCGGATGGTCGCGGGTGGCCGGTCGGTCGGCGTGCTCATGCTCGGCCGGGGCGGGCTGATGCGCATCCCCGACGAAGTCACCGGCCTGGTCGAGGACTTCGTACGCCGGGTGGCCCTGGCGATCGGCGCCGCGCGCCAGTACACCCGGCAGGTCACCATCAGCCGGGTGCTCCAGCGCGGACTGCTGCCCGCGGGCGTCGCGGAGATCCCGGGGGTCGACAGCGCGCTGGTGTACCAGCCGAGCGGCGAAGGGGTGGCCGGGGGCGACTTCTACGACCTGTTCCCGGGCGCCGACGGCCGCTGGTGCTTCGCGCTCGGCGACGTCCAGGGCAGCGGCCCGGAGGCGGCGGTCGTCACCGGCCTCGTGCGGCCGTGGCTGCGGCTGCTCGCGCGCGAGGGGTACGCGGTGCACGACGTGCTCGACCGCCTCAACAAGCTGCTCGTCGACGACGGCGTCGAGGCGGCGGAGGCGGCCGCCCGGATGGTCGCGACGGCGGGCGGCCACGAGATGCCCGAGGGGCCCCAGGCCCGATTCCTCTCCCTCCTCTACGGGGAGCTGGTGCCGGTCCCCGAGGACCAGGGCGGCGGCGCCCGCTGCACCCTGGCCAGCGCGGGCCACCCGCTGCCGCTGCTCCTCAACCCCGAGGGCACGGTACGGGCGGCGGCGGTGCCGCAGGTGCTGATCGGAGTGGTCGAGGGGGCCGCGTACGAGAGCGAGAGCTTCCGGCTGATGCCCGGCGACAGCCTGCTGTGCGTCACGGACGGGGTGACCGAGCGGCGCTCCGGTTCGCACATGTTCGACGACGAGGACGGGCTCGCGACGGTGCTCGCCCAGTGCGCCGGGCTGACGGCGTCCGGGATCGCGGAACGGATCAAGCGCGCGGTGTACGCGTTCGGCGCGAAGCCGCCGGAGGACGACCTGGCGCTGCTGGTGCTGCAGGCGCACTGAGGACGGCGGGCAGGGTTCCCTCGCGGGTGGCGGACAATGGGGTCATGCCTTCCGTACTGCCCGATGGTGAGCCCATGCCCGAGGACGGGGCGCTGCCCGGTTCCGCCCTGGAGGGCGCGGGGGAGCGGCCGCTCGGCTTCTACCTGCACGTTCCGTACTGCGCCACGCGCTGCGGCTACTGCGACTTCAACACCTACACCGCCACCGAGCTGCGCGGTTCCGGCGGCGTGCTCGCCTCCCGGGACAACTACGCCTCGACCCTGATCGACGAGATCCGCCTCGCCCGCAAGGTGCTGGGCGACGACGACCGTCCGGTCCGTACGGTCTTCGTCGGCGGCGGCACGCCGACGCTGCTCGCCGCCGGTGATCTCGTACGGATGCTGGCGGCGGTACGGGACGAGTTCGGGCTCGCGGACGACGCCGAGGTGACGACGGAGGCGAACCCCGAGTCGGTGGACCGGGCGTATCTGGAGGAGCTGCGGGCCGGGGGCTTCAACCGGGTGTCCTTCGGGATGCAGAGCGCGAAGCAGCACGTGCTGAAGATCCTCGACCGTACGCATACGCCCGGGCGGCCCGAGGCGTGCGTCGCCGAGGCGCGGGCGGCGGGGTTCGACCACGTCAACCTGGACCTGATCTACGGGACGCCGGGGGAGTCGGACGACGACTGGCGCGCGTCGCTGGCGGCGGCGGTGGGGGCGGGCCCCGACCACATCTCCGCGTACGCGCTGATCGTCGAGGAGGGTACGCAGCTGGCGCGGCGCATTCGCCGGGGCGAGGTCCCGATGACGGACGACGACGTCCACGCGGACCGGTATCTGATCGCGGACTCGGTGCTGGCGGAGGCGGGCTACTCCTGGTATGAGGTGTCGAACTGGGCCACGTCGGAGGCCGGGCGGTGCCTGCACAACGAGCTGTACTGGCGGGGGGCGGACTGGTGGGGGGCGGGTCCTGGGGCGCACAGCCATGTGGGCGGCGTGCGGTGGTGGAACGTGAAGCATCCGGGGGCGTACGCGTCGGCGCTGGCTGCCGGTCGTACGCCGGGGGCGGGCCGTGAGCTCCTGCCCGCGGAGGACCGCCGGGTGGAGCGCATCCTGCTGGAGCTGCGTCTGCGCGACGGCTGCGAGCTGTCGCTACTGCGCCCGGCGGGCCTGGCGGCGTCGCGCCGCGCCCTGTCGGACGGCCTCCTGGACCCGGGTCCGTACGCCGAGGGCCGGGCGGTCCTGACCCTGCGGGGGCGACTGCTGGCGGACGCGGTGGTCCGTGACCTGGTGGATTAGCCCCCACCCCGCCCCTTCCCGAAAGCCTCCGGCGGTTGTTCGTTCGCCTGGCCGCCGGTGGGGGCTTGTCGCGCAGTTCCCCGCGCCCCTTAATGGGCCCGAAGGGCCCTCCTAGGGGCGCGGGGAACTGCGCGAGCAACCCAGCACGATCCGCACCCAAAGAACCCGGCTGCCCGCCCAGGGCTTTCGGGAAGGGGTGGGGTGGGGGCCGAACCCCCGGCAGCCCTACGGCGCCGTCACGAAGTCGATCAGTTCCTCCACCCGGCCCAGCAGCTCCGGCTCCAGGTCCTTGTACGTGCGCACCCCGGACAGAATCCGCTGCCACGCCGCCCCGGAATTCGGTGGCCACCCCAGCGCCGCGCACACCCCCGTCTTCCAGTCCACCCCCCGCGGCACCACCGGCCACCCCTCGATCCCCACGGACGCCGGCTTCACCGCCTCCCAGACGTCGATGTAGGGATGCCCGGCGACCAGGACGTGTTCGCCCGTGACCGCCGCCGCGATGCGGGACTCCTTGGAGCCGGGGACCAGGTGGTCGACCAGGACTCCGAGGCGCGCGTCGGGGCCGGGGGCGAAGTCCGCGACGATCGCGGGGAGGTCGTCGATGCCGGAGAGGTATTCGACGACGACGCCCTCGATCCGCAGGTCGTCGCCCCACACCTTCTCGACGAGCTCGGCGTCGTGGCGCCCCTCGACATAGATCCGCCCCGCCCGAGCCACCCGCGCCCGCGCCCCGGGCACGGCCACCGACCCCGACGCCGTACGGGTGGGGCGAGCAGGGGCCGCCGACGGGCGGACCAGCGTCACCACCTTGCCCTCCAGCAAGAACCCGCGCGGCGCCAGCGGGAACACCCGGTGCTTGCCGAAGCGGTCCTCCAGCGTCACCGTGCCCGCCTCGCAGCGGATCACCGCCCCGCAGAAGCCGGTCGTCACCTCCTCCACCACCAGATCGGGCTCGGCGGCGACCTCGGGGGCCGGGGCCTGCTTCTTCCAGGGCGGGGTCAGATCCGGGCTGTAGCTGCGCATTCGGATGAGAATACGGGCTGAGCCGGAGACGAAGGGAACTTACGACACGCCGAATTGGGCTGCCAGCGACGCCCGTTGCTCGCGTACGAACCCCGCGTCCACCACCGCCCCGTGCCCCGGTACGTACACCGCGTCCTCCCCGCCCAGCTCCAGCAACCTGTCCAGCGCCGCGGGCCAGCGCGTGCGGACCGCGTCCGGGCCCGCCTGCGGTTCGCCGGACTCCTCGACCAGGTCGCCGCAGAAGACGATCTCGGGGGAGCCGGGGATCAGCAGGGCCAGGTCGTGGCCGGAGTGGCCCGGGCCCACGTTGGCCAGCAGGACCTGGCGGCCGCCCAGGTCCAGCGTCCACTCGCCGCTCACGAAGTGGTGCGGCGAGACCAGCAGGTCGGCCGCCTCGGCGGCCTGCGCCACCGGGACCCCGTGGGCGGTCGCGCTCACCTTCAGGGCCTCGCCGTCCAGGACCCGGTCGATGCCCACCGCCCCGTACACCTCGCAGCCCGAGAACGCGGCCGTGCCGAGCACATGGTCGAAGTGCGGATGGCTGAGTGCGATATGGGTCACGCGGCGCCCGGCGAGCGCCTGCGCCTGGGCGCGCAGTTCGGCGCCCTCGCGCAGCGTGGACCCCGTGTCGTACAGCAGTACCGCCTTGTCGCCGACGACCAGGCCGGCCGTCGCGTCCCAGCCGGGCAGCCGGCGGCGGCCGACGCCGTCGCCCAGGCGCTCCCAGCCGTACTCCTCCCAGCGGATGTTCGTCGTGTCGATGCCCATGACTGCGACGGTATCCCGGGTCACCGGGCGCGTCGCTCGACCGCGCCGCGAGCGGCAACGGTGGCCGCCCTTGCTAGGGGTGTACCGGTCGGCCGTACACTGGCCGGGGGAATGCTGGCACTCGAACGCACAGAGTGCCAGGCAGAGCGGCCAGGGACCACAGCTGGAGGTGTGCGCGGTGCTCAGTGAACGCAGACTCGAAGTGCTGCGCGCCATCGTCCAGGACTATGTCGGCACCGAGGAGCCGGTCGGGTCGAAGGCCCTGACCGAGCGCCACGCGCTCGGCGTCTCACCGGCGACCGTGCGCAACGACATGGCCGTCCTGGAAGAGGAGGGCTTCATCGCCCAGCCTCACACCAGCGCGGGCCGTATCCCCACGGACAAGGGCTACCGGCTGTTCGTCGACAAGCTCGCGGGCGTCAAGCCCATGACGTCGCCGGAGCGGCGGGCCATCCAGAACTTCCTGGACGGGGCCGTCGACCTCGACGATGTCGTGGCGCGCACGGTGCGGCTGCTCGCGCAGCTGACCCGGCAGGTCGCCGTGGTGCAGTACCCGTCGCTGACGCGCTCGACCGTGCGGCATGTGGAACTGCTCTCGCTCGCGCCCGCCAGGCTGATGCTGGTGCTCATCACGGACACCGGGCGGGTCGAGCAGCGGTTGGTCGACTGCCCGGCGCCGTTCGGCGAGACCTCGCTCGCGGATCTGCGGGCCCGGCTCAACAGCCGTGTCGTGGGGCGCCGCTTCGCGGACGTACCGCAGCTGGTGCAGGACATGCCGGAGTCCTTCGAGCCGGAGGACCGAGGAACCGTTTCGACGGTTCTGTCCACCTTGCTGGAAACCCTGGTCGAGGAGACCGAGGAGCGGTTGATGATCGGCGGCACCGCCAATCTGACCCGCTTCGGACACGATTTTCCCCTGACCATTCGGCCGGTGCTGGAGGCACTTGAGGAGCAGGTCGTGCTCCTCAAACTGCTCGGCGAGGCCAAGGAATCGGGCATGACCGTACGTATCGGGCATGAGAACGCCCATGAAGGGCTGAACTCCACGTCCGTCGTCTCGGTCGGCTACGGTTCGGGCGGCGAAGCCGTCGCAAAACTCGGCGTGGTCGGACCGACCCGCATGGATTACCCCGGAACGATGGGAGCGGTACGCGCAGTGGCACGTTACGTCGGACAGATCCTGGCGGAGTCGTAAGTGGCCACGGACTACTACGCCGTACTGGGCGTACGCCGCGACGCATCGCAGGACGAGATCAAGAAGGCGTTCCGGAGACTGGCGAGGGAACTTCACCCCGATGTGAACCCCGACCCCAAGACCCAGGAGCGGTTCAAGGAGATCAACGCCGCTTACGAGGTGTTGTCGGACCCGCAGAAGAAGCAGGTCTACGACCTCGGCGGCGACCCCCTGTCGTCCTCCGGCGGCGGTGGCGCGGGCGGCTTCGGCGCGGGCGGGTTCGGGAACTTCTCGGACATCATGGACGCGTTCTTCGGCACGGCCTCGCAGCGCGGCCCGCGCTCGCGGACCCGCCGGGGCCAGGACGCCATGATCCGCCTGGAGATCGACCTCAACGAGGCGGCCTTCGGGACCACCAAGGAGATCCAGGTCGACACGGCGGTCGTCTGTACGACCTGCTCCGGCGAGGGCGCCGCTCCCGGCACCTCGGCGCAGACGTGTGACATGTGCCGCGGCCGCGGCGAGGTCTCCCAGGTCACCCGGTCCTTCCTCGGCCAGGTCATGACCTCGCGGCCGTGCCCGCAGTGCCAGGGCTTCGGCACCGTGGTGCCGACCCCGTGCCCCGAGTGCGCGGGCGACGGCCGGATCCGTTCGCGGCGCACCCTCACCGTCAAGATCCCGGCCGGTGTGGACAACGGCACCCGGATCCAGCTGGCGGGCGAGGGCGAGGTCGGCCCCGGCGGCGGCCCCGCCGGCGACCTCTATGTGGAGATCCACGAGCTGGCGCACGACGTCTTCCAGCGGCGCGGCGACGATCTGCACTGCACGGTGACCATCCCCATGACGGCGGCGGCGCTCGGCACCAAGGTGCCGCTGCAGACGCTGGACGGCATGGAGGAGGTGGACATCCGCCCGGGCACCCAGTCGGGCCAGTCCATCCCGCTGCACGCACGCGGTGTGACGCATCTGCGCGGCGGCGGCCGGGGCGATCTGATCGTCCACGTCGAGGTCACCACGCCGACCAAGATGGACCCCCAGCAGGAGGACCTGCTGCGCCAGCTCGCCAAGCTGCGTGGCGAGGAGCGCCCCCTGGGCCAGTTCCAGCCGGGCCAGCAGGGCTTGTTCTCCCGACTGAAGGACGCGTTCAACGGCCGCTGATGTCCATAGCCCGGGGGCGCGTCCCCCGGGCCCCGGACGCGATTCGGGTACCGGAGCGCACCCGTGGCACGATGCGGGCATGGCTTTGACCGATCTCTGCCGGTATCCGATCGTGCAGGCCCCCATGGCCGGTGGCGTCTCCGCCGCCGGTCTCGCCGCCGCGGTCTGCGAGGCCGGCGGGCTCGGATTCCTGGCCGCCGGGTACAAGACGGCCGACGGGATGTACCAGGAGATCAAGGAGCTGCGGCGGCTCACCGGCCGCCCCTTCGGGGTCAACCTGTTCATGCCGCAGCCCCCGCACACCGACCCCTCGGTCATCGAGGTGTACCGGCACCAGCTGGCGGGCGAGGCCACCTGGTACGAGACGCCGCTGGGCGAGGCCGACTCCGGCGGCGACGACGGCTACGAGGCCAAGCTGGCGATCCTGCGCGACGACCCGGTCCCGGCCGTGTCGTTCACCTTCGGCTGCCCCGAGCCCGAGGTACTTGCCGGATTCGCGGCCGTCGGCACGTACACCGTCGTCACCGTGACCACCCCCGACGAGGCGCTGGCCGCCCAGAGCGCCGGGGCCGACGCCGTGTGCGTGCAGGGCATAGAGGCGGGCGGACACCAGTCGACGCACCGCGACGACCCGCAGGCCGACGGCTCCGGGATCGGGCTGCTCACCCTGATCACCCTGGTCCGCGAGGCCGTACGGCTGCCGATCATCGCGACCGGCGGACTGATGCGCGGCGCCCAGATCGCGGCGGTGCTCGCGGCGGGCGCGGACGCGGCGCAGCTCGGCACGGCGTTCCTGGCCTGCCCGGAGTCCGGCGCCCACGTGCTGCACAAGCACGCGCTGACCAACCCCCTTTTCACCCGTACGGAGTTGACCCGAGCCTTCTCCGGACGGCCGGCCCGCGGCCTGGTCAACCGGTTCATGCGCGAGCACGGGCCGTACGCACCGGCCGCGTATCCGGAGGTGCACCAGATCACCACCGGACTGCGGCGGGCCGCCGCGGCGGCCGGGGACGCACAGGGCATGGCCCTGTGGGCGGGCCAGGGCCACCGGCTCGCGCGCGAGCTGCCCGCCGGGCAGCTGGTGGAGGTACTGGCGGCCGAACTGGACGCTTCGCTGGCCGCGTTGGCGGCGGCATCGAGAAACATGAGGAGTGCGTCATGACCGCCCCGGTCTTCGTGGTCGACGGTTTCACAGCGGTGGGACCGGGCGGCCGGTACGTCCTGGACGGGCCCGAGGGGCGGCACGCCGTCTCGGTCAAGCGGCTCGGTCCCGGTGAGGACGTGGTGCTCACCGACGGGCACGGCGACTGGGCCGACGCCGTGGTCCTGGAGACCGAGGGCAAGGACCGGCTCGTCGTCCAGGTCGACTCCGTACGGCACGAGCCCGAGCCGGAGGTGCGGATCACCGTCGTCCAGGCGCTGCCCAAGGGCGACCGGGGCGAGGTCGCCGTGGAGACGATGACCGAGACCGGCGTCGACGCGGTGGTGCCGTGGCAGGCCGCGCGCTGCATCACCCAGTGGAAGGGCGACAGGGGCGCCAAGTCCCTGGCCAAATGGCGCAGTACGGCCCGTGAGTCGGGCAAGCAGTCGCGCCGGGTGCGGTTCCCGGAGGTACGGGACGCGATGACGACCAAGCAGGTTGTCGCGTTTCTGGCCACGGCTGATTTCGCCGCCGTGCTGCACGAGGACCGGGACGCCCCGAGCGAGGCGCTGGCCACCGCGAAGCTGCCCGAGCGCGGGGAGATCGTCCTGGTGGTGGGCCCGGAAGGCGGTGTGTCCCCCGAGGAGCTGGCGGTTTTCGAGGCGGCGGGCGCCAAGCCGTACCGCCTCGGCCCGAGCGTCCTGCGCACCTCCACCGCCGGTACGGCAGCTGCCGCGTTGCTGATGGGACGCACGGGGCGCTGGGCTTGAGCCGCCCCAAGTGACGTCGTAAAGCGGTCTACCGCGCGGGCCGGGCCGGTGGGACGCTGGCGCGTATGGGGGCAAGGAGATACCTACGCATTCCGCTGCGGCACCGGCGCGCGCTCGCCGCGCTCGGGGTCGTCGCGGTGGCGGGCACGGCGGCCGCGGCCTGCGACCCGGTGGGCGGCATGAGCTCGGCGACCGTCTCGATCACCACCGACAAGACGGCGACGGACAAGCTGAAGCAGGACGGCGTGAACGTGTCGTGGCTGTCCTGTACGGCGAAGGTCAGCGGTAACAGCACCTCGACCCGTAAGCCGTCCCCCTCCTCGACGCACTCGGTCGCCACGGTCGACTGCCGGGGCCGCACCAAGGACAACAAGGCGATCACGGTCACCGGCAAGGTCACCTCGGTCGTCGACGACCGCTGCGTACGCGGCGACCTGACGGCGAAGGTCGGCGACCGCACGGTCTTCAAGGCCACCGTCCTGGGCAACTGCAACGCCCCCGCGCCCACCACGACCACCCACCCCAAGCCCCCGGGCAAACCGGGCAGCCACCCCACGGCGACGGTCACCGTGACGGTGACGGAGACGTTCCGGGGCAAGTGAGCGAGCTGGACTCATGCGTTCCCGGAGAGGGCGGCACGTCATCGCCCCGCGAACCTCAGTAGCATGCCCATGAACTGATCACCGCTACCGAGGAGCTCAGGACCGTGGCCGGAGAGCCGCAGGCGGACTGCCTGTTCTGCAAGATCGTCTCGGGGGACGTCCCCGCGACCGTCGTCCGCGAGAGCGAGACCGTCGTCGCTTTCCGCGATATAAACCCCCAGGCCCCGACGCACATCCTCGTCATTCCCCGGGTCCACTACCCGGACGCGGCCTCGCTGGCCGCCGCCGAACCGGCGGTCGCCGCCGATCTGCTGCGCGAGGCGGGGGAGATCGCTGGCGAGGAGAAGATCGACGGGAGCGGTTACCGGATCGTCTTCAACACCGGCAGCGGCGCGGGCCAGACCGTCTTCCACGCCCACGCCCATCTGCTCGGCGGCCGCGGCATGCAGTGGCCCCCCGGATAACCGATCGTGTCCGTACGTGAAGTGGTGGTGCTCGGCACCGCCAGCCAGGTCCCGACCCGGCACCGCAACCACAACGGCTATCTGCTGCGCTGGGACGGCGAGGGCATCCTCTTCGACCCCGGCGAGGGCACCCAGCGGCAGATGCTGCGGGCCGGGGTGGCCGCGCACGACATCGACCGGATCTGCGTCACGCACTTCCACGGCGACCACTCGCTGGGCCTGGCCGGGGTGATCCAGCGGATCAACCTCGACCGGGTGCCGCACCCGGTCACCGCGCACTACCCGGCGAGCGGGCAGCGCTTCTTCGACCGGCTGCGGTACGCCACGGCCTACCGCGAGACGGTCGAGCTCGGCCAGGCGCCGGTCGAGGGGGAGGGGGCGGTGCTGGCCGCGACCGACGCGTACACGCTGGACGCGCGGCGGCTCTCGCACCCGGTCGAGTCGTACGGCTACCGCGTCACCGAGCCGGACCGCCGCCGTATGCTGCCCGCGCTGCTCGCCGAGCGCGGTATCGCCGGGCCGGACGTGGGCCGCCTCCAGCGCGAGGGCGAGGTCGACGGGGTCACGCTCGACGAGGTCAGCGAGATACGGCGCGGACAGCGGTTCGCGTTCGTCATGGACACCCGGCTCTGCGACGGCGTGTACGCGCTGGCGGAGGGCTGCGACATGCTCGTCATCGAGTCGACGTTCCTGGACGAGGACGTCCAACTGGCCGCGGATCACGGCCACTTGACGGCAGGTCAGGCGGCGGTGGTGGCGCGCGACGCGGGCGTACGCCACCTGGTCCTCACCCACTTCTCGCAGCGCTACGCCGACCCGGCCGAGTTCGAACGACAGGCGCGGGCGGCGGGGTTCGAGGGGGAGCTGACGGTGGCGGAGGACCTGATGAGGGTGCCGCTGCCGAAACGTACGACGTAGACGTACGCCGTTGACGTACGGGATTCACACGCAACGCACGCACCACCTAGGAAGCAGCACCACATGCCCCTCCCCAAGGCCGAACTCCACCTCCACATCGAAGGCACCCTCGAACCCGAGCTCGCCTTCGAACTGGCCGCGCGCAACGGGGTCCGGCTCCCGTACGCCGACACCGAGGAGCTGCGCAAGGCGTACCTCTTCGACGACCTGCAGTCCTTCCTCGACCTGTACTACTCGCTGATGGCGGTGCTGCGGACGGAGGACGACTTCGAGGCGCTGGCAGAGGCGTATCTGGCGCGGGCGGCGGCGCAGGGGGTGCGGCACGCGGAGATCTTCTTCGACCCGCAGGCGCACACCGCGCGGGGCGTGTCGATCGGAACGGTGGTGGAGGGGCTCGGCCGCGCGCTCGACCGCAGCCGGGAGCGCCATGGCATCTCGACCCGGCTGATCCTCTGCTTCCTGCGGGACCAGTCGGCCGAGTCGGCGCTTGCGACGCTGGATGCGGCGCGGCCGTATCTGCACCGGATCGTGGGGATCGGTCTCGACTCCGCCGAGGTCGGGCATCCGCCGGCGAAGTTCCGTGAGGTGTACGCGGTGGCCTCCGCGCTCGGGTTGCGCAAGGTCGCGCACGCGGGGGAGGAGGGGCCGCCGTCGTACATCACCGAGGCGCTGGACGTGCTCGGCGTCGAGCGGATCGACCACGGGCTGCGGGCGCTTGAGGACCCGGAGTTGGTGGCGCGCCTGGTCCGCGACCGGATCCCGCTGACGCTGTGCCCTCTGTCGAACGTCCGGCTCCGTGCCGTGGACGTTCTGGAGGCGCATCCGTTGGGGCGGATGATGGATGCGGGGCTTCTGTGCACGGTGAACTCCGACGATCCTGCGTACTTCGGGGGGTACGTGGATGACACGTTCCTCGCGGTGCGGGATGCGCTGGGGCTTTCGGATGAGCGCCTGCGGGAACTCGCGCGGAACTCGTTCCTGGCGGCGTTCCTCGACGACGAGGAGGGCCTGCGGGAGCGGTATTTGGGGGAGGTGGAGGCGTACGAGTTCGATACGGCGTGATCCTTTCCCCACCCCGCCCCTTCCCGAAAGCCCTTGGCGGGCGGCCGGGTTCTCCGGCTGACCGCCGGTGGGGGCTGATCGCGCAGTTCCCCGCGCCCCTAGGAGGGCCCTTCGGGCCCGTTAAGGGGCGCGGGGAACTGCGCGAGCAACCCAGTACGGTCCGCAGACGAAGAGGGGCGCAGGGGGCGCAGCCCCCGCCTCGGGGTCCGGGGGTCCCCGCCCCCGGGAAACCTCCTCCACCCCCACCCACCCCCGGAGGGTTTAGGGAAGGGGCGGGGTGGGGGGCTAAGACGCCAGGGCCACCTGGGGCTCGTCCACGTGCACCGCGCCCACCACCGGCCCCCGCCCGGACACCCCCCGCGCCACCGCGGCCAGCGGCAGTGCCACCGTCAGGAGCAGCGCGGCCAGCACCAAACCCATCCCCCCGAACCCCGCGTACGACGACAGCAGACTCCCCGTCAGCGGCCCGCCCGCGACGCCGAGCGACGACGCCGAACCCACCAGCACCGCCCACCGCCCCCGAGGATCCAGCGCGGCCCCGAGGCCCAGCAGATACGAGAGCACGACCGGGTAGAAGACGTTCCACAGCATCACACCGCCCGCGAACGACGGCAGATCCCGCGCCGAGGAGCTGAGGACGACACACCCCGCGATCACCACCGTCCCCACCCCGATCGGCACCGCCCGCCCGAACCGCAGGCCCAGCGCCCCCGCCCCGCTCACCCCGAGCAGCCCCGCCCCGAGCGCGACGGCGAACACCGCGCCGACGGTGACCTCGGACAGCCCCGCCTGCGTCAGGCCGATGCGCCCGCTCACCCCCCACAGCGCGTTCTGGGCGAGGGACCAGCAGAGCATCCCCACGGCCAGCACCGCGCCCGAGCGGAGTCGGGGGAGAGGGGCGGAAGACGCCCCCAAGGAAACCCGCGCCGCACCCGGCCCCGGCAGCCGTCCCGTCACCGGCCACACCGCCGCCGCCACCAGCGCGATCGCCGCGAACGGCAGCCCATGGCCGCCGCCGAGGTGAGGGATCGTCAGATACAGCGCCCCGGCCGTGGCCGAGACGGTCAGCAGGCCGAGCGTGGTCGCCCGGTGGGGGTCGGGCCGCGCGGCCGTCCCCGCCGCGGCCACGGCCGTCGCCGTACCGGACCCGAAGCCCCCGACGACCGCGCCCGCCACGACGAGCGGTACGTACGTCGTCAGCGCGCCGCCCCCGTAACCGATGAACGCGAGCAGCAGTCCCAGGCGGGCCAGGCGCCGCTCCCCGTACCGCTCCACCCGGGACGCCAGCGTGAATCCGGCCGCCGCCGAGCTCAACAGCAGTGTGGAGCCGATGAGTCCGGCCTGCGTGGACGAGAGCCCGAGGCCCGAGGAGAGCCGTCCGACGACGGTGGGGAGCAGATACGCGGCGAGGTAGCCGGCCGCGAAGACGGCGACCAGGGGCCAGGCAGCACGAGGGCGTGCGGACATGGGCGTTCCAGGGAGCGGTGCCCGAACGGGCAGATGCCAAAGAGGGGAGATGCGCCCGGTGTTGTACGGGAACGCGGGCCCAATTTGTATCAAGCGCCCGGAGTGCACGAAAGTCGCGGATGAGTGATCTGGGTCACTTTTTGTTTGCGTTGATGATTGCCGGGTATTTCACGCGATCCGGATCGAGGTCTCCCTCTGATCCCTTGACCCGGTCTTGTTCACATATCTAGTCTTGATTCTTGTGGATATACGCGAAGTCCGGCTCACCCCCGTCCTCGTCTCCGACCCCCCACTCCTCAACGTCCAGGGCGTCCATCAGCCGTACACCCCGCGCCTCGTCGTCGAAGTCGTCACCGAGGGCGGTGTCACCGGTGTCGGTGAGACGTACGGCGACACCAAGTACCTTGAGATCGCCCGGCCGTACGCCCCGCTGCTGGTCGGTCACGACATCGCCGACCTGAACGGGCTGTTCACACTCATGGACGCGGTCGGCGTCGACGCATCCCGCGTCGACGACTCCGTGGGCGTCGGCGGGCTGCGCGGGGTGCAGACCGCCGACAAGCTGCGGCTCTCCGTCGTGTCCGCCTTCGAGGTGGCGTGCCTCGATGCGCTCGGCAAGGCCCTCGGTCTGCCCGTCCACATGCTCCTCGGCGGCAAGGTCCGCGACAGCGTGGAGTACAGCGCCTATCTCTTCTACCGGTGGGCCGAACACCCGGGCGGCGCCGGGGAGAAGGACGACTGGGGCGCGGCGCTCGGCCCCGCCGGGATCGTCGCGCAGGCCCGGCGGTTCGCGGGTCAGTACGGGTTCACGTCGTTCAAGCTCAAGGGCGGTGTCTTCCCGCCCGAGCAGGAGATCGCCGCCGTCCGGGCGCTCGCCGACGCCTTCCCCGGGCATCCGCTGCGGCTCGACCCCAACGGCGGCTGGACGCCCGGGACTTCGCTGCGCGTCGCCGCCGAGCTCGCGGACGTACTGGAGTATCTGGAGGACCCGGCGCCCGGCACACGCGCGATGGCCGAGGTCTCGGCGGGGACGGACATCCCCCTCGCCACCAACATGTGCGTCACGACCTTCCCCGAGATCCGCGAGGCGTTCGCCACCGACGCCGTGCAGGTCGTCCTCAGCGACCACCACTACTGGGGCGGGCTGCGCCGCACCCAGGAGCTGGCGGCGGTCTGCCGCACCTTCGGCGTGGGTCTTTCCATGCACTCCAACACCCATATGGGCATCAGCCTCGCCGCGATGACGCACGTCGCCGCCACCGTGCCCAACCTCGACTACGCCTGCGACAGCCACTACCCGTGGCAGACCGAGGACGTGATCACCGCTCGCCATGTCTTCCGGGGCGGGCGGCTCGCGGTCTCCGATGCCCCCGGGCTCGGTGTCGAGCTCGATCGGGGCGCCCTCGACCGGCTCCACCGGCGGTGGCTGGAGGACGACGGGAGCATGCGCGACCGCGACGACGCCGCCGCGATGCGCCGGGCGCCCGGGCACGCGGAATGGACGACTCCGGCGCTGCCCCGCTGGTAGGGCGAGTCCCGTGCGAGCCGGATCGGGCACACTGGCCAGATCCGTACGCGAACGGGGAGCCCGCCGTGACCACATCCAGCAGAGAGCAGCGCGACCAGTACGGCCCCTTGGGCCACAGTGCCGGTGTCGACCCGCTGGGCAAGGTGCGCCGGCCCCGCGACCCGGACTGCGACGTCTTCCTGACCGGAACGGTCTTCCTCGACATCATCTTCACCGGCCTGGATTCGGCCCCCGTGCGCGGTACGGAGTCCTGGGCGCGCGGGATGGGCTCCAGCCCCGGCGGGGTCGCCAACATGGCCATCGCGCTGTCCCGGCTCGGGCTGCGCACCTCGCTGGCGGCGGCGTTCGGCGACGACCACTACGGCGAGTACTGCTGGGACGCCCTTGAGCAGGGCGAGGGCATCGATCTGTCGCTGTCGCGGACCGTGCCCGGCTGGCACTCGCCGGTCACCGTCTCCATGGCGTACGAGGGCGAGCGCACGATGGTCTCGCACGGGCACGAGGCGCCCCCGGAGGAGTCCGCGCCCGCCTGCCCGCCACGCGCGCGTGCCGCGATCGCCTCGCTGGTGCCGGGGCGGCGGGAGGAGTGGATCGAGGACGCGGCCCGGCATGGCTCGCGGATCTTCGCCGATGTCGGCTGGGACGACACGGGGCACTGGGACCTGGCGGGGCTGGCCGGGCTCGAACACTGCGAGGCGTTTCTGCCCAACGCGGGGGAGGCGATGCGGTACACGCGCACCGACTGCCCGCGGGCGGCCGCGCGCGCCCTGGCCGAGAAGGTGCCGGTCGCCGTGGTCACTCTTGGCGCGGAGGGCGCGTACGCGGTGGACGGGTCGACGGGGGAGACCGCGGAGGTGCCCGCGATCGCGGTGGAGGCGCTCGATCCCACGGGGGCGGGGGATGTGTTCGTGGCGGGGTTCGTCACGGGGACGCTGGCCGGGTGGCCGTTGGCGGATCGGCTCGCCTTCGCGGGGCTCACGGCCGCGCTGTCGGTGCAGGAGTTCGGCGGGTCGTTGTCCGCGCCCGGCTGGGCCGAGATCGCCGGGTGGTGGCAGCAGGTGCGGACGTTCGAGGACCAGGATCCGGCGGCGCTGCGGCGGTACGCGTTCCTGGAGGGGCTGCTCCCGGGCGCGGCCCGGCCGTGGCCGCTTCGTCGGGCTGTCCCGACCATCGGCTTCCGGCACCCCGTGTAGGCCTCCTCCCGGAGGGGCGTCGCTCGGGTGCGGACCGTGGCGGGCTGGTCGCGCAGTTCCCCGCGCCCCTTGGGTGACCCCGGAGCGCGTCAGCCGCCCGAATACCCGCACCTCTTGGACGAACACCCCGCCCCGAAAACCCCTCGGCCCTGTCAGTGGCAGGTCGTAGGCTTGGTATTCCAGAGGTTGTCGAGCAGCGAGAACCCTGCAACGGGAGGTATGTGCAGGCCACAGAGCCGGCCCATGACTCAGACACCCACACAGCCGCAGGCGAGTGCCCAGATCAAGGTCCCTGCCAAGCACCCGATGGTGATGCTGCTCGGATCCGGCGACTCGCTGCTGCGCGTGATCGAGAAGGCCTTCCCGGCGGCCGACATCCATGTCCGGGGCAATGAGATCAGTGCCACGGGGGACCCGGCGGAAGTCGCGCTCATCCAGCGCCTGTTCGACCAGATGATGCTGGTGCTCCGCACCGGTCAGCCGATGACGGAGGACGCAGTGGAACGGTCGATCGCCATGCTCAGGGCGAGCGAGAACGGCAAGGCGGAGGACGGCCACGAGACCCCGGCCGATGTGCTGACCCAGAACATCCTCTCCAGCCGTGGTCGCACGATCCGCCCCAAGACCCTCAACCAGAAGCGGTACGTCGACGCGATCGACAAGCACACGATCGTCTTCGGCATCGGCCCCGCCGGTACCGGAAAGACCTATCTCGCCATGGCGAAGGCGGTCCAGGCCCTGCAGTCCAAGCAGGTCACCCGGATCATCCTGACCCGGCCCGCCGTCGAGGCGGGCGAGCGCCTCGGCTTCCTGCCGGGCACGCTCTACGAGAAGATCGACCCGTATCTGCGCCCGCTGTACGACGCGCTGCACGACATGCTGGACCCGGAGTCGATCCCCCGGCTGATGGCGGCGGGGACCATCGAGGTCGCCCCGCTGGCGTACATGCGCGGTCGTACGCTGAACGACGCCTTCATCATTCTGGACGAGGCGCAGAACACCAGCGCCGAGCAGATGAAGATGTTCCTGACCAGGCTCGGTTTCGACTCGAAGATCGTCATCACGGGTGACATCACCCAGGTCGACCTGCCGAGCGGCACGAAGAGCGGGCTGCGGCAGGTCCAGGAGATCCTGGAGGGTGTCGAGGACGTCCACTTCTCCCGGCTCACGTCGCAGGACGTCGTCCGGCACAAGCTCGTCGGCCGTATCGTCGACGCGTACGAGAAGTACGACAGCCAGCAGGACCGCAACGGGAAGTAGTCAGAGCGCACCATGTCGATCGACGTCAACAACGAGTCCGGAACCGAGGTCGACGAGCAGGCGATCCTCGACATCGCCCGCTACGCGCTCACGCGGATGCGGATCCACCCGCTCTCCGAGCTCTCGGTGATCGTCGTGGACGCCGAGGCCATGGAGCAGCTGCACATCCAGTGGATGGACCTGCCCGGTCCGACCGATGTCATGTCCTTCCCGATGGACGAGCTGCGTCCGCCGATGAAGGACGACGAGGAGCCCCCGCAGGGGCTCCTCGGTGACATCGTGCTCTGCCCCGAGGTCGCCACCCAGCAGGGCCAGGACGCCCCGACGGGGCACTCGATGGACGAGGAGCTCCAGCTCCTGACCGTCCACGGGGTGCTCCACCTGCTGGGTTACGACCACGAGGAGCCGGACGAGAAGGCCGAGATGTTCGGCCTCCAGGCGGCGATCGTGGACGGCTGGCGGGCGGAGAAGGGCTTCACCGGCCCCTCCCCGGCGCCGACCGTCTCATGACCGGGCAACTGCTCTTCGGGGCGGTCGCCCTGGTCGTGGTCGCCTGGCTCGCCGCCTGCGCGGAGGCCGGGATCGCCCGTACGTCGTCGTTCCGCGCGGCCGAGGCCGTACGGTCCGGGCGGCGCGGGGCGGCGAAGCTCGCCCAGGTGGCCGCCGACCCGACCCGCTATCTCAATGTGGCCCTGCTGGTGCGGGTCGCGTGCGAGATGGCGGCGGGGGTGCTCGTCACGTACGTCTGTCTCAACGAGTTCGACAGGACCTGGGCGGCGCTGGTCGTCGCCATCGCGGTGATGGTGCTCGTCTCGTATGTCGCCGTCGGTGTCTCGCCGCGCACCATCGGCCGCCAGCACCCGCTGAACACGGCGACGGCGGCCGCGTATGTGCTGCTGCCGCTCGCCAGGATCATGGGCCCGGTCCCGCAGCTCCTGATCCTCCTGGGCAACGCGCTCACGCCCGGAAAGGGCTTCCGCAAGGGCCCGTTCGCCTCCGAGGCCGAGCTGCGGGCGATGGTGGACCTCGCCGAGCAGGAGTCCCTTATCGAGGACGAGGAGCGCCGTATGGTGCACTCGGTCTTCGAGCTGGGCGACACGCTGGTGCGCGAGGTGATGGTGCCCCGCACCGACCTCGTCTGCATCGAGCGCTACAAGACGATCCGTCAGGCGCTGACCCTCGCGCTGCGCTCGGGCTTCTCCCGTATCCCGGTGACCGGCGAGAACGAGGACGACATCGTCGGGATCGTGTACCTCAAGGACCTGGTCCGCAAGACGCACATCAACCGGGACTCCGAGGCAGACCTGGTCTCGACCGCCATGCGCCCCGCCGTGTTCGTGCCCGACACCAAGAACGCCGGTGACCTGCTGCGCGAGATGCAGCAGGACCGCAACCACGTCGCCGTGGTCATCGACGAGTACGGCGGCACGGCCGGCATCGTCACCATCGAGGACATCCTGGAGGAGATCGTCGGGGAGATCACCGACGAGTACGACCGGGAGCTGCCGCCGGTCGAGGAGCTGTCGAACGGCCGCTTCCGGGTCACCGCGCGCCTCGACATCACCGACCTCGGCGAGCTGTTCGGGCTCGACGAGTACGACGACGAGGACGTGGAGACGGTCGGCGGACTGCTCGCCAAGGCGCTCGGCCGGGTGCCGATCGCGGGCGCCACGGCCACGGTGGACCTGCCGGACGGGCGGACGCTGCGGCTCACCGCCGAGTCCCCGGCGGGCCGCCGGAACAAGATCGTCACGGTCCTCGTCGAGCCCGTACCGGTCAAGGAGGAGCACGTATGACCCCCCAGGAGCTCAGGGCCTTCTGCCTTGAATTCAACGCGGTGACCGAGGAGTTCCCCTTCGACACCGAGACCTCGGTCTTCAAGGTCCTCGGCAAGATGTTCGCGCTGAGCAACCTGGGCGGCTCGCCGCTGACCGCCAACCTCAAGTGCGACCCGGACGACGCGGTGCGGCTGCGCGAGGAGTACGCGGCGATCGTGCCCGGCTGGCACATGAACAAGCGGCACTGGAACACGGTGGACGTGGAACAGCTCCCGGACCAGTTGGTCCGGGAGCTGATCGAGGACTCGTACGACCTGGTGGTGGCCGGTCTCCCGAAGGCCGAACGGCTCAGGCTCGACCGGCCGTGACCTCTTAGGCGGTGCGGCGGCCAAGGCCGACCGCCACCAGGGCCGCCGCCGCGACGACGATCACCGCGTCGATGAGCAGGACCGTGCGCACCCCGTGGAACAGGCTGTTCTGGGTGGTGGCGAGGACGCCGAGGAGCGGGATGCCGATGGTGATGCCGACCTGCTGGGTGGTGGTGACAAGACCGGTCGCCAGGCCCTGCTCCTCGTCCGGGACACCGCTGGTGACGGTCAGTCCGTACGAGATGATCGCGCCCAGGTGGAACATGCTCGCCAGCGAGACGGCGGCGGTGGCGAGCAGCGCGCCCGAGCCGGAGCCGATGCCGAGCAGCGCGGCGATGAACAGGCCCTGGCCGAGCAGCGAGAAGACCAGCGTGCGGCGGGCGCCGAAGCGGCCGATGACCTTCGGGGCGAGCGTGCCGGCGACGGCCGACAGGACGCCCTGGACACCGAAGACCAGTCCGGTCTGGAAGGACGACAGCCCCAGGACCTCCTGGAGGTAGAGGGTCAGTACGAAGACGACCGTCGACATCATCGAGAAGGTGACCAGACCCGCCAGGTTGCCCCACGCCACGGTGCGGCGCTTCAGCATCGGCAGCGAGACCAGCGGGGCGGCCGCCCTCGACTCGACCGCGACGAACGCGGCGAGCAGCGCGAGGCCGACGACCAGCGTGCCCCAGACGTCCACGCCGCCGAAGCCGCGCTGGGCCGCCGTCGACAGGGCGTAGATCACCGCGAGCAGACCGCCGGTGACGGTGACCGCGCCGGGCACGTCCAGACGCGGGCGCTCGCCGGTGGTGCGGGACTCGGGCAGCAGCCCGGGGGCCAGGACCAGGACGATCACCGCGGCGACCGCGAGCAGACCCATCGTCGAGCGCCAGCCCAGCGTGTCGGTCATGACCCCGCCGAGCACCATGCCGACGGTGAAGCCGAGCGAGAGCAGCGTGCCGCTGATGCCGAGCGCCCGGTCGCGCTGCGGGCCTTCGGGGAAGGTGGTGGTCAGCAGGGACATGCCGGTCGGCACGATCACGGCGGCGCCGAGGCCCTGCAGGGCGCGGCCGGTGAGGAACGACGCCGGGTCCCAGGCGAGCGTGGCGAGCAGCGAGGCCGCGCCGAACAGCGCGAGCCCGGTCAGGAACAGCTTCCTGCGGCCGAACAGGTCGGCGATCCGGCCGAACAGCAGCAGGAAGCCGCCGGACGGCAGGGCGAAGGCGGTGACCGCCCACTGCAGGGTGGACGTGGAAAGGCCCAGGTCGTCGCCGAGGACGGGCAGGGCCACGTTCAGTACGGAGAAGTCGAGCGCCACCATGAACTGGGCGGCGCAGAGCACGAACAGGACCAGCTTCGCCCGGCCCGAGAGCCGGTTGTCCTCCGGGTCCTGCGTGAGCACCGGCGCGGTGGCCGCTGCGGTGTGGGTGTCGATTGCCATGGCCACAGCCTGACGGCCCGGGAATGCCCGTGGAGAGAGGGAACTTATCCTGTTGGTGGCACCACCAGGCAGGACGGGTGGCGCCAACGGGCAGTCGACGAGGGGGAGTACGTACGTGGCCACGCCGATCGGCAACGCCTCGCGCCGCACCGAGCTGCGCGAGTTCCTGATGAACCGACGGGCCAGGATCAGCCCGACGCAGGCCGGGCTGCCCGACGGCGGCGCCCGCCGGCGCACCCCGGGGCTGCGCCGCGAGGAGGTCGCGGTCCTCGCCGGGGTCGGCGTCTCCTGGTACCAGTGGCTGGAGCAGGGGCGTGACATCACGGTCTCGCCGCAGGTCCTGGACTCGGTGGGCAAGGTCCTCAAGCTGACCAGCGCCGAGCGCCGCACTCTGTACGTGCTGGCCGGGCTCAACCCGCCCGCGCCCGAGGTCGATCCGGCCCACGCCGACATGTGTCAGGGCCTGCAACGGCTGATCGACGCCTGGATGCCGTTCCCCGCGCACATCATGGACGCGTACTGGAACACGGTGATGTACAACGACGCGGCCGCGCTGGTGCTCGGGATGCGGCCGGAGATCGTGCAGAACTGCCTGGTCGCGTTCTTCACCGACCCCGTCTACCGGTCCCGCTCCACCTGCTGGGAGGAGCTCGCGGTGAACGTGGTCGCCCAGTACCGGGCGGCCGCTTCGGAGCGGCCCGGCGACGAGGGCTTCGGGGCGGTGATCGAGGAGGCGACGCGGCTCTCCCCGGAGTTCGCCGAGCTGTGGGAGCGGCGCGACATCCTGCCCGGCGGCCAGGTCCGCAAGTCGTTCCAGCACGAGGTGGTGGGCACGCTGCTCGTGGAGTCCACCCAGCTGCGCATCCCCGCCCGCCCGGACCTCACGATCGTGCTGCACACCCCGCTGCCGGAGACCGACACGGCCGCCAAGCTGGAGTGGCTGACCTCGCCCCAGGGGCGGCGCGGCTCGATGTACCCGGTGGCGGGCTGAGTCTCCGGATGCGTGCTCCTTATGCTCGGGGCATGACTCAGAGCACCGAACTCGACCCCGAGGACCGCAAGATCATCACCCTGGCGCGCAGCGCCCGGGCCCGCAACGGGGTGGCCGAGGGCGCGGCCGTACGGGACGAGACCGGGCGTACGTACGTCGCCGGAACCGTCGAGCTGGACTCGCTGAAGCTCTCCGCGCTGCGGACCGCCGTCGCGATGGCGGTGGCCAGCGGGGCCAGGTCCCTGGAGGCGGCGGCCGTGGTCACCGAGGCCCCGAGTGCCTCGGACGAGGACCGGGCGGCGGTCGCGGACCTGGGCGGGGCGGCCACGCCCGTGCTGGTGGCGGGGCCGGACGGGGAGCTGCGGAGCACGGTCACGGCGGGCTGAGCCGGACGCGTCGTGGGCAGGGGGCGGCGGGTCGATCTCCGAGGACGTTGCGGAGGCTGATCTACCGCTCCTGACCTGCGGGAACGCGGATCTTGACAGTATCTGATGGCCCATCAGTCGGTGGATTTCGATTCCATTGACTTCTTTTCGCGCCCCCTCGTGAATGGCTCCCTGCCGGCGCAGCCGAGCCGCTGCTGCGCCACAACCGCAGAGGAGGGCAGTCATGCCTTCACCACGAAGACGGCGCAACTGGGCCGCCGTACTGGGGGCCGCGGCGCTCATGGCCGGAACGGGAGCGCTCGTCGCGCCCGCGCAGGCCCTGGCCGCGACGCCCGTCGACTTCGCCACACACTGCGTACCCCCGCCCATCGCGGGCATCCCGCCGATCGACGGCACCACGTCCGCCCAGATCACCGTCGACAACGCCACACCCAAGGTCGGCGACACGGTGACCGTGACGTACACCGTCACCAAGCCCGCCGCCGGCAACCCGGTCGACATCGCGCTGCCGGCCGACATCATGACCCCCACCGGAAAGGTCGCCCTCGGCGGTGCGCAGACCGGCGCCGTCACGGTCGCCGGACCCAAGAAGAACGACCCGGTACCGGGGAAGGGCGCGTTCCCGGCGTTCTCCATGACCGGTACGTTCACCGTCAGCGCACCCGGCGCGATCACCCTGTCGCCCGGTGACTACAACATCCACACCAGCTACATCATGGAGCTGGACACCCCCTGTACGGTCACCAACCCGCCCGCGCCCGTCTCCGAGACGGTCACCGCGACAGCAGGCGGCCAGACCAACCAGCGGGCCGTCCAGGTAGGCACCGCCTCCGGCAAGCCCGGCGACAGCGTCACCGTCACCGGGTCCAAGTTCACCGCGGGCGCGACCGTGACGGTCGTGGGCCGGGCCGGGGCCGCCGAGACCGCCGACAAGAAGACCGTGACGGCGGACGCGCAGGGCGCGTTCTCCACCGCCCTGACGGTCAACGACAAGGCGACCAGCGGCATCGTCGCCTACGAGGGCGCGAGCTGGAGCGCCGACAAGGGCGCGGGACCGGCGGCGTACACCGTCGTCGACAACACCCCGACGCCGCCGAACAGTCAGAAGCTCAGCTCCGCGGTCAAGGCGGGCACGCTCTCCATGACCCAGGCCGGCGACGCCGTCTCGATGGACGCCGTCGACTTCGGCAAGGGCGGCGCCTCCAACGGCTCGCTGAAGACGGTGACGGTCCAGGACTTCCGCGGCGGCCCCGCGGGCTGGTCCCTGACCGGCAAGGTCACCGACTTCACCGGTCCCGCCGGGGCGAAGATCGACGCCTCGAAGCTCGGCTGGACCCCGGCCTGCGCCACCAAGGCCGGTTCCCCGTCGACCTGCGCGGCGGGCTCGGCGGGCACCGTGGGCAGCGCGGGCGCGACGCTCGCGACCACGCCCAACGCGGCGCTCACCGGCGGTGAGTTCACCGTCGACGCCAAGGTCACGCTGACCGTCCCGGCGTACACCGCACCCGGCACGTACGCGGGTGTGCTCACCCTGACGCTGGCCTGAGCCGGCATGCATCAACCCGTGGGCCGGGCGCGCACCCGGCCGGCCCACCCGTCCCCGGGGGTCTCGACCGTGCGCAAGCTGTACGTACTCCTCCTCGCCGTGGCCCTCCTGCTGCTCGCCCCGCCCGCGCGGGCCGCCGACAACGGCAACTGGGCCGTCTTCCCCGCCTCCTCCCCCAAGGACTCCGACAAGCTCCGTCCAGGGGGGACCCCCATCGCGGCCCAGCGCCCGTACTTCTATCTCTCGGCCGCGCCCGGCACGACGCTGGCCGACCAGGTGACCGTCACCAACAAGACCGCCGCGCCCATGACCTTCCGGCTCTACGGGGCCGACGCGTACAACACCGAACGCGACGGCGGATTCGCGGTGCGGACCCAGCGCGAGACCCAGCGCGGCGTCGGCGCCTGGACGCAGCCGGACCGCTCGTCCGTCACCGTCCCCGCGCACGCCTCGGTCACCGTGCCGTTCACCGTCACCGTCCCGGCCGACGCCGAACCCGGCGACCACCCGGGCGCGCTCGTCGCGCTCGACGAGAAGATCGCGGCCGGGCAGGGGCAGCTCGCCATGGGCGTCCAGCAGGCCGTCGGGGCGCGGGTGTATCTGCGGGTGAGCGGCCCGGCGGTGCCCGCGCTCGCCGTCGAGGACGTCTCGCTCGCCCAGCACCGCCCCCTGGTGCCCGGCACCGGTACGAGCCGAAGCGTCATCTCGTACACCCTGCACAACAGGGGAAACGTCACGCTCAACCCGAAGGTCGAGCTGAAGGCGAAGGGCCTGTTCGGCCGTACGCTCCTGAGCCGCGCCCTGACCCGGATCCCGGCCGAGCTGCTGCCCGGCCAGAAGGTCCGCCTCAGCGAGCCGTGGTCGGGCTCGCCGCAGCTGGACTGGGGTGATGTCTCCCTCACCGCGAGCGCCAAGGACACCACCGGCTCGGGCGGCGCCTCCTTCCTCGCGCTGCCGTGGCTCGCGGTCGGAGCGCTGGTCGCGGCGCTCGCGGCGGGGGTCGTGGGGTGGCGGCTGCGGCGGGCGCGGGCAGGGCGATCCTGAGTCCGCGCCGGGCGCGTGCGGCGGGGCCGTGCGGATCGGGGAGAATGGGCGGCATGAGCGCTCGTACTGTTGAGAACAACGCCCCCCATCGGGCCGGCTTCGCCTGCTTCGTCGGCCGCCCCAACGCGGGCAAGTCCACCCTCACGAACGCTCTGGTCGGACAGAAGGTGGCGATCACCTCCAACCGTCCGCAGACGACGCGGCACACGGTACGGGGCATCGTGCACCGCCCCGACGCCCAGCTGATCCTGGTCGACACGCCGGGCCTGCACAAGCCGCGCACGCTGCTCGGCGAGCGCCTGAACGACGTCGTGCGGACGACGTGGGCCGAGGTCGACGTGATCGGCTTCTGTCTGCCCGCCGACCAGAAGCTCGGCCCCGGCGACAAGTTCATCGCCAAGGAGCTCGCGGGGATCAAGAAGACCCCGAAGATCGCGATCGTCACCAAGACGGACCTGGTCGACTCCAAGGCGCTGGCCGAGCAGCTGATCGCCGTGCAGCGGCTCGGCGAGGAGCTGGGCTTCGAGTGGGCGCAGATCGTGCCGGTCTCGGCCGTCGGCGACCAGCAGGTCCAGCTGGTGGCGGACCTGCTCGTGCCGCTGCTGCCCGAGGGCCCGCCGCTGTACCCGGAGGGCGACCTCACGGACGAGCCCGAGCAGGTCATGGTGGCCGAGCTGATCCGCGAGGCGGCGCTCGAAGGTGTACGGGACGAGCTGCCGCACTCGATCGCGGTGGTCGTCGAGGAGATGCTGCCGCGCGAGGACCGTCCGGCGGACCGGCCGCTGCTCGACATCCACGCGAACGTGTACATCGAGCGGCCCAGCCAGAAGGGGATCATCATCGGCCCCAAGGGCAAGCGGCTCAAGGAGGTCGGCATGAAGTCCCGCAAGCACATCGAGGCGCTGCTGGGCACGCCGGTCTTCCTGGACCTGCATGTGAAGGTAGCGAAGGACTGGCAGCGCGACCCGAAGCAGCTGCGCAAGCTGGGCTTCTAGGGGCCCCACCCCGCCCCTTCACCTAGACCCTCCGGGGGTGGGTGGGGGTGGAGGTGGTTCTCCCGGGGGGCTACGCCCCCGGACTCCGTTCGCGGGGCCTGCGGCCCCTGCACCCCGCTTGGAGGGCTGCGCCCCGGACCCCGTTTGTCTGCGGATCGTGCTGGGTTGCTCGCGCAGTTCCCCGCGCCCCTAGGTAGTCAGGGGCGCGGGGAACTGCGCGCTCAGCCCCCGCCGGTCCGCAGGCGAAGAACCCGGCTGCCCGCCCAGGGCTTTCGGGAAGGGGCGGGGTGGGGAAAAACTACGCTTCCGCGATCAGCGCAGTCGCCACTCGTACGAACCCCAGACGGGCGTAGATGCGGGCCACGTCCTCGTCGCCCGCCGACAGGAACACCGTCGACGCGCCCCGGGCGCGGGCGTCGCGGACCAGCGCCGCCGTGACCGCCTCGCCCAGGCCCCGCCGCCGCGCAGCGGGGAGCGTGCCGACGCCGACGATCTCCGTGACACCGGACACCGGCTGATGCATGCCCGAGCAGAGCGGAAGCCCGTCCTCGACAGCCGCCGCCACGGCGGTGATGCCGTCGCGGATGCGCTGGGCGACCTGCTCGGCCCGGCCGTCGCCGACCCGCGCGGTGATCTCGGCGGTGAGCTCCGCGCGCCCCGCCGCACCCACCGCCGTACCGGGCGAGGAGAACGCCAGATGCGGCACGACCAGCGCCGCGTGCAGCAGCGGATCGTCCGCGCCCAGCATCCGCACCAGCGGGTGGACCGGCGCGTCCGGCGCGTCCGCCGAGAGCACCATCAGCGGGTGCTCATGGACCGCGAGCCCCGTCGCCTCCACGGCCGCCCGCAGCCCCGGGCTCACCTCGCCCACCCACTCGAACGCCTCCGGTATCCCCAGCTCCCGCTGGCGCGCCCGGACCCGGTCCACGTCGGCGGCCGAGACCGGGCCCGGGTGGTCGAGGGTCGGCCGGGCGTAGAACGGCCAGCCCGCTCCCTCCCGTACGAAGAGGGTCAGCGGACCGAAGTCCTCCGCCCGGGCCGACGCGCGCGGCACCGAGTCGTAGTAGCGCTCAAGGAGTTCGAGAGGGGAAGTGCGTGTCGTCATGCTCCGCATCAAAGCAACCGGCGGACCGGCTACGCACCCTCTTTAAGGACCCGTGAGACGAGCGTGCGCTGGGCCTCCGACAGATGAGGGTCCTCGCAGTGGACGGTGCGGCCGTCGACGGTGATCTCGTAGTGGAAGCCGTCCGGCACGCCGGTGGACGGCTCGGCCCGGCCGTCGGCGAGCGCCGCCTCGGCCAGGGCCTGCCACTCGGCGGCATCGGGGCGGCCCGAGGTGTCCACCTCGGCCCGGCGCTCGATACCGGCGAAACCTCCTGTGCGGGTCACCTGGATTCGCATGGTCCCTGTCTAGCAGTGCTCCGGGTCCGCGTCAGCCGGAAGCCACGCCGACCTGGGACCAGGCCTTGAGAACGGCCTGATGTTCCTCCCCGTCGCCGTACCGGCCCTGCGCGGCCGCCACCGTCAGCCGGGCGAAGTCCGCGAACATGGCCTGTTTGCCCAGCTCGCCGCCGGTCAGCACGTCGTACCAGATCTGCCCGGCCCGCTCCCACGCCTTGCCGCCGAGCGCCTCGGCGACCAGGTAGAAGGCGTGGTTGGGGATCCCTGAGTTGATGTGGACGCCGCCGTTGTCGCGGCCGGTGGTGACGTAGTTCTGCATCGTCGCGGGCTGCGGGTCCTTGCCGAGGACGTCGTCGTCGTACGCGGTGCCCGGCGCCTTCATCGAGCGCAGCGCCGTCCCCGTCACCGCCGGGGCGAGCAGGCCCTGGCCGATGAGCCAGTCGGCGTCCTGCGCGTCCTGGTCGAGCGTGTACTGCTTGATCAGCGAGCCGAAGACGTCCGACATCGACTCGTTGAGCGCGCCCGGCTGGCCGAAGTACGTCAGGTTCGCGGTGTGCTGGGTGACGCCGTGGGTCAGCTCGTGGCCGATGACGTCGACGGGCAGCGTGAAGTCCAGGAAGATCCGGCCGTCACCGTCCCCGAACACCATCTGCGTACCGTTCCAGAAGGCGTTGTTGTACTGGTTGTCGAAGTGCACGGTGGCGTCCAGCGGCATGCCGCCGCCGTCGATGGAGTTGCGCCCGTACGCCTTCAGATACAGCTCGAAGGTCGCGCCGAGCCCGGCGAAGGCGCGGTTGACGGTCGCGTCCTGGACCGGCTGGTCGCTCTCGCTGCGCACGGTCTGGCCGGGCAGCGCGGTGCCGTGCCGGGCGTCACAGATCGTGCGCTGCGGCTGGTCGGCGGCGGCGCCCTCGGGCGGGGCGACGGAGGGCGCGCCGAGCACGGTGGTGACCCGGCGGGAGGTGCGCTGGGCCGCGTCCGCGACGAGTGTCCTGCGGGCGATCTCGGACAGCGCGGGGTCCTCGGCCTGGAGCAGCCGGTCGAAGACGTGTGGGGGAACGATGGTGCAGAAGGCGGGTGTATGCGCGTTCATGTCGCGACAATGTGGCACCGGGTCATGGGGCTGTCACTACTCGCCACCATGATTGGTTCCGACAAGGGCGGTCCATCCCCTTTGGGGCTTTGGTCCCTGGTGTCACCAGGGACGTCCCGCATACTGAAACGGGACTGCCACCTCGCCGGCACTCGATTAGTCTTCTTCGCATCATGCGTTTCGGGCTGCTTCTCCTTAGCTGCCGCGGCGAGGGCCTGTAGTCGTAGGCCGACCCCCTCCCCGCGGGACCTGGTGGTGCGCTTCGACAGTCGGCCGTCCTTCGTCGCAGGACCCCCGAGGAGCCCTTCGCAATGACGCAGCACACCTTCGCCGGCCGCCCCACGCCGATCACCAACGCGACCCACACCCAGCGCCCGTCCGGGATGCCGATCCACAAGTACGGCACGTACGAGGCCGTGGACATCCCCGATCGCACGTGGCCCGAGCAGCGGATCAGCAAGGCGCCGCGCTGGCTGTCCACCGATCTGCGCGACGGCAACCAGGCCCTGATCGACCCGATGAGCCCCGCCCGCAAGCGCGAGATGTTCGACCTGCTGGTGCGCATGGGCTACAAGGAGATCGAGGTCGGCTTCCCCTCCTCCGGCGACACCGACTTCAACTTCGTACGCTCGATCATCGAAGAGGGCGCGATCCCCGAGGACGTGACGATCTCCGTCCTGACCCAGGCCCGCGAGGACCTGATCGAGCGGACCGTCGAGTCGCTGCGCGGCGCCCACCGGGCCACCGTGCACCTGTACAACGCCACCGCCCCCGCCTTCCGCCGGGTCGTCTTCCGGGGCTCCAAGGACGACATCAAGCAGATCGCGGTGGACGGTACCCGGCTGGTGATGGAGTACGCGGAGAAGATCCTGGGCCCGGAGACGACCTTCGGCTACCAGTACAGCCCGGAGATCTTCACCGACACCGAGCTGGACTTCGCCCTGGAGGTCTGCGAGGCGGTGTGCGACGTCTGGCAGCCCGAGGAGGGCCGCGAGATCATCCTCAACCTGCCCGCCACGGTGGAGCGTTCGACGCCGTCCACGCACGCGGACCGGTTCGAGTGGATGAGCCGCAACCTGACCCGCCGCGAGTTCGTCTGCCTGTCCGTGCACCCGCACAACGACCGCGGTACGGCGGTGGCGGCGGCCGAGCTGGCGATCATGGCCGGGGCCGACCGCATCGAGGGCTGTCTGTTCGGCCAGGGCGAGCGCACCGGCAACGTCGACCTGGTCACCCTGGGCATGAACCTGTTCAGCCAGGGCGTCGACCCGCAGATCGACTTCTCGCAGATCGACGAGATCCGCCGCACCAGCGAGTACTGCAACCAGATGGAGGTCCACCCGCGCCACCCCTACGCGGGCGACCTGGTCTACACCGCCTTCTCCGGCTCCCACCAGGACGCCATCAAGAAGGGCTTCGACGCGATGGAGGCGGACGCCGCCGCCAAGGGCGTCACGGTCGACGACATCGAGTGGGCCGTGCCGTATCTGCCGATCGACCCGAAGGACGTCGGCCGCTCCTACGAGGCCGTCATCCGGGTCAACTCGCAGTCGGGCAAGGGCGGTATCGCGTACGTCCTGAAGAACGACCACAAGCTGGACCTGCCGCGCCGGATGCAGATCGAGTTCTCGAAGATCATCCAGGCGAAGACGGACGCCGAGGGCGGCGAGGTCACGCCCGGCCAGATCTGGTCGGTCTTCCAGGACGAGTACCTGCCGAATCCGGCCAACCAGTGGGGCCGCATCCAGCTGCGTTCCGGCCAGACCACGACCGACACGGACGGCCGGGACACGCTGACCGTCGAGGCGGTCGTCGACGGCGTACCGACGGTCCTGACCGGTACCGGAAACGGTCCGATCTCGGCCTTCTTCGAGGCGCTGGCCGCCGTCGGCGTCGACGCGCGCCTGCTGGACTACCAGGAGCACACGATGAGCGAGGGCGCGTCCGCGCAGGCCGCCTCGTACATCGAGTGCGCGATCGACGGCCAGGTGCTGTGGGGCATCGGCATCGACGCCAACACCACGCGCGCGTCGCTGAAGGCGGTCGTCTCGGCGGTCAACCGCGCCGCACGCTGACACCCCCTGCGGAGGGTTTGCGGCGCCCCACCGGCCCTGTGCGGGCGGTGGGGCGCCGTCTTTGCGCCACTCCTTCCTACGGGGTGCTGACGTCACATCATCGATGTGGCTAACATCACGTCAACGCGGCAGTGTTGCCGGACCGTTACGGAGGTGCGCGGTGGTGCAAGGCCGGGGATATGACGGTTCGAACCCTCGCGCCCGAGGCATCCTCGTACGAGTGTGGACGATCCGGACATCGTGGACCACCGTCGGCGACGGCGACTTCTTCTGCCCGGAGTGCGGGGGCGACCGCAACTTCCGCCGCAGGACCGGCCGTCGGCGCCTCGCGGTGTTCGGCGTGCCGCTGTTCTCGCGCGGGGACGCGGGGCCCGTGGTGGAGTGCGCCGCCTGCGAGAGCCACTTCGGCATGGACGCCCTCGACCACCCGACCACCACCCGCTTCTCGGCGATGCTGCGGGACGCGGTCCACACCGTCGCGCTCGCCGTCCTCGCCGCAGGCGGCACCTCCTCGCGTACGGTCACGGCCACCGCGGCCGCCACGGTCCGCGCCGCCGGGTACGACGACTGCACCGAGGAGCAGCTGCTCGCCCTCATCGAGGCGCTGGCCGCCGACACCGGCCGCTACCTCGCCGACACCGACGCCGACCCGTGCGGCGCGGCCCTCGCCATCGAGCTCCATGAGTCCCTGGAGCCGCTGGCCCCGCACCTGGCCCCGGCCGGCCGCGAGTCGATCCTGCTCCAGGGCGCCCGCATCGCGCTCGCCGACGGCCCGTACAGCCCGGCGGAGCGGGAAGTCCTCACGACGGTCGGCGGGGCGCTCCAGCTGTGCGCGGACGACGTCTCACGGCTGCTGGCGGCGGCCCGTACGCCGTCCTGAGACATCTGCTTTGTAAGAGCAGCGCTCGGCGGTTGAGCGATGCTCGGCCGACGGTCCGGCCGCCCGGGAACCGGTGAAACAATGGGCCCATGAGTCTGTTCCGGGACGACGGCATAGTGCTGCGCACCCAGAAGCTCGGTGAGGCCGACCGCATCATCACGCTTCTGACCCGCGGCCATGGCCGCGTCCGCGCCGTCGCCCGCGGAGTGCGCCGGACGAAGTCCAAGTTCGGGGCGCGGCTCGAACCGTTCTCGCACGTCGACGTGCAGTTCTTCGCGCGCGGCAGCGAACTGGTCGGCCGGGGGCTGCCGTTGTGCACCCAGAGTGAGACCATCGCTCCGTACGGTGGCGCCATCGTCACCGACTACGCCCGGTACACCGCCGGCACGGCCATGCTGGAGACGGCGGAACGGTTCACCGACAACGAGGGCGAGCCCGCCGTGCAGCAGTACCTGCTGCTCGTCGGCGCGCTGCGCACTCTCGCGCGCGGCGAGCACGCGCCCGGCCTGGTCCTGGACGCCTTCCTGCTCCGCTCGCTCGCGGTCAACGGCTACGCGCCGAGCTTCGAGGACTGCGCGAAGTGCGGCATCCACGGGCCCAACCGGTTCTTCTCGGTGGCCGGCGGCGGAGTGATATGCGCCGACTGCCGGGTACCCGGCAGCGTCGTACCCTCTGCGGAGGCGGTCGCCCTGCTGAGCGCGCTGCTCACGGGGGACTGGGCGACGGCGGACGCGAGCGAGCCGAGGCACGTGCAGGAGGGCAGCGGCCTGGTGTCGGCCTATCTGCACTGGCATCTGGAGCGCGGCCTGCGCTCACTGCGGTACGTAGAGAAGAACTGAGGGAGAAGAACTCCACATGGCACGACGCGGAATCCTGGGCGGCCGGTCCCGCCGGGAGTACACGAGTCCCGAGCCGCACCCGTCGGGCGCGCGCCCGCCGAAGATCCCCGGCGAGCTGGTGCCCAAGCACGTGGCGGTCGTCATGGACGGCAACGGGCGCTGGGCCAAGGAGCGCGGGCTGCCGCGCACCGAGGGGCACAAGATCGGCGCCGAGCGCGTCCTCGACGTGCTCCAGGGCGCCATCGAGATGGGCGTGGGAAGCATCTCCCTGTACGCCTTCTCCACCGAGAACTGGCGGCGCTCGCCGGACGAAGTGCGCTTCCTGATGAACTTCAACCGCGACTTCATCCGCAAGACCCGCGACCAGCTCGACGAACTGGGCATCCGGGTGCGCTGGGTGGGCCGGATGCCGAAGCTGTGGAAGTCGGTGGCCAAGGAGCTCCAGGTCGCCCAGGAGCAGACCAAGGACAACGACAAGCTGACGCTGTACTTCTGCATGAACTACGGCGGCCGGGCGGAGATCGCGGACGCCGCGCAGGCGCTGGCGGAGGATGTGAAGGCGGGCCGCCTCGACCCGTCGAAGGTCAGTGAGAAGACCTTCGCGAAGTACCTGTACTACCCGGACATGCCGGACGTGGACCTGTTCCTGCGCCCGTCGGGCGAGCAGCGCACCTCCAACTACCTGCTCTGGCAGAGCGCTTACGCGGAGATGGTCTTCCAGGACGTGCTGTGGCCGGACTTCGACCGCCGCGACCTGTGGCGCGCCTGCCTGGAGTTCGCCCAGCGCGACCGCCGCTTCGGCGGGGCGATCCCCAACCAGGGCCAGCCGGAGCCGGAGTCCGGCGAGTAGACCCCGATCGGCGCCTGCGGGCCGCCCGGGGTCAGACCCCGGCGGCCTCGCGCTCGGCGGCCTCCAGCTCGGCGGAGATACGGGCGCCGCGGTCCTCGGCGAAGTCCAGGGCCGCGAGCACCGACGGCACCGCGATGCTGGACATCATGTGGCGCTGCATGACCGAGTGGCGGTGTGAGAGGTCCTGGTAGTCGCTGAGGATCTGCGACATCATCTGCAGCCCCGCGAAGGCGCCCACGTACAGCTCGGCCGTGTCGGAGATGACCACGTTGGGCAGCAGCTCGCCGCGTTGCTGCGCCACGGTGAGCAGTTCGCCGTTGACCTCGCTCCAGTGCCGGAACGGCCCGCTGCGGTCCAGGCCATGGGCCTGCTGGTCGAGGGTGAGGCGGACACTCGCCCGTACCAGGTGGTCGGTACGGAGCCGGTGCGCGAGGATCGAGCCGGCGTCGATGAGCTCCTGGAGCTTGATCGGCTGCGGCTGAAGCCCGGGACCCGAGCCCTGCTCGCTGAGCACCCCGTGGGCGAGCGCTTCCTTCGACTGGAAGTGGAAGTACAGCGCGCCCTTGGTGACCCCGGCGACCTTCAGGATGTCCGTGATGGTGGCGGCCTGGAACCCCTGCTTCTCGAAGACCATGGCCGCGGCCTCCAGGATCGCCCTCCTGGTACGGATCGCCCGGTCCTGCTTCGCCACACTGCCTCCTCGTTGTATCGCCGCGATGTCAGCGCGGTGAAGCTTTCCGGGGCCGCCTACCCCAATGTCTTGAAAAAAACCGTCTAGTTTGTATCTTATCAGGGGACGCGCCACTACGGTCTTTCGGTACACGCCCCTGGGGGGAGCATGCCCAAAACGCAGGCAGTCTTGACCGGTGCCCAGTACATAACCGGCACCGTGGCCTCAAACGCCCTGAACAGCGGCCCGGTACACACCGTTTCGCCCGAACTTGTCCACCGGGCCCGGCCCGCGGACGCGTTCCCGCGAGGCTGGCGGCGCCGCGGTGACCATACCTTCTCGGTCGCCGCGAGCTGGCCCCACGACCACGTCTTTTTCGAGCCAGTCTCGGGCGCTCTGCACGACCCGCTGCTCGTCGTCGAGACGATGCGCCAGTCCGCGATGCTCATCGTGCACGCGGGCTACGAAGTTCCGCTCGACTGGCATTTCATGCTCACCGATCTCGAATACGAGGGCCACGCCGACCAGTTGGACGTCGGCGCCGAATCCGCCCTCATCGATGTCGAGCTGGACTTCTCCCAGCTCGAATGGCGCGGCGGCAGGCTCACCCAGCTGAAGGTGGACTGGACGCTGCGACGCGGGGGCCGCCTGGTGGCCACCGGCAACGGCCGGGCCCGGGTCCTGAGCCCCGGCGTCTACCGCAGGCTGCGCGGCGACAAGGAGTTCCCGGGCGTCCTGGAACACCTGCCGCCGCCGATACCCGCCGATCTCGCGGGCCGCTCCCGCGCCGAGGACGTGGTGCTCGCGCCCTTCCCGCAGGAGCGCGTCTGGCGGCTGCGCGTCGACACCACGCACCCCACGCTCTTCCAGCGCCCCAACGACCACATACCCGGCATGCTGCTCCTGGAGGCGGCCCGGCAGGCGGCCTGCGCGACCCTCGGACCCCGGCCGTTCGTCCCGCTCGCGGGCGGCATAGCGTTCCACCGGTACGCGGAGTTCGGCACACCGTGCTGGATCCAGGTGTCCGACGCGCCGGACGCGCGGCCCGGAACACGCGCCGTGCAGGTCACCGGCCACCAGGACGACAGCCTGGTCTTCCTGGCCACCCTGTCGGCGCCGCACGGAAGTTGATGGAGGGTCAGATGATTCTGGTGACCGGCGCGACCGGGACCGTGGGCGGCGAGGTCGCCCGGCTGCTCGCGGCGCGGGGCCCGCTGCGGATCCTGGCCAGAACCCCGGAACGGGTGACGGTGACGGGCCCGGCGGTCGAGGTCGTGCCCGGCGCGTACGGTGACCGAGACAGCCTGGAACGCGCGCTCGACGGCGTACACGCGGCCTTCCTGGTGACCAACAGCATGACCGAGCCCGACGACGCCCACTTCGTCGCGGCGGCCCGCGCCGCCGGGGTGCGGCATCTGGTCAAGCTCTCCGCGCTCGCCGTCGCCGACCCGGCCGCGACCGACCTCATCACGTGTCGCCAGCGCGAGAACGAGACGGTCGTACGGGAGTCGGGCCTTGCCTGGACGCTGCTGCGGCCCCGGGCGTTCATGACCAACACCCTGTCCTGGGTGCCCTCGGTGCGCGCCGAGGGCGTGGTGCGCGCGCTGTACGGGGATGCGCCCAACGCGACCGTCGACCCGCGCGACATCGCGGAGGTGGCGGCAGAGGTGCTCGGCGCGCCCGAGGCGCACGAGGGCGCGGCGTACGCCCTGTCGGGCCCTGGGGCCGTCACCGCCGTCGAGCAGACCGCGCAGCTCTCCGAAGCCGTGGGCAGGGAGCTGAAGTTCGAGGAGCTGGGCCCCGAGCGGGCGCGTGCGGCCCTGCTGAAGCGCTACCCCGAGCCGGTGGCCGAGGCGCTGCTCCACAGCGCCGAACGCCAGCGGGCGGGCGCCAAGGCCGGGGTGTCGGACACGGTCCGCGAACTGACAGGCCACCCGGCCCGGTCGTACGCCGACTGGGCCCGCGCCCACGCGAGCGCCTTCGCGTGAGCGCGGGCCTCACGTACGTAGTACGTATGTAGCGCGCGGGCCCCGGCCGGTCAGCCGTTCAGCAGGACCGGCAGCGCCTGGTGGCCGTTGGAGATGAACGACGGGAGCTGCGGCAGGCGTTCGCCGGGCTCGGCCAGGGCCACGTCCGGGAAGCGCTCGAAGAGCGCGGAGAGCGCGATCGTCGCCTCCATCCGGGCCAGCGGCGCGCCCAGGCAGAAGTGGACGCCGTGCCCGAACGCCAGGTGCTCGCGGCGCAGCGGGCGCGACGGGTCGAAGCGGTCGGCGTCGTCGCCGTGCACCTCGGGGTCGCGGCCCGGACCTGCCAGCGCGACCAGGATCGGCTCGCCCTTGCGGATCAGTACGCCCCCGGCCTCGATGTCCTCCACGGCGTACCGCAGCGGCACATGGGCGGCCGGCGGCTCCCAGCGCAGGGTCTCCTCGACCACGTCCTCCCACGCCACCTCCCCGCGCCGGACGCGCGCCAGCTCCTCGGGGTGGGTGAGCAGCGCGTACACCGCCTGGTCGATGAGGTTGACCACGGTCTCGAACCCGGCGGAGATCATCAGCAGCAGGGTGTCGACGAGCTCCACCTCGGTCAGACCGCTGCCGTCCTCGGTGGGGGCACCTCCCATGCCTTCCGGGCCATGGGGGAGGGTGGCGATGAGGCCGCTGGTCATGTCGTCGCCGGGCTCTGCGCGCTTGTACGCGATGAACTCGTGCAGCGCCGCGTACAGTTCGCGCCCGTTCGCCTCGGCCTCCTCCGCGCTCACCGACGTCAGGAAGGTGATGTCGATCAGTCGGCAGAGCCGGTCGCGGGAGGCGTCCGGGACACCGAAGAGCTCGCAGATCACCTGGACGGGCAGCGGCCCGGCGAAGGCCGTGCGCAGGTCCACCGCCTCGCCGCGCGGGGTGTCCGCGAGCTTGTCGAGGAGGTCGGAGACGATCCGCGCGACCGTCGGCCGCAGCGACTCCGTCTGCCGCGCGGTGAACGCCCGGTTCGTCAGCTTCCGCAGCCGGCTGTGCTCCTCGCCGTACGCGGTGATCATGCTGCGCACCGATATCCAGATCGCGAGCGGCCAGGTGCGGGGTATCTCGCCGTTGATCCAGGCGGGCCAGTGCAGTTCGGCGTCCTTGGAGACGCGCGGGTCGGTCATCAGGCTCTTGGCCACGTCGTTGCTGGTGACCGACCACGCGGCCACACCGCCGGGCAGCTCGACCCGGGTGACCGGGCCGCGCTCGCGGATACGGGCGATCTCGCCGTGGATGTCGGCCCCGGAGGCGTCGATGGCGAACGGGCAGTGCTGGGGCATGGAGGTGCTCCGAAGGGGACGGGAACGGGGGGTGCGTGCCATGCCGACTACTGTGCCCTCCCCCCAGACGCGCGGGCGGGAGGACACTAACAAACCGGGCTACCGGTTTGACACTTGGGTCGGTTTTTGGCCCCTTGCGTCCCCGTTGGATCCCTGCGTTCGTCAGCCGACGACGGTCCAGGTGTCGCTGCCGGTGAGCAGGCCGGCGAGGTCGCCCTTGCCGCGCTGCTCGATGGCCTGGTCCAGCTGGTCGGCCATCTGCGTGTCGTACACCGGCCGGTTCACGCTGCGGAACACACCGATCGGGGTCTGGTGCAGCGTATCCGGGTCGGCGAGGCGGGACAGCGCGAACGCGGTGGTCGGCGACGCGGCGTGCGCGTCGTGCACCAGGATCCGCGACTCGTTCTCCGGCGTCACCTCGACCACCTGGAGGTCACCGGTGGCCGGATCGCGCACGACACCCTTGTGCAGCTCGGCGCCGAACCGGATCTGCTCCCCGTGCTCCAGCCGGATCACGGCCTCCTGCGCCAGCTCGTTGTCCTTGAGGACCTCGAAGGCGTCGTCGTTGAAGATGTTGCAGTTCTGGTAGATCTCGATGAGGGCGGTGCCGGGGTGGTCGGCGGCCTGGCGCAGGGTCTCGGTGAGGTGCTTGCGGTCGGAGTCGACCGTACGGGCCACGAAGGAGGCCTCCGCGCCGAGGGCAAGGGACACCGGGTTGAAGGGCGCGTCGAGCGACCCCATCGGCGTCGACTTCGTGATCTTCCCGACTTCGCTCGTCGGTGAGTACTGGCCCTTGGTCAGGCCATAGATCCGGTTGTTGAACAGCAGGATCTTCAAGTTGACGTTGCGGCGCAGCGCGTGGATCAGGTGGTTGCCGCCGATCGACAGCGCGTCGCCGTCACCGGTGACCACCCATACGCTCAGGTCGCGCCGCGAGGTGGCGAGGCCGGTGGCGATGGCGGGGGCGCGGCCGTGGATGGAGTGCATCCCGTAGGTGTTCATGTAGTACGGGAAGCGGCTGGAGCAGCCGATGCCGGAGACGAAGACGATGTTCTCTTTGGCGAGGCCGAGTTCGGGCATGAAGCCCTGGACGGCGGCGAGGACGGCGTAGTCACCGCAGCCGGGGCACCAGCGGACTTCCTGGTCCGACTTGAAGTCCTTCATCGACTGCTTGGCCTCGGCCTTGGGCACCAGGCTGAGCAGGGTATGTGCCGTCGTCTCAGTCATTGATGGCCTCCTTGAGGGCCTCCGCGAGCTGCTCGGCCTTGAACGGCATTCCGTTGACCTGGGTGTACGACCGCGCGTCGACCACGAACTTCGCCCGGATCAGCGTGGCGAGCTGGCCGAGGTTCATCTCGGGGACGACCACCTTGTCGTAACGCCTCAGCACCTCGCCGAGATTCCTCGGGAAGGGGTTGAGGTGGCGCAGATGGGCCTGCGCGATGGGCACGCCCTCGGCGCGCAGCCGGCGGACGGCCGCGGTGATCGGGCCGTAGGTCGAACCCCAGCCGAGGACGAGGGTGTTGGCGCCGCCGAGGTCGTCGACCTCCAGGTCGGGGACCTCGACACCGTCGATCTTCGCCTGCCGGGTGCGGACCATGAACTCGTGGTTGGCGGGGTCGTACGAGATGTTGCCGGTGCCGTCCTGCTTCTCGATCCCGCCGATGCGGTGCTCAAGGCCCGGGGTGCCGGGGACGGCCCACGGGCGGGCCAGCGTCTGCGGGTCGCGCTTGTACGGCCAGAACACCTCGGTGCCGTCGGCCAGCGTGTGGTTGGGCACGGTCGCGAACTGGACGCGCAGGTCCGGGAGTTCTTCGGCGTCGGGAACTCGCCACGGCTCGGAACCGTTGGCCAGGTAACCGTCGGAGAGCAGGAAGACCGGGGTGCGGTAGGACAGGGCGATACGGGCCGCGTCCAGGGCCGCGTCGAAGCAGTCGGCCGGGGTCTTGGGCGCGACGATCGGGACCGGGGCTTCGCCGTTGCGCCCGTACATCGCCTGGAGCAGGTCGGCCTGCTCGGTCTTGGTGGGCAGGCCGGTGGAGGGGCCGCCGCGCTGGATGTCGACGATGAGCAGCGGCAGTTCGAGGCTGACGGCCAGGCCGATCGTCTCGGACTTGAGCGCCACACCGGGGCCGGAGGTGGTGGTGACGCCGAGGGAGCCGCCGAAGGCCGCGCCCAGGGCCGCGCCGATACCGGCGATCTCGTCCTCGGCCTGGAACGTCCGTACGCCGAAGTTCTTGTGCTTGGACAGCTCGTGCAGGATGTCCGAGGCCGGGGTGATCGGGTACGAGCCCAGGTAGAGCGGCAGGTCCGCCTGCTTGCCCGCCGCGATCAGACCGTACGCGAGGGCGAGGTTGCCGGAGATGTTGCGATAGGTGCCGGGCGGGAACGCGGTGGTGGCGGGGGCCACCTCGTACGAGACCGCGAAGTCCTCGGTCGTCTCGCCGAAGTTCCAGCCCGCGCGGAAGGCCGCGACGTTCGCCTCGGCGATCTCCGGCTTCTTGGCGAACTTCTGTCGCAGGAACGCCTCGGTGGCCTCGGTCGGGCGGTGGTACATCCAGCTCAGCAGGCCGAGCGCGAACATGTTCTTGCTGCGTTCGGCCTCCTTGCGGGGGAGGCCGAACTCCTTGAGCGCTTCCACCGTCAGCGTGGTGAGCGGTACCGGGTGGAGGTTGTACGCCTCCAGGGAGCCGTCCTCCAGCGGGGAGGTCTCGTAACCGACCTTCGCCATGGGGCGCTTGGTGAACTCGTCGGTGTTGACGATGATGTCCGCGCCGCGCGGCACGTCCGCGAGGTTGGCCTTGAGGGCGGCGGGGTTCATCGCGACGAGGACGTTGGGTGCGTCGCCGGGGGTGAGGATGTCGTGGTCGGCGAAGTGGAGCTGGAAGCTGGACACGCCCGGGAGGGTGCCTGCGGGGGCGCGGATCTCGGCCGGGAAGTTCGGCAGCGTGGAGAGGTCGTTGCCGAACGAGGCGGTCTCCGAGGTGAAGCGGTCACCGGTCAGCTGCATGCCGTCGCCCGAGTCACCCGCGAAACGGATGATCACCCGATCGAGACGTTTGACTTCCTTCAGCATGGGTGACTCCTCAGCCCTTGATCTCGCAGATGGTGGCACCGGACGTGACGGACGAACCCACTTCCGCCACAAGGTCCTTGATGGTGCCGGAGCGGTGGGCGTTGAGCGGCTGTTCCATCTTCATCGCTTCGAGGACCACGATGAGGTCGCCTTCGTTGACCTCCTGGCCTTCCTCGACCGCGACCTTGACGATCGTGCCCTGCATCGGCGACGCGAGCGCGTCGCCCGAGACGGCGGAGCCCGACTTCTTGACCGCGCGGCGCTGGGGCTTGGCGCCCGCCGCGAGTCCCGTACGGGCCAACGTCATCCCGAGGGAGGCGGGCAGCGAGACCTCAAGCCGCTTGCCGCCGACCTCGACGACCACGGACTCCCGCTCGGTCGAGGACTCGTCGTCGCCGTCGGCCGTCGGGGGGACGAACGCCGGGATGGTGTTGACGAACTCGGTCTCGATCCAGCGGGTGTGGATGGTGAAGGGGTCGCTGGTGAAGGCGGGGTCGACCACGACGGCGCGGTGGAAGGGGATGGCGGTGGCCATGCCCTCGACATTGAACTCGGCAAGCGCGCGGGAGGCGCGCTGGAGGGCCTGTTCGCGGGTGGCGCCGGTGACGATCAGCTTCGCCAGCAGCGAGTCCCAGGCCGGGCCGATGACCGAGCCGGATTCGACGCCCGCGTCCAGGCGCACGCCCGGGCCGGTGGGCGGGTTGAAGGTGGTGACGGTGCCGGGGGCGGGCAGGAAGTTGCGGCCCGGGTCTTCGCCGTTGATGCGGAACTCGAAGGAGTGCCCGCGCACCGCCGGGTTGTCGTAGCCGAGGGCTTCGCCGTCGGCGATGCGGAACATCTCGCGGACCAGGTCGATGCCGGTGACTTCTTCGGTGACCGGGTGTTCGACCTGGAGGCGGGTGTTGACCTCAAGGAAGGAGATCGTGCCGTCGACGCCGACGAGGAACTCGACGGTGCCCGCGCCGACGTAGCCGGCTTCCTTCAGGATCGCCTTGGAGGCGCTGTAGAGCTGTGCGTTCTGCTCCGGGGAGAGGAACGGTGCGGGGGCCTCTTCCACGAGCTTCTGGTGGCGGCGCTGGAGCGAGCAGTCGCGGGTGGAGACGACGACGACGTTGCCGTGGGTGTCGGCGAGGCACTGGGTTTCGACGTGGCGGGGCTTGTCGAGGTAGCGCTCGACGAAGCACTCGCCGCGTCCGAAGGCGGCAACGGCCTCGCGGACGGCGGACTCGTAGAGTTCGGGGACTTCTTCGAGGGTGCGGGCGACTTTGAGGCCGCGTCCGCCGCCGCCGAAGGCGGCCTTGATGGCGATCGGCAGGCCGTGCTCCTGGGCGAAGGCGACGACTTCGTCGGCACCGGAGACGGGGTCGGGGGTGCCTGCGACCAGCGGGGCTCCGGCGCGCTGGGCGATGTGACGGGCCGCGACCTTGTCGCCCAGGTCGCGGATGGCCTGCGGGGGCGGGCCGATCCAGGTCAGGCCGGCGTCGAGGACGGCCTGGGCGAAGTCGGCGTTCTCCGACAGGAAGCCGTAGCCGGGGTGGATGGCGTCGGCGCCGGAGTCGGCGGCTGCTTGGAGGACTTTGGTGATGTCCAGGTAGCTGGCGGCCGGGGTGTCACCGCCCAGAGCGAATGCTTCGTCGGCCGCGCGGACGTGCAGAGCGTCCCGGTCCGGGTCGGCGTAGACGGCTACGCTGGCGATCCCGGCGTCCCGGCAGGCCCGGGCAACGCGGACAGCGATTTCGCCACGGTTGGCGATGAGCACCTTGCGCACGACGGCTCCTCAACTTGCGGGTGCTGAGCGGAAAGATCGGAACGGAACGCCGGTTGTTTGTACAGCGCCACCCTCGAAGCATCGTGGAGGGAACGTATCCGGCGTTACTCCGCAGTTGTCCACCGTGCGGTGATCTCACGCGCTGCCCCGCGTGCTGGCTTGGCCGCCAAACCCCCTTCTGTGCAGGGGGTTTGGGCCCTGCGCCCTCGTAGGTCGGACGGCTTCGCCACCGTTGCTCCACCACGGGGAATTGTGCGAAATTCTTGCGGAACGCGAGTTCCTATTTGCGAATTCGTCTGCAGACCGTGCTGGGTTGCTCGCGCAGTTCCCCGCGCCCCCAAAGACCTACGCCAGCGCAGGCGCCATCCCCGGGGTGCCGATCGCTGCCATCAAGCCCGGGCTGCCGTCCGGCTTCAGGGCGTCCAGGGCGTCGGCTCGGGCCAGGCGGGGGAGGAGGAGGCGCCAGAACCTGCCGAACATCTGGCGGGAGAACCAGCGGGGATGGGCGCGGCCCATCGCCTCGAAGCCGACCGTCGTCGCCGCGATCACCGCCTTGGCGTCGTCCACGACGACCCCCTCGGCGAGTGCGCCCTCGGCGGCCGCTCCGGTCAGGACCTCGCCGACCCAGTCGACCCAGTACTGGCGCAGATCGGTCGTGCCCTTCCAGGTCGCGTCGGAGCTGAGCCCGAACCCGGCGCGCAGGACCACGTCGTCGCCGAGCCGGAACGCCAGCGCGTGCGTGGTGTCGACGAGGACCTGGAGCGCCCGTCCGTGCTCGGCCTGCCGGGGGCGGGCGATCTGCCGCAGGGACGCCATCGCGTTCTCGCAGACCGCCTCGGCCAGGGCGTTCTTGCTGACGAAGTGGAAGTGCAGCGCCCCGTTGCTGACGCCGGCCCGGGTGCTGATCGCGGTCAGGGAGGACGGTGCGAAGCCGTCCGCGTCGAACACTTCCGCCGCGGCGAGGATCAGCGTCTGACGCGTCCGCTCCGCGCGTTGCTGCTTGCTCATCGTGTCACTCCGTTGTCCGGCAGGGGCATAGGCATGGGCATGGCATGCGTACGCGAGTCTATAGAAACCGACGCGATGGTTTCTTAATTCCCTGGAGTCTGGCTTGAAGGAGTTCTGAGCGGCTGGAAACAGCGGTACCCGACCCCGGCACAGAACCGGACGTGCTGTTTGTGGCGGCAAACAGCGAATGGTGCGGGAGGGGCGAGCCAGGGCATGCAGAAGGGGGTGCGGGCCACTGCGCCCGCACCCCCTTCCGGCGGATGCCAACTACCGTGCGCCGACTACTTCGCCGCGCACTCCTCGCACGTACCGAAGATCTCCACGGTGTGCGCCACGTTCACGAAGCCGTGCTGTTCGGCGATCGCCTCGGCCCACTTCTCGACCGCCGGGCCCTCGACCTCGACCGCCTTGCCGCACACCCGGCAGACCAGATGGTGGTGGTGGTCGCCGGAGGAGCAGCGGCGGTAGACGGCCTCGCCGTCGCTGGTGCGCAGCACGTCGACCTCGCCGGCGTCGGCGAGGGACTGCAGGGTGCGGTAGACGGTGGTGAGCCCCACCGAGTCGCCCCGGTGCTTGAGCATGTCGTGCAGCTCCTGCGCGCTTCGGAACTCGTCCACCTGGTCGAGGGCCGCCGCCACGGCGGCCCGCTGCCGGGTGGACCGGCCGCGTACAGGTGATCCAGCCGTCGCCACAGGTGCCTCCCTTACCCTCGCCCGCTCACGTCGTCGGGCCATTCTGCCAGGTCGGGGTCAGACCGTGGCCTCGTCCGCCGCGGTCCGTGCCCCCGGTACCTCCAGGGTGCACTCCTGGGCGGCGGTTTCGGCCACCCGCGCGCGCCGTCGCGCCAAGGGGGCCGCGAGTGCGGTCAGCGCGATGAACGCGCCGATGGCGAGCAGCACGATCGTCGCACCGGGCGGCACGTCCTGGTAGTAGGACGTGACCGTTCCGGCCAGCGTGACCGTCGTACCGATGACCACCGCGAGGACGAACGTCACCACGAACGAGCGCGAGATCTGCTGGGCGGCGGCGACCGGGACCACCATCAGCGCGCTGACGAGCAGCAGCCCGACGGCCCGCATCGCGACCGTGACGGTGATCGCGGCGGTCACCGCGATCAGCAGGTTGAGGGCGCGCACCGGCAGACCCGTCACCCGTGCGAACTCCTCGTCCTGGCTGACCGCGAACAACTGCCGCCGCAGGCCGACCGTGACCAGCACCACAAACGCAGCGAGCAGGCAGATCGAGGTGACGTCCGAGTCGGAGACGGTGGAGAGCGAGCCGAACAGGTACGAGGAGAGGTTGGCGTTGGAGCCGGTGTCCGAGAGGTTGACCAGCAGCACACCGCCCGCCATGCCGCCGTAGAAGAGCATGGCGAGCGCGATGTCGCCGCGCGTCTTGCCGTACGCGCGGATCAGTTCCATCGTGACGGCGCCGACGACGGAGACGAGTGTCGCCATCCACACCGGGCTGCTGTTGAGCAGGAAGCCGAGGCCGACGCCGGTCATCGCGACATGGCCGATTCCGTCGCCCATCAACGCCTGGCGGCGCTGCACCAGGTAGATGCCGACGGCGGGGGCGGTGATGCCGACCAGGACGGCCGCGATGAGCGCCCGCTGCATGAAGGCGGTCTGGAGGATTTCCATGATCAGGTCAGCAGTCCTGTGCGGATCGGCTCGGCGGCCGAGTGGGGGTGGACGTGGTCGTGGCCCGGGAGCGCGTGCTGGCCGGTGGCCTTGGGCGGCGGGCCGTCGTGGGTGACGCAGCCGTCGCGCAGCACCACCGCGCGGTCGATCAGCGGCTCCAGGGGCCCGAGTTCATGCAGCACGAGCAGCACGGTCGCGCCGCCCGCGACCTGCTCGCGCAGGGTCGCGGCGAGGATCTCCTGGCTGGCCAGGTCGACGCCCGCCATCGGCTCGTCCATGATCAGCAGCTCGGGCTCGGAGGCGAGCGCGCGGGCGATCAGGACGCGCTGGCGCTGGCCGCCGGAGAGCGCGTTCACCGAGTCCTTGGCGCGGTCGGCGAGGCCCACGAGCTCGATGGCCCGGCGCACGGCCGCCCGGTCCGCCTTGGAGAGCAGGCCCAGTTTCGTACGGGACAGACGCCCCGAGGAGACGACCTCGCGGACTGTGGCGGGCACTCCGCTCGCGGCGGTGGTGCGCTGCGGTACGTAACCGACGCGCGCCCAGTCCTTGAAGCGCTTCAGCTCGGTGCCGAACAGCTCGATCGCGCCACCGGTGAGCGGCACCTGGCCGATGACCGAGCGCACGGCGGTGGACTTGCCGGAGCCGTTGGCGCCGAGGAGCGCGACGACCTCACCGCGCTGGACGGTGAGGTCGATGCCGCGCAGCACCGGGCGCGAGCCCAGCGTGGCCGTGGCCCCGCGCAGGGATATGACGGGTTCCATCGCTGCTGCCTCCGATGCGTCGGATGCGGATCGCCGAGTCGTGGTCGTCACTTGGCGCCGAGTGCCTTCTGGAGCGCGGCCAGGTTGGCCTCCTGCACCGCGAGGTAGTCGGCACCCTTGGACTTCTTGGTGATGCCCTCCAGCGGGTCCAGGACATCCGTCTTCAGGCCGGTGTCCTTGGCGAGGGTCTTGGCGGTCTTGTCGCTGGCCAGTGTCTCGAAGAAGACGGTGTTGACGTGGTCCTTCTTCGCCAGCGACTGGAGCTCCTTGATCCGGGCGGGGCTCGGCTCGGCCTCGGGGTCGATGCCCGCGATGCCCTCCTGGGTCAGCCCGTAGCGCTCGGCGAGGTAGCCGAAGGCGGAGTGGGTGGTGATGAAGGTCTTCGTCGCGGTGTTCTTCAGGCCCGCCGTGAACTTGTCGTTCAGCGCGCCGAGGTTCTTCACCACGGTGTCGGTGTTCTTCTTGTAGTCCGCCGCGTGATCCGGGTCGGCCTGCTCCAGGGTCTTGCCGACGCCCTTGGCGACCTCGGCGTACTTCACCGGGTCCAGCCAGATGTGCGGGTCGGCGCCGGCCTCGCTGTCGCCCTCGTGGGCGTGGCCCTCGTGGCCCGGGCCGGTCTCGGTGCCGTGGTCCTCCAGCTTGGTCAGGCTCGCCGCGTCGACGGTGTGCTTCACACCGGACTGGTCGATGGCCTTGTCCACGGCGGGCTGGATGCCCTTGAGGTAGACGATGACGTCCGCCTCGCCGAGCGAGGCCGTCTGCTTCGGGCTGAGCTCCAGGTCGTGCGGCTCCACGCCCGGCTTGGTGAGGTTCGAGACGGCGACGTGGGAGCCGCCTATCTGCTCGGCCAGGTACTGCATCGGGTAGAACGACGCCACCACGTCGAGCTTGCCGTCCTTGCTGCCCGCGGTGGACGAGCCCGAGCAGGCGGTCAGGCCGAGGACCACGGCGCTGGACAGGGCGGCGGCGGGTATGAGGCGTCGTACGTTCATGACACTCATTTTCAACAAAACTGGAAACGATTGTCAACAAGACCCCGTCAAGCCCTGGCCAAGCCCTCGTCAAGGCTGTCCGCGACCGCTTCGCGGGCCTTCGTCGACGCCGGTCCCGGATACCGATTTGATCCAGGGGTGCAGGCCGCCGCTACCCTGGGGCATTCGCCGTTCGTCGTCGTCGTAATGAAGAGAGCACCGTGGCCGCCGACAAGATCGACACCATCGTCAACCTGAGCAAGCGCCGTGGCTTCGTCTACCCGTGCAGCGAGATCTACGGTGGTCAGCGTGCCGCCTGGGACTACGGGCCGCTGGGTGTCGAGCTGAAGGAGAACCTCAAGCGCCAGTGGTGGCGCTACATGGTCACCTCGCGCGAGGACGTCGTCGGTATCGACTCGTCGGTGATCCTGGCCACCGAGGTCTGGGAGGCCTCCGGCCACGTCGCCACCTTCACGGACCCGCTCACCGAGTGCACCTCCTGCCACAAGCGGTTCCGCGCGGACCACCTGATCGAGGCGTACGAGGAGAAGCACGGCAAGGAGCCCGCGAACGGCCTCGCCGACCTCAGCTGCCCGCACTGCGGCAACAAGGGCACCTTCACCGAGCCGAAGAACTTCTCGGGTCTGCTCTCCACCCACCTCGGCCCGACCCAGGACAGCGGCTCGGTCGCCTACCTGCGTCCCGAGACCGCGCAGGGCATCTTCACCAACTTCGGCCAGGTCCAGCAGACCTCGCGCAAGAAGCCGCCGTTCGGTATCGCCCAGATGGGCAAGTCCTTCCGCAACGAGATCACGCCCGGCAACTTCATCTTCCGCACCCGCGAGTTCGAGCAGATGGAGATGGAGTTCTTCGTCAAGCCGGGCGAGGACGAGAAGTGGCAGGAGTACTGGATGCAGGAGCGCTGGAACTGGTACACGGGCCTTGGCCTGCGCGAGGAGAACATGCGCTGGTACGAGCACCCGAAGGAGAAGCTCTCCCACTACTCCAAGCGCACCGCCGACATCGAGTACCGCTTCCAGTTCGGCGGCAGCGAGTGGGGCGAGCTGGAGGGTGTCGCCAACCGCACCGACTACGACCTCTCGGCGCACGCCAAGGCGTCCGGCAGCGACCTGTCGTACTTCGACCAGGAGGCCGGTGAGCGCTGGACCCCGTACGTCATCGAGCCCGCCGCCGGTGTCGGCCGCTCCATGCTCGCCTTCCTCCTCGACGCCTACAGCGAGGACGAGGCGCCCAACGCCAAGGGCGTCATGGAGAAGCGCGCCGTGATGCGCCTCGACCCGCGTCTGGCGCCGGTCAAGGTCGCGGTCCTGCCGCTCTCGCGCAACCCGCAGCTCTCGCCGAAGGCGAAGGGGCTGGCGGCGGATCTGCGGCAGAACTGGAACATCGAGTTCGACGACGCGGGCGCGATCGGTCGCCGTTACCGTCGTCAGGACGAGATCGGTACGCCGTTCTGTGTCACCGTCGACTTCGACACGCTCGACGACAACGCGGTGACCGTCCGCGAGCGCGACACGATGTCCCAGGAGCGCGTCTCCCTGGACCAGATCCAGTCCTACCTGGGTAGCCGACTGCTGGGTTGCTGATTCGTCTGCGGGTACGTGGGGGCTGGTCGCGCAGTTCCCCGCGCCCCTAAAGGCCTGGCCCCGTACCGCCTGTTCGGCAGTACGGGGCCAGGCCCTTTGCTTACGGTCGCCGCGCCGCAAGCACCCCGCACGCCACCGCCAGTGGCAACTCCGCGCACAGCGCCAGCACCACGGACGTGGTGAACTCCGGGCCCGGGGCCGAAGTCATCACGTCGAACCAGGCGTCCACCAAAAGCAACGCCCCCGTCGCCGCGGCAGCTTGCCCCACCCGAGCGTCACCGCGCTTGAGCAGCGCGCCCGTTCCGGTCAGGCCCACGGCCAGGAGCGCGTCGAGGCCGATCCACGCCGCGGACCAGTTGGAGACCTCCGTGGTCTGCGGCAGCGTCTGCGCCAGGACGACCATCCACGGCAGCAGCGCGACCCCGGCGCCCGTCAACAGCGTGGCCAGACGCGGCCGGCGCAGGCCCGCGACACCGGCACCGGTACGGGACGTCGTACGGCGGGTGCGGATCTGCGGGGCGACGAGCGTCATGGCGACGGGGCTCCTTCCGGCCCGGAGGTCCGTCCACCGGGCATGATCACAAGCTTCGTCGTTCCGGCCGTCCAGGTCAGTAGCGCGGTCGTCCGGAACAGGGGTGGTGCCAGCTACACCCCCGGGCGGGCAGCAGCGTGATGGCGCGGCCCCGACCAGGGCATTTACGGTATGCACATGGCAACTCCCGGCCCGCTGCGGCGCGCATTCGACTGGGCCGCCGCACACGCCCCCTGGTCGGCGTGGGCCTGGCGCAACACCACCTTCGCCGTGGCAGGCGTTCCCCTCGCGCTGCCCGCCGCGGCCGCCTTCACGTACATGGTCGCGGCCCCCGGACACACCCCGAGCGCCCTGCTGTTCGTCCTCGTCGTCAATCCGCTGCTCACCACCCTCCAGCGCAGCCGCTTCTGGTCGCTGCTCGGCCTCGACGTGCCGCACATCGCCTGGCGCAGCCGCAAGCTGAGTTGGCGCGGGCTCGTCGAGCGGCTGCGGTCGGAGTCGACCTGGCGGCAGTACGGCTACCACCTCCTCGTCGCCCCGCTCGCGGCGACGGCCGGTGTGCTGGTGGTCTGCTCATGGGCGGCGGGCCTCGCGGGGGCGCTGGTCTTCTCCTGGGTGTGGGCGCTGCCGATGGACGACCGGATGCCGGGCTGGACCGACGAGTACGTCCTGCTCACCGTCGGCGGCCTCCTGCTGCTGCTCAGTACGCCCTGGTTCGCCGCCGCCACCGCCCGCCTCGACGCCCACGCGGCGGCCGCCCTGCTCGGCCCCAACCGGGCCAAGGAGCTGGAGCGGCGGGTCGAGACGCTGGCCGAGAGCCGCGCCGGAGTACTGGACGCCGCCGACGCCGAACGCCGCCGTATCGAGCGCGACCTGCACGACGGCGCCCAGCAGCGGCTCGTCTCGCTCGCCATGAACCTGGGCCTGGCCCGGGCCACCCTCACCGATCTGCCGCCCGACGCCCGGGCCGTCATCGACGAGGCGCACCGCGAGGCCAAGGAGGCCATCGAGGAGCTGAACAGCCTGGTGCGCGGACTGCACCCGGCCGTCCTCGACGACCGCGGCCTGGACGCCGCGCTCTCCGGCATCGCCGCCCGCGCCCCGCTGCCCGTCGAGCTCACCGTCGACATCGACCGGCGCCCCGCGCCCACTGTCGAGGCCGTCGCCTACTTCGTCGTCTCCGAGGCACTGGCGAACGTCGCCAAGCACGCCCGCGCGACGCGCTGTTCCGTCCATGTGCGCCGCCGCGCCGACCTGCTCACCCTGACCGTCTGCGACAACGGGGTCGGCGGCGCGGACGCCGCCGGCGGCACCGGACTGCGGGGCCTGGGCAAACGCGTAGGGTCGGTGGACGGAACGATCCGGATCAACAGCCCCCACGGGGGCCCGACTGTCATCACTGTGGAGTTGCCGTGCGGGCTGTGATCGCCGAGGACTCGATCCTGCTGCGGATAGGTCTTGTCAAGGTTCTGGAGATAGCCGGGTTCGAGGTCGCCGCCGAGGCGGACGACGCCGATGGGCTGCTCGCCGCCGTCGAGGAGCACCGGCCCAAGCTCGCGCTCGTCGACGTCCGGATGCCGCCGGGCTTCACCGACGAAGGCGTACGCGCCGCCCTGATGATCCGTCAGCAGTGGCCGGACACCTCCGTACTGCTGCTCTCCCAGTACGTGGAGGAGCGGTACGCGGCCGATCTGCTCACCGCGCAGACCGGCGGCATCGGCTATCTGCTCAAGCAACGGGTCGCCGACGTCGAGGAGTTCATCGACGCGCTCAAGCGGGTCGCGGGCGGCGGCACCGCGCTCGACCCGCAGGTCGTCGCCCAGCTGCTGCTGCGCCGGGGTGGCGGCGCGGATCCGCTGGAGCGCTTGACCCCGCGCGAACGCGAAGTCCTCGCCCTGATGGCCGAGGGCCGCTCCAACGCGGGCATCGCCGTGCAACTCGTCGTCAGCGAGAGCGCGGTGGCCAAGCACATCAACAGCATCTTCGCCAAGCTCGACCTGCCCGTCGCCGACGGCGACCACCGCCGCGTCCTCGCCGTGCTGCGGTTCCTGGACGGCGGGTCGTGAGTACGAGCACGGGCATACGTACGGAGAGCGGCCCCGGTTCCGGTCCGGGCGGGGATCGGCCCCAGCACCGGGGGCGGTGGATCCTGGTCGCCGTGCTCAGCGCGTTGTTCATCGTTACTCCGCTCGTCTTCGGGATGTACGGGGAGTTCTTCGGCCGCGAGGCCAGTCACAGCAGTGTCGAGACGAACGACCACCACCCGGTGCGGGCCGTCCAGATCGACTCGGGCAGCGCCGCGGTGACCATCGGGCCCGGTGCGGACGGTGAAGTCCGGGTCAAGGAGCGGCTTTCCTGGTCGCTGCGCAAGCCCAAGGTCACCAAGGTGTGGGACGGCGACACCCTCAGGCTGCGGCCCGAGTGCGGCGGTCTGCTCTCCGTCACGGGCCTGGACTGCTCGGTCCAGCTCGACCTGACCGTCCCGGCCGGGGTCGAGCTGAACGTGAAGAGCGGCTCGGGCACGGTCCGGGTCAGCGGCCTCACCGGCCCGGTCGATGTGCGGGCCGGGTCGGGCAGTGTGAAGTTGTACGGCGTACGCGGGCCGATCACCGGGTCCGTCGACTCCGGGTCGTTCAGCGGGTCCGCGATCGGGTCGGCCTCGGCGGAGATGCGGGTGCGGTCGGGGCAGGCGTCGTTGGAGTTCGTGACTCCGCCTCGGCGGGTCAGCGCGTCCTCCGGCTCGGGGAGTGTGGAGGTCTCCCTGCCTCCGGGGTCTCGGTATCGGGTGGCGGGGTCCGTGGGGTCGGGCGCGCGGGATGTCGACGACGCGTTGGTCGACCCGGCGTCTGATCGTTTGCTCACGATCTCTACCGGGTCGGGCGCGGCGACCGCCCGATACGCCAGCTGGAACTAGGCGTCCCCGGGGGCGCGCCCCTGGCTCGCCGGGGTTGCGGCGCGCAGGCCTCGTATCAAGAGGTCCACCACCGCCTCGAACTCTGCCTCGATTCCCGGGCGTTGCCACTGGGACGCGTACGCCGGGTCGTGGAAGCGGCCTGTGGCGTCGAAGAGGGCTCGGGCCACTGACTCGTCGGGGGTCGGCGTGGTGAACTGGGCGCGCTGGACGCCCGCGTGGACTATGCGGGCCAGCTGGGCGACCAGGTCCGCGATGTGGTCCTCGACCACCGTGCTGTTCTCCGCGAGCAGCACCTCGTACGTGGCGAACAGCTGGGGGTCGTCGCCCGCCTTGTGGCGCTTGGCCTCGAACAGCTTCGCCAGCCAGTCGCGCAGGGTGGACTCGGCGTCCTTGGGCTCGTCGTCCGCGATGACGCCGAGTTGCAGCGTCGTGCGGTCCAGCCAGCGCTTGGTGACGGCTTCCCGCAGCGCCGACTTCGTACGGAAGTGGCGGTAGACGCTGCCGTGGCTGACGCCGAGCTGGCGGGCGACGTCGACGACCGTGGCCTTCGCCGGGCCGTGGCGGCGCAGCACCTCCTCGGTCGCTTCGAGGATGCGCTCGGCGGTCAGTGGTTCCGTACTCATGACCTTGACGTTACCCGGCGCCGACGACACCGGTTCGGCCCTGTGGACAACTCAGTGCTCGCTGTCCAGATGTGCCATCTGGGCCGCCGGGTAGCGGTCGCCCGCGGCGGCGCCGGCCGGGACGGCGGCCTCGATCGCGGCCAGGTCGTCCTTGCCGAGCGTGACGTCGAGCGCGCCCAGCGCCTCGGCGAGGCGGTCCCGGCGGCGGGCGCCGACCAGGGGCACGATGTCCGCGCCGAACCGCTCGCCCTGCGTCATCACCCAGGCGATCGCGATCTGCGCGACCGAGACGCCCTGGTGCTCGGCGACCTTGCGCAGCGCCTCGACGAGGTCCAGGTTGCGGTCGAGGTTCTCGCCCTGGAAGCGCGGGCTCATGCCGCGGAAGTCGTTGGCCGCCAGCTTGCGGTCGCGGGTGAAGTGGCCGCTGATCAGGCCGCGCGAGAGCACCCCGTACGCCGTGATCCCGATGCCCAGCTCCTTGGCGGTCGGCAGGATCTCGTCCTCGATGCCGCGCGAGATGAGCGAGTACTCGATCTGGAGGTCGCTGATCGGGGCGACGGCGGCGGCCCGGCGCAGGGTGTCCGCGCCGACCTCGGACATCCCGATGTGCCGTACGTGACCGGCCTCGACCAGTTCGGCGATGGCGCCGACGGTCTCCTCGACCGGGACGTTCTCGTCGAGCCGGGCGATGCGGTAGACGTCGATGTGGTCGACGCCGAGGCGCTGGAGCGAGTACGCGGCGAAGCTCTTGACCGCTGCCGGGCGGCCGTCGTATCCGGCCCAGCCGCCGTCGGGGTCGCGCAGGGCGCCGAACTTCACGCTGGTGAGCGCCTGTTCGCGAGCGGCGGCGGGGGCGCTGCGCAGGGCCTCGCCGATCAGGAGCTCGTTGTGGCCCATGCCGTAGAAGTCGCCGGTGTCGAGCAGGGTGACGCCCGCGTCGAGGGCGGCGTGGATGGTGGCGATGGACTCGGCCCGGTCGGCCTCGCCGTACAGCGCGGACATGCCCATGCAGCCGAGGCCGAGGGCGGAGACCTGGGGACCGGTGGTGCCGAGGGTGCGGGTGCGCATGGTGGTCGCTCCTTGCAGGGTGGGGGTGGGAGGTGCGGTGTGCACCCCCGTACCCACCATGACATGACAGATGACAGATTTCAATATCTGTCATCTGTCATTTGTCACCCCGTGTTCAGGTGTCGACCGACCTTCGGGTGTTGTCCCCCCGTCTTCCCAGGTCATCCCACCTTCCGGGGCAGCCGCAGGCTCAGCAGTACGGTCACGACGACCGCCGCCAGCTGGACGAGAAGCGTCACCACGAGTGCGTCCCGGGTGCCCGAGGACGGGGCGAGGGAGAGGAAGAGGCTGCCCAGGGTCGCGACGCCGAGGGCGAGGGCCGACTGCTGGGTGGTGACCATGACGCCGCTGCCGACGCCCGCCCGGTCCGCCGGGACGTCCGAGAGCACGATCCGGAACAGCACCGGCAGCTGGAGGCCCTGGCCGAGTCCGGCCAGCGCGACCCCCGGGGCCAGCGCGCCGATGCCGAGGTCCGGCCAGCCGTAGTGGACGGTCGCCACCAGGACCGTGATACCGACGCCCTGGATGAGGCCGCCGACGGTGACCACCTTGCTGCCGTACCGGCCGATCAGGCGCGGCCCGGCCAGCGAGGCCACGAAGAACGCCACAGCCATCGGGACCAGGGCGAGACCGGCCGAGACCGGGCCCATCTGAAGGCCCTGCTGGAGGACGACCGCGATCACGAACATGAAGCCGCTGAAGCCGACCGAGAACGGGACGATGAGCGCCAGGCCCCGGTTCAGGGACGGCAGGCGCAGCAGGCTCGGCGGGACCAGCGGGGTGCCGCCGCGGCGGTCGATGCGCTGCTCGGTCCGGAAGAACGTGAACGCCGCGAACGGGAAGACCGCGAGCGATATCCAGGTCCACAGCGGCCACCCGGCCGCGCGGCCCTCGGTCAGCGGAAGCAGCAGGCTGATCAGCGAAAGGGCCAGCAGGAGCGTGCCCGGCACGTCGATCGAGGCGGCCCGCTCCGAGCGGGTCTCCGGCACGCTGCGGACGGCGAGCACCAGGCCGACGACGACCACGGGAACGTTGACCAGGAAGACCGAGCGCCAGCCGGAGCCCGCGATGTCGGCGGCCACGAGCACGCCGCCGAGGATCTGGCCCGCGACCATGGACAGGCCCGCGGTCGCGCCGTACAGGCTCATCGCGCGCGCCCGGCGCGGTCCGGCGGTGGTGGCCTGGATGGTGGCCAGGACCTGCGGGAGCATCAGCGCGGACGTGGCGCCCTGGGCGACCCGGGCCGCGACCAGCGTCCAGGCGGTCGGTGCCAGGCCGCAGGCGAGCGAGGTCAGGCCGAAGCCGGCCATGCCGATCAGGAAGAGCTTGCGGCGCCCGGCGGTGTCGCCGAGCCGGCCGCCGAGGACGAGCAGTACGGCGTACGCGACGCCGTAGCCCGCGACCACCAGCTCCAGGGTGGCCGCGCCCGCGGACAGGTCCTTGTCCATGGCGGGCAGGGCGACGTTGACGATGAAGAAGTCGATCAGGGGCAGGGCCGCGCCGAGCAGCACGGTGAAGAGCCCGAGCGCGCCGATCGACGCGCCCTCGTGATGGATGACCGGGACGGTGGCCGGGGTGGTGGTCGCGGTCCTCGGTCGGGTAGCGGATGTGGTCGAAACAGAACTCACGTCGTTGCTCACGCATCACACGATCGCGGTTTGCTCAGCCTGGTACCAGAGTCTGTTTATCCTGGTACCCGCACTACCTGGCAATGGGGTCGGCCGTGCGGCACCCTGGTGCGTATGACCACTGTGGCACCGCAGTCCGACGTTCGCAGGCACGAGTTGGCCGAATTCCTGCGCAGCCGCCGCGAGCGCATCACGCCCGAGCAGGTCGGCCTGCCGCACGGCCGCCGTCGGCGCACGCCCGGGCTGCGCCGCGAGGAGGTCGCGCATCTGTCCGCCGTCGGCGTCACCTGGTACACATGGCTGGAACAGGCCCGTGAGATCCAGGTGTCCGCGCAGGTCCTGGACGCGCTCGCGCGCGCGTTGCTGATGGACCCCAGCGAGCGCGCCCATCTGTTCGCCCTCGCCGGGACCGGCGACCCGAACCCCAACGCGCCCTGCCCCACGGTCACTCCGGCCATGCGCGCGATGCTGGACCAGTTGGAGCCGATGCCCGCCTGCATCCAGAACAGCCGGTACGACATCCTGGCGTACAACCGCACGTACGCGAAGCTGCTCTGCGACCTGGACGCGCTGCCGCCCGGCGACCGCAACTGCATGTGGCTGGCCTTCACCAACGACGACTGGCGGGCGGCGGTCGCCGATCGGCCGGAGGTCAACCGGATGATGGCCGCCAAGTTCCGCGCCTCCATGGCCGAGCACCTGGCCGAGCCCGCCTGGAAGACGCTGCTGATGCGCCTGGAGAACGGGTCGCCGGAGTTCCGCGAGATCTGGGCGCGGCACGAGGTGGTCGGCCAGGGCGGCCGGGACAAGTTCATCCGCAACGCGCTGGTCGGCCTGTTGCACCTGGAGCACACCAACCTGTGGCTGGGCCCGTCGTCCGGCCCGCGCCTGGTCACGTACGTACCGCTGGACGACGACACCCGCGTACGCCTTGAGCGTCTTCAGGAGCTGTCGGCCCGGGTGCCCGCGCACGCGTAACGGGTTTTCCGGTGGCCACGCGCGCGTAGCTGCCGCCAGAGCCGCCGACCGTCCTGCTGAGCGGTCTTGTGGAAGTCCGGTGCGGTTGACGCGTGCCCCGAAGGGGCGCGGGGAACTGCGCGACCAGCCACCGACGGCCCGCAGTCGAATACCCGTACCTCCAGCGGAGCGCTCACGCCGCCGAGCTCGCCAGCTCCAGCCGCTCGGCCGTCCGGCGCGCGGACTCGCGGGCCCGGCGGCCGCTGGTCGCGGCTCCCATCAGGAGTACGGCCAGACCGCAGCCCGTGATGATCCACCAGGCAGGACGGGCGGCGTCCGGGAAGGCGGCGGCGTAGGCGCCCGGCGCCGCCGTGCCCGCGAGGCCGCCCGCGAGTACCGCGCCGGTGATCGCGACGCCCAGCGTCTGCCCGGTCTGGCGGCTGGTGGAGGCGACGGCGGCCGCGACGCCCGCCTGGGCGCGGGGCATCCCGGAGACCGCGGTGTTGGTGATGGGGGAGTTGACCATGCCGAAGCCGAGGCCGAACAGGACGTATCCGGTGAAGAGCAGCCCCGTCGAGGACTGACCGTCGAACGCGGCGAACAGCAGCCCGCTCGCGGCCATGGTGACCCCGGCGATCAGCAGCGAAGGCCGTGGCCCCCGGGCGGCGACAAGGCGTCCGGACAGCGGGGCCACGACGAGCGTGACGGCCGCCATCGGCACCATGTAGAGCCCGGCGTGCAGGGCGTCCAGGCCCCGTACGTTCTGCAGATAGAGCGTGTTGACGAAGAGGAAGCCGCCGAGCGCGGCGAAGGCGGAGACCGCGATGACGGTGGCGCCGCTGAACGGTGTGCTGCGGAAGAACCGCAGGTCGATGAGGGGGTCGACGCGCCGGGGCTCGTAGCGCAGGAGCCCGGTGAGCGCACCGGCGGCGATCGCCGCGCAGAGCAGGATCTGCGCCGACGTCCAGCCCGCGCTGGGCGCCTCGATGATCGCGTACGTGAGCGAGCCGAGCAGCGCGATGACCAGGAGCTGACCGACGGGGTCGGGGCGGCGCGGCCGTTCCGCGCGGGACTCCGGTACGTAACGCCAGGTCAGCAGGAGTGCGGCGAGGCCGACCGGAAGGTTGATCCAGAAGATCGAGCGCCAGCCGACCGAGTCGACCAGCAGGCCGCCGATGATCGGGCCCGCGGCCATGGAGATCCCGACGACGCCGCTCCACACGCCGATGGCGCGGGCGCGTTCACGTGGGTCGGTGAAGGTGTTGGTGATGATCGACATCGCCACCGGGTTGAGCATCGAGCCGCCGACCGCCTGGATGGTGCGGAAGGCGACCAGGGAGGACAGGTTCGGGGCGAGCGAGCAGAGCAGCGAGCCGAGGGTGAAGATCACCAGGCCTGCCATGAAGACGCGGCGGCGTCCGATGCGGTCGGCGGTCGAGCCCGCGAGCATCAGCAGGGAGGCGAGGACGAGGGTGTACGCGTCGATCGTCCACTGCATCCCGGAGACGGAGGTGTGCAGTTCGCGCTGCATGGTGGGCAGCGCCACGTTCAGGATCGTGTTGTCGAGGCCGACGATGAGCAGACTCATGCAGCAGATCGCGAGCACGAGTATGCGGCGGCGGGGACTGAGATCGGGCATCCCTAGATAGTACGCCTAACTAACGACCTGGTCCATGTAGTACGGCTAACTAATTAACGCGGGGATGCGCGACAATGGCGTAATGACCACGCTCAACATCGGCCCGCATGCCGTGCAGCCTCCCGTGGTGCTGGCACCCATGGCCGGCATCACCAATGCCCCGTTCCGTACCCTCTGCCGTGAGTTCAGCGGCGGCAAGGGGCTGTTCGTGAGCGAGATGATCACGACGCGGGCGCTGGTCGAGCGCAACGAGAAGACCATGCAGCTGATCCACTTCGACGAGACGGAGACGCCTCGCTCGATCCAGCTGTACGGCGTCGACCCGGTCACCGTCGGCAAGGCGGTCCGCATGATCGTCGACGAGGACCTGGCCGACCACATCGACCTGAACTTCGGCTGCCCGGTGCCCAAGGTGACCCGCAAGGGCGGCGGCTCGGCGCTCCCGTACAAGCGGCCGCTGCTGCGTGCGATCCTCAACGAGGCCGTCTCCAACGCGGGGGACCTGCCGATCACGATGAAGATGCGCAAGGGCATCGACGACGACCACATCACCTATCTGGACGCCGGACGGATCGCCGTCGAGGAGGGCGTCACCGCGATAGCGCTGCACGGCCGCACCGCCGCCCAGCACTACGGCGGCACCGCGGACTGGGACGCCATCGCGCGCCTGAAGGAGCACGTCCCGGAGATCCCGGTGCTCGGCAACGGCGACATCTGGTCCGCCGAGGACGCGCTGCGGATGATGAAGGAGACCGGCTGCGACGGCGTCGTCGTCGGACGCGGCTGCCTCGGCCGCCCGTGGCTCTTCGGCGACCTGGTGGCCGCCTTCGAGGGTACGGACTCCTACGCGCGCCCCACCCTGCGCACGGTCGCGGACGTGATGGTGCGGCACGCGACGCTGCTCGGCGAGTGGATCGGCGACGAGTCGCGCGGGGTCATCGACTTCCGCAAGCACGTGGCCTGGTACCTCAAGGGCTTCGCGGTCGGCTCGGAGATGCGCAAGAGCCTCGCGATCACCTCGTCGCTGGACGAGCTGAGCGCTCAGTTGAGCGAGCTCGATCTGGACCAGTCGTGGCCGGTCGGCGCCGACGGCCCGCGCGGGCGCACCTCGGGCAACAACCGGGTCGTCCTGCCGGACGGCTGGCTCAAGGACCCGTACGACTGCTCGGGCGTGAGCGCGGACGCCGAGCTGGACACCTCCGGCGGCTGAACCCGTACGAAACGGTCAACAGCGGGACGAAAGCGCGGCGAAACCTTCGTGGCCCGTCGTCTCGCGATGGCGTGATCCACGGTCCGGATCGTGGAATTCCGGCCCGCTCGGCGGCGTGATTCTCGCCACCCCTGATAGGGGTTGCGCTCAGATGAGCACTTTCGAGGCGGTTGCATCTCTAGAAGGGGTGGCACTGAGTGCCACCCCTTCTGTGTTCAAGAAGTGAACTCAGATGCATGAAGTGCTGCTCAGGTGAGCGGAATAGTGGCTCTTTCGGCACTCTCGCCTTCAGGGAGTGAAGCAATGGTGATCACCCGGGTTACCTCCCAGTTACTTTCGATCTGCTGGCGGACGAGTGGTTAAAGCCGTATGACGCGCAAGTGGACGTACCCAGACACCTTCGATCTGGGTATGTTCCTCGCCGTCAGGGCAGCCAACGAGTCGTCGAGGAGTCGAGACCCGTGTCGGAAGACAAAGACCTCCAGCACAGCCAGAAGTTCGTCTACGACTTCACCGAGGGGAACAGGGACCTCAAGGACCTGCTCGGCGGGAAGGGCGCGAACCTCGCCGAGATGACCAACCTCGGCCTGCCGGTGCCTCCCGGCTTCACGATCACCACCGAGGCGTGCAAGGTCTACCTCGACAGCGGCGAGGAGCCGGCCGCGCTGCGCGACGAGGTGAGTGCCCACCTCGACGCCCTTGAGGCGAAGATGGGCAAGAAGCTCGGCCAGGCCGACGACCCGCTGCTGGTCTCGGTGCGCTCGGGCGCCAAGTTCTCGATGCCCGGCATGATGGACACCGTCCTCAACATCGGCCTCTCCGACGCCTCGGTGACGGGCCTGGCCAAGCAGTCCGGCGACGAGCGCTTCGCCTGGGACTCCTACCGCCGCCTCATCCAGATGTTCGGCAAGACCGTGCTGGGCGTGGACGGCGAGCTCTTCGAGGACGCCCTCGACGAGGCCAAGGCCGCCAAGAAGGTCACCGTCGACACCGACCTCGACGCCGCCGACCTGAAGAAGCTGGTCAAGCACTTCAAGAAGGTCGTCAAGGCCGAGGCCGGGCGGGACTTCCCGCAGGACGCGCGCGAGCAGATGGACCTCGCCGTCAAGGCGGTCTTCGAGTCGTGGAACGGCGACCGCGCCAAGCTCTACCGCCGCCAGGAGCGCATCCCCGGCGACCTCGGCACCGCCGTCAACATCTGCTCGATGGTCTTCGGCAACCTCGGCCCCGACTCGGGCACCGGCGTCGCCTTCACCCGTGACCCGGCCTCCGGCCACCAGGGCGTCTACGGCGACTACCTGCAGAACGCCCAGGGCGAGGACGTGGTCGCGGGCATCCGCAACACCGTGCCGCTGGCCGAGCTGGAGGGCATCGACAAGAAGTCGTACGACCAGCTCATGCAGATCATGGAGACGCTGGAGACCCACTACAAGGATCTCTGCGACATCGAGTTCACCATCGAGCGCGGCCAGCTCTGGATGCTCCAGACCCGGGTCGGCAAGCGCACCGCCGGTGCCGCCTTCCGGATCGCCACGCAGTTGGTGGACCAGGGCCTGATCGACGAGGCCGAGGCGCTCCAGCGCGTCAACGGCGCCCAGCTCGCCCAGCTGATGTTCCCGCGCTTCGACGAGGGCGCCAAGGCCGAGCTGATCGGCCGGGGCATCGCGGCCTCGCCCGGTGCCGCCGTCGGCAAGGCGGTCTTCGACTCGTACACCGCCGTCAAGTGGTCGCGCTCGGGCGAGAAGGTCATCCTGATCCGCCGCGAGACCAACCCCGACGACCTGGACGGCATGATCGCCTCCGAGGGCATCCTGACCTCGCGCGGCGGCAAGACCTCGCACGCGGCGGTCGTGGCGCGCGGCATGGGCAAGACCTGTGTCTGCGGCGCCGAGGAGCTGGAGGTCGACACCAAGCGCCGCCGTATGACGACGCAGTCCGGCGCCGTCATCGAAGAGGGCGACCTGGTCTCCGTCGACGGCTCCACCGGCAAGGTCTACCTCGGCGAGGTCCCGGTCGTGCCGTCGCCGGTCGTCGAGTACTTCGAGGGGCGGATGCACGCGGGCGCCGACGACGCCGACGAGCTGGTCGCCGCCGTGCACCGGATCATGGCGTACGCGGACCGAGTACGCCGCCTGCGCGTACGGGCCAACGCCGACAACGCCGAAGACGCCCTGCGCGCACGGCGGTTCGGCGCCCAGGGCATCGGCCTGTGCCGCACCGAGCACATGTTCCTCGGCGAGCGGCGCGAGATGGTCGAGCGGCTGATCCTGGCCGACACCGACGAGGAGCGCGAGGTGGCACTCAGTGCCCTGCTGCCGCTCCAGAAGAAGGACTTCGTCGAGCTCTTCGAGGCGATGGACGGGCTGCCGGTCACCGTGCGGCTCCTGGACCCGCCGCTGCACGAGTTCCTGCCCGACATCACCGAGCTCTCGGTCCGCGTCGCGCTCGCCGAGTCCCGCAAGGACGCCAACGAGAACGACCTGCGCCTGCTCCAGGCCGTCCACAAGCTGCACGAGCAGAACCCGATGCTGGGTCTTCGGGGCGTCCGCCTCGGCCTGGTCATCCCCGGTCTGTTCGCCATGCAGGTACGGGCGATCGCGGAGGCCGCGGCCGAGCGCCGCAACGCCAAGGGCGACCCGCGTGCGGAGATCATGATTCCGCTGGTCGGCACGGTCCAGGAGCTGGAGATCGTCCGTGACGAGGCCGACCAGGTCATCGCCGAGGTCGAGGCCGCCACCGGCACCGACCTCAAGCTCACCATCGGCACGATGATCGAGCTGCCGCGCGCCGCCCTGACGGCGGGTCAGATCGCCGAGGCCGCCCAGTTCTTCAGCTTCGGCACCAACGACCTGACGCAGACGGTCTGGGGCTTCTCCCGGGACGACGTGGAGGCGAGCTTCTTCACCGCGTACCTGGAGAAGGGCATCTTCGGGGTCTCGCCGTTCGAGACCATCGACAAGGACGGTGTCGGCTCGCTGGTGCGGTCCGCCGTCGAGGCCGGCCGGGCCACCCGCCCCGACCTGAAGCTGGGCGTCTGCGGCGAGCACGGCGGCGACCCGGAGTCGGTGCACTTCTTCCACGAGGTGGGCCTGGACTACGTCTCCTGCTCCCCGTTCCGCATCCCCGTGGCGCGCCTTGAGGCGGGCCGCGCGGCCGCCGAGTCGCGGGGCAGCGACTCGCGATAGAGCCCCGGAGCCGCCGTCGGGTCCCCGACCCTCAACACCGATCCGACGGCGGCTTCGGAACACATGGAAGGGGCGGCACCCTGTGCGGGGGTGCCGCCCCTTCCGCCTGTTCACGCGCGATTCGTGGCGATGGCCGGATGTTCCCCGAGTGTGCGGCCGCTTAATTCCTGTTGAAGCACGGACATTTCATGAGCCCGTTGCCGTAAAAGCAGAGTGCGGTTCACGGATCCCCATCCGCGAACCGCACTCTGTCATCCCCGCCGGGCACGGAGCCGCCACCATGCCGACCGCCGCCAGACGAAGCAAAGCCCCCCACGGTCCTCACAACGTCTTTCCGGTTGGCCCGGTGTCGTGCCCGACGACGTACAGCTTTTCGGTACGCACGGGCTGCTCGCGATGCCTTTCAAGTGTGGCTGAAAGGCCGGTGGTCACGGCCTGTGACGGTAGGCATACTCAGGGGCGGGACGATTGCGGATGCAACACAATGCAACACGTTGCAACATTCGAGACAGGTGGAGATTCGGTGCTGCGTATTCATTTCACTGGCGTGGACCTGGCCCGGGTGCGCATGGCGCCCGGTCCGGACGCGCTGTGGGAAACGATTCTCAGCTTTCATCGATTAAGAGACCGTCGGGGTGCCCTAGTCTTCGGTGAATGGCGAACGGAAACGCGTACCCGGTTGAACGGTGAAACGCGTCTGCTCTCCGCAGTGGTGCCGGGCCGCGGCTATTTTCCCGACTTTCTCACGCCCGCCGAAGGGCCGCACACCCTGGAGTCAGCACTGGAGGTCGTGCGCGAGACCGGGCAGGACCGACTGCAGGACGAGCTCACCCGGGTCGCAGGGCCCCGGGGGCTGCCGGGCTGGCTGCGGGCGCTCGCCGACGGCGGCGCGGATCCGATGGACCGTCTCCTCGGCGCGCTGCGCGGCTACCACCGGGCCGCCATCTCGCCGTACTGGCCGCACATCCAGGCCCGCGTCGACGCCGACCGGGGGGCCAGGGGCCGTGCGCTCCTCGACGGCGGGGCGGACGAACTGCTCGCCTCGCTCCCGCCGATGATGCGCTGGCGCGCCCCGGTCCTGGAGGCGGACTACCCGGTCGACCGGGACCTTTACCTGGAGGGCCGCGGACTGCTGCTCCAGCCGTCCTTCTTCTGCCGCCGTACGCCGGTGGCGCTGCAGGACCCGCTGCTGCCGCCCGTCCTGGTCTACCCGGTCACGCACACCCACACGCCGTACGAGCGGACGACGTCGGGCACCGCCCCGTCGCTCGGTCGGCTGGTGGGGCACACCAGGTCGGCGGTGCTCCAGTCGATCGGCCACGGCGCGACCACCAGCGAACTGGCCCGCCGGGCCGGGGTGTCGCTCGCCTCCGCCAGCCAGCACGCCGGCGTTCTGCGGGAGGCGGGCCTGCTGGTGACGCTGCGGCACGGCAGTGCGGTGCTGCACACGCTGACCCCGCTGGGGACGGCGCTGCTGCGGGGCGGTCAGCCGGTGATGGCGGAACGTTCCGCCCCGGCGACGATGTAGTGCCCTCGTCCGGGGGTGGCCGGAAACGGCCGCTCCCGGCAGGGCAGTTGGCGACGGCGTCCTCAGAGCCGGAACCGCAGCCGGCAGATCACCGCGTCCGTGTCGCGCCGCACCGCGTGCGCGAGGACGGCGCCGCGCTGGTTCTGGAGCAGTCGCTGCCAGATGTGGGCGGGCTCGACCTCCGGTATCAGGACGGTGACCCGGGTGTTCGGGTGGTAGCGGTGGACGCGGTCGACGTACGCGGCGACCGGGCGGCCCACCGTGCGGTGCGGCGAGTGCAGTTCGACCAGCTCCACGCCCGGGTTCCACGCCTGCCAGTCGCGGCGCAGCGCCTCGGTCTCCCGGCGGTCCTCCTCGTCGGGGTGGGTGACGGTGACGGCCCGTACCTCGTCGCCCAGGGACACGGCCGCGTTCAGCGCCTCGCCGGTCAGCCGGGACAGATGCGATACGGGCACGATGACCAGCGAGCGGTCGCGGTGCGGCGGTTCGGGGACGCGGCCGAGCCCGAGGCGGTCGCTGATCCTCCCGTACGCCCGGTGCACCGCCTCGAAGGCGAGCACCAGCAGCGGCAGGGCGATGACGACCATCCAGGCGCCCTCGGTGAACTTCGTCGCGGTGACGACGACCGCAGAGACGCCGGTGAGCAGCGCGCCGAAGCCGTTGAGCAGCGCCTTCGCACGCCAGCGCGGCGAGCGTTCGCGCCGCCAGTGCAGCACCATGCCGGTCTGGCAGATCGTGAATCCGACGAAGACACCGATCGAGAAGAGCGGTACGAGGGTGTTGGTGTCGCCGCCCGAGAAGATCAGCAGCGCGCCCGAGACGGTGGCGAGCGCGAGGACGCCGTGGCGGTGGACCTGGCGGTCGGCCTTCAGACCGAAGACGTGCGGAAGGTAGTTGTCACGGGCGAGCAGCGACATGAGGACGGGGAGACCACCGAAGGAGGTGTTCGCGGCGAGCGCGAGCAGGACGACGGTGGCGAACTGCACGACGTAGAAAGCCCAGTTGTGGCCGAGGGAGGCGTCCGCGAGCTGGGCGAGGACGGTGACGCCTTCGACCGGCTGGAGGTGGAAACGGCCGATGAGTACGGACAGGCCGATGAGCATCACACCGAGGAGCGCGCCCAGGGCGACCTCGGTGCGCTGGGCGCGCTTGGCGGCCGGGGCGCGGAACGACGGCACGGCGTTGGCGACGGCCTCCACGCCGGTCAGCGCCGAGCAGCCGGACGCGAACGCCTTGAGCAGCAGCAGCGCGCCGACGCTGGTGGCGTTCCCGGCGAGCACGGACGCGTGGCCGTCGGCGGTCGCGGTGGAGACGGGCGCGTCACGGAAGAGCCCCACGACGACGATCGCCAGGATCGCGCCGATGAAGACGGCCGTCGGCACGATGAACGCCTTGGCGGACTCGACGATGCCGCGCAGGTTCACGGCGGTGACGAGAACGAGGACGCCGAGGCAGATGACGACTCGTTGGTCATAGAGACCGGGGAACGCCGACGTCAGCGCGGCGACGCCGGCGGTGACGGAGACGGCGACGTTCAGTACGTAGTCGAGGATCAGCGAGGCCGCAGCGACCAGGCCGGTGCGCGGTCCGAGGTGGGCGCGGGCCACCGCGTACGAGCCGCCGCCGTTCGGGAACGCGGCGATGACCTGCCGGTACGAGGCGACGAGTACGGCGAGGAGGGTGGCGATGGCCACGGTCACCGGGAGCGTGAACCCGAGCCCGTACGACCCGGCGGCCGCCAGCACGAGCACGATGGCCTCGGGCCCGTACGCGACGGAGGCCATGGCATCGAGCGAGAGCGCGGCGAGGCCCTGGGTGGCGGTGAGGCGGTGGGGGTCGGGCTTGACGCCGGGGAGGCCGGGTGCGGCGGTGGTGGCGCCGGATGCCCCGGGGGTCCCGGCTGCCCCGGGCGGTTCCTCGGCCGCGGGGTCGGCGGCCCGGATCGACGACTTGATCAGCATGCTGTTCAGCGTGCGGTCGCCTCGGCGGGATGCGGCGTCTCTTGTCGGGGCCTTGGCGGGAGGGGCGGCCATCCATACGAACCTTTGACGCCCCCACCCCGCCCGTTCCCTTAACCCTCCGGGGGTGGGTGGGGGTGGAGGTGGTCTCCCGGGGGCTACGCCCCCGGACCCCTGGGCGGGGCCTGCGGCCCCTGCACCCCGCTCGGGGCTGCGCCCCGGGCCCCGTTTGTCTGCGGATCGTGCTGGGTTGCTCGCGCAGTTCCCCGCGCCCCTAGGTATTTAGGGGCGCGGGGAACTGCGCGCTCAGCTCCCACCGGCTCGCAGCCGACGAACCCGGCCGCTCGCCCAGAGCTTTCGGGAAGGGGCGGGGTGGGGGAAATCGCACGCCCCTACAACCCGTACCGCACCCCCGTAAGCCCCTCGGAAGCCACCCACAACCGTTCGCCCGTCACGTCGTTCAGGGTCCACTTCGCTCGCGAAGACCTCGTGGGGGCGCCGCGCCAGCCCTGGATGCGGGGGCCGGTGAAGGAGTCGGGGCGGACCGAGGGGGCCGTGGCCGCGTACAGGGTGGGGAGCGCGCCCGACTCCGCCGGCTGGGCCACGATTCTGTTGCCCAGCTGAGCGACGCGTTCCGCCAGGCGGCGGCCCTCCATCCGCGCGCCCGCAGTCTGGAGGTTCGTCGCCGCATAGCCGGGGTGCGCGGCGGCGGCCACCACATCCGAACCCGCCGAACGCAGCTGCCGGGACAGTTCGTGGATGAAGAGCAGGTTCGCCGACTTCGAGCGGGCGTAGGCGATCCAACGGCGGTAGCCGCGCTCGCTGTTGAGGTCCGTCAGGTCCACGTTCGACAGCGCGTGCAGGCCGCTGGAGACCGAGACCACCCGAGCGGACGGCGCCGCGCGCAGCTTCGGCAGGAGCAGGCCTGTGAGGGCGAAGTGGCCCAGGTGGTTGACGCCGAACTGCCGCTCGAAGCCGTCCGCCGTCTTGCCGTACGGCAGCGCCATCACACCCGCGTTGTTGATCAGCAGGTCCAGACGTTCATGCGGATACGTTTCGGCGAACGCCCGTACCGAGGACAGGTCCGCCAGGTCCAGCGGCCTGAACTCGACGTCGGCGCCGTACACCTGACGGTGGATCAGCGCCACGGCCTCCTTGCCGCGCTCCTCGCTACGGCACGCGAGGACCACATGCGCGCCCTTGCGGGCCAGCTCGCGTGCCGTGACGAGTCCGATGCCACTGTTGGCCCCGGTGACGACGGCCGTGCGGCCGCTCTGGTCCGGGATGTCCCTCGCGCTCCAGCCCTGAGTCATGCGGCCACCGTACCGTCCGGTAGGTCTGGAGCGCAGGGGGCCCTCGGACCCGGTGGGTCAGGCGGACGCGCCGCCGTCGATCACCAGGTCCGTGCCCACCGCCGCCGCCGCGTCGTCCGAGGCCAGATAGAGAACGGCCGCCGCGATCTCGGCGGTCGCCGCGACCCGGCCCAGCGGCGAGTCCCCCTTCATGCGCACCGCGCGCTCGGCCTCCGTCTCTCCGGCGCGCAGCGACATGGTGGTGGCGGAGGCGCCGGGGCTGACCGCGTTGATACGGACGCCGTCCTGGATGTGGTCGAGGGCGGCGGCCCTGGTCAGCGCGGAGACGGCGGCCTTGGTGGTGAGGTAGCCCGCCGCGCCCGGGACGCGCTTGTGGGCGCCGAAGTTGGAGGCGATGTTGACGATGGCGCCGCCGTTCTCCTGGGTGCGCATCTGGGCGATCTCGGCCTGGAGGGCGAGGAAGACGCCGGTGAGGTTGATGTCCAGCATGGCCTGCCAGTCGGCGGCGGCCAGCTCGCCCACGGGCCCGCGGCCACGCAGCACCCCGGCGTTGTTGACCGCCACGTCGAGGGAGCCGAACCGGGCGACGGTGGCGGCCACCAGGCCGCGCATCTCGTCCTCGACGGACACGTCCGCCGTGAACGCGGCCGCCGTCCCGCCCGCCTGCTCTATCTGGGCCACGGTCTCGTCGAGCGAGGCCGCCGTCCGTCCGGCGACGGCCACCCGGGCCCCCTCGGCGGCGAACGCCAGCGCCACGGCCCGGCCGATGCCGGAGCCCGCGCCGGTGACGAGGACGGTCTTGTCGGTGAAGCGAAGGCCAGTAGACATTTTTTCTTGACCAATCGTTCTGTTATGAGGGTAAGGAGAGGAAGAAATGGGCGACGACACTCGGTCGCCGTGTGGGTCAGTTCAACAGTGTCAGCGCGGCCTCCGCCGCGTCCCGCACCCTGGCCGGGTCGTCGCTCGCCTTGCCGACGACCCGCATGCCCTGCATGAGTACGAGGAACATGCGGGCCAGTGCGCGCGGATCGCGGTCCCCGGGCAGTTCGCCCTGCGCCTGGGCGCGGACGAGTGCCGAGTGCAGCAGGGTCTCGACGCGCTCCCAGTCCTGCACCACCCGGCGGGCCGCGGCCGTGTCGTGCGGTGCGATCTCGGTCGCGGTGTTCGTGGCGAAACAGCCGTTCAGACGGGTACGGGCGGCCGTGGACTCGGCCGCGAACCGGCGCACCACACCCCGTACGGCGTCCAGTGCGGGGCCAGGACCGGACAGCTCGTGGACCAGGATCTCGCCCATGGTCTCGCCGTAGCGGTCGAGCGCCTTCAGATACAGCTCGTGCTTGTTGCCGAAGGTCGCGTAGATGCTGGCGCGGCCGATACCGAGGTGGTCGACGAGGTCCGCCATCGACGTCGCCTCGTAGCCGCGCCGCCAGAACAACTCTAGAGCCGACTGGAGCGCGGCGTCCGGATCGAATTCCTTGGTCCTGGCCACACAGTGACCGTACGACTATCGAGAACGATCGGTCAAGTAAGCCCGGATCGCCACCTCGTCATCGTCCAGGCACGCACCCGTCTCCAGGTCGAAGCGCTGCTTCAGGAGGGGGGACGCCACGTACGGGCGGCCTTCCGGAGTCAGGCCGAGCAGGCCGCGCGAGAGGACGTACGCGCCGGTGAACGGGTCGCGGTTGTCGACCGCGTACGTGCGGCCCGCCCGGTCGGTGAAGACCGCGGCCTGCTGCCCGTCCGGCAGCAGTACGGCGACACCCCGGCCGGGGATCAGACGCGTACGCTCGCACACCTCGAACCAGCCGTCGTCCAGCAGAACTCGGACGCTGTGGTCCTCAACGAGTGTTTCGCTCTCGGTCATTTCGGTCATCGCGCCGCCACCTCCAGGGTCAGTACGGGCAGTTCGGGCTTGATCTGGCCGCGCTCCGGCACGAACCGGACCGTGGGGTCGGGGGTGCCGGGCGCGTTGACGAAGGAGACGAAGCGGGCCAGGCGCTCGGGGTCCTCGATCGTCTCGGCCCACTCGTCGCGGTAGTCGTCGACATGGGTGGCCATCAGCGCCTCCAGCTCGTCGCAGATGCCGAGGGAGTCGTGCACCACCACGTCCTCGACGTGCTTCAGGCCGCCCTCGATCCGCTCCAGCCACACCGAGGTGCGCTCCAGGCGGTCGGCGGTGCGGATGTAGAACATCAGGAACCGGTCGATGAGGCGGACCAGTTCGGCGTCCGAGAGGTCCTGGGCCAGCAGGTCCGCGTGGCGCGGGGTCGCACCGCCGTTGCCGCCCACGTACAGGTTCCAGCCGTTGGCGGTGGCGATCACGCCGAAGTCCTTCGACTGGGCCTCCGCGCACTCGCGCGCGCAGCCCGAGACCGCCGACTTCAGCTTGTGCGGGGAGCGCAGACCCCGGTAGCGCAGCTCCAGCTGGATCGCCATCTTCACCGAGTCCTGCACGCCGTAGCGGCACCAGGTCCGGCCGACGCAGGACTTCACCGTACGCAGGGACTTGCCGTACGCGTGGCCGGACTCGAAGCCCGCCGCCACCAACTTCGCCCAGATCTGCGGAAGTTGGTCGACGCGGGCGCCGAACAGGTCGATGCGCTGGCCGCCGGTGATCTTCGTGTAGAGGCCGTGGTCGCGGGCGACCTCGCCGATGACGATCAGCTTCTCGGGGGTGATCTCGCCGCCCGGGATGCGCGGCACGATGGAGTACGAGCCGTTGCGCTGGATGTTGGCGAGGAAGTGGTCGTTGGTGTCCTGGAGCGCGGCCTGCCCGCCGTCGAGGATGTGGCCGTTGCCCAGGCTCGCCAGGATCGAGGCGACCGCCGGCTTGCAGATCTCGCACCCGTCGCCGCCCCGGGCCGACTCGCGTCCGTGGTCGTCGAGCAGTGCCTCGTACGACGTGACGCGCAGCGCGAGCGCGATCTCGTACAGCTCCTGGCGGGTCTTGGCGAAGCAGTCGCACAGACCGCCGTCGCCGGTCTTCGGCAGCAGTTTCTCCAGGGTCTTCACGCAACTGCCGCAGCCCGTACCGGCCCTGGTGCACTTCTTGACCTCGGGCAGCGAGGAGAGCGGGGTGACCGCGCCCTTGGTGACGTTGTGGCAGGAGCAGATCACCGCGTCGTCGGGCAGCGCCTCCGGCCCGAGTGCGACGGGTGCGCCGAGGCCGGCGGGCAGGACCAGCTGCTCGGCCGGTATCGGCGGGATGTGGCCGGTGAGCGGGCGCAGCGTGCCGTACATCTCGGCGTCGCCCACCAGGACGCCGCCGAGCAGGGTGCCGTCGGGGGAGACGACCAGCTTCTTGTAGATGCCCGAGCGGGCGTCGGTGTAGACGACGTCGAGGCTGCCGTCGGTGGCGCCGTGCGCGTCGCCGAACGAGGCCACGTCCACGCCGAGCAGCTTCAGCTTGGTCGACATGTCGGCGCCGGTGAAGGACTTCTCCAGGCCGCCCGCGATCGCCTCGGCGGCCGTCACCGCCATCTCGTATCCGGGCGCGACCAGGCCGTACACCTTGCCGTCGCTGGTCAGCGCGCACTCGCCGATCGCGAAGACGGCCGGGTCCTCGGTGCGGCAGTGCTCGTCGACGACGATGCCGCCGCGCTCGCCGACCGGCAGCCCGCACGCGCGGGCCAGCTGGTCGCGCGGGCGCACCCCGGCCGAGAAGACGACCAGGTCGGTGGCGAGGCGCGAGCCGTCGGAGAGCAGCATGCCGTCGACGGCGCCCTCCCCGGTGACCTCCTGGGTGCCGACGCCCGTGTGGACGGAGAGGCCCATGTTCTCGATGGTGCGCAACAGCGCCGCGCCGCCGCCGTCGTCCACCTGCGCGGGCATCAGCCGGGGCGCGAACTCCACGATGTGCGTGGTCAGTCCGAGCCCCTTCAGCGCGCCCGCCGCCTCCAGACCGAGCAGCCCGCCGCCCACCACCGCACCGGTCGTCGCCGTCCTCGCGTACGCCTCGATGGCCAGCAGGTCCTCGATCGTGCGGTAGACGAAACAGCCGGTCAGATCCTTGCCGGGGACCGGCGGCACAAAGGGGTACGAGCCGGTGGCGAGCACCAGGACGTCGTACGCGAAGGAGCGCCCCGCGCGCGTGGTGACGGTCCGCGCCGCCCGGTCGACGCGCTCCGCCGGGTCGCCGAGCAGCAGCTCGATGCCGTGGCGCTCGATGAACCCCTCTTCCACCATGGACAGTTCATCGGGTGTGGTGCCCGAGAAGTACGAGGTGAGGTGGACCCGGTCGTACGCCGCGCGGGGCTCCTCGCCGAGCACCACCACGCGCGCGTCGGCGGTGACGCCGTTGTCGGCGAGAGCTTCGAGGAAGCGCTGGCCGACCATGCCGTGGCCGACGACGAGGATCGTGCGGCCGGGTTCCGTGGTCATGGGCAGGACCCTCCGTCGTGGGTGAACAGGGCACGGTGGCCGCTGGCGATGCCATCAGCGTGGTCGCCGGCTGTTTCCCGACCGCATCTGCCCCGTTTCCCGCGAGCAACGGCCTGCTCAGCGGGGTGGGGGAGGGGTGGTGAGGCTGCTCAGGAGGGGGAGGGGCTCGCGCCCCTTTAGGGGCGCGGGGAACTGCGCGACCAGCCCAGCACGGTCCGCACCCGAATACTCCCGCTACTTCCCGCGCCTCAAAGAACCGTGCCGGTGAGATGCGCGAACACCACCACGTTCCCCCGGTACCCAGACGCCTCGCTGAACCCCCCACCGCAGGTGATCACCCGCAGCTCAGGTCGGCCGACGGCCCCGTACACACGCCGGTTCGGGAAGCCATCATTCCCAAACACTTCCACCGCGTCGACGGTGAACACGGCCGTACGCCGATCCCGCCGAACCACCTCCACACGGGCGCCCTTCTTCAGCACACCGAGCGCGTAGAAGACGGCGGGCCCGCGCGCGTCGTCCACGTGCCCGGCCATCACGGCCGTACCGACGGCCCCCGGCGCCGTGCCGTCCTTGTACCACCCGGCGGAGTCCGACCGCCCCGGCGGCGGTACGGCCAGACTCCCATCCCCGGCGAGGCCCAGCGGCAGCACCGGCGCGTCGACGCGGATCGCCGGAATCCGGATACGTACGGGTTCGGAGGGCGCCAGCGCGTCACCCGCGAGCGCGCCGCCGGTGTGCGCGTCACCGGAGCCCACGCGCGCGTGGGGCGAGCCGGCCACCGACTCCGTGAACGACTCCGCGCGCGACGGCTGCGGCGGCTGAGCCGCCTCCGTGCCCTGGCGCACCAGCCACACCCCGACGCACACCGCGATGCCGACCAGCCAGCCGTTGCGCCGCCGCGCTGCCTGGGCGGCCCGTACCGACTCCGCCGACTGGGCCGACACCGGCGGTCAGTTCCGGCGGTCGGGAGCGCCCGCCCGGCGGCGCAGCAGCAGTCCGCCGGTGACGGTGGCCACCGCGAGCACGGCCGCCCCGGCCGCGATCTCGGTCCGGTTGGAGATCACGCTGCCGCCGACGCCGGACTTCACATGGCCCTTCGGCTCGCTGTGCTCGGCGTGCTCGCCGTGCTCCGCGTGCTCCCCGTGGTCGAAGCGCTCGCCGCCGCGATCGCTCTCGCCGCCGTGGGCGATCGTCAGATCACCCCGAGCGGATTTGCCGTTGTCGCAGGTCACGCTGATCTCGAAGGTCCCCGGCTTGGCGTGGTGGGGCACCATGAACTGACCGGCGAGCACTTCCTTGTGGGTGGAGACGCTGAGGTGGAACTCTCCGTCGCCGACCGCTTTCGCGTCCCCGGTCGCATGGCCGTCGTGGCCGCACGCAGTGGTGTTCACGGTGACGGTCGTGCCCGGCGCGGCCGTCGCCGGAAAGACCTCCACACCACCGCCGCCGAAGTCGTTGTTGGCGTACGCGGGTGCGCCGCCCAGGCCGAGCAGGGCGGCCGCGAGCGCGGAACCGGTCAGCAGGCGGGCAGTACGCATGGGTCCTCCGGGGAGCGGGGTGCCGTGCTTCTCCCTTCGAGGTAAGTGGCCCACGCGGACGGCCGCCCCTTGGCAGGGGGCGAACGAGTGAGCCCGTCACCCATTCGCCCGGCCGCGTTCCCGACTCCTCAGATCTCGTCCCAGGGGACCTCCGCGTACAGCCGCCACACCGTCTCCATCAGCTCGGCGTCCACCGTGAACTCGTGGTCGTCGATGCAGGCCACCGGCGCGATGCCCTGCGAGTTGGTGACGAAGGCGGCCCGGTACGCGCCGAGGCCGTCGAGCGTGACCGGTCGCCGGACGGTCGGCGTCCCGTACTGCGGCAGCCGCGCCTCGACCAGCGCCATGGTGATGCCGAGCAGCGACGGCCGGTCCGGCCACACCACCGAACTCCCGTCCCAGAACGCGATGTTGGTGACCGAACCCTCGGCGATCTCGCCGCCGGGCCCGGTCAGCAGCGCGTCGGTGTAGCCCTGGTGGACGGCCTTCTTGCCGAAGTAGAGCTGGCCGAAGCCGCCGAGGTGCTTGAGATGGGCGGCGGGCCGCTCGTACGGGACGGACAGGAGCCGCTGCGGCTCCGGGGAGAGATCCTGCGGCGGTCGTACGGTCACCATCACGGTCGGGTCGTCGTCGGGCCCGTATACGTAGACGCGCGTCGAGGCGTCCTCGGCGCCGGACGCCTTCAGGGCCTGGCGGACCAGGGTGCGCACCCGCTCGCCGTCGAGGCCGGGGCCGAAGATCTCGCGGGTGGCGGCGTCGAGCCGGGCCAGGTGCAGCGCGAGCCCGCGCACCCGGCCGCCGCGCACCTGCATCGCGCTGAAGTGGCCGTAGTTGCCGGTCAGGGCGGGGATCCGGAGGGTGTCGGCGTCGGCGGGACGGCCGTTGATCTCGGCATACGCATCGCTCATGGGGCCACCGTAGTGCGGCTTGACCTCAAGTTAGCTTGAGATGTGACGCTCCCCGACATGGACATCACCACCGCTCCCCGCGTGGAGCCCATCACCCATGCCGTCCCGCTCAAGCTCGCCGTCGTCGTCGGATCCAACCGTGAGGGCCGGTTCGGCCCGGTCGTCGGGGACTGGCTGCTGGCCCGGCTGTGCGAGCGCGACGACTTCGAGGTCGAGCTGATCGACCTGGCCGAGGTCGCCCTGCCCACGTCGATCTCGTACGCACCGACGCCGCCGGTACGCGCGGTCCTGGACAGCGTCACGCCGAAGCTCGCCGAGGCGGACGCCTTCATCGTCCTCACACCCGAGTACAACCACTCCTTCCCCGCCTCGGTCAAGAACCTGATCGACTGGCACTACACGCAGTGGCAGGCCAAGCCGGTCGGCTTCGTCTCGTACGGCGGGATGTCGGGCGGCCTGCGGGCCGTCGAGCATCTGCGGCAGGTCTTCGCCGAGCTGCACGCGGTCACGGTCCGCGACACGGTCAGCTTCCACCAGGCCCCGGACCGCTTCGGGCCGGACGGCGAACCCGTCGAGCCCACCGAGGCGGAGTCGGCCGTCAAGCGGCTGCTCGACCAGCTGGGCTGGTGGGGCCGGACGCTGCGGGACGCCAGGAGGACCCGCCCGTACGCCGGTTGAGCCCCTGGCGTACGGACGGGTCCGGTGGCGCGGGTCAGCCGACGGAGACCGCCGACCAGGCCGCGGCGACCGTGTTCTGCTCCGCGCTGCCGCTGCCGTACAGGTCCTTCGCCGCGTTCAGGGTCGCCGTGCGGGCGGCCGCGTAGTTGGTGGAGGACGTCATGTAGACGGTCAGGGCCCGGTACCAGATCTTGCCGACCTTGTCGTGGCCGATGCCGGAGACCGTGGAGTTGTTGCAGGTGGGGCTGTTGTAGCTGACGCCGTTGATCACCTTGGCGCCGCTGCCCTCGGAGAGCAGATACGCGAAGTGGTTGGCGACGCCGGACGAGTAGTGCACGTCCAGGTTGCCGACGCCGGAGCTCCAGCAGTCCGCCGAGTTGCCGTCCGTGGAGGGCTTGTCCATGAAGCGCAGCGCGGCCTTGCCGAAGCCGGGCTTCACGATCTTCTCGCCGATGAGATAGTCGCCCTGGTCGGAGGCGTTGTTGGCGTACCACTCGACCATGGTGCCCATGATGTCGCTGGTCGCCTCGTTGAGCCCGCCGGACTCACCGGAGTACGTCAGGGCCGCGGTCTTGGCGGTGACGCCGTGCGTCATCTCGTGCCCGGCCACGTCGAGCGCGACGAGCGGCCCGAACGTGGTGCCGTCGCCGTCGCCGTACGTCATGCAGAAGCAACTGTCGTCCCAGAAGGCGTTGTTGTAGTTGCTGCCGTAGTGGACGCGGTTGTACGAGCCCTTGCCGTCGCCGCCGATCCCACTCCTCCCGTGGACGTTCTTGTAGTAGTCCCAGGTGGTGTTGGTGCCGTACTGGGCGTCGACGGCGGCCGAGGCGCGGTCGGAGTTGGTGCCGTTGCCCCAGTGGTTGTCGGTGTCGGTGAAGAGGGTGGCGGGCGCCCGCCAGAAGCAGATGCCGAAGAAGCAGAAGTCGGTCTGGTTCTGCGCGTCACCGGTGTACGTGTTGCCGCGTGTCGGGTCCGTGAGCTGGTACGAGGACCCGGACTGGGTGGTCTCCAGGGCGACCGTGCCGCTGTACAGCGACTGGCCGTCGCCGGTGACGGTCTCGATGGAGTCCCAGGCGTCGATCGTCGTGCCGGTACGGGCGTCGGTGAGCACCACGCGCGCGACCGGGTTGCCCAGCGAGTCGCGTGCGGTGGTCTGCGTCTTCCAGGCCAGCCGGGGCGCGCCGTGCAGCGCGTCGACGACGAGCTGCGGCTTGGCCGTGAGCTGCTTGAGGGAGACGCCCTTGTGCGCGGCGCGCAGCTCGGCGCCCGCCAGATCGGCGGCGCGGGGCGCGGGGAGCGCGGGCGTGATGGTGGGCACGGCCAGATCGCCCGCGACGGCCCGGTCGGCGCCGCGATAGGCGCCGGTGGGGGAGAGATGGACGACGAAGTCGCCGCCCAGCACGGGCAGTTGACGATACGTACGGTCGTAGCGCACATGCCGACTGCCGTCGGGGTCGATGACGACGTCCCGTACGGACATGCCCTGCGCGGCGGTCACGGCGAGCGCGACCGCGTGCGCGGCGACGGCCCGGTCACCGTCGCGAACGGCGACGTCCCGGGACGGTGTGGGGTGGGCGGCGGCGGAAGCGGGGCTGAGCGCGGCGGCGATCATGGCACCGGCCGCGACGGCTATCCCGGCGGTGGTGAGGCGCGATGCGTTCCGTGTAGGTCTCATCGGGCTCCTCGGGTTCCATGGGGGGTTGGCTCGGAGGATCTGATGCCACCTCAGATTTTAGGTGAACATGACAGCGGACTGTCTATACCGCGAGACCTGCCGCACTGGGCGGTCGGCCAGCGGCAGTTGGCTTTTAGGGGCGCGAGGCTGTGACATTGTGCGGCTCCGCCGCGTGGGCGCGACCAAGCGGCACTCAGTACCCGCGCGAACGGTCGACCAGCGGATTAAGGGGCGCGGGGAACTGCGCGACAAGCCCCCACAACCCGCACCCGAAACTCAAGCTTCAGGCAACACCACAGTGGCTACCGCCCCACCAGACGCCGCGTTCCGCAACGCAACCCGCGCCCCAATAACCTCAGCCTGCCCAAGGGCAATGGTGAGCCCAAGTCCCGTCCCCTGCCCACGAGACATCGCCCCGGTGACAAACCGAGAGGGCCCATCCCGCAACACCCGCTCAGGAAACCCCACCCCGTGATCCCGAACGGTCACAGCCGTACCGGACACCGTGACCTCGACAGGCTCCGCGCCGTGCCGCCGCGCGTTGGCGACCAGATTGGCCACAATCCGCTCAAGCCGCCGAGGGTCGGTACGAACCAGAGCTCCCCCACCATCACCCTCGGCCAACTCGCCGGCAAACCCGCACCGCCGCAGAATCCCCTCCATCAGCGGCGCCAGCGACCGCACTTCAAGATCCGGATGCTCCGCCCGAGCGTCCAGACGGGCAACCTCCAGCAGATCCTCGGTCAGCGTCCGCAACGCGGCGACCCGGTCCCGTACCAACTCGGTCGGCCGGGACGGCGGCAACAGCTCGGCCGCCGTATGCAGCCCCGTCAGCGGCGTACGCAACTCATGCGCCACATCAGCGGTGAACCGCTGTTCGGCCTCCAGGCGGCTCTGCAACGACGCGGCCATCGTGTCGACCGCGCACGCCAGCTCCGCCACCTCGTTGCGCCCGGAGGGCGCCGCCGACTGACCGATCCGCGCGTCGAGTTCACCCCGCGAGATACGCCGCGCGATCGCCGCGGCCGTCCGCAGCTCGCGGCTGAGCCGACTGGCGAGCCCGGCCCCGCCGAGCGCGGCAAGGGCCACCACGAGTGCGCCCCAGCAGATCAGCTCACGGTCGAACTCCCGCAGCTCCGCCCGCTCGGCCACCAGCGGCCGCCGCACCGACAGCACCTGGTCGCCGATCGGCCGCGCGGCCCAGACGGCCGGGTCCGGGCCGTCCAGGTCGACGAAGGTGCTGCGGCGCCCCGCCAGCGCCGACTGCCGCAGCTCGACGGGCAGCCGCCGGTCGTCGACGGCCGCGTCGATGTCGCTGCGGTCGACCTGCCCCGTCAGCTCGTACACCTGGCGCACCCGCGCGAGCTGCATGGTCGCCGACTCCCGTACCGTCGTGACCAGTTGTGCCGCCCGCGCCTCGTGCATCAGCGCGCCGATGGTGACCGCGACCAGCGCGCAGCCGCCCGCCAGCACCATCGCGATCTTCCAGCGCAGGCTCAGCCCCTGCGGAACGGCCCGCAGCCGCCGCAGCGCCTCGCGTGCGAAGCCCCACGCGCGCGTGGGCGGCGTCACGGCCCGGCCTCCTTCGCGGCTCTGTCGTCGCCGTCCGCGTCGTCGTTCTTGTACGTCTTGATGTCGCTCACAGAGGACAGCCGGGCGCCGTCCCAGCGGTAGCGGACGGCCTGTTCGGCGCCGTCGTCCGAGGCGGTGCGCACCACCAGGTCCGTCCCGACGGTCTCGACCGCGAGCCGCTTGCCCACCGTGTAGAGGATGGGGACGACCTTCCCGTCACGGGCCGTGTACACCACCATCACCGTGCGGCCGCTCTCCACGTCGGCCGAGAGGATCAGCTCGGGCGAGCCGTCGTCGGTGAGATCGCGCAGGACCGGCGGGCGCATACCGGGCCGCCCCGGGTGCTCGATCTTCTCCAGCTTGCCGAACTGTTTGGTGCGCGGGTCGGCCCGTACGACGTCGTCCGGATCGACCGCCGCAAGGCCCTCCTTCGGCACCTCGGGACCGTCGGCCAGCGGCTCCGGCGGCGGCTGGCTGCCCGCCGCGTCGGCGGCGCCCGGCCGCTTGGGGGAGGCGTCGGACCAGTCGGGCCAGAGCGGCTTCGGCGTCGGCTGCGCGGCCACGGGCGGCGCGGCCCCGCCGTCGCTGAGCCCGGTGGGCGCGCCGCACCCGCTCACGGCGAGCGCGACGACTGCGGCGGCCGCGACAGCGGCGACCGCGGTGGCGCGGAGACTCTGGATCATGGCGAGGCGGCCTGGTGGCAGGGGGCGGGGGACCGGCCGGGTGCACCGGCCGCGACAATCGACGGTAGGACCGCTTCATCACGGAAGCCGGGACGGTATGTAACAGCTGTGCGTAGGCGCGGCCCCAACCGTCGGATCAGGGACTTTCGGCCAGGCCGGAGTGCCCTTTTGTTCCCCGTTCCGTGCCCCGCGCCCCGAGGGAGAGTGCCCGTGACCACGGCAGAACCGCTGCCCTTCTTCGTGTACGGCACGCTGCGGCCCGGCGAGCGCTACTACGTCCGCTTGCTGCGCGGCCGCACCGCCGCCGAGGTGCCCGCGCGGCTGCCGGGGGCGGTGCTCTACGAGGGGCCCGGCTATCCGTACGCGATGGCGGGCAACGGTGTGGTGACCGGCGCGCTGATCACCCCGAGCCCCGACGCGTACGCCCAAGTCCTCCTCGTACTCGACCAGTTGGAGGAGTGCTACGGGCCGGACGACCCTCGGAACATGTACGACCGGGTGAGCCGGAGCGTCGAGCTGCCGGGCGGCGGGACCGCCCGCGCCTGGGTATATCTGGCCGCGCCCGCGCTGGCCCGGCGGCTGCTGGCCGAGGGCACGCCGATCCCCGGCGGCGACTGGGTCACGGCCCGCCGCAGCCCGCCCGGCGAGCGGGTCTGAGCCGCGTCACCGCGCGAGCGCCCGCGCCACCCCGGTCTCCTTCGGGCCGAGGAAGGTCGGGTCCGGCTCGAAGGTCGCGTCGAAGGCCGCCTTGCCCGCCGCGAACACCTCGCGGGTGGTGCCGTAGTACCAGGTCACGTCGTGTACGGCGTCGACCGCGACCCCGTACGAGTCGATTCCGGCGCTCTCGCACAGCGCGACCGCCCGGCGGATGTGGAAGCCCTGGCTGACCAGCACGGCCCGGCGCACCCCGAAGATCTTCCGGGCCCGTACGCACGAGTCATAGGTGTCGAAACCCGCGAAGTCGCTGACCACCTGCTGGTCGGGGACGCCGTGTTTCACGAGGTAGGCGCGCATGGCGTCGGGCTCGTCGTACTCGACCCGCCCGTTGTCGCCGGTCACGAGGACGGCCTTGACCTTGTGGTCCCGGTACAGCTCGATCGCCGCGTCAAGCCGGTGCGCGAGGTACGGCGACGGCTCGCCCTTCCACAGCCCGGCCCCGAACACCACCGCGACCCCGGACGCGGGCGCCTGCGCGACCGTCCCGACCTTGCCGTCGGCCGCCACGAACATCCAGGCCGCGGGGGTCAGCGCGAGGACACAGGCGGCGGCGACGCCCTGCACGAGACGGCGCTGCCCCGTGCGGGTGCGCGGCAGCCGGATCCGTACGCGAAAGCGCGGCAGGCGCATGAGGGTCCCCCTGGGTCGACTGGTTCAACCGGTTCGATCACTGGTCCGAGTGCTCGGACGCGGGGGAGGGCCGAAACGGTTCTCCGGCCGTGTTTCCCCGGTCTGCCAGGTGTTTCGTGAGGCGGCGGAAAACACTCGTCACCGTCGCGCAACGGCGTGGCAATGTGGGCCCGGCAGGATCGGTCCATGACGGAGTTGGAGACGGAGACGCACACGCAGCCCCTGCCCGCCCGCCGCTCGCTGCCGCTCGACAGCACGGCCGAGCTCCTCACCCGTATCACCGTCCAACTGGGCAGCCAGCTCAGCCACGTCCGACTGAACGGAAGCCGCAAGCCGATGCCCCCGACCGACATACCCGACGCGACCCGGCCCACCCTGGTCGCCGTCGCGCACGGCAGTCGCGACCCCCGGGCGCTGCGGACCGTGACCGCGCTGCTCGACCTGGTCCGCGAGCTGCGCCCCGGACTCGACGTACGCCTGGGCCACATCGAGATCGACGAGCCCGCGCTGCCCGACACGCTCGCCGCGCTCGGCGCGGGCAGCGCTGTCCTCGTACCGCTGCTTCTCAGCCGCGGTTTCCATGTCAAACAGGACATTCCCGCCGCCGTCGCGGCCGCGCCGAGGCTGCGGGCCCGCACCGCCAAGCCGCTCGGCCCGCATCCGCTCCTGGTCGAGACGCTGTACGAGCGGCTGGTCGAGGCCGGGTGGCAGGACGATCCACGCGCGCGTCGCAGCGGTGGAGTGGTGCTCGCCGGGGCCGGGTCGCGCGACCCCGAGTCGGCCGCCGACACCCGCCGCGCCGCCGAGATGCTGAGCGAACGCCTCGGCGGGGTGCCGGTGATCCCCGCGTACGCCTCGGCCGCCGCGCCCACCGTCCCCGACGCGCTGCGCGCGCTCGCCGCGCGCGGCCGCCACCGGACCGCCATCGCCTCGTACTTCACCGCGCCCGGCCGGTTCGCGACCCAGTGCGCCGGCTACGCGCGCGGGGTCGCGGCGGCCCCGCTCGGCGCGCACCCGGCCGTCGCGCGACTGATCGTGCACCGCTACGACCAGGCGCTCGCCGCCGCCCCCTTCGGCGCGCTGCGGCGCGAACTCGCCACAGCTTGATCCCGCAGAACCCCGCTTGTCAGTGGTTCCGTTTACTGTCGGTGCATGGAAGGCATCGCAGGACATCACCCGGGATACGACCCGTCCGACGTCGAGCGGTGGGCCGCCGAGCCGGACAAACGGCCAGGCCGCACCGCCTTCCAGCGCGACCGCGCGCGGGTGCTCCACTCCGGTGCGCTGCGCCGCCTCGCGGGCAAGACGCAGGTCGTCACGCCCGGCGTGACCGGGCAGCTGTGGGACGCGAGCCCGCGCACGCGCCTCACGCACTCGCTGGAGTGCGCCCAGGTCGGCCGCGAGCTCGGCGCGGCCCTTGGCTGCGACCCCGACCTGGTCGAGGCCGCCTGCCTCTCGCACGACATGGGCCACCCGCCCTTCGGGCACAACGGCGAGCAGGCGCTCAACGACTTCGCCAAGGACTGCGGCGGCTTCGAGGGCAACGCGCAGTCGCTGCGCCTGCTGACCCGCCTGGAGCCCAAGCGGTTCGTACGCGGCGAGCGCGGCGGCGAGCCCGTCAGCGTCGGCCTCAACCTGACGCGCGCCGCCCTGGACGCGGCCACCAAGTACCCCTGGTCGCGCGGCGCCCACCCCACCGACCCGCAGTCCGTGAAGTTCGGGGTGTACGAGGACGACCTGCCGGTCTTCGACTGGGTGCGCCAGGGCGCCGAGCCGTACCGCAAGTGCTTCGAGGCCCAGGTCATGGACTGGTCGGACGACGTGGCGTACTCGGTCCACGACTTCGAGGACGGGCTGCACGCCGGGCACATCGACCCCAACCTGCTCTTCTCCGAGCCGGAGCGCGCGGACATCTGGCGCGTCGCCATCGGGCGCTATGTGCCGGACGACACCGATCCGCAGGAGCTCGCCGACGCGCTCGACCGCTTGATCGGCGAGGAGTGGTGGCCGCACGGGTACGACGGCTCGGCGGTCGCCCAGGCCCGGCTCAAGGACGCCACCAGCCAGCTGATCGGCCGGTTCTGCCTGGCCGCCGAGGGCGCCACCCGGGGGCGCTGGGGCTCGGGCCGGCTCAGCCGGTACGGGGCGGAACTGGTCGTGCCGCGCGCGACCCGCAACGAGTGCGCGGTCCTGAAGGCGGTGGCCGACCGCTATGTGATGCAGCGCGACGAACAGGAGCGGCTGCGCGCCGACCAGCGCGTGATTCTGGCCGAACTGGCCGAAGCGCTCACCGCGCGCGCCCCGGCGGACGGCCTGGACCCGCAGTTCCGCGCGCTGTTCGCGGCCGCGGGCGACGACCGCGCTCGCAAACGGGTCATCGTCGACCAGATCGCGTCCTTGACCGACGCGGCCGCGCTGTCCCTGCACTCCAGACTCACAGCGCGTCACCGATGACGTATCCATGAGGCATCGACGGACACCGAGCGGGCGTCTGTCGCACCGATGAAGCCCGGCCACTCGGCGCCCCCAACGGAGCAAGCCCTCTTCCCCCATCACGCTCCGTGCGGGACGCTCGCAGATGGCGGTCGAGCAACGAGGAGGCATCAAGTGGTCGACGCAGACCGGACATTTGTCATTGTCGGTGGAGGACTGGCCGGGGCCAAGGCCGCCGAGACCCTTCGCGCGGAGGGGTTCAACGGCCGGGTGATCCTCATCGGCGACGAGCGGGAGCACCCGTACGAACGGCCTCCCCTGTCCAAGGGGTTCCTCTCCGGCAAGGAGGAGCGCGACAGCGTCTTCGTCCACGAGCCCGCCTGGTACGCGCAGAACGACGTGGAGCTGCACCTCGGCCAGACCGTCACCGCCATCGACCGCGACGCCAAGACCGTACGTCTGGGGGACGGCACCCTCATCGGCTACGACAAGCTGCTGCTCGCCACCGGCTCCGAGCCCCGCCGCCTCGACATCCCCGGCACCGGCCTCGCGGGCGTCCACCACCTGCGCCGCCTCGCCCACTCCGAGCGGCTGCGCCATGTCCTGAAGGCGCTCGGCCGCGACAACGGCCACCTCGTCATCGCGGGCGCCGGCTGGATCGGCCTGGAGGTCGCGGCCGCCGCGCGCGGCTACGGCGCCGAGGTCACTGTCGTCGAGCCCGAGCAGACCCCGCTGCACCAGGTCATCGGCCCCGAGCTCGGCCAGATCTTCACGGAGCTGCACGCCGAGCACGGGGTGCGCTTCCACTTCGGCGCCAGGCTCACCGAGATCATCGGCCAGGACGGCATGGTGCTCGCGGCCCGCACCGACGACGGCGAGGAGCACCCGGCGCACGACGTGCTGGCCGCGATCGGCGCGGCCCCGCGCACCGCGCTCGCCGAGAACGCCGGGCTCGCCCTCGTCGACCGCGCCGACGGCGGCGGCGTCGCCGTCGACGCCACCTTGCGCACCTCCGACCCCGACATCTTCGCCGCGGGCGACGTGGCGGCCTCCCACCACCCGCTGCTGGACGCCCGGCTGCGCGTCGAGCACTGGGCCAACGCCCTCAACGGCGGCCCGGCCGCCGCGCGCGCGATGCTGGGCCAGGAGGTCTCGTACGACCGGATCCCGTACTTCTTCTCCGACCAGTACGACCTGGGCCTGGAGTACTCGGGCTGGGCGCCGCCCGGCAGTTACGACCAGGTGGTGCTCCGGGGCGACGCGGGCAAGCGCGAGTTCATCGCGTTCTGGCTGAAGGAACGGCGGGTGCTGGCCGGGATGAACGTGAATGTGTGGGACGTCACAGGTCCCATCCAGCGGCTGATCCGGGCCGGCAGCAAGGGCGTCCAGGTCGACCCCGACCGCCTCTCGGACCCCTCCACGCCCCTGGAGGACCTCGCACCGGAGGCGCCCTGAGTGTCACAACCTCCCCGTAGTATTCATGCGTGGCAGGCAGGATCAACGATGACGACGTGAAGGCGGTCCGGGACGCGGTCCCGATCGACGCCGTCGTGTCCGAGTACCTCCAGCTGCGCAACGCGGGCGGCGGCAACCTCAAGGGCCTGTGCCCCTTCCACGACGAGAAGTCCCCGTCCTTCCAGGTCAGCCCCAGCAAGGGTCTCTTCCACTGCTTCGGCTGCCAGGAAGGCGGCGACACGATCGCCTTCGTCCGGAAGATCGACCACCTGTCGTTCTCCGAGGCCGTCGAGCGCCTGGCCACCACCGCGGGCATCACCCTGCGGTACGAGGAGGGCGGCTACAACCCGTCCCACCAGCGCGGCGAGCGCATCCGGCTGGTCGAGGCGCACCAGGTCGCCGCGCAGTTCTACATCGAGCAGCTGGGCACCAGCCCCGAGGCCGAGATCGGCCGCGCCTTCCTCGCCGAGCGCGGCTTCGACCAGGCGGCCGCGGCCCACTTCGGCGTCGGCTACAGCCCGGCCGGCTGGGACCACCTCACGCGCTTCCTGCGCGGCAAGGGCTTCTCCGACAAGGAGCTGACCCTCTCGGGCCTGTCCCAGGAGGGCCGCCGCGGCCCCATCGACCGCTTCCGGGGCCGGCTGATGTGGCCGATCCGCGATGTCTCCGGCGAGGTCGTCGGCTTCGGCGCCCGCAAGCTGCGCGACGACGACAACGGCCCGAAGTACCTCAACACCCCCGAGACCCCGATCTACAAGAAGTCCCAGGTCCTGTACGGGATCGACCTCGCCAAGAAGGACATCGCCAAGGCGAGCCGCGCGGTCGTGGTCGAGGGCTACACCGATGTGATGGCCTGCCATCTGGCCGGGGTCACCACCGCCATCGCCACCTGCGGCACCGCCTTCGGCGGCGACCACATCAAGATCCTGCGCCGCCTCCTGATGGACAACGGCAGCGCGCGCGTGATCTTCACCTTCGACGGTGACGCGGCGGGCCAGAAGGCCGCCCTGCGGGCCTTCGAGGACGACCAGAAGTTCGCCGCCGAGACGTACATCGCGATCGCCCCCGACGGCATGGACCCCTGCGAGCTGCGTCTCGCGAAGGGCAACGAGGCGGTCGCGGACCTGGTCCAGCCCCGCACCCCGCTCTTCGAGTTCGCGATCCGCCAGATCGTCCAGCGCTACGACCTGGAGACCCCGGCGGGCCGCGCCGCCGCGCTCGACGAGGCCGCGCCGATCGTCGCCCGCATCAAGAACGTGGCGTCCCAGCACGAGGTGGCCGTCCAGCTGGCCGGCATCCTCGGCATCCTGGACACCCAGTTCGTCGTCAAGCGCGTGGCCCAGCTGGCCCGTTGGGCCCGCGACCGCGGCGGCAAGGGCCCCGCGCCGGACCGCCGTCGCGGATACGGGGAGGTGCAGGCCCCGGCCGCCGCCTCCGGCCCCGCGCTCAATCTGCGCAGCCCAGCCCACCGCACCGAGCGCGAGCTGCTGAAGCTGGCGCTCCAGTACCCGAACCTGGTCTCCCCGGCGTTCGACGCGTACGGCGTGGACGAGTTCACGGCCCCGCCGTACGCGGCGGTGCGCCAGTGCATCATGGACGCGGGCGGCGCCACGGACGCGCCCTCCGACTACCTCCCCGCCGTCCTGGAGTCCGCGCCGGACGACACGGTCCGCGCGCTCGTCACCGAGCTCGCCGTGGAGGCGATCCACGCGCGCGTGGTCGACGAGGCGTACGCGGGCGAGCAGTTGGTGTGGGTGCGCCGCCGCGCCGTCGACCGCCGCCTCCTCGACATCCAGGGCACCCTGGCCCGCCTCGGCCAGAACGGCGACCCCGCGCGCCTCAGCGCGGTCCAGAACGAGCTGTGGGTCCTCCAGCAGTACGGCCAGGCGCTGCGCAACCGGGGCGTGCAGGCACTCTGACGCCCGGCCCGGGCCTGCCGGGGTAGCGGGACCGCTCCGGGGTACCCGTACCGGAGTCAGCGCGGCACGACGCCGCTCCCGCACGGGTAACCGCCCGGTCACGGACCGGCTTCAAAAAGTCATCGCACGCCCCTCGTGGCGGAGATGTGTCTTACCCCACACTGGGGTGCGGTGCCTGAGTCCTCGGAGCGCGGCCGGCCCACCGAAGGTGGGTACCTCACCCCCGCGGATCCGCTCATCGTGTACGGGACGGACAGCGGCCCGGCCGCCCCCGTCCCGCTGCCGCACGCCCCCGATCCGGCAGCGATCACCCTGGAGGTCGCCCCCGTGCAGACCCAGACCCTGACCGATACCGACGTCGCCACCGTGCCCCCGCAGGCCCGGGCCGTGCTCCACCCCGAGGCCGACGCGCCCGCCGTCGAACCGCTCGTCGACGAGGTGGTGGAGGTGCCCGAGCCGCCCGAGCGGGTGCCGGGGCGCGCGGACACCGGCGGACCGTCCTCCGACCTCTTCCGGCAGTACCTGCGGGAGATCGGGCGGATCCCGCTGCTCACCGCCGTCGAGGAGGTCGAGCTCGCCCGCCGGGTCGAAGCGGGCCTGTTCGCCGAGGAGAAGCTCAGCACCACCCCCGATCCGGACTCCCAACTCGCCGTGGATCTCGACAAGTTGGTGGTCATGGGCCGGATGGCCAAGCGCCGTCTGATCGAGGCGAACCTGCGCCTGGTCGTCTCCGTCGCCAAGCGTTACGTCGGGCGCGGGCTCACCATGCTCGACCTGGTCCAGGAGGGAAACCTCGGACTGATCCGCGCGGTGGAGAAGTTCGACTACGCCCGGGGCTACAAGTTCTCGACGTACGCGACCTGGTGGATCCGTCAGGCCATGTCCCGCGCGCTCGCCGACCAGGCCCGCACGATCCGCGTCCCCGTCCATGTGGTGGAGCTGATCAACCGGGTCGTCCGGGTGCAGCGCCGGATGCTCCAGGAGCGCGGCTACGAGCCGACGCCGGAGGAAGTGGCCGCCCATCTCGACCTGCCGCCGGAGCGCGTCAGCGAGGTCCTGCGCCTGGCCCAGGAGCCGGTCTCGCTCCACGCGCCGGTCGGCGAGGAGGACGATGTGGCGCTCGGCGACCTCATCGAGGACGGTGACGCCGCCTCGCCCGTGGAGTCCGCGGCCTTCCTGCTGCTGCGCGAGCACCTGGAGGCGGTGCTGTCCACGCTGGGCGAGCGCGAGCGCAAGGTGGTCCAGCTGCGCTACGGGCTCGCGGACGGGCGCCCGCGCACCCTTGAGGAGATCGGCCGCATCTTCGGCGTGACGCGCGAACGCATCCGCCAGATCGAGTCGAAGACGCTCAACAAACTCCGCGACCACGCGTTCGCGGACCAGTTGAGGGGGTACCTGGACTGAGGGGGAGCGGGCCAACACCCGCTCCCCGCCCGTCTGTCAGTCGACCTCGGCCACGGCTTGCGCGAACTGCGCCGCGTACAGCCGGGCGTAAGCACCCTCGGCTGCCAGCAGCTCGTCGTGCGTGCCCTGTTCGACGATCGAGCCGTTCTCCATCACGAGGATGACGTCGGCGTCGCGGATCGTGGAGAGCCGGTGCGCGATGACGAACGACGTACGCCCATGGGCAAGCCGGGCCATCGCCTTCTGGATCAGCACCTCGGTGCGGGTGTCGACCGAGCTCGTGGCCTCGTCGAGGACCAGGATCACCGGGTCCGACAGGAACGCCCGGGCGATGGTGATCAGCTGCTTCTCGCCCGCGCTGACCCCCGTCCCCTCGTCGTCGATCACCGTGTCGTACCCGTCGGGCAGCGTCCGGATGAACCGGTCCGCGTGCGCCGCCCGGGCCGCCTCCTCGATCTCCTCGCGGGTGACCGAACGGTCCGCCCCGTACGCGATGTTGTCCGCGATGGAGCCGCCGAACAGCCACGTGTCCTGGAGGACCATGCCGATGCCCGCGCGCAGCTCCTGGCGCGACATCCGGGCCGCGTCCACCCCGTCCAGGGTGATCCGCCCCTCCGTCACCTCGTAGAACCGCATCAGCAGATTGACCAGCGTGGTCTTGCCCGCGCCGGTCGGGCCGACGATCGCGACCGTCTGGCCCGGCTCCACCTTCAGCGACAGGTCGTGGATCAGCGGCTTGTCCGGGTCGTAGCGGAACGCCACCTTCTCCAGGGTGACCGCGCCGCGCCGCTCCACCGGCCGCTCGGTCCCGGCCGCGTCCGGCTCCTGCTCGTCCGCGTCCAGGAGCTCGAAGATCCGCTCGGCGGACGCGACACCCGACTGCACCAGGTTCGCCATCGAGGCGACCTGGGTGAGCGGCATCGAGAACTGCCGCGAGTACTGGATGAACGCCTGCACATCACCGATGGACAGCGTGCCGGAGGCGACCCGAAGACCGCCGACGACCGCGACCAGCACGTAGTTCAGGTTCGAGATGAACATCATCAGCGGCTGCATCACACCGCTGTTGAACTGCGCCTTGAACCCGGCCTCGTACAACGCGTCGTTCTGCTCGGCGAACTGCTGCGCCGACTCCTCCTGGCGCCCGAAGACCTTCACCAGGGTGTGCCCGGTGTACATCTCCTCGATGTGCGCGTTGAGCTTGCCGGTGGTCTTCCACTGCTGCACGAACTGCGGCTGCGAGCGCTTGCCGACCTTGGTCGCCACGAACACCGACAGCGGTACGGTCGCCAGCGCCACCAGGGCGAGCAGCGGCGAGATCCAGAACATCATCGCGAGCACGCCGACGATGGTCAGCAGCGAGTTGATGAGCTGGCCCATCGTCTGCTGCATCGTCTGCGAGATGTTGTCGATGTCGTTGGTCGCCCGGCTCAGCACCTCGCCGCGCTTGGCCCGGTCGAAGTACGACAGCGGCAGCCGCGACAGCTTCGCCTGCACCTCCTCGCGCATCCGGAACACCGTGCGGTTGATGGCCCGGTTGGAGAGCCGGGTCGCCACCAGCATGAGCAGCCCCGCGGCCACGTACACCGCGAGCGCGAGGAGCAGCACCCGGCCGACCGCGCCGAAGTCGATGCCCTGGCCAGGCGTGAAGTCCACCCCGGAGAGCATGTCGGCGAGGCCGCCCTCGCCCTTCCGGCGCAGACCCGCGAGGGCCGCGTCCTTGGTCGCGCCCTCCGAATGCCGCCCGACGACGCCCGCGAAGACCAGGTCGGTCGCCTTGCCGAGGATCTTGGGCCCGACCACCGAGGCGGCCACGCTGAGCACACCGGCCCCGAGCATCACCCAGAGCGTGCGCTTCTCCGGCGCGAGCTGGCGCAGCAGCCGCTTCGAGGAGCCCTTGAAGTCCATCGAGCGCTGGGCGTCGCCGCCGCCCATCATCCGCGCCATGGGTCCGCCGCTCATGCCGCCTCAGCCTCCGTCAGCTGGGAGAGCACGATCTCCCGATACGTTTCGTTCCCGTCCATCAGCTCGTGATGGCGGCCGGTCCCGACGACCCGGCCCTCGTCCAGGACGACGATCCGGTCGGCGTCGCGGATCGTGGACACCCGCTGGGCGACGATCACCACGGTCGCCTCCCGCGTCTCGCGCCCGAGCGCGGCCCGCAGCGCGGCGTCCGTCGCGTAGTCGAGTGCCGAGAACGAGTCGTCGAAGAGATAGATCTCGGGGCGCTGCACCAGCGTGCGCGCGATCGCGAGCCGCTGGCGCTGGCCGCCGGAGACATTGGTGCCGCCCTGCGCGATCGGCGCGTTGAGCCCGCCGTCCAGCTTGGCGACGAACTCCTTGGCCTGGGCGACTTCCAGCGCGTGCCACAGCTCGTCGTCGGTGGCGTCCGGGTTCCCGTAACGGAGGTTGGTCGCGACCGTCCCGGAGAAGAGATACGGCTTCTGCGGCACCATCGAGACGGTCTTGGCCAGCAGTACGGGATCGATTCCGCGCACGTCCTCGCCGTCGACCAGGACCGATCCGTCGGTCACGTCGAACAGCCGCGGTACGAGCCCGAGCAGCGTCGACTTGCCGCTGCCCGTCGACCCGATGATCGCGGTCGTCTCACCGGGCCGGGCCACCAGCTCCACACCCTTGAGCACGGCCTCCTCGGCGCCCGGATACGTGAAGTCGGCGCCGCGCACCTCCAGATGACCGCTGCGGCGCAGCTCGCGCACCGGCGCCTTCGGGGGCACCACGCTGGTCTCGGTGCCGAGCACCTCCTCGATGCGCTCGGCGCAGACCTCGGCGCGCGGCACCATCATGAACATGAAGGTGGCCATCATCACGGCCATCACGATCTGCATCAGATACGTGAGGAACGCGGTCAACTGGCCGATCTGCAGCGACCCGTTGTCGATCCGGTGGGCGCCGAACCACACCACGGCCACGGACGACACGTTCACGACCGTCATGACGGTGGGGAACATCAGGGCCATCAGCCGGCCGGTGCCGAGCGACACTTCCGTCAGCTCGGTGTTGGCCCCGCCGAAGCGCTTCTGCTCGTAGTCGTCCTTCACGAACGCCCTGATCACACGGTTGCCGGTGATCTGCTCGCGCAGCACGCGGTTGACCGTGTCCAGGCGGGTCTGCATGGTGCGGAACAGCGGCCGCATCTTGCGGATGATCAGCGACACGGAGATCCCGAGCACCGGCACCACGGCCAGCAGCACCGTCGAGAGCGGCACGTCCTGGCCGAGCGCCATGATGATGCCGCCGACGCACATGATCGGCGCGGACACCATCAGCGTGAACGACATCAGCGTCAGCATCTGGACCTGCTGGACGTCGTTGGTGGTCCGGGTGATCAGGGACGGCGCCCCGAAGTGGCCCACCTCGCGCGAGGAGAACGACTGGACGCGCCCGAACACGGCCGCCCGGATGTCCCGGCCCACGGCGGCGGCGGTCCGCGCGCCGAAGAAGACGGCACCGACGTTGCAGACGACCTGCACCAGGCTGACGGCGATCATGACACCGCCGTACTCCAGGATGTAGCCGGTGTCCCCGCTCACGACACCGTTGTCGATGATGTCGGCGTTCAGGGTCGGCAAGTAGAGGGTCGCGCAGGTCTGGAGCAGCTGGAGCAGCACCAGAAGCGCGATCGGTTTCCTGTACGGAACCAGATGGGTCCGCAGAAGTCGTATGAGCACGTGGGGGCTCTCCGGGTCGGCAAGATCGGGGTATCGAACCCCATCTTGCGACACACCACCCCCGCAACCCCAAGCAATTAAGCCAAGGGCGAGTCAAAAGGATGAGTAAAGGGCGGACCTCCGACGTAGTCAAGTCGCCACGCCGGAGTCCGTCGTACGAATCCTCCGTACGGCCCCGTACGGGACGGGTCAGGACGTGGCGCCGCCACCGAACGCGCCCGGGTGGATCTCGTCCCGGATCGCGATGTACTGCTGGCGCACCGCCTGCCCCACGGCCAGCTCCTCGCCCGGCTCGAAGACCTGCGCGGCCGCACCCTGCCAGGCCGGCGGGGTGTGCGCGGCCAGGGTGCCCTGCGAGACGCCGAGCGCCCAGGCGGCCTGCCGGGCGGCTCCAAGCGCCGCGTACTCGGCGGGCTGCGGCACGACCACCTGCGTCCCCAGGATCGCGGGCGCGGCCGCCTGCACGGCGGGCAGTTCGGCCGCCGCGCCCAGCAGGAAGACCCGGCGGACCTCGACGCCGCGCATCCGCAGCACGTCCAGCGCGTCCGCCAGCGAGCAGAGCATGCCCTCGAACGCGGCCCGGGCCAGATGTTCCGGCTTCATCGACTCACGGCGCAGCCCGGCGAGCGTCCCGGCGGCGTGCGGCAGCCGGGGCGTGCGCTCGCCCTCCAGATACGGCAGCAGGACGAGCCCGCTGGCGCCCGGCGTGGACTTCAGCGCGAGGGCCGACAGCTCCTCCAGGCTCTCCGCGCCGAGCATCTCGGCCGTGCCGCGCAGGGCCCGTACGGCGTTGCTCGTATGCACGACGGGCAGATGGCGGCCGGTGGCGTCGGCGAACGACGTAATCATCCCGGCGGGGTCGGCCAGCGCCTCGTGATGCACGGCCATGACCGAACCCGAGGCGCCGAGCGAGACGACCGCGTCGCCGGGACCGACGCCGAGCCCGAAGGCGGCGGCCATGGTCTCGCCGGTGCCGGCCGAGATCAGCAGCCCCTCGGGGGTGGTGCCGGCGGCGTCGGAGGGGCCCAGGACCTCGGGCAGGGCCACCTGGTGGCCGAGCGCGAGCTCGACCAGGTCGGGCCGGTAGAAGCCGGTCGCGGCGGACCAGAACCCGGTGCCGGACGCGGCGCCCCGGTCGGTGGTGCGGCGCGCGGGCCGGCCGAGCAGCTGCCACACCAGCCAGTCGTGGGCCTGCACGATCCCGGCGGTGCGCTTCGCGGCCTCGGGTTCGTTCCGTGCCAGCCAGCGCAGCTTGGCCACCGCCTGGGCGGCCTGCGGTACGCACCCGACCGCCTTGGCCCACGACTCGCGCCCGCCGAGCGCGTCGGTGAGGTCGGCGGCGGCGACCTGGGCGCGCTTGTCGTTGCCGGACAGCGCGGCCCGTACGAGCGAGCCCTGTCCGTCGAGCGCGATCAGCGCGTGCTGCTGGGCGGCGACGCCGATGGCCTGCACCCCTTCGAGCAGCCCGCCGGCCGCGGCCTCGCCGAGCGAGAGCAGCCAGGCCTGCGGATCGACCTCGGTGGCCTTCGGGTCCACGGGATGCGGGGCGTACCCCTGCCGCAGGACGGCACCGGTGTCGGTGTCGCAGACGACGATGCGAGTGAAGGCGGAAGAGCTGTCCAGCCCGGCGACTATCCCCATGCGCACGATTCTGCATCACGCCCGGGGCCACGGAGGCCACGCGTGGGTGAGGTGTTGCCCTGGCCGGATGTTGCTCAGGTCAAGTGTTGCCCATGTGCGCGGCGCCCGCCGGGTGCTGCCGGCGTACCCGGCGCCGGTCAGGTGTTGCTGGTGCCCCAGTCGTCGTCGTTGCCCTGGCCGCGCTCGCGCAGCGACCGCACCCGGTCGGCGACCGCGCCCGGCATCTTGTCGCCGACCTTCTCGGAGACCTTGTCGCTCACCGCGCTGAACGCCTTGCCCGCGTACGCGCGGCCGTTCTGGGCCGCCGACTCGGCGGTGTTGCGGACGGCCGGGTTCTGGGCGACCTGCCGTACGGACTTCTTCAACTGCTCGTACCGCTCGCGCCCGGCCCGGGTCCCGAGCACGTACCCGACGACGAGTCCGGCGGCGAACGTGAGCCGGTAGCGCATGGCGGTCACCCTTCTGTGGCGTCTGTCTGACGCAGCTGTGGCGTCGTGTGCTGCGCCTACCCGTGCAGCCCCGTGATCACCCGGGGCGGAACCGATTGGCGGAGCACCCCCCTGCTTGCGCTAATGTATGTGTCGCAGCGAGCGCACGCCGCCCGGGGACACCCGGGGTAGGTACGTTCGATGCAACGAGACATTCCCCTGTAGCTCAATTGGCAGAGCAGCCGGCTGTTAACCGGCAGGTTACTGGTTCGAGTCCAGTCGGGGGAGCTCGGTCTCCTGTAGCTCAATTGGCAGAGCAGCCGGCTGTTAACCGGCAGGTTACTGGTTCGAGTCCAGTCGGGAGAGCAGTGGAATAGGACCCCTTGAGGGTCCTTTTTCATGCCCGGGGGAACCGGGCAGCCCGCAGCGCGGTCCTCATGGTCGTGCGTTGCCGACCATCCGAGGCAGGAGATCGTATGAGCGGCTATGCTGCGGCAGACGGCGCGCACAAATGTGCGCGACGCGCCGTTAGGGGCGGTAGCTCAGCCGGTTAGAGCAGCGGACTCATAATCCGTCGGCCGTGGGTTCGAGTCCCACCCGCCCCACTCTGCGCCTCCTTCGCAGAAACGTTCAGCCTGGGTGTTCCCTGCTCTCCTGGTGGAGGGCGGGGGCGCCGCGCGGCGATCGTGAGGACGGTGGAGAGCGTCGGCCGATCTGACGGCCGGACCGCATGGCACCTTCGGCGGGGAGTGGGCGCCGGGCGGATGGCGGGCGCCGACGCCGGGGCGCCGACGGGGGCAGTGCGCGGTACGCGCGAATCAGCGATCCGGAACCCAGGATTCATCATCTGCGATTCCCGACCCCTCTCACCTCCGATCCATGGGGTCGACTCTCCTTCGTTTCCGACCCTGTCGAATTCCGTGCGTACGGGAAGTGCGCGGGCGGTGGAATTCCGAATTCGGGAAATAGGGGGCGGCGGAGCGGACGCTTCCGGAACCGGGGCCGCTGTGGGGGAGCCCCGGCCCGACCCCGTCCGGCACCCGGCCCGGTGGGGCGCCTGGCCTGGCCACGGGCCGTGGGGGCCCGGGGCGTCGAGCGCGCGGCACGCGTCCGGGGCGGCGGGCCGTGGCCGAGCGGCGGTCAATTTGTCAAGGTCAGTGTGCAACCGCGGAATTCCCGCGTTTGAACGTACAGGTCGCCGCAATACGCCCGTTCAGGCTTGTCCGGAGGTGATTCGGTCCGGGAGATTGACCGCATCACTTAATTTCCGCGCAGCGCACAACGGGAGGCACCACGTGAGCACGGAGCAGGTCTACACGGCGGGCAGCGCCAACTTCGACCCGCTGTACGCGGGGAAGGTGGGGACCGAGGGCCTGGGGATGAAGTTCGACTTCGCGCCCTGGAACATCCCCGAGCCGCAGCCGGTCGTGGTGGCCCTGGAGGCGTCCGGCGCGTTCCGCGGGAAGGTGCTGGACGCCGGGTGCGGCACCGGGCAGAACTCGCTCCACCTGGCGAGCCGGGGCCACGCCGTCACCGGCCTGGACTTCTCGCCCTCCGCCATCGGTCAGGCGCAGGAGCGCGCCCGTGAGCGCGGGCTCGACGTCAACTTCGCGGTCGCCGACGCCACCAGGTTCGAGGGCATCGAGGGCGGCTTCGAGACCGTTCTGGATTACGGGCTCTACCACGTCCTCAACGACGAGCAGCGGCGCGCGTACGCGGCCGCCCTGCACCGGGTGACCGCCCCGGGTGCGCATCTGCACGTCTACGGCTTCGCCGAGTCCGAGCTGAAGGGTCTGCCGCCGCAGCAGCTGCGGGTCAGCAAGGAGAACTTCCGGCTGAACCTGGAGGGCGAGGGCCAGTGGCGCATCCTCTCCATCGAGGACAGCCTCTGCACCACCAACCACACCCGCGAGTACTTCGAGAAGCAGCGCGTCGAGGCGGGCGGCACGCTGCCGTTCGACCCGGAGGCGTTCGACGTGGACGAGAAGGGCCGCATCGTCTACCCGATGTCGTACGTGCACGCGGAGCGCGTCTGACGTGATGTGTACGAGGGCGCCCCGTTCCCGCGGGAACGGGGCGCCCTCGTACGCCTCGGGAGCTCTGGCGTGAAACTCGCAAGCGTCGTCCCACCCGCCCCGGTTACCATCCCGCGTGACCGCGCAACCCGAAGCCAAAGCCCGTAACGGTAAGGCCCGTAGCCGTAACGGCGACGACCGTCCCCGGATACTCGCCGACCTCACGCCGCTGCGGACCTCCGCGCACTACCGGCGGCTCTGGTTCGGCAACACGATCTCGTGGGTCGGGCAGGGCATGACCGCGCTCGCGATCTCCCTCCAGGTCTACGACATCACCGGGTCCAGCTTCTCCGTCGGGCTCGTGGGGCTGTTCTCGCTGGTGCCGCTGATGGTGTTCGGGCTGTACGGCGGTGCGATCGCCGACACGGTCGACCGGCGCAAGCTCGGGCTCGCCAGCGCGACCGGGTCCGCGGTGCTGTCGGCGGGGCTCGCGGCGGCAGCGTTCGCCGGGTTCGCGCATGTGTGGTTCCTGTACGGGATCGTCGCGCTGCAGTCGGTCTGCGCCGCGCTCAACGCGCCCGCCCGGTCCTCGATGATCCCCCGCCTGCTGCCGCCGGAACAACTGCCCGCCGCGAACGCGCTGAGCTCGATCACCACGACGTCGGGGACCCTTGTCGGCCCCATGCTGGGCGGGCTGATGGTCGGTTTCGCGGGATACCAGTCGGCGTATCTGCTGGACGCCGTGAGCTTCTCCGCCGCGCTGTACGCGATGTGGCGGCTGCCGTCGATGCTGCCCGACCGGGACCGTACGACCGCGAAGCGGGCCTCCGTGCTCGACGGGTTCCGCTTCCTCGCGACCCGGCCGAACCTGCGGATGACGTTCTTCTCCGACTTCTGCGCGATGATCCTCGCGCATCCGCGTGCGCTGTTCCCGGCGGTGGCGGTTCTTTGGTACGGCGGTGACGCGCGTACGACCGGACTCCTCGTCGCCGCGCCCGCGTTCGGGGCGTTGCTCGGCGGGGTGTTCTCGGGGTGGCTGAGCCGGGTGCACCGGCATGGGCTGGCGATTCTGCTCTCGGTGGGCGCGTGGGGTGCGGCGATCGCGGTCTTCGGGCTGACCCGGAATCTGTGGCTCGGGCTCGTTTTTCTCGCCCTCGCGGGGTGTGCGGACACCGTGTCCATGGTGTTCCGGAACACGATGATGCAGGTGGCTGCGCCGGATGAGATGCGGGGGCGGTTGCAGGGGGTGTTCATCGTGGTCGTCGCGGGTGGGCCGCGTCTTGGCGACTTCCTCGCGGGGACGACGGCGGACCTCGCGTCGCCGACTGTGGCGGTGACGGGTGGTGGGGTCGCTTGCGTGCTGGCCGTCACGCTGCTGGGTCTGAGCCGGCGTCGGTTCGCGCGGTACGACGCGCGGGACCCGGAGGCGTGATCTCCCCCACCCCGCCCCTTCCCGAAAGCTCTGGGCGAGCGGCCGGGTTTTTGGCTGCGGACCGCATGTGGCTGATCGCGCAGTTCCCCGCGCCCCTAGGTAGTTAGGGGCGCGGGGAACTGCGCGAGCAACCCGGCACGGTCCGCAGACAAACGGGGTCGGTGGTTCTCCCGGGGGCTGCGCCCCGGCCCCCGGAGGGTTCAGGGAAGGGGTGGGGTGGGGGAGATCACGCCTTGGGCGATGCCCAGTTCCACCAGGTCCTGGGGACGTATCCGCAGCTGGTCCGCCGTCGCCCGCACATCCCCCGGCCCCCGCTTCAAGATCGCCGCCGCCAACTCCGGCGCGATGACGGAGAAGTAGCTGTCGGCCGTGACCCACGTACGGGACGGAGAAGACAGAGCAAGGGCCCCGCCCGACCCGCCCTCCCCGATCACCAGCGACGTCACCGGCACGACCGCCGACGCCATCGCCGCGAAGCAGTCCGCGATGGCCGCCCCCTGCCCGGCCCGCTCCGCCGCCGCGTCGTTCGCCGCGCCGGGCGTGTCGACCAGGGTCAGGACGGGCACGCCCAGCCGGTCGGCGAGCCGGATCAGACGGGCGGCGGTGCGGTAGCCCGCCGGGCGCGTCGCGGTGCCGGCCTGGGCCGCGTACGCGACCGTACGCCGGTCCCGCAGCCCGAACCCGCAGAGCATCCCGTCGTCCACACCCCCGCACCGGTCCCCGCTCAGCGCCATGCGGGAGGTGAAGTACGCGTCCAGATACGCCGACGCACGCGGCCGCCCCGCCGCCCGCGCCGCACGCACCGCGTCCCAGCCGGTGACGGGCAGCGCCGTGTCCGAGAGCGCGTCCGGCACGTCGGCGGGCACCACCGAACCCCCGACGGCCCCGCGCCCCGGTTCCACCGTCCCCCGCCCAGGTCCCAGCAGCCCCAGCCACGCCCCCACCACCCCCCGCAACTCCTCCACCGGCACCACCGCGTCCACCGCCCCCGCCGCCACCTGCCCCTCGGCCGAGTACGCCGCCGGGTCCGCGTCCGCGGGGCGGACCCGGGAGCCCGCGAAGCCGATCTGGGCGCCGGGGAGCGCGAGGATCACGTCCGCGCCCGCGCCCAGCGTGGCCCAGCCGCCGCCGGTCGTGGGGTCGCGCAGGACCGCGATCTGGGGGAGTGCGGCGGCACGCAGCAGGGCGGACTGGCGGGCCACGCGCTGGAGTTGGGTGAGGGCGACCATGCCCTCCTGCATCCGGCTGCCTCCGGTCGAGATCAGCGAGACCAGCGGCAGCCGCCGCTCCCGGGCCGTCGCGTACGCGGCTTCCAGGCGGTCCCCGGTCCGCTCGCCCAACGACCCGCCCAGGAAGCCGAATTCGAAGGAGGTAAGGATGCAGGGGCGGCTCTCGACCTGCGCCACGCCGTAGATCACCGACTCGTGCTCGCCCGTGCGCTCCGTCGCGCGCGCCCGTGACGCCGCGTACCCCTCCCAGCCGAGCGGGCCGTCCGGCGCCGTCTCGCGCTCGGGCGGGAACAGCTCGGTGAAGTCGTCCGTGACGGCGGCGACCATGTGCCTCGCGCTCGGGCGGCGGTTCCCCTCAGTCACTCTGCAGCGCCCGCTTCATGATCTTGCCCATGTCGTTGCGGGGCAGCGCGTCGAGGTAGTGGACCGTACGAGGGCGTTTGTGGGGGGCCAGTTGGGTGGCTACGTGCTCCGCCAACTCCTCAGCAGTGGGAGGAGATTGACGATCCGTCGGCACCACCCAGGCCACCACCCGCTCCCCGAGATCCGCGTCCGGCTCCCCGGTGACGGCCGCCTCGCGCACCCCGGGGTGGTCGAGCAGGGCGTTCTCGATCTCGCCCGCCCCGATCTTGTACCCGCCGCTCTTGATCAGGTCGGTGGCCTTGCGGCCGACGATCCGTACGTAACCGTCCGCTTCCAGGCTCGCCATGTCGCCGGTGCGGAACCAGCCGTCCTCGGTGAAGGCCGCGGCCGTCGCGTCCGGGCGGTGGAGATAGCCGCTGAACAGGTTCGGGCCGCGCACCTGGATCTCGCCGATGCCGTCCGACTCGTCCGCGAGCCGCAGCTCCACGCCGGGCAGCGGTACGCCGACCGTGCCGGGTCGCGGGTCGCCGTCCACCCGTACGCTCGTGTTCATCAGCGTCTCGGTCATCCCGTACCGCTCGATCACCGCGCGGCCGGTCGCCGCCGTGATCCGGCGGTGGTCGTGGACGGGCAGCGCCGCCGACCCCGACACCAGCAGCCGCGCCCCGGTCAGCGCCTTGGCCAACTCCCGGTCGGTGTCGAGGGATTCGGCGATCCGGTGGTACATCGTCGGTACGCCGAAGAGCATGGTCGCGCCGGACGACAGTTCGCGGGTCACCCCGTCGACCGAGAACTTGCCCAGGTGGCGCACCGAACCGCCGCGCCGCAGCGGGCCGAGGATGCCGAGGATCAGGCCGTGTACGTGGAAGAGGGGCAGGGCGTGGACGAGTACGTCGTCGGCCGTCCAGCCCCAGACGTCCGCCAGTGCGTCGAGCGTCGTGGCGATCGCCCGGCGGGGGAGGACGGCGCCCTTGGGCGGGCCGGTGGTGCCGGAGGTGTAGACGATGAGGGCGGGGGATTCGGGGTCGGTGTGCGTGTCGCCCAGCGGAAGCGTTCGCTCCGGAGTGGGGTCGGCTGTGGCCGTTCCCGCTGCCGTGACCTCGATACGGGTCAACTCGGCCAGTGCGGGCGGGAGTTGGTCGGTCGGGGCCGCCAGGATCGTCGTGGGGGCGCTGTCCTTGAGGATGTGCGCCAGTTCCCGTTCGCCCGTCCTGGGGTTCAGGGGTACGGCCGGGACCCCGGCGAGCAGTGCCGCGACCACGCCCACGGCCGTCTCCAGCGTGGGGGTCGCCCAGACCGCGACCCGTCCGGCCCCTTCGATCCGGGCCGCCAAGGAGCCTGCCGTACTGGCGAGTTCCGCGTAGGTGAGGGCGCGTCCGTCGAACCGTAGCGCTTGCTTGTCGTCGGCGGTCAGCAGGGCGGGAAAGAGAGAGGACACGAACGGGGCTCCTCGGGGTCGACGGTCGCCGGCCGTCCACCGGCCTGCGGAAACCCTACGCGGCGCGCCGCCCCTCTCCGGTGTGATCTTCCCCCGCCCCGCCCCTTCCCGAAACTCTCCGAGGGATCTGGTCGGCTGCGGACCGTGCTGGGTTGCTCGCGCAGTTCCCCGCGCCCCTGGGTAGTTAGGGGCGCGGGGAACTGCGCGACAAGCCCCCACCGGGCCGCAGACGAACGACACCCGCCGGAGGCTTTCGGGAAGGGGCGGGGTGGGGTGGGGGATTCCCCCCCCCGGGCCGGACCTACAGCGGCTCCTGCCACACCGTCTCGCCGCCGGGCGTGCCGTCGTCGCGCAGGCCGTCGTCCGTCACGGTGAGGCGCACTCCGGACCGGCCGCCCGGGAGCGTCGCCGTCGCGTCGACCGTGACCGCGACGGACGTGATGCCCGGACGGCGGTGCGCGGTGGCCAGGGCCGTACGCAGGGCCGCCAGCAGCCGGGTGTCGTCGCCGACCAGCGCGTCCACCGCCCCCTCGAAGCGGACCGACGGGCGGAACCCGAGCAGCGCCCCCGCCCCGTCCGTCTCGCGCAGCACCCGCCCGCGCAGCGTCGTCGGCGCGTCGGCGGGCGGCTGCTGGAGGGCGAAAATGGCCGTACGCACCTCCTGGATCGTGGAGTCCAGCTCGTCCACGGCCCTGGTCAGCAGCTCGTCCGTGTCGTCGGCGGCGGCCTTCGTGGCCCGGCGGCGGGTCGACTCCAGCATCATCTCGGTCGCGAACAGCCGCTGGACGACCAGGTCGTGCAGATCGCGCGCGATCCGGTCGCGGTCCTCGTACACCGCGAGGCGTTCACGGTTGTGCTGCGCGTCCGCGAGGACCAGCGCGAGTGCGGCCTGCGAGGCGAACTGGGCGGCCAGCAGCCGGTCCACCGCCGAGTACGGGAGCCCGCCGCGCCGCCGGGGGAGCGCGAGCGTGCCGATGAGCTTGCCGCCGCTCTGCAGCGGCAGCATCATGCTCGGTCCGAACCGGGTGCGTACGTGCGTGGTCATCCGGGGATCGGTCGCCGAGTCCTCGATGAACACCGGCTCGCCACTGAGCAGTTGGACCAGTACGGGCGAGCCGGGCTCGATGGCGGTGCCCACGAAGTCGGCCGGGTCGTCGGGCGCGGAGGCGGCGACGATCTCCATGCCGCCGGCCTCGGTGGGCTGGAGCACCACCCCGGCGGCCGCGTCCGCGAGCAGCCGGGCGCGCTCGGCGACCGTCATCAGCGCGTCCGCCGCCGTGTCGCCGGTCAGCAGCGACGTGGTGACGGCGGCCGCGCCCTCGATCCACCGCTCGCGCCGCCGGGCCGTCTCGTACAGCCGGGCGTTGCCGATCGCGATCCCCGCCTGCGAGGCCAGCACGCGCAGCAGCGCCAGATCCTCCTCGGTGAACGGACCGCTGCGCTTCTCGGTGAGGTAGAGGTTGCCGAACACCTCGGTGTGTACGCGGATGGGGACGCCCAGGAACGATCGCATCGGCGGATGGCCCGGTGGCACGCCCGACGAGCGCGGGTCGGCGGTGAGATCCGCGAGGCGCAGCGGGCGGGGGTCGTGGATGAGCGCGCCGATCAGTCCGGTGCGCCCGTCGGGGAGCGCCCCGATCCGCTCCCGCACGGCCTCGGTGAGCCCGGCCGTGAACAGCTCGGTGAGCCGCCCGCGTTCGGGGTCGACCACGCCGAGCGCGCCGTAGCGTGCGTCGGTCAGGTCGGCCGCGGTGTCCACGATGTGCTGGAGGGTGGTGCGGAGTTCGAGCTCGGAGCCGACGCTGAGGACGGCGTCGAGGAGGACGGGGAGCCGGGGCGGCGGGCCCGTTCTGGATGCCGGGCTCGTGCCTGCCGGGCCCTTGGATGTCGGGCCCTTGGATGCCGGTCCGTCGCTCTGCGCCGTGTCCTCTCCCACGTCCGCCCCTCCCGTACCACCCGTCCCGTACGGTCTGGTCACTCCGCGAGCGGGTCCAGGACCATCGGCTCGATCTTGCCGTCCAGCATCGATCCGAGGCCGAGGATGGCGCAGATGTCGGGGCGTTCGGCGATGGCCACGGGCATGCCCGTCGCCTTGCGCAGCATCTGGTCCAGGCCCGGCAGCAGCGCGCTGCCGCCGACCATCATGATCCCGCGGTCGGCGAGGTCGGCGACCAGGTCGGGCGGGCAGTCGCGCAGGACCTTGCCGATGCCGTCGAGGACGGCGGTCAGCGGGGTGTGGATCGCGTCGCGGACGGCCGCCGTGTCCACCTGGACCGAGCGCGCCAGGCCGGTGGCGACGTCGCGGCCGTGGATCTCGGTGGACGCCGGGCCCTGGGAGGTCAGGCCGTTGCCGCTGAGGGCGAGTTGGAGGGGGCGTACGGACTGGCTCGGGAGCATCAGTTCGTGCTGGTGGCGCAGGTGCTGGATGACCGCGTGGTCGATCGCGTCGCCGCCGACCGGGATGCGCTCGGCGGTGACGATCGCGCCGAGCGAGAGCACCGCGATCTGGGTCGTGGCCGCCCCGCACACCATGATCATGGTGGCGGTCGGCTGCTCGACCGGGAGTCCGCAGCCGACGGCCGCCGCGATCAGGGTGTCGACCAGCTCGACGCGGCGGGCGCCGAGCCCCACCAGCGTCTCGATGGTGGCGCGCTGCGCGAGCGGGTCGGCCTCGTGCGGGGTGCAGGCGGCGGCCCGCAGCCGGGGCTTGCGGCGCAGCTGGCGCCGCAGCTTCTCGCCGATCAGATGGCGCAGCATGCGCTGGGCCATCTCGATGTCGACGACGGTGCCGCCGGACACGGGTCGGGCGACCCGGATGTAGTCCGGCGTACGGCCCGTCATCTTCTCGGCGAACGTGCCGACGGCGATCAGCGCGCCGGTTTGGGTGTTGACGGCCGCGACGCTGGGCTCGTCCACGACGAGCCCGAGGCCCTTGACGAAAACACGCGTCCTCGCGGCCCCGAGGTCTACGGCTACATGGCAACGGCGCAACTGTTCCAGACTGACGCTCACGGCGATCCTCCCGACTGGGGCTCTTGATCGAATCGTCCGTTCCCGACGGGCCCGGCGCGCGCTGGGCTGCGCCGGTCGGGCGTCGGCTGACTGAGTGCCAAACCCGCCGGAGGCGGGGCTGATCGGGGGACGACGTGTCGGCCCTCGGCGTGCCGTGTTGCCCGAGCGTGCCTTTCGACTGCGGACCGTGCTGGCTCGCTCGCGCAGTTCCCCGCGCCCCTTAGGTGGTCCGCCGAACCCTGGGAACTTGGCTCGGCCGACGTTTTTAGGGGCGCGGGGAACTGCGCGATCAGCCACACACGGTCCGCAGTCGAGATCCGTACCTCCTACGGCAACAGCCGTTGCAGCAGCCCCCACGAGAACTCCGCCACGCGGCGGTCGCCGCCGGGCAGCGTCAGTTCCAGCTGCCAGCGCGTGGGCGCGCTGCCCTCCATCGGCCGGGCCGGAGCGAACGCGCGGGCCGCCTCGTCGACCGTGCAGGACCACGGGCGCAGGTCGTCCACCGAGGTCAGGGCGGGACCCGGCGAACCCGGTGCCCGGATCAGCCACTCGTTCCACACCGTCCCGTCCGGCCCCGCCAGAACCTCGAACCGCAGCGTCGGCCACAGCGGCACCGGCCACAGCCGCGCCTCGCACTCCAGGTCGCCGACCGTGCGCGGCAGCACGCGCTCGGGCTCGCCGAGCACCGACCGGTACCGGGCCGCCGCGCCGCGCGAGCGCGGTGAGCGGACCATCGCCTGCCAGCGCCGGTTCGCCTCGCGCATCTCGGCTATGGACGCCCCGAGCTCGTGCCGGGCGTCCTCGACCAGGCCCGGCTGGTGGTCGGCCATCCGCCGCAGCAGGACAAGTTGGAAGTCGCGCGGGCCGAAGGAACCGGGCCGCGCCGGGCCGGTGGAATGCGGCTGTGCGTCCGTCATGACCCCATCCTGCCCGGCCCCACTGACAACGCACCGAACGCCCGGGTTCGTACGGGGGACACGCCACGGAAGATCGGGTTCCACACAGGATCCACACACTCCGGGCCCCAATTGTCGACCCGTACGCGCATAGCCTCCGTTGGCCATGGATTACTGCCACGTCTGCCGACGGCACCTCAACGGCGCACTGGCCTGCGCCGGATGCGGCACCCCCGCCGAGGAACTGCGGCAGCCCGACATCATCGACCTCGGGGTGTACGACACCGCCGCGGCCGGTGCCACCGACGCCGCCCCGACCGGGTACCGCCGGGCGCGCCGCGAGCGCGAGCAGCCCCGGGCGCGTACGCGTCGCCGGGCCCGTAAGCGGCGCGGGCGCCTCGTGCTGTTCGGGTCGGCGGGTGTCGTGCTCGCGGCGGGGGCGCTGGGTCTTGCGGAGCTGGCGATCGAGCCGCCCGCGAACGATCGGGGCGCGGCGACGGCCGTCCATGACGAGGAGCCGATCTCGCAGGAGACGTCCGAGCCTGCGCCCGATCCGAGTGAGGGTGGGCCTCGGCGGCCCAGCGCCGTGCCTGCGGCGGCTGGGCATGGGAAGTCGCACCCGAAGGCGGGGGGTGCGCGGCCCTGGCCGGGGGGCAGTGGGGTGCCTGTGCCTGGTGGTACGCGTGCGGGTCGTACGGGGGTGCCGTCCCCGGGTCCCACGTCCGGTGCCACGGGTGGGACCGCGTCGCCCGGCCCGTCCGGGTCCCCTGTGCCGTCCGCTTCGGATTCGGCCCCGCCGCCTGGGCAGCCCGGGCCTGCGCCCTCGCCCACGCCTTCGCCTACGAAGACCTCTTGCACCCGATTTCTCTGGTGGTGCGTCTAGCTGCGGGCCGGTGGGGGCTGGTCGCGCAGTTCCCCGCGCCCCTTAAGTGCCCGGGACGGTCAGGTCGCCCCCAGCATCCGCCTCAGCAGATCCCGCAGCACCGTCCGCTCCTCCGTCGACAGCTCAGCCAGGGGCTCGCGGGCGAAGTTCAGGGACTCGGTGAGGTGGGTCGCCGTTGTCTGGCCCTCCTCGGTCGGGGCCGCCAGCTTTACGCGGCGGTCCGCCGGGTCGGGGCGGCGTTCGGCCAGGCCGCGGGCCTCCAGGCGGTCGATGATGCCCGTCACGTTCGACGGCTCGCACTTCAGCTTGAGGGCGATCTGGCGCATCGGGACCGGCCCCAGCGAGAGCAGGCGCAGGACGCGCGCCTGGGCGCCGGTCAGCGCGTGCTCGGACGCGGCCCGCTCGTACTCCTCGTGGTAGCGGGCCACCACCGTGCCGATCAGCTCGACGACTTCGAGGCTCAGGGGATCCATACGTGGGGCCATGAATACAGGGTACCCAGTTACTTGACAATCTCAAATATCCAGGAGCATGGTTGTTTCAGTACCTGAAGTAATCCAGGAAGGGCGCAGCTCTCATGTCCGTACCGTCCGCACTCCCCGCCACCGGCCGTGAATGGCACCTCGTCGCCCGCCCGCACGGCTGGCCCGTCCCGACCGACTTCGCGCTCAAGGAGACCCCGGTCGTGGCCCCCGCCGCGGGCCGGATCCTGGTGCGCAACCTCTTCATGTCGGTCGACCCGTACATGCGTGGCCGCATGAACGACGTGAAGTCGTACATCCCGCCGTTCGCGCTCGACAAGCCGATGGACGGCGGCGCGGTCGGTGTCGTCGTGGCCTCGGCCGACGAGCGCTACGCCGTCGGTGACCACGTCCTGCACGGGCTCGGCTGGCGCGAGTACGCCGACGTGGACGCCAAGCACGCCACCAAGGTCGACGCCTCGCTCGCCCCGCTCTCCGCCTACCTCGGTGTGCTCGGCATGCCCGGTCTGACCGCGTACGCGGGTCTCTTCGAGGTCGCCTCCTTCAAGGAGGGCGACTCCGTGTTCGTCTCCGGCGCGGCCGGCGCCGTCGGCAGCCTGGTCGGCCAGATGGCCCGGATCAAGGGTGCCTCGCGCGTCATCGGCTCGGCCGGTTCCGACGAGAAGGTGAAGTGGCTGGTCGAGGAGCTCGGCTTCGACGCCGCCTTCAACTACAAGAAGGGCCCCGTCCGCGACCAGCTGCGCGAGGCGGCCCCGGACGGCGTCGACGTCTACTTCGACAACGTCGGCGGCGACCACCTCGAAGCCGCGATCTCCTCGATGAACGTGCACGGCCGCGCCACCATCTGCGGCATGATCGCGGGCTACAACGACACCGAGCCGACCCCGGGCCCGCGCAACATGGCCATGATCATCGGCAAGCGTCTGCGGCTCCAGGGCGTCCTCGTCGGCGACCACGCGGCGCTCCAGCCGCAGTTCGTCCAGGACGTGGCCGGGTGGATCGCCTCCGGTGAGCTCAAGTACGGCGAGACGGTCGTCGAGGGCATCGAGAAGGGCGCGGACGCGTTCCTGGGCATGCTGCGCGGCGAGAACACCGGAAAGATGGTCGTCTCGCTGGGCGAGTGACCCGGGACACAGCTCCACCTGCGTGACCGACCTTGTCGGGTGACTTCCGTCATCCGATAAGGTCTTTCCACATCACGGCTGTCGTGGGCGCGAGCGGCCGGGAACGAGCAGGAGGAGCACTCAGCATGTCCATCCAGCAGTCCGATGTCCTGTACACCGCCGTCGCCACCGCCGAGAACGGCCGCGACGGCCGCGTCGCCACCGACGACGGTCAGCTCGACGTCGTCGTGAACCCGCCGAAGGCCATGGGCGGCAGCGGCGCGGGCACCAACCCGGAGCAGCTGTTCGCCGCCGGTTACAGCGCCTGCTTCCAGGGTGCGCTCGGCGTCGTCGCGCGCCAGGAGAGCGCCGACATATCCGGCTCGACGGTCACCGCCGAGGTCGGCATCGGCAAGAACGACGACGGCTTCGGCATCATCGTGAAGATCGCCGCCGCCATCCCGAACGTGGACGAGGCCACCGCGCGCGCCCTGATCGAGAAGGCGCACCAGGTCTGCCCGTACTCGAAGGCCACGCGCGGCAACATCACGGTCGACCTCGCGATCGCCTGACCGTACGCCTCGTACACCACTTGTCACCTGGGAAGGGCCGCACTCGGCGGGGTGCGGCCTTTCGTATGCCCGCTGTGCCTACGAACCCTCCGCCGCCACCTGCACCGCCCGCGTCAGCCGGTCGTTCTCGGCCGCCGGGCCGCCCGGGAAGGCGTAGCGGCGGCGCACAAAGCCGTACGCGATGCCCGCGCGCGGGTCGGCCAGGGCCAGGGTGCCCGAGGCGCCCGCGTGGCCGAAGGCGTCGGCCCCGAGGCTCGGGTAGCGCAGGCCGAGCGCCTGGAAGCCGAGCGCCCACTCGTCGCCGCCGGTGATCAGGTCCCGGCCCAGCGAGTGCGGGCGGGCGAACTCGGCGATCGTGTCCGGCTTCAGCAGCGGCTCCCGGCCCGCGAACGCGCCTGTGGCCGCCGCGTACATCCCGGCCAGACCGCGCGCGTTGCCGACGCCGCCGAGCGAGGCCGGGCTCTTCTCCTGCGCCTGGCGCGAGTTGGCGAGCGCCAGCACGTCGAAGTCCGGGTCCGCGCTGCGGTTGAACGCGATCGTGATCAGACCGCTGCGGCTGCGCGAGAGCGCCGCAAGCCCCGCCTTCTGCTCCGGCGTCGGCAGCATCGGCAGCGCCTCGCGGGTCCTGTCGCGCTCGGCCTCGGGCAGCCCGAGGAAGAGATCCAGGCCGTACGGGGCCCGTATCCGCTCCTCGAACAGCTCCTGCACACTGGCGCCGGACACCCGCCGCACCACCCCGTTGACCAGCGCGCCCATGGTCAGCACGTGGTAGCCGTGGCCCGCCCCCGGCTGCCAGAACGGGCGCTGCGCGGCGAGTCGGTCGCCCACCGTGCGGTCGTCGACGAGCTCGTCGGCCGTGAAACCGTCGTCCGCGCCGATCAGCCCCGCCCGATGGGTGAGCAGCTGGCGTATGGTGACGGCCCCCTTGCCCTCGGCCGCGAACTCCGGCCAGTAGAAGGCCACTTCGCGGTCCAGGTCGAGCGCCCCGTCCTGGACCAGCAGCGCCGCCACGAGATAGGCCGCGCCCGTGGTGGCGGAGAAGACCGGGGTCAGCGAGTCGCCGGTGACCAGATCGCCCGTCCACAGGTCGACGACCAGCTCGCCGTCCTTGTGGACCACGAGCTGCGCGCCCGGGTCGTGCTCCGCCTCGGCCGTGAACGCCGCCAGCTCCTCCCGTACGCCCTCGTACCCCTCGGCGACGGTTCCCTGCACGGTGATATCGCTCGGCATGCCGCTCCCCTGTGCGTGCGTCGTGATGTCGTCTCGTGATCGCGTTCCGCGATCTGAACGAACGGGACCGGCGCCGGAATTCCCGTACGAAGGGGCGGTTACCGGTCGATAGAATCCGGCCATGCGTGACCTCGGGGCGGGCTTCGGATATCTGGTCAAAGGGCAGCGATGGGTCGCCGGACACGGCAGGTCCTTCGGGTTCGGGCTGCTGCCGGGCCTGGTGACCCTCGTCCTGTACGCGGCCGCGCTGACCGGCCTCGCCTACGGCGCGGACGACTTCGTGGGCTGGGCGACGCCGTTCGCCGACGGCTGGTCCTCGCCGTGGCTCGCGCTGTTCCGGGGCTTTCTGACCGCCCTCGTCTTCGCCATGGGCCTGTTCCTGGCGATCATCACCTTCACCGCGGTCACCCTGCTCATCGGCCAGCCCTTCTACGAGAAGCTGTCCGAGGACGTGGACCGGGCCGAGAGCGGTGGCGATGCGCCGGAGTCCGGTCTGCCGCTCTGGCGTGAGCTGTGGATCTCCGCCCGGGACTCGCTGCGGATCCTGGTGCGCGTGGCCGCGTACGGCGTGATCCTGTTCGGCCTCGGCTTCCTGCCGGTGGTCGGGCAGACCGTGATCCCCGCGATCGGCTTCTGCGTCTCCGGGTTCTTCCTCGCCGAGGAGCTGACGGCGGTGGCGCTCCAGCGCCGGGGCGTGGAGCTGCGGGAGCGCCTGGCCCTGCTGCGCGGGCGACGGCTGCTCGTGCTGGGCTTCGGTGTCCCGCTGACGCTGGCGTTCCTGGTGCCGTTCGTCGCGGTGTTCCTGATGCCGGGGGCGGTCGCGGGCGCGACGCTGCTGGTGCGGGACCTGACCGGGGAGGCCGCGGACCCGGCGGAGGACGCCGAGCCCGCGCCCGCCGGGGCCGTCAGCCAGCCGCCGCCACTTCCAGGATCTCCCGGAGCTGCGCGATGATGTCGAGCCGGTTGCGGACGAACTCCGGGTCCGTGATCGAGCCCGTCGCCGGATCGGTGTTGCCCGCCCCGAACTGGAGCACCGGGGTGTGGACATGGCCACCCGGGATCGTGAGGCCCAGGCGGTCCCGCAGCAGCGTCACCCGGTACGCGATCTCGTTGGAGAGGTAGTCGCCGCCACCGCCCTCCCGGGCCGTCGACCCGGCCGTGGGACCGTCGTCACGCACCACCGGGTCCGTCCCGCCCGCCGGGATCTCGGTCACCGAGGTGTGGTCGTACACCGGGAACGGCCCGGTCTTCGCCGCCACAATTGCCTTGTACGGCAAGGTCGTCGTGGTCCACTGCGGCTGTGTCGCCGGGTCCGAGACCGGCACCGTCTCCGTCCGCGACACGTTCTCGTTGTCCGGGAAGCCGCCCCGCCAGGCCCCGTTGAAGCGCTCGACGTCGATGCGCCCCACCCGTCCCTGGCTCACCGTGGTGAACAGGTCCACCTGCGGAAGCACCGGCCGCAGCGCGCGCTCGACCGTGCCCGCCGCGAAGTCCCCGTACCGCACTGGGAACATGGCCGTCTCGACCCACGCGGGCCCGTCCGCCGTCCGTATCCAGGTGCCGTCCAGCGCGAGTGCGTTCGCCCCCGACGGATTGCTGATCCGGATGTCACGGTCGAGGGTGAACGGGTCGAAGCCGGTGACCAGGATCCGCTTGAAGCCCGTTCCCGAGGGATACGAGATCGAGTCCTGGCCGCGCGAGGACCGCTCCAGATGGTCGAGCAGCGCGGCCCGCCGCGCCTCGGTCAGCCCGAACTCCGGCTCCCAGCCGCGCAGTTCACGGGTCAGCCCGAGCCGGGCCCAGTACAGCGGCCGGTCGTCGTCCCGGCTCAGGTCGCCGCCCGCAGGGCCGCGCCCCTGCGCCCGGTCCACGGCCCGCCGCCACAGCCGCGCGCCCTCCCGGGCGACCAGGCGGTCGGCCTGGCGGTAGGACCGTACGTCGGCCAACGCGCGCGTGAACTCCGGCGCCGCGTCGTCGAATCCGGAGCGCCGCAGGATCTCCTGCGGCACGGCCCCGTCGAGGCGCTGCTCCTCCACGGTGGGCGGCGCCGCCGTGGTCGGCGCGTGCGGCTGTGCCTGCGCCTGCACCGGCGCGAGCACCGCGCCGAACGTCATCGAAGCGATCACCAGGGCGAGCCGCGCTCCCCGTACCCGTACACGTACCACTGGGCATCCTTCCGTCAAGGCATGGGCGGCCAGTATCGGGAAGGAACTCCCCTGTGAACAGGGGGATTCGAGGCGACTGGGGAGGCGGAGGGGACTCAGTGGCCTAGCGCACGCCGAACCCGTACACCGTCTGGGACCTGTACACCTCGCCCGGGCGCACCACCGTGCTCGGGAACTCCGGGCGGTTGGGGGAGTCCGGGAAGTGCTGGGTCTCCAGGGCGACCCCGCCCCGGGGGCCGCCGGTGAACACCTGGAGGCCCGGCTCCGACGTCGTCACCGTCAAGAGCCGGCCCGAGGCGGGGCAGTACAGCTCGGCGGCCGTGGCCTCCCCGTCGAGCACGAAGTTGTGGTCGTACGCGGTGTCCACCACCCGCGCCTCGCGCAGGTCGAACCGGGTCCCCGCCACCGGCGCCAACTCGCCCGTCGGGATGCAGGTCGCGTCCACCGGGGTGTACCGCTCGGCGTTCACCCGCAGCGCGTGCGGGCCGGGGCCCAGCTGCCAGTACGCGTGGTTCGTCAGGTTCACCACCGTCGCCGCCTCGCTCACCGCCGCCTCGTAGCCGATGCGCAGCGCCCCCGTCGCGTCCAGCTCGTACGTCACCGACAGGTCGAGGCGGCCGGGGAAGCCCTCCTCCCCGTCCGGGGACACACGCGAGAGCCGCACCCCGTACGGCGAAACGGCCTCCGCGTCCCACACCCGCTTGTCGAAACCGCGCTCGCCGCCGTGCAGGCTGTGCGGGCCGCCGTTGCGGGCCAGGTCGTGGCGGACGCCGTCCAGGACGAACGAACCGTGTGCGATGCGGTTCGCGTACCGGCCCACCAGGGCTCCGTAGTACGGGGCGGGGTCCGCCAGATAGCCGCCCACCTTGTCGTAGCCGAGGGTCACCTCGTCCAGGACCCCGTCCCGGTCCGGGATCTCGACCGACTGCAGGATCCCGCCGTACGTCAGCACGCGCACGCGCGTACCGCCGCGCTCCAGCGTCCAGCGGTGCACGGCCGTACCGTCGTCGAGGGTCCCGAAGAGTTCCATGATCGGAAGCCTAAGCGGAGTCCGGGGCCGTCATGTCACTACGCGGGCGGCCGCGCCGCCGTCACATTGCGGTAGGCGATCTCGGCGAGCCGGCCCTGGCCGTCCTTGCTGGGGTGGAACCAGTCCCAGTGGCTCAACTGGTCGTCCGTGAAGCGGAAGTCGAAGACCGCGCCTCCGTCGTAACGGCAGTAACGGTCCTTCGCGCAGACGTCCTTCAGCGCCTTGTTGTACGCCACCACCCGCTGGTACACCGCGTCGCGCCGCTCGACCGCCGCCGCCCCCAGGTCGTCCGCGTCGCTCAGCATCGAGCGGCAGATGCCGAGCTTCCAGATCTGCTTGCCCAGGGCGTTGCCGCGCCCGGTCGACCACAGGCGCTTGAGGTCCGGCACGCTCGACACGTACACCTGGGTCTTGGGCAGCGTGCTGCGCAGCTGGCGCAGGGACGTCTCGAAGCCCGCCTTGAAGTCGTCCACCGACGTCATGCCGTCCACCGAGTCCCGGCAGGCGTCGTTGCCGCCGACCATGACCGTGACCAGTTCGGGGCGGTGGGCGGCGGCCCGGGTCAGCTGGCCCGGCAGGTCCGCCATCCGGGCGCCGGTCTTGGCGTAGTTCCAGCTGCGGTCGGCGGCCGACTGCTCGCCGAGCAGCCGGCTCGCGAGCGATTGCACATCGGTGTCGGTGCCGGTCGCCCAGGACGCCTCGGGGCAGTCGGAAAGCACCATGCAGGCGTCGAAGCCGCGGGTGATGGAGTCGCCGACGGCCGCGATGGAGGCGGGGCGCGGGTTCCAGTGCACGGTCGGCGTCGGCGCGGGCTTGTTGGGAGCCTGCGCGTGCGAGGTGCCCGGCGCGCCCGAGCTCGTACAGCCCGCCGTGACCGCGAGGGCGGTCGCCACGAGGGCCGCGGCGGCCGTACGGGCCCGCGCGGGGCGGCTTCGGCGCGTCGGCAACGTCCCCTGGTCCATCCCCGGTCCCCTCCCTACGGGTGCGGTCGGCGTCCTGGCGAGTGAAAGCTTCGTGTTTCCCGGGCCCAGGACCGACCGTACGACACCCTTCTGTCCGCTCCGCGCGGTAGCTTTGGCCCGTCCAGCCAGAGGAACCACGCCAGACGGCTCCGGTAAATTACATCACGTCACATACTGTCCCCTTTCAGGAGATTACCTCCCGATGCTGTTTACTGTTGATCCCCGGGGCAGAATGTCAGGTGCTGTCCTGACCGAGACCGGTAGGGGCGCGAGGCCGCTGGGGAAGGCGAACCTCGAACCGCACTGGAGGTCCCGGTGACGACACGTGGAGTTCTGTACATCCACTCCGCCCCGCGCGCGCTGTGCCCGCACGTCGAATGGGCGGTGGCGGGCGTTCTCGGTGTGCGCGTCCAGCTCGACTGGATCCGCCAGCCCGCCTCGCCGGGCACCTGGAGAGCCGAGTTCTCCTGGCAGGCCGAGACCGGCACGGCCTCCAAGCTCGCCTCCGCGCTGCGCGGCTGGCAGATGCTGCGCTTCGAGGTCACGGCCGAGCCGTGCGCGAGAGCCGAGGGCGAGCGCTACAGCGCCACGCCCGACCTGGGCATCTTCCACGCGGTCACCGGCATCCACGGCGACATCCTGATCCCCGAGGACCGGCTGCGCGCGGCCCTGGCCCGCTCGGTGCGCGGCGAGACCGACCTGGAGGCCGAGATCGCCCGCCTCCTCGGCAAGCCCTGGGACGACGAGCTGGAGCCGTTCCGGTACGCGGGCGAGGGCGCGCCGGTCCGCTGGCTGCACCAGGTCGTGTAGGACCTGTACGTATGCGGAAGGGCCCCCACCGCTTGGTGGGGGCCCTTCGCGTTACGTATGCCTGCGTACTCAGACGGAACGGAACGCGAGCACCACGTTGTGACCGCCGAAGCCGAACGAGTTGTTGATCGCGGCGATCGAGCCGGCCGGCAGCGTGCGGGGCTCGCCGCGCACGATGTCCGCCTCGATCTCGTCGTCCAGCTCGTCGATGTTGATGGTCGGAGGCGCGATCCGGTGGTACAGCGCGAGCACCGTGGCGACGGTCTCGATGCCGCCGGCGCCGCCGAGCAGGTGACCGGTCATGGACTTGGTCGCGGAGACCGCGATGTGGTCCATGTCGTCGCCGAGGACCTTGCGCAGCGCCTTGATCTCGGCGGCGTCGCCCTGCGGGGTGGACGTCGCGTGCGCGTTGAGGTGGACGACCTCGGACGGCTTGAGGTCCGTGGAGTCCAGCAGGTTCTGCAGGGCCGCCGCGACACCCCGGCCGGTCGGCTCGGGCTGCGCGATGTGGTGGCTGTCGGCCGACAGGCCCTGGCCGAGGACCTCGCAGTAGACCCGCGCGCCGCGCTGGGCGGCGTGCTCGGCCGACTCCAGGATCACGACGCCAGCGCCCTCGCCGAGGACGAAGCCGTCCCGGGCCTTGTCGTACGGGCGCGAGGCCTGCTCGGGGTTCTCGTTGTTCTTGGACATCGCCATCATGTTGGCGAACGCGGCCACGGGCAGCGGGTGGATGGCCGCCTCGGTGCCGCCGGCGACCACGACATCGGCGCGGCCGGTGCGGATCATCTCGACGGCGTAGCCGATCGCCTCGGCGCCCGACGCGCAGGCGGAGACGGGGGTGTGCACGCCGGCCCGGGCGTTCACCTCAAGGCCGACGTTGGCCGAGGGGGAGTTGGGCATCAGCATCGGCACGGTGTGCGGGGAGACGCGGCGTACGCCCTTCTCCTTGAGCACGTCGTACTGGTCGAGCAGGGTGGTCACACCGCCGATGCCGGAGGCGATGACCGTGCCGAGCCGCTCGGGGGCGATCGGCTGGTCCTCACCGGCGGGAGCGGTGTAACCCGCGTCGGCCCACGCTTCCTTGGCCGCGATCAGCGCGAACTGCGCCGAGCGGTCCAGCTTGCGGGCGAGCGGGCGGGGCAGAACCTCGCCCGGGTCGACGGCGGCGGTGGCGGCGATCCGGACCGGGAGTTCGGCGAAGCGCTCGTCCTCCAGGGGCCGGACGCCGGAACGGCCCGCCAGCAGACCCTCCCAGGTCGAGGCGGTGTCGCCACCCAGCGGTGTGGTTGCGCCGATACCGGTGACGACCACGGTGCGATTGGTCGAGCTCACAGGAAATTTCTCCACGTGTGTAAGAGGCGTGAAACAGCGGCGCCACCGCCGGGTGGCAGACCGTGCCTGAGATCAGGCCTGGTGCTTCAGGATGTAGCCCGCGGCGTCGCCGACGGTCTTGAGGTTCTTGACGTCCTCGTCCGGGATCTTGACGTCGAAGCGCTCTTCGGCGGCGACGACGACCTCGACCATGGACAGCGAGTCGACGTCCAGGTCGTCCGTGAAGGACTTGTCCAGCTGGACGTCCTCGACGGGGATGCCGGCGATCTCGTTGACGATCTCGGCGAGACCGTCGACGATCTCCTTCTCAGTGGCGGCCATGTGGCGCTCCTTCGGTGTTTTTACGGGTTTGTGGGCATCCGGATGATCCGGTGTGCCTAGGGGAGGGTAACGACCGTCGCGGCGTACACGAGACCCGCCCCGAAGCCGATGACGAGCGCGGTGTCGCCGCTCTTCGCCTGTCCGGTCGCCAGAAGCCGCTCCATCGCGAGCGGGATCGAGGCGGCCGAGGTGTTGCCGGTGGTCTCCACGTCACGCGCGACCGTGACGTGCTCCGGCAGTTTGAGGGTCTTCACCATCGAGTCGATGATCCGCATGTTGGCCTGGTGCGGGATGAAGACGTCCAGGTCGTCCGCGCTGATTCCGGCCGCGTCCAGCGCCTGCTGGGCGACCTTCGCCATCTCGAACACGGCCCAGCGGAACACCGCCTGGCCCTCCTGCGTGATCGCAGGGAACTTGCCGGCCGAGTCGTACTCGTTCCACGGCACGGTCTGCTTGATGGTCTCGGACTTGTCGCCCTCCGAGCCCCAGACCGTACGGGCGATGCCCGGTTCGTCGGAGGGGCCGACCACGACCGCGCCCGCGCCGTCGCCGAACAGGAAGGCCGTCGCGCGGTCCTCCAGGTCGGTCAGGTCGCTGAGCCGCTCGACGCCGATGACCAGCACGTACTCGGCCGAACCCTCGACGATCATGCCCTTGGCGAGGGTCAGGCCGTAGCCGAAGCCCGCGCAGCCCGCCGAGATGTCGAACGCGGCCGGCTTGATCGCGCCGATCTTGTCCGCGATCTCGGTGGCGACGGCCGGGGTCTGCTTGAAGTGCGAGACCGTGGAGACGATCACGCCACCGATCTGCTCGGGCGTGAGCCCGGCGTCCGCGATGGCCTTGCCCGCGGCCTCCACCGACATCGCCGACACGGTCTCCTGGTCGGAGGCCCAGTGCCGGGTGGCGATGCCGGAACGGGAGCGGATCCACTCGTCGGACGAGTCGATCTTCTCCAGGATGACCTCGTTGGGGACCACCCTGGTCGGCCGGTAGCCGCCGACGCCCATGATCCGGGCGAACGGCGCGCCCTTGCTGGGCTTGATCTTCGACATGCGCTACGGCTCCTTATCCGGCGTGCTCGGCGATGAGCGCGCGGGCCGCGTCGAGGTCGTCCGGGGACTTCAGGGCGACGGTCTTCACACCGGGCAGCGCGCGCTTGGCGAGGCCCGTCAGCGTGCCGCCGGGGCAGACCTCGATCATGGCGGTGGCGCCCAGCTCCTGGAACGTCTCCATGCAGAGGTCCCAGCGAACGGGGTTCGAAACCTGGTTGACCAGGCGGCTGACGATCTCGGCGCCGGTGGCGACGGTCTTGCCGTCGGCGTTGGACACGTAACGGATCTTCGGGTCGGAGACGTCGAGCGAGGCGGCGGCCTCGCGCAGCTCCTCGACCGCCGGGGCCATGTGGTGCGTGTGGAACGCGCCGGCCACCTTCAGGGCCACGACCTTGCGCACGCCCTCGGGCTTGTCCGCCGCCAGGGCGGCCAGCTGCTCCAGGGTGCCCGCGGCCACGACCTGGCCCGCGCCGTTGACGTTGGCCGGGGTGATGCCGAGCTTCTCCAGGTGCGGGAAGACGACCTCGGGCTCGCCGCCGAGCAGCGCGGACATACCGGTCTCGGTGACGGCCGCGGCGCGGGCCATGCCGAGGCCCCGGGTGCGCACGAAGCGGAGCGCGGCGTCTTCGGAGAGCACACCGGCGTACGCGGTGGCGGTGATCTCGCCCACGCTGTGGCCGGCGACCGCGCCGGGCGCGATGTCACCCAGTGCCGTGGCGGAGAGCAGACCGGCGGCGACCAGCAGGGGCTGGGCCACCGAGGTGTCGCGGATGGCGTCCGCGTCCGCCTGCGTGCCGTAGTGGACGAGGTCGAGCCCGATGGCGTCCGACCACGCGGCGAGCCGGTCGGCGGCGCCGGGGAGGTCGAGCCAGGGAGTCAGGAAGCCGGGCGTCTGAGCGCCTTGGCCGGGAGCGACGAGTACGAGCACTCTCACACTCTCTCTTGTGGACGGCCCTGCTCGCCCGTGGGGACAGGGACGAAGAACCGTCGGGGGAATTGTGGGTGTCCGACAAAAGTCTAGGACTGTGGATCTCCGACGGCCAGACGCCCCAGGATCAGCGCGATCCTGAGCGTGAAGGCGGAACGTACATCGGAGGGGGACCAGCCGGTGACGTCGGTCACACGTCGCAGCCGGTAGCGCACGGTGTTGGGATGCACGAAGAGCATCCGGGCCGCCCCCTCCAGGCTGCTCGCCTGCTCCAGATAGACGCTCAGGGTCTCCAGGAGCGCGGATCCGGCTTCCTCCAGTGGTCTGTAGATCTCCTCCACCAGCTGGTCGCGCGCGGCCGGATCGGAGGCGATCGCGCGCTCCGGCAGGAGATCGTCCGCCAGAACGGGCCGGGGGGCGTCCTGCCAGGCCGAGCAGGCCTTGAGCCCGGCGGCGGCGGCCTGCGCGGACCGGGTGGCGGCCAGCAGGTCGGGGACGACGGGACCGGCTACCACGGGACCGGCCGCGTACGGCCCGATCAGGGCCTTGGCGACCTGGAGCGGGTTGTCGCTGCCGCCCGCGATGACCACCAGGCGGTCGCCGAGCACGCCGGTGAGGACCTGGAGCTTGGCGTGCCGGGCGGCCCGCCGGATGGCCTCGACGGTGAGCTCGCTGTCGCCGTCGGGGGCGGTGCCGAGGATCACGCAGACGTGCTCCGGGGAGTTCCAGCCGAGAGCGGCGGCCCGCGAGACCGCGCCCTCGTCGGCTTCCCCGGACAGCACCGCGTTGACGACCAGGGACTCCAGCCGGGCGTCCCAGGCACCGCGTGCCTCGGCGGCCTGGGCGTAGACCTGGGCGGTGGCGAAGGCGATCTCGCGCGCGTAGACGAGCAGCGCCTCGCGCAGCGTGGACTCGTCGCCGGGCGCCGCCACCTCCTCGATCGCGGTCTCCATGACCTCGATCGTGGTGCGGACCATCTCCACGGTCTGGCGCAGGGTGATCGCCCGGGTCAGCTCGCGCGGAGCGGTCCCGAAGACGTCCGTGGAGATCGCCTGCGGGGTCTCGGGATGCCGGAACCACTCGGTGAAGGCGGCGATACCGGCCTGGGCGACCAGACCGATCCAGGACCGGTTCTCCGGCGGCATCGCCCGGTACCACGGCAGCGTCTCGTCCATGCGGGCGATGGCGTTCGCGGCGAGCCTGCCGGACGACTGCTCAAGACGCTTCAGGGTCGCTGCGTGCGGATGGGCGGCGTTCGGCGGCTGTGGCGATTCGGGTTCGGGCACGGGACAAGACTGCCTTATCAGGACGGGTGCGTGCCGGGCCGGGGGTTGCCGGGGCGTTTCAGCGCCCCGGGCCCGGGGCTACCGTGGATCCCGTGATTTCCGTGAGGCGCGCCGACGAGCGCTACCGGGGCGGCGAGGCGGCGGCCGGCATCGAGTCCCTGCACGCCTTCTCCTTCGGCCGTTTCTACGACCCGGACAACCTGCGCTTCGGCCCGGTCCTGGCCTGCAACGAGGAGCGGCTCGCGCCCGGCGCGGGCTTCGACGAGCATCCGCACAGCCACACCGAGATCGTCACCTGGGTCGTCGAGGGCGAGCTGACCCACCGCGACTCGGCGGGCCACGCGACGGTCGTACGGGCCGGGGACGTCCAGCACCTCAGTTCGGCCGGGGGCGTGCGGCACGAGGAACGCAACGACGGCCCCGGCCCGCTGGTCTTCGTCCAGATGTGGCTCGCCCCGAAGCGCCCCGGCGGCGACCCGTCGTACGAGATCGTCCGCGGTATCGCCGACTCCACGCCGTACGCGGTGCTCGCGGCGGGGGCGATGCTGTACGTCCGCCGCCTGCTGCCGGGCGAGCGTACGGCGGTGCCGGACGCGCCCGGTGTGTACGTGCACGTGGTGCGGGGTGAGGTCTCCCTGGCGGGGGAGCGACTCGGCCCTGGCGACTCGGCCCGAATCGCGGAGGCGCGGGACCTGGAGTTGGTCGCGTCGACGCGGTCGGAGCTGCTGTTCTGGGAGCTGAACGAGGTGTAGGGGGTTTGGCCCCCACCCCGCCCCTTCCCGAAAGCCCTTGGCGGGCGGCCGGGTTTTTGGCTGCGGACCGCATGTGGCTGATCGCGCAGTTCCCCGCGCCCCTAGGCAGTTAGGGGCGCGGGGAACTGCGCGAGCAACCCGGCACGGTCCGCAGACGACCAACTACGCGAGCTCCGCCAGCACCGCGTCCGTGAACGCAGGCCACGCCCGGACCGCCCACGGTCCGAACGCCCGGTCCGTCAGGGCCACGCACGCCGCCGACGCCTCCGGGTCGATCCACAGGAACGTGCCGGACTGGCCGAAGTGGCCGAAGGTGCGCGGCGAGGACGAACTACCTGTCCAGTGGGGGGACTTGGCGGAGCGGATCTCGAAACCGAGCCCCCAGTCGTTGGGGCTCTGGTGCCCGTACCCCGGAAGCACACCCTTCGTGCCGGGGAACTGCACGGTCATCGCCGACGCGACCGTCAGCGGATGCAACAGCTGCGGCGCCTGAACCTCCGCCGCGAACCGCGCCAGGTCCTCGACCGTCGAGACGCCGTCCTTCGCGGGCGACCCGTCGAGCGACGTCGACGTCATGCCCAGCGGCTCCAGCACGGCCTGCCGCAGATACTCCGCGAACGGGATGTCGGTCGCCTTGGCGATGTGGTCGCCAAGTACCTCGAACCCGGCGTTGGAGTACAGCCGCCGCTCACCCGGCGCCCCCATCACCCGGTGCTCGTCGAACGCGAGTCCCGAGGTGTGCGCCAGCAGATGGCGGATCGTGGAGCCCTTCGGCCCGGCGGGCTCGTCCAGCTCGATGGCGCCCTCCTCGTACGCGACGAGCGCCGCGTACGCCGCGAGCGGCTTGGTGACGGAGGCGAGCGGGAAGCGCTGCCCGGTGGGGCCGTGCGTTCCGGCGACGGTGCCGTCCGTACGGACGACGGCGGCCGCGGCGTGCGGCACGGGCCAGTTCTCGATCAGCGCCAGGCTCTTCATGCGTACGAGCCTAAACGGTTCTACAGGGACAGCCGCATGGCGGGATCGGGGGTGCGGACGAAGCCCAGCGAGGCGTACAGCGGCTCGCCCTCGGCCGAGGCGCGCAGGTCGATCTTGTGGATGCCGCGCTCCTTGAACCAGCCGAGCAGGCCCTCCATGCAGGCGCGCGAGTAGCCGCGGCGGCGCATGCTCTCGTCGGTGGCGACGCTGAACACGTAACCCGTGGTGCCCAAGGGGTTGCCGGGGCCGCCGAGGCGGTATTCGATCGTGCCGACGGCGGATGCCGCGAGACCCGGTCCGTCCGGCCGGTCGACGACGAAGGCGGTCAAGTCCCCTTCGGGCTCGGCCAGCTTGCGGCGCAGGGTCGCGACGGCGGCGGGCTGCCAGCTGACGTCCGGGTGCGGGGCGCCGAGCATCGAGTCCTGCATCACCTTGCGCAGGCGTACCAGCTCTTCGGCGTCTTCGGGTGTGGCGGGGCGTGCGAGGCTCATGCGGTCGGACCCTAATCCGGCGCGCGCCAAACTCCCCAGCTTTTATTGCTTGCTTGGAGTGCACTCCAACGTTCTAGGTTGGTGGTCATGACGGTGATCGAGAGCATTCCTGTGCAGCCGGTGCCGGTGGGTCTGTGCAAGACCCCGCCGGCGCACCCCCGCCCCGACGGCCAGGACCGCTACACGATCAGCGAGGTCGCGGTCCTCAGCGGACTCACCGCGCACACCCTGCGCTGGTACGAGCGGATCGGGCTGATGCCGCACGTGGACCGGTCGCACACCGGGCAGCGGCGGTTCACCAACAAGGACCTCGACTGGCTGGCCTTCGTGTCCAAGCTCCGCCTGACCGGGATGCCGGTCGCGGACATGGTCCGGTACGCGGAGCTGGTGCGCGAGGGGGAGCACACCCTCGACGCGCGCCAGGAACTCCTGGAGCAGACCCGGCGCGACGTCGTCGTCCGCATGGCGGAGCTCCAGGACACGCTCGCCGTCCTCGATCACAAGATCAACTTTTACGCGGACGCCCGGCGGGCGTCGGAGAGGTTCTGAACGGCTATGAGCACGGCTGAGAACACCGCTATGAGCAACGCTGCGGGCAACGAGAAGATCGCCACCGTACGACTGGGCAACGACGGCCCGCAGATCGGTGTCCAGGGCTTCGGCGCCATGGGCATCAGCGAGTTCTACGGCGACACGGACGAGGCGGCGGCCCGCGACACGCTGGAGGCGACCGTCGAGGCGGGCGTCACCCTGATAGACACCGCGGACGTGTACGGGTTCGGCGCCAACGAGGAGTTCCTGGCGCCGTTCGTGGCCGCGCACCGCGACGAGATCACCCTGGCCACCAAGTTCGGGCTGGAGCGCCGGGTGGACGACCCGCACTACCGGGGCTTCAACAACAGCCGGGCGTACATCCGCAAGGCCGTCGAGGCGAGCCTGCGCCGCTTGGACGTCGACGTCATCGACCTCTACTACATGCACCGCCGCGACCCGCAGGTGCCGCTGGTCGAGACCGTCGCCGCCATGGCCGAACTGGTGGCGGAGGGCAAGGTCAAGTACCTGGGCCTGAGCGAGGTGACCGGCGCCGAGCTGCGCGAGGCGTACGCGGTGCACCCCATCGCCGCGCTCCAGTCGGAGTGGTCGGTCTTCAGCCGGGACGTCGAGCGCAGCGCGGTCGGCGCGGCGGCCGATCTCGGGGTGACGTTCGTGCCGTACTCGCCGCTCGGGCGCGGTCTGTTGACCGGCGCGTTCGCCGACGCGAGCAAGGAGCTGGCGAGCGACGACCACCGCCGGACCCATCCGCGCTTCTCCGACGAGAACGCGAAGGCGAACGCCGCGCTGCTGTCGCCGCTGCACAAGATCGCCGCCGTGCACGGGGCGACCACCGCGCAGATCGCGCTCGCGTGGGTGCAGCAGCGTGCCCAGGTGCACGGCCTGTCCGTGGTGCCGATCCCGGGTACGCGCAAGCGGAGCCGCCTGTTCGAGAACACGGGCGCCACGCGGATCACGCTCGGCGCGGACGAGTTGGCCGTGCTTGAGCCGCTCGCGGAGCAGGTGTCGGGCGACCGTTACGCGAACATGGACTTCACGGCGGTGAACCGGGAGGGGTAGTCACAGCGGGGGCCCCGGGGGCGGAGCCCCCGGGAGAACCCCTCACAGCTGCGCCAGCAGCTCCGTCTTCTTCGCGGTGAATTCCGCGTCCGTCACCAGCCCCGCCTGGTGCAGTTCACCGAGGTGGCGGATCCTTTCGGCGATGTCGGCGGGATCGCGCAGGCCGGGGGCGGTCCGGGGCGCCGGTACGGGTACGGCGGCCGCACCCCGTACCGCCTGGAGGACGGCCGCGGCGAACGGCAGCGACTCATGGACCGGCCCGTAGCCGAGGCCGAAGACGACCGCGGCCGGGTCCTGGTCGGCCTGGAGCGGGGCGGAGTCGTCCGCTGCGCGCCGCAGCAGCCGCAGATACCCGTCGAAGACCTCCGGCGAGCGCCACTCGACCCCGCACAGCGACGCCACCGGGAACGTCTGGTCGCCCGCCTTCCACTTCGCCGACGACGCGCCCGTCCAGAACCAGCGGAACGACACCTGCCGCCCGTCGAAGGACGCCCTGCCGTCGTACGCCTTGAAGTTCTGCGGCAGCTCGGGAGCGGCCACCAGATACCGCTCCGACGGCTCGGCCGCGTCCCGGCCGAGCAGCGCGCGCAGCTCGTCCGCGTAGTACTCCGCGAGCGTCTCGCGCTCCGCGGGCAGCACCAGGCGGTACGGGTCGCACCCGTCCTTCAGCTGTCCCGCCGCGGCCTCCATCAGCGGATCGGCGCCGGGTCTCGGCACCGCGTGCAGCACCACCGTGCCGCGCTTGCCCTGGGTCAGCGTCACCGACTCCAACGCCTCGTGGGGGATGCGTCGTTCGCGCAGCGCCTGGAACAGCTTCGGCGCGCGGATCCCCCGTTCGAAGCGGATGAGTACGGAGTCGGACTCGAACTCCCAGGTGGCATGAATTCCGGCCAGCACATCACCCATGCGCCTCATCGTAGGCGGCGCGCGCCCGCGCGTCCCCCCTCGGCGCCCGCCGCGATGCCGTGCGCACGGTCGCGCCGGGGCCGAATTCTCCGCGCGTAGGGCCCCGGCGCCGCCGGAAAATCCGTTTCCCGAGCTCTTTCGTGGAGCTCAGGAGGCCGTGGCGCAGAGCGAGTCGGCGCTCGCACAGCTCACGGACTGGTACGAACCCACGCCTATGGCGGCGAAGTTGGCGAGAGATGTGGTGCCCGGCTCGAAATAGCCGGTGTGGCCGACCGCGCCGGCCGCCGAGAGCACCCGCGCCCCGAACCCGGCGGACACCGGGTCGGCGCCGTGGCCGAGCCCCGCGACATCCAGATGCGGTACGCCGGAGATCCAGTCGTCCCGGTCCCGCATCGCCCACACCCGCGCCGAGGTGCCCAGGTGGGAGGCGCTCTGCGTACGCATACCGGGGCTGCCCGCGACCGCTATGTCCACGACCCGCGGCGGCAGCCGGTGCGCGGCCACGCCGCACAGCACCGAGCCGTAGCTGTGGCAGAACAGGGAGACCGGCGCGTTGCCGGGCAGCGCGCGGACCAGCGCCTCCAGGCGGACCGCGCCGTCCTCGGCGAGCCGGCCGATCGCCGAGTCGATGCCGAGCCCGACGGGCGTCGTGTAGTCGGCCCAGGCGATCACCGCGGTGCGGGTGCGCGGACCGGCCGCGCGCTCCGCCGCGTACAGCGACTGCGCCATGCCCACCGGGGCGGTGTACTTGCGGCTGCTCTTCTCGAACGTCAGCACATCGGTGTCGACGCCCGGGATGATCACCGAGACCCGCTCGGCGTGTTCGAGATCGCCGAAGACCTCGGCGACCCGGCCGCTGTCGGAGGGGTCGAAGGCGAGGATCTGGCGGCCGTCGTCGAGCAGCGACTCGAACCGGTGCATACGGCGGCTCGCCTGCTGGCGGCCGTCGAAGGAGAGCCGGTTGTCGTGCGTACGGGCCCGCTCGATGTCGCGCGCCTCGGCGAGGGCCTGCCGGTTCGCCTCGTAGCGCAGCGGGATCGGAGCGCCGTTGAGGTTGCCGACGACCAGCGGGTACCGATGGACGAGATCGGTGCGCTCGGCCGGCGTCAGCGAGGCGAAGAAGCGGGTGATCCGGTGGGCGGAGGCGTCCGCCTCGGGCAGCTTCTCGCCGTTGACGGTGCCCCGCGCCCAGGCGGCGAGGGCGACGGCGCGCGGCTCGGTCGACCCCTGGTGGCCGCGGACGGCGGTCCACCCCGAGGTCCCGAGCATCACGAACACGACGGCGAGCGCCAGGAGCGCGCGCCAGACGTTGAGTGTGGGGGAGGAGTCGAAGGAAGTCACTGCGGTACAGAGTAGGAGGCCCACGAGGTCCACTGGGGTGACAGTGACTCAGATCACGTTTGAGCAGGTCGTGGAGGTTGAGGAGGTGTCACCGACCGCGCGCGCGGGCGCACACTCCGTACGGCGCGCGCCCGGTGCGTACGGCGCGCGCCACCGCCCCTGCCTCGCGCTTTCGGGACCTCGGCGTTCCGTGCGGTGATCCGCGCCACGGCCGGACGGGGGCGGGGTGACACTCGCCACGATCGGGCGTGTCCGGCGCGTTTTCAGGCGTGCCAGTCGTCCGCGAGCGCCGGTCCGAGGTGGTCGAGGTAGGCGCCGGTGAGCTGCCGCAGCGCGTCCACGTTCGTGTCCTCGCCCCGGCCCCACAGGCCGCCCGCGACCCGCATCACGCCGGTGAACGCCGCCACCGCGACCCGGGGCCGCGGATCCTCGTCGACGTCCAGCCCCTCGCGCTCGGCGATCAGCCGCGCGCTCTGCTCCTCCATCTCGGCGGTGCGGCGCAGATGGACGGCGAGCAGCGCGGGCGTCGACTCGATGACCTGGTACGTCCGCATATAGAGCGCGACCGGGACGATCGGCTGGAGCGTCTCCTCCAGCGTCCCCCAGGCCTCCATCACGGCCTCGCGCAGCGCCGTGAAGGGGCTCTCCTCGGCGGGGCGGGCGCGCAGGGCGGCCGCGAAGTGCGCCTCGACCGTGTCCTGCACGGCGAAGACGACCGCCTCCTTGTTGGCGAAGTAGCGGAAGAAGGTGCGCTGGGAGACGTCGACGGCGTCCGCGATCTCGTCGACCGTCGTCTCCTCGTACCCCTTGGTGGTGAACAGCTCCAGGGCCACGCGCAGCAGCGCGTCCCGGGTGCGCTGCTTCTTCCGCTCGCGCAGGCCGCGCTGGGGAGCGGGCGGTGCCGCGTGCTGTTCCACCGTCACAGACAGGTCCTCTTCCGGTCACTTTGGGTGGCTCAGCCTACCGGTGGGCGATGTGTCAGCCACCGACTAGTGAAACTGTTTGTCAAGTGTCAGCGGCTGACACTAGCCTCGGACGCATGACTAGTCAGACCACCGTGGAACAGACGCCGCAGGACGCATCCCCGGCGCCGGTCAAGGGGCTGCGCGGCCATCCGTGGTTGACGCTGATCAGCGTGGCGATCGGCGTGATGATGGTCGCGCTCGACGGCACGATCGTGGCGATCGCGAACCCCGCCATCCAGAAGGACCTCGGCGCGTCGCTCGCCGATGTCCAATGGATCACCAACGGCTACATGCTGGCGCTCGCCGTCTCGCTGATCACGGCCGGCAAGCTCGGCGACCGGTTCGGGCACCGCCAGACCTTCCTGATCGGCGTCGTCGGCTTCGCGGCCGCGTCCGGTGCCATCGGGCTCTCCGGCAGCGCCGCCATGGTCATCGCGTTCCGCGTGCTCCAGGGCCTGTTCGGCGCGCTGCTCATGCCCGCCGCGCTCGGGCTGCTGCGGGCCACGTTCCCGGCCGAGAAGCTGAACATGGCGATCGGCATCTGGGGCATGGTGATCGGCGCGTCCACCGCGGGCGGCCCGATCCTCGGCGGTGTGCTCGTCGAGCACGTCAGCTGGCAGTCCGTCTTCTTCATCAACGTGCCGGTCGGCGTGCTCGCGCTCGTCCTCGGCCTGGTGATCCTGCGCGACCACCGCGCCGAGAACGCGCCGAAGTCGTTCGACGTCCTCGGCATCGTGCTGCTCTCGGCCGCCATGTTCTGCATGATCTGGGCGCTCATCAAGGGCTCGGAGTACGGGTGGGGCAGCGGCCGCACCCTGGGGTTCATCGCGGCCGCGGTGATCAGCTTCGTCCTGTTCGCGCTCTGGGAGACGAAGGTCCGCGAACCTCTGATCCCGCTGGGCCTGTTCCGTTCCGTACCGCTGTCGGCGGGCACGGTGCTGATGATCCTGATGGCCTTCGCCTTCATGGGCGGGCTGTTCTTCGTGACGTTCTACCTGCAGAACGTCCACGGGATGTCGGCCGTGGACAGCGGACTGCATCTGCTGCCGCTCACCGGCATGATGATCGTCGCCTCGCCCGTCGCGGGCGCCCTGATCACCAAGCTCGGCCCGCGCGTCCCGCTGGTCGGCGGCATGGTCTGCACGGCGGTGGCCATGTTCGGCATGTCCCAACTCACCGTCGGGACCGGCACGGTCACCATGTCGGTGTGGTTCGGCCTGCTCGGCCTCGGCCTCGCCCCGGTCATGGTCGGCGCGACCGAAGTCATCGTGGGCAACGCGCCGTTGGAGCTGTCCGGGGTCGCGGGCGGCCTCCAGCAGGCCGGGATGCAGGTCGGCGGCAGCCTCGGCACGGCGGTCCTGGGCGCCGTGATGGCCTCCCGGGTCTCCGCCGAACTCCCGGACAACTGGGCCGACGCGAAGCTTCCGCCCCTGACCGCCGAGCAGTCGTCCGCCGCGTCCAAGGTGGTCGAGGTCGGCATCGCGCCGGTTCAGCCGGGTACGCCGCCGCAGGTCGCGGGCAGGATCGCGGGGGTCGCGCACGACACGTTCGTCTCCGGCATGAGCACCGCGTTCATGGTCGCGGGCATCGTGGCGGCGCTCGCGGCGCTGGTCGCGATGCTGACGAAGCGCGGGGAGAACGCGGAGGCGGGGGCGGGCGCGGGGCACATCTGAGGGCCCGTGGGTCCTCAAGTCCCTTGCGGTGTAAGGGCGTTCAGGTCTGGCAGCTGACGCCACGAGTGCCGCTCACGGCAGGGGCGCGCTGCGGGTGCCGCACTCGCAGACGTGCTCCTGCGCGTGGGAGAGCGCCGACACCTGGGTGCGCAGCGACCGCACCTCCTGGGCCAGCGTCTCCAGGAGCGCGGTCTGGCGCCGCTCCTCCTCGCCGTCGCGCTCGAAGCGGGAGATGAACCACGCGGCGATGTTCGCCGTCACCACACCGAGCAGGGCGATGCCCGACAGCATCAGCCCCACCGCGATCAGCCGCCCCAGCCCCGTGGTCGGCGCGTGGTCGCCGTAGCCGACCGTGGTCATCGTCGTGAACGACCACCACACCGCGTCGCCCAGGGTCTTGATGTTCCCGCCCGGGGCGTCGCGTTCCACTTCGAGCACGGCCAGCGAGCCGAACATCAACAGGCCCACCACCGCGCCCCCGACGTACACGGTCAGCTGTATCTGCGGAGCCATCCGCGCCCGCCGCCCCACCAGGGCCAGCGTGGAGACGACCCGCAGCAGCCGCAGCGGCTGGATCAGCGGCACCACCACCGCCAGCAGATCCAGCCAGTGCGTACGGACGAACCGCAGCCGCTGCCCCGACAGGGCGAGCCGCACCAGGTAGTCGCAGGCGAACGAGCCCCACACCACCCACTCCACGCCGACGCAGGCTTCCTGTATACCGAGCCCGGCTCCCGGGTGGACGACGGGCACGGCGTAGGCGAGGGCGAAGGCGACGGCCAGCGCGAGCAGCGGCCACTGCGTGAGCCGCTCCCACCGCGTCTGTGCGGGTAGTTGCGTCATGTCCGCATCGTAAAAGCGGCGGCGCGGCCGTGAGGCCGCGCCGCCGCCAGGGGCTGTGCGTTCGGGCTACGCGTCGCCACCTGCCGCGCCCGGGTGGGCCGCCGTGACGTCGAGGAGCTGGTAGCGGTCCACGGCCTGCTTCAGCACCGAGCGGTCGACCTTGCCGTCCCGCGCGAGCTCGGTGAGCACCGCGAGGACGATCGACTGCGCGTCGATGTGGAAGAAGCGCCGCGCCGCGCCCCGGGTGTCGGCGAAGCCGAACCCGTCGGCGCCCAGCGAGGTGTACGGGCCCGGCACCCAGCGCGAGATCTGGTCCGGCACGGCCCGCATCCAGTCCGAGACGGCCACGAACGGGCCCTCGGCGCCGGACAGCTTGCGGGTGACGTACGGGACGCGCTGCTCCTCCTCCGGGTGGAGCAGGTTGTGCTCCTCCACCTCGACGGCGTCGCGGCGCAGCTCGTTCCAGGAGGTGGCGGACCAGACGTCGGCCCGTACGTTCCACTCCTGGGCGAGGATGCGCTGCGCCTCGACGGCCCACGGGACGGCCACGCCGGACGCCATGATCTGCGCCGGGATGGTGCCCGAAGTGCCCCGGGCGTAGCGGTGGATGCCCTTGAGGATGCCGTCGACGTCGACGTCGGCCGGCTCGGCCGGGTGCTGGATCGGCTCGTTGTAGACGGTGAGGTAGTAGAAGACGTCCTCGCCCGGCTTGCCGTCGGCGGTCTCGCCGTACATCCGGCGCAGACCGTCCTGCACGATGTGCGCGATCTCGAAGCCGAACGCCGGGTCGTAGGCGACACAGCCCGGGTTGGTCGAGGCGAGCAGATGCGAGTGGCCGTCGGCGTGCTGGAGGCCCTCACCGGTCAGCGTCGTACGCCCGGCGGTCGCGCCCAGGACGAAACCGCGCGACAGCTGGTCGGCCATCTGCCAGAACTGGTCGCCGGTGCGCTGGAATCCGAACATCGAGTAGAAGACGTACACCGGGATCAGCGGCTCGCCGTGCGTGGCGTACGCCGAGCCCGCGGCGATCAGCGAGGCCGTGCAGCCCGCCTCGGAGATGCCGTCGTGCAGCATCTGACCGGTCGGCGACTCCTTGTAGGCGAGGAGCAGATCGCGGTCGACGGCCTCGTACTGCTGGCCGAGCGGGTTGTAGATCTTGGCGCTCGGGAAGAACGCGTCCATGCCGAACGTGCGGTACTCGTCCGGCGCGATCAGCACGAACCGCTTGCCGATCTCCTTGTCCCGCATGAGGTCCTTCAGGATGCGGACGAACGCCATGGTGGTGGCGATCGACTGCTGACCCGAGCCCTTCTTGGCGGCCGCGTACGTCTTGTCCTCGGGCAGCGGCAGGGGCTTGGCGCGCACCACACGGGTCGGCACGTAACCGCCCAGACCCTTGCGGCGGTCGTGCATGTACTGGATCTCTTCGGAGTTGCGGCCCGGGTGGTAGTACGGCGGCGCGCCGGCCTCCAACTGGGCGTCCGTGATCGGGATGTGCAGCCGGTCGCGGAAGCGCTTGAGGTCCTCGACCGTCAGCTTCTTCATCTGGTGGGTCGCGTTGCGGCCCTCGAAGTTGGGGCCCAGCGTCCAGCCCTTGACGGTCTGCGCCAGGATCACGGTCGGCTGGCCCTTGTGCGCCTTGGCCGCCGCGTACGCCGCGTACACCTTCTTGTGGTCGTGACCGCCGCGGCCCAGGTGCTGGATCTGCTGGTCGGTCATGTTCTCGACCATGGCCCGCAGTCGGTGGTCGCCGCCGAAGAAGTGGTCGCGGATGTAGCCGCCGGTCTCCGTCGCGTACGTCTGGAACTGGCCGTCCGGCGTGGTGTTCAGCTTGTTGACCAGGATGCCGTCGCGGTCCTGCGCGAGCAGCGGGTCCCAGGAGCGGTCCCAGACCAGCTTGATGACGTTCCAGCCGGCGCCCCGGAACTGCGACTCCAGCTCCTGGATGACCTTGCCGTTGCCGCGCACCGGGCCGTCGAGGCGCTGGAGGTTGCAGTTGACGACGAAGGTGAGGTTGTCCAGGTTCTCGCGGGCGGCGATGGAGAGCTGGCCGAGCGACTCCGGCTCGTCCATCTCGCCGTCGCCGAGGTAGGCCCACACATGCGAGTCGGAGGTGTCGGCGATGCCGCGCGCCTCCATGTAGCGGTTCATCCGGGCCTGGTAGATCGCGCCGAGCGGGCCGAGGCCCATCGAGACGGTCGGGAACTCCCAGAAGTCCGGCATCAGACGCGGGTGCGGATACGACGACAGGCCGTACGGCGCCTTGGACTTCTCCTGGCGGAACGCGTCGAGCTGCTGCTCCGAGAGGCGGTCCAGAAGGTAGGCGCGCGCGTAGATGCCGGGGGAGGCGTGCCCCTGGAAGAAGATCTGGTCGCCCCCCTTGCCGTCGTCCTTGCCCCGGAAGAAGTGGTTGAAGCCCACGTCGTAGAGGGAGGCGGAGGAGGCGAAGGTGGCGATGTGGCCGCCGACCCCGATGCCCGGGCGCTGGGCGCGCGAGACCATGACCGCGGCGTTCCAGCGGGTCGCGTTGAGGACCTTGCGCTCGATCTCCTCGTTGCCGGGGAAGAACGGTTCGTCCTTGGTGGCGATCGTGTTGACGTAGTCCGTGCTGCGCATCTCCGGCACGGCCACGCGCTTCTCGCGGGCGCGCTCGATGAGGCGGAGCATCAGATAGCGGGCGCGCTCACGGCCCCGCTCGTCGACCGCCGCGTCCAGGGAGGCGAGCCATTCCTCGGTCTCCTCCGGATCGAAGTCCGGGACCTGGCTGGGAAGGCCGCCAATGATGATCGGGTTGCGATCGGATCCGGAAGCCACGCTGTTCCTTCGCTGTCGGGGGGCGTGCGGGTGTGGTGCGCCGCATCCCATCGTGGACCGCGGGGACGCAAACGTCATCTCTACCGAGGGGTAACGGGATGTACGGCAGCCCAAATCGCAACCTTACGCCCAAGCCGTCAGCGTGTTCCCCAAAGGGGGCGTGACCACGATTGGCGTACGCAGGGCGCAGAAGCATGCAAACTATCTGCAAGGGTGTGGGATGAATCACCGGCAGGACGGCGCGCGCCCCTGAGTGGGGGCACACTGCACCCCAAAGGGCGGGTTCGGGGGCCTGGTACTTGCGCGATTCGTCCCGCCCGTGTGGACTACGCCCACAAGCCTCGCGTACGCGCGCGGCTGCAGAACTTACCGAATCAAGATCAGGAGGCAAGCCGTGAGCGCGACCGCGGACCACGCGGAGGAGCGGACCAACCCGGCCGGAAGGCTGGGGTTCGAGCCCGGACAGGTGGTCCAGGAGATCGGCTACGACGACGACGTCGACCACGATCTCCGCGAGGGCATCGAATCGCTGATTGGCCAGGACCTGGTCGACGAGGACTACGACGACGTCGCCGACGTCGTGCTGCTGTGGTTCCGTGACGAGGACGGGGACCTTACAGACGCGCTGGTGGACGCCATCGGCCTTCTTGAGGACGGCGGCACCATCTGGCTGCTGGTTCCCAAGACCGGCCGGGACGGCTACGTCGAGCCCAGCGACATCAACGACGCCGCGCAGACGGCCGGCCTCTCGCCGGCCAAGAGCATCAGCGTCGGCAAGGACTGGTCGGGCACCCGCCTGAAGTCCGGGAAGCGCTGATCCTCCACGCCCCAGGGCCCCCGCCGGATTCTTCGGCGGGGGCCCTGTGCGTAGTCTTGGTCCCCTCACCTGAACGGCCCACGCGGCCTCCGGCGGAGGCCCACAGAAGGGATGGCGTTACATGGCGATCGAGGTCGGCACCAAGGCCCCGGACTTCGAGCTGAAGGACAACCACGGCCGGACCGTGAAGCTCTCCGACTTCCGCGGCGAGAAGAACGTGGTGCTCCTCTTCTACCCGTTCGCCTTCACCGGCGTCTGCACGGGCGAGCTGTGCGAGCTGCGTGACAACCTGCCGCAGTTCACGGACCGCGACACCCAGCTGCTCGCCGTCTCCAACGACTCCATCCACACCCTGCGCGTCTTCGCCGAGCAGGAGGGCCTGGAGTACCCGCTGCTCTCGGACTTCTGGCCGCACGGCGAGACCTCGCGCGCGTACGGGGTCTTCGACGAGGAGAAGGGCTGCGCGGTGCGCGGCACCTTCGTGATCGACAAGGAGGGCGTGGTGCGCTGGACCGTCATGAACGGTCTTCCGGACGCCCGCGACCTCAATGACTACGTGAAGGCGCTCGACACCCTGTGATCCTTCGGTCGAATCGCCTGTTTGAGGCGGGAACCGCTCACTAGGATCCAGACGTTGATCCGATACAACGTACGGACGGGGACGCTGACCAAGCCGGCCCCTCACACCATTGGGAGGACTCGTGGGAGTCAGCCTCAGCAAGGGCGGCAACGTCTCGCTGACCAAGGCCGCACCCAACCTGACCGCGGTCATCGTGGGTCTGGGCTGGGACGCTCGTACCACCACCGGGGGTGACTTCGACCTGGACGCCAGCGCGCTGCTGACCAACGACCAGGGCAAGGTCGCCAACGACTCGAACTTCGTCTTCTTCAACAACCTCAAGAGCCCCGACGGCTCCGTCGAGCACCAGGGGGACAACCTCACGGGTGAGGGCGAGGGCGACGACGAAGTGATCAAGGTGAACCTGGCCGCCGTGCCGGCCGATGTCGCCAAGATCGTGTTCCCGGTCTCGATCTACGAGGCCGAGAGCCGCCAGCAGTCCTTCGGCCAGGTCCGCAACGCGTACATCCGCGTCGTGAACCAGGCGGACAACTCGGAGCTGGCCCGTTACGACCTGAGCGAGGACGCCTCGACGGAGACCGCCATGGTCTTCGGCGAGCTGTACCGCAACGGCGCGGAGTGGAAGTTCCGCGCCATCGGCCAGGGGTACGCGTCGGGTCTGCGCGGCATCGCGCAGGACTTCGGCGTCAACGTCTGAGCCTTGCTCTCCCTCGTCCGGCGCCGCACCCCGTGCGGCGCCGGACGCGCTCAACCCTTCGTTCGCCATTCAGGGGAGGATTCACGATCATGGGCGTCACGCTCGCCAAGGGAGGCAACGTCTCCCTCTCCAAGGCCGCACCCAACCTCACCCAGGTGCTGGTAGGCCTCGGCTGGGACGCGCGTTCCACCACCGGTGCGGACTTCGACCTCGACGCCAGCGCCCTGCTCTGCGCCTCGGGCCGGGTCCTGGGGGACGAGTACTTCGTCTTCTACAACAACCTGAAGAGCCCGGAGGGCTCGGTCGAGCACACCGGGGACAACCTGACGGGTGAGGGCGAGGGCGACGACGAGTCGCTGATCGTCGACCTCACGAAGGTGCCCGCCGGCTGCGACAAGATCGTCTTCCCGGTCTCGATCCATGAGGCGGAGAACCGCGGCCAGTCCTTCGGCCAGGTCGCCAACGCGTTCATCCGCGTGGTCAACCAGACCGACGGCCAGGAGCTGGCGCGCTACGACCTGAGCGAGGACGCCTCGACGGAGACCGCGATGATCTTCGGCGAGCTCTACCGCTACGGCGGTGAGTGGAAGTTCCGTGCCGTGGGACAGGGGTACGCGTCGGGTCTGCGCGGCATCGCTCTAGACTTCGGGGTCAACGTTTCGTAAAGCTGTGCCCAAGAGGTGCGCGGCGCGGGGGGAGACTCTCCCTCGGACCTGGTCCGGGGGACCCCCATGAGCTAGATGGGGTAGTCAGTGATTCTGAAAACCTTCGGCTGGTCATTCGTGATCACCGCGGTGGGCCTCGCGCTCGCGGTGCTCTACGACGGCTGGACCGCGTTCGGGATCGTGGCGATCCTGTCCATCCTGGAGATCTCGCTGTCGTTCGACAACGCGGTGGTCAACGCCGGAATCCTGAAGAAGATGAACGCCTTCTGGCAGAAGATCTTCCTCACGGTCGGCGTCCTGATCGCCGTCTTCGGCATGCGGCTGGTCTTCCCCGTCGTCATCGTCGCCATCAGCGCCAAGATCGGCCCCATCGACGCCGTCAACCTCGCGCTGAACGAGAAGGAGCACTACAAGGAGCTCGTGACCGACGCGCACGCGTCGATCGCCGCCTTCGGTGGCATGTTCCTGCTCATGATCTTCCTGGACTTCATCTTCGAGGACCGGGACATCCAGTGGCTGCGCTGGATCGAGCGGCCGCTGGCCAAGCTCGGCAAGATCGACATGCTCTCGGTCGCCGTCGCGCTGGTCGTCCTGCTCATCTCGTCGATGACCTTCGCGACCCACGCCCATCTGCACGGCGGCGCGCACGCGGACAAGGCCCAGACCGTCCTCCTCGCCGGCATCGCCGGTCTGATCACGTACATGATCGTCGGCGGTCTCTCCGGCTACTTCGAGGACCGCCTCGAGGAAGACGAGGAGCGCGAGCTGGAGGCCGAGGAAGAGGCCAAGAAGAGCGGCCGGGGCGGCGCCTCGGCGGTCCTGCTCGCCGGCAAGGCCGCGTTCTTCATGTTCCTCTACCTGGAGGTCCTGGACGCGTCGTTCTCCTTCGACGGCGTGATCGGCGCCTTCGCCATCACCAACGACATCGTCCTGATGGCGCTCGGCCTCGGCATCGGTGCCATGTACGTCCGCTCGCTCACCGTCTACCTGGTCCGCCAGGGCACCCTCGACGACTACGTCTACCTGGAGCACGGCGCGCACTACGCGATCGGCGCCCTCTCCGTGATCCTCCTGGTCACCATCCAGTACGAGATCAACGAGGTCATCACCGGCCTCGTCGGCGTCGTCCTGATCGCCTGGTCCTTCTGGTCGTCGGTCCGCCGCAACAAGCGGCTCGCGGCCGAGGGCGGCGAAGAGGCCGGCAGCGAGAAGGCGGAAGCCGTCACGGGAGCCTGAATCTCCCTGGTGTGATCACCCACTGAGTGGTGTGATCGGCCGACGATTGCGGAACGCTCTGTGCGGGGCGGTCACGAGGTCCGGTGCCTCCTGGCCGCCCCGCCGTTCTCTTTGCATAGGGGTGGGGACAGATGGCCTTCTGGGACAGCCTGTTGCGGGGCAGGCCTTCGGCGCAGTTCGACACGGGCAGCGCCGCGAGCAACTCCATCGAGCTGACCAAACGGCATCCGATGGTCTCGCTCGGCAAGCAGGGTGCCAACGGGGGCAATCTGCGCATCAACCTGTCGTGGCGGATGCGCACCTCCGACCTGGGCGGCCGCGCGCAGCCGAGCGTACTGCGCCACCCCCTCAAGCTCTTCAAGCCCGAGGTGGTCCAGGCGCACAGCCAGGCCCTGGTCAACGTCGACCTCGACCTCGGGTGCATGTACGAGCTCACCGACGGTTCCAAGGGCGTGGTGCAGCCGCTCGGCAGCTTCTTCGGCGCCACCAACGCGCCGCCGTATGTGCAGCTCAGCGGCGACGACCGGTTCGGCTCGGCGTCCGGCGAGACGATATACGTCAACCTGGACCACCGTGAGTCCATCAAGCGGCTGCTGATCTTCGTCTACATCTACGACTCGACGCCCGCGTTCGACCGTACGCACGCGAAGGTCACGCTCTTCCCGAGCAACGGCCCGCGGATCGAGATCGACCTCGACGAGCACGCCCCGCAGGCGCGTTCCTGCGCGGTGGTGACCATCGAGAACATCAAGGGCGACATGGTCGTGCGGCGCGAGGTGAAGTTCGTCTACGGCTTCCAGGCCGAGCTGGACCGGTTGTACGGATGGGGGCTGCAGTGGGGCCGCGGCTACAAGACGAAGGCATGAGAGCGCGCGCGTGAGCGGGCCGGGCGGCTTACCGCCCACCCGCGAACCGTTCCTGCTGCCGCCGCTGTCGTCACCGCGGCCGTCACCGGCGTCACTGCCGGATGAACTGCGGCCCCATCGGCGGCAGCACGAAGTTCGGGTCCGGCGCGAAAGCCGCGGCCGCGGGCTGCGGATAGCCGTACGAGGGCTGCGCGGAGGCAGGCTGCGGATAGCCGTAGGCGGGCTGCTGCGCGGGCGGGTACTGCGGCGGCGCCGGCTGGGGATACCCGTAGGAGGGCGAGGCGGCGGGCGGCGGCGGGTACTGCTGGGTCTGCGGCTGGGCCGAGGTCTGCGCATGCGCCGGGAAGGCCGGACGGGCCGGTTCCGGCGCGGCCGGGGCCGTGGCGCCCGAGGAGGCGTCCTCGGTGGCCTCGTCCACCGAGATCCCGTACTCGGTGGCGAGCCCCACCAGGCCGGTCGGATAGCCCTGTCCCACCGCGCGGAACTTCCAGGTGTCCGCGCGCCGGTACAGCTCGCCGCAGATGATCGCGGTCTCCTCGCCGGTCTCCGCCCGTACGTCGAACACGGCCAGCGGCTCGGTCCCGCCCGGCCCCGCGTCGTACAGCAGGACCCGCAGGTCGCGCACGGAGCCGAAGGACGCGCCGTCCGAGGACGCGGTGACCAGGACGCGGTCGACGGACGGGTCCAGCGCGGCCAGATCGGCCTCGATGGTGTCGGTCAACGCCTCGCCGACCCGCTTCTTCGGCAGCCGCCGCACCAGGCCCGAGGGGTGGCGCGGCTGGTTGTAGAAGACGAAGTCCTCGTCGGAACGCACCCGGCCGTCGGCGGCGAGCAGCAGCGCCGAGGCGTCCACGTCCGGCACGTCGGCGCCGGGCGTCCAGCGGAGCACCGCCCGTACGGCCATGGCGTCCAGCGGGACGTTCGATCCCTTCAGCATCGCGTGCGTCATGCTCGCCATCCTGCCTTCCCGCCGCCCGCCCGGACAACGCGGGGGCCTTGTCCCGCAGATGAGCGGTACGTACCTTACGTACCGCGCACGCACACCGCAGGGGAAGGGGGTGGGCGGGTTACCCGGATTTCACACGGGTGGGGAACTCGGGACAGGTGTTCCTACGTACTATTACCGGCCACCCAACACGTCAGTCCGGGCCATCGTTGCAGTTCAGGGGAATCCACATGCGTCACTTCGGACACGTTCCGCCTGCTGCTCGGAAGGATCTCTTCCATCGGGAGCCCGCCGAGTTCAGCCCGGACTCTCCGGCGCGCCTGCTCTCCGCGGCCCTGGGAGCCACGCTCTACAGCCCGGCGACCCGGCCCACGCTCGCCGACGACGTCATGAAGCAGGCCCGCCGGGGTGTCGTGTCCATGGTGCTCTGCCTGGAGGACTCGATAGACGACGCGGAGGTCGCCGGGGCCGAGGCCAATCTGGTCCGCCAGTTCGCCGACCTCGACGCGCGCGGCGGTGAGCCGCCGCTGCTGTTCATCCGGGTCCGCGAGCCCGCCCAGATCCCCGACCTGGTGCAGCGGCTCGGCCCCACCGCCCGGCTGCTCTCCGGGTTCGTGCTGCCGAAGTTCACCGAGGAGCGCGGGGTGCCGTTCCTGGAGGCGCTGACCGTGGCCGAGGCGGCGAGCGGGCGCAGGCTCTTCGCGATGCCGGTGCTCGAATCGCCCGAGCTGCTGCATCTGGAATCCCGCTGCGAGACGCTGACCGGGATCGCCCGCACCGTCGACAAGTACCGTGAGCGGGTGCTCGCGCTGCGGCTCGGCGTGACCGACTTCTGCTCCGCGTACGGGCTGCGGCGCTCGCCCGACATGACGGCGTACGACGTGCAGATCGTGGCCGGGGTGATCGCGGACGTGGTGAACGTGCTGGGGCGCGCCGACGGCACCGGCTTCACCATCACCGGCCCCGTCTGGGAGTACTTCCGGCTCCAGGAGCGCATGTTCAAGCCGCAGCTGCGCCGCAGCCCCTTCCTGGAGGGCCGCGCCGAGGACCTGCGCGACGCGCTGATCGAGCACGACATCGACGGCCTGCTGCGCGAGATAGAACTCGACCGCGCCAACGGACTGCTCGGCAAGACCTGCATCCACCCCTCGCATGTGGTGCCGGTGCACGCGCTGTCAGTCGTCAGCCACGAGGAGTACAGCGACGCGCAGGACATCCTGCGTCCCGAGCGCGGCGGGGGAGGCGTGCTGCGCTCGGCGTACACGAACAAGATGAACGAGGTGAAGCCGCACCGCGCCTGGGCCGAGCGGACTCTGCAGCGCGCCGAGGTGTTCGGCGTCGCGCGCGAGGACACCGGCTTCGTGGAGCTGCTGACCGCCGGTCTGTCCGGCTGAGAACAACCAGCGAACAACTAGAGGACGTAGCGAACGTGGTGGTCTGGTCGGGAACGTGGGTCGCGGAGCGGCTCGGGGTCGAACTGCAGGGTGACGAGCAGTTGCGCGCCCTGCTGGGGCTGGCCCTGCGCCGCAACCCCAAGCGGGCGCATCTGCTGGTCTCGAACGTGCTGGGCAAGCATGTGCCCCAGCTGCCCTCGCGGGTGTACGGGGCGGGGTTCGGTCTGGGCGAGGAGGTACGGGCGCTGCTCGGCGCCGACGAGTCTGCGCGTGCGGTCGTGCTCGGGTACGCGGAGACGGCGACGGGCCTGGGCCACGCGGTCGCCGACGGTGTGGGTGTGGCGCCCTACCTGCACTCCACCCGGCGCCCGGTCGCGGGCGTCGCGCAGGCGGGCGGCTTCGAGGAGTCCCACTCCCACGCGACCTCGCACCTGCTGCTGCCGGAGGACCCCGCGCTGCTCGCCGGGGACGGGCCGCTGGTGCTGGTCGACGACGAGTTCTCGACGGGCAACACGGTCCTGAACACGATCCGTGCGCTGCACGCCCGATACCCGCGCGAGCGGTACGTGGTGGTGGCCCTGGTCGACATGCGCTCCCCGTCGGACCAGTCCCGCCTGTCCGCGTTCGCGGATGAACTGGGCGCACGGGTGGACCTGGTGACACTGGCGGCAGGAACGGTTCACCTGCCGGAAGGGGTACTGGAGCGAGGCCAGGCGCTGGTGGCGCAGCACGAGTCGGCGCAGGAGCCCGCTCCCGCCGCCGCTTCCGTCCCCGCCCCGCTGTGGGCAAACGTCCCGCAGGGCGGGACGGGTGGGCACAGCGGGACCCCGTCCCCGGGCACCGCTCCCTCGACCTCCGCCCCCGTCGCCCTGCCCTGGCCCCACGGCCTCCCCGACGGCGCCCGCCACGGCTTCACCCCGGCGCACCGCACCCGGCTGGAGGCGGCGCTCCCCGCCATGGCCGACCGAATAGCCGCGCACCTGGGCGCGACCCCCGGCAAAACCCTCGTCCTCGGCTTCGAAGAGCTGATGTACACCCCGTTGCGCCTCGCCCTCGCCCTGGAGCAGGCAGGCCTGGACGTCCGATACTCGACGACGACCCGCTCGCCCGTCCTCCCCGTCGACGACCTCGGCTACGCCATCCGCACCCGCATAGCGTTCCCCGCCCACGACACCCCGGCCGACGGCCCCGGCGAGCGCTACGCCTACAACATCGCCGGCGCGGGCTTCGACACGGTGGTCGCCGTCGTCGACTCCACCGCCGACACCCCCGAACTCCACGCCCCCGACGGCCTGTTGGCCCAGCTCGCCGCGCACATCCCGCACGTCGTCCCCGTCGTCGTCCCCTCGTACGTACCCGAAGGTGTTCCCATGCCCGAGCCGCTGCGCGGTCCCGACTTCTCCTCGTACGCGCCGGACGAGGTCGGCTGGCTGCTCAAGGACCTGTCCGGGGTCGAGTTGGAGGCGCCGACCGAGGAGCGCGAGGAGGCGATCCAGAGCGGCGGCGCCCACTACGCCGAGTCGCTGCCGGTCGAGTACCAGCCCTCGCCCCAGTACCAGGCGCTGTTCCGCGCCGCCCTGGACACCTCGGCCGCCCGGATCGCCCGTGCCGTGGGCATCGTGACCGAGACGGTCCTGGCCGAGCGCTCGCCGCGCCCGGTGCTGGTCTCGCTGGCTCGCGCGGGCACCCCCGTCGGTGTCCTGATGCGGCGCTGGGCGCAGTGGCGGCACGGGCTCGACCTGCCGCACTACGCCGTCTCCATCGTGCGCGGCCGGGGCATCGACCCCAACGCGCTGCGCTGGCTCGCCGCCCACCACGACCCCGCCGACGTCGTCTTCGTCGACGGCTGGACCGGCAAGGGCGCGATCACCCGTGAACTGGCGGCCGCGATACGGGAGTTCCCCGAGTTCGACGGCTTTAACCCGGAGATCGCGGTGCTCGCCGACCCGGGCTCGTGCGTCCGTACGTACGGCACCCGCGAGGACTTCCTCATCCCGTCCGCGTGCCTCAACTCGACCGTGTCGGGGCTGATATCGCGCACCGTGCTGCGCGCGGACCTGATCGGGCCGGGCGACTTCCACGGCGCCAAGTTCTACCGCGAACTGGCCGACGCCGACGTCTCGGTGGACTTCCTGGACGCCGTCGCCGCCCGCTTCGACGAGGTCGGCGCGGACGTGGACGCCGAGGGCAAGGTGGTCCGCGCCGCCGACCGCACCCCCAGCTGGGAGGGCTGGGCCGCCGTCGAGCGGATCAGCGAGGAGTACGGCATCCACGACGTCAACCTCGTCAAGCCCGGCGTCGGCGAGACCACCCGCGTCCTGCTGCGCCGCGTCCCCTGGAAGATCCTGGCCCACCACAGTGCCGGGGCCGACCTCGACCACGTACGCCTGCTCGCCGAGCAGCGGGGCGTGCCGGTGGAATGGGTCGACGACCTGCCGTACAGCTGTGTCGGACTGATCCACCCCCAGTACACGCGCGGGGCGACCGGCGCCGACGGAAAGGCCGTGGTCTCCCGATGAGCACCCTGATCGCCAGCGACCTGGACCGTACGCTGATCTACTCGGCGGCGGCCCTGGGCCTGACCATGCCCGACCCCCGGGCGCCCCGGCTGCTCTGCGTCGAGATCCATGAGCACAGGCCGCTCTCGTTCATGACCGAGCGTGCGGCGTCCCTGCTCGCGGGGCTGAAGGCGGACCCGGCGACCGTCTTCGTGCCCACCACGACCCGGACCCGCAAGCAGTACCAGCGCATCCAACTCCCGGGCCCGCCCGCCCGGTTCGCGATCTGCGCCAACGGCGGTCAGCTGCTCGTCGACGGGGTCACCGACCTCGGCTGGCGGCGCAAGGTGGACGAGCGGATCGCCGCCGAGTGCGCCACGCTCGACGAGGTCCGCGCCCACATCGCGGCCACCGCCGACCCCGTCTGGCTGCGCAAGGAGCGGGTCGCCGAGGACCTGTTCGCGTATCTCGTGGTCGAGCGCACGCTGCTGCCCGAGGACTGGGTCAAGGAGCTCGGCGCCTGGGCGGACGACCGGGGCTGGACGGTCTCGCTCCAGGGCCGCAAGATCTACGCGGTCCCCAAGCCCCTGACCAAGAGCGCGGCCGTACGGGAGGTGGCCCGGCGCACCGGCGCCGACCTCACCCTCGCCGCCGGCGACTCGCTCCTCGACGCCGATCTGCTGCTCGCCGCCGACCAGGGCTGGCGCCCGGGCCACGGCGAACTCGCCGACTCCGGCTGGGCCGCACCGCACGTCGGCGTCCTGGAGGAGCGCGGGGTGGTGGCGGGCGAGGAGATCGTGCGCCGGTTCGTCGCGCGCGTGGCCCGCGCCTCGGCCGACACGACCCCGGGTGCCGCAGTGCGGGCGTAATCCACCCCATACTCGCCCATATGGCCAAGGGAAACACGACCAAGATCACGGACGAGCTGTACGGGTACATGCTGGCGCACAACCCGCCGCTGGACGCGGTGCAGCGCGAGCTCGTCGAGACGACGTACGCGCGGCTGCCCGACCATGCGGGCATGCAGTCGGCCGAGGAGCAGGCACCGCTCCTGGCGTTCCTGGTACGGCTGGTGGGCGCCCGGCACGTCGTGGAGGTCGGCACGTTCACCGGCTTCTCCGCCCTCGCCATGGCCCAGGCGCTCCCGGCCGACGGGCGCCTGATCGCCTGCGACATCTCCGAGGAGTGGACGGCGTACGGCCGCGAGGCCTGGGCGAAGGCGGGCGTCACGGACCGGATCGACCTGCGTATCCGCCCGGCCCTGGACACCCTCCAGGCGATGCCCGACGTGCCCCACATCGACTTCGCCTACCTGGACGCGGACAAGGACAACTACATCGCGTACTGGGAGGAGTTGGTCCCCCGCATGCGCCCGAACGGTCTGATCGCGGTCGACAACGTCCTCTTCCAGGGCAAGGTCATCGACCCGGCGGCAACGGGCCCGGCAGCCGCGATCCAACGCTTCAACGACCACGTCAAGCGCGACGACCGCATGGACAGCGTGCTACTGACGGTGGCGGACGGCTTGACGCTGTCGAGGAAGCGGTGAGCAGGTGCGGTGCGCCCTGTTCTTAGGGGCGCGGGGAACTGCGCGACAAGCCACGCACGATCCGCACTCGAAAGCCGCGCTCAGGGGGCATGGCTTCCGTGGTGCGACGCGCGCAACCCCCTGCCTTTAGGGGCGCGGGGCTGTGACATTGTGCGGCTCCGCCGCGTGGGCGCGACCAGCCCAAGACGGCCCGCAGTCAAACAACAACGCCCCCGGGGGCTAGCCGCAGCAACCCCCACCGCAACATCCACCGCCACCCCCGGAGGGCGCCGCGTTCCGGGACGCACCCCCCACCGCCACGGTGGAAAGCAACTTCACCGTGTCCGAGTGCCCCGCAGGGCACGTCGCGGGCGCGGACGACTCGGCCATAGGCCGACTGATCTCGAACGTGTCGCCACACGAGCGGCAGCGGAAGTCATAGCGAGGCATACGCCCAGGCTAGCGGCCGCACCCGGAGCACGGGGCGCGGCCACTGAAGCCGACCGGCCGACCACTACCGCAGAGGCCGATGCGGAGTGCCCTCCTCCGCCGCGTCCTCGTGCCGCGCGCGCCAGTACGGATTGTCGTGCGGCAGATGCGCGCCGACCCTCCCGTACATGCCGAACACCATCAGCACCAGCCCGACGATGAAGCTGAAGATCACGTTCTGCATCTGGAACGCGAGGAAGTTGGCCGAGCCCCGGTCGAGCAGGGCCAGGTTCACGAACCCGCTGATCAGGAAGAGGACGCCGAGCGACATGTTCAGCCAGGACGCGAAGTTGCCGCCCTTGACCATGCCGAAGAAGAGCAGCGCGCCGACCACGATCGAGATCACGCTCAGGGTGCCGTTGGTGTTCAGCCCGGCGACCTGCTTGCCGCCGGTGTCGAAGAACCCGATGTTGTGGGTGAGCCCCAGGACGCCGAAGACGACCAGGAAGAGCCCGACGAGCCCGGCTCCTACGCGGTAGACCTTGCTCAGCCGGTGGTCGACGGGCAGGTGCTCGTCGAGCGAGACGCGGTGGGCGAGGGTGGAGTGCAGCAGATGGGTGGCCATGCGTGGCCTCCTCGTTCGGTACGTACGTGTCCATACGTACTCCCAGCATCGGCCTGCCGGGCCCGCGCGACAACTCGTCCGGGAAGGGCCGGTCAGCCCCCCTGCCCGCGCTCCTCCCGGATCTGCGCCACCACGCCCGCGGCGGCGGCCCGTACCGCCTCGGTCTCCGTGAGGAAGTGCCAGTAGTCGGGGTGGCGGCCCTCAAGCGTGGCGATCGCGCGCTCCAGGCGGCCCACGGAGTCGTCGAGCGGACGGGCGTGGCGCGGGTCCGGGGTGGCGCGGCCGGACATCGCGAGGCGCTGCGCGTCCCGCAGCGCGAACCGGGTGCGCTCGATCTCCTGCTGCGGGTCCTTCGCCACCGCGTCGAGGCGCCGCAGCCGGTCACCGGCCGCCGAGACCGCCTCGTCGGTGGAGTTGAGCAGCGCCCTGACCGTGCTCAGCCGCGACGTCGCGTCGGCCCAGCGCTGCTCCTCGCGCGCGGTGGCCGCCTCCTTGAGCTTCTGTTCGGCCTGCTTGACGTCGGCGAGTGCCTGGTCCGGTACATGTTGGAGGTCCTGCCAGCACGCGGCCGAGAACCGGCGCCGCAGCTCGCTCAGGACGGGGTCGACGCTTCCGGCGCGGGTGGTCAGCGCCTGCGCGCGCGTGCGCAGCGAGACCAGGCGGTGGTCGATCTCGGCGGCCCGCTCGGGCAGCCGCGCGGCCTCCGTCCGTACGACCTCGGCCTCCCGCAGCACCCGGTCGGCGCGCTGGAGCGTCTCGGTCACGCCGTGCTGACCGGCGCCCTGGTTGAGCTTGGTGAGCTCCGGGGCCAGCGCGGCCAGCCGGGCGGCGAGCTCGTCCGCCCGCAGCCCGGACGCCCGCACCGTATCGAGAGCGGTGCTCGCGGCGAGGAGCGCCTGTCTCGCGCGCTCGACGGCGGGCGCGAGCCGCGCCAGCTGTGTCTCGGCGGTGGCGAGCAGCGGCCCCAGGCTCTGCTCGAACCGGTCGAGCTCGCCCTTGACCCGTACGAGCTCGTCCTTGGCGCGGGTCAGCTCGCTTCGGGCCCGCGCGGCGGCCGAGGCCTCCAGGCCGTCGCGGTCCAGGTCGTGTGCGTCGACCGTGGTGATGTAGTCGTTGCTGACCTCGTCGATGCGCCGGCCGAGCGCCGCGAAGTCGTCGACGGCCTTGCGGGCGCCCGGCGAGCTGTCCACGGCCGTGATCGTCTCGATGGAGATCCGCAGATCGCGCTGGGCGGTGTCCAGCTCGTAGAAGGCGGCCGCCGCCGCGTCCTTGGCGGCCTGCGCGTCGGCCCGCACGCTCTCCCCGCGTCCGCCGAACCAGCGCCGCGTCCCGCCCCCGGCGAACGCCCCGGGCAGCACCGCGACCCCGACGACCAGCGGCAGCGCGGCAAGAGTCAGCACATCGCGCAGCTGCCGCCGCACCCCGGCGGCCCGCACCGCGACACCGGGGACGATGGCACCCGCTCTGCTGTACGGCCGCGCGTGTGTCGCCGTCACATCCCTCTCCAGTGCCGTGTCCGCCTGCCGGTTCATTCTCCCACCTGGTAATAACGAACACACCGGTCGATTAGTTCGCGCCCACCCGGCCCGCGGGATCATTCCAAAGTACGGGTTTGCAGGTCTGGCCGGGGAGGCATGTACGCTGTTCCCTCATCCACGGATCCCTTCCACGGATGTGTCACGGGCGTGTAGCTCAGTGGTAGAGCGCTGCTCTTACAAAGCAGATGTCGGCGGTTCGAAACCGTCCATGCCCACCCTTTGACGAAGGCCCCCGCCGATCCCGGCGGGGGCCTTCGTCGTACCTCCTTCAGTTTTCCAGCGGACGCCCGCAGCGCAGGTTCCAGCGGCCCGAGCGGCCGGACAGTTCGGTGACGGTCAGCGGGGACACGTCCAGGCGCCAGAACGCCGGGGGCGGCAGGGTCAGCGCGTGCGTGACCGCCGCGCGGATCACCGCAGGGGAGGCGACCGCCAGCACCCGGCCGCCCTCGGCGGGCAGCGTGTCCAGCCACGCGCCCACGCGCGCGACGAGCGCGAGCAGGCTCTCCCCGCCGTGCGGCGCGGCCGCCGGATCCGTGAGCCAGGCGCGCACGCCCGCAGGGTCCGCGCCGCTCAGCTCGTCGAGCCGCTGCCCGCGCCAGCGGCCCAGATCCCAGTCGGCCAGGGCCGGTTCGGAGCAGGTGGGCAGGCCGCGCGCCAACTCGTAGAGCGACGCGGGTGGTTTGAGCCGACGGCCCGGCACCGGCAGGGCTGCCGCCGCGTCCTGGACCCGGCGCACGGCCGCGTCGTCCGGGGCGGCGTCGTCGTCGCCGACACGCGCCTCGCGCGCGTAGCGGTCGGCCGGCGGTGAGATCAACATCACGCGTACGGTCATGAGGCAAGCAGAACACGGGCGTTCACGCACTTGGCGCGGGGGCTGTGCTCCCGCGCGCCGTAGCGGCGCGGAGCATCGCGCGGTACGGTCGCGTGGACATAAAGACGGTGTGAAGGAAGCCCGGTGAGATTCCGGCACGGTCGCGCCACTGTGAACCCGGCGAGCTCCCTCGAAGAGGGAGCGAAGGCGGGGAAGTCAGACCCACCACCGTCGACAAAGGCACCAACGACCGGGACGCGTGTTCCCCAGGAGGTTCTGCCATGGCACTCTCCGCTGCCCCTGCGCCGAGCGCACCAGCCACCCCAGCGATCACTCCCATCTCCCTGAAGGCGATCGCCCCCTGGGCCCTCTTCTTCGGCATCCTCATGCTCGTGCTGCTCTACTTCGTCGGCTCCGAGCAGGGCGCCACCAGCCTCTTCTCCGGTGAGAACGTCCACGAGTGGGTGCACGACGGGCGCCACCTCCTCGGCTTCCCCTGCCACTGAGACCAGGGGTACCGACTAGTGAACTCCCTGTCCGTCAGGGCGCTGTTGGTGCGTGGCATGCTCGCCGGTCTCGTGGCCGGCGTGCTCGCGCTCGCCGTGGCGTACTTCCTGGGTGAGCCCCGGGTGGACTCGGCCATCGCCTTCGAGGACGCGCACGCGCACGAACACGGCGAAGAGGTCTTCAGCCGCACCCTGCAGTCCACCGGCGGTCTCGCCACCGGTGTGCTGGTGTTCGGCGTGGCGGTGGGCGGTATCGCCGCCCTCGCGTTCTGTGTCGCGCTCGGCCGCATCGGCCGGTTCGGGCCGCGCGCCACGGCGGCGTTCATCTCGATGGGCGCGCTGCTCGCCGTCTACGTGGTGCCGTTCCTCAAGTACCCGGCGAACCCGCCGTCCGTCGGGGACCCCGACACGATCGGCAGGCGCACCGCCCTGTACTTCCTGATGATCGCGCTGAGCGTGCTGCTCTGTGTCGGTGCCGTGATCCTCGGCCGCCGGCTCGCGCCGCGCCTCGGCAACTGGAACGCGACCATCGCCGCGTCGGCCGCCTTCCTGGTCGCGGTCGGGCTCGCGTACGCGTTCCTGCCCGCCGTCAACGAGGTGCCGAAGGACTTCCCGGCGACGCTGCTCTGGCAGTTCCGCCTGGCGGCCCTCGCGATGCAGGTCACCCTGTGGGCCGGCTTCGGTCTGGTCTTCGGCCATCTCGCCGAACGGCTCCTGGTGCCCGCGAAGGCCGAGCGCCCGGCGGCCACGTCCGCCAACAGCACGGCGGCGTCGGTGCACTGACAGCGCTGACGCAACGGCACGCACGAGGGCCCCGGAACGTTCGACGTTCCGGGGCCCTCGCGCGCGTGGGTCGTGCTCCTTGCAGATGGTGCGGATGGCGCTCGTTCAGTCCGGGCGGCGCAGCGAGAAGAAGCGGCTCTGCCGCTCCCTGCGATAACGCCGCTCCCACCGGGCCATACGGTCCCGGCGGTCACGATACGACCGGTAGTCCGTGTCCATGCCACGGCCCGAGCCGCCGGCTCCGGACGAGCCGGCGGACGGCGCCGTGGAGCGGCCACGGCGTGAGGCGCTGAAGAGTACGGCCACCACGGCGACGCAGAGCACTATGCCGCCGAGACTGAAGCCGAAGCCGTACAGGACCAGCGCCAGGACGAGAATCCACAGGATCATGGCGTGTTCCTCTGGGGACGGATCGGGGGCTCCCCTGGCCCCCTGGCCCTCCAAGTTACTCCCGTACGGCGGAAGTTCGCCTCCGAGTTACGTTCCGGCCAACGCCCTACGCAGGGCCGTGTCCGGCTGATGTCGTACGCAGGATCGTCCCCCGCGCGTCTTCCCGGCGGCCACGCGCGCGTGCGTTCACAGCCCGCGCAGGCGCTCCATCTCGCGGCGGTCGCGCTTGGTCGGGCGGCCCATGCCCCGGTCGCGCACGCCCGCGGCCAGCACGTCCGCGCGCGGGGGCGGCGGCGGGCTGTTGTCGACGTAGGCCTCCACCGCGACCGCCGCGCCCACCCGCTTGCGGATGACCTGCGAGACCACCACGATCCGCTCGCGCCCCTCAAGGCGCAGCCGCACCTCGTCGCCGACCTTCACGGTGTGCGCGGGCTTCACGCGCTCGCCGTTGAGCTGGACATGGCCGGCCCGGCACGCCGTCGCCGCCATGGAGCGCGTCTTGGTGAGCCGTACGGACCAGATCCACGCGTCGATCCGTACCGGTCCCGCCGACCCCGCTGCCTTCACCTCGTCTGCTGCCGCCATGCCCCCGACTCTAGACTCATCACCATGCGGTGGAGCGAGATCGGGACGGCGAACTGTTCGGTGGCCCGCGCCCTGTCGGTGGTCGGCGACCGCTGGACCCTCCTCGTCCTGCGCGACGCGTTCCGCGGTGTACGGCGCTTCGAGGACTTCCGGGAGAGTACGGGGGTGTCGCGGCCGGTGCTGACCGAGCGGCTCACCGCGCTGGTGGAGCACGGGGTGCTGCGCCGCGAGCAGTACCAGGACCGGCCCGAGCGGTACGAGTACCGGCTCACCGAGAAGGGCGTCGGGCTCTACCCCGTGATCGTCTCGCTGATGGGCTGGGGCGACCGCTGGATGGCCGGGGACGACGGGCCGCCGGTGCGGCTGCGCCACGAGCCGTGCGGGCACACGGTGGTACCCGTACTGGCCTGTCCCGAGTGCCGGGAGGACATCGACCCGCGCGCGATGCGGCCCGTCGTCGAGGGCGACGTCTGCTAGCGGATGATCAGGCAGGTCGTGGTGGCGTGCGCGACCAGCTTGCCCTCGGCGCTGAGCACCTTGCCCTCGGCCGTGGCGGTGCGGCGCCCGACATGGATCGTGGTGCCCTCGGCGGTGAGCCGTCCGGCGTCGAGCGCGACCGGGCGGATGTAGTTCACCTTCAGTTCGAGGGTGGTGTAGCCGACGCCCGCCGGGAGCATGGTGTGCACCGCGCACCCCATCACCGAGTCGAGCAGGGTTGCCGCGATGCCGCCGTGGACCGTGCCGAGCGGGTTGGAGAACTCGGGACGGGGATCGAGTGACATCACCGTGCGGCCCTCGTCGATCTCGTCGAAGGTCATGCCGATGAGCTTGCCGATGGAGGGGACCCGGCCGGGCTCGCGCTGGGCCCAGCGCAGCAGTTCGAGGCCGGACATGGTGGAGAAGTCAACGGTCGTCATGGGGCCGAAGCTATCAGTTCGAAAAGAGAACTGACTGGGTCCGCGAAGATCTCCGGGTCCGTTGTCAGTGGTACCCGTCACACTTGAGGCATGTGCAGAAGCATCAAGACACTCAGGCCGCCGGCCCTCCCCGAGGAGGCCACCGACGAAGAGATCCGCGCCGCGGCTCTGCAGTACGTACGCAAGGTGTCCGGCTTCCGGGCGCCCGCCGAGCACAACCGCGAGGTCTTCGACCGGGCGGTCGACGAGATGGCCGAGGCGACGGCCCGGCTGCTGGAGGGGCTGGAGATACGGGGAGTGCCGGTCAGGACGCCGGCGTAGCGCGGCGGCTCGTGGTGCGCTGGGCCGTGGTGCGCCCGGTCAGGCGGCCGTGGCCGGTTCCGGGCGGCGCATGACGTACGCGGCGAGGGAGCCCGCGGCGAACAGGGCGAGCACGGAGATGCCCGTGCCGAGCCAGGTCGCGCCGAGCCAGCGCCCGCCGAAGTAGCCGAGGCCGACGCTGTAGCCGGCCCAGGCCACCCCCGCGAGGGCGGACCAGGGCAGGAACTCCCGGGGGGTGCGGTGTGCCGCGCCCGCGCCGAGGGAGACCACGGAGCGGCCCGCCGGGGCGAACCGGGCGATGACGACGAGCGCGCCGCCGCCCCGGCTCAGCGCGGCGCCGAGACGTTCCTGTGCGCGGGTCAGACGGCGCGAGCGGGAGATGGCCCGGTCGAGCCGTGCCCCGCCGCGCCAGGCGAGGCGGTACGCCACGAGGTCGCCGGCGACGGAGGCCGCGGCGGCGCAGGCGGCGAGAAGCAGCAGATCGGGTACGTCGCGTATGGCGTGCGGGGCGCCCGCGGCGGTGGTCGAACCGGCCGCCGCCGAGGTCGCGGCGGTGATCACCAGCACCCCGCTGGGGAGCACGGGGAGGAACACGTCAAGGAGAACGGAGACCGTCACCACGGCGTAAATCCATGGGCTGCCCGTCAGCGACCCCACACTCTCCAGCACTGCGACCCCCGAACGGAATGCGCCCCGCTCTCGCTGGTCTGCGGCCGGGACGCTGTACAGCCGTACAGCGTACGCCTGGGGCGCATGGGGTTTCCGTTCGGGGGTGAGGTGTCACCTTCGAGCCGGTGAACTGCTGTGCCCCCGGGTCAGCGTGACGCTCCCGCAGTCGCGGCGGCGGGCGTGACGTCGGGGAGTTCGGCGGTCCGGCGGCGACCGATCAGCTGGTCGAGGGCGAGCGCGCCGGGGCCGGTGAAGACGAGCAGCAGGAAGGCCCAGCTGAACATCGCGGAGGCCTCGCCGCCGTTCTGGAGCGGAAGCAGCGCGCCGGACTGGTGGACGTCGAAGTACGCGTACGCCATGGATCCCGAGGAGAGGAAGGCGGCGGAGCGGGTGAAGAGACCGGCCATGATCAGCAGGCCGCCGACCAACTGGATGGCGGCGGCGTACCAGTTGGGCCAGAGGCCGACCTCCAGCGAGCCGCCGGTGCCGGGCGCACCGCCGAACCAGCCGAAGAGGGAGGCGGCGCCGTGGCAGGTGAAGAAGAAGCCGATGACGATACGGAAGAGGCCGAGTACGTACGGCTTGGCGCGGTCGGTGTTCAGAGCGGAGAGCTGTGCGGGGGAGGCCATGGGGGACGGGCTCCTTCGGGGTGGGGGGACGGGGTCGTTGAAGTCTCAAGGTTAGGTAGGCCTGAGTAGTACTTGCAAGTTCAAGTTTAAGTAAGTGACCTGATTCCGCTTATGGTCGGCCAGAAATCGCCTTTACGGGGGGCATACATGGACACACCGCGAACGTGTCGCGACGCAGGGTTACGCGGCCTGCGGGGTTTACGCCGCGTGCTGGGGCTGCTTGGTCTGCTCGCCTTATTCGGCCGTGAGGTCCTGCGTGAGGTCCCGGTCGAAGACCGTGGTCAGGCGGGCGGGCCCGTGGCCGCGTCCCGCTCGGGCCCGGTCGAGCCGCAGGCGTGCGGAACGGCCGCGCAGGGTCAGGGTCATCAGCTGGTTCCCGAACCACGGGCCGCCCGTGCGGTGCCAGCGCACCGGGGGCCGTCCGGTGCGACCGTGCCGGGCCAGCACACGGCCGAGGCGGCGCCCCGCACGGCTCCAGCCGAACCGGAACCCGGCCCGGATCACGGCGTGCACCGCGTTGTGGACGGGCGAGCAGGTCAGCTGGAACACCCGCGCGCCGGGAGAGGTGCTGATCCGCGCAGACTCGGCCACGTACGCGTGGTGCACATCGCCGGAGAGCACGCAGACCGTGGCCGGGGCGGCGGGGCCCGAGCCGACGCGGGCGATCAGTTCGGCGAGCCGGGCGAACGACGCCGGGAAGGCCGCCCAGTGCTCCAAGTCGGCCCGGCGGCGCAGTTTTTCGGCCAGCCGCGCCCAGCGCGGGCCGCGTACGCCACGGCACAGCGCCGCGCTCCAGGCCTCCGCGTCATGGACGAGCGGCGGCAGCAGCCAGGGCAGCGAGCTGCCGATCAGCAGATGGTCGTAGTCGCCGGGCCCGTCGAGCGCCTGCTCCCGGAGCCAGTCGGCCGCCGCCTCGTCGAGCATCGCGCGCTTGTCCTCGTCCAGGACGCGGGCCGCGCGGGTGTCCACCATCAGCAGCCGCACCCGCCCGAAGTCGCGGCGGTAGCTCCAGCGCGGTCCTTCGGGAGAAGGGGCGGTCGGCGCACAGCCCCGCCGCAGCGCCTCCGTTCCGTCGGGGGTCGCCCGGACCGCCGAGTACAGCGGATCGGCGGCCAGTTGGGCCGGGGAGAGATTACCCAGGTGCTGGTAGACCCAGTACGACATGAGCCCGCTCGCCAGCCGCTCAGGCCACCACGCGGTGGCGCGCATCCCCGCGAGCCAGGCGGCGCTGGTGTTCCAGTCGTCGATCAAATCGTGGTCGTCGAAGATCATGCAGCTCGGCACGGTGGAGAGCAGCCAGCGCACCTCGGGGTCGCCCCACGACTCGTCGTAGAGCCGGGTGTACTCCTCGTACTCCCCGACCTGCGCCCCCGGCGGGTCGCGCAGATCGCGCCGGGCGGCCAGCCACCGCCGGGTCGCCCGCGAGACGGCGTCGGCGTACACCTGGTCGCCGAGCAGCAGCAGGACGTCGGGGCGCTCGGCGCCGGGGTCGGCGGCGAGGCGCACGGCGAGCGTGTCGAGGGCGTCGGGCCCGACGGGGTCCTGCTCGCGCTCCGGCGGCGCGGCCCACCGGCAGGACCCGAACGCGACCCGCAGCTCCCGTCCGCCCGGCGCGGGCGTACGGATCACCGGCGGGGGAAAGGGGGAGCGCTCGGGCGGCCACACGCGCCGTTCGTCGAGCAGCACTTCATACGGTGTGGCGGCGCCAGGGGTGAGGCCGGTGACGGGGACGAGCGCGTAGTGGTGCCCGGCGATCTGGAACGTACGGGAGGAGCCGGAAGCGGTGCCCGGGCCGCCGTCGCCGCAGCGCACCCGGACCGTCGACGGCCGGTCGGTCTCCACCCACACCGTGGCCGAGGTGCCCAACTCCCCGTCGACGTAGCGCAGCAGTGGTCCCAGGCGCAGTCCGGCCATGTCGTCCCCCTCCGTCGTTCCGTACGGTACGGAACGACGCGGTGGCGAGATAGTGCCGTCGGTGCCACCCTGCGCGCGGGTTCCACCGGCGTACCGTGGGCGCGTGCTGCTGCCCGTCAACCTCACGCTCGGGGTCGTCCTCGCCGTACTGCTGCTGGCCGCGGCCGGTGTCGCGGCGGCCGCGCACCTCGGGCGGGGCCGGGAGATCCTGGTCGCCGGGGTGCGGGCGGCCGTTCAGCTCGCGGTGGTGGCGAGCGCGATCCGGTGGGTCGTCGGGTCGGTGCCGCTGCTGCTCGGGTTCCTGCTGCTGATGTACGCGGTGGCGGTACGTACGGCCGGGCGGCGGCTGACGCCCAACGGCACCTGGTGGTGGGCCGGGCTGCCGATCGCGGCCGGGGTCACCCCGGTCGTGGCCGCGCTGCTGCTCACCGGGCTCGTCCCGGTCAAGGGCATCGCGCTCATCCCCGTCACCGGCATCCTCATCGGCGGCGCGCTCACCGCGACGGTGCTCGGTGGGCGGCGCGCGCTCGACGAGCTGACCGTGCGGCGCGGCGAGGTGGAGGCGGCGATGGCGCTCGGGCTGCTCGACCGGGACGCGCGGATGGAGGTGGCCCGGACGGCGGCGTCCGACGCGCTGCTCCCGGGTCTCGACCAGACCCGGACGGTGGGTCTGGTCACGCTGCCGGGCGCGTTCGTCGGCATGCTGCTCGGCGGCGCGTCACCGGTGCAGGCGGGCGCGGTGCAGCTGTTCGTCCTGGTCGCGCTGATGGCGGTGCAGGCGACGGCGGTGTCGGTGGTGCTTGAGCTGGTGGCCCGGGGGAGGGTGCATCGGGATGTGGCGGGGTGACGTCGCCTCTGGCGGCGGGCCTCGGCGGGTCTCGGCGGTCTCGTGTGGGACCAAAGTCCCTGTCGGGGGATTCTTCGCGTCCCGTATTCTGTACGGAGCAGAAGGGGAGTAGCTCTTCGCCGGACCGTCGACATACTGCTGGAACCTCCCTAGGGAGAGCCCAGCCGGCGCCCGGAGGCAGGCCCGCGAGGGTCGGCCAGCGAGACCTTCGGCCGCAGTGACCATGACCGTTCATGGCGCTGCCGTGCCGAAGCGACCCCGGATCTTCTTCGTGAAACGCTCTCGGTACGGCCGTGCCCGACCGATTGAGGAATCTTTTCCGTGCTCAGCTTCACCATCCTGGCGATCACGTTCGGCGTGGTCTTCCTTGCCGAACTCCCCGACAAGACCGCGCTCGCGGGCCTGATGCTCGGCACCCGTTACAAGGCGTCGTACGTGTTCGTCGGCGTCGCGGCCGCGTTCGCGCTCCATGTCGCGCTCGCCATCGCGGCGGGCAGCGTGCTGACGCTGCTGCCGCACCGGCTGCTCCAGGCGATCGTGGGCGTGCTGTTCCTTGCGGGGGCGGCGGTGCTGCTCTTCAAGAAGGACGACGACGAGGAGGACGTCGCGGCCCCGGCCGATCAGTCCTTCTGGAAGGTGTCCGGGGCGGGGTTCATGTTGATCCTGGTCGCGGAGTTCGGTGATCTGACGCAGATCATGACCGCGAACCTGGCCGCCCGTTATGACAGCCCGCTGTCGGTGGGCCTGGGTGCGGTGCTCGCTCTGTGGGCGGTCGCGGGTCTGGGCATTCTGGGCGGGCGGACGTTGATGAAGTACGTGCCGTTGAAGCTGATCACCAAGGTTGCGGCGTGTTTGATGGCCGCGCTTGCTGGGTTCAGCCTGTTCGAGGCGATCGCGGGCTGAAGCCTGCACCATTCGGTCCGGGCTGCGCTTTCGGCTGCGGGTTGGTCGTGGCTGGTCGCGCAGTTCCCCGCGCCCCTAAGACGCCCCTGCGGGGCGATCGCGGGCCGACGCGCCCCTAGCGGGTACGGGTGCTCAGGGCCTGATCGTCAGGCGGATCGATCCGTCCGTCTGCGGCGTCACCGTTACGTGCGTCAGGTCCGGCACGTACGCCGTCGGCTCATGCTCTGCCGCTCGCGGGCCCACGCCGATCACGCGCATCCCCGCCGCCTTGCCAGCCCGTATGCCCGCCTCCGAGTCCTCGAAGACGATGCAGTCCGACGCGTCGAAGCCCAGTTCCGCGGCGCCCTTCAGGAAGCCTTCGGGGTCGGGCTTGCTGGCGCCTACTCGTTCGGCGGTTACCTGGACGGTGGGCATGGGGAGGCCCGCCGCGGCCATGCGGGTGCGGGCCAGGGGCTCGTTGGCCGAGGTGACCAGGGCGTGGGGGAGATCGGCGAGGGCGGCCATGAAGGCGGGGGCGCCGGGGACGGGGACGACGCCGTCGGTGTCGGCGGTCTCCTGGGCGAGCATCACGCGGTTGTCGGCGTGGTTCTGCTCCATCGGGCGGTCCGGCAGGAGGACGGCCATGGTGGCGTAGCCCTGGCGGCCGTGGACGACCTTCAGCGCCTCGTCGGGGTCGAGCCCGTGCTCGACGGCCCAGGCGCGCCAGCAGCGCTCGACCACGGCGTCGGAGTTGACGATCGTGCCGTCCATGTCGAGCAGGAGGGCGCGGGCGGTCAGGGTGGTGGGCGTGGCCGTCATCGGCGGACTCCTGGGAGCGGGAGCAGAGACACAAGCGGCCCCGCCCGCCGGTCAGGGAATACGGACGGAGCCACTTTGTTCCTCCACGATACAAAACGTAGGGCCGAATACGCCAACCGCCCCCACCCGACCGTTCGACTGCGGACGTGGTGGGGGCGGTTTTGTATCTGTTTGCTCGGTTATGAACCGGACGTCTGGGCTTCCAGGGTGCGGCGCGTCTCCGGGCCGTAGACGCCCGGCGGGTCCGCGTCGAGGCCCATGTACGACTGGTACGTGCTCACCGCGCGCTCGGTGCGCGAGCCGAACCGGCCGTCCGCGTTCCCGTCGTAGATCGTCAACTGCGCCAGCCGGTCCTGGAGTTCGGCCACCTCGGGCCCGCTGTCACCCCGGCGCAGTACGGGTGCGGCGGCGGGCTGATCGGCCGGGGCGCTGTCCACGCTGCCGGTGGCCTTCGACGGGGAGGGCGTCGGGGAGACCGGCTTGCGGGACGGGCTGGGGGAGCGCCCGGGCGTACGGCTCGGCGTCGGTGAGCTCTTGCGCGGCGACGGGCTCGCGCTCGGGGCGCCGTGGGCGGACTTCGACGCGGTGGGGGAGGGCGTCGGGTCGGCCACGGAGGGGGTGTCGCCGTACGGGAGGGTCGAGACGGTCGTGTCGGGCAGCGCCGCCGAGTCGCCGTGCCCGCCGCCGAACAGCCCGCCGCCCGCGAAAGCCGCCGTACCGACGGCGAGGATCGTCGCGGCGGCGACCGAGGCCAGGAGGAGGGGGCGGCGACGGCGGGAGCGGGACGGGGCGGCGGCCGGGCGCAGTACGGGCTCGTAGGCGTCGGAGTCGGTGTACGTGTCGGTGTCGCCGTCGCCCGCAGCGGCCACCGGGCCGGGCGCGCCCGCGAAGGCGTCACCACCGGCGGCGGCCCGACCGGCGGCACCCCCGAAAACCGGCCCCGCCACCGGCCCCGCCGGCACCGCCCGCAGCGGCATCGTCGCCGTCGGGTCGCCGGCCGAAGGGGCCCCCGCACCCGAACCCGCCCCCTCCACCCCCACGTTCTCCAGCGTCACGTACGGCCGCAGGCGCAGCGGGTCGAAGTCCTCGCTCGCGGCTATCTCGGCCGAGCGCTCGGCGCGTGCGGCCTCGGCGGCGCGGGCGGCGCAGGGGCAGCCGGGTCTGCCGTCGTGCTCGCGTTCCGTACCGCATTCAGGACATACGTGTGCCCGCATGGTGGGTCCCCTCCCCTTGAACTGCCAGCGATTATGCAGGCTCGCGGCAGGCCCCGCGCCGCCCGATCACCGGCCCCCGCCGACCCCGGCAGGCCATATCCGGACATTGCGATCAGGATGGAGGAAGTAGGAGACAGAGAGGGGCGGCCATGGCTCAGGAAGCTCGGGAAACGGCCCCCAGGGACCCCAGGGAACCCACGGATCCCGCAGACCCCACCGCCATACCTCCCGGTGCGGGACAGGAGCGGCGGACCGTGCTCGTCGCCATCGGCGCGCTGCTCCTCGGCATGCTGCTCGCGGCCCTCGACCAGACCATCGTCTCCACCGCCCTGCCGACCATCGTCAGCGACCTCGGCGGGATGGAGCATCTGTCCTGGGTCGTCACCGCGTACATGCTCGCCTCCACCGCCGCGACCCCGCTCTGGGGCAAGCTCGGCGACCAGTACGGCCGCAAGAAGCTGTTCCAGTCGGCCATCGTGCTCTTCCTCATCGGCTCCGTACTGTGCGGAGTCGCCCAGAACATGGCGCAGTTGATCGCCTTCCGGGCCGTGCAGGGGCTGGGCGGCGGCGGGCTGATCGTGCTGTCGATGGCGATCGTCGGCGACATCGTGCCGCCCCGCGAACGCGGCCGCTACCAGGGCCTGTTCGGCGCGGTCTTCGGTGCGACGAGCGTGCTGGGGCCGCTGCTCGGCGGCTTCTTCACCGAACACCTCAGCTGGCGCTGGGTGTTCTACGTCAACCTGCCGGTCGGCGTGGTGGCGCTCATCGTCATCGCGGCCGTGCTGCACATCCCGGTGCGCGGCACCCGCCACACCATCGACTACCTCGGCACGTTCCTGATCGCGTCCGTCGCCACCTGTCTGGTCCTGGTGGCCTCGCTCGGCGGGACGACCTGGGCCTGGGGATCCGCCGAGATCATCGGGCTCGCGGTGCTGGGCGCGGTGCTGCTCGGCTGCTTCGTGGCGGTGGAGCGCAGGGCGGTGGAACCGGTCCTTCCGCTGAAGCTGTTCCGTATCCGTACGTTCTCGCTCGTCGCGGTCATCAGCTTCGTCGTGGGCTTCGCGATGTTCGGCGCGATGACGTATCTGCCGACGTTCTTGCAGGTCGTGCAGGGTGTGACACCGACGATGTCCGGGGTGCACATGCTCCCGATGGTGTTCGGCATGCTGCTCACCTCGACGGCCTCGGGCCAGATCGTCTCGCGCACCGGCCGCTGGAAGGTGTTCCCGATCGCGGGCACGGCGGTGGTGACGATCGGCCTGATGCTGCTGCACCGGCTCACCGAGGCGAGTTCGACGTGGGAGATGAGCGTCTACTTCTTCGTCTTCGGCGCGGGCCTCGGCCTGGTGATGCAGGTCCTGGTCCTGGTGGTGCAGAACGCCGTCAGTTACGGGGACCTGGGCGTAGCCACGTCCGGAGCGACGTTCTTCCGCTCGATCGGGGCGTCGTTCGGCGTGGCCATCTTCGGCACCATCTTCACCAACCGCCTCAACGACAAACTCGCCGACGCCCTCGCGGGCCGACCGCTCCCGGCGGGCACCGGCCCGTCCCAACTGGCCGCCGACCCCCGCACGATCGCGGCCCTGCCGCCCACTGTCCGTCCCCCGGTCCTGCACGCGTACTCACAGTCGATCACGGACGTCTTCCTCTATGCGGTCCCGGTGACGCTAGTTGCCTTCGTGGTCGCCTGGTTCCTGCGCGAGGACAAGCTGCGCGGCGCCGTCACCGCGCCCGACGTGAGCGAGACCGTGGCCTCGAACCCGGTCCAGCGTTCGTCGTACGACGAGTGCGCGCGGGCGCTGTCGGTGCTCGGCACGCGGGAGGGGCGGCGCGATCTGTACGAGCGGATCACCGCCCGCGCCGGACTCGACCTGCTCCCCGCGTCGAGCTGGCTGCTGCTGCGCATCCACCGCTACGGCTCCGCCGAACCGGCTCTCCTCTCCGAGCGTGTGCCCGTACCCCTCACGGTGATCACCGCGGCGGGCCGCCAGCTGGAGGAGCGGGGCCTGGCCCGCCGCGAGGGCATCGCGCTCGTCCCCACGGAACCCGGCCGCGAGACGGCGCTCCGCCTCGCCTCGGCCCGCGAGGAGTCCCTTGGCGAACTCCTCGGCGACTGGTGGGGCCCGGACCGTCCCACCGATCTGGCCAAGCTGGTGGAGGAGTTGACGGCGGAGATGTCCGGCTCGGACGGCGAGTCGCCCCGGGGCCCGGAGCTGCGCCGCGACCATGCACGGTAGTGCTTAGAGCTCCTTCGCGAACCACCGTTCCGCGTAAGGACGTTGGACGTACGCGGGGATCTCGCGGTAACCGTTCCTGGCGTACAGCGCGCGGGCCTCGACGAGGTCGTGGCGGGTGTCCAGGGCGAGACGGCGGGCGCCCAGGCGGCGGGCGGCGTCCTCCAGGGCGGTGAGCAGGGCCGCGCCGCCGCCGCTTCCGCGCAGCTCCGGTCGTACGTAGACGCGGGTCAGCTCGGCGGTGGCCGGGGCGGTGCCGTTGATGACGGGAGGGGTCTCGCAGAGCTGGATGCCGCCGCAGGCGCCGGGCCTGCCGTTGTGGCGCCCGACGACGAAGTCGCCCAGAGGGGGCCGCAGTCTCTCGGCCCCGTCGTCGGTCAGCCCCTGCTCGATCTCCTCGGCGGTGGCCGGCCGTCCGTACCAGCGGCTCGCGACCTCGTCGTAGTAGTCGCGGCGGAGCAGTGTGGCGTCCGGGGTGTCGTACGGCTCGCGGATCATGATCCAACTCATGGCGCCTGCCTACCCGAAGCGGTTGCTGTTTGGCCACCGAATTCCTGGTGACCCGGTGTGCGGACCCATGTCGCGTCCGTACGCACACTCACCGGAGGGTAGTCATGTCCACGATCGTGATCGTCGTTCTGATCGCGGTGTCCGTCGTCGTGCTCGCCGCCGTCGCGCTCCTCGTCGTACGGGGTACGGCGGCGGGCGGGCGCGGGCTGCGACGGCGTTTCGGCCCCGAGTACGACCGGGCGGTCGTCCTGCACGACGGGGATCGCCGCGCGGCCGAACGCGAGCTCGGCGAGCGGCTGAAGCGGCACGGTTCGCTCGCGGAGCGGCCGATGCCGGTCGAGGTGCGTGAGCACTACCTCGTCCGCTGGGCGGGGATCCAGGAGCAGTTCGTCGACTCGCCCCGGCATGCGACGGAGGAGGCCGACAAGTTGATGGCGCGGCTCGCTGAGGAACGGGGTTTCCCGGCGGCGAAGGCGTACGACGACCAGATCGCGGCGCTGTCCGTGCACCACGCCGGTCGCCTCGACGGCTACCGCCGGGTGCATCGGGCGGCTCGGGGCGCGGCCGACACCGAGGAGATGCGCGAGGCGATGATCGAGGCGCGCACGCTGTTCGAGGAGCTGCTGACGGCTGGGCCCCGGCATGCGGCCAAGCGGGGTGCGGCGTGATGCGGGGCGAGGAGTACGGCGCGGTGGATGCGGGGCCGGGGCCGTTCCCGGTCGACCCCGCGTCGGGCTCGGGCTCGGCTCCGGTCGGCCCCGTGGAGGCCTCGGCCTCGGCCCAGGGTGAGTCGCCTGTGCCGCCTCCGCGGCCTGAGCTGTCGCCTGTTGCTCTGCTCCCCACGGAGGAGCGGGACAAGTGGGCGCTGCGGTTGCACCGGGCGGTGAGTGGGTTCGTGGATGAGCCTCGGCAGGCTGTGTCCGAGGCGGATGCGGTGCTGGGGGAGGTCGTCGCGCGTCTTCCCGACCTCGTCCGCGAGCGCCGGGCCGTGGCCTCCGGCAAGGCCGACACGGAGGAGTTGCGGCTGGCCCTGCGGGAGTGCCGTGCGCTTACGGAGCGGTTGCTGGAGCTGTAGCTTTCCCCACCCCGCCCCTTCCCGAAAGCCCTTGGCGGGCGGCCGGGTGGTGGGCGAGGCCGGTCTCCCGGGGGCTACGCCCCCGGACCCCGTTCTTCGGCTGACCGCCGGTGGGGGCTGGTCGCGCAGTTCCCCGCGCCCCTAAAGGAGGGCCCGAAGGGCCCATCAAGGGGCGCGGGGAACTGCGCGAGTAACCCAGCACGGTCCGCTGGCGAAGAGATCCCCCGGAGGGTTTCGGGAAGGGGTGGGGTGGGGGCTCAGCCGTCAGGCCTTCGGGGCCGCCTGCTGGACCACTTCGAAGGACCACAGCGTGGAACCGGTGGCGGCGGGCTTCGGGCGCTCACCCTCGGCCGAGTCGCCCCCGCCGTGCGACGCACGCATCGTCGTAGACATCCACGCCTCGAAGTCCGCCTCGCTACGCCACCGCGTATACACCAGGTACTGGTCCGTCCCCTCGACCGGCCGAAGAAGCTCGAACCACTCGAAACCGTCGGAGTTCTCCACCGCCCCGGCCCGCGCAGCGAACCGCTGCTCCAGCACCTCGCGCTGCTCGCTGGGAACCGTCAGGACGTTGATCTTCACAATGCTCATGCCTCGACAATAACCACCCCGCCCCGCCGCCCCCGTTCCGGTACGTTGCGGATTCGCGCAAACGTGATTTCGGTCGAAACACCGATGACTGTCAGGCGAAATGGGGGTTGCCTGAGTCTTCTCATCCGGGTGGTGCAAGGCTCTAGGGATGCCGCCCCGGAGCCGGGGGCGGCGGGAACTCGACCAGAAGAACGGTGGGAGGTTCGGCGGGGCGTGGCGAAAGCGGAGCACGGCCAGCGCGGCAGCACGGTGGACACGGGGTCCGCCGACACCAGGATGAGCATGGCCCGGGTGGCCCTGTGGCTGGTCGCCGCAGTGCTCGCGATACGGCAGATGGCTCACGTCCTGCGGCTCCCACCGGGTCAACGGCTCACCGACCTGGAGACCTGGACCGGCGTCAACAGCGTCGACGGCGTCAATGGTGTTCTGCATGTGAAGGGCTCGCTCTACGACAAGGAACACTTCACCGGCACCCCGTTCGCCGGTTTAGTACTCAAACCGCTCACCCACTCCGCCGAGAAGGCGCTCGGCGTCGCCTGGACGTTCTCGACACTTCTCCTCGTCGCCGTGATCGGCGTCATCGTCGCCCGCGCCCTGCCGGGACCGATCTCGCGGCGCAGCCAGCTGCTCGCCGCGCCCGTCGCCATCAGCCTGTTGATGGTCTCGCTGCCCGTCCGCAACGCCCTCACCACCGGCCAGACCAGCATCATCCCGGTGCTCCTCGTCCTGCTCGGCTGTTTCGCCGTACGGGGTGAACGCGGGTCCGGGGTCCTCATCGGCATCGGCGCCGCCCTCCAGCCGACCGTGCTGCTCTTCGTCCCGCTGCTCTGGCTCACCGGACGCAGACGCGCGGCCGTCACCACCGCCGGGACCTTCGCCGCCGCCACCGCCCTGACCTGGGCGGTCATGCCGCACGACTCCTGGACGTACTGGGTGCACCATGTGGCGGGCGCGGGGCTCGGCGCGCGCGCCGACAGCCTCGCCAACCAGTCGCTGCACGGCGCGCTGCTCCGGCTCGGCCTGGAGGGGCCGTTGGAGATCGCGCTGTTCCTGGTGCTCGCCGCCGCCGTCATCTTCCTCGGGCTGCGCCGAGCGGTCCGCTACGCGCGCGACGGCCAACTCCTCCTCGCCGTCGCCCTCACCGGCTGCGTCGCGGTCGCCGTCTCGCCGACCGCCTGGCAGCACCAACTGCTGTGGGTGCTGCTCGCGATGGTCGGCCGGGTCGGAGCCAAGGCCCGCGACCGGCTGGCGTGGCCCGCCGTCGTCGTCCTCGTCATGACGCTGCCGGGCACGGTCCTGCTGCCGAACATGTCGGCGCTGTACGCGATACGTGACAACGTTCCCCTCATCACGGCGCTCGTCGCCGCGTGCGCCGTCCCGTTCCTTCCGCGCACCTCCAAACACTTCCGCGCGCCGATCCCCACGGAGTACGGGACGTCGGCCCCGGCGCGCTGGGCCAAAGTCCCGCTGCTGCCGTTCTGGCGCCGGGTGTTGAGCCGCCCGAACCTGCTGATGGAACTGCTGGTCATCCGCGTCGGCTACTCCGCGTACTCGCACATCCGCCTCGCCGCGAGCGCCGGGCGCGAGACGGCGGAGGCGCACGGCCGGACCGTCGTGTCGATCGAGCGCGCGCTCCACATCGACATCGAGCACTGGGCGAACCACTCGATCCAGCACGCGAAATGGCTGCTGTCGTTCTTCAACTTCTACTACGAGACGTTCCACTTCATCGTCCCGCTGACGATCCTGGGCGTCCTGTACGTACGCCGCCCGGCCGACTACCGCTGGGCCCGCTCCGCCCTCGGCTTCGCGACGCTGCTCGGCCTGGTCGGCTTCTGGCTCTTCCCGCTGGCGCCGCCGCGCCTGATGCCGGGCATGGGGTTCATCGACACGGTCCACGGCCCGCAGGATCTGGCGAACCCGGAGTACGGCCCGATGACGCAGGTCACCAACCAGTACGCGGCGATGCCGTCGCTGCACTTCGGATGGTCCCTGTGGTGCGGCATCGTGATCGCGGTGGTGGCGCCGAAGCTGTGGATGAAGGCCCTTGGCCTCCTACATCCTCTCTTCACGGTCTGCGCGATCATCACCACCGCCAACCACTGGGTCCTCGACGCGATCGGCGGCGCGACGGTCGTCGGCGCGGGCTTCGCCCTCGTCCACGTACTGGCCGGGCCGCGCGGGATTCAGCTGCCGGACCTGCCCGGGCCCAGGGCCGCGACATGGGGCGGCAAGGCGATGCCGGCGGGCAGAGCCGGGTCGGGCTCCGGCGCGTCGAAGTAGCTCCGCATCGGTATCACCCCGGCCCACAGCCCGAGTTCACCGTCCGGCCCGTCCCCGTCCTGGGGCGGGCCGGACGCCGTCTTCACGGACGCCTCGTCCAGCGAGAGCGCGAGCAGCGAAGTGGCCGCGAGTTCCTTGCGGTTGGGCCGGCGCGCGTACTCCCACTGCCCCGGCGCGCACTGCTCGGTCACCACCCGCAGCCCGTGCAGCAGCTCGTCCCCGTCCGCGATCAGCCGGGGCACGGCGTACACCATGGCGCTGCGGTAGTTGACCCCGTGCTCGAACACCGACCGCGCGAGCACGAGCCCGTCGATGTGCGTCACGGTCACGCAGACGGTGGCGTCAGGCGCCTGTACGAGGCTACGACTGGCCACGGACCCATGCACGTACAACGTCCGCGTCCCGAAGTCGACCCCGTACACGGTCGGCACGACCATCGGCACCCCGTCGACGACGACGCCGAGATGACAGACGAACCCGGCGCGAAGGATCGCGTCGAGGTCGGCCACGCTGGTACTGCCCTGCTCCCGCAGCCGCCGATGCCGCGTGCGCTCGGTGACCGCGAGCTGCTGATTCTGTTCCTGGGTGCTCATTCCCCCACCGATCCGGTTGAGATCATGTTCGATCTCAACTGTTTCAGTCGCAGGAGGGTTCATCAAGGTCTATTACGGAGCGGACGGGGAGCGCGGTCGAGGAAGCGGGCGGTGGCGTCCCGCACTCGAACCAGATCGTCTTGCCCGTCTTCGTCAGGCCGGGGGAGACGCCCCACTTGTCGACGACCGCGTCGAGCAGGACCAGGCCCCGGCCCGACTCGTCGTCGTCCGACGCGGTTCTGGGGAGCGGCAGTTGCGGGAAGCCGTCCGACACCTCGACCCGTACGCCGTGGGGCGTGCGCCTGAGCTTCAACACGCAGTAGCGGTCGGGCACATGGCGCACCACGTTCGCGAGCAGTTCGGTCACGGCGAGCTCCGCCGCCTCCGACAGCTCGGGCATGGCCCACTGGGCGAGGTGGGTACGGACGATCCTGCGTACATGGCGGGCTGAGTGCGCGCCGACCGTGAAGCGCATGCCGTACTGGGAATTGTCGTTCACGGTACGAGCGTGCCGCGTGATGGCTACTCTCGGCTACGGAACGAATACAACCCGCTTGAAAGTAAGCGGAGTTGAGCCCGAGGAGGTACCCGCCGTGGTCCACATCAACGTCCTCGACCCGAGCGCGTCGCCGCTCGACTACTACGGATACGAGCTGCGCCGCTACCGCGAGGCGGTCGGGCTCACCCAGAAACAACTGGGCGCGATCATCTCGTACACAGGCTCACTCATCGGTCAGATCGAGACGGCGCGGAAGCTGCCGACGTCGGACTTCAGTGAGCGCGCGGACATCGCGCTCGGGACTGGCGGACTGCTGTCCCGGCTGTTGCCGCTCGTGCTACGAAGCCAACTTCCCGCTTGGTTTCAGCAGGTTGCGGAGCTGGAGTCGCGAGCGATCGAGATCGACACCTTTCAAACGCACATGGTGCATGGACTGCTCCAGACCAAGGCGTACGCGCGTGCGGTGCTCGGTGCGGTGGATGCCGCCAAGCTGGACGATCGGACGACGGTCCGACTCGCTCGGCAGCGGATCCTGCAGAAGGAGAAGCGCCCGGTGCTGTGGGCGATCCTCGGAGAGGCGGCGTTGCGCCAGGACATCGGTGGGGCGGGCGTGATGCGAGAACAACTTGAGCGCCTGTTGAGTTACGAGAACGTCCCGCAAGTCAACATCCAGGTGCTGCCGTACGAGGTCGGGGCCCATGCCGGGCTGCAAGGTTCCTTCACCGTCTTCCGCTTCTCCGATGACCCTGCGATCGTCTACACCGAGGGCTACGGGATGGGGCACCCAACGGCCAACCCGGATATCGTCAAGGAGTGTTCCCTCTATTACGATCACCTCCAGGCAGCCTCCTTGTCTTTGCGGGACTCGGCAGAGCTGATCCGGCAGGTGATGGAGGAACGCTATGGCGAGCAACCACTCGGAGCTGGCGGACGCCCAGTGGCGTAAGTCGAGTTACAGCGGTAACCAGGGCGGTGAGTGCGTCGAGTGCGCCACCCTCCACGGTGCCGCCTGGCGCAAGTCCTCGTATAGCGGTGACCAGGGCGGCGAGTGCATACAGATCGCCGACCTCCCCCACGCCGTAGCCGTCCGCGACTCCAAGAATCCAGACGGCCCGGCGATCATGTTCACTCCCGCCGCGTTCGGCGCGTTCGTGCGGTCCGTTACGGCGTGACCTGAAGTTCCTTGATGCCGTTCAGCCAGGCCGAGCGCAGGCGGCGTGGGGCGCCCGCGAGGGTGAGGTTGGGCAGGGCGTCGGCGATGGCGTTGAAGATCAGGTTGATTTCGAGGACCGCCAGCGACTTGCCCAGGCAGAAGTGCGGGCCTCCGCCGCCGAAGCCGAGGTGCGGGTTCGGGTCGCGGAGGATGTCGAACTTCTCTGGCTGAGCGAATAGTTCGGGGTCGTTGTTCGCCGACGAGTAGAACAGGCCTACCCGGTCGCCCGCCTTGATCTTCTGGCCGCCGAGTTCCGTGTCCTGTGTCGCCGTACGCTGGAAGGACACCACCGGCGTCGCCCAGCGCACGATCTCCTCGGCCGCCGTCTCGGGGCGTTCGCGTTTGTAGAGTTCCCACTGGTCGGGGTGGGTGAGGAACGCGTGCATGCCATGGCTGATGGCGTTGCGCGTCGTCTCGTTGCCCGCGACGGCGAGCAGGATGACGAAGAAGCCGAACTCGTCGGCCAGCAGGTTGCCTTCGCCCTCGGCCGCGACCAGCGTCGACACGATGTCCTTCGCCGGACACTCCTTGCGCGCCGCCGCGAGGTTCATCGCGTACGACACGATCTCCATGGCGGCCTCGGCGCCGATCTCCTCGGTGATGGCGTACTCGGGGTCGTCGTACGCCGCCATCTTGTTGGACCAGTCGAAGATCTTCGTACGGTCCTCCTGCGGGACGCCGATGAGTTCGGCGATGGCCTGGAGGGGGAGTTCGACGGCGATGTTGGTGACGAAGTCGAAGGAGTCGCGGCCCTTGGAGGCGGCGAGGGCCGTGTCGACTATGCGGCGGGCGCGGTCCCGTAGCGCGCCCTCCAGCGAGCGGATCGCGCGGGGGGTGAAGCCGCGCTGGACGATCTGGCGGACGCGGGTGTGCTCCGGCGGGTCCATGTTCAGCATGATCAGCCGCTGGACCTCGATCTGGTCGCGGCTGATGTTCTCGTTGAAGCGGATGACGGCCGTGTTGGTGGTGGAGGAGAACAACTCCGGGTGCGTGGACACGTATTTGACGTCGGCGTGCCGCGTCACCACCCAGTAGCCGTCGTCGCCGAAGCCGGCGATGCCGTGCGGCTGCGGGCACCAGAGGACCGGGGCCGTCTGCCGGGCCTCGGCGAACTCCGGGTACGGGACGCGGGCCTGGAGCAGGTCGGGGTCGGTGAAGTCGAACCCCTCGGGAAGGTGGGGGCAGCGCATCGGCAACTCCATCTGCATCTGGTCGCCACTTGTCTGACGACCCATCAGAATTTGACTGAAAGGTAGTAACGGGTTCTACAAGTGGCAAGGGGCGGTACGGGATCCGTTGCGGGCGCGGGAGCGCGTGTGGTGCGTGCACAACCCTTGCGTACCGGGGGTAAGTCTCACCAGACTGCACTGAGAACTAGAACGCGTACTAGTTCGACCTGATCCGATCTGATTCGATCTTGTCCGGTCGCCGTGGCGGCTCCGGGAGGCCCCCGGCGACTGCGTGAGGAGAGGACGAGCTCATGGCCGCGGAACCCGTCATCGTCGAAGCCGTACGCACGCCGATCGGCAAGCGCGGGGGCGCGCTCGCCAATCTCCATCCCGCCTATCTGCTGGGCGAGACCTACCGTGAACTGCTCGGCCGTACCGGGATCCACGCCGACTGCGTCGAGCAGATCGTCGGCGGTACGGTCACCCACGCCGGCGAGCAGTCCATGAACCCCGCGCGCAACGCGTGGCTGGCGATGGGACTGCCGTACGAGACGGCGGCGACCACCGTGGACTGCCAGTGCGGGTCGTCGCAGCAGGCCAGCCATATGGTCGCGAACATGATCGCGGCGGGGGTGGTGGATGTGGGCATCAGCTGCGGGGTGGAGGCGATGTCGCGCGTACCGCTGGGGTCCGGGTCCAAGCACGGGCCGGGCAAACCGTTCCCGGACGAGTGGAACGTGGATCTGCCCAACCAGTTCGAGGCGGCCGAGCGGATCGCCCGTCACCGGGGGCTGACGCGGGAGCGCGTCGACGCGCTCGGGCTGCGGTCGCAGGAGCGGGCCGCGGTGGCGTGGGGCGAGGAGCGCTTCAAGCGGGAGACGTTCGCGGTGCAGGTGCCGACGACGGAGGAGGAGCAGGCGGCCGGTCAGGGCATGTGGCGGCTCGTCGACCGGGACGAGGGGTTGCGGGACACGTCACTGGAAGCGCTGGCGCGGCTGAAGCCGGTGATGCCGACGGCGGTGCATACGGCGGGGAACTCGTCGCAGATCTCGGATGGTGCGTCCGCGATCATGTGGGCGTCGAAGCGGATGGCGCGGGCGCTGAAGCTGCGGCCCCGGGCGCGGATTGTGGCGCAGGCGCTGGTGGGGGCGGATCCGCACTTCCATCTGGACGGGCCGATCGATGCGACGCGCGCTGTCCTGGGCAAGGCGGGCATGTCCCTACGGGACATCGACCTGGTCGAGATCAACGAGGCGTTCGCGTCCGTGGTGCTGTCGTGGGCGCAGGTCTTCGACCAGGATCTGGAGAAGGTGAACGTGAACGGTGGCGCCATTGCCCTGGGGCATCCGGTGGGGGCGACGGGGGCGCGGCTCATCACGACGGCGCTGCATGAACTGGAGCGGCGGGATCGGGAGTTCGCGCTGGTGACGATGTGTGCGGGGGGTGCGCTGGCTACGGCGACGATCATCCAGCGCCTGTAGGAGGACTCCCGGGGCTGCGCCCCCGGACCCCCTGTTTTTCCGCGGACCGTGCTGGGTTGCTCGCGCAGTTCCCCGCGCCCCTTAATGGGCCCTTCGGGCCCTCCTGGGGGCGCGGGTGAACTCAGCTGCTGGCACGTGCGGCTCAGTACCAGCTGTTCTGCTGCCAGAAGTTCCAGGCGCCGCACGGGCTGCCGTAGCGGGAGTTCATGTAGTCCAGGCCCCACGCGATCTGCGTCGCGGGGTTGGTCTGCCAGTCGGAACCCTTGGCGGCCATCTTGGAGCCGGGCAGCGCCTGGACCAGACCGTACGCACCGCTCGACGGGTTCGAGGCGTGGACGTTCCAGCCGGACTCGTGCTTGACGATGTTGCTGAAGCACTGGAACTCGGCCGAGCTCGAAATCATCTGCTTGGCCACGTCCTGGGCGCCCATCGGGGCGGCCTGGGCGGGGACAGCGGCCACCGCGACACCGGCGGCGGCGAGCAGCGTGGCAGCACCGGCGGCGATGGACTTCTTACGGGCGGCGATACGAGCGGCGAACGACACAGAGCGACCTAACGTCGGGGACATGGGCGTCGCGGGCAGGCGGCAGCTCCGGAGAGCATGCGGATGCTCCTCGGGAGAAGCGGGGGTTCGTCCTGCGTGGGCTTCCGCGGCCCGGTGACGGGCCAGGCGGTGCCCGGCGACTGGACCAGTTTTAGCGACCCGCACACCCCGCCGCAACGACCCCTTTTACTAGTCGTCCTCGCATCGGGGGCGGAACGGCCCCGGTCGGTGGGTGGGGAGGACTGCCTGGTCAGGTGCCTTGTTTGTGGGCTTATGTGGGGGGTGTAAAGGCTACTATTCCGGGTCGTGCAGGACTAAGGGCCTGTGGGGGGCCTCACCCCGTGGGACCCCCCTCGGACCCCGTAAATGTGACCTGGGCCTCGAAGTTGGCGCGTCGGGTGGCCCTGCGTAGTGCCTTCAGCACGGTCGAGCCGAGTGCGAACGTGAGCACCGTCGTCAGCACCGCGCGGCCCAGGTCCCAGCCGAGCGACGTGGTCGCGCAGTACGCCGCGAAGCGCAGCAGGTTCTCGCCCAGCGGGTCGCCCGGGTGGAAGGAGATCCCGGACGACATCCCGCCGATGTACGTCCAGCCCTGCAGATTCATGACCGTGCCGTACGCGAACGACGCCACGAAGCCGTAGAGGGCGAGGAGGGCCAGTTCCGCCCGGCCTCGGAGCCGGTGCCTGCCGGGGAGCAGCCCGGCCCCCATCGCGAACCAGCCCATCGACAGCATCTGGAACGGCATCCAGGGGCCCACACCCCCCGTGAGCAGCGCGGACGCGAACATCGTGACCGCGCCGAGCACGAAGCCGAAGCCGGGTCCTAGGACTCTGCCGCTCAGCACCATGAGGAAGAACATCGGCTCCAGGCCCGCCGTACCCGCCCCCAGTGGGCGTAGCGCCGCGCCCACCGCCGCGAGCACGCCGAGCATCGCGACGGCCTTCGCGTCCATGCCGTTGTCCTCGTCCGCGATGGTGGCGACCACCACACCCACGAGGAGCGGCAGCAGCGCGGCGAAGAGCCAGGGGGCGTCCTGGGAGTGGGCGAGCCCGGAGTCCCCGTCGGCGAGCAGGGGCCAGCCGAAGGCGGCGACGCCTATGGCTGTGATGAGGGTGAGGGCCGTGGCGGCCCGTGGGCCGACTCTTATCGCTTTGACCTGGCGGTCCTCGGGCTCGGTGGTCATGTCAGGGCCTTCTTCACCTGCGACACCGTGAGCCATGACTCCGGGGCCAGGATCTTCGCCACCTGGGGGGCGAAGGACGGGGACGAGACGACCACGTCCGCCGTCGGGCCGTCCGCGACGACCTCGCCGTCGGCCAGGATCACCACCCGGTGGGCGATCTCCGCGGCCAGTTCCACGTCGTGGGTGGCCAGGATGATCGCGTGGCCCTCGGCGGCGAGGGTGCGCAGGACGTCGGCGAGGCGGGCCTTCGCCGCGTAGTCCAGACCTCGGGTCGGCTCGTCGAGGAGGAGCAGCGGCGGGCGGCCCGTCAGGACGATCGCCAGCGCGAGCGCCAGGCGCTGGCCCTCGGAGAGGTCGCGGGGGTGGGTGTCGTCGGGGACGCCGGGGAGCAGGGCGGAGACCAGGTCGCGGCAGGTGCCGCCGGGTGCCTGGGCGTCCGCGTCGGCTGTCGCGCACTCGGCTGCGACCGTGTCCGCGTACAGCAGGTCGCGGGGCTCCTGCGGTACGAGGCCCACCTCGCGGATCAGGTCGCGCGGGGGTGTGCGGTGGGGGGTGCGGCCGTTCACCGTCACCGTGCCGGTGGTGGGTTCGATCATGCCGACGAGGGTGTTGAGGAGGGTGGATTTGCCTGCGCCGTTCCGTCCCATCAGCGCGACTGTTTCACCGGGGGTGACTGTGAGGTCTACGTGGCGTAGGGCCTCTATGCGGTCGCGGTGGACTGCGAGGTTTGTTACGGCGGCTGTGGGCGTTCCGCCGGGCGTTTGCTGCGTGCGTCCTCGGCGGAGGCGGGTCAGGGCTGCTCGGAGGCCGTTTTCCTGTGCGGGGCGGTTTTCCTGTGCGGGGCGCGGGGTGGGCACCCGGCCTTCGGCCGGGTTGTTGTACCCACCCGCTCCGCCCGTGCCAGGGATTGCGAAAGTACGGGTTTCCCCGTGGGGCGCCTTCGCCGTCGGCGGCTGCGGGACGTGGTGCGGTGCCTGCGCGGTGCCGGGTGCCGTCGGGGGGTGCGGGACGTGCGCGGCGAGGGAGGCTCGGAGCTCTGTTGCCCTGCGGCGGGCGTCCCGTACCGACAGTGGGATCGGGGTCCAGCCCGCCAGGCGGGCCAGGGCCACCACCGGGGGGTGGACCGGGGACGTGGTCATGATTTCGGACGGGGTGCCCAGGACCGGGGGCTCGCCTCGGGACGGGAGGAGGATCACTCGGTCCGCGTACTGGATCACGCGTTCCAGGCGGTGCTCGGCCATCAGGACCGTCGTGCCCAGGTCGTGGACCAGGCGCTGGAGTACGGACAGGACCTCTTCCGCCGCCGCCGGGTCGAGCGCCGACGTCGGTTCGTCCAGGACCAGGACCTTGGGGTGCGGGGTCAGGACCGAGCCGATCGCCACGCGCTGCTGCTGGCCGCCGGAGAGGGTGGCGATCGGGCGGTCGCGGAGGTCGGCGAGGCCGAGGATGTCGAGGGTTTCCTCGACTCGGCGGCGCATCACGTGGGGGGCCAGGCCCAACGACTCCATGCCGTACGCGAGTTCGTCCTCGACCGTGTCCGTGACGAAGTGGGCCAGGGGGTCCTGGCCCACCGTGCCCACCACGTCGGCGAGTTCGCGGGGTTTGTGGGTACGGGTGTCGCGGCCGTCGACCGTGACGCGGCCGCGCAGGGTGCCGCCGGTGAAGTGGGGGACCAGGCCCGACACCGTACCGAGGAGGGTTGACTTGCCGACTCCGGACGGGCCGACCAGGAGGACCAACTCGCCCTCCGGGACGGTGAGTTGCGCGTTGTTGAGGGTGGGGGCCGCGGCGCCCTCGTACGTTACCGACACCCCTTCGAAACTGATCACTTCGGCTCCTTGGGGGTCGGGGTCGGCGCTGGGGCTATCGCTGCCGGGAGCAGGCCCAGGAGGATCGACAGCGCCGGCCAGAGCGGGAGGGTGGGGGCGGTCAGGGGGAGCACGCCGGGGTGCAGGGCCTCCGGTGCGTACGTACCCGCCCAGATCATCAGTACCGCCACCGCCGCGCCGGAAGCGGACACCAGCCAGGCGCGGGCGCCCCAGCGGTCGGGGCGGTAGCGGGTGCGGACCGAGCGGCGGCCCCCCAGGCGCAGGCCTGCGAGCGCGGCGGCGAGGCCGGTGAGCAGGACGGGGAGGCCGTAGCCCGCGCCTTCGGAGGCGAGGAGTCCGTACGTACCGGCGCAGACGCCGAGGAGTCCGCCGAGGGTGAGGACCGTGGTGGTGTGGCGGACTGCGGGCGGTACGTGCGCGGTGCGGCCGTAGCCTCGGGCGTCCATGGAGGCGGCGACGGCGACCGAGCGTTCGAGGGCGCCCTCCAGGACCGGGAGGCCGATCTGGAGGATCGCCTTGATGCCGCCGGTGGGGCGGCCGCGCAGTCTTCTTGCCGTACGGAGTCGTACGACGTCGGCGACCATGTTCGGCGCGAACGTCATCGCGACGACCACGGCGACGCCTGCCTCGTACAACGCGCCCGGGAGGGACTTGAGGAGGCGGGCGGGGTTGGCGAGGGCGTTCGCGGCGCCTACGCAGATGAGGAGCGTGGCCAGCTTGGCGCCGTCGTAGAGCGCGAAGAGCATGCCCTCGGCGGTGACGCGTCCGCCGATACGTATCCCCTTCGCCCAGTCGGGGAGGGGGGCCTCGGGGAGGGTGAGGAGGGTGTGGGTGCCGGGGATCGGGGAGCCGAGGGCGATGTTGAAGACGAGGCGGATGGCTACGACGGCCAGGCCGAGTTTGATGAAGGCGGTGTACGAGCGGGCCCAGGGCGCGTCCGTCTTGCGGGCGGCCACTACGTAGCCGGCGACGGTGACGAGGAGACCCAGGAGGAGGGGGTTGGTGGTCCTGGACGCGGCCGTGGCAAGGCCGAGCGCCCAGAGCCACCAGGCGGCGGGGTGGAGGGCGTTGGCTCTGCTGGCGTAGGGGGTGCGGGGTGCCCGTGGGGCGCGGGGAGCCTGGGGTCGGCGCTCGGCCGCGGGCCGGTGGGTGGACACCCGGCCTTCGGCCAGGTCGTCGTACCCACCCGCTCCGCCCGTGCGAGGGGTTGCGATGGTGCGAGGCCTCTCGTGGGGCGCCTTCGCCGTCGGCGGCTGCGGACCGCGGGCGGGCACCCGGCCTTCGGCCGGGTTGTCGCTCCCACCCGCACCACCCGTCTCGGTGAGTGGGTCGGTGCGGGATTCCCCGTGGGGCCCCCTCGCCGTCGGCGGCTGCGGACCGCGGGCGGGCACCCGGCCTTCGGCCGGGTCGGCCGAGTGCTGGTCGTACTCCGGTGATTCCTCGGGCATCTGCGGCCGTCGCGTCATCGCCTGCGGCGGCGGGATTGCCAGATTGCGGCTGCCGCCAGGGTCAGTACGGCTGCCAGGCCCGCCACGAGGCCCATCGACGGGCCGGAGTCCGAGGACTTCTTCGGTTCGGCGGAGGACTGGGCGGGGGCCGTTGTCCCGGTCTTGCCCGACACCTGCTCGCCGCACCCCGTCCTCGGGTACCCCGCGATCGCGCACAGCAGTGCCGCGCTGTTGTAGCGGAGCGGCTTGGCCACGGCGGCCAGGGCGTCGGCCGTGGTCGCGTCCTCGGACACCCGCGCGCACGCCGTACGCGCCGCCGGGGGCGTCTCGCCGCCCGGGGCGTCCTGCGGGGTGCCGAAGTCGATGACAAGGGCGATGCGCTTCTTGCCCGGCTCGGCCGGGGTCGCCGCGCACACCGCGTCGAACGACGGCGCCGAGCGCGGCTTCGAGGCGTCCTTGGAGTCCGCGCTCACGGCGAAGCGGAGGCCCTCGACGTCGCCGTCGGAGGGGTGCGCGGTGGCCGGGCCCTGGGTGGCGTACGTCCAGGTCGAGCCCTGGCCGTCCCAGAACGACCAGTAGCGGTACCCGGTCGCCTGGGCCGACGCCGCCCCCACGCCGACCGTCAGCGTGAGGGCGAGCGCGGCCACCACGGCGAGGCGCCGTACGTACGGCATCTGCCGTACGTACGGCATCCGTCGCGCGTACGGCATCACGGGCGCTGGTTCTTCTTGCGCGAGCTGACCAGGAAGCCCACGCCGATGCTCGCGACGAAGAACACGCCGACGATCCACCACACCGACGTGTTGGAGTCCTTCTTCTTCGTGGACTCGGCGGAGGGCTTCTGGGCGGCGGCGGACGCGTCGGACGCCGGGGCCGGGCCGGTCGCGTTCAGCTGCTTCACCAGGTCGGCGCCGCCGAAGTTCTTCGGGTCGGCGCCGGTGGCGTTGGCGGCGAGGACGAGCTGGGCGTACGCGGCCGGGCCGTTGTCCTTGGCCCACGCGGCGGTGTTCTTCTCCAGCCACGTAAGCGACTGCTTGGCCTGGTCGGCGAGGCCGTCGGTGGCCAGGGCGACGACGGCGTCGGCGGTGTTGCCGTAGTCGGGCTGGCTCTCGGCGCCCGGCATCGCGGAGTTGAGGTGGCCCGTCTTGGCCATGGTCTTCGCGAGGTACGCGGCGCCGTTGTGCGCGGCCTGCTCCGGCGTCGACGCCTTCTCGCACTCCGTGCCCTTGGCGTCGGGCTGACCGGCGGTGGCGGCGAGGCCCTTGCCGTGGGCGGCGGTGACGGCGGCGGCGCTGGCGTCACCGTTCGCGTACAGCTTTCCGGTCTTCAGGTCGCCCTGGTACGCGAACGCGCCGCTGCCCGGCGAGCTGTCGCACGGCAGCGCGAACGTGAGGAGCGCGTCCAGCGGCGACTTGCCGCCCTTCGCGGACTTGACGTCGGCCGGCTTCTCACCGGCGGCGGCGAGCGCGCCGATGACGACCGAGGTGGAGTTGGCGTCGCTCTTGCCGCCGGGGTTGAAGGCCCAGCCGCCGTCGTCGTTCTGGACGCTCTTGAGCCAGGAGACGCCCTTCTTCACGACGTCCTGCTGCCCGCCGAGCGAGACGAGGGCCTGGACGGCGGCCGAGGTGGCGTTGGTGTCCGGCATCGTCTTGGCGTCGCACGGCTTGGTGGCGTCGGCGCGGTACGAGGCGAACGCGCCGCTCTCGCACTGCTGGCCGGTGAGCCAGGTTATGGCCTGCGCGGCGGGCTTCACACCCACGGTGCTCTGGGCGAGCAGGGCGAGCGACTGACGCCAGACACCGTCGTACGTCGGGTCCTTGGTGCCGTACAGGCCCTGCGGGATCGTCGCCGGGGCGGAGGCGGACGGCGCGGTGCCGTCGGCGAATGCGGCCGGGGCGGCTCCGCCGAGGACGACGGTGGCGGCGGCGAGCGCTGCGGCGCAGCGGCGTGCGGTCATGGCGGGCGGTGCCTCTCCTGCGGGCCGGGCAGGCGCGCGGGCACGCGCTGGCTCCGGCTCCGTGTACCTCGACGGGGCCGGTCACCGACGTGCTTGCCGGTGACCCGAGCCGGCTCATGTCCGCCGGGGCGGTCCGGCTTACCGCCAGCGTTTTGCGGCGGATCACGGTTGCGGGTCAGCGCCGGGTTTGCACCGGCTTTCCCCCGTACGGGCATGGACGACGGGCCCACTGTACCGGGGGTGGTTCGGGGGCGGCGATGGCGGTTACCGCCTGGAGTCCCCCACCCCGCCCCTTCCCTGAACCCTCCGGGGGTGGGTGGGGGGTGAGATGTTCTCCCGGGGGCGGGGCCCCCGGCTCCCCGGCGGGGGCTGCGCCCCCTGCACCCCGCTTCGGGGCTGCGCCCCGGACCCCGCTGGGGGTGGGTGGGTCAGCGGGCTGCGGCCCGGGGGTGCCCGGTCGGGGTTGGGCGGGTAGGCGGGTTGCGCCCCGGACCCCGGTCGGGGGTGGGTGGGCAAGCGGGCTGCGGCCCGGGGTGGGCGGGGAGCGGGGCTGCGCCCCTGCACCCCCTCGGAACACCCGGCGACGTCCCTAGCCTGCCGGTACCCTGCGAGGCGTGGACGTATGGCCGCCGGAACTGGACCCGCTTCCCGAGCCCGAGCCTCTGGTGACGCCCGAGATCACCGAGGCTTCGTGCCGGAAGTGCGGTACGCGGGTGTCCGGCCTCGACGGCCGTTACGCGTGCGGAGTCTGCGGCTGGACCAACGACTGGTCCGAGGGACACCGCCCCCTGCCCAGCACGGAGGACGACCCCGACTATCCGGGCCCCGGAGCCTCACCCGTAAACCCGCTGGCCCGCTGAAGAACACCGCGCTCGCGCGTCATCTACCCGGAGTGGTGGGCAAGTTCAGCCTCTCCGGCGTTTGAGGAGTCGGCTCCGGGGTGTAGCCCCCGGGAGATCACCCTCCGCCCACCCCCGGAGGGTCTAGGTGAAGGGGCGGGGTGGGGTATCACACCGCCCGATACGTCACCGGGTCCCCCGGTACCGGCTCCGCCAAGTCGGACTTCACCAGGCGGCGGACGTGTGCCTCCGCCTCTGATACCGCGATGTTGCGGGAGCCGTAGGGGATGTCGGACCAGGGGCGGTTCCACTCCATTCTTTCCGCCAGTTGCCAGGGGGTCAGAGGGGTTGAGAGGAGGTGGAGCAGGCTCGTCAGGCGGTCCTCGTGGTGGGTCAGGAGTTCGGTCACCCTCCCCGCCGCGTCCCCGAACGCGTGCTCGTGGGCCGGTAGTACCTCCGCCACTCCCAGGCGGCCCACGCGTTCCAGGGACGAGAGGTAGTCGCCCAGCGGGTCCGTCACCGTCGTGTCGTCGGGGTCCTCGTACAGGCCGATGTGCGGGGTGATGCCGGGCAGCAGGTGGTCGCCGGAGAACAGGCGGCCGTGGCCCGGGCGGTTCGCGGGGTGGTCCTCCTCCAGGTGCAGGCACACGTGGCCGGGGGTGTGGCCGGGAGTCCAGATCGCGCGCAGGCGGCGGCCCGGCAGCGGGAGCAGGTCGCCGGGAACGATCTCCCGGTCCGGCAGTGCCGCCCGCAGGCCCGGCAGGCTCCGCCCGCCCCCCTTCGCCCGCGCCGCCCGCAGCGGTGCCATGTGCTCGTCCGGCGCCCCCGCCGCCGTCAGCCTCTCTACCAAGTAGTCGAGCCATACGGCTGGTTCCGCCTCGCGGGTGCGCCGTACCACCGCCGTGTCCGCCGCGTGCATCGCCAGCCATGCGCCGGATGCCTCGCGTACGCGGGCCGACAGCCCGTGGTGGTCGGGGTGGTGGTGGGTCAGCACCACCCCCTGGATGTCGCCTACATCCGTACCCAGCGAAGCAAGGCCGTCCGTCAGCGCGTTCCACGACTCCGGGTCGTCCCAGCCCGTGTCCACCAGGACCGGGCCCGCGTCCGTCTCGATGACGTAGACCAGCGTGTGGCCCAGCGGGTTGTCCGGGATCGGTACCCGTAGGGAATGGACGCCCCCTCCATGGTCGGTCACCGCACCACCTCCGCCATCGTCCGCCGCCCCCGCACCCAGGCGTTCACGTCACAGTAGAACGTGTTTCAGTCGGCCCTCAAGGGTCATCGACCGCCTTCCCGGTCCGTGGACTCCTCGTACTAGAACTGGTATCAGTTCTTGCGGATGTACATGTCTGAAATACCGTCAGGAATGCCGTCAGGAACTTGGCCTGCGGGAGGCGTCACGCCCATGTCCGATCTCGTCGAACACGTACAGCTCTACATCGGTGGGGAGTTGGTCCACCCCCACTCCACCGACACCATCGAAGTCATCTCGCCCCACACCGAACAGGTCATCGGCCGCGTGCCGCACGCGTCCCGGGACGATGTCGACCGGGCCGTGGCCGTCGCGCGGCGGGCGTTCGACGACGGGCCCTGGCCTCGGATGGCGCTCGCCGAGCGCGTCGAGGTCGTCACGCGTATCAAGGACGCGATCGCCATACGACATGAGGAGATCGCCCGGACCATCAGCGCGCAGAACGGGTCCCCGTACTCCTGGAGCGTGCTCGCGCAGGCGCTCGGGGCCATGATGGTCTGGGACTCGGCGATCACCGTGGCGCGCGACTTCCCGTACGAGGAGCGGCGGGCCGGGGTGCTCGGGCCGATCCTGGTGCGGCGCGAGCCGGTGGGGGTCGTGGCGGCCGTGGTGCCGTGGAACGTGCCGCAGTTCGTCGCCGCCGCCAAGCTCGCGCCCGCGCTGCTCGCGGGGTGTTCGGTGGTGCTCAAGCCGTCGCCCGAGTCGCCCCTCGACTCGTACATACTCGGCGAGATCGCCCGCGAGGCCGGGCTGCCGGAGGGCGTGCTCTCCATCCTGCCCGCCGACCGCGAGGTCAGCGAGTACCTGGTGGGGCACCCGGGGATCGACAAGGTGTCGTTCACGGGGTCGGTCGCGGCCGGCAAGCGCGTCATGGAGGTCGCCGCGCGCAACCTCACCCGGGTCACCCTCGAACTCGGCGGCAAGTCCGCCGCCGTCGTCCTGCCGGACGCCGATCTGGCCGCCACCGTCGCCGGGGTCGTCCCGGCCGCGTGGATGAACAACGGGCAGGCGTGCGTGGCCCAGACCCGGATCCTCGCGCCCGTGAGCCGGTACGACGAGTTCGCCGACGCGTTCGCGGCCGCCGCCTCGCAGTTGGTCGTCGGCGATCCGCTGGACGCCGCTACCCAGGTCGGGCCGCTCGTCGCCAAACGGCAGCAGCAGCGCTCGTTCGACTACATCCGGATCGGACAGGAGGAAGGGGCCAAGATCCTTGCGGGAGGCGGGCGTCCGGCCGGGCAGGACAAGGGGTGGTACGTCGAGCCCACGCTCTTCGGCGGCGTCGACAACTCCATGCGGATCGCCCGCGAGGAGATCTTCGGGCCGGTGATCTGTCTGCTCCCGTACGACGACGAGGCCGAGGCGCTGAGGATCGCGAACGACTCCCCGTACGGGCTCAGCGGCAGCGTGTGGACCGGTGACGTCGAGCACGGCATCGACTTCGCCCGGCAGGTGCGCACCGGCACCTTCAATGTGAACACCTTCAGCCTCGACATGCTCGGGCCGTTCGGCGGCTACAAGGAGTCCGGTCTGGGGCGGGAGTTCGGGCCCGAGGGGTTCGGGGAGTACCTGGAGCACAAGATGATCCACCTCCCCGCCGGATATGGCGGTGAGGCGTGATGGGTGACCGCTGGCACGTCGAGGTCGACCGGAGTGTGTGCATCGGCTCCGGTATGTGCGTGAACACCGCGCCGGGCTCCTTCGCGCTCGACACCGCCCGCCAGTCCCGGCCCACGGCCGCCGACACCGACGCGAACGAGCAGGTGCTCGCGGCGGCGGAGGGGTGCCCGGTGGAGGCGATCGGCATCTCGCTCCTCGACTCGGGGGAGGCCGTCTTCCCGCCCGAGGAGTGACCGGAGGAGTAGCCAGAGGCGTACGAGGGGTCCGTTCTCCCGCGATCGAACAGAAGTTGACGCGTGCGTACCGCACGGCGACCCCGTGACATCCGCGACTGTCCGGCCCCTCGGTGGCGTGGCACCTTCGTTGCCACGCCACCGAGGGGGGAAGCAATGGACAAGCGGTACGAGGTCTTCTGCCTGGCCGACAGGTATTTCTACGAGACTCCGGACCGCCTGTCCTTCTCCGCGCTCGCCGGAACCGACGCGACCGTCACGCTCTTCGAGGCCGCCAAACGCCCGGTCCCCGAGGGGTGGCAGACCTCCCTCTCCGGGGACTGGCTCAATTTCAGCCCGGTGGACGCGGCCGGTGAGCCGCGCCCGGGCCGACCCCGGCAGGGCTGGAAGATCCATGTCTCGGCGTGTCTGGACAACGCCGAGAAGATGGCGGCCCAGGTGTGGGAGTACTGCGTGCCGCGGGCGATCCCGTTCAAGTTCGTCCCCGGCCGCCAGCCGCTGCACCTGCGCAACTCCAAGTACGCCGGACGCGGCTCCAGCGGCAAGTTCGCCACGATCTACCCGGCCGACCCGGGCGAGCTGGAGAGCATCCTGCACGAGCTGGGCGACCTCCTCGACGGCGAGCCCGGGCCGTACATCCTGACCGACCTGCGGTGGAACTCCGGGCCCCTGTACGTGCGTTACGGGGGATTCGCCAAGCGGCACTGCGTGGACGAGGACGGCGCGCTCGTCCCCGCGATCGAGAACCCCCAGGGCGTCCTGGTCCCCGACCGAAGAGACCCCGCCTTCCAGGTGCCCGAGTGGGTGGCGCTGCCCGCGTTCCTGCGCCCGCAGCTGGACGCCCGCAACGCGACGACGGTGAGTGATCTTCCGTACCGCATCGAGAAGGCGCTGCACTTCTCCAACGGCGGTGGTGTGTACGCCGGAACGGACACCCGGGACGGCAGCAAGGTCGTCCTGAAGGAGGCCCGGCCGCACGCGGGGCTCGCCGCCGACGGCAGTGACGCGGTGGCCCGCCTGGAGCGCGAGAAGGCCGCGCTGGAACGTATCTCCGGCCTCGGTGTCGCCCCCGAGGTGCGCGACTGGTTCGAACTCGGCGAACACCGCTTCCTCGTCATGGAATTCCTTGAGGGGCGCACCCTCAACGCGTTCTTCGCCGAGCGGCACCCGCTGCTCGCCGTCGACCCGGACCCGGACGCGGTGGCCTCGTACACGAGTTGGGCGCTCGGGATCCACCGGGCGGTGGAGCGGGCCGTGGCGGCGGTGCACTCGCGCGGGCTCGTCTGCAACGACCTGCACATGTTCAACGTGATGGTCGGGCCGGACGAGGACGGCGAACCGGCCGTGCGGCTGCTCGACTTCGAGGGCGCGGTGCCGCTGGCCGAGCACCGGGGGCAGACCATGGCCCACCCCGGGTTCGTGGCGCCCCGCGACCGCACCGGCTTCGAGGTCGACGCGTACGCGCTGGCCTGTCTGCGGCTCGCGCTCTTCGTGCCGATGACGACGCTGCTCGTGGTCGACCGGGAGAAGGCGGCGCATCTGGCCGAGGTCGCGGCCGGCCAGTTCCCCGGGGTGCCGAAAGGTTTCTTCGAGGAGGCGGTGCGGGTCATCCGGGGTGCGCAGACGCCCGTGCGGAAGCCGTATCTGCCCGCCCGGCCCGACGAGTGGCCCGCCGGGCGCGAGTCCATGGTCCGCGCGATCCTCGCCTCCGCGACGCCCGAACGCGACGACCGGCTCTTTCCCGGCGACATCTCCCAGTTCGCCGACGGCGGCGGCCTCGGCGTCGCGCACGGCGCGGCCGGAGTGCTCTACGCGCTGGACGCCACCGGTGCCGGGCGCCACCACGACGGCGAGGACTGGCTCCTTCGGCACACCGACCCGCCGCCCGCCGGAACCCCGCTCGGCTTCTACGACGGGCTGAGCGGCGTCGCGTACGTCCTGGACCGGCTCGGCCACACCGACCGCGCCCTCGACCTGGTCGACCGGGTGCTCGACGAGAAGTGGCAGCGGCTCTCGCCCACGCTGCACGGGGGCCTGGCCGGGCTCGGGCTCGCCCTGGACTCGCTCGGCCGCACCACCGGCGAGAGCGATCTGCGCGACCGGGCCCTGGAAGCGGCCTGGACCATCGCCGGGCAACCGGCGCCCGAGACCGGAACGCGGGTGCGTGCCGGGCTGATGCACGGTGCCAGCGGCCCCGCGCTGCTCTTCCTGCGGCTGTACGAGCACACCCGCGAGCCCGCGCTGCTCGACCACGCCGCCGAGTTCCTGCGCCGCGACCTCGCCCGCTGCGTACCCGACCGGTCGGGCGCTCTCCAGGTCGACGAGGGCGTGCGCACCATGCCCTACCTCGGGTCGGGTGGCGTCGGCATCGCCATGGTGCTCGACGACTTCCTGGCGCACCGCGACGACGAGGAGTTCGCGCGGGCCAGAGCCGCGATCCTGCCCACCGCGCGGCAGCGCTACTACGCCCAGCCGGGGCTGTTCAACGGCCGCGCGGGCATGGTCCTGCACCTCGCCCGCACCCGCGCCCCGCGCGAGGACCTGGCCGCGCAGAGCGCCGCGCTCGCCTGGTACGCCGTGCCCTACCAGGGCCATCTCGCCTTTCCCGGCAACCAGATGATGCGGCTCTCCATGGACCTCGCGACCGGCACGGCGGGCTGTCTGCTCGCCGTCGGTTCGCTGCCCGGCGCCGCCTCGGCCCGCCGGCGGCCCGCCGGGCTGCCCTTCCTGCCGCCGCTTCCGGCGGCCCCCAAGACGGCCCCGCGAGGGGCCGGACGGTGAACCCGTCCCCACGGAAAGATCCCGACGAAAAAGGAGATGGCGATGACCCTTCTCGACCTGCAGAACATGGACATCGAGGACAAGGGCGACCACGGCGGTCACGGCGGCGAGAGCAGCGTGAGCCTGCTTCTCTGTGACAGCACGGCCAGCGTCCTGCTCTGCCTCTGAGCACGCCGGACACTGTGATCAATCCCTGTTCCAACGGTTCCATCCGATCGACCTGATCAACGCTGATCGATCCGGCTGCACCGATCGATCCTGATCACTGTGTGCGAAGCGGCCCCGGGCGGTTCTGCTCAACCGCCCGGGGTACGCGCGCTCCGGAGGGCACGCATGGCACAGCGCCCCAGGGCACCGAGGACACCGCGCCCCTTCCTGCGCGAGACCGTCCGGCACGGCGCGGCCCCCGCCGCCCTCGTCCTGGTCCTGACCACCGCCCTCGCCGGCGCGGGCCTCGCCTTCCCGTGGGCGCTCGGCCACACCCTCGACCTGCTGCTCGGCGACGACCGCGCGGCCGCCGGACCCTGGCTCGCGCTGTGCGCGGCGCTCACCGGACTCACCGTGGTGCTCGGCGCCCTCGACGGCCTGGTCACCGCGACCGCCAACGCCCGCAGCACCGCGTGGATACGGGACCGGGTGCTGCGGCACGTACTCGCGGCCGGGCCGGACTCCGGGGCCGCCAAGGGCGACCTGGTGGCCCGGCTCGTCGGCAACGCGGCCCAGGCCGGGCCCGTGCCCGCCACCCTCGCGGCCACCGTCGGCGCCGCGCTCACCCCGGTCGGCGCTCTGGTGGCGCTGGTGCTCACCGACTGGTGGACGGCGCTCGCGCTGCTCGTCGGGATGCCCGTACTCGCGCTGCTGCTCAAGGTGTTCATGCGCACCTCCGGCGACACCAACGCCGCCTATCTGCGCGCCCAGGGCGAGATCGCCGGGCGGCTCACCGAGGCCGTCGAGGGCGCCCGTACGATCGCGGCCGCCGGGACCGCCGAGCGGGACGCGGCCCGGGTGCTGGCCCCGCTGCCCGAACTCTCCGCCCAGGGCCACCGCATGTGGCGCGTCACCGGCCGCTCCACCGCCCAGGCCGCCGCCCTGCTCCCGCTGCTCCAGCTCATCGTGCTCGCGGTCGCCGGGCTGCGGCTCGCCGACGGGGCGCTGACCGTGGGCGGGATGCTCGCGGCCTGGCGGTACGCGGTCCTCGCCACCGGCACCGGCGTCCTGGTCGGCCAGCTCAACGGTCTGGTACGCGGCCGCACCGCCTCCGACCGTCTCGCCGAGGCGCTTGAGCCGTCGGCCATGACGTATGGACGTCGTCAACTGGCCGAGGGCGAAGGTGCGTTGGAGTTACGCAGCGTGTGCGCCGGGCCGCTGCGGGATGTCGACCTGTATGTGCCCGGTGGGGCGGTGGCGGCCGTGGTGGGGCGCTCCGGGAGTGGCAAGACGGCCCTCGCGGCGGTCGCGGGGCGGCTCAGGGACCCCGAGCGGGGGACGGTCCTGGTGGACGGGGTCCCGCTGCCCGAACTCTCCCGGGACGCACTGCGCCGCGAGATCGGCCACGCCTTCGCGCGCCCGGCGCTGCTCGGCGCGACCGTCGGCGGGACGATCGCGTTCGGGGTCGACGAACCCGGCCCCGAGGCGATCCGGACGGCCGCGCGGGCGGCGTGCGCCGACGAGTTCGTGCGCAGACTCCCGCTCGGCTACGACACGCCCTGCGCACAGGCGCCGATGTCCGGCGGCGAGGCACAACGCCTGGGCCTGGCACGGGCGTTCGCGCACTGCGGGCGGCTGCTGATCCTCGACGACGCCACCTCAAGCCTGGACTCGGCGACCGAACTGAAGGTCTCCCGCGCGCTCCTCGACGGCCTGACCCCGGGCACCCGCCTGGTCGTCGCCCACCGGGTGAGCACCGCGGCCCGCGCCGATCTGGTGGTCTGGCTGGACGGCGGCACGGTCCGCGCGACGGCCCCGCACGAGGAACTGTGGCGGCTTCCGGAGTACCGGGCGGTGTTCGCGGAGGAGCCGGAAGACTCGTACGAATCCGGGGAGTTGGTCGATGATTGAGCGGCTGCTCGCGCTCGCGCGCCCCCGGTGGCGGGTGCTGCTCCGGCTCGCGGCATGGTCGGCGCTGGAGGCGGGGGAGACGTTCCTGCTGGGATACGCGCTCGCCCGCGCCCTCGACCGGGGCTTCCTGGCCGGACACACCTCCATCGGCATCGGCTGGCTGGCGCTCGCCGCGCTCGGCGTGGTGGCCGGGTCCTTCGGCACCGGCCGGGTGCATCTGGCCGTCGCCGCGCTCGTCGAACCCGTACGGGACGATCTCGTACGCACCGTCGTACGCCGGGCGTTGCGCACGCCGGACGGGGCGGCGGTCTCACGGCTGACCCACCAGGTGGAGATCGCCCGCGACACGCTCGCCGGTCTGGTGATGGTGTCGCGGACCTTCGTGGTCACGGCGGTGGGCGCGCTGATCGGGCTCTGCTCGCTGGCGCCCGTCCTGCTGCCGGTCGTGGCGCTGCCGCTGTTCGTCGGGCTCGCCCTGTTCCTGGCCACCCTGCGGCCGCTGGCCCGCCGCCAGGAGGAGTTCCTGGTCGCCGACGAGGCGCTGTCCGCCGAACTCGGCCTGGCGGTCGGCGGATTACGGGACATCACGGCGGCCGGGGCCGAGGACCGGGTGGCGGACGATGTACGGACCCTGATCGACGCCGAGTACCGCGCGTCCCGGTCGCTGGCCCGCTGGGGCGCGCTGCGGACGCTGGCGGCGGGGGTCGGCGGGCGCATGACGGTGGTGCTGCTGCTCGCCACCGCGCCATGGCTGCTGGACCACGGCGTGACCCCGGGCGCGTTCGTCGGCGCCCTCGCGTATCTCACCCAGTCCCTGATCCCGGCCCTGGGGTCCCTCACCCAGGGGCTCGGCACGTCGGGGGCGCGGCTGTTCGTGGTGCTGCGGCGGCTGCGGGCGGGGGGCGAGGAGGTGCAGGTCGCGAGCCCCGTGCGCCCCGCACGACCCGGTCCCGGCGAGGCCGTGCGCCTGCGCGGGGTCACCTTCGCGTACGGGCCCGGCGCCGCCCCCGTCGTCGACCGCCTCGACCTCGCCGTCCCGCTGGGCGGGCACCTCGCCGTCGTCGGGCCCAGCGGGATCGGCAAGTCCACCCTGGCCGAGCTGATGGCCGGGGTGCGGGTCCCGGACTCCGGCGAGGTGGCCCGGGAGTGCGCGCGGGTGCTCGTGCCCCAGCAGGCGTACGTCTTCACCGACACGGTCCGCGCCAACCTCGCCCATCTGTGCCCGGGTGAGCCGCCCGGCGACGACGAACTGCTCGGCTCCTGCACGGCCGTGGGGGCGCGCGCCCTAGTCGACTGCATCGGCGGGCTCGACGCCACCGTCCGGCCGGGCGAACTCTCGGCGGGGGAGCGGCAGTTGATCGCCCTCGCCCGCGCCCACGCGGCTCCCGCTCCCTTGGTCCTGCTCGACGAGGCGACCTGTCATCTGGACCCGGCGGCCGAGGCGCGCGCCGAGCGGGCGTTCAGCCGGCGGCCCGGGACGACGCTGGTCGTCGTGGCGCACCGGATCGGTTCGGCGCGGCGGGCTCGGCAGGTGCTGGTGCTCAACGGAGCCGCCGTCGAAGCGGGTACGCATGATGAGCTTTTGCAACAGTCTGCCTTCTACCGGGAGTTGACCGGATTACACCCATCCCTCGCCCTGCGAGATGCGGATGGCGTCCACCCGGTTGCGCGCTCCGGTCTTCCGGGTGATCGCCGCCATGTAGTTGCGCACGGTCCCGTTGGACAGATGGAGGCTGTGCGCGATGTCGGCGATCGAGGCCCCCTCGGCGGCGAGTGAGAGGACGCTCAGCTCCCGTCTTGTCAGCGGCATTTCGGCCGCCCGCAGAAAGCCGCAGCCCAGCGAGTCGTCCACGAACCGCTGCCCGCCGGCGACCTGCCGTATCGCCGCTATCAGCCGTTCCGGGGTGGCGTCCTTGTCGACATAGCCGAGCGCGTGCGCCTCCACGGCCTGGCGCAGCGGCCCGGGCCGGTTGGCGCTGGCCAGGACCACGAGCCGGGTGCCGCCCGGACCGTGGCCCCGGCTCTGTAACTCGCCGAGGGGCGCGATGCCGTACGAGTCGGAACAGTCCAGGTCCACGGCGCACACATCCGGCCGCAGGACGCGCGCGCGGGCGGGCGCCGAGCGCCACGGCGCGTGGTGGACCTCCAGGCCGGGTTCACGGGCCAGGCGGTCGGCCAGCGCCGACCGCATCAGACAGGATTCGTGCACGAGAAGTACCCGGATCACGTTTCAGCCCCCTCCAGCTCCCCGCCTACCGGTTGCCTTCCTTCGGCACGCGAAACATTTCTATCGGCGTCCAGGGAGAGGGGAAGCCGGATTATCGGCCATGGGGTGGCACGGGGGCGCGCACGGCGCACAGCGCGGGCGCGGACCGGTACCACCCGCCACGCGTGCGCGCCGGGCGCAAAGCGGATTCACCCCGACCGCATCGTGCGAGAGGCCGGGGTGACTGCTCAAAAGCAGATCAGAAAGCTTCAGGCCGAGCCCGCGTCGTCCGACTCCGGCGCCGTCAGATCGATGAGGCGGCACACCGTCTCGATGTCGATCTTCACCTGCGCGATCGAGGCCCGCCCCGACAGCCAGGTGATCAGCGCCGAGTGCCAGGTGTGCTCGATCACCCGTACGGCCGAGAGCTGGCGCGGAGTCGGGTGGTCCAGGCCCATCGCGTCCAGAATGATCGCGGTGGTCTGCCGGGACACCGTGTCCACCTCGGGGCTGACCGAGCGGTCGGCGAAGGTGAGCGCGCGGACCATCGCGTCCGCGAGGTGCGGCTCGCGCTGGAGCGCGCGGAACGCCCGCATCAGGGTCTCCGCGACCCGGTCCGCCGCCGAGTCGCCGGACGGCGGGTGCTTGCGCAGCGTGGTGTGCAGCTGCTGGAGCTGGTCCTGCATGGTGGCGACCAGCAGATGGATCTTGGACGGGAAGTAGCGGTAGAGGGTGCCGAGCGCGACCCCCGCGGCCTCGGCCACCTCGCGCATCTGGACCGCGTCGAAGCCGCCCCGGCTGGCCAGCTGGGCGCTCGCGTGCAGGATGCGGCGGCGGCGGGCCTCCTGGCGCTCGGTCAGAGCGGGGGACGCCGGAATGGCTGCTTTTGCTTCCGCTGTCATCTGTCCCGTTCCGTCGCGTCCTGGTTGCCGGTGGCACAGCATGGCAGGGGCTCCGGTGGTGGCGCGAATCACCCGATCCGGCCGTCACAGGCGGGCTACCTGCCGGTAGATTCGAACCTCCTTGAGGCTCCTCGGAGAGATCAAGAAGGATCAAGTCTGGAACTTGTTCTAGATTAGCGTGAGCGGTTACGCTCCGGCGAAACGCAGCGATGAAGGGGCCGCGAGTGACCGCTGAGGCCATAGAGGCAAGCCCCCGCGCAGGGGAGCCGGCCCGTGCGGGCGAGCAAGCCCTGCGGATCGCGCTCCTCACGTACAAGGGCAATCCGTTCTGCGGCGGCCAGGGCGTCTACGTACGCCACCTCTCCCGCGAACTCGCCCGGCTGGGACACAGCGTCGAGGTCATCGGCGCGCAGCCGTATCCCGTCCTGGACGAGGGCGTACCGCTGACCGAGGTCGCGAGCCTGGACCTGTACCGCTCGCCGGACCCGTTCCGTACGCCCAAGAAGGACGAGTACCGGGACTGGGTCGACGCCCTTGAGGTCGCCACCATGTGGACCGGCGGGTTCCCCGAGCCGCTGACCTTCTCGCTGCGGGCCCGGCGCCATCTCGCCGCCCGCAAGGGCGAGTTCGACGTCGTCCACGACAACCAGACGCTCGGCTACGGCCTGCTCGGCGACCTCGGCGCGCCCCTGGTGACCACGATCCACCACCCGATCACCGTCGACCGGCAGCTGGAGCTGGACGCCGCCGAGGGCTGGAAGCGGCGCGCCTCCGTACGGCGCTGGTACGGCTTCACACGGATGCAGAAGCGGGTCGCGCGGCGGCTGCCGTCCGTGCTCACCGTCTCCGGGTCCTCGCAGCGCGAGATCGTCGAGCACCTCGGGGTGCGCGAGGACCGCATCTCCGTCGTGCACATCGGCGCCGACACCGACCTGTGGTCGCCCGATCCGTCGGTGGCCGAGGTCCCCGGCCGGATCGTGACCACCTCCAGCGCGGACGTCCCGCTCAAGGGGCTCGTGTACCTCGTCGAGGCGCTGGCCAAGGTGCGCGCCGAGCGGCCGGACGCGCATCTCGTCGTCGTCGGCAAGCGCGCCGAGGACGGGCCGGTCGCGCAGGCCATCGAGAAGTACGGACTCGGCGACGCGGTCCGGTTCGTCAAGGGCATCACCGACGCCGAACTCGTCGACCTCGTACGGTCCGCGCAGGTCAGCTGTGTGCCGTCGCTGTACGAGGGGTTCTCGCTGCCGGCCGCCGAGGCGATGGCGACGGGCACGCCGCTGCTCGCCACCACCGGAGGCGCGATCCCCGAGGTCGCCGGGCCGGACGGCGAGACCTGCCTCGCAGTACCGCCGGGCGACCCGGACGCGCTGGCCGCCGGGCTCGTACGGCTCCTCGGCGACCCGGAGCTGCGGGCGCGGCTCGGCGCGGCCGGGCGCGAGCGGGTCCTGGACCGGTTCACCTGGGCCCGGGCGGCCCAGGGCACCGTGGAGCTCTACCGCTCCGCGATCGAGGCCAAGGGCCGCTCCGCGGCGAGGGGCCGCTCCGCGGCCGGAAAGCCGGCAGGGTGACCCGGCACCGCCCGGTGACCCCGCACCCCGGAGCAGTAGGCCGCTCCGCGCCCCAGAACCAAGGCCGCTCCGCGGCCTCACCGCACCTTCCGAAAGGGCAGACCCCGTGCTGACCGTCGACTTCTCCCGCTTCCCGCTCGCCCCGGGCGACCGCGTGCTCGACCTGGGCTGCGGGGCGGGACGCCATGCCTTCGAGTGCTACCGGCGCGGCGCGCAGGTCGTGGCACTCGACCAGAACGGCGAGGAGATCCGCGAGGTCGCCAAGTGGTTCGCGGCGATGAAGGAGGCCGGGGAGGCGCCCGAGGGGGCGACCGCGACCGCCATGGAGGGTGACGCGCTCAACCTGCCGTTCCCCGACGAGTCCTTCGACGTCGTGATCATCTCCGAGGTCATGGAGCACATCCCGGACGACAAGGGCGTGCTGGCCGAGATGGTCCGCGTCCTGAAGCCCGGCGGGCGCATCGCGGTGACCGTGCCGCGCTACGGGCCTGAGAAGGTCTGCTGGGCGCTCTCGGACGCGTACCACGAGGTCGAGGGCGGCCACATCCGCATCTACAAGGCGGACGAGCTGCTCGGCAAGATGAAGGAAGCGGGCCTCAAGCCCTACGGCACGCACCATGCGCACGCGCTGCACGCGCCGTACTGGTGGCTCAAGTGCGCCTTTGGCGTCGACAACGACAAGGCGCTGCCGGTCCGCGCGTACCACAAGCTGCTCGTCTGGGACATCATGAAGAAGCCCCTGGTCACGCGGCTCGCGGAGCAGGCGCTCAACCCGATCGTCGGCAAGAGCTTCGTGGCGTACGCGACCAAGCCGCATCTCGCCCCGCTCGCTGCGGCCGCCGCGACCGACAAGGCCGACGCCAAGTGACCTCACCGGAGCGGACCGAGCACCTGGTCCTGCCGGGCGTGCTCACTGCCGAACAGGCCCGGGCCACGGTGAACGGCATCCTCGCCGGGCAGCGCGAGGACGGCGCCATACCGTGGTTCCGCGGGCACCATCTCGACCCGTGGGACCACACCGAGGCCGCGATGGCGCTGGACGCGGCGGGCGAGCACGAGGCGGCGGCGCGCGCGTACGAGTGGCTGGCGCGGCACCAGAACGCGGACGGCTCCTGGTACGCGGCGTACCACGACGGCGACTTCGAGCAGATCACCGACCGCGGCCGGGAGACCAACTTCTCCGCGTACGTGGCCGTCGGCGTCTGGCACCACTACCTCGCCACCGGCGACGACACCTTCCTCGACCGGATGTGGCCGGTGGTGTACGCGGCCGTCGAGTTCGTGCTGCGCCTCCAGCAGCCGGGCGGGCAGATCGGCTGGAAGCGCGAGGAGGACGGCACCGTCGTCAACGACGCGCTCCTGACCGGCAGTTCGTCGATCCACCACGCGCTGCGGTGCGCGCTGGCCGTCGCCGAGCAGCGCGAGGAGCCGCAGCCCGACTGGGAGCTGGCGACGGGCGCGCTGGCGCACGCCGTGCGCAGCCACCCCGAGCGCTTCCTCGACAAGTCCCGCTACTCGATGGACTGGTACTACCCCGTCCTCGGCGGCGCGGTGAGCGGGCCCGAGGCCAAGGACCGTATCGAGTCGATGTGGGACGACTTCGTGGTGCCCGGGCTCGGGGTCCGCTGTGTGCTGCCCAACCCGTGGGTCACCGGCGGCGAGAGCTGCGAACTCGCCCTGGCGCTCTGGGTGATGGGCGAGTCCGACCGGGCCCTGGAGATCCTCCAGTCCATCCAGCATCTGCGCGACGAGGCGTCGGGCATGTACTGGACGGGTTACGTCTTCGAGGGCAACCGGGCGGTCTGGCCCGAGGAGCTCACCACCTGGACGGCCGGGTCGCTGCTGCTCGCGGTGGCCGCGCTCGGCGGGGACGAGGCGACCACCGCGGTGTTCGGCGGCGAACGGCTGCCGCGGGGGCTGGCGCCGGACTGCTGCGGCTAGCCGTTCGCCTAGCGTGTACCGGCTGCCGTCGCTCTCAGTAGCGGCGCAGCCGGTTGGCTATGGCGTGGCCCGCGAAGAGGTACACCACGGCGGCCAGGCCGTAGCCCGCCACGACCCGCGCCCAGGCGTCGTGGAAGGTGAACAGGTCGTACGACCAGGCGGCCAGCCAGCGGGCCGTGTGCTGGGTGAAGGACACCAGGTCGTTGGCCCGGTTCGCGTCCAGCAGATACATCAGGATCCACAGGCCGATGATGAAGGCCATGACGTCCGCCAGGACGGTGACGACCCTGGCGGCCTCGTTCGTGCCGCTGTAATGGCGAGGAGACATGCAGGACGAGTAGCCGCATCGCGCTGCGTGAAACCCGTACGGAGCGGTGCGTGGTGGTGCGTGGTGGTGCGCGGTGGTGCGCGGAACCCGTACGGAGTCGCCCGGGTGGCGCAGCGCCAGGGGCCGGGTGAGGCTGCCAGCGAGGCCGAACATCCCACCCGGAGGTCCATCGTGCCCAGTACGCTCCCGATCCGCCGCATAGTCGTGGCGGTCGTCCTGTCCAGCACCGTCCTGGTGTCGACGACCGCCTGTGGTGGCGAGACCAAGAACGACCAGGCCAGTCTCACCGCGGCGGAGAGCAGCGCGTCGCCGACCAGTTCCGCCGAGCGCCAGAGACTCGCGAAGACCCGGTTCGTGGCGAACGCGGGGCTCGCGGCGGGCGCGGCGTATCAGTGGATCGTGAAGCCGTTCAAGGCGGGGAAGTTCAAGAAGGGGACGAAGGGGCGGACCGTCGCCCTCGTCAAGGCGGGCGTCGCAGGCGCGTTCACGTACAACCGGCTCAAGGCGGCCGTGCGGAACGCCGAGGGTGACCCGTTGCTGTCGAAGGCGCTTGCGCCGCTGTCGTCCGGTATCGACTCGCTGAAGAATCTGCCTGGGAAGTTGCGGAAGGGGGACGCGACGGATGCGGATGTGGGGACGTTCGAGAACGTTATTAACGGGGTCAAGGGGGCCGGGAAGTCCGCCGGTGCGCCCGTGACGGATCAGGTTCCGACTGCCAGTCAGTTGAACGGCGGGTAGCCCCTTCGGGGCGCGATTGTTGGGGAGCTGCGGGCCGGTGGGGGCTGGTCGCGCAGTTCCCCGCGCCCCTTAAGTTGCTCGGTACCGTAGCGCCCAGCCATCAGGCGCTCAGCCCCGCCAGCTGCGGAGCATCAGCCGTTGAGCTCGGCCAAGAGTCTCAGCGTCTTTTCGTCCGGTGACGTGACCAGCAAGTCCGTCACCGGGCCCTTTTTCCACAACTCCAGTCGCTCCGCTATCCGTTGGCGCGGGCCCACCAACGAGATCTCGTCCGCGAACGCGTCCGGGACCGCCCGTATTGCCTCCTCTCGGTGGCCCTCCGCGAACAAGTGCTGGATGCGGTGGGCCGCCTCCTCGTAGCCCATTCTCGCCATCAGGTCGGCGTGGAAGTTGCGGGCGGCGTGGCCCATTCCGCCGATGTAGAAGCCGAGCATCGCCTTCACGGGCCATAGGCCCTCCGCCACGTCGTCGCAGAGTTGCGCCCGGACCATCGGGGCCACCACGAAGCCCTCGCGGAGGTCGCCCAGCGACGCCTCGTACACGTCGAGGCGGGTCGGGGACCAGTACAGGGGGAGCCAGCCGTCCGCGATCCTGGTCGTCTGGGCGATGTTCTTGGGGCCCTCCGCGCCGAGCAGCAGCGGCAGGTCCGCGCGGAGCGGGTGCGTGATGGGTTTGAGGGGTTTGCCGAGGCCCGTGCCGTCGGCGCCCCGGTACGGGTGCGGGTGGAAGCGGCCGTCCAGCTCAACAGGGCCGCCGCGCCGCAGGACTTGGCGTATGACGTCCACGTACTCCCGTGTCGCCGTCAGCGGGCTCGACGGGAACGGACGGCCGTACCACCCCTCCACCACCTGCGGCCCCGAGAGCCCCAGGCCGAGCGACATGCGGCCGCCGGAGAGGTGGTCGAGGGTGAGCGCGTGCATCGCGGTCGCCGTCGGGGTGCGGGCCGCCATCTGCGCCACCGCCGTGCCCAGGCGGATACGGGAGGTGTGCGCGGCGATCCAGGTCAGGGGGGTGAAGGCGTCCGAGCCCCAGGCTTCTGCTGTCCATACGGAGTCGTAGCCGAGTCGTTCCGCCTCTTGGGCCAGTTCGAGATGGGACGGGTTGGGACCGCGTCCCCAGTAGCCGAGTGCGAGTCCGAGCCGCATGGTGGAGCCTCCCGACGGAATCTGACGAATCGTCAGGGGAGGGTACGGGAACGGCCCCTCGCCCGGAAGGGGCGAGGGGCCGTACGCTCTTCGCGCGGATTTGCCGCCCGCTGCGGTTCGGAGCCCCCTAAGGGGCGCGGGGCTGTGACATTTGCGGCTCCGCCGCGTGCGCGCGACCAGCTCAAGGCGGCCCGCAGTTACATGACCGCACTTCCAGCGGAGCGCTTAGCCGCGCTGGATGCCGGTGGTGTCCTGGAGGACACCGCGGCGGCCGTCCTGCGTCTGCGCGACCAGGGCCGCGCCGCGCTGCTCGACCGCCAGGTACCAGGTGCCGGGCGCGAGTTCCGCGATCGGCGTCGGGGAGCCGTCCTCCGCGTACAGCGGACGGGCCACCGGGACCGCGAACCAGAACGGGGTGAAGTCCCCGGCCGGAGCGGCGGCCGCGGCGGGCTGCTGCTGGGCGGCGGCGGGCGCCGGGGTCTGGCCGCCCTGGCCGGGCTGACCGGCGACCGGCTGGGCGCCGAACGGCTGCTGCTGGGCGCCGGCCGGGTAGCCGTAGCCGCCCGCGGGCTGCTGGGCACCGTAGGGCTGCGCGCCGTACGGCTGCGCGACCGCCGGGCTCGGGGCGCCCATCAGCGGGGCCTTGAGCGGCGCGACCAGCGGGCTGGCCACGGCGCCACCGGCGAGCACGAGCGCCGCGATCAGGCCGAGGATCATGCCGGCGCCGGCGCTGTTCATGTCGACGATGGTCCAGAACGCGGTCCAGGCCGAGAAGATCGTGAACGCGGTGCCGAACTGGGCCAGGTCGAGCCCGGCGATCTTCTTCGGCTGCGGCAGCGCGCGGGCCACGACGATGAGGGCCGCCCCGATGATGCCGGCCAGGAACATGCTCATCAGCAGGCCCAGCGCGTCCCAGGCGTTAGGTACGTTGACCTTGGAGCAGAACGAGCCGACGCACGAATTGTCGATCGAGTAGAGATCGAGGAACGAGGCGATGAACAGCACCACCGCTGCTCCGATCACCACGCCGTCGCCTCGCGTGAGGGAGCGGATGTTCACGTAATAGTCCTTTTGGGTCGTCTCGTCGGGGCGGTCATCGCTGCCGCCGGTGTACGTGCACACGGCGCGAAGCACGAGGGCGGTTCCCCGCCCGGGGGAGAATCTATCGTCTGACCGGGCGGGAAGTCCCCTCGGTGGTCAGACCGTGACCGACCCGCAGCCCGACGACCCGTCGGGAGCGCGCGCTACTTCGTGAGAAAACTGTCGATGCCGTCCGCGATACCCTGTGCGGCCTTCTGCCGCCAGTCCGCGCTCGTCAGGAGCTTGGCGTCGCCGGAATCCTGCATGTTCCCGCACTCGATGAACACCTTCGGCACGGTCGAGAGATTGAGCCCGCCGAGGTCCCCCCGGACGTCCAACCCGGTGCCGTCGCCGATGTAGTTGGAGGGCGGCATGCCCGTGGCGTGGACGAACTTCCCCGCGATCCTCACACCCAGCTCACGTGACGGGGCCACGATCTGCGCGGTGTTCGCCTTTCCGGCGTCCACGAGCGCGGGCAGGATCACATGGAAGCCGTGGTTCCCCTCGGCCGAGCCGTCGGCGTGGACGGAGACGACCGCGTCCGCCTTCGCCGCGTTGCCGATCCGCGCCCGCTCGTCCACGCAGGGGCCCCACGCGTGGTCGTTGTCCTGGGTGTACGTGACGGTCGCGCCCAGCTTCTCCAGGATCGCCCGCAGCCGGTGCGAGACGTCGAGCGTGAACGCGGCCTCGGTGTAGTCGCCGCCGATGGTCTCGGTGCCGGTGGTGTCGCATTCCTTCTTGTTCGTCCCGATATCGACCTGGCGGTTGATCTCGGTCGCGTGCTGGAAGTTCTTCGGGTTGTGCCCGGGGTCGATCACCACGACCTTCCCGGCGAGCGGGCCGGAGAGGGGGCCGACGGGCGGCGCGGACTGGGTGGACGGCGAGGGGGCCGCGGCGGTGCCGCCCGACGGGGTCGCCGTCACGGTCACCGTCGGCGTCCTCCCCCCGGCCGGTCGCTTGTCGTCCGTGGTCGTGTGCGGCGCCGACCGGCTCGGCAGCGGCAGCACCTTCGCCTTGTCGTCGTGGCCGCCGGAGCCGTCCATGGCCTGCCACACCAGCCACCCGGCCAGACAGGTCGGGACCAGGGCGGCGGTGGCGATGACGAGGTTGCCGCGCAGGCGTCGCCGGCGGCCGGGCGTGGGGGACTCGCTGTCGTACGACACGTTGCGATGCTAGCGGGGACGGCCGCGCGGGGCGGTCACCCCGCGTACGGCGAAGGGGTGCATCGCGCAGTGCGCCGGGGGCCGTGTCGTGGAGTGCGCCGGGAGGTCCGCCGTGGAATGCGGCGTCACACTCCGGCGCGCGTGCGGCGCAGGACGCGCAGCGAGTCCGTCGCCGAGACCTCGGTGAACGCGCCGGACGCGAGGGCCCGCAGATAGACGCGGTACGGGGCCTGGCCGGTGAACTCGTCGACCGGGTCCGGGAAGACGTCGTGGATCACGAGCATCCCGCCCTCGGCGACGTGCGGCGCCCACCCCTCGTAATCCGCGTTGGCGTGCTCGTCGGTGTGCCCGCCGTCGATGAAGACGAGCCCGACCTCGCCGCCCCAGGCCCGCGCGACCTGCGGCGAACGTCCGACGACGGCGATGACGTGGTCTTCGAGGCCTGCCTTGTGCAGGGTGCGGCGGAAGGTGGGCAGCGTGTCCATCAGGCCGACCTCGGGGTCGACCGTCTCCGGGTCGTGGTACTCCCACCCGGGCTGCTGCTCCTCGCTGCCCCGGTGGTGGTCGACGGTGACGGCGACGGTCGCGGCCGCGCGGGCGGCGTCGGCCAGCAGGAGCGTGGAGCGCCCGCAGTAGGTGCCGACCTCAAGGAGCGGCAGCCCGAGCGTCCCGGCTGCCACCGCCGCGTCGTAGAGCGCCAGTCCTTCCCGTACGGGCATGAAGCCCTTGGCGGCCTCGAAGGCGGCGAGGATCTCCGGCTTGGGTGTCGCCATGGCGTGGCTCCCGGGAGTCGTACGTGGGTGGTCACCACATGCGCGAGGCGAATGTGGCTGGGCGCCACATGCTAATCCCCGTGTTCGGTTCCGTTGTCTGTGATCCGCTTCTCATCTGACCTTCCGTCAGATTGGAACGTGTTCTAGTCTGTCGCCGTTCCATCGGCGGCCGGGCGGCGGGGGAGTGCGCATGGGCATCGGGATCACGCGGGAGCAGCGGGAACTGGCCGAGGCCGTACGCGGCTGGCTGGCCCGGGCCGTACCGGTCGAGGAGGTGCGCAAGCTGCTCGACGCCCCGGCAGGGGCCACCACGCGGCCGCCGTACTGGGACGCGCTGGCCGAGCAGGGGCTGCTCGGCGTCCACCTCGGCGAGCGGTACGGCGGCGGGGGTCTGGTGGAGCTCGCCGTGGTGCTGGAGGAGGCCGGGCGGGGTGCGCTGCCCGGGCCGTATCTGCCCGGCGTGCTCGCGGCGGCGGTCCTGGCGCGGGCCGGGCACGACGCACTCACGGACGCGATCGCGACCGGCGCCCGTACCGCAGCCGTGGCGCTCGGCACCGGGACCCTGACCGCCGAGGCCGTGGAGGACGGCTTACGGCTCGACGGGATCGTGCCGCCGGTCCTGGCCGGTGGGCAGGCGGACCTGCTGATCCTGGCCGCCGCGCGCGACGACGGCACGGTGTGGCTGGCGGTGGACGCGTCCGCGCTCGACATCCGCACCCACGACAGCGCCGACCCCACTCGCCCCACCGCCGAGATCGCGGCGCGGGGTGTGGTGGTCCCCGCCGAGCGGGTGCTGGTGGTGGACGACGGTCTCGTACGGGATCTGGCGGCCGTGCTCTTCGCCGCCGAAGCGTGCGGCACGGCCGCGTGGGCGCTGGAGACGGCGGTCCAACACGCCCAGGTGCGAGAGCAGTTCGGGCGGCCGATCGGGAAGTTCCAGGCGGTCAAGCACCTCTGCGCCGACATGCTGGTCCGGCTCGAACAGTCCCGTGCGCTGGTGTGGGACGCGGCGCGGGCGGCGGACGCGTCTGCGGAGGTACGGGGCTTGGTCGCCGCGCTCGCGGCCGCCACCGCCCTGGACACCGCGTTCTCCTGCGCCAAGGACTGCGTCCAGATCCTCGGCGGGATCGGCTTCACCTGGGAGCACGACGCCCACCTCCATCTGCGCCGCGCCCTGGTCGCGCGCCAGCTGCTCGGCGCCGGGGACGCTCACCGGCAGCGAGCCGTCCGGCTCGCCCGGGCCGGGGCGCGGCGGGTGCTGCGGATGGAGCTGCCCGGGCGGGCGCGGGCGTACCGGGACGCGGCCCGGGAGGCGGCCGAGTCCGTACGCGGCCTCGACCCGGCGGCGGCCCGCCGCGCCCTCGCCCCCACCGGCTACGCGGCGCCGCATCTGCCCGCGCCCTACGGCCTCGGCGCGGATCCGGTCCAACAGCTCGTCGTCCAGGAGGAGTTCGCGAAGGCGGGGGTCGTGGTGGCCGAGCTGGGGATCGGCACCTGGGTGGTGCCGTCGCTGCTCGCCCATGGGGCGCCCGCGCAGCAGGAGCGTTACCTCCCGCCGACCCTGCGCGGCGACCTGCTCTGGTGCCAGCTGTTCTCCGAGCCGGAGGCGGGGTCGGACCTGGCGTCGCTGCGTACGCGGGCCGAGCGCACCGAGGACGGCTGGCGGATCACCGGCCAGAAGGTGTGGACGAGCGCGGCGCAGTGGGCGGACCACGGCATCCTGCTGGCGAGGACCGACCCGGGGGCGGCGAAGCACGAGGGCCTGACGTACTTCCTCGTCGACATGAAGAACACCCCGGGCATCGACATCCGCCCCCTCCGCGAACTCACCGGCGACTCCCTCTTCAACGAGGTGTACTTCGACGGGGCGCTGCTTCCGCCCGACGCGGTCGTCGGCGAGGTCGGCGGCGGCTGGCGGGTCGCGCGCAACACGCTCGGCAACGAACGCGTGCATATGGCCGACCAGTTGACGTTCGACACGGGCCTGGAGGCGCTGCTCGCTTCGTCCGACGACCTGGACGGCTCGTATCGCGCCCGGATCGGCGCGCTGGCCGCCGAGGCGCACGCGCTCGCCTGCATCGGGCTGCGGACGACCATGCGGCAGGTGTCGGGTCTGGAGCCGGGGGCGGGCGCGAGCGTACGGAAGCTGGTGCAGACCGTTCACCAGCAGAAGGTGGCCGAGCTCGCCCTCGAACTCCTGGGCCCGGCGGGCGCGGTGGCCGAGGGCGCGGGCGAGCGGGCGATCCACGGCTTCCTCATGTCCCGCTGTCTGACGATCGCGGGCGGCACCACCCAGGTCCAGCTGAACGTCGTGGCCGAACGGATCCTCGGCCTGCCGAGGGATTGAGGAGTACGGACGTGAAGAGCTTTGTGGTCGGCGTGGGCATGGCGAAGTTCGAGAAGCCCGAGTCGCGGGAGTGGCAGTACTGGGACATGGCGCGGGAGGCGGGCACGAAGGCGCTCGCCGACGCGCGGATCTCGTACGGGCAGGTGGAACAGGTCATGGCCGGGTACTGCTTCCAGCCGTCGACGGCGGGTCAACGGGCGGCGTACGAACTGGGGTTGACCGGCATCCCCGTCCACAACGTCAACAACAACTGCGCCACGGGTGCGAGCGCGCTGATGCTGGCGCGGCAGCTGGTGGAGGGCGGGGTGAGCGAGTGCGTACTGGCGCTGGGGTTCGAGAAGATGAAGCGGGGTGCGCTGGGCGGGGGCGCGGACGGCTCCGACTTCTCGACGTCGCCGGTGGCGCGCCACTACGCGGTGATGGCGGCCGCCCACGGCTTCGAGATGAGCCCGCCCACCGCGCAGATCTTCGGCGACGCGGCGCGTGAGCACATGGAGCTGTACGGGACCACGGCGGCGCAACTGGCGGCCGTCGGCGCGAAGAACCACCGGCATTCGGTGAACAATCCCAACGCCCAGTTCCAGTGGGAGTGTTCGGTGGCCGAGGTGCTGGCGGCGCCGGTCGTCCACCGCCCGCTGACGAAGTTCCAATGTTCCCCGACGTCCGACGGCTCGGCGGCGGCCGTGGTCGTCTCCGAACGCTTCGCCGACGCGCACGGCCTGGCGGACCGGGCCGTGGAGATCGTCGCCCAGGCGATGACGACGGACACGGAGGAGTCGTTCGCGTCCGGGCGGTGCATCGACGTGGTGGGGGTCGGAATGACGCGCTCCGCTGCGCGGGCGGTGTACGCGCGGTCGGGTCTCGACATCTCGGACGTCGATGTGATCGAGCTGCACGACTGCTTCTCGATCAACGAGCTGCTGACGTACGAGGCGCTCGGAATGTGCGGGGAGGGGGAGTCGGGGAAGCTGGTGGAGTCGGGGGCGACGACGTATGGCGGCCGGTGGGTGGTGAACCCGTCGGGCGGCCTGATCTCCAAGGGCCATCCGCTGGGAGCGACAGGTCTGGCGCAGGTGGCGGAGGTGGTGTGGCAGCTGCGGGGGGAGGCGGGGGTGCGGCAGGTGGGGGGCGCGGGGGTCGGGCTGACGCACAACATCGGGTTGGGCGGGGCGGCGTCGGTGACACTCCTACGGAGGTAGGCCCCATCGTGCTGGGTTGCTCGCGCAGTTCCCCGCGCCCCTAGGTATTTAGGGGCGCGGGGAACTGCGCGACCAGCCCCCACCGGCTCGCAGCCGACGAACTCGGCCGCCCGCCAAGGGCTTTCGGGAAGGGGCGGGGTGGGGAAAGAACCGCCCGGCTGCGAGCATGGCCCGCATGGTCCAAGCGCCCGCAGACACCGCGATACCCACCCGCACACCCGCCGCGCGAACCTGGCTCGTACTCCTCGCCGCCTGCGCCGGGCAATTCCTCGTCGTCCTCGATGTCTCCGTCGTCAACGTCGCTCTCCCCTCCATGCGGACCGGCCTCGGGATGACCCCGTCCGGGCTGCAGTGGGTGGTCAACGCCTACTCCATCGCGTACGCCGGTTTCATGCTCCTCGGCGGCCGCGCCGGAGACCTGTTCGGGCGCAAGCGCATGTTCCTCGTCGGCCTCGGCCTGTTCACCGCCGCCAGTCTCGCCGGCGGGCTCGCGCAGGAGGGGTGGCAGCTGCTGCTCGCGCGGGGCGTACAGGGCCTCGGCGCCGCCGTGCTCGCGCCGTCCACGCTCACCATCCTCACCGCCGCCGTCCCGGAAGGCGCCGCCCGTACAAGGGCCATAGGGACCTGGGCGGCGGTCGGCGCGGGCGGCGGCGCGGCGGGCGGACTCGTCGGGGGCGTCCTGACCGACACCCTGTCCTGGCGCTGGGTGCTGCTCATCAACGTGCCCGTCGGCGCCCTCGTCCTCACCGGCGCCGCCCTGTGGATCACCGAGAGCCGCGCCGGTGCCCACCAGCGCCTCGACCTGCCCGGTGCCGTCCTCGTCACCAGCGGGCTCGCCGTCCTCGCGTACGGCATCGTCCAGACCGAACAGGCGGGCTGGACCGCGCCCGAGACGCTGGCCCCGCTGTTCGGCGGGCTCGCGCTGCTCGGCGCGTTCCTGGCCGTGGAGGCGCGCGCGGCGGCCCCGCTGATGCCGCTGCGGCTGCTGCGGATCAGAGCCGTCTCGTCCGCCAACGTCGTGATGTTCGCCTGCGGCTCGGCGACCTTCTGCACCTGGTACTTCATGACGCTGTACGCCCAGAACGTCCTCGGCTACACCCCGCTCGGCGCCGGATGCGCCCTGATCCCCAGCTCGTTGAGCATCGTCCTCGGCGCGAAGATCGCCCCGCGCCTGATGCCGGTGACCGGTACGCGCAACCTCACCGTCATCGCCCTGCTGATCGCCGCCGCCGGGTTCGGCTGGCAGTCCACGATGCAGGCGGGCGACCCGTACTGGATGTCGATCCTGGTGCCGGGCATCTTGATGATGACCGGTGCCGGGCTCGCCACCACCCCGCTCGCCGCCCTCGCCACCTCCGGCGCGGCGCCGGGCGAGGCCGGACTGGTCTCCGGGCTCGTCAACACCTCCCGCACGATGGGCGGCGCGCTCGGCCTCGCCACGCTGTCGACGGCCGCCGCCGCCCGCACCGGCTCCTCGCTCACCCCCGACGCCCTCACCGACGGCTACGCGCTGGCCTTCCGCACCGGCGGGTTCGTGCTGATGGCGAGCATGGTGGTGGCGCTGGTGTGGCTGCCACGGGCCACCAGTAAGCGGTAGCTACAGCCAACCCTGCTGCCTCGCCGCCCGCACCGCCTCCATGCGGTTGCGCGTCTGGGTCTTGCCGATCGCCGACGAGAGGTAGTTGCGTACCGTCGACTCCGACAGATGCAGCTTGCCCGCGATGTCGGCGACGGTCGCGCCGTCCACCGACGCGTTCAGGACGTCCACCTCGCGGGCGGTGAGCGGGTTGGCGCCCGCGCTGAGCGCGGCGGCGGCGAGCGCCGGGTCGATGACGGTCTCGCCGCGCAGGGCCCGGCGGATCGCCTCGGCCAGGTCCTCCACCGGCCCGTCCTTGACGAGGAATCCCGCCGCGCCCGCCTCCATGGCCCGGCGCAGATACCCGGGCCGCCCGAACGTGGTGAGGATCAGCACCCGGCACTCCGGGCACTCCTCGCGCAGCTGCGCCGCCGCGTCCAGGCCGCTCAGGCCCGGGAGTTCGATGTCGAGGAGGGCGACGTCGGGGCGGGAGGTGAGCGCCGTCTCGACGATTCGGTCGCCCGCCGCCACCTGGGCGACGACCTCCATGTCCTCCTCAAGCCCGAGCAGCAGGGCGAGAGCACCGCGCATCATGCCCTGGTCCTCGGCGAGCAGGACTCTTACAGATTTGACCGGCCGGTGTTCCTGGGGCATCTCATCCACACGATGAGCCTACGGGGTGTGCCCCGGTCAGGGCGCGGAAGAGCCCCGGTCGGCGTCCGCGGTGAACGCCGACCCGGGCCGCATCAAGGGGTCAATCCTGTTGGGGCAGGAGGATGAATCCCCGGGTCGGGGCCTGCTGCTTCCCTGGGAGTTCAGGGCGGGTCGCGAGCAGCTTTGCCATGACATCCCCCAGCACGTCAGGGGCGATGGGCTTGCGGGTCGACGGCTCGGCGCTGTCGTACACGCCCCACCTCCCCGCCGGGGCCTCCGGATCCACCGGCGCGACCACCCACGGGATACCCATCCGCCGCAGCTTGGCGTCCGTCCGGCGGGCTTCGTCCGCATCCATTGCCCTCACCTCTCAGTCGTAGGTGCAGGAAGCCTAGCCATCGTCACCGTCCCCGCCGCCTCCCGAGCAGTGGGAAGCGCAGTTGCCGGGGTTGATCGGCCCGCACCCTCCCGGCTTCGGGGTGTGAGAGCAGTTCGCGGCCACGGCGACCAAGGCCGTGGTCGGTCCCGTCCACAGCTCGCAGTCCACGCCGTACCCCGCCTGTTCGATCAGCGCTACCGTGCGGGTCAGCGCGTGAGGGTCGTGCCGTTCCCGGTCGGGGCGCTCGGGCCAGTGATGCACGAACCGGCCGAGCCGGTCACAGAGCTTCTCGTACAGGTTCGTGTGCAGGATCAGCGCGTGCCATCCCTCGTCCACGATGTCGGACGGGGTGATCTTCACCGTGGGGAACTGGGCAGCAGCTGCCACGAACTTGATCGCTTCCGTCACGATCCGCTGTGCCGTAGCGTCGGGCATGTCGGGGTTGTTGTCGCGGACTGTTGCGACCACACCCCCGAACCCGTCAGGGGTCAGCAGGGTCCGTGCGTCGCGCATGTGCGGTACCTCCCTGATAGGGGCCCGCCCTGGTTGCTCGACCTGTCCAGGGGTTTCCACCAGCCGGGGCGGGCACTTGGACCTCACCCGGCCAACTCCGCTTCACGATCGCGTGCGGCCGGGCGAGGGATCTAGGAACGCGGGAGACGCTGGGCGTTACGGTGATGCCGGTGCAGGGCCCGCAGTTGGAGGAGTTCGCGGTCGTTTGCGTCCCGTACCGCGATGGCTCGTGTGTGCCAGCGAAGCCCGGACGGGCGGGTGAGTGTCAGCACGAGCCCGCGCTGCTCGCGTACCTCCCCGACCATCTGACTGGCCGCGTCGTACACCGGGGTCCCGGGCTTCCATGTCGTGTTCAGCGCGTCAGAGGTCACTTGCTACCCGCCTTCTCCGGAGCGCGTGTTGTAGCCATGCGCCGCATCGTGGCGCACCCTTCCGGACCTATCGCCGCATCTTCCGGGGACAGTTGGGGCGTTCGTCGGTACGGTCTTGAGAAGGCCCGAACGTCAGCGTCGAAGGGGTTGACTTGAACACCGCCTTACGCTCCGCCATGGACGATGCGGGTGTCACGCCCCGCCAGTTGGCACACCGGGTGGGGGTATCGCTGAAGCAGGTGGAACGATGGCTCGCGGACGCGGCACTGACACCGCACCTACGGAACCGCGAGGATGCCGCTCGGGCGCTGGGAGTAGATGAAGAGATGTTGTGGCCGCAGGCAGTGAAGGACCGGATCAAGACAGGCAACGACCGGGAGATGGTTCACAGTTATCCCTATCGGTCCGCCTGCCCATCGACCGTGTGGGCCGATCTCGTCGAAGGCGCGACGGCCGAACTGTTCTTCGCCGGGTTCACCAACTACTTCTTCTGGACCCAGGTTCCTCAGTTCTCCGAGACGATCCGGCGGAAGGCCGAGGCGGGGTGCCGGGTCCGCTTCCTGCTCGGGGACCCCGAGGGCGAGGTGACACGTCAGCGTGAGGCCATCGAGGATGTGGCGCTGACCGTATCCACCCGCATCAGGACCACGTTGGAGCATCTCGACCGCCTCGGCCCTGCGGAAGGCGTGGAGACGCGATTCTCATCGTCTCTCGACGCGATCAATCACGTGAGCCTGTCCGTGTTCCGGTTCGACCACGAAGCCCTCGTCACCCCCCATCTGGCGCGCCTGGTCGGCCACGACTCGCCCCTGTTGCATCTGCGCCGCCAGGGGGACGGGGGCATGTTCGACCGGTTCGCGGAGCACGGCGAGGAGCTGTGGGAACGGGGCAAGCCCCGACAGCCCTGATCATGCCGTTCTCCCCATCATCCCCAGGGGACCGTCATCCCCGTGCGGCCCCGTGTTCCGTCTCCAGCTCGGCTTCGAGCTCGGCGTCGAGCGGGTCTACCGGGAGTTCGGCGGCGACCTGGAAGCCGCCGCGCGGTCCGGGGCCCGCGTCGAGGGAGCCGCCGGCCGCCGCGAGGCGTTCGGTGAGACCCTTCAGGCCCGTACCGCCGATCAGTGGAGCGGTGGTGGCGGGCTGTTCGGATGGTACGCCGCGTCCGTTGTCCGTGATCTTCAGCCGTACGCGTTCGGGCGCGCCGTCGACGACGATCTCGCACTTGGTCGCGCCGCTGTGCCGTACGACGTTGGTCACCGCCTCCCGTACCACCCAGCCGAGCAGCGCCTCCGACTGCTTGGCCAGCGGGGGGCCCGACTGGCGTACGACGGGGGCGATGTCGGCCGCGATGAGCGCCGAGCGGGCCCGGTCGAGTTCGGTGCCCAGGCTCCCCTCGCGGTAGCCGGTGACGGCCTCGCGGATCTCGGTGAGCGCCTGGCGGCCGACCGACTCGATGTCGGCGACCTGGCTGAGCGCCGCGTCCAGATCGCGGGGGGCGAGGCGGCGGGCCGCCTCCGACTTCACCACGATCACCGAGAGGGTGTGGCCGAGCAGGTCGTGCAGGTCGCGGGAGAAGCGGAGACGTTCCTTCTCCACCGCCGCTCGGGCCAGCTCCTGCCGGGTGTCGCGCAGTTCGCGCACGGTCTGGGAGAGCGAGAGGACCGCCGCCGTCACCATGCCGGACAGGAACGTTCCGTACGCGATGGTCACGTCGTCCCACGGGTTGCCCGTGCGGATGCCGGAGATCGAGCTCACCGAGACGGTCAGCAGGACCATCACGGCGCTGAGCCGCCGGTTGCGCAGCACCGCGCCGCAGGCGAGCGCGAGCAGCGGGAAGAAGAGCAGCCAGGTGCCGCCGTAGCCGAGCGCGAGGCCGTACGTGATGACGCCCATCGTGGCGAGGGCCGCGTAGGTCCCCCGGGTCTCGCGCTTGTCCTTGTCGAAGGCGCGGAAGACCACCGAGATGTACAGGGAGTTGAAGGCGAGCAGACCCGCGCCGCCGATCCAGGGGTTCGGGGTCTGGCCGCTCACCAGGTTGGAGAACGAGCCGAGGCCCATCAGCAGCCAGGGCAGCATCGCGTAGCCGTTCGCCGGCGGGCCCGCGAGATCGTCGTCCCGGCGGCACTCGCCCTCGCGCCTCGGCTCTCGCTTCGACAGCTGCGGCAGTCTCGGCAGTCCCGGCAGGAGTTTCGCCACTGTCTTCTTCTCCCCGCTCATTGGCTCATACCGTCCTTGCGGACCGTCGGTAGGAGAACACGGCGTACGAGCCGAACGCCAGCAGCCAGCCGACCAGCACCGTGACCGTGACCGCGCCGGGCGCCGAGCCGTGCGAGACGGCCCAGCCGAGGTCGGCGAACCGGTGGGTCGGGGTGTAGCGGGCGATCGAGGCGAGCCAGCCGGGGAACGCGTCGACCGGGAACCACAGTCCGCCGATCACCGCGAGCCCCACCAGGCATGCCGGGTTGATCACGCCCACGGCCTGCGGGGTGAGCCGGTAGCCGTTGCCGAGCCCGAGGAAGGTGAACGGCAGGGCGCCGATCCAGAGCAGCAGCGTGAGCGCCGCCCACTGCCACAGTGCCAGATGTACGCCGTTGACGAACGCGCCCGCGGCGAACACCGCGGCGATCGCGGGCAGTACGGTCGCCGACGCGCTGATCGCCCGGCCGGTCACCACCCGGGAGGGGGCGATCGGGGTGATCCGCAGCTGCCGCAGCCAGCCGAAGTGCTTGTCGGCGGCGACGCCCGCGGCGCCGTTCAGGGACGCGCCGAGCGCGCCGTACGCCGCCATCCCGACCATCGACGCGACCTTCCAGTCGGCCGAATCGCCGTCCCCCGAGCCGATGTTGGTGAAGAGCAGGTACATCAGCACGGGCATGCCGATGCCGAAGACGACGAACGAGGTATCGCGGAAGGTCCGCCGCACTTCGAGCAGGATGTAGTCGAGCATGGGACGGTCTCGCTTTCAGGCTTTCGGGCGCGGAGCGGTTCAGACGCGGAACAGGAGGGGCGGCAGGCGGCGCAGCGAGTCCGAGTCGAACTCCGAGGTCAGCGAGAGGAACGCGTCCTCCAGGCTCGCCGGGGCCACTTCGAGGTTGCGTATCGCGCCCAGACGCGCCAGCTCCACGACCGTGGCGTCCGAGTCGTCCGTACGCAGCAGGGCGCGGTCGCCGCGCACCTCCACGCTGACCACGCCGGGCAGCGTCGGCAGATGCGCGCCGGACCCGCCCGCCAGGTCGAACGAGACGAGGCTGCCGCCCGCCGCCCGCTTGATCCGCTCGCCGGGGCCGTCGGCGACGATCTGGCCCTGGTCGATGACCACGATCCGGTCGGCGTTGTCGTCCGCCTCCTCCAGGTAGTGGGTGGAGAACAGCACGGTGTTGCCCCGGGCCGCGTACGCCCGCATCGACTCCCAGAACGCGCGGCGCGCCTCCACGTCCAGCGCGGCGGTCGGCTCGTCCAGGACCAGCAGGGCGGGCGACCCGGCGAGCGCCACCGCGAAGCGGACGCGCTGGGCCTGGCCGCCGGAGAGCCGGTCGACCCGGCGGTCCGCGAACTCGGTGAGCCCCGCGAGCGCGAGCGCCTCGTCGACGGGCATCGGCTCGGGGTAGGTCGAGGCGACGAACGTGACGAGCTCTCTGACGGTGACGCGGGGGATGGGCTGGCCCTCCTGGAGCATCGCGCCCACCAGGCCCGCGCGTACGGCCTCCTCGGGGGTGCGGCCGAAGAGCCGGACCTCGCCCGCGTCGGGCTCGTCGAGCCCGAGGAGCAGGCCGATCGTGGTCGACTTGCCGGCGCCGTTGCGGCCGAGCAGGGCGACGGTTTCGCCCCTTCGGATGTCGAGGTCTATGCCGTCGACGGCCCGCACGGGGCCGAATGCCTTCGCCACGGCGGTGAAGCCGACCGCTCGGTGTGATGTCTGCGTCATGTCTTCGACGGTACGGAGCGGCCGTGCGGCCCGGCAGATGTTGTTGTACGGGGTTCCGTGGGACAAATGTCCCGGTGCGTTGTTTGCTGCGGGCCGGTGGGGGCTTGTCGCGCAGTTCCCCGCGCCCCTGTAGGTGCAGGCATCTGGAATCTGACGGAGCGTCAGTGGGGTTCCCAATCCCGGAGTGCTGCGTTATACATGGGAGCCATCGAGCCCTAGAACGCGTTCTAGAACCGGCCGGGGGCCGGTCCCGCACGGCCTCGGTGCGGCCGACGGTGCGGACGGTCGCGCCGAGGTCTTCCCACCTCCAAGGAGCAGCCCGGTATGCCCATCGACGCAGCGCAGGCGCTCGCCGCCGAGCCCCGGTCCACCGAGATCGCCTGGGATCACAAGGATGTTCAGCTCTATCACCTGGGTTTGGGGGCGGGCAGCCCGGCCACCGATCCCGACGAGCTGCGCTACACGTTGGAGTCCCGGCTGCATGTGCTGCCCTCCTTCGCCACCGTCGCGGGTGCCGGGATGGGCGTGGTCGGCGGGCTCTCGGCGCCCGGTATCGACGTCGACCTCGCGGCCGTCCTGCACGGCGGCCAGGGCATCACGCTGCACCGGCCGATTCCGGTACGCGGTCGGGCCGTCTCCACGTCCAAAGTGGCCGCCGTGTACGACAAGGGCAAGGCCGCGATCCTGGTGCTGCGTACCGAAGTGGCCGATACGGACGGGCCGTTGTGGACCAGCGATGCCCAGATCTTCGTACGCGGCGAGGGCGGTTTCGGCGGCGACCGGGGCCCCTCCGTACGCGTCGAGCAGCCCGAGCGCGCGCCCGACCGGATCGTCGAGCGGGCCGTCCGCGAGGACCAGGCGCTGCTCTACCGGCTCTCCGGCGACTGGAACCCGCTCCACGCCGACCCCGACTTCGCCAAGCTCGCCGGGTTCGACCGGCCGATCCTGCACGGGCTGTGCACCTACGGCATGACGCTGAAGGCCGTCGTCGACACGCTGCTCGACGGCGAGGTGGGCCGCGTCCGCTCGTACACCACCCGGTTCACCGGGGTCGTCTTCCCCGGCGAGACCCTGCGCGTACGGATGTGGCAGGGACCGGGCCGGATCCAGGTGTCGGTGACGGCCGTCGAGCGGGACGACGCGCCCGTGCTCTCCGACACGGTCGTCGAACACGTCTGAATCGCCTCACGTACGGGTCAGTCATCAGAGGGGAGCCGCACCATGCGCGCAGCCGTACTGCACGAGATCGGCCAGGACAAACTCGATGTGCTCGACGACGTCGAGGCCGTGGGTTTCGGCCCGGGCAAGGTGAGGATCCGTATCCGGGCCACCGGCCTGTGCCACTCCGACATCTCGGCGATGAACGGCGTGCTGCCGCAGCCCGCGCCGTTCGTGCCCGGGCACGAGGGGTCGGGCGACATCCTCGACGTCGGCGACGGCGTCACCGGGCTCGCCGTCGGCGACCGGGTGCTGGTGTCGTGGCTGCCTGCGTGCGGCAGCTGCCCGTCCTGCAAACGCGGCCAGACCCAGCTCTGCCTCGCCTCGCTGATGAACGCGGGCACCCCCAACTTCAAGCGCCCCGGCGGCGACGTGTTCGGCTTCGCGGGTACGGGGACGTTCACCGAGGAGGTCGTGGTCGACGCCGGGTGCGCGGTCCCGATCCCCGAGGACGTCCCGTACGAGATCGCCGCGCTCATCGGGTGCGGGGTGACCACCGGGCTCGGCGCGGCGATCAACACCGCGAAGGTGGAAGCCGGTTCGTCGGTCGCGGTCATCGGCTGCGGCGGGGTCGGGATCTCGGCGATCCAGGGGGCGAAGGTGCAGGGCGCGGCGCAGATCGTCGCCGTCGACCCGGTGGCGTCCCGGCGCGAGGCGGCCCTCGCGTTCGGTGCCACCGAGGCTCTGTCGCCCAGCGAACTCGACGACGCCAAGGCCCGGATCACCTCCGGCGAGGGCTTCGACTACGTCTTCGAGGTCGTCGGCAAGTCCGCCACCGCCCGCACCGCCTACGACGCGACCCGGCGCGGCGGCACCCTGTGCGTGGTCGGCGCGGGCGCCATGGACGACTTCCTCCAGCTCAACATGTTCGAGCTGTTCTTCGACGAGAAGCGGATCCTGCCGTCGATGTACGGCGGCGGCGACGTACTGCGCTCCTACGAGCGGGCCATCGCGCTGTGGCGGGCGGGCCGGATCGACCTGGAGCGCCTGATCACCCACCGGGTGCCGCTCGCCGCGATCAACGACGCGCTCGACCAGATGCGTACGGGCGAGGCCCTGCGTACGTGCATCACCCTCTGATCCCTCCCATCCGAAAGGACGCGGTCGATCGATGGCACTGCCACTTGAAGGGCTCGGCGCGATCGTCACCGGCGCCGGGCGGGGTCTGGGCCGGGCCGAGGCCCTTGAACTCGCCCGGCTCGGCGCGTCCGTGGTCGTCAACGACTTCGGGCAGCCGGGCCGGGACGGCTCCGGCGAGGCGTCGGCCGGCCCCGCCGAGGAAGTCGCCGCCGAGATCCGCGCGGCGGGCGGCTCGGCCGTCGCCCACACGGGAGACGTGGCCGACCACCAACAGGCGCGCGAACTGGTCGAGTTGGCGATCTCCACCTTCGGCAAGCTGGACATCCTGGTCAACAACGCGGGCATCCTGCGGGACCGGATGATCTTCTCGATGAGCGAGTCCGAGTGGGACTCGGTCATCCACGTCCACCTCAAGGGCCACTTCAACACCACCCACTTCGCGGCCGCGCACTGGCGCGAGCGCTCCAAGGCGGCGGGCGGGCCGGTGTACGGCCGGATCGTCAACACCTCGTCGGAGGCGTTCCTCGCCGGGTCGGCCGGACAGCCCAACTACGCGGCCGCGAAGGGCGGCATCGTGGGGCTCACCACCTCCACGGCCCTCGCGCTCGCCAAGTACGGGGTCACCGCCAACGCGATCTGCCCCCGGGCCCGGACCCGGATGACCGAGGACGTCTTCGCGGGCTTCGAGGAGCCGGGCGAGGGGCAGCTCGACCCGCTGGCGCCCGAGCACGTCGCGCCGCTCGTCGGCTATCTGGCGTCCCCGGCGGCCGCCCGCGTCAACGGCCAGCTGATGGTCGTGCACGGCGGCATGGTCGCGATCGTGGAACGCCCGAAGGTGGCCGCCAAGTTCGACGCGGCCAAGGAGACCTTCTCGTACGCCGAACTGGACGAGCTGATCTCCCCGTACTACGCGGAGCGCCCGGAGAACGAGACGTTCGCGGCGGCGGAGGTGCTGGGGCTGAAACGCGGTTGAGCCAAAAGGGCCCGGGGTGTGGTGCACCCCGGGCCCTTTGTCGCTTGCCTTCGTCAGCCGAGGTCGCGGCTGCCGTCGACGTTCATCCGCCGGTGGCGGCCGTGTGCCTCGGTGGTCGACTCCTCGGTGGAGGCCGCGCCGCCGCGGTGCTTGCCGTGCCCGTCATCGTCCGTCATAGCGTCAGCGGCCGCCGCGGCGGTCAGTGTCTCGGACATGTGGTGCTGTCACCCCGTTGTAGATCGCCTATTGCGTTCGCCGTGGATTTTAACCAGGCGGTCCCGGCGATTGATCAAGGGCTAGGAGCGGCGGGTCAGGGGTGACTGCGCCAGGGGTACGGGTCGGGGGGCCTGCGGCTTCGGTGGTGCGGTGGCGGGGCGCGGGACGTCCGGCGGCGCCGGGACCCGGGCGACCGAGCAGCGCGCCGCCTCGGTCGAGCACGGCAGCCGCAGCACCCCGTCCCGGGTCCACAGACCCGATCCCGCCAACCACCCCTCGGGCGCGGCCAGTTGGTGCAGCCGACGCCCCGCCGGGCGCCACACGCCGAGCCACGTACCGGCCGCCGCGTCGATCCGCAGCGCCACCGCACAGCTCTCCGGCATCAGGACCTGCCCGGGCTGCACGGCGAACGGCGTGACCGCCGCGTCCGGCAGCCGCAGGCACTCCGGGAAGCGCACCGGCAGGGTGGACCCCAGCACGCCCCAGCCGAGCCGGTGGTGGCCCGGGGCGTCGGAGCGGAGCAGCAGCAGCCCGGTGTCCGGGTCGGCGAGCAGCAGCCGGTCCTCGCTCTCCTCGGTGATCTGGAGCAGCGGGGTCACCTCGCCGCCGCGTTCCAGGTCCACCGCGACCGTCTTGGTCCGCCCGTCCAGCTCCCGGTCGAGGGCGAGCAGCCGCCCCGTACGGTCCAGCCAGACGCCGCCCGAGCAGCGGCCCTTCACGACGGCCACCCGCTCCGGGCCGAAGGAGCCGCCCGCCACCAGCCACAGCGCGGTGCTGTCCGGGCCGACCGCGAGCGCGTACGCGCAGCTGCCGCCCGGGGACGGCGGCAGCAGCCTGAGATGCTGCTCGGGCGTGTCGGGGGTGACCGCGCCGAGGGCGAGCTCGCCGGTGCCGGGGCCGGTGGGGTAGAGCAGGGCGAAGGCGTCGCGGTCGGCGACGCGGCGGTGGATGAGGACCCGCCCGTCCGCCATCGGCAGCAGCGAGGCGTCGGGCTCCTCCGGCTGGTTGCCGGGCAGCGGCACCGCGTACGGCTCGGGGCCGTCCAGTGTCCACCGCTCCGGGAACCAGCGGTCCCCGGCCCCCTCGCCCCTTACCAGACGGGCCGCGTACGAGCCGTCCGCGGTGATCGTGAACTCCGAGTGCCGGACCGCGCCGTCGCCGGCCGCGGTCTCGATGGCCAAGGCAGTCATGAGATGGCTCACCTCCGGCCCATGAAGCTAGTTTTCGCACTTCCAGCCGAACAACACGAGACCACTGGCTTCACACCAAAGGATGGCCGTCGGGCGATTTCGCTGTGAGGCGGGCGGCGGGTGTGCAAGGGGAGGCCGGTACGGGAGGCGTCCTCGGGGCCCCGCTCCGGGCGACCCGCGCGGCCACCTGGGCAAGCGGCGGCCCGGAACCATCCCCGGAGCCATGGTGGGCGGGGGGCGCAGCGCGGGTAACCTGTCCCCGTGCCCCGTCTGTCTGAAGTCATCGCCGCGCTCGACGCTCTCTGGCCGCCAGAGCGGGCCGAGGGATGGGACGCGGTCGGTACCGTCTGCGGCGACCCCGACACGGAGATCCGGCGCGTGCTGTTCGCCGTCGACCCCGTACAGGAGATCGTGGACGAGGCCGTGAAGCTCGGCGCCGACCTGGTCGTCACCCACCACCCGCTCTATCTGCGCGGGACGACGACCGTCGCGGCCGGCCACTTCAAGGGCCGGGTCGTGCACACCCTGATCAAGAACGACATCGCCCTGCACGTCGCCCACACCAACGCCGACACCGCCGACCCGGGCGTCTCCGACGCCCTCGCGGGCGCCCTGGACCTCCGGGTCGTGGGTCCGCTCGTGCCGGACGCGTCCGACCCCTCGGGCCGCCGGGGCCTCGGCCGGATCTGCGAGCTCGACCACCCGATGACGCTCGGCGAGTTCGCCGCGCACGCCGCCGCCCACCTGCCCGCCACCGCGCAGGGCGTCCGGGTCGCGGGCGACGTCGAGGCCCAGGTCAAGACGGTCGTGGTCAGCGGCGGCTCGGGCGACAGCCTCTTCGACGCCGTACGGGCGTCGGGAGCCGACGTCTTCCTCACGGCCGACCTGCGCCACCACCCGGTGTCGGAGGCGACCCAGCACACTTCCCTGGGCCTGGTCGACGCCGCCCACTGGGCCACCGAGTGGCCCTGGTGCGAGCAGGCGGCCGCCCAGCTCGACGAGATTTCCGACCGCCATGGCTGGGACCTGCGGGTCCACGTCTCGAAGACGGTCACCGACCCCTGGTCATCCCACCACTCTTCTGGAGCCCCCAACTGAACGCCGCGCCCGCCGACCAGATCCGCCTCCTCGACGTACAGGCCCTCGACGTACGCCTGTCGCAGCTCGCGCACAAGCGGAAGTCGCTGCCCGAGCACGCCGAGATCGACTCGCTGAACAAGGACCTCACGCAGCTGCGCGACCTGCTGGTCGCCGCGCAGACGGAGGAGAGCGACACCTCCCGCGAGCAGACCAAGGCCGAGCAGGACGTCGACCAGGTGCGCCAGCGCGCCGCCCGCGACCAGCAGCGCCTGGACTCGGGCGCCGTCTCGTCCCCCAAGGACCTGGAGTCCCTCCAGCGCGAGATCGCCTCGCTGGCCAAGCGCCAGGCCGACCTGGAGGACGTGGTCCTGGAGGTCATGGAGCGCCGTGAGTCCGCGCAGGAGCGGGTCGCCGAGCTGACCGAGCGGGTCTCCTCCGTCCAGACGAAGACCGACGACGCGATCGCCCGCCGCGACGCCGCGACCAAGCAGCTCGACGCCGAGGCCGCCGACGTGGCCAAGGAGCGCGCGGTCGTCGCCGAGGTGATCCCGGCCGATCTGCTGAAGCTCTACGACAAGCTGCGCGAGAAGCAGGGCGGCGTCGGCGCGGCCCGGCTCTACCAGCGCCGCTGCGAGGGCTGCCGCCTGGAGCTCAACATCACCGAGGTCGCCGAGGTCCGCGCGGCGGCCCCGGACACCGTGCTGCGGTGCGAGAACTGCAGCCGCATCCTGGTCCGTACGTCGGAGTCGGGCCTGTAGTGCGGCAGTTCGTTGTCGAGGCCGACGGCGGCTCCCGGGGCAACCCGGGTCCCGCCGGTTACGGCGCGGTGGTCCTCGACCCGGTGACGGGCGAGACGCTGGCCGAGGCGGCGGAGTACATCGGCGTCGCGACCAACAACGTCGCCGAGTACAAGGGCCTGATCGCCGGGCTCAAGGCGGCCAAGGCCCTGGACCCGGACGCGAAGGTCCGGGTCCGGATGGACTCCAAGCTGGTCGTCGAGCAGATGTCGGGCCGCTGGAAGATCAAGCACCCCGACATGAAGCCGCTCGCCGCCGAGGCCGGGCGGATCCTGCCGCCCGCGCAGATCACGTACGAGTGGATCCCGCGCGAGCAGAACAAGCACGCGGACCGGCTCGCCAACGAGGCGATGGACGCGGGCAAGCGGGGCAAGCAGTGGGAGCCGTCGGCTTCCATGGCGGCCCTGTCCTCCACGTCCTCGGACGCGGGCGCGGCCCGGGTCGTCGGGGACGCGGCGGCGGGTGCGGCGAAGGCACGGGCGGCGCTGGCGTCGACCGCCCCGGTCGCCACCGTCCCGGCTCCCACCCGGAGTTCGGGTACGGCTCCGACGGCGGGCTGGAGCGCCCCCGACCTGGGCACGCCCACCACGTTCGTACTCCTGCGGCACGGCGAGACCGCACTGACCCCCGAGAAGCGTTTCTCCGGCAGCGGCGGGACCGACCCGGAGCTGTCGGCGGCGGGCCGCCGCCAGGCCGAGCAGGTGGCCGCCGCGCTGGCGGCCCGGGGCACGATCCAGGCGATCGTCACGTCCCCGCTGCGCCGGTGCCGCGAGACGGCGGCGGCGGTCGCGTTGCGCCTCGGCCTGGAGGTACGGGTCGAGGAGGGCCTGCGCGAGACGGACTTCGGGGCGTGGGAGGGCCTGACCTTCGCCGAGGTGCGCGAGCGCTACCCCGACGACCTCGACGCCTGGCTCGCCTCACCGAAGGCCGCACCCACGGGCAACGGCGAGAGCTTCGCGACGGTCGCGCGCCGCGTCTCTTCTGCCCGGGACCGGCTGCTGTCGGCGTACGAGGGCCGTACGGTCCTGCTCGTCACCCATGTCACCCCGGTCAAGACGCTGATCCGCCTCGCCCTGGGCGCCCCGCCGGAGTCGCTGTTCCGGATGGAACTGTCGGCGGCGTCGGTGTCGGCGGTGGCGTATTACGGGGACGGGAACGCGTCGGTGCGGCTGCTGAACGATACGTCGCATTTGCGCTGAGGGGTGCTGGCTGCGCTGAGAAGTTGCCCGCGCCTAATAGGGGCGCGGGGAACTGCGCGACCAGCCCCCACCGGCCCGCAGCCGCACGCGCATCCCACTCCTAGCGGAGCGCCGCCGCCTCCCGGGCCAGGGACTCGACCCGCCCCCAATCCCGCGCGGCGAGCGCATCCGCCGGGAGCATCCACGTACCACCGACGCACCCCACGTTCGGCAGCGCCAGATAGTCCGGCGCCGAGGCGAGCGAGATGCCCCCGGTGGGGCAGAACCGCGCGCCGGGGAGCGGCCCGGCGAGGGACTTCAAAAACGCGGTGCCGCCGGAAGCCTCCGCCGGGAAGAACTTCATCTCACCCACCCCGCGTTCGAGCAGCGCCACCACCTCGGACGCCGTGGCGACCCCCGGCAGGAACGGCACCCCGGACGCGGTCATCGCGCCGAGGAGCGAGTCGGTCCACCCGGGGCTGACGAGGAACCGGGCCCCGGCGGCCACGGCATCACCGACGCCCGCGGCCGAGACGACCGTCCCCGCCCCGACCACGGCCCCCGGCACCTCCGCCGCGATCGCCCGGATCGCGTCCAGCGCGGCGGGCGTACGCAGGGTGACCTCGATCGCCGGCAGCCCGCCCGCCACCAGCGCCCGCGCGAGCGGGACGGCGTCGGCGGCGTCGTGGAGGACGACGACGGGGACGACGGGGGCGAGGTCCAGGACGGAGGTCATACGGGCATCGTGCCGGGCGGGATTGCAGGGCGCAACGAGCGTTGCACCCTGCGCAACGGGGCTAGTGGATCTGCTCCACGACAACATCCAGCGCCCACGACTTGCCCGCCTTGGCGGGTGCGGCGCACTCCACCACGTAACCGAGTCCGCTCAGGACGTCGACGAGCTCAGCGGGGTCGGTGGGTGCGGCCCCCGCCAGCAGCAGATCCCGCACGATCCGCCCCTTCGTGGCCTTGTTGAAGTGGCTGACGACCGAGCGCTTCTCGACGCCGTCGACGATCTGCGAGTGCAGTACGCGTACGGTCGCGGTCCGCCCGGCCACCTCGCCCTTGGGCTTCCAGGCGGCGGCGTACGCGGCGGAGCGCAGGTCGAGGACGAGCCCGGTCCCGGCCGCGTCGGTCATGACGGGGTCCATGACGCCGCGCCAGTACGTCCCGAGGGCGCCCAGGCCCGGCAGCTTCACGCCCATCGAGCAGCGGTAGGAGGGGATGCGGTCGCCCGTGCGGACGGCTCCCCAGAGCCCGGAGAAGACGAGCAGCGACTGGGCGGCGCGGCGCTTGGCCTTCGCGTCCAGGGTGGCGAGGCCGAGGGCGTCGTAGAGGACGCCGGTGTAGATCTCCCCGGCTGGCCGGGTGCCGGCGGTCCGCAACTGGGCGTTCTTGCCGACTTCCCCTCTCAGTCCCTCGCTGAGCCCGAGTACGTCCTTGGCCTTGTCCTCGTCGGCGAGGCACAGCTCGACCAGCTCGTCGAGGACGGCGGCGCGGGCGTCGGCCAGGTCCGGCAGCGACAGCCCCTCGGCCTTGAGCGGCGCCCCGCGCCCTCCGTCGGCCTTGCCTTCGGAGGGCGGCAGCAGCACGAGCACGGGTTCTCCTTGAAGTGTGTACGGGGGAGGGGGTGCGGCCCCGCCGCCCAGGTTACGGGGATCTGTTCGGCTGCGGATCGTGCCGGGTTGCTCGCGCAGTTCCCCGCGCCCCTAACTGCCTAGGGGCGCGGGGAACTGCGCGACAAGCTCCCACTGGCGGACAGCCGGCCTGACAGCCCCCGGCAGGGTTTCGGGAAGGGGCGGGGTGGGGAAAACGCCCGCCGCAGGCGGCAACCGCCCGCTCGGCCTACGCTCGGCACATGCCCCGCCGTCACCTCCATATGACCGGCGCAGCCGACCCGCTGCGGGCAGCGCTGCGCGACATCCGCACCGGGCTAGGCGTAACGGAGGGCTTCCCCCCGGACGTCCTCGCCGAGGCCGAGCACGCGGCCACCACCCCCCACCTCCCCGTCCGCGACGCCACCGACCTCCCGTTCTTCACGGTCGACCCACCCACCTCGATGGACCTGGACCAGGCCATGCACCTGGCCCGCCGCGCAGGCGGCTACCGCGTGCACTACGCGATCGCGGACGTCGCCGCGTTCGTCGAACCGGGCGGCCCCCTCGACACCGAGGCCCACCGCCGGGTGAACACGCTCTACTTCCCCGACGAACGCGTCCCGCTGCACCCACCCGTACTCTCCGAGGGCGCGGCCAGCCTGCTCCCCGGCGAGCCGCGCCCCGCCGTCGTATGGACCATCGACCTCGACGCCGACGGCCGCCAGAGCGCGACCCGCGTCGAACGCGCCCTCGTCCGCAGCCGCGCCAAACTCGACTACGACACGGTGCAGCGCCGTATCGACGACGGCACCGCCGAAGAGCCGGTCGCGCTGCTCAAGGACGTCGGGCTGCTGCGCGAGCGGCAGGAGGTCGCCCGGGGCGGCATCTCCCTCAACGTCCCCGAGCAGGAGATCGTGGAGCGGGACGGCCACTACGGCCTGGAGTACCGCGCACCCCTGCCCGCCGACGGCTGGAACGCCCAGATCTCCCTGCTCACCGGCATGGCCGCCGCCGACCTGATGCTGACGTACGGCACGGGCATCCTGCGTACGCTCCCGAGCGCCCCCGACGGCGCGGTGGCCCGGCTGCGGCGCGCGGCCCAGGCGCTCCACATCGACTGGCCGCACCACGTCCCGTACGCCCAGGTCGTCCGCTCCCTCGACCCGCGCGAACCCCACCACGCGGCCTTCCTCCAGGAGTGCACCGCGCTGCTGCGGGGCGCCGGGTACACGGTGTTCACCGGCGGCCGCGTCCCCGACCCGGCGATCCACGCGGCCGTCGCCGACGAGTACACCCACTGCACGGCGCCCCTGCGCCGCCTCGTCGACCGCTACGCCACCGAGATCTGCCTCGCCGCCGTGGCCGCCGCCGACGTCCCCGACTGGGTCCTCACCGCCCTCGACGCCCTCCCGAAGGAGATGGCCGAGGGCGCCCGCAAGGCCAACACGGTCGAGCGCGAGTCCGTCGACCTCATCGAGGCGGCCCTCCTCAAGGACCGCGTCGGCGAGGTCTTCGACGCGACGGTGGTGGACGTGAAGGAGGCCGAACCGGCCGTAGGCACCGTCCACTTGACCGACCCGGCTGTCGTGGCCCGCGTGGAGGGCACCACCCCCCTCCCCCTGGGCGAACGCCTCCGGGTCCGCCTCACCCAGGCCGACCCGGGCACGGCGAAGGTCCAGTTCGCGCCTGCGTGAGCGCGGCGACCAGCCCGGGCGCGTCGTCCGCGTGGAAGCGCACGGTGCGCACCTGCCGCCGCCCGCCGAGCAGCCGTACGTACGTGGCGCTCTCGTCGAGCTCGACGGTCACCGACGTCTGCGCCCCCACCGCCAGCTCCAGCACCCCGTCCTCCTGGGCCGCGCCCGGAGCGGTGAACCTCAGCTCCCGTCGTACGGAGACGATCCGGGCCAGCGGCAGGACCAGGTCGACATGCGCTCCTCGACGCACCCGCAGCGTGTCCGGGGTGATCACGTGCGGCCGGGTCACCGAGGCGGTGTGCAGCCCGAGCACCAGGACGAGGGTGGCGAGGTCGAGCACGAGGACGACGGCGTGCACGATCGGCCAGGACGGCAGCAGCAGATACATCCCGGCGGTCTCGACGGCGCAGACGAACGCGATGCCGTACGTGGTCGCCGTCTCGGGCGCGGTGTACCCGAAGGCGCGGTCGCCGGACCGCACCCCGTGCCGCCGCCGGACCGCCCACATCCCGAGACTGCCCAGCACCCGCGCCACGTGCCGCACCAGCCGCCCCACCGCCCCCGTCATGCCGTCCCCTCCGCCCACAGCCGCATCGCCTGCCGAACCGCCGCCGCCTGGGCGGGCGCAAGATCGGCGAGGAAGGCCCGCAGGAACGGGTGACCGTCGCTGTCCGCCGGTGCGGCCGTGCCGGTCGGATCCGGCGGCAGGCAGGCGGCGAGTGCCCGGGCCGCCTCCGGTACGCGCGGGTCGGCGGGGTCCGCGTCCGCGAGGGCGTCGAGCAACGCGTACACCTCCCGCGCGCGCTCGACGGCCCCCGGCTCCTCGGCCACCGCCCGCACCGCGCCCAGCAACCGCTCCCGCTCGCCCGGCTCCGCGACCGTGTCCAGGAGCGCGACCAGCTCCCGGTCGCGTACGGCCAGTGGGGACTCGGGGCCGGTTTCCAACCGGCCGAACACGTCGGCCAGTTCGGGCGAGAGTGGGGCGTCGGCGGGCAGCGGTCCCTGATCGGCGCGGGCCAGGATCCCGGCCAGGCGGGCTCGCCGGGCCCGGATCCCGGCCTCCTGCCCGGCCAGGTCGGCGTCCAGTTCGCCGAGGACCTCGGCGAGCTCGCGCCCGGCGTCGTCGGCGATCACGTCCCGGACCTCGTCGAGGCCGAGGCCGAGCTCGGTGAGCCGCCGGATCCGGGCGAGCGCGACCGCGTCCCGTACCCCGTACTCCCGATAGCCGTTGGCCCGCCGGGCGGGCTCCGGGAGCAGTCCGACGTGGTGGTAGTGGCGCACCGCGCGCGGGGTGACCCCGACCAGCGCGGCGATCTCTCCGATCCGCATGACTTCAGTAGAGACGTTGACGCTGCGGCAGGGTCAAGGGGTGGCGCGTGCGGTGACGGCGGGGGCGGAACGCGTGATGATCACGGGTAGCATGGTCACCACGGCAGACGAGTCGGCCGGACGGCCGCGTGGGGATCCTCGGATCCTCCCGAGGAACGTCCGGGCTCCACAGGGCAGGGTGGTGGGTAACGCCCACCCGGGGTGACCCGCGGGACAGTGCCACAGAGAACAGACCGCCGGGGACCTCGGTCCTCGGTAAGGGTGAAACGGTGGTGTAAGAGACCACCAGCGCCTGGGGTGACTCAGGCGGCTAGGTAAACCCCACCCGGAGCAAGGTCAAGAGGGAGCACCCCGGTGCTCCTGCGCGGACGTTCGAGGGCTGCCCGCCCGAGTCCGCGGGTAGACCGCACGAGGCCGGCGGCAACGCCGGTCCTAGATGGATGGCCGTCTCCCCGGCCGCCGCGAGGCGACCGGGCGACAGAACCCGGCGTACAGGCCGACTCGTCTGCCACTCAGCCTGCCGCGCCCGCTTTCTTCCCTGGCGCCGCAACCCCACTCGATTCCCCTCCCCTTCCACCGGACCCCGCTCCGGGCGCGCATCCATGCCGTAGCCGCGATCATGGGGCCACCAGTGGCTTGCGGAGGAGGTGGGCCGTGCGGCGACGACGCGGGCTCCTTCTGTGCGCCGTCGCGCTGGCGCTCGGCGGGTGTGCCGACGTGGAGGGGCTGCATCGGGACGGGGTCGCCGCGAAGGTGGCGCCGCCCGAGCCGTTGTGGCCGGGGGTCGTGCCCTCGCCGGCCGGGGCCGAGCAGCAGCGGGGGAAACCGTACGCCGTGCCGGGGGTGGCGGCCGTGCCCTCCGGTGACATGCGGGACGCCGACGCGCTCGCCGTCGTCAAGGCCGACCTGGCCGCCACCGAGAAGGTGGACCGGGGCGTCGGGCGGCTGGTGGACCGGCGGGCCGCCGAGCGGATGGCCGCCTGTTCCGGGCCCGCCGACTGCCCGATGCGCCCGCCCGAGCTGCGCGATCTGACCGGCGACGGCAAGGCCGAACTGATCACCGCCGTCGACATCGACGGGCGGCTGAGCGAGATGCGGGTGTACAGCGTGGCGGGCGGCGCCGTCACCCGGGTGTTCTCGCGGCGCGCGATCCTGGAGGGCGTCGAGGTCACCGCCGGGCACCTCGCCGTGCGCGAGCCGACGTCCAGCGACGCGTATGTGTACGTCTCGCACTATGTGTGGGACGGCCACATGATCGCCCTGCGCGAGCTCAAGCTCGACACCTGCCGGGCGCTCAGGGAGGCGTCCGGGATCCCGTGCACCGGCCAGGGCGGCGAGCGGTGACCGGCCCACGGGAGGACGGGACCGGCTCGCCTCCCGACGAGGCGGGGACCCGGGCCCGCTGGTCCGAGCGGCTGCGGCCCGCCTGGACCCACAGCCTCCGGTGGAAGATCGCCCTCACCGTCACCGCCGTCTCCTGCGCCGTCGCCGCGATCCTCGGCGTACTCGTCCACAACGCCCTGACCCGGCAGCGGGTCGAGGAGGTGCGCAAGGAGGCCCGGCAGGGGCTGGACGCCGCCCTCAAGGACTTCTCGTACGGGACCGACACGACCGGGCGGGCCGTCCAGCTCGATCCGTCTCAACTGCCGGGCTCACTGAGGGAGTTGGCCCGGCGCGGGGACCGGGGCGTCATGGTCGGGGAGCTGCACGGCGGCGCCGTCATGTGGGCGGCCGCACCCGCCGGTGGGCATGTGCTGGCGCTCTGGGTCCCGTACGAGAGCACTCGCGACCATCTGCGCCAGATGGACACCGCGATCCTCGGCTCGGCGGCGCTCGCGGCGGGCAGTGTGACGCTCGCGGGCACGTACTTCGCCACCAGGATCAGCCGCCGCCTCGGCCACACCGCCGCCGTCGCGCGCCGGATCACCGAGGGCGACCTGGACGTACGCACCGGGATCCCGGCGGGCGGCAAGGGTGCCGAGCACGACGCGGTCAAGGCGGTGGCGGTCGCCCTCGACTCGATGGCCGAGTCGCTGCAACAGCGCCTTGAGGCGGAGAAGCGGTTCACCGCGGACGTCGCCCATGAGCTGCGCACCCCGCTGACCGGCATGCTGGCCGCCGCCGGACTGCTGCCGGACGGCCGCCCCAAGGAGATGATCAACGACCGGCTGCACGCGCTGCACACCCTCACCGAGGATCTTCTCGAAATCTCCCGCCTCGACGCCGGGGCCGAGAAGGCCCAGTTCGCCGAGCACGAGCTGGGGGAGCTGGTCGCGCGGGCGGTGCGGGCGACGGGGGAGGAGTGCGAGGTCCGGGTCGTACGCGACGCACGCGTCCGCACCGACCGGCGGCGGCTCGACCGCGTCATCGCCAACCTGGTCGTCAACGCCCATCGGCACGGGGCGCCGCCGGTGACCGTGACCGTCGACGGCCCGGTGGTCGTCGTGCGCGACCACGGCCCCGGCTATCCGCCCGACCTGGTGGCGCGCGGCCCGCAGCGCTTCCGCACCGGCGACCCGGGCCGGGGCAAGGGGCACGGCCTGGGCCTCACCATCGTGGCGGGCCAGGCCCGCGTCCTCGGCATCGCCCCGCACTTCGCCAACGCGCCGGACGGGGGCGCGGTCACGACGCTGCGGCTGCCCGTGCCTGGCGCCGGGTCCGGTGGCGGGGCGAGCGGGGATGAGGTGAGCTGAGGGGGGTCCCCGTCGACCCGTACCCCGTAAGGAACACCGAAGGAGACGGCACATGACCATCGCGCTGGACAAGCTCAACGACCCGGCCGTCCGGGCCTTCGTGGGCGCGCTCAACTCGGGCGACCGCGCCGCCTTCCAGGCCGCCCTCAGCCCGGGCGCCACCATGTCCGACGACGGGTCGGACCGGGACATCGCCGACTGGACCGAACGGGAGGTCTTCTCCTCGGGCGGTCACATGGACATCGAGACGCAGAGCTCCGACGGCCGTTCGCTGGTCGCCAACTACCGCAACGACACCTGGGGCGAGATGCGGACGGCCTGGCGGTTCGACGTCGACGGCGGCCGGGTCACCCGCTTCGAGACCGGCCAGGCGTAGCCGGGGGCCCACTCCGGGATGCGGGCGCCCGCGCCGCCGTAGCGCTGGTCAGGCCGGGATACTGGTGCCCGCGCCGCCGACGCGTACGCGCGGGTCGCCCGTCCGGAGCGTCACCGTCAGGACGCCGGGGCGGCCCAGGTCCTCGCCCTGGTGGAGGGTGAGCACCGACTCCTCGGGAACCAGGGCGAGTTCGCGCAGATACGCGCCGAAGGCGGCCGCCGCCGCGCCCGTCGCCGGGTCCTCGACGACCCCGCCGACCGGGAACGGGTCGCGGACGTGGAAGACCGTGTCCGACCCGCGCCACACCAGTTGCACCGTCGTCAGGTCGAGGCGCAGCATCAGCGCGGCGAGCCGTTCGAAGTCGTACGCGAGGTCCGCGAGGCGTTCGCGGGTGGCGGCGGCGAGCACCAGGTGCCGGGCGCCCGCGAAGGCGATGCGGGGCGGGAGTGCCGGGTCGAGGTCTGCTTCGGGCCAGTCGAGTGCGGCCAGCGCCTCGGTGAGGTCGTCGGGGGAGACGTCCTCGACGTGCGGCTCGACGCTGGTGAGGGTGGCGCGCAGGGTGTCGCCGTCCTCGGTGACGGTCACCGGGACCGTGCCCGCGCGCGTCGCGAACACCAGCTCCCCGGGCCCGATCCGCTCACCGAGCGCCACCGCGGTCGCCACGGTCGCGTGCCCGCAGAACGGGACCTCGGCCTTCGGGCTGAAGTACCGGATGGTGTACGCCCGCCCGGGCTCGCCACCGAGCCCTTCGGGGGGTGCGGTGAGAAACGCGGACTCGCTGTATCCGAGCTCGGCGGCGATCGCGAGCATGTCGGCATCGTCGAGCCCGGCGGCATCGAGGACGACCCCGGCGGGGTTGCCTCCGGCGGGGTCCTGAGAGAACGCGGTGTAGCGCAGCACGTCGGTCATGCCGCGATCAACTCCCGGCGACAGCCAGGCATTCCGCTCCGCGGGGGCGCGCCCCTAAGGAGGGCCCGAAGGGCCCATCAAGGGGCGCGGGGAACTGCGCGACAAGCCCCCACCGGCGGTCAGACGAACGACTTCCGCCGGAGGCTTTCGGGAAGGGGCGGGGTGGGGAACTAGCCTCGCCCGATATACGGCATGGCCGTAGCCAAAACCGTCGCGAACTGGACGTTCGCCTCCAGGGGCAGCTCGGCCATGTGAAGGACCGTCCGGGCCACATCCGCCGCGTCCATCACCGGCTCGACCGAAAGCGAGCCATTGGCCTGGCGCACGCCGGAGGTCATCGCGGAAGTCATATCCGTCGCCGCGTTCCCGATGTCGATCTGCCCGACGGCGATCCGGTAGGGACGGCCGTCCAGCGAGAGGGACTTGGTAAGCCCCGTCATCGCGTGCTTCGTCGCCGTGTACGCCACCGAGTTAGGCCGCGGCACATGCGCCGAGATCGACCCGTTGTTGATGATCCGCCCGCCCTGCGGGACCTGCTCCTTCATCTGCCGGAACGCGGCCTGCGCGCACAGGAACGCCCCGTTGAGGTTGGTGTCGACGACGTGCCGCCACGCCTCGTACGCCAGGTCCTCCACCGCGACCCCGCCGGGCCCGAACGTGCCCGCGTTGTTGAAGAGGAGATCGAGCCGCCCGAACCGGTCCCGTACGGCCGTGAACAGGGCCGCGACCTCGTCCGGGGAGGTCACGTCCGTACGGACCACGAGGACGGACGCGTCCGGGCCGGCCAGTTCGGCGGTCTCCGCCAGGGTCTCCTCCCGGCGGCCCGCCAGCGCCACCGACCAGCCCGCGGCGGCCAGGGTGAGCGCCACGGAGCGGCCGATGCCGGAGCCGGCGCCGGTGACGACGGCGGTCTTGCGCGCTGCGGATGCGTTCATGGGCGCGAGCGTACGGGAGCGGTCCGCGCACCGGACGGTGTCGTCCGCGATGTGGGCGACACCTGTTGAACGCGTACGCGGTGGTGTCGAGCACCCCCGCCCGGCTGAGAGCATGGGTACTTGAAACAGCAACTAGGAGACACCATGGCGGAGCCCGGGCAGGCCACCGAAGGACACATACCGGCAGCGACGTCCGCTTCCGCGGCGGGCGTCGCCGCCCGCCGCGCCTCGCTCCTCGTCACCCTCGTCCTCGGCGGGCTCACCGCGCTCCCGCCGCTCTCCATGGACATGTACCTGCCCGCGCTGCCGGAGGTCACCGGCGCGCTGCACGCGCCCGCCGCCACCGTCCAGCTCACCCTCACCGCGTGCCTGGCGGGCATGGCGCTCGGCCAGCTGGTGGTCGGGCCGATGAGCGACAAGTGGGGGCGCAGGCGGCCGTTGCTCATCGGCATGGTCGTGTACGTGCTGGCCACCGCCGTGTGCGCGTTCGCCCCCGACGCCGGGCTGCTCATCGCCTTCCGGCTGCTCCAGGGCCTGGCGGGCGCGGCGGGCATCGTCATCGCGCGGGCCGTGGTGCGCGATCTGTACGACGGCGTCGAGATGGCCCGGTTCTTCTCCACGCTGATGCTGATCTCCGGCGCCGCCCCCGTCGTCGCCCCGCTCATCGGCGGTCAGGTACTGCGGCTCACCGACTGGCGCGGGGTGTTCGTGGTCCTCACCGTCGTCGGACTGCTGCTCACGCTCTTCGTCTGGAAGTTCCTCGGCGAGACGCTGCCGCCCGAGCGGCGGCACGAGGGCGGGGTCGGCGAGGCACTGCGCACCATGGGCGGGCTGCTCCGCGACCGCGTCTTCACCGGCTACATGCTGGCCGGCGGCCTCGCCTTCGCCGCGCTCTTCGCGTACATCTCGGCCTCGCCGTTCGTGATCCAGGAGATCTACGGGGCCTCGCCGCAGACCTTCTCGCTCCTCTTCGGGCTCAACTCGGTCGGTCTGGTCGCCGCCGGGCAGATCAACGGCAAGCTGCTCGTCGGCCGGGTCAGCCTCGACAAGGTGCTCGGCTGCGCCCTGGGCGTGGTCGTGCTCGCGGCGGCGGCGCTGCTCGTGATGACGTCCGGGGTGTTCGGGCGGCCCGGGCTCGCGCCGGTCGCGGCCGGGCTGTTCGTGCTGATGTCCGCGATGGGCATGGCCACGCCCAACACCACCGCCCAGGCCCTGATGCGCACCCCGCACGCGGCGGGCTCCGCCTCCGCGCTGCTCGGCACCTCGTCGTTCCTGATCGGCGCGGTGGCGTCGCCGCTGGTCGGCATCGCGGGCGAGGCCACGGCGGTCCCGATGGCGGTCGTCCAACTCGCCTCGGGCGTCGCCGCGCTGCTCTGCTTCCTGCTGCTGTGCCGTCCCTGGCAGCGCGCGGCCGAGGACGCGCCGCGACCGTAGAATCCCCAGGTGAACGAGAACGTGCCCGTCCCGGAAGCCCTGCGCTCCGCCCTCGCCGGACTGCTCGACGGGCTGCCGCCGTCGCAGGCCGCGCAGGCCGTCGACCGGCTGATCGCCAACTACCGGGGCGCCACCCAGACCCACGCCCCGGTGCTGCGCGACCGCTCCGACGTGGCCGCGTACGCCGCGTACCGCATGCCCGCGACCTTCGAGGCCGTACGGTCCGCCCTCGGCGCCCTCCAGGACGCGGCCCCGGACTGGGCCCCGGCCACCCACACCGACATCGGCGGCGGTACGGGCGCGGCGAGCTGGGCGGTCGCCGAGGCGTGGGACACCGCGACGACGGTCCTGGACTGGGCCGAGCCCGCGCTCGCGATCGGCCGCGAACTCGCGGACGCGTCGGGCATTCCCGGGCTGCGCTCGGTGCGCTGGGAGCGCGCGCGGATCGGTACGGCGCTGGCCCTGGACCCCGTCGACCTCATCACCGTCTCGTACGTACTGAACGAGCTGACCGTCCAGGACCGGCAGGCCCTCGTGGACGCCGCCGCGCGCGCCGCGACCGGCGCCGTGGTCATCGTCGAGCCCGGCACGCCCGACGGGTACGCCCGGATCATCGAGGCGCGGGACCGGCTGATCGCGGCCGGGTTCACGATCGCCGCGCCCTGCCCGCACAGCGCGGCCTGCCCCATCGAGCCCGGCACGGACTGGTGCCACTTCTCGGCCCGGGTCAGCCGTTCGTCCCTGCATCGGCAGGTCAAGGGCGGGTCGCTGGCGTACGAGGACGAGAAGTTCAGCTATGTGGCTGCGGTTCGCGTGCCCGCCGTGCCCGCCGCGAACCGGATCACCCGGCGGCCCCAGATCCGCAAGGGGCAGGTCCTCCTCGACCTGTGCACGGCGGAGGAGGTCCTGCGCCGCGACACGGTCACGAAGCGGCACGGCTCCCTGTACCGCGCGGCGCGGGACGCGGACTGGGGCGACGCGTGGCCTCCGGCCGAGTAGGGCGGATTTCGGCCGCGGGCCGGTGGGGGCTTGTCGCGCAGTTCCCCGCGCCCCTAAGGAGGGCCCGAAGGGCCCATCAAGGGGCGCGGGGAACTGCGCGAGCAACCCAGCACGGTCCGCGGTCAACAACGAACCTCAGGCCCGCAGCTCCTGCGTGCAGCACTTCACGCTGCCGCCGCCCTTGAGCAGCTCGCCCAGATCCATCCCCACGGGAACGAAGCCGCGCTCCCGCAGGGACGAGAACAATCCCACCGCGCCCTGCGGCAGCAGCACGTGCAGACCGTCGCTCACCGCGTTCAGCCCCAGCGCGGCCGCGTCCTCGTCCGACGCGATCACCGCGTCCGGGAACAGCCGGGCGAGGACGGCCCGACTGCCGGGGGAGAACGCGCCGGGGTAGTACATGATCTCGTCGGCCGAGTCGTCGAGGACGCACAGGGCCGTATCGAGGTGGTAGTAGCGCGGGTCGACGAGATCGAGCCCGATCACCGGGCGCCCGAAGAACTCCTGGGCCTCGTCGTGCGACAGCGGGCTGGACCGGAAGCCGCGCCCGGCCAGCAGATAGGACGCGGTGACGGCGAAGTCGCCCTCGCCCTCGTTGATGTGGGCCGGCTCGTGGATCTCGGTGAAGCCGTGCGTACGGAACCAGTCCAGATGGGCCTCGGCCTCCGCCTCCCGTTCGGGGTGGGCGAAGCGGGCGCCGAGGACCCGGCCGTCGATGACGGTGGCCCCGTTGGCGGCGAAGACCATGTCGGGCAGGTCGGGGCGTGGGTCGAGCAGCTCGACGGTGTGGCCGAGCGCCCGGTAGCGGTCCCGCAGGTCCTCCCACTGGGCCAGGGCCAGCGGCAGATCGACGGGCTTGGCGGGATCCATCCAGGGATTGATGGAGTACGTGACCTTGAAGTGTGCCGGTGGGCACATCAGATAGCGCCGGGGTCTGGCGACTCGGGGTGCGCGGAGGTCACGGGTCTCACTGAGCAATGAGGGCTCCTCACGGACGACTTCGGCCGCACGCGCCGCGACCGCGGCGCGTGGTCAGCCCATGGTGCGTCGTCACGGGCGTTAACGCAGTGATCCATCCGGGTGTTTTTCGCCGCGTAACGCACTGTTGCCCCGCGCGCGCCCCTTGACATCCCCGCGATCGCCCCACGTCGGAGACGATACGTTTCGCCTCCATGGCGCTAGGATCCGCGCCATGGCGAACAAGGCGCAGGCGGGGACAGGGGCAACAGCGGCGACCGGGAGCGGCAAGGCGCCCGACTCCGCCCGCCGCAGCGAGCGCTCGCGGCGCGCGATCTACGACGCCGCGCTCTCCCTCGTGGGCGAGGCCGGATACGCCAGGACGACCATCGAAGGCATCGCCGCCCGCGCCGGGGTCGGCAAGCAGACCATCTACCGCTGGTGGCCCTCGAAGGCGGCGGTCCTCCTTGAGGCGTTCGTCGACCTCAGCCACCAGGCCGTCCAGGGCGAGGTGTCGCTGCCCGACACCGGGGACCTGGAGGCCGACCTCAAGCACGTGCTGCGCGCCACCGTCGACGAGCTCAACGACACCGCGACCGAGGCGCCCTACCGCGCGCTCGCGGCCGAGGGCGTCGTCGACGCGGAACTGGGCGCCCAGTTCGTCCAGCAACTGCTCGAACCGCAACTTCGGCTGTACGTGGACCGGCTGCGGGCGGCCCAGGACGCGGGCGAGGTACGGGCCGACGTCGACCCCCGTACGGCCCTGGAACTGCTGGTCGGGCCGCTTGCCCACCGCTGGCTGCTGCGTACGCTCCCGCTCACGCACGCCTACGCGGACACCGTCGTGGAATACGCCCTGCGCGGATTGGCCCCCCGCTGAGGGTCCGGGATGGGGGGTACGGCCTCGGCGCGGGCGCGATGGTGGGACCATGGGTGGAGGTTCTCGCGGGGCAACGGTGAGGTGAGGGGATAGATGGGCGCGGAGTACGGGCGTTCCGGCAGCTCGCAGAGCAAGCTGTCCCGCTGGCTGCGCAGGCGCCCCAAGGACGCCCCCGGCGCCGACGCGGACCGCCTCGCGCAGCTGTTGGCCGTCGCCGCCGCGAAGCTGCCGATCGCGCCCGCCGCGTATCCGGCCGGGTATCGATGTTCGTGCGAGCGGGTCGGCTGTCCGACTCCGGCGCGCCATCCGGTCTCGTTCGCCTGGCAGACCCAGTCGACCACTGACCGCGCCCAGATCGAGCGCTGGGCCCTCGGCCAGCCCGAGGCGAACTTCATCACCGCGACGGGCATGGTCCACGACGTGCTCGACGTACCCCTTGAGGCGGGCCGCGAGGCGCTGGAGCGGCTGCTCGCCGAGGGCATCGACGTCGGCCCGGTCGCCGAGTCCGGCGGCACCGGCGACCAGGCCCGGATGCTGTTCTTCACGGCGACGCGGGGGACGCCGGAGGACGAGGACGAGTGGTGGCCGTGCGAGCTGGACTGCCACCCCGAGACGATGGACGAACACCCGGGCCTGCGCTGGCACTGCCGAGGCAGCTACGTCCTGATCCCCCCGGCCCGCCTCCCCGGCGACCACGAGGTCACGTGGGTACGCGGCCCGGAACATCCACTCCCGGACCCGCTGACGCTCCTTGAGACCCTGACGGACGCGTGCGGGCGCTATGCGGGTACGGGGGATGCCCACGCAGTGGCGTGGCCTTTGGGCCGCTGAGCACCGTCGGCCTTTAGCTTTTTAGGGGCGCGGGGCTGTGACATTTGCGGCTCCGCCGCGTGGGCGCGACCAGCCACGCACGGTCCGCAGTCGAAGGCTGAGCAGCCGTCGCTACTCGCCCTTGGCGGACGTCAACCCCTGCAAGCGGTTGATCACCGTGATCGGGCCCCGGCCCGCCGGGACGCGCGCCGCCTCGTCCGAGACGCGCTCCTTCGTCAGGACGGACTTCGCGTCGCCGGTCATGAGCGCGCGAACGTCCGGGCTGACGTTCAGGCGGACGCCCCTCGCCGCCGTCTGGCGTTCGAAGTGGCGGGTGGCGAAGAAGGCGAGGGCGCCGCCGTCCTGGGTGCGCAGGGCCAGGGGGGCGAAGTCACCGCTGTCCAGGGGCTGGTCCACGTACTGCGTGGACATACCGGGAAGCGTCGCGTTCTTCTTGCGCAGCGTGCGCCACTCGCTCGTGTTCGGGCCGGGAGCGAAGTTCTCCGGACGGCCGCTCTGCAGGTACGAGGCGTACTGCTCGCTCAGATCCTTCGGGGCCACGGCCAGCGACGTGTCGTCCGGTCGTACCGGCTCGGCCCAGCCGTCCTTGTCCAGGGCGAAGACCGGTATCTCCTTGGGGCCGAGCACCAGCAGGTGCGCGACCTTCCAGACGTCCTGCGGGCCGCTGCGTACGAAGACGAGCAGCCAGCGCGTGTCGCCCGCGCCCGTGTCCTGGTCGCGGTTGGAGTCGGTGTCCGCGACGAACCACCGGGGCCAGCCGGCCTTCTTCGGTATCGCGTACTTCGCGTCCGTCAGCGCCAGCGGCACATGCTGCGGATTGCCGCCGGGGTTCGTCACCCGGCGGGCCTTGAGACCGGCCTGGTTGACGGCCCCGAGCGGACCGGTGACCCGGCCCGCGTCGAGGGCCGGGTCATAGGCCTTGTCGGCCCTGTTGTACGCGTCCGTGAAGTCCCTGAGCGCCTGTGCGGCCTCAGCCTTGGTCGCCGACGGGACTACTTCCCGCTCGCCGTGCACCGTCACGCAGCCGCTCGCCGTCACCGTCAGCACGGTCACCGCCGCGAGCGCGGCCGTCAGCCGACTCACCCTGCTCATGGACTGCCTTCTGCCCCTCGCCCTGGACGTCCGCGGGCTTCTTGGCGCCCAAGGACTTCGCGAACCCTACCGGGGCGAAGAAGATGGCGAGCGTGGGGATGAGGTACAGCGCCCACACCGTGACCTGGAGGACGGTCGGGTCGGGCTGGAAGTTCAGCACGCCCTTGAGGACCGTGCCGTACCAGCTGTCCGGCGCGATCGTGGAACTGATGTCGAACGCCAGGCTGTTGATGCCGGGGATGAAGTCGGCCTCCTGGAGGTCGTGCACGCCGTACGCGAGCACGCCCGCCGCCACGACGACCAGCATCGCGCCGGTCCAGGTGAAGAACTTCGCCAGGTTGATCTTGAGCGCGCCCCGGTAGAAGAGCCAGCCGAGGAAGACCGCGGTGCCCAGGCCGAGGAGCGCGCCGATCAGCGGGTCGGTGTTGCCGCTGTCGGAGCCGGCCGCGTGCACCGACGTCCAGACGAACAGCGAGGTCTCCAGGCCCTCCCGGCCGACCGCGAGGAACGCGGTGGCGACGAGGGCGCCGGTGCCGAGCCGCAGCGCCGCGTCCAGCTTGCCGTGGAGCTCGGACTTCAGGAACCGCGCGGTGCGCCGCATCCAGAAGACCATCCACGTCACCAGGCAGACGGCGACGACCGACAGCGAACCGCCGAGCGCCTCCTGCGCCTTGAACGTCATCTCCTGCGAGCCGAACTCCAGCCCCGCGCCGAAGCCGAGGGCCACCAGGACGGCGACGGAGATGCCGATCCAGATGGGCCGCAGCGCCTCGCGGTGGCCGGTCTTGACCAGGTATGCGACGAGGATGCAGACGACCAGGCTGGCCTCAAGGCCCTCGCGCAGGCCGATCAGATAATTGCCGAACATTCGTTTCCCCTCAGCCCTCGGCCGATCAGCTGAACAGTGCCCGGCCCCACCAGTCGCCCTTGTCGCGGACGCCCGGCGGGACGGCGAAAATCGCCGAACTCACATGCTGGATGTACTCGTTGAGCGCGTCGTTGCGCGCAAGGCTCCGCTGCACCGGCAGGAAGCCCTTGCGGACGTCACGCTGGTACGCGAGGAAGAACAGGCCCGCGTCCAGGCGGCCGAGGCCGTCCGTGCCGTCCGTGAAGGAGTAGCCGCGGCGCAGGATCGTCGCCCCGTCGTTGGAGTCCGGGTGCGCCAGGCGCACGTGCGCGGTCGGCTTCATCGCCTTCAGGAACGGCTCGTCGCGCTCCTTGGCCTTGCCGACCGGGGCGCCCTCGCCCTTGTCGCGGCCGAAGGTGTCCTCCTGCTCCGTGAGGCTCGTACGGTCCCACGCCTCGATGTGCATCCGGATGCGGCGGGCCACCAGGTAGGAGCCGCCGGTCATCCAGGGCGAGCCGTCCTTCTCGCCGACCCACACGTGCTTGTCCAGAGCGGTGTTGTCGGTGCCCGAGACGTTCCGGGTGCCGTCCTTGAAGCCCATCATGTTGCGCGGCGTCTGCGCGTCGGGCGTCGTCGAGGAGGTCTTGCCGAAGCCCAGCTGCGACCAGCGCACCGCGGCCTTGCCCATGCCGATACGAGCCAGGTTGCGGATCGCGTGCACCGCGACCTGCGGGTCGTCCGCGCACGCCTGGACGCACAGGTCGCCGTCGCTGCGGGCCGGGTCGAGGTTGTCGTGCGGGAACTTCTCGATGTCGACCAGCGCCTCGGGCCGCTTGCCCTCCAGGCCGAACCGGCCCCTGGCGAACAGGGAGGGGCCGAAGCCGATGGTCAGGGTGAGCCGGGACGGCTTGAGGCCGAGGGCCTCGCCGGTGTCGTCCGGCGGCGCCTCCGCGAGCCCGCCGTACGCGCCCTCGCCGACCGTCTGGCCCGCGGTCATCCGGGCCGCGGCCGCCGTCCAGTCCTTGAGGAGCTGGATCAGCTCGCCGCGGTCCTTGGTGGTCACGTCGAACGCGGCGAAGTGCAGCCGGTCCTGGACGGCGGTGGCGATACCGGCCTGGTGGGCGCCGTAGAACGGCACGGCCGCGCCACTGTCGGCGGCGGGCACCGCGTCGGAGCTGTCACCGCGCACGGCGGCGACGGCGCCGCCGGCGGCCGCGGCCCCCAGGGCCAGACCCGCACCGCCCCAGCCGAGCAGTGAACGCCGGGACGGGGCCGGGGACTTGGCGTCCTGGGTGGCGTCGGTGGTGCCGGCGTCGGTGGTGTCGCTCATGGCTGATTCCCCTCCTGTTCCTCTGCGTGCTGGATTACTTGGCGACGGCCGCGGCGAGCTTCGACAGCGGCTCACCCAGGGCGTTCACCCCGTCGGAGAGCTGCTTGCGGTCGCTCTCACCGACCTTGTCGTACGCGGTGAAGTCGTACGAGGTCTTGTCGGTGCGGTACTTGTCGAGCTGGGCCTCGATCGCCGCGAACTGCTTGTCCAGCTCGGCCGTCAGCTTCGGGTCGTTCTTGGCGGCGACCGGCTTCAGGAGCTCGTACGCCTGCTGCGCGCCCTCGACGTTCGCCTTGAAGTCGACCAGGTCGGTGTGGCTGTACCGCTCCTCCTCACCGGTGATCTTGTTACGGGCGACCTCGTCCAGGAGCTCCTTGGCGCCGTTGGCCATGGAGGTCGGGGTGATCTCGGCGGTGCCGACGCGCTTGTGCCAGTCGGCGATGTCCTTGTCGAGCTGGACGCCGAGCTTCTTCTCGTCGTCGCCGATCTTCCCGTCGACCCACAGCGCCTTCTCAAGCCGGTGCCAGCCGGTCCACGTCTGGCCCTTCTCCAGGCCGTCCTCGCGGGTGTCGGTCTTCGGGTCGATGTCACCGAACGACTCGGCGACCGGCTCGGTGCGCTCCCAGCCGATGCGCGAGGGGGCGTACGCCTTCTTCGCGCCCTCGACGTCGCCCGCCGCGATGGCGTCGGTGAACGTCTTCAGCTTCGGCAGGGTGTCGTCGGCCTGCTGCTGCACGTACTTGCGGTACGCGGCGACCGCGGCGTCCAGCTTCGGGTCGCGCTTGGCGGTCTCGCCGCCACCGGTGACGGTGATCTTCTGACGGATGCCGTCGCCCTTCATGCCGGGCTTGCAGGCGATCTCGTACGAGCCGGCCTTCACCTCGGCGGTGAGGTTCTGCTTCAGGCCCGGGCCGATGTTCTCGCGCTCGGCGACGATGCGGTCGTCCGGGAAGAGCAGGTAGACCTCGGTGACCTTGGAGCCCTTGTTCTCGATGGCGAACTGCACGTGCCCGGCCGCGAACTCCGTCTTCGACACCTTGCAGGCGCTGTCGGACGCGGTGACCTGAATGGCACCGTCCGCGCTGGAGGAGTCGCTCTTCGAGGAGCAGCCCGTGACGGCGGCCAGAGCCGCGACGGTCGTGGCGGCGGTGACTACGGAGAGGCGGACGGCTCGCATGCGGGCTCCATGCTGGTTTCGGTCAGTGGGTGAGGCGGACCTAACTTAACCGAGGCTTACCTGACCGATACCCACCGGGTCGGTGATTCAGCTCTCACCATGTGCTCAGTTGTCGCCATCGATAACAGGCCAATCACAGGACGGCCATGACGAGGTCAAGGGACGGTCAAGGGGCGCTGCGCCCGCGCGCGTGTTGTTGAATGCGTACGTGATGCAAAACGCCGTACTGATCGACGTACTCAGGGTCTTCTGCGGCCCCGACGGCCACCACGGGAACGCTCTCGGTGTGGTGCGCGAGGGCTCCGTGCTGCCCGACGAGGCGGCGCGGCAGGCGCTGGCCAAGGAACTCGGCTTCAGCGAGACGGTGTTCGTCGACGACCCCGAGCGCGGCGCCGTCGACATCTACACACCGGGCGTGCGGCTGCCGTTCGCGGGCCATCCGCTGGTCGGCGCGGCCTGGCTGCTCGACGTCGACGTACTCGAACTGCCGGTGGGCGAGATCTTCGCGCGCCAGGACGGCGAGTTCACCTGGATCACCGCCCGCGCCGAGTGGGCCCCGCCGCGCACGCTCCGCCAGTACGCCTCGGCCGCCGAGGTGGACGCGCTGGCCGTCCCGGAGCCGGGGGAGTGGATATACGCCTGGTCCTGGGAAGACGAGGCGGCGGGCCGCGTCCGCGCCCGAGCGTTCCCGGGCCGCGGTGACGGCATAGACGAGGACGAGGCAACAGGCGCGGCGGCGCTGCTCCTCACCTCCACCCTGGATCGAGCCCTGAACATCACCCAGGGCAAAGGCTCCCAACTCCTGACGGCCCCGGCCCCGGCCGGCTTGATCGAACTGGGCGGCAGGGTCCGCTTGGAGCACAGCGTCACGCGCTGAGGGCCGAGGCGTGCTGCCTTGTTTTCAGGGCCGCGGGGGCGTGCGCCGCTGCGCTGTCGGCCGCCTTTAGGGGCGCGGGGAACTGCGCGACCAGCCCCCAACGGCGCCGCACCCGAAAACGCACCCCACAGCACCCCACAGCACAGCGCAGCGTCACGCGCTGAGCGGGAACTCATCCCCCAGCTCCCGGAACACCGCACTGTTGAGTGCAAAAGCGCGCTTGCACTCATCCACGATCCGCTTCCGTTCCAACTCATCCGCGTTCACCGCGTCCAGCAGCTCCCGGTACCCCCGCTTGAACGCCGCCGGGTTGGCGATCGACTCGAAGACGTAGAACCGCACGCCGTCGCCCTTGCGGGCGAACCCCCACGCGCGCTCCGCCCGGTCGCGGATGATCTGGCCGCCGGAGAGATCGCCGAGGTACCGGGTGTAGTGGTGCGCGACATACCCCCCGGGCCAGGTCACCGCACACTCGCGGACCCGCGCCGCATAGGCCCGGGTCGCGGGGAGCGGGGCGGCGGCCTGCTGCCAGCCCGCGCCCCGCAGATGCGTCAGATCCCGCTCCAGCGAAGCCGTACGCATCAGCTCGGGCCGGATGAACGGTCCCGCCACCGGGTCGTCGCGCAGCGCCCCCGCGCCCTCCTCCAGTGCCTGGTACACGAACCACAGCTGCTCGGTGTAGCGCGCGTACGCCTCGACGCCGAGCCGCCCGCCCAGCAGATCGCTCATGAACCGGGAGGTCTCCGCCTCGGTGTGCTGCTCGTGCGACGCCGTACGGATGAGGGTGGAGAAGGGCGTGTCCAAGGCGTGCCTCCGGAGACCGAGGGGACGGGAACCAGCGCCGATCCTTCTACTTAGGCTTACCTAAGTCAACTGGTTCCCGACATCCTGTCGGTAAATGTGTACCCCCTCGGGACGCCTGTGCAACGCGCGGTCACGGCAGGGTCAGGATCTCCGCGCCGGTCTCGGTCACCACCAGCGTGTGCTCGAACTGGGCCGTCCGCTTGCGGTCCCGGGTGACGACCGTCCAGCCGTCCTCCCACATGTCGTACTCGTGCGTGCCGAGCGTGAGCATCGGCTCGATGGTGAACGTCATCCCCGGCTTGATCACGGTCGTGGCGTGCGGCGCGTCGTAGTGCGGCACGATCAGGCCGGAGTGGAAGGCGGTGCTGATGCCGTGCCCGGTGAAGTCCCGCACGACGCCGTAGTCGAACCGCTTCGCGTACGACTCGATGACGCGGCCGATGATGTTGATCTGGCGGCCCGGCTTCACGGCCTTGATGGCGCGGTTCAGCGACTCCCGGGTCCGCTCGACCAGCAGCTTCGACTCCTCGTCGACGTCGCCGCAGAAGTACGTGGCGTTGTTGTCGCCGTGGACGCCGCCGATGTACGCGGTGACGTCCAGGTTCACGATGTCGCCGTCGTTGAGGACGGTCGAGTCCGGGATGCCGTGGCAGATGACCTCGTTGACCGAGCTGCACAGGGACTTCGGGAAGCCCCGGTAGCCGAGCGTCGAGGGGTAAGCGCCGTGGTCGCACATGTACTCGTGCGCGACCCGGTCGAGCTCGTCGGTGGTCACGCCGGGCGCGATGAGCTTGGCGGCCTCCTCCATCGCCCGCGCGGCGATGCGGCCCGCGATCCGCATCAGCTCGATCGTTTCGGCGGTCTGCACCTCGGGGCCGGAGTACGGCGTGGGCATCGGCTTCCCGACGTACTCGGGACGGCGGATGTTCCCCGGGACGGAACGGATGGGAGAGAGCTCCCCTGGTACGAGCAGCGACTGGCCAGACATACCGGCGAGTCTATCGAGCCCCCTTGGGGCAGCATGGTCCACAAGGCCCGAGGAAGGAGCCTCCCCATGGCCCTGTTCAAGAAGCGCACGGTCGGCAAACCGGGCGAGTGGTACTACTGCCTCGTCCACCACAAGGTCGAGGAAGGCCCGGAATGCCCGGCCAAGGACCGCTTCGGCCCGTACGGGACCCGAGAGGAAGCGGACCACGCGATGCAAACCGCCCAGGAGCGGAACCTGGAGTGGGAAACGGACCCGAAGTGGCACGACAAGCCGCCTGAGCAGGAGGACTGACGCGGCGCCGCGCGCCGTCGGGAGCGCGGTGTCACCACCGCGCCGGCGGCGGCGACGTCAGCTGGTCGGCCAGGCGCGACAACCGGTCACGGAAGCCGAGCCCGCGCTGCACCGGCACCCCGTTCTCCCCCGCCGCCGCGCTCACCAGATGCTGCACCGTGTCGAGGTCCACCTCCCCGTCCGGCTCGACCGTCAGGGACTCGTGGACCAGGCCCCGCACCTCCCGGTCGCCCCCGTCCAGCGCCAGCACCGTCGCCCCGGCCCGCCGGGCGTCGTGCATCCGCTCCAGGAGGCCCGGCGCGGGCCGGTCAGGCGCGACCACGAGCAGCGTCTCGCCCCGCCCGGCCGCCTCCAGCCTGCCGAGGCCGACCGACAGATGGGGTCCCCGGCCCGGCTCGACGTGGTGGCGGACCAGCGTCGGGGTCAGCTCCGCGACCCCGGACCAGGCGGCCTCGTCGGTGAGGTGGGCCGCCAGATGCCATGGCTCGTACGACTCGGTCCCCACAAGGAGCAGCCCCCCGCCGTGCGGCACCACGGACGCCCGCAGCACGCCCGCGAACCGGCGGGTGCTGCGCAGCCACTCCGTCCCGGCGAGGACTTCCCGTAACAGTGCGACGCGTACGGCATCCATGGCCCGGCATCCTGCCGCACCCCGCGCCCCGTCGGGGCTCAACGGCCGCATGGCCACCCGAATGGGCAAACCCGTAAGGTCGCTGCATGACTTCCACTGACAGCGCCGCGAACACCCCGAAGCCCGCCGCCAAGGACCCCTGGGACCTGCCCGACGTCTCCGGACTGGTCGTCGGCGTACTCGGTGGCACCGGTGACCAGGGGCGCGGCCTCGCCTACCGCCTCGCCCGGTCCGGCCAGAAGGTGATCATCGGCTCGCGGGCCGCCGAGCGCGCGCAGGCCGCCGCCGACGAGCTCGGCCTCGGCGTCGAGGGCGCGGACAACGCCGAGTGCGCGCGCCGCAGCGACATCGTGATCGTCGCCGTGCCGTGGGACGGGCACGCCAAGACGCTTGAGGCGCTGCGCGAGGAGCTCGCGGGCAAGCTGGTCGTCGACTGCGTCAACCCGCTCGGCTTCGACAAGAAGGGCGCGTACGCCCTCAAGCCCGAGGAGGGCAGCGCCGCCGAGCAGGCCGCCGCCCTGCTGCCGGACTCGCGCGTCACCGCCGCCTTCCACCACCTCTCGGCCGTCCTGCTCCAGGACGCCTCGATCGAGGAGATCGACACCGATGTGATGGTGCTCGGCGAGAGCCGCGCCGACACCGACCTCGTCCAGGCACTGGCCGGCCGGATCCCCGGAATGCGCGGTGTCTTCGCCGGACGGCTGCGCAATGCCCACCAGGTGGAGTCCCTGGTCGCCAACCTGATCTCGGTGAACCGCCGCTACAAGGCGCACGCCGGCCTGCGGGTGACCGACGTCTAGGACCGACGTCCAAAGACGTACAAGACCGGCGTACGCGACCTACGTCCCGGACCGATCGGGGCATGGGGGACACTGGACGGGCATCAGTGCCGTACCCGGACAGGAGCCGACCCCCATGCCCCGCCTCGCTCTGTACGCCCTCGCCGTCTGCGTCCTCTCGGTCGCCGCGGCCGTGGTCTCCTTCGTCGAGGGCAACTGGACCGGGATCGTCTGGATCCTGCTCGCCGGGCTCTCCTCCAACATGGCCTGGTACTACCTGCGCAAGGCCAAGGCGCAGCGGGCCGCCGTCAGCCGTTGAGCGACGGGACGTCGGCCGTGTGCTCCCAGAAGCGGTAGAGGCGCTGGCCCCAGTACGTGTCGTACTCGCTGACGCCGAGGGCGCGCAGGACGCTGTGTATCGCGTCGAAGAACGCGTGGTTGACCGGAGGCAGCAGCCACAGGCAGGCGAAGACCGCGAGCAGCCCGAAGGGCGCGATCGCCTCGAACTGGCGGCGCAGGCCCGGTGAGAGCCAGGGCTCGATCACGCCGTACCCGTCCAGGCCCGGGACCGGCAGGAAGTTCAGGATCGCGGCCGTCACCTGGAGCAGCGCAAGGAACGCGAGCGCGAGGCGGAACTCGGTCGGCACGCCGTCCAGCGCGTGCAGCCAGAACGGCGCCGTGCAGACGATGGCGAACAGCACATTGGTGAGCGGGCCCGCCGCCGAGACCAGGCTGTGCTTCCAGCGGCCCCGGATCCGGCCGCGCTCGATGAAGACCGCGCCGCCGGGCAGCCCGATCCCGCCCATGATCACGAAGATGACCGGCAGCACGATCGACAGCATCGCGTGCGTGTACTTCAGCGGGTTCAGCGTCAGATAGCCCTTGGCGCCCACCGAGATGTCGCCGCCGTGCAGCGCGGTGCGGGCGTGCGCGTACTCGTGCAGGCACAGCGAGACCACCCAGGCGGACGTCACGAAGAGGAAGACGGCGAAGCCCGGCTTGTTCGCGAACCCCGTCCACACCGCCCATCCGCTGACCGCCATGACGGCGACGATCCCCAGGAAGACCGGGCTGATCCTCCGGTCGCTGCGGCGGGAGGTGGCGGTGGACATGTGCGGGGCTCCTGGGATGGAGATGCGATCGGACGGGCCCGACCGTACAGGTGATACCCGTCGAACGTACGGCGATCCCGTACGAGTTCCGGCGCCGATCACCCTCCGGTGCCGCCCCGGTCACCTTGTGGGGGGCGGGTGTTGGAGGGCGGGGGCGTCGGGAGCCGCGCGCGTCACGGAGAATGGGCACGTGCGCTACCGGATTATCGGCACCACCCAGCTGTTGACCCCCGAAGGAACGGCCCTCGCCGTCGGCGGGGCGCGACTGCGCGCCCTGTTGACGGTGCTCGCCCTGCGCCCCGGCCGGACCGTGCCGGTCGCGCGTCTGGTGGACGAGGTGTGGATGGGTGAGCCGCCCGCCGACGCGGCCGGTGCGCTCCAGGCGCTGGTCGGCCGGCTGCGGCGGGTCGCCGGGCATGCGGCGGTCGCCTCGGCCGAGAGCGGCTACCGCCTCGACGCCGAACCGGACGACATCGACCTGTACCGCTTCGAGCGGCTGGCGGGGGAGGGCGTACGCGCCCTGGAGCAGGGCGACCCGGCGAAGGCCCTCGCGCTGCTCGACGACGCGCTGGCGCTGTGGGCCGGGCCGGTCCTCGGCGATCTGCCCGACCGGGCGGCCGAGGCGGCCCGCTGGGAGGCCCGCCGCCTGGATGCCCGCCGGGCCAGGCTCGCGGCCGCTCTCGCCCTCGGCCGGGCCGACGAGGTGCTGCCCGAGCTGGCCGCGCTCTGCGCCGCGCACCCCCTGGACGAGCCGCTGCACGCCCTGCGCATCCGCGCCCTGCGCGCGGCGGGCCGCACGGCCGAGGCACTGGCCGCGTACGACGACGTCCGCCGCACCCTCGCCGACCGTCTGGGCGCCGATCCCGGCCCCGAACTGCGCGCACTGCACGGCGAGTTGCTGCACTCCGAGGAGCCGCCCGCCCCTGCGGCGCACGACGTGGCCCCGCCCGCCTTCGGCAACCTCCGCGCCCGGCTCACCTCCTTCGTGGGGCGCGAGGCGGACATCGAGGTGATCCGGGGGGACCTGGGCCGGGCGCGGCTCGTGACGCTGCTCGGGCCCGGCGGGGCCGGCAAGACACGGCTCTCGCAGGAGGCCGCCGAGGCCGCCGACGCGGCCGGGGACGGCTGGCCCGACGGGGTGTGGCTGGCGGAGCTCGCGCCGGTGGCCGACCCGGCGGCCGTGCCCGCCGCCGTCCTCACCGCGGTCGGCGCCCGCGAGACCGTGCTGCACGGCGCGGGCGCCGAGGAGCTGCGGGCCGCCGACCGCACCGGCGCCGACCCGCTGGTCCACCTCGCCGGGTACTGCGAGCGCCGCCGGATGCTGCTGCTCCTCGACAACTGCGAGCACGTAATCGGCGCGGCCGCCGAGCTCGTCGCGTATCTGCTGGCCCGCTGCCCCGGGCTGACGGTCCTCGCCACCAGCCGGGAACCGCTGGGCGTGCCGGGCGAGTTGGTGCGGCCGGTGGAGCCGCTGCCCGGGCCCGTGGCGCTGCGGCTGTTCGCCGAGCGGGGCGCGTCCGCGCGGCCCGGCTTCCGGATCGAGGACGACCCCGAGGCCGCCGCCGAGATCTGCCGCCGCCTGGACGGTCTGCCGCTCGCCGTGGAGCTCGCGGCCGCCCGGCTACGGATGTTGACGCCTCGTCAGATCGCGGACCGGCTCGACGACCGCTTCCGCCTGCTGACCAGCGGCAGCCGTACCGTACTGCCGCGCCAGCAGACCCTGCGCGCGGTCGTCGACTGGTCCTGGGACCTCCTGGAGGAGTCCGAACGTACGGTCCTGCGCCGCCTCTCCGTCTTCGCGGGCGGCTGCGACCTCGCGGCGGCGGAGGAGGTCTGCGCGGACGGCGACTCCTGCGCGGCCGGGGCCGTGCACGCCGCCGACGTCGCCGTCCTGCTCGGCTCGCTCGTCGACAAGTCCCTTGTGGTGGCCGCACCCGGGGACGACGGCGGGATGCGCTACCGCCTCCTTGAGACCGTCGGCGAGTACGCGGGCGAGCGCCTGGACGACGCCGGGGACCGGGGCGCGGCCGAGCGCCGCCATCTGGTGCACTTCCGCGAGCTGGCCCGCACGGCCGACCCGAGGTTGCGCGGCCGGGGCCAGCGCGCCGCCGTCGCGTTCTTCGAGCGGGAGTACGAGAACCTGCGCACCGCGCTGCGCCGGGCCGTCGCCCTCGCCGACGAGCAGGAGGCGCTGTGTCTGGTCCACGCGCTCACCACGTACTGGCATCTGCGCGACATGCGCGGCGAGGCGCGCCGCTGGGCGCAGGCCACCGCCGAGCTCGGCCCCGACCCCTTCGCGCCGCCCACCGCCCCCGCGCCCCCGGTCCTCGCGCGCTGCACCGACAGCCCGCCGCCGATGGAGTACGAGGTGCTCCAGGAGGCCCGGCGCGGGGTGCGGCTGATCATGCTCGCCGACATGGACCACGACATGGACGCGTGGACGACCCCCGAGGCCACGGAGCGGCTGCGGGCCATCGCGAGCGTCTACCGGCCGGGGCTGCCGCAGACCTGCCGGATGCCCGGCGCGCTCTGGTTCTTCACGGTCGTGCTGACCGGCGACGCGGACGCGCTGAAGGACATGCTCAACGCGACGGTGGAGGCCTGCGCGGAGCTGGGCTACGAGTGGGACCTCGCCAACGCCCTCCAGATGCGGGCGAACGTCCTGGCCAACCGGAGCGACTGGGCGGGCGACGCGGGCCGTGACGCCGACCGCGCCCTGGACATCTTCCGGCGCCTGGGCGACGACTGGGGCATGGCCGAGTCGCTGTCCGCGCGCGGCGAGGCACGGGAGCGGCGGGGCGAGTACGCACCGGCGGCCGCCGACTACGACGAGGCCGTGCGGTACGCGGAACGCCTGGGCGCCCCGGGGCAGGTGTCGCTGCTCAAGGCGCGGCTCGCCGGGGTCCTCCTGGAGACGGGCGAGACCGAGCGGGGGGAGGCGATGCTGCGCGAGATCGTCGCCGCGGGCCGCCGGGCCGGGTACGAGGCGTTCCCCGCCGCGCGGCTGTTCCTGGCGATGTGGCTGGGCCGCAGCGGTCGGATCCCCGAGGCCCGCGAGCATGTCGCGGTGATGCTCGACGAGTTCAAGTCGGCCAACCTCTCGCTCTTCGAGGGCTTCGTCATGGGGGTACGGGCCTGGCTGAACAACGCCGAGGGGCTGTTCGCCGACGGTCTGCGGGACGCTCGCGACGCCCTTGACCGCGCCCTGGACCCGCTGGCCCGGATGGTCGCGCCGCAGATGATCCCGGTGCATCTGCTCAGCGTCGCCTGGCCGATGGCGGGGCTCGCGGAGCCCGGCGCCGACACCGCCCGTGACGCGGCCCGGCTGATCGGCGCGCACGACGCCCTGCTGCCGCCCGCCCATGTCCCCACGGGCCTGGAGAAGGAGCAGCGTGCCGTCGTGGAGTCGGCCGTCCGCCCGCTCCTCGACGAGGCCGCCTACGAGGCCGCGTACGCCGAAGGCGACGGCCTCTCCGTAGAGGAGGCCGTCGCCCTGGCGCGACGCGATCGACGAGGAGATCAGGACCCCCGTACCTGACACTCCATCAGAACTGACTGGACGTCACGATCAGGTCCGCTTGCGGAACTTGGCGACCGCGAGCGGGGCCGTCACGGCGGTGATCGCCACCGACCAGGCCAGGGTCATCCACACCGAGTGGGCGACCGGGCCGCCGTTGACCAGGTTGCGGGCCGCGTCGGCGAGGTTGGAGAGCGGGTTGTAGTCCGTGAAGGACTGCAGCCAGCCCGGCATCGTGGTCGGCTTGGCGAAGATCGACGAGCCGAACTGCAACGGCATCAGCACCAGCATGGCCACTCCCTGGACGGCCTGCGCCGTCTTCATGGTGAGACCCAGCAGAATGAAGATCCACATCAGCGAGGCGCCGAACACCAGCGACAGGCCGACCGCCGCGAGCAGTTCGAACACCGAGGTGTGGATGGACAGGCCCAGGATGAAGCCCATGACCAGCAGGATCGTGGTGGCGATGATCATGCGGCCGATCTCGACCACGATCTTGGCGATCAGCACCGACGACCGGGCTATCGGCATGGTCCGGAACCGGTCCATGACGCCCTTCTTGAAGTCGTCGTTGATACCGGTCCCCACCGCCATCGCGATGTTCAGACCCTGCATCGCCATCAGGCCCGGGATCAGGTAGTTCACGTACTCGTGCTGGTTGCCCTTGCCGGAGACCGCGCCGCCGAAGACGTACACGAACAGCAGCGTGAAGATGATCGGCATGAGCACGGCGTCGAACATCGACTCCGGGTCCTGCTTGATCTGGAGCGCGTTGCGCCGGGCCAGGGCGCCGATGTGGCGCAGGTTGGCCCGCAGGCCGATACGGGCGTCGGCGTCGGTGACGGGTGGACGGATGCCGGTGGGCGCCTTGCGGGAGGTCGCCTCGGCGGTGGTGGCGGTGGTGGTGCTCATGCCGCGACCTCCTCGGTGGTGTGGTTGCTCAGGGATTCCTGCGAGTCGGAGGTCTTCTTGCCGGTGATGGCCAGGAACACCTCGTCCAGACTGGGCAGATGGGTGCCGATGTGGGCGATGCCGAAGCCGCGGGCACCCAGCAGGCCGACCACCGCGGTCAGTTGCTCGTCGCTGAGGATCGGCACGTTCAGCAGGCCCTCGTCGGGGATCGCCTGGGAGCCGGCGACGCCGTCCAGACCGGCCTCGGCGATCGCCCGGGCCATCGCGCCCAGCTGGTCCGGGTCGGTGGGCCGGATCTGCAGGGTGCGGCCGCCGACCTTCGCCTTCAGCTCGTTGATACCGCCGTTGGCGATGACCTTGCCGCGGTCGATGACCGTCAGCTCGTTCGCCAACTGCTCGGCCTCTTCCATGTACTGGGTGGTGAGCAGCACGGTCGCGCCCTCGGCCACCATCCGCTGGACCTCGTCCCACACCTCGTTGCGGGTGCGCGGGTCGAGGCCGGTGGTGGGCTCGTCCAGATAGAGCACCGCCGGGTTGCCGATCATCGAGGCCGCGAGGTCGAGGCGGCGGCGCATACCGCCGGAGTAGTTCATCGCGGCCTTGTTCGCGGCCTCGGTGAGCGAGAAGCGCTCAAGGAGCTCGTCGGCGCGGGCGCGGGAGTCCTTGCGGGACAGATCGAGCAGCCGCCCGATCATGTACAGGTTCTCCCGGCCGGACAGCTTCTCGTCGACCGAGGCGTACTGCCCGGTCAGGCCGATGGTGCGGCGCAGCTGGCGCGGCTGGCGCACCACGTCGTACCCGGCGACGGTGGCGGTGCCCGAGTCCGGCACGATCAGGGTGGACAGACAGCGGACGAGGGTGGTCTTGCCGGCGCCGTTCGGACCCAGGACTCCGAGGACCGTGCCCTCGCGTACGTCCAGGTCCACGCCGTCCAGCGCCTTGGTGTCGCCGAAGTGCTTCACCAGCCCCCGCACCGTGACGGCGTTGGCGGCGCCGCCCTTGGGGTTCTTGTCGATTCGCGTCATGCCCACCAAGGTGCCAGGCCCCACTGACAAACCACCGACAGCCCACCGACAGAGACCGACAGCCCGCCGACAAGAGATGCCGACGGGCTGCCTTGTGTCCTGCCTTGCGTGTTGCCTTACGTCTTTAGGCGCGCGGGGAACTGCGCGACCAGCCCAAGACGGCCCGCAGTCGAACGTCAACCCCTAAAAAGCGCTCACGCCTAGTGGAACGTGTGCTCCTCGGCCGGGAACGCCCCGCCGACGACCTCACCCGCGAACTCCTTGGCGGCGTCGCCGAGGACCTGACGTACGTTCGCGTACTGCTTCGTGAACCGCGGCACCTTCCCCCCGGTCAACCCCACCATGTCGGTGTAGACGAGCACCTGCGCGTCACACGACACACCCGCGCCGATCCCCACCGTGGGGATGTGCAGCGAGCGCGTGATCTCGGCGGCCACCTCGGCCGGTACGAGTTCGAGGACGACCGCGAACGCGCCCGCGTCCTGCGCCGCCTTGGCGTCGCGCAGCAGCTGGTGCGCGGCCTCCTCGGAGCGGCCCTGCACCCGGTAGCCCATGGCGTTCACGGACTGCGGGGTCAGACCCAGGTGGGACATGACCGGGATGCCGGACTGCACGAGCAGCTCGGTCTGGGCCAGCGAGCGCTCGCCGCCCTCCAGCTTGACGGCCCCGACGCCGGCCTCCTTGATCAGGCGGGTGGCGCTGCGCAGGGCCTGCACCGGACCCTCCTGGTAGGTGCCGAACGGCAGGTCCGCCACGACCAGGGCGCGCTTGCTGCCCCGTACGACCGCGGCGGAGAGGATGGCGATCTCGTCGAGCGTGACCGGCACGGTCGTCTCGTAGCCGAGGTGGCAGTTGCCCATGGAGTCGCCGACGAGGAGGACCGGGATCCCGGCCTCGTCGAAGACGGACGCGGTCATCGCGTCGTACGCGGTGAGCATGGGCCACTTCTCGCCCCGCGCCTTGGCGGCGGCGATGTCATGGATGGACACGCGGCGCGTCGACTTGCCCCCGTACAGCGCCTTGCTGCTGTCGGAACGTTCCGCCTGATTCTGCGCAGCCTTGAGTTGTTGCGTCATCGCAACGGCTCCTGTTCGTCATCTCGAAGCGCCCTGACGGCGTCTCCGGACCACTTCCATGGTGGCATCCCGCCCCCGTCGACGGGAAGTGGGTGCCTCGGTCACATAAGTACGTGAGCTTTGAACCACTGTGGCCTGCAAATATGCGCGTTTTGTCACAGCCGCCGTCACAGGCGTGACCTCTGGAACCCCCGGTCGCGCCCTCTCGTCATCGGCAGTACGACGACAGGGAAAGCCCACCCGTCATCGCCTAGGGTCATCGGGGCGAGGGTGTGCGAGAACGCAAGGCAGTGAGGGCAGCGGTATGACGCGGGCGTACTTGGCGGAGACGGGGAACGGCAGCGCGGAGGGCGAGCGCTCCGGATCCCGGGTCCGGCGCCTGCTGGACGGCTGGCGCGGGGACACCGGCATCTGGCGGCGCGGCATCGTCCTGGCCGCGCTCGCGGTCCTGATCTCGCTGGTCATGCTGGTCCACGCGCAGATCCCCAACCGGATCGGCAACCTGGGCAGCCTCACCGAAACCTTCCTGCCGTGGCTGGGGCTGTTCGTCCCGGTGCTCCTGGGCTTCGCCCTGTGGCGTCGCTCGGCGACCGCCCTGATCGCCCTGCTGCTCCCCGCGACCGTATGGCTGAATCTTTTCGGCGGACTGCTCACCGACAAGGAGAGCAAGGGCGGCAACCTCGTCGTCGCCACCCACAACGTCAACGCCGACAACCCCGACCCGGCCGGCACCGCCCGCAAGCTCATCGCCTCCGGCGCCGAGGTGCTGGCCCTGGAGGAACTGCCGGGCGACAAGGTCCCCGCGTACGAGAAGGCGCTGGCCGGGGCCTTCCCGCACCACTCGGTGCAGGGCACGGTGGGCCTGTGGAGCAAGTACCCGCTCAGCCAGGCCGAGCCGGTCGACATCAAGATCGGCTGGGTCCGCGCCATGCGGGCCACCGTGAACGCGCCCGTCGGCCAGGTGAAGGTGTACGTGGCGCACATGCCCTCGGTACGCGTGAAGCTCAGCGCCGGGTTCACCGCGCGCCAGCGCGACGCCAGCGCCGACGCCCTCGGTGACGCGATCGCGGGCGACCCGCTGAAGAAGGTCGTCCTGCTCGGCGACCTCAACGGCACGATGAACGACCGCGCCCTGAACAACATCACCTCGCAGATGCGGTCCACGCAGGGCGCGGCGGGCAACGGGTTCGGCTTCACCTGGCCCGCGTCGTTCCCGATGGCCCGGATCGACCAGATCATGGTCAAGGGCGTCGAGCCGAAGTCGTCGTGGACGCTGGGGCGGACGGCGAGCGACCACTTGCCGATCGCGGCGCGCCTGAAGATCTGAGCGGCTTCCTGGTACGCGGAGGGGGCCGGGGCGATGCCCCGGCCCCCTCTCCGCTGTTGAGCCCGCTGTCGAGCCCGACCCTCACACCGACTCCCGCCACAGATTGGTGATCGGCAGCCGCCGGTCCTTCCCGAAGCCCTTCGCCGAGATCTTGGTGCCCGGCGGGTACTGGCGCCGCTTGTACTCGGCGGAGTCCACCAGGCGCAGGGTCTTCGCCACGACCTCCGGGTCGTAGCCCGCCGCGACGATCTCCTCGCGGCCCTGGTCGCGGTCGACGTACCGGGCCAGGATCGCGTCCAGGACCGGGTAGTCGGGCAGCGAGTCCGTGTCGACCTGGTCCGGGCGCAGCTCGGCGCTCGGCGGCTTGATGATCGAGTTCTCCGGGATCGGCGGGACCTCGCCGCGCGCCTCGGCGGCCTTGTTGCGCCAGTTGGCGAGCCGGAAGACCGTCGTCTTGTAGACGTCCTTGATCGGGCCGTACGCGCCCACCGAGTCGCCGTAGAGCGTCGAATACCCCACCGCCAGCTCGGACTTGTTGCCCGGCGCCATGACGATGTGGCCCTCCTGGTTGGAGATCGCCATCAGCATGGTGCCACGCAGCCGCGACTGCAGGTTCTCCTCGGCGAGGCCGGTCAGGCCCAGCGAGCCCATGTACGCGTCGAACATCGGCTCGATGGAGACGGTCCGGAAGTGCAGCCCGGCGCGCCGGGCCAGTTCGGCCGCGTCGCCCTTGGAGTGCTCCGAGGAGTACTTGGAGGGCATCGACACGCCGTACACGTTCTCCGCGCCGACCGCGTCGCAGGCGATCGCGGCGACCAGCGCCGAGTCGATGCCGCCGGACAGGCCGATCAGGACGGACCGGAAGCCGTTCTTGGCGACATACGCGCGCAGCCCCACGACCAGTGCCGAGTAGACCTCCTCGTCGTCGTCCAGGCGGTCGCTGTAGCCACCCGCGAGCTCCGGTTCGTACGCCGGGACGGGCTGCTCGGAGAGGATCACGTGCTCGATCCGCAGGCCGTCGTCGACCGTGCCCGACGGGACGGGACCGGCGGCCGGGAGTTCGAGGTCGAGCAGCACGCAGCCCTCGGAGAACTGCGGGGCGCGGGCGACGACCTCGCCGTCGCGGTCGACGACGATCGAGTCGCCGTCGAAGACCAGCTCGTCCTGGCCGCCCACCATGGCGAGGTAGGCGGTGGTGCAGCCCGCCTCCTGGGCCCGCTTGCGGACCAGTTCGAGGCGGGTGTCGTCCTTGTTCTGCTCGTACGGCGAGGCGTTGATGGAGATCAGCAGCCCGGCCCCGGCGGAGCGGGTGGCCGGGACGCGGCCGCCGTCCTGCCACAGGTCCTCGCAGATGGCGAGCGCCACATCGACGCCGTGGACCCGTACGACCGGCATGGTGTCGCCCGGCACGAAGTAGCGGAACTCGTCGAAGACGCCGTAGTTGGGCAGGTGGTGCTTGGCGTAGCGCAGGACCACCTCGCCGCGGTGCAGCACCGCGCCCGCGTTGCGCGGCGCGCCAGCGGGCTGGCCCAGGCGCGCCTGGGCGGCCGTGGAGCGGTCGAGGTAGCCGACGACCACCGGGAGCTCGCCGAGGCCCTCGGCGGCGAGCCGCGTCGCCAGCTCGTCGAGCGCGGCCCGGGACGCCTTGACGAAGGACGGGCGAAGCGCCAGGTCCTCGACGGGGTAGCCGGTCAGCATCATCTCGGGGAACGCGACGAGATGCGCCCCCTGCTCGGCGGAGTGCCGGGTCCAGTGCACGATCGCCTCGGCATTGCCGGTGAGGTCGCCGACGGTCGAGTCGATCTGATTCAGAGCGAGGCGTAGTTGAGGCACCCGGCCAGTGTAATCGTCAGAGCGACGCAATGTCGGGTGAACGAGCCGGACGGCGTCGCGGTCCGCCTGTGGACGGCGACCGGTAAGTACCATCGGCACCACTATGCCCCCCTCCGGTACGCACGCCCGGCCCGCCGTCGTCCTCCTGGCGCTCGGCGCGCTCGCGTACACCGCATGGGTGCTCGAAGTGCTGCTCCACACCGGGCTCGACCCCGTCCAGACGTACGTCAGCGAGCTCGCCGCGGTCGACCAGCCGCTCGGCGGACTCTTCCGGGCCACCGACCTCACCGCGGGCGTCCTGGTCCTCGCCGGGTCCGCGTGGGCGCTGTGGCGGTGCGAGCGGCGGCCCTGGACGGTGACCGGCTGGGCGGCCCTGGTGGTGTTCGGCGCGTCGACCGTTGCCGACTCGCGGCTGCCGCTGAGCTGCGCGCCGACCGTCGACCCCGAGTGCGCGGCCCGCGAGACGGCCGGTCTCGTCCCGGCCACGCACACCGCGCACGCCGTGAGCAGCAGCCTCGCCATGGCGGGCGCGCTCGTCGGGATCGTGGCGCTCACGATCGCGGCCCGCCGCTACGGCCACTGGGCCCCGCTCGCCCGCTTCGGCCCGGTCCTGGTCGTCCTCGAACTCGCCGTCACCGTCTGGACGCTGGCCGCGATCGCCGCGTTCGAGGCCGGGCGCGGCACCTGGTCGCTGGGGGCCGGGCAGCGGGCGCAGGTGCTGCTGGTCGCGGTGTGGCTGGGGGTGCTCACCTACGCCGTGGCGCGGGAGAATCGAGTATGACGTTCGTACGGATCGACGGGGTCCCGCACCACGTGGTGGTGGAGGGCAGCGGTCCGCCCGTGGTGCTCAGCGCGGGCCTGGGCATGGCGTGGTTCGACTGGGACCCGGTGGTGCCGCTCCTTGCCCCGCACCGCACGGTCGTACGCTTCGACCGCCCCGGCCACGGCCTGTCCGGCCCCGCCTGCGCCCCGCCGACGGCCTCGGGTGAGGCCCACCGGATCGCGGCGGTCCTGGACGCGGTGGGAGTGGACGAGCGGGCGACTGTGGTCGGCCACTCGATCGCGGGCTTCCACGCGGAGGCGTACGCGCGCCTGTACCCGGACCGCACGGCCGCGCTCGTGCTGATCGACTCCAGCGTGGAGGCCGATGTACGGCCGCCGCTCGCGCCCGGGGTGCGGGTGGTGTCGGCGCGGGTCGCGGGGGCGGTGCTCTCGGGGACGGGGGTCCCGGCGGCGCTGGGCCCGCTGCTGCGCCGCGCCACGGTCCGCCTCTCCCGCACCGGCGGCCCCGACCCGGCCCCCCGCGCCCTGGTCGACCGCTGCTACCGCACCTCGCGGGTGTGGCGCGGCCTGATCCTGGAGAACGCGCGCTACCGAGCGGTGGCGGCCGAACTCCTCACCCTGCGCGACAAGTTCCCCCTCCCCGGCGGCGTCCCGGTCCGCGTCCTGGCAGGCGCCGCAGCCGGCCCGTCCTGGCTGAGCCGCCAACGAGACCTGGCCGACCATCTGGAAGCGGACTTCCAAGTGGCGGAGGGCGCAGGGCACTTGGTGATGCTGGACAGGGCGGGGATGGTGGCGGAGACGGTACTGGGCTGAGCGCAAAAAGCCCCGCCCCGGGCCGAGTTAACGGTCCCGGGGCGGGGTTTGGTGCTGCTAGCGGGCTCGTGGAGTCCAATGCGGTCCCGAGTCACTTAAGGGGCGCGGGGAACTGCGCGACCAGCCACGCACGGTCCGCAGACGAAACCGCACCCAGCAAGGGCTAGCGGTGGTACCGCGAGGCGAACGACGAAACGTACCCGGGGGCGGGCGAACCCACACCGGTCACGTTGTCGTACCCACGAGTCGCAGACAGCGAGCTGTCGTGACCGAGGGTACGAACAGACGTGAGCAGGCCACCCGACGCGTCGACACCGTTCGCGAAGTCCACCCGAACGACCGCGAGTTCACGGGACTTCCCCAGCGGGTGGTCCGTGACGTCGTGGAACAGCGGCGAGCCGTACCGCGCGTAGATCGACGGGTTCGCGAACCCGATCGGGAAGTTGCGGGCCTGCTGGGCCAGCGCCTGGACACCCGCGATGACCGGGGCGGCCAGCGACGTACCACCGATGCGGTACTCGTCGTACTTCACCGACTTGTCGGGGAAGGTCTGCGTCTGGCCGACCAGGAAGCCGGTGTTGGGGTCGGCCACGGCCGCGATGTCCGGAACCGTACGCATCCGGTCCGCGCCGTTCGCCTTGGCGAGCGCGTCCGGCACGATGCCGTGCTGGTAGAACGGCTGCTTCACGGTGGAGCTGGTGCCGCCGCCCGCGCCCGAGGTGAACGCGCCCGGGAAGTTCGTCCAGCTCTTGCCGTCCGCCGACAGCGAGGACTTCAGGGTGCCCCAGCCGGTCTCGAACTGGTACTTGTCGCCCTTGCCGACGGCCAGCGAGGTGCCGCCGACGGCCGTCGCCCACGCCGAGTTGGCGGGGGTGCCGACCTGCTTCTTGCCGCTCTTGGCGGCTTCGTCGCCGTCGTCGCCGGAGGAGAAGTAGAAGCCGATGCCCTCGACCGCGCCGAGCTTGAACGTCTGGTCGTAGGCGGCCGCGACGTCCGGGGTCTCGTTGGACTCGACGTCGCCCCACGAGTTGGAGACGATGTCGGCCAGGTGGCTGTCGACGACCTTGTTCAGGGAGTCGAGCAGGTCCGGGTCGTTGCAGGACGCGCCCGCGACGTACACGATGTCCGCCTCCGGCGCGACCGCGTGCACGGCCTCGACGTCCAGGGACTCCTCGCCGTACCAGCCGGCCGCGCCGCACGCCTCGGTGCTGTTGTAGGCGGCGGGCGTCACCTCGGTGTACTGGCCGTGCTTGTACGACTTGTCGCCGTTGCGCAGCGCGTACTGCTGGGCGTCCTTCGCCATCGTCGGCGAGGCGTACGCGTCGGTGATCGCGACGGTCACGCCCTTGCCGGTGTAGCGGCCCGCGCCGTACGCGGCGCGCAGCTGCTTGCCGGTGTACCCGTGGACCGCGTACGAGAGCTTCTTGCCGTACGCGTCCGGCAGGGTGGAGGCGGTGTTCGAGCCGTAGTACGTGGAGAACGGCCCGGAGTTCTTGAACGCGGGGCCGGGGCCCGGCAGCGTGTCCTGGTGCGACGCCTGGTGCGGGGCGGTGTCCAGGCCGCTCACGGTGAGCACCGCGTCGGCCAGCGCGCCGGGCGCGGAGGCGGTCGCCACCGGGGCGCGGTAGGTGCGGCCGCCCTTGCGGAAGTTGTGCAGCTTGGTGCCGAACGCCCTCTCGGCCGCGGCGACGTCGCCGGAGACCGAGACGTAGTGCTCGTTGCTGCCCGTGACGGTGAGCCCGGCCGACTTCAGCCAGCTGGTGACCGCCGCGATCTGCGCCTTGGTCGCGCCGAAACGCTGCTGCGTCTGCGCGGGGCTCAGGTACTTGCCGTACGCGTCCGACGCCGGGTCGGACACGGCCGCGGCGTACGCGGCGAGGCCCTTGGCGTCGCGGCCCGCGAGGTACACGCGCGCGTTGACCTTGTTCGTGTTCGCCGTGGCGCCTTGGTCAGCGGCGCCGGTGGCCCATGCGGGCTTGGTGCCCGTGAGGGCGGCCCGCCCGGACGGCACGGGGTCCGCGGCGTGGGCGGACGGTATGCCGAAAGCGAGTGCGCCGGCGAGCATGGGCAGTGTCGCTGCCATGCTCACGGCACGCCGCTTGGTGCGGCTTGTTCTCATTTGACCCCCTGCTGAGGCTCTTCACCTGTGAGGCATGCGCACTTGATCTGCACATGCACAGCGTCACTCTGGTGAGGAACGGTTCATGCGGGGGGCATGTGAAACCCAAGAGAAACCCAAGTCCCGCCCAGGTGGCGGGACTTGGGTCGTTTTGATGGCTGAAAGTCGGACTGGGGCGGATTCCTTACGTAATCCGTGGCGACGCCGGGTACGTGGTTACGTACGCGGCTTGGCCCCCCGTGCGGTCAACATGGTGGCCATCAGGTCGATCTCCGAGCGCTGCGAGTCGACCATGCCCTGGGCGAGGTCGCGCTCCACCTTGGTGGCGCACTTCTCGGCGCAGCCCTGGGCCATGTGGATCCCGCCCTTGTGGTGCTCGGTCATCAGCTGGAGGTAGAGGATCTCGGCCTGCTTGCCGTCGGCCCTGCGCAGCTGGTCGAGCTCGGTGTTGGTGGCCATGCCGGGCATCAGCGCGCCGTCCGCGCCGGGCTCGGTGCCCATCCCCATCCACGCCATCGGCAGCTGGTCCGGCTGGGACTTCGACAGCTTCCACAGATCCAGCCAGCCGAGCAGCATGCCCCGCTGGTTGGCCTGGGTGTTGGCGATGTCGTAGGCGAGCCGGCGCACGTCCTCGTCCTGGGTGCGGTCGCGCACGATGAACGACATCTCCACCGCCTGCTGGTGGTGGACCGACATGTCCCGCGCGAAGCCCGCGTCCGCCGAGGTGGCGACGGGCGTGCGGGGCGCGGCGGGGGAGTCGTCGCCGGTGGCGCTGGCGACCGTGGCCACCGTGGCGAACACGAGCGCCGCCGCTACCGCCGAGAGGGACGCCCAGTAGGTGCGGTTCACTTCTGGTCCAGCCCGCCCGTGCACGCCGCGCCCGGCTCCGGGGTCTGCGCGCCCTGCACGTACTTGTTGAAGAACTGGTTGACCCGCGGGTCGTCCGCGCTGGTCACGGTGACCTGCTTGCCCCAGGCGCTGAGCATGATCGCCCCGGCCTGGTCCTGGAACGGGCTCATCAGCGAGTACGGCGTCTTGGAGACCTTGTCGGAGAGCTTCTGCACATCCCCGGCCGGCGCCTTGTCGTTGTACGTCACCCAGACCGCGCCGTGCTCCAGCGAGTGCACCGCGTTCATGTCCGGGACCGGCTTCTTGTAGACCACGCCGCCGCAGTTCATCCAGACCTGGTCGTGGTCACCGCCGACCGGCGGCTTCATCGGGTACGACACCGTCTTGGTGACGTGGTTGCGGCCGAGCTTCTTCGGGTCCCAGTCCTTCTCGCCGGCGATGGTCGCCTTGGCGTCGTCGGCCTTCTGGGCCTGCTGCTGGTCCTTCTTGTCGGACTCCCGGTTGAGCAGGTACGCGCCGACGCCGACGAGCCCGGCGACGATCGCCACCGACGCGGTGATCGCGACGATCTTGTTGCGGCGCTCGCGGGCCTGCTCGGCGCGGCGCATCTCGGCTATCCGCGCCTGGCGTGAGCTGTTCGATTCCTTGGTGGCCATGATGGCTCAAGTCCTTCTGGTGACGGGGAAGTTGGGGGTGTGAGCGGAACGCAGAAGGTCCGCCTAGGTCCGTAGCACTTGAAGAACGTGGAGATCGGGAGCGCGCGGCCCCGCGCCGCGGCGCACCGGGGCCACGGCGGGAGGCGCCGCCGCCGTCCGTACGGCCTGCGCGGCGCTCGGCGCCGGGGTGTCCAGCGGCGGCGCGGTGAGCACGGCCGGGTCGGCGTGCGGGAAGAGCCCGCAGTCGCCGCGGTCGTACGGGCAGCTGTACTGCGCGGGACCGACGGCGAGCGTGATGTGGTGCGCGGCGGGAACGGCGTCGGCGCTCGCGCGGCCGCCCGCGGTGAGGCAGAGGAAGAGGGCGGCGAGAAGCGTCGCCATGGCGCTCAGCAGCGCCACAGGACGTGTGATGCGAAGGCGTCGCACTCCCCCCATAGGCGCAGATGGTAAGGGAGGGAGCGCGACGCGCGGCAGGGCGGGGTCGGCCAAGATCAGGCCAACCGGCCGGAATCAGCCGACGTGGACGCGGGGCCGGCGCTTGCGGTCCGGCTCGGCCCGGCGCAGCACCTCACGGGTGACCGGCGCGACCTCGCCGTCGCCGAAGACCAGGAAGCGCAGCAGATGGCTGAGCGGATGGCCCTCGGTCCAGTTGAAGTACGCGTGCGGCACCTGCCCGGTGCGGTCGCGCAGCTTCATCATCACGGCCGCGATGGTGTTGGGCACGACCGCGCCCTCCACCCGCAGCCTGCGCACCCCGTGCTTCTCGGTGCCGTGCACGGTGAGCTCGGTGGTGAAGTCCGAGGAGTTCTGCACGAACACCTCCAGGAACAGCACCGGCCGCCCGTCGGGGATGTGCGTCTCCTCGCGCTGGCTGTACTCCTTGGCGCGGTACTCCGCCGTGGAGTGCTCCTGCGGCTCGTTGGCGATCAGTCGCAGCGGGCCGCTCTTCGCCGCCTCGTCGATGAACCGGCTCGCGGCCTCGTCGAAGGTGACCTCGGTGGCCCGCAGCTCGAAGGCCCGGTGCACCCGGGAGGCGAACGACGACAGCAGGATCGCGACGATGAAAAGCAGCGCGATCTTCAGTCCGTCGGGCCGCTCGATGACATTGGTGACCAGCGTGTACGCGAACACCGCGGTGATCGCGCCGAAGCCGAGGGCCGCGCCCCGCTTGCCCCGGTGCAGCACGGCCACGGTGGAGGCGAACGACGCCGAGAGCATCAGGACCAGGACACCGGTCGCGTACGCACCGCTCTGCGCGTCGACGTCGGCGTCGAACCACCAGGTGATGAAGAAGGCGATCGCCGCGAAGATCAGCACCAGCGGGCGCACCGCGCGGGTCCACTCCGGGGCCATGCCGTAGCGCGGCAGATAGCGCGGCACCAGGTTGAGCAGTCCGGCCGTCGCCGAGGCGCCGGCGAACCAGAGGATCGCGATGGTCGAGATGTCGTAGACCGTGCCGAACGCCTCGCCCAGCTGCTGATGGGCGAGGAAGGCGAGCGCGCGCCCGTTGGCGTCGCCGCCCGCCTTGAACTCCGCCTCCGGGATCAGGATCGTCGTGGCGAGGCTGGAGACGAGCAGGAAGCCGCTCATCACGATCGCCGCCGTGGTGAGCAGCTTGCGGGTGTCGCGGATGCGGCCCAGCGGCTTGTCGTGGGTGTCGGAGGCGTCGCCGGTGATCTGCGGCATCACCGCCACGCCCGTCTCGAAGCCGGACATGCCGAGCGCGAGCTTGGGGAAGACCAGCAGCGCCACGCCGACCATGGCGAGCGGCGAGGAGTGCGCGGCGCTGGCGGCGTGCCACCAGTCGTCGATCACCACGGGCTCGGTGGCGATCTTCCCGACGGCGGTGGCGAGCACCACCAGGTTGAGCGTCAGATAGACGGCGACGAGCACCACGGCGACACCGATGGCCTCCTTGAACCCCTTGAGGAAGACCGCGCCGAGCGCCGCGACGAGAGCCAGCGTGATCCAGAGGTTGGAGCCGTGCAGCCAGCTCGGGGCGAAAGGATTCTCCACAACGTGGGCCGAGGCGTCCGCGGCCGACAACGTGATGGTGATCATGAAGTCGGTGGCCGCGAACCCGAGCAGCACCAGGACGAAGATCTTCCCCGCCCACCACGGCAGCAGCCGCTCCAGCATGGCGATGGAACCCTCGCCGTTCGGCGACTCCTTGGCCACCCGGCGGTAGACCGGCAGCGCGCCGAGCAGCGTCAGGGCGATCAGGACGAGCGTGGCCATCGGCGAGAGCAGCCCGGCCGCGAGCGCCGCGATGCCCGGCTGGTAGCCGAGCGTCGAGAAGTAGTCGACACCGGTGAGGCACATGACACGCCACCAGCTGTGGCCCTTGTGCTCCTGGGGCGGGGTGCCGTGCGGCCCCTGGTGGCGTGCGGACTGCTCCGAGAGCCCGTCCAGCAGCCAGGCCCGCCAGCGCGCGGCGGCAGGTGCCGGCGCGGGCGGTGCGGTGACGGTATCCGGGGGCTCCATCTGGGTGCCGGTCATGCTGCGGTCTCCATAGCGGTACGGAGGTCAGCCGTACCAAGTCGTTCTGCGGGCAACGAGGAGCGAGTATCCCTCACGCCCTCGCCGGGAACGGCACCCGGTGCGACTGTGGGGAGGGGACGTGCCGCACGTCATATCGGGTGCGTAATGTGTCGGTAATCCCGGGCCTCGATACTGATGCTTCCCTCTCATGCCCGGGCGGTGGTGCACAGACCGTCTGAACTGCAAGGATGTGGCTATGGACAAGCAGCAGGAGTTTGTGCTCCGCACTCTCGAAGAGCGTGACATCCGGTTTGTGCGTTTGTGGTTCACCGATGTGCTCGGCTTCCTGAAGTCGGTTGCGGTGGCTCCTGCCGAGCTTGAACAGGCGTTCGACGAGGGCATCGGCTTCGACGGCTCGGCCATCGAGGGCTTCGCCCGGGTGTACGAGTCGGACATGATCGCCAAGCCGGACCCGAGCACCTTCCAGATCCTGCCGTGGCGCGCGGAGGCCCCGGGCACCGCGCGGATGTTCTGCGACATCCTGATGCCGGACGGCTCCCCGTCCTTCGCGGACCCGCGCTTCGTCCTCAAGCGCATCCTCGCCAAGACCTCAGACCTGGGCTTCACCTTCTACACCCACCCCGAGATCGAGTTCTTCCTGCTGAAGGACAAGCCGCTGGACGGCACCCGCCCGGTGCCCGCCGACAACTCCGGTTACTTCGACCACACCCCGCAGAACGTCGGCATGGACTTCCGCCGCCAGGCGATCACCATGCTGGAGTCGATGGGCATCTCGGTCGAGTTCAGCCACCACGAGGGCGCGCCGGGCCAGCAGGAGATCGACCTGCGCTACGCGGACGCGCTCTCCACGGCCGACAACATCATGACGTTCCGCCTGGTCATGAAGCAGGTCGCGCTCGAACAGGGCGTCCAGGCGACGTTCATGCCCAAGCCCTTCTCGGAGTTCCCCGGCTCCGGCATGCACACCCACCTCTCCCTCTTCGAGGGCGACCGCAACGCGTTCTACGAGTCGGGCGCCGAGTACCAGCTCTCCAAGGTCGGCCGCTCCTTCATCGCGGGTCTGCTCAAGCACGCCGCCGAGATCGCCGCGGTCACCAACCAGTGGGTCAACTCCTACAAGCGCATCTGGGGCGGCTCGGAGCGCACCGCGGGCGCGGGCGGCGAGGCCCCCTCGTACATCTGCTGGGGCCACAACAACCGCTCGGCCCTCATCCGCGTGCCGATGTACAAGCCCGGCAAGACGGGCTCCGCCCGCGTCGAGGTCCGCTCCCTCGACTCCGGCTGCAACCCCTACCTCGCGTACGCGCTGCTGCTCGCGGCCGGCCTCAAGGGCATCGAGGAGGGCTACGAACTCCCGGCGGGCGCGGACGACGACGTCTGGGCCCTCTCCGACTCCGAGCGCCGCGCGATGGGTATCGAGCCCCTGCCGCAGAACCTCGGCGAGGCGATCACGCTGATGGAACGCAGCGAACTGGTCGCCGAGACCCTCGGCGAGCACGTCTTCGACTTCTTCCTGCGCAACAAGAAGCAGGAGTGGGAGGAGTACCGCAGCGAGGTCACGGCGTTCGAGCTGCGGAAGAACCTGCCCGTTCTGTAGGGATCTTGGGGCATTCGGGTGCTCCCGGCGGGCGGGTCGGTCCGCCGGGGTGTGTCATGGCAGGGGCGGACGCGAAGCCGTCCCGTGACACGCACTTCGAGGAGTACATCCCCATGACCCAAGGCCTCAAGACGATCATCTATCCCGTCAAGGACATCGCCGCCGCGAAGGCCCTGTTCAGCGGGCTTCTGGGCGCCGATCCCGTGATGGACGAGCCGTACTACGTGCAGTTCAACGCGGCGGGCCAGGAAGTGGGGCTCGATCCGAACGGGCACGGCAAGGGGATGACCGGGCCGGTCCCGTACTGGCACGTCGACGACATCGAGAAGAGCGTGAAGGCGCTGCTCGACGCGGGGGCGCAGCCGCTCCAGGACGTCCAGGACGTCGGCGGCGGCCGCCGCACCGCGTCGGTGAAGGACGCGGACGGCAACGTCATCGGGCTGGTCCAGCCGTCCTGACGCCGTCCTCGTACGACCGGGAGGCCCGCCCCCGCGCCGGGGCGGGCCTCCCGGCGTCCGCGGCGTCGGACGGCACAGAGATACTGCCTGGCGGGAGCCGGCCGGTTCCGCCGTGCGAGAAGAGGATTGAGCATGCCGTTCGTCACCGTCGAGTACTCCGACCGCCTCGCCGAGACCTTCGACCGCCGGGCCTTCGCGAGCGAGGTGCACACCACCGCCCCGGCGATCATCGACGCCCCGACCACGGCCTTCAAGTCCCGCTTCCGCCGTATCGAGGAGGCGTACTTCGGCGAGGGCGACGACGACCTCGACGTCGTCTTCATCCAGCTCTCGATCCTCACCGGCCGCACCCAGCAGGCCCGCGAGCAGCTGAGCGAGACGGTCCTGGACATCGCCCGCAAGCACGTGACGGCCCCGCAAGGCCGCCGCCTCCACCTCACGGTCGAGGTCCGGGAGATGGAGCGGGCGTCCTACCGCTTCGACAAGGACTAGCCCAGATACGCCGGAGCCAGCCCCGCCGTCAGCAGGCGGTGAGGCTTTCCTGTGCCGTCGGCCGGGAGCGTGTAGAGGTCGGCGCCGTAGTCGCCCGGCAGGGAGTACGTCACCGTCTTGTCGTCCTGCCAGACCAGTTGGTCGTCGACGCTGCGCGGCTCCGCCAAGGGGGTCTCGTGCATCGTCGTGAGGTCCAGGACGTACAGGCGCCAGGGCGCGTCCGACGGGAGGCCGGGGACGCGTTTCTTGAAGGCCAGGCGGGTGCCGTCGGGGGAGAGGGACGGGCACTCCAGGTTGGTGCGCAGGGTCGTGACCCGGCGGGTTTCCAGGTCGCCGCGGATCAGGTACGTCTTGCCGGACGTCGCCATCGTCGCGTAGAAGTGGCGGTCGTCGGACGCGAAGGTGACGCCCCAGAAGTTGACGTCCGAGGCGTGGTACGTCTTGCCGTCCCGCTCGATCGTGAAGTCTTCGAGTGTTTTGGTGAGTTGGCCGGTGTGCGTGTCCAGGATCGCCGTGCGGGTGGAGAAGTTGGTGCCAGCGTACGAGTCGCCGCCGACGAAGACCGTCCAGGCGGCCAGCTTGCCCGACGGGGATACGCGGGCCCGGGTCGGGATGCCCGGGACGTCGTAGTGGGCGCGCTCCTTGAGGTGCGCGTCCAGGACCACCGCGCGGTAGGTCGTCTGCACCGTGCCCCGCTCGGCCCGCAGGCACACCCCGGTCCCGCCGGCCGCGTAGAACCGCAGGCACTTCACGCCGGAGGCGGTGCGCGGCCCCGACGGATCGCCCGCCGGGACCGTGGCGAGCTCGTCGCGGTGCGGGCCCCAGGCCATGTTGCGGAAGACGATCCGGCGCCCGGCGTCCGGGGCCAGCGACACCTGCCCGGCGCTCACCGGCGGGCCGCCCGCCTGCACCTGGTTCTTGCGGTCGGCCCGGCTCGACGCGTGCAGCACGGACGCGATGCCCACGCCCGCGAGCACGACCAGCGCCGTCGCGAGGATCAGCACCTTGTTGCGCAGACTCATGCCGCGGCCACCTCCGTCGAATCCGTCGGCCGCAGCAGCATCGCCCCCGCCGCGCACACGGTGAGGGCCAGCGCCGCCGTGGAGAGCGCCGTGCGGTCGCCCCACGCCGTCCACGCCGCGCCGAACGCGATCGAGCAGACGAAGCGGGCCGACGCCTGGCCGGTCTGGATCAACGCGAGTCCGCTGGAGCGCAGTTCGGCCGGTACGGAACCGGCCGCCGCGGCCATCAGGACGCCGTCGGTCGCCGCGTAGAACAGACCGTGCAGGGCGAGCACGACGTACGGGAGCGCCGCGCCCTGCCAGCCCGGCAGCAGCAGGCCGTACGCGCACAGCAGGGCCGCGTGGCCGCCGAGGAAGACCCGCCAGCGGCCCACCCGGTCGGCGAGCCGGCCCAGCGGGACCGCGAGCAGCAGGAACGCGGCCGCCGTGCCCAGCGGCAGCAGCGCGAACCAGCGGTCCGGCACATCCAGGCGCCGCTGGAGCAGCAGGTAGACGAACGAGTCGCTGACCGTGGCCAGGCCCAACAGCAGGGCGCAGAGGGTCAGTCGGCGTACGTCCCGCTCGGCAAGGAGCGCGAGCGCCGCCTTCAGGGACGGGCGCGGGGCGTCCGGCGCGCGCTCGGGGGCCGTGCGCGAGGGCACGAACAGCAGCAGGACGAGGACGCCCACCGCCGCCACGCAGAAGCTCACAGTGAACACCGCGTCGTAGCCGTCCACGGCCTGACGGAGAATCAGGAACGCGGCCAGCGGGCCGAGCAGCGCGCCCGCCGTGTCCATCGCGCGGTGCACCCCGAACGCCCGCCCGCGTGCCTCCGGCGCCGACGCCAGCGAGATCAGCGCGTCGCGCGGGGCCGTGCGCAGCCCCTTCCCGGTCCGGTCGACCGCGAGCACCGCGCCGATCATCGGCAGTGAACTCGCCACCAGGAGAAGGGGTTTGCACACCGCCGACAGGCCGTAGCCGAGTACCGCCACCGTCTTGTGGCGCCCGCCCCGGTCGGCCAGATGCCCGCCGACCAGGCGGACGAGCGCGCTGAAGCCGTTGTAGACGCCGTCGAGGAGGCCGAAGCCGAGCGGCGACAGGCCCAGGCCCGTGACCAGGTAGAGCGGCAGGACGGCCGTGACCATCTCGGACGAGACGTCGGTGATCAGGCTGACCGCGCCGAGCGCGAGCACCGTGGGGGCCACGGCGGACCGCCGCCCGGGGGTGAGCCGGGCGGCGGCCGCCGCAGGGGTGCTGCGGCTGTCTGCTACGTACACGTCAGGAAGCCCAGATGCCCGTGATGTCCGAGGCGTTGGCGGCCTGGCCGGCGTGCGTGGTGCCGTACATGTCCTCGATCGTGCGGAGGATGTTGTAGTGGTTGTACGTCGCCGAGGACGAAGACCCCGGGGTCACCGGCTGCCCGTACAGGACGGTCGGGATCTTGTTGCCCGCGAGCCGGTTGTCCTCGTCGAAGGTGACGACGAGCAGGCTGTTGTGGGTCTTGGCCCAGGTCGCGTACGCGCCCAGGTTCTTCTTCAGCCAGGTGTCACCGGTCGAGACCGAGCAGTCGTGCATGTCGCTGCACAGGTTGGGCGTGACGTACGAGACCGTCGGCAGCGTGCTGTAGTCCGTCGGGAACTGCGTGAAGGTCTTCGCGCTCGACGTCGGGACGTTGGAGAAGCCGAACCACGGGTTGTGCTTCTGCGCGTACTTGCCGCTGGTGCACACGGTCGAACCCTGGCTCGGCAGCGACTCGTTGTAGCTCGCCCAGGTCTTGCCCGCGGCCATCACCTCGGACGCCAGGTTGGGCGCGGAGGAGAAGCCCGGGGTGACGCAGCTGTCGTCCGTGATGCCCTGCGTGGAGCCGGAGAACATCGCGTAGTAGTTGGGCTGGCTCGGGTGCGTCTCGGCGAACGTCTGCGAGAGGTTGGCGCCGCCGCTCTTCAGCGAGTTGATGTACGGGGCGCTGGAGCTTCCGATGACCTGGTTGTACGCGTGGTTCTCGAAGACCACGACGACCGTGTGGTCGGGGGTGGGGACGCTCGCCGCCGCGTGCGCGGAGGACGTACCGCCGAGCCCGGCCCACAGGCCGACGGACGCGGCCACGAGGCCGACGGCGGAGAAGAGGGCGGTACGGGTACGGCGGCGGGGTATGGACCAGCCGGACACGGCGGATACCTCCGGTGAGGGGACGTGGGGGGCTGTGCACCGTGAGGTTAGGGCGGGCTGTTGAAGACGGGAAGATCCGTGCGGGTGAAGGTAGTGAGAACGGTTGGGGTACTTTGTCGGCTGGCCGTGCCCCGAAGTGGTTAGGGGCGCGGGGAACTGCGCGACCAGCCACCGACGGTCCGCAGTCGAAATGCGCCCTTACCGGCAGGCTACGCCCCGTAGAACAATCGCTCCACCACAGCGCGCGCCCGCCGCGTGACCCGCCGGTAGTCGTCCAGCATGTCCCCGACATGCCCCGGCTCGTAGCCGAGATAGCGGCCGACCGCCGCGAGCTCGCGGCCGTCGGACGGGAACGTGTCACCGGCACGGCCCCGCACCAGCATCACCCCGTTCCGCACCCGCGTGGCCAGCACCCACGCCTCGTCCAGTATCTCGGCGTCCTCGGTGGCGATCAGGCCCGCCGCGTGCGCCGCCGAGAGGGCGTCGCGGGTGCGGGTGGTGCGCAGGCCGGGCTCGGCCCAGCCGTGCTGCATCTGGAAGAGCTGGACCGTCCACTCGACGTCCGAGAGGCCGCCCCGGCCGAGCTTGGTGTGCAGCGTCGGGTCGGCGCCGCGCGGCATGCGCTCCGACTCCATGCGGGCCTTGAGCCGCCGTATCTCCCGTACCGCGTCCTCGCCCAGTCCCTCCGCCGGGTAGCGCAGCGGGTCGATCAGCTCGATGAACCGGCGCCCCAGCTCCGCGTCGCCCGCCATCGGCTCGGCGCGCAGCAGCGCCTGGCTCTCCCACACCAGCGACCAGCGGCGGTAGTACGCGGCGTACGAGCCGAGCGTGCGCGCCATCGGGCCGCTCTTGCCCTCCGGGCGCAGATCGGCGTCTATGAGCAACGGCGGGTCGGCGGTGGGGAGTTGGAGCAGCCGGCGCATCTCGGTGATGACCCGCGTGGCCGTCCGCGACGCCTCCTGCTCGTCGACGAACTCGCGCGGCTCATGGACGAACAGCACATCCGCGTCCGAGCCGTAGCCCAGCTCGTGCCCGCCGAAGCGGCCCATGCCGATGACCGCGAACCGGGTCGGCAGGGTCTCGCCCCACTCCGCCCGCACGGCGGCCCGCAGCGCGCCCGCGAGCGTCGCCGCGTTCAGATCGGTGACCGCGTTGCCGACCCGGTCGACCAGGGCGCCCGGGTCCGGCTCGGCGGGGCTGTCCTCGGTGCCGTACGAGCCGATGAGGTCGGCGGCGGCGGTGCGGAACAGCTCTCTTCGCCGTACGCCACGGGTCGCGGCGACCGCGCCCTCGGCCGTCTCGGCGCGGCCCACGGCGGCCAGTACCTCCTGCTCCAGATGCTCGCGGCCGCGCGGCTTCAGCCCCTCCGGGTCGCCCAGGATCGACACCGCCTCCGGGGCGCGAAGGAGCAGGTCGGGGGCGAGGCGGCCGGCCGAGAGGACCCGGGCCAGGTTCTCGGCGGCCGCGCCCTCGTCGCGCAGCAGCCGCAGGTACCACGGGGTCTTGCCGAGCGCGTCCGACACTTTGCGGAAGCCAAGCAGGCCCGCGTCCGGGTCGGCCGAGTCGGCGAACCAGCCGAGCAGTACGGGCAGCAGGGTGCGCTGGATGGCGGCCTTGCGCGTGACGCCCGAGGACAAGGCCTCCAGGTGCCGCAGCGCCGCCGCCGGGTCCGCGTAGCCCAGGGCCTCCAGGCGCTGCCCGGCCGCGCGCGGGCTGAGCCGGGTCTCGCCGGGCGAGAGCTGCGCGACGGCGTCGAGCAGCGGCCGGTAGAACAGCTTCTCGTGCAGCCTGCGCACCACGGCCGCGTGCTTCTTCCACTCCCGGTTGAGAGTGGTCACGGGCTCGGTGCGCAGACCCAGCGAACGGCCAAGGCGCCGCAGGTCGGCCTCGTCCTCGGGCACCAGATGCGTGCGGCGCAGCCGGTGCAGCTGGATGCGGTGCTCCATCGCCCGCAGGAAGCGGTACGCCTCGTCGAGCTGGGCGGCGTCCGCACGGCCCACATAGCCGCCCGCCGCGAGCGCGCCGAGCGCGTCCAGGGTGGTCCCGCTGTGCAGGGTCGCGTCGCTTCGGCCGTGCACCAGCTGGAGGAGCTGGACGGCGAACTCGACGTCCCGCAGCCCGCCGGGCCCCAGCTTCAGCTCGCGCTCGACCTGGGCGGCCGGGATGTTGTCGACGACCCGGCGGCGCATCTTCTGCACGTCGCTGACGAAGTTGTCGCGCTCGGCGGCCTGCCACACCAGCGGCGAGACCGCCTCGATGTAGGCCTCGCCCAGCTCCGGGTCCCCGGCCACCGGCCGGGCCTTGAGCAGCGCCTGGAACTCCCAGGTCTTGGCCCAGCGCTGGTAGTACGCGAGGTGGGAGGAGAGCGTGCGCACCAGCGGCCCGTTGCGGCCCTCGGGGCGCAGATTGGCGTCGACGGGCCAGATGGTGCCCTCGACGGTGGTCTCCGAGCAGATCCGCATCAGATGTGAGGCGAGCCGGGTGGCGGCCTGAATCGCCTTGCGCTCGTCGGCGCCCTCCGCGGGCTCCCCGACGAAGATCACGTCGACGTCGGAGACGTAGTTCAGCTCATGGCCGCCACACTTGCCCATCGCGATCACCGCGAGTCGGCACAGCGCCGCGTCCTCGGGGGCGGCGGTACGGGCTATGGCGAGGGCCGCGCGCAGGGTGGCGGTGGCGAGGTCGGCGAGCTCGGCCGCCGCCTCGGCCACATCCGTGGTCCCGCACACATCACGGGCCGCTATGGCCAGCAGGCACCGCCGGTAGGCGATCCGCAGCGACACCGGGTCGTCGGCCCCGGAAAGCCCGCGCTCGAACTCGGCGATCCCCGGATGCAGGTCCGCCGCCTCATAGGTGACCAGGGCGTGCCAGTCGTGCGGATGCCGGGCGAGATGGTCGGCCAGCGCCTCGGAGGCCCCCAGGACCCCGAGGAGGCGGTCCCGCAGCGGCTTGGCGGTGATCAGGGTGTCGAGCAGCGTGCGCCGCTCGGCCGGATCCTGGGCCTCCACGATCCGCACCAGGCCCGCGAGCGCCAGATCGGGGTCGGCGGTGGCGCCCAGCGCGTCCAGGAGCACCGGATCGGTGCGTACGGAGGCGAGCTCCGGGGCGTCCAGGCGCCGCTCGGCCGCCGACGGGTCGGTGAAGCCGTACCGCAGCAGCCTGGTGAAGGTGCTGCTCCTGCGCCCCGGCACCGCCGTCATCCCGCCGCCTCCCACCACCACGCGCCCGGCTCCGGCGCCGGATCAAGCTCAGGACGAGCCTAGCCGTAGCGGGCCGAGTGGTACCTGGTGAGAACCGGCTACGCGCGCGAGGTGCCCGCCACCACGCGGCCCCGTGGCGCGTTCTGGACCCGGCGGGAGAGGCGGTGCGGGAGCTTGCCGTACCAGGCGTACGAGACGAGGAAGCCGAACGAGAGGCACAGGATGCCGCCCACCGCGTCCAGCCAGAAGTGGTTGGCGGTGGAGACGATCACCAGCAGGGTCGCCGCGGGGTAGAGCAGGCCCAGGATCTTCGCCCACGGAGCCTTCGCGAGCGCGAAGATCGTCAGGCCGCACCACAGGGACCAGCCGATATGCATCGACGGCATCGCCGCGTACTGGTTGGACATGTTCTTCAGGTCGCCCGAGGCCATCGAGCCCCAGGTCTCGTGGACCAGGACGGTGTCGATGAAGTCGCCGCCGTGCATCAGGCGGGGCGGCGCCAGCGGATAGAAGTAGTAGCCGACGAGGGCCACGCCGGTGGTGGCGAAGAGGATCAGCCGGGACGCGGCGTACCGGCCGGGGTGCCAGCGGAAGAGCCACACCAGGACGCCGATCGTCACCACGAAGTGGAGCGTGGCGTAGTAGTAGTTCATCCCTACGATGAGCCATGTCACCGAGTTGACGGCGTGGTTGACGGACTGCTCCACCGCGATGCCGAGGTGGCTCTCGACCGACCAGATCCAGTCGGCGTTGTCGAGCGCCTGCGACTTCTGTTCGGGGACCGCGTTGCGGATCAGCGAGTACGTCCAGTAACTCACCGCGATCAGGAGGATTTCGAACCAGAGCCGGGGTCTGCGCGGGGTGCGCAGCCGCCGCAGCAGCGAGGGGGGCGGTGCCGGGACCGGCGGCGACGGCTCGTCCGGGACGGATGGGATGGACGCAGCCGACGGGGCGGGCGACGGGGTGTCCGCCGTACCTTCCGGTGTCTTCACGGTCATTTCACCCATAGCGAGAGAGTCTGCCAGACGGACATACCCCGTGCCGATCATCCTCCGGTCGGGTTCGATCCGCATCCGTACTCCCTACGGACGACGGACCGACCCTTACACCGAGCTTATTCCGGACCCGTGTACGGGCCCAGTCGAGCCCTACTTGGTAGTAGGCCCGGAGGCCGTTGAACCGCGAACCACCAGCTCCGGCATGAACACGAACTCGCTGTGCGGAGCGGGGGTGCCGCCGATCTCTTCGAGCAGTGCGCGGACCGCCGCCTGACCCATGGCCGTGACCGGCTTGCGGATCGTGGTCAGCGGGGGATCGGTGAAAGCTATCAGGGGCGAGTCGTCGAACCCGACGACCGAGATGTCCTTCGGTACGTCGAGTCCGGCCTGGCGCGCGGCGCGGATCGCGCCGAGCGCCATCATGTCGCTGGCGCAGACGATCGCGGTGCAGCCCTGCGCGATCAGCGCGGTGGTCGCGGCCTGGCCGCCCTCCAGGGTGTACAGCGAGTGCTGCACCAGCGACTCGGCCTCGGCGGGGGAGAGCCCGAGCCGGTCCTCCATCGCCGCCGTGAACCCCTCGATCTTGCGCAGTACGGGGACGAACCGCTTGGGCCCGACCGCGAGTCCGATCCGGGTGTGGCCGAGCGCCGCGAGATGGGTGACCGCGAGCCGCATCGCCGCCCGGTCGTCGGGCGAGATGAACGGCGCCTGCACCTTGGGCGAGAAGCCGTCGACCAGGACGTACGGGACGCCCTGGGCGCGCAGTTGCTCGTAGCGGTCCATGTCGGCCGTGGTGTCGGCGTGCAGTCCGGAGACGAAGATGATGCCGGAGACGCCGCGGTCGACCAGCATCTCGGTGAGCTCGTCCTCGGTGGAACCGCCGGGGGTCTGGGTGGCGAGCACCGGCGTGTATCCCTGGCGGGTGAGCGACTGGCCGATGACCTGGGCGAGCGCCGGGAAGATCGGGTTCTCCAGCTCCGGCGTTATCAACCCGACCAGACCGGCGCTGCGGCGGCGCAGCCGCACCGGCCGTTCGTAGCCGAGGACGTCGAGCGCGGCCAGCACGGATTCGCGGGTGCCCGCGGCCACACCGGGCTTGCCGTTGAGCACGCGGCTGACTGTGGCTTCGCTGACCCCCGCCTGGGCTGCGATGTCGGCAAGCCGTGCGGTCACGGGGTTGGACTGTACCGGTCGCACGTCAGATTGCCCACCAGACGGCGGATTCGGCGGGGATCGTGACATTACCGCCGGTGAACTCCAGGGGTGCCGTGGCGATCAGCGGCCGTCCCGGGACGGCCAGTTCGACCGCACAGGCACCGGTGTTGACCGTGCACACGAACCCCGGCCGGGCGAACGCCAGCATGTCGGCGGGCGCCTCCAGCCACTCCATCTCCCCGTCACCGAGCCCCGGAAGCGCACGCCGCAGCGCGAGCGCGGAGCGGTAGAGCTCCAGCGTGGAGCGCGGATCACCGGTCTGCGCCTCGATGCTCAGCCCGGCCCATGCGGCGGGCTGCGGCAGCCAGCTCCCGCCACCGCCGAAGCCGTACGAGGACCCGTCGGCGGTCCACGGAATCGGCACCCGGCAGCCGTCCCGGAACCCGTCCTGGCCCTCGGCGCGGAAGAACGACGGGTCCTGGCGCACCTCGTCGGGCAGGTCGGTCACCTCGGGCAGGCCCAGCTCCTCGCCCTGGTAGATGTACGCGGAGCCGGGCAGCGCCAGCATCAGCAGGGCCGCGGCCCGCGCCCGGCGCAGGCCCTGCTCGCCGCCGCCGTACCGGGTCGGGTGGCGCACCACGTCGTGGTTGGAGAGCACCCAGGTGGTGGGGGCGCCGACCGAGCGGGTCGCGGCCAGCGAGGCGTCGACGACCTCGCGCATCTCGGCCGCGTCCCAAGGGCAGTTCAGGAACTGGAAGTTGAACGCCTGGTGCAGTTCGTCCGGCCGTACGTACAGGGCCAGGCGCTCGGGAGAGGGGGCCCACGCCTCGGCGACCGCGATGCGCTGGCCGTCGTACGAATCGAGCAGGCGGCGCCAGCTGCGGTGGATCTCGTGGACGCCGTCCTGGTCGAAGAACGGCAGCTCCTGGGCGCCGATCAGCTTGGCCTGCTCGCGGGCGCCGATGTCGGGCAGTCCCTCGGCCTTGACCATGCCGTGGGCCACGTCGATGCGGAAGCCGTCGACGCCGAGGTCGAGCCAGAACCGCAGTACGGACTCGAACTCGGCCCGCACGTCCGGGTGTTCCCAGTTGAGGTCGGGCTGCTCGGGGGCGAACAGGTGCAGATACCAGTCCCCGTCCTCGGTACGGGTCCAGGCGGGGCCGCCGAAGACCGACTCCCAGTCGTTGGGCGGCGCGGCCGGGCCCTGGGCGGGCACGGCCGACCGCTTGCCCGGGTGGAAGTGGTAGCGCTCGCGCTCCGGGCCGCCGGCGAGCGCCGCGCGGAACCAGCTGTGCTGGTCGGAGGTGTGGTTGGGGACGATGTCGACGATGACGCGCAGACCGAGCCGATGGGCCTCGCGGACCAGGTCGTCGGCGTCCTGGAGGGTGCCGAAGAGCGGGTCGACGGCCCGGTAGTCGGCCACGTCGTAGCCGCCGTCGGCCTGCGGGGAGGCGTAGAACGGGGTGAGCCAGACGGCGTCCGCGCCGAGCTCCGCGAGATGCGGCAGGCGGGCCCGGATGCCGGGCAGGTCGCCGATGCCGTCGCCGTCGCCGTCCGCGAAGGAGCGGACGTACACCTGGTAGATGACGGCGTCGCGCCACCAGTCGGCGGCCGGGGTGTCGGTGTCCGGGGTGCGGCCCGCGGTGGCGGGGGGCGTGGTCAGCTCCTGCGTCATAAACGGGTCCCTCTCCAGTGGCCTGAAACGGTGTCCTGCGCCTACGGGATCAACGCCGCTGCACCCCGAAGGTAACAGTCTTGCAAGGTCTTGCGGAAGTCTTGCAAGCCTGCTGTCGACCTCTCTGTCATGCCCGTGGAGTGCCAAGAGCCCCGCTGGCAAGGCGCGTGACGGCAACCGTGTGGACACGTGGATGTAACGATCGACCCGCCTTGCAGAAATTCTTCGCAAGGTCTTTCGGTCTTCTTTCATCCTTGTTACGTTCCTGGCGATCCGGCGCCGTGATGGCGCGGCACCCGTTGAAGGAGTTCACATGCGACGTGGCATAGCGGCCACCGCGCTGGTCGCGACACTGGCGCTCGCGGCGACGGCTTGCGGCGGCAGTGACAGCAGTGACAGCGGTGACAAGAAGAGCTCGGGCGAGCTCTCCGGCACCGTGACCTGGTGGGACACCTCGAACGACACCGAGAAGGCGACCTTCCAGAAGATCGCCGAGGACTTCCACACGCTGCACCCCAAGGTCACCGTCAAGTACGTCAACGTGCCGTACGGCGACGCGCAGAACAAGATCAAGAACGCCTTCGGCAGCGGCTCGGACGCGCCGGACGTCATCCGCTCCGACGTCGGCTGGGTCGCCGACTTCGCCTCGCTGGGCTACCTGGACAAGGTCCCGGACGCCAAGGCCAAGGAAGTGGACTCCGCGTTCCTCAAGCAGGCCGCCGCCAGCGGCAAGTACGACGGCACGATGTACGCCGTACCGCAGGTCATCGACACCCTCGGCCTCTTCTACAACAAGAAGATGCTCAAGGACGCGGGCGTCCAGCCGCCGAAGTCGCTCGACGAGCTGAAGACCGCGGCCGCCACGATCAAGTCCAAGACCGGCAACACCGGCCTCTACCTGCGCGGCGACGACTCGTACTGGTTCCTGCCGTTCATCTACGGCGAGGGCGGCGACCTCGTCGACGCCAAGGGCAAGAAGGTCACGGTCGACGGCCCCGCCGGGGTCAAGGCGTTCAAGGCCGCCCGTGACCTGGTCACCTCCGGCGCCGCGATCACCAACGCCACCGACGGCTGGAACAACATGGAGACCGCCTTCAAGTCGGGCAAGGTCGCCATGATGGTCAACGGCCCCTGGGCCGTCGCGGATGTGTACGCCGGTGACCAGTTCAAGGACAAGTCCAACCTCGGCGTCGCCGCGGTCCCGGCCGGCTCCGCCGCCCAGGGCGCCCCGCAGGGCGGCCACGACCTCGCGGTCTACGCGGGCTCCAAGAACCTCGATGCCTCGCACGCCTTCGTCGACTACCTGACCTCGCAGAACGTCCAGGTGCAGACCACCAAGGCGCTCAGCCTGCTGCCGACCCGGACCGCCGCGTACGACCAGCCGGACGTCAAGTCCAACGAGATGGTCCAGTTCTTCAAGCCGGCCGTCGACAAGGCCGTCGAGCGCGCCTGGATCCCGGAGAACGGCTCCCTCTTCGAGCCGCTGAAGCTCCAGTTCACCAAGGCCGTCACCGGCGCCTCGTCGCCCGAGGACGCGGCCAAGGCCTCCGGCGAGGCCTTCCGCAAGATCCTCAAGGGCTGGAAGTAACGGACGGGTCGAGCAGTCCGGCAGGTACGAGACGGTACGGAGATAGGTAGTCCTGACATGACTGTCCACACCGACCGGTCGACGGCGAAGGCCGCGGGCGACAGCGCCCGCGGCCGGGCCCGCGCGACCGGCGAGCGCCCGGGCCGGCTCCGGCGCGCGCTATCGACGCACTGGTACGCCTGGACGATGGTCGCCCCCGTGGTGATCGTCCTCGGCGTGATCATCGGCTGGCCGCTGGGCCGGGGCGTCTACCTGTCGCTGACCGACGCCAACGAGCGCAACGTCGGCCGGACGATCGGCGCCAACCACATCGCGGCGACGTACAAGTTCGTCGGGTTCGACAACTACACGAGCGTGCTCCAGGACCCCGTGTTCCTGCAGCGGCTGGTGTGGACCGTGGTGTGGACGGTGTGCTGCGTCTCCATCACGTTCCTGCTCGGCCTGGGCCTGGCGAACATGCTCAACCGGCAGTTCCGGGGCCGCGCGGCCTACCGGATGATGCTGATCCTGCCGTGGGCGGTGCCGGGCTTCGTCTCGGTGTTCGCCTGGCGGTTCCTGTTCAACCGGGACAACGGCCTGCTGAACAAGGTCCTTGACGGCGGCGGCATTTCGGCGATCCCGTGGCTGGACGACCCGACGTGGGCCAAGGTCTCGGTGATCGCGGTCAACGTCTGGCTGGGCGTGCCGTTCATGATGGTCGCGCTCCTGGGCGGCCTCCAGTCGATCCCCGGCGAGCTGTACGAGGCGGCGGAGATGGACGGGGCCGGCCCGTGGAAGCGGTTCCTGCACATCACGGTGCCGGGCCTGCGGGGTGTGTCGTCGACGGTGATCCTGCTCTCCACTATCTGGACGTTCAACATGTTCCCGGTGATCTTCCTGCTCACCCGGGGCGGTCCCGGCGACTCCACCGAGATCCTGGTGACGCAGGCGTTTCGCCAGGCGTTCGTGGAGAGCCCGCGCGACTTCGCGGGGTCGGCGACGTGGGGCGTGCTGATCCTGGCGGTTCTGATGATCTTCGCGCTTGTGTACCGGCGGTCGCTGCGCAAGCAGGGAGAGGTGTGGTGACGATGACGTCTTCTGTACGGAGTGAACGTGACGGGGCCGTGCGCGGCAAGCGCTCGCCGCTGGCGTCCTTCGGCCTGCACGCGACGCTGATCGTGGCGTCGATCATCGCGGTCTTCCCGGTGCTGTGGGTGCTGCTGACGTCGCTGAAGCCGGCGAAGTACGCGATGACCACGGACTTCTTCAAGGACACGACGCTCGACAACTACCGCTATCTGGTGGACAAGACGAGCTTCTTCACGTGGTTCGGGAACTCGGCGCTGATCGCGGGGGTGACGACGGTGCTCGGCGTCTTCATCTCCGCGACGACGGGTTACGCGGTCAGCCGCTTCCGGTTCCCCGGCATGCGCCCCCTGATGTGGACCCTCCTGATCACCCAGATGTTCCCGATGGCGATCCTGATCGTCCCGCTCTACAACCTGATGGGCCAACTGGGGCTGCTGAACCAGCCGGTGGGCCTGATCATCACGTATCTGACGATCGCGGTCCCGTTCTGCGCCTGGATGATGAAGGGGTTCTTCGACGGGATCCCGGTGGAGATCGACGAGTCGGGGCGGGTGGACGGGCTGAACCCGTTCGGTACGTTCTGGCGGCTGATCCTGCCGTTGGCGAAGCCGGGGCTCGCGGTGACGGCGTTCTACTCCTTCATCACGGCGTGGGGCGAGGTCGCGTACGCGTCGGCGTTCATGGTGGGGGACGAGCATCTGACGCTGGCGGGCGGGTTGCAGACGTTCGTGACCCAGTACACGGCGAACTGGGGCCCGATGACGGCGGCGTCCGTGCTCATCGCCATCCCGGCGGCGGTGTTCTTCCTGTTCGCGCAGAAGCATTTGGTGGCGGGGATGACGGCGGGGGCCACAAAGGGATGACCCCCACCCCGCCCGTTCCCTTAACTCTCCGAGGGTGGGTGGGGGTTGAGGCCCCGTTTCCGGAACCCCTTCGCGGGCCCTGCGGCCCCTGCACCCCTCGGGGCTCCGCCCCTCAGACTCCCCGCCGGGGTTCCGCCCCGCTCCCCGGCGGGGCTTGCACCCCCGGAGGCTCGGTTCTTCGACTGCGGGCCGGCGGGGGCTGGTCGCGCAGTTCCCCGCGCCCCTTAAGGCACCTCCGACACCTCCGGCGCGTGGGGATCGGGGTCCGGGGCGGAGCCCAGCCCCGGCGGGGTGCAGGCCCCGTGTACCCACCCACCCAACGGGGGGTGCGGGGTACAGCCTCGCTCGCCCACCCACCCCAGCGGGGTGCAGGGGCCGCAGGCCCCGCCCGGGGTTTGGGGGCGGAGCCCCCGAGGGGGTGCAGGGGCGCAGCCCCGCTCGGGGGGCCGGGGGCGTAGCCCCCGGGAGACGTCCTTCGTTCCCGCCCGGCCGCCCGCCCAGGGCTTTAGGGAAGGGGCGGGGTGGGGAGCCGCCCGCCGCAGGCGCCGCCCACCCGCACCCGTCCCGTACACCACCACCAACCACCACCCCAGGGAAGAAATGACCCCGCACCTCACCGCGACCGCCGAAACCCGCACCACCTGGTGGCAGGACGCCGTGATCTACCAGGTCTATCCGCGCAGCTTCGCCGACGCCAACGGCGACGGCATGGGCGACCTCGAAGGCGTGCGGTCGCGCCTGCCGTACCTCCGGGACCTCGGCGTCGACGCCGTCTGGCTGTCGCCCTTCTACGCGTCCCCGCAGGCCGACGCCGGCTACGACGTCGCCGACTACCGCGCCATCGACCCGATGTTCGGCACCCTGCACGACGCCGACGCCCTCATCCGCGACGCGCACGCGCTCGGGCTGCGGATCATCGTGGACCTGGTGCCCAACCACTCCTCCGACCAGCACGAGTGGTTCAAGCGGGCCCTGCGCGAGGGGCCGGGCTCGGCGCTGCGGGACCGGTACCACTTCCGGCCGGGGCGCGGCGAGAACGGCGAACTGCCGCCCAACGACTGGGAGTCCATCTTCGGCGGCCCCGCCTGGACCCGTACAGCCGAGCCCGACGGCGAGTGGTACCTCCACCTCTTCGCCCCGGAGCAGCCGGACTTCAACTGGGAGCACCCCGCCGTCGCCGACGAGTTCCGCTCGATCCTGCGGTTCTGGCTGGACATGGGTGTGGACGGGTTCCGCGTCGATGTCGCCCATGGTCTGGTGAAGGCGGCGGGCCTGCCCGACATCGGCGGCGCCGACCAGCTCAAACTGCTGGGCAACGATGTCATGCCGTTCTTCGACCAGGACGGCGTCCACGCGATCTACCGCTCCTGGCGCCGCATCCTCGCCGAGTACCCGGGCGAGCGCATCGCGGTCGCCGAGGCGTGGACCCCGTCGGCCGACCGCACGGCCCTGTACGTACGTCCGGACGAGCTCCACCAGGCCTTCAACTTCCAGTACCTGGGCGCCCCTTGGGACGCCGAGGAGCTGCGGAACGTCGTCGACGACTCGCTCGCCGCCATGCGCCCGGTCGGTGCCCCCGCCACCTGGGTGCTCTCCAACCATGACGTGACCCGGCACGCGACGCGGTTCGCCAACCCGAGCGGCCTCGGCACCCAGTTGCGTACCCCGGGCGACCGCTCGCTCGGGCTGCGCCGCGCCCGGGCCGCCACGCTGCTGATGCTCGCGCTGCCCGGCTCCGCGTACATCTACCAGGGCGAGGAACTCGGCCTCCCGGACGTCACCGATCTCCCCGACGACGTACGCCAGGACCCCTCCTTCTTCCGCGCGGAAGGCCAGGACGGGTTCCGGGACGGGTGCCGGGTGCCGATTCCGTGGACCGTCGACGGGTCCTCGTACGGCTTCGGCAGCGGCGGGAGCTGGCTGCCCCAGCCCGACGACTGGGGGAAGCTGAGCGTCGAGGCGCAGGTCGGTGACGCGTCCTCCACGCTGGAGCTCTACCGCTCCGCCCTCGCCGTCCGGCGCGACCACCCCGGGCTCGGCCGGGGCACCGCCGTCGAGTGGCTGGACGCGCCCGAGGGCGTGCTCGCCTTCGCCCGGGACGGGTTCGTCTGCACGGTCAACTTCACGCGCGACGCCGTACGGATGCCCGTGCGCGGGGCGGTTCTGCTCGCCAGTGGTGAAGTCGTCCTGGACGGGAGCGAGTTCGACCTTCCCGGCGACACCGCGGTGTGGTGGACGGTGTGACCGAGGCCGGTCCGCGCCTCGCCGACATCGCCGCCCAGGCGGCCGTCAGCGAGGCCACCGTCAGCCGGGTGCTCAACGGGCGCCCGGGCGTCGCCGACCCCACCCGCCAGCGGGTGCTCGCGGCGCTCGACGTGCTCGGCTGGGAGCGGCCCGCGCGGCTGCGGCAGCGCAGTGCGGGGCTGATCGGGCTGGTGACCCCGGAGCTCACGAACCCGATCTTCCCGGCGTTCGCGCAGGCCGTCGAGCAGGTGCTCGCCGGACACGGCTACACCCCGGTGCTCTGCACCCAGCTGCCCGGCGGGGCGACCGAGGACGAGCTGGTCGAGCAGTTGGAGGAGCGCGGGGTCAACGGCATCGTGTTCCTCTCGGGGCTGCACGCGGACACCGCCACCGACCCCGGCCGCTATCTCGCGCTCGCCGAGCGCCAGGTGCCGTTCGTCCTGGTCAACGGGTACAACGACCGCATCCCCGCACCCTTCGTCTCGCCCGACGACCACGCGGCGATGGCGATGGCCGTGCGCCATCTCGCGGACCTCGGCCACACCCGGATCGGGCTCGCGGCGGGCCCGCCGCGCTATGTGCCCTCGCGGCGCAAGGCCGAGGGGTTCACGGCGGCGCTGGGGGAGCGCCTCGGACTGCGTACCGAGGAGGCCGCCGCGTACATCCGGCACACGCTCTTCAGCGTCGAGGGCGGACAGGTGGCGGCGGGCGCGCTCCTCGACCAGGGCTGTACGGGGGTGGTGTGCGCCAGCGACATGATGGCGCTCGGGGTGATCCGCGCGGCACGCGAGCGCGGGTTCGCGGTGCCCGGCGACGTGTCGGTGGTGGGCTTCGACGACTCCCAGCTGATCGCCTTCACCGACCCGCCGCTGACCACGGTCCGCCAGCCCGTCCAGGCGATGGCGACGGCCGCGGTGGGCGCGCTCCTGGAGGAGATCCACGGAAACCCAGTCCAGCGCACGGAGTTCGTGTTCCAGCCGGAGCTGGTGGTGCGCGGCTCCACCGCACGCGTACGGAAGTGAGCGGGCTTGGTTACGTTGATGGCGGGGCTTCGATCGTAACGAGCTGTTGAGTGACCAACTCTGGCCGTTTTCTGGTCGGTTCCGTCTGAACCGTGCGATGGGCTCGGGGCCCGGTCATCCTCTGGTCCAGACTGTGCGCGTGTTGGGGAATCTGCCAGCGGAGACCACGAGTTTCGTCGGCCGGTCGGTGGAACTGGCCACCCTGGACGGCCTGTTGCGCCGCAACCGGCTGGTCACGGTCACCGGGCCGGGCGGCGTCGGCAAGTCCCGGCTCGCGCTGCGGGCCGCGCGCGAGCGGCGGGAGTCCTGTCCCGACGGGGTGTGGTGGGTCGAGCTGTCCCCGCTGTGCGACCCCGTGCTGCTCGCGGCCACCGTCGCCGACCATCTGCCCGTCGCCGAACAGAGCACCCGCACCGCCGCCGAGGCGCTGTGCGGGTGGCTCGGCGACAAACAGCTCCTTCTTGTCCTGGACACCTGCGAGCACCTGGTCTCCGCCTGCGGCCACCTCATCGGCGAACTGCTCCAGACCTCGCCGGGGCTCACCGTCCTGGTCACCAGCCGGCAGCGGCTCGGGCGCCCGGAGGAACGTGTTTTCTCGCTGAGCCCGCTGCCGCCCGAGGGCGCCGCGCTCACCCTCTTCAAGCAGCGCGCCGCAGAGGCGGTCCCGCATCTGTCGCCCTCGTCCTTCGACGCCCCGGCCCGCGCGGAGGCGGCCGTCGCCGTCTGCCGCAGACTCGACGGCATCCCGCTGGCCATCGAACTCGCGGGCGCCCGGCTGCGGTTGTGGACCGTGGAGCAGCTGGCCGAACGGCTCGACTCACGGTTCGAGGTCCTCGCCGACACCCGCGCCGCCCGGCTGCCGCGCCACCAGACCATGCGCACCACCATCGGCTGGAGCCACGAGCTGTGCGCGCCCCTGGAACGTCTGCTGTGGGCCCGGCTCTCCGTGTTCGCCGGGGGTTTCGACCTGGACGCGGCCCGGGACGTCGCCGCGGGCGGACCGCTGGAGGCCGAGGGCGTCGCCCCGGCGCTCGCGGGACTCGCCGCCAAGTCCGTCGTACGGACCAGAACGCACCGCGGACGCTCCGGCTACCGGATGCTCGACACCATCCGCGAGTACGGCCGCCAGTGGCTGCGCGAGCTCGGCGAGGAGGACGAGGTCGCCCGGCGCCACGCCGAGCGCTGCCGCCGCCTCGCCCATGAGGCCGAGGCGGGCTGGATGGGCCCGGACCAGCTGGAGTGGTACGAGCGGCTCACCGCCGAACACGCCGATCTGCGCACCGCGTTGGAGTATCTGCTCGCCACCGACCCGGCGGCCGCGCTCGACATGGCGGCCTCGCTCTGGTTCTTCTGGTTCTGCTGCGGGCATCTGCGCGAGGGCCGCGACCACCTGGAGCGCGCCCTGGCGCTCGCCCCCGAACCGGGCCCGGCCCGCGACCGGGCGCTGTGGGCGCTCGGCATGACCGCGTTCCTCCAGGGCGACATGGAGACCGCCCTGCACCACGCCCGGCGGTGCGCCGAGGCCGCCACCGACACCGAGTCCGGGCTGCGCGCCGCCTATCTGCTCGGTGGGGCCATCCTGATGCCGGGCGACCCCGAAGGCGCGCTCGACGTGTGCACCCCGGTCATCGACGCGGCCGACATCGACTACTCGCCCGGCCTCGTCCTGTGCGTCCTCGCCCGGATCTACGCCCTCACCAACCTCGCCCGCTACGCCGAGGCCGCCGCCGAGGCGACCTGGCTGCGCGACCAGTGCGCCGCACGCGGTGAGCGCTGGATGCGGGCCTACGCCGACTACATGATCGCCGTCACCGCGCTCGCGCTCGGCCGCCCCGACGAGGCCGCCGTGCACGCGCGCGCGATGCTCGCCGGCAAGCGGCTGCTCCACGACAGCTTCGGCATCGCCCTCGGCCTCGACCTGCTCGCCTGCGCGCTGGCCGCCCAGGGCGAGGGCGAGGACGGCGCCCTGGTGCTCGGCATAGGGCAGAAGTGCTGGCGTACCGTCGGAAAGGCGCAGATGGGCGCGCCCCGGCTGACCGCCGTGCGCGAGGAGTGCGAGCGCCGGGCGCGGGCCACGCTCGGGGACCGCGCGTACGACCTCGCGTTCCGCCGGGGCATGAGCACCGGACTGGACCAGGGGCTCAGCTACGCCCTCAAGGGTGATTTCGCTCAAGGGAGTTGACGTTCTTCCCCGATGGCCGGTTCGCGCGGCTACGGTGAGTCGTACCGAACCGACTGTCCGTATGAACGACCCGTCGAAACGATCCGTCCGCACCACCGCCCACCGGGGCCGTCCGCCCCACGGGGGACTCGCAGTGAAGCCGTCCTACGACACCACCGTGCTGGTCGTCGACGACATCGACGCCAACCGCTACGCCATGGGCGCGGTCCTGCGCCGGGCGGGCCACCGGGTGGTGCCGCTGGCCACCGCGTCCGCGACCCTGGTCGAGCTCGACCTGCGGGTCAGGAGCGGCGCGCTGCCCGACGTGGCCCTGGTCGACGTGGGCCTGCCCGACATGGACGGCATCGAGCTGTGCCGCCGCATCAAGGCGCACCCCGAGATCGCCGTGATGCCCGTGGTGCACTTCTCGGCCGCCGCCAGCACCCCGCGCGACCGCACCCGGGGCCTGGACGCGGGCGCCGAGGCGTATCTCGGGGTGCCCGTGGAGCCCGAGGAGATCCAGGCCGTCGTACGGGCCGCGCTGCGCGGCGCCCGGTTCCGCCACGACGCCGACGCCCGCGCGGGCCGCCTCGCCCGGCTCGCCACCGCCACCGCCGAACTCCACGCGGCGAGCTGCCCGCAGGAGCTCGCCGACACGGCCGCCGCCGCGACCGCCGCCCTGGTGCGCTGCCCGGCCGCCGCCTTCGTCTTCGGCACCGACGGCACGCTGTACGCGGGCGGCCCGCCGCGCCGCCGGATCGGCACCGCCACCACCGCCCTGTCCGTACTGCTCCAGCGGTCCATGGCGGGCCGCACCGGCGTCCGCTCGCTGGCGGCCCCCGCCCCCCTGTGGCCGCCCGGCATCCTGTGGGCAGGCCCGGGCCGCGGCGAGGTGCGTCTGGTGCTCGCCCGCACCCACGTCGACCAGCCGCCGGTCTGTCTGGCCGCGCCCGTGCGCGCCGCCGAGGACCAGGACACCCGGGCCCTGCTCGGTCATCTCGCCGAGGCCACCGCGCAGGCCGCCGAGTCGCTGCGCACCGCCGCCGAGGAACGGCATGTGGCGCTCACCCTCCAGCGCAGCTTCCTGCCGCAGCACCAGCCCCGGCTGCCCGGCGCGGACGTCGCCGTGCGCTATGTCCCGGCCTCGCCCCGCGCCGAGATCGGCGGCGACTTCTACACCGCGCTGCCCACCCCCGACGGACTCCTCGTCGGCGTCGGCGACGTCGTCGGCCACTCGCTCGACGCGGCCACCGTCATGGTCGAACTGCGCCATGCGCTACGGGCGTACGCGACCGACGAGCGCGACCCGGCCGTCCTCGCGCGCCGCCTCGACCGCATGCTCCAGCTCTACCACCCCGAGGCCACCGCGACCTTGTGCCTCGCCCTCATCGACCCGCTGCGCGGCGTCGCCCGGATCGCCAACGCGGGCCATATACCGCCGTTGCGGATCCCCGCCCACGGCGAGGCGGCCTACCTCGACGTACACGGCCCGCTGCTCGGCCTCGGCCTCGAACGGCCGGAGGCGGTCAGCCATCAGCTGGAGCCGTCCGACGTCCTGCTGATGGTGACGGACGGGCTGATCGAGACGCGCGGGACCGACCTCGCGGACTCCATGGAGCGACTGCGCCGCATCGCGGCCCTGGCCCCGCCCGGCACGGCCGCCCTCTGCGACACGCTCCTGAGCGCCTTCGGCAGCCGCGAGGACGATGTGGCGCTGCTGGCGCTGCGGCTCACGGGAATGGCGCTCAGCTGAGACGCTTCTCCATCAGCACCACCGCGTAGTTGCTGCCGCCGCCCTCCTTGAACGGCTGCTCGCCCGTCACCGCGTACCCGGCCCGCTCGTAGTACGCCCGCAGCCCCGGGCTCGACGCCTTGAAGTCCAGACGGACCAGGGCGCGCCCGGCGGCCGCGATCCGCTGCTCGGCGTGCGCGAGCAGGGCCCGGCCGGTGCCGGCCGGTGCGACTGAGGTATCGGTCATCAGTCGGTGCACATAACCGGCCTCGGGCGGCCGCACCCCCCAGGCGGGCTCGTCCGTCCACCACAGCTCGTACGCCCCGGCCACTTGGCCGTCGAGGAGCGCGAGCCAGACCTCGCCCTCCGCGATCCGCTCCCGGAAGTGCGCCGCGTCCTTGTCGCCGGGCCGCCACTGGTCGATCCCGCTGCCCCGCATCCGGTGCGCGGCCGCGTCGTACAGGCCCACCAGGACGTCGAGATCGCCCTCGTCGGCGGGCCGGAAGGAGAGCGTGTCGAGCGATGTCGTCATGGTGATCACGGTACGGGCAGGTCAGTGGTCCCCGCGCGGCGGTGCCAGCGCGGTGAGCCGCGCCAGCAGGTCGCCGAACGGCCCGTCCGTGGGCTCGTTCGCGATGATCCGCAGCACCACCGCCGCCATCTCCGCGTCGTACGCGGCACTCACCGCGGCGAGCGCCGCGAAGTCGTGCACCAGCTGCAACTCCAGCTCGGCGCGCGGGATCCGGCGCCCGTCCAGCCAGATCAGCGCAGTCGACTCGGCCAGCGAGACCCACGACCGTACGACCAACTCAAGCCGCGCGGGCGGGTCCTGGACGTCCAGGTGGGCGAGGATCTGGAGGTAGGCCGCGTGCCGCACCTCGTCGATCATCGCGTTGGCGGTGGTCGAGCCGACCGCCGAGGCCGCGGGGCCGCCCCGCATCAGCGCGGAGAAGCCGGGCCCGTGCCCCTCGACGAAGTCGAAGAACCGCCCCATCACCCGCAGCAGCCGCGCCCCGAGCGGCCCTTCGCGCGGCTCCACGAACCGTCCGGCCAGATCGTCGGCGGCCAGCCGCAGCGCTGCCTCGTACAGACTCTGCTTGCCGGGGAAGTAGTGATAGACGAGCGGCCGCGATATCCCGGCGGCCGCCGCTATCTCGTCGATGGAGACGTCGTCGGGGGAGCGGTGGCTGAACAGCTCCAGCGCGACCCCGATCAGCTGCCGCCTGCGCTCTTCGACGCCCATCCTGCGCCGTACCCCGGTCGTCATGCGAACAGAGTACCTACAGGTCGAGGACGATTTTCGCCCCCCGGCAGCGAGATACGCAGATCAGCATCGAGTCCTCGCGCTCGGCGTCGGTCAGCAGCTCGTCCTGGTGGTCTATCTCCCCTTCCAGGACCCGCTGTTGACAGGTTCCGCAGAAGCCCTGCTCGCAGGAGTACGGGAGGTCCGGAAGCTCCGCGCGGACGGTGGCGAGCACGGAGGTGCCCGCCTCGACGGTGAGCGTGCGGCCCGTACGCCGCAGTTCGACGTCGAAGGTGCCGAGCTGCGCGGTGCTCGCGCCCGGCGTGAAGCGTTCCAGATGCAGGGTGGGCCCCTCGGGCACGCGCGCGCCCACGGCGTCCATCAGCGGCTCGGGCCCGCAGCAGTACACCGCCGCGCCGTCGTCCGTTCCGGTCAAGTAAGCGGCTACATCGGGCAGTCCGGCCTCGTCCTCGGGCACCACGGTGACCCGCGAGCCCTCGGCGCCCAGCTTCTCGATCTCGTCCAGGAACGGCATGGTGGCGCGCGAGCGCCCGCCGTACAGCAGCCGCCACTCGCCCCCGGCCGCCGCGACCGTACGCAGCATGGGCAGGATCGGCGTGATCCCGATCCCGCCCGCCACGAACGCGTACGAGGACGCCTCGGTCAGCGCGAACCGGTTGCGCGGGCCGCGCACCACGAGTTCGGCGCCCTCGCGCAGCTGCTCGTGGACCTCGCGGGAGCCGCCGCGGCCGTCCTCGATCAGCCGGGTCGCGACGGTGTACGCGGCGCGGTCGGCGGGGTCGCCGCAGAGCGAGTACTGGCGGATCAGGCCGGACGGCAGCACCAGATCGAGGTGCGCGCCCGGCTCCCAGGCGGGCAGCGGGGTGCCCGTCGGCGCTTCCAGCCGCAGCAGCGCCACGCCCTCGGCGGGGAGCGTCCGTTCGGTGACGGTGAGCCGCATTGAGGGGGCGCGGCGCGTGCCCTGCCCCGAGATCGGCGCCTCCAGGGCGGGCAGCGGCCACAGCGGGGAGGTGGCGATACGGCGGCGCAGCGCCCGCCGGGTGAGCAGCGCGGCCCCCGCGAGAAGGACCACGGACCGGGTACGGGGCATGTCAGCGGCCTCCGTTGGCGCCGGGCGAGCTCGCCAGATAGGCCACGGCCTGCTCCGTCGAGCCCTCCTGGGAGGGGTGGTACGTACGGCTCAGATAGCGCGGGATCGAGCGCAGCATCGCGGTGGGCGTGGGCAGTGTGCCCTGGCGTCCGGCGCGCGCGAAGTCGCGGAAGGTGGCCTTGCCGTCGAGCAGGGTCGGGTCGTTCGCCATGAAGAAGCGGGCGCCGCGCTGCCAGAGGAAGACGAGCGCGGTGAACGCGGTCGCCCAGGTCCGCGCCCGGCGCCGGTAACCCCCGTCGACGTGCATGAACAGGTCGAACGCGACGGAGCGGTGCTCGACCTCCTCGGCGCCGTGCCAGCGCAGCAGATCCAGCATGGTCGGGTCGGCGCCACGCCGGTCCAGGGCGTCGGCGTTGAGGATCCAGTCGCCGAGGAACGCCGTGTAGTGCTCGATCGCCGCGATGGTCGCGACCCGCTCCATCAGCCACCACTCGCGTGCCCGCCCCGGCGGCAGCGTCCGGTCCCCGAGCAGCTTCTCGAAGAGCCAGTCGACCTGCGCGGTGTACGGGGTGGGGTCCAGGCCGAGCGCCTTGAGGTGGGGGAGCACGTCGTCGTGGGCGGCCGAGTGCGTGGCCTCCTGCCCGATGAACCCGATGACGTCCTCGCGCAGCCGCTCGTCGCGGATGTACGGCAGGACCTGCTTGTACACCTGCACGAACCAGCGCTCACCGGCGGGCAGCAGCAGATGCAGCACATTGATGGTGTGGCCGGTGAACGGGTCGCCGGGGACCCAGTGCAGGGGCGTCTTCTCCCACTCGAACGAGACGTTCCGGGCCTTGAGCTCTATGTGCTCCGAGACCACCGGAGCGGGCTGCGGCGTATTAGACATGGCGTCAATGTACTGACGGGTAGACGCCTGGCAACAGGGTTGTGCGAGGAGTTGTTCGTGCGGAACCGGTCATACGGGCGCCGGCGCGGGCGTCGATGGCCCGGCCGGAGCCGGTCATACGGGCGTGAGCCCCCGGGTCAGTCCCGGTCGTGCGCGCCGGGCGCCCGGCGCGCACGCTCAGCGCAGGGCGTTGACCGTGGTGCCGTCCGCGAGGCGGCCGGTGAGCTGGGCGCGGGCGCCCTCCTGGGTGCGCACGGCGAGCAGATGGCCGTGCTCCTCGGCCTCGACGCCACCGGTGACGCCGACCCGGGTCATGTCGTCGCTGCCGGCCGCGAGCACGTACCAGTGCCCGCCGTGGGACTTCCAGAGCACTCCGGCCAGCACATGCGGCTGGCGCGGGCCGCAGGCGGCCGTGTTCTCGGCGCGCGCGGCCACCGCGCCCGCCGTGCCGGGCCTGGGCGCTGGGGCCTGGAACTGGGCGAGCACCTGGTTGTCCGTACCGGACCAGGTGTCGGCGCGGGTGCAGAGCCAGGCGGCCGTGCCGCTGGTCTCGGGGAGCGTCTGCTTGGCGAACTGCCATGAGTTCACCGTGCGCACGCCGTGCGAGCGGACCGTGGGGAGCAGACAGGCGGTCCTGGCCCAGCCCTCGCGCGCGGCCGCGCTCGTGACGTCCTTGGGCGCGTCCGGCGAACCCCAGGTCAGCCGCGCGGGCGCGAGCTCGCCGAGGTCGGTGAGCAGCGCCGTCCCCGAGTCGTCGTGGAGCTGGAGCACGTCCCAGGAGGTGCAGTCGCGGGCCTGGGCGGGCGAGACGATCGGGCCGGTCAGACCGTCCGCGTCGCGGTGCAGCGGGCGGGGCGCGGCCGACGGGTCGAGCAGGTCCCGTACCGCCGCCTCGCGCACCCAAGGAGCCGTCAGATAGCGGACGTTGCCGTCGGTGCGGCCCACCACCATCGCCTCGGCGGACGCCGTGTCGGCGCCGTCCACGCGCGCGAAGTCGAGGGCCGCGCCGGACTGGCCGTCCAGCGGCTCGGCGTAGCGCGCGATGCGCATCCCGTCATAGAACAGCACGATACGGGCGCCGTCCACCCGCCCCGCGTACAGCAGTTGGGGCGCGCCCATCGGGGGGCCGGACGGTGTTCCGGGCGTCGCCGAGACGTGTACGGACTTCCCCGGCCGCGCCCAGACGGCGAGCGCGCGCCGCAGCAGCTTGCTGTCGCCGGTGAGCGCGCCCCGGGCGGGCCATACGGAGAAGTCGGTACGGGCCGAGGTCCGCCAGGCCGCGCTCTGCACCCGGACGACCTGGGCCGGGTCGAGGGCGGCCTCGGCCGCGGGATTACGTGCGTACGAGGGCGCGGCGGCGCCGTCCGGGCCCCAGCCGTCGCCGGGCAGCCCGAGGAGCGCGCCGCAGACCACGACGGCGGCGGTGGCGACGAGGGCCGCGCGCGCGTGCTGGCGGCGGCGCATCAGGTCGGTGGGGCGGGCCTGGAGCGAGCAGGGGTCGAACTCGGCGGAGGCGAGCAGCGCGGCCGAGGCGTCCCGGTCGCCGGCCTCCGCGAGGGCGGCGGCGGGGTCCTCGACCCCCACGGCGTCGAGCTCGCGGCGCAGCTCGGCGTCCCCGAGCCCGTCGAGCCCGCGCAGCACGTACGCGGCCCGGCCGGGCCCGCTGAGCGCCGAAAGCCGCTGGTCCAGGGCGAGTTCATCGGCCCCGCCGGACCGGGGGAACAGGCGCAGCCCCCACACCTGCGGCAGCACCGGCGGCAACTGCGCCCGCTTCGGCCACGCCCGCCGCCGCAACGGCAGCCCGGCCTCCAACGCCTGCCGCACCACCTGCCGCCGCACGAACCCGTACCCCGGGTCCTCCCGCCGGGGCGCCGGAATCGGCCCCTCCCCGGCACCACGCCCCCGGGGCAGCGACCTCTGCACCAGCGCGTGCGCGGTCACCACGCGCCGGTTGCGCCCGAGGGAGGGCGGCAGCACGAGATAGGCGAGCCGGGTGAGCCGCGGATAGTGCTCGACCAGGGCCGCTTCGGCCTGCTCGATACCGATGGGGGCGGGGCGGTTGAGGATGTCCTGGGGCGGGGCCACGTTCAGCAAAACGAGCGAATGGTGAGATGGTCACCCGGTCGCCGCAGGGTGGGAGGCGTGGGACGGGACGTGGCTCGTGGGCCGAGGCGCGCCCGAGAGCACCGCTCTCCTCAAGGCTCGCGCCCGGCCCGGCGCGCCCCCGACGCACCCCTCACCCCACCACCCGCCCCCGAATCCGCTCCACCACGTCGTCCCCCACCCCCAGCCCCTCTCGCACATACCCCTCCATCGACCCGTACCGCAGCGACACCTCGTCCAGCGCAGCCGTGAGGTACTCCGGGACCACACCGATCACGGCCAGCGCGATCTCCGGGTCGCCGCCCTGGGCCGTGAAGCCCTCGATCAGGGGCGCGAACGCCTGACGCACCGCGCCGTTCACCGACAGGTACTCCCGCTCGATCGCCGACGCATCCGCTCCCAGCAGCGAGAGGACGATCGTCGTGCCCCAGCCCGTACGGTCCTTGCCCGCCGTGCAGTGGAAGAGCAGCGGGCCCGCGTCCTCGGCGGCCAGTTCGAGCAGCAGCGTGCGGTACGCGGTGCGGGCGGCGGGTGAGGAGACCAGGCCCCGGTAGGTCTCGGCGAACAGTTCCTCGGCCCGGCCCCGGCCCAGGCGCTGTTCGGCGGTGACGGGGTCGGCCAGGACGTGCCGCAGCTGCGCGGCCACCGCCGGAGCCCCGTCCGCGCTCACCGCGTCCGCCAGCGCGTCCGCGACGACGAGCCGCGCCCCGTCGGGCAGCCGGTCGGGCCGTTCGGCGCGCTCCGAATCCGTACGGAGGTCGATCACCGTACGGATCCCGAGCGCGGCCACGCGCGGGTCGCCGCCGGGGTCGTAGCGGTCGAGCGCCCCGGCCCGGAAGACGAGGCCGGGCCGGACCGTACGGCCCCCGGCGAGCGGCGTGCCGCCCAGATCGCGGAGGTTGGCGACAGTGGTGGCGGGGATCGCGGTCATGGGCGAACGGGCTCCTGCACGGGATGAAGCGACATGGACTCGTCCATGTGTGCCCAGGTTTGCCACGAAACGTAACCAGACCGCGGAGCCCTTACCGCCGACCACCCCACGACGCCGCCATCCCCAGGCACAGCGCCACCGCGTGCCCCGCGTCCGTGAACGTGCGCTCCCGGCGCAGCAGCGGGCGTGCGCTGAGCGCGAGGAGCGCGAGCCGGGCGCCCGTGCGCCACGGGCCGCGCGGCAGGGTGCCCGTCAGCGCGCCCGCCACCCCGTAGAAGCCGTAGCTCGTGCCGACGTCGAGCGCCGACCGGGTCGTCGGGGAGGGGCGGGAGGCGACGAGCCCGCCGTACACGAGCAGCGTCGCGCCGATGTGGCCGAGCAGGAACACCCCGGCCGTCCACCACGCACCGCGCGCGTACTCGGCGTATCCGAGGACCGCGAGCAGCAGCAGGGCGTACGGGAGTTCCATCGGTTCCTCGACCACCAACGCGCTCAGCCCGAGCGTCGGCCAGCGGCCCGCGCTCAGGTTGTCGACGTTGGTGGAGCAGGCGCGCAGCAGGTCCTGGCAGGCGGGGGCGTCGAGCAGCTTCCGGGAGGCGTACGCGCCGAGCTGGACTCCGCCGACGTACACGGGTGCGAGCACAGGGGCATCCATGCCGACATCATCCGCCACGCGGACAACGCAGGACCCGCCGCCCCTACCGCACCGACCACTCACTGAACTCCGCCGTCCCACGCACCCCGTCCGCCCCGTTCGCCGCCGTCATGAACACCCCGGCGTCCTGGACCGCGGACGTCGCCGGGACGGTCGCGGTGGCCACGGGCCGCCAGTTCGCGCCGCCGTCGGTCGAGCAGGTGCCGGTGAACGACCCGGCCGGGCCCCGGCTCAGGCGCAGCAGCACCGGCGCGCGGACGCCCGTCAGGCGCCGGTAGGTGTCGAGCAGCCCGTCGCCGTCCGCGTCGTACGACAGCACCACGCCCTGCCCCGGCGTCACAGCCAGATTGACGAAACCGGCGGCCCCCTGCACGGCCAATCCATTGCGTACGACGATCCCGCAGCGGGCCCAACTCCCCGTATCCGCCTGGGAGTCGACGCGCACGGTCGCGGTCGTGCCCGTCACCATCGCCCCCGGCCGGTACGCCGTGCCGAACTGGGCCACGCCCTTCCACAGGTCCTGGCCGCCGCCGTTGATCGCGAGCCGGTCGCCGAGTTCGCCGAAGACCGCGTCGTTGCTGGTGAACGTCCGCCACCGGGCGCTCAGCGGCGCGGCCAGGCAGAGGGCGGAGCGCTGGACGGCCCTCACCCGGTCCTCGCCGTCCGGCCCGTACCGCGTGCTCAGCTCGTACGGCATCGGCGCCAGCGGTACGGTCAGCGGCCCGGCGGGTGCGGTGACCCGCCAGTGCACCGCTCCCACGCCCGCCGCCGGGACCCGTCGCAGGAACGTCTCGTCCTCGGGCCGGGCGTCGAGTCCGGTCAGCGTGAAGTCGACGCGGCCCGTCGCCCGCAGCCCGTTGAGGTTGCGGAAGACGGCCGTGACCGTGCCCGTGGAGCCCGGGGTGAAGCTCACCGGGTCGGCGGCGACGGTGACGGTGCCCTGGTAGGGGGCGCCCGCGAGGGTGTCGTGCACACGCCGGGCCGTACGGTACGGGTCGCCCGTCGCCCGTACCGGATACGCGCCACGCTCCCGCGTCCACGCCTCCTCGCCCGGGTACCAGTCGAAGGGCCGGGGCGGCCGGTTGTCCGCCAGCGCGTCCGCCATCTCGTCCAAGTAGGCCTGCCACTGCGGGAGATGGAGATCCGCCAGCAGGCCCTGCCAATTGCGGTCCGCGTAGTTGCTCAGGTTGTCGGCCGCCGAGCGGTCCGCCCAGGTGGTGATCAGGGTGCGGGCCGTCCACTCCAGGCGTACCGCCTCCTGCGCGCTCGTAGCGAACCGTTTCGCGTCCTCGATCCAGGGGCCGAGCAGGAACGCCCGGTGGCAGCCGGACATCTCGTCCGCGAGCCGCATCAGCTTGAGCCAGAGCCTGCTCAGGGTGCGGAAGGCGGCCCGGTCCTTCTCCTCGTACGCGAGCCGCAGCCGTGGCAGCAGCAGCCGGGAGCGGTTCGCGAGCGCCTGGCGGGCGAGGTCGGTGAGGTCGTGGGCGTACGCGTCCGACTCGCGCAACTCGGGCCGTACAGCCATCAGTTGGGCGAACGCGCCGTCGAAGAGCGACGGGTCGAAGGCGGTCACGGCGGCGGCCGTGAGGGACGGGCGGCGGGTGAACAGCGAGTCGACGGGCCGGCCGTCGGCGGTGGTCAGCCGGTACGCCGTGGCGGCGAGCGCGGCGAACGCCTCGCGCGCGTGGCCGTCCTCGCCGCCGTACCGGATGTCCGCGTACGTACGGAACCACGCCTCCCGGTCCACCGGCTCGGTCCGCCAGGCGAGCTCGCTGAACAGCTCGAAGGCGGCCGGGTCGCGCTCGGCGGCCTCCGGCATGTACGCCGTGCCCACCAGCGCGCTGCCCGGCTGGTCGCGCCACTGGGTGAACTTGGCCGCCCAGTGGTGGGTGTTGGCGCCGATGGTGGTGCGGCCGCCGAAGTTCGGGATGGTGCCGAACGCGTACGGCGTACTGCCCCAGTCGCTCTCGCGGTCGGTGACCGTGGCGAGGTCCGAGAGGCCGTCGACGATCAGTACCCGGGACCTGTCGACGGCGTCGAGGACGGCCCGGCGCGGGTTGGTCTGCCAGCCGAGTATCACCCAGGTCGCGCCGGGGCGGGCGGTGTGCAGGGCGCGCTCGACGGCCCTGGCCGCGTCGGCGACCGGGACGTCGCCCGGGGTGCCGCCCTCGTGCAGCAGATCCATCTTGAAGTGCCGTGCCTCGCCGAGGAGTTCGGCCTGGTGGCGGTAGAAGGCGGCCGCGACCCGGGGGAACGCCTCCGTGCGCGGATCGAGCCAGTCGGGGCGCCGCAGCCCGTTCCAGCTGCCCTGCGGGACGACCCGTGCGCCGGGATTGCGGGACGCGAAACCGTCCGGGACGGTCCCGAAGTAGCCCGGCAGCACCGGCCGCATCCCCAGTTCCCGCAGCCGTGCGGTGATCCGCGCGCCCAGCGCCGCGCGGCGCTCGATCAGCGCGGGGGAGGGCGGACCGCCGTACCCGCTCATGTTCTGGAGCAGCCACCACGGCTGATGCGAGGGCGCGGGCAGCCACGCGCGCGCCTCCTCGTCCGTGTACCCGAAGTCGAGCAACAGCCGGTGGTAGACGGCCTCTTGGCCCGAAGTCACCAGCACCTCGTTGCAGCCGTGCAGCGCCAGGACGTCGATCAGCCGCTCCCAGCGCGGCCAGTCGGCGTACGGGCCGGTGTAGCCGTCGTGGGTGTCGTTGCAGACGAACCGGTGCGGGACGGTGGCCGCGCGCTCCACCGGCCGGGCGGGCGCGGGCAGCCGCCGCGGCAGGTCGAGTTGACTTCCCGCCCAGGTCAGATGGGCCTTGCAGGTGTATTTGAGGTACCAGTGCAGGCCGGTGAGGGCGGTGGCCGGGCCGGTGGCGGCGATCTCGATACGTCCGGTGCTGCCGGTGACGCGGAAGCGGTCGGGGCCGTCGGCGGGCAGCGGGACGAGGTTGATCTGGTCGGCGTGGTGGGAGAGGAGACGGGTGAGGGCGGCGCGGGTGGGGTCGGTGGGGCTCGCGGTGTACGCGGGGGTCGCGGTCCCGGCCCCGATGGCGGCCCCGGCCCCCACCGCACCGGCGGTCTCCAGCACTACGCGTCTCGAAAGGTCGGCGGTCTTCGGAAGATCGGCTGTCATCGGCTCTGCGCTCCTCGTGTTGTTGCGGTGACAACAGGCGCGTGCGGAGCGCACGGTAACGAAAAGGTGCGGGGGACCGGTAAATGAGGTCACTGATATGGCCGAATACCCACGGGGAAGCGGTGGTTGAGGGCACGATAAGAGAATGCGCAAACTCATACGAGCGGCCCTGGCGGCGGCATTGATGACCTTGGCGGCGGGCTGCGGATCACACGGTGATGACGCGCCCAAGGCGACCGGCGGAACACTTGAGGAAATCGCGGCGAAAGCCGCGTGCAAGCCGAAGATCTCCACGAATGCGACGGAGCTGCGGCAGGCCAACTGCACCACTTCGGACGGGCGCTACGTCCTGGCGACGTTCGCCACGGACCGGGGCCAGCGGGAGTGGATCAACGGGGCCAAGGACTACGGCGGCGCCTATCTGGTGGGCCGCAAATGGGTCGCCGTCGGCGACGAGACCGTGGTCAACGCGCTGCGCGGTCGGCTCGGTGGCAGTGTCGAGACCGGGACCAACCATTCCGGACACCACCACATGAGCTGACCGCGCAGGGGGCGCTCCCCCGGGCCCAGAAGCCCGGGGGAGCCATCAGGGGGAGCGGTTATGCAGGCGCGTGCGCGCCTTGTGTGTCAGGCGCAACTGCGCCCCGTGTTGATGCAGTTCACCACCTTCCTCATCAGCGAATCGCTGAAGACGTCGATGAAATCACCGTGATCGGTGACAGGCTTGTGGAGCTGCTCGGGAAACGAGTCCACGGCGAATCCGGGACCGGGCGGCACGGCGTACACGATCCGCTGCTGCAATTGCGGGATCGCCTTGAATCCGGCCGGGCACGCGCCGTTCTTCTGGGCGAAGGCGACATGCGTCCGGTGGTTCGCGCTGTCGGTGTTCTTTCCGTCCCAGCAGCTCTGGAATTTGAAGGTGCGCACCACGTTGCTGCCCTGCGGGCAGATCGGGTATTTGTCCTTGAGCTGACGGTTCTCGAAACCGGTGCAGCTCCATGACGCGTTGGCATTGGCGTCACCGTTGGTCAACGCCTTCGCGTCACCCGTGATGATCCGCAGAAAACGCGGCATCGCGGTGACCTTGCTGACCGGACTTCCGGCGAGCTTGATGGTGACCTGGACCGGCGTCTGAATCTTGCCGACGTTCTGGTCCTTGCCGCCGCCGTCCGCGTTGGCGTCGTTCTCGTTCTGCCCGTTCTGCAGCCGCAACACCGGCCAGTAATACGTGGACTTGTCGCCCTGGTTCTGGCAGCTCGTCCCGCCGTTGGCCAGATCGGTGTCGCTGGAGAAGGCGTCGGTGGCCTGATTTCCCACGTAGTCGTGCATATGGTGGGCGCCATTGCTCACGCCGGGCGCGACGATGACGTTGTCGGGGTTGCGTTTGGCGTTCTGGTTGACGCCGCAATTACTGGTGAACAGACCGGTGGAACCGTTGCGCTGGGTGCGGGGGGTGCGGACGTTGGGCTGGACGGACCGGATGTCGACGAAGTCGCTCTTCGAGGGCCCGTTCCCGAGGGCGCCCTGCCCCTGGCCACCGACGTTCTGCCCCTGCCCTTGGCCTCCGCCCTGGGCCTGCCCCTGCCCACCGACGTTCTGACCCTGGCCCTGAGCCTGGCCCTGACCTTGGGTCTGGCCCTGCTGCTGGCCCTGGGCCTGCCCGTTGGCGGCGGCCGCGCCGCCGTTGTCGTCGGCGCGCATACTGCACGCCGCGAGCCCCTGCAGCCCCTGGGGCTGCTGCCCGCCGACGCGACCGATGGCGGCGCCGATCCGGTTCAGCGACGCCGCCCGGCTGTCCTTCAGCGGCGCCAGGACGGACCGGTCCGCCCAGCCCGGATCCCGGGCGACCTTGTCCTTGTTCGAGGCGAACTTCTCGTACGCGTTGGTGATCTGCGTGTCAATGTCGGCCAGTTCGCGGTCGACCTGCGGCCGGGCCTGATCGGGTACGTCCGGCAGGCTGTTGGTCACGTCCGGGCAGCTGATGGTCGACATCTGCTGACCGATATTCAACTGCCCGGAATTCTGGCCCGATCCGGGGCCGGACTGGCCCTCATTGGCAGAGGCATACACATTGACCGCGACCAGCCCACCCCCGCCCAGGATCAGGGCGACCGAGGCAATCGCCATACGGCCGGCCAGTGTCGAGCGTTTTCGTGATGAGCGTGATGAGCGTCGCATGGAACTCCTTCGCTTGAAGCAGCGCGTCGTTCCATACGGATGTGGCTCATGGGGCGTTCAACGCCCCGGCTATTTCGTAGGTATCTCCAGGAACACCGGGGCGCACGGGCCGCCCCGGTGACCGCTCGTCAGCGCTTGACCGCGCGCAGCACCACGAACTTCGGGTCGCTGGCGACGAGTTCGCTGTTGCCGAAGAGCCGCTGGAGCTTGAGGTGGTAGCCGAGGTGCCGGTTGCCGACCACCCACAGCTCGCCGCCCTCGCGCAGCGCGTCGCGCGCGTCCGTGAACATCCGCGTCGACGTACGGTCGGTCGTCGCCTGATGGGTGTGGAACGGCGGGTTGTTGAGTACGAGGTCGGCGGTGCCCGGCGGGAACCCGCTCAGCCCGTCGCCCAACCGGAACTCGGCGTCCCCCTCGCGGGCCGCGCCCGTGCAGAGCCGGAACGTGGCCCGCGCCGAGGCGATCGCCTGGTGCGACTCGTCCGTGAACACCACCGAGGCCTCGGGGTTGGCGAGCGCCGCCGCCGTCCCCACGATGCCGTTGCCGCAGCCGAGGTCGACGACCCGGTCCGGGCCCGTACGCGTCGGCATGTGCTGGAGCAGGAAGCGGGTGCCGATGTCGAGGCGGTCGGCGCAGAACACGCCCGCGTAGTTGACGACGGCGAGCCCGGAGGCCGGGCCGATGCCCATCTCAAGGGAGTACGTCAGCGGCCACGGGTTCACCGGACGGACCAGCTCCGGATCCGGCTCGCAGAAGATCAGCCGGGCCTTCTTCTCGGCCAGCGAGGTCTTCGTCGGCCCGAGCAGCTTCTCGAACAGCTTCAGTGTCGAGGTGTGGATGTCCTTCACCATGCCGGTGCCGACGACCACGGTCCCCGCGTGCACGGCCGGGGCGAGCCGGTGCAGCTGGTCCTCCAGGAGCGCCAGGCTCTTCGGCACCCGTACGAGCAGCACGTCCACCCGGGCGGGCGGTGCGTCGTGCGTGGAGAGCAGGGTTACGGAGCCCTCCGGCACCCCGGCGCGAGCCAGGTTGGCCCGGGTGGCCTCCTGCCCAAGGAACGACTCACTGATCTGAGTGACCGAGCCGGTGCCCCGGGCCGCGAGGACGGTAGTCAAGGCCCCCCACCGGTCCCCGAGCGCGACGACGGCCCCCGAGAGGTCGGCACCCGTGTCCTCCAGATGCCGCAGCAGATACTCGTCGGCAGCATCCCAGGCCCGCAGCTGATCGCGCGGATCCTCAGGAAAACGGTTCAGCTCGTACTCGCCCCAGGGCGTGGTCATGCGGTTCATGGTCAGGCCAGGCTAACCCGCGCGGGGCGCATGCCCGCGCCAATCCGGTCCGGGGTCACCTACAGGGGCGCGGTCCGATGCGGTTCGATGCGACCCTGGGCCACTTATAGGGGCGCGGGGCTGTGACATTGGCGGCTCCGCCGCGTGGGCGCGACAAGCCACGCACGACCTGCACTGACCCACCGGCCTCTTAAGGGGCGCGGGGAACTGCGCGACCAGCCCCCACGGTCCGCAGCCGAACACCGCACCCCCCGCGAAGCGGCTAGCCCTGCTCCAAATACGCCAGCACGGCGAGCACGCGCCGATTGTCATCGTCAGACACAGGCAAGCCCAACTTCGCAAAGATGTTGGACGTGTGCTTGGCAACGGCCCGCTCGGTCACCACCAGCTGCGAAGCGATCGCCGCATTGGACCGTCCCTGAGCCACCAGCTCCATGACCTCCCGCTCACGCGGAGTAAGCCCCCCGATAGGAGCGTCCCGCACCTTGCGGGAAAGAAGCTGCGAGATCACCTGCGGATCCATCGCGGTACCCCCGCCCGCAACCCGCCGCACCGCATCCACGAACTGATCGGCATCGAAGACCCGGTCCTTCAACAGATACCCGACGCCCCCGTTCCCGTCCGCCAGCAGCTCACGCGCGTAAAGCTGCTCGACATGCTGCGACAGGACGAGCACGGGCAGGCCGGGCCGCGCTCGCCGCGCGGCGAGCGCGCACTGCAACCCCTCGTCGGTGTGCGTGGGCGGCAGCCGTACGTCCACGATCGCCACCTCCGGCTCCAACTCGGCCAGCGCACGCGTCAGTTCGGGCCCGGTCTCGACCGCCGCGAGGATCTCGAAGTCGTACGCCTCAAGCAGCCGCACCAGACCGTCGCGGAGCAGGAAGAGGTCTTCGGCTAGGACAACGCGCAAGGAATCTCCACGGTCACCATGGTGGGGCCGCCCACGGGACTGCTGACGGCCAGGACGCCGTCGAATGTACCCAGTCGGCGTTCGACCCCGCTCAGCCCGGACCCGCCGCCCACGTTCGCCCCGCCGCGCCCGTTGTCGGTGACCGAGAGGCGCAACGCCCCACCGGCGTACGAGAGGTCGACCCAGATCCGGTCGGCCTCGGCGTGCTTGACCGCGTTGGTGAGCAGCTCGCTGACCGCGAAGTACGCGGCCGACTCCACCGGCGCCTCGGCGCGACCGGGCGGCAGCTCCACGTCGACGTCCACCATCACCGGCATACGCAGCGCAAGGGCGCGTACCGCGTCGCCCAGACCACGCTCGGCGAGGACCGGCGGGTGGATGCCCCGGACCAGGTCGCGCAGCTCGGTCAGCGCCTCGGCCGAGGACTCACGCGCCTTGGCGAGCAGCAGCTTGGCCTGCTCGGGGTCCTTCTCGATCAGCGCCTCGATCGTGCCGAGGTTCATGCCCATGGCGACGAGCCGGGCCTGTGCCCCGTCGTGCAGATCCCGCTCGATCCGGCGCAGTTCGGCGGCCGAGCTGTCCACCGCGTCGTGCCGCGTCTCGGTCAGCCGCTCCACCCGCAGGGCGAGCGCCTGCTCGCGGGTGGGGGAGAGCAGCGACCTGGCGATGGCGAAGTTGGCCCGTACCAGGTACGGGTTCACGAACAGGCCGAGGAACGCGTACACGACACCGAGGACGGCCGCCAGGTTGGCCGTCGGCTGCGAGGTGATGTGGACGAAGGTGAACCACAGGCCGCCGCCCGCGTTGTCGATCGGCTTCCAGACGCCCGCCGCGAGCACGATGCCCCACACGCTGTAGAGCAGCAGACAGGGCGCCAGGAGGGCGACGACGGCACCCGCCGTCATGTCGGCGAACAGCCACTCCAGGTCGCGCCAGGTCGCCGGGTCCTTCAGGAGCAGCCCGCACCGCTCGGCCGTGCCGAGCAGCCCGGCCCGCTGCGTGCCGGGGAGCGCCCGATACGGAACGGCGATCTCCATCCCGAGCCACTCATGGGCGAGGGAGCGGCGCCGGTTCGCGTACACCCGTACCGCGTCGAGCGCGGCCGGGGTGGTGAGCACACCGACGCCGATCGGGATCAGGCTGATCGACACGACGGCCAGGGTGAACAGGAGGATCCCGACGGCCATGCCGCTCGTCGCGAGGCCGAACCCCCGGCCACCGGCGAGCAGCCCCGCCCGTATCTTCTTCACCATCGTCGTCGTCCCCCTTCATGGGCCCTGCCGAGCTTGCGGACCCCAGTCTCGCCGCGCCGCACGGGTGCGGTCACGGGGCCGGTCCCCCCGACCGGGGTGTACCTGGCAACACCCCCTGACCTCGTATCCTGCCCGTTTTCGTCGCTGTGTCCGCACACGAGGGCGCCCCCGGCACGGGAGAAGCGTGCCGGGGGCGCCGGTGCGGGGGACCAAGGGGCGGGTCAGGGCGCGTACTTGTACCCGACCCGCCGGACCGTCTGGATGGCGTGACGATTCTCCGCGCCGAGCTTGCGGCGCAGCCGGGCGACATGGACGTCGACGGTCCGGCCGTCGCCGACATGGCCGTACCCCCAGACGGTGGTCACCAGCTGGTCCCGGGTGTGCACCCGCTGCGGGTGCGCCACCAGATGGGCCAGCAGCTCGAATTCGAGATACGTGAGGTCGAGCACGCGCCCGTCGACCTCGGCGGTCCGGCGCACCGTGTCGATCCGTACGAGCTCGTCACCGGTCACGGGCGCCGGTACCTCGACGAGCGGTTCGGGCGCGGCCGCGAGCGGTGGCTGCTGGTCGGCCGGGACGAGCACGAGATAGCCGATCATCGGCGGCCGGCCGGGCAGGACGGGCACGGTGTGCTGGGGCGCGGGCAGCCAAGTGGCGCCCGGCGGAAGGAAGTCGACGACGGTGCCGGTGGCGGCCACCTCGTCACGGTCGACGGCACGGAGTCGATGGCGTCCCAGAGGTACGGGACCGGGGTGGGCGGCGGTCGCAGCGGAGGCGGAGACGGTACGGGTGTTCGCCATGAGAGGTCAGCTCTTTCGCGCGGAGTCGTCAGGGACGTACGTCGTGCGCGCGGGCCGAAGGCCTTCGGAGAAGGGAGGCTTTAGAGGGCCGGCGCGTTCGTCGCGCGGCAACACACCCGGTCGAAGTCGTGGTCCTGACGGGACGGCCAGAACGGCTCAAGGTCGCTGCGACCTGTAGCGGGGTTCGGGAAGCTGGCCATGCGCCCATTCAACCAGATCGGCCGTGACCCGCCCAGCGCCCTCCCACGTGCTGATACGGATCCTTGGCACGGGGTGGCCAAATCCCGCCGCCGGAAAGGCCGGAGGGGAGGCGGGAGGGAACGCCGGAGGGCGCCCACCGCACGTACGCGGTGAACGCCCTCGGGAAAAACCGTGGCCGAAACTCCGGCTCGCTCGGCTCAGACCTGTCCGGCCTTCTCAAGCCCGGTGCAGCAGGTCTCGACGATGAGCCGCGTCACGACGTACGGGTCGACGTTGGCGTTGGGGCGGCGGTCCTCGATGTAGCCCTTCTTGTCCACCTCGACCTGCCACGGGATGCGCACCGAGGCGCCGCGGTCGGAGACGCCGTACGAGTACTCGTTCCACGGGGCCGTCTCGTGCAGGCCGGTGAGGCGGTCGTCGATGCCCGCGCCGTAGTTCTTGACGTGGTCCATCGGCTTGGAGCCCTCGCCGAGCGACTCGCACGCGGTGATGATCGCGTCGTAGCCCTCGCGCATGGCCTTGGTGGAGAAGTTGGTGTGCGCGCCCGCGCCGTTCCAGTCGCCCTTGACCGGCTTGGGGTCGAGGGTCGCCGAGACGTTGAACTCCTCGGCCGTGCGGTAGAGCAGCCAGCGCGCGATCCACAGCTGGTCGGAGACCTCCAGCGGCCCGACGGGGCCGACCTGGAACTCCCACTGGCCCGGCATGACCTCGGCGTTGATGCCGGAGATGCTCAGACCCGCGGCGAGGCAGTGGTCGAGGTGCTTCTCGACGATCTCGCGGCCGAAGATCTCGTCGGCGCCGACACCGCAGTAGTAGCCGCCCTGCGCGGCCGGGAAGCCGCCGACCGGGAAGCCGAGCGGGCGGGTGCCGTCGAAGAAGGTGTACTCCTGCTCGATGCCGAAGATCGGCTCCTGAGCGGCGAACCGCTCGGCGATGGGACGCAGCAGCGCGCGCGTGTTGGACGCGTGCGGCGTGCCGTCGATGTCCAGGACCTCGCAGAGTACGAGGACGTCGTCGCCGCCCCGGATCGGGTCCGGGCAGGAGAAGACCGGCTTGAGGACGCGGTCGGAGGCGTGTCCCACGGCCTGGTTGGTGGAGGACCCGTCGAAGCCCCACACGGGCAGCTCGGCGTCGGCGGACGCACCCGCGATGATCTTGGTCTTGGAGCGGAGCTTGGCGGTCGGCTCGGTGCCGTCGATCCAGATGTACTCGGCCTTGAACGTCACGGAAGCCATCCTTCGGGGGAGCTGCGGGGTGTGCCGGGCCCAGTGCGGCGGGCTCGGCGGTGCGGGGTCCCGGCGGTGGGAGGGTGCGCCGGTGCGGGCAGCTTCACATCTGCGGATTTCCCGTCCGTTGCCCGTTTGTGAACCCGGTGTTACCGAGGTTGCGCTACAGCCTGTTCTTGTCTGTCACTTGATGACCGCGTTCGCACCGGCGATGAGCACGCCGATCGCCGCGTCCGCGCCGCCGATGAACGCGGCGGCCCGGCGCCGGTAGCCCACCCGCAGGGCCGCGAAGGTGCCCCAGCCGAACAGCAGGGCCGCGTTGAGGGCCAGCCCGGCGGTGGTGACGTCGCTTTCCCGCCAGCCGGCGGGGCCGGATATGACGAGCAGCAGCACGGTCGGCATACACGCGATGATCACCGGCCACTCGTCGGAGACGGCCACCGCGAGCCGCCGCCACCGGTGCTTGCCGCTGTCCTGCCGGTGACACGACATGTGATGCGCGTACGCGTGGGCGAGCGCGGCGGTGCCGGCGGTCACCAGGATCCAGGCGGCGTTGTAATACGGCGTGTACGGGGTGCCCTCGCTGTGCAGCGCCGCGAGCAGCGCGCTGCTGAGCACCGTCCCGTATACGCCACCGAACAGCCAGTTCTTCTGCATGGGCTCCACGGTAGGAGCGGGTTTCGCCCGGATCGTCCCCGTTAAGTACTGGTTGATCTGACCGAAAGGATGACAACCGGGGGAGGGGGGTGGGGCTCAGGGGCCCGCAGAATCGACCCTTGAATTGACCCACGTTTCCGCATCGAAAATGCACCTGTGGGCGGGTCGCATGCTCCCGTAGATTCATGATCATGACGACGACGCAGAACACGCAGACGATGACCACGACCACGATCACGACCGAGGCCATGGCCGCGACGATCAACGGGGCCGTGGCTCGCGCGGCGGCCGAGACCCCGGTCCGTATCGACTTCGCCAAGGCGAACCCGAAGGCGTTCAAGGCGATCATCGCCCTGAACGCGGCGGCCACCGAGCACCTCGACCCGGCCCTGGTGGAGCTGGTGCAGATCCGCGCCTCGCAGCTCAACAGCTGCGCGTACTGCCTTCACATGCACGTCAGCGACGCGCGCAAGGCGGGCGAGGACCCGGAGCGGCTGCACATGGTCGGCGTGTGGCGCGAGGCCCCGCACTTCTTCACGCCGCCGGAGCGCGCGGCCCTCGCCCTCACCGAGGCGGTCACGCTGATAGCCGACGGGGGTGTGGAGGACGAGGTGTTCGAGGAGGCGGCCGAGGAGTTCAGCGAGCAGGAGCTCGGCGGGCTGCTCGCGCTGATCTTCACGATCAACACGTGGAACCGGCTGAACGTGACCGCGCGCAAGGTCGCGGGCACGGACGAGCGAGTCCGCTGACGGCCTCCGGGGCGGCTGGTGGGGACGGTTACCGGGAGAGCGCGTCCCGTACGGCGTCGTCCGTGCGGGCGACCACCGCCGTACCGTCGTCCGCCGTGATGATCGGGCGCTGGATGAGCTTCGGGTGCGCGGCGAGCGCCGCGACCCAGCGCTCGCGCGCCCCCGCGTCACGCGGCCACTCCTTCACCCCGAGCTCCTTGGCCTCGGCCTCCTGCGTACGCGTGATGTCCCACGGCTCCAGCCCGAGCCGGTCGAGTACGGCGCGGATCTCGTCCTCGGACGGCACGTCGTCGAGGTAGCGGCGGACGGTGTACGAGGCGCCCTCGGCGTCGAGCAGTTGGATGGCGCTGCGGCACTTGGAACAGGCGGGGTTGATCCAGATCTCCATGCGGGACAAGGTACCGCTGGAGGGGCGCCCGGGACGGCGTCCAACGCCCTCTGGCCAGCGCAAACGGACTATCCCAACAGCCCTTCCAGCCGGGCCGATTGTCAGTGGTGGGCAGTAAAATTGAGGCAGTTCGTGAGGGTTCCCGACTGCCCAGGAGGATGCCCATGGCCGCTGCCGTACTCACTTCGCACACCCCGCAACAGCTGTCCCTGCTGTCCCTGAAAAAGGTGCCGCTGCCCGCCGGGCGTCCGCGCGTGTGGTACGAGACGCACAACAGGCGCCTCAAGGCGATGCGCCTGGCCATCGCCCTGCTCGACACCGGCGTGTACCAGCCCGAGCAGGCCCCCAACCGCAAGATACGCACGACGGCGGAGCTGATCGGAGTCCACCCGCCGTCCGACACGACGTGCCGGATGGTCCGAGCACTGATCCGCTACGGCCGCTGACGCGGAGGCGGTGCCGCGCCTGTTGGCGGGCGCGGCACCGTATGTCGTCAAGAGGGGTACGGGGGCGTCGAATTCAGGCCCGGGCGGCCCCACGCAAAAGGCCGTCGGCCGTGTCTTCCGGGGGGAAGAAACACGGCCGACGGCCTGAGCATCACGCGAGCGCGGACTTCGGTCCGGCTTAGATGTCGAAGTACAGCTCGAACTCGTGCGGGTGCGGGCGGAGCTGGATCGGGGCGATCTCCGCCGTGCGCTTGTAGTCGATCCACGTCTCGATCAGGTCGGACGTGAAGACGCCGCCCGCCTGGAGGTACTCGTTGTCGGCCTCCAGGGCCTCCAGTACCGCCGGGAGGGAGGTCGGGACCTGGGGGACGCCCGCGTGCTCCTCGGGGGCGAGCTCGTAGAGGTCCTTGTCGATCGGCTCGGCCGGCTCGATCTTGTTCTTGATGCCGTCGAGGCCCGCGAGGAGGAGGGCCGAGAAGGCGAGGTACGGGTTCGACGACGGGTCCGGCGCGCGGAACTCCACGCGCTTCGCCTTCGGGTTCGAGCCCGTGATCGGGATGCGCATCGCGGCGGAGCGGTTGCGCTGCGAGTAGACCAGGTTGACCGGGGCCTCGAAGCCGGGGACCAGGCGGTGGTACGAGTTCACCGTCGGGTTGGTGAAGGCCAGCAGCGACGGGGCGTGCTTCAGGATGCCGCCGATGTAGTAGCGCGCGGTGTCCGACAGGCCCGCGTAGCCCTGCTCGTCGTAGAACAGGGGCTCGCCGCCGGTCCACAGGGACTGGTGGACGTGCATGCCCGAGCCGTTGTCGCCGAAGATCGGCTTCGGCATGAAGGTCGCGGTCTTGCCGTTGCGCCAGGCGACGTTCTTCACGATGTACTTGAAGAGCATCAGGTCGTCGGCCGCGGCCAGCAGCGTGTTGAACTTGTAGTTGATCTCCGCCTGGCCGGCCGTGCCCACCTCGTGGTGCTGGCGCTCGACCTGGAGGCCGGACGCCTCCAGCTCCAGGGAGATCTCGGCGCGCAGGTCGGCGAAGTGGTCGACCGGCGGGGCCGGGAAGTAGCCGCCCTTGTAGCGGACCTTGTAGCCGCGGTTGTCGTTCTCCGCACCGGTGTTCCAGGCGCCGGCCTCGGAGTCGATGTGGTAGAAGCCCTGGTTCGCCGACGTCTCGAAGCGCACCGAGTCGAAGACGTAGAACTCCGCCTCGGGACCGAAGTACGCGGTGTCCGCGATGCCGGTCGACGCGAGGTAGGCCTCGGCCTTCTTGGCGATGTTGCGCGGGTCGCGGCTGTACTGCTCACCCGTGATCGGGTCGTGGATGAAGAAGTTGATGTTCAGCGTCTTGTCGCGACGGAACGGGTCCAGACGCGCCGTCGACAGGTCCGCGCGCAGCGCCATGTCGGACTCGTGGATGGCCTGGAACCCGCGGATCGAGGAGCCGTCGAACGCCAGCTCCTCGTTCGGGTCGAACGCCTTCGCGGGAATCGTGAAGTGCTGCATCACGCCCGGCAGGTCGCAGAAACGGACGTCAACGAACTTCACGTCCTCGTCCGCGATGAACTTCTTCGCGTCGTCGGCGTTCTGGAACATCCAACTCCTCCTACTCCCACCCGGGGGAGGGCGGGGTTGCAGCTCGGTCGTGCGGCCAGTGCGGTGGCACACGCTCGACCCGACCATAGGCAGACGGGATTTCTCAAGCGTGACCCGTTTGTTTCGCCCAAGTTAACCGGGCCCGGGGTAGGCGGCGCATCATGACCCGTATAAATCGGATAATTCGGGGCCTCTGTCCCATCCCGGGGACCGCCCTCGAAACACCGGCCGGTACCGTGGAGGGGTGGACAAGAGGCAAGCAATGGGATCGTGGCTCTCCGGGCCCAAGGCGGCGGCCGAGGAGATGGGCGTCGACTTCGGCTACCGGGGCGAACAGCTCGGTCTGCCGGAGGAGGGGCCGGGCTCCATCGCCCCCCTGGGTCGGCGCTTCGGCGCCATCTTCATCGACTGGTCGCTGTGCGCACTGATCGCATACGGGCTCATCGCGCACCGCAGCGTCCACTCGACCAACAACTGGGCGCTCGTCGTCTTCCTGGTGCTGAGCATCCTGACCGTCGGCACGGTCGGCTTCACCCCCGGCAAGCGCATCCTGGGCCTGCGCCTGATCGCCGAGGACGGCGGCCGCCTCAGCTTCCCCCGCGCCCTCCTGCGCAGCGTCCTCCTCTGCCTGGCCCTCCCCGCCCTGATCTGGGACCGAGACGGCCGAGGCCTCCACGACCGCCTCTCCCGCGCCATTCAGGTCCGGATCTAGCCCATGGGGCGCCCCGAAGGGGCGCCTTCCAGGGGCGCGGGGAACTGCGCGCCCAGCCCTGCACGACCCGCAGCCGAGACCACTCCCAAGGGCACTCCCACAGGAGTCGTTGCAGCTCAGTGGCGTACGTACGAGAAAAGGGCGACCCAGGACCAATGTGGTCCGGGCCGCCCTTTTCTCGTACGTACAGGCAAAAAAACCTAGCGCGCCTTTCCGCCGCGCGGCATCCGCATCCCCTTGGGCATCGGCCCCTTGGGAAGCGGCATGTTGCTCATGAGATCGCCCATCGCGCGCAGCCGGTCGTTGGCCGCCGTCACCTGCGGGCCCGCCAGGACGCGCGGGAGCTTCAGCAGGGTGGTGCGGAGCTTCTTGAGCGGCACCTGGCCCTCGCCGTCGCCGACCATGACGTCGTGGACGGGTACGTCCACCACGATCCGGGCCATCTTCTTCTTCTCGGCTGCCAGCAGCGACTTCACCCGGTTCGGGTTGCCCTCGGCCACCAGCACGATGCCGGCCTTGCCGACCGCCCGGTGCACGACGTCCTGGCTGCGGTTCATCGCCACCGCCGGGGTCGTCGTCCAGCCGCGGCCGATGTTCTGGAGCACCGCGGCCGCGGCCCCCGGCTGGCCTTCCATCTGCCCGAAGGCAGCGCGCTCGGCACGGCGTCCGAAGACGATCGCCATGGCGAGGAAGGCCAGCAGGAAGCCGAGAATGCCCAGGTAGATGGGGTGACCGAGCCAGAAGCCGAACGCGAGGAAAGCACCGAAGGTGACGATTCCCACTGCCGCGACGACGAGACCGACCTTCGGGTCGGCCTTGCGGGTCATCTTGTAAGTCAGGGCGATCTGCTTGAGTCGCCCGGGGTCCGCAGCGTTGTCTGCGTTTTCCTTCCTCGCCATAAACCGAAGTTTACGTGGCTCACGAGGGACGGGTAGCCACGGCCTCCAGTACATGGAGGGCCTCGGTGCGGTCCTTGGCCCGGCGCCGGTCCTCCAGGACCGCCGTCCAGGCGTTGCGGCGGGCGGTGCGCTGGCCCGCGGCCATCAGGAAGGACTCCATGGCCCGCAGTGCGTCGGTCACGGACGGGAGCGCGGTGGCGCGTACGGTCGTCGCGGCCTGCATGGTGGCGGTTCCTCCCTAGGACGGGCAACGGGGGCGTGCGCACATTCGGGGTGTGCGCCGTGGAGCGTGCACGAGTGGAGCATGAGCGGTGCGTAAAGCCAGGGTCACTGATTGGTGTTACCAGGGCGTGTCCGGACGGTCAAACACCTATGAAACCTTGACGCGCCTCGGTAAAACGCTGACGCGGCCCGCACATGCCTCCTACCTGCGAGGGATGTACGAGCCGCGTCGAATCGGCCATTACCGGCCGGTAGCCGCTTGTGCGCGAATTCACACGCTGCCGCCGCCACGCGCTCCGCTATGCGGTGCGGGCTGTCACAGGGTCGGTGCGGCCACCGTCTCGCCGCGTGCCTCCATCGCCTGCTGGAACAGCCGGCCCGCGCGGTACGAGGAGCGGACCAGCGGGCCCGACATCACACCGGAGAAGCCGATCTCGTCGGCCTCCTCCTTGAGCTCCACGAACTCCTGCGGCTTCACCCAGCGCTCCACGGGGTGGTGGCGCACCGACGGGCGCAGGTACTGCGTGATGGTGATCAGCTCGCAGCCCGCGTCGTGCAGGTGCTGCAGCGCCTCGCTGACCTCCTCGCGGGTCTCGCCCATGCCGAGGATGAGGTTCGACTTGGTCACCAGGCCGTAGTCGCGCGCCTGGGTGATGACGTCGAGCGAGCGCTCGTAGCGGAAGCCGGGACGGATCCGCTTGAAGATGCGCGGCACCGTCTCGACGTTGTGCGCGAAGACCTCCGGGCGGGACGAGAAGACCTCGGCCAGTTGCTCGGGGACCGCGTTGAAGTCGGGCGCCAGGAGCTCGACCTTGGTGCGGCCCTCGGCGCGGTCCGCCGTCTGCGCGTGGATCTGGCGCACGGTCTCCGCGTACAGCCAGGCGCCGCCGTCGGCCAGGTCGTCGCGGGCGACGCCGGTGATCGTGGCGTAGTTCAGGTCCATCGTGACGACGGACTCGCCGACGCGGCGGGGCTCGTCGCGGTCCAGCGCCTCGGGCTTGCCCGTGTCGATCTGGCAGAAGTCACAGCGCCGCGTGCACTGGTCGCCGCCGATGAGGAACGTGGCCTCGCGGTCCTCCCAGCACTCGAAGATGTTGGGACAGCCCGCCTCCTGGCAGACCGTGTGCAGCCCCTCGCTCTTCACCAGGCTCTGCATCTTGGTGTACTCGGGGCCCATCTTCGCCCGGGTCTTGATCCACTCGGGCTTGCGCTCGATGGGGGTCTGGCTGTTCCGGACCTCCAGGCGCAGCATCTTGCGTCCGTCGGGTGCGACTGCGGACACGACGTGCTCCCTATGACTTCGATTCTTCGGCGGACACCAGGGTACGCCCGTTATTTGCGTGGCATTACGTCTGGCCAACCCATGGCCAGAGGGGCGCATTCCCGTACGGGGTGCGCCCGGGGCGTACTAGGCGGTAGCCGCCTCGATCTCCCGGGGCGCCAGTTCCGCGTTCTCCAGGATGTCCTTGAGGTGCTTCTCGATCACCGGCAGGACGTCGGCGATCGTGATCTCGCGGCCCAGTTCGTACGAGAGCGAGGTCACGCCCGCGTCGCGGATGCCGCACGGCACGATCCTGTCGAACCAGGTGTTGTCCGGGTTCACGTTCAGCGCGAAGCCGTGCATGGTGACGCCCTTGGCGACGCGGATGCCGATCGCCGCGAGCTTGCGGTCCTCGCGGCGCTGGCCCGCGTTGGAGGGCGCGTATTCGGGGCCGTTCAGACGCGCGTCGAACTCGTCGTCGGTGAGCCGGGGGTCGAAGTCGAGGGCCAGGCCGCCGAGCTTGGGGCGCTGCTCGATGGGGTCGCCGAGCACCCACACGCCGCTGCGGCCCTCGATCCGGGTGGTCGCCAGGCCGAACTCGGCGGCCGTACGGATCAGGGCCTCCTCCAGACGGCGCACATGCGCGACCACGTCCACCGGGCGCGGCAGCTTCTGGATCGGGTAGCCGACCAGCTGGCCCGGGCCGTGCCAGGTGATCTTGCCGCCGCGGTCGACGTCCACGACCGGGGTGCCGTCCAGGGGGCGCTCGCTGGGGTCCGTGCGCCGGCCCGCCGTGTAGACGGGCGGGTGCTCAAGGAGCAGACAGGTGTCCGGGAGCTCGTCGGCGAACCGGGCCGCGTGCACCCGTCGCTGCTCGTCCCAGGCCTCCTGGTATTCGACCGCGTCGTCGCCGAAACCCAGTCGGACAAATCGCAGCTCGTTCACGCCGGCTCCTCACCCAGTGCATACATGCGCCCCAGCCACTGTACGGCCGCGTTCGACGGCACCGGGAGCCGGGCAGAAACGGCACCTCCTCACACGATCGGATGAATGCGGGGCGTAGGTGGCGGTCCGGGCGGTATCGGCCGCTAAATTCCCCCCGTTCCATGAGGGCTGCCCGCTTGGCCCGGAAGGCAGGAGAACGCACAGCTGATGACGGAACGACCCGCGCAGCGCACCCCCAACCGCCAGCTCGCCGCGCTCATCGCGGAGGCCGGGTTCTCGAACGCGGGCCTAGCCCGCCGTGTGGACCAGCTCGGCCTGGAGCACGGCCTGGATCTGCGGTACGACAAGACGTCGGTGACGAGGTGGCTGCGCGGGCAGCAGCCACGCGGCACCACGCCGGCGCTGATCGCCGAGGTGTTCACCCGGCGCCTTGGGCGCCGGCTATCGGCCCAGGACCTGGGGCTCGACGCCTGCGCCCCGGTCTACGCGGGCCTGGAGTTCGCCGCGACACCGGAGGAGGCCGTCGACATCGTCAGCGGTCTGTGGCGCAAGGACTCCGGCAGCCATATCGAGCTGCGGAAGATCGCGTTCACCCCGGCCGGTCTGGTCGTCCCGAGCCGGGACTGGCTGATCGGACGGGCGGACGAACGGGTCGGCCACGGCGACCCGTCCCCGCGCTTCGCGGGCGAGGCGGCGGCTACCCCAGGGCCCCGCATCCCCAGCCAGGGGCGGCCCAGCGTGCCGCGCCAGCGGAGCTCCGACCGGGGCCCCGGACAGCGTGTGACCAGCGGCGACATCGCGGCCCTGCGATCCGTCGGCGAGCTCTTCCGCACTCTGGACCACGCCTACGGCGGCGGCCACGCGCGCCAGGCCCTGGTGCGGTACCTGGAGCACGAGGCCGAGCCGATGCTGCGCGGCTCGTACGGGGAGACCACCGGCCGCAGGCTCTTCGCGGCGGCCGCCGACCTCACCCGGCTCGCGGGCTGGACCTCGTACGACATCGCGGCGCACGGTCTGGCCCAGCGCTACTTCGTGCAGGCGCTGCGCCTGGCGCAGGCGGCGGGCGACCGGGCGTACGGGTCGTACGTGCTGGTCACGATGAGCCGGCAGGCCGTCTACCTCGGCCACGGCCGGGAGGCGGTCCAGCTGGCGCGGGTCGCCCAGCAGGGCGTCGGCTCCTCGGCGCCGCCGGTGGTGCAGGCGATGCTCAACTCCGTGGAGGCGCGCGGGCACGGGGTGCTCGGCGAGATCCGGGCCTGCACCGCCTCCCTTGTGCGGGCGGAACGGGCGATGGAGACGGCCCGGCCCGGCGACGACGTGCCGCACTGGGCACGGTTCTTCGACGAGGCGCAGCTGGCCGACGAGTTCGGGCACTGCCACCGGGATCTTCAGCAGTACCGGGCGGCCGCGCAGCACGCGGAGCGCTCGCTGCAACTGCGCGCGCCCGCGTACGCCCGCTCGCGCCTGTTCTGCCGGGTGGTCCTCGCGTCCGCCCGGCTCGGCCTCGGCGAACTCGACCAGGCCTGCGCGCTGGCCGCGGAGGCGGCGCAGCAGGCGAGCGAGATGCGGTCGGTTCGGGCCACGGAGTACGTACGCGACTTCGAGCGCCGGCTCGAACCGTATCGGGACGCGGCGGCGGTACGGACGTATCGCGATCGGGTCGCGGCGCTGGGGTAGCCCGTGGCTCGCGCAGTTCCCCGCACCCGTAGGAGGGCCCGAAGGGCCCATCAAGGGGCGCGGGGAACTGCGCGAGCAACCCAGCACGGTCCGCAGCCGAAAGACCGCGCCCGCTCAGGCGGCCCTGATCACCGGTACCTCCGGCTCCGCCGGCCTGCGGCCCAGGTCGGTGAGGATCGCGTGGGCGGCCCTGCGGCCCGAGTACAGCGCGCCCTGGACCGTACTCGTGTCGCGGTGGTCGCCGCAGACGTACAGACCGGCCAGGACCCGCACCGGACGGCGTACGTCGTGCGGCGCGGGCATCGCCGGGACCGCCTCCGGGGTGTGGCGCACGGCCAGCAGGTCCCAGCCGTCCGTCGACGTCCCGTACAGCCGGGCCAGATGGCGCAGGACCGCCGCCTCCAGGTCCGGCGGCGGTGTGCCCAGGACCGTGGAGCTGATCAGGGCGCGGCCGCGCGGCGCGCGCGCCGGGTCGACCTCGCTCATCACCGCCGTGTACGCCACCGGCCCGGCCCGGTCCGCGTCGAGCAGCAGCGCGGGGTCGGTCAGCGGTGGCTCGGGTGCCGTGTGGTGCAGCACGGTGATCGGGTGGAACGCGGGCACGCGCAGCCCGGGCAGCAGTTCGGCGGCGGCGCGCGCGTCGGTGGCGAGCAGCAGGGAACGGCAGCCGATGACACCGTGGTCGGCGGTGCTCACGGAGGTCGTGGCGACGGAGGTGACCTTCACGTTCGTACGGACCGTGCCCGGCGGCAGCGCGGCCGCCAGGAGTTCGGGGAACACGGACGCGCCCCCCGACGGCACGCACAGCCGCCCGCGTGCGAAGCCGCGCAGCGCGAGGTCGGCGCACCGGCTCGACGTGGTGAGGTCCGGGTCGCAGAGCAGCGCGGACAGCAGCGGCCGCACGAACCCGTCCAGGGTGCGGGTGGGCAGGCCGCGGGTCTTCAGGGCGGTCCCGATGGGCAGTTCGGGCCGGGTCAGCAGCCGCTCGACCGGGGTCGCGGCGAGCCGGGCCAGGGCGGCGCCGAGGCGGGCCTGGTCGAGCGCGCCGCCCAGCGGGGTGGGTGCACCCCGCACAGCGCCCCGAGCGGCACTTCTGGGCACTCCTCGCGCGGCTCCCCGGGCCGTTCCCCGGGGGGCGCTCGCGAGGGCGCGCGCCGCAGCCAGTGCGCCCCGCGCGCTCCGGGGCGCGCCGGCCCGGTAGTGCCGCCCCGCGCTGTGGACGAGCACCCCGGGCGAGAACGCGCTCAGGGCAAGCCCCTCCAGGCCGGGCGAGCGGGCCAGCTCCGGATACGAGGTGGAGAGCAACTGGCCGATCCGGTCGAGGCGGAAGCCGTCCACGTGCTCCGTGGACATCCGCCCGCCCACCTCCCCGGCGGCCTCCAGAACCATGACCGTCACTCCCGCGCCGGTCAGCTGATGCGCGGCTGACAGGCCCGCGAGGCCGGCTCCGACGATGACGACGTCCGCATGGTGCGCGGTGCTGAGCACGTGCCCCTCCCAGAGGTCGGCGCGGCTAGGTGGAGGCCTCATGCCCCCAACGGGCCTACGAAATGCAGGAGTTCGGGGAGAGAGTAGAAAGCGCGGTCGAATCGGAGGGTCGCGCATGAAGCAGGGCACCGGAGCATGCGGGCGCACGCCGTCCGTCCCGGGGAGGCCGCCACCCTCAGGACCGTTACTTGCGCAGCGCCGCCCCGATCGCCTCGTCCACCGTCGGGAACGCGAAGCGGAAGCCCGAGTCCAACAGGCGCTGGGGGAGCACGCGTTGGCTGCCCAGGACGTCCTCGGCGAAGTCGCCCAGGACCAGGCGCAGCGCGACGGCCGGGACCGGGAAGAGCGCCGGGCGGTGCAGGACGCGCGACATCGCCGCCGTCGCCTCGCGGTTGGTGACCGGATCCGGGGCGGTCAGGTTGACCGGGCCCGACAGCTCCGGGGTGTCGATCAGATGCCGCAGCGCCCCGATGTGGTCGTGCAGCGCGATGAACGACCAGTACTGGCGGCCGTTCCCCATCCGTCCGCCGAGCCCCGCGCGGAAGATCGGGAACAGCTTGCCCCAGGCGCCGCCCTCGCGGGCCACCACCAGGCCCGTGCGCGCGAACACCGTCCGGATGCCCGCCTCTTCGGCCGGGGCCGCCGCCTCCTCCCACTCCACGCACACGCCCGCGAGGAAGCCCTCGCCGGGCGGCGCCGACTCGTCCACCGCGCGCGTGCCCGTATCGCCGTAGTAGCCGACCGCCGTGCCGCACACCAGCACCTTCGGCGGCGCGTCCAGCGAGGCCAGCGCCTCGGCGAGGGCCGCCGTGCCGAGCACCCGGCTGTCGCGGATCTCCTTCTTGTACGCGGCCGTCCAGCGCCGGTCACCGACCCCGGCACCGGCCAGGTGGACCACCGCCTCGCACCCGGCGAGCGCGCCCGCGTCCACGTACTGCCGCTTCGGGTCCCATTCGACCTCGTCGGGGCCCTGCGCCCGGCGGCGCACCAGGCGCACCACCTCGTGGCCGTCCGCCCGCAGTGAGCGCGTCAGCGCCGTTCCGATGAGCCCGGTCGAGCCGGTGATCGCGATCCGCATGCCGCATTCTCCCCCCGCCCGTCGATCCCCGCCCGTCGATCCTGGCACAGTGGCCCCATGTCCGAGCCGTTCATACGCAGCGCACGAACCGCCGACGAAACCGCTCTCGCCGCACTCGACCGGGCCGCCTGGTCGCCGCTGCACTCCGTGCAGCCCCGGCCGGAGCCACCGTACGAGCCGTTCTTCGACGCCCGGCATCCGCCCGAGGACTACCTGGTGGCCGAGCTCGACGGCCGTGTCGCCGGATATCTGCGCCTCGCGCGGGCCACCCCGCTCCTCTGCAACAGCCATGTCCGCCAGATCCAGGGCCTCGCCGTCGCCGACCGGGCGCGCGGGCGGGGACTCGCCCGGGCGCTGCTGCGCGCGGCCGGTACCGAGTCCCGCCGCCAGGGCGCGCGCCGCCTCACCCTGCGCGTCCTCGGCCACAACACCCCGGCCCGCAAGCTCTACGAGTCGGAGGGCTTCGCGGTCGAGGGCGTGCTGCCCGGCGAGTTCTTCCTGGACGGCGAGTACGTCGACGACGTGCTGATGGGGCGCTCGCTCACGGAGTGACGTAGAAAGGGAGGTAACGGCATAGATCGGGCGTCTGAGGAGCTTCGCGATGGCGGACGAGGGCGCGTCCGGACTGCTGCCGGTCGCGCCCCGGCCCCTGTGGCAGCGGGCGGTCCCGGTGGTGGTCCTCGCCGGGATCACGGCCGCCCAGCTCGGCACCCCCAACGGGGTCGAGCTCGGCTACTTCCTCGCGGCCGTGCCACCGCTCGCCGCCTTCGCCTACGGCCCGATCGGCACCGTCGTCCTTGCCGCCATTACTTTCGCCGGTGTCCTGCTGCCGCACACCCGTGACTGGTATCCGCAGGGCGGTGACATCCTCACCATCGCGGTCGTCGTGGCCTTCAGCATCGTCGTCGCCTGGGTCCGCCAGCGCCGCGACCACCAGCTGGTGACGGTCCGCACGGTCGCCGAGGCCGCCCAGCTCGCGGTGCTCCCGCCACTGCCGGACGCCGTGGGTCCGGTGCGCTGCGCCGGTCTCTACCAGCCCGCCCAGGGCGGCACTCTGGTGGGCGGCGACTTCTACGACGTACGCGAGGGGCCGTACGGCGTACGGGCGGTGGTCGCCGACGTCCAGGGGCACGGGCTCGCGGCGGTCGGCACGGTGGCCGCGCTGCTCGGTGCCTTCCGCGAGGCCGTGCTCGACGAGCCCACGCTGCGGGCCGTCGCCGCCCGCCTCGACCGCCGCCTGGTCGTGGACGCCGCCTCCGACGGGCACGGCGAGCTGTTCGCCACCGCGCTGCTCCTGGAGTTCCCGCCGCACGGCGGCGTCGTCCGCGTGGTGAGCTGCGGCCATCCACCGGCGCTGCTGCTGCGCGGGGGCGCCGCCGACGAGCTGGCCGCCGAGCCCGCGCCGCCGCTCGGCCTGGGCCTGGCGGGCCTCGAACCGCCCGGGGAGACGAGCGTGGACCTCGCGCCGGGCGACCGGATCCTCGCGTACACCGACGGCGTGACCGAGGCCCGCGACCGGGCCGGGGTCTTCTATCCGCTCGCCGACCGGCTGACCGCGCTGGCCCCGCGCGACGGGCTCGTGGCGCTCACCGAGGCGGTACGCGACGACCTCGCGCGATACGCCGGGCGAGCGAACGACGACGTGGCGCTGCTGGCCCTGGCCCTGCGCTGACCACCAGCGGCTACGGCGTGCCGAATCGTTCCCACAGCCGGGGGAACCGTTCCGCCAGCGCGCTGTCGTCCTCGAAGTCGATCGGGGTGCCCAGCGGCTCGGTGGGCTGCGGCGGGATGCCCAGGTCCGGCGCGACGACCCCGGTCAGCTGCTCGTACGCCTCGTCCGCCGCGTACCCCAGGTCCTCGCCGTCACCGTCGATCTCCTCGTCGAACTCGTCGAGGAGGGAGGCCAGCGCGTCCGGGTCGTGCAGTGAGCCCTCGAAGACCTCTCGGCCCTGGCCGATCAGCCAGCAGCGGAAGTAGTCGAACGCGTCGTCGCTGGCCCCGCCGAGCAGCACGGCGGCCGCGCCCCACAGATCCCAGGCGTAGGCGCGGTTGTAGCGGGCCTCGAAGTGCCGCGCGAAGTCGAGGACGGAATCCGGGTCGAGCTGCACCAGCCGCTCGACCAGCAGCTCGGCATGGTCTTCGGGGTCGCCCTCGGCGTCCGCACGGGTGCTGTCGATCAGCTCCCAGAATTCCGTCTCGTCCATCACGGGATCCAGCATCGTGGCTCGCGGGGGGCCGCGCACGCGGAGCCGTACAAATCAGCCCTTCGGGCGGCTGAAACGGATCACTCGCCCCACCGGCCCCGCCACCCGCTCAATCGCCCAGCGGCAGCGGCTCGGCGATGTTCTCCCAGCGGGACTCGAACCACACCTTTATCTGCTCGAAGCGGGCCCGCTCCAGGGCGCTCGACCCGTTGGCGTCCAGCGGCGAGGGGAAGAGCGCGTCGCTGTGCAGCTCCAGTACGTCGATGGCGGCGCCGTCCGGGTTGTTGTGCATCCGGGTCTCGCGCAGCCGGTAGTAGCCGGTGATCATCTCGGCGTCGTTGATGATGTACCGCTTCTCGCCGGGAATCGTCGGCAGCCCCCGGATCTCCACCGACACCCGTTCCACCAGACGCTCCTCGGCCAGCAGGGTGAGCGAGTGCTCAAGCGCTCCCGCGTACGTACGGATCACATGGCGCAGCCGCAGCAGCGGCCGGATGTCGTCGGGGTCGCCGACCGCGCGCGGAAACGGGTGCCGGGTGGTCAGATCGGGCAGCAGCACCCGCACCCGGATCGAGTCGGGGCTGGGCCTGCGCCCCTGCCGGATCGCCTCGGCCTCGTTCTGCACGGCCCGGGACAGCTGCTCGGTGTCGAGCGACCACACGTCGAGCGAGACCCGGCGGGCCGAGAAGGCGCGTTCGATGTAGTACGCCAATGGCTGGAGGTTGGCCATCTGATTGGCAACCCGGGCCGCCCGCCCCGGCACGCCCTCGTCGATCAGCCCCTCGTCGCGCAGCACCTGAAGCGCGCTCTGCACGGTGCCCCGCCCCACCCCGTAACGCCGCTGCAACTGCTGCTGCTTGGGCAGCAGATCGCCCGGGTTCAGCCGGCCGTCGCGGATCTGTCGGCGCAGATCGTCGGCGACCGAGCGGTAGCGGGGGTGCTCGGGGATCTCCACGTCGCGAGGCTACAACTCCCGGTCGGTCAGGGACAGAGACCTGCGTCCACCGGTCAACTGCCGTACTTGACCGGATGGTTGACCGGTTGGGGACGGGCGATGCCCGGGCGACCGGCCCAGGTTGACCGATGTGCAGCCAGTGCGGCGCCGATGGCCGCCATTGGGTCCGGGTAGGAGAAGGGAACAGATTCTCTCGGCCAATGGGCCGCCAATCGCACAGATTGCGGCCGCTTCGGGCCAAGACCGGAGGAGGTGCCATGGGGGCGACCCGAGTGGAGATCTTTTGGGAACTGCTGTCGCACGCGGGGCTGTTGACGTCGGCGCTGGGTCCGGCGGGGTTGGTCGGAGCGGTGCTGGGGGTGCTGCTGGTGAAGGAGTCGGGCACCCCGGCCAAGCCGAAGGAGCCGCGATCGTCGGGGACGCTGCTGTGTGTAGCGGCGGTAGTGGTTGTACTACTGATGGCAGCAGCACGCTGAGTGGGTCACTTGAGGGGCGCGGGGAACTGCGCGACCAGCCACATACGGCCCGCACATGTCATACGGTCAACCGCTGTCCAGCGGCCGCGCAATCGTGTCCCACAGCGAGTCGAACCACAGCTGGGTCTGCTGGACGTACGCACCCGTCACATGGTCACCATCAACCGCGGTGTGCCGGAAGAGCATGCCCTCCACGCCGAGCATGTCGTAGATCTCGATCGGGTCCCGGTCGAGGTCGACGGTGCGCGACTGGACTTGGTAGTGACCGGCAAGAACCTCCTCGCCGTTGAGGATGTACACCTTCTGGGTCGGGGTGATGGAGACCTTCCGCGCCTCGACCGATACATCCGGGATCAGCCCGCGCACCTTGAGCATCCGCAGCGAGTGCCGTAGCGAGCCGTAAATATGGGCGGTCGCCTCGCGCAGCCGCTCGCGCGGGCGGCTGTTCTCCGGGTCGTCGACGACGGCCGGGAGCGCGAGCGGCGCCTCCGCGTCCGGCAGCAGCACGCGCACCGCGACCCGGCCCGGCCGGGGACCCCCGGCGCCGACCGCGACCAACGGGCCTGCCAGGGCGGATGCCAGCGTCTCGCCGTTGAGGCAGTACGCGTCGATCGTGACCTCGTCCTGGTGGAAGTACTGCGCGACGCGCTCGCCGAGGAAGATGCCGGCCGGGCGGGGCGAATGGCGGCGCGTCCCGGGCACGGTGTGTCCCACCGTCGCGAGGGGCCGCGACACCGTCGGGGGAGTGCCCTGCTGGGCCCGTTTGATCAGGCCCTCCTGCTCAAGCAGGACGAGCGCGCCGCGCACCGCGCCGCGCGAGACGTCGTACCGCTCGCAGAGCTCGGCCTGGGTGGGGATCCGGGCGCCGACGCGCAGGCCGCCGCCCAGGATGTGCTCGCGCAGGCCGTCCGCGACCACATCCCGCGGACGCCGCTGTCCGCCGGGTGACGCGCTGTCTCCAGACACGCCTCCACTCTACAACGGCCTGCCAATGAAGGAGAGTTGTCTGCCGAAGCCTGCCATTGGGCGCACCGGGTGCGGGAGTTCGGAGGGTGGATACGCGAGTGCCCTCCTCTCCGTACGTACGGAGAGGAGGGCACTCGGTGCGTCGGGCTTACAGCCCGTAGCGCTCGCGGGCTTCCTTCACGGACGAGGCCTTGACCTCGCCGCGGCGGGCCAGCTGGGCCAGGGCGGCGACGACGATCGACTGGGCGTCGACGCCGAAGTGGCGGCGGGCCGCGTCACGGGTGTCGGAGAGGCCGAACCCGTCGGCGCCGAGCGAGGAGTAGTCCTGCTCGACCCACTGCGCGATCTGGTCCGGGACCTGGCGCATGTAGTCGCTGACCGCGAGGACGGGGCCCTCGGCACCGGCCAGCGCCTGGCGTACGTACGGCACGCGCTCCTCGCCGCGCAGCAGCGCGGCGTCCGCCTCCAGGGCGTCGCGGCGCAGCTCGGTCCAGGAGGTCGCGGACCACACATCGGCGGCCACGCCCCACTCCTCGGCGAGCAGCTTCTGGGCCTCAAGGGTCCAGTGGATCGCGGTGCCGGAGCCGAGCAGCTGGATGCGCGCGGGGTTGGCGCCGGCCACGTTCAGCCCGGCCGACTCGGCCGTGTTGAAGCGGTAGAGGCCCTTGACGATGCCCTCGTCGATCCCGGCCGGCTTGGCGGGCTGCGGCATGGGCTCGTTGTAGACGGTGAGGTAGTAGAAGACGTTCTGGTCCTCGCCCGGGGCCGCCTCGCCGTACATCCGGCGCAGACCGTCCTTGACGATGGTGCCGATCTCGTACGCGAACGCCGGGTCGTACGTCAGCGCCGCCGGGTTGGTCGCGGCGATCACCGGCGAGTGGCCGTCGGCGTGCTGCAGGCCCTCACCGGTCAGGGTCGTACGACCGGCGGTGGCGCCCACCAGGAAGCCGCGGCCCAGCTGGTCGCCGAGCTGCCACATCTGGTCGGCGGTGCGCTGCCAGCCGAACATCGAGTAGAAGATGTAGAACGGGATCATCGCTTCGCCGTGCGTGGAGTACGCGCTGGAGGCGGCGATGAAGTCGGCCATCGAACCGGCCTCGGTGATCCCCTCGTTGAGGATCTGGCCGTCCTTGGCCTCGCGGTAGTACATCAGCTGGTCGCGGTCGACCGGCTCGTACGTCTGGCCCTTCGGCGAGTAGATGCCGAGCGAGGGGAACAGCGACTCCATACCGAACGTACGGGCCTCGTCCGGGACGATCGGGACCCAGCGCTTGCCGGTCTCCTTGTCGCGGATGAGGTCCTTGACGAGCCGCACGAACGCCATGGTGGTGGCCATGGACTGGTTGCCGGAGCCCTTGTCGAAGGCGGCGAACGCCTTGTCGGCCGGGGCGGGCAGCGGAGCGAGCGCGTGGGTGCGGCGGGCCGGGGCGGGACCACCGAGGGCGGCGCGCCGCTCCTGGAGGTAGCGGACCTCGGCGGAGTCGGCACCGGGGTGGCCATAAGGCACGACGCCGTCAACGAACTGAGAGTCGGAGATAGGCAGGTCCAGCAGATCCCGCATGTTCTTGAACTCGTCGTTGGAGAGCTTCTTCATCTGGTGGTTCGCGTTCTTGGACGCGAAGCCCTCACCGAGGGTGAAGCCCTTGACGGTCTGCGCCAGGATGACGCTGGGCGCGCCCTTGAATTCGAGGGCGGCCTTGTACGCGGCGTACACCTTGCGGGGCTCGTGACCACCGCGCGAGAGGTGGAAGCACTCAAGGATCTTGTCGTCGGAGAGCAGCTTCGCCATCTCGACGAGGGCCGCGTCCTTGCCGAAGAAGTCCTCGCGGATGTAGGCGGCGTCGCGGGTCTGGTACGTCTGGACCTGCGCGTCCGGGACCTCGCGCAGGCGCCGGACGAGGGCGCCGGTGGTGTCGAGCGCGAACAGCTCGTCCCAGGCGCCGCCCCACAGCGACTTCACGACGTTCCAGCCGGCACCGCGGAACTGGGCCTCCAGCTCCTGCACGATCTTGAAGTTGGCGCGGACCGGACCGTCGAGGCGCTGCAGGTTGCAGTTGATGACGAAGGTCAGGTTGTCCAGGCCCTCACGCGCGGCGAGCGCGAGTGCGGCGGTCGACTCGGGCTCGTCCATCTCGCCGTCACCGAGGAAGGCCCAGACGTGGGACGCCGAGACGTCCTTGATCTTCCGGTTGGTGAGATACCGGTTGAACCGAGCCTGGTAAATGGCGGAGAGCGGACCGAGACCCATGGAGACGGTCGGGAACTCCCACAGCCAGGGGAGGCGACGGGGGTGCGGGTAGGAGGGCAGGCCGTTGCCGCCGGACTCCTGCCGGAAGTTGTCGAGGTGGGTCTCGTTGAGTCGGCCGTCGAGGAAGGCGCGGGCGTAGATGCCGGGGGAGGCGTGGCCCTGGATGTAGAGCTGGTCCCCGGACCCGTCTGCTTCCTTGCCACGGAAGAAGTGGTTGAAGCCGGTCTCGTAAAGCCAGGCGGCGGAGGCGAAGGTGGCTATGTGGCCGCCGACGCCGTGCTTGGAGCCGCGGGTGACCATGGCGGCGGCGTTCCACCGGTTCCAGGCCGTGATCCGGCGCTCCATCTCCTCGTCACCGTCGATGACGGGCTCGGCGGAGCTGGGGATGGTGTTGACGTAGTCCGTCTCCAGCAGCTTGGGCAGGGCCAGGCCCGCACCCTCGGCGTGCTGGAGCGTGCGGCGCATCAGATACGCGGCCCGGTGCGGGCCGGCGGCCTTGGCGACGGCATCGAGGGAGGCCGCCCACTCGGCGGTCTCCTCGGTGTCACGGTCCGGGAGCTGGTCGAGCTCGCTCGGAAACTTGGCTACGGGGTCGGTCATGATCGCCGCCTTCCGGACTGGAGGGGGGTGGAGAAAAAGGGGCCTTGTCTGGCAGGACAGGGCGGTGGACCGGGTAAGTCCGCCGTTGACTGTAAGCCGACGATCGATGATCGATCAAAGTGTTGAGCGAAAAACTTCGCGAGAACGGGAAAGTCGGCACAGGGTGCCGCGGAATGGGGCACGGGGTGCCTTGTTTTCGCAGGTGGGGTGGGGTGCGGATGAGCGGGGGTGCCGGAGTATGAGCGGGTCCCACCCCCTCCGTCCCTACACCGATCCGGGGCTGCGCCCCGGGCCCCTCGGTCGGCTGCGGGCCGGTGGGGGCTGGTCGCGCAGTTCCCCGCGCCCCTAGGAGGGCCCGAAGGGCCCATTTAAGGGGCGCGGGGAACTGCGCGAGCAACCCAGCACGATCCGCAGCCGAAGCGGGGTGCAGGGGCGCAGCCCCGCCCGGGGGTCCGGGGGCTTCGCCCCCGGGTAACCCTCCTCCGCCCCCACCCACCCCCGGAGGGTTTAGGGAAGGGGTGGGGTGGGGCCAGGACCGGCTAGGCCCGGGGCGCGCAGCCCAGGACGTGGGACTTGACCAGGGTGCCGATGCGCGGATCGTGGCGGCGGAAGGCCTCCACCAGCTCCTGGTGCTCCTCCGCGTAGGACTTCTGCACCGTCCCCAGCCACCGGATGGACAGCGCGGTGAAGACCTCGATCCCCAGGCCCTCCCACGTGTGCAGCAGCACACTGTTGCCCGCAGCACGGACCAGTTCACGGTGGAACCCCACCGTGTGCCGCACCTGCGCCGTCCCGTCCGCCACCGCATCCGCCTCGTACAGCGCCGCCACATGCGGCTCAAGCGCCGAGCAGTCGGCGGCCAGCCGGTCCGCCGCCAGCTCGGCGGCGATCTGCTCCAGACCGGCCCGTACGGGGTAGCTCTCCTCCAGGTCGGCAGCGGTCAAGTTCCGTACGCGTACACCCTTGTTGGGCGCCGACTCGATCAGCCGCAGCGACTCCAGCTCCCGCAGCGCCTCCCGCACGGGAGTCTGGCTGACCTGGAGCTCCACCGCGATCCGCCGCTCCACGATCCGCTCACCCGGCTTCCAGCGGCCACTGACGATCCCCTCCACGATGTGCTCGCGGATCTGCTCGCGCAGCGAGTGGACGACGGGCGGGGTCATGACGGGCTCCTTCACGCGAGCGGTGACCTCTAGACAATACGGCGGCGCCCCCACCAGGAATCACTCCGGGCGGGGGCGCCTTCGTCACAGACCGTACGGCCGCGCGCCTTACAGGCCGAGCTCGACCTCGAACTCGCCGGCCTCCAGGATCGCCTTGACGGCCGTCAGGTAACGGGCCGCGTCGGCGCCGTCGACCAGGCGGTGGTCGTAGGAGAGCGACAGGTACGTCATGTCACGGACGCCGATGACCGTGCCCTCGGCCGTCTCGATGACCGCCGGGCGCTTGACCGTGGCGCCGATGCCCAGGATCGCGACCTGGTTCGGGGGCACGATGACCGTGTCGAACAGCGCACCGCGCGAGCCGGTGTTGCTGATCGTGAAGGTCGCGCCGGACAGCTCGTCCGGGGTGATCTTGTTGGCGCGGACCTTGCCGGCCAGCTCGGCGGTCGCCTTCGAGATACCGGCGAGGTTCAGGTCGCCCGCACCCTTGATGACCGGCGTCATCAGACCCTTCTCGGAGTCCACGGCGATGCCGATGTTCTCCGAGTCGAAGTACGTGATGGTGCCCTCGTCCTCGTTGATCCGGGCGTTGACGACCGGGTGGGCCTTCAGCGCCTGGGCCGCCGCCTTGACGAAGAACGGCATCGGGGAGAGCTTGACGCCCTCGCGGGCGGCGAAGGAGTCCTTCGCGGCCGCGCGCAGCTTCATCAGCTTGGTGATGTCGACCTCGACGACCGAGGTCAGCTGGGCCTGCGTGTGCAGCGCCTTCATCATGTTGTCGCCGATGACCTTGCGCATGCGGGTCATCTTGACCGTCTGGCCGCGCAGCGGGGACGCCTCCAGGGAGGGGGCGGCCTTCGCGGCGGGGGCGGCGGCCGCGACCGGCGCCGGGGCGACGGCCTTGGCGGCCTCGGCCGCGGCGATGACGTCCTGCTTGCGGATACGGCCACCGACGCCGGTGCCCTTGACCGCGCCCAGGTCCACACCGGACTCGGAGGCGAGCTTGCGGACCAGCGGCGTGACGTACGCGCCGTCGTCACCGGAGGTGGCGACCGGGGCCGGAGCCGGGGTGGCCGGAGCGGCCACCGGGGGGGCTACCGCAGCCCCCGCGGCTGCGGCGGGAGCACTTCCCGCGACGGGCTTGTCCGCCGTACCGGGCGTACCCGGCTTGTAGTCGGCGAAGAAGTCCCACCAGGCACGGTCGACCGAATTGGGGTCCTGGAGGTACTGCTGGTAGATCTCGTCGACGAGCCACTCATTGGCACCGAAGCCGGCTGCAGGGTTCTTGCCCTGCCCGTCTTGGTCGGTCGAGACGCTCGAATTACTGGGGGACTGAGACGACACGGCGGCAACCGCCCTCTTCCGCTTCACAAGGTGATGGACAGCGGAAATAAAGGCTACGCCTCCCTGGCCTGGAGGTGCAGACCGGGCGTGCCACAGTCGCGTAAGTCACACCGGAAAGCGTGTTTCGGGGCAGGATTTGGCGGGAAACAGATCGGGTTCCGCTCGTGAGTGGGTACGCCACAGCGCGGTTGCGGCCCTCGTAGGACCACATCCCTTGCCCACTCACACCCCGCTTACAGCGGCTCCACTGGAGCGGCTGCGCCGCGCGAATGTCTGCTTCCGGTTCGAGACTACGTCAATTCGCCGGTCGGGTGACGCCCGGAAGGGTGACCTGGATGCGGCATCCGCGTGATGATTCGGCCACGCCGATGTGACCGCCGTGCAGATCCACCGCCCAGCGGGCGATCGCCAGGCCCAGGCCCGTACCGCCGTCGCTGCCCGGCCCGTGCGGCGCCGAGGCGTCGCCCCGGTTGAACCGCTCGAAGACCCGGTGCCACTCCGACTTCGGGATGCCCGGACCCTCGTCCAGGACCTCCAGGTCCAGCGACTCCGGCTGCGGGCCGCGCCGGGCCCGTACCGTGACGCGGCCGTGCGGCGGGGAGTGCTTGACCGCGTTGTCGATGAGGTTGGCGACCACCTGGTGCAGCCGCTCCCGGTCCGCGTGCGCGGTCAGCTCCGGCGGCGAGACGTCCAGATGCAGATGCACGTCCGTACGGGTGTGATTGCCCGAGCCGGACGAGAGCCCGCGCCGGGAGGCGGCCAGATTGGCCTCCTTGAGCACCCCGGACAGATACGGCCAGACCTCGAAGCGGTGCGCCCGCAGCGGTACGACGCCGTGGTCGAGCCGCGAGAGGTCAAGCAGCGTCTCCACCAGGCGGCCGAGCCGCTCGGTCTGCTTCAGCGCCGTGCGCATCGTCTCTGGGTCGGCGGCCGAGACGCCGTCCACGACGTTCTCCAGGACCGCCCGCAGCGCCGCGATGGGCGTACGCAGCTCGTGCGAGACATTCGCCACGAGTTCCTTGCGGTGGCGGTCCACCGCCTCCAGGTCCTCGGCCATGCGGTTGATGGTGGAGGCGAGGTCGCCGAGCTCGTCGCGGCGGTCGGCGCCGCGCACCCGGCGGGTGTAGTCGCCGTGCGAGATGGACCGGGCGACGGTGTTCATCTCGTCCAGCGGCGCGGTCAGCCCGTGCGCCACGAACTGGGTGATCAGCAGCGTCGCGATCACCGAGAAGACGGTGATGAACCGCAGCTCGGTGCGGGTCTGCACGGCCACCATCAGCAGACCGGTGGTGATGAAGACCGAGACCACGACGAGCGTGCCCAGCTTGGTCTTGATCGAGACCGAGATGTAGCGCAGCCGGCTCAGCAGGCCGCCGCGAACCGGGGCGCGCGGCCCGTTCCTACGGGTCCGCCCGCTCACCGCTCCGGCCGCCGCCCGGCTCATGGCGCCGGGGTCTCCAGCGCGTATCCGACGCCATGGACCGTGCGGATGCGCTCGGCCCCGATCTTGCGTCGCAGCGCCTTGATGTGGCTGTCCACGGTCCGGGTGCCCGAGGCGTCCGCCCAGTCCCAGACCTCGGCGAGCAGCTGCTCGCGCGAGAGCACCGCGCGCGGGGTGTTCGCCAGGCAGCTCAGCAGGTCGAACTCGGTGGGCGTGAGGTGGACGTCCTCGCCGCGCACCCGTACCCGTCGCTGAGCGTGGTCGATCTCCAGCTCGCCCAGGCGCAGGATGCCCGTGCGCGGGGTCGCGGCGGCCAGCGTGGCCCGCTCGACCCGCCGCAGCAGCACGTGCACCCGCGCCGCCAGCTCCCGCATGGAGAACGGCTTGGTCATGTAGTCGTCCGCGCCGACGCCGAGCCCGACCAGCATGTCCGTCTCGTCGTCGCGGGCCGTCAGCATCAGCACCGGGACCGGCCGGCGGGCCTGGACCCGGCGGCAGACCTCCAGGCCGTCGAAGCCCGGCAGCATGATGTCCAGGACCATCAGGTCCGGCTGCCAGGCCTCGGCCGTGTCGACGGCGGCAGGGCCGTCGAGGGCCGTCTGGACCTGGAAGCCCTCGGCTCTCAGCCGCGCCGCGATGGCGTCGACGATCGTCGTGTCGTCCTCGACGACCAGCACCCGGCGCTGGGCGCCGGGGGTGGCCGCTACGCCGTTGTGGGTGGTGTGTGCCTGCTCCATCGCCCCGCCCTGATATTGCTTCCGGGGATCAGTGGGGTGATCCCCTGTGTCGGTCAGAGACTAGAGGCACCGGCCGCGTCCCGGCTACGCAGGGCGAACAGCGAGATGGACCACGTCAGGGACGCCCCGGGCAACTGCGATCTCTTCGGTCCTAACCCCGTGGAATCCGGCATTACGGAGAGCTTCCCCGAAGGCGGCCGACGGCTGCGCGGACCACACGGCGAGCACTCCGCCCGGCGTCAGCCGCTCCCGGCAGGCGGCGAGACCGGTGGGGGAGTAGAGGCTGTCGTTGCTCTCGGTCACCGTCCAGTCGGGCCCGTTGTCGATGTCCAGGCAGAGCGCGTCGAAGGTGTCCGGGGCGGTGTGTACGTACGCGACCAGATCGGTGTGCAGGACCTCGGTGCGCGGGTCGGCGAGCGCGGCCCGGGAGAGGGGCGCGAGCGGGCCCGTACGGTGCCACTCGATGACGGCCAACTCGCGTTCCACCACGGCGATCCGGCCCCACCGGGGGTCGGCGGCCGCGTGCGCCAGGGAGAAGCCGACACCGAGCCCGCCGATGAGTACGGAAGGCGTCTCGCGGCCGGTCGGCAGTGCGTCGTACGCGGCGTCCACCAGCAGCCGCTCGGAGCGTCCGTCGGAGGTGTCCATCAGGAACGTTCCGTTGGCGATGATCTCGAAGTGCGGGCCGCGTCTGCGGAGCACCACCTCGCCGTACGGTCCCTCGCGGCGGTCGAGAGTGATCGGGTCGGCGGCGGGCATCGGAAGACCTCCTCGGGAACGGAGCTGACGACTCCTTGCGCCGACGCATGGTCCGCGTCAAAGGTTGTCCAATGTGGCACAAGTCATAGACGTGTTGGGGAGCGTTCGCAGAGGGTGAGCGTTGTACAAGGGACGCTTACAAGGGAAGCGACAGGGTCGAGGGCGGGGGAGAAGACGGTCATCGAGACGGCGGAGGGCGGGGCCATCGCGAAGCCCCCTGTGACCAGCGCGGAAATCCCCGACGCGGACAGACGTCCGCCGCTGTGGGCCGCATGGGAGCTGCGGACGTGTCTGCGCCGGGCGGCCCATGTGCTGCCGTCGCCGACCGGCACGCCGTTCACCTTCGCGTACACGTTGCTGCTCCTCTCCACGTCGCTGTACGCGGAGTTCGGCGACCCGGACACCGTTCGTACGCTCGTCGAGAGCTCCAGCACCGATGTGCAGCACCTCACCCGTACGCCCGTGCTCGTGCTGCTCGCCAGCGCGCTGTGGATCGCGGGCGGGATCTCCTCGCCGTGGGCCGTCGGCTTCGTCTTCATCCTCACCGCGCTGGAGCGCCGCGTCGGCGGGCTGCGCGCGGCCGGGGTCTTCCTGCTCGGGCACGTGGTGGCGACGCTGGCCACCGAAGTGCCCGTGGGTGTCTCGGTGATGGCCGGTCAGCTGCCGGACTCCTCGCTGCACCGGCTCGACTACGGCATCAGCTTCGGTCTGATGGCGAGCGTGGGCGCGCTGGCCGGGCTGCTGCCCGCCGTGCTGCGCTGGCCGCTGCTCGGCGTGGTCGTGGTGCTGATCACGCAGGACCTCTTCGACATGGTGGATCCGCTGGCCAGTTGGGGCCATCCGCTGGCGCTGCTCGTCGGCGTGGTGTGCTGGCCGTTCCTGCGCCGGGCCGACGCCCGCAGGGCCGGGGTCCCGGAGCCGTCAGCGGTAGCCGACGGGCAGATGGGCTCGTACGTCCCGTAGCGCCTGCGGCTGGTGGATCTCGTCGGCGAGGACGACATGTCCCTCGTACGTGAACTGGTACATCAGCCCGTCGGCGACCGGCTTCCCGGTCGGGCGCGGCGGCAGATGCGCGAAGTCGGCGGCCGCCAGCGTCTTGCGCAGCCCGGCGAGTTCGGCGGGGGTGAGGCGGCCCTCGACCGGCTTCCCGTCCCGCTTGGTCGAGGTGTAGCTGCCGTCGGCGCGGACGACCAGCTCGTCGTGGCGGCCCACGAAGCCGCCGCTCACCACCAGCTTCAGCAACTGCCCGTCGTGGGACGGCGGCTTGGAGGACGTGGGCGCGGAGGCGGACGGGGAGACGGCCGGGGGCGGCGCGGTCCGCGACGCCGGGGCGCCGCTGTCGGCCGACGAGGTGGAGGAGCCGCAGCCCGCCGCCGCGAACAGCGCGGTGAGCAGCAGCAGGCCGGTGGTCGTCCGGTGCGTGACCTTGGGGCTCATGCCCCAGAGGATGCCGGATCCGACGGAGCGAAGTACAGGCTCGCCATGGCCGAGCGCGTCGTCCAGCCAAGTGCGCTGTAGAGCGCCTGCCCTTCCGGGGTGCCGACGAGGACGGCGGTGGTGGCGCCCGCCTCCAGGGCGGCGTTCTGCAGCGTGCGCATGACGAGGCTGCCCAGGCCCCGGCGCCGGTGCTCGGGCGCCGTCTCGATCTGGTCGGCGACGGCGGTCGTGCCGGTCGGGGCGAGCTGGCCGCGCGCGGCGAAGTGCCCGGCGTCGGTGCGTACGAGCACGCGCAGCACACCGCCGGTGGTCCAGCTGGTCAGCGTGTAGCCGCGGGGGGTCTTCGTACGGGCCCTCTCGGCCAGCGGCAGCGTCATCAGGAAGCCGGGCTGGTCGTAGTGCCAGCCGGGGCCGAGCCACGGCCGGACCGTGTCGTCGTCCGCGAACAGCTTCAGCCAGGTGGCGGGAGCGGTCGTCGCCTCGACCAGCTTGCGGACGGTCGGCTCGTCGGGCTCGGGCACCACGTGCCGGGACACGTGCTTGGTCTGGCCGACGTCGATGGTCCAGCCCCACGGCTCGGCGACCGGTTCGGCCGCGCCGCGCGAGACGACCCAGCCCTTGATCCAGGCCGCGACGATGTCCGGTACCGACTCCGATTCCATGGGTTCCCCTCGGGTGGCTCCTGTGGCAATGACGCTGCTCTCGGTAATAGTCACTTGATCATATGGACTCTTACAAGTGGTGATCGCTCAGAGCGAACGCCCGGTGGGGAACATTCCTGGGCTCACATGCATTGAGTCGGCATAGCTCAACTTGACTGCCGAAGGGGAGATCATGGCTCACTCGTCCGCACCGCTCACCCTGCCTGTGCTGCCGCTCGACGACGAGGTCGTGCTGCCCGGGATGGTGGTGCCCCTGGATTTGTCCGACACCGAGGTGCGGGCCGCCGTCGAGGCCGCCCAGGCGGCCGTCCGGGCCGAGGGCACCGCAGCGGGCAAGCCCAAGGTGCTGCTCGTCCCGCGCATCGACGGGGCCTACGCGTCGACCGGCGTGCTCGGCACCGTCGAGCAGGTGGGGCGCCTCTCCGACGGCGACCCCGGCGCCCTGATCCGCGGCCGCGGCCGGGTACGGATCGGCGCGGGCACCACCGGCCCCGGCGCGGCCCTGTGGGTCGAGGGGCTCTCCATCGACGAGAGCGTCCCCGAGCCCCTGCCCGGCCAGGTCGCCGAGCTGGCGAAGGAGTACAAGGCGCTCGCCACCGACTGGCTGAAGAAGCGCGGCGCCTGGCAGATCGTGGACCGCGTCCAGCAGATCGAGGACGTCTCCGCGCTCGCCGACAACTCCGGCTACTCGCCGTTCCTCACCACCGCCCAGAAGGTCGAGCTCCTGGAGACGGCCGACCCCGTCGCCCGCCTCAAGCTCGCCACCGAGCAGCTGCGCGAGCACCTGGCCGAACAGGACGTCGCCGAGTCCATCGCCAAGGACGTACAGGAAGGCGTGGACAAGCAGCAGCGCGAGTTCCTGCTGCGCCGCCAGCTGGACGCCGTACGCAAGGAGCTGCGCGAGCTCAACGGCGAGGCGGAGGGCGAGGAGTCCGACGACTACCGCGCGCGCGTGGAGGCCGCCGACCTGCCCGAGAAGGTGCGCGAGGCCGCCCTCAAGGAGGTCGACAAGCTGGAGCGCTCCAGCGACCAGTCCCCGGAGGGCTCCTGGATCCGCACCTGGCTGGACACCGTCCTCGAACTGCCGTGGAACGAGCGGACGGAGGACGTCTACGACATCAAGGGCGCCCGCGCCGTTCTGGACGCGGAGCACGCGGGTCTGAAGGACGTGAAGGAGCGCATCACCGAGTACCTGGCGGTCCGCAAGCGGCGGGCCGAGCGCGGTCTCGGCGTGGTGGGCGGCCGACGTGGCGGCGCGGTGCTCGCGCTGGTGGGCCCGCCCGGCGTCGGCAAGACGAGCGTCGCCGAGAGCGTGGCGCACGCCATGGGCCGCAAGTTCGTCCGCGTCGCCCTCGGCGGCGTCCGCGACGAGGCGGAGGTGCGTGGCCACCGGCGTACGTACGTGGGCGCGCTGCCCGGCCGTATCGTGCGGGCGATCAAGGAGGCCGGGTCGATGAACCCGGTGGTGCTGCTCGACGAGATCGACAAGATCGGCTCCGACTTCCGGGGCGACCCGGCCGCGGCCCTGCTCGAAGTCCTCGACCCGGCGCAGAACCACACCTTCCGCGACCACTACCTGGAGGTCGAGCTCGACCTCAGCGACGTCGTCTTCCTGGCCACCGCCAACGTCCTGGAGGCCATCCCGGAGGCGCTGCTGGACCGGATGGAGCTCGTCCGGCTCGACGGCTACACCGAGGACGAGAAGGTCGTCATCGCCCGCGACCATCTGCTCCCGCGCCAGCTGGAGCGGGCCGGTCTGGAGCCCGGCGAGGTGGCCCTGGACGACGCGGCGCTGCGCAAGCTCGCCGGGGAGTACACCCGCGAGGCGGGCGTACGGAACCTGGAGCGCGCGCTCGCCCGGCTGCTGCGCAAGACGGCGGCCCAGCACGAGAGCGGCGAGCGCGAGCTGCCGTTCACGGTCACCCCGGACGATCTGCGCGCGCTGATCGGGCGCCCGCACCACGTCCCGGAGTCCGCGCAGGACCCGGCCGAGCGGCGCACCTCGGTGCCGGGTGTGGCCACCGGCCTCGCGGTCACGGGAGCGGGCGGCGACGTCCTGTTCGTCGAGGCGTCGCTCGCCGACCCGGAGACGGGCGCGGCCGGGCTGACGCTGACCGGTCAGCTGGGCGACGTCATGAAGGAGTCGGCGCAGATCGCGCTGAGCTTCCTGCGCTCGCACGGCGCCGAACTGGAGCTGCCGGTCGCCGACCTCAAGGACCGGGGCGTGCACGTCCACTTCCCGGCGGGCGCGGTTCCGAAGGACGGCCCGAGCGCGGGCATCACGCTGGTGACGGCGCTCGCGTCGCTGCTCAGCGGGCGTCTGGTGCGTACGGACGTGGCGATGACCGGCGAGGTGTCGCTGACCGGGCGGGTGCTGCCGATCGGCGGCCTGAAGCAGAAGCTGCTGGCCGCGCACCGGGCGGGCATCACGACCGTGGTGATCCCCAAGCGCAACGAGCCCGACCTGGACGACGTCCCCGCCGAGGTCCTGGAGAAGCTGGAGGTCCACCCGGTGACCGATGTCCGCCAGGTCCTGGAGATCGCCCTGGCCCCGGCGGAGGTGCGGGTGCCGGTCGCGGCCTGACCGCAGCGGCAACGACGACTACGCGCGCGTGGCCTTCTCGTACAGCTCGCGCGCGTGGGCGTCGAAGAGCACCGCCGTCGACTCCACGTCCGTGTCGCCGCCGCTGAGGACGCCGATGAGGTGGCCGAGGCGGCCGGGCCCCCGGTAGTCCGCCAGCCACGGGCTGCCGCTGGTCCCGGTCCAGAACCCGGCGCACTCGATCCGTACGTCGCTCGCCATGTCGCTGTCGCGGCGGCTGTCGGTGGTGCAGGAGATCGGCCGGTTGTCGGGGTTGTGGTCCTCGGCCGGGTAGCCGACGACGGTGACCCGGCGCTCGGGCCCCGAGGCCCAGTCCGCCTCGGCGGCGCCCACCACGCTCTGAACGCTGCGCCCGCGCGCGTCCGGCTCCAGGGTGAGGAAGGCGTAGTCGTAGGCGTCGTCGCCGTCCTTGGACCACTTGTCGTCGGTCTGTACGGCCTTGACCTTCCAGGTCCCGTACGGAGTGGAGCCCTTCACCGCCCCCGAGAAGGCGGGCGCGAACTCCATGGAGCCGACCGAGCCGGAGTCGGCGCAGTGCGCGGCGGTCGCCACCACATTGCCCTTGGGGCTGGCGACGACGCTGGCGGTGCACCAGTGCTTGTCGCCGTCGACGAGGACGCCCACCGACGGCAGCCCGGCGGTGGCGCCGGCGGAGGTCTGCGGGGCGGGGGCGGGCGGCACCTCGTCGCTCTGGTCCGGCTGGGGTGCCGAGGCCGCCGACCAGCCGCATCCGGTGACCAGCGCCAGCATCCCCGTGGCGGACACTCGCAACACCGTTCGCATCACGCGCATGGCGACCATCCTGTCGTATGACGGGTCGGAATGCGTTGAGGCCCCCGGTGCGCGTCGACGCACCGGGGGCGCTGGGCTATCCGTTGGCCAGAGCTTGCAGGCGGTCGTACGCCCCGTTGAAGCGCGAGTGGTCGCCGACGGTGGGGCCGGAGGAGGTGTACTGCCACATCGTGTAGTAGCCCCAGCCGGCCGGGAGCGTGCCCGGGTCGGTGTTGTAGCGGGCGATCCACAGCGGGTCGGTGGAGCCGAAGGCGGCGGAGTTTCCGGTGCACTGGGTCCACCAGCTGGTGGCGGTGTAGATCACCGCGTCCCGGCCGGTGCGGGCCCGGTACTCGTCGGTGAAGTCGGCGATCCAGCTGACCATCTCGCTCTGCGAGAGCCCGTAGCAGGCGGCGCCGTACGGGTTCCACTCGATGTCCAGCGCGCCCGGCAGCGTACGGCCGTCTTGGGACCAGCCGCCGCCGTGGTCCACGAAGTAGTCGGCCTGGGTGGCGCCGCTCGTGGTGTCCGGTGTCGCGAAGTGGTACGCGCCGCGGATCATGCCGACGTTGTACGAGCCGTTGTACTGCTGCGCGAAGTACGGGTTGGTGTAGTAGGTGCCTTCGGTGGCCTTGACGTAGGCCCACTTCACGCCGCTGTTCCAGAGCGTGGACCAGGCGACGTTGCCGTTGTGGCTGCTGGTGTCGACGCCCTCCGTCTGGACGGCGAGGGTGGCGCCGGGCGGGCCACCGACGCCGTCGTGGGCCGCGACGCCCATGCCCATGGTGGCGGTGCCACGGGCGGGGGTGTGGGCGGCTTCCGCGGTGCCGGGGGCAGTCAGCAGCAGGGCGAGGGCGGAGAGGAGGATTCCGGCCGCGGCGAGGGGGCCGCGGCGGGCCGTTCCGGGTCTGTGCACGGGCATTGCGCGCCTCCGAAAGGCGTGGGTGGGGGGACGTGCCGGGGATATCGACATGTCGCTGTGGACATGTCATACGGAAGAAGCTACGCACGTAGACCGTGACGCGAAAGAGTTTCCGGAACTGCCAATGGCCCAGGCCACTGGTGCGTCGACAGCGGCCCTGTTCAGGCGCGTCGACGGCTCGTTCTTCGTAACCGACTTTCAGACAGCGGGAGTTGGCGTCAGTCGTCCAGCCAGCCGCGCAGGGTGGCCCGCGCGCCCGCCTGGAAGCGGGTGTCCGCGTCCAGGTCGTGCAGCAGGCGGGTGATCCGGCGCCGGGCGGTGTGCACATGGACGCCGAGGCGGCGGGCGATCGCCTCGTCCTTCAGGCCCTCGGCCAGCAGGCCCAGGAGCTCCAGCTGTTCCTCGCTCGGGCACTGCCCCTCGTCCGCTCCCTCGCCCGGTCCGTCGGTCCGCGCGGCCCGTAATCGCCCCAACTCCGCCCCCAGCAGTCCCGTATTGGACTAATCCCCCCTGAACGTGCACAGGATTCTCGCTCCGTGCACAGGTGCCTCACAAGTGGGCATGTCCACAAGTCACCGCAGAGGCCCCATTGAGGGGTTCAGGCACCACGGCTTGCATGGTCATGACCAGTCGGCGCTGTCAGGCGCCACCCGCCGTCCATCGGCCCGTGGAGGAAGACCTTGCGCAAGCCCAGAGCAGGCACGTCAGGAGCAGGCACGGCCAAAGAGGGATTACTCGCCCGGGGAGCGGGCGCAGCCGCCCTCCTCGGCGCGGCCGCGCTGCTCGCCACCTCGGTACCGGCGGCCCAGGCCGCACCCCCGGCACAGACCCCGGCCGCCGATGTCGTCCCCGGCACCGGAACACAGACCCCGGCCCTCGTCGACGGCCTCCACGAGAGCGCCGACGCCAAGGCCGCCCCGGCCGACGCGGCCCGCGGCCATCTCGCGGCGAAGGAGAGCCGCTACCGCATCGCCGACCCCGGCCGCGACCTCACCCCCGTACAGACGCTGAGGCAGGGCGCCGACGAGACCGTACGGCTCCAGCAGAAGTACCACGGGGTCGAGGTGCTGGGCGGGCAGTACGTGGTGCGGATGGAGAAGCAGGACGGCAAGCGGGTCGTCACCGGGACCTCCGGCAAGTACTTCACCGCGCTGACCACGTCGACCACCGCGACCGTCGCCGAGGACGTCGCCGTGCGCCGGGCCGTCTCCTCGGTCGCGGCCCGCGTCGGCGGCGCCACCCTCGGCAAGAAGGACATCCAGCGGGCCGAGGGCGCGAAGAGCGCGGCGGGGGCCGCGCTCACCGGCACCTCGGGCGGCCTGGTCGTCATCCCCAGGGGCGCGGGCGTGCTCACCTACCGCGTCACCGTGCGCGGCACCGAGGCGAACACCGGCAGACCGGTCCTCCAGGACGTGTACGTGGACGCGCACGCCGGGTTCCCGGTGCTCCAGTACAGCCGTATCAAGACGCTCACCGCGCCGAAGCCCGCCACGGGCACGACGGCGCACCAGGCGGTGCGGGGCCCGGCTCGGACACAGGCGAACGACAACCCCGGCACCACCGGCACCGGCGTCAAGTACAGCGGCGACAAGGTCCCGCTGAACATCTACTTCGACGCCTCCGCCAAGCAGTACAACCTGGTCGACTACGCGCGCATGGCGGCCACCAGCAAGAACACCCTGCACACCTGGGACGCGCGCGCGGTCGACGTCGGCGACGCGTCGGGGCAGTGGCCCAGCGGGCTCAAGGAGTTCACCAACGCGGGTCCGGACTACAGCGGCGACGCCACCGCCGCGGGCGCGGTCGACGCGCACTGGGCGGCCGGGCAGGTCTACGACTACTACAAGAACGTGCACGGCCGCGACAGCCTCGACGGGCGCGGCATGGGCATCGACTCGCTGGTCGGCGTGACGCTGTTCGGCGGCCCGTACGTCAACGCCTTCTGGGACGGCCAGAAGATGGTGTACGGCTCCGGGGACGAGCAGTACAAGACGCTCTCCGCCGACCTCGACGTGGTCGGCCACGAGATGACGCACGGCGTGGTCGAGAACACCGCGAACCTGGTCTACGCGGGCCAGTCCGGCGCCCTCAACGAAGCGCTCGCGGACTACTTCGGCAACGCCATCGACGTCACGGTCAGCGGGACGAAGATGGACGACCCGGACTCCGGGCTCATCGGCGAGAACCTGTGCCGCACCGCCAAGCCCCGCGACTGCGCCTTCCGCGACCTCAACGACGGGCGCACCACGTCCAAGGACTACCTCGGCGTCTCCTTCGCCACCGACAACGGCGGGGTGCACCTCAACTCGACGATCTTCTCGGGCGCCCTGTGGGACATCCGCCAGGACCTCGACCCCAAGGACCCCCTCCTCGCGGACAGGCTCGTCTACAAGGCGCTCTCCACGTACATGACGCCCCTGGACGGCTACACCGAGGCGCGCAACGCGATCCTCGCGGCCGCCAAGGACCTCAAGCTCTCCGGGCGCCAGCAGAACATCGTCAAGCGCTCCTTCAACGCCCACGGCATCGTGCCCGGCTGGGAGAACGCCATCGGCGTCGACTCCGACCAGCTCTTCGGCAAGCTCAACACCACCGGTACGGGCACGGCGGCGGGCGGCGGCTGGTGGGCCACCTCGAAGTCCAACGACGACGGCACCGAGCCGTACTCGATCTGGGCCGGCAAGGCGGACGGAACCGGCTCGGCCAAGTTGATCAGCCCCAACGACGGCCGCTTCCACGTGTATCCGGCCACCGACGGCAAGAGCGTGGTGTGGGCCGCGTTCGGCACGAGCAGCCTCGACATCCTGTCCCGGCCGATCGCGGGCGGCCCGATCAAGAAGCTGTACACCTCGACCACGAACGTCCAGAACCTGCGGGTCGAGAACGGCACCGTGGTCTTCGAGTCCTTCGACCCGTTCGGCGGGCGCCACGTCGGCTTCCTGAAGCCCGGCGACCGCGAGCCGACCTGGGTGGACGGCGGCAAGTACCAGCTCGGCACCGCGCTGCCGTCGCTGCGTCACGGCACCGTGGCGTACGCCAAGCTCTACCCGGTCGGGGACGACTACAAGATCGGTGTCGAGACGTACGACATCGCCACCGGCGCCACCCGTCTCGCCCAGCAGCTCGGGGAGCCGCAGGCCATCGGGCAGACCGGGATCACCGGCAAGAACGTGTTCTGGCTCGCCGACGAGAACCCGGCCGACCAGGGACAGATGGCGGTGCGCCGGTCCACCCTGGCGGGCACCGGGACGGTCGACCTCAGCCCCGAGGCCGGGCCGGGCGCGCTGATCCCGTTCGACCTGACCGCATCCGACGACGCGGTCACCGTGAACACCCTGCTGCCGGACACGCGGTACCGCAATGAGACCCTGCCCAAGCTGTGGCAGTTCAGCGCGGACGGCACCCGCAAGGAGCGGGTGTCCTGCAACCGCGGTGAGCAGCTGTACCCGTCGTCGGCGGGCGGCAGGAAGGTCGTCTGGCTGGACGGCACCACCGGCTTCACGGACCTGGTCACCCGGGACCGGCCCGCCGGAACCTGCTCGTAGTCGAGCTCGTAATTGAGCCAAAGGGCCCCCGGCAGCCGGTGCCGGGGGCCCTCGTCCACAGAGGACTGGTCAATACTGTCCCGTCGGGACAACCGTGGGATGGGAGCTGATGTGGACGGTCCGGACCAGGAGTTTCTCGCGCTCGAACGCGAGCTGGCGGTGTTCCTCCGGCGCGCCCGCGCGTCCTCCGGCGAGATGGCCCGCGCGGTCCATCCCGAGCTGGAGGCGGCCGCGTACGGGCTCTTCGTGCGCCTGGAGGAGGGCGGCCCACAGCGGGCCACCGAGCTCGCCGCGTACTTCGGCGTCGGCAAGGCGACCATGAGCCGCCAGCTGCGGGCCCTGGAGGACCTGGGCCTGGTGGCCCGCGAACCGGACCCGGCCGACGGCCGCGCCTCCCTCGTCCGCCTCACCGACGAGGGCCTGGCCCGCTTCCGCCGCGTCCGCGACGCCCGCCGCGCCCAGTACGTCACCAAACTGGCCGACTGGGACCGCACGGAAATCGCCGAACTGGCCCGCCTGCTGCACCAGTTGAATGCGAGGGCGGACATGCAGGAGCCGGGGGTGCAGCGCCCGTAGTGGGGTCACCTACGCTGCGGTACCGGGTGCCCTAAAGGGGCGCGGGGAACTGCGCGACCAGCCCCCACCGACCCGCAGACGAACAACCGGCAGCGTCAGAGCTCAACGAACACGACGGTCGCATCGTCATGCGTCTTACTGCGCCGCAGATACGTACGAGAGGTGTCGGCGCGCTCCAGCTCCCGAACGCGTTCGACAAGCCCCTGCGGGCCCGCCTTGCGCAGCAACGCCACACAGTCGACCCAGTCGCCTTCGCGGAACTTCTCCACCCACCGGCTGGCGCCGTCGGTCAGGGCGACGAGCGACCGTACCGACCGGGTCGGGATGCGCCCGGTGACAGCACGCGCGGCCACCGACGGATCGGCGGCCGCGGTGAAGAAGCCGCCCTCCTTGTTCCGGGCGAGCGCGTCGGCCACATCGTCAGACACCAGCGAAGAGCGCGGCACCCGGTCGAGCCGGTCGTCGAGGACCGCCCGGACCGTACCGTCGGGCGATTCGACGAGCAGGGCGGAGTCGGAGAGCACGAGGTGCTCCACGTACGACTCGTCCCAGCGCGCCAGGACCACCGTCGCCTGCGGAGTACGCGGGTGAGAAAGGTCACACGTGTCGCGGTGGGCGTCGGCGGTGCGCCTGATGGACTCGGCGAGGATCTCGGTCAGCGTCATGTCGCGCCGCGAACCGGACAGTTCGGTCAGTGCGCCGCCGAGCCGGGCGGTGAACCAGGGCACGTCGTGCACACAGTCGCCGTTGCCCGGTGGTGGCGTCACCCCGTCGAGCACCACCAGCGCCCCGCCCCGCCCGGCGGCAGGCAGTGCCGTGGTCGCCCAGTCCTCGTTGGGGCGGGCGGGGTCACCGGGGTCAGTGGTGAGTTCGATGCGCATACGGCCAGTCTGCACGACGCCTTCACGCACCTTCCATGGCCGGTGAATTGGCCTGGACCAGTGCGGCGGAGTGCGGTTTTCCCGACGGATGTGGACCTGTCAGAAAGCTGTGGGCGGGCATCCTGCCAAAGCCCGCGCGGAAGTTCCAACCGGCCGCGCGCACGAACGGGGGCAGGCATTCCGCGGGAGTTGATGGCCAACTCCCGAGTGTTGTTCACTCGTTCGGGTGGCGGGGTGGATGTTGCATGCCTCCTTCCCAAAACCACTGGAATGGTCGGAAGCCGCGCAGGGGTGGGAACGCGTCGCACAGGGCGCATCAGACGCATGACCGGTCGTCACCTCGGCTTCATGGGCGGACGAGTCAAGATTGAGAGCACCGGTGCAGAACAAGCGGCCTCGGGGCAAGGACGGCGACCCGGCCGAGGGCGCCGCGCGCACCGCGCGTGTACGGACCCGGCTGGTCGCCTCGGTCGCCGTGGTCTCGCTCACCGTGCTCGGCGCGGGCGCGCCCGCCGTGCTCACCGCGTCCTCCGACCTCAACGACTCGCAGAACCTGGTCACGCTCGCCCAGCTCGACCAGCAGGCCGTCACCCTCGCGCACGCGCTGGGCGACGAGCGCGACGACGTCACCGCGTACATCGCGGGCGGCCGCGACCCGCGCCAGGAGGCCGGGCTCAAGGACCGCGCGACCCAGGTCGACCGGCGTATCGACGAGATCCGCGCCAACGCCTCCGCCGCCCTCGGCCGCGACCTCGCCACCGTGCCGTCCCTGCGCCGCACCATCCTGACCGGCAAGGGCACCGCCCTGGAGGCCAACCGGGCGTACACGGACGTCATCGCCAAGCTGCTCGCCGTCGCCGACGAGCTCGCCGACAAGACACCGCCGCGCGCCGCCGAGGCCACTCGCGCCCCCGCCGACCTGGGCCGCGCCGCCGAACTCGCCTCCGCCACCCGGGGCCTGCTCGTCGCCGCGCTCTCCGTGCCGCAGAAGTCCACCGGCACGGTGTACGACCCCATCAGCGGGCGTTACGTACAGAAGGATCCGGGCGACAGCGACGAGGCGCACACCCGGGACGCGTTGAGCGCCGCCGGGCAGCAGGCGCGGGTGCGCGAGCAGTCGGCGCTCGCCGACTTCGACCAGGCCGCCTCGGCCGCCGCGCGCGACAAGCTCGCCACCACGGTCACCGGCCCGGACGTCGACGCCGCCGAGCGCTATCTCGCCCGTCTCACCGACCAGCCCCAACTCAGCGCCGCCGACCGCAAGCTGGGCGCCGACAAGGTCGACGCCGCGCTCACCGCCCGGGTCGACCGGATGCGCGGCACCCAGTCGGCCCTCGCGGCCGCCGAGGTCAAGCGGTTCGAGGCGCTGCGCGACGACGACGTCACCGACCTGGAGATCAAGGTCGCGCTGGTGGGCGCGCTCGTGCTGCTCGCCATCGGCGTCTCGTCCGGCACCGCCCGCTCGCTGACCCGCCCGCTCGCCGTGCTGCGGCGCGGCGCGGCCCGGCTCGCGGCGGCCCCCCAGACGGAGGAGCCGGTCCGCTTCACCGGCCGCAACGACGAGTTCGCCCAGGTCGTACGGTCCCTGAATACGCTCCACGGCCGCCTGTGCGACCTCGGCGTACGCGCCGACACCCTCGGCGCGGAGGTCGCGAGCGCGCGCGGCGCCGAGCTGGCGCTCGCCGACGAGCGGGCGGCGCTGCTCGCGGAGCGCGCCGAACTCACCGATTCCGTACGGGAGTTGACCGCGCAACTGGAGCGGACGCGCGGGACGGTTCAGCACACCTTCGTCAACCTCGGCCTGCGCAGCCTCGGTCTGGTCGAGCGTCAGCTCGGCATCATCGAGGGCTTGGAGGAGCGCGAGCAGGACCCGGACGCGCTCGCCACGCTCTTCAAGCTCGACCACATGGCCACGGTCATCCGCCGCCACGGCGAGAACCTGCTGGTCCTCGCGGGCGCGGAGCACCACCACAACCACCCGGGCCCGGTCCCGCTGGTGGATGTGCTGCGGGCCGCCGTCAGCGAGATCGAGCGGTACGAGCGGGTCGTCATCCAGGCCGTCCCGCCGCACGCGCAGGTCGCCGGGTTCGCGGCCGACGACCTCAGCCACCTCGTCGCCGAGCTGCTTGAGAACGCCACCTCGTTCTCGCCGCCCGACGTCCAAGTGCAGCTCTCCGGCTGGCAGTTGGAGAACGGCGAGATCATGCTCTCGGTCCAGGACGAGGGCATCGGCATCGGTCCCAAGCGCCGCACCGAGCTGAACCTGCGGCTCGCGGACCCCTCCACGTACGAGCCGGGGGAGCCCGGCACGGACGCGGGCGGCCTCGGCCTGCATGTCGCCGCGCTGCTGGCGCGCCGCCACGGCGTACGCATCGAGCTGCGCGAGCAGAAGCAGGGCGGGGTGGCGGCGGTGGTCGTGCTGCCCGAGCCGATCCTGCCGACGACGCCGCCGGTCGCGGCGCCGCATGTGATGCCGGCCCCGGGCGACGCCCCGAGGTTCACGCTGCCGGGGGCGCTTGCGGAGGCCAACTCCAATGTGCTGCCGGAGCGTACGGAACGGTCGGGGCAGATTCCGCTGGTCAAGGCGGAGGCGGCCGAGCCGGAGACGGTCGAGCCGGACGCCGGTGAGCCCGACGCGCACGAGCGGGTCGTGGACCAGCCGACGTTCGAGATGCGGCTTCCCACGCCCGAGCCCGAGGCGCCCGAGCCCGTCGTGCCCGCGCAGCGCATCACCGACAAGGGGCTGCCCAAGCGGACCCCGAAGGTGGTCAAGGCGGGCACCACCGCACCGGCCGCGCGCAAGGGCGGCGCCGATGTCGCCGACGCCCTGCGCCGCCGCCTCGGCGGGTTCCAGCAGGGCGCCCTGGAGGGCCGCCGGGACGCCGAGTCGGAGATCCAGGACGTACGTAACGAAGAGAAGACGGTACAGACACCACAACAGACGGGGGAGACAGTCGAGGAGGCACGCAGTTGACTGCGACCGGCACCGGCACGTTCGGACTGAGCAGCGAGGCACGCAATCTGCACTGGCTGCTGAAGAATCTCGTGGAGGAGGTGCCGGGGCTCATCTCGGTCGCGGTCGTCTCGTCGGACGGACTGCTGCTGCTCTCCTCCGACCCGGAACAGCGCCGCGCCCGCCCCGAGCCGCGCCCCCAGGGCCCGCGCGGCTCCAGCGCCGACCTCGCCACCATCGTCTCCGGCATCGCCAGCCTCACCCATGGGGCCGCGCGCCTGATGGACGGCGGCAACGTCAAGCAGACGGTGGTCGCGATGGAGCAGGGCAGCGTCTTCGTCATGGCCATCAGCGACGGCTCGCTGCTCGGTGTGCACGCCACACCCGACTGCGACATGAGTGTGGTCGCGTATCACATGGCGCTCTTCGTCGGCCGCGCCGGACATGTGCTCACCCCCGAACTCCGCAGCGAGCTGCGCCAGTCGATGGAGGCCGCCCAATGAGTCCGTCCGCCCCGAAGCTGCCGATACGAGGCGCCGGCCGCAAACCGGCCCGCGTACGCCCGTACTCGCTGACGGGCGGGCGCACCCGCTTCGGGCACGTCCTGCTCGTGGAGACGTTCGTGGCGGCCATCGAGGCGCCCGAGGAGCGCAAGGCGCTCACCGGGAGCGCGGCGCGGATCATGCCGGAGATGCTGGCGATCGTGGAGATCTGCCGCGCGATGCGGACGGTCGCGGAGATCTCGGCGCTGCTGCGGATGCCGCTCGGCGTCGTCCGCGTCCTGCTCAGCGACCTGGCCGACCAGGGAAGGATCCGTGTGTACGGGACCGGGCACGGCCCCGGCAGGCCCGACCGCGCACTGCTCGAAAGGGTGCTCAGTGGACTCCGCAGGCTCTGACGTCCTGGCCTCCGACGTTCCGGCTCCCGAGGAGCCCTTCGAGGAGGAGCTGAAGGACTGGCAGCGCGACCGCACCAGGGCCCCCATCGCCACCAAGGTCGTGGTGGCGGGCGGCTTCGGCGTGGGCAAGACGACGTTCGTCTCCTCGGTCTCGGAGATCACCCCGCTGCAGACCGAAGCGGTGATGACCCAGGCGAGCGAGGCCACCGACGACCTCGCGGCCACCCCGGAGAAGTCGACCACCACGGTGGCCATGGACTTCGGCCGCATCACCCTCGACGACGACCTCGTCCTGTACGTGTTCGGTACGCCCGGGCAGCAGCGGTTCTGGTTCATGTGGGACGACATCGTGCGCGGCGCGATCGGCGCGGTGGTCCTTGCCGACACCCGCCGCCTCACCGACTGCTTCCCGGCGCTCGACTACTTCGAGAGCTGCGGCCTGCCGTACATCGTGGCCGTCAACCACTTCGAGGGCACCGAGTCGTTCGAGGCCGAGGACGTCCGGGAGGCGCTGACGGTGGCGCCGCACATCCCTGTGGTGATCATGGACGCGCGGGACCGGATCACGGTGATCGAGTCGCTGCTGAGCCTGGTGTCGCACGCGCTGGAGGAGCTGCCGGAGTAGCTCCGGCACGTCCTCGCAAAACCCGATTCAAGACCCGCCACCCCCCGTGTCGTGCCCCTTTACGTATCGGTATCGGAGAAATTTCGTATGCGGAGAATCCTGATAGTCGGAGCCGGTCAGTCCGGTCTTCAGCTGGCCCTCGGACTTCAGTCCCAGGGGTACGAGGTCACCCTGATGTCCAACCGGACGTCCGACGAGATCCGGTCCGGCCGGGTCATGTCCACGCAGTGCATGTTCCACACGGCGCTCCAGCACGAACGGGACCTCGGCCTGAACTTCTGGGAGTCCCAGGCCCCGCGTATCGAGGGCGTGGGCGTGTCGGTCGCGGCGCCGGACGGCTCGCGCCCGATCGACTGGGTGGGGCGCCTCGACGGCTTCGCGCAGTCGGTCGACCAGCGGGTCAAGATGGCGGGCTGGATGGAGACGTTCGCGCAGCGCGGCGGCCAGCTGGTGATCCATGGCGCGGCCGTCTCCGACCTGGACTTCTTCGCCCGTACGTATGACCTGGTGCTGGTGTCCGCGGGCAAGGGCGAGCTGGTCTCGATGTTCGGCCGGGACGCCTCGCGCTCCCCGTTCACCGAGCCGCAGCGTGCGCTGGCGGTGTCGTACGTGCACGGGCTCGGCCCGCGCCCCGAGCACCCCGACTTCGACGCGGTGCGCTGCAATCTGGTGCCGGGTGTGGGCGAACTGTTCGTGATGCCGACGCTGACGACGTCCGGGCGTGCCGACATCCTCTTCTGGGAGGGCATCCCCGGCGGCCCGCTGGACGTGTTCCAGGGCGTGACGGACCCGTCCGAGCACCTGTCGTTGACCCTCTCCCTGATGGAGAAGTTCACGCCCTGGGAGTACGCGCGGGCGACGAAGGTCGAACTGACCGACGAGGGCGGTACGTTGGCGGGCCGCTACGCGCCGACGGTCCGCAACCCCGTCGGGCGGCTGCCTGGCGGCGGCCTGGTGCTCGGCGTGGCCGACGTGGTCGTCGCCAACGACCCGATCACCGGCCAGGGCTCCAACTCCGCCTCCAAGTGCGCGGCTTCCTACCTGGCGTCGATCGTGTCGCACGGGGACGGGGTGTTCGACGAGGCGTGGATGCGGGCGACGTTCGAGCGGTACTGGTCCACGGCGGGGCCGGTGGTGAAGTGGACCAACGCGATGCTGGGGCCGCCGCCGGAGCATGTTCTCAACCTGATCGGCGCGGCGTCCGAACTCCAGCCGGTCGCCGACCGCTTCGCGAACGGTTTCGACGACCCGGCGGACTTCGAGAACTTCTTCTTCGAGGAGGAGAGGACGGGGGCGTACTTGGCCGAGGTGTCCGCCCCCACCCCGCCCCTTCCCTAAACCCCTGGGCGGGCGGCCTGGTTCTTTTGGCTGCCCGCCGGTGGGGGTTGCTCGCGCAGTTCCCCGCGCCCCTGAAGATGGGCCCTTCGGGCCCTCCTAGGGGCGCGGGGAACTGCGCGACCAGCCCCCACGATCCGCAGCCGAACACCATCCCTCGGAGAGTTTCGGGAAGGGGCGGGGTGGGGGCTATTCCCCCGGGGGCGACTCCGGTGCGTACCCCTCGTCCGACCCCTCCGTCGCACCCGGCGGCAGCCGCGGAGGGTGGTACGAGCGCAGCGGGACCGCCGACGGGTCGGGGCGGACCGCGCCCAGGAGCGGGTTCGCCGCGATCGGGGAGATCTTCACCCGGGTCCCGGGGCGCGGGGCCTGGACCACCAGGCCGTCGCCGAGGTACATCGCCACATGCGTGGCCTTGGGGTAGTAGACGACCAGGTCACCGGGGCGCAGGGCGCGCAGCGGCACCCGGGGCAGCTCCGCCCACTGCTCCTGGCTGGTGCGCGGGATGGCCCGGCCCGCATGGGCCCACGCCTGGGAGGTCAGGCCGGAGCAGTCGTACGAGCCCGGCCCCTCCGCGCCCCACACATACGGCTTCCCGAGCTGACCCACCGCGTACTTGAGCGCCTGCTCACCCTCCTCGGAAGGCGCTCGCACCCCGCTCAACGCCCCCGTCGCCAGCAGATCCCGCTGAGCCTTCGCCATGCCCTGCTGCTCAAGCTGCGCCAGCTCCGCGAGCTGGTCCGCGCTCAGGGCGGAGAGCAGACCCTCCACGTCCTTCAGCCGCGCCCGCACCGCGTCCCGCGCGGTACGCCGCCGCGCGGCCAGCGTCGTCTGCTCGTCCAGCGCCTTACGGGCGGCCCGCGCCAGCGCGTCGGCCTGCCGCTCGGTCCGCGCGAGCCGGGTCACGGTCGCCCGGCGCGAGTCGGCGGCCCGCCGGAGCAGATGCCCCTGGTCCAGCGCGCCCTGCGGGTCGCGGGCCAGCAACAGCTGCATGTAGATGGAGAGTTCGCTGCGGCCCTGGTACTGCTCGCGGGCCAGGCGGCCGGCGGCCGCGCGGCTGTCCGCGAGCGCCACACGCGCCTTCGTCAGCCCGGCCGCGACCTTCTTCTCGTCCGCCGCCCGCAGCTTCAGCCGCTCCTCGGCCGCGTTGTACGCCTCGGACGCCTCCTCCGCCTGCCGGTACAGCGTCTGCAACTGCGTCAGCAGACCGCTCACCGAGCTCTCGGGCGGTGTGGGCGCGGCATGCGCGGTGGGGACGGCCGACACCAGTGCGGCCGCCACGGCCGCAGCGGTGCACACCGAGCGCAGAGTTCCGACTGACACGTGCTCACCTCCGGTCGGATGGTGGCACGGTGGCCCGCCGCGATGCCCGCCGAGCGGGGTGAACGGTGCGAATCCCTCACCCGTCCGGCCGTACACCGGTGCGGCCGCTTGCGTAGGCGCTACGACACCTGCTTACGACCGCTTACGACACCGGCAGCGCGTACAGCGTCGCCCCGTGCCACACCACCGCCGTGTCCGCGCCCGCCACCACGGCCCGGTAGACGCCCCGGTCCGCCGACTCCTCCTTGGTGCCCGCGTCCTGGAACTTCCACAGCCGCTCGCCGCTCGCCGCGTCGAACGCCGTGACCTGGAACGGGTCGAGGGCGAGGAGCGTACGCCCGGACGCGCCCGCCACCGTCCGCGTCTCCACCGGCGTGCCCAGCGCGAGGTCGGTGGTCCCCGCCCACCGCTGCTGCCCGTCCGCCGCCCCGAGCGCCGTCACCTGCGTACCGTTGTCCGGTACGTACACAACTCCCTTGTCAGAGACAGGAGTTCCGTACGCGGCCTTGCCCTTGGGGTGCTGCCAGCGCGGGTTCGTGGTGGTGAGGTCGAACGCCTGGAGGCCGCCGCCCGCCTGCGTCAGCAGGGTGCCGTCGGGGGTGAGCACCGCCGGGTCGGTCGGGAGCACCGAGCCGTATGTCCGCGACCACACGTCCTTGCCGGTCTTCGGGTCGACGGCGAAGAACTCCCCGAGCACCTGCTTGGCGCCCTTGGGCGGGGAGGCCGCCGGGCGGCGGGAGATCAGCTGGCCGCCGTACGGCGTGGCCCACTCGAAGGTCTCGCCCCGGCCCAGCGGTCTGCGCCACAGGACGGTGCGGTGGGTGATGTCGTACGCGTAGAGGGCGGAGTCCTTGCCGACGGTGGCGGTGAACCACACCGTGGTGTCCTCGTGCGCCCGGACCTCCGGGGTGCTCATGCCGGGGGCGAGTGAGGTGTACGCGACCTTCTGGCGGATGGAGCCATCCGCGACGGCGAACCAGATGAAGTCGGTGGGGCCCGCGCCGAACGCCAACTCGGCGTCGGCGGGCTGCAGTTGGGCCACCCCGGCCAGCTCCGGGCGGTTCCACAGCTGCTTTCCGGTGCGCAGGTCGACGCCGGTGAGCGCGGCGCCGGGGACGACCAGGACCGCGCCCTGGACGAGCGGGGTACCGAGCAGCTTGCCGCCGGGTACGGCGTATCCCCAGCGGGCGGTGGGTGGCGTGCCGGGCACGGGCTGCGGGCGGGCCACAGGCTTGGCGTCGACCGCCGGGCTCTTGGAGTCCCCGCCGTCCCCGTCGAACGCGAGCACCGCGCCCGCCCCGAGCGCGAGTCCGGCGATGGAGGCGAGCCCGGCTGTCAGGAGCGACCTGCGGTCGGCGGTGATACGGGAGAGGGGTGATCCGGGGGTGCTCGGGGTGGGGATGGCCGGGGGTGACCACGTGGGGAGCGGGGGTGCCGTCTCCGGTGCCGGGGGAGGGGCGGGGGCGGCCTGCGGGGCGGCGGGCACAGGCGCGGCACCCGGTGCCGCGTCGGCGGGCCACAGCACCGTGCCCCCGAGCGTCACCCCGGGCAACTCCCGTGCCTGCGCGGCCCGTTCCGCGATCGCCGTCGCCACGCCCGGCGGGAGCCAGGCGTCCGGCAGCACCGCGTCCACCCCGCCGGGCACCAGCTCCGCCGCCACCTCGGCGGGGGAGGGGCGCGAGCCGGGCGTCTTGGCCAGACAGCGGCCCAGCAGCGGGCGCAGCGCGGCCGGGACCGGGGTGAGGTCGGGGACGGAGTGCGCGATGCGGTGCGCGGCCGCGTCGGCCGGGCCCGCGTCGAAGGGGCCCGCGCCCCCGGCCGCGTAGGTGAGCAGCATGCCCAGCATGAACACGTCGGCGGCGGGGCCGGGCTTCTCCCCGGCGACCTGTTCCGGCGTCAGATAGCCGACGGTCACGCCGAGTCGGCCGCCCTCCCCGGCGCTCGCCGCGCTGGCGCCGCCGAGCACGCCGAAGGCGGTGACCAGCGGCCCGTCGGCGGTGAGCAGGACGACGTCGGCGCCCAGGCCCTGGAACGCCGCGCCGGTCACCGAGTGCGCCCGCTCAAGCGTGGTGGCGAGCGCCGCGCCGAGCGTACGTACGGTCGCCTCGGGCAGTGGTCCGGCGAGCGCCACCGCCTCGGCGAGGGTGAGCGCGGCCGCGAACGGGGTGGCCAGCCACGGCAGCCACTCCTCCGGCCCGGTCGCCAGCACCGGCGCCACCCATGGCCCGGCGAGGCGTTCGGCGGCCCGTGCCTCGTCGCGGAAGCGGCTGCGGAAGGCGGGCAGCGCGGCCAGATCGGGGCGGGCGGCGGTGACGGAGACACCGCGTCCGTCGGCGCCGTGGGCGAGATAGACCCGGGCCGTGCCGGTCTCGCGCAGTCTGGCCCGCATGCGATACGGACCGAGCTCGCGCGGTTCCTCGGCGGTCAGCGCCTCCATGGTTCAACTCCCCCTGCGGCACGGCGTGGACCAGCGAGCTTATCGCGCCAAGTACCCCGTCTACGTGCGGGGCGTCGGCTTGGTCCAGGGCCAGCGGCGGGGCTCGCGGCCCTCGGGGGCGTAGGTGTACTTCCAGCCGCGCTGGATGCCGAGCCGCTTGCTGTGTCCGGCGGGTTCGCGCCGGTACGCGTACACCGTCGGCGGGCCGCCGTCGGCGTCCGGGACCGGTACCTCGTACCACTGGGGCGGCTTGCCCGACGGGCCGATCAGGACGGGCAGGACGCGCCCGTCGAGGGGCCCGCCCACAAAGAGGGTGTTCTCGCTCTGCACGCCACAAGTGTCACACCGGTCACGGGCCGAGCTCGCGCACCGCGTGTCACAGAAGGTGGGTCGCCTCGGCGACGACGGGGACGATCCGGCGGGCGAGGACCCCGGCCGGGCCCTCGGCGGACTCCAGGGCGAGCGCCGCCCGTACGACGGCCGACGTCTGCGGGTCGGTCGCGGCGGTCGCGGTGAGCAGGGCGACGAGGTGGTCGACCAGCCAGTCGCGCAGCTCGGGCAACGGGGGCTGCTTCTCCTCGTCGAGCCAGATCAGCGAGGCGGCCTCGACGGCCGCGATCCAGGTGCGCACCATCAGCCGCAGCCGTGCACCCGGTGCCTCCACCCCGAGGTGGACGAGGATCTGCTCGGCGGCCGCCCGGCGCACCTCGTCGACTATCGCGGTCGTCCGCGAGGTCTCGGCGACGCTGCCGCCCTGGAGGAGCGCGGAGAACCCGGCGTCGTGCTGGTCCACGAACGCGAGGTAGCGGTCCAGGGCCTGGGCGAGCCGGTGGGTGAGCGGGCCGGTCTGGGCCTGGGCGAAGCACAGTTCCAGCTCGTCGGCGGCCGAGCGCAGCGCGGCCTCGTACAGCTGCTGCTTGCCGCCTGGGAAGTACCGGTACACCAGCGGCCGCGAGACCCCGGCCGCCTCGGCCACGTCGTCGAGCGACACGTCCTCCGGCGCCCGGTGCGCGAAGAGCGACAGCGCGGCGTCCAGGAGCTGAGTGCGGCGCTCCTCGACGCTCAGCCTGCGGTACGCGGGGGTGGTGGCCGGTGACGTCATGCTGGCAGCGTAATCCCCGTGCCGCAGCTTTGCCCCGGGGCCCGGGAGCAGTTGGCTCGGACCGATGCGCCCCCGCGCGGGCACGGCTGAGCGGCTGTGTGGCAGCGCACCGCGGTACCGGGTTGCTCAAGGGGCGCGGGGAACTGCGCGACCAGCCCAGCACGGTCCGCAGCCGAAGGACACCGCACCCCCGAAGCGGCTACCGCGCAAGCAACCCCGAGCTGACCCAGAGCCGACGGCTCACGCCATTGAGCACCCCGATGTCGTCCAGGAAGTCGGTCAAGCGCTTCGCCCCGTTCTGCATCACCTCGCGCCGGTGGCCGCTCGCCTTCACCTGCGCGACGGCCTCGCGACGGTCCAGGCCCACGTTCTCGTACACCTGCGGGTTGACGAAGCAGGTGGAGAAGACGCGCGCGGCCTCCCCGCAGCTGACCCGGGTGAGCTCCCGCTCCCAGCGCGGCGCGGTCACCATCTGGCGGCGCAACTCCTCGCGGGCGTACCGGACATGGCGGGCTTCCTCCACCACATGGATCCGGGTGACGCCGCGCATCAGCGTCTGCACCCGGTCGTCCGGGAACGTGAGCCGCTGCATCCAGTCCAGGATCTCCTCGCCGAGCAGCGTCGCGGCGAACGAACCCGGCGTCGTCGAGACGGTCTTCAGGACGCGCGCGAGGTTGTGGTAGAGCCGGGGGACCGGATACGTGGGCGATCCGCCCTTCTTGATCACCCGGGCGAACATCATCGAGTGCCGGCACTCGTCGGCTATCTCGGTGAGCGCATAGCGCACATGGTTGCTGGTCACCGGCTTGTCGTAGATGTGCCGTACGAGCAGCTGCATCAGGATGATCTCGAACCAGATCCCGAGCGAGCCGAGCGACGCGGCCTCGTGGCGCGCGAGCTCGAAGCGCTGGTCCTCGGACATCTTGCGCCACAGCGGGGTGTCGTAGAGGGAGAGGAGCTCCGGCGGCCAGAACCACTTGCCGTCCTCGAACGGCGCGTCCCAGTCGAGCTCCTTGTCGGGGTCGAAGGAGTGCCGCGCGGAGGACGCGAGCAGTCGTTCGGCGACCTCCTCGCGGTCCCTGAGCAGGCCGAGCGCGTCGTGGAGCAGCTCGCTTTCGGTCACGGTCGTCATGGCTGGTGGCACCTCGGCTGGGGGTCGGTCCGGGCCGATTCGCGATCGGCCGGGGCGGTATCGGTCGTGACGTACCGGCGGTCACCTCTTATGAGACTGCTTGTCAGCAAGCCCGTCAATCCCTTGGCCCCGACTTGTTGACCCGGCGTCTACCACCGTGTGAGCCTGCCAGTGAACCGGCGTGTAACGGACAGTCAGGCAATCCCCCCAGTACGTCCGTACGAGGTACGCGAGGCGAAGGAGCCGCACGTGTCGACGCAAGACCTCTATGTGAACGGCCCGCACGACCCCCTGTGGCAGGTCCCGGCGTCGGGCGCGGCGCGCTTCAGCTGGGAGGCCATGTTTCCTGGCCAGAAGAATGGCTCCGGGCGCGAACGCCTGCTCGCCCTCTACCAGAAGGGCAAGGACAAGCAGTGGGACGGCGCCAAGCGCATCGACTGGGACCTTGAGGTCGACCCGTACGACCCGCTCGGCACGCCCGACGAGTCGATGACGCTGTACGGGACGCGCTACTGGGCGAAGCTGACCGACGAGGACAAGGGCGAGCTGCGCAGGCACTACTCGGCCTGGCAGTTCAGCCAGTTCCTGCACGGCGAGCAGGGCGCGATGGTGTGCGCGGCGCGGATCGTGGAGTCGGTGCCGGACCTGGACGCCAAGTTCTACTCCGCGACCCAGACCATGGACGAGGCCCGGCACGCCGAGATCTACAGCCGGTTCCTGCACGAGAAGATCGGGATGCTCTACCCGGTCAACGACAACCTCCAGGGGCTGCTCGGCGACACCCTGCGCGACTCCCGCTGGGACATGCCGTACCTCGGTATGCAGGTGCTCATCGAGGGCCTGGCGCTCGCCGCGTTCGGGATGCTCCGCGACACCACGGACAAGCCGCTGCCCAAGCAGATCCTCGCGTACGTCATGCAGGACGAGGCGCGGCACGTGGCGTTCGGGCGGATGGCGCTGCGCGACTACTACAAGCAGCTCTCCGACGCCGAACTGCGCGAGCGCGAGGAGTTCGTGATCGAGGGCTGCTACTTGATGCGGGACCGGTTGCGCGGGATCGAGGTCCTGGAGAACTTCGGCATCCCCAAGGCGGAGGCCGAGGAGTTCTCGGAGCAGAACGAGTTCCTGCATCTGTTCCGCAAGCTGCTGTTCAGCCGCATCGTCCCCTGCGTCAAGGACATCGGCCTGTGGGGCAAACGCCTCCAGCAGGCGTACGTGGACATGGGCGTCCTCGACCTCGGCGACTCCAACCTCGACCTGCTCATGGCCGAGGACGAGGAGATCGCGGAACGCCTCGACCGCGAGCGCTTCGCCCAGGAGGAGACGGCACGGGTGACGGAGGTGGCGGACGCGATCGCGGAGGGAGCGGTGGGCTGAAGGAGGGGGGCGGGGGCCGACGGGCCGGTCCCCGCCCCCGGCTCACAGCGCCTCGGCACCCGCCTCACCCTGTGAGAGCGGCCTCCATCACCGCCTTCGCGATAGGCGCCGCGTCCCCGCCCCCGCTGATGTCCATCCGGTTCGCCTCCGCGTCCTCGACCACGACCGCGACGGCCACGGCGGGGCGGGGTGCGTCCGGGGACTGGGCCCAGGAGATGAACCAGGCGTACGGCAGGCCCCGGTTGCCGACGCCGTTCTGGGCCGTGCCGGTCTTGCCGCCCACCCGCACCCCGGGGATCGCGGCGCTGGTGCCCGTGCCCTTCTCCACCACGTCCACCATCAGCTGCTGGAGCCGCTCGGCCGTGGCCGGGTTCATCGCCTGCTTGTAGTCGCGCTCGGCGGTGCGGGCGAGGGTCGTGCCGTGCGCGCTGGTCGTACGGTCCACCAGATACGGGTACTTGAGTTCCCCGCCGTTGGCGACCGCCGCCGCCACCATCGCCATCTGCAACGGCGTGGCCGTCGTGTCGAACTGGCCGATGGAGGAGAGCGCCAGCTGGTCGGGGCCCATCTTCTTGTCGAAGTTGGACTTGGCGACACCCGAAGGGATGCGCAGCCGGGTGTCGTTGAAGCCGAACCGGCCGACCGCCTTCAGCATCCCCGCGAGCCCCACCTTGACCCCGAGGTTCGCCATCACCGTGTTGCAGGAGACCTCCACGGCGTACGCGAGCGAGGCGTTCTCGCAGCCGTTCGCCTCGTTGGGCAGCGTGGTGCTGGTGCCGGGCAGGACGTACGGGTCGGGTGTGACGGTCGGCGCGTTCACATCGGTGACGGCGCCCGCGTCCAGTGCGGCCGCCGCCGTCACGATCTTGAAGGTGGAGCCCGGCGGATACGACTGCCGGATCGCCCGGTTGAGCATCGGCTGGTCGGGGCCCGTGGTCAGAGCGGCCCAGGTCTTCTTCACCGCCGGCCCGTTCCCGGAGAGCCTGCTGGGGTCGTACGACGGGCTGCTGACCAGGGCGAGGATCTTCCCGGTGGACGGCTCGACGGCGGCGACCGCGCCCTTCTTGCCGCCCAGGCCCTTGTAGGCAGCCTGCTGCATCGACGCCTTGATGGTGGTGACCGCGTCGCCGCCGCGCTGCCGTTTACGGGTGAGGTCGCCCCACAGCGGGGTGAGCAGCGGGGAGGTGCCGGACAGGACGGCGTCCTCCGCGCTCTCGATGAGCGTGGTCCCGTAGATCTGGGACGCGTAGCCGGTGACGGGCGCGTACAGCGGGCCGTCGGTGTACGTGCGCTCGTACCGCAGCGGCTGGCCGGTGTCCTTGGAGCCGGTGACCGCGTCCTCGCCCACCAGGATGTCGCCGCGCGGCTGGCCGTAACGGGCCAGTGTGGCGCGGCGGTTGGCGGGGTTGGCGTCGAGCGCGTCGGCCTGGAAGACCTGGACGCGGGCCGCGTTGACGAGCAGCGCGACCAGCAGGACGAGGCAGAAGGCGGCGGCCCGCCGGATGTAACGGATCATCAGGTCCTCGTGCGGACGGGTGCGAGGGTGCCGGTGTCTACGGCCGGACGCGGGGTGCGCGCGCTGTCGCTGGCCCGGATGAGCAGCGCCACGATGATCCAGTTGGTGACGACGGACGAGCCGCCCTGCGCCAGGAACGGCATCGCCATACCGGTCAGCGGGATCAGGCCCATCACCCCGCCCGCGATCACGAAGACTTGGAACGCGAGGATCGAGGAGAGGCCGACCGAGAGCAGCCGTCCGAAGGAGTCGCTGAGCGCGAGGCCCGCGCGATAGCCCCGGGCGATGAGCAGCGCGTAGAGGAGGAAGATCACCGTGAGGCCCGCGAGGCCCAGCTCCTCGCCCGCCGTCGCCAGGATGAAGTCGGACTTCGCGGCGAAGCCGATGAGGATCGAGTGGCCCGCGCCCAGACCGGTGCCGAGCATGCCGCCCGCGGCGAACGCGAAGAGCGACTGGGCGAGTTGGCCGGGGCCCTGGCCCGCGTCGATGGAGGCGAACGGGTGCAGCCAGTCCTGGACGCGGCTGTGCACATGGGGTTCGAGCGAGCCGACCACCGCCGCGCCGACCGCGGCGAGCAGCAGCCCCACCGCGATCCAGCCGGTGCGGCCCGTCGCCACGTACAGCATGATCACGAAGAGTCCGAAGAAGAGCAGCGAGGTGCCGAGGTCGCGCTCCAGGACGAGGACGCCGACGCTCAGCAGCCAGATCGCCACGATCGGGCCGAGCACCCGGCCGGTGGGGAGCTGGAGGCGCCAGATGCGGCGGCCGGTGTACGCGAGCGCGTTGTGGTTGGCGGCCAGGTACGCGGCGAAGAAGACCGCGAACAGGATCTTGGCGAACTCGCCCGGCTGGAAGGAGAGTCCGGCGAGCCGGATCCAGATCTTGGCGCCGTTGACGGCCGGGAAGAAGATCGGCACGACCATCAGGACGAGCGCGGAGGCGGCCGAGATGTACGCGTACCGGGCGAGTACGCGGTGGTCGCGCAGGATCAGGACGACCGCGCCGAACAGCGCGACCCCGATGGTCGACCACATCAGCTGGGCGGAGGCGGCCGGGGTGTGCGGGGTCTCCAGGTCGAGGCGGTAGATCAGGACCAGGCCGAGGCCGTTGAGCAGGACCGCGATGGGCAGCAGGAGCGGGTCGGCGTACGGGGCGCGCAGCCGGACCGCGAGGTGCGCGAGCAGGGCGAGCAGCCCGAGCCCGGCGCCGTAGCCCGCCGCGTCCGGCGGGAGCGCGCCGCTCTTGGCGAGCCCGACGTCGGCGTAGCCGTAGACCGAGGCGAGGACGGCGCCGACGAGCAGCGAGAGTTCGACGCCCCGGCGCCGGGGGAGACGGAGGGCGGGCGGTGGCCGGTCCGCCGTCGTCGTTGCGCTCATGTCGGGCAACGTAGCAAGCGCGGCCGCTTATGTCCTTTATGTCATAGTGTGCCGAGGGGGGTATCGGCTGAGAGAACTGACGGACCGTCACTGAGGAGTACGGCCATGGGGCCCGTGGAGTTCATCGTCCTCGCCTTCCCCGAGGAGCAGCTGCGGGTGCGGGCCGTCGACTCGCTCGTCGGGGTGCGCAGATCCCGTTCGGTACGCATCGTCGACGCGCTGGTCGTCACCAAGACGGCGGGCGGGGAGGTGCTGGCGGCCGAGCTCGACGAGTTCGAGGAGCTGAGCGGCGTCCTGGTCGGCGACGGCGTCGAGCGGCTGATCGGACCCGAGGACGTCCAGGAGGCGGCGGAGCTCCTCGACCGGGGCAGCTGCGCGATCGTCGCCCTGATCGAGCACCTGTGGGCGGAGGAGGCGGCCAAGGGGGTACGGGCGGCGGGCGGCCATGTCGCGGGCTCGGTGCGACTGCCGCCGGAACGCCTGGACGAGGTCAGGGCCGCGCTGGCCGAACGGACGGCCGCCGGCAGAGAGAAGGGCTGAGTCGTGTTCATCAAGTCCACCCGGGATGTGGTCCGACCCGTGACCCGTCCGTCGGGCGCGCCCCTGTTGCGCGGCCTGCTGGCGAAGGCTCCCCGTCCGCCGCGTCCCGAGCCCGCCCCTCGGCCACCGGTGGAAGTGGCGCCCGACCCCGACGGCGCTGCCCTCGTCGACCGGCTGACCCAGCTGGGAAAGCTCGCCCAGGAAGGGCTGCTCACCCCCGAGGAGTTCGCGGCCGCGAAGGCCAGGCTCCTCGGGAGGTGAGCTGACGGTTCAGCACCAGCGCGGCACCGGGCCGAGGTTGTCGATGTAGAACGCCGACCCCCAGGCCCAGGTGCCGTCCTCAAGCAGATACCAGCGGTTGTTGCCGTTGACGCTGTCGCCGCGCGTCTTGCAGAAGATGTGGACGATCGAGTGGTACGGCGCGATGCCGACGATCCGGCTGCTGCGGGTCGGCTTGTCCCGCAGGAGCAGGCCGGACTTGGCCGTCACCCGGCCGGTGAAGTCGTTGTGGTCGGACGGTACGGCGCTCGCGGGACCCGCCGCCGCGAGGGCGGCGACGGCGCCGGTGGCCAGACACAGGCTCAGCGAAGCAAGGGGAAAACGCAGGGACATTGAAGCCTCCTGGGGGACGGGAGGGCCGTGGGGGACGGTCCTTGGCTCGCCCGGCTCACCCTAGGTTCGCTCCTTACCGCCCGCAAAGCGCTACGAGGGCTGCGTGCCGCCGGACGGATGACCCGCCGGACCCCGCACACCGGTCCCGGCCTGCGGGTCACCGCTGCCCGGCCCGTCGGTGCCGTCGCCGGACCCCGCGTACTCCGGCAGGGTCAGCCGCGCCACCGCACCCCCGTCCGGCGCGTTGCCGAACCGCAGCCCGGCGCCCAGGACCGACGCCTGGCCGACCGCGATGGTCAGGCCGAGCCCGTGCCCCTTGGTGCCGCCCTCGGTACGGAAGCGCTGGGGGCCGTGGTCGAGCAGATAGGCGGGGTAGCCGGCGCCGTGGTCCCGTACCGTCACGACCGGGCCGTCCACGGTCAGGACCACCGGCAGCGCGCCGTGCTTGTGGGCGTTGGCCACCAGGTTGCCGAGCACCCGCTCCAGGCGCCGCTTGTCGGTCTCCACGCAGGTGTCGCGGACCACCACGACCTCGGTCCGCGTCCCCGACGCGCGCACCACGCGCTCCACCAGCGGCCCCAGATACTCCAGATCGAGGTCGAGGGGCTCGCTGCCCGACTCCAGGCGGGAGATCTCCAGGAGGTCCTCGGTGAGCGAGCGCATCGCCCGCACCCGGTCCCGTACCAGCTCGGCGGGCCGTCCCTCGGGCAGCAGTTCGGCGGCCGCGTGCAGTCCGGTGAGCGGGGTGCGCAGTTCGTGCGCCACGTCGGCGGTGAAGCGCTGCTCGCTCAGCAGCTTGTTCTGCAGCGTCCCGGCCATGGTGTCGAGCGCCCCGGAGACGGTGGCCACCTCGTCCTGATGGCGCGAAGGGTCCTTCGTACGGGGGTCGTTGACCCGGGCGTCCAGGTCGCCCGCGCCGATCCGGCGGGCCACCGTGGCCGTCTGGTGCAGTCGGCGCGTGACCCGGGTGACGCCGAAGACGCCGACCAGCAGGGTGGCGCCGATGGCGAGGATGGAGGAGCCGAGGATCGCCTGGTCGAGGCCGTTGATGGTGCGGGCGCTCTGGCTGTAGTCGATGGTGACGGCCAGCGCGCGCCCGTCGGCCGGGCCCGCCGCCCACATGGTGGGGCGCCCGTTCACGTCGTCGGCGACGAGCGTGCCGCGCTTGCCGGAGACGGCGAGCTTGCGCAGCGAACCGGGCAGGCCCGCCGGGTCGAGTCCGGCGCCGGACGGCAGCGGCTCGCCCGCCTCGTACGCCTGGGACACGTCGTCCAGCTTGCCCAGCGCCTTGTCCCGGGCCTGGCCGACGGTCTGCCGGGTCACCGAGACATGGACGAGCACACCGAGCAGCGCCGCCAGGGCGCAGCACATGACGGTGATGAAGACCGCAGCCTTCCAGGTGAGCGTCGCCGTCCAGGCGGGCAGCCGGGGCCGCTTGATCGCTCGGGGTCGCTTCATCGCCTGCTCGCGGTGGGGTTCGGCGTTTTGGGACGCGGCGGGACCGGGTTGAGGGAGTGCTGCGGCTCCACCCGGATGATCTCGTCGCGGGTCGGCAGCATGGCGCGCTGGTGGTTGTCCCAGGACCAGGCGGTGCGGTACTCGTAGCCGGGGATGCCCGCGGAGACCGAGTGCAGGATGACGTCCCGGCCGGCCAGCTCCACCTCGATCAGCTGGTCGGAGGTGGACATGATCCGGGTCAGGGTGCCGTTCTTGTCCGGCATGTAGCAGCGCACGGCGAGCTGCTGCTCGGGCATCTTGATGCCGAGGATCATCTCGTCCCTGCCGTCGCCGGTCAGATCGCGGAAGTACGCCTTGAGCACCGGGCAGCCCTTGGGCTTGGACCGGCACTGATTGAGCTGGCGAACCGTTTCCTCGTACAGCCCGTCGGCCCCCGTGTACTGGTCGGGGTGGGCGCGCACCTCGGCCTGGACGACCGCGACCGGGTCGAGGTTGTGGACGTCGCCGCCGGGCACCTTGATGCCGGGCACCCGTTCCGTCTGGGACTCGCCGTAGTCCTGCGGGGTCGTCGTGGGCTTCGGCAGGTCCGGCCACAGGCGCACCGGGCCGACCGCCGTCGGGGTGGGGCCCGCGCCCTCCAGGCCGCCCGCGTTGCCGCAGCCGGAAACCAGCACTGCTGCGGCGCCGGCGGCGAGCAGTGCGGCGGCTGCGCGGGCGGGGCGGCGGTGGCGGGTCAAGGTGCTCCTGTCGTGCGGGCCTCGGCGCCGAGGGTAGCGGCGAGGGGCTACTGCGCCTTCACCAGGTCGGCGTAGAAAATGATGTTGGCCGAGCGGTGGCCGTTCCTGATCGGGCCGCCGCAGGTGATGAGGCGGAGTTCCGGACGGTCTGTCTTGCCGTAAACCTTATTCGTGGGGAAGTCGGTTTTGTCCACTTGCTGTGTCTCGCGGATCCGGAACACGGCCGTGGACCCGTCCGCGCGCCCCACCTCGATCACGTCTCCCACGTGCATCTTGTTCACATCGCGCATCAGCGCCGGGCCCTTGGCCGTGTCGTAGTGCGCGACGATCACGGAAGCGCCCTTCTCGCCCGGCGTGACGCTGCCGGTGTACCAGCCCGCCAGCTCCGCCTTGTCCACCGGCGGCACCTGGAGCTCCTGCTTCTCGTCCAGGCCCAGGTGGAGCACCGGACTCGCGTCGACCCCCGCCGAGGGGATGACCACCCGGGTCGGCTCGGCCGCCTTCAGCGGGCCGACCTGCTGGCGGGCCTGGGTGGTGGTGGCGTTGCGCACGGAGACGTCGGGCGCGGGCGCCTTGCCGCCACTGGACGAACCCGAGCCGCAGGCCATCAGCCCGCCGCCCAGGGCGAGGGCGAGCGCGGAGGCGGCCGCGATCCGCGCCGTGCGGGGCGGACGGGGGCGGGAGGTCGTGGACGCAGTCATGGTCACCACGGTAGGCGGCGGTTATTGCGGAGCTTTCCCGGCTTTGTAACAGCTCTCCATAGCCGTGGCGACCGTGTCATCACTGCTGGTACGGGTTCTGTCCGTGCATCTGACCCGGCTGCTGCTGGTACCCGGGCTGCTGCTGGTACCCGGGCTGCGGGGCCATGCCCTGGCCCGGCTGGGGACCCGCGGCCATCGCCTGGAGCTGCTCGGCCTGCTCCTTGGTGATCTCCTGCTCAAGACCGCAGAACGTGCACTGCGTACGGAACCGGGTCGACAGGGGGAAGAGCGGGATGAAGAAGAACGTGAACTTCTTGACGTACTTGCGCAGTCCATGGGCCGCGGGGTTGCCGCAGTTCCCGCAGACCAGCGTCATCATCGCCAGCTGGTACAGATAACCCCTGGTACCCCAGATGATCATTGGTGGTGCCCCTCCCGGTTCTTCGGCGCATGCCGTACACGCCCTAGCGGCTCCGCACTATACGAGCCGCGATATTGCCCTGCGCGGGCGGTGCTGGTCCCATGGTCGTGGGGGTGATGCGGGATGTCGGGACTGCGGGTGACACCGGTGCACCGGCACGGACAGGCACGGCTGTACGTCAGCCTTCCGGACGGCAGGAGCGCGGCCTGGTACGACAGGGAGAGCGGGCGGGTCAGCCTGCTCCTGGAGGAGTGCCGGGACGAGGTGCTGGCGGCCCTGGCGCCGTTCGTGGTGGGCGATGTGACCGTCGGGCCGCCGCCCGTGCCCACCTCGGCCGACCTGGCCCGGCTCTCCCTCCACCCCGACGACGACCTCGCGCCCAACCGGCCCGGCGAGGCGCTGTTCGCGGAGCTGGAGCGGCACGTCGAGCAGCGGCGCTTCCGGGCCGACCCGCGCCGGTCGGCGCTGGCCGCGCAGGAGCGGGTGGGGGCGGAGCTGGACGCGCTGGAGGGGGCGGGGTGGCGGGTGCTGCACTCGGTGCCGCTGCCGGGGGACGGCCGCATCGACCATCTGCTGATCGGCCCGGCCGGGGTGATGACGGTCCGCACACTCCCGTGCCACCGCCACCGAGTCCGGATCGCGGACCCGCTCGTCTCGGTCGGCCGCGCGGCCCCCACGCCCCAGCTGCGCTGGGCCCGCCGCGACGCCGAGCGTGCCGCCCTGGCCCTGGCGACGGCGGTCCGCCCGATCCTGGCGCTGCCGGGCGCGGATCGGGTGGACTCGGTCGCGTCTGTACGGGACGTACGGGTGCTGCGCGATACGGAGGTGGGCGAGCTGGCCCGTCTCGGCGGCGTCCTGAAGCCGGGGGACATCGAGGGGCTGCACTGGACGGCCCGGGACCGCCGGACGTGGACGCGAGCGTGAGTTGCCCTGTTTTTCGGCTGCGGATCGTGCTGGGTTGCTCGCGCAGTTCCCCGCGCCCCTAGGTATTTAGGGGCGCGGGGAACTGCGCGACCAGCCACAGACGGCCCGCAGTCGAACCACACGCCGCCCCCCTCACGCACCCCCCTCCCGCAACCGCAGCACCGTAGTCACCGGATGCCGCACCGTCCCCCGTTCCACCTCCGCCAGCAAGTGGCCCGGCTCGACGGGGACGTAGGGCACCTCGCCCCAGCCGGGGGCGATGGCCGTCGGGGTCCCCGGTGACGGACGCAGCCCCACCCGCCCCGCCTCGGCACGGAGCGCCGGGCCCAGCGGGCTCGACACCGCCACGGCGTCGTCGCCCGGGAGGACCAGGACCAGGGCCGTCGGGCGGCGCGCGGGGCCGACGAACCCCACCACCACCGCCTCCCACGTATCCGTGTGCCGGAGTTTGCGCCAGGCCCGGGCGCCGGGGCGGTACGGGGAGTCGAGGCGCTTGGCCACCAGCCCCTCCACCCCGCTCGCCGGAAGCGTTTCGTACCAGGTCAGGGCGGTTTCGAGATCCGACGTCGCCGGGACCGGCTGCAGGGGTGGGCCCAACTCGCCCAGCACGGCGAGAAGGCGGGCGCGGCGCAACGAGTACGACGCGCGGCGGACGTCCTCGTCCCCCTCGGCCAGCACGTCGAACGCCGCGTACGACGCCGGCAGCCGACGCGCGAGCAGCGCCGCCCGCGTCGGCGTCGCCGCCGCACGCCGCTGGACCGCCGCGAAGTCGGTGCGGCCACCCGTCCAGACCACCACCTCCCCGTCCAGCACACACCCCGAGGGCACCGCGAGCGCCGCCTCCACCAGGTCCGGGAACGCGGCCGTCACGATCCGGCCCGAGCGGGCCTGGAGCACCACCCCGTCGGCCGTGCGGAAGACGAGCATCCGGTGGCCGTCGAACTTCGGCTCGTACGACCAGCCGGGGCCCGTCGGAAGCTCCCGTACTGACTGGGCCAGGGCCACCTTCAGCGGCGGTCGCAGCGGCGGTGTCATGGGAGGCGGCCCGCCCTGTTCAGGTTGATCAACGGGGCCATCAGGTCGCCGTCCCTGGACAGGCGCGGCTCGATGTCGCCCAGAAGAAACACCAGGTCGGACTCCGTGCGGCAGGACTCGACCTCCTCCCACGACACCGGCGCCGACACCGTCGGCCGCTCCCGGGCCCGCAGGGTGTACGGCGCCGCCGTCGTCTTCGCGGCCGCGTTCTGGCTGTGGTCGACGAACACCTTGCCGGGCCGCAGCGCCCGCGCCATCCGATGGGTGACCAACTGCCCGAGCGCGGCCTCCGCCTCCTGGGCGAGCCCCTTGGCGTACGCCGAGACCTGCTCGGACGGGGTGGGTTCGAGGGGGACGAGGAGGTGGAGGCCCTTCGAGCCGGAGGTCTTCGCGTACGCGTGCAGGCCGTCCGCCGACAGGCGCTCGCGCAGCCACAGCGCCACCGCGCAGCACTCCACCACCGTCGCCGGGGCGCCCGGGTCCAGGTCGAAGACCATCCGGTCGGCCTGCGCGGGCGCGTCCGCCTGCCACTGGGGCGTATGGAACTCGACCACCAGGTTCGCCGCCCACATCAGGGTCGAAAGGTCCGGGATCAGGACCTGGCGCGCGGCGCTGTCCCGGGAGCGCGGCACCGACGCGGTCGTCACCCAGGAGGGTGTGCCGGGCGGCGGATTCTTGGTGAAGAAGAGCTGGCCCTCGGGGCCGTCCGGGTAGCGCAGGAACGACACCGGGCGCCCCCGCAGATGCGCGAGCAGCGCCCCGGCCACCGACGCGCAGTAGTGCAGCACCTCGCCCTTGGTGGTGCCGGTCGCGGGATAGAGCACCTTGTCGAGGCGGGAGAGCGCGATCCGCCGCCCCTCCACCCATGTGATCGGCGTCATACGATGAGAATCCCACTAATCCCGGCAGAGGGGATGAAGCGTGCGATCCATATGGAATGGTGCGATCTCCTTTGGGCTGGTCAGTATTCCGATCAAGCTCTTCAACGCCACCGAGAGCCATTCGATCTCGTTCCGCCAGATCCACACGGAGGACGGCGGCCGGGTCCGCTACCGCAAGGTGTGCGAGCTGGACGGCGAGGAGCTGGAGGCCGCCGAGATCGGCAAGGCGTACGAGGACGCGGACGGCTCGCTGATCCCGATCACCGACGACGACCTGGCCGCGCTCCCGCTGCCCACCGCCAAGACCATCGAGATCGTGGCGTTCGTCGCGGCCGACTCCATCGACCCGCTCCAGATGGACGCGGCGTACTACCTGAGCGCCAGCGGCGTCCCGGCGGCCAAGCCGTACACGCTGCTCAGAGAGGCGCTCAAGCGCAGCCAGAAGGTGGCCATCGCCAAGTTCGCGCTGCGCGGCCGGGAGCGGCTCGGCATGCTGCGGGTCGTCGACGACGTCATCGCCATGCACGGACTGCTGTGGCCGGACGAGATCCGCGCTCCCGAAGGTGTCGCCCCGGAGACCGGCGTGAAGGTCCGCGACGCCGAACTCGACCTGGCCGACGCCCTGATGGACACCCTCGGCGAGGTCGACGTGGACGCGCTGCACGACGACTACCGCGAGGCCGTGGAAGCCCTCATCGCCTCCAAGGCGGGCGGCGCGCTGCCCCCGTCCGAGGCCCCGCCCGAGACCGGCGGCGGCAAGGTCATCGACCTGATGGCCGCGCTGGAGAAGAGCGTGCGCGCGGCCAAGGAGGCGCGCGGCGAGGAGGCGGCGGAGTCGGCCGAGGTGACCGAGCTCAAGCCCCGTAGGACGGCGGCCCGCAAGAGCGCCCCGGCCAAGAGCGAGGCCAAGACCGCCCCCGCCAGGAAGGCCGCCGCGAAGAAGACCACGAAGGCGACCGCCAAGTCGACCTCCGCCGCGAAGAAGTCGGCGGCGTCCCCCAAGGCCACCGCGTCCGGCGCCAAGAAGTCCACCGCGACGACGGCCAAGAAGGCGGCCGCGAAGAAGACGACTCCCCGCAAGCGCGCGTCTGCCTGAGCAACCGGCGTACGCCTACGGGGAGTTCGAGGGTTCCCGCGTCAGTGCTGCGGCGTCACACCCCTCGGGCGACCGGCTCGCCCAGCGCTTCGAGCTCCGCGTCCAGGTCGCGCGCGTGCACCTCGCGGGGCAGCGCGAACATGCCGAGCGCGACCAGGATCAGGATGCCGACCCCGTACCAGAGGCTGAGGTCGAAGCTCTTGACGAAGTTGTGGCTCACGGCCTTCTGGCCCTGCGCGGTCAGGATCGGCTGGACCTTGTCGGCGCCCTGCACCGAGGACGGCAGACAGCTGGCCGGGACCTTCGTCGGGTCCGACTCGGCCGAGCGGTCGTGCACACAGGCCCGGAAGCCGTTGACGATGCCGTCGACGCCGTTCGCCGGGACACCGGCGGTGACCAGCTCCTGGCGCAGGGCCGGGGTGACCTTGTCGACGCCGTGGTTCGAGTCGCTGGCCAGGTGGCCGAAGAAGAGCACGCCGACCAGCGCGACACCGAGTGCCATACCGACCTGCTGGGTGGTGCCGAGCAGACCGGAGGCCGAACCGGCGTCCTTGACCGGGACCTTGGTGAGGATCGCGTCGATCATCGGCGCCACCACCAGACCGAAGCCGAAGCCGGTGACGACCAGCGGCGCGATCATCTGCCAGGACGGGATGCCCGGGCCGTAGTGGTGGGCGACGAAGATGTACGCGCCGAAACCGGCCGCGTTCAGGAGCGCGCCGCCGATCAGCGTCCAGCGTCCGATGAGCGGGGTGAACACCTCGACCGCGAGGCCGGAACCGGCGGCGGCGCCGACGGCGAAGGCCGCGCCCGTCAGACCGGCGCGCATCGGCGACCAGCCCAGACCCAGCTGCATGTACAGCGTCCACACCAGGAAGAAGCCGCCGAGCGCGATCCAGAACAGCGTCCACACCAGCATGCCCGCGGTGAACGCGCGCTCCTTGAACAGGCTGAGCACGACCAGCGGCGAGCCCACGGTCCGGGTGCGGTACCGCTCGAAGACGGCCAGCAGGGCGAACACCACGACCGAGCCGCCCATCAGGACGTACGTCCAGGCGGGCCAGCCAAGGGTGCGGCCCTCGGCGAGCGGATAGACCAGCATCAGGATGCCGGTCGTCACGATCACCACGCCGATGGGGTCGAGCTTGGGCGCGGCGGGCGACTTCGACTCCCCGACGAAGAACCAGGCCGCGATCAACGCGCCGATGCCGACGGGGATGTTGACCAGGAAGATCGGGCGCCAGTGCAGGTCGGCGATGTTCGCGTCGACCAGCACACCGCCGACGATCAGACCGGCCACGGACGCGGAGCCGAGCACACCGCCCCAGATGCCGAGCACCTTGCCGCGCTCCTCGGACGGGAACGTGACATGGATGATCGCGAGGATCTGCGGGACCATCAGTCCGGCCATGGTGCCCTGGAAGAAGCGGGCGCCGATGAGCATGCCGGGGCCGCTGGCCACACCGCAGAGCGTCGAGGCGATGGTGAAGCCCGCGACGCCGATCAGGAACATCTTCTTACGGCCGAAGATGTCGCCGAGCCGCCCGCCGGTGATCAGCAGGGCCGCGAAGCCGAGCACATATCCGGCCACGACCCATTCGATCTGGGTGTAGTCCGCGTGCAGGTCCTTCTGGATGCTCGGGATGACGACGTTGACGATCGTCACGTCGAGCATGTCCATGAACCCGGCGACCAGAACGATGATGAGTGCGAGCCAGCGGCGCGGGTCGAGCGTCGGCGCTTCGCCGTGCGCCGCCCCCGCGTGGCTGCCGCCGGGCAGGTCGGCTCCGGCGTGCGTGTCGTGAGTCATGGCGTGTCTACCTCTGGCCGATCGTGGTGACCGAGGCCGTCCCAGCCCGGTCATGACGGATGGAGCGTGAAGGGGTGAGTGCCATTTGCTGTTCTCCTCGCCAGGGAAGGCAGGAAAAATGCGCGTCACCAACATGACGACACAGGGTGTGGCGGTGTGACTTTTCGCAGGTCACACGCCGTATCCGCGGGTCACACCGGGGCCTGGTGACAGCGGGTCCCGGGGCTGCCGGTCCGGCCGGACAGACCGCCGCCCCGCGAGACCGGTAGGGAGATCTCGCAGGGCGGGGGCGCGGCGGGCGGGGGACACGTGAAAGCGCCCTCCCGCACGGGGTGGTGAGCCGAGCGCATGCTCGACACCCCGACTCGGCAAGGCACTCACACGCTCCGGCGACCTGAGCGGCCCAAGCGAAGTGTTGGGTTCCAGCGGCCCGAGTGGTCCAAGTGACCTAAGTGGCCTGGCTGGTGGAGACGTTCTAAGTGGCCGACGCTGCCCGAGTCGTTCAAGCGACCGGCTGCTCGGTGTACTCGGCGAGCAGGCGCTGCGCGATCGCGTCGGCGTCACCGGCCGGGACGAGAACGCCCTCGGGGGTCAGCCGCATCGGCTCGCTGCCCGCCATCCGCCAGTCGAACTTCGCGGCGAGTTCGAAGAGGTCGGACTGGATCAGCGGCCCGCCCTTCTCGTGCTCGGCCGCGAGCGCGGTCGGGTGGTACAGCTCGTAACCGCCGGGCAGGTGCAGGGTGAGGAAGTGGCAGCCGCCGGAGAGGGTGGTGGACCAGGTGTGCTCGGTGCCCTTGGAGATGTGTGCCATCGAGCCGGGGCCGAGCTTCGTCACCTCGCCGTCGATGTACATGATCAAGGAGCCTTCGAGGACGTAGTACGTCTCGTCGGACTCGGCATGTGTGTGCAGCGGCGGTCCGGGCGTCGCGGCGGCTATCTCGCCCTCCACCATGGCCGCGGTACCACCTGTCGCGCCACTCGGCAGGACGATTTCAAACCCGCGACGGCCGGCAGGGCGGTCCTCGGGTCGGATGATGGTCGTCATGAAACCCTCTCTGGCTGGATTTCTTATCAAGTGGTTACGGGTTTAGCACGAGGCGGCGGGTGCGGGTCAAGCAGCGCTCAACTTGCCCGTCATACGCGGCTCAAGCGGCACTCCGGCAGCTGATGCTTCCCCCGTATCGCCCTCTGCCGGGGCTCCGTGCGAGCGCGGGATTTCCGCAGTTGGACACTTGTGGAGAGCAGTTGTTGTGTGGTCAACGAAATTGCGTGTGAGGGAGCGTGTGGGGAGGAAAGACACGCGGTTGCTATTCGTGGCCGAATTCACCGGGTGTCGTCGCTGAGATTTCACGATATGCGCGGGCCGGAGCGGCCGAGATGTATCGGTGGATACGACGAAGGGCGGGAGCAAGCGCTGTCGGCGCCCGCTCCCGCCCTTCGTGGCCATGCGTTCAGCTCCGCCCGGGGGTCCGTACGTGCTCGGGGCGCGGCCCGTACCCGATCATCCGGGCGATCAGCCTGCCCACCGGCGTCACCCGGTCCGCGACCGCGAGCACCCTCGGCGGCCGCGACTCGCGCGTCCCGTCGAGCGTCGGCGCGATGAGCTGGTTCTGGAGCAGGATCTGCATCCGCTGGATGGCGACCGTCGGCGGCAGCCGCCGCCTCTGCACGGCCGCCAGATGCCCGGTGCCGAGCGTGCCCCGGCGCAGCGGTTCGGCCAGCAGATTGGCGGTGGCGACCGCGTCCTGGACGGCGACGTTGATCCCGAACCCGCCGACCGGCGACATCGCGTGCGCGGCGTCGCCGATGAACAGCAGCCCCGGCCGGTACCAGCGCCGCAGCCGCTCCACCCGGACCTCCAGCATCCGGGCGTCCGAGAACTCGATCTTGTCCGGCCGGTCGCCCATCCACGGCAGCAGCGCCCGCACGCTCGCCCGCAGCGCGTCGATGCCCTCGGTCTTCAGCTGGGCGTACCTCCCCTTGGGGATGACATAGGCGAACTGCCAGTAGTCCTCCCGGCAGATGCCGATGAGCAGACCCTGGGCGCCGAGGCGGATGAACGTGTCCGGCGGGTCGCTCTCCTCGCGCGGGATACGGAACCACAGGTCGTCCATCGGCGCCCCGAACCCCTGCGGGACCAGCCCGGCCGGGGCGCGCAGCACCGAGTCACGGCCGTCGGCGGCCACCGTGAGCACCGCTCTCAGCTCGTGCTCGCCGTCGGCGTCCCGGTAGCGCACGCCCGCCGCCCGGTCGCCCTCGCGGATCAGCCCGTGCACCTCCGCGCCCATTTTCAGATGGAAGTGCGGGTACTTGGCCGCCTCCTCGGCGAGCAGGCTGAGGAAGTCCCACTGCGGGACGAACGCGATGTACGGATACGCGCCGGAGAGCAGCCGCTGGTCGGCGACGAGTACGTCGCGGGTGTCGGTGACCATGTTGATCCCCGGCGTGGTGCGGTGCGGGAGCTCCAAGAAGCGCTCCACCAGGCCGAGTTCGGCCATCACGTCCAGGGTGGAGGGGTGGATCGTGTCGCCGCGGAAGTCCCGCAGGAAGTCCTGGTGCTTCTCCAGGACGGTCACGTCGATGCCGGCCCGGGCCAGCAGCAGCCCCAGCATCGTGCCGGCCGGCCCACCGCCGACGATGCAGCAGGTGGTTGTCTCGGTTGCCATGTCGTGCCACCTCGGCGTTGCGTGGTGAATACGTACTGTGATCGAGAACTGCGTACGATGAGTCGTCAGTTGCCGTGTGCCGCAAGGGAGTTGGTCGGGTTACGGCTCACCACGTCTGGCCGCCCTGCTGCTTCGTCGCCGCGTTGAGGCGGTTGTAGAAGTTGCTGACCGCGATCCACAGGACGAGGGCGGCGAGCGGCTGCTCCGCGTAGTGCGCCGTCGCCTCGGCCCATACGTCGTCGGGGACCGGCTCGGCGCGGTCGTTGAGGCGGGTGACCGACTCGGTGAGGGCGAGCGCGGCCCGCTCGGCGTCGGTGAAGTAGGGCATCTCGCGCCACGCGGCCACCGCGAGCAGCCGCTCCGCGCTCTCGCCGCCCTTCATCGCGTACCGGGTGCCGGAGTCCACGCAGGCGCTGCACGCGTTGATCTGGCTGGCCCGCAGATGCACGAGGTGCATGGTGGCGGCGGGTACGCCGGCGCTGTGCGTGGCCTTCGTCAGCTCGCGAATGGCTTCCATCGCCCCCGGGACGAGCGTCGCCGGGCTCGGCATCCTTGCTTCCATGACGGTTCTCCTGGCTGCCACTCGCGTCGTGGCCTTGGTTCCACTGTCATGGGGCTGACGAACCCGCGCACAAAAGTGTGACTAACGCATGGTCCGCCCGAGCGTGTCGGCGCCGGGGGCGTCGCCTGTCGACGGCTCCCCGCGCCTCACCGAACCAGGTGCCCGCGGTGCCGGGTGGTCGGCTCGGGCCGCCGACGTCAGCTGCCAGGGGACGCTGGTCACCATCACGCCGGGGGTGAACAGCAGGCGGCTCTTGAGCCACAGTGCGGACTGGTTGTGCAGCAGGTTCTCCCACCAGTGGCCCACCACGTACTCGGGGATGAACACCGCGACCACATCGCGCGGACTGTCGCGCCGCATCGAGCGTACGTATTCGACGACCGGCCGGGTGATCTCGCGGTACGGCGAGGCGAGCACCTTCAGGGGCACGCTGACGTCGAGGTCCTGCCAGCGGCGCTGGAGCTCGTCGGTGGCGGGTTTGTCGACGGCGACGGTGAGCGCTTCGAGCCGGTCCGGCTTGAAGGCGCGCGCGTACGCCAGGGCGCGAAGGGTCGGCTTGTGGACGGTGGAGACCAGGACCACCGCCAACACCCTTGAGGGCGGGACCAGTTGCTCGCGTGGGTCCTCCACCGCGAGCTCGGCCGACGTGGCGTCGTAGTGGCGCCGGATGCCGCGCATCATCACCCACAGCGCGAGCGCCGCGACCACCGCGAGCCAGGCGCCCTGGGTGAACTTGGTGATCAGGACGATCACCAGGACCAGGCCGGTGACGACCGCGCCGAGCGCGTTGACCACCCGCGCCGACTGGTGGCGGCGGCGCGCGGCCGGGTCGGGCTCGGTGCGCAGGGCGCGGTTCCAGTGCCGGACCATGCCGAGCTGGGAGAGCGTGAAGGAGGTGAACACGCCGAGGATGTAGAGGTGGATGAGGCCGGTGACGTCCGCCTTGTACGCCCAGAGCAGCGCGCCCGCGACCACGGCGAGCGCCAGGATGCCGTTGGAGAAGGCGAGCCGGTCGCCCCGGTTGTGCAGCTGGCGGGGCAGATAGCGGTGCTGGGCCAGGATCGAGGAGAGCAGCGGGAAGCCGTTGAAGGCGGTGTTCGCGGCGAGGATCAGGACCAGCGCGGTGACGGTCTGGAGGAAGTAGAAGCCGAGGCTGTGGTCGCCGCCGAAGACGGACGAGGCGAGCTGGGCGATGACGGTCTTCTGGGTGAAGGTGTCGCAGCTGCCGTCGATGCCGGTCAACTGGCAGGAGTCCTCGGTGATGTGGACCTTCGCCACGATCGCCAGCGCGGTGACGCCGACGAACATCACGACCGCGAGGACGCCCATCGCCGCCATGGTCCCGGCCGCGTTCTTCGCCTTGGGCTTGCGGAAGGCGGGCACGCCGTTGGATATCGCTTCCACGCCCGTCAGCGCCGTGCAGCCACTGGAGAACGCGCGCAGCACCAGCATGACCAGGGCCATTCCGGCGAGATGCTGGTCGCCGGGCGCGGCGTGGATGCCGTACGCGGCGGACTCGGCGACCGGCGCGTCCCCGAGCGCGTACCGGATCAGACCGGTCGCGACCATGATGATCACGCCGCCGATGAAGAGATAGGTGGGCGCGGCGAAGGCGCGGCCGGACTCGCGCACCCCGCGCAGGTTCATCGCGGTCAGGATCGCCACGAAGCCGAGCGCGAGCAGTACGCGGTACGGGTTGAGCGCGGGCACCGCCGAGATGATGTTGTCGACGCCCGAGGCGACGGAGACGGCCACCGTCATCACGTAGTCGACGAGCAGGGACGCGGCGACCACCAGACCGGCCGACGGTCCGAGGTTGCGTGACACCACCTCGTACGAGCCGCCGCCGCTCGGGTACGCGTGCACGACCTGGCGGTAGGAGAGCACCACGACCGCCATCAGCGCGACGACCGCCGCCGCGATCCACGGCGTGAAGTGGAGATAGGCCAGGCCGCCCAGGGTCAGGACGAGCAGGATCTCCTGGGTCGCGTACGCCACCGAGGAGAGCGGGTCGGAGGCGAAGATCGGCAGGGCGAGCCGCTTGGACAGCAGGGTCTCGCCGAGCTCCTCGCTGCGCATCGCCCGGCCGATCACGAGACGCTTGAGGACACCAGTCACGTTCAGCACGCGGCGAGCGTATGAACGGCCACGGGGAGTTGGGTGTTAAGGATCCGTCAGGATCGTTGACACGGAAGGACGAACCACAACAAACCGGCTAGCCGAGGCCGGAGACCTTGAACACGGTGCGGGCCGTCTCGCGGTCGATCCGGGCCGAGATCTGGCGCAACGCCGTCTCGCCGCAGCAGAGCGTGCCGCGCGCCAGGCTCGTACGGGAGCCCTCGTCCAACAAGCGCCACAGCGGCGGGTTGTTGATCAGCACCTGGGGGTCGATCTCGGCGCGGTTGCCATCCGCGTCGCGCAGCAGCAGCCGCTGGGCGACCCCGTCCGTCCAGCGCACCGACACCAGCCGGTCGGTGCGCACCACGCGGGTGCGGACCAGTGCGTGCGAGACCAGCAGACCGGGACCGGCTGACACCCGGGCCGGCCACAGCACCAGGAGCAGCAGCGCCGCGAGGCCGAGCCAGAGCGCGGCGCGCAGGACCGTGAGGGTGCCCGCGCTCGCGTCGATCAGCAGGAGCAGACCGAGCAGCACCGCCGCGCACCCACCCGCCGAGCGCGCCTCACTGGCCCAGCCCGTGTCGGACGCGACCGGGCCGTTGTCGTACGCGAGGGGTGCGGCCGGCCGCGAGGCGTGGGTCGTGGTGAGCGACGCCGACGTCCTGGCGGCCGACGACCACTGCGACCGGCGCCGTCCCATGGCTCTCATGGCTCTCATGTCCTGTGACGCTAGGGACTCGGGCCGGGTCTGTCGTCGGGCGTTGACGAAGTGTTGATGGGCGCCCGGTAAGTCTTGACGGTGGCCATACGGAGCCCCTGACAGCCCCTGGCGCTGACGCCCCGTCAAGATGCCGTCAAGACGGGGCCTCGCGGCATCAGGAGACCGTCAACACGGGCTTCGGGTCGAACGGTTGACCTGATGCTGGTGTTCGCACGGGATCGTACGAGCGGCCCGTGGCGAGGTGGGAGGGGCGCGTGAGCATCACCGCCGAGCAGAGCCAGGGGGCGGGGGCCCCGGTGAACGCAGGGATCCTCCCCGCGTCGGCCGTTCGTCACGGGGGGATCCCGCCGTCGCGGTCCGGAGGGGGTCCGCGTCGGGGACAGTCGTGGCGACGGTCTTACGAGGCCGTCGCCCGGCTGGTCCGCGACCTGCGGGCGGCCGTGCGCCGCCAGTGGTCCACCACGCCGGGCCGGCTGCGGTTCATGGGAACGGGCTGCGCGCTGCTCGGGACCGGACTGCTGGTCCTCCTGGTGGTCGCCGCCACCGGCGCGTCCGGCACCTGGGACGCCATCGAGCACCGCAACGCGCCCCGCACCCTCGCCGCGACCCAGCTGGAACTGGCGCTCAACGACATGGACGCCCAGACCGCCAACATCCTGGTGTCCAGCGGCGATTCGGGCACCGGAAAGGGCCGCCTCGACCGCTCGTACACGGAGGCGAGAAGCCGGTACGAGACCGCCCAGGAGACCATCAGCCGCTCCCTGCGCACGCTCGGCGCGGCCTCCGAGGGCGACAAGGGCACCCAGGACGCCGTGGTCGCGCTCACCGACGAGTTCGCGCACTACCAGGAGTTCGTCGGGCGGGCCCTGGAGAACGACGAGCACCCCGGCGGCAAGGACGCGGCCCGCAGCGACTACCGGACCGCGACCGACCTCCTCGCCCATGTGATGCTGCCCAACGCGAGCCGGCTCGTGGACGCCAACGACGCGGTCTACCAGGCGGACTACCGCGCGGCGCACTCCGACGTGAACGTCCAGCTGGCCGCCGAGATCGTCCTGGGCGTGCTTCTTGTGGTCGCCCTCATCTCCCTCCAGATCCAGCTCAGCCGCCGCTTCGGTCGGGTGTTCAACCCGGGCCTGCTCGCGGCGACGCTGTGCGCGCTGGTCGCGGTGGTCAGCGGCATGCAGCTGCTGACCACCACCTCCAACCAGCTGAGGATCGCCCGCCACGACTCCTTCGACTCGGTGGTCGCGCTGGCCCGTTCCAAGGCCCTCGGCTACGACCTCAACGCGGACGAGAGCCGCTACCTCCTGGACCCCGACCACCGTACGGAGTACGCCACGGGCTTCCTGGACAAGTCGCGGAAGCTGTACGGGGTGGCGGGGGACGACGTCGACGCGTACGGCAGCCAGCTGGACGTGACCTGGGGCGATTACCGCAATGGCCGCGGGGACAAGGACTTCACCGGCGAGTACCGGCGCGAGCTCGACAACCTCACGTTCCCGGGGGAGCGGGAGGCCGCCGAGAAGACGGTCGACGCGTACGTGGTCTACCAGCAGGACGACCGCAAGTTCCGCAAGCTGGTCGCCGAGAACAAGATCCGGGAGGCCACCGAGTTCTGCGTCGGCTGGGCCCCGGACACCTCGAACGCGCACTTCGGGGCGTGGATGCAGGCGCTGGACGAGGTGACCGCGATCAACAGCGACCACCACTACCGGGCGATCGCGTCGGGCCGCGACGCGATCTCGTACCTGGCTCCGACAGCCGGGACGGGCCTTGTGCTGATGGCGGGGCTGGTGGCGTTCGGACTGCGGCCCCGGCTGGCGGAGTACCGCTGAGAGTCCGCCGAGGGGCGGCACGGGCTCAGCCGAGCCCCGGCACCATCGACACCAGCAGGTCGATCAGCTTGATCCCGACGAACGGCAGGACGAGCCCGCCGAGCCCGTAGACCGCGAGGTTGCGGCGGAGCAGGTCGTGCGCGGAGGCCGGGGTGTAGCGCACACCGCGCAGGGCGAGCGGGATCAGCGCGATGATGATCAGGGCGTTGAAGATGATCGCCGAGGTGATGGCCGAGGTCGGGCTGTGCAGGCCCATCACGTTGAGGCGGTCGAGCCCCGGGTAGGCCGAGGCGAACATCGCGGGGATGATCGCGAAGTACTTGGCGACGTCGTTGGTGATGGAGAACGTGGTCAACGCGCCCCGGGTGATGAGGAGTTGCTTACCGATCTCGACGATCTCGATGAGCTTGGTCGGGTTGGAGTCGAGGTCGACCATGTTCCCGGCTTCCTTGGCGGCCGAGGTGCCGGTGTTCATCGCGACGCCGACGTCCGCCTGGGCGAGCGCGGGGGCGTCGTTGGTGCCGTCGCCGGTCATCGCGACGAGCTTGCCGCCCGCCTGCTCCTTCTTGATCAGGGCGAGTTTGTCCTCGGGCGTGGCCTCGGCCAAGTAGTCGTCCACGCCTGCCTCCTGGGCGATCGCGCGGGCGGTCAGCGGGTTGTCGCCGGTGATCATGACGGTACGGATGCCCATGCGCCGCAGCTCCGCGAACCGCTCGGCGATGCCGTTCTTGACCACGTCCTTGAGGTGGATCACCCCGAGCACCCTCGGCCCGTACCCGTCGTGCACACCCACGAGCAGCGGGGTGCCGCCCGAGGCCGAGATGGCGTCCGCGAACCGGCGTGCCTCGACGGGGACCTGACCCCCGTACATCTCCACCCAGTCCACGACCTGGGCGGCGGCGCCCTTGCGGATGTGGGAGACGGCCCCGTTCTCCCAGCGCAGATCGACCCCGCTCATCCGGGTCTGCGCGCTGAACTCCACGAACCGGGCGCCCTGGAGCTCCCCCTCGGCCGGCTCGCGCAGCCCGTACCGCTCCTTGGCGAGGACGACGACCGAGCGGCCCTCGGGGGTCTCGTCGGCGAGCGAGGCGAGCTGGGCGGCGTCCGCGAGGTGCACCTCTTCGATGCCGGGCAGCGGGACGAACGCGCAGGCCTCGCGGTTGCCGAGGGTGATGGTGCCGGTCTTGTCGAGCAGCAGGGTGTTGACGTCACCGGCGGCCTCGACCGCCCTGCCGGACATGGCGAGGACGTTCCGCTGCACCAGCCGGTCCATGCCCGCGATGCCGATCGCCGAGAGCAGCGCGCCGATCGTCGTCGGGATGAGGGTCACCAGAAGCGCCACCAGGACGGTCGTGGACTGGGCGGCGTGCGCGTACTCGGCCATCGGCTGCACCGCGACCACCACGAGCACGAAGATGATCGTGAGCGCGGCGAGCAGGATGTTCAGCGCGATCTCGTTCGGCGTCTTCTGCCGGGAGGCGCCCTCCACCAGGGCGATCATCCGGTCCAGGAAGCTGTGGCCGGGCCGTGAGGTGACCCGGACGACGATCCGGTCGGACAGGACGGTGGTGCCGCCGGTCACGCCCGAGCGGTCGCCGCCGGACTCCCGGATGACGGGCGCGGACTCCCCGGTGACGGCCGATTCGTCGACGGCGGCAACGCCGTCGACGACATCCCCGTCCGCCGGGATCAGCTCGCCCGCCTCGACGACCACGAAGTCGAAGGGCTTGAGGTCGGTGGCCGCCACCGCCTCGGTGCGGGCGTGCAGCAGATCGGTGCCGACCCGCCAGTTGTCGCGCAGCCGCAGCGCCACCGTGTCCGTACGGGCCCGCCTGAGCGAGTCGGCCTGGGCCTTCCCGCGCCCCTCGGCCACGGCCTCCGCCAGGTTCGCGAAGATCACGGTCAGCCAGAGCCAGACGCCGATCACCCAGGTGAAGACGGACGGGTGGACGAGCGCGGACAGCGTGGTCAGCGCGGCCCCGATGGCGACGACGAAGAGCACGGGCGTACGCACCAGAGCGCGCGGATGCAGCTTGCGCAGGGCGTCGGGGAACGCCTTCAGGAGCTGTACGGGTTCGAAGAGGCCCCCGGGACGGCGAGCGTTCCGACGCGTCGGCCGGGGGCCCAGCGGACCTCGGGGCGGGAGACCGGTCGGGGCCGGGGCGGGCGGGGCCTGCTGGGGAGCGGCGGGAGACATCGAGGAAGCCCTTCGGGGGCGGGGGATGTTCCGGGGCGACGGTCTCGGGGCCGCACGGGAGCCGGGTCGGCGCCTGGGCCCCGGCGCCGACCCGGCCGGGTGGGACGCGGGGCGGGGAGGCGCCGCGTACTTCCGGAAGGTAGATCCATGCAGGTGCCACGCAGGGCTGTTTTGACGGGCTTCTGACGGCCTGCTGACGGCGTTCTGGCGGCATTCCGCACGGCCTCGCGGCGGTCGTTTCCGGTGGCCTTGCGGAAGCGTTCCGGGGGCCGAATCCGGGTGCCCGACCGGTAGTGGCCGGGACCCGCGTATGAAAGGCGTCAAGGACACGGCAGCGGCCGTAAGGAGGCCGTCAACGGAACGTGCGGAGGCCGTGCGGAGAGGTTTGCTCTACAGGTCCGCTCGTTTCGTGGCTCGTTTTCGGGCCTCTTCCAGTTTCAGGAGCTTGCGATGGCCGACGTGGCCTTCGTCGTCACCACGATCGCGGTTTTCGCGTTGGTGGCGCTCATTGCCAAGGGGGTGGCGAAGCTGTGACTGCCGAGAACATTGTCGGTCTGATCGTGGCCGTCGCTCTG
>NZ_MECJ01000032.1 GCF_014596475.1 Streptomyces sp. CBMA152 | reverse complement strand
TCACCACCCACCCCGAGCCGGTGCTCGCCGCCTTCCAGGCACGGCTGTTCCAGCCGGGGGAGGGCGCGGCCGAGGTGCTGCGGGCGCTCGCCGAGATCAACACGCCCGCGCTCGCGCGCCGCGTCGGCGGGGCGGGGTCGGGGTGCGGGTGGGTCATCGGGGGCCTCCTGTCGTGCGGTGGGGCGGCGCCCGTGCGGTGCTCCGGGAGCACGACCGTCGGCGCCGCCTCCACTGTCTCCTCCACCGCGTGCCCACGCCCGTCGGCGGTACTCCATCCGTCAGCGGGATCCATGGCCGCCGCCGTGTCGGTCGATCGTGTCCCCGAGGGATTCCAGGAGATCGCGCAGCGCCTCGGCGAGCGTGTCGCGCCGCGCCGGATCCAGGGCCGCGAGCAGCCGCTCCTCGGTGGCGAGGTGGTCGGGCAGCGCCCGGTCGATGAGCGCGTGCCCGGCGTCGGTGAGGGCCACCTGGACAACCCGGCCGTCGGTCGGGCTGGGCGTACGGGCCACCAGGCCGCGCGCCTCCAGCCGGTCGAGCCGCTGGGTGACGGCGCCCGAGGTGACCATCGAGCTCCGCATCAGTTCGGCCGGGGTGAGCAGATGCGGCGGCGCGCTGCGGCGCAGGGTCGCGAGCACGTCGAAGGACGCCGGGTCGAGGTCGTGTTCCGCGAAGGTGCGGCGCAACTCGGCCTCGACCAGCCGCGTGAGCCTTTTGAGCCGCCCGATCACCGCCATCGGCGACACATCGAGGTCGGGGCGGCGTGCGCCCCACTGCTCCAGCACCAGGTCCACGTGATCGGTCACCGTTCCACCCTAGCCAATCTCTTAGCAGTGAGATACTTTCTCTTAGCGCTAAGAGATTCAGTGGGGCCGAGCAGAAGGAAGTGGACAGCATGCGCATCACCGTCTTCGGAGCCGCCGGGAACGTCGGCAGCCGTGTCGTGGCCGAGGCGGTCTCGCGGGGGCACGAGGTCACCGCGGTCGTCCGCGACGAGGCCCGCTTCCCCGAACTCCACCCGGCCGCCCTGCCGCGTACGGGAGACGCCCGCAACGTCGAGGACGTGGCCGAACTGAGCGCCGGGCAGGACCTGGTGATCACCGCGACCCGGCCCGCGCCCGGCAGTGAGGGCGACCTCGTCACCGCGACCAAGGGGCTGCTCGCGGGTCTTGCCGGAACGGGCGTGCGGGTGCTGCTCGTCGGCGGCGCCGCGACCCTCACCGTGCCCGGCACCGGCGGCGCCACCGTCGTCGACGACCCCGACTTCCCGGCCGACCTGCGGCCGATAGCCCAGGCGTGCACCGAGCAGCTGGAGGTCTGCCGCGCGGAGACCGGCGTGGACTGGGCCTACCTCAGCCCGGCCGCGCTCCTGGAGCCCGGCGAGCGCACCGGCACGTACCGCCTCGGCGCCGACGAGCTGCTGGTGGACGCCGAGGGGCGGTCCGCCGTCTCGATGGAGGACCTGGCGGTGGCGCTCCTCGACGAGGCCGAGCGCCCCCGGCACCACCGCACCAGGTTCACCGTCGGGTACTGACGTGCCCCTCAGTGCCCGAGCAGCGTCCTCAACTCGGGCTGGATCAGGTCCCCATGGGCCTGTACGAGGTCGTCGCACAGGTCCCAGATCCGCTCCACCGGCAGGGTGGCGGCGGTCGCCGGGTCGGTCATGGCCGCGTGCCGCACATGCCGGGGCTCGCCCTCGGTCGCGGCCCTGACCACCAGATCGGTGACGCTCGCGTACGTACGGTTCAGCGCCGCGCACTGCGGCGGGAGCGCACCCACGCGGGTCGGCTGCACACCCAACCCGTCGACCAGGCACGGGACTTCGACCACCACATCGCTCGGCAGGTTCGAGATGAGGCCGTTGTTGGGGACGTTGCCGTAGATCGTCCGGGGCGTGCCCGTCACGATGCTGTGGATGATCTGCGGGGCGTACTCCATGGTGCCCTCGACGGGCAGCGGGCGGCCCGCCGCGAGTGCGTTGCGGGTGCGCTCGTAGCTGACCGTGTTGTCCTCGATGATGTCGAGATACGCGCCGATCGGCAGCCGCAGCCGCTCCACCTCGCTGTCGTGGTGCAGGTACCACGGCACGTACTCCGAGGAGTGCTCGCTGGTCTCGGTGGGGTAGTGGCCGAGCCTGCGGTACATGTCCACCCGGACCCGGCGCAGCAGTTCGCGGTCCTTCTCGATGGCGGCGTCGAGCAGCGGATGCAGGTCCTGGCCGTCCCGCTCGAAGCGCAGCACCCAGGCCTGGTGGTTCATCCCGGCGGCCAGGTACGACACCTCGGAGAAGTCCACGCCGACCAGCTCCGAGAGGTCGTGCATCGTCCAGTACACCGAGTGGCACATCCCCACCGCCCGCTGCCGGGGCGCGATCCGGTGCAGATACAGCAGGTTCATCGCCATCGGGTTGGTGTAGTTCAACAGCCAGGCGTCCGGGCAGAGTTCGGCCATGTCCTCGGCGATGCCGCGCAGCACCGGGAAGGTCCGCAGCGCGCGGAAGATGCCGCCGATCCCGAGCGTGTCCGCGATGGTCTGGCGCAGCCCGTAGCGGGCGGGGACGGCGAAGTCGGTGCGGGTCGCCGCGTTCATGCCCACCTGGACGGTGTTGATGACGAAGTGCGCCCCGTCGAGCGCGCCGCGCCGGTCCGCGTGTGCGGTGATGATCGGTGCGACCTTGAGCGCCCCGGCGATGTGCCGGGCCGCCGCCTCGCTGGTGGCGAGCCGCTCGGGGTCGATGTCGTGCAGGGCGATACGGGCCCGGGCGAACTCGGGGAAGGCGAACAGATCGGCCAGCAGCCCCTGGGTGAACACGACGCTGCCCGCGCCCATGAAGGCGATCTTCACTTCGGCCGGTTCGGTCATCGCGGCGACTCCAGTCGTGTCGGTGATGCGGTTCATGTCGGCCATGCGGAACTCCCGCTGTTCGTAGGTCGGTTGACCGGGGCGCAGCCGACGGCCTCGTCCCAGGTGGGCTGAGCCGCGGTGCCGCCGCGGCCCCGGGTGGACAGTGAGCCGCAGGCCGCCGCCACGGCGAGCGCGTCCGGCAGCGCGAGGCCGCGCAGTACGGCGGCGAGGAACCCGGCGTCGAAACTGTCCCCGGCGCCGACGGTGTCCAGCGGCTCGACCGGGACCGCCGGAGCCGTCGACAGCCGGGTCCCGTCATGGGCGAGCGCGCCCTCGGCGCCGTTCTTGACCACGACAAGTCCCGGGCCCCGCCTGGCCAGTGCGGCGGCGGCCCCGGCCACGCCCTCGGTGTCCGGCGCCAGGGCGCGCGCCTCGGCGGCGTTCGGCAGCAGTTGGTCGGTCACCTTCAGGACCGGGTCGAGCAGCTCCCGGTCCCAGCGCCCGGACGGGTCGTCGTTGGTGTCCAGAGAGGTGGTCGCGCCGAGCTCGCGCGCCCGCGTGAACACTGCGGCCAGCGCCCGGGCGAGGCGCGGCATCAGGAAGAACGAGCCCGCGTGGACATGCCGGGCCCCGGCGAGCAGCGTGTCGGGGACGTCCTGCGGCCCGGTCGCGGCCAGACACCCCGGCGCGGTGAGGATGGCCCGGTCGGCGCCGTGCGTGAGCACCGCCGTGAGCGGGGTGGCCAGTTCGGGGTCGGTCGTCAGGGCCGAGGTGTCGACCCCGCGCGCGGCCAGGGCCGTACGCACGAAGGCGCCCGCCGGATCGTCGCCGACGCGGCCCGCGAACGCCACCCGCAGCCCGAGCCGCGCCGCCCCGCACGCGGTGATCGCGGCGGATCCGCCGAGGACGAGATCGGCCCGCTCGACGAGCTGTTCGCGCTGCCCGTACACGAGGTCGCGCGGCACCGGGCCGAGCACCACATCCGGATTGGCGTCCCCGACGACCAGCAGGTCGAAGGGGCGGGAGCGGGATGAAGGCATGGCAAAGGGCTTTCTGGATCGGTGAGTTGACGTATCGTCAGCGAGTTCGTCCGGTGGGTGGGCCCCGGCTCAGCCCTTCAGGCCGCTCGACGTCAGCGACTGGATGAAGGTCTTCTGCGCGAACAGGAACGCGAGCAGCACCGGCAGCACGGTGATGACATTGCCCGCCATCACCGCCGCCCACTGCGTGTGGTGCTGCCCCTGGAAGGTCGTCAGGCCCAGCTGGAGCGTGTACTGGGTGTCGTGGTTGATGGCGATGAGCGGCCAGGACAGGTCGTTCCAGGTGGCCAGGAAGGTCAGCACCGCGACCGTCGCGAGCGCCGGGCGGGCCAGTGGCGCCACGATCGAGAACAGCACCCGCAGCCGCGAGCACCCGTCGATCCAGGCCGCCTCCTCCAACTCCCTGGGCAGCCGCAGGAAGAACTGCCGGAAGAGGAACACCGCGAACGGGGTGACCAGCGACGGCACGATCAGCGCGCCCAGCGTGTCGATCAGCCCCAGCCACTTCATCACCAGGAACGTCGGGATCATCGTCAGCTGGAACGGCACCACCATCGTCGCCAGCATCAGGACGAGCAGGGCCCGCGAACCCCGGAAGCGCATCCGGGCGAACGCGTATCCGCCGAGGGAGCCCAGCACCAGGTTCGCGCCGACGGCGACGGTCGAGACGATGCACGAGTTGGCGAACCAGCGCGGGAACATCGCGTTGCCCAGCACATAGCGGTAGCCCCCGAGGTCGATCCCCTTGGGCCACAGCGCGGGCGGGAAGCGGTTGATCTCCGCGTTGGTCATCACCGAGCTGAGCACCAGCCACACCAGCGGCAGCGCGAACCCGATCGACAGCGGTGCGAGCAGCAAGTGCCAGGCGCTGAACGGCAGTCGGCGCCGCCGCCGGGCGGTCTGCGCGGCCGGGGCCGCCGTCGGCGCGGCGCCCTCGCCGACCATGGTGGAGGCGGTCATCGCGCCACTCCTTCCGCGCCGCGCAGCCCGGGCGTTCCGGCCGCGCCGGTCGTACGCTCGCGATGGCGCCGGTACAGCGTCACCGCCGTGCCCGCGAGGAGCAGGGCGACCGCGAGTACGTACGCGGCGGCTGCGCCGTAGCCCGCCGTGAACGTACGGAACGCCTGCTCCCAGACGAAGTAGACGATGACCGTGGTCGAGCCCAGCGGCCCGCCCTTGGTCGTCACGTACACCAGGTCGAAGACCTGCAACGCGGTGATCAGCTGCCACAGCACCAGGAACGCGGTGACCGGCGCGAGCGTCGGCAGCGTGACGTATCGCAGCACCTGCAGGCGGTTCGCCCCGTCCAGGCGTGCGGACTCGACGAGTTCGGCCGGTACGTCCTGGAGCGCGGCGAGGAAGACCACCACGCAGAACCCGACCCCGCTCCACAGCGAGATCATCAGCAGCACGTACAGGGACTGGCCAGGGTCGGTGAGAAAGCCCTGCGGCGAGACGCCCAGCTTGTGCAGCACGGAGTTGGCCGCGCCGAACTGCGGGTCGAAGATGAACGAGAACAGCACGCCCTGGGCGGCCGCCGAGACCACGAACGGTATGAAGACCAGCGTCCGGTAGACCCCGACGAACCGGATCCGCCGGTTGAGCGCCAGGGCCAGCGCCAGGCCACCGGCCAGGCTCACGGGTACGAAGATGCCCGCGTACGTCAGTGTGTTCTCGACGGCCTTGCGGAACCCGGGGTCCTTCGACAGGGCCCGGTAGTTGTCCAGGCCCACCCAGCGGCCCGGTGTGACCAGGTCGTCGGCGCGGAAGGACAGCAGCAGCGACCAGATCACCGGCACCACGCTCAGCCCCAGGATCACCAGGACCGACGGGCTGATGAACGCCCAGGCGGTGGCGGTCTCGCCGCGTGCCCGCCGGCGCCGGGCACGGTGCCGGGCCATCGCCTCGCGGTCGGCCGGGGCCACCGTGAGCGGACGGGGCGGGCCCGTTCGGGATGCTCGGGGCACGAGGACCCTCCTCATCGGGGAATCAGCAGGGCCGCGCCGGCCTTGTCGGCGCACTGGCGCACCGCCTTGGCGGGGGAGGCGCGGCCGAGCAGCACGGACACCACGGCCTCGCCGGTGGCCTGCGAGATCTGCGGATAGGCGGGGTGGATGGGCCGCACCCGGGCGGTCTCCAGGGCCTTGGTGAACACCGGCAGGCCGACGGTGTCGGCGGAGTGCCGCTGCCAGGTGCTCTGGCGCTCGCTCTCCTTGCTCAGCGGCAGGCTGCCGCCCCCCATGTCCCACCGCACGTCCTGCGCGGGGGTGATGAGCCACTGGACGAACTCCACGGCGGCCTTCGCGCGCGCCTTGCCGTTGTCGAAGACCGTCCAGGTGTCGGGGCCGGAGATGGTGAGCGGCCTGCCGCTGTACGTCGGCATCGGGACCACGTCGTACGGCAGCTTCGACTCCAGGATGTTGGGCAGCTGCCACGGTCCGGTGATCACCATCGCCATCCGGCCGGAGACGAATACCTGGTACATCTGCTCGCTGCCGGGCTTGGGGTCGATGTAGACGCTCTTGTCGGCGACCAGTTGGGCCACGGTCTCCAGGGCCCGCTTGCCCGAGTCCACGAAGCCGATGTTCTTGCCGTCGGGGGCGATCACGTCCCCGCCGAGATCCCACACCATCGGCCACAGCCGCCACACGGTGTCCTCGTCACCGGCGCCCGGCCAGCCCGTGCCGAACACCCCGTGCCCGGCGTCGGTCAGCTTCTTGGCCGTCGCCACGAACTCCGCCCAGGTCCAGCCCGCGCGGGGGAGCGGGATGCCGGCGCGTCTGAAGAGGGTGGTGTTGCAGGCGACGGCGAGCGAGTCGAGCAGCGAGGGCGCGGCCCGCACCTTGCCGTGCAGCGTGACGGCCTCCCTGACGGAGGGCCAGAAGTCGTTCCAGGGCGGCGATCCGCCGTGCAGCGCGCTGGTCAGATCGACGACCTTGGGGCTGCGCGCGATGCTCGCGAGGTCCGAGCCGAAGATGTACGCGATGTCGGGGTAGGCCCCGGCCGCGAGCGCCGCCGTCACCTTCTGCAGCATGGCGTCGGCCACCACACCGCCGCCGTTCGCGTTCACCCGTACGCGGGACTGCGACCGGTTGAAGTCGGCGGCCAGCGCCTCGATCACCTTGGCGCCGGCCTCGTTCTGACCGTGCCACATCTCGATGGTGACTCGGCCGTCCGCGCCGATCCCGTTCGAGGTGGTGGCCGCGCAGGCGTCGAGGAGCGGGAGGGCCCCGGCCCCGGCGGCGAGCGCCGCCCCGGCGCGCAGCACCCGTCGGCGCGGCGGGCGGCCTGGGGAGTCCTGGGGCTCACTGGTGCGGTCCGAAGCGGCGGGCATGGTCGTTCCATCCCTTAGCGGGTACGCCCCGCCTCGGACGCGGGACACACGTCCTGGCGACTCGGGCCGGACTTCGGACCTGGTCGGGATCCGCTACCGGCTGGGCGCACCACTCGAAGCGCCGGGCCGCTCGTAGGCCCCGCACTGGCTGGATGAAAGCGCCTCGGCGCACACGCGTCAAGTACCCAGGGGAAAGCGCTGTCGACGTGCCGTCGGGCACCACACCCCACGTCGGGGGCACAACAGTGCGCTTCCGGCCGAGCCGGGGTGATCTTTCGGACTAACTTGTTCCCGGCGGACACCGAAGTGATCCCACACGCACTAGATGTGAGGGCTCGTCACTGTTCGCATCACCTGTTCGGAGATCACCGATGAGACGTTTCCCGAGGCTGCGCGTCCTCGTGGCCATGGGCACCTCGGCCGTCGCGCTCGCCGCGACGGCCCTGCTCGGCGCCGCCCCCGCCCAGGCCGCCCCGCTCCCGGAGAAGGCGCCTTCCGCACCGGCCGCGTGCTCGGGCACGTACGAGGGCGACGAGCGGCTGGGGCCGCAGAACCTGCCGAGGCCCTGGGACGACCCGGTCGGCCCGCTGGTCCTCGGCTACCACCGCACCGGCCACCTCACGCCGACCGCGTTCCTCGCCACCTACTGGGACACCACGGCGGGCAGCTGGAAGTACCCGCCCAACGACGGCTTCGCCAACCGCTACGACGGCAGCCTCGACAAGCGCGCGGTCAATCTCCACGTCGGCGAGGACCTGGACCGCTTCGGCTCCGAGTACGGCGCCTTCCTCGCCCCGGCCGGCGCGAGCTACGCCCGCCGGGCGCTGCCCCCGCAGAGCCTGATCACGCGGGAGGCCGCGTACCCGTGCGCGTACCACGCGTACGAGGTCACCAAGAGCTTCACCGTCTGGCAGGGCCGGATCGCCCCCTGGTTCGAGCAGCGCGGCGGCGGCCAGCAGGTCAAGCTCGACCCGGCGTTCGTCGACCCGGGCGCGGGCCAGAAGCTCAATGTGAAGTGGCTCCTGGACCACGGCTACCTGAAGGCCGAGAACAACCCGGCGGCGGCGCGGAGCGCGCTCGCGGGTGTGACGGGCAGCTGACGTACTAGGGCCGGGTGAACCCCAGCTCCGACCAGCTCACTCCGGAGCGGCCGTGCAGATCCACGCGGCCGCCCCGGTGCAGGACGCGCAGTCCCGCGGCCTCGGCGAGTGCCACGGTCTCGGCGTCCGGCACCTCGAACATCCGCCGCCCGGGCGGCACCGGGCCGCTGCGCACCCGCATGAGCAGCGTGCCGCCGGGCGCGAGGAGTTCGGCGACGTTCGGCATGGCCCGGGCGCGCTCGGCGGCGTCGAGATGCATCCAGACCGCCGTGATCAGGATCAGGTCGAACCGTTCGCCCCGAGCGCGCAGCCCCGCCAGCTCCGGCAGTGCGTCGTCGAGCCAGGACACGGCGGTGTCCGCGTGCAACCGCTCGGCGTGGGCGCGCAGTTCGGCGGTCGGCTCGGCCGCCGTCACGGTGTGGCCGAGGCGGGCGAGCGCCGCCGCGTCCCGCCCGGTCCCGGCGCCGATGTCCAGCACCCGTGCGGGCGCGGCCGGGAGGAGGTGCAGCAGTTCGCCGTGCACCTCCTCGAAGGTCACGCTCTCGTACTGCACGGCCAGCACGTCAGCCTCCGCGCCGTACCCCTGGGTGCCCGTCGTGGTGTCCGTCATCGCGCCAGGCTAAACGATCAACCTGTACGAGGTCCCGCACTTCATGACCCCCGAGGTAATCGACCAACTCCCCGCCCCTGCCGCACTATCGATCACGTAAGCAGCGCAGTGAGCGAACACCGACGGGGAAGGACCCAGCACCATGCCGTACTTCGAGACCAGCACCGATGGCACCCGCCTCCACTACGTCGACTACGGGCCGCGTGACGGGCGGACCGTCGTCTTCGTCAACAGCTCCTACTTCGGTACGGAGATGTGGGAGTTCCAGATGCCGGCGCTGGCGGGGGAGGGCTACCGGTGTGTCGGGTTCGACCGGCGCGGGCACGGGCGGTCCGACGACGTGTGGGGCGGGTTCGACCTGGACACCCTGGCCGGGGACGTGGGCGCGCTCGTCGACCACCTGGACCTGGGCGACATCACCCTGGTCGGGCACTCGATCGGCACCGCCGAGATCGTCCGCTATCTCACGCTCCACGGCAGCGGGCGGGTGGCGCGCGTGGCCCTGGTGGCCGGAATGGCACCCGGGCCCGCGCGCTCCGCCGATCACCCCGACGGCGTCGACCCGGCCCTCATCGAGGCCGGGAACGAGGCCTTCCGCAAGGACCGGCCCGCGTTCTTCGCCAGCGGCGCGGACGACTTCTTCGCCCTGCACCGCCCCGGCAACGAGGTCTCGCCCGCAGCCGTCCAGTACTGGGTCGACCGCTGCGCGGGTGCCACCGCCCGGGCGGGCAACGCGCTCGGGGAGCTCGTCGTGACCCTGAACGTCGCCCCCGAACTGGCCAAGATCGACGTACCGGTCCTGGTCGTCCACGGCACCCACGACGTCTCGGCCCCGATCGCCCTCACCGGCGAGCGCGCCGCCCGACTGATCCCGGGCAGCACGCTGCGGGTGTACGAGAACGCGGGCCATGGCCTGTTCGTCACCCACGCCGATCAACTCACCGCAGATCTGCTGGAGTTCGCGAACCAGTAGGGCGCCCTCAGATCCCCGGCAGACCCAGCGCGATCCGGGCCTCGTCCATCAGGCGCCCGTCGAGGCCCGGCACGTTCATCCGGTTCTTGATCAGGGCGAAGGAGAAGCGGTGGGCGGGGTCGGCGCAGGCCGTGGTGCCGCCCGACCCGTTGGTGCCGAAGGCGCCGGCCGGGTAGCGCATCATGGAACCCTCACCGCCCAGCATGAAGCCGTAGCCCTTCAGCAGCTCCGAGCCGAGCGAGCGGTCCTTGCCCGAAACCCTGGGCGCCGTGGCTGCCTTGAGGGTGGCGTCGGAGACCAGGCGTACGCCGTCGATCTCGCCGCAGGCCAGCGCCGCGTACATCCGCGAGGCCGCCCGGGCGGTCACCGTGCCGTTGGCCGGGAGCGCGGCGCGGCGGTAGTCGGTGCGGTTCGCGAGCGAGGCCACCGGGAGCACCTGCCGGGGCGCGCAGACGAAGAAGGGCGCGCCCTCGGGGATCCTGTCCAGGAGCGCCGCCCAGCCGCCGTCGTAGCAGGTGGCGAGGCGGTCCACGAGCCGGTCGGGGACGGCGAACAGCAGCGAGTCCGCGATGCCGAGCGGCGCCGCGATCTCGTCGCGCAGCAGCTCGTCGCAGGTGCGGCCGGTGGCCTTGCGCAGGATCTCGGCGAGCAGGATGCCGTACGTCCAGGCGTGGTAGCCGGTCGCGGTGCCCGGCTCCCACAGCGGCGCCTGACCGGCCAGCCAGTCCCCGACCGCCGGGATGTCGAACAGCTCCTCGGGGGTCAGATCCGGGGGCAGCTGCGGCAGACCGGCCGAGTGGGAGAGCAACTGCCCGAGCGTGATCCGGTCCTTGCCGTTGGCCGCGAACTCCGGCCAGTGCGCGGCGATCGGGGCGTCGTAGTCGAGCACGCCCTTGTCGACGAGGACGGCGACGAGGGCAGCGGCGACGCCCTTCCCGGTCGACCAGGACGGCACCAGCGTCTCGCCGTCCATGGCCTGCCCGGACTCGATGTCGGCCAGGCCCGACCAGGCGTCGACGACCAGTTCGCCGTCGAGGTGGACGGCCACCTGGATACCGGTCTCCTCGCCGGACGCGGTGAGTTCGTCGAGGATCTCCTGGACCCTCGTTTGGGCGGCGTTCGACGGTGGTGCCTCGGTCATGTCACTTCTCCCCGTGTTTTTGCTAGTGGCCGTCCGCGCGGACGGCCACCGTCCTCGAACCTCCCAGGCTACATTCGCGCGAACTCCGCCCCCGTGATCACCTGAAACGGCAGCCACGTCGAAGTGGCCGTCCCGGCCAGGCGGTTCTCGGTGCGCAGCGCGGTCAGCTCGTCGGCCGACAGCGCCTTGCGGGTGATCCGGAACTCGTCGAGCGCCCCCGTCAGCGCGTCGGTCCCGTCGAACTCGGCGCCGAGACGGAAGCCGTCCACGGCATACGTGTCGCCCACGGTCACCGCGCCCGCCGGGACCGCCGAGCTGCCCAGGGTCGCGCCGTCGACGATCAGCAACAGCTGTCCGCCGGAGCGCTCCAGGGCGACCTGGTGCCAGGCGCCGTCGCCGAAGCCCGAAGCCGCCGAGGCGTCCACGGCGGCCACCACGGTGGTCGCGGTGTCCGTCTCGAAGGCCGCATACAGCCGGTCCTGCGAGGGCTGGGCCCGCAACCAGATCTGCCGCTCCGAGGTCCCCGTTCCGTACGCCCAGAGCAGCACTTGGTCCGGACTCCCGCTGGTCGCCGCGTACTTGAGCCAGGTGCTGACGGTGAAGTCCGCCGAGCCGAGGGCGGTCGCCGCGCCGTAGGGGAGGTCGACCGCGTCGTCCACCCCGTCGAAGCCGAGCGCGTTCCCGAACTTCCCGGGCACGGTGGCCGCGTCGCCCCGCACGAAGCCGTGGCCGCAGTGGACCGTGGAGTCCGGTGTGGCAGGGCCCGCGACGGGCCTCACGACGTCCTTGGCCCCGTACCGGTCCTCGAACGACCACCACAGCGCGGGCGGATCGGCCGGGTAGGAGCCGGACGAACCGGCCGCCGACCCCGCGACCGAGGCGATCTCGGCCGTGCTCAGCGCCCGGTGGTAGACCCGGAACTCGTCGACGTCGCCGGTGAGGACGCTGGTGCCGTCGAGCTTCGAGCCGACCCGCACTCCCTGCTGTCCGCTGCCCTGGGCGGGTGTGAGCGACCCGGTGAGTCCGCCGACGGTGACCGGGCTGCGGGCGTCGACGCCGAGCGTGACCTTGTCGGTCGAGCGGGTCAGGGTCATCAGGTGCCAGGCGTCGTCCCCGTACGCGGTCGTCGAGGTGGTGTCCGGCAGGGCGACGGCGGCGGTGCTCGTGTCCGTCTGGACCCAGGCGTAGAGCCGGTCCTGCCCGGGCTGCGCGCGCACCCACAGCTGAGGACTGCTGCCGCCCGAGCCGTACGCCCACACCAGGGCCTGGTCGGCGGTGGTGGGGCTCGCCGCGTAGCGGAACCAGAGCGTGTACGTGAAGTCGCCGGAGCCGACGTCGAGTGTCGGCGAGAACCCGGTCTCGGTGCCCGGATGCGTACGGTCGACGCTCGCCGCGCCCGAACCGATCCGGCCCGTCACCAGGGTGTGGGCACCGCCGAGCAGGGTGCCGCTCGCGCAGTGGCCGGAGACGTCGTCCTCGATGGTGATCGTTCTGCGCTCCGGCACGACCGCCGTGTCGATCACCTGGAACGGCAGCCGGGCCCCCATCGAGCGGGTGGCCGCGTCGGTGTCCAGGGTGGTCGCGTTGGCCCGCACCTGAGCCAACTGACTGTCCGTCAATGCAGAGCGATAGAAGCGGAATTCATCAACCGAGCCGCCGAACGCGTCGCTCGCCGCGCTGTCGGACTTCGCGCCGATGCGGATCCCCTCGACGCCGTTCTGCGGTGCGTCGGTGACCGATCCCGCGACGCCGGTCGCCGTCGCGGTGACCGTGCCGTCCACGGTCAGCCGGATCCGCGCGCCCGTGCGGACCAGCGCCGCATGGTGCCACTGGTCGTCGCCGAACGCGACGGCGGCCGAAGGGTCGCTCAGGGTGAGCCGGGCCCCACCGCCCCCGCCCTGCACCCAGGCGTACAGCCGGTCGTCGGCGGGCTGAGTGCGCAGCCACACCTGCGGCTTGCCCGCCCCCTGCCCGTACGCCCAGAAGAGCGCCTGCTGCTTGGACGCGGTCGTGGCCGCGTACTTGAACCACATCGCGTACGTGAAGTCGCCCGCGCCCGGGTCCAGCGTCTTCGCGTACGGCACATCGGCGTAGTCGCCCGTGCCGTCGAGGACGAGCCCCTGCCCGAAGCGGCCGCTGCCGAGGGTCGCGTCGCCTTGCAGATACGCGTCGTTGGCGTCCGGGCCCGCGTCGGGGCTGGTGCGACCCGCCGTCGGGCTCTTCTGGGGGGAGCCCTTGCCGGTGAACGTGCCCGGGACGCCCAGTGCGCCGGGTGTGGTGACGTTGAAGCGGATCTCGTCGGCGGAGTTGGTCGGGCCGCCCTCGTTGACCAGTCCGATCTCGCCGGTGTCCAGTTCGGCGAGGTCGGAGTAGGAGGCGCGGTCGTTGCTGATGAGCCCGTTGGGGGCGGCGGTCCAAGTGGTGCCCTGGTCGATGGAGTAGCGGATCTTCATCAGCTTGCGGTCGGAGGGGTCCGAAGGCGCCGAGAAGATCATGGTGTCGCCCGGGGTGCGCTGATAGGTCTGACGCAGTGTCAGGGCGGAACCCTGGACCTCCGGGGTGATCAGACCGGGCACGACCGTGGAGGCGGGGACCGTGGTTCCGCCGTCGGTGCTCACCGCGCGCGTACGATGGTTGGCGCTGCCGCCGATCTCGTTGCGGGCCGCCAAGTAGACTCTTCCGCCCGGGAGTTCGGTCACCGAGACCTCGCCGGGTTTGACGGACCCGGCCACGTACGAGTTGGCCGTGGAGCTCGCCCGCCATGTGGCGCCGTGGTCGTCGGAGTAGAGGACACCCGCGTACCGGGTCGCCGAGGCCGGGTTCTGGTGCGCGCCGACGACGAGGCGGCCGGCATGCGCGCCCTCGGTGAGCTGGACGCCGTGCGAGGGGCCGGTGGCGAACCAGCCGTTGTTGGCCCCGCTGAACGTCGGCAGGGCCCTGGGCCTGCTCCAGCTGACCCCGTCGTCGTCACTGCGCTGCACCCACGGCAGCCGGAGCCCGGTCGGGGTGGCCTCGTTGGAGGTGGACAGCAGGAACACGCTGCCGCTCTCGCGGTCCACCACGGGCGCCGGGTTGCCCCGGGTGTAGGGCGCGGTGGGGTCGTCGGGGCCGCCTTCGAGGACGACATGGGCCGGGCCCCAGGTGCGGCCGTCGTTGGTGGAGCGGCGCATCACCAGATCGATGTCGCCACGGTCGGCGCAGGTGGGCGACTTGCGCCCCTCGGCGAACGCGAGCAGGCTCCCCGCCTTGGTCTTCACAAGCGCCGGAATCCGGTAGCACCCGTAACCGCCCACGCCGGAGCGGAACAGCACCTGCTCGGCGCCGACGAGGGCGCGCGAGGACGCCAGCGGACCGCTCGCGGACGCGGCGGGCACGGCGAACAGGACGGCGACGGCCGCGACGGCGAGCGCGAGCAGAGCGGCGGGGGAACGGACCGGCGCCCGTCTGCGGCGGGTGACCAATGGGTTGCTTGGGGCCGGTGAGTTGTACGGGGTGAACGGCATGGGGATCATGGTGGTGATCGGCGGGCGCCGGAACCGGGCGATACCGGGTGGCTGGGCGTTGAACGCCGGATGAAATCTGCGTGCCGCCCGTCATCCGGGACCCACGTCTACACGCGCGGCCGGTGGCCTTCCTCCTGGTGCGGGAACGTCTGGCCGCCGCCCGGCAGCGTCGGCTTCGGCAGCGTCGCCACCTCCTGCTTCGCCTGCGCCAGCTGCTCAGCCGTGTTCCGGGGCAACTGGGGCGGGTTCGGCCGGGCCTGGGTGAAGCGGAAGGCCGAGGTGAAGTCGCCGAAGGTGCGTCGGCGCCACTGGCTGATGTTGGGCTCCGCGACCCCGGTGAACGCCTCCAGGAACTGGAGCGCCGAGGTGTGGTCGAACGCCTCGCTCGCGACCCAGCCCCCCACGGTCCAGGGCGAGACGACGATGGCCGGGACCCGGAACCCGCCGCCGATGGGCAGACCCTGGACGAACTCGTCGGCCGTGCCCGCCGTCGGCGTCGGCGGGGCCACATGGTCGAACAGGCCGTCGTTCTCGTCGTAGCTGAGGAGGAACGCGGTCTTCGCCCACACCTTCGGATTCGCGGCGATGGCCTCGATCTTCCGCGCCACGAAGTCCGCGCCCGCCGCCGGCAGATAGTCCGGGTGCTCGGACTGATAGCTCGTCGGCATGATCCAGGAGACCGCGGGCAGCCGGTCGGCCCGGGCGTCGTCCTCGAAGGTGCCCTCGGGCTGCGGGCGTACCCCGCGTTCGTACAGCTCGGAGCCGGGTTTGGCGTCCTTGAAGACCTGGAACTGCTCCAGCATGTTGCAGCCGTAGTCATCGTTCTGCTGGTAGACCTTCCAGCTGACCCCGGCCGCCTGCAACCGCTCGGCGTACGTCGTCCAGCGGTACGGCGTGGGTGCCAGGTTGTCGATGACCGGACCGCCCAGGGTGCCGCCGGGGTCGATCGTGCCGGTCATCCAGTACAGCCGGTTCGGCCAGGTCGGGCCGAGGACCGAGCAGAAGTAGTGGTCGCAGACCGTGAAGGTCTCCGCGAGGGCGAACTGGAACGGGATGTCCTGGCGGGTGTAATACCCCATCACATAGGGCCCGTTGACCCCGTCGGCCTTGCGGTGCGCGGGCAGCCACCGGTCCATTGTCCCGCCGTTCCACGCCTCGTGCTGCACGGACCAGGCGTGGCTGGTGGACGGGATGGCCTGGGCGCTGGAGCGGTGGGTGTCCAGGTGGAACGGGAGCGTGTAGCCGTCGGGGTTGACCGCGTCCGGCTGGTAGAAGACGGAACGGCCGCCGGGCAGCTTCAGCGCCTGTGGATCGTCGAAGCCGCGTACGCCGGAGAGCGTGCCGAAGTAGTGGTCGAACGAGCGGTTCTCCTGCATCAGCAGCACCACGTGCTCGATGTCGCGGACGGACCCCCGACGCGGCGGCCCGGCCGCCACGGCCTTCTGCACACTGGGTGGCAGCAGCGAGAGCGCGGTCGCGCCCGCCGCCGACCCGAGGAGTCTGCGGCGCGTCAACTCGGCCATGAACGTTCCCTCCCGGCCCGACCAAGGGGGACCCGGGCCCGCCCGACCATAAGGGCCCGGCGCGCCGGGCCGGGGGAGCGGCGGGCGCGCCGGTCAAAGGTGTGACGGTCCTACGGAAGGGGGGTGGCGGCGAGGATGCCGTGGTCAGCCGCGTGCCGCCCGCAGCAGCACGGCGGCCGCCTCGCGTGCCTGGAGCGCGGGCTTGCGGTTCTCGAAGATCCCGGCGGTCACCATCGCGCCCTCGGCGAGCAGCGTCAGGTGGTCGGCCAGGCTCGCGGGCAGCCCCGCGTCGGCGACCAGGCCGCCGACGTATGTACGGAAGGCGCGCTTGTGGGCGCGGGCCTGGGCGGCCACGCGCGGCGAGGTGGCGCCGAGCTCGCCGTACGCGTTGATCCAGGCGCAACCGCGGAAGCCGGGCTCGCCGAACCAGCGGTGCAGATGGTCGAAGACGGCGAGGATCCGCTCCTCGGGTGTCTCATGGCGCTCGACATGGTCGGCGAGGCGGCCGCGCCAGACGGTGTCCCGGCGCTCCAGATACGCCTCGACCAGCTGGTCCTTGGCGGGGAAGAGCCCGTACAGACGCTTGAGGGAGAGCCCGGAGGCGGCCCGGATCTCGTCCATGCCGACGCTCTGCACGCCCCGGGCGTAGAACAGCGACTCGGCGGCGTCCAGTGCCCGCTCCCGTGCGTCCGCGCTGTCCATGACTCCACCACTCCTTGAAATGAGAACGACCGTTCTCTAGAGTAGCCGCACGCAAGGGAGAACGATCGTTCTCCCTGCCTCGACCCAGCCGTTCGGACCTCAGACCGAAGGAAGCCGCCATGGATGCCCGCCCGCCCCTGCCCCCGTTCGACCTGGACACCGCCCGGCAGAAGGTCCAGACCGCCGAGGACGCCTGGAACACCCGCGACCCGCAGAAGGTCTCGCTCGCGTACACGGAGGACTCCCGCTGGCGCAACCGCGACACCTTCGTCACCGGCCGCGCCGCGATCGTCGAGCTGCTCACCGCGAAGTGGAACCGTGAGCTCGACTACGCCCTGCGCAAGGAGCTGTGGGCGTTCGAGGGCAACCGCATCGCGGTGCGTTTCCAGTACGAGTGCCGCGACGCCTCGGGGCAGTGGTGGCGCAGTTACGGAAATGAGCTCTGGGAGTTCGACGAGCGCGGTCTGATGGCGCGCCGCGAGGCGAGCATCAATGACGTGGCCATCGCACAGTCGGATCGGAGGATCTTCGGAACACGCCCCGAATCCGAGCGAGGAGTTCCCTTTCCGCTCCGCTGAACAGGGGAATTTTGGAGTGGTTGGGTGAGCCGGGTCGTTCTTCCAGGGCGGTAGGTGTCCGTCAGAAATCCTCCGACCCAGAGGGATGGAAGTACACATGAAGCTCACCAAGCGGGCCGGCCTCGCGGCCATGATGACGTGCATGGCCACGGCGGCGACGGTCGCGCCCGCCGCCGCCGGACAGTCGGTACCCGTCGTGGTGCCGCTGCAAGGTCTGGAGACGGCCCTGCCGCTCGACGCCCCCACGGTGAGCACCGGCGTACCGATCCCGATGCCCGGCTCGCCCGGTGGCCCCCGGCACGTGGTCGGTTCCCTGCTGCCGTCCCCGGTGCTGCCCTCGCTCCCGGTGACCACCGAAGTGCCGTCGACCCTGCTCAAAGCACCCCTGAAGGACCCGCTGACCGACGACCATCTCGGCTCGGCCGCCCTCGCCACACCGGAGTCACCCTTGCGCGCCGAGAGCCCGGGGGCGGTCCTCGGTGCGCCGCTCACGCCGCCGAAGGCCGAGCTGTTCGGGCTGCCCGCGCTGGACGAGCCGCACGCCGGTCTGCTCGCCCCGACCCTGCACGGCTCGCCTGCCGCCAACCTGGGTCTGCTGTAACCGCACGTGCGTCTAGCGCATGGAGTGTCTGTGTGTCAAGGGCACTAGAAATGCGCGGACTTGGGCTCGTAGCGTCGGAAGTGCCCCCACTGTTGGACGAAGGAGCTCTTCCATGGACCACTCACGTCTTGTCGCGGTCACCGAATACGTCAACCGGAATGCCCCCCACCTCGCATTCGAGAAGTCGTCATTCAGCGACCTCGACTACTCCAAGGATTGCGTCGGATTCGCCGTCGACGGTGACAGTGTCGCGGTGACCCATACGAAGCACGCCGACGCGCCCGTGCTCCGCTACAGCCGCTCCGAGATCGCCGCCATGGTCCGTGCGGCGAAAGCGGGACAGCTGGACAAGTTCTGCTGAGCCGGCCCCCTCGCATCGCCCGCGGCCGCCCCCGACATACGGCCGCGGGCGATGCGCTGTTCTGATCTTGTGCTGGTGAGCGCAACGTTCCGGCCGAATCGGTGGGGTCGGACACCGACTTGTGAAGCCGTCCTCACAACACCCCGGCGCCCGCCCGGGTGCCCCGTCCGCCGGTGACGGCGGGGTCACAGGCGGTTGCGACGCCCGGCGGGGCAGGGATCGGCCGTCCCCGTACGGGGTACGAGATCCCCGAGGGCATACGAATTTGCGTCACCGTCCGCACAGTTTCCACATCCGCGGGCGAATTTGTTCGCGAAGTCGGTCACTATCACGGCCGTTGAGTACGTCATAGAAGCGGATACCGAACAACACCCGGCGAGCGGCCGCCGGTGACTGTCCCGCCAAGGGGGGCGACATGGAAGAGATCTGCGTTCCACTGTATGTCGAACTGCTGCACGAGGGTGATGCCATGACCCCCGTGGAGGCTCTGATGGCTTACGACCCCGCGGACCCGCTCGCGGTATCCGTGGAATTCGTCTGCGGCAATGGCATGCATACGACATGGACCATGGGGCGGGACCTGGTGGCCGAGGGTCTTGCCTCCCGCTGCCCGGTGGGCCTGGGCGATGTGCGCGTATGGCAGTACGGCGAGAGCGGGTTACGGATCCGGCTCCACTCGGACGAGGGCAGCGCCGACCTGCTCGCCGAGCTGGAGGACGTCGCCGACTTCCTCTCCCGTACGTACCAACTCGTCCCGGAGGGAAGTGAGTTGGACGGCATCGACGTGGACGAGGTGATACGGATGCTGCTCGCGGCAACGCCGGTGCAGGGGAGCTGCTGGTGCGGCCGGGAGTGTCCGTGCCACGACCACGGCACCGGGTGACATCGCCTCTGGCGCAGGGGTTCAGTGCATGGGGGAGGCCCCGAACATGGCGAGGCGGTCCGCCGTCGTGCTGTTCGGCGGCGGGGTGAACAGGACCAGGCGGTGATCGCCCTCGGGGGCGAGCAGTACCTGGCAGAACAGGTCGAACGGGCCGAGCTTCGGGTGGAGGACACGGACCCGGTCGCGCCGCCGCACCGCGACCTCGTGCAGCTCCCACAGCTCGGTGAACTCCGGGCTCGCGCCGTGCAGCCGTGAGATCAGCCGGGCCGACTCCGCGTCGCCGAAACGGCGCGCCGCCGCCGCGCGCAGATCTGCCACGTGCAGATGGCTGTAGTAGCTGTGCTCCTCCTCCGGGTACGGGGCCCGGGCCTCCGGCACGGTGAACCACCGCCACACCACGTTGCACCCGTGCTCGGAGTCCGCGCAGACCTCGCCGAGCAGCGCCCGGGCCATCCGGTTCTGGACGAGGATGTCGCCGAGGTCGCTCAGCACCACGGCCGGGGTGGTGGGCAGTTGGTCGAGCAGATGCAGCAGTCCGGGGCTGACCTTGCCGTCCGAGGAGCGCGCGGCGGGCGGCCGGTGACCGGAGAGAAAATACAGATGGTCGCGCTCGTCCTCGCTCAGCCGCAGGGCGCGGGCCAGCGCGCCGAGCATCTGCGGCGAGGGCTGCGGGCCCCGGGCCTGCTCCAGGCGGATGTAGTAGTCGGCCGACATCCCGGCGAGCTGGGCGACTTCCTCCCGGCGCAGTCCGGGCGTGCGGCGGCGCGGCCCGGCGGGCAGCCCGGCGTTCTGCGGGGTGACCCGGTCCCGGCAGCGGCGCAGAAAATCGGCGAGCTGGCGGCGGTCGGTCGTCATGATCCACATAATGGCGGAACCCGGAAGCGAGAACCAGGGATCGTGGATACCAGGGTTCCCTGGACTCCGGCTCAACCCTCGATCTCCACCCGGCCGGGCACCGGCACGGCCGACACGAACGTACGGCTGACGCTGAAGACGGACGCGGAGCTCTGAACTCCGGGCGTGGTTCGCATTCCGTAAGACTGGTGCAAGGCAACCGACAGAGCCGCGGCCACGATGGGGTGCATGGAACCCACGACGCAGCGCAACGAGGCGGCCGACAGGCTGCTCGTCGACATCGTGGAAGCGGTTCTGGCCCGTACGGGGGGCGGGCCAGCCACCGGTCAATGGCGGGTGAGGGAGGGGGAGTTCTGGTGTTTCGTCACGCCTCCCGACGAGCCGTCGCGGGTCCAGGGCTGGAAGCTGCACATCGCGGCGACGCCGCTGTCGGCGCCGCTGGTCCTGGCGCGGGCGGCCGCCGTGCTCGTCCGCCACGGGTGCCGGTTCAAGTTCGCCGGGACCCTCGGCCGTACCGGTGAGTTGGTCGCCCACCGGTACGACCGGGGCGGCGGCGGAAAGTTCCTCACCGTCTATCCCGAGGGGGGCGACGGCCGGCTGCGCAACCTGGCGAAGGAACTGCACGAGGCGACGCTGGGGCTGCCCGGGCCCGCGATCCTCTCCGACCGGCCGTGTTTCCCGCACAGCCTGGTGCACTACCGGTACGGGGTGTTCACCGGAGTTCGCGCGCTGGGCGACGACGGCACGCTCGGGGCGATGATGGTCGCGCCCGACGGGCGGCTCGTCCCCGACCGGCGCCGCGCCTGGTTCGCGCCGCCGCCGTGGGCGCCGCGCGATCCGTTCACGCACGGCGAGTCCACCGGGGTGCGCCGGCCCGCTCCGGCCGCCGTGCTCCTCGACGGCCGCTATCTGGTGCAGGGGGCGATACGGCACGCGTTCGGCGGCGGGGTCTTCCGGGGCGTCGACGAGACCACCGGCCTGCCCGTCATCATCAAACAGGCACGCCCGCACACGGCCGCCGCGCTGACCGGCGAGGACGCACGGGATCTGCGGCGCCACGAGGCGGCGATGCTGGAGGCGTTCGCGGGGAGCGGGTACACACCGGGCCTGGTCGCGCTCTTCGAGCAGCAGGGCGATCTGTTCCTGGTCCAGGAGGCCCTTGACGGGGTGACACTTCGTCAATGGGTGCTGGACAGGCTGGAGTTCGACGACGACAAGGGATGGGGAATACCGCTCACCGACGCTCTGCGCCGGGCACGCGCCCTCGCCTGTCTGATGCGTCTCGTTCACGCCGAGGGCTGGGTGCTGCGGGACTTCAACCCGAACAACGTGATGGTCGCCGACAACGGCGAAGTGCATCTGATCGACCTGGAGATGCTCGCCCGGCCCGGCGAGCCCGCCCGCCGCATCCACACCCCCGGATACGCGGCCCCGGAACAGCTGACCGCGCCGGGGTACGGCCCCGCACCCGACATCGCGTCCGATCTCTTCAGCTTCGGCGCCACCCTCTTCCATCTCGTCACCGGGGTCGATCCGCTGCTCGCCGCCGACGACCCCGGCGGACGCGCCCACGCCGAGCGCTTGGCGGCCTGGCTCGCCCGGCTCGCCCCGGGCAACACGGCGGCCCGGCTGCTCGCTCCACTCGTCGTCGCCCTGCTCGACGAGGACCCGGCCCGGCGCCCCGGCCTCGACGAGGTCTTGGACCGGCTGGCCGAGACGGCCCGCGCCGCCGACGAACACGCCCCCGTCGACATGGCGCAGGAGCCCGAAGACAGGACCGAAGCCGAGTCCGTGGAGCTGATCACGCACGGCGTCGCCCATCTGCTCGCCACCATGGAGAACGGCGGCCCGGACCGGCTCTGGCCCTCGGGACCGGTCGGCGCCGCGACCGACGCGTTCACCGTCCAGCACGGCGCGGCGGGCGTCCTCGGCGTACTGGTGCGCGCGTACGAGACCGGCGAGGACCCGGCGGTGCTCGACGCGGTCCGGGGTGCGGCCGAGTGGATCAGTCACCGTGTCGGCCGCGAGCCGCGCACCCTGCCCGGGCTGCACTACGGCCGCTCGGGCACCGCCTGGGCGCTTCTTGACGCGGCCCAACTCCTCGGCGACGACACGCTGTTGGGGCACGCCATGGAGCTGGCGGCCCGGGTGCCGGTCCGTTGGCCGAGCCCCGATGTCTGCCACGGGGTGGCCGGGGCGGGGCTCACACAACTCAGGTTCTGGGAGGCCACCTGGGACCGGCGCTATCTGGACCGGGCCCAGGAGGCGGGCGCCGAACTCGCCGCCACGGCGCACCGGCGCGAAGGGCGGCTGGTGTGGCCGGTACCGCGCGAGATCCTGGGCACCCCGGACGATGTCGTCCACTACGGCTTCGCCCATGGGGTCGCGGGCATCGGCGCGTTCCTGCTCGCCCTCGGCCGCGCGACCGGCACCCCGGCGTACGAAGAACTCGCCGTGGAGGCGGCCCAGACACTGCTCGATGTCGCCGAGGTGGCGGACGGGGCCGCGTACTGGCGCTCCGGCGAGCAGGGCGGCCCGCGCAAGACGCACTGGTGCAGCGGCTCCTCGGGGGTGGGGACGTTCCTGGTGCGGGTCTGGCAGGAGACCGGCGAAGCTGAGTTCCTGGAGTGCGCGCGGCAGGCGGCGGTGGCGGTGCGCCGCTCGCGTCGGCACATCGGCACATCCCAGTGCCACGGTCTGGCCGGGGACGGCGAGTTCCTGCTCGACCTGGCGGACGCCTGCGCCGACCCCGCGTACCGCGAAGGGGCCGGGGAACTCGCGGTGGCCCTCCAGATGCGCACTGTCCGGCGCGGCGGGCGCACGCTGCTGCCGGACGACAACGGCACCCAGGTGTGGGCCGGCTACGGCACCGGCCTGTCGGGCGCGCTCGCCTTCCTGCTGCGGTACGTCCACGGAGGTCCGCGACTGTGGCTGCCGCGCGCGCTCACGGCCACGCGGGATCAGCACTCCGGCATCGTCACGATGTCGGCCCGAGAGCACGCCGAGAGGGGGTGAACACCGTGACGGAATCCGATGTGACCGCTCTTCAGATGCTTGAGGAAGAGGAGGCGCCCGGCTCCGAGTCCTGGCCGCCGCCCACCGCCGGCGCGTGTTGCAGCACGTTCTGAACGGCCCTGTTCCGGGTCACCGTTGCCGAGCGGGAGCGGCAACGGTGACTCTCACTGATGGACCGTCAACTTCATTGTCAGGGCGCCCTGTTCGGCCCGTACCGCAGATACGTCAGCACCGCCGTGACCCGGCGGTGCACCTGGGACTCCTCGGCCAGGCCGAGTTTGGCGAACGTCGAGTTGACGTGTTTCTCGATCGTCGACTCGGAGAGCGAAAGGGACTCGGCGATGTTCCGGTTGTTCTTGCCCTGCGCCATCTGCCGCAGCACGTCGAGCTCCCGGCGCGTCAGCTGTGCGAGCGGCGCGTCGGCCGTACGGATATGGCTGCCGACCAGCACCTCCACGATGCGCGGGTCGATCACCGAGCGTCCGGCCGCGACTTCGCGCAGCGCGCGCAGCAGTTCCTCCAGCTCGCCGATCCGCTCCTTGAGCAGATACGCGAGGCCGTCGGTGCCCTGCTGGAAGAGGGCGAAGGCGTACTGCTCGTTGGCGTGCTGGGAGAGCACCACCACACCGATGCCCGGATGGGAGGCGCGGATGGTGTGCGCGGCGGTGATGCCCTCCGTGTGGTGTTCGGGCGGCATCCGGATGTCGGCGATCACCGCGTCGGGCCGGAACCGGTCCACCGCGTCGAGGAGTTCCTCGGCGGTGCCCACGGCCGCTATGACGTCGACCTCGCCGGTGTCCTCCAACAGCCGCCGGGTGCCCTCCCGTACGAGATAGTGGTCCTCCGCGATCACGATGCGCATGCGCGCGGGGGCATCAGGCATGGGCCGTCTCTCGTGAGCGTTCGGTGAGCTGGGCGCAGAGCGTGGTGCCGCCGCCGGGCCTGCCGGTGATGGACAGCCGGCCGCCGACCGCCTCGATCCGGTCGCGCAGCCCGGTGAGCCCCGAGCCGAGGCGGGACGCGGCGGGCAGGCCCACGCCGTCGTCGCTGACGTCGAGGCGGAGCGAGCCGTCGACGCGGGCGATCCTGATGATCACCCCGTCGGCCCGGGCGTGTTTGAGCACATTGGTCAGCGCCTCGGAGACCAGGAAGAACGCCGCCTCCTCGATCTCCGGCGCGAACCGTGCCGAGGACACCGAGGGGTCGATCTCGACGGTGACGGGCAGGGGCAGCCGACGGGCCTTGGACATCACGGCGGCGGCCAGGCCCTGGTCGGTCAGTACGGGCGGGTGGATGCCGTGCGCGAACTCGCGCAGGTCGTCGATGACCCGGCAGGCGTCGTCCTGGAGCTCGGTGAGCGTGGTGTGCACGGTGTCACCATTGCGGCAGAGCTGGTTGCGGGCGAGCGCCAATTTGGCCACCAACGCGACCAGTTCCTGCTGGATGCCGTCGTGCAACTGCCGCTCGATACGCCGCCGTTCGATGTCCTGCGCCTGGACGATCCGGGTCCGCGACGCGTTGAGCTCGCACGCCTGGCGCTGCACCTCGTCGACGCGGGTCGACAGCTCCGCCGTGAGCAGCGCGTTGTGGACCGCGAGCGCGGCCTGCCGGGCCAGGGTCTCGATCAGGTCCTGGTCCTCGGGCGTGAACCGGCCCTCCTCCTTCGGCCCGTACTCGATGACACCGAGCTCGTCGTCCCCGTACCGCAGCCGGACCTCGCCCCAGGGCTGCTCGCCGTCCGCCGCCCGTACGCCCGCGAACCCGGCGCCGAACGGCGGATGCCCGGCGGCGCCGAGGCGTACGCACACCCAGCGCAGATCGAGCCCGTCCCGCAGGGTGAGCGCCAGCTGCGGGCCGAGCCGTTTGAGGTCGTAGGCGTGCTCCAGGGTCGTACCGCACTGGACGAGCAGTTCGAAGCTGGAGGGCCGGGCCCCGAACACCCGGCGGGCGGCGAGGCGGTTGAGCTGGCGGTGCACGGGCTGGAACAGCATGGTCGCTCCCACCGCTACCAGGACCGCGAGGCCGATGGGCAGATACTGGCCCGCGGTCAGTCCGAGAGCCGTGGTCAGCCCCAGATACCAGGCGCTGATGAGCGTCCACAGCAGCCCGTAGACCAGCGAGCGCCGGATCGCGAAGTCCATGCCCGGCAGCCGGTGTCGGAACGCCGCGTACACGAGGCCCGCCGAGATCACGATGTACGGCAGCGCCCCCAGCGTCGAACCGAAGAAGTAGGCGGGCCCCTGGTCCTCCAGCCACAGCCGGAACAGCCGTGCCGAACCGCGCCCGGCGAACACCACGAAGGCGATCAGCGCGATCACCCACACCCGGTCCGTCCGCTCCGCCCGCCCGGCCCGCTGTTCGCGCGCGTCCAGGAGGGACCGTACGAGCAGAAGTCCCGCGCCCAGACCGGGCATCCACGCCTCCGGCTGGACCAGCAGCCACGGCAGCACCCGGTCCGACAGCGGCAGCGCCATCAGTGTCACGGGATAGGGCACGAGCAGCCAGAGCGCGCGCAGGACCACCCGTTCGTAGCGGTGGCGAACGCGTCCGTCGGGGAGCAGGGCCAGGAGTCGGCAGAGCATGATCGCGTCGAGTACGTCGAAGACCCGGGCGACGGCGAGGAAGAGCCACTCGCGGGCTGTGCCCGAGTGCCAGCCGGTCGCCGGCGGGGACATCAGCGTGAACCGCACGGCCATGCCGATCGCCCCGAACGACCCGGCCGCGAGCAGCCGACGGGCCACCGGATGCCGCGGGGCGCGCCACGACAGGGAGAGCCCGGCCACATAGATGGGCAGGATGCACGCCAGGCTCCACGGCAGCGTCTGCGCGGCGGAGATCCACACCCCCGCCGGTATCCCGTACAGCAACCCCAGCCCGCCGCAGACCGCGAGCACGCGCATCGGCCGTCCCTCACCAGGCGATTGCATGGTGCCAGTTTCCCGGGGCGCCGGGCCGTCTGTACAGAAAGCCTTCCTCACCGCCCGTATGGCGGACAGCCTCCATAGGGAAGCGAGGCGTCCCGCGTTCTGCGTGCCGGTGCCGCCGCGCACACTGAAGCGGTGGAGTCCGGCGGACGGGGAGCCGGACCTCCGGTTCACGCGCTTGACCGGCGCGCCGGCGGACCCCACCCGTGAGCACACGGCGAAGGAGCACCGTCCGACGGGACGGGGCAAGGGGGACTGATGAGTACGGCTCAGATGGAAGCAGCTGGCCAGGAGTTCGCCGCAGCGGAGGGAGAACATGCCGGTCCACCACGGCAGTTGGGGGTGCCGCCCCGCCCGGCGGCGGCACCGCAGGGCGGCGGCCTGCTGGACGTGGCCGAGGGGGGACGGCTGGCCATGACGTACCAGCTGCTCGGCGAGCCCGCCCGGGTGCTGGAGATCCACCGGCGTACGCAGTTCACGGGGGCCGCGACGCCGGACGAGATCATGGCCCTGTCGTGGGCGGCCGTCGCGTTCTGCGCGCATGGCGAGCCCGGCCGGGCGCAGACGGTGGCCCGGCTCGTGGTGGGGGCGCTCGGGCACTGCGCGGAGGCGGGCGCGCAGGCGGTCGGGCACGCGGCGGCCGCCGTGGTGGCGGCGTGCGACGGTCGGGGGGCCGTCGCCGAGCACCACCGGGAACTGGCCGAGCAGGCGGCGTGCGCGTCGGGGGACCCCGCGCTCGTCCTGCTGGTCAGGGCCGGTGCCGCGCAGGAGCGGATCGAGCAGGGCGCCGCCCGCGATGTGCTCGCCTCGCTCGACACGGCGCTCACGGCGGCCGCCACCGGACCCGACCGCACCGAGCTGCCGCAGCTGCGCCTGGCCGCCGAGTGCCTGCGCGGCGCCGCTCATCTGGCGCTGGGCGAACTCGACTACGCGGCGGCCGAGTTCGGCCGTTCGCTGGCCGGATACCAGCGGCTCGGCGAGGCGCTGGGGCATGGCGCGCTCGGCGCCCAGGCGCTGCTCGGGCTCGGCGATGTGCACCGCGAGCGTGGCGCGCTGGGACCCGCGCGGGCCGCCTATCAGGAGGCGGTGGTACGGGCCGAACAGTGCGGCGACCGTCAGGTGCTGGCGGCCGCGCTCACCGGGCTCGCCCTTGCGCGCGGCGCCGAGGAACCGCGCGCCGCCGCCCTGTTGGCCCGCCGCGCGGTCGCCCAGTGCGCGGGCCGCACCCGGATCAGGGCGCTGGTCGCGGCCGGGTGGGTCGCGCTCGCCGACGAACGGCCGGAAACAGCGGCCGACGCGGTACGGCAGGCGGCGGGCGAGCCCGGCGCCCAGGGCTGCCGCACGGTCTTCGCCGAGCTCCTGGAGCTGGAGGCGATGTGCACCCGCGAACCGTGCGCCCGCGAACGGCTCCTGGCGGACGCCGAGGCCATGTGGACCGCCGCGCGTCGACCCGTCGCGGCGGCCAGGACAGCCTTCGCCCGCGCCCGCCTGACCGGCTCGGGGCAGCGCGAAACGACCGCCCGGCTACGCCAGTTGGGCATTCCGGAGGCGGCCGCCGACGCGGCGGGGCTGCTCAACCGCGCCACCGTGACCCGTCGCCCCTCCGCCGCCGTACGAGTGCTCGGCGGCTTCCAGGTGCTGCGCGACGGCAGCCCGGTCGGGCCCGAGGAATGGCAGTCCAAGAAGGCCCGCGACCTGCTCAAACTCCTGGTGGCGCGGCGGGGGTTGCCCACGCCCCGCGAGGTCGTCGTGGAGGCGCTGTGGCCCGGCGAGGAGCCGTCCCGGTGCGCCAACCGCCTCTCGGTCGCCCTGTCGATCGTCCGGCTGGTGCTCGACCCCGAACGCCGCCTCGCACAGGACCACTTCATCGCCGCCGACAAACACGTCATCGGCATCGCCGGGCTCCGCGTCGACGTCCAGGACTTCCTCGCGGCGGCCCGGCACGCCCTCGCGGTCGCCGAGCGCTCCGGCGGCCACGCCTTCGCCGCGCTCGCCGACGCCGAACGCCTCTACCGGGGCGACGTGCTGGAGGACGAGCCGTACATGGAATGGGCGGTCGCCCTGCGCGAGGAGGCCCAGGCCGTCCACACCGAACTGCTCGTCCGCCTCGCGACGGCCGCCGCCGAGCGCGAGGACCACCACGCCGAGGTCCACTTCCGGCTGCGGCTCCTGGAACGCGACCCCTACGACGAGGAGACCCACCTGGGCCTGGTGGCCCTGCTCGCCGAGGCGGGCCGGCACGGCGAGGCGCGGCGCCGCTACGCGCTCTACGCGGACCGGATGCGGGAGATCGACGTGGCCCCGGCCGCCTTCCCGCGCCCGGGTCAGCGCGGCGCGGGCCGCGACTGATACAGCCGGGCGTGATAGCGGCCCGCGCTCTCCAGACCGATCGGATCGTGCCCGGCGAGCACGGTCTGCCCGATGGCGTGGTCCCGCTCCACCGACCCGGTGAACAACCGCTGCGGATAGGCCCGCGACGGGTCCGACTCGGTGAGCAGACCGTGCGCGGCAAGTGCCGCGCGCACCGGTTCGTACGAGAAGGTCCGCAGGGCGAACGCGCTCACCCACACCGGTTGGCGCGCACAGCCGAGCAGGGCGTCGAAGGTGCGGTGCGTGACGTAGCCGACGCCTCCGGTGACCGTGATCAGACCGGTGCGCGCGACGGCCGTGCGCAGCTGCTCGCTGGGCGGCAGGGCCTCCAGGTTCTCGGCGTACGCCTCGTCGAGCAGCCCGACCGCCAGCGCGTAGCCGACGGCGTGCCGGGCGGCGTCGAGCCCGATCACGGGGGTGGCGTCGGCCCGGCGCCGGGAGGCGTAGAACCGACGGTCGCGCGCGATGAGTTCGGCGACCGACAGGTGCTCGGCCTCCGGGGCGGTGTAGTGCGCGTACAGCTCGGCGAGCGTGAGGTGGTGGTTGAGGAGAGCCGCGTTGATCCCGTACGAGCAGCACAGATCGAGCACCGTGACCGGTCCGCCCGCGCCGCGCGCCGCCGCCCGGCGGGCCAGATCGCGGCGGAAGACCGCCTGCGCATGGTGCGGAATCTCGTACTCCAGTGGGGCGAGACGGCGGAAGTAGGCGCGTGGGTCGGGCTCGTCGTAGATGTCGTCGAAACGGGTCTTGCCCGCTGACACGTGGCTCGTTCCTCGGCTCATGGGCGTACCTCCGCAGGCTGGGGGGCAGATGTTCCGCGCCCGAACCTCTATCGGACCCATGGAGTACGCCGGTAGGCCGCCGGGTGCGAACCGGCCACCCTGCCCGCCGCCGCACGGGCCGTCGTAGGCTGTGATCCATCATGAGTCTCTTCGCCATCAGTGACCTGCATGTCCGCCATGCGGAAAACCGCGCGATCGTGGACGAGTTGCGGCCCGAGTCGCCCGACGACTGGCTGATCGTCGCCGGCGACGTGGGAGAGCTGGCCGACGACGTCCTGTGGGCGATGGAACGGCTCGCCGGGCGCTTCGCGACCGTCGTGTGGACACCGGGCAACCACGAGCTGTGGACCCCGCCACGCGACCCGGTCCAGCTGCGTGGCGAGGACCGCTACCGGTATCTGGTGGAGCGGCTGCGCGATCTCGGCGTGGCCACGCCGGAGGACCCCTATCTCCAGTGGCCGGGACCGGACGGGCCGGTCGTGGTCGCGCCGCTCTTCGTGCTCTACGACTACACCTTCCGCCCGGACGGCACGCACACCAAGGAAGAGGCGCTGGCGGCCGCGCACAGTGCGGGCGTGGTGTGCACCGACGAGCATCTGCTCCACCCCGACCCGTACCCCAGCCGGGACGCCTGGTGCCGGGCCCGGCTCGCGTACACGCGCTCGCGCCTGGACGCGATCGAGCCGACGCTGCCGACGGTGCTGGTCAACCACTTCCCGCTGGTGCGCCAGCCGACCCGGGTCCTGCGCTACCCGGAGTTCGCCCAGTGGTGCGGAACCGAGGCCACCGCCGACTGGCACGTACGGTACCGGGCGGCCGCGGTCGTCTACGGGCATCTGCACATACCGCGCACGATCGACGTCGACGGGGTGGCGCACACCGAGGTGTCGCTCGGCTATCCCCGGGAGTGGGGCAGCCGGTCGGCCCCGCCGCAGGGGCTGTGCCGCATCCTGCCCGAGCCCGTCTCGGCCGCCCGATGGTGAGCGGCGGCCTGCTGGAGGGCCTGCTCCCGGCGGACGTGGTCGTGGTGGAGCTGTTCGCCGACCCGCCGTCGGTCGACCTGTTCCCGCAGGAGGCCGAGATCGTGGCGCAGGCGGTGGACAAGCGCCGTCGCGAGTTCGCCACCGTACGGCTGTGCGCGCGCACCGCGCTGGCCCGGCTCGGCCACGCGCCGGGCCCCATCCTGCCCATGGACGAGGGCCCGGCCTGGGCCCGCCGCGCACCGCGCTGGCCGGACGGCATCGTCGGCAGCATGACCCACTGCGACGGCTACCGCGCGGCGGCCGTGGCCCGCAGCGAGCAGGTCGCCTCGGTGGGCGTGGACGCCGAGCCCAACGCACCCGTCCCCGACGGCGTACGCGAAATGGTGACCCTCCCCGAGGAACGCGTGACCCTGGACCGCCTCGCCCTCTCCCACCCGGACGTGGCCTGGGACCGCATGCTCTTCAGCGCCAAGGAAAGCGTCTTCAAGGCCTGGTTCCCCCTGACGGGCCGCTGGCTGGACTTCACCGAGTGCGTAGTCACCCCGGACCCCGAACACGGCACGTTCACGGGCGAGTTGAAGGTGCCGGGTCCGGTGGTGGACGGGGTACGCCTGGAGGGGTTCACGGGCCAGTGGCGCAGCAGCAACGGGCTGCTGGCGACTGCGGTGGTGGTGGCGCGGACGTAGTGGGGTGCGATTTAGGGGCGCGGGGCTGTGTCATTGTGCGGCTCCGCCGCGTGGGCGCGACCAGCCCCTACGGTCCGCAGCCGAACACCTCGCTCAAAGAACGCCCGCGCTGGCGATGTGGTCGCGAATCTCCCCGGCGATAGCCGGAACATGACCGTCCACAAAGAAGTGCCCACCGGAGAAGACCCGCATACGGAAGGCCGCCGACGTATGCCGCTCCCACAGCGCGACGTCGTCCAGGTCGACCACCGGATCGTCGTCGCCGGACAGCGCGACGATCGGACACGTCAACGAGGACCCGGGCTCGGGCCGGTACGTCTCCAGCGCGTGGTAGTCCCCACGCAACGCCGGTAGAATCATCCGCACCAGCGACTCCTCGGCGAAGACCTGATCGTCGGTACCGCTCAGCTTCTTCAGCTCGGCCAACAGGTCCTCGTCGGAGCCGAGATGGACGTAGGCACCCCGGTGGACCGAGGGGGCGCGGCGCCCGGAGGCGAAGAGTCCGAGCGGAACGATGCCCCGCCGCTCAAGCCGCACCGCGACCTCGTACGCGACGGCCGAGCCCATGCTGTGGCCGAACACGGTCACGGGCCGGTCCATCCAGGGGATCAGCTCGTCGACGATCCGGTCCGCCAGGGTGGTTATCTCCGTGATGCACGGCTCGTTGAGCCGGTCCTGGCGGCCGGGGTACTGGATCGCCAGCACGTCGACGTCGGGCGCCAACGCCTGGGAGACCTGGAAGTAGGACGTGGCGGAGCCGCCCGCGTGCGGCAGGCAGACCAGCCGGGTGGCGGCCTGCGGGGCGGGGTGGAACCGCCGGATCCAGGGGCTGCGCAAGGACGTTCCAGCCACGTTCTCAATCCCTTTCGTCGTACACGTTCAGCGTTCATGATCAGCCTAGAGCCCGCGCCCGGCCGACCGGACGCCCGGCACCGGCGGCTCCGTACGATCTAGCGCTTCGCCTCCACCCGACGCTGGTGCACCCGAAGATGGAGGGCGGCCAGATCGAGCAGTGGCGTGGCCACCGACAGGGCGCGGGCGCGTGCCACCAGGTCGCCGAAGATGTGCTCCACCTCGGTCGGGAACCCGGAGACCACATCGCGGTACATGGAGGACGCGAACGCCGAGTCGGTCTGGGTCACCAGCGCCGAGCTGGCGCTGAGTTCGCCGGCCGGAACGGGGTAGCCCGCCGCGGCCGACACCGCGGCGCCCTCGGCGAGAACGGCCGGGCCGAGCTCCGAGCCGCCGGGGACGGCGTTGACGTCGCCGACCTCGCCGCGCATCAAACAGGTCACCGTGGACAGCGTGGTGATGAAGACCCACTTGTGCCACATCGACGCGAGGATGTCCGGCGCCACGCTCGCGTCGATGCCCGCGTCGGCGAGGACCGCGCGGACGGCCTCGGTCCGGGGCGAAGCGGAGCCGTCCACTTCGCCGATGGTCAGAACGGCGAGGGGCGCCAGGCGCACGATGTCGCCCTCGTCGTTGAGGGTGGTGATCACCTTGGCCACGCCGCCGAGCACCGGCCCCGTACCGAAGCGCGCCGACAACTCGTCCAGGTGACGCATGCCGTTGAGGAGCGGCACGATCGCCGTCCCGGGGCCGACCGCCGGGGCGAGGTCGTCTATGGCCTGTTTCAGGGCGGTGGACTTCACCGACAGCAGGATCAGGTCGTACGGGCCCGTGAGTTCGTCGGCGGTGACGAGGTTCGGCGTGATCACCTCGTCCCCGCCCGCGCCGGTCAGCCGAAGGCCCCGCTCGCGCAGGGCGGCGGCGCGGCGCGGGCGCACCAGGAAGGTGACATCGCGTCCCGCCTTGGCGAGCAGGGCGCCGAAGTAGCCTCCGGTGGCTCCGGCGCCGACGACCAGGATCTTCATGGGCGTACACCTTTCGTCGAGTTCGCATCCAGTCGTGCAGAAGAACGTGCAGCAGAAAACGTGCAGCAGAAGAGGAATCAGTCGCGCAGGGGTTGCAGCAGGCGGTGCGGGCGGCGCAGGGCCAGCGACACCACGTCGTCGTCCCCGTCGCCCGCGCCGAGTCCGGGGCCCGGGGTCACGAGGGTGTCCCGCACCTCCACCGCCGTGTCGCAGCGGGTGCAGCGGCCGTCGGGCGTGAGCGGTGCGTCGTCGGCGGCGTGCCGGAAGATCCGGCGCGGGCCGGCCGTCGCGTAGTGCTCGTCGCCCCAGCTCGTGAGCGCCCGCACCACCGGCCACAGCGACACGCCCTTCGGCGTCAGCTCGTACACCTCGCGCCGCCCGGCCCCCGGCACGCGCGCGAACACGTCCGCCTCGACCAGGTTGGTCAGCCGGTCGGTGAGAACGGCACGCGGCACCGACAGGTGCGCCGCGAAGTCGCCGAACCGCCGCACCCCGTAGAACGCGTCCCGGACGATGAGCAGCGTCCAGCGCTCGCCGACCACTTCGAGCGAGCGGGCGAGCGAACAGGACTGGCCGGTGTAGTCGCGGGGCAGGGTCACATGTCGACCCTAGCCGAAACAGTTCGGTGAGTGAACTGAAATCTTGAATGGTCGACGTGCCCCGATTACGGTGGTCCGGACCCCCGTGTGCAGCGCGTGTTCGACCTGGTGCACGATCTGGGGGTACGTGGGGAGCTACGCGCCGATTCGACATGACTGCCCGGCGCTGTGAGCGAGGGGTTGATCAGCCAGTGTTTCAAGTTGCCGACGGTCGTCGCGACGGGGTCGAAGGCGGCCACGCGGACGACGTCGTGGGGGCGGGGGCGACGGGGGAGCCGGCCGCGAAGGACGACGGTCGTCGGGCATGGGTCGACGTGCTGCTGCGCTGCGTTCGCTTCGTCGCGCGCACCGTGCGCGGAGAGTTCCACGGCATCATCGTCGACCCCGTTCAGCAACTGGTGAACCGGGGGATCCGGGGGCTCTTCCTGGGTGTCCTCGCCAATGTCGCGGTGATCGTCTTCCACGCCTTCGCCGCCACCCAGGTGGGCTCCGTGATCATCCGGCTGACCGGCGAGGTCAAGGCCGATCTGCCGCTCTGGCTGGCCCTGCTGCGCACCCCCATCTCGCTGTTCGTCCCGGCTCTGGACCTGCCGGTCTGGGCGGGCCTCACTCAGTTGTTCCTGGGGTTCGCGCTCGCGGAGCTCACCCTCGGCCGCAAGCGCACGCTGGTGATCGCGTACGCCACCACGCTGGCCGGGACCATGGCCGCCCGCGTGATGATCGCGCTCGGCCCGGGCACCTTGGGCGGCCTCGGGCTGCCGCCGGAGATCGGGCAGGTGCTCGACACGGGGCCGTCGGCCGCAGTGGTGGGCCTGTTCACCTATATCTCGGTGGTCCGCCGTGCCCCCGTCGTGTTCTCGCTGACCGGCGGCTCGATGCTGTTCGAGGCGATGTACAAGCCCAATCTGGCGGGCCGCGAGCACCTGATCGCCGTCGGTATGGCCATCGTGCTCGGCCTGCTGCACGGGCGCGTGGACCTGGGCCCGGCGGCGCTGCGACGCAGGTTCCTGCGCTGGCGCAACCGCCGGGCGATGGCGGCGGTCGAGGCGACCGCCGGGGCCACGGCCTGAAATCCGCCTGCTGGAATCAGTCGCCTGAACCATCGCTTTCGTACACGAAACGCCCAAAATTTCTGTACATATCGGATAACCGTTAAAGCTACACATAAAGGCCAGATAAGAGCACACTTGAGTCGCGACCGGATGTCGCAGCAGGCCAAAGACTTGCAGGCACTAGAAGGAGGCGAGTCACATGGCCGACGTCTCTCACCGACCAGGTGACATATCCGGGCACCCCGACGTATCGGAGATGCGCGACCGATACGCCGCCATGCTGCAGACCAGGGGCGTGGCGGCGGTCGAGGAGTTGGTGATCCTCGCCGGTATCTACGCGGCGATCTCCGGCTGGACCGTGCACTTCTCCGCGGCCCTTCCGACGCTCGCCCTGACGAACCTGATCGTCGGCATCGCTCTCGCGGTGGTGGGTCTGTGCATGTCCATCGCTCCCGAGCGGTCGCAGGACCTCAACTTCGTGGCCCTGCTGATGGGCGCCTGGCTGATCGTCGCTCCGTGGGTGGTCGCACGCCACCCCGGTACCGGAGCAGCCCTGAGCAACGTCATCACCGGTGCCGTCACCTGCCTGCTCGCGCTCGTCGCCGGCGGCATCCTGATGAGCAAGAACAGAAGGGCGACCTGATCCACGGCGGCCGCCCGCACGGCCGCCCTCCCCAGGGCCTCCGCCCGCGCCCGAGCGCGGCCGGGGGCCCGCGCCATGTACCGCGTTCCCCCGCTCACCCGCCCTGACATGCGGAAGCAGTAGGCCTGTGTGACGCTGAGGCACATGGCAGATACGTTGGCGTCACAGCCTCCTGCCTCGCCGAACGGACCTCATGCGCCGTCCAGTCTGAGTACCCGGGCCGCGCGGAATCTGGCACACACCACCAAGTCCGTTCCGCAGATGCAGGGAATCTCCTCCCGCTGGCTGCTGAAGATCCTTCCATGGGTGCAGGTGTCGGGCGGTACGTACCGGGTCAACCGGCGCCGTCTGTGCACCGTCGGCGACGGCAAAGTGGAGTGCGACTCCCAGGGGTCCTCCGTCGTCGTGATCCCGCACAGACTCACCGAACTCCCGCTGCTGCGCGGCTTCTCCGACGGCAAGGCGCTGTCGAGTCTCGCCGACCGCTTCGAGCAACAGGACGTCGACGCGGGCGAGATCATCGCCCAGGCGGGCGAACAGGCCGACCGCGTCGTCGTCATCGCGCACGGCAAGGTCGACATCCTCGGCGCGAGCCCCTACGGCGACGAGAACTCCGAGGGCGCGCTCTGCGACGGCGACCACTTCGGCGAGCACGGCTTCACCGACGAGGAGGCCCGCTGGGAGTTCACCGCCAAGGCGCTGACGCCCTGCACGCTGATGGTGCTGCCGCGCGAGGAATTCCGCCGGATCGCCGACCGCTCCCCGAAACTGCGCGCACACGTCCAGGAATTCGCCTCCCGGCCCGCGGAGCGGATGAACCGCAGGGGCGAGGCGGATATCGAAGTAATGTCCGGATACGAGGGCGAACTCATCCTGCCGGGCGCCTTCGCCGACTATGAACTCAGCCCCCGTGAATACGCGTTGAGTGTCGCCCAGACCGTCCTGCGCGTCCACACCCGGGTGGCCGACCTCTACAACGAGCCGATGGACCAGACCGAACAGCAGCTGCGGCTGACCGTCGAGGCACTGCGCGAGCGCCAGGAGCACGAGCTCGTCAACAACCCCGAATTCGGGCTGCTGCACAACGTCGACCGGAAACAGCGCATCTCCACCCGGAGCGGCCCGCCCACCCCGGACGACATGGACGAACTGCTGTCGATGCGCCGTAAGACCAAGTTCTTCCTCGCCCACCGGCGCACCATCGCCGCGTTCGCCAGGGAGTGCACCCGCGCCGGACTCGCCGTGCCCGGCGTCGAGTTCGACGGGCACCATGTGTTCGGCTGGCGCGGCGTCCCCTTTCTTCCCTGCAACAAGATCCAGATATCGCCGTCCCTCACCAGCTCGGTCATCGCGCTGCGCACGGGGGAGGAGGACGAAGGGGTCATAGGGCTGCACCAGACGGGCATTCCCGACGAGTACGAGCCCAGCCTCTCGGTCCGTTTCATGGGGATCGACGAAAAGGCCGTCATCTCCTATCTGGTGAGCGCCTATTACTCGGCGGCGGTTCTCCTGCCCAGCGCGCTCGGCGTACTGGAGAACGTCGAAGTCGGCCATTACGCCGAGGCGTCGTGATGCACACAGCGGCCCCGACGGCGCCCGCCGTGCGACGGTTCCCGACGGGACCGACCGGCCTCGGCACCTCGGCGGCACGCAGGCGCCCGCCGTCCGCCGCGCGCATCCCGGTCCCGGAGCTGCACTGCCCGCCACCGCTGCGCGACGACCCGGCCCTGGGCGTGGAGGTCAACGACCGGCTCGTCGCCTGGGCGGCAGAGACCGGGCTCCACGCGGGACGGCTCGACCTCCTGCGGGATGCGGACTTCGGCCGGATGCTGATGCTGGTGCACCCGCGCACCGACGACGTGGGGCAACTGCTCGCGATCGGCAGATGCGTCGTGGTCGGCTGGGCGGTGGACGACTGCTACTGCGACGACCGGAGCGCCGGCGCGGCACCCGAACTTCTCGGCTCACGTCTGGCCCTCGCCACCACGATGCTGGACCCGCCGCCGCTCTCGGCCGCATATGTCCCGGACCTGGAGCGGGCCGTACGGGACGATCCGGTGCTCGCCGCCCTGCGCTCGGCCCGCGAGGGCATGCTGGCCCGGGCCACGCCGCTCCAAGTGGCCAGGGCCTGCCGAGAGTTGGGGCAGCTGTTCCAGGCCAGCGGCGCGGAAGCCGCGTGGCGCACCTCCGGGCGGCTGCCGGCGGTGTGGGAGTACCTGGTCAACCGTCAGCTCAACAGTTTCGCGTGCTGCCTGGCCCTCGTCGACGCCGCAGAGGGCTACCAACTATCCGCCGAGACCTACGAGGACCCCCGGGTGCGCCGCGCGTTCCTGCACGCCGCACTGGCCGGCGCGATCGTGAACGACCTGTACGGGCTGGCGCGGGAGAACGCCGCACCCGGCCAGGACTTCAACCTGCCCATGGTCCTCGCCGCCGAACAGCGCTGCTCGCTCGCGAGCGCGGTGGAGCGCAGCGCCCGTATCCACGACGACCTGATGCACGCCTTCGAGAGCGCGTCCGCCGCCCTGATCCCGAGCGCCTCCCCGGAGCTCGTCCGCTTCCTGGCGGGCCTGCGTGCCTGGCTCGGCGGCAACCGCGCCTGGCACGCCGGCAGCGGCCGCTACCGCGGCGTGTGAACGCCCCCGCAACCAACGCCCCACGGAGACTTCCCCATGGCCAGAACCACGTCCACCACCCAGGCCCCGCCGGTGCTGCGCACCGACTACCAGAAGGCCGTGGCCGCGTACTGGGACACCCATCAGCAGGATCCGGTCAACCTGCTGCTCGGCGATGTCGACGGTCTCTACCACCATCACTACGGCGTCGGCGAGTTCGACCCGTCCGTACTCGACGGCGACGTACGCACCCGCGAGGCCAGGATCATCCGGGAGCTGCACCGCCTGGAGACCGCGCAGGCCGAGCTGCTGCTCGACCGCCTCGGAGACATCGCGCCGGACGCCCGCCTCCTCGACGCGGGCTCCGGGCGGGGCGGCACCAGCCTGATGGCGCACGGCCGCTTCGGCTGCCGAGTGGACGGTGTGACGATCTCCGAATACCAGGTCGGCTTCGCCAACGCCGCGGCCGCCGCACGCGAGGTGGACGACCGGGTGCGCTTCCACTTCCGCAACATGCTGGACACCGGCTTCGGGACGGGCTCGTTCCGGGGTGCCTGGACCAATGAGACCACCATGTACGTGGACGTCGACGAGCTCTACGGGGAGCTCTCCCGGCTGCTCGATCACGGCGGGCGGTATGTGTGCGTCACCGGGTGCTCCAACGACGTGACCGGCGGCCGCTCCAAAGCGGTCAGCCGCATCGACGAGCACTACACCTGCAACATCCATCCCAGAAGCGCCTACTTCAAGGCCATGGCCGCGCACGGTCTGGTCCCCATCGACGTCGTCGATCTCACCGCCGCGACCATCCCGTACTGGCAGCTGCGGGCGAAGTCCCCGGTCGCCACCGGCATCGAGGAGGCGTTCCTCACCGCGTACGGCGAAGGCAGTTTCCACTATCTTCTGATCGCCGCCGACCGGGTCTGAGCCATGCGCCAACTCGGTTGCGACACACGGGCACTGAGGTCACAGCGGTATGTGAGCGAGATCCGGGCGCTCCCCATATCGTGGACGCATGTCTACCGCAGAGTTGATCCGGATCGTCTCGCGCGACTCGCCGATGGCGCTCGCGCAAGTGGAACGTGTGCGGGCCGAACTCGCCGTCCTCCATCCTGATGTGGCCACCGAGGTCGTCCCGGTCAAGACGACCGGCGACAAGTGGATGGGGGACCTCTCGCTGGTCGAGGGGAAGGGCGCGTTCACCAAGGAGGTCGACGCCGCGCTGCTCGCGGGCGAGGCCGATCTCGCCGTGCACTGCGTCAAGGACGTGCCGGCCGACCGCCCGCTGCCCGCGGGTACCGTCTTCGCCGCGTTCCTCAAACGCGACGACATCCGCGATGCCCTCATCCACCCCGCCGGTCTCACTCTCGACGAACTGCCCGCGGGCACCCGCATCGGCACCTCCTCCGTACGCCGGATCGCCCAACTCGCCGCCTCCCACCCGCACTTGCGCTGTGTCCCCATGCGCGGCAACGCCAACCGCCGCCTGGAGAAGCTGGCCGCGGGCGACGCCGACGCGCTGCTGCTCGCCGTCTCCGGCCTCGAACGCATCGGCCGTACGGACGTGATCTCCGAGGTCCTGTCGACGGAGGTGATGTGTCCGCCGATCGGCGCGGGCATCCTCGCCCTCCAGTGCCGCGAGGGCGACCGGGAGCTGATCGACCTGGTGAGCGACCTCGGTGACCCCGACGTCCACCGGGAGGCCACGGCGGAGCGGATGTTCCTGCACGTCCTCCAGGGCCACTGCAACAGCCCCATCGCGGGATACGCCAGAGCCGCCCGCAACGGCGATCTCTCGCTGCGCGCCTGTGTGTTCACGCCCGACGGCAAGACCGTGCTCAACGCCCATGAGTGGGCGGGCCCGCTCGACCCGGCGACCCTGGGCACCTCGGTCGCCGTCACACTGCTGCGGCAGGGGGCCCGTGAGCTCATCGACTCCATCGCGCACTGAGACCAGGGCGATCGGGACCCCGGAACCCGAGCCTAAGCCTATGGTCGGAGGCGATACCCGACCGCAGACCGATCCGCCGAAGATCGCCCGGCCACTAGCATGGCGCCACTCGCCGGCTTCGTCGTCGATGCCCAGTCCATCGGCGAAGCCGGCGAGAACGTAGGTTCAGTGGAACGTGACAGCGACTGGACCGGAGGACGTCAGCACATGATCAGCCGTACGGATGTGATCGAGTCACTGATGGCGCGATTCCCGCAGGTGCCGCGGGAAGCCGTCATCAAGGAGGACCTGCTGCGCGGAGGCATCGCCTTCGACGAATCGGCGCTCAGCGACAACGAGTCGGGAGAGGTCAAGCCGAAGTCGTACTTCATCTTCTCCTTCGACCACCGCACCCTGCCCGAGCTCGGCGAGGCCGCGCTGCGCCGCCCGCCGGAGGAGATCGTGCTCACCGGCGGCCCCTACGACCTGCGCCGCACGGTGGTGTCGGTGCGGGTCAACCCGACGTCGCCGTACCGGGTGGCGGCCGCCGAGGACGGGATGCTCGGCCTGTATCTGGACGGGAAGCGGATCTCGGACGTCGGGCTGCCGCCGATGCCGGAGTACTACCGGCACAAGCTCTCCAACGGCAAGTCCGTGATGGAGGTGGCCCCGACCATCCAGTGGGGGTACCTGATCTACCTCACGGTCTTCCGGGTCTGCCAGTACTTCGGCGCCAAGCAGGAGTGCCAGTACTGCGACATCAACCACAACTGGCGCCAGCACAAGGCCGCCGGGCGCCCCTACACCGGTGTCAAGCCGGTCGAGGAGATCCTGGAGGCCCTGGAGATCATCGACCGTTACGACACCGCCAAGGCGTCCACCGCGTACACCCTCACCGGCGGCGCGATCACCTCGCATGTGGGCGGCCGCGACGAGGCCGACTTCTACGGGCAGTACGCCAAGGCCATCGAGGAGCGCTTCCCCGGCCGCTGGACCGGAAAGGTCGTCGCCCAGGCGCTGCCCAAGGAGGACGTGCAGCGCTTCCACGACTACGGCGTACGGATCTACCACCCCAACTACGAGGTGTGGGACCGGCGGTTGTTCGAGCTGTACTGCCCGGGCAAGGAGGAGTACGTCGGCCGCGACGAGTGGCACCGGCGCATCCTCGACTCGGCGGAGATCTTCGGGCCGCGCAATGTGATCCCCAACTTCGTCGCGGGCGTGGAGATGGCCGAGCCGTTCGGCTTCACCACGGTCGACGAGGCGATCGACTCCACGGTGGAGGGCCTGCGCTTCTTCATGTCGCGCGGCATCACCCCGCGCTTCACCACGTGGTGCCCCGAGCCCACCACCCCGCTCGGCAAGGCCAACCCGCAGGGCGCGCCGCTGGAGTACCACATCCGTCTCCTTGAGGCCTATCGGGCGACGATGGAGGAGTACGGCCTGACCTCCCCGCCCGGGTACGGACCGGCGGGTCCCGGGAAGGCGGTGTTCTCGGTGAGCTCGTTCATGGACAGCCTGCCGGTCTGATCCGGGGCGGCTCGTCCGAAAAGGCGGCCGGCTCGGAAAAAAGAGCGCCGTGGCCGGGAACCTCCGGACATGGTTTATCGTTCATCCATATAGGGCGGCAGCGCAACGCCGCACCGCCCGTCCATGGACCGCCCCGGCCGGCTTCCCCCGTCCAGCCGGGGCTTCTCCATGCCCAGGGCGCGGCGGTTCACCCGGGCGGTGTTGCGCATTCACCCGGATGGGGTCACGCTGGTTGCGATCCCTCCGTGATCGATTGACTACTTTCCGAGTTCTCGGGGCTGTCCAGTCAAGGACGCGGCCGGTCCGCCGGCCGCTCTGATGAGGAGCGCAGTCGTGGGCGTGGTCGTGGAAATCAACCGTCAGTACACCCTTGAGCTTGAAGCCGCCCCCGAACGGGTGCCGCAGATCCGCCGGATCGTCGCCGCACACCTTCGGTACTGGAATCTGGAGTCGCTGATCCATCCGGTCGGCCTCGGGGTGTGCGAACTGCTCGGCAACGTCTACCGGCACGCCGAGGACAAGCGCTGCACGCTGGAACTGCGCTGGACGGGACGGCGGCTGACCGCCGCCGTGCTCGACCGCGACCCCCGGCTCCCGGTGCTGGGCGGCGGAGAGCCGCTCGCGGCCCCCGGCCGTGGCCTGACCATGGTGGCGTCGCTCAGCGACAGCTGGGGCACGCACGCCACGGCCGACGGCAAGGTCGTCTGGTTCACCCTGCGGGTCGAGTCGCCCGCCCGGGAGCCGCTGACCGCCCTGCCGCCCCTGCGGGCACTCTCGGCCGAGCGTCGGGTACCCGTGGCGGCCATCGCCTGACTCGCGAACCGTCGGCCCGTCGGCGCCGTCAGGGGACCTCGCGCAGATACAGCGCACCGCAGGTGTGGCAGAACGGCCGCGTCTGCTCGGTTCCCCAGGCGTCGGCGGGCAACTGCTTCTCCGCCAGGTCGAGTTCACGGCCGCACATGGCCACGTCCGCGTCGCCGCGGACCATGTGCCACTCCTTCAGCGTGCTGCCCCCGGGCTCGGTCATCTCGGCGATGATGTGGTGTTCCATCGTCTGCTGCTCCTTCGTGTGGCAGGACCCGTGGGAGCCGGGCGAGCCGGGCGGGCCGTGTGCGGCACCGTCCCCACTCTGACGCCGGTCCCGGGCGCGCGCATGTCGCCCACGGGCCGTCCAGGTGATCTCAGCGAGTGCCCGAACGGTTACGTAACAACCGTGCATGGGAATGAAACCGAACCGAAACCTTCCCATTCAAGATTCAATGTTCAGGCCACTTTAGAAACCAAAGTAGAGGCGGCTTTGCGCCTTCTTCTCCATGGCCACCCATCAGCTCGTCAAGGTTTTACCCGGGTCTGGCCTGCAACTTCAAGTGATCGTCAAGTGGCGGAGGGTGACTGGATTCGTACACGATGTTCTGCGGCACTCCCGGGACTGGTTAAGACTCACGTTCGTTCTTCCATCCATGAGTGACAGGAGTGTTCGATATGCGTAAGACGCTTGGGCGTACGACTCTGGTGGCCGCGCTGGCGCTGGCAGGCGCTGCGGTCGCCGTACCGGGTGCGGCCGGCGCCGATCAGCACAACACCCCGGGTGCCACCGCGACGCCCATGAGCCTGTACGCGCCGTCCGCGCTCGTCCTGACGGTGGCGCCGGGCACGGGCGACGACGGCGCCTCGGTCATGCGCGCGGTCACACTGACCTGCGCGCCCGGCGCCTCGGGCACGCACCCGGACGCCAAGGGTGCCTGCGCGGAACTCGCCCGTATGGACGGCGACTTCACCGCGCTCATCGCCGCGCAGCCGACGACGTTCTGTACCAAGGAGTGGAAGCCGGTCACCGTCACGGCCGACGGTGTCTGGCAGGGCAGGCGCGTCGCGGAGCGCCACACCTTCGGCAACCCGTGCGAGAAGCTCGCGGGCCAGGGTGTGGTGTTCAACTTCTGACCTGAGCGCGCGGCTCATCGCCCGTGAGTAGGCGTACACGGCGGCGGGGCACCCCGTTTTCTGAGGGGGTGTCCCGCCGCTTGTCGTGGTACTGCGGTGTGCGAGGGGCGGGAGTGTGCCGGACAATGGAGGGCGGTCGGAGGTGTCGATGGATCCCGTGACGGCCTTGCGGCGGATCGCGTTCCTGCTGGAGCGCACCCAGGCCCCCACATACCGTGTGAAGGCGTTCCGTACGGCGGCCGCGATCGTCGCCGGGATGGCGGACGGCGAGGTCGAGAAGCGGGTGGCCGCCGGATCGCTGGAGTCGGTGCGGGGGATCGGCCCCAAGACGGCACAGGTGGTGCGCGAGGCGCTGGACGGCCAACTGCCGGGATATCTACGGCGGTTGGAGGAGGACGGCGCCGGTGGTCCGCTGGCCGCCGGGGGCGAGCGGCTGCGCGCGGAGCTGCGCGGCGACTGCCATCTGCACTCCGACTGGTCGGACGGCGGCAGCCCGATCGAGGAGATGGGCCTGACGGCGGCGGAGCTCGGGCATGAGTGGGCCGTGCTCACCGACCACTCGCCCCGGCTCACCGTTGCCAACGGCCTCTCGCCGGAGCGGTTGCGCGAGCAACTGGCCGTGGTGGCCGAGGCCAACAAACGCTGGGCGCCGTTCCGGCTGCTCACCGGCATCGAGTGCGACATCCTCGACGACGGCTCGCTCGACCAGGAGGACGAACTCCTCGACGAACTCGACGTCGTGGTCGTCTCCGTGCACTCCAAGCTCCGCATGGACGCCGACTCGATGACCCGCCGTATGGTCGCGGCCGTCCGCAATCCGTACGCGAACATCCTGGGGCACTGCACCGGCCGCCTCGTCACCGGCGGGCGGGGGAAGCGGCCGGAGTCCACGTTCGACGCGGACGCGGTCTTCGCCGCCTGCGCCGAGTCGGGCACCGCCGTCGAGATCAACAGCCGCCCGGAACGGCTCGATCCGCCGCGCCGGCTGCTGCGCCGCGCGATCGACGCCGGGGTGCTGTTCTCCGTCGACACCGACGCGCACGCGCCCGGGCAGCTCGACTGGCAGGTCTTCGGCTGCGCCCGGGCCGAGGAGTGCGGCGTCCCGGTCGAGCGTGTGGTGACCTCGTGGACGGCGGAGGAACTGCTGGCGTGGACACGGCACGGCAGGACACCGGCCCGGGTGTCCGGCCCCGGCTGACCGGCCGGACGCTTACGGGGTCGGTATGCCGAGCGTGGCGGGCAAGTGCTTGACCGTGCCCCGTACCGCGTCGGAGAGGGACGCGATGGCCGAGGTGTGCGACGGGCCGGGCTCGGGGAAGACGCCGGTCAGCGACAGCCCGATCGCCGTGGCGACACCGGCGGCGACGAGAGAGGCGCGGAGCACGCGAGGGGTGGTACGCATGGCGGCTGGTCCTTCGGGGAGGCTCTGGTGAAGCGTTCGTTCGACGCCTTCGAAGCTACGGGCCGACCGTCAAGGCCATCCGTACGCCGTGTAACAGCCACCGGGCTTGTTCATCTCGAACGTGTTGATGGTTCGCCTTTCAATGAATCACCCGAACAGCAGGCACGCCGTGTCCATCGGCGGCGTCGGCCGGTTGTCAGAGCGTGATCTCAACACGACGTATCGCCACGGTCCTCGCCCTCGCCGCCGGAGTCTCGGGTCTCGGAGTGTCGGCGGCGAGCGCCGCCCCGATCGGCGGCATCAAGCCCATCGACGCCTCCCCGATCAGCATGCTGGACGGGCTCACCGCCGCCTCCGTACCGGCGGACCAGCGGAGCAAGATGCCCACGGTCAAGGCGCAGCTCTCGCAGCTCAACAAGTTGAACGACCTCAATCAGCTCCATCAGCTCACCGACCTCGTCGCGCCGGTCACGGGTCTGGTGCCCGCCGTCGAGTAGCCGACCGGGGTGTCCGGATCGCGGCCGAATATGCGTTCGCCCGGGACCGAAAGATGACTGTCCGGAGGGGTGAATGTGCCGGTAGTAATTGCTCGTCGCATGTGACCGGACGCCGGCGTCGTCGGCGCACCACGCATGCAAGGACGAGGAGACCCCCGTGATCCGGACCCGCATCGCCTGTCTCGCCCTCGCGGCGGCCGCCGCCACCGCCGTCGCGGCCGCCCCCGCCAGCGCGGCCCCCGGCGACACCCAGAACATGTGCGCCTACACGCTCACCCCGAGCGGCTTCGTGGACACCCAGTGGGGCTACAACTCCGCATGCGGCACGAGCAGCTTCAGCCCGAACTACAAGCAGGTGAAGCAGCTCACCGGCCTCCCGGTGGGCACCCGGGTCAACGCCTGCGCCTCGACGTACCCGCCCGCGGGCTGGACGATCAGCAGCACGTACTACTCCAGCAGCTGCAGATACTCCGTGACCCCCAGCTTCGACCCCAACGCCTGGACGATCGTCCGCACCTCCTGACACCGTCCCGGTTCCGTACGGGTCGATGCCTGGGACAATGAAGCGCACCAACGGGGGCACCCGGACGGGGGGCGCGCGTGATGCGGTACTGGCGGCGCGGGATCTGGGCGGGCGCGGTGCTCGCCACCGGGGCGGTCGTCGCGGTCGCCGTCCAGGACCGCAGCCTCAGCAGTACCGGATCCCTCGTCTCGGTCCTCGGCTTCGTCGTCTCGCTGGTGGGACTGATCGGCAACACGCTCATCGTCGGGGTCGGCCCGGTCCCCGGCGAGCCGTCCCCGGCCGAGCACCTGGACCACGCGGCCGACGCGCTCGCCGAGGCGGTGCGGCTGCACTGGCAGGCGGAGTGGCGGCTGCGCAGGCTCCAGGACCCCCGACCGCTGCCCGTGCGCTGGACCACGGCGGCGCCCTGGCTCGCGGACTTCGACGAGAACATCGGGCTGCGCCACGGCGGCGCGGCCGAACTCGACGGTGTGCTGGACGACATCACCCGGGTGTTCGCCCGCGTCCCGTCCCGGCGCCTGGTGGTGCTCGGCGCGCCCGGCAGCGGCAAGACCGTCCTCGCCGTCCGCTTCACGCTGGACGCCCTGGCCCGCCGTGACACCGGCGACCCGGTGCCGGTGATCTTCCCCCTCGCCACCTGGCAGCCCGACACCACGAGCCTGTACGCCTGGCTCTCCACCCGCCTCGCCGACGGCTACCCGGCGCTCGGCGCCGTCCAGCCGTCAGGATCCTTACTGGCGTCGGAACTTCTGGACACCGGCCGCGTCCTGCCCGTACTCGACGGCCTGGACGAACTTGCCGCGCCCGTACGCACGGAGGCCGTGCGGCAGCTCAACTCCGAGCTGGACCAGGGCAGTCCGGTTCTGCTGACCTGCCGCAGTCAGGTGTACGCCCAAGTGGTCACCGACGGCGATGTGTTCACGGCGGCGGCCGTGGTCGAGCTCCAGCCGCTCGCCTTCGAGGAGGCCGCCGCCTTCCTGCGGCTCACCGCACGGCCGCTGCGCGGACCGGCGGGGGAGCGGACCACCGCCTGGGACCCGGTGCTCGCCCAGTCGCGGCCCGGCGACTCGGTACGTCAGGTGCTGGCCTCGCCCCTGATGGTGGCGATGGCACGAGCCGTGTACGGGGAGTCGGGCAACGACCCGATGGAGCTGCTGCGGCGGCCGGAGTTCGCCGACGCCACGGCTCTTGAGGAGTACCTGCTCGACGGTTTCGTCCCCGCCGCCTTCGCCGGGTCCGCGCGCTGGGACGCGGGCCGGGCCGGGCACTGGCTGCGCTTTCTCGCCCGCCACCTCGAACACCGCCAGACCCGCGACCTCGCCTGGTGGGAGCTGCACACCGCGCTGCCCCGGCCGCTGCCGCGGCTCGGCCCGCTGCTGTTGCTCGGCCTGCTCGCGGAGGCGGTGTGTCTGCCGCTGTGGGCGCTCGGCGGTGCCCCCGCGCTGCCGGCCGTCACCGCCGCCACCGTGGCCGGGGCCTGCGCGGGGTACGCCGCGCGCCGCCAGTGGCTGCTGCCCCTGCTGTACGCGGTTCCGCTCAGCCTGGTCGTCGGGCTGACCCGGCCGCTGAGCCAGGACCCCTATCTCGCCGTGCCGTTCGCGGGCATGCCACGCGCGCTCGGCTGGCTCGCGGTGGGCGGGCTCTACGGTCTGGTGATCGCGACGGGCCTCGCGGCCATCGCCGTCCCGACCTCACCGGTTCCGTCGACGATGCCGTTCTTCGGCCGCAGGCGTCGTCGGCGCAGACCATTGCGGCGCTGGGCGCGGCGGGCGGTGGCCGGACTCGTCGTGGCGGCCGGGGCGCTCCTGGTCGGCGTCGGCTTCCTGCCCGAATCGCTGCTGCTCGTCGCCCTGGTGGCCGTCGTCGCGGGGGCATTGGCGGTGTACGTCTCCCGGGGCGAGCGGGGGGAGGTGGCGGCCGGGACCGCGAGAGCGCGCGACCCCGCCGGGCGGGCGCGCCGACTGGGCCGGGCCATGACGCACGGACTCTCTCTCGGGCTGCTCGCGGGCCTGGCGCTGGGGGCCGTGTTCACGGTGACCGAGGGAGCCTCGGCGGCGGTACGGGCGGGCGCACGCGACGACTTCCCGGTGAGCGGCCCGGTGGCACATGCATCCGACGGCTCGCGATATGTCGACGCGCCGGACGGCACGCGCTACGGCCTGCGCGCGGACGGCGACACGTATGTCGTCCTGCCCGCCCCGGTCCACGGCACGCTGGTCCATCACTCCGGTACGGACGAGTTCGCGCTCCCCGACGACGTACGCGAACTCGACCTGTGCGCACCACCGGCCCGCTGCACTTCCGTCGACCAGCGCCTCACGATCGTCGCGCACGACTATCGGCCGGACGGCGAGGTCTTCACCGTCCGGCTCACCGACGGCCGCACCGTCGGCTCGTACGATTTGTCCCCCCTGCTGGACACCGCGCACGACGAGTGGCTGACGCGACAGAGCCCCGGCCAGATCCTGCGCTCGGCGGTCGTCTTCGGCCTGGCGGGCGGCCTCGGCCTCGGGCTCGTCGCCGGTATAGCGGCGGGGCTGCATCGCTGGCTGGGCGCGCCCGTTGACGTGACCCGCAGCCTCAGCCCGTCGGCGAGCCTGGCCACCGACCGGAGCACGGCGCTGGCCCGCGCGCTGCTGATCTATCTCGCCGCCGTCCCCGTCGGCGGCGCCCTGCCCCGTCTCCTCGCCCTGCCGGACGCCGCGACCATCGGCGCGTACGCCCTGATCCCGACGGGCGTGGTCACCGCCGCACTGTCGGCGTGGGGGCGGCTCGGCGTGGCACGACTGTGGCTGTGCGCGCGGGGCATGCTGCCCTGGCGCCTGATGGCGTTCCTGGACGAGGCACACCGACTGGGTGTACTGCGACAGGCGGGCGCGGTGTACCAGTTCCGCCACGCACGCCTTCAGGAACGCCTGGCGCTGGAAGGCCGATGCGGTACCGAGCCCCTTTAGGGGCGCGGGGCTGTGTCATTATGCGGCTCCGCCGCGTGGGCGCGACCAGCCACGCACGGTCCGCAGTCGAATATCCGCTATCCGCACCTCCGCGGAGCGTCCCGCTCATACGACCGCGTCGACCAGCATGAACGCCGCCACCGCGAGCAGTACGTACGCGAAGAGGCGCTGCAGCGTGCCGCCGGAGACCTTCGTGGCGAGCCGTTTGCCGCCCCACGCGCCGAGCACGGCGGCCCCCGTGAACGGGCCCACGACCGCCCAGTCCAGACCTTCGGCGGTGCCTGTCCGGGCCAGCAGCGCGGCCAGCGAGTTGACGGTGATGACCAGCAGACTGGTGCCCACGGCGGCCCGCATTCGCAGCCCCACCACACCGACCAGCGCCGGAACCGCGAGGAACCCGCCGCCCACCCCGAGCACCCCGGTCACCGCCCCGAGTCCGGCCCCGGCGCCGACCGTACGCCGCCACCCGGCGGACCTTTCCCCGGACGAGGGGCGCGACGGGCGCAGCATCCGCACCGCCGCCACGCCCGCGATCACCGCGAACGCGCCGGTCAGCACCGCGTCCGGCACCCGGCCCGCGACCGCGCCGCCCAGCGCCGCCGGGACGAGTCCGGCCGCCGCGAAGAGCCCGCCGCCGCGCCAGCGGACCCAGCCGTCCCGCGCGTGCGCGTACAGCGCGGTGGCCGAGGTCGTCGTCACGATGATCAGGCTCGCGGTGGTGGCCGCGACCGGGGTGAAGCCGAGCAGATAGATCAGCGCGGGCACCGCGAGCACACTGCCGCCGCCTCCGAGCGCGCCGAGCGCGAGGCCGATCACCGCCCCGGCGGCCAGGGCGAGAACCAGGGCGCTCACGCGCGGGCGGCGGTCACGGCGAGCCCGGCCTCCCGTGCGGCGGCGAACTCGTCGTCGACCGCGACGACCTCCCGGCCCGCGGCGTCGGCCAGCGAGGCGGCGATGGCGGCCCGCATGCCGCCCGCGCAGTGCACCCATACGGTCCCGGGAGGTATCTCCCCGAGCCGGTCCCGCAGTTGGTGCACCGGAAGGTGCAGCGAGTCGACGATGTGACCCGTCGCCCGCTCGGAGTCGCGCCGGACGTCGAGGACGACGACGTCCCGGTCGGCGACCGTCAGATCGGCGAAACGGGCGTGCGGGAACGAGCGCAAGTGCTCCCCGCGCCGCACCCAGTCGACAGGTGAGCCGATGGCGGCCGCGGCCGGGCGGTCGATGCCCACTCGCACCAACTCCCGCTGGGCATCGGCCAGTTGGTGTGCGGAGGCGGCCAGCAACGTGACCGGCCTGCCCCACGGAAGCAGCCACGCCAGATACGTGGCGAGCTGCCCGTCGGCCTCGAAGTTGAAGGAGCCCGCGACATGCCCCTCGGCGAACGCGGCCCGGTCGCGCAGATCCACCGCCCACTCCCCGGCGGCCAGTCGCCCCGCGATCTCGTCGGCGTCCGCGAGCGGTGGCGCGGTGAGATCGACGGGGGCGGGGCCTGCCGCGTTCAGCGGGCTCATGTGGGTGTAGTACGCGGGCACGTCGTCGAGCCCGGCCGCCAGCCCGGCGAGGAAGGTCTCGATGTCCTTGACCAGCGCCTCGTTGCCGCCGCGTTCCTTGCCGATGGTGGTCGGGCCGCCGTCCGTGGGCGCCGAGGAGCAGAAGCTGCCGAAGCCGTGGGTGGGTAACACGGCGGTCTCGTCCGGGAGTTCGGCGGCAAGCCGGTGTGCCGAGGTGTACTGCGCGCGGGCCAGTTCCCCGGTCAGGCGCGGCTCCACGAGATCCGGCCGCCCGACCGTGCCGATCAGCAGCGAGCCCCCGGTGAACGCGGCCCTGGCGTCTCCGGCCTCCTCCAGGACGTACGCGGTGTGGTGCGGGGTGTGCCCGGGCGTCGCGAGCGCACGCAGCGCGAGCCCCGCCTCCAGCTCCACGCGGTCGCCGTCGTCCACCGCCACCCGGCGGAAGGCGACGCGGGCCCCGGCGGGCACCAGATAGGCGGCCCCGGTGAGTCGGGCGAGCTGCAGGCCACCGGACACGTAGTCGTTGTGCACATGCGTCTCGCAGACATGCGCGACCCGTACGCCTCGCCGGGCGGCGGCCGCGATCACCCGGTCGACGTCCCTCGGCGGGTCGATCACCACCGCGGTGTGCGCGCCGCCCGCCAGATAGCCGCGGTTGCCGAGTCCCGGCACCTCGATGGTGTCGATGAAGAACATGTCGTACTCCTCTCGTTTCCGTCGCGGCGGCCGAAAATTACCCCCCGGGGTATCCGTATGCACGCGGGAATGCGCGTACCCCAGGGGGTAATTCGAAAACTGGTGCGGGACGGGGTGTGTGCGCATGCTGTGTCGCGCCGCACGAAAGCCGGGGTCACGGGAGATCGTTGGCCGGGGGCACGGCGAGCGGCGGAGGCGGCATGAAGAGCGACGGCACCCCGGGGCTCGTCCTGGTCACCGGCGCCACGGGGTACATCGGAGGCCGCCTGGTGCCCGAGCTCCTGGACGCGGGGTACCGGGTGCGCTGTGTGGCACGTACACCGGACAAGCTGCGCGACTACCCCTGGGTCGGTCGCGTGGAAGTCGTACGGGGTGATGTCACCGACGCCGCGTCGATGGCGGCGGCGCTGCGGGGCGTGGACGTGGCGTACTACCTGGTGCACTCGCTCGGCGCCGGGCGGGGTTTCGAGGAGACGGACCGCACGGCCGCCCGCGTCGTCGCCGAGCAGGCGGCGAAGGCGGGGGTGCGGCGGATCGTGTACCTGGGCGGCCTCACACCCGTGGGCGTGCCGGCGCGGGAGCTGTCGCCGCATCTGCGCTCCCGGGCCGAGGTCGGAGAGATCTTCTTGCGCTCCGAGGTGCCCGCGACCGTGCTGCGCGCCGCCGTCATCATCGGCTCAGGATCGGCCTCGTTCGAAATGCTGCGCCATCTGACCGAACGGCTACCGGTGATGATCACCCCGAGTTGGCTGAGCAACCGGATCCAGCCGATCGCCGTACGCGACGTGCTGCGCTATCTCGTCGGCAGCGCCCGGATGCCCGCCGAGGTGAACCGGACCTTCGACATCGGCGGCCCCGAGGTCTTCACCTACGAGCAGATGATGCGCCGGTACGCGGAGGTCGCGGGGCTGCCGCACCGGCTGATCCTGCGGGTGCCGATGCTGCCGCCGAGACCGTCCAGCCACTGGATCAGCCTCGTCACACCGGTGCCCCGGGCGCTGGCCCGGCCGCTCGCGGAGTCGCTGCGCCATGAAGTCGTCTGCCACGAACACGACATCGCGCGCTTCGTCCCCGACCCGCCCGGAACGCCGATCCCCTTCGACACGGCGATCGCGCTCGCCCTCCGACGGATCAAGGAGGCCAATGTCGCCACCCGCTGGTCCTCCGCCGCGCTGCCCGGCGCACCCAGCGACCCGCTGCCCACCGACCCCGACTGGGCGGGCGGCAGCCTCTACACCGACCGCCGCGAGATCGTCGTGGACACTTCACGGGAGGCGCTGTGGCAGGTCATCGAGGGCATCGGCGGCGAGAACGGCTGGTACTCCTTCCCGCTCGCCTGGGCCGTACGCGGCTGGCTCGACCGGCTGACCGGCGGCGTCGGCCTGCGCCGCGGCCGCCGCGACGCGGCCCGGCTGCGGGTCGGCGACTCCCTCGACTTCTGGCGCGTCGAGGAGATCGCCCCGCCGCAGCTGCTGCGTCTGCGCGCCGAGATGCGGCTGCCGGGCCTCGCCTGGCTGGAGATGCACGCGGACCGCGACGCGGACGGCCGCACCCGCTACCACCAGCGCGCCCTGTTCCACCCGCGCGGCCTGCTCGGCCACCTCTACTGGTGGAGCGTGTCGCCGTTCCACGCGGTGGTGTTCGGCGGAATGGCCCGCAACATCGCCAGGGCCGCCGAACGGGTGCGGGCGGGCGGGGGCTGAACCGTATCTGCTCGGTGAGGGATTCCGAGTGGTGGCTGTACGGACGCCCCTACGTCACCGGCGTCATCTGCGCGACCGTTCCTCGACGCCGGGAAGATGAACGACGATCAGGACGAACGCCGCCAGCATGAAGTTGCGGGCCGCCGCGTCCAGGCCGTTCCACGCCTTCGACTGCCACATCGCGAACCACTCGCCCCCGATGGCGATGAACCCGGCGCCGAAGAGCAGCAGCACCATCAGCAGTCCGGCGGTGCTCAGCCGCCGGGCCCGGCCGAACCCGCCCGAGCGGCGCAGGGCCCGCGCCCAGACGACGGCCGCCACGACGAGCACAAGGGCGGCGACCGTCTCCCAGGCGATGATCAGTACGTACGCGATGTCCTGAAGCGTCGTCGAATCGATCGACCGCCACATGAGGTCCGGGTCCTTGAACGTGGTGTCCATGGCGAGGACATGGCGGACGAAGGCACGGTTGGTGTCGAAGTCGGTGATGTTGCCGAAGGCCACAAGTGCCATATAGAGGGCGACAGTTGCGGTGAGCAGCGCGGCGGCGAGGGGCAGCGCGGGCAGCGGGGCCCGGTTGCGGGTCGCCGAGCGTGCGCGGGACAGGAAGGAGGGCCTGGAGGGCATGCCGGACTCTCCCCGGCGGACCGCCCGGCAAAACCCCGGCCCGATCAGCCGTCGGTGCCAGCCGGTGTCAGCCGGTGGCGGGCGGGTCCGTGATCGCGGTGATCATCAGGTCGCCGGGGCGTACGGTGTAGGCGACATCGGCGCTGGTGCCGTCGCCCCACTTCTCGGTGACGACGACGTGTGAGCCGTCCGTGCCGGTGGGCTTGAGCGTCCAGGAAGCCGGGACGTTCGGCGCCCGGAAGACCGGATCGGCGCCCTGGTGGCCGGTCGCCCAGGTGGTGAGGGCCTGGTCGAGGTCCTTGGTGAGGTACTTGCCGCGCACCTCGGCCGGGGTCGCGTCCTCGGTCGTGCCGAGGCGGGCGTTGCGGTAGGCCGTGAGGAACGTGTCGACCTGGTCCTGCGCACCGGGCGCGCGGACGGGCGCCGTGGCGGGCACGGGCACCGGTTCGGCGGCGGCGGGCAGCGCGCCGGCGAGGCCGAGCAGCGCGGCGGCCGCGGTGAGCGAGGCGGCCTGGAAACACGTATGTCCGATACGTCCGATCATGATCCCGAGTCAACCATCGATCGCACGGGATGTGGATCGCCCACTCGGGTGGCGTACGCACACCTGGCGCAGGCGTTCGGCCGCACCATCAGGGTGGCCGGGCGGGCCGCACGCGGGGTGCGGCCCACCACGGGGTCCGTCAGAGCTGGCCGGACTCGGCGATGGTGATCTTCGCCTTGGTCGCGCCGCTCGACGAGCCGAGGCCCTCGATCTTCTTGACGAGCTTCATGCTGTCCTCGTCCGCGACCTCGCCGAAGACGACGTGCTTGCCGTCCAGCCAGTCGGTCACGATGGTGGTGATGAAGAACTGCGAGCCGTTGGAGTTCGGCCCCGCGTTGGCCATGGACAGCAGGCCCGGCTTGGTGTGCTTGAGCTTGAAGTTCTCGTCGGCGAACTTCTCGCCGTAGATGCTCTTGCCACCGGTGCCGTTGCCCCGGGTGAAGTCGCCGCCCTGGAGCATGAAGGCGGGGATGACACGGTGGAAGGACGAACCGGCGTAGCCGAAGCCCTTCTCGCCCGTGGCGAGCGCGCGGAAGTTCTCCGCCGTCTTGGGAACCACGTCGTCGAACAGGTTGAAGACGATCCGCCCGGAGGGCTCGTCGTTGATGGTGATGTCGAAGTAGACCTTGGTCGTCATGCCCCCATCCTGACATCCTGCAGCGACAACCCGCTCTCCGGGCACCTCGTACGGGCGGTTTTCCGCGTACGGGGCCGGTCGGAGGCCGTCCGAGGCCCACCGAGATCAGGGCGTCAGCTGTCGGCGTTCGCCTCCAGGCAGGTCAGCTCCATCTCGTCGAGATAGGCCTCGTTCGACTTGCCGGTCAGATGGGCGTTGGTCTCGATGCCGACCGCCGTCCATCCCGTGATGCTCATGAGCAGTACGCGCAGCCCGTCGGTGCCGTGCTCGGCCAGTACCTCGTCGGCCACCCGAAGCGCCTCCTCGGGCACCCGCTCCGCGGGTTCGAGCCCGACCACTGTTCGCAGCAGGCGGATCGTGGTCCGGGTGATCTCCGGCGCGATGAGCCACAATCGGCGTTCCTCGTCCTTGTCCACACGCCCCTCCTCGCTGGTGCACAGCGGAACGGTATGGCCATTCCCGGCCAAGTGGACCGGCAAGCCAACTCACCGCGCGCACAGTTGGATTGACTCCTCCCGGGCGGACGGATTCCCCACGCGGCGGGACGCGGTCGGCCTCAGGGAATCAGCTCCTTCTTGACGTCGGCGACCTGCGGTCCGGAGTCCTTGGCCGGGACGGTCCAGCGGTCGGAGGAGGCGGTGCCGTCGATGTAGTCGATCCGGCCGCCCTTGGCCTGGGCGGGGGTGAGGTCGAAGACCTTGGCGCGGAGTTGGTGGGCGCCGGGCACGATGGCGTCGGAGTGCCGGAACTTGACCAGGGCCACCTTGGCGGCGTTGCCCGAGTCCTCGGCGATCCGCCGTCCGTCGGGGGTTAGCCAGTGCCAGCCGCCGCCCTTGGCGACCAGCGTCTCGCTCGCGGGGTTGGCGCTGAGCGACTTCTCGTCCATCGTGACGATCGCGAACGTGCCGTACTTGGACGTCTGCCCGCCGCCCTTCTTGACGTAGACCACGGACATCGGCGTGATCTCCAGAATGCCGACGGTGTTGGCGCCCACGGTCCGGGACGGCTCGCCGAAGGCCTGGGCGGCCGGGCCCGTGTCCGGCGCTGAGGGCGAGGGCGCCGGGGTGGTCGGCGAGGGAGCGGTGGGCGGCGGAGTCGTCGGCGACTTCGCGGCGTTGCCGCTGTTGTCGTTGTGACAGGCGGTCAGGGCGAGGCAGGCGGCAGCGGCGGTCGCGAGCAGGATCTTGCGCATGGTGTGTCCCCCAAGGTCTGGTACGCACGGTGACCGTATCGCCGCACAATGGTCATCTGGGGATCAGTCACCGAACTGGGACGAAGGGGGGACGGGGGCGGCGAAATGGAAACCGCCCGGTGCCACCGAAGGGTGGTACCGGGCGGTGCCATGCCGATCTTCCGCGTCTATCTCCCGCGCGCGATCAGCACTGCGGCAGACCCGCCGGCGGGTCGTGCGGCGTGTTGACGTTGCCGCCCCACACGTACACGTCGTCGAGGTACCGACTGCCCGTCCACAACGAGCCCTCGTACCAGATGCTCGTGTGGTACCCGCCCGAGTTGACGTAGTCCCCGCGCGCCCAGCAGTAGACGTCCATCGGGCGGCTCGCCGTCGTCGTGTAGACGACCGTGCCCGCGCGGACGTGCGGGGTGGTCCGTACGTTGCTGTTGGCGTCGACGCTGTACGTCCCGCTCAGCGCGGGGCGTTCGGCGGCGGACGCCTGTCCGACGCTGAGCCCCGTCACCGCGCACACCGCCACCAGGGCGCCGGCGAGCGCGCTCCTGCGCACATTGAGCATGGTGTTCCCCCTCGTATCCGTGGACCGGTCGGTCTCCGTGGAACTGAACGGCGTGGCCGGTCGGTGCCACGCGAGCCCCATGGTGCGCCGGGCGCACGGCCGAGCGCGTCCAACCAGCGCGGTGCTCGGGGGTAAACCTGGGCGGTAGTTGTCACAGGTCGAACACCCGCTTACCCACGTCTAGTTGAGCACCGCCTGCATCACCTTCTTCGCGATCGGCGCGCCCAGCTTGCCGCCCGAGATGTCCTCGCGGGAGATGTCCATCGCCGTCGGGTCGATGAACACCGCGACCGCGACCGCGGGTTCGTCGCCCTTCTTCGCGTACGAGACGAACCAGCCGTACGGGACGTCCTTGTTGACGTCGACGCCCCGCTGGGCGGTGCCGGTCTTGCCGCCGACCGTGACCCCGTCGATCAGGGCGCGCTTGGCGCTGCCCTCCTTGGCGGTGAACTCCATCATCTCCTGCACCTTGCGCGCGGTCTGCGGGGAGACGGGCTTGCTCATCTCCTTGGGGCGGTGCTTCTCGATCGTGGAGAGGTCGGGGGCGCGCACCTCGTCGACGAGGTACGGCTGCATCAGCTTGCCGTCGTTGGCGAGCGCGGCCGTCACCATCGCCATCTGCATCGGCGTGCTGGTGAGGCTGCCCTGGCCCATACCGGTGAGGGCGACACCCGGCTTGTCGAGCTTGTCGGGGTACAGGCTCTTGGAGGCGAGCAGATCGCCGAGTTCCTTGTCGTAGACGTCCTTGTTGAAGCCGAACTTCTCCGCCGTCTCACGCATCTTGTCCGCGCCCACCTTCGACGCCGCGTCCAGGAAGACGTTGTTGCAGGAGTGCTGCATCGCGGTCTTCATCGACGCCTTGTCGCACACCTCGTTCCCGGCCTCGCTGCCGACCGTGGTCGTGGAGAGCGGCAGCCGGTACGGGGAGGCGGCGCCGGAACTCGCGTTGATGTCCGTGACCGCGCCGTGCTCCAGGGCGGCCGCGGCGGTGAGGATCTTGAAGGTGGAGCCGGGCGGATAGGTCTCGCGCAGTGCCCGGTTGGCCAGCGGCTTGCTCTTGTCGGCGATGAGCGCCTTGAACTTGTCGCTCTCCTTGAAGGACTCGCCCGCGAAGACCGACGGGTCGTACGAGGGAGTGGAGGCGAGAGCCAGGACCTTGCCGGTCTTCGGGTCGAGCGCGACCACCGCGCCGCGCGCGTTGATGTCCATCAACCCCTTGTACGCCGCCTCCTGCGCCTTGGCGTTGATGGTCGTGAGCACGTCCGCGCCGCGCGGTTTGGTGCCGGTGAAGAAGTCGGCGGCCCGATCGAGGGAGAACCGGTTGTCCGTACCGGCCAGCGGCTTCTTGTAGATGGACTCCAGGAAGGTCTCGCCCTGGGTCTGGGAGGCGTAGCCGGTGACGGGGGCGTACATCGGGCCGTTCTTGTAGACCCTCTTGTACTTGAGGTACGAAGTGGGCGGCGACTCGACCGAGCCGGTGACGGGCTTGCCGTCGACGATGATGTCGCCCTTGGGCTGGGCGTACTGGCGGATCTTCACCCGGGTGTTGTGGGAGTCGTTGTCCAGGTCGTCGGCCTGGACGAACTGGACCCAGGTGGTCCGTAGGAGCAGGGCGCATATGAGGACCCCGCAGAATACGGCCACATGCCGCAGCGGCTTGTTCATCGTCGTGTTCACTCCGTACCGGCGATCGCTGTGCGTCTTCCTTGTGGGGAAGATGTGAATGCCGATGCGGGTGGTTGCGAACAAATGAACTTTAGTTCGACATTGCCCGATATCAGAAAACGCCGCTCGAAGGCAACGCGGACGGGCGGCCTCCGGTCCGCCCGTCGCCCGTCCTCACCAGGTGAGCGGCAGCGTCTCGGGGCCCCGGTTGATCGACCCCCGGCGCCACCGCACCTGCTCCGGCGCGACCGCGAGACGCAACCCCGGCATGCGACGCAGCAACGTGGCGAGGATGACCTCGCACTGCATCCGGGTGAGCGCGGCCCCGAGGCAGTAGTGCGCGCCATGGCCGAACGCGAGGTTGGGCGACTCGTCGCGGGACAGGTCGAACCGGTCCGGCTCGGTGAAGACCTCCGGGTCGCGGTTGGCGGCGAGATACGAGACGTACACCGCCTCCCCGGCACGGATCACCACATCGCCCACACAGACGTCCTCGGTCGCGATCCGGGGCAGTCCCACACCGTTGCGCTGCGGGATGAACCGCAGCAACTCCTCGATCGCCATGGGCAGCAGCTCCGGATCCGCCCGCAGCCGCGCCAGCTCGTCGGGGTGCGTGAGCAGGGTGTACACCATGGTGGAGCACTGGTTGCGGACCTGGTCGAGCGCGTTCAGTACGATCATCACGGCCAGCGAGATCAGCTCGGGAGCGCTGAGTTCGTCGGTGGCCCGGGCCGCGACCAGTTCGCTGAACAGGTCGTCGCCGGGGTGGTCCACGCGGTGCGCCGCCAGCTCCCGGAAGTACCCGGCGATCTCGGCCTTCACGGCGTTGCTCTCCTCAAGCGAGTGATCGCTGGAGAGGATGACGGCCCGCCAGGCCTGGAGCCGGCCGAGGTCGTCCTCCGGCACGCCGAGCAGCTTGCCGATCACCCGCTCCGGCATCGGCCCGGTCACGCACTCGGTGAGATCGGCGGGCGACCCCTGGGCCAGCATGGCGCCGACCAGCTCCTCGGCGATCGCCTCGGCCTCCACCTTCAGCGCCGCGACCCGCTTGCGGTTGAAGGTCTGGGCGAGCAGCCGCCGCAGCCGGGTGTGGTCGGGCGGGTCGGTGCGGCCGATGCCCCCGGCGGGCGCCACCACATGCGGGGTCATGCTGGTCACCGGCCGGTCGACGGTCAGCGCCCGGCTGAACCGGGGGTCCGAGGTGACCTCCTTGATGTCCTGGTACCGCGTCACCAGCCACGCGCTGCCCTCGCCGAACCGCATCCGGACGAGCGCGACCGGCTCCTCCCGCAACAGCCGGTGCAGCAGCGGGTCGAACTCCAGGGCGTCCAGGTGCTCCACCGGCCAGAAGTGCGGCGTGGCCCCGTCGGAGGTGCGGGGCGCGTCGGTGCGTACGTCCTCGGTCATGACGTGACCCCCGCGTTCACGGTCGGCGCTTGTACGGGAGGGGTGTGCCGCAGGGGGGTCAGCTGCTCGATGTCGTACCGCACGCGCAGCTCCTGGACGGCGGCCGGGTCGATCTCGCCGCCGCTGTTGAGGAGTTCGAGCAGCTCCTCGAAGTAGCGCTCGTGGTCCGGGGGAGGGGCGGCCTGGAAGAGCATGCGGGCGGGGCGGCCGGTCGGGTTGGCGAAGGCGTGCGGACAGCCGGGCGGCACCAGGATCATCGTGCCCGCCGTCGCCCGGATGTGGCGCTCGCCGGAACGGGACTCCCACTCCCGCCAGTCGTCGCGGGTCCGCACCTTCGGCTCGAACGCCATCACGTCCAGCTCGCCTTCGAGGAGGTAGAACAGCTCCTCGCTGCGGCTGTGGGCGTGGGCGCCGACGTCGAAGCCCGGCGGCACCACCACCTCGAAGGTGGAGGCGACGGCCGAGTGCGTACCGGTGACCTTGAAGGTCACCTGCTGCGCGGCGGTCCGGATCGTGCGACCGCCGCCGGGCGGGATCACCAGACCGTCGATGGGGCGGGTGTACGGATCGAGGTCGTCCACGGCTGTCTCCTCTCGGATGGTCACTGACGGTTCATCGGATCCGTCACCAGGTCACCGGCAGTTCCTTCGGCCCCCGGATCAACGCCCCGCGCTCCCATACCAGTTCGTCCTCCGGCACGGCCAGCTTCAGCTCCGGGAAGCGGTCCCACAGCGAGCGGAGCAGGATCTCGGACTCCATCCGGGCCAGCGTGGCGCCGGGGCAGTAGTGCGGGCCGTGGCCGAAGGCGACATGCGGGTTGTGCGTGCGGTCGAAGTCGAGCTGCTCGGGGTCGGCGAAGACCTGCGGGTCGCGGTTGGCGGTGAGATACGAGACGTATACGGGGTCGCCCTCGGGGATGAGCACCCCGCCCACCTCGACGTCCTCAAGGGCGATCCGGGAGAGGCCGACCGCGTTGCGGTGAGGGATGTAGCGGAGCAGCTCCTCCACGGCCTGCGGCAGGAGTTGGGGCTCGGCGCGCAGCCGGGCGAGGTGTGCGGGCTTGGTGAGCAGCGCGTACACCATGTTGGCGCTGTTGTTGCGCACCGCGTGCGCGCCGCCGATCTGGATCAGCACGGCGAGCCCGACGGCCTCGTCCACGTCGAGCGTGCCGTCCTCGACGGCCCCGGCCAGCACGCCCGCCAGGTCCTCGCGCGGCTCGGTCCGGCGCAGGGCCAACAGATCGTGGAAGTACGCGGCCATCTCGGCCTTCGCCTGCTCGCTCGCCTCGCGGCCGCGTCCTGCGGAGATGATGGTGTCCGACCAGTGCGCCATCTTGGACTGGTCCTCGTCGGGCACGCCCGTCAGTGCGCACACCATGGCGAGCGGGAAGGGCCGGTTGAGGTGGGCCACCAGGTCGAGCGGGCCGCCCTTGCGTTCCATCCGGTCCAGCAGACCGTCCATCACCCCCTGCGCGTGCTCGTGCAGCCGGCGCATGGAGCGGGCGGTGAAGGCGCTGGCGACGACGCGCCGCATCCGGGTGTGGTCCGGCGGGTCGGCGAATCCGACGGCCCCGGGCAGCGGGATGAAGTGCGGGGCCAGCCTGGTGACGGAGCGCCCCATGACGGCCTGCCGACTGAACCGGGGATCGACGGAGACGAACCGTACGTCGTCGTACCGCGTCGCCAGCCACGCGTGACCCTCGCCGTTGGGGAGCCGGACGCGGGCGACCGGTTCCTCGTGCAGCAGCCGGTGCAGCAGCGGATCGAAGGCCAGGCCGGGCAGATCCGGCGGGGCCCAGAAGTGGACGGTCGACTCACTCGCGGTCGCGTCGTTCTGCACGGTCTTCTCCTCCACGGCCCTGTCCTCCTATACCTCTACGGATTTCTTCGCCGCCGTCGACGTCCAGTGGCCCAGCGCCACTTCGGCGGTGATACCGGGCCCGAACCCGGCGATCAGGCCCTTGGCCCGGTGCTCGGCGCCGCCCTCGTCGAACAGGCGGCCCAGCGCGTCGAGGACGACGGCGCTGGCGATGTTCCCGTACTCGGTGAGCGTGGCCCGGCTGAAGCGGAACGCCTCCGGCGGCACCCCGAGGTACTTGCAGAGGTCGTCCAGGATGCGCGGGCCGCCCGCGTGGACGATGTAGAAGTCCAGGTCCGACGCGTTCCAGCCATGTTCGTCGGCGAGCCGTCCGAGGGCGGGCGCCAGCGACTCCATCGTGCCGGGGACGCGTTTGTCGAGCAGGAAGTGGAACCCGGTCTCGCGGACCGCGTACGCGATCCAGTCCTCGGTCTGCGGGATCAGATACGAGCCGTTGCGCTCAAGGTGGATCCCCGTGCCGCCCGAGCCGCGCACCACGGCGGCGGCCACGGCGTCGCCGAACAGGCCGTTGGAGAGCAGCGTGCCGACGCCCAGGTCGGTCGGCTGATAGCTCAGCGAGCAGAACTCGCAGGCCACGACGAGGGCGTTGGCGTCGGGGTAGGCGGTGCAGAAGTCGTGCGCGCGGTTGATCGCGCTGCCGCCCGCGGCACAGCCGAGCTGTGCAATCGGTACCTGACGCGTTTCCGGCCGGAATCCCATGGTGTTGATCAGCCAGGCCGTCAGGGACGGCATCATGAACCCGGTGCACGACACATAGACGATCAGGTCGATGTCCCGTGCCGTGAGCTCCGCGGTGTCCAGCGCCTGCCGTACGACCTGCGGCACCCGCGCCTTGGCTTCCGCCTCGTACACCTTGTTCCGCACCTCGAACCCCGGGTGGCGCAGGGTCTCCTCCAGCGGCTGCACCAGATGCCGCTTGGCCACCCCGGTGTTCTCGATCAGGCGGAGGGCGAGCGCCAGCTGGGGATGGCCGGCGTGCACGGTGCGCACCAGGTCGAGCGTCTGCTCGGAGGTGATCACATGCTCGGGCACGGCGACGGCAGGTCGGCACAAGACAGCCATGGGCGGAACATCCTGGAGGGGTAGGCGACACCGGCCTCGTGACACGGGGCGGGCGGGCTGCCGGACAGCCGTGGATGATCATCCCCGGCCTATGCCACAGGAAATCCCAGATCACCCTGAAAGTACACAAAAGTGTTATTCGGATGGCGCGTGTGACGCTTGACGGTCGCGGATGCGCGGTGTGGCGCATCCGCGACGGTGACGGGTCCCGGGTGCGCCGACGTGTGCGATCTTGGGGCGCCGAGTGATGGGGTGCTTCAAGGGGATACGAGGGGAGACGTCATGTCGTCGTCACTGCTGGCGGGCCGGGTGGCTCTGGTGACGGGTGCGAGCCGTGGGATCGGCGCGGCCGTCGCCCGTGCGCTGGGCGCGCACGGCGCGTCCGTGGCGGTCAACTACCTCCGCAGCGCCGAGGCCGCCGCGCGCGTGGTCGCCGACATCGAGAAGTCGGGCAGCCGGGCGATCGCGGTCGCGGGCGACGTGTGCGATCTGGCACAGGTGCGGACGATGGTGGCGACGGCCACGGAAGCGCTCGGCCCGATCGACGTCCTGGTCTGCAACGTCATGGTCGGCACGGACCGGATCGGCGCGAGGGCCGGGGCGGCGCGGGGCGGGGCTTCGGGAGGGTGTTTCATCGACACCCCCGACGGCATCGCCTCGGTACGGGACGCGGTCGCCTCCCAACTCGACGCGACCCTCGCGTGCTGCCATGCCGTCGTCCCCGGGATGCGCCGGGCGGGCGGCGGCTCGATCGTCCTCATCGGCGCGTCCACCACGCACAACCCGTACCCCGTACCCGTCGAGATAGCGGCGGCCAAGAGCGCCCAGGACGCCGTAGGCCGGTCCCTGGCAAGGGAGTTGGCGCCGGATAACATCCGCGTCAACACCCTCGCCCCGGGCTTCGTCCCCACCGATGCCAACGCGGGCCCGTTCCAGGCGACCCTGATCGCCCACACTGCCGAGGTCACCCCGCTGCCCAAGCCGATCCTGCCGGAGGACGTGGCGGACGCGGTCGTCCTGCTGACCAGTGACCTTGCGAGCAAGGTCACGGGCACGTTCGTGCCGCTGGACGGCGGGAGGACGCTGATCTGAGGAGCGAGGAGGCTCCCTTCAGCGGCCGATTAGGCTCCCATGCCATGAACGAAGTCGTGGAAGTGGCTGATGTGGCCGATGTGTACGTGGGCAACGCGGGCAAGGACGCCGCGCTCGACCGGGGCTGGCTGCTCGGGCACTTCAAGGACGCCGGGGACCCCCGGCACAGCGAAGCCGTCGAGATCAAGTGGGGTGTCCACCCGCGCGGCGACGAGCGGGCGCAATGGGTGACCGGCGAGGAGCGCACGGCGCTGCTGGTGCTGATCAGCGGGCGCTTCCGGGTGGAACTTCCGGGCCGCAGTGTGACGTTGAGCGAGCAGGGTGACTACGTCGTGTGGGGGCGCGGGGTGGACCACTCCTGGTACGCGGAGGAGGAGTCCGTGGTGCTCACCGTCCGCTGGCCGTCGGTGGCGGGCTATCGGGTGGGCGAGTCGGCCGAGGTGTCCCCGGCCCCGTCGCCGCGCGGGCCCAGCGCGTCGAGGTAGTGCGCCACCGCGTCGCGGTTGCGGGTCAGGCAGTTGATGCGCGCCGTCATACGGTCGCGGTGGAGTTCGAGGCCCGCGACCATCTCCGGGGTCACGTCGGAGAAGTGGTTGGCCAGGGGCTCGTCCAGGCACGGCAGGATCTGCTTGATGATCCTGGTGGGCAGCCCCGCGTCGAGCAGCCCCCTGATCTGCAGGACCCGGTTCACGTTGGAGTCGTCGTACTCGCGATAGCCGTTGGGCGTGCGGTCGGCGCCGATCAGGCCCTGCTCCTCGTAGTACCGCAGCAGCCGAGGGGGCGTGCCGGTGCGCTGTGACAACTCTCCGATACGCATGCGATCGCCCCACGTCCCGTCGCCCGGCTCCGGGCGGCTCAACCTTCACATCCATGTGATGGTTCAAGCATAACGCCGTCGTGTGATCGGCTTGACCCTCACGTCACGTGAGGCAGCACGCTCGATCACGACGAAAGGCACCGCGATGAGTTACTCCGTCGGCCAGGTCTCCGGGTTCGCCGGGATCACCGTGCGCACCCTGCACCACTACGACACCGCGGGGTTGCTCACACCCAGTGAGCGCAGCCCCGCGGGCTATCGGCTCTACAGCGACGCCGACCTGGCACGGCTCCAGCAGATCCTCTTCTACCGGGAGCTCGGGTTCTCCCTCGACGAGATCACCACGATCCTTGAGGACCCCGAGGCCAACGCCCTGGACCAACTGCGCGCCCGCCACAAGCGGCTGAGCGAGCAGATCGGGAAGCTCCGGCGGATGATGGACGTCGCCGAGCAGGCCATGGCCGTGCAGCAGACCGGCGTACGGCTCACACCGCAGGAGCGGTTCGAGGTCTTCGGGGAGATCGCCTTCGATCTCAGTTACGCCACCGAGGCGCAGCTCAAGTGGCAGGACAGCGACGGCCACCGGCAGTCGATGGCCAGTGCCGCGGCCCATACCAAGGAGGACTGGGCGCGGATCATGGCCGAGGCGGCGGCGTGGCGCGAGGACCTGCTCGCCGCATTCGACGACGGCCGTCCCGCCGAGTCGGAGCAGGCCATGGACCTCGCCGAGGAGCACCGCCGCCATATCGCGCGCTGGTTCACGTCCTGCCCGCCCGAGATGCATCGGCGCATCGCCGACGACTTCGCCCGGGACCCGCGCGCCTTCGCACTCGTCGTGCCCGCGTCACAGCAACGGCCCGGCCTCGCCACGTATCTGCGTACCGCCGTGGAGGCCAACGCCGCACGTCAAGCCGCCTCCGAAGGACCTCTCACGTCCGACGGACACCTCAAGGACAGCCATGAAGATTCTGATCACCGCTGCCGGATCGTACGGTGACGTCGCCCCGTACACCGGTCTCGGCGCCCACCTCCGGCGCGAAGGACACGAGGTCGCGCTCGCGGCGCCGGAGTCGTTCGCCGCTCTCGTGAAGTCCGCCGGGCTCGAATTCCGGCCCCTGCCCGGCGATCCCCGGGCGAAGGCCGCGTCCGGGAACGGGAGCGGGACCACATCGGGGGCCGGTTCCGCACCCGAAAAGCGTGCGCTGATGCGCGCGGCGGGCGCGTATGTGAAGGAGTTGGCCGGAGGGCTGGCCGACACCGTCGAGCAGGGCACCGAGCTGATGCTGCTCTCCACGACCACGGCCCCGCTCGGCTGGCACATCACCGAGGCCACCGGGACACCCGGCCTCGGCGTCTATCTGCAACCGACGCACCCGACAAGGGAGTTCGCCCCGGTCGTCGCGGGCGCCAAGTCGCTCGGGGCGTGGGGCAACCGGGCGATGGGACGCTTCTCGCTGAAGATGGTCGACCGCGTCTTCACCGAGGCCGTCAGGGACCTGCGGGCGCGGCTCGACCTGCCCGCCGCGACGCCGGGCGAAGTGCGCAGCAGGACCGAGCCCGGCTGGACCGTGCTGCACGGCTACAGCCCGGCCGTCGTACCGCAGCCGCGCGACTGGCGCGACGGCCTGGAAGCGGTCGGCAACTGGTGGCCGTACCACGCCCCGGACGCCGAACTCCCCACAGCTGTCGAGGACTTCCTCCGCTCGGGCCCGCCCCCCGTCTTCATCGGCTTCGGCAGCATGGCGGCGGGCGAAGGCGAACGCCTCGGCGAACTCGCCGTACGGGCCCTGCGCTCCGCGGGACTGCGCGGCATCCTCCAGACCGGCCAGGCCGGACTCCACGCTTCCGGCGACGACGTGCTCACCGTCGGCGAACTCCCGCACGCCCTGCTCTTCCCGAGAGTGGCGGCGGTCGTCCATCACGGAGGCGCGGGCACGACGGCGGCGGCCCTGCGCGCGGGGGTGCCCGCGGTCCCGGTGCCGGTGACGGCCGACCAGCCGTTCTGGGCGGCCCGCCTCGTCGCCCTGGGCGCGGCCCCGTGCGCCATCCCGTTCAAACGCCTCACCGCCGAGCGCCTCGCCGACGCACTCGGCCGGGCCGTACGCGATTCAGCCCCCTCCCGTGCCGCCGCCGACCTGTCCCGCCGTATGGCAGGCGAGGACGGGGCGGGCCGGGTGGCGTCGGCGGTGGCCCGGCTGGCGGGATGACGTCCTGGAATGTGACTACGTGAAGTGGTGCGCGCGCCGTTCCAGAACGGCCAGCGCCCGCTCGGCCCAGCGGATGTTCTCCTGCTCGAACGCGCGGCCCCGCAGCAGGGTCAGATACGGGCCGACGCGTTCGGCGCCCGCCAGGAAGTCGTCCTCGGTGCGCCCGTCGAGCAGTCGGGCGCGCAGCCGGTCGTAGCGGGCCAGCTTGGCCCGTGCCCACTCCAGCCGTTCGGCGATCGAGGCGCGGACGGCTTCGGCGTCACCCGCGTCCACGGCCTGCACCTTGACCAGCAGTTCATCGCGGATCGCGCTGGGCCTGGGCGGTTCGGCGGTGAACGACCGCAGCGCCGCGTACCCGGCGTCGGTGAGGGAGAACAGCCGCTTGTTGGGCCGCCGTTCCTGCTGCACGACGCGGGCCTCGATCAGGCCGTCGGACTCCATCCGGTCGAGCTCGCGGTAGAGCTGCTGCGGGGTCGCCATCCAGAAGTTGGCCACGGACGCGTCGAACCCCTTGGCCAGGTCGTACCCGGAGGCCTCACCTTCCAGGAGCGCGGCGAGGACCGCGTTGCGCAATGCCATTGCGCCAAGTTAGCACTTGCGTTAATAGGTGCGTATTCGAGTAATCACATTGATGACTAATGCGGATTACTTTGCCGCCGCCGCCGCCGCCGGCGGTGGCGGTGCGGGGGTGGCCCGGGTGTTGATCGTGAACGTGGCGCCGTCGGGGTCCCGGACCGTCGCCCAGGGGCCGGTGGTGCCGGTGCCCTGGTCGATCACCACGCCGCCGTGGGCACGGGCGGTCGCCGTCTTGGCGGGGACGTCGACCGTGACGAAGTGGACCTCCCAGTGCGGACGGAGGGTGGGGTCCGGTGCGGCTTCGAGGGCGCCGGAGCTGAGGCGGGCGACGATGTGGCCCGCGTGCCGCAGCACGACCTCGTCGGCCTCGTACTGGACGTCGCAGCAGCCCGGCCGCTCGTTCGCCCAGTCCAGGACCTCTCCGTAGAAGATCGCCGACTCGAAGGCGTTACGGGTGCGCAGCCGCAGCCACGCGGGCTCCCGGTCGCGCCAGGACTCCCAGTCGGCGACGAGCTTGCCCTGCCAGATGCCGAACACGGCGCCGTCCCGGTCGGCGGCGAGCGCACCGCGGCCGGTCTGGAAGGAGACGGGGCCCACGGCGACCGTGGCGCTGCGCTCACGGATGCGTCCGGCGGTCGTGTCGGCGTCCTCGACCGCGAAATAGGGAGTCCAGGCGACCGCCACCTGCAGTTCCGGCGCGAGCGCTCCGATGCCGGCCACCGGCTGGCCGTTGTCGAGGGCCACCCGGAACTGCTCACCGAGCCCTCCGGTCCGGAACGTCCAGCCGAACACGGCGCCATAGAAGTCGAGTGCGGGAGCGAGGTCCCGCGCCATGAGACTCACCCAGCACGGCGCCCCGAACACCGCCGCACTCGATGAGGCCTTGGAATCCGGGACTGTCGTTGTCCTGTCCATCGCTGATGCCGATCGCTATCGCCTGACGGCTTCCTGCCTCACCATCTTCCCGCAAAACGGACGTCCCGCATCCAGTCACTTGATATATCGACTACGTTACGTGACGGAGGGGGTGGGATGGTAGCGCTTAGTTACCGAGACCGTCGGGCGGCGACCCGCTACGCGGCGCGCTGGTAGCTGGCGCCGTCTCGGGTGCGGGTCAGCAGGCCCGCCGTGATCAGGTAGCGGCGCAGCGCCGGGTAGTCGTCGTGCACGGTGAGCAGTGCGTCATTGACCTCGCGCTCGGTGTACGTGCGGTCCGGCTCGAACAGCGTCTCCTGGAGGTGCGCGAGCAGCTGCTCGCGGCGGGCCGCCTTGCGGGGGATCGCCGTCAGGCGGCCGTGGGAGAAGAGCGAGGCCACGCCGTGCGAGGTCGCTTGGGGAGGGCTGGTTCTGTTCTCGGACATGGCCGGAAGCCTGACGTACCGGTTGTCGGCCCGGCAACGTATTTTTGCCGGGAGGGGGCGATACCGGGGGCTCGGTCGGCCTGCGCGCGAAGGTCGGCGGGCGGGGGGTGACGACCACGAAACACCGCACCCCGTGCGACAGTTGAAGGGAAACGGGGAGCGGGATGGCCGAAGCTTTGCTCGACGTCCTACGAACATTTGTGCCATGCTCGCGCCCCGGTCGGACGTCTGGCACAGCGGGGGTGTGAGATGGGGCTGGTGAGCGAGTTCAGTACCGAGGCCGTGCCCGCGAGGGAACGGTTCGCGCTCTGGACGGAGTTGGCCGGTCAGTCGCACGTGCGCAACTGGCTGCGCAGCGAGTCGGCGCCGGACTTCCACGCCTCGCTGCGCGTGCTCGACCTGGGCGATGTACGGGTGTCGACGCTGACGTACCCGAGTGTGGAGATCACCCGTACACCGAAGCTGATACGGCAGGACGACCCCGAGGTGTACCAGGTCAACGTCCTCATGTCGGGGCGCGGCCGGGTCGCGCAGGGCGGGCGGGAGGCGGTGCTGCGGGCCGGAGAACTGATGGTCGTGGACAGCAGCCGTCCGTTCGACGGGGGGTTCGACGGCGAGCTGTCGTCCATGACGGTGGTCCAACTTCCCCGGACCCGGCTCCCGTTGCCCGGGGACGTGGTCCAGCGCGTGACCGCGACCCCGATCGCCGCGGACCACGGGATGGGCGGGGTGTTCGGGCGCTGGCTCGCCGACCTCGACGCCCGCGCGGACGAGTGCGCCTTCGACGACATCCCCGCCCTGGCGTCGGTGACGATCGACCTGCTCGCCGCCGTGCTCGGGCGGCGGCTGGCCGTGGAGGACCAGATGACGCCCGAGTCGCGCAAGCAGGCCCTGCGCGTCGAGGTCTGCGACTTCATCGACCGGCACCTGAGCGACCCCTCCCTCACCCCGGCGACCGTCGCCGCCGCGCACCGGATGTCCCTGCGCCAGCTCCACCAGGTCTTCGACTCGCGCGGCATGACCATCGCCGCCTGGATCCGGTCCCGGCGGCTCGAACGCTGCCGCCGGGACCTGACCGACCCCGGCCTGCGCCGACGGCCGGTGTACGCCATCGGCGCCCGCTGGGGCTTCATAGAACCGGCCCACTTCAGCCGGGCGTTCCGGGCCGCGTACGGAATCAGCCCGCGTGACTATCGCGAGGCAGCCCTGAACCGCTGAGCGGGCCGCCCGTGCGGGAGTGGTAGTAGAGGAAGCCGTACTCGTCGGTCCAGCAGGCGTCGCCGGTGAAGTTCCAGCCGTTGCGCACGTAGTCCTGCTGACGCTCATCGTCGTCGAGATAGCGGCAACCTGTCGGTCCCTTGACGGCGAGGGCGCCGACCTCGCCGTGCGGGAGCGGGCGCCCGGACTCGTCGACGATCGCGGTGAGATAGCCGGGCACGGGCCGACCCATCGCGCCGGGCCGGGTCCAGGCCTCCTCGCCGCGCATCGCGACGAAGATGTGGAACATCTCGGTCGAGCTGAGCCCGTCGATGAGACCGCTGCCCGTACGCCGCTTCCACCTGCGGCGGGTCTCGGTCGGCAGCGGCTCCCCGGTCGACACGCACTCGCGCAGCGAGGACATGTCGTACGTGGTCCGCTCGGCGCAGACCGCGCGGTAGATGTCCGGGGCGCCGAAGCACACGGTCGCCTTGAACTTCGAGATGGAACGGGCGAGTTGGCGGGGCGTGGGGTCGTCGAGGAGCACCGTCGTCGCACCCACGTGCAGCGGGAAGAGAAGCAGTCCGCCGAGCCCGTACGTGGACGTCAGTGACGCGGAGCCGATGAACCGGTCGTCGCCGGTGGCCCGCAGGACGTGCAGGGGGAAGGAGTTGCACGCGGCCATCACATCGCGGTGCGAGTGGATCGTGGCCCTCGGCGTTCCGGTGGTGCCGGAGGTGAAGGCGATCAGGCAGGGGTCGGTCGCGGTGGTGTCGACCGGGAGCGACCAGTCCGGTTTGGTCACCATGGCCTGTTCGAGGGTGGTGCCGGTGCCGGTGTCCGCCTCGTCATCGAGGAAGTACATCGTCCGGGGTGCCCGGCCCGTCGCTGCAAGTTCGGACCGTAGGGCGGACTCGCACAGGACATGCGTGACCCGCGCCTTGTCGATCACATGGGCAAGCGCCTGGCCCCGCAGCGACATGGGCGCGGCCACCACGACCCCGCCCGCCCTGACGACCGCGAGCCAGATCGCCGCCAGCATCGGGGTGTTTGCCCCGCGCAGCAGCACCCGGTTGCCGGGCACGAGGTCCAGGTCCTCGGTGAGCACATGGACGATACGGGAGACCTCGGCGGTGAGCTGCCCGTACGTCCAGCGCACGCCGTGCGGCGACAGCACGGCGAGACGCTTCGACCGGTCCAACGACCCGGCCCCGTCGAGAAGTTCCCACGCGCAGTTCAGACGTGCCGGGAAGCGCAGATGGGGCATTCCGAGGAGCAGGTCGGGCTGGAGCAGCGCGGGCGGTAAGTTGTCCCGGACGAACATGTCGGCGTGGGCTGATCCGTGATCTGCTGGCGATGGGGTGTTCAACTGCCTGCCCCTCCTGGTCGGCTTGCGCCTCATTCAACGAGGCCCGACTTGAGATGTCCTTGACGATGCGTGCACGCACGTTGCCGGATCGTGCACGCGGGCTCGGCGGAGCTGGTGGGACGTGGTGCGGCGGCAGCCAGTGAGTCATGGTCGCCGATCCTGGTCGGCCCCATCGAGGGCGGGGACGGGCGATGCGGGCCGCCCGGTGAAGGGTGCGGAGCCGGCTCGGCGTCTCGCAGTTCGAATGTTTCAACTTCCTTCGAACGGTGGGGCGTTGACCTGTTACCGGCGGGAACACCTTTCAGTAGAGACCGAATCCGGTCCCCCCACCTCATCCCCAGCATGAGCCATCCCCCCAAGGCTCATCCCCCACGCGAGCCCCGCACCCAGGGGCTCAGCTCTGGAGACCCCCATGCCCGAACTCTGGCTTCCCGGTGCCCAACGCATCGACGTGGGCGACCACGCCCCCACCGACTCCGGCTACCCCGCCAAGGCGATCGCCCACATCACCTGGGACAAGAACGCCACCGCCAGCCACCCGCAGGACCAGGTGCCGTACGCGAACCTCCAGGACTGGTTCGGCCGCAACCCCGACGGCAAGTCGTCCGCCCCGCATCTGCTCTGGTCGCCCTTCACCGGCGCGCTCACCCAGTTCTTCCCGGCGAACTCCCGGTCGAAGTCCCTCGTCGACTTACCCGGCGGGACCCGTACGAACAGAGCGGGCTCGGTGGTCATCCAGATCGAGGCGCACTTCTTCCCGTACTGCCGCGCGAGCGGCAAAGTCTACGCCCGGCTCGTCGACACCCCGTGCACCGGCTGGGCGGGGCTGAACGCATGGGTGCGTTCCTGGGGCGTGGCCGACACCTGGCCGATGGGGCGGCCGGTCGACTTCACCTCGCACCGCGACGAACACATATGGGAGACCCGGGGCGGGTGGTACGGACACCAGCAGGTCCCGGAGAACGACCATCAGGACCCCGGCTCCTGGCCCTGGTTCATCGGCGGGCCGCCGCCCCCGTCCCAGCAGGTGTCGCTGGCGCACGTCATCGCCGCGGCCAACCGCGACCCGGGCCTTCCGCAGGGCGGGACCACGTACAAGGCGGACGTCCTGATCGTGGAGCGCGCCCTCAATGCGGAGGGGCTGCTCGGTGCCGCCTGGGTGGACGGGTCCTTCGGGACCAAGACCAAGACGGCGTACGCCGCCTGGCAGAAACGTTGCGGCTACTCGGGTGCGGACGCGGACGGGATCCCCGGCCGCGACACCCTCACCCGGCTCGGCGCCCGCCACGGCTTCACCGTGGTCTGATCCGGCCCCGGGCTCCCCGACGTGCCCGAGGCCCGAGGGTGTACACCGCGTCCCAGCGGTCGCCGGGACGCGGTGGCGTCACCAACTCGACTTGCGCACCCCCGGCAGCAGTCCGGCGTGCGCCTGCGCGCGGACGTTGATGCGGGAGAGGCCGAAGGTGCCCAGATAGCCACGCGGGCGGCCGTCCACCGCGTCGCGGTTGCGGATACGGGTGGCGCTGGCGTCGCGGGGCTGGCGGCACAGTTCGCCCTGGGCGGCGGCGCGGTCCTCGGGGGAGCTGCGCGGGTCCCGGATGATGGCCTTGAGGGCGGCGCGCCGTATGGCGTACCGGGCGACGACCACGCGGCGCCGCTCGTTCTTCGCGATCTTGCTCTTCTTTGCCATCAGATCTTCTCCCCGCGGGCCCGGATACGGGCGACGGCCCGCTCGATGCCGATGCTGTCGACGGTCTTCACGCCCTTGGCGCTCAAGGTCAGGCGCACATGGCGTCCCTCGCTGGGCAGCCAGTAGCGCTTGCGCTGGATGTTGGGGTCGAACCTCCTGCGGGTGCGGCGGTGGGAGTGGGAGATGGCGTTGCCGAACCCGGGCTTGCGGCCGGTGAGTTGGCAGTGGGCGGACATGCGGGAGCCTTTCTCGCTGGGCGACGGGTGATCCGTACGCCACCACCTTAACGGTAATGAAAACCATTTCTGTATAGTCCTCGGCATGGCACGCAACGAACTGCGCCCGGTGATCAAGCTGCGCTCCACCGCAGGCACCGTTCCCCAAGCTCTCAACTCCGTTCGAGCAGGGGAGACCCCAATCACCTACGTCACCCGCAAGAACCGCAGAAACGACCCCGACCGGCTCACCCTGCGCAAGTACGACCCGGTCGTCAGCCGGCATGTCGACTTCCGGGAGGAACGATGAGCCCCGACGAACCCCGGCTGCCCGTGGTCCTGGTCGCCGGGCTGCACGCGGCCGTCCGCCGGGCGGCCGTCGACGAACTGCTGCTCTCGACACCCGGCGCCGTGGTCCTGCACCACGACCTGAGCACCGCCGCCGACGGCGTGGTGCGGGCCGGCGTGTTCGACGCGGCGGGCCACACCCGTACGCACGAGACACCGCTGGTCAACGACTGCGCGTGCTGCGCACTGCGCGAGGACCTGGTGCCCGAGCTGCTGCGCATCGCCGACAGCGGCACCTGCTCGCTCGCGGTCGTGGAACTGTGGGACTCGGTCGAGCCCAAGGCGATGGCCGAGGTCGTCGTCGGCACCCACGTGGGCGAGCGTCACTCCGGCGCGGTGCTCGATCTCGTGGGCGTCGTCACCGCCGTCGACCCGGAGCTGCTGCTCTCCAGCCTCGGCTGCGGCGACGACCTCTCCGAGCACGGACTCGCGGCGGCGCCGAGCGACGAGCGCACGGTCGCCGACACGCTGGCCCGGCAGCTGGAGTACGCGAACGTCCTCGCCGTCGCCCCGTCCGAGCACCCCGACCCGGCCGACCTCGCCCTGCTCACGCAACTCCACTGCACCGCACAGCAGTTGACACTGGGAGAGGGCACTCTCGCCGCCGCCGCTCGGGGCGGATTCGACGTCCGGGCGGCGGCCGAACGCCAGCACCCGGCCTGCGCGCTGCTGCCCCAGGAGGCCGACGAGCACGGCGTCGCCACCCTGGTGTGGCACCGCACCCGGCCTTTCCATCCGGCCCGGCTGTACGCCGCGCTGGAGGACCTGACCTGCGCGGCCGCACGCAGCCGGGGCCGGTTCTGGCTCGCCGACCGGCCCGACACGCTGCTGATGTGGGACGCGGCCGGGGGCGCGCTGTGCGTGGAGGACGCCGGTCCCTGGCTCGCCTCGCTGCCCGACGCGGCCTGGGAACTGGTGCCTCCGGTCCGCCGGGTCGCCGCCGCCATGGACTGGCATCCCGAACACGGCGACCGCGCCCAGCACCTCACCTTCACCTCACCGGGCCTGGACCGCGACGGCCTCCTCACGGCCCTGGAGTGCTGTCTGCTCACCGACGACGAGTACGCGGCGGGCCCCGAGGGCTGGCGCCATCTTCCGCACGCCTTCGACGACCTCCTCGACCCCGTCCACTGAGATCCCCGCCACCGACTTTTCAGGAGTACGCCATGCCCACGCGCCGCAAGACCGACAAGAAGCCCGCCCCGCGTCCCAACCCGCTGGACGCCGCCGGAATCACGTACATCGACTACAAGGACACCGACCTGCTGCGGAAGTTCATCTCCGACCGGGGCAAGATCCGCAGCCGCCGCGTCACCCGGGTCAGCGCACAGCAGCAGCGCGAACTCGCCCGCGCGATCAAGAACGCCCGCGAGATGGCCCTGATCCCGTACGCCTCGCGCTGAGGCGACTGCCCCGGACGGGATCAATTTCGGCCCCTCAGCCGTACGAGACCTGCCGATGGGAGGCCGAGCGCCTAGGCTCATGCCGTGCTGCGCATCGTGGATCATCTCGCCGGGCCGGGGCCGCTGCGGGTCTGTGCTCATGTGCCGGTGGCCGAGGGCCCGGGTGAGCTGACGGGGCTGCGGGTGCTGCTCGCCGCCGACGTGCTGGGCCGGGTCGTCGAGCTGCGGGGCCGAGCCGTCCTCACCGGGTGGACCGGCCCCGACGTCCCTTCGGCCGACGCCGCCGGCATCCGTCCGGCCGACGCCACCGGCACCCCCGAGGAGATCGCCGAGGCCCTGGGCGGCCCACCGGCCGTGCAGTTGACCAGCCGGGCGTACGAGGGTGGGGGCGGCGCGTGTCTGCGGATCGCCGAGGCGCGTATGACCGAGCCCGCGACCGGCCCCGTGGACGCGCTCGCCGTACGGCTGGTGCTGCTCGGCCGCCCGTACCACGAACCGGTCGAGGTCGGTTCCGACGCCTTCGACGAGGCGGAGCTCCGGCTCGCGCGGTGGCGGCGCGCCGTGGCCGGGTGGGCCGACCACCCGTCCAAGCCGCTCTGCGCCGACCTCGTGCGTACCGCGCGCGCCGCGCTGGAGGACAGCCTCGACGCGGCCGCCGTGCTGCGGCTCCTGGACGATCTGGAGGCGGACGCGGACGTACCGCCGGGTGCCAAGTTCGAGACGTTCGCCCGGCTCGACCGCGTCCTCGGCCTCGAACTGACCCGTGAGATCGGCCGCTCGCCCGCCGGGGCGCGGGCATGAGGCCGCTGCGGCGGCTCGTGGTCCTGCGGCACGCCAAGTCGGCCTGGCCCGAGGGCGTGCCCGACCACGAACGGCCGCTGGGGCCGCGCGGGCTGCGCGACGCCCCGGCAGCGGGACGGTGGCTGAGCGCGGCGGACTGTCTGCCCGACCTCGTGCTGTGCTCCACCGCCCGCCGCACCCGCGAGACCTGGGAGCTCGCGGCCGCCGAACTGGGCAGCCCGCCGCCCGCCCGCCACGACCCCCGCCTCTACGCGGCCGAGGACAGGGACCTGCTCGACGCGGTACGCGAAGTCCCCGACATCATCGGGACGTTGCTGCTCGTCGCGCACAACCCCGGTGTCCAGGACCTGACGCTGCTGCTCACCGGTGAGGCGCTGGGCGACACCCTGGACCGGGCCCGGACCAAGTTCCCCACCTCGGCCATCGCGGTGCTGACCTGGCGCGGGCCCTGGTCGGTCCTCGCCCCCGGCACGGCCCTGCTGACCGACTTCGCCGTCCCGCGCGGGCAACGGCCCTGAACGCCGGTCAGACCAGCGCGCGGCACAGCAGCGCGTCGGGGCGGCCCCGATGGCCGATGGCGTTGGTGTAGGCGAGCCCCGCCGCGTACTCGTCGGACCCGCACTGCCCCTTGTAGTTTCCGTACGCGAACTCGCCGCCGGGGTCGCCGGTCGGGCGGTTGTCGCCCCGGTCGAACCAGACCGTACGAGACGCGCTCCCGAGCGTCCTGCGGGCGGGTGCGCACAGCGCGGCGGAGACCGCGTCTCCCCGCAGGCTGTAGCCGAGCAGGAACTGGCCCTGGGGACACTGGAGTTTGCTGTATCCCGAGGCCCAGTCGCCGCCCGGAGGGACGTACCGCTCGTCCCGCACCACAGTCTGCACAAGGCCCGGCGCGCGCAGATCTCCGTCGGTCGCGGTGTCGGTGCACAGCCCCCGGCCCTGGGTGTGGCCGATGCCGATGAGCCGTTCGCCGTCCGGGCAGACCGCCTTGCGCGCCCCGCTGTCCCAGTCGCCGAGGGACCGTACGCGCAAGGACTGAACGGCGTCGGCGTGATCGGTGGTGAGCATGTGCCAAGTGGGAACGGATGGGACGTAACCGGACCTCTGCGGTGCGGTCATCAGCCCGCGCAACGTGTCGGCCCGCCAGTCGGTGCCGTCCAGGATCCCGGAGCGATGCCCGTCCCGGTCGTAACGGAGCAGCGCCCAACTGTCCCCGCCGGGCCGTCCCTGGTTGTCGGTGCTCCAGCCGACGAGCGGCCAGTACGCGAAGTCCGCGTCGGCGGTGGCGAGATAGCCGGTGAAGTGGGAGAACCAGGCACGTGCGGCCGCTCCGCCCTCGTCGGAGCCGACGCCGAACTCGCTGATCCACACGGGCGCGGTGAAGTGCTGCCCGCTCTCGGCCAAGACGTAGAACGCCTCGTCGTGAAGCGCGGCTGCCAGTTGGTCGGGGGTGAGGTCCTGGTAGCGCGGGTCATGGGTCTCGCCGAGGCCGGTGGCGCCGCTGTGGTGGGGGCCGGTGTAGCCGTAGAAGTGGGCCGAGTAGACGAGTTTTCCGGAGACCACGAGCGTGTGGGAGAGCGTGCGGACGGGGGTGAGGAGCGGGCGGCCGTGGGGGAGGCCGTCGGCGGGGATGCCGGTCCAGTTGATGCCCTCGACGATGATGAGGAGGTTCGGATTGGCCTCACTCAGGATGCGGTCCCCGGCCTCCTGCGCGGCGGCGAACCAGTCGTGGCCGTCTCCCAGGCCCCAGTTGGGGTCGTCGAGGATGTCGCGGCGCACCTCGTTGTAGAGGTCGGCGCCCACCACGCGGGCGTTGTCCCGGTAGCGGCGAGCCATGAACACCCAGTCGTCGGCCCACTGCCGGGTGGTCTGCCGGCTGTTCCAGCGCTCGTTGCCGTCGACGCCGCAGCACCAACGGGTGGTGTTGGTGTGGTTGTTGAGGATGACGGCGAAACCGTCGGCGGTCAGCGCCGCCACCACCGCGTCGTACACCTGCAAGGGTGTCCTGCCGCGCAGCGCGGGATTGGCGGCGACGGCGGCGTCCGGCACCGGGGCGGTGGTGTGGATCATCTCGTTGGAGAACGGCAGGCGCACGCTGTTGATGCCCAGGGCGTGGAAGTCGCCCAGAAGCGTGGGGATGGCGACCCGGTCCAGGCCGAGCGGGATGCCGTACGAGTCCTGGCCGCTGTGGTGGTTGGCCGGGTCGTTCACATCGCCCGAACCGGTCCAGGAGCCTTGTGCCCCGTCCCAGTTGGCCGATTTGAGCCGGAACCGGTTTCCGTCGGCGTCCACGATGTAGCGGCCCCGGGTGGACAGGGGAGCGGTCCACGTCCCGGTGGACGGGGTGGGGGCGGCCGCCGCGCTCGGGACGGCGACGCCCGTCAGCACGAGGCCCGCCACGAGTGCGCGGCACACCGCGCGTACGAACGTCTTCACGTCACCTGCCTGGTCGTGGGCGGCCGTGCCCGCCGGGGGCCGCCCGACGAGCAGCCCCTCGGCGCGGTCGCCGCCGACGAGGGCAGGGACAAGTTACCGGCGGGTCGGTGAACCGGCCAGACCCGTGCACCCCTGAACCTGACGGCGGCTCACCTTATGGCTGTGGGCGTGCTGTCGGCGGTCGCCACGACCTTGGCCACGAACGCGTCCAGGTTCTCCATGGTCCGCGCGACCTTCTCGGCGAACCCGAGCGTCTCGCCGGGCCGGCCCGCGCGCAGCTTGGGCTGGCGCTTGCCCCGTACGTACAGGGAACAGGCGAGGTCGGCGCAGACGTAGATGCCCACGGTGTTCCCCTCGCGTCCGCGTGCCCCGGCGAGCGGGGCCGCGAGCAGGGACACACCGGAGGAGGCGTGGGCCGTCAGACACACCTGGCAGATGCTGGACTTGATGGCGCTGGTGCGGGTTGCGCCCGGGACGCGCAGGGTGATGCCCAGCGGTCCGTCCGGCCGGGGGATCACGAGGTGCGCGCGCAGCGGCGCACCCGGGTCCACCCAGCCGAGGAAGTCCAGGTCCTGCCAGGGCGTCTCGGCGAAGTCGAGCGGCAGCCGCAGTCGGCGTGCCTCGCCCTTCGTGCAGTTCACGAAGGACGAACGGATGGTGTTCTCGGTCAAAGGCTCCACTCGGTGGACCGTACACAGACGTTGTCGGGCGGGCATCCGAATTTGAGCGCGGTCATTTCGGGCGCGGCCATCGGAGTGATGAATCGTTTCGCTGTACGGGTCGACGGTGGTCGGCGTGATGGAGTTGCCCGCACCGGCACATCACTCCGCGCGAGAGGACAGACGGCGATGCAGTACGGCTGTCCTGGCTGTGACGCCCTGCGCGCGGAGGCCCGTAAACCGGGCGCCGACCTCGCCGACCTGCTGCTCCGCACCCAGCTGCACGAAATGGAGCCGCACCCCGCCCGGCCGTCCGGTCCGGCGAAGAAGGAGCGGGGCGGTTCGAAGCGGGACTGACGCCGGTCGGTGGAGCGGTGGCGCCCTGCGATGGTTTTCGGCCATGGATACGGGCGGTATGTCGGGTCGTTTGTGGCGGATTGGTAATCTCACCGTGTTGATCTTGGTGACGTCCCCGACGCACCCTCCCCGCTCGTCGGCGCGGCGTTCCCGAACGCCCCCGCCCCGACCAGAATGCGAAAAGAATTGGCTCACCGTCAGCTTCGCCGTCGTCTCCGCCTCGCGGGTCACCTGGTGGCCGGCTCGGTCGTCCTCGCGGTACTGCCCGCGGCCCCCGCCCTCGCGGACACCGGCAGCACGCCGTCCGCCTCGGCGACCCCGCACCTCGACGCCGTGGAACAAGCCCTGCGCCAGGTCTCGCCCGGCCTGGAGAACAGCGTCTGGGAGCGCACCGCGGGCAACCGCCTCGACGCCTCCGCCGGCACCCCGTCCGACTGGCTGCTCCAGACCCCCGGCTGCTGGGGCGACGACAAGTGCGCCGAGCGCGTGGGGACCAAGCGCCTGCTCGCCAAGATGACGGAGAACATATCCAAGGCCACGCGCACGGTTGACATATCCACCCTCGCGCCGTTCCCCAACGGTGCGTTCGAGGACGCGATCGTCGACGGTCTCAAGGCCTCGGCCGCGTCCGGCAACAAGCTGAAGGTCCGCATCCTCGTCGGCGCCGCGCCGATCTACCACCTGAACGTGGTGCCGTCGAAGTACCGCGACGAGCTGACCGCCAGGCTGGGCAAGGCGGCCGAGAACATCACGCTCAACGTGGCGTCGATGACCACCTCGAAGACCGCGTTCTCGTGGAACCACTCCAAGCTGCTCGTGGTCGACAACCAGTCGGTCGTCACCGGTGGCATCAACGGCTGGAAGGACGACTACATCGACACCGCGCACCCGGTGTCGGACGTCGACCTCGCCCTTGAGGGACCCGCCGCCGGGTCCGCCGGCAAGTACCTCGACACGCTGTGGTCGTGGACGTGCCAGAACAAGTCCAACATCGCCAGCGTCTGGTTCGCCTCGTCCAACGGCGCCGGCTGTATGCCGTCGCTGGCCAAAGACGCCCCGGCCCCCGTGCCGGTCGACGGCAACGTCCCCGTGATCGCCGTCGGCGGCCTCGGCGTCGGCATCAAGGACAAGGACCCCGCCTCGGCGTTCCGCCCGACCCTGCCCACCGCCGCCGACACCAAGTGCGTCATCGGGCTGCACGACAACACCAACGCCGACCGCGACTACGACACGGTCAACCCCGAGGAGAGCGCCCTGCGCGCCCTCGTCTCCAGCGCGCGCGATCACATCGAGATCTCCCAGCAGGACCTCAACGCCACCTGCCCGCCGCTGCCGCGCTACGACATCCGGCTGTACGACGCGCTCGCCGCGAAGATGGCCGCCGGGGTGAAGGTACGTATCGTCGTCAGCGACCCCGCCAACCGCGGCGCCGTCGGCAGCGGCGGCTACTCGCAGATCAAGTCGCTCAACGAGATCAGCGACACCCTCCGCGACCGCCTCGCGCTGCTCACCGGCGACAAGGGCAAGGCCCGCACCGCGATGTGCTCCAGCCTCCAACTGGCCACGTTCCGCAGCTCGGCCAACCCCACCTGGGCCGACGGCCACCCCTACGCCCAGCACCACAAGCTGGTCTCGGTCGACAGCTCCGCCTTCTACCTCGGCTCGAAGAACCTGTACCCGTCCTGGCTCCAGGACTTCGGCTACGTGGTGGAGAGCCCCGACGCGGCCGCCCAGCTCCAGGCGAAGCTGCTCGCCCCGCAGTGGCAGTACTCGCAGGCGACCGCCACGTTCGACTACGAGCGCGGCGTCTGCCAGGCCTGATCCCACGTCAGATCCTGTCGTCCATCGCCTCCAGCCGGGTGGGCGGCAGGAACTCGCGTACGTACGTCCGTTTCCACCACGCCCCCGTCGTCCGCAGCTCGCGCCAACTCGTATAGCGGTAGCGGAAAAGCCGGGCCCGGATATAGCGGGGCGGGCTGTCGGGCGGGAACGGGGAGCGGCGCAGCAGCCGCAGGGTGTCGCGGTCGTTCTCCAGCAGCCGCTCCACGAACGGCCCGAACCACGGCCGCGCGTACCCGGGGGAGAGCCCGGCGAACCACATCAGCCAGTCGAGCCGCAGATGGTACGGAGCGAACTGGCGCGGCCAGTACCGCAGTTCGCCGGGCTTCCCCTTGAACTCGTACTCCCGCCACTCCGAGTCCATGAGCGGCACCGGATCGTCGGTGCCCTCGACGACCACTTCGAACCGCAGCCGGCTGACGCTGCCGAACGCTCCGTAGGTGTTGACCAGATGCAGCGGGTCGAAGGAGTAGTTCATGATCTGGCGGCGCGAGACCATGTTGCGGGCCGGACGGTAGCTCAGTACGAGCAGGAACGCGGCGACGGCCAGTACCACGACCTCGTACCAGATCGGTGTGCCCGCGAAGTGGTGGGCCGAGGTGAGTGGGGAGAAGTCGACGGCGGTCACGGCCAGCGCGACCGTCGTCCAGTTCAACCACGAGAAGTTGCCCGACAGGATCAGCCACAGCTGGGTGAGGATCATCAGCGACGCGGCCGCCGTGGCGACGGGCTGCGGGGTGAACAGCAGCACGGGCACCAGGAGTTGGGTGACGTGGTTCGCGGCCACCTCCACCCGGTGGAACGGCTTGGGCAGATGGTGGAAGAACCAGCTCAGCGGGCCCGGCATCGGCTGGGTCTCGTGGTGGTAGTACAGACACGTCAGGTTGCGCCAGCACTCGTCGCCGCGCATCTTGATGAGCCCGGCCCCGAACTCCACGCGGAACAGCACCCAGCGCATCAGGAACAGCACCACGATCGGCGGCGCCACCTCGTCGTTCCCCAGGAACACCGCGAGGAAGCCCACCTCCAGGAGCAGTGACTCCCAGCCGAACGAGTACCAGGTCTGCCCCACGTTCACGATCGACAGATACAGCGCCCACGGCAGCAGCCACAGCAGCATCGCGCCCCACAGCGGCACCCTGCCGTCCACCCCCGCCAGCAGCCCCACGGACACCAGCACACCGGTCCACGCCCACCCCGCGAAGAACCGGTCCGAGTAGTGGAAGTGGAACACGCTCGGCGCCCGCCGGAACGGCATCCGCTCGACATACCAGGGCACCGGCAGCATGCCCCGCTCGCCGATCAGCGCACGGAACTGCAGCGCCGCGCCGAGGAACGCGACGAGGTAGATCGCGGCGAGCGTGCGCTGGAAGACGAGCCGGCTCAGCCAGTAGTCGGGTGCGACGAACCACTCCACGGTTTCATTGTGACGCTGAGTGACGTCGTGTGCCTGCGGAGCGGTCGGACGGCGTACGCGGGTGTCTTCGGGGTCAGCGGCTTCAGCTGGCTTTTCCGGCCTCCTCCAAGGCCTCGGTGACGAGATCGGCGACCAGCGACGGCTGCTCGTTCGGGGTGAGGAAGCTGGGGCCCGGAATCGTGATCACATGCACCCAGGGGCACGCCTCCAGAGTGCGCCGCTCGGTGTCGCTCACCCCGCCGTCGCCGCTCCCGCCGTGCACCACCCAGGCGGGGACGCCCGCCGTGCAGAGCCGGGGCGCGACCGTGCCATGGCGGTCCAGGTACACCAGATAGTCGTGGATCATCCGCCGCATGACGCGCGGGTCATTGGTCCGCAGATCGGCGATGAGCGCGTCGAGCCGCTCCGGAGGCAGCGGACTGCTCTTCGCCATGCCGCCGACCATGTGCAGCATCGCGCCGTACGGGAGATGCCCGAGTACGCGGGCGAGCCGGTCGAGTACACGCAGGAACACGGCCTCGTCCTCGCGCGAGAAGGACGGGGCGAGCAGGATCACCGGCCCGGTGAACGCGCCCGAACCGACCATCTCCAGGGCGACGGTGGCCCCCATGCTGTGGCCCACCACCACAGCGCAGCCGAGGCCGTCGGCGCATTCGGCGGCGAGCCGGGCGTAGTTCTCCACCCGGGTGTCGTGGGGTGGGGGAGTACCGCCGTTCCCCGGCAGGGTCACCGCGATCAGCCGGACATCGGCGAGCTTCGGCTCGGCCATCAGCTCCTCGTACTGCCCCGCCCTGCACATCCCACCGGGCAGCAACAACACACCACCGCGCACGCCCGTCGGCCCGCTCTCGCGGCGCTCCCAGCTCTCCCACGAGCCGTCCCCGGGCCGCTCGTGGCGTGATCGCCCGGCCATATGTCCACGGTACGCCCGTCCATTTCACCGTTGCCGCACGCGCGGCTCGCCGGATCGGGCACAGTCGGTACATGAACGGCTACGAAGACGGACTACCGGCCTTTCTGACGTTCCGTGTGACGCCACAGGAAGGCCCGATCGCCGCATTCGCCGAACAGGAGGCGTGGCAGGCGAGACAGCGCTACCCGGACATCCTGGGCGTGGGAGTCCCGGAGTTCTTCCACGCACGAGAGTGTGAGCAGGGCGGCTGGGAGCTGTGCGAACACAGCAGCGACACACCGCAGGGCGCGCGGGATTCCCTCGGCCATCGCTTCCGGATGGCGGCCAAGGAGGCCGAGGAAGCCGGGGACGAAAGGGCGCGGCGCAAGTGGCTGGCGGCGGCCGTGCGCATGGACCGGGAGGTGATCGACGAGGTCCGCGTCCTCGGGCAGCGGTTCCGGATCGTACGGGCCTCGCGCTTCATCCGGATGGGGTCGGCGGGGCCGGAGCCCCCGCGCCCGTCGGACCCCGATCCGGCCGAGGTCGGAGAGGCCCACAGCCTGCCCTCCCGGACCAAGGGTTTCGTGATCGACCCGTACACCGGCACCGGCCTCGCCGACGGCATTCTCCGCCTGGACCTAGTCCACTTCGTCGGCTCGGCCCCGGGCGCGCCCCGGGAGGTGACGGAGGACGCCTGGCGGGCCGCCGAACGCTACCCCGGCGGAGTGCTGCTGCCGGCCGTCTTCCTGGTCTCCGAGCGTGACGACGGGAAGTGGCGCGCCCATGACCCCGGGGCGTCCCACTCGACCCCGCAGGGCGCACGCGACTCGCTGACGGCCTGGCTGCGGGTGATGGCCCCGTTCACGTACAAACTCGACGAGGCCGAACGCGCGGTGTTCGCGGAGGCCGCGGACCGACTGGACGCGAAGCGCTCCAACTCGTTGACCGTGGACGGCCATCGCCTCCGCGTGACCCGCGTCGAACGCCTGGTCCGCATCGGCCCCGACGGCCCCGAGGGCCCCCGCCCCTCCGACTTCGACCCCCAGCCGCCCATCGAGGTCCACGTACGCCAGCTCAAGGAACAGGGCCTCTGGGAAGAGGAGGACGAGGACGCTCCGCGCGAACTCGACGCGGACGCACGCGAGTTCGCCCGGTTGTGGGAGCAGGAGCAGGCGCGAGTGGCCGAGGCGAAGGAGCGTCGGAGGCGGCCGGAGGGGTCGTGAGTCCGTGGCCGCCGCCGTGGGGTGTGTGCGTGTGCCTCGCGGCGGCGGTCGGTGTGGTCGGTGGTCGTGGGAGGGCTCGGCCGTGGGCTGTGGTGCCGTGCTGCTCCAGCACCGCTCCACCGCCGTGACACCTGATCCGCCTAGGCTCCGGCTGGCCCGCGTCCGGACCGAGCGTGTCGACGGGGCGCGTTCGGCTCTGCTGAGAGGATGCCGGGACAAGCCGGTGCGGAGAACGACGAAGCGAGGGCAGCATGTTCAGTGGCACGCACGCCATCTTCTACAGCACGGACGCCGACGCCGACCGGGCCTTCATCCGGGACGTGCTGGGCTTTCCGGGGGTGGACGCGGGCGAGGGCTGGCTGATCTTCAAACTGCCCCCGGCCGAACTCGCCGTCCACCCCACGGCCGACGAAGCCAAACACGAGCTGTACCTGATGTGCGACGACATCGCGGCCCAGCTGGCCGAGTTCTCCGCGAAGGGCGTGGAGATCGTCCGCCCGCCGAGCGACCGCCCCTGGGGTCGAATCGCCGCGATCCGCCTCCCCAGCGGAACGGAACTCGCCTTCTACGAGCCACGGCATCCGGTCGCGTACGGGCTCTGAGCAGGCGCCAAGAAGACGTTCTGCGCCAGGCCGATGAACCTCGGTGATCAGGCTTCCGGCTCGTCGGCGGCCAGTACAGCACTAGCATCGGGTCCCGTGATCATATGGCTCAACGGCACCCATGGCGCAGGTAAGACGACGACCAGTGCGTTCGTGCAGCAACTGATCCCGGATTCACGGGTGTTCAACGCCGAGAAGGTCGGCGAGACGCTCATGGACATCGCGCCAGGGCTGCCCGGGACCGACAACTTCCAGCACTGGCCGCCATGGCGGCCGCTCGTGGTCGAGACCGCCCGCCGCGTACTCGACTACACCGGCGGCACCCTGGTGATGCCCATGACCGTCCTGGTCGAGCAGTACTGGCGTGAGATCAGCAGCGGTCTGGCTCAACATGCCATTCCGGTACGGCACTTCGTCCTCCACGCCGACCAGGACACCCTCCGCGGGCGTATCGCGGGCGACACTGTCGTCGGCCCCAACTCCCCGTTCCGTCTCCAATACCTTGAGCCGTATGCCGAGGCAGCCCGCACGTGGTTGCACGACGAGGCCACGGTCGTAGACACCACACACCTCACACCCGCCCAGGCCGCCGCGCAGATCGCGGAGGCCGTCAAGAGTTGAGGTCCACCAGTGGTCGTGCCACCGGCCCTACGGCCACAGCAGATGCCGCTCCCACTCCGCGTCCGGGCGCGCGCGTTCGTAGCGCAGTCGCGTGTGGACGCGGGTTTCGGCGGCCTGCCAGAACTCCACCGATACGGGGGCGAGGGTGTAGAGCGTCCAGTCCTCGGCCAGGAGCTGGGGGTTCTGGTCGACGCGGCGTGCTGATTCCGCGATGGCTGCGTCGCGGTGGGCGAGTGTGTCGAGGTGTTGGCTCTGGTGGCCCAGTAGGGCCTCCGCCCGGGCCGAGGGGGAACGGGCCAGGAAATCGGCCGCGTTGCTGTCGGCGGAGCCGGTCGTCACCGCGCCCCTGATGCGGATCTGGCGGCCCCGGCCGGGCCAGTAGAAGGTCAGCGCGGCGCGTGGGTGCGCGGACAGCTGTTGCCCCTTGGGGCTGCCCGCGTGTGCCGCGAACTGCCAGCCCGCCGCGTCCACGTTCTTCAGGATCAGCACCCTCGCCCACGGGTCGCCCTGCTCGTCCACGGTCGACAGGGTCATGGCGTGCGGGCCGGGCTCGCCCGCCTGCACCGCCTCGGTCAGCCACGCCAGGAACAGCTCGACCGGCTCGGCCGGAGCGGACGCCGGGTCGAACGTCGGCAGTCGGCTGGGGAAGGCGTCCAGGCTCCGCAGCCACGTCCGTACGTTTGTGGTGTCCTCGCTCGCAGCCATCGCGCTCCTCTTGTCGTTCGCCTCGCTTCGAACCTATCAACGGAAACCGGCTTCTGTTGGGCGGAATCCCGGCTACGTGGCGTTGAGCGCGCGCCCCGCCCCCGTCCGCGACCCCTCGTACCTCCTCCGACGCGGACCGTGACCGGCTCGTCGGCGGACGGCTCATCTGCGCCCTCGCCCCGCGCCCAGCCCTTCCTGCCCGCAACGACGTCCCCACGAGCAACAAGCGGAGCGATCCGTACCGGTGCTCGCAATTCGTTGCCGGCCAGGGGGTCCCGGATTCATACGAAGCCCTTACCCTTGGGCGGGTAGCCTCGGTAAAGAGAAGCCAAAGAGGTGCGTGAGGCCACTGCCGTCCTCACGCACCACAGCGAAAGGCACGGCTTATGGCCCTCACCTTTGCGCACAGGGTCACCGCTCGACGCGCGTCCCTGCAGGATGTGAACGCGATCGTTCGCCTGCTCTCCGGTGACAACGGACTCCCGCCCGAAACCGCCGCTCTCGTCTCGGCTTCACAGGCCCAACTCCGGCTCATCCTGGCCCACTTCGGGCTGGAAACGGGCAAGGTGTGGGTCGCCGAGACCGGTTCCGGCGCACCCGAGGCGGCGGCGGTGTGGATTCCGCCCGGTGTCTCCATCGACGAGGACGAGCACCGGGCCCTGTTGCGACTGCACGGGCTGCGGCCCGCGCTGGTGCCCGCGCGCGACCATGAGGACCGGATACCGGGCGAGGAGGACCACTGGCTCCTCGCGGCCGTCGGCATAGCTCCCACCGCCCATCCGGGCGCGCTGGAAGCCGTCCTCGACCCAGTGCTGCGCACGGTGGACGCGGCGGGGCTGCCCGCCTACGCCACCGCGCCCGCCTCCTTCCAGGCGGAGCTCCTGGCGGCCTTCGGCTTCGAGCCGTTCACCTCCGGGCCGACGCGCCCGGAGCCCCGGCTGCGCCGCCCGCCCAAGGCCACGTTCGCCGGCTGACGCCCGAGACGGGGGTACGGCTTCCGCCCTGGACGACGGACACCGACTCCGCCACGGACCACGAAAACGGCCTCTGCCCCGGACTGCGCTCGCAGTCCGGGGCAGAGGCCGTTACGGTCGGGCGAAGCGTTACTGCAGCAGTCCGTCGGCCTTGCACGCGGCCTTGTACTTCGGCGTGCAGATCTCGTCGATCGTGTAGAGGCCGTCGCTGATGACGGTGGAGCGGATGTTCTCCTTGATCACGGCCACGACCGGGACCAGCGCGGTGGGGATGTCGCTGGCGGTCGGGCTGTTCGTCTTGGAGTTGGCGATCGGCGTGACGCTCTGGCCCTTGGCGAGCGCCACGGCCATCTGCGCGGCGATCGGGCTCTCCTCCGCATACGACTTGTAGACGCTCATGTACTGCTCGCCCGCGACGATGCGCTGGACTCCGGCGAGGTCCGTGTCCTGGCCGGTGACCGGCGGGAGCTTGGAGACACCGGCGGCCTTGAGGGCGCTGATGACGCCGCCCGCCAAGCCGTCGTTGGCCGAGTAGACACCGATGATCTTGTCCTTGCCCAGGGCCGAGATCGCGGTCCGCATGTTCGCGGCGGCGTTCTCCGCCTTCCAGTCCTTGGTGTCGTACTCCTTGCCGATGTTCACCTTCCCGTCCAGCTCGGTGTGCGCGCCCTTCTTGAACTGGGCCGCGTTCGGGTCGGTGCGGGCGCCGTTCATCATGACGATCTGGCCGTCCTTGGCGTTCGCGCCCAGCTTGTCCAGCAGGGCACGGGCCTGGACATGGCCGACGTCCTCGTTGTCGAACGAGACGTACGCGTCGACCGGGCCCTCGGCGAGGCGGTCGAAGGAGACGACGGGGATGCCCGCGTCCTTGGCCTTCTTGATCGCTCCGCCGATGCTCTTGGAGTCGACGGCGTCGATGATCAACGCGTCGACCTTCTTGGCGATCATGTCGTCGACCTGCTGGTTCTGCCGCGCCGCGTCCTGCTCCGCGTTCGCGTAGATGACCTGACCCTTGTTGCTGGTCAGCTCGCCGACCATCTTCTCGATCAGCGGCTTGTCCGACTTCTCGTAGCGAGCAGCCTGCTTCTCCGGCAGCAGCAGACCTATCTTGAGGTCCTTCTTCTTGCCGGCTCCGCCGGCCTTGTCGCCGGACTGGCTCCCACCGCCGCATGCGGCGAGGGTGACGGCCATCGCGACGACACCCACGGTCATCGCTCCACGGCCGGTACGCGTGCTCACTTAGAAACAACCTCCCTGACATGGCCGCTTAAATACGGCCGAGGTGGCTGGAAGCCAACCCTCCATTCGTGATGGCGTCAAGAAGTTAGCTCTTAACGAGATGACAACGGAATTATCCGATACGGGCCCGACAGCCCAAATCTGCCTGCCAATTCGGGGTGAAACGGTCGTGCGGGAGGATTTCGCTTGCCCGGATATTTCCTGATGGTTCGTCAGTTTGACACCTCGTTGAGTGGCTACTCCCCAGTTCACGCACGGCCGTGACGTCGACGGGTGCCCGGGTGGTCTGGTCGTGGCGGCGATGCTTCACCTTGAATACAGCTAACGGGAAGGATCGCCCTGATTCGTTCATTTATTGAACAAAGCGGATTGTTGATCATGGCGAAAATGTTCTATACCTCGACCCCTTCCCTTCCGGGTCCGAGATCAATTAACCGTGTGGTGATTGATGGTTGTGAAGACTTTGGTGTAGGCCAGGCGTTCGGAGTCTGAAGTCTTGACGTGTCCATGGTGGGGTCCTAGCTTCACGTCCTGAAGAAAGGTGGGAGCCCATGACGATTCCCAGGTCCACGTCCTTGGTGGCCGTCGGCGCGCTCGTCGCCGCCCTCGCCTCCGGCGTCACCTTCGCGCCCAGGGCCCAGGCGGCCGCGCCGCCCACCGGGTGGGTCACCGTGTCGGCGCGGCACAGCGGCAAGTGTGTGGACGCGGCCTCGGCGGGCACCGCCGACGGAACCGCCGTCCAGCAGTACGGCTGCAACGGAACCGCCGCCCAGCAGTGGCAGTTCCGGGCCACCGACGGCGGCTACGTACAGGTCGACAACCGCAACGACGCCACCAAGGCGTGGGACGTCACCGATGTGTCCACGGCCGACAGCGCGCCCGTCCAGCTCTGGGCGTACGGCGGCGGCGACAACCAGCAGTGGCAGCCGGTGCAGGAGGCGGGCGGCGCGTACCACTTCGTCAACCGGCACAGCGGCAAGTGCCTCGACGTGCCCGGCGCCTCCACCGCCGACGGCGCCCGCATCCAGCAGTACACCTGCAACGGCAGCGCCGCCCAGTCGTTCGACGTGAACCCCGTCGACACCGCGCCGCCCACCGGCGACACCCCGGACCTCGGGCCCAACGTCTCGGTCTTCGACCCGTCGATGTCGTCGGCCGCCATCCAGAGCCGGCTCAACCAGGTCTTCGGCCAGCAGGAGACCAACCAGTTCGGCGCGCAGCGCTACGCCCTGCTCTTCAAGCCGGGCAGCTACAACGTCGACGCCAACGTCGGCTTCTATACCCAGGTCGCCGGGCTCGGTCTGTCGCCGGACGCGGTGACCATCAACGGTGCCGTGCACGCCGAGGCCGACTGGTTCCAGGGCAACGCCACCCAGAACTTCTGGCGCTCCGCCGAGAACCTGTCGGTCACGCCGAACGGCGGCAGCGACCGCTGGGCGGTCTCCCAGGCGGCCCCGTACCGACGTATGCACGTACGCGGCGACCTTCAGCTGGACGACGGCGGCTGGTCGAGCGGCGGGTTCATCGCCGATTCCAAGATCGACGGGCAGGTGCGTTCCGGCTCGCAGCAGCAGTGGCTCTCCCGCAACAGCCAGTGGGGAAGCTGGAGCGGCGCCAACTGGAACATGGTCTTCGTCGGCGACACCAACGCCCCGGCCAACACCTTCCCCAACCCGCCCTACACCACCGTGCCGCAGAGCCCCGTGACGCGCGAGAAGCCGTTCCTCTACGTGGACGGCGCGGGCGCGTACAAGGTGTTCGTGCCCGCCCTGCGCACCGACACCCAGGGCACGACCTGGGCGAACGGGACCCCGGCGGGCAGCTCGCTGCCGATCGACCAGTTCTACATCGTCAAGCCCGGTGCCACGGCGGCGGACATCAACGGCGCGCTGGGGCAGGGCAAGAACCTCCTGTTCACACCGGGCGTGTACCACCTCGACCAGACGATCGACGTGAACCGCCCGGACACCGTCGTGCTCGGCCTGGGCCTTGCCACCCTGGTCCCCGACAACGGGATCACCGCGATGAACGTCGCCGACGTCGACGGGGTGAAGGTCGCCGGACTGCTCATCGACGCCGGGCCCGTCGACTCCCCGCTCCTGATGCGGGTGGGCGCCCCGGGCTCGACCGCCCGGCACACCGCCGACCCGACCTCGCTGCACGACGTCTTCTTCCGCGTCGGCGGCGCAGGCGTGGGCAGGGCCACCCAGACCCTCGTCGTGAACAGCTCGGACGTCATCGGCGACCACATGTGGCTGTGGCGCGCCGACCACGGCAGCGGCGTCGGCTGGAACAGCAACACGGCCGCGAACGGTCTGGTCGTCAACGGTACGGACGTGACGATGTACGGCCTGTTCGTCGAGCACTATCAACAGCATCAGGTGATCTGGAACGGGGACGGTGGACGTACGTACTTCTTCCAGAACGAGATGCCGTACGACCCGCCGGGCCAGGCGGCGTGGATGAACGGCTCGACGCGCGGCTACGACGCGTACAAGGTGGCCGCTTCCGTGACCCGGCACGAGGCATGGGGCCTGGGCAGCTACTGCTACTTCAGTGCCGACCCGTCGGTGGTGGCCGACCGCGCCTTCGAGGCGCCGGCCGCGCCGGGTGTCCGGTTCCACGACATGGTGACCGTGTCCTTGGGGGGTAAGGGGACGATCGGCCATGTCATCAACGACGTGGGTGGAGCGGCCAATTCTGGTACGAATGTGGTGAATCTGGTCTCCGGTCCCTGAGCTCGGGCTCCGGTCGACATCGCGTGGCATCACGTGGCGCCAAGTGGTGCCACGTGGTGCCACGTGGTGCCATTTCGTGCCATCGGAGGGGCTTGGGTGCGCATGGTGCCACGATGACTCAGGTTGGCTTCAGCGTGTTTTTGCAGGTCAGAGGCGCCATCCTTAAGTTCAGTCCATGTGAGGTGCCAGTTAGGCTTGCGTGTGGCGCCATAGTGGTGCCATGATGGCGTCATGGACCTCACGCCGTATGTCGACACCCTCCGCCGCGAACTCGCGGTGGCCGCCGAAGCCGGCGGGGACGATGCCCGCGAGCTGGCCGAGCGGCTCACCGCTCCGCTGGAGTCGGCGACCCGTCTGGCCATGCTCAATGTGCTCTCCGCCGCGATGGACGAGGTCACCCGCGAGCTCGCCCCTGGCTCCGTCGACGTACGGCTGCGCGGGCTCGACCCCGACTTCGTGGTGATGTTGCCGATCGCTCATGGCAGCCCCATCGAAGAAGCCGCCGCCGAGCCCGTCGAACCGCTCGCGGCGCATGTGCCCGCCGAGGGTGACGAGGGCGGCACCGCCCGCGTCAATCTGCGGCTGCCGGCCCATCTCAAGGCGCGCGCCGAGGAGGCCGCGAGCCGTGAGGGCCTGTCGGTCAACGCGTGGCTGGTGCGGGCCGTGTCGGCCGCGGTCGAGGGCGGGGCCGCGCCGCGCACCGCACGTACAGCGGAGAAGACCCGCACCATCGGACAGAGCTTCACGGGCTGGGTTCGCTAGCCGCGCCCGCCCGCACCACCTCACTTCACCCACACCACGTCCCACCTGCGGGGACGAACCCAAGACCCAAGAGGACGGAACAGCCATGCCTTCCTTCGACACTCCTCAGCCGATCTCGGTCAACGCCAACGTGGCCGCCGGCTCGATCCAGTTCTCCGCGAGCGACCGTCTCGACACGGTCGTCGAGGTGGCGCCCCGCGACCCGAAGAAGGACAAGGATGTGCGGGCCGCCGCGCAGACCGAGGTCACGTTCACGGGCGGCGAGCTGAGCGTCAGGACGCCCAAGGGGCGCTACCTCGTCGGGCCCAGCGGCGTCGTCGACGTGACCGTCGAACTGCCCACGGGCTCGCGGATCGCCATGACCGGTGCCTGGACCCAGGTGGTCGGCGAGGGCCGGCTCGGCGAGGTCCATGTGAAGACCTCGTCCGGTGACGTCCGCCTCGACACCACCGGGCCGCTCCAGCTGACCGCCTCCCACGGCTCGATCACCGTCGACCGGATCGAGGGCACGGCCGAGATCACCACCAGCTCCGGCAGCGTGCGCGTCGGCAGCGTCGACGGCTCCGCCGTCCTGAAGAACTCGCACGGCAACACGACCGTCGGCGTCGCGACCGGCGACCTGCGGGTGAGCGGCGCCAACGGCGACATCGACATCGCGCGCGCCGAGGGCTCGGTCGCCGCCACCACCGCCCACGGCACGCTGCGCGTCGCCGATGTCGCCCGCGGCACCGTCCAGTTGGAGACGTCCTACGGCGCCATCGAGATCGGCATCCGCGAGGGCACCGCCGCCTGGCTGGACGCCAGCTCCGGCCTCGGGCAGGTGCGCAACACGCTCACCGCGTCCGAGACCCCGGACAAGACCGAGGAGACGGTCGAGGTCCGCGCCCGGACCCGCTACGGCAGCATCGACGTCCGCCGCGCCCGCGCCTGAAGCCTCGACGTCCGCCGAGCCCGCGCCTGAGCTCTCACTTCAGCCCACTGTCCCCCTCCCACCCTTCAACCAGGAGGGCGCCATGCCTTCTTCTGTCATGCCCATGCCCACACCTCGGCGGAGCGACGGTACGCGGTCGCCCGCCGCCGTCTCCACCATCGGTCTGCGCAAGTCGTACGGTGACAAGACCGTGCTCGACGGCATCGATCTGCGCATCCCGGCCGGGTCCGTGTTCGCGCTGCTCGGGCCCAACGGCGCCGGCAAGACCACCACCGTGCAGATCCTGTCCACGCTCATCGCCGCCGACGGCGGACAGGCCCAGGTCGCGGGCCACGACGTCGCCACGTCGCCGGACGGCGTGCGCGCCGCGATCGGCGTCACCGGGCAGTTCTCCGCGCTCGACGACCTGCTCACCGCCGAGGAGAACCTGCTCCTCATGGCCGACCTGCTGCGCCTCGGCAAGCGTGAAGGGCGCTCCCGCGCACAGGAGTTGCTTCAGCGGTTCGACATCGCGGATGTCGCGCACAAGCGGGCCGCGACCTTCTCCGGTGGTATGCGGCGTCGGCTCGACCTCGCCATGACGCTCGTCGGCGACCCCCAGGTGATCTTCCTGGACGAGCCGACGACCGGGCTCGACCCGCGCAGCCGCCGCACCATGTACGACATCGTGCGCGAGCTGGTCGCGGGCGGCACCACCGTCTTCCTCACCACCCAATACCTGGACGAGGCAGACCAGTTGGCCGACCGGATCGCCGTCCTGGACGGCGGCCGGATCGTCGCCGAGGGGACCGCCGACGAGCTCAAGGCGCGGATCCCCGGCAGCCATGTGCGGCTGCGGTTCACCGACCCCGACGAGTACGAGCGCGCGGCCGCCGCCTTCCCGGGAGCGGCCCGCGACGACGAGAACCTCGCCCTGCGCGTGGCGGGCGACGGCGGCCTCGACGCGCTGCGCACCCTGCTCGACCGGCTCGACGCCGTCGGCATCCGGGCCGCCGACTTCTCCGTGCACACCCCCGACCTCGACGACGTGTTCCTCGCGCTGACCGGCGACGGCGGCACCGGAACGTCCCTCCACGTCAAGGAGACCCTGCGATGAGCACCCTCACGTACGCCGTGCACGACTCGATGACGATGTTGCGGCGCAACCTCAAGCACGCGATCCGCTATCCGGCCGTGGGGTTCGGCAGCGCCATGACGCCGATCCTGATGCTGCTGCTGTTCGTGTATGCTTTCGGTGACTCGATCGGCGCCGGAATCGGCGGCGGGGGCCGTGACGCGTATGTGAACTACCTGACGCCCGGCATCATCGTCATGGGGGTGGCGGCCGGTTCGATGTCGACCTCGATCGCGGTCTGCTCCGATATGACCGAGGGCATCATCAACCGCTTCCGCACCATGAACATCACCCGGTCGTCGTTCATGACGGGCCATGTCATCGGCAGCGTCGTCCAGACGATGGTGTGCATGGTCCTGGTCCTGGTCGTGGGCGTCGCGCTCGCCGTCGGGTTCCGGTCGTCCGCGAGCCCACTGGAGTGGCTGGCCGCCGCCGGACTGCTCGTGGCCATCGCGTTCGCGGTGACCTGGCTGGCCGCGGCGCTCGGTCTGAAGTCCAAGACCGTCGAGTCGGCGAGCAACAAGCCGCTGCTGATCCAGTTCCTGCCGTTCCTCGGCTCGGCGTTCGTGCCGGCCGACTCGATGTCACCGGGCCTGCGCTGGTTCGCCGAGAACCAGCCGTTCACACCGATGACCGAGACGCTGCGCGGACTGCTCTGCGGCTCGGAGATCGGCGACAACGGCTGGATATCGCTCGCCTGGTGCGCCGGCCTCACCCTCGTCGGCTACGTCTGGTCGCGCTCACTGTTCAACAGCACCACCAAGCGCTGAGAGCGCACCTGTACCAACTGCCCGCGGTTCGGCCACGACTTGTCCGAAATCCGAAGCATGGGGCGCTGACGTGCGGCGGGAGGCCCGGCATGACCTCAAGTGGCCGTGGACGGTGTGCCATTCACCGCGGTGGGCGAACGAGCGAGGGCTACGCTCGTGTGGTGACCGGGGGAGTTGAAACGATCGGCCGCGCCCTGCTGGGCGAGGCGACGGACGCGGTGACCGTGCCGGATCTCGGGCGGGCGCTCTCGGACGAGCTGGGCCGGCTCGTGCCGCACGACGGATATGTGCTGGCCGGGCTGGATCCGTTGGCCCGAGCCAGCTGCCTGTTCACCAAGGAGCACGGCTACAGCGAGGTGTCCGAGCGCCGGATGACGGCCGCCGACGCCGAGGCCCACGACGTCGAGCGACTGCTCGCGGGTTCCCGGGTCGGGATAAGAGTCGCGCATGGACATCGCGTACGACTGGGCAATGTCACCGTCCCCGAGGGGTTCGGCGGTGAGCTGCGGATCGCACTCACGCAGGCGCGGGTAGCGTGGGGCGGGCTCATTCTCGTACGGGAGAAGGGGAGTTCGCCGTTCTCCGCCGATGAGGCGGCCGACGCGGACGCCCTCGCCCAGCCGCTGGCCGCCGCGCTGCGGCGGTTCGTCGCCGGGATGCCGCTGCGGCCCTCGCGCTACAGCCTGTCGCCCGGCGTCGCCGTAGTCGGCGCCGACGACAAGGTCACCTCGGCCACACCCTCGGCCCATGAGTGGATGCGGCTGCTCGCCCCCGTCGCCACCACGACCGACGAGGACGATCTGGCCGCCACCGTCTGGAACGTCGCCCACCTCGCCCGACGGGCGGGCGGACAGGCACTGAGCCGGATCCCGACCCGCGACGGCTGGATCGCCCTGCACGGGCAGCTGCTCGAAGGCCCCGAGGCGGGCGCGGTGGCCGTCACGATCCAACCCGCCCCGGGCCGCCTGCTGTTGCCGGCCGTCTCGGTCTGGTACGGGATCACCACCCGGGAGCGGGCCGTGTTGCAGGAGGTCCTGGAGGGCCTGCCCACCAAGCACATCGCCCGCCGCCTCGACCTCTCCCCGCACACCGTGAACGATCACCTCAAGGCGATCTACCGCAAGACGGGTGTCAACAGCCGGGAAGAGCTGCTGACAGGCCTGGCCTGACGGGCGCCCGGCCTGACGTGACCGGCCTGGCCTCTACCGGTCGCGTATCGCAGTACGGGCCTCAGCCAGTCGAGTCCCGGCGCTCCACGCGGAACCCGAACGGCACCGCCCCGGGGTCGAGCGCCGTCACCCCGCCGTCGACGGTGAGCACCGCGCCGTTGACGAAGGACGCGGCGGGGGAGAGCAACCACGCGATGGCCTCGGCGACTTCGGCCGGCTCGCCCGGGCGGCCCAGCGGAAGCAGCTGGGTGGCCGCCTCGTACGCCGCCTCGACGCCGTCCGCCGACCCCGCGTCGCCGTCCGCGAGACCCGACTGCTCGGCGAAACGTGCCATGCGCCGGTCGGCCATCTCGGTCCGCACCCAGCTGGGGCACACGGTGTTGGCGCGCACCCCGTCCGGCCCGTAGTCGACCGCGACGGAGCGGCACATCTGGACGAGGGCCGCCTTCGACGTGGCGTACGCGGCGTTGCCCATCCCGTTGCGCAGCGCGGAGACGGAGGCGACGGCGACCACCGAGCCCCGTGCCTTCACTAGGTGCGGGAGTGCGCTGCGCAGCAGCAGGAACGGGCCGGTGAGGTTGATGCGCATGACCTCCTCCCAGTCCTCGACGGAGGTGTCGCCCACGGCTCCGCTGCGCCCGATGCCCGCGTTGAGGACGACACCGTCCAGTCGGCCGTACGTGTCCACCGCCGCGTCCACGAGCTCCTGGACGGCGGCGGGGTCGCCGATGTCGGAGGGGTGCGCCAGGGCCCCGGTCTCCTCGGCGAGTTGGCGCAGCGGCTCGGGGCGGCGCCCGGAGACGACCACCTGGTGTCCGGCGCCCCGCAACAGCCGTGCGGTGGCCGCCCCGATGCCCGTACCGCCGCCGGTGACGATGACAACTTGCCGCTCAGACATGCCCGTTCAGCCTCCGTGGTCGCCTGCGGTCCCGCTGACCAGCAGTCGTCCCGAGCATAGGTGTGGTCAGCAACTGCGCAGGCGTACGCGGGGACATGTCCGGCTGGATGTCGCCGGATGGCGGGCAGAGCGCCGCGACGCTGTCGCTGGCTGCCGCATCCGCTGCTGCTTCCGCTCCCGCTTTCGCGACGTCTTGACACGCTGGCGTCTGGCACTTAATCACATACCGGACCACTTTTGGTCCAGACCTTTAGGAGTCCGGTATGCGAAGACCCCTCACCCTGCTCCTGGCCCTGCTCGGAACGGTGATCCTGTTTCTCGCTCCACCGGCGAACGCGGCGGGCGGCGTGTCCGCCGCGTTCGTCAAGACCTCCGACTGGGGCACCGGTTACCAGGCCCAGTACACCGTCACCAACGGCTCGTCGGCCGCGATCAGCGGCTGGAACGTCTCCTTCGACCTGCCGTCGGGGACGACGGTCGGCAGCTACTGGGACGCGCTGCTGACCCAGAGCGGCAATCACTACTCCTTCACCAACCGCGACTACAACGGCGCCGTCGCCGCCGGTGCCACCGCCGCGTTCGGCTTCATCGTCTCCGGCAGCGGCTCCCCCGCCAACTGCACCCTGAACGGCGGCTCCTGCGACTCCGGCTCCGGTGGCCCGGCCCCCTCGGTGCCGACCGGCGTCACGGTCGGCTCGGCCACGGGCTCCTCGCTCACCGTGCGCTGGAACGCCTCCAGTGGCGGTTCCGGGGCCGTGTCGTACGAGGTCTCGCAGGGCGGCGGCGCCCCGGCCGCGGCGACCGGCACCTCGTACACGGCGACCGGGCTCCAGCCCTCCACCACGTACAGCTTCCGGGTGCGGGCCAAGGACGCGGCGGGCAACACCTCCGCGTACAGCGCCGCCGTCAGCGGTACGACCTCCGGCTCGGGCGGCCCCGCGCCCGGCACCGTCCACACCGCGCCCTATGTCGACATGGGCGCGTGGCCCACGCCGAGTCTGACGGCGGCGGCCTCCGCGAGCGGACTCAACAGCTTCACCATGGCGTTCGTGACCGCCTCCAACTGCAAAGCCATGTGGTTCAACGCCTATGACCCGCGCAGCGGTTGGGCCAAGGAGCAGATCGACGCCGTCCGGGCCGCCGGCGGTGACGTGAAGGTCTCCTTCGGCGGCGCCAACGGCGTCGAACTCGCCCAGGCCTGCACCGACGTCGACGCGCTGTACACCGAGTACGCGGCGGTCGTCGACGCGTACCACCTCACCCATGTCGACTTCGACATCGAGGGCTCGGCCGTGGCGGAGCCCGTCTCCATCGCGCGGCGCTCGCAGGCGCTCGCCAGGCTCCAGCAGACCCACCCGGGCCTGCGGGTCTCGCTCACCCTGCCCGTACTGCCGGAAGGGCTGACCGACGACGGCCTCAATGTCGTCAAGTCGGCCCGGGACGCGGGCGTCGACCTGGACGTCGTCAATGTGATGGCGATGGACTACTACCGCGACACCGACTACGGAACGGCCGCCGTACAGGCCGCGCAGAGCACCCAGGCGCAGCTGAGGACGCTCTATCCGGCGAAGAGCGACGCGCAGGCGTGGGCCATGGTCGGCGTGACACCGATGCTCGGGCAGAACGACGACGGCCGCGTCTACGACCAGGCCGCCGCCCGGCAGTTGGTGACCTTCGCGCAGAGCCATCACCTGGGCATGCTGGGCTTCTGGGAGGAGACCCGGGACGCCAACGCCTGCAATGGCCCGCTCTACAAGTGCACCAATGTGACACAGCAGCCGTACGAGTTCTCGAAGATCTTCGCGGCGTACACCGGCTGAGGCACGGCCGCCGGGCTCCGGGTCCCAGACGTTTCAGACCCGGAGCTCCGGCGGGAAGCCGGTCCAGCGCAGCTCGGGCGGCAGATGCCCCATGTCGTTGTAGAAGGCCACGGACGCGGGCCGGTCGGGTGCGTAACGGATGACGGTCAGCGCCGCGTTGGCGTGGTTGAGGCCCATCCAGCGCCACTTGGGCGCGTCCAGGGCGGCGCGGACGAGCCAGCCGATCAGGAAGTTGTGGGTCACGACCAGCTCGTGGCGCGGCTCGTCCCCGTCGACGGGCCCGGCGAAGCGCGCGAGGGCGGCGGGCGCCAACTCGCGCCCCCGCTCGCGCTCCTCGGCCGGGAACTGCGCCAGCCGGTCGAGCATGGCGTCGGCCGACTCGGGCGGCAGCTCTTCCTTGAGCGGTACGTACGGGATGTAGTCCCCGGCGATCTCCGACATCTCCAGCGGTACGCCGTCGAGTTGGTCGGCGATCAGCTGGGCGGTCCGGGTCGCGCGCGGCAGCGGGCCGTGGTAGATCCCCGAGAGCGGGCTGTCCCGAAGCCGCTCGCCGAGCAGCACGGCCTGCCGGCGTCCGGCGTCCGTCAGATCGCTCTCGTCGGACGTGGCCTCGCCGTGCCGCGCGAGATAGAGATAACGGGTGGCTGTGGTGGCCATGTCGGCGGTCCTCCGGCGGCGTTCATGATCGTGCGGATGTCCGGAAGGACGTCGGCATCCGCCGGTCCGGTTCCGTTTCCGCCATCGGCCGGGGCGCGGGTTCCGGTCCGGTTCCCTGCTGTCACCCGCCACCCCCGTGGGCGGGCGACAGCAGGAAACCGGACCGCGACGGCCCGGCTCCCCCCAGGGCCGTCCCGCCTCCCCCGCTCGATCGGCCGATCGCCGTACTCATATGCGGCAATGGCCGTTCGGTGGCCGATATCGAGCCAGGCCCGCTGTCTTGTCCTGGCCTTGACCACCTCTGCCGTCACAGACTGCTCCCGAGGCCGACCGCTGGTCTTGTAAGAAGGCGCACTGTCCTTCCGGATTCCGGTCGGCGGCACACGCGCAGGGTGAGGAGAGGGTTGCAGGTGGAGGCCAAAGCATCCTTGAATACCGAAGAGCGAGGGGAGAGTGTGGAACGGGCGGCACCTGACTGGTTGCGGGGTCAGGTGGTGAAATACCGAGGCAGGCGCACACCGGGAGGAATGCCGGCCCGGCTGACGCTGCCCGCCGCGACGGTGACGATGATCGTCGGCTGGGGAGACCCGCTGCATCTGTACGACGCCGGTGAGAAGGGGTCCACGGGCGGAACCGGAGCCTGGCACGCGATGGTCGGGGGCCTGCGGACCTCGCCCGTCCTCGGCGGCTATCGCGGCGCCGGGCAGGCGGTCGAGGTGGATTTCACGCCGTTGGGCGCCTATATGTGTCTCGGCATATCGATGCACAACCTGGCGAACGAGACCGTGCACCCCGACGAGCTGGTGGGCAAGCGGTGGACGCAGCGGCTGACCGAACGGCTCGCCGCCGCGCCGGACTGGGAGGCGCGCTGGGAGGTCGTCGACGACGCCCTGGCACGGCTGTTGGCCGACGGCCCGGAGCCGTCGCCCGTGGTGGCCGAGGCGTGGAGCAGACTCAGCGCACGGCACGGCGGGATGACGCTCGGCGAACTGGCCGGCGCCACCGGCCGGGGCGAGCGCAGACTCCAGGTGCTGTTCCGGGAGCAGATCGGACTGCCGCTCCAGTCCGTCGCGCGCATCCTGCGGTTCCAGCACGCGCTCACGCTGCCGTACGGCTCGCACGCCTCGCTCGCCGAACTCGCGGCCGCGTGCGGCTACTACGACCAGGCCCATCTCAACCGTGACTTCAAGGCGTTGGCGGGCCTGACCCCCGCACAGCTGTGCGGACTGGCCAACCAGACCGCCCTGGACGGCACGGCCGCAGTCGAAGGGGGCCGCACGAGCGTCTTCAACCGCTGACGACCGTACGTGAACGAGGGGTGCCCCCGGACCGGCCCGGGGGCACCCCTCTCGATGTCAGGTCACCCGCCGAAGAACTCCCGCAGCACCGGCGCAAGCACCTCGGCCGAGAACTGGTGCGTCTGGCCCGGCAGGGTCAGTGTGCGACCGTCCGGCACGGCCTCGGCCACCGCGGCAGCCGGGGAGCGCAGCCACTCGGGGCTGGCCCCGCCCGCGATCGCGAGCACCGGCGCGGTGATCGCGGCCAGCCGTTCCACGGGCAGCGCGGCGTCGCCGAGCACGGCGTTCTCGTACGCGAGCGTGTGCGCCACGGACTCCATGCCCGGCCACATCGGCGACTGCCTGGCCTGGGCGATCTGCTCCGGGGGCGCACCGACCCGGGTCATGAACAACTCCACGGCGTCCGCGCGGAGGTCGGCGGCGAGCAGTTCCCTGAGCCGGGTCGCGTACGCGATGTTCCCGGCGCGCCGCTCGGCCGCCAGCGCGAACGGCGGCTCGTACACGGCGACCGCCGTCACCGGCAGCCCGCTCGCCGCCGCCTCCAGGGCCAGCGCGCCGCCCGAGGAGAGCCCGTACAGGCTCGCCGTGCCGCCCGCCTCGGCGATGAGCGCGGCCAGGTCCTCGACCTCGCGGGCGACGGCGTACGGGAGCGTGTCGCCGCTTCCGCCTCGGCCGCGCCGGTCGTAGTTGAGGACGGTGAAACGCGGGGCCAGCAGCCGGGCGAGCTCCCGATGAGTCTCGCGGGTGCAGAAGGCGCCGCCGATGAGGATCACGGGCGGGCCCTCACCCAGCCGGTCGTAGGCGATGGGGGTGCCGTCCGGGGAGTGGGTCGTTGTGGTTTCGTACGTGTCGTCCATGCGGGATGGACCGCGTTCCGCCGGGAAAATCATCGCGTTTCGCCGATGATTTTCCCCGGCGCCCGGAGTCTCCCTTTCAACCGCACTGACCGCACAGCGAAGGTGGACCGATGACCAGCCTGCACACCGTCCTCAAGACGAACGTCGGTGACGGCTCGGCGCCGGGCGCGGTGGGCCTGGTGGCCCGTGGCGACCGGGTCGAGGTGGAGGCCGTCGGCTCGGCCGACGCCGAGGGCACCACGCCGATGCGCCGGGAGACGATCTTCCGGATCGCCTCGCTCACCAAGCCCGTTGTCGCCGCGGCCGTGATGATGCTGGTCGACGACGGGCGGATCGCACTGGACGACCCGGTGGCGCGGTGGCTGCCGGAGCTGGCCGCGCCTTCCGTGGTCCGTACGCCGAGCAGCCCGCTCGACGACGTCGTCCCGGCGGTGCGGCCCATCACGGTGGCCGATCTGCTCACCTTCCGCGCCGGGTACGGCTTTCCGTCCGACTTCTCGCTGCCCGCGGTCGGGCCGCTCTTCAGCGAGCTGCGGCAGGGGCCGCCGCAGCCGCAGCTCGTGGCGGCACCGGACGAGTGGATGGCGGCGCTCTCCCGTATCCCGATGGTGCACCAGCCCGGCGAGGCCTGGCTCTACAACGCGTGCTCCGACATCCAGGGCGTGCTGGTGGCTCGGGTCTCGGGTCGTTCGCTGCCGGACTTCCTCGCGGAGCGGATCTTCGAGCCGCTGGGCATGAGCGATACGGGATTCGCCGTGCCGCCCGGGAAGCTGGACCGGTTCGCCGGGTACTACCGCGTGGCGGAGGGCGGTGGTCTGGAACTCGTCGATGCCCCGGACGGGCAGTGGAGCACGGTGCCGCCGTTCCCGTCCGGCTCGGGTGGGTTGGTGTCGACCGTCGACGACGTGTACGCGTTCGGGAGGATGCTGCTGGGGGAGGGGACCGTGGGTGGGTGTCGTCTGTTGTCGCCCGAGTCGGTGCGGCAGATGATGACCGACCATCTGAGCCCGTCCCAGCGCTCGGAGAGCACGTTGTTCCTGGAGGGGCAGGGCTGGGGGTTCGGGGGCTCGGTGGATGTCGAGGCGGTCGAGTCGTGGAACGTGCCGGGGCGTTACGGGTGGGTCGGCGGGACCGGGACGGCCGCGCATGTCGTCCCGTCCGCGGGGATGGTGGCCGTGCTGCTCACCCAGCTGGAGTCGTCGGGGCCGACGCCGACGCCGGTGATGCGGGACTTCTGGCGGTACGCGGCCGCGGTGTGAGCGCTGGGTAGGCGACTGCGGGCCGGTGGGGGCTGTGTCATCGTGCGGCTCCGCCGCGTGGGCGCGAGCAACCCGGCACGATCCGCGGACGAGCGACCGCACTACCCATTTGGCCGGAATCGTAGGGTTGCTGATGTGCCGTGAGGTACGCCAGCGTAAGGCGTTATGGATCGTGATCGGAGCGCCGCCGCGTTCTCCCTCTCCCGTCGTCAACTGCTCGCCGCCGCAGGAGTGGCCGGGGCCGCCACCGCCATCGGATCGGTCCCGGCGCCGGCCCTGGCCAGGACACGCACCGGGCCCGCGCTGACCTTCACCGAGGCCACCAACGGGTCGGCGACCCTCTCGCCCGCCGGGGACCGGCTGATCGTCGAGATCCAGAGCGTCCTGTGGTCGCTGCCGCGCGGTGGTGGCAAGGCCGTTCCCCTCACCCCGGCGGCCCTGGAGCCGAACCGGCCCGTGTACTCCCCGGACGGCACACTGATCGCTTTCGGCGCGTACGAGGGCGGCGGCTATCACGTGTGGACCATGCGCCCGGACGGGTCGGACGTACGCCGCCGCACCGAGGGGCCCTGGGACGACCGGGGTCCGGCCTGGTCGCCCGACGGGACCCGGATCGCGTTCGCCTCCGAGCGCGGCGGCGACCCGGTGACGGGCGGCCCGTACCGTATCCACGTACTGGATCTGCGGAGCGGCGAACTGACCCGGCTCACCGGGCTTCCCGGGCAGGACGGGCCGTTGCAGGACGGCGCGTGGGAGGACTTCGACCCCACCTGGTCGCCGGACGGGAAGCGGATTCTGTTCGTCCGCGCGCGGGCCGTCACCACGCCGACCGGGCCCGGTCTTGAGGCGCGGACCGTCGCCGCCGTCCCGGCCCGAGGAGCGGGGCCGGTCGTCGTCGAGTACACCGAGACCGAGGCCGCGCAGGTCATGACCCCGGCGCTCGCGCAGGACGGGCGGCGGCTCGCCTATCTGCGGACCACCGCGGCGCCCAACGCCTCCTGCGTTCTCGTCGTCGACGGCAAGGCCGTTCCGGTCGCCGGAGACGTGGCCCCGGTGCCGCCGCGCTGGACGGCGGCCGGGGAACTGCTGCTCACCGTGGACGGCCGATTCACCCTCGTACGCCCCGAGAAGCCGGGGGAGACGGAGCGGGTCGAATTCGAGGGCGTGCTTCCGGTTCAGCGCCCGCGCTACCGGGTCAAGGAGTACGACCTCGGCGACGGGCGGGTGCGCCCGGTGCGGGGCATTCATCTGCCCGCGCTCTCGCCCGACGGGAAGCGCGTCGCCTTCGCCGCGCTCAACTCGCTCTGGCTGGCGGACACTTCGGGAGGCCGCCCGCCCGAGCGGATTCGTCGAGGCGAGTCCACCCGCTATCTGCTCGCGCCGGTCTGGTCGCGAGACGGACATTCCCTGCTGTACGCGGACGACCGCGACGGGCTGCTCGGTGTGTACCGGCGAGATCTGGCCACGGGAGATGAAACGGCGTTGGCTACGGGCGGACGGGTCCACCCCGCCCTTTCGCCCGACGGGAAGCGGCTCGCGTGCCTCGACATGGCGGGCCGGCTCGTCGTACGGGATCTGGCGGCGGGCACCGAACGCGTGCTGGTGGCGGCCATGGGCGCGGGCGGGCTGCCCGGGCGGCCCAGCTGGTCGCCGGACGGCCGCTACCTCGCGCTCTGCGACCGCAACCGGCTCAACCTGCGCTTCCGCGAGGGCTACAACCTGATCCGGGTCGTCGACACCACGACCGGCGCCGACCGGCTGCACGCGGTGGCGCCCCATGTCTCCATCTCCGACCGCTATGACTCCGGACCTGTCTGGTCGCCCGACGGACGCTGGATGGCGGTGATCGTCGAGTCCGCGCTGTGCCTGCTGCCCGTCGCCCCCGACGGCACCCCGCAGGGCCCGCCGCGCACCCTGACGACCGAACCGGCCGACCACCCGTCCTGGTCGGGCGACTCGAAGACACTCCTCTATCTGTCCGCCGACCGGCTGCGGCTCATCGGCGTCGACGGCGGCCCGGCCCGTACCGTCCGCGTACCCCTGGAGCGGCGGCGGCCCGCGCCCGCCGACACGGTGGTGCACGCCGGACGGCTGTGGGACGGCACGGGCGAGAGCGTGCACGACGACGTGGACATCGTCGTCCGGGACGGGCGTATCGCGGCCGTCGAGCCGCACCGCAGGCGCGGGGCGCAGCGGCTGATCGACGCCTCGCACCGTACGGTCATCCCGGGCCTGTGGGACACGCACACCCACCCGTGGCAGAGCACCTACGGTGGGCGGCAGACCGTCGGGCAGCTCACCTACGGGATCACCACCGCCGTCTCGCTCGGCGGGTTCGCCTACGAGCAGGCACGCATCCGCGAGGCGGTGGCGGCCGGGGAGCTCGCCGGGCCCCGGCTGCTCACCACCGGCGAACTGCTCGACGGCTCCCGCGTCGCCTACAGCATGGGCCGCGCCCACCGCACCGAGGACGGGCTGCGGCGCTCCCTCGAACGCGGCGCCGCGCTCGACTGGGATTTCGTCAAGACCTATGTACGGGCGCCCAGTTGGGTGATGGAGCAGGCTGCCCGGTTCGCGCACGAGCGGCTCGGGGTGCGCTCGGGCAGCCATCTGCTCTCGCCCGGCGTGCAGAGCGGCCAGGATCTGACGACCCATCTGCAAGCGACCCAGCGCGCCGAGTTCGGGCATGCCACCAGCGCGACCGGACGTGCCTACGCCGATGTGGTGGAGACCTACACCGCCCGAGCTGTCGACTTCTCGCTCATCGCCACACCGTTCACCTCCGTACCGCTGATCGGCGCCGACCCCAAGCTCGCCGAGGACCCCCGGGTCACCGTGGTGATGCCGCCGTGGGACGTGGCGGTGGTCAAGCAGTCGGCGTCCGTGGCACCGACCCCGGCCCAACTGGCCACCCTGCGCACCGAGACCGATGTGTACCGCCGGGTCCTGGCGGCCGGAGGAATCGTCGCCCTCGGCACGGACGCACCGATCGTCCCGGTCGGCCTCTCGCTCCATATCGGCCTGCGCGCACTGCACCGGGGCGGACTCTCCCCGGCGGCGGCCCTGCGCACGGCGACCGTGCTCCCGGCCCGGCTCTTCGGCGTCGACCGGGACCTGGGCACGCTGGAGAAGGGCAAGATCGCGGACCTGACGATGGTGGACGGCGACCCGTTCACCGACTTCGACTCGCTGGTGCGGACGGTGGCGGTGCTCAGGGGCGGAGTGCCGTATGTGACCGAGGAGTTGGTGGCCTCGTTCGCGCACCCGGCCGTGGCTCCGCTCCGCGCCGCCGCCGAGGACGACTGGCTGGCGGTGGGGCGGCTGATGCGGCGGGACGGGTGCTGCGACATCGAGTCCCATTTCCCGTCGAGCTGATGGGCGGGGGCGGGGCTGCGACCCCGCCCCCCGGCATCAGGTGAGCCGCACCAGTGCCTCGGGCGTGAGGTCGGCGAGCGTCGGATAACCGTCGACCGCCATCAGCAGATCCGCCTCGGCGAGGAGAGAGCGCAGGACGTGGACGAGGCCGTCCGTACCGCCGACGGCGAGACCGTAGGCGTACGGGCGGCCGACGCCCACGGCCGTGGCGCCGAGGGCGACGGCCTTGACCACGTCGGTGCCGCTGCGGACGCCGGAGTCGAACAGGACCGGCAGCCCGTCGGCGGCCTCGACGACGCCGGGCAGCGCGTCGAGCGCGGGCAGTCCGCCGTTGGCCTGGCGGCCGCCGTGGTTGGAGCAGTAGATGCCGTCCACCCCGCCGTCCCTGGCACGGCGTACGTCCTCGGGGTGGCACAGGCCCTTCACGATCAGCGGCAGCGAGGTGAGTGAACGCAGCCACGGGAGATCGTCCCAGGTCAGCGGGTTGCCGAAGACCTGTGCCCAGTGCAGGGCGGCAGCCCGGGGGTCCTCCTCCGGGGTGCGATCGAGGCGTGCCCGGAAGACCGGGTCGGAGGTGTAGTTGGCCAGGCAGTGGCCGCGCAGCTGCGGGAAGTTGCCGATGCTCAGATCGCGGGGCCGCCAGCCGGTGACCCAGGTGTCGAGCGTGACCACGATGGCCTTGAACCCGGCCTTCTCGGCCCGGTGCACCAGGCTCTGGGCCAGGTCGCGGTCGGCGGGGGTGTAGAGCTGGAAGAACCCCGGCGTCGGGCCGAACTCGGCGGCGACCTCCTCCAGGGGGTCGACGGTCAGCGTGGAGGCGACCATCGGGACACCGGTACGGGCCGCCGCCCGGGCCGTGGCCACATCGCCGTGCCCGTCCTGCGCGCACAGGCCGATGACCCCGATCGGCGCCATGAACAGCGGCGACGGGAGCGTCATCCCGAACAGCTCCACGGACAGATCGCGCCGGTCGGCCCCGACGAACATCCTCGGGTACAGCCCCCAGCGCTCGAAGGCCGTCACATTGACCCGCTGGGTGCGCTCGTCCCCCGCGCCGCCCGCCACGTACGACCACAAAGAGGGCGCGAGCGCGGCCCGGGCTCTGGACTCCAGCTCGTCGTAGGTGAGCGGGAAGCGCGGCACCACGCCGCCCAGACCCTCGAAGTAGATCTCGTTCTGGTAGAAGCCGAACGACTGACTCATCAAGCAGCCCTTCCCCTCGCGACCCGCTACGCCACGGGCGCCCCGTACGGTACGCCGACCGGCGTCCGGTCGGAGCTCCTACCCCGTCATCCGGGCGCCGCCACGCTCCTTTACGGGCACCGTAAGTGGCATGGTGGAGAGTGAGAGCAGAGTCCTGGGCCCCTGGGAGACATCATGATCGACAAGATTCGTCGTCGGCTGCCCGGCACGCCCGTCCGAGGCCGCACGGCCCCCGCCGTGGACCACGACGTCCCGATCGAGGAATGACGGCCATGCGCAGCCGCTTCCAGCCCGACCGGCAGCTGACCGCCCGCATGCTGGTCACGGTGTTCCTGCTCGGACTGCTGTACGTGGCGTTCGTCGCCGCGCTGCTCGTCCTGCTCAAGTCGACGGTCCTGGTCGTCGTCATCGCCGCCGCCCTGCTGTTCTGCCAGTACTGGTTCTCCGACCGGATCGCGCTGTACGCCATGCGCGGCCGACCGGTGACCCGTGAGGAGTACCCCCAACTGCACGGCATCGTCGATCGGTTGTGTGCCACGGCCGACATGCCCGTCCCCCGGGTGGCCGTCTCCGACATCGATCTGCCCAACGCCTTCGCCACCGGCCGCAACGCCGACAACGCGGTGGTCTGTGTGACCACCGGGCTGTTGCGCCGTCTGGAGCCCGAGGAGTTGGAAGGGGTCCTGGCGCATGAGCTGTCCCATGTGGCGCACCGCGATGTCGCGGTGATCACCGTCGCCTCGTTCCTGGGAGTCATCGCCGGGCTCATCGTCCGGTTCGCGTTCTACTCCCAGATGTTCGGCGGCCGCCGCAGGGGCGACCAGAACACGTTCGCCATCCTGATGGCCGTCATCGTGGTGTCGGCGGCGGTGTACGCGCTGAGCTTCCTGCTGATCCGGGCGCTCTCGCGGTACCGGGAGCTGGCCGCCGACCGGGCCGCCGCCCTGCTCACCGGCCGGCCCTCCGCGCTCGCCTCGGCGCTGACCAAGCTGGACGGCGACATCGCCCGTATCCCCAGCAAGGACCTGCGCACGGCCAGCGCGTTCAACGCCTTCTACTTCGCCCCCGCCCTCGGCGCGGGCGCCTCGCTCTCCCGCCTCTTCTCCACCCACCCCACCCTGGAGGTGCGGCTCGACCGGCTGGCCAGGATCTCCGCCGAGCTGGGCCGCCCGGCGTGAGCGGCCGCGCGGCCCCGGTACGTACGACCCGACCCGCGTCCCGGGACGCACCCCGCACAGGACGGAGCAACTGATCCGTATGGGCTTCCTGGACATCCTGCTCGGGCGCACCAAACCCGTCGCCCCCGACCTCGACCAGCTCTTCGCGGTGCCGTCGGCGGCCCTGACCCTGGAGGCGGGCGCGGGGTTCACCCCGACCGGGCGGGGCTCGGTGTGCTTCACCACGGTCGAGGGCGGCGCCTTCACCCAGATCCGCCAGGACGTCGAGGCACTGCTCAACGCGGACACCGAACGGGACGATGTGCCCGTGGAGTTCAGCCGCGACGAGTACGGCTACACCTGGCTGCTCTCCCGCCGCACCCCGGCCGAACTGCCCGAGCTCGTCGGTGATCTGCACGCCGTGAACTCAGCGCTCCAGGACAGCGGCTTCGGCCCGCAGCTGCTGTGCTCCCTGGTCGGCTTCCGGGACGCCGAGGGACAGGCCCTAGCGCTGGTCTACCTCTACAAGCGCGGCACCTTCTACCCCTTCGCCCCGCTCTCCGGCTCCGGCGAGAAGCGGGACAGCGCGCTGGAGCTGCGGATCAAGGCCGTGGTGGGGGACGACCTGCGGTTCGAGCAGGACCTGGCCCGCTGGTTCCCGGTGTGGGGCGCGCCGGGCCTGGACGGCTGAGCCCTATACGTCCGACGCGGGCGGATAGCCGCGCTCGTCCACGATGTACCGGGTGAGCCGGGCGAAGGCGCGCGCGGCCGCGCTCTGATAGGCGCTCTCGCGGCGCAGCAGGGCGACGGTCCGCGCGGGCAGGGGCGGTTCGAGGGCGACGGGCCGCAGATGGGGGTGGTCATGGGTGACCGCGTCCGGCAGGACGGTGGCCAGCGGGGTGCGCCGGACGATCTCGGTGAGCGCTTGGATGGAGTTGGCCTCCACCGCGATGTGCGGCCGCACCCGCTGGGCGGCGAGGTAGGCGTCGATGTGGGTGCGGGTGGCGAAGTCGCCACTGAGCAGGGCGAGTTGACGCTCCGCCAGATCCTGGGCGGGCAGCGTCCCGGCGTCGGGTGCGCGATCGGCCGCGACGACCAGGCTCAGCGTCTCGGTGAACAGGGGCGTCGCGGCGATGCCGGACGCGTGGGCGCCGTGGAAGGCGATGCCGAGGTCGAGCTCGTCGGCCAGCAGTCCGGATTCGATGCGGTCCTGTGTCATCTCCCGTACGTCCAGGGTGATTCCGGGGTGGCGGAGGTGCAGCTCCGCGACGAGTGGGCCGGTGAGGTACGCGGTGAACGTCGGCGTCACCGCCAGGCGCAGGCTGCCGCGCGAGAGGTCGGCCACGTCCAGGACCGCGCGCTCGGCGGTCGCCAGGTCCCGCAGGGCGCGGCGGGCGTAGTGGACATACGTCCCGCCCGCGTCGGTGAGGCGTACGGCCCGTCCCGTGCGGTCGAGGAGCTGGGTCCCCACGGTGTGTTCGAGCTGCTTGATCTGCTGGGAGAGCGTGGGCTGGGAGATGTGCAGCTCCTCGGCGGCGCGGGTGAAGCTGCCGTGCTCGGCGACGGCGAGCAGATAGCGCAGATGACGGAGTTCCAGAGCCATGACCACAACTATAGATGTCATCGATAGAAGTCATGGATATTGCGTCTTGGACACTATAGATACAGGTCATGCATGGTGGATCTCGTCAGCCCCACGGGGCGGACAGCCACTGAAAGGGAGTGACCATGCAGGACCTCACCGAGGGTGTCGCGCGGTTCCGGCGGGACGTCTTTCCGGCCAAGGCGGAGCTCTTCGCCCACCTGGCCGACACCCACCGGCCCACGACGCTGTTCATCAGCTGCTCCGACGCCCGCGTCGTGCCGGAGCTGATCACCCAGGGCGAGCCGGGCGAGCTCTTCGTCGTCCGCGCCGTCGGCAACCTCGTCCCCGCCTACACCCCCGGCCCCGGCCCGCACGGTGTCGCGGCCGGTATCGAGTACGCGGTCGCCGTGCTCGGGGTGTCCGACATCGTGGTGTGCGGGCACTCCGCCTGCGGTGCGATGACCGCCCTGGCCGAAGGCCACGACCTGAGCGGCGCGCCGACGGTCGACGCCTGGCTGCGGCACGCGGACGCCTCGCGGGCCCGCGCCACCACGGTCGAGTCCGGCGCGAACGCGGTGGACGCGCTGGTGCGCCAGAACGTGCTCGCCCAGCTGGCGAACCTCGCCACCCACCCCTCCGTCGCCCGCGCCCTCGCCGCGCACACGGTCACCCTGCACGGCTGGGTCTACGACATCGGCACCGGCGCGGTCGAAGAGCTCGACCCGGCGACGGGCCGAGGCACCGTACTCGCCGCCTGACCCACACCCCCAGACCCCGTTTCACCTCTCGAAAGGAAGCCCTCTCATGGTGCACGCCCAGTTCGACCCCACCGCCCGTCAGGCCCTCGCCGTCTCCGCCGTCGAGGCCAAGACCCGCAAGGACCTCACCTGGCAGCAGATAGCCGACGTCACCGGTCTGTCGGTCGCCTTCGTCACCGCCGCCGTACTCGGCCAGCACGCCCTTCCGGCCGACGCCGCGAAGGCCGTCGCCGAGCTCCTGGGCCTGGACGACGACGCCGCGATGCTGCTCGCGACCATCCCGACCCGTGGCTCCATCCCCGGCGGCATCCCCACCGACCCGACGATCTACCGCTTCTACGAGATGCTCCAGGTCTACGGCACCACGCTGAAGGCCCTGGTCCACGAGGAGTTCGGTGACGGCATCATCAGCGCGATCAACTTCAAGCTCGATGTGAAGAAGGTCGCCGACCCCGAGGGCGGCGAGCGCGCGGTGATCACCATGGACGGCAAGTACCTCCCGACCAAGCCGTTCTGACCCGAGACGGCGAGGGGCGGCCGGTCGTACGCGACGACCGGCCGCCCCTCGCCCCTACGCCGCGTGCAGCGCCAGCGTCGGGGAGAGCCGTGCCGCCCGTACGGCCGGGTACAGACCGGCGATGGTGCCGATCACCAGGGTCGCGCCGAAGCCGCCCCCGACCGCCCACAGGGGAACCACCCAGGGCAGTCCGCCCGAGTAGGCGTAGACCCCCGTGGCCGCCGCGCCGAGGCCGACGCCCGCCAGACCGCCGAGGCCCGAGAGCATCAGGGACTCGGCGACGAACTGGACCCGGATCTGCCCCCGGGTCGCTCCCAACGAGCGGCGCAGACCGATCTCGTGGCGGCGCTCCAGGACCGAGATGATCATGGTGTTGGCGACGCCGACCCCGCCCACGAGCAGCGCGATGCCGCCGAGTCCGAGCAGCAAGGTGGACAGCGCGCCCTCGGTCGCCGCCTTGGCCTGCAATGCGGCCGAGGGATCGCTGACCGCCACGTTCTGCGGGTTCTGCGGGTCGACCGTCGCGGCGAGCAGCTCGTGCGCGGTGCGTACGGAGGCGTCCGTCGAGCGCTCGTACACCGCCGTCGGATGGCCGTCGAAGTCGAGCAGCCGCTGCGCCGCCTCCCAGCCGACCAGCGCCGAGCGTTCGATCTCGGGAGCCAGTGGCATCGGGTCGAGGACGCCGACGACCGTGAAGTACCGGTCGCCGATCCACACTTGCTGCCCGGGCTTGGTGATACCGAGCCGGTCGGCGGCGACGTGGCCGAGGACCACGGACGGGTAGCGCCCGTTGGCGGCGTTCAGCCAGGTGCCGGAGCCCATCTTGCCGCGCAGGACGTCGATCAGCCGCTCGGTGGCCGCCTTGACGGCGATGCCGCCGGTCTCGTCCTTGGGGATCTTCTCGGTGCGACGGACGGACTGCTTGAGGTCACCGCTCGCCCCGACCTCCTCGACCCCATCGATGCGGCCCACCATGCCCGGCGCGTCCTTGGGCAGTTTGACCTGCTGCCCGCTGAACATGCCCTCGCCCGGCTTCGCCACCAGCATGTTGGTGCCGAGCGCGTCGAGCTGACGCATCAACTGGGCTTGGCTGGACGCCGAGATGCCGACCACGGCGATCATCGTGGCGATGCCGATCGCGATCCCGAGCGCCGAGAGCACCACCCGTACCGGACGGCTGCGCAGTCCGGCCGAGCCGACGTGGAGAACGTCCCGGGGGCTGAGCCGTGCGGCTTTGAGCCGTGAAGTTCCTTTCGTACGAGTGGAGTTGGCCGTGTCTGCCGCATCAGAGGCCATCACGCCGCGACCTTTCCCCGTGCCGTGTCCGCGACGACGCGGCCGTCGCGGATGCGCACCTGGCGGGGGAGCCCCGCGGCGATCTCCGTGTCGTGGGTGATGACGGCGATGGTCGCGCCCTCCGCGTTCAGATCGTGGAGCAGTTGCATCACCGCTTTCCCGGACGCCGAGTCCAGTGCGCCGGTCGGTTCGTCGGCGAGCAGCAGATCGGGCTCGCCGACCACCGCCCGGGCGATGGCGACCCGCTGTTTCTGGCCGCCGGACAGCTCGTGCGGGCGGTGCCGCATACGGTCGGCGAGGCCGACGCGGGCGAGCGCGTCGGCGGCCATGGCGCGGCGCCGGGCGCGGGGGAGGCCCGAGTAGAGCAGCCCCTCGGCCACGTTGTCCCGCGCGCTGACGCCCGGCACCAGGTGGAACGCCTGGAAGACGAAGCCGATGTGCTGGGAGCGCAGTGCGGAGAGCCGGCGGTCGGTGAGCGTGGCCACGTCGTGGCCCGCTATCTCCACCGTGCCGGCGGTGGGCCGGTCGAGGGTGCCGACGATGTGCAGCAGCGTGGACTTGCCGGAGCCGGACGGGCCCGCGATGGCCAGCAACTCGCCCTGGGCGATGGCGAGATCGACCCCGTCGAGGGCCCGCACGCCACCCGCGTACTCCTTGGTGACGCCCGTCAGCCGGACGACCGTGCTCATACGGATGGCACCCCGACCTTCATTCCCTCGCGTAGCCCCTTGCCGGTGATCTCCACGCGTCCCTGCCCGAACATGCCGAGCTCGACGGCGACCTCGCGGGTGGTGCCGTTCTCCACCACCTGCACCCCGAAGCCGCCGCCCTCCAGGGCGAGCAGCGCGTTGACGGGGACGGACAGGACGTCGCTCTTCGTCTCACCGGTGAGCTCGACGGTGACCGGCGCCTGGTCGAAGCCGGTCACCTTCTTGGGGTCGTCGAAGGACACCGTGATGTCGATCTTCGGCGTCTTGTCCTGCGCGTCGTCGCCGGGCTTGGCGGTCTTGCCGACGCCGGTCACCTTCCCGGACGCCCGGGTGCCGTCCGGCAGTTGGACGGTGACCTTGGTGCCGCTCTTCGCGGACTTGGCGTCCGCGACCGACACTTTGAACCGTACGACCCGCTCCGAACCGGTCACGGTGAGCACCGGTTTGCCGGGCGCCACCGGGTCGCCCGACGCCGCGCCCGCCTCCTTGATCCGTACGGCGCTGCCCGCGAACGCGATCTGGTCGGGACCGATCTCGCCCGTCTGCTTCAGGCCGTGGGACTTCTGCCAGCGCTTGACCGCGGAAGCGGTGGCGGCGCTGTACTCGTCGTCGACGGTGAAGCCGGTGTAGCCGAGCGCCGCCAGGTTCTCCTCGATCTGTCGTACGTCCTTGCCCTTGTCGCCGGTCTTCAGGGTGCGGTACATCGGCTCGGAGCCGTACCACAGCCGTACCGGCTGGCCGTCGACCTCGTACAGCCGGTCGTCGCGTCCGACGGTGGCGCCCGCGCCCGCGATCCAGTTGACGGTGCCGGTGGCGCCCGCGTTGATGCGGTGCTCGCCGAGGAAGCCGAGCGTGCCGTCCTGCTGCGTGCTGTCGCTGAGGTCGCCCCGGGTGATCGGGGCGGTGGCGGGCGGGAGCGTCGAGCGGTCCTTGTGCTGAGGGTGGTCGGGGGTGCCGAGGGCGGTGACCGCGACGCCGCCGCCCGCGACCAGGACGATGGTGGTGAGCGCCACGGCGAGCCTGCGCCGGCTCATCGGCCGACGCTCTCGCACGCCTTGTTCGCCTTGTCGAACTTCTCCTTCTCCGCACCCTCGGGCAGCCGCTGCGCCGACATCATCCCGCCGTCGAACTTCGGGTCGGGCATGTTGAAGCCGTTCTTGCGCATGCACTGCGCGTACTTGAGCATCTTGTCCTTGTCGGCCTGGGTGGGCCCGCTGCCGCCGCCCGAGCCGCCCTTGCCGGCGCACGCCTTGATCGCCTTCTCCATCTTCTCCTTCGACATGTCGCCGCCGTCGATGCTCAGCGCCCGGTCGTCCTGTCCGGGCTTGGGCTCGGGCACCTTCAGCCCCTGCTCGCGCAGGCACTTGCGGTGCTCCAGGGCCTGGTCGGCCTTCTTGCCCTCGTCGCTCACGCTGTCGCTCTTGCCGCCCGATCCCTTGTCGCCCGAGCAGGCAGCGGTGAGGAGGGCGAGGGAGGCCAGGGCCGTGGCGGCCAGGGTCCTGCTGAGGTGTCGCCGGTAGGTCGTCATGGGCGGGAGCCTGCCGCGAGGGGGTGTTTCGTTTCCCTCAGCGGAAGTGTTAACAACGGCGAAAGGTCACTTTCGGCTACACAGGGGCCATGCGTGTACTGGTGGTGGAGGACGAGGAATTCCTCGCGGAGATGATCGCCGAGGGGCTGCGCCGCGACGCGCTCGCCGTCGACGTCGCGTCGGACGGCCTGGAAGCGATGGAGAAGCTGCGGTTCGGCGCGTACGACGTGATCGTCCTCGACCGCGATCTGCCGGGTCTGCACGGCGACGACGTGTGCCGTCATGTCGTCGAGCAGCGGCTGCTGACCCGGGTGCTGATGCTGACGGCCGCCGGAACGGTACGGGACCGGGTCGCCGGACTCGGGCTCGGCGCCGACGACTACCTCGCCAAGCCCTTCGCGTACGACGAACTCCTCGCGCGCGTGCTCGCGCTCGGTCGGCGTGCCCGGCCCGCCCTGCCGCCCGTCCTGGAGCGCGCCGGGATCGTCGTGGACACCGCACGCCGCCAGGCCAGCCGCGACGGACGGCATCTGCATCTGTCGCGCAAGGAGTTCGCGGTGCTCGAAGCGCTGTTGCGGGCCGAGGGCGCGGTGGTCAGCGGCGAGGACCTGATCGAGCAGGTGTGGGAGGAGCACACCAGCTATCGCACCAACGCCGTACGGGTCACGCTCAGCAAGCTCCGCGCCAAGCTGGGCGAGCCGCCGGTGGTGGAGACCGTGCCAGGCGCGGGTTACCGGATCGCGGCATGAAGTCCGAACGCGCGCGGCTCACCGCCCTGTACGGCGGACTCCTGGTCCTGGCGGGCGTCCTGCTGACGGCCGTCGTCTATCTCCTGGTCCAGCAGGGTCTGTACGCGTCGATCAGTACGGCGGTGACGACGGCCGTACCGGCCAAGGAGCTCAAGGGCCTGCCGACCACCGGCGAGTGGGCGAGCGCCGCACCGGCGAGTCCGGGGCCGCTGCCACCGGGGGTGGTCAGGGGCATGGCGGTCACCCGCACGCTCAGCGACGCGGTCGAGCACGCGGCACTGAAGCGGCTGCTCGCGGTGTCGGTCATCGTGCTGTGCGCCTACGCGGTGCTGTCCATCGCGCTCGCCTGGTGGATGGCGGGCCGGGTGCTGCGCCCGGTCGCCGTGATCACCGAGACCGCGCGACGGCTCTCCGGCCAGAACCTGCACGAGCGGATCGCGCTGGCGGGGCCGCCGGGGGAGCTGAAGCAGCTCGCGGACACGTTCGACGGGATGCTGGGGCGGATGGAGCAGCTGGTGTCGGCGCAGCAGAGATTTGCTGCGAACGCCGCCCATGAGCTGCGTACCCCGGTCGCGGTGCAGCGGGCGGCGGCCGAGATCGGGCTCGCGGGGGAGCCGGACACGGAGAAGGTCGCGCGGATCCGGGCCAAGTTGATCGACGTCGCGGACGACAGCGAGCGGATCATCGACGGGCTGCTGCTGCTCGCGGCCTCCGACCAGGGCCTGGAGCGGCGTGAGCCGGTGCCGGTGCACGAGCTCGCGCTGAAGGCGGCGGGCGCGCTGGCGCGGGAGGCCGAGGAGCGCGGCGTGGCCGTGACGCTGCACACCGGGCCGCTGACCGTGCCCGGCGACGCGGTGCTGCTCGACCGGCTGCTCCACAATCTGCTCGCGAACGGCATCCGCCACAACGTGCCGCACGGCCGGGTGGAGCTCCGCACCGGCCGCGACGGCATCACGGTGACCAACACCGGCCCGGAGATCCCCAGGGAGACGGTCCACCTGCTCTTCGAACCGTTCCGGCGCCTTGAGCAGCGCCATCGCCACGCCCCGGGCGAGGGTGCGGGCCTCGGTATGTCCATCGTCGCCTCGATCGCCCGCGCCCATGGGGCCACGGCGACGGCGTACGCGAACGACGTGGGCGGCGGCCTGACCGTACGTGTGGTGTTCGGGGCCGGGGACGAGCCTCCGCCGTCGCACACCTGATGCGGACGTCGGGGATCAGCTGTCGATCAGCCGCTGGAGCCCGGGCGCGTACAGCTCCACGAGACGTTCGGGCTTCGCGCTGTTGCCCGCGCCCGGGCGGTGCAGGCTCAGGGTCGCGCCGAGCCCGAGCAGCTGACCCGCGATCAGTTCGGCTCGCAACTCCCGTTCGTGGCCCAGGAGTTGTTCGGCGAGGCGGGCTGTGACCTGTTCGCGGAAGCGGTCGCGCAGCAGCGCGCGCTCGTCGTCGTTGCCGAGGGCGAAGACCACGCGCAGCAGCGGGTCGCCGCGGAACTCGTCACGCAGCCGCAGCATCGTGACGACCAGATGCCGCCCGAGTTCGGCGGGCGCGGCCGCGAACAGTTCGTCGGCGGCGGGCCGGAAGTCGGCGACCGTGGTGAACAGCTGCTCCTTGCTGCCGAACCGCTTGACGATGAGGGACGCGCTGACCCCCGCGTCGGCGGCGATGCCCCGCATGGTCACCTCGGCGTAGGGGCGCAGGGCGAACGCGCGGCGCGCGGCGCGCAGGATGGCGTCGCGGCCGGTGCCGTGTTCGGGGGCCGGGCTCTCGCCCCGGTCGGCGGTGCCGGTGTGCTCGGCGGTGGTCATCTGCCCTCCTGGGCCGCGGGCATCGGGCTCGTCCCCCCGACCGTACCGGGGACGGCAGCCTCCGGGCGCGGCGCTCGCCCGGAGGGCAGGAACAGCGTCGCCACCAGAGCGGCCAGGGCCGCACCGGCCGCCACGAGGAAGACCAGCAGATACGCGTGCAGCGTGGGCGCCACACGCCCCGCCGCGACGAACGTGACGTGCGAGAGGACGGCCGTGACCACCGCGCTGCAACAGGCCTGACCGACCGAGCGCATCAGGGTGTTGAGGCCGTTGGCGGCGCCGGTCTCGCTCACCGGGACGGCCCGCATCACGAGCGCCGGGAGCGCCGAGTACGCGATGGCGGTACCGGCCGAGACGACGGTGGCGCCGGCCACGATCATCCAGAGGCTGTGGCTGGTGAAGAACCGTATGACATAGCCGACCGCCATGATGGAGGCGGCGATCGCGAGCGCGGTCTTGGGGCCGTACGTCGCCGATATCTTCGCGGAGACCGGCGAGAGCGCCACCATCGACAGACCGCCGGGCAGCAGGCACAGTCCGCTGACGACGATCGAGGCGCCGAGGCCGTAGCCGGTCGCCTTGGGCTCCTGCACCATCTGCGCGGTGACCAACGAGTTGGCGTAGAAGGCGAACCCGATCAAGAGCGCGGCGACGTTGGTGAGCAGGACTGCGGGGCGCGCCGAGACGCGCAGGTCGACCATCGGGGACGCGGTGCGCAGCTCGTAACGCCCCCAGAACAGGGCGATGACCACGGCCCCGCCGAGCAGGCCGAGGATGCGTGCGGAGGTCCAGCCCCAGTCGGATCCCTGGGTGATCGCCAGCAGCAGGCCGACGAGCGCGGCGGTGAGCCCGAGCGTGCCGAGCACGTCGAAGCGGCCCGGGGTGCGCACCGGCGACTCCGGCACGATCCACAGCACCAGGACGAGATCGAGGAGCCCGAGCGCGGCCGAGGCCCAGAACATGGTGTGCCAGTCGAAGTTCTCGACCACCACGGCGGCCACCGGCAGTCCGACGGCGGCGCCGATGCCGAGCGTGGAGCTCATCAGCGCGATGGACGGCAGCACCCGCTCGGGCGGCAGCTCGTCGCGGATGATGCTGATGCCGAGCGGGATGACGGCGAGGGCGGCGCCTTGCAGCGCCCGGCCCGCGATCAGCACCCCGATGTCGGAGGTCGCGGCGCACAGCACGGATCCGGCGGTCAGCACCCACAGCGAGGCGAGCAGGACGCGCCGCTTGCCGTACATGTCGCCGACCCGGCCGAGGACCGGGGTGAAGACCGCGCCGGTGAGCAACGTGATGGTGACCAGCCAGCCCGCGGCGCCCGGGCTGCTTCCGGTGAGGGCCGGGACATGCGGCAGGAGCGGTACGACGAGGGTCTGCATCACGGCGACGACGACGCCGCAGAACGCGAGGACGGGGACGACGAACCGCGCACGGGAGGGGTGGGCGCCGGTGGGTGTCGGTGCGGCTGTCGCCGGGGTCATGCTGCTCCAGGGTTGGTCCACAAAGGGGTGCACAGGCGTTTACCCCCTCTTAGGGTAAACGCCTGTGCACCCCCGTGTCCCCGCCTTTGCAGGAGCGCTACGGCTGCGGCGACGACAGGCGCTTCAGCGTGTCGATCACCGCCACCGACGCCTTGGAGCCCGGTTCGATCAGGGTGTAGTGGCCGATGCCCGGCAGGGTGACGAGCTCGGCGTCGTGGTGGACGGCCGCGTAGTCGGAGAACTGGCCGAGCGGCACCTCCTCGTCGACCTCACCGTGCAGCACCACCGTCCGTACGCCCGTGGAACCCTTCTCGCGCAGGATCGTGAGCGGGTCGACCAGCGGGAGCCTCGCCTCGACCTGGTCGGCGCCGCCGAGCAGTTGCAGGCCCGCGCCGTCGCTGAGGTCGTCGCGGATCGTGGCTTGCAGATCGGTGAGCGGGGCCAGGCCCAGGACCGCCGAGGGCAGCCGGGTGGTGTACCAGGGCGAGTCCTCGGGCAGCAGGGCGCGGGCGCCCGCCCACAGGGCGAGATGCCCGCCGGAGCAGTGGCCCGCCAGGACGAACGGGCGCCCGTCGGTGATCGTGTCCACGGCGAGCGCGATGTCGTCGAAGGTCGCGGGGTAGCCGCCCGCGCCGCCCGACCGACGGAAGCCCGGCAGGATCGTGGTGAGCCCGTGCTGTGCCAGATGCGCCGCGAACGGCGTCAGATGCATCCGGTCGTAGCGCCAGTAGCCGCCGTGCAGCAGCATCACCACCGGGGCGTCGGGGTCCTCGGCGGGCCACAGGTCGTACACCTGATGCGGATGAGAGCCGTACTTGCGGTGTACGGGAGCCAGCACCGGCCTGATGCTCAGGACCCGGCGCTCCTCCTCGGCCGCGAACGCGGAAGGGATCCTAGACATAGCCGCGCGCCGTCCAGAGCTCGGGGAACACGGACCGGTTGGCGCGCTTCTCCAGCCACGCCACACCCGGGGAGCCACCACTGCCCGACTTGGCGCCCATCGCCCGGCGGGTGGCGAGGAGGTGGTCGCTGCGCCAGCGCAGCACCAGCTCGGCGACCTCGGTCAGTGTCTCGCCGAGCTGCACCAGCGGGTCGTTCTGCGGCCCGGCGTAGATCTGCCGCCAGACCTCCTCGACCCATCCGTCGGGCTGGTACGGCTCGGTCACGTCCCGCTCCAGCACATGCTCGGGGACGGGCAGTCCGCGCCGGTACAGATAGCGCAGCACCTCGTCGTAGAGCGACGGCTCGGCCAGCGCCTCCTCCAGCTCCGCGTACACCGCAGGGTGGCCCCGGTGCGCCTGGACCAGGGAGCGGGACTTGTCGGCGAGCAGGAACTCCATATGGCGGTACTGAGCCGACTGGAACCCCGACGCCTCGCCGAACGCCGCCCTGAAGCCGTTGAACTGAGCGGGCGTCAGCGCGGCGAGCGGCTGCCACGAGTGGTTGAGCGCCTGGTGGGAGCGCTGACTGCGGCGTAACGCGTCCATGGCGAGTTCGAGGTCGTCCTTGAGTAACGCGTCCCGCGCGGCCCGCCACTCGTACACGATGAGGGTGAACCAGAGCTCCATGACCTGGGTGGTGACGATGAACGCCATCTCGCCGGGGTCGTTGGAGAGCGGTCGTTGGAGGGAGGACAGCACCGAGGCGTGGATGTAGTCCTCGTACGGTGTCGTGCCCTCGAAGCGCAGCTGGGGCGCTCCGTCGGGGGCTGAGGACGCGGCAAGGGACGTGGTGTGCTCGGTCATGGGTCTCCGTAGGTCGGGGAAGGGCCGGTGGTCAGGACGGCATTCCGATGTGCGCGCCCCCGGTCGCGTCCAGGCACTGGCCGGTGACCCAGCGGGCGTCGTCGCTCGCCACGAACGCCACCACGTCGGCGATGTCCGACGGCCGGCCCATCCGGTTGAAGACGGAGGCGGCCGCGTACCTGTCCACCACGCTCTGCGCCTTGAGCGTCGGGTTGATCTCGGTGAACGTGAACCCGGGCGCCACCGAGTTGACGGTGATGCCGCGCGGGCCCAGGTCCTGGGCCAGAGCCAGGGTGAGCGTGTCGAGGGCGCCCTTGGTCATCGCGTACGCGGAGATGTGGGGCACGGCGATCCGGGTGACGGCGGACGAGATGTTGATGATCCGGCCGCCGTCGCGCAGCCGGCCGAGGCCCTGCTGGATCACGAAGAACGGGGCCTTGACGTTGATCGCGAAGAGCCGGTCGTACTCCTCCTCGCCGACGTCGCCGATCCGCTTGGGCAGGGTGATCCCGGCGTTGTTGACGAGGACGTCCACGCCGGGCCGGGCGCCGTACGCATCGAGTTCCTTGTCGAACGCGGTCCACAGTGCCTCGGCGTCGCCCGGCACACCGAGCTCGGCCCGCAGCGCGAACGCCTTCCCGCCCGCCGCCTCGATGTCGGCGACGGTCTGCTCGGCGGTCTCGGTGCGGGTTCCGTAGTGGACGCCCACCAGCGCGCCCTCGGCGGCGAGGCGCAGCGAGATCGCCCGGCCGATTCCCCGGCTGCCGCCGGTCACCAGCGCCGTACGGTCGCTCAGCCTGCCCGCATTCGTCATGGTCACTGCGCTCCTGTGGTGTCTGGACGGGGGTGTGTGCCGGTGCTCGGGTGTCGAGGACGGTCACGCGTCGAAGTCGAGCGCGATCTCGTCCGACTCGGGCCGGGCCCGGCAGGGGAGGGTGTATCCGGCGGCCAACTCGGCTGATCCCAGGGCATATTGACGGTCCATCACCGCGCTGCCCCGGGTCACCTTGGCCCGGCAGCTGCCGCACAGTCCGTCACGGCAGGAGTACGGCGTCTCGGGCCGCGCGCGCAGTACGGCGTCGAGCACCACCCGGTCCTCGGGCCGCATCACGGTCTCGGTGGTGCGTCCGGCCAGGCGGGCGGAGATGAGGCCGGTGCGGCCCAGCGGCTCGGGCGGCGGGGCCGGGGGCAGTCCGCCGCCGGTGGAGAAGAGCTCGAAGCGCACCCGGTCCGGGTCGGCGCCCCACCGGGTGAGCGCCTCGCGCACCGTCTCCACCAGGCCCCACGGGCCGCAGAGGTAGAAGTACGCGCTGTCGTCCGGTTCCGCGCCGAGCAGTGCGAGCAGCCGCGGCAGCCGTGCGCCCTCGATCCGGCCGGAGAGCAGCTCGCTCTCGCGCGTCTCCCGCGACAGTACGTGCAGCACGAAGAACCGCTCGACGTACGCGTCCTTGAGATCGGTCAGTTCGTCGGCGAGGAGTACGGACTGTGCGGTGCGGTTGGCGTAGATCAGTGAGACCCGGCAGTCGGGGTCGTCGCGCAGTGCGGCCGCCGCCATGCTCAGCAGCGGGGTGATGCCGCTGCCTCCGGCGACCAGGATGTGGTGGGCGCCGGGCTTCGGCGCGAGCTGGAAGTCACCGGTGGGCGGGCCGAGTTCGAGGGTGTCGCCCGCGGTCAGCTCCGTCGTGGCGTACTCGGCGAACCCGTCGGCGCCCAGACGCTTGACCACCAGGCGCAGGCCCGACGGGCCGTGCGGCGGAAGGCAGACCGAGTAGCTGCGGCGCAGCTCCCGGCCTTCAGGTCGGTGCCGTACGACCACGTGCTGGCCGGCGCGGTGGGCGAAGACGTCCGCGAGGTGGGCGGGCACGGCGAGGCTGATCGCCACGGACTCGTCGCCGACCGGCTGCACCCCGGTGACCGGCAGCCGGTGCCAGCCGGTCGCGCGCCGCGCCGGAGCGGTGGGCGCGGCAGCCGCATCGGATACGTCCGGTGTCGTCGATGTCGTCATGATGGTGCGTCACATCGCCTTCAGATGCGCGAAGGTCTCCTGGCACGCGGTGCAGACCAGGACGGCTTGGCAGCGGGTCGCCCCGAACGGGCTCTGCGGACGGGTCGCCACGGAGCCGCAGTTGGGGCAGGCGACACCCAGGCCGATCCGGACCGACAGCGGCGCCTTGGCGGGGCCGGGCGGCACGATGCCGTGCTCGGAGAGCTTGCGGCGGCCCTCGGCGCTGATCCAGTCGGTGGTCCAGGCAGGCGAGAGTACCTGCCGCACCCGTCCGTCGGGATGGCCGCTCTCCGCGAGCACGTCCCGGATCCCGGCCTCGATCGCGGGCATCGCCGGGCAGCCCAGGAACGTCGGGGTGATGACGACTTCCAGGGCGCCGTCGGCGGCCGTCTCCACCGCACGGATCACGCCGAGGTCGGCCAGCGACACCATGGGCAGTTCGGGGTCCGGGACGGTGTTCACACGCTCCCGCACCTGCTCGGCGGGGAGCCGGGCCGAAGCGCTCACCAGGTGCCTCCCGGGTACTGCAGCCGCACCGACCGGAACTCGCCCATCAGCGGACCGAACGCCTCGGTGTGCAGCCCCGAGCGACCGCCGGTCGCCTGCCAGGAAGCAGTGGGAACGGTCAGGCGCGCGTCCTCGATCACGGCAGCGACCTCCCGCTCCCACTCCGCACGCAGCCGGGCCGGGGCGACGGCCCTGCCCTCGGCGTCCAGCCGCTCCGCCAGGTCGTCGGGCTCGAACAGCTCGGCCGCGTAAGGCCAGATGTGGTCGAGCGCGGCCTGCATCCGGCGGCGGCTCTCCTGGGTGCCCCGGCCAAGGCGTACGGTCCACTGGGAGGCGTGCATCTGGTGGTACTCGCCTTCGCGGGCGGCCCGGGCGGCGAAGGCCGACAGCGTCTCGTCGGAGGACTTCTCCAGGGCGCCGAACAGCAGCCTGCTGTAGTGCGCGTACACCAGCTGTCGGGCGATGGTCACCGCGAAGTCCGCGGGCGCCAGCTCCATCAGCAGCGTGTTGCGGAACTCGCGCTCACTGCGGTGGTAGGCGAGCTCGTCGTCGCTGCGGCCGGTGCCGTCCGACTGACCGCTGTACGTGAGCAGAAGGCGGGCGTGGCCGAGCAGGTCGAGGGCGATGTTGGCGAGTGCCAGGTCCTCCTCGATGGTGGGCGCCCGCGTCACCAGGGCGCACAGCCGCTGGCTGAGGACCAGCGCGTCGTCGCCGAGCCGCAGCGCGTACGCGGCGAGGTCGGGGTCCGGGGTTCCGGTCGCACTAGCCGTCATGGCCGCTTTCCTCGTTCAACGGGATGTAGTGCTCGGGGTATCGGTACGGCTTGTGGGAGGCGTTGCTGAAGAACGGGTCCTTCTCGCTCGGGGACGCGGCGTGCACCGCCTCCGAGCGCACCACCCACACCGAGACGGTCTCGCCCCGACGGGTGTACAGATCACGGGCGTTGGCGAGCGCCATGTCGGCGTCGGCCCCGTGGACCGAGCCCACATGCTGATGGGCCAGGCCCCGGCGCGGCCGGATGAACACCTCCCACGGCGTCTGCACCCGCGCGGACCGCTCGCTCATGACCCATGCCTCTCGTCGTCCTGGCCCGCCGCGTACGCGTCGACCGCCGCACGCACCCAGGCACCGTCGTCGTGCGCGGCCACCCGGTGGGCGAGCCGCTGGCGGCTGCACTGCGAGCCGTCGCCGAGCGCGCCGCGGAACATCTGCCAGTCGATCGGGCTGAAGTCGTAGTGCCCGCGCTCCTCGTTCCAGCGGATCGCCGGGTCGGGCAGGGTCACCCCCAGCCGCTCGGCCTGCGGCACGCAGTTGTCGACGAACCGCTGGCGCAGCTCGTCGTTGGTGTGCCGCTTGATGCCCCAGGCCATCGAGCGCTGCGACACCGCCGCGCCCATCGCCGCCGTACGGTCGTCCGCGCCGCCCGCCACCGTGTCGGGCGGGCCGAACATCAGCGCCACCGCCGGCAGCCACCAGCGGTTGACCGCGTCCTGCGCCATCTCCCGCTGTGCGTCGGTGCCCTGGCACAGCGACCACAGCACGTCATAGCCCTGGCGGACGTGGAACGCCTCCTCCTGGCAGACCCGGCGCATCGCCCGGGCGTACGGCCCGTACGAGGTGTGGCACAGCGGCGCCTGGTTCACCACCGCCGCGCCGTCCGTCAGCCACGCGATGGCGCCGGTGTCCGCCCAGGTCAGGGCGGGGTGGTTGAAGGTGGCGGCATAGCGCTGATGGCCGCTGTGCAGGGCGTCGAGGAGGTCGTCGCGGTCCACCCCGAGGGTTTCGGCCGCCGAGTACAGATAGAGCCCGTGACCGGCCTCGTCCTGCACCTTGGCGAGCAGACTGGCCTTGCGGTGCAGCGAGGGGGCCCGGGTGAGCCAGGCGCCCTCGGGCTGCATACCGATGATCTCGGAGTGCGCGTGCTGGGAGATCTGGCGGACCAGCATCCGCCGGTAGCCGTCGGGCATCCAGTCCCTCGGCTCGATCTGCTCCCCGGCCGCGAGCAGCGCCTCGAAGTGCGCGTTGAGCTGCTCCACGCCGTCGACCACCCCATCACCCCTTCGTCCCGGAACTGCCGTGGTGGCAGTGCCTTTACGTATGAAGAGGTCTGACCTGGGGCGTTCAATCCCTGCGCCTACGCCGTGCGGCCGTGACGAAGGTCACGCGGGGGTCGGGGAGTGTGCGCGGCGGGGCGCGCCTCTCTCTTTCGTAGTCAGTGAAACGAGAAGGGGAACACCATGAGCACCATCAGGACGATGCTGGTCGAGCTGACCGGAACGCCCGAGTTCGCCGAGGCCATCGGTGACGACGAGGACCTCAGCGCCAGCGGGATCGACTCCGGCGACCTGGTGCGGCTCATCCTGCTCATCGAGCAGCGCACCGGCGCCGAGGTCACCGCCGAGGACATGGAGGGCCTGACCACCATCGCCGACTACGAGCGCTTCCTCGCCGGGCGCGCCGCCGCCACCGAGCAGCCGGGCGCCGCCTGATGTGGCTGGCCCAGCTGGCGGAGCGCAACCGTCAGTGCTTCCCGGACCGGATCGCCCTGGTGGACGAGCAACGCTCCGTCACCTGGGCCGAGTTCCACGACCGGGGCATCAGTCTCGCCCGGGGCCTCGCCGGTCTGGGCATCCGGCGTGGCGACCGTGTCGCGGTGCTCTCGCTCGACCGGATCGAGGTGCTGGAGTCCTACTTCGCCCTCGCCCGCATCGGGGCGCTGTTCGTGCCGCTCAACCACAGTCTGACCCCCGCCGAGGTGACGGGCATCGTGGAGCGCACCGGCGCGGTCGCGGTGATCGGCGAGAGCGCCCTGCTCGCCCGCCACCCCGACCTTCCGGTCCGTACCCGGATCCCGCTGGACGACGAGTTCGCGAAGCTGGGAGCCGAGGGCGGCCCGGAGCTGGCGGACATCCCGGACGACGCCCCCGCCGCGATCCTGCACACCTCGGCCACCACCGGCCAGGCCAAGGGCGTCACCGTCGACCACGCCTCGTTCCGGGCCATCGCGCTCGGCTGGCTGGCCGTTGCGCGACCCGCCGACGACATGGTGCTGGTCAACTGCTGCCCGCTCTACCACGGCAGCATGGTCGTCTCCCTCACGTACATGGCGGCGGGCGCGACCGTGGTCCTGATGCCCGGGTTCAAGCCGCAGACGGCCCTGGCCGCGATCGAGACACACCGCGCCACGCACATCTGGCTGGTCCCGCAGATGCTGCGCTTCGTGCTGCGGGCCAAGTCGGCGGAGAACACCGACCTCTCGACCCTGCGCGAGATCCTGTACGGGGCCGCTCCCATGCCGCTGGACATCTACGCCGAGGCCGTCGAACGGCTCGGCTGCGGATTCCGGCAGGTCTACGGAATGACCGAGGTCGGCGGGCCGTTCGTCACGCTTGGCCCCGACGAGCACCCGGCGCCCGACGCGGTGCCCGAGGTGATCCCGGCCGGGCGGGTCATCCCGGGGATGTCGGCGCGCGCCCTCGATCCGCAGGACAACGAGGTCGAGCCCGGCGCCATCGGGGAGATCGTCGTGCGTGGTCCCGGCCTCATGCGCGGCTACTGGGGCAACGACGCCGCCACCGCCGAGATCACCGTCGACGGCTGGATCCGCACCGGTGACCTCGGGTTCATCGACCGCGACGGACTCATCCGGCTGATCGACCGCAGCAAGGACCTGATCATCCGGGCCGGTCAGAACGTCTACCCCTCGGAGATCGAGCGCGCGCTCCAGGCCCACCCGGCGGTGCGCGACGCGGCCGTCGTCGGCGTCCCCGACGAGGACTTCGGCGAGGTCCCGCTGGCGTATGTGGTGGCCGAAGAGGGCACCGGGACGGTCGAGTTGCAGAAGTACCTGGCCCAGCACCTCGCCGCGTACAAGCGTCCCCGGCGTATTGAGTTCATCGACCAGGTGCCGCGCAACCCGGCCGGAAAGATCATCAAGAAGCTACTGCGTGCCTGACCGCCGCTTTGACGCCGGGCCGGAGGACAACTCCTTTGGCTCGGCGTCGGCGGAACGGGCGCTGCGCCTGCTGCAACCCGTCCTGCGCGCCCAGGGCCTCTCCCTCGGCCTGGCGTACGCGCAGGACGCCTCGGCGTGCCCGGCCGGGCCCGGGGAGGAAGAACTCGCGGCCACCATGGGGCCGGTCCGCCGCCGTGACTTCCTCGCCGGGCGCCTCGCGGCCCGCCGGGCGCTGGCGGAGCCGGGGCGGGCCGAGGCGGAGATCCTGCGGGACGGCAGACGACCGAGGTTCCCCGCCGACCGCGTCGGCTCGATCAGCCACTCCGGCGGCCTCGCCGTCGCCCTGGCCGCACCCGCCGAGCGCTTCCACGCCGTGGGATGCGACCTCGAACTGCGCGAACTCCCGCTGAACACCGCGCACATCGTGCTCGGCCCCGACGAGCGGACCTGGACGGACAGCACGCCCGAACCGCTCGCGACGCGCCGACTACTCACCGCTTTCTCGGCCAAGGAGGCGGCCTTCAAGGCGTTCGGCGGACTGCTCCCTCAGTCGCCGCCCGCGACCCTGCTCGCCATCGGGATACGGCCGGTGCCGGGCGGCTTCCGCGCCTGGACGGACGGGCAGGCCGTCGACGTGCGGGTGCGCCCGGCCGGTCCCGGGGTGTTCAGTTGGGCCGCCGCCCCCGTGGTGCGGCGGCCCAACGGCCTTGCTACGCCTTCGCGTTGACCAGTACGGCCATGTTCCCGGCGGGGTGCTCGTTGTCGTGGAGCAGCTGGTGCGCCTTGCCGATCTCGTCAAAGCCGAGCGTGAGCGACAGGCAGGGGTCGATCAGACCCTGGTCGATGAGCCGGGTCACCTCGCGGGCCTCACGGGCGTTGGAGACATGGGAGCCCTGGAGGCGCTTCTGGCGCATCCACAGGAACCGCAGGTCCACATCGCCGTTGTAGCCTGTGGTGCCGCCGCAGATGACGACCATGCCCGCGTTGTCGCACATGTACATCGAGGTCGGGATGGTGTCGGCGCCCGAGTGCTCCAGGACGATCCTGGGTGCCCGGCGCTCGCCGAGCACCTCCCAGAACCGCCGTCCGAAGGCGCGGGCGCCCTTGAGCCACTTCGCCATGGCCTCGTCGTCCGAAGTGTGCGGCAGCCGGCCCCAGTGGTCGAACTCGCGCCGGTTGATATAGCCCTTGGCGCCCAGGCTCACGCAGTACTCACCGCGCTCGTCGCTGGAGACGACGGCGACGGGGATGCCGCCGTACTGCCGTACCAACTGGATCGCCATACAGCCGAGCCCACCCGCCCCGCCCCAGATCAGCACCGGGTCACCGGGGCGCACGGTGTGCGGCTCCCAGCCGAGGAGCTGACGGTAGGCGGTGGCGGCGGTCGCCATGTAGCAGGCGGACTCCGCCCACGAGAGACGCTTCGGCTTGGGGTGGCACTGGTACTCGTCGACGACCGCGAACTGGGCGAACGAGCCGAAGTTCTCCTCGTAACCCCAGACCCGCTGCGAGGTGGAGGTGCTGGGGTCGGCGCCCAGCCGGATGTCCTCGGCGCTCTCGTCCCACGTGGAGGCGAGCAGCACGATCTCGTCGCCGGGCTTGAGGCGTACGCCCTCGCCCACCGCCCAGACGATGCCGGACGCGTCGGAGCCGCCGATGTGGAAGTCCTCGACGGCGCCCTGCTTCTGGCGGGCGGCTATCACATCGACCGGGTCGCCGAGCGAGGCCCAGACGTTGTTGTAGTTGACGCCGGCCGCCATCACCTTGATGAGCACCTGGCCCGGCCCCACCGGGGGCACGTCCACGACCTCGGTGCGGAAGGCGTCGATCGGCCGGCCGTAGCGCTCGGGCCGGATGAGCGAGGCGTACATGCGCTTGGGCGCCTCGCCCAGCGGGGGCGCGTCGCCGAGTTCATAGAGGTCCTGGGTCACGAGGAGGCTCCTGACGGTGCGGGGGCGGGGGAGTGGGGTGTACGGGGGCTCATCCGGTGGAAGGCCGCAGGGCGGCCGCCAGGACCGCGGCGACAACCGCCGTCGGCTCCGGCTCGGTCATCTCGTAGTGCGTGCAGGACACGGCGTGGTCGGTGAGGACACCGCCGACATACGGGCGCCAGGCCTCGGCCTTGCGCAGGGCGAGTGCCACGTCGTCCGGGTCGCCGCCGTCATCGGTGGCGCTGAAGAACAGCACGTCGCCGTTGTACTTCTCGGGGCTGAACTGGTGGGCGATGGTCAGGTTGTTGCGCATCACCCGGGCGATCGTCACCGCCTCCTCCCGGGTGATCGGCGACGGTCCGGAGCTCTCGCCGATCAGCCGGATCACCTCGTCGACGTCGGTCGCGCCGCCCTCGGGCATCTCCAGACCCACGACCCGTACGAGCAGGGACGCCACCTGGCGCTCCGTCTCCGAGGGATCGGCGGGCACGTCCTGGGGCAGCGGAGAGTCCAGCATGGCCAGCAACTCGACCTGCTCGCCCTGGCGTTGCAGAGCCACGGCCATCGCGTGGGCCACGAAACCGCCGTAGGACCAGCCGAGCAGGCGATACGGGCCCTCGGACTGCACTTCGCGCAGGTGCGCCAGGTAGAAGCCGACCATCTCCTTGGCGTCGGCGGCCAGGGGCAGGATGCCGTCCAGGCCGTGCGCCTGGATGCCGTACACCGGCTGGCGGGCGCCGAGATGGGGGAGCAGCCCGGAGTAGCGCCAGGCGATGCCCGCGCCGGGCTGGATGCAGAACAGCGGACGCTGATCGCCGTCGGCGCGCAGCGGGAGCAGCGGGGCGAACGCTTCCCGGCCGCTCACACCGCCCCGCCCTGCGAGAGTGACGAGCCCGGCGACGGTGGGCGCCGACAGGAACGCGGCGGCCGGTACGTCCACGACCCTGTCCCCACGCATCCGGCCCGCGAGCAGCACGGCCCGCATCGAATCGCCGCCCAGGTCGAAGTAGTTGTCGTGGACGCCGATGCCGTCGATGCCGAGCGCTTCCTCCCAGTACCCGGCGACCGTCCGCTCCAGGGCGGTGCGGGGTTCGGTGTACTCGGTCGTCAGATACGGACGGGGTGCGCGGCCCGGTTGTCCTTCGGGCTGTTCCGCCGCGGTCTCGGCGGCGAGCGGCTTGGCGCCCGGCGCGTCGATCCAGTGCCGACGGCGGTCGAAGGCGTACCCGGGCAGCGGCACCCGGCGCGGCTGGGTGTCCCCACCGGCGATGTCGACTGGCACGCCCGCGCTCCACAGCCTGCCCAACGCCTCGGCGAACACCTGCCCGTCGGGGGTCTCGGCCTTGGCGTGGCGCATGGTGGGGATCGTGGTGACGTCCCCGAGGCGGGCCCCGGCCAGCTTGGCGAGGCCGTCGCCGGGGCCGATCTCGATGAACACGGGGTTGTCGCGTTCCCACAGCGCGGCGATGCCATCGGTGAAGCGGACGGTGTGCCGGGTGTGGTCGAGCCAGTGCGCCACGCTCGTCGCCTGCTCGTCGGTGATCCAGGTGCCGGTCACATTGGTGACGTACGGAATGCGCGGCGGGCGCAGGGTCACCGTCCGCAGGGCGTCCCCGAAGGCGCCGAGGATCGGGTCCAGGACGTGGGAATGCGCGGCCGCCGGCATCCGCAGCCGCCGGAACGCGACCGAGTCGGCGAGCAGCCGCGCCTCCAGGGCCGCCACCGCGTCCTCGCGGCCTCCGACGGTGCACGCCTCCGGGCCGTTGACGGCCGCGAGCGACAGCTCGTCGGTGAGGTAGTCGCGCAGGGCCTCCTCGCCGAGCGCGACCGAGACCGTGGCGCCGCCGGCCGACGAGATCAGCCGGATCCGCTCGGCGACCAGCGGCAGCATCTCCTCCAGGGACATCACCCCCGCCAGACAGGCCGCGGTGTACTCGCCGAGCGAGTGGCCGATGAACGCGGCGGGCCGTACGCCCTGCTCCATCAGCGCGGTGGCCAGGGCGTATTCGGTGACGACCAGTGCCAGGAAGGCGTCGACGCTGCCGGGGTCGGTGTGCTCGTACAGCGCCGTGCGCACATCGCGTCCGGTCGCCGGGAGCAGGATCTCGGCGCACCGGTCGACGGCGGCGCGGTAGGCCGGGAGTTCGCGGTAGAGGTCGGCGCCCATGCCGATGTACTGCGTGCCGCCGCCGGGCAGCAGGAACGCCACTGGTGGGGCGTCCTCGCCGCGTACCTCGGCCGGGGCCTGGAGCGGGTGGAGCAGGATGCGCGCGGCCTGGTCGGTGCTGCGGGCGGCGACGGCCGCGCGATGGGGCATCGCGGGGCGGTCGGTGCGCAGGGAGTGGGCGACGTCGGCCAGGTCGAGGTCGGGGTGGCGGGTGAGGTGCCGCCCCAGGTTCTCGGCCTGTCCGCGCAGCGCCCCGGGGGTGCGGGCGGAGAGCGGCAGGATGTGCCATCCCTCGGTCCGCTGCGGCCGGGTTGCGGGCGCGGGCGGGGCCTCTTCCACGATCACATGCGCGTTGGTGCCGCCCACCCCGAAGGCGCTGATGGCGGCCCGGCGGGGCTCAGCACCCGACTCCCACTCCTCCAGCGACGTGGGCACCCGGAACGGGCCCGTGGCGAAGTCGATCAGCGGGTTGGGGCGCGTGAAGTGCAGCGTGGGCGGGATCTGCCGGTGCTCCAGCGCAAGTACGGCCTTGATGAAGCTCGCTATACCGGCGGCGGCGCCGAGGTGGCCGATGTTGGACTTCACCGACCCCAGGGCGCAGTACCCCTTCCGGTCGCTGCTCTCGCGGAACGCCTTTGTCAGGGCGGCCACTTCGATGGGGTCGCCGATGCGGGTGGCGGTGCCGTGGGCTTCCACGTATCCGATCGAGTCCGCGTCGACACCCGCCGCCACCTGGGCCGCCAGGATCGCCTCGGTCTGGCCCTCGGTGCTGGGGGCGGTGAAACCGACCTTGCGGCGGCCGTCGTTGTTGATGGCGGAGCCGCGGATGACGGCCCGGATACGGTCGCCGTCGGCGATGGCGTCCTCCAGGCGCTTGAGGACGACCATCCCGACACCGTCGCCCGAGGAGGTGCCCGCCGCGTCGGCGGCGAAGGCCCGGCAGCGCCCGTCGGGCGAGAACGGCCCGTCGGGCACATGCCGGTAGCCGAGCAGCGCCGACGGGTTGAGGGACACGGCACCGGCGAGCGCGAGGTCGCAGCGGTAGTCGATCAGGTCCTGGCACGCGGTGTGGATCCCGACGAGCGCGGTCGAACAGGCCGTCTGGATCGACAGACTGGGCCCGGTCAGCCCGAGTTCGTAACTGATACGGGTGGCCAGGGTGCCCAGCGAGTTGCTGGTGGCCGCGTGGACCAGGGCCACCGACGCGCTCTGCCCGGCGAAGCGGGGGTGGACATGGGCCGGGTAGTACCGGCTGTCGCCCGCGCCCGCGTAGACGCCGACCTGCATATCGCCGTGGCCGTTCGCGTATCCGGCCTGCTCCAGGGCGTGGTACGCGCACTCCAGGAGCAGCCGCTGCTGCGGGTCGACGACTTCGGCCTCGGCCGGGCTGTAGCCGAAGAAGGTGGAGTCGAAGCGGTCGATGCCCTCGATGACCGAGGCCATCCGCACCACGTCCGGGTCGGTGAGTCCGGCCGGGTCGCCGCCGGCCGCCAGGAACTCCTCGTCGGTGATGGGCCGGATCGACTCCCGCCCGGCGGCGAGGTTGTCCCAGAACTCCTCCACCGTGTCGGCGCCCGGGAAACGGGCCGCCATCGCGACCACCGCGACGGCGGTGTCGTACCCGTCCTGCGGGGGTGCTGCCTCAGCCATCGTTGCGGGGCCCTTCGTGCTCGGTGTGCGGGGTGTTGGGGGCGGGGCGGCGGGAGGCCCGCGCGGCGCGCTGGCGTTCGGCCCGCTGGCGGGCGCGGTCGAGCCCGGACGGCGGGGCGCTCTCGGCGGGAGTGCTCTCCGCGACGTCGCCGACCGCGCCGGTCTCGGTGAGGTGGCGGGCCAGGGCGCGCACGCTCGGGTGGCTGAACAGGTCCACCACACTCACCTCGCAGCCCAGTTCCTCGTTGACCGCGCCCTGCGCGCGGACCAGGAGCAGCGAGTGGCCGCCGAGGTCGAAGAAGTTCTCCTCGACGCCCACCTGGTCGCGCTCCAGGACCCGGCACCAGATGGCGCTGAGGATCTTCTCCAGACGGCGGGTCCCCTCGGCGGAGTCGTCCCCGGAGGGCGCGTCGGCCGCCGATGAACCGGCCGCCCGCAGCGCCCAGTTGCCACTGGCCCCGGCAGCCTCGGCCGATGCGAGGGCGGCGGTGTGCAGGGCGCCGAGGTCGGCCCCGTCGTCCAGGACCACACGTCCGGCGAGCCGGTGCACCGGGCGGGCCGGGGCCTGGACGTGGCCGCGTACCCAGGGCTTGGCGCGGTCGGTGCCGATGAGCACATGGGGTGCGTCCAGGGTGCGCGCCAGATCGAAGGAGCGCAGCGCGGACGCCGTGTCCAGGACGCGGTAACCCCGCGCCTCCGTCAGCGACTTGAGCCCGTACCCCTCGCTCATGCCCCGCTCGTCCCACATGCTCCAGGCCAGGCTCCGCGCGTCGAGGCCCGAGCCGCGCTGATGGGTTGCCAGGGCGTCCAGGAACGCGTTCGCGGCGGCGTAGGAGGCGCTCATCGAGCCGCCGAAGTAGCCGTTGACCGAGGAGAACGAGAGGAACGACGTGGCCGCGTACTCCTGCGCGAGCCGGTGCAGCACCCAGCCGCCCGTGACCTTCGCGGCCAGCGCCGCACGCCACTCGTCGAGCCCCAGGTCGGCCACGGCCCGCTGCTCGAAGCGGCCCGCGAGATGCACCACCGAGGCCAGTGGCGCGGACCAGTAGGCGGATGCCTCGTCGACCACCGCGCGCAGCCGCTCGGCGTCGGTGATGTCGGCGCTCACGTACCGCACCTCACCGAGCTCGCGCAGTCGGCGGTACGTCTCGATCCGGCGGGCGAGAGCCCCGCCCTCGGCGACATGCTTGTCCCAGCTGTCCTCGTCGGGCAGTTGGGTGCGTCCGACGAGGAGCAGCCGGGTGCCGGGTGTCTTGAGCAGATGCTCGGCGAGCGGCCCGGCCACTCCGCCGAGACCACCGCTGACCAGGTGGAACCCATCGGCCACGGCCACCTCGGTGCGCGGCAGCGGATCGGGCAGCGGGGCCAGGCGCCGGATCCAGCGCTCGCCGTCGCGGAAGGCCACCTCGGCGTCGGCGGCGGGAGCCGCCAGCTCGCCGAGCAGCTGCTCGGCGGTCTCGTCGGGGGTGCCTTCGGATGCGAGGTCCACATGGACCGTGCGCAGCCAGGGCAGTTCCTCGCGCAGGCTCTTCAGGAGCCCGCCCGCGGCGCCGTGCGCGTACGAGGGTTGTTCGCCGGGGGACACCGCCTGGCTCGCGGCGCTGACGAAGTGGAGAGCGACCCGACCCATCTGACGAACTGTCAATTCCTGCGTGAGGCAGAGCAGGGAATCGGCGCCGTCGCGCTGGGCGTCCAGCAGCTCCACGACGCTGCCCGGCTCACCGGACGGTGCGCCGAGCGCGCCCAGGTGGAGAACGGTGTCCACCGGCCGGTCGTCGGCCGCCAGCTGGTCCAGCAACCGGCCGTAGTCGTCGCCCGCGTCGATACGCAGCGTGTAGCGGGCCGCGTCGGCGCGGGTGAACTCCGTACCGGCCGTGACGATCGTGCAGCGCGCGCCCTCCGTGCGCAGCCGGGCCGCGACGGCGTCGGCGACCTCGGCCGCCCGGGAGTGGCGCCCGGCCAGGACCAGGGTGTGCCCGCCGGGCGCGGACGGGCGCTGGATCGGCTCGGCGCGCTGCCACACCGGGCGCAGGAACCAGTCCGGAACGGTCGCGGTGCTGCCGAGCAGGATCTCCGACTCCTGCGCGATCCGGTCGAACTCGCCCGCCTCGAACCGCTTGCGCAGCTGGGTCCGCTGGATCTTGCCGATCTCCGTCTTGGGAATCGTCGCCGCCGCGACCGGCATCAGATGCGCAGGGCTGATGCCGATCTCGCGGGTCACCTTGCCGCGGATCGACCGCAGGGCCTGCGTGACGTCGGTGCCCTCTTCGAGGTGGAAGAAGAGCGCGAGTTCGTCGGTGCCCGCCGAGGGGCCGGTGCGCACCGCGCAGGCCGCGGTGAAGCTCCGTACGACGAAGGGCAGTTCCTCGACGCAGGACTCGATCTCGTGGCTGTAGTGGTTGACGCCGTTGACGATGATGACATCCTTGGCGCGGCCGGTGATGTACAGCTCGCCCGCGCGCAGGAACGCCAGGTCACCGGTCTCGAACCAACCCGCGGGCGTGAACGACTCGGCGTTCGCCTTCGCGTTGTCGTGGTAGCCGTGGGTCACCGTGGTGCCGCGCACCTGGAGCCGTCCCGCCGTGCCCTCGGCGACGACACGTTCCTGGTCGTCCACGATCCGCATGGCGAAGCCGGGGTACGGCAGTCCACAGCTGACGAACGTCTCCTCGCCGGGCTGCGGCTCGGCCGCGAGGATCGTGTCGGTGACGACCGAGGAGGTCTCCGACATGCCCCAGCACGGGTGCATGACGTCCTGCGGCAGCCCGAACGGCTTGAGGACGTGCAGGAACCGCCGGGCGGTCGCGGCGACGACCACCTCGCCCGCGTTCATCACCAGGCGCACCGGCGACAGGTCCCAGGCGCGCCCGGCCATCCGGTGCGCCTGCTCGCTGACCAGGCCGAAGGCGAAGTTGGGTGCCCAGGTGACACTGGCCCGGTGCCGGTGCACCAGCTCCATCCAGCGCAGCGGGTCCTCCAGGATCCAGGAGGTCGGCGCGTGCACCTGCCGGCAGCCCAGATACACGTCCCGCAGATGGAACATCACCACACCGGTGACATGGTCCAGCGGGATCCAGTTGACCGAGACGTCGTGCTCGGTCAGGGAGTTGAGGGACGCGGTCGCGGCGGCCCGGGTCAGGACGTTGCGGTGGGTGAGCCGGACCGCCTTGGGCAGACCGGTGCTGCCCGAGGTCAGCAGCATCAGCACCACGTCGTCGGGCTGTGCCGGGTGCCAGTCGCCGTCCTCGGGCCCGGCGCGCAGCGCGTCCGTGGTGGTCAGGCGCAGGCCCTCCCACTCCCGCCGCTCGGCGAGATCGCGCAGCCCGGCCTCGCCGGACGCGGAGGTGACGATCCAGGGGCGGTGCAGCATCTGCCACACGCCCTCCAGCTTGGTCACGGGCGCGGACGGGGTCGCGTACGAGACGGGGACGGTCAGCGGGACGGTCACGAAGCCGCCGAGCATGCAGCCCCACAGCGTGGCGAGGAAGTCCTCGGTGTCCTCGCACTGGAGGATCACCTGGTCACCGGGGCGCATCCCCAGCGCGCGCAGCCCGCCGAGAACGCGGGAGGCCTCCTCGATGAGCGAGGCATACGTCCGCCGGGTCTCGGTGCCGTCGGCGCGCACATGGACGACCTCGGCGTGCGGCCCGCTCTCGGCGGCCCGGCGCAGGGCCTGCGCCCAGTCGGCGACGGTCGGTTCGGGCAGCGGCGGCCCTTCGCTGAGCGCCGGGACGGTGTCGGCGCTCGCGGCGCCGCCGCTGTGCTCGGGCGCGTCCGTACGCGAGGACGACGAGCCGATGTAGAGCCGGCCGGTCGGCTCGGCGACCTCCTCCAGGGTTACGGTCGCGGAGCGCACCCCGGGAATCCGCGCGAGCCCCTGCTCCCACTGCTCGGCGGCCTCGGCGTCGATGACGGGCAACTGCGCCAGGGTGGCGGTGTCCAGGGTGCCGTCCGGGTTCCTGGGCAGGTCGGCGACGGCGGCGACCCGAAGAGCCTCGGTGGTCCGCCGCAGGGCGCGCGCCGCCTGCTCGGTCGCGGCAGCCCGGGTGGGTACGGCGAACACCGTGGGTCGCCCGTCCGGGCCGAGGACCGCCACGGCGTCGCGGATGTCGCTCTGGGCGAGGAGTTCGCGCTCCAGGTCCGCCGGGTCGAACGGGGTGTCCGCCGTGCTGTGGACGCGGGACGCCGTGTCCGGGGCGGGCAGTTCGCCGACTCGCACACCGGGGTCGGCGGCCACGGCGGTGAGCAGGTCGTGCAGCGACCCCGCCGCCTGCTCGACGGTGTCCCGGTCGAACAGGTCGGCGCTGTACTCGATGTGGCAGACGAGTCCGTCCGGGTCGTCGTCCGCGTCGCGGTTCTCCACCACGTCGACGAAGAGGTCGAACTTGGCGGTTCCGGTGGCGCTGGGCCGCAGCGGCGCCTGGTTCTCGCCGAGCCGCAGCACGGCCTCGGTGTTGTTCTGCAGGGCGAGCATCACCTGGAAGAGCGGATGCCGGGCCGGCGTGCGGGCCGGGTTGAGCTCCTCCACCAGCCGGTCGAAGGGCAGGTCCTGGTGGTCGTAGGCGGCCAGGTCGAACGACCGCACCCGGTCGAGCAGTTCGCGGAACTCCGGGTCGCCCGACGTGTCGGTGCGCAGGACGAGGGAGTTGGCCATCAGCCCGACCAGGTCGTCCAGCGCCTCGTCGGCCCGCCCGGCCACCGGGGTGCCGATCGGAATGTCGGTGCCCGCGCCCCACCGGGTGAGCAGGGCGGCGAGCGCGCTCTGCAGCACCATGAACAGACTCGCGCCGCTCGCGTCCCCGAGGTCGAGGAGCGCGCGGTGCAGACCGGGGGCGACATCGAGCGTGAGGTGGGCGCCGCGACGGGCCGGTGCCTGGGGGCGCGGCCGGTCGGTGGGCAGCGGGATCTCCACCGGAAGGGCAGCCAACGCCTCCTTCCAGAAGGAGAACTGACGATCCATCAGGCCGTCCTGCTCCTCGAACAGGCCGCGCTGCCACAGTGCGTAATCGGCGTACTGGACCGGCAGTTCGTGCCAGGCCGGAGCGTTGCCCGTGAGGCGGGCCGCGTACGCCGTGGAGAGGTCGTCGGCCAGCGGGCGCAGCGACCAGCCGTCGGCCGCGCTGTGGTGCAGCACGACCACCAGCGTCCGCGCGGCGCCGGTCCCGTACAGACCGGCCCACAGCGGCTGGTCGCGCGTCAGGTCGAAGCGGTGGCGGCGCGCCGCGTCGACGTGAGCCGCGACCTCCTCGGCCGGGCAGTCGACCACGTGCAGCACGGGCCGCAGGGCGCCCGCCGGACGTATCTCCTGCCGGGGCACACCGCCGGACTCCGGCAGCAGCGTGCGCAGGGTCTCGTGCCGGTCGGCGACATCGGCGAGGGCCGCCCGCAGTGCGTCCACGTCGAGGTCGCGGTCCACGGGGACGACCAGCGGGATGTTGTACGTCGCGGCCGCCCCGTCCAGCTGGTTGAGGAACCACATGCTCTGCTGGGTGAAGGAGAGCGGCACCGGGTCGGGGCGCTCGGCGCGCACGAGGGGCGGCCGGGCGGGGCTCTGGCTCGGTGCCAGGTGGGTGGCGATCGCGGCCGGGGTGGGCAGGGCGAAGAACGTCGCCATGGAGATCTCGGCGCCGGTGGCCGCGCGAAGGCGGGTCATCAGACGGGTGGCGAGCAGCGAGTGCCCGCCGAGGTCGAAGAAGTTGTCGTCGACGCCGACCGAGCCCTGCGGAAGCCGCAGCAGCTCCTCGTAGAGCCCGCACACCAGCGCCTGGGACTCGGTGGCCGGTGCGCCCCCGCTCGCGGCGGCGGTGAAGTCGGGGTCGGGCAGGGCCTTGGCGTCGAGCTTGCCGTTGGCGGTCAGTGGCAGCGCGTCGAGCAGGACACATGCGCTGGGCACCATGTGCTCGGGCAGTGATGTGGCGCAGTGGGCGCGGAGTTCGGCCGGTTCCGGGCGGGTGCCCGGCGCGGGAACTGCGTAGGCGACCAGGATCCGGTCGGCGGCGCCTTCGGTCTCCCGGGTCACCACCGCCGCGCGGGAGACGGCGGGGTGGGCGAGGAGCGCGGCCTCGATCTCGCCGGGCTCGATCCGGAAACCGCGGATCTTCACCTGCTGGTCGCAGCGGCCCGCGTACTCCAGGGTGCCGTCGGCCGAGCGCCGGGCCAGGTCGCCGGTGCGGTACATCCGCTCACCGGCCGGGCCGAACGGATCGTCGACGAAACGCTCGGCGGTGAGCTCGGGGCGGTTCAGATACCCCCGGGCGAGCCCCGGCCCCGCCACATACATCTCGCCCACCCGGCCGGGCGGAACCGGCTGGAGGCAGTGGTCCAGGACGTACACCCGAAGATCCGGCAGCGCGGTCCCGATGACGCTGCGCGCCTCCGGGTCCTCGATGAGTGCGCGGGTCATGCGCTGATGGGTGACGTGCACGGTGGTCTCGGTGATGCCGTACATGTTGATCAGCGCGGGCGACGCGTCGCCGTGCCGCTCCACCCACGACCGCAGCTGCGCGGGCTCCAGCGCCTCACCACCGAAGACGATGTAGCGGAGAGCCAGCGGGCGGCCGCCGTCGTGTGCTTCCTCCTGCGCGAGCTGCTGGAACGCCGAGGGCGTCTGGTTGAGGACGGTGACGCCTTCCGCGCGCAGCAGCTCCAGGAAGTCGCGCGGCGAGCGGCTGGTCTCGTACGGCACGACGACGAGCCGGCCGCCGTACAGCAGCGGTCCCCAGATCTCCCACACGGAGAAGTCGAAGGCGTACGAGTGGAAGAGCGTCCACACGTCGTCGGCGCCGAAGTCGAAGTGGGCGGTGGACGTCTCGAAGAGCCGGACGACGTTGGAGTGCGGGATCACCACACCCTTGGGGCGGCCGGTGGAGCCCGAGGTGTGGATGATGTACGCGGCGTCCTGCGGGGTGAGCGGCGTCGGGCGGTCGGCGTTGCTCAGGTCGGTGTCCGGCCGTGCGGCCAGGTCGCGCTCGACGGTTTCGTCGCCGAGGACGACGGGGGCCGCGCCGGTGTCCGGCAGCGTCGGCGCCGTGAGCGCGTCGGTCACGAGCAGCGCGGGCGCGGCGTCCTCGGAGACCGCGCGGATGCGCTCGGCGGGGTAGGCGGGGTCCAACGGCAGATAGGCCGCACCGGACTTGAGCACCGCGAGCAGACCGACGACGAGTTCGGCCGAGCGCGGCAGCGCCAGGGCCACGATGTGCCCGGGTCCCGCGCCGCGCTCGACGAGAAGGCGGGCCAACCGATTGGCGCGCGCGTTCAGCTGCGCGTACGTGCGGTGGGTGTCCCGGTGGGTGACGGCGACCGCGTCCGGGGTGCGGGCCGCCTGGGCCTCGAACCGGGTGGACAGCACGGCGTCGGGCGCGGTGTGCGCGCTCTCGACGGTTTCGTACGAGGGGTGCTCGTCGGGGTGCAGGAGGCTGGTGCGGGAGATCGGCAACTCATAATCGGCGTCGATGAGTTGGTCGAGCAGAAGCAGCAGGCGCTGCTGGTGGTCGGTGAGGTCGGCCTCGGTGTAGAGCGCCGGGTTGGCGTCGAAGGCGAGCCACAGCCCTTCGCCGCCCGCCCCCGGCCGTACGCTGATCTGGAGGTCCTCGACCGCGCCGCCGGACAGATGGTGGGAGGTCGTGCGGTGGCCGCCGAAGGGCGGCTCCTCGTCGAACGGGACGAGGTTGACGACCGGGCCGTACAACCGCCGGTCGCCGCCGATGAGTTTGAGGTCGCGGCGCAGATCCTCCGCCCGGTACTGCTGGTGGCGGCGGACATCGCGTAACTCGGCGGCGACGGATCGGACCAGCTCACCGGCCGTCGTGGCGGGGGTGACCGCGAGGCGCAGCGGCAGGATGTTGGACGCCGTGCCGGGGGTCCGCAGCGCCGAGGAGCCCAGACGGCTCATGGTGGGCAGGCCGAGCACGATGTCGCGCTGTCCGGTGACCCGGTACAGATAGGCGGCGACGGCCGCGACGAGGAGGTCGTTGCGGGCCGCGCCGAGCCGCGCGGCTGCAGCCGAGAGCCGTTCGGTGTCGGCGGCCGAGAGCAGGACGGTGCGGCGCAGGAAGGCGGGCGCGGGCGGTGCGCTGCCCTCGGTGAGGCCGACCGCGCCGGGCGCGTCGGCGAACCGTCGGGTCCAGTACGCGCGATCGCGGGTGAAACGCTCCGAACCGCGGTACGCCGTCTCCTCGTCGAGGAGACGGCTCAGCGGGGCGAACCGGGTCGGCGGCACATCCTCGCCGCTCGCGAGCGCCGCGTACACCTCGGACAGGCGTCGGGCGACGAGCTTGTAGCTGTAGCCGTCGAGCAGGATGTGGTGGGCCCGCAGGAACCAGAAGTAGCGGTCGGGCGCCACGGTGAACAGGGCGTGGGTGAACAACGGCCCCTCGGCGAGGTCGGCCGGGGTGGCCATGTCGGCGCGAATCCATGCCTCCGCAGCGGCCGCCGGGTCCGGCTCGCCGCTGACGTCCACGAGCCGAAGAGGCCAGTCGTCACCCGCCGCCGGCACACAACGCGGCCCGTCCGGGGTGTCGGCGAAGCGCAGGGCGAACGTCTGCGCCTCGCCGACGGTGCGCCGCAGGGCGCTCTCGAAGAGCGCGGTGTCGACGGGGCCGTGGATCTCCACGTACTCGGCGGTGTTGTACGCGGCGTTCGCGGGGTCGAGCCGCTGGGCGAACCAGAGGCCCTGCTGGGCTCCGGACAGCGGGCTACTGGCGTCCTCCTGGACAGACATGGCACCAACCCTCATTAGGCGTAGGTAAATTCTCGGCACACACGAAGTTCCCGTGGGCCGCCGTTCGGGAAGCCGTCGGCAGGCGTGTGCGGTCCGCTCACTGCGTCAGCGGAATTCTGATGCACGAAGACGGCACCGAAATGCGTCGCCGAAATGCCGCTGCGGAGGCGGGACTTCGAGGAGGCCGGGTGGTGCCGTGGTGAGGCCAACCTTTCTCAGGTCAGTAACCCTGCATGAGGAGAAGTCGGACGGTCAAGGGGAGGATCTCCCGCGTGTGTCGCAGGGCGGCGGCCTCAATCCCCTGTGATTACGGGGTTCATCGTGCCTCATAGCAGGCGCACGGCCACAAGAATCCGGCCAGCTTCGGACGTTCAGAGTGCGTTAACGAATCGGTCATGGCCGATTGTCAATCGTGCTCCTGGCAAGTGCCAGCCTGCGAAAACTCCTGTACACAGGGGGTGTTGGGGGTCGATGGGGCGATCATGTTCAGCCAAATACGGTTGCGTGACGGGGAAGATCGGTCCCGGCCGGTTGGCGCCGGGTGGCGATGGGTATTCCCTGAGCGGCGGATGCGGAACCTGTCCACTCGGTTCTGAGGGATAGGTCACTCGCAGAGGTGCCCTCCTGCCTCTTGCGAGAGGCAGGAATTCCCGCTTCACTGAAGCCGATTCGGGATCCCGGGCGTCGGCCAATGCGGCCGTGGAGTAATGCGCAAGGGGTTTCCGTGTTTTCGCGTACCCGCGCTGGCGTACCGTGTGAGCAGCCGTTGCCGGGCGGGGAGACGCGGATGGGCGCGGTGTGACGCGTGGATGAAAATTGAAAGGTATTCAAATGCAGCGCAAGTTATGCCCGGTGGAAACGATCTACGTGGCGCAACGCAGCCGCGCCGTGCTCTCCTGCACGGTCCGGGGCGACATCGACGAGAAGCTGCTCGCCGCCGCCTTCGCGGCCAAGGTCGCCGAGCATCCCTCGCTGCGCTGCCGGATCGCCGTCGAGGACGGGGCGGCCGTGCTGGAGCCGCTGGCCGAGGCCGAGGTGCCGGCGCTGCTGGTGCGGGACGGTGGGCCCGACGCCTTCATCGAAGAGTTCAGCATCCCGCTGCCCGTGGGCGGTCCGCTGGTCCGCGCGGTACTGCTGCGGGGCGAGAGCGAGCACACCGTGATGCTCAGCGTGGACCACACCGTCACCGACGGCCACAGCGGCATCGCCCTGCAGAACGCACTGTGGGAGACGTATACGGCACTCGCCGAGGGAACGTCCGTCGAGGCGGCGGCCGAATGGCCGAGCCCCGTCTCCGAGCTCCTTCCGCCCGCCTCCGAGCAGGAGACCGAGGACTACCTCGCGCGCCGCATCGAGCGGGCCCGGCAGCACCCCGTGACCTGTCTGCCGTACGACGCGGCGGGCACGGAGCCCGAATCGCCCGAACTGGCCGTCCAGCGCGTCCTGTTGGGACCGGGGGAGACCAACCGTCTGCTGCGCTCCGCCAAGGCCGAGGGCGTGTCGGTGCACGGGTTCGTGGGCGCCGCGATGCTCAAGGCGGTGCGCCACCGGCTCGACGGCGACCCCGGCCCGCGCTCGCTCGGCTGTATGTCACCGGTGGATCTGCGCTCCCGCCTCACCCCGCCGCTGGCCCGGGAAGTGATGGTCCCCGCGGTCACGTCCTGCCTGGACGTGCTGGAGGTGAGCCACGACACCGATCCGCTGGCCCTGGCCCGGCAGATCACCGACAACCTGCACACCGCCCTCGACCGGGGCGAGTACCTGCACGAGATGCGGCTCCTTCCCCGGGTGCCCGAACATCCCGCGCTGCTGGCCACCAGCGTCATCGTCACCAACATGGGCCGCGTCGCGGGCCCGGTGACCCCGCCCGGGCTTGAGGTCGTCGACGTACGGCTGGTCCCGGCGCGCGAGAACTACTTCCCGCAGGCGGGACGCGGTCCGCTGATGAGCTGCGTCACCACCTTCGACGGCCGCATCGCCATCGAACTCCCGTACAGCACCGCATGTTTCACCCACCGTCAGATGAGCGAGATCCGCGACAGTCTGCACGCCACGCTGCTCGGTTTCTCCGCACATCGCGGCGACGCCGAGGGCGCGGTGGCGGTCCCGGCGTGAGTGCGTCCAAGGACGCCCCTCCCACGCGGTACGCACCATCCACGCACCCTGTATCAGCAGGCTGAGTCCAGGAGTAGTCCTGCGGTGATAACGACGAACGATTCGCGGGTCCCTGTCACCACCGCCCTGCTGCCCCGCGCGCAGGCCGGGGACGACCGGGCCATGAACGAGATCCTTCTGCACATCGCGCCCTTCGTCGGCCGGCTGTGTCTGCCGATCGCCCGGGGCCACAGTTCGGACGCCGCGCAGGAGGCGCTGCTCGCCATCTTCCGGGGCATCGGGGGGCTGCGCGAGCCCGAGGCCTTCTACGGATGGGTGCGCGCGGTGACCGTACGGGAGGCGGTCCGCACCTCGAAGCGGCTGAACCAGGGACCCACCGACGATCTGACCGACCGGGCCCTGGACGGCAACCCCCTGGACACCGTGCACATCAGCGACGCCATGGACCGGCTGCCAGACCAGCACCGCCAGGTGCTCATGCTGCGGGCCGTGTACGGGATGAACGAGGAGGAGATGGCCGCGACCCTGGCGCTGCCGGTCGGTACCGTCCGCTCCCGGCTGCACCGGGCCCGCCGCAACTTCCAGGACGCCTGGCACCAGCAGGCGTCCTGACCCGACGGCTGCCGGTCACGCGGGAACGGGCCGCGCGGAGGCTCCCGCCGCCAGCGCCACGGCGACGAGCAGCAGCACGGCCGGCGCCAGCGCGGCGGCCGTGCCGTGGGAGCGCTGAAGGAGACCCCCGGCCAGGGCGCCGCCGAACATCGCGGCGACCGACAGAAGTCGGCGCACCCCGGCCGGCCCCGGCGGGTCGGCGGCCAGACCGGTCAGCGTCATGGTGAGCACCGTGGTGGTGAGGTCGGGCACCGCGAGCCTGCGCACCACCGCGTTCTGCATCCCCATACCGAGGGCGAGCAGCACGATCAGTACGTACGTCACGTGCGCCGCCAGCGCCGTCACCAGGGCCGCCGCCACCAGCACCGCGTGCGCCGCGACCAGCAGGGCGAACAGCCGGACCGGCTCGGCGATCCGTGGCGCCAGGCGCCCGCCCACCAGCGCGCCGGTCAGGAAGGCGACGCCGGCGAGGGTGGAGGCGACGGCGGACAGTCCGGTCCCACCCGCCAGCGCGAACCCCAGGAAGACCACGTTGCCCGTCATGTTGGCGACGAATACATGATGGAGCCCGAGATAACTGACGGCGTCGACAAGCCCGGTGACCAAGGTGAGCACGACGAGCAGCGGCGGCAGCACACCGTGGTGTCCCGGGGTGCCGGGAAACATCCGGGCGGCGCCCCGGCCGAGCAGGGTGTCCACGTTCATCCTCCTGCCCTTCATCCGACCGGGCGCCGGTCGACCGGGGTGACCGGGGTGCGGATGGCCACGGACGTGCGGCGCGGACCCGACCAGGGCGCGGGCACCGCGTCGATGTCCCGCGCCAGCCAGTACGCCAGTTGCTCGTAGTTGACCCGCCAGCCACGGAAGTGCCGCCAGGCCTCCTGGGGTGTGCGCTCCATCGGATACCCCTGGTCTTCCATGCGCGCCACACCGTGCAGGAAGTCCTCGTAGGTGAGCTGGACGGGGTCGTCCGGATGCGGGTCGCGGTCGTACGGGATGCCGCGCATATCGGCGATGTCGCGCAGGCACACGAACCCGGCCCGCAGGGCCATCCGTACCTCGGGCTGCGGTTGCGAGGGGTTGAAGGCGAGGCGCAGCGCCGCCGCGTCCATCACCGACAGCAGGGCGATCAGCCAGTTGCGGCTCGCCTTGGGGGAGCGGAAGTGCAGCAGCACCGGGTAGGTGGTGTGGCTCTCGCTCACCTCGGCGCTCCACCGCTCCCAGTTGCGGAACAGCTCGGTGACGCTGTGCAGCATCTCGACCTGCGCGTAACGGGCCAGGATCTCCGGGCCCCACGGCGGGCTGCCCGCGCGGGCCTGAAGGAGCGTCACCTCGGTCTCGCGGCGCTGGTAGGCACCGTACAGGGTGGGCAGATACCCCACCTGGAGGCCGATCACGACGGGGCCGGTCGCGGCGGCGCAGAAGTCGATGACGTTGAGCGACACGCGGGTGCCGCTGGCGAAGCCGAGGGTGAAGAGCGAGGAGCCGGACTCGACCATCGCGTCCCTGACGGGGAGGTTGCTGACGGCCGCCTCAAGGAGTGCGTAGCCCACCATGAAGCACGCGAGCCAGCCCATCAGCGTCACGACGATGGACAGCGGCGCCACCGGGGCGAGTATGCGGTCCTTCGCCTCGGCGTCCGGCAGCCGGTCGGCGACCAGCTGGAACGGGCGGTGGACCAGGCGCTGGACGATGTGGGTGAAGCCCGAACGCGTCGGCCTCGGGATGACCAGCGTCCGCAGCACCGAGGAGAAGATCCCCAGGACGATGACGGCACCTGTGATGCCCTGTAGTACACGCACCGCAGCTCTGTTCCTTCCCGGGGATCCGTCGGGATCATTCAAGCGCACCGCCCGCCCGGGGGGCGGACACCGCGCGACAGCGCCGTAGCACGGGTGTTCAATGAAAGATATGCATGCCGCACCGCGCATGCGACCGAGCCGGAGCCGTGCGCTCACCGTCTTCGCCCTGGCGGCCCTGCTGGCCGGGGCGAGCGGAACGGGCGCGGGCGCCGCGGGCCCCTCCCCGTCCGGCCCGCCGCCACCGGCTCCCCAGCTCACCGACGACCAGGTGAACAAGGCCGTCGACCAGCTCGACTCGGTCGTATCAGCCATCATGAAACGCACGGGAGTCCCGGGCGTCGCCGTGGGCGTCGTCCACAAGGACCGGGTGGTGTACCTGAAGGGCTTCGGGGACCGGCACGTCGGAGAAAAGGGCAAGATCGACCCCGACACCGTCTTCGAGATCGCCTCGGTGTCGAAGCCCGTCGCCTCCACCGTGGTCGCGGGTGCGGTGGGCGCGGGCAAGGACAGCAAGCTCACCTGGGACACCCCGGTCGCCGGACAGTTGCCCGGCTTCGCGCTCAAGGACCCATGGGTGAGTTCGCACGTCACCGTCGCGGACCTGTTCGCGCACCGCAGCGGTCTGCCGGACCACGCGGGCGATCTGCTTGAGGACCTGGGTTACGACCGCGCGTACATCCTGGACCATCTGCGGTACGAGCCGCTGACGCCGTTCCGCGCGAGTTACGCGTACACCAACTTCGGTCTCACGGCGGCCGCGGAGGCCGTCGCCCGGGCCAAGGGTGTCAGCTGGGAGAAGCTGAGCGAGGACACGCTGTACAAGCCCGCCGGTATGAACTCCACCAGCTCGCGCTTCGCCGACTTCGAGAAGGCCAAGAACAAGGCCGTCACGCACGTCAAGAACGCCGACGGCACCTGGAGCGCCCGGTTCGTCCGTGACGCCGACGCCCAGTCACCGGCGGGCGGCGTCAGCTCCACGGCCAAGGACATGTCCCGCTGGCTGCGCCTCCAACTGGCCAACGGCAAGCTCGACGGACACCAGATCATCGACCCGGCCGGGCTCGCCCCGACGCACCTTCCGCAGGTCGTGTCGCAGCCCCCGGCCGCACCCACCGACCGCACCGGTTTCTACGGCCTCGGCTGGAACGTCTCCTACGACGAGAACGGCCGGCTGCGCCTGAGCCACTCGGGCGGCTTCGCGCTCGGTGCCGCGACCAATGTGACCATGCTCCCCGCCGAACAGCTCGGCATCGTGGTGCTCACCAACGGCGCGCCCATCGGTGTGCCGGAGACCGTGGCGCAGGACTTCTTCGACACCGCGCAGTTCGGCAAGCCGACACGGGACTGGCTGCCTCTCATCGGCGGAGCGCTGGAAAAGCAGCTCAACCAGGGCGCCTCCAGCACTGATTACGCGCATCCGCCGGCCGACGTGAAGCCCGCCCGGGCCACCAGCGCGTACACCGGCACGTATGACAACGCGTACTACGGCCGCCTCACCGTCACCGAGTCGGCCACGGGCCTGGTCGCCGAACTCGGGCCCCGGCACATGCGGTTCCCGCTGACCCACTACAGCGGTGACGTCTTCAGCTTCAAGACGACCGGCGAGAACGCGGTCGGCCTCACCGGGGTCACGTTCAAGGACAACACGGTCACGGTGGAATACCTCGACCACACCGGCCTGGGCACCTTCACCAGGTCTGGTGGTTAGGACCCGGGGTTCGTACGCGCCTCGACCAACCCCGACTCGTACGCCGCTATCACCGCCTGGGCGCGGTCGCGGACATCGAGCTTGCCGAAGATGCTGGTGATGTAGTTCTTGACGGTGGAGACGCTGAGCTCCATCTCGCGGGCGATCTCGGCGTTGTCGAGCCCGGTGGCGATCAGGCTCCACACTTCCAGCTCACGGGGTGTGAGGTCGCCGGGGCTCGCGACGGGCGTCGGCCGGGGAGCGCGGGGCGCTCTGACGTAGGTGGAGATGAGCCGGGTGAGCAGGCGCGGCGCGACGGCCGCCTCGCCGGTGTGGACCGTACGGACCGCCGCGATCAGCTCCTCGGGGGAGATGTCCTTGGGCAGGAAGCCGTACGCGCCCGCGCGCAGGGCGGCGACGACGTACTCGTCCATGTCGAAGGTGCTCAGGGCCAGCACCCGGCACCCGGGCAGCGTCCGGGCCAGCTCCTCGGTCGCCTTGACCCCGTCCAGGACCGGCATACGGATGTCCATCACGACGACGTCGGGGCGCAGCTGCTGGGCCAGGGCGACGGCCTGTTCACCGTTCTCGGCCTCCGCGACGACCTCGAACGACGGGTCGGGGCCGAGGATCAGGGCAAGACCGCGCCGCACCAGCGGCTGGTCGTCCGCGATGAGCACGGTGATCCGCTGCGAAGTGGCGGGATCGGTGGGGGCGTGGGAGGTGGTCATCGCAGTAGCTCCTCGGCCTGGTCGGCCTCACTCGTGCTCGGTGTCAGCGGCAGGCCCGCCGCCACCCTGAACCCGCCGCCGTCGAGGGCGCCGGTCTCCAGCGTGCCGCCGTGCAGGGCGACGCGTTCGCGCATGCCGATCAGACCGTATCCCGTCCGTCCGGGATCCTTCCTGCCCCGGCCCCCGGCCGCCACCGCGGCCTGCGGCGCGCCCGTCCCGTCGTTGTGTATCTCGACGACGATCATGTTCTGACGGTATGTCAGCTCGACTTGGACCCGGGCTCCTTCGGCGTGCTTACGGGCGTTGGTCAGGGCTTCCTGGACGATACGGAACACGGTGAGGCCGACGCTCGGCGGCAGCGGGCGCTCCTGGCCGTGGACGGTGAACTCGGTGGGCAGACCCGCCAGTCGGGACTCGGCGACGATACGGCCGAGGTCCGCGGTCCCGGGCTGCGGCGGTGACAGGGCGTCCTCCGGCTCGTCGTCGGCGCGCAGCACATCTAGGAGCTGGCGCATCTCGCGCAGGGCCATACGGCCGGACTCCTCCAGGGTGACCAGGGCGTCGCGGACGACGTCGGTGTCATGGGCGAGGTTGGCCCGGGCGCCGCCCGCCATCAGCTGCATCGTGGTGATGTGGTGGGAGACGATGTCGTGCAGCTCCCGTGCGATACGGCGGCGTTCGTCGGCCACCGCGCGATCGGCCAGCAGTCTGCGCTGTGTCTCGACGTTCTCGTGCCAGCGGTTCACCGCGGTCGCGGTGGCGACGACCAGGGCGGCCGCGAGCATGTTGCCCAGGACTTCCCAGGGCGTCGGGACCGGCTTGTCCGGCTGGCCCAGGAGCGGCACGACCGCGGCCGTGAGAGCCGTCGGCACGATCACCTTCCGGGCGTGGGCCCGGGCGACCGCGTACAGGGCGACGACCAGTGCCGACCTGAACCCGCTGTGGTGCGGCACGGACGTGGACAGGTTCAGCGCCACCGCGAGGGCCAGGACAGCGGCGAGGGTGAGCACCGGGCGGCGGTTGCGGGCGAGCAGACAGAGCGCTGAGGCCACGATGAGCGCGCATCCGACGACCGTGACGCTCTCGCCGTCGCTCTGGCCGGAGAGCGAGTACCCCACCAGGTCCACGGCGGCGGCCCCGATCGTCACGAGCGCGTCGTCGCGGGTCCACGGTGTGTCGGTGGGCACGGCGGGTGGCGCGAGGTCGTGGCGCGTCTGCATGTCGGTCCTCCTCGGCAGTCGGCCCTCCGGGCCCTTGCCGGTGCGTCACGACTGTTGTCCGTGATCCATTCTGACAGCGGCCGGTGCCCGGGCCACGGGCCCTGGAGCCGAGCTCCGACCAGGACCCTGGTCCTGGTCGCGGCCCGACTCGGGACTCCGGTCCCGGCGCTCTTCTCGTTCTGCGCCCCGACGAAAAGCGGCACTTCGGCGTGATGGTCTAAAGAACGGCCGGGAATCCCCGGTGAACGCACCATTGCCGGAGGACTACGTGATACGCGCCCTGACCGGATTCTCCACCAGGAATCCGTGGAAGGTAATCGCCGCCTGGACGGTGGTGGGTGTCTTTCTGACCATGCTGGGCCAGGCATTGGTCTACCGCGCCTCCCAGACCCAGGCGGGGGATTTCCTGCCGGACAAGTACGACTCGGCCGCCGCGCTGAAAGTCGCCGAGGACAAATTCGGGATCAAACCCGATGCCAACGCGGTGACCCTGCTGGTGGCCCGGTCGGACGGCAAGGTGCTCACCGCCTCGGACCAGCGGAAGATCGGCGCGGAAGCCGAGCGGTTGGGCCGTCGCGAGGTCACGATGCCCAAGTCCAAGGACGACGTCGGATTTCTGACGCAGGACCATTCCCAGACACCCAAGGTCGGCCCGGCCATGGTGGCACCCGACAAGAGCTTCGAACTCCTCACGGTCGAACTGAAGGGAAATCGCACGGACCCCGGAGTCCAGAGCGTCTACCGCACCTTCCGCGACCAAGCCCGGGCCGCTTTTGCCGACCAGGGAATGCGTACGGGATTCACCGGCGGAATGGCCGACGAGACCGATACCGCGGATGCGGAGAAGACCAACGCGAAGGTCGCGGGAATCCTCACCGTGGGGCTGATCGTGCTCCTCAACGTACTGGTGTTCCGCAGTCTTCTCGCGGCGCTGCTGCCGCTGCTCGCGGTGGTGATCGTCGGCGGCGCGGCGCAGGGTGCGGTGGTCGGCGTCGCCATGCTCACCGACATCAAGATCGACTCGTCGACTCCCCAGCTGATCCAGGTGGTTCTGCTCGGCATCGGGATCGACTACTTCCTGTTCCTCCTCTTCCGCTTCCGCGAGCAACTGCGCGGGCGCCCCGAACTGCCGCACCGCCTCGTCGCCGCCGAGGTCAGCGGCCGGGTCGGCACGGCGGTCACCTCGGCGGCGCTCACCATCGTCGCCGCCTTCGCCACCCTCGGGGTCGCGACCTTCGGGCAGTTCCGCGTGCTCGGCCCGGCGATCGCCCTCTCGGTCCTCGTGATGCTGCTGGCCAGCCTCACGCTCATGCCGGCCCTGCTCGCGGTCACCGGCCGCAAGATGTTCTGGCCGTCGCGCGCCCTCAAGCGCACCCCACGCGAAGGCACGGCGGGCCGGATCAGCGCTCTCGTCACACGACGCCCGCTGACCCTGATCGTGGCCTCGGTCGCCCTGCTCGCGGCACTGGGCGCCGGTCTCGCCGGGATACGGATGGACTACGGCAGCGAAAGCGGGCGCGACACCCCCGCCTCGGCCACCGCCGCCGAGATCTCCCGCGCACTGCCCGCCGGAGTGTCGGACCCGACGACCGTGTACATCACCGCGAAGGACGGCGGCACGCTCACCACGAGCCGCCTCGACGGGCTCTCCCGGTCGCTCGCCGGGGTCGAGGGCGTGGGCAAGGTCGCGCGGACCGCCCTGAGCGAGGACCACCGGGCGGCCAGGATCGATCTGTACCTGAGCGCGGATCCCCAGACCCAGAAGGCCCGCGACCTGGTCTCCGGGCCGGTGCGTGCCGCCGTCGCCGGGCACACACCCGACGGGACCGAGGCCCATGTCGGCGGTACGGCGGCGATCTTCGCCGACATCGCGACCGCCGTCGACCACGACTTGAAGATCGTGTTCCCGGTCGCGGCCGTACTCATCGCCCTGATCCTGCTCGTCCTGCTGCGCAGCCTGCTCGCGCCGATGATCCTGATGGTCTCCGTCGGCCTGGGCTTCGCGGCCACGCTCGGTGCCTCCGCCCTGGTGTTCCAGCACATGCTGGACAAGCCGGGCGTCAACTTCACCCTGCCGCTGGTGCTGTTCCTGTTCGTCGTCGCCCTCGGCACCGACTACAACATCCTGATCAGCGACCGCATCCGGGAGGAGATGGAACAGCCGGGACCGGCCCGCGCGGCCGTCGCCCGGGCCGTACGCCACACCGCACCGGCCATCGCGACGGCGGGCCTGGTCCTCGCGGGCTCGTTCGGCAGCCTCGCGGTCACCCCGGCCCCCTCCACCCAGCAGATCGGCTTCGCGACGGCGCTGGGCATCCTGCTCTCCGCGTTCGTCCTGTCGATCGTGCTGGTGCCCGCGCTGGCCGCGATCCTGGGCCGGAGTATCTGGTGGCCGATCCGCCCGGGACGCGGCCAGCGCCGCCACACGCCGCAGCATCGGGCGTACGACCAGGAGTGGGACCGCGCGACCAGTAGCCCGGGTAGGTGAAAAGGCGCCCCGCTCGTCCGTCGACGAGCGGGGCGCCCTTTGTTTGTGTCAGTAGCTCAAACCGCCTGGAGCGACTGCCGCTTGTGCGTGTTCGCCAGGTAACCGATGAGCAGGGCGATCGGCACGCAGAGCGCCAGGGTGACCGGGCCGGTGCCCCAGCCGAGGCCGTGGCGGGTGGTGGGGACGCCCATCCAGTCGGCGAACGACGCACCGAGCGGGCGGGTCAGGACGTACGCCCACCAGAACGCGGCCACCGCGTTGAGCCCGAGGAAGCGTCCGGCGAGCGCCGGTACCGCGATGAGGGCGGCGAACAGGACACCGGACGGGAAGTAGCCGAGGTCCAGCGTGCCGGCCGTGAGGTCGCCCACCGCCGTGCCGAGCGCGAACGTGGTCAGGACGGTCGCCCAGTAGAACGTCTCGCGGCGCGGCGTGCGGATGCTGTGGATGGACAGCGTGCCCTCGCTGGCGTACCAGGCGATCAGGACGGCGGCCAGCGCGAGCGAGAAGGCCACCGCCGACACCACGTACGGGACATGGGCCACGACGTGGATGACATCGGCGGCCATGGTGCCGAACACGCTGACCATCACGATCGCCGACCAGTACGTCCAGGGCCGGTAGCGCACCGCGCGGAACTGCAGGGTGAGCAGGGCCACAAGCCCGGCGAGGCCCAGGGTGCCCGCGGGTATGGGGCCGAGGGTGCGGCCCAGGTAGTCGGACGCGGTCTCGCCCACGCCCGTGGTGAGCACCTTCACCACCCAGAACAGGGCGGTGACCTCCGGAACCTTGCTCAGGGCCGGGCCCGCGCCCCGGCGGGGCACCGTGCCCCGGTGCCGTCCTTCTCCTACCGGCCTGGTCGCCGCGCCGCCCGGCTGTGCCATGCTCGTTCCCGCCCTTCCGGCGCCGCTGCGCCGCAGTCCGCAACTGTCCGCCGTCCGGGCATGGTTGAGCCGCCCGGTCCGGGCAGGCGCGACCGACCGGGCCAACGTCTACATGACTGTAGACGATCCAGCTGTGAGCGATGCGGCGGCGGGGGTTCAGGGGGGTGCGGGGTGCGTGGCCCCGTGGGTCACTCGCCGGCGTAGAGCAGATCCATGTTCCGCTCGGCCCAGTTCCGCATCTGCGCCAGCGGCTCGGCGGCGCTGTGGCCGAGCTCGGTGAGGGCGTACTCGACGTGCGGCGGGACAGCGGGGTAGACCGTGCGGGACACGAGCCCGGCCTCTTCGAGACGCCGCAGCGTCTGCGTGAGCACCTTGGGGCTGATGCCCTCCAGGAACCGCTGGAGCACTCCGAAGCGCACCGGGCCGTCCTCCATGGCGCCGATCGCGAGGGCGCTCCACTTGTTGGCCAGCAGATCGAGCACGTTCCGGCACGGACACAAGGCCGCGTAGACGTCGTGCTTGTCGTGGCTGCCGGTGTCGCAGGTCCTGCCCATACGGGAACGTCCTCGGAGTCGAAGTGGGGGTAGCGGCGGCCCTCTGAGCTGTGATGCTACCCAAAAGATAGTAGGTGCCCTTGCAGGTTACTACTACCCCGAACGTAGCTTTGCGGCACAGATCACGGCGGGGTCCAGCGCCCGCCAGGAACCATCGAGGAGTCACCCGTGTCCGCCGTCACACCCGCCACGCCCACCATGCGCGCCATCACCCAGCAGACCTTCGGCGGCCCCGAGGTCCTGCACCTCACGGAGGTGCCGCGCCCCGCGCCGTTGCCGACCGAGGTGCTCGTCCGCGTCGTGTCCGCCGGGGTCAACCCGGTCGACGTGAAGACACGCGGCGGCTCCGGTATGGCGGGCGTCCTCGGGGAGCCGCCGTTCGTCCTCGGGTGGGACGTCTCCGGGGTCGTCGAGGAGGTCGGTTTCGGTGTGCACACCCTCGCCGTCGGCGACGAGGTGTACGGGATGCCGTGGTTCCCCCGCGCGGCCGGAGGCTACGCCGAGTACGTCACGGCCCCGGCCCGCCAGTTCGCCCGCAAGCCCGCCGCGCTGAGCCACGACGAGGCCGCCGCCGTCCCGCTCGCGGCCCTCACCGCCTGGCAGATCCTGGTGGACACCGCCGACGTGCGCCCCGGCGACCGCGTCCTCGTACACGCGGCGGCGGGCGGTGTCGGACACTTCGCCGTGCAGATCGCCAAGCACCTCGGCGCGTACGTCATCGCCACCGCGAGCGCCGCGAAGCACGCGTGGCTGCGGGAGCTGGGAGCGGACGAGGTCGTCGACTACACCGCCACCCGGTTCGAGAAGGAGCTCTCCGACGTCGACGTCGTGGTCGACCTCGTCGGCGACGAGATCGACGCCACCAGCACGCGCTCGCTCGCGGTGCTGCGCCCGGGCGGCCTGCTGGTCGCGGTCCCGTCCGGGGTGTCGGACGACCTCGCCGAGCAGGCGGCCGCGGCGGGCGTACGGGCCCGGCCCTACCTGGTGGAGCCGGACGGCACCGCCCTCACCACGCTCGCCGGACTCATCGACGCCGGTGCGATCAAGGTCGAGGTGGCCGACGTGCTCCCGCTGGAGCAGGTCGCCGAGGCGCACGTCCGGGTGGCCGGGGGCCGCACCAAGGGGAAGATCGTCCTGCGCGTGGCCGAGTAATGCCACAAGTAATCCCACAGACGACTCTCTGATGAGTCGTCAGCACTCGTACCCCATACGCCTCGCAGACCGTCGCCGAGCGCCGGACGGTTCTTGGCCAACGTGTCGAGCCTGCCGTTCAGCGGCCGCGAGTCTCGCTACGCTGCCGGTCCGGGAGTGGTCCCAGGAGACGAGGCGCTATGGGGTGGCCCCTGCGGTGGGTGCGTGGTGCGGTGACCGGTGTCGCCGCGGCGGGGATGGTGGTCGGTACGGGCGTGCTCGCGCCCGGGGCGGCGCACAGCGCCCCGGCCGTGGCGTACGGCCGTACGGTGGCGATCGGTCCCGGTGTCTCTTACCGGAGCTTCACCGTCACCGCGTCCCACGGCGCGACCCATGGCCGCTTGGTCGTGGTCGATCTGCGCAACCCCCGGGTCAGGGTGGACCTCCTGACCCCGGGTGCGGTGGCCGCGCGGGCCCGGGTGTCCGCCATGGCCGACGCGCGGGACGCGGTCGCTGCCCTCAACGGGGACTTCTTCGACATAAGCGAGGTCCAGCATCCCGGCGTCGAGGTCACCGGTGCCTCGGTGGGCCCCGCCATCGCCTCCGGCCGCGAGCTCAAGGCCGCCGTGCCCGACGGCCAGCGCTTCGGCCCCTCCCTGCCGCCCGGCACCAGCGCGCGGGACGTCCTCGGCATCAGCGCGGGGCGGGTCGCCTACCTGGACCGGCTCCGGCTCCAGGGAAGCGTCGAGACCGACCAGGGCGAGCTGCGCCTTGACGGGTTCAACCAGTACGCCGTGCCGGTGGGTGGAGTGGGCGCGTTCACCACGAAGTGGGGGGACGCCTCCCGGGCACGCGCCGCCTGCGGCACGGACAGTTCGCGGGGTGCGCCGTGCGCCAAGGACACGTACGAGGTGACCGTGCGGCGGGGGCAGGTCGTCAGGACGTCGACCACGCTGGGGCGGGGGCCGATCCCGGCCGACACATTTGTTCTGGTGGGACGTGAGAAGGGTGCGCGTGCGCTGCGCGCGCTGGGGCTCCACGCGCGCGTGGGCCTCGCCCACCAGCTGCGCGGCCGCAAAGGGCCGTTGACGTTCGCAGTGGGCGGTCTGCCGGTGCTGCGCGGGCGCAGCCCACTGGACGGGCTCGACGACCGTACGGCCGCCACACGCAGCGGCGCGGGCATCGGCGCACAGGGCAAGCGTCTCTATCTCCTCGCGCTGAACGGCGCGGCCGAGAACGATGCGGGCCTGACCCTCGCCGAACTCGCGCGCCTCATGCGGGACATCGGGGCCGAGGACGCGGTCAACCTGGACGGCGGTGGCTCGTCCACCCTGGCCACTCGCGTTCCGGGCGAGCGGCACGTCGTCGTACGCAATCGGCCGCCGGGAAGTTTCGAACGTTCCGTGGCCAATGGGATCGGTGTGTTCACCCGACCTTGACCGCCGCCGTGTGGTCGGGCGGTGCCGCTCGCGTGGGATCGAGGCTACGGGCGTTGAACGGTCGGTCGATGGCCGACGTAACAACGCGGTAGGGATCAGAGAGCAGGGAGGCTGCGGATCCAACGGCAGTTGATCCGAAGCCTCCCTGATCCGGTCGATCTCGATCACTTGTCACCGAGAAGGGAATCTTCTTGTGAACTGGCGAGAGCGTGCGGCCTGCCGCACAGCGGATCCGGAGTTGTTCTTCCCCACGTACAGCAGGCGGCTCGCGGAGCAGCAGTTGGCGGACGCCAAGGCGGTCTGCCGGCAGTGTCCGGTCAAGCGCGCCTGCCTGCACTGGGCGTTGACGAACGGCGAGAAGCGCGGGGTGTGGGGCGGTCTCAGCGAGTACGAACTGCGCAGCCTGCGAAGGCGGATGGGCGGGGTGGAGGTGGCGTGAGGCGGCAGCCGTTCGGGAAGCCTTTTTGCAACGGCAATGAACACCACACCCATCGCATGCGTACCTAGAGGCGCACACCTTCCGTCGGTTTCGATCGGCGACGTAACTCATCCCAGGAGGCGGCGAGTTGACTCACAGGCGCATACCCAAGCGGCGGGCCGCGTTGGCGGGAGCCGGGGCCGCGGGCCTCATCGCGGCGGCCGTACTGATCCCGCACGCGAACGCGTCACAGGCCCAGGCCGAACCCCCGCCCGACGTCGGTGCCGCACCCGCGTCCGGCCAGGCGAACGCCGCGTCGGCGTCGGCGCTGGTCGACACTCTGGCCAAGCAGCTCGGCGACGCCTTCGCGGGGGCGTACTTCGACGCCGGCAAACAGCAGGTCGTCGTGAACGTGGCCGGCGGCGCCGATGACCAGGCGAACGCGCAGGTCAAGAAGGCCGGAGCGGTACCGCGTGCGGTCCGCAACAGCGCGGCCGACCTGCGGTCCGCCGCGCACACCCTCGCCCGCACCGCGACCATCCCGGGGACCGCGTGGGCGGTGGACCCCCGGACCAACCGGATCGTCGTCTCGGCGGACCGGACGGTCAAGGGCGGGCAGCTGGCCCGGTTGGAGAAGGCCGTCAGATCGCTCGGCGGCGGTATGGCCCAAATCAAGAAATCCGCAGGTCAGTTCACCCCCTTCAGTGCGGGCGGTGACGCCATATTCGGTGGTGGGGCGCGTTGTTCGCTCGGCTTCAACGTCAAGACGCAGGATGGCAGCCCCGGATTCCTGACCGCGGGCCACTGCGGTGTCGCAGCCAAGCAGTGGTCGCTGAGCGCGAACGGCGCACCCGCCGCGACCGTCCAGAAGGCCACCTTCCCCGGCAACGCCGACTTCTCCCTGCTCACTTACGACAACCCGGCCACGAACGCACCCAGTACGGTCAACACGGGTGGCGGACGCGCGGTGCAGATAAACCGCGCCGCCGACGCCTCGGTGGGACAGCGCGTCCTGCGCATGGGCAGCACCACCGGGCTCCACGACGGTACGGTCACCGGTCTGAACGCCACGGTCAACTACCCCGAAGGCACGGTCACCGGGCTCATACAGACCAACGTCTGCGCCGAGCCGGGCGACAGCGGCGGCAGCCTGTTCACCGCCGACGGGAGCGCGGTCGGCCTGACGTCCGGCGGCAGCGGCGACTGCAAGGCAGGAGGTGAGACGTTCTTCCAGCCGGTCACCGCCGCGCTGGCCGCCACGGGAGCCACGATCGGCGGGGACGGCGCGGGCGGTGGAGGCGGGGGCGCGGGTAACGGAGGCGGGCAAGGCTCGGGTGGCGGCGGCAGGGGAGGCGCGGGCGATGGCTCGGCCGCGCCGCCTGCGGCACCGGCGCCGCCCAACGGTGGTGGTGGGCGGGGGTGAATCCGTCACCGGCGGGCGGGGTGAGGGCAGTTGCGGTCGCCCCGCCCACCGGTCGCGGTGTGTGGTGTCACGCCTCCACGGGAGCGGCCGTGGCGGTGGTGTCCGCCTTGGCGTCGGGGGCAGGTGCCTGAGCCTTCTCGGTGACGGCGTCGTGCTGGGGCGCGGTGTAGAACACCGAACCCTGCTTGCGCTCCCGCTCCAGTTCGCCCTTGGCGACAAGCGCTTCCAGGGTGTTGCGCACGACCTGGGAGCTGGTCGTGCGGTCCGGGTGGGCCGTGGCCAGTTCGCCGACGATGTCCGCGACGGTACGGGGCTCCTTGTGGTCCGCGAAGAGACCGAGGACCAGCTCGCGCAGGGTGGGTCCACCGCTCTCCACACCGGAACGCGCCGAGTCCTTGGCGGGCGCGGCCGTCTTCTTGACGCTCTTGGCGGCCTTGGTGGCGACGGTCTTGGCCGTCTTGCGCGCCTTGGTGTCCGCCTTCTGCGCCCGCGGCTTGGGCACGGTGGCCTGGGCAGGGGCGGGTGCGGCGGCGGATGCCGATGCGGGGGTGGTGTCGGGGGCGGGGGCGGGGGTGGGCGCGGTGGGCGCCTTCGCCGAGGTCTTCGCCGTCTTCGCGGGGCTCTTCGGCGCGGCCTGCGCCGCCGTCTTCACCGGGCCGCGCTTACGAGGTGTCGCCGTCGCGGGGGCGAGGGTGGTGTCGGTGAGGGTGTTCCGCATGGTCTGCAGCAGACCGTGGTCCCGCTCCAGGTCCTGGAGTTGGGTCTGGAGTGTGTCGAGTTCCTCGCGGATGCGTGCCTGGTCCTGCTGGTTGGCGTCCAGGTCGGCGGCAACACGTGCCGCGTACTGGTCCTTGAGAGTGGTGGTGTCCGGCTCGTCCGCCATGAGAGTTCGCTTTCTTCGTGCTGGATGTTGCCGCCGGATGCTACCCATCTCTACGGCAACAGCACAGGTGAGTGCGCATAAGTTTCACACGTTGGCGAGTCGACGTACCCCCGCCAACCCCCCGACGGTACAACGCCGATCGCTGATCCCGGTATGTGCGGGACGGTTTGTTGCGTACGAGGGTGTGGTGTGAACTCCGTTGAGTATGAGGGCAGTTGGCGGTGTGATCGCTCGTTGCACGCCCTTCCGTGTCGGTGTCTCGGCGTACTTCCTGTGAATGTGAACCGGCTGATGTTCGGGGCGGCTTCGGTTTGCCAAACCTCACCTTTCCGCTGGCGACTCTGGCCAGATTGTTCCGGCGTGAAGTGCCTGGCCTGCGGGGCGTAGGCATGGGGGCGCACGGGGCGCGCGCGATGCCGGAGCACGCTCCGATGCGCCGCACGCACCGGAAACGACGGCGCGCTGCCCGTTCGTCTGAGAAGTACACCCGAACGGGGGCGGTCGGGGGAGGCCGCAGGGGGACGAGGGGGACGGCTGTGCGAATCAGGTTATGGGCGAGGGGACTACCTGTCGTGGCGCTCGTGGTGGCGCTGTTCGCCTGTGCGTCGGGGGCGAGTTTCGGGGTGGCGCCGTCGCCTTCGCCGTCGTCACCCGGTGCGGTGGTGCGGCCTTCGCAGGCGAACCCGCACCCGCACAAGACGACTTCGTCGCCCCAGCCTGAGGTGAAACCTGTGCTGTCCGTGAACCCGGCGGAGCTGGAGCAGGGCGCGTATCTGACTCTTGTCGGCGAGTACTTCGACTGTGCGGTCGACTCGGATTATTTCGCAGGTCCGCTCACCCTGTCCGGAGACTTACCGGCCCCGATCACGTTGCGGACCGACGATTACGGTCAGTTCTCGCAGCAGATCAAGGTGGCGAAGGACGCGGCTCCGGGCGCTCACACCATCGTCGCGACCTGCGACGGGCGGCCCTCTGTGACCCTGACGGTGACCTACTACGTGAAGGCGCCGAGGCCGCCGCAGGTGGAACCCGACTTCACTCTGAGGCCCGACCACGGTAAGCCGGAGACGCAGGTGGGAGTGTCGGGCAAGGGCTTCCTGTGCGAGGGCGCGGCCCGAGTGTCGTGGGACGGGACGGCGCTGTCGGACGCCGAAGCCACTCCCGCCGCCGACGGCACGCTCACCACGTCGTTCACCGTGCCGCCCGATGCGACAGCTGGGGCGCACCAGGTGACGGTGAGCTGCGCGGCGGCGCCGACCGCCCGTTCGGTGGCGGCGGGGGCGGCAGGTATCGCGGTGTCGCGAACGTTCACCGTGACCCAACCGCCCGTTTCACTACCTGTCTCACCACCCGTTTCGCCGCCGCTTGTCAGCCCGTCACCCGGGGGTTCGGTGGGGTCCCCGTCGCAAGGGGGCGGGATCGGGGGCCTGCCCAACCCCGCCAGTCCAGCGGTCACCATTCCCGGGGGCACACCGACCTCGCCCGCCTCCGATATACCGGGCCCCACTGGCACTGTTACGCGGGATCCCTCTCCCACTGCGTCTGACGACGACGGGAGTTCGCCGTCCGGAAGCCCTTCGTCCACACCCGGGCAGTCGTCAGGGCCGCACGACAAGGGCGGCGGCGCGGGCACAGGCAACGGCAATGGCAATGGCAAGGGCAGTGGCGGCGGCAAGACACCAGGTCCCGATGTTGGGCACGACCACCCGGCCGGACTGGTGGGGAGCATGCGCACCCCCGCCCAGATCTCCTGGGCGCTCAGGGACGTGGCGGGATCGGTGGGCATGGCCCTGTGGTTCCTGCTGCTCGTGCTGCTGCTGGAGAAGGCGTTCCCCTCGCAGTTGGCGGAGAACGCGTTGGGCCGTTGGTGGCGTGATCTTCGGCGGCGACGCCGGGTGCGGGACCGGGCGGCCCTGTTGCCCGGCTGGGTCCGGATGGGCGCCTTCGCCGCGCTCGGCGGAGCCCTTGTCGTCTGGGCCGACGCCACGGCTCACTGGGGCGTATCCACCCTGGCCAAGGCGCTGGGGGCGGCGGTGGGCACGCTGCTGATCCTCGTGACGTACGAGAAGACGAAGGACTCCCTGCTGCGGCCCGGCCGGGGCGGTGTACCGGCCGAGCTGCGAGTGGTTCCCGCGGGTCTCGTCCTCGCGGTGCTCATGGCCGCGCTCTCGCGGGGCCTGGCGTTCCCGGTCCCGTACGTCTACGGCCTGGTGGCGGTCTACATGGTGCTCGGCGCGGTGCCTCCGGGGCACCGTCCGTACAACGCCATGCCGAAGGGGCAGGCGGTGATGATCGGCGGGATCTGTGTCCTCAGCGCGGCACTGCTCGTGTGGGCCGTGGGCGCACCCCTGATCGAGCGCGGGCGTACGGCCGCGCCCGGGACCGCGCCGTACATCCTCGCGTACACGGTCTGCCTGATAGTCGTCGGCGGTGTCGAGGTCGTGGTCTTCGGGATGCTCCCGCTGGCCGGCATGGACGGACACGCGCTCAAGAGCTGGAGCAAGCCCGCCTGGTACGGCCTGTATCTGATCGCCCTGACGTTGTTCTTCCATGTCCTGCTGCACTCCGCGCACCCCGGGTTCGGCCCCGGCTTCGTGGTCTCGAACGATCTGCGCTGGTGCACCCTGGCCATCGCGACGGGGTTGTTCGTGGCGGCCTGGGTCTTCTCGATAGGGCTGCGCGGCTACGTGGCCCGACTGGAGCGCCGTACGGCGGCGATGGGCTGAGCCGGGACGGATGTGGCCCGGGGCGGCGGCGTGCGCCGCGCCGGGGCGGAGTCGATGATGGGAGGCCCGTGCCGGGTACGTACCAGCCCGTGCCGGTTGCGTACCTGAGAGACAGGACCAGACGATGCCGCAGGAACGAGCAGGTGAGCGGTCCTTCCCCGAGCCGGGTCGGGCCTGGGCGGGACACGACGGCGCCGAGGCGTTCGCGGCGGTGGACGCGGCGAGCGACTGGCTGCTCGGCTATCCGTTCGTGTTCCGGGCCGTGGCGCGGGGGAGCCGTAAGGATGGCGTCCTCCTCGACTTCGGCTGTGGGCCGGGGCATGTGGCCGATGAGGCGGCCCGGGCACTCGGGATGCGGATCATCGGGGTGGACGCCTCCCCGGACATGCTCATCCTGGCCCGCGACCAGGGCACGCCAGACGCCGAGTACCACCTGGTGGCCGACGGCCGGGTGAGTGAGCTGGCGGACGCGTGCGCGGACGCGGCGATGTGCAACCACGTGCTGGCGTCGCTGCCCGACGAGGCGACCCTCCTGGAGGTGTTCGGTGAGATCCACCGGCTGCTGCGGCCCGGAGCCCCGCTCGCGCTGCTCTCCACCGATCCGGCCTGCTCCGGCATCGAGTACGCCTCGCTGCGGGTGGGGGAGCCGGGCGTCATGTACCGGCCGGGCGAGCCGCTGACCGTACGGCTGCGTCGCACGGACGGGACCTGGCAGTCCGTACGCAACTACGCGTGGCCCGTCGGGGTGTTCCCGCCGCTGCTCGAACGGGTCGGGTTCACCGAGGTCGGACAGCACCACCCGACGCCCGACGAGGCGGTGGGAGTGGCCGATCCCGAGCATGTGCGCAGCCGCGACTGGGCCGTCGAGCGGGCGCGGCCCCCGCTGGTGGTGACGACGGCCGTCAAGGCGTGACGCGTTGCGGTGTCGCCGAGGTGCCGTCGTTACAGAAGTTCCGTCGTGGTACGGGCCGCTCGGGGAGGCCGAGCGCGGCGATTACCGGGCGGAAGGCGTGTTTTGGGGTTAGTTCACGACACAAGCCCGAGTTACGGAAATGTCCTGAATTCGTAAAGTGGGTCGGTTCAACGTCGTCGAGGGCGAGGCGGCGGGCGAGAGTGTGGTCCTCGGCAGCAGCCGGGAACCTGGCCCGCCCCACCACCCGGCCCGAACAAGGCCGTTGGGGGCTTGTCCTTGAGAGAGCACGCACATGTCTGCTTCGCGCACCAGCCGCCGCATCATCGCCACCCTCGTCGCCTCCGGCACCCTGATCGGTGCCGCGGCGCTGCCGGCCGTAGCCGCCGGCCCCCACCGGCACGCTCCCCGCTCGGCCGTGATGATCGGCAAGGTGCAGTACAACAGCCCGGGCCGTGACGACCGTTCCAACCGGAGCCTCAACGGCGAGTGGGTGGAGGTGAAGAACACCGGCCACCGCGCGGTCCAGCTGCGCGGCTTCACGCTGACCGCCAGTGACGGCACCCGCTACCGCTTCCACGGCCTGCTCCTCGAAGGCCACTCCGCCGTCAAGGTCCACAGTGGCGTCGGCCGCGACACCCGCCACGACGTCTACCAGGACCGTCACCACTACGTCTGGGACAACAACCGCGACACCGCCACCCTGCGCAGCGACCATGGCCGGATCCTCGACACCGCGTCCTGGGACCGCGGCGCCCACCACCTGCGTCACCACCACCGCTGACCCCGGCCGACGGTAGGACCCGGAAGACGGGGACGTAACGCCGTCCGGCCCCACCCCGGTACGTGTCGAACGCGGCGTGCCCGCGGCCACAACAGGCCGCGGGCACGCCGCGTTTCGAGTGCGGCACCGCCCCCGGCGCCCATGCTCAGTGCAGGCGTTCGATCGCCACCATCGCCGCGTCGTCGCCGAGTCGGTGGCCCGCCACGTGGGCGATCAGGTCGTCGCAGAGGTGGCGCAGCAGCGACGCGGGGCCCGTGCCCGACCAGGTGGCCAGGCGCTCCGGCAGGGGATAGAACGTGCCCGCCCCGTCCCGCGCCTCGATGACGCCGTCGGTGTAGAGGAGCATGATGTCGCCCTTCTCGAAGGCGAACGTCTCCGCGACGAGGGCGGGTTCCGCGAGGCCCGCCAGGCCCAGGGGCGGTGCCGGCTGGGCCACGTCCAAGGAGATGACGCGGCCCTCGCGCAGCAGCAGCGGCGGGGGATGGCCGCAGTTGATGAGGCGGAGCGCCGGTTCGCCATCGGGGATGTCGAGCACGGCGGCGGTGATGAACGCCTCGGCCCGGTCGTCGACTTCGTCGCCGTTAGGGCCGACGTCGGCCAGGTCCGGGCAGACGGCGCCCTCCAGATAGGCGACCAGGCCGGACAGTTCGGCCTCCTGATGGGCGGCGGCCCGGAACGTGCCCAGCACGACGGCCGCGTCCCCCACGGCCTCCATCCCCTTGCCGCGTACGTCGCCGATGATCAGCCGGGTGCCCAGATGCGTACGGGCGGCGGCGTACAGGTCGCCGCCGATCTGTGCCTCCGCCTCGGCGGGCAGATACATGGACGCCATGTGCAACGGGCCGATCCGTTCGCGCAGCGGGCGCAGCACCACCCGCTGCGCGGCCTCCGCCACGTAACGCAGCTGGATCAGCTCCCGCTCGTGCACCTCGCGCAGATGGGCGAAGAGCGTCACGAACACCGAGATCAGGATCAGCGAGACGATCTGGACCGAGTGGTTGAGGTCGGTGACGCTGCCGCGCACCATCGCGACCACCACCTGGGCCAGTACGGCGACGGCGCCGACGAGACCGGTCGTCCGGGGACCGGCGAACGACGCGGTGATGGCCGGGGCCGCCGCCAGGAACGGTCCGAGGTGGACATTGGGCGGCGCGAGGACGTCCAGCACCGATACCACGGCCATCAACGCGAACGGCGCCACCAGCAACGCATGGCGCAGCGGGTGGTACGGGTGCTGATCCGTGCGTAGTTCCCGAAGATCCATGACTCCTGAATACACCGCACCCCGGCCCGGATCCCCCACGCCCGGCCGACAGACACATGAAGTCCCCGGCCGACCGGGCCCTCGCACAGGTCCCGGAGCGCACCGGCCGCAGCGCGCGGAGGCCCCCGCCGCCTCGCACTCAGTTCCCCGCCAGCACCCGCCGCAGCACCTCGGCGAACTCCTTCGGTCGCCCGACGAAGCCCCCGTGGTCGCCGGGGAACTCGACCGGCGTCGTACCGATCCGCTCGGCCAGCGCCATGGAGGTCCGATACGTGATCAGCTTGCGCGAGTCGGCGCCGATGCCGACGACGACCCGGGCCGGGCCCGCTGTCAGCGCGGCGAAGTCGGGCAGATGGCGGGTGGTGCCGCGCAGCTCATGCTCGAAGAAGCGGGCGCCGTTGGCGATGTCCTGCGGCGTGGGCTCGAACGGGGCCGCGGCGGGGGCACCGTCGTCACCGGTGTCGCCGCCGGTGTCGAACCCCGCGCCGGCCATGAACTTTATCCACGCCGCCCCCTGGCCCTCGCGGTGGAAGGTCGCGACGATGTCGTCGGTCTCGGCGCGCCGCACGGCGGCGTCGGGCAGCAGCTCAAGCAGCGGCGGCTCGTGCGCGACGAGGGTGCGGACGCGTCCTGGATGACGGGCGACGAGCGCGAGCCCGGTCACCGCGCCGCCGCTGCTGCCGAACACGTCGGCGTTCTCGGCGCCGAGGGCGTCGAGGAGGGCGGCGACGTCGTCGGCCCGCAGCTCGGGTGTGGAGTCCTGCTCCGGGTCGGTGAGGGTGCTGCCCGAGATGCCCCGGGGGTCGTGGGTGACGACGGTGTGGTCGTCCGCGAGCGCCTCGGCCAGCGGCGCGAACGCCGCCGCGTCCATCGGCGCCCCCATGACCAGCAGCAGCGGCCCCGCGCCGCGCACTTCGTAGCGCAGGCGCGCGCCGGGGACGTCGATGCTCTGGATGGTGGTCATTCCATCGGTCCTTCCGTACGGGGTCGTCCGCGGTCGCGGTGACAGAGGAAGGACTTCGGGCGCGGCGAAAACTCATCGCCCTCAGCAGGAGTGGAGGAACGTCTCCACGGTCCTGGTGAAGTACGCGGGGTCGTCGAGCCACGGGAAGTGGCCGGCGCCGGGCTGGACGGCCAGTTCGGCCCCGGGCAGCAGCTCCGCCATGGCCTCGGCGACGCGGGGGAGCGGTCCGCTGTCCAGCTCGCCCGCCAGGATGAGTACCCGCGCGCCCGAGCCGGCGATGGCGGACCGGGCCTCGGCGGGGGAGTACGCGTCGTCGGGCGCGTACAGTTCGGCGGCCTCCATATTGGTCTGCGAGACGTCGAGTGCGGCATGCGCCTGCGCGGCCGCGTCCCAGCGCCCGTAGAAGAAGGGCACGACGGCGTCCCAGTCGGCATCGGCGTCGGAGCCGCCCCAGATGCGCTCGTACGCGTCGTACGCGTCCGTGAACCACGGCTCGCCCGCCCTCAGAGCGACGGCTTCCCGGCGGTGCTCCTGGGTGAAGTCGATGCCCAGGGCCCGGGCGCGCGGGGTGATGAGGGTGAGGGAGCGCACGCGGTCCGGGTGCGCGGCGGCGTACAGCAGGGCGATGTCGCCGCCCGCCGAGTGCGCGAGGACGTCGATCCGGTCCAGGTCGAGGTGTGCGCGAAGGGCCTCGACATCGGCGACCTGCCGGTCACAGCGGTAGGTCGCCGGGTCGTCGGGTGTACCGGAGTCGCCGGTACCGCGCAGATCGAGCAGCACGAGGGTGCGCTGCTTCGACAGTCCGCCGAGATCACCCAGATAGGCGGAGGCGCGCATGGCGCCACCGGGCAGACAGAGCAGGGGCTCGCCCTCTCCCACGAGGTGATAGGCGAGTTCGGTGCCGTCGACGGCGGTGAAGGTAGGCATGGTCGCCATCCTGATGGCCGCGCGACGATCAGGGCAAGAGGGTTTGGGTAGGCGCTGAGCTGGGGGTTCATACCGCTGCGCCCGCCGTCGTACAACCAGCGCGGTAGCGCACCGCCGCCTACCGTGCTGGTTCACGTGCATTGTCATCCCGGGGTCCGATGACCCGCCAGAAGCCATGAACTAACGTACTCGCGCCGGACTTCGGACCTCGCACGACGTGACAACGGGAGACGACATGAGCCTCGACACCACCCGACGTGTATCGGTGACTCTCGGAGCGGCCGCACTGCTGGTCGGCGGCCTGTTCGGCGCCACCGCCGCGCAGGCCAAACCCGGTGTCGCCACCATCGGCACCGGCTCGCACAACAAGGCCGGCATCAAATGCGTCCAGCGCGCCTTCAACGCGTACGCGGGGACCAAGCTCGCCGTCGACGGCGTCTACGGCACGAACACCAAGACCGCCGTGCAGAACTTCCAGCGGTTCTGGCGGCTCCCGGTCGACGGGGTCGTCGGGCGGCAGACCGGCGGCACCATCGAGTTCATGGTGGCGCAGAACAACGGCGGCACGGACGTATGGCGCGCCAACGGCTGCTGGGCGGCGGTCCCGACCCTCAACTGAACCAGCCGCGCGGATGCCCGAATAGACTCTGTCCCGGCCTGTGGGGCGCGGGCGATAGTGGCTGCGTGGGGGATGTGCAGCGACTGGCTCGCTGTCTGGAGGCGGCGGTAGGGGAACGTTTCGTACGGGATGAACTGGCGGCACTGGTCTCCGAGGCCATCGGTCCCTGGGTGGCACATGACGGGTTGCGGCTGTTCGGGATGAACCCGGTGACCGGTGCGGTCTCGTTCGGGTTTCTGCACGACTTCAGCCCGTATCTCGTCCGGGCGCAGCTGTACGACGCGTATCTGGGGGACGACCCGTTCAGTCCGGTCGACATCGCGCGGCTGCGCGCACCGGTCGGGCTGCTCGGCGGGCGCGATCGTACGGCTGAGGCCACCCAGGGACATCGGCGCGCCCGGGAGATCCTGGCGGCGCACGGCGCCGGGTGCGAGCTGAGGTTGCTGCTCCGGGACGGTCAGGGGCTCTGGGGGCTGCTGGCGTTGCTGCGGGCGGAGGGCGGCAGACCCTTCGACCGGGACGACGCGGACCGGCTGGTCGAGATCTCCCCGCTGCTGATCGCGCTGTTGCGCCGGTACGCGATCGGCCGGTCACCGGGTGCGGGCGGTGCGCGGCTGCCGGCGGGGGTGGCCGTCGTCGGACCCGACCACGAGGTGCGTTCCCTCACTCCCGAAGCGCAGGCCTGGATGCGGGAGATCGATCCGGCGCGCGGCCTCGCGCCGGAGTGGATGCCGCTGGTGTCGATGCGCGAGATCACGCTCGCCGCGCGCCGCCACCGGATCGATCCGGCGGCTCCGAAGCCGCTGGCCTACAGCCCCGCCGCCTTTCTCGGGCGCCGGGTCGTGGTGCATGCCCAACCGCTCGACGAGGACGGTACGGGCGATGTCGCCGTGGTCCTCCAGGAGGCCACCGGCCCCCTGCTCCTGTCCACGTTCTCGGCCTGGCACGGCCTGACCGCCCGTGAGCGCCAACTCGTGGAGCATCTGTATTCCGGCGCGGCGCCCAAGCAGATCGCCCGCAGCCTGGACGTGTCGGTGCACACCGTCAATACCCATGTGAAGGCGGTGTTCCGCAAGACCGGGGTCAGCGGCCGCGACGAGCTGACGGCCGTACTCGACTCCTGACGGTGTCCTTCGGCCTGGGGCCCGCGGCCGGGATGAACGCGGGAGGCTCGGCAGCCGTATTCATGGTGTTGGAGCGGACATTGCCCGGTGGACATGGCGATGTACCTGCGACACGTCCATACGGGGAGGACGGAAGTGACGTCGACGTCGGAGCCACTGATCGGCCGTGAATCGGAATGCCGCCAACTGGGCCGCGTGGTGGGGCGGTTCGCCGGTGGTGCGGCGCAGGTGGTGGAGATCACCGGCGAGCCGGGGATCGGGAAGACCCGTCTGCTCGCCGAACTGGGGCGGCTGGCGTCCGCCCGGGGACACGTGGTGCGGACGGGACAGGCGACCGCGACCGGTGGCGGCAGGCCGTGGGAGCTGTTCGGGGACGTGTGGGGCGACGGTTCGCCGGGTGACGTCCGCAAGCGGCTGGAGGCGGCGTCGCCGCCCACGGGACTCGTCTTCCTGCTGGACGGGCTCCAGTGGGCGGATGACGGATTTCTGGCGGCGCTCGACGATCTGCTGCGGCGGCCGCCGAGGGTGCCCGTACTGTTCGCCCTCGCCCACCGGCCCCGGCAGGCGTCGCCGCGTTTGCGCGCACTGCTGAGGAGCGCCCTGGCCGGGGGGTGGGAAGTGGAACGAGTCTGTCCCGGTCCGCTCGACGTGGGCGAGGCGACGGCCCTGGCGGACCGAATTGGAGGCGTGGGGAGCCGGTTACCCGAGCTCTTACGTGTGGGCGGCGGCAATCCGCTCTATCTGAAGATCCTGGCGCAGGCCGACGAGACCACTGTTGACGCCCGGACCGACGCCCACGCCGCCGCCTTCGAAGTCGAGGTCGCCGCAGAGCTCGCGCGAGTATCCGCGACCGCACGCCAAGTGGCGCGCGCCGCCGCCGTGGTGGGGGAGCACTTCACCTCCGAACTCGTCGCCGCCATCGCCGGTCTCCCCGAGATCGCCACCCTCTCCGCCATCGACGAGCTGGCGGGTGAAGATCTCGTACGGCCGGTCGAGGCACCGCGAACGTTCACCTTCCGCCACCCGCTGCTGCGCGATGTGGTCTACGAGAGCGCCCTGCCGGGCTGGCGGCTCGCCGCGCACACCACCGTCGCCGCCGCACTGACGGATCGTCAGGCAGACGCGGCGGCCTGCGCGTTCCATGTGGAGCGCACCGCACGGCCCGGTGACCGCGACGCGGTGCGCATCCTCGCGGAGGCCGCTCACCTGGTGCGCTTTCGCCAGCCCGACAGCGCGGTGCGGTGGCTGCACGCCGCACTGCGACTGCTGCCGACGGACGCCGTGGCCCAGCGAGCCCGGCTCCAGTTCCGTCTGGCGCGGCTGCTGTGCGCGGTCGGCCGGCTGCGCGAGAGCCGTGAACTGCTGCACGCCGTACTGGAAGTGCTGCCGCGCGAGTCCGCCGGGCGGTACGCGGAGGCGGTGGCCGCCTGTGCGCTGGTGGAGCGCGCGCTGGGCAGGTATGCCGAGTCCCGTTCGCTGCTGGTCGACGCGTTCGATGTGTTCGACGGGGCGGCGCGGGACGCCGACGCGGCCGGTGTCCTGGAGTTCGCGCTCGCCCGCGACGAGCTCGGTGAAGGCCGTCCCGCCGACTGTGCCGCGCGGGCCGAGCGCGCGCTGGCCGTCGCCGAGCGGTGCGGCAGCCGGGGCCCGGCGGCGACCGCGCACGGGCTCCTGTCGCTGACCGGCGTGCTCACCGGAGCCATCCCCTCGGCCCAGGCCCACAGCGCGTCCGCCGCACGTCTGGTGGACGGTCTTCTGGATGGGCAACTCGCCGGTGACCTCCACGCGGTGCTGTGGCTCGGGTGGAGCGAGGGGATGCTGGGGCGGCCATCGGTCGCGATGGGCCATCTGGACCGGGGGATCGCGGTCGCGCGGCGCTCGGGCCGGGAGTTCGCGCTGACGCATCTGCTGACCGCGCGCGCCTTCGTGGCTCAGCTGTCGGGGCGGCTCCACGAGGCCGAGGCGGCCGCCGCGGAGGCGCTGGAACTGGCGGTCCGTTCCGGCGCCGAGGAGGCCCGGAGCGGCGCGCTGGCCGTGAGCTGCCGTATCGCGGTGGTTACGGGCGATCTGGACGCGGCGCTGCGGGCAGGGGCGGCGGCGACGGAGTATCTGCCGGGGGGAGCCGGGGTGGGGGGCTGGTCGGGCGCGTCCGTCGCCCGCGCGCTCGCCGAGGCCCGGCTCGACGCGGGCGACGCGACGGGGTGCCTCGCGGCCGTGCGGACGGTGGGCGGCGTCGAACTGGCCTGGGCGGACGTGTGGTCGAGGGTCGACTGGTGCGAGCTGTTCACCCGCGCCTCGCTGGCCGCCGGGCGCGACGACGTGGCCGAGCGCTGGGCCGACCGGGCCATGGCGGCCGCTCGCCCGCTGGCGCTGCCGGGACGGGTCGGACTGGCGCTGCTCGCCCGGGCGCAGGTGCTCGCCCATCAGCGCTCCGACTCGGCGTTCCGAGCGAGTGTCGCGGCGTACGACGCGCTCACCGAGGCGGGCCTGGTGATCGACGCCAACCGGGCCCGGCTGACGGCTGCCGCGTCGTTGACGGCTCGCGGTGATACGCGCCGGGCGGCGGCCGAACTGGCCACGGCACACCGTACGTTCACCGCCTGCGGAGCGCGTTCGCTCGCTCGCCGGGCCTCGGCCGAGCGGCGCCGCATCGCGGCGACGCGACCGCCGCAGGAGGCCGCACGGCCCGGCGACCTGGCAGCCCTGACCCGGCGCGAGGGCGAGGTCGCGGCGCTGGTCAGCGAAGGATTGACAAACCGTCAGATCGCGCAACGGCTGCAAGTGACGGAGAAGACCGTCCAGATGCACCTCTCCAACGCCTTCGGGAAACTCGGCGTCACCTCGCGGGCCGCACTGGCCAGCGCGGTCGTCCGGGCGGCCTACTCCTGACGCGTCCACGACCTGACGCGTCCTCGGCTGACGCGTCCACGACTGACGTGCTCACGACCTCACGCGCCACGACCTGGGGTATGTGCCAATACCCCCGATCGGTCCCCGCCCCGCACTCTGGAATCCGTTCGCAACGCACTTCGCACCACACATCGGGGAGGTGAATGACCATGTCGATCGTCCTCAAGACCCGCAAGACCAGCATCGCCGGCCGCGCCGTCGCCACCTGATTCGAACGACGCGGGCGTGCGGCTCCGGCCGTGCGCCCGCCCCAGGCGGCATCGGCCGCACCCCGCACCACGTACGTAATCCGAACCGAACACGGGGGACAGAGTCATGACGGACCATCAGGCCAAACCACGCATCAAGCCGACCCTCCCGGTCTACCGGGTATCGGACCACGTCTACATCCAACTGCCGGGAAAGTGCGTCGAGTTGTCCGACGCCGACGGCGGGGTCGGAGTGTTCGTGGGCCTTCTCGACGGCACCCGGACCGTGCCCGAGGTGCAGCGTGATCTGCGGGCGGCCGGGCGCGACCTCACGCGGGAGGAGGTCGACGCCGCGATCGAGGAGTTCGACCGTGCCGGGCTCATCGAGGACGGAGGCGTCGCACCCGGGCTCGACGGCCACAGCCTGGAACGCTGGAAGCGCAACCTGGGTTTCTTCGAGAACTACAGCTCGCTCTTGACCAGCAAGTACACCCTTCAGCGCAAGCTGCGCGACTACCGGGTCGTCCTCCTCGGCCTCGGCGGTGTGGGCAGCCATATGCTGTACGACCTGGTCGGGCTCGGGGTGCGCGACATCCGGGTGGTGGACTTCGACACCGTCGAACTGTCCAACCTCAACCGGCAGATCCTCTACCGCGAGAGCGACATCGGCCGTCCGAAGATCGAGGTCGCCACCGAGCGGATCCTCGCCTACGACCCGCTGGTCAAGCTGGACGCCCGCTCGACCTACATCGGCTGCGCGGACGAGGCGCTGGCCGTGGTCGAGGGGCGGGACCTCGTCCTGTCGGCGGTGGACATGCCGAAGATGCAGGTCGTCAACTGGATCAACCAGGCCTGTGTCACCGCGGGCGCGACGCTGATCACGGGTGGTGTGGACAGCCGCCGTATCGCGTACTACACGATGATCCCCGGCGTGACCGGGTGCGTGGAGTGCTGGAAGGCGGACGTGGCCGAGCACGACCGGCTGTCGGCCGACATCAGTGTCAAGAAGACCGAATGGGCGGCGTCGACCCCCGACGAGCCGCGCTTCCCCGAGGACATGTCGGCGTTCGGCGCGCTGGTCACGCTGTACACCGCGCACGTTCTCGGCGAGGTCGTGCGGCTGGCCACCGGTATCGCCCCGCCGCTGTCCCAGGGGCGGCTGATGGAGGCCTACTTCGACGACGCCGTACCGCGTGAGTCCGAGCGGTGGAGCCGCCGGCCCGACTGCCCGGTGTGCGCCCACGCCCCTGCCGCACCCGCCTTCGCCGCGCGCGCGACGGCCTGAGCCGGACAAGGAGGTCGATCCGATGCGTACACCGCGTGTCACCACCCTGGCCCCCGCCGACGCCGACCGCTGCATCGAGCGCAACCGCGGCCTGTGGGACAACTGGACCGGGTTCCACGTGGGCAGCGACCACTACCACGTACAGGGATTCCTGGAGGGCGGCAGCACCCTGCGGTCGTTCGAACCCGACGAACTCGGCGAGGTCTCCGGGCGCTCCCTGATCCACCTCCAGTGCCACTTCGGACTCGACACCCTCAGCTGGGCCCGGCGCGGCGCCCGTGTCACGGGCGTCGACTTCTCGCCTGCCGCCGTCGCGCAGGCGAGGAGCCTCGCGGACACGGCAGGGCTCGACGCCGACTTCCGGTGCGCGGAGATCTACCGGCTGCCCAAGGACCTCGAAGGCCGCTTCGACATCGTCTACGTCTCGTTCGGCTCGGTCATATGGCTGCCCGACATCCGCCAGTGGGCCCAGGCGGCGGCGCGTCTGCTCGCGCCGGGCGGAGTCCTGTATGTGGCCGAGTACCACCCGGTCCTGCACGTCCTCGACTTCGACGACGATGTGAGCGAACCCATCGTCCGCTACCCGTACTTCGACCGTGCGCAGCCGATCGCCCATGAGCTCCACGGCACGTACACCAACGCCGCCGACGATGTCGTCGAGTCCGGATACACCTGGGCGCACTCGCTCGGCGAGATCGTGACGAGCGTCGTCGACGCCGGGCTGCGCCTGGAGTTCGTCCACGAGTTCCCGTCCGCGTGGTTCCCGGTGCTGCCCTATCTGGAGCAGCGCGAGGACGGCGCGTACTGGCTGCCGGCGCACATCGAGGGCGAGCTGCCGCTGCTCTTCACGATGCGCGCGACCCGGCCGAAGGGCTGAGCGAGCCATGCAGTGGGATCTGTCCACACTGGCGCCGCCGCCCACGGGCCCCGCCGTCGCCGCCCGGGCCAGGGGGTGCGCCGAACGCTGGCGCGGCCGGGTCGGCGGCATCGGGCCACACGACCTGTCCCGCCTCCTCGCCGAACTCGGCCAGGCACGCGCCGGGTTGACCCATCTCATCGCCTACGCGGCACTGCACCAGAGCCTCGACGTCTTCGGCCAGACCGGCGCGGAGCTCGCCCTCGTCGCGGACACGGTCGCCGAATCCGTCGAGGACGCCCTTCGCTTCTTCGATACGGAATGGCAGGCGCTGCCCGACGAGCGAGTGGCGCAGCTGCTCGCGGCACCCGCCCTGGCGCCCTACCGTCATCTGCTGCTCACCGCACGGGAGTCGAGGGCGCGTCCGCTGCCCGACGAACAGGAGCGGGCGCTGGCCGCACGCGAGCCGCTGGCCCAGGCGTGGGGGCTGCTGCACGACCGGCTGCTCGCACCCCTGGACCAGGCCTGGTCCGACCTCACCCACACCGATCCCGCCGTCCGCCGGTCCGCGTATGACGCGCTGGTACGCGGCCTTGAGCCGTACGCCCGTACGCTGGCGCTCGCCTACGACACCCTGGTCGCGGACCGGCTGGCGGTGGACCGGCTGCGGGGGCTCGCGCGGCCGCGCGCGATGAGCGACTTCGACAACCGGCTCGACTCGACGACCGTCGACCGCATGCTGACCGAGATCACGCTGCAACACGGCCTTGCGGAGCGCTGGTTCGTGCACAAGGCCCGGCTGCTCGGTGTGGAGTCGCTGGCCGCCTGGGACGAGCGGGCCCCGCTGCCGGGGGCCGGGCGTATGACGCTGGCGGCGGCGATCGAGACGGTGCTCGCGGCCTTCGCGCGGATCTCCCCGGAGATCGCCCAGGTCGCGCGGCGCATCGTCGAGGAAGGCCGCATCGACACCGTGCCCCGCCCCGGCCGGGTCTCCCGCACCTTCTCCCTGCCGGTCCCGTCCGAGCGGACCTGTTTCGTCCTCGTCAGCTTCGGCGGTAGGCCCGCCGATCTGCTCGACCTGGCGCATGAACTCGGCCACGCGGTCGCCTTCGTCCTGGCCGCCGAAGCCCAGCCCACGCTCGTCTTCGACGCCCCGACCGCGCTCGGTGAAGTACCCGCGTGCTTCGCCGAACTGGCCGTCCTCGACTGGCTCGCCACCGAAGGCGACCCGACGCAGGCGGCCGACGCCGAGGCGCAGTGGATCGAGCGCTGTATGCGGACCGTGTTCCGGCAGACCATGATCACCTCGTTCGAGCAGGCCACATACGACCTGCGCGAGGAGGAGCGGGTGCTCGACGCCGAGGCGCTGGGCGATCTGTGGCAGCAGGCCCACCGTGACTGCTACGGAACGGCCCTCGCCCCCGGCGCGCTGCAACGGCTGGAGTGGATGCGCATCCCCCACTTCTTCCAGGGCCGCTTCTACAACTACGCCTACCCCTTCGCGGGACTGACCGCCCTCGGGCTGCACCGGTTGCGACGGTATGACCCCGCCGCCTTCGGTTCCGCCTTCGCCGCGTTCCTGCGGGCCGGCGGTACGGCCTCGCCCGACGAACAACTGGCCCGGCTCGGGCTGTCGATCGACGATCCCGAGACCTGGCGCTCGGCGCTCGGAGAGATCCGTACGCGCCTGAACACCCTCACCACAGCCCGTCTTCCGTATCGGAGCCGAACATGATGTCCGACCGCTACCACTGGAACCGCACCCACCCGGGACTCACGGGACTGCAACAGGCGATCACACCCGACCGGGAGGCGATCGTGAACCACCGGATGTACCACGACCTGGACCGCCTCGACCGTATCGGCGTCTTCCTGGAGCACCACGTCTTCGCCGTCTGGGACTTCATGTCCCTGCTCAAGAGCCTCCAGCGAGAGCTCACCTGCGTCAGTGTGCCCTGGGTGCCGCAGGGTCCCTCGACGAGTCGGCGGCTCATCAACGACATCGTGCTGACCGAGGAGAGCGACGAGATCGGGGACGGCTATCTGAGCCACTTCGAGCTCTACCTCACCGCCATGGCCGAGGCGGGCGCGGACACCGCCCCGATCCATACCTTCATCGAGCGGCTGCGGGGCGGCACCCCGGTGGCCGAGGCTCTCAAACTCTCCGGCGCACCGTCGGCGGCGGCCGACTTCGTCGCGCACACCTGGGACATCATCGAGTCCGCCCCGGTGCACTGCCAGGCGGCCGCCTTCGCCTTCGGCCGTGAGGACCTGATCCCCGACATGTTCGAACGGGTCCTGCGGATCGAGGGCGCACAGCACCAACTCACCTCGTTCAAAGACTACTTGGTCCGCCACATCGACATCGACGGCGAGCAGCACACCCCGATGGCGATGCAGATGCTGATCGACCTGTGCGCGGACGACGACCGCAAGTGGTCCGAGTGCGCGACGACCGTACGACGCGCCCTCGTCGCCCGGCACGAGCTGTGGAACGCGGTGGCCGAGGAGATCGTACGGATATGAGGCGCACCATCGCGGCGGTCGGCGATGTGCTGATCGACCGCAGCCGGCCGGACCGCGCGCTGGAAGGTGTGCAACCGGTGCTCGCGGCGGCCGATCTCGTCTTCGGCAACTTCGAGGGCGTGCTGACCGACACCTTCGGCGCGACACCGGGATCACCCACGTCGACCGTGGTGGCCACCGCCAACGCCGCACCCCTGTCGGTCTTCGACGTGATGTCCCTGGCCAACAACCACGCCATGGACGCGGGATACGGAGGTCTCGCCGACACCGCGGCGACGCTCGCCGCACGAGGTGTACGTACGGTCGGCGCCGGTATGTCGTCGGCCGAGGCGCTGCGGCCCGCCACGGTACGGGTGGGGGCGCGCCGGGTCGCGGTGGTGGCCTGCACTTCCGTGCTGGCCGTCGGCGCCCAGGCAGGACCGTCGACGCCGGGCGTGGCGGCGCTGCGCGCGGAGGACTGCTACACCGCACCCGTCCCGGGGTATGTGTGCCCCGGGCTGCCGGCCAAGGTGGTGTCGGTCCTCGACGACGGGGACTGGGCGCGGGTCGAGAAGGCCATCACGGACGCCCGCGCCCGGGCTGACCTGGTGGTGGTGAGTGTGCACTGGGGCGACCACACCCGGCCGTGGGTGATCACCGAGCACGAGCGGCTGTGCGCGGAGCTGATCGCCGGGGCAGGCGCGGACCTCGTGCTCGGCCACCATCAACACGCCCTGTGCGGCGCCGAGTTCATCGGCGGAACACCGGTGTTCTACGGGCTCGGGCACATCGTGTTCGACATGCCCCGCTTCCCCGACGACCTGCGGGCCGCCGGATTCGACATCGACCGGGCGAGCCAGGACGAGCTGGTGGAGGCGTTCGGCGAGTACGGCTTCTACCCGCGCCCGGACAGCGCCGCCTTCCCTTTCCACCCGAGCACCCGGATCACCGCGGTCGCCCTCGTGGAGCTCGACCACGACGGGATCGGCCGGTGCGGTCTGGTGCCGTGTCTGATCGACCGGGACGGCATCGCGCGACCTGTCGCCCGCACCGATGACCGCTGGGCCGAAGTCCTCGGCCACGTCCGGAAGTCCATGACCCACCCACGGCTCGGCACAGAGGTCGTGGACGAGGGGGAGACGTTCGCGGGCTGCCCGCTGGTGACGCTGACGGTATGAGGTGAGGGCTGCTCCCTCGGCCCGCGTGCTCCCACCGGCGAGGCCGGGCCCGTGCGGGGCCCGGCCTGCCAGGAGCTGGGGAAGATGCTCAGTGGTTGGTGCCCGAGGCCCAGACCGCGCGGCTGCCGTCATAGATGACCACGTTGCCATCGTCCTGGACGGCCAGGCGCGAGCCCGGTCGCCCATCGGTGTTGGAGGCCCACACCGGGCGGTTGGAGCGGGTGTAGACGACGAAGTTTCCGTCGGTCTGGAACCGGGCCGTCCAGCCCTGGCCGACCGTGTTGGAAGCCCAGCGGGCCCGGTTGAACTCGTCGTAGATGACGAGGTTTCCGTCGGACTGCATCACCAGGCGGGCGGTGTCGGAACTCACCGACTGATTGTGGTTGAGGGTGAACGGCGCATAGCGGATCTGGGTCGAATCGGCGTGCGCGTGCGCCGACTTGCCGGTGGTGGCCGAAGGGCTGTGGTGCAAAGGTGTCGCGCTCGCCTGGCCGACCAGCGCCATGGTGGCGAGGGTGGCGGTTGCGAGAAGCGTGGTGACTCTCTTCCCCACGAATAACTCCTTGGGTCAGGTAGTTCATCCATCGGCGCCCGGGGCGGGAGCCTCACCCGGGACTCTGGCAGCACGGTTGTGGCGGAAGCGTGTGCTCCGCAGGGAGGTGACGTGTTCGTGTCACTCTTTGACCTGAAGTGGAAGGCTACACCTGTCAGGGGTGGAGCCCGCATTCATCCCCTACACGAGTCACCTTGAACGGTATTTCTTGGCATGGCGAGAATGTGTTTTCTGGCGATGACTGAAAATCTCGGAGCGCGCGCAGTGCGATGAATTTGCGCCGGAGCCTCCCGCTGCTCGCCGTAATCCGGTCAATTCATCCGGAGTTCCGTTTCGAATCGTCTCCGCTGTCTTGTTCTCCCTTCGAACATCCAATCCGTAGGTAAGTCCTTCGGGTAATAGATGGGGCGCCGCCCTCCTGCAAGGCTGGGCGGCGCAGATGGACTGCGGTGAATGATCGAGAGGGAGTCACATGTCGGTCGAGGCAGGGTCCGAGAACCGCGCGCAGCAGAGTCTTGGTACGGCGGCCGCGCGGAATCTGGCGACCACGACCAAGTCCGCTCCTCAGATGCAGGAGATCACCTCTCGGTGGTTGCTGCGGATGCTGCCGTGGGTGCAGGTGCAGGGTGGTACGTACCGGGTGAACC
>NZ_MECJ01000031.1 GCF_014596475.1 Streptomyces sp. CBMA152 | reverse complement strand
CCGCAGACACGACGCGCCGTCGCTACGCGACGGAAAAGATGCCGCGCTCCGCGCGGCTAAATTCCGGCTTCGCCGGAATTACGGCCAACTCCGTTGGCCTGGGCTCGAATCGCTCCGCGATTCGGCCTGGCGGAATTCGCTTCGCGAATTCCTTTGTCTGGATGCGGAATGGGGGCGGCTCGTTTTTCGGCGCTCCCTGGAATTTGGGACTCCGTCAGTTCCGGTTCTCTGATGGCGGATTGTGTGTCCGACGGTCCCGCTCGCTTTTCAATTGAAGAAGTCCACCATGGCATACGTGAATTCACGGTGAAGGGGTTCCGGGGAAATTCGCTGCGCCGCGCCCAGGGTCGGCGGACCGGGCCGGGCGGCACCACACAGTCCCCGCACACCCACCAGACGGGCCCGTACGGCCCGGCCATCGAAAGTCGCAGGTCAACGCCTCTTGCACCGCTAACTGTTCGATCCATCATCGTGCTGATCTGAACGAGGCGCCCCGGCCCGGCTACCAGGTCCGGCCCCGAGTCTGACGTCTCGTCCCACCCGCCAACCCATCGAGAGGCCCCACCGTGACCACCCACCCGAACCCGATCCCGCCGACCGATCCGGCCCAACCCCCGGCCCCCACCCCCGAGCCGGTGCCGGCCTCCACGGACGCCTCGCTGCGGCGCCAGCTCCAGGCCGTGCTGGTCGTAGTCCTCGTCCTGGCCGCCACGTTCCTCTTCTACGTCCTGCTCGAACACCCCGCAGCCGTCCCCGCCCTCGCATGCGTCGCCTCACTGGCCACCATCGCAGGCGGCATCTACGCCTTCACCAAGCTCGTCAACCACCCATGAACGACCGCCCGGGAGCCCCACAGAAGGCCGCGCCTCTGGTCGCGCCTCTGGTCGCACCGGGCGCCCCTCGGCCAGGCCCCAGAAGCGTGCTCTGACCTGGCGGACAAGGGGACCACCGGAAGCCGTGGGCGCCGCCAACTACTTCCCTACAAGGGGTCTTGAGGAAGCCGGACCCGTGTGCCGCCGCCCGCTGCGGCCACCAACACGAAGCGCTGTAGGCCGATCTGACACCCTCTCGCACACTGCCCCGCGAGGAGACCCGGGCGGGACGAAAACGCGGGAGAGAGGCACACAGCGACTCACACGGCCCCCGGGTGCAGCGCGGAGCCCCCGGCGACGCGCAACCAAAAGGCCGACCCCGACCCCCTCCACGACCGCACACCCCCGCCCCCATTCCTCCCCGTTCCTTATTCTGGGGACGTGGCGAGTGGCCGTGGAGGGGATGTCAGACCCCCCACCACACCCCAACTCCCCTGGTGACCAGCCCCAATACCCGAGACACGAAAGACGCGGGGCAACAGATACTGCAACGGATAGCGCAGTAGATACCGCAACAGATACCAGAGAGGGCGTGCGTACCAGACGCGATCTCCCGGAGCCGGAGAGACTGACAGGCCATCAGGGCATCGCGCACCACAGCCCCACCGGTTCGGCCCCGGACTCCCAGCTCTGCCCCAAGGGGCAAAGTAACCGGCGGGTAGCTTTCAGATAGTCAGATGACCGGTTTCCTTGCCCTCGGGCGCCTCGTTGGGCCGTCCGAGTGAAGCCCGGGGCAGGCGAGGGAAGGGGCGGGTGTGCGGCAAGAGCGGTCGCCGGAAGAGCTGTTGGCGAGCTGGACGCTGGTGGACGGCGACTGGGACCTGGTGGCGAACAAGAGCGGATCGACACGGCTCGGCTTCGCACTGATGTTGAAGTTCTTCGAGTCGGAGGGCCGGTTCCCGGATCTTTTGGAGGAGGTTCCGCAGTCCGCAGTGGAGTACGTCGCCGGACTGGTGAAGGTGCCAGCCGCCGACTTCGTGAAGTACGACCTGACCAGCCGGTCGGCGAAGAACCACCGCAAGCAGATCCGCGAGGCTCTGAAGTTCCGGCCCGCCACCCGGGCGGACGAGGAAAAGCTGATCGAGTGGCTCGCCGATGAGGTGTGCCCGGTCGAGCTGGTGGAGGACCGGCTGCGCGAGGCCCTACTGGTGGAGTGCCGGGAGAGGAGCATCGAGCCGCCGGGCCGCATCGACCGCATCGTCACCGCGGCCCAGACCCGGGCGGAGAAGGCGTTCTGCGCACGGACCATTGAGCGCCTGGGCGGCGCGGGGGTGGCCCGGCTTCTGGCGCTGGTGGCCGAGGAGAACGAGGACGGCGCGGCCCTGCTGGCCGCGCTCAAGCGCGACCCGGGTGCGGTCGGCCTGGACTCCCTGCTGGCGGAGATCACCAAGCTGAACGACGTGCGGAAACTCGGCCTGCCTGACGGGCTGTTCGCGGACTGCTCGGAGAAGCTGCTGGCCGCGTGGCGGGCGCGGGCGATCAAGATGTACCCCTCGGACTTCAGGGACACCGCCGAGGACGTACGGATCACGCTGCTTGCGGCGCTTTGCTCGTCCCGGCAGGCGGAGATCACCGATGCCCTGGTGGATCTGCTGGTCGCCCTGGTGCAGAAGATCAACGCCCGTGCCGAGCGCCGGGTGGAGAGGCAGCTGACGGCGGAGCTGAAGAAGGTCCGCGGCAAGGAAGGCATCCTCTTCAGGCTCGCCGACGCCGCGATCGGCAAGCCGGACGAGATCGTGCGCACGGCCCTGTACCCGGTCGTCGGCGAGAAGACGCTGCGCGACCTGGTCGCCGAGGCGAAGGCGAATGAGAAGGTCTTCAAGGCCAAGGTCCGCACCACGCTGCGCTCGTCGTACAGCTCGTACTACCGACAGATGCTGCCGTCGCTGCTGAACATGCTGGGCTTCAGGTGCAACAACACCGCCTACCGGCCGGTGATGGACGCGCTGATTCTGTTGGCCAAGTACGCCGACGTCGACGGTAAGACCCGCTTCTACGACGCTGGTGACGCGGTGCCGATGGAGGGCGTCGTGCGCAAGGACTGGCGCGAGGCGGTCGTCGACGACAAGGGCAAGGTCGAGCGGATCCCGTACGAGCTGTGCGTCCTGGTCGCGCTGCGGGACGCGATCCGCCGCCGCGAGATCTACATTGAGGGCGGGCTGCGCTGGCGCAACCCGGAGGACGACCTGCCCGGCGACTTCGAGGCCACCCGCACCGTGCACTATGCCGCGATCCGCCAGCCGATGGACCCGCAGGCGTTCATTACGGACCTGAAGCAGCGCATGACGGCCGGACTGGACCGGCTGTCGGCCGCGCTCGCGGACGGCTCCGCGGGCGGGGTGAAGGTCACCACCCGGCACGGCGAGCCGTGGATCACGGTCCCGAAGCTGGAGAAGCTGGACGAGCCCACCGGCCTCCAGGCGCTCAAGGACGAGGTCGTACGACGCTGGGGCGTCCTCGACCTCCTGGACGTGGTGAAGAACGCCGACTTCGCCACCGGCTTCACCGACGAGTTCGCCTCCGTCGCCGCCTACGAGCGCATCGACCGCGCCGTCCTCCAGCGTCGGCTGCTGCTCGCCCTGTTCGCTCTCGGTACGAACATGGGCATCCGCGCCATCGTGGCGACCGGCGAGCACGGCGAGACCGAAGCCGCGCTGCGGCACGTGCGCCGGCACTTCATCACCGTCGACAACCTCCGCGCCGCCGTGACGAAACTGGTGAACGCCACCTTCGCGGCCCGCGACACCGCATGGTGGGGGCAGGGCACGGCATGCGCGTCGGACTCGAAGAAGTTCGGGTCCTGGTCCTCGAACTTCATGACCGAATACCACGCCCGCTACGGCGGCAACGGCGTGATGATCTACTGGCACGTGGAGCGGAAGAACGTCTGCATCTACTCCCAGCTGAAGTCCTGTTCGTCGTCCGAGGTCGCGGCGATGATCGAGGGCCTGCTGCGGCACTGCACGGACGCCGAGATCGAGTCGAACTACGTCGACACCCACGGCGCCTCCGTGGTCGGGTTCGCCTTCACTGAGCTGCTGAACTTCCGCCTGCTGCCGAGGCTGAAGAACATCGGCAGCGTCCGCCTGTACCGGCCCGACGACGACCCGCCCGGCTGGCCGGCGCTCGGCGGCTCCCTGACCCGCTCGATTCGCTGGGACCTGATCGCCCAGCAGTACGACCAGATGGTCAAGTACGCCACCGCCCTGCGCCTGGGTACGGCAGAGGCCGAGCAGGTGCTGCGGCGCTTCACTCGCGGTGGCCCCAAGCACCCCACCTACGCCGCGCTCGAAGAACTCGGCCGCGCGGTACGCACGATCTTCGCCTGCGACTACCTCGCCAGCCCCGGCCTGCGCCGCGAGATCCACGGTGGGCTCCAGGTCGTGGAGAACTGGAACAGCGCGAACACAGTGCTCCACTACGGCAAGGACGGCGCCCTGACCGGCCCGGACAAGGAGCACGCCGAGACCTCCATGCTCGCCCTGCACCTCCTTCAGTCGAGCCTCGTGCACATCAATACCCTGCTGCTCCAGCAGGTTCTCGCCGAGCCCGCCTGGGCGAAGAAGCTGAGTGCCGAGGACCGGCGTGGGCTGACCGCGCTGTTCTGGTCGAACATCAACCCGTACGGCACGTTCCGCCTCGACATGGACAAGCGGCTCGACTTGGGGCTATCGATCACAGTGCCCCGGCCGCGTTTCCCTGAGCCCACCGCGACGATGCCCAGCTGAGTGTTCGGCGCCGTCGAAGAGAGTGCCCGAAGCCAGCTCCAACGGCTTCGGGCACTCTCGCCGTGGCTGGCATTGCAAGGCTCCGGTGATCCGGGCCTTACCGGGCCTGTGTGCCGCCGTCGGTGTCCGAGTGCATCTGTCCCAGGGCGGGTCTCAGATCCAGGTGGGCACGTGCCCCTCGGCGTAGCGGGCGCCGAAGCCTCCCTGAGGCAGGATCTCGTCGATGGCCTTGAGGTCGGTGTCGGTGAGGGTGAGGTCGGCGGCGCCGACGTTTTCCTGGATGCGCTTCGGGCTGCGGGTGCCGGGGATCGGCACGACGTGCTCGCCCCGGGTCAGGAGCCAGGCCAGGGCCAGCTGGGAGACGGTGGCACCCTTGGCCGCCGCGAGCTCGGCGAGCCGGTCGACGGCTTCGATGTTCTTCTCGAAGTTGCCTGGCTGCCAGCGCGGGTCGACGTTGCGGATGTCCGTGGCTTCGTACTGGCCGGCGGGCTTGGCGGTGCCGGTGATGAACCCGCGGCCGAGGGGGGAGTAGGCGACGAAGCCGATGCCGAGTTCGTCCAGGGTGGGGAAAAGCTGCTCGACGTCCCGTTCGAACAGGGAGTACTCGGTCTGCAGGACGGAGACCGGCTGCACGGCGTGCGCCCTGCGGATCGTCTCGGGCCCGGCCTCGCTGAGACCGAAGTACTTCACCCAGCCCGCGTCGATCAGTTCTTTGACGGTGCCTGCGACCTCCTCGATGGGCACCTCGGGGTCGACGCGGTGCTGATAGAAGACGTCGATGTGGTCCACGCCGAGGTAGCGCAGGCTGTTGTCGGCGACCTTGCGGATGTTGTCGGGCCGGCTGTTGAGAGGGCCGCCGATCTGCTCGGGCGGTACCGACATGTCGACGCCGAACTTGGTGGCCAGGACCACGTCGTCGCGGAAGTCCCTGACTGCCTTTCCGACGAGGATCTCGTTGGATCCGGTGCCCCAGCCGTACATCTCGGCGGTGTCGAAGAAGGTGACGCCCAGGTCGTGTGCGCGGCGGAGGGCGGCGACGCCGGCCTCCTCGTCGGTGGGTCCGTAGGCCATCGTCAGGCCCATCGCGCCGTAGCCGATCGCCGAGACCTCAAGGCCCTGCCTTCCGAGTGTCCGGTGCTGCATGACTCACTCCTCGGAAAGAAACTAGAAGGCAATTTCTGGCGAACCGTTGTGTCAGTGCGCTGCGGCGGTCAGTCCGGCGCGGTGGATGCGGGTGTGCTCGGCGACGCGCCGGCCGAGGTGGCGGGCGGTGTTGAGGTCTGCGTCGTGGACGGCGGGGGTGTCGTTGAAGCTCTGTGCGCCGGCGCCGAGGTAGAAGCCGAGGCGGTTGTCGTCCTGGGGGCTGGATGTGGTGGTGTTCCAGCCCGGCAGGAGGTTCAGGCTCACCCAGAGCATTCCGTGCTGGGCCGCCAGGAGCGCCAAGTACTGCAGGGTGTGCAGTTTGTCGCCGCTCATGGAGCCGGAGTTGGTGAATCCCGCCGCGAGCTTGTCGCTCCAGGCGCGGGTCATCCACCGCTTGGTGGTGGCCTCGGCGAAGGCGTGGAACGCCCCCGACGCGGTGCCCATGTAGGTGGGGGTACCGAAGATGATGGCGTCCGCGGCGTCCATCAGGTCCCAGTCGGCGTCGCTGAGGGAGGCGACGTCCACGCGGTGGACGTGCGTCCCGCCGATGGAGCGCGCGCCGTCGGCGACGGCAGTGGCAATCTGCGCGGTGTGGCCGTAGCCGGAATGCGACGCGATGACGATCGAGATATCGGACACGGGTGTTCCTATCCTGCCGCGATGCGGCGTGTTCGGTGGTGTGCCGGCAGACGATGAGCTGCCCGGTGCGGCGGTCGGCCGCACTGCTCTACGAGTGGGGACCGACGTCCCGGGCCGGGGTGCGGGGCATGCCCAGGTGTCGCGGGCCGGCGCCGACCACCATCAGCATGGATCGTCGTTCCGCTCTAGACGGTAGCACTGATAAGGCGGCGATACGCAATATGGGATATCGTTGTTCCATGAACGAGGGACGACGCGCCGCGCGACGCCAGGTACTGCAGGTGGCCGCCAAGCTTTTGGAGGAGGGCGGCAGCGAAGCGGTCTCCACGCGCGCGGTCGCCGCAGCCGCGGGCATCACGGCCCCCGCGCTCTACCGGATGTTCGACGACAAGGACGGACTCCTGGCCGAGCTGGCCGCCTACGGGTTCGAGATGTACCTGGCCGAGAAACGGGAGGCACTGGCGCTGACCCCGGACGACCCGGTGGCCGACCTCTACCGCGGCTGGGACCTGCACGTCGACTTCGGACTGCGGCACCCCGCGTTTTACGTGCTCATGTATGGCACTGCGCGGCCCGGGCGCCGGCCCCCGGCCGCGGACGAGGCGCACGCCCTGCTGGTGAGGCTGCTGGGCCGGGCGGCCGAGGCCGGGCGCCTCCGGGTTCCGGTGGAGCAGGCGACCCGCGTCATCCATGCGGCGACGACGGGTGCAACGCTGGCGCTGATCGGTGAAGAGCCCTCGCAGCGGGACCTGACCACTTCGGCGCGGCTGCGGGACACCGTCATGGCCTCGGTCACCACGGACTCGCCCGCCTCATCCGGGTCCGACCTGGCCTCGCACGCACTCGCCCTCGATGCCGCACTTGAAACCGCCCTCAGCACCGGGGTACCTCTGCGAGACACGGAGACGGCTCTGCTGCGCGAATGGCTACAGCAGTTGGCAGACTGAAGGGGCCGCCTACTCCGCAGGCGGTGGGCGTAGTCGGTTTCGCCGGCCGACATGCTCATCGGCTACTGCCGCACATCGACGGCCGACCAGAACCCCGATCATCAGATCGACGCACTGCTCCGCCACGGCGTCGACCGCGACAACATCCACATCGACGTCGCCAGCGGCGCGAAGGCGTCCCGCCCGAAGCTCGACCTCGTCATGCAGCTGCTGCGCGAGGGCGACGCCTTGAAGGTCACCCGGCTCGACCGGCTCTCCCGCTCGGTCCTGCACCTGGTAACCCTCGGCGCCGACCTGCGCGAGCGCGGTATCGGGCTGCACGTCATCGAGCAGGGCATCGACACCGCCACCATTGAAGGCAGGGCCATGTTCGGGATGCTGTCCGTACTGGCAGAGCTCCAGCGCGAGCTGATCGTGGCGAATACGAACGACGGGCTCGCCTCCGCGCGGGCCCGGGGGCGGGTCGGCGGACGCCGGCCGAAGCTCACCGAGGACCAGGCCGCGCTCGCCCAACGTCTCTACGACGAGCGGGAGAAGACCGTCCAGCAGATCGCCGACATGTTCGGCGTGCCACGGTCGACGGTGTATGAGCACCTCGACAAGACCAAGACCGTCCCCCGCCAGCCAAGAAGACCGCCGCCCCGCAGTCCTGAAACCAACCGGCGGGCTACTTTGCCCCTGGGGACAGAGCTGGGAGTCGGGGGCCAGGTACTGGCGCCGGTACTGGTGGGACCCGAACACCATTCAGGTGGTCGGCGGCGCCGACCTCGATCCCCACCGGGGACCAGAAGGGATCGCCCACTAGATGGATGAATGAGTCCAAGGACTCGTAGCCATAGGCTGCCGGCGAGCGGTGACACATACCGTCACCTTCGTTCGCCCAGCTGGGGAATAGCCTTGAGTCTCTAGTGACTGGAGACAGCAGAGTGGGGGACATGGACGTTACGACCCTCTACTCGATCGGGGAGCTTTCCCGGCGGACCGGCTTGCCTGTGGGGACGATCCGGTTCTACTCCGATTCGGGGGTGGTAGCGCCGACCACCCGAAGTCCCGCCGGCTATCGGCTCTACGACCTCGACGCACTGCTTCGTCTGGAACTCGTCCGCACACTGCGCGAGCTGGGCATGGACCTGCCCACGATTCAGCGGGTACTGGACCGCGAGCTGTCAATGGCAGAAGTCGCCGCGGCGCACGCCGACGCCATGGACGTCCAGATCCGGATGCTGCTACGGCGTCGGAGCGTTCTGCGAGTCGTGGCCAGACGCGGGTCCAGTCCCGAGGAGACCAAGCTCATGCACAGGCTCGCGCAGTTGTCCGGCGAGGAACGCCGACGTTTGATCGACGATTTCGTGTATGGCACCTTCGGCACAGTGGATGCCGACCCGGCCGTGGTGGCCATGGTGTGTGCTGCCACCCCCGACCTCCCCGATGATCCGACCGGTGAGCAGGTCACCGCCTGGGTGGAGCTCGCCGAGCTGGTTGGCGACGAAAACTTCCGTGCCCGGATGCGCCGGACAGCCACACGCCAGGCCGCCGGGCGTACGCTCGACATCGAGAGCGATGCCGGCGAGGAACTGACAGAGTTCACCCGTCAGAAGGTCACCCAGGCCATGGAGTCGGGCATAGACCCGCTCAGTGACAGGGCCGCACCCGTCATCGACGACCTCGTGCACCGCTTCGCCGAGGTGTTCGCGCACACTCCTGACGCGGAATTCCGACACTGGATGGCGCAGGAGTTCGAAGAGGCGCACGATCCTCAGGTGGATCGGTACTGGCGGCTGGTGTGGATCGTCAACGGCTGGCAGGTAGTACCGAGTCTGATCCCGGTGTACCCCTGGCTCATCCAGGCTCTGCGAAATGACCGCGCCGCATATTCACCGCAGTAGAGACCGCCCCGGATCCCTGAATGAGTTCAAAGGGTGGCCTGCGGACAGGGCGCGAGGGTGTCCAATGTCGGTGTGTGATGACCGACTTGGACACCTCGCAACGGCATTGTACGTCCGGATCGACGACGCGTTGAAAGCATCGCCGCATCTGGCTCCGTGGCGTCCAGCGCGTCGGGATCGCGCCCATGCTCAGTGACGCCGAACTGGTTACCGCCGCAGCGATGTCGGCACTGCTTGGCTACACCTCGGAGCGGCGGTGGCTGCGGCGCGCGGGCCGGGACTTCCGCCATCCCTTCCCATACCTGCCTCAGCAGTCCGGCTACAACAAGCGACTCCCTAACGCATCCGAGCAGTTCAAGCACATGACCAGGATGCTGGCGCAGCACACCACACTGTGGAGCGACGACGTGTGGGTGGTCGACTCCACCCCGGTCGGCTGCGACTGCTCCCGCGAGACCGCCAGGCGCTCGGACCTCGCAGGCTGGGCGCAGTACGGCTACTGCGCGTCGCGCTCCTGGTACTTCTGGGGTCTGCGCCTGCACCTGGTGTGCACGCTGGGCGGACTGCCCGTCCTGTTCGCGCTCACCGCCGCGAAGGCCGACGAACGCGAAACACTGCGCGACATGCTCGACACCGCCACTCAGGCCAGCACGAGTACGGAGCACGACGCGGGCGGGCGCGGACGGCGATCGAGGCATGCGGCGCGGCCGCGGACGGGTGCGGACCGACACCCCCGGACGCGGCTGACGGAGCGGAGGCGAACCGGGGCTGCGCGCCGCGGGCGGGACGGGCACCGCGTTGCGAGCTCTGCCAGGGGCGTTCTGCCCGTAGTGGTGGTCCGGACAGCAATCGCCCACGCCACCTCCGCACATCCGCTAGAAGAAGAGGCATGGCACAAACGCCCGAACCGTGGCTGGTCGAAGCGTTGTGGCGGGCGACCGACCTGACCCGGGCCTACCTCACCCAGGACCGCGCCCGGGTCGCGACCTGCCTCACCGGCCTGGACACCGAACAACTGGAGCATGTCTGGCCTGGCAGGTCCTGGAACACGACCGGCTCTTCGACATGCCGGGGGAACCGTCCATGTCGGCGCGCGAGATCTACGCGGCCGCGGCCGTGGCACCGCCGGAGACCGAGCTCGCGACGACGACGGCCATGCGCCGGGTCAGGCTGCCCATCAGCTGGTACAAGCCGACGGGCTGAACCGTGGGGGCCATCAGGGGGTGGACGCGAGACTCACGTGACGGTACGGCTGCTGCCAAGGCGTCGACAGTGACGGCCGCCCAGTCGAGGCTCCCTGTGAACCCGGCGGGGGGACGGCGGTACAAGCGGTCACCCCTCGTGGGGAAACCGACGCTGGCAGAGCAGACACACTGCTCTCCTCCTGGCGCAGCACGCTCTTTTCCTCCGTCAAGTGACCAGACTCGCTGGCCAGTCCCTCAAGAAATCCCAGCTCAGGGGGCTACCGGGGCAGCATGAGGGACTGAAGGGGCTCATCTTCCGAATAAGTGTCAGAGCCTGGCGCAGGCCAGTCCCCAATCGGCACAGTGAAGGGGGGAGCCGCCCGCGACACCGTCGCCGCCGACCCCCGGCTGGAAATGATCCCGATTCCGTCAAGGCCTATGGACCGTTAATTGATCTTCGGTAGGTTGGCGCGCGTCAGGTTTTGTCCTTTTGTTTCCGTTTCAAGGAGTTATCGTGTCGCACCGCGCCTTACGTCTCGGTCTGGCGGCCCTGGCGGTCATCGGCCTCTCGGCCACCGTCGCGCCGGCCGCCTCGGCCACTGACGCCTCCGAGGCCCCGCACGCCTGCCACAAGAGCGAGTTCTGCCTCTTCAGCGGGCCGCACCAGAGCGGGCAGGTCCTCTACCGGCTCAACGTCAAGGTCACCAAGACCGGTTTCACCTTCCCCGAGGTCGACTCACTCGACCCGGCGATCAAGCCAATGTCGGCGCGCAACCCGATACCCGACTCCTTCGGCTGCATCGTGCGCCTCAACGACAAGCCGCACTTCGCCGGTGACGAGCAGGAGATCTCCGGCTTCGGCGACACGGAGCTGACCGGCGCGCCCGTCGGCTCGATCACGCCCGACTGCGGCTGACCGACGTCCTGACACCGCCCGCCAACAACATGCCCAGCATGTCGTTGACCAGTGACCCCCGTCGCCGGGGAGAACGATGCCCCCGTGGGGTGACCGGGGTACCGAATCAGGGATATGAAACAGCTCTCAGTGAGGGCCACGGCGGGGCAGCCCTGTGGACAGGACTGCCCCGCCGTGCTGATGGCCCATCGGGGACCTACGGGTTCACGACCTTGCCGTTGCGGGTGTGGAAGAGGATGTTGCCGCTGCTCAGGCTCTTACCGCAGGAGAGATCGTCTTCAACGGCGACACGGGACGGAGCGCCACCGAACGGGCTAGGAACGACCTGCACGTACGTGTACTTGAAGTCGAGCACCAGCGTGTTGCCCTGACGCGCCGATCCTTGGACGATGCGCTTGCCGGTGAGGATCGTCGAGATCGTCGGGTTTGTGCCGGTCCCGTCACTTCCTTCCTCGCAGTTGACCCAGTATTGAAGGCCGGTCGTGCTGCCCCATGCTGCGGCTCTTGTGACAGCTCCGTCCGCGGCGTGAGAGGGGGCGGCAGTGGCCGTTGATGCGAGCGCGGCCAGGGCTGTCATACCAACAACGGCCCCCGCGAGCCGCGTTCTCTTCCGGGCAATGGACATGGTGATCTCCTCGTATCCCTGTGCCCCTCCCGGTCGGACCCGAGAGGCGGACAGAGACCACTTAAAGGATCACGACTCAATACCCGATCAACATCACCTAAATGCGTCGATCGCACCCTTCCTGCGCGTATCCCAGGGACATCAGCGAGCTGCGGCTGCCGCTCGCAAGGCGAAGTGCACGCTGCACCACCCCGGCCTTCCGGACGGTGAGACCGTCAGGCAGGCGCGGCGCGGAGCCCCCGGCGACGCGCAACCAGAAAGGCCGGCCCCGATCCCCTCCGCGACCGCACGCCCTCGCCCCCATTCCTCCCTTTTCCTTGTTCTGGGGGCGTGGCGAGTGGCCGTGGAGGGGATGTCAGACCCCCCACCACACCCCAACTCCCCTGGTGACCAGCCCCGATATACGAGACACGAAAGGCGCGGGGCAACAGATAGCGCAGCAGATAGTGCAGTAGATGCCGCAACAGATACCAGAGAGGGCGTGCGTACCAGACGCGATCTCCCGGAGCCGGAGAGACTGACAGGCCATCAGGGCATCGCGCACCACAGCCCCACCGGTTCGGGCGAGTCTCATCTCGGCGGCCGGGCCCCACTCAGCGTGCGGTGCGGCCCGTGAGCGGCGGGTTGAGCCGGGCGAAGCCCTCCTGGCGTTCGTACGGGAAGTACGGGTAGGGGGCGGGCTTGGCGCTCGCGGCGTCGAGGCGGGCGACCTGGTCGACGGTCAGGGACCAGCCGAGCGCGCCGAGGTTCTGCCGCAACTGGTCCTCGTTGCGGGCACCGATGATGACCGAGGAGACGGTGGGGCGGCGCAGCAGCCAGTTGAGGGCGATCTGCGGGACGGTCCGGCCGGTCTCCCGGGCGATCTCGTCCAAGGCGTCGACCACCCGGTACAGCAGCTCGTCCTCGACGGGCGGGCCGAAGTCGGCGGTGCGGTGCAACCGGCTCTGCTCCGGCAGCGGCTGCCCCCGGCGGATCTTCCCGGTGAGCCGTCCCCAGCCGAGCGGGCTCCAGACGACGGCCCCCACGCCCTGGTCGGCGGCGAGCGGCAGCAGCTCCCATTCGTAGTCCCGGCCGACCAGCGAGTAGTACACCTGGTGGGCCGCGTACCGGGCGTAACCGTGCCGGTCCGCGACGGCCTGCGACTTCATCAGCTGCCAGCCGGAGAAGTTGGAGACTCCGGTGTAGCGGATCTTTCCGGCGCGTACGAGGTCGTCGAGGGTGGACAGCACCTCCTCGACGGGGGTGCCCGCGTCGAAGGCGTGCAGCTGGAAGAGGTCGAGGTAGTCGGTGTCGAGGCGGCGCAGCGCGGCCTCGACGGTTTTGATCAGGCGGGAGCGGGAGGTTCCGGCGTCGGCCGGTCCGTCGCCCATCGGCAGCCCGGCCTTGGTGGAGACGATCACGTCGTCGCGCCGCCCCTTGATCGCGGCGCCGAGCACTTCCTCGGAGGCGCCGCCCGAGTAGACGTCGGCGGTGTCGAACATGTTCACCCCCGCCTCCAGGCAGATGTCCACGAGCCGCCTCGCCTCGGCCGCGTCGGTTTCGCCCCAGTTGCTGAAGAGCTCGCCGCGCCCGCCGAACGTCCCGGCGCCGAAGCTCAGCGCGGGCACCAGCAGCCCCGACGTGCCCAGCCTCCTGTATTCCATGGCTTCCATGGCGGATTCCTCTCCGTGTACGACGATCAACCGGCGCTAACGGGACCTGTGTTCCGTTAGGATGTGACCTCACCGTAGCAAAGTCTCAGCCTTTAATGGAACGGGAGTCCCGTTATGACGTCGGGAGAAGCAGATCCGGGGACCGTGCGCCCCGGCGGCCGGACCGCTCGCGTACGCGAGGCGGTGCTGCGGGCCGCCGGTGACGCGCTCGCCGAGGGCGGTCTGTCCGGGCTCGACCTCGCGGACGTTGCCCGCCGCGCCGAGGTCGGCAAGACCACCGTCTACCGCCGCTGGGGAACCCCTGCGGGCCTGGTCGCGGACCTGCTCGCGGACATGGCCGAGCAGTCGCTGCCCCGCACCGAGACCGGCACGCTCCTCGGCGATCTGCGGGCCAACGCCCGGCTCGTCCGCCGCACCCTCGCCGACCCCCGCCAGGGCGCGCTCTTCAAGGCGGTGATCGCCGCCGCGACCTGCGACGCCCCGACCGCGACCGCACTGCACCGCTTCTACGAGACCCGCGTCGAGGAGTGGGCACCGTGTGTGCAGCAGGCCGTGGAGCGGGGCGAGGTGCCGCAGACGACCGATCCCCACGAGGTGATCCGCGCCGTCTCCGCACCCCTCTACTACCGTCTGCTCACGACCGGCGCACCGCTCGACGAAGCACTCGCCGACCGCGCCGCCGAGGCGGCCGCCGCCGCCGCGCGCGCCGGGGTCTTCACGACGGCGGCACGAAGCCGCTAACCCGACCCCCCTGACCAGCATGAACACGGACAATGCCATCAGACGCAGAAACCACCTGCAACAACACCCGGCATTCTCAACGAAACTGACACAACACCAGGCCAGACCACCTGTCATCCCACCCCAAGACACCACAGGCCGTACTCACCCGGCCTGCAACACCCCAGCCCAACCCTGCACCCGCGCGATACTGGCCCGTCCCCGAGGCGAGATCGAGGAACTGGCCCGCCGCTGTACGGCTGCAGTGCCGGACGAACTCGCCCCCGCGTCCAGCTATCGCATCTTCGCCGTGGCCCGCGCCCGTCGGCTGAAGCTCTGCCACCGCTACCACCTGCAGCACCGGTAGCTCAGGCCCGTACCCCGTCCGTCAGGCGTACGAAGGTGTAGCCGCTGTCCAGCAGCCGGGGTACGGCCATGCGCATCCCGCGTGCCGTGCCGCCGTGGGGGTGGTTCATATGGCCGATGACGACCGAGCCGGGGCGCACCGCCCGCATCGCTTGCTGGACCTGTTCGGGGGTGAAGGTCGCGCCGCCGTCGCCGTTGACGTCGAAGGACGCGAACCGCTCGCCGAGGTCGGTGACGATCCTGGCCGCGACGTCGTCGCAGTAGGCCGTGCCCGAGCGGAAGAAGCGGGGCGGGTGGCCCAGCAGATCGGTCAGCTTGGCGCGGTTGCCCGCGACCTCGTCGTACGCTTCGCCGGCGTCGCGGGTCCCGGGGATCTGGTAGGCGGACCGCCCGGAGACCGAGAGCGGGAGGTGCCGGGTTCCGTGGTTGGCGATCTCGAAGAGCGGGTCGGCGGCCAGCTCCTTGAACACGGCCGGGTTCTCGTCGATCCACCGCGAGTTGAGGAACAGCGTGGCCGGGACGGAACTCTGGCGCAGGAACTCGATGAGCGCCTTGTCGTACGCGCTGCCGCCCCTGCCGCCGCACGCGTCGAAGGTCAGGGCGGTCACCTTCCGCGTGGTCGACAGCCGCGAGAGCGCGCCGGTGACCTCAAGGCCCCAGTGGGTGGGCTTCACCTTGCCGTACCGGGCAACGATCTCGGCCCGGGTGGGGACGGGGGATGCCGACGCGGAAGGCCGGGGCGAGCGCGACGACGCCGGACCGGTGGGTTGGGTGGCCTGCGCAGGAGTGGTCTTCGGGGCGGAAGCCGTAGCTCCCGAGCATCCCGTGAGCACACCACTCGCCGTGACGGCCAGCATGGTTCGCCGACGCACAGCCATCGAACCGCTCCTCCACATCCACACGGCGCAACTCGCCGCTTTCGGGTCAGGGTGTTCCAGGTCCAGAGTAGAAGGTGCCCGGCGGACCACGCCTACCGGTGCGGACCGCTTGTTAGGCGCGCGGCGAAATCCCCCTTGCCAACGACCTCGTGCACGGTTGGCCGCGGCCCGGCGTGCGGGTTGCTCGTTGAACTGTGCATGATGGGGGCTGGAGCGCGTGAGTTGATCGTGGCGGAGTACCGGGTCACCGGTCTGCCGCCGACGGTGATCGCTGAACTCATCGCTGAGGTAGGGCCGTTATGGCGCGAGCAGTATCACGCACGCCCGACGGGACGGGACTCCCCCACTCCGGACGCGACCGCCATCGACAACGACGGCCAGGACCAGGTCGACGACGAGGACCAGGACGTCGACTCTGAGAGGGACGGAACGGCACCGATCGGCGACGCGGCCGGGGCCCGCCGCGCCAGCCGCATCTTCGACGCCCGTCAAGACCACCAAGCCACGACACCTGCCGCCCCCGTACCGCTGCGCGAGCTCACGGACCGTCAGCTCGGCGGTGAGATCCCCCAAGAAACCGGCCAGGGCATCGGCCCCTCGCGTCGCACCCTTCGGCGCCCCCTGTGGTCGGCCTGTTCTGCGCATCCCCGGTCCCCCAGTTGTCCGCGGACAACCCCGATTGTCCGGCCCCTTACCCCCGGCTGACCTGCACGGATCAGATCGGGGCCACACGGCCAACTCCACCCCCCGGCAGTATCAAGCCGCGGAACGCCACAGATACGTTCCTCAACCTTTCACCATCTCCGAAGGAGCAACCGTGAAGATCGGACGCACGATCAAGTTCGCTGCGGCAGGGATTGCCGCAGCAGGCCTCGTCGCCGTCTCGGCCAGCGCTGCCTCAGCAGCCAGCCTGGGCGGGGATGCGTTCGCTGGCAACTGCCATGCATACATCCTCCCCTACTCCGACATGTACGCCTACGGCCACGTCGACGGGCCCGCCAACGAGTGCAAGGTGGACCTGTGGCAGACGAACACCCAGACCGGCGGCTGGACGCACACCGGCTGGGGAAGCGGAGTGAACACGTGGCCGGAGTACCACAACGACGGTGTGCACAAGCTCCAGGTAGAGGTCATGGACATCAACACCAACCAGATTAGCTGGGGTTCTCTGGTCTTCTGATCTGCCCCACAGGGGGGGTGAAGCCCGCCACACCGACATGGTCGGTCACCGCCGGACTGGATCGAGGACCACCGAGGCCCCATCGGTGTGAGCCCGGGGAAACCTTCGTCGACCGTGCCCCAGCCCTACGGCCCCCGCGCTGCCCTTGTCGGCGCGGGGGCCGTAGGGCTGGATGCCCAGATCCAGCTGCCAGGTGACCGTGGGGCGTTGCCCCACTGGCTCTGTAACGGCTCAATCCGCTGGGCACTCGACTTTCGCGGTTACAGTACCGTCCCGCATCACCGCCCGATCGAGCCGTCGATCTGCTCGCGCAGGATGTCCGCGTGACCGGCGTGCCGGGCGGTCTCCTCGATCATGTGGACCAGCACCCAGCGCATCGACGGCGGCGGGGTCTCGCGCAGCGAGCGGGCGCCGGGGCGGTCCAGGTCGCTGCAGGCGAGGGCGACCTCGTTGGCCCGGGCGATCGCCTCGCGATAAGCGTCCGCCAAGTTCGACGCGGTGTCGTCGGCGGAAACTGCACCCTCGTCTTCCCAGCACTCGCGGTCGGCGCCGGTGTAGGCCCAGACGAACCAGTTGAGCTCGACGGCCGTCAGGTGCTTGAGCAGCTGGAGCAGGCTGGTCCCGGAAGGGACGCCGGCCGTGCGGACCGCCGGCTCCGGGACGCCGGCCACCTTCGCCAGGACGGACTCGCGCAGGTAGTCCAGGAAGGTCAGCAGGGTGGTCTTCTCGTCGGCGTTCAGGCCGGGGGGCCGAAGATCGGGTCGGGGCTCCATAGTCGTCATGGCGGAACCGTAGATGATCGATTCAAGCCGTCAGTGGTCCCTACCTTGTTGATCGGGATGAGCGAGCCATTCGTAGGGTTGGCTCGCCCAGGGGTGTCGGGTGTGGCTTTCAGTGGTCTGCCGTCCGTGGCTTCGTACGATTCGCCGCCCAACACCCCGCGACGACTCGGCTGCTGATTAGGAATTGCGATGCGATCGCTGAGTAGGGACTCGCCAGCGAGGTCGTCTGTGGTGCAGGCAAGCAAGCGATCCGTGGAGAGTGCGCGTGACAGCGATCTGGGCCGGTATCGACGCCGGCAAGACCCACCACCACTGCGTGGTGGTCGACGACACCGGTAAACGGCTGTTGCCGCGACGGGTGACCAACGCCGAGCCGGAGCTGCTGCGGCTCCTGGTCGACGTCCTCGCCCTAGGTGATGAGGTCACCTGGGGCGTCGACCTAGCCGACGGCGGGGCCGCCCTGCTGATCGACCTGTTGCTCAACCACGGTCAGCACACGCTCTACATCCCCGGCATGGCCGTCAATCGGGCATCCGAGGGCTACCGGGGCGAAGGCAAGACCGATGCCAAAGACGCAGCGATCATCGCCGACCAGGCCCGGATCCGACGGGACCTACAACCCCTGCGGCCCGGGGACGAGCTGGTCACCGAGCTGAAGATCCTCACCGTTCACCGACGCGACCTCACCGACGACCGCACCCGCGCGATCAACCGGCTGCGCGGCCGCCTGACCGGAATCTTCCCGGCCCTTGAACGGGCCCTGGACCTGACCAACGCCGGGCCCCTCGTCGTGCTCACCGGCTACCAGACCCCGGCGGCCATCCGTCGCACCGGTATCCGTCGGCTGGAGACCTGGCTGCGCAACCGAAAGGTCCGTGGCGCCGCTCAGCTGGCCCAGGCCGCCGTGGAAGCCGCCGAGAGCCAGCACACGAGCGTGACCGGGGAGAAGCCGACCGCCCAGCTCGTCCACACCCTGGAGAGGGAGGTGATGCGCCTCAACGAGCAGATCGCGGAGACCGACAAGCTCATCGAGGCCCGGTTTCGCGAGCACAAACACGCCGAGGTGATCGCGAGCATGCCCGGCATCGGCCCCTTGATGGGCGCCGAGTTCCTTGCCGCCACCGGCGGGGACATGACGGCCTTCGCCACACCGGACCGTCTCGCCGGGTTCGCCGGCGTCGCCCCGACTCCCCGCGACTCAGGGAAGATCAGCGGCAACTTGCACCGGCCGAAGAGATACAGCCGCGGTCTTCAACGCGTCTTCTGCACGTCGGCGTTGATCAGCATCCGCTGCTGCGAAGAGTCCCGCCGCTTCTACGACCGCAAGCGCGCCGAGGGCAAGCGGCACACCCGGGCCGTCCTCGCCCTCGCCCGGCGCCGCGTCAACGTCCTGGGGGCCCTACTGCGTGACGGACGGTGCTACGAGTCCATACCGCCCGTCACGACAGCCGCTTGACAAAGAGATTAGGAATCGTATGCAGTCCTCGACGACCTGAGCACCCGGCTGGTGGCCGACTGGCTGCGCGAACGCTGCACCCGCTGGCCCCAGGCCACCAACCCACACCTGATCGTCACCTCCCAGGCCTACCGGCACCCGACATCGCCGCAGATCAGCTACACCGGCATGCGTTCCGCCTTCGACCATATCGGGCTTCGGCCCCGCCAACTGTGGTCTGACCGCGTTCTCGACGAAGCCCATGAGACGGTGGACCCTGTTTGCCTCGTACGGCTCTTCGGCATCCACCCCAGGGTCGCCGTGAAGTACGTACACACCGCGCATCCCGACAAAGCGCTGCCTCGTATCCGCTGACCGGGCGACAAGCCCCGCATGCGCCGCCGCGGGTGGAAGACGTCGGCCGTGGCTTCGACCTGGCACCTCCCGGAACCGATGCTCGCGACGCCCACCGAGGACCCCACACTGGCGCCCGGAGATGCTGCCGAACCCACGTGGGACGGCCTTCGGGGGCGTCGGCCTGGCTCCGAGTCGTGCTCCGGGGTGCGGAAGAACGGCAGCGGCCCGGAGGCGAAGCGGAAGCCGCGGCCGGTGGCGGTCATGAGGTCGGTCACGGCGAGGACTGGCGCGACTGAAGGGTCCACATCCGGGTCGCTGTTCGACCTCAGAGGCAAGCATCAGGCTCAGTCAGAACTTGACCGACTTGAAGGCGTGCCCCTCCATAGCTGCTCCAGGGGCAAGGCTGAGAACAGCGGTCCCTGAGCAGTCCGTCGTGGCGTACAGAGCGGCCGTTCCCGCAGTCAGATTCTCCGCGACGTTGGCGTTGCCCACCGGGTGACATGACCCGTCAGCGGGGTCGTCGATGACTGCGATGACGGTGGCACGGTTGGGTTCTGCCGTCAGGACCCCTGCGCCGAATCGGCCCGTTGCGGCTGCAGCAGAGGAGGACAGGCTGCAGAGCGTTGCGATCACTCCGGCGGTGATGACGACGCGAGGCAGGATGCGCATGCAGATCTTCCTTCGGGTGGCCGGGATGTGTAGTGCCTATTTACCGGTTGCGGGTACGGCCATACCCGCTGTAAGCCCGCTCAGGTGATCTGCCTACCGCGAATGGCGGATGTCCTCGCGCGCGATGGCGTCGGCAGCACAGCGTCATCGAGAGGGTGGGGGCGCCTCCCATGGGGGCCCATCGGCGCGGTGCAGGTGGGCGAGCGGCCGACAGGCCGGTATCGGGCTATGCAGAAGGGGCATTGATGCCACAGCTACGTTTCCGTCCCGGCTCACCCGGAGCCACCCGCCGCCTTGCTGGGCGTTCGGTGGCGCTCATTGTGGCTGCGCTGTGCGCGCTCCCGGGCGTGGGGGTCGCGGCACCCGCAGAAGGGCACGGGGCCGGCATCGCCGTACCCGATGCCGGGTACGGACAGATCGGCGCCTATGCGGAGAACCCGTCTGGCGACAGTTCGTGGTACAAAAACCGTTGCCTGTACCACGGGTATGCCAACAACGGGAGCGGCAGTAGCCGAGCGGTTATCAACACGGTGATGACCTGCGGGAGCAACGACACCTATCGGGGCAACAACAAGAAGTGGCTGGTCAGCAAGTACGGCCAAATTACGGCCGATCCTGATGGCCAGTCGAACGGCAAGTCCCTCTGCCTCGACGCGACCAACGCGGGCGCCGCCTGGGGCGGCGGAGACGCCGTCGGGAACTTCCCCTGCTCCAACGATGTCCATCAGACGTGGAATCTCAACGGCAAGCAGATCCAAAGCCTCTCGGAACTGCGTCCGGGCGAGTGTCTGCGGGCCAGCGACGACAATACGAGTGGCGGACTTTTTCCTAGTACCACCGGCTGGTGGTACTACTGGGGTTTCAGCACGATCGGCGTCGACACCCGTAAGTGCTCCGGCACGGACAAGCGGCAGACGTGGACGTGGCCGAAGGCGGTCGGCGCGGATGAGCAGCCGCGGATTTGCTGGTCGGTCCAGGACGACAATCCCGACACCAGCCCACGGTCCTGCTTCCTGTGGGCCGCCGAGCAATACCGCGCGCGCACCGGCCAGGACTACCTGTTCAAGAGCAGCACCAGCGGGGAGGTCAAGAAGGAACCCCGTGTCGAGCTGCGCAAACGCCAGGTACACGAAGCCGATGTCACGCTGATCATCAGCGTGCAGGAATTCGGCAGCGCCGCGGCTCATATCCGTCACGCGACGACCGTGCACCCCGACATGGCCATCCTCACCCTGGACCGCAACATCGCAGACGCCATCGAGCGCCGGCGGCAGACCCGTGCACAGATCCGCGCCTACCGTCAGGCCAACTCGGTGCCCGTCCTGCACGATGTCGACGAATGGCCGATGGCCATGTTCGCCGAGGGCGGCACCTCCAACATGCTGAGCCTCATGCACATCGACCGCGAGAGCAACCGGTCCCTGGGCTCCGCCATCGCCAACGCCCTTGCAGGAAGCAACCCCGCAGGGACCGGATGGCCCAACGGAGCCCGCGTCAGGTTCGTCGTCGTCGACACCAATGCCCAGGCCGACGAACTCAGCCAGACTCTGCAGGCTCAGAACACCCAGGCCAACCGCACCACAGCCGTTACTACCCTCACCAACGTCACCAACCAGCAGCAGCAGACCGACGACCGCACCTACCTCAGCGCGCTCTTCGATGGCGTGCGCCAGCAGATCACCACTGAAGGCGTCGGCCTGGTGGCCCTGGCGGCTTTCGCCGTGCACTCTAACCTCTGACCGCCCTGCAAGACCTGACCCGTGGGGTGCGGTGCGCGGAACGAACGGATGCCAGCACCGCCCCCCGCGGCCTGCCCCTCGGAGACGACCATGTTCCTGCCTGCCCGCGCCTTGTCCTTCGACCCCCTCCCTACCAAACCGGACAGCCCCGAAAGCCGACGGGTGCGGCTCGTTGTGAGTGAGGGGATCCTCAGGCGGTGAGGGCGTATCGGTGCTGGCCAGCTGAGTAGAGACGCTGGTGTTCGGCAACGAGATGGTGCTCCCAGTAGGCGTTGAGGTCGCCGTTGGCCGCGACGGTGGGAGGTTTTAGGGACTGTGCGAGGTCGTGATCCTTGGATTCTGTCCTCGTGTGGGGGGTCTGGTAGGACGCTGGGTGTGAGGCGTAGGCAACTCACGGACGAGCAGTGGGAGTTCATCGAGCCGTACCTGCCGATCGGCGAGTACGGTCTGTTTTCCGGCCCGGTTGCGGGACCAGTTCGAGGGGGTTATCTGGCGGTTCCGCTCCAGCACCCAGTGGCGCGAGACGCCCGCCGAGTTCGGTCCATGGCCCACCGTCTACGGCCGTCTTCGCCTCTAGAGGGACCAGGGTGTCTTCACTGTGCTGTTGGAAGGTCTCATCGCCCAGGCCGCCGCCCGGTCAGAGGCGGATATGTTGTTGGCGAGCGTGGACCCCACGACGGTGCGCGCCCACCACGACACCGCCGGGATGCGCCTCGATGCGGAGGTCATATCCGGCCCGGCGACACCCTCATCGGCCTTAGATCAATCACCAGCCAGATCGCCGGGCGCAGAGCATCCGCTCGCTGGGGCCAGGCCGCCATCCAGCACGTCGCCGCCCGCTACGGACTGCTGCGCTACCGGCCCTGGCGGCCCAACGACCCACCGCTGCCCGTACGAAACCGCACCCACGTCTGGGAGATCAGCGCAGCCGCCCCGACCTTGAAGGACATCGCCGCCAGCGACCTACGCCTCCCCTAGCGCGCCAGCAGGCGGCTCTCGGAGGAGGTGTGGCAGTTGAATCTCGCGCGCCCTGGGCGGCAGAACATGTGGAGTGCGGCTGGACTCCCGGGCGACACGGTCGACGGTCATGTGGGCGTCGACGCCCGGGACGCCCCGGAGCAGAGGGTGGTCAAGAATCCCGGCGATGACCGGAGGCCGCGTGTATGTGCGCAGTGTCTCAAAATCCTTGAGACGGTGGATGATGCCGGTGCAGTCCGTGTAGAACGGGCCGCAAACCCAGCTGGCCGTCCTCACCACTCTCACCGAGATGCGGGTGGTGAGGACGGATGCTCGGCAGGCATGGCTTACATAGCGGTATCGCCCGTCCAGTCCCAGTAACGGTCATCGCTCTCCCGGGCGTCGTACCAGGCCCGCCCGCCGGGGCCATGCGCGCCGTACTCCGCGATCAGGGCACCGCCCTCCGCCCGCTCTTCGGCGCTGAGACCGGTGACGTCGACCAGCAGCCCGTCGAGCGGGCCGCCCTGGAGAGTGACGTACTCGTGGCCCTCGACCGCCTACGGCTCGGGGTCGTCAGGATCAGAGCCGTAGACACGAGGCTGCGCCGCCATGCCGCCATCGTGGCACAGAGCCGGGCGCAGAAGGCCACATGTCGGTAGCCCGCACCCGCCTGGCCGAACTCGCGGTGGGGTAGGCGCTGTTGAGCAGCGCATGACTCGCCGTACGCCACTTCGGTGGCGTGCTCGTACGCACTATTACTCGCCGGTCTCTGCCGGCCGACGCCATGACACAGCGGCGTCGGCAAAGTTTCGACGGCGTCTGCGCGGCCATGTCTGTGCACTGGGTGCGCACGGGATCGTCGGGCGGCTGAACCCCACACCTGTCGCGCTCCACGCCGACGGGGGTCCAAAGAGGGGCGCTAAGCCTCGATCCACCGAACACCAGTTGGCCCTGAGTACGGACTCGAACGCATGGGTGATATCTGAGCTGGGATGATGAGACCTCGTGCGGATCCATATCCGCCGAACGAGAGGGCACCCATGGGATGCACTCCCTTATGCCGCGTCGGCGGTCTGCTGGGTCTGCAGCCGTAGAGTGCGGTTCGTCTGTCTTGTTCGTCATCTGGTCTGTGATTTGTGGGGTCGTGGTGCGTGTACTGGGTCTGATGCGGGTCCGTAATGGCGGGAAGGGCCTGGTGGCGGTGCTTGATGGGCTGGCCCGGTGGTGCGACGACATCTATGTGGTGGATGACCGCAGCACTGACGGGACGGCCGAGGTGCTGCGGGAGCATCCGGGGGTGACCAATGTGGTGCACGCCCGTGCGGGCTTGCCTGGTGATCCGTGGCTGGTGCCGGAGTCGGCGGGGTTGGAGTTGCTGTACCGCATGGCGGACTTCTGCCGACCCGACTGGATCGTGATGACCGACGACGACCAGCTTCTCGAGGTCGAGGGTGATGTGCGGGCTCGTCTGGCTGCCTCGCCGGATGAGGTGGCGGGTCTGCGGTGTCCGCTGGTATCGAGCTGGGACGACCCGCAGTTTCCGCGCATGGTGCCGCTGATGGGAACAGCGACCAGCATGCGCTGCGCCATCTGGCGATACCGGCCCGGCCTCCAGGCAGGCCGCAAGCCCCTGCACAACCACCACTGGCCGCTCAACCTCACCGAACACGGCCGGCTGGAGGACACCGACGGGATACGCCTGGTGCACTCCGGCTGGGACAGCCTGGACAAGCGCATCGCCCGGGTCAAGCTCTACCAGCAGCTCGACCCGGGCAGCGAGCACAACTTCGGCGCCGCCTACGACCGAGCCCTGCTGTTCGGCTACCGCCTGGAAGACATCGAACAGCTCAAAGCCGACTACGCGCGCCGCGCCGCAGCCGAAACCGCGAACGTGACGCCGGCGTGAGCGGCGTCGTTGTGCAGCAGACGGGCGATCTCCCCCAGGCACAGCTCCAGACGCCAGGGCCGGTCGGGCGCACCGTTCCCAGCCGCCTGCAGGATCACGTCGTCGCGCCCGGCGCACCGAGCCACGCGGGCGATGTCGCCGAGCGTCCGCTCAGTGTGCGGATTGCCGGAGATGATCAGGACGCGTGCCCCGACGGCGGGGGGCAGGTGCGCGAGCCATTCCTCTGCGCAGCTGGCGGTGGTATGGCGGGGCGGCCCCTGAGGACGGTGCCGGGCAGCGGCGTTCAGCACGGTCAGCGCCAGCCCGTCCGCGGTGCGCAGTTCCTGCCACAGGACGGTGCGGCGCGGTATACCCGATAGGGTGGCCGGGCCGGTGGCCAGGCGGCGGTCTGTGAGGGTCAGGCCGGGGCCGAAAACGGTCAGGGCGGCAGCGATGGCCAGTTCGTACTCTGTGGCGAACGGGCGCTGCCACGGGTCGCGGTCCAGGGGATCGCGGGTGAGTTCGGCGCGTACCCAGGGATGGCGGAGCAGCCGCGGGTCGGCAGCGGCCAGTCGGCCGAGAATGTCGTCGACGCTCCCGTCGCGTTCCTCCCGCACCCGCTGGCCGCACCAGAGCTTGACCGGGCCGGTCCGGCAACCGTGCTCATCGTGCAGCCGGCGCACTAAGCGCAGTCGGCCCTCGTTGGCCGACCACAGGCCCGCGACGATGTCGGTCTCGTCGAAGGCAGTGCCCGCCTGCGGCCACGTCGCCTCCAACAGTCCTACCTCCCCGACCAGTTCCAGCGCCCGGGCCCTTTGGGCAGGCGTGCAGGAGATGATCGTCCGGCCGTGCTCCGGCCCCAGCCAGTGTCGGGCCGCCGCGGCCGCAAGCTGCTCCGCGCCGTCGTACCAGGGCACGTTCAGGACGCCGAACAGAGCACGCAGGCCGTGACGATGGCGTTCGACGAACCCCCGAGCAGCCGGTATACACCCGGGCGAATCAGTGATCATTTACCCGGAGCATAGTGCACCCGAAACGGTTGTTGCCGCTCCGTCGCCCATGAGTAGCGGCAGGGTGCCACCGTGCGGCGACTTGGCCGTGCACGGCACGGCACGAGGATGCGGTCGATTTCAGGGGAACGAGAAAGTGCCTTGTGACCTGCGATGATGGGAGTTCTTCAGGCTTCCAGCAGGAACGATCAACAAGGCACTTCCGAGATGCAGTCTTCCCATGCCGCTTCAGCGGTGTCCGCTGCGTTCGATGACACGAATCTGGTCGCGTACGCCGGGCTGGTCCCGGTGATGCGGCTGGCCGAGAGGTGCGGGCTTGCCCGTCTGACGGCAGAGAAGGTGAAGCTGAGCGGGGCGAAGAACGGCGCGGGTGCCGCAGTGGACGCCAAGGTCACCAGCATCGTGGCCGGGATGACTGCGGGTGCGGACAGCATCGACGACCTGGACGTCCTGCACCACGGTGCGATGCCGGCCCTGTTCGGCGGGATCGGTGCCCCCTCCACGCTCGGCACGTTCCTGCGCGCCTTCACCCACGGTCACGCACTCCAACTCCACGCCGTGCACCGCAGATTCCTGGCCGCACTGGCCACGCACACCCCGCTGCTACCCGGTTCCGGCGAGAAGGCGTTCATCGATGTCGACTCCGCCCACAAGCGCGTCTACGGCTGGACCCAGCAGGGCGCCGAGTACGGCCGGTTCAAGGGCATCCGCACCCTCCACCCGCTGCTGGCCACGATCTGCACGCCCACCTCGCCGCCGTGCGGCTGCGTCGCGGCAAAGCAGCCGACTCCCGCGGCGCCCCGAAACTCGTCCGTGAGGCCCTGGGCACCGCCGCGGAGGCCGGCTGCACCGGCATACGCGTCCTGCGGGCGGACTCGCAGTTCTACAACGCCGGTGTGATCGCTGCCTGCCGCCGAGCCGGAGCCCATTTCTCCATCAACCGCGGCATGAACCCTTCCGTCAAATGGGCCGTCCTGGCCGTCCCGGACACCGCATGGCAGCAGTTCACCTACCCCACTGCCGTGCCCGATCCCGACACCGGTGAACTCATCTTCGATGCCCAGGTCGCCGAGATCCCCGCCTACACCGCGTTCACCGGCCGCAAAAAAGGCCGAGCACGTCACTGCCCGGCTGATCGTGCGCCGGGTCCGCGACCTGCCCAAACCACCCACTGTCGCGAGCAGGGCGAACTGTTCCCCGTCTGGCGCTACCACCCGTCCTTCACCGACAACCCCGCCGAGACCCTCCAGGCCGAGCAGGAACACCGCCATCACGCTGTCGTCGAACAGGTCATCGCCGACAGCAAAGCCGCAGCCCTCGCCCACCTGCCCTCGGGACCCCTTCCACGCCAACTCCGCCTGGCTCACCCCGTAGGCCATGACCTACAACTTGCTGCGAGCCACCGGTACTCTGGCCTCGGCCTTCCATTCCAAGGCCACCACCGCCACCCTCCGCGCCCACCTCGTCCGTGTCCCTGCCCGGATCGCCCGCTCCACCCGGCGCTGCACCTGCCACAGCGATGGCCCTTGGCAGGAACCGTGGACGCAGCTGTTCGCCGCCGTCCACGCACCACCCGAAGCAGTGCTACGTCCCTGACCACTTCGCCCACCAGGGCCCAACCGGAACCGAAACCGTGGAAGAGCTGGGCAGACTGGCGGATGCCTGCTACCCACAACTGGCTCCGAACCCCGACACCCCACCCCGCCAACCCCAGAAGAGCAATTCCCAAGCCGACCGGTGGATCCAGGCTAAGGCTCCATCCCCCTCCACTCGCAGCACCCTGCGGGCGGCGGCATACCGAGGCCGACCGCACGGTCACCACTGGCTGCTCCACCCCTTCGGCACCCCCGGCACGCTCCGCCGCCATAGGCGTACGCGGATCACGCACCGCGGGCGTGCGACAGCTACTGGTTGGGTAGCTGTGCGAGTGCCGCGCGCAGTTCGTCGAGTTGGCGGTAGTGGAAGCCGGTCATCCCGGCGTCGCGTGCCGCGGTGACGTTGGCGGCGGTGCCGTCGATGAAGAAACAGCGGTCAGGCGCGGCACCAACGCGACGGCTGATCCACACGGTGCGGCACTGCGAGCTGGGCGGGGCCCGGACGGCGGACGATCGGCCGGGCCCGGGCAGGTCACCGCGGGGTACGGGTCTCTCTGCTCAACGAAACGGCCCCACAACGGTTCTGACCGGGCCGCGCGGTGGTGTCGAGGGTCGGCAGGTGATGACGTAGGCGATACCAGGGAACTCCCGCCGGGCGGTGCCTTCGCCGATGACGTCGTCGATGACGAGTTCCTCGACGATGTCGCCGTCGAGCTCTCCGTCGTCCCACTTCTGCTCGATGCCACCCAGTTGGGTTCTGGCCCGTGGTCCGTTGGCCTTAGCACCGTCCGGGTTCGTGGTCGACCACGTGCAGTACTACAGCAGCGCGCTCAAGCCGTGGATCGCGTGCCGCGAGCGGTTCGGCCGGTTCGTGCTACGCCGCGACCCGCGCGACATCAGCCGGTTCTGGGCCCTGGACCCGGAGGGCACCGCGTAGAGGGGCAAGGGTGGTGGTGCCGCGGTCGTGAAGCCGCGATTGGCTCATCGTCGAGTGGCCGAGAGGTAGACCGATTCCTGGGGTTTGAGGAGCCCTTTCATGAAGTTGCTGACGATTTTCGGGAAGAGCCATGCGATGAGTGGGCCGAATTCCTGGCGGAGTTGGTCGTTGGTGCGGGTGTCGTCGGCGATGGGGAGGCAGCTTTGTGGTGGGTGGGTGTCGAACCGGGTGAGAGAGAGGCCCGCTTGGTCGAGGGCGGTTCGGAAGTCCTCGCGGGTCGGGTACCAGCTTTGGGTGCTGGCGAGTGCCCGGGCCATGAAGCGTGAGAAGGGTCGGGTGCTGTAGGCGTCGAAGATCAGTAGTGGGGCGCCGGGTTTGAGCGTGGCCGCCATCCTGCGGAGTCCTTCTGCCTTGCGGGGTGGGGGGAAGTGGGGGATGACGCCCATCGCGGTGATGGCGTCGGCGGCCCCGATCAGGTCGTGCGTGGTCGCGGGGTCGAAGATGTCGCCGACCCGGATCTCGACCCGGTCGGACAGTCCGAGTTTGTCGGCGATGCGGCGTGCCATCTCCGCCTGGTCGCGTTCGATGGTGATGGACACGATCCTCGCATGTGGCATCAGCAGCGCGAGCCGGGCCCACCCGTCGCTGAGGCCGGTGCCGAGTTCGACCAGCAGGCCGTCTTCGGGCGCGGCTTCCACGGCGGGTTGCCAGCAGGTGTCCACGGAGTTGACCTGGGACAGGTGCAGGCGTCGTAGCGGATCGGCGATCTTCCGGATCTCCGGGGTGTACGGGCCCCAGTCCAGAGCGAGCCAGATCGTCGAGAACAGATGATTGAAGTGGAGGCGGTACATCTCCGCGACGGTTTCCTTGGCTCCTCCGCCCAGAATGCGGACCGCAGCACGCAGCTTTTGCGTCATGCTCTGTTGGTCTTTGCTGCCGCCGGGAGGGTGGTAGAAGTCGTGGATCACCTCGTTGCGGACCGGCAGGAACAGGTCCAGGAACCGCTGTTGTCCTTCGACGGTCAGGAAGCCCTCCGGGGTCGTCCGTGCGGCCTGCGGCGTGACGTCCTTTGCTGTGTCGTCAGTGTTGGACATCGGCGGTACACCTTCCTGTGATCGGTTGCGTTGTGGCTGCTGCTCGACGGTCATCAGCGTGGTGCTCCCATGTCGGGCGGCTGCTGTGTTCCATGGCGGGGAGCCGGTCTCCGAGTCGGCTGGACTGCCACCGCAGTTGGCTCGCGTTGAGCGGCTGGTGGGCGGTGGCGTAGGTGGGTGGCGGTGCGGGCGAGGGCGGCGGGGTGGAGGAAGGTGTGGGGGCCGGTGAGCATGTGCAGGACGCGGAAGAACCGGGTGAACATGGCGGGGCTGCCGGGGAGCGAGTTGAGGAGGGCGTCCAGCACACGGGCCGTGACTTTGTCGGTGAGGGTGGGGGGTTGGGGTTGCCAGGCGTGGTCGAGGCAGGTGGACAGCAGCCAGGGCCAGGCGGTGATCCGGGCCTGCCTTCGCTGGAAGGCCGCCAGGGCAGTGGTGCGGTCGGCGGGGTGGGTACGGGTGAGCAGGTCGCGCAGGGCCAGGGCGTGCAGGGCGGCCACGGTGATGCCTTGGGCGTAGACGGGGTTGAACACGCAGGCGGCGTCGCCGAGTACGACCAGGCCGGTGGGCCAGGGCCGCAGCCTCTCGTAGTGGTGGCGGCGGTTGGGGGCGTCGCGGTGGCCGTAGATCGGTGAGCTGGGGGTGAGGTGTTCGAGCAGGGCGGGCAGGCCGATGTGCAGGGAGGCGGCGAATTCAGCGAATTCTTGCTCGGTGTGGGGTGGATAGTCCCCGCCGGCGCCCTGCAGGCCGAGCAGGAACTGGTTGTCTTCGATGCGCAGGCCGAAGCAGCCGCGGCTGCGGTGCGGGGCGCGGGTGAGTTCGGCGAGGAAATCGACGTCGAGGGTGAGGGTGTCGGGGATGGTGTAGCGGCGGGTGGCGTAGCCGATGCGCGGGTCGACGGTGGTGGTACGAGGCCGGGGCAGGCCATGCTCGGCCAGCCAGTCGGGCAGGCGGGAGGACCGGCCGCTGGCGTCCACCACGAGGTCCGCTTCCAACTCGGTGCTCACCCGATTTGATGCCGCAGGGGTGCCTCGGCGGGTGTGGGTGACGCCGGTGACCGCGGTGGTCGCCGGGTTGAAGCGCAGCCCGGTGACTGTGGTGCTGTGGCGGATGGTGACGCCGGGCAGGGCCTGGACGCGGGCGTGCAGCAGGGATTCCAGCAGCGGCCGGCTGCTGGACTGGCAGATGATGCCGGTCGACACGGTGGGAGTGGGGCCGGCGGGGGTCAGGATCGCGGCACGCTGCCCGAAGTCGAACACGGGTGTGCCCGCCAGGCGCAGGTCGTCGTGGAGGCCGGGGAACAGGCCCTCGAGGATCAAGCGGCCCCGGGCGAGCAGCAGGTGCGGGTGGCGGGCTTGTGGTGCCCCGCTGCGCCATCGGTCACCGCTGGCGGCCGGGGCGCGTTCCAGGACGGTGACCTGGTCGAAGAAGTCCGCCAGGACGCGGGTTGTGAGCAGTCCGGCCATGCCGCCGCCGATGACGACCGCGTGGCCGGTCGGGGTGCGGTGGCTTCGGGGTGCTGTGCTGTGGGGTGTCATCGCAGGTAGCCCGGAAGGTCGGTGGCCGGATGGGGAGTGCCGATCAGGTTGAACGCCCGGAAGGACACCAGGGAAACCAGCGTGCAGATGGTGACCAGGCCGATGATGGCCAGCAGCCTGGCGGGGGTGCGTAGCTGCGGTGGAAGCCGCTCGCTTCCGTGGAAGACGGGTGCGCCGCCGTAGTGCCGCACCAGATAGGGCGTTCCCACCCAGAACAGAGCGACTGCCAGGTATTCATACAGCGGGAATCGGTACCAGTGATCGGGCATGATCGCGAGCTCGGCCATCGAGTTGACGTACCCGTAGTGGCCCAACAGGATGAAGGCCGATTCCACGATGACGTCGACGACGTACGTGACCGCAAAAGCTGCCAGGACGAACCTCGGCCCGGAGAGCCCGGGGTTGCGTCGCAGGAAGAGCAGATGCATCAGTGCGGCTACCATCCAGATCATGCCGATCATGAGGGGGTATCCGGTCCAGCCCGCGACGACGGAGTCGTTTTGGCGTTCGGCGAGCTCACTGTGCCAGCCGGGGATGAACGGCCCCCAGGAGGTAGTGCTCGGCAGGTACACGTTGAAGTGCACCATCCGGGTTCCGTACTGCGCGATCGGGGACAGCCAGAAGGAAACCGTGTAGCCGATGCACAGCATCGCGTCCAGCAGCAGCCGGCGTTGTCTGACGCACTGCCAGGCCAGCCACCCTACGCACCCGGTGGTCGCGCCGAGGAATACGTAGAAGGACCCCCACAGCACGGCCGCGCGCCCCGGGCTGACCCCGTCGGGGCGGCGGGGCATCCAGTGAGGGACGTCGGCCAGTGCCCAGCGCAGCATCACCCAGGCGCCCAGGCCCGCCATGACCATGCCGAGCGCTGCCCAGAACACCACCGGTGGAATCAGCCATCGCCGTCGGGTGTCCTCGCGGACGGCTTCTTGTCCCCCCACCGGGATCTTGGTTTCTGGCGTGGACAGCCAGCCTCTGGTTGGGAGTTGTCCGCGGGCGTGGCGTGATCGCCTCATTGGCTCTCCCCGTCCGGTGGCTGTGGAGCGGAGTTCGCGGCGCCGCAGAACGGTTTGTCAGGGCACGGGAGCACCGGCGGCCGTCGCGGCATCGTCGGTGCGCAGGCCCATCCGCTCCGATACCGAGTCGGTGTCGGGTTGTTCGGGTTGGCAGCGGTGTGCGCGAGCTCCGTCACTCCGCTCAGAGGGGGGCTCATCGTGGGTGCTCCGATGCCGGGTCGCTGGTGTCCGCCTCTGTCGGGGAGGTGAGGGCCATGGCGTCCAAGAGCCATTCGGCAAGGGCTGCGGTGGTGGGTTTGACCCAGATGACACCGGGCTTGATGTCCACGGTGAGGGCGCGCTGGAGGCGTTGCTGGAGCTGGACGGCGCCGAGGGAGTCCAGGCCGAGGAGGACCAGGCTGGTGTGGGCGCCGATGTGGCGGGTGGTGTTGCCGAGGAGTTCGCGTACCTGGTCGATGACGAAGGTCTCCAGGATGCGGCGGCGCTCGGGCAGGGAGTCGGCGCTCAGGACCGCGTCGCGTACCGGGGTGAGGCTGTCCTCGCTGTCTGCCGGGCCGTCGAGGAGTTCCCCGATGAGCGTGGCGGTGCGCAGGGCTGGGTACGAGGCGGTCCACCGGCCGATGTCGAGCGGTGAGTAGGCGATCTGGCGGTGGCCCTCGGTGAGGATCTTCTCGAAGGCGTCCATGCCGTCCTGGGGGGAGATCATGACGAAGCCCCGCTGGGCCAGGTGCTGGCCGCGGCCGACTTCGCTCCAGGCGCCCCAGTGGATTGCGGTGGCGGGCAGGCCCTCGGCGATGCGGTGCGCGACGAGGGCGTCGAGATAGGCGTTGGCGGCGGCATAAGCACCCTGGCCGGGTGAGCCGATCAGAGAGGCGACGGAGGAGTAGACGGCGAAGAAGTCCAGGGCGGTGCCGATGGTGGCCTGATGCAGGACCCAGGCCCCCTCTGCTTTGCCGCGCCACACCCGGTCCAGGAGGTCGGTGTCGAGACGTGTGAGGGTGGCGTCTTCGACGACGCCGGCGGCGTGCACGATGCCGTGCAGGGCGAGGCCGTCGGCCCTCGCGGTGTCCAGGACGCGGCGCACGGTGTCCGGTTCGGCGATGTCTGCGAGGACGACCTGGAGGTCGGTCCCCAGAGCGGTGCGCAGGTTCTCCAGCTCTGTGGCGGCCGCGTGCGAGGGTTCGCTGCGGCCGCACAGGACCACCCGCCTCGCTCCCCGTTCGGCGAACCGTCGCGCGGTGAGCAGGCCGAGGCCGCCCAGGCCGCCGGTGATCACATAGGCGCCGTCCTTCCGGACCGGCGCGGGCAGACCGTCGCCGGTGTCCGGTGCCGGGCCGGGGCGGACCCGGGCAACGGTGCGCACGCCGTGCCGCCAGGCGATTTCGGTGATCGCCCGCTGGTCGGCGAGCAGGTCCGCAAGGACCGCCTCCAGCGGGGTGGCACCGGACACCTCCAGTGCGCTGGGCAGGAGTTCGGGGTGTTCGAAAGCTGCGACCCGCAGCAGTCCGCGTACGCCTGCTGCGGCCAGCGGGTCGTCGCCGCGCCACATCACCCACAGCCTCGGCGGCCGTTCCCACTCCGCGAGGCGCTGGAGCACGCTCAGGGTCCGGGTCACGGCGGCGCGGGCGGCCTGCGGTGTCGCCTCGGTGTCCTGCCCGTTGAGGGCGAGCAGGACGTGAGAGGGAGGCGGGGCGGAATCGTCGTCGTGGGCGGCGTGGGCGGCGTCCAGCTGCATGGTGTCCAGGGGCTGCCCGGTTGGGTGGATGAGGGTGCGGCTGCCCGCGGTCCGTTTGGCGAGCAGCTTGCTCAGCCGTCCGCCCCACGCGGCGTCCTCCGGCAGGATGACCAGCCAGTGCTGGTCGCTCGAGGCGGGAGCGGCGGGAGCGTCCTGCGCCACCCAGGCCAGGTGGGCGAGGCGGTCGGTGTAGCGCTGTTCGGCGGGGGTGATGTTGGCCAGGCGCAGCCCGCGTACCTCGGCCACGACCGTGCCGTCCCCGGTGGTGAGTACCCCGGAGGCGGTGCACGCCAGGTCGTCGGCCTGGTGCAGGCGGATGTGCGCGGCCCGGGTATGCGCGGTGGGCCCGTGGACGAGGATCTCGTCGAACCCGGCGACGACGACCGGGCCGGGGCTGGTGGCACAGTACGTCAGCCAGGCCGCCACCACGGTCTGCACCAGCTCGTCGGTGAGCGCGGGGTGCAGCAGCATCGCGGCGGCACTGACCCGGGCGCTGTCGGCGAGGGAGAGGGCGGCGACAGCGCGGGTGCGATCGGGGTGGATGCGGATGCGGTCGATCGCGGTGAACGCGGGGCCGTGGAAGACGTCGTGGCGCTCGCGCAGATGCTGGTACAGGTCGGCGGGCGTGGTGTCACTCCACTCCTCGTCGGGTTTGTAGAGGGGCCCTGGTGGTGTCGGGGCGAGAGCACGTACTGCCGCCCGGGCGTGCACCAGGACGCTGCCGTCGTCATCGTTGTGGGTGAGGACTTCGGCCAGGGCGACGTTGCCGTCGCGGACCAGGCGGGTGGTGACCCGCGGTTCCGGGTCAAGGATCAGGGGGCTGTCGATGCGCAGGTCGCTGAGGGCGATGTGGCGGGTGCCGAAGACCTCGGCGCCTGCGGCGAGCAGCATCTCGGCGAAGCCGGTGCCGGGCAGCACCGGGGTGCCGGCCACTTTGTGGTCGCCCAGCCAGGGCAGCCGCCGGGGACTGATCGGTGTCTGCCACAGGTGCCGGCCCGGGTGGTCGGGGTCGCTCACGTGGCCGCCGAGCAGCGGGTGCTGGCGGGCGGCGGGCAGTTGGGGGGCGACGAGGGCGTACGGGGGCTGGTTGCCGCCGTGCCGGGTCCGGTTCCAGGCGGTCACCGGCAGATCGGCCAGCTCGCCGTCGCCGTAGCGGGTGGCAAAGGCGATGCCGTCGTATCCGGCGGCGTGCGCGGTGGCGAGGTGGGTCAGGAACGCCTCGCGGTCGTCGGTCCCGCGGCGCAGCGAGCCGACCGCCACGATGTCGGTGATGCCGGCCGCACGGGCGGTGTCCTGGACGGGGCGCGTGGCCAGCGGGTGGGCGGTGCACTCGACGAACAGCCGGTGGCCGTCGGCGAGCGCTGCCTCGACGGCGCGCTGGAAGTGCACGGTGTCGCGCTGGTTGTGCACCCAGTAGGAGGCGCCCAGCGGGCCCGGGTTACGGGGGTCGTCGGTCACGGTGGAGTAGAAGGCGATCTGGCCGGGCCGGTTGGCGGGCAGCTCGGCGAGGACCTCGTGGAGTTCACCAATGATGGGATCGACCTGGGCGGAGTGCGAGGCCACGTCCACGTCCACCAGGCGGGCCACCGTGCCCTGCTCGTTACACGCGTCCACCAGCGCCCGTACCTGCGCCGCGTCACCGGAGATCACCGTGGTGCCGGGTGAGGTCAGCACGCCGAGGGAGACACCGTCGGCGCCGGCCGCCTCGATCGCGGCTGCGGTGTCTGCGGCGTTGAGCATCACGGAGGCCATCGCGCCATGGGCGATGCGGGCCAGCAGGGTGGCCCGGCGGCAGATCACCTTGGCACCGTCCCCGGTGCTCAGTACCCCCGCCACCACGGCGGCGGCGACTTCGCCGAGCGACTGGCCGATCACTGCCGCGGGCTGCACCCCCCAGGACCGCCAGAGCGCGGCCAGCGCCACCTGCACGCCGAACAGGGTGGGCTGGATGCGGTCCACACCAACCAGGCCGTCCGGCTCCTCGAGCATCGCGCGCAGCGAGAATCCGCACTCCCGCAAAATCAGCGGTTCCAACTCGTCGACGACGGCGGCGAACGCCGGCTCGTGGGCGAGCAGGCCCTGGCACATACCGGGATACTGCGAGCCTTGACCGGTGAAGACAAACACCGGACCGAGATGCCCCGGCGGCAGCACTGGCGTCCCCGTCACCACGCCGTCGGCTACGCCCCCTGCGGCGAACTCCCCTGCCTGCTCGGCGAGTTCGGTGCGGCTGCGGGCGACAATGCCGAGCCGCTGCTCGGCATGGGCGCGGCGCAGCGCCAGGGTGTGCGCGACGTCACCCAGCGGAGCATCGGCCGCATCCTCTGTTCCGGTCCACTCCGCCAACCGTCCAGCCGCCGCGGCCAGGGACTGCGGCGAGTTGCCCGACTGCAGGAACAGCCGGGGCTCGTCGTGCCCGCGCGCCTTCTGGGCCGCACGCCTGTGGGTCCGGGTGGGTGCCGTCTCCAGGACGAGGTGCCCGTTGGTGCCGCTGACGCCATAGGAGCAGACGGCGGCGAGCCGGGGGCCGTTCCCCGGCACCGGCCAGGCAGTCAGCTCGGTCGGCACGAACAACCGGGATTCTTCGTCCCGGACGATGGCCGGGTTCCACTGGGTGAAGTTCCGGTTGGCCGGGACCGCGCCGCGCCGCAGCGCCTCGACGGTCTTGATCAGTCCGGCGATCCCGGAGACCGGTTCGCTGTGCCCGATGTTCGTCTTGACCGACCCGAGCGCACACCGCCCCCGTCCCCGCCCGTAGACGGCGTTGATCGAGGTGTACTCGACCGGGTCGCCGACCGCGGTGCCCGGACCGTGCGCCTCCACCAACCCCACCTCACCGGGGTCGATGCCCGCCCTGGCCACAGCGTCCCGGAACAGCAGTTGCTGCATCTCGGTGGAGGGGGCGGTCATCCGGGTGGAGCGGCCGTCGTTGTTGACGGAACTGCCGCGGATCACCGCCAGCACCCGGTCCCCGTCCCGCAGCGCGTCCGCCAAGCGTTTGAGGAGCACCATGCCGGCGCCCTCGCCGCGCACGTACCCGTCGGCCCGGGTGTCGAAGGCATGGCAGGCGCCCCGGCCGGACAGCAGCAGCGGGGCCTCGAAGTACTGGGTCTGCGGGGCCAGCATCAGCAGGACACCGCCCGCCAGGGCAGCGTCGCACTCCCCCAGGGTCAGCGCACCACAAGCGCTGTCGAGCGCCACCATGGCCGACGAGCAGTGCGTGCCGACCACCATCACCGGGCCGCGCAGGTCCATCGAGAACGCCACCCGCCCCGCCGGCCCCGCATGGTAATTACCGAAGAGATACGCACTGTTGGGGGCATCCTCGACCGGCCGCGCCTCACGGAAGAGGTTATCCAGGGCGTAGGTGCCGACATACACCCCGGTGCGGCTGCCGCGCAGCCGGTCGACGGGGATGCCGGCGTGCTCCACCGCCTCCCAGGCGGTCTCCATCAGCACCCGGGCCTGCGGGTCCACCGAGTCCTGCTCCGCGGGCGCCACGGACAGCGCCTCGGGCTCCCAGGCCCACACGTCCCCGTCGAGGAAACAGCCGACGGCGGCGCGCGCCGCGATCTGCGGGTCGTGCAGCGCGGCGAGCCGCTCCGCGTCCCAGCGGTCCGCGGGCACGGGCCCCACCGTCGAGCGGCCTTCGGCCATCAGCCGCCACAAACCGGACGGACTCTCCACACCGCCCGGGAACCGGCAGCCGATCCCGACGACGGCAATGGGCGTCTCCTGGGAAGCAGACATGACCGTGCTCCTATTCGGCGATCGCCGTGCTGTAGGTGAACTGGAACACCGACAGCTGTCGGCCCTCGACCAGCACCGTGGCGCCCGTCCGCTCGTAGTGCTGGTGCCGACCGTAAAAGGCCACCACCCACCGCTCCGGCACCACCGGCGCATCAATCTCCCAGACCCGCCCCAGGCCCTCGGGGCCGCCCTCCACCACAATGGTGATCACCGCACATCACCTGCCTGCCCTACCGCGCGCCCGCCCCGGGCGATCGGCCAGTACCGCCCGCCCCGGAACCCGCACGCACGCTTGTTGTAACGCAGAGCCAACAACCACCCCGCCCCACCGAAAAGGGCGCGCACACGACATACGCGGGCAGACCCCGCACACCCCCAACACGCCCCGCACACCCCGCGCACACCCACCGGCAGCCGCAACCTCCCAGACCACCCGTTGCCGTAGCCGGAACCCCACCGCTCGCGCCCTCACCCCAGATCAGACCGCGCACTCCCCCGCTACCGCTCTCACCAGACATGACTGTGCCTGGCGGCAGGTACAAGCGCGACAGCTCCGGCGCACCACCCATCACCAGCCGCCCATATCTCGCCACCGTCATAACTGCCACCTCCACCAGCAGGCCCACGCAGGGCACCAGCACCGCCTGCACAAGGCGGGGGAACCGTTCCTTCCCTTTTAGCTGGCGTCAACAGAGCACCTCCGACAAGGCGCGCTCAGGGGGCGCTCGCCGCGCACCCTGCGCACAGCCGCATGGCGCGCGCCCTCGGCAAGTGCCCCCGACCGCCCCACACTTGCCCCGGCACACGCCGGATTGACTGCGGTGGAGCCTCTGCCGCGACCACCGCGACCTGCGGCGGGGCATTCCCGCCAGCACGGCGAGGTGCACACATTCCCTGCGGCGGAGGCGGAAGCCGGGGCGGTCATCACGATCGAGCCGGCAACCGAACTCGAGGCAAGGGGCGCATTGCGGTTGCCACGCGCCTGGGTGGTGCCCCTGTCCGCTCCTCCGTCGTCGGACTCCGCGGCGGCCGAGCGGTACCTCACCGGCATGGGCATCGCGAAGCCCTCCGCCCGGATCTACCGGATCTCGCGGACGGCATGGGGATGGATGCCCGCCGGCGAACCCGCGCCGGGCGGTCCCGCCCGCCAGGGCGCGAAGCACCCCGTCGTCCCCGTCACCGCGATCGACGACCCGGGCGCTGCGGAAGTACTCACCGAGCTGGCCGCGCGGGCGCACGCGATGGACCCCGACACAGTCAACCGGGAACCGTCCATCGCGCGCAGGGCGATCGGCTGGTGGCAGCTGCCGGGCTGAATCGAAGGCGACCCGGTGATCGGCATCGAGCGGCGGCCGGCGCTGCCGGCCGCACCAAGGCCCTGGCAGCAAACCAGATCGCCGCCCTGTGGCATCTGGACGCCGCCCTGCCAGGGCACCCGGGGCGCAGGGGGCTTTGCGTGGACGTGCTCTGTCCCGGCGTGCCGTCCGGGCGGTATGGCCAACTACGAGCGGTGGCGCGCGAAATACCCGCCGCTCTGGCCCAGGTCCCGATCTGCATGGTCACGCCCCTGTCGACACTTGCTGTCACGCAGTGGATGAAGCGGGAGTTCCAGGTTCTTGTGATTGCGCATCAGCTGAGAGAACGGGCCTGGCCGGGGTTTTGGGTAAGGGTCGGGTTCGGTGCCCTGGACGAACGCACACAGGATGGGGCCGGCCGGTCGGGGGCTCGGACCGCTCCAGGAGGATCCGTATCGCATCTTGGCGACTCACGGCGTTGGCGCCGCTCTTCGGCAACCACCCCGGTGAGAACAGCGCGGTTGGTGTAGCGGTGGACGACGCCGAGGACCAGGCCGTGCAGTTCGCCGGGATCGAGCGCGGTGCTGGGCGCCGCCGCTGAAGCCGTAGCGGACGGTCTGTCGTGGCAGTGAAGCGCAATGAAGCCACTCATATCTGCGCTTCACGGGCAAAGCACTCGTTAAGTTTTATATCAATATTTTGTTGGTAAAGTTCTCGCCAAGTAACGCTTGACCTGGTGATGGTGAGCGCAGCGGCGTGGTGCGGGCGCCGGTCCATGGGGCCGACGCCTGTGCATTAGCGGCCCCCTGGCGGGGAAGAGCGCGCCCAGGTCCTTGTGGCAGCCCTTGCGTGCTGCTCGATGTCTCCTGCCGCGAAGCCAGCCTGCCTGTCACCGTAGTTGACGCCCTTGTTGCCGTTCGCGGCGCTGGGCGCTGTCGGCTGGTCGATGCGACGGCACGAGAGAGACAGATGAGAGCAGTTTCTAAAAGATCGATGCGAGTTCCCTTGATCGGGGCACTCGTGGCAGCCAGTTTGCTGGGCGGTATCGCCCCGGCGGCGTTGGCCGCAACACCTGCTGCAGGTTCGCCTGGCTTCAAGGAGGCCGGTAAGGCGTATATGGCGGCAGCCTCCGGTGAGGCTGGCAAGCGGACGGTGGGTTCGGGCCGTGAAGAGGTGACGGTGACGTTGCCGAACGGGACGCAGGCCAAGGCGTACCGCATCGCGATTCCGGACTCGAAGGTGCAATCGGGGATAGCTGTCCTGTGGGACAGGTACACCGGTAGCTCGGGCGGACACACGTTGCCCGTGGGCGCCCAGGGAGCGGAAGCGGCAAAGGCCGAGGCGTTCCTTGCGCGGGTCGAGGGTGCCGTCAAGGGGCTTGCCTCCAGCACGGAGGGCCGGGAACTGCTGGAGGGGATCGGCCGTATGCGGCCGATCGATGTGGCGACGGGCAAGGCGAAGCCGGCGTTCGGCAATGACACGGTCACCACGCTGTTCTACCGGGGTATGCCCGCCGACGAACAGCAGTGGCCCGACGCTTTGAAGCGGAAACTGAAGGAGGCGGAGGAGGCCGACAAGGCTCTCGCCGACGACCTGCGTCAGAATGCGGTCGTCTCCGAACCGGTGGCGAACGCCATCGACCGTAGCCGCGCCAGCAACTCCAACGGATCCGAAGGCATGGTCGCCATGCCTGACGAGGCGAAGGTGTTCTTCGGCTATCTGCCCGACGGCAAGCGGATCGCCATCCACGAGAGCCAGCTGGTCGGACACGAGCTGGTCCACGTCGGGCACTACCTCCAGGGGACCTTGCTCGACGGCCCTCGATGGAAAGTCGAGGTGGAGGTTCCGTTCACAGCCGCCGACGGATCACGTAAGACTGCCAAGGTCGTCATCGCCGGTGAAGAGGTCAGGACCCTCGGCGGGAACGATGCCCGGACATCCGTCACCACTGTTGCCTCGTCTGGCGGCAAGTCCGAGCTCAGGATGGCTTTCGTCGACGAGTCGGAAAAAGCCATCGGGACAGCGATAAAGAACGCCCCTGACGAGGCCACGAAGACGGCGTTGCAAAAGGTCCAGCATGGCCGTGGCCAGACCTACCTCAGCAGCGAGACCCGCCTGGCCGAGGAGAACAACTGGAGCGCGCGGCCGCACTACGACCTTCCCGCGGAGGAGATGGCCAAGGCGTGGGGGAAGACCAGAGCGGAGGTGGCCGGCGAGTTCGTCACGGTGCCGCCCGACACTTCCTTCACCATCCGTGAACTGAAAGACCCTCAAGCCCTCCGGGACAAGCTGGAGAAGGCCGGGGAGAAGACCGGGAAGAAGCTTCTGTCCAGCGCGGTGCGGGCCTGTTCGCGCTACTTCGGCCGCGGCCGCGAATCGGTGTGGTGCAGCGCGGACGGCCGGCCCGAGGAAGTGACGCAGGAGACGCACAGCCGCACCCGGGAGGTCCGCGGCTTCCTGGAGGAGCATCCGGACGCGCGGGTGCAACTGCCGTCGGCTGCGGGCGATATCACGCGGGAGGAGATGCAGAGGGAGCTGGTCGCGTTCCACGGCGTCAAGCCCGGGGACGTGGACAGAGTCCTCGAAGGGGTCGAGCGCCATGGCACGGCCGGAAACAATGAGCGGGACTGGAAGGGCTTCTACCTGGCGGAAAACGAAAGCCACGCCGCCGGGTACACCATCGGCGAGGACGGAATGTCCGCCGGGGGCGTGGTCAAGGTGAAACTGCAACCGCCCTTCACCCTGGCAACCGTGGACATGGTGAAGGAGGTCGGCGAGACAGAGGAGCAGTTCGACAAGAGGCGCGTCAAGCGCATCAAGGAAGAGTTCCAGGTTAAGGCCGACGACCCGATGGTGGACTCCCTCGCGAAGGACAAGGTCGTCCTGAAGTTGAAGGACGGCACCACGGATGCGGGCGGGGCTGAACGGTACGAGCTCATCGTTCCCTGGGAGATGGCCCAGGGAAACAAGCCGGAGCTCGTCCAGAGATTCAATAAGGGCACCCGAGGCGTAGCCGACGCGGAGGCCATGATGGCGGGCTGTCCGATCGGCCCGTCGCTCGCCAAGCGTTCGGCGGGCACCGCGCGTGCCAAGGGCTCGGCGCGCGGGTGTACGGAGATCGGGTTCGTGCAGGAGTCCGCGGACATCCTCGATACGTTGCGCCGTGAGGGGAACGTGGCTGAAGCGGCCAAGTCGCTGGCCGAGGCGGCACACACTCTGGAGAACTCCGAGGAAGCTTCAGCCCAGGTACGGGAGAAGGCCAAGGCGGTCCGGGAGAAACTGGTAGCTGCCGTTTCGGGTGGAAAGGTCAATGCCGGCAAACTGGCCGAGGCGAACAAGACGTTGACCCAGCTGGCCGAGTCACTCGATCGTGTCGGCAAGCCGGTGATGGCTCTGGCCAAGACACTGGATCGGGAGCCGGCACGTGCGCAGGCCGTTGCCGAGGGCAAGAAGCTGCCGGGCCGGGCGCGGGAGCGGGCGAAGGAGCTGTGTGCCAAGTCCGGTACGGCGTCGTGTGTGGAGACGGTGGACTGGGAGCAGGTCCGTCGTGAGGCGCGGGCCGTGGCCGAGAGGCTGGTGGAGAAGAAACTTGCCGGTATCGGTGAGGTTTCCGAGATCAAGCTGTCCAAGGACATGAAGGCGTCGCTGAAGGATCCTGCCACCTTCTACGTGCCCTATGAGAAGACGCGCGGGAAGCTTGCGAACCCGGCCGGAGATCTCGCGTGGGAACGGGTGAAGAGCGCTGGTGGAGCAGGCATGTACCTCCTCGGCCTCTACCAGGCGTTCTCCGGCGACTCCACCGATCTGGACAAGGGCGCCGCCATCGCGGCGCTCATCCCCGCGGTGGGCGACATCCTCGGCCTGGCGGTCGATCTTGAGCACAAGGACTATGTGAGCCTCGGTGTCGATGCCGCCGCCTCGCTCGCCGGTCTTCTGGAGACGGCAGGAGTGGAGGGAATCGGCGGCCCGGCGTTCGCCGTGGCGATGGTCTACCACCTCGGCGCGCAGGCCATCGCTGCTGACTTCCAGCGCTACGACGATGTCAAAAACGCCGTAGCGGAGCGGGATATAGGGTGGCACGACGCCCTGATGAAGTACCTTCAGGACCCGGAAAAGGGCTGGCTGTCCAAGGAGGGCGGCACCCAGGTCGTCGCCATGGCGATCGGCTTCCTCCAGGCCGTCGAACTCCAGCGGGCCTCGGTCAAGGCGACCGCCCACGCCGCCACAGCAACCGTCGACGGGGGCGCCTACACCGCCCCCAAGACCGGTGACTGGGCGCGTACCGACGCATCCAAAAACGCCGACGCCGCGGTGGACACACTCACCGACAAGACACCCGACATCGTGCGCCAGGCAGCGGCCAAGTCGATCGCCGACGGAATGAACGCAGCCTGGAACGAGAAACAGGGCAAGGAATTCAACCAGGCCTACATCGATCGCGTCAGCAGCATCCAGCTGGGAATCTGGTGCGGGCGCAGTATGCCGGACGGAAGCAACCCCTGCTACGAAAGCTCGCAGAAGATGCGGGCCGGGGTTCTTGAGAACCTGAAGAAAAATCCTCCCGCCGGTGTCACGGCGGAAGAAGTCGAAGACGTCCTGAAGAACTTCGGACTCACCGGCCCCGGATTCCTTCCGCTGGGACACCCCTTCCGTCTCTCCACCACATCCGACGGCGCACAGAGGTACCTGCACTTCGACATCGAGAACGAGAAGGCCAACCACGCGAAGGACGCCACCGATCCCACCCGGCAGGAATTCTTCTTCCGCACCACTGGCCGCATCACTGACCTTGAAGGCGGGCTGTGCATGGCCGGAGGGAAGAAAGCCGGAGACCCGGTCACCGTGAACGCGTGCACCCACCGCAACGCACCCGAACAGCGCTGGCAGCCCGACGACAAGGGCCGCATCAAAAACCTCGCCACCGGCCAGTACCTGGACTCCGGGGAACCGGACGGATACGTCACCACCTGGTCCGGCGAAGACGGCACCCCGGCGCGCCAGACCTGGAAGGCCGAAGAGCCCGCACGGAGCATGACTCCGCAGACCGGCAACGACGCGATCAGCAAACTGCTCTCCGCACCCGGCTCGTCCCATCAGATCGACGGCGTCGTCCCCAACCAGGCCCCCAACAGTTACTACCTGTTCTCCGGAGCCAACATTCTGAGCGTTTCCACCTCATCCAACGGAGGCGACCTGAAGTTGTCCCCCGGCGAGGTCAAAAAGACGACCGAACACTGGGAGGGCCTTGCACCCCTGTTCGCCGCGTCACGGGACACCAGGATCACCGCCGGCATGAAGGTACCCAGGAGGCCGGGCGAGCTGTACCTGTTCTCCGGAGACAAGTACGCGCGCCTCGGGACTGACGGAAAGATCATTAACGAGCCCCGCAGCATCGAGGACAACTGGGCAACCCTGAAGGGCCTGTTCGCCAAGTCGGGCGTCAAGCGCGTTGATGCGATCCGTCCCATCCCCGGCGTCGAGGACTGCTTCCAGTTCTTCTCCGGCGCCTACAGCAACCAGGTGTGCCTCAACAACGACCTGGAAGACCGCGAGACGGGTCCTGTGCAGCGGAACGCGGAGCGCTGGCCGGAGATCGGGGCGAACACGGGGAAGGACGAGGTGCATGGATTTCTCCAGGTACCGGGGAAGCCCATGGCGAACCACATCTTCACCGGAGACCAGTTCACCCACGTAGACCGGTCGGTCCTGCCCGCCAAGCCGGACGTGCAGTTCGAAGTCAGCACAATCTATTCCGCCGTGGCCTTCGCCTGGAACAACGGGAAGGGACTGGCGGAGGGGACGAAGATCGTGGTCGAGCGATCCGGGGATATCTCCGCAAAGGCAGAGTTCGACCCGTCGCCCGGGAAGCTCCCCGACGGCAACGAAACCGCCCACCAACTCATCCGCCTCCCCACAGAGGGGATCTTCGGAACCAATTCGTACACGATGACGGCCCACTACCGATACATCCACCCGGACGGCTCTGAAGAGATCAGCGGGCAGTGGTCACAAGGGTACTGGTGCAGCATGTGGAAGTGCGATTACTCCTAACTGGACCGTGCTTTCACACCGTATGCACCTGCTGAACCTCTTTCATCCTGCACCGCGAGGTGAAGTGAACCGGTCAGCTGAGGTGTGACAGGCAGGGCCCCTGGCCGTCGGCGTGATGACCTCACTCATCGCCCCGGCGACCGAGGGGCCCTTTCTGCGTCCGCCGGTACGCCTACCGGCATGGCATGCGGCCAGGCGGGCATGGCCTGCTTCAAGCCGGGTCGGCGGTCCCGGCTCATCTATGCGATCCGCGAGTATCGGGGCCGGAAGGACGAGCCGAAGGGCTTCGGCTGGCGGGACTTCCGTGACCTGATCGTCCGTGCCCGTATTCAGCTCGGGCTCGATCGTCCTGGTCTGGGGCAACGTCCGCCTCCATCTGACCGCTGGTATGAAGGAGTTCATCGACGCGAATGCCAAGTGGCTGACGGGGCCCTCCCGCACACGACAGACGGCGGCCTACCCGGACGAATCCGGACCAGAAACGTCCGTCGGTGGATTTGGCCGAGCGCCGCATCGCCGCCTTGCCCCCGTGCGCCTTCGGCCCTCCCGCCACCGCCCACCAGACCGGTGGTGGAGAGGTTCTGCCTCCCCTTCGCCGTTGGCCCGGATCGTTCGAACGACAGATTGGGACAGACAAGCCACCGTTCCCGGCCGTGCTGCCTCTTGGCCAGGGCCGCCGGGGGTCAGGTTCCCCGAGGGTGGGAAGGCACCGTCCCATGAATCCTCACCCCGGCGTCGCGTATACCCCCGCGGCCTCTGGTCTTCTGCACCGGGATCGGTCAGTGAGCCGGTTGAGCATGCCGGACGGGTCCACGGCTTGGCTCGTCACCCCGCACGCACAGGCACGCCTCTGGATGCGCAGCCCGCTGCTCGCGCTCGACGACATCCACGCCGGCGACGGCTACCGCGGGTTCAGCCTGCCCAGGGCCCTGGCGGCCAACGTGCAAAACCGCGACGGCGCCGACCACACACGGCTGCGCACGCTGGCCGCAGCGCCGCTCGCGCCGCGCCACATCGCGCACTGGGACACGCGGATCCGCCGCATCGCGGACAACCTGGCCCGCCCGATCGCGGCGCGCGGCGGCGGCGAGCTGATGGGCGAGTTCGCCCTGCCGCTCGCGCTGACCGTGGTCTGCGACATGCTCGGCGTCCCCGCACACAACCGCCCGGAGCTGGCGGAGTGGACCCGCACGATGCTCCACCCTCCCCGCCCCCGCGACCTGCAGTACGTCATCGACCGCGTCCAGCAGCTGATGGCCCGTCTGATCGCCCAGCGCCGCCGCGCCCCTCGCAACGACCTGATCACCCGATGGATCGCGACCAGCGCCAAGGGCCCCGGGCTCGGCGAGGACGAACTGGTCGGCCTGGCGTTCGGCATGTGGTGGGCAGGCATCGAGAACACCGCCCACCTCATCGGCCTGAGCGTCCTCCAGGTCCTGCGCCACCCCCACACCCTGCCGCCAGTACGCCACAGCCCGGAGAACCTCCACGCGCTCGTCGAAGAACTTCTGCACCGCCACGGCCCCGCCCTGACCTCCGTGCGACGCTTCGCCCGCCGCGACATCACCATCAGCGGAACACCGATAACAGCAGGCGACACCGTCCTGTTCGCCCTCACCGCGGGCAACCGCGACCCTGAGCACTTCCGGCCCGTACGCCATCCCCACCCGCACCTGGCCTTCGGGCATGGCCCCCACTACTGCCCCGGCGCCGCACTGGCCCGAACCGAACTTCGCACCGCTCTCCTCAGCCTCGACCAACACACACCCCACCTGACCCTCGCGACATCACACAACGCCGCGCACACGCGCCGATCACTGCGCCTGCGGGGCCTGACAGCCCTTCCCGTCACCACATGAGACACGCCCTGGGCCCAAGCGGTCCGCGGACCGCTGCCCGCACTGCGGGCGCCGACCCTGCCCGCCTCGACAGCGCCTTCCGCGGAATTGCCGGCACACACCACGGGGGCGACGAGTTCGGTCTGGTCGAACTGGGCCTCGTTCACCCGCGCGCGAGCCTCCCGGTCGCGCATCGCCTTGAACGCCACCTCCGGCCGGTGCAGCAGGTCGCACGCCGCTTGGACCGCCACCGCCTCGTCCTGCGCGAGATCACGGATGACCTCCAGCTTCTCCGCCACCGTCACGGGCGTCGCGGTCGCCCAGCCCGCCGCCCGCTTCGCCGCAGCGATCCGACTCTGGCTTCGCTCATGAAGCGCCAGACAAGCCGTCGAGGACCTGATCGAGGACCGCTCCGAGCTGGGTGAGGGTGTCCTGGAGGCCAGCGGGTTGGGGTTCGGCGGCCTGAGCCGGAGCGGCCAGCAGGATAGCTCCCAGGGTTAGCAGGACGCTTGTCGCTGTGGCGGCGACCAATCGGCGAGCACGGTTCATGAGCTTCCTCCGAGGGGCGTGCGCTGTCGGCACATCGAATGAGTTGACTGGCACATTCCCCGCCCGCAGCTCGTGCACGGGTCACCTAAGGGGCGCCCTGAAGCTCCCGGGAGCGCACCAGATCCAACTGCAAGCCAGCAACGACCGACGGCCGTAACAGACCCGTCAGACACGCCCTAGAGCCGTATCAGGCAACGTTCGCCCTTTGTCAGGGTGTTGACGGTCACGAGGTGGGCGTGTCTCCGGTGTCGGCGATGTAGGGCCCGCCCAGTCGTGTGCGGACTGGCGGTTACTTTCGGTCCAGGCTTGCCGGGCGGCGTTGACGAACGCCAGCTGGGCTTCGGCCAGCCGGATCTGTGCCTGCCGCCAGCGCTCAGGGTTCTGGTCACCGTGGTGGGCGTGTTGCCCGACCATGGCGATGGCCTTGGCCAGGTCGTTGGCTGCCGTGATGGCCTCGTCCTCGGCAACCAGGCTCAGGCTCGTCAACGCCTCGCTCCATGCCGCCCAGTCGACTTCGGCCGGCCGTCGGTCGAAGCTTCACTTTGGTCCTGGCAGCTGGCTCGATCACCGGTGCCCTCCTCGGCGGACTCCTTCTGGGAGTGATCCCAGACGTGGTCCTCATCCCGGCGCTCGTGTTGATCCTGTTGGTCTCCGCCGTCAAAACGGCCCGCCACGCCACGCCGACCCCCGCCACCTCTTGAACCTGAGAGCCCGTTCTTGAACCCCAGTCGTCCGCCCAAAGGACGGGCGCGGCAGCGGCCGGCGGGGATCGGTGTGGCACAGACGGGTTCGAAGACAGGCTCTCGTTCTCCGGCTTGAGGTCGCGGTGGACGACCCTTCCATCGAGGTCGGTCAAGGTTTCCGCGATGTCTGTCAGGACGCGCACGGCCTCGGCCAGAGGGAGAGCTCCCTGCTGCTGCAGGTGCGCCCGCAGAGACTTCTGCGCACGTGGCATGACGAGTACCCATTGGTCCTCGTGCTCGCCGTTGTCGAGGGTGGGAACAACGTTGCGGACACCATCGAGTTCAGTGAACAACAGCTCCCGCTCAGCGCCAGGGCGCTTCGGGACCAGCTTTACTGCGGCGGGCAGACCATCGGCATCGTGCGCCGCGTAGACGGCGCCGAATCCGCCCGGCTCACCGATCGGTTCGCCAACGACCCATTCACGGTTCAGTTCAAGTCTCATGAGCACGCGCCTCGCCATCCTCGACCGCACTGTCCGAATTATCATGCCGGAGCAGTCCGCCACCCGATCCGCGTCTACTCGAGCTGGCAATGTTGACGAGTCGCCCGGGGCAGCCCGTCGGCGGAACAGGCCGCGGAACATGCCCGGCTCCAGGGCGTGGTCCTGCTCCGCCTCGTGTTCCTGACGCTCGCGGTCGACCTCCGCCTGGCGCGCGGCCTTGACGGTGTGGTCCTCGGATTCGTCGCACAGCGTCGGGTACCACTTGCCCACTTGCTTCGGGTACGCCTCGGTAGCCTTCCACCGATGATCGGTGAACTTCGCCCCGCAAGCAGCGCAAGCGGGGCGGGCGGCTTCATGTTCGGCGGCCTTCTGCTCGGCCAGGCGCTACTGCTCGGCCCGGTAGGCCTCCTGGCGGACCTTCTCGGCGGCGCGGGTTGCCGATCGCGTCCGCGAGGTGTTGGCGGTGGTCACGGCCGAAGCGCCAGAAGGCCGGGCCAACCGGGCCGTGTTCGCGCAGCAGGTCCAGCATGGTCGCCACGATCGGAATCTGCCCGTCGTAGATGTGACAGCCGTCCTCCCGGTGCCAGGTGCCCTGCCAGCGGGAACAGGTCAGTTCGGCGACCTCCTTGATCTGCCCTGCAGCAGGGCGCGGGCCCATCTGGTGAAAGACGAGTAGGACCGGCGGGTGCGGGGTGTCACCGTAGCGGGGGTCGGGTGTGGGCCAGCGGGTGCGCCACATCGGGCGCGGGTGGCCGTCGGTGTCCTTCACCGTCCGCTGGTAGAAGCGCAGGTACTTGTCGAACTTGGCGGCGATGCGGGCCGCGTCCTCGAAGCAGTTGTCGACCTCGACGAAGAGCAGCGGGATCCCGACCTCCGGCGCACTCAGCACGAGGTCGGCCTGCGCCCCGCCCCGGCCCGCCGTAGACCAGGTGCCTGTGGCGGCGAGAGGGACTTCGGTGGCGTAGGAGCCGATGGTGCCGATCCCGTCCGGTGCGTCCACGGCGGCCTGGGCGGCGGCGACCGCCTCCGGCGGCTCACCCACGACCCGGGCCGGATCAGGCTTGGGGCGGATCAACGCGATCACCGTCTCGTTCACGGCCAACGCGTGCGGCACACCCGCACGGCCCGCACCCCACGGGGTTGCGCCGAGTCGCTTTGTGCGAGAGCGGGCGGCGCCACGGCCTCCCGCCACCGCCGCGCGGAGCGCCGGTTCACACTGGGGTCGTGATGACCATGCTGAGCACCCTCTTCCACTACACGAGCGCCGAGTTCTGGGAGGAGATCCGCACGTCCGGCTCCATCGACACCACGTCCCAGGCAGCACATCACCTGGACGGATCCTCCAAGCACGTGTGGCTCACCGACGGCCCCGGGCACCACAGCGGCCTGCAGGACCCGCAGCGAACCGTCGTCCGCATATCCGTCGCTCCCATCCCGTCCATCCTCTACTGGCCCGTGTGGCGCGAGCTGTGCGACAACCGAACCGCGGTGGAGCAAGCCGGCGGCGACCCGGCAGCCTGGTACCTCACCAAAGAGCCCATCACTGCCGAGCACTGGGGCACGGTGATCCACATGGGCACACGCGAGACACTCCTCAACACGGACACCGCCACGCATCCGGTCTCGTCCTGGGCAACAATGCCCACCCCAAAACGGATCAGCGCAACAGCCCGCCGCCTCGACCAGCTCCGGCCATCCGACCCATTCCGCGCCCACCGGATCGACCAGCAGATCGCCAGCCTCAGAAGCATCATCGACCGGAGCGACACACAACAACGGCAACGAGCGGCATGGCGGACACTCAAAGCCGAAATCGCAGCCTTCGCGGAACTCCCGCCACAGCAGCACCCCGAAGGCACCATCACCAGCGGCGGACTGCCCGGCTGACCCAACCACTCCGGAGGAACGCCTTGGCACCGACGAGGACTGCGCCCGCGCAGCCATGGACGGCTTCGCACGCAGTGGGTAACGTCCGGCGTCACCCGCACATGGCGCATTGTCGGCGAGCCCGTGGTGCTGCACAGGCGTATCCCGACGTACGACACCGCCCTCCGCCGATTAGCGGCGGGCAGGAGCGGTGACGTCGATGACCGCCCACAGGCGGGTCCCGTCCAGGGCTTGGTCACTTCCGCACGCAGAAACCAAGGCGCAGTCGGCCACTACGGCCAGGGACAGCTGAGTGGGTGCGTCGCCCAGGTGCTGGTGGCTGAGGACGAGGATGCAGGCACGGTCGTGCTCGTCGGCCAGGTGCACGCTGATGCGCCGGCCCTCATCCGCCACCGCTGGTGCGATCAGAGCAGCCACCACTCGCCGTACCGCAGCCTCATCAGGGCGATATCCCCAGGCCTGCAACTGCTCGACGACGCGGCGCTGGGCGGTGGTAGCGGTCCACGGAGCGGACTCCATCGGCCAGTTCACGCATCGGCGGTTCGCCAGGCGCACCCGCGCCCGCGCGCCCAGTACCGGCGCGGGTGCGGTGCCGGGTTCGGGCGGGAACGGGGACGGAGGCTTCTTCGGCGGCGATGGGGTCTTGGGCGGGAAGTCCGGCCGGTGCTCCAGCGCGGCATCCTGGGAGGTCTCGGACATTTCTAGTCCCTCCTTGCATACCACACGAGCCGCTGCCGACCCCGTACACCCCATGCTAGGGCCCGGGGTGGCCGTCCGTCAGCGCGTTGGCCACAAGGCCGCACGGCGCAGACGGCGGCGGCTTCGGCTCCATTGCTGCCAAGACCACTGAAGGTGCACACCCGCTCACCCAACCCGGCACTCGCCCGTGGCAACGACAAAACCCAGGTCAACAGGCGCGCACTCCCCCAAGTCCGCCGCCCACTGCTCACCTTCGCCGAGCGACCAAGCCTCAACACCGCCCAGTACAGTTGAACAACCCGCAGGCCACAGCCTCCCCCGCTGAGCAGAATCACTGATTCTCGACATCCGGAAGAAGACGCACTCACGTCGCCAGCAGACGGTTCCACACGAAGACGAACGACTTCAGACCCGCCAGCGCGCCGCGCCCAAGCGCCCTGTGCAGCTGCTCTTCCGGGCCGACCAGGACCAGCGGGAACTGCCCCGGCTGAGGGACCTTCCGCAACGCGTACAGACACTCCAACGCGCCGGTGCGCAGCTCGTGCGCATCAGAAGCCGTCCCGCTTCTCCGTGGTTGGTGACGCACCGTCTCGTAGTCGGGTTTTACCTGGAGTCCGCGCCGTGGTGATGGGGTGGGCAGTAGCGTACCCAGTACGGCACGGGCGCTCTGGTGAGTGGTCCGGTGGTGTCAAAAGGCGCACAGGGTGGTGGGGTGGATGGGTGTGCAGGCAGTGCTGGAGGCTCTGGGAGAGGCTGTCGGCGGGGAGCAGCATCGTGTGTGGGCGGGGCGTTGTGCTCGGGTTCTGGGGCTTGGGGGGATCGCGGTTTCGATGCGGTTCGGGTCGGAGTTGGTGTGGTTCAGCGATGATCTGAGTGCCCGGCTGGAGGATGTGCAGTTCACTCTGGGGCAGGGCCCGGGAGTGGCGGCTGACTTCGGTGAGGTGCCGTTTCAGGCCGCGGACCTGGCTGCGGTCGGGCGGTGGCCGCAGTTCGCCGCCGAGGCCAGGGACTTGGGAGTTCGGGCGTTGTTCGTGTGGCCGGTACGCTCCGGGGCGGCCACGCTGGGGACGTTGACGGGGTACCGGTCGGAGCCGGGGAGGCTGACACCGCAGCAGGCGGTGGACGGGCTGCGGGTGGCCGACGCGTTGGCCGGGTGGCTGCTGGCCTGGCAGCCGGGTCTGTCGATGGGTACGGACGGGCCGGGCGTGATCGAGCTGTACCGGGCCGAGGTGCACCAGGCGACGGGGGCGCTGAGCTGCCGGCTCGGGGTGGGTATGGAGGAGGCGTTGGTGCGGCTGCGGGCGCAGGCGTTCTCCTCGGGGCACAGTCTGAGCGAGACCGCGCGCGGCATCCTGCGGGAGCTGCCCGCATGAAACCTGATCCCGTTGCAGGAGATGAGGACATGACGAGGGAAGAGAAGATTGCCCAGACGTTCGTGGAACTCGCCGACACCCTGGTCAACGACTTTGATGTGATCGACTTTCTGCAGCAGCTGACCGTGCGCTGCCACGACCTCTTCGCGGCCGATGCGGTGGTGTTGCTGGCCTATCCCGATCCGCAGTACCTGCACAGCCCGGCACCGTGCGACCCGCACCCCGCCCTGTCGCGGATGGTGGATCTGGCGTTGCACGAGGGTCCCGCCCTGGACGCCTACCGCACTGCCGCTCCCGTGATGTGCGCCGCTCTGGCCGATGCACCCGGTGCCTGGTCCCACTTCGCGAGCCAGGCGTCCGACATCGACTACGCCTCCGCCTTCGCGGTCCCGATGCGGCTGCGCGAGGAGACGATCGGCAGTCTGCTGCTGCTGTCCGCCGACGGTAGCCCTCTGCGGGCGGCGGATCTGGTCCTGGCGCAGGCATTCGCCGACGCCGCCACCATCGGTCTGCTCCACGCCCGCACTGTCCAGCACGTCGGCACCGTCAACGCGCAGCTCCATACCGCCCTGCAGAGCCGCATCGTCATCGAACAGGCCAAGGGCTACCTGGCCGCCCAACGCGCCATCTCCCCCAACAACGCCTTCGACGCCATGCGCCGTCACGCCCGCCGGCACAGCACCCTGCTCACCACCGTCGCCCAGCACGTCCTGGCCACCGGCGGACTCCCCGCATCCACACCCACACCCACACCCACATCCTCACCGGCACTGCCAGCCCCCGACCACACCTTCCGCAAGCAGCGCCAACCAGGACGGTAGGAAACCGGCCCGCTGCCCTCCAAGAGCTGAAGGCCGAGGATGGGACTGGCGGGACAACCCTCACGGTGGCGTGGGGGCGAGGCGGACAGTCCAGGGATGCAGCCTGATCCGCAGCGGCCCGGGCTGCGGGGGCGGCGGGGGCCGGGGTTCACGCCAGTCGGCCACGGGTTTGGTCAGTCTGCGGGTCATCAGGGCCATCACGGTCCACGCCAGATGCGCTTCGGCGTGCGACGGCAATTTTTCGTAGTCGCGGCAGTTGCGCCGAGATCCCATCAGCCACGAAATGCGCCGCTCCACCACCCACCTCTTCGGCATCAGGACAAAGCCCTTTGTCCTGGGCTGGTTGACGGTTTTCAGGGTGAGGTGCAGGCGGTCTTTCGCCCAGGTGACGAGTTCGCCGCCGTAGGCGGAGTCGGCCCAGACGAGGGTGATCTCGGGATGGGTGAGGCGTAGACGGAAGAGCAAGTCGCGGGCGGCGTGCGCGTCATGGACGCTGGCCGGGGTGACCATCATCATCACCGGCAGCCCGCGCGTGTCCACCGCGAGGTGCCTCTTGCGGCCCGTCGTCTTCTTCCCCGCGTCATAGCCAGTCGTCGCCCTGGAGACGGCGGCGCCGGCCTTGACGGTCTGGGAGTCGACGACCACGGTCACCGACCGCGGGTTCTGCCCTCCTGCAGCCGCACCTGCCGGTGCAGTTCAGCGCAGATCCGGGCGGTGACCCCGGTGGCCTGCCACTTGCTGAACCAGCGGAACACGGTCCGCCAGGGCGGGAAGTCGGCGGGGACCGCACGCCACTGGCAGCCTGTCCGGTTGACGTACCGGATGCCGTCGACGATGTTGCGACGGTCGTAGACCTCGGGGCGCCCGCCGGTCGGCAGGCTCGCTGCCGGTGGCGGCAGCAGCAAGGCGATCAGAGCCCATTCTGCCTCTGTGGTGTCCGAGGGGTAGCGGCGTTCACGCACGTCAGCACCCTGTTCCTAGCGTTCCATGCGGGTGAGGACCTCGAAGGTGGCCTTGGCTCCTCCAAGCTGGTCCAGAGCCAGGCGCACCCACTCGTCCGCCGGTTGGCGGCGGGCGTGCGGGGCGAGGACCTGCTCGATCACGTTGGCGTTCCGGTGCAACTGCGCGGAGAAAATGGCCCGTTCGTACGCGACCCAGACCGCCCGGTCCTCCGAGACCTAGAATCCCTCGGCTTTCGAGTACGTCCGAGCCAACCCCAACAGATCACCAGAAACGACCGCAACAATGCCAATTATGCCCATGATCAATCAACTCGCCACGAAATCCCGCCCACTTCCGCCCCCTTGGGAGGCGCAGTCAGATAGCGCCCACGGCGGTCGTTCATCGCGCATCGTCCTCAGCATCACCAACACAGCGCGTCATCGATCAAGGAGAAGCGGGACGGCTTCTGAGGAGTCAGCGAAGGCCAGCTGACTTCTGCCGCTACGTGCCTTGATGGCCAGCTGCCCTGACGGGTGGCTGGCCATCGAACTGCACGGTTACGGATGTCAATGAGAGGCAATCGCGGCGGGATAGCAGGTCACGGAAGACAAGGGATTCTCGGAGCCAAGCCCGAGGCTGCCAAGCAGCCCAGGGGTGCCTTCCCGATCAACCGACTGACACTGCCCCAGCACCGCCGTTCCATGGTCGGGCACAGGACCATCTGCCCAGGCGGCAGATGTCTGGCTCGCTCCCGCCAGCGCAAGGATGACGACGACGGCCCGGGTAAGAGTACGTACGCCCATAGCTCCTTTAACGATCATCACACCCAGCAGATACGGGGCAACTACAGTCCGACGGCCAGGAGCACGCCGAGCCGCGCAGCATTTGCACGGACCACTCGCTGCCCAAGGAAGACCGGGACCGTCAAAGGAGTCCCCAGTGAAGTAGTCGGCGCCGAAACCGGTGTCGCGCGGACCCCTTGTCTCCCTGCTCAGGCCACATGCCGCAGCCCTCGAACGGCAGCCCCCGAGGCGACCAGAACTGCGACCCGGAGCGCGACTAGAGCCGCGACCAGAACTGTCGGACGGCACGAGAGTGTCAGTGTGTGTGCCTGTGCTCCGTAGATGGCCACCTTGCAGGGTTGATGGCCAGAATTTTCATGTCACTTGGCCAGTCTGTTCTGACTGGTTGGCCAACGGGCCAGGCCCTCATTGCGTTCGATGAGGGTGGTGACGTTCTCTCCCGATCGGGCATTTCGTCGGTGAGTGAGGAGGACGATCTGGAGGGGGATCGATGTGCCCTGGGCCCGACGGATGGTGTAGCTGACCGGCTGATGGGCGTATCTCGCCTCTTCTGCCAGCGGTCCGAGCAGGGCTGATGCGGCGTTTTCGTCCGAGGATCGGAGGAAACGGTCGGCCATCTCGAACACGGCAGCGGCGGCCAGCGGGTCGGCCGACGGGACGACATAGGCCCGTGCCGCAGGGCCCCTTTTCCCGGCCGCTCGTTGTTGTGCGAAGTCCTCATGACGCCGCTGGGCTTCGGCGTCCAGTGCTTGGGCGAGTGTCGGGGTGGCCGCGTGTGGCCGGGCTTCGGGCCAGGTCATGAAGATCAGCGAGGTGACAGCCTTCAGGTCCATGAAGTACTGCGCCACGGGAACGGCCCAGCCGACGCTGCCGATCTGTTCGGGGCCGTCGTCGGCCAGGAGGGACGTCAATCGCTCCTGGGTGGTGTAGATGGTCCGGCGGGTCTGCGGCGACAGCGACCGGAGTTCTCCTCCCTCAGCGGCGGTGAGGTCCGCGCCGCAGGCAGGGCGAACGCTGCGGTCCTTGGCTGTGGATGAGGGGGTGGACCGGCACTGCGTGGGGTGGAGGGCGTCGTCGTTCAGCCGCGCGAGCATGCTCTTCGCGTCGCCGGCGTGGACGAGTCCGCCGCAGTCAGGGCAGCGATCGCGAAGCAGCTGCCGGTGACGGACGCAGGCAAAGGTGACAGGAAGCCGCCAGAGCCTCCGCCAGGCCCCACCGTGCAGTGCCTCGATCTCGCTGCCGTCCCCAGCCAGGCACTGCGGGCAGTACCGGACCTTCTCACTCAGCACCCACGAGTTGTTGCGGATCACTCGTGACGGCTCGGCGGACTTCAAGAATCGCGGGTTCAACGGGCCGTAGCGGCGGCCGAGCGGGGCCAGCAGGAGGCCCTGGACTTCGGCCGGGCTCAGCCGGGTGGCGCGGGCGAACGGTTCCTCGCATTCGGGCTCAAGGGCGAAAAGGTAGTGCATCGAGATCCGGTAGACCTTGGAGTCGGCTGTCGTGTCGATGCCCAGGCCCGTGCGCTTGACCAGGGTGGCAGGGGTGATGCGGAGCCGGTGGGACAGGCGGAGGAGGTAGCCGGACAGGGCCTCGTCGGGAAGGGGGTCCAGGCTGCGAAGCATGGGACGCAAGGCTGTCGGGGCCATCTCACCCTCCCACGGCGGCCTGACCGCCATGGTCGTCGAAGACCGTGTTGCGCGGCTTCTTCCGGGGAGGCTTCGGGGGGGTTCTCGAGGAGGGGATCGGCCGGGATATCCGGCATCTCACCTGCCTCGAAGTCAAGGCCGGGGAAGTTGCCGAGCCGGAGGTTGACCTGGGACAAGGTCTCGGGTGTCAGCCGCTCCGCTCCGGTGCTCATCGCGTATGCGCATCCATCCGCGATCAGACGCCTGAGCAGACCGACGATGCCGTTGGTGCGGCGGAACAGGTACTCGGGCATGTTTCCGCCGGTCAGCATGTCCTCCGGCGCCCGCAGCAACCGGAGTTGGGCCTGGGTGCCGGCCAGGTGGGCCATCCAGGCTTCGATGCCCTGGCTGGTGCTGTAGTCGAACGGGTCCAGACTGATCAGGTCGAAGCGCCGTTCGGTCTGGGTAGCCGCCTCGTCGTTGTGACTCCTGCGGGCCTTGGCGGGGAAGATGACTTGACCACTGCGCGGATCGTGCCGCCCCTCCCTGAGCAGGCCGGATCCGGGAATGTTCACGCCGATCAGGACGAGCGTGACGTTCATGTCCATCAGGTCGCGGACCAGGTCCAGGGTGTCCTGGTCGTTCTCCCGGTGCATGCGCAACCGCGTGATGTCGTCCAGGATCAGCGCCGTCGAGCGGTGGGCCTGCAACGCGTCGCGGACGCTGCGGATCAGCAGGTGAAGGGTTCGGGGGTGCGGTTCACCGAAGAAGTCCAGGACCGCCTGGCACAGTCCCTTCGGGGTCGCTCGCACCGGTGTCTTGCAGTAGACGACCGGCGCGACGACGTCACGGGTTCCCGGCAGCGGGGCGGGAAGAAGTTCCTGATGAAGTGTCCGCCATACCCGTTCGAACTCGGCGGCGACATCGCAGGCGGTGGCGGTCTTGCCCTGGAAGCCGCCGCCGCTGAGCATCAGCCCGTCACGGGTGCCGGGCTCGAAGTTCAACGCGTTGTTGCGAAGCCGCGTGTTCATCAGCGCGGCCACGTTGTCGCTCATCGGGGTCCGCTGCAGCACCAGGTTCACGTGGGTGGCCGTGCGATGCAGATCGTAAAGAGCCTGCTTGCGCGGGCTCTTCGCCGCGTACTCCTCCCAGGCCATCCGCGGGGCCGGCACGAAGGTGCCCCGGGTGCGGAGCCACTGCTGCCAGCCCTCGAACGTGGTCCGGTCCGGCGGTGGCCCCTCCCGCAGAAACGGCACGATCCCCGACGAATCCAGGTCAGTCATCGGACTCCTCAGCGTCTTCCTCAGTCGGCAGCAGGAACGGATCACGCTCGCTGTACTCGCTGCCAAGTAGACCCGGCAGCTGCGGAGTCGAGGGAACTGCCATCTGGCGGCGCCTCATCCGCTCGGAATCGACGGCCGAGCGGACCTGGTCCCGCTTCAGCGGCACGACCTCGGCCGCGGGCTCGGACAGCTGCCGGGGACGGTGCCGGTCCAAGGCCGCGGCCTGTCCGCGTTGCTCCTCCCGGGCCAGCGCGGCCCGGCGCCGCTTGCCCGCATTATTCTTGGCCCGGCGTCCCGGCCACCGCTCGACCGGGACGTGCTCTTCGAGCAGTTCCAGCAGGACCGGCAGCAAGTCCCGGTCGTCCTTCGGGGCCAGGCCCCGCGCGACTGCTTCCGCTGTCAACTCGTCGACCTTGGCGTCGGAGAATGCCGGAACCTCGCCCTCGGGCGGCAGCCCACTCCAGCGAAGCGGATGCCACTGCCGCGTGACCGGGTGTTCGAAGAACACCTCGCGCCGGTCCCGCGGATCGCGGCGGATCCGCCACAGACCCGCGTATTTCCCTCCCCGGTTGGACCGCTTGCCGCGGTAGTCGTCCAGCTCCGGCCCGTCGTACCAAAGGTTCTTGATCTTCACTCCGCGCTTGCGGTGGATCTTCACGTAACTGGCCGGCAGCACCCCGTAGTACGAATCCGCGGACGGCACCCGCAGACCGAACCCACCCTGAGCGAACGAGGCCGCGAACAGCGTGTTCGGGCTGTGTCGTTCCTCCGGCGCCCAGGGCGGGGCATGCTCGCCCAACTGCCTGTTCTGCCACACCTTCACGATCCAGGTGGCGATCAGGTGCTCCATCGCGGACACCGTGAACACCGCGTCGCCCTCCGGGTCAGCGCCCCGGTCGGCCACGTCGACACCCCTGAACCCGGGCAGCGCTTCGAACAGCAGGGTCTGTGCCGAGCGGAAGGCCCGCTCGCAGGCGGCCTTGTCGGTGGCACGCATGGTCCGGGCCGGCAGGATGCAGCAGCCCAACTTCCGTTCCACCTCGACCAGATGGTGAGACTTGTAAACGGACCCGTGATCGGTGGTCACCGTGCCCGGAGCGAAGAACGGCAGCCCTGCCACCTCGTAGCCGGCGAACTCCGCCACCACCGATCCCGGCACTCCCGGATAAGGCCAGGCCATGTCCTTGCCCCAGCCCGGCCGCATCGGCAACGGCATCATCACGTCCCGTAGCAGCAGACCCACGTCCACCGACGTGTCCGCCCCGAGCGTCAGCCGGAAGGCAACCAACGACCTGGAGAACACATCCATCGCGAGCGTCAGGTGGGCACTCACCGCGTCCCCGAAACCGTGGCTGCGAAGCAGCACCGGCAGCGGTGTCGTGTCCAGCGCCACCACCTGCCCCGGCCGTGTGATCACCAGCGACGACCCGCCCGGATCCATCGCGGCCGCCGACCGCTGGTAGCGCGGCCGGGTGCCGCCCGGCCCAAACCACTCCCGCCAGACCCGCCAAAGAGTCGTGTAGTGCGGGATCTTCACGTCCTCGCCGAACTCCTCGCGGACGTACTGGTGGATCAGCTTCTCCCGCGTCCGCATCGTCACCTTGGACCGGTGCAGGCACTCCTGGTGAACTGCCTCGATCGCCTCAGCGATCTGCTCGGTCACCGACGGCCGCCCCGGCGAGGGCCGCAGCCAGCGACCGTCAACACACCCTTCCAAGCCCCCTTCCCGCCAAGCGGCGGCCGTCCGCCGCAAGGTCCGCTCACTCATCCGCTCCAGACCCAGCCGCCTCGCCTCCCGCGGATGCAGCCGGGCCAACTCGGCCTCCTTGCGACGGAATCGCTGATCCTTCGTCGTCACTGCCGGGTCGTAGGGCGGCCTGGGCTCACCCGGCTCCGGCCACCGCGCGTCCCCACTGCGGAACCCGCAGTCCGCCTCCATCGCGTGAGCCACCCGCAGCCGCAGCTGCTCAAGTTGTCCCTCGCCCAGGTCCAGCAACGACGCGGCCTGACCGTCCCCAGACGCTTCGCCGACTCCGGTCCGGGCCTCGGCCACGAGCCGGGCCAGCGGCCAACTCCGGACCTCGCCGCCCTCCATCCGTCGCAGAACGGCCTCGCCGCTGCCTGCCCGCACCCCCTCAACCGTCCAGCGGCCGTCGCTCAGTTCCACTTCGGTGCCAACCGTCAACTCCAGCGGCCCGCCCGTCACCACGGCCGCCCCTGCGGCAACGCCACGATCGCCCCGTCCAGCAACGGCGAGGCCAAGTCGACACCAACCCTGCGGTGCCAGAGCAGGTGCAGCACATGCGCTCGGGCCACCACCGGCAACCTGGTCGCCTCGACCAGCTCTCCGAACGGCATGCCGCCGCTCTCCAGCAGCCCCATCATCCGCGCTTGAAGGTCCAGGAGGTGGCTCATCGGCCGGGCCTCGGCCCGCATCGCCTCCAGGGCAGACACCACCTGCGGCCTCCACCCGGACACCACGCTGTACTGCCATCCCGCCGCCGCGGCCAGCTCACGCGCGGCGGCGAAACACTCCCGATCCTCCGCCTTGTCCGCCCGGCGAGCCGGGCGGACGTCCACCAGCCACCGGCCGTCCGGCATCACCACCAGATAGTCCGGGATGTGCGACCGGACCTTGCCCGCCACCGTCTTGAACCGGAGCCGGAACGGCTGGGACAGCACGCCGCGTACCGAACCGGCGAAGTCCACCGCCCGCAAGAACTTCCGCTCTTCCAAGCTCTCGAACCCGTGCAACCGCCTCGTCGTGACCATGGCCTCCAACCCCGGCCGATGACGCTGACGGGGATGCCAGCTGAAATGCCGTACCGGCTCAGCACGACGAACAGGAACATCTGCGATCGCGCTGACCGGACACGACAGCTCGGACCCCTCGACGCACCACGTCACCGACCAGCGACGGCCCCACCCCTCCACCAGGTCCAGGTTGCCGCCGTTCTCCGCCCCCAGGACGAGCGGCACGAACAAATCGTCCACCGCGCACGACGCCGACCAGATCCTGGTCTCCACTCCCGTACGCACGGCTCCGCTTCCACTCATATCTCCAGGACAGATGGGCACGTACGCTCACGGCAACGACCGAGCACCGCCTTCGGGCGGTACACAGCCGAAACCCTCACCCAGCAAGGCCTGGCCAACTAACCTGGAATCTTTGGCCATCTACGGTGCAAGGTCACAAGTAGGCGACACCAGTCGTGTCAGCAGCTGCGCTCCTTTCCCGCCCGGCCGCGCGCACATCCAAATGGATCGGGCCCACGTCGGTCAGGGTCATGCGTGCCCGGCCGTCGACGGCTTGAAGAGTGGGTCGCTTCAGTCGCTGACTTCTACGGAACTGTGCAAACAAGGCGGCTTCTTCGCCCTCTGGCCATCGCCGTTCTTCCGGGCCGCCTCCATCGCGGCCCGCAGCGCGACCCGGACCAGGCCGACTCCGGACACCTCGCCGCCGCTCATGCCTGCTCTACCTTCCTGCGTGGGTCGTCCCAGCCATTCGTAGGGTTGTGGCACCCAGGGGAGCTGGGTGTGGCTTTCATGCCTGTGCCGTTGGTGGCTCTGGAGGCTTGGCCGCCCGGCTCCCCACGACGACTCGGCCGCCGATTGGGAAGTGCGAGAAGGTCGCTGTGTAGAGCAATGCCGGCGAGGTCGTCCGTGGTACACGAGCAGGCACGACCTCTGGGAGCACGATGCGCCGGATATGGGCCGGGATCGACTGCGGCAAAACGCACCACCACTGTGTGGTCGTCGATGCCGAAAGCAAGACTCTGCTGTCGCGGCGAGTGGCCAATGACGAGGAGGAACTCCTCAAACTGCTGGGCGATGTTCTCGCCCTCGTCGACGACAGCCAAGCGACCTGGGCCGTCGACATGACCGGCGGGGAACCGGGCCTGCTGATCGCGCTGCTGGTCAACCACGGCCAGGAACTCCTCTACGTGCCCGGCCGCATCGTCAACCGCGCCTCCGACGCCTACCGCGGCGAAGGAAAGACCGATGCCCGTGACGCCCGCGTGATCGCTGATCAGGCTCGGATGCGCCGCGATCTCCAACCGGTCCGCGCTGGTGACGAAGCGACCATCGAACTGAAGCTGCTGACCGGTCACCGCATCGACCTGGTCGCCGAGCGCACCCGCACGGTCAACCGTCTCCGGTCCACGCTGACGAGCATGTTCCCCGCCCTGGAACGCGCCCTGGACCTCACCAACGCAGGACCGCTGGTACTGATTACGGGCTACCAGACCCCCGCGTCTCTCCGGCGGATGGGCCGTAACCGGCTGGCCACCTGGCTGCGCAACCGCAAAGTTCGGAGAGCCGAGGCTCTCGCGGAGGCCGCACTCAACGCGGCTGAGCGGCAGCACACCGCCGTCATCGGCGAGAAGGCCGTCGCCAAGATGGTGCACACCTTGGCGAAGGAGGTGATGGCCCTCAACGAAAAGGTCGCGGAGATCGACAAGCTCATCGAGGGCCGGTTTCGCGAGCACCAGCTCGCCGAGGTGATCGCCAGCATGCCCGGCATCGGCCCCCTGCTCGGGGCAGAGTTCCTTGCCGCTATCGGCGGCGACCTGAGCGCCTTCCCCACTCCAGACAGCCTCGCAGCCTTCGCCGGCCTGGCCCCGGCACCGCGCGACTCCGGCAAGACCAGCGGGAACCTGCGCAGACCTCAGAGGTACCACCGGCGGCTTCAGCGCGTCTTCTACACATCCGCGCTCTTCAGCATCCGAAGCGATCCCAACTCCCGTCAGTTCTACGACCGCAAGAGGGCGGAGGGGAGGCGACACATCCAGGTTGTGCTCGCCCTGGCTCGCCGCCGCGTCAACGTGATCTGGGCTCTGATTCGTGACAGACGGTCCTATCAAGTCACACCTCCTGTCGCCGTCGCGGCTTGACATCAGGCATTGGGAAGCCCCCAAGGGGTGTAGCCGAAGTCCAGATGCCCGAGGCCCGCGAGGCGCTGCACGGTGGCGACGAACGACCTGGTGGACAGGCGCTGCGCGGAGTGCTCGCCGTACCGGTCGATGTGCTCGTGGACGATCTGGTGGTCGGCGGCGGCGCGGTTGCGCCAGTCCAGGACCTGCTCCCGGGTGAGGTCCTCGAGGACCAGGTCCTGGTCGCCGACGCCGGCGGCGCGCTAAGCCTCCGCCACGTCCCGCCCGACGGGTACACCGCCGCCCCGCGGCTCGACATCCTCCGGCCCGACCAGACCGACGCCGTCAACCGCCGGAAGAAGCCGTACGCCTGCGTACGCGGACCGATCCAGCCCCTCGAACGTGGGTCATGTGAGGCACGCGGATCGAATCTCGGTCCAGGCGTCAGATGTGGCCAGTATTCAGCCTCGACGCCACCGGCCCCCGGTGTCAGCATCGCCGGTGGCCCATCAACCGCGTACCAGGGGGAAACATATGGCTGGCCGAGCCCGCATCATAAGGAAGATCGCCACCGCTTCCGCAGCCGCTGCACTGCTCGCACTCTCGATCAACGCGGGAACCGCCAGCGCCAGCACACCCCAGCCGTTCGCCGGCCAGGCCCGCGCCGCGCATCTCACCCCCGCGCAGGACAGCGCGCTGCGCGCCGAAGTCGCCAAGTACCTGAAGCGCAGCGGCGGCAAGCAGATCTCCCTCAACGAGATCAAGGTCGACGACAAGCGCACCATCCGCGTCGCCATCCCCGGCGAGGCGCACCCGCGCACCTTCACCGACCACGGCAGCACCGCCCCCGCCTACAGCAGCATCTGCAACCCGTTCGCCTACACCCAGAACGGCTATTTCTGCGCCTTCAGCGACTACGCCTGGGCCGGCAGCGAAGACCAGATGTACTACTGCCACTCCTACGACATGAACTTCACCAGTACCGGATCGTGGGTGAACCGCCAGTACGGAACGCACGCTGCGAAGTTCTACGGCAAGCGCGGCGACTACCTCGGCCAAACATTGCCGCCGATCTCCGCTTCCAAGGAGCAGAACTGGTACTACGTGTGGACGGTCGTCCCCTGCTGAACAGGCCGCCGAACAACGATGCCTTGCCGCCGGGGACATAGAACCGGAAAGGGCCCGGTGGAGCGTCGTCGCTCCACCGGGCCCCGTTGTCCGTCCTGTTCGCTACGCGGCGGGCCCGAGCTTTCTCCAAGGCTTGCCGCCGTTGGACTCGGACTGCCCCGGGGCGACGGTGGTGTACCACTGGGCGTACCAGTACCAGCCGTCGTGCTTGACGAACGCGGCCGTTGAGGTGGCCGGGTCGCCGCTCACGATGTGGGTCTCCCTGGTCGTTGTGCCGTTGGCGACTTCGACGTCGTGGTCGCCTGTGGCGGAGCGGAGCTTGAACAGCCCGTTGTGCCGGGGCCCTCCGGGTGCGCCCTCACTGCCGTTGTCGGCGATCGGGACGAGCTTCCACTTCTGCTCGGCGCGTCCGTCACAGCCGACCGAGGCGATGTCGGTGCGGGAGTCGGTCGCGGTCATGCAGCGGTCGCCGCTGGCGATCGTGTAGAGGCCGTCTCCGGCCGGGCGGATCTGCCAGTACTGGTTGGGGTTGGACTCAGTGAGCTCCACCAGGTGGACGCGGGACTGGTCGGGGTTGTTGTCGATCATCATCGGCTGTCCCGAGGGGCTGTCGCCGTACTCGAACATCCAGCCCTTGTCCCCCTTGTCGTACATCCGCCAGAGGCGTCCGCCGTCGGGCCGGTAGACCTGCCCCTGCTGCCAGTCGGCTGCCTGGCAGCGGTCCCCGGAGGCGGGGGCCGGCGGGTCGACGACATCGACGTCGCGGCGCCGGTCGCCGGTGCTGCCGAACTCCTTGTCCCCGACCTTGAAGGTGACGTTCGCGGGGCCGGTGATGGGCAGGTAGTACTTGAGGTCGATGTCGCGGTACTTGCCCGGTGGCAGGTCCTCGCAGTAGCCGAGTTTGAGCGTGAGGCGGTGGAAGTCGCCCTTCAGGCCGCCGGCGTTGGGGCCGGTGTGCCCGGGCGTGAGTCCCTTCATCTCCTTGTAGTCGTTGTCCTTGACGATGGGCGGTGTCGAGGTCGGGATGTCGAGGGAGATCTCGGTCCCGCGGCCGAGGGGCACCTTGCTGTCGTTGGTGATCCGCAGCTTGGGCTGGACCGGGTAGAAGTCGTCCTTACCCGTGGGGAAGTCGACCAGCTCCGCCTTGACGTCGATCACCTCCCTGGGCTGCGCCCGCCCGCCGGCCTTGGTGTTGTCGTATGCGCCCGCGCCCTTGAAGGCGTTGTCCAGGCGGGTAGTGAGGTCGTAGCCCATGCCCCACTCGCCGCCCGGGCGCTTGGTGTAGTCGCCGGCGAGCTCCCAGACCATCGCACCGCCGATGTTCTTGTCGGCGATGTACTGTGCCTTGGCGTCGATGGACCGCTCGTTCTCGGTGGACAGGAAGACCTTCGTGGCGTCGTTCCACAGCCAGGGCGCCTTGAGGGCGTCCGAGTACTTCTCGGCATATGTGCCGGTCAGCTTCGCGTCCTTGACCCCGTAGGACTCCAGGTATCCCGGAGTGACGCCGTCCTGGAGGTTCTTGGTGTGCCACAGCGGGTTGGAGCCGGCACCGACCTCGCGGCCGTCCTCGGTGTCGTGCCAGACATTGTCGATACCGACCGCACCCAGGCCGCAGGACTGCGCGTTGGCCGGGCCGCGTCCTCCGGTGCCCTGGGGGCACTGGGACTGGTCCGGCATCGCCGCGGTCCCCCACAGCCCGTCGGTGCCGCCCTGGACATCGCGCCAGCCCCGGGAGTAGTACGGGATGCCGAGGTTGATGCGGCCGGGCGGGAGCGCGCCGCGGTAGTAGTGGTAGGACCAATCGACGTTGAAGTAGCCGTGCTTCTGGAAGTCCTTCGTATTGGCTGCCTGGTCGTTGTAGATGCCGGCGTCGGCCAGTTCGTTGTCCTTGCCGTCGTCGTACAGCGGGGCCTGCGGGCCGACGAACTTGTTCCACGAGCCGTGCAGGTCGTAGCTCATGACGTTGACGAAGTCCTGGTACTGCAGCGCCTGGCCGGCGTCCTGGCCGCGTACCAGGTAGCCGGAGGAGGATCCGGCGGAGGTGAGCAGGTAGTAGCGGCCCTTGTCCGCGCCGGCCTTGTCGAGCTTTTCGCGCAGGGTCTTCATCAGCGCGTTGTAGCCCTGCTGGAGGCCCTTGCGGCGCGGGTTGGAGACGTCCCAGTCCTTGGGGTTGCCGGTGTTGGGCAGGGCGGTGGGGTATTCGTAGTCGATGTCGACGCCGTTGAACCCGTAGCGGTCCAGGAACTCCGTCACCGAATCGGCGAAGGTGTCGATGCCGGCCTGGTTCACCGAGCCGTCGGCGTTGGTGGCCATGGTGTAGAAGTTCCGGGTGTCCGCCCAGCCGCCCACCGAGATCAGCGTCTTCACGGCCGGGTGCTTCTTCTTGTAGGTGTTGAGCAGGTTGAAGTGCCCCTTGTACGGGAGCGACGGGTCCATGGCGTTCTTCGCGCCGTCCCAGGTCATGCCGGTGGCCGGGTTCTTGGCGTCGGACGGGTCGCCGATGGAGATCCGGTCGTTGTCGACGCGGGCGAAGGCGTAGTTGATGTGGGACACCTTGGACCAGGGGATGTTGGAGACGAGGTACTTGGGGTCCCCGTTCGTCCCCGCCCGCCAGCCGGTGAAGTACCCGACCATGCGCCGGGTGCGGTCCTTGCCGACCCACTCGCGGCCCATGCCGTCGTAGACATCGCAGTAGCGGGTGGAGACGCCCTGGGTCGCGGTCATGCCCTCGGGGCGGCAGTCGCCGGAGGCGGCGGGTTTGGTGCCCCGGTCATCAGCGGAGTCGTCGAAGGGGTCACCGGCGTCGCCGTTCTTGGGCTTGTCCGGTGCGATGCCGAGGGTCTTCCAGCGCTGCCCGGTGTCGCCGGACGCGCAGTCCTTGACGGCCAGCGTCTCATCCGTGCCTGCGGCTGTCAGACACAGGCCGCCATTGCGCAGCCGCGACCAGCCGTCGCCCGCGTCCTCGGCCTGCCACAGCTGGGCCCCGTCCCCGTCGTTGTCCTTGGCGAGGTGAGCCTCGTGCTTGCCGGTGTCATGCGCCAGTACGGGGGCGCCGTCCAGGGCGCTGATGATCTGCCACCCCTTCGGCGTGGACCGCGTCCGCCACTTCTGGGCGGGGTGGTCCTTGGGCGCGAGCGCCTTCACACGGGTACCCGGCTCGGCGTTCGCGTTGTCGACGTCGGCGACAAGGCCGTCCTTGGCGGACTGGAGCGGGCCGGTGCGGTCGATGGGCTGGGGGCGGGGGGTGATCTTTATGTCCGCCTTCTCGATGCTCCACTCGTCGCGAAGGAAACTCACGTTGTTGCACGGCCTCAGGGACCCCCATTGGGGGGAGCCGGGTTCGGAGGCCAGGCACCACTTCTCATCGTCCGTGGTGATGAAGAAATTACCGTCTGGCGAGATTGGCCTGATCTTCCAGATACGGGGGGTGTCGGTGACGGTTGCCCATTGCCATGAACTACTGCCGTCTCCCTGCAGGTACTGTCCCGTCCGGTTCCTGATGGTGGTCTCTAGTACCTCGTCGTCCTCAGGCTCTTTGCCGAGCTTGAGGGCACTAGGGTCACCGTTGATGTACCACCGTCCTGTGTCGGCGTCGTCCGGGCCCGTGGACACCCACTCGGAATCGGCTGTGCGGCGCTGCAGCACTTCCTGGGGAATGGCGTCATTCGTCTTGTACTGGGAGATGCGCACGGTGTGCTCCGTCCCCACGTCGTCGCTGCCCTTGCCCGGAGTGCCCGCGCATGTCAACGTCCGTGCCTGGCCCGGCACGCGCGACTTGGCGAAGGTCGTCAGGCACGTGCCGAGCGCCTTCTGCCCGTAGGCGTTGGGGTGAATGGCTTCCTGCTTGTCTCCCTGGGACCCCCACAGCCAGTTCTTGGAGCTGTCGACCTGGTACGGAATCCACCGGACCCATTCGGCTTCCGCGCTCGACAGCGGGTTCGCGCGCGAGTTGGCGCTCGTGGCCTGCTTGGCGCTCCGGTGGCACAGCTCGTGCCCGGTGAACGCGTTCTCCACGTTCAGCAGGGACACCCCGGTCTCGTCCGCCGCGCCGCGCAGCATGGAGGTGATGCCCGGCATGAGTTTGTCGCGGGCCCAGTTCAAGTCGCTGTCGCGGAATGGGCAGCCACCGGCCGAGTAGCGGGTGTTGTCGTCTTCGTCGTACCGCATCTGTGCGGCCCTGGGCAGCGGATTCGGATACGTGCTCAGCACCAGGTCGTAGTCATCGCTCTCGTACCCGGCGTCCTCCATGACCGAGCGGATCTTCTCCAGGGCTTTGACGACGTCGCCCCGGGTCCGGTCCAGCTTTTCCTTCAGCGACGTGTTCGCGGAGTTCGTGTTGCAGGTGCCGCCGCGCGGCCACCCCCAGAATCTCCAGACGCAGTCGGTGATGATGTCGGAGAAGCCCAGGTCATTACCCCCGATGGACACCACGATCATTTTGACGTCGTAGTCATCCGCCAGTTCCGCGAGCCTCTCCGCCTGCGGCTTCTGGTCCTTGAACCCCTCCGAGACAATGTTCTTCGTCTCGGCCCCGGAACAGGCGATATTGAACCGGCGCTCTTCGGGGATGTCGTCGATCGCGGCGCTCTTGATGGGTGCGACGTCTGACCGGTCACAGCGGTTGCCGCCGTCGTCGTATGACGTGTCACCGTAGACGCAGTCCTTGTTGTCCGCGCAGTCGGCCCTGCGGTCGGTGCCCCATACGTCGCCGCTGGGAGAGGTGTTGGCGTTGCCCGCCCACCGGCCGCCCTCGCCGGAAAGGTAGCTGTCGCCCATCGAGACGGCCGCCGAGGCGGCACAGAGCTCCGCGTCATCGGCCGAACCGGCTGATCTCGGCTTCTTCGACGTGCATTCAGCGACTGGATTCACCTTCGGGTCCACGGGCTCCGTGGAGAAGACCACCGCGTTGTGATCGGACCCGAGCGCCTTGATGCTCTGGAGCATGGTGGCCTTGTAGTTCGTGGCGATGTCCCCCTTGGCCACGAGATAGTCCAGCTCCCTTTTGCTGCTGGGGCGCGTCAGTTGCCCCGATGTGACGAGTTTCTCGTCATCGTGCAGCGCCAGGTCTGCATATACTCCCTCCTTCTTGAACTTCCACGATTCCGGGGTGCGGTTGTAGTCGCCCAGAACCGCCCAGCTGTCCGTGTCGACGGGACGCGTATGCTCACGGATAGCTTTGATAGCCGCAGGAGCATTGTTCGTTCTCCCGTAGTTGGATCCGTTCGTCGCATGGAACGAGTAGTACCAAGTGCCCTTCATGTGAACACCGATGGCCGGGGCGGTAACGTCCTCCTTCCTCGGTGTCCGTATCGGCCCCTCCGGCTCCCCGGAATCCGGCTCATCGAATTTTGGGTCGCCGCCCACGCTCAGCGGCATTGGAAGGACATCGATGTCGGACCAGTTGACCTTCTCCCTGGTCACGATCGCCACGTCGCGGTTCAAGAGAACCTGGTTCTTCGGACGATTGAGGTAACCTGACGCGCGGTAGTAGTAGTAACTCTGGTGCGCAACGGTGAGAACGGAACTCTCCACCGTGTAACCGGCGATTTCCCTGTTCTCCAGAGAGGTTCCGGGGAGTTCGGTGTGAACTCTGTTGGTCGTTCCCTTCGAGTTACGCACTTCCTGCAGGGCCAGCAGTTTGATGCCATGGTCCAGCATCAGCCTTGGGACTCCGAGGTCGAGCCTGTCCCCCTTGTACTGCATGTTCCAGGTCGCCACCGTCAGGTCCGACACGGCGGCCGACGCCGGGGGCGCCGGAAGCCACCATGTCTGCACCAGTCCGACGAGGAGCGTCAGGGACAGTGCAGCGACCGACCACACCCGCAGGCGCCCGGGACGTCCTGCGGTGCCCCAGGGCCCCGCAGTAGTTCTTCTTCGTTTCATGGGTACTTCCGTCGGGAGTTGTTGATCAAGAAAGGAACGAGCCTATGCGAGTCCCATCAACACCCGATAAACACTGGAGCAACCGGTAGCACCCCTCGCTTACTCACCCGCCCATGGCCAGCCCCCTTCGCGCCGCCTCCGCCCAATGCCGCGCCCCCGCCCGCTCCGCGACCGCACGTGCCCGGCGGTAGTGGTCGGCGGCCTCCCGCGGGCGGTCCAAGAGATGAGCCAGGGCGCCGAGGTGGTGGGCGACCGGGCCCAGGGTGACAACGCCGCTGCCGGCGCCGGCCAGGCCGTCCGCGGCGGGGAGGAGTTGGCGGTAGACCGAGGACACCGTCTCGCGGTCGCCCAGTTCGACGGCGAGGACGGCGGCCAGGCCCAGGCGGGCCTCCAGGAGGTAGTCGCGCGGGAGGGGCGGGCCGCGGCGGCGACAGCGGTACAGGCACTGACCACGCCCGAAGCAACGCGAAGCTAGATCGACGCACCCGTTGCCGCACCGCGTCCTTCCAGCGGCGAACTGGCTCTGGCTCATCTGCATGGCCTGGAACAGGCACTGAAAGCACTCGCAGTCCCGTTGCAAGGCCCCGTCGCTCCCGCCTGGCGGCCTGCATGTGGAGGGCTTGGCTTTCGCACGGAGGCCGGCGTTTCCTGCGCGCGGTTGGATGGGGGTGGTGAAGTGACGGCCTGGGGCGTCGGGGAGCGCGAACCGTGTGGAAAGTACGTGCCGTGCGCCAGATAGCGCTGGCCGACGCTTGGCAGGGCGACATTCCACTGCCCGCCCTTCCGGGAGATCGTGACCAGGCCCCGGTTCTGTAGTGCTTGGCAAGTGGTCTTGTAGGAGCTGGTCTCCCAGAGCCGGCAGGACACCCGGCTCCCACCCGCTGCAACACCGAGAGCTGCCTGTCATTGCCCCGTCGTTTCAATGGCCCGCCTTCGACTCGAGGTTGACGTACCACGGCGGCATGTTGTCAGTTCCGTTTGCCAGCGACGGGCGGTTCGAAACGATCTACCGCCAGCGGACACCCACTATCCGCGAGCGGTGGCTCGCGGACTTCGAGGTCGCCTGCCGCAAACTCTGACCTTCCCCTCGTAACGTAGAGCCGTGACTGAAGGGGAAGTTGGGGGGCACGGGCGAGAAGCGACGGTCGCATGACGCGCCGTTCCGTGAGGGTGCGGTGCGGATCGTGCTGGAGACCGGGAAGTCGGCCGCGGAGGTCGCGCGGGACCTGGGTGTTAGCTCAGACACCAGCCGCAAGTGCATCTCCCGTAGAGGGTCTCGATGCGGGTGCCGAAGCGGAAGATCGAGCCGTGCGCCGCGATCCGGCGTGACCATCGGGCTGGTATGTCGATGCGGGTCCTAGGTGGGCTACGGGAGGGGTTCGGTCAAAAGGACCTGGTTCCGCTCATGAGACGCCGATGGACGCGATCTTCGTGACGCGTCCATCGGCCATCTGGCCGACGAGAATGCGGGGCAGGAGGTCTTCGTGCTCGGTCCACTCGCCGAGCACGACCCCCAGTTGGTGATTGTGGTCGGCGTGCCAAACGACGTCGCCCGTGACGCGCTGCCCCACGGCCGGCAGCTCCATGCACCGGGGCATCCTGTCAATCCTGGCCAGGCCCATGGCGTTGGGGTGATCGTCGATGGCGAGGAAGACACCGAACGGCTGCCGGCCGACGACCTCGCCGGCGATACGAGTACCGACAGGCAGCACGCGGACGGTCTCGGACCACGCCGAAGCCACGTCGGGCACGAGCCTGCCGTCCTCCCCAGGCCAGCAGTACTCACTCATTCGCAGATCATGGCATGCACCGGTCATTGCCCGGAGCGGCGTCACCTCAACCGGATGCTGGGATGCCGCTGATGAGGTTGCGACTGGCGAAAGTGGCTGCCGTCTGCGCAGTTCTGACCGGGGGGGCACGGGCACCTGCCGGGCTCGCACGGGCTGAGCGGGGATGTCGGACAAAGAGCAGGGCGTCACCGGCGCCGGCAGCCCTGGCGCGGGACGTCCGACCCCCAACCACCGCGCGCGGGTCGGTGCCTGTTTCTGATCCCGTACCCGCAGGTCGAGTACGGGGAACGGGCGGGAAGCCGTCGGCGCTCGTGGAACGGCAAGCGTGACCGTTCCACGAACAGAACTCCTCGGGCGCCTGGTCGCGGAGAAAGCTAAGCCTCACCCCGATGATCTTGAAAGCTCCGGGCCCTGAGACACTCCGTTCGTCAGTGATCAACCTTCGGTAGTGAGCCTCGGGAGAGTCCGTGCAGACGGAATACAAGAACTGGTTGTGCCAGAACTGCGGGTGGATCTATGAGGAAAAGGCCGGGCGTCCGGAGGAAGGGATCGCGCCGGGGACCGTGTGGGCGGACCTGCCCGAGAACTGGACTTGTCCGGAGTGCGGAGAAGGCAAAGAAGCCTTCGAGATAGTCCAGATCTGAGTGCCTTCGTGGAACGGTCATGCTGACCGTTCCACGAACGCCGATCCATTCCCGCCCGCTCCCAGTACCCCTCATGACCTGCGGGCATGAGGTCAGAAACAGGCACTGACTGCGGCTATCAGTTGACTGCGTGTCTGGGTTGGCGAGTGAGCAGTCGAGAGGGCGGATTGTGCCGCCCCAGCCACGCCCTGGCGCAACGGAGGGTGCCCGCCTCCCACAGGCGGGCACCCTCCGCAAGCAGCTGGATTCAGCGCTCGTCGCCCCTGCCGCGGAGCGAGTCCTTGACGTCTGCCACGGCTTCCTTCGCCTTGCCCATGGCCTGGTCCATCTTGCCCTCGGCCGTCGTCCGCTTATCGCCGGTCGCCTTGCCGAGCGCTTCCTTCGCCTTGCCCTTGACCTTGTCCGTGCCTCCCTTGTCAGCCATGTCCAACCTCTTCGCTCGTGGGGTCACTAGCAACGGCAATCCAAGGCCTATGTCGGCATTCCGCTCGCTGGTGCCCAGCGGTCTCCGTCGACGCGCGGGCAGTCCCGGCCTGGTTCACCCGTACCGCACTTGTCCCATCGGGGGGGCAGCCCGCTCCGCCCACGCCGGTACTGGTGGGACCCGAACACCATTCAGGTGGTCGGCGGCGCCGACCTCAATCTCCACCGAGGACCATGCGGGATCGCCCACTGAGTCGCCCGCGCGGACCCATGCCCGCACTACAGACCCGGCACACACCACGGATACGGCGACCAGCAGCGACCGAGACCGCGAGACGGCGCCCGCCCCGAGGAGGGGACGCCGTCTAACGGAACGCCCGCCCCGGGCTCCAACCCCGCCCGGCCACACGGCGGTTGGCTCCCTGACTCTGCCTGTGCCGTACCGGGTCCCGGGCGTACGCTCGGAATATGAGCAGTGCCGGGCAAAGGATCAAGGACGTCCGCAAGAGGCGCGGACTGACCCAGCGCGAGCTGGCGAACGCGTCGGGGGTGTCCCTCTCCGCGATCCGGAAACTGGAGCAGGGCGAGCGCGAGACGACCAGCCTGGAGACCCTGCGCAAACTCGCGCACGCCATGCGGGTTCCCACGATGCGCCTGTCCGGCGGCCCGCACCCCGAGGACGCCAGTCCCGAGACCGTCGACCTGTGGGCGGACGTGCGCAGTGCCATCGAGGCGCCGCCGAGCACCGAGGCCCTGGGCGACGACGTCCAGCCGACCGTCGAGGGGGTTCGATCCGCGTTGGCCGCGACGACTCCCCTGTTCTCGGATGACCGGTTCGCCGCGCTGTCCGTCATGCTGCCCCCCTTGCTGCGGGACGCCGAGGCCCTGGGCCCCGAAGGGCGTCGCGTGCGGGTGCGGCTCTTGCAGCTCTCGGGGTGGCTCATGGTCCAGACGCGCCAGTTCGGGGCCGCTGAGACGGCGCTGGAGCGCGCCCTGGACGATGCGGCCGACCGGCTGGAGGGTGCGGCCACGGTCAACACTTCGTGCTGGCTCCTGCTGCGCCAGGGCGAGCTGGAGCGGGCGTATGACCTGGCGGTGCGGTGGGCCGATGAGACCGAACCGCGGATTTCGCGCGCGACGCCGGCCGAACTGAGTACGTGGGGCTGGCTGCTGCTGCGGGTCTCTGCGGCCGCGGTGCGCAACGCGCAGCCCGGGGACGCCGAGGACGCATTGCGGTTCGCCACGTCGGCGGCCGTCGCGCTGGGGCGCGAGTACGCCCCCGAGAACGACTTTCTGCGCACCTTCGGGCCGACCACGGTCAAGCTCAAGGCCGCCGAGAACGCGAGCGTGACCGACCGGCCGGACAGGGTGCTGCGTCTGGCCGAGGGCATCCCGGTTTCCGGCCTGAAGCCCACGAGCAACAACCGCAACCGTCACCTCCTGGACGTGGCCGACGCGTACGCGAAGACCGGCGACTACGCCGAGGCGTTCGAGCGGCTGGAGAGGATCCGCTCCGACAGTCCCGAGTGGCTGCCGAACCAGCGCTACGCCCGCGACATCCTCGGCCGGGTGATCGCCGGTCGGCGCACGTTGACGACGGAGATGCGGGCAATGGCCGACGTCGTGGGCCTGCCGCTGTAGGGCGTGTGGCACTTCCCGCAGACGGGCTTGCGAAGTGCCACAGACAGGGTGAGCGGGTGTCCCCGGGGTGGTTTTCCTAGACCACACGAGGGGAGCCGACGATGGCTCACAGAACGGACGCGGACCGCCAGCGCAGGCAGGTACTTGCCGACTTCGTGGCGGGCGACTGGAGCCCCACCCTGGGCAGTTACGCGGTCGACAAAGCCAGCGGCCGGACCGGTGAGGTACGCCGCCTGTACCAGGGCAGCGTGTTCCTCGTTCCGCCGGGCGGAGGCGCCGAATGGGCCGTACCGCCGACCGGGCTGCGGCGGCCGACCCGCTCCGAGGTTCACCAGGCGCGCGTGGACCCCGGTCGGAACGAACCGGTGAGCGCCCCCGCGCGGCGGCGCACACGACCCACGAACGCGTTACCGGCCCCCACGCCGGTGAGTCTCATCGACGACCCTGACGGCCCCTACACGGGCTCCCCCACCGGGTGGTGGACGCAGTACGGCGGGGCGCTGCACCGGCGCTCCGGCGTCGTCTACATCCCACACGGGCCACTCACACGCGGCCTGCCTCGCCGCGAGTACCCGCACGGCGGGCACCGATGAAGCCCCCCACCCCGGCGGGCCCGCCACGCAGCGCCTTCCGCAGCGCGCACGACATCACCCTGGGCATGGTCCTGTTCGACCGCGACTACGAGATGCCCGGCACCGTGCGCGGGATAGACGCGTTCATGGTCGAGATGGAACGCCCCACCGGCCTCATCTGGCGGTCCCATTTCCGGCGCCTGCGCCCGGCCAGCGAGTGGGAGCGCAAGCAACTCGTCGCGGTCGGCAGGCTCCACCAGGTCCGCCAGCGCGGCCGGTCCTAAGACTCCCGCTCCCTGCCGAACGGTCCCCTTGGCCGTGGTCCCCGGCAGAGAGCGGGCCACGGCCCCGCCCGGTCGCACGCCCCGTGAAGCGGAGACGGCCGGGCGGGGTCCCCAGAACCACCCCAACTCGCTACAACTGAAGGAGAGTCCGCCATGAGCGGCAAGAACGACGAGGTGAACGGGTACGACGTGTACGAGCAGGAAATCATCACCCCCGCCGAGCCCGAGCCCGAGCCGGACGACTCAGACGACGACAATGGGTAAGAAGCCGTGGAAGGGCGTCGGCGCGTTCATCAAACGCGACCTGCCCGAGCGCTCCGAACTGTCCTGGCTATGCCCAGTCCACAAAGACCCGGCAGCCATGCGGCTCGTACTGCGCCGCAAATACGTATGCACCCTGTGCACACGCGACGCAGCCCACCCCGCCTGACCCGAGCAGGAGCACGTCTGGACAACCGCCAGACGACCCACCGCGACACACCACAAGGGCCGCCCCCAAAGAGTTGGGGGGCGGCCCTCAGAAGTCGTTGACCTGCGTGGTTGGCCGTCCTGGGAAGTCGCGGGCGGCCATCCAGATGGTGAGGTCGCGGGCGATGTGGTCGATGCTGGTCGCCGTGGTGACCTCGTGCTCGTTGCGGGTGCTGTCACGGCGGACGATCTCGTAACCGCCGTCATCGAGGACAGCCACGGAGACGAACCAGGCGGGGTCGTCCTCGTCGGGCTGGACGACCACGAAGGTGTTGTCGAAGTCGTTGAGGTCGCTGATCATCATGAACACCGCGTCCTCGGAGGGGTCGTCGATGCGGTCGCCGTTCTCGCTGTCGGCGCCGTAGCCGTAGTACTGAGCCCCCCTCGCCGTCTCTCCCTCGCCCCGTCGCCCCTGATCGTGGTCAGCATGGCATGAGGAACCGACAGTTCAGGCTGGTCACAGCCATTCGCCGCAGCAGCCCGACCATCCGGCCGCGTATCCCTCGTCGTCCTCCCCTCAGGCGCCCGTGCGCTCCGCTACCCCGCATGGGTGCGTTCTGGATGCCACCGGTTGGTGACGGTGCGAGGTTGGCCAAGGTGGCGCCGGTGACCGGCGGCACCGGCCGGAGCACGGGCGTTGGCTCAGCCGGTCTGGACTGTCTCAGAGATGGAGCGGCACATGTCCTCGAAGGCGAAGAAGTCCCGCGCACGACTGGTGGTGGCCATCGGCGTTTCGGTGGTTTTCGGTACCGCGGTAGCGGCGCCGGCCGCCGCCGCAGACGCCGCCCTGGCCAAGCAGTCCGCTCCCCGAGCCGCCGAGACCCAGCTGATGCAACAGCTCTCCCGGTGGAAATCCGAAGCCGGCCGGACCACCCTGGAAAGCGGCTCCCCCCTGGCCCGGGCCGACCTCCGCGCCGCGCTCGACAACCTCCTGACAGAACTCAGGAACCTACTGAAGGGCAATATCGACAAACTGGTGCCCGACGCCAAGGCGTTTGTGACCAGCGTCATCGAAACGGTCAACTCACTGCGGCCCACGGGCGGTGAGCTGCCCTCACTCCAGGAGGTACTGCAGGCGGCCCAGAAGATCGTCAAGGACTTCCAGGCACTCTCCGCGGAAGCACAGGACAGCCTCCGCACGAACTTCCCCAAGACGTTCGGGATCATCATGGACACGCTGAAGCTCCTGACCCAGTAACACTGCCCCACCAAGTGCCTGAGTCTGTCGGGAACCTTGTGGGCGGGGTCAGCCGGTGGCGCGCCATTTCCGGGGTCGTGGGACGGCTCTTTGGTCCAGGAAGTTCTGGAAAGCAGTTGGTTGTCGGGGCGGAGTTCGGTGCCGACTGGAGTCTGTGCACTGATCCGTTCAACGTTGATCGCGATGGCGGTGAGGATGTGCTGGACGTGGGCCCTTCCTCTGCTGCGATAGCGGCATCGGCGCATTCCGTGGCCGTGCACGAGCTCGTTGATCGTGCTCTCCACTCCCGCCCGCATCGCGTACCGGGTCTTCCACGCGTGTGTCTGCTGCTCGGCGCGTGCGGTGGCGAGGACGTCGTGTAGTTCGCGAGGGTAGAAGCTCACCAGGCGGCGGGGACTGCGGGTGCAGTTCACCTTGACCGAGCACTGCCTGCAATCCCTCTGCGAGAACTTCGCGTGGATGGCGGGTGCAACCGACGCGTGGGCTGCCCAGCTCATGCTCTCCTTGCCCTGCGGGCAGGTCACCTGCTGGCGTTCCCAGTCGATGGTGAACGCGTCGCGGTCGAACCCGTTGCCTTTGCGGGACTTGCGGGTGATCTTCTCCTTGACCGGCCCGACCAGGTGGATCTGGTACTCACGGACCGCGCGGTCGCGGTGCGCCACCGAGATGTAGCCGCCGTCGACCAGATGCTCGGCGGGCAGCAGACCTCTTCCCTTCAACCGGGTGTGGACCGTGGGCAGGGTCCGGGCGTCGTTGCCCGATGCCACGGTGGTAATGACGTCTGTGATGATGTTGACCGCGTCGGCGTCGCAGGTCTCGGTGACGTGCGCGAGGAATCCCTTCCACCGGGTGTCACCGCGGCGGGCATAGCGGGCGATCACGTCGTAGGGCGAGACGATGGCGGTGGCCGTGGGCGGCAGCCCCGCGTCGGTGGGCATGCGCCACCGGATGCGCCCCTGACCGTCGAGGAAGTAGTTCTGAAGGAAGATCTGCCGTAATACCTGGACGCGTGGGCCTTCCCGCAGCCCGCGGGGAAGGGAGGCCACGTGGCGCAGCAGCAGATCAGCGTCTTCGCCGAGGTAGTTGATGCGGGTCTTGGGCCGGGTGGGGTTCTTGCCGAGCCGTGCCGCACGCCCATAGCGCTGCCCCCACTCGACGATGACCAGGGCGATCAGTTCCTCGGGAGCGAGACGGGCGATTTCCTCCAGGGCCGCGCGGATCGACTCGGTGACCAGTTCGATCCGGGTCAGGTCCCGGACCGAGGCCAGGACGTGGGTGGAGTCGGTGCGCTGGCGCCCGCGTTCGGTGAGCAGCCCAGCGGCCTGGATCCGTTTCAGGGCGAGTTCCAGGAGCTGATCGGCTCGGCCTGTCTCGGCCAGGCGTTCGCGGAAGTCAGCCAGGACGCTGTGGTGGAAGCCTGGATCGTCCATCTCCATGGACAGGGCGTATGTGAAGTCAATGCGGCAGCGAACCGCCTCGGCGGCCTGACGGTCGGACAGCTCCGGCAGGAACTGCAGGACACAGACCGTGGCCAGTTGGGCCGGCGACAGGCCTGGCCGACCGTCCCTTGGGTTCGCTCCACACGCCGTCCAGCCGGTCACGGATGCACATGGCAGTGGTGCCCTGGGGTTGCTGGCGCGGGCGACCCACACCGTCAGTTCGGGAATCGACGCGCCAGATCGGGAACGGACAGACATCTCGGATACCTCCGGTGCGGCGGATCCCTCCACCGTCCCGTCGCCCCCAGCCGCGAGAGGTAAATTTCTTCGAACCAGCCACCACCGACTCGTGACCGCGCTAGCCGCCCATCAGCAGCTCGCGGACCACTCGCGTCGTCCCCCGTACTGCGACCCCGCCCACAGGATTCCCGACAGACTCAGGCACTTACGGTGGGTGGCCGTACGGCGGTGCGGAAGCGGCGGGTGGTGCATTCGTCGACCCTTGACGGCCTCGGTCTCCTGTCCCAGACCCGGGTGCAAAGCAGGCATCTCAGCTCTCGGCGGGGGCGGAGGGCTGGTCTGCTTGCCGGGAATCGGATCGCCATCAACGGGGTTGGTGGGGGATGAGCCGTTATTGATGAGCCGTTATTGGAGGGGTCATGCGAGCGATTCAGGTGTACGAAGTGGGCGGTCCCGAGGTGCTGCAGGAGGCCAGGGTGGACCAGCCGCGGCCGGGTCCGGGCGAGGCGGTCGTGGAGGTCGCCGCATCCGGGGTCAACTTCCTCGACGTCTACCACCGCGAAGGCCGGTACAGCCTCCCGCTGCCCTTCACCCCGGGCGCTGAGGGCGCCGGCACGGTCGTCGAAGTTGGACCCGGCGTCGTTGACGTCGCAGTCGGGGACCGGGTCGGTTGGGTGGAGATTCCCGGCACGTATGCCGAGCGGGCCGTCGTGGACTCCTCCCGGCTGGTGCCGCTGCCCGACGATATCGGCTTCGAGACAGCCGCCGCCGTGCTCCTCCAAGGCATGACCGCGCACTATCTCGTCAAGGACGCCTACCCGGTTCAGGGGGGCGACACGGTGCTCGTGCATGCGGCTGCTGGTGGCATGGGGCTGCTTTTGACCCAGCTCATCACCCATCTCGGCGGCAGGGTGATCGGCACGACGTCGACCACGGCGAAGGCCGAGCTGGCGAAGCGTGCCGGGGCCGCTGAGGTGATCCTTTCCTCCGCAGTCGACGATCTCGCAGCCGAGGTGAGGCGGCTCAACAGCGGTCAGGGACTGCCGGTTGTCTTCGACGGCGTCGGCGCGGACACCTTCGACGCGAGCCTCGCCAGCCTGCGAACCCGCGGCCATCTCGTGCTCTTCGGCGCGGCAAGTGGTGCCGTGCCCCCGTTTGATCCCATTCGGCTCGCCCACGGCGGTTCGCTGACCCTGATCCGGCCCAGCCTCGGAGACTTCATCGCCGATCGGTCCGAACTGCTCCGACGGGCCGCCGATGTGTTCGAGTGGGTGCGCTCCAAGGCGCTGGAGGTCACCATAACGGGCCGCTACGCATTGTCCGAGGCCGCCCAGGCCCACAGCGATCTGGAGGCTCGGCGTACCACCGGCAAGCTGCTCCTCGTACCCGATGCGGCCGCTATGGGACGCCGCGAGGAGACGCAGAGCTGATCGCGGGTGACGAGGCCGGGGATCTTGGCAGGCTGCCACCACCTGCCCCTGGAGCCGACGCGTGCCCGATCCGTCGGCGGCCTCACTCTCTGCACTCCTAGGCTCGCGCGGCCAGTTCCCCCTCCCCGTTCACTTCGCAACTCTGCCCGGTTCAGGCGCACTTGGTCGGGGTCGGTGACCCGTGGTCGGGGCTGTGGTCGGGCCGACCACGGGCTTTGTGTCCCCATCGTGACCGTGGTCGGGGGCGTGTGGTCGGGTCGGGGCCAGCGGATTCCACAAGGTCAGCAAGTACCCGTCCTGACCTGGGAGTTCGACCATGCCCCCTGGCAAGCAGGCCTCGGAGCGACGCTCCTGCGAGGGCCGCAGGCATCGAGCTGGAGAAGATGAGGCACCGCGTCCGCCTGCCGCGCCAGCAGGTGCCGTCATCAGGAGGATCAGAGGGAAAGGACTCGTCTCAGGATCTCCTGGAAGTCCACTGTCGAGTCGGTGCCGCGCCAGGCCACGTGTCCATCTGGACGGACCAGGACTGCGGCTGCAGCGCCACCGGTGCCGACCCGGCGCTCCCACTGCCCGGCAGCGGCCTCCCATTGGCCGGCGGTGTTGATGGCCTGGAAGGTGAGGGGAATGCCCATCTGTTGGGCGGTTTCGGCCTGCCGTTGCCAGGTCGGGCTGTCTGTCGCGGTGAGGAGGGTGAAGCCCGGGCCGATGAGGTCGAGGGTGGATCTCGCGCCGGTGTCGCCTCCCGTGAGGCGGACGTGTGGTGCGCGCTGTCCCGGATGGCAGCGGGGGCGGTAGCCGTCCGGGGTGAGCACGGTGTGCGTCGGTGCAGTATCGGGGTCGGCAATGACGGCGGTGGAGCGGTAGGCGGCGGTCAGGAGGAGTTCGTCGTCGATGCGGTAGCCGGCGCGGTTTTGGGCGTTGGCGGTGGAGATGTCAATCACCTGGCAGGCGATGGGACGGCGTTCCGCTTCGTAGCTGTCCAGTAGGGCGTCGCCCGCGTATCCGGTGGTGACGGCCGCGAGTTTCCAGGCGAGGTTGTCCACGTCGCCGATGCCAGTGTTCATGCCGTGCCCGCCGGTGGGCGGGATGGTGTGGGCGGCGTCGCCCGCCAGCAGCACGCGTGAGCGGCGGTAGGCGGTGGCGAGTTGGGCGTCCATCCGCCAGGACATCGCGTCGCGGACCGCTACCTCCAGGTCGGAGATCCCTGCGGCGGTGCGGATGAGCCCGGCCAGGCGCCCGTGGTCGAACTGGTCCACAGCGGGCGTGTCCGGGGTGAGCGGGTACTGGTAGATCCAGTGGCGGTCGTTGTCGACGGCCATGAACCCGCCGCGCCCGGGGGCGGTGAGGAAGTACGAGGCGCTGGCGCGGTCGGCCACGACCTGGCCGAGCGGCGCCTCGAAGCGGATGCTCAGGTAGCGCCCCAAGCCGGTGGGGCCCTTCATGGCGATCCCTGCTCCGGCGCGCACGGTGCTCGCGGCGCCGTCGCAGCCGACGAGCCAGTCCGCGCGCACCTCGTGCCGGGAGCCTGTGGCTGTTTCCTCGACGACGGCCAGTACGCCCGGGCCGTCGTGCGTGAAGGAGACCAGGCGGGTCCCGAACCGGACCCGCGGGCCGGCGAAGTCCGCGGCGTGTCGTAGCAGGACGGGTTCCAGGGCGTCCTGGGAGCAGATGATCCCCGGCGACGGCGTGTACTCGTCGCTCCGGTCGGGCTGTTGGGCGAGGCCGGTGCGGACGAAGTCCGGATCGACCAGGTCACGACCGCGATAGAAGGAGATCTGCTCGGCCGGCAGGCCCACCTCCCGGACCTGTTCCTCCACGCCCATGCGGCGGAAGATCTCCATGGAACGGGCCGAGATACCCCGGGCCTTGGGGTGACGTGACGTCGTGCGGTGAGTCTCGATCAGCACGTGGTCCACCCCGTACCCGGACAGCAGGGCCGACAACGTCAAGCCGACCGGCCCGCCTCCGACAACCAGGACGGACGTCCGCGACGCAGCCATGATGAACCCCCTCTCACGGGCCGACACCACCCGACGTAACGAATAAATCCAATTTAGACGTTACCATCGGGTCGAACGATCTCGACCCGCAGCGGGAGACACGCATGCACCAGGGCTTCGGCGATGACAATCCACGCGGCCTGTACTTTCTGGTCGACCTGGTCAACACCGGCCAGGCCGGGACCGAGCTGACCGCAGCCGCACTCAAGGGCCTGGTGGAACGGCACGGCAACCCGCCCCTCCAACTCACAGACGCCCCCATCCAGGAGCTACGTGAAGCGGCCGCAATCATCGCGGGCATCCTGGATATCAAGGACGAAGACGAGGCCGCCGACGCCATCAACGCACTGCTGGACCAGTACCCCGCCCAGCCCCGCCTGGTCCGACTGCCGCAACGCCCCTGGTCGCTCCACGCACGCGCCTCCCAGGACATGCAACCGGCCCACTGGCTGCTCTGCACCGCGGCCCTCGCCCTGGCGCTCTGGCTCAGCGAACGCGGCTACTGCGCCTGGGGCCGCTGTGAAGCACCCGGCTGTGACCGCTACTTCATCGACACCGGACGCCGCTCACCGCAGCGCTACTGTTCAACCCGCTGCGGCACTCGTGTTCGCGTCGCCGCCCACCGCAGCCAGCAGGGTCGATGAACCGGGTGACCACAGAGCCTCCCCCAACTTGACGTTGCAGGTCACCGAACAGCACCGCCAGGAGCGCATGAGGCAGATCGCGGCGCAGATGAATCAGCGTCGCTACCAGTCGGTCCACGAACACCAACTGATACTGGGCCCGGCACCCGCGGCACGTTTCCTCGTCCCGCCCCGTGCCTGGAAGCGGCGTCCTTCTTCGGCGGCCGTCCGTGGCCCGGCCAACTCCTCCACCAGCGATGCCAGATGCGCCGCCGAAACACCCGGGCATCGGCGGGGAGAACCACCCCCATGGGGGGTGTCCGGCGACCGGTTCACCTGTGTCTGTCAGGTCGCGCAGCGCGAGTTGGCCGCCGATGACCGCGGGTCGGGATGCCGGGCTGATGCGGCCCGCTCCTCAGGCGTACCGGCGTCTGCCGGGGCCACGCCGCCGTCCAGGTGCCAGTGCAGGTCGCGGATGCTGGGTTCCAGGGAGAGGCGGGCGACGACCTGTTCCAGGGCGCGGGTGATGTCGCCGGTAAGGGTGACGGTGGCGCGCAGGCTGGTGGCGTTGTCGCGGCGGTGGGCACGCAGGGCGGTGGGGGCGAGTCCTGCGGAGGTGAGGGCTTGCAGGAGCAGGGCGCGGATGTGGGACTCCTCCGTACGGTCGCACTCGATGTGGACGAGCGCGGGGAGTTCGGTGTCCTGATCGGTTCCGCTGGCGGGGGCGTGGTCAAGGAGGCGGCCGGCCGGGCGCAGCAGGACGTGGACGCCGAGCACGGCGATGGTGAGGATGAGGGCGAAGGCGAGGTGGCCGGAGGCGGCCATGACGCCGACGGCGGCCGAACACCACAAGGTGGCCGCGGTGTTCAGGCCGGAGATGCCGCCGCCGTCGCGCATGATGACGCCGGCACCGAGGAAGCCGATGCCGGAGACGACATAGGAGGCGACCCGGGTGGGGCTGCCCGCGTCCGTGACAGCCTCGCTGTAGAGGACGAAGGCGGTGGCACCGAGCGCGACCAGGGTGTTGGTGCGCAACCCCGCCATCCGGGCACGCCACTGGCGCTCGATGCCGATCAGGGCTCCGCAGCCCAGGCCGGTGGCCAGGCGCAGCAGGAAGTCAAGGGTGGTCAGGGCGTGCACAGGGCACCTCCTCGGGACCGGCAGGTGCGGGCGGACCGCGGCCGGCGGGCGAATTCGGGACTGCTCCCGGGCGAGGCGACTGGGCCCCTTGGAGGACTACCTACCGTGTACGCGGCAGGGCGCCCGGGAGCGGGATGAGCGGCGGCCGATGATGACCGGGACCACTGCTGTCCATCGCTTCTCGCCCCCTTTCCCGCCAGGCACGTCACTGCGCCGCTGAAGGCCAGTGCGCGAGGATGCGGTTCCAAAGCCGCAGTGCGGCGGCCCTGGAACCGTCTGTGCGCGGTCGGCGACCGGCACAGCCACATACTTGCACGTTTGCGCAATAAAGAACAGGGGGCGCTGCCTCGCGCTGTGCCGACCCGGAGGTCCCGCCAAGCCCCGGACCTCGCCCTTTCCCTACCGGGCAGGCGGCGGGTTGCTTGCTCTGCGCCGAGTTGTACGTGGTGCCGACGGAGGTCACCGGAGTGGACCGGGCCGTCGCGGTGCCGCGTACGGCAGAGCAGGGCTGGGGCGTGCGGGCCGACCAGTTGACGGGGTGGAAGAAGGGGCGCATGAGGTTCACCAGTGACCGTTCCGGGCTGCCGCCTGCAGCGTTCCCCGGGGCGCGTGGGTACGCTACTGCGGCATTCACATCCCAGACCGCAGCGAGGACGTAACCAGTGGGCGAGGCAGAATCAGTTGGGGACGGCACTGCCCTTGGCCACAGACCGCATTGGCGGGGGGTCATCCGCACCCGGCGGGCTGTCGTGACGACGTCACTGGCCGTGGGCGGGCTCGTCGTGTCGCTCACCTACGGCGGGCTGCTCGGAAGCCCGGGCAGCCACAACTCGCTGGCAGCCAGGATCGTTGCCGGGATCAGCGCCGGCCTCTTCCTGGTGTGCGCTCTGATCGCGGTGCGCGGGGCCACCGACGACCTGGTGCACCTACTGACCGGGCGGATCAGCGACAACCGCTCCGCCGCCTTGCGGGTGATCTGCCTGCTGTCGGGGTACGCCATGGTGATCCTGGGCGCACTGAGCCTCGTACGGGTGCCCTGGGACAAGCTGCTTCTGGGCGGCGCGCTGACCGGAGTGGTCCTGGGCATCGCCGCCCAGCCGGTGCTCGGCAACATCTTCGCGGGACTGGTACTGCTGGTGGTCCACCCCTTCACGATCGGCACGCGGATCAGCGTGCAGTCCGGCCCGCTGGGCGGTCGCATCGAGGGCGAAGTCACCGACATGTCCCTGTTGTTCATCGAACTCCATACGGTGGACGGAAAAATGCTGCTGCCCAACAACGCCGTCCTCGGCGCGGCCATCGGCCCACCCAGCCACGAGCCCGCCAGCTCGTGAATCAGGTCGGCAGCTGTCCGAGGACGGTCGCGAGCCACCCTCGGACGGCATGGCGGACCGGTTGCTGAAGTAGACGATCCCGCTGATCATGGTTCGCCTGCGTTCCCCAGACGACGGCCTGATCCAGGTCGTCCCCGACGAGGCGTTCCTCACTTCCTGGGCGCGCTCACCGCATCCCACGTGGCGACGGGCTGCTCCCCCACCCTGTCGGCCACGGCGATGGCAACGGTGCTGCGGCGGGCACCGTACGCAGCCTGGGCGCTGGTTGGACAGGCCTTCCCGGACGGGTCACGGGAGCGTCCAGGTCGACACCGCGATGAGAGGCGGTTCGAACGGACGCCCCGTTGCCGGTGGTTGACCGACCAGACGACGCGGCCCCAGCAGTGACAGGACGTTCTCAGGCGCGGCCCTCGCGTTGGCCACCCTGTCACGTACGAGCCGCACTCGCCGGGACGCTTGGGTTCCGTCTCCCCCGCCGCCGCGCCTCGGCCATGTGGAGGCGGCGCCGGTCGTGGCAGCGGCGGGCGGGGCGTGTCGCGCGTGGAAGCCGGCGCGTATTGCTATCGAGAGGAGCCTGGCGCTCCGGCGCGCCCCTCGCCCTGGTTCCGCGCACAGACGATATGGCAATCGCTTTTATGGTGGCGACCTGCCTCCCGTCCGACAAAGCCGGCCGATACACCCGGCTCGGCGCAGCCGCCCGCCGCACCGGGCGCCGATGTCCCACCGCCCGCCCCGCGCACGAGCCGACCAACAGTTCAACCACCGACGCAGAAGGGGTGCTGTCCAGCCGCTGGACGGTTTCACCGGCAGTCTGCGTCAAGCGCCCTGCATCGCGCTGTGCGGCGAGAACTCGACATCGACCTGGACCACCGCGAGCACTTCCACCGCCTGCTCATCTTCGTCTACACCCGCGACACCCCCGTCTTCGCCCGCGCCACCGTCACCTTCTACCTGCCCGACGGCCGACAACTCGCCGTCAACCTCCACCGCGCGCCTCAAGCTCAGGTAAGAGCTGACGAGCCAGCCCCCGGCTTGACTTCGCGGTCTCGCGTCTTCGTCACGGTCCCGGTGTCGGCCGGGGGTGGCAGCCGACGAGACTGATCGTCCGTCGGTCCGTGCTTGCGCAGCCCAAGCTCAGTGCGCATGCTCCACTATGTGCACGTGCTCCGCGTGCACTTCGCCACCAGCACCGTCCACAGCCACATAGGTGACCCGCAACCCTTCCGTGAGGAAGGTGGCACCTTCGATGTCCCGGCGGTGAACCAACACGTCCCGACCGTCATCCCCGGCGATATACCCATACCCCTTCAGCTGGTTGAACCAACGGACCACACCGCTGACTCTCTCATTCATCCCTGCAGGTCTCCTTCGGCGTCAACTGCGTGCCTCAACACGGGCCCTGTACACGGCCATTCCCCTGGCCGTAGGGCCGCACTCTGTACCGAGTCGGCGAAAGCTGGTTGTCGCCCTGGCGATGCGGATGGCTCTGCGGCACGAGTCCGCCACCATGCCCGGCCCCACGCCGTACTTCGAGACCGCACGGCGACGAAGACCGCTCCTTGGAAGGCAGCTGGACGGTGCGTACGGCTACCCGTAGGAGAGGTTGGCGCAGGGGTCGTCGTCGGCGGACCGAGCACCGTCTGCCACGCCGGAGGGCACCGTGGTCGGTGGGGGTGAGGCGGTGAACGCGCCGTTGACGTACGTGGTGCCCAGGGTCACGCTGATGCCGGCGGCGGCCGGGGACTGCTGTACGTCCGCGCCGGGGAAGAGGCGTGCGAGGGTGTCGGCCTGGTCCTTGCGGCCGGGCCCATATGTGATCACGGTGTTCTGATGGTGGCTGCGGGCCGTGGCGGTACCCGTGACGGTGAAGCCGTGGTCCTTGAGGGTGTCGGCAGCGCGGGCGGCCAGTCCGGTGACCGAGGTGCCGTTGTAGACGGTGACCGAGATGCCCTTGCCGGAGACCTGCTCGGTGGCGCCGGGTGAAGGGGAGGTCGCGGCCTGCTTGTTGTGGTGACCGCCGGCGTCCTGCCCGTCCAGGGTGCGGTCGGCCTTCAGCGCAGCCCACAGGGCGTCGGCGTCCGGGTGCACGATCGCGACCCGGGCGCCCTGGTAACGCCAGGGCAGGGTGACGAACTTGGTGTTGTGCAGGTCGATGCTCTTCATCGACAGGGCGAAGGACATCAGCTTCTGGGCGGAGCCGAGACCCGGATCGACGGTCATGGACTGGGTGGCGGCGTCCGCGAGCGGCAGCAGCCGGGTGGGGCTCATGCCGTCGCTCTTCACCTTCTTGATCAGCGCCGCGACGAACGCCTGTTGCCGTTTGATGCGCCCGATGTCGGAGCCGTCTCCGATGCCGTGCCGGATCCGTACGTAGTCCAGCGCCCTCTGCCCGGCCACCGTCTGCGGGCCCTTGGCGAAGATCCGCTCCCCGCGGGTGGCCCGGTGGGGGTTGAGGTCCTTCTGGTAGACGTCCTGCGGCAGGCACACCTGGACACCGCCCACGGCTTTCGTCATCACCGCGAAGCCCTTGAAGTCGACGACGATGGTGTGGTTGACCCGCAGCCCGGTCAGCTTCTCCACCGTGTTCTGGCTACAGGCGGGGTTGCCCTTGGCGCTCTGGCCCACCGAATAGGCCTCGTTGAACATGGTGTTGTGCTGCCCCGTGGTCCAACTGCCGTCGGGCAGCCTGCACGGCGGGATGTCGACCAGGGTGTCGCGCGGGATCGAGACCGCGACCGCGTGCTTCTGGTCGGCGTAGGTATGCAGCAGGAACGCCGTATCCGAGCGGCCGATGTCGCCCTTGCTCCCGCCGCCCAGGTCGCTGTTCCCGTCGGTCCGCGCGTCCGAGCCGATCACGAGGATGTTCGCACCCTTGTCCGACGCCGGGGGCCGGTCACCGGAGATCCCGTCCGCCCCGAAGGTGTCGATGTTCCCGTCGAGCTTGACGTAGATCCAGCCCGCGCCCGCGGTGGTCAGCACCAGCAGAGAAACCGCTACCCCTAACCCGATCTTCACCTTGCTGCGCTTCTTGCGCCGCCCAGCCCGGGCCCTGGCGTCGGCTCGCCCGCCCCCGCGCCTGCCTGCCATGTACGCCCCTCGTCCGTCCGGTGTCCATGCGGCCTGAAAGGAGGGGCGGCCAGCCCCACCCGATGGTTGTACAGTTGCGCAATGTAGCAACCTTTTGGATAGGCGCATGCTCATCGACATGCCCGTGCTGTGGCGAGAGAAAGGTGGGGCAGGATGTTCCGCAACGGACTGGAGCCCTGGCATCTACTGATCATGGCGATCGTGATCATCCTGCTGTTCGGCTCGAAGAAACTCCCTGACACCGCCCGCGCGTTGGGCAAGTCACTGCGCATCCTCAAGAGCGAGACCAAGGCCATGAAGGAGGACGGCGCCTCGGCTGCCGCCACGCCCGAACCCACCCCGGGCGAAGAGGTGGCACCCCGCACCATCAAGGCCGCCCCCGGCGACACAGCCTCCGCCCGCGCCGTGCCGGAGAACAACACCACCCGCTGACCGGGCACGGACCGAGGTGCAGTGCGACCCCATCACGTTCCGCTGCCGACTGCGGCGGCGGTGCATACCCTGCGCGCTGGCTCTAAGCGGTGTGCGTCCCCCCATAGAATGATTGCTCACTTGCGCAAGACAGAAAGCCTGTCCTGCGTTGATGCCGAGGGGGTATGGGTGAACACGGTACGCAGTCGCCATGGTTGGCGGGAGTCCGGCGACCTGCCGGTTACAGGGCGCCGCCCGCGTCATGGACGAGCTCGTGGTGCGGCCGTGCTTCTCGGTACGCTCCTGGGTCTGGCTCTGGTGGTGACGCCCGTGTCCGCCCAGGCGGCCGACCAGACGACTCGGACTGGGCGGCAGCTGACGGCAGTTGATGCCGCGAGTCCCCGCCCTTCGGCCTCCAGCGCGGTCTCAGCCGGTGCCGAGGTGCGGCCTGCGGCATATACCCATCTGGCTTCGGCGGCTCAGGCACACCCGCAGAAGACAAAGAAGAAGCGGGGCTTCTTCAAGAAGCTCGGCATCTTCCTGCTCGTGGTCCTGATCGTCATCATCCTCATAGTGGTGCTGGCCATCTGGCTCCTGATCCGCGCCGCACGACGGCTCTTCCGCCGACGCCGCTCCTGACCAGCACATCCCCCGAGGTGGGGCTCAGCCTATGCCCGTACTCGAACCGCACCCCACAGACAGCCACAAGAAGCTCCTTCGACTGCTTGCCGCGATCGCGGCGATCCTTGTCGTCATCGCCGTCGTGGCAGTGATTGGTGCGCGTATGGGGTGACGGCATGCAGAGCGTTGACATGGCCGACTCCCGGGGGGTGGCTGCCTGCCCCGGGGCGGCGTAGGTGACAACGGCATCGTCGGACACCCGGATCCGCACGTTCCCGCGTGCGCCAGGCATACAAAGGAACGGGCGGGCACAAGCGGCCGACGCCGGAAGGGCGAAGGCGCGATGCGCTGGGCGCGGGTATCGACTCGGTCGACTGCCCTTGCCCACAGAATGCGCCCCACGGTGACGCCTACTGGGCAATATCCCTGGTGGCGGAAGGCCCGTCCGCATGGGGCGTGGGGCCGCCGGGCGCGGTCGGACCGGTGCGGGTGATGATCCAGTTGGCGCCGCGGGCCGCGAGCGCCCGTCGACGCTGCCAACGTGAGCGGGGCGGCACGATGCCCCCGCCTCCCGCCGATGCGAGCGCGACGGCGGCGAGTCGCTCGGCGGCATGGGCGAGCTCGACGGCCAGACGCTGCCTGCGCGATCCGGGGCCGGTGAGGCGCAGCGCCGTGTACAAGCCTTCTATCTCGGCTACGGCCGCCCCTAAGCGCAGGTTGGCACTGCCCGGCGACGGAAGCTGTTCCTGTGGCACTGGCGCTGCCTCTCCGTGTCGACTCGCCCGGCACCGCACTGCCGGGCGCGGATAACCTGACGACCGGCCGACTTCAACAAGATTGCCTGGTTGCGCAATTGGGCAACCATATGGAGCGATCATCCACGAGGAAGCGGCGGCAGGCAAGAGCAGGCCGCGGGCCACTTCGCCGTCGGACCCAGCCCCGCGACACCGCTACGGCGCTGGCGCCGCGGCTCCTTCCCTGCGGGGGCAGGAGTGGCGCGATGACGGCTGATTCGGCAGCCAGTTCATTGCATGGTTGCGTAACTATATGGAGTGTATGGGGGATATAAGCCTGCGCGAGGAGGCGGGACTCCTACACTGAGGGGGCATCCTGGCAGGCAATGCGACCAGGGCGGAACAGGAAGGTGAATGTGGCGGTGGCAGGTATCGGCTGCTTCACGGATCCGCCCGGTGAGCTGCTGACGCAAGCGGCCGCGACCTTCGGACTGCTGGCCTCGCCCGCACGACTGCACCTCATGTGGGCGCTGGCGCAGGACGAGAGCGACGTCTCAAAGCTCGCCAAACGGGTGGGTGGCGCGCTGCCCGCCGTCAGCCAGCACCTCGCGAAGCTGAAACTGGCCGGCCTGGTCCGCTCGCGCCGCGAAGGCAGACACCAGATCTATTTCGTGGACGACCCCCACATCGTGGCTGTCGTGCAGCTGATGCTGGACCAGTTGCCCGTGCCCTCCGCCCAGTTCCCGGCAAGCCGTCGACTGAGCCCCGTCAGCGCCTGAGCGCACTGCCAAGGCGCGTGCCCGCTGGTCCGCCGGACCAGGGCGCCACTGACAGATCGGGGGCAGCCGCCGATCGATCAATGGGCACCACGCGAGCTTCCTCGCGAGACGCCAGGCGGCGGGAAGTTCGACCACGGTGCACGGAGCCTGGCGGTGGCAAGGGAGCGGCCGGCTGTCGTTCACCTCCTTGCGGGATGGCACCACGCCTCAAAGGGGCAGGCGGTGCCGGCGGAACGGACGGCCGCCGCACAGCCCAGTGGGGCCGCGCTCACCGGGCGCGGCCCTTGATCGGCGGCTCCGTACTCCGCTGGCCCGGTGCGGCCGGTGGGCATGGCCAGTTTGCCGCCGGTGGGTATCTCGGTGACCTTCTTGGTCCTGACGTCGACGCGGAGGACGGCGCCGGGCTTGGGCGGGCCCTGCTTCTGGAAGCCGCCGGCGAGGGAAAGCGCGACGAGGTTGCCCTTGCTGTCCAGAGCGAGGTCGTCGATCGCGTTGAGGCCGTCGACGAGAAGTTCGGGGTGGTGGCCCGGCCGCATCTTCCAGATCCGGGAGATTCCCGGCTTGAGGTTGCCCATGTCGGCGATGTAGACGGTGCCGTCGGGCGCCTCGACGACGCCGCCCGCCACGCCGTCCGCGCGTTCCCCGTTGGCCGTGTTGTCGGGCAGCAGGGTCGCCAGGCCGGCCCGGCCGGAGGGCGAGATGCGTACGACATCGTTGGCTGCCGCGTCGGCCACCAGCCAGCCGCCGCTGCGGGTACGGGTGAACTTCCAGGCGTTGCTGTGGAACTTCAGGGGCTCCTCCGCCGTCGGCTCGTGGCCCAGGACCCAGTCGGGTTCGTTGTCGCTCTCGTAGCGCACGAGGTCGCCCAGAACCCGTTTTCCGGACACCTTGTAGAGGGTGCCGAGCCGGTTGCCGCCCCTGCCCAGTTTCGCGCGGTATGCGATTGTCTCACCACCGCCGTTGAGCACGACAAGACCGAGTGGACCTGCCTCGACGTCGACCGGGCCGGTGGCGGTGATCGGCGTGTACGGGGTGGTGGGCGGCGTGGCCACGGACTGCAGGCCCGTGACGACGCGGCCCTGCTTTCCCCGCCGGGGGTGACCTGATAGATCGAGCCGGTGAGCCCGACGCATTCGGTACCGGGCTTGCAGCCCGGCTTCCCGCTCCGGACTCGGCGACGAGGGTCGTGCCGTTCTTCAAGACGGCGATGTGGCGCGGGTTGTTGAGGTTCTTGGCGACAACGTCGAAGTCCGGCGTCGCGCCCTGGGAAGTGGCCGCAGCGGAACTCGGGCCGGCCACGGCGGTGACCGTGCTGGCGACCGCCGCAGCCAGCGCAGCTCCCAGCCATGGCCTGATGATTCACGACATCGCTCTCCTCGTCCTGGTCGGCCCCCGTACCCGGGAGCGGTACGAAACGCGCGCCACGATAGGCCCGAGAGCGCGGCCAGGACAGGCAGCCAGGGCGCCCGCGACCGGCAATCCCCACTCCCGCGTGGGGTTTACCGGACCACGACAGTTCAACTGCGGCGCTCCCACCCCCCAGCTGTGCCCGCTGATCAACCGAGCGCCCCGGACTCCCCCGGGAGTGAAGAGCTACGTCGCGTCGGGATCAAAGAGGGGGCGCGCAGAAGCCGTCGCCTCCGCGTCCTTGGTGAGCGAGACAGAGCCTGGGGCAGCGCCTCGTGTCCGGCCATCGGCTGCCTCGCGTACGACGCCGCTGGCCTCGGCGAGTTCCTCTCGGATGTCGAGGGCGCTGCGGATCTCCTCCAGCCCCAGGCCGTCGTTCGGCTCCAGTACATGCTTGCGCACGAAGGTCTTGGGGTGGAGGTCCTGGAGCTCGAAGTCCTTGAACTCCGGACCGAGCTCGGAGCGGATGTCCTCCTGGGCGCTGTCGGCGAAGGCCCGCACCTTGCGCAGGAACCCGGTGACGTTGCGGATGAACTCGGGCAGCCTGTCCGGGCCGAAGACGAAGACCGCGACGATCGCGATGACGAGCAGCTTCATCGGGCTCAGTTCGGTGAACATCCGCTCGCTCCTTGATCGATCAAAGCCCGGACACCGTCGACGAAGCAGGGTGGCACGCGCCCTAACACTTTAACAGTTGCGCAAGTGTGCGGGTGTGGGGTCTCTGCAGTCGCCTTACGTGGCCTCGATGGGGTCGAAGCGGCGGCCGACGTTGCCGGGGCGCGCCAGCGGGCTGGGGTACGGCGAGCCGGTGCCGAGTGCGGTGGAGCAGCGCCCAGACGATGTGCAGGCGGACGGGGAGGCGGCAGACCGAACGCGGCTGCCGCCTCCCCCACACCTCACCAGAGGGGACCGTGGACTCCCCCTCCTGCGCCGGCCCGTCAGTTGACGCAGGGCACCCCGCCCGCCTTGACCGCGGGTCCCGAGGAGTCGTCGGTTGATGCGGACGCCGACGGTTGGGGGGCGGGATCCTTGGTCTGGCTGCTGGGGGGTGTGTAGTTGTGGCCGAGGATGACGCGGACGTGTCCGGCCGGGACGCTCGAACTCGCGGTGGCCGGGCCGGTCTTGAGGCGCGCGGCGATTTGCTGGGCGGCCTGCTGGGCGCCGCTGCCGTAGACCACGGTGGTGTGTGCTTGGAGCGGGGCGTTGCCGGTGTCGCCTGCGGTGTAGCCGAGGTCGGTGAGCGCTTTGAGCCCGGTGTCGGCGAGGCCGGTGGTGCCGTTGCCGTTGCGTACATCCACGGTGGCCGGTGCGGCCTTCGCGCCCAGCTTGTCGTCAGCCGAGACCGACGCCGACGCCGAGGGGCTGGGGCCGAAAGCCTGCTGGACGATCTCCTTGATCTTTTCCGGGTTGACGAGGTTGACGTCCTCGCCCTTGCGCATGGCGAACCCGGTGATGGGCAGGGTGTGGAACACCACATTGCCGCCGGTCAGGTTGGGCGCCTGCTGGGCGAAGTCCAGCACGTTCCACGAACTGTCCAGCACGACATCCTTCTTCACCACACCGAACAGGCCCTGCAGCTTGCCGAGATCGCGCCAGACGCCCTGGCTCTTGAGCTGATGGGTGACGGTGGAGATGAACGCCTGCTGGCGCCGGGTGCGGTCCAGGTCCCCCGCGTCCAGGCCGTGGCGCTGGCGCACGAAGGCGAGTGCCTGCTTGGCGTTGAGCTGCTGCACCCCGGCGGGGAAGTCGGCGCCGGAGTAGTGGTCCTTGACCGGATGCTTGAGGCAGACGGTGATCGGCTGGAGCACCTTGGCGATGTCGTAGAAACCGAGCAGGTTGACCTCGGCGAAGTGGTCGATGGCCACTCCGGTGAAGTCCTGGACCGTGGCAAGGGTGGCCTCCCGGCCGGCTTCCCTGCTCTTGCCTTCCAGGTCCGCGCCCTTGACTCCCTGCTGCGCGAGCCGGTCGTGGGCGCCGGTGTAGGCGTTGGCGTACGCCTCCTTGATCTTGTGCTCACCCTGGGATGAGCCGTCGCCGTTGAGAGTCTGCACGTAGTCGTCCCGCGGGATCGAGAAGGCACTGACCTTCCCGCCGTCCGCCGGGATGTGCATCAGGATGAGGGTGTTGGTGTTGTAGTAGCCGATCTCGCTGGAGCCGGCGTGCAGCTGGTCCTGGACGAACTGCTTGGGCAGATCGTTGCCGTTCATGTCCTTGCGGGAATCCAGCCCCACCAGCAGCAGGTTCACCGAGTTGTCCAGATGCGGGGGCGCCTTCTTCTTCACCGCGTCCAGGGCGTCGGAGGTGGTCAGGCCGCTGGTGAGCGAGTGGTACGCGAACCAGGTCACCCCGCACGCGATCATCACCACGGCGGAGGTCGCCCACACCATCGTGCGCAGCGCCAGCACCCACCCCGCGGGGCGTGAACTGGCGCGCGCCGACGAGCCGGCCGCACGCCGCGCTATGCCGGGCCGGCCCGGCTTGGGCTTCTCACGCATGGCTACGCCTCCCGCTCCGCGAGGAACGCACCCCGCACACCACCGCCACCACCACGACCGCGCACTCGGCGGCCGCCATCGCCGGGAAGGCGGACACCGCCCACCACACCAGCCGGGTCGTCATCGTCTTTCCGCTGGAACCCGAGATCACCGCCACACCGGCGGTGACCGCGGCCACCACCAGGGCCGGCAGCGGTGCCACCCACCACAGCACCTCACGACGGGCCGCCCCCAGCGCTGCCCACACCGCCCCTACCACCGCTCCGACCGCCATGCCCCAGCCCGGTCGGTGCCCCAGCACGTCGTCCACACCAGCCCCCAGCAACACCGGCACCACCAGCGCCGCGGCCACCACGCCATGAGCAGGCCGCCGGACGGCAGAAGCACCGCCCGCACGTCGCGAACGCACGGGTTCGTCTGGCCCGGCCCCCGAGGCAGTAGCTCGCCCTCCCGGAGGCGGCGGCACCTGCCGGGACGGATGCCCAGCGTCCCGGCCGTGCCGGGTCAGCGGACCGCTTCGTGCCGCTTGTGTCTGTCGCTCCCGCATATGCCCGCTTTCGCCTGTCCGCCCGGCCGGTGTGCCGGTGGCTCTCCTGCCGCCCGTCCCGCCCTCGGCCTGCGCTGTCTGCCCAGTGAGACGTACCGTGGGGGCCAATAGTTGCAGACTCGCGCAAGTCAGCAAGTGTCTATGGTGAGAGCCACACCCGGGAACCGATTCGGTCCGCCCGTCGTCCTCCGGCGCGCTACTGCCACGGACCGCCCGTGGGGCATGTTCCTGGACGTGTGGCTGTTCAGGGTGGAGGGTTTTCTGTGGGGAGACTGAGGAGTACGGCCTGGCCGCCGGCCGAGGAGCGCGACGACGAGCACGGCCGCACCATGTCGTTCGCGGCGTTCGCCCAGGCGCCCAACCGGCGGCGGACCGAGGCATGGCTGCTCGGCTTCGTGGTCATGATCACGGTGGGCGGCTATGTCTACACCGGCTTGTCCATGCAGGGCCAGCTGCCCTCCGGGCTGGCCGGGTTCGCCGTCGCCGTCTCCCTGCTGGCTCTCGTACCTCACCTGGCGATCCGTCGGTGGGCGTCGCGGGCCGACCCGCTGATCCTGCCGCTCGCGCTGCTGCTCACCGGGCTGGGCCTGGTGCTCTTGCACCGCCTCGACCTCACCTACGCGGCCAAGCCACGCCTGAAGATCGCCCAGGCGGGCAGCGGCCAGCTGGTGTGGACGGTCATCGGTATGGCCGTCTGCATCGCGGTGCTGGTGGTGTTGCGCGATCACCGCTGGCTGCAGCGGTACATCTACGTCACCATGGCGGTCGCCCTGGTGCTGCTGATGGCGCCGGCCTTCTTCGGCGCGGACCAGTTCGGCGCCAAGCGCTGGATCATGCTGGGCCCGCTGTCGGTGCAACCCGGTGAATTCGTGAAGATCATGATCGCGGTGTTCTTCGCGGGATATCTCACCGTCAACCGCGACACCCTGACCCTGACCGGCCGCCGCTTCCTCGGCATGCGACTGCCGCCCGGCCGCCAGCTCGGCCCGATCGTCACCATCTGGATACTCAGCCTGCTGGTGCTGATCTTCGAGCGGGACCTCGGCACGTCGCTGATCTTCTTCGGCCTCTTCGTGATCATGCTGTACCTGGCCACCGAACGCACCAGCTGGGTCGTGTGCGGCCTGCTCATGGCCGTGGTCGGCGCCGCCGTCGTCGGCTCGATGGAACCGCACGTGCACGGCCGCGTGGTCGCCTGGCTGCACCCCATGGACGCCTTCACCCCCACCGGACAAAAAGCCGGCATCTCCGAACAACTCGGCCAAGCCCTCTTCAGCTTCGGCAGCGGCGGCATCACCGGCACCGGCCTGGGCCAGGGCCGCCCCGACCTCATCGGCTTCGCCGGCAACAGCGACTTCATCCTCACCACCGTCGGCGAAGAACTCGGCCTGGCCGGCGTCATGGCCGTGCTCCTGCTGTACGCCCTGCTCGCCCAGCGCGGCCTGCGCACAGCCCTGGTGGCCCGCGACCCGTTCGGTAAACTCCTCGCCACCGGCCTGGCCGGCGCGCTCCTGCTCCAAGTCTTCGTCGTCACCGGCGGCGTCATGGGCCTCATCCCCCTCACCGGCAAGGCCCTGCCCTTCCTCGCCAAGGGCGGCTCCTCCATGGTCGCCAACTGGCTCATGGTCGCCCTCCTGATCCGCATCAGCGACAGCGCCCAACGACGACGCGAACCCACAGCGGCATAGACCTCCACGCTCCATGAGTAGTCCCCCCGGCCTCACCCAAAGGGTGAAACCTATTCGGTCAGCCGGGGTCCGGGCAGGTCACCCAGCCCGTCGAAGAAAACCTGCTCCTCCCCGCTCCGCGCCCGCAAGGAACAAGGGATGCGCCGACGGGACCACGAGCCCTGAAAGGACTTGTAGCCCTGGGCATCCCAGCAGGCGTTGTTCATCCTCGTCCCGGCCGCCACCGCGTACTGGTCGGCGGCCCTTCGGCACTGTCAGCAGACGACCTGGAGGTGGAACGGGCGGTCGTCCAGTCCTCCGCCCAGGTTCTTCGTCTCCACGTACTCCGCTTCCACCAGGGCCCACCGGTCGTCGGACAGATCGCTCTCGCATGGTGCGTGTTCGCCCACACCCCCGGCATACCGTGTTGAGGAACCCTCCGCCAGAGGCAGGGCTGATGGGGATCTGCGATTTTGGGTGTCACCGCGCTTCCGTGACGACTACGGCCGGACGAGGATTCTGGCCCGTAGCAAGGGGAACGATGCCCGCCCGTACATCTGCCTCTTGATCGTCTTGATGCGGTTGACGTGGCCTTCGACAACACCGGAGCTGTAGGTGAGGGTGAGCCCGGCAGTAACAGCGTCGAGGTCCTGGCGGAGGAATCCTGCCAAGCCCCGGATGGGCTTGGGGCCGTCCTGCTCGGCCCGTCTGATCCAGTCCAGCAGCAGATGGCCGCGGCGGTTGCGGACGAGTTCAGCGAAGACGCGGGCGAAGTCGCAGGCCATAGCGATGTCGGGGCAGGCGAGGCGGACTTCGTCGAGCCGGGCGGCGTCCTCGTCCCGCAGGGTCTCACGGCGTCGCATGATCCATGCGGTGATCTTGCGTGGGCTGGCGATCGGTGCCGGTGAGGGGATGGCGGTGCCGTCGTGGATGCTGGCCACGTAGCGGCAGACGACGTGTCGGCTGCCGCCGTAGCCGCGCTCGCAGATCTCGCGGAATAGCCGCATCGGGCTGGTGCAGCCGGCCGCGAACCGGGCCTGCAGATAGGCGGTGAACGGATCGATCAGGCCGGGGCGGCGGTCGCGGGCCGAGGCGATCAGGATGTCCAGGTCGGTGTTCTTGAACCGGCGTACCGTCTTGCGGTCCAGGCGGAGACGGCGGGCAATCGCGCTGATCGTCCAGCCTTGGTCGAGCAACTCGTGCACGTCCTGGTGACGTTGGCGGGTGCGGACGACAATCGCTGTTCTGGGCAGGGCGGCCGGCTGCGGGGCGATGTTGGGCTCCGGTGCCTCGGGGCGCCCGCCGTTGTGCCGGTCGGCGTGTTTGCGCAGGCAGTCGCGGTGCTGGTGGCAGGTTTTCTCCACCGCGGCGGACAGATTCGCGAGCAGGTGCCAGCGATCAGCCACCTCGACCGCGGCTGGAGCGGCCTACTGCACGGCCCGGGTGAACGATGTGGCCCGGTCCCGGCAGACGATCTCCGCGCCCGGATGTGTCCGCAGCCAGGCCGCGAGCGTCGCCGTCTCTCGGTCCGGCAGTACGTCGATGGGCAGCGAGTTTTCCACGTCGACCAGGAGGGTTCCGTAGGTCCGGCCCTTGCGGAAGGCGAACTCGTCCACGCCGAGCACTCGCGGTGCTCTGGCCGGCACGGGTGGTGGCTCCAGCAGCCCGAGCAGCAGGCTCCGGTCCCGGCCAACAGGAGCTTATGGCACAGGCGTTGGCCAGGGCGGCCGCCCAGCTCGACCGCGATGGCCCGCAGCAGATCGCGCATGGGGAGTGTCGAGCGCCTACGGCCCTCGCTCAGTCCCCAGACCTGCTCTACAAACGTCCGTCTCGGGCAAAGCAGCTGGTCACAGCGGAACCGTCGCACGAGAAGCCGGATCACCATCTGCCGACCGCCCGTCGGCCGGTCCGAGAGGTGGCGCCAGTAGCGGCTGTGGACCCGTGCGGCACGAACGCCGCAGTCCGGGCACCGGCCCGGTCGGCCGCAGCCGACCGCGTCCACCATGAGCACCGTCCCCGCGACGCACATCTGCCGAATCCGAACCGCCGACCCCGGAAGCAACACATCTTCAAAGGCATCTACCACCATGAACTGGACGTGCCCAGGAGGAACGATCCAGCATTCCACCGTCGGCCGTAGTCGTCACGGAAGTGCGGTCACACCCGATTCCAAAGATCCTCATCACCGTGCATCACCGTGCAGGCGGGGATGCCCCCTGGCATCTGGGGCTGCACCTGCAGCCCTGAGCACTGCGAGAGGTGGATGGTCGTGCTGCTGCGAACGGCGTGCTTCTCGCAGCCCATGGCGACGAACCCGTCTGCAGCAGGGAAACAAGACACTCTGAGGCATCTGGAGAACCCCGGTTCTCCAGATCTTTAGATGTCTCACGAGGCAGCGGGCGCATCTCCGGCTGAGCTTGATGACGAGTGTCCTTTGACAGCGAAGATAGTCGGTCAGGGGTGACCTGACCTGGGCGGACTAACTCGCGTGTCAACGAGGCGGACGTCGAGGCCGGACAACTGCCCGGTCCCCGCTCAGCTCTAGTCCCCGTCGTCCCGACGAAGATCGCATCGAGCTCGCCACCTGTCCCGAGACCACTACCCTGACCAGCCTGTTCGCCTCACCGCACTGGCGCGGAGATCACGGCCTGCGGGCCGAAGCCGCCCGGCGTCTGGCCATCGCGGCCCAGGACCTGCCGGGAGGCGAGAACTCCAAGTCCAGGCTGACGCTCAGTTCGACCGGACCCGGATCGGTCCAGGTGAAGGCGAAGGCCAAGTTGGGCTCGGTGAAGTCCAGTCGGCCGCTGTCGTCGTGTTCGGAGCCGGAGGGGTGGGCCGCCGCCCGGCCGAGCCATCGCGCCAACTCGACGGCGTCGTCTGCGGTCAATGCCTGCCAGCGGAACGACCACGTCCCTTGCGGACAGTGGGCGGACCCTTCGACGATCAGCCAGCTCTGCCGCTGGCGCGGGTCAGCCGCAGCGGGGAACTGGTAGCCCACAACGCCCAGCTCGACACCATGCCCGTCGCTACCGATCAACCTCATCGGCCCAGCATTCCACGCTGGGAACCCGTCAGGCGCCGGGGATGAGCAGCCCACCCCCCGCTTGCCCACTGGAAGTCATCGATGGCGTGGAGGTTGAGGTGGGGCCGGTGGCGGACGAGGACGAAGGCCTGTACGTCGACGGTTTCAGGGGTTTGCAGTGGTGGACGAAGCCGAAGCGGGAGTAGAGCTGGGGGTAGCGGGCGAGGCGCTTTTCGATGCCGGGCATGCCGATGAGGATGAGGCCGATGCCGGTGCGGTCGTGGTGGTCGCGGAGGGCCACAACGCCGAACATCCACACCTCGGATAGGTTTCCACCGTGGACCAATTGATCAACGAGGACCCTGAGCTCATAGGCCCGTACCGCCTCATCGGCCGCCTGGGCGCGGGCGGCATGGGTCGGGTCTATCTCGCCCGCGCCGCCGGCGGGCGCACCGTCGCCGTCAAGGTCGTGCAGGCCGAATACGCCGAGAACGTCGAGTTCCGCAAGCGGTTCGCGCGCGAGGTGGGCGCGGCTCGGCGGGTGGGCGGGGACTGGACGGCCGGTGTGCTCGACGCTGACACCGAGGCGGCCGTGCCGTGGGTGGCGACGCAGTACATCCCCGGGCCCGACCTGGGCAGTGTGGTGGGAACCGAGTTCGGGCCGCTGCCCGAGCACACGGTGCGTGTGCTCGCCAATCGGCTCGCGCTCGCGCTGGGGGCCGTCCACGACGCGGGCCTGCTCCATCGCGATCTCAAGCCGTCCAACATCCTGATCACCGTGGACGGCCCGAAGGTCATCGACTTCGGGATCGCCCGCGCTCTGGACAGCCTGGGAGGCGACAGCCTGCTCACCCACACCGGCATGCTGATCGGCTCACCCGGCTTCATGTCCCCGGAACAGGTCCGCGGGCTCGAACTCGGCCCGGCGAGCGATGTGTTCTGCCTGGGCGCGGTCCTCGTGTACGCCGCCACCGGACGCCTGTTGTTCGGCGCCACCGACAGCGGCCTCAACGCCCACCTCTTCCGCATCGCCGAGGAACAGCCGGATATGACCGGCGTGCCGGAAAGCCTGCTTCCGCTGGTGCGGGACTGTCTCGACAAGGACCCCAGTCGGCGCCCCTCGCCCGCGCAGATCGCCGAGCGCACGGCCGACGACGTGGATGGCTCCGCGGACGGGGTCTGGCTGCCGGGGGCAGTCCTTGCCCAACTCGGACGGCACGCGGCACAGTTGCTGGATTTCGGGCCGGAGACACGACCGACCCCAACCACGTTGGACGCAGGCCAGTCCGCCCCGGTCCCGACAGCCTTGGACGCCGGGCCGATGCTCGCCGCGCAACCAACACAGACCGCTCCCCCGCCACCGGCACTGCCCCCCGTGTTCGGACCCGCGCCCGCCGCAAACCCCGCCCCACGCCGCAATCGGCCCCGTACCGTCGGCCTCGCGTCACTCGTCACCGTCCTGGCCCTGATCGGTGCCGGGCTCGCGGTGCTGAAACCGTGGGCGGGCACCAACGAGGTACGGGAGGGATCCCACGGGGCCGGGGACGGCCCGGTCACGGTCCCGGGTGGCTCGAAGAAGCAGGGCAAGGACGCGGGCAAGGCCGTCAACCTCGGCTACTTCCCGTGGGACGAGGCCATCGCCACCACATACCTGTGGCAGAACATCCTCGAGGACCGCGGCTACAAGCCGAAAGTGAAGCAGCTCGACCCGGGCCCGCTCTACACCGACCTGTCCCAGGGCCAGATGGACGTCCAATTCGACTCGTGGCTGCCGAACACACACAAGGACTACTGGGACCGCTACAAGGACCAGTTGACGGACATCGGCTCCTGGTACGGCCCCACCTCCCTGGAGCTATCGGTCCCCTCCTACGTCGAGGGCATCGACTCGCTCGAAGACCTCAAGGGGCAGGGCAAGAAGTTCAACGGCAAGATCATCGGCATCGAGGCCAGTACCGGAATAATGAAGACCCTCAACGAGAAGGTCCTCACGGACTACGGCCTGGAGGGCGAGTACGAGGTCGTCTCCTCCAGCACCTCGTCCATGCTGGCCGAGCTCGATCGCTCCATCCAGAAGAAGGAGCCGGTCGTCGTCACCCTGTGGTCGCCGCACTGGGCCTACGGCAAGCACGACCTGAAGAAGCTCAAGGACCCCAAGGGCGCCTGGGGCGAGGGCGACATGATCCACACCGTGGGCAAGAAGGACTTCGCCAAGGACTTCCCGGAGCTGAACGGCTGGCTGAAGAACTTCAAGCTCACCGAGGAGCAGCTCGCCTCCCTCGAAGTCGAGATCCAAAAGGGCGGTGCGGGCAAGGAGAAGGAGTCCGCCCGCCACTGGATGGACGCCCACCCGGACGTCATCGACAAGCTGGCACCGGTCAAGGACTGACCTAGAGGCCGAGTTGGGGCACGCGTGTGGGTTGACGGAGCCGCACCGTCGACAAGCATGGCGTCGACTTCGCCTCGGGCCACTGACCCAGGTCCACCGGGTGGCAGTACACCGACGCGGTACGCAGCCAGATGTCCTTGACCTTGAACAACAGGACTTATCCGTTCACGGGCAGCCGCAGCAGGTACGGCAGGCTCGACCCCGCCTCCGGGTTCCGGGCAATCACCGGCTCCACCAGGGCTGTTCCAAAGTCATTTGATCTTGGTGCAGTTGCCACCACCCCGTGACCAGCGCGTTCACCGACTCAACCGATGTTGGAACACCCGTGAGACAGCTTTGGCCAACCTCAGCCAGAAAAAACGCAACGCTCTTCCCAAAAAAGGCTTCGCGGTGAAAGGGAAGAAAGCGGCAGCCGCCGGAGGCACACCAAAGCCAAAGGCGCCTACCCGATCGAGGACAAGGCCCACGCCCACAACGCCCTCGCACGGATCGCCCAGCACGGCACACCCAAGGAGAAAGCGCAGGTCAAAGCAGCCGTGGCGAAGAAGTACCCCGGGATCGGGAAAAGGAGCGGCAAGGACTGAAGGGAACAGCCCCCGCCGCACCCCTCCCCTGACCATGCTGACCCGGCCCCCGGAGCCATCGGCCCGGGGGTACGTCACGCGACCACACCGGCGCTTCAGCAGGGGGAGACATGACCGAACGCGTACGCACGACAGGCACCACACGAAGCAGGACACTGCGGGCGGCAGCCGTCGGCCTGCTCGCCCTCGCACCCCTCATCACCGGCGCGGCGGCCGCCTCCGCAGCCGACGCCAGCCCCGACGGCCGCATCAACTACAGCTGCGGCCCCACCATCAGCGCCTTCGCCACCAGCGACCCCAAGATCGTGGAAGCCTCCCGAGCGATATCCGGCGCGGACAGGTGAACCTCAGCCACGGCCGGAACTCGAAGTACGGGGAGGTCGTGTGGGCCCACTTGTTCAACGGGAGCAACACCGACCTCGGCACCGACTGGGTGTGGATGGACTGGTCCGACACGAAGGGATCGTGGCACCAGTGCGGGCCCGCCGTGCTCGACGGATCGCAGGGCCTGCGCGACCGGTGGACATGGGCCGTGAACGAAGTCCCCGGCCGCTACTTCCACGCCTGCGCCATGTGGACCGGCGACAACCTCGTCCAGCGCACCGGCTGGCACCAGCACTAGCCCGATGCCAGGGCCCCCGTCTCGACGAGGCAGCCATCGATCAGGTCGGGTCGGTACTGGATCTTCTTCAGGGCCTGTCTGATCACGTCCACGAGTTCGTCGAAGCTGCCCACGGCGAGGTTCGCCAGCGGACCGCGGACCAGCAGCGACCAGATGCCTTCGGCCGGGTTCAAGTCCGGTGCGTACGACGGGAGCTGGAAGACGCGTAGCCAGCCGGAGTTGGCCTTGACGAACGCAGTCATCTCGGCACAGGTGTGCCGGTCGAGATTGTCCCAGATGAGGACGATCGGGGAGCCGAGCGCATGATGGGCCAGCACTAGGAAGTCACGGTAGCCGCGCAGGTAGAAACTGGCCTGTTGGCCCCTGCGCCGCTGGTAGCGGTGGAGGCGGAACAGCAGGCGGGAGCGATGCCGGACCGGTAGCAGACCAGGCCGGCGAGCGAGGCACGGCCACCGGGGCTGCCCGGCACCCGGATGACTGGGGTGTGCCCGCGCGGGGACCAGGTGCGCGCCTTGGGCGGTCTCATCGTCTTGCCGCACTCGTCCTCAAAGCAGATGTGGGCGCCCAGGTCGAGCGCGGTCTTTCCGCCTGCAGCCACACCTCCGCCTTCCACGCCTCCACCGCCGCATCGTCTCGGTCGATCGCCCGCCGGGGCCGGGACCTGGCAGGACCAGCAGCCCCGCCGCAGTAGCTTCCACACTCCCGGCCCCGAGTACGACACGCGGAACATACGGGCGATCACCAGCTGCACCCGCACCAGCGTCCATCGCTGGTCACGCCAGCCGTGCGCGAGCGGGCCGCGGGCCAGCGCCGCCTCCAGCCGTGCGAACTCCCCCTCGCCCAGCCTCGGCCGGGACGCGGGGCCCTTCGAGCGCAGCCCCGACTCGCCCGCCGCACGCCAGGCGCGGCGCCATCGGTTCGCCGACATCCGCGTCACCCGCGGCTCGTCCGCCACTTGGCGGTCCGTGCACTCCTGGCCGAACAACTCGGCTGCCCGCAGACGCACTCGCTCACGCCTCAGGCGATCCCCAGCGGTCAGGCCGCCGCCTTGCACATACCGCATGCAGACGCGATAACACCGCCGCCCCAGGCCGCCACCCCACCACGGACCACGAGTTGAAGACCAGTGATATCTGCGCGGCGATCCCGTGATCCCGCCGAAACCCTGCCGGACACGCCCTAACGTCAGGGCATGGACGGACAGTGGGCTGTGGTGATGGGCGCGGGGCTGGGCGCCAGTGGGGCGATCGTCGGGGCGCTCACATCCTGGGCCGGAACGCGCCTTCAGGCACGTACGCAGCTGGATCTGGCCCAGGTACAGCACGACGCCCAACGCGATGCGGAGACCATCACCCAAAAACGCGTCGCCTGCTCGGAGTTGATCCTCGCCGTGGACAATGCGCGCCGCCAGATGCGAGTCGTGCGGGACCACCTGCGCGAGACCGGCGACGTACAGGGAACCGACGCGGAGTTGCAGGAGAAACGAGCCGCGGTGCACGACCGGATACGTGAGATGCAGGCAGCCGAGTGGGTGCTTCGCCTCATGCTCTCCGACCAGGAGCAGACCGCGGTCACAGATCTGGCCGATGCCCTCTACGAGACCCATCAGGCGTTGATCGATGACGTAGAGGAATGGCTGCTCAGCGGCCCGCCCGGCAGCGGGCGCGAGGCTTGTGACGCGGCGCGGTACGCGGCGGCGACCGGCCCGCTCCAGTCCCGGATGATGAGCTTTGCCGGCGACGTCTACGCGAATCTGTACACCGGGCGGGGAGCCGAGAGCAGGCCCGCCCGAAGGGACCGGTCCTGATGCCAACCTTGTCGACGGCTGCCTCGCCGAGACCGGCCTGGCCCTCACCTCTCGTAGCTTCACGAAATAAAGATCAGCAGTGAACGCCGGTGCGCAGCACTGCGGCCTGCCAACCGGCGAAACCCGCTACCTCCACGGCCACGGCCAGCAGGAGGACCGACACCGCGTCGACGGGACGCGTCATCGCCAGCACACCGACCAGTACGGCGACGACGACGTTGACCACCAGGACGCCGAGCAGCGACGTACGCAGTCGCAGCCGGGACCCCGCGAACAACAACAACCCCGCCCACCCTGCCGTGAGCACAGCCGCGCCGACCACAAACCCGCTCGGCACTTCCAGCGCCACACCCAGGGGCCTGGCGAACACCCCCACGCAGGCCGCCGCAACAGCGCAGTACACCCCGTCCACCCGCAGACAGACCGAACCTGATCCCTCAAGCCGCATACACGGATCGTAACCCCCCTGATTCCATGCCCTGCCCCCGCAGGAACACCCGACCGGGCCCGCACAGTCGAACAAGCCTTGGGAACGGTGGCCGGGTGCGGACGCCGCCGCCCGCACTGCGGACGCTGACGGTACCCGTACCCGCCGCGCACTTCCTGGCCCGATACGCCGCCCGACGACGACCGGACCCGCGAAGAACGCCTTCCGCGGACCGGGCTGCCGGGACACACCACGGGGCAACTCCGGGGAGCGACGAGATGTGTTCCCTCGGGAAGCTGGCGTCCGGTCTCGACCCCTTCATCCCGTACGTGCAGGAGGGTTCGAGGCGGGCTGCACCAGCTCTATGCAGCTATACCGGGAGATCCTTGCGACTGGCTACACCGACAATACCCACGTGGTGAATCGCTACGTCCTGGCCATCCGGCACGGCACAGCGATACCCGCGAGACTCCTGACTCCCAGCCCCCGCACCATCACCTCCTGGATCATGCGCCCCCCAGGAAGCCCTGAGTCCTACCGGCAGAGCCGCACTCAATGCCGTCCGCCACGCTTGCCCGGACATCGCAGCCGTCGACGACCTCGCCCAGGGCTTCACCGACCTGCTCCGCCATCGCCACAGCCACCTTCTGCACGACTGGATCCAGAAGGCAGAGATCACCGGCCCTGGCCCGATCGGATGCTTCGCCGACTACCTCCGCCGGGACCTTTCCGCCGTCACCGCCGGCCTGCCCCTCCCCTACAGCTCCGGTGCCGTGGAGAGCCACGTCAACCGGGTCAAAACGATCAAACGTCAAATGTACGGCCGCGCGTCATTCAACCTCCTCATGGCCCGGATCCTGATTCAGCCATAGCCGTCACGGAAGCACGGACACAACCAACTGAAGCGCTCAGTCACAGTGGCTGTGACTGAGCGCTTCAGTTGGCGTATGAGCGCCCCGACAGGTACCCCCTCCCTCGCCCGGGTGCGGCCCGCCCCCGCCCCTCCCGGGCGAGGGGCGCGGCAGGTACGCCTACACCGCTCCCCCGAGCCGCTGGTAGAGCACGTGCCGGGATCGTCGGGCACGGGTGACGATCCCGGCACGGTGGAGGATCTGCAGGTGGTAGGAGACGGTGGCCGGACTCAGGTAGAGCCGCTGGGCGAGCTCCGTCGTGGAACGCGGTTGGCTCAGCTCGGCCAGGAGCTTTCGCCGCATCGCCCCGATCAGCGGGTGGTCCTGGGCGGGCGGAAGACAGTCGAACTGCGCGGCGGGATAGACGATGAGCGGAGTGCGCGGCGCCGGCGTCCCAGGCGGTTCCCCGGCGCAGAAGAGAGCCCGGTCGACGAAGACGCTCGGCGTGAGGATCACCGCTTCCGCGTCCAGCGTCAGCCGGTGGATGCTGTCCGCACGGAGGTGGACGAGCAGTTCGCCGTCGCGCCATTCCAGGTTCGGGGCCAGCCGGTTGAGAGCCTCGGCGAGCCCGTACTGGGCGATCTCGGAGGCCCGGGCGGTGACGTCGGCTTCCAGTCGGGCCCGGATGGCTGGCCACGAGGGCTTCAGTGCCGCGTGCCAGAACCGCGCCATCTCGTCGGCGAGTCGGCGCGCGAAGTGGTCCTCCCCCCGGTCGAGGGCCTGCAGGAGCTGCCGCGGCGCCGGGTGGCCGGAACCGGGGTCCCAGGAGTGGCCGTTGACGGCCCCGGCCAGCTCGTAGCGGATCCGTTCCTGCGGGGTCGTCGCGATCTGGTGCAGCGCGGTGTCGATGTCGGTCAGGAAGGCCGGGGGTTCCGGCCGCAGGAAGTCCGGGGCGTAACCGAGGGGGCCTCCCCCGCCGACCACGGCCAGCAGCCCGAGCCGGTGCCGGGTCAGCGCGTCCGGGGCCGTGGTCCGCCAGGGCGGGGTCAGAGTGCATGGGCTGAATCCGACGAGGCGGAGCAGGTCCTTGGCCGAGCCCATCGGTGAGACCGCGAACCTCACGCCCCCCAGCCCCCGGGCGCCCAGGCGGATCCGGATCACACGCGTTCCCCTTTCGCCAGTCGCTTCGAAAGAAATCGAATCATTCGACCGGTCAATCGGCGTGGCGTTTCCTGGATTCACCGCACAGACCGGCCCCGAAAGGAACCCAGGACCCATGATCTTTCACAAGAAGCTGGCCGCCGTCGCGACCGCCGTGGCAGCCCTCACCGCCGGTGCCACAGGCGCGGCATCCGCCCAGGCCGCAGAGCCCGCCGCCCACCACGTGGCCTGGGAGCAGGGCCAGGCGCCTGGCGCCCGGGCGGGCTCCCTCACCGCGGGCATCTACGTCCGGATCTACAGCCTGTACCGGGCGACCCCGGGCCAGTGCCTGGACGCCGACGCCACCGCCGGCGGCAACGGCACCAAGGTCCAGGTGTGGAGTTGCAGCGGCGCCACCCAGCAGGAGTGGCTGCTGTCCACCGACGGCAGCCTGCGGAACGTGCGGTTCCCGGGCATGTGCCTGGACGCCGACACCAACGGCGGCGGCGCCAACGGCACGCGGGTGCAGTTGTGGCATTGCAACGGCACTACCCAGCAGCAGTGGTACCACCCCTCCGGGGACCTGGCCATCTACAACGTCCGCTTCAACAACGGCAACAACACCGTCCTGGACCGCGACACCGACGTCCCCGGCAACGGCGCCCGGGCCCAGCTGTGGGGCAAGAACTTCCAGTCCCAGCAGTGGTGGGACATCCGGACCGCGTGACGCCTCCGACGCCGTCGGCGCCAGTGCCCGGTGAACAGCACGTCTCGACACGGAGGGAACACGCATGAACGCAGCGGCACATACCCGGAGGAAGCTCAGCGCGGGGGCCGTGGGGCTCGCCGCCGCGATCGCGTTCGCGGCGGGGGTGATGCCGGCCTCGGCTTCGGCATCGACCGCGTCCCCCTCGCTCAAGAACGGGGAGATCGTGGAGCTCTGGAACTACAACAGCCAGCACTGCCTGTCGGTCGGCGGCGGGAGCACGGCGGGCGGAGCCGGGATCATCCAGTGGTCCTGTCACGGCGGCGCCGAGCAGTACTGGGGCCTCTACCCCATGCCGAACTCCGGCGGCGGCTACGAGGTCGTGAACAGGAACAGCGGCAAGTGCCTGGCTGATCCGGCGAGTTCGCCGAACGCCGGCGTCCAGCTGATCCAGTACGGCTGCGACAAGGGGGCGGAGCAAACCTGGTACTTCGACCGGAACCCCGACACGGGCTTCGCCCAGATGTGGAACCGGGCGAGCGGCCTGTGCGCCGCGGTCGGCGCCTCGAGCACGACGCCGGGCGCCCCGGTCGTCCAGTGGACCTGCTACGGCGGCGCCGAGCAGCGGTGGACGGCCTCCGCCTGACCGCCGACCGACCGGCCACAGGCTGCCGTTGACCGACGTCTCGCGACTTCTTCCTCACGAAGCCGCGAGACGACTTGCCCAGGGCCGAAGCCCAGCTCCAGCGGCAGTTGCTGCCAGGTCATGCCGGTGTACAGCACGAACAGGAGCCCCTGCCGGCACAGACGGTCGTCCACCGGACGCGGGCCCGCCGACCGCTGCGGCCACGCCGGCAGCAACGGCTCGATCCGCGCCCACAGCTCGTCGTCCACGATCCACGGCTTCTTGCCCACACCATGCGGAGGCTCGGGGTTCTCAGGCCACTGGCTTTTGCGGAAGTCTTGTTCGGCTCCGCGTACCTGCCGAAAGTTCTCGGCGTAACAGCTACCGCGAGGCCGGACCGGAGAATTGAGATCAAACCCCATGTACGGGGCAAACTGATGAGGATATTTGGATCTTCCCGGGGTGATCTCCCTGACCCCAGACCTACTCGCCTTCGTTCCCCGCCTGCGTCCAGGCGGACTGTGCTGAACCGCCACAGCGGAGGAGCCGCCCGCGCGCAGCACGGGGGGCAAGGCTCAGGCGCCACTCAGAGGCAGTGCCGTCTCACTTCAAAGCCGCGGCTCGTCGGGGGACGGCGGACCGATGGGGAAGTGGATGGGGCTGAGCAGGTAGGGAACGCGGCCCGGTGCCGGCCGGTTGGCCAGCCGAGGCCCCAGTACCGCGAGCAACTCAGCTGTCATCTCGGAAAGTTCGTCCGGACTGAGCCAGAGCATGGCCTGGCGATAGGAGACCGCGTCGGCCACCGGGTCGGCACCGTCACGGTCGAGGTAGGCGTTGAACTCTGCGATCAGCACGGCCACTGCGGAGGCGAAGCCCCGGCGGTGGTCCTCCAGCGTCATCGCCGAGGCGTCGTCGGCATCGACGACCGGGCGGTCCTGGCGCAGCCGATAGTGCCGCTCGACAGCGCCGCGCACCCGCTGCTCGCTGGCCACCTCGAGGAAACCCGTCTCGGCCAGCACGGCGATGTGCCGGTACATGGTCACCTTCGGCACCTCGGGCATCCGCTCGGACAGTTGAGCGGTGGTCAGCACCCGGCCGCCGGAAAGCGCGTGCACCACGCGCAGGCGCACCGGGTGGAGAAGTACGTCGGTCGTGTCCATGGCTTCACAATTCCATACTCGGTACTATTATCGAAACTGGAAACGGTAGGTTGGAGGGCCACATGCGTCAGGCAGTGGGGCGGGCGGTGCAGGTGAACGGCCGGACCGTGCATGTCGAAGAGTCCGGCAGCGGGACGGACTGGGTGGTCTTCGAGGCGGGCGGGGGAATGGGGCGCACCTGCTGGGACCTGGTGCTACCGCTCTTGAAGGACCGGACGAGACTGGTCGCCTACGACCGGGCAGGCTTCGGCCGCAGCGGCCGGACAGCCACCCAGCTGAGCATCGAGGACCTGGCCTCGGATCTGGTCGCATTGGTCGAGGCGGTTGTCCCCGGCCGCTTCGTGCTGGTCGCGCACAGCATGGGCGGGCTGGTCGCACGTCGCGCCGCAGAGGGGCTGGGGCCTCGGTTACGGGGGCTGCTGCTGCTCGATCCGGCAACGGAGAGCGCGCCCGTCTACGACACTTTCGACCGGACCGCCACGAAGGTCGACCACTCCCTGGCCGTGACGCAGGCACTCTTCCGCTTCCGCCCGCTGGCCCGCCTGGCCAGCGGCAACATCCGACGCCTCTTCCCGCCGGACACCTACGAGACCATGCTCGCCGAAGACTTCGTCCCGGCCGGCACCGCGCAGACAAGGAAAGAGATCAAGGCCGTGGCCGCAGCCATACCCCGCTTCCGCGCCGAGCCACCCGACCCGCCTCGGTGCCGGACTCTCCTGCTCTCGCCCTCCCGACCCCAGACGGGCCGGGCACGGCACCACGCCGCCCTGACCGCACACCAACGGCGCTGGGCCAAGTCACTGCCCGACGGCCAGTTCGAATCGGTCAACTCCGGCCACATCATCCAGGCCGAGCAGTCGACGATCGTCGCCAATAGGATCAAGCACCTCCTCGACCACGCCAGCCGGACAGACATCCGGTCAGCCTGACGCATCCGCGCCGCCCGCCCGAACGGCTGAGCCGTTCCCCGCGCGGCGGTATCACCACTGAGGTCCCACCTGGTTGACGAGCCCGTCATGCGAGGCGGAAGAGCACGGCCCGAGCCGATTCAAGAATCCCCATCAAAACGCCATCGCACAGCACACGACACTGTGAGAATCCGACAGGACGATCGAGAAGCGGTGAGAATCCGACACCCTCAGTGCGACAGGACAGGGCGCGCTCAGGCTCAACCGCCCACAACACCATCGGTGACAACCATCGCGCTTAGGCTCAACGCGTCCGCCAACTCAACCGCTCAGCCCCGCCAACTACGGCGCTCATCCGCCACCTGAAGCGCTCAGTCACAGTCGGGCCGGACGACAGGGTGCTTCATTCGCCCATGAATTCGAACATGTGCTCTACTCGGGGCATGCAGTACACGTTCCCCCACGACCTCATCCAGGCTCAGGCCGCCTGGTACGAGACCTACCGGCAGCTCGCCGACCCCGCCGTCGGCGCCGCCGGTACGGCCGCGCACCGGCGGCGGCTCCAGCAGCTGTCCGTCCGCATCGCCGCTCACCCGTACTGGCGCACCCCGGCCGGAGCCACCCCCAGCGCCCGCATGGCACTCAAGAACCTCGTACGACCCCACACCGGCACCGGCACGACTGCTGGCCACCTCACCGACACCCAGACACACCTCACCCGCGCCGCCCGGAACCGGGTCACCGACCACGGCGAAGCACCCTCGGTACGCGAACTCGCGGCAGCCGTCGGCCTGTCCAGCACGTCATCGGTCGCCTACGAGCTCAAGCGGATGAAAACCCTGGGAGTAGTGGTCGAGACACGCGGACACCGCCGCGCGGACCGCTGCCCGCACTGCGGACCCTGACCCCGGCCGCCGCCGACCGCGAACAGCGCCTTCCGCGGACTTGCCGGCACACACCACAGGTGCGGCGCCCGAGAGTGGCTTTGTTCACGAGAACGGACAGCAGATGTTCACGAGACCGAGAGTCGCCTGGTCTGTGGAGGAATCGAACTGCCTACCACCCTGGGCGCACGTGAAGTCGACCCTACGACTCCACGTGCGCCCAGAAGAAGGGTGACGCTCGATGACAACGACGCAGGGCCTTGCCACTCGCCTCCTCCCCGGTGCCGCACTGGGAGTGGGCCGGGCGGCCCCTGCCCGTCAACCCCTCGTCGCCGCCGACCCCACCACCGCACGCGGCGGCCGAAGACCGGCGTGGCCGCGGCGGTTGCCTGGACGTCGCCGCACTGAACGCGCCGCCGTGCGTCTGCGTATACAGCACCGCAAGAGCACCTGCGGCCACGGAGTGCCGCCGTTGTCACGGGACGTCTCCGTCGCACCATCATGGCGGGCGGTCATCCCTGACTCCCCCGGTGGTGCACCGGGGCAGGGCTCCGATTCACCCTCCAGGAGTGATGGAACGTGGAACATACGGAAGTCCTCGCCGCGGCGGGCCCGGCCGGCGCTGTTCGGTCCGTGGTGAGGAAGCTGCCGGAGGTCACCCTGGCCTTCTGGATCATGAAGATCGCCGCAACGACCCTCGGGGAGACGGCCGGTGACCTCTTCGCCCAGACTCTCGGACTCGGCTACTTCCTCACCACGATCGCCCTGTTCCTGGTCTTCGTCGTCACGCTGGCCGTGCAGCTGAGGTCGCGGCACTACAACCCGTTCTTCTACTGGACCGTCATCCTGTCCACCAGCACGGCCGGCACCACGATGTCGGACTTCATGAACCGCGACGCCAGCGCCGCGTATCTGTCCAGCGGGGCCACGTCGCTGGGCTGGGGACCGCAAGGCCTCGGACTCGGCTACCGCACCGGCGCCGCGATCCTCATCTCCCTTCTGGCCGTCATCTTCGCAGTCTGGAAGGCCACCGGACTGACCTTCGCCATCCGCGACATCGTCACCTTGCGCGGCGAGGCCCTGTTCTGGTCCGCGATCCTCGTCTCGAACACCCTCGGCACCTCCCTGGGCGATTTCCTCTCCGACAGCAGCGGACTCGGCTACGCGGGCGGCGCGCTTCTCATCACCGCGCTCCTCGCGGGCCTGCTCGCGCTCATGCCCGTGCCGGCGATTCCCAACGTCCTGCTGTTCTGGGCCGCGTTCGTTCTGACCCGGCCCCTCGGAGCCACCGCGGGCGACCTCCTCACCAAACCCACCGCCAAAGGCGGCCTCGACCTCGGCACCGCGGGCTCATCGGCCGTACTCCTCGCGATCCTCATCGGCCTCATGGGCTACGCCCGCGTACAAGAGCGTGGGAACACCGCGTAAACCGCGTCGAACGGGAGTTGGCGGCCCGCGCCGAGCAGAACCCGGTGCGGGCGCGGGTCACTTCTGCCAGCCGACCGTCTCCGGGAGCGGGCTGTGGAAGACGGTCGCGCCGACGTTGGCGAGGCCCTTCTTCACGCCGTATGTCGAGGGGCCGCTGTACAGCGGCAGGAAGGCGTACTGCTGGAGCGCCTTCTGCTCGACCTTGTTGACCGCCGCGATCTGCTGGTCGAGATCCGCGATGTCCGAGGCCGCACGGATCTCCTTGTCCAGCGCCGGTGTGCCCGAACCGGTGAGGTTGGAGTCGCGGTCGGAGCAGTAGAAGTCGCACAGGTAGCGGGCGCCGAACGGGTCCATGGAGCGGTTGCCCGACACGAAGAGGTCGAACCTGCGCTCGCTGAGGATCTTGGAGAAGTCCGCGTCGTCGGCCTTCTTGATGACGAGGTGGACGCCGGCCGGCTTCAGCATCGCGGCGAAGGCGCCCGCGGTGGCCTTGGCCAGCGGGTCATCGCCCAGGAGCGTGTAGCCGATTTCGAGCTTCTTGCCGTTCTTGACGCGGACACCGTCGTCCCCGGGCTTCCATCCCGCCGCGTCGAGGGTCTTCTTGGCCTCGTCGGGGGCGTACTTCAGTACGGCCGAGACGTTGTCCTGGTAGCCCTTCTGGAAGCTGTAGAGCACGGCCGAGCCGGGCAGCGGCTCCTTGTAGCCGAGCCCCTGGAACTGGATCTTCGCGATCTGACTGCGGTCGATGCTCTGCTGGACGGCCTTGCGGACGTCGCTCTCCGCGAGGACGGACGACTTCGTGTTGAAGTACAGCGCGTACTCGAACGGGCTGCCGCCGCTGCGGATCTCCGTACCCTTGAGCCCCTTGACCTGCTTGAGGCTTTCCGCGTCGGAGGCCGAGGTGTAGTCGAGCTGGCCGTTCTTGAAGGCGTTGACCGCCGCGGTCGACTCCAGGTTGACGTAGACGCGCTTGTCGAGCTTGCCCTTCTTGCCCCACCACTTCGGGTTGCGGACGAAGGTGATGTTGCCCGAGTGGGTGTCCCAGGTCCCGACGGTGTACGGGCCCGCGCCCCACTCCGGGTGGGCCGTTTTGACGTACGCCTTGTTGAAGTTGTCCACCGTGGCGGCCTTGGGGTGCAGGAACGTGGTGAACAGGCTCGACCAGGCGGCGTTGACGCCCTTGAAGGTGATGACGGCCTGCTTGGCGTCCTTGCCCTGCTCGACGGAGGTGATCTGGTCGTAGCCGTCCGTAGACGAGGCGGCGTAGGCCTTGTCCGAACCGTTGTTGGCCTTCCAGGTGGCCTGGATCGCGGTCCAGTCGATCGGGGTGCCGTCGTTGAACGTGGCCTTCGGGTTGATCGTCAGCGTGACCTTCTGGTTGCCGCCCTCGACGGACACCTTCACGTCGCTGTAGTAGTCCGGGTTGTACTGGACCTCTCCGGTGGGCGAGTACGTGATCGCGTCGGCGTTGTACCAGGCCCACACCCGGGACGCGGTGAGGGTGGAGTTGACGTTGAACGGGTTGCCCTGCTCGTCGAAAGTGCCGACCGTGGTGTAGGTGCCGCCGTCCTTGACGTTCTCGTACGGCTGGGGGTTGTAGTCGGCGGCCGCCGACGCGGCCTTCTGCACGTCCTTGCCGTCCGCTTTCGCCGTGCCCTTGTCGGAGGAGGACTGGCACGCGGTGGCGGCGACAGCGATGGCGGCGACGAGGGCGACGGGCAGGGCCAGTCTTGTACGCATGGCGAAATGATTCCTTTTGGGTTCGGTACGGTGGGAAGTTCGGGCCTGGCCGCTCAGACGGCGTGGCAGGCGTACTCGTGGCCGGGCCGTCCGGCCACCTCGGCCGGTGCGGGACGTTCCGTGCGGCAGCGCTCACGTACGTCGGCGGGGGCCAGACGGTGCAGCGGACACCGGTCGACGAAGGCACAGCCCGCGGGCAGCCGGGCGGCGCTCGGCTGCTCGCCCTCCAACACGACGCGTTCGCGGGTGCGTTCGCGCTCGGGGTCGGGCACCGGGATCGCCGACAGCAGCGCCCGGGTATATGGGTGCCTCGGATCGGAGAAGATCGTCTCGGTGTCGCCGGTCTCGACGATGTGCCCCAGGTACATCACTGCGATGCGGTCGCAGATGTACCGGACCACGGCCAGGTCATGGGCGACCACGAGGTAGGCGAGCCCGAGTTCACGCTGGAGCCGCGCCAGCAGATTGATCACCCCGGCCTGCACCGACACGTCCAGGGCCGACAGCGGCTCGTCCAGGGCGAGCAGTTTCGGATCGGTCGCCAAGGCGCGGGCGATGCCGACCCGCTGGCGCTGCCCGCCCGAAAGAGCGGCCGGGAAACGGTCGCTCACCGAGGCGTCCAGACCGACCAGGGTCAGCAGTTCGTGGATACGGGAGCGGATCGACTCGCGATCGCGCCCGATGGCCTGCAAGGGCTCGGCGAGCAGCTGGAAGACGGGCAGCCGCGGGTCCAGGGCCCCCAGCGGGTCCTGCATGACGATCTGCGCGTCCCGCCTCAACTCCCTTTTGCGCCCGGCGGTTTCGACCGTGGCGACGTCGGTTCCGGCCACCTCGATCCGGCCGCCCTCGGGCGCCCTGAGCCGCAGGACCTCCAGCAGGGTCGTGGTCTTGCCGCTGCCCGACTCCCCCACCAGGCCCAGGGTCTGCCCCGCGCGCAGCTCGAAGCTCACCCCGTTGACCGCCCGCAGCGTGCCGACGCGGCGCTTGAGGAGGGTGCCCTTGGTGATCGGGAAGGTCTTGACGAGGTCCTCCACCCGCAGCACCACCTCACCGGCCGCGACCCGCCCGGAGGCGGCGGACTGTTCGACGGTCGCGACACCGCCCGCGGGATCAAGCGACCCGTCGGCGATCTCGTCGGCGCGCAGGCAGGCCACGTGCCCGTGCCCGGTGACTTCGCGCAGTTCCGGTTCGCCGGTGCGGCACGCGTCGAGGGCGACGGCGCAGCGGCTCGCGAACGGGCAGCCGTCCGGGAGACCCACGAGGGCGGGCGGCTCCCCGCCGATCGGGACCAGGGGCCGGTGGACCCCGCTGTCCACGGTCGGCACGGCGGCGAGCAGCCGCGCGGTGTACGGCATCGTCGGGCGGCGGAACAGTTCGCCGACGCCCGCCCGCTCCACGAACCGGCCCGCGTACATCACGGCGATGTCGTCGGCGTGGCCGGCGACGACCCCGAGGTCGTGGGTGATGAGGACGAGGCCGGCGCCGGTCTCGTGCTGCGCCAGTCGCAGGACGTCCAGGATCTGGGCCTGGACGGTGACGTCGAGGGCGGTGGTGGGCTCGTCGGCGACGAGAACAGACGGTTTGTTGGCGATCGCCATGGCGATGACGACGCGCTGGCGCATGCCGCCGGAGAACTCGTGCGGGAAGGACTTGGCCCGCTCGCGCGGGTCGGGGATGCCGACGAGATCGAGCAGTTCGACGGCCTGTTCCCAGGCTGCCCGCTTCGTCAGGTCCTGGTGGACCCGCAGGGCGTCGCGGAGCAGTCTGCCCACGGAGAAGATCGGCGTGAGCGCGGACAGGGGGTCCTGGAAGACCATGCCGATGGAGTTGCCCCGTAGCGCGGACAGCTCCTTGTCGCCAAGGCCGATCAGGTCGCGTCCGCCGAGCAGCACCTGGCCCCGCAGGGCGGCGGAGGGCGGCAGCAGGCCCATGATGCCCATCGCGGTGGCCGACTTGCCCGAGCCGGACTCGCCGACGATGCCGAGGGTCCGGCCCGGCAGGAGGTCGAAGCTGACGCCGCGCACCGCCTCGACGGGTCCGGCCTCGGAGGGGAAGGAGATCCGCAGGTCCCGCACCGACAGGACGGGGGTGGCGCCGGTGGGCGGTGCGGGGTCGGCGAGGGTCGTGGTGAGTGTCATCGTCGGCCTCCTGCCGCGCCGGTCACGGATGTGGGGTCCAGGGCGTCACGCAGTCCGTCGCCGACGAAGGTCATCGACACGGTGAGCAGGACGACCAGGCCCGCGGGGAAGGCGAACAGCCAGGGGGCGCTCGTGATGGTGCCCGCACCGTCGGCGAGCATCGTGCCGAGGGACACGTCCGGGGTCTGGACGCCGAATCCGAGGAACGACAGGCCGGTTTCGCTCAGTACGGTCGCGACGACGCCGAGGGTGAGGTTGACGATCAGCAGCGAGCCGAGGTTGGGGATGATGTGGCGCACGATGATGCGCAGCGGCCGCACCCCCATGAACTCGGCCGCCGTCACGTAGTCCCGTTCGCGCAGTGAGGTCGAGACGGACCAGATGACGCGCGCGGTGGACATCCAGCCGAACACCGTCAGCACGACGATGAGGACCCGCCAGTCGCCGGCGAGGCGGTGGGAGACCAGGGCGAGGATGAGGAACGAGGGGACGATCAGAAGGAAGTGGATGACGGCGAGTGTCGCCTTCTCGACCCGGCCGCCGAAGTACGCGGCGCCGGAGCCGACGACAGCGGCGACAACGGTGGTCAGGACGGAGACGCTCACGGCGATCGCCAGGGAGCGCTGGAGTCCGTGCACGGCCGAGGCGTAGATGTCGTTTCCGCCCTGGTTGGTGCCGAACCAGTGGGTGGCGCTCGGCGGCTGGGTGAGTGCGGCGAAGTCGGCGTCGGAGTACGCGTACGAGGTGAACAGGCCGCCGAACACGCTGAACAGCACCAGCAGCACGAAGATCAGCACACCGGCGACGGCGAGGCGGTTGCGCAGGAAGCGCCGCAGATAGAGCCGGCCGAGGCCGAGGTGGGGCCCGTTCCTGTGTGCGGGGAGCGCCGCTTGCGGCTCTGGCACCTGGTCTGCCGGCGTAGGGGATGAGGCGCCGGTCGTCACGTCTGTGGCCACGTCAGCTCACCCGCACTCTCGGGTCGAGGAAGACCGTGGCGATGTCCGCGAGGATCGCGCCGATCGCGGTCAGAGCCGCGGCGAAGGCGGCGGTCGCGACCGTACCGTGTACGTCGTTCTTGCTGATGGTCTGGACGAAGTAACGGCCCATGCCGTTCCAGCCGAAGATCGTCTCGGTGATGACGGCCCCGGTGAAGACGGCCGGGACGCCGAACGCCACGGATGCCGCCGTCGGAATGAGCGCGGCCCGCAGGGCGTGCCTGCGGATCGCCTTGGTCCGGGTGAGCCCGGTGGCCCGGGCGGTGCGCACGAAATCGGCGTTGATCGTGTCGAGCAGCAGCGAACGCTGCGTCAGGTGATAGCCGACGTAACCCATCAGCGTCAGCGTCAGGGTCGGCAGGATCAGGTGCAGGCAGCGGTCACCGATCGTCGGGAGCAGCCCTTCGACGTTCGGTGAGTTCTCCCCGGCGACGTAGAGGAAGTGCAGCCCGGCGTGCTGGTTCAGCCAGATGGCGACGAAGACCACGGCGAGCGCGGCGACGGACGTGGGAACGTTGAACACCGCGATGGAGACGGCCTGCGTGAGGCGGTCGGCCCAGCCGTACTGCCGTGACGCGGTGTACACGGCCAGGGTGACGCCGAGCACGACGGACAGGACCGTCGCGATGACGACCAACTCCGCGCTGACGAGCGACCGGTAGCCGATCTCCCCGTTGACGGAGACACCGGTGGGAGACCTCCCCCAGTCGAAGCGGAGAAACACCGAGGTGAACCAGTCCCACCACCGGTGCACCAGCGGCACCTGCGGGTCCAGGTTGTACGGCGCGAGAGCCCGGTCGATCTGGTCCTCGCTGCGGACGGGCCGCAACTCCTTGAAGTTCGACCGCGGATCCAGGAACCAACTGGCAAGGAAATACGTGGAGTTGGTCGCGACCACGATCATCAGAAGCCAGCCGGTCGCCTTGCGCATCACATAGCGCACCACGCGCGCCACCTCCTCGCCGCACGCGAGGGGTGCGCCTCAAAGGCACGGGGTCTGGGGGACGTATACATGCGCGGTGGAGCCTTCTGCAGGGACGGAACGTCAGCACTGAGGTGCTGAGCGCGAGTCTGGTCCGTACCTGGGAACCGACACCAGCATTTGGCCGGTGCCGCCATGAGGCCGAAATGCCGCTGTAGTAAACGGTCCGGAATGGGGCGTTATCTCCGTGATGTGCGTGGTGTAACGGTGGAGGGGATCGCGGTATGCAGCGGTGAGGGATCGGGTTACTTGCCGGGATCTCATTACCTGCCCGAGTCGCTCCAACGGACTTCGCCGTCCACCACGACACCGGACGCGGCAAGCCGAGGGCCCGGGCGATGCCCATGGACGCGTCATGTCCCGGATGGATGTACGCGACCGGCTCGTCCACCCCTCGCGTACGCGGCCAGTGCGCCACGGCGAGTGCCCCCTCGCGCCCGTAACCGCTGCTCTGGTACTCGACACCGATCACCCACGCCGGCGACGCCTCAAGACACCCGACGGCCGGGCGGTACAGCGTGGACTGCACCGGGCAGCCACCCGCACGGCCCTGGTCGAACAACTCCGAGGGCCAGCTGCTGGGCGGCACCGTGTCGTTCATGGCAGCGCACACCCATGCGGCGCCGGTGTTCGGGACCCCCGCCCACTGGGCCGCGTGCCTCCCCGACACGCCGCGCACGGCCCGACAGAGCCCGGAGCGGATCATCGCGATGACCGACGAAGCGTTCCACCTGCGCTTCCTGGCCCAGAGCGCCGTGCCCGACGCGCAGATGACGACCGTCGGCGACGTCGTCCACTTGGCCGACGTCGTCACCGGCTCCGCCGCCACCCTCACCCCGGCAGACGGCGGTTGGCGCGTACGCGAGGGCGGCCCGGTCAAGCTGTGGGAGCGCATCGAGCACGTCCTGGACGCCTACGACACGGCAGGTCGACCGGGCCCGGAGGCCTTCGCTGTGCACGTGTACAACGGCGGCCAGCACCTGCGCCATCCACAGCTGCCCGACCTGCCCCTGCCCCGCCCCCGACCATGATCCGTACCCGACTCCGCCCCGGCGGAGTCGGGGTTGAGCCCCCGCGACGGATCGTTTCAGCTTCACCAGGCGCTGGAACTCTGCGTCCCCTCCTGGGGTCTTTCTCACGCACGGCACGAGCCTAAGCGGCCGGACTGACAGTCCCTTGATCCGACCGGGCCGCACGCTCACAACGGACCGCCCAGGGCCGACGGACCGCCCAGGCCGTCCGGGCGGTCCGCTTCGAGGGTCAGTGTGCGGTCATCAGGCGGGTGTGGAGCACGTCCCCCTTGGGGCCGTCATAAATCCCCAGCCGTACCCGGCCGACCTCGCCCGGCGTGAGCGGGCGGTCCATCCCGTCAACGGGATCGGCGAGCACTGCCTTGTAGCGCTGCGCCTTGTTGTTGCAGTTGACCTGCCTGCCCTTGAGCTTCATATAAAAGTCGGTCCCCGGGGCCGTCAGCTCGATGACGAGGGTGCGCGGCAGACCGGGCCGGCACCGGTAGGTGAACTCGACGGTGGTCGGCGCGGTCAGCCGGTTCGCCAGGATGAACTCGGGCGCGTGGTACGGCTTCCCGCCAGCCTGCGCGGGAACAGCGGTGGCGGTGGTGGCGGCAGCAGCCATCGCCGTGGCGGCGACGATCCTTCGTATGTGCATGGGTTCCCCTGTTCTGTCTCGCGGTGGGTGTGGGATTCCTGACCTGCGATTGTTGTCCGCTGGTCGCCAAGCTCACCAGACCGGGGGTTGTTCGGCAGCCCGGTTCCGGCGTGCCGAACAATCCCGCCACGCACGGCCTCATTTCCCGGCCCGGGGGGAACCCAGCAGCGTGAACCCGAGGACCGTGTCCAGCACAGTGCTGGCCACCCGCCGAACAGCAGACGCGGCCGACAGCGGGTCTCGGCTGCTCTCCTTCGAGGACAACCACGAGCAGACCGAAGCCGCATGGGTACGCAGCGAGTCGGCGCCGGGCGGGCTACCCGGCCCCCGTACCAGGGCAGTGCGGGCTGTCGACCAAGCCGAGGGCGGTAGGGCTGGTGCTCAACCGGTTCACCGAAATGGACGGGCTGGTTGTGTTCGAGACGCACTGCTCCGTCGGGGAGTTGGTGTGTCCGGACTGCTCGACGGTCTCTCGCCGCGTGCACAGCCGGTACGAACGGCACCTCGCTGAACTGCCTGCTGCTGGGCGACGGGTGGTGGGGAGACTGATCGTACGGCGGTTCTTCTGCGACGCTCCCGGCTGTCCGCGTCGCACGTTGGTCGAGCAAGTTGAGTGCCTGACCACCAGATACGCCCGCGCCGGGCCCGGGGTGAAGGGGTAGTGGCGGGCCATCGCACTCGCCGTGGGGGGGATGGCCCGGGACACGGTTGTGCCGCGTCCTGGCGGCGCCAACCGGACGCGCCCGGCTCCTGGACCTGCTGCACGCGTCGCCCGTGCCGGACCGTAGCCCGCGGGGACTGGGCGTCGACGACTTCACGTTCCGCCGGTCTTGGACCTACGGGGCCATCGTGTTGGACGTCGAGACCCCCACGGTCATCGACGTACTGCCGGACCGCACCACGGAGACGCTGGCAGCATGGCTGAGGACGCATCCTGGAGCGGAGATCGTGTGCAGGGACCGCGACAGCGGCTACGGCCGGGCAGTCCGCGAGGCGGCACCGAGCGCGGTCGAGGTGGCCGGCAGGTGGCATCTGCCTCAGAATCTGGCAGCCGCCGTGGAGAAGACCTGCCATCATCACTGTTCCTGCCTGACCCTATGAGGGCTGGGGCTTCCCCTCCCCATGCGTTCGGAGCACTCTCGTTGGGGGGAAAGCCGAGTCCGGGTCGGGAGGCTCGCGATGAAGGCTTACGTCGGGATCGATGTGCATCGTTGCCGGTCGCGGATCGCCGTGATGGACGAGGATGGCCGGACGGCGGTAAACCGAAACGTCCCCAATGGGCGCGAGACGGTGCTGGGTGTGATCGGTGATCTGCCGGTGGGCACGCCGATGGCGTTCGAGGCCGCGTTCGACTGGGGCTGGCTGCTCGAACTACTGCGGGACTACGGGTTCGAGCCGCATATGGCGCATCCACTGCAGTGCAAGGCGACCGCGTCGGCCCGGCTGAAGAACGACAAGGTCGACGCGGCCACCCTGGCTCACCTGCTGCGCACGGATCTGCTGCCAGAGGCCTGGATCGCCCCGATCCGCCGACCAAGCCGACCGGATTCACGCCCAGCCGGTCGTGCCGCTGTTCTCATGGGGTAGTGCAGACCACGTCGACGATCAGTAGGTGTTCGACGTTGTCCGCGTTCGTGGCGCGGAGGTCCCACCCGGTTGCCGTGGGGCTCGACGCGTTGTGGAGGACGTTGCTGTGGCCGGTCCCACCGCCCGCGGTCGGTACTTGGCCGCTCGGACACTCGGTATGGGCCGTTCCCACTCCCCCTGCCGGTAGCGTGATGGAGCTGGAGGCTCTGGAGTGCGGTCGCGAGGAGCATCGGGCGAACGCGTTGACACCCTTGTAGAGGCCGCCCTGGGACTTGGCCCGCGCCGACCAGTAGGTGCCGCCCGAGAACGATCTGCTCAGGTAGTTGTGCCGCGCGGCGGTGGCCCCGCCGCCTGCCGCCACCTGTCCCTGAGGGCATTGAGCGTCGCTGATTGCCTCATCGCCTACTGCGGTAGGACCGACCTGGTGGGTAATGGTCGGATCCGTCGTGCAGATCACCAGGGGGGTCACCGTGCGTGGCTCATCGCTCAGGTTGTCGACGCTGACGTCATAGCCCGTCCCGCCAGGGCTCGCCCCTCGGATGAATACACCGTTGTTCGGATTAACCCTGATGCCGCCCCCGGTGGATGTCTGCCCCTGCGGGCAGAACACCCTGGGCAGATCCCCTTCCTCCTTCGCTCGCAAGGTCACGGCCGGGCCTTCCACCCGTACGACGGAGGCCACCGCGGCCGGGACTTCGGCACTCGTCCCCGGAACCGCCACAGCGGGGCCGGCCAGCGTGCAGGCCAGAACCAACGCGACCCCGGCAGCCGCTCGGCGCGTCACCGACCCGCAGACCGATCGCCGTGAACGGCGCATTTCTCCCTTGCACTTACGTCTCATTCACCCATTCCTTCGTCCACCAGTTCCCTAAGCGGAACCGTGCACCAGGAGGGTGAACCCGTCCCCCGCCCACCGGTGGACACCTGGACCGACTGCCCTCGCTCTTCATCACATCTGGGCACTGGACCTGGCCCAATTGGCGGCAACGCCGCCAGACCGCCTTCCTGATTCCGGCCGACACCCGTGTCGACACCGGAGTGTCGGAAGCTGTCGCTGAGCCTGGCACGACAAGTTCACCCAGAGCCTTGATAGACCGAAGCGGCGAGACTGTAGTCGAAGCCGACGGCCTCCTGGGCAAGGCTTTCCTGAACATCTTGAAACCCGTTCTAGGCATAGCGCCAGATGGACGCCGTACGGGCAGGCGGTGGTGGCCAGCTGTGGCTTGTCTCCCACGTGCCGCCGGGGCAACGGTTGCCACGATCAACTGTGCCGAGGTCCGTGTGCGCCCCGGCGGGGTGCACGAACCACTCGGCCACGAAACAGCCCCATTCGTCGGAGACGTCGCGCTGCCCCGTCCACTCCTGCGGGCCGTGATCCGCCTTCGACCCATGAGCAGTGCTGGCGGTGGCTCCAGCCGTGAGCGGTCTCCGCCTCGCCGCACAGCATCCACCCCCCGCGCACCAGGTGGAGCCGACCGTCATCCCCGGCCACCGCCCAGCTCTCCCCCGCCGGCCCAGGCGGAGGTGACGGCAGGCTGCATGGCCTGTTCTCGGCGTTGGCTACGGCGACCCGGTGCTCGACGGACGCGAGTCCCTGGTGTGCCCAGCGCCAGAGCAACGGTGCACGCCGGTACGGAGGAAGGTCATCCAGGGTGGCCATGGACCGATCGTGGCGCACGGCACTGACAGCCAGCCAAACCCCCAAGTCGCCACACTTCGGGACGGCTCGGCCGGGGCCCCGCAGCAGCGCCGGAGCGGGTGAATATCCCCTCATGTAGCGGGCGCAGCCTTAGCAGTACGCATCCAACTCACCTAGCTTCAAGGGGTATTGATAGCCTTTCATGTCCTCTGTCATGTTCTGCCCGCTACTTTCAGGCGGCCGAGCGAGAGGTGATTGTGACGTCGACCGATAGGTGGCCATTCCGACTTCTCGTTGGCCAGTGCTCCCATGAGCGGTCACTGACTGCGGTTTTGTGCTCAAGATCCCCGAACGCGAGCGCGGCGACGGCCGCCTTCGCCCAGAGGCAGGGACCTCTGGCACTCTTCCACCCAGGGGCCCGGCCCCGGTCGCCGGAGACAATGGTGCCCTCCCCGCCGGCGGCGCGGCCGGGGCACTTCAAGCGTGTGCGGATGGCGCAGTCGCAGACGGGCGCGGCGGCTATTTTCCGGTGGCAACGTCGTCGGCGTCCTTGTCAGCCTTGGCCAGCGCCTTGTCGACGTCGGTGGTGGCCGGCGCGGGCTGGCTGGAGGTGTCCAGGGCGTTCTTTTTCGCCCAGTCGTTGATGGCGTCCGTGACCGCGGCGATGTCGTCGCGCCAGGTGTTGATGCTGTCGGGTTCGTTGTCGGCAGTGAACTGCTTGTCGGCCTTGGCGAAAGCGTCTTGGTAGGTCAGGTCGAGGAGGGCTTGCTGCGTCCAGGGGCCGAACTTGGGGATGCCCCAGGTGGTGCGGCCGGTGTTGAGGCTGTCGCGGTAGTGCTGGACGTTGGCGTGGAGGATTTTCGCGGCGGCGGCGCGGTTCTCCACGGACGCTGTCTTGTGCGGGCCGTCTGATAGGAGGGTCGCGGTGCCGCCGCCGGGGCTGGTCCCGGCGGGTGCGGGGTCGCTGCTGCATCCGGTGAGGAGCAGGCCGGCCACGGCGGTGGTGGCGAGGAGGGTGGCGATGGTTCGGGTCATGGGTCCCCCAGACGTTGCGAGGGACCTATGGCACCGCTTGATCTCGTTGCGGCGTAGGGGTGTTGCTGATTCGTGACGGCGCGCCCGGCCGCCGTTTGACTTCACGGGCAGCCGGGACGCCGTCGTGCCCACTACTCGTCGTAGTGCTCGGAGTGGTTCTCGAACGCGGCTCGGACGTTCGGCTGCTCGCCCTGGTCGTTGATCGCGGAGCCGTTGACCCAGCTCCAGGCAAAGGTGCCGAGCGCGAGGGCGGCGAGTGCGAGGGTGGTGCGGGTCATGGGTTCCCTCCCCGTGTTGCGATCATCGGACGGGGAGATCCTGCACGCCAAAGCGCCTGGCGATCCAATCGGCGCGCCGCGCGCACGGTTCAGCCCGCCCGCCCCTGTCGCACGCGTTCGGTGCAGATTCACAAAGGATGCGTTTCAGGCGTCCGTCGAGGCATGCGGGGAGTAGCCGGACACAACAGCGCCCCCGGCCCAGTTGGGCCCCCGGGCGGAGCACCCGGTGCTCAGGCGGCGACGGTGGTGATCTCGTCGGCCAGGCGGTGCGCGGTGTGGGAGAGCGCACCGGTCGTGGTCCGCGCCAGATCGCGCGCCAGGACGCGGACCGAGGGGACGTAGTGTCCAAAACCGCTGAAGGTGCACACCCGCTCGCCCAACCCGCACACGCGCCCGCAGCACCGACAAAACCCGGGACAACAGGCGCGCACTCCGCCAAGCGCGCCGCCCACCACTCACCTTCACCGAGCGCCCAAGGCTCAACACCGCCCAGTACAACTGAACAACCCGCAGGCCACAGCCTTCCCGCTAGTCAGACCACTGATTCTCGACCCCCCGGTTCCTACTCTGACACGGCACCGGGCACCGCTTCGGCGGTGGGGCCGGTGCCGTTGGTCCGCGTTCAACGACCGATGGTGGCGGCCCAGTTCCCGCGCTTGAGGTGGACCGTGCCGTCCGGGGTGATGGTGAGGGGGACGCCGTACACGGGCAGTCCCCCGGCGGTGTTGAGGCGGGTTCGGATGCGCTCCAGGGCGTCCCACAGGCGCCGGGGCCCGGTCTGGTGGACGGTGGGGTTGTCGAAGTGGTGGGCGCATGCCCTGGCCCAGGAACCGTCGGGGTGCACGAGCCAGGCGGTGCGCTGGCCGTCCGGGCCTTCCTGGTAGGCGGATTCCGTGCCCGGCACGGTGAACTCCAGCATGGAACGCAGCTCCCACGCGTCATCCACGCGCAGGACCGGGTACCGGCCCGTGCTGACGTGCTCGCCGGGCTCGTGAACCTGGTCGCCGAGCTGGGTGTAGAGCGAGGGCGGGTAGTCGTCGCTGTCACGGGTGGCCATGAAGCCGGCCCAGTCGCGGGCCGTCATACCGACCGCGCCGCCGTCGTCCGTCTTGTCCGCGACCACGATCACCGACGTTCGTGCCAGCGTGGTCACCAGGCGTCCGCCGGGCCGCAGCGCGGCCAGCCAGGAGGCCGGGAGGGGGCTCACGGACACCATGGACACGATCCGGTCGTATGTGCCCGGCAGCGGTCCGGTCGCGTCGCGGGCTTCGACCCTGGGGTGCAGGCCCACGCGGTCGAGGCGTTGGGCGGCGGCGTCCGTGAGGTAGCGGTCGATGTCGACAGTCGTCACCTGCCTCTCCGGCAGGCGCCGGCACAGCAGGGCGGCGCCGTACCCGGAGCCGGTGGCCACGTCCAGCACCTCGTGAGCGTCGCCGATGAGCGCGTGCCGATACATCTGGACCACGAGGGAGGGCAGGGTCGAGGACGAGGTGGGCAGCCCGTCAGCGGCCTGGTGCGGGGCGGCGTGGTCGGCGTGGAGGGCGCCGATGCGGGTGACCAGCGTGCGGTCACAGTAGGCCGCCCGCATCCATGTATCGGGATCGGTCGGGCCGTCGCTCAGTTCCCATTCCTGCTTCCCCCGCGCCCACCAGCAAGGGACGAAAACGTGCCGGGGGGTGGTGGTGAGGGGCCCGTGCCAGCGGGAGGCCGGGTGTGCGACCTGGTCCGCGAGCTTTCGCGCGTGCGGCTCCCACGCCGGCTTTGTCACTTCCCGTCCCCTCCGCTGTTTCCGTCGCCGTCCGGGATGCTGTCGTACGCAGGGTCGCACGCCTCCGTGGAAGCGGGGTCGCAGTCGCTCCCGTCCGGCTGGCACATCGTCAGGAGCTGCCCGGCGACGGCTGGCACGAGTCCTCTTTCGGGGTGCAGCTGTCCGGCACACACCCGCCCCGGCGACGGGGCACGCTCGCCATGGCCTTCTGCCAGGCCGGGCCGGTCAGGATCTCGCCGAGCGGCTGGGCAAGGACGTTCGCGACAACCAGAGCCCTGCCGAGCACGCAGCGGGGCCACGTCGCCGCTCGGCAGGACAGCGGCCCGGCCCAGGCCGCAGCGCCCGCACAGCTCAGCCGTACGGAAGGCGCGGCCGAGGGTTTCGGTGGCGCGGCCCACGGCTCGTACCCGGTCGGTCTTGATCCGCTTCGGGTCGACGCCGAGCCGTACGAGATCGTCGCGGGCGCGGGCGGCGTGATTGCCTCCGGGAACGTCCACGATGCCGACCCGCAGCGGGATACCGCGCCGCACCGCCTCGCCGATGTTCGCCCGGGTACGGACGAAGGAGCCCTTGCGGCCGGTCACCTCCTGGTGCCCGGCCGCGGTGGGGCTGTAGTAGCTCGTGGCCAGGGACACCCCGGGCAGTGCGAACAGCTCCCACCACGCCATCACGCAGTGCATGGACCGCTGGCACCTGGGGCACGGCCTGGCCGGGGCGGCCTGGAAGGAAGTCGCCGCGCACAGCGCCTGCTGAGCCAAGATCGGCCCGCCGGTGGCAGACGGCCGACGGGCCGCGACCACCCGCGAACGCTGGTGCCAGGTGCACCAGCTCCTGGACGCCGGGGTGGGTCTGCTCGACTGCTCCCGCCGGCTGAACCTCGTATTGAACACCGTCAAACGCTATGACCGCCACACCGAACCCGGGCTGATGGTCCGGGCTCCGGGCTACCGGCCCACCCTGGTCGACCCCTACCGAGAACACCTGCGCCGACGCCGGGCAGAGAACCCGGCCGTGCCCATCACCCACCTCCTGCACGAGATCAAACAGATGGGCTACCCCGGCAGCGCGAACCTGCTGGTCCGCCACATCAACCAGGGCCGTGTCGAGGCCGACCGCGCCGCCTTGTCCCCGCGCAAGGCCACCGGCCTCCTCCTCGCCGACCCCGCCCGGCAACGCGTCCTGCACGACCAACTCGCTGCGGCCTGCCCGGAGATGACCTCCTGTCCGCCCTGGTGAGCGAGTTCGCCACCCTGCTGTCCCCTTCGCCGGGCAATGCCAAGGCCCTGACCGGCTGGATTGCCCGGGCCCGGGATACCGACCTGCTTTCCTGCACTCTTTCGCCACCGGCCTCGAACGCGACCGGGCCGCCGTCGACGCCGAACTGACCCTGCCCCACCACAACGGACGTATCGAGGGCGTCAACAACAAGATCAAGTTGCTCAAGCGGCAGACCTACGGCCGCGCCGGCTACCGCCTCCTCCGCCACCGCATCCTGCTCAACTGACACTCCAGCGAGCCCAGCGATCAACAGCTACGAAAATGTTGGAAGAGCCGAACGTCTTACAGTCCCTGTCCTCGTCTCCGCGCAACGCGACTTCGGCATCGAGATCGTGGGACCGGTTCCGGGCTCCGCGGTCTGGCAGGCCAAGTGCGACGACGGATTCACGCAGGAGAGCTTCACCATCGACTGGCAGGCCCAGGAGGTGAGCTGTCCCAACGGCAAGCGCAGCAGGGGCTGGTCAGCCAGCAATAGCCAGACCAGAGCCCCGTCATCCGGGTCTGGTTCTCTATCAACGACTGTCGGCCCTGCCCCGTCCGCACCCAGTGCACACGCGGTACCGGCCGGATCGGCAGGCGCCTGACCCTCAGAAACCGCGAAGAACTAGAAGCGCTCCACGAGGCACGCGAAGAGCAGCAGACGGACGAGTGGCGTCGGCGCTACCAGTCGCGCGCGGGCATCGAGAACACGATCTCGCAGGGTGTCCGGCAGATGCGACTGCGACGTTCTCGCTACCACGGCGCCGCCATGACGCACCTTCAGCATCAGTTCACAGAGGCAGCCCTTAACCTCTCACGCATCGACGCCTGGATCACCGAGACACCACGAGGCAGCAGCCGCACCTCCCACTTCCGCCGACTGCGACCGACTACAGACCCCTTGACCACGGACCACCAGACAGACATTTCGGACTGCATCGCCCCTTGACACACCACGTTCCCCCTTGACCATGCAGGCCTTCCAGAGCCACCCAGCGGAATTGGCCAACGGAGTCATGGGCTCGTGCCAGGGGGAAACGCGGCCGTGCATGGACGGTCGCCCCCCAGTCTGCGTCAGGGGAGAGTCGGGGGTGAGTCAGGGTGATGCCCCATGATCGAAACGGTCGTGGCCCGACAGGATGATCGCAAGAGTTCAGCCGACATCCTGACGACATCTGGAGCAGACCCATGAACACGCGCATACGGCGCATCGCGACCCTGGGACTGGCCGGCCTGGCACTGGCCGCCACCACGGCAGGCACCACCGTCCCGGCGTTCGCGGCTTCGCAACCCGCCGGCGCCGTGAGCTCGCCCACGGCCGGGCCGGGGCTTCCGCCGTTGGACCCGGCGGCACTTTCCGCCGCCATCGCGACCCGGCCCGGCGACGACGCGGCCGGGGCCATCGCCCGGGTGGGTGAGCCCGGTCAGCTGTGGCAGGGCTCGACCGTGGACGCGGTCACCGGGAAGCAGATCCCGCTGAACGCGCACTTCCGCATCGGCAGCATCGCCAAGACGTTCGAAGCAACAGTCATCCTGCAACTCGCCGCCGAGGGCCGGCTCGACCTCGACCAGCCGGTCCAGTCCTACCTGCCCGGCCTGCTGCCGGACACCTTCGACCCGATCACCGTCCGCCAGCTGATCAACATGACCAGCGGCCTCCCGGACGTCGGCCAGGGTGCGCCGGAGAAGCCCATCGACGACGAGATCGCGGACCGGTACGACTACCGCAGCTTCGACGAGATCATCCAGTCGACCCTGCGACCTGAGCACCGCCCGTGGCCCGGCCCGAGGTTCGCGCCGGGAACGAAGCAGGAGTACAACTCGCTGGGCTTCCGGATCGCCGGGAAGCTGATCGAGGAGATCACCGGCAACTCGTTCAAGGACGAGGTCACCGATCGCATCCTGAACCCGATGCACCTGAACCAGACTTCGGTGCCCGAGGACGACTCCCGGATGCCCCGGCCCTACGTGCACGGCTACCTCACCGACAGCAAGGGCGGGGTTGTCGACGTCAGCGAGCAGGGCGGCAACCCGTCCAACATGATCTCCACCCCGGCGGACCTCGACCACTTCATCACCGGGCTCTTCAAGGGCCAACTGCTGCCCGCCGCCCACCTCGAAGAGATGTTCACCGTACCCAAGGACAGCGCCGGCAAGCCGCTCCCGCTGAACGCCGGCACCGGCGAGTGCGTCACGGGCGTGGCCTGCTACGGCGCCGGCCTGATGTCGTCGCCACTGCCGAACGGCACCGTACTGTGGGGCAAGACGGGCCACGACTTCGGTTACTCGGACGGCATGTTCGCCACCCGCGACCTGTCCCTCCGGGGCGTCTACTCGGTCTCGACCACCAACTGGGCCTTCGGCCGCTCGCCGGCCCTCGCCCAGCGTCTGCTGCTCGCCACCCTCAACCCGGCGAAGCACTGACCTCCCGAAGGTCGCGGACGCCTCTCCCCGTTCGGTGCCGCCGCGACCACCCACAGGTCAGAATGCCGCCATGTGTTCGATCCGAAAGGCACATGCCGCGTAGTCGGCCGAACGCCCTGCGGTCCGCGCAGTGGCGTCCCCCGAGAGGCACCTCCGTCCGCCGCATCTGACATCTCCGCGCGGACACGTGCGGCGATCCGCCGCACGGAGGGCGAGCACCCGCGGCCGGATGCTGTCGCCATCGCTCTGGCCCGGTATCACCACTACCTTGAGCCGCCCGGCCGCTGGCGCGCACCGGAATACGGCGAGGACTGGGGTGCGCTGGTCAAAGCGCTGCGCAAATGGCGCCAGACAGTGCGCGCGCTCGCCAACCGCCCCCGCTACGTCCTACTTCTCCGGCTCCCAGGCGCGGAGCAGGTCGAGCAGCCCTGCGTCTCCGTCAACGTGCAAGGAGTCGGCCTTGATCCGGTCGTACAGGTAGAGGACCAGCTCACTGGCCGTGCCGTGGACGGCGGCGCCGGCTGCGTCCCAGTCCTCGCCGGTCGCGGCGGTGGGCGCGGGGATGCGGGTGACGCGTGCGCCGTCGCCGTCGACGGTGAGGCGCCAGGAGCGGCCCTCGGCGGCGTGGAAGTCGAAGGCCGTCGGCTTGTGCGGCCAGGCACTCGGCGTTTCGCAGACGACGAACAGGAAGTCCTCCACACCGTCGAGCGCCAGCTCGACCGGCAGCGGCTGCGGGGCGCCCAGGGCGAGCTGCGCGTCGTAGGTGTGCACCGCGCTCTCCTGGACCCGGTGCCGAGCGACACCGCCGGCGGTCTGCGGCGACTGACACGAGGGCCACCACGTCCAGCAACCGCTCTCCGGCCCCGCCGCGCGCAGGGCGCCCAGCAGAAGCTGCGTCGACGCGTCCAGCCAGGCCACCAGGGCCTCACGCTCCTGCGGCACTTCCAGCGCGGCGCGCGCGGCGACGGCCTCGGCCGGGGGCGCGTCGGCGGGCCCCGCGCCGACGATGGCGGCCCAGAAGCGGTCTCCCCCGCCTAGATGCTTCACCAGATCGAACAGCGTCCACCCAGGGCAGGTCGGCACCTGTGCGTCAAGACCGGGCGCGGCGGCGACCACGGCGCGGAAGGCGGTCGACCGTTCATCGATCAGTCGCAACAGGTCGGGGAACTCAAGATTCTTTTCCACGCCGGATTTCTATCACCGTGCCCCGGTGATCGGACAGCGATTTTCACACTCGCCGCCGTGTGGCCACTGCGGACGTCCTCGCCTCCCACCGCTCGGATGACCAGCTGCGCACTGCTTCAAGGACGCTGGTGGTGGCGGTACACCCGGCGTCGTGCCTGCGGGTGCCCTGGCCTCGCCGCGCCGCCGGGCACCTCGGCGACGTGATGTCCACCCGGTGCGCGCGGTCCTGCTGCCGCTCGATGTGATGGACGCGGAGGCCACGACGGCGGGGAAAGACCGGCCGGGCCGGGAGTACAGGCGACTCCCGTTTGACCAGCACTCCTCAGGTTCGGAACAACAACAGCCACTAACTGCTGGGCTGAGCCCTCGAGTTGAGGGTGCTGTCGAGCCAGTCGAAGGTGACCTGGTGGAAGCGGTACATGGCACCCATGTGGCAGTGCTCGCCAGCACCCTCGGCCTCGCGGAGGGTGACCAGTGTATGGGGGCAGGTCAGGGCGGCCTGCACGAGCTGAGGCTGGCCCTGGAAGAACTGGTCGCCCTCGGCGTCCAGGGTGAGCGTCGGACACTCGATGAGCTGGGCCCTGCCTTCCAGGGTGTAGTCGGCGGTCCGGCGGATGTAGTCCGCGACCGAATCGGCGCCGAACGCCCACACGCCGTTGCGCAGGGCCCAGCGGAGCTGGGTGCTGGCCTGCATGAGCAGGCCAGCGACGGGGTTGGCGAGGTCGTCCTGCCCGTTCTCGATCCACTCCCGCAGGAACGGCGCTATGAACCGGGTGTGCGCCTCGTGGTAGTCGTAGAGGCCGTCGTCCAACACCAGGGCCGCCAGGCGGTGTTCATGGGCGGCGGCCCGGGCGGCGAGGTAGCCGCCGAGGCTGTAGCCCAGCAGGGCGATCCGGTCGGGAGCGATCTCGGCGCGGGTCAGCGCGTAGTCGACGACCGGCGTGATCACGGCCTCCCAGTCCGGGCGGAAGGTCAGCCCCTGCTCGCGCAGCACCGCTCCCTGGCCGGGCCCGTCGTAGGCCAGCACGTTGTATCCGCGGCGCGTCGCGGCCGCGGCGGCGGCGAAGTAGGACTCCTCCAGGGTGGAGTCGAAGCCGCTGGTGAAAATGATGGTGGGGCGAGGGGTGCCCGAGTCGTCGACGAGGAAGAGGTAGCCGGGCAGGCTGGCGTCCTCGTAGGGGATGTGTACGGCCTCGACGGGGGTGTCCATGAGGGCTGCGGCGGCCGCGAAGGTTTCGCGGGAGAGCGCGGACAGGCGCTTCACCTCAGGGTCGTGGGCCGGGTCGTCGCGGCGGTAGAACTCGGCAGTGCGGTAGTAATTCGACGCGCGCAGCAGGGCCTCGCGAGCGCTGACCAGGTGTCCGTCGGCCTGGGCGCGGGTGCCGATGGCGTGCACACGCTCGGCGGTGTTCTTCCATTCCCGCAGCCACGCCTCCTCGTCGCCCTCGCCGATGTTCCGGGCAGTGGCCACGACTTCGCCGACGTCGGCGCCGCCGTAGTTGGCGAATCCAGCGGCACGCAAGGTCTCGAAGGAGAACGACTCGTCCTCGAACAGGAAGCGCATGGTGTACTCCAACCCGAAGTCAAGACGGAACGGTTCCGTCTCGTCTGGTTGGAACTGTAGTCCCCGTTCAGTCGAGACGCAATCGTTCCGTCTGGTGATAGGTTCAGCGCATGCCCAGCTCGCCCGCACCTCGGACCCCCACCGCCGCCCCTGAACGCCGGCCTCCCGGTGGCCCCGTGCTCCAGGACTCGGTGACCGAGGCGATCTCGGCCGCTTTCTTCGAGGAACTGGCGACGGTCGGCTACGCACGGCTCTCCCTGGAAGCAGTCGCCAAGCGGGCCGGAGCCGGGAAGGCCGCCATCTACCGCCGTTGGCCCTCCAAACTGGAGATGACCGTCGCCCTGGTCTCGGCGGCCGCCGTGGACGGGCCCGAGACTGCCGACACCGGCACCCTGCGCGGCGACGTGCTCGCCTTCCTCACCGAGCTGGCCGGCGCGCTGCGCCACCGGCTCCCCTCGAAGATCATCCCCGACCTGCTCGCCGAGGGCACCCGCAACCCCGAGCTGGGCCAGGCGCTCTTCACCGCCGTGCGCGACACCCGGCGCAGGCGGGCCAACCGGCTGCTGGACCGGGCGGTCGAGCGCGGGGAGCTCCCCGCGGACGTGGACCGCGAACTCGCGCTGGACCTCCTCGCCGGCCCGCTCTACTGGCGCCTCGCGGTCGTCCAAACCCGGACCGCCCCCGACTACCTGGACCGTCTCGCCGACAAACTCCTCGCCGCTTTTGTCGCCTGACTCCGGTTCCCCGCCCCGCATTCATGTGGGGCCTCGTCTCACATCGCCTTGCCCAAGTCGGTGGACATGAGGTGATGCGGTCCGGACACCAGTGCTGGTCGCTGCCCCCGCACCCGGCGAGCACACCCTCGCCGATCACAAACGCTGGAAAACACCGACGCGTTGGACCCACCGCCGAGACCGGCTGCCCGACACTTACCGAGCCGTCGCCGACCTTGTCTCAGACCGCGGTATCACCGCCTGAGCAACGTGCCGAGCAGGGCAGACACGTCTCGCCCGCAATCACGCACCAACTCGTTGGCAGGCCTCTTGGAATCGATCATCTGGGCTGGCGCGGTGACTGATGAGCAGGAGCGGAGGCGGCCGTCGGGAGTGTGGGCCACGACGGTAGGGGTGGCCAGAGTGCGGGCGCTGGACACATGCCCCGTACGACGTTGCACCTGTCGAGGATCATCACCCGCTCTACGACTACCTCGGCCGCGCGCAGGGCCGTTCTGCCCGATCCGGGCCGCCTGCTTGTCATGGATGCGATCACCGGGTCCGATCACCGTCGCTCAAGGAGCGGGGCGTCTCGACGCCCGATACGCACGCTCGCCCTCTGGGCGGACGACGGGGGTTCAAAGACAGGCTCTCACCGAGGTGGGTTGCCCTGTGGCGCCGCGAGCTGGGCAGCGTCGTCATGTGCGTCGTGGCATCGTGATGGCATGACCTTCGACGTTCGCCCGGCATCGGTGTTGGAGGATGTTCGGGCCCTGGTCGGTCCGAAGTCGCCTGGTGCCAACGTCTGCTGGTGCTTGAGCTACCGGCTTCCGTCCAAGCTCAACAACCAGCTCCGTGGACCGGCCCGTGGCGAGTACGTAGGCGAGCTGTGCCGTAGGCAGCCCCCGCCGGGGGTGCTCGCCTATGACGGCGATGAGCCGGTCGGCTGGGCCGCGGTGGCACCGCGTTCGGGCACGTCCTTCGCCCGCAGCCGCACCATCCCGCACCTTGACGACCTGCCGGTGTGGTCCCTGTGGTGCATCCGCGTCCGCCCAGGTCACCGGGGGCAGGGCATCTCGCACGCTCTGATCGCCGGGGCGGTCGAGTTCGCCCGCTCCCACGGTGCACCGGTGATCGAGGCGTACCCCCTGGACAGCGGTGAGGCCCGGGTCGACACGACGATGGCGTACGCCGGGATCCGGAAGAACTTCGAACGCGCTGGATTCACCCATGCCGCCGACACCACCTCGGTGCTGGCCGGTCATCCTCGGGTCCTCATGCGGCTCGACTTGCGCTGACCGGTCCGTTCCGGGCCTCAGCGGCCGGCTCCCTGGACCGGCCGCCCCACCGGATGCCCTTCTCACTGCGGACGCGGGCCCGTTCCCGGCGCTGTGCGGCCAGAATGAGTGGGTCAGTTGGGTGCTACCACTTCGCAACACAATGCACACGCCCTCGGACTCCTGACCCACAGTCAGGAGCCCAGCCGTCGGAGAAATCCGGGAGCGAGCGTCGAAGATCGCTGGGTATAGTGCAGCCGCTTTGCCCCGATGACCCCGCCGCCGAGGAGGCCGTCCCATGGAACCCGTCACGCTGATCACCGGTGGCTCGACCGGAATCGGCGCCGCCACCGCCCGCGCCCTGCTCAAGCAGGGCAACCGCGTGGCCGTCACCGGACGCGACGTGAGCAAGCTGGCCGCCTTCGCCACCACCGCGGGGGCGGGCGAGCGGCTGCTCACGATCACCGGCGACGCCGGCGAAGCAGATGACGTCGCCGCCGCCGTCCGTCACGTGCTGGACACCTGGGGCCAGTTGGACAACGTCATAGCCAACGCTGGTTTCTCCCTGCCCGGCAACCTGGAGACCCACGCCCCTGAGGACATGCGCGCCATGATCCTCACCAACGTCCTGGGCCCCGCCCTGCTCATCCAGGAGACCCTGCCCCACCTGCGGACCTCCAAGGGCCGAATCGTGATCATCGGCTCGGTCGCCGGCGTCCGCCACACCCCCGGCAACCTCTACTCCGTCACCAAGTGGGCCGCCCACGCCCTCGCCGAGAACACCCGCCTCCTGGTCGGCCAGGACGGAATCGGCGTCACCGTTGTCGCCCCCGGCATCGTGGACACCCCCTTCTGGCACGCCCGCGGCGGCACCCCCGAGACAGCCGCCACGATGACCGCCGAACAGATCGCGGACACCATTGTGTTCGCCGTCAACCAGCCCGCGGGCGTGGACATCAACCACATCACGGTGCGGCCGACGGGGCAGGCTGGCTGAGGCAGAGCTCCCAAGGGACGTACGGGGAGGCGTCTTTGGCCCCGCCAAGCATGGTGCGGCGCGGGCCCGGGGCACCCTCGGATCTGAGCCGCCACCCTCGCAGCGTCCCTAAGACATCGTCACCGCCATTGCCTTGATCATCCGGCTATGGACCCGAGGTCCTCTCACCACGCAAGGAAGCGGTAGGCCAGAGCCAGATCGACCACCTCTGCCACTGCCGGATTCCGGCTCTTGGGCCAGAAGATCAAGCCGCTCACATAACCGCTGGGCCAGGCAAGGACCCGGTCAAGCGCCTCCAATATGCCGCTGGCCTCGGCATCGTCGGCGTAGTCCCCGCCCGTGAACTTCTGCACCAGTGCGACAGCGGATTCGGGTGCCATCACCGTCTCCTTCGAGAAGAAGCGGCAGCTTAGCGGCTCACGTGACCGACCGGGCAACCCCTAGTTGAGGATCGTTGAGGCGGCGCGGACGCTCCGCTGAGGCGTCCATGGCAACGGCAACCCGTCACCCGCAGCACGCGGAACAACGGGGACACCACTCCGACAGCAACGGCCACCTCCACTACCGCACCATCACGGTACGCAGCCTGTAGGACAGGCGAGGTCAGGCGCTGAAGGGGCTGTCGGTATGGGATTCGTCCCGCACCGGCGGCCCCTTCGTTCGTCCGTCGTCAGGGTCGTCAGGCCTGCGGCACCGGAAACGCGACCGGACTGCGCCGCCCGGCGCGGCCGACGGCCCGCACCCCGAAGAACACGTTGTCCTTGGAGAGCGGGACCGTGCACCGCGTGACGTCCCCGACGCGCAGCACATGGGTCCACTCGGACGAGGTCGTCTCGCGCCACACCAGCTCGTACCCGGCGATGTCCGGTTCCGGGCCGCGCTGCCACACCAGCTCGGTGGAGTTGCCGAGCGCGCTGGTGACGATCTTGACACCGCGCGGGGTCCCGGGGGCCTGCGCGAGGGTCCACAGCGCGGCGGCGTTGACCCGGGCGACGCGCGCGATGAATCCGAAGTCGCAGAACTCGGGCAGATCGCCGTACTGCTTCCCGTCCACGACCCGCACGTCCTGGTGCTGATGGGCGTAGTTCTCGGCGGGCTCGGTGAACCGGGCCGCCGGATACCCCCGTTCCAGGAACGGGATGTGGTCCCCGCTGCGCAGATAGCGGTCGCGCCGGTAGACCACCCGTATCCGCATGCCGGTGGCGTCGTTGTCGGCGGTGTCGCGGACGAACCGGGCCAGCTGCCGCGAGGGCGAGTCGTTCTCGCCGCCCACCGACCGCCGCACGGCGGCCTCCTCGGCTGTCTCGGCCGTGGGCACGCCCTCGGCGAAGAGCCGGATCGTGTGCGGGTCGCGGGTGCCGTCCTCGGCGGTGGGGCTGCCGACGATGTCGTTGGTGAACATCCCCTGCACATCGGCCTTGCGGCTTTTGAAGACCTCCGCCATGTGGCCCGATCCGTACAGCCCCTGCTCCTCGCCCGCGACCGCCGCGAAGACGATGGTCGCGGCGGGCCGCCGTGCCGCCATCACCCGGGCGAGCTCCAGGACGACGGCGACTCCCGAGGCGTCGTCGTCGGCGCCGGGCGCGTCGGCGGTGGCGTTCATGGGGTCGCTGTTGCGCGAGTCGTAGTGCCCGGAGACGACGTAGATGCGTTCCGGGGCGACCGAGCCGCGCAGGGTGGCGATGACATTGGTGATGCGGGTGGGCACGGGAATGCGGTTCGCGGGCGGCTGGACGTACGACTGGAGCTCGACGCTCATCCGCCCGTCCGACACCGCCGCGCAGGCCCGCAGTTCGGCGGCGATCCAGTCCCGCGCCGCCCCGACGCCCCGTACGAGGTCGTCCTGCGCGGAGACGGTGTGCCGGGTCCCGAACGACACGAGCTTGCGGACGGTGGCCTCGATGCGGTCGGGGTCGATCTCCCGCAGGAGCGCCCGGAGTTCGGGCGGGGGATGCTGGGAGGTGCCGACTGCCCGCTGCCCTTCGGCGGCGGACGCCGTGGGCATCCCGAGCACCGCCGCCCCGGCCGTGGCCGCCGTCAGGACCGTACGCCGGGCGGTGCCTGCGTTCGCGTTGCTTCCGCTGCTGTTTCCGGTGTCTCCGGAGTCTCCCCTGGGCTGCTGCGACATGACGCCATCGTCATGCCCCCTTCAAATGCCCGCAAGGGCGCAGAGTGGCCGCAAGGGCACGGGTGTTCAGAAGGAAGGTCGGGTCAGTGTCACGTCGAGCTGCTCGCTGCCGGGGGCGCCCGGTCGGCGACCACAGCGAGCCCGCCGCACATCCGGTGACCGTCGAAGACAGTGATCCCGTTTGACACGGAACTCCCGCCCCGAGCAACTAACTTGAGCCGCCCCTAAGCCGCCCCCTCCCGGGCCTGGTCCGCTACGTGAGGGTCGCTGAGGCGGCGCGGGCGCTCTCCTGCGGCGTCCACGGCAACGGCAGCCCGTCACCCGCAGCACGCGGAACCACATGAACATGAAGGTGGCCGACGCTCTGGGTCGCCGTGGCTCCGACGCTGGTGACCAAGTTCAGGTCGCAGCCGAGGTCGGCGCCCGGCTCGGCTGCGCGCGCCATCGTCCACGCGGTGACGGCCGGGGCGATGACGGCGGTCTCGACGTGACGGCGCGGGATCACCAGGGTACGTCCGGCGGTCACACCGCCGCGCGGCACGATCGCCAGCGCGTCATCCCATGCGCGCACCACGGTGGCAGGCTCGGCGCACGGCTCATGCGGGAGACCTCCGTGCGACGATCAACTTGCTGAACAAGCTTGCTGATTCCGACGACCGCGTCACGGTCTTCGAATCCGAGAGCCACACCGCCCACGACGGAAACATGCAGCTCCTCTCCGTCGGCCAGGCCGACGCTGATGGCACCCTTGCCGTACTCACCATCGGCTACACCTTCACAAGCGACAACACGTTGAAGCGCACGTTCCCGACCACCGTCTCCCCGCCCGATCTGAGCATGTCCAACTGCGCCTTGAGCTTGACGCTGGATGAACAGGTCTACAGCCAGGTCCGTCAGACGGTGATCGACGAGCTGGGCGGTCGCGCGGGCAGCCTGATCGCCGAGTTGAAGTCCTAGCCGCAAGGCACGCCAACAAATCCGGCGGCCCACCCACAGGCAGGGCCGCTGCCGCCTGGCCTGACGGCCTGTTCGCAGACGCGCGCCCCGCTGTTGCTGCTCCACGCTGGCCATGGCGCCAACGGCGGGGCTCGCGGGCTCCCCTCCCGTTCGTCGTCATGAGTTGGGGGGAAGCACGCACCGAAAGACGTCTCCGAAGACGCAAGGTCGGATTGGCCGACCGAGACGCTCTTATCTTTCGCTTAGAACGTTCTCCTAGCGTCTCATTCATGATGACGCAACGTGGTGCAGTCGGATCTGTTGTCCTCACAGCCGTGGCCTTGACGGCCACCGTCGGGGCGGCCGGCGCCGCTCCCGCCCCCGACAAGGCCGCCGCCTCGGTGTCCCACGGCAAGGTGACGGACAATCTGTACATGTCGCTCGGCGCCTTCGAGGATGCCACGTCCGGCGAGGACCCGAAGGTCAAAGCCATGATTGACCGTACGGACATCGGCGGCGTACAGCTGGTGGCGCCCTGGAAGGCCCTTGAGGGGAAGAAGGGGGAGTACAAGTGGTCGCGGCTGGACAATGCCCTGAAGTATCTCCAGGAACGCCACAAGAAGCTGTTCGTCCAGGTTCAGGACCGGTTCTTCGATGTGGCCATGAAGGACGCCAACGTTCCCCAATATGTGAAGGACGAGGGCGGCATCGCGCCGACGGTCGATGAGAACCCTGACAACCCCACCACCCATGGAGCCATGGCCGCACAGTGGAACAACAAGGTGCGAGCAGACTTCCAGGCCATGCTGAAGGCCATGGCGGAGAAGTTCGACGGCAAGCTCGCCGGGGTGAACCTTCCCGAGACCGCAGTCGAGGTGGACACCAAGAAGGATCAGACCAAGTACACCTCGAAGTCCTACATCGATGCCGAGATCGACAACATGCGCTACGGCAAGAAGGTCTTCACCAAGACGCAGTTCATCCAGTACATCAACTTCCTGCCGGATGACGACGACCACAAGCGCATGAAGGAGATGTTCGACCTCGCCAGGGACAAGAAGATCGGCATCGGAGGACCGGACACCCTGCCGGACCGGAAGTACCAGATGGAGAACTCCTACAAGTTCCTCCACGAGTACAAGGACGCCCTTCCCCTCGTCGCGATGGCCGTCCAGGAACCCGACATCAACGCCAAGGACCCCAAGACCGGTAAGCCGTACACCCGCGAACGGTTCACGGACTTCGCCCACGACTACCTCGGTGCACGCCACATGTTCTGGACCACCGAAGCAGACTGGCTGCAGAAGCCCCCGGCATGACACGTGCACGAGGACGGCTACTCGGACCCGTGTGAGCGACCGGGCGCTCCTGGGGCGGCACAACCTCACGATGCAAGCACCACATGACCAACGGGATTTACGCAGCAGGGTCGTGAACGCCCTCAAGACAACCCCAGGACCGTTGCGAGCTGCGCCACCCCGGCTGACCCTCCTGGGGCCGTCGTGCTCCTAAGCGTTCGATGCCTCCAGATCAAGCCCGCTGACTACGGGGACGGCTGGCGGCTCCCAACGACCCCCGAAGCGACCAATGACCGGCGTATTCGCCCGGTCACGACGCCACGACTCTCGCCAGGAGGGCCGTGTTCGCGTCGGTGTCGTGGCCGAGGGTCAGCATGTGTGCGGGTGCTCGGCGAGGAAGGCCGCGACGTGGTCGGTGTCCTGGTCGGCGCCGACGGGCAGCAGCTCGAACACGTCCGGGTACCGGTCCTCGGTCTTCGCGCTGAAGAAGTCGCCCTCATCAAGGGCCCGGTCGTCATCGAGGACCGCCGGCGTCGCGTCCTGGGTGACGGTCGGGAACAGCAAACGGGCGGCGCGGCGACGGCCTTGAGGCGAGCTGGGGTGCCGAAGAGCTCGGGACGCCGCCGATCAAGTCGTAACGCACCAGTGGTGAGGGGCGGTTGCGGTGAGGTTCAAAGACAGCTTGATGCTGGCGGCCGGTGCCGGTGCCGGTGCCGACCGGGCATGCCCCGAACGCTTCCCCGCCCTGGCCCACTTCGCCCGCGACGTCCGCCCCCTTGGGGCAGACCGCCGTGCCGCGCTCGAAGACATCCTCGCCGCCCAACTCGCCCACATCGAGGCCGCAATCTGCCCGAGCTAGCCGACCGGCTCGAGAGTGTCGGCAAACCTTCGATTGATCCCCGGGGCCGGAGGACCCAGCATTCGCCAGTATGGACCGCGACCACTGGCGGCGGGCGGTGACGATGACTCCGGCGAGGCGGCGGTCGATGGTGGCGGGCGCCATGAAGCCCAACTGCCACCCTTCACCGGCAACTACAGTTCAACCGATCGCTCCAGAAGGACCGCACCCTTCGGCGATGTGAGGGGCACTCCGCGTAGTGCCCCTCGGGGTTGCGATCGCTCATTGCGTCTCCTTCGTGGTGGTCGGTTGTCTGCTGAGAGGTCCCTTGGAATGAGGAGCTGGCGGCAATGCGCAACTTCGTGACTGGTGGTGCGGATGGTGCACTGATCAGAGCTGAGTCCCCCGGGGGGGGTACGACCAACCCTCCTCTGACAGGAACGTCCGACGACGTCGAGCTGGTTGGTGAGGCCGAAGCGCACCTCCTGGCGGGCGGCGTCTCTTCGCTAACGCGCTGCCTGCCCAGGGGTTAGTGAGGCGATAGCGCCGTCTGGCACCGTCGCGCGCACCGCTGCGCCGCGAACTGGCCGGCCCGCCGAGAGGACCTCATGCACGCCAACGAACAAGCTCAGACGCCCGACGCAAGGCGCCCCGCCCCGATGACCAACCAACACCCCGAACTGGCCTTCCCGCCCGCGTACAACGCGGCGGCAGAGGATCTCAACGACCCCCGGCTCGCCAGCGCCGTCCTTGCGACCGTGGCACACGCTCTCGACCACGTCCGCATCGCGACCGAGCACGCCGGCCCCCACGCTGCGCAGACCGCCGAGGAAGCCCAGTGGGAACGCGAACGCCCCAAGGGGATACCCCGGTCAACGTGGATGCGGCAGAAGCGGGCCGAGCGGGACGAACGCGCTGCCCAGGGCTGAGGCCGAGCACTGTCACCGGATACGCTCGGCAGGACTAACGGTCGCCGTCCCCGACCGGACCAGAGCCCAGCCGACGGCGCATGGAGGTCGGCCGCACCGTCACCTGCGGCTACTCCACCCATCCGGCATCACCGGCCCGCTCCGCCACCGCACGCGTACGCGGATCACGCACCGCAGGCGGCGGCAGATCAGGACCGGGACCAAGCCGACGACGGGGACGAGGCACAGTGCCCATCCCGAAAGTCTCGCCCCAACCACCAAGCCCCCGCGCCCCGCTGTCGGCGCCCCGCGTCGTCCGGGGCCACCGCCGCGACGGACGGGCAACCGACGGCGGGACCAGCCGATAGGGTGTCGAGGCTCGGAGCGGGTGGCCACCCTTCGGCTGGTGCCACGGAACTCCCGCCCCGAACCTCTGACTTGAGCCGCCCCGAAGCCATCTCCTGGGGCCTGGTCCGCTACCGCGACCACAGACCGCGTCGACCAGAACGACAACGAGGACCAGGACGTCGAGGGGAACCACGACCAGGACCACGACGCCGAGCCCCGGGTCGTACAGAACCGCAAGGCCCACCAGTCGCGTGTGCTGTCATCCCGCATGGCCCTGATCGTGCATGCGCCGGATCGTAGAAGCGACACCGGCGACGACGGGCGGGAACCCGCAAAGCCGCCCCGCCAGACGATCTACATGCCAGACCGCCCCGCACGGCCAGCGTGAGCACCCCGAATCAACGTCACGCCAGACCCGTGACCTGCGACTTCACGATGCACACTGCTCAGCGGGTCACCATGCTCATCGTCACCCGGAGGGTGACCGCCGGTGCAAGCTCCGACCCTCGCAACGGGCGATCGTTGCGCTGGTCCATCTGCGCAAGCACGACACCCTCGCGCAGATCGCTGCCCAACGCGGACTCGGTGAGCATCCGGCCCTGGATCCCGACCGTCACGCTTCCGCTCTGGCTGGAACTGGCCGTCACGCTGCTGGTCGGCGGCGCCATCGGCTGGCTGGTCGCCCGCCGGCGGGCGAAGGGGCAGCCCCCGTCGTCAGCGACGGAAGTCCGCCCGGTGCTCCTGCAGGAAGGCGTGCAGCGTACGGGGCGGGTGGCCCAGGAGGTCCGCGACCGTGCTGGTGGGACGTTCGGGGCGGGCCTTGGCCAGTTGCTGGATCTCGGTCACGTGGTCGGCGAGCCAGTCGGGCATCCCGGCGTGGCGGACCAGGCTCTCGCGCAGCTCCTGCGCGGGCAGGTCGACGTACCGGACCCGAGTACCGGTCAGCGCGGTCAGCCGGTCCGCGAGTTCGGGGTGGCTGACGGCTTCGGGGCCGGTCAGGGTGTACGTGCCGCCGGCGAGCTCGGCCCTGGTCAGCGCGGCGGCGGCGACGTCGCCGATGTCGCGGCAGTCGACGTAGTTGCAGGGCGCGTCACCCATGGCGCCGAGGAACGCGGACCGGGCCACCACGGCCGGGGCCAGGCGCAGCAGGTTCTGCATGAAGGCGTAGGGCCGCAGGACCGTGTGGGCGGGGCCGGCGGCGCGCAGGTGCTCCTCGACGGCGTGGTGCCCGCGCGAGACGGCGACGGGCGAGTCCGGTTCGGCGGCCGGGGCGGAGATCTTGACGATGTGGCTGATGCCGGCGGCTGCGGCGATGTCGACGGCCCGGGTTTCGAGTTCGACCTGCGCGGGGCCGTTGGCCATCGCCAGGAAGAGCTGGGTGGCTCCCTCGAAGGCGGCGTGCAGCGACCCGGGGTCGGTGGCATCGGCGTACCGGACCTCGACGAGCGGGTCGCCGGCGCCGTCGCGTATCTGCTGCGGGGTGCGGGTCAGCGTGCGGGCGGGCACGCCGAGCATGCGCAGACTCTGGAGCAGCGCCCTGCCGGTGGCTCCGGTGGCTCCCATGACGGTGATCATCGTGCGTCCTCTCCTCGGGTGTCGGTGGGGTGTCGGTCCAGGTCAGGCGCGCCAACGGCCGATGGCGGCCCGCCAGCGCAGGGTGACGATGGCGGTGGCGAGGGCGGCGGAGATCGGCAGGTCCAGGCGGAGCCGGTCCAGCCACTTCCCCGTCGGAACGGCGGTGTGGGCGGGCAGCCAGCCCGCGGCGAACCAGCCCAGCAGGGCGGCCGCGGCGGTCGTGGCGGCGGCCAGCAGCCCCGTCAGCACCGGGCGCGGCAGGGTGGTGGTCCAGCGCCGCGGGCGTCCGCCGTGCCGCAGCCAGGCACCGAGCAGGTACGCCACCACGGCGGAGGTGCCGGCGATGGACGTGAACGCCGCCAGGACCAGCCCGCTCTGGCCGGTGGCGAATCCGGCCGCGCCGGCCATCAGTGCCGGGGCGGCGTAGGCGGTCAGGACTTCGCGCCACAGCGTGAACGGCCGGGCGTCCGCACGGCCGGGGGCGACGTCTTCCTTCGTTGACTTCATGCGGGCCTCTCTCTCGACCCGGGGCGGGGATACGAATCCACCTGGGCCAATCTAATTAGGTAGCTAACTATTGGGCCGGAAAACAGGCCCCGCCGAGGTGCGGAGCCAGGACGGACGCGGGCCGGGCTACTCGTCAGTCAGGGCGGAACTGCCCCGTACCACGCGCGCGAGTAGATCCAGGAACACCGCGCGCTCCTCGACACTGAGGCCGCCCACCATCTCCTCCAGCCGCCCGAAGTGATCGGGCGCCATCTCGCGCAGGCGCTGCGCACCACGGGCGGTGAGCACGACCACCGCGCCGCGCCCGTCCTCGACGGACGCACGCCGGGCGACCAGGCCGTCCCGCTCCAGGCCGTCCACCAGGCCGGTGACCGTGGCCCGGGAGACATCGAGGTCGGACGCCAGCCTGGACGGGGACTTCTCCCCGCCGCAGTCCTCCAGATCGACGAGCAGTCGGTAACGCCCGGTCGACAGGCCGAACCGGGAGAAGTGCGCCTCGGCCGCCCGGCCGACCCGCGCACCGGCGGAGATCAGACGCACCGCGACCAGCACCGCCTGCGGATCGACGTCGAGACCGTAACGCCCGACCTGCTGCCTGGCCTGGTCCAGCGTGGGCGCCTCGCGATCCGTCCCGCCATTCGTCATGCAACTAATATGGCACCTAACTACCTGGACGGTCAAGGCGCCGCAGTCGGCAACGGCGGGGCTAAGCCGGGACACCCTCCCCCACCCCGGGCACCACTCTCGCGAACTGCTACGTACCTGGGGCCAGTTGCATTGCACACTCCCATGAACGGGACCTCACCCCGAAGGGAGCGATCTGCGCATGGCCCCCGAGAACGCGGGGCACGACTACGACGTCGTCATCAGCGGAGCCAGCATCGCCGGCAGCGCGGCGGCGATCCTGCTCGCCCGGCGCGGGGTTCGCGTCGCGCTGCTGGAACGCCGCTCGGACCCCGGGGCGTACAAGGTGCTCTGCACCCACTCCATCACCGCCAACGCCTATCCGGTGCTGGACGAACTCGGCCTCGTCCCCGCGCTGGAGGCGGCGGGCGCGGTCCGCAACGAGGCGCGCTGGTGGACCCGTTGGGGCTGGATCGTGCCGCGGCCGGCCTCGGCGGGGCCCGAGCTGCCGTACGCGTACAAACAGGACCCGTCACCGCGTTCCTCCTCCACATCGATCACGACCGCCCCGGTCCAACGAGCCCCCTGACCGTCGGGCTTTGCCGCTGCCCGCCGTGTGACTGTGTCGCCACCACACCGTGGCCAACGGCCGATCCGGATCAGCACACCCCAGCACGCAGCAGCGCCCACACCCTGGGTCCCACGACACCGTCCACGGGCAGGCCGTGATCCCTCTGGTAGTGCAGGAGCGCCTGCCCCAGTGCGGAGCCGTAGTAGCCGTCGATGGGGCCGGTGTAGTAGCCGCAGTACGCGAGCAGGCACTGGAGTTCGCGTACGGCCCTGCCGGTGTCACCTGGTTTGAGCGGAGGAGTGGCTGGGGAGCGCTCGCAGTTGGGGCCCGTCAGCACAGATGCGGTGCCGTGCCCCTGCGCGGGAGCCGGGACGCCGGAGGCGCGTGCCGGGCCGACCGCCAGGCCCGCGATCAGCGCGGCGCCGACGAGGACGGTCGTCCATGCGGTGCGTTGGTACATGAGTGTTGCTCCTTCCAAACGGGTGGATGAGCTGCGTGCCGCCGGGGAAGGCGGGGCGATCAGAAGTGCTCGCCACGGCCGCCGAAGCCACAGCAGACCTGCGGCTCGCAGCCGACAACAGGCGGAAGGCAGCAGGGCTTCAGCCGACTCCGGCGACGAAGGGTTCGCCCTGGACCACCACGACCGGGATGCCCCCGGCCGCCTTCTCCAGGGTGTGCCGGAACGATGCCGGACCTGTCCCCGCGGCGTTGCTGGTCACGCGGATGCCCGAGGCGTCCGCGGTCGGGCTGGCGGTGTAGAGGGAGAAGGCGGTTTTCGGGCCGAAGACCGTGTCCACCGCCCGGGACAACTCACGCCACGTATAGCGGCTCACGTAGAGGTCCACCGGGCTCGGGTCCGCTCCGGGGTCGGCCTTCGCCGCCGCCTTCACCAGCTCACGGCCCCGGTTGAGTCCGGTCACGCACAAGGCGACCCGGCCCACCGGGAAGTCGTTGGCCTGCGTCCCGTGCACATCCGCATACGCCCCGCGCCCCTGGTCCCCCACGGCCTGCGAGATACGGGTCGCCTCCGGTGTGTTCTCCCCCACCCCGTCGATGACCGTCGGCGGCGCTGACGGCCGCCTCAGCGCGTCATCCGTCATCGGACAGGGCCTGGCCCCCGGAGAGGAGGGAGTAGCGGATGCCGAGCGGGAGGCCTCAGTCACGGCGTGTCCCGGATGGCATCCCCACAGCCTGCCACCCCCAGCAACACAGCCAGGCCACCCCGCACACCCGACGCGCCAAACGACGATCTTCCCTCTCCTCACTGTCCCTCTCCTCACATTCCCCGCTTGCCATGGGTCTGTTGGCATACCGGCGGTACGACGGCCGCCCGGCAGGGACGGTTCCCCAGACCGGCACCGTGGCGGCCAAGGCCCCCGTACCTTCATGGCGTGCCGCGCCGACCGTGCCCGGCACCGATGTCAGCAGTGGCGCAGCCGCTCCCAGGTGGCCGGTCCCACCGCGCCGTCCGCACGCAGCCGCTGATCGGTCTGGAATGCCTTCACCAGGGTTTCCAGGGGTGGCGCGAAGACGCCGTCCACGCACATGACCGGGTAGCCGCACTGCAGGAGCAGGGCCTGCACCTCGCGGACCGCGTCCCCGATACAGCCCCGCCGTAACCGGGCCGTGCCCGTGTAGTAGCCGCCCCGGTATGGGGACGGCGCCGAGGTGGCGGTGTCCCGGGTCCAGGCCGGCCGCTCCGGCCGGACCGTTCCGGTACACGGCATCACCAGCACCGCGCACCCCATCGCCACCGACCACACCAGGGCCCACACCACAGCAATCCCTCCCCCGTCCCCCAGGTCTCGTCTGTCCACTGAACCCATCCCGGCGGCCTTCGGCCTGGCCTGGGCGGACGGCTCACGCCCAGGCCACGCCCTGCCCGCTCCCCCAGTCGGTGACGGCCGGGCCCGCGTGCGCCGCATCGCATCCACCGGCCTGGCCCCGCCCCCGTGTCCGGCGGGCCGACGGCACGGCCAGTCCCCGACGCATACGGGCAGCCCCCCGTGCTGCCCGCTCGGGGATCCCCACAACTCACCTGCCCTGCGGCCCGTGGTCGGGGCAGCCCGGGCGATCCGGCCGTATGCGATCCGGACCGCCCGGGCCCGCCGTTCAGCCGCGCCTCCCCCCACGGCCCGCGAGCCACTGGTTCCGCCCGCAGGCCACGCGGCGGCGGGACAGGGTCAACTGCGCAGAGCGCGCCAGGTGTTGACGCCGACCTTGCCGTCGATCACCAGTCCGCCGTACCAGCCCTGGAAGGCGCGGACCGCGTTGTAGGTGTTGGGGCCGAAGTCACCGTCGACCCCGTCGGGACCGACACTGAAGCCCCACGACAGGAGCAGGCACTGGACCTCGCTGACCCGGTTGCCCGTGTTCCCCTTCACCGTGAGCGCGTTGCCCGAGTAGTACCCGCACCCGCCGACGACGGCGGACACGGAGGGCTGGCCATGGCCAGAGGGAGCCGCGGTGGCGGCGCCGGCCGCACCGACGGACAGACCTGCGGCCAGCACGGTGGCGGCCACTGTACTGAACAGCTTCCTGCGGTTGAACACAGATTCCTCCTTGAGGGATTGCCCGAATCACGCACCTGCGCTTCGGGGCACCTGGCTGCGCGGGTATCCCGCGCAGCCGCACACCGGGCCCGCCGCACGGGATGCGGCGACGGCCCGCAGCGCCGAGCAGCGGCGCCGGTGAACGAGTCCAGCAGCCCGGAAATTGTTCGGCACCCCGCTCCCGCCAGGGCGAACAATCCCTTCTCCGGTTCCCGGAGGAGAGGAGGTACGCATGGTCCTGCGGCGGCGTGCGGGAGGTGGCCGGGGGACGCCTTGCCGGTCTGGGTACACCCTCTCTAGCGTGGGGCCGCTTGATCACCCGCAGGAGCCGATCCACCACGCAGGGGGATGCCATGGCACGGCCCGAAAAGCCCCTCGACCCGGCCGCGGGACCGGTGGCGCAGTTCGCGGCCGCCCTGCGCCGCCTGCGTCACGATGCCCGCGTGTCCTACCGGGCGATGGCGAAGCAGACCGGGCACTCGCTCTCCACGCTCTCGCAGGCCGCCGCCGGAGAAAAACTCCCCACCCTGGCCGTCACCCTCGCCTACGTCGAGGCCTGCGACGCCGATGCGGACCGCGCCGTGTGGGAGCAGCGCTGGCATGACGCCGAGCAGGCAGTGCGGCATCAGACCGTGGCCGCCCGCACCGAACAGGAGGCGGAAGGTCCCGCTCCATGGCGGGGTCTGGCCCGCTACGAGGCGGGCGACAGCGCGCTGTTCTTCGGCCGCGACCGCCTGACCGATCAGCTCCTCGGCCTCGTCGCGCGAGAACGAGTCAGTGTGGTGCTGGGCCCGTCCGGCAGCGGCAAGTCCTCCCTGCTGCGCGCCGGCCTCATCCCCCGCCTCCAACACCCCACGGACACGTCCGCGTTACGCGTCGCGGCTCTGCGGATCTGCACACCCGGGCCCCACCCGGCCAGCGAGCACGAGAGACTCTTCGCCCCGCGTGGCACCGGGACAGGCGGGACAGCCAGGGCAGGCGGGGCGGGCGGAGCAGCCGAGGACGACGACACCTTCGTGATCGTGGACCAGTTCGAAGAGGTCTTCACCCTCTGCGGCGACCCGGACGAACGCGACGCCTTCCTCGGACAGATCCTGGCCGCCCGAAACCCCAGCAGCCGACTGCGGCTGGTGCTGGGCGTACGCGCCGACTTCTACACCCACTGCCTCCACCACCCCCGCCTCGCCGACATCCTGCGCACGGCGGCCCTGCCCGTCGGGCCGATGAGCCCCGGCGAGCTGCGCGAAGCGATCACCAAACCCGCCGCCGCTCAGGGCCTGATCGTGGAACGCGCCCTCACCGCCCGCTTGGTGGAAGAGGTGTCCGCCGAACCGGGCTCCCTGCCCCTGATGTCACACGCGCTGCTGGAGACCTGGCGCCACCGCACCGGCCGCGCCCTCACCCTCGACGCCTACGAAGGCGCCGGAGGCCTCGAAGGCGCCGTCGCCCGCACCGCCGAAACCCTCTACAGCGCCCTCGACGACCACCAGGCCACCCTGACACGCCGGATCCTGCTCCGTCTGATCACCCCTGGCGACGGCACCCCCGACACCCGCCGTCCCATCACCCTCGAGGAAGCCGAGGCCGACCGCCCCGGCGACGCCACCGCCGTCCTCGAACGACTGGCCCGCGCCCGCCTGATCACCCTCGACGACGGCCGGGTCGACCTCGCCCACGAAGCCCTGATCGCCGCCTGGCCGCGGCTGCGGGGATGGATCGACGAGGACCGGGACCGGCTGCGCCTGCACCGGCAGCTCACCGACGCCGCCCAAGCATGGCGGGAACAAGTCCGCGACCAGGGAGCTCTGCTGCGGGGCGGGCGGCTGGAGGCGGCCCGCGACGCGTTCGCCGCCCCGGATGCGGCCACGCATCTCACGCTCCTGGAGCGGGAGTTCCTCACCGCCAGCGGTGCCGCGGCGACCCGTGAACGCCGGCGGCGCCGGGCGACGGTGGTGTCCCTGGCACTGCTGGTGGCGCTGGCGCTGGTGGCGGCCGTCCTCGCGTGGGGGCAGCGGCAGGATTCGCGTGTCGCGCAGGGGCGGGCCCAGTCGCGGCAGCTGGCGGCCCAGGCCCAGTCGCTGCTGACCACCGACCCTGATGTCGCCTCGCTGCTGGCGGTGGCGGCCTACCGCTCCAGCCCTACCGCGGAAGCCTCGGCGGCCCTGTACGCGGCGGGGTCCCTACCGCTGAAGCGCCGACTCACCTTCGGCGCTGGCGACGGCGAAGCGAGCGCGGTGGCATTCGCTCCAGGAGGCCGACTGCTGGCGGTGGGCGGCGACCGTGGGGTACGGCTGTGGGACACCGTGACCGGCCAGTCCCGCACCCTGGCCGTAAGCGGCAAAGACCAGGTCCACTCGCTGGCGTTCAGCCCCGATGGCCGTGCCCTGGCCGTCGGCACGAAATTCAGCTTGCGGGTGTGGGAGGTGGCCTCCGGCCGTGTCCGTGCCGAGGCCACGTTCGATCAGCCCCACGGCCCGGAGAACCTGGTATTCGGCCGTGACGGGCGCACCCTGGTCTTCGCTCTCGGTGGCGGCACGCTGCGGCAGTGGGACCTGGAGACCCGCAGCACGCGCACCCTGCTGGTCAGCGAGGACGACGTACCGCGGCAGGGCCCGGACTTTCAACCAGGCGTCCGGGCCAGTGCCGATGGCACGGTGCGGGTGAAGGATCCGGCGGACGGCCGCGTGCGCACCATGCTGTTCGGTGCGGCTATGGCAGCCCAGCCGATGCTGAGCCCGGAGGGGGACACGGTCGCCCAGGCAGGCGACGACGGGACGGTACGGCTGCGGGACATCGCCACAGGCCACACGAAAGAGACCCTGACAGGCGAGGACTTCGGCGGAGTGGCAGCTCTGCGCTTCAGCCCGGACGGACACACCCTCGCGGTCGGATACGACAACGGGACCGTGCGGCTGTGGGAACACCCCAGTGGCCGCGTCCGCTCCCTCAAGAGCGGCACCGCCATGGTGGGGGAGCTCTTCTTCAGTGCGGACGGCACCACCCTGGCCAGTAGCGCTGCCGCCGTCGGCGAGGCCGCCGTCGGCAGGTCGGGGCCTCGGCTCTCATCGGGCAAGGGCGGCGACACCCTGGCCGACGGTCTCGGAGCTGGAGCAAGTGGAGGCCCTGTGGTCTGGGATGTCGCCTCGGGGCGCCTCGTGACCACCCTCACCGCCTCCACGGTCCTGCCCATGGCGCTCGCAGTCAGTCCGGACGGGCAGGCCATCGCCGCCGTCGGCGAGGGCGGCACGGTCCGCCTGTGGGACCTCAGCCAGAGCCGACGCACCCGCATTCTCCTGACCGACAGCAACATCGCAAGGAGATCCCTCGCGCTGAGTCCCGACGGCCGCACCCTGGCCACCACCGGCGACCAGGCCCGCCTGTGGGACACCGCCAGCGGACATCTGGCTGCCGCACTGCCCGCGAGCCCGCACGCGCAGGTGCCGGAGCTGGCCTTCACCCCGGACGGCCGCACCCTGCTCATGGCCGACGGCGGGACCGTACGACTGCGGGACATGGCCTCCGGCCGGATACGCACAACGAACGCCGCCAACGGCTCGCTTGAGGGGGTTCTCAGCCCGGACGGCCGCATCAAAGCCGACTACTCTCCGGCCGACGGCGGCGCGCTGAGTCTGTGGGACACCACGACCGGCCGCCTGCGCACCCGACTCACCGGCCACACGGACCCGGACCAACGCCCATGGCCGAAAATGGCGTTCAGTCCCGACGGCCGCACCCTGGCCTCCGGCAACAGCCGAGCGGTCCGCCTGTGGGACACCGCGAACGGCCGCCTGCGCACCACCCTCACCGGGCGGATGGGCCGGACCAGCACACCGCCCTCCACCCCGGACACCGATCCGAGTGCCGGCTGCAACGACCAGTGGGCCATGGCCTTCAGCCCCGACGGCCGCACCCTGGCCACCGGCCACAGCAAGGAAATGCAGCTCTGGGACACGACCACAGGCCGCGCCCGCACTCTCGCCACCCCCACCGGCCAGTGCAACAGCACCTGGACCATCATGTTCAGCCCGGACGGCCGCACCCTGGCCACCAATGACGGCAGCACCGTACGGCTGTGGGACACGGCAGCGGGGCATCCGCGCGCCACCGCCACCGGCCACAGCGGCAGGGTCCTGGACATCGCCCTCAGCCCGGACGGCCGCACCCTGGCCACCGCCGGGGAGGACCGCACGGTACGCCTGTGGGACGCGACCACCGGCCGCGCCTACGCCATGTTCACCGGCCACACCGGCGAGGTGACCAGGGTCCTCTACAGCCCGGACGGGCAGAGCCTGTTCACCACCGGCAACGACCGCACCGTACGCCAGTGGGGCATCGGCCCGGTCGCCCCGACCGCGGCGATCCGCCGGATCTGCACGGCGGTCGGCCGCGATCTCACCCCGCACGAACGGTCCACGTACCTTGTCGGCCAGTCCGTAAAGGGCTGTCAATCCTGATGCGGTGCGAGTGCGAGTGCGGTGCATCGTGCACCGGCTACGTCCTGGTCCTCGTCTGCTCGGCCAAGGCGCGGATCAGTCACGGCCGCCCCCCGTCCGCGTGACACCGTCGCCGGTTCCGACGCGGGAGAAGGGCGTGGGGTGGGCCATCGGCTCCCTTCGGTAGAGGGTGATGAGGGAGCCGCCGAGTTTGATGAGCCAGTTCGGGGACTCCTAGCGCACGCCCTCGCGGTGAGTCCCCCATTCGACGGTCCGAGCGGCGAGCGTGCGTGCCAGGCGTCGGGGCGCAGGCGGTGGTTCAAAGACAGGCTCCTCGACTGATCCGAAAATCCCACCCATATTCGTAGCTGCTGATCAGGCTGCGTCTTCTTCTGCTTGAAGGGTCACTTGGTAGCCGAGCTGAGTGAGTTGGCTGACGAGGCGACAGGTCTGCTGGGCCCGTCCGGCGCGTTCGACGAAGTAGAGGAAGTAGGTGCCGCCGAGGTCCTGGTAGGGCACGTCGTGGGTGAGCATGTGCCAGGCGGCGGTCAGGATCGTGTGGCTGAGTGCGACGATGGCACGTTTCTTGCCGCGGCGGGCGGTGATGCGGCGGTAGCGGGCCGGGAGGTAGGTGTTCTTGGTGCGGGAGGCGGCGATGGCCGCCTGGCCGAGCGCGCCCGTGAGCCAGGGGTCGCCGTGGCGGGTGCGCCTGGACTTGCGCTTGCCGCCGGACTCGTTGTTGCCGGGGCACAAGCCGACCCAGGAGGCCAAGTCGGCGGCGGTGGGGAAGCGGGGCATGTCGGCGGTGCGCCGTTACGGCGGCAATCCGAAACTGCGGACGGCCCTGGAAGAACGCGGTCTGGGCTATGTCCTCGCGGTTGCCTGCTCGGCCGAAGTGGCCACCGGTGCGGGAAGGTTCCGCTTCGACGGGCTGGCCGGCAAGCTCCGGAAGCGGGCCTGGCAGAAACTGTCCGTCGGCCCCAGCGCGAAGGGGCACCGTTACTACGGCTGGGCCGTCATCGACTCACCGGCCCGGCGCCGGGCCACCGTCAGCTGCTGATCCGGCGCAACCGCACCACTGGCGAACTCGCCTACTACCGCTGCCATTCCACCGAGCCGGCTCCGTTGCGCACCCTGGTCGGGACGGCGGGATCCAGGTGGCGGGTGCCTGCAACGAGACCAGCACCTGTTCCTCACCATCGTCGTCCGGCCACTGAACGACCTCGCTCACCGGATCGGCTGGTCCGACTGGCGACGCCGCCATCAGGCACGATCACAGGCCAGCCATTACCGTCGACAAGCCGCAGCCCAGACATGAAGATCACGATCTACACCTGGAGCACTGCCCGATCTCGGCATGCCTGGCGCTCCTCCGGAGCGCCCTCGATCATGTGGAGTATGAGGCGCCGGGTGTGTGCACTCGCGTCACTGCAACGAGCGTGTGAGCCAGACCACTTCACCGTTGTCTTCCATGGAAACGTGATCCCGCTCGAACCCGATCTTCTCAAGGACACGGAGCGACGGTGTGTTCCACGTACCGACGGTCGACCAGAGCCGTTTCCGCCCGGTCGCAATAGCGGCATCGAGCACCGCGCTGGCCGCCTCGGTGGCGTAGCCACGCCCATGCACACGTTGGAACAGCTCATACGCGATTTCCGGCTCCTCTACGGTGGAGCGGCCGATGATCAGCCCGCAGTAGCCGATGAAGTCGCCTTCGTCACGGCGCTGGATGGGCAACAGGGCGATCCCCGTACTCGCCGTCGCAGTGAGCAACTCCGCGATGGACGTCCGGATGTGCTCAACCGTGGTGGTCCCCTTGCCGCGTTCGGAGAGTAGGGCGCAGAACTCAGCGGCGTCCGACTCGGCCCACGGCCGCAGTATCAGCCGCTCGGTCTCAAGATGGAACGACATCGTCTCGTACGTAGTCATGCCCCAACTTTGCCCCACGGTTCATCACGATCTACAGCTGGAGTACGAGGCATACGAACACCGTACGGCGGCGGACTGTGCGGAATCAGATCCGCCGACCGCCGCCATTCTTGATCCATTCCCACTTGATGAGACAGGCCGCAAAAGGCGAGATCAGCATCGAAAGCATCCACAAGCCCACGCTTGCGGGTGAGTAGAAGTAGTAGTGCCACGCCACCGGTAGCAATGAAGGCGCAAGCAGAAGGACGACCAGCACACCCCACACAGTCAACGTCACGGCTGCGATGCGTGCCGTCACCATCGCTCCTCCCCCCTGCCGCCCCGACCGACTCCCTTAGCAGGACCGTAGCGTCCGCCCCCGCCTGACCATCGCCTGGGGTGCAGCCGAGGCCCCCACTTCTGACCTCGGTACATCTTTGGACGTCATGTCGTGTCGTGTCGTGTCGGCGTCAGACACCGGTTCTGAGCCAGAGGTTGTCCCGTATGGGCGTGAGTTATCCACTGAGGGCGAGGTTGTGCAGTCGGGCGATGCCGAGCATGGCCTGGCGAACGCCGTTGGTCTAGCGCCGTCGTCCGCGTCTGCCGCGCGATCGGCGGGTTGTCCTTTTGCTGGGTCGTCTGCCCTGGCTCTTGCCGCTCTGCGTGCCAGGTTTCTCCTGCCAGTCGATGCTGTCGACCGCCGACTGGCTCGCGGCATACGTGAGCGCATGCTGGACCAGCAGTGACAGCAGTCGCTTCGACTCCGCCGAGGAAAGCTCGTTCTGCCATGGGCAGACCGCGTACCAACCCTGGCCCGGATCCGTCAGGGGCGGGCAGGGCTCTGCCGGCTCCAAGGGCTCGGGCGGTGCTTCGGGAAGGCGCACCAGCAGCACGCCGGTGCCCACGGCAACGACCGCAGCGATGCCGTTGGCGGCAAGTACGGGCACCCCGAAGGACGCCAGGACGGGCCAGCGGGGAGCAAGGTCTTCAAGTCTTTCGACGAGGTCGGGGTGAGTATGCAGCTCCCACCCCTCGTCGGCATAGCCACCGCGCTCCTGCGGCACGCTCTGCTCACGCAGCAGGTCGAGCAGTGCCGTGTTCTGCGGCAGGTTCGGCAGCAGCATCATGCTCCGACACGCTACGCGCCGTTCAGCAGCACGGGCAGTGACGGTGCTCCTCTTCCACGACGCTTGCCAGAACCACACCAAGCGGCTGTATCAGCACGGCCGGTGGTGCCCGGGCTGCTCCCGCCGTACCCTCTTCGCTCGAATCAGCAGCGACTCACGGCGCAAACGCAGACCGTGTACGGCCACAAGGGCGAGCCCGCGGATTGATCAAAACCAGATACACCCCTAATGGCCCGCAGAGAAACTACATGCGTGCTCGTGTCACGCTGGCCTGGAGTGCCAAGTCCCAAAACCAGCAAGTTAATTCTCTGCGGGCCCTTAACCTCGCGCGGTTCGCTCACAGCGGCGCGGTGGTGAACGAGCCGCGCAGGATTCAGGCGATGCCATCCCGGTGCGGGCTGTCCAGCGAGTCCTCGTCCTTGTTCTCGTTGATCACCGCCCCCAGCGGCCGCAGCCTGGGGTGCTGGGCGTCCCGGTGGAGCAGGTGCAGGGTTTCCAGCAGCGTCCGGCACGGTCCGAGTGGCATGTCGGCCTCGGACGGTATCTCGACTCACTGAACCATGGACTCCCCCTTCTTTGCGGTCGTCTCCCGCCCCCGGATGAGACTCGGGACGTGCCGTGCGTGCTGCCAGGATCTGGCAGAATCCGGCATCAGCGCAGGCCAGGTGGACCTGGACGGGACGCGGTGTGGGGGCAGTCAGAGGTAGCCCCAGCGTTTGAGTATGTCGGTCCGGGTGGGGCCGCCGGTTCTGGTGTGGGTGCTGGCCAGAAGGTGGACGACTTCGGTGAGCTGGCTCATGAAGGCTGCGGTGTCGGCGTCTTCGGCGAGTCCGGCCTGGCTGAGCTCGTCCACCAGCTCGAGGTCGTTGCGCCGTGAGCCCATCACGTCGATCGTCAGCGTGCGGCGCAGGATGCTGGTGGTCTGCCATGCCTGCCCGTTCTCCCGAAGCGCGCTCAGCAGCGGGGCCAGCGGGGAGCGGGCGCGGGCGATCTCGCCCCACAAGTGCTGGCTCAGGTCGGGGCCGTGGTCGGCGTCGGGCTCCTCGGCGAGCACGGCCAGGAGTTCACTCAGGGCCTGTACGTCGGAGTGTTCGGCGAGCGCCCGGTACAGGGAGTGGAGGGCGATGTCGTCGTACGTCTTGTCGTCGCCCGCATAGCCGGGGACTTTTCTGGCGAGGTGAGCCAGCAGTGCGGCGAGGTCTGTCGCGTTGCGGTGGGTAATGATGTCGGTGAGGTAGCGGGCGCGCAGGTTCCGCGGGTAGTCGGGGTTGTCGCCCGGGCCGCTGTATGCCTTCAGTTCCTCCCACAGGACGTCGTGCGGGAGGTGAGCCAGGCAGAATTGGCGGACCTGTTCCCGATCCTGGGGGCGGTGCGCGTACACCAGCTCGCGTTCTAGGTGTCCGTGGTGGCGGGTGAGGGCTCCGGCGTTCAGCACGACTCGGGCCAGCAGGGGCCGGCGTTCCTCGTACTGGCTCAGCGCGAACGGCAGAGCGGTCTCCACCAGGGAGGCGCTGTCCTTGTCCGGCGGCCACAGCGCGGCGCTCGCCGCGGTCGGCAGCACCGCAAACTCACCCTGGTGGTACAGCTTCACCAGGTCCTGTGCCCTCAGGCTCCGGTCTCGCAGACCGTCCGGGAGCGGCCGGGCGTAGGCCGCGGGGTCGTCCACCCAGCCGTCCCCACCGGCCGAGGCGGCGGCGTAGGCATCGACGGCCAGCCACAGCGCGTGGAAGCGGCTCACCTCCACGTCGCCGTCGGGGCGACGGTGCGAGTGCTTGGCCAGCGTCCACACCAGCGCCTGCATGTTCGCCCACTCCGGCGCGCTCGTGGACGCCCCCCGCAGCAGAGCGGCTATCCCCTCCCGGCCCGGCCTGCCCAGCGCGCGCTCGTCCTCGTTCTTGTCGATCTCATCCGCCAGCGGTCGCAGTCCCGGATAGCCCGCGTCCCGGTACAACTCGTGGAGCGCCAGCAGCAAATCCCGCCGCGGCCCCGGCCCCACCTCATCCTCCGACGGCATCATCACCCGCTGAACCATCAACTCCCCCTCCCCTGACCCGCAGCGGCCTCTGCGCTGGACGCTCCGGTCTTCTCCGGCACGCGGGCGCACGAGTGTCAGGATCGGGCAGAACCCGTTGGCCGCGCAGCCGAACAACCGCATCCGACAACCCCGGCCAGGCCGTCCAGACCCGCCGGAGACGGATTGGCTGGCAGTCTTCGGCAGCCTCTGACCGGATCCGGCCGACGGGTCCCCGGTGGGCTGACGCTGGAAGGGCGGCAGCTAGCCGCGGCCATCCGCACCCACGGGGATATCACCCATGTCCAAGAACACGACTGCCCTCGCCCGTACGAACCCGCGCAGCGCGGGCCGCCAACGACGGCCGGGCGGGCCACTGGACCTCGCCGCGCTCGTGCTCCTGCTGGCCGTCGCCGCGGCTTTGTTCCTCACCGTCGGGCCCGCCGGTCTCTCCCTCGTCGTCAGCACCGGCGCCGGCCTCTACACCACCTGGCGCACCCACCGATAACCCGTCGGCTCCCACCTCGGCGCGCCCTCGAACGACGGCCCGCCGAGGTGGCAGAAACGACGACGGACGCTGCGCCGCCCCAGAAGGCTCGGCGTGCAGGGGGCGTTGCCGGGGCTCGGTGGCTACAGCCATCCGAGCAGAAGGTGGCCGGAAGCCGAAGCAACAACTGAGCGCCACCACTGACCGACAGGCGTTGCCGTTTGCGGGCCTGAGCAGTTCACGTCGCGGTGCGAAGCGCCCAGCGGTGCCCGCCACACCTCATACACGTCCCAGTAGTACGGCGAGTCCTGGTCGCTGTGGTCAAAACCGTGGAGCACCTCGTCACCGCGGGGGTCGTCACGCAGGGCGAGCCGGATCGTAGCCATGACCCGTACGGCCTCGTCCTGGTCGTTGAGGCATGCGGCGAGAGCGTCCGAGGGAGCAGGATTTCCTCGCCGGGGCTGACGATGGGGTCAAGGTGCAGAAGCGGGACCCCTGGTAGGCCAGGCAGACCGGCCAAGGTCTTCCTGTTCCGGGAGGTCCTGTGTCCAGCCGGTCTGCGATCGGCGTGCTGACCCGTACGGTCACCGTGGCTGGCGGCGTCTATGCGCCTGGCCACTTGGGCGAGTTGCCTCCATACCTCCCCTTCAAACTTGTCCCTGCGTTGTCCTGCAGGAGGCGGTGAGCCCTTCGTATGGTTCACCCACCCAGGGGCGCCGGGTGTGGCTTTCAAACTTCTGCCGCTTGAGACTTCCATCGATTGGCCGCCCGGCGCCCCACGACGACTCGGCTGCCAATTAGGAATTGCGAATGATCGCCACGTAGGGAATCGACAGCGAGGTCGTCCGTGGGAGGAACCAGCCGCACACCGCACGGAGGCACCATATGGCGGCGATCTGGGCCGGCATCGACGCAGGCAAGACCCATCACCACTGCGTCGCGATCGACGAGAGCGGCCACCGGCTGCTGTCCCGACGCGTCGCCAACGACGAACCCGAACTCCTCGAACTCCTCACCGATGTCCTGGCCTTGGGCGACGAGGCGTCCTGGGGCATCGACCTGGCCGACGGCGGAGCCGCCCTCGCCATCACGGTCCTCTTCAACCACGACCAGACGGTGCACTACATCTCCGGCCGGGCCATTCACCGCGCCTCCGAGAGCTACCGCGGCGAAGGCAAGACCGACGCCAAGGACGCCGCCGTCATCGCCGACCAAGTCCGCGTCCGCCGCGACCTGCACCCCTTACGCACCGGCGACGACACCGTCATCGACCTGAAGATCCTCACCGGCCGTCGCATGAATCTGGTCGCCGACCGTACCCGCACCATCAACCGCCTCCGGGCCCAGCTCACGGGGGTCTTTCCCGGCCTGGAACGGGCACTGGATCTGACCAAGGCAGGCCCGCTGACCTTGCTGACGGGCTACCGAACCCCCGCCGACATCCGCCGGATCGGTGCCAAACGGCTGGAGACCTGGCTGCGAAACCGCCACGTTGTCCACTCGGACCGGCTCGCTGAGGCAGCGGTCCAGGCTTCCGAACGGCAGCACACCAGGCTGCCCGGGGAGACGCTATCCGCCGAGCTGGTGCACACGCTGGCGAAGGAGGTGCTGGGCCTCAACCAGCAGGTCGCCGAGCTCGACAAGGCGATCGAGGCCCGGTTCCGTGAGCACCGCGACTTCGACGTGATCACCAGCATGCCCGGCCTAGGTGTCATCCTCGGCGCCGAGTTCCTCGCCGCCACCGGTGGCGACATGGCGGTCTTCGGCACCGCCGACCGCCTCGCCGGCTTCGGCGGCGCCGCTCCGGTGCCCCGCGACTCCGGGAAGATCAGCGGGAATCTGAAGCGCCCGCAGCGATACAGCCGCCGCCTCCAACGCGTCTTCTACACCTCGGCGTTGTTCAGCATCCGCAAGTGCGAGGAGTCGCGCAGGTTCTACGACCGCAAACGAGCTGAGGGCAAGCGCCACACCCAGGCCGTCCTCGCCCTCGCCCGCCGCCGCGTCAACGTCCTCTTGGCCCTCCTACGGGACGGCCGGTGCTACGAGCCAGCTCCGCCGGCAAGGGCTGCCGCGTAGGAACCGACGCGACACGTTCCGCGTCGGACGGTCGATCTGGCGCATTCAGTCAGACCAGGCAGAACTCGTTACCTTCAGGGTCTGCCATCACCACGTGATCCGGCCTGCCCTGCAGCTCGTCCTCGCGGACCACAGTCGCACCCGCCACGGTCAACCGCTCGACCGCCTCGACCACACGCGGCCAGCGGATCTCCCACGGTGTTTCACGGCCGCCACCTACTTGCACGTCAAGGTGCAACCGGTTCTTCATCAACTTCGGCTCCGGCACCTTCAAGAAGGACAAGGTGGGGCCTACGCCGTCCGGATCCGAGAGATACGCCCCGTCATCCCACTCGTCCTCCGGAACGCCATGGTGCGCGATCCACTCCTCCCAGCTCCCGAACCCTGCGGGCGCGGGCTTCTCCACATAGCCCAATGCCAGCGCCCAGAACTTGGCCAGCTTGCCCGGGTACGCGCAGTCGATCGTCAAGCTCCACTTGGTCGCCATGAGCCCTCCCCAGTCTGATGGACGCACCATACCGGGCACCTCTGACAATCCCCGGCCCGCTACTTCGCGCGTGCCCTGTGGCTTGACGAACGGCATTAGGAATCGATGACGTGCCGGCGCGACCGCGCAGGGTCCAGCAGCGGCTGCGCCAACTCCCTTCCAAGGAACAAACTGAGTCGGCGCACACCGCTGTCTGCCGCACTCCGCGCGATGGGGAAAGCCGAAGTCATCGGAGTGTCCGCTGACACACACCGACGGCCCCGGTCGGTCCGGGAGGCTCAGGGGTGGCTCGTCTTTGAGGCCCGCGCCTCCTGGAGCATCTCCCGCAACCACTCTGGGGTGTTCGCGGCATCGCGGGGGTAGTACTCGAAATCGAGCAGGTAGGCACCCGGGGTCAACTGAGGGACAAAAGCGGGCTCGTTGTCGTAATCGAACTCGATCGTGTAGTCCCCCGAGCGTTCGACGACATAGCGGGCGGTGAACCACGTGCCCTTGCCCGGCTGGTAGTGCGCGGCGCGCAACTCGTTGAACTCCTCCCAGACGATGCCCGGAACGCGGTAGTTGGTGGACGATCCGTCATCGAAGATCGCTTGCAGCCCGGCCCCGTCGATCTGGATCGTGCCGCGGAACTCGCACCGGATCCGGCACCATCCCGCGGGGACCGCCTCCACCAGGGCCCGACCTATCACCTGCAGTGCCGCCGCCGAGTCAAGCGGCTCCTGTGAATCTCTCTGCGCCATAAGATCATCGTTCCACACGTGCGCATGGAACCGAAGTAACGGGCTGCCGCGATGAGTCGGGGGCAGCCCGTTACGTGATCTTGCGGGATCGCCCCCGGCCGCAACCTGACGATCACCGCGTGCTCAGATGCGACAGGCGAGACAGCAGCGGAGGAAGTACCTGATGGGTAAGGCTCTGATCTTGTCCGCCGCCACGGCCGGCCCTGAGATCGATCTTGATGGCCATGGTGTGATCCGAGGACAGGACTGCGGGCCGGCCAAGCCAGAGATGGTCACGCCCCCCATGCGGATGGATCCCCCAAGGCGCACCCGTAATCGCCGCCCGCACAGTTGTCGGATGGACGCACCAAGAGCTGCCTGGCGCAATACGACACACGACTGGGCGAGCGCCGTCGACCGCGACCACCTGGAGCACATCCGCCGGATTCCTGCCGTCTTCGCCCCCGGCGGCCTCCGGCACCTGATCCTGGAAGTCGTCGCCTACGCGGCCGACGAGGCCGAATGCACCGGCGGCGGGCACTGCCTCATCACGCTCCACTCCGATGGCTCCGTGGCCGTCGCCGACGACGGACGGGGCACCGACACACGCCGCGACGAACACGGCCACGTCGTGAAGAAGCCGGTCATGGCGACGAAGGACCTCCGCTTCTTCGACCACTCCGACACGCCACTGCTGCCCGACAAACACCCCCGCCGCGGTATCTCCACCGTCGCCGCGCTCAGCACCTGGCTCGTCCACACCAACCGCCGCCGCAACGGATCCTGGACCCAGCGATACGAACACGGCATCCCCACCACCGACCTGCAACCCATCACCGACGACCGCACGACCGGGACCCTCGTCCACTTCTTCCCGAACGAACCCCTGCGTAGGTTTCACGACGTGACGGCGGACGAGCTCGCGCGACTTGCCGAGGCATGGCCACAGCTCTCCGTCACAATCGACGACCGCCGCGCTGCCTGAACCACTCCTCCCGCAGCCACCACCGCGTGCAGAGCGAACCCTGTGCCGTCGGGCAACGATCCACCCTGCAAGTGCTGATCGTTTCCCGCGATGGCGGTGGGTCGGCGCGGACAGAGTGGTGTGGATGATGGTGCAGTGACGCGCATCAGTGATGACCACGTGAAGGTCAGCTTCCGGATGGAAAGACGAGGACGGCTGGCCGCCAGCGAGCGTCGAGAGCCTGTGGGCGGTGGACCTTGGTGATGGAACGGTGCGGGAGGAAAGCAGGCGGAAGCCAAGGCAGTGCCACACGCCGTCGAGGAGTGTGGAGGGCACGGGCAACCACCGGGCGTCGGCCGTCGGCGGGTAATCTGGGCGCTCGTTGGTGTACGAGTCCGTGACCACCGCGCAGCAGCCGTCGGCCAAGGCCCAGATCGCTTCCGCCAGCAATGCGGCCTCGACTCCGGTTCCATGCCACTCGGCCGCCAGGCAGACGTTGTGCACGGCCAGTACGTCGCCATCGGTGGACGAGACCATGTCCGCGAACCTCGCCCGGGGGATGCCGTCCCAGTCGAGCAAGGACCGGGAGAGCTCGGCCAGCCAGTGGTCGTCGCCTTCTGCGGCGGTAGGCAGTGCGCAGTTCGACGGGTTGTCCCGGCACAGCCGGTACAACGTCATCATGCCGATCTCACCGCCCGTGGTTCGGCCGGGAAACTGAGCGGCGACGACCGTGACCGCCCATTCCTCAACCGCGTCGTACTCCTCGCGGGCCAAAACGGGCTGGACTTTCCGATGCACCAGACACAGCCGCCCGGGATCAGCAGGCACCCGCCTGCCCGGCTTCCGCCCCGGCCAGCTCCGCGACGCTCTCTCCCCCGGCGGCGGCCTGGTCAAGGTGCGCTGCATGCGCCGGACCCTGCACCTGTGGCCGCTCGACCAGGCCTGCGATGCCCACGCCGCCACCCTGCGGCTGCACCTCGGAGCCACCGCTGCCGCCGCCCGCCGCCACCATCTCAGCGTGCCCGAGCTGGCACGATGGGCCGAATCCAGCATCACCGAACTCCACGACGGACCGCTCTCCTACCGCGATCTCCAAGAACGCATCGGCAAACAGCATCCCGCCACAGGGGTCGAGGAGATCCCTCTGGGTATCAAGTGGGCGTGGGAATCGGGCCACATCGCCTGCCGCAACACGGCTACTTCACTACACCGCGAGGCGCGCCAGTTCGCCCTCCTCAACCACGCCCACCCTGGCCTGTCCCTGGCCAGCGACGACCCGCACGCCGCGACCATCCGCCTGGTCCGCCGCTACCTGCGCGCCTACGGCCCCGCCGCCGAAGGTGACCTGCTGTGGTGGTCTGGCCTGCCCCGCACCCAGGTCTCCCTCGCGCTCGCCGCCCTGCGCCCCGAGATCACCCTCCTACACGTCCACGGCCTCAAGGGCGAGCAGATGGCGCTGACGTGTGACATCGACCAGCTGCGCACCAGCCAGCCCCTGCCAGACGACCACGTGCGACTCCTCGCCTTCGAAGACCCCTCGTTCAAGGGCTACTTCACCACCCGATCCCGCTACCACGATCCCGCTCACACGACACGGGCCTTCAACCCCATCGGGGAAGTACGCGCCACCATCACCGTGGCGGGCCGCATCGCCGGCACCTGGGCCTGGGACAAGAAAACCCGCACCGTGCAGCACGAGCTCTTCGCCAGAGCGCCTCGGCACGTGAGTCGCCTCATCCGCCTGCAGCTCGACCGGACCCAGGCATTCCTGCGCGGCGAGCCCTGCTGAGCCCGGTTCACCCGATCGGTGAAACATCGCCCCACCGCCGCCAGGCACCGCCAGGCACCGCCAGGCACCGCCATAATCGGTGCCCTCAACAGCCCCACGACAGAAGCCCGATCACCGTGACCGCACCACTTATTTCCCAGCCCACCCGCCACCGCCGCATCTGCGACGTCCACCTCGTCCTCATCCGCGACGACCACGTGCTCCTCACGCTCCGCAAGGGCGGATACGCCGCCGGCCTGTGGCAGGTCCCCTCCGGCCATCTCGAACACGACGAGCCCACCGACACCGGCAGCGTCCGCGAAGGCTGGGAAGAAATCGGCGTACGCGTCGACGACAACCAGCTCGACTTCGCCCACTTCATCGACCACCGCGCCCCCGGCGAAGAACCCCGCCTCGGCGTCTTCTACCGCGCCCGCACCTGGCAGGGCGAGCCCTACAACGCCGAACCCGCAAAATGCGGCGGCCTCGACTGGTTCCCCCTGACCGCCATCCCCCACCACACCGTCCCCTACCACGCCGCGGCCCTCGGCCACATCGCCGAAGGCCGCATGCGCTCCAAATTCGGCTGGGACCCCGACCCCACCCCCTGACCGTCCACACCACGTGTGAGCCAACCCTCGCCACCCTCGGACCAAGGGGAAACGAAACCGTCCACCACAGTGTGGGGGGGCACGCTCAGGTTTGCCCTGCGCTCCCCCGGGACCTTGACGATCTTTCCCCGCGCTCACAGTGAGCGCACACCGTGCCAGCGTCATTGGCTGTGACCGTAGGCCACACCGTGGCGCGGATCGGCGAATGCCTGCTGGCCGCGCCGAGGCCACGCCGCCGAACGAGGCCGGCCCACCGGCGCGGACCGCCGCGAAGCTGAGCAATAGACAAGAGTTGTGGGGCTTTCCGACGCGGTGATCTTGGCTGCTGTAAGCCGGGCGTCTTCGCGCACCTGCGGGTCGGGTGGTGGAGGAACGCGGGCGAGCTCGCGTACTCGACGTCAGTTCCCGGAGACCACGCGCAGATCATGCAGGGTCACGGCCAAGGCGCCGGCCGGCAGGACGAGGCAGCCGCCCGCCGCCACGGCGATCGGGTCGGGGTCGGGACGGCCGAGGCAGACGGCGAGCGCCACGGCCCCGGCCAGCAGGCTGCCCGCGGTCAGACTCCACAGGCCGAGGCGCAGGCTCGCAGCGGACGGCGGGACGAGCACGGCGCCGCCCACGTCCGAGACCGCGCGACAGGCCTGGACCGCGGCCGCAGCCAGGGCGAGCCACCAAGAGTCGGCCGCCAGGTGCTCCCACAGCCCGGCTCGCCCCGTGTGGACCCGCGCGAGCGCCACCACACCCGCCCCGAGCAGCATCGGGACGCCGAGACGACGGACGGCACGATCCACCAGGACGCGCAGCGCGCCCGCCGAGAGCTTCGGGCGCGGCGCGGCGAGCGCGAGACCGAGCAGCAGCAGGACGGCACAGACGCGCGCCGGCCAGGGCCCGCCCGGCGCGTCGGCGAGGGGGGCGCCCTGCTCCCCCATCGCGTGGCCGAGCAGCGCGGTGAACAGCGCGACCGCGACGCCGAGCGTCGCGGCACGGCCGAGGCGCCTGTCGCGCGCGCCGACGGAGCGAACTTCAGCGGGCCCGGACTCGGCCGGCCCAGCCTCGACGGGCCTGGGGTCGACATGCCAGAGCACCGGGTGCAGCCACAGGTCGGCGGCGCCGCGCAGCGCGTCGTACCAGCCGCGCCAACCGGCCGCCCGCACCTCCTCGACCATGGCCTCGCCCCAGCGGTCGCGGAAGGCGGCCGGGTAGAGCCGCACCAGGCGGTCGGCGACGCTCATGCGGGGCTCACTCCCAGGCTGCGCAGCCCGGCGGCGGCCACCTTGGCCATGGACCGCAGCTCCCGTTCGAGCACCGCCCGCCCCTCGGCGGTCAGTTGCACGGGGCGCTGCCGCCCCGACTCCTCGACCGGCTCGACGAGCCCCTTGGCCTCCAGCCGGGTGAGCGCACCGTAGAGGCTGCCGGGCCCGAGGCGCTCCCCGACCAGCCGCTCGATGGCCGCGTTCACGGCATAGCCGTGCAGCGGCCCGTCGGCCAGGGCACAGAGCACCAGCGTCTGGGCGTCGTTGGCCTGCATGCCGACCGTCTCCCTTCGTTGACTGGACTCAGATTACTACGCACTGCGTAGTACGCGGTGTGTACTATTCCGTCATGGCCAACCGTCCCGACGCGACGCCAGCCGCCGACGCGACGCTTCCCGTCGGCCACCCCGCCCGGGCCGCGGTCTGCCGAGCCGCGCGGGACGGCCTGGCCGCAGCCGCGGTCTTCACCGCCTTCGCCGAGGTCACCTCCCACGTTCAAGCGGTGCGCGCGGGCAGCCCGTGGCAGAACGACCCGTACGACGCTGTGGTCTCGTTCACCCTGTTCCTGGTCCCGGCCCTGGCGGCGCTCGCCGCCGCCCGGTCCGTCCTGCTGCGACGGGACGAGCCGCAGCCGCGCTTCCGGATCAGTCAGCTCCTGCGCACCTGGGGCCTGTGCGCCGCGCTGATCGCCACCACCACGCTCACCGACTGGACGGCCGTGGCACTGCGCGCCGACCGAGGCCGATGGAGCGGCATGACGCCCTGGCTCGTCGCATCCCTGGTGCTCCCCACGGCGGCCGCCGCTGTGGCAAGCGCGCGCGTCCTGCGCGCTCGTCGGCTCCTCTCCCCGGGCCCGCGCGGGCGCGGGGAGAGTGCGGCGGCGGGTGACTGGCTCGACGATCTGGAGCCAGTGGTCCGGGGCTTGGCCGTGCACCTCCCGGCGCCGTTGACGCGAGCAGTGGACCGGGCTGTGACACACCGGCGCTTCGCCTGCGCCGTGCGGTTCACCCGCCGGCACGTCCTGGGCCTCGCCGAGGCGGCGGCCGGGCTCGGCGGCGCGCTGCTGGCCGCCGCGGAGGCCGTCGGCGAAGGCTGGACCGACCCGCTGCTCTGGCTCACCGCCGCGTCGGTCCACGCGGGCGGGTTCTTCGCCTTCGCGATGCTCTGCAACGCGACGCTGTCGATCGCCGTACCGCGCGCGAACGGCCGCCGTCGCGGGTCCCTGCGGGCTGCACGCCACGCGGTCACGGCGGCGGCTCTCGCCATCCCGCTCACCGGAGCACTGCGGGCACCACTGCGTCCGCTAATCGGCCGAACGGACACCGTTCCAGCTCTCGCCGAACTGGTCTTCGCCGGCGCCGCTGTCACGGGTGTGCTCACCTTCGTGGTCGCCGTCGCACTCGGCTCCGACTGACCCTGAGCACCGTAGGGGGGCTCGGTCATCGTGCGCGAGGTGTCAACGCCCACGTGGCCCGTGAGGTCCGCGGCAGCAGGAGTATCCATCACGGGTCACGAGCCGAGCGGGATCCGGGCCCGGACGGTCTTGCCGAGTAAGACCAGCCCCAGGACAAGGTGAGGGGTGGCTGGATTTGTTGGCCGGTGAAGGTCTCGCGTAAGACCCGTAAAGATCAAAGGATCCGCTCATCCTGCTCATTCGTATGAACATTGAGGGAGTTCTGATGAGGTCGAACACCTATGGACGACGTCCGGCTGCCGTGGTCGGTGCGTTGATCGCAACCGTGCTCGCGCTGCCGGCCTCGGCGCAGGCCGCACCGGCCGGAGACCATGCCGCCACCAAGGCGGTCCTCAGCGCCTTTCAGGCGGAAGGCGGTCCGGGAGCGGGCCTCTACGCCGGTAACGGCAACGGCACGTGGAGCCTCTCCGTCGGCACCGGCACCACCAACGCCACCCTGCCCATCCAGCCCGCCGACCGCTTCCGCATCGGCAGTCAGACCAAGGCGTTCACCGCGTCCGTGGTCATGCAGCTGGTTGACGAGGGCAAGGTCTCCCTCGGAGCGCCGATCGAGCAGTACTTGCCGGGCGTCGTCGCCGGTAACGGACACGACGGCAACGCCATCACCATCCGGCAGCTCCTCCAGCACACCAGCGGCATCCCCACCAACGGGAATCCGCAAGCGAAGGCCAACCCGGACGGGACCTACGCGCTGGCCGAGGTGGTGCGCGACGGCCTCCGCCTGCCCTCCGCCTCCACGCCCGGGGCCGCGTTCCACTACTCGAACACCAACTACCAGATCCTCAGCATGCTCGTCGAACGGGTCACCGGCATGCCGCTGAGCAAGGCGGTCACCAACCGGATCATCGAGCCGCTCGGCCTGACCCGGACCACCTACCCCCTCGCGGGCGACCACTCCCTGACCACCCCCTACGTGCACGGATACGATGGTGGCCGGGTCGGCCCGTTCTTCTTCTGGACCGATGCCACCGCGAACTTCGAACCGTCCCAGTACAGCGGCGCGGGAGCAATGATCTCCACGCAGCAGGACCTGACCGCCTTCTACCAGGCGCTCATTGGCGGCAAGGTCGTCTCCGCCGCGAGCCTGGCCGAGATGCAGACCACCTTCCACGCCGGGCCGGGCTTGGACTTCGGCCTCGGCCTGACCAGCCGCGCCCTGTCCTGTGGTGGCACCGCCTGGGGAATCAGCGGTGCGGTGCGGGGGTACGCCTCGCTGACCATGGTCACCGCCGACGGCCGCCACGCGACGGCCGTGACCAATGCGGCGTCGTCGTCGCTGAAGGTGTTCGACGCGGTCGACTCAGCTCTCTGCGAATAGCCGCAATACCGTCCGCACCCACGACCGTTGCTCGTGAGTGCGGACGGCTTGAGCGCGGGCCAGGCATGCACGCGGGTGTTGCGGACCTTGTGGTGTCAAGTGCGGCGTGGCCCGCGCCGCCTGGATACCCGCGGCGTCCTCGCCGAACCCGAACCCGGCCTGTTCACCCCCACCCAGCCCGCACCAGCTGCCGCGGACCCCAACTCGGCCTGAAATCCCGCGATCGCCCCGGAGAGTCCGCTCAGGAGTGGAAGCCCCGGCCGTACTCTTCGCGGCTGAGCCGAAAACCGGCTGGCCGATCACGGCGGAGCTCCTCATACCGCTGGACAAAGGCGCTTCGCAGCAGGCGCTGCATCGGCCCTGGGCGGGCGTGGCCGGCCTGTTCAGCGAGCCCGCCGGCAGTTCTTCCGCTCGACGCCGGACAGCAGTCCAAGCACGAAGGCGCGGGCCGTGGCACGCGGCTCCACCCGCTTGAACCGACCCGCGATCCGGGCCATGGCCTGTTCGAACATCGCCCGCCAGCAGGCAGTCTCTATGCTCTGGCCCGCGGCCACCGCACGAACTTCCGGGGTCGACACAACCCCCGATGATCACGCGGTGGCCGTTCCCGCTCTCACGCGGGTCCGACGCAAGATCGCGAAGTCAGACCGCAGCACTGACCGGTGGCCCGTCAGGTCAGCTCCAGCGCCCTGCGGCGGCGGCCTCGGCGGCGAAGTCCTCGAACGACCTGGGCGGCCTGCCGAGCGCCCGCTCCACGCCGTCGGAGACGTCCGCGCCCCGGCCGTCGCGGATGTCCACGAGCAGGCCGGTGAGTAGTCGAGCGACGTCGGCGGGCACGCCTTCGGCGACCATGCGGTCCACAAAGACGTCGGGGTCGATGTCAAGGTGACGTACCGTCCGCCCAGTGGCGGCGGCGATCAGGTCAGCCGCCTCACTGAAGCCGATCGCCCGTGGGCCGGTCAGCTGGTAGGTCTGTCCGCTGTGGCGGTCCTCGGTCAGCGCTGCGGCGGCGACCTCGGCGATGTCCTCGGCGTCGACGAACGGCGTGCGCCCGTCACCGGTGGGCAGTTCGAGGGTTCCGGCCAGGACGCCCGGCAGCCAGAAGGACTCGCTGAAGTTCTGTGCGAACCAGTCGGGTTGCAGGATGGTCCAGTCGACGCCGCAGTCGCGGACGGCCTGTTCGGCTGCCTTGAGCGGGTGGCTGTCGTCGGCCTGGCCGACGCCGTGGGCGGAGAGCAGTACCAGCCGCTGCGCGCCCGCGGCGACCGCGTCGGCCACCAGGCGGGGGATGCGCGCTTGCCGGTCCGCGCCGGGCTGCAGGTTGGGCTCCATGAGGTAGACGGCGGCGGCGCCATCGATGGCGGGTGCCCAGGTCGCCGGATCGTCCAGGTCGAAGTGGACGTCGCCGCGAGTGCGGGACGCCGTACGGACCGTACGACCCTCGGCCGTCAGGCGGCGGGCGATGCGGCGGCCGGTCGTGCCGGTGCCGCCGAGGATGAGGATGTTCTTCATGCCCTCCAGACAACCCCGGTGGAGGCAGACGATCCATGGGAGACCGTCGCTCATCCCTTTGCAATCGTCTAGCGTGGCCGGCATGGACGTCCTGAGCGATCTGCTGCACCGGGCCCGCGCCAGGAACGCACAGATCCGGCAACTGATCCAGCGGCCACCGTGGTCGATGACCTTCGCCGACGCCCCTCCGCTCACGGTCGTGGCCACCCTTGGTGGCCACGCGTCAGTCCGGCTCGACGACGACCCACAGGCCACGCCGGTGCGGTTGGCCGCCGGGGACATCGCCCTCATCAGCGGCACCAACCGGTACACGATCGCCGACGCCCCGGAAACCCCGCCGCAGGTGGTGATCCGCAGTGGAAGGAAGCACGTCATCGACAGCGCAACGGCAGCCCGGCAGAACCTGGCGCCCCGCACGTACGGCGACGGACTGCCCGGCGCCACGACCCTGCTCCGGGGTGCCTACGAACTCCGCGGGGACGTGGGCGAGCGCCTGCTGGACATACTTCCGCCACTGGCCGTCGTGCCCACCGGGCCGCGCACCCGCGCGGCGCTGGACCTACTAGCCGCCGAGGTGGCCCACGAGGAGCCCGGTCAGGATGCCATCCTCAACCGGCTGCTGGACCTCGTACTGGTGCTGGCGCTGCGCGCCTGGTGCGCCCGGCCGCAGGCCGAACTCCCCTCTTGGTACGGGGCGCTGTCCACCCCGGCCGTCGGCGACGCTCTGCGCCTGCTGCACGAGGACCCGGCACACCGGTGGACGGTCGCCGAACTGGCCGCGCGGGTCGGCCAATCCCGGGCCGCCTTCGCCGCGCGCTTCACCGGCGTGGTCGGCGAGCCACCGCTCACCTACCTCACCGGCTGGCGGATGGCGCTGGCGGCGGACCTGCTGCGCGACACGGAGGAGACCGTTGCCGCGGTGGCGCGCGAGGTGGGGTACACAGATGCGTTCGCGTTCAGTGTGGCGTTCAAACGGGCGTGCGGGGTGAGCCCGTCGGACTGGCGGCGGAAGCGCGGCCGGGACGATGAATCAGTTCAGGACGGATGATCGCATGAGCCGGCGCGACACCTACCAGGACAGCACACCCCAACGGGCACGCCTGCAGCACCAACCCCGTCGACCTGAACGTCTTGGCGGTCCGGCACCTGCTCTGTGCCGTGCCGACCCCGCCGATCACGTCCCTGCGCAGGCTGCTGAACTGGTCGAACTGGCGCAGATACCACCAGGCCGGAGATCGCCGCAGCCGCAACTGGCGACGACTCACCAGCCCCTCAACCGGATAGATCACGAAGTCGCACTGGAGTACCAAGCGGTTGCGGCGAGGTCGCGTGCCGATTCTTCTCGGAGTTCGACCTCTCGGCCGGGCCGAACCACGAGGGGCAACGGCGCGCTTCGTCACAACCGTTCAGGGTTTGACCGTTGGCTCCGGCACCTCGCTGGAGGCCTCGTCGGTCCAGGCCTTCCGGCGGCGGATGATCGCGCTCTTGGCTGCCTCCATGGCGGAGTCGAACTCACTGCTCGTCGGTGCGGGCAGGCAGACACTCGTGCCGTCCACCAGGTCCAGCCGAATCCGGTAGAAGGGGCCGGCTTTGCGGCCCATGACTTCGTCGATCCCCTTGTCCATGTCGATGTACTTGACCTTTTCCCAGGGGATGAACCGCCGCCGTAGCGGCGTCCTGATACGTATGCCGTCGGCCTCGACGTACGTGCGCCCGGCGAAGAAGTAGCACCCGATGAGGGAGAGGGTCGCGATCGTAAAGAGGCCAGTGGACCAGAAGCCCAGGCCCCTCCCGCGCGGCGACTCCTGGAAGCGCCGACCGAACTCGTCCCAGCCCATGCCGAAGGTGATGACACACGGGAAGACCACACCGGTGAGAAGAAAGACGGCGGCGGCCAGCCAGAACCATCGACGGGGCACAGCACGAAACTCGATCGTTTTCACATTTCCACCCTACATTTGGGGTGACTTGCGATACGGCGACCCACCTCGGGGTATCGGTGCTGCTCAGCGGGCCCGGCCCAGCGGACGCTTGGCCTCAGGGTTCGGCCTGACCGAGTGCCCAACGCAGGAAAAGATCAGCACTCGACTTCGGCGTAACCGCTCAGTCCTCCAGCCAGCCCACGACGCTCCGCGGTGCGCGTCCCACGGAGCGGCAACGGCCGCCGCCGAGAGGCGCAGTGACGGTCGGTCATTGCCATGCCGCCACCGTACGGACCCGCCTTCCCTCCCGTCACATCGCGAACGGAGGAGGCCAGTCCCGGCGGACCGGTCCGTCCCACGCCCCAGCGTCACCCGCTCGCTGAAGCCAGCGGTCAGGTAGTCCGCTTCCTGAAACGGACGGGGTGAGCGCGCGACTGCGCGGCGTTTCGTACAAGCCTCACCAAGCAGAGGCGTGTACCGCACAGGTTTACCTAATCTCAAACCTCTGCGTGATGCGTTGCCGTGCCGACCGGGCCGACAGTGGTCAGTCACCACTGGTCGTCCAACTGGAGGCACACCATGCGCATCCCACGGCGGACTGCCGCCCTGGCCACCACCGCGGCGTTCCTCGTCGGAACCGGCAGCCTGGCCACCGCAACCAACGCCTCAGCCGCAACCACCTACACCTGCCACTACAGCTACGACATCCCCAAGGAATACGAGTACGCCGGCTACTACAGCGGAAACAGCTACGTCCCGACCTACGGGGACTGGAGCACACCCGCGATCGAGGCACAGTGCCTGCTCAACAGGCTGCACTACGGCCTCGCCGTAGACGGAATCTACGGACAGCACACCCACGACGCAGTGCAGAACTTCCAGGCCAGCTACGGGATACCCGCCGACGGCTACGTAGGCCCGCAGACCTGGCCGCTCCTGCGCGTCGCGGCCTACCACAACTGGTGAGCTGACCCCGGTCCGATCTTCGGGGGTGGCCGTACCTGCCCCACCCTCAAGCGCGGCTTGCTCAACGGGGCCGGGCGGCCGGTGTACGCCCGCCGCCCGGCTGCACGGCCGGGATCGTGTACGTCCCCTGCTCCGGGATGAGGCCCTGCTTCCGCACGCGCCCACCCCGCACCCGGGCGTCAGCGTCGACTTCCACAACGGCGCCAGGATCTTCATGCCCTTCGCGCACACCACCCGCTGCAGCCAGAACCACGGCCGCGAAAGATACCGCCCACAGAACGACTTCTCACGCTGGGGCCCTGACCATCGACGCCCCCGAGCAGGGCACCTTCACAGGCTGGTGAGCCCAGCCACCGCATGTGCCCGCGGCGGTGCCCAAGTCCAGCTGCCTCACATGGAGTCGGCTGTGGGATCAGGTCGCGGGGAATGTGCTGCGGCGGCCAGGACGGTGGACCGGGCGTCCACCGCGAGGCGTTCGAGCGTGGGAGGGGCGGGCCGCGCCGCGGTGTAGGCGAGCAGGCGGAGTGCGGCGACGGTTTTGGCCGCCGGGCTCTGGGAGTTCAGGTTCGGGGTGCCGGCGAAGAACTCGTGGCGGGGCCGTGCCTTCAGGTGCTCGGCGACCGTGGCCAGAACGGTATCGGGGTTCTGTGCAGCGGTGCCGGTGTGCTGATGGGCGGCGTCCAGGGTGGCGCTGTGCAGTGCCAGCGCTATCAGTGTGGTGACGAGGGAACCGGTATCAGCCGTGTCGAGATCCCAGATCGCACGGCGGCGGGCGCGGTCCGCTGACTCACCCGGGTTGCACTGGCAGCGCCATATATCCGCGCGGCCAGTAAATGGCATTTCTCCCAGGTCCGGGCCGGAATCTCGGATTGAGTCATACGCCTACGGTGCAGGGGGCAGGCACCGCCTGCCTACCCCGACACCAGGCAGAACATCACACACACTTGAGGCACAGCACGTCGTTACTCCTTGGCCCCAGGCAGGGCGCTCACACCCCGGCAACGGATCTGCAGGCGCCGAGGGCACGGCTCGTCGCCTGTAGGTGAGACGGACGGCAAGTGGTGATTGCATCATCAGGCTCAGGTCGCCGTGGTTCGGGTATAGCGGGCGCGCATGGCGTTGCTGGCGGCGGGGCCGGCGGTGAACACATATGCGTTGCTGTCGTCGAGGCGGAGGCCGGTCTTGGCGTCGACGACCACGGGTTCGACCTCTTCACCGCTGTCTGCATCAACCAGGATCATGCTGCGCTGCTCGGGGGCGAGGCGGGAGTTGCCCCAAGCTGCAAGGGTGACGATCACCGGGCGCAGGGATCGGCCCAGGTCGGTGAGGACGTATTCGTGGCGTACCGGGTTGGCCTGGTACGGGCGGCGCTCCAGGAGGCCGTCGCTCACGAGGGTTTTCAGGCGTGCGGTGAGCATGCTGGTGGAGATGCCGAGGTTCTCCTGGAACTGGTCGAAGCGGGTGTAGCCGTCGAAGGCGTCGTGGAGGATCAGCAGCGTCCACCATTCGCCAACGTGCTGCACGGTCGTCGACAGCGGGCATTCGAGGTCTTCTGCCCTGATACGGCTTGCCAAGGTTGACCACCCCCAGAGAGTTACTGCTAAAATCGAAGTTACTAGCTTCTATTTTAGCAGTAACAAAGGGGTGCGGTGCCCGCGCCTGCCCGCACCCGGGAACGGAATGCGACATGATCACCCCCGCAAGCCCGGTCAACGAATCCCTGAAGGGCCGGCGCACGCTGGTCACCGGTGGCACGAAGGGGGTCGGTGCCGCCGTCGCCCGACGGCTGGCCCAGGCCGGCGCCACCGTACTGGTGACCGCGCGGAGCCGATCGAACGGTGTCGCGGCCTCGGACATGATCACCACCGACCTGGCCAGCCCCGAAGGGGCCGCCACAGTGGTCCAGGAAGCCCTCCGCCGTCTGGGCGGCGTCGACATCCTGGTCAACAACCTGGGCGGCTCCGAGGCACCCTCGGGCGGATACGCGGTCCTCAGCGAGGACGACTGGGCCAGGGAGCTGAACATCAATCTCCTCGCTGCCGTCCGTCTGGACCGCGGCCTGCTGCCCGGCATGATCGAAGCCGGCAAAGGCGTCATCATTCACGTCTCCTCGATCCAGCGCCGCATGCCGCTGTGGAACGGCACCCTCGCCTACGCCGCCGCCAAGGCCGCGCTGACCACCTACAGCAAGGGCCTGGCCAACGAGGTCGCCCCGCACGGGGTCCGCGTCAACACGGTCGCCCCCGGCTTCGTTCAGACCGCCGCCGCCGACGACCTCGTCGCCCGGATCGCCAAGAACGCCGGAACCACCCACGAAGCTGCGCTGAAGCAGCTCATGGGCTCCCTCGGCGGTATCCCGCTGGGCCGTCCCAACCGCCCCGAAGAAGTCGCGGAGCTCGTCGCCTTCCTCGCCTCCGACCGTGCCTCCGCCATCGTCGGCGCCGAACACGTCATCGACGGCGGCACCATCCCCACCGTGTGAACCCCACCACCGTCAGGAATTGCCATGCACACCGACCAGCCCCAGGACATCGCCCCCGACGCACTGCCCGAGGTGATCACCCGCTACCTGGCTGCCCACCGCGACCATGACACCGCCGCTGCACTCAGCGCCTTCCATTCGGACGCCACCGTGACCGATGAGGGCAAGACCCACCGCGGAGCCCCCGCGATCGAGACCTGGCTGAACCGTTCCTCCAGCGAGTACACGTACACGATCGAACTCACCAGCGCACAGAAGGTCGACACCGACCACTACGTCGCCACACACCACCTCGAGGGCAACTTCCCTGGCGGGGTGGTGGACCTGCACTATCGCTTCACCCTCGACGGCGGTCTCATCGAGAACCTCGTCATCGAACCCTGACCTGCACCCACGCATGCCCCAGCCAGCATCACTGCACTCAACATCCGTAAGAGCGACTTGCCGCAACGCCCTGACCATTCTGTTACCAGCTCTAAGACCCCAACCGCCCGTGGCGGCCCCGCGACATCGCGGCCCGCTTCGGCGATATCACCATGAAGACCATGTACCGGCAGCTCAACCGCTGGGCCGCCAACGGCCTCATCAACAAGATCGGCCCTGGCCTCTGCACAGCCACCAAATGGGCGCCAACACCCCTGCCACCAGCGGAAATCCGTCAACTACCCAGCCTTGGGCCAGGGCCCGCATGCACCGGTGTTGCGCTTCTTGCCGCCTCCTCGTCGAAGCCTGGCTCCGTATCGCCGGTCTGGGGTCAGGGGCAATTGTCGATCCGGATCGTCGTGAAGTCGATGTGCGGAAGGTAGTCCGCCTCGCCCACGCCGTGTCCGATCACGTTCCCTGAACAGCCCGCTCCGTCGAGGATGGTGAACTCCGCCTGGCCTGTCCGGTTCCCGGCGGCGACGTTGTTGACGTCGGTATGGATCGAAGGGGCGACGCAGCTTCCGCTGGACAGCCCGTCCCTGAAACTGGAGGCGCCGCGCGACTGGACCCGCAGGGTGCAGGTGGCCAACGGGGCAGGCATGGCGGTCGAGGTGCCGACCGTGAGGGCCAGTGCGAGCGAACCGCCTGCCGTGGCAAGCCGCACGATCTTCCGGGAGATGGACGACACGATTACCTCCGAAGAGCGATGTACCGGACCGTGCTGAGGGTTCGGGAGCAGCGGGGAGGACGGCTACGGGCAGACATCCATCCTCACGGACCCGAAGTGGAGCGGCTCCCCGGGAGGCGAGAATCTTCTGAATCCGTTGCCGAGGGCTACGGGGTCACCCGTGCAGTTGTCCGAGGGGTAGAAGCTCCACGCTGCGCTGAGGGGATCGGAGCTCACCCAGTCGGCCCCGTCATGCGAGGTGGCACGGCAAGAACCGGCGGTCATACCGGGATCCACCCACTCGACGCCGCCGGCCATCCAGCTGAGCGTGCAGCCGACGAGCGCGGAGGGACTGGCGGTGGACGTACTCAACACCACGGCAAACAACGCTGATCCGGTGACGGCTACCGAACGTGAGATTCGCGGGCTCCACAGTGACACGTCGGCCACGACACCCCCTGGATGCTCCTCGGGACGCACGATGAGTGCGCTTGGGGAAACCCTCCAATAGGGCGACATTCGACACAATCACCCACAAGAGTGGGTCAGCGTTCTTTCCTGGGCGCTCAGCGGGCCCGAGTCCTGGGCGGCTTCCTTGACTGGAGGATCCAGGAGGGCCTGTGGACCGACGCGGCCTCGTCATCGCATCGCTGGGCACACTCGCCGCCACCGGCGCCCACTGGGCTGCGACCACCCCCGATGCGGTGCCGCCCGCGCCGAGCCTCTACCAGGGGCGACCGCTTGGTGCGCTGCGACAACGGCGTGCTGTTCGATGTTGCGGGCCACGTTGAGGTCCCGGTCGATGGACAGCGTGCAGGTGGTGGGCCGTTCCGCCGCGAAGCGCCGACGTCATGTTGAGCCTCATCTTGTTCTTCAGTGATCTGTGACACGAAAACCTGTTGTTGCGCGGCCGTTGGTGCAGCTCAAACGTACGTACTCGGAGAGATCCTGAGGGTTGGTCAGCGCAGTCCCGAGACAGTGGGAAGGCTGTCGCATGCCGGGGACCAGAGCATTGGGACGCGGGCGCACATTGAATCGGGGACATCCCATACGTTTGCCGGCCGGGACCTGCCGGAAAAGGGGTGTGCCAACCGTCGGCAGTAGACCCGGCGATGTGGTACCGCCGTTGGCCTACAACGACGACGGTAGCCCGAAGACCTAGGCCAAACCTGGGGGTTGACGACGCCACCGATCGGCTTCTTCTAAGGTCTTCGGCAGTCGTCGGTCGCGGGATCACTGCCGGCCGAGCTGGGCTTCCAGCGGGGGCGACACACTGCGCCGCGTGCGCCTCGGACGAACGAACGGGTCGTGCGCACGAGGGGAGGCTCGCAATGACGTATGCGACGGTAACCGCGCAATGCCTGGTGGGCATCGTCTTCGCTGTCTCCGCGGTGGCGAAGGTGCGCAAGCGCAGCGCCTTCGCGGCGTTCGAGCAGTCCGTTTCCCTTGTCACCTCGAACCTGGGGCAGCGGTCGCCACGCGCACTTCGCACGCTCGCGCTGCTCACCGTGGCCGCGGAATTCTGCGTGCCGGTGCTCCTGCCGGCCCCGGTGACGGCTCCCGCCGGGTGCCTGCTCGCTGCCGCGCTGCTGATGGTGTTCTGCGCCGCCATCGCCGGGGCGTTGCGCCGGGATGTCGAGGCACGCTGCTCCTGTTTCGGCGCCGCGGGCGCCGAGCTGGGGTGGCGTCACGTGGTGCGCAACGGTCTGTTGGTGGTGATCGCGGTCATCGGTGCCACCGGACCGGCCCGGGATGCGACGCGGCCGGTATCAGGACTGGCTGTCGCATTGGTCGTGGCAGCTGTCGGCGCCGGGTTGTTCGTACGGTTCGACGACCTTGTGGACGTCATGCTCGCGCCGTCCGGCGCGGGTCGGGCCGAGCCCGATTTCGATCGATGAGGAGTGCCAGGGATGCCCGTACTCACCGCGGCGGTGGTCGTGCTCACCGTCTTGTGCCTGCTCAACCTGACCATCACGCTCGGTGTGGTCCGCAGGTTGCGTGAACAGTCCGCGCAGCGACCAGGACATGACGAGGAGACGCCGGAGAGCGGCCGGTTGCAGCCCGGCACCGAGATCGCCGAATTCAGTGTCAGCGCGACGGACGGCACCGTGCTGTCGCGGGCCGGCCTTGAGGACACCACCCTGATCGGTGTCTTCTCGCCCGAGTGCCCGCCGTGCGTGGATGCGGTGCCGGAGTTCGTCGCGTACGCGCGCGCCATGTCCGGCGGCCGCGAACGTGCGCTTGCCCGCGTACTGGCCAAGGGCGAGGCGGGCGCAGGCATGGTCGACCAGCTGCTCGACGTCGCCGCTGTCGTCAAAGGGGCCGACGCGGACACGGTGATGGCGGCCCTGGCCGCCCGCGCGCTGCCCACCGTCTACCTGGTGGACCGCCACGGCAAGGTGCTCGCGTCCGGCAGCAGGGCGACGCGCCTGCCGCTTCCGTCCGCGGTGTGACACGGCGATGGGACATTCGTCTCCAGGCGGCGCCTCGCAGCGGCGGGTGCGGGGCGTTCGTGTCGCGCTGGTGATGGCCAGGAAGGCGGCACCGGCCGCGACGGTCGGGTGTGCCCTGGCACGATGTACGGCCGGCTTCGTCCCGGTGGTCGCTGCCTGGCTGACGAAACTGGTCCTCGACCACCTGGTCGAGCCGGGCAAGGGGTATGCCGCGATGCCGTGGCTTGCCGCGGGGCTGGCGGCCACCGGCGTCATGGGCGCGGCTCTGCCACGCGTGACGGGGTATCTCACGGCTGAGCTCGAACGACGGGTGGGACTGCTCGCGACGGACCGGCTGTACCAGGCCGTCGCGCGCTTCAGCGGCCTCTCCCGCTTCGAAGAGCCGGCTTTCCTGAACCGCCTACGACTGGCGCAACAAGCAGGTGGACGGACCCCGGCCCAAGCCGTCAACGGCACCTTCGCCCTGGCGCAATACGCCATCAGCGTTGCCGGACTGTTCGCCTCACTGATCGTGCTCAGCCCGGTCATGGCGGCGGTGGTCGTCGCCGCGGCCCTCCCGGCTCTGGCAGCGCAACTGGCGCTCAGCCGCCGCCGGGCGCGCACCATCTGGGGGGTGGGCGTGATCGAGCGCCGGGAGATGTTCTACGCCGGGCTGCTGACCAGCGTTCAAGCCGCCGCGGAGACCCGGCTGTTCGGTTCGGGGAAGTTTCTGCACGGCCGGATGATGGCGGAGCGGACGGCCGCGAACTCCGCCCGGCGCGCCCTGGACCGCCGAGAACTGCTGATCCAGGTCGTCCTCGCGGTGTTCAGCGCTACCGTCGCCGGTGCGGGGCTCGTATGGGCGATCCACCAGGCTGCCCGGGGAGCGCTGACCGTAGGCGACTTGTCACTGTTCCTCGCGACGGTGGCGGGAGTCCAGTCGGGACTGAGCGCGATGGTCAACGAAGCGGCTCTGCTCCATCAGCAGTTGCTGCTGTTCAAGCACTATCTGGCCGTGCACAACGCCGACGACGACCTTCCCGCACCCGTCACGCCACATTCCGTGCCGCCCTTGAGGGAAGGCATCGAACTGCGTGACGTGTGGTTCCGTTACAGCGACGAACACCCGTGGGTACTGCGCGGACTCAACCTGTTCATCCCGGCCGCAGGCACCACCGCGCTGGTGGGGAGCAACGGTTGCGGCAAGTCGACCGTGGTCAAGTTGGTCACCAGGCTCTACGACCCGACTCGCGGGGCCATCTACTGGGACGGCGTCAACGTCCGCAACCTGCCGGCCGCCGAACTGCGCCGGCGTATCAGCACGGTGTTCCAGGACTTCATGTGCTACGACCTGACCGCCGCCGAGAACATCGTGCTGGCCGACGTGGGTGCGGAGCGGACGCGACTGGGCACCGCGGCGCGCGACGCAGGCATCGACGCCGCCCTCACCGCCCTGCCCGACGGCTACGACACGCTGCTCAGCCGTACCTACTTCAGCGGAGCCGACGACGACTCGACCACGGGCGTGGTGCTGTCCGGTGGCCAGTGGCAGCGCCTGGCCGTGGCCCGGGCGTTCCTGCGGGCCGAACGCGACGTGTTCATCCTCGACGAGCCGAGCGCAAGTCTGGACGCCGCGGCCGAGCGCGAGATCCAGGAACGGCTGGCCGACCTGTCCCACGGCCGCACCACCCTCATGATCTCGCACCGGCTCGGGACGCTCCGCACGGCCGACCAGATCGTGGTGCTCGCCGACGGCCAGATCGCCGAGCAGGGCGACCACGTATCGCTGATGGCGGACGAAGGCATCTACGCAAGGTTGTTCAGACTCCAAGCCAAAGGCTACGCCGAGCCCGGCCTGCGCTCCGGCGATGCCTTGAACGGGGACGCGACGCGCCCTGCGCGGCCGCGCTCTTCGATCCACCTGACATGAGGAAGAGAGGAGGTGAGGACATGTCACTAACGATGGGCACAGTCAGCGACCGGCTCCTGGGCACGCTTGCGCCCAAGGCCAAGGGGGAGGCCTGGTGGTCCGGCAGGTGTTTCTGCTTCGACCAGAACCAGTACAAGTATTGGTGCTGGTACAACGGCTGCTGCGATGTGGATTGCGACTGCCGGGTCTACTGCTTCGGCTGCTGCCTGTAGTGAAGCGACACCCCCCCCGGTGTGCGGCTGCCCACTGCTGCCGCACACCGGGGGCACCCCGGCACATGCTGGAGGGAGACGTGATGCCGGCAGCGGCCGCAGGCCTGGTGGAGATCCCGATAGCGGCAATGACGGCGGCTGTGTGCGTCGCCGCTCTACGGGCACGTCTGCGCTACCTCACCGTCGACGTCGTCGGCATCAGCATGGAGCCGGCGCTGCGCTACGGCGACCGGCTCCTGGTCCGCCGCATACCGCTGCGGCGGCTGCGAACCGGTGACGTGGTCGTGGTCGCCCTGCCCGGCCCCGACTCACCCGTTGGGCCCGACGGACGGCGAGGCGGACCGGCCGGGTCGGACTGGATGGTCAAACGTGTGGCAGCCCTGCCCGGGGATCCGGTCCCGGACGAACTCGCCCAGATCCTGGGCGAACACACCCCAGCGAGCGTCCCAGCACGAAGCCTGGTGGTTCTGGGCGACAACCGAGGCCACAGCCACGACTCCCGGCACTGCGGCTTCATCCCGGCCCACTGGCTCGTCGGCGTCGCGGTGCGCAACCCCTCCCGATCGGCATGGTGAGTGGCCGGGCTGCTGGGCGATGACCCCATCGCCGAGCCGACGTACTCTTCGCGATGCTCCGCGACGGCGGGACGCCGTCGCGCATCCGGCTTGGCGGAGCGGGCGCGCGGGGGCGGTCGGGGTCCACTCCGACACGTGACGTCCATCACATCAGATCCGGAATAATCACTACCGCTCTTTGCGCAAACGGTAGTTGATTGCGTGCCTAAAGGCACGACGCACAGGTCGGCGGCACATGTTGAACGCAAGACCGGGGCCGGACTCGTTCATTTGGGGCGAGAGTGAACTCCCGAGCGAACGTCTTGTGACTGACCAGTAGCTTTGCGTCGAAGATTTGTTGTCGTTCACCTCAACGATTCGGTGGTCCTGCCCGCTTTGCTGTTCCGCAAGAGCAACGACGCTCAGGCACCGGGCGGGGATGCCCAGGGGGCTGGTGCCGCACCAGAACGCGAACGAAAAGGACTACAACCACCGTGAAGTCAGACGTTGTCAGCCTCGTGCTGGCCATAGCCGCCTCCGCGCGCGCGTTCGCGCCGGATGCGCGGTGTCTGCTGCGGCGCCTGCTCAGCGCCGGCGTCCGGATCGGAGCCTCAACCCTTGTCGGCCAGCACCCCCGCCCTGCGGTGCGCCATGACGCCCCCGTGTGGGACGAAGGAGCCGACAGTGAGTGAGAGCTCTTCCCCGGAGCCGGGCGAGCGGGCGATAACGGAACTGATCAACGCCATGCCACTGCCGTTCCGCGCCTTCCACACGGGCTTCCACCGCCCCTACTACGAGTACGCCCGCATCCAGCTGGGCAACGACCGCGACGCGAACGAGCTCGTCCAAGGCACCTTCCTCTACCTGGCGATCAACTGGCAGCACTGCACCGAGCAGCCCGACTTCCACTCCTACGCCTGGGCTCTGCACAAGGAGCGCGTCGCCACCGAGCTGATGATGCAGGGCCGGCCCGCGGCCGGACCCCAGACGATGGTGTTCGAGCGGGCCGTCCGGGCGGCAACCGACGTCGTCATAGAGACCTTCCGTGCTCGCTTCAACGCCCAACTCGACGAACTGGAGCACACCATCGGTCTCTACGCGGCCATGGCTCGCCTGCCTGAGAGGCAGTTTGATGTGATGGTCCTCAACTACGCGCTCGGCTTCACCACCAAGCGCACCGCGCTGACCATGGGCATCACTCCGGAGACGGTGCGCACCCTGCGCTGCAAAGCCAAGCGGCGGCTCGCGGCGGAGCTCGGCTTCGACACGAAAGACGACGATGAGTGAGGAACCCATGCCCGCCCAGCCGCGCAGTATCGATGACGCCCTCGCCCGCATCCGGGTCTTCGAGGGCGACTACACACCCGCCCACCTGGAAGCCTCGCGCGCCCGCCTGGCGCGGGACCTCACCGAGCTCTCGTGGATGGGCCTGCTGATGGCCGACCATAGCCGCGGAGCACGCCGCCGAACACCCACCGCCTTGCACGAGCAAGCCGCCCACCGGCTGTGGGAGCTGTCGCAGAACGTCATCACCGACACCGAAGCCGCCTGCCGCCTCGGCAAGTTCCACGCCGACCGCGACCCCGGCGGCGCCCTCGCCTTCGCCTGTCTGCTCGATCTCGCCGGGCAGGAGGAAGGTGCTCAGTTCTGGTGGCTGTTCGCCGCCGGAGCCGGCAACTCGACCAGCGCGCTGTGCCTGTACTTCCTGCACCTGCGCCGCGGGGAGCTCCGCGACGCCGACTTCTGGGCAACCCAACTGGCCGTCCTCGACGGAGAAATCGGCCAGTACACCCCCGTCGGGCACATCGTCATCACCCCCGGCGCCCCAGGAGCCGGCATCACCATGCGTTTCGAGGCCCCCGGCGACGACGCCTTCGTCCCCGACGACGCCGTCAAGGACGCCGTCCAGCACCTGGACGTGGAAGGCGACGACGAACTCGGCAGTATCCCCCAGCCGAACGCCGCCCTCGCCCACCAACTCGAAGACCTCCTCACCAGCGCCCGCTGAACCGGACCGGCCGGTACCCACCCGACCGGGCACCGGCCCGCGCGCCACCGGCAGAACAGCGAGTGTGGCCCCGACCGCGGAGTGGTTGGGGCCACAGCACATTTCAAGCTAGTGCTATGACCGCATTGGTTCACCGGCATGCCGGAGTGATCAGTCCTGTGGCCGTGGTCGGACACCGTCGCGTGTGGATAATGCCTCCCGTGACTTCAGATATAGACCGCCCGAGATGGTGGTCCGCGCTTCGAGGCTTCCTGCTCTTCTTCGTGTGTGGCGGGCTTGGCTCCTTCGTCTATGGGGTGATTCGGCATCGCCCGGTCGACGGGATGCCGTGGGGCGGGCTGCTATTCGCTGCGATCATCTGTGCGATGCTCAGCGCCCTGATCCCGGGGCGACGGCACCGCTGAAGTCCCTCTCACGCGAGGGAACGCGTTCAGGCCACGTCAGCCAGGGGCCGCCCGACCCAGCGCAGTCTTTTCTCTTCGCCCAGCGCAGGATCTTCTTGCCGTTGTGGGCGGAGAGATTGTCGATACGCCGTGGGTGCGCTTGTCGGTCGCCGGCAGCCGGTCTGCTCGGCCCAGCAGTTGCCGGCAGTGGGACGGATGCCGGGCGGCCCGAACTCGTCGAACGCGAACGTCCGGTCCGGGAAGCGGTCCAGGACGTGCTCGATCCGGTCGAGTTCGGAGTCGTACTCCAGGTCGGTGGACTCCTTCCATGTCTTGGTTCGCTGGAAGGTGACGCCGCGTCGGGCGAGCAGGCAGCGCAGGGCTTCGCGGCCGATTCGAATCACCCGGCCGTGCGCCGTGCGCAGGTAGACGAGGAGTTTGCGGATGGACCAGCGGGTGAAGGGCTGGCCGAGCTTGGTCGGGCGGGTGGTGGCCGTCTTGATGACGAAGTCCTCGTCGTCAGGGCTGAGAAGGCGGGGACGGCCTCCCCCCCTCCCCCCGCCGAGGGTCCAAGCAGGCCAGGCCAATCTCGTTGAACCGGTGGATGACATCCCGCACGGTGTCCTCGTCCGCCTGGACCAGCTGACCGATGCCCGGGACCCGGTTGCCGCCAACCGAGTCCATCAGCATCATCGCCCGCCGGTAGCGCACCGTGTTCGTGCTGCCCCGACGCACGATCCTCTGCAACTGCTGGCCTTCTTGGTCCGTGAGCCTGCGGACCCTGACCGGCTCTGCCATCGCGCCCCTCCCAAGCTGAACGTCTCGCGACATCCAACCGGCCGAGTGCGCGCCAGCGCCAACCCGGCGAACCTGTGCGGGTCACAGCACGAGGTGACAACGCTTTGGAGGTAGAGCCCCTGCAGGCGAAAGGGGGTGCGCGGGCGACGATGGGCGAGGACGTTCAGTCGGTGGAAGAGACCATGCGGCGGTTCGCCGACGACGTCGGGGTGAACGTCTCCAGCATCATGAACTACCGCTATACCGCTGCCCGTTGGCCGCCCGAGCACCGGTCAAGGGTTGCTCCCTGGACATCCACCGGATCCTGATCGGGCATCCGGACCGGTTCGAGATCATCCGCAACCTGCCGTTCAATCACGGCTACGGCACGAAGCGGTGGGCCCACGTCGGACAACCGGGCCAGGCAGTCGGTCGACCACGCGCGGGTCCAGCGCGGCCGCCAGGCCCGCGAAGGGGGCACGTTCGGCCTCCCCCGGATCAATGTCCGCACCCAGGCCCACGCCAGGCTCCTGCCCGGGGTGCGCAAGTCGGGCTGGTGACCTGGATCCGGCCCTCGGCGGGTGCCCGCCGAGGGCCGGATCGAGGTGTACACAGGGTGCCCCTCCGACAAGCGCGAGGGACCGGAATCCGACCTTCCCGACACAGTTCCGGCCAAAGGGAAGCCGGAAAACGCGGTATCCCCGCTCCATGCGGGAGCTTGTTGTACGCGGGCAGCCCGATGGCCTGCGCGGGGGGAACGATGCCGTACGACCTGGTACCGGGGACGTTCGTCGCCAGGGAGCAGGAGCGGAAACAGGTGCTGGGGGCCGTCCTGGCCAGGAAAGGGGCCGCGGTCGTCGGGCCCGCCGGTGTCGGCAGGACGGCCCTGCTCACGGCCGTCACCGCACAACTCGGCGTCTCGCGCTTCGAAGTCGTCTGGACGGCCGCCACCGAGGCGAGCCGCCAGCTTCCGTTCGGGGTCTTCCGCGGGCTGCTCGGGGTCGGCGGACGCCTCGACCACGGCCAGGCGTACGGTCTGCTGCGCACCGAGCTCGCCCGCCGCGCGGGCCGGCGCACCCCGGTGCTGGTCATCGACGACGTCCACCACCTCGACGACGCCTCCGCCGCCCTGACGCTGAGCCTGGCCGGTGACGGGAATCTGCGCCTCGTCGTCTCCGCGCAGTCGGGGCTGCCCGCCTCCGACGCCGTGGTCGCGCTCTGGAAGGACAGCTATCTGGAGCGCTTCGACATCGCGCCGTTCGGCCTCGCCGACACGGGCCGGCTCGTGCACGCGCTGATGGAAGGCGCCGGCGCCCGGCCCACGGTCGACCTGCTCCACCAATGGACCGGCGGGAATCCGCTCTTTCTCACCGAACTGGTCCGCCACGGCCGTGCCACGCGCCGCCTGGTCAGCGGGGGCGGCGTGTGGTGGTGGCGGGGTCCGCTGACCGTGCCGCCCCGGCTGGCCGAGCTGTTCGAGCGCGAGCTGCGCGGGCTCGACCCGCGCCACCAGGACGCCCTGGCGGCGGTCGCCCTGGGCGAGCCGCTCTCCCTGCCCGTGCTGGAGGCAGTCGCCCCGGACGTCGTGGAGAGCCTGGAGGAGCAGGGCCTGCTGTGCACGGTGGAGACCGGCGGGCAGATCCTGGTCCGGCTCGGCCAGCCGATGCTGGGCGCGGCGCTGCGTCACCGACTGCCCCGGCTGCGGCGCCGACGGCTCGCCGCGGCCCTGCTCGACGCCTGCACCCCCAGCGGCCCCGACCCGGTGACCCGGGCCCGCTGGCAGCTCGACGCCCACGGCCCGGTCGACTCGGCGCTGCTGATCCGGGCCGCGGAAACGATTTGCCGCCAAGACCCCGAGCTGGCCTGCCGCTTCGCTCTCCGGGCGCTCGAACGCTCCAGCGCCGCCGCCGTACCGCTGGCGCACGCACTGGTCGAGCTCGGGGACGCCGCGCAGGCCCGCAAGGTGCTGGAGCGGACGCGTGAGGCGGCGACCACACCCAGCGGCCGGCTGCGGCTCGCCACGGCACTCGCCGCCCACCGCTGCTGGGCCGACCGCGACCCGGCGGGCGCCGCCGACGAACTCGTCGCCCTGCGCGCCGAGACGACGGCGCCCACCGCACAGGCCGCGCTGGACGGCGTCCATGCCCTGGTCCTGCTCTTCGGCGGCCGCACCGGCGCGGCGGCGCGGCTGGCCGAGCGGGTCCTGCACGAGGCCTCCCACGGACCGGGAGTGGCCGCCGCCCGTCTGGCGCTCGCCGCCTCCCTCGCCCTCACCGGGCGTACGGCGGACGCCGCGACACTGGCCGAGGACCCGTCCCCGGACCGGGCCCTGCCGTCCTACCTGCCCGATCTCGCCCCCTCGCTGCGCGCCTTCGCGCAGCTGTGGCCCGCCTCCGACCTGTGCAGACCCATCGGCCGCCGGGCGGTCCAAGGCGTGGCGCCCGGCGGGGAGGGGGCGCTGCTCGGCGGCTACCTCCAGTGGGTGCGCGGCCGCCGTACGGACGCGATGGCACAGCTGCGCGAGGCGGTTGTCCAACAGGCCGGCGGCCCGCGCCTGTTCCTGACCGAGGCTTCCAGCTGGCTCGCCGTCTGCCTGGCCGAGGAGCAGCGCCCCGACTGCGCCCAGCAGGCCATCGCCCCCTGCTGGGCGGACCGGGTGGCGGTGGTTCCCGGCCAGGTTCACCGGGCGGCCGCGGTGATCGCGGCCGCGCGCGGCGACTCGGCGGGCGCGGCGGGCTCGATGCGGGCCGCCGTGGACGCGGCGCGGGAGGCCGGGTGCTGGGCGGTGGAGGCCGAGTACCTGACCTGTGCGGCGTGGCTGGACCCCGCCGGACCGCCACCCGCCGTCCTCGACCGGCTGGCCGAGGTCGTCCGCCACGTCGACGCGCCCCGGCTCGTCACGGGCGCGGAGGCCGTGCTCGCCCTGGCCCGCGGCGCCGGTACGGAACTGCTCGACCACGCCGTACGCCTCGACGCGCTCGGCCTGAGCACGCAGGCGTGGCGGCTCGCGGAGCGCGCGGCCGCCACGCTCCAGCAGCAGGGCGGCAGCCGCCGGGGCGACGCCGTGGTGCTGGTGGGCCGGCTGCGCGAGCGGCTCGGGGTGGCTCCGCCGCCCGCCCAGCCGGTCGCGCTCACCACCCGCGAGGTGGAGATCGCCTCACTGGCCGCCGGTGGCCTGTCCGACCGGGCGATCTCCCACCGGCTCGCGGTGTCCGTCCGTACCGTCGAGAGCCACCTCACCCGGATCTACCGCAAGCTCGGCGTGCACTCCCGCCGCGACCTGCCGCCCGTGCTGCGCGGCTGAGGCGGCGGGGGCCGAGGTGTACGCGGCGGCGTGGAGCGCGTACATGTCCGCGTAGCGGCCGCCACGCGCCAACAGGCCCGTGTGCGTGCCCTGTTCGACGATCCGGCCGTTGTCCAGGACGACGATCAGGTCCGCCTCGCGCACGGTGGTGAACCGGTGCGACACGATCACGGTGATCGTCGCCGGGCCGGACACGCCCGCCCGCAGATACGTGCCGAGCAACTCGGCCTCGCTGTCCGGGTCGAGGCTGGCGGCGGGCTCGTCGAGGAGGACGAGGGCGGGCCGGGTCCGCATCCGGGCGCGGGCCAGCGCCAGCTTCTGCCACTGTCCCGCCGACAGGTCCGTGCCGTCGGGGAAAGTCCGGCCGAGCTGGGTGTCAAGACCCCGGCTCAGCCCCGCCACCACGTCGGCGGCCCCCGCCGACTCCAGGGCGGCCCACACCGCCGCCTCGTCGCCCAGAGCCCCGACCTCACCGAGCCCGACCGTCTCCCGGGCGAGCAGCTCGAACCGGCAGAAGTCCTGGAAGCAGGCCGTGATCCGCGCCGACCACTCCTGCGCGGGGATCCCGGCCAGGTCCTCGCCGCCGAACGTGATCCGCCCGGCCGACACCGGTTGCAGCCCGGCGAGCAGCGCGATCAGCGTGGACTTGCCCGCCCCGTTGTCGCCGACCACGGCGACGGTGGTCCCGGCGGACAGGGTCAGGTCGACGGGCCCGAGCGCCGGTTCCGTACGGCCGGGATACGTGAACGAGACGCCTTCCAGGACGAGTTCGCCGCCGGACTCCCGTACGTGGTCCGGCCGCGCGGTGTCCTGCCGTGCCCCGCTCCCCCGCGCGTGGTCGACCAGCCGCAGATACAGCGCGACCGTGTCGAGCGAGCGGCGCAGCCAGCCGATCAGCCAGCCGAGGCCGGTGGTCGCCCCGACCAGCCGCGTGCTCAGCAGGAGGACCAGCACCGCCTGGCCCGCCGAACCGGTTCCGTCGACCACCGCTCGCGAGATCAGATAGAGCCCTGCGATGAGCGCCGCCGCGAACACCAGCCACCCCGCCGCGACCGCGACCGCGCCCCTGGCGCGGGCCGCCTCGCGCGGGCCGCTCGCCGCGAGGAAGGCGTCCCGGTGGCGCGCCGAGAGCTCACCGGCAAGCCGGTACAGCCGCACCTCGCGGGCCGGTGCCGGGTCGGTGGCCAGCGAGAACACGGCCCTGCGGCGGCGGTCGGCCTCGGCGCCCGCCCGCTCGGCCCCGGCGACGAGGCGTGCCTGCCAGCGGTTGGCCGCGGCCAGTGGCACGATCGTCAACGGCAGCAGCGCGAGCAGCGGATGCGCGCCCGCGAGCAGGACGAGGGCGCCCAGGAACCGCGCCACCAGGTTCGCGTTCTCCACCAGCGCGGCCAGCGCGGTGCCGAACTCCCCGCGCCGCTGGCGCACCACCTCGGCGCTGTCGAGGAACTCGGGGTCCTGGTAGTGCCCGATGTGCGGCGGAGCCGAGCACAGGTTCATCAGCCTGCGGTCGAATTCGAGGCCGACGCGGTGCTGGAGCACCAGCCGCAGATCGGTGGCGATCGCGGCGGCCTGATGCACGAAGACGGTGACCCCGAGCAGCAGCAGCCCACCGCGCACCGCCTCGGTGCGGTCGTGGCCGCTCGCGCCGTCGACCATCCACTGGAGGCCCACCGCCTGGAGCGCCGCCACCACATTGAGCAGCGGGGAAAGGGTCAGGACCACCAGGGCGCGCCGGGGATCGGCCCTGACAGCGGTCCCGATCAGGAGTCGGACAGCGGCGAGGCTCTTACGCACGGCTGCTTCCTTCCCGTACGCCCTGCTCGATGAAGGGCTGCGACTGCACGCGGAACATCCGTGCGTATCGGCCTCCGGCGGCCACCAGTTCGTCGTGCGTGCCGTACTCGCCGATCCGGCCCTCCTCGACGACGGCGATGCGGTCCGCGAGGCGTACGGTGGCGAACCGGTGCGAGACGAGGACGGTGGTCAGCCCGGCGGTGATGTCCAGGAAGCGGGCGTACAACTCGTGTTCCGCCTGGACGTCGAGGTGGGCGGTGGGTTCGTCGAGGACGAGCACCCGGGCGCCGTGCCGGACCGCGTACAGGGCCCGGCTCAGCGCCAACCGCTGCCACTGCCCGCCGGACAGTTCGGTGCCGTCGGTGTAGGCACCGCTGAGCAAGGTGTCCCAGCCGCCCGGCAGTTCGGCCTCCACTCCGAGGAAGCCGCCGAGCCGGGTGGCCTCGGTGAGCGCCTCGTCGTCGGCGTCCGCCTCGATCCGGCCGAAGCCGATGTTGTCGCGTACGGAGAACGGATAGCGGACGAAGTCCTGGAAGACCACGGCGAGTTGGCGGCGCCAGTTCTCGGGGTCGTGGGCGCGCAGGTCCTGGCCGTCGACGGTGATGCGGCCGCTGTCGGGCAGATAGAGCCCGGCGAGGAGTTTGGTGAGGGTGCTCTTGCCCGCGCCGTTGTCCCCGACGATCGCCAGCGAGGAGCCGGCCGGGAGGACCAGGTCGAGGCCGTCGAGGACCTGGCCGCGGCCGCCGGGATAGGCGAAGCAGACCTTCTCGAAGCGGATCTCCCGCCGCGGCAGCCCGGCCGAGCCGAGCCGTCCCGTCTCCCCGGCCGTCTCCAGTTCACCGACCGCCATCGCGGCCGGGACCGCGGCGCTCGCCGTGTGCAGCATCCACTGGAGGTCCCCGCTGAAGCCGAGCGCGAACAGGCCGAGCAACGCCTGGAGGGCGACGGTCAGTTGCTCCACGGACCGGTCGCCGTGGGTGGCCTGGTGGACCAGCGGGAGTACTACCGCGAGGTGCGCGGCGAGGAGCAGCAGGATCGCCAGGGCGTGGCGGTGCGGGCTGACCCTGGCCCGGCGCATCTGCACCATGCCGTCCCACCAGGCCGTGGTGAACCGCTCGACCAGCCAGGAGCGCAGGCCGAACAGGCGCACCTCCTTGGCGGCGGGCGCCGTGGTGGCGACTTCGCGCAGATAGGCGGCGCGGCGCAGCTGCGCGGTCTCGCCCGCGTGCGCGGAGACCGACCGCCCGATCTCCTTCTCCTGCCAGCGCCCGGTGACCACCCAGGCGGAGCCCAGGACGACCGGCATCCACCACTGCCCGGCCCAGCCGAGCAGCACGGCCGACACCAGTCCGGTCAGCCGCAGCGGTACGAGCCCGGCGAGCGCGGTGACCGCCTGCCCCGGGGGGTGCGCGCCAAGGCCGACGGCTCGGGCGCGCTCGATGCGGTCGGCCACCTCCGCGTCGTCCAAGTGGCCGATCCGGGCCGGACGCAGGGCGCCGTCGACCGTGGTCTGGGCCGTCGCGCCGTCGAGCGCGGTACCGAGGCGCCAGGCGAGCATCGTGCGGATCGGGTCGAGCACGACGTCGAGGAAGAGCACCACGCCCAGCAGCACGAGCCCGACGGTCACACCGTGCATCGACTTGGAGGCCTCCGTCAGCGCGGCCACCAGCCGCCCGGTGGCCAGCGGCAGCAGCGCACCGCCCGCGGCCTGCCCGACGACGAGCACGCCGAGCGCGAAGGTCAGCCCCTTGGCGATCCGCGGCAACTGCCGGACCAGGAGCAGGACATCACTGACGGCCCGCTCACCATTCTTCTCGCTCTCGTTGTTGCCCCTGCTGTCGACCTTCATGACCGGTTCACCCTCCGCCGGACGGGGTTCGCCGACCCTCCCGGCCGACGGGTGCGGTGGCCGCTCCGGAACGGAAGCGGCCACCGCCTTCGCGTTAGCGACCGGTACCGACGGTCGGGGGCGGATACATCATGAGGCTCACCTCCTCCGTGCTCTGGGTCACAGAAGAGGAAGCTAGCCGCTGGACCGGGGCGGGCAGATCCGTATTCCACTACGTAACTCGAAGCCACCGCTACGCAGTTGGGGACGCGCGGGTTGCGTACGTATCCCCCGTGCGTACGTACGCGCCCGCGCGCATTGCGTACTTCGCCACGGACGACAGGCAGGCCGGGCGTTCGTAGCGTGCGGATCCGGCGACGCGTGTCGCCCCCCGCGGCCTGGAGGTACGCCCATGGACACCGTCGAGAACCCCAACGCCATCATCTGGGACGTCACGTTCGCCTGCCCGCTGCGCTGCTACCACTGCTATACGGAGTCGGGGCGGCGCCCGGCGAAGAACCTCAGCCACGACGAGATGATGCGGGTCGCGGACGCGATCCTCTCGCTGAAGCCGCAGCAGATCACCCTGTGCGGAGGTGAGCCGCTGACCATCAAACGGATCGTGGACGTCGCCCGGCACTTCGCGGACGCCGGGCTGGTGGTCTTCGTCTACACCAGCGGCTGGGCGGTGCCGACGGCGACGGTCGAGGCACTGGCCGGGACGGTGTCCAAGATCGTGGTGAGCCTCGACGGAGCGACGGCCGCGACCCACGACCGGATACGGGGGCGCGCGCGTTCCTTCGAGCGGGCGACCGGCGCGCTGGCCCGGATCGACGCGGAGGTGGGGCGCAGGCTCGCGGCGGGGCTCCCGGCGCCGCGCTTCGGCATCGACTACGTAGTGATCCGCAGCAACTTCGACGAGCTGGACCGGATGTGCGCGGAGGTGGCACCACGCTTCCCGCATCTGGAGACCCTGTACTTCGGGGCGGTGGTGCCCACTGGGCTCGCCAGCCGCCCGTCCTTCGTCGAGCACGAGCTGCTGCGCGACGAGCAGGTGGCCGAGCTGATCGCGCCCGAGACCCGGCGCCGGCTCCAGGCGGCCGCACCCGCGTCGGTCGCCGTGGAGACCACCGAGAACTTCGAGGTCCAGATGAACCCGGACTTCCTCGCACGCACCCCGACCTTCCGCCCCATGGAGATCGAGCCGGACGGCGAGGTGCGCGCCATGCCGATCTACGAGGGCACGGTGGGCAGCCTGCTCACCGAGGACCCGCTCGTGCTGTGGCGGCGCTCCCTGGCGCGCTGGGACGACCCGTACGTGGTCGACTGCCTCAACGCCATACGCACGCGCGCCGACTGGGCCGAGGCGGTGCGCCGCATCGACCTGCGGTTCGGCTCGCCCGAGGTGCTTGAGCGCATCGGGGCCCGCCCGGTCCATGTGCCGGTGGCCGGCCGGCACGGGTGAGTGCGGTCGGCCACTTCCGTGGTCAGCGGAAGTCGTCGGCGTGGTCGTCCGCCCAGCTACGGAACGAGCGTGCGGGCTTCCCGGTGATCTCCTCCACCGTGCCGGTGACCAGGTCCGACCGCGACCGCTTCTCGGCGCTCGCCAGCAGGGCCTCCACCAGGGCGGGCGGTCGGCCGTCCGCGAGCATCCGCTCCCGGGCGACCTGCACGGGCACCTCCTCGAAACGCAGCGGGCGTCCGATCGCCTCGCCGATCGCCCGTACCTGCTCGGCCCTGCTCACGACCTCCGGGCCGGTCAGGACGTGCTTCACCGCCACCTGCCGGGGATCGGCCAGCACCCGTACCGCCACCGCCGCGACATCGCGCTCGTGGACCACGGCGGTGGGCGCGATGTCGGGGCCGCGCACCACACCGGTGTCCCGGATCTGCGCGGCCCAGCCGAGCGTGTTGGAGGCGATCGTGTTCGACCGCAGGACGGCCCACTCCAGCCCGGACCCCTCGATCAAGGCCTCCATGTCGGCGTGCAGTTGGTTGATGGGGTCGCTCTGCCGGTCGGCGTCCTCGCGTACGCCCGACGACGAGAGGTAGACGATCCGGTGCGCCTGCCGTCCGATCGCCTCCAGCACGGCGGGCGCGCCCTCGGTGCTGAGGAACGGCCAGATCAGGAACACCGTGTCGATCTCCGCCAACGCCGCCTCCAGCGACTCCGGCTGCGCCAGGTCCCCCGTCGCGACCTCGGCGCCGTTCAGTGCCCCGGCCGGTTGCGGCCGACGCGTCAACGCCCGTACGCCGATCCCCTCGGCCGCGAGCTGCGCGGCCACCTCACCGCCCACGTTGCCGGTCGCGCCGGTCACCAGAATCCTGTTCATGATCAGCTCAACGGGCCGGCGCCCGGGATATTCCGCGGACACCGCCCTGCCGGGCACGGGTGCTGGTCCCGGCGGTCGTCACCGAGGTCGCGATCGGCCGCAGGCTCTCAAGCCACGGCGGTGGTACCCCAGGTGACTGCCGTATCCACGCAGGCACGCCTTGCGGGGGTGTACGGCCCGTATGCCATCTACGAAAGGTGCTGGGTAGCTGGCAATAACGGGCAGCAGGCCGGGCAGTGGCAGTCGTTCTTCTGCCTGCAGAACGGCACTGGTCAGTGGTGGCTGCTCCACAAAGCCGGCCGCATGCGCGCCGTCGACCGCGAAACCGCCCGCCAGGCCCTCGCCGACGGCGTCGCACCTGCGGCTTCTGCCGCCCGGACACCGCCCTCGGCATGACCGGCTAAGCCCGTCCGTGTGACCTCGCCGGGCTGTCGCCCGGCACGCAGTACTGGCCCCATGACCGTCCCGTCCGAGCGCTCCTCCGTTCCCGATGCCGCCGCGGTGCTGCGCGACCAGTGCTCGCCCCCGGCAAGCAACACCGATGGCAGGGCTCGCGCGCGCCGGGCGGCTCCACCATCGCCATCAACTCGCCGAGCTGGTCACTCCTGCGCGAGCCTGACCGTCGTGACCTGGGGCTCTAGGACCGCTTTGCCTTTTCGTGTCCGCGTGGGGAGAGCGTCAGCGGATTGCTCCGCTGAGGTGGCACCGATCCTGGTGGGCCGGTGTCTTCCCATTTCATTGCATCCTGCCGTCCGGCCCGGGGCCAGCTGGTCTTCTGGGTGCTCGGCGGGCGTTTGAGGTCTCCCCTCTACCAGGGGCAACCGCTTGGTGCGCTGCGGCAACGGCGGTTGAGGCCGGCTTTCTGGCGTACGCGTTTGCCGGGGCGTTCGAGGGCGCCGCGGGCGGTGCGGGTCATGCCGGCGACGTTGAGGTCCTCGATGGCGATAGTGGCGAAGCGGGTGGTCAACTGCTTGGTGACGGTTCATCAGGCCCGCGAATGCGCCCTGCCAGTGGGCCGGGTCCACGCTGTGACCTGAGGCTATCGCGTGATCTTCTGTCTTCGCACACTGATGATCAGCGGTGGCCGCACCTGTCTGCGCACCGACCTCCGACAGTGCGACCGGGCACCTCGGTTGGACACCCCCGCTGATTCAGTTGGTCAGGGGCCGACCCGAAGGGATCATGGCGAGATGACAGATCGCCACTCTTCCGCATCGCCAACCGTGGTGCGGCTCATGGAGTATACGAAGACCGAGCAGATCGAAATCCTCGGCGACGGTGCCGATCCGTTCGGCGTCGCAGACGCCGGATTGACATGGCTGCCCAAGAAAGATCATTTCGGCATCAGGCACAAGGGCCGCCTCGTAGCCCACGCCGGTCTGTTGCAACTTCCCATATCGATCGACGGCGTCGGCACACAGGTGGTGGGCGTCGGCGGGGTGGCTGTCGCTCCTGATCTGCGGGGCCACGGACTGGCGCGGTCGGTCGTATCGGCAGCCCTGGACCACGCACGGACGATGGGGCCACAGCACGGGCTTCTTTTCTGTCGACCACCGCTCGTCCCGCTCTACCAGCAACTCGGCTGGCGAACCCTTGAGCGGGACGTCCACGTCGAACAACCCGAGGGGGCCGTGATCATGCCGCTGCGGACCATGTGGACGCCACTGCGCGACGGTGCGAACTGGCCCGCTGGAGAGGTCCGCCTGCTCTCGCTCCCCATGTGATCGATAGCTTCGGTGAGGGCCGTCCCCGGCCGACGGCCCTCACCGGGCGCGATGACCGAGCACTGGATCGGCCAACTCAGGAGCCCGCTGACCAGCCGAAGCCAGCGAGATCACGATCTACGACTGGAGTACCGATACTCCAGTCGTAGATCGCGACCTGACATGGCGTCATCTGCGCTGAATCGACTGACGAGGATGATGACGACCGGGTGCATCGGCACGTTCCGGATCTACTGTTTGCCCAGCGGATGCCCCAGTTGGGGCGACTTCACGGCTGGGTGCGTCGCTCGGCGGCGTCGAACGCGGGTGCGAGCGGGGCCAGTGCTGCGCGGAGTTGGTCGGGCAGTGAGCCGGAGGGCACGACCAGTCCTCCGGCACCGAAACTCCCGGCGGCCTCTGCGCCCCCGGCCGGCTGGAGCCAGCCTTCCAATGCGATGCGAACCGCCGCGGCCACGCTCGCCGCGAGAACGCGGGCTGTGTGCGCTCCGGCGTCACCTAGGCGTTCGGCGATCACCGCCGTAAGAGGGGGCTCGATGTCGGCGGTGGTATCGAGGAACGCGTCGCGCAGCGCGGTCCGGGTGGTGATCAGCAGCAGTGCCTTGTGTTCGCGCTCACCGGTGTTGGTGAACTGCTCGACCACTGCTTCGGTGACGGCGTCAGCCAGGCGCACGCTGGCGGGCCGGGATGCGACCGCCGCCGCGATCCGCGCCTCCCGGTCCGCGGTAACAGCGGAGACGATCGCCTGCTCGCGGCTTGCGAAGTAGTTGTTGTAGGTGCGCGGCGAGACCCCGGCCGCCTCGGCGATGTCCTCGACCCGCACCTGGTCCGGTCCGCGCTCCACGGCCAGGCGCAGGGCCGCCTCGCGTAGCGCCTCGCGTGTGGCCTGCTTCTTTCGCTTCCGCAGCCCTGGTGGTGTCGTCACGGTGTCAGCGTTCCACACAGGACTGCGTGCACGCAAACTTGCGTGCACGCACTTTTCTTGTCAGCCTCGACCCGACCAGGACCGACGGAGAGGACGTCACCATGCGAGCAAGAGGAATGACCTACGACACCGGATTCGTCGTGCACGGCCAGACATCCCGCGAGCAGTTCGATCCCGCGGTGGTCCGGCGCGAACTCGCCATCATCCGCGAGGACCTGCACTGCAACGCGATCCAGATCATCGGCGGTGACCCGGAGCGGCTGGAGCTGGCCGCCGGTGCCGCTGCCGAGCTCGGCCTGGAGGTCTGGTTCTCGCCCTATCCGCTGGAGCTGTATCCGGAGCAGATCCTCACGCTTTTCCGCGACTGCGCCGAGCGAGCGGAACGGCTCCGGCAGCAGGGGGCCGCAGTCGTGTTCGTCGCAGGGGTCGAACTGAGCGTGATGAACCGCGGGTTCCTGCCCGGGGAGAGTCCCGAGGAGCGGGTCGCGCAGCTGATGAGCCGACCCGAGCGGCGGGCCGAAGCAATGTGCGAGCTCGGTGTCCGCATCAACACCTTCCTCCGCGACGCTGCGGCCACGGTCCGCGAGCACTTCCAGGGCAAGCTCACCTACGCGTCCATCCAGTTCGAGCAGGTCGACTGGACTCCCTTCGACATTGTGACGTTCGAGCTGATCCGCTCCGCCGAGGTCGCCGACCGGTTCCGGGACGCGGTGCGCACCCTGGCCCAAGACCCGAAGCCGCTCGCCATCACCGGGTTCGGCACCGCGGCCTACCGCGGCGCGGGAGACCGCGGTGGGCGGGTGCTGGAAGTGGTCGAGTACGACCCGGAGACCAAGGCTCCTGTACGGCTGAACGGCGTATACGAGCGGGACGAGGCCGGCCAGGCCGCCTATCTGAGCGAACTGCTGGAGATCTTCGAGACCGAGGGCGTGGACAGTGCGTTCGTGTTCTTGTTCGCCTTGCCTGGCTACCCGCACCGCCCGGACGGCGACCCCAGGGACGACTTGGACAGGGCCGGTCTGGGCATCGTCAAACTCCTCGAAGGGCGGCGAGGGCAGACCTACCCCGACATGGAATGGGAACCCAAGGCCGCCTTCACGGCCGTGGCGCAGCGGTATCTAAGGTGACAGGCCCCGCGCAGTATTCCGGCACGATGGGCCGGGTGGAAAACGTGATCGTCGCGGTGTACACGACGTACGCGACCAAGCGGGGCCACGCCCGGGGTAGCCACTGTCTGAGGAACACCAAGGCAATCTCACCGAGAACGAAACATGCCCAGCCCAGCAGGCCTACCCCCCCCCCCCCCCCCCCCCCCCCCCCCCCCCCCCCCCCCCCCCCCCCCCCCCCCCCCCCCCCCCCCCCCCCCCCCCCCCCCCCCCCCCCCGACCTCGGCTTCACCAAGCTGATCAGCGGCACGGTCTCCACGAAGTCCATCTCCGACATGGAGGGCTTCTCCTCGGCGAAGAAGGTGTTCGCCTCCCAGCTGTCCATCGGCTCGGTCAACCTGAAGGT
>NZ_MECJ01000030.1 GCF_014596475.1 Streptomyces sp. CBMA152 | reverse complement strand
GGCAGGCCGGGGTTGTCAATCTGGCGTTGACTTTTGGCACGCTGTTGAGTTCTCAAGGTACGGACGCTTCCTTTGTTCCCGTTTCCGGGCCCTCCGGGCGCTTCCTTCGTTTCCGACTCTATCAGACCGTTTCCGTTCCGATTTCCTCGGCGCTTTCCAGGTTCTTCGCTCTCGCGTTTTCCCTTTCCGGCGGTTCCGACTCTATCAGAATCATTTCGGCCGAGCGAATCGGCTTCTTGATTCGAATCAAATCGGGGGTGGGCTCTTCGGAAATTCAATTTCCGGTGAGAGCGAGAGAGATGTTAGCCAGTGCGCTTGAGCTTGTCCAGCTCCGCGCAACCGTTTGAATCTACCTCCCCACTCGGACCGTGTCAACGGTTTTTGTGGGCGAAGAGGACAGTACCAGGTCAGAGGGGTCGTACGCACATCACGCGGCGGTGGGGAGCGCGGCGCTTCGGCCCGGTGCCTCGACGTCGCCCGTCTCGCCCGCGCGTGCCGCTCGGCCGCCGAGTACGTATACGTACGTAAGGAATGCCGCCTCGGCGGCGACGCCGGTCGTGATGCGGGCCCAGGTCGGGAGGCTCGACGGGGTCACGAAGGCTTCGATGACGCCGGAGACGAAGAGAACCAGGGCGAGGCCGATGGCCATGCCCAGGGCCGCGCGGCCTTCCTCGGCGAGGGCGTCGCGGCGACTCCGGGGGCCCGGGTCGATGACGGTCCACCCCAGGCGTAGCCCTGTACCGGCCGCTACGAAGACGGCGGTCAGTTCCAGGAGGCCGTGCGGGAGGACCAGGCCGAGAAACGTGTCCAGGCGGCCGGCCGATGACATGAGGCCGATGCCGACGCCCAGGTTCAGCATGTTCGAGAACAGGACCCAGAGGACGGGAAGGCCCAGGAAGGCACCCATGACCAGGCACATCGCTGTGGCCTGCGCATTGTTCGTCCAGACCTGGGCGGCGAAGGAGGCCGCGGGGTGGCTTGAGTAGTACGTCTCGTACTCACCACCAGGACGTGTCATGTCCCGGAGCGTCCCCGGGGCGGCGATGGAGGACTGCACCTCGGGGTGGGTGCCGATCCACCAGCCGATGATCGCGGCGAGAGCCGTCGAGACGAGCGCCGCCGGAATCCACCATCTACGCGCGCGATAGACGGCGGCAGGGAAACCGGCCGCCAAGAAGACGGCGGCATCACGCCAGGTGGCCCGGCGGGTGCCCGTGACGGTGGCGCGGGCGCGCGCGACCAGTTGGGTGAGGCGGGCCGTGAGCTGCGGGTCCGGGGTCGAGGACTGTATCTGCGACAAGTGCGTCGAGGTGCGCTGGTAGAGGGCGACGAGTTCGTCGGCCTCTGCGCCGGTCAGGCGGCGGCCGCGGCGCAGGAGGTGTTCCAGTCGGTCCCACTCGGGGTGGTGGGCGGTGACGAAGACATCGAGGTCCATGGTCGGCTGCTGCTCCAGGCACTGGGTGCGTACGGTCCGTACTACTACTGCGGCGCGCTGCGGGTCAGCTTGGCAGACTGATGCTTCCGAGGGGCCGGGAAGGTCGTCGCTCAGGTGACGTGCGATGAAGGGTGGATGCCGGTGAGTGCGCTGGTCACGGGGGATGCGGTCGTGTTGGGGCTGCGTCCCGCACGGTTGCCCAGTCGCGCGCTCGCGCTGGTGATCGACATGGCCGTGGCCTGGACCGCCTACCTGGTGGTCTCGTTCGCGCTGCTGCTGGCGACTGCTTCGCTCGACGACGCTGCGCGCGCGGCGATATCCGTCACCATGTTCGTCCTCGTACTGGTGGGCGCGCCTATAGCGGTCGAGACGCTCTCGCACGGGCGGTCGCTGGGCAAGGTGGCCTGCGGGCTGCGGGTGGTGCGGGACGACGGCGGGCCGATCCGGTTCCGGCACGCGCTCGTGCGCGGGGCGATGGGGGTCGTGGAGATCCTGCTGACGTTCGGGGTTGTCGCCTGTATCGCGTCGCTGGTGTCGGAACGGGGGCGGCGGATCGGGGACGTGTTCGCGGGGACGCTGGTCGTACGGGAGAAGGTGCCCGCCGGGCGGACCTCGGCCCTGCCTCCTCCCCCGCCCTGGCTGATGGGACGTTTCACCGGGCTCGATCTGTCCGGGGTGCCGGACTCGCTGTGGCTGGCCGTGCGGCAGTACCTGACGCGCATGGGGCAGTTGGACGCGCAGGTGAGCTGGACGATGGCGGTCCGGCTGGCCGATGACTTGGTGGCGCGTACGGGGGTGCCCGCGCCGACAGGCGTGCCTCCGGCCGCGTATCTGGCCGCGGTGATGAGCGAGCGGCAGACGCGGGACGCGCGGCGGGCGTTCGGGGCGGCGCGGGCGCATGGTGTCGGCGGTGCCGATGCGGGCGGTGGTTGGGGCGCGCACGGCGTGACTCAGGGGGCCGCGCAAGGAGCCCTTGTCGAGCGTGACGCACCTGCCGGAGCCCCGGGGTGGGCCGCGCCGAGTGCGGCTGGGGCTGCTGGGACGCAGGGGGTGCCACCCGTCGTGACCGCGCCCGCGATGCCGGGGGTCGGGCAGGCGCAGGGTCCGCTTCCTCGGTCGGGGTCAGGGCCGAAGCCGGCCTCTGCGTCAGAGCCGCAGCCCGTGCAGGAGACCGGGGCAGGGGTCGGCGCGTCGCCCGTCACGGGGTTCGTACCGCCTGCCTAGGGCGCCCAGGCCGACGGCGGGGTTTCGAGGGATTCGAGCTCGATTCCCGGCGCCGCGAGGACCACGTCGCCGGAGAGGTGAACGGTGTGCTGCTCCCCCGTGTCCAGGGCGCTGACCTGGTATTCGTCCACGGTCAGGGGGCCGTTGTCAGTGGGGTGCGCTTCACTGTTCAGCAAGGCCCAGGACTGGTCGAGGGTGCGGGGGGCCAGGACCGGGTCGGTGAAGGCGACGAGGCGGACGCGTGTCGCGGGGGAACCGGGGGTGAGGCGGAGCAGACGTGACGTGGCGATGAGGAATGCCGGGGACATGCCGGTGAAGGCGTGGGCGGGGACATTGCCTTCGGTGGCGTGAGCGCCGGTGGGGTCGGTGCGGACCCAGGTGACGCCGTCGAGGGCGGCACCCCGTACCTGCCAGCCGCCGGCGTGGAGTTCGAGACGGATCGGGCGGCCGAGTTCGTCGAGGGCCAGGTCGACGGAGCCCGAGGGCTCGCCGGAAGGAGTGGTGATCTGGGAGACATAGCGCCAGCCCGAGGGGCCGGGTGCGCAGTGGAAGTGTTCTTCGCCGAGGGGGGTGTGGTCGTGCGGATCGTGGAGCGAATACCGGCCGCGGGGCATGGGGTCTCGTGGTCCTCGGGGGCGTAGGGGTGGACCGTTGTCCTTGGCGGGCAACGGAGCGGGCTACAAGTCAGGCCCCCGGCACGGGGGTCCGGGGGCCTGACTTGTACGTCTGCTCCGCGCGCTGAGGCTGTGCAGCTGCTCTGAAGCTGTGCGGCCTGGGCCTGTCACCAAGTCACGGTCGCGTACTCAGGACGGGCCAAGTGGCCGCCCCCAAGCGCCAGTACCCGTAAGAGGCGGTCTGGCCGAGCCGGCCCGGCAGCCGAAGCGCCGAGCCGGCCGAGCAGCCGAACCGACCGGTCCCGGCGGGCCCTTCGAACCCTCACCGAGGGTCCGACCAGCTCCGCCGGGGTGGCGGCTCAGTAGCGGTAGTGGTCCGACTTGAACGGGCCGTCGACCTCGACGCCGATGTACGCGGCCTGCTCGGGGCGGAGCGTCGTAAGCTTCACGCCGAGCGCGTCCAGGTGGAGGCGGGCGACCTTCTCGTCGAGGTGCTTGGGCAGCACGTAGACGTCGGTCGGGTACTCCTCGGGCTTGGTGAACAGCTCGATCTGGGCCAGGGTCTGGTCCGCGAACGAGTTGGACATCACGAACGACGGGTGGCCGGTCGCGTTGCCCAGGTTCAGCAGGCGGCCCTCGGAGAGGACGATGAGGACCTTGCCGTCGGCGAACGTCCAGGTGTGGACCTGCGGCTTGACCTCGTCCTTGACGATGCCGGGGATCTGCGCGAGGCCGGCCATGTCGATCTCGTTGTCGAAGTGACCGATGTTGCCGACGATCGCCTGGTGCTTCATCTTGGCCATGTCCGCGGCCATGATGATGTCCTTGTTGCCCGTCGTGGTGACGAAGATGTCGGCCTTGTCGATCACCTCGTCGAGCGTGGTGACCTGGTAGCCGTCCATCGCCGCCTGCAGGGCGCAGATCGGGTCGATCTCGGTGACGATGACCCGGGCGCCCTGGCCGCGCAGGGACTCCGCGCAGCCCTTGCCGACGTCGCCGTAGCCGCAGACGACGGCGGTCTTGCCGCCGATGAGGACGTCGGTGGCGCGGTTGATGCCGTCGATCAGGGAGTGGCGGCAGCCGTACTTGTTGTCGAACTTCGACTTGGTGACCGCGTCGTTGACGTTGATCGCCGGGAACAGGAGGGTGCCGTCACGGTGCATCTCGTACAGACGGTGGACACCGGTGGTCGTCTCTTCGGTGACGCCGCGGATCTCGGACGCCAGCTGGGTCCACTTCTGCGGGCTCTCGGAGAGGGTGCGGTTCAGCAGGGTGAGGATGTAGCCGTACTCCTCGCTGTCCGCGGTGGACGGGTCCGGGGCCGCGCCGGCCTTCTCGAACTCGACGCCCTTGTGGACCAGGAGCGTGGCGTCACCGCCGTCGTCCAGGATCATGTTCGGGCCGCCGGTCGGGGTGTTCGGCCAGGTGAGGGCCTGCTCCGTGCACCACCAGTACTCCTCCAGGGTCTCGCCCTTCCAGGCGAAGACCGGGACGCCCTGGGGGTTCTCGGGGGTGCCGTTCGGGCCGACCGCGATGGCGGCGGCGGCGTGGTCCTGGGTGGAGAAGATGTTGCAGGACGCCCAGCGGACCTCGGCGCCGAGGGCGACGAGGGTCTCGATCAGGACGGCGGTCTGCACCGTCATGTGCAGGGAGCCGGTGACCCGGGCACCGGCGAGCGGCTGGGTGGCGGCGTACTCCTTGCGGATCGACATCAGGCCGGGCATCTCGTGCTCGGCGAGGGTGATCTCCTTGCGCCCGAAGGCGGCGAGGGAGAGGTCGGCGACCTTGAAGTCCTGGCCGGCGGCGACAGTCGTCATGGCGAGCTGCTCCTCGTGGGTGGGTCGAGGGTGGGTACGGAAGGTCTGCGGGCGTACCTGGGCATACGGAGTGCCACGTCGGCACCGGCAGGTACCTGACGCGGACAACGGAATGCCCGGGTGGACACTCCGGCGTACACCTGAGTGTCCGTGGGCACCCTGGGGTGCCCGGTCGCGCTCGCAGCGCAGTCCGTCGGAGGCCCTCTCTCCCTCGGCCGGTGCGCGTGGCGTACCGACCGACCGCCATCAGCAGCGACGTCTGGCTCTGGTCACGAATCTACACCGATCGGCCCAGCCGCCCCCAGCCCGTCCCGGGCGACAGGTTGGGGAATTTTACGGTGGAGCGCCTCAGTGGCCCGTGCCGCCGGGCGTCGCCGCAGGGTCCGGGCCCGCCGCCGCTTCGGCCGCGCTGTAGATGTCCGGCTCCAGGTAGATCACCCGGGCGATCGGGACGGCCTCGCGGACCCGGGCCTCCGCCGCGTTGATGGCGTGGGCGACTTCCGCCGCCGTGTCGTCGTGCTGGACCGCGATCTTGGCGGCGATCAGCAGTTCCTCCGGGCCCAGGTGGAGCGTGCGCATGTGGATGACGGAAGTGACCGTGTCGCCGTCGACGATCGCCGTGCGGATCTTCTCGACCTCCTCCGTGCCGGCCGCCTCGCCGAGCAGGAGGGACTTCGTCTCGACCGCCAGGATGAGGGCGATCAGGATCAGCAGCACGCCGATGCAGAGGGTGCCGACGCCGTCCCAGACGCCGTCGTCGGTGAGCAGCGCGAGACCCACGCCGCCGAGGGCGAGGACGAGTCCGATGAGAGCGCCGAAGTCCTCAAGGAGGACCACCGGCAGCTCGGGGGCCTTCGCCCGGCGAATGAACTGCGACCAGGAGAGCGAGCCCCGCGTCTCGTTCGACTCCTTGATGGCCGTACGGAAGGAGAAGCCCTCGGCGACGATCGCGAAGACCAGGACGCCGACGGGCCAGTACCAGGCGTCGATCTGGTGGGGGTGCTTGATCTTCTCGTACCCCTCGTAGACGGCGAACATGCCACCCACCGAGAACAGGACGATCGAGACGAGGAACGCGTAGACGTAACGCTCCCGGCCGTAACCGAAGGGGTGTTGAGGCGTTGCCTCACGCTGCGCCTTCTTGCCGCCGAGCAGCAGCAGACCCTGGTTTCCCGAGTCGGCCAGCGAGTGCACGCTCTCCGCGAGCATCGACGAGGAGCCGCTGAAGAGGAACGCCACGAACTTGGCTACCGCGATCGCGAGGTTGGCGCCGAGCGCCGCCACGATCGCCTTGGTTCCGCCTGACGCACTCATGGGTGCACGTGTTCCCTTCGTCGGTGTCGCGGCCGCCCAGGTGCCGCCATACGGCGGCACATTGTCGCATCAGGCCACGACAGTGGCGCGAAATGCCGCACCCGTACCGGACAGTTCGGCCTTTTCGCCTGCCGGGACGAAGGCCGACCGGCCGGGGGTCAGCGGTACGCCGCCGATCTCCACCGCGCCCGCCGTGCACAGCACGATCTGCGGAGTGGGCGCCGACAGGTTGGTCGGAGCGGCGCCCTGCGCGCGTACGAAACGGGACAACCGGAACTCGTCGATGGGGGTTTCGTACACCTCCTCGCCGGTCACCGACGCCTCCGGGCGCAGCACGCCCGGGTCGGCCGCCTCGAAGCGGACGACGCGCAGGAGTTCGGGGACGTCCACGTGCTTCGGGGTCAGGCCGCAGCGCAGCACGTTGTCCGAATTGGCCATGATCTCCACACCCATGCCGCTCAGATACGCGTGCGGGACGCCGGCGCCGAGGAACAGGGCCTCGCCGGGCTGGAGCCGTACGTGGTTCAGGAGCATCGCCGCGATGACGCCCGGGTCGCCCGGGAAGTGGTGGGCGAGCGAGGCGTACGCGTCGTACGCGTCACCGCCCAGGCGCGCGCAGGCGGCCGCCGCCTCGGTCACCGTCGCCGCCATGTCCCGCGGGTCGGCGGTCAGTACGGCCGTCAGGACCTCACGCAGCGCCGCGTCCTCGGGGTGGGCGCGCAGGAGATCCACATACGGCTTGAGGGAGTCCACATCGAGCGCGGCGAGAAGGTCCGCGGATTCCTGGGGAGCGCGGAACCCGCACAGGCCCTCGAACGTTGTCAGAGCACAGATCAGCTCGGGCTTGTGGTTGGCGTCCTTGTAGTTGCGGTGCGGGGCGTCGAGCGGCACGCCCGCGCGCTCCTCGGCGGCATAACCCCGCTGTGCCTGGCCGAGGTTGGGGTGGACCTGAAGGGAAAGGGGGGCGCCTGCCGCCAGCACTTTGAGAAGGAAAGGAAGACGGGGGCCGAACTTGGCGACGGCCGCGTCGCCCAGCTCCGCCGCCGGATCGGCCGCGATCACGTCGGAGAGCGGGACCTCGCCCGCGCCACGGTCGACACGGGACGGTGCGCCCGGGTGCGCGCCCATCCACATCTCTGCCTGGGGCTCGCCGGTGGGAGCGGTGCCGAGCAGTTCCGGAATGAGGGTCGTGGAGCCCCAGGCGTAGGGGCGCACGGTGTTGGCGAGGCGGTCCATGGTTCGCGTGGTCTCTTTCACGTGATCGCTTGTGATCGCTTACGGATTCCGGTGTGCGGTCGGCCGACGCCGCGTGAAGCCTCCCGACGCCGGCTCCTGTACGGCTTCCGGCATCGGCTCGGGTGCGACTTCCCACGGCTGCTGGTGCACGACTTCGAGCGCCCGGCTTACGTCGGGAGCGGTGTCGAGGCCAGGGCCAGGTAGGCGGTCGCGAAGTCCGTGACGGCCAGGAGCTCCGCCAGGCACTCCAGCTCGGTGCCTTCCTCGGGCTCCAGTTCGCTGATCTGCGCGTCGTGGCTCAGGGCGAGTTCGCGCGCGGCCGGAGCGGCGGAGAGGCCGCCTGCCGGGCGGTCCCGCAGGAGTACGACACGGGCGTGCAGCGCCGCGGGTTCCTCCACGCGGTCGCGGAAGAAGTCGTCCGGGTCGGCTCCGGCCGCGAGCGATCCCGCGAGCAGGATGCCGTGCGAGGCCAGGGTCTCGGGCAGCTCGCCCGCCAGTGCGGGACGGCCCGCGAGCTCGGCCAGTACGGTCGCGAAGCGGCGGCCCGCCGGAACGGCGCCCTCGCCCTCCGTCCAGATGAGGGGGAGCGAGTCGGCGAGCTGCGTCGCGAGCGTCTTCGCCGGGTTGCTGTACGTGGCGATGGCCGGGCCGCAGCGCTCCGCCGTGCGGTCCAGGCGGTCGGCGACCTTCTCCAGCGTCTCCGGCGGCGCGGAGATCAGCCCGAGGCGGTCCAGCAGCGCCAGGATCGGGGTGAACAGGGCCCACAGCGCGCTGGGGGAGGCGGCCGGGGTCCTCCCGTCCTCGTACAGCTCGTGCGGGGCCGTGGCCAGCGGGACGACCAGGCCGTGCACGCCGTCGACGGCCTCGGCGAGTGGGGAGCTCTTCGGGGCGACGGCCACGACCGTGCAGCCCCGGCGGTACGCCTGCTCGGCCAGGACCTCCAGGCCCGGCTCGCTGCCGTCCGTCGTCGTGATGAGAAGGAGGTCGACCGAGCCTGCCCAGCCAGGGAGGTTCCAGCGCAGCGCGCCCGCGGCGGCGGCCACTCCGGTCGAGGCGAGGTGGGCGACGGGGGCGGAGGCGCCCGCCAGCGCCGTCACCAGGTCCGCCACGCCTGCGGCGGCGGTGCCGGGGCCCGCGACGAGTACGGCTCGGGGGCGGCCCTCGGGCTGCAGCTCCGTGATGCCCGCCTCCACGGCGTGCCGGGCGGCGGTACGGACGCGGGCGCCGGCCTCGGCGGCGCCGCGCAGCAGACCGCGGCGGTCGGCGCGGGCCAGGGCTTCCGGCGCGTCGAGGAGCGACTCATCGAGCATGTTCGGCGGCCTCCGGGGTGGGATCGGGGTTCCGGGTCACTCGGTTGTGGGCTCAGGCGCCGCGCCGGGCAGAGCCCGTGCGGGCCGTGCGCGAGGTACGGGCCGACGTCACGCCGGGCGGCGGGCCTCGTCCACCAGGAGCACGGGGATGCCGTCGCGGACCGGGTACGCGAGGCCGCAGTCCTTGCCGGTGCAGACCAGCTCGGGCGTCTCCTCGGCCGTCGCGTCCTTCAGCGGCGCGTGGCAGGCGGGGCAGGCGAGGATGTCGAGAAGGCCGGCTTCGAGCGGCATGGGGGTCCTTCCGGGACGTCTTCGTATACGTGGACGCGTGCGCGGACGCGTCTGTGGATCAGGCCTCGTCAGCCTACCGCCGGGGGGACGCCCGGGCTCCCCGGGTGGCGTCATCGGCCGGGGCGGGGCGGCCTCGCGCCGACCGGCCTCGGACGGCGCCCGGGGCCGGGCACGCGCGCGTGGACACGCACGCCCGAACACACACGCCCAGGCGCCACCCGGGAGACGAAGGGCCTAGCCCCGCACCAGCGCCAGCACCTCGTCGCGCAGCTTCGCCATCGTGGGCTCGTCGCGGGCTTCCACGTTCAGGCGAAGGAGGGGTTCGGTGTTGGAGGGGCGCAGGTTGAACCACCAGTCGGCCGTCGTGACCGTAAGGCCGTCCATGTCGTCCATGGAGACGCCCTGCCGGGTGGCGAAAGCCTCGCGGACCGCCTGGGTGCGGGCCCTCTGGTCGGTGACGGTCGAGTTGATCTCGCCGGAGCCCGTGTAGCGGTCGTAGGCGGCCACCAGGCGGGAGAGCGGGGCCTTCTGGGTGCCCAGGGCCGCCAGGACGTGGAGGGCCGCCAGCATGCCCGTATCGGCGTTCCAGAAGTCCTTGAAGTAGTAGTGCGCGGAGTGCTCGCCGCCGAAGATCGCACCGGTGTTGGCCATCTCCTGCTTGATGAAGGAGTGCCCGACGCGGGTGCGGACCGGGGTGCCGCCGTTCTCGCGGACCACCTCCGGGACCGACCAGGAGGTGATCAGGTTGTGGATGACCGTGCCGCCGGGGTGCTTGGCCAGTTCGCGGGCCGCCACCAGGGCGGTGACGGCGGACGGGGAGACCCCTTCGCCGCGCTCGTCCACGAAGAAGCAGCGGTCCGCGTCGCCGTCGAAGGCGATGCCCAGGTCGGCGCCCTCGGCTTGCACGCGCTCCTGGAGGTCGACGATGTTGGCCGGATCGAGGGGGTTGGCCTCGTGGTTCGGGAAGGTGCCGTCCAGCTCGAAGTACATCGGGACCACGCTCAGCGGCAGGCCCTCGAAGACCGTGGGAACGGTGTGGCCGCCCATGCCGTTGCCCGCGTCCACCACGACCTTCAGCGGGCGGATCGCGCTCAGGTCGACCAGGGACTTGAGGTGGGCCGCGTAGTCGGTGAGCGTGTCGCGCTCGCTCAGCGTGCCGGTCCGCTCGGCCGCTTCCGGCGCGCCCGACTCGGTCCAGGTCTCCACGAGGGTACGGATCTCGGCCAGACCCGTGTCCTGGCCGACCGGGGCCGCGCCCGCCCGGCAGAGCTTGATGCCGTTGTACTGGGCCGGGTTGTGGGACGCGGTGAACATCGCGCCCGGCAGGTCCAGCATCCCGGACGCGTAGTACAGCTGGTCCGTGGAGCACAGGCCGATCAGGGTGACATCGGCGCCCTGACGGGCCGCACCGCGCGCGAAGGCGGCGGACAGACCCGGCGACGACGGGCGCATGTCGTGGCCGACCACGATCGCGTCGGCACCGACCACCTGCACGAAAGCCGCTCCGAACAGCTCCGCCAGCAACTCGTCCCACTGATCCGGCACCACCCCGCGGACGTCGTACGCCTTCACGATCTGCGACAGATCAGCAGCCACGGTCCAACCCTTCTGAAGTCACCTGGGGAGACATGCGGCCCCCTGGACCGAGGCTACCGGCTGGGACTGTCGGGGCAGCGACCCCTGTGGAGGGCGGCTCGGGAACCTGTGGAAAACGTGGGGGTGCGCAGGAGATCGGGGTCGTCCGAAGCCCTGGCCGCAGGGGGTCGGGGTCGTCCGGAAGTCCAGCCGCACAGGGTCGCGGTCGTCCGAAAGGTCAGGCCGCCCGGGCCCGTCAGCGCCCGCAAACCACCGGCAACCGGCGACCGGCCATCACCCGCGACCGCCCGGCAACGCGTACCCGTACCCGCCCGCAACCGAATGTCAGGCTCAGGGTTCCGGCGACCGCAGAACGCGCAGGTGGCCCCGGCGGGTGACTTCCATCGGGTCGGCGGACCGGCCGCCGCCCGCCTCGGCTGCGCGTTCGTGCGGGCGGGCCGCCTCGCGTACCGCGTTGGCAAGCGCTTCCAGGTCGTCGCCGCTGGGGCGGCCCGGGGCGGAGGAGTCGGTCAGGCGGACGACCTCCCAGCCGCGGGGCGCGGTGAGGCGTTCACTGTGCTCGGCGCACAGGTCGTAACAGTGGGGCTCGGCATAGGTGGCGAGCGGGCCGAGGACTGCGGTCGAGTCCGCGTAGACGTACGTCAGTGTCGCGACGGCAGGGCGGCCGCACGCAGTGCGCGAACAGCGACGTACAGGGCTCACGACGTTGGACGGTACCGCACTCTTGAGCGGGCCGCGACGACTCTCCACCGGGTCACTCCACCGTGTCGCGGTGTGAGCCCGGGCACAGCGGCTCCTGGAGCAACTGGGCTGACCTGCACGGGAAGAGAGCGACACGGTGTGTGACGGGACCGATTACGTTCCGCATTTGAGAATCTTCCGGTCAAACGGCGTGAAATCCGCTGTCTTGTATGGGCCGGTAATCGCTCTCAAGCGGGAGCGAAATGGTCATCTCGCGACATGGCCTTCCACGGGCCGCCGCCGCGATCGCAGGGAGCCCCGGAGGGCTACGCTGCGTCAGTGATGGACAGTTCCCGTTCCGACATCGGCTCCGGCCCCGACTCCGTACCGGCGGGCCCGCGACCGCGCCGCCGAGACCGCCACGGCCGCGGGATGCGCGGACCCGTGGCGCCGCCCCAGGTACCGCTCTCGGTCAGCCGGTCGGAGACCTTCCGCGACCTCGTGCGGGACTCGGTGGAGCGGCTGGAGCGGCGCTGGCCGCAACTCGCCGACGTCGACTTCCTCGTCTCCGACGTGCCGCTCCCCGAGAGCGACGACGACAGTTGGAGCGACGAGGCCGTACCACTGGGACGGGCGCTGCCCGCGGCGAAGGGGTCGCCCGCGCGGATCATCGTCTACCGGCGGCCGGTCGAGATCCGCACCAAGAGCCGTGACGAACGGGCCCTGCTCGTCCACGAGGTCGTGGTCGAGCAGGTCGCCGAACTCCTCGGCCTCGCACCGGAATCGGTCGATCCGCGCTACGGACAGGACTGACCGCACGGCGGTACGGACAGGACCGATCCCTTCACGGACCGGACACCATGGGACCGGGCCTCAGTCGTCCAGCACCGACAAGTCCTGCTTCGCGGCCGGGACCGCGACCGTTCCCTTGTCGTCCGGGAGCGTCTGCACGGTGAACATCGGGATGCCGTCCTGCGGCAGCGCCAGCGTGCGGGAGGCGTAGACCGGGCCGCTGCCCGGCTGGGTCTCGACGGTCAGCGCGTAGGAGCCCTTGAGCCCGGCCGGGACCGGCGGCTCCACCGCGAGCGTCGTGCCGGCCTTGACGGTGTACGTCTTGGTCTGCGGCTCGCCGCCCTCGGTGCCGGGCGACGCGGTGACCTTGACCGTGGCGGCCGCGGTCGGCGCGGTGAGCGCCAGCGTCGAGCCCTTGGCCCGGTTGTCGGCCGCCGTGGACCGGTCACCGACGGGCGCGGTGGCCGGAATGTATGCGGTCTCCTGCTTGTCACCCGTTCCGCGCACTACGCGCAGCGCCGCCACGATGGGCGTTTTTCCGCCATCCGAAGTCGGGGTGAGAAACAGGGAACCCGCCTCACCCCGTGTGACGTTCTTCAGATCAAAGGACGCCGTCATCCCCGATTTCACATGGACGGTGTCCAGACCCGCCGGGGTGAAGCTGCCGGACCCGCCCGCCAGCCGCACCTTGAGATCGGCGTCGTCCGTGCCCTTGGCGTGCACCACCAGGCGCACGTCGGTGGCGTCGGCCGGGATGCCCGGCAGGACCTGGCTCGCGGCCGGGTCCGCCGACGCGGGCAGCCAGTCCGCGCCGGCCTTCGCGTCGGAGGCCTGGATGACCGCGCCCACCCGGCCGGAGCGGGTCGCGACATGGACGGTCAGGTCATCGGCCACGACCGTGCTCAACGTTGACAACAGAACAGGGACGCTGGATTTGGCGGGGACCGTGATCCCCTCCCCCACCTCGGACTTGACCGGGCCGTCCTTGCCGAACAACTCGATGTCGACGACCGCCGCGCTGTCATCGGGGTTGGTGAGGTGGACGTAGTCCTGGCGGGTCTTGGCCGTGGACGCGCCCGGGAACCAGAAGTCGGTGTCCGGTGCGGTGCAGCGGGTGCCGAGCACCGCGCGCGTGTCGCCCCCCGACACCACCGTGGTCTGCTGCGCGGCCCAGCCGGGCGCGAGCAGGCCGTCGGCGGAGCCGGTGAGCGCGGGTGCGTCGGAGCCGCTGGCCGTGGCGGACGCGGGCTTTCCGGGCTCCTTGAGGGTGACGACCGCCTTGTTGGGGTCGGGCTTCTCCGAAGGTTTGTCCTTCTTGCCCTTCTTGTCGCCCTTGCCACCCTTATCGGGCTTGTCGGTGGGCTTGGTCGCCGTGTCGTCGGTGAGCGGCGTGGCGGCGGGCTTCAGCACGGCCGTGCCGGGTGTGGCCGCCTTGCCGCCGGTGTCGTCACCGCTGCCCTTGGGGGTGTACGTGGTGTACGTCGTCTCGGCGAGCTCGGAGAGGCTGGGCGCCGGGCACAGCAGGCTGGAGCGCTCCACGGGCAGCCGGGCCGGACCCTTGGCGTCGGCCTTCGCGGAGCCGCCGCCGGGCGCCGTGACGGCCGCGAAACCGGTGACGGCGGCGAGGGCCACCGCGGCCGCGATCAGGGAGAGAGTGCTGCGGTTCACTGGGTGCTCCCGTCGGGGCGGTGCGGCTGCTCGGTCTCGTGCCCCCGGTCCTGGCCGGGGATGCGCCCGGGCTCGCCCTGCGCCGGGTCGGGGTGCTCACCGCCGTAGCCATAGCCGTAGGGGTCGTACGCCGCGTCCTGCTGCGGGTACTGCTGCTGTTGGTACGGGTCGTACTGCTGGTACTGGTGCTGCTGGTACGGGTCGTACTGCTGCTGCGGGTACTCGGCGCCCGCGTAGGTCGCGGAGTCCCACTCGCCGCCGTACGGCTGCTGCTGGGGGACCTCGGGGGCGTACGGGGGCGCGGCGTACGGGTCGGGCTCGGGGGCCGTCTGCGGTGCCTCGGCGGGCGGCGGCGGGACGTCGTGGCCGCCCGCACCGACGGGGTCGCCCGCGTCGGCGGGGGCGTCGGACTGGTCGGCTCCGGCCGCGTCGGCCTCGGCCTGGGCGCGCAGGCGGCGGGCCCGGCGGCCCTCGCCCTCCATGGCGGGGGGCAGCACCGGCTGCTCCTCCTCCGGCAGATCGTCGTCGATCTTGGTGCGGCGGCCCGGCAGGGCGAGCACGACGAGCACCAGGGCGAGCAGCGACTGCGCCCAGATCCACGCGGTGTGGGTGAAGGGGGCGGCGTAGGTGATGTCCAGCCGACCGCCCTCGGCGGGGAGTTGGAAGCCCTGGGCCCAGCCGTCGACGGTGGTCTTCTTCAGCAGTCTGCCGTCGAGGCTCGCCGTCCAGCCGGGGGCGGCCCGGTCGGCGATCCGCAGGACGCGGCCGTCCGCGCCGGCCGGGATCTTGGTGTGGACGTCGACCGGGTCGGCGGCGACGGCCACCGGCTCGGCGGCGCCCGCCTGGGCCGATCCGGCCGGGGAGGCAGCCCCCGAGGCGGGCGGCATGATCACCGCGCGGGCGACCTGCCGGTCGACGCGCCACAGGGCACTGCCGTCGAGCTGGCTGAGGCGGCTGAGGCCGGGGGTGGTGTCGAGGACGCGGCCGAACTCGCGGGGAGCTCCGTCGCGTACCAGGACGTAGCGCACGGCGAAGCCGCTGAGCTGGGACGACTGGTCGGCGCCGGAGCCCGCGACCAGGTTGGCGACGACCTTGTCCAGGCGCGGGTCGCTGCCGCCGGAGGCGGCGAGTTCGGCGTCGCCGAGGCGGCCGCCCGAGCCGCGGACCAGGGTGTAGGAGACCTTGGCGGGCGAGGTGCCGCCGAGGACGAGGGTGCGGGCCTGGTCGCGGGTGCCGCTCTCCTCCGCGACGAACGCGGGCACCTGCACCGGGTCGCGGCGCTCCAGCGGGCCGTCGGCGCCGCTCAGCATCCAACCGGCGGCGGCGATCAGCGGTGCGGCCAGGGCGGCCAGGGCGATCAGCGCGGCGACCGGCTGGCGCCAGCCGAAGCCATGGGCGGCGACGCGCTCCTTGGCGCCCTCCGCGCCGAGCACGGCGGCGGCGATCAGGGCGAGCCCGTAGACGAGGGTGGCGGGGCCGGCCCAGCCGTTGTTGTTGGACAGGGCGGCGAACAGGAAGCCGGTCAGGGCGACCGCCCACGCCGTGCGGACCGCGAACTCCCGCTCCCCGCGCAGCAACGCGGCCAGCGCCGCCAGCACGAAGCCGATGAGCAGCAGCCCGCCGACCGTCTTGGGGCCGCCGGGGCTGGCGCCGAGCAGGTCGAGTCCGGTGGCCGCGCCCTTGCCGTACTCCAGACCGGCCTCGCGGAAGAAGCCGGACGGGCCGGTCAGCAGCGTCAGCGACCAGGGGGCGAGGACCAGGAGCGGAGTGCCGACGGCGGCCAGGAAGCGCAGTCCGTACGCGGTGATGTCGGCGCGGCGCAGCGCGAGGACCACCAGGCTCAGGAGCACGGCGACCGGCCAGACGACGGGGGTGAACGCCATGGCGGCGGTGAGCAGCAGCGCGTACGTCCAGGTCGCGCGCCACGAGCCGCGGCCCTCGCCGCGGAAGCCCGCGGCCGTGACGCCCGCGCGGGCGATCAGCGGCAGCAGGACGGCCAGCACGGCGGTGCCCAGGCGGCCGGTGGCGAGCGCGCCGGTGGCGGCGGGCAGGAAGGCGTAGGCGACCGCGGCCCAGGCGCGCAGCAGCCGCGACTCGACGAGCGGGCGGGAGGCGAAGTACGCGGTGAGTCCGGCCAGCGGGACCGAGCAGACGAGCAGCAGGGTCAGTGCGAGGCCGGTCGAGCCGAAGCAGAGGGCGGCGAACGCGGCGATCACCGCGAGGTAGGGCGGCGCGCTCTGGGTGCCGCCGGTGCCGACGGGGTGCCAGGCGTCCGCGTAACGGCCCCACAGGTCGCCGACGCCGGAGGGCGCGGGCAGCAGGGCGCCGCCGGTGAGGGCGTTGCCGCCGAGCAGTTGGCGGCAGGCGACCAGCGAGATCAGCAGGAGCAGCGCGAACAGCACGGGCGCGGGCCTGCGGGCGATCTTCTTCAGCCGCGCGAACTGCTCGATCTCCAGGAAGTCCGCGTCGTCGCCGCCCGGACCGGACTCGACGGCGCCGTGCCGGGAGCCGCCGGTGTCCTCGGTGCCCGCGCCGAAGCTGGCGGCGACCTGTTCGACGGTGGCGCGGACGGTGGCACCCGGCGGCGGGAACAGCGGCCGCAGCTCGCTCGCCTCCACCGCGCTCTTGGCGCGCCTGCGCCGCCCGGCGAGGATCCGCTCGGGCCGCAGCAGGGTCGCGGACAGGCCCATGATCTCGTCGACCGCCTGGCCGGGCGCCTTGCCGAGCAGATACGCGAGGGTGCGCAGCAGGGTGCCGACGACGATCCGCAGGAAGACGTACGGGAGCGCGGCGGGGCGGGAGTTGACGAGCATCGTGTAGACGGCGCCCGCCTTGTCGACCCGGTGCGGGTCGACGGCGGAGCGGCCCGCGCAGTCGACGGTGCGGCGCTCGCGGGCGGAGGCCTCGGCGTGCCGTACGACGGCTTCGGGGGCGACCAGGACGGAGTGCCCGGCGGCGTGCGCGCGCCAGCACAGGTCGACGTCGTCGCGCATCAGCGGCAGCCGCCGGTCGAAGCCGCCCAGCTCCTCCCACACATCGCGGCGGATCAGCATGCCGGCGGAGGAGACGGAGAGCACCGGGCGGACCTGGTCGTGCTGGCCCTGGTCCTGCTCGCGCCGGTCCAGGCCCGTCCAGCGGCGGCCGCTGCGGGCGATGGAGACGCCGACTTCGAGCAGCTGCTTGCGGTCGTACCAGCCGCGCAGTTTGGGGCCGACGACCGCGGCGTACGCGTCGGAGTCGGCGACGCGCAGCAGTTCGGCGAGCGCGTCCGGCTCCGGCGCGCAGTCGTCGTGCAGCAGCCACAGCCACTGCACGGGCTCGCCGTGCGGCAGCTCGGGCAGGTCGTAGGTGTCGTCGCGCCAGCTGCGCGAGACGGGGTCCCAGCCGCTGGGGCGCTTCAGATACGGCAGTTCCTCAGGGCCGAGCACCCCCGCCGAGCGGACGGCCTCGTCGACGGCGGCGCCGAAGCCGGTGCGGCGGGCCAGGTGCAGGACCCGTTCGGCGCCCAGGGCCTCGGTGACCAGGCGGGCGGAGTCGTCGGCGCTGCCGGTGTCGGCCGCGTACACGTTCTGTACGGGCCGTTCCTGTCCGAGCAGCCCGGCGAGGGCGTCGGGCAGCCAGCGGGCGCCGTCGTGCGAGACGAGCACGGCGGTGACGACGTGTCTGGGGAACTCGGGAGTCGCGGCCTCGGCATACGGGGCCGTCGACTGGCTGTGCACGGACATCGAGGTACGGGCCCCTCCGGCCGGGGTCCGGGGGTTGGGCCCCGGAGGCTGCTGTGCTGACTGGCAGCGCCCCACACTAATGGCTGGGGAACGCGGCAGTCCGCCGCCTGTGGAGGCCGGGTGGGACCGGAGGGGGTCCGGAAACGGTCCAGAACGGGTCCGAAGGAGGTCCGGGCGGGTTCCAGACGGGTTCCGGAGGAGGCAAAGCCCCCGGAAAAAACTAGACCGCCGCCTTCTTCAGGCGGCGGCGCTCGCGTTCGGACAGTCCGCCCCAGATGCCGAAGCGTTCGTCGTTCGCGAGGGCGTATTCGAGGCACTCGGAGCGGACTTCGCAGGCGAGGCAGACCTTCTTCGCCTCCCTGGTGGAGCCGCCTTTCTCGGGAAAGAAGGACTCGGGGTCGGTCTGGGCGCACAACGCGCGCTCCTGCCAGCCGAGTTCTTCGTCCACATCGTCGACCAGCAGCTCCTGGAACACCTCGGTCATGTGCACCCCTCGTCTGTCTTTGCTGCCCCGTGATGCTGCCGTTACCGATTTCGGACGAACGACACGAGTGAAATTACAAGTGCGCCGATCCGGGCCAGTCAAGCCGAGATCTGCTATTGGGCCCGGTATTCACTCTGCGGAACCAAGGCCATACGGAAAGTGTTCAAATCGGCAAAAACCATGACACATGCCATTGGCCCAATCACACCTCGTCCACCTGCACTGAGGGACGAGCCAAATATCGATCTTGTTGCACCCGAGCGGAGGAAGCGACTCGGATCACAGTCCGATCACGAGAACACAACGGCGTTTGTGCGCACAGTCGCAGCGCCACATCTCCGGTGGCGGTTGTGCACAAACCTTTCTCCGTACGCAGTAACCGGATGAGGTGAAACATTACGGCCAAATCGGGTATTGGGTTGACAGCCGGGCTCTTCTTGGTCACCTTTGATGGCATGCCAGCGACCACAGCGCTCTTCGCGACCCACCTCCGTGGGTTCCGCAGCGCTGTCCAGGCGCGCTGTTGCTGTTCCAGCTGTTGATGCCGTAGCGCTCCAGCCGCGCGTTCCACGCGCTTCCCGTGTCTTCGCCCGCCGGGCTCCCGCGATGCGACATCGCGACACGCCCCTGCGACCCCCCGCACTGCTTCTCAGTCTCTGCCGAGGAACCACCGCACCCATGAACAGCGACAGCGACCTTCAGATCGCCGGCGACATCCTTGAGGTCACGCACCTCCTCCAGCCCGCCCGCGAGCACCCCACGACCGTCGCCGACTTCGTCGGCCTGGCCCGCTCGATCGCGGCCGACCGTACGCAGTGGGCCCCGCTCGTCCAGTACGACGCGACCAGCCGCTGGTACCACCGGCTGCGTAGGGGACCCGGTTACGAGGTCTGGCTGCTGTCCTGGGTGCCCGGGCAGAGCAGCGGGCTGCACGACCACGGACAGTCGTCCGGCGTACTGACCGTCCTTGAGGGCGAATTGAGCGAGCGCACCGAGCGCGGCACCCGCACACTCTCCCCCGGCGCGCAGCGCGTCTTCGCGCCCGGCTACGCCCACGACGTGGTCAACGACTCCCTCGAACCGGCCGTCAGCCTGCACATCTACTACCCCGGCCTGACCGAAATGCCGATGCACTCCAGCCAGTCCACAGCCGCCGCCTCGAATGTCGTACCCGCCTGACAGACTGCTGTACATGCGCATTGTGGTTCTGGCCGGCGGCATCGGCGGTGCCCGTTTTCTGCGTGGCCTCAAGCAGGCCGCGCCCGACGCGGACATCACGGTGATCGGCAACACCGGTGACGACATCCATCTGTTCGGACTGAAGGTCTGCCCCGACCTCGACACGGTGATGTACACCCTGGGCGGTGGCATCAACGAGGAGCAGGGCTGGGGGCGTACCGAGGAGTCCTTCCACGTCAAGGAGGAGCTCGCGGCGTACGGGGTGGGACCGGAGTGGTTCGGTCTCGGCGACCGCGACTTCGCGACCCACATCGTCCGTACGCAGATGCTCGGCGCGGGCTACCCGCTGAGCGCGGTGACCGAGGCGCTCTGCGCCCGCTGGCAGCCCGGCGTGCGGCTGATCCCGATGTCCGACGACCGGGTCGAGACCCATGTCGCGATCGAGGACGAGGGCGGGCGCAAGGTCGTCCACTTCCAGGAGTACTGGGTCAAGATGCGGGCGTCCGTGGACGCGACGGCCGTGGTGCCGGTCGGCGCGGAGGCCGCGAAGCCCGCGCCGGGCGTCCTGGAGGCGATCGCCGCCGCCGACGTGATCCTCTTCCCGCCGTCCAACCCGGTCGTCAGCGTCGGCACGATCCTGGCCGTGCCCGGCATCCGCGAGGCGATCGCGGACGCGGGCGTGCCGGTGGTCGGGCTCTCGCCGATCGTCGGGGGCGCGCCGGTGCGGGGCATGGCGGACAAGGTGCTGGCCGCGGTCGGCGTCGAGTCGACGGCCTCGGCGGTCGCCGAGCACTACGGGTCGGGGCTGCTCGACGGCTGGCTGGTCGACACCGCCGACGCGGCGGCCGTCGCCCCGGTCGAGGCGGCCGGCATCCGCTGCCGCGCGGTCCCGCTGCTGATGACGGACCTGGACGCGACGGCCGCGATGGCGCGCGAGGCGCTGACCCTGGCCGAGGAGGTACGGGCGTGAGCGCGGACAACGGGGTGGACGTGGGCACGGACAACGGGATTCCGGCTGTGCCGCCCTCGTACCGGGTACGGGCCGTGGCCGGGATTCCCGAGGTGCGGCCGGGCGACGACCTCGCCAAGCTGATCGCCGCCGCCGCGCCGGATCTCGCCGACGGTGACGTCCTGCTCGTCACCTCGAAGATCGTCTCCAAGGCGGAGGGCCGGGTCGTACAGGCGGAGGACCGCGAGGCCGCGATCGACGCCGAGACGGTACGGGTGGTGGCCCGGCGCGGCACCCTGCGCATCGTCGAGAACCGGCAGGGGCTCGTCATGGCCGCCGCCGGGGTCGACGCCTCCAACACCCCGGCCGGGACCATCCTGTTGCTCCCCGAGGACCCCGACGCCTCCGCCGAGGCGATCCGGGCCGGGCTGCGGACCGCGCTCGGCGTCGAGGTGGGCGTCGTGGTGACGGACACCTTCGGGCGGCCGTGGCGCAGCGGGCTCACCGACGTGGCGATCGGCGCCGCGGGCGTGCGGGTCCTCGACGACCTGCGCGGCGGCACGGACGCGTACGGCAATCCGCTGGTCGCGACCGTCGTGGCGCACGCCGATGAACTCGCCGCCGCGGGCGACCTGGTGAAGGGCAAGGCCGAAGGGCTGCCGGTCGCGGTGGTCAGCGGGCTGTCCCACCTCGTCTCGGCGTCGGCCGAGGGCGGCGCCCGCGCGCTGGTCCGCTCGGCGCCCGACGACATGTTCCGCCTCGGTACCTCGGAGGCGATACGGGAGGCGGTCACCCAGCGGCGTACGGTCCGGGCGTTCACCGACGACCCGGTCGACCCCGGCGCGGTCCGCCGCGCGGTGGCGGCCGCCGTGACCGCTCCCGCGCCGCACCACACCACGCCCTGGCGGTTCGTGCTGCTTGAGTCCGCCGAGGCGCGGACCCGGCTGCTCGACGCGATGCGCGACGCGTGGATCGCGGACCTGCGGCGCGACGGCAAGTCCGAGGCGTCGATAGCCAAGCGGGTCCGCCGGGGCGAAGTCCTGCGCAACGCGCCGTACTTGGTGGTGCCCTGCCTGGTCATGGACGGCTCGCACACCTACGGCGACCCGCGCCGGGACACCGCCGAGCGCGAGATGTTCGTGGTCGCGACGGGCGCCGGCGTGCAGAACTTCCTGGTGGCGCTGGCCGGTGAGCGGCTGGGGTCGGCGTGGGTGTCGTCGACGATGTTCTGCCGCGATGTCGTACGCGAGGTCCTCGACCTGCCCGCGAACTGGGACCCGATGGGCGCGGTCGCGGTCGGGCGCGCGGCGGAGCCGCCGAAGGAACGACCCGCGCGGGACGCGGACGCGTTCATCGAGGTGCGCTGAGCAGCCTCGACCTCCTCGGCCTAGAGCGCCCCGATGTCGCGCGGTGACATCCGGGGCGCTCGGCGGGGCGGGGTGCGGCCGCTGAGGAGGATCAGGCGGGTGGCGCGGTGGCGCTGACCGGCGTACGGGGCCAGGAGTTCCAGCATCGCCGCGTCGTCGGCAGTGCGGTCGCCCGCCAGGGCGTAGCCGACGATGCCCGGCAGATGCAGGTCGCCGACGCTGACCAGGTCGGGGGCGCCCATCGCCCGTTGCAGCGTCTCGGCGCTGGTCCACGGGCCGATGCCGGGGACGAGGTGGAGCCGGGCCGCCGCCTCCTCCTGGGGCAGCGCGACGGCCTCCTCCAGGCGGCGGGCGACCCGTACCGCGCGCAGGATCGTCGACGAGCGCTTGGCGTCGACGCCCGCGCGGTGCCACTCCCAGGACGGGATCAGCGCCCATGTCCGGGCGTCCGGCATCACGTACATCCCGTCGGGGGCCGGGCCGGGGGCGGGCTCGCCGTACTTGCGTACGAGCAGGCGCCACGCCCGGTACGCCTCGTCCGTGGTGACCTTCTGCTCCAGGATCGACGGGATCAGCGACTCCAGTACGAGGCCGGTACGGGACAGGCGCAGGCCGGGGCGGCGGCGGGCGGACTCGGCGACGAGGCGGTGCCGTGGGGCGAAGGCCTCGGGGTCGTCCCCGTCGCCGAGGAGCCCGGGGAGGTGGCTCAGCAGCCACTCCGCGCCCTCGCCCCACGCCTCGGCCTCGACGGCGTCGGCCTGCTTGGTCACGCGGAGGGTGCCGGGGCCTTCGGGCGTACGGGACGCCCTCCACACCCCGTCCCGGGCGGCCCGGAACGTGGGGTCGGCGGGGCCGCGTCTTAGGGGGCCGAGGATGAGCCCGAGGTCCAGGGGTCCGGGTGGTGCGTACCGCCGACTGCGGGCACCCGTTGACGCGGGCCGGGGCGTCGGCACGGCCGGGGGCACGCGGACTTCTCCGCCGCGCACGGTGGTGCGGGTGGGAGTACGGGGAGCAAAGCGACCGGCCACGCTCCCGAGGTTACTGTCCTGGGCTCCGCCCGGTTTGGTTTCCCCACCCCACCCCTTCCCGAAAGCCTCCGGCGGTTGTCGGTCGGCTGGCCGCCCGTGCTGGGTTGCTCGCGCAGTTCCCCGCGCCCCTAACCACCTAGGGGCGCGGGGAACTGCGCGAGCAACCCAGCACGATCCGCAGACGAACAACCGCCCCCCAACAGGTCGCGGGGTGGGGCTACTCGTCCGAGGAGAAGCGGATCGCTCCCGGCGGGAGCACCGCGTCGCACCACACGCGGACCCCGTCCCGGAGCTCGTTGTCCGGGCCGATCACCGCGCCGTCACCGACCACCGCGCCCGACAGCACGCACCGCGCCCCCACCACGGCCCCCGCCCCGATCAGCGAGTCCGTGATCACCGCGCCCGGCTCGATCACCGCGTCCGCGAGCACCGTGCTGCCACTGACACGCGCGCCCTCGCCGATGCGAGCCCCTGAGCCCACCACCGTCCCGCCCGTCAGCTTCGCGTCCTGCGCCACCACCGCGCCCGGCAGCACCAGGCGGTCGCCACAGCGGCCGGGGACCGCCGGGGACGGGGCGCGGCCCAGGACCAGGTCGGCCGAGCCGCGTACGAAGGCCTGGGGGGTGCCCAGGTCCAGCCAGTACGTCGAATCCACCATGCCCTGGAGGTGCGCGCCCGCCGCCAGCAGGCCCGGGAACGTCTCCCGCTCCACCGACACCGCCCGCCCCGCCGGGATCGAGTCGATCACCGAGCGGCGGAACACGTACGCCCCCGCGTTGATCTGGTCGGTGACGATCTCCTCCGGAGTCTGGGGCTTCTCCAGGAACGCCTGGACTCGGCCGTCCGCGTCCGTCGGGACCAGGCCGAACGCCCGAGGGTCCGCCACCCGCGTCAGGTGGAGGGAGACGTCCGCCCCGGACGAGGAGTGCGTGTCGACCAGGGCCCCGATGTCCAGGCCCGTCAGGATGTCGCCGTTGAAGATCAGCACCGGGTCGTCGGGGCCCGAGCGCAGCCGCGAGGCCACGTTGCGGATCGCGCCGCCGGTGCCCAGCGGCTCGACCTCCGTCACGTACTCCAGGTGCAGCCCGAGCGCCGAGCCGTCGCCGAAGTACGGCTCGAAGACCTCCGCCAGGTACGACGTCGCCAGGACGATGTGCTCCACGCCCGCCGCCCGCGCGCGGGCCAGCTGGTGGGTGAGGAACGGGACGCCCGCCGCCGGGATCATCGGCTTCGGCGTGTTCACCGTGAGCGGGCGCAGCCTCGTTCCCTTGCCGCCGACCAGGAGGATCGCTTCAGTCACCTGTCGTCTCTGCTTCCTGCTGGGGCCGGGCGGAATCGTTCGTTCAACTACGGCCGGCCAGTTTATGCAGACGGTTCGCCGGGCTCCTGCCCCGGGCGGCGCCGGCCGCGCCGGCCCCCTCAGTGGCGGCCCTGGAGGCGGGCCGAGGACGAGCGGGCCTTGCCGAGCTTCTTGTAGAGGCGGGTGCCGGGGCATTCGGTGGCGAAGCCGTCGCGGTGTCCGGAGATGACGTTGAGTCTGACACTGCGCCCCTTCCGGTAGAGGTTGCCGCCGCCCGAGGTCAGATGGGTCGTGCCGGTCGGGTCCACCCCGTACATGCCGAGCTTCCAGGCCGTGAGCTTGGCGATCGCGTCGAGCGCGGCGGAGGACGGGTTCGTCGAGGTGTACGTCCCGAGGACCGCGATGCCCATGGAGTTGGTGTTGAAACCGAGAGTGTGCGCGCCGAGGACGGGCTTGGCCACACCACCGGCGCGGCCTTCGTAGATGTTCCCGCACTTGTCGATGGCGAAGTTGTAGCCGATGTCCCGCCAGCCGCTGCTCTTGACGTGGTAGCGGTAGATACTGCGCAGGACGGAGGCGGCCTGCGAGCAGCGGTAGTTGTTGCCGGACGCGGTGTGGTGGACGAACGCCGCCTTGACCCGGTCGGTGTAGACGTAACCCGGCTCGCGCAGGCTCTCGTCGGCGCCCCAGCCCCGGCGCGTGATGATGCGCGGGCGCGGGCCGATGTACGGACGCGCCGCCACGCGCGTCCCGGCAGCGCCTTCGGCGAAGGCCTCGGGCGCCAACGCGCGGTCCTCGCCGCCCCCGCCGTCGCCGAGGTCCGGGTCCGCGCCCGGGTCGACCAGGTCGATGTGGAGCCCCCGGGGCAGCGAGCCCTCCGGTGCGCGCCCGCCCGACGCCTCGGGACGCACACGCACCTCGACGCCGTCGGAGTCGCCGACCCACAGCGGGGCGGTGGCGCCGTGGATGCGGGCGGCGTCGTCCTCGGGGCTGCCGGGGTCGGGGGCGTGCTCCTGGTTGTGGGTGTCCACGTCCTGCCAGCCGGACCACGTACGCGAGGCGGCGGCGCGGGCGCGGACCTGGACCGAGCCGTGGAGTTCGGTCTTCGCGTCGTCCCACACGACGCCGACCAGGGAGAAGGGCTTGGTGTCCCGCTCCGGCAGACCCTGGGCGCGAGCGGCGCCCAGGGTCCGGTCGGTGGCGCCGAGCGGGGCGAGCGGCAGCGACTGGGTGGAGCCGAGGGGTTCGGCGGCCGGGGACGCGGCGGACGCGGGCCGGACGGCGGCGTCGGCGGGCACGGCGAGCGGCAGGGCGAGTGCGGTGGCGCACGCGACCCCGATCGAGGATGCAAGGAGAGCACGCATGGTGACGATCCTGGACATAAGCGTACAAGTCTGTCCATCTCAAAACTGACGGACCGTCGGCCGAACCGGTGTACGCGGGCGGTGGCGCCCCCCGGCGCGGGCCCCGCCCGCACCCGTACGCTTGCCGCGTGAACGCCAGCGACCGCACCCCCGCCGACCTGCTGCGATCCGCGCTCGCCGCGGACCCGGCCCGCCCCCTGGTCACCTTCTACGACGACGCCACCGGCGAGCGCGTGGAACTGTCGGTGGCCACCTTCGCCAATTGGGTGGCCAAGACCGCCAATCTGCTCCAGGGCGACCTCGCCGCCGAGCCCGGCGACCGGCTCGCGCTGCTGCTGCCCGCGCACTGGCAGAGCGCGGTGTGGCTGCTCGCCGCCCACTCGGTGGGTGTACGTGTCGAGATCGGCGGCGATCCGGCGGGCGCGGACCTCGTGGTGGCCGGGCCGGACGCGCTGGAGGCGGCCCGCGCCTGCTCCGGCGAACGGGTGGCGCTCGCGCTGCGCCCGCTCGGCGGCCGCTTCCCGCAGGTGCCCGCCGGGTTCCAGGACTACGCGGTCGAGGTGCCGGGCCAGGGCGACCGGTTCGCGCCGTACGCCCCCGTCGACCCGGCCGGGCCCGCGCTCGCGGTCGGCCCGGTCGAACTGACCGCCGCTGAACTCGTCGAGCGCGCCCGCGCCGACGCGGCCGAGCTCGGCCTCGAACCCGGTTCGCGGCTGCTCTCGGCGCTCCCGTACGACAGCTGGGAGGGTCTGGCGCGCGGGCTGTACGCGCCGCTGGCCTCGGGCGGCTCGGTGGTGCTCTGCCGCAATCTGGACCAACTGGCCGACGGCGGGCTCGACAAGCGGATCGAGAGCGAGCGGGTCACCCACCGGGCCGTGTGAGGCAGGGCAGCGCCCGGAGGCACACCTAATGGGCCGACCGGGCAGATCCGCGCGGTCCGCTCGGGCATACCTGACGGACCGTCCGGCGGGCCTCCCGCTCGCGCACACGCCGACGCATCAATGGGAAAAGCAGTTCGGCGCCACCCTTGTGGCCCACAGGGAGCCGAGTCCCCCGGGCCCGGGCCCGGCCCGCGGTACATGATCGGCGGTGAGCACACAACCAAGCGCGGGCGACGGCCGTCTACCGGGGTACCCCGGCGGCATCCCGCCCGCCGCCGACCCCGTGAAGGATGGACGCCGACGTGACCGACAGTGCCGGCACTCCGCCCGGGCCCGACCACCGGGCCGAGGACGAGCCGCGACCGGACACGCCGACACAGCCCGAACACGCGCCGGAAGCGAGCGCCACGGAATCCGAACCGGCGCAGGCATCCGAAGCGGCCGACACGGAAAGCGAGCCGACGCCCGCCGACGAAGGCGGCGACAGCGGCGAAGGCCCCAACCGCCGCTCCCACTGGCTGCGTTGGACCGCCGTGGGCGTCTCCTGTCTGGTGCTCGCCGCCGCCGGTACCGGCTGGTGGTTCTACAACAAGCTCGACCACAACATCCGCACCGACACCACGGCCGCCGCCGAGCTGGAGCGCTACGAGAAGGAGCGCCCGCCGCCGGGCAACGGCGACGCGCAGAACCTGCTGCTCATCGGCTCGGACTCGCGCGCGGGCAACAACAGCGCGTACGGCCGTGACGACGGCGGCAGTCAGCGTTCGGACACCACGATCCTGCTGCACCTGGCGGCGGACCGGAAGTCCGCCACCGCCGTGTCGCTGCCGCGCGATCTGATGGCCGACATCCCCGACTGCCTCAAGCAGGACGGCACCCGCACCAAGGCCCAATTCGCCCAGTTCAACTGGTCGTTCGAGTTCGGCGGCGCCGCCTGCACCATTCGTACGGTGGAAAAGCTCACCGGAATCCGGGTCGACCACCACATGGTCGTCGACTTCAGTGGGTTCAAGGACATGGTGGACGCGGTCGACGGGGTCGAGGTGTGTCTGAAGCAGCCCGTCGACGACCGTCTGGCGCATCTGAAACTGCCCGCGGGCCGACAGACGCTCCACGGTGAGCAGGCACTGGGATTCGTGCGCGCCCGGCATGCGTTCGGTGACGGCAGCGACACCGAACGCATGGACCGCCAGCAGCAGTTCCTCGGCTCGCTGGTGCGCAAGGTGCAGAGCAATGGCGTACTGCTCAATCCGACCCGGCTCTATCCGGTACTGGACGCGATGACGAAGTCGCTCACCACCGACCCGGGGCTGAATTCACTGCGGGATCTGTACGACCTTGTGCGCGGGATGCGGGGAATCCCGACGGACAAGGTGCAGTTTCTGACCGTCCCGCGCCAGCCGTACGCGTACGACTCGAACCGCGACGAACTGGTGCAGCCGGACGCGCGGGTGCTCTTCCAGCAACTGCGCGACGACCGGCCGCTGAAGGTGGCGCCGGGGACCGCGCAGAAGAACAAGGGGGACGGCGATGAGCACAACGCCCGTAGTTCCGAAGGCGCCGACGGCTCCTCGACGGACGACAAGCCCGACGATCCGCCGTCCGCGAGTCCCGCGCCCACGTACCCCGGTTCGAATGCCGCCGTAGGGATGTGCGGGTAAAACGTGTGCCAACGGAGAACGGGCGGGGATGCGGATTGGGCGGATTGCCCGGTTGTAAGGGGCGTGGAATTTGTCACGGCCGTCGCTCTTCGCTCAACTGGGCAGATAGTGTGACGCGACCCGGTGCTTGTGGCCCCCGGGGCCGCGCACTGCACGACCGAACGACAGAGCGCTTTGGGGGAAGTGTCTCGCGTGGCACCGACGGAGGACTAAGGCAACCGTGGATGCGCAGAGCCGTGGGCGGGCGGATGAAGTCGACCCGGCAGACCAGTGGGTACTCAACCCGCAGACGGGCAATTACGAATTGCGACTGAGTCCTTCCGGACCGGAGTCGTCCCCGTCGGCCGGCGCTTCTTCCCGTAGATCCTCGACCCCCGGCAGAAGCGGTTCCGCCAAGCGCGAGGTCCCCGGCCAGCGCGACAACCGGCGCGGCACCAAGGACCCCGAGGACGGCACGGGCCGCCGCAAGCGCAAGCCCAAGGCGTCACGCAAGAAGAAGGTGCTGCTGTGGACGGGCGGCGTGATGGGGTTCGTCCTCGTCGCGGGCTCGGCTGGCGCGTACCTGCTCTACCAGCACTTCAACAACAACCTGAACACGGTGGACGTCGGTGACGCGGGCAACAAGAACGCCACGTCCGACGGGCCGGTCAACATCCTGATCATCGGCACGGACAAGCGCACCGGAAAAGGCAACGAGGGGTACGGCGACCAGGGCAGCGAGGGCCACGCCGACACCAACATCCTCTTCCATGTCTCCAAGGACCGGACGAACGCGACCGCGCTCTCCATCCCCCGCGACCTGGTGACGAACATCCCCGAGTGCCCGACGAAGCAGAAGGACGGCTCCACCAAGAACGTCCCGGGCGAGTCGAACGTCCGGTTCAACACCAGCCTCGGCCAGGAGGGCCGCGACCCGGGCTGCACCATGCGTACGGTCAAGGCGCTCACCGGCCTCGACGTCGACCACTTCATGATGGCCGACTTCAACGCGGTCAAGGAGCTGTCGACGGCGGTCGGCGGCGTGAAGGTGTGCCTGGCCAAGCCGGTGAACGACCCCAAGTCACATCTGAAGCTCCCGGCCGGCATCAGCAAGATCGAGGGCGAGCAGGCGCTGGCGTTCGTACGGACGCGGCACAGCTTCGGCAACGAGAGCGACCTCGACCGGATCAAGCAGCAGCAGCAGTTCCTCGGCTCGATGATGCGGCAGATGAAGTCGGACTCGACGCTGAGCAGCCCGACCAAGGTGTTCAGCCTGGCCAACGCAGCGACGAAGGCGCTCACGGTCGACTCCGGGATAGGGTCGATCAAGAAGCTGACCAGCCTCGCGCAGGACCTCAGCAAGGTCGATCTGAAGAACGTCACCTTCGCGACCCTCCCGGTCATCGACAACCCGGCCGACGGCAAGGTGCGCAAGACCGTGGTCGTCGACCCGACCAAGGCGCCGCAGGTGTTCAGCATGATGAAGTCCGACATCTCCTTCACCGAGGTGAAGAAGAAGGAGAACGCGGCCAAGGACGCCCAGGCGGCACTCCTCAAGGGCACCCGCGCCCCGGCGTCCGCCGTGCGCGTGCAGGTGCTCAACGGCGGTGCCCAGCCGGGCTCCGCCTCCAAGACACTGCTCTGGCTGCAGAACAGCAAGGGCGTACTCAAGTCCGACAACGGCGGGAACGCTCCCGCCAAACTGGCCGACACCACCCTGGTGTACGCGCCGAACCAGGCCGACCAGGCCCGCGAGCTCGCCGATCTGATGGGTCTGCCCGCGAGTGCGCTGAAGCCCGCCGACAAGGACGCGGTGGGGCGCACTCCCATGGAGCTCACCCTCGGCGCGGACTTCAAGGGCGCCGGTGTTCCCATCGCCGCGCCGTCGAAGGCGCCCGAGGGCATCCAGAAGGTCGAAGCCGACAAGTCGGTCTGCGCAAAGTGACAACGGGTTCCCGGCCCACAAGGCCATGGGGACCCCCTGAGACAGGGGGTATTGGGGTGGGGCAGAAGAGCGTGCGTGGGGAGGGGACGCGACCGCGCGTCCAGCACGCCGGCCAGCTCGGCTGGGACGAGTCGCTGTACGGCGAGGAGGCCGACGGCGAGAAGTCGTCCGGTCAACAGCCGTCCGGGGACGGCCCGTCGGGTCCCGAGGAGTCGGGGCCGCAGAAGCAGACGTCGCCCGACGGCGGCGGGCACCGGCGCGGCAGACCGCGCAAGCGCGTGAAGAAGAAGGGCAAGCGCCGCATACTGCGCTGGGTCGCCTCGACGCTCGCGCTGCTCATACTCGGGACGGCCGGCGCCGGATACCTGTACTACCAGCACCTGAACGCCAACATCCGCAAGGGTGACCGCAGCGCGGGCGGCTCCAACGCCAAGAAGACCGAGGCCAACGCCGACGGCGAGACCCCGCTCAACATCCTGCTGATCGGCTCCGACAGCCGTAACACGCCGGAGAACCTGAAGCTGGGCGGATCCAAGGAGAGCGTCGGCGCCCAGCCGCTCGCCGATGTGCAGATGCTCCTGCACGTCTCGGCGGACCGCAAGAGCGCCTCGGTGGTCAGCATTCCGCGTGACACCCGGGTGGACATCCCCGAGTGCACGGACGAGAAGACCAAGAAGAAGATTCCGGCCACCAACACCCTCATCAACGAGTCGCTGAGCGGCGGTGCGGGCTGTGTCCTGGACACCTGGGAGAAGCTCACCGGCGTCTACATCGACCACTGGATGATGGTCGACTTCGCGGGCGTGGTGGCGATGTCGGACGCGGTCGGCGGCGCGGAGGTGTGCGTCAAGGAGAACGTGTACGACGGGCCGAAGCCCAACGTGCCCGGCGGCTCGCATCTGCGGCTGAAGGCGGGCACCACCACCGTCAAGGGCGAGCAGGCGCTGCAGTGGCTGCGCACCCGGCACGCCTTCGAGAGCGACCTGGGCCGCTCCAAGGCGCAGCACATGTACCTCAACTCGGTGATCCGCAACCTGAAGAAGCAGAACGCGTTCACCGACACCGGCCGGATCATGCACCTGGCCGAGACGGCCACCAAGTCGCTCCAGGTGTCCCGCGAGATCGGCACGGTCAAGAAGCTGTACGACCTCAGCATGGAGCTCAAGGGCATCCCGATGGAGCGGATCAACATGCTGACCATGCCGCGCATCGAGGACCCCAAGGACAAGGACCACGTGCTGCCGCAGCCCGGCGCCGCGGACACGCTGTGGTCGATGCTCCGCGACGACAAGCCGCTCGACAAGAAGGACGACGCCCCGGCCAAGACCGAGGACAAGGGCCCGGCGGCGACGCCGGCCGGTTCGCTCGCGGTCACGGTCGTCAACGGCACCAGCGGGGACGGCTCGGCGTCCACACCCAAGCGGGCGACCACGGTCAAGGACACCCTGAAGAACAAGGGCTTCTTCAAGGCCGAGGCCTCGGACACCCGTGGCTCGGCGACGACGACCACGCTCACCTACCCGAAGAGCGCGGGCGCGCAGGGCAAGGCGGACGCGATGTCGGTGGCCAAGGCGATGGAACTGCCGTCCAGCGCGGTGAAGGTCTCCGCCGACGTCTCCACGCTGACCCTCACGGTCGGTTCGGACTGGCGCACCGGCGCCACGTACCCGAAGAAGGCCCAGGACAACGCCGATCCGCTGAAGGACGTGGAGAACGTCAACGGCGCGAACGACAAGGAGTGCATGGACGTGTACAAGCCCTACCGCTGGTAGGCGCGGCGCACGGAACGAGAAGGGGGCGCCCGGTGCTTCTCAGCACCGGGCGCCCCCTTTTACGTCGTACGCGTGTGTCTCAGACCCGCACCGACGGGCGGCGGCTCGCGATGACCTTCTTGGCGAGCGCCTTGGGGCTGGTCAGGAAGCCGTAGCCCCAGGACATGTGCATGGTGGCGAGGGCCACCGGGATCTGCAGGCGGGCCTTGAGCGGCAGCCCCTTGCCCGCCGGGAGCGAGCCGACCGCGATCGCGGCGAGGTACCCGGCCGGGATCACGAAGCCGATCGGCGTGAGCACCGCGCCCACCACGACACCGGCCGCGATCGCGCAGACGGCGGTCGGCGGGGCGAGGTAGCGCAGGTTGATGGAGCCCTCGTGGTAGCGGGCCACGACATGGCGCCAGCGGCCGTAGTCCTTGTACTGCTTGGCGAGCGCGCGCACGCTGGGGCGCGGCCGGTACTGGACCTTCAGCTCGGGCGAGAACCAGATGAGACCGCCGGCCTCGCGGATACGGAAGTTCAGCTCCCAGTCCTGGGCGCGGATGAACTCCTCGTTGTAGCCGCCCTGTTGCTCAAGCGCCTCGCGCCGGAAGACACCCAGATACACGGTTTCGGCGGGGCCCGCCGAGCCACCGGTGTGGAAGGCCGCGTTGCCGACGCCGATCTTCGACGTCATGGCGGCGGCGACCGCGTCCTCCCAGGCGTTCTCGCCCTCGGCGTGCATGATGCCGCCCACGTTCTGCGCGCCGGTCTCCCCCAGGAGGCGGACGGCGGTGGCGATGTAGTTCGGGGAGAGCATGCCGTGCCCGTCGACCCGTACCACGATCGGGTGACGCGAGGCCTTGATGGCCGCGTTCAGGGCCGCAGGCGTACGCCCGGTGGGGTTGGGGACGGTGTGGACGCGGGCCCGGGGGTGGGAGGCTGTCTCGCGTACCAGCTCGGCGGCGATCTCGTCGGTGCGGTCCGTGGACGGGCCGAGCGCGATCACCACCTCCAGCTCGCCCTCGTACTCCTGCTCCAGGATGTGGCGGACCGAGTTGCGCAGGTGCCGCTCCTCGTTGAGGACCGGCATGATCACGGAAACGGCGGGGTGCGTGGCGTTCATCGTGGTTCACGTTACCGCGAACGGGCGACACGGTTGCGCGCGGCCGGGGCGGCGGCCGTTGTCGCAGATCGTATGGGCTTACGGTGCCACATATCCCCCTTTCGCCCGCGGAGGTCCCCGTGCCCACGCCGCCCCCCTCCCGCTCCCCCCGCCCCGCGCCGCGCACCGATCGGCCCCGCAGCAGACAGCAGGACGAGCGGCCCCGCTGGGGCATGCGGATGGCGACGACCCTCTCGGTCCTGGTGCTGGGCGCGGGCGGGGTCGGCCATGCGGTGGTGACCGGCCTGGACGGCGGGATCGGCCGGGTGGACCCGTTCAAGGACATGAAGAACCGGCCGCAGGCGGGCCACGGCACCAACATCCTGCTGGTCGGCACGGACGGCCGGGACAAGATCACGCCGGAGGAGAAGGAGAAGTACCGCCTCGGCGGGGCGCCCTGCCACTGCACGGACACGATGATGATCGTGCACATCTCGGCGGACCGTGACCGCGCGAGCGTGGTGAGCGTCCCGCGCGACAGTTACGCGGAGGCCCCCGAACACATCGACCGGAACACCGGCGAACACCACAACCAGCACCCCATCAAGATCAATGCGGCGTACGCGGAGGGCGGGCCCGCGCTCACGGTGCGCACGGTCGAGCACATGACCGGCCTCAAGATGGACCACTATCTGGAGGTCGACTTCACCAGCTTCATGAAGACGGTGGACGTGCTGGGCGGGGTGCGGATCTGCACGGCCCACCCGATGAAGGACTCGTACACGGGCCTGGACCTGAGCGCGGGCACGCACCAGCTCGACGGCGGGCAGGCGCTTCAGTACGTACGCTCCCGGCACACGGACGGATCGGCGGACCTGGGCCGGATGCAGCGCCAGCAGAAGTTCCTGGCGGCGCTGATCCACAAGGCGACGGGGTCGGGCGTGCTGATGAACCCGGTGAAGTTCCGCGAGGTCGCCTCGACGCTGCTGTCCTCGGTCCGGGCCGACCAGGGCTTCGGGGCCGAGGAGATCCTGTCCCTGGGCCGCACGATGCGGGGCTTCTCCCCGGCGTCGTCGGAGTTCACGACCGTGCCGATCGGGCAGATGAGCTTCCCGGTGAAGGGCATCGGGTCGACGGTGAAGTGGGACCCGGCGAAGGCGCAGAAACTGTTCGCGGGCCTGCGGGACGACCGCCCCCTGACCCCGCCGCACAAGCCGAAGCAGGACGGTCCGGGGCAGCCGCAGCCGACCGCGTCCGGCTCGATGGTCGAGGTGTCCCCCGACCGCATCCGGGTCCAGATCTACAACGGCACCCGCACGGACGGCCTCGGCCGCCGGGTCGACGACGCGCTGCGCGCCACGGGCTTCAAGACGACGGGCACCCCGATGTCCGGCGGCACCCGCGACCTCCAGCACACCGTGATCGAATACGACCCCCGCTGGGACCGCTCGGCGAGAACCCTGGCAGCGGCACTCCCCGGCAGCGACCTGCGCCCGGTGAAGGGCCTGGGCCAAATGCTGAAGGTAACGGCAGGAACAGACTTCAAGGGCGCGACCCCGGTCCGAGCCGAACCGACCCCGACGGGCGAATTCGAGACGGTGACGGGCGACGAGGTGGTGTGCCCGTAAGGCTTACGGGGCTTTTGCGAGCGCAGGCTTTCGGGCCGCGCCCGCTCAGTGGGCGAGCCCGTTAGGGGCGCGGGGAACTGTGCGACCAGCCACCGACGGCCCGCAGTCGACACACAGCCCAAAGCCCCACGGCGCCTAGTCGTCCAGCCCCTCCGACGCACGTCGCTCCCGCAGCTCAAGAATCGCCCGCCGCCGAGCAAGCCGATGCGTACGACGGATCTGAGCCTCCTGATACCGCCGCTCATCCCGCTCCGTCTCGGGAAGGACGGGCGGAACAGACCGAGGCTTCCCGTCCGCGTCGACCGCGGCGAAGACCAGATACGCCGACCCCACCTGCTGCGCCGGAGCGGACTCGTTCCAGCGCTCGGCCAGGACCCGTACACCGACCTCCATGGAGGACCGCCCGGTCCAGTTGACCTGGGCCTTCACATGGACGAGGTCGCCGACCCGGACGGGCATCAGGAACGCCATCTCGTCCATGGACGCGGTGACCGCCGGACCCCCGGAGTGGCGCCCCGCGACCGCGCCCGCCGCGTCGTCCACCAGCTTCATGATCACGCCGCCGTGCACCGTACCGAGAAGGTTGGTGTCATGGCTGGTCATGATGTGGCTCAGGGTGGTTCGGGACGCCGAGGTCGGCTTGCCCGGAAGATCAGTCATACCGCCCAGCTTATGCGGGCCCGTACGCACTCTCCTTGCGTGCACTCCACAGCTCGGGCACACCGCGCACGCACGGGCACGGACTCCGCACGCACAGGCACACACTCCGCGTTCGCATGGCCCGCACATTGCATCAGCTGTGCAACAGCCCCGTCCCGGATCCCCACCCGCCCTGTCAGACACGCGGGGGATCCGTGCATGCTTGACCGCATGAACGACGGATGGTCCGACGACGACCGCGGCGAGCGCTACGGCCGCGGCAGCTCCTCCGCGCAGCCGGAGGGCCCGCGTGTCATGCGCCATGTGCAGCGGCCCGTGGGCTCCACACCCGTGCGCCCGCAGCGCCCGGTCCCGCCGCAGCAGCCCCCGTACGACGACGGCCAGGGCTACGGCCGGGGTCAGGCGCAGCAGCAGTACGGCAGCACCGTGCCCGCGCCCGGTGCGTACGACGGCTACAGCGAAGGCCAGGTCTACGGCTCCCCGTCCGGACGCGGCCCGGGCGGTCCCGGCGGTGGCGGCTCCGGCGGTCAGGGCCCCGGCACGCCCGGCGGCGCCTCCGCCAAGCCCCGCCCCAACTGGAAGCGCCGTATCAAGATCGGCTCGCTGGTCCTCGTCGTCGTGATCGTCGGCGTGAGCGCCGGCACGTACTTCTGGGCCGACGGCAAGGTGCGCCGCGAGGTCGACCTGTCCAAGGTCATCGACCGGCCCGCCGACGGCAAGGGCACGAACTACCTGATCGTCGGTTCGGACTCGCGCGAAGGTCTGTCCCAGGACCAGAAGAAGAAGCTCCACACCGGCTCCGCCGAGGGCAAGCGGACCGACTCGATGATGATCCTGCACACCGGCAGCAACGGGAACACGATGGTCTCGCTGCCGCGTGACTCCTGGGTCGCGATCCCCAGCTTCAAGGGCTCGCAGTCCGGCAAGCTGTTCCCGGCCAAGGGCCACGACAAGCTGAACGCGACGTACGCGATGGACGGCCCCGAGCTCCTGGTGCGCACCATCGAGGCCAACACCGGACTGCACATCGACCACTACGCCGAGATCGGCTTCGCGGGCTTCGCGAACATCGTGGACGCGGTCGGCGGCGTCGAGCTCGACATCCCGCAGGACATCAAGGACAAGGACTCGGGCGCCGACTTCAAGAAGGGCAAGCAGACCCTCGACGGCCAGCAGGCCCTGGCGTTCGTCCGCAACCGGCACGGTTACGCGGCCGGTGACCTGGAGCGTACGAAGAACCAGCAGCGGTTCCTCTCCGCGCTGGCCGCCCAGACCGCGACCCCGACGACGCTGCTCAACCCGTTCAAGTTCTACCCGGTGGTGGGCGCGGGCCTGGACACGCTGATCGTCGACAAGGACATGGGCCTCACCGACCTGGGCGAGATGTTCTGGGCCATGAAGGGCATCACCAGCGGCGGCGGCACGTCCCTGAACATGCCGATCTCCGGCGACGGCCCGCAGACGTCCCTGCTCTGGGACACCGCCAAGGTCAAGCAGCTGGTGAACGAACTCAACAACGACCAGAAGGTCACGGTGACGGCGTCGCGGTAAGACCGGCGGGACAAAAGTGGAATCCCCACTCCCGCGCGACAAGACTCACAGAGAAAACACAGGCACCCTGCACAACTGCCCGTCATTGCCCCGTTTTGCCCGCCACTCCGGTCGGCCAGGCGGGGCTTTTGGCGTAAAGAAACCTCTATCTGACGCCCTTGTCCCGGTCATACGATCACGCGTATTCACGCATTCATATTCTGGGTCGGCCTCTGCCTCGAACCCGGAATCGGACCCAGAAAAGGGCACAAGTGAAGATTCGCCGTGTTCTCGCGACGGCCGTCGCCGCCGCCGTGACCGCGCCCGTGCTGATCCTCTCGGCCGGTACCGCGCTCGCCGACGCACAGCCGGCCGCGCAGACGCAGGCCCAGAAGAAGCCGACCATCGAGGAGTTGGAGAAGGCCGCCGCCGAGGCGAAGAAGGCGTACGACGACGCCCTCGCCGCGCAGGACGTCGCCCAGAAGGCCGTCGACGCCGCGATGTCGGACGACGCGCCCCTGAACAAGAAGGCCAAGGACGCCGACAAGGAGGCGGGCGCCGCGACCGCCGCGAAGACCGTCGCCGACAAGGCCGTCACCGACGCGGCGGACGCCCTCGCCGCGCTGCCCGCCGACGCGAAGACCGAGGACCGCACCGCCGCGCAGAAGGTCCTCGACGACGCCAAGAAGGACGCCGAGAAGGCGGCCGCGACGAAGAAGGCCGCCGACGCCAAGGCCGCGGCGGCCCTCAAGGAGGCGCAGGACGCCCAGGTGGCCGCGCTGCGCGCGCTGCACACCGCGACCGAGGCGACCAAGAAGGCGCTCACCGCCAAGGACGCCGCCGACCAGGCGCTCGCGGACGCCAAGAAGGCGGCCGAGAACCCGTCGTGCGAGCCCGACGCCAAGCTCACCACGGTCGTCACGGGTCTGCCGTCGAAGATCGCCGCCGGTACCACCGCGAACTTCTCGCTGCGGGTCACCAACGGCACCGGCAAGAACATCGACAAGCTCTGGCCGTTCACGTACCTGCACGCGACCGACAAGAGCGGCTACAAGGTCACCGACGACCTGCTGCACCTGCAGTGGTCGACGGCCGCGTCCGGCGGCTGGAAGGACCTCGACAGCCTGCACCGCGCGGGCGTGATCAACGGCCTGAAGGACGGCACGCACTACGACATGAAGCTGCGCCTGAAGATCGACGCCAAGGCCCCGGCGGGCCAGGGCATCGCCTTCGTCGCCGGTGACTACGTCAACAAGGACAAGTCCTGCGGCGGCACGCCGGACCTCACGGAGTACTCCTTCGAGATCCTGCCCGTCGGCACCAAGCCGGGCGACGTCGACCCGGCCAAGCCCACCACGGGCAAGCCGAACACGTCGGACACCAAGACGCAGACCAGCACCACGTCGACGACCCCGCTGAACACCACGAACACCGGCACCCTCGCGGCCACCGGCACGTCCTCCGCGACCTCGCAGCTGGCCCTCGCGGGCGGCGCGGCCGTGGTGGTCGGCGCGGGCGCGGTGTACGCGGCCCGCCGCCGCCGTTCCGGCACCAACTGACATACGCGTAAAGCGAGTTGGGCCCGCATCCGGCATTCGGATGCGGGCCCGACTCGTAGCGACAGGGGATGCTTACGGCAGGTTGCGCGCCATCACGATGCGCTGGACCTGGTTCGTGCCCTCGTAGATCTGGGTGATCTTCGCGTCGCGCATCATGCGCTCGCACGGGTAGTCACGGGTGTAGCCGTAGCCGCCGAGGAGCTGGACGGCGTCGGTGGTGACCTCCATCGCGATGTCGGAGGCGAAGCACTTGGCCGCGGCGCCGAGGTAGGTGAGGTCGGCGTCGCCGCGCTCGGAGGCGGCGGCGGCCTGGTAGGTCAGGGCGCGGGCGGCCGAGACCTTCATCGCCATGTCGGCCAGCATGAACTGGACGCCCTGGAAGTCGCCGATCGGCTTGCCGAACTGCTTGCGCTCGCGGACATAGCCCTTGGCGTAGTCGAGGGCGCCCTGCGCGATGCCGAGCGCCTGGGCCGCGATGGTGATGCGGGTGTGGTCCAGGGTCTTCATCGCCGTGGCGAAGCCGGTGCCCTCCTCGCCGATCATGCGGTCGGCGGGGATACGGACGTTGTCGAGGTAGACCTCGCGGGTCGGGGAGCCCTTGATGCCGAGCTTCTTCTCCGGGGCGCCGAAGGAGACGCCCTCGTCCGACTTCTCGACGACGAAGGCGGAGATGCCCTTCGAGCGCTTCTCGGGGTCGGTGACGGCCATCACCGTGTAGTACTCGCTGACGCCCGCGTTGGTGATCCAGCGCTTCACGCCGTTGAGGACCCAGTAGTCGCCGTCGCGCACCGCGCGGGTCTTCATGCCCGCCGCGTCCGAACCGGCGTCCGGCTCGGAGAGGCAGTACGAGAACATCCCGTCGCCCTTGGCGAGCGGCGTCATGTACTTCTTCTTGAGGTCCTCGGAGCCCGAGAGGATCACCGGGAGCGAGCCCAGCTTGTTCACGGCCGGGATCAGCGAGGAGGACGCGCAGACGCGGGCCACCTCCTCGATCACGATGACCGTGGCGAGCGCGTCGGCGCCGGCGCCGCCGTACTCCTCCGGGACGTGGACCGCGTGCAGGTCGTTGGCGACCAGCGAGTCCAGCGCCTCCTGCGGGAAGCGGGCCTGCTCGTCGACCTCGGCCGCGTACGGCGCGATCTTCGCCTCGGCGAGCGAGCGGATCGCGTCGCGGAGCATGTCGTGCTCTTCGGACGGGCGGTACAGGTCGAAATCAGCCGTTCCGGCCAAGGTGACTCACTCCCCAAGACGCTAACTACCGTTAAGTAACCTCAATTTTAGTGGGGTGTACGCCTCGGGGCATACGTGAGTTTGACGACAGACCGCGATCGCCGGTGATCAGTGCGGATCACAGGCGGCACAGGGCCCCGACTATGCTCGGGCAGCGCCCTCAAGCCCGTACCTTCCAGGAGCACCGCATGGCCCTCAAGATCACTGTGATCGGCACCGGATACCTCGGGGCCACCCATGCCGCGGCCATGGCGGAGCTGGGGTTCGAGGTGCTCGGCCTGGACGTGGTCCCGGAGAAGATCGAGATGCTGGGGCAGGGGCGCGTGCCCATGTACGAGCCCGGCCTTGAGGAGCTGCTCCAGCGGCATGTCGCGGGCATCGCGGGGTCCAGCGGGCGGCTGCGGTTCACGACCTCCTGGGAGGAGGTCGGCGCCTGGGGCGACGTCCACTTCGTCTGTGTGAACACTCCGCAGAAGCACGGCGAGTACGCCTGCGACATGTCGTACGTCGACGCCGCGTTCGGCTCGCTCGTGCCGCATCTGCGCCAGGGCGCGCTCGTCGTCGGCAAGTCGACCGTGCCGGTCGGGTCCGCCGCCCGGCTCGCCGAGACGCTGCCCGAGGGTGTGGAGCTGGCCTGGAACCCCGAGTTCCTGCGTGAGGGCTTCGCCGTGAACGACACGCTGCACCCCGACCGGATCGTGGTCGGGGTGGAGAGCGAGCGCGCCGAGAAGCTGCTGCGCGAGGTGTACGGGGTGCCGGTCGCGGAGGGCTCGCCCTTCGTGGTGACCGACTTCCCGACGGCCGAGCTGGTGAAGACCTCCGCGAACTCGTTCCTGGCCACGAAGATCTCGTTCATCAACGCCATGGCCGAGGTGTGCGAGGCCGCCGACGGCGATGTGGTGAAGCTGGCCGAGGCGATCGGCCACGACGAGCGGATCGGGAAGAAGTTCCTGCGGGCCGGGATCGGCTTCGGCGGCGGCTGTCTGCCCAAGGACATCCGGGCCTTCATGGCCCGCGCCGGTGAGCTCGGCGCCGACCAGGCGCTCACGTTCCTGCGCGAGATCGACTCGATCAACATGCGCCGCCGCGGCCAGATGGTCGAGATGGCCCGCGAGGCGCTGGGTGGCGGTTCGTTCCTCGGCAAGCGCGTCGCCGTCCTGGGCGCGACCTTCAAGCCGGACTCGGACGACGTACGCGACTCGCCCGCCCTGAACGTGGCCGGCCAGATCCACCTCCAGGGCGGCCAGGTCACCGTCTACGACCCCAAGGGCATGGCCAACGCCCGTCGCCTCTTCCCGACCCTCGGTTACGCGGACACGGCGCTGGACGCGGTGCGCGGCGCCGATGTGGTGCTCCACCTCACCGAGTGGCGCGAGTTCCGCGAGCTCGACCCGGCGGCGCTGGGCGAGGTGGCCGGGGCCCGGATCGTCCTGGACGGGCGCAACGCGCTGGACGCGCTGAAGTGGCGCGAGGCGGGCTGGACGTTCCGGGCGATGGGTCGGCCCCGGGCGTAAGTGGCTCAGCAGGCGCAGAGGCAGAAGGGGTGGCCCGCCGGGTCGGCGTAGACGCGCCAGGTGCGGCCCGGGTCGCCGACTTCGAGGACGGTGGCCCCCAGCGCCAGGACCTGCGCCTCGGCCTTGTCGATGTCGTCGACGGTCAGGTCCAGGTGGAACTGCTGCGAGCGGTCCGGCGCGGGCCAGGCCGGGGGCACGTACCCCGGGGCCACCTGGAACGCGAGCCCGGCGCCGCCGGGGACGGCGAGGTCGATCCACCCGTCCTCCTCGACCGGCTCACCGCCGAGGACGGCGGCGTAGAAGGCGGCCAGCGCGTGCGGGTCGGGACAGTCGAGGACGACGCTGCCGAGCGTGGCGATGGGCATGGTGCTCCTCCGTTGCTGGGTACGCGATCGACCGAGCGCGTTACTGGCTAACGCGCTCAACCGGTAACCGTTACTAGATGGTCCCGCACAAGAGGTAACGTCGCAAGCAGTTGGTGGGCAGGAGGTTCGGCCATGGCGGAGAGGGCACCCGCGCCCGGCGGTCTGGCGCTGATCGAGGCGCTGGTCAACACACTGAACCTGGAGAGCGGCGCGGATTCGCTGTCCTCGGCCGAGACGCGCGCGGCGCTCGGGCTCGGCGACGCCTCTGCCGCCGAGCTCGCCGCGGCCCGTGAGCTGCGGGAGTCGCTGCGGGCGGTCTGCCTGGTGCACGGCGGCCACCCACCGGTCCCGGCCACCCCGCTCGACCACCTGCTCGCCGCGGCCCCGCTGGTGGTCTCGGTGGACCCGGACGGCTCGGCCGCCCTGCGTCCCGTCGACCCCGGCTCGCTGGTGGCCCGGGTCGCGACGGCGATCGCCACGGCGGCGGCCGACGGGACGTGGGGGCGCCTCAAGGCGTGCGAGGCCACCGACTGCCACTGGGCGTACTACGACCGCAGTCCGGCGGGGCGGAGTCGGTGGTGCTCCATGGCGGTGTGCGGGAGTCGGGCGAAGATGCGGGCGTATCGGGCGGCGCGGCGTACGTAGTGGCCGCGCCCGCCCGGGGCGTGGTTCTTCGGTTGCGGACGGGGAGTGCGGTCGTTCGGGTGCGGACCGTGGGTGGCTGGTCGCGCAGTTCCCCGCGCCCCTTTAGGTGCGGGTCGACGCTCAGCGCGGGTCCAGGTCCTCGATCGTCGCCGTTGACGGTCCCCTTCGGGGCTGTGCCGCTCGGGCTGCGAAGTCCACATCCCTTACCACCCGGGCAAGGTTCTCCCAGGTCAGGGCGGCGATCTCCGGCTCCTCCCAACCACGCTCGATCAGCTCGGCGATCAGCACCGGGTAGCAGGACGCGTCCTCCAGGCCGACGGTGCGCGGGGAGCCCTGGGGCAGCCCGTACGCGCCCGACAGGCCGATGTGGCCCGTGCCGACGACGCCGCGCAGATGCTCGATGTGGTCCGCGACGTCCTGGACGCAGGCGGCGCGGCCGGGACGGGCGACCTGGTCCGGGGCGAGGCTCACCAGGCACACGCCGCCGTTCTCGGGGAGCGCGGCGAGGAGTTCGTCGCCGACGTTGAGCGGGTGGTCGGTGAGGGCGCGGGCGGCCGACCGGGTGAAGACCAGCGGGGCCTTGGCGGCGCCGAGGGTCTGCCGGATGGTCTCCGGGGCCGCGCCGGACAGGTCGATGACCATGCCGAGCCGGTTCAGCTCCCGTACGACCTCCTCCCCGAAGCGGGTGAGGCCCGCGCGGGTCCAGCTCACCGTCGCGGTGAGCGCCACCGCGCGTACGCCGAGCGCGTGGTACGCCCGGAGCGTGCCCAGCGAGTCGCCGAGCGCGTGGACCGCGACGGGTCCGAAGAGCGAGGCGATACGGCCGTGGTTACGGGCGTCGGCGAGGTCGCCGACGGAGAGCGCGAGGCGCAGGCCCTCGGGGCAGGCCTCGACGAGCGTACGGAGCCGGTCGATGCGTTCGAGGGTGGCGCTGACCGGGTCGGGGCAGTCGACCGCGACCATCAACGACCAGAACTGCGCGCCCACTCCGCCGTGCCGCAGCCGGGGGATGTCGGTGTCCAGCGAACTCTCGCCGAGCTCGACGTCGTGCCACGGGGTGTTCACGAGGATCTGCGCGAGGGTGTTGTAGCCGTCGGCCACGGGGTGCGCGCGCAGGGCCGCGCGGGCCCGGGTGAGGCCGTCGGAGTCGAGGTGCGCGGGTTCCTCTTGGGGGCCGGCCTCGGGCTCCACGGCCGGGGGCGCGGGGTCGGGCTTTCGGGTCCTTCGGCGGGCGGGTTTCCTCGCGGTGGAGGCGTCGGGTATGTCGGGGTCGGGGGCGTTCTTGGCGCCCCGCTTACGCGTGGTGGGGCGGTCCGGAGCGCCTATCCCGGCGGTGGCGACGTCGGCCTCGTCCTGCAGATCTGCCATGACGGTCTCCCGGTTCGGCATCGGCGACGGCAGTAGGGCCACACTCACATGTGCGGCCCGGAAGGTCGCGCTGAACGAGCCGTTCGGGGGCGTCGCCCCTCGGACCCCGCGCTTCGGCTGCGGGCCGGTGGGGGTTGCTCGCGCAGTTCTCCCCCACCCCGCCCCTTCCCGAAAGCCCTGGGCGGGCGGCCTGCTTCTTCGGCTGACCGCCGGTGGGGGCTTGTCGCGCAGTTCCCCGCGCCCCTAGGAGGGCCCGAAGGGCCCATCTAAGGGGCGCGGGGAACTGCGCGAGCAACCACGCACGATCCGCAGACAAACGGGGTCCGGGGCGCAGCCCCCGGGGAACTACCCGTCCAGGGACTCCCGTGTCGCGTTGGACGGGGCGCGTCCCCGCAAGCCCTCCGCCACGGACTCCGCGTCCCGCAGCACCCGTACCGCGTTCCCCCACGTCAGCTTCGCCAGGTCCGACTCCGACCAGGACCGGCTCAGGAGCTCCGCGATCAGGTTCGGGTAGCCGGACACGTCGTCCAGGCCCGACGGCGTGAACGCCGTACCGTCGAAGTCGCCGCCGATGCCGATGTGGTCGATCCCGGCGACCGCCCGCATGTGGTCGAGGTGGTCGGCGACCGTCGACGCCGTGGCGATCGGCCGGGGATGCGCCGCCTCGAACGCCGCGTGCAGCGCCATCGCCTCGGACGTGGTGTCCAGATGGTGCAGCCCGTGCGCCCGCAGGTTCTCGTCGGCCGCCGCCGTCCACTCCACCGCCGCCGGCAGGATGAACTTCGGCACGAACGTCGCCATCGCCACCCCGCCGTTGGACGGCAGCAGCGACAGGACATCGTCCGGCACATTCCTCGCGTGGTCGCAGATCGCCCGCGACGACGAGTGCGAGAAGATCACCGGCGCCACCGACGTCGACAACGCGTCCCGCATCGTCGTCGCCGCCACGTGCGACAGGTCGACGAGCATGCCCAGGCGGTTCATCTCGCGGACCACCTCGTGGCCGAACGGCGAGAGCCCACCCACCCCCGGCGCGTCCGTCGCCGAGTCCGCCCACGGGGTGTTGTCGTTGTGCGTGAGCGTCATGTAGCGCACGCCCAGCGCGTACAACGCCCGCAGCGTGGCGAGGGAGTTGTTGATGGAGTGGCCGCCCTCGGCGCCCTTCAGCGACGCGATGCGGCCCGCCGCCCGCGCCTTCTCCATGTCGTCCGCCGTCAGCGCGGGCGCCAGGTCGCCGGGGTAGCGCGCGAGCATCTGGTCGACGCAGTCGATCTGCTCAAGGGTCGCGCTGACCGCGTCGTCGCCCGCCAGGTCGGTGCGTACGTACACCGACCAGAACTGCGCGCCGACCCCGCCGGCCCGCAGCCGGGGGATGTCGGTGTGCAGCCGGCCGCTCTGGTCGCGGCCGACGTCGCACTGGTCGAGGTCGTAGCGGACCTGCTTGCGCAGCGCCCAGGGGAGGTCGTTGTGGCCGTCGACGACGGGGTGCTGGGCCAGCAGCGTACGGGCTCGCGCGAGGTGGTCCACCGTGCTCACTTTCCGAAGCCGAAGGACGCCGCGGACTCCACCTTCGTACGAAGACGCCTGCCCTTCTCCGTCGCCTGGTCGTTCAGCTCCTGCTGGAACTCCCGCATGCGCGCGAGGAGTTCGGGGTCGTGGGCGGCCAGGATACGGGCCGCGAGCAGGCCCGCGTTGCGTGCCCCGCCGACCGACACGGTCGCCACCGGCACGCCCGCCGGCATCTGGACGATGGAGAGCAGCGAGTCCATGCCGTCCAGGTACTTCAGCGGCACCGGGACGCCGATCACCGGCAGCGGGGTCACCGACGCCAGCATGCCGGGCAGGTGCGCCGCCCCGCCCGCGCCCGCGATGATCGCCTTGAGGCCGCGGTCCGCCGCCTGCTCGCCGTACGCGATCATCTCGTGCGGCATCCGGTGGGCCGAGACGACGTCGACCTCGTACGGGATCTCGAACTCGGCCAGGGCCTGGGCCGCGGCCTCCATGACCGGCCAGTCCGAGTCCGAGCCCATGACGATGCCAATGACAGGGGACGCGCTGTTCATTCGGTGATCGTTCCTCTGAGGTAGTCCGCCGCGTGACGGGCTCGCTCGCGTACGTCCGCGAGGTCGTCGCCGTAGGTGTTGACGTGGCCGACCTTACGGCCGGGCTTCACGTCCTTGCCATACATATGGATCTTGAGCTGCGGGTCACGTGCCATGCAGTGCAGATACGCGTAGTACATGTCCGGGTAGTCGCCGCCCAGGACGTTGCACATGACGGTCCACTTCGACCTCGGGCGCGGGTCGCCCAGCGGAAGGTCGAGCACGGCCCGGACGTGGTTGGCGAACTGCGAGGTGATCGCGCCGTCCTGGGTCCAGTGGCCGGAGTTGTGCGGGCGCATCGCGAGCTCGTTGACCAGGATGTGGCCGTCGCGGGTCTCGAAGAGCTCGACCGCGAGGTGGCCGACCACACCGAGCTCGTCCGCGATGCGCAGGGCCAGCTGCTGGGCCTGGCCCGCCAGCGCCTCGGCGAGGTCGGGCGCCGGGGCGATCACGGTGTCGCAGACGCCGTCGACCTGGATCGACTCGACCACCGGGTAGGCCACGGCCTGGCCCGAGGGCGAGCGGACGACGTTCGCCGCGAGCTCGCGCACGAAGTCGACCTTCTCCTCGGCGAGGACGTCGACGCCCGCCTTGAAGGCGTCCGCCGCGTCCGCCTCGGAGCGCACGAACCACACGCCCTTGCCGTCGTAGCCGCCCACCACGGTCTTGAGGATGACGGGATAGCCGTCGCCCTCCGCCGCGAAGGCGGACACGTCCGCCGGGTCGGCCACGATGCGGTGGCGGGGGCACGGGGCGCCGATCTCGTCGAGCCGGGCGCGCATCACCCCCTTGTCGTGGGCGTGCACCAACGCGTCGGGCCCCGGGCGGACGACGACGCCGTCCGCTTCCAGGGCCCGCAGGTGCTCGGTGGGCACGTGCTCGTGATCGAACGTGATCACGTCGCAGCCGCGCGCGAAGGCGCGCAGCGTGTCCAGGTCGCGGTAGTCGCCGATGACGACATCGCTCACCACCTGGGCCGCCGAGTCCTGTGGGGTGTCACTGAGGAGCTTGAATCTGATGCCGAGGGGGATGCCCGCCTCGTGGGTCATACGGGCGAGCTGACCGCCGCCGACCATGCCGACTACCGGGAACGTCACACCCCCAGGGTATCCGCCGCCCCCGGAGCACCCGGAAGGAGCCGGTCCGGGGCCTGAGGAGCGGACCGGGAGCGGACGGGAGCGCGGGCCGGAGCCCGGGCATGGCCGGGATTTGCGGGCGTCCACGAGCAATGCTCCGGGGGGCTGGTTAGCATGGCCAGGTTGGCCGCGGCGAAACGCGCCGCCGAAAACACACCGATTCGAAACGGGGCTGGGCGATCACCATGAGTGAACGGGGCGCATTGCGTACGCGACTGCAGCTGCTCGCCCGGGAGATCGCGAAGTTCGGTGCCGTGGGCGCCATCGGGTTCGTCGTCAACGCGATCGTCTTCAACCTGTGCATGCACGCGGCCCACCTCGCGGTCGTACGCTCCGGGGTCATCGCCACCGTCGTGGCCATCGCCACGAACTACGTCGGCAACCGCTACTGGACCTACCGCGACACCGACAGCGGCCGCCGCAGCCGGGAGCTGATGCTCTTCCTGCTGTTCAGCGGCATCGGCCTGGTCATCGAGAACGGTGTGCTCGCGCTCTCGCACTACGGCTTCGGCTACACCTCGACGGTCGCGGACAACATCGCCAAGAACGTGGTCGGCCTGGGCCTGGGCACCGTGTTCCGGTTCTGGTCGTACCGCACCTGGGTCTTCCGCGCGCTGCCCGCGCGCGAGGCCGTCGAGACCGCCGAATCCTTTCTGGGCGAGACCCCGCAGTCGTACGCCCGCCACAATTCAGGGTCGTAAACCGGTCATCTGATCGTCGGCTCCTGCTCGCGCGGACCGCGCGCCACCCGGCTCAGGAAAAGCGCGAAGACCGCCGGCTGCTGCTGGAGCATCTCCAGGCGTCCGCCGTCCGCCTCCGCGAGATCGCGGGCGACCGCGAGGCCGATGCCGGTGGAGTTGCGGCCGCTGATCGTCCGCTCGAAGATCCGCGCCCCGAGGTCGGGCGGTACGCCCGGGCCCTCGTCGGTGACCTCGACGACGGTCTGGTTGCCGGTGACGCGGGTGCGGACGGCGACCGTGCCGCCGCCGTGCATCAGCGAGTTCTCGATCAGCGCGGCGAGCACCTGGGCGACCGCGCCCGGGGTGCCGACCGCCCGCAGCCCCTGCTTGCCGGAGCGCACGATCGCGCGGCCCGCGCTGCGATAGGCCGGGCGCCACTCCTCCAGCTGCTGCTTGACCACCTCGTCCAGATCGAAGACGACGGCCGAACCGATGCGCGGGTCACGGGAGTTGGTGAGGAGGCGCTCCACCACGTCGGTCAGCCGCTCGACCTGGGTGAGCGCGATCGTCGCCTCCTCCTTGACCGTGTCCAGGTCGTCGGTGAGGGCGATCTCCTCCAGGCGCATCGAGAGCGCGGTGAGCGGGGTGCGCAGCTGGTGGGACGCGTCGGCGGCCAGGCGGCGCTCGGCGGTGAGCATCCGCCCGATGCGCTCGGCCGAGGAGTCCAGCACGTCCGCGACCCGGTCCAGCTCGTGCACCCCGTACCGCTTGTGACGCGGCCTCGGGTCGCCGGAGCCCAGGCGTTCGGCGGTCTCGGCGAGGTCGGTGAGCGGGGAGGCCAGCTTGTTGGCCTGGCGTACGGCGAGGAGCACGGCGGAGACGATGGCGAGCAGGGCGACCGCGCCGATGATCAGCAGGGTGCGGCCGACCTCGCGGGTGACCGTGGAGCGGGACTCCTCGACCAGGACGGACTCACCGCGCTCGCCGATGGCGGTGCCCCGGATGACCGAGCCGTCGGGCCGCGTGCCCAGTTCGATGGCGTCACGGCCGGGGATATCGACGCGGGCGTACCGCTGCGGGCCGACCTGTTCGCTGAGCGCCGACGGGCCGACCGTCTCGTTGGCGAGCATCCGGCTGTCGATGACGCTGACCAGGCGCAGCGCCTCGGAGTTCACGTTCTCCTGGGCGCTGCTGCTGATGGTGCGGGTCTCGACGATGACGAGCGAGACGCCGAAGACGGCGATCACGACGAGCACCACGGCGAGCGTGGAGTTGATCAGTCGGCGGCGCATGGTTCAGTTTCCCAGGACGTACGGGTGCGGGCCGACCCACCACGTCGGCCCACCGGTCGTCAGCTCTTCTCGAAGCGGAAGCCCACGCCGCGCACCGTGGCGATGTAGCGCGGGTTGGCGGCGTCGTCGCCGAGCTTCTTGCGCAGCCACGAGATGTGCATGTCGAGCGTCTTGGTCGAGGACCACCAGGTGGTGTCCCAGACCTCGCGCATCAGCTGGTCGCGGGTGACGACCCGGCCCGCGTCGCGCACGAGCACCCGCAGCAGGTCGAACTCCTTGGCGGTGAGCTGGAGCTCCTCGTCGCCCATCCAGGCGCGGTGCGACTCGACGTCGATCCGCACGCCGTGGGTGGCGGGCTGGGGCACCGGCTCGGTGGCGCCGCGCCGCAGCAGGGCCCGGACGCGGGCGAGGAGTTCGGCGAGCCGGAAGGGCTTGGTGACGTAGTCGTCGGCGCCGGCGTCGAGGCCGACCACGGTGTCCACCTCGTCCGCGCGGGCGGTGAGCACCAGGATCGGGACGGTGTGGCCCTCGGAGCGCAGCCGCCTGGCCACCTCCAGGCCGTCCATGCCGGGCAGCCCCAGGTCGAGCACGACCAGGTCGGCGCCTCCCTGGAGTCCGGCGTCGAGGGCGGTCGGGCCGTCCTCGCGGACCTCGACCTCGTAACCCTCCCGACGCAGTGCGCGGGCCAGCGGCTCCGAGATGGACGCGTCGTCCTCGGCGAGCAGTACACGGGTCATGGGGGTGATGGTAGTCCGCGAGCGGGAGGGCCCGTCCGTCGAACCCGTCAGTGACCTGCCCGGGGGCGACACGTAATCAGTTCTTGATCGTCGAAGGCGCGCCGACGGACCGTCCAACGATCGCCTCCCGACCGCTTCTTGATCGCCCGGCGGCCTTTTCTTGATCGTATTTTCTTGGTCCGCCCCTGCGGCTATGGGATGCGATCCTGTTAACCACCTTGGAATGTGGGCAGATGGTTCCAGCGACGCCTGTGATCCATGTCTCAAGTCCTTCCATTTGCGCCTGTGTGGTGTCGTATGGTGTCTCAACGCCTTTAGCACTAACTCGGGGACCTTTGGCCTGCTTGGCGCGCCAAAGGTCTCTTTTCTGCACAGGGACCGGAATTTCCGGTTCCGAAGACAGTGAATGACCTATGGGCCGGGCCCCGGGCGCGAAGATGCGCCCCGGGCGTGGATCCCGGTGGGTCCGTCCTCTCTCTCCGTCACCCACGGAGCGAAACCCCTCGGGCGTAGGGGTGGGGCGGCTCCCCTGCCGGTGCCGGCCACCCCCCACCGGGCGCGACCATCGCTCACGAAGCGCGCGTCCCGAGCAAGCAAGGATCGACCATGGCGTCCAGCCTGACGAAGGACTCGGCCAGCACCACCGCCGAGAAGACCTTCTTCGGCCACCCCCGCGGCCTGGCCACTCTCTTCATGACCGAGATGTGGGAGCGCTTCTCCTACTACGGCATGAAGGCACTGCTTCCGCTGTACCTGGTGGCTCCCGGCGGCCTGCACCTGAGCGCGACCACCGCGACCGCGATCTACTCGGTGTACCTGTCGCTCGTCTACCTGCTCACCCTGCCGGGTGGCTGGATCGGCGACCGCGTCTTCGGCCCGCGCAAGACCGTCGCCATCGCCGGCGTGATCATCATGCTCGGCCACCTGACGCTGGCGCTGCCGTCGGCCGGACTGTTCTACGCCGGTCTCGGCCTCGTGGCGATCGGCTCCGGTCTGCTCAAGGCCAACATCTCGACCATGGTCGGCCACCTCTACGACGGCCCGGACGACCCGCGCCGCGACGGTGGCTTCACGGTCTTCTACATGGGCATCAACGCCGGCGCCTTCGCCGCGCCGCTGGTCATCGGCACCATCGGCGAGAAGGTGAACTGGCACCTCGGCTTCGCGCTCGCCGCTCTCGGCATGGCGCTGGGCCTGGGCCAGTACCTGATCGGCAGCCGTCACCTCAGCGAGCGTTCCGCCGTCACCCCGAAGCCGCTGAGCGCCGAGGAGCGCACCTCGACGCTGCGCAAGGGCCTGATCTGGATGGCCGTCGCCGCGGCCTTCTACATCGCCGTCGTGGCCTCCGGCCACTACACGCTCAACTGGCTGCTGGTGCCGATCGCGATCGCCGGTCTGGTCATCCCGGTCTGGGTGCTCGTGAAGATCAAGCGCGACAAGGACCTGGACGCCGGCGAGCAGTCGAAGATGTCCGCGTACATCTGGTTCTTCGCCGCCGCGGCCGTCTTCTGGATGATCTACGACCAGGGCGGATCGACCATGTCGATCTTCGCCGACAGCTCCGCCAAGAACTCGGTGCTCGGCTGGGGCTTCCCGGTCTCCTGGTACCAGTCGGTCAACCCGGTTCTGATCATGGCCCTGGCCCCGGTCTTCGCCTGGTTCTGGCTGGCGCTGAACCGGCGCGGCAAGGAGCCGAGCACGATCGTGAAGTTCTCTTCCGGTCTGGCCCTCATCGGCGCCTCGTTCTTCCTGTTCCTGGCGCCCCTGACCATCGCCGAGGGCGGTCACAAGGCCGCCGCGATGTGGCTGGTCGCGATCTACTTCGTGCAGACCGTCGGTGAGCTGACGCTCTCCCCGGTCGGCCTCTCGCTCACCACGAAGATGGCCCCGGCGAAGTACGCCTCGCAGATGATGGGTGTCTGGTTCCTGGCCGTCACCGCCGGTGACGCCACCACCAGCCTGCTCTCCATCGGCGGCGTCAACCTGGACGGCAAGGGTGTCGTCACCCTGGAGGCCGCCCTCGCGGTGATCGCCGGCTTCGCGGTCTGGATGTACCGCAAGAAGGTCAAGCAGCTGATGGGCGCCGTGCACTAGCCCGCTGTATCGCTGTACGCCAAGGGCCGCCGCACCTGTTACGGGTGCGGCGGCCCTTTCGCGTACGCGCGTACGTACGTGACGTGAGCGCTCAGCGGGTGCCGCGCAGGCGGCGCCACGGGGTGAAGGTGAAGACCGCGCCGCCGAGCAGCACGGCGGTACCTGCGATCAGACCGAGGGCGCGCAGGGCGCCGTGGTCGGACGCGCCGGTCTGGGCCAGGCCCCCGGACGACGTGCTCGCGCCGCCGCCTGTGGCGCCGCCGGACGACGTGGTGCCGCCCGAGGTGCCGCCCGGCTGGGCCGTGGTGTCGAGCTCCAGCGAGACGGGCGCCGTGCCCTTGACCGTGCAGGGGATGTTGATCTTCGAGCCGCCGAGGTCGACGTCGATCGTCAGGGTGCCCGGGCTCAGCGTCGCCTTGCCGCTCGCGCCCGGCTTGTAGGTGCCGGTCATGTCGTTGAGGCTGACCGGGTCCCCGGGGTTCAGGGGGGCGGAGTTGGGCGGTCCCGCGACCGCGACCGAGCCCTTGTCGGCGCCGCCGACGGTGACCTGCATGGACGGTTTCAGGGCGCCCGCGGGCAGCGAGGCCGGGCTGTTCATGACGCCCTTGGCGGTCTTGACGGTGAGGTCGTAGGAGCCGCCGTTCTTCTTGGCGTCGATCGTCACCTTGGAGGCGATGGTGGGCGGGCCGGGCGTCTTGCACTCGAAGGTGACGGCGACTTCCTTGCCGGGGAAGTCGGACTGGTCACCGGTGCCGCCGCTGGTGGTGCCTCCGGACGTGGTGCCGCCGGTGGTCCCGCCTGCCGTGGTGGTGCCGCCGGTCGTCCCACCGGTGGTGCCGCCGGATGTCGTGGTGCCGCCGCTCCCCGTCGTACCGCCGGACGTGGTCGTACCACCGGAGCTCGTACCACCGGACGTCGTCGTACCACCGGAGGTGGTACTACCGCCCGACGTGGTCGTGCCGCCGGACGAACTCCCGCCGCCGTCCGTCACCTTGATCGTGGCGGCGACCCCGACGGCCGCCTTCGGGGAGCACTTCGTGTCGGTCGAGAGCGGCTTGCTGACGTTGATGTTGTACTTGTCGGGCGTGAGCGTGACGTCGCCCGCCTTGGTCAGTTTCAGCTTGGCCGTCATGTCGGGCAGGACCATCGGGCTGTTCTTGGGGATCGGCGGGTTCTGCCTCGGGCCCTCCATCGCCAGGTCGGCGCTCTGGGCACCGGCCACCTTGAGGGTGCCGGTCGGCTTGACCGTGTCCTTCTCCAGATCGAGTACGTCGGGGTTCTTCGACGCGGCCTGGGTGGTCTTCCAGACCACGTCGACCTCGTCGCCCACCTTCGCCTCGGCGGGCGCGGTGATCTGCACTTTCGTCGTGCCCTCGACGGGCGGCAGGCCGGAGATGGGTGGTGGGATGCACTCGGTGGCGTAGGAGACCTCTGCCGCCGCCCGGGCGGGCACGGCGGCCAGAATGATCCCCGCGCCGCCGAGCATCAGCGCGACACCGGCCGCGCTCATCCTCCGTTGCGTGGTCACGGATTTCCCTTCGTCGTGGGGGTGTTCGGACGCTTCTCGGTCGGTGCGGAGTCCTGGGTGAACCACGGCAGGCGGGCCGTCGCCGTGGCGGAGCGGGGGTCGGCGGCGGGCGGCTGTGGTGCGGTGCCGTTGAGCTGCGGTGCGGACTCGTCGGGCCGCGCCGGCCGCTTGGACCGGATGCGTACGGGCAGCAGCGCGCGGTCCCGCCGCGCATGCCCCGCCCCGCTCGGCCTGACCTTGTCCACCACCGCCATGCCGATGCGGAACACCGCCGCCGGGACCACCAGGCACAGCAGGATCCAGAAGAGCGTGACGCCCCAGGGGCGGCCCACCCCCCACGGCTGGGTGGCGAGCACCTTCTGCGCGTACTTCACCGAGACCTGGTAGTCGCCGTGCGCGCCCGCCGACAGTTCGAAGCCCAGCTTGACCTCGGCTTTCTGGCCGGGGTTGATCGTGCCCTTCCACTGCCGGTCCTCCCACTGCGGCGCGAACACACCGTGGGAGGTGCCCAGTTGGAAGACCGGGTCCTTGACGGGGGCGGAGCCGAGGTTGCCGACCGTGAGGACGAGCGTGCGCGACGGCGGTGCGCCGAACCAGGTCAGCAACCCGTCGCTGCCCCGGAGGTCGGGGGTGGTCAGGACGGCGAGGCGGCCGCCGTCGGTCTGGGTGGGCAGCGACGCCACCGGATGGCCGGTGATCGTCAACTCGGCGTCCACGGCGGCCTGTTCACCCGTCACCGTCGCCACATGCACCACACACGGGCACGGCTTCGGGGGCGCGGCCACCGGCACCGGCTTGCTGAAGGCGCCCTTGGCGTCGGTGGTGACCGCGCGGCCGTCGGCGTTGGCGCAGGAGTTGGTGCCGCCGATCACGCCCGTACCGGGGCTCGACTGACCGCAGACCAGGAGCATCAGCAGGGCGCCGGGCCGCCAGCCCGTACCGCTCACGGTGAGCTCCGCCCCCTTCGCCGCCTCCTTCTGCGCGAGCGTCACGACCGGCTTGCCGTCGTCGGCGCCCGCCACCGGCACGAGTGCCGCACACAGCAGCAGTACCGCCGTGACCAGCGCCATCGCCCTCGTACGACTCGTACGCGGCCTCACGACGCCGCTCCTCTCCGCCGCCGGATCCACCACCAGGCCGCACCCCCCGCCAGTACGCACGCGGCGCCCGCCACCGGGGCCCAGGGCACGAACACCGCCGAGGCCGACGCCTCGCCGCGCGCGCCCCCGTCCGCCGTGACCGTGAGGCGGACCTCGACGCGGTCCAGGGCGGGCGGATGCGGCCATGGCTCGGTCAGCTCGACGCGGCGGCCGGGCAGCAGCTCCAGCGGGAGCGGCCGGGCCGGGCGCCGCAGCGGATGCCCGACGATCCCGTCGGCGCGTACGGCCAGGCTGGGCGTGAGGGTGGTGTTGCCCCGGTTGACCAGGGCGTATCGGATCAGGGACCGGCCCTCGTCGACGGTGACGTCCTCGACGGTCAGCGCGGCCAGCGTCGGGCCGCCGACCCGCAGCCGCAGCCCGACCCGCGCCTCGCGGCCGCCACCGGACGCCACCAGCGCCGCCGGATGATCACCGGGCTGGGCGCCTGCCGGGACCGTGACCGAAAACGGAACGTCGGCCCGGGTGTGCGGCGGGATCCGCACCTCGGCGGCGGCGAGGGCGATCCAGGGATCGGCGTCGGGCCGTACGGTGACGGCGCCGGTGGCGGTGTTCTCCGCCGCCGCCCCGCGCAGCCGCAGGGTCAGCGGGCGCCCGGTCGGGTTGGTGAGCGCGACCTTGTCCTCCAGGACGGAGCCGGGCGCGCCCTCCAGATAGAAGTACGGTCTGCCGTCACCGGTGGGCCGGGAGCCGCCGCCCGGTGCGGGCGCGGCGCTCCAGTCCGTGTCGGCCGCGCGCGCGGCCGGGGCGTCCAGGACGAAGAGGGCGAGGGCCGCGGCGAGAGCGGCCAGGCGGATCGGGTGTGGCGGCATCGGCGGCTCCCCGTCGGTATCGGGCCCAGCGTCTACGGAGTCAGCCGTGGGCTCGTTGCCCGCGCCGGGTCAGCCACAGCACCCCGGCAGCGCCCGTGAGCAGGACCGTGCCACCGAGCGTGCCGAGCGCGACCGTCGAGTCGAGCGGGCCGGTCTTGGGCAGCGGGTCGGCGGCGGAGGCGCCGGGCGCCGCCTTGACGTCGAGGGAGAGCGAGGGCCCGGGGCTGTTGCCGGGCTTGCAGGTGGTGACGGTGCCCAGCGCCTTGATGGTGAGGACCGAGGCCGTGAAGGTGACCTTGCCGGACGCCTTTGGCGTGTACGTACCGCTCAGGTCGCTGATCTTGATGGGGCTGTTGGCGGGGATCTCGGCCGAGTTGGCGGGCCCGGCCACCGCGACCGTGCCCTTGTCGGCGCCGGCCAGGTTGACGACCGCGCTCGGGTTCATCGCGCCCGGGCCGAGCGCGACCGGGCTGGAGGAGACGCCCTTCTGGAACGACATGGTCAGCTTGTAGGCGCTGCCGCTGGGGACCGCCTTGATGTCGATGGGCGACACCGCGCTCTTGGCGCCGATCGGCGTCTCGCAGTTGTAGTTGACGTCCACGACGTCGGCGTGGGCGGCCGGGGCGGCCATCAGCACCACCGGGCCCGCCACGGCCGCCGCCAGCGCGAGTGCTGTCCGCTTCTGGTACGACACGTGCGACACCTCGAATTTCCCTCGTTCCCGAGGCCGTTCAAGTTACTGACGGCACATCAGATTGGCCGTCAAGGTACGCCGGGGACCTTGTCGAGGGAAGACACACAACACACCGGAGTGACGCCAGTGTTCTGGGCGCCACTGTTCGCCGGTGCTCCACGCGGGCGCGACCCCGCTGTTCTCCGCGCGATGCGACGCCCGTGCGCTACGCGGGGGCCGCGAGCTCCGCCCAGACCGTCTTGCCGGGCACGCCCGGGGTCCGTACGACCCCCCAGTCCAGGCAGAGCCGCTGCACGATGAACATGCCGTGGCCGCCGGGCCGCCCCGCGCGGTGCGGGGTGCGCGGCGCGGGCTGTCCGGCGCCCCGGTCGGTGACCTCCAGGCGCAGCACCTTCGGGGTGCACGAGACCCGCAGCTGTTCGGGGCCCTCGGCGTGCAGACACGCGTTGGTGACCAGCTCCGAGACGACGAGCAGCACGTCCTCGGCGGCCGCGCGCCCCTCGGCGGTGGCGGCCGGGAGCCAGCCCCAGTCGTGCAGCGCCTGCCGGGTGAAGTCGCGTGCGAGCGGCACGATGCCGCTCGCGCCGTACAGGGCGAGGACGCGCGAGGCCGCGGCCGGAGCAGCTCCGTCCGGCTCGGGGCCAAAGTCGCCCGGCGGATGCTGCCGGGTGGTGCTCATCAGCGCTTCACCTCACCGAATCACCGAATGCCAACGTCTTGAGTCTGGTCTCCTGCCCCGCCGCGCCGGGGTCAGTCGTCCAGTGCCGCATCGAGCGAATCATGCACGGTGAAAACCGCTTCCGCGCCGGTGATCTCGAAGACCCGGGCCACCACGGGGAGCATGCCCGCGAGGTGCACCCCGCCCCCGGCGGCCTCGGCTTTCAGCCGGGCGCCGAGCAGCACGTTCAGTCCGGTGGAGTCGCAGAAGTCGAGCCGTGAACAGTCCACGACCAGCCGGGTGCGGCCCGCCTCGACCGCCTTCTCCAGCGGCTCGCTGAGCAGTTCGGCCGTGTGGTGGTCCAACTCGCCGACGGGCGTGAAGATCTCGCTGCGGCCGTGCGACCTGACGCCGACCTCCAGCCGGCCCCGATTCGCGCTGCCGACCGTGCCGCGGTCCATGCCCGTCCCTCTTCGCCGTGGTTCGCCGTTGCCCGCAGATGCGGTGGCCGTGTTCCCCGTCACACGTGACGCACCTCTCCGTGCAGATGACGGCACACGGGTCTGTACACGCGGACTCCCCGAGAACACTACGCCTTCCCTACGCCCTCTGGAAGCGGAACAACACAATGAACCGGACATATAGGGGCATTCCAGCCTTGCGGGCTTACAGCCAAAGCGGGTAGGGGTAGTAGAGACAGCTTTTCACTGCGACCGGCCACGGAGGCGCCGCACACCGCATCGCCACGTATGGGCATCGGCAGCCATATGCCGAGAACGATGAGGAGACCCCATGTCACCCCGGCTCGACGAATCCCTGGATACGTCGGCAACGCACATGCCGCACCCCCCGCTCGAAGGACTGGAGGATCTCCCCGAGATCCCTCCGTACGACGAGATCGCCCCGCTGGACGCGCGGGCGCTGTCGAAGACGCTCTTCGCGCGTCTCGACTCCCTCGAAGAGGGCACCCACGAGTACTCGTACGTCCGCAACACGCTCGTCGAACTGAACCTGGCCCTGGTCAAGTTCGCCGCCTCGCGCTTCCGCTCCCGCAGCGAGCCGATGGAGGACATCATCCAGGTCGGCACGATCGGCCTGATCAAGGCCATCGACCGGTTCGAGCACGACCGCGGCGTGGAGTTCCCGACGTTCGCGATGCCGACGATCGTCGGCGAGATCAAGCGCTTCTTCCGCGACACCTCCTGGTCGGTCCGGGTCCCCCGGCGCCTCCAGGAGCTCCGCCTCGACCTGGCCAAGGCGGGCGACGAACTCGCCCAGCAGCTGGACCGGTCACCGACGGTGGGCGAGCTCGCCGAACGCCTGGGCATCACCAGGGAAGAGGTCGTCGAAGGGATGGCGGCGAGCAACGCGTACACCGCGAGCTCGCTGGACGCCCAGCCCGAGGAGGACGACAGCGAGGGCGCGCTCGCGGACCGGATCGGCTACGAGGACCACGACCTCGAAGGCGTCGAGTACATCGAGTCGCTGAAACCGCTGATCGCCGAACTCCCGCACCGCGACCGCAAGATCCTGTCGCTGCGGTTCGTCGCCAACATGACCCAGTCCGAGATCGGCGAGGAGCTCGGCATCTCCCAGATGCACGTCTCCCGCCTGCTCGCGCGCACGCTGTCGCGGCTGCGCAAGGGGCTGACCGTCGAAGAGTGACCGCGGAGTGACGGTCGCCCGTCGGTACGCCTGTGCGAGGGCCCGTTCCTTATGGGGACGGGCCTCGCGCGTTGCCCGGACATTGCCCTGGGCATGCCTCACGCATTGTTGACGAACCGTGCGGTCTGGGTCACATTGAGCGCGGGGCAACCGGGGGGTCTGGGGGGACTCATGCCGTACGAGACCACGTGCTCGACGCTCGAAGAGACCATGCGGGACCGGCTGGGGCGCGAGTGCCTGTACGTGCCCTCCTGCCGCCTCGGACTGTATGTGGCGCTGCGCCACTGGTGCGCGCCGGGCGGGCGGGTCCTGATGTCGCCCGTCAACGACGACGTCATCTTCTTCGTGGTGCTCGCGGCCGGGCTGCGGCCCGTCCAGGCGCCGCTCGACCCGCGCGACGGCTCGATCGACCTGGCCGCCGTCCCCGAGGACGTCTGGCCGGGCCTGGCCGCCGTCCTCACCACCAATCTGTACGGGAACCCGGACCCGGCGCCCGCACTGCGCGCCAAATGCGACGCGTCGGGGATCGCGCTCATCGAGGACGCGGCGCACGCCATCGGCAGCGAGGTCGGCGGACAGGCGGTCGGGACGTTCGGGGACGCCTCGGTGTTCTCGCTCTCCAAGCACACCGCCGCCAAGGCGGGCGGCTTCCTCGCCGTCGCCGACCCCGGACTGCGCGAGGCCCTGGTCAAGACCCGCGACGAGTTGCTCGATCCGCCGCGCCGGACGGCCGAACTCGCCTACTGGACACGCCCGTACGCGGAAGCCGCCGTACGGGGAGCGCACCTCGCGCCCGCCGCCTGGGCGGTGCTGCGGATGCTCGGGCTCCAGGAGCGCGACGACATCCGGATGGCGCTGAGACCCGACGAGCTGGGACGGGCCGTCGCCGCCGCGCCCGACCTGGCCGCCTTCCACTCCTGGGTGCGCGTCGACATGCACGACTACCGCACCGGCGCGGGAAAGCTCCGGCTCGCCAGGATCGGCCGCAAGATGGCGCGCCTCGACGCCGTACTGGACGGACACCGGGCCGGGACCGAGCGGCTGCTCGCCACCGAGTGGGCGCGGCCGAGGCCGGGGCCCGCACAGCCGCTGTTCCGGGTGCCGCTGCTGGTCGAGGACCGGGACGCGGCCCGCGCGGCGCTCGCCGAGGCCCGGATCACCGTCGGCTACCTCTACGACCCGCCGCTCGACGACTACGCGGGCGCCGCCTTCACCGACCCCTCGCCCGCCCCCGGGGCCGCGCGCTGGTTCGCCCGGCACGCCCTGCCCGTCGACCCGCTGAAGGCGGAGCTCGCCGTCCGGGTCCTGGAGGAGTCCGGGGCCCGGCCCGCGACGGGCGGCCCCGCCGGTGTCTGACACCACGTCCGACGCACGCCGGGACGGCGTCGGGGACGGCGTGGACACCGGGGATCCGGACGCCGTGGACGAGCCATCGGGCGGCAGCGGCGACTCCATGTTCCGCAACGCCTACGCCCTGATGCTCTCCACGGCCGTCTCCGCCGCCCTGGGCCTGGGGTTCTGGCTGGTCGCGGCCCGCTACTACAGCGAGGAGTCGGTCGGCCAGGGCTCCGCCGCCATCGCCGCGATGCGGCTGCTCGCCTCGATCGCCGCCTCCACCATGATCGGCGCGATCGTGCGCTATGTGCCGCGCGCGGGCCGGTCGACCGGGCCGCTGGTCGTCCGCGCGTACCTCACGGGCACGGTCGTGGTGGCCGTGGCCAGTGTCGGCTTCCTCTTCACGCTGCCGCTGTGGGGCGCCTCGTACACACCGCTGCGCGGGCTCGCGGCCGGGGCGCTCTTCATCGTGGCCTCGGTCGCCTGGGCGATCCTCACCCTCCAGGACGGGGTGCTCACCGGGCTGCGCAAGGCGATCTGGGTGCCGGTCGGCAACGCGGTGTTCTCGCTCGGCAAGCTGCTGCTGCTCGCTGCCTGCGCGAGCCTGACCCTGGGCGTCTTCGTCTCCTGGGCGGCGGCGATGGCCCTGTCGATCCTGCCGCTCGGCTGGCTGGTCTTCCGCCGGCTGATCCCCGCGCAGGAGCGCGCCGACCGCGACCGGCCGGTGCCGGAGCTGCGCGAGATCGGGCGCTTCCTGGCGGGCGACTCGGTCGGTGCGCTGTTCTCGCTGGCGATGATCAATCTGCTGCCGGTGATGGTCGCGGTCCGGTTCGACGCCACGCAGAACGGATTCTTCTATATCGCGTACACCGTCGGCGGAACGATGGAGTTCATGGCCATCAACATGGCCTCCTCGCTCACCGCGCACGCCTCGCACAGCCCGGACCGCCTCGCCGACGGCGTACGGGCGTCACTGCGGCGGATGTCGCTGCTGCTCGTCCCCGTCGTCCTCTTCCTGATCGTCTTCGCCCGGCAGATCCTCGCCCCGTTCGGCGCGGACTACGCCGAGCACGGCACCCTCGTCCTGCGCCTGCTCGCGGCGGCAGCCCTCCCCCGGGTGGCCGTCGAGCTCTACATCGCGGTGCTGCGCGTCCAGGGCCGTACCGGCGTCCTCGCGCTGCTCCAGGGCGCCATGTGCTCCCTGGTCCTCGGCAGTGCGGCGGTCCTGCTCGGCACCACCGGCATCGCGGGCGCGGGCTGGGCGGTCCTGGTGTCGATGACCGGCATGGCGCTGGTCTCCGCGCCCGGCCTGCGCGCGGCCCTCGCCGGGCGCGCCACCGTCCGTACGCCCCGTACGAAGCGCAGGCCCGACAAGGACGCGGCGTACGGCACCAGCTGGGCCCGCAGGGCGGCGGACGCGCGGACCGAGGAGGCCAAGGAGTACGGGACGCGCTGGACCACCCAGACCGCGTACCTCAGCGGCGGCCTCGACACCGGCACCCCGGCGCTCGGCATCCCGGTCTACGTCCCCGTGAGCGCGCCCGGCCCCGCGACCGCGACCACGCTGCATCTGCGGACGATCCCGGCTCAACAGGCGGACGGCGGGGACGAGTCGCTGCTCACCACCGTGCTGTGGCTGCTCCTGGGGCTTGCGGCGGGGCTGTTCTGGGTGCCGCTGTCGCGCGCCGCCGACATCGACTCGGACCGCGTCGACGGCCCCGGGCTGCTGCGCGCGCTGCCGCCGGTCTCGCTCACCGCCGGGGTGCTCCTGATCGTGGTGTGCAGCGCGGCCGTCTCGCTCTACCGGGCCCGTCCCGGTCTGCTCGCCGCCGGGCTCGGCGTGACGGTGGCCGCCCTGCACACCGCGCCGCTGATCCTCGGCGTACGGCCCGACCCGCTGGCCGGACCCTGGCACGGGCCCCTGACCCGGCTGCTCACGGACGTGGCCGGGCTGGACTCGCCCGCCGGGGCCGAGCGCTCTCTGCCGATCGCCCTCCAGGTGCTCTGCCTGGCGCTGATCGCGGTGACCCTGATCGCCCTGGGCGCGCACTGGCGGCTCACCTCGGTGCTGGTGTGGGTGCTCGCGGTGGCGGGGTGGGCGGCGCAGGAGGCGTTCGCGGGGGCCGCGCTGCCGGTCTTCGTGGGACTGTGCGCGGTGGCGGCGGTGGCGGTGGGTTTCCGCCGCCGGTACGGGAGTTGACCCGTCACTTACGGGTCTCGGGCCTCGCCCGCGTGCGCTCGGCGGCGCCGCGCGTGGCGGCGGGCAGCGGGAGGCCCGGGAAGGCGGCGGCGACCGAGGAGAAGACGGCGAGCGAGATCAGGAACGCGGTCGCCGAGAACCCCTTCACCAGGAACAGACAGGTCGACACCAGCGCTCCGAAGGAGAGGCTGAGCGGCGCCGCCAGCGCCAAAGCCTCCAGGCGCGCGCCCGGCCGCAGCGCGCCGGGCTGCGGATAGAGCAGCGCGAAGCCCGGGCCGAAGCTGACGAAGAGCAGCACCGGGATCCAGCGGGCCGGCCACGCGTCCGGCAGCGCGGTCGCGGCCAGCGCCACCCAGCCGGAGAGCGCCACGGCGACGCGGATGCTGTTCTGGTTCACGGTCACGGCAGCGGGCCTCCGGTCGGCGGGCGGGCGATGGACCTTGGGTCCTCAAGAACGTCGGGGCTGGTACTCCAGGACGGTCGCGTACGCGTTGCGGTCGATCACATGGAACAGCGGGGACGCCTCCAGCTTGGTCCTCAGCTCCTGGAACCCGCCGGGCGGCAGCAGTCCCTCGCCGGAGGTGTAGATGTCCTGGGTGCGGGTGAGCAGCACGAACGCGGGTCTGCCGTCCTTCGGCAGCTGCGGCACCAGGAACCCCGCCGGGTCCTTGAGCATCCGGATGTTCTCGGGCAGCGTCTGCTCCACGAAGAACCAGTGCTCCAGCTGGTCGTAGCGGTGCAGCGCCATCGGGAACGAGCCGGTCGCGGCGAGGATCAGCGAGCCGCGCGGGGCCTGGTCGATCACGCGGGTGACCAGCGCGGTCTCGGCGGGCGGTGTGTAGTACATCCGCTCCTTGCCGTAGTACGCGGGCAGGAACCCGGCGACGAGCGCGAGCAGCACGGCGGGCAGCGCCACGGCCGCGATCCGCCGCCGCGCGACGGGTCCGATCCGGATCCGTACGGGCAGACGTACGGGCTCCTTGGCGCCGCCCGGAGCGGGCACCAGGGCGGCGGCGGCGAAGAACGCGGCGCCGGGCAGCCCGAACAGATAGACCCGGAAGAGCATCTCGCCGCCGTAGTCGTTGATCGCGAACATCGGTACGGGCGCGATCGAGATCAGCAGCAGCGGCAGCGCGCTCTTGAGCAGCTTGCGCCGGGTCAGTACGGCGAAGGCGACGAGCGCGGCCACCACGAGCACCATCACGATGTCGGCCCGGCCCTGCAACACGGGCCCGGGGCCGGTGAGTTCACCCGCGTACCCGGCGCGCGAGTTGTTGAGGAGGTTGCCCGCGGACTCCTTCAGCGAGTCCAGCGTCTCCACGAACAGCTTGCGGCCCATCGTCAGGTCCCAGATCAGCATGATCACGCCGGTGACGACGAGCAGCCCGGGGTTGCGGTAGCGGCGGGTCAGATTGAGCGCGAAGAGGCAGACGCAGAGCATCACCGGGGTGAGCTGGTGGGTGAAGTTGATCGCGGCGATCAGCGGCGCCAGGATCAGTACGCAGACCGCCCGCTGGCGGGCCGTGGTGGGCGGCGGCACGGAGGCGGCCGCCGGGTCCAGGTTGGCGCGCGAGCGCAGGTCACCGGCTGCTCCCGGCCGTACGAAGTGCCGTAGGACCACGGCGAGTACGGACAGATGCAGGATGAGCGCGAGGCCCTGCGGCGAGAAGTAGTCCTGGCCCACCCAGTTGGCGACCTCGAAGATCCACACGCCGGTCCACACCAGCCGCCAGTCCTCGGCGAAGGTGCGGTAGATCAGCACCAGGACGGGGATGAGGATCACCCCGTAGAACAGGGCCGCCCAGTTCAGATACGACTGGGTGGTCTCCACGCCGAAGGCGCGCACCAGCGCCGAGTTGAGCGTGAAGAAGCCGGGCCACTGGTCGTAGGCGGCCATGTTGCCGGAGAGCGGGGTGTTGGGGTGCAGCTCCTGGTTGACCAGCAGATGCGAGACGACCGCGTCGTGCTTGGAGGCCCAGGGGTAGCGCACCGAGTTGTACAGGATCGCGGTCGGCGCCTTCAGGGCGAAGAGCAGCGCCACGCTGTACAGACCGGGCCACCAGGGCGCGGTGCCCGCCCGGCGCAGACTGACGACGAACCCGGCGGTGAGCACGACGAGGGAGAGGAAGAACGCGAGGGGCAGCTTGTCGAGCAGGCCCCAGTCGCCCATGTGCCGGTAGTCGATGTGCGGCAGCGCGTACAGCCAGAGCGCCGTGGCGACGACCAACGGCAGCCAGGTGAACAGTATCTGAGGTCGCATCAGATCCGGCGGCAGCCACTTCGGGACGCGTGCGGAGCCGTCCGTCCCACTGTCGTCGCCGCCCTGACCCGGGGGCAGCGCACTGCCTTCGGTCACCGGCGCGGGCACGCGTTGCTGCACAGTGCGACTCCCCCCACAGATGTGGTGCGGCCGTCACGCCGCCGTCCCCTGGCTGTCCCCTTCAGCGAAGTATAGGAACATCCTTCGCGTTTGTGATGCTGTCGTACGTTCCTGTCGCGGACGCGATCACCCGGCGAAAACGGGCCCCCGCGCCACCGCCCGGGCCCTGCGGTAGAGCCTCCATCCGACCGTCGCCGCCGAGTCCCGGTACGGCGCGACCCGGGCCCCCTCACCGGCCATCCACGCCTCGACGTCCGCCGCGGTGTGGGTGCGGCGGACGATCAGGCGGGAGATGCGGTACGAGTCGTCGGCGGCCGAGCTCAGCGCGTGCCGCACCGCCACGGCGCTCGCGTACCCGGCGGCGCGGGCGGCCCGGCGCACGGCGGCGCTGTTGTAGCCGTGCGGATAGGCGAGATGGGCCACCTCGTGGCCGAGCGCGTCCTCCAACACGGCCTTGGAGTCGGCGAGTTCGCGCCGCAGCACCTTGGTGGTGAGGGTGTCGAGCTGGGGGTGCGAGACGGTGTGGCCGCCGATCTCCATCCCGTACTGCTCCAGCAGCTTCGCGTCGTCCAGGGTCATCATCGGCGCGGGCGGCAGCAGCGAGCGGCCGCCCGGGGTGATGGCGCCCGTGGTGAGGTACGCGGTCGCGGGCAGGGCGCGAGCGGCGAGCGCGTCGGCGGTGGGGCCGGGCAGATCGGCGAAGCCGTCGTCGAAGGTGAGCGCGACCGGCCTCGGCGGCAGCGGCGCCCGCCCGGCGAAGTGGTCGGCGAGCGCGCCGACGGTGACGGGCGTGCGTCCACTGGCCACGACCGCGTCGAGGTGCGCCGCGAACTGCCGTGGTGTGACGGTGAATTCGGCGATCCAGGCGGGCGGGTCGGGCCTCACGGCGTGGTAGAGGAGGACGGGGATGCGGTCGCGCATGGTGGGGGCGGTCTGCGGCCCCGCTGCGGTGTCCCGACGCGTCATCGGGTCGGCTCCCACGGGCGGCGCAGGCCACGGACCCGGTAGCGCGCCCGGAGGTACCCGAGCGGGCCGTACAGCATGCCCCGGCGTTCCAGGCGGGACAGGCCGCGCGGCCATGGGTAGTCCTGGGCGCCGTGCTCGCCCGGCACCGACTGCTCGCCCGCCTCGCGGTGGGCGCTGATGGTGAGGGCGTGCGCCGCGCCGCGCGGCAGCCGTCTGAGCAGTGCGGGAAGCAGGCCGGGGCGGCGGACCAGGAGCGCGGTGAGGTACGCGGTGAGCCCGGCGCCGTAGCCGTACGCCTGGTTCTCCAGGTCCTGCCAGGTCTCGCGGTGGTGGTGCCAGACGAGCGCCTCGGGCGTGTAGCCGAGGCGGTGTCCGGCGACGACGATCCGCGCGAACGCGTACAGGTCGTCGCCGCCCCTGGCCGGGGTTCCGGTGCCGGTGGCCGGGTCGAAGCCGCCCACGGCGCGCAGGGCGTCGGCCCGGAACGCCATGTTGGCACCGGAGCCGAATCTGCCCGCGGTGAACGGGAACAGCGGCTCGTCGGCGGGCGGCCTGGCCGGGTCGAAGCGGCGCGGCGCGAAGCCCTTGGTGAATCCGCCGTGGCTCTCCAGCAGGATCTGCGCGGGCGTACGCAGCCGGGCGGGCAGGATCAGGCCGGTGACGCAGGCGAGGCCCGGGTCGAGCGCGAACGGCGCGGCGAGCGAGGAGAGCCAGCGCCCGTCCGCCACCACGTCGTCGTCGGTGAACGCCAGAATCGTTCCCTCGGCCACGGCGACGCCCCGGTTGTGCGCGGCGGCGAGCCCCGGCACGGGCTCGCGGACGTAACGCACCCCGCGCGCCGCGTAGCCGTTCTCGACGAGCTCGCGGGTCTGGGCGGTCACCGGGTTGTTGTCGACGACCACGATCTCGTAGTCGGGATGGTCCTGCACGAGCAGCGAGTCCAGCGCGCGGGCGAGCTGCCCGGCCCGTTCGCGGGTGGCGACGACGACGGTGGCGCGGGGCAGTCGCGCGAGAGCCGTGGACCCGGATCTCTCCGCGCGGTCCTCCGGGACATGCCCCGCCAGCTGTTTACGGGCCGCCGCCGCCAGCACCTCCGCCGCGTCCTCGCCCGCCCTGACCCGGCCGATCACCGTGCCGACCGGGCGCCCCCGCAGCCGTACGAGGACGTACACCTCACCGGCGGCGATCGGCGGTCCGCCGGGCGCGGGGGTCAGCGAGAGCACCCCGCCGTCGAGCCCGTCGAGGTCCAACTCGCCGACGCCGATGCCCCCGTGGACGCCCTGCTCCCGGACGATCTCCTCGGCCTCCGGCATGCAGGGCGTGTGTGCTCTGTGTGCGTGTCCGGTCCTACGACGTGACATGCGACTCCCCCGTCATCCTCCGGGTGGTGCGATGGCGGGGCTACTGCCCGCGCTGCAGGCGTCCCGCCTGCTTCAACGTGCGCTGGGCGAGGGCGGCGAGCCCCGGCCTCGCGCGGACGAAGGCGTGCGCGCGGCGGGACGGCTCGCGGCCCAGCCAGTGCAGCGCGGCGCCCGCGCCCGGCCGCACCGCCGCGCCCTCGTGCACCGGGATCTCCCCGGTCTTCAGCGCGTCCTTGTACTCGGCGGCCCCCCGCCCCAGATCCAGCACGCCGATCCCGGCCCCGGCCGCCGCCTCGGCCATGCGCAGATGCAGCACGAGCCCCGGCGAGTACTTGGCGAACTCCGGGTCGTACGAGGGGAACCAGCACGACAGCACCGTGCGCGAGCGCAGTCCGAAGTGCGCGGCGACGGGCCGGTCGGCGGCGTACAGGACGGACAGGACGCCCGCGCAGCCGGGCGCGTCCGTGTGCGCCAGATAGCGCACGAGGGTGCTGATCCACTCCTGCGCGAACCGGTCGCGGCGGCCGGTGCGGCGGTACTGCGCGGACTTCCACTCCATCAACTGCCGCAGCGCGCCCGGATCGCGCTCGTCGAAGACGAACCGCAGCTCGCCCGCCTGCCGCCCGAGCCGACGCTCCTTGGCGGTGGTGGTCCTGAAGAACTTGGGCGAGCGGACGCGCAGACCGCTCTCGTACGCCTCGTATCCCGCGCCGACGTCGACCACGAACGACGGATACGCGGCGGCCGCGCCCGGCACGAACAGCCCCTGCCCCGCCTCCAGATTGTCGAACTCCCAGGCGGAGAGAGAGCAGGAGCGCAGCAACTCCTTTGCATCCAGGGCGAGTTCGGGCCGGGCCACGATCCCCTGGCAGTCCGAGACGCGGAACCCGATAGCCCGCCCCCGCCCCAGAGCGCCCTTCTCGTACGGGAAGAACGCGGCGGGTTCACCGTCCTCGTGGACCACCGCCACCCTCGCCGAGGGCCGTACGTGCGCCACGGCGAGGGTGAACTCGGGTTCCATGAAAGGGTTCGCGGGCGCGCCCGACTTCGCCCGTATGTCACGCCATATCTCCAGCTCACCGGCGTTCAGCTCGCCGGGTCTCACGACCCTGGTACGGCCACCGCGTCCACCGCTCAACTCGACCCCCCGGTCCACCCCTGAGCACGCTGCCAAGGACGGTACCGGTCGAAATGTCGGGACGATAGGGAAAGACCGGCTCTTGTGACCGTACGGTGAAGGAGGCGGCCGGGGGCTCGCCCTAGAGTTCGAGCGCGGCCGTTACCGCGGCCTCCGCGTGGAGTCGCGTGGTGGGGAACACCGGTACCGGGCTGTGTTCCTGACGGATCAACAGCTCGATTTCCGTGCACCCGAGGATGACACCCTCGGCCCCTTCGTCGACGAGCGCCGCGATGACGTCCTGGTAGGCGCGCCGCGACTCGTCCTTCACCACGCCGAGGCACAGCTCCTCGTAGATGACGCGGTGCACGAGCGCGCGCCCGGCGTCGTCCGGGGTGAGGACGTCGAGGCCGTGGGCGCGCAGCCGGTCGCGGTAGAAGTCCTGCTCCATGGTGAAGGCGGTGCCGAGCAGGCCGACCCGCCGGATGCCCCGGGCCCGTACGGCCTGGGCCGTCGCGTCGCCGAGGTGGAGGAGCGGCACGGAGACGGCGGCCGCGACCTGGTCGGCGACCTTGTGCATGGTGTTGGTGCAGATCAGGACGAGATCGGCACCGGCCGCCTCGACGCCCTTGGCGCCTTGGGCCAGGATCTCCCCGGCCCGCTCCCACTCCCCGGCGCTCTGCAGCTCCTCGATCTCGGCGAAGTCGACGGAGTGCAGTACGCAGCGGGCCGAGTGCAGTCCGCCGAGCCGTTCGCGTACGAGCTCGTTGAGAAGCCGGTAGTACTCCGCGCTGGACTCCCAGCTCATGCCGCCGATCAGGCCGATGGTCTTCATCGGCCCACTCTAGGCGTGCGACTCATGGGCTCCTGCGGCACGATGGCGAGCAGCATCCGATGAGGAGATCACCATGAGCGCAGTCATCGCCGTCACCGGAGCCGGTGGGGCCGTCGGTGGGCGGGTGGCCCGGCGGCTCGCCGATGAGGGGGTGGCGGCCCGGCTGCTCGGGCGCAACCCCGCGCGGCTGCCGGAGCTGCCCGGCGCGGTGAAGGCGCCGCCCGCCGCGTACGGGGACGGTCCGGCGATGCGCGAGGCGCTGGCCGGGGCCGACACGCTCTTCCTGGTGTCGGCGCACGAGGCCCCCGACCGGGTGCGCGACCACGTCACGGCGGTGGACGCGGCCGTCGCCGCCGGTGTCTCGCGCATCGTGTACGTGTCGTTCCTGGGCGCCGCCCCCGACGCCACCTTCACCTTCGCCCGCGACCACTGGCACACCGAGCAGCACATCCGCGCCTCGGGCCTCGCGTACACGTTCCTGCGGGACAGTCTCTATCTCGCCGGGATCGCCGCGATGGCCGGGGCGGACGGGGTGATCCGGGGCCCGGCCGGGGACGGGCGGGTCGGGGCCGTGGCGCACAAGGACATCGCGGACGTGGCCTCCGCCGTCCTGCTCGGCGACGCCTCCGAGCACGCCGGGGCCATCTATGACATCACCGGCCCCGAGGCCTTCACCCTCGCCGACGCGGCGCGCGAGCTGAGCCGGGTGTCGGGCCGGGAGATCACCTACGCGGCCGAGACCCGCGAGGAGGCGTTCGCCTCACGCGCGGGCTACGGCGCCGAGCGGTGGGAGGTCACCGGCTGGGTGAGCTCGTACGAGGCGATCGCGACCGGCGAGATGGCCGCCGTCTCGGACACCGTGCCCCGGCTGACCGGCCACAAGGCGCAGTCGTTCGCCGAGTACCTGGAATCCCACCCCAGGAGCTACGCGCACTTGACGCCCTGACGCCAGACGTCGCTGATCAGGGGCACGCCCGGCCGGTAGGCGAGGTGGACGTGGCTGGGCGCGTCGAGCAGCGCGAGGTCGGCGCGGGCGCCGGGCGCGATCCGCCCCACGTCGGTGCGCCGCAGCGCCGCGGCGCCACCGGCCGTCGCCGCCCACACGGCCTCGTCCGGGGTCATCCCCATGTCCCGTACCGCGAGCGCGATGCAGAACGGCATGGAGCTGGTGAAGGACGAGCCCGGGTTGCAGTCGGTGGAGAGCGCGACGGTGACGCCCGCGTCGAGGAGGCGCCGCGCGTTCGGCCACTGCGCGCGGGTGGAGAACTCCGCGCCCGGCAGCAGCGTCGCCACCGTGCGGCCGCTCGCCAGCGCGTCTACGTCGGCGTCGGTGAGGTGCGTGCAGTGGTCGGCGCTGGCCGCCTCCAGCTCGACGGCGAGCTGGACGCCGGGGCCGTACGTGAGCTGGTTGGCGTGGACGCGGGGGGTGAGCCCCTTGGCCTGACCTGCGAGGAGGACGGCCCGGGCCTGGTCCCCGTCGAAAGCCCCCTTCTCGCAGAACACATCGACCCAACGGGCGTACGGGGCGCAGGCGTCGAGCATCTCGCCGGTGACGAGGTCGACGTATCCGGCGGGGTCGTCGGCGTAGTCGGGCGAGACAATGTGCGCGCCGAGGTACGTCACCTCATCGGTGTGCTGGGCGGCGATGCGCAACGCGCGGGCCTCGTCCTCGACGGTGAGCCCGTACCCCGACTTGGTCTCGAACGTCGTCGTGCCCTGCCGCAGCGCCTCCGCGATGTACCGCCCGACGTTCGCGCTCAGCTGCTCGTCGGTGGCGGCGCGGGTGGCGGCGACGGTGGTCCGGATCCCGCCCGCCTTGTACGCCTGCCCCGACATCCGGGCGTTGAACTCCTGGGTGCGGTCGCCGGCGAACACGAGGTGCGAGTGGGAGTCGACGAATCCGGGGATTGCCGCGCGGCCCTCGGCGTCGTGGTGGTGGTCGGCGTCCGGCGCGTCCTTGGCGTGGCCGACCCAGGCGATGGTGTCCCCGTCGATCACGACGGCGGCGTCCTCGATCTGGCCGAGGGGGCCGGTGCCGAGGGTGGGGTCGTTGGTGACGAGGGTGGTGATGTTGGTGATGAGGGTGGTGCTGGTGGTCATGGCTTCCTCTCAGTGATTTGTCCCCGCCCCGCCCCTTCCCGAAAGCCTCCGGCGGATGGCGTTCGTCTGCGGGTGGGTGGGGGCTAGTCGCGCAGTTCCCCGCGCCCCTAGGTAGTTAGGGGCGCGGGGAACTGCGCGAGCAACCCAGCACGGTCCGCAGACGAACCGGGGTGCAGGGGCCGCAGGCCCCGCCAGGGGTTCAGGGGGCGGAGCCCCCGAGGGGGTGCAGGGGCGCAGCCCCGCTCGGGGTCCGGGGCCCCGCCCCCGGGAAACCCACCTCCACCCCCACCCACCCTCGGAGAGTTTCGGGAAGGGGCGGGGCGGGGGTCACTCCCGTAGGGACGCGATCGCTTCCGTCAGGGCCGTCGCCGCGTCCGGGATCGCCAAGTGGACGCCGTCGCGGACCACGGGGCGGCCCGCCACGACCGTGTGGCGGACGTCCGCCGACGACGCCGCGTACACCGCCGTCTCCGCGCCGAGCCGAGCCACCGGCCCCGCCGTACGGACGGAGTCGAGCGCGACGGTCGCGAAGTCGGCGCGCGCGCCCACTTCGAGACGACCCGCGTCGCTCCAGCCCAGCGCCGCATGCCCGAACGGCGAGGCCGCGCGCAGCAGCTGCGCGGCAGTCCAGTGCCCCCGCGTACGCGTCCGCAGCCGCTCGTTCAGCTCCATCGCCCGCGCCTCTTCGAACAGGTCGATCACCGCGTGGCTGTCGCTGCCCAGGGAAAGGGGGGATCCGGCGCGTTCCAGCTCCACCGCCGGACCGATGCCGTCGGCGAGGTCGCGTTCCGTCGTCGGGCACATGCACGTACCCGTCGCCGACGACCCGATCAGCGCGATGTCCTCATCCGTCAGATGGGTGTTGTGGACGCCCGTCGTCCGCTCCCCCAGCACCCCGTGGTCCGCGAGCAGCCGCGTCGGCGTGCACCCGTGCGCGGCCAGGCACGCCTCGTTCTCGGCGACCTGCTCGGAGAGGTGGACGTGCAGCGGCGCGCCGCGCTCGCGCGCCCACTCGGCGACCGTGCCCAACTGGTCGGCGGGCACGGCCCGTACGGAGTGGATCGCCGCTCCCAGACGTACGCCGTCACGCGGTTTCAGCAGCGCGGCCCGCTCCGCCCACGCCTCGGCGTTCCCGTCCGAGAAGCGCAGCTGGTGCGTGGACGGTGCCTCGCCGAAGCCCGACGACAGATAGGCCGTATCCAGCAGCGTGATGCGGATCCCGGCCTCCTGCGCGGCCGAGATCAGCGCCTCGCCCATCGCGTTGGGGTCGTCGTAGGGCGTGCCGCCGGGCGCGTGGTGCAGATAGTGGAACTCGCCCACGGCCGTGATCCCGGCCAGCGCCATCTCCGCGTACACACCGCGCGCGAGCGCGTAGTACGACTCCGGGGTCAGCCGGGACGCGATCGTGTACATGACCTCGCGCCAGGTCCAGAAGGTGCCCGAGCCGACCTGGACGGTGCCGCGCAGGGCCCGGTGGAAGGCGTGCGAGTGGGCGTTGGCGAGGCCGGGCAGGGTGAGGCCGCGCAGGGCCTCGGCGCCGGGGGGCGGCGCCTCGACTCCCTTGCGTACGGCGGAGATCCGCCCGTCCGCGACCTCCACCAGCACGCCCGGTTCGACCTCGGGGTCGAGCCAGGCGTGCTCCAGCCAGTACGACGTCACCTGCACGCCAGGCCCTCCAGAACATCGGCGAGTGCGATCACCCCGGCGACGCAGTCGTCCTCGCCGGCGTACTCGGCCGGGGAGTGCGAGACGCCGGTGGGGTTGCGTACGAACAGCATGGCGGTCGGGATCGCCCCGGAGAGGATCCCGGCGTCGTGTCCCGCGCCCGTGCCGAGGACGGGGGTGTGCCCGCCGAGGATCTTGGCGAGTTCGTCGCGCAGGGCATGCTCGAACTCGACGACGGGCGTGAACGACTCCCGTACGACGGTCAGGTCCACGCCGTCCCGCTCGGCCCGCTCCTTGGCGGCCTGCTCGATCGCCGTGACGACGGTGTCGAGGGTCGCCTGGTCGGCGGCGCGCGAGTCCAGCCAGCCGCGCACCAGCGACGGGATGGCGTTGACGCCGTTCGGCTCGCAGGAGATCTTGCCGAAGGTGGCGACGGCGCCCGCGAGTTCGGCCTCGCGACGGGCGGCGAGGACGGTCTCGGCGTACGTCAGCATCGGGTCGCGCCGGTCGACGAGGCGGGTGGTGCCGGCGTGGTTGGCCTCGCCCGCGAAGTCGAACCGCCAGCGCCCGTGCGGCCAGATCGCCGAGGCGATGCCGACGGCGTCGCCGCTGAGGTCGAGGGCGCGGCCCTGTTCGACGTGCAGCTCGACGAACGCGCCGATGCGGGCGAGGCGTTCGTGGTCCGGCCCGATGGCGTCCGGGTCGTATCCGGCGCGCTCCATCGCCTGCGGCAGGCTGATCCCGTCGGCGTCGCGCAGCCGGTGCGCGGCCTCGACGGTGAGCTGGCCGGAGGTGAGCCTCGATCCGACACAGGCCAGTCCGAACCGGGCGCCTTCCTCGTCGCCGAAGTTGACGATGGCGAGGGGGCGGGTCAGTACGGCCCCGCGTCGCCGCAGCTCGTCGAGCGCGGCGAACGAGGACACGACGCCGAGGGGCCCGTCGAAGGCGCCGCCGTCGGGCACGGAGTCCAGATGCGACCCCGTGACGACGGCGTCCCCGGCGGCCGGGTCCCCGTCCCAGGCCCACTGGTTCCCGTTCCGGTCGAGCTCGTACGTCAGCCCCCGGACCTCGGCCTGCCCCTGGAACCACGCGCGGCACTCGGCGTCGGCGGCGGTCCATACGAAGCGCCGGTACCCACGGGTGTCGGCGTCGCGCCCGATGGGCGCGAGGTCCCGCCACATGTCGTGGAACGAGGGGGCTTCCCCCACCCCACCCGGGGGCTGCGGGGCCGACGGGGTGCCCCCCGTCACGCGTCGCCCTCCCGCATCGGGACCCGTACGGACCGCTCGTCCGCGACCGACTCCGCGATGTCGTACCCGGCATCGACATGCCGGATGACGCCCATCCCCGGGTCGTTCGTCAGGACGCGTCGGATCTTCTCGCCCGCCAGGGCCGTGCCGTCCGCCACCGTGACCTGGCCCGCGTGGATGGAGCGGCCCATGCCGACGCCGCCGCCGTGGTGGATGGAGACCCAGGACGCGCCGGAGGCGACGTTGACCATGGCGTTCAGGAGCGGCCAGTCGGCGATCGCGTCGGAGCCGTCGAGCATCGCCTCGGTCTCGCGGTACGGGGAGGCGACCGAGCCGCAGTCGAGGTGGTCGCGGCCGATGGCCAGCGGGGCCGCGAGCTCGCCCGACGCCACCATGTCGTTGAAGCGCTCGCCCGCCTTGTCCCGCTCGCCGTAACCCAGCCAGCAGATACGGGCCGGAAGACCCTGGAAGTGGACGCGCTCGCCCGCCATCTTGATCCAGCGGTGCAGCGACTCGTTCTCCGGGAACAGCTCCAGCATCGCCTTGTCCGTCTTGGCGATGTCCGACGCCTCGCCCGAGAGCGCCGCCCAGCGGAACGGTCCCTTGCCCTCGCAGAACAGCGGACGGATGTACGCGGGGACGAAGCCGGGGAACGCGAACGCCCGGTCGTAGCCCGCCAGTTGGGCCTCGCCGCGGATCGAGTTGCCGTAGTCGAAGACCTCGGCGCCCGCGTCCATGAAGCCGACCATGGCCTCGACGTGCCGCGCCATGGACTCGCGGGCACGGGTGGTGAACCCCGCCGGGTCCTTCGCCGCGTACGCCGCCATGTCGTCGAAGTCGACACCCACCGGCAGATACGCCAGCGGGTCGTGCGCCGACGTCTGGTCGGTGACGATGTCGATCGGCGCGCTCTCGGCCAGCATGCGCGGCAGCAGCTCCGCCGCGTTGCCGAGCAGGCCGATGGAGAGCGGCTTGCGCTGGTCGCGGGCCTCGACGGCCAGCTGGAGCGCGTGCTCCACGGAGTCGGCCTTCACGTCCAGGTAGCGGTGCTCGATGCGGCGCTCGATGGCGCGCGGGTCGACGTCGATACAGATCGCGACGCCGTCGTTCATCGTCACGGCGAGCGGCTGGGCGCCACCCATGCCGCCGAGACCGGCGGTGAGGGTGATCGTCCCGGCGAGCGTGCCGCCGAACTTCTTCGCGGCGACCGCCGCGAACGTCTCGTACGTGCCCTGGAGGATCCCCTGCGTACCGATGTAGATCCACGAACCGGCCGTCATCTGGCCGTACATGGTCAGACCCAGCGCCTCCAGACGCCGGAACTCCTCCCAGTTCGCCCAGTCGCCGACCAGGTTGGAGTTGGCGATGAGGACGCGCGGGGCCCACTCGTGGGTCTGCATGACGCCGACCGGGCGGCCGGACTGGACCAGCATGGTCTCGTCCTGCTTGAGGGTGCGCAGCGTGCGCACCATCGCGTCGAAGGAGCGCCAGTCGCGCGCGGCCTTGCCGGTGCCGCCGTAGACGACGAGCTTGTCGGGGTGCTCGGCGACCTCGGGGTCGAGGTTGTTCTGGAGCATCCTCAGGGCGGCTTCCTGCTGCCATCCCAGGGCACTCAGTTCCGTACCGCGCGGTGCCCGTACGGGGCGGGGTCCTGACATGGCGAGGCCTCCTCACGACGTGACTCAGATATTCACATCCTCGCTGGCTGAATAGAACTAGTCAATACATCGGTACGTCTGCGCGTCGGCGCACCCGGTGATTGGCTTGATCCCATGACGGACATGCCCATGGCCGACACAGACGCGGCGGCGCGGCGCGAGCAGGCCGTGCGGGCGGCCGTGGAACAGGGCCTGGTCGGGCCCGAGGCGCCGCTGGCGGCGCTGCTCGACGTCACCGGCATCCGGGCGAGCGCGGCCGCGCTGACCTCGGCGTTCGCGGCCGTCACCACCGCGCCCGTACTGCACGCGTTCGCCGTCAAGGCGTGCCCGCTGGTGCCGGTCCTGCGGCTGCTGTCCGAGCGGGGTCTCGGCGCCGAGGTCGCCAGCCCCGGCGAGCTCGCCCTGGCCCGCGCCGCCGGGGTCGGCCCCGACCGCACGGTCCTCGACTCCCCCGCCAAGACCCCCGCCGAGCTGCGCGACGCCCTCGCCCTCGGCATCGCCGTCAACGCCGACAACCCGCAGGAACTGGCCCGCCTCGACGCGCTGGTGGCCGCCGCCCCGACCGCCTCACCGCTCGGCCTGCGGATCAACCCGCAGCTGGGTGCGGGGTCCATCGACGCGCTGTCGACGGCGACGGCCACGTCGAAGTTCGGCGTGGCGCTACGGGACGAGGGCGCCCGCGAGTGGATCGTGCGGGCGTACGCGGACCGCCCCTGGCTGACCCGCCTGCACACCCACTCCGGCTCGCAGGGCGTTCCGCTGTCACTCATGGCGGAGGGCGTACGGGCGGTCTTCGAACTCGCCGAGGAGATCAACGCGCGCGTGGGCCGCCGCCAGGTCGACACGCTCGACATCGGCGGCGGGCTGCCGGTCAACTTCCACTCGGACGAGGAGACGCCCACGTACGGGGAGTACGCGCGGCTCCTGCGCGAGCGCGTCCCCGGCCTGTTCGACGGCTCGTACGCACTGGTCACCGAGTTCGGCCGGTCGCTGCTCGCCAAGCACGGGACGGTTCTCGCGCGCGTGGAGTACGCGAAGACGTCCGGCGGGCGGCCTGTCGCGGTCACCCACGCGGGCGTGCAGATCGCGGCCCGTACCGTGTACGCGCCCGCGTCGTGGCCGCTGCGGATCGCCGCGTACGACCCGAAGGGTCGCCCCAAGTCCGGCCCGCCGGTCGTCCAGGACGTGGCGGGCCCGGCCTGCTTCGCGGGCGACCTGCTGGCGCGCGGGCGGGCGCTGCCGTTGCTGGAGCAGGGGGATTTTGTGGCCGTGCTCGACACGGGCGCGTACTACTTCGCCCACCACTACGCCTACAACAGCCTTGCCAGGCCTGGGGTTTACGGCTTCGCCGTGTCGGGGGAGGGTGTGCGCTTCGCGGTCGTACGTCCACCCCAGGCGGTGTCGGAGATCGTGACGGAGGCCGGGGGCGCGGCTCGGGACGCGCTGCTGTTCTAGCGGGTCCCCCACCCCACCCCTTCCCGAAAGCCTCCGGCGGTTGTCGGTCGTGTGCGAGCCGGTGGGGGCTGAGCGCGCAGTTCCCCGCGCCCCTGGGTAGTTAGGGGCGCGGGGAACTGCGCGAGCAACCCAGCACGATCCGCAGCCAAACGGTCTCCGGGGACGCAGCCCCCGGAGACCGCCTTCACCCCCACCCGCCCTCGGAGAGTTTCGGGAAGGGGCGGGGTGGGGGCTACTCCACGAACAAGCCCCGTGCCGCGGCCCCCGCGTCGAAGTCCTCCAGGCGGGCCTGCGCGTCGGGGAGGTCGTCGCACATGGCCTCCAGCAGCACACGGCCCAGCAGCATCGGCGCGCAGGCCGTGTCGAAGGCCAGGCCCGTGCCGACCGCCGCCGGGATCAGAAGGTCACTGAAGCGCGCCACCGGCGCGAACGCCGAGTCGGCGACCGTGACGACGGTCAACCCGGACGACCGGGCGTACGACAGGGTCTCCACGACCTCCTTCGGATGCCGCGGCAGCGCGAAGCACAGCAGCGCCGACGCCCCGGCCCGAACCGCCGCGTCGACGCGGTCGACCAGCATCGACCCGCCCTCGTCGAGCAGCCGTACATCGGGGTGCACCTTCGCCGCGAAGTACGCGAACCCCCGCGCCTGCGACGAGGCCGCGCGCAGGCCCAGGACCGGGAGCGGCTGAGAGGCGGCGAGCAGCCGGCCCGCCTGCTCCACCGGCGCCGGATCGGCCAGCAGACCCACCAGGTGCCGCAGGTTCTCGATCTCCGCCTGGACCGCCTGCTGGTACTCGTTGTACCCGTCCTCGTCCCCCGCCGGGACGGCCACCGGGGCCACCTCGCGCAGATGGCGCCGCAGGGCCGGGTAGCCGTCGAAGCCGAGGGCGACCGCGAAGCGCGTCACGGACGGCTGGCTGACCCCGGCCAGTTCGGCGAGCTCCACACTCGACAGGAACGGCACGTCGGCGGCGCGGCGCACCATGCTGTGCGCGATCCGCCGCTGGGTCGGGGTGAGCCGGCGCCCCTCGAAGAGCTGCTGCAACCGCGCGGCAGGGCTGTCGCTCATGCCGGCCCCCTTCCTCTGTCCAGATGTGCCACACCCAGAATATTCAGTCGCCCCGCACTCTGCATGACCATATGCAGGCGGGCAAGTACGGGGGCTACCCCCACTGTGCCCGTGCCGACGGCTGCGTACCGTAAAAGCATGGAAGCCCGCGACACTGAGCTCAGGGACGGTCCGCTTCAGGACGCCGAGCTGAAGAAGGAACTCGACGCCACTCTGCACGCCCGGCGTGAGCTGGGGCCGGAGTACGAGAGCGCCCTCCTGGAGTCGTTCCTGGAGAAGGTGGAGCAGCGCGTCGACGGAACGGTGGACCGCCGCGTGCGGCGCCAGTTGGCCGAGCAGCAGATGGTGGTGGCCCGGGGCGGCCGCCCGGCCGCGCACAACGACGGCGAGATCAGCTTCGGCGAGCGCTTCGGCTTTGGCATGATCTCGCTGATCCTGGCCATCCCGCTCTCCGCGATCGGCGCCGTGAACGCCGGTCTGAGCGGCCTCTTCGTCACCTGGGCCGGCATCCTCGGCGTCAACGCCGTCCACGCCACCCGCCCCTGGCCGTGGCCCCGCCGCAACCGTGGCGGCGACACGGACTGAGGCCGGGGCGCCTCCGTACGTACGGGAAGAAGCTGAGCGCGGGGACCGCCGCACCCCCGGTCGCCCGGGGGGCGGGACGACGGCGGTCCCCGCGAGGGACACGGTCCCGGGTCAGGGCCGGTCGCCGCGTCCTGGGCGTCGGGAGGTCCGGGAGCCGCTCCGGAGGTCCATGACGCCGCTTGTGGTGCCGCCGGGGTCTCCCCCGCCGACATCCACCAATGTGCCGTACCCGTGTTAAGGGGGTGCTGCGCCAACGTGTCGCGCTCGTACCAGTTCTGCGACCAACGCACCCGAGGCGGCCCCTGCTGATGGACCGTCGGATCAGGGGTGGGCCGGGTGCGCCGGGTGCGCGGTGGACGGCTCGGTCGCGGACGGCAGGCGCCGCCGACGGCGGTGCTTGAGCAGCGCCCAGGGCGCGCGGGCCCCGCTGACCTCGGTACCGGCCTCCGCCGCCGCCTCGGCCGCGGCCTTGGCGACCGGCAGGATGTCCTCGTCGCGGTCCGCCTCCAGCTGGTCGGCGTCGGGCCACAGGCCCAACGAGGCGCACAGCGTGGGCAGTACGGCCATCGCGGCCGTCGCGTAGCCCTCGGCCGAGGGGTGGTAGTTGTCCGGGCCGAACAGCTCGCGCGGGTTCGCCTCGAACTCGGGGCCGAGCAGATGGCCGAGCGACACGGTCCGGCCGCCCTGCTCCACCACCACGATCGTCTGGGCGGCGGCGAGCTGGCGCGAGACCCGGCGGGCCAGCCAGCGCAGCGGCTGGTAGACCGGCTCGACCGAGCCGAGGTCGGGGCAGGTGCCGACGACGACCTCGGCCCCGGCCGTACGCAGCCGGCGCACCGCGCCCGCCAGATGGCGTACCGAGGTGGTGGGCGGCATCCGGTGGGTGACGTCGTTGGCGCCGATCATGATCACGCAGACGTCGGGGATGCGGACCGGGTCGCCGAGCATCAGCGAGACCTGGCGGTCCAGGTCGTCCGACTGGGCGCCCGGCTGGGCCACGTTGCGCAGGGTGACCATCTGCTCGGCGACCGCCGCGAGCCCGGACGCGAGCAGCGCCCCGGGCGTCTGCCCGGCCCGCCGCACGCCCTGGCCGGCCGCCGTGGAGTCGCCCAGGATGCCCAGGCGCAGCGGGGGCGAGCCGTTGGCGTACGCGACCCCGTACAGACCGTCGGCGCTCGGCGGGTGCGGCGCGCTGCCGCCCCGCACCGAGCGTTTCGCCAGCGCCGCCTCGGCGAGCAGCACACCGACCGCGGCGGCCCCGATCAGGCCGATGCCGCCCCCGCCGAACGCCGCCCCGGCCGCGATACGGCGTGCCACCCGCGCCCGCGACCCGGCCGAACCGGTCAACACACTCCCAGCCACCGCCACCTCCTTGGCCTTCTCCAGGAGCCGTACATGAGCTACCTGCCCGGTGACAGGTGTCGCTCAATCACGCCGTGAGGTGAACACGCCCGCACTCTGCGCATACGCTGACGGGACCATCACGGAGACCCCGGAGACAACGGTGCAATTCCACGACTCGATGATCAGCCTCGTCGGCAATACCCCGCTGGTGAAGCTCAACAGTGTGACCGCGGGCATCCAGGCGACGGTCCTGGCCAAGGTCGAGTACTTCAACCCCGGCGGCTCGGTCAAGGACCGTATCGCCGTGCGCATGATCGAAGCGGCGGAGCAGAGCGGCGCGCTCAAGCCGGGCGGCACCATCGTCGAGCCCACCTCGGGCAACACGGGTGTCGGTCTCGCGATCGTGGCCCAGCAGAAGGGCTACAAGTGCATCTTCGTCTGCCCGGACAAGGTGTCGCTCGACAAGATCAACGTCCTGCGGGCGTACGGGGCCGAGGTCGTCGTCTGCCCGACGGCGGTCGACCCGGAGCACCCGGACTCGTACTACAACGTCTCGGACCGCCTGGTGCGCGAGACGCCCGGCGCCTGGAAGCCGGACCAGTACAGCAACCCGAACAACCCGCGCTCGCACTACGAGACCACTGGTCCGGAGCTGTGGGAGCAGACCGACGGGAAGATCACGCACTTCGTGGCGGGCGTCGGCACCGGCGGCACCATCTCCGGCACCGGCAAGTACCTCAAGGAGGTCTCCGGCGGCTCGGTGAAGGTCGTCGGCGCGGACCCCGAGGGTTCGGTCTACAGCGGCGGCTCCGGCCGTCCGTACCTGGTCGAGGGCGTCGGCGAGGACTTCTGGCCGACGGCGTACGACCGTGAGGTGACGGACGAGATCGTCGCCGTCTCCGACAAGGACTCCTTCCAGATGACCCGCCGCCTCGCCAAGGAGGAGGGCCTGCTGGTCGGCGGCTCCTGCGGCATGGCGGTCGTGGCGGCGCTGCGGGTGGCCGAGGGCCTGGGCCCGGACGACGTGGTCGTCGTCCTGCTCCCGGACTCCGGCCGCGGCTACCTGTCCAAGATCTTCTCGGACGAGTGGATGGCCGGGCACGGCTTCCTGGAGGAGGCGGGCCCGTCCGCCCGTATCGGCGACGTCCTCGCCGACAAGGAGGGCGCGATGCCGTCCCTCGTCCACATGCACCCCGAGGAGACGGTCGGGGAGGCGATCGAGGTGCTGCGCGAGTACGGCGTCTCGCAGATGCCGATCGTCAAGCCGGGTGCGGGGCACCCGGACGTGATGGCCGCGGAGGTCATCGGCTCGGTGGTCGAGAAGGAGCTCCTGTCGGCCCTCTTCGCCCAGCGTGCCTCGCTCTCCGACCCCCTGGAGAAGCACATGAGCGCGCCGCTGCCGCAGGTCGGGTCGGGTGAGCCGGTCGCCGAGCTCATGGCCGTGCTCGGCGAGGCGGACGCGGCGATCGTCCTGGTCGAGGGCAAGCCGTCGGGCGTGGTGAGCCGCCAGGACCTGCTGGCGTTCCTGGCGAAGGATTCGGCGAAGTAGTTTTTGCCCCACCCCGCCCCTTCCCGAAAGCTCTGGCCGAGCGGCCGGGAGGGGTGGGTGGAGGCGGTTACCCGGAGGCTTCGCCCCCGGACCCCGCTTTTCGGCTGCGAGCCGGTGGGGGCTGAGCGCGCAGTTCCCCGCGCCCCTAGGTAGTTAGGGGCGCGGGGCTGTGACATTTGCGGCTCCGCCGCGTGGGCGCGAGCAACCCATCACGGTCCGCAGACGAACGGGGTGCCGGGGTGCACCGCCCGGGAAGCCCTGAGCAACCGCTTAGAAAAGAGGTCCGCATCACACGCGTCGGGCGATGACCAATTACGTACGTACGGGTAACTTCCCAGAGAGCCAGCCCGCTTAGCCTCTGGAGCCGTGATGCCCGAAGCCGTGATCGTCTCGACCGCTCGTTCCCCCATCGGCCGCGCCTTCAAGGGCTCCCTCAAGGACGTCCGCCCGGACGACCTCACCGCGACGATCATCCAGGCCGCCCTCGCCAAGGTCCCCGGGCTCGACCCGCGCGACATCGACGACCTGATGCTCGGCTGCGGCCTCCCCGGCGGCGAGCAGGGCCACAACCTCGGCCGGATCGTGGCCGTGCAGATGGGCATGGACCACCTGCCGGGCTGCACCATCACCCGCTACTGCTCCTCCTCCCTGCAGACCTCCCGTATGGCGATGCACGCCATCAAGGCGGGCGAGGGCGACGTCTTCATCTCGGCCGGTGTCGAGATGGTGTCCCGTTCGGTGAAGGGCTCCTCGGACGGGATGCCCGACACCCACAACCCGCTCTTCGCGGACGCCGAGGCCCGTACGGCCGCCGTCGCGCAGAGCGAGGGCGCCTCCTGGCACGACCCGCGCGAGGACGGCCTGATCCCGGACGCGTACATCGCGATGGGCCAGACCGCCGAGAACCTGGCGCGACTCAAGGGCGTCACGCGCGCGGACATGGACGAGTTCGGCGTCCGCTCGCAGAACCTCGCCGAGGCCGCCATCAAGAACGGCTTCTGGGAGCGGGAGATCACCCCGATCACCACCCCGGACGGCACGGTCGTCAGCCAGGACGACGGCCCGCGCGCCGGTGTCACCGTGGAGGGCGTCCAGGGCCTCAAGCCCGTCTTCCGCCCCGACGGCCTGGTCACCGCCGGCAACTGCTGCCCGCTCAACGACGGCGCCGCCGCGCTGGTCATCATGAGCGACACCAAGGCCCGCGAGCTCGGTCTGACCCCGCTGGCGCGGATCGTCTCGACCGGCGTCACCGGCCTGTCCCCCGAGATCATGGGCCTGGGCCCGGTCGAGGCGTCGAAGCAGGCCCTGAAGCGCGCGGGCCTGACCGTCGGCGACATCGACCTGTTCGAGATCAACGAGGCCTTCGCCGCCCAGGTGATCCCGTCGTACCGCGACCTGGAGATCCCGCTCGACAAGCTGAACGTGAACGGCGGCGCCATCGCCGTCGGCCACCCCTTCGGCATGACCGGCGCCCGGATCACCGGCACGCTCATCAACTCCCTCCAGTTCCACGACAAGCAGTTCGGTCTGGAGACGATGTGCGTCGGCGGCGGCCAGGGCATGGCCATGGTGATCGAGCGCCTGAGCTGATCGAGCGGCCGAGCTGACAGCCCTGCCCGACAGCCTCTGCCGACGGCCTGTGCTGACACCTTTCAACCGCTGCGCCACCGGTTCGTGACCGAATCTCCCCCAGGATGTGACGTACGTCCCGGGGGAGAGGCATTCCCGCAGGTCACGGCGTTTCTGGGCTAAACCTCGGGCAGAAAGACCTGTCCATTTCGTGACGTAATGCACTGACAGGACGAGCGGGCCCACGACAAGCTGATGTAGGAAGTCGGGGAATCGTTTGAATCCGGGAGTAAGTCAGTGAGCGCCATGTCTCTTGCCCTGCTGCTGACCACGGCCGCTGCCACGGCCGTGGGCGCTGCTGCCCTGCACGCTGCCCATGGGCTGCGCAAGCAGGTCGTGGCGCTGCGCGCCGACCTCGCGGCCGACCGCGCACCCCTCTCCGCCACCGTGCCCCACCAGGCCCGCGGCGCCGAGACCCCGCTCGCCGAGATACGCGCGGCCGTCGCCGAGGCGCTGGCCGAGGAGCGCGAGCGCGAGCTGGCCGAGGCGCGCGCCTTCTGGGCCGCGCAGGAGGCGCGGGACGCGGCGGACACCCCGTCGCTCCTGGGCGGCCTGGCGGGCCTGGGCGACGACGCCTCGCTGTTCCTGCCCCGGCAGTCCGACTTCGCCGGTCTGGAGGCCGCCGAGCCGGTCGTGGAGCCGTACGAGGAGTTCCCCGAGGACTCCCCGGAGCTCGCGGCCGCCCGCCGCCGGCATCCCTCGCACCCGGACTTCGTGCCGGTCCAGACGCCCGTCGTGGCCGACCACGAGTCCACGGTCTCGCGCCTGGAGACGCTGGCCGAGTCGGGTACGGCGCTGACCGACGTGCGTCCCGGGCCGCTCGGCACCCTCGACGTGTACGTCTTCGCCGACGGCACCACGCTGTGTATGACCCCGGGTCACCGGGAGACCTCGGAGCGCCTCGCGGAGGCGCTGCGCGAGGGCGAGACGCCGGTGCTGCTGGGTGGGTCGGGGATTTCCGGTGCGTACGCTCTGACGTTCTCGTGCGGCGAGGAGAGCGTGTACATCCTCGCGGACCGGGTCATCGCGTCGCTGTAGCTCTGTACGCGCCTGTAGGGGCCCGTGAAGGGCCTGTGCGGCTGCGGACCGTGGTGGCTGGTCGCGCAGTTCCCCGCGCCCCTAGAAAGCCTGCTGCGCGGCTTTCTCGATCAACCCCACGGCCTCGTCCAGCATCTCGGGCGAGGCCGCTGTCGTGCTCCGCAGTGCCTCGGCCAAATCGCGGCCCGCTACCGACACTTGGTCCGCGACCGCGAAGGCGCCCGCGTCCGGCATCTCGCGCGGCTCGTGGTCCGGGGTCTCCAGGCGCTGGGCCCGGAGCGACAATTCCCTGGCCAGGGCCAGGCCTTCGGCGGCGGCGCCGCGTCGCAGGCGGCTCTCGGGGGCGGCCCGCAGGCGGTCGGCGAAGCGGTCGACGGCGGCGAGGAGCGGGGTCACATCTAGCACGCCGCGACCCTACGCGCCGCCCCGGGACTGTTGCCAATACGCGAACGCTCAGGCACGGTGACGTGAAGGACCCTCTCCCGCGTTCCGGGCTCCGCCCGCACGGGAGACCCCCAGGCAATGCGTCCGGAGGCGCCGATGTCCCAAGTCTTCTCCGATGAAACCCATCGCAACCTGCTCTCCCGCATCCCCCATTGCACCGGTCGTGAAGTCTCCGACTGGCTCCGCACCGTCGACGAAGGCCCTTCCCTCGTACGGTTCGAGGAGAAGGTCAGCTGGCTAAGGAGCGAGCACGATCTCGCGTACGGCCACGCCAAGGCGATCATCCACGAGTACGACCTGCGGCGGGCCGCGCGCCGCCTGCTCTAGGAGAGGTAGGAGTCCCCCCGTACCCGAAGGCCGACGACCCGAAGGCCGACAACGCGAAGGGGCCCGCCCGGCGACTGCCGGACGGGCCCCTCTGCACTTACCTGTGCGGGCGTCAGTCGTCGCCCTGGAGGATCGCCACCAGACGCAGCATCTCCAGGTAGATCCAGACCAGCGACATCGTCAGGCCGAAGGCGGCCAGCCACGACTCCTCGCGCGGGGCGCCGTAGGTGATGCCGTCCTCGATCTGCTTGAAGTCAAGCGTCAGGAAGAAGCAGCCGATCAGGATGGCGAGCACGCCGACCGCGAAGCCGAGCGGGCCGAAGCTGCGCAGGCCCCCGCCGCTGGCACCGCCGAAGGCGACCACCAGCAGGTTGATCATCGTCACCACGACGAACGCGATGGCGATGGTCATCCCGATACGGGCGTAGCGCGCGGTCACACGGACCCAGCGCTGCTTGTACGCGAACAGCGTGGCGCCGGAGACCGCCAGCGTGCCGAGCACGGCCTGGAACGGGGCGCCGGACCAGCGCTCGTTGTACATCTCGCTGATCACGCCGAGGAACACGCCCTCGAACGCGGCATAGCCGATGATCAGCGCCGGGACGGGCTTCGCCTTGAAGTTCTGGATCATCGCGAGGACGAACGCCACCAGCGCCGCGCCGACCGCCAGCCCGTAGCTGGTCGTCGAGACCGGCAGCAGGGCCCAGGCGAGGACCGCGCCGAGCGCGACGACGCCGAGCGTGATGGCGGTGCGCGAGACGACGTCGTCCATCGTCATCACGTTGCCGCGGGCCGGGGCCTGCGGGGCGCCGTACTGCGTGTCCTGCTGCGCGTAGGGGTTCGTCGCGTACGGGTTCGCCTGCGGCTGGCCGTACGGGGCCTGCGCGTACGGGTTGCCCCCGGCCTGCGGCGCGGTGTTGAAGCCCGCGTAGCCGTTGTCGCGGCTGAACCCCCGTCGCGAGAAGACCGGGTTGCTGCTCCTCATCTCACTCCTCCATGGCCACCGAGCGCGGCCTTGACGTCAAGGGTAATGGGAACGCAAAACATTCACCCTAGTGCTCTGGGAGGATCTTTCCGCGCCACATCCGTCTCACACCAGGGTTCCACGGTCACAAGAGTGCCACGGGGGCGGGTCCCCGGTGCGCTGGAGCGCGCGGTCGGCCCCGAACCGCCGGGCCGTGCCTGCCGGGACGCGCGGGACGGGAGCGGGTGGTGGGGCGCGGCGGTGGCGGGAAGCTTGCGGAAGTGTTTACCCGGACGCCACCCATTCGCCGAAATACGGTACTTCCGCCCACCGAATTAACGGTTCTCTGCTTTGCTCCCCGAGGGGGCGTGAGGTGCCCGGAGCCGGACTTGAACCGGCACGGCCCGAGGGCCAGCGAGGTTTAAGCTCGCCGTGTCTGCTTTCCACCATCCGGGCTGGTCGCGCGGTTCTTACGTTCGCCCGAAGAGCCTATCCGGACGCGTCCCTCACACGGCGGAACGATGGCCGATGTTGTCTTATTTTATTGGCGTCTGAGGGTGCGTCAGCCCACCTGACGATGGCTCCGGCACATGCCGGGGGCGGTTGGCGGGCATACCGGTCAGCCGGACTGTGCGTAACGGAATGACGCGAATTCGACTCCCCCGCGCGCACCCCCGCGGAGCCCGGCGCCGCCGGGGGTCTCTCAGGGGCGGCGTCATACCCGAGGAGGAGGCGAGTAGGGCTCGCATAAGACTCAAGTGGGCCGGAGAACGGGCACAGGGACTGACGTTCCGAGGGTGCGGCGGCATCGAGGATGGAGTGGTCCCCAGCACCACGTCCCGACAGGAGTCCTCCGTGACCACCATCCCCACCGCACACCGCGCCACCGCGGTGGCCGCCCGCGCCACCGAGCTGTCGAAGGTCTACGGCGCGGGCGAGACCCAGGTGGTCGCGCTCGACCGGGTGTCGGTCGACTTCCGCCAGGGCGAGTTCACCGCGATCATGGGCCCCTCGGGCTCCGGCAAGTCGACGCTGATGCACTGCGTGGCCGGGCTCGACTCGTTCAGCTCCGGGTCGGTGCGCATAGGCGACACCGAGCTCGGCTCGCTCAAGGACAAGCAGCTCACCCAGCTGCGCCGGGACAAGATCGGCTTCATCTTCCAGGCGTTCAACCTGCTGCCGACGCTGACCGCCGCCGAGAACATCACGCTCCCGATGGACATCGCGGGTCGCAAGCCCAACAAGGAGTGGGTGGCGAAGGTCATCGAGATGGTCGGCCTGTCCGGGCGCCTCTCGCACCGCCCCACCCAGCTCTCCGGCGGCCAGCAGCAGCGTGTGGCCGTGGCCCGCGCGCTCGCCTCGCAGCCCGAGATCATCTTCGGTGACGAGCCGACCGGAAACCTGGACTCCCGCTCCGGCGCCGAGGTCCTGGGCTTCCTGCGCAACTCGGTGCGCGAGCTCGGCCAGACCGTGGTCATGGTCACCCACGACCCGGTCGCCGCCTCCTACGCGGACCGCGTGATCTTCCTCGCCGACGGCCGCGTGGTGGACGAGATGCTCCACCCGAGCGCCGACGGCGTGCTCGACCGCATGAAGGAGTTCGACGCGAAGGGTCGTACGAGCTGAACCGCGGGCCGCCCGGCCCCAGCCACCGCCCTGTTCGCACTCCCCCAGGACTGAGAAAGCCCATGTTCAAAACCGCCCTGCGCAACGTGCTGGCGCACAAGGCCAGGCTGTTGATGACGGTGCTCGCCGTGATGCTCGGCGTCGCCTTCGTCTCCGGCACGCTGGTCTTCACCGACACCCTCAAGAGCGCCTTCAAGAACCAGTCGGCCAAGAGCTACGACAACGTGGCCGTCGCCGTCACCTCGTACCACAACAGAGACGACGACAAGCAGGACCCGGGCGTCGGCAAGCAGACCGTCCAGAAGATCGAGGCGCTGGACGGGGTCTCGTCCGTCAACGGGCGCGTCGACGGGTTCGCCGGTGTGGCCGACCAGCACGGCAAGCTGATCGGGCAGGGCTGGGCCAACAAGGGCGGCAACTTCTCGCCGGGCAAGGACGGCAAGGACCCCTCGTACACCTTCGCCGACGGCTCCGGGCCCGTCCAGGACGGCCAGATCGCCCTCGACAAGGACACCGCCGACAAGGGCAAGTACAAGGTCGGCGACCGGGTGCGGGTGGCCACCAACGGGCCGGTGAAGACGTACACCCTCTCCGGTGTCTTCACCACCGAGGACGGCGCGGTCAACGCGGGCGGCAGCCTGGTCCTGTTCGACACCAACGTCGCCCAGAAGCTCTATCTGAAGCCCGGCTTCTTCCAGAACCTCAACATCTCCGCCAAGCCCGGCGCCGACGCGACGAAGATCCTCAACGAGGTCAAGCCGCTGCTGCCGGAGCACGCCGAGGCCAAGACCGGTCAGGCGCTCGCCGACCAGGAGGCCGGCGACATCGAGCAGGGGCTCAGCGCGCTCAGCCAGACGCTGCTCGCCTTCGCCGCCATCGCGCTGTTCGTCGGTGTCTTCCTGATCTCCAACACCTTCACCATGCTGGTCGCCCAGCGCACCCGTGAGCTCGCCCTGATGCGTGCGGTCGGTGCCTCGCGCTCCCAGGTGCGGCGCTCGGTGCTCGCCGAGGCGCTGGTGGTCGGCACGCTCGCCTCCACGGTCGGCTTCGGTCTCGGCCTCGGCCTCGCGGTCGGGCTGCGCTCCGGCATGGACGCCTTCGGCGTCAAGCTCCCGGCCGGTTCGCTGATCGTCTCGGCCACCCCGGTCATCGCCGCGCTCGCCGTCGGCGTCCTGGTCACCCTGATCGCCGCCCTGCTGCCCGCCTGGCGCGCCGCGAAGATCCCGCCGGTGGCCGCGATGAACAGCGTGCACGGCGTCGCCACCACCAAGTCCCTGGTCGTCCGGAACACCATCGGCGCGATCATCACCCTGCTCGGCGCGGGCGCGGTCCTGTCGGGCGCCGCGACCGGCAAGGACGGCAAGACCATGATCGGCCTGGGCGCCTTCCTGGCCCTGGTCGGCATCATCATCCTGATCCCGCTGCTCTCCCGCCCGGTCATCGCCCTTGTCCGCCCGGCGCTGGCCAGGATGTTCGGTGTCTCCGGCAAGCTGGCCAGCCAGAACGCGGTCCGCAACCCGCGCCGCACCGGCGCCACCGCCTCCGCGCTCGCCATCGGCCTCACCCTGGTCACCGGTCTGTCGGTGCTCGGCGTCACGCTGGGCAAGTCGATCGACAAGACGACGACGGACAACATCAAGGCCGACTACATGGTTCAGATGGCCAGCGGCGGCGACCTGGACAAGTCCGTGGTGGCGGAGCTGCGCAAGGCCGCGGGCGTCACTGCGGTCTCGCCGAAGCAGTCCTCGTACCTCAAGCTCGGCGACTCGCACCAGGAAGTCGCCGGTGTGACGCCGGGCGACATCGAGAAGGTCATGCGCCTGGAGACCCTCTCCGGCTCGCTCGCCACCCTCGGCAAGGGCCAGCTCGCGGTCGACGACGAGACGGCCGCCTCCAAGGGCTGGAAGGTCGGCACCCAGGTGCCGGCCGAGTTCAACGACAAGAAGACGGGCCGACTCACCGTGGGCGCGGTCTTCAAGAAGCAGGACTTCCTGTCCTCGGTCCTCGCCTCGACCACGATCCTCGACCCGCACGAGACCCGGCCGTTCATCCGCCAGGTGTTCGTGACCATGGACGGCGGGGCCACCAAGGCCAATGAGCAGGCGCTGGTCAACGCCCTCGGCGACAACCCGGCGATCAGCTTCATGGACCAGCAGGACATCCGCGACACGTTCGGCGGCATGATCAACACGCTGCTCAACATCATGTACGGCCTGCTCGCGATGGCCCTGATCATCGCCGTCCTCGGTGTGGTCAACACGCTGGCCATGTCGGTCTTCGAACGCCAGCAGGAGATCGGCATGCTGCGGGCGATCGGCCTGGACCGCCGCCGCGTCAAGCGCATGATCCGCCTGGAGGCCGTCGTCATCTCGGTCTTCGGCGCGGTGATCGGCGTGGGCCTGGGCACCTTCCTGGCCTGGGCCATCGGCCAGACCATCAAGGGCTCGGTCCCGGAGTACGCGCTGGTCATCCCGTGGGACCGGATCGCGCTCTTCCTGTTCCTCGCGGGCCTGGTGGGCGTCCTCGCCTCCCTCTGGCCGGCCCGCAGCGCCGCCCGCCTGAACATGCTGACGGCGATCAAGACGGAGTAGCCGTACGTGAAGGGGAAGGGCCCGGAACGGCGTTCGCCGTCCCGGGCCCTTCCCCTTTTTCCCGTACGGGGTTACGAGGCGGGGCTCCCCCAACTGCGCGCCCGCAGCGGCATCCCCGAGGCGCCGCCCGGCGGGGGCTTCACGGCCAGGATCTGGTTGACGCCGATCCGGTTGCGCTCGAAGGACAGCGCGGACGCGGCCATGTAGAGCCGCCAGACGCGGGCCCGGCCGGGGCTGGTCAGCCCGGTCGCCCGCTCCCAGCCCGCCTCCAGGTTGGCCACCCACTGCCGCAGGGTGAGGGCGTAGTGGTCGCGGATGGCCTCCACGTCCCGCGCCTCGAACCCGGCCTCCTCAAGCGTCGACAGGGTCCGGCCGAGCGGCGCCAGCTCGCCGTCGGGGAAGACGTACGCGTCGATGAACTCGTCGACGTGGTACGCCGCTTCGTCGCGCTCGGGGCGGCGGGCGATCTGGTGGTTGAGGAGCCGGCCGCCGTCCTTCAGCAGCGCGTACAGGTCGTCGGCGTACTCGCGATAGCGCTCGGTGCCGACGTGCTCGGCCATCCCGATCGACGAGATCGCGTCGTACGGGCCGTCGTCGACGTCCCGGTAGTCCTGGACGCGGATCTCGATCCGGTCGGTCAGGCCCTCCCCGGCGATGCGCTTGCGGGCGTACGCGGCCTGTTCGGCGCTGAGCGTGATGCCGACGGCGTGGACGCCGTAGTGGCGGGCGGCGTGGATGGCCATCGAGCCCCAGCCGCAGCCGACGTCGAGCAGCCGCTCGCCCTCTTCGAGGCTCAACTTGCGGCAGATCAGGTCCAGTTTGTCGCGCTGGGCGTCCTCCAGGGTGCCGCCCTCGCTCCAGTACGCGCAGGAGTAGACCATCGACGGCCCCAGGACGATCTCGTAGAACGCGTTGCCCACGTCGTAGTGGTGGCTGATGGCCTGCTTGTCGCGGCGCCTGGTGTGCAGCCGGCCGGTGCGGCGGCGCAGTTCCTCGGCGGGCGGGGCGGGCGGCGGCAGCGGTCCGGCGAGCCGCAGCAGCTCCAGGGCGGCGGCCCGCAGCCTCGGGTCGCGTACGGGATGGACCGCGTCCTCGGGGTGGCCGCCGCGCTCCCAGAGCAGCCCGGCGATCAGGTCGAGGGCCAGATAGAGGTCGCCCTCGATGTCGAGCTCACCGGCCACCCAGGCGCGGGCGAGGCCCAGTTCGCCCGGGCGCCACAGCAGTCGGCGCAGGGCGCGGCGGTGGCGCAGGACGAGGACCGGCGCGCCGGGGGGACCGGCCTCGCTGCCGTCCCAGGCGCGGATACGGACCGGAAGCGGCTCCCCGAGGAGCTTGTCGGCGAGAGCGGTCAGCCGCGAAGCGGCGTCGGCCATGGTCCACACCTCCGTGAAGTCGAGCCCACGATTGCCCGGCACCCCGGACAACAGTGCCCCGGCCATCGGTCATCCCGCTACAGCGCCACGGGCGTACAGGACGGGCGTGCAGGTGATCGGAAGCGGCCGCGGGTGGGCGGGCACGCCGAGGGGTGATGGGAAGCGGTGGGCGGGCACGCCGAGGGGTGACGCGAAGGGGCCGGAGCGGTGGCCGGGTACGCCGAAGGGGCCGCCCGCACCACGGATGGCGGACGGCCCCTTCGGGGTACTTCTCAGGTGACCGAGGTCAGGAGGCCTTGGCCTTCTCCTCGACCTTCGCGGCCGGGGCCGGAGCGGGCTTGGCGGCCTCGTAGAACTCCTCGCGCGGCGTCTCCATGGCGCCGAGCGAGACGACCTCGCGCTTCAGGAACATCGCGAGGGTCCAGTCGGCGAAGACGCGGATCTTGCGGTTCCAGGTGGGCACGGCCAGACCGTGGTAGCCACGGTGCATGTACCAGGCGAGACGGCCCTTGAGCTTGATCTTCATCTTGCCCATGACGATCATCGCGACGCCCTTGTGCAGGCCGAGACCGGCGACCGCACCCTTGTTGGCGTGGCTGTACTCCTTCTGCGGGAAGCCCCGCATACCGGAGACCACGTTGTCGCCGAGGACCTTGGCCTGGCGCAGCGCGTGCTGGGCGTTCGGCGGGCACCAGGCGTTCTCGTTGCCCGCCTTGCGGCCGACGAGGTCCGGGACCTGGGCGTTGTCGCCCGCGGCCCAGATGTAGTCGGTGCCGGTGACCTGGAGGGTCGGCTGGGCGTCCACGTGGCCGCGGGGGCCGAGCGGCAGGCCGAAGCGGGCCAGCGCCGGGTTCGGCTTGACGCCGGCGGTCCACACGATGGTGTTGGAGTCGACCTCGAGGCCGTTCTTCAGCACGACGTGGCCGTCGACGCAGGAGTCCATGGAGGTCGAGAGGTAGATCTCGACACCGCGGCCCTCAAGGTGCTCCTTGCCCCAGGTGCCGAGCTGCGGCCCGACCTCGGGGAGGATCTTGTCGGCGGCGTCGACCAGGATGAAGCGCATGTCCTCGCGCTTCACGTTGGTGTAGTACTTGGCCGCGTCGCGGGCCATGTCCTCGACCTCGCCGATCGTCTCGGCACCGGCGAAGCCACCGCCGACGAAGACGAAGGTCAGCGCCTTGCGGCGGACTTCCTCGTCGGTCGTGGAGTCGGCCTTGTCCAGCTGCTCCAGGACGTGGTTGCGAAGCCCGATGGCCTCCTCGACGCCCTTCATGCCGATGCCCTGCTCGGCGAGGCCGGGTATCGGGAAAGTGCGGGAGACCGCGCCGAGCGCGATCACCAGGTAGTCGAAGGGCAGCTCGTAGGCCTCGCCGACGAGCGGCGCGACCGTGGCGACCTTGCGGTCCTGGTCGATGCTGGTGACACGGCCGGTGAGCACCTCGGCTCCGCGCACGACGCGTCGCAGCGGGACGACGACGTGGCGCGGGGAGATGCTGCCTGCGGCGGCTTCGGGGAGGAAGGGCTGGTACGTCATGTACGACCGCGGGTCGACGACCGTGACGGTCGCCTCGGCGTAGCGCATCTTCTTGAGAATGCGCCGTGCCGCGTACAGGCCTACGTACCCACCGCCTACGACGAGGATTCGGGGACGCTCCGTGGTGCTCATGCCATCGAGTATCCACCCCCCTCACACCCCTCGCTCGTGCGCCCCTTCACAAGGTCTGACGAGCCCTCTGCTACACTTCGCGGCCCACGTGACCGAGGTCATGGCGTCGGGAGGGAACCACGGTGTAGTGGGGAACGTTGTTCACCCCTTCTGAACTGGCCCTCACAGGGTTGTACGGGCTGGACCACACCCCCGCGACACACGCAGGTAACACGCCAACGTTGGCGCGTTCCGCGCCCTCCTGAGCTGTAAAGCCCCCATAAGAGACCCCCAGGACCCCTAAATGGCCTCCGCCAGCGGGTTTTCCTTGTGAAGAAGTTCACGAACTTTCTTCGGGCGGGGGGCCGGAAGGCCCCTTTCGGGGCCCTCCGGGGTCTGCCAGGGGCCTTCTCAGGCGATCGACCAGGCGATTCCGTCGAGGATGTCGTGCTCGCTGACCACGACCTCGGTCGCGCCCGTGCGGTCCATGACCGCGAGGAGGACCAGGGCGCCCGCAGCGATGACGTCGATGCGGCCCGGGTGCAGGACCGGGATCTGCTCGCGGTCCGCGTGGGTGGAGGCGAGGAGGCGGTCCGTCACCTCCTTCACGCGCGCGTAGGAGATGCGGGCGTGGTGGATCGCCGTGGAGTCGTACGCGGGGAGGTCGAGGGCGATCGCGGCCACCGTCGTCACCGAGCCCGCCAGGCCCACCAGAGTGCGGGGTTCGCGCAGCGGGACCGTCTCTTCGGCCAGGTCAAGCGCGGCCTCCACGTCCGCCCTTATCGCCGCGATCTGCTCCGGCGTGGCCGGGTCGCCGGGGTGGTGGCGTTCGGTCATCCGGACGCAGCCGACGTCGACCGAGCGGGCCGCGCGGACGTGCTGCGAGCCGACGACGAACTCCGTGGAGCCGCCGCCGATGTCGACCACCAGGTAGTCCCCGTCGCTGTGGAGCTCCTTGGTCGCGCCGGTGAAGGAGAACTCGGCCTCCTGGTCGCCGGTGATCACCTCGGGCTCGACGCCCAGGATGTCCAGGACGCCCGCCACGAAGTCGTCGCGGTTCTCGGCGTCGCGGGACGCGGAGGTGGCCACGAAACGCAGGCGCTCGGCGCCGAGTTCCTTGATGACCGCCGCGTACTCCCGGCACGCCGCGAAGGTGCGCTCCAGGGCCTCGGGGGCGAGACGGCCGGTGCGGTCGACGCCCTGGCCCAGGCGCACGATCGTCATCCGGCGGTCCAGCTCGGCCAGTTCACCCGTCGCCGGGTCCACGTCCGCGACCAGGAGGCGGATCGAGTTCGTGCCGCAGTCGATGGCGGCGACGCGCGTCGTCGTCACTTGTCCGACTCCCCCGTGCACGGCGTCACGCACGGACCCTTCGCCCACCACTCCGGCAGCATCGCGATCGCCTCGTCGCCCAGCGGGTTCACCCCGGGCCCGGCCACCAGCGAGTGGCCGACCAGGACGTGCAGGCACTTGACCCGGTCCGGCATGCCGCCCGCGCTCGGGAAGCCCTCCAGGACCTCGATGGCGTCGCGGCGGGCGATGTAGTCCTCGTGCGCGGCGGCGTAGGCCGCGGCGAGCTCCGGGTCGGCCGCCAGACGCTCCGTCATGTCCTTCATGACGCCGTTGGCTTCCAGGGTCCCGATCGCCGACGCCGCACGCGGGCAGGTCAGGTAGTACGTCGTCGGGAACGGCGTGCCGTCGGGCAGCCGGGGGGCCGTCTCGACCACGTCCGGGTTGCCGCACGGGCAGCGGTGCGCGATCGCGCGCAGACCGCGCGGCGGGCGGCCCAGCTGCTCCTCGAACGCGGAGATGTCCGCGGCGGTCGGCTCGGTGCTCGGCGTCTGGGGCGGAGGGGTGTGCATCTGGGTTTCTGTCTCTATCTATAGCTGGCTGTCGCGGGAGTGGGTCGGGTGGGTCAGTCGGCCGGGCGGTCGGCCTTGTCCACGCCGTCCCAGAGGTTCGAGTGCCAGGCGCGGCCGGTCGCGGCCTTGCCGTCGCGGCGCTCCTTGCCGGCCGCCGGCTCGGTCACGGTGTAGCCGGTCTCGCCCGGGAACTGCATGTGCAGATGCTCGCGGGCGAGCCGCTTGATGTACGCGTCGTCCTGGAGCCGCGCCTTCTCGTCGCGCAGCCGCTCGACCTGTGCGGCCGCCTCGCGCTCCTTGCGGCGCTGCTCGGTGATGTCGCCGCGCTGGGACACGTACTGCCGCATCGGGTACGCGAGCGCCACCACGAGGGAGCACATCACCAGGGCGAGCAGCGCGGCCCGGCCGGTGAGCCGGGAGCGGCGGGCCTGGCGCTTGGTCTGGGAGCGGTAGACCCGGGCGGCGGTCTGCTCGCCGAGCACCTTGAGCCGGGCCGCCGTGGAGAACCGGTCCCGGTTGCCCTTGGCCATTCGCCCCGCTCCCCTCACGTACGTACAACGTCCCCGGACACGGTACGGGACCGCGGCCGGGGACGTACGTACGACAGGGCGGTAAGCCCATGTCAGGACTGGTCGGTGCTGCTCAGCCCTTGAAGCGCGGGAACGCGCTGCGGCCCGCGTACACCGCCGCGTCGTCGAGGATCTCCTCGATGCGCAGCAGCTGGTTGTACTTGGCGACGCGGTCCGAGCGGGCCGGGGCGCCGGTCTTGATCTGGCCGCAGTTCACCGCGACCGCGAGGTCGGCGATGGTGACGTCCTCGGTCTCGCCGGAGCGGTGCGACATCATGCACTTGAAGCCGTTGCGCTGGGCGAGCTCGACGGCGTCCAGGGTCTCGGTCAGCGAGCCGATCTGGTTGACCTTGACGAGCAGGGCGTTCGCGGAGCCCTCCTCGATGCCGCGGGCCAGACGCTCCGGGTTGGTGACGAACAGGTCGTCGCCGACGATCTGGACCTTGGCGCCCAGGCGCGAGGTGATGGTGTTCCAGCCGGCCCAGTCGTCCTCGTACAGCGGGTCCTCGATGGAGACCAGCGGGTACGCGGAGACGAGCTCCTCGTAGTACTCGGTCATCTCGGCGGCCGAGCGGGACTTGCCCTCGAACTCGTACTTGCCGTCCTTGTAGAACTCGGACGCGGCGACGTCGAGCGCGAGCGCGATGTCCTTGCCCGGGGCGTAACCGGCTTCCTTGATGGCCTCAAGGATGAGGTCAAGGGCGGCGCGGTTGGACTCCAGGTTCGGGGCGAAGCCGCCCTCGTCGCCGAGGCCGGTCGACAGACCCTTGTTCTTCAGGACCTTCTTGAGGGTGTGGTAGACCTCGGCACCCCAGCGAAGGGCCTCGGAGAAGGACTCCGCGCCGATCGGGGCGATCATGAACTCCTGGATGTCCACGTTGGAGTCGGCGTGCGACCCACCGTTGAGGATGTTCATCATCGGCACCGGGAGCAGGTGCGCGTTGGGGCCGCCCAGGTAGCGGAAGAGCGGCAGGTCGCTGGCCTCGGAGGCGGCGTGCGCGACGGCGAGCGAGACGCCGAGGATGGCGTTGGCGCCCAGCGAGCCCTTGTTGTCCGTGGCGTCCAGGTCGAACATCGCCTGGTCGATCAGGCGCTGCTCGGTGGCGTCGTAGCCGACGAGCTCCGGGCCGATCTGCTCGATCACGGCGAGGACGGCCTTCTCGACGCCCTTGCCCTGGTAACGGTTGGGGTCACCGTCACGCAGTTCGATGGCCTCGAAGGCACCGGTGGAGGCACCCGAGGGGACGGCGGCACGGCCGGTGCTGCCGTCGTCGAGGCCGACCTCGACCTCGACCGTGGGGTTGCCTCGGGAGTCCAGGATTTCCCGGGCTACGACGACGTCGATGGACGGCACGAGCATCTCCTTCTGGGATGTGACGCGAATACGCCGGGCCGCGTGGTCCGGCACCCCTGAGCCTAACCGTCTCCGGGGCATCGGCCAGTCCACCGACCGGCCCGTGGGACGAAACGGGGGGCAAAATGTTCCTGAACGAAACAAAGCCCCACCGCGGCTTGTACGGGGGACGCGGGGGTGGCGGGAGTTCTGTGCGGGTCCCACCCCGCGGCCCGGGTTCAGCTTTCAGCTGAGCGAGGTCGCTGCGCGTTCAGTGCGAGCCGGTGGGGGCTTGTCGCGCAGTTCCCCGCGCCCCTAAATACCCAGGGGCGCGGGGAACTGCGCGAGCAACCCAGCACGGTCCGCAGCCGAACCGCTTAGCTCAGGTGGAGCTGCTGACCCGGGTAGATCAGGTTCGCGTCCTTCACGACGTCCTTGTTCAGCTCGAAGAGCTTCTGCCAGCCGCCCTTCACGGAGTGCGCCGCCGCGATGGAGCCGAGGGTGTCGCCGGAGACGACCTTGTACTCGCCGTCGCCCGTCTTGACCGGGGCCGGGGCCGGGCGGGACTCGCCACGGGACGCGGGGGCCGACTCGCGCTGCGGGGCCGGGGCGGACTTCGGCGCGGCCTTCTTCGGAGCCGCCTGCTTCGGAGAAGAGGACGAGCCCGACGTGTCGACGTTCGCGGACGCGCCGCCCGACGTCAGGTTGCCCGCGCCCGCGCAGGACCAGGCGCCCGGACCCTGCATCGCGAGCAGCTTCTCGGCGGTGGCTATCTGCTGGCCCTTGGTGGCCAGGTCGGCGCGCGAGGCGTACTGGGTGCCGCCGGCGGCCGCCCAGGAGGACTGCGAGAACTGCAGGCCGCCGTAGTAGCCGTTGCCGGTGTTGATGGACCAGTTGCCGCCGGACTCGCACTGGGCGACCGCGTCCCAGGTGGCGACGGAGGCGGCGGAGGCCGAGCCGGTCGCCATCAGCGGGGCGGCGACGGCCGCGCCGGTGACACCGGCGAGCGTGGCGATACGGGTGGCCTTGCTGGGGCGGCGGTGCTTGCCCTTGCCGGAAAGCAGCATGGAGTGTCTCCTCACCGACGCCTGCGAGGTGAGCTGTCGGGTTCGGGCGTGAGTTGCCCGGCCGCACCTGATGGCGCGTCTTCACCCCAAGCCGGTCCGTGGCCGTCTCGTACGTCTCGCCGTATGGCGTACGTCCCTCAACGGCCGGGCCCGGCGCTTACCTTGGGTCCCCCGCTCCTGCCTACGGCGCGTCAAGCGTCGACTGTTCCCCCGCGACCGACGGCAGGATTCGGCGTTTCCGGTCGGAGGGGCTCGTGGTGACGAGCGCTCCGACCGTAAACACACCAACCCCCGATGTTCAAAGGGGCACATCGGGGAGAAATCGCCCGCGGTCACCCTTCCGTAACGCCTGTTTCCGCAGGTGAGGGGCGTCCCGTACGTACCGGACGTACGGGGCGCACCAGTTGACGGAAAGAGACTCATGTCTCACTTGCACAGAAGTGGACATACGCCCCTGAACTACCCGTGGGTGATGGTCGGGTTGTCCGTCTTTGTCGGGTTCAGGTCAAGGCTCTGGCCGGGCAGGATGAGGTTCGGATCGGAGCCGATCGTCTTCTCGTTCGCCTTGTAGAGCGCCGACCAGCCGCCCTCGACCTTGTGCGAGCGCGAGATGTCCCACAGGTTGTCGCCGGCGCGGACGGTGTAGTCGCCGGGCGCCGTCGTGGCGTCGCCCGCCGTACGTGAGTCGGCGTCACCTCGCGAGGCGCGGGGCTGCGCCTCATGGGTGTTGTCCACGGCGCCCGGGTCGGTGGTCGCGGGCGCGCCGGTCTCGGCCGGGTCGGGGGTGCCGCGGTGCTTGCCGCCGGACGACGTACTGGGCGCCGGGGTCGCCTTGTCGGGCGCGGACGGCGTCGAGCCCGTCTTGCCGTCCTTGCCGCTCTTGCCGTCCTTGCCCGTCGACGGGGCCGTGGACGGCTTGGGCGCCGTGGAGGCGGAGCCGGAGGGCGTGCCGGGCGCCGGAGTCGTCTTGGCGGGCGCGGACGGCACGTCGGCGGACGGGGACGTGGGCGCCGCCGACGCGGTGGTGCCCGGGTCGACGCCCGGCGTGCCGCCGCCGCTGGTGAGCCCGGAGACCTCGGTGCAGCTGGTGAACGCCTTCGGGCCCTTGGCCGCGAGCACCTTCTCGCCGACGGCTATCTGCTGCGCGCGGCTGGCCATGTCGGGCCGCTCGGCGTACGCGGTGCCGCCGTACGCCTCCCAGGTCTCCTGCGAGAGCTGGAGCCCGCCGTACAGGCCGTTGCCGAAGTCGGCGCTCCACGAGCCACCGCTCTCGCACTCGGCGACCCGGTCCCAGGTGGTCGCCGAGGCCGCGTTCGCGCCGCTGGCCGCGAAGAGCGGCAGAGCGAGGGCGGAGCCCGTCACCCCTGCCGCGACGACGAGGGCGGGAGCCTGGCGAGGTCGTCGGTGACGTCCGTTCCCGGAGCGCATGCTGTGGCCTTCCGTGTGACTACGTCGGTGACCGCGGAGCCGGTTGGTGAACCGGTTGCCGAGTCGAGGGGTGAACGTAGCCGTACTCGAACGCTTGTCACAAGTCGATGCACCCGCGATAACGCGAAAGTCACAGTTTTGACGGACCGTCAGGTTACCGGCGGTGCGACGGGGGTGTGAACTCGACCGGGAGCGTACGCAGTCCGCGCATGATGAGTCCGCCGCGCCAGCGCAAATCGGCAGGATCCGCCCCGAGCCGCAGGTCAGGAAGGCGCCGCAGCAACGTCGCCAGCGCCGCCTTCGCCTCCAGGCGGGCCAGTGGCGCGCCCAGGCAGTAGTGGATGCCGTGCCCGTATCCGAGGTGCTGGTTGTCGCGGCGGCCGAGGTCCAGCCTGTCCGGGTCGTCGAACCGCTCCGGGTCGCGGTCGGCGGCGGCGAGGACGACGAGCACCGGGTCGCCCGCGGCGATGTCCTGGCCGCCGATGCACAGCGGGCTCGTGGCGAACCGCCAGGTGGCCAGCTCCACCGGGCCGTCGTAGCGCAGCAGTTCCTCTACGCCGGTGTCCAGGAGCTCCGACTCGCCCGCCGCGAGGGAGGTTTGCAGCCGCTCGCGCTGGTCGGGGTTGCGCAGCAGCGCGTACATCCCGTTGCCGATGAGGTTCACGGTCGTCTCGAACCCGGCGAACAGGAGGATGAAGGCCATCGCGGCGGCCTCGTTCTCGGTGAGGTGCTCGCCGTGGTCGCTGGCGCGGATGAGGCCGGAGATCAGATCCTCGCCGGGATTCTCCCTTTTGCGGTGGATGAGCTCCAGCAGATAGCCGCGCATCTTCTTCACCGAGCGGGCGACACCGCCGCGCGGGCCGCCGCCGTGGCGGATCATCATGCCCGCCCAGTCGCGGAAGTCGTCCTGGTCCTCGCGCGGCACGCCGAGCAGGTCGCAGATCGCGTAGATGGGGAGCGGGAACGCGAACTCATGGATGAGGTCCGCCTCCCCCTTCTCCGCGAACCGGTCGATCAGACTGTCCGTCAGTTCCTGCACCCGGGGCGCGAATTCGGCGACCGTACGGGGAGTGAACGCCTTCGACACCAGCCGCCGCAGCCGGGTGTGGTCCGGCGGGTCGATGTTCAGCAGATGGGTCATCAGATCGGCTTTGCGCTCGCCCGGGATGCCCGTCTTGCCCTTGGCGTGCGCGGGCTCGTCGTGGTGCGCGGGGTTCTTGGAGAGCCGCTGGTCGGCGAGCGCCTGCTTGGCGTCCGCGTACCGGGTCACCAGCCACGCCTCCACGCCGCTGGGCAGCTTGGTGCGATGCACCGGCGAGTGCTCGCGCAGCCAGCCGTACGCGGGGTAGGGGTCGGTGGCGAACTCCCAGGTGAACATCTCGGGGGCGGGCGGGATGTCATGGCCGGGCGTGGTCGGGTCCGGGGTCGGCGGGGTGCCCGGCGTGGTCGGGTCCGGGGTCGGCGGGGTGCCCGGCGTGGTCGGGTCCGGCACCGACGGTGTGGGGTCCTGCACCGGTTCAGCCCGTCTCCGCCGTGCGGATCGCGTCCCGGTACGCGCGGGCCGCCGCCCGCAGGGCCGCTTCCGGGTCCGTGCCGTCGGCCTCCGCCGCGACCGCGAGGGCCAGCAGGCGGTAGCCGATGCCCTCGCCGGTGGGCAGCGGGACGTCCAGGCCCGCCATGCGCACCCGGGACGCCAGCTTCGCGGCGAGCGCCAGGCCCGGCTGACCGACGGGGACGCCGTCGGTCACCGACTCGCGCTGCTTCTCCGCCGCCTTCTGCCGCAGCCAGTGCTCCTTGACCTCCTCCGGCGTCTCGGCGCTCTCGTCGCCGAAGACGTGGGGGTGGCGGTGGATCAGCTTCTCGACGATGGTCCCGGCGACGTCGTCGACCGAGAAGGGCTCCTCTTCGTCCTCCTCCGCGATGCGCGCGTGGAAGACGACCTGGAGGAGCACGTCCCCCAGTTCCTCGCGCAGCTCGTCGCGGTCGCCCTCCTCGACGGCCTCGACCAGTTCGTACGCCTCCTCAAGCGCGTACTTCGCCAGCCCCTTGTGGGTCTGCTGCGCCGACCACGGGCACTCGCGGCGGATGCGGTCCATGACCTGGACGAGGTCGAGCAGCCGGGCGCCCGGCAGGTCGTACGAGCCGGGCAGCAGCTCCAGGTCCGGCATGGAGACCCGGCCCGAACCGGCGAGCCGGGCCAGGCCGTCGGTGAGCCGCCGGTCGCCCTCGCCGGACTGCAGGACCACCACGGTCCGCCCCCCGGCGCACTCCTCGACCAGCTCCTGCGCGGCGGGCGCGGCCGTGGTGACCTCGACGCCCGCCTCGCGCAGATACGGCAGCTGCGGGTGCGCGGGGTCGGCGCAGAGCACCCGGTCGGCGGCGCGCAGCGTCTGCCACGCGGGCCAGGACAGCAGTCCGGGCGCCACGCGGTGGCTGGCGGTGAGCAGGACGACGCGGCCGGGTTCTTCGAGAGTCACCTCTCGAACCTACCCCGACCCGTTCCCTCCCGATCCGTCACCCGGTGGCGGCGGCGTCCGCCCCCGACTGGTCCGGCTTCGTCTTGGTGACCTGGGTGAGCCAGGGCGTCTTGTAGTCGGTGAGCTGGATCGCCTTGTTGTCCCAGGTGCCGTACCGGGGATTGACGTCGATCTTCAGCGCCTTCGACGCGGCCGCGAGCGTCTTCGTGACGGCCGCCTGGCCCTGCGGGGTGCCGAGGTCGGCGCCGGTCGCGGCGGCCAGCTTGTTCAGCTGGACCTGTTCGCGCACCGCGTCGTCGATCTGGTCGGGGGCGACCCCGCGCTGCTGGAGCAGCATGTCGGCGAACGCCTGCGCGCCGCCGGCCTGCTGGGCCATCGCGACCCGGGCGTCCTGGAGCTCCTTGCGGCTGACGCTGACCCCGGCGTCGGAGGCGGCCCGGTCGAGGACCTTGTCGAAGATCAGCCCGTGCAGCTTGGCGCGGCCGAGCTGCCCGGTGTTCTTGATCAGCTGCGCGGCCTGGGGCGACGCCTGCTGTGCCGTACGGACGTCCTTGACCTGGTCCTGGAGCGCGGAGACGGCGATCCGGTCGCCTCCGACGACGGCCGCGGCGCCCGGGTGGGCCTCGCTGCCGCAGGCGGTGAGAAGTGGGCCCGCGCCGAGGAGCGCGACGGAGAGGGCGAGTGCGGTGCGACGGCGGCGGTGCAAAGGAGCCTCCCGGCGGATCGTGCGACAGTGCAGCGACCTGATGACCTTGCGGTGATCGATGTTAGGCAGTCTCAGTGGCCCGGGCCACTGATTCGCCCAACGATTCGGCTGCCCCGGGGGTCTCGGGCCGCAGCATGATCGTCCGGGAGAGGACGAAGGTGACCGGAATCGCCGCCGCCGCGGCGATCAGCGGCGACCAGGTGCTGCTCAGCCCCAGCACGCCGACCAGCACGTACATCCCGGTCGTGGTGATCACGAAGTTGGCCGCGTTGGTGAGCGGGAAGAGCAGGAACTTCCGCCAGGTGGGACGGGTGCGGTAGGTGAAGTACGAGTTGAGGAAGAACGAGCCGACCATGGCGAGCAGGAACGCCGTGACATGGGCGACGACGTACGGCACCCAGCGCAGGAAGAGCAGGTAGAGCGCGTAGTACGTACCGGTGTTGACCACCCCGACGAGGGCGAAGCGGACTATCTGGGTGGCGGTTCCCGGCTTCATCGGCGGGCGAACTCCCGGTCGGGGTGCTGGCGGTCGGGCTGCTGCGGGACGCCCGGGGCCGGAGCCTGGGTGTTCGTCGCCTGGACCAGGAAGTGCGGACGGCGCTTGACCTCGTAATAGATACGGCCGACATATTCGCCGACCACGCCCAGCATCACCATCTGCACTCCCGCCAGCGCGGTGACCACCACGAGCAAGGTCACATATCCGGGGGTGTCCACGCCGTTCACCATGGCGACACCGACGATCCACGCGGAATACGCCGTGGCGATCCCGAGCAGCAGCATGCCCAGATAGACGGCTGCCCGCAACGGCTTGTTGTTGAACGAGATCACCCCGTCCATGCCGTAGTTCAGCAGCTTTCCGAACGTCCAGGCGGAACGCCCCTGTTCCCGTACCGCATTCTCGTAACCGAACGTGACGGTGGGGAATCCGACCCAGGCGAAGAGCCCCTTGGAGAAGCGGTTGTACTCGGTGAGTTCGAGTACCGCGTCGACCGTCCTGCGCGAGAGCATGCGGAAGTCTCCCACGCCGTCGACCAGTTCCACATCGACCAGGCGGTTGATCAGCCGGTAGTACAGCCGCGCGGTGAGGGTGCGGGTGACGCGGTCGCCCTTGCGGGTGCGCTGGGCGATCACCTGGTCGTGGCCCTGGTCGTGCAGCTCCATCATGCGGCCGATCAGCTCCGGCGGGTGCTGGAGGTCGGCGTCCATGATCACCACGGCGTCGCCGGTGGCGTGCCGCAGCCCGGCGAGCATCGCCGCCTCCTTGCCGAAGTTCCGGCTGAACGAGACGTAGCGGGCGCGCGAGTCCCGGGCGGCGATCTCCTGGAGCAGCGGAAACGTACGGTCAGCGCTGCCGTCGTCGACATAGAGGAGTTCGAATTCCGCGTCCAGCCGGGAGATTTCCTTGGTCACCTGATCATGGAAGCGGCCGATGATCTCCTCTTCGTTGAAGCAGGGCACGACAATCGAGATGAGCACGGTTCTCCCCCGTCGATACGGAGTACGGCTGTGGCAGTCAACGAAGAACAGCGGGGCCAGACGTCGGGGGCGGATTCACCGAATGACGGCCGAGCGTCGATTAAGTGAACTGAACCCCTGGACCGCTGATTTACGTGCACCGGTCCGGCATATTCGAGGGCAGCGAACAGCAGAGGATCTCGAAGACGATGCCGACTCTCGAAGCCGTCCAGCTTCCCCCCGCCGCCCCGGCCGTGCCCGCCGGGCCGGGCCGCCCCCGTGCGCGGGCCGCCGCTCTCGCCGCGCTGATCACCGTGGTCGCGGTCTGCGCCGCCGACGCCGTCGCCCGGACCTTCCCCTTCGGGCGGCACACGCGCAGCGTCAACGACCTGGGCAACCAGTTCGTGCCGTTCCACGCCCACCTGTGGGACCTGCTGCACGGCCGCGCCCACGGCGGCGCCCTGGTCAACTGGCAGTCCGGATACGGGACTTCGTTCCTGCCGGACGTCGGTACGTATCTGGGCAGCCCGTTCGCCCTGCTCGTCGGTCTCTTCCCGCGCGACGAGATCGACCTCGCGGTGTACGTGATCACGGTCCTGAAGATGGCGGCGGCGGCCGTCGCCATGACCGTACTGCTGCTCACGCTGCGCCCGGGGGCGGGGCGGCGCTGGGTCGCCGGGGTCCTCGGGGCCTCGTACGCGCTGTGCGGGTGGTCGGTCGTCGAGGCCACTTACAACACGATGTGGCTGGACGGGCTGATCGCCTTCCCGATGCTCTGCCTGGTCGGCGAGTGGGCGCGGACCCGGACGCGGTGGCACTGGCTCATCGGGCCGGTCGTGGTGGCGCTGGCCTGGACGGCGAACTTCTACACCGCGTACATGGCGACGATCGGGGCCGGTCTGGTCCTGCTGCTTCGGCTCTTCCTGGAGGAGACGGAGGTACGCGCGCGGGTGGGGGCGCTGGTGCGCGCGGGTCTGTCGACCGCGCTCGGCGTCGGGCTCTCGGCGCCGATCCTGTTCACCGTGTTCCTGGGCACGAAGCACGCGTATCCGGGCTGGAGCAAGGAGTTCGCGCCGGTCCCGTGGAGCGACTTCCTGGCCCGGTGGCTGCCCGCCACCTACAGCTTCTCCAGCCCCGCGCTCTTCCTCGGCACCGGCGCCCTGCTGCTCGCCTGCACCCTCGCCTTCAACTCCAGGGTGGAGAGCCGGGAGCGGTACGCCTGGACCGGGCTCGCGCTGCTCGTCGCGCTCTCCTTCCAGTGGAAGCCGACGCATCTGGCGTGGCACGCCTTCCAGACCCCCAACGGCAGCCCCTACCGCCAGACGTTCGTGCTCAGCGGCATCCTGGTCATCGCCGCCTGGCTCTCCGTCGCCAACGGGCTGCCCGGTAGGCGCGCGCTGCTCGGCGGCGGCGGGGTGCTCGCGCTGATCGCGCTCGGCGCGGCCTTCAGCGATCTGGTCTCGGCCTGGTCGTATCCGATGTTCGCGGGCGGGCTCGCGCTCGCGCTCGGCGGACTGCTGCTTGCCGCGCGGGCCCGGGGGCGGCGGGGCGTGGTCCTGGTCGCGGTGCTGCTGATGGCCGGGGCGCAGACCGCGCAGGCCGCGGTGACCGTGGCGTACGGCGACCGGGAACGGCTGCACCGGCTCGACAGCTACCCGGCCTGGGGCACCGCGCACGACCAGCGCGAGGCGGCGGTGAGCAGGGCCGACGGCTGGCCCGCGTACCGCACCGACCCGGGCCGACGGCAGATCACCGGCAACGACCCGCTCCTGATCGGCGGCGAGGGCTCCTCGTACTACAGCAGCCTCACCCCGGACGTCCTGACGAAGACCATGACCGCGCTCGGCGGCGGCTGGACCTCGCGCGGCCGGTCCGTGCAGAGCCTGGACAACCCGGTGACGGACGCGATCTTCGCGGTGGGGGCGCGGGTGCACACCGAGAAGGGCCACGCGCCGACGCTCACCCGCGCCCCGGTGCCGCCGCTGGTGACGGTGCGGGACGCCAACAGGAGCCCGAAGTACGGGAGTTCGCCGTTCCGGAATCAGGAGATGCTGCTCGGGGCGCGGGTGTACTCGCTGCCGCGTACGGTCGCGCAGGGGTGTGCGGCCGGGCAGGAGGTGTTCCTGTGGGCGCCCGAGTACACCGGCTGGGCGCGGCTCGGCACCGGCAAGTGGGTCGAGTTCCGGGGCGGTGCCCCCAAGCGCCGCGCGGCCCTGGCCCCGCTGGGCATCGCCACGGGCACCTCGTCCGGGGTGACCCTGAAGCCCGCGTACAAGAAGGCGAAGATCGGCTGCCTGGACCGGGGCGCGCTGACGACGGCGGTGGACCACCTCCGTACGACCGGCGCCACGAACGTGAAGGTCACGGACAGTGGCGTCCGGGCCACGCTGCCCGCCGGGGCGCGCGGCACGGCGGTGTTCGCGATGCCGCGCATCGCGGGCTGGCGGTGTGCCGTCGGCGGGGGTTCGGCGAAGCCCGCGAAGGCGTATCTCGGCCTGGTGTCGGCCGAGTTGAAGGGGAGCGCCTCCCCGTCCACCGTCTCCTGCACCTTCCGCCCGCCGGGCCTCAAGGCGGGGTCTGCGGCGGGGGCGGCGGCGCTGGTGGGGCTGATCGGGGTGGGGGCGTTCACGGTCGTCCGCAGGCGGCGGGCCGGGCTCTAGCGGTACGCGAACGGCGGGCCGGGACGGCAAACCGCCCCGGACCCGCCGCGTCCCGCCCGCTACTTGGCGACGACCGCCACGAGCGAGTCCCACGCGTTGTGGTCGACGGTGAGCGTCACGCCGCCGTACGTCTCCTTCTTCTCCACCGCGTACTGGTGGCCCCGGCGGTGGCCCGCCCACTTCGTACCGAAGGGGTAGCCCGTGGTCGTCGACGCCGTGTCGTCGTACGCCGCGTACCAGATCGCGTCCGGCATGTCGGTGCCCGGCGACTCGGCGGCGACGGCGGTCGCGCTGGAGGAGACGAAGCCGTAGAAGCCGGTGCGGTACGCCTTGGCGTGCAGGGCCTTGTTCCAGGCGCGGGTGTAGCTGAGCACGGTCTGCTTGCAGGAGGTGTTCGTCTTGTCGAAGCCCTCCATGTCCAGATAGACCGCGCCGCCCGGCCGCATGCCGAGCGCGGACGCCTTGGCGGCGGCGTCCGCGCCGTCCGTCGCCCCGAGGGAGGCGGCGTTGGCGGCGGTCATCTTCTCGGGGTTGCTCCCGGACTTGCACGGCGGCTGCGCGCCCACGTACAGCGGGATCAGCTTCCAGCCCGCGGCCGAGACCGACTTCGTCCAGGAGGCGGTGAGCTGCGGCTGGGCGCAGCCCCGGTTCTTCCCTCCGATGTAGACGGCGGCGGCCCCGTACGGCGAGGCCGTCTTCCACGCCTTCATCTGCGCGAGCGTGGGCGCGGTGCAGGTGTCGAAGGCGCGGCCGGTGAAGGTGGCGGGCTTGGAGAGCGACACCGACCGGGCGGGGGCGGGAGCCGCGGCCCCACCGGTCCCACTGGACGAGGAGGCCTGGGCGGTGAGCGCGCCGGCCCCGAGCAGGAGGACGCCGCCCGCGGCCATGGCGAGGGTGCGGTGCTTCTTGGATATGCGGTGCTTGGGCAACGGATCCCCCGGTTCCTGTCTGAGATACGGCGATGCCCGGGCCACCGCCGCGAGTTCCGGCGAAGGCTCAGGCATCGGGGAGAAGACTACGTTCCGAAGGCGCAGGTCAGGAGCGGGTCGTGAGCCCCGAAATCCGGACCAACTGGTCGATCCGGTGGCGGATCTCGGCCGCCCTGGCCGGGTCGCCGGTGCCGTACGGGCTCTCGAAGTACGGCAGGACCGCACGGTATTCGGCGAGCGCGGCCGCCGGGTCGCCGAGCTGTTCCAGGCAGAGCGCCGCGTCATGGCGGAACGCCAGGGCCTGTGCGTCGGCCGGGCCCGCCTCGGCGGCGCGCTCCTCGGCGAGGCGGCGCAGCTCGGGCAGCGCGCGGCCGTACTGGCCGTCGTCCATGAGCGTCGCCGCGTACTGCTTGCGCAGGATCCGCACCACCGGGGAGCCCTCGCCGTGCTGTTCGGCGGCGGCGGGGAGGATCGCGCCGAGGATGTCCACGGCCTGCGTGATCCGCCCCTCGCCGAGCAGCCGCTTGGCCTCGTCGACGGCGCCCGCGACATCGGGCTGAGCGGGACGGGGTGCGGGTGCCTGGACCGGCACCGGGGTGGCCGCGCGGTCGGGCCAGGGGGCGTGCGGGCGCAGGAACGGGCGGGTCGGGTCGAGCGGGCGCCCGGACGGGGCTCCGCGCGTCGGCAGCAGCGGGGCCAGCGCCTCGTACACCTCCTGCGCGGAACCGGGCCGGTGCGCCGGGTCCTTGGCGAGCAGCCGCAGCACCAGCGCCTCCAGCGGCTCGGGCACCTCGGGCCGGACCTGGCGGACCGGCAGCGGCGGCTCGTACAGGTGGCGGTGGAGAACGCCGAGCGCGGTGGACCCGGCGAACGGCACGTTTCCGCTGAGCAGTTCATGGAGCAGCACACCGAGTGCGTACAGATCGGTGTACGGGCCGACCGCGCCGCCCATCGCCTGCTCGGGCGCCATGTACGCCGGGGAGCCGATGGGCGAGCCGGTGCGGGTGAGGCGGGTGGTGTCGTGGTCGAGGGCGGCGGCGACGCCGAGGTCGAGCACGGTGAGGGTGCCGTCGGGCCGCACCATCACATTGCGGGGCTTGAGGTCCCGGTGCACGATCGGCACCGCGTGCACCGCCGAGAGCACCGCGCACAGTTGAGCCGCGACCGCCACCGCCCACGGCCAGGGGTACGGCTCGTGCTCGGCCAGATGGTCGGCGAGGTCGGCGCCCTCGACGTGCTGCATGACGAGATAGAGGTCGTCGCCGTCGCTGCCCGCGTCGTGCACGGTGACCAGGCCCGGGTGGTCGACCTGCGCGGTCACCCGGCACTCGCGTACGAACCGGCGCCGCGTCTCGTCGGCGGCGCTCGCGCCCGCCACCACATCGGGGCGGAGCAGCTTCACCGCGACCCGCCGGTCCAGACGCTGGTCGTACGCGGTCCACACCTGGCCCATCCCGCCCTGACCGAGCAGCCCCACCAGCTCGTACCGCCCGGCGATCACCCGCCCGGCACTCACCGGCCCTCCTCCTGGCGCAGCAGGCTGCTCAGCTCGTCGAGCTCGGCGCGGACCTGGTGGATGCGCGGGGACGGCGGCAACGGGGGGTGAGGCGGAAGCACGGGGAGGCTGCGCTGGTGGAAGTGGATGTCGGCGATCAGGTAGTAGACGACCACCGCGAGGCCCTGGAGCAGCAGGACCGCCATGCCCACATTGGAGACCCAGGTGTCCTTGAAGTGCGTGTGCAGCATCGACAGACAGCCGAGGTTGACCGTCAACTGGGCCCAGAACAGCGCCCAGTCGCGCCGGGTGCGGCGCACGATGGCGAGCCGCAGCATCGCCGTCCACGCCAGCAGCCCGAGGGTGAGCACCACCAGCACGGAGAAGACCACCCGCACGGTGATCACCTTCACGCTCGCGGGGCTCTGCATCCGTGCTCCTGACAGGGCGGTACGTACATGGCTGGCCAGAGCGTAAAGGTGCCGCCCGGTCAGGGTCCACCCAGGTCAGAGAGGCCGGGGCGGAACTTTCCGGTCCGGATCTACTCGGGCCGTACGACCCCGTCCGTCAGCCCGTCGTGCAGCCCCTGCACCAGTTGCTCGCCGAGCCTGCCCGCGAGCCGCAGCGCGTCCTCGAACGCGGCCAGGGCGCGGAACCGCTCGCCGTAGCCGCGCTGTTCGGCAAGCGGCAGGCGGGGCAGCTGGAGGCGGCGCACATCGAGCCGGGACGCGGTCGTCATATAGCTGCTGGCCTGCCGGTTGTTGGCGGTGGAGCGCAGGAAACCGGCGAGGAACCAGGGGTCCAGGGCGACCGGTTCGGGCCGCAGCAGCTGAAGCCCTCGGCCGAGCGCGGCCCCGGCGGTGGCCTCGTCGACGACGCGCGCGACGGCGCCGCCGCCGAGCACCGGCACGACGACGTCGCCGGGTGCGGTGAGCACCGGCTCCTCGGCGGGGCCGTCGGGCAGGGTGCCGGAGGGGGCGGTGCCGTTGAGGACGTCGTACTCGGTCAGGACCGGCACGCCGGAGGCGGAGGTGCCCGCGCCGCCCGAGCGCAGCACCAGGGCGCCCGCGCGGGCGAGTTCGCCGACCGTGGTGAGCGGCAGCCGGGCTCCCGGGTGCGGGGCGACGGGGGCGGGCGGGGGCGTGAGCTCGGCGGTGCGCCGCAGGGTCACGCCCAGCTCCTCGCGTACGGCGTCGAGCGCGTCGGCGCCGCCCGCCGCGGCCGGGGGCGGCAGATGACGGGCGGGGGCCAGGTCCACGTCGTCGTCGAGGAGTTCGAGCACCGGAACCGAGCGGCTGAGCCCCGGCTGCTCCTCGGCGGTGCCGTCCCGCTCGAACGGTGCCCAGGCGTCCAGGACCGCGCTCTGCACGGCCTGCCAGGGCAGCTTGTCGCGGCCCGCCTCGGCGGCGCCCGGCAGCCCGGCGGCGTCGACGAGCAGCAGCTCGGGCGCGGGCGGGCTGCCCGCACCGGGCCTGCGCAGCACCCACAGGTGGAGGGGAATTCCGTACGGGGGCGCGGCTCCGGCGGGCAGCGCGATCACCGCGCGCAGCGCTCCCCGACGCAGCAGCCCGGCGCGGATACGGCGGCCGGAGCGGCGGGATGCGGCGGCCGGGGGCATCAGGAGCACGGCGGTGCCGCCCTCGCGCAGCCGCGCCACCGCGTGCTGCACCCAGGCGAGTTCGGACTCGGTGCGGGCGGGCAGTCCGTACTCCCAGCGCGGGTCGTACGCGAGCTCGTCATGGCCCCAGTTGCGCTCGTTGAACGGCGGGTGGCACAGGACCGCGTCGACGGCGAGGCCGGTGAAGGCGTCGGCGCGCAGCGAGTCGGCTGCGGCGGTACGGACCTCGGCGCGGCCGTGCAGGGCGAGCCGCAGCCCGGTGAGCGCGGCGAGATCGGGGTCGGCGTCCTGCCCGTACACCGCGTCGGCGTGCTCGACCGCCCGCAGCAGCGTGCCGGTGCCGCACGCGGGGTCGAGCACGGAGCCCGCCGACGAGCCGAGCGCGAGCGCGGCCATCAGCTCGGCGGGGCCGGGCGGGGTGAGGGTGTACTGGCGCGGGTTGGCGTCGAGATGGCGGCCGAGCAGGAACTCGAACGTCTGCCGGGCCCCCAGCTCGGCGGCGAGCTCCCCGACCCCGCGCAGCAGCGGGACGGAGGGAGCGAGGTCGGCGGCGCTCGGGGTGTTCACAGCGTCCCGGGTCGTCACGGCACCTGACGTGTTCACAGCGTCCGGGGTGTTCACAGGGAGGCCGTGAACCGCCACATCCTCCAGGAGGTGCGCGAGCAGCTCCGCCATCTGCTGGTCCGGGAGCGCGGTCAGCTGGAACCACTGCTCCGGCCGCTCTCGTACGACAAGGAGCGCGCAGCCCGCGTGGACCAGGCCCGCGACGGCGCCGGCGGGGTGGCCGGTCAGCTGCTGCCAGACGCGTTCACGGAGGGGGACCTCGGCGAGTTTTCCCTGGTCGCGCAGCCACTGCTCGACCTCGCCGAGCGCGAAGGCCGGGCTGGTCTCGGTGCCGCCGACGGGCTTGGGGAAGTCGGGGTGGCGGCGCCGCCAGTTGCTGACCGCCGCCCGGCCCACCCCGGCGAGCCGGGCGATTCCGGCAGCGGTCACCTCTGCTGCGTTGTCCGGCACGGGCCCGACTCCCCTCGTCTGTTGTGGCGTCCAGCATAGCGAGCACCGAACAAGCGATCCATACACGCGAGTGAACAGGTGAAGCACTGTGAATCATGTTGACTCGGTTCACAGTCTCTGTTGTGATTAACCCATCGGTTCGAACGGCCCATCGGGCCCGTCGGAAAGGCTCCGCCATGTCTCAGCAGAAGCAGCGCAACTGGTTCGCCCGCCACAAGGTCCTCACGGGCGTCGGCGCGGTCGTCGCGGTGATCGCGATAGGCGGCGCGGTCGGCTCCGGCGGCGGCTCGGACGACAAGTCCTCGACGAGCGCGACCACGCAGGACGCTGCCAAGAAGGCGGACACGCCCAAGAAGGCGGAGGCCAAGAAGGCTGCGAAGCCCAAGGGACTGGGCGGCGACGGCAGCTACGAGGTCGGCTCGGACATCAAGCCCGGCACCTATGTGAGCAGCGGCAACAAGGACGGCTGCTACTGGGAGCGCGCCAAGGACGCCTCGGGCAGCCCGGACGCGATCACCGCCAACGACAATGTGACGGGCACCAGTTACGTCACCGTCGCGGCGGGCGACAAGATCTTCAAGACCAGCGGCTGCAAGGACTGGCAGCTCGTCGACCCCAAGGCCACGGGCACCCCGAAGAGCACCCTCAGGGGCGCCGGGGGCATGTTCAAGGTGGGCGTCGACATCGCGCCCGGCACGTACAAGTCGATGGGGAACACGGACGACAAGTGCTACTGGGAGCGTGCCAAGGACGCGTCGCACGGCATGGACTCGATCGCCGCGAACGACAACGTGACCGGCACGGCGATCGTGACGATCGACGCGGGCGACGCGTACTTCAAGAGCAACGGCTGCCAGGACTGGGTGAAGACGGGCTGAGGCGGCAGCCCGGACCGCGCGGGACCGGGCCCGTCACCCCCTCACGCACTCAGCCCGTCGGTCCTCACCCCGTAGGCACCTTCTGCTGGGGGCACTCGGTGAGCACCTTCTTCATCGCGGCCTTCTCCGCGTCCGTCACCCACAGCTGGTACTTGACCTTGACCGCCACCTGGTCGGCCACGTACGGGCAGCGGCCGCCGGCGAACGTGGGCAGCCAGGTCGCCGCGTCCCCGTCGCTCTTGCGGCGGTTCGCGCTCGCGTCGACGGCCAGCAGGTTCAGCGGGTCATTGGCGAAGGCCACCCGCTTCTTCTTGTCCCACTGCTGGGCGCCCTTCTGCCAGGCGTCCGAGAGCGCCACCACATGGTCGATGTCGACCTTGCTGGCGCCCCGCACGAACTTGATGCTCTGGCCGGTGTACAGGTCCTGGTTGAGCGTCCCGGACGCGACGTCGCACTTGTTCTTCAGCTTCACGTCCTTGAGGTCCCGCTTGAGTATGTCCTCGCGGGTGGCGCAGCCGTTGGAGTCGGTGTCGGTCCAGCCCTTGCCGAACTGGTCCCGGGTGTAGCCGGTCTTGGCGGCGCGTCCCTTGACGGGCAGCGAGTCGACGGCGGCGAGCGCCGTCCCCTTCGCGGCGGGCCCGGCGGGTGCGGGCGCACCGGACTTGCCCTTACTGGAGTCGGACTTGGAATCGGAGCAGCCGGTGAGAGCGAGTGCCGTCGCGAGCAGCGCGGCGGGCAGGGCAGTTCGATACGTACGCAACACAGCGGGCCGTCCTCACAGGAGTTGGCGGAACCCGGCAATCCTATGAAGTCCTACCCCGCGAACCGGCGGCCAGAGCGGCGTGAAGGCGTACTGCGCGCGAGAGGGCGACCGCCCGCGCGCAACACGGGCGGTCGCTGATCCCTACGACCCCAGAATGGTGGTGAGGAACTCCCCGGTCCACGCGAGCAGTTCGCGGCCCACCACCGGCTTGCCGCCGATCTTGCCCGCCGTCGGGCGCGGCACCAGGATCTGGCGCGTGGGCGCCTTGATCACCGTGCGCGGGTACAGCCGCTTCAGGCGCAGCTCCTGGGATTCGCGCAGCTCGACCGGCGCGAAGCGGATGTTGGAACCCTGGAGGACGATCTCGCCGACCCCGCAGGCCCGCGCCAGCATCCGCAGCCCCGCGACCAGGAGCAGGTTCTCGACCGGCTCGGGCAGCTTGCCGTACCGGTCGGTCAGCTCCTCGCGTACGGCCTTGATGTCCTCCTCGGAGTTGGCCGAGGCGATCGCGCGGTAGGCCTGGAGCCGCAGGCGCTCGCCCGGCGCGTAGTCGTGCGGGACGTGCGCGTCGACCGGGAGCTCGATCTTGACCTCCAGCGGCGCCTCCTCCTCGGCGCCGCCCTCCATCTGGGCCCGGTAGTCGGCGACGGCCTCGCCCACCATGCGTACGTACAGGTCGAAGCCGACGCCCGCGATGTGGCCGGACTGCTCGCCGCCCAGGAGGTTTCCGGCGCCGCGGATCTCCAGGTCCTTCATCGCCACGTACATGCCCGCGCCCATCTCGGTGTGCTGGGCGATGGTCGCCAGGCGCTCGTGGGCGGTCTCGGTGAGGGGCTTCTCCGGCGGGTAGAGGAAGTAGGCGTAGCCGCGCTCGCGGCCACGGCCCACGCGGCCGCGCAGCTGGTGGAGCTGCGAGAGGCCGAAGTTGTCGCCGCGCTCGACGATCAGCGTGTTGGCGTTGGAGATGTCGATGCCGGACTCGACGATCGTGGTCGAGACGAGCACGTCGAACTTCTTCTCCCAGAAGTCGACGACGACCTGCTCCAGCTGGCTCTCGCCCATCTGGCCGTGGGCGGTGGCGATGCGCGCCTCGGGGACGATCTCGCGCAGCCGCGCGGCCGCCCGGTCGATGGACTCGACCCGGTTGTGGATATAGAAGACCTGGCCCTCGCGCAGCAGTTCGCGGCGGATCGCGGCGCCGATCTGCTTCTCCTCGTACGGGCCCACGAAGGTGAGCACCGGGTGGCGCTCCTCCGGCGGGGTGGTGATCGTCGACATCTCGCGGATGCCGGTGACCGCCATCTCCAACGTACGGGGAATGGGCGTCGCGGACATGGTCAGCACGTCGACGTTGGCGCGGAGCTTCTTCAGCTGCTCCTTGTGCTCCACGCCGAAGCGCTGCTCCTCGTCGACGATGACCAGGCCGAGGTCCTTGAACTTGGTCTCGGAGGAGAAGAGGCGGTGGGTGCCGATGACGACGTCGACGGCGCCGTCCTTCAGTCCCTCCAGGGTCGCCTTCGCCTCGGTGTCCGTCTGGAAGCGCGAGAGCGCCTTGGTGACGACCGGGAACTGCGCGTACCGCTCGGAGAACGTGCCGAAGTGCTGCTGGACCAGGAGCGTGGTGGGCACCAGGACCGCCACCTGCTTGCCGTCCTGGACGGCCTTGAAGGCGGCGCGGACCGCGATCTCGGTCTTGCCGTAGCCGACGTCGCCGCAGATCAGGCGGTCCATCGGGACCGTCTTCTCCATGTCCTCCTTGACCTCGGCGATGGTGGAGAGCTGGTCGGGCGTCTCCGCGTACGGGAACGCGTCCTCCAGCTCGCGCTGCCAGGGGGTGTCGGAGCCGAAGGCGTGGCCGGGCGCGGCCATGCGCGCCGAGTACAGCCTGATCAGGTCGGCGGCGATCTCCTTGACCGCCTTCTTGGCGCGCTGCTTGGTCTTGGTCCAGTCGGCGCCGCCGAGCCGGTGCAGCGTCGGGGCCTCGCCGCCGACGTACTTGGTGACCTGCTCCAGCTGGTCGGTGGGGATGTAGAGCCGGTCGCCGGGCTGGCCGCGCTTGGCGGGCGCGTACTCGACGAGCAGGTACTCGCGGGTGGCGCCCTGGACCGTGCGCTGGACCATTTCGAGGTAGCGGCCCACGCCGTGCTGCTCGTGCACGATGTAGTCGCCGACTTCGAGGGTGAGCGGGTCGATGGTCTTGCGGCGCCGGGCCGGCATGCGGCCCAGGTCCTTGACGGCGGTGCGCTGGCCGGTGAGGTCGGTCTCGGTGAGCACGGCGAGCTTGAGGGCCGCGTCCACGAAGCCGTGGTCGATGGCGCCGCAGGCGACATGGACGACCGAGGGGCTGATTTCGGCCAGATCCGCGTCGAGCCGCGCGGCGATGCCCTCGCCGCCCAGGACCTCCACGGTGCGGGAGGCCGGGCCGTGGCCCTCGGTGACATACACGGCACGCCAGCCGTCGGCGAGCCACTGCTTGGTGTCGGCGAGCGCCCGCTGGGTGTCGCCCCGGTAGGTCTCGGGCGCGTGCATGCCGAGCTTGAGCGTCTCATCGTCGAGGTCGGTGTCGTCGGCCGCGAACGGGGAGACCGACCACCACATCATGCCGAGCTCGCGGGCCCGGTCGCGGACGTCCGCGATGCCCCACAGCGAGGCCGCGCCGACGTCGATGGGCGCGTCCCCGCCCCCGGCCGTCGCCGCCCAGGAGGCCTGGAGGAACTCCTGGCTGGTCGCCACCAGGTCGGTGGCCCGGGTGCGCACCCGCTCGGGGTCGCAGACGACGGCCATCGCGCCCTTGGGCAGTACGTCGAGCAGCAGCTCCATGTCGTCGACGAGGACCGGCGCGAGGGACTCCATGCCCTCGACCGCGATCCCCTCGGCGATCTTGCCGAGCAGTTCGCCCAGCTCGGGGTGCGCCTCGGCGAGCGCGGCGGCTCTTGCCCGTACGTCGTCGGTGAGCAGCAGCTCACGGCAGGGCGGCGCCCACAGGCCGTGCTCGGCGACTTCGAGGGAGCGCTGGTCGGCGATCTTGAAGTAACGGATCTCCTCGACGTCGTCGCCCCAGAACTCGACGCGGAGCGGGTGCTCCTCGGTCGGCGGGAAGACATCCAGGATGCCGCCCCGGACCGCGAACTCGCCGCGCTTCTCGACCAGTTCGACCCGCGAGTACGCGGCGGCCGCGAGCCCTTCCACGATCTCGTTCAGATCCGCCGACTGCCCGCTGCGCAGCGCCACCGGCTCTAGGTCGCCGAGTCCCTTGACCTGCGGCTGCAGTACGGAACGGATCGGCGCGACCACCACGCTCACCGGGCCCGCCGCCGGGTCGTCGTCGCGGGGGTGCGAAAGGCGCCGCAGCACGGCGAGCCGGCGGCCCACCGTGTCGCTGCGGGGCGAGAGGCGCTCGTGCGGCAGCGTCTCCCACGACGGGTACTCCGCCACCTCGTCCGGGGGCAGCAGCGAGCGCAGGGCCGCCGCCAGGTCCTCGGCCTCCCGGCCGGTCGCGGTCACGGCGAGCACCGGGCGCCCGCTCTCGCGGGCGAGCGCGGCCACCGCGAAGGGGCGCGCGGCGGGCGGGCCGACCAGGTCGACATGCATCCGGTGGCCGTCGGTGGCGGCCTTCACCGCTTCGGCGAGCGCCGGGTCTCGTACCACCGCGTCCAGCAGACCGTGCAGGCTCATGAAGGGCATCCATCCCGGGGAGAGGGCAACGCGAACCACCCGACACGTCACACGGGCCGGGGGCTCCCAGCCTACGACGCACCACCGACAGCCGCCCGCGTACACCTGTCCAGGCCATCAGGTGGGCCGAATCACCCCGGTCGTGGTAGTCCTGAGCAAAGGGTGAGCCTTTGCAAATCTTGTGGAACGCCATAGGCTCCGGCGGACGTGCCTTTCGCCCCGAGCCAGACGGCGGCGTCGCGGCGCAGGCCATGACATCAGTGCCCGAGGGGAACCCGCTCGACATGCCCGACCAGGCGCGGACAGCGCTCCTTCAGCCCGAGCCGGCGCTCCCGAGCACCGGCACCCAGCAACGCACCGGCCCCGCCGTCGAGGGGGCCCGGCCGAGCCGTATCTACGCGCTCGACGGACTGCGTCTCCTCGCCGCCCTCACCGTGGTGATGTTCCACTACATGGCGCTCAGCGGACGATGGCCGGAAACAGACTCCAGGGCCCGGTTCCCGGCCACTTACGCGGTCTCCGCCTACGGCTGGCTCGGCGTACAGCTCTTCTTCCTCATCAGTGGCTTCGTCATCTGCATGAGTACGTGGGGCAAACCACTGCAGTCGTTCTTCGTCTCGCGCGTGGTGCGGCTCTACCCGGCGTACTGGTTCGCGGTGATCGCGACCACGATCGTGGTGGCGGCGGTTCCGGGCGGGATGAGGCCGCTCTCGCTCTCCGACGTCGCCACGAACCTGACGATGTTCCAGGAGCCGCTCGGCGTCGAGCACGTCGACAGCGTCTACTGGACCCTCTTCGCCGAACTCCGGTTCTATTTGCTGTTCGCAGTGATCGCATGGCGCGGGCTCACCTACCGCCGCCTGATCGTCTTCTGCTCCGTCTGGGCGGTGGCCAGCGCGCTCACCTACCAGTCCGACGACAGCACGCTCCGGATGATCGTGATGCCGGACAACAGCTGGTACTTCATCGCGGGTGTCGCGTTCTATCTGATGTACCGGTTCCGGCCGAACCTGATGCTCACCGGCATCGTGCTGTTCTGCGCCGCTGCCTCGCTGCCCGCCGCCCACGCCACCTGGCGGCACTCGCAGGAGCGCCTGGCGCACCCCATGCCGTACTGGCCGGTGCCCCTGGTCATCGCCGCCTGCTTCGCGATCATGGGCCTGGTCGCTACGGGGAAGCTCAACTGGATCCAGTGGCGCTGGCTGCCGTACGCGGGCGCGCTGACCTATCCCCTCTATCTGCTCCACGAGTACATCGGCTGGGAGATCATCGGCTCGCTCTCCCCGTATGTACGGCCGATCCCGCTGGTCAGCGGCCTGATCGTGTTCATGCTGCTGATGGCCTGGCTGGTCCACCGGTTCGTCGAGCGCCCGCTCGCCAAGCGGCTCAAGCGGGGGCTCCAGCAGCTCTGAGCCCCACCTGGGAAACTTCGGCTCCGGGAAACTTCCGAAAAAAATGACGGCGGCCTGTCAACCGGACGGCCGCCGTCAGGCGTACATCCCGTGAGACCTGTCCGCCGACAGGTCTGTCCAGCCGACGGGAGCCGCTTTGACCGACGACGAGTTCGAGGAGTTCTACGCTCACTCGGTCACCCGGCTTGTCGGGCAGCTCTACCTCATGACCGGCGACCTCCACGAGGCGCAGGACGTCGTCCAGGAGGCGTTCGTACGGGCCTGGGGGCGCCGCGCGAAACTGCTGCGCGAGGCCGGGCCCGAGGCGTGGATCCGCACCGTCGCCTGGCGGCTCGCGGTGAGCCGGTGGCGGCGCGGCAAGCGCGCCGGTGAGGCCTGGCTGCTGCACAGCGGCGGCCGCCCCGAGGCCGAGCACGGCCCCGACCCCTCCTCGGTCGCCCTGGTCGACGCGCTGCGGCTGCTGTCCGAGCGCCAGCGGCGCGTCGCCGTCCTGCACTACGTCTGCGATCTCACCGTCGAGCAGGTGGCCGCCGAGACCGGCCTGTCCACCGGCACCGTGAAGACGCATCTCTCCCGTGCGCGCGCCGCGCTGCGGCCCCACCTCACCTCCGAGGAGGAGCAAGGTGTCTGAGAACAGGGATTCCCGGCCCGGCGACGGCCCCGAGCGCGATCCGGCGCTGGCCCGGGCGCTGAAGCGGGCCGCCGACGACGGCGGGCGGCGCGTGCTGCCGCAGCCGCCCGCCAAGGTCGCCGAGCGCGGGCTGCGCCGACGCCGCCGCAATCTGGCCGCGACCGCCGCGTGTGTCGTGTGCGTGGTCGCCGGTACGGGTGCGGTGGCCGCGGTACGGCTCCAGAGCGGGCCGGACGCTACGGTTCCGGCCAACCCGTCGACCCCGACCCGGCGCGTCTCGGAGTCGCCCGCGCCGCCGTCGGAGTCACCGTCGTGGTCCGAGTCGAACCGGCCGGGGTCCCGGCGCCCGGACCTGTCCTCCCCGCCCCGCGGGACCGGCCACGCCACCCCGTCCGCGTCGAACCCGCCGCTGATGACCCCGAGCGGCTCACCCGGCGACGGCGCAGTCGGCGCCTCCCCCGGCAGCAGCCCGCCCACGCCGACGACGCACCCGAACGCGAACGGCCGCCCCCCGACGGGCACCGCCACCGCCACCCCGTCGCACTCGCCCCGCACCCGCTGACCCCAAGGACCTCACCGTGCACGGAGCTCTCCTCACGCTGCCCGAAAACAGGGTTCAGCCCGCTCCCATATCCGACGAAGCAGGATCAAAAGGGCGTCGGCGAATACCCGGCGCCCGTGACCCGTACGTCCTCGCCGCCGCGCTGTTCGCCGCGTACGCGACCGTCTCCGTGCTCCGGTTCCGGCGGATGGAGACGCTCTCCTGGGACCTCGGGATCTTCGAGCAGGCCATCCGCGGCTATGCCCATCTGCGGGCGCCCGTCGCCGACTTGAAGGGGCCGGGTGCGAACATCCTCGGCGACCACTTCAGCCCGGTCACCGCGCTGCTCGCCCCCGTCTACCGGATCTTCCCCACCCCGGTCACGCTGCTCGTCGCCCAGTCCGCGCTCTTCGCGCTCTCGGCGGTGCCGGTGACAAGGGCCGCCGCCCGGCTGCTCGGGCGGGGCGCCGGGCTGGCGCTCGGGGTCGCGTACGGCCTGTCGTGGGGCCTTCAGCGCGCCGCCGACTTCGACTTCCACGAGATCTGCTTCGCGGTGCCGCTGATCGCCTTCTCGCTCGAAGCGGTCCTCGCCCGGCGCTGGCGGGCGGCGCTGTTCTGGGCGCTGCCGCTCGTCCTGGTCAAGGAGGATCTGGGGCTGACGGTGGCGGCCATCGCGGCCGTGGTCGCGCTGCGCACCCGGCGGACCTCGCGGCGCACCGCCGCGTACGCGGCCGGAGTCGCGGCCTTCGGGATCGCCGCCGTCGCGCTGACCCTCACGGTGGTGATACCGGCCTTCAACTCGACCGGCGCGTACGACTATTGGAGCAAGACCAGTGGCGCCGGGCCGTTCACCGCGTCCGGCACCAAGCTGCGCACCCTGCTGTGGCTGCTGCTGCCCACCGGGCTGCTCGCGCTGCGCTCGCCGCTGATGCTCGCCGCCGTGCCGACGATCGGCTGGCGGTTCCTGTCCTCCGACGACCACTACTGGTCGACCGACTGGCACTACAGCGCCGTCCTGATGCCGATCCTGGCGCTCGCCCTGGCCGACGCCGTGGACAGCGGCCGCCGCAGCCCGCGCCCGTGGCTGCGTACGTACGCCCGGCAGCTGCCCGCCGCCGCGGCCGCGGCGGCCCTCGCGCTGACCACGGCGCTGCCGTTGTCCGCGCTCACCCATTCGGACACGTACGCCAAGAGCACCGAAGTGAGCGCGCGCGAGCGGATGTTGGACCGGATCCCGGACGGCGCCACCGTCGAGGCGAACGTCGGGCCGATCTCGCGGCTCACCTCCCGCTGCCGGGTCCTGTGGGTCGGCGACGCCCGGCGGGTGATCCCGGAGTACATCGCGCTCGACAACACCTCGGGCTGGGCGGGCGACCCGCTGGAGTACGCCCGCCAGCTGCATCCGTCCGCCCGGTACGCGATGACGGGTGTCGCGTACGGATACGTACTCCTCGAACGCCAGACATGACCTGACGTCAGACATGAAGCGGCCCCGGGGAGTTCGTGGTGAACTCCCCGGGGCACGCCCCGCCGACCCCCGTACGGCGGCTAGTCGCTCGCGATTGCTCCGAGCACATTCATACGGCCCGCCCTAAAGGCCGGGACCAGGGCGGCGAACAGGCCCACGAACGCCGAGGCGACGAAGACCGTGATGATCGTCGGCCACGGGATGTCGAGGACACCCATGCCCTCCAGGGCCAGCAGCTTCTGCGCGGTCGTTCCCCAGCCCATGCCGAGGCCGAGGCCGAGCAGCGCGCCGAAGAGCGCGATCACCACCGACTCCAGGCGGATCATGCGGCGCAGCTGGCGGCGCGAGAGGCCGATGGCGCGCATCAGGCCGATCTCCCGGGTCCGCTCGACCACCGACAGGGCCAGGGTGTTCACCACACCGAGGACGGCGACGATGATCGCGAGGGCCAGCAGGCCGTACACGATGTTCAGGAGCTGGCCGATCTGGTCCTTCAGGTCCTTCTTGAAGTCCGTCTGGTCCTGCACCTTGTACTGCGGGTAGGGCTTGAGGGCGTCCTTCAGGGAGGCGTACGCCTCCTTGGCCTTGCCGTCCTGCGCCTTGGCGAACATGATCATGTTCTTCGGCACCCGGTCGGCGGGCAGATAGCGCTCGGCGGTCGTGACGTTGGTGTACATCGCGCCCTTGTCGACATTGGTGTCGTCCGAGGTGATCGCCGCGACCTTCAGCTTCGCGGTGCGGCCGCCCTTGAAGGCGACGGTGAGCGAGTCGCCCACCTTGACCTTGTGGTCCTTGGCGAACTTGTCGCCGACCGACATCGCGTCCTTGCCGTAGGCGTCGGCCAGCGTGCCGGAGACGATCACCCGCCGCAGGTCCTGGGCGTACGTCGGGCTCACGGCGGCCAGCGTCTTGCTGTCCGTCGTGCCGTCGGGCGAGGTGACCTTCGCGTCCACCGCCTTGTAGTCGGTGACATGGGCGATGCCCGGGGTCCGGCGCAGCGCGTCGGCCGCCTGCGGCACGATCGGCTGGCCGTTGCCCGCCTGGACGATGAAGTCCGCGCCGACCGACTTGTCGAGCTCGTCCGTGGCCGAGGCGACCATCGAGGAGCCGACCACCGACAGGCACGCCACCAGGGCGAGACCGATCATCAGGGCGGCGCCGGTGGCTCCCGTACGCCGCGGGTTGCGCAGCGCGTTGCGCTCGGCCATCCGGCCGACGGGGCCGAACATCCGCAGCACCAGGACGCTGATCACCCGCACCACACCGCCGGCGAGCAGCGGGCCGATGACGACGAAGCCGATGAGCGTGAGGACCACGCCGAGGCCGAGGACGCCCGCACCGGAGCTCGCCTTGTCGGCGTGCGCCGCCGCGTACAGGGAGGCGGCGCCCGCGCCGGTCAGGACCAGGCCGATGATGGCCCGGATCATGCCTGCCTTGCCGTCCGCCGGCGTACCGGCGTCGCGCAGCGCGGCCATCGGGGAGATCTTGCCCGCCCGGCGGGCCGGGAGGTAGGCGGCGAGGACGGTGACGACGATGCCGAGCAGCATGCCGATCGCCGGGGTCGTCCACTTGATGGTGAGGTCCGCGGTGGACAGCTCCAGGCCCATCGAGCCCATCAGCTTCATCAGGCCGACGGCCAGGCCGACGCCCGCACCCACACCGAGCACCGAGCCGAAGAAGCCGAGCAGCAGCGCCTCGACCAGCACCGAGCGGTTGACCTGCTTGCGGCTGGAGCCGATGGCCCGCATCAGACCGATCTCGCGGGTGCGCTGGGCGACCAGCATCGAGAAGGTGTTGATGATCAGGAAGATGCCGACGAGGAAGGCGATTCCGGCGAAGCCGAGCATCGCGTACTTCATCACGTCGAGGAAGGAGCCGACCGAGTCGCGGCTGGAGTCCTTGGCCTCGGCGGCCGTCTCCAGCTTGTACGTCCCGGCGCCGAGCTTGGCGGTGACGTTCTGCTTCAGCTGCTCGTCACTGACGCCGGGGGCGGCGGTGAGCGAGATGTTGGTGAACAGGCCGGTACGGCCCAGGAGTTCACGCTGGGCGGTGGGCGTGTCCAGGTAGACGATCGCCGCGCCCGGGTTGGTGACCTTGAAGGAGGCGATGCCGGTGATCTTCGCGGTGAAGTCGCCGGTCACCGCGATGGTGCGCAGCTCGTCGCCGATCTTCAGGTGGTGCTTGTCGGCGGTGTCCGCGTCGACCATCACCTCGGTCGGCCCGCGCGGGGCGTGGCCGGAGGTGATCTCCATGGCCTTGAGGTCGTTCTGCGTCCAGTTGCCCGCGATGGTGGGTCCTCCGTTGGAGGAACCCATGTTCTCGTTCTTGGAGTTGACGACCGTCACGCTCATGCTGGAGACGCCGCCCTCGGCGGACTTCACCCCGGCCGCGCCGCGCGCCTGCTCCAGGGCCGAGGCGGGCAGCGTCTCGGGCCTGCCGGTCTGCGGCCGGTCGTCGTCCTTCGCGTTCTTCGGCTTGACGGTGACGTCGGCCGAGGTGGCGGCGAAGAGCTTGTCGAAGGTGGTGTTCATGGTGTCGGTGAAGACGAGCGTGCCGCACACGAACGCCACCGACAGCAGGACCGCGACGGCCGAGAGCGCCATCCGTCCCTTGTGCGCGAAGAAGTTGCGCATCGAGGTCTTGAGCACGGTCACGACGTCCGCCCCCGCGCGTCGAAGTCCTTCATGCGGTCGAGCACGGCGTCGGCGGTCGGGCGGAACATCTCGTCGACGATCCGGCCGTCCGCGAGGTAGAGCACGCGGTCCGCGTAGGAGGCGGCGACCGGGTCGTGGGTGACCATCACGATGGTCTGGCCCAGCTCGTCGACCGAGCGGCGCAGGAAGCCCAGGACCTCGGCGCCCGCGCGGGAGTCCAGGTTTCCGGTCGGCTCGTCGCCGAAGATGATCTCGGGGCGGGCCGCGAGGGCGCGGGCCACCGCGACACGCTGCTGCTGGCCGCCGGAGAGCTGGGTCGGGCGGTGCTTGAGGCGGCCGGCCAGGCCCACGGTCTCGACCACGCGGTCCAGCCACTCCCGGTCGGGCTTGCGGCCCGCGATGTCCATCGGGAGCGTGATGTTCTCCAGCGCGTTGAGCGTCGGAAGCAGGTTGAACGCCTGGAATATGAAGCCGATCCGGTCCCGGCGCAGCTGGGTGAGCTTCTTGTCCTTGAGCCCGGTGATCTCGGTCTCGTCCAGGTAGATCTGCCCGCCGGAGACCGTGTCGAGCCCGGCCAGGCAGTGCATCAGCGTGGACTTGCCGGAGCCCGACGGGCCCATGATCGCGGTGAACTGCCCCCGGGCGATGTCCACATCGACGTGGTCGAGCGCGACGACCTTGGTCTCCCCCGACCCGTACGCCTTGACGACCTGGCGCGCCCGAGCCGCGACAGCGGTCCGCCCCTCAGTACCCCCGTGCCTGGGAATGGTCACAGCCGTTGTCACGGTTCTTCTCCTCGGTGCGAGTCAGTTCGGTACGCGTCGTACGTACGCCCTGATCGCGTTCGTACGGCTCGATCGCGGCGCACGTCGTGGTGGCGTGCGCCGTTTCGTCTACGTCTTGAGTCTGTCGAGCGCGGGACTCCGGCGCCCTGGTGCCCGGCGGTGTCTTCCACCGGGGGTTTTCCCTACCCCGTTCGCGCGGCCCCCCCGTGGCCGCGGTGTAAGACCACGTTAAAGAACCGCGCCCCCGCTTCTCGTCCTCCGCCAGGACGAACAGCACCCGACCCCAAGTAGGGAGTGACCCCTAGGGGCTCTCCACCCAAGGGCGGAGATCACTAAGGGACTTCTCCACCCCCTTCCGCAGCCCCCTCCACCCGCCCCGGTCTCTGTCGCCGCTCAGGGCCCGGATGAGAAGGTGGACCCGGCCCAATACGTGCACCATGAAGGGATCTTGGGGTGACCACTCAGGGCGGCGGGTCCGGCGGCAGTACGCACGCGATACCCGGCGCGACGACCTCCGCCGTCCCCGCCAAGGGGCGCGGCCCGGTCGTCGCGGCCCTGATGCTGGGCATGGCGCTCGCCGCGCTCGACGGCACCATCGTGTCGACCGCCGTCCCGCAGATCGTCGGCGACCTCGGCGGCTTCTCCGTCTTCTCCTGGCTCTTCTCCGGCTATCTGCTCGCCGTCACGGTCACCCTGCCGGTGTACGGCAAGCTCTCCGACACCTTCGGCCGCAAGCCCGTACTGATCGCGGGCATCATCCTGTTCCTCGCCGGGTCGGTGCTCTGCTCGATCGCCTGGAACATGGCCGCGCTGATCGCCTTCCGGGTCTTCCAGGGCCTGGGCGGCGGCGCCCTCCAGGGCACGGTCCAGACGGTCGCGGCCGATCTGTACCCGCTCAAGGAACGCCCGAAGATCCAGGCGAAGTTGTCGACAGTCTGGGCGGTGTCGGCAGTCGCGGGCCCCGCGATCGGGGGCGCCCTCGCCTCGTACGCGGACTGGCGCTGGATCTTCCTCATCAACCTGCCGGTGGGGGCGGTGGCGCTGTGGCTGATTGTCCGTCACCTCGCCGAACCCGTACGGGACAAGCCCGCCGAGCGGCCCCGGATCGACTGGGCGGGCGCACTGTGCGTGTTCGCGACGGGCGCGCTGCTGCTCACGGCGCTGGTGCAGGGCGGAGTGGCCTGGTCGTGGCTGTCCGCGCCCTCGCTGGGCCTGTTCGCCGCGAGTGCCGCGCTTTGTGCGGTCACGGTGGTGGTCGAGCGGCGGGCCGCCGAGCCCGTCATTCCCGGGTGGGTGTGGCGGCGGCGCAGTATCTCGGCGGTCAATCTGGCGATGGGGGCGCTGGGGCTGCTGATGGTGGCGCCGACCGTCTTCCTGCCGACGTACGCGCAGTCCGTGCTCGGCCTCAGCCCCATCGCGGCGGGCTTCGTCCTCTCGGTGATGACGCTGAGCTGGCCGGTGTCGGCCGCGCTCTCCAATCGTGTGTACACGCGGATCGGGTTCCGTGACTCGGCCGTCATCGGCATCGGGCTCGCGGCGCTGATCCTGGCGGCGTTTCCGCTGCTGCCGTTCCCGGGGCACGCGTGGCAGCCCGCGCTGATCATGCTGGCGCTGGGTGGGGCGCTCGGGCTGTTCCAACTCCCGCTGATCATCGCGGTGCAGTCGTGTGTGGGGTGGTCGGAACGGGGGACTGCGACCGCCTCTGTGCTGTTCTGCCGACAGGTGGGGCAGTCGGTCGGCGCCGCGCTGTTCGGGGCGGTGGCGAACGCGACGATCACTGGGCGGCTGGCCTCTGTTCCCGTGGCCGGGCTGCCCTCCGATCTCGACTCGGTGTCGCGGGCGTTGGCGCATCCCGGTGGGCTGAGCGTGTCGGCCGTCGACTATCTGCGGCGGTCCGTCGCGACGGCGGTTGACCATGTGTACGTCGGCGCTGCGCTGGCCGCCGTGGTGGCTCTGCTTGTTTTGCTGCTGCTCGCGCCCAGGCGGTTCCCGGTGCTCGCGGAGCACGAATCCGACTGACGCGCTCCGCGCGGGGGCGATGCTTTCGACTGCGGGCCGGTGGGGGCTCGTCGCGCAGTTCCCCACGCCCCTGAAAGGCCTCCGGGAACGCAGCAGATCCCCACAGCCCCGGGCCCCCAAGGGGGTTGGGCCCGCGCGTCTCGGCGCTGGGGGCCTATAGGGGCGCGGGGAACTGCGCGACCAGGCCCCACCGGCCCACAGGCGGACCTTGGGCGTTACCTAGGGTAACCATGAGTTCTTGCCGAAAACTTCACGCCAAGGGCTCCCCACGCTGCATACCGACCGGTAAGTTCGCCGCCACTCCCCAGCGCTCCCGGCTCCCCCGTCCCCCTCTGCAAGGAGCAGCCGATGTCGCATCACCGGTCGTCCCCCGACATCCGCCAACTGCGCACCGCCTACCGTCTGTTGCGGCGCGTCTCCACCTTCACCGCCCTCGGGTACTTCGTTCTCTTCCTCGTCCTCTCCGCGTACGCGCCCGGCCTGCTGGGCCACCACGTCAGTGGGGGGCTCACCGCCGGGCTGTTGCTCGGGCTCTGCCAGTTGCCGGTGATGATCGCCGCGATCGCCGTGTACGAGTGGACCGCGCAGCGGACCGTCGACCCGCTCGCCGCCGCCATCCGGCACCAGGCCGAGCGGGCCGTGCCGAACGCCCGGCGGTACACGGACGGAGCCGCCCGATGACCGGATCCAACTCCCAGGCCATGTCGCTGATCGCGTTCATCACCGTGATCAGCGTGACGCTGCTGCTCTGTGTGATGACCGCGCCCGACCGCGACGACCTCACCGAGTTCTACACCGGCGCCCGCTCGCTCTCCCCACTCCGTAACGGCCTCGCCATCGCCGGGGACTACATCTCGGCGGCCACCGTGCTCAGTACGGTCGGGGTCATCGCGCTCACCGGGTACGACGGGATCGTCCTCACCCTGAGCACCGCGCTCTCGCTGGTGCTGATGATGTTCCTGCTGGCCGAACCGCTGCGCAACGCGGGGCAGTTCACCATGGGCGACGTACTCACCCGGCGCACCCCCGGCCCCGCCGTGCGGATCACCGCGTGCCTGGTCACGCTCGCCGCGCTGCTCCCGCTGATGGTGGTGCAGCTGGCGGGCGCGGGCGACCTCATCGCGTTCGTGCTCGGCTTCGACGCGGCCGCGTTCAAGACCGGCATCATCGTGATGCTCGGGCTGCTGATGATCGGCTACGCGGCGATCGGCGGCATGAAGGGGACGGCGTTCATCCAGGCCGTCAAGACCGTGGTGCTGGCCGCCGCCTCGCTCGCCGTCGCCGGTCTGATCCTGCACCGGTACGGCTGGAGCCCCGGGCGGCTGCTCGGCCAGGCCACGCGGGGCAGCGGCGCGGGGCCCGCGTACCTCTCCTCCGGGCTCCAGTTCGGCGGCGACAAACTGGACATGATCAGCTCCGAGCTGACGGTGGTGCTCGGCGGGGGCTGTCTGCCGCACATCACCATGCGCATGTACAGCGCCCCCAGCGCCCGCGCGATACGGCGCTCGCTGTCCTGGGCGGTGTCGGCGGTCGCCGTGATCTGCCTGGCGCTGATCGTCATCGGCGTCGGCGCGGCGGCCGTGGTGGGGCGCCACGCGATCACGGCGGCGGACCCGCAGGGCAAGACGTCCATGCTGCTCACCAGCCAGGCACTGATCGGTACGCACGCCTCGACGGCGGGGGCCGTGCTGTTCACCGTCGTGGCCACGGCGATCTTCCTGACCCTGCTCGCCTCGATCTCCGGGATGACCCTGGCGTGCGCCAACACGCTCGCCCACGACCTGGTCGCGCACGGGCTGCGCGGCCGGGCGGGGGTGCGGGGGACGACCGAGACGAACACGGCGCGGCTGGCCGCGCTCGCCGTCGGCGTCCCGGCGCTTCTGCTCGCGGCCGCGACCCAGCACCACAACCTCCAGCCGCTGGTCACCGTCTCGTTCTGCCTCGGCGCGTCCGCGCTCGCCCCGGCGCTGGTGCTCACGCTGTTCTGGCGGCGCTACACGCGGGCGGGGCTGCTGTGGACGCTGATCGGCGGGACGGTGTTCACGCTGGTGGTGATGTCGGGCACGAAGCTGGTGTCGGGCTCGCCCCAGTCCGTCTTCCCCACCCATGACTTCAACTGGTTCCCGTTCACCACGACCGGCATCGTCTCGATCCCGTTCGGGTTCGTGGCGGGGTGGCTGGGGACGGTGCTGAGCCGACGCGATGTGTATGCGCAGCGGCAGCGGTACGAGGCGGTGGAGGGGTGGATCTTGGCGGGAGCCCGCCGATGATCCACCCTGGGCTGTAAGGCGGTTCGTCTGCGGACCGTGCGGGCTGCTGCCGCTGGAAGGGGTTCGCCTGCGGACCGTGCTGGGTTGCTCGCGCAGTTCCCCGCGCCCCTTAATTGGCCCTCCGGGCCTCTTAAGTTGCCCGGGGCGTCAGGCCCGCCAGGCTGCTTCGCACATGTGCCATGTGCTCGACCGTTTCCTCTCGGGTTTCCGCGTGTTCGCGGAGGATGCGGTCCGTCTCTCGGGCGATGCGTTCGGCTCGTACCTGGGCCGCCGCGATCAGCTCCGCGCCCTGCGCCTCCGCGTCCTCCTGGCCGTGGCGGGCGTACTCCTCGGACTGTGACAGGGCCCGCTCGGCCTCGGCCAGCTCCGCCTCGGCGAGGGCGGTGAGTTCGGCATGGCGGGCGTCCAACTCGGCCTCCCGCGCGGCCACTTCACGGTCTAGGGCCTCGACGCGCTCCGCGTGCTCCCTCGCCTGGTCGGCCAGTGTGCTGGCGGTCCGGTCGCGGACCTCGCGCAGCGCGTCCGTCGCCTCGGCGCGGCGCTCGGTCGCCTCCGTACGGGCCTCGTTGGTGTGGTCGTCGGCGGTGGTGCGGGCGGCCAGCAGCGTCTGCTGGGCGCGGGCCTCGGCCTCGGCGAGGACCGCCTCCGCGTACGTACGGGCCTCGTCGCGCACCGAGCGCCCCGCCACGTCCGCCGTGTCGCGCAGGGACGCCGCCTCCTCGTCGGCGGCCGCGCGTACGGCGTCGGCCTCCTCCACCGCGAGCGCGTACAGCGTGCGGGCGCGGCGGCCCAACGCCTCGTACGACTGCGGGGCGAGGGCGGCGACCCGGTCGCGCAGGGCGGTCGCCTCGGACTCCATCCGCTTGGCGAGGACGGTGAGCCGGGCGGCTCGCTCCCACGCGGCGTCGCGTTCGGCGCCGACGGCGGCGAGGCGGCGCTCGACCTGGTCGGGTCGGTAGCCGCGGCCGCCGCGCGCGACGGCGAAGCCCTGCGGTGACTGCGGTGACTCAGGCGCTGCACTCATCCTTGCCGTCCCTCTCCGAGCTCTGCGGCCTCTCCGGCGCACATCCTGCTGGATCGAAGCGAAGCGGTCATAACGCGACACTCCGCCCATACGTAACGGTCAAGCATGCGCCAATCAGCAGCAGAACCGGAAACGGCGACGAGGCGCCCACCGCTCTGCGCGGTGAACGCCTCGTCGTACCAACCTCTTTACGTACTACGTACGGATCAGAGCAGGCCGTCCCAGAACTGCTCCAGGAGCACCGACCACCAGCTCTCCGGCGACGCGAGCGCCGCCGGGTCGAGGGCGGCCAGCTGGGCCTGGAAGTCGACCGTCCAGCGGCCCGCCTGCTCGGGGTTGAGCCCGTACCGCAGGCGCCACATGGTGCCGAGCAGCGCCATGCACCGTACGAACTCGGGCAGTCCGGAGTTGACGAACTGCGGCGGCACCGACTGGCCGCCCGGGCCCGCCTCCACCGGCACCGCGACGATGTTCGCCGTGCCGTACTGGACACAGATCGCGCGGCCGAAGTCGGAACCCATCACGAGGTACGAGCCGGCGTCCGGCGCGGCCTGCACCTGCCGCTGCGCGGCGAGTTCGGCGAGCGTCGGGACCGGCTGGCCGGGCACGGCCTGCGCCCAGAAGAACGGCCCGAAGTCCACCGGCAGGCCCGCCCACATCAGCGTCATGGCGACGACCTCGGGCACGCCCTGGCGGGACACCGCCCGCTGGTCGAAGCGGAAGACGCCCTGTGGGCCGAAGGCGGCGCCCAGTTCGTGCGCGACGCCCTCCGGCGGGAGCGGCGGCGCGGGCTGCACCTGCGGCAGCGGCGCGCGCACCGGCTGCGGCCGGGCCGGACCGTCGGCCACCTGCGCCAGCTCGCCCTGGTGGGTGAGCAGATGCTGGACGCCCTGACGGCGCGAGGCGTGGTCGGTGCCGTACGGAGCGACGGAGGTGATCCGCACCTGCGGCCAGGTCTCCCGGATCATCCGGGCGCAGTAGCCGCCGGGCAGTTCGCACGACGCGAGCTCGGTGTGCAGCTCCAGAACGTGGTCCGGCGGCACGTTCATCCCGCGCAGCTCGTGGAAGATCTGCCACTCGGGGTGCGGGATGCCGGGCGCGGAGCGCCGGATGAGCTGCTGCTCGGACCCGTCGGCCGCGCGGTAGCGCAGCACGGCCTGGTAGCCGGGCCCGACCGTCGGCAGCCCGGTGGGCTGCTGCTGCGGATAGCCGTACGCGGGCGGCGGTACGGGACCGGGCGCCTGCGGCGCGCCGGGGCCCATCTGGGCGGGGCCGGCCAGCATGGTCGCGGCCTGGTGCACCGCGCCGGGGGCGGGCGTTCCGGGCGCGGCCTGCGCACCGGGCATGCCGGGAGCGCCCGGCGGCGCGGGCGGCTGGGGCGCGCCGGGCACACCGGGAGGCCCGGGCGGCTGGGGCGCGCCGGGACGACCGGCACCGGGGGCGCCGGGCGGGCCGGGCGGCTGCGGAGCCCTCGGTCCGGCCGGGCCCAGCTGGCTCGGGTCGGCGAGCATCGTCGCGGCGTGGTGGACCCCGCCCCCGGGCGGAGGCGGTGTCGGCGGCCCGGGCGGCTGCGGTCCGTCGGGCCCGAGCTGCGAGACCAGCTGCGTCGGTACGTACGGAGGCGCCGCGGCCGGAGCCCCGGGCACACCGGGGGCACTGGGAGGCGGCGGAGTACCGCCCCGGGCCGCACGCGGCGGCGGCGCCTTACTGGTGGCGGCCTCGGCGATGTCGGCGGCGGAGACGGGGGCGGGGGTCGCGGGATTCGCGGGCACGACGGGATTGACCGGCGCACCCGGAACAGCCGCACCCGGGATGCCCGCGGGCGGCTGGCCGACCGGCGCACCCGGGCGGGGCGCGTGCGGGTCGAGCGCCGGGGCCACCGCCGTCGGCGGAAGCTGGCTGCCGCCCTGGAGCAGCGCCGTCTTCGCCTCGGGCAACGCCCTGGGCGGCGGGGTGTCGTCCGCGTCCGAGCCCGACAACGGCGGCGCGAACACAGTCGCGGGCAGCGGTACGGACCCGTCGTCCGACCCGGCGTTGGTGTCCGTACCGGCCCACGGGGTCGCCCCGGCAGGCGCCTCGGCAACCGGCGCGGGCCACGCGGGAGCCGGCGCGGGCAACGGCGGCGACACGGGAGCGGGCGCGGCGGGTGCGGGTGCGGGCGCCGACTGCGGCGCCGCCACAGGAGCACCCGGGGCCTCGGCCCGGGCAGGCACGACCGGCGCACCGGCACCGGCAGGCTCCGCGCCCCCGCCACCGCCACCGCGTCGATCCGGAATCCCGATCCGATCCGCCGCCTCCTGAAGCCACTCCGGCGGCGTCAGCAGGAACGACGTCTGGTTCAGGTCGATGCGTTCGGGCGGCGGCGCGGGCACCGCGTCCTCGGCGTCGGACGGCACCCCGTACTCCTCCTCGTAACGGCGGATCACCTCACCCACCGGCAGACCCGGCCACAGCGTGGCCTCCCCGCTGTCGCGGGCGATGACGAGCCGCTGGCGGCCGCCGTCCGAGGACGGGCCGTCGGCGCGGTCCTCGGCCCACACCACGAACCCCAGCTCGAACTCCCGCACCTGCACCTCGCGGTGCTGATACGCGGGCACATCGCCGTTGATCCACTCTTCCGCGCGCTCCTGCGCCTGGGCGAAGGTCACCATCACACTCACTCCCCCACCGGCACGGCGCGCGCGAAGCCGCCGTCCACCATCAGGTTCGCCACGGTCTCCAGCTCCGGCGGGTTGCCCGCGAGCCGTGCCAGGAATTCGTCGAAGTCGGCCCCGCAGGGCAGCAGCAGGCGCTCCACGCGCTCCTGCACGGTCCAGCCGTCCCGGTCGCGCGCGTCGTCGTACGCGCAGAACCAGACCGAGCCGACCGCCTGGCCCCGCACCTTCACCGCGAGGATGCCGCCCTGGACGAAGGCGACGCCCAGGTAGTCCTTGGTGAGATGGTCGCGCAGGCACTTGTTGATGTAGACGAGGTCGTTGACCGCCGCCTCGTCCCGCACCGTGAAGAACGGCTGGTCCACCAGGAGCCCCAGCTCCGCGTCGAGCGCCGCGCCGACCGGGGCGCAGCCGCCCGCCGCCTTCAGGAAGGACCGGTAGGCGCCCGGCAGCCGGTAGCCCAAGTCCTCCTCCACGCCGAGCAGTTGGGACTCGGAGACCGAGACCAGGTGCTTGGGCACGCCGAAGTGCGCCGGGCGCGTCTCCTGGAGCGGGCGCGTGCCGCGCTTGTCCTGGTCGACGTCGGCCGTCGCCAGACCGCCGTGGTGGCGCAGCAGGGCCTTCACCTCGACCGGGACCAGTTCGAGCCGGCGGGTGCCGGGCACGTGGTGCCAGGTCCAGCCGTGCGGGGTGGCGACCGCCGGGATGGTGTCCCAGAGCTCATGGCCGTCGGCGGCGAGCGCCGCGTTGGCCGACACGTAGTCGGTCAGCCGCAGCTCGTCCACGCCGAAGCCCTCCGGCGGCTCGGCGATCTCGGCGACCGCGCGCGCGTACGCGGAGAAGTCCGGGTGACCGTTCCCGTCCACCCGCACCCCTCTGAGGTGCCGGGCGGCGCGGACCGGGTCCGGGAAGTTCACGACCTGCCCGGCATAGGCCGCGTTGGGTGGCGCGGCGTGCCCGAGCCGACCTGTCGTCATGGCGGATGCCCCCTGCGTGCGTCCTGCTGCGTCTGGCTGGTGAGGACCAGACTATGCGGTGGGGCAATACCGGGTCCGTGCCCCGCACCCCCACCCCCGCCCCACTGTGACCAGCTGTCACAAGCAGGTCACCGAGCGACGACCGTGACGACACGGACCTTCTCGTAGCAGTGCCCCAGCTTCCGTACCACTGGGCACATTTGGCAGTCTGTTCCCTCAACGGGGCGTTAACGGGGGCGTTGACAACCGGCGGCCGAACCCGTCGGCAACGGGGAGGGACAACCAGCACCATGCACGGAACGACCGACATATCGGGTACGACCACGGGCGGCCCGCGGACCGGCGACCCACGCCTTCAGTGGAGCGCCACCACCGCGTCCGCGCCCGTGCTCAGGCACCGCCGCGACGGCATCCTCCCCGCCGTCGCCGCCGCGCTCAGCGTCCGGGGCGAGACGCTGACCTGCACCGCGGGCAAGGGCGACGCACCGCCCGCCCTCCACCCGCTCGTACAGGACTTCCACGACACCCTCACCAGCGGCCAGCGCGAACGGTTCACCGGCCGCTGCCCGGAGGCGATCCTGCTCTCGCGCCAGCTCGCCGCCCTTGAGTCCGGCCGCTCCAAGCGCGCCGCCCGCAAGCCGCTCACGCACGGCGAGGCCCGCCGCGCGCTCAAGCACGCCAAGCTGACGGCCCGCCGCATCCGCGAGGACGGCGACCCGCTGCACGGCAGCTACGCGCCGCCCTGCCGCTCCTGTACCGCGCTCCTCGCCCACTTCGGGGTGCGTGCCGTCGACCCCGCCGAGAAGGGCTGAACCGACCGCGATGCCGGACGTCTCCACCACCCGCTTCCCCGTCCCCGTCGACGCCGCGCTGCGCGCCGCCGGGTGGCACCCCGGCCGCTGGGACATCAGGCAGGCCGAGGCCTGGGCCGACGTCCTGCGCTCGCACGCCTCGCCCGCCGGGCACCGGCACACGGTGTTCCCGGCCGCCGTCGAGGCGTGGGCGGAGTTCGGCGGGCTGCGGCTGACCTCGCCGGGGCCCGGCCGCCACAACGCCCCCGCGACCGTCCGCTTCGACCCCGTCGCGGGCCTCCACCTCGCCCGTACCTTCGCGGACCTGGGCCGCGCCCTGGGGACCGAACTGGCTCCGCTCGGCGAGGAGGGCGACCAGCAGGCCGTCCTCGCCATCGACGCCGAGGGCCGCGTCTACAGCATCGACCACACCGGCGACTGGTACCTCGGCGCGGACCTCGACCTGGCCCTGAACACCCTGGTCACGGGCGTCCAGCCGGTCCGTCTGACGTCGGCGGGCTGAGTACGTACGGGACGGACGCGGTTCAGTCGGGGCAGCCCGCGCGGTCCGGGAGGACCGCCGAGACCCGCCAGCCGCCCGCGTCCGTCACGCCGGACACGAACACGCCGCCCAGGCCCATCACGCGCTCGCGCATCCCGACCAGGCCGTTGCCACCGCTGGGCAGCCCGGCGTCGGCCGTGGCGCCGTCGGCCGGGCCGTTCTCGATCTGCATGGCGACCTCGTCCTCGCGGTGGGCCAGGCGCACCATCACCTTGGCGCCCGCCGCGTGCTTGTGGACGTTGGTCAGTGCTTCCTGGATCACCCGGTACGCGGTCTGCTCCACCAGCGCGTCATACGCGCGCCCCTCGCCGTGGACCGCCAGCTCGACCACCATCCCGGCCTGGCGGGACTGGCCGACCAGCGCCTCGATGTCCGCCAGGCACGGTCCCTCCTCGGCGGCGGCAGCGGCAGCCGCGGCCGCGGCCCCCACGGCGGCCAGCGGGACGGGCGCGTCGGACCGCCGCACCGGCTCGCCGGTGCGCAGCACGCCCAGCATCTCGCGCAGTTCGGTGAGCGCCTGGCGGCCCATGTCGCCGACCAGGACCGCGTTCTTGACCGCCTTCTCCGGGTCCTTGCGGGCCACCGCCTGGAGCGCGGCCGCGTGCACCACCATCAGCGAGACCCGGTGGGCCACCACGTCGTGCATCTCGCGGGCGATCCGGGTGCGCTCCTCCGTACGGGCCCACTCGGCGCGCTCCTCGGCGCGGTCGGCGAGCAGCGAGAGCTCCCGCTCCAGTGAGTCGGCGCGCTCGCGCAGCGACTCCATCAGCCGTCTGCGGGCACCTATGTAGAGCCCGAGGAGCAGCGGCGGGCCGGTCAGGCCGAGCGACATCACGCCGGAGAAGAGCGGCACCAGCCAGCGCCCGCCGCTGAAGGCGCCGTCGTCGACGCTCTGGTTCATCCGGACGAAGGTGACGATGAACGTCCCCGCCAGGCACATTCCGGCCAGCGTCGCGGTGATCCGGCGCGGCACCTCGGAGGCGGCGAGCGTGTAGAGCCCGACGATGCCGAGCAGGAAGCCCATGTTGGCCGGGGTCACCGCGATCGACACCAGGACGACCGCGACCGGCCACCGCCGCCGCGCGGCCAGCGTGGCCCCGGCGACCAGGCCGAACAGCACCCCTACCGGAACGGGAACCCCCGCATCCCCGGCGAACTTCACACCCTCCAGTGCGCACTCGAACGCGGACGCCAGCCCGAGCCCTATGTCCAGGACGGCACTGCGCCGCCGTTCCCACCACCACCAGCCGCGGGAGGTCGTCCCCGCGGTGACGTGGTCTGCCCCCGTTGCGGTCATACCTCCCAGCCTACGGGCGCCCGCCAGCGATTTTCCGGCGACTTCGGCCGCCTTCACGGCGATCGGACGGTGATCAAGGTGATCGACACCGTCGCACGGAAGGCACTCGGTACGGCATAGTGTGGGGTGCCGATCCGGTGACCTGACGCAATGTCCGGCTGAACCGGTTTCCATCCCCCGTGGTGTAATTGGCAGCACTGAGGCTTTTGGTGCCTTATGTCCGGGTTCGAGTCCTGGCGGGGGAGCCAGCGCAGTTCGGGTCCTGACCTAAGAGGTCGGGACCCGGTTGTTTTTCCGGCCCACGGCCCCCCACCCGGATTTCCGCCTACGAACCCCCCGGTATCCTGCGGATGTCCACCACCCAAAGCCGAAGGGCATTACCGTGAGCGCCAATCGCCCGGCAGCCGTCGTCGTCCTCGCAGCGGGTGAGGGCACCCGCATGAAGTCGGCCACCCCCAAGGTCCTGCACGAGATCTGCGGGCGCTCGCTCGTCGGCCACGTCGTCGCGGCCGCCCGTGAGCTCGACCCCGAGCACCTGGTCGTGGTCGTCGGCCACGCCCGCGAGCAGGTCGGCGCCCACCTCGGCGCGATCGACGCCTCGGTGCGCACCGCCGTCCAGTACGAGCAGAACGGCACCGGCCACGCGGTCCGGATGGCGCTCGAAGAGCTCGGCCAGACCATCGAGGGCACCGTCGTCGTGGTCTGCGGCGACACCCCGCTGCTCACCGGCGACACCCTGGCCGCCCTGACGCGTACGCACGAGGCGGACGGCAACGCCGTCACCGTGCTGACCGCCGAGGTCCCGGACTCGACCGGCTACGGCCGGATCGTGCGCGACGCCGCGTCGGGCGCGGTCACCGCGATCGTCGAGCACAAGGACGCCACCGACGCCCAGCGCGCGATCAAGGAGATCAACTCCGGCGTCTTCGCCTTCGACGGCGCGCTGCTCGCGGACGCGCTCGGCAAGGTGCGCACCGACAACAGCCAGGGCGAGGAGTACCTCACCGACGTCCTCGGCATCCTGCGCGAGGCCGGGCACCGTGTGGGCGCCTCGGTCGGCGGGGACCACCGCGAGATCCTGGGCATCAACAACCGCGTCCAGCTCGCCGAGGCCCGCCGCCTGCTCAACGACCGCCTGCTTGAGCGCGCGATGCTCGCGGGCGTGACCGTCGTCGACCCGGCGACCACGTTCGTCGACGTCACCGTCACCTTCGAGCAGGACTCGCTCGTCCACCCGGGCACCCAGCTGCTCGGCACGACGCACCTGGCCCGCGGCGCCGAGGTCGGCCCCAACTCCCGCCTGGCGAACGTCCAGGTGAGCGCCGACGCGCGCGTGGACAACACCGTCGCGTACGACTCCGAGGTCGGCGAGGGCGCCAGCGTGGGCCCGTACGCCTATCTGCGCCCGGGCACCCGCCTCGGTGTGAAGGCGAAGATCGGCACGTACGTCGAGACCAAGAACGCGACGATCGGCGAGGGCACCAAGGTGCCGCACCTGTCGTACGTGGGCGACGCGACCATCGGCGAGTTCACGAACATCGGCGCCGCGAGCGTCTTCGTGAACTACGACGGCGAGGCCAAGCACCACACCACCATCGGCTCGCACTGCAAGACGGGTTCGGACAACATGTTTGTTGCTCCTGTCACAGTCGGGGACGGCGCGTACACCGCCGCCGGGTCCGTCATCACCAAGGACGTACCGGCCGGTTCGCTGGCCGTCGCCCGGGGCCAGCAGCGGAATATCGAGGGCTGGGTGGCCCGCAAGCGTCCGGGCAGCGCGGCCGCGCAGGCGGCTTCGGCCGCGTCCGAAGACGCCGTTGGCGAAAACTGACCGGAAACACCTACGCCTGGCACGGCGTACCGTGATAGACGCACACGATTCGGCTGGCTCGTCGCCAAGGGACCGCGCGGGCTCAGCAGCAGATGACACCTCTGAGGAGACAGTGCTGTGACCGGGATCAAGACGACCGGCGAGAAGAAGCTGATGCTCTTCTCCGGCCGCGCCCACCCCGAGCTGGCCGAGGAGGTCGCGCACCAGCTGGGTGTCGGCCTCGTGCCGACGAAGGCCTTCGACTTCGCCAACGGTGAGATCTACGTCCGCTTCCAGGAGTCGGCGCGCGGCGCCGACTGCTTCCTGATCCAGAGCCACACGGCTCCGATCAACAAGTGGATCATGGAGCAGCTGATCATGATCGACGCGCTGAAGCGCGCGTCGGCCCGCTCCATCACGGTGATCGTGCCGTCCTACGGGTACGCCCGCCAGGACAAGAAGCACAAGGGCCGCGAGCCGATCTCGGCCCGTCTGATCGCCGACCTCCTGAAGACCGCCGGCGCCGACCGCATCCTCACGGTCGACCTGCACACCGACCAGATCCAGGGCTTCTTCGACGGCCCGGTCGACCACCTCACCGCCCTGCCGGTCCTCGCGGACTACGTGGGCGCCAAGGTCGACCGCTCCAAGCTGACGATCGTCTCCCCGGACGCCGGCCGCGTGCGCGTCGCCGACCGCTGGTGCGACCGCCTGGACGCGCCGCTGGCGATCGTCCACAAGCGCCGCGACAAGGACGTCGCCAACACGGTGACCGTCCACGAGGTCGTCGGTGACGTCAAGGGCCGCGTCTGCGTGCTCGTCGACGACATGATCGACACCGGTGGCACCATCTGCGCCGCCGCCGACGCGCTGTTCGCGCACGGCGCCGAGGACGTCATCGTGACGGCCACGCACGGCATCCTGTCGGGCCCGGCCGCCGACCGCCTGAAGAACTCCAAGGTGAGCGAGTTCGTGTTCACGAACACCCTCCCGGACCCGTCCGACCTGGAGCTCGACAAGATCACGGTCCTGTCGATCGCCCCGTCGATCGCCCGCGCGATCCGCGAGGTCTTCGAGGACGGCTCGGTCACGAGCCTCTTCGAGGAGCAGTAGGCACCGGGATCCTCCGGGGTCCAGAAGATCCTTTTGGGTGCGGCCTCCCGGCCGGGTAGACTCATCGAGTTGCTCGGCGAGGGAGGCCGTACCTGTATCGGTACGGCGGTCCGTTATCGACGCGCTCTTCGTAGCAGGCCAGTCGTGGCCGGGTAACCAGCCACAGCTATCCATCTGGTTATACGAGGAGTGCACATGTCCGAGGTCAAGCTCGCCGCTGAGGTCCGTAACAGCTTCGGCAAGGGCGCCGCCCGCAGCATCCGCCGTGAGAACAAGGTTCCGGCCGTCGTCTACGGTCACGGCACCGAGCCGGTCCACATCACGCTGCCGGGCCACGAGCTGCAGCTCGCCCTGCGTACCGCCAACGTCCTGCTTTCCCTGGACATCGACGGCAAGAACGAGCTGGCGATCCCGAAGGCCGTCCAGCGCGACGCCATCAAGGGCTACCTGGTCCACGTCGACCTGCTGCTCGTCCGCCGCGGCGAGAAGGTCACGGTCGAGGTCGCCGTCGAGACCGAGGGCGACCTCGCCCCGGGCAGCTTCCTCGTCGAGAACGTGCTGAACACGCTCTCCGTCGAGGCCGAGGCCACCCACATCCCGACCTCCGTCTCCGTCTCCATCGAGGGCCTGGAGGCCGGCGCCTCCATCCACGCCAAGGACATCGCGCTGCCCAAGGGCACCACGCTGGTCACCGACCCCGAGGCCGTCGTCATCCAGATCCTGGCCGCCCAGGCCGAGGAGCCGGCTGCCGAGGCCGAGGGCGACGCGTCCGCCGAGGCCTGAGCCGTACGCTCTGCCTGACGGGGTGGCGGGCCACTGCGGCCCGCCACCCCGTTTTTCTTGTCGTCACGCGAGGAGAGACGCAGCACAGATGACCACGGAAGCGAACGCCCCCTGGCTGGTCGTGGGGCTCGGCAACCCCGGCCCCGAGTACGTGGGCAACCGGCACAACGTCGGCTTCATGGTGGCCGACCTCCTCGCCTCCCGCATCGGCGGCAAGTTCAAGGCGCACAAGGCCCGCGCGCAGGTCGTCGAGGGCCGCATCGGCCCGGCCGGCCCGCTCAACCGCCGGGTGATCCTGGCCAAGCCGCTCTCGTACATGAACCTGTCGGGCGGCCCCGTCACCGCGCTGCGCGACTTCTACAAGGTGCCGGTCGAGAACATCGTCGCCGTCCACGACGAACTCGACATCGACTACGGCGTGCTCCGCCTGAAGCTCGGCGGCGGCGACAACGGCCACAACGGCCTCAAGTCGATGACCAAGTCGTTCGGCCCCGACTACCACCGCGTCCGCTTCGGCATCGGCCGCCCGCCCGGCCGCATGCAGGTCGCCGACTTCGTCCTCAAGGACTTCTCGTCGACCGAACGCAAGGAACTCGACTACTTCGTGGACCGCGCGGCCGACGCCGTGGAGGCCCTGGTCATCGAGGGCCTTGAGCGGGCGCAGTCGACGTACAACTCCTAGCGCGCGTACGTACGGGAAAGCCCCGGCGGCCGATCGGCCACCGGGGCTTCGCCATGTCCGCGCGGCGGTCAGCCGGTGTTACGGAGCCCCGCCGCCACGCCGTTCACCGTCAGCAGCAGCGCCCGGGCGAGCAGCGGGTCCGGGGTCTCGCCGCGTTCCGCCTCTGCGCGCTGGCGGGCCAGGAGCGCGACCTGGAGGTAGGAGATCGGGTCCAGATAGGCGTCGCGGATCGCGAACGTCTGCTGGAGGACCGGGTGGGAGCCGAGGAGTTGGTCGCCGCCGGTGATGCGCAGGACCTCGCTCACCGTGAGCGCGTGCTCCTCCTCGATGTCCGCGAAGACGTGCTTGAGGTCGTCGGGGACGAGCGTGTCGACGTAGTGGCGGGCGATCCGCAGGTCCGTCTTGGCCAGGGTCATCTCGACGTTGGAGATGAAGTTCTGGAAGAAGTGCCAGCGCTCGTGCATCTCGTCGAGCACGGTGTCCAGGCCCGCCTCGCGCAGCGCCTTCAGGCCCGAGCCCACGCCGTACCAGCCGGGCACGATCTGCCGCGACTGCGTCCAGCCGAACACCCACGGGATCGCGCGCAGGCCGTCCAGGCCCGCGCCGGAGTCCGGGCGGCGCGACGGGCGCGAGCCCAGGTGCAGCTCGGCGAGCTGGTCGACCGGCGTGGAGGCGAAGAAGTACGCCGGCAGGTCCGGGTCCTCGACCAGCTTGCGGTAGGCCGCGTGCGCCGCTTCGGACACCGTGTCCATCGCCGCGTCCCAGCGCGCCAGCGCCTCGTCGGACTGGCGCGGGGCGGTGTGCAGCGCGGACGCCTGGAGCGTGGCCGCGACGGTGAGCTCCAGGTTCTCCCTGGCCAGCGACGGGATGAGGTACTTGTCGGAGATGACCTCGCCCTGCTCGGTCACCTTGATCTCGCCCTCAAGCGTGCCCCACGGCTGCGCCAGGATCGCGTCGTGCGAGGGGCCGCCGCCACGGCCGACGGTGCCGCCGCGGCCGTGGAAGAGCCGCAGCCGTACGCCGTAGCGGTGCGCCACGTCGCGGAGCCGCCGCTGGGCACGGTGGATCTCCCACTGCGAGGTGGTGATGCCGCCGAACTTGGAGGAGTCGGAGTAGCCGAGCATGACCTCCTGGACGTCGCCGCGCAGCGACACCAGACGGCGGTACGACGGGTCCGCCAGCATCTCGTCCAGGATCACGTCGGCCGCGCGCAGCTCGTCCGTGGTCTCCAGGAGCGGCACGATGCCGATCTTCGCCCAGCCCGCGTGCAGATCGACGAGCCCGGCCTCACGGGCGAGCACGGCGGCCGCGAACACGTCGTCCGCGCCCTGGCACATCGAGATGATGTACGACTCGATCACCTCGGGCCCGAACCGCTCGAACGCCTCCGTGATCGTGCCGAAGACGCCCAGCGTCTTCTGCCCGGCCTCGTCCAGCGGCGCGGGCGTGGGCGCCAGCGGGCGCCGCGAGCGGAGCTCCTTGGCGAGCAGCTTCTGGCGGTACTCGCGCGGCATGTCCGCGTAGCGCCAGGACTCCTCGCCGAGCCGGTCGAAGAGCTGCCCGAGCGCGTGGTGGTGCGCGTCGGCGTGCTCGCGTACGTCCATGGTGGCGAGCTGGAGGCCGAACGCCGCGAGCGTGCGGATCGTGCGGTCCATACGGCCGTCGGCGAACAGACCGCCGCGGTGCTCGCGCAGCGACGTCTGGATCAGGGTGAGGTCCGCGAGCAGCTCGGAGGTGCCCAGGTAGTCGCGGCCCGGCTGGTGCGGGGTGCCCTTGGCGAGGCGCTCCTTGGTGTTCACCAGCTTCTGGCGTACGCAGGTGGCCTTGAGCCGGTAGGGCTCCTCGGCGTTGAGCCGCTTGTAGCGGGGGCTGATCTCGGGCAGCGCCTCAAGGTCGGCCTGGAGGGAGGAGAGCAGTTCCTCGGTGGCGCCCGCGTACCGGATCGAGTTGGAGAGCAGTCCGCGCAGGAAGTCGATCAGTTCGAGCGCGTCGTTGATGCCGTGCTCGTGCTGGAGGATCAGCACGTCCCAGGTGACCTGCGGGGTCACATTGGGGTTGCCGTCGCGGTCGCCGCCGATCCAGGTGCCGAAGGTGAGCGGCCGGGTCCCGGCGGGCAGCTCGACACCGACCCGCTCCAGCTCGGCCGCCAGGTCCTCCAGGACGTCGCCGACCGCGTTGGCGTGCAGCTCGTCCAGGTAGTAGATGGCGTTGCGCGCCTCGTCGGCGGGCTCGGGGCGGACCACCCGCAGCTCGTCGGTCTGCCAGATGAGGTCGATGTTCTCGGCGAGCCGCAGGTCCACGCGGCGCCGGTCGGCCTCGGTGACCGGCGTGTCCAGGAGGGCCGCGATACGGCGCAGCTTGTTGAGCACGGAGCGGCGGGCCGCCTCCGTGGGGTGCGCGGTGAAGACCGGGCGCACGTTCAGGTTCTTGACCGTCGCGCGCAGGTGCTCGGGGTCGGCGTCCTTGAGCATGTCGGCGGTACGGGCGAGGAGCCCGCCCTCGGCGGCCCGGTGGGCGCGCAGCTCACGGCCGCGGTGCACCTGCTCGGTGACGTTGGCGAGGTGGAAGTAGGTGGAGAAGGCGCGGACGAGCTTGGCGGCGGTCTCCACCTCGGTGCCGCCGAGCAGCTCGGCGGCGGCCTCCCCGTCCGTACGGGTGAGCGCACGGACGCGCTCGACGAGCTCCAGGAGCTCGGGGCCTTCCTGGCGCACCAGGGCCTCTCCGAGGAGGTCACCCAGTCGGCGGATGTCGGCGCGAAGCTCGGGGCTGGCGGCGGGGGTCTGGTCGGCACTGCTCACAGGTGCGGCTCCTTGCAGTGTTTGAGCACGTCTGGAGGGGTACTGGAGGCTTGCGGACCGCGCTGTCCGACGACACCCAGGATAGGTGTCCCTCCGCGCGGCGCAGTCCACTGCCCTCTTGTACGGGGCCGGGTCACTGCCATACTTACGTCGCCGTAGGTTACGCATCCGTAGCCAGGCGTCTCGTCTTCTTCACTTAACCCCCCGGGGGGACGCCCCATGACCACCAGCCCCGACCTGATCGACCCGGCCACCGAGCCGCCGGACTCCCCCGCGACCCGCGGGGGCGAGAGCAAACGGTCCGTCGAGCAGATCGCCCTCCTGTTCTTCATCGTCGTGCCGTTCGTGGCGTTGCTCGCGGCCGTGCCGCTGGCCTGGGGCTGGGGCGTGAGCTGGCTGGACCTGGGCCTGATGGTGTTCATGTACTACCTGGGCTGCCACGGCATCACCATCGGCTTCCACCGCTACTTCACCCATGGCTCGTTCAAGGCGAAGCGCCCGCTGCGCATCGCGCTGGCCGTCGCCGGGTCGATGGCCGTCGAGGGCCCGCTGGTGCGCTGGGTGGCCGACCACCGCAAGCACCACAAGTTCTCCGACGCCGAGGGCGACCCTCACTCTCCGTGGCGGTTCGGCGAGACGCTGCCCGCGCTGATGAAGGGCCTGTGGTGGGCCCACATCGCGTGGATGTTCGACGAGGAGCAGACCTCGCAGGAGAAGTACGCGCCCGACCTGATCAAGGACCCGGCGATCCGCCGGATCTCGCGCGACTTCGTCTACTACACGATCCTCTCCCTCGCCATTCCGCCGATCGTGGGCGGTCTGGTGACGATGTCGTGGTGGGGCGCGTTCACCGCGTTCTTCTGGGGCTCGATGGTCCGCGTCGCGCTGCTGCACCACGTCACCTGGTCGATCAACTCCATCTGCCACGCGGTCGGCAAGCGCCCCTTCAAATCCCGTGACCGCTCCGGGAACGTGTGGTGGCTGGCGGTCCTCTCGTGCGGCGAGTCCTGGCACAACCTGCACCACGCCGACCCGACCTCGGCCCGCCACGGCGTGATGCGCGGCCAGATCGACTCCAGCGCCCGCATCATCCGCTGGTGCGAGCAGCTGGGCTGGGCGTACGACGTGCGCTGGCCCACCGAGGCCCGCCTGGAGTCCAAGCGCAGCGAGCCCGGCGCCCCCTCGCGGCGCACGGAGAAGGCCCACGAGGAGAGCTCTCGTAAGGAGAAGGCCGCAGAGGCGGCATGATGGAGGACGTGGCGACCGACTCCAGCACCACCCGCGCGACCAGCACCAACGGTCCGACGGGCCCCGACAGACCCCGGCGGGCCCGCCGCACCCGGATGACGGGCGCGGAGCGCCGGGAGCAGCTGCTGGACATCGGTCGCACGCTCTTCGCCGAGAAGGGCTTCGAGGGCACCTCGGTCGAGGAGATCGCCGCGAAGGCCGGCGTCTCCAAGCCCGTGGTGTACGAGCACTTCGGCGGCAAGGAGGGCCTGTACGCGGTGGTGGTCGACCGCGAGATGCGCTCGCTCCTGGACGGGGTGACGGGCGCCCTGACCGCCGGTCATCCGCGCGAGCTCCTGGAACAGGCCGCGTTCGCCCTGCTCGACTACATCGAGAAGTACACCGACGGCTTCCGGATCCTGGTGCGCGACTCCCCCGTGGCGCAGTCCACCGGCACCTTCGCGTCGCTGATCTCCGACATCGCCACCCAGGTCGAGGACATCCTCGGCCTGGAGTTCAAGGCGCGCGGCTTCGACCCGAAGCTCGCCCCGCTGTACGCGCAGGCCCTGGTCGGCATGGTCGCGCTCACCGGTCAGTGGTGGCTGGACGTGCGCAAGCCCAAGAAGGCGGAGGTCGCCGCCCATCTGGTGAACCTGGCGTGGCACGGCCTGGACGGCCTGGAGCAGAAGCCGCGCCTGATAGGGCACCGCAAGAACTGAGGCGGCGGGAGCCGGGAGCCCGGGAGTTTCCTGGGCGGCCACCGGGGGTTTCCTCCATGGCCCATTTTCCCCTTCAACCACAGCCGCAACAGCTGTAAGCTTCACGCACATTCCCGGGGGGGAATTCGCCATTTCCACGCGAGCGGCAACGTGTGCGCAGAACTGCGCCGCGGATGCCCCGCGAGGAATGTTCCGCGTGCGCCGCTCTTCGTCCGCGCCGCGATGAATTCGACCCGGTTCCACGCACATTCCCTGGGGGGAATTTTGTCTTCTGTGCGCATTCCGCGCGCCGGCCGCCTCGCGGCCTGCACCGCCCTCGCGCTCTCGGCCGGCATGCTGCTCTCCGGCACCGCCACCGCCGACGCGAAGCCGGCGGCGCCGCACGCCACCACCGAGAGCGCCAGGCCCGCCGCCGCCAAGCCGTCGGCCGCGCTGCCCAAGCACCGCGTACGGGCGTCGGCCCTCGCGGCCGCCCACCCGGCCAAGCCGCGTCTGGACCTCAACAAGGACGGCGTGACGGACCTGCTCTACCGGGGCCTGGACAGCAAGACGTACCTGGAGACCTGGAAGGAGAAGGAGAACGCCGAATTCGCCAACTCCTTCGGCACCTACAAGGACCTCATCACGCCGGGCGACCTGGACGGGAACGGCAGCCCCGAGCTGCTGACCCTGGGCGCCGACGGCACCCTGTCGCTCTACGCCGACGTCTCGAACAACGGCGCCTCGTACCCGACCTGGTCCGGCGGCGGCTGGAACGCCTACAACAAGGTCGTCGGGGCCGCCGACCTCACCGGTGACGGCAAGGGCGACGTGCTGGCCCGTACGCCCGGCGGCGACCTGTACCTCTACCCGGGCACGGGCACCGCCCACGGCGACCCGTTCGGGAGCCGGATCAAGGTCGGCGGCGGCTGGGAGGCCTACGACCAGATCGTCGGCGCCAACGACATGAACGGCGACGGCTTCGGCGACGTCGTGGCCCGTACGCCCGGCGGCGACCTGTACTTCTACGCGGGCACCGGCGACGCCTCCGCCCCGTTCAAGCCGCGCGTGCGCATCGGCGGCGGCTGGGACGCGTACAACCAGCTGATGTCCATCGACGACGGCAACGGCGACGGCTACGCGGACCTCGTCGCCCGCAGCAACAGCGGCACGCTGTACTTCTACGCCTCCGACGGCAAGGGCAACTTCGCCAGCCCCCAGGAGATGGGCACGAACTGGCAGGAGACGCAGGCCTTCAGCGGTTCGGGCGCCAACCCCACCCCGGGCAAGAACGGCATCATCGGCCGGGACAACCGGGGCACGCTGTACCACTACTACACCGTGTACAACGGGCAGCTCTCGCCGCGCGTCCAGTCCAGCCCCACCGGCGACTTCGCGGACGCCGACCACATCGCCTTCGCGGCCTCGCTCAGCGGCTCGATCTACGGCGACGTGCTCCAGTGGGACTCCGGCCACCTCTACATCGGCTCGGCCCAGAACGACGCGGGCGGCGGCTGGGGCCAGTACAACACCCTCGTCGGCGCGGGCGACCTGAACAACGACGGCAAGAACGACCTGCTGGCCCGCGACGGCTCCGGCACGCTGTACCTGTACCGGGGCTACGGCAACGGCTACCAGTTCGCCCAGCGCATCAGGATCGGCGGCGGCTGGAACGCGTACGACAAGATCGTCGGGGCCGGTGACATCAACGGCGACGGGCTCGCGGACATCGTCGCGCGCACCCGCGACGGCCGCCTCTACCTGTACCCGGGCACCGGCAACTCGTCGGCGCCGTTCGCCTCGCGCGTCTACATCGGCGGCGGCTGGGACCAGTTCAAGAACATCGCCGCCCCCGGTGACATCAACGGCGACGGACGCGCCGACCTGGTGGCCACCAACTCCCGTGGCGAGGCGTTCCGTTACGTCTCCAACGGCTACGGCGGCTTCAAGTCCCGCGTGAAGCTCGGCGACGGCTGGAACACCTACCGCGACCTGTACTAAGAGACAGGCGTGAGTGCCCCGCTGCCGGGTTTCCGGCGGCGGGGCACTCGTATGCGCCCTCTAGAACGGCTCCAGGAATTCCAGCCGGTTGCCGACCGGGTCCTCGGAGTAGAACCGCTTGTGCCCGGGCAGGTTGGCGTCCCAGACCACTTTGGCGCCGCGCTCCTCCAGGCGGCGCGCGTACGCCTCGATGTCCGTGACCCGCAGCCCCGGGTGGGCCTTGCGAGCGGGGTGGAAGCCCTCCTCCACCCCCAGGTGGAGCTGGACCGGACCGTACGCGAACCAGCAGCCACCACGGGCCGCGAGCACCGGCGGCTTGGGGATCTCGGTCATGCCGAGGACCCCTTCGTAGTACGTACGGAGCAGGTCCTCGCTGCCTATGGGGGCGGCGAGTTGGACGTGGTCGACAGCGGCGAGCATTCAGGAATCCTTCCTTCGCGCGACGGCGAAGATGCGGCGGAACGGGAAGACGGTGCCGTGCGGGCCGGGTGGATAGGCCGCGCGCAGCAGGTCGCGGTACTCGCCGAGGAAGGCGGCCACCGCCTCCTGGTCGTCGGCGAGTTCGGTGAGGACCGGGCGCAGGGCCGTGCCCTTCACCCAGTCGAGAACGGGGTCCTCGCCGGGCAGCAGCTGGGAGTACGTGGTCTCCCAGACGTCGACCTCACAGCCCAGGTCGTTGAGCCGCAGCAGATAGTCGGCCGGTTCGAGGATGTGGACATAGCGGCGTCCGTGGTCGCCGAGGCGCGTGCGCCAGCGCGGGGACTCGCAGAGCTCGCCGAGCAGGGCGTGGCTGGGCGCGGTGAAGTTGCCGGGCACCTGGAAGGCGAGGGTGCCGCCGGGCGCGAGGCCGTCGATCCAGGGCGCGAAGGACTCGGGGTGGTTGGGGACCCATTGCAGGGCGGCGTTGGAGACGATCAGGTCGTACGGCTCCTCGGGCGTCCAGTGCGCGAGGTCGGCCGGGCGGAAGTCCAGCCAGCCGCCGCCCGCCGTGGTGCCCGCGTGGTCCTTGTCGGCCTGGGCGAGCATCTCGGGCGAGAGGTCGAAGCCGGTGATCCGGGCATCGGGCCAGCGGTCGGCGAGCAGCACGGTGACATTGCCGGGGCCGCAGCCGAGGTCCGCGATACGAGGCGGACGCCGGCCCCCGGCGCCGAACGGGCCGCGGCGGCCGGGCACCCACCCGGCGGGCCGACCCGCCCCGGCGAGGCGCAGCCGAGGTCCGCGATACGAGGCGGACGCCGGCCCCCGGCGCCGAACGGGCCGCGGCGGCCGGGCACCCACCCGGCGGGCCGACCCGCCCCGGCGAGGCCGGTGCGGCCC
>NZ_MECJ01000029.1 GCF_014596475.1 Streptomyces sp. CBMA152 | reverse complement strand
ATCGCCGGCGGCGGGCCCGCGGGCGGCGGCGGCATCTGCGGCGGCTGTGCGGGCGGCACGGGCGTCCCGGGAGGCGGGTCCGTGGGTGCCCCGAAGCCCCCCTGCGGCGGCTGCTGGCTGGGCGGCTGGCTCACAGCGTGTATCCCCCTTCGTGCGGACCGCTGCCCGAACGGACTCCCCCGCGTTTCCGGAGCGGAATCGGACATGGTCCCGCACAGTTTGCGTCAGTCGAGCGGGGCTTCTTTCTATCACTCGGGCCCCTCGAACAACGGGCCGGTCCGCCCCTGTTCCCAAGGGCGGACCGGCCTGTGATGCGCCTGTTATGCAGTTTCCACGCGCTCTTTACGGATCCTTACGCGGCCTTGACAGCATTCAGTTCCGCGCCACCCAAGGGGCGCGGGGAACTGCGCGAGCAACCCAGCACGGTCCGCAGACAAAGACCGCGCCCTTCCAGCGGAGCGCTACGCCTCCTCGGCGAGTTCCAGCCAACGCATCTCCAGCTCGTCGCGCTCGCCGATGAGTTCGCGCAGCTCCGCGTCGAGTTTCGCGACCTTCTCGAAGTCCGTGGCGTTGTCGGCGATCTGGGCGTGCAGCTGGGTCTCTCGGTCCGAGATCTTGTTCAGCTGCCGCTCGATGCGCTGGAGTTCCTTCTTCGCGGCGCGGCTGTCGGCGGCCGAGGCCGTGCCCGCCGACTTGGCGGCGACCGGCGCGGGGGCCGGGGCCGCCGCCTCGATCATCCGCTTGCGCCGCTCCAGGTACTCCTCGATGCCGCGCGGCAGCATCCGCAGCGACGCGTCGCCGAGCAGCGCCCACACATGGTCGGTGGTGCGCTCGATGAAGAACCGGTCGTGCGAGATGACGACCATCGAGCCGGGCCAGCCGTCGAGCAGGTCCTCCAGCTGGGTCAGCGTCTCGATGTCGAGGTCGTTGGTGGGCTCGTCGAGAAAGAGGACGTTGGGCTCGTCCATGAGGAGGCGGAGCAGCTGGAGCCGCCGCCGCTCACCACCGGACAGATCCCCCACCGGCGTCCACTGCTTCTCTTTACTGAACCCGAACTGCTCGCAGAGCTGCCCGGCGGTCATCTCCCGGCCCTTGCCGAGGTCGACGCGGTCCCGGATCTGCTGCACGGCCTCCAACACCCGCAGCGAGGCCGGGAGTTCGGTGACGTCCTGGGAGAGATAGGCGAGCCGCACGGTCTTGCCGACCTTGATCTGCCCGCCGGCCGGCTGCGTCTCGCCGCCGGTACGGGACGCCTCGGCCAGCGCCCGCAGCAGCGAGGTCTTGCCCGCGCCGTTCACCCCGACCAGACCGATCCGGTCGCCCGGGCCGAGCTGCCAGGTCAGATGCCTGAGCAGCACCTTCGGCCCGGCCTGGACGGTCACGTCCTCCAGGTCGAACACGGTCTTGCCGAGCCGCGCGTTGGCGAACTTCATCAGCTCGGAGGTGTCGCGCGGCGGCGGCACATCGGCGATCAGCTCGTTGGCGGCCTCGATGCGGTAGCGCGGCTTGGAGGTACGGGCGGGGGCACCGCGCCGCAGCCAGGCCAGCTCCTTGCGCATCAGGTTCTGCCGCTTGGTCTCCTCGGTGGCGGCGATCCGCTCCCGCTCGGCCCGGGCGAAGACGTAGTCGCTGTAGCCGCCCTCGTACTCGTACACACTCCCCCGCTGCACATCCCACATCCGCGTACAGACCTGGTCGAGGAACCAGCGGTCGTGGGTGACGCAGACGAGCGCGGAGCGGCGGGCCTGGAGGTGGGCGGCGAGCCAGGAGATGCCCTCCACGTCCAGGTGGTTGGTGGGCTCGTCCAGGATGATCAGGTCCGGGTCGGCGATGAGCAGCTTGGCCAGCGCGATACGGCGGCGCTCGCCGCCGGAGAGCGGGGCGATGACGGTGTCGAGCCCGTTCTCGAACCCGGGCAGATCGAGCCCGCCGAACAGTCCGGTGAGCACATCGCGGATCTTGGCGTTGCCGGCCCACTCGTGGTCGGCGAGGTCCCCGATCACCTCGTGCCGGACGGTGGCGTCCGGGTCGAGCGAGTCGTGCTGGGTGAGCACCCCGAGCCGCAGCCCGCCCACGTGCGTGACGCGCCCGGTGTCGGCCTCCTCCAACTGCGCGAGCATCCGGATGAGGGTGGTCTTGCCGTCGCCATTACGCCCGACCACCCCGATCCGATCCCCTTCGGAGACGCCGAGGGAGACACCGTCGAGCAGGGCACGGGTGCCGTACACCTTGCTGACTGCCTCGACATTGACCAGGTTCACGGCCACCAACGACTCCTGACGCGAAAGGATCGATCCGGCTCCAGCCTAATCGCCGCAGCCGGCCCCGCTGCCGTGCGGCGGACGCCCGCGATCAGCGCACACGGCCGTGCCACGGAAAATTGTTCGCGCCGACCCGTGACCGGTCACCCGCTCGGACGGTTGTACGTTCGGATGGTGATCACATGGGCAGGCCGAAGGGCACGACACGACGACCACGGGCGTCGGCGACCAGCGGACTGCGGGTACTGACCGCTGTAGTCCCCGTGTGGCTGGACCGCGCCGACCACGAACGTGCCCACCGGGCCTGTCATGCCTCGGCATTGCTGTGGAACCGCTGTGTGGCGTGGGTCCGGAACGAATGGCGGTCGGGCCGTCGACCGGGCCGGGAGGACGTGCGCCGGTTCGTCACCTCGCTGCCCGTGAAAGAACGGCCGGTGCACGCCCATACCGCGCAAGCAGTGGCGTACGACCTGTGGGACGCGATCGAGACCGCCCGCGCGAACAAGGCGAGCGGGCTGCCGCACGTGCGCCTGCCCTGGCGGGAGAAGGCGTACCGCCCGCTGGTGTTCACCCGCAACTACGGCTGGCGGGTCACTCCGGACGGGTGCCTGTCGCTGTCCCTCGGGCTCGGTCAGGGGCGGATCGTGCTGCCCCTGCCGGAGTTCACGGGGCGAGGTCCGACCAGGACGGAGATCGAGCAGTGGGGCGAGATCAAGCTGTGCTGGGCCCACGACACGGGTGCCTGGGCTCTGCACATTTCCCACTCCTGCCCGCAGCCCGGGTTGCCGGGCCCGGCCTCTGGCACGGGCGACCACGGCCCATCGGACGAAGGCGCCCCGGTGCGGGTGGTCACGGTCGCGATCGACGAAGGGATCATCAATCCCCTGACCATGGCCCATGAGGCGCCTGACGGCGGACGCGAAGTGACGGTGATCAACGGCCGGTCGGCGCGAGCGATCAAGCGCGAGCGGAACAAGACCGTCGCACGGCTCACCTCCATGCTGTCGAGGTGCAAGAACGGCTCGCGCAGGCATCGTCGTCTGGTGACCGCAAGGAGAAAGGCCCGGGGAAAGGCCAGGACCCGACTGCGGGACTTCAACCATCAGACGACCGCGAAAGCCGCCAAGGTCGTCCGGGCCGCGTATGCCCAGCACCGGGCGGCCGCTCCTCAAGGCGCCACCGTCCAGATGCGGGTGGTGGCCGGAGACGTCCGTGGCATCGAGAAGCGCACGGCCGAGCGGCGCAGGGTGAACCGGTCGACGCGCCAGCAACTGTCCCAGTGGGAGCGAGCCGCACACGAGCACCAACTCGCGTACAAGACCGGCTTGAAGATCGAGTACGTCGACGAGGCGTACACCTCTCAGACATGTCCGGCGTGCGGGCGCCGCCGCAAGGTGCGCGGGCGCCGGTACGTCTGCGCGAACCAGGCGTGCGGCTTCCGCTTGCACCGGGACGCCGTGGGCGGCGTGAACATCCTCACGCTCGCCGACAACGGCGGAACACTCGTTCCGGCTGGACCCGACCTCGCGGTACGGGTCACGTATCTACGAGCCCAGCCCGGCTGGAGTCCGCTCCAACGGGAACTGCACGGCCACCATCAGCACGCGCTCGGTCGCGCGAGGGTGGCCGGGCAGGGAAGCCCGTAGTAGTGCCCATGAACCGGGCCCCATTCGCTCTCAGGAACGGATGGTGTCGCTGCGGCGCCGCCTCGCGGTGCAGCGGGTAGTTGGAACAGGCGCACTCTCCGCACCGTGCGGTGCGGCCGGTGAGACTCTTGTCGTCGCCTGGCTCTTTACCTTCGTCGCAGAAACCTCGGCTCCGAGCCGGGGAGGTTCACGGCCATTTCACTCCGCCCCATGCTTCAGGCAACCACGACAGTCGCCCCGGGGGCGGGTGAGGTGGCCACCCTCGCGGAGCGGCAGGTGCCGGATGCCGTCAGCGCGTCCGCGATCTTCCGCGCCGACGCCGCGTCCTCCGCGAGGAACGCTGTGGTCGGGCCGGACCCGGACACCAGCGCCGCCAGGGCGCCCGCTGCCGTGCCCACCGCCAAGGTGTCCGTGAGCGATGGGCGCAACGACACCGCGGCCGTCTGGAGGTCGTTGGACAGCGTGGTCGCCAGGGCCTTCGCGTCGCCCGCGCGCAGGGCGGACAGCAGGGACGGGTCCGCCGCCGGCGGCGCCGCGTCCGGGCTGAGGCGGTCGAACTCCGCGTACACCGCAGGGGTGGACAGGCCGCCGTCCGCCGCCGCGAAGACCCAGTGGAACGTGCCGCCCACCTCCAGCGCGGACAGCTTCTCGCCGCGGCCCGTGCCCAGTGCCGCACCGCCCACCAGGCTGAACGGGACGTCGCTGCCCAGTTCGGCGCAGATCTCCAGCAGCTCCGCGCGCGACGCGTTCGTGCCCCACAGCGCGTCGCACGCCACCAGCGCCGCCGCGCCGTCCGCGCTGCCGCCCGCCATGCCGCCCGCCACCGGGATGTCCTTGGTGATGTGGAGGTGGACGTCGGGCGAGCGTCCGTACCGCGCGGCCAGGAGTTCCGCCGCCCGCGCCGCCAGGTTCGTACCGTCCAGCGGGACCTTGTCCGCGTCCGGGCCGGAGCACGTGATCTTCAGCGAGTCCGCCGGGGACGCCGTGACCTCGTCGTACAGGCCCACCGCCAGGAACACGTTGGCCAGGTCGTGGAAGCCGTCGGGGCGGGCGGGGCCCACCGCGAGCTGGACGTTGACCTTGGCGGGGACGCGGACCGTCACCGTCACTTCTTGGCCTCCGCGATCCGGGCGAACTCCTCGACGGTGAGCGCCTCGCCGCGCGCCTGCGGCGAGATCCCGGCCGCGACCAGCGCCTCTTCGGCGGCGGCCGCCGAGCCCGCCCAGCCGGCCAGCGCGGCCCGCAGGGTCTTGCGGCGCTGGGCGAAGGCCGCGTCCACGACCGCGAAGACCTCCGCCTTGGTGGCGGTGGTCCTGACCGGCTCCGCGCGCCGGACCAGGGAGACGAGGCCCGAGTCGACGTTCGGCGCGGGCCAGAAGACGTTGCGGCCGATCGACCCGGCGCGCTTGACGTCCGCGTACCAGTTGGCCTTCACCGACGGCACGCCGTACACCTTGTTGCCGGGCTTGGCCGCGAGCCGGTCGGCGACCTCTGCCTGGACCATGACCAGGGTGCGCTCGATCGTCGGGAACCGGCCCAGCATGTGCAGGAGGACGGGGACGGCGACGTTGTACGGGAGGTTCGCGACCAGCGCGGTCGGGGCCGGGCCGGGGAGCTCCTGGACCAGCATCGCGTCGGAGTGGACCAGCGCGAAGTGGTCCTTCTTCGCGGGCAGCCGGGCCGCGATCGTGGACGGCAGCGCGCCCGCGAGCACGTCGTCGATCTCGACGGCCGTCACCCGGTCCGCCGCCTCCAGGAGCGCCAGCGTCAGCGAGCCGAGGCCGGGCCCGACCTCCACCACGACGTCGTCGGGCCGTACCTCCGCCGTCCTTACGATCCGGCGGACCGTATTGGCGTCGATGACGAAGTTCTGACCGCGCTGCTTGGTGGGGCGTACGCCCAGCGCTGCGGCCAGTTCACGGATGTCGGCGGGGCCGAGGAGGGCGTCGGGCTCAGTGGTGCTCACCGATACAGCCTACGGCCGCAGTGCGGCCACGGGCTCGACCCCCGCTGTACGTAGAGCTTCTTCGCCCGGAACGTCTGCTCGGCGGCGCTCGCGTGCTGCGGCAGGCCGCTGCCGCCGAGCGCGTGCCAGGTCTGGCCGTCGAACTGGTAGAGCCCGCCGTAGTTCCCGGTCGCGTCGACGGCTCCGGCGCGCCCGCCGGACTCGCAGTGGGCGAGCTGGTCCCAGTTGAGGTGGTCGGCGCCGCCGACCGAGCTGGGCAGCGGCTTGGTGCCGATGCGGACGGTCTGGGTGACCGGCCCGCGTACCACCTGCTCGGCCACCTTCTTCGGCTTCTGCCGCACCCCGTTGACGGTCCGCAGGGCGTACGTGACCTTCCGCAGCCCCTGCTGGCCGGGCCGGTCGACGACCTCGGTGCCGGTGAAGAGCGACTCGTCCTTGGTCTTCTCGACCTCGTACGGGATGGGCTCGGCGCGTACCTCGCGGGTGCCGGTGATGCGCATGACGGTGATCGTCTGGCCGTCGCGGGGGAACGAGGACTGCGGCACCGAGGTGGTGTCCTCGCCCTGGAGGGAGATCCCGGCCTCCTCGACGGCCTCGGCGACGGTCGCCGCGTTGGTGCGGATGGTGCGCTCGCGGCCGTCGGCGAGGAAGGTGACCTGGCGCTCGGTGCGTACGTCGAGACCCATTCCGGCGCGGCCGATGGCGGAGGAGCGGGAGGCGGAGAGGTAGGCGCCCTCGGCCCGTACGCCGAGCTGGCGCAGCGCCCCGTCGACGGTCTGCGCGGTGGTCCACACCTGGCGCCGCTCGCCGTCGAGGGTGAGGGCGACGGGTCGGCCGTAGCGGACGACGACCTCGTCGCCGCTGGTCAGGGCCTCGTGGCGGCCCGGGGCGACGATGTCGTGGTCACCGACGGCCACATGCTGGTCGGCGAGGAGTTCGTCGACGTCGTCGGCGAAGGTGTGCAGGGTGCGCGGGACGCCGTCGACGGTGAGGCGTACGGCCTTGTCGTTGGCGAGGAACGCGGAGGTGCCGCCCGCGAGGAAGGCGACCACCAGGGCCTGCGGGATGAGCCGGCGCAGCGCGTCGGGGCGGGAGGGCGCGAAGCTTCTGCGGCGCCGCGCGGCCCGCCGCGCCCCGGCCCGCCCGCCGGGGTCGGCCGGGTCGGGGTCGGCGGGGTCCGGGCCGCCCCCTTCCGGCCCGTCGCCCTGCCGGGGCAGGAGGGGCGCGGCCACGGTCTGGTCGGCGTCGAAGGCCAGAGGCGGCACCTCGGCCGTTCTGGTGGCGGCGCGGCGGCCGCCACGCGCGGCTCTGTGACTGCCCTGCGAAGTGCTCACGGTGCTCCAGAGGTCCGGCCGATCGTCCCGTCGAGGCCGGGACATTAGCGGAGCCTCTGTCACTCTCCAAAGCGATTCGACTACGGAGCGTCGTCGCGCTACCCTACGTTCGCCCGCTTGGGGGGCATCGTCCGTTATCTCTCAGTAATCGAATGCACGCGCAGTGTTCTCCGCGACGGCCGCGGCCAGCGCGTCCTCGTGGAGGCCCTTCACCGCGGCCATGGCCCGTACCGTAATCGGAATGAGATACGGCGCATTGGGCCGTCCGCGGTACGGCGCCGGGGTGAGGAAGGGCGCGTCGGTCTCCACCAGGACCAGTTCGAGCGGTGCCACGGCGAGCGCGTCGCGCAGCGGCTGGGCGTTCTTGAAGGTCAAGTTTCCGGCGAAGGACATGAAGTACCCGGATTCCGCGCAGAGTTCCGCCATTTCCGCGTCACCGGAATAGCAGTGGAAGACCGTGCGTTCCGGGGCGCCCTCTTCGCGCAGAATGCGCAGCACATCCGCGTGCGCCTCGCGGTCGTGAATGACGAGCGCCTTGTCGTGCCGTTTGGCGATCTCGATATGGGCCCGGAACGAGCGTTCCTGCGCGGCCATTCCCTCGACTCCGGTGCGGAAGTAGTCGAGCCCGGTCTCGCCGACGCCCTTGACGTGCGGGAGGGCGGCGAGCCGGTCGATCTCGCCGAGCGCGTCGTCGAGGGCGCTGGCGCCGCCGGGGGTGCGCGCCCCCTGGCGGGACCAGCCGTCGGGGTCGCCCAGGACGATCCGGGGCGCCTCGTTGGGGTGCAGGGCGACGGCGGCCCACACGCTGTCGTACGCGGCGGCCGTCTCGGCCGCCCACTGCGACCCCTTCACGTCGCAGCCCACCTGGACCACGGTCGTCACCCCCACGGAGGCGGCCTTGGTCAGCGCCTCCTCCACGGTGGTGCCCTGCATGTCCAGATGGGTGTGCGAGTCGGCGACCGCGATCCCGAGCGGTTCGGGCAGCGGCGGCGGGGCATCCTTGGCGGCACTCATGGAGCCGATCCTATGAAAGCCCCCGGGCCGTCACTTCTTGTGGTGGTGGAAGGGGTGCAGCAGGTCGGAGAGGTGCCAGTGGTGGGCGGTGTCGGTCGCGGCCTCGTCCGCCGCGGACTCCGCCGCCGCGGACGGCTTCGGCCGGTCCGGCTCGGGGTCGCCACCGGAGCCCACCGGCCCGGCCGGCGCCTGGTGCGTGGAGTGGTGCGCGAGCCACTGCGTCACGCTGGAGACCCGGCCGGCACGCAGGGTGCGCACCACGTGCCCGCCGCAGTTCGCGCAGGTGGGCTGGGACAGCGGCGACGGCACCCGTTCCCCGTCCGCCTTGTAGACCACGAAGGGCTGGCCCTTCCCGTCCACGTGGTGCTCGATCTCGTACGCCTGCTCCCAGCCATACCCACACCGCATGCACGCGAACGCGTACTCCTCGTGCGCAGTGGTCTCAGCGATCTCACTCATGTGCCGGCTCCTCTTGTCCGCTGGACAAGCTCTTGCGAGCGCTCCTTGCGAAGCGGGGGCGGAAAACGTCCCCGATCCATGGGACGCCTTTCGCCGCCAAAACGCATCAGGGGCTGTCGAGTGTTGGTACCGTCTTGGCCTTTCCTAGGCAAAAGCCCCGGTCTGCGGCCTGAGCTTTACTTTTCGCGTTACGTTTCACGATAGTCCTTTACCGTCCCCCGGTGCCGCCCGTGCCGCGTTCTTTGCCGCCACCACCGCGTCGAACACCTCGCGCTTGGGTAGACCCGCATCGAGCGCCACGGCCGCGATGGCCTCCTTGCGCCGCTCGCCCGCCTCCTCGCGCACCTGCACCCTTCTGACCAGCTCCTCGGCGTCCAGCTCGGCGGGCCCGCTCTCGGCCGCGCCCTCGACGACGACGGTGATCTCACCGCGTACGCCCTCGGCCGCCCACTCGGCGAGGTCCTTCAGCGTCCCGCGCTTGACCTCCTCGTACGTCTTGGTCAGCTCGCGGCAGACGGCGGCGCGGCGCTCGGCGCCGAAGACCTCGACCATCGCGGCGAGCGTGTCGTCCAGGCGGTGCGGGGCCTCGAAGTAGACGAGGGTGCGGCGCTCGTCCGCGACCTCGCGCAGCTTGCCCAGGCGCTCGCCCGCCTTCCTCGGCAGGAAGCCCTCGAAGCAGAACCGGTCGACGGGCAGCCCCGACAGGGCGAGCGCGGTCAGGACCGCGGAGGGCCCCGGCACGGCCGTGACCTTGATGTCCTTCTCCACGGCGGCGGCCACGAGCCGGTAGCCGGGGTCGGAGACGGACGGCATCCCGGCGTCGGTCACAAGCAGCACGCGCGCGCCGCCTTCGAGCGCCTCGACGAGCTCCGGCGTACGGGCGGACTCATTGCCCTCGAAGTACGAGACGACGCGTCCCGAGGTGTGGATGCCGAGCGCCCGGGTCAGGCCGCGCAGCCGCCGGGTGTCCTCGGCGGCGACGACGTCGGCCCGCTCCAGTTCGGCGGCGAGTCGGGGCGGCGCGTCCGCGATGTCGCCGATGGGGGTCCCTGCGAGTACGAGTGTTCCGGTCACCCCGCCATCCTCCCAGCCCCCGGCGGCTCCGGTCGCCCGGGCGGGATCGGGCCCGGCCACGGGACTCGCACAGGCGCTTTCCCTACGATGGCGCGGTGACCAGTACAGCGCCACAGACCCTTGAGGGGCAGGCCGCCGGCGACGCCCCGCCCGGCTGGCAGGACCGGCTGCGCCGCTTCGGCTACTCCGCGCAGCCGAGAACCGGGCTGCGCGAGCGCCTGGTGCCGCCCTACACCCGCCCGTCCGGGCAGCTGTGGTCGGTGCTGCGGGTGCCCCCGACGGTCGCCGGATATCTGGTGCGCTGGTCGGGGTGGGTCGGGCCGCTGCTCGTCACGCTGGTGGCGGGGCTGCTGCGGTTCTGGAAGCTGGGCAGCCCGGACGCGGTGATATTCGACGAGACGTATTACGCCAAGGACGCCTGGGCGCTGATCAACCACGGCTACGAGGCCGCCTGGCCCAAGGACATCGACAAGTCGATCATCCAGGACCCCTCGACGGTGACCATCCCGGCCGACCCCGGCTATGTGGTGCATCCGCCGGTGGGCAAGTACCTCATCGGCCTCGGCGAGAAGTGGTTCGACTTCACCCCGTTCGGCTGGCGCTTCGTGATGGCGGTGCTCGGCACGCTCTCGGTGCTGATGCTCTGCCGGATCGGGCGGCGGCTGTTCCGCTCGACGTTCCTGGGCTGCCTGGCGGGCCTGCTGCTCGCGGTGGACGGGCTGCACTTCGTGATGAGCCGCATGGCCCTGCTCGACCTCGTGGTCATGTTCTTCGTGCTCGCGGCCTTCGGCTGCCTGCTGATCGACCGGGACCGGGCGCGGGCCCGGCTCGCGGCGGCACTGCCCGAGGGCGAGGACGGCGAGCTGCGCCCCGACGCGCGGGTGGCGGCCACGCTGCGGTTCGGCCGGCGGCCGTGGCGGCTCGCGGCGGGCGTGATGCTGGGCCTGGCCTGCGGCACCAAGTGGAACGGCCTGTACGTCCTGGTCTTCTTCTTCGTGATGGCGGTGCTCTGGGACGCGGGCGCCCGGAAGACGGCGGGCGCGGTGCGGCCGTACCGCGCGGTCCTCAAGAAGGACGTGTTCCCCGCGTTCGTCTCCACGGTCCCGGTCGCCATCGCCACGTACATGGCCTCCTGGACCGGCTGGTTCATGACGGACAAGGGCTACTTCCGGGACTGGGCGCACGGCCGCGCGGGCCTCTCTCCCGACCATGTGAAGCTGCCGCTGATCGGCGATGTGCACCTGCCGCAGTTCGGCATGAGCTGGATGCCGGAGTCGCTGCGCAGCTTCTGGCACTACGAGTCCGAGGTCTACAGCTTCCACGTCAATCTGACCGACAAGCACACCTACCAGTCGAACCCGTGGAGCTGGATCGTCCTGGGCCGCCCGGTCTCGTACTACTACGAGAGCCCGTCGCCCGGCGCCGACGGCTGTCCGTCGAACACCGCCGACAAGTGCGCGCGCGAGGTGCTGGCGCTGGGCACGCCGCTGCTGTGGTGGGCGGCCTGCGTCGCGATCCTGTACGTGCTGTGGCGCTGGATCTTCCGGCGCGACTGGCGGGCGGGCGCTATCGCCTGCGGCATCGCGGCGGGCTATCTGCCCTGGTTCCTCTACCAGGAGCGCACGATCTTCCTCTTCTACGCGGTCGTCTTCGTGCCGTTCCTGTGTCTGGCGGTGGCGATGATGATCGGCGCGATCATCGGGCCACCGGGCTCGGACGAACGCCGCCGGGCGATCGGCGCGATCGGCGCGGGCGTCCTCGTCCTGCTGATCATCTGGAACTTCATCTACTTCTGGCCGATCTACACCGGCACCGCGATCCCGCTGGATTCCTGGCGGAACCGGATGTGGCTGGATACCTGGGTGTGAGCGTCGCGTTCCGGTAACGGGAGCCGCCCGCTGTCACTGGTGTCACGTACAGTGCCTCTCAAGCAATGCTCTTGAACATGTTCAAGAGCCTCCTGGGGAGGGGCTGCGATGCGCAGTGGAGCGAAGGCCGCCATAGTCGGCGGAGCGTTCTTGGTGGTCGGCGGGGGCGTCGTCTACGGCGGGTACGAGATGCTGGCCGGGGACGACTCGTCCCCGACCGTGCACACCCAAGCGGCGCCGAAACGGACCGGTCCGCCGAGCGGGGACGAGGTGACGAAGACGGCGCAGGCGTTCTTCGACGCCTGGTCGAAGGGGGACACGGCGGCCGCCTCGGTGCTCACCAACAACAACGCGGCCGCGCAGACCGCGCTCGCGGGCTTCCACGACGACGCCCATGTGGACAAGGTGACGATCACCGCGTCCCCGGCCACGGGCGCGACCGTGCCGTACACGGTGAAGGCGGAGGTCACGTACGAGGGGAAGACCGCGCCGCTGACGTACGCGTCCCAACTGACCGTCGTACGGGGCCTGACCACCGGCAGGGCGCTGGTCGACTGGAAGCCCGCCGTGGTCCACCCGCAGCTCAAGGCGGGCGAGAAGCTGACGACGGGGGCGGCGAAGAACCCCGAGATCGAGGCCGTCGACCGGCAGGGGCGGGTGCTGACGAAGGAGAAGTACCCCTCGCTCGGCGCGGTCCTCGACTCGCTGCGGCAGCGGTACGGCGCCAAGGTCAACGGCACGCCGGGGGTGGAGCTGTCGATCGAGAGCGGCGACGCGGGCACCCCGAACCGGACGCTGCTGACCCTGGCCAAGGGCAGGGCGGGCAAGCTGACGACGACGCTGGACGCGGACGTCCAGGCGGCCGCCGAGCAGGCCGTGAAGCGGTTCGACGAGTCGTCGGTGGTGGCGATCGAGCCGGACAACGGGGAGATCCGGGCGGTGGCGGACAACCGCAAGGACGGCTTCCCCGCCTCCCTCCAGGCCTCGGTCGCACCCGGCTCCACCATGAAGATCATCACGGCCGCGATGATCGTCCAGAACGGCGTGGGCGGCGCGGACCAGCGGGTGGAGTGCCCGGCGACGGCCATATGGGAGGGCTACACCTTCCACAACCTCAACGACTTCACGATTCCGAACGGCACGCTGACCGACGCCTTCGCGCGGTCCTGCAACACCGCCTTCATCAAGCCGGTGAAGCCGCTCACCGGCAAGCACATCGCCGGGACGGCGCTCGGTCAGACCGCCCGGGACTACTTCGGCCTCGGCCAGGACTGGAAGCTCGGCGGGGTGAAGTCCTTCGACGGCAGCGTTCCGGAGTCGTCCGGGGTGGAGACGGCGGCCTCGTACATCGGCCAGGGCAAGGTCCAGATGAGCCCGCTCGACATGGCGTCCGTCTCGGCCACCGTGATCAACGGCGGCTTCCACCAGCCGATCATCGTGCCGAAGGACCTGGACGGCCGTGAACTGGCCACCGCGCAGCCGCTGCCCGGCGCGCTCGCCGGACAGCTCCAGCAGATGATGCACGCGGCGGCCACCAACGGCACGGCCGTGAACGCGATGTCCGGGGTGCCCGGGCCCAAGGGTGCCAAGACCGGCTCGGCCGAGGTCGACCAACAGGGCAAGTCCAACAGCTGGTTCACGGGGTACGGCAACGGGCTCGCCGCCGCCGCGCTCGTCCAGTCGGGCGGCCACGGCGGGGACGCGGCGGGTCCGATCGTGGCGGCGGTACTGCGCGCGGGGTGAGGCCAGGGTCCACCGCTGTGACGAAAACGTCGTCGCGTGCCCCGTACAACCACCGCTAGCGTGCGGATCCATGAGCTCACAGCAACCCCCTTACGCGCAGGACACCCGTATATGAGCCTGCTCGTTGTCGTCGCGGTGCTGGTGGCCGCCTTCACGCACGCCGCGTGGAACGCGATGGCGCACGCAATCAAGGACCAGCTCGTCGCGTTCACCCTGATCGGCGGCGGGGCTTCGGTGATCGGCGCGGCGCTGGCGGCGTTCTCGCCAGTGCCGTCCGGCGGCGCCTGGCCGTATCTGATCGCCTCGGCGCTGCTGCACATCGGCTACCAGGTGCTGCTCATGCGGTCGTTCAGCCTGGGCGACTTCGGGCAGATGTATCCGATCGCGCGCGGCACGGCACCGCTGGTGGTGACCGTCCTCGCGGTGGTCTTCGTCGGCGAGAGCCTGAACGCGTGGCAGGCGGCCGGGGTGGCCGTCGCCTCGGCGGGCCTGGTCGGGGTCGCCCTGTGGGGCATCCGGGGCTCGGGCGCGCGGCCGCACTGGCCAGCGCTCCTCGCCGCGCTCGCGACCGGCCTCTCGATCGCGTCGTACACGGTGGTGGACGGCGTGGGCGTACGCGCCGCCCACACCCCCATCGGCTACATCGCGTGGCTGATGATCCTGGAGGGGCTGCTGATCCCGGCGTACGCCTGGTACAGCCGCCGGGGCGCGCTGTGGGCGCAGCTGCGGCCGTACGCGGTACGGGGTCTGCTCGGGGCGGCGCTGTCCATGACGGCGTACGGCCTGGTCCTGTGGGCCCAGACCCGCGCGCCGCTCGCTCCGGTGGCCGCGCTGCGGGAGTCGAGCATCATCGTGGGGGCGGCGATCGGCGCGGTGTTCTTCAAGGAACGCTTCGGGGCGCCGAGGATCGCGGCGGCGGGGCTGATGGTGGTGGGGATCGGGCTGATGCTGCGGGCGGGGTGACTGCGCCGGGCCCCGTTTTTCGGCTGCGGGCCGCCTTTGGGCTGGTCGCGCAGTTCCCCGCGCCCCTTAATGGGCCCTTCGGGCCCTCCTAGGGGCGGGGAAGAATCGATTCAGCCCACCACGTTGAATGGACCGCGTGCGTCAGCAAGGGCGCACTCGGGACGTGGGAGTGGCAGTGGTGGACGTGCGGGGCACCGTGGACCCGGGGTTCGAGTCGGTCAGGGACGCCTTCATCCGTAACTTCGAGCAGGGCGGCGAGCGCGGCGCGGCCGTCGCCGTCTACCACCACGGCCGCAAGACCGTCGACCTGTGGGGCGGCACCCGCGACGTGGACGGCACCGCGCCCTGGGCCGTCGACACCGTCCAGATCGTGCGCTCCGTCACCAAGGGCGTGGCCGCCGCCGTCCCCCTGCTGCTGCACCAGCGCGGCCAGTTGGACCTGGACGCGCCCGTCGCCACGTACTGGCCCGAGTTCAAGGCCAACGGCAAGGACCGCACCCTGGTGCGTCATCTGCTCTCGCACCGCGCCGGCGTGCCCGTACTGGACCGCCCCCTCACGACCGCCGAGGCCGCCGACGGCGAGTCGGGTCCAGCCGCCGTCGCCGCGCAGGCACCCGTCTGGGAGCCCGGCACCGACCACGGCTACCACGCCCAGACGTACAGCTGGCTGCTCGGCGAGCTGGTGCGCCGCGTCACCGGCCGCACCCTCGGCCGCTGGGTCGCCGAGGAGATCGCCCGGCCGCTGGCCGCCGACTTCTGGATCGGGCTGCCGGACGAGGAGGCGCACCGGGTGGGCCGCGTCGGCCCGGTGGAGACGCCGCGGGTGGCGGGGGCGATCACGACACGGCCCAAGCGCTCGGTCGTGGAGGCGTACGCGGACCCGACGTCGCTGACCCGCCGGGCGTTCGGCGCGATCGACCCGCTCCCGGACGAGAACGACCCCGTCTACCGCGGCGCCGAACTCCCCGCCGCGACAGGCGTGTCCACGGCTCGCGGCCTCGCCCGTATCTACGCGGCGACCCTCGGCGAGGTGGACGGCCGCCGTCTGTTCGCCCCCGCGACGATCGCGCTCGCGCGGACGGAGGAGTCGGCCGGGATGGACCGGGTCCTGGTCGTGGGCACCCGCTTCGGCCTCGGCTTCATGCTCCACGGCCCGGCGTCCCCGCTCCTGTCCCCCGGCTCCTTCGGCCACCCCGGCCGAGGCGGCTCCCTGGGCTTCGCCGACCCCGAGTCGGGCGTGGCCTTCGGCTACGTCACCAACGGCCACCAGAAAAACGTAACGGCGGACCCACGAGCACAGGCGCTGGTGCGAGCGGTACGAGCATCCATCGAGGCCACGAAGTAACCCCCTAGGGGCGCGGGGAACTGCGCGACCAGCCCAGCACGGTCCGCAGACGAAGACCCAGGCCGCCCGCCCAGGGCTTTCGGGAAGGGGCGGGGTGGGGAAAAAGAACCGCAGCCCCCACCGCCCCGCACCCAAACAACCCGCCCCGCGAAGCGCTACGCCTTCGTGGACACCGCCCGAGGATCGAACCCGAACGGCAGCTCAAGCCGATGCGTCCGCATCAGCTCCTCGTCCGACAGGACATCCGCGGTCTTCCCGTCCACAGCGATCGCCCCACCACTGAGAATCACCGACCGGGGGCACAGCTCAAGCGCGTACGGCAGGTCGTGCGTGACCATCAGGACCGTCACGTCCAACGTCCGCAGGATGTCGGCCAGTTCGCGCCGCGACGCGGGGTCCAGGTTGGACGACGGCTCGTCCAGGACCAGGATCTCCGGCTCCATCGCGAGCACGGTCGCCACGGCCACGCGGCGGCGCTGGCCGAAGGAGAGGTGGTGCGGCGGCCGGTCGGCGAACTCCGCCATCCCCACCTGCTCCAGCGCGGCGCGCACCCGCGCCTCCAGCTCCGGCCCCCGCATCCCCGACGCGGCCGGCCCGAACGCCACGTCCTCGCGGACGGTGGGCATGAAGAGCTGGTCGTCGGGATCCTGGAAGACGATGCCGACCCGGCGCCGGATCTCGGCGAGGTTGCGTTTCTCGACCGGAAGACCGGCCACCGTCACCGTGCCCGCGCCACCGGTCAGGATGCCGTTGAGGTGCAGGACGAGGGTGGTCTTGCCGGCGCCGTTCGGCCCGAGCAGCGCGACGCGCTCGCCGCGCGCGACCGTCAGGTCGACGCCGAACAGCGCCTGGTGGCCGTCCGGATAGGCGAAGGCGAGCCCGCTGACCTCAAGCGAAGCGGGAGCGGCAGCAGAAGAGGGAGTCTCGGAAGACGTGTTCACAGGGTCCACCCCAACAGACAGACGACTAGAGCCGACGCGGGGAGCGCCGCCGCGTAACGCCATTGCGCACCGGTCGCCGTCACCTCGTCGATGACCGGTATCGAGCCCGCGTAACCGCGGCTGACCATGGCCAGATGCACCCGCTCGCCGCGTTCGTACGAGCGGATGAAGAGCGCGCCCGCCGACTTGGCAAGCACGCTCCAGGCCTTCACGCCCTTCGCCTCGAAGCCGCGCGAGCGGCGGGCGATGGACATCCGGCGCATCTCGTCCGTGATGACATCGCCGTAGCGGATCATGAACGAGGCGATCTGGACGAGCAGGGACGGGAGCCGCAGGCGCTGGAGGCCGAGCAGCAGCGCCCGCAGGTCGGTCGTGGAGGCGAGGATCACCGAGGCCGCGACCCCGAGCGTGCCCTTGGCCAGCACGTTCCACGCGCCCCACAGACCGTTCTCGCTCAGCGCCAGGCCGAGCACATGCACCTTGTCCCCGGGCACCACGAACGGCATCAGGACCGCGAACGCCACGAACGGGATCTCGATCAGGAGCCGCTTGAGCAGGAAGCCGACCGGGATGCGGGCCGCCGTCGCGACGACGCCGAGCAGCACCGCGTACAGCCCGAACGCCCACATCGCCTCGCGCGGGGTCGAGACGACCACGATCACGAAGAGGAAGCTGGCCGCGATCTTGCAGTGCGGAGGCAGGTCGTGGACCGGTGAGGCGTCCTGCCGGTAGAGCTTGTGCGCGTGACCCGCGCCCATGTCAGACCTTCTCCGTCTCGGGGATCGCGGTGGGGGTCGCGTCGGCGAGGGTGCCCTTGCGGCGGCGCACCACCCAGAAGATGCCGCTGCCGACGCCCACGGTGACCCCGACGCCGATCATGCCCGCGAGGCCCGTGGCCACCCGGTTGTTGCCGATGTCCTTGACCGAGTAACCGGCGAGCGGCGAGCTCTCGGTGGCGTGCTTCTTCGTCTTGGTGTCGATGCCCTTGTCGTGGGCCACCTTCTCCAGGCCGTCGGGCGAGGCGGAGGCGTAGAAGGAGACGAATCCGGCCAGCAGCAGCGCGGCGAAGACGAACACCGCCCGCACCCGGCGAGTGGACCGCGCGGCGGCGGGTACGCGCTGGGGTGCGGGGGCGTCGATCAGTTCGCCGCCCACCCGGAGCTGCAGCGGGACGGTGAGCCCGCGCGCCCCGTGGACGAGGTCGGGCCGTACGGCGATGACCGCACCCACGGTCAGCGCGGTGATCGCCGCCTCGCCGATGCCGATGAGGACGTGCACGCCGACCATCGCGGTGAGCACCTTGCCGATCGGGACGTCGGTGGTGCCGCCCAGCGCGTAGATCGCGGTGAAGGTGAGGGCTGCGGCCGGTACGGAGATGAGCGCGGCGACGAAGGAGGCGACGGTGATCGAGCGCCGCTTGCGGGGCAGCACCTTGACCAGGCCGCGGAAGACGGCGTACGCGACGACCGTCGTCGTGATCGCCATGTCGGAGATGTTGACGCCGAGCGCGGTCAGACCGCCGTCGGCGAAGAGGATGCCCTGCATCAGGAGCACGACCGAGACGCAGAGGACACCGGTGTACGGGCCGACGAGTATCGCCGCCAGCGCGCCGCCGAGCAGATGGCCGCTGGTGCCCGCCGCGACCGGGAAGTTGAGCATCTGGACGGCGAAGATGAACGCCGCCACCAGGCCCGCGAGCGGGGCCGTCCGCTCGTCGAGTTCACGCCGTGCCCCGCGCAGGCTGACGGCGATCGCGCAGGCCGCGCCGACTCCGGCTACCGCGGAGACGGGGGCGTTGATGAATCCGTCCGGGACATGCATGGGTGGTCTCCGCAGGGGCCGGGTCGACGGGATCGGGGGCTGAGCCGTTCGATGATAGTCGTGCACCTGCGAATGGCTTGCAAGAGCGTACGAGTGACTAATAACAAGCGCTCGCCCGCCCGGCGCGCCCCCGAAAATATGCGACATTTAATTACAAAGAGTATGAAAAGCTGCGCACAGTGAGCGTGAGGAGCGACCGATGTCCCCCGCCGTCGAGGAGCACGCCCGAGCGAGGATCGTCACGGACGCCCCGCACCACCGACCCGTCCCCGTCGCCCTGCGCTACGACCCCGCAGAGGACCCGCTGACCGTGCGTTTCGAGTTCCCCGGCGGCAACGACTGGGTCTTCCCGCGCTCGCTCCTGGAGGCCGGTCTGCGCGGCCCGGCGCGCGGCGGCGACGTCGGCGTGTGGCCGTGCGGGCGGGCCCAGACCGTCCTGGAGTTCCATTCGCCGGACGGCGTCGCGGTGGTCCAGTTCGACAGTTCGCCGCTGGTCCGCTTCCTGCGGCGTACGTACAGCGTGACGCCCGCATCCAGTGGCCGGGCGTAGGAGAGCGTACGCACGAAGAGAGCCGGCCCCCCACGCGTGATGCGTAGGGGGCCGGCTCAACGCCCCACGGTCCCGTCCCCACAGGCCGTGGGCGTCCAGGGGCGGCGTCGGGTCAGACGCGCGCCAGCTCGCGGTCCTCGTCGCCGTCGGACGCCTTCTCGGCGTGGGCCTTCAGGCCCTCGCCCTCGACGTCGACGTTCGGAAGGACCTTGTCGAGCCACTTCGGCAGCCACCAGGCCTTCGAGCCGAGCAGCGCGAGCACCGCCGGGACGATGGCCATACGGACCACGAACGCGTCGAAGAACACCGCGATCGCGAGGGCGAAGCCGATCATCTTGATCATCTGGTCGCTGGCCCCGATGAAGCCGGAGAAGACCGCGATCATGATCACCGCGGCGGCGGTGACCACCCGGGCGCCGTGCCGGAAACCGGTCACGATCGCCTGACCGGGACGCTCGCCGTGGACGAACGCCTCGCGCATACGGGTGACGAGGAAGACCTCGTAGTCCATGGCCAGACCGAAGACCACACCGACCATGAAGATCGGCATCATCGACATGATCGGGCCGGGGTTCTCCACCCCGAACAGCCCGCCGAGCCAGCCCCACTGGAAGACCGCGACGACCGCGCCGAGGGCGGCGACCACCGAGAGCAGGAAGCCGAGGGCCGCCTTCAGCGGAACCAGGATCGAGCGGAAGACCACCATCAGGAGCAGGAACGCGAGACCGACCACGAGCCCGAGGTAGGGCAGCAGCGCGTCGTTCATGCGCTGCGAGAAGTCGATGTTCATCGCGGTCGCGCCCGTGACCAGGACCTCGGCCTTGGTGTCGGACTTGATGCCGCTGCCCGCGTCACGGATCGAGTGGACCAGGTCCTCGGTGTCCGTGGACGACGGCTTCGACTTCGGGATGACCGTGATGGTCGCGGTGTCGCCGTCCTTGTTGAGCGCCGGCGGCAGGACCTCGGCCACGTCCGGCAGCTTCTTGATGGTGTCCGACGTCTTGTCGGCCGCCGCCTTGGCACCGCCGGACGCCTTGGCGCCGTCCACGACGATCATCAGCGGGCCGTTGAAGCCCGGGCCGAAGCCGTCGGAGAGGGTGTCGTAGGCGCGGCGCTGGGTCGTGGAGGTCGGCTGCGAGCCGTCGTCCGGCAGACCCATCTCCAGCGAGGCGGCCGGGATGGCGATGGCGCCGAGCCCGAGCACACCGGCGAGCAGCACCCAGATGGGCTTGCGCAGGACGAAGCTGGACCAGCGGGTGCCCATGTTGGGCTTGGCCTCGCTGGAGTCCTCGACCGTGCCGGCCTCCATCTTCTTGCGGGTGCGGCGCCCGAAGACGCGCTTGCCCGCGAAGCCGAGCACCGCCGGGATCAGGGTGAGCGCGATCAGTACGGCGATCACGACCGTACCGGCCGCGGCCACGCCCATCTTGGTGAGCATCGGGATGTTGACGACCGCGAGGCCGCACAGCGCGATGACGACGGTCAGACCGGCGAAGACGACAGCGGAACCGGCGGTTCCGACGGCCCGGCCGATCGCTTCCTCGCGCTCGCGGCCCTCGCGGAGCTCGGCCCGGTAGCGCGAGACGATGAAGAGCGCGTAGTCGATGCCGACCGCGAGGCCGATCATCGAGGCCAGCGTCGAGGTGGTGTTGCCGAGGTCCAGGACGTTGGCGAGCGCGGTGATCGTGGAGACACCGATGCCGACACCGATGATGGCGGTGATCAGCGGAAGTCCGGCCGCGATCAGCGAGCCGAAGGTGATCATCAGGACGATGCCGGCGATCACCACACCGATGATCTCGCCGGAGCCCGTCTCGGGCTTGGCCTGGAGCGCGTCACCGCCGATCTCGACGGTGAGCCCGGCCTTCTGCGCCGCCTTGCCGGAGTCCTCAAGCGACTTCTTGTCGTGCTCCTCCAAGGCCATGCCGTTGACCTTGTACTTCACGGATATGTACGCGGTCGAACCGTCCTTGGAGACGGCGTTCGCCTTGTACGGGTCCGTGATGGAGGCGACCTGCTTGGACTCCTTGGGCAGATCCGTGAGGACCTTGTTGACCTCGGCCTTCTCGGCCGCGTCCTTCATGGTCTTGCCGGCGGGAGCCTTGAAAACAATGCGGGCGGTGGCGCCGTCGGCGCTCCCCCCGGGGAAACGCTTCTCCAGCAGATCGAAGGCCTTCTGGGCCTCGGTGCCGGGCATCGAGAAGGAGCTGGCGGAAGGAGTGGAGGCGGACGCGGCGCCGAATCCGGCGAGGAACAGCAGCGCCACCCACACCAGGGCGACATAGCGGCGGCGCCGGAAGGCGAATCTGCCGAGTCGGTAGAGGAACGTGGCCACGAGGGCGTACTCCCGGTCGGTCGTTGGCTTACAGGGCGTGGATAACCAGCCCGACGACGAGAGCGGCGTACGTCAGGTGGGGCAGGTTTGTGGGGAGCTAGACGGGATCGCCGAGGGCGGGGAGAACCACGGCGTCGATGTAGTCGAAGAGGAAGGCCTTGTCGACCGGTCTGTCCTCCACGAGCTGCCGGGCGACGAAAGCGCCGACCAGCATATGGATCACAAAGGGAAGGGCCGGACAGTCCGCGCGGACCTCGCCGCGGTCCACCGCGCGCCGCAGCACGTGTTCGAGCCCGTTGATCTCCGGCTCGATCAGTACTTCGCGCAGCGCCTGGTGGAGGTCCTGGTTGTCATGGACGGCGCGCATCAGACCCCGCATCAGGGCGGAGTCCTTCTCCAGCTTGCAGTCGTCCTCAAGACCGACCAGCTCGTGGAAGTCGCGGCGCAGCGAGCCGGTGTCGATCTCGTGGAGACTCACCGGCTTGTTGTGCCGCAGCGCCCGCGCGACCAGCTCCGGCTTGTTCCCCCACTGACGGTAGAGGGTGGCCTTGCTGGAGCGGGTACGGGCGGCGACGGCGTCCATGGTCAGGGCGTCGTAGCCGACCTCGCGCAGCAGGTCGAGTACGGCTTCGTACAGTTCTGCCTCGCGTTCGGCCGTGAGCCTGCTCGCCATTCTCGACCTCCCATCCGTGCGAAACGGTTTCGTACTCGTCCGAGGGTAATCCCGTCGGCGAGCGAAACGAAATCGTTTCGCATGTGTCCTCCGCCACAAGTGTCAGGGGTTCATAAGTTGCCGCACCCCCGCCGCGCGGAAAGCATTGAGAAGTGAGCGACGCAACGGTGGACGACCAGCAGCAGGCGCCCGTGACCGAGGGCGCGTACCTCCGCTTCCCGCATCTGCACGACGACTTGATCTGTTTCGCCGCCGAGGACGACCTGTGGGTCGCGCCTCTGGTCCCGGCCGGCCACAGCCCGTCGCGGGCCTGGCGGGTCACGGTCGACCGCACCAAGGTCAGCCACCCTCGCTTCTCCCCCGACGGCAGCCAGATCGCGTACACGACCTGGCGCAGCCTGGACCCCGAGATCCATCTCGCCCCGGTCGGCGGCGGCCCGGCCCGGCGGCTGACCTACTGGGGCTCCTCCGACACCCGGGTCTGCGGCTGGACCCCCGACGGCCACATCCTGGCCGTCTCCTCGCACGGCCAGCCCTTCTCGTACTTCTCCTGGGCCTACAGCGTCCCCACCGACGGTTCCCCCGGCGGGCGGCTGCCCTGGGGGCCGGTCTCCGACATCGCGGTCGCCGACCTCGACGGCGAACGCCGCACCCTGCTGCTCACCGGCAAGCCCCCGCACGAGCCCGCCGCCTGGAAGCGGTACCGGGGCGGCGCCATGGGCCGCCTGTGGCTGCACGGCGAGCGGCTGCTGAAGGACATCGGCGGCCATATCGAGTCGGTGATGTTCGTGGCCGGGCGGATCGCGTTCCTCTGCGACCACGAGGGCGTCGGCAACCTCTACTCCTGTCTGCCCGACGGCTCCGACCTGCGCCGCCACACCGACCACGACGAGTACTACGCCCGGCACGCCTCCTCGGACGGGCGGCGGGTGGTCTACCAGTGCGCGGGCGACCTGTGGGTCGTCGACTCGCTCGCCCCCGACGCCGCCCCGCGCCGCCTGGACGTCCGCCTCGGCGGCCCGCGCGCCGGCCGGCGCACCTACCAGGTGCCCGCCGCCAACCACGTGGACGGGATCTCGGTCGACACCACCGGCCGGGCCAGCGCGGTCGTGGTGCGCGGCAGCCTGTACTGGCTCACCCACCGCGACGGCCCGGCCCGCACGATCACCGACACCGCGGGCGTACGGGTGCGGCTGCCGGAGATGCTGGGCACCGGCGGGCAGGTGGCGTATGTGACGGACGCGGACGGCGAGGACGCCGTCGAGATCGCGTATCTGCCCAGAGCCAGCGGCGACCGCGAACCCAGACGGCTGGCCTCCGGGGAGCTCGGCCATGTCCTGGAACTTCTCTCCGACTCGGACGGTGAGCGTCTGGCGATCGCCTCGCACGACGGCCGTCTGCTGCTGATCGACGCGAGCGAGGAGTCCAACGGCGAGGTCACCGAGCTCATCCGCTCCATCAACGGACCCGTCCGCGACCTGGCGTTCTCGCCCGACGGCCACTGGCTGACCTGGTCGCACCCCGGCATCGGCCGCTCGCTGCGCCAGATCAAGATGGCCCGGATCGCGGGTCCCGGCGCGCGGGTGATCGTGGACGTCACCAACGGCCGCTTCGAGGACGAGAACCCGGTCTTCACCCGGGACGGCCGCTATCTGGCCTTCCTCTCCTGGCGCGGCTTCGACCCGGTCTACGACGTCCACACCGGCGACCTCTCCTTCCCGCTGGGCTGCCGCCCGTATCTGGTCCCGCTCTCCTCGGCGACCCCGTCGCCCTTCGCGCTGCTGCCGGACGGGCGCCCGGCGGCGGGCGGGCTCGACCCGCTCGACGAGAACGGCGACGGCACGGTCACCGTCGAAGTGGAGGGCCTGGAGAGCCGGGTGACGCCGTTCCCGGTCTCGGCCTCCAAGTACTCGGCGCTGTGTCCGGTCTCCGGCGGCGGCCTGGTGTGGCTGCGCTGGCCGATCTCGGGCGCGCTCGGCGAGACCTTCGCCAACCCGGCGGACACCTCGGGCCGCCCGACCCTGGAGCACTTCGACATCACCAAGGCCCGCAAGACCGAACTCGTCGACCACCTCGACTGGTTCGCGGTCAGCGGCGACGGCAGCCGCCTGGTCGTCGTCGACGACGGCGATCTGCGGGCGGTGCCCGCCACCGAGTCCGGCGACACCGACTCCACGGTCTACCTGGACCTGCGCCGCATCCTGCACGAGGTCGACCCGCCCTCCGAGTGGCGCCAGGCGTACGCCGAGGCGGGCCGCGTCATCCGCTCCTACTTCTGGGAGCCCGACATGTGCGGCATCGACTGGGACGCGGTCCTCGACCAGTACCGCCCGCTGGTCGAACGGGTCGCCTCCCCCGACGAGTTCGCGGATCTGCTGCGCGAGGTCCTGGGCGAACTGGGCACCTCGCACGCGTACGTGTCGGCCGCGCGGCGCAACGAAGGCCCGCCCCACTACCAGCGCCCGCAGGGCCTGTTGGGCGCCAACCTCGTCCCCCGGGAGGACGGCTGGATGGTCCGCCGCATCCTGCCCGGCGACTCCTCCGACTCCAAGGCGCGCTCACCGCTCGCGGGCACGGGCATCCGCGAGGGCGCGGTGCTCACCCATGTCGACGGCCGCCCGGTGGACCCGGTGACGGGCCCGTATCCGCTGCTTGCGGGCGCGGGCGGGACGACGGTGGAGCTGACGTTCCAACCGGCGGAGGGCGAGGGCAGATCGAGACGGGTGGCGGTGGTCCCCCTGGTCGACGAACGCCCTCTCCGCTACCAGGACTGGGTGGCCAAACGCCGGGCGGTCGTACGGGAGTTGAGCGGCGAGAAGTGCGGCTATCTGCACATCCCGGACATGGGCGGCTCGGGCTGGGCCCAGTTCAACCGGGACCTGCGCCTGGAGATGTCCCGCCCGGCGCTGATCGTCGACGTACGCGGCAACGCGGGCGGGCACATCAGTGAGCTGGTGATCGAGAAGCTGACCCGCAAGATCCTGGGCTGGGACCTCACCCGGAACGCCCAGCCGGTGTCGTACGCGTCCAATGCGCCGCGCGGTCCGGTGGTGGCGCTGGCCGACGAAGCCACGTCCTCGGACGGCGACATGATCACGGCCGCGTTCCGGCTGCTGCGGCTCGGGCCGGTGGTCGGGCAGCGGACGTGGGGCGGGGTGGTCGGGATGACCGGGCGCCATACGCTCGGCGACGGCACGGTGATCACTGTGCCGATGAACGCGGCGTGGTTCGACCAGTACCACTGGTCGATCGAGAACCACGGCGTCGAGCCGGACCTGGAGATCCTGCGGACGCCGCTGGACTGGGCGGAGGGGCGGCATGCGCAGCTGGACGACGCGGTGCAGCTGGCGCTGGATCTTCTGACGGGCGATCCGGCGGCGGTCCCGCCGGACTACACGAACACCCCGGACCGACGTCGCCCCAAGCTCCCGCCTCGCTGAGCCCCACTCCCCGCCGGGCTGCGCAACCCGCTTGGACCCCCACCCCACCCCTTCCCGAAAGCCTCCGGCGGTGTCGTTCGGCTGCGGACCGGCGGGGGCTGGTCGCGCAGTTCCCCGCGCCCCTGTGGGGCACGCACGAAGTGACGCACCCCCGCGTACCGGGGTGCGCCACTTCGTACGGCTGCGCGCAGGCGTTACACGTCGTAGTCCATGTCCATGCGGTCCTGGGCCTCCTGCTGCGCCCGCTGGGTCTCGTCGTTGCCCTTGGCCTTGCTGCGGAGCTTGTCCTGGGCCTGCTGGCCCCGCTGCGGCGCGTCCTGCTGTGCCTTCTGCTTCGCCTGCTGCGCCTTGTTCTGCATCTCGTCCTTCATGCCCATGAGGTGTTCTCCCGTGAATGGGTGAGGGGGTTGGACCTCGACCAGCGTGGCACGCAGGGACACAGCACGCATTTCGGTCGATTACGGCCGGTGACGGACCACCCGTTCCTCCTCGTCGGCGGCCCCACCGGCCCCCACGAGCCCCCGCCCGACCCCCGCGAGCCGGGGCTCGAAGCGCCGCATCTCGCGCTGGCCCACGGCCCCGATGACCGACGGCAGATACCCCCGCACCGACTGCATCCCCCGCAGCCACCACTGCGCGTACACATGCGAGGAGCGCCGCTCGATGCCCGCCACGATCCGGTCGACGGCCGGGCCCAGCGGATACGTACGGTTGGACGGCCACGGCAGCCGCTGCCGCAGCTCGCGCATCACCTCGTCCTGGTCGGCGCCGCGCACCATGTCCGTGTCGGTCCAGGACAGATACCCGACCCCGACCCGTACGCCCTTGTAGCCCACCTCGGCCCGCAGGCTGTGCGCGAACGCCTCCACGCCCGACTTGGACGCGCAGTACGCCGTCATCATCGGCGCCGGAGTGATCGCGGCGAGCGAGGCGATCTGCAGGAAGTAGCCCCGGCTCTCCATCAGTACGGGCAGGAAGGCGCGGGCCGTCACCGCGCCGCCGATCAGGTTGACCTCGATGACCCGCCGCCACGCCTCGGGGTCGGAGTCCACGAACGGTCCGCCCGACGCGACGCCCGCGTTGGCGACCACGATGTCGACCTTGCCGAACCGCTCCTTGACCTCGCCCGCGACCCGCGCCATCGCCTCGTGGTCGGTGACGTCCGCGAACCAGGACTCCGCCTCGGTGTGCAGCCGCGCGGCCACCCGCTTCAACTCGTCCGGCTCCAGGCCGACCAGCGCCACCTTGGCGCCGCGCGCCGACAGTTTGCGGGCGAGCAGCTCGCCCACTCCCCGGGCGGCTCCTGTGACGACCGCGACCTGTCCTTCAAGGCTCACCCTGCTCATACCAAGTCCTCCTCGACCGTCGCGGTCACCGTCACATACGTACGAACCAGTTCACGGATGCGTTCCGTGACCACCTCCGGCGCCTCGACCGGAGTCATGTGCCCGACGCCGGTGAGCTCGGTGAGCCCCGCGCAGACGGGCAGCGCGGCCGCGAGCCGCCGGGCGTGCACGGGCGGGGTCAGCCGGTCGGCCGTCCCGGCGATGACGGCGGTGGGCACCCTCAACTCCCGTACGAGACCGTCCAGTTCGAGCCCGCTCAGGACCTGCGACCAGGCGTACCGGGGACCCCGGCCGCAGCCGTGCACGATCCTGGCGCACGCCTCTATACGGTCGGGGGCGGCCCCGGGCCCCATCGTCGCGTAACGAAGGACCTTCTTCCCTAGGGGCGTGACCGGGCCGAGCGGGGCCTTCGAGCCGAGGACGGCGTGGGTGAGCCGGGTGCGCACCCGCCCCGCCCGCAGCGGCACCACCAACGACTCGGCCACCAGCCGCGAACTGCCCGTACTGCACAGCAGCACCGCCGCCGCGTGCTCACGAAGCCCCGGCCGCCGGGCGGCCGCCATCAGCGTCATCCCGCCCATGGAGTGCCCCGCGAGCACGGCCTTCTCGTCCGGCGCGAGCGTCGCGGCGAGCACCGCCTCCAGGTCGTCGGCGAGCGCGTCGGTGGAACAGACGGCGTGCGCGGGCGTACGTCCGTGGCCGCGCTGGTCGTACGCGATCACCCGGTGCTCCCCCGCCAGCGCACGGATCTGCGCGGCCCAGAAGGCGGTCGAGCAGGTCCACCCGTGCGCGAGGACGACGGCCGGGGCATCCTCGGCTCCGTGCACCTCGACGTGCAGCCGGGCGCCGTCGGCGGAGACGGCGGTGAGCGTACGGGTGGGGGTGGGCGGGGCGTAGGGGCCGGTGGTGACGTAGGGGGTGCGGACGGGACTCATGAGGCCACCGCCTCGGGGGTGTTGGGCTTCCGGCGGGGTGTACGGGACTTGGCGGGCGCGGGCTCGTCCGTGGACTCGGCGGCCCTGGCCCGGATCACCTCGTACTCCCCGAGATCGACCGCACGGGTCTCCTTGCGGAACTCGCCGGTCGTGCCGGGCCAGATGGTGGTGTTGCGGCCGCTCGGGTCCAGGTACCAGCTGGTGCAGCCGCCGGTGTTCCAGACGGTCCGCTTCATACGTTCCTGGACGCGGCGGTTCCAGGCGCCGACGGCGGAGGGCCGGGCGCCGAGGGCGACGCGCCCGCCGAGGACGTTCAACTGCCGCAGATAGTCGGCCATGTAGTTGAGCTGCGACTCGATCATCAGGATCATCGAGGAGTTCCCGAGCCCGGTGTTGGGCCCGATGATCGTCATCCAGTTGGGGAAACCGGCGGCGGTGGCGCCGCGCAGCGACTCCATGCCGCCCTTCCACGCCTCGGCGAGCGTGTGCCCGTCGGCGCCGACGACGCGGTCGGCGATCGGCATGTCGGTGACGTGGAAGCCGGTGCCGAAGACGATCGCGTCGACCTCGGTCTCGGTCCCGTCGGCGGCGACGAGGGTGGACCCGCGTACTTCACCGAGCCCGGAAGCGACCAGGTCGACATTGGGCTTGGCGAGCGTCGGGTAGTACTCGCTGGAGAGCAGGATGCGCTTGCAGCCGATCCGGTAGTCGGGGGTCAGCTTGGCGCGCAGGGCCGGGTCCTTGATGGCCCGGGCCATGTTCCGCTTGGCCAGCGACTCGACGAGCCCCAGCTCATTGGGCCGCTTGGTGAACGCGCTGACCTGCAACTCCCGTATCCCCCACAGCAGTCCGCGCCGCGCGGCCCCGGTGAACGGCAACTGGCGGTGCAGCCACCGCTCGGGCGCGCTGATCGCCCGGTCGACGCGCGGCATGACCCAGGGCGGGGTGCGCTGGAAGAGGGTGAGGTTGCGGACCTGGGGCTGGATGGCCGGGACGATCTGAATGGCCGACGCCCCGGTCCCGATCATGGCGACGCGCTTGCCGCGCAGGTCGTAGTCGTGGTCCCAGCGGGCGGAGTGGAAGACCTTGCCGGGGAAGGTGTCGAGCCCGGGGATGTCCGGGATCTTGGGATCGGAGAGGGGCCCGGTGGCCGACACAACAACATCGGCGGTGATGGTGGTCCCATTGGCGGCCTCGATGACCCACCACAGCTGCTCACTGTCCCACCGCATCATCGTGACCTCATGCCCGAGGCGCAGATGGGGCCGCAGCCGGAAGACGTCGGCGACATGCTCCAGATAGGCCCGGATGTGCCGCTGCCCGGAGAAGGTACGCGGCCAGTCCGGGTTGGGCGCGAAGGAGAACGAGTACAGATGCGACGGCACGTCACAGGCGCATCCAGGGTAACTGTTGTCCCGCCAGGTCCCGCCCACGGAGTCGGCCCGCTCAAGGACCACGAAGTCGGTGATCCCTTCCCGCCGCAGCCGCACGGCGGCCCCGAGCCCCCCGAACCCGGATCCGATCACCGCGACGCGAACGTGCTCGTGGTCGCGCTCGCGTTCATGGTCGCGCTCGTGCTGGGCCATGCCACCGCCTCCATGCCGTTTGTCCGTGCGTAGCGACTCTGCCAGTAATCACTGGCACAATTGGGAGAGTAGAGCAGCGGCATACCGAGCGGTAGGGGTTCGGACGGGGAAAGTTACCGGCGGTACAACATAGGCTGGCGAACGTGACAGACGGAGGAGCAGGCGCGGGGGACGGTGGCTCCGCCACGGGCGGCGGCACCGACCCCGCCGCGGGCGCCCACTCCCGCCCCACCACCCCCCACCCCGCTGTGGGCAGTCGTTCCGCTGGGGCGGAACGGGTGGGCACAGCGGACGACGGCCTGCAGCCGAACGGGGGGTCCGGGGGCGGAGCCCCCGCCGGGACCGAGGCCCCCCGCACCTCACAGAACCCCGCAGTCGACCCCGCCCGCACCCCGCCGGGGCCCGTCGACCCCGCCCCGCCCCGCGAGTACCGCATGGACGAGCTCGCCGCCAAGGCCGGCATCACCGTGCGCACCCTCCGCTTCTACCGCGAGCGCGGCCTCATCCCGCCGCCCCGCCGCGAGGGCCGTATCGCCTGGTACGACGACCACCACCTGGCCCGCCTCCGCACGATCACCGCGCTACTGGAGCGCGGCCACACCCTCTCCGGCATCGCCGACCTGACCGCCGCGTTCGAGTCCGGCCGGGACGCGGGCGAGGCGCTGGGCCTGGTCGAGCCGACCGAGGAGACCCCGGTCCGCCTGACCCCCGAGGCCCTCGCGGACCACTTCGCGGGCGAGGTGACCCCGGAGAACCTGGCGGCCGCGCTCGACCTCGGCTATCTCGCCGTCGACGGCGAGGAGATCGTCCACATCAGCCGCCGACTGCTCGACGTCTCGGCCGCGCTGGTACGCGAGGGCGTCCCGCTGGCGGCGGTCCTGGCGGCGGGCCGCGAGGTCCGCACCCACGCGGACGCCCTGGCCCGCCTCTTCCTCACGCTGCTGCACGCCCACGCCCCCGACCAGGACATCGCCACCCTGCGCCCGCTGGCCAAGAACGTGGTCGAGGCGGAACTGTCCATGGCCCTGGACCGCCACATGGCGAAGGGTCCGGCCGAGGGACCGACCACGTAACCCCCGTACGCCTACAGCGCGTACACCTCGTACGTACGCCTGAAGCTCGTACGCCTACAGCTCGTACGCCACAGTGACCGGCGCATGGTCGCTCCACCGCTCCCCATGGCTGGCGGCCCGCTCCACGAACCCCTTGACCGCCCGCGCGGCCAGCCCGGGCGTGGCGACCTGGTAGTCGATGCGCCAGCCCGTGTCGTTGTCGAAGGCGCGCCCGCGGTAGGACCACCACGAGTACGGGCCCTCCTCCTCGGGGTGCAGCCCGCGCACGACGTCCACGTAACCGGCGTCGCTCCCGGCCCCGTCGCCGAGTTCGCCGAAGACGCGGGACATCCACTCGCGCTCCTCCGGCAGGAAGCCGGAGTTCTTCTTGTTGCCGCGCCAGTTCTTGAGGTCGGCCTCGCGGTGGGCGATGTTCCAGTCACCGCAGACGACGACCTCGCGCCCGTCGGCGGCGGCCCGTCCGCGAAGTTCCTTCAGATACGGGAGGAACTCCCCCATGAACCGGCACTTCTCGTCCTGCTTCTCCGTACCGACCTCGCCGGAGGGCAGGTAGAGGCTGGCGACGGTGACGCCGGGCAGGTCCGCCTCGACGTACCGGCCGCTGCCGTCGAACTCCGCGCTCCCGAACCCGACCCGTACGCGCTCGGGCTCGCGGCGGGTGTAGAGCGAGACCCCGGCCCGGCCCTTGGCCGCGGCGGGCGCGTGCACGACGTGCCACCCCTCGGGCTCGCGTACGTCGGCCGTCAGCTGCTGCGGCTCGGCCCGTACCTCCTGGAGGCACAGCACATCGGCGTCGGTCCCGGCCAGCCACTCAAGGAAGCCCTTCTTGGCAGCGGCGCGGAGCCCATTTACATTCACAGAGGTAACAGTGAGCACCGGGGCACCATACCCACCCGGTCATCGTGATCGTCTGCATAGAAGTACGCTGGAACGCATGGATATCCGCACCCTCGGGTACGACCACCCGGACGCCATCAAGCTCAACGACCAGGTGCAGCTCGAATACATCGAGCGCTACGGGGACGACGGCGACGCCACACCGCTCGACGCCTCGATGTTCGTACCCCCGAACGGGCTGTACCTCATCGCGTACGACGCGGACGAGCGCCCGATCGCCACCGGCGGCTGGCGAACCCAGGACAAGAACGACGAAGGCTACTCGGACGGCGACGCCGAGCTGAAGCGCATGTACGTCATCCCGGAGGCGCGCGGCCTGGGCCTGGCCCGCCGCATCCTCGCCGCCCTGGAAGCCGACGCCCGCGCGGCCGGCCGCACCCGCATGGTCCTGGAGACCGGCAACAAGCAGCCGGAGGCAATAGCCCTCTACACCTCGACGGGCTACACCCCCTGCACCAAGTTCGGCCACTACCGCGAATACCCGAGCAGCCGCTGCTACGCCAAGCCGCTTGTGTGAGACGGAGCCCACACCCCAAGGGCGCCCACCGGGGCGGCCCTTGGGGCCCTCTCGCCCGTACGGCCGTCTGTCTGGACACATGTGAAAGAGCCCCTGCCGGATTTCTCCGACAGGGGCTCTTCCCTGTTGTTGTGGACCTGAGGGGATTCGAACCCCTGACCCCCTCGATGCGAACGAGGTGCGCTACCGGACTGCGCCACAGGCCCTTGCAACGGGTGAAACATTAGCACCCCGATCGGGGTGCTTGGAAATCCGATCCCCGCTGGTGGGCGAGACGGGCGTCACTCGTTGGCCGCGCGGGGGCGGTCCTGCTCCGCGTACTGGTCGAAGAGCGGGGTCCGGCGGCGACTTGGGGACGTGCGCTGACGGGGTGCCGGAGCGGCCGGGGCCGTCGGGTCCGCGGTGGAGGAGCGGGCCGAGGACCAGGTGTCCGGGGCACCCAGGTCGATGCTGCCGGTGGCGCGGGGGGCGACCGGGGCCGTCACGTACGTCGGGAGCGGCACCGGGACCGGCTCCCAGCTGTCGCCGCGCTCGGGGCCGCGCTCGCGCTGCTGGTCGACCCACTCCGCGTGGTCGGTCTGCTCGACCAGCGCGCGCCGGTCGGCCTCCTGCGGGGAGACCACGGGCTCGGGCTCGGGCGCCGGGTGGAGCTCCGGCTCGTCCTCGGTCTCCGCCACGGCGGCGGGCTGGCGGCGCGGCTGGCGCTCGCGCAGCCGCTGCGCGGCGACCTCGGCCCGGCGCCGGTCCATGACGAACGCGAACCGCCGCCGCTCGCGCGCCCGCAGATGCACGATGTACGCGCTGAGCAGTACGGCCGGGCCTGCGGGCGCCCACAGGAACTCAAGGCCGCCCACGGCCGCCACGACCGTGCCCAGCGTGAAGGCGAGGAAGAGGATCACCGTCGTACGCCGGCGGCGCGCCAGGACCGCGCTGCGCCGGGCGCGGCGGGCGCGTTCGGCGGCATCGGCAGGTCGTTCGGTGCGCCGGCGCCCGGCATCCTGCCGCGCGCCCTCGGGCCGCTCCTCGCTCCGGCGTCCCGCACCCGTCCGCTCGTCCCGGTGCTCCCTGCCGGATGCCCGGTCCTCGCCCCGGGAGGAGTCCTCTTGGCGGGCGGCGGCCTCGGAGGACGCCGTCTCCTCCCGCCGCGCACCCCCCGTGCCCGTCGGGTGCGTCCGGGGCACGTCGAAGTCCCGGACGTCGGCGCCGCTTGCGGGGTCCCCCAGGGACTCCGTGGGCGCGTCCGGGTCGGCGTCGGGTGCGATGGCGCCAGAACCTCGCTGCCGCAGCTCCTTGGCGTACCGGCGCTCCATGGCAGACCGTCCGGACAGCAGCCGGATGGCAGTGCTGAAGCGTTCCGTCGGACGGGCTTCGTTGAGCTCGTCCTGCCTGCGGAGCCACATCGGCACCAAGTAGGCGGCCCAGGCCCCGACGATGACTGCGTAGATGAGGCCGCTGCTGCTCACACCCCACACGGTAGAGGGACGGGCCCGACGGGATACGCCAATTGAGCCGGTGTGTCGCACGATCTGGCTGATATCACTGGCTTTTTTTGTGATTCTTCAGATCGGTTCGGTGGAACGAAACAAACGTAGGCAATCGAATTCGAACGTATATTTCATTTCTCGTGGTGGGCCCGGCGCGCCTGCTTCCACCTGTGCAGCAGCCCCTCCGGCACCTCTTCCGCCGTCAGCGCGTACACCAGATGGTCCCGCCATCCACCGTCGATGTGGAGATAGCGCGGGCGCAGGCCCTCCTCGCGGAATCCGAGTTTCTCCACCACCCGCCGGCTCGGCCCGTTCTCGGGCCGAATGCAGACCTCCATACGGTGCAGTCCGACCGTACGGAAGCAGTGGTCGGTGGCGAGCGCGACGGCCGTCGGCATCACGCCCCGGCCCGCCACGTCGCGGTCGATCCAGTACCCGACGTGCCCCGAGCACATCGAGCCCCAGGTGATCCCGGCGACGGTCAACTGGCCGACCAGGCGGCCCTGGTACTCGATCACGAACGGCAGCATCCGGCCCGCGTTCGCCTCGGCGCGCAGATGCCGGACCATCTGCCGGTACGTGGGCCGCTGGGCGGCCGGGGCGCCCGGCACCGGCGGCGGAATGGTCGCTTCCCAGGGGCGCAGCCACTCGCGGTTGCGCCGGTTCACCTCGCGCCAGGCCCGTTGGTCGCGCAGCTTTATGGGGCGGAGGACCACATCGCCGTCCGCCAGCTCGACCGGCCACGATGGGACGTTCAGCTTGGGCTCCCCGTGGGTCTGGGGTGGTCGCCGCCCCGGATCTGGTCGACGGCGTGCGTCAGCAGCCGCCCGAGGACCGCCAGGCCGTCGCGTACGCCGCCGGTGGAGCCCGGCAGGTTCACGATCAGGGTCCGGCCGCCCGCGACCCCGGCCAGGCCCCGCGAGAGCGCGGCGGTCGGCACCTTCGCCAGGCCCTCGGCGCGAATCGCCTCGCCGATGCCGGGCACTTCGTAGTCGATGACGCGGCGGGTGGCGTCGGGGGTGCGGTCGGTGGGCGAGATGCCGGTGCCGCCGGTGGTCACGATGACGTCGTACGCCTGCGCGACCCCGGCCCGCAGCGCTTCCTCGACGGGGTCACCGTCGGGCACGACCCGGGGGCCGTCGACCTGGAAGCCCAGTGCCGTGAGCCCTTCGGCGACCAGCGGGCCGCCCTTGTCCGCGTAGACCCCGGCGGAGGCGCGGTTGGAGGCGGTGACCACGAGGGCGCGGTAGCCGGAGGGGGAACCGGTCACGGCGTGCCCCCGTCCACCCCGGGGCGGGCCCAGTCGCCCGACTTGCCGCCCGTCTTCTCCTCGACCCGGATGTCCGTGATGACGGCCGCCTTGTCCACGGCCTTCACCATGTCGACGACGGTCAGCGCGGCCACCGACACGGCGGTCAGCGCCTCCATCTCGACGCCCGTGCGGTCGGTCGTCTTCACCGTCGCCAGGATCTCCACCGCGTCGTCGGCGAGCGCGAGGTCCAGCTTCACCCCGGAGACCGCCAGCGGGTGGCAGAGCGGGATCAGGTCCGGGGTGCGCTTGGCACCCATGATCCCGGCGATCCGGGCGGTCGCCAAGGCGTCGCCCTTGGGGACGCCCTCGCCACGCAGCAGCTCCACGACGCGCGGCGAGACGAGCACGCGTCCGCTCGCGCGCGCGGTGCGGACCGTCACGTCCTTCTCGGAGACGTCGACCATGCGGGCCGCGCCCGCCTCGTCGATGTGGGTCAGCCTGCCTTGCGTACTCATGGTGTGTGGCGCTCCCGGTCCGGCCTGTGTGGGCAGACACGCTACCGCCACCCCGGCCCCCTCAGCCGAGCAGGATGACCTCGACCTCCGTGCCGGGCTCCGCCGATGTGACGTCCTCGGGGAGCACGATCAGGCAGTCCGCCTGCGCCAGGGCCGCGATCAGATGCGATCCGGAGCCGCCGACCGGCGTCACGGTGGCTTCGTCGGCGTCGTACGTACCGCGCAGGAACTGGCGCCGGGCCGCCGGGGACGACAGCGGCTTGTCGGCGCTGAGCACGGCACGCGCGCGTGGCCGGTGCACGTCCGGCAGGCCCATCAGGGTGCGGATCGCCGGGCGTACGAACAGTTCGAAGGAGACGTACGAGGAGACCGGGTTGCCGGGCAGGGCGAGCAGCGGGGTGTGGTCGGGGCCGATCGAGCCGAAGCCCTGGGGCTTGCCGGGCTGCATGGCGAGCTTGCGGAAGTCGATCCCGCTGCCCGGCTCGTCCTCGTCGCCCACCGAGGACAGCGCCTCCTTGACCACGTCGTACGCGCCGACGCTGACCCCGCCCGTGGTGACCAGCAGATCGGCGCGGATCAGCTGGTCCTCGATGGTGGCGCGCAGGACCTCGGCGTCGTCGGTGACCGCGCCGACCCGGTAGGCGATGGCTCCCGCCTCGCGCGCGGCGGCGGCGAGCGCGAAGCTGTTGGAGTCGTAGATCTGGCCCTGGCCCAACTCCTCGCCGGGCTGGACGAGTTCGCTGCCGGTCGACAGGACGACCACGCGCGGGCGCGGGCGTACGGTGACGCTGCCGCGGCCGATGGCGGCAAGGAGGCCGATCTGGGGCGCCCCGAGCACCGTCCCGGCCGCGAGGGCCAGGTCGCCCGCCTGGACGTCGCTGCCACGCGCGCGTACGTGCGCTCTCGCCTCGGCGGGGCGGTGCACCCGGACCTCGCCGCCGGCGCCCTCGGGCGCGGCGCCGGCGGGGCGCATGGTGGTGGCCGGGCCCCCGCCCGTACCGCCGTCGGTCCATTCGACCGGGACGACGGCCTCGGCGCCGGGCGGCAGCGGGGCGCCGGTCATGATCCGGGCGGCCTGACCGGGACCGACGGCGGGCAGCTCGCCGCTGCCCGCGGCCACGTCGCCGATCACCGTGAGCACCGCGGGGAACTCCTCGCTGGCGCCCGCCACATCGGCGACGCGCACCGCGTACCCGTCCATCGAGCTGTTGTCGAAGGGCGGCAGGGCGACCGGCACCGTGACGTCCTCGACCAGGACGCAGCCCTGGGCGTCGGGCAGTTGCAGCTCGATGGGTTCGAGCGGCTTGACGGCGGCGAGGACGTCCTCCAGGTGCTCGTCGACCGACCAGATCGTGTTGCTCACGGTGCCTGCATCTCCTCGGTGACATAACTGCGAAGCCAGGCCTTGAAGTCCGGGCCCAGGTCTTCACGTTCGCACGCGAGTCTGACAATGGCGCGCAGATAGTCCCCGCGGTCGCCGGTGTCATAGCGGCGGCCCTTGAAGATCACACCGTGCACGGGGCCGCCGATCTTCTCGTCCTCGGCCAGCTGCTGGAGCGCGTCGGTGAGCTGGATCTCGCCGCCGCGGCCCGGCTCGGTCTGGCGCAGTATCGCGAAGACGGCGGGGTCGAGGACGTATCGGCCGATGATCGCCAGGTTGCTCGGCGCGTCCGCGGGCTCGGGCTTCTCCACCAGGCCGGTGACCCGTACGACGTCGCCGTGGCCGGTGGGCTCGACGGCCGCGCAGCCGTACATCTGGATCTGGTCGGGCTCGACCTCCATCAGGGCGATCACGCTGCCGCCCTCGCGCTCCTGGATCTCGACCATCCGGGAGAGCAGCGGGTCGCGCGCGTCGATGAGGTCGTCGCCGAGGAGCACCGCGAAGGGCTGGTCGCCGACGTGCGGCGCGGCGCACAGCACGGCGTGGCCCAGGCCCTTGGGGTCGCCCTGGCGCACATAGTGCATGTTGGCGAGGTCGCTGGACTCGCGGACCTTGGCGAGCCTGGCCTCGTCGCCCTTGCGGGAGAGGGCCTCTTCGAGCTCGTAGTTGCGGTCGAAGTGATCCTCCAGCGGACGCTTGTTGCGCCCCGTGACCATCAGGACGTCCGAGAGACCGGCGGCGACCGCCTCCTCGACCACGTACTGGATCGCGGGCTTGTCGACGACCGGCAGCATCTCCTTGGGCGTGGCCTTGGTGGCCGGCAGGAACCGGGTGCCGAGGCCTGCCGCCGGAATGACAGCCTTGGTGATCCGTGGGGGCGACTGAGTCATGCGCAGCACACTAACCGCTGCGTATGGGCGGAAGATTATCCTCCGGTTAATTCGCTCTCATAAACGGTCATTTGAGGGGATTGTGAAAAACACTGTGAGTGATGGTGCAGCCGAAAAGGCCCTCTTGCGCGGGGAACTCCTGGGTGTCCGGCGCCTTCTGACGGACGACGACGTCCGCGCGGCGGGCGAGGCCCTGGCCCGCCGGGCGCTGGCACTTCCCGAGCTCGCGGGGGCCACGACGGTGGCCGCGTATGTCTCGGTGGGGCGCGAACCCGGCACGCGCGCGCTGCTCGACGCACTTCGCACGCGGGGCATCCGCGTCCTGCTCCCCGTACTGCAATCGGACAATGACCTGGACTGGGCGGAGTACGAGGGCGCCGACCGCCTCGTACGGGCCGCTCGGGGACTCCTGGAGCCGACCGGCACCCGCCTCGGCCCCGCCGCCGTCCTGGAGGCCGACACGGTGCTGCTGCCCGGCCTCGCCGTCGACGCGCGCGGGATGCGGCTCGGCCGGGGCGGCGGCTCGTACGACCGGGTGCTCGCCCGGATCGCGGCCGCCGGGCACGACCCCGCGCGCGTGGTGCTCCTCTACGACGACGAGGTGGTCGCCCGGGTCCCGGAGGAACCGCACGACCACCCCGTTCACGCCGTGGTCACCCCGAAGGGGGTGACCCGCTTCACGGCTTCAGAGTGAGCTTGTCCACCGTCGCGGTGTCGACCGACTTGGCGGTGTACGACCAGTCCAGCTGCTCGCCCTTGGCCCACTTGGAGGTCTGGTCCGAGTAGTGCGCGCTGTAGGCGTGGCCCGAGGCACCGGTGAGGTTGATCCACTTCGACTTGTCGAAGTCCTTCAGGTTCACCACCATCCGCATCGACGGCACCCAGGTCACTCCGTAGTCGCCGCCTCCCGCGTTCCAGCCGGTGGCGTTGACCGCCGCCTCGCCGCCGCCCAGGTTCCACGGGCCGCGGTTGAGGAGGTACTTGACGATGCCGGGCCCGTCGGTGCCGAGCGTCTGGTTCTTGAGCATCAGCTGGTGCAGCCGGCCCCAGCTCCAGGTGGTGACGTCCTTGCCGAGCTTGGCCGTCAGCTCCCAGCGGGCGTCCTTCATGGCGCGCGCCAGCAGCTGGTCGCGGGTCGTGGTGGCCTTGTCCAGACGGCTGCCCGGCGACTGCCACCAGACGTTCTTCTGGTCGGGGAAGATGCGGCGCACCACCTCGAACCAGCGGTCGCCGCCGTCCGGCTGCGCCGAGTCCGCGTCGCGCTCGCCGCACTCGCGTACGCGCGCATTGGGGTCGTCCACCGGGCCGGAGCCGACCGGCGGAAGGACGTACAGGCACTCGCCCTTGACCCGGAGCTCCTTCGGGAGCTTGTTGCCGAAGGCCAGCTTGAGGACGTTGCGCCAGACCGCGTTGAAGTAGGCGGCGGCCCCCGAGTCGGACTCCTGGGTGTAGTCCCAGCCCTCAAGGAGCTTCTGGGCCTCCCGTACGGCCGGGTCGGACACGTCGATCTTCAGCAGAGCGGGCGTCAGCAGCGCGGCGATCTCGCTGCTGTTGTCCATCTGCATCTTCTGCATGTCCTCGGTGGAGATCTTCCCGCCGTCCTTGGTCTTCGACTCGATGAGGTCGTTGATCCGCTGGCTGCGGGTGCCGTAGCCCCAGTCCTTGGTCAGCAGGTACGGGTACTTCTTGTCGTCGACGACGGCCTGGTTGGCGGTGACGATGTAGCCGCGCTTGGGGTCGTACTCGTAGGGCAGCGCGTCGAAGGGGATGTACTTGTTGTTCCAGCTGTACTTGGAGTCCCAGCCGGGGGCGGGCATCGTGCCGTCGACGCCCTTGGCGCGGATCGGGATCCGGCCCGGCGCCTGGTAGCCGATGTGGCCCTTGGTGTCGGCGTAGATCAGGTTCTGCGAGGGGACCTCGAAGTCCTTGGCGGCCGCCCGGAAGGACTTGAAGTCCTTGGCGCGGTCCAGCTCGAAGACGGCGTCCATGGACTTGCCCGGGTCCAGGGCGGTCCAGCGCAGCGCCACCCCGTATCCCTCGCCCCGGTCGGGCGCGGAGGTGGTCACCGGGGCCTTCTGACCCACCTTCTCCAGCTCGTCGTTGCGGTCGGAGACCAGCGGACCGTTGTTGGTCTCGCGCACGGTGATCGTCTTGCTCTTGCCGCCCGCGACCTTGATGACCTCCTCACGCGTCTTGAGGGCCACCTGCTGGTTGTCGAGCGTGTAGGTGTTGCCGGAGATCTTCTCCAGGTACAGGTCCGTCACATCGGCGCCGAGGTTGGTGAACCCCCAGGAGACGTCCTGGTTGTGGCCGATGACCACGCCGGGCATCCCGGAGAACGTGTAGCCCGCCACGTCGTAGCCGCAGGTCGCGGAGACGGTCCGGCAGTGCAGACCCATCTGGTACCAGAGCGACGGCATCATCGGCGCCAGGTGCGGGTCGTTGGCGAGCAGCGGCATACCGGTCGTCGTGTACTTGCCGGAGACGACCCACGAGTTGGAGCCGATGCCGCTGCCGTTGGGGCCGAGCAGCGCCGGGATCTTGTCGAGGTTGTCCGAGAGCCGCGCGAGCTGCGTCTGCGCGCCCTGGGTCGCCCCGTCGGGGGTGCCCGCGAGGGCGGTGCCGGTGCCCGGCTCGCGGTTCGGGTCGTACTTGCCGGTGGTCTTGTTGAGCGAGCCCTGGTCGACGATCGGCCGGTGCGTGGCCGTCGGGTACGGCGGATACAGATCCTTGATCTGCTGCGGGCTGAGCCGGCTCGTCATCAGCGAGCGGTCGATCTCGTCCTGCATGTTGCCGCGCAGGTCCCAGGCCATCGCCTTGAGCCAGGCCACCGAGTCGACCGGCGTCCACTGCTCGATCTTGTAGTCGTGCACGAAGTCCAGCGCCGCGTACTCGACCGAGATCTCCTTGGGGCTCTTGCCCTTGAGATACGCGTTGACACCGGCGGCGTACGCCTGGAGGTACTTCTTCGTCTGCGGTGACAGCTTGGTGTCGTACTCCTGCTGCGCGACCCGGCGCCAGCCGAGAGTGCGCAGGAAGGAGTCCGTCTCGACCTGGTCCTTGCCGAACATCTCCGAGAGCCGGCCGGAGGTCATGTGGCGGCGGACGTCCATCTCCCAGAACCGGTCCTGGGCCTGGACGAAGCCCTGGGCCATGAAGAGGTCGGTGTCGCTGTCCGCGTAGACCTGCGGCACTCCGTAGTCGTCGCGCTTGACGTCGACCGGGCCCGACAGGCCCTTGAGCTGGATCGACCCCGTGGTCTGCGGGAACGAGGCGCGCACGGTGCTCACGCCCCAGTAAGCGCCGTACCCGACACCCGCTACGAGCGCCAGCACCAGGACGATCAGGAGGAGGCGGGCGCGGCGTCCCTTCTTCCTGACTTTCGTCTTGGCGGAAGGGGCGGTTGTGTTGGCGGGCATCGCTGTCCTTCGAGGGGCAGGGTGGTCCTAGGTGCTGGAGCAACCATAGGCGCAGCCACTGACAGCCCCGGACGCGGTGTCTTTTATGAGCATCGGACCGCCGTCTTATGAGCGTCGGACCGCCGTCGCCGTACAGCCGTGCGTAAAGAACTCGTCAAAGATTAGGTAAGGTAACGAAGTACCAGGTGGTCGAAGAAACGTTCCGGCGCCTGTACGTGAGGGCGCCCGACGGCGCGTGAGGGGAAGGATCGGCCACTGACTGTCCACCATCTCAACGAGCTCCTGCTCATCTGCTCGCTCGTCCTGCTCATCGCCGTCGCGGCGGTGCGGATCTCCTCGCGCAGCGGGCTCCCGAGCCTGCTCCTGTACCTCGGCATAGGCGTCGCGATAGGGCAGGACGGGATCTTCGACGTCAAGTTCGACAACGCCGAACTGACCCAGGTCATCGGCTACGCAGCCCTGGTGGTGATCCTGGCCGAAGGCGGTCTGGGCACCAAGTGGAAGGAGATCCGTCCGGCCCTGCCGGCGGCGATCGTGCTGTCGATCGTCGGTGTCGCGGTGAGCGTGGGGGTCACCGCGGCCGGTGCGCACTATCTGGTCGGGCTCGAATGGCGGCAGTCACTGATCATCGGCGCGGTGGTGTCCTCCACGGACGCCGCGGCCGTCTTCTCCGTGCTGCGCAAGGTGCCGCTGCCCTCGCGGATCACCGGCGTCCTGGAAGCCGAGTCGGGCTTCAACGACGCCCCCGTGGTCATCCTGGTCGTCGCCTTCTCCACGCCGGGTCCGGTGGACTCCTGGTACCTGCTGGCCGGGAAGATCGCCCTTGAGCTGGCCATCGGCGCGGGCATCGGGCTCGCGGTGGGCTGGCTCGGCTCCTGGGGACTGCGGCACGTGGCCCTGCCCGCCTCCGGCCTCTACCCGATCGCCGTGATGGCCATCGCGGTGACCGCGTACGCGGCGGGCGCCATGGCCCACGGCTCCGGCTTCCTCGCCGTCTACCTGGCCGCGATGATCATGGGCAACGCCAAGCTGCCGCACTGGCCCGCGACGCGCGGCTTCGCCGACGGGCTCGGCTGGATCGCCCAGATCGGCATGTTCGTGCTGCTCGGCCTGCTGGTGACCCCGCACAAGCTCGCCGGCGACTTCTGGCCCGCCGTGATCATCGGCCTGGTCCTGACGATGGTGGCGCGGCCCCTTGAGGTCCTGGTCAGCCTGCTGCCGTTCAAGATGCCGTGGCAGGAGAAGGCCCTGATGTCCTGGGCGGGGCTGCGCGGCGCCGTACCGATCATCCTGGCCACGATCCCGATGGTCTCCGGGATCGAGGGCAGCCAGCGGGTCTTCAACATCGTCTTCGTCCTGGTCGTCGTCTACACCCTCGTCCAGGGCCCGACGCTGCCCTGGCTCGCCCGCAAGCTGCGGGTCTCCGAGACCGAGGCGGCCTCCGACCTGGGGATCGAGTCGGCGCCGCTGGAGCGGCTGCGCGGCCATCTGCTGTCCGTGGCGATCCCGGACGAGTCGAAGATGCACGGCGTCGAGGTGCACGAGCTGCGACTGCCTCCGGGCGCGGCGGTGACGCTGGTCGTACGGGACTCGAAGAGCTTCGTACCGGGGCCCACGACCGTGCTGCGGCGCGGCGACGAACTGCTCGTCGTGGCGACGGATCCGGTACGGGACGCGGCCGAGGCGCGGCTGCGGGCGGTCGGACAGGGCGGCAAGCTGGCCGGGTGGCTGGGAGCGGGCGGCGCGGGCGCCTCGGGCCGCTAGGACGGCCGGGGCCTTGGGCGGCTGGGCCTGTGGGGGCTCTCGGCCGGTGGGGCGCTGGGCCGCCTGGGGTCGCCCGGGTCGCTGGGGCGCCGGGGGCTGGGCCGCCGGGTGGCGTCGTCTCGCGTCCATCGAATCAGGGAACAACCGGGCGAAGATCCGGTTAATCACAGGTGTGATCTCGGCCATCTGCGCGCTTTCTCAGGCGCAGATCCGATTCCCCCTGTAGCATGAAGGCACACCACTGATCGACCAACTCTGCCTGACGCAGAGCTGGCGCGACCGTATGGCGGTCGGAGGCTCTCGCAGTGAGCCCCGGCATCTACCGCAGTTCCGCGCAAGAGGACAGCTCTCGGCAACGCCCGTACTCACCCGTACCAGGGGCGCGCTACCAGGCGGCAGAAAGGCAAGGACCGTGGCATCCACGGTCACTTCTGAGCGTCGCCCCGGATACGGGCAGCTCCTGCGCACCCCTGGCGCTCTGTCGTTCGTTCTGCCCGGATTCTTTGCCCGGCAGCCTTTCGCGATGCTCACCATCAGCATCGTGCTGCTCGTCCAGCACACCACCGGCTCCTACGGCAGCGCGGGCGCCGTCGCCGCCGTCACCGGTGTCTCCATGGCGCTCTTCGCGCCGCAGGGCGGCAAGCTCGCCGACCGGTTCGGCCAGCGCGCCGTGTTGCTGCCCGGCGTCCTCGTGCACGCCGCCTCGGGCTCCGTACTGATCTCACTGGCCCTGGCCGGCGCCCCCCTGTGGGCGCTGTTCCTGGCCGCCGTCCCGACCGGTGCCTCGGTGCCGCAGGTCGGGCCGATGGTGCGGGCACGCTGGGCGGCCAAGCTGGAGGGCTCGCCCCTGATGTCGACGGCCGCGGCCTTCGAGTCGGTGACGGACGAGTTCACCTTCGTCATCGGCCCGGTGCTCGCCACCGCGCTGTGCACCGGCGTCCACCCGGCCGCCGGTCTCATCGCCGAGGCCTCGCTGACCCTGGTCGGCGGCCTGCTCTTCGCCTCCCAGCACCGCACCCAGCCGCAGCCCAGCCGCGACATCGCGGGCCACGCGCGCGTGGAGCACGTCTCCGCGCTCTCCATCCCCGGTGTGCGCGTCCTGGCCGTGTCCTTCCTCGGCATCGGCGCGGTCTTCGGCGGTATGCAGGTCTCGCTGACCGCGTTCTCCGAGGAGATCGGCAACCCCGGCGCCAACGGTCTGCTGTACGGGATCTTCGCCGCGGGCAACATGCTGGCAGGCATCGCGTGCGGCGCCATCGCCTGGAAGTCGGCGCCCCGGACACGTCTGATCGCGGGCTACACCGGGCTGACCCTGGCGGCCTCGGGCCTGTGGGCGATGCACTCCGCGGTGCTGCTCGGCGGCCTCGGCCTGATCGTCGGCCTCTGCATCGCCCCGGCCCTGATCACCGGCTACACGCTGGTCGAGTCCCTGGTCCCGGCCTCCGCCCGGACCGAGGCCTTCACCTGGCTGACCGGCGCGGTGGCCCTCGGCCAGGCGGGCGCGGTCACCGTGGCCGGCCGTCTCGCCGACGCCCACGGCTCCAGCGCGGGCTTCCTGGTGCCGCTCGCGGGCACCGCGCTGGCCCTGATCACGCTGGTCTCCCTGCGTTCGCGGCTCGCGCCGCGCGCCGAAAGCCGGACCGTCGCGCGTAGTGGCGTCGGTCACCGAGTTCCCGTGACGGTGGACTGATCCAGCGGAATACGTCACTATGGACCGTCGTTAGCACTCATCGAGTGAGAGTGCCAGGAGGAAGACACAGTGCCGACCTACCAGTACCAGTGCACCGAGTGCGGCGAGGGCCTTGAAGCGGTGCAGAAGTTCACCGACGACGCCCTGACCGTCTGCCCGAACTGCGACGGACGCCTCAAGAAGGTGTTCTCGGCCGTCGGCATCGTCTTCAAGGGCTCCGGCTTCTACCGCAACGACAGCCGTGGCGCGTCGTCGAGCAGCACGCCCGCATCGTCCTCGGCCGCCAAGCCGTCGACGTCGTCGAGCTCCGACTCGAAGCCGGCCGCGTCCTCCTCGACGCCGTCGAGCTCCACCAGCTCGTCGTCGGCCGCCTGACCCACCGGGTCGCGCGCTCCAGACCATCCGAAGACCCTGCCGTCACGCACGGCGGGGTCTTCGGCGTACCCGCGGCGACGCACGCGCGCGTACGGGTCCACAAGATGTGCGTGTGCCCGCCGACGACGCACGCGCGCGTAGGCGTCCGTACGCACGTTTTGGCGTCCGGCGGCCCCGGCTAGTGTGCTCCGCATGGCTAACGCAGAGATCGGCGTCATCGGCGGTTCGGGCTTCTACTCGTTCCTTGAGGACGTCACCGAGATCCAGGTCGACACCCCGTACGGCAGCCCCAGCGACTCCCTGTTCCTGGGCGAGATCGCCGGGCGCCGGGTCGCGTTCCTGCCCCGGCACGGCCGCGGCCACCACCTGCCGCCGCACCGCATCAACTACCGCGCCAACCTCTGGGCCCTGCGGTCGGTGGGCGTACGGCAGGTGCTCGGCCCGTGCGCGGTGGGCGGGCTGCGGCCCGAGTACGGCCCGGGGACCCTGCTCGTACCGGACCAGTTGGTCGACCGTACGAAGGCGCGCACGCAGACGTACTACGACGGTTACCCGCTGCCCGACGGCTCGATCCCGAACGTCGTCCATGTCGCGCTGGCCGACCCGTACTGCCCCGAGGGCCGCAAGGCGGCGCTGTCGGCGGCGCGCGGGCGGGACTGGGAGCCGGTGGACGGCGGCACGCTGGTCGTCATAGAGGGCCCGCGGTTCTCCACGCGCGCGGAGTCGCAGTGGCATGCGGCGATGGGCTGGTCGGTGGTCGGCATGACCGGGCACCCCGAGGCCGTGCTCGCGCGTGAACTGGGGCTCTGCTACACGTCGATGGCCCTGGTGACCGACCTGGACGCGGGGGCCGAGACGGGCGAGGGCGTCTCCCACGAGGAGGTGCTGCGGGTCTTCGCGGCCAATGTGGACCGGCTGCGGACGGTGCTCTTCGACGCGGTGGCCGCTCTCCCGGCGGGCGAGGGCCGCGACTGTCTGTGCACGCGGGCGCTGGACGGGCTGGACACGGGGATCCGGCTGCCGTAGGGCACCGGCTGCCGCACCGACACGGCCGGGTGACCGGGTTCCGGCCCCAGGAGTGTGGGTGCCGACGCCCCCACCCGCTCGACGCGCCATCCGCTCGAACGGGTGACGGAGTTATCCACAATCGGGGAGCAATCCACAGGGCTCAGCGGGAAGTTGGCGGGGCGGGGATCGTGAGGAGCGTTCGAGCAGCACTCGCTCCGCACGATCGGTGGTGACCCACGATGTCCATGCCTCCTGCCCTGCCCACACCCTCCCCCGCGCACTCCGCCGCACCCGAGCCGCTCGGCGTGCCCGCCTTTCCGCCGCTCCGGGTGCGCGGCGGCAGAAATCGGCTGCGGCGGGCCGTGCGACGTCGGCGGCGGGCGATGGCCGCCGGACTCGCCGTGGCGGCAGCGGCCCTGGCGGCGACGGGCGCGGGCGGCTCCGGCCGTGCGGCCCCGCGCGTCAGCGATACGGCGAACACCGCGAGCACGGGCGTCCACCGGCAGGCCGCGCCGCGACAACCCGCGCGCCAGGCCGTCGAAGTGGTGTCCGCGCCGGTACGGATCGCGGACGCGGAGACGGTCCGGCTGCTGCGGCCCGGCGACCGGGTCGATGTGATCGCGTCCCCCGACTCGCGCTCGGGCGGCGGGGGCGCGGCGCGCGTGGTGGCGTCGGGTGTACGGGTGACCGACGTGCCCCGACCGCGCGACCTCTCGCCGGACGGCGGAGCGCTGATCGTCCTCGCCGTCCCCCGCGCCACCGCCACGACGCTCGTCGGCGCGGGAGCCTCGGCCCGGCTGGCGGTGACCCTGTGCTGAATCACATGAATAGCACTGACATCCTGTCAAGTCACCTGTTTGCGTATGTGGATTGGACATCCCGGCCATGCGCTGACGTAGGTTGCGGAACGGTTTGCTCCACCTCCTGCACCTGCGAAGAGAGGCTCACTCGTGACCGACGAGAAGAAGGGCGGCGGTGTCCTGGACGGCTTCAAGGCCTTCCTGATGCGCGGCAATGTGGTCGACCTGGCGGTCGCGGTGGTCATCGGCGCCGCGTTCACCGCCGTCGTGAACTCGGTCGTGAAGGGCGTCATCAACCCGCTGATCGGCGCGTTCGGCACGAAGGACCTGAACAGCTACAGCTCATGCCTGAAGGGACCGTGCGGCGTCGACCCGAAGACGGGCGAGGCGGTCTCGGGCATCCCGATCATGTGGGGCTCGGTCCTCAGCTCGGTGCTCACCTTCCTCATCACCGCAGCCGTCGTGTACTTCCTGATGGTGCTGCCGATGGCCAAGTACCTGGCCAAGAAGACCCAGCGGGACAGGGCGAAGGAAGGGGTCCAGGAGACCCTGGAGGTCAGCGAGCTGGAGGTCCTGAAGGAGATCCGCGACGCGCTGGTCTCCCAGCGCGGCTCGGGGCACAGCGCGCCGTAGCACTCCTGCGGCGGCTCTGTCAGATGTGGTGGGGCGGCTTCTCGTCGAGGAAGCGTGCGAGGTCGGCCGCGCTGCCACCGGCCGGGGCCCGCTCACCCCACCCACGGTCCGTGTCGTCCGTCGACTGCTGGTCGAGCGGATCGTCGAAGACCAGCGCGGGCCTGGGCTTCGGGTCGGACGCCGACTTCGCATCGCGCGGTCCGGGGGCGGGGGCGGTACTCATGCTTCCAGGGTACGGCGACACCGCGCCGAGGACGGGACCAGTCCCGCCCTCGCCTCTCACCCCGCCCCCACTTCTCGCCCCGGCCCGGCCTCCGGCACCGAACCCTCAGCGATCCCTCGGGTCGAGCAGCCACAGCCCGAGGACCACGACGAACGACAGGCCCAGGAAGCCCGCACCCCACCAGGCGGTTCCGGTGGCGCCCTTCATCCACTCGTTGACGACGACCGTCAGACCCCAGAGCTGGCCGATGACCACGGTGATGGCCAGGGCGAGGCGGGCGCTGAGTTTCGAGGACCGCTCGGGCTCCTGCTCGGTGCCCGCGCCGGGTCCCGGACCGGTGCGGCGGATCCGGGGGTCGCCGTATCCGCTCGTGGAGCGGATCTGGGGGTACCGGTCCCGCACCGGACGGTTGAGCCGGGGCTGCGCGCTGCCGGGTGTGTACTGCGGCCGAGGGGGGACCGCCGCACCGCCGTCGCCCATACCCGCACCCGTACCTCTGTCGGCACTCATGTCGGCTCGCTCTTCATGTCCGCTCGCCCTTCTCGGTCTCGGCCCGTGTCCCGGAGCAGCCGATCCGGGCCGCCATGTCCGGGTGCTGGTCGGCGAACTGCCGGCACATGGCGTCCTTGACGCTCTCTCCGGAGCGGGTGGTGGCCACCGCCCAGACGCTGCCGTCGATCTCCTCCACGAGGAGCACCTTCGGCAGCGGACGCGGCGGCGGCCCGGCGGTCACCTCTCCGGTCCGGGCGTCGAAGACCCCTTCGTGGCAGGGGCAGTACAGCTCCCCTTCGTTGCCCCGATGCGCGCGCCACAGCACCCCGCAGGCCAGATGGGTGCAGACAGCCGAATAGCCGACGAGGGTGCCGTCCTTGAGGCGTACGCCGACGGCGCGGTCGTCCTCGCCGGGGAAGCGGAAGGCGATGGACTCGCCGGGGCCGAGCCGTGCGGCGACGCGCTTGGCCTGGGGGACGTCGTCGCTGTCACCGTGCCGGTGGAGCACTCCCCCGGCCACGGCGACACCGCCGACGGCGAGCCCGCACGAGACGGTGGAGACGATCCGCAGATAGTCGCGGCGGGTGGTCAGCGAGTCGGCGAAGACGCGGTCGCGCAGCGCCTCCTGCGCGGGGTCCGGCCAAGGCCTCGCCCCGGGTTCACCGGCCGGTGCCCGGGCTGCTCCCGACGCCGGTCCCGCAGCCGGTGCCGGGGGGCTTGGCTCAGGGGCTGGTTCTGGCACCCGTTCCTGGCCCGGCACCGGTTCCGGGCCCGAGGGCGGCTGTTCCGGCCTACTCATCGAACCGCCCTCCCGTTCACCTCGACGACCGGGAGGCCACCGGGCACCGGCCACTGCACCTTGTCGGCCGGGACGACCATCGCCACTCCGGTGGAGACGACGACATCGCCGAACGTGAAGGAGTCGGCGACGCGGACGCCGGGGCGCTCGGCCTGGAGCTCCTCAAGGGTTCCGTAGAAGAGGGCGCCGGTGGGGCAGACCGTGGCGCACATGGGGGCGAGGCCATAGGCGGTGCGGTCGTAGCAGAGGTTGCACTTCATCTGCAGCTTCGCCTGGAGGTCGATCTTCGGTACGCCGAAGGGGCAGGCGTTGACGCAGTTGGCGCAGCCGATGCAGCGGGTGGTGTCGGCCTGCTGCACCACACCGTCGGCGGTCACCAGGATCGCGTCGGCGGGACACACCTCGGCGCAGGGCGCGACCGGGTCCTCGCAGTGCATACAGACCGTGGGAAGGGAGGCGACCGAGTGCCCCTCGTCGGGGTAGTCGAGATGGATCATGGATTTGCCCCGGTGCGAGTCGCACTCACGGCAGGCCGAGACACAGGCCTGGCAGCCGATGCACCGCCCCGGGTCGATGAAGATCGTTCTGCCCATCATCGCGGGCGTCAGCTCCTCTCGGCGGTGCCACGGCCCTGCGGGGACGTGGGCGGCAGCGGATCGGTGCGGGAGACCTGGGTCGCCGGGTAGGCCACCTGGCCGGGGGCGGTCGGGGGCGCCGGGACCTCGTCGATCCGCTCGCCGGGCTCGATGCGGCAGGCACAGACCTTGTACTCGGGAATCTTGGAACGGGGGTCGAGGGCGTCGATGGTCAGCGCGTTCGCGGACGTGGGGACCGGCCAGTGGTACGGGATGAAGACGGTGTCGGGGCGGATGGCCTCGGTGACCAGGGCGGGGAAGACCCCGCTGCCGCGCCGGGTGACGACGCGGACCGGGTCGCCGTTGCGGAAGCCGTGCGAGGGGTGGATCTCGACCCAGGGGCGCGGGGTCTGTTCGACCAGGGCGCCGAGCCTGCGGGTCTGGTTGCCGGAGAGGAAGTGCGCGACGGTCCGGCCGGTGGTGAGCGAGAGGGGGTGTTCGTCGTCGTACGGGTCCATCGGCGGGTGCCACTCGACCACCTGCATATGGATCTTGCCGTCGGGGTGCCAGGTCCGCCCGTCCTCGAAGAGACGCGGGGTGCCCGGATGGTCGGTGGAGGGGCAGGGCCAAGCGATCCCGCCGGTCTCCTCCAGGCGTTCGTAGGTGATGCCGTAGTAGTCGTTGACCGTTCCGGCGGAGGCGGTGCGCAGCTCGTCGAACACCTCGCGCGAGCCGGGGAAGGCGAACTTGTCGCCCGCGCCGAGGCGCCCAGCCAGCTGGCAGATCACCCAGGTGTCGGTGCGCACCCCGGCGGGGGGTTCCTGGGCCTTGTTGTGCTTGACCACCCGGGCCTCGGCGTTGGCCATCACGCCTTCGTCCTCGGCCCAGGTGGTGACGGGGAAGACCACATGCGCGTTGGCGGCGGTCTCGGAGAGGAAGAAGTCGAATTGGGCGTGGAATTCGAGGGTGTCGTAGCCGTCCTTGACGGTCGCGTAATGGGGGAGGGAGACGAAGGGGTTGTTGCAGATACCGATCAGGCCGCGGATCTCCTGGCGGCGCATCTGATGGACCATTTCCACCATCGAGGTTCCGGCGGGCGGGAGTTCGGACTCCTCGATGCCCCAGATCTCACAGATCTGCCGGCGGTGCTCCGGGTTCGTGATGGAGCGCCCGCCCGGCAGCAGGTCGGCCTTCTGGCCGTGCTCGCGCCCGCCCTGGCCGTTGCCCTGGCCGGTGATGGTGCCGTAACCGGCGCCGGGCTTGCCGAGGTTGCCGGTGGCCACGCAGAGGTTGATGACGGAGAGGCAGTTCTCCACACCCTGCGAGTGGTGCTCGATGCCCCGGGCGTGCCAGGCCATGGCCCTGGGGGCGCGGGCGAACGTCCGGGCCACCTCGACGATCTGGCCGGCCGGGATCCCGCAGATCTCGGCGGCGTGCTCGGGGGGATACTCGGCGACCGTGTCGCGGACCTCTTCCCAGCCCGTGGTGTTGGCGCCGACGAAGCCCTCGTCGTCGAGTTCCTCCTTGATGACCACGTGGAGGACGGAGTTGAAGAAGGCCGAGTCGGTGCCGGGCTTGAGGGCGACATGGATGTCGGCGGTGCGGGCGACCGCCGTCTCGCGCGGATCGATCACGATCAGCGTGGCACCCCGGTCGCGCGCGCCCCACACGTACTGCGTCATGACGGGGAAGCACTCGCCGACGTTGGACCCGGCGATCAGCAGGCAGTCGGTGAGGAGGATGTCGGAGAAGGGGTTGGCGGCGCGGTCGATGCCGAAGGCGAGTTTGTTGGCGCCCGCGGCGGAGACCATGCACAGCCGGCCGTTGTAGTCGACGTGCCGCGACTTGAGCGCGACGCGGGCGAACTTGCCGACCAGATAGGTCTTCTCGGAGAAGAGGCTGGCGCCACCCAGCAGCCCGAAGGCGTCGTTGCCGTGGGCGGCCTGGATGCGGCGGATCTCGGCGACCGTGAAGTCCAGCGCCTCCTCCCAGGAGGCCTCCCGGAACGGCTCGTCACGGGAGCGGCGCAGCAGCGGGGCCGTCAGCCGGTCGGGGTGGTTGACCTGCTGATACGCGTTGATGCCCTTGGGGCACAGGCGCATCCGGTTGATGTCGTGGTTGCGGGGTTCGACGCCGAAGACCTTGCCGCCGCCGTCGACGCGGAGATACATCCCGCACTGCACCCCGCAGAAGCAGCAGTGGGTGGGGACCAGGGTCTCGCCGTCCTGGTCGGCGCGCCACTGGTCGGCCGGGATGCCGCCCGCGTCGCGGAAGTTGCGGGTGCCGGGCGGGGCGATGGACGGGTCCAGCGGGACGTGCTGGGTCACTTGTAGCCCTTCTTGACGTGCGAGAGGTACGCGGTGCCGCGCAGCACCCGCTTGCAGCGCGGGCAGTACTCGGCCCAGGCGTCGAAGCCGAGGTCCAGGTCGCGCATGGTGCCCCGCAGGTTCTCGACGTAAGGAGCGGTGTCGATCGGCTGCCCGCAGCGGCGGCAGGGGAAGAGCTGCTCTTCCTGGCGGGCGGTGTACTTGAACAGCTGCATCCCGACGGCGGCCGGCCGCTGGACGATGTGGAAGAACTTCCCGAACGGGATGTAGATGAGGGTGAGCACCACGGTCACCATGTGCAGCAGCGCCAGGAACTCATAGCCCCCGCCGTGCAGGAAGATCGACGAGAAGGTGAGGAGGAGGCCGGTCACGGAGATGACGATCAGCAGGAGCAGCGGGACCAGGTCGTAGGCGAACCGCTGGCCGGTGATCGCGCCCCGGTCCTTCATCCGGCGCCACAGGAAGTACGAGGCACCGGGGATGACCAGGACCGCGGCGATGTCCAGGCCGTGGAACATCAGCCAGCCGACGATGTTCAGCGAGTCGAAACCGAGCAGCTTCACGCCCCAGATCCGCATTTCGTAGCCGGGTCCGGAACCGGTCGAGGTGGTGAAGGTGAACCAGCCCCAGGTCAGCGGGAACGTGATCGCGGCGGCCAGCAGGCAGCCCCAGAAGATCAGCTGGTGGGCGCCCCAGCGGGCGTGGGAGCGGGCGCCGAGGAACTTCTGGAAGCCGAGATAGGTGGCGGCCATCCTCGGCAGGGCGGTGGGGGCGCGGCGGAAGTTGGCGGCCGAGAACAGGCTGCGCCAGCCCTGCTTGAAGAGGCGGCGGGCGCCCGGGGAGGAGATCCACATGGTGTAGCGGTAGGCGACGCCGAAGGCGAGGAAGACGGTGGCCACGGCGTACGGCATCAAGGCCGAGTCGAAGTCCCTGAGCCGGCGGCTGCCGAAGAAGATGGCGAGGACCAGCAGAAGGGAGACGGCGGTACCGGCCACGGTCGCGCGCAACGCGACGGCGGGCGGCGATGCTGCGGGAGGCTCGGTCACCCGGCCACCGTAGGTGCTTATGGGATGGTTTCACCTGTTGTGACAGGCGGCGGGGTGAACCCTTCAGTCAGATGGCGCGCAGGCCGTGGGCGGTGAAGACGGCCCGGGCGGCGGCGACCTCGTCCGGGGTCGGAGACGGCGTGTCGGGCAGGGTGAAGGGCCTCCTGAGCGCCTGCCACTTCGCCTCGCCGAGCTTGTGGAAGGGCAGGACGTCGACGCGGGAGACATTGCCGAGCGAGGCGGCGAAGGCGGCGACGCCTTCGATGTCGGCCGGGTCGTCGGTGAGGCCCGGGACGAGCACGAACCGTACCCAGACGCCCTGCCCAAGGCCCCGCCCCGCAACGGACCCATGGGACCAATGGGCCCTACGGCGCGATACGGGAATCCACGGGCGGCGCACCACGAGAATCCCCACGGCGGCGCGTTAGCGGAATCCCCGCCCGCCCCATCTGGTCTCCTAGGCCCCATGCCTCGCATGACCGCACGCAGTCGCCACGAGGAACACCGCGCGGCGACCCCCCTGGAACTCTTCTTCGACCTCTGTTTCGTGGTCGCCGTCGCCCAGGCCGGCGCCCGGCTCGTCCACTCGCTCGCCGAGGGGCACGTCGGCCACGGGATCGCCGGGTATCTGGCCGTCTTCTTCGCCATCTGGTGGGCGTGGATGAACTTCACCTGGTTCGCCTCCGCCTACGACAGCGACGACCCGCTCTACCGGGTGGTCACCCTCGTCCAGATCGCGGGTGTGCTGATCCTCGCCGCCGGGGTGCCCCGCGCCTTCGACAACGGCGACTACGGGGTCTGCATCGTCGGCTACATCGTGATGCGGCTCGCGCTCACCAGCCAGTGGCTGCGCGCCGCCCGTTCCGCGGCGAGCCCCGGCGAGCGCCGGATGGCGCTGCGGTACGCGGCCGGGCTCGTGGTGTGCCAGCTGGGCTGGGTCGGGCTGCTCTTCGTGCCGCACACCGCCCGGTCGTGGGTGTTCGTGGTGCTGGCCGCCGCCGAACTCTCCGTACCCGTGATCGCCGAGCGCACCACCCAGACCACCTGGCACCCGCACCACATCGCCGAGCGGTACGGCCTGTTCACCCTGATCGTGCTCGGCGAGACGGTCTCCGCCGCGACCGTCGCCGTACAGCAGGCGCTCGACGAGCACGACGCGCTCGGCGATCTGCTGCCGCTCGCGGGCGGTGGGCTGCTGATCGTCTTCGCCGCGTGGTGGATCTACTTCGCGGTGCCCATCGCCGGGCATCTCACCTCCAACCAGCAGGCGTTCGTCTGGGGGTACGGGCACTTCGTCGTCCTCGGCTCGGCCGCCGCCATCGGCGCGGGGATGGAGGTCGCCGTGGAGCAGCGGGTCGGCAAGGCGCACATCTCGACCGCTGCCGCGTCGGCCGCCGTCACGGTGCCGGCCGCCGTGTTCATGCTGACCGTCTGGGCGCTGCACGCCCGCCACTTCAAGCGCACGACGACCCAGCAACTGACCCTGCCCGTCTCGGCGCTGGCCATCCTGGCCTGCACGTTCGCGGGCGAGCGGGCCGTCCTGGTCGCGGGCCTGGTCGCCGCCGCCACCGTGGCCATCGGAGCGACGCTGAGCCGACGTACGGGCGAGAGCCCCACACCGGCGTAACCACACGAACCCCGCCCACACAGGCGTACCGTCAAGGTTCATGACCGACTCGATCACCGACGTGCCCGGCATCCTCGTCGGGCACGCGCGCGTTCCGGGTGAGCGCGCTCTCAGCGGTACGACCGTCGTCCTCGCCCCGGCCCCGGGGGCCGTCGCCGCCGTGGATGTGCGCGGGGGCGGGCCCGGCACCCGGGAGACCGACGCGCTCGACCCGCGCAATGTCGTGGAGCGCATCGACGCCGTCGTCCTGACGGGCGGCAGTGCGTACGGACTGGACGCGGCCGGGGGCGTGATGGCCTGGCTGGAGGAGCGGGGGCGCGGGGTACGGGTGGGGCTCGAGCCGGATCAGGTCGTTCCGGTCGTCCCGGCCGCCTGCCTCTTCGACCTCGGGCGCGGCGGCGACTGGCGCGCCCGCCCGGACGCGGCGACCGGACGCGCGGCCGTCGCGGCGGCCACGGCCGAGGTCGAACAGGGCAATGTCGGCGCCGGGACCGGGGCCGTGGTGGGCGGCCTCAAGGGCGGCGTCGGCACCGCGAGCGTGAAGCTCGCCTCGGGCACCACGGTGGGCGCGCTCGTCGTCGTCAACGCCGTCGGCTCGGTGCTCGACCCCGCGACCGGCGCCCTCTACGGGCTGGAAGGACACCTCACGTATCCCGAACCGGCCGTCCACGAGGCCGCGTTGAAGCGGATCGACGAGAGCCGGGCCGCCATGGGGATGCCGCCGCTGAACACCACGCTCGCGGTCGTCGCCACCGACGCGCCGCTCACCAAGCCGCATGCCCAGAAGCTCGCGGGCATCGCGCACGACGGCATGGCCCGGGCCATCCGGCCGGTCCACCTCATGCACGACGGCGACACGGTGTTCGCCCTCGCGACCGGCAGCGGGGAGCCGTTGTCGCCGCTCGACCTCAACCACGTACTCGCGGCGGGCGCGGACGCGGTGGCCCGCGCCATCACCAAGGCCGTTCGCGCCGCCGAGGGCGTGGCGGGGGCTGGTGGGACATTCCCGTCTTACCGGGATTTGTACGGGAGTTGAGCCCACCCGAACATCCAAATGTGGCGTGAGTCACATCCCGCTCTCGCAACCATTCACCTTATATGGGTGCTCTGTGCACGTACTGGAGTAACGCACGCATAGCCAATGCGCGCGGGTACCCCACACACGCTCGCGTTGACCAACGCCCGCACAGATGGAGCAGCCCGTGATCTCGCCGGACACCGCCGCGCAGCCGCAGCCCCGCACCCAGCAGCTTCGGCGCACCAACCGGCTCAGGGCAATCGCCGGTATGTCCGCGCTGCTGCTCGGCGCCCTGACCCTGACCGCCTGCGGGGGCAGCGCGTCGGGCGCCGGGAAGGACGACAAGAAGGGTTCGGACGCGGCGGCCGCGAAGGACGCCTCCACCCTGAAGATCACGATCTCGGCGAAGAACGGCTCGTCCAACGCCGGTATCAACGGCACCGCGGTCACCGCCCAGGGCGGCAAGCTCACCCAGGTCACCATGGTCGAGGCGCAGACCAACAAGGCCGTGGAGGGCGCGCTCGCCGCCGACGGACTGTCCTGGAAGCCCACCGCGAAGCTGGACCGCGGCACCCAGTACAAGATCATGGCGACCGGCAAGGACGACAAGGGCCGCCCCGCGACCGAGAACTCGTCCTTCACCACGGTGACGACGAAGAACAGCTTCATCGGCACGTACACGCCGGACGACGGCTCCACCGTCGGCGTCGGCATGCCGGTCTCCTTCAACTTCGACAAGCAGATCACCGACAAGAAGGCCGTGCAGTCGCACATCACGGTCTCCTCCAGCAGCGGCCAGCAGGTCGTCGGCCACTGGTTCGGCGCCGACCGCCTGGACTTCCGGCCGCAGGACTACTGGAAGGCCGGGTCCAAGGTGACGATGAAGATCGCGCTGGACGGGGTGCAGGGCGCGAACGGCGTCTACGGCGTGCAGTCCAAGACGGTCACCTTCACCATCGGCCGCAACCAGGTCTCCACGGTCGACGCCAAGACCCAGCAGATGACGGTCCAGCAGGACGGCAAGACGATCAAGACCATCCCGGTCTCGACCGGCAGCTCCGAACACACCACGTACAACGGCCAGATGGTGATCTCGGAGAAGTTCACCGAGACGCGGATGAACGGCGCGACGGTCAACTTCGGCGGCGAGTACGACATCAAGGACGTGCCGCACGCCATGCGCCTGTCCGAGTCGGGGACCTTCATCCACGGCAACTACTGGTACAAGGGCGACCCGTTCGGCAACGAAGGAACCAGCCACGGGTGCGTCGGCCTGCGGGACGTCCAGGGAGCCCAGGGCGATACCCCCGCCAAGTGGTTCTTCGACCACACGCTCATCGGTGACGTGGTCACGGTCAAGGGCTCGCCCGACAAGACCATCGCCCCCGACAACGGCCTGAACGGCTGGAACATGGGCTGGAGCGAGTGGCAGGCGGGCAGCGCGGCCTAGCCGACGCGGCAGGCCCCTTGCGGGCGGTGGTCCGGTGCGCGCCCCGGACCACCGCCCGTTTCCGTTCCAAGCTGATGGGAATGTTTCGGCCATGCCCCCTGCGCAAAACGCGCGCAGGGGCTACGTTGAGCACCCTCTACGTGACGAACAGCTACGGCGGGGAGACGCCTTGGTGCCCAACGAGTGCGAGTACGAGACGACCGAGGAGCACGTCGCCGGTCTGCTCGGCCGCGCGCTGAACTCCTTCGAGCTGCCGGACGAGTTGGTCGACAGCCTCGACTCGGCGCTCGCGCACACCACGTCGCTCCACTCCTCGCTGCACGTCTCCGGCGGCCCCGGCCGCCCCGGGCTCAGCCGCGAGACGTACCGCCACACGTACCTGCTGCTCGACGGCGCCACGGTCACCCTCTGGGAGCTCGTCCACCAGCGGGGCAACGAGCTGTACGCGGACGAGGAGAGCGCCCGGCTCGCGGCGGCCCGCCTCGACGCGTCGACGGGTCTGGGGCACCTGGGATACCTCGGCTGCCTCGGTGAACTGGACGGCGTGGACGGCCTGGAGCCGCTGAGCGATCTCGCGCCGGTGGAACCGTCCGGGGCGACACGGATGTACGTACCGGACGACTCGGCCGACCACGCGCGCCGGCTGCTGCGCCGCGCCGAGAACCCGGACCGCCCCGGCGAGCCGGTCGCCCGCCTGCTGCGCGGCGCCCTCGCCCACCAGATCACCCGCGCGCTCGGCGGCCACGGCCGCACGGACCGGCGGGACGGCGGCGTCATCCTCTACGAGCACGCGTTCCTGCTGCTCGACGGCACCGAGCTGAGCCTGTGGGAAGTCGAGCACACGGCGACGCCGGACGGCAGCCATATGTGCGAGGTGTACGCGTCACAGGACGCGGCGCGCAGGGCGATGGAGCGCCTCGCGCACGTCTCCTGACGAGTCGTCACCCACTTTTCCCAGCTCCCCCGGGGTCTAATTTCCGCCAACCCCGTTTCTCTCTCTATGCTTCCGCCGATCCGACCACGACCGGTCGGCGGGGGAAAGGGAGTTCGGCATGTCCAGTGCCGGTAGTGGCAGGACAACGCTGCTCACATGGGGTCCGACGATTCTGTTCAGCGTCGTCCTGCCGTGGATCACCTACGGGATGCTCACCGATCACGGGATGCACGAGGTGCCCGCGCTGCTGCTCATCTCGGCGTGGCCGGTGGCCGAGATAGGTCTGTACTTCGCGCTCCACCGGCGCATCGACGAGTTCGGGATGATGATCCTGATCACGCTGCTGCTCAGCGCGGTGAGCGCGCTCGCGTACAACAGCGCGAAGCTGCTGTTCCTGAAGGACTCGGCGCTGACCGGCCTGCTCGGCCTCGCCTTCCTGGTCAGCCTCACGCTCAAGCGGCCGCTGATGTTCTACTTCGGCCGCAAGTTCGCCACGGACGGCACGCGCGAGGGCGTGGCGAAGTGGAACGCGATGTGGGACCAGTACCCCGGTTTCCGCCAGAGCCAGCGCAAGCTGACGGTGATCTGGGGCGTCGCGTTCCTGGCCGAGGCGAGCGTGAAGGCGGCGCTGGTGTACGTACTCGACACGTCCACGATGGTCGGCGTCTCCAACGCCCTCCCGTTCGTGGTCCTCGGCGGGCTGATGTTCTACACGATCCGTACGGGGAAGAAGGGGCGGGCGAGGATGGAGCAGGCCGAGCGTGAGGCGGCGCAGGCCGCCTGATTAGTTTTCAGGGCAAGCGAAACGGCGGGTCCGGAGGCCAACTGTGGCCTTCGGACCCGCCGTTTACGTTTCCCGTGCGGGATACCCGACTGCGGACCGTGCGTGGCTGGTCGCGCAGTTCCCCGCGCCTCTGAAAACCTCGCGGCTCACTGCGTGAGCGCGGGCTCCTTCGCGGCCTCCGGGGAGGCATCCTCCGCGCCGCCCTCCAAGTGCTGCTTCGGCTTCGCCGGGAGCAGGAACATGCCGATGAAGATCACCGCGCAGACCCCGGTCACGACCCACAGCGAGCGCTGGAACGCGGTGGAGAACGCCGGGCCGATGTCGGAGAGCGCCAAGTGGTCGCTGATCGAACCGAAGAAGACCACCGACACCAGGCCCAGACCCAGCGCGTTGCCCATCTGCTGGACCGTGTTGATCAGGCCGGACGCCGAACCCGCGTGCTCCTGCGGGACCTCGGAGAGGACCGCGTCGGTGAGCGGGGCGACGATCAGGCCCATGCCGATGCCGAGCACGACCAGCGGCAGCGCCATCTGCCAGGAGGCGATGTCCATGCCGAAGTGGTGCGCCTCCCAGATGTAGATCAGCAGGCCGAGACCGGTGATCAGCGCGCCCGCCTGGAGCACCTTGCGGCCGAACTTCGGCACCAGCGACTGGACCGACATACCGGCCGCGGCCGACATCGCGATCGAGAACGGGACGCCGGTCAGACCCGCGCGCAGCGCGCTCCAGCCCAGGCCCATCTGCATGTACAGCGTCCAGACCAGGAAGAAGATGCCCATCGCGACGCCGAACGTCAGCTGCACCGCGATGCCCGCCGCGAAGCTCTTCACACGGAACAGCGAGAGCTCCACCAGCGGCGAACCGTCCCGGCGCGCCTTGACCTTCTCGTACGCCACGAGCGCGCCGAAGACGACCAGGCTGCCCGCCATCGACAGATGGCCCCACAGCGGCCAGCCCAGCTCGCGGCCGCGGGTCAGCGGGTAGAGCAGCATCAGCAGGCCGAGGGTGACCAGGGCGACGCCCACGAGGTCGAGCTTGAGCGCCTTCGGCGCCTTGGACTCGGAGATGAACTTGGCGCCCAGGATCAGACCGGCGATACCGACCGGCAGGTTGATCAGGAAGATCGGGCGCCATTCGAGACCGAACAGGTTCCACTCGGTCAGCAGCGCGCCCAGGATCGGGCCGGAGACCGCGCCCAGGCCGATGACCGCGCCGAACATGCCGAACACCTTGCCGCGCTCCTCCGCCGGGAAGGTCGCGTGGATGATCGAGAGCACCTGGGGCACCATCAGGGAGGCCATGCCGCCCTGGAGGATGCGGGAGGCGACCAGCATCTCCGGGTTGGCGGCGAAGCCGCACAGCGCCGAGGCGATGGTGAAGCCGGTCATGCCTATGAGGAACAGCTTCTTGCGGCCGTGGATGTCGCCGAGGCGACCACCGGTGATGAGACCGGCGGCGAAGGCCAGCGCGTACCCGGCGGTGATCCACTGGATCGAGGCGAAGGTCGCCCCGGTGTCCTTCTGGATCGAGGGAATCGCTACGTTGACGATCGTGACGTCGACCAGGTCCATGAAGGCCGCGGTCATCACGATGGCCAGGGCGAACCACCGGCGGCGGTCGGCCGAGGCCGCCGCCGCTGTGCCTGCGGCTGAGGTCGCGTCTTCTGGGGGACTGGTCGTTGTGGAGGTCATGAGAGGAACGCTAGATCCCATATAGGTCAGAGTGCGTCCTAATTTTTGGGACCCTGGATCCATGACGGACACCCCGGCTCGGCTGCTCCAGCTCCTCTCCCTGCTCCAGACCCCCCGCGAGTGGCCCGGCGGCGAGCTCGCGGACCGGCTCGGGGTCTCGCGGCGCACGGTGCGCCGGGACGTCGACCGGCTCCGCGAGCTCGGCTACCCGGTCCAGGCGACGCTGGGCGCGGACGGCGGATACCGGCTGGTCGCGGGGAAGGCGATGCCGCCGCTGGTCCTCGACGACGAGGAGGCGGTGGCCATCGCGGTCGGTCTGCGGGCGGGCGCGGGGCACGCGGTCGACGGGGTGGAGGAGGCGTCCGTACGGGCGCTCGCCAAGCTGGAGCAGGTGCTGCCGTCCCGGCTGCGCCACCGGGTCGCCACGCTCCAGGCCGCGACGATGCCGCTGACCGGGGGGTGGGGTGGCGACAGCGCGACCGTCGACCCGCACACGCTGACCGTGATGGCGTCGGCGGTCACCGGGCAGGAGCGGCTGCGGTTCGTGTACCGCAAGGGCGACGGCAGCGAGTCGCGCCGCCAGGTCGAGCCGTACCGGCTGGTGTCGACGGGGCGGCGGTGGTACCTCGTGGCGTACGACGTGGAGCGCGAGGACTGGCGTACGTTCCGGGTCGACCGGGTGGCCGACCCGTTCGCCACGGGGGCGCGGTTCGCGCCCCGGGAGCTGCCCGCGCGCGACCCCGCCGAGTTCGTGAGCCGGTCGCTGGCGCGGATGCAGCCGATGGTCGACCTCGATGTGACCTTCGAGGCCCCGGCCGACTTCGTGATGGCGCGGCTGCCCGGGTCGATGGGGGTCCCGGAGGCGCTCGGCGAGTCCCGCTGCCGACTGCGGGCGCGGGTCGCGGACTCGCCGGAGTGGCTGGCGATCCGACTGGCGCTGGTGGACTGCGAGTTCGCGGTGGCTCAGCCGGTGGAGATGACGGCGTATCTGGCGGATCTGGGGGCGCGCCTGAGCAGGGCGGCGGGACCGCAACCCGGGCACGGGTGAGCCCCCGGCACCAGGGGGGGGAGGGTGTCGGGGGCTCGTCTGGGGGGCGGGAACGGGGTGCGGCTTACGCCGCCGCGTCGAAGCCCGTGTCCCTGGCCATCTTCTTCAGTTCGAGCAGCGCGTGCTTCTCGATCTGGCGGATGCGCTCGCGGGTGAGGCCGTGCTCCTTGCCGACCTCCGTCAGCGTGCGCTCGCGGCCGTCAACGATTCCGTACCGCATCTTGATGATCGAGGCGGTGCGCTGGTCCAGCTTGCCGATCAGGTCGTCGAGCTCCTCGCTGCGCAGCAGCGTGAGGACGGACTGCTCAGGGGAGATCGCGGAGGTGTCCTCCAGGAGATCGCCGAACTGCGTCTCGCCCTGGTCGTCGACTGCCATGTTGAGCGAGACCGGGTCGCGCGCCCAGTCCAGGACGTCGATGACCCGCTCCGGCGTCGAGCCCAGCTCCGCGGCGACCTCGGCCGGCTCGGGCTCCCGCCCGTTCTCCCGGTTGAACTCGCGCTGCACCCGGCGGATCCGGCCCAGCTCCTCCACCAGGTGGACGGGCAGGCGGATCGTACGGGACTGGTCCGCTATCGAGCGGGTGATGGCCTGGCGGATCCACCACGTCGCGTACGTGGAGAACTTGAAGCCCTTCGCGTAGTCGAACTTCTCGACCGCGCGCACCAGGCCCGCGTTGCCCTCCTGGATCAGGTCGAGCAGGGGCAGGCCCGCCCTCGGGTAGCGCCGGGCGACGGCGACCACGAGGCGCAGGTTGGAACGGATGAAGAGGTCCTTGGCGCGCTCGCTCTCGGCGACGAGCGCCTGAAGCTCCTCGGGGCTGGCACCGCCGGCCTCGCTGTCCACCTCACCGTCGAGGATGTGGCGTGCGTACACACCCGCCTCGATGATCTGTGAGAGCTCGACCTCCTTGGCGGCGTCGAGCAGCGGCGTGCGCGCGATCTCGTCGAGGTACATCCCGACCAGGTCGCGGTCGGCGATCTCCCCGCTGACGGCGCGAACACTGCTCCCCGACTCGGATCCGCTGCTGGCGGACCGACTGCGGGCGACGGCGCGGGTTGCCATGCGTGCTCCCTTGCTGTGTAGGTCGCGACACCCTCCCGGGTGCCCTGCATCCGATGGAAACAACGGCTGGAATCCGGACAGAATTCCCGTCCCGCCCATCGATTTTCGTGATCATGCAGTACCCTGTGCCGCCACGGACGGAGGACGGATGCCGCAAGGACGTACAGAGGTGCAGGTCAGGCCCGGTGTCGAGGCCGACGTAGAGGCCCTCACGGAGATCTACAACCATTACGTCCGTGAGACCGCCATCACATTCGACACGGTCGCCTTCACCCCGCAGGAGCGTCTTTCGTGGCTGCGCTCCCACCCTGAAGACGGCCCGCACCGCCTTCTGGTTGCTCAGGATGTCCAGACTGCCCGAATTCTCGGGTACGCGACGAGCAGCGCCTTCCGGCCGAAGGCGGCGTACTCGACCTCGGTCGAGGCCAGCGTCTATCTGGCACCCGACGCCGGGGGCCGCGGCGTCGGCTCACTGCTCTACGAAGCGCTCTTCGAGGCCCTGCGCAAGGAGGACGTCCACCGCGTGTACGCGGGCATGACGCTCCCCAACGAGGCCTCCGCGCGCCTGCACGCCCGCTTCGGCTTCGCGTACGTCGGCACGTACCGGGAAGTGGGCCGCAAGTTCGACCGCTACTGGGACGTCGCCTGGTACGAGAAGGAGCTTTAGCCCGTACTTCTTACGAAGTACAGGAAGCTGCGCACCGTTGCCTCATGCGCGCGTCAGCCGAACTGCACCGAGCGCTTCGCGAGCCCCATCCAGAAGCCGTCGATCACGCTGCGCTGGGCGCCCAGTTCGCCGTACGCGTCCGAGGCGCCCAGCGTCACGAAGAGCGGGGCGAAGTGCTCGGTCCTGGGGTGGGCGAGGCGGCCCGCCGGGGACTTGCGCGCGAAGTCGAGCAGCGCGTCCACGTCGGCCGCCGCCAGCGCCCGCGCGCCCCAGTCGTCGAACTCGGCCGACCAGGCGGGCACCCCGCCGCCCTGATGGCGAAGGGCTGCCAGGTTGTGGGTGAAGAAGCCGCTGCCGACGATCAGTACGCCCTCGTCCCGCAGCGGCGCGAGCTTGCGGCCGATCTCCATCAGCCGCTGCGGGTCGAGCGTGGGCAGGGAGATCTGGAGGACCGGGATGTCGGCCGCCGGGAACATCTCCACCAGCGGGACGTACGCGCCGTGGTCGAGGCCGCGGTCCTCGATGTCCTGGACCGGCGTTCCGGCGCCGCGCAGCAACTTCCGTACACTGTCCGCGAGTTCCGGGGCGCCGGGAGCCGCGTACGTGACCTGGTAGTAGTGCTCCGGGAAGCCCCAGAAGTCGTACACCAGCGGGACGGTCTCCACGGCGCCGAGCGCGAGCGGGGCCTCCTCCCAGTGAGCGGAGACCATCAGGATCGCCTTCGGCTTCGGCAGCGCGGCGGACCAGGCGGCGAGCTGGCCGGGCCACAGGGCGTCGTCGGCGAGCGGCGGGGCGCCGTGCGAGAGGTAGAGGGCCGGCATCCGTCCGCCCGGGCCACGCTCATGGGCACTGCCCTGAGTCGCGCCGGGGTCGACTGCGGAGGTGGCGGTCATGGCGGACTCCCTGTCTACTGGCCACTGAAGAGATCTATTTGAACTCTAAAGTTTTCGTTGTCGTCGAGATTATCTCCATCTAGTTCAACTTTCAAGGAGTAGTCGTACAGTGGAGTCCATGACCACCACCCCCGCCGAGGAGCCGCGCTGGCTCACCGACGACGAGCAGCGCACCTGGCGCGCCTACCTCCATGCCACCACGCTCCTCGAAGACCATCTGGACCGCCAGCTCCAGCGTGACGCGGGAATGCCGCACATCTACTACGGGCTGCTCATCCAGCTCTCCGAGGCGCCCAAGCGGCGGCTGCGGATGACCGAGCTGGCCATCGGCGCCAAGATCACCCGCTCCCGCCTCTCGCACGCGATCGCCCGCCTGGAGAAGAACGGCTGGGTGCGCCGCGAGGACTGCCCCTCCGACAAGCGCGGCCAGTTCGCGGCGCTCACCGACGAGGGGTTCGCGGTGGTGGAGCGCACCGCGCCCGGCCATGTCGCCGCCGTACGCCAGGCGATGTTCGACCGCCTCACCCCCGAACAGGCCGAGCAGCTGGGCCAGATCATGCGCCTGATCGCCGAGGGTCTGCAGCCCAAGGACGCGAACGCGGACCTGCCCTGGCTCCGTTGAGGAACCAGGGCAGGTCGCGGTGCGTTACGTACGTACGCACCGTACGTACCAAGGTGGCGGGCCCGTAGGCCTCAAGCCGGGGTCAGTGGGCGATCACCGGGATGCGGACCTCGTCCTCGATGGCGTCGTCGTCACCGGAGCCGGAGACCGGACCCGAGCCCGGGCTGCCCGTGGTGATCAGCGTGACCGCGATCGCCGAGGCGAGGAACAGGATGCCGACCGCCCACCAGATGGCGCTGGTGAAGCCGTGCACCATCGCCTGGAGCTTCAGGAGCTCCACGCTCTTGGCGCCGGCGGCGTGCGAGGTGACGTAGGCGGTGGTGGCCGACGCCGCGATGGTGTTCAGGAGGGCGGTGCCGATGGCGCCGCCGACCTGCTGCGAGGTGTTGACCATCGCGGAGGCGACACCCGCGTCACGCGGCTCGACACCGATGGTGGCCAGCGACATCGCGGGCATGAACGCCGTACCCATGCCGAGGCCCAGCAGGATCTGCGCGGGCAGGATCAGACCGGCGTACGAGGTGTCCATCTTCAGCTGGGTCAGGATCAGCATGCCGATGCCGGCGGTCAGGAAGCCGGGGCCCATCAGCAGGCGCGGCGGGACCCGGGTCATCAGGCGGGCGCCGATCTGGGTGGAGCCCGTGATCATGCCCGCGATCATGGGCAGGAACGCGAAGCCGGTCTTGACCGGCGAGTAGCCCTTCACGACCTGGAGGTAGTACGTCAGGAAGAGGAAGAGGCCGAACATCGCGATGATCGCGAGGCCCAGGGAGAGGTAGACCCCGCCCCGGTTGCGGTTGGTGACCACGCGCAGCGGCAGCAGCGGGTGCTTGACCTTGGCCTCGGTGGCCACGAACGCGAGCAGCAGCACGGCCGCGGCGACGAACATGCCCACGGTCAGCGTGTCGGACCAGCCGGCCGACTCGGCGCGGGTGAACCCGTAGACGAGGGCGACCAGACCCAGGGTGGACAGGACCACGCCGGGGACGTCCAGCGGCGAGCGGTTGCGGGTGCCCGAGGGCTCACGGATGACGAAGTAGGCACCGGCGGCCGCGACGATCGCGAACGGGATGTTGACGAAGAACGTCCAGCGCCAGTTCAGGTACTCGGTGAGGAAGCCGCCGAGGATGAGGCCGACGGCGCCGCCGCCACCGGCGATCGCGCCGTAGATGCCGAACGCCTTGGCGCGCTCCTTGGCGTCGGTGAACATCACCGCGAGCAGGGAGAGCGCGGCGGGCGCGAGCAGCGCGCCGAAGGCGCCCTGGAGCGCGCGCGAGCCGAGCAGCATGGCCTCACCGGTGGCCGCGCCACCGAGCGCGGACGCGGCGGCGAAGCCGAGCAGACCGACCACGAAGGTGCGCTTGCGTCCCCACAGGTCGGCTATGCGGCCGCCGAAGAGGAGCAGTCCGCCGAAGGCGAGGGCGTAGGCCGTGATGACCCACTGCTTGTTGCCGTCGGAGATGTCGAGGGCCTTCTGGGCCGACGGCAGGGCGATGTTCACGATCGTCGCGTCGAGCACGACCATCAACTGGGCGAGCGCGATGAAGGCGAGGGCCTTCCAGCGACTGGGGTCAGGAGCGAGGTCCTGAACCGGAGACTGGGCTGTTTTCGACATGGGTGTAGCCACCTTGGGACGCGTTGTGCTGAAAGCGGAGTGCTGAAGTCTGCGGAGTGCGTACGGAAGTCTCGGGTGCTGCGGGTGCTGAAGTCTCGGGTGCTGCCGGGTGGTTGCTCGGTTACGCGATGGTGCTCGGTTGCATCTGGCTGAGGTCCTGGAGGCTCGCCGCGGTGCCGGGCAGCCGGGACCGCGCCGGGGCCATCAGCCCGTCGAGGAACAGCTGCAGATGGCGGCGGACGAACCCGTCGATGCCCGGGCACGCGGTGCCCGGCAGCGGTCGGGTGAGCTGGGAGAGGGCGACCATCAGATCGCCCACGGCGACGTCGTCGCGCAGCTGGCCGCTGCGCCGTGCCCGCGCCATGAGGTCGGTGACGGCCCCGTCCAGGCGGTCGCGGGCGTCCTCCAGCTCCGGCAGGTTGCGTTCGAAGCCCTCGGAGAGCATCGGGCACAGGGCTCCGATGCGCTCGTCGGCCGCCGCGTACACGAACCGGCGCAGCGCGGCGAAGGCGTCCGACTCCTCGGCCGCCGCCGTCTCCGCCGCCACCGCCACGCGCTCCATCACCGCGAGGACCACGCTGGTGACGAGCTCGGCGCGGTCCGCGAAGTGCCGGTAGAGGGTCGCGTTGCCGATGCCCGCGCGCCGCGCGATCTCGTCGAGCGGCACCATGGCGCCCTCCTCGACGAAGATCTCGCGGGCGGCCGCGATGATCCGCTCCCGGTTGCGCAGGGCGTCGGCCCGCGGGCGCGGGGCGCGGCGGGGCTCTGCGGCGGTGGTAGCGGTGGCGGTGGACACGACACGCACTCCTTCTCGAAGTCTTCGAAGCTGTTCTGATCACATTGCCGAAGCGGGGAAGCTCTCCCCGTTTCGGCGGGACACAGGTGCAAACGGGGAAAGGCTCCCCGGTTATTTCCGACCGGCCGGCCAGTTTCATGTGACCTGAGTCACACCTTCCGAATCGGAAAACCACCCCTCCCGAATCGGAAAACCACACGCGCGGCCCACCCAGCGCGCGCCCGCGACACGCCCGACACAGGGTGATCGCACGAGCGCAGTCAGGGACCGGCCTGCTGCCGGACGGCCGAAGGCGGGCGTGCGTATGGACGTACGTATGGAGGAGTCCGGCGGGCCCCGCCGTCCGATATCCGGCGGGCCGCGCGACCCGCGCCGACGCCGCACCCTCGCCGGGGCCGCCCTGGCCGCGGTGGTCCTGGCCTCGATGACGTCCGGCAGCACCACGCTGGTGGCCCCCTCGCGGGCGTCGGCGGGGCCGGTGGCCACGGGCGGCGATCTGGCGCTCGGCCCGTGCCGGATCAGCGCCACAATGGGCGTGCAGATGTCGGAGGGCCTGCCGACACCGCCCGGCTACGCGCACTCCACGGGCACGGTCCGCGCCCTCACCCTGATGGTCGACTTCCCGGACGCGCCGGGTCCGCAGTCGGCGCTGAGCCGGTACGAGGAGTTCGTGCCGCAGACCACGCAGTGGTTCCGCACCGCGTCGTACGGGCGGCTCGACTACCGCCCCGAGGCCCCGATCCCGCAGTGGCTGCGGATGCCGCAGGCGTTCTCGGCGTACGGGATAGAGCGCGGCGCGCCGTACGAGCCCGGCTACCACCGGCTGGTCAAGGACATCGTGGCGGCGGCCGGCCCACGGGTGAACTTCGCCAAGTACGACCTGGTCAACATCCTGATGACGCCGAACGCGGGCCCGTCGGCGCTGGACACGGTCCTGTCCGTCACCTTCTCCGGGAACGAGGACGCGCCGGTGGCGGACGGTGTGCCGCTGTCCAACACGTCCTTCGTCTACAGCCGCCAGGACGATGGCTCGGGCTCGTACCGCGAGACGGGGTACCGCGTGCTGCCGCACGAGAACGGCCACGTCTTCGGGCTGCCCGACCTGTACACCCCCGAGGGCGGGGGCGCGGTCGGCCACTGGGACATCATGTCCGAGGACTGGGGGGCCAACAACGACATGCTCGGCTGGCACAAGTGGAAGCTGGGCTGGATCGACAACTCCCAGGTCAACTGCGCGTCGCGGCCGGGCACGACGGAGTACGTCCTGACCCCGCTCTCGGCGCCGGGCACCGGCCGCAAGCTGGTCTTCGTCCCGCTGTCGGACGAGTCCGGTTACGCGCTGGAGGTACGCACCCGGGCCGGCAACGACGAGGCCGTCTGCAAGCCCGGGGTCCTGATCTACCGCGTCAACACGGACGTCGACACGGGCCGGGGTCCCATCACGGTCGCGGACAGCACGAAGGACAGCGGCGGCTGCACTCGCCGCCCCAACGTCCAGGCGGAACTCTCCGACGCGCCGTTCGCTCCCGGGGAGCACTTCACTGATCGGGAGCGGGGGGTGCGGGTGGCGGTTCTCGGGGTGGATGAGCTGGGGAACTACCGGGTGCGGGTGACTCGGGGCTGAGGGTTGTTTCCCCCACCCCACCCCTTCCCGAAAGCCTCCGGCGGGTGTCGGTCGGGTGCGGGTGGGTGGGGGCTGGTCGCGCAGTTCCCCGCGCCCCTAACTACCTAGGGGCGCGGGGAACTGCGCGAGCAAACCCAGCACGATCCGCAGCCGAAACGGGGCGCAGGGGCGAAGCCCCGCGTACCCACCCACCCCAGCGGGGTGCAGGGGCCGCAGGCCCCGCTGGGGTTCAGGGGCGAAGCCCCGCCAGGGGTCCGGGGGCGTAGCCCCCGGGAGACCACCCTCGCCCCCACCCACCCCCGGAGGGTTCAGGGAAGGGGTGGGGCGGGGGAAAACCGCGCCCGGAGCTCACGCTTCAGCACCTTCCCCGTCGCATTCCGCGGCAACGGATCCCGCCCGATCAACACCTGGGACGGGACCTTGAACGCCGCCAGCGTCCGGGACACATGGGCGCGCAGCTCCTCCGGGGTCACCACACCACCCACCTGGACCGCCGCCCCCACCTCCTCCCCCAGCCGCGCATGCGGCACCCCCACGACCGCAGCGTCCAGCACCGCGGGGTGGCCGCACAGCGCCGCCTCCACCTCCACGCAGTACACGTTCTCCCCGCCCCGGATCACCATGTCCTTGATCCGGTCGACGACCGAGACCCGGCCGTCCCGCAGCACCGCCAGGTCCCCCGTCCTGAACCACCCGTCCACGAAGGCGAGTTCGGTGGCAGCCGGATCGTTCCAGTACCCCCGGATGTTCGACTGGCCACGCAGCCACAGCTCACCCACCGACCCGTCCGGCACATCCCGCCCGGAGACGTCGACGACCCTCACCAGGGTGGTGGGCGTGGGCCGCCCCACACAGTCGGGCCAACTCCGGTACTCCGCACCGAAGTTCGCCAGCACTCCCCCACTGGTCTCGGTCAGCCCGTACCCATTGCGGGGCTCGATCCGCTCCCCGTACCGCGAGGTGAGCCGCCCCACCAGACCGGCCGGCGCGGCGGACCCACCGGTGTTGAACATCCGCAGCGACGGCATCGGGTCGCCCACCTCCTCGGCCGCGTCGAGGAGGTGCAGGGCAGTCGTGGGGACACCCGCGTAATGCGTCACCCCGTGCTCACGTATCAGCGACAGCGCCCGCCCCGCGTCCCACTTGCGCATCATGACGAGCGTGCCGCCCGACCCCATCACGGAGTAGAACCCGCTGAAGCCCGCCACATGGAAGAACGGATACGTCACCAGGGATACCGGCGCGGGCCCCTGCCCCGGCACCTCACCCCGTCCGAGGAGGGACATGGCGGCATGGAAGCGGGGGTTCATCGCGGCCCCGGCCTGCGCGAGATGCGTGGCCACGGCACCCTTGGGCCGGCCGGTGGTGCCGGAGGTGTAGATGATCGTGGCGTCGTCGGACGGCGAGACCGGCACGTCGGGCGGCCCGGCGTCGGGCTCGTCCGCCGCCGACGCCAACAGGTCGGCCATGCCGTCGTACACCTCGAAGCCCTCCGGGAGATCACCCACACCCTCGAAGACGATCCCCGGCACCGAGGCCCCGCGCGCCCACCCCGCGACCCGCTCCAGCCGCTCCCCGTCCACCATCAGCACAGCGGGCCCGCAGTCGTCGAGCGCGTACGCGAACTCGTCCTCGGTCCACCACGCGTTCAGCGGTACCGCCACGAGCCCCGCCAGCTGCGTGGCCCAGAAGGCCACCTGCCACTCGGGCAGATTCCGCATGGCCACGACGGCACGGTCACCGCGCCGCAGCCCATAGACCCCGACCAGCCGCCGGGCCAGCGCGGAGGCCGCCGCGAAGAACTCCGCGTACGAGTACGTCCCGCTCTCCGCCACCAGAAACGGCCGGTCCCCGTACGCCCAGGTGACCTCCACGAACTCCCGCAGGGTCCGTGGCCCGGCCGCATAGACCGGCACCCCGTCCGCCCCGCGCTCCACGGCGAAGGGCGCTCCGGGCGCGGTGAGGAGCGCTTCGGCGGAGGCCGGGGTGTGCGGGTGCGGCACGGGGTGCCCTCCTGTGACGGCGGATACGACGAGCTACGGCGGATACGGGCGGCGCACCCCACAACATATGCGCCTCGCCGCGACGGGGTCAGCCCAGCCAGGCCGAGGCCACCGCGACCGCCTGGCGCGGGTTGAGGCGGGGGTCACAGAAGCTCGTGTACTTGTCGCCGACCTCGTGCAGTCCCTCCGGGTCGCTGACGCACTCGGTGACGGCTTCCGGCGTGGTCTCCAGATGCATGCCCCCGGCCACCCCGCCCGCGCCGGTGACCGCGTGATGGAACTCCACGACCTCCCGTACGACCGTGTCCACCAGCCGTGTCTTGAGCCCGTCGGGCGCGCTGACGGTGTTGCCGTGCATCGGATCGGTCAGCCAGGTGACCGGGTGGCCCGCCGCGCGCACGGCCGCGACCAGCGCGGGCAGCCGCTCGCCGACCCGGTCGGCCCCCATGCGCGCGATCAGGGTGAGACGGCCGGGCGTGCGTTCCGGGTCGAGCGTGTCGCACAGGGCGAGCAGCTCCCCGACGGTCATGCCCGGCCCGACCTTGCAGGCCACCGGGTTCGCGACGGCCGCGAGCAGCGCGACATGCGCACCGTCCACCTGCCGGGTGCGCTCGCCGATCCACGGCCAGTGGGTGGAGGTGAGCAGCAGCCGCCCGTCCTCCTGGCGGCGCACCAGCGGCAGCTCGTAGTCGAGCAGCAGCGCCTCATGACTGGTCCACACGGGCGTGTCATGCGGAATCCGCCCACTCCGCTCACGCCGATCACTCCACCCCAGCAACTCCACAACTGCGCATGACGCTTGATAACCCGTCAGCATGCGAAGGGGATCGGGTCGTCGCACTTCCGGGTCGGGTTCGGGCCCGTTGACCATGTGCCCCCGATATACCGGCAACTCCACCCCACCTACGAACTCGGTCGGCCGCGAGCGCGGCTTGGCGTACTGCCCCGCGAGCCGTCCGACCCGTACGACCGGCTTGTGCGAGGCCATCCTCATGACCCCGGCCAGCATTTCGAGCAGTCCCACTTTGCGCGCGACATCGCCGTGACCGGCCTCGGCCCAGTCCTCGGCGCAGTCGCCGGACTGGATGACCTGCGCCTTTCCGCCCGCGACGGCGGCGAGCCGCGCATGCAGCGCATCGACGTCACGGGCGTCGACGAGCGGTGGCAGCGAGGTGAGTTCCTCCGTTACGCGGCCGAGTCCCGCGTGGCCTTCCCAGTCGGGCTGCTGGGCCGCCGGAAATGTGCGGAGGTACGTACGTAATGTGCGGACACCGGTCACCTTTGCTCCCCCAGAGTGCGAGTCCTACGGACATCGACTCTTGCGGAGCGCGAGCGGAAAACCGGAGTTGTTCCGCCGCTCCCGGGAATTGCGGCGGATTCTCGGCCCGAAATTGACGGAGTTCCCGCTCTTGCGCAGACGCGTGACGACGTCATGCCGCGTTGGTGAAGCTCGCCAGGGCGGCGACGTTGATGCAGATGTTGGACTTCTGTATACGTACGGGCGCAGAGTGGACGCACCGAGTCGAGAGGACCGCCCCATGGCCCAACACCCCGCCGAATCCAGTGCGTTCGCGCCAGCCCCGTCCACCCGGGCGGTGGTCGAGGCGTTCTTCGCCCGGCAGCGCACCGGGGACCTGGCGGGTCTGCTCGACCTCTTCGCCGACCGCGTCGACTTCCTCGCCCCGGGCGCCCCGAACGCCGCCGATCTGGGCCCGGACGCCGCCCTGTCGGACGTCTCCCGGTTCTTCGCGACGCTGGACAAGGTGTTCGCGCCGGACGAGGACTTCCTGGTGCTGGGGCGGGACGCGGTGGTGACGGGGTTCGCGTGCGGGGGTGTCGGGGACGGGACCGCGAATCCGATCGCGCTGCGGTTCACGGTGACGGGCGGACGGATCGACCGCTGCCATCTGACGGAAGTGAGCGCGAGGTCCTGACCTGATTCCGGCATTCCGGTATTTCGGCATTCCGGGAGGTGAATTCCGCCCCAGAGATGGGCAGTTGATGACTGCTCGGGGCGTACGTGTGCCCGCACCCAGGAACGTGGACGCAGCCGTAGACGTACGCGTAAAGGAGCCCGAGTGAATGCCACGAGGCGCGACAGCCGTGCCGCCACGCTCGTCATGGCCTGTGTGGGCGTCTTCGTCGCCTATCTGCCGGTCACCACGGTCTCGGTGAGCCTGCCGACGATCCAGCGCGGACTCGACGCGTCGACGGCCGACCTGTCCTGGGTCACCGACGCCTTCGTCCTGCCGATGGCGGCGCTGATTCTCACGGCGGGCGTGGTCGGCGATGTGTACGGGCGGCGGAAGGTCTTCCAGGCGGGGCTGGTGTTCTGCGCGGTCGGAGCGGCGGTCGCGCTGAGCGCGCACGGTGTCGCGGTCCTGTGGACGGGGCAGGCGCTGGCCGGTGTGGGGGCCGCCGCGCTGCTGCCCGCCACGCTCGGACTGATCAGCCACGCCGTCCCCGACCCTCGTGAGCGGGCGAAGTACATCAGCATGTGGACGGCGTCCCTGATGGGCGCGCTGGCCGTCGGCCCGATGATCTCCGGCGTGATCCTGGAGCACGCGTCCTGGCGCTGGATCTACCTGGCCCCGATCCCGGCCTCGCTGCTGACCATGGCGACAGCCGCGCGGCTGGTGGCCGACTCGCGCGCGGCGGGCAGCCGCAGACTCGACTGGCCCGGCCAGCTGACGGCCGCGGTCGCGATCACGGCGTTGGTGTACGGGGTGATAGAGGGCGGAAGTTCGTCGTTCGGCGAACCGAGGGTGGTCGTCGCGCTGGTCCTGGCGGGGGCGGGCCTGATCGCCTTCGTGGTGGTCGAGGGCCGCAGCGACAGCCCGATGCTGGACCTGAAACTGTTCCGCAGTGCGGCGTTCAGCGCGACGGCGCTGGTCGCGATGATCAGCTTCCTGGGCCTGATCGGCTTCATCTTCGTACTGAGCCTGTATCTGGGCCAGGTGCAGCAGCTGGGGACGCTGGACGCGGGGTACCGGATGCTGATGTTCACGCTCCCGGCGATGGTGGCGGGCCCGGTGTTCGGGCAGGTGATGCACAGGGTGTCGGCGCGGATCCTGATCACGGGCGGCCTGCTGCTCGCCACTTGTTCGCTGCTCTCCCTGACCTCGATCGACGCGTCGACGTCCTTCGGCGGCCTGGCCTGGCGGCTGATCATGCTCGGGGTCGGCTTCGGGGCGGTGTTCGCCCCGATGACCGCGACGGCGATCAACGCGGTGCCGCAGCAGCTCGCGGGCATGGCGGCGGCCGGCAGCAACGCGTTCCGCCAGGTCGGCGGGGCGCTCGGCCCGGCCCTGATGAGCGCGCTGCTCACGACGAAGGTGACGGCGGCGCTGCCGGGCCGCCTGGCCGACGGGGGTGTCGCGCCCGATGCGCGGCACCGAGTGGTGGCCGCGGTCGACGGCGGCGGCTTCGGCGCGGTCCACACGGTCGACCTCGGCGCGTCCACCCCGCGCATGCTGCACGCGTTCGGGCTGGCCTTCGTCGACGGGATCCATCTGTGCCTGGTGGTGTCGGCGGGGTTCATGCTGCTGGCGGCGGCGGTCAGCGCGGCCCTGCTCCGCACCCCCCGACCCGCCCACCCCGCTCCCCCGCCCCCATCCGCTACCCTGTCCTGGGCTGCCCACAGCGGCGGCCGCACGTAGCCCCGCCTCCGTAGCTCAGGGGATAGAGCACCGCTCTCCTAAAGCGGGTGTCGCAGGTTCGAATCCTGCCGGGGGCACAGTGAAGTAGCAGGTCAGAGGCCCTTCCACCCAACGGGTGGGAGGGCCTTTCTGTCACGCTAGCCCCATCGGGACGCGGGCTGTTCCACATCGCTGCCGCCCCGGTGCGGTGTGGTGACGTACCCCTCCGCCGGGGTCGGGAGGGCGTTGACGCACTGCTGCGAACATGCGTTGACCAGCAGGGGCAGCACGTCCGTGGCGACGCGCAGGGATATCCACACCTGGTGGAGCGAGCGGGCTTCGACCGGCTGGTCGCAGACGCTGCACCGGTCGATGCCCGTCGTGCCCCAGCGGTACGGGTCGAGGTCGGCGAGGTCTTGCTCGCCTGCCGCCGCCCCGCTCGGCCTCAGCCGGGGGAACGGGGGGCGCAGCTTGAAGTTGCCGAACAGGGACCGCGTACTCACCGTGCTCGCACGCAAGTTGGGGCACCGGGTGATCTCGTAAGGGAACCAGTGCAGCCGGCACGAGGTGTACGGGCTGAACTCCTCCAGGCGGGTCATCGCCCCGATCTCGGGCGGGACGCGGACCAGGTTGCTGCCGTACAGAACCAGGTGCTTGACCGCCGTCAGCTTGGCGATCGACGGCGGGAGGGTGACGATCTGCCGCCGCTCGCCGGGGCTCAGCTGCACCAGCGGCTTGAACACCTGCCTGCCGTCGGCCGCCGCCTCGTCGATCAGTTCAAGGAGGTGCTGCCAGCCCGGCGCCGAGGTGTCCTGACGCTCCGGGTGAAAACCGACACCGGTCCCCCGCTGGACACCGCTCTGGTCGAAACACGTACACCGGTCGCGGTCCGGCTCAGCCCCGCCCGGCCCGACCGCATCGGCCCACCGGTTCCCGAAGCGGACCGGCTGATCTTCGTCGCCCATGGCGCCACGATACGGACTGACAGCGGCAGCAGCTCACGGGTTAACCGGGACACCGCGGTCGCCCAGCCGGCGTACGTGGTGGCGGCAGTAGCATGCCGATGGGGCGTGGCGTGGCCATGCGCGGTCACGGCTCGACGCCGGGCGGCAGGGCGGCTGCCGCGCAGGTGTCGTGCGCGTAGCGGGAGTACGCGCCGCCGGAGTCGCTGAGGAACACGTACGTGATCGCGGCGGCGCCCGGGTCGTGGCAGATCACGCACTCGCGGTACCGCTCTGGATGGCTCGACGCCGGTCGCCCGTCATCGGCGGCTTCTGCATTGCCTGTTGCTGGGGTCATGCCGGGGACCGTAGGGACGGTACGACCGGCAGCGCGCGACGATTGCGCCCCATTGCGCATGCCGCCTCGCCGGTTGAGGCGGATTCCTATGAAGCCTCCATGGACACCCTCGCCCGGCCGATCAGACGTCGCGCCTGCGCCCCGTACACGGCGGCCTCGGACAGCCAGTCCCATGCCCGCCCGTACAAGGCGATGTTGTCCTCGTCGTCGAGCCACATCTCCGTGTTGATCGTCTCGACGATGACGAGCCGTTGATCGTAGATCCAGAATCCATGTGAGGGCGCGCGCCGCAGCTGTGCGCCGAACGGAATGACGCCGAGCTCGATGGTGTCCAGGCCCATGAGCCCCGTCAGGCGGTCCAGTTGGGCGGCCATGACGCTGCGGGGGCAGGTGACGACGTGGAGGGCGCCTTCCCAGACGAGGAAGCGGAAGCGCCGCCCCGGCTCGTACAGGACGTCCTGGCGCCGGATCCGGGCGCGGACCGCGTCCTCGATGTCCCGGGAGAGCTGCCGGAATTCGGCGTTCGCCCGGAAGGTGTGCCGAGCGTACTCGGCAGTCTGGAACAGCCCCGGGATCCGCGCGACTTCGAGGCCGCGGATCGTCTGCGTCGCCGCGCTCTCGGCGATCCCGAGTTCCTGGCGGGCCCGGTGCCCGCCGGCCAACTGGCGGCGCCAGGAACGGTAGTGCGTCTCCAACCCCGCCAGGCGCCCCGTCAGTTCATTCGAGAGATCGGGCCGACCGACCGCCTGCGCCCACTGCGTGAGATCGCTCTTCGAAGGGGTCTGCTTCCCGTTCTCCAGACGACTGACCTTGGAGCGCTGCCACCCGAGCACCCCCGCGATGCCCTTCCCGTCGAACCCGGCCTCGGTGCGCAGCTCACGCAGCCGGGCACCGAGGGCGATGCGGGCGGATTGGAAGTCGTTGCTCACACGGCGGAACGTACCGTCCGTGCGAACTCGGCGGCACGGACCGCGTAGTGCCAGGCGGCATCGCGGGCCCGGCAGGCCGCGACGACGTCGAACGGTTCTTCGCTGAGGTGCACCCCGAGGGTGGTGTCGTGGTCGTCGAAGGCGAACCGCATCAGGATGCGGCTGTCGAACAGCCAGAAGTCGAAGTCCGGCAGGCCGAGCCGTTCGGCGTCGGCACGGTAGAGGTTGCGGATGTCCTCACCCGCTGCGACGTTGGCCGGGGCTCGGGCCAGGAGGAACCGCTGTCCTTCGGTCGGCGGATCGTCGACCAGGCGTACGCGTTCGATCCGCTTACCGGCGGACGTCTGGGCCGCGATGTTCCGCAGCCAGGGGCGCTGTGCGTCCTGGCCGACGTCCTCGCCCCGCAGCCACCGCTGCCAGTTGGGGCTGTGGCGGTCGGAGGCGTAGCCCCGGCGGGTCTCCAACCGCCACGCGGTGTGCTCGAAGTCCTCGAAGAGGTGAGCCGCCTCGGAGAACGGTGTGAGGTGCACCGTCACTCCTTGGGGGCGAAGCGCAGAAGAAGCTCGCGAGGTACGCGGACGAACCCCTCGGTCGGCTTCACATCCCGGAGCTGCGCCAGGTGTTCGGGATCGGTCTCCAGCTCGCCCTGGACGAGGATGTCGCCCGTCTCGACGATCTCGTACAAGGTGGGACAGTCACCGTCGTCACTGGTCGTGCCGATGAACCGGAGTGTCATGGTGCCCTCCATCTGCTGCCGGTCGGGGGACCAGGATGCGACGGATGGGCGCAGAGCGGGGCGGGATTGCGGCGGATTGCGGATCCAGTCCGTGACGACTCCGTTGCGCACAACGACGAGGGCCCCACCTCAATACGGCGCAATAACCCGCGCCTCCCCCGCCCGCATCCGCAACCCAAGGGCCGACGCCTGCGCCGTGTACGCCAGGATTCGTTCGCCCTCGGGGGGCAGGGGGGTGCGGGGGCGGAAGAGGAGGTGGCCCAGCCACGTCGTGCCTGCCCAGATCGAGGCCTGCCAGACTCCGCCGTCCAGGAGGACCGGGGGGCGGGGGGACGGGGCCGGGCGGGGCACCGTGGGGAAGGCCGTCGAGCGGCCCGCCACCACCGTGCCCACGTGGTCCCGCACCATCGCCTCGCCGTCCAGCAGGATGCCGACCTCGTCCGCCAGCGCCGCAAGGCCCCGGGCGGACAGGGCGAGGCCCAGGATGTGGTCGCGCAGCGCCTCCAGGCGGCGTTCCGTCTCGATCGTCTCCATCGCCAGCGCGCTGTGCTCCTCCAGCTTCGCCACCTCGGCGTTGTAGAGCTCCACCCATTGGGCCTTGTCTATGGCCACTGCCGCCAGGTCCGTCAGCGAGCCCATCAGGGCCACCTCCGCCGGCTCGAAGGGGCGCACCTCCCGCTGGCCCAGGTAGAGCACTCCCACGCTGCCGCCCTCGTGGTGGAGCGGCAGGGCCAGGACCGAGCGCACGCCCTCGCGCGCCGCCATCGCGTCCAGCGCGGGGTCGTGGTCGATGTCGGGCTCGGTGAGGTAGTCGGAGGTCCAGAACGGCGCGCCGGTCGCCCGGACCACCGCGCCGATACCCCTGCCGCCGGTCATCTGGATGCCCGTGTGGAAGGAGTTGGTCACGCCCGCCGAGGCCCTCACCACCGAGTCGCCGTCCTTCGACGTCAGCAGCGTCACCACCGCCACGTCCACGTCCAGGAGTTGGCGGGCCCGCTGCGCCACCACCCTCAGCAGGCCGTCCACATCGCACGCGCCCATCAGGTCGCGTGAGGTCTCGATGAGGGCGGCCAGGTCCAGTTCACGCCGTCGGCGGCCGCTCAGCAGGCCGTGGACGGTACGGCCCAGCCGGCCCGCCCGATGGATACGCGCCAGTTCGTCGGCCGACGCGCCCCGGTCATGGACGCGCAGCAGCACCTCGTCGATCTCCTGCAACGGCGCCTGCGCGGCGAGCAGTTCGAGGATCTCCAGCGCTCCGGAGTCGCCCGCTCCCCACCGTGCCGCCGCAGCGGACGTCCTCTTCGCCACGACAGCCTCCCCCCGGGCGCGTCCGCCACCAGCCTTCCGAGCCCTTCCGAGCCTTCCGGGCCTTCCGAGTCAAACACATGTGTGGATTGTGTGGAAGAGATGCGTGGGAGGTGTGTACGGCGACTTCAAGCCGTTCCTCAGCCGCCGGGCAACCGCCCCGGACGCCCGGCGGACCGCCGCGCCCTCACCCCCACACCCGCTCCTCCGACTCCTCCGCCAGCGGCGCGTAGTGCTCCGTGAACAGCTTGGCCACCAGCTCGCCCCGGCTCGACACCCGCACCTTCTCGAAGATCGCCTTCACATGGTCGCGGACCGTGTGCGGGGAGAGGAACAGCTTCCCGGCCATCTCCGCCGTGCCCAGGCCCCGCGCGATGTACTGGGTGATCTCCAGTTCGCGGTCGGTCAGTTCGTACGCCTTCACCATCAGCGGGGCGACCTCCGAGATCGACGCGCGCTCGATCACCACCGCCGACACGCCGAGCTCGCCGTCCGCGCCGCGCAGACACGAGGCGTGGCAGACCAGCCAGCGGCCGCCCTTGCTGCGCACCCGCACCCGGGCGCTGCCCTTGTCCCAACCGGCCGCGATCGCCCGCGCCTTGCTCGCCGTGCTGTGCATCCAGGCCGGTACGCGGACGCCGAGCGCGGTCGGGGTCGTGGGGCCGGGGACGAGGTCGTCCAGGAGCTCGCGCGCCTCGTCGTTCACGGAGAGGAGCTGGCCGCCCGCGTCGAAGAGCAGCAGGCCCGGGCCGGGGCCGCGGCTCGGGGTCGGCTCGGCGGACGGCTCGGTGAACGACCGCAGCCGCTTGGCCATCGCGGTCGACAACTCCCGTACGACGAAGGTGTCGTCGGCGCCGAACGCCGGCGCTCCCTGCGCCCGGAACAGGCTGACCTGGCCCCAGGGGTGGCCGCCCACCCGCAGCACCGCGCGCAGCTCGTCGTCGAGGCCGCGCGGCGCCAGGAAGTCGCGGTAGAGCGTGCTGCGGCCGGGCAGCCCGCCGGTCGCCTCGCGCAGCCCGGCCACCGGCACGCTCGCGCGGGCCAGATCGCGGAACAGGTTGATGTTCTCGGTGAGCAGCTCGGACTCCCAGTACACCGAGCAGCCCTCGGACGTCAGGTTCTCCACCCGGATCGGCGAGGTCATCATGCCGGTCACCGGGTCGGTGGCCCGCCACACCGCCGCGTCGTACGGCAGCAGCCGGCGCAGGTGGTCGGAGGCCGTGGCGAAGAGCGCGAGGGCGTCCGGGGCCGTGCGGATGTCCGCGAGGAGCGTGTCGATGGCTCGGGCGGTGCTCGCGTTGGTGCTCGCGTTCGCGTTCCTGGGCGCAGTCACGGGACCGGTCACTCCTCGTCGGGTGCGACTCGGCACCTACGCGTCTCGTTGCGTGCGAGTCGTCCCTCCATGGTCTCCCACTCCAACCCCTGCGCACACCCCCTCACTTGAGGGGGATGCCGAGGTGAGGACACCCACATCTCGGGATGGAGGCGAGGGTGCCCCAACGTCGACGATCTGTGTACGGGTCGCCGTCGGCGGCCCGGGCTCCCCTGCCGACACAGGAGGCTTCTGCCGTGCGATCCGCCCTCCAGCACACCCCGCCCATAGGCGCCGACGAGGCGGCCGCGCTCGCCGCCGCCGTGCGCGGGCCCGTACTGCTGCCCGGGCAGCCGGGCCACGCCGAGGAGAGCGCGGGCTTCAACACGCTCCTGGAGCACCGGCCCGCGCTGGTCGTCGGGGCGACCGGGGCGGCGGACGTGGCGGCGGCGGTGCGGTTCGCGGCCGCCCGGCGGCTGCCGGTGGCGGTGCAGGCGACCGGCCACGGCGCGGCCATGGCCGCCGACGGCGCCGTGCTGATCTCCACCCGGCGGATGACCGGACTGCGGGTCGCGCCCGAGCGGGGCAGCGCGCGCATCGAGGCCGGGGTGCGCTGGGAGCAGGTGATCCACGAGGGCGCCGCGTTCGGCCTGGCGCCGCTCAACGGCTCGTCCCCGCTGGTCGGCGCCGTCTCGTACTCGCTCGGCGGCGGCCTGGCCGTGATGGCCCGCACCTTCGGTTACGCGGCCGACCACATCCGCAGCATCGACGTGGTGACCGCCGACGGCGAGATACGCGTGGTCGACGAGGAGCGCGAGCCCGAGCTGTTCTGGGGGCTGTGCGGCGGCAAGGGCAACTTCGGTGTGGTCACCTCGCTGGAGATCGGCCTGATGCCGGTGCGCAGACTGTACGGGGGGTGCCTCAGCTTCGACGGCGCGCTGGCCCCGGAGGTGCTGCGGACCTGGCTGGAATGGACCGCCCGGGTGCCGCGCGAGATGACCTCCTCGATCGCCCTGGTCCGCTTCCCGGACGACCCGGCGCTGCCCGATGAGCTGCGCGGGCGCCTCGTCACCCAGGTGCGGATCGCGTTCACGGGATCGGCCCGGGACGGCGAGCAGCTGGTGTGGACGCTGCGGGAGGCGGGGCCCCGGCTGCTCGACACCGTACGGGAGATGCCGTACACCGAGATCGCCTCCGTGCACGGCGACCCGACCGTTCCGTACGCGTATCACGAACGCACCGCGATGCTCGGCCCGTTGGACCGCGCGGCGGCCGACCGGCTGCTCGCGCACGCGGGTCCCGACTCCGGGTGCACGCTCGGCCTGGTCGAGCTGCGGCATCTCGGCGGCGCGCTCGCGAGCCCGGTGCGGCACGACAACGCGGTGGGCAACCGGGACGCCGAGTACTGCCTTTTCACCGTCGCCCCCGGCGGCCCCCGGGACATGGGGGCGGGCCCCGACGACCTCCTCGTCGACGCGATGGCGCCCTGGGCCACCGGGGGCCGGTACCTGAACTTCCTGGACGCCTCGGCGGGGGCCGACCACGTGCGCAGCGCCTTCACCCCCGATACGTACGACCGGCTCGCCGCGCTCAAGGAGCGCTACGACCCGGCCAACCTGTTCCGGGTCAACCACAACATCGCCCCCCAGGCACGGCGCAGCGAGGTCCCGGCGTGAACATCAGCGTGATCGGCGCGGGCCCGATGGGCCGGGCCACCGCCCATCTCTTCGCCCGGGCCGGGGAGACCGTGCAGCTCGCCGACCGCTGCGGGGACCGCGCGGTGCGGGCGGCGGCCGACGCGGGCGCGGGCGCCCCGGGCACGGTCGTCGCCCGGGACGTCGCGAGCGCCCTGCGCGCCGAGCTCATCACCCTCGCGGTGGGCGCCGACGACGTGCTCGGCTTCGTCGGGGAGCACCGCTCCGCGCTCGCCGGGAAGATCCTCATCGACACCACCAACCCGGTGGAGGCGGCCGGGGCGCTGCCGGACCGGGCGACCACCACCAGCATGACGGAGCTGATCGCCGAGGCCGCGCCGCAGGCGTCCGTGGTCAAGGCGTTCAACACCTCGTGCGCGGCCACCCTGTTCTCCGGCCGGCTCGACGGCGCCCACCTCGACGTGTTCGTGGCGGGCGACGACTACGAGGCCAAGATCCCCGTGATCGAGCTGATCGACCGGGCGGGGCTGCGCGGCCTCGACGCCGGTGACCTGCACAACGCGCGCGTCCTGGAGCAGATGGCGCTGCTGTGCATCGAACTCATCGACCGGCTGGGCCTCGGCCGCAACGCCGGACTCAAGCTCCTGCCCGACGGGTGACACCCACCCGTACTCCCCTCCCCGTACCCACCCAAGGAGCCACTGTGCGTCTGCGATTACTCGTCCTCGCGGTAGGAAACTTCGCGATGGGCGTCGACACCTTCGTCATCGCGCCCATCCTCGACCCGATGGCCGACGACTTCGGCGTGGCCCGGACCACCGCCGGCTGGCTGATCACCGCGTTCGCGCTCGCGTACGCGATCGGCGGGCCGATGCTGGCCGCCGCGACCGGCCACCGCCCGCCCCGCCAGCTGCTGCTGGGCGCGCTCACCGTCTTCGCCATCGGCAACGCGCTCACCGCGGTCGCCGAGGGCTATACGTGGGCGATGCTCGGCCGTGTGGTGGCCGGAGCGGGCGCCTCCATGTACACCGCCAACTCCCTTGCCACCGCACGGGCGATGACCCCGCCGGAGCGCAGCGGGCGGGCCACCGCGCTGGTGGTCGGCGGGCTCACCGCGGCCATCGTGCTCGGGCTCCCGCTGGGCGCCTGGCTGGGCGACCAAGCCGGGTGGCGCGCCACGCTCTGGCTGGTGGTGGGTCTGACCGTGGTCGCCGCCGTCGGCATCGCGTCGACCATCCCCGATCTGCCGGGGCAGGCCGCGACGACCCTGCGCGCCCGGCTCGCGCCGCTCGGCCAGCCGAAGGTGCTGGTCACGCTGCTCGCCACCCTGCTGTGCCTGAGCACCAGCTGGACGGTCTACAACTACGTGGACCAGGTGATGGACCAGGCGACCGACGGCGACGCGGGCCGCACCTCGCTGATCCTGCTCTGCTTCGGCATCGGCGCGGTCTCGGGCAACCTCCTCACCGGGCGCCTGACCGACCGTATCGGCGCGGTACGCACGATCCGCTTCGGGGCGCCGCTGCTCGTGGTGGCCGCCACCCTCACCCCGCTGCTCGCCCGGAACATGGCCGCGGCCTTCGTGCTGGCCGCCGCGTGGGGCGTGTGCCACTGGATGATCAACGTGCCGCAGCAGCTGCGCACGGTGGCCGCGGCCCCGCAGTCCGCGCCGATGGTCCTCGGGCTGCACCAGAGCACGATCTACATCGGCATCAGCCTCGGCGGCGTGGCGGGTGCCTCCGGGTTCTCGCTCGGCGGCGCGCACGGCGTGGGCTACGCGGCGCTGACCGTCGGCGTGCTCGCCATGGGCATGCTCGCGCTCTCCCTGCGTATCAACAAGCCCGCCCCCGCCGAAGCACCGGCCCCGGCAGCACCGCAACCGGGTGCCTCCACCCAGGCTCCAACGACGATCTGAAATCCTGCTGTACGCGCTCCGCCCGGCTACCGCATTGGCCGGGCCGGACCGCCGCACCCGGAGGTCGGCCGCCACGACGGACCGGCTTCTTTTGGGGGGACGACAAGTGATGGTGCACCGCCGACGTGGGGAGGGGCTCAGCCCAATGCAGTCAGCGCGCGACCAAGAACCGTTCACCTTCCGAATACTGGGGCCGCTCGAAGTCGAGTGCGCGGGCCACAAGGTCCGCCTCGGCGGCTTCCGCCAACAGGCCCTGCTGGCCACGCTGTTACTCGAAGCGGACCGCGTGGTACCGATCGAACGGCTCCTGGAGGCCATCTGGGAGGACACCCCGCCCGCCTCCGCCAAGGGGCAGGTGAGGATCTGCGTCTCCGCCATCCGCCGTCAGTTCGTGGGCGGCGGCATCGGGGACATCATCGAGACCCATCCCGCCGGATACCGCATCCGGCTGCCGCACACCGCCCTCGACCTGGCCCGCTTCGAGCACCTTGCGGGCCTTGGCCGCAGGGCCGCCCGGGACGGGCATCCCGAGCAGGCGGTGGACCTGTTCCGCTCGGCGCTCGCCCAGTGGAAGGGGCCGGTCGCGGCAGGGCTTGAGAGCCGGGTGCTGCGGCAGGCCGCGACGATGCTGCGGGAGGAGCAGCTCTCCGTCCTGGAGGAGTGCGTCGACCTGGAGTTGCAGATGGGCCGCCATCGCAAGGTGGTCGGGGAGCTGTACCGGCAGGTCGCCGAGAACCCGTATCGCGAGCAGATGTGCGCCCAGCTGATGCTGGCGCTGTACCGCTCCGGGCGGCAGGCGGACGCGCTGCGGCAGTTCCGGGAGACCCGCACGCTGCTCTCGGTGGAGCTGGGCATCGACCCGGGGGAATCTCTGCGCGCCCTGGAGCAGGCCATTCTGGTGGAGGATCCGTCCCTGGACGGCCCCCGCCGGCCGGCGGCGCCGGCCCCGGTCCGCCCGTCCTCGGTCGCCTCGCTCTCGCTGGTCCGCCAGCCTTCGCTGCGTACGCTCAAGAGCGCGCGCAGCGAGCAGTCCGGGGCGATCCGCACCCGCCTGAAGAGCCTCCAGCAGTCCAACCTCCGGCTCCAGGCGGCGCTGAGGCTGTCGCAGGCCTGACAACCGCGGTCCCGGGCCTGATATCCGCTGCCCCAGGCCTGGTCACCGCACCCTCCGAAGAATGCCCCGTGCCTCAAGGCGCGGGGCATTTCGCATGCGTTCGCGGCACGTTTCGTGTGCGTTATCGCGCCATGCGCATCGCGATATCCGCGTGAAACCTGGCCGATACCGGTCCACGGGAGCGTCTGCGGCGGTGGGGCCGGCACAGGACGGCACGGGGAACCAGGCAACGGCCTCGCCGAATCCGCAGGAAAGGACTGCTTCATGGTTCTCCCGAACGGCGCGGGCGGCGTCCCGCCGGTGGTGCACAAGTACGGCGGCAGCTCGCTCGCCTCGCTGGGGCAGGTCCGTGCCGTGGCCGAGCGCGTGGCGGCCGTATACGGCAGCGGACAGCCGGTGGCCGTCGTCGTCTCGGCCCGGGGCGACACCACCGACCAACTGCTCCGCCTCGCCCACTCGGTGGGGGCGGACGCGGGCGACCGCGAGACCGACCAGCTCCTCGCGACCGGAGAGAGCGCGTCGGCGGCCGTACTCGCCATGGCCCTGCACCACATCGGCGTCCCGGCCGTCTCCCTGGTCGGCGCGCAGACCGGCATCCTCGCGACCGGCGCGCACGGCCGCGGGGTGATCGTCGCCGTCGACACCGAGGCGATCAACGAGGTACTGGCCCAGGGAGCGGTGGCCGTGGTCGCCGGGTTCCAGGGGCTGACCGACCGACGCGATGTCATCACGCTGGGACGCGGCGGATCGGACACCACGGCGGTGGCCGTGGCGGCCGAACTCGGCGCCGCCCACTGCGAGATCTACACCGACGTCGACGGCGTCTTCACCGCCGACCCCCGCATCCTGCCCTCCGCTTCGATCCTGCCGGTCATCGACGTCGGCGTCATGGCCGAGATGTCGTTCGCCGGCGCGCAAGTCATGCACGCACGTGCCGTGGAACTAGCAGCGCTCCGGGGTGTGGACATCCATGTCCGGCACTCCGTACGGACCGGACCCGGAACCGTGATCGCTGCCAGGGAGGAGACGAAAAGCGACATGCTCGAATCACGCACGACCGTCACCGGAGTGGTGCTCGATTCCGACGTGGCCCGGGTGAACCTGCGCTTCGACGCGGGGGACGTGGACGCGGCGGCCGATGTCTTCGCGTTCCTCGCCGAGGAGTCCTTACCCGTCGACATGGCGGCGCTCTCCGACGAGAGCACCGGGGTCAGCATCGGCATCACCGTGCACACCGACGACGTGAAGCCGCTCCGCGATTTCCTCACCCGTCGCTCCGGACCCCCGGGCCGCCCGCTCGAATGCGACGCGAACATCACCAAGCTGTCCCTCGTCGGTACGGGACTGCTGAGCCGCCCCGACAGCACCGCCCGGCTGCTCACCTGCCTCAAGTCGGCCGCGATCGCGCCCAGTTCGGTCTCCGCGTCGCAGATGCGGATCTCGGTGACCGTCCCGGACGACGACGCCGTACGCGCGGCACAGGTACTGCACGACGAATTCGGTCTCGCCCAGCTCGACGCCGCACCCGGGTGCACCACACCCGTACCGGCCTGACCCCCACAGGGGAGGTTTCGATGATGTTGACCCATTCCTTCGCCCGGAAGCTGCGGCTGCGGCGGCTGCACCGCCACGGCGGCGAGCGGCTGCTGATCGTGCCGCTCGACCACTCGATCACCGACGGCCCGGTGACCGGCGGCAACCGGCTCGACCATCTGGTGGGCCAGCTCGCCGTGAACGGCGTGGACGCGGTGGTGCTGCACAAGGGCAGCCTGCGCTACATCGACTCGGCGCGGTTCGCCCGTACGTCGCTGATCGTGCACCTCAGTGCCAGCACCGTGCACGCCCCCGACCCGGACGAGAAGTACCTGGTCGCCAGCGTCGAGGAGTGCCTGCGGCTCGGCGCGGACGCGGTCAGCGTGCACGTCAACCTGGGCTCCGCCCAGGAGCGGCAGCAGATCGCGGACCTGGCGGCGGTGGGCGACGCCTGCGACCGCTGGAACGTTCCGCTGCTGGCCATGATGTATCCGCGCGGCCCGAAGATCACCAACCCCCGTGACCCGGCGCTGATCGCGCACGCGGCCTCGCTCGCCGCCGATCTGGGTGCCGACATCGTCAAGACCGTCTGCGCCGAGACCATCGGCGAGATGCGGGACATCACCAGTGCCTCGCCCGTCCCGCTCGTCGTGGTCGGCGGCCCCCGCGAGCCCGACGAGAAGCGCGTACTCGCCTACGTGGACGAGGCGCTGCGCGGCGGCGCGTCCGGGGTCGCGATGGGCCGCAACGTCTTCCTCGCGCCGGACCCCGGGGCCATGGCCGCCAAGGTGTCCCGCCTCATCCACCCCGCCGCGCGCCGCGAGGTGCCCGACGGCCACGTACCGGCGCCCAACGCGCCCGCCGATGACCGCACCGCCCCGTTGACCACCGTCTCTTAAGAGGAGTTCTCCCATGAAGATCAGCTGGCTCGACGCCCGTTCGCTCGGCGACGCCAAGGAGGCCATCCTCCAGGAGGCCCTGCACTACCGCCTCGAAGGCATCGTCGCCGAGGACCCCGCCGACTTCGCCGACCTGCCGCCGACCCTGACCAAGGTGCTGCTGCCGCGCAAGGAGCTGCCCGCCGAGTTCGGCGACGCCTCGGTGGTCATCGTGGACCCGGCCGTGCACGGCGTCACCCCGGCCGAACTCGCCCTGAAGTACCCGGACATCGAGTTCGGACGCTTCGTGGAGATCATCGACGCGCCCACTCTTGAGGACGCCTGCGAGTCGGCGCGCACCGAGAAGTGGAGCGTGCTGCTCTTCCGCGACCCCACCAAGATCCCGCTGGAGATCGTGATCGCGGCCGCCGCCCGCGCCAAGGGCAGCATGATCACGGTGGCCAAGGACGTGGAGGAGGCCGAGATCATCTTCGGCGTCCTGGAGCACGGCTCGGACGGCGTGATGATGGCGCCCGCGGCCGTGGGTGACGCGGCCAAGCTGAAGGCCGCCGCGACCGCCGACGTGCCCGACCTGGACCTGGTCGAGCTCACCGTCGAGAAGACCGAGCACATCGGCATGGGCGAGCGCGCCTGCGTCGACACCTGCACGTACTTCCGCGAGGACGAGGGCATCCTGGTCGGCTCGCACTCCAAGGGCATGATCCTGTGCGTCAGCGAGACGCATCCGCTGCCGTACATGCCGACGCGGCCGTTCCGGGTCAACGCGGGGGCGATCCACTCGTACACGCTGTCCAAGGACGAGCGGACCAACTACCTCAGTGAGCTGAAGGCGGGCAGCAAGGTCCTCGCCGTCGACATCAAGGGTCAGACGCGGCTCGTCACCGTCGGGCGGGTCAAGATCGAGTCCCGGCCGCTGATCTCCATCGACGCGGTTGCGCCCAACGGGCAGCGGGTGAATCTGATCCTTCAGGACGACTGGCATGTACGGGTCCTGGGCCCGGGCGGTGTGGTGCTCAACAGCACCGAGCTGAAGCCGGGTGACACCGTTCTCGGCTTCCTGCCGAGCGAGGACCGGCATGTCGGTTACCCGATCGACGAGTTCTGCCTGGAGAAGTAACAGCTCGTTCTTCGGCTGCGGGCCGGCCTGGGCTGGTCGCGCAGTTCCCCGCGCCCCTTTAGGGGCGCGGGGCCGTCCCCCACCGAAAGGTCGCCCTATGCTCAACCGTCGCGATGTCATCAAGCGCGGCGCCGTCGCCGCCACCGTAGTCACCGGGCTCTCGGGAGCCGCCGGGATCGCCGTGTACGGGACGGGGTCCGGTGATGCCGTCGCCGCCGCTCCCGTCGCCCACGGGGACGACCACACCGAGACCTACAAGGGCCGCACCATCCGGGTCACCCGGATGGGCAACGACCACGCCGTGTCCATAGACGGCAGGCCGCTGTCTCTGATGAAGCTCGGTGAGGGCGCCTATCTGAGCGCTCTGTGCCACTACGAGGTGGCGAAGACGCCGCTGCACGCCGCGCGAGCCGCCGTGGACGAGTTGCACGGCGCCAACCTCGTACCGCTCGGCGACGCCGCCTCCCACCACTCCATGTGATCCCGCGAGATTGAGGAACAAGGCCATGACGCACGTCCGCAGGAACCACCTGGACCTGTCGCGCAGCGAGCGGCGGCGGTTCATCAAGGCCGTCCTGGAGATCAAGCGGCGCGGGATCTACGACAGGTTCGTCAAGCTGCACGTCGACGTGAACTCGCAGGACTACCTGGACAAGGACACCGGCAAGCGGGTCGGCCACATCAACCCCGGCTTCTTCCCGTGGCACCGCCAGTACCTGATGGAGTACGAGAAGGAGCTGCGCCGGGTCGACCCGACGGTGACCCTGCCGTACTGGGACTGGACCATGGACCAGTCCAAGGACTCGCCGCTGTGGCAGGACGACTTCATGGGCGGCGACGGGCGTGCCGAGGACGGCATGGTGATGACCGGGCCGTTCGCCTACCCCAACGGGTGGGAGCTGAAGGTCAACGTGCAGCCCGAGGGCCCCGAGAGCCCGGCGCTGAACGGCCACTACACCGTGGACGACCGCAAGTTCCTGATCCGCCGCATCGGGCAGAAGCTGCCCACGCTGCCCTCGCCCGAGCAGCTGAAGCAGACCATGGACCTGCCGGTCTACGACTGCCCGCCGTGGAACTACACCTCCGGCAGCACACCCCCGTACAACAGCTTCAGAAACCACCTTGAGGGCTACACCAACTTCGCCTGGGAGCCCCCGGCCGGGAAGCTGCACGGCGCCGGGCACCAGTGGGTGGGCGGCCACATGATGTACATCTCCTCGCCCAACGACCCGGTGTTCTTCCTGCACCACTGCTTCATCGACAAGATCTGGGGCGACTGGCAGGCGCTGCACCCGGACGTGCCGCACTACCTGCCGCAGGAGCCGACTCCCGAGGTCGCCGACCCGAGCACACCGCTCTACCCCTGGCACACCAAGACGGTCGCCGAGGTCATCGACCACCGCCGTTTCTACACGTACGCCTGACGGCGAGAGAGGGGTCCCAGACATGTGCGGCATCGCAGGGTGGGTCGGCTACTCCCACGACGTGAGCGAGCACCAGGACAGCGCCCGGGCCATGACCGCCACCATGGTCTGCCGCGGGCCCGACGCGGGCGGGGTGTGGACCGACCGGCACGCGGCCCTCGGCCACCGCCGGCTGGCCGTCATCGACATCGAGGGCGGCCGCCAGCCGATGACCTCCGGGGAGAGCGGCACCCCGCAGGCGGTCATCACGTACAGCGGCGAGGTCTACAACTTCCCTGAATTGCGGCAGGAGTTGACCTCCCGGGGCCACCGCTTCCGTACCGCCAGCGACACCGAGGTGGTGCTGCGGGCCTATCTGGAGTGGGGCGAGTCCTTCGCGGAGCGCCTGAACGGCATGTTCGCGTTCGCCATCTGGGACACCCGCACCGAGGAACTGCTGCTGGTACGCGACCGGATGGGCGTCAAACCGCTCCTGTACTACCCGACCGACGACGGCGTGCTCTTCGGCTCGGAGCCGAAGGCGATCCTCGCGCATCCGCTCGCCGAGGCGGTCGTCGACGCCGAGGGCCTGCGCGAGGTGTTCGGGCTGACGATGACTCCTGAACACGCCGTGTTCCGGGGCATGTACGAGGTGCGGCCCGGCACCATGGTGCGCATCTCGCGGCGCGGGGTGCGGAAGATCCGGTACTGGCAGCTGGAGTCGCGCCCGCACACCGACGACCTCGACACCACCGTCGGGCATGTGCGCGAGCTGCTCGACGACATCGTGCGCCGCCAGCTGGTCTCCGACGTACCGCTGTGCTCGCTGCTGTCCGGCGGGCTGGACTCCAGCGCGGTCACCGCGCTCGCCGCCCGGGCGCTCGCCCCCGAGGGCAAGCGGATCCGCACCTTCTCCGTCGACTTCACCGGCCACGCCGAGCGGTTCGAGGCCAACGCGGTGTGGGAGGCGCCGGACGCGCCCTTCGTACGGGAGGCCGTCGCGCACATCGGCACCGACCACGAGGACATCGTCCTCGACAACGCCGAACTGCTCAGCCCCAAGGTGCGCGATAACGTGCTGCGCGCACTCGACCTGCCGACCGTCACCGGCGACATGGAGTACTCGCTCTACCTCCTCTTCCAGGCCGTGCGGGCCCGCTCGACGGTCGCCCTGTCCGGGGAGTCCGCCGATGAACTCTTCGGCGGCTACAGCCACTTCCACGACCCGGAGGCCGTCTCGGCGGCCACCTTCCCCTGGCATCTGCCCTACCGCCGGGCCGGCGGACAGGACGCGCTGCGCACCACGGGCCTGTGGGACCGGCTCGACCTCGGCGCCTACATCGACCAGCGCTACAAGGAGGCCCTGGCCGACGTCCCGGCCCTGCCGGGCGAGAGCCCGCAGGAGGCGCGGATGCGGGAGATCAGCCATCTGCACCTGACCCGGTTCGTCAACTTCCTGCTCGACCGCAAGGACCGGATCAGCATGGCGGTGGGCCTGGAGGTCCGGGTGCCGTTCTGCGACCACCGCCTGGTCGAGTACGTCTTCAACACCCCGTGGGCGATGAAGACGTTCGACGGCCGCGAGAAGAGCCTGCTGCGCGCGGCCACGCAGGACGTGCTGCCCGCCTCGATCGTGCAGCGCAAGAAGAGCCCGTACCCGTCCACCCAGGACATCGAGTACGAGCGCGCCCTGCGCGGGCGGATCGCGGACCTGGCGGCGGGCGACTCCCCCGTCCTGGACCTCGTCGACCCGGCCGGGCTGCGCCGCCTGCTGGAGAAGCCCGAGGGCTCGTACTCGATCGGCGGCCCCTACAGCGGGCGCGCCGTGATGGAGCGCATGGTCGACCTGGACACCTGGATCCGCGACTACGGCATCCGGTTCGTGCCCGAGGGCGGCTGAGGTGGCGAACCCCGCGATACGGCGGAGAACCGTGCTCGCCGCCACGGCGGGCGCGGCCCTCGTCGGAACACGGACAGCCGCCGCGACCGCGCCGAGCCCGGTGGTGGCGCACACCTCCGCCGGGCCGGTGGCGGGGGCGCGGACCGGCGAGACGGTGGCCTTCCGGGGGGTGCCGTACGCGCGCCCCCCGGTGGGGCCGCTCAGATTCGCCTCGCCCAGGCCGCCGCTGCCCTGGCGGCAGGTGCGCGACGCCACCCGGTTCGCGCCCGCGTTCACCCAGGTCCTCGACCCGGACAGCCGCGAGGACGCGCTCTACGCCAACGTCTGGACCCCCGACACCCACGGCCGCCGTCCGGTCCTCGTCTACATCCACGGCGGCGGCTGGCAGGTCGGCGCGGGCAGCCTGCCCACGTACGACGGCAGCAGGCTCGCAGCCCGCGGCGACCTCGTCGTCGTCACCTTCAACTACCGCCTGGGAGCGTTCGGTTTCGGCTACCACGAGGAGCTGACCGACGACGCCACCGGCGACTGCGCCAACTGGGCCCTCCAGGACCAGGCGGCCCTGCTGCGCTGGGTACGGGAGAACGCCGAGGCGTTCGGCGGCGACCCGCACAACATCACCCTCAGCGGCACCTCGGCGGGCGGCGCCTCGGCCTGGCAGCTGGCGCTGCGCGCGGATGTGCGCAGCATCGTCCGGCGGATCCTGCCGATCAGCGCCTGCCATGTCTGGGAGCCCGCCACCTCGCTGACGGTCCCGGATGCGCGTCGGGCGTACGAGGTGCTGGCGTCCCAACTCGGCACCTCGGTCAGGGGATTGCGCACGGTCCCCGCCGACGCGCTGCGCGCCGCCTGGAGCGCGCTCTTCGCGGGCGGCCCGGCCGGGCGCGCGCTGGGCAGCGGGCGCGAGTACCGGGGTCCGGTGGTCGACGGGCGCTGGATGCAAGGCTTCGACCACCAACTCCCCACGCCCGCGCTGCCAGTGCTCTCCATTCACACCCGTACGGAAGGCTCCTTCTACACCGGCCCCGGCTCGCCGATCCCCACCCCGGCCCCGACCGACGACGCCTCCTTGCGCGAGGCCGTGCGCGGGGTGCTGCTCAAGGGCGCTGCGGACGTGCCGGACTCGCTGGTGGACGGCTGCCTGGACGCTTACCGGGCGGCTGCGGTCGCCGACGGGCTGCCGCTGGATCCCGTGTCGTTGTGGACCGACGTATGGGGTGACGGCCTCTTCCGGTACCTCAACATCCGTTTCGCCGAGCGGCACGCCCGTACGGGGGCGGCGCCCGGGTATCTGATGGAGTTCGCGCACCCGGCCCGCGCGCCCTGGTTCGGCACCCCGCACGAACACACCTCGCCGTTCCTGTTCGGGACGTACGGGATCGCCGACAACGCCCCCGAGTGCGGGGCCGGACCCGGTGAGCGCGGGGTCGGCAACGCGTTCATGGACGCGGTGGCGTCCTTCGCCCGCACCGGGGACCCCGGGTGGCCGGTGTTCTCGCCGGACCGGCCGAGCACGCTGATCCTCGGCGAGCCGGACGGGCCCCGCGTCGCGCACCCCACCAAGTCCCGCCAGCTCCGCTTCTGGGACGACAGCGGCTGGGCGCCGCGCGTCGTCTGAGAGGTGGCGCCGCCTACCCGGCGGCACCCGAGGGAGTCGTCGCCCCCCGCAGCGACGACTCCCTCGGCATGAGCCGCGCCGGAATCATCTGCGCCACCTGGCCGGACGCGCCCTCGACCAGGTCCACCAGGGCCGACACCGCCGCCCGCGCCGTGCGATGCGGGGCGAGCGACACGGTGGAGACGGGCGGGGCGGTCGCCCCGTACGCCGGATCCTCGCTCGCGCACACCACGAGCAGGTCGCGCGGCACCTTGAGACCGCAGCGCGCCGCCGAGGCCAACACCCGGTGCCCGCACGGGTCGTAGAGCCCGTACACCGCGTCCGGGGAGTCACTCGCGCCCAGCAGCGCGTCCAGGGTGCGGCCCTCCCTGTCGGCGAAGTCCAGCGGCACCACCCGGGGCGGGTTGCCGTGCGCCGCGCACCACTCCTCGTACGCCGCGAGGCAGCTGCGCGTGTAGTGCTCCTCGCCGGGGCCCGCGACCAGCGCGATCCGGCGCGCGCCGCGCGAGGCGAGATGGTCCAGGACCTCGTACGTGGTGGCCCGGTGGTCGTTGTCCACCCATGCCTCGCGCGCGCCGAGCCGGTCCGGGCGGCCGTCGAAGACCAGCGGCAGCCCCCGCTCGCGCAGCACGCGGACGACGGGGTCGTCGGCCGGGCTGTCCAGGAGCACCACCCCGGCCACCGGCACGGTCCGCCACAGCGCCTCGGCGGGCCCGGCGGGCAGCGCGATCAGGGCGTACCCGCGCCGGTGGGCGGCAGCGGTCGCGGCGCTGATCGCGCGGGCGTAGAACGGGATGCCCGCGAAGTCCCAGGAGAGCGTCCCGTACGTGGTGACGGCGAGGCCGAGCGTACGGGGCGGGGGCTCGCCGTACCCGAGCGCGGCGGCGGTCGCGCGCACCCGCGCGCGCGTCGACTCGGCCATGCGGCCGGTGCCGTTGAGGGCGTTGGAGACGGTCGCGACGGACACCTCGGCCGCGCGGGCCACTTCGGCGAGGGTCACTCGGGGCACGGGGGTCAGCGTACGGAATCGGTTGGTGGAAGGGGAGTTCACGGAGGGAATCGGCTGTGTCGGTGTGCTGGTGGTTAAGGGATTAATCGCGGAGGGTCGGGTCCCAGCCGCAGGGGTCGGGGCGGGCAGCGCCCCGTCGCCGCAAGGTCCCGGGCGGTCGCCGCCCCGCCCGCCGCGGTCCGGGCGGACAGCACCCCCGCCCGCTCGCCGCCCACTCACCTCCAGGAGCAGCCATGCGCAGCAGCAGTTCCCAGCCCTCCCGCCGCCGGGTCCTCGCGACCGCCCTGGGCGCGGCCGCGGCCGTGCCTCTGGTGGCGCCCGGCACGGCCGTCGCTTCTCCCCTGCCCTCGAAGCGGCGCTCGGCCGCGCTCGTCGTGCACCACGCGCGCGTGCTCACCGGCGAGGAGCACGCGCCCGTCCAGCAGGCCGTCGCCGTCGGGCGGGACGGGACGGTGCTCGCGACCGGCACCGACGCGGCGCTGAAGCGCTTCATCGGGCGGGACACCGAGGTGGTGGACGCGCGCGGGGCAACCGTCATGAGCGGCATCCACGACGGCCACGCCCATCCCCTGGGCGCGGGCGAGCGCAGCCTCCACCCCTCGCTGGACGGGACGAGCTTGACCGTCCCCCAACTCCAGGACCGGATACGGGAGTTCCTGGCCGCCGACACCGCCCACGAGCCGGACGGCTGGCTGGTCGTCGAGGACTGGAACCCGGTGGGCCTGCTTCCCGCCGGAACCGTTCCGCACCACCGGATGCTCGACGCGCTCCCCACCCGCCGCCCCATCGCCCTCATCGGCGACGACGGGCACAACGCCTGGGCCAACCAGCGCGCCCTCGACCTCGCCGGGATCACCGCCGCGACCCCCGACCCGTCCGGCGGCCACATCGTGCGCGACCCGGACGGCACACCGGGCGGACTCCTCAAGGACACCGCACAGGACCTCCTGACCAGAGTCATCCCGCCGCCCACGCAGGCCCAGCTCGTCGACGCCTGCGCCAAGGTGCTGGCGCAGGCGGCGGCGTCGGGCATCACCACGTTCATGGACGCGTCGGTGGAGACCCACCAGCTCGACACGTACGCCGCGCTCGCCGCCTCCGGACGGCTGCCGCAGCGGATCGTGCCCGCGCTCCTCATCGGCCCGGACCTGGCCAAGGACCCGGCGGGGGCGCTGCGCCACCTGCACGACCTGCGTACGCGGTACGGGCAGGTGCCCGGGCTGCGGTTCGGCACGGCCAAGGTGTTCCTGGACGGGGTGATCGAGTACCCGTCCCAGACGGCGGCGCTGCTGTCGCCGTACCTGGACGCGGACGGGAAGCCGACCGACCACCGGGGCGACCTGTACGTCTCCGCCGCCGACTACGGCCGTCTCGCGACCGTCCTCGACCGGGCCGACTGGCAGCTGCACGCGCACGCGATCGGGGACCGGGCGGTACGGACCGCGCTCGACGGGTACGAGGCGGCGGTGCGGGCGAACGGGCGGCGCGGCAACCGCCACACCGTCGCGCACCTCCAGCTGGTCGACCCCGCCGACTACCGGCGGTTCGCGCCGCTCGGGGTGGTCGCGTGCATGCAGCTCCAGTGGGCGATGCGGGACATCTGGACGATGGAGGCGCTGCTGCCGTACATCGGTGCCGCGCGGCACCGGCTGCTGTACCCCGCGCGCAGCCTGTCGCGGCACGGCGCGCTGCTGTCCGGCGGCTCCGACTGGCCCGTCGACCCGCTCCAGACCTGGAACCAGATCCGTACGGCGGTGGACCGGGAGGGGTCGGAGGCGGGCGAGGGTGCGCTGTATCCGGAGCTGGAGGGGATCTCGCGTGCGTCGTCGCTACGTATGCACACGTCCGGGACGGCGTATCAGCTCCACATGGAGCGGCTGAGTGGGCGGCTGCTGCCGGGGATGGCGGCGGATCTGGTGGTGCTTGACCGGGATGTGACGCGGGTGCCGATCGGGGAGGTGTCGGGGGTGGGGGTTCGTCTGACGCTGGTGGGGGGCCGGGTGGTCCACGAGGGCGCCTCTTCGGCCCCGGCCGCCTCTCGCTCGGCCGCTGCCCGCCCCGCCGCCCTGGCCGGGGTGCACGGCGGGCGTCATGGGGCTTGCGGCTGCGGGTGAACCTGCGGGCCGGTTGCCGCCTGCGGCGGGCGTTTTCCCCACCCCGCCCCTTCCCGAAACTTTCCGAGGGAAGTGGTCGGGTGCTGACCGTGCTGGGTTGCTCGCGCAGTTCCCCGCGCCCCTTAGTGGGCCCTTCGGGCCCTCCTAGGGGCGCGGGGCACATGACGTGTTGCGGCCGCCTATAGGGGCGCGGGGAACTGCGCGATCAGCCCCCACCGGCCCGCAGACGAAACCGCCCTAGTGGTGCGGCGGGCGCAGCTCCGCCGGGCACGCCGTGCCCCGGCGGAGGCTGTACGGGGCGGCCAACCGGTACGTGCCCGCCTTGGGGGCGAGGAGTTCCGTCCACTCATCCCCCGCCGCATCCTCCGGCGCCTTCCACAAACAGCCGTTGGGGTTGTCGTACGTCTTGGGGACGCCGTGCGCGCGACGCTTGGACGCCGCCGTCTCCTGCGGGGGCTCCACGCCCTTGCCCTTCTCGTCGACCAGTTTCAGCCACGGCGAGTACGGGATGCGGATGAGGATCCGGCCGGGGGACTTCACGATGACCGTGAGCTCGCCCTCGTCCGCGCGCTGCACGACGGCGGGCGGGTCGGCGAGCGGGGTCGGGTCGGTGACCTCGAACAGGCGCCAGTTGGGGTTGCGCCACAGCTCCTTAAGGTACGGCTGGCCGTCCTTGAGGAGCTTCGCCTCCATCTCGTCGCCCTTGCCGTCCGGCGGGCCCATGGGCAGCACCACGTAGCGGACCGCCCAGCGGTCCAGCCAGCCCCGGTAGCTCGCCGAGTTCAGCGTGTCGTCGTAGAAGAGCGGGTTGCGCTCCATGTCGGCCTGGCGGTTCCAGCCCCGGGCGAGGTTGACGTACGGGGAGAGCGCCGAGGCCTCGCGGTGGCTGGAGGCGGGCACGACCTCGACGCGGCCGCGCTCGGCGCCGACCTCCTGGAGCTGGTCGACGAGCGGCGCGAGCTCGCGCGCCCAGGACGCGGCGGGCAGGGTGCGGACGATGTCGTCGACGGCCTTGAAGCCGATCCAGAAATTCATCCCGGCGAAGGCGATGACCAGCACGTACCACTTGCGCGAGCGCGGCACCACGTACGGCAGGGCGGCCAGGAACAGCACGCCCGCGAAGAGCATCGCGAGCCGGGTGACATTGGACCCGATCTGCGAGTCGATCAGCCAGGTCAGCAGCGTGCCGACGCCGTAGACGGCGGCGCCGGTGCGGACCGTCTTCCACTCCTTGGGCACGATGACCAGCACGATCACCGCGAAGAGGAACGGCAGCGAGGTGCTGGCCAGCGACATCGGCTGGGTGCCCGAGAACGGGAACAGCCAGGCGGAGAGCGCCACGACGATGACCGGCGGCACACCGAGGGAGTACGCGCCCGGGCGGCGCCCGTTCAGGAACAGCGCGGCCGCGACCACACCGAGGAAGAGCCCGGCGACCGGGCTGCTGGCGGTCGCGAGGCCCGCCAGGGGAGCGGCGACCACGCCCTTGGCCCAGCGCTCGGTGCGCCACTTGTGCGGCCAGCAAAAGACCGCCGCGACCGCGCCGAGCGCGAACATCGTGCCGAGCCCGAAGGTGACCCGGCCCGACGTGGCGTTGCACAGGAAGGCGAAGAGCGCCGCGAAGGCACACGGCAGCGGATTCTTCACCGCCCGCACCCGCACCAGGATCAGTGTGGTCAGCGCCATGGACACGGTCCCGGCGATCATCATCGTCGTCCGGACGCCGAGCACCGACATCAGATACGGCGACACCACGCTGTACGAGACGGGGTGCATCCCGCCGTACCAGGCCAGGTTGTACGCGGACGCCGGGTGGCGGCCGACGAACTCGGCCCAGGCGTCCTGGGCCGCGAGGTCGCCGCCGCTGTTGGCGAAGAAGAGGAACCACAGGACGTGCCCGACGGCCGCGACCGCGGTCATCGACCAGACGGGATGCTTCAGCATCAGCGCACGTACCCGGCACAGCAGCCTGCGGTCCGCCTCGGGGGCGTCCTCGTCCACGCGCGTGTCCAGGCCGCTGTCGGTGCTCACGTCCCGGTCCTCGTTCGTGTCCTGTATTCGCCCCTCCGGTTCGGCGGGGCTGCTGCCGTCGGCGCGCGCGGGCGTCGGCTCAGCGGTGGTCACTGCGGCTCTCCCGCCTCACACTGTCACGTTCATGGGACGTCTCTCGCCCCGTCGCTCATAGGGACGCCGCCCCGCGTCCTCCAGTTGACCGAAGCTAGCACGAGGGCGCCACCGGAGACCGGGGCGCCCTCGTGGTCATCGGCCGACGATCAGCCCAGACGGGTGAGCTTCGAGCCGAAGCCGGGCTCGGCCAGTGCCTTCTGGAGGGCCACCGGCGCGGAGACCTGGCCGGCGCCGGAGCCCACGGTCAGCTTGCCGATCACCGTGCCCGCCTTCGCGGAGTGCGGCACCTTGGCGTCGGTCGCCGTCAGCGCGATCGTGGTCCGCAGCCCGGGCCACCCGGCGACGGTCAGGTCCTTGGTGGCGACGACCGGGGCCTTGCCGCCGAGCCCGTCGTCCACGTATCCGACGACCGTGTCCTTCTTGATCACCGTCGCCGACGTGAGGCTCTTGCGGGTGGCGATCAGCACGTCCTTGCTCACCTTGTTCACGGTGTCGAGGATCGAGACGCCCTTGTGCTGGCCGAAGACCGCGCCGACGATCGTCTGCGTGGTCCCGCCGACGTCCTTGGTCGCCGCGAAGAGCAGGTTGCCGCCCGCCTTGGTGGTGGAGCCGGTCTTGATGCCGATCGCGCCGTTGTAGGGGACGAGGGTGTTGTAGTTGCGCCACGACTTGCCGGACGGGTCGGTCCAACTCGGCTGCTTGGTGATGTCGACGAGCGCCGGGATCTTGACCAGCTCGGTGGCCAGCTTCACCTGGTCGACCGCCGTGGAGACGGTCGTGGCGTTCAGACCGGACGGGTCGGTGTACGTGGTGTTCGTCATCCCGAGCTCCTTCGCGGTGTCGTTCATCTTCTTGACGAACGCCGCCTCGGAGCCCGCGTCCCAGCGGGCAAGGAGCCGTGCCACGTTGTTCGCGGACGGAATCATGACCGCGCTCAGCGCGTCCTTCTGGGAGAGGTTCTGACCGGCCTTGATGGTGTCCACGGTCGACTCGTCACCGGTCTTGTTGTAGCCGCCCTCCTTCTCCGCGAGCTTGTCGACGGGGATGGAGGCGCCCTTGGAACCGAGCTTCATCGGGTGGTCGCGCATGATGATGTACGCGGTCATCGACTTGGTGACACTGGCGATCGGGACCGGCTTCTCCTCGCCGAACTGCCCCACCGTGCCGAGCCCCGGCACGGTGATCAGGCCCTGCCCCTCGGTGGGCCACGGCAGCTGCGGCGCCGAGCCGTCGAAGGTGTACTGGGCCGCCGAGGTCATCTTCAGCGCCGGGTCCGGCAGCGGGCGTACGAACTGTACGACCGCGAAGACCACCAGCAGCAGGATGACCAGCGGGGTCCAGATCTTGAACCGGCGGACCACGGTACGGACCGGGGTCTGCGCCGGGGGCGGCGTGTTCGTCAGCTCGGCGAGCAGATCGAGCGGCGGCTTCGGCGGCAGCGGCTGCTGCCGGGTCCGCTCGGCGGCCTCGGGCAGCGCGGGGGCGGCGTCCGGGACCTGGATGCGGGGGGAGGTCGGGGTCTTGACGAACGGGGCGGAGGCGTTGGTGGCCTTCGCCTCGCCGTCGGGCTTGGCCTCGGTGGCCTTCGCGGCGGGGCGTACGTCGTCGGAGCGCAGCGGCACGAAGGTGCTGGTCTGCTCGGAGTCCGACTCCGGCTTCCCCGCGCCCTTCCCCTTGCCGTTGTCCTTGTCCTTGGACGGCAGCCGGATGGCGGTGGTCGGCTGGTCCACGACGGGCGGGCGGACGGCCTTGAAGACGGTGGTGGGCTGGTCGACCGCGTCGTCGGTCTTGGCCCCTGCCTTGACCTCAGTCTTGCCCTCGGCCTTGTCGTCGACCTCGCTGCCGGGGGAGAGCTTCGCGCCCCAGGATGCGGCCCGTGCGGGCTTGTCGGCGTCGTCGTCTTCGGCGCCCTTGGCCGCGTCGGCGGCCTTCGGGGCGGCCGGGGACGCCTTGGGGGCGTCGGAGGTGCCCGAAGTCGGCTCGGAGGCCGTCTTGGACGCGGGGGCGGGCTTCTCGGGCTTGGGCTGGGCGTCGGGCTTCGCTTCGGCCTTGGGCTCGGCTTCGGCCTTCGGCTTGCTGTCCGACTTGCTGTCAGGCTCGGTCTCGGCGACCGGCTCGGCGTCGGACTTGCTCTCGGCGTCCGACTTCGCAGAAGCGACCGGCTCGGCGTCGGACTCGGGCTTCGGCTTCGCGTCCGCCTCGGGCTTCGCGTCCGGCTTCGGCTCGTTGCCGGGCGCGGGCACGGTCTCGCGTACGTCGTCGGGCTCGGCGGGGCCGGACTCCGACTTCACATCGGCGTCGGCGCTCGGCGTGTCGCCGTCGGCCGGGGCGTCCGCGTCCTCCGGGTCGCCGTCGGTGGCCACCCACGCCGCCACGGCCGCCCGCAGACGGGTGTCACGGGACTCGGCGTCCTCCTGGCGCGGGGCGCGGAACACGGCGGTCGCCTGGTCCACGGACGCGGAAGCGGAGGCGGAAGCCGAGCCGCCGTCCTCGGCGCGCTCAGGAGCGGACCCGTTCGCGGACTTCACCGATCCGTTCGCGGACCCGTTCGCGGAGCCATTGGCTCCGGCCTTGTCCGAAGTCGAACCGTTCGCGGAGCCGTTGGAGGACCCGTTGGCGGCCCCCTCCGTCGGGGATCCGGACGTACGGGTGGGGCCGTCCCCGGCCCCGAACACCGCTACACGCGGATCGCGTTCGCCCGGAGTCGTCTCCCCCGACGACTGCTGCTGCTTCGACCTGTCGGGGGACTCGCCCGCCACCGATGCCTCCTCCCGGCGCCCCGGGGCGCCGTCCGAACCTGTCCGAACCATCTACCAGTGTCCTGTGTGCGGGGTCGTCCCCAGTGGCTAGACGAGAACGACATACCTGTCGGTTCCCGTACTTACCGCCCAGGCGCTCTCGACAGATGAATGTGAGAGGGGTCACCCTGTCATTCATCCACGCGGGGAGGCATGGATGGGCAGGAGCCGCAGAACAATTCCGGAAGAGCTGTTGCTGCTCGCTCTGGACCCGACCACGGGTACCACAGCGCAGCCGCAGTCGCTCGACCTCGGCCTCGCCGGAGCACAGCTAGTAGAGCTGGCTCTGGCAGGACGGATAGCCCCGGACGGGGATCGTATCGCCGTGGTGATGGCACGGCCGACAGGAGATCCGACACTGGACTCCGCACTGGAACTGCTGCGCAGGCGCGGCAGTCCGGTCCGGGCCGTCCACTGGATCGGCGGGCCCCGACTGGGGCTGCGCCAGACGTATCTCTCGCATCTGGAGAGGTGCGGCATGGTTCATGCCGTGGCCGGCCAGATGTGCGGGGTGCTGCCGACGACTCGCTACCAGGCGACGGACACGGCGATCAGCCGGGAAATCAGGTCCCGGCTGGACAGTGCGATCCGCACCGGCGTACCGCCGGACCCGCGGACCGCGGCGCTTGCCGCACTGGCCCACGCGGTCGGGCTCGGCAAGCACCTCTACCCGGGCAACGAGGGGCGTTCATCCCGCTCCCGACTCCGGGACCTGATCAGGCACGACCCCATGGGCGGACTCGTGGCGCACGCCGTGATGGACGTCCAGAACGGTGTGGGCGCGGCACCGCGCCGCAACGCCAACGGCACCGGCGCCGGACCCACGGCGGGCACCCGCCCGACGGCGACGGCGACGGCACCCGGGGTGCCGATGCAGCCGCGTCGCGGCAGCATGGCCCGCGCCGTGGCCCACTAGCCCCACACCCGTACCACCGGGCACCAGAACCATCGAACGACCCGCACCACCCGCACCACCCGTACGACCCGCCGCACCGACGTCCCCCTCACGACCCGGTTCGGGAGCCGCAGCACGGGCGCGCGGGGCCGGCCATCGCCGGTCCCGCGCGCTTCGCGTCTTTCCGACGCCTACCGGTCGCTTTCGGGCGCCCACTTCCCGTCTCGGGTACTCACTCGGCGTGTTTGGGCACTCGCTCAGTGACTTCCGGCGCTCGCTTCCCGTACCGAATCGCGAGAAAGAATTCGTACCCCCGGTAGCCAATGCCCCACCGTGTGTGGCCATTTCCCAGCGGGGCCACGAACATTGGTGGCAGTCTGCTGAGCGGAAGAGCAGAGAAAAAGCGAAGTGCCGCAGCCGGAGGTGCAGTTCCCGTGGCGTCCAACGTCAATCCCACCGTCAGGCGACGCCGACTGGGCCAGGAGCTCCGTCGGCTCCGCGAGCTGAAAGGCATGACGGCCGAGGAGGTCGCCGAGCGCCTGCTGGTCTCCCAGTCGAAGATCAGCCGCCTGGAGAACGGCCGCCGTTCCATCAGCCAGCGCGACGTCCGCGATCTGTGCGGGGTGTACGAGGTCGACGACCACCGGATCGTCGACTCGCTGATGCAAATGGCCAAGGACTCCCGGCAGCAGGGCTGGTGGCACGCCTTCGGCGACATCCCGTACAGCGTCTACATCGGTCTGGAGACGGACGCGGCGAGCCTGCGCGTCTACGAGTCGCTGATCGTGCCGGGGCTGCTCCAGACCCGCGAGTACGCGCAGGCGGTGATCGAGGGCATGTGGCCCGAGGCCACCTCCATCGACGTCGACAAACGCATTCAGATCCGGCTCAAACGCCAGGACCGCCTCACCGACCCGGTGAACCCGCTGCGCTTCTGGGCGGTGATCGACGAGGCCCTGCTGCGCCGCGTCGTCGGCAACCGGCAGATCATGACCGCCCAGCTCGAACATCTCGCCCACCTCAGCGAGCAGCCGCACGTCACGCTCCAGGTGCTGCCGTACGACGCCGGGGCGCACCCGGGCATGTACGGCAAGTTCGCGATCCTGGAGTTCCATGACGCGCTCGACGCCAGCGTCGTCTATCTGGAGGGCGTCACGAGCGACCTCTATCTGGAGAAGGCGAACGACGTCCAGAGCTACACGGTCATGTACGAGCATCTGCGGGCCAAAGCGCTCAGCGCGGAGCTGTCCCGGGCGTTCATCCACGAGGTGGCCGACGGCTACCGGGATTGACGCGAAATCGGCTTGAGAGGCGTCGTCGGCCGCGAGGCGCGCACCTTACACCTACGCGGTCCCAACTAAAAAGACCTCCATGGAATATGCCGCCCGAATGGGTGAACACCCCCTGCCCCAGGTGATGTTGCGGCGTAGCGTCGCACGCACAGTCGCTGGGAACAGCGACAGGGTGCACCACACCCAGACAAACCGGCACAACCATCGGAGTTACCATGCCTGTTCAGCGTGACGCGTTCGCGGAGTGGACCAAATCGTCGTACTCCGCAGTGAACGGCGACTGCGTGGAAGTCAAGACGCAGAAGAGCCGGACGCTGTCCGTCCGCGACTCCAAGAACCCCGAGCTCGGGATTCTGGACTTCGCCCCGGAGACCTGGTCGGCCTTCGTCCTCGACATCAGCCGCCCGTAACGCAGTACGACGCACCACCAGCACGACCCGCACGACATCCAACCCGCGCAAGGCCCTCTCGACTGGTCCGCCGTCCTGGCCGAGGGGGCTGGTTGCTGTCCGGGCCCCCGCGCCTCCCCGCGCGGCCCGCTCAGCGCAACCGGTCGACGTACCGGTCGGTCCCCGGCACGGTGGGAACGAACGGCGCGACCAACTCGACGCGTCCGAGCCCCGATTCCCCGACTTCGGCCCCGAGTCCCGCGAAGTGCTCCGCCCAGACCTCCCCCGGCTCCCGCTCCAGGAACCAGAGCAGCGTGAGCCGGGTGCCGACCCCCTCGACCTGCTTGACGTACGTCATACGGTCGCCGGGCAGCGGGGTGGGCCGGAAGAGCGTCACCATCGCGGCGGGCCCGCCGGCGAGCCGCCGGGGCAGATGCCGCGACCGCAGCCACTCGGCCAACTCGCCTCGCTGCTCAGGGCTCTCGGCGTCGACGACCTCCAACACCAGCCCGGCGTAGGGGTGGTCCAGCGCGTGATAGTCGCGCGGTCCCGCCGCCCCGTCCCGGTAGACGGTCGCCTCGTGGTCCTGGAAGGCGGTGAAGACGTGCGTACGGTCCTGGTAGACGCGGCCGTCCCGGTTGAGCCGTTTGTTGATGCCGACGGTCCACTTCATGTGGTCGTCGTAGCGGCCCTCGGTGATCCAGTACGTGGAGAGATAGCACCCTGCGGTCACCGGCTGGGCGATCGCGGACTTCTCCGGGTAGCGCAGCTCCTGGAGGTCACGGGTGGCGACCCAGCGGCGGCCCGCGTACATCCAGGGCATGGCCATGGCGCCCGCGTAGTAGTGGTCGTCCTCGTACCAGCGGTTGTAGGCGTACTCGTGGCCCGGGTGCGGCTCGACCATGGTGATCAGCGCGTGCCCGGGGTGCACGCCGTAGGGCCCGACGGCCGCGAGCTCGGCGTAGGTCTCGCTCCTGGTCTCCTCGCTCACGCCACTCCCCTTCCCTCGTACTGCGGATCGACCTACTCTGACGCCCCGTCAGAAGAACTGCCAGAGCCGGGAGGCCCCAGATGTTGCTGGACGGGAAGACGGTCGTCGTGTCCGGGGTCGGCGCGGGCCTCGGGCACCAGGTCGCCGCGACCGTGGTGCGGGACGGCGGCAACGCGGTGCTCGGGGCGCGGACCGAGGCGAACCTGGTGAAGGCGGCCCACGAGATCGACCCCGAGGGCGCGCACACCGCATACCGGCCCACCGACATCACCTCCGAGGCCCAGTGCGAGGCGCTGGCGGCGCTCGCGGTGGAACGGTTCGGGCGGATCGACGCGGTGGTCCATGTGGCCGCCTGGGACAGCTACTTCGGCGGGATCGAGGACGCGGACCTCACCACCTGGCAGGCCGTCCTGGACGTCAATCTCCTCGGAACCCTGCGGATGACGAGGGCCTGCCTTCCGGCGCTGAAGGAGCGCGGCGGGTCGGTGGTGGTGATCGGCACACAGTCGGCGGTGGCGGCGCCCTCGCAGGTGCGGCAGGCGGCGTACGCGGCGTCGAAGGGCGCGCTGACCTCGGCGATGTACTCGATGGCGCACGAGTTCGGCCCGCACCGGATCCGGGTCAACACGGTGCTGCCGGGCTGGATGTGGGGGCCGCCGGTACAGGCGTACGTCCAGTTCACCGCGCACACCGAGCGGGTGCCCGAGACCGAGGTGCTCGGCCGGCTCACCGAGCGGATGGCGCTGCCGGACCTGGCGACGGACGGGGACGTGGCCGAGGCCGTGGTGTTCCTGGCCTCCGACCGGGCGAGGGCGATCACCGGGCAGTCGCTGCTGGTGAACGCGGGTGAGTTGATGAGGTAGTCGACCTTCCCCACTTCCTCGGCCGCACGGGACCCGCATCCCGTGCGGCCGTTTGCTTATTCCCCTTCATGACCCGAGTTCATGTACATAACCATCCTTACCCTTGACCGCGCCGACGAACGGGCGGTTCAATCCCTGGAAGTCCCCTCTCCCCCATGGGGCGTCGCCGATCCGGTCGTACTGAGAGAAGAGCACGCGCGTACACCTGCGTACATCCGTGTTCACAAGACAGAACTTCGGAGGGGACATGAACGGTCTCGACTGGGCCGTGCTCGTCGGCTACTTCGGCGTGATGGTCGCGATCGGCGTCTGGTCGCACAAGCGCGTGGACGACGTCTCGGACTTCTTCACGGCGGGCGGGAGGATGCCGTGGTGGCTGTCCGGCATCTCGCACCATATGTCGGGGTACAGCGCGGTGATGTTCACGGGGTATGCGGGGATCGCGTACCGGTACGGCGTGACGTCCTTCGTCACCTGGTCCTTCCCCATCGCGGTCGGCATCGGCATCGGCGCGAAGCTCTTCGCACCCCGGCTCAACCGGCTGCGCTCCAGGCTGCATGTGGCCTCACCGCTCGAATACCTCAAGAACCGCTACAACGTCCCCACGCAGCTGGCGCTCGCCTGGTCCGGGCTGCTGCTCAAGATCGTGGACGTGGGCGCGAAGTGGGCGGCCATCGCCACACTGCTCTCCGTCTTCACCGGCGTCACGATCACCCAGGGCATCCTCGTCACCGGCTGCATCACCGCCGTCTACTGCACGGTCGGCGGGCTGTGGGCGGACGCGCTGACCGAACTCGGCCAGTTCGTCATCCAGTTGTGCGCCGGGGTCGCCATGCTCGTCGCGACCATGGGCAAGCTCGGCGGGTTCAGCGCGCTGTGGACGGTGTGGGACAAGCTGCCGAGCGGGCACGCCCACCCGACGGCCGGGCCCTACACCGTCACGTTCCTGCTCGCGTTCCTGTTCATCAAGACGTTCGAGTACAACGGCGGGATGTGGAACCAGGCCCAACGTTTCATGGCCACCGACTCGGCCCGTTCCGCGACCCGTTCGGCCCGGCTCTCCGCGATCCTGTGGCTGGTCTGGCCGCTGGTCCTCTTCTTCCCCATGTGGTGCGCCCCGCTCCTGGTGCACGCGAAGAAGCCGGACGCGTCGGACTCGTACGCCCTGATGACCGAGAGCCTGCTGCCGCACGGGCTGCTCGGCCTGGTGATCGTGGGGTTCTTCTCGCACACGATGGCCATGTGCTCCTCGGACGCGAACGCGATCTCGGCGGTGTTCACGCGGGACATCGCGCCCACGCTCTCCCGGCGGGCGCGCGGCTGGGACTCACGGGCGGGGCTGCTGGCGGCGCGTATCTCGACGCTGGTGTTCCTGGGCCTGTCGATGTCGATCGCCACCCAGGTCGACTCGCCCGCGTTCAAGGACATCATCACGGTCGTCATCAAGTGGGTGGCGGGCCTGATGGGTCCGATCGCGATCCCGTTCATGCTGGGCATGCTGCGCACGTTCCGCAGGTCCGGGCCGACGGCGGCGCTGACCAGCTGGGCGGCGGGTCTGCTGGCGTTCTTCTTCGTCAACTACCACCTGGACGGCTCGGACCGTACGAGTGTGGCGCTGCAGTACCAGGTGTCGGTGCCGCTGGCGGTCTCACTGGTGCTCTACGTCCTGATCGGCCTGGTCAGGCCGGAGGACACCCCGGAGCGGGACGCGCTGCTGGCGCGGATCGACTCGGACGGGGACGGACCGGGCGGGGCGGTGGCGGTGCCGACGCAGGCGGGCGAGGCGAAGCTGCTGGACAGCTAGTAGTTCAAGCTCTTGGGTAACGAGCCAGCCAACCAGGGATGTTGACGGCCGGGCCGTGGAGAGCCGGACCCTGGGTCATTTCCATGGCGAAGTCGTCGGCGAGTTCGAGGACGGTGGAGCGGCCTTCGAGTTCGGCGAGCCAGCCGGGCGGCAGGGCGGTCTCGCCGTGCTGGGTGCCGAGGAGGGTGCCGCAGAGGGAGCCGGTGGCGTCGGAGGGGCCGTCGTGGTTGACGGCGAGGAGCAGGCCGTGGCGGATGTCCTCGCCGACCAGGGCGCAGTAGACGGCGATGGCCAGCGCCTCCTCGGCGAGACGGCCCTCGCCGAGCGTGGCGAGCAGGCCGGGGCTCGGCATGCCCTGGCGTACGGCCCCGAGCGCGTGCTTCAGGGCGTCCGTGACGGGCTGGTGGCCGGGGCGCTGGGCGAGCAGGGCGAGGGCGCGCTGGACGGCCGCGTCCAGGGACTCGCCCCGGGCGAGGCCGTGCACGATGACGGCGTACGCGCCGGCCGAGAGGTACGCGGCGGGGGCGCCGTGGGTCTGGGCGGCGCACTCGACGGCGAGCTGGAGCACGAGCTGCGGCTCCCAGCCGACGAGCAGGCCGAACGGGCCGGAACGGGTGAGGGCGGCGGGGTCGCGGGCGTCGGGGTTCTTGGGGCGGTCGAGGGTGCCCATGACGTCGTCGCCGAGCCCGACGAGGCAGGGCCGCGCCGGGTCCCTGCGGCTGTACAGCCACTCCTGCGCGGCGAGCCATCCGTTGTCCTTGCGCCGCTCGTCCGGCCCCCAGTCGCGCTGGGTGGCGGCCCAGCGGAGGTACGCGCGGTGCACGTCGGTCGGCGGATGCCAGGCGCCGGTGTCACGGCGGACCTGGGCGCGGATGAGGCCGTCGACGGTGAAGAGGGTGAGCTGGGTGGCGGCGGTTATTCGGCCTCCGGCCGGGGTTGGTGGGAGCGGTGTGGCGGGTGGTGCGGCCGACGGGTCCAGTGGGAGTGCCGGGGCCGCCGGGGTCAGGGCCGTGACGCCCTCGGGGCCGTGGTGGGCGCGTATCGCGTCCAGGGTGAGATGGGCGACGGGGGCGCCGAGCGCGTCACCGATCGCGCCGCCGAGGAGGCTGCCGCGGACTCGGCTGCGGAAGTCCTGCTGCTCGGTGCGGCCCCATATGGACGTGGCGGGTCCGGTGGCTGCTGCGCTCATGGCGCAGCACTGTAATCGACTGGGTGGGGGTCGAATAAGACCGCGAGGGTTATGCGAAGTGTCGCCCTTTGAACGAGTTTTGTCCGGGCTGCACCCCCGGCTGACCTTCTGGCCGGGTGGGGGTGCCTTCGCCATCCGGCTCGGTGGTCGTGGGCAGCTCAGGGGGCGTTCAGTCCGTGCCCACCGGATCACTCTCGCTACTGCTTCGCGATCAGCTGTGCCGCGAACTGCTCGAAGGCGACGGCGTGATGCATGGCGGCATCGCGCAGCACGGAGTACCGCACCACCTCGGCCGGCTCCGTGGTCAGCTCGATGTTCAGGAGCACGTCGTTGTCGTCGAAGTGCAGCACGGCCACGAGCCGGGAGTCGAAGATCCAGAAGTCTTCGTCTCCGAGGTGCAGGCGCTCCGCGTCGGCGCGCCACAGGTTGCGGATGTCCTCGCCCGTCGCCGCGTTGCATTGCGCGTAGTCGAGGAGGAACAGCTGTCCCGTGGTGGGCGGGTCGTCCACGATGCGCACCCTGCCGACCGTCTTGCCCTGGGCGGTCTGCGCGCGCATGTTCACCGACCACGGACTTCCGAGATCCCACGTCGCGGACCCCGTCGCCTTGAAGGCGATGTACGAGTCGTCCTCCAGGTCGGACGCGTAGCCGCGACGGGTTTCCAGCCGCCATGCCGAGTGCTCGAAGTTACGGAACAGCTCGCCGAACTCGGCCGGTTCGATGAGGTACGGCACGCGGTCCATCTCCTTCGGCCCCCATGTGATGAGCAGTTCGCGCGGCACGATCATGACCACGTCCCCGTCGCTGAAGTGCTGAAGCCGCTTCAGGTCCGCAGGGTTGGTGAGCGGCCTTCCCACGGGAAGCGCTCCTCCCATGCCCGACCTCGCGCGGCTACGCCTCCTTCTCCCCGAGTGCCCTGCGCAGCCAGTCGAGGGAGTTCTGGCCCAGTAGTTCGTCGGCGAGGCGGATCGCCGTGTCGGTGACGAGGCGGCCTCGGCTGTTGTCGATCCAGCGCTGGGCGTGCTCGTGGCCCTGGGCCCGGTACTCGATGCCCTGGAGCAGGCATTCCAGCTTGTCGGCGTCGCGGGCGCAGACCGCTTCGGGTGACTCCTTCGCCTCGTACTCGTCGACGAGGTCGCGCAGCGCCGACGCCAGCACGTCCGGCATACCGGCCGTCTGGTCGGCGGTGACCGCCCGGGGATCCGCGGCGCCCGCCGAGTACTTCTTCCCGAGGTAGTTCACGTCCCCCGTGCGGGTCTCCTGGGTGTCGTGCCAGACCGCGAGGAACGCCGCGCGGGCCGGGTCGGCCCCTTCGAGTTGCGCGATGATCGTGGCGATGAGGGCGGTCCGCCAGGAGTGCTCGGCGACGCTCTCCGGATCGCGGACGCCGGCCATCCACCATCCCGTGCGGCGGGCCTGCTTGAGCGTGCCCGCCTCGTACAGGAAGTGCGCCACCGCAGACAGGTCGTCGGCCACGTCCGTCTCCTCTCACGCCTCGGCGAGGCGGATTGCGTACCGGATGCTCTCCAGCTCTCGACGTGTACGGGCCGACAGCTCTGGGCCATCCAACATCACCGGCAGGCGGTCGCGCAGGGCGTGGAGCGCAGGTGTGCCGCGCAGCAGGGCAGGCCGGGCCGTGATCAGCGCCCACAGTGTGTGGACGTTCAGCGCGAAGAACCCGTGCCGCGGAGTGAGTCCGCGAACCAGATGGCGCATCAGTCGGTCGCCCTGCCACGGACCGAGCGCGTCGGCGATGAAGTCGTCGGACAGCTGAACGTGCGGACCCTCACCTAGCCAGTAGGCCCAGTAGTTGAGGTTCGCCGCCTCGCTCCGCTCGTTGTCGGCGAGTGTGCGGCTGATGAAGTGCTCCATGTGATCGCTGTCGCCGTGCCGGGCTGCGACAGCGGCGACAGAACGGCTGTTGAGCCAGTCCGTCAGCCAGTCGTCATGGCGCTTCGCGCGCTGCTGGTGCGCCAGCCAGTCGGCCGCATCGGACTGCCCGTCGTATCCGGCGAGATAGAGCGCCTGGCGGCGCAGGAGGAAGTCCCGTGGTTCTCTGGCCTGTTCGGCCGTCGCACGCATACGGTCGAAGAACAGGCGGCGCTCCGTCGCGGTCAGCATCGGTGCGACCGGCACCGGTCCCCGACGCGGATGCCGGGGCGGGGGCAGCCGCCGGATCGGCTCGGGAGCCACGCCGGTGAGCGGCCACGCGAGGACTTCGACGAGGTCGCGCTGCATCACCCAGGCGCCGAGCGGGTTGGCCCGAACCGTGGGCGCGTGTTCGTTGAGCGAGCTTGCCAGGAGTACGTCAGCCTCCATGGCTCGTTCAAGAGCCAACAGCAGAGCAGGCGTGGCCCCCAGACGCATAAGTCGATGGCGGTGGACGAGCATCTGGCCGACGGGCACGGCGGTCAGCGGGCGTCGGGCGGATTCCCATCCGGCGACGGTGTCGAGCGAGACGCCGAACTGCTCGGCGAAGGCTTCCTGGGTGTGGCCGAGTGACTCGCGGATCACTCGGAACACGTACCCGGAGATGACCCCACCGCGTGCGCGAAGCGCGGTTCCCTGACTGTCGGTCGTGGTTGTCGGCGGGCTGCCCTTCATGGCGTCCCCTTCTACCGAATTCCGAAGCGCTATACCCGCACTCGGGGTCACTTCTGATACTTCGCCCGGCTTCATACCGTCGTGGTGCAGCGATGACCAGGCAACTCAGCGTAGTCGGCGAGGCCCTGCCGTGAACGGCGGATCAGCAACCCGAGTGAACTGCGCAGGGCACGCCGGGCACCGTGCCAGAGTCCGTCCTCCGATCACCCTGGGAACGCCCATGCCTGTCGCGACCAATAACGAAAGAGCCGTCTCCGACTGGCTCGCTTCCGCACACACCACGCCCTCGACCGCCTGGACGGAGTGGCAGCAGGGAGGCATCGCGATGCTGCCGACCGGGCGCGCCTTCGACGCCGTACGCATCTCTGCCGCGATCGTCCACTCGGCCGCCCAGAGCAGGGACTCGGACACCGTCGGCCTGTACCTCGGCGGCGTGCTGGACGGCCCCGTCATCCACGACGCCTACGACACGAGCGTCTGGTACTACGCCCTCGTACCCCTGGGCAGTTGCGCCCACCACGACAGCCCCGACGACGCCCAGCTCCTCATGCCCGAGACCACCTGGCTCGGCGTCCCCGCCGTGCACCGCATCGCCCGCCCCGGTGCGTACTGGATGCATCCGCCCCGGCACCGCGAGGACTTCTGCTCACCCGACGGTGTCGACGAGGTGATCCGCCTCGGGCGCCAACGGGCTATTCCGCCCCTTCCCCGGCCGCCCGCCCCGGGCTTAAGGGGACGGGCAGGGTGGGGGGCACTCCCGTAGGGCCGTGCGCAAGCGGTTCGCTCGGGGCGACAGTTCCCCGGCCAGTATGGCGTCGCACAGCCCCAGCTCCCCCACCCCCTCCACCGCCTCCATCAGCGCCTCCCACGCCGACGCCCCGGCGCGCACCAGCTCCGACACCAGTTCGTCCGCCCGGGCCCACTCGCCCCGCGCGCACACCGCCACCAACCCGTCCCCCGCCGAAGCCCACTCGGCCGTCGCCGCACCCGCGCGGCTCGACGCCATCGCCCGGTGGTACGCGCCCTGCTCGCCCGGCAGGCGGGTCGCCAGGGCCGCTGCCAGGGCGTGGTTGCCCTGGGCGCGGTGGGTGGTGCAGAGGGTGGTGATGCCCTCGGGGGTGTCCGGGTCCGCCGATCGAGCCGCGCGGCCGTCGAGGAGGGCCAGGCAACGTTCCAGCTCGGCCGCCCCCCGCTCCACAACCCCCGCCCCCAACCACACCCTCGCCCGGCTCCCCCGCGCCCACCCCACGTTCGGGTCCAGCTCGATCGCCCGGTCCAAGTCCGTCAGGGCCTCCTCGACGCGGCCCAGGGACAGGTGGGTCGCGGCACGGAGCGCCCACAGGGAACCCGTCTCCGGGGACAGGCGCACCGCACGGTCCACGTACTCGTACGCCTCCTCCACGCGCCCCAGACCCCGCAGCGCCTCCCCCAGCGCCCCGACCGCCAGCGACTCCCCCGGCTCCTCCTCCACCGCCGCCCGGCAGTCCGCCAGCGCGGCCTCGTACCGTCCGGCCCGGCAGTGCGCCTCGCCGCGCAGGAGGCGGATGCCCCGGTCGGACGGGCCTGCCAGGGCCACCGCCGCGTCCAGGTCCGCCAGTTCGCCGTCCCAGTCGCCCAGCTGAGCGCGCAGGAACGACCGTTCCACCAGGGGCGACACCGCCCGGGGGGCGATCCGTACCGCACGGTCCAGGTCGGCCGCGGCCTCCTCCGGGTGCCACAGTCTGCGGTTGATCCTGCCTCGCCAGGTCAGCGCGTAGACGTCGTCCCCACTCAGACCCACCGCCCGGTTCAGGTCCTCCAACGCGCCCTCCGTATCGCCCAGTTCCGAGCGCACCCTCCCCCGCATGATCAGCGCCCATGTGTACGACGGCTCCAGGTCCAGCGCCCTGTCGTAGTCCGCCAGCGCCTCCGCGTGGCGGCCCAACTCCTCCAGGCACATCGCGCGGTTGCCCAGCGCCCACGCGTACCGCTCGTCGGCCGCGAGGGCGCGGGTGTACTCGGCCACCGCCTCCCCGTGGCGGCCCGCCGTGCGCAGGATGTCGCCCCGGACTCCCACGACCCACGCCGTGTCCGTGGCCAGGCGTTCGGCCCGGTCCAGGTCCGTCAGCGCGCCCGCCACATCCCCCAGGCCGTGGCGGACCTGGGCTCGGCGGACCAACGCCCACAGGTAGTCCTGGTTGAGTTCCAGGGCGCGGTTCAGGTCCGCCAGGGCGCCCTCCAGCAGGCCCATCTGGTGGCGGATACGGCCCCGGCTGGCGGGGGCCCAGGCGTCGCCGGGGTCGAGCAGGATCGCGCGGTCGAGGTCGGCCAGCGCCTCCTCGAAGCGGCCCAGCCTGCGGCACAGGTCGCCCCGGTAGCCGATGTAGTACGCGTCGTCCGGGGCCAGTGCGCAGGCCCGGGCGATGTCGTCGAGCGCGGCCTCCGGACCGTCGAGGGCGCTGCGCACCACGCTGCGGCCATAGTGGGCGCGGGCCCGCTCCGGGTCGAGCGCGATCGCCCGGTCGTACTCGTCCAGTGCCTCCTGGTGGGCGCCCGCGTGACGCAGCTCCCGGCCCCGTGCGACATGGGCACTCGCCCGGCCCTCCGCAGTGAGCCGCCCCCTGGCCAGCAGAAGCCCCAACATCCCGGCCACGCCGGCCTGTTCGTCGGCGAGGGCCGCCAGACAGTCCGCACCCCAGCGGCGCAGCGGCTCGTCGTCGGCGTCCTCGCCCGCCTCGGCCAGGGTCGTGGCCCAGCGGCGGGCGACGGCGGACCCGGCTTCGCAGGCGTCCACGCCGTCGCGCAGCACGCGCGCGAGGGCGGCCTGCGGGCGCGCGCACAGCAGGTGGTACGACTCCTCCAGGCGCAGCTCGCGCCACTGCTCCCTGCTCCACAGGCGGCGCACCAGGCCCGGCTCCGCGGCAGCTTCGAGCCGCACCGCGATCGACTCGGCGAGCCGCTGATGGCGTTCCGCCCAGCGCTGCGGCGCACCGGTGCGCTGGACGCCGAGCATGGCCGTGCGCACCACCGCGTGGTACTGGGCGCGACCGCCGTGGTCGCTCACGAACGGCAGCGACCGGAGCCAGCCGTACAGGCCTGCCGCGTCCTCGTCGACCGCCGCCCGGAACACGTCCTCGTCGATACGGCGCGGCAGCGCGCAGGCCAGGGCTGCCGCCCGGCGGACCGGGTCGGCCTCCCACTTCAGAAAACGGTCCACGGCGGTGGCACCTGAGGCGCTTGCGTCGCCCGGGTTCTGCGCCAGAGTGGACACCAGGACCGGCAGTCGGCCGGAGAGCCGCAGGACGTCGCGGACGACTTCCTCGTCCACCACGCCTTTGGCAGCCAGCAGTTGGCGGGCCTCGTGCTCGGTGAACAGGTCCAGGGGCAGCTCCGCCACCAGATCCGCACTGTCCGCCCAGCAGCCGGGGTCCAGGCGGCGCTGGCCCGAAAGAACCACCACCACCTGGGCGGGCAGCGCCCCGTACCGCTCGGTGGTGAGCAGATCGCGCAGCCAGGTGTCGAGGAAGGGCCCGGTGCGTTCGTACGTGTCGAAGAAGAGCACCGTCCACGGCACCTCGTCGGCCAGCCGCACCAGCTCCGCGACCAGGACCGGGGTGAGCGCCTTCAGCGGGTCCAGGACCAGCTGGACGTCCTCCTGCTTGCCGAACCGGGCGCTCAGGGCCGCCCGCACCCGTTCGGCGCCCAGAGCGAGCTGACCGGCGTCGAGGCCACCCGCGAGGGCGCCTGCCCCCGGCACCATGCCCAGACCGACCAGCCCTGCCTGCGCGGCCAGTCGCAAGCCCGGCGCGGGTGACGGAGGCTGGGGATCCGGTTCAGGGGACGGAGAAGGCACCGGGGGGAGCGGCGTGGACTCCGCCTCGTAACGCCGCTGGCGGTACGTGGCCAGCAACCGCTCCAGCGCCTTCAGCGGGCGGTCCTGGCGGGCGAAGTGTGCGCAGATCGCGGCCAGCGTCTCGGGGACGCTGTTGACGGCCTCGTCGGCGTAGGCGGTCACCGCGCCCCGCTCGCGCGCGGTGTGCTCCAGTTCGCGTACGAGCGAGGTCTTGCCGACGCCGGCGGCGCCGTGGACGTGGAAGACGAAACGGTGCCGCTCGTCGTCCGGCGGGAGCTCGAAGTTCTCGCGGAACACCGCGAGTTCGCCACGTCGGCCGACGAACCCGGCCCGTCTGCGCCGCCGGATCAGCTCCTGCATCGAGGGTTTGCCCGCTGCCATGGGATCAGTATGCGATCTCCCGGCGCGGACTGCGCCTCTCAGTCCTCCAACACCGGCAGCAGCTCCGGCAGATGCCCGTCCGAGACGGCGGCCGCACGCTGGCGCTCCTCCGGCACCTCCCCGTACAGCGTGTTGCGCGGCCGGGCCGGGCGGCCCGCCGCCTCGGCGACCGCGATCAGGTCCTGAATGGACTTGTACGAGCCGTAACTGGAGCCCGCCATCCGGGAGATGGTCTCCTCCATCAGTGTGCCGCCCAGGTCGTTGGCGCCCGAGCGCAGCATCTCGGCGGCGCCCTCGCTGCCCAGCTTCACCCAGCTGGTCTGGATGTTGGTGATGTGGGGGTGGAGCAGCAGACGAGCCATCGCCGTCACCGCGCGGTTGTCGCGGATCGTCGGGCCCGGGCGCGCGATGCCCGCCAGGTACACCGGCGCGTTGGTGTGGATGAACGGGAGCGTCACGAACTCCGTGAAACCGCCCGTCTCCTGCTGGATCCGGGCCAGGGTACGGAAGTGGCCGAGCCAGTGGCGGGGCTGGTCCACATGGCCGTACATCATCGTGGAGGAGGAGCGGATGCCCAGCTCATGGGCGGTCTTCACCACCTCGATCCAGGTCGCCGTGGGCAGCTTGCCCTTGGTGAGGACCCAGCGGACCTCGTCGTCGAGGATCTCGGCGGCGGTGCCGGGGATCGAGTCGAGGCCCGCCTCCTTGGCCGCGCTCAGCCACTCCCGTATCGACATGCCGGTGCGGGTGGCGCCGTTGACGACCTCCATCGGGGAGAAGGCGTGCACATGCATGCCCGGGACCCGCTCCTTCACCGCGCGCGCGATGTCGAAGTAGGCCGTGCCCGGCAGGTCGGGGTGGATGCCGCCCTGCATGCACACCTCCACCGCGCCCACCTCCCACGCCTGTTCGGCCCGGTCGGCGACCTGCGAGAGGGAGAGGGTGTAGGCGTCGGCGTCGGTGCGGCGCTGGGCGAAGGCGCAGAAGCGGCAGCCGGTGTAGCAGACGTTGGTGAAGTTGATGTTCCGCGTGACGATGTACGTGACGTCGTCGCCCACGACGTCTCTGCGCAGCTCGTCCGCGATCCGGCAGAGCGCGTCGAGCGCCGGGCCGTCGGCGTGCAGCAGCGCCAACGCCTCGTCGTCGGTCAGCTTGGTGGGGTCGTCGGCCGCCACGGAGAGCGCCTGGCGTACGTCGGTGTCGATACGGGACGGGACCATGCCGGGAGCCGCCGCCTCGCGCAGCGCCTCCCAGTCGCCGTACACCTCGTCGAAGTCGTCGCGGCGGTCGTGGGTGCGGCCGGTGGTGTCGATGGTGCGGTGCAGATCGGTGCGGCCGGTGGCGGTGAAGCTCTCGTCGGGCTCCTGCCAGGGGAGGCCGCGCACGGGCGCGTCGGGGTTGGCCAGGCCCGTCTCGGGGTCGGCCAGCGCGCGCACGTGCGGCAGCAGCCTCGGGTCCAGCCACGGCTCGCCGCGCTGCACGAACTCCGGGTACACACACAGCCGTTCACGCAGCTCGAATCCCGCCTCGGCGGAGCGCGCGGCCAGTTCGTCGATGAGCGGCCACGGCTGCTCGGGGTTCACATGGTCGATGGTGACCGGCGAGACACCGCCCCAGTCGTCGATGCCCGCGCCGATGAGGCGCGCGTACTCGCCCGCGACCAGGTTGGGCGGCGCCTGGAGGCAGCCGGAGGGGCCCATGATGTGCCGGGCGACGGCGACGGTGGCGACCAGGTCGTCGAGGTCGGCGTCCGGCATGCCGCGCATCGCCGTGTCGGGCTTGGCGCGGAAGTTCTGGATGATGAGTTCCTGGATGCCGTGGTAGGCGCGGGCCACCCGGCGCAGCGCGAACAGCGAGTCGGCGCGCTCCTCGTACGTCTCGCCGATCCCGATGAGCAGCCCGCTGGTGAACGGCACCGACGAGCGGCCCGCGTCCTCCAACACCCGCAGCCGCACGGCCGGTTCCTTGTCCGGGGAGCCGTAGTGCGGGCCGCCCGGCTCGGACCACAGCCGGGTCGCGGTCGTCTCCAGCATCATCCCCATGCTCGGCGCCACCGGCTTGAGCCGCTGGAAGTCCGTCCAGGACATCACCCCGGGGTTGAGGTGCGGCAGCAGGCCGGTCTCCTCCAGGATGCGGATGGACATGGCGCGTACGTACGCGACGGTGTCGTCGTAGCCGTGCGCGTCCAGCCACTCGCGGGCCTCGGGCCAGCGGTCCTCCGGCTTGTCGCCGAGCGTGATCAGGGCTTCCTTGCAGCCGAGTTCGGCGCCCCGGCGGGCGATGTCCAGGACCTCGTCGGGCGACATGAACATCCCGTGCCCGGCCCGGCGCAGCTTGCCGGGGACGGTGACGAAGGTGCAGTAGTGGCACTTGTCGCGGCACAGCCGGGTGAGCGGGATGAAGACGCTCTTGGAGTACGTGATGACCCCCGGCCGGCCCGCCGCCGCAAGGCCCGCGTCGCGCACGCGCGCGGCCGAGGCGGTCAGGTCCACCAGGTCCTCGCCGCGTGCCTGGAGGAGCACCGCGGCCTCGGTGACGTCGAGCGCGACGCCGTCGCGGGCACGTTTCAGCGCGCGCCGCATCGCGTTGGCGGTCGGTGCGTCTGCCTGCGGTCGCTGCGCGCTGGAAGTCATTACCCGAGCATACGAGCGGTGCCGCGGCACCTGCTCGCGGGCCGGACGAGCGGGCGGGCGCGCAGTTCCCGCCAATGTGCCGAATACGGCGGGGTCCCGCTGTGTGGCCGCGCCGATACTGAGGGTCGCACCCGCCCTGGCGCCCGGGCCCCGAGAACGAAGCACAGTCCACACCCCGCACCTCCGACGAAGTGGGACGGTACCGACGTGACTTCAGAACAACCGGTGAGCTTGTACCCGGAGCTCGACGAGGCATCGCTCACCCAGTTCGCCGCCGCGCTCAGGAGCGGCGACACCGCGCACCTCTCGCCCGCACGCGCAGACGAGGTCACCCGCGCGCTCTCGCTGCTCACCTTCGCCCAGGTCCAGGTCCCCGGCGAGGGCGGCGTGAGGCTGGCCGGGGCGCTGTGGCGGCACACCGGCAACAAGCCGCGCCCGGCGATCGTGATGCCCGCGCCGTGGACCGACTTCGGCTGGCTGGTGTACGCGGTGCAGGCCACGAAGTTCGCGCTCAAGGGCTACCACGTCCTCGCCTACACCCCGCGCGGCTTCGGCATCGCCCAGTTCGGCGGGGCCTCCGGCGGCGAGGTGGAGGTCGCGGGCCCGCTCGACGTGGCCGACGGCCGCGCGGCGCTCACGTATCTGATCGACCAGGTCAAGGGCCCGGTGACGAGGACCGGCTTCCTCGGCGACTCGTACGGCTCGGGCATCAGCCAGCTGGTCGCCGCCCATGACCCGCGCGTCGACGCGGTGGCCGCGCTGAGCACCTGGGGCGATCTGGGCGAGGCGTTCTACGAGAACAGCACCCGCCATGTGGAGTCGGTGCGGCTGCTGCGCCAGGCCGCCCAGCGGGCCCGCCTCAGCGCCCGTACCGAGCAGGCCTTCGACGACGTACTGGCGGACCGGAACGTGGAGGAGACGCTGGAGTGGGCGCGCGAGCGCTCCCCGTACACCTACGTCCAGAAGCTCAACGAGCGTCAGGTGCCGGTCTTCTACGCGAACGCCTGGCACGAGACGCTGTTCCCGGCCAACCAGGTCCTGCGCACCTTCACCGAGCTGACCGGCCCCCGCCGTATCGACCTGTCCATCGGCGACCACTCGGGCCCGGAGATGACCGGCATGCTCGGGCTGCCCAACCGCATCTGGGCCGACGCCCACAGGTGGTTCGACCACCACCTGAAGGGAGCGGCCAACGGCATCGACACCGAGGGCCGGGTGCTCGGCCAGATCATGTGGAACGAGGAACTGGAGCTCAGGGACGACTGGGACGCGGTCACCGACGCCACCGAGCAGCTGTATCTGACGGGTACGGCCGTCAACGGCGGGGGCGGGCACGAGAACGACGGCGGGCTCGCGGAGAAGCCGGAGACCGGCTGGAGCCGCGAGTTCCGCGTCGGCACCGACACCCCGGCCACCGTCGCCGACAAGATCCTCCAGACCGGCAACGACGAGATCGCGGGCAACCCGAAGGTCTACCCGACCCCCGAGATCGACCGCGCGGACGCGGCGGTCTGGGTGACCGGCGCCTACCGCTCGGGCGCGCGCCTTCGCGGCATCCCCCGGCTGCACCTCACGTACAGCGCGACGCACACGACGTCGACCTTCGTCGCCCACCTCTTCGACGTCGCACCGGACGGCAGCGCGCACATCGTCACGCACGCGCCCTTCACCCGGCTCGACCACTCCCCGGGCGCTCCGGTGAGCGTCGACATCGAGTTCCAGGCCACCGGGTACGACGTCCCGGCCGAGCACCGGCTGATGCTGGTCCTCGACACGGTCGACCCGTTCTACGGGGACGCCAACGCCCCCGGCGGCTCGATCACCGTCACCTCACCGGCCGACGACCCGTCCCGCCTGGACCTTCCGCTCGGCTGAGAAACGCGGCGGCCCGGCCTCGATCACCGCAGGCCGGGCCGCCGAAGCCGCTCACAGATATGGCGTGTACTCGTCCAGCGCCTTCAGCACGGTCACTTCGTCGGCGGACGGCAGCAGCACGACGATCTCGTCGATGCCCAGCTCCTCGTAGTGGGCGAGCTTGCCGGGGTTCGGCGCCACCGCGTACGGGACGATCGTGAGGTCGCCGGGGTCGCGGCCCGCCGCGTCCCACGCCTGGCGCAGCTGCGGCAGGGACTCGCTGAACCCGCCGCCGCCGACCGGCATCCAGCCGTCCGCGTACTCGGCGATGTGCGCGAAGAGCTTCGGCCCGGGCGCGCCGCCGACCAGAATGCGCGGGGCTCCACCGCGTACGGGCTTGGGGTACGCGTAGCTGGCCCGCACCGAGCCGAACGCGCCCTGGTACGCGGTCGGCTCCTCGGCCCACAGCGCCCGCATCAGCGCCACCCGCTCCCGTACGAGCGCGCGGCGCGAGGACCACTCGACGCCGTGGTCCTCGGCCTCCTCCCGGTTCCAGCCGTAGCCGATGCCGAGCGTGAGGCGGCCGCCGGAGAGGTGGTCCAGGGTGGCGGCCTGCTTGGCCAGGTCGATCGGGTCGTGCTGGGCGACCAGCGTGATCCCGGTGCCGAGCCCCAGCGTCTCGGTGACGGCGGCCGCCTGGCCGAGGGCGATGAACGGATCGAGGATGCGGCCGTACTGGGGCGGCAGCTCGCCGCCAGCCGGGTACGGCGAGATCCGTTCGACGGGGATGTGCGTGTGCTCCGGCAGATAGAGGCCCGCGAAGCCGCGCTCCTCCAGCTCGCGCGCGATCCGTACGGGAGTGATCGTCTCGTCGGTGAGGAAGATCGTGGTGGCGATACGCATGCCTCTTCTTATCCCCGCGGCGTCAAGGGTGCAAGGGAGCCATACGGCCATCGCCCACCGCGAACCGGCCAGGGACCACCATGAACCGCCACGGGTCGGTCATTCACCAACCGCCGCCCCTTGTACGGGAGTTCACGCGAGCGTACGACTGTGGGCAGGAACTGGTAGGCACCCCTTCCATCCCGCTGGGAGCACTGGGCATGACCGGACCGGAGAACAGACCCGAGGACACGGCCGAACACAGCGCGCACGACAGATCCATCGGACGGCGCGGACTGTTCGTGACGGGAGCGGCCACCGCGCTTACGTTGGGAACCGTGAGCTTCGCGAACGCGGCCCCGGGCGACGGAGGCGGCAGCGGCGGTGGCGGCGCGGGTGACCGGACCCGGGTCGTCACGGGCACCCTGCCGCCCGGCTCGCCGGACTTCGTCTACCTCCCGGTGGAGGTCCCGCGCGGGGTGCGCGAGCTGGCGGTCTCGTACACGTACGAGAAGGCCACCGTGCCCACCGGGACGCAGAACAACGCACTGGACATCGGCGTCTTCGACGAGCGCGGCACCGCCCTGGGCGGCCGGGGCTTCCGGGGCTGGTCGGGCGGCGCCCGCACCGAGTTCTTCATCCGGGCGGACGCGGCGACCCCGGGGTACATCCCGGGCCCGGTGCGCGCCGGGACCTGGCACATCGCGCTCGGCCCGTACACGGTCGCACCGCAGGGCCTGCCGTACAAGGTGACGGTCACGCTGAGGTTCGGCGAGCGCGGCACCACACCCACCCCCGTGTACCCGCCGACGCGGGCCAAGGGCCGGGGCCGGGCCTGGTACCGGGGCGACTGCCATCTGCACTCCTGGTACTCCGACGGGAGGCGCACCCCCGCCGAGATCGTGGCCCTCGCGCGCGCGGCGGGCCTCGACTTCATCAACACCTCCGAGCACAACACCCACGCCTCGCACCCCGCGTGGGAGGGCCTGTGGGGCGATGACCTGCTGATCCTCACCGGCGAGGAGATCACCACCCGCAACGGCCACGTGGTGGCGCTCGGCACCGAGCCCGGCACGTTCGTCGACTGGCGCTACCGGGCCCGCGACAACCGTTTCGGCCACTACGCGCGCGAGATCCGCCGCGCGGGCGGCCTGGTCGTCCCCGCGCATCCGCACGCCACCTGCGTCGGCTGCAACTGGAAGTTCGGGTTCGGCGAGGCGGACGCGGTGGAGGTGTGGAACGGGCCGTACACCCCCGACGACGAGGTGACGCTGGCGGAGTGGGACAACACCCTCGCGGTGGCGGCCCGTTCGGGCGGCGCCTGGACCCCCGCGATGGGCAACAGCGACGCCCACCGCGACCCCGACCGCATCGGCGGCCCCCAGACGGTCGTCCTCGCCGACGAGCTCTCCCGGGAGGCGATCCAGGCGGGTCTGAAGGCGGGGCACTCGTACGTGGCCGAGTCCTCGGCCGTCTCGGTCGCCTTCTCCGCGTCCGGCGGCCGGGGCGCGCACGCGGGCATCGGCGAACGCCTGCGGGCGGCGGCGGACGAGCCGGTCACGGTCCGCGCGGAGGTCTCGGGCGCGGTGGGCTGCACGGTGTCGTTCGTGACGGACCAGGGGACGCTGTACTCGACCGCGCTGCCGCCCTCGGGGTCGGGGTCGGTCGAGTGGCAGACGACGCCGTCGTACGCGACGTACGTACGGGCCGAGGTCCGCCACGCGCCGCTGGTACCGGGGTTGCCAGGACCGCTGGCCGCGTTCACGAATCCGGTGTTCCTGGGCGAGTAGGCGCCGCGGTGGGGTGTCGCCCCCACCCCACCCCTTCCCGAAAGCCTCCGGCGGTTGTCATTCGTCTGCGGCCCGGTGGGGGCTGATCGCGCAGTTCCCCGCGCCCCTAGGTATTTAGGGGCGCGGGGAACTGCGCGACAAGCCCAAGACGGTCCGCAGCCGAAGAACCAGGCTGCCCGCCCAGGGCTTTCGGGAAGGGGTGGGGTGGGGGACTCAGCCCGGCCAGACGATGGCCTGCATCTCGCTGTACGCATGCAGCGCGTACGACCCCACGTCCCGCCCCACCCCGCTCATCTTGAACCCCCCGAACGGCGCCTCCATGTTGCGAGCAACAGTGTTCACGCCGACACCACCGGCCCGCAGCCGACGGGCGACCCGGAACGCGCGAGCGACATCGCCGGACCAGACGTAGTCGAGGAGCCCGTACTCACTGTCGTTGGCCAGCCCCACCGCCTCCTCCTCGTCATCGAACGGCACCACGACCACCACCGGCCCGAAGATCTCCTCCCGCACCACCCGCATGTCATTGGTGCAGTCGGCAAGGAGCGTCGGGGCCACATAGAACCCCCGCTCCATCGAAGGACGTTCGCCGCCCGCCACCACCCGCGCACCCTCCTTCCGACCGAGCTCCACATACGACTCGACACGGTCACGATGGGCGGCAGAGATCACCGGCCCCACCACCGTGCCGGGCGCCGCCGGATCGCCGACCGTCAAGTGGCCGATGTAGGAGGCGAGTCGGGCGATCAGCTCCTCGTACACCGCCCGCTGGGCGAGGACCCGCGTCGGGGCCGTGCAGATCTGGCCGCTGTAGAACGAGAACGTGGTGCCGATGCCCATGACCGCCGCGTGAAGGTCCGCGTCGTCGAAGACGACCGCCGCGCCCTTGCCACCGAGCTCCATGAGCTGGCGTTTCATCCCCCGGCCGCACACCTCGGCGATACGTCGGCCGACGGCGGTGGAGCCGGTGAAGCTGACCATGTCGACGTCCGGCGAGTCGACGGCCGCCTCGCCGACGGCGGGCGCGGAGCCGGTGACGACGTTCACCACACCCCGAGGCGCGCCCGCCTCCTCCAGCGCCTTCGCCATCCGGAAGACGGACAGCGGGTCCTGGGGGGCAGGTTTGACCACCACGGTGTTGCCCATGGCGAGCGCGGGCGCGACCTTGCCGGCGGGGTTGGCCCAGGGGTTGTTGTACGAGGTGATGCAGGTGACGACCCCGACGGGCTGACGGATCGTCATGGCGCCGAAGACGCCCGCCTTCCCCATCGTCCCGGCCTCGTTGACCTGCGGGACGACCGCCGCCTCGACCGGTTCCAGGGCGCCCTTCGCGTACCGGCGAAAGCGCGAGACGCCCACCGCGACCTGCATCCCGCGCGCGGTGGCGGTGGTGGCGCCGGTCTCGGCGCGGGCGAGTTCGGCGTACGGGGTGAAGTCGCGCTGGATCAGGTCGGCCGCGCGGTCGAGGACGGCGGCGCGCTCCTCGGGGCGGGTCCGCGACCAGGTGGCGAAGGCTTCGCGCGCGGCGGCGGCAGCCTCGTACACCTGGTCGCGACTGGCCTCGGGGGCGAGTCCGACGACGGTCTCGGTGGCGGGGTCGAGTATCTCGTAATGCCCGCCGTGGGGCTCGACCCACTCGCCCCCGATGAACAACTTGTCCTCGTGCAGGGTCACTTGGTGGCCACCGTCCTCGTGTCGCGACCCGAGCGCAGGACCGTGCCGGGCACCGCCCCGGTCACCACGTCGTCGCGTATCGTCTCGACGCCGTTGACCCGGACCGAGACGACACCGATCGCCTTCGCATCCAGGCGCGGGCTGTCGCCCGGCAGGTCGTGGACGAGCGTGGCCGGGCCCGCCTCGATCCGCTCCGGGTCGAAGAGGACGAGGTCGGCGTGGAAACCCACCTCGATCCGCCCGCGCTCGCGCAGCCCGAACAGCCGGGCCGGGTCGTCGGTGAGCATCTTCACGGCCTGTTCCAACGGCAGCAGTTTGCGCCCGCGCAGACAGTCGCCGATGAACCGCGTGGTGTACGGGGCGCCGCACATCCGGTCCAGATGGGCGCCCGCGTCGGAGCCGCCGAGCAGCACGTCCTCGTGCTCCCAGGTCGCCCTGCGCAGCGCCCAGCTCGCGGGGTCGTTGTCGCTCGGCATGGGCCAAAGGACCGTACGCAGCTGGTCGTTGGCGCAGATCTCGACGAGGCAGAGGAAGGGGTCCTGGCCGCGCTCGGCGGCGATGTCCCGCACGACGCGCCCGGTCAGACCGTCGTTCGCCGGTGAGTACGTATCCCCGATGACATACCGCCCGAAGTCGGCGAGCCGCCGGAAGATCCCGGCTTCCTTGCTGTTGGCCCGCCGCAGCATCTCGGCACGCACATCCGGATCGCGCAGCTTCTCTATCCGCTCGGGCACGGGGAGGTTGAGAACATCCCCCCACCCCGGGATGAGGTTGAGGGCGCAGAACGTGCCCAGCGACATGTTCATCGGGGTGAGGATCGGCATGGTCAGCGCGACGACGCGGCCACCGGCCTCGCGGGCGCGCTCGCTCGCGGCGAGCTGACGCGGGACGCGGGCGGGGACGGCGGCGTCGACGGTGAGTACGTTCCAGTTGAGCGGCCGCCCGGCGACGGCGGACATCTCGACGAGCAGCTCGATCTCGTCGTCCGAGAACTGATCGAGGCACCCGGCCACGATGGCCTCGATCTGGGTGCCCTCGTGCTCGCCGACGGCCCTTGCCAGGGCGAGGAGTTCGGCGGGGCGGGCGTGCCGGGACGCGACGGGTTGCCCGTCGCCGTCGGAGTGCGTGGTGGACTGGGTGGTGGAGAGCCCCCAGGCACCGGCGTCCATGGCGTCGTGGAGCAGCCGGAGCATGGCGTCGAGCTGGGAGGGGGTGGGTTGTCCACCGACGGCGTCGGCCCCCATGACGTACCGGCGGAGGGCGCAATGCCCCACCATGAACCCGGCGTTGACGGCGATGCGCCCATCGAGAGCGTCCAGGTATTCACCAAAGGACGACCACCCCCAGTCCACGCCCTCCTCCAACGCCTTCAGGGCCATGCCCTCCACCCGGGCCATCATCCGGCGGGTGTAGTCGGCGTCCTCGGGGCGGTCGGGGTTCAGCGGGGCGAGGGTGAACCCGCAGTTGCCGCCCGCGACCGTGGTGACGCCGTGATTCATGGACGGGGTGGCGTACGGGTCCCAGAAGAGCTGGGCGTCGTAGTGGGTGTGCGGGTCGACGAAGCCGGGGGCGAGGACGAGGCCGGTCGCGTCCTCGCTGGTGCGGGCGTCTGCGGGGGCGAGGGTGCCGGGGGGCGCGATGTCGACGATGCGGCCGTTTTCGATGGCGACGTCTGCGGCGTACGCGGGCGCGCCGGTGCCGTCGACGACGGTCGCGCGCCGGATGAGGTGGTCGAGCATGCGGTCCCCTTCTGGTCTGGGTGTGTCCACGTACGGCGTGGGTGTGCGTTGCGGGGTGCGCCGTGCGTGGGTGTGCCCCGGCCGGGGGTCACGCGCGGCGGGCCGCCGCCGGGTGGCCTCCGGCCGGGGTGGTCACGGTCCGACGTCCGGGAGGCCGCCGTCCCGCGTTCTTTGGCCCCACCCCGCCCCTTCACCTAGACCCTCCGGGGGTGGGTGGGGGTGGAGGTGGGTTTTCCCGGGGCTACGCCCCCGGACCCCGCTTTCGACTGCGGGCCGTCAGTGGCTGAGCGCGCAGTTCCCCGCGCCCCTTCGGTAGTCCGCCGCAGCCGGAGAACTCGGCTCAGCCACAGTCCTTTAGGGGCGCGGGGAACTGCGCGACCAGCCCGCCACGGTCCGCAGACGAACGGATCCCTCGGAGAGTTTCGGGAAGGGGCGGGGTGGGGGAAACCGCGCGAGCAACCCCCCACCGGCCCGCAGACGAACACCCGGCCATTTACACCGCGTCGCGGAACCGCGTAGTCCGATGCACCGGATCCGTGTCGATCTTCGGGATCACATGCTCCCCGATCAGCCGGATCGTGTTCATGGTGTCCTCGTAAGGAACACCAATAGGGAGCCCGAACGACAGCTGATCCGCCCCCGCCTGCTCCCACCGCTTGCACTGCGCAGTCACCTCGTCCGGATCCCCGCAGATCATCAGCTCCTCCGCGATGAGGAGTTCGATGATCTCCGTGGTGTACTCGGGCAACAGCTCCGGCCACTCCGGCACACCCTCCGGCCGGGGGAACGTGTCGTGGTACCGGAACACCAACGACTGCAGGCGGTTGAGACCGCCCGCCGCCGCGACAGCGACCGCCTTGTCGTGCGTCTCCGCACAGATCGCCGTCGACGTCACCATCACGTTGTCGTTGACGAAGTCCGCGATCGGCTCCGCCTCCCGTATCGCCGTCTTGTACTGCTCCAGGACCCACTCCATGTCCGAGACCTTCTGGACGGAGAAGCCGAGGACGCCGAGGCCCTTCTTCGCGGCCATGGCGTACGACGACGGCGACCCGGCCGCGTACCACATCGCCGGGTGCGACTTCCCGTACGGCTTCGGCAGGACCTTGCGCGGGGGGAGCGACCAATGCTTGCCCTGGAAGCCCACGTACTCGTCCTGGAGCCACATCTTGGGGAACTCGGCGATCGTCTCTTCCCAGATCTCCTTGGTGTGGTTCATGTCGGTGACCCCCGGCATGAACCCCAGGATCTCGTGCGAGCCCGCACCCCGCCCGGAGCCGAACTCGAAGCGGCCCTCGCTGAGATGGTCGAGCATCGCGACCTTCTCCGCGACCTTGACCGGGTGGTTCACCGCCGCCAGCGGGTTGAAGATGCCCGAGCCGAGGTGGATCCGCTCGGTGGCGTGGGCGAGGTAGCCGAGGAAGACCTCGTTGGCCGACAGGTGCGAGTACTCCTCCAGGAAGTGGTGCTCGGAGGCCCAGGCGTACTTGAAGCCGGACCTGTCCGCCTGGATGACGTATTCGGTCTCCTCCATCAGCGCCTTGTGCTCCGCCTGGGGGTCGACCGACGAGCGTGCCACGGGCACGTATCCCTGTACAAACAGTCCGAATTCCAAGGAGGTTCACCGTCCCTGTCAGCGTTTCTGACGAGTCGTCAGATCTATGCGATACGGCGACTGTTCCACCGGCGTCCGGTGCCGTCAATACCTGATGCCGAGTCAGAAACAGCTCGGAAACGGCTCAGAAGCGGCTCAGAAAAGGCTCACCCCGGCCAGCCAGCCCCCGTCGATGACGAACGGCTGGCCGGTGATGTACGCGGAGTCCTCGCTGGTCAGGAACAGCGCCAGCGCCGCGACCTCCTCCGGCCGCCCGATCCGCCCCAGCGGCACGAGCTTCTTGTACAGCTCGGCCACGGCCTCCTTGGCCGCCTCGGGGTCGGCGGTCGGGTCCAGGGCCGCGGGGTTGGTCATCGGGGTGTCCACCGCCCCCGGGCACACCGCGTTGACCCGGATGCCCTTCGCCGCGAGCTCGACGGCCGCGACGCGGGTGAGGCCGAGGATGGCGTGCTTGGTGGCGGCGTACGCGCCGACGTACGCCATGCCCGTCAGGGCCGTGTACGAGGCGGTGTTGACGATGGTGCCGCCCCCGGCCGCCTCGATCTCGGGCGCCACGTGCTTGATGCCGAGGAAGGCGCCGATCTGGTTGACCTGGATGATCGCCTGGAACTCCTCCAGGGGCGTCGACACGAGCTCGTTGAAGCGCAGGATGCCGGCGTTGTTGACGAGCCCGTCGATGTGCCCGAAGGCGTCCTTGGCGGAGGCGACGGCGGCGATCCACTGCGCCTCGTCGGAGACATCGAGGTGGACGAACCTGGCCATCTCCGGGCCGAGTTCCTTGGCGACTGCCTCGCCCTGCTCGTCGAGTACGTCCGCGAGGACGACCTTGGCGCCCTCGGCCGCGAAGAGCCGCGCCTCCTGCTCGCCCTGTCCGCGCGCCGCGCCGGTGACGAGGACGACCCGCCCGTCGAGCTTGCCCATGCCGTACTCCCTAGGTAGTGAGGTGTGGAGCCACATCGGCGGCGAACGCCGCGATCTGGTCGATGAGTTCGGTACGGCTGCGGGAGCGGAAGCGCAGCTGGATCTGGTGGACGCCGAGGGCGGCGTACTCGCGCAGGGAGTCGGCGAGGGCGTCGGGCTTGCCGCTGAGGGTGCGGCGCCCGAGGTTCCACCGGGCCTCGCCGACGTACAGCGGCTCGGCGATGGCGCCGATGACGATCGGCCGCTCGACGCCGTGCCGCTCCCTGAGCTCCCGTATCCGCGCGATCTGCTCGGGCAGCCGGTCGCGGGGGTCGCCCTGCGGCAGCCACCCGTCCCCGCGCAGGGCGGCACGGCGGACGGCGGCGGGCGAGGAGCCGCCGACCCAGATGGGCACGTTCTGCTGTACGGGTCGGGGCCGCTGCCCGAGGTCCGCGAAGTCGAACCGGTCGCCGTGGAACTCCGGGTACTCCTCGGGCCCGAGCGCGGCGCGGAGCGCGTCGACGGTCTCGTCGAGCACGGCCCCCCGCTGCGCGAAGTCGACCCCGAGCGCCTCGAACTCCTCCTGTACGTGCCCGGCCCCGACCCCGAGGATCAGCCGGCCGCCGCTGAGGTGGTCGAGGGTCGCGTACTGCTTCGCGGTGTTCAGGGGGTGGCGCAGGCCGACGACCGCGACGTGGCTGAGGAGCCGGGTGCGGGTGGTGATCGCGGCGAGGTAGGCGAGGGTGGCGACGGGGTCGTACCAGGTGGTGCTCATCGCGCTCGCGAGGCGGCGCGGGATGGCGACGTGGTCGCAGGTGGCGAGGTAGTGGAACCCGGCGCGGTCGGCGGCGCGGGCCACCTCGGCGAGATCGTCCGGGGTGGCGCCGGCTTCCCAGGGTTCGGCGAAGAGGGTGCTCTGGGACTGGATGGGGAGCTGCATCCCGTAGACGAGCCCGTGCTCCGCCGCTGCCGCCATGTCCGCCGCCTCCACGCATCTGACGATCCGTCAGTTCTGACCCGACGGGGCCCATGGTGATAGCTGACGGATCGTCATGCAAGAGGCGGGACGGGGCCGGGATTCACCCCAGCAGGGCGTAGACGGTGGAGGCGCGGGCCACGACGGTGTCGTCCACCATGAGACCGATCTCCGCGAAGGCCATCCGCTTGCCGAGCTTGACGACCCGGGCGTCGATGAGGACGTCGGCGTCGACGACGGGCCGCAGGAACGAGGTCGACTGCTGCACGGTGGTCATGGGCCCGTACGCCCCCCGGGCCGCCGAAATCGCGATCACCGTGGCGGTATCGGCCGCGGCCATCATGGCCTGCCCCGACAACCCGCCCCCGTCCCGCGCCAGCCGCGCGTCCCACGGCAACCGCAACACGGCATGCTCGGCGTCCACTTCGACGACGCTGAGCCCGAGCTCCAGCACCCAGGGCGCGAAGTTGTCGGCGAGGATCTTGTCGGCTTCGGCGGGGGTCATGGTGTGGGAAGTCATGTGGGGATGGTGGCGGGGGCGGGGGTGCTGCACAAGACCGTCGGGTGGGCGGGCGAATCACCCACCCCATCACGCCCCCGGCCCTACCTCACCCCGCCCACAACCCCTCCCCCGTCAACCCCAGCAGCTCGATCGCGTTGCCGCGCACGATCCGCTCCACCACGTCCGGGCGCAGGTGGGCCATCTGGGATTCGCCGACCTCCTTCGACTTCGGCCAGGTGGAGTCCGAGTGCGGGTAGTCCGTCTCGTACAGGACGTTGCCGATGCCTATCGCGCCCAGGTTGCGCAGGCCGAACGCGTCGTCGAAGAAGCAGCCGTAGACGTGTTCCGCGAAGAGTTCCGACGGGGGGCGGTGGACCTTGTCGGCGACTCCGCCCCAGGCGCGGTTCTCCTCCCAGACCACGTCCGCGCGTTCCAGGATGTACGGGATCCACCCGATCTGACCCTCGGCGTACATCACCCGCAGCCCGGGGAAGCGTTCGAACTTGCCGCTCATCAGCCAGTCGACCATCGAGTAGCAGCAGTTGGCGAACGTGATCGTCGAGCCGACGGCCGGAGGGGCGTCGGCCGATGTCGACGGCATCCTCGACGACGAGCCGATGTGCATCGCGATGACCGTGCCCGTCTCGTCGCACGCCGCGAGGAACGGGTCCCACTCGTCGCCGTGGACCGACGGCAGCCCCAGGTGCGGGGGTATCTCCGAGAACGCCACCGCCCGCACCCCACGCGCCGCGTTGCGCCGCACCTCAGCCGCCGCCAGCTCCGCGTCCCAGAGGGGAATCAGGGTCAGTGGGATGAGGCGCCCCTCAGCGGCAGGGCCGCACCACTCCTCCACCATCCAGTCGTTGTACGCCCGTACCGAAAGCAGCCCCAGCTCCCGGTCCGCCGCCTCCGTGAACGTCTGGCCGCAGAAGCGCGGGAAGGTGGGGAAACACAGCGCCGACTGGACGTGGTTGACGTCCATGTCCGCCAGCCGGTCCGGGACGCTGTACGAGCCCGGTCGCATCTGCTCGTACGTGATCACCTCCAGGCGGATCTCGTCCCTCGCGTAACCCACCGCTGTGTCGAGGCGCGTCAGTGGGCGGTGCAGGTCCTCGTACACCCACCAGTCGCCGATCGGGCCCTCGTCGCCCGGGGCGCCCATGACGGGGGCGAACTTCCCGCCGAGGAACGTCATCTCCTTGAGCGGGGCCCGGACCACGCGCGGGCCGATGTCGCGGTACTTCGACGGGAGCCGGTCCTGCCAGACGTGCGCGGGCTCCACCGTGTGATCGTCCACCGAGATGATCCTCGGGAAGGCCTCCTCCCCGTCGCTCCCCGTCTCCGCGCCGGTCCCCTGGGCAGTCGTCATGGCCGTCTCCGTCGCCGTCTCCGTGACGTTCTCCATAAATCTTCACGGTAGCCCTGATCTGACGATCCGTCAGCTATTCGCACACAACCGCCACCCCGGACCCGGCCCCGACCCGCAGAACCCCGCGCGGCCCCCCGCACCGGTCGTACCTCGGCCACTCGCCCGTCACTCCTCGGCCATTCGTCCCACGTTTCCCGGCCCACGACGGCTGTCCATCCCCTGGACCACGCTGTGGACAGGCACCGTCGACGTGTAACGACTGTGTGCAGAGGCCTTGTGCGGAGCGTCACCCGTAGCTGACGCGCATGCCATGGACAGGGCAGACTGGCACGGGCATTACCAGCGCTACGGGGGCACAGGGGGTCGCTATGGACCGAAACGGCGAGCCGCGCATTCCGGAGCAGAGGACTCCGGTCCCGGCAGCGGACACCGGTCAGGCCGAGCAGGACGGCCTGCGCTTCGGCGTGCTCGGACCCGTGCGCGCCTGGCGCGGGACCGAGGCACTGCCGTCCGGCGCGCCGCAGCAGCGCGCGCTGCTCGCCGCGCTGCTGCTGCGCGACGGCCGCACCGCCACCGCCGCCGAGCTGATCGACGCCATCTGGGGCGACGAGCCGCCGTCGCAGGCGCTGGCCGCGGTACGTACGTACGCCTCCAGGCTGCGCAAGACGCTGGGCCCGGGCGTGCTGGTCAGCGAGTCCGGCGGGTACGCCATCCGGCTCGCCTCCGGCGTCCTCGACCTCGCCGGCGCCCAGGAGCTGGCCGCCGAGGCCGAGAAGGCGCGGGCGGGCGGGGACCCGTGCCGGGCCCGCGAGCTGCTGAAGGCCTCGCTGGCGATCTGGACCGGCGAACCGCTGGCCAATGTGCCCGGGCCCAACGCGGACACCGAGCGGACCCGGCTCAGCGAGTGGCGCCTCCAGCTCACCGAGGCGCGGCTCGACATGGAGCTGGACGCCGGGTGCCACGCCGAGGCCGTCTCCGAGCTGACCGCGCTCACCGCCGCGCACCCGCTGCGCGAGCGCCTGCGGGAGCTGCTGATGCTCGCGCTGTACCGCAGCGGGCGCCAGGCCGAAGCCCTCGCCGTGTACGCGGACACCCGCAGGCTGCTCGCCGACGAGCTCGGCGTCGACCCGCGCCCCGAGCTCGCCCGGCTCCAGCAGCGGATCCTCCAGGCCGACGAGGACCTGGCCCGGCCCGCCGAGGCCCCGGCCCCGCCCGCGCCGGTCAAGGCGGCCCAGCTCCCGGCCTCCGTACCGGACTTCACCGGCCGCGCCTCCTTCGTCCAGGAGCTCACCGCGCGGTTGGCCACCGCCGACACCACCGTGATGGCCGTCTCCGCGCTCGCCGGTATCGGCGGGGTCGGCAAGACGACGCTCGCCGTGCACGTGGCCCACGCGGCCCGCCCGCACTTCCCCGACGGCCAGCTCTACGTCGACCTCCAGGGCACCGCGCCGCGCGCCAGCGAGCCGGAGACCGTGCTCGGCTCGTTCCTGCGCGCGCTCGGCACCCCGGACCGCGCCATCCCCGACTCGCTGGAGGAGCGCGCGGCCCTGTTCCGCTCGACGCTCGACGGCCGCCGGGTCCTGGTCCTGCTCGACAACGCGCGCGACGCGGCGCAGGTGCGTCCGCTGCTGCCCGGCACGGCGGGCTGCGCCGCGCTTGTCACCAGCCGCATCCGGATGCTGGACCTGGCCGGGGCGTACCTCGTCGACCTGGACGTGATGTCCCCGGACGAGGCGCTCCAGCTCTTCACGAAGATCGTCGGGGAGGAACGGGTCGGCGCGGAGCGGCAGTCGGCGCTCGACGTCGTGGCCGCCTGCGGCTTTTTGCCGCTGGCCATCCGTATCGCCGCCTCCCGGCTCGCCTCGCGCCGCACCTGGACCGTCTCGGTCCTCGCGGCGAAGCTCGCCGACGAGCGCCGGCGCCTGGACGAGCTCCAGGCCGGCGACCTCGCGGTCAAGGCCACCTTCGAACTCGGCTACGGCCAGCTGGAGCCCGCCCAGGCCCGCGCGTTCAGGCTGCTCGGCCTGCCCGACGGCCCGGACATCTCGCTGGCCGCGGCCGCCGCCGTACTCGACCTGCCCCGCCAGGAGACCGAGGACCTGCTCGAATCCCTCGTCGACACCAGTCTGGTGGAGTCCGCGGCCCCCGGCCGCTACCGCTACCACGATCTCGTACGGCTCTACGCGCGTGCATGCGCCGAACGCGACGAGGAGCCGCCGTCCGAGCGCGCCGCCGCGATGTCCCGGCTGCTCGACTTCTACCTGTCGACGGCGGCCCGGGTGTACGCGATCGAGCGCCCCGGCGACCGGCTCGTGGAGCACCTGGCCCCCACCCGCTACCCCGGTCTCGCCTTCGCCGACGGCCACGAGGCCGTCGACTGGCTGTACGCCGAGGCCAACTGCCTGCTGGCGTCCGTCCACCAGTGCGCGGGCGACCCGGCGATGCTGCGGCGCGCGGTGGACCTGCTGTGGGCCGCGAAGGACCTCGCCGAGTCGGGCGCCAACTCGCGGCAGTACGAGACCACGGCGGCCGCGATCCGCGACACCGCGCACGCGGCGGGCGACGCGGGCGCCGAGGGGCGGGCGCGGCTCGCGCTCTCCACGGTCCTGCTGGTCTCCGGCCGCTTCGAGCAGGCCGACGAGGAGGCCCGGGTCTCCTCGCTGCTCGCCAAGGAGGCGGGCGACCCGATGCCGGCCGGGGTCGCGCCCAACGACCGCGGGATCATCGCGTTCTACCAGAACCGGCACGCCGACGGTGAGCGCTTCCTCCAGGAGGCGATCGACAACTACCGCGCTGACGGCAACCGGCCGGGCGAGGCCAGCGCGCTGTGCAACCTCTCCCGTATCCACGTGAACATGGGCCGTACGTCCAGCGCGGTCGAGCTCGCCCAGCGCGGCCTCGACATCTTCAGCGAGATGGGGCACGCCCTGCGGCTCGCCAACGGCCGCTTCGCGCTCGGCATCGCGCTGACCCGGGCGGGCCGCCTGGACGAGGCCCTCGACCAACTCGGCGAGGCGCTGCGGGTCTTCCAGGACAACCGGCAGCGGCTGTGGGAGGGCACGACCCACTTCCGTATCGCCGAGGCCCACTTCGCGGCGCTCCGCCCCGCCCGGGCCGCCCAGCACGCCGAACAGGCGCTCGCGCTGCGGTGCATCGGGGGCGAGTGGATGCGGGGCAACGTGCTCACGACACTGGGCCGGGCCCTGGACCAGCTCGGCCAGGCCGACCGCGCCCGGGCCTGCTGGCGCGAGGCCCTTGCCATCTACGAGTCGACGGGCGCGGCGGAAGCCAAGGACGTGCGGCAGCTGCTGAGCCCGATGGCAGCGGCGTAGCCGGCGGTTTCGGCACCACGAACGGTCCGGCAGGGGGCGACTCATCGCCTCCTGCCGGAGCCGTTTAGCCATCGTTTATCGACCCTCGGCACTCTCTTACTCAACGATCCGCCGCGTCGGGGGGCAGGCGGATCGGCGGTGGGCCTCCCCGCTACTGTGGACGGCCCTTAAGTGCCCCGCCCGGCGACCCTCGGGGGAGCCGCCGGGCGGGCACCGGTTCACACGAGCACGACATGCAGGAAACTCAGGGGAGCTGAACACGATGAGTGACGCGAAGAAGACCGAGATCGGTGACATCACCACGCAGGAGAACCACGCCGGGAACCCACCGGGTTCCGGCACCGGCTCCGGCACGGTCCGCCCGATGGAGAACCACGCGGGCCTGATCGGCGACGGCACCGTCAAGCCGATGGAGAACCACGCGGGACTCGTCGGCGGCATCGTGAGGCCCCTTGAGAACCACGCCGGTCTGCTCGGCGACGACGGCACGATGAAGCCGATGGAGAACCACGCCGGTCTCATCGGCGGCGGCCCGGTCAAGCCCATGGAGAACCACGCGGGCCTGATCGGCACGGCGGTCCTCAAGCCCGACGAGAACCACGCGGGCTCCGAGGAAGCGTAGCCACCCGTAGGCGGGGGTCGGCCGCGGCGACGTCGGAGGGGGGGTCGTCGCGGCCGAGGGTCCACGGGGGAAATCGGGGGACGTACGGGGGACGTACGGGGGCCCCACCGGAGAGGACGTACGGGGGAACGTACGGGGGAGTCCTCTCCGGGGGGAACGTACGGGGGATACGGGGGACAACGGGGGATTCGGGGGAACGGGGGAGCTCGGGGGACAACGGGGGAACGCCAAAGGAATAGGGCCTCGGGGGAGGCCGGGGGCGCGCATTTGGGGATGCGCGCCCCCAACGGGGGACCAAGCGCCCCGCGGCAGGACGTGCCGCGGGGCGCTGGTTTTTTGCGTGGGCAATGAATGCCCTTGGACTGGTGCGGGCTTGTGCATCATGCGGCCCTGTCGAGTACCGCCCGAACCTCTGGAACATCGGCATAGGGGGCGAGCCGCGTGAGCACCACCCGGACCCGCTGCGCTGTCCGCTCGCTGGCCACGTCGGCAGACAGGCTGATGACCCGTTCGGCGGTCGCCGCTGCTTCCTCGGGTTCGTTCGCATCGGCGTAGGCCACGGCGAGCCATGAGAGGTAGAGCGCGAGTTCCCGCGTGTGCGTCGCGTCGTACCGGCCCAGCACATTGCGCAGCAGTGGCACGGCCCGCAGCGGTCGGCGCAGTTCGGTGTAGACGCGGGATTCCATGACCAGGAGTTCACCGGCGTCCACCCAGTACAGCCACGCCGGGGACTCGACTCCCTCGCTGTCCTGGGCCAGTGCCACCCCGGCTTCCCCGAGGGCCCGCATCGCGTGTTGCGCGTTTTCGGCACCTCCGGCTTTCGTGTGGGCCCACGCCACCCGGTCGAGGTAGAGCGCGCGAGCCTTTGGGGGCGGGTCGGACCCGGCCCCGTCCAGCGCTGCGCGAGCCAGATCCAGGCCCTCGACTTCCCTGCCGGTGTTGCTCAGTTGATAGGCGAGCGACCCGGCGAGATTCCCGGCCAAGGTGTGGTCCTCGGCCTGCCTCGCTGCGCTGAGTCCCAGCCGGTAGATCCGTTCCGCCTCGGCGTGCTGCCCCGCATCGCTCGCAATCCATCCGGAGATCTGCGCCAACTCCCCGATTTGACACAGGAGTTCACGACCCACCGCACCTGGGTGGGTGCCCTCGCGATACAGGCGGACGGCCGACCGGAGTTCCCGCAGCGCGGGTCGGACGAGGTCTCCCCCGGCAATCACGTCGTCGGCGAGCCTGAGTCCGTGCACGCGCTGTTGCAAGTCCTCGACTTGTCGCATTCCGATACGACGTCCATTACGGGTGTTGAGCGGGGCCAGCGGGTCATCGTCCGGCAGGAAGTCGGCGAGGGTCGGCAACGGAGGATCGGCGAGGGTGTGTGACTGCCTGAGCTCGTCCACGGACACCCCGAGGGCGGCAGCGATGAACGGAAGCCACTCACGGGGTGTGCGCTTGCCCGACTCCCATCGGCTGACCTCTTGCCGGCCCACCGGCTCGCCCTGGATACCTGCGGCCCGGCAGATCTCCCGCGCCAAATGCGCCTGGCTCCATTGGCGCTGTGCCCGCTCGCGCCGGATGTTGGCCCCGATGCCGCTTCCCCATGGGGCCAGTCTGGCCGACACCTGGCCTACGCGGGGCCACTAGTAGCCAAGTTCATCCGGCGCGACGATCATCCCCACGACGTACCGAGGGGACGGCGAGAACCCATGACCGACGGTTGGACCCCCACCACGGGCGCGTACGCGGTGGACACGACGAACGGCCGGATCGGAGAAGTACGCAAGCTGTTCGAGGGCAGCGCGTACCTCGTCCCGCCGGGCGGCGGTGCCGAATGGGCCGTAGCCCCTTCTGCCCTGCGTCCGCCTACCGCTGAGGAGGGGTGGCGCGCGCAGGTATGGACGCGCCCTGTGGGGAGGGCGCAGGGATGAGCGTCAGAAGCACGCTGCGGGGCGTGGTCTACCGCGTACTGCGGCACCCGAGCAGCGAGGTGACGATGACGGCCCGCTGTATGTCCGGCGACGGCTGCCACTGGGAGCTGGACGCAACGAACGCCCTTGACGCCGGAAGCGTCGCGATCATGTCGCACACCGCCAAGACGGGTCATGCGATCTTTGCCCGCAAGCTGGAAGACATGGCGTGCGTGGTCCTCGACAATCCCCAGGAGCAGGCGCGCCGGCTGGCGGTCAACCAGCTGGAACTGGCGACCAGCAAGGAAGCGCGCAGCAAGGCCGCCGAGAAGATCGAGCACGCGCGGTCTGGCCACCCCTGAGACTCCCGGCCCCCGGTGAGGCCCACTTCCGAGGTGGTCCCGTTCCGGCCGGGGGTCGGGTCAAGCGCCCGTCCGGTCGCACGCACCGTGAAGCGGAGACGGCCGGACGGGTCGCACAGATGATCAACCCGACTACGAAGGAGTACCCCATGAGTGGACAGCACGGCGGAGGCAGCGGGAGCGGTCAGGGTGGAAGCCAGCAGGACGACAGCAACAGCGGAGCCAAGCACGGCGGGGGCGGCTCCGACGAGGGCGGCAACACGTCTGATGGCTCCGGCCCCTCGACGGGTAAGTAGGCACACGTGAACGGACGCACAGAGGAGGCGGGCCCTACGGGGCTCGCCTCTGCGCTGAGGGAAGCGGGCGCGCTGACTTCTGACTGGCTGCCGACGTTCGAGGCAGTCCCTCGCGAGCTGTTCGTGCCCGACCGCATCTGGCCGGGCATCGCGGACGGCACCCGACAGACCACGGTGGTGGACCGCGCCGAGGATCCCGACGCGTGGTTCAAGGCGGTGTACTCCGACATCCCGCTGACCACGCAGTGGGACGACGGGCGGCACACCGGGGACGGACTGGGCACCACGCCGACAAGCTCCGACTCCATGCCGCGCATGGTGTTCTCGATGCTTGCTGATCTCGACGTGAGGGACGGCCACCGGGTCCTGGAGATCGGCACGGGCACGGGCTGGAACGCGGGCCTCCTCTCACACCGGCTGGGCGGCGCGAACGTCGTCTCAATCGAGTACGACGCAGACGTTGCCGAGGACGCCGGGGAGAACCTTCGGCGCGCAGGTCTGTCCCCTCTGGTCATCGTGGGAGACGGCCGCTCGGGCTACGTCGGCGGCGCCCCGTACGACCGGGTCATCGCCACCTGCTCGGTCGGGGAGGTGCCCCGGACATGGATCGAGCAGACCCGCCCCGGCGGGGTGATCGTCGCCCCGTGGGGAACCGAGTACGGCGGCGAGCACGTCGTACGCCTGGTGGTCGGCGAGAACGGCGCGGCGAGCGGCCGATTCACCCGCTCCAGTGCCTTCATGCGCCTGCGACAGCAGCGCACCGAGCGCCCCCCGTTCGACGCTTACCTCAAGGGCCGGAAATGGCCCGCGGACGGCACCAAGAGCACGACCGCGCTCTCTCCCGCCGACATTGGCGGCTGGCTCGAACAGTTCGTGATCGGGCTGCGGATGCCCGGGGCGTTCTGGCGTGCCGAGCGGTACGACGACGGCTCCTACACGCTGTGGACGTACAGCACCGACACCCTGTCGTGGGCATCCGCAGACTACGAGCCGGGGGCGACTGAGTACGCGGTGGTCCAGTCGGGCCCGCGCAAGCTGTGGGACGAAACGGAAGCCGCCTACCGCTGGTGGGCCGAACAGGGGCATCCCGGATTCGAACGGTTCGGGCTGACGGTGGATGCCGACGGCGGCGAACGGGCGTGGCTGGACACGCCCGTTGACCTGGTGTCGCCACGCGGTCGCTGACGCGAAGTCCCGAGGAGGGGGTGCAGGGCTGCAGGCACCGCCGGGGTGCAGGGGCGCAGCCCCGCCCGGGGTTTGGGGCGGAGCCCCGGAGAAAACCTCCCCCCTCAACCCCCACCCACCCCCGGAGGGTTCAGGGAAGGGGTGGGGTGGGGGATCTCAGCTCGCCCTTCATCACCTTGCCGCTCGCGTTGCGCGGCAGCTCCCCCACCCACTCCACCTCCCTCGGGACCTTGTAGTTCGCCAGCTCCCGCCGGGCCCAGGCGATCAGCTCGTCGGATGTCACCGTCGAACCGGGGCGCGGCACCACGTATGCCTTGCCGACCTCCCCCAGGCGGGGGTCCGGGACGCCCACGACCGCCACCTCCGCCACCCCGGGGTGCAGGCCGAGCACCTGCTCTATCTCGGCGGGGTACGCGTTGAAGCCGCCGACGATGAACATGTCCTTGATCCGGTCGGTGATCCGGAGGTTCCCGGACGGGTCCAGGACGCCCACGTCCCCCGTACGCAACCAGCCGTCCGGCGTCATCGCCGCCGCCGTCCCCGCCTCGTCCTCGAAGTACCCGCCCATGACGTTGAATCCGCGTACCTGGATCTCGCCCGGCCCACCCGGCGAAGCCAGGACACGGACCTCCGTCCCCGGGATCGCCCGGCCCGACGTCGACGCGATCACCTCCGCCGCGTCCCCCCGGCGGCACATCGTGACGATCCCGCTCGCCTCCGACAGCCCGTACGCCGTGAGCACCGTCTCGATGCCCAGCTCCGTCCGCAGGCGTTCGACCAGGCGCAGCGGGACGACCGCCGCGCCGGTCACCACAAGCCGCAGCGCCGACAAGTCGTGGGCGGCGCGCGCCGGGTGGTCGAGGAGTTGCTGGTGGAGGGTGGGCGGGCCGGGCAGGACCGAGATGCGTTCGGCCGCGATGTTCGCCAGGACCGCGCCGACGTCGAACACCGGCTGCGGCACCATCGTCGCGCCCCGCGTCAGACAGGCGATGATCCCCGCCTTGTACCCGAAGGTGTGGAAGAACGGGTTGACGATCAGATACCGGTCGCCCTCCCGCAGGCCCGCCAGCTCGCTCCAGATGTCGTAGCACCGCAGCGTCTGCGCATGCGTGATCACCGCCCCCTTGGGCCGCCCCGTCGTCCCGGAGGTATAGATGATGTCCGACGGCTGCGACGAATCAACCCCATCCGCCCGCGACCGCACATCCGCCGCCCCCACCGACTCCCCCTCCGCCAGGAAGTCCTTCCACGCCCGGAAGTCGTCCGGCGCGTCCTCCGCCAGCACCACCACCTGCTCCAGGTGCGGAAGGCCGGGCAGCGGGCCGGAGGAACCAGCACCCTCGGCGGCCGCACGCCGCAACATGGCAACGTACGACGTCCCCAGGAACGTTCCCGTCACGAACAGCACCTTCGCCCGGCTGCGCGCCAGTACGTACGCCGCCTCCGCGCCCTTGAACCGTGTGTTCAGCGGGACGAGCGCCGCCCCGGCCGTGACCGCGCCCAGCGCGCTGACGATCCAGTCGAGCGTGTTCGGCGCCCACACCGCGACCCGGTCGCCAGGCTCGACCCCCGCCGCCATGCACGCGGCCGCCGCCCGTTCGACCCGTTCGCCCAGCTCCGCGTACGTCAGGCGGGTGCGGCCCTCGACGACCGCCTCCCGCGACCCGTACCGCTCGGCCGCGCTCCGCACGAGCCTCCCGACGGAGCCCCACTCCAGGTCTCCCCGCGTGCCCACGTCCTCCCGCATGGCAAGCCCTCCCACCGCGCTAGCTGACTACCCGTCAGATTAGCTGTAGCCTTCCTCGCTGTCAGCTGTCAGCAGCCGTGCGATGTCGTACGGCGATCGCGGAGGTGGCGGGTGTCGATGCTCAAGGACGCGACGGCGATAGCCGGGATAGGGCAGACGGAGTTCGCCCGCCAACTGCCCGAATCCGAGAAGACGTTGGCCTGCCGGGCCATCCTCGCCGCGCTCGACGACGCCGGGATCTCCCCGTCCGAGGTGGACGCGTTCGCCTCGTACACCATGGAGGAGACCGACGAGGTCGAGGTCGCCAAGTCGATCGGGGCCGGGGACGTCACCTTCTTCAGCAAGGTCGGCTTCGGCGGCGGCGGTTCGTGCGCGACCGTCGCCCATCTCGCCGCCGCCGTCGCCACCGGGCAGGCGAACGTCGGCGTCGCCTGGCGCTCGCGCAAGCGCGGCAGCGGGCCGCGGCCGTGGAAGAACACCACGGTCCAACTCCCCACCCCCGCGCAGTGGACGCGCCCCTTCGGGCTGCTCAGGCCGGCCGATGAGATCGGCATGCTGGCCCGCCGCTATATGCACGAGTACGGCGCCACCCGCGACCACCTCTTCAACGTCGCCCTCGCCTGCCGCAACCGCGCCAACCAGAACCCGGCCGCGATCATGTACGAACGCCCGCTCACCCGCGACATGTATATGACCTCCCGCTGGATCAGCGAGCCGCTCTGTCTCTTCGACAACTGTCTGGAGACCGACGGGGCGTTGGCGTGCGTGATCGTCTCCGGCGAGCGTGCTCGTGACTGTCGGCAGCGACCCGTTTACGTGCACTCCGCCGCCCAAGGGCTGCCCGCCCAGCACCACGGCATGGTCAACTACTGGAACGAGGACCCGCTCACCGGTCCCGCCTGGACCGCCGCCCGGCACCTGTGGAAGCAAGCCGACTTCGGGCCCGAGGACGTCGACGTCGCCCAGATCTACGACGCCTTCACCCCGCTCATCCCGCTCTCCCTGGAGGGCTACGGCTTCTGCGGCCGGGGCGAGGGCGCCGCGTTCACCGAGGGGGGCGCGCTGGAGATCGGCGGGCGGCTGCCGCTGAACACCGGCGGCGGCGGGCTCAGCGAGGCGTACGTCCATGGCTTCAACCTCATCAACGAGGGCGTGAAGCAGCTGCGCGGCACCTCCACCGCGCAGGTGCCCGACGCCGCCACCTGCCTGGTCACGGCCGGTGAGGGCGTGCCCACCTCGGCCCTTCTGCTCAGGAGTTGAGATGACAGCGCAGCTGCCCGCGCCCCTTTTGAACCCCGTCCCCGACGACGACGGCGCCCCCTTCTGGACGTACACGGCCCGGGGCGAACTCCGCGTCCAGGCCTGCGCGAACCCCGACTGCGGGCGGCTGCGCTTCCCGCCCCGGCCGTGCTGCCCGCACTGCCGGTCGTTCGACAGCGAGTGGCGCAGGATGTCGGGACGCGGCCGCATCTGGTCGTACGTCCTGCCCCATCCGCCCCTCCTGCCCGCCTACGCCGCCCAGGCCCCGTACAACGCTGTCGTCGTCGAACTCGCCGAGGACCCGCTGATCCGGCTCGTCGGCAATGTGGTGGCGTCGGCGGACGCGCCGCTGGACTCGGTGGACCCGGCGCGGCTGCGGATCGGCGCGCGCGTGCAGGTCGCGTTCACCGAGACCGACGGCGTCACCGTGCCGCGCTGGCTCCTGGAGCGCTCATGACACTCCGCATCGAGCGGGACAAGGAGTCCGGCGTCGCGGTCGTCACCCTCGACCGCCCCGAGAAGCACAACGCCATCGACCTCGCGACCGCCGCCGAACTGGCCGCAACCTGGCGGGAGTTCCGTTACGACGACGAGGTACGGGCGATCGTCCTCACGGGTGCGGGCGAGAAGGCCTTCTGCACCGGCATCGACCGCTCGGCCGTCGTCCCCCAGCCGTCGTCCCCGTACGCGATCGACGACCCCCTGCTCACCGTCGGACCGAAGGCGAACGACCTCTGGAAACCGGTGATCGCGGCCGTGCGCGGGATGGCGTGCGGTGGAGCGTTCTACCTGCTGGGCGAGGCGGAGTTCGTGATCGCCGCCGAGGACGCGACGTTCTTCGACCCGCATACGACGTACGGGATGGTCAGCGCGTACGAGTCGATCTATCTGGCGTTGCGCATGCCCCCAGGCGAGGCGGCCCGGCTCGCCCTGATGGGCACGGCCGAGCGGGTCTCGGCGCGACGGGCGTACGAGACGGGGCTGGTCAGCGAGGTGACGCCGCCCGGGGAGGAGCTGGCGGCGGCGGTGCGGTGTGCGGAGGTCATCGCGGGATACCCGACCGAGGCGGTCCAGGGCACGGTCCGCGCCCTGTGGTCCGCCCACGAGCCCGCCCGCACCCAGGCCTTCGCCCACGCCCCCCACCTGGTCGCCCTTGGCAATCTGCCCCCTCAGCGGCAGGCGGAGTTGTTCGGGGGGCGGAGGCGTGACTTCCGGGTGCGGTGATCGGGCGGCCGCACAGAGATTGGCCGCCTGAACCGCCTTTGTGTGTACGGGAGTTGAAGCCAGGGCCTCACCTGCCCGACGTGGCCGTCCCCTTCACCGCGTCCAGGGCGTACACACAGCGGTCCTTGCTGCACGCGTAGACGACGCCGTTGCGGGCCACCGGGGATCCGGTGATCTCGCCGCCCGTCGCCAGCTTCCAGCGGAGCTGGCCGCCCGCCGCGTCCAGGGTGTAGAGGCAGTGGTCGGCCGAGCCGAAGTGGATGCGGCCGTCGGCGACCACGGGCGTGCCCACGACCTCCCCGCCCGCGGCGAAGCGCCACTTCGGGGTGGAGGTGACCGCGTCCAGGGTGTAGAGCGCGCTGCCGCTGCCCACATGGATGTTGCCGTCGGCGACCAGGACCGGCTCGATGGACTGGCGCGACTCGGTGGCGATGCGCCAGCGGTCCTTGCCGGTGGCCGCGTCCAGCGCGTACACCGTGCCGAGGTAGTCCGCCAGGTACACCCCGCCGCCCGCGACCGCAGGGCCCGGCGCGAAGGTCGGCGGGCAGAGGAAGACCGCCGGGGCCTCGAAGTGCCAGCGGACGTGGCCGCTGGCGATGTCGATGGAGAGGACGCGGGTGCCAGCCGATACGTAGACGTAGCCGTCCTGCGCGGGGGCGAGGCGGACCGGGACGCCGCCGCACGAGGCCGCGTCGCCGACCGGGTACGACCAGCGCTCCACGCCCGTACGCGCGTCCAGGGCACGCAGCCGCGCGTCCTGCCACACATAGACCGTGCCCTCGTGGATGACCGGGCCGGCCTCGGGGGTCTCGAAGTCGGTCTGGGCGCCGGTGATCTCCCACAGCTTCTCGCCGTTGGCGGCCTCCCAGGCCTGTACGCCGCCGCCGCGCGTGGAGGTGACGACCGTGCCCCGGTCGGTGCGCAGGGCGTACACCCAGGCGTCCGTCGGCAGGCGCCACAGCTCACGGCCGTCGGCCGCGTCGAGCGCGTACAGCGTCGGGCCGTCGGAGGCGTGGATGCGGCCCGCCTCCACGGACATCGCCCAGGCCACGTCACGGGTCTTGAACTGGCGCCGCCCGCTGGCGACATCCAGCGCGTGCACCTCGAAGGAGGTGACGTAGAGCAGATCGCCCGCGACGGCGGGGGTGCCCCACACGTCGTTGGACATACGGAACCGCCAGGGGCGCCAGCGGCCGGGCCCGTCGGGGGCCTGGGCCGGGGCCGGAACGGGAGGGGCCGTAGTCGCGGGCGCGCCGTTCGCCACCGGAACGTCCGGTCTGGCGTGGGCCTGGCCCGCCGGGACCCTGACCCACCCGGTCGCGGGGCTCGCCTCGGCCACCGCGCGCGCCGCGTCCGCGACCCTCGGGCCCGGGCCGATCGGCACCTTCGCGCCCGCGAGCCGCACCGGCCCGTCCGGCACGGAGAGCACGGACGGCTGCGGCACCCGCGAGGGCTGCGGCGGCTCGTACACGGGCCTGGGCGGCGGCGAGGGGTCCACCGGGACCGGGACGGGCTTGGGGCGGCCGCCGCCACGGCGCTGCTCGATCATCGCCACCGAGCGGTCCGGCAGCCAGGCCGACGCGGTGCCGCTGTCGTCGGAGCCGCCGAAGAGGTGCGGGGCCAGCTGCGCCTGAAGGTCCTCGGGCGAGGGCCGCAGCGTGGCCTCCATCTGCATACAGGACTCGATCAGCGGACGCAGTTCGTCCGGCAGGCCCGTCACGTCCGGGCCCTCGCGCAGCAGCATGAAGACGGTCTCGACGGGGTTCGCGCCATGGAAGGGGGCGTGCCCGGTCGCCGCGAAGACCAGCGTCGAGCCGAGCGAGAAGACATCGCTCGCGCCGGTCACGCTGCGGGAGTCCTTCGCCTGCTCCGGCGACATGTACGCGGGCGTGCCCACGGCCACGTTGGTCATGGTGAGGCGGGTGTTGGAGACGCCGGACGCGATACCGAAGTCGATCACGCGGGGGCCGTCCTCGACCACCAGGACGTTCGACGGCTTCAGGTCGCGGTGGACCAGGCCCGCCCCGTGGATGGACTGCAGCGCCTCGGCGATACCGGCCGCGAGCCAGCGCACCGCCTGGGCCGGCAGCGGCCCGCACTCATTCACTATTTCTTCCAGCGAGGGCGCCGGTACGTAGGCGGTGGCCAGCCACGGCACGGCCGCGCGCGGGTCGGCGTCGACCACGGCCGCCGTGTAGAAGCCGCTGACGGCCCGGGCCGCCTCCACCTCACGGGTGAACCGGACCCGGAACAGCTGGTCCTCGGCGAGCTCCGTGCGCACCGTCTTGATCGCCACGCGGCGGCCGGACGCCGAGCGCGCCAGATAGACCAGCCCCATGCCGCCGGCACCGAGCCGTCCCAGCACCTCGAAGGGGCCGATCCGCCTCGGGTCGTGCTGCGTGAGCTGCTCCACTTGCCTGCCACCTCCCCGTACGGGCCTTAAGTAAAGAAATCAACGCGTCACAACAAGGCCCCGTGCAGCGTCTCACGCGGCACCCCGATTCTTCCTGCCGGAGGTGTCCGGTGGCCAACCCGTGCCCTGATCGGGATGTCTCCCCTCGATCCGGACACCCTTCGACCTCTTACGGAACGGGCCGGTCCTGCTGGAGGATCGCGAAGCTCGCGCCCTGGTCGTCGCTGACGACGGCCATCCGCCCGTACGGAATGTCGAACGGGTCGGCGATGATCCTGCCGCCCAGATTGACGCACTTCGCGGCGCTCGCGTCGCAGTCGCCCACCGCGAAGTAGACGAGGAAGTGGTCGGGCATCTCCGCCGGGAAGCTGTCGCCGAGCAGGCTGCGGCCGCCGAAGGCGGTGTCGGGGCCGGGCTCGGAGCCCGCCGGGGACCAGGTGCGGAAGTCGCCGTCCGTCCCTTCGAGGTCGTGGCCCTCGAAGCCGAAGACCGCCTCGTAGAACGCGTCCGCCCCCTCCGGCTCGCGCGCGTAGACCTCGGTCCAGCAGAAGGCGCCCGGTTCGCCGATCTTCTCGAAGCCCGTGTGACTGCCCGCCTGCCAGAGGCCGAAGACCGCGCCGCCGGGGTCGGCGGCCACCGCCATCGTCCCGTACGGAGGAACCGCGACCGGGTCCGTCACCAGCTGGCCGCCCGCCGCTCTGATGCGGACGGCGAGGGCCTTGGCGTCGGGGGTCGCGAAGTAGACGCCCCAGGCGGTGGGCATGCGGCCGTCGCGCTTGGGGACGAGGGCGGCGACGCGCTTGTCGCCGCTGAACGCGTTCGTGTAGAAGCCGTACTGCTCCTCGGCGTCGTCGTCGAACGTCCAGCCCATCAGCGCGCCGTAGAAGCGCTTGCCCGCCGCGAGGTCGGGCAGCGTCACATCGGCCCAGCACGGCGCGCCTTCCGGAAATCCGTCCATGCGCCTGGTTCCTTCCTGGGGTGGCCCGGCTTCAGCTGCCTGGTGCGCCGTGCCTCTACGCGGTGAAGTTAACGGCCGCTCCCCTGCCCCGCAGCGGCATTAATCGAACAAGCGATCTACTTTCCGATCACTTTAGCCGCTTACGCCCTTTTCCCGCACGGGTTGTCCACAGAACATGTCCACAGGCTGTTGATAACACCATTCGAGTGGCGGACGTCCTCTCGAACCGGGGGCCCGAGCAACGCCCCCGTCAACCCCCGGCCCCCATTTGCAGTCGGCCGAATCGCGCTCCGATCACCCCTCGGTAAGCTGACGGCATGACAGGACAAGTACGCACCGTCGACGGCCGCGTGGCCGGCCGACGCGGCCAGGCGACGCGGCAGAAGCTGCTCGACTGCCTCAGCGAGATGCTCAGCTCCTCGCCGTACCGGGACGTCAAAGTCATCGACGTGGCCCGGAAGGCGGGTACTTCACCCGCGACCTTCTACCAGTACTTCCCGGACGTCGAGGGCGCCGTCCTGGAGATCGCGGAGGAAATGGCCAAGGAGGGCGCGGCGTTGACCTCCCTCGTGGAGGGCCGCTCCTGGGTCGGCAAGGCCGGCTGGCAGACAGCGGAGGAACTGGTCGAGGGATTCCTCGACTTCTGGCGCAAGAACGACGCGATCCTCCGCGTGGTCGACCTGGGCGCGGCCGAGGGCGACAAGCGGTTCTACAAGATCCGCATGAAGATCCTCAACTCCGTGAACAACTCCCTTACGGACGCGGTCAAGGAGCTCCAGTCGAAGGGCAAGGTCGACAAGGACGTCAGCCCCGCGGCGATGGCGGGCTCCATCGTCGCGATGCTCGCGGCGGTCGCCTCGCACCAGAAGGGCTTCCAGACCTGGGGCGTCAAACAGGCCGAGCTCAAGCCCAACCTGGCGCTGCTCGTGCATCTGGGCATCACCGGCAAGAAGCCTACGAAGTAGGCGTGGCCGCACCCGCGGTAGGAGCAGCAGCGGTCACCGTGACGCGCGCGTGGACGACGCCCGCGCGGTGATCCCCGGGGGCATCGCGCCCCCAAGTCCTGTCACGCCGACGGTGGTTCACCTTGGTGAACCCCGTCGGCGTTCTCCTGCCCGGCCTCCCTCACGACAAGTCTGAAGAGCCGGATCTCGCGCTCGACGCGGGCCTGGTACGCGGCGTACGGCGGCCAGAACGCCAGCACGGCCCGCCAGGCGGCCGCCCGCTCCGCACCCGCCAGGAGCCGCGCCCGCACAGGGATGTCCTGCCCCTTCCAGCTGATCGAGACATCCGGGTGGGCCAGCAGATTGGCGGTCCAGGCCGGATGGCCCGGGCGCCCGAAGTTGGACCCGACGAGCAGCCAGGTCCCGCTCTCCTCCGGCATACAGGCGAGCGGAGTCGTGCGCACGAGACCCGACTTGGCGCCGCGCGCGCTGAGCACGACCCCGGGCAGCATGCGCGCGCTCGGCAGTACTCTGCCCCGGGTGAGCCGGTGGACGGCGCGGTCCATCGCCGGGACGAAGTGGGGCGCGATTTTCGCGAACGCGCGCGTGGCGGAGACCTTCTGGATGAGGCGGGCGGCGACGCCGGAGGACGGCGGGGCCATCAAAGGACCGCCTTCGCGCGCGTGGACGCCGTGAACAGGCCCGCCGCGGCCGCCGCGTGCGCGCGCAGCAGATGGACCGGGCCGAACAGCAGCTCGTCGCAGGCCGCGCGCTTGAAGTACAGATGCGCCTCGTGCTCCCAGGTGAAGCCGATGCCGCCGTGCAGCTGGATCGCCTCGGCCGCCGTCGCCCGCAGCGCCTCCACAGCCTGGGCGAGCGCGAGGCCGCCGGCGGACGGGTCCCAGGTCGCGTAGTACGCGGCCGAACGCGCCGCCTGCACCTGTACGTACCGGTCGGCGAGGCGGTGCTTGACCGCTTGGAAGGACCCGATGGGCCGCCCGAACTGCTCGCGCTCCTTCACGTAGGCAACGGTCCGCTCCAGCGCCTGCGAAGCCGCGCCGACGGCCTCGGCGGCGAGACAGGTGGCGGCGGTGCGGCCGGTGTCGGTGAGGGCGGTGAGGTGGTCGGGCCCGTCCTCCGAGCCCAGCAACTCGGCTTCCGCATCCCTCAGTTGCAGCCGGGCCTGTGTGCGGGTCTCGTCGAGGGCGGTCCGGCGGACCCGGCGTACCCCGGCGACATCCCCTCGTACGAGGAAGAGGCGGGCGCGGCTGCGGGCGAAGCCGCCGGTGTGGGCGGCAACGATCAGGAGGTCGGCGGTGTGGCCGTCGAGGACCTGGTCGGCCTCGCCGTACAGCCGCCAGCGTCCCTCGGTCTGCCGCGCCTGTACGCCCCCGGCGCGGCCGCCGCCCGCCCAGGCGCCGTCGGCGTTCTCGCCGGTCAGGCCGAGGGCGAGCGCGAGGCTTCCACCGGGGACGACGAGGGTGGCGGTGAGCTCGCCCCGGGCGAGCGCGGGCAGGTGGGCACGTTTCTGCGGCTCGGTCCCGAGGGCCAGGAGCAGGGGGGCGGCGAGGGCGGCGGTTGCCAGGAGCGGTGAGGGCAGCAGGGCGCGGCCGGTCTCCTCGCAGGCGAGGGCGAGTTCGGCGGGGCCGCAGCCGACTCCGCCGTACTCCTCGGGCACCGCGAGGCCCGGCAGCCCGAGCTCTGTGGAGAGGCGGTGCCACAGGGCCGTGTCATGGCCTTGGGGCGTGCGGACGGCCGCCTTGACCTCGTCCGGGCCGCAGCGCTTGGCGAGCAGGTCGTGGAGGGTGCGGCGGATTTCCCGCTGCGGGTCGGTGAAGTCGACGTCCATGGCGGTTTCTCTCCTCCCGGAGGCGGCCCCGCTCCGCACGGCGCGGGGCCGGTTCGGTGCGGGGCCGCGAATCGATCTGACGGTACATCAGATTCCTGCGCCCGACCCCCGGGGGCGCACCATCTGATGTACCGTCAGATTCATGGCCGGAGCCCTCCCCCGCAAGGTCGCCGTCGTCGGCGTGGCCCTCTCCGACACCGGGCGCGTGGACGACCTCACCCCGTACGCCCTGCACGCCCAGGCCGCCCGCCGGGCGCTCGCCGACTCCGGACTCGACCGGAGCGTCGTCGACGGCTTCGGCTCGGCGGGCCTGGGCACGCTCGCGCCCGTCGAGGTCGCCGAGTATCTGGGGCTGCGGCCCACCTGGCTGGACTCGACCGGCGTCGGCGGCGCGACCTGGGAGGTCATGGCCGCGCACGCCGCCGATGCCATCGCCCTGGGGCATGCCAATGCCGTCCTGCTGGTGTACGGGTCCACTGCGCGGGCCGACATCAAGGCCGGGCGGCGTACGTCCAATCTGTCGTTCGGCGGGCGCGGGCCGCTGCAGTTCGAGGTGTCGTACGGACACACGCTGATCGCCAAGTACGCGATGGCCGCGCGGCGCCATATGCATCAATACGGGACCACTGTCGAGCAGTTGGCGGAGGTCGCCGTGCAGGCGCGGGCGAATGCGGGCGCCAACCCGGACGCGATGTTCCGGGACCCGATCACGGTCGACGACGTGCTGTCGGGGCCTGTGATCGCCGATCCGTTCACCAAGCTGCATTGCTGTGTGCGGTCGGACGGAGGGTGTGCGGTGTTGCTCGCGGCGGAGGAGTACGTGGCGGATTGCGCGAAGTCCCCTGTGTGGGTGCTGGGGTCGGGGATGGCCATGTCTCATACGACGATGTCGGAGTGGGACGACTTCACTGTGTCCCCGGCTGCCGTGTCGGGGCGTATTGCCTTTGAGCGAGCGGGAGTTCGGGCCAGTGATGTCGATATCGCCGAGATCTACGACGCCTTTACGTACATGACGCTCGTCACCCTTGAGGACCTCGGGTTCTGCGGGAAGGGGGAGGGTGGGGCGTTTGTGGAGAAGGGGCGGTTGCTTCGGGACGGGGCGTTGCCGGTCAACACGGATGGTGGGGGGTTGTCCGCGTGTCATCCCGGGATGCGGGGGTTGTTCCTGATCGTGGAGGCGGTTACGCAGTTGCGGGGGGAGGGGGGTGCGGGGCAGGTCTTGAAGGCTGGCCGCCTTCCGGAACTAGCTGTTGCGTCGGGGACGGGGGGGTGGTTCTGCTCGTCGGGGACGGTTGTTCTTGGGCGGTGATTCGACTGCGGACCGTGGGGGCTGGTCGCGCAGTTCCCCGCGCCCCTGTAGGTGACCGGGACCGCAATGGGTCTCCACAGCCACCCTGAGCGGGGTGCCCTCGTTTGTCTGCGGACCGTGCTGGGCTTGTCGCGCAGTTCCCCGCGCCCCTATAGGGGCGCCCACCACCTGCGCATGTCTAGGTTGCCCTGAACACCGGCACCGCCAGCCCCTCCCCCACCCCCCGGAACTCCACCCGCAGCTCCATCCCCACCCTCAGTTCCGACTCCCCGCAGCCCACCACCTCCGTCATCATGCGCGGGCCCTCCGCCAGGTCGACCACCGCTGCTGTGTACGGGACCCGGGCGTCGAAGGGAGGGAGGTCGTTGCGGTGGACGACCGACCAGGTGTACAGCGTGGCTCGGCCGCTCGCCAGCTCCCAGGTGACGTCCTCGCTCCAGCAGTGGGGGCAGAACTCGCGGGGGTAGTGGTGCGCCCGCTTGCACGTCGCGCAGCGGCGGATCAGCAGGCGGCCGGCGGCCGCCGCGTCCCAGTACGCGCGCGTGAAGGCGTCGGTCTCGGGCACGCTCGCGTCGGGGAACGGGATCATCGGCATGGGCATCAGAAGAGTCCGATCGTGTGGTCTAGAGACCAGGTCTGCCACGACATCGCGATGAGGGCGACCAGGGAGATCAGAGCCATCATCGCGTTCCGACCCTGCTCGGCCCAGTCGTGGATCATGAGGATTGGGTGGAGGTGGTTGAGGAGGAGGGCACCGATGAGAGCGATCGGGGTCGGCAGGCCGACCACCGACCCCACACCCAGGGCCAGTTCCGCGTACACCACCACATACGCCATCGTGCGCGGGCGCGGTTGCACCACCGTCGTGAAACCGCTGCGGACCGCCTCCCGGCACCGGTGAGCCAGATCGAGTCCATCCGCGGTCCCCTCCCCCCGATTCTGACGGTACGTCAGTTCAGCGGACACCGACGGCTCGCGCAAGAGTGCGCGCATCGACCGCGCTTCGCGGCCCACGCGCACCATCCGGCCACCACCCTCCCACCGTCCGACCACGATGGACTGCGGAGCGTGATCGATTCGTAACCGATTCAGATCTTGACCGAGACCCATCAAGTAGCTGCGCCATTACGCTCAGCTGTCATGTCCACCAACGACCCCACTCGTCCTGTGTACGTCATCGGGGGCGGCCCGGGCGGGCTCGCCGTCGCCGCCGCACTGCGCGGGCGGGGCATACGGGCCGTCGTCCTGGAGAAGTCCGACACCCTCGGGGCCTCCTGGCGCCGCCACTACGACCGACTCCACCTGCACACCACCCGACGGCTGTCCGCGCTGCCGGGGTTGAAGATGCCGCGGTCGTTCGGGCGCTGGGTGTCTCGGGACGACCTGGTGCGTTATCTGGAGACGTACGCGCGCGTGCACGAGCTGGAGACCGTCACCGGGGTGGAGGTGTCCCGTATCGAGCGGACCGACGGTGACTGGCTGCTGCACGCCACCGGCGGGCGGCGGCTGACCGGGCGGGCGGTCGTGGTGGCGACCGGGTACAACCACACGCCATACGTCCCCGAGTGGCCCGGCGCCGACGCGTACACCGGTGAGCTGCTGCACGCCGGCCACTACCGCGAACCGGCCCCGTACGCGGGCAAGGACGTACTCGTCGTCGGGAGCGGCAACACCGGCGCCGAGATCGCGGTCGACCTGGTCGAGGGCGGGGCCGGGCGGGTGCGGCTCGCGGTGCGGACCGCGCCGCACATCCTGCGCCGCACCACGGCGGGCTGGCCCGCCCAGGCGTCCGGCATCCTGGTGCGGCGGCTGCCGGTGCCGCTGGTGGACCGGGCGGCCGACGCGGTGTGCCGTCTCTCGGTGCCCGACCTGTCGGAGAAGGGGCTGCCCCGGCCCACGAGCGGCCTCTACGCGCGCGTACGTGAAGGCGCGATCCCCGTGCAGGACGTCGGCCTGATCGCCGCCGTGCAGAGCGGGCGGGTGGAGCCGGTGGCGGCGCTCGATTCGTTCGAGGGCGCCAAGGCCGTCCTCGCCGACGGCAGCGTCCTCTCCCCCGAGGTCGTCGTCGCGGCCACCGGGTACCACCGCGCCCTGGAGGGCCTGGTCGGCCACCTCGGCGTACTCGACGGGCGCGGCCTGCCCACCGTCCACGGCCGCCGCACCGCCCCCGACGCCCCCGGCCTGCACTTCACCGGGTTCACCAACCCCATCAGCGGGATGCTCCGCGAGCTGGGCATCGACGCGCGCAAGATCGCGAAGGCGATCGCGGCGACCTCCTGAACGTGCTCCTGAACCGTGCTCCTGAACACCGGCGGCCCCACACCGTAGTTGGCGCAATGCCGACGGGTATCCCGCACCCGGGCGGGTACGGGATCCGTACCCGGCGGGACCTCCGCGTGTTCCGGAGCCTTCGGTGAGCCCTTGACAGCCTTTGCCCGCACGACGGTTCCTGACTGGTCGTCAGGTCTGTAATCTGACTATGCGTCAGTTACTTGCCAGTTACGCAAGAGTCATGTTGGCCATCGACCAGGAGCGGGCGGAACGATGCTTGGATCGACTCACGGCACCCTCACGACCGACCTCCGCGCACGGGTGGTCGCCTGCGGCGAACAGCCGAAGAACGGCGCCGTCCACGGCACGGCCGCGGCCGAAGGCGACCTGGACGTCAGCGGCCGCCCGCTGTACGCGCCCGTGCCCGACCTTGACCGGTTCTTCCGGCCCGAGTCCCTGGCCGTCATCGGCGCCTCCGACGCCGAGGGCCGCCCCAACGCGGGGATCACCCGTCAGCTGATCGCCTGGGCCGAGCGGGTGGGCGCTCGGGTCCATCCCGTACACCCCACGCGCGAATCCGTCTTCGGGCTCGCCTGCTCGGCGTCCGTCGCGGAGCTGCCCGAGCAGGTGGATCTGGCCGTGCTCCTGGTCGCCGACCCGCTGCCGTTGATCGACGAACTCGCCGAGGCCAAGGTGAAGTTCGCGGTCGCGTTCGCCTCCGGATTCGCCGAGACCGGCGAGGACGGCGCCGCCGCACAGGAGAGACTGGCGGCCGCCGTCGCGCGGTCCGGGATGCGGCTGCTCGGGCCCAACACCAACCTCAACGCCTTCGAGCGCTTCCGCGACGACCTCGACGGGCCCGCGATCGCCCTGATCACCCAGTCCGGCCACCAGGGCCGCCCGCTCTTCGCCCTCCAGGAGCTGGGCATCCGCCTCTCCCACTGGGCGCCCACCGGCAACGAGGCCGACCTCGAAACCGCCGACTTCATCTCGTACTTCGCCGAGCGCCCCGAGGTCGGCGCCATCGCCTGCTATCTGGAGGGGCTGAAGGACGGGCGCTCCTTCCTGCTCGCCGCCGACCGGGCGGCTCGCGCGCGGGTGCCGGTGGTCGCGGTCAAGGTCGGCCGCACCGAGACCGGTGCCCGCACGGCCGCGTCCCACACCGGCAAGCTGACCGGCGCGGACCAGGTGGTGGACGCGGCGATGCGGCAGTACGGCGTGATCCGCGTCGACGGACTCGATGAACTCCAGGACACCTCGGCCCTGTTGGCGCGGGCGCGCAAACCGGTCGCCGACGGGGTCGTGGTCTACTCGATCTCGGGCGGTACGGGCGCACACTTCGCCGATCTCGCCACGGCGGCGGGACTCACCCTTCCCACCCTCTCCGACGCCAAGCAGGCCGAGCTGCACGAGTGGATACCGTCGTATCTGAACGTGGCCAACCCCGTGGACAACGGCGGCCACCCGGTGGGCGACTGGCGCGGCCCGAAGATCATCGACGCGATCCTCGCCGACCCGGCCGTGGGCGTGCTCATCTGCCCCGTCACCGGCCCGTTCCCGCCGATGAGCGACAAGCTGGTGCGGGACCTGGTGGACGCGGCGGAACGCACGGACAAGCTGGTGTGCGTGGTGTGGGGCTCGCCGGTCGGGACCGAGGCCGCCTACCGCGAGACCCTGCTCGGCTCCTCCCGCGTCGCCACCTTCCGTACGTTCGCCAACTGCATCGGCGCCGTACGCGCCTACCTCGCGCACCACCGGTTCACCGCCGCCTACCGCTCGCCCTTCGACGAGGCGCCGCGCGTGCCGTCGCCCTCGTTCCGCAAGGCGCAGGCGCTGATGCGGCCCGGGCAGCAGCTGAGCGAGCACGCGGCGAAGCAGCTGCTGCGGGCGTACGGCATCCGGGTGCCGCGCGAACAGCTGGTGACCAGCGCGGCGGCGGCCGTACGGGCGGCCGGGCAGGTCGGCTACCCCGTGGTGATGAAAGCCTCCGGCACCCGCCTCGCCCACAAGACCGAACTCGGCCTGGTCAAGGTCGGGTTGACCTCGGCCAGCCAGGTCCGCGACGCCTACCGCGAGCTCACCGACATCGCCCGGTACGAGGAGGTCGACCTCGACGGCGTGCTGGTCTGCCAGATGGTGGCGCGGGGTGTCGAAATGGTCGTCGGCGTCACCCACGACCAGCTCTTCGGCCCGACCGTGACCGTGGGCCTCGGCGGGGTCCTGGTCGAGGTCCTGGGCGACGCGGCCGTACGCGTACCGCCGTTCGGCGAGGAGCAGGCCCGCGACATGCTCGCCGAGCTGCGCGGCCGTACGCTCCTCGACGGTGTACGCGGCGGACCACCGCTCGACGTCGACGCGCTGGTCGAAGTGGTGCTGCGGGTGCAGCGCATGGCGCTGGAACTGGGCGGTGAGATCCGCGAGTTGGACATCAACCCCCTGGTGGTCCTGGAGCGCGGGCAGGGCGCGGTGGCGCTGGACGCGCTGGTGGTGTGCACATGAGCTCTCCTTCTGCCGGCGTGCCTCCCACGGACATGGTCCTGCACACCACTGACAACGGCGTCTCGTGGATCACGCTCAACCGGCCCGAGGCGATGAACGCCGTCACCTGGGACCAGCGGGAACGCGTGATCGCGCTGCTCGCGGAGGCCTCGGCCGACCCGGCCGTACGGGCCGTCGTGCTCACCGCGACGGGGAAGGGGTTCTGCGCGGGGGCGGATCTGCGGGGCGCGCCCGGGGGCGGAGAGCGTGTCCCCGGCGATGTGGCCCGCACCATCCGGCTCGGCGCCCAGCGCCTCATCGCCGCCGTGCTCGACTGCGAGAAGCCGGTGATCGCGGCCGTGAACGGGACGGCGGCCGGGATCGGGGCGCATCTGGCGTTGGCCTGCGATCTGGTGCTGGCGGCCGAGTCGGCGCAGTTCATCGAGGTGTTCGTACGGCGTGGGCTCGTCCCGGACGGAGGTGGCGCGTATCTGCTCGCGCGGCTCGTCGGGCCGCAGCGGGCGAAGGAGTTGATGTTCTTCGGGGACGCGGTGCGGGCGGTGGACGCGGAGCGGATGGGGCTGGTGAACCGGGTGGTGCCCGACGGCGAGCTCGCGGCCGTCGCCGGGGAGTGGGCCCAGCGCCTGGCCACCGGTCCGACCCGGTCGATCGTGCTGGCCAAGCAGCTGGTGAACGCGTCCCTGGACGGCGACCGTACGACCGCGTTCGCGGCGGAGGCGGCGGCCCAGGAGATCAACATGACCACCCAGGACGCCCAGGAGGGCGTGGCCAGCTTCGTGGAGCGCCGAACGCCCAAGTACCGGGGGCTGTGAGGGTTCCCAGGGCGTTCCCGAGGGTTCCAATCTGACGAACCGTCAGGTTCAATGAAAACTATGATGGGACACGAAGGGATGGCGGCGACCGTCGTCCGATACCTGCGGTCCGTCGGCGCGGCCGCCACCGCCGCGGCCGAGCCCGTCGAAGCCCTGCCCCGGCCCGCGTTACGGGCCGTACGCGACGACGAGCGGCTGCCCGTCGACCCGGCCGAGTTCCGTGGCGTACTGGGCCACTTCGCGACCGGCGTCACGGTCGTCACCGCCCACGACGACACCGGCCCCACCGGCTTCGCCTGCCAGTCCTTCGCCTCCCTCTCCCTCGACCCGCCGCTGGTCGTCTTCATGGTCGGGCGTACGTCGACGACCTGGCCGCGCATCGCGCGCGCGGGCGTCTTCTGCGTCAACATCCTGGGCGCCGAACAGGGGTCGCTGTGCCGGGCGTTCGCGGTCAGCGGCGCCGACAAGTTCGCGGGTGTCGGCTACGACGCGGCCCCCGTGACCGGCTCCCCGCGCCTGCACTCCGTACCGGCGTGGGTCGACTGCCGCATCCAGACCGTGCACACGGGCGGCGACCACCTGATCGTGGTCGGCCGTGTGGAGGCCCTGGGCGGCACGGCCGAGGGTGAACCGCTCCTGTTCCACCGGGGCAGGTTCGGGCGGTTCACCCCGTAACGACGCTCAGTCGTCCAGTGCCGCGATCTCGATCCCGGCGATACGGTCCGGGTCCGCGATGACGTCGATCTCCGTGATCCCGCCGTCCACGATCGTGAAGCAGAGCACGATGACCAGACGGCCGTAGGGAGCCATCGCCAGGCCGACCTGCCCGTCGACCAGTGCCACTCCGGTGAACTGTGCCCGGCCGATGGCGGCCATCGCGGCCTTCGCGACGGTGTGGCCGCCGTCGAGGACGACGGGTTCCGGGGTGGGGATCACCCAGCGGTCCGCGTTCAGCACCACGTCCGGGTGGAGCAGGGTGACCAGCGTCTCGAAGTCGCCGCCGCGTATCGCGGTCAGGAAGGCGTCGACGACCGGCCGCCGACGGGCCAGGTCGGCCGCGGGCGCCGGGCTGCTCCCCTTGACCCGGCGGCGGGCGCGGCTGGCCAGCTGGCGGGCGGCGGCCGGGGTCCGCTCGATCAGCAGGCCGATCTGGTCGAACGGCACGGCGAACATGTCGTGCAGGACGAACGCCAGCCGCTCGTCCGGCGCCAGCGTGTCCAGCACCACGAGCAGCGCCAGGCCCACCGACTCGGCAAGCACCGCCTCCTGTTCGGGGTCGACGCGCTCCTGCGGCCCGGCGGCCACGTCGGGCACGGCGTCCGCCTCGTAGGACTCCTCGGGCCGTGACTTCCGCGCGCGCAGCACGTTGAGACATACCCGCGCCACGATGGTCGTCAGCCAGCCGGTGATGTTCTCGACATCGCTCGCATCGGCCCGGCTGACGCGCAGCCAGGCGTCCTGCACGGCGTCCTCGGCCTCGCTCAGCGAGCCGAGCATCCGGTAGGCGACCGCGCGCAGATGGGCCCGGTCGGCCTCGAAACGCTCGGCCGGCAGTGCGTGCTCGTCCATCGTCACATTCCTCGTTCAGGGCGTGTCAGAAAGCAGAACCCCGAAAACGTACCGACTACGACCGGGCGCGCAACGCCTCGGTCCGCACAACTCCCGGAGAACGCAATGACGTCAACGATCCTGGTCACCGGCGGCACCGGCACCCTCGGCAAGCACATCGTCCCGCTCCTTCGCGACGCCGACCGCAAGGTGCGGGTGCTGACGCGGCACGGGCGCGCGGGTGCGGACGGGGTCTCGTACGTCACCGGTGATCTGCTCGCCGACTCGGGGGTCGACGAGGCCGTCGCCGGGGCCGACGTCGTACTCCACCTCGCCGGTGGTCCCAAGGGTGATGCCGAGGCGACCGCCAACCTCACGCGGGCCGCCGCGCGGGCGGGGGTTGAGCATCTGGTGTACATCTCGGTCATCGGGGCGGATCGGGTGCCGTTGGGGTGGTTCGGCTCGAAGCTGGAGGCGGAGCGGGCGGTTTCCTCGTGCGGGGTGCCGTGGACGACGCTTCGGGCTGCTCAGTTCCATGACCTGGTGTTCACCATGGTGTCGAAGATGGCGAAGTTGCCGGTGGTGCCGGCGCCGAGTGCGGTGCGGCTTCAGCCGGTGGACGCTCGTGAAGTGGCCGCGCGCCTTGTCGAGCTCGCGCTCGGCTCACCGGCCGGGCTGGTGCCCGATCTGGCGGGGCCCAAGGTGTACGGGATGGGGGAGCTTGCCCGTACGTATCTGGCGGCGGTCGGTAAGCGGCGGCCGCTTCTGCCCGTGCCAATGCCCGGTAAGGCTGGGCGGGCCTATCGGGCCGGGGAGAACCTCGCGGGCGAGGGTGCCGTGCGGGGGCAGCGGACTTGGGAGGCGTTTCTCGCGGAGCGGGTGGGTTGAGCCTTCGGCTGCGGACCGTGCTGGGTTGCTCGCGCAGTTCCCCGCGCCCCTGTAGGGCACTCGGCACCGAAACGCGCCCCCTATAAGGCACCCGGCGCCGGAAAAGTGGCCCGTCACCACACCTTCGTGCTCAGCGGCTTTCGGGCGCTCGTCGCCACGGTCACCGTGCCGTGGTCGCCGTAGACCTCTGTGCGCCACTTGGCGAAGACCTCGGCCACTCGGTCTGCCGCGTAGGTCGCCTCGGGGCGGAAGTCGGTGGTCACCTCGGCCACGGCCATGTTGATCTTGCCCGCGATGCGTACGCGTACGTCTTTGACCGAGTCCAGCTGGCCGTCGTCCGCCTTGGTGGCGTGCGCGGTGTAGTACGCCATGAAGTCCTTGGTCATGCCGAACCAGCCCGCCTCCCCGCACGGCCCGGCCCCGTCCGTGACCTGACCGTCGGTGGGCGGGCCCGGAGTGCCGGTGTCCTCGTCCGTGGGTGGGCCTGGCGTGCCTGTGTCCTGGTCGGTGGGCGGACCCGGCGTACCCGTGTCCTCGTCCGTCGGTGGGCCCGGCGTACCGGCCCCGTCGTCCGTCGTCTCGTCCGTCGTGTCGCAGTCCGTCGGGGTCGCCGAGGACTGGATCGGGGACGGGGTCGCCGCCGCGCCCGCGTCCGCGTGTTCCGTTCCGCAGCCCGCCAGCGTGGCGCAGGCGAGCAGGACCGCGAGAGCCGTCCCCGTACGTGTTCTCTGTGTCCGCATGCGCGCACCCCCTCCCCCAGAGGGGATCACGCGAGCGCCGGTTCCGGCAAAGACGGGGTGCGGGAGCCGGGGCGGCGGATCACCAGGGCCATCAGCGCGGCCACGGCGCACAGCGCGCCCGAGCCGTACCAGACCATGTCGTACGAACCGAAGGCGTCGCGCGCGAGGCCGCCGAGGAAGGCGACCAGGGCCGCGCCTACCTGGTGGGAGGCGAGCACCCAGCCGAAGACGATGGCGCTGTCGTCGCCGTAGTGCTCGCGGCAGAGAGCGAGCGTCGGCGGGACCGTGGCGACCCAGTCCAGGCCGTAGAAGACGATGAAGAACAGCATCGGCGGGTGGATGGAGGGCGCGAGCAGCATCGGCAGGAAGAGGAGCGAGATGCCGCGCAGGGCGTAGTACGTGGCGAGCAGGCGGCGGGACTCGAAGCGGTCGGTGAGCCAGCCGGAGAAGATCGTGCCGGCCACGTCGAAGACACCGATGACCGCGAGCAGTCCGGCGGCGGCCGTCACCGGCATGCCGTGGTCGTGGGCGGCGGGCACGAAGTGCGTCTGGATCAGGCCGTTGGTGGACGCGCCGCAGATCGCGAAGGTGCCCGCGAGCAGCCAGAACGGTCCGGTGCGTACGGCCCGGGCGAGCACCTTCAGCGCGCGGGTGGCCGCGCCGGGCACGGGTGCGGGCTTCTCCACGTACGTGTCCGAGCCGTACGGGGCGAGGCCCACGTCCGCCGGGTGGTCGCGCAGCAGCAGCCACACGAACGGCACCACCGCGAGCGCGGCGAGCGCGACCGTGACGGCGGCGGGGCGCCAGCCGTGGTGCTCCACCAGCCAGGAGAGCACCGGCAGGAAGATCAGCTGCCCGGAGGCGGAGGCGGCGGTCAGGATGCCGGTGACCAGACCCTTGCGGGCGGTGAACCAGCGGTTGGTGACGGTCGCGGCGAACGCCAGCGCCATCGACCCGCTGCCGAGGCCGACGAGCAGGCCCCAGTAGAGCATCAACTGCCAGGCGGAGTGCATGAAGACGGTGAGCCCGGACCCGGTCGCGATCACGGTCAGCGCGACCGCCACGACCCGGCGGATGCCGAACCGGTCCATCAGCGCGGCGGCGAACGGCGCGGTGAGCCCGTACAGCGCGAGGTTCAGGGACACCGCCGCCCCGATCGTCCCGCGCGACCAGCCGAACTCGCCGTGCAGCGGATCGATCAACAGCCCGGGCAGCGAACGGAAGGCGGCCGCGCCGATGATCGTCACGAACGTGACGGCGGCGACGGACCAGGCGCGGTGGATACGGCGCGGGGGCGCGGCGGCGGTTGTCTGGGGCATGCCACCCAGCTTCCCGGCGGGGCCGATGGGGAACGAGTGGCCGGATGGCCATGGTTCGCAGGGATCGGGCCATGACCAGGTGCGTGGTCGGCTGCGGATCGTGCGTGGCTGGTCGCGCAGTTCCCCGCGCCCCTTAAATGGGCCCTTCGGGCCCTCCTGGTGGCGCGGGCAACCCCAGCACGGTCGTTGATGGGCCCGAAGGGCCCTCTTAGGGGCGCGGGGAACTGCGCGATCAGCCCCCACCGGTCCGCAGCCGACCAGATCCCTCGGAGAGTTTCGGGAAGGGGCGGGGTGGGGGAACTCACCCCACCGAACCCTCGCGCACACTTGTCCGTAGCCTTCGAAAGGAGCCGCCCCATGCCCCGCCACCACGTCGTCGTGCTCGCCCTCGACGGCCTGCTCCCCTTCGAGCTGGGCATCCCGCAGCGGATCTTCGGGCGGGCCCGGGCCGAGGACGGGGCGCGGGAGTCGCTCTACACCGTGACCACCTGCTCGATACGACCGCCCGGCCCCGTCCAGACCGACGCCGACTTCGCCGTACTCGTCGAGCACGGACCCGAGGTCCTGGCCGACGCCGACACCGTCGTGGTGCCCGCCTCGCACGAGCTCGGCCCGGTGTACGAGGACGGCGTTCTGACGCCCGCCCTCGCCGACGCCCTCGCGCGCGTACGGCCCGGCACCCGCATGGTCTCCATCTGCACCGGCAGCTACGTACTGGCCGCCGCCGGGTACCTCGACGGGCGGCCCGCCACCACGCACTGGATGCACGCCGAGCACTTCCAGGAGCTCTTCCCGAACATCGACGTCGACCCGGACGTGCTGTTCGTCGACGACGGCGACGTGCTGACCTCGGCCGGGGTCGCCGCCGGGATCGACCTGTGCCTGCACATCGTGCGGCGCGACCACGGCGCGGCGGTCGCCAACGAGGTGGCGCGCCGCACGGTGGTGCCGCCGCACCGCGACGGCGGCCAGGCCCAGTACATCCAACGCCCGCTTCCTGAGCCCCAGTTGGCGACAACGACCACCGCGCGCGCCTGGGCGCTCGGGCGTCTGGAGGAGCCGATCCAGCTGCGCGACATGGCCGAGCAGGAGGCCATGTCCGTACGGACGTTCACGCGCCGGTTCCGTGAGGAGACGGGCCTGAGCCCGGGCCAGTGGCTCACCCAGCAGCGGGTGGAACGCGCCCGGCATCTCCTGGAGTCCAGCGACCTGTCGGTGGACCGGATAGCGCGCGCAGCCGGGTTCGGCACGGCGACGTCACTGCGCCAGCACCTTCAGACCGCCCTGGGCGTCCCGCCGACGGTGTACCGGCGTACGTTCCGGGCCGGGTCACACCACTGAGGCGCGTTCAGAACGTGAGCACCCCCCGCGCCACCCGCCCGTGCCGCGCGTCGTCCACCGCCTTGGCGAAGTCCTCGATCGCGTACACCTCGGTGACCAGCTCGTCCAGGAACAGCGCGCCCGAGCGGTAGAGGTCGGCGTAGCGCGGGATGTCGTACTGGGGCCGTGAACTCCCGTACCGGCACCCGAGGATGGACTTGTCCAGGAACATCGCGGCGGGCACGAACGTCGCCTCGGCGGTCGGCGCGGGCATGCCGAGCAGGATGGCTTGCCCGTGCCGGTCCAGCAGGTCGACGGCGCTGCGGGCGAGCGCGGGGTGGCCGACGCACTCGAAGACGTGGTCGGCGCCGGTCGGCAGCACCTCGCGTACGCCGTCCACCGACGGCAGGAAGTGGGTCGCGCCGAACGTGCGGGCGGCCGTCTCCTTCGCCGGGTTGGTGTCGACCGCGACGATCACGCGCGCGCCCGCGATCCGGGCGCCCTGGATCACGTTGAGGCCGATGCCGCCGGTGCCGATGACGACGACGGTGTCGCCGTACTCGACCCGCGCCCGGTTCAGTACGGCCCCCACGCCCGTCAGGACCGCGCAGCCGATCAGCGCGGCCGAGGTCAGCGGCACGTCGTCGGGAATCCGCACCGCCTGCACGGCCTTGACCAACGTCCGCTCGGCGAAGGCGGAATTGGCGGCGAACTGGTGGACCGGCTCGCCGCCGCGCGAGAACGGCCGCCCGGGCCGACCGATGGCCTTCCGGCACATCGTGGGCCGCCCCCGGTCGCAGTCGGCGCAGGCACCGCAGTTGGCGAGCGTGGAGAGCGCCACGTGGTCGCCGGGCGCGACATGGGTGACGCCCTCGCCGACCGCCTCCACCACGCCCGCGCCCTCATGCCCGAGCACCACGGGTACGGGGAAGGGGATCGTCCCGTCGATCACTGACAGATCGGAGTGGCAGAGCCCGGAGGCGGCGATCGCCACCAGCACCTCACCGGGCCCCGGACCCCGCACCTCCAGATCGTCGACCACCCTCACCTGCGTACCGTCGAACAGAACACCTCTCACTGACCCCGAGCCTCCCTCGGCAGGCCGAGCACGCGCTCGGCGATGATGGTGCGCTGGATCTCGTCCGAGCCGCCGTAGATCGTGTCGGCGCGGGAGAAGAGGAACGAGCGCTGCTGTTCGTCGAGTTCGTAGGGTTGTTGTGGACTCCAGTCGTACGGGCCGACTGCAGCCTCCGCGCCCCGTACGGCCATCGCGAGCTCGCCCAGGCGCTGGTGCCAGCCGCCCCAGAGGAGCTTGGCGACGCTGGGGGCGGCGGTGTCGGGGGCGCCGAGAGTACGGAGGGCGTTCCAGCGCATGACGCGGAGGTCGGCCCATTGCCGCACGAGCCGATCGCGGAGGAGGGGGTCAGCGATGTCCCTGGCTGTCGCGAGGACTTTTTCCAACTCCTCCTCGAATCCGATCTGTTGAACCAACGTGGACACTCCGCGTTCCACGTCGAGCAGGCCCATGGCGACGCGCCAGCCGTCACCCTCGGCGCCGACTACGTGGTCGGGTTCGGCCCGGGCGCCGTCGAAGAAGACCTCGTTGAACTCGCTCGTCCCCGTCATCTGCCGGATCGGCCGGACCTCGATCCTGCCCGGCTGGTCCATGGGGACGAGGAGGAAGGAGAGGCCGTGGTGGCGGCGCGAGCCCGGTTCGGTGCGGGCCAGGACGAAGCACCAGTCGGCGTCGTGCGCGTGCGAGGTCCAGATCTTCTGGCCGGTGACGCGGTATGCGCCGGTGGCGTCCCGGGTGGCGGTGGTACGGACTGCCGCGAGGTCGGAGCCGGCGTCGGGTTCGCTGTAGCCCTGGCACCAGAGCTCCTCGCCGCGGGCGATGGGGGGCAGGAAGCGGTTCTTCTGTTTGCCGGTGCCGTACGTGATGAGGGTCGGGGCGAGCAGGTTCTCGCCGATGTGACCTAGGCGGGGTGGGGTGTTGGTTGTACGGGCGTACTCCTCGGCCCAGACCACCTGCTGGGTGAGGGTGCCTTGCCGGTTCCCGTGCCGCTCGGTCCATCCGAGGCCGATCCATCCGGCTTCGCCGAGGGTGCGCTCCCAGGTGCGGGGGGTGTCATCGGGGGGATGCGCGTCCAACCAGGCGCGCGCGTCCGCCCGGAACGCCTCGTCGTCCGAGGAGAACCCGAAGTCCATACCGTCGCCTCCCGTTCGTGCGCTGAAAATTCCCCACCCCGCCCCTTCCCGAAAGCCTCCGGCGGTCGTTGGTCGGCTGACCGCCGGTGGGGGCTGGTCGCGCAGTTCCCCGCGCCCCTAGGAGGGCCCGAAGGGCCCATTTGAGGGGCGCGGGGAACTGCGCGAGCAACCCAGCACGATCCGCAGAAAAACGGGGGTCGGGGCGTAGCCCCTACGCGTTCGGGCGTTCCGCCCGTTCCGCAGCCCGGGCCATCTCCTCCAGCCTCGCCAGCATCGGCATCGGGTCCATCCCCACCGTCCCCGGCAGGAAGTCCGCGATCCGGGACGGGGTCCACGGGCCGTCCGAGACGTACCCCGCCCGCAGCTCCCGCGGCTGCGCCCACACCGCGATCTTGGGCCCGGCGACCGTGTACACCTGACCGGTGATGCCCTCCGCGCGGGCGCGGTCGCTCAGGAGGTAGACCACGAAGGCGGCCACGTCCTCCGGCGAGCCGATCTCCGTAAGCTCCATGGGGACGTTGGCGGACATCCGCGTACGCGCGACCGGCGCCACCGCGTTCGCCGTCACCCCGTACTTGTGCAGCCCCAGCGCCGCGCTGCGCACCAGCGAGATCACCCCGCCCTTCGCGGCGCTGTAGTTGGCCTGCGCCACACTGCCCTGATGGTTGCCGCTGGTGAAGCCGATCAGGGTGCCGGAACCCTGTTTGCGCATCACCGCGGAGGCCGCCCGGAACACCGTGAACGTGCCCTTGAGGTGCGTGGCGACCACCGGGTCCCACTCCTCCTCCGTCATGTTGAAGAGCATGCGCTCGCGCAGGATGCCCGCGACGCACACCACCCCGTCGACCCGCCCCCACCGGGCCAGCGCGGTGTCCACGATCCGCTGGCCGCCCGCCATCGTCGAGATGTCGTCCGCGATGGCCACCGCCTCGCCGCCCGCCGCCTCGATCTCCTTGACCACCGCGTCCGCGACCGTACTGGTGGGCTCGGCGCCCTCGACGGAGACGCCGTAGTCGTTGACGACGACCTTGGCGCCCTCGGCCGCCGCCGCCAGCGCCACCGCGCGGCCGATGCCGCGCCCCGCGCCGGTCACGGCGACCACCTTGCCTGCCAAGAAGTTCCCCATGCCGGCCCCTTCCCGCGGTTTCTGACGGACCGTTAGATTTTATGGCCCGGCGGACGCCGGAAGACAAGCCCCGGGGAGGACTCTTATGTCGATGCCCGCCGAGTTCCTGGACATTGCCAAGCGCCTTAACAACTGGGGGCGTTGGGGGTCCGATGACGAAATCGGGACCCTGAACCTCATCACCGACTCCGTCGTCCGCGACGCCGCCGCCACCGTCCGCACCGGCCGCCGCGTCCCGCTCGCGCTGCCCCTGGAGCAGAACGGCGTCCAGACCGGCCTCATCCCCGGCCGGATCAACCCGCTCCACACCATGGTCCAGATCAACCAGGAAATCTTCGGCCCCGGAACCGTCGCCACCAGCGACGACGCCGTCACCTTCGGCCTCCAGGCGGCCACCCACTGGGACGCGCTCACCCATGTCTCGCACTCCGGCCGCCTCTACAACGGCCGCCCCGCCGACACCATCACCGCCCACGCCGGGGCGGAGTTCAGCGGCATCGACAAGCCCGCCCACATCATCTCGCGTGGCGTACTCCTCGACGTCGCCCGCGCCCGCGGCCTCGACCGGCTGCCCGGGGACCACGCCGTCACCCCCGAGGACCTCGACGCGGCCGAGGAACTGGCGGGGGTCACCGTCCGTGCGGGCGACATCGTTCTCGTACGCACCGGGCAGATCCAGCTGTGCCTCGGCGGCGACAAGCACGGGTACGGCTTTCCGTCGCCGGGGCTGTCGATCCGTACGCCCGAGTGGTTCCACGCGCGCGATGTGGCGGCGGTCGCCAACGACACGCTCACCTTCGAGATCTTCCCGCCGGAGATCGAGAACCTGTGGCTGCCGGTGCACGCCCTCGATCTGGTCGAGATGGGCATGTTGCAGGGGCAGAACTGGAATCTCGAAGAGTTGTCCACAGCCTGTGCGGAAGAGGGGCGGTACGCGTTCCTGCTGTCGGCGATGCCGGAACCGTTCGTCGGCGCCACGGGGACCCCGGTCGCGCCCGTCGCCGTCCTCTGAGAGGAACCCTCCACGGGTGGCGGCGCGTCATGCGCACCCCGAGCACGGCACCACGGCCGCCACCCGGCTCCGCGCGCATGCCCAGCTCCTCATGCCCTGAAGAGCGTTGCCCTGAGCCGACGCCGAGCCACGACCCGCACTCGCCGAGGAGAACCAGGACCGACCCGGAACGGAACATGGACCAGCCCATGCCCTCGGCGTCCCCTCGCGACGAATCGCTCATCCAAGGGTGATCAGAGCACCACTGCGCGTCAACACCTAGCGAAAGCTTTGCCGCTTACGCCCGATTTGTGACGGCGCACGACGGCTCGTACACGCCCGGCTCGAACGCCCCGCCCGCGAGCTCCGGCGCGCCCCTGTCGGCCTCACAGCCGCCCCCCGCGCCACAGCCGCGGTCCACCTCGCACCAGATCGACTTGCCCGCACCCTCCGGCTGCCAGCCCCAGCGGTCGGCGAGGCCGTCGACCAGCTCCAGGCCGCGACCGTTGGTGTCGTCCCCGTCCGCGTGGCGCGGCTTGGGCGCGCGTGCGCTGCTGTCGGCCACCTCCACGCGGACGGTTCCGCCGTCGGCCGGCCCGCCGACGGGTCCGAAGAGCATCCGCAGCACGGCCGGACAGCCGGTGTGCACCACGGCGTTGGTCACGAGCTCCGAGATCAAAAGGATCAGGGTCTCGGCGAGCGGCTCGTCGAGCCTTATCCCGGACCCGGCCAGCCGCGAGCGGGCCCATCTACGAGCGCGCCCCACCTCGGCGGGGTCGGCTCCGACCTCCAACTGAACCTGAAGCACCTGCACCGCTCACACCATCCGAACCGGCGGACACATCGCCTCGCGCCTCGTGAAGCTCACAGAACGTGATTTCCGTACGAGACAGCATGGTTGACGTACAGTCACCGCAACAAGCGCTTCGGGCATATTCCAGCGCGAAGGAGTACGCGTGGTGCATACTGTGCGACGCACATTGCGGGGGGTCGAACAAGGGCACGCGGGATGCCTGGGGGATCGCACCCCACGGAGGGTACCCGAGGGTGGCCCCGACTCCGGGCCGTGACGAGTCCCTTGAAGGACACAACCCGATATCGACGCTCGGTGACGATCCATCACCCTTCGGCCAATGTTCCGTCAGACTCCGGCCACACGCTGTGTATCCACGCTCGTGGGCGCTTCACGAGACACCCCGGTTCGCCTTGCGAGACAGACCGGTTCGTCACGCGTAATGCCTTACGAGACACACCGGTTCGCCATACGGGACGCCCTATGCGATCCCGGCGGCCGACTCCTCCAGCGCCCGCGCCTGAAGCTCCAGCGCGAGCGCGGTGGGAGGCCAGCGCTCGCGCCGCACCCACGCCCGCTTCAGATGCAGATGGACATCCGCCTCCCAGGTGAAGCCCATCCCGCCGTACACCTGGAGGCAGTCGCGCGCGCACTCCACGGCCGCCTCGTCGGCGAGCAGCTTGGCGCCCACGATCTCCACCGGATCCCCGGTGACAGCGGCCGCGTACACGGCCGCGCGCGCGACCTCCGTACGGACCAGCATCTGCGCGCACAGATGCTTGACGGCCTGGAAGGCGCCGATCGGCTGCCCGAACTGCTCGCGTTCGCGGGCGTGTTGGACCGCCATGTCGATGGTGCGGCCCGCGCTGCCGAGCTGTTCGGCGGCGGTGAGCAGCGCGCTTTCCGTGCTGCCGTCGGCGGCCTCGCCCGGCAGTCGGTGAAGGGGTGTCAGCGGGTCGATCGAGCGGATCTGCTCGGCGCCGGTGACGTCTCCCCGTACGACGTCCGCCTCCGCCAGCCACTCCACCAGAACGCCGTCGGGTGCGGCCACCACCGTCCCGCCCTCCGCCGCGCCCTCGACGACCCCCGCCGCCAGATGCGTGGCGATCAGTGGCCCGGGGAGCAGCGCCCGCCCGGCCTCCTCGAAGAGCAGCACGGCCTCGGGCAGCCCGAGACCCACCCCGCCGTCCTCCTCCGGCAGCCGCAGCGCGAAGAACCCGGCCTCACCGAGCTCCCGCCACAGCCCGCGGTCGAGCCCCGCCCGCAGCATCTCGCGGTCGAGCCGCCGGGAGAGGAGCGCGCGGAGCTCCGACCTCAACGCCCGTTGTTCGTCGGTGAGTTGGAAGTCCATCAGCGTCCCTTCGGCAGGCCGAGGATGCGCTCGGCGACGATGTTCCGCTGGATCTGCGAGGTGCCGGCGGCGATGGTGTACGAGAGGGAGGACAGACGGTCGAGGGTCCACTCGCGGTCGAGGTCGAGCGCGTCGGGGCCGAGGACTGCGGCGGCCGCGTCGTACAGGTCCTGGCGGGCGTGCGAGTAGCGGAGTTTGAAGACCGAGCCGCCGACGCCGGGGGCGCCGCCGCCGCGCTCGGACTCGCTGACGTTCCACTGGATCAGGCGCCACAGCGCGCCGAACTCCGCGTACAGACCGCCGAGCCGGCGGCGGATCACCGGATCGTCCCAGCGGCCGTTCTTGCGCGCCTCGGCGGCGACCTCCGCCAGGACGCGGCGGCAGGCGACGACCTCGCCGACGAACGCCGTGCCCCGCTCGTACGACAGCGTCACCATGGTCACGCGCCAGCCGTCGTTCTCGGCGCCGACCCGGTTGGCGACCGGCACCCGCACCTCGTCGAGGAACACCTCGGCGAACTCGGCCGACCCGGCGAGGGTGCGCAGCGGGCGCACGGTCACGCCGGGTGCGTCCATCGGCAGGGCGAGCCAGGTGATGCCCCGGTGTTTGGGCGCGGCCGGGTCGGTGCGTACGAGCAGTTCGCACCAGTCGGCGACCTCCGCGTGCGAGGTCCAGATCTTGGCGCCGGTGACGACGTACGCGTCCCCGTCGCGCACCGCGCGCGTGCGCAGCGACGCCAGGTCGGAGCCCGCGTCCGGCTCGCTGAACCCCTGGCACCACACCTCGTCCCCGCGCAGCACCGGCGCCAGCCAGCGCGCCCGCTGCTCGGGGGTGCCCTCGGCGGCGATGGTGGGGCCCGCGTGCAGCAGCCCGACGAAGTTCGCGCCGACATAGGGCGCCCCGGCCCGCTCGGTCTCCTCCAGGAAGATCAGCCGCCGGGTCGGCGAGGCGTCCCAGTGCACATCCGCGTACCCGGCGTCGTACAGCCTCCGCTGCCAGCCGGTGTCGTACGCGCGCCGCCCCGGCCAGTCCGAGGGCTCGGGCCTGGGCGGCAGCCCCGGCAGCACGGCCGCGAGCCACGCCTTGAGCCCGGCCCGGAACTCCTCGTCCTCCGCGCTGTACGTGAGGTTCACCGGCGGCCTCCACCCCTCGTCGGGCTGCTGTCTGACGGTGATATCTGATGGACCGTCAGATATCAGGCTAGCCGCGCGCCTATGGACCGACAAGCGGTGCGGGCCTACGCTCTCCGCACTGATCTGACGTTCCGTCAGTTATGAGGGTTACGTTTCCGACCTTCCCAGGAGCGAGGAGTACGGCGATGGACGACACCGCACGCGAACTCGGCGCCTCCCGCACGCTCTGGGAGCTCGTCGAGCGCCGAGCCGCGCTCACCCCCGACCGGCCCGTGTTCCTGGCCGGTGACCGTGTCCTCACCTTCGGCGAGCTGCGCGCGCGGGGCGAGCGGGTGGCGGCCGGGCTGTACGGGATGGGGGTGCGGGCCGGGACCGTGGTGGCCTGGCAGCTGCCGACCCGGATCGAGACGGCACTGCTGTCGTTCGCGCTGGTCCGGTTGGGGGCCGTGCAGTCGCCCGTGATCCCGTACTACCGGGAGCGCGAAGTGGGGTTCGCGCTGCGGGAGTCGGGGGCGGAGTTCTTCGCGGTGCCGGGGGTTTGGCGGGGGTTCGACTATGTGGCGATGGCTCGGCGGGTGGGGGCGCGGGGGGTGTTCGCCGCGTACGACGTGTTGCCGGACGGGGATCCGGGGGTGTTGCCTCCGCCGCCTCGCGACGGCACCTCGGTGCGGTGGATCTACTGGACCTCGGGGACCACGTCCGCGCCCAAGGGTGTGTTGCATACCGATCGGTCGTTGCTCGCGGGTGGGGGGTGTTTGGCGCATGCGTTGCGGCCGTCTTCGGATGACGTCGGCTCTATTGCGTTTCCGTACGCCCATATCGGTGGGCCCGATTACACCGTGATGCTGCTTCTGTACGGCTTTCCCGCCGTGCTGTTCGAGCACTTCGCGTTGCCGGACGCTCTGGATGAGTACCGGCGGCACGGTGTCTCCATCGCGGGTGGGTCGACCGCGTTCTACTCGATGTTCCTCGCCGAGCAGCGGAAGCGGCCGGGGGTGCCGATCATTCCTACGTTGCGGCTGCTGGCGGGTGGGGGTGCGCCCAAGCCGCCGTCGGTTTACCACGCCGTGGTGCGGGAGTTGGGGTGTCGGCTCGCTCATGGGTACGGGATGACCGAGGTACCGATGATCACTATGGGGTCGCCGGATGACAGCGACTCCGACCTGGCCACGACTGAGGGGCGTCCGCCCGAGGGGATGTCGATACGGATCGTCGACGGGGAGGTTCGGCTTCGGGGCGAGGCGGTTTGCCGGGGGTATCTGGATTCCTCGCAGAACGCGTCGGCGTTCGACTCGGACGGGTATCTGAGGACCGGGGATCTTGGTCATCTGACCGCCAGTGGGCATCTGGTGCTTACCGGGCGGATCAAGGACGTCATTATCCGCAAGGGGGAGAACATTTCCGCGACGGAGGTCGAGGACTTGCTGCATCGGCATCCTGGCGTCGGGGACGCGGCGGTGATCGGGTTGCCGGATTCTTCGCGGGGCGAGCGGGTTTGTGCGGTGGTCGAACTTGCTCCGGGTGCCGGTGAGTTGACCCTTGATTCGGTCACCGCGTTTCTGCGGGGCGAGGGGTTGGCCACGTATAAGTTGCCCGAGCAGTTGGAGGTGGTGTCGGAGTTGCCGCGTAACGACACCTTGCGGAAGGTGTTGAAGTACGAGTTGCGGGAGCGGTTTGGGGGGTGAGGGTGTTTTGCCGGGTGCGGGTTGTTTTTGGCTGGTCGCGCAGTTCCCCGCGCCCCTGGGTTCGGGGGGATCCGTCGCATCTTTTAGGTGCGGACCGTGCTTGGTTGCTCGCGCAGTTCCCCGCGCCCCTAAAAACGTAGGTGGCCCCCGGCGTCAGCTCACGCCGACAGAGCTCAGCTGTCGGTGAGCCTCCGATCTCGCCTCACGCCGACAACGGTTCCGCCTCGTCCCTCGCCGCTGCATCTACATCCCCGTACACATCGAAAAGGCGGCGCACTCCCAGTGCCGCCAGGACTCGGTTTACGTGGGAGCCCTCTACCGCTCCCCTCGCCGGGAGGATCAGGCGGAGGCGGCCCTGGCAGGAGCGGATCAGGCGGCGGGAGGCGATCAGGACTCCTACGCCGCTGGAGTCGCAGAACAGGACTCCGGACAGGTCCAGGACCAGGTCGCGGCGGCCCGCCGCCACCGCCTCGTGGACCGCCTGGCGTACCTGCGGTGCCGTCACCAGGTCCAGTTCACCCCGGACGCACACCACGGCCCATCCGCCCTGCTCGGTCTCGTTCACCATCAGCGTCACGCGTCCGGACCTCTCTGTGCAGTCGGTCCCCGTCCGTCCCTGGCGCGACTGCCCGGTCCGGGCCGTACGAAACCCCTCGCGCCCTACCACGACCTGCCCTTTCGGGGGCGCACTTGCTGCAAACGAGCGCGTCTTTCGGACCCCCGCACTACATTCGAAGGGACACGAGTGCACAGGGGCACGGACAAAAGGTACGGAACGGGCAACACGGCACACGGTTGGGGAGCCGCATGGCGAAGGACGCACCACCGCGCTGGGATCGCAGGATGCAGCAGCGCCTGGCACGCGGCGAGGCGGCCGCGCTCGGCGAGCTGTACGACCGGTTCGCCTCGCTCGTGCACAGCCTCGCCCACCGCGTCCTCGGTGACGACTCCGCCGCCGACCAGATCACCCGCGAGGTGTTCGGGTATGTGTGGGAGAACCCCGATGCCTATGACCCGAAGCAGGGGTCCATGCGGTCCTGGGTCGCCAAGCTCACCCAGCGCCAGGCCGTACTGCGACTGCGCCAGGCCGAGGCCGCGCAGTACGCGGAGCACGGCGGCGGTTCCACCGAGGAGCTGGAGGCGAAGGTCCTGCGCGCCTCGGCCGCCGCCCGCGCCGACTACATCGTGACGTCGATGCCCGCGCCCCTGCGTCAGGCGCTCGAACTCGCGTACCACGGCCGCCGCAACTACCGGCAGGCCGCCGCCGACCTCGCCATCACCGAGGACGAGGCCCGGCGCAGACTGCGGCTCGGGCTCCAGTTGCTGTCCACCGCCAACACCCGCCCGCCGGAGGGCTCCGCGCCGCCCGGTTACGGACGCGCCCGGTGAACGGGCCGGTGGAGCACGGACCGGCGCTGCCCGACGACGAGAACGGCACGCCGCGCATACCGCCACCGCGCCGCGCGGCCGACGACATCGAGGAGCTTCCCCCGGCCATGCCCGAGCCGATGCCGACGCAGGCCCCCGAGCCGGTGCGCGACGAGCCCGTGGTGCGCTCGCACGCCGTGCTGAAGTCCCTGCTCGGGGCGTGGGCGCTCGCCGCGTGCTCGACCGAGGAGACCGAGGCCGTCGAGGCGCACCTCACCGAGTGCGCGCCGTGCGCGGAGGAGGCGCTGCGGCTGCGGGACGCGGTGGGGCTGCTGCACACCGACCGCAGCCTGGACCTGGACCCGCTGCTGCGCTCCCGGGTGCTGGAGAACTGTCTGGGGCGCCGCCCGGCCCGTATCCCGGTGCCGGACTGGGCCGCTCCGTACGACGCGGAGACCGCCCGTCTGGACTCGCTGCTCAATGACTTCGGGGACGCGGAGTGGCATGCGCCGGTGCGGCTGAAGTGGTTCGAGCACGAGCGGCAGGTGAGCCGCCGCACGACCGTGGCCGGGGTGATCGGGCATCTGATGGCGGTGGACGGGCTGGTCGCGACCGCGCTCGGCCTGGAGGACCCGGCCGGTTCCTCGCTGCCGGCGGGCCCGACCGCGCGCACCGAGGCGTTCTGGACCGCCACGAGGTTCCCGCTGACGCGCGCGGTGCGCGAGCCGTGGCGCGAGCACAGCCACAGCCTGATCCGTACGGTGTCGTTCGCGGGCCGGGGCGTGGCCGAACTGGACGTCCCCTACGGCGAGTTCGCGCTGCCGCTGAAGGACGCGTTCCTCGACCGGGCCTTCGAGTGCTGGATCCACGCGGGCGACATCGCGGACGCGGTGGACTACCCGTACGAGCCGCCGTCCGGGGCGCATCTGCACAAGATGATCGACCTGGCGGCGCGGATCCTGCCGAGCGCGCTGGCGGCCCGCCGCCGCGCGGGCCTCGCGGCCCCGGCGCGCGGTCTGGTGACGGCGGGCGCGCCGGGCCGCTCGCTGTGCCTGGAGATCGAGGGCGCCGGCGGCGGCGAGTGGTTCATCGCGCTCGACTCCCCGGCCGCCAAGGGCTCGCCCGACCATGTGGTGGCGCATATCGCCGTGGACGGCGTGGAGTTCTGCCGGCTCGCCGCGGGGCACGTCCCGCCGGAGGACGCGGCGGCGGGCCGACGCGGCGACCGCGAGGCGGTCCGGGACGTGCTCTTCGCGACGGCGTCGCTCAGCAGGCTGTGATCGAGGTGGCCTGCTAGGCGAAGACGACCGTACGGCGGCCGTTGAGCAGGATGCGGTGTTCGGCGTGCCACTTCACGGCCCGCGCCAGCGCCTGGCACTCCACGTCGCGGCCGATGGCGACGAGCTGGTCGGGGGTGACCTCGTGGCCGACCCGCTCGACCTCCTGCTCGATGATCGGGCCCTCGTCGAGGTCCGCCGTCACATAGTGCGCGGTGGCACCGATCAGCTTCACCCCGCGCGCGTGCGCCTGGTGGTACGGCTTCGCGCCCTTGAAGCTCGGCAGGAACGAGTGGTGGATGTTGATGATCCGGCCGCTCAGCTGCTTGCAGAGGTCGTCCGAGAGGACCTGCATATAGCGGGCGAGCACGACGAGCTCGACGTTCTCCTCCCGTACGAGATCGAGCAGCTCGCCCTCGGCCGCCGCCTTCGTCTCCTTCGTCACCGGGATGTGGCGGAAGGGGATGTCGTACGAGGACACGAGTTCGGCGAAATCCGTGTGGTTGGAGACCACGGCCGCGATCTCCACCGGCAGCGCGCCGATCTTCGAGCGGAACAGCAGGTCGTTGAGGCAGTGGCCGAACTTGGAGACCATCAGGACGATCCGCATGCGCTCGTCCGCGCGGTGGATCTGCCAGTCCATCTGGAAGGAGTCGCCCACGGCCGCGAAGCTGGCGCGCAGCTTGTCGACGGTCACCGGAGCCTCGGCCGAGAAGTGGACGCGCATGAAGAAGAGACCCGAGTCGCGGTCTCCGAACTGCTGACTGTCCTCGATATTGCAGCCGGTGATGAAGAGATAGCTCGACACGGCGTGCACGATGCCCTGTTTGTCCGGGCAGGAGAGCGTGAGGACGTACTGGTCAGTCATCCAGGCAGGATGCCACAAGCGGCCGGTCGCCCCGGCCATCGCTCAGGATGCGGACCCGTACGTGGACACCCCTTGGGGAGGCTCAGGCCGAGCGCGTCTGGATCCGCAGGACCTCAAGGGAGCGGGGCGCGGCGTCCGGGTCGTCCGCGTCGTTCACCGCGAGCCGCACATGCGCCTCACGGGCCGCGCGGACCGCCTCGGGCCAGCCGTGGTGGGCCACGAACGCCGAGATCGGCGCGTCCGCCCCCACCTGGTGCATGATCCGCAGCACCCGCAGCACGGCGACGTCCACCAGCGCGGCCTCGCCGGAGTCGCGGAAGACCGTCCCGACGTATTTCTCCGCCGACCAGTTGTCCAGCCAGGTGTCCTCGACCAGCCGGTAGACGGCGTCGGTGATGTCCCCGTACCCCTCCCGCCCGGCCAGCCAGGTGTCCTGGTGGAAGGACTCGTCGGAGAGCATGTGCAGCGCCGAGCGCACGTTCGCGCGCCAGCGCCACCACGGCATGTCATTCAACGGCATGCCGCCCATGGTGGAGGAGCGACGGCCGCGACGGGAAGAGCTGGCTGAACCTTGCTGCACGCGTTCGATCGTACGTTCCCCTTGTTCGGGGCGTCCCTTGCCCCCGTAATTCACCTGCGCGTCACCGAGCGTTGACCAATGCCCACTCCCCCGTTACCCATGAGGCGGAATTGTGCAGGGACATGACCGGATGGCGCAGCTCCTCCTCCTCCCGCCCCTGGAAGTCCGTGACGGCCGCGTTAGTCGTCGCGTCAACGGCGGCCGGGGCCGCGCTGTTCTCCGGCTGTGGCGCACTCCCTGGAGCCGCGGGGGGCTCCAGGGAGCCTGTCACCGTCATGACCTGGGCGCCCGACGGCACCCGTGCGACCAATATGCCCGGAATGCCGTCCATGGCGAAGGCGTACGCGCGCTGGGTCAACGCACACGGCGGCATCGACGGCCACCGCCTCGACGTCCTCACCTGCAACGAGCAGAACACCGCGACCGGCGCCGCCGAGTGCGCCCGCCAGGCGGTGAAGGCGCACGCGGTCGCGGTCGTCGGCTCCTACAGCCAGTACGGCCGCGCCTTCATGTCCCCGCTCGAAGCCGCGGGCATCCCCTACATAGGCGGCTACGGCGTCTCCGACGAGGAGTTCTCCAGCGCGCTCTCCTACCCCGTCAACGGAGGCCAGGCCACCCTCCTGGCGGGCAGCGGCAAGCAGTTGGCGCTGTGGTGCGACAAGGTCGCGCTCGTACGGCCCGACACCGTCTCCGGCGACCTGCTGCCCCAGCTCCTCAACGAGGGCCTGTCCGCCGCCCACCGCCGCCAGGCCGCCGACATCCGTACGGCCGACGACGTCAGCGACTACACCCAGCAGGCCCAGGACGCGCTCGTGAAGGCCGGGGCCGACCCCGGACTGCCGGACCACATCGGCAAGAAGGCGGCGGCCGACCGGGCGCGCAAGGGGTGCGTGACGGCGGTCCTGGGCGATCGGACCGAGACGTTCTTCGACTCCTTCCGGCGCGTGGAGAGCGACGACCAGAAGGTGCAGGTCGCCTCCGTGCTCGGCTCGGTCGGCCAGCCGCTGGTGGACCGTACGGGCGGCAAGGACGGCCCGTTCGAGGGCGCGTACATCACCGGCTGGTACCCGGAGGCGGGCGACGCGCGCTGGGCGCCGATGCAGGAGGTCATCCGGGAACAGGCGTTCCGGGACGACACGATCGACGCGGCGGACGCGGGCGTCCAGACGACGTGGATCGCCTACACGGTCCTGAAGCGGGTCATCGAGTCGCTCGACCAGAACGACGTCGCCGCGCACGACCTGGTCCGCGCGCTCAACAAGGGCGTCAGCGTGGACACGGGCGGGCTGACGCCGACGCTGCGGTGGAAGTTCGAGGACATGCTGGCGGCGCCGGACTTCCCCCGGATCGTCAACCGGGACGTGACGTTCCAGGTGGTGAAGGACGGGCGCCTGGTGGCCGCGAAGAAGGGCTTCACGGATGTGAGCGGCACGCTGGAGGACGCGTCGGCCCTGGGCTGACGCGCGCCCGTCCGTACGGCGGGGTCGCGACGGCCCGTACGGACGGAAGCCTCACGCCTCGGAGCCGGGAACCTCGGCTCCGGGAACATCAGAGCTGGGACGAGGAGCGCTTCGTGAGGCCGTACTTGCCCGCGATCGCGTTCCACAGGCCCGCCGCCTGCTGCTTGGCGACGGTCGCCTCGCCGCTGGCGCGGTCGCCCTGGGCCGCCTCCGGCCCGTAACGGGCGTGGCCGCCGTGCTTGCAGGCCTTGCCCTTGCCGGACTGGTCGGCCCAGGAGGCGTAGTGGTTGTCGGCGGAGGCGGACGCCTGCCACGCCTTGGTGAGCTGGGCGGTGAGCTTGGCGTTGTTCGGCAGCTTGTCGACGGCGACCTTCTGGAGCCGGGTGACCAGGTCGCCGCGCTGCTTGGCCGCGTCGCGCAGCGTGGAGGCGGCCACGTCGAGCTTGTCGCAGCTGCGGATGTTCGCGACCGCGCCGATCACCGCGTCGCGGCTGTTGTTGCTGTCGGCGAGGAGCTTGTCGAGCTCGACGGCCTGCGCCTTGGCGGGGTCGTCGCCGGGCTTTGCGCCGCCGTCGGTGCCGGCGGTCGGCGTGGTCGCGGCGATCGGGGTGTTGTCGTCCTTCTTGCTGTCGCCGCCGCCACCGCTGAGGAGGTACCCGGCGCCGAGCCCGACCACCGCGAGGCCGACACCGACGGCGGCGATGATGCCGAGGCGCGAGCGGCGCCGGGGCTCGTCGTCGTAGGAGTCGTACGCGTACGCGTCACCGGGCGGCGGGGGCTGCTGCTGGTACTGCTGGGCCGACGGCGGCTGCTGGAACTGCGGCGGCTGCGACTGCGGCTGCACCTGGACCGAGGGGGCCGTGTTGAACCGGCCCAACTGCTGGGTCTCGCCGCCGCGTTGGGGCTGCGGTGCCCCGTCGGTACGGAAGAGGCTGTCGAACTCGGCGGGAGGCTGCCGCTCCCCGGGCTCGCCCGGACGTATGCCGTACGGGGTGTCCTGCGGGGGCGCGGGGACCGCCGAGGCCGCCGGGACCGGCGGCAGGTACTGGGTCGCGTCGGCGCCGCCGGGAGTCTCCGGCGGCAGGGCGCCGGGGGGCGCCGGGGGCACGGGCGCGAGGTACTGGGTGGCCTCCGCGCCGCCGGGGGCCGGGGGCACGGGCGCGATGAACTGCGTCGCCTCGGAGGCGCCGGCCGGGCCGGGGACGGGGGCGATGTACTGGGTGGCGTCCGAGGCGCCGGGGGCCGCGGGCACGGGCGCGATGAACTGCGTCGCCTCCGAGGCGCCGGGCGGGGGCGCGCTCAGGTACTGCGTCGCCTCCGAGGTACCGGCCGGGGGTGCGCTCAGGTACTGCGTCGCCTCCGAGCCGTTGTCGGACGCCGGGACGGGCGGGATGTACTGCGTGGCGTCCGTGGTCTCGGCGGGCAGCGGCTGGGCCCAGACGGTCGCCGGGCCCTGCGCGGCCGGTGCCTGCGCGGGCTGCTCGGGCCGGTCCGGGCCCCACGGCTGGCCCCAGGACTGCCCGGCGGGCGGCGCCGCCTGCGGGGCCGGGGGCCAGGGGGCGGATCCTTCGGCGGGCAGCACGACGCCCTCGTGTGCGGGCCGTACAGCGGGCAGCTGCGGCTCGTCACCCTGTCGGCTCTGCGTCACCGGGACTCCTACGCGTGGGATCTACGGAACGTCGGGTCACGCTACCGGGTCCCCCATCGGGGTGCCACGCCCACCTGTCCCGGGACGCCCGACGCGCTCCCTCCGGTTCCCCCCGGCGCACTCCCCTGTGTCGTATGGAGCCTGCGAGCCGCGCCCCCTGCGAGGCGCGGCTCGCCCCTCACGCCGCCTGCAGCTCCAGGCGCGCCCCGAACTCCCGTACCGCCGGCTCGTCCGCGTACGGCTCAAGGCGCTGCTGGAGGTCGTCCAGGTAGTCCGCGCCCCGGTTGGTGCGCAGGGTCGAGAGGAGGTCCACCGCGCGCGTGCCGGTGGAGCAGGCCAGTTCCACCTCGCGCTGCTGGACCTGGGCGGTGGCCAGCAGGATCAGTCCGATCGCCCGGCGCCGCGCGCGGGTCTCGGGGTGGCCCGCCAGCGACTCCTCGGCTCGGCGTGCGGCCGCCTCGGGCTGGCCGAGGTCGCGGTGGCAGTGCGCGAGTTCGTCGGAGAGGTAGGCGTGGTCGAAGTGGGCGATCCAGGACGGGTCGTCGCCGGACTCCGCCGACGCCTGCTCCATCGCCGCGAGCGCGCGCCCGGCCACGATCTGGCAGGTGCGCGCGTCGCCGAGGAGCGCGTGGCCGCGTGCCTCGGCCGCGAAGAACATCGCCTCCGCGCGCGGGGTGACCCGGCCCCGGGATCCCTCCTGGGCGGCCCGGGCCAGCTGGGCGATCTCGCGCGGGTTGCCCAGCTGCGCCGCGAGGTGGCTCATGGACGCGGCGAGCACGTAACCGCCGTAGCCCCGGTCCCCGGCCGCCTGGGCGAGCCGCAGGGCCTGGATGTAGTAGCGCTGGGCCAGGCCCGGCTGGCCGGTGTCGACGGCCATGTAGCCCGCCAGCTCCGTGAGCCGCGCCACCGCCGCGAACAGCTGGCGCCCGACCGTCTCGCGGTAGGAGCCCGCGAGCAGCCCGGAGACCACGCTGTTGAGGTAGTGGACGACGACCGGGCGCACGTGCCCGGAGCCGAACCGGTGGTCGAGCTCGACCAGCGCCTCGGTCATCGCCCGTACCGCGTCGACGTCCGCGACCCCGACCCGCTGCCCGGCGCTCCGCGCGACCTGCGCGTCCGCCCCGGTGATCAGCCAGTCGCGGCTCGGCTCGACGAGCGCGGAGGCGGCGACCGTGGAGCCGGTCAGGAAGTCGCGTCGGCCCACGTCGCTGCGCCACAGCTCGCAGACCTGCTCGATGGCGCCGAGGACGGTGGGCGAGAACTGCAGGCCCACCCCCGACGCCAGGTTCTTGCCGTTGGCCATGCCGATCTCGTCGATCGTCACCGTCCGCCCGAGCTTGCGCCCGAGCGCCTCGGCGATGATCCCCGGCGCCCGTCCCCTGGGCTGCTGGCCGCGGAGCCAGCGAGCCACCGATGTCTTGTCGTAGCGAAGGTCGAGCCCGCGTTCGGCGCCGACCATGTTGACGCGCCGGGCGAGACCCGCGTTGGAGCACCCGGCTTCCTGGATGAGCGCCTGCAGCCGTTCATTGGGCTGGCGGGCGACTAGAGGCCTGGCTGCCATGTGAACCCCCTGAGGCGGCAGTTGATCACTCCTGTGATCACTGCCCTGCGAAAAGGCAGAGAATGCGAAGGAACCGAAGGAAAGCGTTGGAACCAGGAAATGCCCTCGAAATCGGACGACTTGTCGCATGAAGGAACGAACAGTCGTACCTCTGTGGCATTGCCGTGTTTCTGTGGGATCCCCCCGCATGTGACTACCCGGAACAAGAGGCGCGACCTCGCGCGCGCCCCCGTCCATGCACCCATGCGCCCCGGATGCAGGATCGATGCTCCTGCCCCGCAAGCGGCGCGCCCGTAACCCGAGGTGATGGCGGTAGTTGAGTTCTGCGTGGAAGAGACCATCACAGGCACGGAAGCCGCACAGATCCCCAAGCAGCGCGGCGACCAGCTCCTCGACAGCGCGGTGCGGTACGCGGAAGAGCGGCACTGGGACGTGTTCCCCGGCACCTGGCTGGAGGCGGCCGAGGGCGTCGAGCACTGCTCGTGCGGCGATGCCGCCTGCCCCTCGCCGGGCGCGCACCCGTCCCGGCCGGACTGGGCGACCCAGGCCACCGGGAGCGCCGTCGCCGCCCGCCGGTTGTGGTCGAAGCAGCCCAAGGCGTCGATCCTGCTGCCCACCGGACGGACCTTCGACGCGATCGACGTACCGGAGTCGGCGGGCTTCCTGGCGCTGGCCCGGATGGAGCGGATGGAGCTCACCCTCGGCCCGGTCACCTGCACCCCGGACCGCCGGATGCTCTTCTTCGTGCTGCCCGGAGCCGGTGTGAAGGTCCCCGATCTCGTCCGCAAGCTGGGCTGGACGGCGGCCTCGATCGATCTGATCACCCGGGGCGAGGGGCATTACGTGGCGGCCCCGCCGACCCGCGTCGGCGGCCATGGCGCGGTCCAGTGGGCCCGGCGCCCCACCCCGGCCAACCGCTGGCTGCCGGACGCGGAGGAACTGATCAGTCCGCTTGCCTACGCCTGTGGCCGCGAGGCCGCCTCCGCCCGGGTGCGCCGCTCGTAGGCTGGTCCCCGTGGACGTACGGACAGACGTACGGACGGGGACGAAAGGCAGCACGATGCCGGACCAGACATTCGGTGACTCCTCCGACACCGCGGGCGGTGCACCGGGCGCCCCGCCCGCCGTCCGGGTGCGGGGCCTGTGGAAGCGCTTCGGCGAGCAGATCGCCGTGGCCGGGATCGATCTGGAGCTCCCGGCGGGGAAGTTCATCGGCCTCGTGGGTCCCAACGGGGCCGGCAAGACCACCACGCTGTCGATGGTGACCGGGCTGCTGCGGCCCGACATGGGCAGCGTCGAGATCGGCGGCCACGACGTCTGGCGCGACCCGGTCGCCGTGAAGGCCCGGATCGGCGTGCTGCCGGAGGGGCTGCGGCTCTTCGAACGCCTCTCGGGGCGCGAACTGCTCGCGTACACCGGGCGGCTGCGCGGGCTGCCGGGCGGCGAGGTCGACAAGCGGGCCACCCAGCTCCTGGACGTCCTGGACCTGGCGGGCGCCCAGCACAAGCTCGTCGTGGACTACTCGACGGGCATGCGCAAGAAGATCGGGCTCGCGGCCGCGCTGCTGCACAACCCCGAAGTGCTGTTCCTGGACGAGCCGTTCGAAGGCGTCGACCCGGTCTCGGCGTCGACGATCCGCCGGGTCCTGGAGCGCTACACCACCTCCGGCGCCACCGTCGTCTTCTCCAGCCACGTCATGGAGCTCGTCGAGTCGCTGTGCGACTGGGTCGCGGTGATGGCCGCCGGACGCATCCGCGCCCAGGGCACGCTCGCCGAGGTCCGGGGCGGCTCCGACTCACTGCAGAACGCCTTCCTCGAACTCGTGGGCGCCCACGACCGGGACGCCGGCGACGCGCTCGACTGGCTCGGCGGCGGTGCGGCGCGATGACCACCACCACCGAAGCGACGCCCGCCCCCGTGGGCACCGTCCCGCTCACCCCCGTCTTCGTCCGGCTCAAGCTCTCGCTGCTCAAGAACGGGCTGCGGCAGTCCGGCGGGCGCCGCACCGCCTACATCGTCTCGGCCGTGCTCGCCCTGCTCTTCGCGGCCCTCCAGCTGATCGGCCTGCTCGCGCTGCGCGACAACGCGCACGCGGGCACGGTCGCCGTGCTCGCCACCGCTGTCCTCGCGCTCGCCTGGACGGTCATGCCGCTGTTCTTCCCGAGCGGCGACGAGACCCTGGACGCGACCCGCCTGGTGATGCTGCCGCTGCGGCCGCGCCCGCTGATCGTGGCGCTGCTCGCGGCCTCCCTCGTCGGCATCGGGCCGCTGTTCACGCTCTGCCTGGTGCTCGGCTCGGGCATCGCGGTCGCCCACAGCGCTGCCGCCGCCCTCGTCGCCGTCGTCGCGGTGCCGCTGACGATCCTGGTGTGCGTGGCGCTCGCCCGGACCGTGGCGGCCGCCAACACCCGGCTGCTCACCTCCCGCAAGGGCCGCGACCTCGCGGTGCTCAGCGGTCTGGTGATCGCGGTGGGCTTCCAGTTCGTCAACTTCGGCATGCAGAAGCTCGGCGACTCCGGCGGCCTGTCCGCACTCGACCCGGCCGCGAAGGTGATCCGCTGGGTGCCGCCGGCCGCCGCGATCGGCGCCGTGGACTCGGCGAGCCAGGGCTCGTACGGCCGCATGGTGCTCCAACTCCTGCTCACCGCCGTCGCGTTGGGCGCCCTGCTGTACGCCTGGCAGCGCTCGCTCACCCAGCTGATGACAACCCCCGACGGCTCCACGCTGCGCCCCGACGCCGCCCGCAAGGAGTCGCGGCCGGGACTCGCCGGACTGCTGCCGCAGAACCGCACCGGCACCGTCATGCTGCGCACCCTGCGGTACGTGTGGCGCGACCCGAAAACCAAGGCGTCCTGGATCACCTCGCTCGCCATCGGCCTCATCGTGCCGGTCTTCAACGCCCTCCAGGGCCACGGCACGGTGTACTTCGCCACGTTCGGCGCGTTCATGCTGGGCGCGCAGATGTACAACCAGTTCGGCCAGGACACCTCGGCGTTCTGGATGGTCGTCCAGACGATCTCGTCCTCCCGGGACGCCTATCTGGAGCTGCGCGCCCGCGCCCTGGCGATCCTGTTGGTGACGGCCCCGTACACGGTCCTGGTCGCGGTGGTGACGGGCTCGCTGACCGGCAAGTGGCATGCGTTCCCCGAGGCGTTGGGGCTCTCCTTCGCGCTGCTCGGCGCGATGCTGGCGACCGGCGCGTTCGCCTCGGCGACGTTCCCGTACTCGATCCCTCAGGACAGCCGCAAGAACGTGGCACCCGGCCAGGGCGGCATCGCCTTCCTCGCCATCACCGGCGGCATGATCAGCAGCGGTCTGCTGTGCCTGCCGATGATCGCCCTGGTGATCTGGCTGCACGTCTCCGGGAGCGGCGCCGTGTGGCTGGCCCTGCCCGCCGGTGCGGTCTACGGGCTGCTGATCGTGTACGCGGGGCTGCGCGCGGCCGCACCGCGTACGGCGAAGCGGCTGCCGGAGATCCTGCTCGCGGTCAGCCGGGGCTGATCCCCGACCCCGCCGGGCCGCCCCTCGTGGCCCGGCGGGGCCCCGCATCACTCCGCCGGGTGACGTCCGCATGCGCGCCGGGACGAGCGTGGGTAGATCTTTTGTGTGACCGCGTACCGAGTGTCCCCGAGAGCCATGATCGCCGGGCTGGCCGCTTCCATACTGCTGTTCGGCGTGGGCTGCGCCACCGGCGAGCGGGCCTCGGACGCGCCGAAGGCCGACGCCTCACAGCATGTGCACGAGGGCGACGAGAGCCCGGGCTTCCACGACCGCCCCGAAGCCCAGGGCCCGGGCCCGCTGCCGTACACCCCGCTGTGCCGCGCGGCGAAGTGCATCGCGCTCACCTTCGACGACGGGCCCGGCCCGTACACCGCGAACCTGCTCGACATACTCGGCAAGGAGGGCGTGCGGGCGACGTTCTTCCTGGTCGGCGACAAGCCCGTGCACACGTATCCCGATCTCGTACGGCGCATCGCCGCGCAAGGTCATGTGATCGGCAACCACACCTGGACGCACCCGGTCCTGACCGGACTGCCCGACGCCGAGGTGCTGCGCCAGCTGAGCCTCACCCAGCAGGTGATCCAGCAGCTCACCGGCCACAAGCCCACGCTGATGCGGCCGCCCAAGGGCCTCACCGACACCCGCGTCACGGGCGCGACCCGCGCGCTCGGGCTCTCCCAGATCCTGTGGAACGTGACCGCGACGGACTACCACAACCGCACCACCGAGCTCGTCCGCAAACTGGTCCTGGAGCGGGCGCGGCGCAACGGCGTGATCCTGCTGCACGACGTCCTGCCGTGGACCGTGCCCGCCGTGCCGGGGATCATCACGGGCCTGCGCGCGGCGGGCTACACGCTGGTGACGGTCCCGCAGCTGTACGAGAACATGCAGCCGGGCGAGCAGTACCCGGTGTGGGCGACGCCCGCGCCAGCTCCCAAGCCGCACAGCTGAGTTCGGGGCGGGGCCGGTTTCAGGGCGACGGGACCGGGTGGCCCGCCGTCTCCTCCAGGAACGGCTCGACCACCTCGCGCCAGCCCTCCGGCCGGTCGTAGTGGACGAGATGGCCGGCGTCGGCCACCTCCGCGTACTGCCCGAACGGCAGCTGGCGGACCATCTCCTGCGCCTCGGCCCGGCCGAGCTCGCCGTCGAGGCCGCGCACCACGAGCGCGGGGCAGCGCACCTGCGCCAGCTCCTCCCAGTGCGCGTCGTACACCCAGGTCTCGCGGGACTTCAGCATCTGGCGGCGCGAGAAGACCGGGCGCCAGCCGTCGGCGCGCTCGGCCATCACCTCGGCGAAGAAGTCGCCCCGGGCGGGACTGGGCCGCTCCACCCACGGATCGTCCTCGCCGAACCACTTGCGTACGTCCGCGAGCGTCGCGAACGGGACCGGCCAGGACTTGAACCAGTCCTCCCACTCGCGCTGGGAGGCCGCGCCGAGCGCCGAGGCGCGCATGTCGCAGATGACCAGGGCCCGTACAAGGTCGGGGCGGCGGGCGGCGAGCTGCCAGGCGGTGAGGGCGCCCATGGAGTGGCCGACGAGGGTGACGGGGGCGAGGTTCAGCTGTTCGATCGCGGCCTCGGCGTCCGCCACGTACGCCTCGCGGGTGAAGGGGCCCTCGGCGGGCTTGTCGCTGCGGCCGTGGCCGCGCTGGTCGAGGGCGACCGCGCGGTGGCGCTCGGCGAGCCAGCGGGCCGTGGCCGCCCAGTGCGCCGCGCGCCCCATCAGCCCGTGGAGCAGCAGCACCCCGGACGCCGGGTCGGACTCCCGGCGGCCCTTGGGCGGGTCCGCGAACTCCCAGGCAGCGAGGCGTACGCCATCGGATCCCGTCACGTCGATGCGTCGCACCATGTGTCCTGGCACCCCCTTCAGCCCCCGAGCTCCGAGGTCAGTTCACGGCAGGGTATCGAACCTCTATTCGAAAACTGGCGTCTCTCGCGCAACACCCCTCGTTCGAGTGACCCGACTCAAGGATTGACGGCCCGCGCCGAGGGGAGATCTTCTGCGGGAGGCGGGCGGCCGTCGGGCAACCGAGAGGCCGACCCGAGGGAGCTGACCCCGAGAGCTCGGGGCTCCGGGTCAGCACCGGGGAGGGCAGGCCCCGGCGCCGCAAGGCGTCGGGGCCCTCTGCGTGAGGGCCCGCTGCATCCGGGCGTCCCACGTCCAGGACCGTCGCATCCCCGCCGAAGACGGGAGCAACCGGGACGATCCGCACGATCCCCTCACCTCCCCGGCCGTACACCCTTCAGGTCATATGCCTCAAGACAGCCTGGCACGCGATCCGCCCGACCGCTGCCGTTCCGACCGGAAATCGTGGGCACCGACCCAGGGCCGGACATCTGCTCAACTCCCTTGCGCCCCAGGGGAAACGGGGGCGGGGCCGGGAATCCTCTCCCGGCCCCGCCCGACACCTACGGCTTCCCGCACGCGCCCCGTCGCTCCCTCACGTCCGTACGCGACCTACCGCTTGGCCACGAACACGTGCGACGCCACGTCCGCGCCCAGCTCGGCCGCCTCGCCGCTGCTGCCGACCAGGACGCCGCCCGGGGACGCGGTCACACTGACCACGGCGCCGGGCTGCACACCCGCGCGGCGCAGCGTGTACATCAGCTGGGCGTCCGTCTGGATCGGCTCGCCGATGCGGCGCACGACCACGGTCATGCCGTCGGCCGTCGCCTCCAGCTCGTTCAGGCTGATGATCCCGTCCTCCAGGAACGCGTCGGCCTCGGCCTTCTCGCCCAGCTCCTCCAGGCCCGGGATCGGGTTGCCGTACGGCGACTCGGTGGGGTGGCGCAGGAGCTCCAGGACGCGGCGCTCGACCGCCTCGCTCATCACGTGCTCCCAGCGGCAGGCCTCGGCGTGCACCTGCTCCCACTCCAGGCCGATCACGTCGACGAGCAGGCACTCGGCGAGGCGGTGCTTGCGCATCACCCGGGTCGCAAGGCGGCGGCCCTCGTCGGTCAGCTCCAGGTGCCGGTCCCCGGCGACCTGCACCAGACCGTCGCGCTCCATGCGCGCGACCGTCTGGCTCACCGTCGGCCCGCTCTGGTCGAGGCGCTCGGCGATCCGGGCGCGCATGGGGACCACACCCTCTTCCTCAAGTTCGAGGATGGTGCGGAGATACATCTCCGTCGTGTCGATCAGTCCGGACATACGTGCCCCTCGATGCTGTGACTGGTAAAAGCACTCGTGCGCTGGCCCTGGCTCAATTCTGACGCATACCACTGACAACCGTGCCCCGGCGGAGGACCGGCCCGCGCGACACCGGGGCCGTCCGCCCGCGCCCGGCCCGCCCCGCCGTGCGCCGGTGCGCGCGGCAGGGCGTATTGACACGGGAATGGTCCAGACCGCAACGTGTGCGGCGGCACCGACATTCCCACCGCGCACTCCCCCCGACCCACCCCACCGATTCTCACCCCGGAAAGGGCCCAGGCGATGAGCGAGAGCAAACTGGCCGGTCAGTTCTTCGACGCCGCCATCGGGCTGCTCCAGCGGGTACGGGACGAGGAGGCCGGGAACATCGCCGCCGCCGGGACCGCCGTCGCCGACGCGGTCGCCTCGGGCGGCCGCCTCTTCGCCTTCGGCGCGGGCCACTCCTCGCTGCCCGCCCAGGACGTCGTCTACCGGGCCGGCGGACTCGCCCTGATGAACCTGCTCGCCGTCCCCGGCACCGTCGGCGTCGACGTCATGCCCGCCACCCTCGGCTCCGCCCTGGAGCGCGTCGACGGCCTCGCGAGCGCGGTCCTGGACTCCAGCCCCGCCCGGCCCGGCGACGTCGTCGTGATCATCTCGCTGTCCGGCCGCAACGCGCTGCCGGTCGAGATGGCCATGAACGCGCGCGCCCTCGGCCTCAAGGTCATCGGCGTCACCTCGGTCGCGTACGCCGAGGGCACCAAGTCGCGGCACGTCTCCGGCACGTTCCTGCGCGACCACTGCGACATCGTCCTCGACAGCAAGATCGCGATCGGGGACGCGGAACTCACCCACGAGGGCGTCGAGGCCCCCTTCGGACCCGCCTCGACCGTCGTCACCAGCGCGCTGATGCAGGCGATGATGGCGGCCGCCGCCGAGTCCCTGGCCGAACGCGGCATCGAGCCGCCGCTGCTGCGGTCGGGGAACGTGGACGGCGGGCACGAGTGGAACGGGCGGGTCATGGCGGAGTACCGGGAGCGGATCTTCTTCCGGCCGTAGGCCTTTATGCCGTAAGCCTTTGTGCCGTAGGCCGGGGGGCGCTTCCTTGATGGAGCTCAGCCCCCCAACGCCTCCCCCAGATCCAGCGACACCGCCACCCGTACCGCCACACTCTCCGCGTACGTGGCGTCCGGGCGCTCGAAGGCCGGGCGGCCCGGGCCGCGCAGGAACGTGAGGACCCCGAGCGTGCGCCCCCGGCTGCGCAGGACCGTACACAGGGCGTGGCGGGCGTCCGGCGGCCACTGGCGCTCCTGCGCCCAGGTCTGCGCTCCCGCGCCACCGCTCGCCCGTACCGAACCGATGCGGTCGACCGACTGCAGGGCCGGGTGGCCCGGCGCGTACCCGACCGGGATGCCGCCGCCCGCCACCGGCGCCACCGGTCCCGGCGCGCTCGCCGGGGACGCCGCCAGCCGCAGCAGCCGGTCCTCGCCCACCACCAGATCGAGCAGCGCGTGATCGGCGAAGCCCGCCAGCGCGAAGTCCAGATACGAGGTCGCCGCCTCCACCGGGTCCTCGCACTCCGCCGCCGCGCGCGACGCCCGGTACAGCTGGTTCCAGCGGAACCGCAGCCGGTCCGACTCCTGCTCGGCGAGCCTCGCGTCCGTCACGTCCTGGAACAGCCACGCGACCCCGAGCGGCACCGGCTCCTCCGCCAGCGGCGAGGCGAGCCGCAAGAACCCGCTGCGCCAGCAGCGCCGCCGCTCGCCCTCGGCCGTCCGCAGCGTCACCCACAGCTCGGTCGGCGACGTCGGCGCACCCTCCGACAGCACATGGTGCAGCGCGCCCTCCAGCTCCTCGACGCCCTGCACGATCAACTCGCCCAGCGGCCGCCCCAGCACGGTGACCCGTCCGGTCCCGAGCGCGCGCGCCGCGTACGCGTTGACGACGGTCGGCCGCAGGTCCACGTCCACCAGGACCACACCCCAGGACCCGTCCTCGAACAGCGCCTCGCTCAGCGCGATCGCCCGCTCCAGGTCGATCTGCGCGTGCACCTCGCTGAACGCGCAGTACACGCCCGCCGGTTTGCCGTCGCCGCCGCGCACCCCGGCCGACTGCGTCCGTACGAGAACGCGCCCGCCGTCCTTCTTCAGCAGCGCGAACTCGTGCACCACACGGCCCGGCGCGTCCATGGCGGCCATCAGCCGCCCCTCCACCTCACCGGCGTCCGCGGCCCGCACCGCCCACCCCGCGAAACCCTGCCGCCCGACCGCCTCCTCGGCGCTCCAGCCGAGGATCCGCTCCGCCTCGCGGTTCCAGTGCGTCACCGCACCGCCCGCGTCGAACGCGCACAGCGCGGCGTCCATGCCGTCGAGCAGCGCGGCGAGCAGATCGCCGCCGTGCTCGGGCTCGGCCGTCGGCGGGCCGCCGGTGCCCCCGCCCTCCCGGTCCGGTTCGTCGGGACCGAGGGCGTTGGTGGTCTCGCTCCGGGAAGCACTCATCCTGGCACCCCCTGCAGGACGTGTCGCCGCGTCACGCCGACGCACCGACGCGCGTCAGATCATTCAACTGGAACGTGACGCATCCCACACCGAGTTCGGGGAAATCACTTCACCAGAGGGATCGTTTTCCGTCGCGGAAACGATTCATGTGCCCGTGCCCACGGCGTGTCGCGCGCCCGCGCACCTCCCTCTTCGGCCACGCGTGGGCGGGGGCCGGGAAGTCCGGAAACAAACGCCTTTCCAGACCCACCCGTCGCGCACATAGTGACGGCCATGACCTCTCTGATACGTCATGTGACGTTCGACTGCGCCGACGCGTACCGCCTGGCCACGTTCTGGGCCGCGGCCCTCGACGGCAGCCTCTCCGACGAGGACTTCCCCGGCGACCCCGAGGCGCTGGTCACGGCCGGGTCCACGACTCTCCTGTTCGTCACGGTCCCCGACACCAAGTCGGTCAAGAACCGCGTCCACCTCGACCTCCAGCCCGAGGACCGCACCCGCGACGAGGAGGTCACCCGCCTGCTCGCGCTCGGCGCCACCGTCGCCGGGGACCACCGCCGCCCCGACGGCTCGGGCTGGGTCACGATGGCCGACGTGGAGGGGAACGAGTTCTGCGTGGAGCGCAGCGCGGGGGAACGGCTGGGCACGCGATAGGCGCCGCACGCGCGTGTGGCGCCACCCCCGTCCCCGGGGCGGCGCCACACGCGTACGACGTCCGTACGGAACAAGGCCGTACGGACGCGAGCGGCTCGGGGTGTCAGGCCCCGATGCCCTCGAACCCCTCCACCGCGCGCGGGTCGCGCGGGCCCGGGCCGATGTAGCGGGCCGACGGGCGCACCAGACGGCCCGTCCGCTTCTGCTCCAGGATGTGCGCCGACCAGCCCGCCGTACGGGCGCAGGTGAACATCGACGTGAACATGTGCGCCGGGACCTCCGCGAAGTCCAGCATGATCGCGGCCCAGAACTCGACGTTCGTGGCCAGCACCCGGTCGGGGCGGCGGGCGTGCAGCTCCTCCAGGGCGGCCTTCTCCAGCGCCTCCGCGACCTCGAAGCGCGGCGCGCCCAGCTCCCTGGCGGTGCGGCGCAGCACGCGCGCGCGGGGGTCCTCGGCGCGGTACACCCGGTGCCCGAAGCCCATCAGACGCTCGCCCTTGTCGAGCGCCTTCTTCACGTACGCGGTGGCGTCGCCGGTCCGCTCGATCTCCTCGATCATGCCGAGGACGCGCGAGGGCGCGCCGCCGTGCAGCGGCCCGGACATCGCGCCGACCGCGCCGGAGAGCGCGGCGGCCACGTCGGCGCCGGTGGAGGCGATGACGCGCGCGGTGAACGTCGACGCGTTCATGCCGTGCTCGGCGGCTGACGTCCAGTACGCGTCGACGGCCTTCACATGCTTCGGGTCGGGCTCACCGCGCCAGCGGATCATGAACCGCTCGACGACGGACTCCGCCTTGTCGATCTCCTTCTGCGGCACCATCGGCAGCCCCTGACCGCGCGCCGACTGGGCGACGTACGACAGCGCCATGACGGCGGCCCGGGCCAGGTTGTCGCGGGCGGTCTGCTCGTCGATGTCGAGCAGCGGTTTCAGCCCCCACACCGGCGCGAGCATCGCGAGCGCGGACTGCACGTCGACGCGGATGTCACCGGAGTGGACGGGGATCGGGAACGGCTCGGCCGGCGGCAGGCCCGGGTTGAAGGCCCCGTCGACGAGCAGCCCCCACACGTTCCCGAACGACACATGGCCGACGAGGTCCTCGATATCGACGCCACGGTAGCGAAGGGCGCCCCCCTCCTTGTCGGGTTCGGCGATCTCCGTCTCGAACGCGACGACTCCTTCAAGTCCGGGTACGAAGTCGGACATCAGGCGGCTCCTCATGATGCGCGGAAATGGGTCGGGCAGGGGGCGCCCCTTCCCCCGTCATGCCCCGTGCGGCGGCGAAATCACCCACCGGGTCGTAGGGGGGCCACAGTGGCCCAGCGCAGAGTTTGGCGGGTTCAACGGGTGCGGGGAAGCGTGACATCCGGCACACTGCGCCATTTGGCGCGAGAAGGGTTGGCGACCCTCCGTGCCGGGAAAACTGACACGCCGTGCCATTCGCGTGTCCGACGGGAAGACGCGGCCGCGCCCATGACGGAGTGCGGCCGGGACACCGTCGCACTCTCGACGGAGTACGGCCGGATGACGCCGCCCCGCCCTCGACGGGGTGCGGCAGGATGACGCCGTGACCGACCACGACCCCGCCGCCATGCGCCGCCAGTACCGCACGACACTCCTCGACGAGGCGGACCTCGCCGCCACCCCCATGGCCCAGTTCGCGCGCTGGTTCAAAGAGGCCGTCACCGCCGGACTGCACGAGCCGAACGCCATGGTCGTCGCCACGGCGACCCCCGACGGCCACCCCTCGACCCGCACGGTCCTGCTGAAGGCGTACGACGACCGAGGCTTCGTCTTCTACACGAACTACACCTCCCGCAAGGCCCGGGAACTGACGGCGAACCCACACATCTCGCTGCTCTTCCCCTGGCATCAGATCGCCCGCCAGATCATCGTCACGGGCACGGCGACCCAGGTCCCCCGAGAGGAGACCGAGGCGTACTTCCGCACCCGCCCCCACGGTTCCCAGCTGGGCGCCTGGGCGAGCGCGCAGTCGACGGTGATCGCGTCACGAGACGAACTGACGCGCCAGTACGAGGAGTTGGCGACCCAATACCCCGAGGGCGGCCCGGAGATCCCGGTCCCCCCGAACTGGGGCGGCTACCGGGTGGTACCCGAGACGGTCGAACTCTGGCAGGGCCACGAGAACCGCCTGCACGACAGACTGCGATACGTGACGGATGGCGCGGGGGCGTGGCAAGTGGAACGCCTGAGCCCGTGATCCTGCGCATGCAGAAACCCGCGGGCTCGGGTTCCTCCGAAGAGAAGCCGGCCGGACGTACCGGCGAGCCCGCGGGTCGGTGACTGCTGGGATTCAGGCCGGCGCGAGCCGACCCCACTCAAAGAGTGCGACTGACAGGCGCTAGCCCGCAGTCACCTCACGCGTCCGGTACTCATACATCTGCCGAACCACCTCCTCTCTCGTGTGTCCCACACATTAGGAAGCCCTGCGGACGCCTACAACCGAATTAAATCGACGGTTCGGCCCTCTTGATCGTTTCACCCCAAGCCCAGGTAAAGTCGATCAAGGACCAGTCCCCCCACAACGGGCCCCCACGGCCCGGGATTTGGAGTACGACGATGCGTCGCACCGTGACCACCGTTCTCGCCGCCGCTCTGCTTGCCGGTGGTATAGCCGTTACCGCCGCGCCCGCGCAGGCCGCCCCCGCCAAGGCTTCCGCTGCCAGTGGGGTGATCACCTGTGAGCCGGCGAAGCTGCGGCAGGATGCCGCTCAGCTCGACCGGAAGGCCGATGAACTCAACGCGCTGGGCGAGCGTGATGCTGCTGCCAAGGCGCACCGGGACGCCGAGGACCTTCGCCGGCATGCCAAGGCTTGTGAGGATGCCGAGAACAACTCGTAAGTAGTGAGCGGTTGAGGGCGCGCCGGCGCCCTCAACCCCCACCCGCTCACGCCAGCGCCGACTCCACCAGCCGAGACCACTGCGCCACCACCCGTTCCCGGCGCGCCTTGTCGTCCGTCAGCAGGTTCGCCAGGCCCAGGCCCCGCGCCATGTCGAGGAGGCCCTGGACCGTTTCGCGTACGCCGGGGACCGATTCGTCCGCGCCCAGCAGGGCTATCGCGATGCGGTGGGATTCCCTTCCCACCCTTGCTTCCAACTCCCGTACCCTCGCGTGCAGTTGGGGCTCGTTTGACGCCGCTACCCACAGGTGCAGGGCCGCGCGGAACAGTGGGCCCGTGTAGAGGTCGACCAGGCGGGCCACCACCGTGGGGCGGTCCGTGGGGCCCAGGGCACGCAGCGCCGTGGAACGCTCTTCCGCCACGTACTCCACCGCCGCCGTGAACAGGTCCTCCCGCGTCGGGAAGTGGTGTTGCGCCGCGCCGCGCGAGACTCCGGCTCGTTCCGCCACCACGGAGACCGTCGAGCCCGACCAGCCCCGTTCCGCCAGGCACGCCACCGCCGCCTCAAGCAGGCGCTGCCGCGTCGCCCGGCTGCGGTCCTGCTTCGGCTCCTTGGCGGAAGCGGTCGCAGACGTCATCGCACCCATTCCGGATCCCGTCGTTCCAGGAACGCCGTCACGCCCTCCTTCGCCTCGGCCGAGGCGAACAGGGCCGCCGAACGCGCGCTCAGGTCTTCCGTGCAGCGGTCGAACATCTCCACCACCGTAGCCGTGACCAGCGCCTTCGATGCCGCCAGGCCCCCGGGGGATGCCTTGCGAAGCCCCTCCAGGATCGGCTCAAGACACGAGTCCACATCCTGCGCCCACGACGTCAGCAGGCCCGCCCTCACCGCCTCCTCCGGGCCGAAGCGCTCACCCGTGAGGTAGTACCGCGCCGCCGCACGAGGGTCCATGCGCGGCAGCAGCGGCATGGAGATCACGGCAGGAGCGAGGCCGAGGCGGGACTCCGTGAAGGCGTACGTCGACTCCGGGCCCGCCACCGCGATGTCGCAGGAGCCGAGCAGGCCGAGCCCGCCTGCCCGTACGTGGCCCTTCACCCTCGCCACCACCGGCTTCGGCAGCTCCACCACCGACCGCATCAGTGCCACGAACGCGGCCGGGTCCGGCGGCGCCTTGAGGTCGGCGCCCGCGCAGAACGTGGAGCCGGTGTGGGTCAGCACCACCGCCCGTACGTCCGGCTCCACCGCACACCCCGCCAGCGCCTCGCCCAACTCCCGGACCAGACCCGCCGACAGCGCGTTCCGGTTGGCCGGTGAGTCGAGTGTCAGGGTGCGGATGCCCCGGTCCTGCGAACTGCCTATATACGTCACGCCTCGCCCTTCTGACGATCCCTCAGTTCGCGCCGCAGGATCTTTCCCGACTGCGCCCGCGGCACCTCCTCGATGAACTCCACCCTGCGCACCTTCTTGTACGGCGCCACCCGCTCGGCCACATACGTCATCACCTCGTCCGCCGTCAGATCCGGCGCACTCGCCGCCCGGACCACGTACGCACACGGCACCTCCGCGCCGTCCTCGTCGTACACGCCGATCACCGCCGCGTCCGCGATGGACGGATGGGCCAGGAGCAGGGCCTCCAGCTCCGCCGGGGCGACCTGGAAGCCCTTGTATTTGATCAACTCCTTCACGCGGTCCACCACGAACAGCCATCCGTCGGCGTCCACTTGGCCGATGTCGCCCGTGTGCACCCACCCCTCCGCGTCGATCATCGCGGCGGTGGCGTCGGGGCGGCCTAGGTAGCCCTTCATGACCTGCGGGCCTCGAATGGCGATCTCGCCGGGTTCGTCGGTGCCCAGGTCCTTCTCCGGGTCGTCCAGCGACAGAATGCGCATCTCGGTGCCGGGCAGGAGTTTGCCGACCGAGCCCGGCGGCGGGTTCGTGGCCGCGAGGGGGACGACGTGGGTGCCGGGCGAGAGTTCGGTCATGCCGTACGCCTGGCGTATCGGCGGGAGTTTCAGGCGGGCCGAGCAGGCAGCCGCGAGCTGGGCGTCGAGTGGGGCCGCCGCGCTCACCACGTACTCCAGCGAGGACAGGTCGTACTGCGCCACCGACGGGTGCTTGGCCAGCGCCAGCACTATCGGCGGGGCAACGTACAACCCCGTGATCCGGTGGCGTTCGATCGCCGCCAGGAACTGGTCGAGGTCGAAGCGCGGCAGCACCACGACCGTGGCGCCGTACCGCAGTGGGGCGTTGAGCAGCGCGGTGAGGCCGTAGATGTGAAAGAAGGGGAGGACCGCGAGGATGCGGTCGCCGGGCTTCATCGGGAACACCGGGGCGAGCTGCGCCAGGTTGGTGGCGATCGAGCGGTGGGTGAGCATGACGCCCTTGGGGACGCCGGTGGTGCCCGAGGAATACGGCAGTACGGCGATGTCCTCGCCGGGGTCGATCGACACCTCGGGTTCCGGCGCCTTGGAGGCGAACATGTCGAGGACCGAGCGATGGCCGTCCGCCCGGTCGCAAACGAAGATCTCGGCTATGGAGCCGCTGAGTTCGGCCGCCCGGCGGGCCGTCTCCAGAAGTGGCGCGATCGTGACGATGAAGCGGGCCGAGGAGTCGGCGATCTGTTTGGCGAACTCCTCGGCCGTGGCCAGCGGATGGACGGTGGTCACCGACGCCCCGGCCCTGGTGGCGCCGTAGAACACGGCGGGGAACAGCACCGAGTTGGGGCTGTGCAGGGCGAGGACGTCACCCTTGGCGAGCCCGGCCTCGGCGAGGGCGGCGGCCACCCGGCGGTGCTGGACGTCCAGCAGGGCGTACGAGACCGAGGTGGCGCCCGTCGGGTCGGTGCCGTCGATCAGGGCGGTGACGTCGCCGTGCCGGGGCACGGCGTGCCCGAGGACCGCCTGGTGGATGGGTTCGTCGACGGCCGGGACGGCGGGGTACTCGCTGTGGAAGACCATGGGGGCACGTCCTAGTACGGCTAGTACGACTTGGGAAGCCCCAGCGTCTGATGCGAGACATAGTTGAGGATCATCTCGCGGCTGACCGGCGCGATCCTGGCCACGCGCGCCGCCGTGATGAGCGACGCGAGCCCGTACTCGCGGGTGAGGCCGTTGCCGCCGAGAGTGTGGACGGCCTGGTCGACGGCCTTGACGCAGGCTTCGCCGGCCGCGTACTTGGCCATGTTGGCGGCCTCGCCCGCGCCCATGTCGTCGCCCGCGTCGTACAGCGCGGCGGCCTTCTGCATCATCAGCCGGGCGAGTTCGAGCTCGATGTGGGCCTGGGCGAGCGGGTGCGCGATGGCCTGGTGGGCGCCGATGGGTGCCTTCCACACCTGCCGCTCACGCGCGTACGCGATGGCCTTGCCGAGCGCGTAACGGCCCATGCCGATCGCGAACGCGGCCGTCATGATCCGCTCGGGGTTGAGCCCGGCGAAGAGCTGGAGCAGCCCCGCGTCCTCGTCGCCGACCAGCGCCTCGGCGGGCAGGCGCACCTCGTCGAGGACGAGCTCGAACTGCTTCTCCTGGGCCTGGAGTTCCATGTCGATCTGCGAGCGCTCGAAGCCGGGGGTGTCGCGGGGGACGATGAACAGGCAGGGCTTGAGGCTGCCTGAGCGAGCGTCCTCGGTGCGGCCGACGATCAGGGTGGCGTCGGCGATGTCGACGCCGGAGATGAAGACCTTGCGGCCGGTGAGGATCCAGCCGCCGGTCTCCGCGTCGCGGCGGGCGGTGGTGGTGATGCGGTGCGAGTTGGACCCGGCGTCGGGTTCGGTGATGCCGAAGGCCATGGTGAGCGAGCCGTCCGCGAGCCCCGGCAACCAGGCCCGCTTCTGCTCCTCGGTGCCGAAGCGGGCGATGACCGTGCCGCAGATCGCGGGCGAGACGACCATCATCAGCAGCGGACAGCCCGCAGCCCCCAACTCCTCCAGGACTATGGAGAGTTCGGCCATACCGCCGCCCCCGCCGCCGTACGCCTCGGGAAGGTTCACCCCGAGGTAGCCGAGCTTGGCGGCCTCGGCCCACAGTGCCTCGCGGTCGTGTCCCCGGCCGTGGCGCTGCCCGAGGGCCGCCACGGCGGCCCGCAGGTCCTTGAGTTCCTGGCTCTCGATGGCGCTGCTTCGTGCTGAGCTCATGACGGCTGGTCCTCCTGTGCTTCGGTTGCGTCCTGGACGACGGCGAGCAGGGCGCCGACCTCGACCTGGCGGCCGGGGGCGGCGTGGAGCGCGGTGAGCGTGCCGGAGTGGGGGGCGGTGACGGGGTGGGTCATCTTCATGGCCTCCAGCCACAGCAGCGGCTGCCCCGCCCGCACCCGGTCCCCCTCGGCGAGCCCGTCCGCGACCCGGACGACGACGCCCGGCATGGGCGCGAGCAGCGATCCGGGGGTGACGAGTTCGGCGGGGTCGGTGAAGCGGGGGTGTGCGGTGAGGGCGTACGCGCCGGAGGCGGTGTCGACGTACACCTGGTCGCCGTAGTGCGCGACCTCGAAATCCCTTGCCACGCCGTCGACTTCGAGGCGTACGCGGCCGGGCTCGGCGGATTCCAGGCGTACGCCGGGGAAGCCCTCGGCGGTGAGCCCTTCCCGGGTGAGGCGGTAGCGGATCTCGTGGTCGCCGTAGCGCTTGGTCTGCGGCTGGGAGGGGAGGTTGCGCCAGCCGCCGCCGAAGCGGGAGGCCCTGCGGGAAGCGTCGGCCAGGGCGGCGGCGAGGGCAGCGTACGCCTCGCCGTCGCGCGGCGCGGTCAGGGCGGCCAGGTGGCGGTCGTAAAACCCGGTGTCGAGGCGCGCGGCCGTGAAGTCCGGGTGGCGCAGGGAGCGTACGAGCAGGTCGCGGTTGGTCGTGGGGCCGTGGACGCGGGCGAGTTCGAGCGCGCGGGCGAGCTTGCGGACGGCGGCCGCGCGGGTCGGGGCGTGCACGATCGCCTTGGCGAGCATGGCGTCGTAGTGGACGCCGATGGTGTCGCCGTCGTCGTAGCCCCGGTCCAGACGTACGCCCGGGATGTCGAGGCGGTGCAGGACGCCGGTCTGGGGGGTCCAGCCGTGGGCCGGGTCCTCCGCGTAGAGCCGGGCCTCGATGGCGTGACCGGATGCCTGCGGCGGCTCGGCGGACAGGGCGGCGCCCTCGGCGACCTGGAGCTGGAGCGCGACCAGATCGACCCTGAACACGGCCTCCGTGACGGGGTGTTCCACCTGGAGGCGGGTGTTCATCTCCAGGAAGTACGCCCGCCCGGACGCGTCGACCAGGAACTCGACCGTGCCCGCTCCCCGGTACGAGACGGCCCGGGCGGCCGCGACGGCGGCGGTGCGCAGCCGGGTCCGCAGCGCCTCGGGCAACCCGGGCGCGGGCGCCTCCTCGATGACCTTCTGGTGGCGGCGCTGGAGCGAGCAGTCCCGGGTGCCGAGCGCCCAGACGGTGCCGTGCGCGTCGGCCATGATCTGGACTTCTACGTGCCGCCCCCGCGAGATGTACGGCTCGGCGAACACCTCACCGTCCCCGAACGCGGACCGCGCCTCGACGGATGCGGCCTCCAACTCCCCTGCTAGCTCGGCGAGTTCACGTACAACACGCATGCCGCGCCCACCCCCACCCGCCGCCGCTTTCAGCAGCAACGGCAGATCGGCGTCGGTGGCCTTCGCCGGGTCGACGGGGGCGAGCAGCGGCACCCCGGCGGCGGCCATCAGCTCCTTCGCGCGGGTCTTGGAGGCCATCGCCTCGATCGCGGCGGGCGGCGGGCCGACCCAGGTGAGGCCGGCGGCGACGACCGCGCGAGCGAAGTCGGCGTTCTCGGAGAGGAAGCCGTACCCGGGGTGCACGGCGTCCGCGCCCGCCGCGAGGGCCGCCTTCACGATGAGGTCGCCGCGCAGATACGTCTCGGCGGGCGTGGCCCCCGGCAGCCGCACGGCCGCGTCCGCCTCCCGTACGTGCGGGCTGTGCGCGTCGGCGTCGGAGTGCACGGCGACGGTGGAGATGCCCAGGTCACGGCAGGTGCGGAAGACCCGGCAGGCTATCTCGCCCCGGTTGGCCAAAAGGAGGGAAGTGATCATCTGAGGGCTCACATCCGGAAGATGCCGAAGCCGCCGCGGGCGCCTTCGACGGGGGCGGTGTGGACGGCGGACAGGCACAGGCCGAGGACGGTGCGGGTGTCGCGGGGGTCGATGACGCCGTCGTCGTAGAGCCGCCCGGAGAGGAACATCGGCAGGGACTCGGCCTCGATCTGCTGCTCGACCATCGCGCGCAGCCCGGCGTCCGCCTCGTCGTCGTACGGCTGCCCCTTGGCCTGTGCGGAGGCGCGGGCGACGATCGAGAGCACCCCCGCGAGCTGCTGCGGCCCCATGACGGCGGACTTGGCGCTGGGCCAGGCGAAGAGGAACCGCGGGTCGTACGCGCGCCCGCACATGCCGTAGTGCCCGGCGCCGTACGACGCACCCATCAGCACCGACAGATGCGGCACCTTCGAATTGCTGACCGCGTTGATCATCATGGCGCCGTGCTTGATGATCCCGCCCTGCTCGTACTCCTTGCCGACCATGTAGCCGGTGGTGTTGTGCAGGAAGAGCAGCGGGATGTCGCGCTGGTTGGCGAGCTGGATGAACTGGGCGGCCTTCTGCGACTCGGCGGAGAAGAGCACGCCCTGGGCGTTGGCGAGGATGCCGACGGGGTAGCCGTGCAGGGTGGCCCAGCCGGTGACCAGGCTGGTCCCGTACAGCGGCTTGAATTCGTCGAAGTCGGACCCGTCGACGATCCGGGCGATGACTTCGCGCGGGTCGAAGGGGGTCTTGAGATCCCCCGGCACGATCCCGAGGAGCTCGTCCTCGTCGTACTTGGGCGGCTCGTAAAAAGGGTCCGGATCGGGGTGCGCCTTGCGATGGTTGAGGCGGGCGACGATGCGGCGGGCCTGGCGCAGGGCGTCGTGCTCGTCCACGGCGTAGTGGTCGGCGAGCCCGGAGGTGCGGGCGTGCATCTCGGCGCCGCCCAGCGACTCGTCGTCGCTCTCCTCGCCGGTGGCCATCTTCACCAGCGGCGGCCCGCCGAGGAACACCTTCGACCGCTCTTTGATCATTACAGTGTGGTCGGACATCCCGGGCACGTACGCGCCACCGGCGGTGGAGTTCCCGAACACGACGGCGATCGTGGGGATCCCGGCGGCCGAGAGCCGGGTGATGTCGCGGAACAGGGCGCCGCCCGGGATGAAGATCTCCTTCTGGGACGGCAGATCGGCGCCGCCGGACTCGACGAGGCTGATGCACGGGAGCCGGTTGGCGTACGCGATCTCGTTGGCGCGCAGCGCCTTCTTGAGCGTCCACGGGTTGGAGGCGCCGCCGCGTACGGTCGGGTCGTTGGCCGTGATCAGACACTCGACGCCCTCGACGACCCCGATCCCGGTGACCATCGAGCCGCCGACCGGATACTCGCTCCCCCAGGCGGCGAGCGGCGACAACTCCAGGAAGGGCGTGTCCGGGTCGAGCAGCAGCTCGATACGCTCCCGGGCGAGCAACTTCCCCCGCTTGTGATGGCGTTCGACGTACTTGGCGCCGCCGCCCGCGAGCGCCTTCGCGTGCTCGGCGTCGAGCTCGGCCAGCTTGCCGAGCATGGCCTCGCGGTGGGCGGCGTACTCGGGCCCGGCGGTGTCGAGTGCGGTGGGCAGGACGGTCACAGCAGTGCCTCCGGTATGTCCAGATGCCGCGCGCGCAGCCATTCGCCGAGCGCCTTGGCCTGCGGGTCGAACCGGGCCTGCGAGGCGACGCCTTCGCCGAGGAGGCCGTGGACGGTGAAGTTGAGGGCGCGGAGGTGGGGGAGGACGTGTCGCTCGACATCCAACTCGGCGCATTCGGGAAGCAGTTGTTTCAGCAGATCCACGGTCAGGGTGTGCGCGAGCCAGGCCCAGGCGTCATCGGTGCGCACCCAGACGCCGATGTTCGCGTCCCCGCCCTTGTCGCCGCTGCGGGCGCCTGCGAGGAGACCGAGGGGTACGCGGCGGGTCGGCCCGGGGGGTGGTGGGGCGGGGAGCGGGGGTTCGGGGACGGGCGCGAGTGGGCGGGTGTGTGGGGCCGGGGGTATCACCTCCCGGGTGCCGTCCGGGAGTACGGCGGTGTGCGCGACGTCGCCGATGTCGATGCTCGCCGCTTCGAAGACCCCGTACGGGGTGCCCTTGGCGGGCGGGGCCGTCACATGGAAGCCCGGGTAGCTGCCGAGGGCGAGCTCGATGGCGGCGCCGGTGACCGTACGGCCGACGGCGTCGGGGTCGCTGTCGCGGACGACGAGCCGGAGGAGGGCGCTGGCGGTCTCTTGGGTGTCGGCGTCTTGTCGATCGGTCCGGGACAGCTCCCAACTGACGTGATTGGGCTGCGACTTGGCGCGCCCGAAAGCATCCTCCACCTGCTCCCGGACGAGTGCGGCCTTGGCCTCGATGTCGAGCCCGGTGAGGACGAAGACGACCTCGTTGCGCCAGCCGCCGACGCGGGTGCGGCCGACCTTGAGGGTGGGGGGCGGGGCTTCGCCGCGCACGCCGCTGATGAGCACCCGATCGGTCCCGTCCGTTGCCAGCCGTACGGTGTCGAGCCGGGCGGTGACGTCGGGTCCGGCGTAGCGGGCGGCGCCGGTCTCGTACAGGAGTTGCGCGGTGACGGTGCCGATGTCGACGACGCCGCCGGTGCCGGGGTGTTTGGTGACGACGCTGCTGCCGTCGGCGTGGATCTCGGCGAGGGGGAAGCCGGGGCGGCGTATGTCGTGGTCGCCGAAGAAGGAGTAGTTGCCGCCGGTCGCCTGCGTACCGCACTCCAGGACGTGCCCGGCGACGACCGCGCCCGCGAGCCGGTCGTACTCCTCCGGCCCCCACCCGTGCCACCACACGGCGGGCCCGGTGACCAGGGCCGCGTCGGTGACGCGCCCGGTGACGACGACGTCCGCCCCGGCGGCGAGGCAGGCGGTGATGCCGGCACCGCCGAGGTAGGCGTTGGCGGTGAGGGCGCCGGGGGGAAGGGGCAGGCTGTCACCCTCGACGTACGCGACGCGCGCGGGCACACCGACGCGGCCCGCCAACTCCTGGATGGCGTCGGCGAGTCCGGCGGGATTGAGCCCCCCGGCATTGGCGACGATCCGCACACCACGCTCATGCGCTAGGGCGAGACACTCCTCCAACTGCCGAAGGAACGTCTTGGCGTAGCCGAGGCGGGCGTCCTTGAGGCGGTGGCGGCCGAGGATGAGGAGGGTGAGCTCGGCGAGATAGTCCCCGGTGAGGACGTCGAGGGGCCCGCCGGTCAGCATCTCGCGCATCGCGTCGAAGCGGTCGCCGTAGAAGCCGGAGAAGTTACCGATACGGAGGGGGCGGCGCTCCGGGTTCATCGGGCCCCCTTGGGCGCGCGTCCCGGCCCGGGCGGCCCCGCGAAGGCCTGGGCGATGTCGAGCCACCGGTCGGCATCGGGGCCCACGGCTTGGATGGCGGTGTCCGTGCGGTGTACGCGCTGCGTGACGAGGAGGCAGAAGTCGAGGGCGGGGCCGGTGACGCGCTGCTCGGCGTTCTCGGGCCCGTACGTCCAGATCTCCTCGCCGTCCGGGGCGGCGAGCTCGACCCGGAACTCCTCCGTGGGCGCGGCCAACCCCCTTACGGCGAAGGCGAAGTCCCGAGCCCGCACCCCGATCCGCACGACGTGCCGGAGGCGGGGGGTGGGCTTGCGGGTGCGGCCGAGGGCGTCCCATACGTCCTGGCCGTGGGCCCAGGTCTCCATCAGGCGGCCGGTGGCCATGGAGGCGGTGGACATGGGCGGCCCGTACCAGGGGAAACGGGCGCCGGGGGGTACGGTGCGGAGGGCGTTCTGCAGTTGGACACGCCCGTCCCGCCAGCGGGCGAGGAGTTCGGCGGGGGCCAGCCGGGCCCCCTCCTCAGCGCCCTCGTCGACAAAGCTGTCGGGAGCTTTCGCCGCCTTCTCGACCTCGACGGCGAAGCCCTCGGCATCGGTCACGGCAAGCAACGCGGCCCGGTCGGTCCAGGCCAGATGCGCGATCTGATGCGCGACGCTCCACCCTTCGGCGGCGGTACCCCGCCCCCACTCGCCGGGGTCCAACTCGCCGACCAGCCGGTCGAGTTCATCCCCTTCGTCGCGCAGATCATCGAGCACGACGGTGGTCGGATCGGACACGGGTGCGGTTCCCTTCGGGCGGGGATACGGCGGTGCGTGTCCGGGAGCATGGCAGCGGCGCGCAAAACAAGCAAGCGTGCTTGCATTGTTTTTTGCCAGGGGCGTACGGGGTGGTGTGGTGGGTCAAGTTCCTTGCCGGAATGCGCCCTTGACCGTGGCGACGGGGTAGCGGGATGGTCGTTCGTGCAAGGCGGTGTAACTTCCGTCGGCTCGGGAGGCTGACATGACACTGCAGTTCATCGGGATCGATCCGGAGACCGGACAGGAGGGCTCCCCCACCGTCTGGGTGGACGAGAGCAAGCAGGAGTTCGTGTTCCAGGGTTTCAAACCGGGCACGGAACTCGAAGCGGAGTGCGCGGCGTTCGTGGCGCCCGGTCACGCGCCCGGGATTCCGCCGCACGAATCGGTGGTACGAATGCCGTTCCGTATGGTGCCGATGCTGAGGGAGGCGTGTGATGTCGCAGAGCGGTCCGGGCTTCTTTGACCTGGTGGAGACGGCCGAATTCCAGGCCGTACACCTCGAAATGCGGGACGTGTACGGCGTCGGCAACGAGACCGAGGACTTCGACACCTGGAAGCAGACGGGCGTGTGCGACACGGACCCGGCGTCGGAGCGCTGGACGCCCTGGGTCGACCTGGTGCGCAGGACCGTCGGCCGGGGCGTCGCCATGCGCCGCGCGCGCATCGTGTCGGAGCCGGTGACGGACTACATCAAGTACGAGCACGCCATCACCCGGGTCAACGTCCTTGCAGGTGAGCAGGTCCGCTGGCTGCCCCGGCGGCTGGCCTCCGACCTGGCCCTGCCGGGGAACGACCTCTGGCTCTTCGACCGGAAGACGGTCCTGTTCAACCACTTCACCGGCGACGGGGAGTGGGCCGACCCGAAGTGGGAGGTCCGCACCGAACCGGAGGTCGTCCAGCTGGTCTCCACCGCCTTCGAAGCGGTGTGGGAACGCGCGGTCCCGCACGAGAAGTTCACGGTCTGATCCCACCACGCGCCAAGAGCCCCTGTGTCGGCCTCGCCCTCGTCCGGAGCCCAAGCCGCCCGCGAAGTGATCGCCGGGCGGCTGCGGGACCTGCGCGTCGAGGCGGAGCTGACCGGGCACGAACTGGCCGTTCGCTGCGGCTGGAGCCCCGCGAAGTCGTCGCGCATCGAGCACGCTCGGACGCCACCGTCCGACGCCGATATCCGTGCTTGGTGCGCGGCCTGCGGAGCCTCCGAGCAGGCCGCGGACCTCGTGGTGGCGAACCGCCGGGCCGACGAGATGTGGGTGCACTGGAAGAAGCTCCACCGGCATGGGATGCGCAGGGCGCAAGAGGAGGTCGTCCCGCTCTACGAACGCACCCGCCTGTTCCGCGTGTACTGCTCGAACGTCGTGCCCGGCATGCTCCAGACCGAGGCGTACGCCTCCGCCCTGCTCTCGACGATCGCCGCGTTCCAGGACACCCCGGACGACTCACCCGAGGCGGCGGCGTCCCGGGTCGAGCGCTCGCACGTCGTCCACGAAGGTGACCACCGGTTCGCGCTGCTCCTGGAGGAGACGGTCCTGCGCTACCGCATCGGCACCGCCGACACGATGGCCGGCCAACTCGGCTACCTGCTGGCCGTCATGGCGCTGCCGAACGTCAGCCTCGGCATCATCCCGTTCACCGCACCGCGCCGGGTCTGGCCGCTGGAGGCGTTCTACGTCTTCGACGACCACCGGGTGAGCGTCGAACTGCTGACGGCCGCAGTGAACGTGTCCGCGCCGAGCGAGATCGCCGTGTACGCCAAGGCTTTCGCCCAGCTGTCGGAGATCGCCGTCTACGGCGCCGCCGCCCGCGCCCGCATCGCGGAGGCGATTAACTCACTCGGGTGATCGCGGTGCAAGGTGCTGCAAGACAGTGGCCCTGCGCCATGGACCGGGCGAACCATCACCCCATGCCCACCAAAAAGCAGAACCCCGACAACACCCCCACTCCGCGAGGCTGGCGCATCGACCCCGTACCGAGTCGGCCCGCCTACCGGGACGGGGACGGGAACGTTCGGGTCCCGATGTGGCTCGCCCGGGACGGGCGGCATGTGGCCGACGCCGACATGATGCTGCTGCCGTCCGAGGCGGAGCTGCTGAGCGAGCGGCTGGCGGCGGCACTCCGGGGAGCGGCCCGCTCGGCCGCACGCGAGCTCTTCGACGGGCCCGGCGTCACCGTCGTGAACGTCGGCCCGCCCTGGGCTACTCCCCCCGCCCCCGCGCCACCTGCGACCGCACCGCCCCGATGCTCGCGCCGATGACCAGGGCTATTGCCAGGGCGTCCGTGGCGGAGAGGGACTGGTGCAGGACCAGGAAGCCCGCCGTGGCCGCGATGGCCGGTTCCAGGCTCATCAGGATCGCGAAGGTGGGGGCGGGCAGGCGGCGCAGGGCGAGGAGTTCCAGGGTGTACGGGAGGACCGACGACAGGATCGCCACCGCCGCGCCCAGGCCGATCGTCGAAGGAACCAGCAGCTTCGCGCCCGACTCCATCGCCCCCAGCGGCAGGGACAACACCGCCGCGACCGCCATCGCCAGGGCGAGGCCGTCCGCCTGCGGGAAGCGTCGGCCCGTACGGGCGCTGAAGAGGATGTACACCGCCCAGCACGCGCCCGCGCCCAGCGCGAACGCCGCCCCGGCGATGTCCAGCGACCCGAAGCCCGCTCCCCCGCTCAGGAGCGCCACACCCGCGAGCGCCAGACCCGCCCAGACGAGGTTCACCAGGCGGCGCGACGCCAGGACCGACAGCGCCAGCGGGCCCAGTACCTCCAGGGTCACCGCCGTGCCGAGCGGGATGCGGTCGACCGCCTGGTAGAACAGGCCGTTCATCCCGGCCATCGCGACGCCGAAGGCGACCACCGTGCCCCAGTCCGCGCGCGAGTACCCGCGTACCTTCGGGCGACAGATGACCAGCAGTACCAGCGCGGCCGCCGCCAGGCGCAGGGTGACGACGCCCGCCGCGCCCGCCCTCGGCATCAGCATCACGGCGATCGCCGAGCCGAACTGGACCGATACACCCGCCGAGATCACCAGCGCCACCGGCGCGAACGCCGCCCCGCGTCCGCGTGCGGCACCGAGCCCGCCCGCCGCCTCCGGCGTGGAGACGGTCGCCGCCGTGGTGGCGTTCGGCTCTGCGGCGGCACGCGGACTGGTCACCGTGGGACTCCTGAGTTAGTTCACTTCAGTGGACTGGGTATATAAAATATTGCACCATTGCCGCGCGCTCGTACAGTCATTTCTCTGTGGGAGCGGAATCACGCGTTCCCCTCCACTGTAAGCACTCGTGTAAGTGGCCCTCGATACTCCTGGTCCCTACTCCAGGTGTTCCGCCAGCACCTCCGCCAGATGCCGGGCCCGCTGCCCGGCCAGCTGCTCCAGCTGCGTACGGCAGGAGAAGCCGTCCGCCAGGAGCTCCGTGCCGGGCCCCGCCGCCCGTACCGACGGCAACAGCTCGTCCTCCGCGCAGGCCAGCGACACCTCCCAGTGGCCCCGCTCGAAGCCGAAGTTCCCCGCGAGTCCACAGCAGCCGCCGCTCAGCTCCCCCGTCAGCCCGGCCCGCTCGCGCAACCTCCGCTCGGCGGCGTCCCCGAGCACCGCGTGCTGATGGCAGTGCGTCTGCCCCACGACCGGACGCCCGACCACCGGCGGCGCCCAGTCCGACGCGCGCTCCTCAAGGACCTGCGCGAACGTACGCACCGACGCCGCCAGCCGCGCCGCCCTCGGGTCGTCCGGCAGCAGCTCCGGCAGATCGGTCCGCAGCGCCGCCGCGCAGCTCGGTTCGAGGACGACGACCGGCAGGTCACGCGCCAGCAACGGCTCCATCGCGTCGAGCGTGCGACGCAGGACCGCTCGCGCGCGGGTCAGCTGGCCCGTCGATACGTACGTCAGGCCGCAGCACACCCGCCCCTGCGGCACCGCCACCCCGATCCCCGCCGCCTCCAGCACCCGCACCGCCGCCCGGCCGACCTCCGGCGAGAGGTGATCCGTGAAGGTGTCCGGCCAGAGCACCGCCGAGACCGGGAGGCCGCCGTCGTGGTCCCGCAGCCACCTCCGCAACGTCCGCCTCGCCAGGACCGGCAACGCCCGTTCCGGCGCGATCCCCGCCAGTCGTTTCACGAACGCCGCCAGCGGACGCACCCGTCCCAGCGCATTGATCACCCGCGCCCACGGCCCCGCCAGCCGCAGCCAGCGCGGCAGCCACCCCATCGCGTAGTGGGACGCGGGCCGCAGGCGCCCCCGGTAGTGGTGGTGCAGGAACTCCGCCTTGTACGTCGCCATGTCCACCCCGACCGGGCAGTCGCTGCGGCAGCCCTTGCAGGACAGACACAGATCGAGCGCGTCCCGTACCTCCGTCGAGCGCCAGCCGTCCGTGACGATCTCGCCCGCCAGCATCTCGTGCAGCAGCCGCGCCCGCCCCCGCGTCGAGTGCGCCTCCTCACCGGTCGCCCGGAACGACGGGCACATCACCCCTGAACTGACGTCTGTAGTACGGCACTTGGCCACCCCCACACACCGCCGTACCGCCGCCGAGAAGTCGCCCCCGTCGTCCCGGTAGCCGAACTCCACCTCCACCGGACGCCTCGGAAGCACCTCGAACCGCAGGTTCTCGTCCAGCCGGGCCGGACGGGCCAGGATGCCGGGGTTCATCACCCCCGCCGGGTCCCACAGGTCCTTGAACTCGCCGAAGAGGCTGACCAGTTCGTCCCCGTACATCGCCGGAAGCAGCTCGGCCCGCGCCTGCCCGTCGCCGTGCTCGCCCGACAGCGAACCACCGTGTGCGACCACGAGCTCGGCCAGCTCGACCGAGAAGCGTCGGAACCGCGCGATGCCCACCCTGCTCATCAGGTCGAAGTCGATGCGGACATGGACGCAGCCGTCGCCGAAATGCCCGTACGGAGTGCCACGCAGGCCGTGCTCGCGCAGCAGGGCCCGGAACTCGCGCAGATACGCGCCGAGCCGCGCGGGCGGTACGGCGCAGTCCTCCCAGCCGGGCCACGCCTCGCTGCCGTCCGGCATCCGGGTGGCCGTCCCGGCCGCGTCCTCGCGGATGCGCCACAGGGCGCGCTGCCCGGCCGCATCCGTGACGACGGCCGCGTCCAGCGGGTCGGTGACCCGCGTCAACTCCCGTGCGCGCGCGGCCGCTTCGGCCGTCGAGTCGCCGCCCGTCTCGACGAAGAGCCAGGCCCCGCCGCGCGGCAGCCCGGTGTGGCCGCGCACCAGGTCGGCGGCCATGCCCTCGACGGTGAGCGGCCCGTGCGGCAGCAGTGCGGGCGCGGCTTCGGCCGCCGCGCTCTCGTCCGCGTACCCGAGCACGGCGAGCGCCCGCGCCCTCGGCGCCCGCACCAGTCGTACGGTCGCCTCGGTCACCACCCCGAGCGTGCCCTCGGCGCCGCAGAACGCGCGCGCCAGGTCGGTCCCGTGCTCCGGCAGCAGCGCGTCCAGGGCGTACCCGGAGATCCGGCGCGGCAGGTCCGGCGGGAAGCCGGTGCGCAGGGCGGCGAGGTTGCGCCCGACGAAGTCCCGGAGACCAGAAGGAGCGCCGGTCCAGCCCTGCCCGAGCCACAGCAGCTCGCCACCACCACTGACGACGCTCAACGCCCGTACGTTGTCGGCCGTCGTCCCCCACGCCACCGAGTGCGACCCGCAGGCGTTGTTGCCGATCATCCCGCCGAGCGTGCACCGGCTGTGGGTCGAGGGGTCGGGCCCGAAGGTCAGCCCGTACGGCCGGACCGCGTCCCGCAGCACGTCCAGGACGAGCCCCGGCTGGACCACCGCCGTACGCGCCTCCGCGTCCACCGACACCAGGCCGCACATGTGCCGGGTGAAGTCGAGCACCACACCTGTCCCGGTCGCCTGCCCCGCGATCGAGGTCCCGCCCCCGCGCGGCACCACCGGCACCCCGTGCTCCCGGCAGACCGCGAGCGCCGCCGCGACGTCCTCGGCGTCCCGGGGTGCCACGACCCCGAGCGGCACCCGCCGGTAGTTCGACGCGTCCATGGTCACCAGCGCCCGCGCGCCCACCGAGAAGTCCACCTCCCCGCGCACGACCTCGCGCAGCGCCCGCTCAGTACGTTCCGTATCGCCCGTACGTTCCGTATCGCCCCTGGGGATCTTCATGGGGAACAGCCTGCCCGCCGGGACCCGGCACAGACGGGCGCGCGGCGGCCACGGCTCGCGGCGCGTCTCGCGGGGTGGACCCGGGCCGCGCGCTCTCCCGCGTGCCGATACCCTGCGCTCGTGGCTGAGATCCAGATTCCCGCTGACATGAAGCCCGCCGACGGCCGTTTCGGCGCGGGCCCCTCCAAGGTGCGGACGGAGGCGCTGGACGCCCTGGCCGCCACCGGTACCTCGCTCCTCGGCACCTCCCACCGCCAGGCCCCGGTCAAGAACCTGGTCGGCGAAGTGCGCCAGGGCGTACGGGACCTGTTCTCCCTGCCCGAGGGTTACGAGGTGATCCTGGGCAACGGCGGCTCCACCGCCTTCTGGGACGTGGCCACCCACGGCCTGATCGAGAACAAGTCGCAGCACCTGAACTTCGGCGAGTTCTCGTCCAAGTTCGCCAAGGCCGCGAAGCTCGCGCCGTGGCTCGCCGAGCCGTCCGTGATCGCCTCCGAGCCCGGTACGCACCCGGAGCCGGCCGCCGAGGCGGGCGTCGACGTCTACGCCCTCACCCACAACGAGACCTCCACCGGTGTCGCCGCCCCGATCAAGCGGGTCGCGGGCGCCGACGAGGGCGCGCTCGTCCTGGTCGACGCGACCTCGGGCGCGGGCGGCCTGCCGGTCGACATCACCGAGAGCGACGTCTACTACTTCGCCCCGCAGAAGTCCTTCGCCTCCGACGGCGGCCTGTGGCTCGCGGTGTTCTCGCCCGCAGCCCTTGAGCGCGCCGCGCGCATCCACGCGTCCGGCCGGCACATCCCGGAGTTCTTCAGCCTGCCGACCGCGATCGACAACTCGCTGAAGAACCAGACGTACAACACCCCCGCCCTCTCCACCCTCTTCCTGCTCAACGAGCAGCTGAAGTGGATCAACGGCCAGGGCGGCCTGGAGTGGTCGACCGGCCGTACCGCCGCGTCGTCGGGCGCCCTGTACGGCTGGGCCGAGGAGTCCAAGCACGCGACCCCGTTCGTGACGGACCCGGCCAAGCGGTCGCAGGTCATCGGCACGATCGACTTCGCGGACGAGATCGACGCCGCCGCGGTCGCCAAGGTGCTGCGCGCCAACGGCATCGTCGACACCGAGCCGTACCGCAAGCTCGGCCGCAACCAGCTGCGCATCGCGATGTTCCCGGCGATCGACCCGGCGGACGTCGAGGCGCTGACGGCCTGCATCGATTACGTGATCGACCAGCTCTGAGGCGAGTGGGGGGGCGGACCGAACCGCCCCCCTACTTCCGCCGCAGCAACCTGCGGCCGCCCAGCCACAGAGCCGTGGCCCCCGCGAAGACGAGCGCCCCGTACACGAGGTTGCCGTTCCGGAATCCGCCGCCGTCGGATGACGAACTCCCCTTCCCGGACGGGGAGTTGGCGCCCGCCCCGGTCACCACCGGCACCCGTGCCACCGGGCTCGACTCCCCCTCCGAACCGAAGAGCAGCGCCTTCCCGTCGAGCGTGTACGTGACGGACTCCGCCTGCCGCATCAGCGGCGCCTCGACGGCGTGCCGGGCGCCGAGCTTGCCGTTGGTCCAGTCGTACTCGGCGGCCCAGTAGTACCCCCGCAGCGCGAGCTTCGTCCCGTCCGGTGAGAAGGCGCCGTCGGTGACCCACGGCACCTCGTCTATGCGCCGGAACACGTTCGTGCCGGAGGTGGAGAGCCGCGCGGGCCCTTCGTAGAGCCCGCCGCCGCCCTCCTTCTTGGAGGCGATGTAGATACGTCCGGTCTTCGGGTGGACCATCAGCGACTCGGCGTCGCGCGGCCCGTCGGCGTACTTCACGACGTACTGCGTCGCCCGCACGGTGGCGTCCTTGAGCACGGCGGGCTCGGGGAACTCGTAGATCCAGACGTGGTCCCAGGCGCCGCCCAGGTTGTCGCCGATGTCCCCGAGGTAGATGTTCCCGTCGGTGCCGATCGAGATGGCCTCGGCGTCGCGCGGCCGCCCGATGCCGGTCATGGTGATCGTGGCCACGGTCTCGCCGGTCCTGGAGTCGACGGCGTAGACGTACGGGCCGTCGGCGCTGTCGTTGTGCGTCCAGTAGATGCCCGGGTGCGCGCGGCTGGCGGCGAGGCCGCTGGATTCCTTGATCCGTGGGTCCTTGATGGTGAACCCGCCGTCGTCGTCGGCGGCGGCGGGCGCACCGGCGGCCGACAGGAGGAGCCCGGCGACGACGGAGGCCCGAAGGAGCGAGGACATCGGGAACATCGGGAAACGCATGCCCCCAAGTGTCCATCGTCACGTCGCAGCCCCTCGAAGGCCCTCCAAGTGATCCGCCATCATGACCCCATGCGTTTCATGTTCGTCGGCGACTCCATGACCATCGGACGCGCCGGCGACTTCACCTGGCGCTATCGGATGTGGCAGCACCTGAGCACGTCCTTCGACGGCCCGTACGAGATCGTCGGCCCGCGCACCGAGCTGTTCGACACGACGGCCGGGGCGCCGGTGTCGTACGAGTACGGCGACCCGTCCTTCCCGGCCGACGCCCGGCGCCACCTCTCCGGGTGGGGCGAGGGCTGGCTCCACATGGCGCCGCTGATCGGCGAGGCGGCGGCGGGGGTGGACATCCTGCTGGTGTCGCTCGGCCTGATCGACCTCGGCTTCTACACGGACAGCGGGCAGACGGCGGAGAACGTCCGCCGCTTCGTGGCGCAGGCACGGACGGCAAACCCATCGATACGCATGGTCCTGCTCCCGGTCATACCGAACGTACGGGCCGACACGGACGCCCCCTTCGCCGCCGAGGTCGCCCGCTTCAACGAACTCCTCGCGAAGGCGGTCGCCGACCTGGACTCGCCGTCCTCGCCCCTGCTCCTCGCCTCGGTCCCGCCGTCGTACGACATCCACCACGACACGTACGACGGTACGCACCCGGCGGCATCCGGCGAGCACAAGCTCGCGGCGGCGTTCGCGGACGCGATGCATCAGGCGTGGGGGCTGGGCGGCCCTTACGCCCCGGCTTTGGTCAGCCGGTTGGCGAAGGTCGACAGCGTGTAGGTACCGCAGGGTCGCCCCCCGGACGCGTTCCGTTTGGCCGCGTCGAGCTGGTTCGGGGGAGCCTGATCGCGTTCCGGGCTCACGCAACACAAGTTCGATACCCCGTGTCCTCGTCACCGTGCGTATCGTTGTACCGGGTGGCTGGCTGCCGGGCAGCGACAGCCGGGGAGGAGCGCCACGATGACCTCCCCCACTGCCTTAAGGGCGTGGGAGGGGCCCCCAGAGACCGACAGGATCGAGATGGCCGACAGCGACGACACGAGCACTTTGGACGATCTGTTCGAGCGGCTCGCGAAGATGCCCGTCCCCGAGGGTTACAGGGTGGAAATCGTCGAGGGGGCCATCCATATGTCGCCGCAACGACACGTGCATTGGCAGATCATTCGCAGGATCGTCCGGGCGCTGGAAGACCGATTTGGCATGGACGTAGCCGTGGCCTCGGACGAACGCATCGACTTTCCCGGGCGCCTCAACGGACTGTGTCCGGACGTGGCCAAACTCCGTGACGGCGCACAGCAAAACGCTAGAGGTCACTGGCTCCACGAAGACGTCGAGTTCGTCGCCGAAGTCATCTCCAAAGACACCGCCGCCAACGACTACGGCCCGAAGAAGACCGCCTACGCCACCTCCGGCGTGCCCGTCTACCTCGTCGTCGATCCGTACGTCGGCCGTTGCCACGTCTACACCCAGCCCAAGGAAGGCGACTACATCTGCGATCTCACGATCGTTTTCGGGGCCGAGGTCAACCTGAAGGAGACGGCCGTGGACCTCACCCTCACCACCGACGACTTCCCCAGGGACTGAGCACTCACCCGCCCCAACTCCCTTGCTTTGAGCGCGCTTCAAGGCGTTCGCTGGTGTCCCATGGAGTACACACAGCTCGGACGCACCGGACTCAAGGTCAGCCGACTCGTCCTCGGCACGATGAATTTCGGCGGGCTCGTCGACGAGGCCGAGAGCCACCGGCTGATGGACACCGCGCAGGACGCGGGCATCAACTTCTTCGACACCGCGAACATCTACGGCGTGGCCGAACGCAAGGGGTTCACCGAGGAGATCGTCGGGTCGTGGTTCGCGCGCGGGGGCGGGCGGCGGGACAGGACCGTTCTGGCGACCAAGGGGTACGGGAACATGGTCCAGGACGGCACGCCCTGGAACGTTCCGGCCTGGCCGAACCACGACAGGCTGTCGGCGGTCAACATCCGCCGCTCGGTCGAGGCCAGCCTGAAGCGCCTGGGGACCGACTACATCGACATCTACCAGTTCCACCACGTCGACCGTCAGACCCCCTTCGAGGAGATCTGGCAGGCCATGGACGTACTCGTACGGGAAGGGAAGGTCCTGTACGTCGGCACGTCCAACTTCCCCGGGTACAAGATCGCGCAGGGCAACGAAGTCGCCGCGCGGACCGGGCGGTTGGGGCTGGTCAGCGAGCAGTGCCTCTACAACCTCGCCGAGCGGCGCGCCGAGATGGACGTGATTCCGGCGGCGCAGGAGTACGGCGTCGGGATCATCCCGTGGTCCCCGCTGCACCAGGGGCTGCTCGGGGGTGCGCTGCGCAAGGAGCGGGCGGGGGACGGGGCGCGTATCAAGTCGGGGCGGGCCGCCGCCGGGCTCGGCGATCCGGTCGTACGGGCGCGGGTGCAGGCGTACGAGGACCTGCTCGCCAAGCACGACCTTGAGCCGGGGGAAGTGGGGCTGGCGTGGCTGCTCACGCGGCCGGGGGTCACGGGCCCGATCGTCGGTCCCCGTACCGCCGAGCAGCTGGCATCCGCGCTGCGGGCGGTCGAGCTGGAGCTGAGCGAGGAGGTGCTGGCGGGGCTGGACGAGATCTTCCCGGGGCCGGGCCCGTCGCCGGAGGCGTTCGCCTGGTAGGGCGTGGTGAACGCGGGGCGGTGCTTGCTTGGAGCGCACTTCAAGGCGTTCGCTAGGACCTCATGAAGTACACGCAGCTCGGACGCACGGGACTCAAGGTCAGCCGACTCGTCCTCGGGACGATGAACTTCGGCCCGCAGACCGACGAGGCCGCCAGCCACACCATCATGGACGCCGCGCAGGACGCGGGCATCAACTTCTTCGACACCGCCAATGTCTACGGGTGGGGCAACGAGAAGGGCCGCACCGAGGAGATCATCGGCAGCTGGTTCGCCCAGGGCGGCGGGCGCCGCGACAAGACGGTCCTGGCCACGAAGGCGTACGCGAACATGGCCGCGGACGGCGCCCCCGCCTGGCCGAACCACGACAAGCTGTCGGCGGTCAACATCCGCCGCTCGGTCGAGGCCAGCCTGAAGCGGCTGGGCACGGACCGGATCGACATCTACCAGTTCCACCACGTCGACCGTCAGACCCCCTTCGAGGAGATCTGGCAGGCGATGGACGTACTCGTACGGGAGGGGAAAGTGCTGTATGTGGGCACGTCGAACTTCCCCGGGTACAAGATTGCGCAGGGCAATGAAGTGGCCGCGCGGACCGGGCGGTTGGGGCTCGTGAGCGAGCAGTGCCTGTACAACCTCGCCGAGCGGCGCGCCGAGATGGAGGTCATTCCGGCGGCGCAGGAATACGGCGTCGGGATCATCCCGTGGTCCCCGCTCAACGGCGGGCTCCTCGGCGGCGCCCTGCGCAAGGAGCGCGAGGGCGGCGGCGCCCGGTCCACGAGCGGCCGCGCGGCGGACTCGCTGACGGATCCGGCGGTACGGGGTCAGATCCAGGCGTACGAGGACCTGCTGGCCAAGCACGGGCTTGAGCCGGGGGAGGTCGGCCTGGCGTGGCTCCTGACCCGTCCGGGCGTGACGGGCCCGATCGTCGGCCCGCGCACGGCCGAGCAGCTGGCGTCGGCACTGCGGGCGGTGGAGCTGGAGCTGAGCGAGGAGGTCCTGACGGGCCTGGACGAGATCTTCCCGGGCCCGGGCCCGTCCCCGGAGGCGTTCGCCTGGTAGCCCAGTGGTGGGCCCCACCCCGCCCCTTCCCTAAACCCTCCGGGGGTGGGGGTGGGTAAGGGCGGTTTCTCGGGCCAGGCGGGGCTGCGCCCCTGCACCCCCTCGGGGGCTCCGCCCCCGGAACCCCCGGCGGAGGTCGTGCCCCTGTACCGCTTCGGGGCTCCGCCCGCGGCCCCGTTTTTCTGCGGATCGTGCTGGGTTGCTCGCGCCCACGCGGCGGAGCCGCAAATGTCACAGTCCCGCGCCCCTTGATGGGCCCTTCGGGCCCTCCTCAGGGGCGCGGGGAACTGCGCGACCAGCCCACGACAGCCCGCAGCCGAAGACCGGGGTCCGGGGCGGAGCCCCGAAGTGGGGTGCAGGGGCCGCAGGCCCCGCGACGGGGTCCGGGGCGGAGCCCCCGGGAAACGCACCTCAACCCCCACCCACCCCCGGAGGGTTAAGGGAACGGGCGGGGTGGGGGGAAACTGACTAGCCGCGTGCCGCCGCCACCGCCACTACGACGAACATCAGCACGAGCACACCGGCCATGATCCGGTTCCTGGTCTTCGGGTTCACGCTCATGAGCGTAACGAACACCCGCGCGGACCCCGTCACGCGCCCGGCCCCAGCGGCCACCTCCCCACCGCCTCGTACCGGGGCTGCGCCCCCGCCACCCCCTCCGTCGGGAGGTTGCTGCGGACCAGTGCCAGCTCGGACGCCTGCCACGCCGTGCCCTCGAAGGAGGACAGCACCGACGCGTACGGGCGCAGGTCCGCGCCGCCGCGGCTGCGGGCGAGGGTGAGGTGCGGGGTGTAGCGGCGGTGCTCCTCCATCGCGATGCCCGCCCGGCGCGCGGCCGCGTCGGCGCGTTCCGCCAGCAGCCGCAGAGCGTCGAGCTCGCCCGCGACCCCGGCCCAGAGCACCTTGTCCCCGAAGCGCCCGCCCCCGTGCAGGCGTACCTCGAACGGGGGCGTGCGGTGGGCCGCCCGGGACAGGCGGGCGTGCAGGTCCGGCAGCACCGCCTCGTCCACGTTCCCGAGGAAGGCGAGCGTGAGGTGCCAGCCGTCGCGGCCCGCCCAGCGCAATCCGTGCGCGCCGGGCAGGCCGTGCAACTCGTCGACGGCCCGGCCCAGTTCGGCCAGCTGTGGCCGGGGCGGCAGTACGGCTACGAAGAGTCTCATGGGACCAGTCTCGCCCCGGCCCCACACTCCCCGCGTCCCTTACGCCGCCGTGGCCAGCCTCTCCCGAGGGACGAACTCCACATGCCGCCGCCCCCGCCGAAGGTCCACCTTCAGCCGCAGGTTCGCCGCGCGCGCCAGCATCAGGCCGACCCCCGCCGCCGCGACCGCGCAGATCAGACCGCCGAGCGCGAGGCTGATGCGTACGCCGTACGCGTCCGTCAGCCAGCCGAAGAGCGGGCCGCCCAGCGGCGTGCCTCCGGTGAAGACCATCATGAACAGGCTCATCACCCGGCCGCGCATCTCCGGGTCGGTGGCCATCTGGACGGACGCGTTGGCCGTGACGTTCACCGTCAGGCCGAGGATGCCGATGGGGATCAGGAGCATCACGAACAGCGTCATCGACGGTGCCAAGGCTCCCGCCATCTCCAGGACCGCGAACGCGCCCGCCGCCCCCGCGAGGAGCCGCAGCCGCGTCGTACCCCGGCGGGCCGCGAGCAGCGCGCCCATCAGGGAGCCGATGGCCATCAGGCTGTTGAACAGGCCGTACATCCCGGATCCGCCGTGGAACTCGTCGCGGGCGAACGCGCTCAGCCAGATCGGGAAGTTGAAGCCGAAGGTGCCGATGAAGCCGACCAGGACTATCGGCCAGATCAGTTCGGGGCGCTTGGACACGTAGTCCAGGCCCTCCCTCAGCTGGCCCTTGCCGCGCCGCGCCAGCTTCGTGGGGCGCAGGTCCGCCGTACGCATCAGGGCCAGGCCCGTCAGTGGGGCCAGGAACGAGAGGCCGTTGGCGAGGAACGCCCAGCCGGGGCCGACCGCCGCCATCACCGCACCCGCCACCGCCGGGCCCACCAGACGGGCCGACTGGAAGTTCGCCGAGTTCAGGCTGACCGCGTTGCGGACCTGGTCGGGGCCGACCATCTCGGAGACGAAGGACTGGCGGGTCGGGTTGTCGACGACCGTCACCAGGCCGGTGAAGAACGCCGTCAGATAGACGTGCCAGACCTGGACGTGGCCCGACAGCGTCATGGCCGCCAGGAACAGGCCGCCGAGGCCCATCGCGCTCTGGGTCACGAAGAGGATGGTCCGCTTGGCGAAGCGGTCCGCTATGACTCCGCCGTACAGCCCGAAGAGCAGCATCGGCAGGAACTGCATGGCGGTGGTGATGCCCACCGCCACCGAGGAGCCGGTGATCTGGAGGACCAGCCAGTCCTGGGTGATCCGCGCCATCCACGTACCGATGTTGGAGACGATGGCACCGGAGAAGAACAGCCGGTAGTTGCGGATCGCGAGGGAGGAGAACGTCCCTCGTCTGCTGCCGGCGGCAGCCGTGTCGTGGGTGGGTATCGGTGCGGGGGCGGAGTCTGCTCCGGATCCCGAACTCAAAGGGGTTCGCCTCCTAGCGTGCGCAGTCAGTTCACAGGTGTGCGAGCTTCTCCAGTACGGGTGCGGCGGCGCGCAGCTTCGCCCACTCGTCCTCGTCCAGGCCCTCCGCGAGGGTCGTCAGCCAGGCGTTGCGCTTGCGGCGGCTCTCTTCGAGCATCGCCTCGGCCTCTTCGGTCTGGCTGACCACCTTCTGGCGGCGGTCGTCGGGGTGCGGCTCCAGCCTGACCAGGCCCTTCGCCTCCAGCAGCGCCACGATGCGGGTCATCGACGGCGGCTGGACGTGCTCCTTGCGGGCCAGCTCACCGGGGGTGGCCGAACCGCAGCGGGCAAGGGTGCCGAGCACCGACATCTCGGTGGGGCTCAGCGACTCGTCGACGCGCTGGTGCTTCAGGCGTCGGCTCAGCCGCATGACGGCGGAGCGCAGGGAGTTCACGGCGGCGACGTCGGCGTCACTGCCGTGGGACAGGTCAGACATGTTCATTAGACTAACTCATTACTCTGGCTAAATACCACTCGCATCACCCATACGAGTGAGACACATCCGGAAAGTGACGCGCGGGGGCCGTGCCTACGGCGACCCTCGTCCCATGGGGACCAGCGTGCTCAGCCTGCGGATAGACGGTGAGCTGCTCGAACGGCTCCGGCAGCATGCCGCCAGATGCGGAATGAGCGTCCAGGACTATGTGGTCCGGACGCTCATTCGGGACGACTTCGACGTACGGCTTCAGGCCGCGACCGTCGAGACGGAGAAGCTGTATGGCGCCGCGTAGCTGGGTGCGGGGGCGCGTTGTCGTTTGGCTGCGGGCCGGTGGGGGCTTGTCGCGCCCACGCGGCGGAGCCGCAAATGTCACAGCCCCGCGCCCCTAGGGGGTACGGCAGCGGCCACTGCGTAAGACCGAGCTACGTAAGCCCGAGCGCCGGCATCATGTAGTAGAAGGCGAACACCGCCGACACCGCGTACATCGCCACCGGCACCTCGCGGAACCGGCCCGCCACCACGCGCAGGATCGTGAAGGTGAGGAAGCCCATCCCGATGCCGTTGGTGATGGAGTACGTGAACGGCATCATCACCATCGTCACGAACGCCGGGATCGCGATCGTCCAGTCGTCCCAGTCGATCTGCCGGATCGAGCCGGACAGGATCAGGAAGCCCACCGCGAGCAGCGCGGGTGTGGCCGCCTGGGACGGGACCATCGTGGCGATCGGCGTGAGGAACAGCGCGACCGTGAAGAGCCCGCCGGTGACGACGTTCGCGAAGCCGGTACGGGCCCCCTCGCCCACGCCCGCCGTGGACTCCACGAAGCAGGTGGTGGCGGAGGAGGACGAGAAGCCGCCCGCGGCGACCGCGATGCCGTCGACGAACAGGACGCGGTTGATGCCGGGCATGTTGCCCTCGGCGTCGGTCAGCTCGGCCTCGTCGCTGATGCCCATGATCGTGCCCATCGCGTCGAAGAACGTCGAGAGCAGGACCGTGAAGACGAAGAGCGTGCCGGTCAGCACGCCGACCTTGTCGAAGCCGCCGAACAGGCTGATCTTGCCGATGAGCCCGAAGTCGGGGTTGGCGACCGGGTTGCCGGGCCACTTCGGGGTGGTCAGACCCCAGGACGGCACGGTGGCGACCGCGTTGATGATCATCGCCAGGCCCGTCATCGCGACGATGGAGATCAGGATCGCGCCGGGGATCTTGCGGACGAGCAGCGCGAGCGTGAGCAGGACGCCGAGGATGAAGACCAGGACCGGCCAGCCGAGCAGATGACCGTTGCCGCCGAGCTGGAGCGGGACCGTGGTGTGGGCGGCGTCCGGGATACGGGAGACGAAGCCCGAGTCGACCAGGCCGATCAGCATGATGAACAGGCCGATGCCGATCGCGATGCCCTTGCGCAGGCCGAGCGGCACCGCGTTCATCACGCGCTCGCGCAGCCCGGTGGCGACCAGGAGCATCACCACGAAGCCCGCGAGCACGACCATGCCCATCGCGTCCGGCCAGCTCATCCGGGGCGCCAGCTGGAGCGCGACCACGGTGTTCACACCGAGCCCGGCCGCCAGCGCGATCGGCACATTGCCGATGACGCCCATCAGGAGCGTGGTGAACGCCGCCGTGAGGACGGTCGCGGTGACCAGCTGACCCCCGTTCAGCTGGTGCCCGTACATGTCCTTCGCGCTGCCCAGGATGATCGGGTTCAGCACGATGATGTAGGCCATCGCGAAGAAGGTGGCGAAGCCGCCGCGGATCTCCCGGGAGACGGTGGAACCCCGCTCGGTGATCTTGAAGAAGCGGTCGAAGCCGTTGACCGGCGGCAGCGGGGCCGGCGGCGGGGAGTCGACCTTGGCGGTGGCCGAGGGGGACATGCGGAACCTCAGTCGTGAGACGGCGCGGGCAGGGAAAGAAAAGCGGGAATCCGGCCTTAACCCGAACTTCTTTGGACGTTTCAACGAACAAAACGAGTCAGCCGTAAGCCGTTTCAGTATGAATACATAAGGCGAAGATCGCTATCTCCGCGCGTAGACGCATGCGGCGTCTGGGCGGACGACGGCCGGGGACCGCCGAAAACCCGTCCCCCTACACTGATCGCATGGCGAAGTGGACACCACAACACGAGGCACCCGAGCCCTTGGAAGGGCCCGTCGTCGCCACCATCACCGGCGGCACGATCCTCTGGTTCGTCCTCTTCCTCGTCCAGCTCCCGTTCTACGGCTGGTTCGACGACCACGGCCATCTGTGGTGGCTGTGGACGTGTCTGGCCGGCGGCGGTCTCGGTCTCATCGGCATTTGGTACGTACGGGGCCGGGACGCGGCACTGAAGCGGCACGCGGCCGAGCTGGCCGCAAGGGCCGAAAGTCAGTAGGACCCTGGCCAGGTAGGGGCCCCGGCATACCGCCGCAGGACCATTCGTCTCCTCCCTGGGTCTGATGTTCGACGTTCCCGGCAGGTGAAGCGGGTATTACCGCCGTACCGTCGAAAACATGACGCAGCGCGCCAATATCGACGCCGGGGCGGAACTCGACCCCGTCCATCCCGTGCAGCCGCCGTCCCCGGCAGCCGGCCGGGCCACCGGGCTGAGCACCGCCGAAGTGGCCGAACGCGTCGCCCGGGGCGAGGTCAACGACGTACCCGTCCGCAGCAGCCGCTCCACCGCCGAGATCGTCCGCGCCAACGTCTTCACCCGGTTCAACGCGATCATCGGCGTGCTCTGGGTGATCATGCTCTTCGTGGCGCCGCTCCAGGACAGCCTCTTCGGGTTCGTGATCATCGCCAACACCGGCATCGGCATCATCCAGGAGATGCGCGCCAAGAAGACCCTGGACGGGCTCGCGGTCATCGGCGAGGCCAAGCCCACGGTCCGGCGCGACGGACGCGCCGCCGAGATCTCCACCTCCGAGATCGTCCTCGGCGACCTGGTGGAGCTCGGGCCGGGCGACAAGGTCGTCGTCGACGGCGAGGTGGTCGAGACGGACGGCCTCGAAGTGGACGAGTCACTCCTCACCGGCGAGGCCGACCCCGTACTGAAGAAGCCCGGCGACCGGATGATGTCGGGCTCGTTCGTGGTGGCGGGCGGCGGCGCGTTCACCGCGACCAAGGTCGGGCGCGAGGCGTACGCGGCGCAGCTCGCGGAGGAGGCCAGCCGCTTCACGCTGGTCCACTCCGAGCTGCGCTCCGGCATCTCGATGATCCTCAAGTACGTGACCTGGCTGATGATCCCGACCTCGATCGGCCTGGTGATCAGCCAACTCGTGGTCAAGGACGACAACTTCAAGCAGTCGGTCGCGTACACGGTCGGCGGCATCGTCCCGATGATCCCCGAGGGTCTTGTCCTGCTGACCTCGGTCGCCTTCGCGATCGGGGTGATCCGGCTCGGCCGCAAGCAGTGCCTGGTGCAGGAGCTCCCCGCGATCGAGGGCCTCGCGCGCGTGGACGTCGTCTGCCTCGACAAGACGGGCACGCTCACCGAGGGCGGCATGGACGTCACCGAGCTGCGGCCGCTGAACGGCACGGACGAGGCGTACGTACGCAAAGTGCTCGGCGCACTGGGCGAGTCGGACCCGCGGCCGAACGCCTCGCTCCAGGCGATCATCGACGCGTATCCGGACAGCGAGGAGTGGCGGTGCACGGAGTCGCTGCCGTTTTCGTCGGCGCGCAAGTACAGCGGGGCGGCGTTCAGCGAGGGGGACGGCGAGAACTCGACGTGGCTGCTGGGAGCACCGGACGTACTGCTGCCTGCGGGTGACCCGTCCCTCGCCGAGATCGACTCCCTCAACGAACAGGGCCTGCGGGTGCTGCTGTTGGCGCGGGCGGGGCGTGAGCTCGACGATCCCCGGGTCGCGACGGACGCGCGGGCGGCGGCGCTGGTGGTGCTGGAACAGCGGCTGCGGCCGGACGCGGGCGACACCCTGCGCTACTTCTCCGAGCAGAACGTCCACGCGAAGGTGATCTCCGGGGACAACGCGGTGTCCGTGGGGGCGGTGGCGGGGAAGCTGGGGCTGCCGGGCGCGGAGAACACGGTGGACGCGCGGCAACTCCCCACTGAGCAGTCCGAGATGGCATCGGTCCTGGACGAGAACGCCGTCTTCGGCCGGGTGACGCCGCAGCAGAAGCGGGACATGGTGGCGGCGCTGCAGTCGCGGGGCCACACGGTGGCGATGACGGGCGACGGCGTCAACGACGTCCTGGCGCTGAAGGACGCGGACATCGGCGTCTCGATGGGGTCGGGCTCCGAGGCGACGCGGGCGGTGGCCCAGATCGTCCTGCTGAACAACAGCTTCGCGACGCTGCCGTCGGTGGTGGCGGAGGGGCGCCGCGTGATCGGCAACATCACGCGGGTGGCGACGCTGTTCCTGGTCAAGACGGTGTACTCGGTGCTGTTGGCTCTGCTGGTGGTCTGCACGCAAGTGGAGTACTTGTTCCTCCCCCGCCACTTGACGCTCCTGTCCACCCTGACGATCGGCATCCCCGCGTTCTTCCTGGCGCTGGCGCCGAACACGGAACGGGCGAAGCCGCACTTTGTGCGGCGGGTGATGCGGTACGCGATTCCGGGTGGCGTGATTGCCGCGGTGACGACGTTCGCGACGTATCTGCTGGCCCGTCACTATTACGTGGGTGACGGCGCGCGGGAGGCCGAGACCAGCGCCGCCACCTTGACCCTGTTCCTGGTCTCCATGTGGGTCCTGGCGATCATCGCGCGCCCGTACACATGGTGGCGGATCTGCCTGGTGGCGGCGATGGGCGTCGCGTTCCTCCTGGTCCTGGCGGTGCCGTGGCTCCAGACCTTCTTCGCCCTGAAACTCGTCGGCACGACGTTGCCGTGGGCCGCGGTGGGGATTGCGGCGGTGGGGGCGGTGGGGTTGGAGTTCGCGTGGCGGTGGGTGGATCGGCGGGGGGCGGCGTAGCCGGGGGTTCGGCTGCGGACCGTGCTGGGTTGCTCGCGCAGTTCCCCGCGCCCCTTGATGGGCCCTTCGGGCCCTCTTAGGGGCGCGGGGAACTGCGCGACAAGCCCCCACCGGCGGACAGCCGAAACGACACCCGCCGGAGGCTTTCGGGAAGGGGCGGGGTGGGGCTAGTCGAACCAGCGCGACTGCGCCAGCTCCGCCGTCCTCGACGGATCTTCCAGCAGCGCCGCCACCTCAAAGCGCCGCGGCCACTGCGAGGCGGCCCAGGACAGGGCCGCCGCCACGCCCTCCAGGGTCGAGGCGTGCACCGTACCGTCCGGCACACGGCGCCAGTCCAGTTCGACCCCACCCGCCAGGAGCTCGTCATGCTCCAGGTACGTGGCGGGAGTCGATGGACCCAGCAACACCCGCACCGACTCCGGCACCTCCCGTTCCGTCCCCTCCGACGACACCTCCGCCGACACCGTCTCCCCGAGCCGGGGGACCTGGAACAGTTCCGCCAGGTCCGCCGCCCGCGACGGGGCGACCGGGAGCAGCGGCACCCCGGACGTCAGCGGGAGCAGATCCGGCGCGTCCGCGACCACCGCGTCGGCCGCGTCCACGACCCGCACCTCACCATCGACCACCGCCCGCAACTCGTCCGGAAGCGTCACCTGATCGGGGTCCAGATACGCCAAGGACGTGTACAAGGCGTGCAGTTGGGCGGGCGACACCGGGAGATCGGGATCCGACAGGCGCGACAACAGCTCCGCCGCCCCGCCCGGCTCGTCCAGCAGCGCCGCCACCGACGTGCGTACACCCAGCGCCCGCAGCACCTGCTCGTCCTCGAACCCGGTCGCGTCGACCGACTCGTACAGGCCGAGCAGCAACGGATCGGAGCCCGCCGCGCGCAGGCCCGCCGGGCGGCGGCCGCCCAGGACGGGGTGGCCGCGCAGCCACCACGCGGTGTACGGGCGCACGCTCTCGGTCGTGCCGTCCGGCAGCAGGATGCGTACGGGCTGGGTCAGCGCGTCGCGCAGCGGCGGCTGGGCGAGCAGCGCGAGCGCGCGCGGCCAGGCGTCGTCGTCGACCAGGTCGAGGTCGCGTACGGCCACGATCTCGGTGGCCACCGGCGGCACCGGCGTGTGCGGCAGCCGGTCGAGGACGTCCTCGCACCACACGTCGACCGCGTCAAGGAGACCGGCGTCGTCGGGCTCGGCGAAGTCGCCGTCGCGGGGCTCCAGTTCGTCCGGGTCGAGGACGACGTCACTCGCGCGTACGAGGGCGAACGTGGCGAGCACCCCGCACGCGGCCAGCGGCTGCTCGCCCCAGCGCTCGGCGAGCTCGCGGTCGACCTCGGCGAGTTCGCCCGTACGGATCACCGAGGCGAACGCGCTGCCGGGCAGGACGAGTTCACCGGCGGGCGCGAGCTCGCCGTCCTCGTCGGGGAGCGCGAGGGCGCCCAGCCAGGGCTCGTCGCCGGGTTCGAGCGCCGCGTCGCGCACCAACGCGAGGACGGCGTCGGCGAGTTCGTCGGCGTCGAGCGCGTCCTCGTCCCAGATCTCGCCGCCGTCGAGCGAGGCGGCGACGGCCGCGCGCACCTGGGGGGTCGTCAGGACGGCCCGGGGTGTGGCCGGGAGGGCGCCCAGCTTCTCCAGGAGCGGGTGCGCGGCGTCCGGGTGCGCGACCTTCAGGCCGAGGCGGGCGAGGTCGGCGGGGGTCTGTTCCAGCGGGAGCAGGATCTGGCGCGGGCCGATGGCCGTACGCCCGTCCGCGAGCGGGACCGGGAGGCCGGAGAGACGGTCGGGGTCGACGCCGGCCAGGGTCTCGTAGAGCCGGTACCACCACTCGGGGGCGCGTTCGGCGCCACCGATGCGCTCGATGGCGTCGCCCAGCGGCAGCCGGCCGACGCCGAGCGTGCGCAGCTCGGCCCGGCGCTCCAGCCCGGCGGGCAGCAGCGTCGGCAGCACCTCGGCGAGCACCTTCACGGTGTCCGCGCCCGCGCCCTCGACCACCTCGGCCTCGAACGGCCGTAGCGCGGTGAGCTCTTCGGAGGGGACGGCCGGGGCGAGGAAGGCGATACGGGGCAGCCGCTCCAGGATCGCCGCGCGCAGCGCCCCGTCCAGCTCGCCCCGCCCGAGCGGGCCCGGCACGAGGTCGACGGTGCCGGTCGAGACGGGCCGCCAGTCGCCGAGCAGCGTCGCGTACGCGTCGGCGGCGCGCTGCACCAGGAAGTCGGTGAGCGGGCCGGGGGCCGGGTGGCGGCGGGCGGTGTCGAGCGGCAGCGAGGCGATGAGCAGCGCGGGCACGCCCAGGGGCTCGTCGGTGGGGGTGGGGGCGTGCACGACGGGCGCCGTGCGCGGGCGCTGCGGCGCGCCGTCCAGGTCCACGGGCACGGCCCAGGTGACCGACCAGTGCGGGCGCAGCCGCTCCTCTACGGGGCGGTCGGCGAGGAGGTCCGGGCCGAGCGGGCCGTGGTCGGTGACGGTCCGCCAGCGGTTGAGGCCGTCCCTGGTGTCGTCGATGTGTACGTAACCGTCGTGCTCGGAGCGACGCAGTACGCGGGCGCCGTCCGGGGTCTCGACGACGACCTCGACGAGTCCGGGGAGGGTGAGGAGCAGTGCGTCGTCGATCCCGGCGAGCAGCCGCTGGACGAGGTCCTCGGCGGGCTCGTCGCGCAGCGGCAGGACCACCACGGTGTCGTAGCCCTCGGGGGCGGTGCCCTCGGCGGGCAGCGGGAGCCGCAACAGGGGTACGTGGCCGTCGCGGCGGCGCAGTTCGTCGCCCAGGCCGGGGCTGAACCTCGCCGCCTCGGCGGCCAGGTCGCGGGCCTCGGCCAGGGACCAGCGCACGCCGCCGGTGCGGCCGACGACCGCGGGCTCGTCGCTGACGGCCAGCACGGCGGCGAAGCCGACGCCGAACCTTCCTACGGCGCCGGTCGCGTCGCCGTCCTGGCGCTTCGCCGAGGCGCGCAGGGTGGAGAGGGATTCGACACCGGTCGCGTCCAGGGGGGCGCCGGTGTTGGCGGCGGCGAGTACGGGCTGTTCGCCGGGGGCGCCGGGGTGCAGGGTGAGGCGCAGGCGGCCGGGGACGCGGGCCCGGGCGGCGGCGTCGGCGGCGTTCTGGGCCAACTCGACGACCAGGCGGTCCCGGTAGCCGCCCAGCGCGAGGTCCTCCTCGGCGTTGGCGTCCTCGCGGAAGCGGGCGGGAGCCGTGGCCCAGGAGTCCACCACGCCGCGCCGCAGCCGCGCCGTCCCGAAGGGATCGGCCCCTTCGCCCCCCGTCGCCTTGACGATCACGCGCCCACACTCCGCTTCTGCCTGTCGGTACACCGTGGGCTGAAGGTACCGCGTCGTGAGGCGGGCGGGTTTTCCCCCACCCCACCCCTTCCCTGAACCCTCCGGGGGTGGGTGGGGGTGAAGGTGGTTCTCCCGGGGGGCTACGCCCCCGGACCCCGCTGGGGGTGGGTGGGTAAGCGGGGCTCCGCCCCTGCACCCCCGTTTGTCTGCAGACCGTGCTGGGTTGCTCGCGCAGTTCCCCGCGCCCCTAACTACCTAGGGGCGCGGGGAACTGCGCGATCAGCCCACACCGGCCCGCAGGCGAAAAGATCGCGCCTCCGGGGCCTAGGAGTGCCCCAGCTCCTCCGTGGGCTCATCCGTCGCCTCCGGGACCGAGCCGCTGTCCGGGGACGGGCGGAGGGGCAACACATCCGCGCCCAGGGTGTCCAGGACCGGCGGGGACGGGCGCGGGGGCTTGGGCATGACCGCCGCCTCCGAGTGGCCGCCGCAGCCGTACGACAAAGAGACCACTCGGCCGTCCGCCGGGCCGAATTCGTTCGCGCAGATGCCGAAGGCCTGGCTCAAAGAGCCCGCCACGGGGACCAGGAACGCGCACGTCATGCAGGACGCCGGGGCCGCCTGGGCCATCGGGGTCTTCGCTCCGAACGCCTCGTCCCAACGGTCCGCCGCCGCGTGCAGACCGTAGCGGGACAGCACGCGGGCCCGGCGCATGCCGAGCTCTTCGGCGAGAGCCGCGATCGAGCCGCGTGTCGTGCCGGGGCGCGACACCAGCTCCGCGTCCTCCGCCTCGACCCGTTCGGCCATCTCATCGGAGACCGCGGAGTTCGGCGGCGGGGCGTCCTCGCCCGAGTAGCCCGGCTCCAGACGGAGGTCGTCCGCCTCGGTGGGCAGGAGATCGCCCGGGCCCATGTCGCCGGGGCGCAGGCGTTCGCTCCACGGCACCCATTCGGGCGCCTGGAGCGCGTCGGGCCCGGGCAGCAGGACGGACTCGTCGAGGGTGATCTGCTTGGAGCGGGAGGCCCGCGCGACCGTCACCGCCCAGCGCCAGCCCCGGTACCCCGGCTCCTTGCACTCGAAGAAGTGCGTGACTACACGGTCACCCTCGGCCACGGCCGATACATGCTCGCCGACCACGCCCGGCGCGGCGGCTTCCTCCGCCGCCTCCCGGGCGAGATCGACCGCTTCGGCGCACAGGCGGTCAGGGGTACGGCTTCGCGTCGTCGCAGCACTCACAGGTCTCGCTTCTCTCCTACGCCGTCTCACGGGTGCGCCGGGGACCGCGTACGTACGAGTCACGGACGGAGCGGACCAGGGGGCCGCGTCGACGTCCGCGCCCGGGCCGTAGAGCTGTCAGAGGCGCGCCTTCTGCCATCCATTCTGCGGGATCGCGGAGAGGCGCGCGGCCATGAGCAGCCGCGGGCGGCGCGCCTGTCACGCTACCCCCTTCGTGGCCCGTGGCCCACCTGCCGGTCCGAATCCCCGCTCGGTCCGCACAGGTCGTACGGGCTTGGGGCACTATGACTGGGTGGCAACGGCAAGGTCCACGGACGGAACCAGTCCCCTGCGCAAGGCAGGCCGGAAGGTCGGCCGCGCCCTGCATCTGCCCTTCACCGGAACGGCTCGCTCCATCCGCAAGGCGACACACGCGCACGGCGCCGGTGAGTCGGGCCTGGGCAAACTGATCGAGCTGCACGCCGTGAACGGCGCCGGTGACGTCATGATCACCGTGGCCCTCGCCTCCACCGTCTTCTTCTCCGTCCCCACCGACCAGGCCCGTGGGCGCGTCGCGCTGTATCTGGCGATCACCATGGCCCCGTTCACCCTGCTGGCCCCCGTGATCGGCCCGCTCCTGGACCGGATGCCGCACGGCCGGCGCGCCGCGATGGCGGGCGCGATGCTCGCCCGGGCCCTGCTCGCGCTCACGATGTCGGGCGCGGTCGCCACCGGCGGCCTTGAGCTGTATCCGGCGGCGCTCGGCGTCCTGGTGGCGTCGAAGGCGTACGGAGTGGTGCGCAGCGCGGTCGTACCGAGGCTGCTGCCACCACGGTTCTCGCTGGTCAAGGCCAATTCGCGGGTCACACTCGCCGGGCTGCTCGCCACCGCCGCGGCCGCCCCGATCGGGGCGGGGCTCCAGCATGTCGGGCCCGAGTGGCCGCTCTATGGGGCGTTCTGTGTCTTCGTGACGGGCACGTTCCTGGCGTTCACGCTCGACCACAAGGTGGACTCGTCCCTGGGCGAGCGCAAGGCCCAGCTGGTCGACCACGGCGGCGCGGCCCGCAAGCCGGGCCTGCGCACGGTCGGCGCGGCCGTGCAGAACGGGCTGGTCGGCAACGCCGCCCTGCGCGCCCTGTCCGGTTTCCTGATCTTCTTCCTGGCGTTCCTGCTGCGCGAGCACCCGCTGAGCGGGCAGAGCGCCGCCGTCTCGCTCGCCGCCGTCGGCGTCTCGGCGGGCGTCGGCAACGCGCTGGGCACGGCGGCGGGCTCGATGCTGCGCTCGCGGGGCCCGGAGATCATCATCGTGATGATGCTGATGGCCGCGCTGGGCGCGTCGGTGTGCGCGGCGGCGTTCTTCAGTGGCGTGCTCATGGCGGTGCTGGGCGCGACCGCCGGGTTCACCCAGGCGCTGGCGAAGCTGTCGCTGGACGCGATGATCCAGCGGGACGTGCCCGAGGAGGTGCGCACCTCCGCCTTCGCCCGCTCCGAGACCGCACTCCAGATGTCATGGGTGCTGGGCGGCGCCATAGGGATCGCGCTGCCGCTCAACGGCGTGCTCGGCATGGCGGTCGCCTCGGGGCTGCTCGCGGTGGGCTTCGCCACGTCCGTACGAGGGCTGCTGACGGCTGCTCGGCGCGGCACGCCACACCCGCGCGTGGCGTGATCACGGCGGACCGATAGCCTTCGGCTCATGACCGTTGCGTTCACCTCTGGTAAGGCCCGTCGGGCCGGCATCGCCCTCGGCGCTGTCTCCGCCGGACTCCTCGTCCTCTCCGCCTGCGACAAGCCGACGCCCCTCGCGACCGTGACGGTCGGGAACACCTCGGTGAACGCCGAGGCCACCTGCCGCAACGACGGCAAGGTCCTGTCGGACGAAAAGCTCACCACCTGCCTGAGCAGTGTGAAGACGTCGAAGACGATCAAGTACTCGCCGGGCGCGACGCTGCGCCTGGGCGTGGACCCGGACGTCGTCGAGAACGGCGACAAGTGGGTGGCGGTCCTCGACGGCGCCCCGATCACCGAGCCCTCCAAGCAGACGTACCGCTCCTTCCCGAACGCGGACGTCTTCGCGACGGGCGGGCAGGGCGGCGCCGCGCCCAAGAGCAAGAAGATCAACATCATTCAGGTGAACGACAACAACAAGCCCAAGTCGGTCTGGAGCTTCACGCTCAAGCGCGAAGACGGCTGAGACGACGGCTGACATGCGCGTGCTGGTCGTGACCGCGGTTCCCGCCGAGCGGGACGCGGTCACGCGCGCGTGCGCCGAAGCCGCAGCTGAAGCCGCGTTCGACACCGTCGTCGGCGGTGTCGGCCCGGCCTCGGCCGCCGCCGCGACCGCGACCGCGCTCGCCCGGACCCCGTCCCCGTACGACCTGGTCGTCTCGGCCGGGATCGGCGGCGGGTTCGCCCCGCTGGCCCCCGTCGGGTCCCTGGTCGTCGCCTCGCGGATCGTCGCGGCCGATCTGGGCGCCGACACGCCCGACGGCTATCTCGATGTCGAAGAGCTCGGATTCGGGCGGTCGGTCCATCTGCCGCCCGCCGGACTCGCCGAGGCGATCGCCGCCGCGACCGGCGCCGCGTACGCCCCCGTGCTCACGATCTCCACCGTCACCGGCACCGCCGGACGCGCCGCCGCGCTGACGCAGCGCCACCCCGGCGCCGGGGCCGAGGCGATGGAGGGGTTCGGCGTCGCCGAAGCGGCCGCGTTGCACGGCATCCCGGTCGTCGAGATCCGGGCGGTCTCCAACGCCGTGGGCCCGCGGGATCGTTCCGCCTGGCGGATCGGGGACGCGCTCGCCGCGCTCACCGACGCTTTCGGGAAGCTCCCGCCCGTACTGGAGAGTTGGAACGGTCATGACTGAGCCGCTGCGCATCGCCTACTCGCCCTGCCCCAACGACACGTTCGTCTTCGACGCGTGGGCCCACGACCGGGTGCCGGGCGCGCCCCGCATCGACGTCACCTTCGCCGACATCGACATCACCAACGGCATCGCCGAGCGCGGCTCGGACGACTTCGACGTGCTGAAGGTGTCGTACGCCGTACTGCCGTGGGTGCTCGACGAGTACGCGCTGCTGCCGTGCGGCGGGGCGCTCGGACGCGGCTGCGGCCCGCTGGTGCTGACGAAGGAGCCCGGCGTCGACCTGACCGGCAAGACGGTCGCGGTGCCGAGCGAGCGCTCGACGGCGTATCTGCTCTTCCGGCTCTGGGCCGCCGATGTGGTGCCCGGCGGGGTCGGCAAGGTCGTGGTGATGCCTTTCCACGAGATCATGCCCGCCGTACGGGACGGCCGGGTGGACGCCGGACTCGTCATCCACGAGGCCCGGTTCACGTATCAGGAGTACGGGCTGCACTCGCTCGCCGACATGGGCGAGCACTGGGAGAACACCACCGGGCTGCCCATCCCGCTGGGCGCGATCGTCGCCCGCCGCTCGCTCGGCGAGGAGAAGCTGCGCCAACTGGCCGCCGTCATCCGCTCGTCCGTCCGGATGGCGTGGGACGACCCGGAGCTCTCGCGGCCGTACGTACGCGAGCACGCCCAGGAGATGGACCCGGCGGTGGCCGACCAGCACATCGGGCTCTACGTCAATGAGTTCACCGCCGACCTCGGCGAGGACGGCTACGCGGCGGTGCGCGGACTGCTCACACGCGCCGCGGCCGAGGGACTTGTTCCGCCCCTCGGCCGCGATGCGCTGAGTTTCGTATAAACGGTTGTCCAACTCGTAATGCGCCTTTATGCGCTGACGGTTCGGGGCAGGCTTACACGTCGAGCTGGTCCGCGACCGCCCGCAGCAGGCCGGCGATCTTCTTGCCGGCGGCCTTGTCGGGGTAACGGCCGCGCTCCAGCATCGGCGTGATGTTCTCCAGGAGCGTCGTCAGATCCTGGACGATGGAGGCCAGTTCGTCGGGCTTGCGGCGCTGTGCGGCCGCGACCGAGGGCGCCGGGTCGAGGACCGTCACCGAAAGAGCCTGGTCACCGCGCTGGCCTGCCACTACGCCGAACTCGACGCGCTGGCCGGGCTTGAGCGTCTCCACCCCGGAGGGGAGCACGGACGAGTGCACGAAGACGTCACCGCCGTCGTCGCGGGAGAGAAAGCCGAAGCCCTTCTCGCTGTTGAACCATTTGACCTTGCCGGTAGGCACGTCTGTCCTCGTCCTCGTACTCGTCGTCGGATGCTCGGGGCGCCGCGGAAAAACGGCTCTGGATAGCACTGCAGCGGGTCGCCTTCGGACCCGCCGACACCAAGGCTAATGGTCCAGAGGCTGCTGACAAGACGTCCCGGCAGGTCCTTACGGGCAGGGAACTACCCTGACCGAGTGAGTAACGAAACCCAAGCGAATTCGGCCAGCAACGAGTCGAACACCGGGGACCGGCTGGTTCGCGCCGGTGTCATCGTCTTCTTCGTCGGCGCGCTCGCCACGCTGGTCACGGTGGCGCCGCTGTTCCTGCACACGTCGAGGTTCCCGCCCGCCGCGTACTGGATCTGCATGCTGATGGGCGTCGGGTTCCTGATCGCGGCGGCGGGTGTGGTGACGTCGGTACGGTCGGGGCGGGGGGCGGCCTAGTCGGGTGTCCGGCTACTTGCCGCGTACTGCTTCCACCGCGGACGAGCGTCCTAGCCTCGCGTCCGGCCGTTCGCCGCGTACGTCTTCCACCACGGCCGGAATTCCGTGAGGTCGGCGAGGAGTACGTCCGCGCCCGCCGCGCGCAGTTCGTCCGCGCCGATGGGGCCGGTCGGTACGGCCACGGAGAGCGCGCCCGCCGTGTGCGCCCCGCGTACGTCGCCGGTGTGATCACCCACGTACACCTCCGCGCCGTGCGCGCGCAGCGCCTCCGCCTTGGCCTCCGCCCATAGTCCGCCGATCAGTTCGTCGGGCTCGATGCCGAGGTGGGTGAGGTGCATCGCCGCCTGCGGCGCGTTCTTGGCGGTGACGACTATCGCGCGGCCGCCGAGCTCCTGGACGGCGCGGATCGCGTCGTCGGCGCCGGGGAGGGCGGGGGTGCGGGTGATGGCGTATGTGGGGTAGATCTCACGGTAGCGCCGGGCCATCTCCTCGACCTGGTCCTCGGGGAACCAGTGCGCGAGCTCCCATTCGAGCGGCGGGCCCAGCCGGCTGACGGCGGCGTCGGCGTCGATGTACGTGCCGGTGTCCGCGGCGAGGCGGGTGTAGACGGCGTGGATGCCGGGGCGGGAGTCGATGAGGGTCATGTCCAGGTCGAAACCGACGGTGGGGGTGCGCGAGGCCATGGCCCCCATTGTGCCGAGCCCCACCCCGCCCCTTCGCCTAAACCCTCCGGGGGTGGGTGGGGGGTGAGGCACGTTCCCGGGGGCTCCGCCCCCGGACCCCTGAGCGGGGCCTGCGGCCCCTGCACCCCGCTAACGGGGCTGCGCCCCCGCTTTTCGGCTGCGGGCCGGTGGGGGCTGGTCGCGCAGTTCCCCGCGCCCCTAAAAGCCAGGGGCGCAGCGCCATTGCCCCACCCACCCCCAGGGGCGTGGCGCAAGCCGGGGTGCGGCCCTGCTTGCCCGACCGCCCCACCGGGGTCCGGGGCGGAGCCCCGTAGCGGGGTGCAGGGGGCGCAGCCCCCGCGGGGGGTTCAGGGGGCTGTGCCCCCGAGGGGGTGCAGGGGCGCAGCCCCGCCCGGGGGTCCGGGGGCGAAGCCCCCGGAGAAACTCCCCTCCCCCCTCAACCCCCACCCACCCCCGGAGGGTTTAGGGAAGGGGCGGGGTGGGGGAAATCACCGGCGGCGCTGCGAGCGCCAGACCACGAACAGGGCCGACGTCACCGCCGCTATGCGCAGCAGCCACGGCCACATCCCCGACGCCGCGTCGCCCATCCCGCCCGGCGCTATCGGCGCGCCCCAGCGGCCGTCCTGGCGGCCCCAGAGCCAGACCAGGCCGCCGATCAGGGTCAGGGCGGGCAGACCGAGGACGCCCCACTTCTTCTCCGCGGGCGTCAGCCGCCGGGAGAGGTACGCGAGGAGCCAACCGCCGCCCAGGGTGTACAGGTTGCCGAACAGCGCCCCGCCGACCAGGAGCACCGCCGCGAGCAGCAGCAGCGGGTTGGTCAGGCCGGGGCCGGGGGTGGAGCGCCTGGACGGGATCAGGGCCCGCCAGTTCCGGGTCCGGGGTGGCGGTTCGGGGTCGGGCTCCGAGTCCGACTCCACCGCCGGATCGGACTCCTCCTCCGGCTCCTCCTCCAACTCCTTCCCCGGCGGCTTGAATATCTCCGGGATCTCCACCCCGCCCACGAACCCCGCCACCGAGTCCCCGGGCCCCCCGCCCCCGAACGGGCCCTGCTCGATGCGCCACCAGTCGGGTTCGCCGTCGGACGAGGCGAGTTCGTCCATGCCCGCGAGGTGCGGCGGCGACGCGCCGCCCGGGGACGGCTCGGCCACGCCCGTCGAGGGCGACGACGCGCGCGGGCGCGGGAACAGCTTCGGCCGCCCCCGCTCCCGGGGCCGCCCGCTCCCGCCGTCACGCTGCCCCGGCACCCCGCGCCCGGCCGCCTCCACCTCGGGCGGCGCCGCGTACTCCCCGCCCCCGGTGACCGACTCGACCACCTCGTCCGGCGTACCCAGCCGCCCCAGGATGCGGCGCACCGCGGCCGGGGTGTCACTGCCGTACTTCGCCCGTCTGCGGTCGATCTCGTCCCGCAGCGACGACACCAGCCGCATCCGCGTCCCCGACGGCAGCTGCCGCTGCTGGGCCAGGTCGCCGACCCGGCTCAGATAGTCGTAGACCAGCTGGTCGCTCTCGATCCCCACGCCATTCCCCTCCGTGCCCCGACCCGCCCCGCCGGGGCCCGCCGCCGCCTCCCTGCCCTGACGGTAGCGCGCAGCGGCTACCGTGGGGCGGATGGGGACCGGCGAGCGCAACCAGGAGGCGCACGTGCCCGAAGCAACAACCGGAGCGACCGGCGACGAGTACGGCACGGCCACCGGTACGACGGGCGCGGGCCGCACCTCCGGCACGGCCACTTCCGGCACAGGCGCCACCCCTGGCGCGAGCGGCACCACCGGCGCGGCCACCGCCACAACCCCCCGCACCCTCGCCGAAGCCCTCCGCTCCCGGCCCGACTCCTCCCTCGCCGCCCTCCTCCGCGCCCGCCCCGACCTGCTCAACCCCGTACCCAGCGACCTGACGCAGCTCGCGACCCGGGCCGGGACGCGGGCCTCCGTCGTACGCGCCCTGGAGCGGCTGGACCGGTTCGCGTTGCAGAGTGCGCAGGCGTTGGCCGTCGCGCCCGACCCGGCGCCGTACGACGTACTGCTCGCGCTGCTGACCGGCGACGACGGAGACCGGGAAATCGAGGCCGCGCTGCCCGGCGCGGTCGCGGAACTGCGGGAGCAGGCGCTGGTGTGGGGGCCGGACGACCGGCTGCGGCTCGTACGTACCGCACGCGAACTGCTCGCGCCCTCCCCCGCGCACCCCTCCCCCACCGGCCTCGGCCCGACCGTCGCCGAGGCCACGGCCGGGATGTCACCGGGGCGGGTGCAGGAGATCCTGCGGGCCGTCGGGCTGGCCGCCACCCATGATCCCGTCTCCGCCGTCGCCGCGCTGACCTCGCTCTTCACCGATCGGCGGCGGATGTCGGAGCTCCTGGACACCGCGCCGCCGGAAGCGCTCGGCGTGCTCGACCGGCTGGTGTGGGGGCCGCCGTACGGGGAGGTGTCGGCCGATCCGGCGCCGCCCGTGCGCTGGCTGCGCGACCACGGGCTGCTGCTGCCGACCTCCGCCCGCACCCTCGTGCTGCCCCGCGAGGTCGCCCTGCATCTGCGCGCCGGGCGCGCGCACCGGGCGCCCGAGCCGGTCGCGCCCGCCGTCACGCCGACGCGCGAGTACGCGCCGCGCATCGTCGACACCACGGCGGCGGGCCAGGCCCTGACCGCGCTGACGATGATCGAGGACCTGCTGGCCGAGTGGGACGAGGGCGGCCCCGCCGTACTGCGCGCGGGCGGCCTGAGCGTGCGCGATCTCAAGCGGACCGCCGTGGCGCTCGACACCACCGAGCAGACCGCCGCCTTCTGGCTCGAACTCGCCTACGCGGCCGGGCTGTTGGCCTCCGACGGCGAGGCCGACGAGCGCTACGCGCCCACGCCCGCCTGCGACGACTGGCTGGAGCTGCCGCCCGCCGAACGCTGGTCGCGCCTGGCCGCCGCCTGGCTCTCGGCGACCCGCACCCCGGGTCTCGTCGGCGGCCAGGACACCCGCGGCCGCACCCTGTCCGCGCTCGGCCCCGACCTGGACCGCTCCCCGGCCCCCGAGGTCCGCCACCGCGTCCTGACCCTGCTCGCGCAGCTCCCCGAGGGCGCCGCCCCCGACCCCGGGACGCTCCTGGAAAGGCTGCGCTGGGAGCACCCGACCCGCACCGGCCCCGAGGACCTGCGCTCCAAGCTGGCCCAATGGACGCTGGAGGAGGGCGAGTTGCTGGGCGTTACGGGCAGGGGCGCGCTCTCCGCCCACGGCCGCGCGCTCCTCGCACCGGCCGCATCGCAACAGGGCACCACCCTCCTCGGCCTCTCCGCCGCCGCCGCGCTCGCGCCCCATCTGCCCGAGCCCGTCGACCACGTGCTGCTCCAGGCCGACCTCACCGCCGTCGCGCCCGGCCCGCTGCGGCGCCCGCTCGCCGCGACCCTGAACGTCCTCGCGGACATCGAGTCGAAGGGTGGCGCGACGGTCTACCGGTTCACGCCCGCCTCCGTGCGGCGCGCGCTCGACGCCGGGCAGGCCGCCTCCGATCTGCACGCGTTCCTGGCCGCGCACAGCCGTACGCCGGTGCCGCAGCCGCTCAGCTATCTCATCGACGACGTGGCCCGCCGCCACGGCCATCTGCGGGTCGGCGCCGCCTCCTCGTACGTACGCTGCGACGACGACGCGCTGCTCGACGAGATCGTCGCCGACAAGCGGTCCGCCGCGCTGCGCCTGCGCCGCCTCGCTCCGACCGTGCTCGCCGCCCAGGCCGACCCCGCCTCCCTCCTGGAGCTGCTGCGCGCGATGGGGTACGCCCCGGCCGCCGAGTCCGCCGAGGGCGATGTGGTGATCGCCCGCGCCGACACCCGCCGCACCCCGCCCCGCACCCCGCCCGCCCCCGTCCCGGACGGCCCGCCGCTGCCGGACGACACCCTCCTCGGCGCGGCGGTACGGGCGATCCGCGCGGGCGACGAGGCCGCCACCGTCGTACGCAAGGAGCCGCCGAGCACCACGGCCGCGCCCGCCGAACAGGGCACGCTGCCCCGCACCACCCCCGCCGAGACCCTGGCCACCGTCCAGGCCGCGGCCATGACCGGCTCGGCCGTCTGGATCGGCTATGTCAACGCGGACGGCGCGGCCAGCCAGCGCGTGATCGCCCCGGTCCGCGTCGAGGGTGGCTTCGTGACGGGCTACGACCACACCGCCGACGAGGTCCGTACGTATCCGCTGCACCGGATCACCGGCGTCGCCGAGCTGGCCGACGACTCGGCCTGAGCCGGGAGCCGGAAAACCCGGCGCCACCAAGGGACCGCCCCGCATTCCCCCGGGCTCAGGCACACTGGAGGTTTCGCCGCCTCCACGTACGTACGGAATGAGGGTGCACCGCGTGAACGGGCCACTGATCGTCCAGTCGGACAAGACCCTGCTCCTGGAAGTCGACCATGAGCAGGCCGACGCCTGCCGTCGTGCCATCGCGCCCTTCGCCGAGCTGGAGCGGGCGCCGGAGCACATCCACACCTACCGGGTGACCCCGCTGGGCCTGTGGAACGCGCGCGCGGCCGGGCACGACGCCGAGCAGGTGGTGGACGCGCTCGTCGAGTTCTCGCGCTACCCCGTGCCGCACGCGCTGCTCGTCGACGTCGCCGAGACGATGGCGCGCTACGGCCGTCTCACCCTCAGCAAGCACCCGGTCCACGGTCTGGTGCTCACCACCACCGACCGGCCGGTGCTTGAGGAGATCCTGCGCTCCAAGAAGATCATCCCGCTGGTCGGCGCCCGGCTCGACGCGGACACCGTCGCCGTGCACCCCTCCGAGCGCGGCCAGATCAAGCAGACCCTGCTGAAGCTCGGCTGGCCCGCCGAGGACCTCGCCGGATACGTGGACGGCGAGGCGCACCCCATCGAGCTCGCCGAGGACGGCTGGGCCCTTCGCCCGTATCAGAAGCAGGCCGTCGAGGGGTTCTGGCACGGCGGCAGCGGCGTGGTCGTGCTGCCGTGTGGCGCGGGAAAGACGCTGGTCGGGGCCGGTGCCATGGCGCAGGCCAAGGCCACCACCCTCATCCTCGTCACCAACACCGTCTCGGCCCGGCAGTGGAAGCACGAGCTGGTGAAGCGGACCTCGCTGACCGAGGACGAGATCGGCGAGTACAGCGGGACGCGCAAGGAGATCCGGCCCGTCACCATCGCCACCTATCAGGTGCTGACGACCCGACGTAAGGGCGTCTATCCGCACCTGGAGCTCTTCGACTCGCGCGACTGGGGTCTGATCGTCTACGACGAGGTGCATCTGCTGCCCGCGCCCGTCTTCAAGTTCACCGCCGACCTGCAGGCGCGCCGCCGCCTCGGTCTGACCGCCACCCTCGTACGGGAGGACGGGCGCGAGTCGGACGTCTTCTCGCTCATCGGGCCGAAGCGGTTCGACGCGCCGTGGAAGGAGATCGAGGCGCAGGGCTACATCGCGCCCGCCGACTGCGTCGAGGTCCGCGTCAATCTCACGGACAGCGAGCGCCTGGCGTACGCGACCGCCGAGACCGAGGAGAAGTACCGGTTCTGCGCGACCACCGCGACCAAGCGGAAGGTGACGGAGGCGCTGGTACGGAAGTTCGCGGGCCAGCAGATCCTCGTCATCGGGCAGTACATCGACCAACTCGACGAGCTGGGCGAGCACTTGAAGGCGCCCGTGATCAAGGGCGAGACCTCCAACGCCCAGCGCGAGAAGCTCTTCGACGCGTTCCGCCAGGGCGAGATCAGCGTGCTCGTCGTCTCCAAGGTCGCGAACTTCTCCATCGACCTGCCGGAGGCGACCGTCGCCATCCAGGTCTCGGGCACCTTCGGCTCCCGCCAGGAGGAGGCGCAGCGCCTCGGCCGCGTCCTGCGCCCGAAGGCCGACGGCCACCAGGCGCACTTCTACTCGGTGGTCGCGCGCGACACCATCGACCAGGACTTCGCCGCCCACCGCCAGCGCTTCCTGGCCGAGCAGGGTTACGCGTACCGCATCGTCGACGCGGACGAGCTGCTCGCGGGCGACATCGGCTGAGCCCGCGCGCGCACTGCCGCGCAACCGATCACCGCGAGCCCGAGCAGCGGGTACGGGGACGCCAACGGCTGCTGCCACCAGGGGAGATGGAGATCCAGGTCCCCCTGGTGCGGCACCAGCCAGAGCGTGCGCGCGGTGAAGACGACGGCGACGGCCACGGCGATACGGACGCGGCCCTCGGCCAGCAGGAGCGCGAGCAGCGGGACGCACCACACCCAGTGGTGCGACCAGCTGATCGGCGAGACCAGCAGCGCGGTCACGGCGACGACGAGGACACCCCAGCGCTCGTCCATGCGCCGGGCCGTCCACAGGCCCGCCACCGCCACGCCGCCCGCCGCGACCCACCACACCGCGCCCGGCGCGGGCGTGTGCAGCAGCCGGGCCAGCAGCCCTTGCAGTGACTGGTTGTCGACGATCCACGCCTTGCCGACGCGGTCGGTCTCGTAGAGCCGCCGCGTCCAGAACTCCGCGCTGGCGCCGGGCAGGACGAGCGCGCCGAGCAGGACGGTGGCGGCGAAGGCGGCCGCGCCCGTGGCCGCCTCGCGCCTTCTGCCTCTGAGCAGGGCGTAGAGGATGAAGATCGCCGGTGTGAGTTTGATGCCCGCCGCGATACCGACGGCGACGCCCTTGCGGAGGCGCCCGGATGGGGGTCCCCCCTGCTCCTTAAGAGCTTGGGGGATGGTCAGGTCCCACAGGAGCAGGCAGGCGAGGGCGAGGTTGATCTGGCCGAACAGGAGCGTCTGGAAGACCGGTTCCAGCCACAGCCCGGCGGCGGTGGCGGCGAGTACGGGCCACGGGCGGGGTGCGAGCCCGGCAAAACGGCAGGACAGCCGCACCAGGAGGGCGAGCAGCGCCGCGTTCCCGACGGCGAAGGCCACCTTGAGCGCCGACAGCGGCAGCCAGGTGGCCGGGACGAAGAGGAGGGCGGCGAACGGCGGATAGGTGGCAGGGAGATGCCACGGGGTGACGGTGAAGCCGTACAGATCGGTGCCGTTCGCGACGGCCGCGCCCTCCGCCCGGTAGACCAGGGCGTCCGCCATGGGGATCCGGAGGGCGATACAGAGTGCCGCGAGCGCGACGGGCGACAGGGCGAGGACGAGCGACAGCGCGCCTGTTGCGAGAGGGAAACCTGTTGCGGGGAGTGAACGTGTGGTCACGGTCCGGTACTTCACGGCCGCGACCCTAAGGGACCACCGGGCCCCTTGCCGTCAGGCTCAGCGGCGGCGGCGCACGCCCGCCTCTTCGGAGTACTCCCCGAGGACGACGACGCTCAGCGCGGCCCCGGCGAACGCCTTGGCGGCGCGCAGCGCGTTGCCGACGGGGTGGCCGTGGTGGCCCTTGTGGCTGTCGGAGTGGGCGGTGGACGCGGCGGTGAAGGTCACGGTGCTCATGTACTCAATGATGGTTTCCCGCCACGCCTGTTGCATCGCTCTGCGGGGTGAACCCGGACGGTCCCCATGTCCACCTCTGGTCCAACCCCATCCCCTACGGGTAGGACCCTGATCCCTAGGGGTCACCCCGGAGAACGAGCTGGCCGAGCGCCCGGCCGCCGGAAAACCGTTCGACCGCCCCCGGCCCGCTGACTACAATCTCCCCTTCCCGCCTCCTCGCGAGGAGCGCCGCCGCCCGGACGGAAACCGGCCGGCCGCCCTGACGTACGCCGAACCGCGAACCGTGAACCGCAAGCCCGGAGGCAGCACCGTGCCCGCGCACGCACCCGTAGACGAACCCGGCCACGACACCGACCCGCTCGCGCGCGAGCGCGCCCACCTCGCCTCCTCCCGCGCCGCCCTGCGGGCGATGCGCGAGGACGTGGAGGCCCTGGACATCCGCGACGTCACCGCGAACTGGGTGAACGCCGCCGTCCTGGAGCGCCAGATCGAGGACCGCGTCAAGGCACTCGCCGACCTCTCGCACACCCCGCTGTTCTTCGGCCGCCTCGACTATCTGCACGCGCCGGGAGCCGACCAGGCCGAGGGCGCGGAGGGCGAGCGGTTCTACATCGGGCGCCGCCATGTGCACGACGCCGAGGGCGACCCGATGGTGATCGACTGGCGTGCGCCGGTCTCGCAGCCGTTCTACCGGGCGTCCAAGAAGGACGCCATGGACATCGCGCTGCGCCGCCGCTTCGGGTACACCGGCGGCGATCTCACCGCGTACGAGGACGAGCACCTCAGCGACCCCGCGGAGACGGCGAAGACCAGCAAGCTGCTCCAGCAGGAGATCGAGCGCCCGCGCGTCGGTCCCATGCGGGACATCGTGGCGACGATCCAGCCGGAGCAGGACGAGATCGTACGGTCGGGGCTCTCCGGTTCGGTGTGCGTACAGGGCGGCCCCGGCACCGGGAAGACGGCCGTGGGCCTGCACCGGGTCGCGTATCTGCTCTACGCGCACCGCGAGCGCCTGGCCCGCACGGGCACGCTGGTGATCGGGCCGAACGCGTCCTTCCTCCACTACATCGAGCAAGTGCTGCCCGCGCTGGGCGAGTTGGAGGTCAAGCAGGCAACGGTGGACGACCTGGTGGCGCACGTCGAGGTCAAGGGCGTCGACGACGCGCCCGCCGCGATCATCAAGGGCGACGCCCGGATGGCCGAGGTGCTGAGCCGCGCGGTCCGCTCGCACATCACCCTGCCCACCGAGCCGCTGATGGTGGTGCGCGGCTCGCGCCGCTGGCGGGTCCCGGCGTATGAACTGGCCGAGATCGTCCAGGAGTTGACGGACCGTGACATCCGTTACGGCGCGGCTCACGAGGCCCTGCCGCAGCGGATCGCGCACGCCGTTCTCGTACGGATGGAGCAGGCGGGCGAGGCGCCGGACGACCGGGTGCAGGACGCGGTGGCGCGCAACGCTGCCGTGAAGGCGGTGGTCAAGGCGGTCTGGCCGCAGGTGGACCCGGCGAAGCTGGTGCTTCGGCTGCTCTGCGACCCGGAGTTCCTGGCCGCGAGCGCGGAGGGCGTGCTGAGCGCCGACGAGCAGAAGACGATCCTGTGGGCCAAGCCCGCGCGGAGCGTGAAGAGCGCCAAGTGGTCGGCGGCGGACGCGGTCCTCATCGACGAGGCGAACGACCTGGTGGCGCGCACCCACTCGCTCGGCCATGTCGTGATCGACGAGGCCCAGGACCTCTCCCCCATGCAGTACCGCGCGGTCGGCCGGCGCTGCTCGACCGGCTCGGCGACGGTCCTCGGCGACCTCGCACAGGGCACCACGCCCTGGGCGACGGGCAGTTGGGACGAGGCGCTGCGCCATCTGGGCAAGGCGGAGGCGGTCGTGGAGGAGCTGACGGCCGGTTTCCGCGTGCCGCGCGAGGTGATCGCGTACGCGTCCCGGCTGCTCCCGTCGATCTCACCGGGCCTGACACCGGTGGAGTCGGTCCGTGAGACACCGGGGGCGCTGGCGGTACGCGAGTCCACGGATCTCGACGCGGACGTCCTGGCGGCCTGCCGCGAGGCGCTGGCACACGAGGGCTCGACGGGCCTGATCGCGGCGGACGCGCGCGTACCGGCGCTCGCCGAGGCGCTGACGGCGGCCGGGATGGTGTTCCTGGCCCCCGGCGAGGAGACGACGTCCGAGTCCCGTCTCACCCTGGTCCCGGCGTCGCTGGCGAAGGGCCTGGAGTACGACTACGTGGTCCTCGACGAGCCTGCCGCCGTGGTCGACGGCGAACCCGACGAGCGCACGGGCCTGCGCCGCCTGTACGTGGCGCTGACCCGAGCGGTGTCGGGATTGACGGTGTGCCATACGGCCCCGCTGCCGCCCCAGCTCACCGATTGCGCGTAGCGGGACACGGTCCTGGAGGCCGGCTGGGGCCGGCGCGGTGTGCTGATCAAGCTGTGAGGCATCCGTACGGACCTCGTACCGCTTTGGTATTGAAGCGGTCATGAATCGGCCACGGGCCTACGCAAATCGGTCATCGGCATGGCGGAGCCGGTCGTTTCTGGACTAGGAACTCTGTTCGCAGAGAGCGCCACAGGCGTTCCACAGTCACCATGTCTCACGGGGGAGTACGAACAATGAGCATCTTCGCCATGCGCAGGGCCACCACGCTGGGTGCGGCCGGTCTGGTCGTCGTCGGTTCGCTGGCGCTGAGCGCGTGCAAGAGCGGCGACAACGCGGACGGGGCGACCAAGAGTCCCACGACCGCTCCGAGTTCGCCCGCCTCGCCGTCCTCGCAGCCCGGTCAGTCGACCCAGCCGAGCGCTCCCGCCGATCAGGGCGGGGCCGCCGGTGACGCCAAGGGCGGGCAGCAGTTCAAGATCGGCGAGGCGGCGCAGTTCCCGTTCAAGTACGGCACCACCACCAAGGGTGAGATCGCGCTCACCGTCACCTCGATCGAGAAGGGCGCCCCCGCCGACCTGGCGCCGCTCAAGCTCGGCGACAAGGCGGCCGGCAAGGTCCCGTACTACATCCACTACTCGGTCAAGAACGTCGGCACCACCGACCTTCAGTACGCCTCCGTGGGCCACATCAAGGGCCACCTCGGCGACGGCACCGAGGCGCAGGACCTGACGATCATCGGCAAGTTCGAGAAGTGCTCCTCCGACTCGCTGCCGCAGGGCTTCACGAACGGCAAGACGCAGGAGGGCTGCGCGATCGCGCTGGCCCCGTCGGCGACGACGAAGGTCGCGTCGGCGGAGTACTGGGGCGACCCGTTCATGACGATCGGCCAGGGCCTGATCTGGAAGTAAGCAGGTAGCCGTACGGGTGGGGGCGGTCGGGCAACCGGCCGCCCCCGCGCGGTCGTGGGGCGGCGGGAGGCGCGTATCGCCGATGTCACATCCGTATGTCACGTACATGCGAAGATCGCACGTGTGATGGGATGAGGTGATGCGACCCCCCACACGCATGCCGTCCCGTCCCCGCAATCCGTACGACGAACTGGCGGCGCTCGCCGACCCCGACCCCGATCTGGACCCCGCGCCACCGCCCCGGATCCTCCCGCTCGACCTCGGCATCATGTACGCCGAGCCGGAGGACGACCCGTGGTCCCCGCCCGACCACCGGCGCCCCGGGAACGGCCGCCGGGGCAGGCGCAGTCGACGGCGCCGTCGCAGTCCCTTCGCCGCGCTCCCCCGCCTGGCCAAGCTGCTGTTCGCGCTGGTCATGTGCGTCGGGTTCCTGGTGCTTGCGGACCGGTGCGCGGCGATGTACGCGGAGAAGAAGGCGCAGAAGGCGCTCCAGGACGAACTCCACCTCGCGGCCGCCCCGCAGGTGGACATCCACGGCTTCCCGTTCCTCACCCAGGTCCTGGACAAGCACCTGGACCGGGTGGACGTGACGGTGCCGCATGTCGCCGCCGACCGGGTGTCGCTCACGAAGGTGCAGGCCAGCGCGCGGGACATCAGGCTGACGGGGGATCTGCCGAACGACATCCGCAGCGCGGTCATCGGCGACCTCAACGGCCGGATCACCCTGTCCTTCGACGACATGAACCGCGAACTGACGGCCTCGCAGCTCAAGTTCAGCCGGGTGAACGCCAACACGGTCGGCGCGGACGGCAAGTTGAGCATCGCCGGTCAGGAGCTGCGCGTACGGGCCGAGGCCCAGGTGCGGCTCGTCGGCACCAGCGGCCTGTCCACGGACATCGACGGCATGAGCCTCGACATGCCGGGCGTCGCCACCTACCGCCCGGGCCGGAACCGCGGTCTGACCCTGCACCGCGAGTCCGCCGACCTCATCAGCCGGGACACGGCGCGGGTGAAGGCGCTGCTGTCGGTGCCGGCGGTGGTGAAGCGGCTCGGAGTCCCGCAGAAGGACGTGGACCTGGCCCTCCAGAACGAGGAGAAGCTCCACGAACTCGTCGGCACGCCCCGGTTCGTGTCGCAGCTGACCCAGGTCAACCTGGTCGACGTGGTCGCCGACCACCCCTGGCTCCTGTCGAAGATCGGCATCGACCCGAAACTGATCACGGGCCTGATGGCGATGCGCCCCCCGGAGCTCTCCGACCGCCTGTCGTTCTCGTTCACCCTGCCGAGGGAGGCGCGGGAGTTGCAGATCCGGGATGTGCGGGTGGGGGAGGGGGGCGTTGTGGCGACGGTTTCCGGGGTGGAGGTGGGGGTGGGGAAGTAGTCCGCGGGCCCCTAAAGGAGGGCCCGGAAGGGCCCGTCCAGGGGCGCGGGGAACTGCGCGAGCAACCCAGCACGATCCGCAGACGAACGGGGTCCGGGGCGGAGCCCCGAAGCGGGGTGCAGGGGCAGCAGGCCCCGCGACGGGGTCCGGGGGCGAAGCCCCCGGGAGACACACCTCAACCCCCACCCACCCCCGGAGGGTTAAGGGAACGGGCGGGGTGGGGTGGGGGGACTACCCGTCCAGCGCCCGCCGCCACTCCGCCACCGCATCCGCCCCCACCGGCGCGTCCCACCCGCCCGGCCGCGACGCACCCCCGATGTGCACCGCGTCGACCCCGGCGCGAAGCAGCACCGGCAGGTGGTCGAGCCGCAGCCCGCCCCCCACCAGGATGCGCGGCTCGTAACCGGGCTCGCCCGACCGCGCCGCCTCGGCGACCAGCGTCGACAGCCCGTCGTCGACACCCCCCGCCGCCCCCGCCGTCAGATACGTGTCGAGCCCCGGCAGCCCCGCCAGCTCCTTGCGCAGACCATCCCGGTCGGCGGCCCGGTCGATCGCCCGGTGGAACGTCCACCGGCACCCGTCCAGCTCCGCCACCAGCGCCCGCACCGCCGCCATGTCCGGCGCCCCGGCGTCGTCGAGGAACCCCAGCACGAACTCCTCCGCGCCCTCGGCCCGCAGCGCCCGCGCGTCGCGTACCAGCGCGTCCACGTCCCCCGCCGCGAACCCGTCCGCCGAGCGGAGCATCACGCGCAGCGGGATGTCCACGGCGGCGCGGATCGCCGCGAAGGCCTCCCGGGACGGGGTCAGCCCGTCGGCCGCCATGTCGGTGACCAGCTCAAGACGGTCGGCCCCGCCCGCCTGCGCCGCGACGGCGTCCTCCGCGTCGAGAGCGATCACCTCAAGCAGTGCGCGGTTGCTCATCTGACCCCAATTCCTCGGCTGTCCACACGTCAACAGGTCTAGTCCAATACCAGCCTACGCGCCGCAGTACGCACCCACACCGCCGACACCAGGACTGACGGCATCCGCACTCGACCCCCCTTGCGTTTTATACGGGGTGGGGGTATACCTGAACCCGCAAGGGAAGGTACCCCCTAGGGGTATACACGAACGGGAGGGTCGCCCGCCATGAGCAGCAGCACCGCAAGCGCAAGCGCCGAGACCACCGCACCGGTGGACGAGGTCGAGCTGGCCATCGGCGGCATGACCTGCGCGTCCTGCGCGGCCCGCATCGAGAAGAAGCTCAACCGGATGGAGGGCGTGACGGCGACGGTCAACTACGCCACGGAGAAGGCGAAGGTCGCCTTCGGCTCCGGTACGCGGGTGACGGATCTCGTGGCGACGGTGGTGAAGACGGGGTATACGGCGGAGCCGGTGGCGTCGCGGTGGGGGGCGGCGGGGCCGCAGGCGAGCGCAACGGGGCTACAGACGCCGACGGCGGGTGCGCCTCCACGGGAGACCCGGGCTGTCCCAACCCCTTCGTACGGGCGGGCGGGTGGGAAGCCCGGCCCGCCGCAGGCGGGCGCCCCACGCACGGACGTGCGGCCGCCGACGGCGGACAACCACCCCGCCGGGGCCCGGGCCGACGCAACCCCGCCGAACGGGCGGGCGGGTGGGCACGGCACGGACGTGCAGACGTCGACGGTGGCCGACCCCACAGAGACCCGTGCAGCCACCGCGCTCGCCGCGCTGCGGCAGCGTCTCCTCATATCGACCGCCCTCGCCGCCCCCGTCGTGGCGCTCGCCATGATCCCGGCGATCCAGTTCGACAACTGGCAGTGGCTGAGCCTCATGCTCGCCGCGCCGGTGGTCGTCTGGGGTGCGTACCCGTTCCACAAGGCCGCCCTCACCAACGCGCGGCACGGCGCGGCCACGATGGACACGCTCATCTCCGTCGGCACGCTCGCCGCGTTCACCTGGTCCCTGTGGGCCCTGTTCTTCGGTGACGCCGGAATGCCGGGCATGCGCCACGGCTTCGAACTCACCGCGAACGCGAACGGCGGCGCCTCCAACATCTACCTGGAAGCCGCCGCGGGCGTCACCGCGTTCATCCTCGCCGGCCGCTACTTCGAGGCGAAGTCGAAGCGCAAGGCGGGCGCGGCCCTCCAGGCGCTCCTTGAACTCGGCGCCAAGGACGTGACCGTACTCGACACAGAGAGCGGCACCGAAAGCCGCATCCCCATCACCGACCTGCGCGCAGGCGACCGCTTCCTCGTCCACCCCGGCGAGAAGATCGCCACGGACGGCACGGTCGTCGAGGGCGGCAGCGCGGTGGACGCGTCGATGCTGACGGGCGAGTCCGTCCCGGTCGACGTGACCGTCGGCGACCCCGTCACCGGCGCCACCCTGAACGTCGGCGGCCGCCTCGTCGTCGAGGCCACCCGCGTCGGCGCCGACACCCAACTGGCCAGGATGGCCCGCCTCGTGGAGGACGCCCAGAACGGCAAGGCGGCCGCCCAGCGCCTGGCCGACCGTATCTCCGCCGTCTTCGTCCCGGTCGTGATCGCCCTCGCGCTGGCCACCCTCGCGTACTGGCTGCTCAGCGGCCACAGCCTGACCGCCGCGTTCACGGCGGCGGTCGCGGTCCTGATCATCGCCTGCCCCTGCGCCCTGGGCCTCGCCACCCCGACCGCCCTCATGGTCGGTACGGGACGAGGAGCCCAGCTCGGCATCCTCATCAAGGGCCCCGAAGTCCTGGAGACCACCCGCCGCGTCGACACGATCGTCCTCGACAAGACCGGCACGGTCACGACCGGCCGTATGACCCTCCGGACCATCCACACCGCGCCCACCACCACACAGATCGAAGTCCTGCGCCTGGCAGGCGCGTTGGAGCACGCCTCCGAGCACCCCATAGCCCGCGCCATCGCGGACGGCGCCGCAGAACGCGTCCAGCTCCCCACCCCCGAGGACTTCGTCAACATCGCGGGCCTCGGCGTCCAGGGCATCGTGGAAGGCCACGCGGTCCTCGTCGGCCGCGAGAAGCTGCTCGCCGAGTGGGCGATCACCCTGCCCGCCGACCTGGAACGCGCCCGGAACACCGCCGAGGCAGCCGGACGTACGGCCGTGCTCGTCGCCTGGGACGGCGAGGCGCGAGCGGTCCTGGAGGTCGCCGACGCGGTCAAGGACACCAGCGCCGAGGCGATCCGGCGGCTGCGCGCCCTCGGCCTCACCCCGATCCTGCTCACCGGCGACAACCGCGCGGTGGCCGAGTCCGTCGCCGCCGAGGTGGGCATCGACGAGGTGATCGCCGAGGTCATGCCGGAGGACAAGGTCGACGTGGTCAAGCGCCTTCAGGCCGAGGGCCGTTCGGTGGCAATGGTCGGCGACGGCGTCAACGACGCGGCCGCGCTCGCCCAGGCCGACCTGGGCCTGGCGATGGGCACGGGCACGGACGCGGCGATCGAGGCGGGCGACCTCACCCTCGTACGCGGCGACCTGCGCGCCGCCGCCGACGCCATCCGCCTCTCCCGCCGCACCCTCGGCACGATCCGTACGAACCTGTTCTGGGCCTTCGCCTACAACGTCGCCGCACTCCCCCTCGCGGCGGCCGGACTCCTCAACCCGATGATCGCGGGCGCGGCGATGGCCTTCTCCTCGGTCTTCGTGGTCGGCAACTCACTGCGGCTGCGGACGTTCAAGGCGGCGTGAGGCGTACGTATACGAAGGTGGCCCCGGGGTTTCCGACCTCGGGGCCACCTTCCGTATACGTACGCTCACTTCACGAACCACACCTCCGGCCACCGCCGCGACGGGCCGTCGAAGAGACTCCCGTCCCCGCCCCGCAGCCAGCGGTCGAAGAACGCCGACACATACGCCCGCTGGGCCGCGACCGAGCGGGCCGGGTCGACGGTGCCGACGTTCTTGACGACGGTCTCCCGCGTGAGCCCCAACTCCCGGCCGATCTGCGGCACTTGGGACTGGAGGTCGGTGAAGCTCGCGTGTTCCGCGCCGCGCAGCATGAGGTCGCGGTGCCAGCCGCTGCTGTGGTCCCAGGTGGCGCCCCAGGACGGGACCGTGTGGTGGTCGTTGCCGTCCTTGCCCATCAGCAGCAGCGGCCGGTCCAGGCCGTCCGTGCCGACCGGGGAGGGGCTCGCCGGGTCGTCGTCGTTCTGGACGTTGCCCAGGACGCCGTCCATGTCGAGCGCGGCCCTGAGCCGCCGGTCGTCGTGCATGGTCAGCGCGGCGGTGAAGCCGCCCGCGGACTGGCCGAACATCCCGACGGAGGACAGGTCCAGGGTGCCGCGCGAGCCACCGGGCAGGGCGGCGGACAGATCGCCGAGCCGGTCCAGTACGTGACAGGTGTCCGCGACCCGTTCCTCCACGGCCTTCTTCAGCAGCGCCGTGACCGCCGCCGGTCCCGCCTTGTCCGCCTCCGTGTACTCCTGCGGCAACACCGTGCGCTCCACCCGGCCGCCCGGGAACTCGACCGCCCCGGCGTCATACGTGTGGTCGATCATGACCACCGCGAAGCCGTGCGAGGCGAGCTCGTCGGAGAGCGTGGTGCCGAGGGTGCGGGGGTCGCCCGCGCCGGGCGAGTAGAGGACCACGGGGAGGCCGTGGCGTCCGACGGGCGCTCCGGTGTACGCGTGGCTGCGCGTCGCCGCCCAGTCGACCTTGCCGCTCGGCACCCCGTCCAGCGAGTTGAGCCGGTCGAAGTCGGCGGCCGCGCCCGGGAGCATCTGCGGGGCGGGCCGGTGGCCGCGTACGTCCCGGGCCGGGTAGCGCACGCTCACCATCAGTTCCCGGTACGGGCGGGTGCTCACCCAGGGGTCGCGGCGGCTCCGGTCGACGAGCCGGAGGGAGACGGTGCCGACGGGGTGCGGGCCGGTGGGCGCGGGCAGGGAGAGCCGCACGCCCCCGGAAGACGGGGTCGGCGCGGGTCCGGCGGCCGCGACCGCCGGGACACCGGTCGCGGCCACGAGTACGGCACCGGCACCGGCGCCCAGCAGGCTCCTGCGGGAAACGTGAGCAACCATGCGACCACCTTCCCGGACCGGGCCCCCGGCCCCCATCCGGCAGTCCCCCGACCGGGTGCGGGGGATACCCCGAGGGAGGAATGACTACGCTCCCCCTCATGGCCGACCTCGACGACCCCACCGATCGCGACGCCCTCGACGACCTCCGTGCCCGCTGGGCCCGTACCCTCGACGCCGCCCGCCAGGGCGAGGCCCCGGACCCGGCCCCGTACGCCGACCGCCTGCTCGCCGCCTGGGCCGAGCCGCACCGCAGGTACCACACCACCGCCCACCTCACCGCGGTCCTCGCCCACGTCGACACGCTCGCGGAGTACGCCGAGGACGCCGAGCTCGTACGGCTCGCGGCCTGGTTCCACGACGCGGTGTACCGGCCGGACCGCTCGGAGAACGAGGAGCGCAGCGCGGGCCTGGCCGAACGCGCCCTGCCCGAGGCCGGGTTGGACCCCGAGGCCACCGCCGAGGTCGCCCGGCTCGTCCGCCTGACCGTCACACACGACCCGCACGAGGGCGACACCAACGGCGAGGTCCTGTGCGACGCGGACCTGGCGGTGCTGGCCGGGGACCCGGAGGAGTACGCGGCGTACGCGGCGGCGGTGCGGGCCGAGTACGCCTTCGTCCCGGACGACGCGTTCCGGGCGGGCCGCGCGGCGGTCCTGCGCCAGCTGCTCGATCTGCCGAGGCTGTTCCGTACGCCGTACGGCATGCGGGAGTGGGAGGCGCGGGCGCGCGAGAACCTGACGTCGGAGCTGGAGCTCTTGACGTAGGCGATACGCATGAGGCTCGCGGGGCAGGAATGTAATGGGCATCAGCCCTGTTGACACCTGATATGCCCTCCTCCGCCGATCACGCCGCCGCGCCCGAAACCGCCCCCACGGACGCCACAGCCCGTCCCCGTATGCCGCTGGCCGTCTACATCCTCGGCCTCTCCGTCTTCGCGCTCGGCACCAGTGAGTTCATGCTCACCGGGCTGCTGCCCGCCATCGCGGACGACATGGACGTGTCGATCCCGCAGGCCGGGCTGCTGATCTCGGCGTTCGCGATCGGCATGGTGGTGGGCGCGCCGCTGCTGGCGGTGGCGACGCTGCGGCTGCCGCGCCGCACCACGCTCATCGCGCTGATCACGGCGTTCGGGCTCGGCCAGGTCGGCGGCGCGCTCGCCCCGAACTACGCGCTGCTCTTCGTCTCCCGGGTGCTGAGCGCGCTGGCCTGCGCGGGGTTCTGGGCGGTCGGCGCGGCCGTGGCCATCGCGATGGTGCCGGTGAACGCGCGGGCCCGGGCCATGGCCGTCATGATCGGCGGACTCTCGATCGCCAACGTCCTCGGTGTCCCGCTCGGCGCGGTGCTCGGCGACAACCTGGGCTGGCGGGCCGCGTTCTGGGCCGTCGGCGCGGCCTCCGCGATCGCCCTCGTAGGTATCGTGACGCTCATCCCCCGTATCCCGCTCCCGGCCGAGAAGCCGCAGCTCACCACGGAACTGCGGATCTACCGCGACCCGCAGGTCCTGCTCTCGATCGCGATCACGGCGCTGGCGGCGGGCGGCGTGTTCTGCGCGTTCAGCTACCTCAAGCCGCTGCTCACCGACGTCGCCCATGTCGACTCCGGCTGGGTCCCGGCGATCCTCGGTCTCTTCGGCGCGGGCGCGCTCATCGGTACGACCATCGGCGGCCGGGTCGCGGACGCGCACCTCTTCGGGGTGCTGCTCAGCGGCATCACGGCCTCGACGGCGTTCCTGGTGGCCCTGGCCCTGTTCGGCGCGCACCCGGTGGCCACGACAGTCCTGTCGTTCCTGCTCGGCGTCTCGGCGTTCTACACGGCCCCGGCGCTCAACGCCCGCATGTTCAACGTCGGCGGCGCCGCCCCCACCCTGGCCGGCGCCACCACCACGTCGTCCTTCAACCTGGGCAACACGGGCGGCCCCTGGCTCGGCGGCGCGGTCATCAGCGCGGGCCTCGGCTACCGGGCGACGGCGTGGTCGGGCGCGGCCATGACGCTCGCGGCCCTGGCCCTGGTCACGGTGTCCCTGCGCCTGCACAACTCCCGCTCCCGGGTGGTGGCCCGGTCCGTACCGGCGAAGGCCGAGTCCGTGGCGGAACACGTCTGACGCGTTACGCGCTGGCCCGCCCCTTGGGCCGCCGCAACCCCGCCGCCGTGAGCCTGCGCACCAGTTCCTTCGAGCCGATCTCCACCGCCCCCGCCCGCACCGCGTCCTCGTAGCGCTCCGACGGGATGTCGTAGTGGTCGCGCTCGAACGCGCGCGGCGGGCAGCCGATGGACTCCGCGAACGCGTGCAGTTCCTCGTACGACACGTCGCTGACCAGGTGCGACCACAGGCGGCCGTGGCCCGGCCAGGTCGGCGGGTCGATGTAGACCGTCACGCGACCGGGCCCGTGCCGAGGCCGCCGACCGGGGCCACCGTGACCCCGGCCTTGCCGCAGACCCAGTGCGGGTCGGGGCCGAGCTCCGGCTCCACGTCGAGCGCGTGCGGGTCCCCGGCGTCGCAGACCGGGCAGATGGGCCAGCGTCCGTACTTCTCCAGGAGCGCGTCCTGGACGTCCTGGGCGACCAGACCGGCCACGAACTCCGCGCCGTCCGGCCACTGCTCCACCCACCAGCGGCGGTGCGTCACCGCGTCCTCGACCAGCGAGACCACATCGGCCTGGGCCACGTCGCGCGCGGCCAGATCCGCCAGCACGAGGGCGCGTGCGGCGTGCAGGGACTGCTCCAGGGGGTCGACGTCGTCCATGCCCTCATTGTCACCCCGATGGCCCCGGTGAGAACCCCCGCCCCCTGCGGCCCGCTGCCCGCGCTCTTGACCCGCCCCCGCCGCGAAAATACCTTCCAGGGGTGACCGATGACGTGAAGGAAATTTTCACCGGCGGCACCGCACCCCCCGCGCCCGCCGCCCTCGCGGCCAAGGTGCGCACCCTCGCGCCCTCCATGACCCGCTCGATGCAGCGCGTCGCCGAGGCCGTCGCGCAGGATCCGGCCGGGTGCGCCGCGCTCACGGTCACCGGGCTCGCCGAGCTCACCGGGACCAGCGAGGCCACCGTCGTGCGCACCGCCCGCCTGCTCGGCTACCCCGGCTACCGCGATCTGCGCCTCGCGCTCGCCGGGCTCGCGGCCCAGCAGCAGTCGGGGCGCGCCCCGGCCGTCACCGCCGACATCGCGGTCGACGACCCCATCGCGGACGTCGTCGCCAAGCTCGCCCACGACGAGCAGCAGACCCTCGCCGACACCGCCGCCGCCTTGGACACCGTTCAGCTCGGCGCGGCCGTCGCCGCCCTCGCGCAGGCCCGCCGCGTCGACATCTACGGCGTTGGCGCCTCCTCGCTCGTCGGCCAGGACCTCGCCCAGAAGCTGCTCAGGATCGGGCTCATCGCGCACGCCCACACCGACCCGCACCTCGCGGTCACCAACGCCGTGCAGCTCAGATCCGGCGACGCCGCCGTCGCCATCACCCACTCCGGCTCCACCGGCGACGTCATCGAGCCGCTACGCGTCGCCTTCGACCGGGGCGCCACCACCGTCGCGATCACCGGCCGCCCCGACGGCCCGGTCTCCCAGTACGCCGACCACATACTGACCACCTCGACCGCCCGCGAGAGCGAGCTGCGTCCGGCCGCGATGTCGTCCCGGACGAGTCAACTCCTCGTCGTGGACTGCCTGTTCATCGGCGTCGCCCAGCGTACGTACGAGACGGCGGCCCCGGCCCTCGCCGCGTCGTACGAAGCACTCGCCCACCGCCACGGCCCGCGCACCCGCTGACCACGGGTGCCCTCGCACACGTACGGAAAGAGCGCACTTCCATGACTTCCGCCTACGGGGAACTCCGCGCCCAGCTCGCCCATCTGACCACCGAGGCGTTCCGGCCCGAGCTCGCCGACATCGACCGGCTGCCGACCGCCGAGATCGCCCGCATCATGAACGGCGAGGACGCGAGCGTCCCGGCCGCCGTCGCAGCCCAGCTCCCGCGCATCGCCGCCGCGATCGACGCCACCGCCGAGCGGATGGCGCGCGGCGGGCGCCTCGTCTACGCGGGCGCGGGCACCGCCGGACGGCTTGGCGTGCTGGACGCCAGCGAGTGCCCGCCGACGTTCGCCACCGACCCCTCGCGGGTCGTCGGGCTGATCGCGGGCGGCCCGTCCGCGATGGTCGAGGCGGTCGAAGGAGCCGAGGACTCAAGGGAGTTGGCGGCGGCCGACCTGGACGGACTCGGGCTGGACGCCGACGACACCGTGGTCGGGATCTCCGCCTCGGGCCGCACCCCGTACGCCGTCGGCGCGGTCGAGCACGCGCGTGCCCTGGGCGCGCTGACCATCGGGCTCTCCTGCAACGCGGACAGCGCGCTCGCGGCCGCCGCCGAGCACGGCATCGAGGTCGTGGTCGGCCCGGAGCTGCTCACCGGCTCCACCCGCCTCAAAGCCGGCACCGCCCAGAAGCTCGTCCTCAACATGATCTCGACGATCACGATGATCCGCCTCGGCAAGACGTACGGGAACCTCATGGTCGACGTACGCGCCTCCAACGAGAAGCTGCGGGCCCGCTCCCGCCGGATCGTCGCGCTGGCCACGGACGCGAGCGACGACGCCATCGAGTCGGCCCTGGTGGCCGCCGACGGCGAGGTGAAGACGGCGATCCTGATGCTGCTCGCGGACGTCGACGCGGCGACGGCGACGCGGCGCCTGGAGCGGGCGGATGGCCATCTGCGGGCCGCGCTCACGTAGCCGGGGCACCAAATCCCGCGCCCCGCCCGCGCCTTACGATCGCGTCATGACCACGTCCGACCGCGAACCCGAACCCGTCTTCAGAGTCGGCTATGGACGACGGGTGGGCTACAGCCCCAAGAGTCCCCTCGGCATCGGCCTCACCCTCCTCGGTCTGGCCGCCATCGGCGTCGGCATGTACGTCGTGAACGACCAGTCGAACTGGAGCAGCGGCGAACTGCGCGACGCCACTCACCAGGCGGCGCACGACCTGGACGGGTCGACCCAGCCCAACTTCGATCCGTCCGACAGGTACTCCGGCCTCGACTACCGGCAGACGATCGTGGACGCCATGAAGAACACGGGCGCGGCCCAGTGGTTCGCCGACCCGCTCGTGCGACGCGGCGAGGGCAAGGACCCGTCGGCGTACGAGATCACCGGCCCCGGCACGGACGCGGCGTTCTGCATGCACCTCACCGTCACCCCGCTGGGCAACGGCCAAGCGGTGCTCAAGACGCACGTCACCGACGGAACCTGCTGACACGCCGAAGGGCGGCACCCCCGGCGTGGGGTGCCGCCCTCCGTACGTAACCGGGCCACCGATCCTTCAGGGAAGGATCAGAAGTCCATGTCACCGCCCGGCATGCCGCCCGGAGCGGCCGCGGAGGCCTTCTCCGGCTTGTCGGCGATGACGGCCTCGGTGGTCAGGAACAGCGCGGCGATCGACGCGGCGTTCTGCAGCGCGGAGCGCGTGACCTTCGCCGGGTCGATGATGCCCTCGGCGATCATGTCGACGTACTCGCCGGTCGCGGCGTTCAGACCGTGGCCGACGGCCAGGTTGCGCACCTTCTCGACGACGACGCCGCCCTCAAGGCCACCGTTGACGGCGATCTGCTTCAGCGGGGCCTCCAGGGCGAGCTTCACGGCGTTGGCGCCGGTCGCCTCGTCACCCGACAGGTCCAGCTTCTCGAAGACCGAGGAGGCCTGGAGCAGGGCCACGCCACCGCCGGCGACGATGCCCTCCTCGACGGCCGCCTTCGCGTTGCGAACGGCGTCCTCGATGCGGTGCTTGCGCTCCTTGAGCTCGACCTCGGTGGCGGCACCGGCCTTGATGACCGCGACACCGCCGGCGAGCTTCGCCAGGCGCTCCTGCAGCTTCTCGCGGTCGTAGTCCGAGTCCGAGTTCTCGATCTCGGCGCGGATCTGGTTCACGCGACCGGCGACCTGCTCGCTGTCACCGGCACCGTCGACGATGGTGGTCTCGTCCTTGGTGATGACGACCTTGCGGGCGTGGCCCAGCAGGTCGAGGCCCGCGTTCTCCAGCTTGAGGCCGACCTCCTCGGAGATGACCGTGCCGCCGGTGAGGATGGCGATGTCGTTCAGCATCGCCTTGCGGCGGTCGCCGAAGCCCGGGGCCTTGACGGCGACGGACTTGAAGGTGCCGCGGATCTTGTTCACGACCAGGGTCGACAGGGCCTCGCCCTCGACGTCCTCGGCGATGATCAGGAGCGGCTTGCCCGACTGCATGACCTTCTCGAGGAGCGGCAGCAGGTCCTTGACCGAGCCGATCTTCGAGTTGACGATCAGGATGTACGGGTCGTCGAGCGCGGCTTCCATGCGCTCCATGTCGGTCGCGAAGTACGCCGAGATGTAGCCCTTGTCGAAGCGCATGCCCTCGGTGAGCTCAAGCTCCAGACCGAAGGTCTGGGACTCCTCGACGGTGATGACGCCTTCCTTGCCGACCTTGTCCATGGCCTCGGCGATGAGCTCGCCGATCTGGGTGTCGGCGGCGGAGATGGAGGCCGTCGAAGCGATCTGCTCCTTGGTCTCGACATCCTTCGCCTGCTCCAGCAGGGCGCCCGAGACGGCCTCGACGGCCTTCTCGATGCCGCGCTTCAGCGCCATCGGGTTGGCACCGGCGGCGACGTTGCGCAGACCCTCGCGGACCAGCGCCTGGGCCAGGACGGTCGCGGTCGTCGTGCCGTCACCGGCGACGTCGTCGGTCTTCTTCGCGACTTCCTTGACCAGCTCGGCGCCGATCTTCTCGTACGGGTCCTCCAGCTCGATCTCCTTGGCGATGGACACACCATCGTTGGTGATCGTGGGGGCGCCCCACTTCTTCTCAAGGACGACGTTGCGACCCTTGGGGCCAAGGGTGACCTTGACGGCGTCGGCGAGCTGGTTCATGCCGCGCTCCAGGCCGCGCCGGGCCTCCTCGTCGAACGCGATGATCTTGGCCATGTGAAGTGGTCCTCCCGGACTGGGGTGGATGGCAAGGGACTGTGTGGGCGCCCGCGACGGACGGCCTGCCTGCCCGTGTGGTTCCTTGCCCCACCCGGCCTGCGGGCCTCGCCGACCCAGTCCTTCTGTCACTCTCACTGGGAGAGTGCTAACGCCAATGATTAGCACTCGACCCAGGAGAGTGCAAGGCCGTCCCAGCACAGTCCCCCGGTCGGGGACGGGCTCCGGCGCGCGCTCCGGCGCGTGGAGACGCACGTGGGGCCCGCATCCCTTTACAGGGGATGCGGGCCCCACGGCGTGAGTGCGTCGGTGGCCGATCGCGCCGAGATCAGACGGCGAGCTTGACCATGTCCGCCTGCGGACCCTTCTGGCCCTGCGAGATCTCGAACTCGACTCGCTGACCTTCTTCAAGGGTGCGGTAGCCGTCCATCTGGATCGCGCTGTAGTGGACGAAAACATCCGCACCACCGTCGACCGCGATGAAGCCGTACCCCTTCTCCGCGTTGAACCACTTGACGGTGCCCTGAGCCATGCCTAACTCCCCTATTACTGGCCCTTGCACGGGACCACACTTCGCGGACCCGGGTCAGACCTGCACCCTCCGACAGGAGAGGGTGTGCGCCGGAACGCGTCGACCGCGGCTGAATGTATCTGCCCAACTGCCCTCTGCAACAGGTCAATCGGACGAGAATTCCGGGCAGGGGTGAGGAGCGGAATGCCGTGTATTCCAGCATTCCGGGGCAAGTCGGGCCGGGCAAAGCGCACTTAAGGAGCAATATGCTCGAACACTTTGACTGCTTCTCGACGCCGGTTCGTCGCGTTCTCATATGCACGTGGCACGCACAACGAAGGGGACTTCCCCACTGTACCGCGCTCAACCACACTGAATTGCCCCCTCCGCTTAGCTTGCGGAGGGGGCAATTCAGGTAACTCTCAGTGGTGCGAAGGCGAGTGATCCGCCCTCGATTCTGCTGGCTCAGCAGCCTCCGGCGACGGCCGGAATGATCGAGACGCCCGCGCCGTCCGGCGTGGCCGTCTCCAGGCCCTGCTCGAACCGGACGTCGTCGTCGTTCACGTACACGTTGACGAAGCGGCGCAGCTTGCCCTGGTCGTCCAGGACGCGCGCGGCGATCCCGGTGTGGTTCTTCTCCAGGTCCGCGATGACCTCGGCGAGGGTCGTGCCCTCGGCGGCGACCTCGGCCTTGCCGTCGGTGTACGTACGGAGAATGGTGGGGATGCGGACGTTGACGCTCATGGTGTGCTGCCTTTCCGTGGCCGGTGGGTCAGTGCGCGAGGCCCGCGTCGCGGAACGCGTCCAGGCTCGGGCGGATCGTCGCGGTCGGGCCGGTCGTCGGGGCCACGGCGTCCAGGGTCTTGAGGCCGTCCCCCGTGTTGAGGACGACAGTAGTGAGCGCCGGGTCGAGCAGCCCGTTCTCGATGAGCTTGCGGGTGACACCGACCGTCACACCGCCCGCCGTCTCGGCGAAGATGCCCTCGGTCCGGGCGAGCAGCTTGATCGCGTCGACGACCTGCTCGTCGTTCACGTCCTCCACCGCGCCGCCGGTGCGCCGGGCGATGTCCAGGACGTACGGGCCGTCCGCCGGGTTGCCGATGGCCAGGGACTTGGCGATGGTGTTCGGCTTCTGCGGCCGTACGACGTCGTGGCCCGCCTTGAAGGCGGTGGAGACCGGCGAGCAGCCCTCGGCCTGGGCGCCGAAGATCTTGTACGGCCTGTCCTCGACGAGCCCCAGCTTGATCAGCTCCTGGAGCCCCTTGTCGATCTTCGTCAGCTGCGAGCCGGAGGCGATCGGGATGACGATCTGGTCGGGCAGCTTCCAGCCCAGCTGCTCGCAGATCTCGTACGCGAGGGTCTTGGAGCCCTCGCCGTAGTACGGCCGCAGGTTGACGTTGACGAAGCCCCAGCCCTCGCCCAGCGGGTCGCCGATGAGCTCGGAGCAGAAGCGGTTGACGTCGTCGTAGTTGCCCTCGATGCCGACCAGCTCGCCGCCGTACACCGCGGCCATGACGACCTTGCCCTGCTCCAGGTCGTGCGGGATGAAGACGCACGAGCGGAAGCCCGCCCGGGCGGCGGCCGCGCCGACCGCGCCCGCGAGGTTGCCGGTGGAGGAGCAGGAGAGCGTGGTGAAGCCGAACGCGCGGGCGGCCTCGACGGCGATGGCGACGACACGGTCCTTGAAGGAGTGCGTCGGGTTGCCGGAGTCGTCCTTCACGTAAAGGCCACCGGTGACGCCGAGCTCGCGGGCGAGATTGTCGGCCTTGACGAGCTTGGTGAAGCCGGGATTCAGGTTGGGCTTTTCAGCCACATTGGCCGGAACAGGCAGCAGGGGCGCATAGCGCCAGATGTTGTCCGGGCCCGCTTCGATCTGCGCGCGCAGCGCCTCGGGGTCACCCGTCGGAAGGTCGTACGCGACTTCGAGCGGCCCGAAACACAGGGCGCAGGCGAAGATGGGGCCGAGGTCGAACCGCTCTCCGCATTCCCGGCAGGAAAGCGCGACGGCGGGTCCGAGGTTCACGGTGCTGGAGGCGTTTGCGACGGTGTCGACAGTGTGCACAGCCATGATGGCGAGGCCCTTTCTCCTCATCTTCCCCATGGCGCATTTCGCCATGAGACGGAATTGGCACCTTCCCCACCGTGACCTCGCGGTCGGCAGGAGGGTTGCCGGGACTTCAACGGGCCGTTCCCTCAGTCCCTCTGGATGAGCGCTGTGGCACCGGGTCCAGGACCCGGGCATTTGTTCGCGCGACGACCCCGACATGCGACGGTCATCCGCGTTGTTCAAGACTGTAACCGAAGGCATGGACGGTTGAGACAGTCGTCCGAACCGCGAGATGGATCACAGAACACCGCACAAGGAGGCCCCGGCTCGTGTTGGAAGAGGTGGAGCGCTGGCTGAGCAGGCGTTCCTGGTCCGCGGCCGACCGGCCGCTGGACCGGATCACGGCCGCCAAGCGCCGCAGCGGCACCACGGTCAGCGTGGTGCTGCCCGCGCTCGACGAGGAGGCCACGGTCGGCGAGATCGTCGCCGCGATCCGGCGCGAGCTGATGACCGAGGACGTGCCGCTGGTCGACGAGCTGGTGGTGATCGACTCCGGCTCCACCGACCGTACGGCCGAGGTCGCCGCGGCCGCCGGCGCCCGGGTGGTGCACCGGGACGCGATCCTGCCCCGCATCCCGGCCCTGCCCGGCAAGGGCGAGGTGCTGTGGCGCTCGCTCCTGGTCACCACCGGTGACATCGTCTGCTTCGTCGACGCGGACCTGAAGGAGTTCGACGCGGGCTTCGTGTCCGGCATCGTCGGCCCGCTCCTGACCGACCCGGACGTGGACTTCGTGAAGGCGATGTACGACCGTCCCCTGGGCTCCGCCGCAGGTCAGGGCGGTCGCGTCACGGAGCTGGTGGCCCGCCCGCTGCTCAACCTGCACTGGCCGCAGCTCGCCGGTTTCGTCCAGCCGCTCGGCGGCGAGTACGCGGCCCGGCGCTCGCTGCTTGAGCGACTGCCGTTCCCGGTCGGTTACGGAGTGGAGCTGGGGCTGCTCGTCGACGCGCTGCACACGGTGGGCCTGGACGCGCTCGCCCAGGTCGACGTCGGCGTACGAAAGCACCGCCATCAGGACGGCCAGGCGCTCGGCCGGATGGCGGCCGCGATCTACCGCACAGCCCAACTCCGGCTCTCCCGGGCCCACTTGGTGCGCCCGTCACTGACCCAGTTCGAGCGCGGCGAGGACGGGTTCGTGCCGCGCACGTACCCGGTGGACACCGAGGAGCGGCCGCCGATGCGGGAAATCTCGGAGTACGCGGTGCATCGGGCGGCGTAAGCCGGCGTGTCCATCAGGGGTCCGTGCCGCCGTTCGTACGTTTGAGGCATTCCAGTACGGGCTAGGTTCGTGTCCATGGTCTCCGCGCGCGCTGCCCAGGTCCTCGTCGCGTCCAACCGCGGCCCGGTCTCCTACGCCCTCGGCGACGACGGGACCCTCACGTCCCGGCGCGGCGGCGGCGGAATGGTCTCGGGCCTCTCCGCGATCGGCCAGGACGCGGACTCGCTGTGGGTGTGCTCGGCGCTCGGCGACGGCGACCGGGAGGCCGTGCGGCGCGGGGTCGCCGAGCCGGGTGTGCGGATGCTGGACATCGACGCCTCCGTGCACGCGGACGCGTACAACGGGATCGCGAACTCGGTGCTCTGGTTCGTCCACCACATGCTGTACCAGACGCCTCTGGAGCCGGTCTTCGACGCGGAGTTCCGACGGCAGTGGGGGGCGTACGAGACGTACAACCGGGCGTTCGCCCAGGCGCTGGCGGAGGCGGCGGCGGACGGGGCGACGGTCCTCGTCCAGGACTACCACCTGGCCCTGGTCCCGGGGATGCTCCGCGAACTCCGCCCCGACCTGCGGATCGGGCACTTCTCGCACACGCCGTGGGCGCCGGTGGAGTACTTCCGGATGCTGCCGGACGACGTGGCCGAGCAGCTGCTGCGGGGGATGCTCGGCGCGGACCGGTTGGGCTTCCTGACCCACCGGTGGGCGGACGCGTTCACGCGCTGCTGTTCCGTGGTCCTTGGCGGAACCGGCTCCACCCGGATCGGGGTGCACGCGCTGGGCGCGGACGCGGAGTTCCTGCGGCAGCGCGCCCATGAGCCGGACGTGGAGTCGCGGATGGCGGCGCTGCGGGCGGAAATCGGCGCGGGCCGGCAGGCGATCGTACGGGTCGACCGCACGGAGCTGTCGAAGAACATCGTGCGGGGGCTGCTGGCGTATCGGCAGCTGCTTGAGGAGCGGGCGGAGTGGCGGGAGCGGGTGGTGCATGTCGCTTTCGCGTATCCGTCGCGGCAGGATCTGGCGGTGTACCGGGAGTACACGGCGGAGGTGGCACGGGTGGCTTCGTCCATCAACTCCGCGTACGGGAGGCCTGGTTGGACCCCGGTCGTGCTGCACGTCAAGGACGACTTCGCGCGGTCGCTGGCGGCGTACCGGCTGGCGGACGTGGCGTTGGTGAATCCCATCCGGGACGGGATGAACCTGGTCGCCAAGGAGGTGCCGGTGGTGTCCGACGAGGGCTGCGCGCTGGTGCTGTCGCGGGAGGCGGGGGCGTGGGAGGAGCTTGGTTCTGACGCGCTGGTGGTGAACCCGTACGACGTGTCCGGGACGGCGTCCGCGCTGCATGAGGCGTTGTCCATGGGCCGGGAGGAGCGTGCCGCCCGCACGAAGCGGCTGGCTGCCGCGGCGACTGCGTTGCCGCCGCAGCGGTGGTTCCTGGACCAGGTGGAAGCGCTGCGGTCCGCCGACGGGCGCTGAGTTTCCCCCACCCCGCCCCTTCCCGAAAGCCTCCGGCGGGTGTCGTTCGTCTGCGGACCGGTGGGGGCTGATCGCGCAGTTCCCCGCGCCCCTTGATGGGCCCTTCGGGCCCTCCTTTGACGTTGGCTGAGATCCCTCGGAGAGTTTCGGGAAGGGGTGGGGTGGGGTGCTCTACAAGCGGGATGCCAGCGTCGACAGGAACGCGACCACCGCCGACGGACCCGGCACCAACACGTCCGCCCGTTCCGCCAGTTCAGGGACCTCCGCAGACCCGCTGCACACCAGCAGCCCCGGCACCCCGTCCGAGCGCAACTTCTCCACCGCCGCGAACGCGGGCAGGTCACCCAAGTCGTCCCCCGCGTACAAAACGGCCGACGCCCCAACCTCCCGCAGGTACTCCGCCAACGCCATCCCCTTGTCCATCCCCGGCGGACGCAGCTCCAGGACCAGCCGCCCGGGCTCCAGGATCAGCCCGTGCCGGGCGGCGAGCGAGGCCAGCGGGGAATGGAGCGCGGCGAACGCGGCTTCGGGGTCGCTGGCCCGCCGCGTATGGACCGCGACAGCCTGCCCCTTCTCCTCGATCCACGTGCCCCGCCACGCCCCGTGCGTGTCGAGTACGCCCGGGAGTTCGGCCCGCGCGGCCGCGACACCGGGGTGCGGCGCCGGGGCGTGCACGGTCCCGCTGACCGCGTCCCAGCGCTCGGCCCCGTAATGGCCGAGCACGACGAGGTGTTCGAGACCGGGGACGCCCGCGAAGCCCCCGTACCGTACGGCCACACCCGCCGGACGCCCGGTGATCACCGCGACCGAGGCGACCTTGGGCGCGAGCGCGGCGAGCGCGGGGACGGCGCCGGGGTGGGCGCGGGCCTGCTCCGGGTCGGGGACGATCTCGGCGAGCGTGCCGTCGAAGTCGAGCGCGACCACGGCCCGCTCGGGCGTCGCCAGGATCGCGGCGAGAGCGTCGCGTCCGGCGGAGGTGGCAGGGGTCGGCAGGGGGTGCGGTTGGCTGCCCATGGCACGACCCTAGCGGCGAGGTCGGGCCACAGCCATGGCGCTGCGTTACGAACGTCGTTCGCGCTGCGCCTCGCGCACCCGGCGCAGGCGGTTGACCGTGACCGGGTCGTGGGCGAGGGCGTGCTCGTCGTCGAGGAGGGCGTTGAGGAGCTGGTAGTAGTGGGTCGGCGAGATCCCCAGCCGCTCCCGTACGGCCCGCTCCTTGGCGCCGGGGCCGGCCCAGGAACGGGCTTCCATGGCGAGCACGGCCTTCTCGCGCTCGCCGAGGGGGTTGTCGGTCATACGATCCAACGTATCGGGTCGCGGTGACGAACCCACCCCGTACCTACTCCGCGCTCTCCGCGTCCAGGGCCACCTTCGCGATGCCCTCCAGGACCGCCTTCGGGTCGTCGTTCTCCTGGACCGCCGCGCCGATCCGCTTCTTGATCGCCTCGCTGACCCTGGGCCACGACGTCTTGCCGACCGGCGGCAGCTCCGAGGTCGGCAGGGCGGCCAGGAACTGGTCGAGGTCCTGGTGCTTGCCGTCCTTCTGCATCGCCTGGGACGCCGAGCGCGTCGCGGGCAGCAGGTCGTACTTGTCCGCGAACGTCGACACGTTCTGGTCGTTGAACGTGAAGTCCAGGAACTTCCCGATCTGCTCGCGGTGGCCGTTCTGCTTGAAGCCCATGATCCAGTCGGCGACGCCCATCGCCGCCTTGGCCTTGCCCTCGACGCCGGGCAGCGGGACCATCCCGTAGTCCACGCCCTTCTTGCGGGCCTCCCCCATCAGCGACGGGTGGCCGTTGAGCATGCCGACGTCACCCTTGGCGAAGGCGTCGAACGCGGCCTGCCGGTTGAGCTTGCCGGGCGCGACCGGTCCCGTGAGACCCGCTTGTACGAGGTCCTTCTTCAGCCACTGGAACGTCTTGACGTTCTCCGGGGAGTCGATGTCGTACCCGGCGACCTGGTTGACGTAACCGCCACCCCCGCTGAGCAGCCACATCATCGTCTCGGCCTGGGCCTCCTCGCTGCCGAGCGGCAGCGCGAACGGGGTCTTCACACCCTTGGCCTTCAGCGCCTTGGCGTCGGCCTCCAGCTGGGCCCAGGTGGTGGGGGGCTCGATGTGCGCCTTCTTGAACAGCGTCTTGTTGTAGAAGAGCAGCCGCGTGGAGGCGACGAACGGGATGCCGTACTGGGTGCGCTTCATCTCGCCCGCGTCCGCGAGCGGCGCCAGGAAGTTGGCCTGGACGGGGATGGAGAGCATCTGGTCGACGGCGTAGAGCTTGCCGCTCGCGGCGTAGTCGGAGTACGCGCCGATCTGCGCGATGTCGGGGGCGTTGCCCGCCTTCACCATCTCGGCGACCTTGGCGTCGACGACGTCCCAGGAGTAGACGGAGACGTCGACCTTGATGCCGGGGTTCTTCTTCTCGAACTCGCTGACAACGTTGTGCCAGTACGCCTTGGTGGAGTCGCCGCCCGCGATGTCGTAGTCGGCGGCGACCAGCTTGAGGGTGACGCTCCCGGAGCCGCTGTCGCTGCCGCATCCGGAGAGGCCGACTGTCATACCGAGTGCGACAACCGCCGCCGTCGTCCCTGCCAAGCGTCGCCGCTGCACGTGTACTGCTCCACCCTCGTTGTTGCCAGTCGTTCCCCCGTGAACGCCCTGTTCGCAACGTCCTGTCTACATGAGCTGCGATCTTCTCCCGCAGCCGGGGCTGAGGTCTACACCACTTGGGTCTCACTTCCGCAACTTCTGCCGCGAGGCGAACGCGCGTACGCCCCCAATCCGTACGGGACTTGGGAAAACGCTTACCCGTCACACGGTGAGTGGACTAGACCTTTCATGGGTGAACGAGCCAGACTGTCCCCCGTGAGACACGTCATCGCCCTGGATGTGGGCGGCACCGGGATGAAAGCCGCCCTCATCGGGGTGGACGGCAGCCTGCTGCACGAGACCCGCAGGCCCACCGGCCGCGAGCGCGGCGCGGACGCCGTCGTCGAGGGCATCCTCGACTTCGCCGCCGAGCTGCGGGCGTACGGCGAGGAGCGCCTCGGCGAGAGCGCGCTGGCAGCCGGCGTCGCCGTGCCCGGCATCGTCGACGCCGAGAACGGCATCGCGGTCTACGCGGCCAACCTGGGCTGGCACGACGTCCCGATGCGGCGCCTGCTCAGCGAGCGCCTGGACGGCATCCCGGTCGCCCTCGGCCACGACGTGCGCACCGGCGGCCTCGCCGAGGGCCGCATCGGCGCGGGCAAGGGCGCCGACCGGTTCCTGTTCATCCCGCTCGGCACCGGGATCGCCGGGGCCATCGGGATCGACGGCCGCATCGAGCCGGGCGCCCACGGTTACGCGGGCGAGATCGGCCACATCGTCGTACGCCCCGGCGGCATCCAGTGCGGCTGCGGCCAGCGGGGCTGCCTGGAGCGCCTCGCGTCCGCCTCCGCCGTCACCCAGGCGTGGGCCGAGGCGAGCGGCGACACGGACGCGGACGCGGCGGACTGCGCCAAGGCCGTCGAGTCCGGCGACCCGAAGGCGATCGCCGTCTGGCAGGACGCGGTCGACGCGCTCGCCGACGGCCTGGTCACCGCGCTCACCCTGCTCGACCCCCGCACGCTGATCATCGGTGGCGGACTCGCCGAAGCCGGGGAAACCTTGTTCGTACCGCTACGGGCGGCCGTCCAGGAGCGCGTGACGTTCCAGAAGCTGCCCTCGATCGTCCCGGCGGCCCTCGGCGACACGGCGGGCTGCCTGGGCGCGGGCCTGCTCGCCTGGGACCTGCTCGCGAAGCCGGAGCACCCCGGCGCCCCCACTCCCCCTTCCACGGAGGTAACCGCCTGATGGCCGCTAGCAGTGTTCTCTCCGGCGCCCGCGTCGTCCTGCCGACCGGCGTCGTCGAGAACGGACGCGTGATCGTCGAGGGCGGGAAGATCGCCGGTTCGGCGCCGGACGACGCGGCCCGCGTCGACCTCACCGGCCACTGGGTCGTCCCCGGCTTCGTCGACATGCACGTACACGGCGGCGGCGGCGCCTCCTTCACCAACGGCACGGTCGAGGACGTCCTCAAGGGCGTCCACACCCACCGGCTGCACGGCACCACCACCATCGTCGCCTCCACCGTCACCGGCGAGATGGACTACCTGGCCCAGCGCGCAGGCCTCCTGTCCGAGCTGGTCGAGCAGGGCGACCTGGCGGGCATCCACTTCGAGGGCCCGTTCATCTCGCCGTGCCGCAAGGGCGCGCACAGCGAGGACCTGCTGCGCCACCCGGACCCGGCCGAGGTGCGCAAGCTGATGGACGCCGCACGCGGCACCGCGAAGATGTTCACGCTCGCCACCGAACTGCCCGGCGGCCTCGACTCCGTACGGCTGCTCGCCGAGCACGGCGTCGTCGCGGCCATCGGCCACACCGACGCCACGTACGAGCAGACGGCCGAGGCGATCGACGCGGGCGCCACCGTCGCCACCCACCTCTTCAACGCGATGCCCGCGCTCGGCCACCGCGCGCCCGGCCCGATCGCCGCGCTCCTGGAGGACGAGCGGATCACCGTCGAGCTGATCAACGACGGAACGCATCTGCACCCCGCCGCGCTCGAACTCGCCTTCCACCACAAGGGTGCGGGCCAGGTCGCGTTCATCACGGACGCGATGGACGCGGCCGGGTTCGGCGACGGGCTCTACCACCTCGGGCCGCTGGAGGTCGAGGTCAAGGAGGGCGTCGCCCGCCTCGTCGAGGGCGGCTCGATCGCGGGCTCCACGCTCACCCTGGACCGCGCGTTCCGCCGCGCGGTGACGATCGACGGCCTCTCGGTCGAGGACACCGTCCGCGCCATCTCGGCCAATCCGGCGCGCCTGCTCGGCGTGTACGACAGGGTCGGCTCCCTCGAACCGGGCAAGGACGCGGATCTGGTGGTCCTGGACGCGGAGTTCACGGTCAGGGGCGTGATGCGGCGCGGCGAGTGGATCGTGGAGCCGGGCCGGGTCTGAGTCGACCATGGCCGGTGGCGGTTTCCGGACCGTCGAGGTCCAGGACTCCGTCCGCTGCGAACCGTTTACGGGGTCTGGGCCCGGCCACGGTGTCTTTGGCATGATCACCTCGTGATCCTCACCGTCACGCTGAACACCGCGCTCGACATCACCTACCGGGTCCCGGCCCTCGTCCCGCACGCGAGTCACCGCGTGGACGAGGTCACCGAACGGCCCGGCGGCAAGGGCGTGAACGTCGCCCGCGTACTGGCCGCGCTCGGCCACGAGAGCGTGGTCACCGGCTTCGCGGGCGGCCGCACCGGCGCGGTCCTGCGCGAACTGCTCGCCCCGCTGGCGCCCGTCGACGCGCTGGTCCCGGTCGCCGGGACCACCCGCCGCACGATCGCGGTGGTGGACTCGGCCACCGGCGACACCACCCAGCTCAACGAGCCGGGCCCGCAGATCACGGCCGCCGAGTGGGACACGTTCCTGGCGGCGTACGAGTCGCTGCTGCGGGAGGCGGACGCGGTGGCGCTCTGCGGCAGCCTGCCGCCGGGGGTGCCGGTGGGCGCGTACGCGGACCTGATCCGTCGGGCCCGCACGGCCGGTGTCCCGGTCCTCCTGGACACCAGCGGCGAACCCCTGCGCCGGGGCCTCGCCGCCCGCCCCGACCTGGTCAAGCCCAACGCCGACGAACTGGCCCGCCTCACCGGCTCCCGCGAGCCCCTGCGCGCGGCCCGGGAAGCGCGCCGCCGGGGCGCGCACGCGGTGGTCGCCTCACTCGGCGCCGAGGGCATGCTGGCGGTCACCCCGGACGGAACCTGGCAGGCAACCCCACCGGCCAAGGTCCACGGCAACCCCACGGGCGCGGGCGACTCGGCGGTCGCGGCCCTGTTGTCGTCCCTGGTGGACAACCTGCCATGGCCGGACCGCCTGACGCGGGCGGTGGCGTTGTCGGCGGCGACGGTTCTTTCGCCGGTGGCGGGGGAGTACGACGGGGCGGCGTACGGGGAGTTGCTGGGCAGGGTCCAAGTAACCCCCGTGAGCACAGCCCCCTAGGGGCGCGGGGAACTGCGCGAGCAACCCAGCACGATCCGCACCCGAAACGAGACGTAACCCGCCGACTACTTCTTCGTCTTACTGATCTCGACCCAGTCGAAAATCGCGTCGCACTGGTTCCCCTGCTCACAGGAGAACTTGATCGTGTTCGTCCCCTTCTTGAGCGTGACCTGGGTCCAGGTGGTCTGCCAGTTCTTCTCGAGGTTCGGGTCGGTGGACCCTATGAAGTTCCCCAGCCGGATCGGCTGCGCGTTCGGCTGCCCGTTGACCGTGACCGTCGCGTTCGCTTCCTTCGCCGGGTTGGCGTACCGCACGTAAAGGAAGTAACCGCCGTTGGACGGCAGATCGGCCTGCCAGGTGAGCGAGGCGCCGACCTGGTTGAAGCCGTTGACGTACGCGCCGCCGGTGCCCTCCGCGCCCTTGACGTCCTTGGCCAGCACCGTGCCGCCGCCGAGCTTCAGCGTCGCCGCGTCCTGCTTCGGCAGGTCCGCCGCCGGGGAGGCCGAGTCGGACGGCTTGTCGGAGGGCTGGGTGGGGGCGCTGGCGGACGCGCCGCCGGACGGCTTGCCGCCCGCGTTGTCGTCCTTCTTGCTGTCGCTGTTGCTGAGCAGCGCCACACCGATGCCGATGACGACCGCCGCGACGACCGCGACCGCGCCGATCAGCAGACCCTTGGTGTTGGGGCCACGGCCACCGCGTCCGCCGCCGTGACCACCGTCGGACGGCGGCCCCTGGCGGGTGGGGGCACCACCGGGGTACGTCTCGGGCGCGGCGTACTGCGCGGTGGGCTGCCCGTACGGCTGCTGACCGTACTGCTGCTGCGGCTGACCGTAAGGCTGCTGGCCGTACTGCTGCTGCGGCGGGACCTGGCCGTACTGGCGCTCGCCGACCGTACGGACCTGGTTGTACGAGGTTCTGGGCACGCCGGGCTGCTGCGGGGTGGCCGGACCGGGGTAGCCGTAGCCGTAACCGCCGGAGCGGGGCGGGGTGGCGCCGGAGGCCTGCCCGTCCTCGTACAGATAGCCGAACGGATCGTCGTCCTCGGGCGTGCTCGCGCCGTTGTTGCCGGGCGTCATCCGGGGTCACTCCTCACTGTTCGCCAGCCGTCGCCGACCGGCCGAGCCTACCCCGAACGGCCGACATCATGGCTTGCCCCCAGGGCCTGTCCGGTGGATCTGGCCTGGGACGCGCGGCTCTGGCACGCACATCTGCCGCGTTGTCGTCGGTTGCCGACGCTCCGCGTCGCCGCCCTCCTCCGCCTTGCAGCTGCACGCACCAGACCCCCGCTCACCAGCACCGAAAGGGCATCCGAGACCGCATGCGGCCAGATCCACCGGACAGGCCCGACCGTACGGCCAGAAGGCTCACAGCTGACCAGCGGCTACCCGGCGCGCCGGTGCACCTTGGAGCGCGAGCGCTTCTCGATGTACATCCGCTGGTCGGCGGAGCGCAGGACCTCTTCGACGGACATCCCGCAGCTGGCCCAGCCGATGCCGAAACTCGCCCCTACCCGGACCGCGCGGCCGTCCACCCTTATCGGCGGGATGATCGCGTTGCGCAGCCGTACGGCGAGGTCGGCGGCGTCGGCCGCGCCCAGGCCGTCGGCGAGGACGACGAACTCGTCGCCGCCGAGCCGGGCGACCGTGTCCCCGTCGCGTACGCCCGTGGTGAGCCGGCGTGCGACCTCGATGAGGACGGCGTCGCCGGTGTTGTGGCCGAACCGGTCGTTGATCGACTTGAAGCCGTCGAGGTCGCAGAAGAGGACGGCCAGGCCCTTGCTGCCGTCGTCGACGTCGCCCTCGGGCGGCGCGACGGTGTGGACGTGGTGGTCGAAGGGGCCGCCGCCCGGCACCGCCTCGAAGTCGAAGCCGCCCGGCGCGCACACGGCGTGCCCCGGCGTCTCGCCCCGCCCGTCGTGCGCCCCGTACGCCGCGTCCAGCGCCTCCACGGCGCTCGCGCCGACCGCGTACGGCCGCTGGCACAGGCGCGAGGAGAGGCGGGCGCGCAGCTCTGCGCTGTTGGGGAGACCCGTGAGCGAGTCATGTGAGGCGCGGTGGGCGAGCTGGAGCTCGTGCCGCTTGCGCTCCTCGATGTCCTCTACATGGGTGAGCAGAAAACGGGGACCGTCGGCGGTATCGGCGACGACGGAGTTGCGCAGCGAGACCCAGACGTAGGTGCCGTCGCGGCGACCCAGCCGCAGCTCAGCGCGGCCTCCCTCGGCCGAGGTGCGCAGCAGCAGACCGATGTCCTCGGGGTGGACGAGGTCGGCGAACGAGTAGCGGCGCATCACGGAAGCGGGCCGTCCGAGCAGCCGGCAGAGCGCGTCGTTGGTGCGCAGCAGACGTCCGTGCTGGTCACCACCCATCTCGGCGATGGCCATGCCGGACGGCGCGTACTCGAAGGCCTGCCGGAAGCTCTCCTCGCTGGCCCGCAGCGCCTGCTGCTCGCGCTCCAGACGGACCAGAGCGCGCTGCATATTTGCGCGAAGCCGGGCGTTGCTGATCGCAATGGCGGACTGCGAGGCGTACATCTGGAGCGCTTCGCGCCCCCACGCGCCGGGGCGCCGCCCGTTGCGCGGCTTGTCGACCGAGATGACGCCCAGGAGCTCCCGCCCGCCGCCCGACGCGTACATCGGCGCGTAGAGCCGGTCCTGGGGGTGCCACTCGTCCTCGAAGCGCGGCTCGGGCCCTTCGGTGTACCACTGCGGCACATCGTCCTCGAGGAGCACCCAGCCCTCGGTGTGCGGGATGAACCGCAGATCGCCCCAGCCCTCACCCATGGTGAGCCGGCGTTCCCAGGAGGCGCGCGAGCCGACGCGGCCCGTGATCAGAGCCTCGGCAGCGGCATTGCCCGCGAAGGCGGCAACGACCAGATCCCCATCAGGGCGTACGAGATTGACGCAGGCCAGCTCGTATCCGAGCCCGGCGATGACGCCATCGGCGACGGTCTGCAGCGTGTCCGCCAGACTGCGGGCCGTGTTCAGGTCGGTGACCACCTGATGCAGCTGCCGCAGAGTCGCAAGACGGACGTACGGCTCCGACTCGGTCTCCATTGCTCGCTCTCCCCGAGACCTCGACAGCAACTCCAGGATTCTTGATCGGCGCGACTTCTCTGTGGGCGTCTGTTGGGCGCTTTTCGTGCAGTGTCCCCGTCACTGAATCACAGCGAGCTGCCCACTCGGTACACAGGGTCAACAATTACTGCACTCTGTGACTCAAGTCACATGGGGTGATGAGAGGGGTGGATTCGCCACCCATGAAGGCTGCTTGCGTTCGCTCCAGCAAACGGGCATTAATGCCGGTTTTTGGGGCCGGTAGGCGCTCGAACGGACGGTCGACTTTGCAGGAGGGGGTGAGGGTGGGGGGAAGGGGTTCGGGGCGGGGCGGGGCGGACGGCGTCGGCCAGGGAAGCCGGAAAAGTCGGTTGTGATGGGAAAAGTGCCCTGGTCCTAGGACTTCCGACGCAGCGCCAGGGCTCGATCTGCGCCCCTTCTGGTCCCAGGGGCCGATGTGCGGGGTGGACCCCGGAGACTAGCGTTCCGTACGTGTTGCAGACAGACCTTCTCCGAGCTCTTCCGTCCCTCCCGGCGCAGAACCCGCATGCTGAGGGGGTGAGCAACGACGAGTTCCGGGCCGCGATGTCCCGGCTGGCCGCCGGAGTGGTCCTGGTGACCGCCCACGACGAGGACGCCGGCCCGCGCGGCGAGGACGTCGGCATGACGGCGACGGCGTTCCTGTCCGTGTCCATCGACCCGCCCCTGGTCCTGGTGAGCGTACGAAACGGCTCCCGCATGGACGACCTGCTCGCGGAACAGCCGCTGTGGGCGGTCTCGGTCCTGGCGGAGAGCCAGCGCCACGTCGCGGGCCGTTTCGCGATGAAGGGCCGCATCAGCGACCGTCTGCTCTTCGACGACATCCCGTACAAGCGCGGCCCGATCAGCGGCGCGCCCTTGGTGGGCGGTGCCCTGTCGACCCTGGAGTGCCGCACGGAACAACGCGTGGAGGCGGGCGACCACACGCTGGTCATCGCACGGGTGCTGGGGGTGGACCTGCCGAGTGCGGAGGGGGGGCCGCTGTCGTATTTCCGGGGCAGGTACCGGCAGTTGGGGTGAGGGGCGGCTTACGTCGGGGCGGAGCCCCTACCAGTCCCGGCCGCTGCGGCCGCGCTTCGTGTCCGCTCGTGCCTTCTTCTCGCGCAGCCGCCGCTCGTTGATCCCGCGAGGGATCTTCGTCGCGCGGCGCGGCTTCGGCGGCGGCGCGGTCGCCTCCGCGAGCAGCGCGGCCAGCCGGACCGCCGCCGTCTCCCGGTTGCGCCACTGCGACCGGTGCTCGGAGGCCCGTACGGTCACGACGCCGCCCACCAGCCGCGAGGCCAGCCGTTCCAGCGCCCGCGCCTTCCACACCTCCGGGAACGCCTCCGTACGCGCCAGGTCGAACCGCAGCTCGACCTGCGAGTCACTGGTGTTGACGTGCTGCCCGCCGGGCCCGGAGGACCGCGAGAAACGCCACATGAGCTCGGCCTCCGGGAGGGAGACGGAGCCGCGGATGAAGTAGGGCCCGGACATGCCGTCCATGGTCCCCCGAGGACGGCACCACGTCACCCTCTTTTGCGTCCGCCCCCGCTCGCCGACGCCCGGGCAAAGAAAGTAAAGAGAGCTGGAACCTCCACCTCCCCTGCGGACGTTAAGGGGGGTGACGGTAGCTTCGGGAACAGCCGTAGCCCGCACCACATCACGATGAAGGGGACATCCCATGGCTGTAAGCCTGTCCAAGGGCGGCAACGTCTCGCTCACCAAGGAGGCTCCGGGCCTGACCGCCGTCTCGGTGGGCCTCGGCTGGGACGTCCGCACGACCACCGGCACCGACTTCGACCTCGACGCCTCGGCGATCGCGGTGAACGCGACGGGCAAGGTCTACTCCGACGCGCACTTCGTCTTCTTCAACAACAAGTCGACGCCGGACCAGACCATCGTGCACACCGGTGACAACACCACCGGCCAGGGCGAGGGCGACGACGAGTCGATCAACGTCAACCTCGCGGGCCTCCCCGCCGACGTCGACAAGATCGTCTTCCCGGTCTCCATCTACGACGCGGAGAACCGCTCGCAGAACTTCGGCCAGGTCCGCAACGCGTACATCCGCATCGTCAACCAGGCCGGCGGCGCCGAGATCGCCCGCTACGACCTGAGCGAGGACGCCGCGACCGAGACCGCGATGGTCTTCGGCGAGCTGTACCGCAACGGCGCGGAGTGGAAGTTCCGCGCGGTCGGCCAGGGCTACGCCTCGGGCCTGGTCGGCATCGCCCAGGACTTCGGCGTCAACGTCTGAGTGGTGTGACGGACGAAAGCCCCCGGCAAGCTCGCCGGGGGCTTTCTCAGCTTCGGGGCCGCAGGACGCTTCCTAGTACCGCAGGTCCTTCTGGTCCGTGATCACGCGACCGGCGATGTACAGGTTGCCGTCGGAGTCGAGTATCCCGATGATCTTCTTCGTGGAGCCGTGATAGGTCGTGAAGTAGATCTTGTCCGCCTCCTGGGAGGTGGAGAAGTTGGTGTTCACCGACAGCTCGATGCTCACCGGCGAGCTGATGAGCACGTCCTTCTTGGGCGAGTTCGGATAGATCTGGTTCGGCCGCAGCTTGACGCGGCCGTGGGTGTCGCCCTCGTCCCAGTCCGACGCCACGCCGAGATCGATGTCCGCCATGAGGCTTCCTCCCGAGTTCCGGCGGGCCGTTTCCTCATGGGCTTCGGCCGCGTCGTTCAGTGCGTGAAGCCCCGACAGGACGTGCCCGCTCCCCAGTGAAAGAGCTTCCCGGGCCGAGTGACGTACGACGTCACTCGAACCGACCCAGAACCTACACAGCTCGGTCACCTGGCGGTACCAGGCCGCGTGAATATGACTGGATTTTGCTGGAGTTGGTCACGATGGTTCCGGTTCGTGATCTTTGATGCAGGCGTACGGGAGTTGAGCCCCAGCGCTCCCCCGACCTGCTCCGGCCCCCACCGCGATCACATCGCTAACCGGACACGACTCACTCCCTGACGGACACATTCCGGTCAAATATTTGTCGGCACACTGTCAAAAAGCGGTCATCAACTGGCACGCTCCACCCACGCACCACACGCAGCAGCCATCGCTGCCGTACCCATCGCTGCCGTACCCACCGCAAAAACAACTGAACGGGCGCCACCACTCGCACCACCCCCCACGCACCACGGATCGAGTGAAGGAGAACCCCCGGTGAGAACCAGCTTGCGTGCCGCCGCACTTGCCGCCACCGCCGCCATGGTCGTCGTCGGCGTGCAGTCCGGCGCCACCGCCGGCGCCGCCAACCGCGAGGCGGGGGCGACCGCGCTGCCGTTGAGCGTGTCGGCGCGGGCCGCCGCGTTGCAGGACGCGCAGAACGCCGCCACCGCCACCGCCCGCCAGATCGGGCTCGGTGCCAAGGAATCGCTCGTCGTCCGCGATGTCATCAAGGACGCCGACGGCACCGTCCACACCCGCTACGAGCGCACCTACGACGGCCTGCCCGTCCTCGGCGGCGACCTCGTCGTGCACGCCAAGAAGGACGGGAGTCTGAAGGGGGTCAGCAAGGCCTCCGACGCGCGGATAGCCGTCGCCACCTCCGGCGTCTCCCTCAAGGCCGCCCCCAAGAACGCCCGTAAGGTCGTCTGGGCCGCCGACAGCAAGCCCGTCCTCGCGTACGAGGCGATCCTGAAGGGGACGCAGCCAGACGGCACCCCGAGCGAGCGCCATGTCATCACCGACGCCGCCACCGGCGCACAGCTCTACGCGTACGAGGCCATCGACACCGGCACCGGGACCAGCGAGTACTCCGGCAAGGTCACGCTCGGGACGACCAAGAGCGGGTCCACGTACAGCCTGACCGACGCCGGGCGCGGCGGGCACAAGACGTACGACCTCAAGGGCGGCTCCTCCGGGACCGGCACACTCTTCACCAAGGCCGTCGACACCTGGGGCGACGGCACGCCCGGCAACCGCGAGACCGCGGGCGTCGACGCGCACTACGGCGCCGCTGTGACCTGGGACTTCTACAAGACCGAGCTCAACCGCAACGGCATCGCGGGCAACGGCAAGGCCGCGTACTCCCGGGTCCACTACGGCAACGCGTACGTCAACGCGTTCTGGGACGACAGCTGCTTCTGCATGACGTACGGCGACGGCCAGGGCAACAAGAAGCCGCTCACCGCGCTCGACGTCGCCGGGCACGAGATGAGCCACGGCCTCACCGCCGCCACCGCCAAGCTCAACTACAGCCGCGAGTCCGGCGGCCTCAACGAGGGCACCAGCGACATCTTCGGCACCTCGGTGGAGTTCTTCGCCAACAACCCGTCCGACCCCGGTGACTACCTCATCGGCGAGAAGATCGACATCAACGGCAACGGCACCCCGCTGCGGTACATGGACAAGCCCAGCAAGGACGGCCAGTCGGCCGACTACTGGTCGTCGACCGTCGGAAACAAGGACGTCCACTACTCCTCCGGCGTCGCCAACCACTTCTTCTACCTGCTGTCCGAGGGCAGCGGCGCGAAGGTCATCAACGGGGTCAGCTACAACTCCCCGACGTACGACGGCTCCAAGGTCACCGGGATCGGCCGGACCAAGGCGTACAAGATCTGGTACAAGGCCCTGTCGACGTACATGACGTCGACGACCAACTACGCGAAGGCCCGCACGGCCACGCTGAAGGCCGCGTCCGATCTGTACGGGGCCACCAGCACCGAGTACAAGACGGTCGCCGCCACCTGGACCGCCGTCAATGTGAAGTAGCCCCGAAAGGGATCAACTCGCCTTGCTCTACGGGGACTTGGGCTTGCCGTCCCCGTAGAGCCAGGTGTCCCACAGGTCCGTCAGGTCGTGGCCGGACTTCTCCTCGACGTAACGGGTGAAGTCGTCGGTGGAGGCGTTCGCATGGCGATGGTCCTTCGCCCAGCCCTGCACGATGTCGTAGAACGCGTCGTCGCCGACGGCCTTGCGGATCTGGTGGATCACCATCGCGCCGCGCTGGTAGACGGGTTCGTCCGAGATGTGCGCGGCCGACGGCGGCGCGGCGGGCGGGAAGGCCCAGATGTTGTCGTCGGCGCCCTTCTTGTACTGCTCGTCGAAGTGCGCCTGCGCCGACTCGCCGCCGTGGTCCTCGCTCCACAGCCACTCCGCGTACGTCGCGAAGCTCTCGTTCAGCCACATGTCCCCCCACTTCTTCGGCGTGACCGAGTCGCCGAACCACTGGTGGGCGAGCTCGTGGGTCAGCGTCGAGACGTCGAGCTGGTCGACCGGGATCACCGGGCGGTTCTGGGTCTCCAGGGCGTACTCGGCCGATCCCTTGGGCGCGACGACGACGCCGGTGGAGGAGAAGGGGTACGGCCCGAAGTTCACTTTCTCCCATTCCAGGATCTCGGGCAGCTTGGCGACGACGTCGGCGGAGTCCTTGGCCGCGGCAGGGTCAACTGCCGTATAGATGGGGATTCCTGACGGTGTCTTGGATTCCTTGATGTCGTACTTGCCGATGACGACCGTCGCCAGATACGTCGCCATCGGCTCGCCGGTGTGCCAGGCGAAGGTCGTCCGCCCGTTGGCCGTCGACATCGACTTCAGCTCACCGTTGGAGATCGCCCGCAGCCCCTGCGGCACGGTCACCTTGATGTCGTACGTGGCCTTGTCGCTCGGGTGGTTGTTGGACGGGAACCACGCCATCGAGCCGGACGGTTCGCCCAGCGCGAGGGCGCCGTCGGCGGTGCGCAGCCAGCCCTCGTGCGAGTCGTCCTGGTCGGTGAGGGTCTTGGGGGTGCCGGAGTAGCTGACGCTCGCGTTGAACTCGGCGCCCTTCTTGAGCTCGTCGGCCGGACGCAGGGTCAGTTCGTCGCCCGCCCGGTTGGCGTCGGCGCGCTTGCCGCCGACGGTCGCCGAGCCGACGTCCATCCCCGCGAAGTCGAGGTTGAAGGCGCTGAGGTTCTGGGTGGCGCGGGCGGTGAGGGTGACGGTGCCGGTGAGGTGGTTGCGGGCCGGGTCGTAGTCGAGGGCGAGGCTGTAGTGCTCGACGTCGTAGCCGCCGTTGCCCAGCTTCGGAAAGAGCTTGTCCCCCACCCCGGCCGCACCCGGCTTGCCCTCGACACCGCCGGTGCAGGCCGTGAGGGCGAGGACGAGGGCGGTGGCCGCGCTGGGGATGGCTAGCCGACGTATCCGACGTATCCGATGTATCGGGCTGGGGTGATCCACGCGGTCGATCTTACGGGGGTGGGGGGCGGGGTGCCCGGGCCCCGGGGGCGGGGCGGTTGGAGGTTGGGGGGCGGGGGTCGGGTGCCCTTGCCCCGGAGTGGGGGGCGGTGGATCCGGGGTGCGGGGGCTCGCGCCACGTGGTGGCCGGGGTGTGGGGGCGTGCCCGAGCCCCGTGGTGCGCGGGGTGTGGGGCCCGGGTGCGGGGTGGGCGCGCCACGTGGTGGCTGTGGGCAGGGTGTGGGGGCCGGGGTCGGGGTGGCCCCGGCCCGGGCGGGCTACTTGGTGAGGGCCGCCACGCCCGCCTTGGCGTACTTCTCGTCGAGGTCGCCGCTCGGGGCCCCGGCCACGCCGATGCCCGCGATCGGGGCGCCCTTCGCCTGGACGGGTGCGCCGCCCGCGAGGAAGAGGGTGCCGGGGATGTCCTTGAGGTTCGGGGCCTGGGCGAGGCGACCCGCCAGAACCGACGTGGGGGCGTTCCAGGAGACGGCCGTGTACGCCTTGCGCCCGGCCGACTCGTACGACTGCGGGCCGGCCCCGTCCCCGCGCAGGGTGACGACGGTGTTGCCGTTCCGGTCGACGACCGCGACGGAGACGCGCTGGTTGTCCTGCCGGGCCGCGTCGAGGGCGGCGTCGGCGGCCTTCATGGCGGCGTCGACGGTGAGGTGGGTGGAGGTGGTGAGGTCGCGGGGTGCGGGGTCGGCTGCGGCACCGGTCTTCGCGGGCGCGGCGGTGGCGCTGACCGCGCCGAAGGTTCCGGCGCCGAGGGCGGCCGCGGCGAGCGCGCCGACGAGGATCTTCTTGTTACGGCTGGTGATGCGGTTCGTGTCCATGCTTCGATCCTGGGCCCGGCCCCCGCCTCACCCCGTCGGCGTACCGGCTCGTCCCCGCTCCCGTACCGGTGGACCCACCCCTCAACCGATCGGTTGATGCGGGGGTGGCCCGGCCGGGTCAGGATGAGTACGGATGCGTACGTACGCGCAGGTCAAAGGCGGGAGGCGAGTGTGGGGACCGACGGCATCGGGACGACGGCCGCCGACGAACGCTGGCTGCCCGCCGTCATGCACGCCGCCTTCTTCCTCCTCCTCGCCGCCTCGCTCGCCCGCTTCCTGATCCGCCACCCCGGCGACCCCCGCACCCCGTGGATCATCGCGCTCTCGGTCGCGCTGGCGGTGTTGTACGTACTGGGCCCGGCGTACGTACTGGCGTCGGCTCCGGGGACGCGGCCGACGCCCGGGCGGCGGTCGGTGTGGCTCGGGGTGGTGGTGGCGGTCTGGATGGTCCTGGTCGTGCTCGCGCCGAGTTTCGCGTGGTGCGCGGTGCCGCTGTTCTACACGGGGCTGCGGACCCTGCCGACCCGGGCCGCGCTCGTCCTCGTCGGCCTCCTGACCGCGTTCGTCGTGGCCGCGCAGCTGATGCTGGCCGACGGTTTCGACCCGAACCTCGTGTTCGCCCCGCCCGCCGTCGCGGCCGTCGCCACCGCCGTGTTCGTCCATATGCAGCGCCAGGCGGACCGCCAGCGCCTGCTCATCGACGACCTGCTGCGCACCCGGCGCGAACTGGCCGCCACCGAGCGCCGCGAAGGCACCCTCGCCGAGCGCCAGCGCCTGTCGATGGAGATCCACGACACGCTCGCCCAGGGCCTGTCCAGCCAGCAGATGCTGCTCCAGGCGTCGGAACGCGTCTGGGAGTCCGACCCGGTGGCCGCCCGCCGCCATGTCCGTACGGCCGAGTCGATCGCCGAACGCAGCCTCGCCGAGGCCCGCCGCTTCGTCCACGACCTCGCCCCCGCGGAGCTCGCGGCGGGCGGAAGCCTGCCGGAGGCGCTGCGGTCACTGGCGACGCGGGAGTCGGAGGCGGCCGGTTCCGCGGCGGGTCTTCTCGTACGACTGCACGTCGACGGAACACCCACCACCCTCCCCGACCGCGTGGAGTCCGCGCTGCTGCGGATCGCGCAGGGGGCGCTGGCGAACGTACGCGAGCACGCGGGCGCGCAGACGGCCGCGCTCACGTTGACCTATCTGGGTGACCAGATCGTGCTGGACGTCGCCGACGACGGCCGCGGGTTCGTGGTGCCGGAGGCCGGAGGCGGCCGTGCTGGTCGGGGCCACGGGCTGCCCGCGATGCGGGCGCGGGTGCGGCAGCTCGGGGGCAGCCTGACGGTGGAGTCGGCGCCGGGGGAAGGGGCGGTGCTGTCGGCGTCGATCCCGTTGGAGCCTGATTCTGTTTCTGAGCCGGAGGAACGGTTGTGAACCCCGTACGGATTCGGATCCTGCTGTGCGACGACCACGCGGTCGTACGGGCCGGACTGCTCGCCCTGCTCGGCAGCGAGCCCGACATCGAGGTGGTCGGGGAGGCGGGGAGCGGCGAGGAGGCGGTGGCGGCCGTCGCCAAGGAACGGCCGGACGTGGTGCTGATGGACCTCCAACTCGGCCCCGGTATCGACGGGGTCGAGGCGACGCGGCGTATCTCGGCGACGGGGGTGCGGGTGCTCGTCCTGACGACGTACGACACGGACGCGGACATCACGCGGGCGATCGCGGCCGGGGCGACGGGGTATCTGCTGAAGGCCGAACGCCCGGAGGAGCTGTTCGCGGCGATCCGGGCGGCGGCGCAGGGACGTACGACGTTGTCGCCCCCGGTGGCGAGCCGCGTCATGGAACGCATGCGGGGTGCGGGCCGTCCCGCGCTCACCTCCCGCGAACGCGACATCCTGGCCCAGCTCTCCCAGGGCCTCGCCAACCGCGACATCGCGCGGGCGCTGTTCATCAGCGAGGCGACGGTGAAGACGCATCTGGGCCGGATCTACGAGAAGTTGGGGGTGGACACGCGGGCGGGGGCGGTGTCAGTGGCGAAGGAGCAGCGCCTGCTGCCGTAACGGGGGCGTTTCCCCCACCCCGCCCCTTCCCTAAACCCTCCGGGGGTGGGTGGGGGTGAAGGCGGTCTCCCGGGGCGGGGCCCCGGACCCCAGGCGGGGCTGCGCCCCTGCACCCCGCTTCGTCTGCGGATCGTGCTGGGTTGCTCGCGCAGTTCCCCGCGCCCCTTAAATGGGCCCTTCGGGCCCTCCTAGGGGCGCGGGGAACTGCGCGACAAGCCCCCACCGGCGGCCAGACAAAGAACCCGGCCGCCCGCCCAGGGCTTTCGGGAAGGGGCGGGGTGGGGAATCCGCCCGCCGCAGGCGGCACCCCGGGGGGGGCTCCGGAAGGGGGTCAACCCCCATCCGTGGGACCATCGACCGTGCTCGACATCGGCTACTCCCTCTCCAACCGCTTCCCCGACCCCCCACAGACCGACTACCGCCGCGCGGACGTACACGCACTGCGCCACGACCTCTTCTGCGGCGACGTCTACCTCGCGGACACCAACGCGGACCGCGAAGTATCCACAGCCTGGGGATGGGTCCCGGTACTCGACTTCGCCTGGGCGCTGTGCGACACCGTCGAGGCACTGGACGTCGACCCCCGGGGCAGCCGCGCGTCGAGGCCCCAGTACGCCGAGATCGACTTCACCGAGTCCACGGACCGAATGCTGTTCGAGCGACGGTTCGGCTGGGTGGACGTGGAGGCCGACTGGATGCCCGGCGACGAGCCGCCGCTCACCTTCAGCCACCGCCTCCTGCGCCGCGAGGCCCGCGACTTCCTCCACGACGTGATCGCCGACCTCACGGACATGCACGAGGACCTGGCCGACAACCCCGTGATCTGGACCCTCCAGTCCCGCTTCCCCCGCCTGACGGACTAGCGCTACGGGGTCGGCACCTCAGCCAGAGCCGAGCGCGGGTCGGGGCCCGGGCGGCCAGCCCACCGCACCCAGCACCGGGCCCGGGCCAACGGCACACCGCACCCAGCCCGGGCGCGGCCCCAGCCCGCACACCGCGCCCAAAAGCCACGTCACCCCACCACCCGCACCCCCACCTCCGCCGCGAACGCCGGCGCCAGATCCACCAGCTGCGTCGGCGTGATCACCGCACCCGACAGGCGGTCCACGCCCCGCGCGATGTCCAGGACCGCCGCACCCCGCAGGTCCACGTCCTTCATCCGCGTCCCCGTGAAGTCCGCCCGCCGCAGCTCGCAGCCCGCGAACGCCACGCGGTCCAGGCGCGCCATGGCGAAGTCCGGCTCCGAGAGCACGCAGTTCTCGAAGACCACGTCCCGCAGCTCCGCGTCCCGCAGGTTGAGGTAGTCGATCTTGCCGCCGCGGATCAGGACCCGCTCCAGGACCGCACCGTGCAGCTGGATGCCGCCCATGCGGACGTCGTGGATCTCCACGTCCCGCAGGGACGCGCGGGACAGGTCGGTGCCCACGCCCCGTACACCCGAGAGCACCGAGTCGATGAGGCGCGCGCCCGCGAGCCGGGTCTCGTCCAGGACGCAGCCGTAGAGACCGCAGTCCATGAAGCGCGATCCGTTGCCCTCCTGGCCCGACAGGTCCAGGTTGCGGAACTCCAGCCCGTCGTAGTCCCCTTCCGTCTCCAGCTCCGCCGGACCATGCGGCGCCAGCGGCGGCAGCCGCACCTCCGGTCGCCGCACCGCCGTCACTTCCCTCGCCCTTTTCGCCATGGCTCCATGCTGGACCACACCACTGACAACCGCCCCGCCCCTTACCTGCCACATTCAGTCGCCTGTCACATTCCACCTACCGTTCTCCGTCTCTAACGGTGAGTGCCCGTACAGCGACAGGAGAGCAGCATGGACCGGATCACCGTCATCGGCGGCGGCCTCGCCGGGCTCACCGCGGCCATCACCGCAGCCGAGTCCGGTGCACGCGTGAACCTGTACGAGTCGCACCACACGCTGGGCGGACGCGCGCGTACGGCCGAGGGGCCCTACCTCACCAACGACGGTCCGCACGCCCTCTACAACGGCGGTCCGCACTGGGCCTGGCTCAAACGGCGCGGCCTGCTCGGTCCGGTCGCCTCCGTACCGCCGCTGGAAGCCGCGCGATTCCGCTTCCACTGGGACGGCACCCTGCGCCACACCCCGCCGCTGGCCCTGCTCAAGCTGGCCCGGCAGAGTCCGGAACTCGCGCCGGTGGACCAGGACTTCACCTCCTGGGCGGCCCAGATCGTCGGCGCCAAGGCGGCCCGCGCGGCCGCGCACTACGCCGCCGTCGCGGTCTTCCACCACGATCCGGGCTCGCTCTCCGCCGCGTTCGTCCAGGAACGGCTGCACCGGGCCGCCGCGCTGCCGCCGGAGGCCCGGTATCCGGTGGGCGGCTGGGGGGCGCTGGTCGAGCGGATGGCCACGCGCGCGTGGGAGCTGGGTGTGCAGGTGGAGACCACCGCGCGCGTGGACGCGCTTCCCGACGACCACGGCCCCGTCGTCATCGCCACCTCGCTCGACGCCGCCCGCCGGCTGCTCGGGGACGACTCGCTGCGCTGGACGAGCGGCCGCACCGCCCTGCTCGACCTCGGGCTCACCTCGCGCCGGGGCGACCCGTTCATCGTCTCCGACCTGGAGGCGCCCGGCTGGATCGAACGTTTCACCGCCCACGGCCGCACCCTCGCCCCCGCCGGACACCAGCTGCTCCAGGCCCAGTTCCCGATCGCCCCGCACGAGTCGAAGGCCGACGGCGTCGCGCGCGGGGAGCGGCTGCTCGACGCCGCGTTCGCGGGCTGGCGCCAGCGGGTCGCGTGGCGCCGCGACGCGCTCGCGGCCGGTCGTACGGGCGCGGTCGACCTCCCCGGCACCACCTGGCGCGACCGCCCGGCGATCGACCGCGGCCACGGCGTGTACGTCGCGGGCGACATGGTCGCGGCGCCCGGAGTCCTCTCGGAGGTGGCGTTCACCAGCGGAATCGAGGCGGCGGCGCTGGCCGTGCGGAGCCTGCGCCTGACGTCGCTCAAGTCGGCTTGACCCCGCTTGACATCAAGCGCACTTGAGGTCGGAGGGTAAGGGGCGTACCACCACCAACAGGAGCAAGGTGAGCCCCATGCACGCGATCCGCCTCCACGCCTTCGGCCCGGCCTCGAACCTCACGTACGAGAAGACGGAGGACCCCGTCCCCGGCCCCGGCGAGGTGCGGATCGCCGTCGCCGCGGCCGGGGTGCATCTGCTCGACACGGCCCTGCGCGAGGGCCTGACCGGCCCGTACCCCGCGCCCGCCACCCTCCCGACCGTCCCCGGCCGCGAGGTCGCGGGCACGGTCGACGCGCTCGGCGAGGGCACCGACCCCGCCTGGCTCGGCAAGCAGGTCGTCGCCCACCTCGGCATGGCGCCCGGCGGCTACGCCGAACTCGCCGTCGTCGACGCCGCCAGGCTCCACGAGATCCCCCCGAACCTCGACCCCGCCGAGGCCGTGGCGATGATCGGCACGGGCCGTACGACGATGGGCATCGTCCAGTTCGCCGACCTGGGCCCGGACTCGGTCGCCATCGTCCTGGCGGCGGCGGGCGGCATCGGCACCCTGCTGGTGCAGTACGCGAAGAACGCGGGCGCGACGGTGGTGGGCCTGGCGGGCGGCCCCGCGAAGACCGCACGCGTACGGGAGAACGGCGCGGACCTGGCGATCGACTACCTGCTCCCCAACTGGCCGGATTTGATACGCGAGTTCGTCCCGTCCAACCCCACAGTCGTCTTCGACTCGGTGGGCGGCCCCACGGCCCGCGCGGCGGTGGACCTGCTGGGCCCCGGCGGCCGCCACCTGATCTACGGCTGGTCGAGCGAGGGAATCCGCGACGGCGGCCCCCTGACGTTCACGGAGGAATACCTGACGGAGCGCGCCATCACGTCGGAGAGCGTCCTGGGCCCCACGATGCTGTCCCGAGCGGGCGGCCCCGACCCGATCCGCACCCTGGAAACCCGCGCCCTGACAGAAGCGGCAGCGGGCCGCCTCCGCCCGGCGGTCCAGCGCTATCCCCTGGCGGACGCGGCGGAGGCGCATCGGGCGCTGGAGACGCGGGGGACTACGGGCAAGGTGGTCTTGATCCCCTGACGGGGCGCGGACTAGCCGAGGACTGCCAATGCCTCCGCCACAAGAGCGCGCGCCTCGGCGCCCCGGCGGGCCTCCTGCGAGAGTCGCTGAAAGGCTCGTTCGTACAGCTCCACTTGGCTCGGCTGTGTGAGCGTGGAAGCGGAATCCAGCGTGTCCGCGTGCACCCTGGTGTCATCGAAGATCGTGAAAGTCGGCATGGGCCACACCGTCCGCTGCGCTGCGAACGGGATGATGCCTACAGCGACATGCGGGAGATCCATGGCCCCGAGCACCTGGCCGAGCTGTGCGGCCATCGTCTCGGCGCTGCACAGCCGATGACGCAGGACCGACTCCTCCAGGACGAACGAGAACCGGCACGCGCCTTTGCTCAACACCTCGTTGCGCTTCATGCGGGCGGTCACGGCATCGCCCACGTCATCGGGGGTTCCCCGGAACCGCGCGATGGACGACAGCAGAGCGGCTGCGTATCCGGGCGTCTGGAGGAAACCGGGGATCACGTCGGATACGTAGACCCGAAACACTCCGGTCCGTTGATAGAGATCCCCTGTGGACTCCTGGAGGAGGCGCAGACCGCTCCGCTGGAGCCTTCGCCACTGAACATGGGCGTTGGAGGACTGCCGGTTCGCCGCGATCAGGTCCGGGACCTGGCCGTCGGCTCCACAGGCCCTGCACCATGCTCTGATGTCCGCGTCGGACGGCGGTGTCCTGGCGTTCTCGATGCGCGACGACTTCGACTCCGACCAGCCGCACCTGACAGCCAGCTCCCGCCCGCTGATTCCCGCGTCCTTCCGGATGTCGCGCAGACGGCCGGCCAGGTCCTCGCGGGCCTTCTGAACGCTTGAAGAGGGGTGTGGAGGCAAGGAACTGGCTTTCGTCAGACTTCGTACAGGCGGTGCGGGACCGCTCGTTTCCAGACGGCTTCGAAGGCTGTGGAACACAATTTCACGGTCTCCGCATCCGTCGTTACCTCATCCTCGACCACCGCCCCGTCTCCCGAGAAGTGGTGAACCCTGAGCAGGGCGTCGTCGAACAACCAGAAGTCGTTGCCCGGCAGGGGGATGTCCGTGGCCCGTCGTCGTGGCAGCCACCGGATCTCCTCGCCCGCCGTGATGTTGGCGTGCGTGACGTAGTGCTCCCAGCGGATGTACTCCGAGACGGGTTCGGAGACGACCCGGGCGCGACGAATGACCACACCCCGCGCCACGGTGTCCGAGATCAACTGGTCGTACGGATGCCACCAGGATTCACGGTCCGCCCAATCGATCCGCTCACCGCGCCGCCACGCGTCGAACCGGTCCGTCGGAGCATAGGAGTCGCGCAACTCCAAGTGGACGGCGGACCGCTCGCACCGCCCGAGCAGCTCAGCGAAGCTGGGCACGCTGGATGGCATCACAGGCCTCCCTGATCATCGGGATCATCCGCGCCGGAATCCTGACGATGGCTTCGCTGTCGGGGACCGGGCCGTTCGCGGGGCTGCTTGCCTCGCACTGCGCCTGAGTCTCGACATTCGGCTTCCATCCCTGCACCAGGATCTCTTGGGTCTTCGCGTCCGCCCACACGGTGGGGCAGTGATCCCGGTCGGTGTCCGGGTCGATACCGACGAACTCCACAGCCATGGCTGACTCCCTGGTCCAGGTGCTTGCTCCGGCTTGCACAAGCCTTGCTGAGCACCATCGACGGCGTCAATACAGCTACTGTCACAGCGAATTGGCGTGCAAACACATGCAAGTTCATGGAGACCCAGCCACGTTGGCTCCTAGCGTCCTCATCACCACGACAGCACCGAGGGGATGGTGACGAGTGATGTGGGCTGTCCAGCCGGGTTCGCCGTATACGCCGAAGCCTTCCAGCCCTTTGGACCAAGCCAACGAGAGGAGGCCCATCATGGGCAGGGATGAAGTGAACGGTTACGACCTGGGGCAGAACGAGACGATCACCCCGGCCGACCCCCCGACCGAGGAGCCCGACCAGCACGAGGACGGAGACGATGAGCAGTGATCCACCCGAGAGCAGCGGAGGCGCCCGCGCGACGCTCCGCGAGTTCCTGAAGCACGACCTGCCGGAACGGTCGGAACTCTCCTGGGTCTGCCGGGCCCACAAGGACCCGGCGGCCATGCGGCTCGTGCTGCGCAAGCGTTACGTGTGCGAGCACTGCCGACGCGACGGGGCCCGCCCCTGAGTCGGCCACCTGACAGCCGCTGGGCCAGTTCATAAGTGCCTTATGTGCATGTGCACTTGACGTCGCAAGAGGCGTGCTATGTCGCAGACCGACTCGGAGTTCGTCGACCTGCTCGCGAACACCCGGCGTTCGGCCGTCCATCTGGAGATGCGGGACGGATACGGGATCGGCGAGGAGGTGGCGGAGTTCGAGGCCTGGCGCGCCGGCTGGCGCCCGGACCCCGACCCCGCCGCCTGGTGGAACGACTTCCACACCTGGGTACGTGACGCGACCGCACGCGGCGTCGCCTTCCGCCGCGCGCGCATCGTCTCGGAACCCGTGAGCGAGTACATCGCCTACGAGCACGGCTGTACGTACCAGAACCTGGCGGCAGGCGAGTCGGTCCGCTGGCTTCCCCGGCGGCGGGCATCGGACCTCGCCCTGCCCGGAAACGACTTCTGGCTGTTCGACGAGCGCGTCATCATGTGGAACCACTTCACCGGAACAGGCAGTTCAGCGGGCCCGGAGCTGGACGAACGCCCCGAGGTGGCGAAGCTCTGCACGACCGCCTTCGAGACGGTCTGGGAGCGGGCCACACCGCACGCCGACTACCGGATCTGATCGGCCGCTCCGACCGATCGACCGGCCCCCGCCTCAGTGCCGCCCCGAGATCCGATCCGCGACCACCGCGACTCGGTCGGTGCGGGCCGAACGGGCGCTGAGCTCCCGCCGATCCGCCCCCCGATACGCCGCGTACATCCCCTGCACAGCCACCCACCGCAAAGGCTCCGGCTCCCATCGCCGCACCCGGTGGTTGACCCACGGCAGTGAGGTCAGCTCGGTGGGTCCGCCCTGACCGGAGTCCTGGCGCACCAGATCCCGCAACGTACGGGCGGCAAGGTTGGCGGTGGCGACGCCGGACCCCACGTAACCCCCCGCCCACCCAAGCCCCGTGGACCGGTCCAGCGTGACCGTCGCGCACCAGTCGCGCGGCACCCCCAGCACCCCCGACCACGCGTGCGTCACCGACACCCCCGCCAGCTGCGGGAAGAACCGGATCAGGATCTCCCGCAGCGCCTCGATCGTCGCGGGCTGCGTACGCCCGTCGTTGTCGGTACGGGACCCGAACCGGTACGGCACCCCGCGCCCCCCGATCGCGATCCGGTCGTCGGCGGTGCGCTGCGCGTACATGTACGCGTGCGCCATGTCGCCCAGCGTCTCGCGACCCGCCCAGCCGATGGACTCCCACAGCTCGGCCGGCAGCGGCTCGGTGGCGATCATCGACGAGTTCATCGGCAGCCAGGAGCGCCGCTGGCCCTTCAGGGACGCGGTGAACCCCTCGGTGCAGCGCAGGACGTACGGGGCGCGCACGGTGCCGTACGGCGTGACGGCGTGCTTGGGCCGGATCTCGGTGACCGGCGTGGACTCGTACACCGTGACGCCCAGCGCCTCGACGGCCGCCGCGAGACCCTTGACCAGCTTCACGGGGTGGACGCGCGCGCCGTGCGGGGTCCAGCCGGAGCCGACGGCCCCGGCGACCCGTATGCGCTCGGCGGTCTCGCGCGCCCCGAGCAGCAGCCGGTCCTTCTCGCCGAACTCCAGCTCGGCGGCGTGGAACGCCTTGAGGCGGCTCAACTGGGCGGGCGTGTAAGCGACTTCGAGCACTCCGCCCCGGTGGACGTCGGCGTCGATCGACTCCTCGGCCGCGACCCGGACGACCTCGTCGACGGTGTCGTTCATGGCCTGCTGGAGGCGTACGGCGGCGTCGTGGCCGTGCAGCTTCGCGTACCGGTCGCGGCCCGCGATGCCGTTGTACAGCCAGCCGCCGTTGCGCCCGGAGGCGCCGTAGCCGCAGAAACGGGCTTCGAGGACGGTGATGTTGAGGAACGGGACGGCCTTCTTGAGGTAGTACGCCGTCCACAGCCCCGTGTACCCGCCGCCCACGATCACGACGTCCGCCGTGGCGTCGCCGGTCAGGGGCTCGCGGGGAGCGGGGATGCCGTCCTGCGCGTACCAGAAGGAGATACCGCCGTTGATCGTGCGCGTGCTCATGGGGGTTGTTGGTACACCGCGTACGAACGCCTGTCCAGAGACGGAATCCGCAGGACTTTGGTCCCGGCGGGTCGGGACTTCCGGCGCGCCGGACGCGTCCGCGCGGCACATAGCTTCAGTATGAACGGGTTTGAGGTTTATGTTCGACGCTGGGAGAGATGGCTCGTATGACGACGGTACGCAAGGTTCGCCGGACGGCGCTGGCGCTGGCTGTGGCGGCGACGGTGGGGATCTCGGCGGCGGCGTGCGGCAGTGATTCGGGCTCTTCCAGCTCCTCCTCCGCCGCCGAAGAGCTGGCCGTGAAGACGTCCCCCCACGCGGCGAAGCTCGCGAAGCTGCCCGCGAAGGTGGAGGGTGCGGAAATCGTCGTGGGCAGCCCGCAGGCCGCGCACACGATCACGGTGTACGAGGACCCGCGCTGCCCGTTCTGCGCCAAGTTCGAGTCGTCGGGCGCGGTGCCGCTGACCGACCTCGCGGCGGCCGGGAAGATCAAGATCCGCTACACGATCGCGTCCTTCCTCGACCGCAACCTCGGCGGCGGCGGATCCGAGCGGGCCGCGAACGCGCTGCGGGCGTCGGTGGACGCGGGCAAGTTCGCGGAGTACCACGCGGCCGTCTTCGCCAGCCAGCCCGAGGACGAGGCGACCGACGGCTACACCGCCGACAACCTGCTGCGCATCGCCGACAAGGTCCCCGGTCTGCGGGGCGCGGCCTTCGACAAGGCGGTGCGCGAGAGCACGTACAAGGAGTGGGTGGCCTCGGCGGAGAAGGCGTTCGAGAAGTCCGGCGTGAACTCCAGCCCGACCGTCCTCATCGACGGCAAGCGCCCGCCGGGCAACGGCGCGGCGATCCTGGACGCGGACGAGTTCGCGAAGGTGCTCAAGGACGCCGGAATCGCCTGATCACCTGGGTGGGGTTCCACGTCTCCCGCCCCCGTACGAGCGGGTAGCAGCCGAGCCCGATGAGTACGGCGGTGAAGTGGCCGAGGTCGGTGAAGGTGCGCCCGTTGATGAGCGGGACGGCGTAGAAGGCGAGCAGGGCGACGAGGTAGAGATACCGCCAGGGCGCCGCGATCCGATACGTCAGCACACCTTCAACCCCTGCCAGGGCGTAACTCACCCCGATATCAAGGGTGTTGACGGCGTGGTGCGGGGCGACGCCGTGCCGGATCGCCCACAGCAGGGCGCCCTCGCTGATGTAGGTGGCGAGGACGTGCGCGAGGACGACGACGGCGAGCCAGCGGCGGGTGCCGAGCCAGCGTTCGGCCTGGGCGTGGAAGACGGAGTACAGGACGGCGTACGGGAGCCAGTGGCCGCCGTCGATCCACAGCGCGCTGGTGATCAGTACGCGTACGGGATTGGTCGACAGCTCATGGATGTTGGTCGACCGCTGCCGCAGGAAGTCGTGCTCGAACTCCGGGGACATGTGGTGCAGCGCGATGGTGGTCACGAACAGCACGGCCAGCCAGAGGTACGTGCCGGGGGCGCTGCGGACGTAACGCCGGGCGGCGGCGGCCGCTCTGCGCGGGCCCGTCCGGAGGAATCGGCTCATGGACCGATTCACGCACGCCGGTAGGGTCGGGTGGGTGATCGACATTCCGGAAGAACTGGTCGCGACCCTGACGGAGTTCAACGGCGAGGCGGGCCGCGCCTTCGGGGCGGCGCTGCCCGGCCGGGTGGAGGAGTTCGCGGCGCGCTGGGAGCTGCGACTGGACGGGCCCCCGATGCACGGGATGTGCGCGCTGGTGCTGCCGGTGACGGCGGCCGACGGCACCCCGGCGGTCCTCAAGCTCCAGTTGGTGGACGAGGAGACCGAGGGCGAGCCGGTGGCGCTGCGGGCGTGGGGCGGAGCGGGCGCGGCCCGGCTGCTGCGCCACGACGAGGCGACCGGCACGATGCTGCTGGAACGTCTCGACTCCGCCCGGCAGTTGGCTGATATGGCCGACTCCCGGGAGGCGGTCATGGTGATCGCGGACCTGCTGTCCCGGCTCACGTCCGTACCGGCCCCGCCCGGGATGCGCCGCCTCGCGGACGTCGCCGCCGGGATGCTGGAGGAGACGCCCCGGGCGGTACGCGAGCTCAGCGACCCCGCCGAGCGGCGGCTCCTGGAGGACTGCGCGGCGGCCGTACGGGAGGTGGCCGGCGAACCGGGCGACCGGCTGCTGCACTGGGACCTCCACTACGAGAACGTGCTCGCCGCCGAGCGTGAGCCGTGGCTCGCCATCGACCCCAAACCGCTGGCGGGCGACCCGGGCTTCGAGCTGCTGCCCGCGCTCGTCAACCGCTTCGACGCGGCCGAGCTGCGGTGGCGCTTCGACGCGATGACGGAGGTACTGGGCCTGGACCGCGCCCGGGCGCGCGCGTGGACGCTGGGGCGGGTGCTGCAGAACTGCCTGTGGGAGATCGAGGACGAGGGCGAGTTGGAGGCCGAGCAGGTGGAGGCGGGGCGGGTGGTACGGGGGTGGTGAGCGGGGCGTGGCGCCGGGGCGGGGGCGTGGTTGGGCTGGGCTTTCCCGGACTCTCCCGGGTGCCCTCTCGGGAGCGTCCCGGGTGCCCGTCCCGCAGACCGGAATGCCCGCGACCGCTCCCTGGCCTCCGGATTACGCTACGGCCATGATTCGTACCGCGACGCCCGCAGATGTCCCCGTGATCCACGCCATGGTCCGCGAACTGGCCGAGTACGAGAAGTGCCCGGAGGACGCGAAGGCGACGCCGGAACAACTTCACGAGGCGCTGTTCGGCGACCACCCGGCCGCGTTCGCGCACATCGCCGAAGCCGACGACGGCGAACCGGCGGGCTTCGCGCTCTGGTTCCTCAACTTCTCGACGTGGCGGGGAGTGCACGGCATCTACTTGGAAGACCTGTACGTACGCCCCACCCACCGCGGCGCCGGCCACGGCAAGGCCCTCCTGACAGAACTCGCCCGCATCTGCGTGGCACGCGGCTACGGCCGCCTGGAGTGGTCGGTCCTGAACTGGAATTTGCCTGCCGTGGAGTTCTATCGATCACTCGGGGCGGTGTCAATGACGGAGTGGACCGTGAACCGGGTCACGGATGACGCGCTGTTGAAGCTGGGCGGGGCGGAGTAGCACCCGCTGACCGGCGGAAAGCCCCGGCCCGGCACACGGGGGAACGTGCCGGACCGAGGCCCCGAAGACCCGGGCGCGCCGGTAGGGACCCGACGCGCCCGGGAGCTTGCTCAGCGGCGGACGTTGCCACGCTGGCAGTGCTCGCACACGTACCGCGTGCGCGCGATCAGCTTCATGGCGTCCGGGTCCTTGTGGATCTGGCACAGCCACGACAGCTCGGAGTTCTCCGGCAGATCGCGTTTCAGGAACCGGCGCGCCGTTGCGCGGGCACTCCCGTCACCTGAACCAGGATTGCTACTCGTCATCTCCATTGCCGTTCTCTTCCGGCTCTTGCGGCGGCTCGGCCGGGGTGATGATCTCCTCGCCCGCCACGTCGTAGCCGTTCACTTCGTCCCTGCCCATAGTGGGCCTCCTTCGGTATCAACACGCGGAGTTGTGCCGAACTGCCCACCCCGGAAACTGAGTCCCCACTGAGCCTCCGGGATAGGACCTTGCCCCCGTTCCGGCGGAATGGACCTCACCCATGCACCGGAACGGGGAGTTCAGAGGTGGCCAGCCCGCGCGTGCTCGGTCTCCTCGGCGGCTTCGCGGTGTGCTTCGCTACTGGTCGCCAGTTCCAGCCGGTTGGCCGCCGCGCGGCGCTCCTGCTCCTGCGGGTTGTCGAGCACCACGACCGCCACGTCCTCCACCTTGCGGGTGAAGATTCCGTGCCCCGTCTCGGCGGTGTGCGCCATGATCGCGACGCCCCCGGCCTCAAGGTCCGTGGTCGCGTCCAACTCCCAGGTGCAGCCGTCGCCGGACATGCAGCGGGCCGTCATGGTTACTTCGCTGTTCGGGTGACGCAATAGGCGGTAGACCAGGCTCCGCAGCGTGCTTCTCACGCTCACCGCTGCGCCTTTTCCACGGGGCGCGTCCACACCTTCGCCTGCCACGTCTCCGCATCGGTCGGCGAACGCAGGGCGGAGGGGGCCACGGTCCATTCGGCGCCACCGCCGGGAGGGATCAAGTACGCGGAGCCCTCGAACAGGCGGCGTACCTCACCGATCCGGCCGCTCGTCGTGTCCACGGCGTACGTGCCAGTGGTGGGCGTCCAGACACCCGACGAAGCGTCGGCAAGGTCCCGCCTGCGCTGGCGATCGGCATCTGATCTCTGAACCATCTCTCGGCCCCTGGTCCGCTCGACAGTGGGATACCGAGAAGCTATGTCCACGGAAACGCTGAATCCACGTACCCAGAGCGGTAGTTGATGGAGATCAGTGCCGGAACTATCACGCTCCGCAGCGCCTAGCCAGCGACCCCAAGATGAGTCGCCATGCTCCGCATCTCTTGGGTGAGGGTTCGCTTACGCGTCTTGAGTAGATCGGCCATGACATACCGGGCCATCGGCTGATGAGTCAGCCACTCGCCGGACGTACGGCGAAGCTGCGTCAGCTCGTCCATGGCGTCTTGATGGGAACCCGTCATGACGTGTGCGCGGGCCACATCGAGCCGGTGGCGACCCCAGTTCGGCGCTGTTGGCCTGCCGTAGCTCCGCAGTGCCTTGCCGCTCAAGATCCCGTCATCGGCGCGCCGGAGAACGCCCCGAGCGTCACCTACTAGGGACAGGTCCTCAACGGCTTTCAACTCCGCTGTGACGGGGCCAAAACCGCCCCAATGTTCGGGGAAACGCTCATCTTCGGTGTTCAGCGCGCTAGAGGCTGTTGCTGCCATCCTGCGGGCTTCCTGTGCCACGTCCGGCCGGTTGTTCCGCACGGACGCTGACGCGACCCTGAGCCACAGCTCACCCCACACAGCAAGGCGTGCGGGGGTCGCCTCTGACATGCGAGGCTCGATGTCCGCCGCCGTCTGCGCCGCTAGCTGCTCCGCTTCATCGAACCTGTTTTGCCTCAGCAACAGCCAGCAGAGCCCCACAACTCCCGTTGCAGCCAACTGGGTTTGGCCAGTTTCACGGGCAAGTTTGATCGCTTCCACCAACGCGAAATAGCCCATGTCGTACTGCCGTACCTGTGTCAGGTACTTGCCTGTCAGCAGTAGCGCGTGACAGCGCGCGATCATCGCGTGTTGTTGCTCCTCACCATCCAGGGCAGACACGGCAGCCTCAGAGCTACGCAGTAGCGACGGGAGACGCTTCGCAACCGCCCCGTACTGGTCTGCCCAGTAGAGTGCGTGGCCCTCCTGTACGCCCCTACGGAGCGCCGACAGCTCCCCGGCCCGTTCGGGCACGAAGAGGGGTGCAGAGAGCCCTACGGCGGGCATCAGAGCCCGTCGCAGCTCCGCGAGGTAGCGCCGGTTCGCTTCATCCTCTGTGCCAAGCACGGACTTTGGCGCTTCGGTGGCGAACAGGGCTGACGTGGAAACCCCTAGCGCACGGGCCAGGGCGGCAAGGGTCTCCATGCTGACGTGTCCGCCTTGCTCGACCTTCCGAACGGTGCTCAGTGACAGGTCGGCAGCTTCGGCTAGACCTTCCTGGCTCAGCCCGGCCGTGCGGCGGTACTTCCTGACGTTGTCGGCCAACCCTGTGGACATGGGATCACCCTCCCGCTCACGTCCAGCGTATGCCCGCAGATACGTCAATGGCCCCGCACCTATCCCAGCGGGGGACAGGCACGGGGCCGTGACACTGAAGGCGCACAACCACCCAGTCGGCACAAGGGGCTTGGTCGCCAGGCCCTCAAGTTGAGCGGCCCGCAATCGACAGGAGCCCGGGACCGAACACATGCCAAAGGCCCCGGCCCAGGCGCCCGTTGACGGGCATCAGGGGCGGGGCCTTGGAGGGCGAATCCGCCGTTAGGGCCGCTTACCTGGCGGGCACGAGAGTCCTGGCGCGGCCGTTCCTCCAGGTCAGAGGAGTGTGAAGTGGGTTCGGCGGGGCCTGGCGGACCTTGGAACCCGTACAGACAGCGGCCTGCTATTACGCTTCGGTCTTTCGGCCTGGGGGCAGGGGGTCACCCCCAGGGGGAGCACGGTGGATCACCACCAGCGGGCCGCACGCAGGGGCCGGGAGGACCGTGGAGAGCTGGTGGCCAGGGCGCCGTGGCGCAGCGCGTACGGCCCGCTCACGGCCTCCGGTGCGTCAGGCCGCGCCGATGGTGATCTTCTGGATTGCGGCTGGGTGAGGGAAGGCTCCGGCCGCCCGCATCGTGGCCTTCACCGCCACCTGGTCGCTGGTGAACTTGGCGTCCGTGGATACGTCCACGCGCACGTCCCGCCGCATCACGATCATGACTCGGTCCTTGGGCAGGCCCCAGATCGTGCCGGGCTTCACCGCGCTGCACACGTGGATCGGAACTCCCAGGACAGTGCGGCGGGTTGGGAGAGTCGAGTCGTTGCCCAGGAGCGGCACATTGGAGTCCTTGGCCTGCTTCAACTTGCCCAAGGCCAGGGCGTCGCTGGGGTGGGCGACGAACGCCGTCAGGGTCGCTCCCTGCTCCTCGGCCTGGCTGATCGCGGTCAGGAAGGCGTCCGCATTGTTGATCGCGGTCCCGGCCTTCACGGTGCCGACGCCAGCCACCGCCTCCAGGCCCGGCGGAGCCGGAGCCGGAAGGGCACTGAAGAACGCAGAGTCCAGAGCCCGAGCGATGGAGCGGGCCAGACCGTTCCCGATCATCTGCTGTGCCGCAGGGTTGGAATCCTCGGACAGTTCAGTGGACACGATCGACAGCCCGGCGATCTTCGGCGGTGTGATCACGAGTTCGCCCAGCGCGGCGTCCGTGGGCGCGATCTCGGCACCCTCCGCCACATAGCTGGCGCCCGCGTCGGTCTGCACCACCGGAATATGAACGGTCGTGCCGGTCGTGGCCAGTTGAGTGGCCACCTGGAGAGCCACGCTCTCCCGCTCCACGGGCTGAACGATGAGCGGGCCGTAGTCATCGGGGGTGATTCCGCCGACACCGGCGGAGCTGGTCAGTAGAGACATGCTGCTCTGCTCCTAGTCGTGGGGGTCAGCGAAGATTGCCGACGACGGTGGCGCCCTGGCCGTGGGCGCGGTTCTGGCGGGCCTGAGTGAAGACCTGGTCCCAGGTCATCGACCGGCCGCCCCCGCCCGTGGGGTCGAGCCCGCCGCTCCCCGGCCCGCGCGGGGTGAGGGCGTCAGACATCGCCCGGTTGATCGCGCCCGCCACGGCGTCCAGACGCTTCACAGGCACGCTGTCGCCCAGGGCCTGGGCAATCCCGGGAGTGAGATGTGGGAAGCGGCGTACAAGGCCGTCCAGGGTGTCCCGAAGCTCCCGGGCGTCGCGCTCACGGCGCAGCTCCGCCACCTCCGCACGGAGGCGGTCCGCCTCTGTCTCCGCCGCGTCATCCGGATCCGGCGTCACGGGCCGGTCATCGGCCGGAGCGGGCGGGAAGCCGTCCGGTTCAGACACGGGTGCTCACCGCCTCGTGCTGAGCGCTGTAGATCGGACGCAGGGCGTTCCGGACCTCCGCCTCGGAGAGCACGCCGTTCGTAAACGCTCGCTCCACGGTCGTATTCAGCTCCCGCGCCGTGGAGTCCCGCAGGGCGGAGAACTCGGCGGCCCACTCCCGCTCACCGTGGCCGTTCGCCAAATGGAGGGCATCGGATAGGGCGGCGATCAGGCGCCGCAGAAGGTTGATTCGTTCGGTCACCATCGAGAACCCCCGTGTGGGCATCTGTATTTGGGCATGAAGAAACCCCACGACCCGGGGAAACGGGACGCGAGGTTGGAGGGCCAGTTGGTACACGCCAGGGGAGGCGCTCCCGGATGCTGCCGGGATGAGAGCCAGCAGGGAGATGCCCTCGTTTGAATGAACTGAGTGCCGTTACAACGGGCTCTAGTATCTATTGGCCATGCGACGACTTCCGGGCTCTCTCCGCTGCTTTTCTATGCGCTGGCGAACAGAATTTTCGGGGGCGTCCGCGCGCTGGTCCACCAACAGGCTCGCCGCAGTGGGCGCATGCAGCGCCGGGCTTGTTCTGAGGCCAGTCCCGCTTCATCTCGATGGCCTCCCGAAGTTCCTCGCATTCCTCTGAGGCATCTTCCCTGGGGCACCGCTTGAGCCGGAGGTCATAGGTCACGAACTCGTCGCGACACAACGCGCAAGTGACGCATCGGGCACGGCGTCGAAGCTTCCGTTCTCGGTAAGCTCGTTGCTTGCAGGCGTCGCCGCAGTACAGTGCCGCCCTCCTGCGCCCCTGGATGCGGTATCCGCATATCTCGCACAGGCCACGCACTATGTCTACCTCCCGATGTCTCTAAACGGAGGAGTCGTTACGGCTGGCTACTCCTTCTTATATCGCGCTTTAAGGGAAGGAGTAGTAGGAGGTAACGACTCATCGATTACGTGACAGGTGATCGACTCACTCCGGCGCGAGGGTGCGGTATCGGCGCACGCCGCGAACAGTCACGACGCGGAATTGGCGCACGTGCTCCACTTGTGAATAGAAGGAGTTACGCCCCATCTCTGGCCGTCGGCCTGCTCCACACATTTGAAGGTACATACCCCATGCGTCAGACCGGACCAGGCCGTCCGGGAGCCAGGACGTGCACGTGTGCAGAAAATCTGACACGGGATAGACAGGCCCCGATGCGGCTGTCTGCCCCTGAAACCAGCGAATGTCGTCTGCGGAGAATATGCGTGCGATCATGCGGGATCTCCTTCGAGTTGCAGAAACCCTGCGCCTTTGTGGCGCAGAGCCCGTGATCTGGCGATGTTCGGGAACGTCGGGGAGATGCACTGACGTCCGTTACATCGCTGCACCCCGCTCGCGCGTCCTGCGCGGCTGGGGGGATCGTCTCCGCCCCGAGTGCCTGGAGCGGTAGAAGCTTCTGCGGGCCAAACGGAAGTCGTCAGGCGCACACGAAAGGGGCCCGCCCTCCCCGAAGGGAAAGCGAGCCCTGGCGCCTTGTGGTGTCCTACGCAGCGGCAGGCATTGCACCGATGGGTTCACGCTCGCGGACCGGGATGTACGTGTCCTCCTGGCCGACCCACACCGGGTGAATGTTCATGCCGTCGGACACGATGTACGCGCGCTGAAGGATCAAGCCCAACACCTCTCGCCGAGTCTCCAAGGTGCGGCCGTGCCCGGCGGACAGGACCTCTATGGCCTCCTCCGGGTCGAGCAACATCGACAGGTCGATGACCGGCTCAGGCAGCTTGGAGAGGGCGTTCTCAACGGCCGCCAGTTGTTCTGAGATCCGGGCGCGGAGCCGTTCGTAGCGGGCCGCCCCCTCCGCGTCCTCGAACTCGCCCCGCTCCCACCGGGCCACCTCCAGAGACTCCAAGCGGGTCCGGAGAGACTGGACCTTGTTCTCGAACTCCGAGCGTTCGGCGTCGTACTCGGGCGCGTACGTCGCCAACCAGCGCTTGGCTACGGCCGCCAGGAGCGGGTCCTCCGGGCCTAGCTTGGCCAGCCGGGAGAGGGCCCGGTCCGCCACCAGGCGCTCCAGGGGCTGGGCGCCGACGTTGCCCTGTGAGCACGGATGCCCGTGCTTGCCCGCTCCGCACCGGTAGTAGGAGCGGCGGGGCGGCTTGCGACGGTTGCCGACCATCGGGCCGCCACAGTCTCCGCAGCGGATGAACCCGGCCAGGAGGAAGGTCACCGGACGGCCCGGGGACCCGCCCTTGCCGGTTCGCCTTCCCGGCTTCTTCACCGTGCCCTTGCGGGAGTCGAGCCGCGCCAGAATCCGGCGGTGTTCCACGAGCGTGACGATGCCCTGGCCCACCTGGATGGGCTCGCCGTCCGAGTCCACCGCGATCTTTCCGCCATGGACCATGTACCCGGCCAGCACCGGGGACGTGAGGATGTGGCGGACTGTCGTCAAGCCCCAGGAATCCTTGGAGCGGATGGGAGACTCCGTCTCCAGGAGGTGGGCCTCCTCGTGCCGGTCTGCCTCCCGCAGCTTCGCCAGGAGTTCCGCACGTTTGGCGTACCGGAGAGTCGGGACCTTGTCGGCGGTCAACCGCACCGCGATGCCTCGCAGGGTGCCACCCGCCAGGAACTCTTCCACCATGCCTCGGACGATCTTCGCCTCTACGGGGTGGGGCTCCAGGCGACGGTCACTGTTGACCGCGAACCCGAACGGGCGCTCCTTGATCCAGCGGCCCTTCTCGCGATCCCGGAGCTGACGTGCGGAGACCCGGATCTGGATGTTCTTGGCCTCCTCCTTGGCCTGCTCCGCGAGAAACGACGCCAGGGTGACCCAACCGGGGTTGGCGGAGTCCAAGTTGTCTTTGAGGGAGACGAACCGGACGCCTGTGTCCTCGACCAGCTCCACCACGTCCGCGAGTTGGCGGATGCCCTGTCGGCTCACGCGATCCCACTTCCAGGCCACGAGGAACGCCGGGCGGTGCTCCTTCACGTACTCGGCCATCGCGTCGAACTCGGGACGGCGGACCTTCGCCTTGGACGCTGACACGACCTCCCTGAAAATCTTGATCTCTGTTGCGCCCAGTTCCTTCGCCCGGCGGCGGCAGTCCTCTTCCTGTCCCTCCAGGGAGTCCGACACGAAAGTGTCGTGAGACAGCCGCAGGTAGATGACAGCTATGACTTGCGCTTCTGCGCTTGGCACGGGTGGCCCTCCGATGTGTGCGAACAAGTCGCAGACATCCAGTGAGGGCCGTTACGCGGCGCAGAAAGACCGGTGCTGGGTCCTGAACTGGAACACCCCGTCGATCGCCTTCTACGAGTCCCTGGGGGCGCGACCGCAGGACGAGTGGACGGTCTATCGGCTGGCGGACGGGGCGTTGGGGGAGCTTGGGGCGGCGAAGTAGCCCCAAGCGCCGTGGGCTTACACGCCGCCCCCTTCGCCGCCGCTGTGGGCATGCGTGCCGCTAGGGGCGGCACGGGTGGGCACAGCGGCACCCCGTCCCCGGACGCGCCGCCCCCCGCCTGAACCCGCGCCCCCCCTACTCCACCTCTATCCCGAAGTCCCCGATCAGCGCCTCCAGACCGCCCACATACCCCCGTCCCCCCAACACGAAGTCCCAGTCGTCGCCCGCGCGGCGGCGGAACGACCCGAGGACCAGGGCCGTTTCGCCCGCGCGGCCCTCCGAGACCGGGAGGCGGTCCAGCTCCGTGCCCGACGCGTCCCGCAGCAGGATGCCCGCGTCGGTGAAGCCGGACAGGTCCGCGTCCGGGTTGACCTCGGGGTCGACGGAGGCGACCAGGACGAGGCGGTCCGCGCGTGGCGGGAGGGCGTCGAAGGCGACCCGGACCGCCGCGCGGTCCTCGACCGCGCCCGGCACCATCCGTACCGAACCCCCGGGCACCTCGCGGTTGTTGAAGAACACGAAGTGGTCGTCGTCCAGCACCCGGTTCCCCGCGCACACCAGCACGCACACATCCAGCGCCACCGGCCCGGCCCACGTCATCCCCAGGACGTTGAAGTCCTCCTCAGAAGACTCCGAAGGAGGCGGAGCCAGCGGCGTGTCCACCAACGTGGGCGTCGGCGTCGCCCGCTCGCCCCGCTCCCCCAGCCGCCCCCGCAACCCGCACTCGTGCAGCAGCTCCACCAGCTCCGCCCCCGACACCAGCGTCAGCGGCTTGCCCTGGGCGAAGGCGTACGAGCCGGGGCCGAAGCCCGAAGTCGTCACCAGGACGCCCTTGTTGGCCCCGGCGCCCTGGACGGTGCCGTACAGGTCGCGTACGGCCGTCGGCGGGACCGTGTTCCGGTAGCGCTTGACCTGGACGATGATGCGGCCGCCGCTGATCGGGTCCGCGTCGAGCGCCTCGACGTCGACGCCGCCGTCGTTCGAGCGCTGCGTGGTCACCGCCCGCATGCCCCGCGCGCGGAACAACTCGGCGACCAGGACCTCGAATTCGATCGGGTCCATCACGAACAGATCGGGCTCGTCCTCGTCGCTGCCGTGCGAGAGGACGCCCGCGCCCAACTCGCCGGGCCGCCGCACCGGGCGTACGCCCGCGCGCTGGTCGGGACGGGCGGAGAGCTGCCCGTGCAACGCGTCCACCAGGCAGTCCACCGCGCTCACCTGCTCCAGGTGGAGGCCCTGGAACGCGGCCCGGTCCACCATCACCGTGGCCAGGAAGATCTCGGCCCGCCGCCCGTTCGCCGGATCGACGTCGTCGACGAAGCCGTTGAACGCCACCGACTCCAGTACGCCGTACTCGTCGGCCGCGAACAGGTCCCGCACCACGAGCAGCACGCTCTGGGCGAGCGTGTCCCGGTAGAGCGCCCGCCGCTGGGTCACCGGGCGCGCGGACTCCCGCTCCTCGTCCGAACTGGCCACATAGCGTACGGACTTGGCCTCCGGAACGACGTCGAAGCCGGGCAGCTCCCAGTCCAGCACCAGCTGCTTCGCGCCCCGGTCGTACGAGCACGACAGCCGGCGCGGGAAGCCCTCCGGCCAGCCGTCCGCCGCGTACAGGGCGGCCGAGAAGTACTCCACCACCGCGCCCGGCTCGGCCGCCCGCAGCCCGGTCACCAGCTCCTCGACGCCCTGGTTGTGGCCATGGAGCTCGGACTGCCGCGTGGCCGCCCAGGCGTCGTACTGGGCCCGGTACTCGGCCAGCTGCCGGCGCCGCTCGGTCTCGGCCAACTGCGCCGCGTCCCAGTCCCGCTGGTATCTCGCCTGCGCCTCCTGCTGGGACTGGGCGCGGCGGTTGGCGGTCCAGCCGCCGCCCTGCGGCTGGTAGCGGGCCGGATCCGGCATCGGGATCGGCTGCGCGAGCGCGCCCGGCGCGAACGGCTCGACGCTCTGCTGGGTGCGCCGCAGCGAGCCGGTGGAGAACGGCGGCGCGGCGCAGCCCGCCGCGAGGAGACCGGTCAGCTCCTCGACCTGCGCGTCCAGTTCCTGGGTGCGCAGCCTGGCGTCCGCCTCCCGGCTCTGGCGGTAGGCCGCCTGCTGTTCGCGGGTGGCGCGCGCGGCGTCCCGCTCCTGTGCCCGCTGCTCGCGTTCGCGCTGCCGCTGCTGCTGTACCGACGCCCGGCGCTGGGCCTCCTGCTGGCGCTGCTGCTGCCGCTGCGCCTCGGCCCAGACCCCGATCAGCCCGCTGGAACGACGACTCATACCCCTATGGCCCCCTCTGACCCCTGCTGCCCCGCCCGGCACACCCGCACCATGGCCCCGGAAAAACAATTGTCCCGGACCATGATCGGTCCGGGACAGGGTGGTGCGGTGTGGTGCGATGGAGCCGCCTGTCGGAATCGAACCGACGACCTCAAGATTACAAGTCAAGCGCTCTAGCCAACTGAGCTAAGGCGGCATCGCGCGCGTTCGTCCCACCGGAGACTCCCACCGGAACGGCCCGCGTACGAAGGGCTCCCTCACTCTACACAGAGCCCGATTCGGCGCTCCACGGAGTCGGGGTCGGCCGGGCTGACGAACTTCCCGTTCTCCTGACTGCTGACAGACCGGACATCTGCGGGTAGCGTCTCGTCCCAGTCCACCCAGGTGGACTACACCACTTCTCCCTCTACTCGGATCGTCCGGCACGTTCCTGCCGGTGAAGGGACAGGTCTCCCATGGCCACTGTCACGTTCGACAAGGCGACGCGGATCTACCCGGGCTCCACCAAGCCCGCGGTCGACGGCCTCGACATCGAGATCGAGGACGGCGAGTTCCTCGTCCTCGTCGGCCCCTCGGGCTGCGGAAAGTCCACCTCGCTGCGGATGCTCGCGGGGCTTGAGGACGTCAACGGCGGCGCCATCCGCATCGGTGAGCGCGACGTCACGCACCTCCCCCCGAAGGACCGGGACATCGCGATGGTGTTCCAGAACTACGCGCTGTACCCGCACATGAGCGTCGCCGACAACATGGGCTTCGCGCTCAAGATCGCGGGCGTCAACAAGGCGGAGATCCGCAAGAAGGTCGAGGAGGCGGCGAAGATCCTCGACCTCACCGACTACCTGGACCGCAAGCCCAAGGCGCTCTCCGGCGGTCAGCGCCAGCGCGTCGCGATGGGCCGCGCGATCGTCCGCGAGCCGCAGGTCTTCCTCATGGACGAGCCGCTCTCGAACCTCGACGCCAAGCTGCGGGTCTCCACCCGTACGCAGATCGCCTCGCTCCAGCGGCGCCTCGGCATCACCACGGTGTACGTCACCCACGACCAGGTCGAGGCCATGACCATGGGCGACCGCGTGGCCGTGCTCAAGGACGGCCTGCTCCAGCAGGTGGACTCGCCGCGCAACATGTACGACCGCCCGGCCAACCTCTTCGTCGCCGGCTTCATCGGCTCCCCGGCCATGAACCTGGTCGAGGTCCCGATCACCGACGGCGGTGTGAAGTTCGGCAACAGCGTGGTGCCGGTGAGCCGTGAGGCGCTGGCCGCGGCCGCCGACAAGGGCGACCGCACGGTGACGGTCGGCGTGCGTCCGGAGCACTTCGACATCGTCGAGCACAACGGCGACGCCGCCAAGTCCCTCTCCAAGGACTCCGAGGAGGCCCCGGCGGGCCTCGCCGTGACCGTGAACGTCGTCGAGGAGCTCGGCGCCGACGGTTACGTCTACGGCACCGCCGAGGTCGGCGGCGAGCAGAAGGACCTCGTGGTCCGCGTGAACGGCCGCTCGGTCCCGGAGAAGGGCACCCAGCTCCACGTCGTCCCGCGCCCGGGCGAGACGCACGTCTTCTCGACGTCCACGGGCGAGCGCCTCAGCGACTGATCCGTCGACTTCCGGCGCCTCAACGACTGACGTACGGCGGCACGTCAGCGAGCCCCGCACCCACCTACCTGGGTGCGGGGCTCCGCACCTTCCGGGGATCCGGCCGGAGCGTGTCGACAAATACCCCGGCACAACGGCCATTTCGAACTCTGTTCGTCAACACCGGATTCGAAACGGCGCCTCGAACCATCCCCCGACCGGGTGACTAAATGTCGCCAAATCATTACTCCCCGCTACGCTCGCCTCCGTGACGCACACAGCCCGCCGAATCGGCCGCACCCTAGCTCTCGTCCTGCCCGTCGTCCTGGTCCTGTCCGGGACGCTCGCGGTCACCCGGGTCAACTGGGCCGGGACCAGCGACTCGCAGCTGCTGACCGCCTCCGCCGAGGACGTCTCCGTACGCGCGAAGTCCCGTGCCCCGCAGGACGTCCTGCGCGACGCGCTCCTCGTGGAGCTCCAGGAGAAGGACCCCGCCACCGCCCTCACCCACCTCCAGCGCGAGGTCGAGCGCCGCCCGTCGCTCGCCAAGCACTGCATGTCGATCGCGCGGGCGCTCGGCCGGGCCGCCGTGGAGCAGTACGGCCCCGCCAAGGCCCAGTCGTACTCGCGGCCCGTCTGCGACACGTCGTTCGCCTCGGGCGTGGCCCAGGAGTCCTGAGCGGCCGTCCCAGCCGTACCGCGCCCGGTTCACGGCATAGGGTTCACGGCATGACTGCGAGCACGACTTCGACCTTCCCGACGCAGGCCGTGGTCCTGGCGGGCGGCCAGGGCTCACGACTGCGTCCGTACACCGACGACCGCCCCAAGCCGATGGTCGAGATCCCCGGGACGGGGACCCCGATCATCGGCCATCAGCTTGCCTGGCTGGCCGCGGAGGGCGTCACGGACGCCGTGATCTCCTGCGGCCATCTCGCCGGTGTGCTCCAGGAGTGGCTGTCCTCGGCGGAGCTGCCGCTGCGCGTCACGACCGTGGTCGAGGAGGAGCCGCTGGGGCGCGGTGGCGGCCTCAAGTACGCGGCCGCGCGCCTGCCGCACCCGGACCGGCCGTGGTACGCCACCAACGGTGACATCTGGACGCGCTTCTCCCTGCGCGAGATGGCCGCCTTCCACGGCGAGCGGGACGCCACCGCGACGCTCGCCCTCGCCCGTCCCCGGATCCCGTGGGGCGCGGTCGAGACCGACGCGTTCGGTCACATCACGGACTTCATCGAGTCGCCGCCGTCGCCGTATCTGATCAACGCGGGTGTGTACGTGTTCTCGGCGGCCTTCACCGGGTTGCTCCCGGACCGGGGCGACCATGAGCGCACCACGTTCCCCCGCCTGGCCCGCGAACGCCGTCTGGCCGGCTATCCGCTGCCGCACGGGGCGTACTGGCGGGCGATCGACACGGCGAAGGATCTGACGGAAGCGGCGAAGGAGCTGTCGGGCCGGGGCAATTGACCCCACCCCGCCCCTTCACCTAGACCCTCCGGGGGTGGGTGGGTGGGGGCTGAGGCGACTTTCCCGGGGGCGGGCCCCCGGACCCCTGGCGGGGGCTCCGCCCCCTGCACCCCTTCGCGGGGCCTGCGGCCCCTGCACCCCGGCTCCCGTTTGCCTGCGGATCGTGCTGGGTTGCTCGCGCAGTTCCCCGCGCCCCTTGATGGGCCCGGAGGGCCCTCCTTAGGGGCGCGGGGAACTGCGCGACCAGCCCCCACCGGCGGTCAGCCAAAGTACCCGGCCGCTCGCCCAGAGCTTTCGGGAAGGGGCGGGGTGGGGTAAGACCGGGCGTCAGCCCAGGAGTCCGCCGATCGGGTTCCGGTTGCCCGTTGAACCCGAGGTCGACGGGGACGAGCCGGTCGAGCCCGAGGACGTCGGGCCCGCGGACGTCGTCGACGGGGCCGCCGGCGACGTGTGGTGCGACGTCGACGGCTTGCGCCCGACCGTGCCCTGCGTCTGGGACGGCACACTCCCCACCGTCCCCGAGTCATGAACCGTCGCCTTCGACGATCCAGGCCGCTTCGACGGCTTCGTGGACGCCGAGCCGCTCACCGACGGCCGAGGCGACGGCGCACGCCGCACCGGCTTCGCAGGCGGCTCCGGCGCCAGCGGCGTACCCGGCAGGAAGTTGGTGGGGTCGGAGTTGGGGCCGGGAACCGTCACCATCTCGGTGGAGCGGACGGCACCGCCGAGCAGCGAGCCGATCAGCAGCGTCAGGCCGACCACGACCGTCGCCATCATCGTCCCGCGCCGCAGCACCCGCCGGCGCAGCTCCCACAGCGTGGAGCGCGGACCGAGCCGCCGCCAGGCCTCGCCCGCGAGCCGCGCGTCCAGCGAGTAGACGGGCGCGCCCGCCGCGATCAGGGGCGACCAGGCGGCCAGGTAGATGAAGTCCGGCGCGTCGTACGCCGGAACCGTCTGCCAGCTCACCGTCACCAGCAGCACCGCCGACAGCAGCGCCCCGAACACCGCCGCGACCCGCTGCCACAGCCCCAGCATGGTCAGCACGCCCACCACGATCTGGAGGAAGGCGACCGAAAGACCCGCCCCGACCGGATGCTGGAGCGCGAAGGCGCGCAGCGGCTCGGCGAGCGCCCAAGGATGCAGCGAGTTCAGCCACTTCATCATCGAGCCGCGCTCGCCGCCGTCGAAGTAGACGGGGTCGCAGAGCTTGCCCATCCCCGCGTACACGGAGATGAAGCCGAGGAAGACGCGCAGCGGGAGCAGGACCACGCCGAGGTTCATCCGGCGGCCCGGGTAGTACGCGTGCCGCACCGGGTCCGCGCCGTGCCGCTGGCCGCGCGCGGCGCCGTCGGCCTCGTCGTCGCCGGGCTCGTAGACGTCGAACTCGCCGTCCCCGTACGGCTGTTGGCCGTACGAAGGGGTCCGTACCGCCTGGAGCAGCGCGGTCTCGGCCACGCCCGCGTCGCCCAGCGGCGCGCGCGGAGCGACGACGACCGGCGTCGGCATGGTGTCGTCGATGCGCGGGATCGTCTGGGTCGCGCCCGCGTCGAACGCGCCCGGCCCGTCCAGGCCCCGGACCGCCTGCAGCAGCCCGCTCGCCCCGGGCGCCGCCCGGCCGCTCCACACCACCGGCGCCCGGCGGCGCCCGGCACCCGCGGTCGGCATCCTCGCCGGGTCCGCCAAAGCCCGCTTGGGCAGGGACTTCGGGGCGAAGTGCACGCGGAAACTGGCGTGGTTGACGATGACCTGCGCGGGGTCGGCGTCCACCTTGACCATACTCAGGGCAGGCTGATCGTCGAACCCGGGCCGGGGCGTTCTGGTGTCCACACTCATCTAACCGAGTGATGCAGGTTTAGGACACTGCCTTGACGGGGGCGATGTGTCCGAGGCCCGTCAAGATCATGTACGCCGGACGGCCGTCGGCCCTATGGGTCACCGACGCGGCCACGCGCGCGTGGCCGCGCGGGAGTGCCTACGCGCGCGTGAGCACGCGTAGGCGTCCGCACATCAGCCCTTGCGGCGGCGCGCCGCCTCGTACAGCACGATGCCCGCCGCGACACCGGCGTTCAGCGACTCCGCGCCGCCCGGCATCGAGATGCGCACCCGGTAGTCGCAGGTCTCGCCGACCAGTCGGCCCAGGCCCTTGCCCTCGCTGCCGATGACGATGACGACCGGGCCGCCGAGCGCCTCCAGGGACTCGACCGTGTGCTCGCCGTCGGCCGCCAGGCCCACGACCGTGACACCGGCCTTCTTGTAGTCCTCCAGGGCGCGCGTCAGGTTGGTGACGCGCGAGACCGGCGTACGGGCGGCGGTGCCCGCCGAGGACTTCCAGGCGCCCGCCGTCATGCCGGCCGCGCGCCGCTCCGGCACGACCACGCCGTGGCCGCCGAAGGCGGAGGTGGAGCGGACGATCGCGCCGAGGTTGCGCGGGTCGGTCACGCCGTCCAGCGCCACGATCAGCGGCTGGTCGTGGTTGTCGTACGCGGCCTCCAGGAGGTCCTGCGGGTGCGCGTACTCGTACGGCGGGACCTGGAGGACGAGGCCCTGGTGGTTCAGGCCGTTCGTCATCCGGTCGAGTTCGAGGCGCGGGGCCTCCATCAGGTGGATGTTGCCGCGCTCGCCCGCGAGCTTGAGGACATCGCGGACGCGCTCGTCGTTGTCGATGTACTGCTGGACGTAGAGCGTGATCGCCGGGACACCGTCGCGCAGCGCCTCGAAGACCGGGTTGCGGCCGACGACCATCTCGGACGTGCCCTTGGCGCCGCCGCGGCGCGGGGCCGGACGGCGGCTCGCGGCCTGCTTGGCCTTGGCGGTGGCGATGCGGTTCTTCTTGTGCTTCTTGCGGTCCTCGGCCTTGGGCGTGGGGCCCTTGCCCTCCAGGCCACGGCGTCGCTGGCCACCGCTGCCGACCGTAGCGCCCTTCTTGTTGGACGTGCGGCGGTTCCTGCGCTGGCTGTTCCCGGCCATGACCTACCTGTTTCCGTGATTCTGCGACCTACGGGGCGTCGTTTCGTCCGTGGGTCCTGCGTACGTACGTATATGAAGTGTGCCGCCCAGTCGCCCGGGCGGCACATCGCGCTTCCCGGTCAGCGGGGTCCGAGGGTCCAGCGGGGGCCGCTGGGGCTGTCCTCGATGACCAGTCCGGACTGGGTCAGCTGGTCGCGGATGGCGTCCGCGGTGGCCCAGTCCTTGCGGGCGCGGGCCGCCTCGCGCTGTTCGAGCACCAGGCGTACGAGCGTGTCGACGGCCCCGTGCAGATCCTCGCCCCGGTCGGCCTCGCCCGCCCAGTGCGGGTCCAGCGGGTCCAGACCGAGGACCCCGAGCATCGCCCGGACCTCGGCCAGACGGGCGATCGCCGCCTCCTTGTCGTCGGCGGCCAGCGCGCTGTTGCCCTGGCGGACCGTGGTGTGGATGATCGCGAGCGCCTGCGGGACGCCGAGATCGTCGTCCATCGCCTCGGCGAACGCGAGCGGCACCTCGGCGGCCGGTTCCACCACTCCCCCGGCCTTCTCGACGACCCGCTGGATGAAGCCCTCGATCCGCGCGAACGCCGACTCGGCCTCGCGCAGCGCCTCCTCGCTGTACTCGATCATCGAGCGGTAGTGCGGGGTGCCGAGGTAGTAGCGGAGCACGATCGGCCGCCACACCTTGGTCATCTCCGAGACCAGGACCGAGTTGCCGAGTGACTTCGACATCTTCTCGCCGCTCATCGTCACCCAGGCGTTGTGCACCCAGTACGCGGCGAACGCGTCACCGAACGCCTTGGCCTGCGCGATCTCGTTCTCGTGGTGCGGGAAGATCAGGTCGAGACCGCCGCCGTGGATGTCGAAGGCGCTGCCCAGGTACTTGTGGGCCATCGCCGAGCACTCCAGGTGCCAGCCCGGACGGCCACGGCCCCAGGGCGTCTCCCAGTCGGGCTCGCCCGGCTTGGTGGCCTTCCACATCGCGAAGTCACGCGGGTCGCGCTTGCCGGTGATGCCGTCCTCGGCGGGCTGGCGCAGCTCGTCGATGTCCTGGTTGGACAGCGCCAGGTAGTCGGGGAAGGAGCGCACGTCGAAGTAGACGCTGCCGTCCGCCTCGTACGCGTGACCGCGCTCGATCAGCGTGCGCATCATCTCGATCATCTCGGGCACATGCCCGGTCGCTCGCGGTTCGTACGTGGGCGGCAGGCAACCCAGCGCGTCATAGCCGTCGTTGAAGGCGCGCTCGTTGTCGTAGCCGATGGACCACCAAGGGCGGCCCTGCTCGGCCGACTTCGCGATGATCTTGTCGTCGATGTCGGTGACGTTGCGGATGAACGTGACGTCGTGACCGCGGTATTGGAACCAGCGGCGCATGATGTCGAAGTTCAGGTAGGACCGGACATGTCCGATGTGCGGTGCGGCCTGCACGGTCGCGCCACAGAGGTAGATCGAGACACAGCCCGGCACTAGCGGGGTGAAGTCGCGGATCTGCCGGGCGCTGGTGTCGTACAGGCGAATAGTCACGAGTCCAGGGTAGTGGCCCCGTAGCAGTGCCCCGCGACCCTTGGGGCGCGGGGCACTGAAGTGTGACAGAAGCTTTTCCGGAAGCTTTTCCGCAGGTGGTGGCGGGCCCGTACGCGTGGATCTTCCGGGCGCGTACGAAAGGGGCTTACGGGACTTGTCGGCCCGCCTGCCGGAATGTCTTCATCCGGTCCGGTAGACCAGCGCCGTGGCGATCCCGGCGAGGCCGTCGCCGCGGCCGGGGAAGCCCAGGCCGTCGGTGGTGGCGCCGGAGACCGAGACGGGCGCGCCGACCGCGTCCGAGAGCACCTTCTGCGCCTCCTCGCGCCGCTTGCCGATCTTCGGCCGGGGGCCGACGACCTGCACGGCCACGTTGCCGATACCGAAGCCCGCCTCCCGGACGATCCGGGCGGCCTCGGTGAGCAGCGTGACGCCGGAGGCGCCGGACCACTCGGGCCGGCCGGTGCCGAAGTGGGCGCCGAGGTCGCCGAGGCCCGCCGCCGAGAACAGCGCGTTGCAGGCGGCGTGGGCGACGACGTCGGCGTCGGAGTGGCCCGCGAGGCCGGGGCCCTCGCCCTCCCAGAGCAGCCCGGCGCACCACAGCTCGCGGCCCTCCTCGAAGGCGTGGATGTCGGTGCCGATGCCGACCTGCGGGATCACGGGGGCCACAGGCGTCCCAGGGGTCTCAGAAGCCATCGTTGGCCCTCCTGCGGGCGAGGACGGCCTCCGCGAGGAGCAGGTCCAGCGGGCGGGTCACCTTGAACGCCTCCTCGTGACCGGGCACGGCCACGACCTTCAGGCCCAACTGCTCGACCATGGACGCGTCGTCCGTGACGTTGTCGGTGACGCTCTCGTGGGCGCGGACCAGCGTGGCGCGGTCGAAGCCCTGCGGGGTCTGCACCGCGCGCAGCCGGGAGCGGTCGGGCGTGGCGAGCACCGGCTCGGGCGCGCCGCCCTCGCGGGGCTCGACCTGCTTGACCGTGTCGGCGAGCGGCAGCGCCGGGACGACGGCCGGGGCCCCGTCCCGTACGGCCTCGATCACCGCGTCGACGGTGTCGACCGGCACCAGCGGGCGGGCCGCGTCATGGACGAGCACCACGTCGATGCCGGGCGGCAGCGCGTCCAGGCCGAGCTTGACGGACTCCTGGCGGGACTCGCCGCCGGGCACCACGAGGAAGTCGGTGCGGTCCGGCAGCGCGTGCTCGGCCAGCAGGTTCTTCACCTCGGTGGCGCCGTCCGGCGGGGCCACGACGACGACGAGCGAGACCGCGCGGGAGGCGGCCATCGCCCGGACGGCGTGGATGAGCATGGGAGTGCCGTTCAGCGCGCGGAGCGCCTTGGGGGCGCCCGGGCCGAGCCGCACGCCGCGGCCGGCCGCGGGAATCACCGCGGCGGTGCGGAAAACGCGCGTTTCCTCAGACAAGGTTTGTGTCCTCCGGCGACATGGGTATGGCCTGGGGGTACCCCCGGCCGGTGGCTGGGGGAGTGCCGGGCGCAACGCCCTGACCGGCCCCTTCCGTGACGACCGGTCGAGCAAGCGACCCGGGCCCGGCCCGCCGTCGTACGAGGCGGGCCGAGTACGGGGGCGGTACGGTACGTAGCACTACGTACGTACGAATATGTCCGAACATGCCGCAGCGCCCGGCGACACAGCAGCATGATCACTGCTGGTCAGCGGGCACCGCGGCAATGCGGGTCCTCCAGGGGCAGCGCCCCCGGGTCCCCGGTGTCAGGACGCGAGAACCTCGTCGAGGAGGGCCTCGGCCTTGTCTTCGTTGGTGTTCTCAGCGAGTGCGAGCTCGCTCACCAGGATCTGGCGCGCCTTGGCGAGCATGCGCTTCTCACCTGCGGAGAGTCCGCGCTCGCGCTCACGACGCCACAGGTCGCGCACCACTTCGGCGACCTTGATGACATCGCCGGAGGCGAGCTTTTCGAGATTTGCCTTGTAGCGACGGGACCAGTTGGTGGGCTCCTCCGCGTACGGTGCGCGAAGCACCTCGAAGACCCGGTCCAGCCCGTCCTGACCGACCACATCGCGCACGCCTACGAACTCCGCATTGTCCGCGGGTACGCGCACCGTCAAGTCGCCCTGGGCGACCTTGAGCACCAAGTAGGTCTTGTCCACGCCTTTGATCTGGCGAGTTTCGATGGCCTCGATCAGCGCGGCCCCGTGATGGGGATAGACCACGGTGTCGCCAACCTTGAACGTCATGTGACAGGTACCCCTTCCGTGGCTATCCAGGGTAACACGAGAACAGCGTGTTCTGAATGGCGTTTTCGCAGGTCAGGGCATATCTCGGGGCTTGACAACAGCAACACGAACGTGCTGCGGAGGGTTCACGGGAAGGGGTATCCGCAGGTCGGAGCCGCTGTTCGGGGCAAGGGAAACATGCCCGACGCACGCTCCGCAACCCCCTTCCTCAGGGTCGAACGTCCCGTTTTGTCGGCTTCCAAGCGGTGGACTTCCACTGCTCCGTTCGACAACCGGTCACCCGTTCGGGTGCTCCCGCGATTTTTTCGTGAATTGATCACTCGGAGTCGGACGGAGAGTTCCTGGGCGCTTCCCGGGAACCTCCCAGGAACTCCCGGGACGTTTTCGGTAAGGAATGCGTGGCGGTCCGGAGAATTGATCACCGGGGATATGTGAACGGCGTACGGAAACGGGGAGATCAGGAAGGGTGCGGCGCGGCCGGGGGTGCTCGCGGCGGGGTGATCGGCGACGTGATCGACAACCCGGTGCGGGGTCGGGTGCGGCGGACCGGCTCCCAGGGGCGGGTCGGGTGCGGGGGCGGCGGGGCGGCTCGGTAACCTAAGCCAGCTGACACAGACTTAGCCGTCCTTTAGATGTCCTTCCGTCCAAGGAGTTGCCGCCGCCGTGAGCCGCAGCCTTCGACGCGGCGCCCTCGCCGCCTCTGCCATCGCGTTCTCGCTCGCCTCCCTCGCCGCCTGCTCGGCGGGCAACGACGCGCAGACGCTCGAAGTGAAGCCGGACAACGCCGCCGTCAAGGTCGGCGACATCAAGATCCAGAACGCGTCCGTCCTGACCCAGCCGAAGGCGGACGCCCCCGGGCCCGCCGTCATCACGGCGACGATCTTCAACAACGGCGACAAGGCGCAGACGCTCGACGCGGTCAAGCTGTCGGCGTCGGGCGCCGCGGTGAAGCTGTCCCCCGCCAAGGGCCAGAGCGCGCTCACCGTCCCCGCGCACGGCTCGCTGCTCATCGGCGGCAAGGACAACGCGTCCGCCGTGATCGAGAACGGCAAGGAGGCCGCCAAGAACGGCGACGCCCAGCCGGTCACCTTCCAGCTGAGCACCGCCGGCGAGGTGACCCTGCGCGCCTACGTGATCCCGGCGACGAGCTACTTCGAGGGCTACGGCCCGAGCGAGCTCCCCAAGCCCCCGGCGGCCACGCCGGGCGCCCCGGGCGCCACCACGACCCCGGGTGCCACCGAGAGCGGCAAGCCCTCGGGCAAGCCGTCCGGCACCCCGGCCAAGGGCGGCAAGCCCTCGGGCACCCCGACCACGGGCGCGGGTCACTGACGTACACGTACGCATGAGGAGGGGCCCCGGACAACACGTCCGGGGCCCCTCCTCATGTGCGGCCGTGCGACGGCCTCGCGCGCGTGGCGCGTGTTTACGGCTCGAACTTGTAGCCCAGGCCCCGCACCGTCACCAGGTAGCGCGGCGCGCCCGGGTCCGGCTCGATCTTGGCACGCAGGCGCTTGACGTGGACGTCGAGGGTCTTGGTGTCGCCGACGTAGTCCGCGCCCCAGACTCTGTCGATCAGCTGCATACGGGTCAGCACGCGGCCCGCGTTGCGCAGCAGCATCTCCAGGAGGTCGAACTCCTTGAGCGGGAGGTCGACCTTGCCGCCGGAGACCGTGACCACATGGCGGTCCACGTCCATCCGGACCGGGCCGGCCTCCAGGGCCGCCGGGGTGACCTCCTCCGGCTCGCCGCGCCGGCGCAGCACCGCGCGGATGCGGGCGACGAGCTCACGGGACGAGAAGGGCTTGGTGACGTAGTCGTCGGCTCCTATTTCGAGGCCCACGACCTTGTCGATCTCGCTGTCCTTGGCGGTCACCATGATCACCGGGACGTTGGAGCGGCCGCGCAGCTGGCGGCAGACCTCCGTGCCGGGCAGCCCCGGCAGCATCAGGTCGAGCAGCACGAGGTCGGCGCCGTTGCGCTCGAACTCGTCCAGCCCGTCGGGCCCGGTGGCCGCCACGGCGACCTCGAAACCCTCTTTGCGGAGCATGTAGGACAGGGCGTCGCTGAACGATTCCTCGTCCTCGACGACGAGCACTCGGGTCACGGAAGGACCTCCGGGGCAGGGAGCACAGTGTGTGAGTCGTGTGCGGCAGGGGGGAAGGTGTCGTACGGCTCGTCGACGGCGTCGTCGTCCGGGCCTGCGGTGTCGGCGGAGGGAGCGGCGCGGTCACGGACCGCGCCGGCCTCCGGGAGCCTCAGGGTGAAGGTGGAGCCCTGTCCCTCGGAGCTCCACACGGTGACCTCCCCGCCGTGCGAGGCGGCCACGTGTTTGACGATGGCCAGGCCCAGGCCCGTACCACCGGTGGCACGGGAGCGGGCCGGGTCGACACGGTAGAAGCGCTCGAAGACGCGCTCCCGGTCCTTCTCCGAGATGCCTATGCCCTGGTCGGTCACGGCTATCTCGATCAGGTCCCCGCCGGGCGCGGCCACGCGGCGGCCCGCGATGCCGACCCGCGTCCTGGCCGGGGAGTAGTTGACCGCGTTCTCGACGAGGTTGCCGAGGGCGGCGGCGAGCTGGCCGCGGTTGCCCCAGACGTAGAGGTCGGCGGTGCCGCCCGCGGCCATGGTGATCTGCTTGGTGGACGCGGGGTGGCGGGAGCGGTCGATGGCCTCGGCGACCAGCTCGTCGACCCGGACCGGCTCGGCGTCCTCCAGCGGGTCGTCGTTCTGCACCCGGGACAGGTCGATGAGCTCCTGGACCAGGTTGGTCAGCCGGTTCGCCTCGATCTGCATGCGGCCCGCGAAGCGGGTGATCGCCTCGGGGTCGTCCGAGGCGTCCATGACGGCCTCGGAGAGCAGCGAGAGCGCGCCGACCGGCGTCTTGAGCTCATGGCTGACGTTCGCCACGAAGTCGCGCCGGACCGCCTCTATGCGGCGGGCCTCGGTGAGGTCCTCGACCAGGAGCAGCACGAGCCGCGAGCCCAGCGGCGCCACGCGCGCGGAGACCGCCAGCGCCTCGCCCCGGCCGGTGCCCCGGCGGGGCAGGTCCAGCTCGACCTGGCGTATCTCACCGTCCCGGCGGGTGTCCCGGGCCATGTGGAGCATCGGCTCCACCGCCAGCTTTCCGCCCCTGACCAGCCCCAGCGCGTACGCGGCGGAGCTGGCCTTGACGACCGAGTCGCTCTCGTCGAGCACCACCGCCGAGGAGCGGAGCACCGACAGCACGGTGTCCACGCCGGGCGGTAGCACCGCGTCCGTGTGCAGGGAGGTCCGGGTGGGCCGAGCCTGGTCGCGCTCGCTCCAGCGGAACGCCAGCATGGCGATGACGCCGGTGCACAACCCGGCGATCGCTGCCGCTGCGGCGACCGCCGCGTTCACGTCCATGCATCCAGGTTATGCGGCCGCACTGACACTCTCCCAGCCATCCGGGTGTCTGCTCGAACGTTCGTCGCCCAGAGTTCACCATGGTGATAGTGCCGGTTCACTTGGTGTGGCCGAATCGGACGCGTAACCCACGGAACGTGGGAGCGTGGGGGTCACAGCCGCCCCCGGCCCCCCGGAGTCGTTGAAAGAAGGGCACACCCATGCGGGACGCGTACCACGAGGAACTGGACTCGATCGGCGAGGGCCTGGTCGAGATGGCCCGCCTTGTCGGGTCGGCGATCGGGCGCGCCACCACGGCCATGCTCGACGCCGACCTCAAGCTCGCCGAGAACGTGATCGCGGCCGACCAGAAGGTCGACGATCTCCAGCACGACCTGGAGGCCCGGGCGATAGCCCTGCTGGCCCGCCAGCAGCCGGTCGCCACGGATCTGCGGATCGTGGTCACCTCGCTGCGGATGAGCGCCGACCTGGAGCGCTCGGGCGACCTGGCCCAGCACGTGGCCAAGCTGACCCGGCTGCGCTACCCGGAGCGCGCGGTCCCGCGCGACCTGCACGCCACGATCCTGGAGATGGGCCAGCTCGCCCAGCGCCTGATGGCGAAGGCCGCCGAGGTGATCATCACCAAGGACGTCGACCTGGCGCTCCAGCTGGAGCAGGACGACGACGAGATGGACCTCCTGCACCGCACGCTCTTCCAGCACCTGATGGACGACCGCTGGAAGCACGGCATCGAGACGGCGGTCGACGTCACCCTCCTCGGCCGCTACTACGAGCGCTTCGCCGACCACGCGGTGTCGGTCGCCAAGCGCGTCGTGTACCTGGTGACCGGTGAGCACGCGGACGAGCTCCAGCCGCCGGTGCAGGTCGAGGGCGCGTAGCCAGGGGCGTACGGGTGGGGCGCCTCGTCGGCGCATGGCGGGTCGCGTGTCGGGGGGCGCATAGGTGCGCACGAAGGCGCGCATTGCCTCCACTGCGCGAATGCGCCGTTGATGCGCCCTTGGGAGCGGGCATGGACAGGGTTAAGTCTTCAAATGTCTGCACGGCACGCCTACCCCCGGGAGGGAACCATGACCGTTTCCCCGACCACCACCACGCCACAGCCCGCCCCCAGCAGCGGCTGCACCTGCGGCCCCGGCTGCTCCTGCGGCTGCCAGTCGGGCGGCTCCTGCCAGTGCGGCGGCGGCTGCGGCTGAAGCACTTGCCGACGGCCTGACGCACAGACAGAGAAAGGCCCCCGCCCGAAAGGGACGGGGGCCTTTCCCTTACGTACGTAGTACGTAGGAAGCCGTAAGGCGGGCGCCGCTACTTCTTGCCCTGGTTCTTGACCGCCTCGATCGCCGCCGCTGCCGCGTCCGGGTCGAGGTAGGTGCCGCCGGGGTTGACCGGCTTGAAGTCGGCGTCGAGCTCGTAGACGAGCGGGATGCCGGTCGGGATGTTCAGGCTCGCGATGTCCGCGTCCGAGATGCCGTCCAGGTGCTTGACCAGGGCGCGCAGCGAGTTGCCGTGCGCCGCGACCAGGACCGTGCGGCCCGCGAGCAGGTCCGGGACGATGCCGTCGTACCAGTACGGCAGCATGCGGACGACGACGTCCTTGAGGCACTCGGTCTGCGGGCGCAGCTCCGGCGGGATCGACGCGTAACGGGCGTCGTCCGACTGCGAGAACTCCGTGCCGTCCGCGAGCGCCGGCGGCGGGGTGTCGTACGAGCGGCGCCACAGCATGAACTGCTCCTCGCCGAACTCGGCGAGCGTCTGCGCCTTGTCCTTGCCCTGGAGCGCGCCGTAGTGGCGCTCGTTCAGGCGCCACGAGCGGTGCACCGGGATCCAGTGGCGGTCCGCGGACTCCAGCGCCAGCTGGGCCGTGCGGATCGCGCGCTTCTGGAGGGAGGTGTGCAGCACGTCGGGGAGCAGGCCGGCGTCCTTCAGCAGCTCACCGCCGCGCGCCGCCTCCTTCTCGCCCTTCGGGGTGAGGTTGACGTCCACCCAGCCGGTGAACAGGTTCTTCTCGTTCCATTCGCTCTCGCCGTGGCGGAGGAGGATCAGCTTGTACGGTGCGTCGGCCATGCGTCCGAGCGTAATCGACGTTCCCGGGCCCTCGCTCGCCCGGGCGCCGACGGCCCCGGTCGTCTCGGACTGCGGACACGAACCCGACGCGGACCTCCCTCGATTGACTGGAAGCGTCAATTCAGTGGCGGGTCGGGGCCCCTGAATCGTAAGTTGCCCATATTGCTTGCGCCACTTACACATCTTCGGGGGAAACGATGTCCGTCGCCAGTCTCAGGCGCGCCGCACGAGAGAGCGTCTCGGGTCTGCCCCGGGAGTTCTGGTGGCTGTGGACCAGCACGCTGATCAACCGGCTGGGCGCCTTCGTGGCGACCTTCATGGCGTTGTACCTGACCCTCGACCGCGGCTACTCCGCCTCGTACGCCGGTCTCGTCGCCTCGCTGCACGGGCTCGGCGGGGTCATCTCGTCCATCGGCGCGGGCGTCCTCACCGACCGGCTCGGGCGGCGGCCCACGATGATGATCGCCCAGATGTCGACCGCCTTCTCGGTCGCGCTGCTCGGGTTCATGACCGACCCGGTCGCGATCGCGGGCGTCGCCTTCCTCGTCGGCATGGCGTCCAACGCCTCGCGCCCGGCGGTGCAGGCGATGATGGCCGACATCGTGAAGCCCGAGGACCGGATGCGGGCGTTCTCGCTCAACTACTGGGCGATCAACCTCGGTTTCGCCTTCTCGTCGGCGGGCGCGGGCCTCGTCGCCGAGTACAGCTACCGCGCCGGTTTCCTCGTCGAGGCCACGATGACCCTCGTCTGCGCCGTACTCGTCTTCCTCAAGCTCCCCGAGTCCCGCCCGGAACGGACGGAGAAGGAGAAGGCCGCCGAGCCCGAGGTCAGTCTCGGCACCGTCTTCCGCGACGGGCGCTACATGGGCGTCGTCGGGCTCTCCTTCCTCATCTCCCTTATCTTCCAGCAGGGTTACGTGGGTCTGCCGGTCGCCATGGGTACGGACGGCTTCAGCAGCTCCGACTTCGGTATGGCGATCGCCGTCAACGGCGTGATGATCGTCGTCCTGCAGATCCCGGTCACCCGCTACATCGAGCACCGCGACGCCCGCCGTCTGCTGATCGTCTCGTCGCTGCTCGCGGGGTACGGGTTCGGGCTCACCGCCTTCGCGGGCTCGGTCGCGGTGTACGCGCTGACCATCTGCGTCTGGACGCTGGCCGAGATCGTCAACTCCCCCACCCAGACCGGACTCGTCGTCCGCCTCTCCCCCGTCCACGGCCGGGGTCGCTACCAGGGCGTCTACACGATGTCCTGGTCGGTGGCCGCGCTGATCGCACCGCTGATGTCGGGCTTCGTCATCGACCAGTACGGGGCCGCATGGCTGTGGGCGGCGTGCGCGGTGCTCGGCACGGTGGCGTCGCTGGGGTACTGGCTGCTGATGCGGGGGCTGCCGGAAGAGGCCGCCGTTTCGCACGAGGCCGGAGTCGAAGCAGGTGTCGAGGCCCGTGTCGAAGCCGGTGTCCAGGAACGCGCCGACTCGCCCGCCCCCGCCACCGCCTGACGGACCCTCAGTCCTTGGCGCGCCCCGTCAGATGCGCGAACGCGTCCAGGTTCCGCGTCGACTCCCCGCGCGACACCCGCCACTCGTACTCCCGCCGGATCGCCGACGCGAAGCCGAGCTCAAGGAGCGTGTTGAACGAGCCGTCCGCCTCCTCCAGGACCGTGCCGAGGAGGCGGTCGAGCTCGTCGGGGGTCACCGACGCCAGCGGGAGCTTGCCGGCGAGGTAGACGTCGCCGAGGCTGTCGATCGCGTAACTCACGCCGTACAGGCGCAGGTTGCGCTCCAGGAGCCAGCGGTGCACGCCGGGCTCGTTCTCGTCGGGGTGGCGGACCACGAAGGCGTTCACGGAGAGCGAGTGGTTGCCGATCTTCAGCGAGCACGTCGTGGAGAGCTTCCGGGTGCCGGGGAGCTTCACCACGTACGAACCGGGCTCGGGGGTCTCCCATTCGAGCTCGGCGTCCTTGAGGAACTCGTCGATGACCTGCCGCGCGTCAGCCATGGTGCGAGCGTACGCGACGGCGGTGTTCGTGCATCGCCGCGGTGTAGACGTCGGCGGTGGCCGAGGCCGCCGTGCCCCAGCCGAAGGACTGGGCGTGGTGGGCGGCGGCCGTCCCCATCCGGTCCACCAGCGCCGGGTCGTCGGCGAAGCGGCGCAGGGCGCGCGCGTAGTCGACCGGGTCGTGGCCGGGGACGAGGAAGCCGGTCGTGCCGTCGCGCACGGCCACCGGAAGCCCGCCCACCTCGGCCGCCACGACCGGGGTGCCGGCCGCCTGCGCCTCTATGGCCACGAGTCCGAAGGATTCGCTGTACGAGGGCATGACCAGCACCGATGCCGCGCGGAACCAGTCCGCGAGGCGGTCCTGGCCGACCGGCGGATGGAACCGCACCACGTCCGAGATGCCGAGCCGCGCGGCCAGCTTGTGCAGGCCCTCCGGCTTCGCCAGACCGCTGCCGCTCGGGCCGCCGATCACCGGGACGACGAGCCGCGAGCGCAGCGACGGGTTCTCGGTGAGCAGCACCGCCACCGCCCTGAGCAGGATGTCCGGCGCCTTCAGGGGCTGGATGCGGCCCGCGAAGAGCGGGACCAGGGCGTCCTGCGGCAGCCCGAGGCGGGCGCGCGCGGCGGCGCGGCCGTCGGCCGGACGGAAGCGTTCCAGGTTCACGCCGGGGTGGACGACGGCGACCTTGCCGGGGTCGGCGTCGTAGAAGCGGACCAGCTCGTCCGCCTCCTCGGCCGTGTTGGCGATCAGCCGGTCGGCCGCGTCGACGATCTGCGTCTCGCCTATCACGCGCGCGGCGGGCTCGGGCGTGTCGCCGTCCGCGAGCGCCGCGTTCTTGACCTTGGCCATGGTGTGCATGGCGTGCACGAGGGGGACGCCCCAGCGCTCGGCGGCGAGCCAGCCGACGTGGCCGGAGAGCCAGTAGTGGGAGTGGACCAGGTCGTAGTGGCCGGGGCGGTGGCCCGCCCACGCCTGCATCACACCGTGCGTGAAGGCGCACAGCTGGGCGGGCAGCTCCTCCTTGGCCAGGCCCTCGTACGGGCCCGCGTCTATATGGCGGACGAGTACGCCGGGCGCCATCTCGACCGTCGGGGCGAGCCCGCCCGTGGTCGCGCGCGTGAAGATCTCGACCTCGATGTTGATCTCGGCGAGGCGCTTGGCGAGCTCCACGATGTAGACGTTCATGCCGCCCGCGTCGCCCGTGCCGGGCTGGTGCAGGGGGGAGGTGTGGACGCTGAGCATGGCGATCCGGCGCGGCCTGCGGTGGCCTCCGGGGAGGCGGAGCCGGGGAGGCCCCGCCAGGGAGCCGGCGAACCGGGACACGTACTGGCTCACGGTCGACGTCCTCCTCGACTGGACTGCGACTGGACTCGCTCGACAGGGGGCATGGCGCCGAAGGGACGCGGGCGTCCCCTCAAGAACGCGTAACCACCGGAACCCTCTTTTTCATTTCCGCTTGCCTTCGTTTCTTTCGGGTTTGCCGAAAATTTTGCCCGGGGAGGGGGCCGGGAGGGGCCCGGGAGGGAGGTGCGGCGGGCTCGGCTCGGGCCCCATGGCCTGGTCGCCGTAGGCTCAAGGACATGGCTCCACCCGCTCCCCGCCGGCCCGTCGGCACCGTCACGCGCGGCACCACCAACCCGAACCGGCTGCGCCGCATGGACCGCTGGATCGCCGATACGCACGGGCCCGCGCTGCGCCGCGCCGACGCGCCGATCGCGGTCGATCTCGGATACGGGGCGGCCCCCTGGACGGCCGTGGAACTGCTCCAGCGGCTGCGCACCTCCGCTCCCGCCGTCTCCGTCGTCGGGATCGAGATCGAGCCGGCCCGGGTCGCCGCTGCGAAGCCGTACGAGCGCGACGGGCTCACCTTCGTCCACGGCGGCTTCGAGGTCCCGCTGCCCCGGCCGCCGCTGCTGATCCGGGCGGCGAACGTGCTGCGGCAGTACGACGAGGGCGAGGTCGCGGCGGTCTGGGCGCGGCTGTGCGCCCGGCTCGCGGACGGCGGGCTGCTCGTCGAGGGGACGTGCGACGAGATCGGGCGACGGCATGTGTGGGTCGCCCTTGACGCCTCGGGCCCGCGCACGGTGACGTTCGCGACCCGGCTCGGGTCCCTGGAGCGCCCCTCCGACCTGGCCGAACGACTGCCGAAGGCGCTGATCCACCGGAATGTGCCGGGCGAGCCGGTGCACGCGTTCCTGCGCGACTTCGACCGCGCGTGGGCGGCGGCGGCCCCGTACGCGTCGCTGGGCGCGCGCCAGCGCTGGATGCGAGCGGTCCGGGACCTGGCGGCGGACTGGCCGCTCACCGACGGGCCCAGGCGCTGGCGCCAAGGGGAGGTCACCGTGGAGTGGGAAGCGCTGGCGCCTCGGGGGTGACGGGCGGGAGCCCGGTTAGGTAACCCTGCGCTGGCGTACGCGCGAACAGCTCCGGTCACTCCACACGTCACCCCCGCACGGGGAACGCACACGTCGTGCCGTTCGTCCCACATGCGGGGAGTGACCCGTCAGGTGCCGTCCGCCTCTGTCGTTTTGGCGAACGGCGTGGCACCATCGCGACGTTGCGAGATGTTACTGACGGTTAATCACATCCGCGTTCCGCGTGACCTGCGGATGTGTGATGTGCGATGTGCACCTGCGTGACGTGCTCGATGTACGTGACGTGCTTGATGTGGGACTGGGGATTCCGGATGTCCGGAGGGGGAGAATTTTCGTGCACCAACGCCGTTTGGCCACCGCGATCACCGTGGTGTGCGCCCTGACCGTGCTGGCGATGCCGACCACGGCGTTCGCCGCGCCGAGCCCGAAGCCTGAGCCGACGACCACGGCGACGCCTGCTCCGGGGACGAAGAGCCTCGACGACGTACGCAAGGAAATAGACGAGCTGTACCGGCAGGCGGCGGTCGCGACCGAGGCGTACAACCAGGCCGAGGAGCAGACCAAGGTCCAGTCCGCGCAGATCGTGAAGATCGCCCAGGCGATCGTCAAGGGCGAGGAGCGCATCAAGCAGCTCAAGGACCAGGCGGGCGCCGCGGCCCGGCTGCAGTACCGCACGGGCGGACTGCCGCTCGGCGCGCAGATGATGCTGAGCGGCAACCCGGACGCGTTCCTGGACGGCGCCGACCGGCTGCGCGAGGGCCAGCAGGCCACGCAGGGCATGCTGGCCGAACTGAACCGTACGCAGAGCGACTTGGGGCAGTACTCGAAGGACGCCTCCGCCCAGTGGACGAAGCTGGAGGCGAACCGGGTCAAGAAGGAGACCGCCAAGAAGGAGATCACCGGCAAGATCGCGGCCGCCGAGAAGCTGGAGTCCCAGCTGGAGGCGAAGGAGCGCGAGCGGCTGGCCCAGCTGGAGCAGGAGCAGCAGTTCAAGGCCCAGACGGACTGGCTGAGTTCGGGCATATTGCGGGAGATCAACGGCAAGGCGAGCGAGCAGGGCAGGCGGGCGGTGCAGTTCGCGACCGACCAGATCGGCAAGCCCTACGAGTGGGGCGCGGAGGGGCCGAGGACGTACGACTGCTCCGGTCTGACCTCGCAGGCCTGGCTCGCGGCGGGCCGGGGCATCCCGCGCACCTCGCAGGAGCAGTGGGCACAACTGCCGCATGTCGCCATCAAGGACATGCGACCAGGCGATCTGATCATCTACTTCGCGGACGCGACGCACGTCGGGATGTACATCGGCGACGGCGCGATCGTGCACGCCCCGCGACCGGGGCGGAATGTGACGATCACGGGCGCGGGCACGATGCCGATCCTGGGGGTCGTCCGCCCGGACAAGTGAGGCATGTGGCATATGCCGACGGGCATTTGCCGAACAGTCACCGCTCGCCATTCCGCTGCGCAGCCGTGTACGGCTAAGGTCCGGAACTGGCGGACGTGGCTCGCGTTCCGCGGCGCCCTCGGGGGGAGGGAAGGACCGGAACGATGCCCGCACCTCAGATATGGCCTCCGACGCCCCCGGCCGGGACGAACCCCCTGGCCGGGGCGGCGGACCCGGCCGCGCCCGCGCCCGTCGTGCCGGGGGCGTGCGGTCCCGGGGGCGGTGTGGGGGCCATCACCTCGGTCCAGGTCGAGGCGGGTGTCCTCGCGGGGACGGGCGCCCTCAATCTGCTCGTGATCGAGGACGACCCCGTCGGCCCGTTCGCGGTGTCCGAGCTGCTGCACACCGCCGGGACGCGGGTGCGGATCCGTACCGCCCGCAATCTCACCGAGGCCGAGCGGCTGCTCACCGATGACGTGAACTGCATCCTGCTCGACCTCGCGCTGCCCGGCCGCGACCCCGACGACGAGCTCGCCGCGCTGCGGCATCTGCTCGTCCTCGCCCCGCGCCACGCGGTCCTCGCGCTCACGCCGTCCACGCACGCCGAACGCGCGGCGGAAGCCGTCCGCGTCGGCGCGCAGGACTACCTCTTCCGCGACGAGCTGGACGGTAAGGTGCTGAGCCGCGCCATCCGGTACGCGGTGGAGCGCAAGCGGGCCGATGTGGCGCAGTACAAGCTCGCCGAGTCCCGGCTGCGCGCGCAGGAGAACGCCCGGCTTGAGCGCGGCCTCCTGCCGACCCCGCTTCTCGACGGCTCCGACCTGCGGTTCGCCGCCCGCTACCGCCCGGGCCGCTCCCGCGCCCTGCTCGGCGGCGACTTCTACGACACGGTCCGCACCCCCGACGGCACCGTCCACGCCATGATCGGCGACGTCTGCGGCCACGGCCCCGACGAGGCCGCGCTCGGGGTCGAACTCCGCATCGCCTGGCGGGCGTTGACGCTGGCAGGCCTGTGCGGCGACGCGCTGCTGACGACCCTTCAGCAGGTACTGGAGCACGAGCGCGACAGCGACGAGATCTTCGCGACGCTCTGCACGGTCGACATCGCCCCGGACGGCCGCCGCGCCGAGCTGAGCCTGGCCGGTCATCCGGCCCCGCTGGTCACCCGCGCCGACAGCCCCGCGAGCCTTCTCGCGTACGAGAGCGGCGGCCCGGCCCTCGGCCTGCTGCCGCAGACGCGCTGGCCGCGCCGCCGGGTCGAACTGGGCGACGTGTGGAGCCTGTTGATGTACACGGACGGCCTGATCGAGGGCCGCGCCGGCCAGGGCGACCCGTGCCAGCGTCTGGGTCAGGACGGCATGCTCGACATGATCAACCGCCGCCTTGCGGCAGGCCTGCGCGGCGAGGCCCTGCTGGAGGCCGCCGTGACGGAGGCCCGCGAGCTCAACGGCGGTGAACTCACCGACGACGTGGCCGTGTTGCTCCTTGAGCGGGCGGGGAGCGGCGCGGACTGAAGGCGCGGCGCCCGGTGAGCCCGCGCCGGTGGACTACCGTCCGCCGTTGTACGGCCCGTACGGACCGTCGCTGCTGGAGCCGCCCCGGCGACCGCCGCCACGACCGCCCCGGCCGGAGATCTGCCGCACCGCCGGACGTACGTCCACGATGTAGACGATCACGGCCACCGCGCCGATGATCGGCAGGAACGACAGCAGCGAGAACAACACGCTGACCAGCAGCGCGATGCCCAGGATGATCAGCCAGAACGGCTTCGTCTGCTTGTCCGTCGCGCGGAACGCGTCTTCCCTGCGGAAGGCCGCGTCGACGAGCGCGAAAAGGCTCAGTGCGGTCAGGGCTGTACTCAGCAGCCACATGAACCCCGCGAAACCCTGCATCAGCACGGCTGTCCACCACCTTCCGTACGGGTCGTCCCTACGCGGCCAAGGTACCCGTCAAACGAGCCGGGCGACGAAAACGTGCCCGCCACCGGAACCGGTCCCTGCACCGGCCCGGCACCGGCACCCGCGCCGGTCCCTCACTCGGAGGGCTTGGCCGCCGTCTTCTTCGCGGTGCTCTTGCGCGCGGTGGTCTTCTTGGCGGCGGGCTTGGCGTCGGAGTCCTCGGACGAGGAGGAGGCAGCGGGCTCGGAGTCCGATTCGGACGTCTCCGACTCCTTCGGCGCCACGGCCTGGCCGATCTCGGAGATCTCCTCGGAGGCCTCGCCGCGCCACTCCTTCACGACGACCTTGCCGTGCTCGGCGACCTTCTCGTACCCCTCACGTGCCTTGACCAGGCCCTCGGCGGTGAAGCCCACCACCTGGAGCGCGAGGTGCTGCACGGAGTCGCCGAGCTTCTTCACATCGCCGTCGAGGACGCCGACGACCTCGTTCACCTTCGCGGTGACGGCGGCCTGTGCCTCCTTGGCCCGGTCGACGACCTTGTCCTGCACGGCCTTGGGGTCGGTGTTGCGCACGGCCTCGAAGCGCGCCGGGACCTCGGACTGGAGCCGGTCCACCAGCGCCGGGACCTTCGCGGCCTGCTTCACGCCGAGGTCGAGGGCGCCCGCGACGAAGTAGCCCGGCTTCGGGTCGGTCAGGACATTACGCAGCTCATCGGTGACGGCCATGCTGGTTTCCTCCCGGATCGGTACGTGGATCAGCTCGTGGGAGCCGATGCGGCATCGCCGTCGTCGCCATCGGCAGCATGAGGTGCGTCGAGTCCGTTCTCCTTGCGGAAGGACTCGTAGATCTGGATCAGCACCTGCTTCTGCCGCTCGTCGAGCGAGGGATCGGCGAGGATGACGCTGCGCGTCCCGGCCGCCTCGGGCGACCGCTCGTCGAGGATCCCGGCCTGCACGTACAGCGTCTCGGCGGAGATCCGCAGCGCCTTGGCGAGCTGCTGCAGAATGTCCGCGCTCGGCTTGCGCAGCCCGCGCTCGATCTGGCTCAGATACGGATTGGACACCCCGGCGGCATCCGCGAGCTGCCGGAGCGACAGCTGCGCATTGCGCCGCTGCTCGCGCAGGAACTCGCCGAGATTGCCGACGTTGAGCGATGCCATACCCCGATACTGCCCCCTCCCCGCTAACTTTTGCAAGCAGGTGCTTGCAAAAGTGTGCCGCGCCACGCGTCGCGCGGGGAGGGGGCGCCATCATCCGCACTCAAGAGGCCTGGCCCGCCTCCACCTCCAGCGTGATCTTCACCGTGTCGCCGAGCGCCGCGCCGCCCGCGCCGCCGTGGACGCCGAACGCCTTGCGGCTGATCTGGGTGGACGCGGAGAAGCCCACCACCGAACGGCCTTCGTAGCCCTTGCCGAAGCCGATCAGCTCCAGGTCGAGGGTGACGGGGCGGGTGACGCCGCGGACGGTCAGTTCACCGTCGGCCAGGAAGCCGTCGCCGTCCGCCTCTCGGATGCCCGCCGAGCGGAAGGTCATCTCGGGGAACTCCGCCGCGTGCAGGAAGTCCTCCGACCGTATGTGGTTGTCGCGCTGCTCGTGCCCGGTCGACACGGACGCGATCTGGATGGTCGCGGTGACCGAGGACTCCAGCGGGTCCTCGGCGAGCACGATCTCGGCCGCGAACTCGTCGAACCGGCCGCGCACATTGGCGATGCCCAAGTGCCGTACGGAGAAGGCGACTTCGGAGTGGATCGGGTCGATCGTCCAGGTGCCGGGTGTGTAGCCGGACAGGGTGGCGGCCGAGGCGGACGCCGGGGATTCGGGTGAAGTGGACATGGCTGTGGAGCCCCCCAGGAGAGGTAAGCGGTCGTGTGTCGCGCTTGCTCGATCCTTGCTTGAACGCTCCACAACATAGTGACCCGATGCCCGTCGCGCACCAATCGCCTTATGAATACGGCAGGTTGGCTCCGCTCGTCGCGGCCAGCGCCGTCGGCAGCGGCCTGCTGTGCAGGACGTCGAGACGCGAGACCGCCCGCGTCAGAACCACGTACAGCCGGTGCGGACCCCGCTCCTCCGCCTCCGCGATCGCGGCAGGCTCGACGGCCACCACATGGTCGTACTCAAGGCCCTTCGCGACCGTCGCGGGCAGCACCGTCACCCGCGCCGACGCCGTCAGGTCGTCCGGCTCGGCCGTCGCCACGCCCGCCTCCGCGAGCGCCTCGCGCAACGCGGGCACCTCCGCGTCGTGCGCGATCACGCCCACCGACCCCTCGTGCGCCAGCGCCGCCCGTACGGAATGGACCACTCCATCCCGTACGTCCGTCACCTTCGTCGTCGTCAACTCGCCGTCCCGGCGCAGCGATCGCGACGGCGGTACGGAGACGTCGAGCTCGCCGAGGAGACGGTTGGCGAGTGCCACGATCGCCGCCGGGACGCGGAAGCCGGTCGTGAGCGGCACTACGCGCGCGTCCGGCTTGCCCAGATGCGCCATCTGGTCCGGCCAGTCGCGCGCCGCCCACGGGGTGGTGCCCTGGGCCAGGTCGCCGAGCACGGTCAGCGAGCCGAAGCCGGAGCGGCGGGCGATGGCGCGGCACTGCATCGGCGAGAGGTCCTGGGCCTCGTCGACGACGATGTGGCCGTACCCCTCGGGCCGTTCGATCAGACCCGCGAGCTCGTCGAGCAGGACCAGGTCGGCCGCCGACCACTTGGCCGACTTGTACGAGCGCGGCGGCTTCGGCCACAGCAGGTGCTTCTGCTCGTCGGCGGTGAGGATGCCGTCGGCGGCCGCCGCCAGCGCGTCCGGGTCGCCGAACAGGGCCGCGAGGACCTCCTCGGGGGTGACCTTCGGCCAGGCGGTGTCCACGAAGGCCGAGACCGGGCGGGCGCGCGAGATCCGTTGCAGCCAGGTGTTGTTCATGGGTCCGGCGCGGTGCTCGGCCTGGAGCTGGATGACGCGGACGGCCCGGCTGCGGACCCGCTCGCGGCCCACCGCGTACGGCGGCGCCTCGGCCCGTACCGCCTCGACGATCTCGGTGAGCCGCCCCAGCGACACCCGCCACTGGTACGAGCCGTCCGGCACCGCGACGCTTGTCTCGGGCGCGCCCACGCGCGCGTAGAGCGCGCGGTGCAGCACCCGCGCCATCCGGGCGTCGTGCTTGACGGCCGCCGCGCCCGGCTCGTCCACCGCCCGGACCGGCACGCGCGCGACCTCCTCGTCGACCGTCGACTGCCGGATCCCGACCTCGCCGAGGGTGGGCAGGACCTGGGCGATGTAGTGCAGGAACGTCCGGTTGGGCCCGAGGACGAGGAGTCCGCCGCGCCGGATGCGCTGCGGGTAGGTGTAGAGCAGATACGCGGCCCGGTGCAGCCCGACGGCCGTCTTGCCGGTGCCGGGGGCGCCCTGCACACAGATGGACCGGTCGAGCTCGGAGCGTACGAGGTCGTCCTGTTCGGGCTGGATGGTGGCGGCGATGTCGCGCATGGGGCCGACGCGGGGGCGCTCGATCTCGGCGGCGAGGATGGTGCCGGGGCGGGCGACGGCCGGGTCGGGGGTGCCGGGGCGGGCTTCTGCCTGGTCAGACGTGTGGGATGCCGTCTCGCCCAGCGGCTCGTCCTCCAGGCTCGTCAGATCCTCGGCGGCGCCCTGGCTGCCGGGGGCCCAGCCGAAGCGGCGGCGGACCGCGACGCCCATCGGGTCACGGGCGCCGGCCTGGTAGAACGTCCGCGAGACCGGCGCCCGCCAGTCGACGACCAGCGGCGGCGCGGAGGGGTGCTCGCTGATGCGGCGGCGCCCGATGTGATAGCTCTGCCCGGCGTGGTCACCGGGTGCGTCGGCATGAGGGTCGGCCGGTGCGAAGTCGAGCCGTCCGAAGAACAGCGGCCCGTCCGGCTCCTCCCGCAACTCCTTGGCCCAGCTGCGCAGTTGATAGCCGAGCACTTCGGCGTCCGCGCCCGAGGCGAACGCGTTCTCACCGCGAACGACCTGCACGTCCGCACCCTCGACCATGCCGGTCAGGGCCGCGCGGCAGGTCTGGTGGTAGGCCCGTTCCTGAGCGAGTTCGCGGTCGAGTGACGTCATGGCATCCACCATAACGTAACTTGGTTACATTTATTACTCGGTAACGAAAGATCGTCCGGAGGGCAGGCGTGTCAGGCGTACTGCCCCAGCCCCTCCCCCAGCTGCGCGAACGCGTCCTCGGCAGCCTCCACGGCCGCCGCATAGACGTCTTCCGCACTCTCCCCCGCCTGGATCCGTCGCCAGTTCTCCTCAGCGAGGATCCGCTGCACGGCGACGATCTGGCCCGCCGCGAGGCGCGCCCCGAGATCGGCACCGAGGGCGGCGGCGAGCGCGTCCTCGGCGCGGCCCTGGTACGCGAAGAGCCGCGCCACCAGGCTCGGCGTGCCGTAGAGCAGCCCGTGGTACGCCCGTACGCGCGGGTCGTCGTTCAGCCCCGTCACCGGATCGCGGCCGTCGAGCCCCGCCAGGAAGTGGCGGCGCAGGGCGGCGAGCGGCGCGAGGCCGTCGGCGCGGCCCTGCGCGACGACCCGGGCGGCCTCGTCCTCGTGGTCGGAGAACCGGTGCAGCGCCAGGTCCTCCTTGGCCGGGAAATAGCGGAAGAGGGTCGGCTTGGAGATCCCGGCGGCCGCCGCCACCTCCGCGACCGGCACGTTGTCGAACCCCTTCTCAAGGAAGAGCGCGATCGCCACGTCCGAGACGGACTGATACGTCCGCTGCTTCTTCTGCTCCCGCAAACCCATGGGTCGAGCGTACGGGCTGACCAGCGGACCCGCGCTTGACCTGAAGCGCACTTGAGGTCAAAGACTCAGCACGTACTCGTGACGACGGAAGTTGGGGATCGACATGCGCGTGACACAGGTCAAGGAGTTCGGCGGCCCGGAGGTACTGGTTCCGGCGGAGCTGCCGGATCCGGTGGCCGGACCGGACGAGGTGGTCGTGGTCGTGGACCACATCGACACGATCTTCGTGCAGACGCAGATACGGGCGGGCGAGTTCGGCGGGTACTTCGACGTGGCGCCGCCGTACGTGCCCGGCGGCGCCGTCGCGGGCACGGTGACGGCGACCGGCGCGGAGGTGGACCCGGCCATGTGGACGGGCCGCCGGGTAGTCGCCGCGGTCCCGTCCGGCAGCTACGCGTCCCTGGCGGCCGTCCCCGCCGACCACCTCGCTGTTGTCCCCGAGGGCGTGGGCCTGCGCGAGGCGGCGGCGCTGGTCCACGACGGCGTGACGGCCCTGGCCCTGCTCGACCTCACGGCCCTGAAGGCGGGCGAGACGGTCCTGATCACGGGCGCGTCCGGCGGCATGGGCACGCTGCTGATCCAGCTGGCCCGGTCGCGGGGCGCGCGGGTGGTGGCGGTGGCGCGAGGCACCGAAAAGCTCGCGCTCGTACGGGAGTTGGGCGCGCACGAGGTGATCGACGCGGGTTCGGCGGACTGGCCGACGGAGGCCCGCAAGGCGCTGGGCGAGCCGGGCGCGGACGTGGTCCTGGACGGGGTGGGCGGCGAACTGGGCGCACGCGCCTTCCCGTTGACCGCGACAGGCGGCCGCTTCTCCGCCCACGGCGCCCCCACGGGCGCCTTCGCCCCGATCGCCCCGGCGGACGCGACCCGCCGCGCGATCACCCTGCTGGGCATCGCAGACGTCCAACTGACCCCGCGCCGCCGCGTCGACCTGGTCACCCACGCCCTCACGGAGGCAGCGGCGGGCCGCCTGCGCCCGGTGATCGGCGCGGTGTTCCCGCTGGAGCGGGCGGGGGAGGCGCATGCGGCTGTTGAGGGGCGGGGGGTGGTGGGGAAGGTACTGCTGGAGGTGTAGGTGGGGGCACATGGGGCGGGAGACGGGCACACCACCGACTCCCGCGCGCCGGACGCGTCGATGGGGCTCCTCAGCCGGCTAGCCCCCGCTCACCACCCGCCCCCGCTCCCTCAGCCACTCCGCGTACGCCCCCCGGATCTCCCGTCGGCCGGGGACCCGGGGCAGGCCCAGGGCCTCCTTCGCGGTGGCCAGCACGCGTTGGACCTTGCGGGCCGCCCTCGTCAGGCGCAACCGGAACGGCTCCGGGCCGGCGGAAGCGGGGGCCACGTCACCGCCCACCACCGCCCCGACCAGCACCGCACCCGCCGCGAGCGCCAGTGCCGTACGGATCACGTCGGTGTAGACGGACTGCGCGCGCTTGAACGCCAGCAGCACCGGGAGGTCCCGCTCCCAGCCCTTCGAGCCGCCGGGGCGCGCGGCCTCCACCGCCTCGCGCCATACCTTCTTGACCCGGCGTACGTCGCACTCGGGGTAATCCATCAGATGCAGATGGGTCGCCAGGTCGTACAACGGATCGCCGATCATGGCGAGTTCCCAATCGATGAACCAGAGGTCACCCGCCGAATCGACGATCAGATTCCGGCGGTGCAAATCACCGTGGACGAGGGCGAACGGGCGCTTGGTGAGGTTCCTGGCGCGCTGCCGCAGGCCGTCGAGTGCGGTGGCCGAAACACCCAGCCTGCCGAATAGCGAGCCGAAGTCGTCGAGGTGCTCCCGGTAGACCCGATGCTCGGTGAAGTCGATTAATCCGGCGAGGAATGCACGGGTGTCCCGGTCCGCGACCGGGCGCCGTGGCCACTCTTCGTCGACCGTGGGAACGGAGATCTCGCCCGGCTTGACGGCCGCGGTCTCCGCGAAAAGTTCGCCGAGTTGACGCAGATGACGCCCGGAGAGCCGGCTGATTCCGAACATGCCGTCCGGCAGGGTCCGTCCCTCGACGAAGCCCTGGAAAAACCGTCCTCCGTGCTCGACGCAGTCGGGAATTCGGGTGACGCGGTCCCGAAGGGCGATCAGCAGTTGGTCGTCGGAGGCGAAATAGCGCTGGTCGAACCAGAGAAGACCGGGTCGCGGAACGCGAAGTTTGCCCCGTTCGTAGCGGGTGCTGAGCGGATTGTCGGCGGGGAGCCGAATCGCGTAGGCCTCATGGTGGTAGCCCTTGAGTGGGCCGGTCACGCCGCGCGCGCCGTCCCTGCTGAGCCCGGCGGCGACCAGTCGCGCCTCGGACGCGGCCGCCGACGCCGTTTCGGTTTCCATGGTGTGGTGCCTTCGAAGGTGTCGCGCCTGCGGATGCGGCCCGGATCCACGCCCTGGGGAACACGAGGGCCACGCGGACGCTACCGCCATCGCCGAGCCCCTTCGGGGAGGACGCGGAAGATTCCCCTCGAACGGCGTCCGGCCGCACCCGGTGTCACCCCCGCCACCTGCTGGAAAGCTTCGTCAGCCGGTCAACCGTCGGCACCGGGCCGTGGCTCATGAATTGATCCTGTCTGTCCTTGTTCGCGGCGTATGCAATGAACGGCACCCCGAGCGCGTCGGCGGCCTCCAGATCCGAGACGGAGTCCCCGAGCATGACCGATTCGGCAGGGCTGGATCCGGTCGAGGTGAGGGCGCGGCTGAGACAGTCGGGATCGGGCTTCAGCCCGGCGACGTCGGGGCGGCGGCCGTGCACATGGGCGCCGAAGCTCTCCGTCAGATCCTCCCGCTCCAGATAACGGCGTACCGCGGCGGCGGAGTTGTTGGTCGCGATCCCGAGCCGTATCCGGCTCTCGCCCAGCTCCCGTATCAAGTCCTTTGCCCCGCTGGTCGGCAGGGCCAGCTCCGCCGCTCGCTCCTCCTCCAGGGTGAGGCGTCTCTCCAGCTCTTTCGCCATGTCGCTGTCGGGATGGTGCTCTTTGACCGATGCGACATATCCGAGCGGATCGGCGGCGAATTGCGCCGCGCCGGGAATGACTACACCGAAACGTCTCGACAGCCAGTCCTGGAGGCGTCCGGCCACTTCGGACGCCGTGGGATTCGTGAAGAGGTCGCATACCGGACCGTCGAAATCGAAGAGTACGCACTTCGCGGCTGCCAGGAGTTCGCGCGGGTCGGCCACATCGCTCCGTCCGTCGAGGAGGAGGCAGAATTGCGGTGCCTCACCTCTCATCCTGCCCGGTTCTTCAGCGATCAAGGTCGAGATTGGTGGTAATGGTGTTCCACAGACCGTCGAACCACCGCTGCGATCTCTCCACGAACGCGGCGTCCCGCGCACCGGCGCTGCGCATGAACTGGAACATCAGCGACTCGTTTCCGAGCGAGTCGAAGATCTCCACCGAGGTGTCCGCGATCTCCTGTTCGCGGCGCGTGATGTCGTAATAGCCGAACAGCGCCTCGGAACCGTTCAGCAGATAGAGCTTGACCGGCGACGTCATGGGCAGCGCCTGGAAGGTCACGTCCACATCGATCCCCCGGACGCCGCGCAGCGCCATGAGGTTGTCGCGCAGGACCATCCCCTGCGCGTTGCGCTGATGCAGCCAGCGCTCGTGCACCAGCCTGTCGTCCTCGATCACCGACCGCTGCACCGCTCTGGGGAACGCCAGGTTGATCCCCCGGTCCGGCATGAGGATGCGCACCTTCACCTCGTTCGGGCGGAAGCGGCCCGCGTGGATCGCTCCGAGCGGTTCGCCGAGGGCGAGGTTCAGCGATTCGGCGGTCAGACACACCGCGTCGATCCGCACCTCCCGAGCCCGAAACGCCTCCGCCACCCGGGGGCTCAGCACCGCCGCCGTCAACTTCGGCTCCTCGTCCGCCGGGCGGGACGTCGAGGGGGTGGCGCTGGCGATGCGGGCCGGGGCGCCTCTGCGGCCCTCTGTGATCAGGCCGTCGGCGTGGAGTTGCTGGAGGGCCTGGCGGATCACGGTCCGCTCCACGCCGAAGTGGTCGCACAGCCAGGCCTGGGTCGGCAGCTTCTCGCCGACCTTGAGTTCGCCCGCGCGGATACGGGCCCGCAGGGCGGCGGCCACCTCGTCGGGCGAGCGCCGGGCGGCGCCGTCCGTCACGTCCGGTTCCGAAGTCACAGCTGAACGCTACAACTCCCCGACATCTGATGGGAGTTGTTGTGAAGTTGGTTTATGGCTCTTCGTCGTACGGGACAACTTCCCTAAGTTGTCCGCCAACTTCGGTGAACTTACCGGAAGTTGGGACGTTGACCCCGGACGGCAGCACACGGCACCACCCGGTACCAACCCGCACCACCCGGGCCCCGAAGGGCCCGACGGACCTCTAGGGGAGGGACTCCATGCTCCTGATCACGCTCGCCTTCGCCATCTTCAACGTCGGCTTCGAACAGCTCGTACAGTGGCAGTTCGGGGTCATGGGCGCGCTGGCGCTGGTGTTGCTGAGCATCGGCCACAAGGGCCACAACCACACCTGCACCACCGCCGGCGCGGTGATCCTGGCCGTGCTGATCGTCCAGCCCAACCTGAACTGACCCCGCCCGAGACCTCAGAACATGTCCGGGCACCACGGACGCCGGGACGTGCGGAACAGAGCGTCCGCCCGAGTCGCCGCCCCCGGCGTCCCCTCCGCCACCCGGCCCAGCGCCGCCAGTCGTACCGCCGACTCGTCGCCCAGGTACAGCGTCCCCAACTCCCGTACGTCCAGGGTCAGATCCGGCGACGACGAGGTGGGCGCGCAGGTGGCGCCGGACGGGGTGGTGGCCAAGCGGTAGCGGCCGGCGGCCAGACCGGTGGTATCCACCACCTCCAGGACCAGCGTGTCCGTCGTCTCGTACGTACGGGACTCCAGGGCTCGTACGACGTCCAGCAGCCGCACCCACAGGAAGTCCGCCTGCGTCACCACACGGGCCGCTCGCGGGTCCGGGAAGAGGTGCGGGAGGAGGTCGTCGGGGGCGCGGTAGCCCGTGCGGACCTTGGTGATCCAGTCGATCGAGCAGACGAAGTGCCACAGCGCGCGCTCGGCGGCCGGGGTCAGGGCTATGAGGCCCTTGACCGTCGCCGTGTTCAGCGGCTGCTTGGTGTCGGTCCAGGTCGCGTCGCACGTGTACGCCGCCAGGCCCGCCGCCTCGCCCGTGGCCGAGCGGTAGAGCGCCCAGAACCGCTCGGTCCAGGGCTCGTCGTCGCGGCGGGTCGCGCCCGTGTTCAGGTCCCACCAGTTCTGGTGGCGGCTGACCGTGCCGGGCTGGACGGCCCGGAAGCGCTCGAAGAGTTCGGGGCCGAGCTTGCGTACGTCCTCGGAGGTGACCAGGTCGATACGGCCGCCGTCCTCGGGGCCGGACCAGCGCGGGTCCAGGCCCGTGCGGCCGACCTCGATCTCCCACTCGGTGGTCGAGGTGGCCGGGCCGAAGCCGTAACGGCCGTAGATCGGGTACTCGGCGGCGATGAGCGTGGCCGCCACGTCGCCGCGCTCCTTCGCCTCCGCGAGCTCGTTCGCCATCATGCGGCTGAGCAGGCCGCGTCGGCGGTGCGTGGGCGAGACAGTGACGTTGGTGACCGCGCTCGTCGGGATCGCGGCGCCGCCGACGACGGTGAGCTCCTGGGCGAACGTACGGAACGTGGCCACGCAGCGGTCGCCGTCGAAGGCGCCCTGTGTGCGGGCGAGGTCGGTCTTCGCCCGTCGGGCCGCCGCGTCGTTCTCGGTCACGACGGGCGGGCGCAGGAAGCCGACGTTCACCGCCTTCATCCAGTCGGTGAACTCGGCTTCGGTGACCTTGCGGATGTCTATGTCGACCTGTGCGTCGGGGGCGACCTGTCCGTCGGAGGCCTGTACGTCGGGGCTCATGCGGTCACGCTAGGCAGCGGGCGGGACGGCTGTCGCCTGAATTTTTCGGGGGCGGACCGTTGGATGTGCGGGTCGTTCGTCTGCGGACCGTGCGGCGCTGGTCGTGCGGTCGTTCGTCTGCGGACCGTGCGACGCTGGTCGTGCGGTCATTCGTCTGCGGACCGTGCGTGGCTGGTCGCGCAGTTCCCCGCGCCCCTTAAGTGGCCCGGGAACGCCGCCCCACCCCCCGCCTAGAACGCCGCCCTGATCTCCCCCACCCGCGCCGGCCCACCCAGCAGCGGTGCGTTCCCGATGCGGTCCACCACCGGGCCCTCCACCCCCACCAGGGACAACGCGCGTGCCAGGACCGGGCCCAGTGCTCGGGCCGAGCCGTCGGCGATCTTGAAGGCGAGGGCGCGGCCGTCCGGGAGGGCCACCGCCTGGACCGCCTCCGCGCCCATCTTCGACAGCACGCCGGGCACCTCGCGCATCAGCCAGGTGTCGGGGCGGCGGGTACCGGCCACGTACTCGGGGTGCGCGCGCATCGCGTCCGCGACCCGGCGCTCGGGCGTGCCGGGCTCGGCGAGCACGAACGTACGGAAGGCGCGCGCCAGGCCCGTAAGGCTGATCGCCATCAGGGGCGCGCCGCAGCCGTCCGTGCCGACCGACGCCACCGGCTCGCCCGCCGCCGACTCCACGCAGTCGTGGACGAGCCGCTGGAGCGGATGGGCGGGGTCCAGGTAGGTCGCCTCGTCCCAGCCGTTGAGGCGGCAGGCCGCGAGCATGGCGGCGTGCTTGCCGGAGCAGTTCATGGTGAGCCGCTCGCGTACGTGGCCGGCCGCCAGGTACGTCTCGGCCTCGGCCGGGTCGAGCGGCAGGTCGGGCGGGGTCTGGAGGTCGTCCGGGGTCAGCCCGTGCTCGGTGAGCATCGTGCGGACGAGGTCGAGGTGGAAGCCCTCGCCGGAGTGGCTGGCGGCGGCGAGCGCCAAGCGCTCCCCGGACAGGTCGAGCCCGGCCCGCAGGACGGCCACGGCCTGCATGGGCTTGTTGCTGGAGCGCGGGAAGACGGGCGCCGCCGGGTCGCCGAGCGCGAGCTCCACGCTGCCGTCGGCCGCGAGCACCACCAGCGAGCCCCGATGATGGCCCTCGACGAAACCGGAACGTACGACTTCGGCGAGGACCGGGGGTATGACGGTGTCGGTGCTCATGGCGGGCCTTCCAGGGCGGGACCGCCCTGTGACCTTGGAATCGTCGGTCAGATGAGCAGGTCGTCTACTTGTGCTTCCCCTTCACGGTACCTGCGGGCGATCTCGGCACTGCAATCGTCCGCCGTGCGCTGGAGGTGCTGACGACGCCGCGAGACCTGCTGCTCGTAACGGATGAGGCGCCCCATCGCGGTGTGCAGCTCGTCGTCCGTACGCGCGTCGAGGTCCGAGAGCTGGACCTCGGCGTCCATTTCCGCCGCGAGGAGCCGGTACTCGGCGCTGCGCGGTGTGGAGAGCGTGACGTGGCGGGCGGAGGCCCGGTGCGAGGAGGGCGCGTCCGCCAGGATCTCGGAGAGCCGGTCCACCACGGGCGTGTGCGGGCCGGTGCGGCGGGCGAGCTCGGCCCGCAGGATGTCGATACGTCCGTGCAGCAGCCGCCGCACATAGCTGAGGTCGGCCTCGTCGCGCTGCGACTGGCGCCGCAGCGTCCGCAGCTCCGGCAGCCGCAACGTGGTCAGATCGTATGTTTTCGGTACGGGCAGATGGTCACCGGCACGCTGTACGGGCGGTCGCGCGACGGCCGACCGCTCGGCCCTCGGGCTCGTCCGGGTCAGCGATACGGGGCCGGGCGACTGCCGCCCGCCGCCAGAAGTGCTCATGCGTCTTACCGTCCCCTCGACCGGTGCGGGATGGATCGCACCGCCTGTCAGCATCGTGCCACTCCCAGTGGTGCATATGCAGACACACACCACCCGTTCGGCCCCCGTGAGACTGGATTGGCCGGTGGAATAGGTTGGGCCTCATGCGAGCGGTGGTACAGAGGGTGGACGGCGCGAGCGTCGTCGTGGCCGGTGAGACGGTCGGCGAGATCGTGGGCGAGGGCCTGTGTGTGCTGGTGGGCGTGACCCACGGCGATACGCCCGAGAAGGCGGCGCAGCTGGCGCGAAAGCTGTGGTCGGTGCGGATCCTTGGCGACGAGAAGTCCTGCTCGGACGTGGACGCGCCGCTCCTGGTGATCTCCCAGTTCACCCTCTACGGGGACGCCCGCAAGGGCCGCCGCCCCACCTGGAACGCCGCCGCCCCCGGCGGCGTGGCCGAACCCCTGGTCGACGAGGTGGTCGCGCAGCTGCGGGCCCTGGGCGCGACGGTGGAGACGGGCCGGTTCGGCGCGGACATGCGGGTGTCCCTGACGAACCACGGCCCGTTCACGGTGCTGGTGGAGGTGTAGGACCGGCCCTACGGCTCGACCACGACCTCCTGCGCGGCCGCCGTCCCACCCGCCAGCAGCTCCGCGTCCAGCGGCACGTTCCGCTTCACCAGGGCCAGCGCGATCGGGCCCAGCTCGTGGTGGCGGGCCGAGGTCGTGATGAAGCCGATCTGGCGGCCCTCCTCGCCCTCCGACGCCACCCGCAGCGGCGTCCCGTGCGCCGGCAGCAGCACCTCGCTGCCGTCCAGGTGCAGGAAGACCAGGCGGCGCGGCGGCTTGCCGAGGTTCTGGACCCGGGCGACCGTCTCCTGCCCCCGGTAGCACCCCTTCTGCAGATGCACGGCGGTCCCGATCCAGCCCAGCTCGTGCGGGATCGTCCGGTGGTCGGTCTCCAGGCCGAGCCGCGGCCGGTGCGACTCCACCCGCAGCGCCTCGTACGCCAGGATTCCCGCGGCGGGCCCGTGCTCGGCCGCGAACTTCTCCAGGTCGGCGCGGGCCAGGAACAGGTCCCGCCCGTGCGGAGCCTCCCGTACGACCGTGTCGGCGGGGACCTCCGCGATGGACCCGGCGGGCAGGTGCACCACCGCGAACTCGCCTGTCCGGTCGGCGACTTCGACGCGGTAGAAGAACTTCATCGACTCCAGATACGCGATGAGGTCCTGCTGCGTACCGGGCTCGACGTGCGCCCACACCGTCGTACCGTCGTCGACGAGATAGAGCGCGTGCTCGACGTGGCCGTGCGCGGAGAGGATCAGCGCCTCGGTGGCCAGGCCCGGCGGCAGATCGCTGACGTGCTGGGTGAGCAGCAGGTGCAGCCAGCTGAGGCGGTCGTCGCCGGTGACGGTGACGACACCGCGGTGCGAGAGGTCGACGAAGCCGGCGCCGTCGGCGAGTGCGCGCTGCTCACGGAAGAGGTCGCCGTAATGCGCGGCGACACCCTCGTCCGGCGCCTCGGCGGGCACGGCGCCGGGCAGGGACAGCAGAGGGCTGGTCGTTGAATGTCGCTGCATGTACGCAAGCCTACGACGCGGTACTTGAACCCGGACTCGAACCGGCGTCCGAAGCCGCCTCGGCGCACTTGCGGCACTGCCCGAAGATCGCGAAGTGCTTCATGTCCGTCTCGAAGCCGAAGGTCGCGCAGAGCTTGGCGGTGAACTCCGCCGCGATCTCCACATCGGCCTCGATCACCGACGTACAGTCCCGGCAGACCAGATGGATGTGGTGATGGCGGTCGGCCAGGTGGTACGTCGGGGCGCCGTGGCCCAGATGGGCGTGCGAGACCAGACCCAGCTCCTCCAGGAGCTCCAGGGTCCGGTACACGGTGGAGATGTTCACGCCGCCCGCCGTCTTCCGCACCTCGGTGAGGATGTCGTCGGGCGTCGCGTGTTCCAGTACGTCGACGGCCTCCAGCACGAGCTGGCGCTGGGGGGTCAGCCGGTACCCGCGCCTGCGGAGGTCGCTCTGCCAGTCGGTGGTCACCACAGGCCCAGTGTAGGAGCCACGGCGCGGTTACCGACGTGATCGCTTGTACGTACCCCGGCTGATCGCCTACTTGAAGAAGGCGATGCCGTCGTCGGGCAGGTCACCGAGACCGCGCGCCATGGCCGCGACCTCCTCGGGCGTGACGACCTTCTTGAGGTGCGCGGACATGTACGGGCGCAGCTCGACCTCGGGCGTCGCCTTCTCGCCGACCCACATCAGGTCGCTCTTGACGTAGCCGTAGAGCCGCTTGCCACCGGTGTACGGGCCGGAGGCGGCGGTGCGCGCCACGGCGTCGGTGACCAGGTCGATCTGCGGCTTCTGGTGGGCGAGCTCGCCGTACCAGATCTCCACGACGCCCTGGTCGCGGACCATGACGACCTCGACCTTGCGGTCCTTGTCGATGCGCCAGTAGCCGGACTCGGACTCCAGGGGCTGCACCTTGTTGCCGTCGGCGTCGAGGATCCAGGAGTGCGACACGTACTCCAGGAAGTCCCGGCCGTCGTGGCTGAAGGTGACGGACTGGCCGAAATTGGCCTTCTCGGCACCCGGGAAGTCGGTGACGCCGGCGCCCTCCCACGTGCCGAGGAGGAAGGCGAGGGGGACGAGGTCCGGGTTCAGGTCGGACGGGATCTCGATCATGAGGCTTCGATCAGTCTTTCGTTACGTCTGCGGCTGGGGCGCGGTTCAGCGCTGGCCCTGGTACAGCTTCTTCACGGCCAGACCGGCGAAGGCGAGGACACCGACGCAGACCAGGACCAGCAGGGTTTCGAAGAAAGCCTCAAGCACGGGGTGCTCCTCGGATGAGCGTGTGGGCAGTAAAGGGCCGTACCCCAGCCTAATGGGTTCGGCCACGGCGCTCTCTGTGAGGTGCGCCGCGAGGCGCGCGGCGGCGATCACGTGCGCACTACAGTTCCGCGTATGGCGAAGAAGCTCGTGATCAAGGTGACCGCCGGGGCCGACGCCCCCGAGCGGTGCTCGCAGGCGTTCACGGTGGCGGCGGTCGCCGTCGCCAGCGGGGTCGAGGTCTCGCTCTGGCTGACCGGCGAGTCGTCGTGGTTCGCGCTGCCGGGCCGGGCCGCGGAGTTCGAACTCCCGCACTCGGCCCCGCTCCCCGACCTGATCGAGTCGATCCTGGCGGCCGGGCGGATCACCCTGTGCACCCAGTGCGCGGTCCGGCGCGACATCACCGAGAAGGACGTCCTGGAGGGCGTACGGATCGCGGGAGCGCAGGTCTTCGTACAGGAGGTAATGAAGGACGACACGCAGGCGCTGGTGTACTGATGCCAGGGGCACGGATGCCAGGGGCGCGGGGCTGTGTCGATTTGCGGCTCCGCCGCGTGGGCGCGACCAGCTAACGAAGCGCTCAGTACTTCTTCTTCCCGTCCAGCTCGTCCCACCACTCGTCGGACTTCGGGTCCCCGGACGGGTCGTCCCACCAGCGGTCGTCGGGCCCGCGCCGGTTCGCCACCATCGCCGCGACCGGCGGGATCACCATCGCGACCACGCACATCGCGACGGCCGCCGGCACCGACCACAGCCGTACGAAGCCCCAGGCGGACACGAACAGAACCAGGCATCCGCCCATCAGCCAGAAGTACTCGCGCCGCCGACGGGCCAACATGAATCCAGCGTACGACCGGATCCGGCACCCGGAAACGGCACGGAGGGCCGCACCCGGTCCAGGTAAGCGTCCAACCCCCTGGGGTGCGGCCCTCCGGCCGGTTCATGCGTCGCCGACGGGTCACACGGCGATGGCGACCTCCGCCAGGCCGCCCTGCTCGGCGACGACCTTGCGGTCGGCCTGGCCACCGGGGACCAGGGCGCGGACGGTCCAGGTACCCTCGGCCGCGTAGAAGCGGAACTGGCCCGTCGCCGAGGTCGGGACCTCGGCGGTGAACTCACCGGTCGAGTCCAGGAGGCGGACGTAGCCCACCACCGGCTCGCCGTCGCGGGTCACCTGGCCCTGGATCGTGGTCTCACCGGGCTTGATCGTCGAGGCGTCGGGGCCGCCTGCCTTCGCTCCACACATGGTTCTTCCTTACGGTCTACGGTCTGGTGGTGTGCGGGAGTTACTTGTTGGCGCCGAGCTCGATCGGCACGCCGACGAGGGAGCCGTACTCGGTCCACGAACCGTCGTAGTTCTTGACGTTCGTCACACCCAGCAGCTCGTGCAGCACGAACCACGTCAGGGCCGAGCGCTCGCCGATGCGGCAGTACGCGATGGTGTCCTTCGCGAGGTCGACCTGCTCGGCCGCGTACAGCTCCTTCAGGGCGTCGTCCGACTTGAAGGTGCCGTCGTCGTTGGCGTTCTTCGACCACGGGATGTTGCGGGCGGACGGGACGTGGCCCGGGCGCTGCGACTGCTCCTGCGGGAGGTGGGCCGGGGCGAGCAGCTTGCCGCTGAACTCGTCGGGCGAGCGCACGTCGACCAGGTTCTGCGAGCCGATGGCCGCCACCACGTCGTCGCGGAAGGCGCGGATCGCGGAGTTCTGGGGCTTGGCCTTGTACTCGGTCGCCGGGCGGCTCGGAACCTGCGAACCGTCGACCAGGTCGCGCGAGTCCAGCTCCCACTTCTTGCGCCCGCCGTCGAGCAGCTTGACGCTGTCGTGGCCGTAGAGCTTGAAGTACCAGTAGGCGTACGAGGCGAACCAGTTGTTGTTGCCGCCGTACAGGACGACGGTCGTGTCGTTCGCGATGCCCTTCGCCGACAGGAGCTTCTCGAAGCCCTCCTGGTCGATGAAGTCACGGCGGACCGGGTCCTGGAGGTCCTTGGTCCAGTCGATCCGGATCGCGTTCCTGATGTGGTTCTTCTCGTACGCCGAGGTGTCCTCGTCCACCTCGACGAGGGCGACCTTCGGGTCGTCGATGTGGGCCTCGACCCAGTCGGCGTCTACCAGGACGTCGCTGCGGCTCATGCGGGTTCTCCTCCGGGGCAGTGTGCGGCGGGGTTGCGCGGGGTGCGGGTGCGCTGTGTGCGTGCGCGGAGTGCTGCGGCACGGGCCCTGACGATCCGGAACGGAACGGATCGCCCGAAAGGGCCTGGGGAATGCAGGAATTGAGCGTTCCGCTCAGGCGTGGCGACAGAGCATGGCGGCGACGCGGCACAGGTCGACTGCCCGCCGCTTCGTGAGATCCGCCTGTCGCTTCATAGCCCCGATCGTAGGGACGCGACCGCACCCCTGTCACCGGTGTGTCGTATTTTGAGACACGATCGTCCATGATCCGGGACGAGATTGGCCGAAGACCGCCTTTCACGGCGGTCCGGGGGGCGTCACCCTGTCGGCCATCTACCTGCCGGACAGAGCCGTCTCACAATCCGGCTACCGGGTACCCCGCTTGCCTTTAGGGGCGCGGGGAACTGCGCGACCAGCCCAGCACGGTCCGCAGACGAAAACCCGCCCCCTGTGGGCTACCCCGCCAGGGAGACGTTGGTCCCGGTCCCAGTGAACAGAAGCCCATCCTTCGAAGCCTCGACCTTGTCGAGCTTGATACCCCGCGGCATCCCCGCGATCTGAAGGTCGTAGTCGACAGCCTTACGAAGCTTCTCGTCGAACCCCGGAACGGGGAGCTTGGGCAGCCCCTCGGACCGCACCCGCACAGTGGACCCGCCCTCGATCGTCACCGTGCTGTACGTGCTGACCGTACGACCGGCCAGCAGCAGCCGCAGGCTGGCCGGCACCTGCACCCCCGCCCCGTCGAGCAGATCGGTCAGCTGCCCGCTGACCTGGATCTGTCCCTTGGCGGCCCGCTCGGGACCCGCGTACGAGACCGTGGCGCCCTTGGGCGCGGCCTTCGCCAGGTCGGCGTAGGAGATACGGGCCGAGCCGTCGGCGCGTACGACCGTGGCGGACGAGTAGCCGCTGTCGACCTTCACGTCGTGCAGCTTCGCCTTGACCTCGGTGACGTTGACCGAGTGGCCGTCGGCGGTGGCGGTCACGCCGCCCAGGCGCACGTCGACCTCGTCGAACTCCTTGCCGAGCGCCTGGGTGAGGAAGGGGAACCCGGTGATGGAGACGTCGGGGGTGGCGTTCAGCCCCTGACTGCTCTTGATCCGGTCGGCCACCTTCGACTCGACCACATTGACCGCGATGCGGTCCGCGGCGACGAAGAGGCCGCCGAGGACCACCGCGACGATCAGCCATATTCGGAGTGCGCGCATTGCGTACGTGTCCCCCACCCGTGGTCGTTCAATCCGCCCGGCGATCAAGCCCACTGCTGATCGGCCCGGTTGTCCGGTTGTACGGATGCGAGCCTAACCGCCGGAATTACCCGATCACTCGACCGATCAGATACAAAGCGGGAACAGCCGCGGTGAGCGGCATTGCCACTCCGGCCGTCATGTGCACGAAGCGCGACGGGTAGTCGTAGCTGGCCACCCGCAGCCCGATCAGCGCGCACACCCCGGCCGCCAGGCCAAGCAGGGCTCCCGACGAACCGACGTCCGTCATCTGCCCGACCGCGATCCCGGCGCCCGCGGCCGCGAGCAGGGAGACGGCGACGGAGACGGGACCAGGCAGCGGCAACGCGCGCGCGGGCACCGCCACGGCCACCGCGACCGCGCCCACGGAGACGGCGTGCGGGATCGCGGCGAGGTATCCGGCCGCCAGGACCGTGAGCGCCGCCGAGGTGACGGACGCCATCAGGCCGTACATCCGCTCGTCCGGGTCCGCGTGGCTGCGCAGCTGGAGGACGAGGGTGAGCAGCACCCACACCCCGAGCGTGCCCAGGATCGCGGCGGGCCCGTGGTCGTCGCCGACCGCGAGGAGCGCCACATCGGCCATCAGGCCGCCCGCGAAGGCGAGCGCGATGCCCTGGCGGGCGGGCCACATCCCGTTCAGCCGGAACCAGCCCGCGGCCGTGACCGCCTGGAGCAGCACCAGCGGCGCCACCAGCGCGTAGTTGCCGAGCGCGGCCCCGGCCGCGAGCAGCAGCCCGAGGACGGCGGTCAGCGCGGCGGGCTGCATCCCCGGCGCGATGATCGGCGAACGCCCCTCGGCACGCGCGCGCTGGGCGTCGGTGATCCGGGCGTTGCCGACGATGGTGGGCGAGCTGTACGCGGGGCCGTCGGCCCGGACGGGCTCGGCGGGCGCCGGTTCGCGGACCGGTACCTCCGGGGGCAGCGGGGCCGACCCCGTCTGCGGCGGCAGATACGCGGTGTCGGCGGCGGGCTGCGCGTACGCCTGCGCGTACTGCTCCTGGACCGGCTGCTGCACAGGCTGCTGCACGGGCTGCGGCTGGACCGTGGGCTGGTACTGGGTGTCCCAGGTCTGGCCCTCCCAGGTCTGCGTGTACTGCTGCTGCTCCCGGTACGACGGGTCGTGCGGGAACTGCTGCTGCGCGTGCTGCTGCGGCTGCTGGTGCTGGTGCTGGACCGGCTGCTGGACCGGCTGCTGCTGGAGTGGCTGACCGTACTGGTCGTACTGCTGGTACTGGTCGTACGACTGCTGCTGTTGGACCGGCTGCCCGTACTGGTCGTACTGCGGATATCGCTCGTCGTACGGGTACGGCGGCGGGTACTGCTGATCGCTCATGACTGGGGGGTCACCCTCCTGCGAACGGCGGGAGCACCTCGACCGTGCCGCCCTCGGCAAGCCGTACGGTCTCATGCCCGCGGGTCCCGACGGGGTCACCGTCGACAAGGAACGAACACCTGAGCAGTACGCGGGTCAGCTCGCCCGGGTGGCGCTCGCGCACCGCGTCGAGCGCCTGAGCCAGCGTGTCCGCCGTATACGGCTCCTCGGCGACACCGGCGGCGGATTTGGCCGCGGCCCAGAAGCGGATGGTTCCCGCTGCCATGGCGACACTCCTTTCGTCGGGCTCCATGATGGGCTACGCCACCGACAGCCATTGCGCGATCCGGCGCAGCAGCTCCTCGTCCGCCGCGTTCTCCGCGTGCCCCATGCCCGGCTCCAGCCACAACGGCGCAGGTCCGGCCGCCGCCAGCATCCTGGGGTGGTCCAGCGGGAAGTACGGGTCGCGGTCGCCGTGGACGATCAGCAGCGGGGTCGGCGCGATCAGCGGGACCGCCTCGACCGGCGAGAGCGGAACGGGGTCCCACCCCTCGGAGTCGATCCGGGTCGCGAAGCCGAGGCGGCCGACCAGGCGGCCGGCGGGCCGGGTGACCAGCCAGTGCAGCCGCCGCATGGGCGCGGTCCCCCGGTAGTACCAACGGGCGGGCGCGCTCACGCACACCGCGGCATCCGTGTGCGCCGGGCACGCTTCCGTGCTCCCCTTGTGCGTCGCCGCGTGCCGCAGCACCACCGAGCCGCCCATCGAGAAGCCGACGGTCGCCACGCGCGCGTAGCCGAGTGATCTCGCCCACTCCACCGCCGCCGCCAGGTCCAGGACTTCCCGGTCGCCGACCGTGGAACGCCCACCGGAGCGCCCGTGGCCCCGGAAGGAGAACGTCACCACGCCCGTGTACTGGGCGAACACCCCCGCCGCACGCCGCACGGCGGGGCGGTCCGCCGAGCCCGTGAAGCCGTGCGCGACCACGATCGCGGTGTCCGTTTCGCCCGCCGCGCACGGGTCGTGGACCGCCTCGATCGGCACGCCGTCCGAGGTGCGCAGAGTGGCCCGCCGAGGTCCCCTGGTGATCGAGGAAACATCCACAGTGTGAAATCGGCCCTCTGGCTCGGAACTCATGTGGGCTATTCTGCTCGGCAGAGGATCCGGGCAGCGCAGCCCCCGGGTCCTTTTGCGTTTCCGGCCCGTTGTTACAGGCAGGTGACCGAAGGCTCACAAAGAAGACTCAGCAGGCTTCCGGGGGCGCGGGAGCCGACCGTACGAAGTACGGGAAGTACCAGCAGTACGAGCAGTACAAGTAGTACGAAGCAGTGCCGTAAACGTCCTCGCAGGGACCGAGGAGGAACCGACGTTATGGGCGAGCAGACCGTGCACGATCCAAAGGCGACGACCACCGGAGCATGGGGGTCCCCCCTGTTCGAGCGAAGCCGAGAACTTGGGGGCGGGTCGCGATGAGCTCCCTGCTGCTCCTGACCAATGCCCTCCAGCCGTCGACGGAGGTGCTTCCCGCCCTCGGCCTGCTGCTGCACAACGTACGGGTGGCCCCCGCCGAGGGCCCGGCCCTCGTCGACACCCCGGGTGCCGACGTCATCCTTGTCGACGGCCGCCGTGATCTGCCGCAGATCCGGTCGCTGTGCCAGCTGCTGCGCTCCACCGGGCTCGGCTGTCCGCTGCTCCTGGTGGTCACCGAGGGCGGGCTCGCCGCCGTCACCGCCGACTGGGGCATCGACGACGTCCTGCTCGACACCGCGGGTCCGGCCGAGGTCGAGGCGCGGCTGCGGCTCGCGATGGGCCGTCAGCAGATCACCTCGGACGACTCCCCCATGGAGATCCGCAACGGCGATCTGTCCGTGGACGAGGCGACGTACAGCGCGAAGCTGAAGGGCCGGGTCCTGGACCTGACCTTCAAGGAGTTCGAGCTCCTGAAGTACCTCGCCCAGCACCCGGGCCGGGTCTTCACGCGCGCGCAGCTGCTCCAGGAGGTGTGGGGCTACGACTACTTCGGCGGTACGCGCACGGTCGACGTCCACGTACGGCGGCTGCGGGCCAAGCTCGGCCCCGAGCACGAGTCCCTGATCGGGACTGTCCGCAATGTCGGATACCGGTTCGTGACGCCCGAGAAGGTCGAGCGGGCGGCCGAGGAGGCCAAGGCGAAGTCGCTGGCGGAGGCCAAGGCCAAGGCTGCCGCGGAGTCCGTGGCCTCCGCACCGGTCCCGGTCCGGGCGGAGGCGGAGGAAGCCTCCGTACGCCCTGCCCAGAGGTAGGTCACCCCGCGTAGACTCCCGCTCGTGGCCAAGGTGACGCGGGATGATGTGGCGAGACTGGCGGGTACGTCGACCGCGGTCGTCAGCTATGTCATCAACAACGGACCGAGGCCGGTCGCCCCGGCCACGCGCGAGCGGGTACTCGCCGCGATCAAGGAGCTGGGCTACCGGCCCGACCGGGTTGCCCAGGCGATGGCCTCCCGGCGCACGGACCTCATAGGCATGATCGTCCCGGACGCGCGCCAGCCGTTCTTCGCGGAGATGGCGCACGCGGTGGAGCAGGCGGCCGCCGAGCGCGGAAAAATGGTCCTGGTCGGCAACTCCGACTATCTGGACGACCGCGAGGTCCACTATCTGCGGGCCTTCCTCGGCATGCGGGTCGCCGGTCTGATCCTGGTCAGCCAGGGCCCCAGCGAGCGCGCGGCGGCGGAGATCGACGCCTGGGACGCGCGCGTGGTGCTCCTCCACGAACGGCCGGAGGCGATCGACGACGTGGCGGTCGTCACGGACGACATCGGCGGAGCGCAGCTGGCCACCCGCCATCTGCTGGAACACGGTCACGCGTACGTGGCGTGCCTCGGCGGGGTCGAGTCGACCCCGGCGGTCGGCGACCCCGTGGCGGACCACGTCGAGGGCTGGCGCCGGGCGATGGTCGAGTCCGGCCGTTCCCTCGAAGGCCGCCTCTTTCAGGCCCCGTACAACCGGTACGACGCGTACCGGGTCGCCCTGGACATTCTCTCCGGGCCCGAGCGGCCCCCGGCGATCTTCTGCTCCACCGACGACCAGGCGATCGGCGTGCTGCGGGCCGCCCGTGAACTCCGTATCGATGTGCCGGGTGAGCTGGCGGTGGCGGGCTTCGACGACGTGAAGGAAGCGGGCCTCACTGACCCGCCCCTCACGACGGTCGCCTCCGACCGTCCCGCGATGGCCCGCGCGGCGGTGGACCTGGTCCTGGACGACGCGCTCCGCGTCGCCGGCTCGCGCCGGGAACGCCTCAAGCAGTTCCCGTCGCGACTGGTGATCCGCAAGTCCTGCGGCTGCGAATAACTCGGCCCGGGCTTCGTCTGCGGACCGTGGCTGGTTGCTCGCGCAGTTCCCCGCGCCCCTAAAGGACTGTGGCTGAGCCAAGTTCTCCGGCTGCGACGAAGTACCCAAGGGGCGCGGGGAACTGCGCGACCGGCCCAGCACGGTCCGCAGCAGAAATCCCACGCCCCCGCGGAGCGACTAGTCGACCAGCTCGACCTGGAGCTCGACCTCGACCGGGGCGTCCAGCGGAAGGACCGCGACGCCGACCGCGCTGCGGGCGTGGACACCCTTGTCGCCCAGGACCGCGCCAAGGAGCTCGCTCGCACCGTTGATCACGCCAGGCTGGCCCGTGAAGTCGGCGGCCGAGGCCACGAAGCCCACGACCTTCACGACGCGCGCGATGCGATCGAGGTCACCCGCGACGGACTTCACCGCGGCCAGGGCGTTCAGCGCGCAAATACGCGCCGCATCCTTCGCCTCCTCGGCCGTGACCTCCGCGCCCACCTTGCCGGTCAGCGTCAGCTTGCCGTCCACCATGGGCAGCTGCCCGGCCGTGAACACGTACACACCCGACCGCACGGCCGGCTGGTACGCGGCCAGTGGCGGTACGACCTCCGGCAGCGTCAGGCCGAGTTCGGCCAGCTTCGCCTCCACCGCGCTCATGCCTGCTTCTCCCGCTTCAGGTAGGCCACCAGCTGCTCGGGGTTGTTCGGCCCGGGAACGACCTGGACCAGCTCCCAGCCGTCCTCGCCCCAGGTGTCCAGAATCTGCTTGGTCGCGTGCACGAGAAGGGGCACGGTCGCGTATTCCCACTTGGTCATGTGGCCGACTGTAGCCGCTGCCGGAGGCAGCCTCATGCGTAGGCCGTCGGGCGACTGGTTAGGCTCGACTGTGTGAGCAGGCTCCAGGTCGTCAGCGGCAAGGGCGGTACCGGCAAGACCACGGTCGCCGCTGCCCTCGCGCTCGCCCTCGCGACGGAGGGCAAGCGCACGCTCCTCGTCGAGGTCGAGGGCAGACAGGGCATCGCACAGCTCTTCGAGACGGAGGCGTTTCCGTACGAGGAGCGAAAGATCGCCGTGGCGCCCGGCGGCGGGGAGGTGTACGCGCTGGCGATCGACGCCGAGCGGGCCCTGCTCGACTACCTCCAGATGTTCTACAAGCTGGGCTCGGCCGGCCGCGCGCTGAAGAAGCTCGGCGCCATCGACTTCGCCACCACCATCGCGCCGGGCGTGCGTGACGTCCTGCTGACGGGCAAGGCGTGCGAAGCCGTGAGGCGTAAGGACAAGCGAGGGCGGTACGCGTACGACCATGTGGTCATGGACGCACCGCCCACCGGGCGGATCACCCGCTTCCTCAACGTCAACGACGAGGTCGCCGGGCTCGCCAAGATCGGGCCGATACACAACCAGGCGCAGGCCGTCATGAGAGTCCTCAAGTCGCCCGAGACAGCGGTGCACTTGGTGACGCTGCTTGAGGAGATGCCGGTCCAGGAGACCGCCGACGGCATCGCCGAGCTGCGCGCCGCCGAGCTGCCGACCGGCGCCGTCATCGTCAACATGGTCCGCCCGCACCTCCTGGACGAGGAGGCGGTACGGGGCGTCACCGGCGACCGGCGCAAGGAGGTCGCCAAGGCGCTCACCCGCGCCGGGGTCACCGGCTCGGCCAAGCTGGTCACGCCGCTGCTCCAGGAGGCCGCCGAGCACGCGGAGCGGGTGGAGCTGGAACGCGAACAGCGGGAGGTGGTGGGCGAGTTGGGGCTGCCCGTGCACGAACTGCCGCTGATCGGTGAGGGAATGGATCTGGCCGGGCTCTACCGCCTGGCCGCCGAGCTGCGGAATTCCGGGGTGGGCAAGTGAGCATGGACACGGCCGCGCCGTTGGACATCGACCCTCTGCTGGACGACCCGAAGACGCGGATCGTGGTGTGCTGCGGCTCCGGCGGGGTCGGCAAGACGACGACCGCGGCGGCGCTTGGGCTGCGTGCCGCCGAGCGCGGCCGCAAGGTGGTCGTCCTGACCATCGACCCGGCCCGGCGCCTGGCCCAGTCGATGGGGATCGACTCGCTCGACAACACCCCGCGCCGGGTCAAGGACGTCGAGGGCGCCGGTGAACTGCACGCCATGATGCTCGACATGAAGCGGACCTTCGACGAGATCGTCGAGGCGCACGCCGATGCCGAGCGGGCCCGGGCGATCCTCTCCAACCCCTTCTACCAGTCCCTGTCGGCCGGTTTCGCGGGCACGCAGGAGTACATGGCGATGGAGAAGCTGGGCCAGCTGCGGGCGCGCGACGAGTGGGACCTGATCGTCGTCGACACCCCGCCGTCGCGCTCGGCGCTCGACTTCCTGGACGCGCCGAAGCGGCTGGGGTCGTTCCTGGACGGCAAGTTCATCCGGCTGCTCATGGCCCCCGCCAAGATGGGCGGGCGGGCCGGGATGAAGTTCCTCAACGTCGGCATGTCGATGATGACGGGCACGCTCGGCAAGCTCCTCGGCGGCCAGCTGCTGCGGGACGTCCAGACGTTCGTGGCGGCGATGGACACGATGTTCGGCGGCTTCCGCACCCGCGCGGACGCCACCTACCGGCTGCTCCAGGCGCCGGGGACGGCCTTCCTGGTGGTCGCAGCGCCGGAGCGGGACGCGCTGCGCGAGGCCGCGTACTTCGTGGAGCGCCTGGCGGCCGACTCGATGCCGTTCGCCGGTCTCGTACTCAACCGGGTGCACGGCAGCGGCGCGGCGAGGCTGTCGGCGCAGCGGGCGCTGGCGGCGGCGGAGAGCCTGGACGAGGACCATGAGAACGGCCTCGAAGGCTTCGATGGGGAAAATCTTGTCGACGGCCGCATTGTCGATCAGAGGGACGGGAAGGCTGAGGATCGTGGCACCGGTGGTTCCTCTCCCGAAGTCCCCTCCTCCACCACCGGACCCGACGGCGTGTCGGTCGACCGGCTGACCGCCGGTCTGCTGCGCCTGCACGCAGAGCGGATGCAGGTGCTCGCACGCGAACAGCGCACGCGCGACCGCTTCACCGCGCTCCACCCCGAAGTCCCGGTGGCCGAAGTGGCCGCCCTGCCCGGCGACGTACACGATCTCGCCGGGCTCCGGGCCATCGGGGAACGGCTCGCGACCCAGAACGAGAAGGCCGGAGCGATCTGATCCGTACGTAGGTGTCGTACGGGGATCAGCTATGAGGTACGACGTCGTGGGCTACCCCACGGCGGCGTAGGTCTCGTCCATGGCGTGGGGCCGATAGCCGTACGCCTCGTCGTCGTCGACGCCCACGGACAGGATGCCCGTGCTGCGCTCGTACTCCGTACGCGCCGTCTCCAACAGACGGCGCCAGGAAGTGACGGTGGGTCGCCTGCGCAGCAGTGCGCGCCGCTCCCGTTCCGTCATTCCGCCCCACACGCCGAATTCGACGCGGTTGTCCAGTGCGTCCGCGAGGCACTCGGTCCGTACCGGGCATCCGGTACACACCGCCTTGGCCCTGTTCTGAGCCGCACCCTGTACGAACAGTTCGTCCGGATCGGTAGTGCGGCAGGCTGCCTGCGCACTCCAGTCGGTTACCCAGCCCATGCCGGCGCCGTCCTCTCCCGAATCGAGGCTCCCCCACGGCGGCAGAGGCATATTCACCGCTGCCAGTTGAGGACGTTACGGAAGGTGGGCACAGCGCAACACCCCCTTCGGGCCCAATCTTGAATGGCCCGAACGGACTATGCGTACGCGGCAGATCACCCAACGGAGTGAGCTGGGGACATGCGTGAGAAACCCGGCAAACCGGGAGGTTTCAGTTGAGCCACAACGGACGCCTGATGACGCATGAGGCGTAAACGGACAGCGATTCCGGGCAATCGCCCTCTTGCGGAAAGTCAAACACCGAGTTGATGCGCAACCGCACTGCTGTGACAGTTGAGAGCAGCTTAGGCCAGAGCATTGACCCGTGTCCGGCGAATGAGAACGTAGGCTGCCCCCATGGCAAAGAAGCGCTCGGGCGGTGGTCTGACCGGGACCCAGCAGGCCGCCAAGTTCGTCGGGGTGAGTGTGCTCTCCGGAGCGGTGCTCGCGGGGATCGCGCTGCCGGCGTTCGGCGCGCTCGGCCTCGCGGCCAAGGGCACGGTCGAGGGATTCGACGAGATCCCCGCCAATCTGAAGACCCCGCCGCTGAGTCAGCGCACCACGATCCTGGACAACCAGGGCGGTCCGATCGCGACGGTGTACTCGCGCGACCGCACGGTGGTCCCGCTCACGGGCATCTCCCCGTATATGCAGAAGGCGATCGTCGCGATCGAGGACGCGCGCTTCTACGAGCACGGCGCGATCGACCTCAAGGGCGTGCTGCGCGCGCTCAACAAGAACGCGACGTCGGGCGGCGTGGCCCAGGGCGCTTCGACCCTCACCCAGCAGTATGTGAAGAACGTCTTCGTGGAGGAGGCCGGCGACGACCCCGACAAGGTCGCCGAGGCCACCCAGCAGACGCTCGGCCGCAAGGTCAAGGAGCTCAAGTACGCGATCCAGGTCGAGGAAGAGCTCGGCAAGAAGAAGATCCTGGAGAACTACCTCAACATCACGTTCTTCGGACAGCAGGCGTACGGCGTCGAGGCCGCGGCCAAGCGCTACTTCTCCAAGCCCGCCAAGGACCTGACCCTGCCCGAGTCCGCCATGCTCGCGGGCATCGTCCAGTCGCCGAGCCGCTACGACCCCGTCAACGACGCCACCGAGGCGAAGAAGCGCCGCGACGTGGTCCTGCAGCGGATGGCCGACAAGAAGGACATCTCGCAGGCCGAGGCCGACCGCGCCAAGGCCACGCCGATCAAACTGAAGGTCTCCAAGCCGAAGAACGGCTGCATCACGGCCGTCAGCGGCGCGGGCTTCTTCTGTGACTACGTACGCGAGACCTTCCTCTCCGACCCGGTCTTCGGCAAGACCAAGGAGGAGCGGGCCAAGCTCTGGAACCAGGGCGGCCTGACCGTCCGTACGACCATGGACCCGCAGGCCCAGCAGTCCACCCAGAACTCGATCAAGGACCACGTCTACCAGACGGACAAGGTCGCCACCGCCGTCACACTGGTCCAGCCCGGCACCGGCAAGATCCTGGCGATGGGCCAGTCGAGGCCGTACGGCTTCGGGGCCCACGAGACCCAGATCAACTTCTCGGTCAACAAGCAGATGGGCGGCTCGAACTTCGGCTTCCCGGTCGGCTCGACCTTCAAGCCGTTCCTGGCCGCCGCCGCGATCGAGGGCGGCAAGCCGCCGACGCAGCAGTACCCGTCGCCGTACGAGATGGACTACCCGGCGAGCGTCCAGACGTGCAGCGGCAAGCCGTGGGTGAACACCAACAACGAGCAGCTGCAGAACGAGAACGAGTCCGAGCACGGGCCGTACCCGCTGAAGACCGCGATGGAGATGTCGGTCAACACGTACTTCGTGCAGATGCTCGGCGAGATCGGCATGTGCCCGGTCGCGCAGATGACGGACAAGCTGCACGTGGTCCAGGGCAACGGCACGAAGCTCCCGATGGTGCCCTCGGCGCTGACGCTGGGCTCCACCGGTATCTCCCCGCTGAACATGGCGAGCGCGTACGCGGCCTTCGCCAACCGGGGCACGTACTGCACGCCGGTCGCCATCGAGTCGATCAAGAAGGCGGACGGCACGGCGCTGCCGGTGCCGAAGTCCTCGTGCAGCCAGGCGATGTCGCAGAACACGGCGGACTCGATCAACACGCTGCTGCGCGGTGTGACCGACTCCGGTACGGGCAAGCAGGCCGGTCTCTCCGACCGCGACAACGCGGGCAAGACCGGTACGACCGACCAGCGCAAGAACGCCTGGTTCGTCGGCTACACGCCGAACATGTCGGGCGCGGTCTGGGTCGGCAGCCCGACGCAGAGCGTCGAGATGGAGAACATCACGATCGGCGGCGAGTACCAGGAGAAGGTGTACGGCGGCCAGGTCCCCGGACCGATCTGGAAGGACGCCGTGACGGGCGCCCTGAGCGGCCAGCCGGCCCCCGGCTTCGTCACGGTCAACATCCCCGACCCGCAGGCCGCGAACCCCCCGGCCGCGGGCGACAACGGCAGCCCCAAGGGCAAGGGCGGCGGCAAGAAGCACCGCCCCGGCGACAACAAGCCGGGCGGCGGCGTCACGGTCCCGCCCAACCCGGGCATCTCGATCCCGCCGGGGATGATCGGCGGGGACACGGGGGCGCTCGGGGGGAACTGGCCGTAGCGGTCGGTTCGGTCCTCGAACTGATCACGTGAAGGGGGGGCACCCGGGAAAACCGGGTGCCCCCCCTTCACGTAGGTCCGACTTGTCGTCTCACATAGGTCCGACGTGTCGTCAGCCCGCGAGCAGACGCTTGACGATCGCCGAGACGCGGCCGCCGTCGGCGCGGCCGGAGACCTTCGGGTTCACGATCTTCATGACGGCGCCCATGGCGCGCGGCCCCTCGGCCCCGCCGGCCTTGGCCTCCGCGACGGCCTCCGCCACGATCGCGCCCAGCTCGTCGTCGGAGAGCTGCTTGGGCAGGTACGCGTCGAGGATCTCGCCCTCGGCCCGCTCCTTCGCCGCGGACTCCGCCCGGCCGCCCTGCTCGAACGCGTCGGCCGCCTCACGCCGCTTCTTCGCCTCCTTGGCGATGACCTTCAGCACCTCCTCGTCGGAGAGCTCGCGTGCGGTCTTGCCCGCGACCTCCTCCTTGGCGATGGCGGTGAGGGTCAGTCGCAGCGTGGACGAGCGCAGCTCGTCGCGCGCCTTCATGGCGGTGGTGAGGTCGTCCTTGAGAGTGGCCTTGAGCGTGGTCATACGCCCCAGTGTGTCAGGTGGCGGGGCGGGGGCGCGTCCGAGTTTCGGGCGGGGCGTACGGGCGGGTCGGCGGGTCGTGGCCGTACGCCCCGGGCGGCTTTCGGCCATCCGTACGTCTGCAACGATGGGCGCATGCGCGCGCGATACGGAGTACCCCTGGCAATCACGGCAGTCGGCGCGGCCGGCGTCGCCTACGCGGCCGGCATCGAGGCCCGGTCCTTCCGATTGCGACGGGTGACGGTGCCGATGCTGCCGCGCGGGGCGCGTCCGCTGCGGGTGCTGCAGATCTCCGACGTCCACATGGTGAGCGGCCAGCGCAAGAAGCGGGCGTGGCTGCAGTCGCTGGCGGGCCTGCGCCCGGACTTCGTGGTCAACACGGGCGACAACCTGTCGGACCAGGAGGGCGTCCCGGAACTCCTGGACGCGCTGGGGCCGCTGATGGAGCTCCCGGGCGTGTACGTCTTCGGCTCGAACGACTACTACGGCCCCAAGCTGCGCAACCCGGCGCTCTACCTGCTGGAGAAGGCCCAGGGCAGGCACGGCCTGAACGGCAACGCGCCCGCCGTGGGAGTCGTCCACAACCCGTGGGAGGACCTGCGGGACGCGTTCGACGCGGCTGGCTGGGTCGGCCTGAACAACACGCGGGGCCGGCTGAAGCTGCCCGGCGGCTTCGAGCTCGCGTTCACGGGCCTGGACGACCCGCACATCAAGCGGGACCGGTACGCCCTGGTGGAGGGCGGCCCGGAGAAGGACGCGGACGCGTCGATCGCGGTGGTCCACGCCCCGTACCTGCGCACCCTGGACGCCTTCACGGCCGACGGCTACCCCCTGATCCTCGCGGGCCACACCCACGGCGGCCAGCTGTGCGTCCCGTTCTACGGCGCGCTGGTCACGAACTGCGACCTGGACACGGCGCGGGTGAAGGGCCTCTCGACGCACGAGGCGGGCGGCCACCGCTCCTACATGCACGTCTCGGCAGGCTGCGGCACGAACCGCTACACCCCGGTCCGCTTCGCGTGCCCGCCGGAGGCGACGTTGCTGACGTTGGTGGCGGGGGAGTAGAGGGGCGGGGGTGGGCTGCGGTTCCCGTGCCGCAGCCCCGCCCGGAGGCCCGCGTAAACCGGATTTCGTCTCCGGCCGCCGGTGGGCTAAAGTAAACGACGTCGCCAGGACAACGGCGACATCGGGGTGTAGCGCAGCTTGGCAGCGCGCTTCGTTCGGGACGAAGAGGTCGTGGGTTCAAATCCCGCCACCCCGACAGTGAAGTACCAGGTCAGGGGCCTGATCCGCTTAGCGGGTCGGGCCCCTGACTCGTTCCCGGAGATCGTTTGGGAGAAATCTGGGAGAAGATCTTGGTCGGGGTCTCCCAGCGGGGATCGCCCGGCAAGGGAGGCACGCCTCCTACGCGTCCGCTCGTACCTGCGCGTTCGCGAACTCCAGTCGCCTACTCGCCCCGGGGACAGCCTGTGGACTACGACTTCGGCAGCACCAACGACGCCGACAACAGCGCCTCTGAGCAAGCGGGACGCCCGTGCGCGGTCTGCGGCACGGTGATGGAGAATTGGCGCCCGCGCAGCCAGAAGTACTGCTCCGATCCTTGTCGCGCCTCGGCTGCCAAAAGGCAGCGGGTCGAACGCCCGAAGGACGCGCCGAAGGTGCGGCGCCCGAAGCAGACGCTCACGCCGGGGACACCTCCGGTGCCCGACCTCGCCAGGACCCGCAAGGTTCCTGGCGATCCTTACTGGAACCCGATCCTTGCGGCTGCGGAACGCGCCACGGGCGGCGAACCTTGCCGGATCTGCGGCGAGGCCGTGCCAAAGAGCGCGCACTGGGAGCACCGTGATCGGCACGTCTGCTCAGGTCGGTGCAATACCACTCTCAAACGGCGCACGAAGGCGCGGATCGAGAAGGGTGAAATCGACTTGGCCGCCATCCCGGATCGGGGTGACCGGTCCTCCGCCGATGCCAACCAGCGCGCTCGGTTCGGGGCGGCACGGAAACCGCAGGTCTTCGGCACCAGGACGGCCGGCGACGACTTCCCCTATGAGTTCTACGGGTTGAGCCCCATCGAGGGCGATGTCATCGAGCGGCACAGCTCCATCACGACGTACGCCACCGCCACCTCCCTGGGTGCCGTCGATCTCGTCGCCCTGGTGCGCGCCAACTCCGAACCCGACGCCGAACCCATGATCGCGATCCACCAGCAGACCGGCGCACTCCTCGCGTACACGGACCGGGTCCTCTGGTGGACCAAGGTGCCCGGCCAGGCGCACCCCATGGTCCAGCAGACGTCGTTCGAGGGGGACGACGGGCAACGGTGGCACTGGCAGAACGAAATCTTCCGCGACGTGGACGAGGACGGGAAGACCTACGGCTGGGAAGCCTGGGTCTGCGTCGCCGAGCCGACGCCCACTCTCTGGACCCCGGCATACACCGCCCGCTCCGAAAAGCAGCGGCGCTCCACTCGAGCCCGCAACAGCTACCAGGCCCGCATGCGCGGCTACGGCACTCTCAACGCAGGTGCTGATCAAGTGGACCCGTTCGACATCTACGAACGCGACCAATGGGTCTGTCAGTTGTGTCAGCGCCCGATGAACCCTGTCGTCGAGTGGCCCGACCTGTGGTCCTCCACCCTTGACCACGTCAAGCCTGTTGCTGAGGGTGGGGCGCACACGGCCGAGAATCTGCAGGCAGCCCATTGGATCTGCAACATCCGCAAGGGAGACACCTGGGGGCCTGGCGAAACCCAGCGCTCTTAGTGGGGGCTTCGCTCGGCGTGGCGCTGTCGCCGCACTGCGTCCCGCCCTCAGCAGTTCATCGCACGACGGACAGATGCGATCGGTTGGCCTTGCCAGCGTGACCTCGGCCCTCGCCCTCCTGCGAAGTGACAACCAGCCCGAAAACGAGGTCATTAAGGTCGGCAGGCTGGAGGTGCAGCTCACGGGCAATATCCGTAAGTCGCGTTCCTTCGCTCCGCAGGGCCGTGAACACCTTGCCCAAGACCTGCGATGTTTCACGGACTACGCCGCTGCGGGGCTCTGACTTGCGATAGCCGAGGCGGCTGAGTTCCACGCAGTGAGTTCGGTACTGCCACTCAGTGGTCAGACCCAGTTCGTGCAGCCGGTGGGCGAGGGCCATGGCGGCGACCTTCCAGCGGTGCTTGGCCTGGAGGATCCAGGTGGTGCTCGCACCGTGCGGGGCATGCGCGAGCACATCTGCTCGCGGCATGAGAAGCGCGGCTGCGAACCGGTGAGCCTCGGCCTCAGCCTGCGGACCGTGTGGCATTTGCTCTTCGCCGTGGAGGACGAGGTGCCCCAATTCGTGGGCCGCGTCGAAACGCCCCCGTTCGGCGGTCTTCTCAGTGCTTAGCAGCACGAACGGAATCCCACGGTCCCAGAAGGAGAATGCATCAACCTCGGGACAGTCGCGGGAAAGCGAGAAGACGCGCACTCCGTGCGCCTCCAGGAGGTGCACGGAGTTGAGGATCGGCGCGTTACCGAGGCCCCAGCGGGCCCGCACCAGCATGGCGGCTTCCTCTGCAGCAACGTTTGCGCCCGCCGCTTCGCCTGGATGAGGAATCTGCTCCTCGCCGGGTCCGAGGCGGCTGAAGGACGTGAGCGAGGGGATATCGGCGGCGGGCAGACGAAAGTGTCCACCGATCCAGTCTTGCAGCACCCGCGCCAGCCGCCCCGAACTGAGGGCGATGTCCCGCTGAGAGGCAGTCATCTTGCTCAAGGCGCGGAAGCTCACCGAGTCCACCGTCAGCTCGGCGACCTCCTCGGCGCTGAAGAAGGAGTGCGGGAACTCCAAGGACGCTGCGATGGATGCCAAGGACTGCGGACTGGGGGTTGCCCGTCCGTTCTCGAAATCGGACAGCCTGCGTGGGGTCAGACCGGCCATTTGGGCAAGGCGGGTAACGGTCAGCCCCCGACGCTTGCGCGCCAGGATCAACCGAGATGCGGTGGTCATGGGAGAAACCAAGTTTTGTGGTCGTGCTGGATGGTCAGGACAGGCGTTCGATCGGGATGTCGATACCACCCTGGCCGTCGTCGACATCGTCGACGAACGGAGTGAAGCCTTCGAAGTCGATCCAGGGAAGGATGATCCGCTCGTACCAGCTGCTGATCTTGCCACGACTGCCCGGCTCGTTCGGAAACGAGAGCTCGGCGTGAAGCCGCGTCCCCTGGTCGGTCCTTACGTGGTGATAGAGCAAGAACCAGGTGGGGATCCCGTCACCGACGTCCTGTCGCTCGGCCTCCGGATCGCGCTCGCCGAAGAGCAGCAGTTGCCGGTTGGTCTCCACCCTCTTCATCACCGCGTTTCCCTTTGCGTAACGCGTGGAGGGCGTCAGAGCTGCGTACCCGGTCTCCGCGCTGCCGCTGGAGGCTGTGATCGCGAAGTCACCGGACGGCGCAACGAGGAGCGGAACATTGCTAGGGCTCGCGCTGGCCCATCCCTTCGGGACGTAGGTCTCCCGCAGGAAGCGGACCGTGCGGCCCCAGAAGATGTTGCCGGGCAGCGAGACCGGGTCCAGTGGTGTGCAGAAGCTGCGCTCCGCTTCAGCTCGGCGCAGAGCGTTCTCGATCTCCTCGGCGGACAGCCCCAGCTCAGCGAGCCGATCACGAACCCGAGGGTTTTCCACGTGCACGACAGACATGCCCAGCCTCTCGACTCACCAGCCCGACTTCCGGAAATCCTCCCTCATATGAGGGAGGAAATCAAGAAACAAGGCTGGTCAACCTTCCGACCACAGGCCGTTGCCGTGCGCGCGAACAAGCAAGTCCCCGGCCGTCCCCGGCCGCGAATGAGTCACCCAGCAGGTTGTCCGTGCACGCAACAACCTGGCGCCTGTCTGGCCCAGCCCCTCGGGAGTCATCCCGCTCCCCGAACCCCGCGAGCCCATCTCAACCCAACCCACCAATCCGGCCGTCTCCCGAGGTCTGACAGTTCAGGTGACGCCACCGTCATGAGGCATTAGGAAGCCCTCTGGCGACTGGCTGATCATCATCTCGCGGTCCCTCATCGGAGGTAGGTCAACTCCGTCCAGAGGGTTGTCATCAGGGTGGTGGAACAGTTCCCTGCGCGCATTATCCGCGAGGCGCTGGTTCAGCTCCTTGGCCAGCTTGGTGTGGGTTCGCACGAAGAAGTCATCATGTCCCGGCGATGCCATGATGATGGCTGCCCGCCGATCGATCGGCATGAGAATAGCGGCTGCATTGCCGATGCCGACGCCGAGAAAGCTCGGCATGTCGTCCGCACGCACCAGCGTCACCGGGTGATCTGGGATGAGTAGCGTGCGACGCTCGAACCTGATCAGGCCCCATGAGCGTGCCATGAACACCTCGTACGCCGTCACCATGGACTGGCCCATCGACGCCATGTGGTCGTTGACCGACATCTCGGCGTAGTAGGAGTCGAAGTCCGTCAGCTCGTCCCACAGCGCATCGACCTGCTCGTCCGAGACAGGCTCCGTGGAGGTCTCTTCGAGACGCCTGCGGATCTCAGGCTTGCCACCCATGGCAATCACAACCTTGCCGAGGTGGTCGGCCATCTCGTTGTGCGCCTTACGAGCGGCGGGGATCCTCGCGTTCTGCGCCGCCATCCACTCGGCGAGCACCGCGCGCTCTCCGATTGGCAGTGGCCACGACCCATCGATGACCTCGCGTATGACCTTGGCTGCCTTCCCCTCCAGTTCGGCGAGCAGGTCCTCCACGGTGTCGTCGAGCTGCCCGTTCTCATCCAGCATCGAGTAGAAGTCTCGGTGGACGGTGACGTCGGCGATCCCAACCAGGCGGCGCTCGCCTCCCTCGAGGGGGACGCGCATGATTCGCTGACCGTCAGCGAATCGCCGCAGAAGCAAGCGCGGCACAGTGTGGTGTCGGCGCTTCAACTTCGACTTCCCGGAAGACTCACTCATGTCATGACGATACGGGCACCTCCTGACATCGTCATGGCAGCTTCCGGGAGCTCCCAGAGCTGCGCCAGGGGCTGCCCGACCTGGATAATCCGCCGGGCAGCCCTGCGGGTTTGCTAGACCGCCGCCATTAGCCTCTGCTGCAACAACGCATCGAGCACAGCGACCGGGGACCGGCGACTCATGGCCAGGCGGGCGCCGAGTGCCGCCTCCCACTGCTCGGTCAAGCCGAGCATGAGGCGCCGGCGCATGCCGGGCGTGACGTGGGCGTAGCGCGCGGAGACCGAGCCGTCGATGTGGCCCATGCGTTCGTCCATGAGGACCTTCTCGGTGCCGAGGTCCTCCATCATCGTGCGGTGGGTGTGCCGGAGCCCGTGGGGTGTGAGGCCCTTGGCGATCGGGAGCCAGCAGGCGTCAGCCCGAGCGGCTGCCCCTCGGCCTCGTGCCGGGATGCCGGGCCAGGGCTCGCCGAGGATCGGGACCGGGCGGGCCTCCTGGGGTGCCTTCTTCGGGTACCAGCCGGAGACCGCCGGGGTGAACAGCCAGGTGGCGAAGCCGTTTCGGCGCCAGTGGGCCGCGTGCTCTGACGCGGTTCCGCCGCGTACGAACCCGAGCTCTGCGATGGCGAGTTCGACGCGTACGCGCGTGTCTTCGCGTACGCGGTCGGGGTGATTGAGGACGTTCGAGACCGTGCCCGTGGAGACTTCAGCACGGCGGGCGACGTCGACGAGCTTCGCGCCCTGGTGGCCTCCTGTGCGGGCCGCGCCTTGACCTCGGAAGACGTACGTCCTGCCGTGGCAGGGGCAGGGCGTCGGCTTCGTACGGGCGATGTGGTTGAAGACCAGGGCCGACAGCCACTCCGTCGAGTCGATGTCACGGTAGCTGTCGTCCTTGGGCGGGCAGCGGACCAGTTCGCCAGTGTCGAGTTCGTACAGCTGCCACTCGACGCGGAAGGAGTCGCGTCGGACGAACTCCGTTTCCAAGCCGACGATTTCGCCCCAGCGCTTGCCGGTGTAGCCCTTGAGGACCGTGGCGACGAACTCGTCGTCCCGGCCAGAGAGCAGGGCCGCCCGCTCGGCGGTGAGCAGGATGCCGAGAGCATCGGTGACGACCTTCTCCGGGCCTCGGTCGCGCGAGCGGCCGGCGCGCTTGCCGCGTCCGCGACGGCGGGCTGCCGGGTTGGACGTGAGCAGGCCCTCGTCGATCGCGTCCTCGAAGATCAGGTGGAGTGTGGAGCGCCAGGTCTTGACGCTGGAGGCCGCGTAGGCCGCGCGCTCCTTCTTCTCCCACAGCTCGACGTCCGTGCGCAGGATGCCGGCGAGCGCCTTGTCCTCGAAGTCGGGGAGCAGGTGCTCCTCGATGTGGCGCTTGTAGTTCTGCATGGTCGAGGCGGCCAGGTCCTGGGAGGCGTACCAGCGGCTCGCGTACTCGCCGAAGGTTTCCTGGCCGAGGCCCGGATCGCGCCACTGGCCACGGCGAACGGTGACCTCTTCGGCGTCTGCGGCCTGCTTGGCCTCACGCTTGGTGGCGAACTTGACCACGACGCCCGTGGAGCCGGAGACGGTGCCGTACTTGCCGTCCTCGATCTTGTAACGACCACGCCAGTAGCCGCTGCGCTTTTCTGCGTACCCCACAGATTTCCCTCCCTTCTGTCGTGTGGGGTGCGTTAAGCAGCGGCTCCGTACTGGGACTTGGCCATCCGGTGCGGTGGCCGGGCTTGAAGCCGGACGGTGGGTACAGCCACATCGGGCCGGTGCCGAGCGGGAGCCCTACGCGTCGGCGCAGGAGCGCCGCCGGTGCGCTGCGCATTCACGGCTGGGCGCTCTTCGTGCATGCGGATGATCTCAGCAAGGTGCACGTCCGAGAAGCGGTAGGCGCGGCCGACGCGGGTGAAGGGGATGAGCCGCCGGCGGGCGCGGTCCTTGACCCACCAGGCGGAGCAGCCGAGGACGGCGGCGACTTCCTCGGGGACGTACAGACGGGGCAGAGCGGACTCGGCGTGCGGAGTCGGTGCGAAGGCAGGGGTTATCGCGGGTTGGCGCAAGGGGTAGGTCCTCTTCTGGCGGGTATAGGGCGCGGCAACGCCGACCCGCCGGTCGATCGCTAGGGATGTGGGTGAGATGCCCGGCCTGGGGGTTTGCGGGTCCAGGTCGGGATGGGGTACCGGAAGCTATGCCTCGTCGGTGCGGTGGCCGTCGCGGTCACCGGACGGAGGGCCATGCATCTTCAGCATGGTCTTGCTGGCCTCCTCCGCGATGGCGCTCTGGACCATGAGGTCGGCTTCCTCGCGGATATCGGGGTGCTCGGCGAGGTAGGCGTCGAGCGCATCGCGCGCCTCCGTGAAGGCCATGTTGGCTCTCTGGGTCGCACGGAACGCGTCCACAACCTCGTCGATGAGCTCCATCGCACGGGCCTTGGCCGCCAGCTGGGGTGGCCCGACGAGGTTGCGCAGGTCAATGCCGAAGACCTCGGCGAAGCCGATGGCGTCGTCGAGGTTGATGCGGCGCTTCCCGTTTTCGATCCGCCAGACCGCAGACGGGTTCATCTCGAAGCCGGCCTCGTTGAGCCGGTCGGACAGGGCGTTGGTGCTCCAGCCGCGCGCCTCACGCTCCACCCTGATGCGGGTCGCGACGTTCGCCTCACCGCTGAGCAGGACGCCCTCGGACGGTTCTTCCTCCGCCACCGACACCTCCTTCCGTTCGTAGCGATGCACTGCGGTTTGCAGCGCAGCCTAAACAGTAGCATCGCCACTGCGAGATGCAAAACACTTCTGCGATATGCAATTCATGTGGCATAGTGGTGGCACCCCCACCCCACTTACCTCAGGAGTCCGCACGCCCACACGTCACATGAAAGAAGCCCCCGGCAATGCCGGGGGCTCAAGCGCAAACCTCTCAACCGCCATCCCTAGCGATCAACCTGCGGAGACCGGGATTGCCGTCCCATATGGCCCGCAAGCAGAGGAGCTGATGCCCAGTATGACCGATGCCCAGCCGAATACGCCATCCCTTCCCGGCGGCTCCGGCACGTCGTGGCCCCCCGTCGCTGTCCCCGGCCAGCTGTCCGATGCCGCTGCGCCTTCGGCAGAAGAGGGCCGCGACGACGACGCCTCGTCAACCCAGCTGCCCGAGGGGGCGCAGATCCTGGACGACCTGCGGGCGCAGATCAAGCGGTACGTGGCGATGCCGAGCGAGGAGGCCGTCACGGCGGTGGCCTTGTGGATCGCGGCGACGCATCTGCAGCGCGCGTGGCAGCACGCACCTCGCCTGGCGATCGTCGCGCCGGAGAAGCGGTGCGGTAAATCGAGGCTGCTGGATGTGGTGACCGAGACGGTGCACAACCGTCTGATCACGGTCAACGCCAGCGCGGCGGCGATCTTCCGGTCGATCGACGGGGACGACCCGCCCACCCTCCTGGTCGACGAGGCCGACACACTCTTCAGCAGCCCCAGGGCCGCGGAGAAGAACGAGGAAGTGCGCGGGCTGATCAACGCCGGGCACCAGCGCGGTCGGCCGACGCTGCGGGTCTCCGGGCCCGAGCACCAGGTGCAGGAGTTCCCCACCTTCGCCATGGCCGCGCTCGCCGGGATCGGCGACCTCCCCGACACGATCCAGGACCGGGCGGTGGTCATCCGCATGCGCCGCCGCGCGGCAGGCGAAAAGGTGGCATCCTTCCGCACCGGCCGGGACACCCCCGCCCTGAACGCGATCCGCGACCGCCTCCACGCCTGGCTCCAGCCGCTCTACAAGCTGGCCATGGAAATGGAGCCACCCATGCCGGTCGAGGACCGCGCGGCCGACACCTGGGAACCACTCGCCATCATCGCCGACCTCGCCGGAGGCGACTGGCCCGCGCTCGCCCGCACCGCCTGCCGCACCATGACCGACTACGAGGCCGGCCAGGACGAGGAGGGCGGCCTGCGCACCCGCCTCCTCGTCGGCATCCGCCGCGCCTTCGCCGCTGTGGGCGACCCGGCCGTGCTCAGCACGAAGCACTTGCTGGAGTCCCTGAACGCGGACAGGGAAGCACCGTGGGCGGAATACGGCGCCACCGGGCTGACCCCGCGCGGACTGCAGCTGCTCCTGAAGCCCTACGGCATCGGCTCGGCCAACCGCCGCTTCCCCGACGGCACACAAGCCAAGGGCTTCGCGCGCAACCAATTCCTCGACACCTGGGCCCGCTACTGCCCCGAGCCGAAGGCGGCAGACAAGCCGCAGCCCGGCCCCGCAGCCTGACTCGACTCCACTCGCATCACTCGTCCCCGCGCAGGTCAGCGCGGGGACGAGTGAACAGCCTGCAACGAGTCGTCTCGACATCACCACGCCACTCGTACCTGTGCTGACCAGGCACGCGACGAGTGGTACGAGTCCCAGCACCTCGCAGCCACAGCGCCCTGCCCCGCTGCCGGCCTGCTCGCAGGTGCCCCCACCCACCGGAGGTCTCCCCTGCCCCCGCACGAACCCACCACACCCGAATCCGCCGTGCCCAAGACCGGCGCCATCCGTTTCGGCATCGCCCTGCTCGGCACCATCGGCTTCGTCCTGTCCTACGACGCCCTGCGGCAGATGGCCGTCGCCGCCCACATCCGCCCGCTCTTCACCATCGGCTTCCCCCTCGTCATCGACGGGTTCATCGCCATCGGCATCGCCACCCTGCTCCTGGTGCGCACCGCGTCGACGGCCGCCCGCCTGTACGTGTGGATCCTCGTCATCCTGGCCACCGCGCTCAGCATCTGGGCCAACGCGCTCCACGCCGTACGCCTCAACCAGCAGGCCCACAGCAGCGGTCTGCGGCTCGGCGACTGGACCGTGGCCGTGCTCTCCGCGCTCCCGCCGCTCGCGCTGGCCGGTGCGGTGCACTTCTACCAGATCATCCAGCGTGACCTCGCGCTGGCTGCCGACCGGGAAGACACCGACCCGGTAGTCAGCGGCGCCACCTCGGACGTCGAGCTGCCCACGCACCCCAAGGTGGCGGGCGCCCCGGCGGACGTGGCGGAAGACGCTTCCAATGTGGCGGATTCCTCCGCCGCTTCCCCTGCGTCTGACGAAGAGGAGTCGGACACCATCGATCCCGAGCTGCTAGCCCTCGCCCGCAGTGCGCCTCGTGGGCGAGGAGGCAAAGCCTCCCGCCGCCATATCGAGGACACAGTCCGCAGCACCGGCCGCACGATCGGCAAGGACGAGGCGGAACGCGTCAAGGACGCGCTCCAGGCCGAACTCGACGAAGCCGCAGCAGCCGAACCGAGCGAGACCGCGCCAGCGGCGATCGCCTCCTGACCACCGGCCCCTGCCAACCACGTCCCGCATCTCTCGTCCCCGCGCACGTCAGCGCGGGGACGAGTCTCCCTTCGGTGACGAGTCGACCCGACATCACCGCACTCCCCGATCCACACCCCACCGAATAGGTCCCCATGCCCGCACCACAGCACGAACTGCCCACCACGCAACAGGAGATGACCACGACCACAGCAACCATCACCGCGTCAGCAAGGTATCCCGCTGGACCGTCCACAGGCCGATCCCACGGGGAAGCCTCCGCCCCGGGGGTGGCGGAGGCAGGCGGGCACCAGGGGGTGCCCGCCGAGGAACAGACCGTCGACGCCGACATCGCTGCTGCTGGGCCGCTGCCGCGTGCCGCCGAAGCAGCCGCCCTGCACCGCGTCGCCCGCCGCCGCAAGCCTGACCCCAACGGCCAGCGCAAGAAGCGTGTCGATGCCCGCTACAGCGTCGAGGAGACGGCAGCCATCCGTGCCAAGGCGCAGTCGCTGAACGTCAGCGGCGCTCATTACGTCGCCGTCGTCGTCCTGGCCCACGTCCACGGCGACCTCACCGTGCCCGGCCAGCGCACCGCACTCGACGACTACATCGACGAACTCAACGCCCTGCGCCAGCAGGTGGCCGCCATCGGCCACAACGCCAACCAGATCGCCAAGAAGCTCAACTCCGGCGGCCATCCACAGCATGGGGACATCGCCCTGCTCGCCCAGACCGACCGGACCCTGAACGCCGTCGGCACCGCTGTCAGCCACATCGCGGCAGCCGCCAACCAGGCGGTCAGCCACAAGGCGGCCCGATGATCGCGAAGATCAGCGGCGGCAAGAGCACCGCCGGCCTGATCCGCTACCTTTACGACACCAAGAAGGCCAAGGACCACACCGACCCCCACCTGGTCGCCTCCTGGGACGGCTTCGCCCTCGACCCCGGCCGCGCCGCCGACTTCGAGGCCACCAAGAAGCTCCTCGTCGCCGACCTCGACCTGCACGTCAAGCAGGCCGAGCGGCTCGGCCACGCCCCCGAGCAGCACGTGTGGCACTGCTCGATCCGCGCCGCCGAAACCGACCGCCACCTCAGCGACGCCGAGTGGGCCGACATCGCCCGCCGCGTCGTTGCCGCCGCCGGCATCGCCCCCGACGGTGATCCGGACGGCTGCCGCTGGGTCGCGGTGCGCCACGCCCCGGACCACATCCACATCGCCGCCACCACAGTCCGCGCCGACCTGCGCACCGCCCGCCACTGGAACGACTACCTCACCGCCGACCGCGAACTCGCCGCCATCGAGAAGGAGTACGGCCTGCACCAAGTCGTGCGCGGAGACCGCACCGCCGCCAAACGACCCACACGCGCCGGCCAGGCACGCACCGCCCGCGAACGCCTGCGCGCCACGGTGCGTACCGCCGTGGCCGCCGCCACCAGCACCGAGGAGTTCGTCTACCTGCTGCAGCACACCGACGGCATCCTCGTCGACATCAAGCACTTCCCGTCCGGCGACGTACGCGGCTACACCGTCGCCCTCCAAGGCGACACCAACAGCCAGCAGGAACCGATCTGGTACTCCGGCTCCGCACTCGCCCCCGACCTGTCCCTCCCCAAGATCCGACAGCGCCTCGAAGCCACTGACCACCAGCCGCAAGGCTCACGCAGGACCAATCCCTGGCACCAGGCCACTGCCGCCACCGAACGCATCCCCCACCGCCTCGGTCAGGCAGACGACGGGGCTGCCCAGGCCCACCTGGCCGCCTTCGGTGAAGCCCTCGACGTCCTGCCCCTCCTCGCACCCCAAGGTGTTCGGGCCCAACTCCGTCAGGCGGCAGAGGCGTTCGAGCGGGCCACCCGCTCCCGCGTCCAGGCCGAGCACCAGCACGCCCGCGCCCTGCGTGGCGCCGTGCGGGCCATGATCCGCGAGCCCGCCCCCAGGGACGGCGCCCTGCTGGCGATGTTCCTCGACGCCGCGATCCTCGTCGTCATCGCCGCCGCCCGCTGGCACCAGCTCCGCCACCACAACCAGCAGGTGGCCTCAGCCCACCAGGCCCTGCTCCACCTCCAAGCCGCCTACGAGCAGGCAGCTGCCGCGCCACTAGTCGCACTCGCCCAGCGCCGGCCACCCCAGCAGGTAGTGGAGCGGCACATCCTCCTGATCCGGCAGGCCGTGCCCGACCATGCGGAACAGGTGCTGGCGGACCCGGCCTTCGACGCACTCGCAGCCGTACTGGCCAACGCCGAGAAGACAGGCCACGACCCGAAACAGCTCCTTCAGCAAGCCGCCGACCAGCGTGCCCTGGACGATGCCCACAGCCCCGCACGCACCCTGGCCTGGCGCATCCGCCGCCTCAGCGAGCGCCACGCCCCCGGCCCACGAGCCGAGGTAGCCAGGGCCCGCAGCGTCGCGCAACGCCGGGCCGTTTCTGGCCAACCTGCGGCAGCCGCTCCGCAGCCGCCGTCGGCGCGACGGCGTTGATCACATTCGGGCCACAGCCCTACCGGAGGTAGGTCTGCTGCCACTCCAGTGAGGGCATGTTCAGGGCCGCCTCGGCAAGTTCCTTGGCGGAGGCGGTCTTGAGGCTGGCCAGGCTGGTGTCGATCCAGTTCTGGACGTTCTGGTGGCCCTGTTCGCGGTATTCGACGGCCTGGATGAGGCATTCCAGCTTGTCGGCGTCGTGCGCCACGGTCACCTCGGGGCTGTCGCCGTTCTCGTACTCCTCGACGATGCGCTGCACGCCGGCGGTGACGGCCGGGTGGGCGGCGGAGACCTGGTCGGCGGTGACCGCTTCGTTGGTGGCGGCCTGGAGGTAGCGGCGGCCGATGCGGGGGATGTCGCTGACGCGGGTTTCCTGGGTGTCGTGGAAGACGCACATCAGGGCGACCTTCGCGGGGTCGGCGCCCTCCATCATGGCCAGGACGCTCCCGATGATCGCCGTGCGGAAGCTGTGCTCCGCGATGGTTTCGGGGTCCTTGACGCCGACGATCCACCAGCCGGACCGCTTGGCCCTCTTGAGCATCCCCATCTCGAACAGGAACCCCGCGGTGCCGCGGCTCTGGTCGTCTGCCATGTGTGGCCCTCCATCGTTCATGTGCGGTTGCCTAGCTGGTACTTCACAGCGCAGAGGTCACGCCGGGACCTGGGGGAGATCGCCCTGGTGTCGAGGATCTGTCCGACACTCTCACCGAGCACGCCCGCCACGGAAGGGGCAGCCTGCGGAAGCCACGGGTGCGCGTGCACCAGCGCCCAGATCGAGTGGGCGTACAACTCCACATAGGTCGGGGCTTCTTGGAGCCCGCGTACCAGGAGTCGCAGGAGCGTTATGGGATCCCAGCCGGTGAGTTCGCGGTCCCGCATGAACAGGTCGCTGGGCTGGGGCCGGGAGGCGGCGCCGAGCCAGTACGCCCAGTAGTTCAGGTTCGCGGCCTCGCCCGCGTCGTCGTCCACCAGGGCGCGCTCGATGAAGTCGCGCAACGGCTGCGGATCTCCCTGGCGGGCGAGGGCGGTCGCGGTCGAGCGGGCTTCGGGCCACAGGGACGACCAGCCGTGGACGGACAGGGCTCCCCGGCCCTTGTGGAGCACGTGGGCCGTCCAGGAGGAGGTGTCGGGGCTGTCGTCGTACGAGGTGAGGTACGCCGCCTGGCGGCGCAGCAGAACCCCGGCCCCGCTCGTGCTGGACGCGCTTTCCGCGACATCCCTGAGATGGGTGAAGAGTTCAAGTCGCTGTTGGGCAGGGATGATCGGCGCCGTCGGTACGGCTCCACGGCGACGCGGTGGCGGCCGGTTCGCCAGCATCGGGGGTGGGGTCCCGTTGACCGCCCAGGCGAACATGTGGGCCGTCGCCCGGGTGTGGACCCACTCGGCCAGCGGATGCTGTTCCAGCCGGAGCGGAGGGCTGAGCGCGCCGCTGAGGATGCGGTCCGCGTCCATCGCCGCGTCCAGGAGCTGCACCAGTTCGGGGTCCGCGCCGAGCGCGGGTAATCGGCGGCGCAGGTCGAGCAGGGTGCCGGCCTTCACGTTGGCCAGGGGGCGACGGCCCGACTCCCAGCCCTGGAGCGTGGCGAGGTCGACCCGCAGGTCCTCGGCCAGGCCGGTCTGGGTGCGGGGCATGCTCTCGCGGGCAAGGCGCAGCACGTATCCGGACACGATCCCGCTGATGTCGATCCTGCCTGGCTGCGACCCGTGGCCCATGACGCCCTCCCGTCTCGGCGTGGCGCTCCGCACAACACGTACCCGGGGTCAGTCCTATCGCATTCCCCACGCTCATACGGTCGTTGTGACCGATCGGATGGCCCGTCGAGGGCCGCTTCGAGGAGGAGCGCGGTGGGCACAGTGACGCACCAGAAAACAGCGGACAGCGTGCCGAGTGCCGTGCCGTCGGCGGGCGAGCTGGAGTTGATCGCGCTGGACTGCGACCGGGCGCTGGTCGGGTTCGAGTGCCGGCCCGATGCGGAGGAGAACGCCCGCCAGGTCGTCGTCATGCTCGACCACGGTGAGCAACTGGCCAGTGCGGTGATGCGGTTGCCCGAGTCGGATCGGGGCGTACGAGTCGCCGGTGCGTTGCAGGACTGGGCGGAACTGCTCGACCGCGGTCCGGGTGAGGGGCCGTTCGCGAACTGGACGTACCTGCGGGCGCTGGCTCGCGCGGTCCGCTCCTTCACCCAGTTCCTCCAGGACCGGACCCGGCCGCGCACGGTCCGGCCCAACCGGTGAGCCCGCACCCGGTGGTCATCGCGTACGTCCTGGTCCTCGTCGTACTGATCACCGCCCTCACGATCGCCATCGCCGCCGAAGGCGGCTGACCCCCAGCGCTCCCGCGTGACGCTCCCCGAAGAAGGACAGGGCGCGGGAGAAACCGGGTGCCCACCCCTAGCAGGGCGCCCACGCCGGTCGCGGCCGACGCCTTCCCCTAGTCGGGCGGCTGCGGCCGGCACCCCATCGAGCGCGCGCACATCCACCGCCCCTTGCACGTGCCATCACTCCGCCCACTCGTCCGGAGGACGTCATGAGCACTACCGCAGCCCTGGCCGCCCCCGAGGCGGTCGACTGGACCGCCTTACGGAACTTCGCCGCCCTGCGCGGCCAGTTCCGGATCTCCCTTACGCCCCGGTGCAACCTCGGCTGTTTCTTCTGCCACAACGAGGACGACGTCCCGCCGCCCCTGACCCTGCGCGACCGCACCAAGCAGCCGCGCCGCCGCGTCGTCACCGCCGAGGACTTCCTGACCTTCATCCAGGCGATGATCAAGGCGGGGCTGCGGCGCGGTTACTTCAGTGGCGGGGAGCCGCTGGTGTCGCCGTTGGCCCGCGAGGTGCTGGCGAACCTCCCTGACATCGGCGCGGACGGCTCGTACACGCTGATCACCAACGGCACCCGCATCCGCCGGAATCAAAGGTGGCTGGCCCAGACCCGGCTCGACAAGGTCAAGGTTTCACTCCACTACTTCTCCGACGCCTCGCTGCTCGACATCGCCGGGGCGCGCACGGGCATTACACCGATCCTCGACGGGATCGAGGCCGCCCGCGAGGCTTTCGCACGGGTCAAGCTGAACTGTCTGTTGCTGCGCCAGAACCAGCACGAGGTCCGGGCCATCCTCGACCACGCCCTCGCGCGCGGCCTGCCGGTGCAGTTCATCGAGCTGGTGCCCACCGACTTCAACGAGGACGACACCGACAACGCCGTCCCGGCCGAGCAGATCGTCCGACACCTTCGCACCCTCAGCGCCGACGAGCACATCGAGGTCGCCGGGGTCGGCCAGGGCCGACGGGTCTTCCTCATCGATGGGGTGGAGATCGACGTCATCGAACGCGGTCTCGGCCGCCACCACGTCGGCCAGTGCGGCACCTGCCCCGTCCGCTCGAACTGCGTCGAAGGCTTCTGGGCCCTACGCGCCGACCACGCCGCCGGCGTCCAGCCCTGCCTGCTGCGCGGCGACCTGCGCCTGGACATCAAAGACCTGCTCGGCGCCCCGGACCGGCTTGCCGAAGCCGTCGCCCGCCACGTCACCGCATTCACCGAGGGGACCCTGTGAACCTTCCGCCCGTGTACGCGCCCATCCCGTACGACGACTTCCCCCGTGGCTTCTTCGGCGTGCTGGAAGGGGTCTCCGGCGTCGGGAAGTCCACTCTCGCCCGCGTCCTGGCCAAGCGGCTGGAAGCGACTGCTCTGCACACGCTGACCGTGCCGCACGAGGGATGGGCACAGGAGGCGAGGCTGCAGTTACGGGCCCTGCCACAGTTCGCGTTCTACCTCTCCGGCCTCCTCCATGCCTCGGACCGGGCTCGGCAGGCACTGACGGCCGGAGCGGTCATCGCCGACCGGTACACCGCATCCGTCATCGCCTGCCACGCAGCCGTCCACGGCGTCACCACCGAGGACGTGACCCGCCTGTTGGCCCCGTTCCGCGACTACCTCGCCCGCCCGGATCGCACGTTCTATCTCCGCTGCTCCGAGGACGTCTTGCGAGAGCGGATGCGCAGCAAGCGGGACCTCAAGCAGGACGACCGGGACCTGTTCGAGGTGCCCGGCCGGCTCAAGCAGTTGCTCGTGAACTTCGAGTCAGTCGCCGCCGGCGACCCCACCGCCGTGGTCCTGGACACCGACGATCGCTCCCCGGACCAACTCGCCGACGAGATCCTCAAGTACATGGAGGGCGAGCGTGCTTAACCCCATCGACACCGACTCGGTGATCCGTGACGGTGGCGCCCACGGCCGGTTCCCCGGCGAGATCCACGAGGCGGTCGGCTGGTGGCTCGGCGCCTGCCTCGTCACCACCCTCAACGCCCACCGGATCGCCGTCGCGCACGACGGCCGCGCCAGCAGCGTCGTGTTCTTCCAGCGGCTGTGCCGAGGCGCAATCAACGCCCAGCATCACGCCTGCACCGTGCTCACCCTCCGCGTCGCCGACGAAGACACCCTCCTACGGACGATGGCTGAGCTGGGCGATGTACCCGGCGCCCGCATCTCCACCACCACCGGTCCGGAGGATGCCGAGGCCGTCTCCATCGTCTTGTACGGGCCCGACGGCAAACCCCTCGACGAGGACACCGGCCTCGCGACGATCCGGCAGCTGATCGCCGACGACCGCGTCCCGATCCCCGTCAACGAGACGGCCAAGGGCCGCATCGAGCACTACCCCCACCCGGCCACCGGGGAAGGAGTAGAGCAGTGATCGACGCCGCCGACATCATCAGCAACCGGGACCCGATCCTGTTCATCACCCTGGACTCGCTGCGGTACGACACCGCCCGCACCGCCCTGGACGACGGCATGACCCCACGTCTCGCCGGGCTGCTGCCCGATGGGGGCTGGGAGCGGCGCCAGACACCCGGCACCTTCACCCTCCCCGCCCACGTGGCCTTCTTCTCCGGGTTCCTGCCCAAGCTGCCGCAGCCCGAGCAGCCCACCAGGCTGTGGGAGTGCCGGCCGCCCGCCTTCAAGACGGTCCCGCCGGAGACATTCGTCTTCGACGCACCGAACCTGCTCGCAGGGCTCGGCCAGCACGGCTACCGCACCGCCTGCGTCGGCGGCGTCACCTACTTCTCGCGCGAGACCCCGCTCGGCTCCGTGCTGCCGGACATGTTCGACGAGGACCACTGGCGCCCCGCCTTCTGCTCCCCGGAACCCGACTCCACCCGCCACCAGGTCGACCGCGCCCTGGAGATCGCCGACCTCTTCGACAAACAGGCCCTCTTCCTGTTCGTCAACGTCTCCGCCACCCACGTCCCCCACGGCCACTACCTCGGCGACAGCCACGACAGCGCCGCCTCCCAGCGCGCCGCCCTCACCTATGCCGACCAGCACCTGGGCCGCCTCATCACCACGCTCACCGCCCGCCGCCGCTGGCTGATCATCCTGTGCGCCGACCACGGCGACGCCTTCGGCGAGGACGGCTTCCACGGCCGCGGCATCGCCCACCCCGTCGTCATGAACGTCCCGTACGCGGCCATGGTGCGCGGCTGAACCCCACTACGCTCGCCGGGCATGAGCGACGAACCCACCCGCCCGGCCCGCGACGCCTCGGTCATCGTGGCGCGGGACGACCAAGGCCAAGTGGCCATCCTGGCAGCCGACTTCCCGCGCCACGGCGGCGAATTCCTGTTCCTGCCCGGCGGACGCCAGGAAGACGGCGAGACTCCCGAAGAGTGCGCACGGCGCGAGCTACGCGAGGAAGCCGGCATCACCGCCGAGCACTGGCACCCCCTCGGCGCGTACGCGATCACCCTGGACTCCACGGCCCGTGTCCACCTCTACCACGCCCGCGAGCTGATGCTGGGTCCGCAACAACTCACATCGACAGAACAAGACTTCAAACTGTCATGGTGGCCCATGCCGGACGCTGTCCAGGCCGCCGAACAGGGCCGTTTCCTGCTTCCCGCCGGCCCCCTCGCGCTGCTCCTCACCGACCGCGCTACATCCTGACCGCAGATGAGCCGGAGGGGGCGGCGAACCCCCGGATGGCAACGCGCATCCACGGTCTCTACGGTCAGCCGGGAGGTGATGCGGAGCGTCGGGCCGGGAGACGGACGTACACCGAGTTGCCTGACCCGTACCGGCTGGCTGTGAGGTCCCGAGTGCCGGGGCCCCACAGCCTGGGTGCGTGATGCTCGTGGTGGTTCAGCAGCCGGTGACGGTGCCGTTGCCCGGCGGTGGGGTGATGGTGCAGGTGTTGCTGCCGCCGTCGAGGGTGATGGTGCCGTCGTTGGCGTTGGCGCGTACGGGTGGGATTCCGAGGCCGGTGCCGCCGGCGACGGTGAGGGTGTCGTCGCCGTGGCCGCCGGTGACGGTGCCGGTGGTGCTGTTGCCGACGCCGGCGACAGCGGTGGTGATACCGCCGACGCCGATCTCGCCGGCGTTGCCGCCCTGGAGCGCGAAGGTGGTGGCGCCGTGGGCGCTGCCGGTGAGGGTGCCGGTGTTGCCCGCCCCGCCGCTGCCGGATTTGAGGTTCACGGCGAGGCAGAGACCGCCGTTGCCGCCGGTGGCCGTGATCCGGGTGTTGGCGGCGGCCTTGCTCGCGTCCACGGTCCCGGTGTTCCCCACGCCGCCGACGCCGCTCGGGAGCAGCGCCAGCGGACTGCAGGCGGCGCCGGTGCCACCGTTGGTGTGGACGGTGTTGACGCCGCTGCCGGTGGTGATCTTTCCGCTGCCGCCGATGGTTCCCGGGTTGCCGTTGGTGGTGCCGCCGGTGCCGTTGCCGCTCTTTCCGCCGAGGACGGTGTTGGCGCCGGTGGCGGTGATGGTGTTGGTGCCGTTGCCGACGCTGACGGCACCGTTCCCGCCGTTGCCTCTGGCGGTGCCGCTGCCGCCGATGCCGCTGCCGGCGGTTCCGGACAGGACGCCGAGGTTGCCGGCGCCGCCGCCGGTGACGGTGATGGTGTTGTTGCCGTTGCCGACGGTGAGAGTCCCCACACCTCCGTTGGAGCCGCCGATGCCGCCGCCACCCAGGTTGAGGCCGGTGCCGCCGGTGATGGTGATGGTGTTGTTGCCGTCCCCGACGGTCACGGTGGCGTCACTGGGCTTGGACCCTTTACCGGAGTAGGTGCCGCCGATCCCGGCCCCGGCGAAAGCGGCGTTGCCACCGGTGATCCTCAGAATGTCGTTGCCGTTGATGCCGTTGACGGCCCCGGAGACGCCGCCCTGGTCGGAGTTGGCGTTGGTGATGGTGATGGTGCTGACGGCGCCGGCATCGTCACCGACGGTCAGGGTCTCGCCGGCGGGGATGCCCTGGGTGCAGTCGATCATGAACCCGGCGGTGGCATCGCCGGATCTGGTGCAGCCCGCCGGGTCGGTTGCGGCGTGGGCGGCGGTGGCCGCCAGCACGACCAGCGCGGTGGACGCGAGCAGTGCCATGGCACTGCCCGTGCACATCGCGCGGCCCGGGCGGAGGGTGCGGATCACAGTCATCGAAGTGTTCTCCTGCAGGAAGTCAAGTGCGACACGGCGGGGAGCCGGTCGGACTTATCGATCCCCCGGGGTGATCCGCGAGACGCCCTCCATCACCCGTACGGGCCAGCAATCACCCGGACGCGCAGGTAGGCGCGGGCGCTGTCAGGCGATGGGCACGGCCCCGTGTTCGGCGGCGAGGGAGGCGATCGCCGCTGCCGCCGCGGTGTCGCGGGCGGTGATGAGGTCACCCGCGTCGTGGGTGGTGAGCTGGAACGTCACCGTGTCGTACAGGATGGTCACGCGGGCGTGGTGGTTCGCGGCGTCCTCGGCGCCAGCCACCGCCGCATACAGGGCAGGCACGCCGGCCCGGTCGGACCTGTAGGAGGCGACGAGGCTGCCGTCTTCATCCCACCAACCGGGCAGCGTGGCGAGGGCGGCGGCGAGCTCGGCGCCGGTGAGCGGTGCGGGCATGTGCGGCACGGGCGGCGTCACCACCGCTGATCAGCGGTCACGCCGAGCCGGGCGCCCGTGTCACCGTCGACGTCGCTGAGGAAGCCACCCAGGAAGTCCTCCAGCTCGTTCAGAGAGCGGGCCGTGAAGAGCACGGGCTGGTACTCCGTCACGTCGTACGGCTGGGTCGCCATCTGCCGTACGTCCAGGGAACGTATCTCCACCCCCCGGAACGCGTGCAGTTCTCCGTAGGAGGAGAGCAGGCTCGCTCCGTAGACCTCGGCCGAGTCGGCCTCGCCCAGCAGCCCGTACTCCAGGGTGAACCAGAAGATGCGGGAGACCGCCTTGAGGGATTCGCGGGTCTCCGCGCGGCGCGCCGCCGCGCCGACCTTCCGGTACAGGTCGGCGAACCGGGGGCTGGCCAGCGTGGCTCCGTGGCCCATCACCTCGTGCACCATGTCGGGCTCCGGGGAGAACAGTGGGCGGCTGTGGTGGCGGATGAACTGGGTGGAGTGGAACGTGGAGTCCGCGAGGGAGCCGTAGAACCGCTCCAGCGGCACGATGCCGGCCGCCGGGGAGAAGGTGAACCCGGTGAGCGTCTCCAGTCGTCGGGACACCTTGCTGAGCTGCGGCACATGGCCGGTGGGCAGCGCCAGGTTCTCCAGTGCCTCCTGGACCTCGGCCGTCGCGTACGTGCGCCACAGCGGGGTCAAGGCGCGGCTGATGTGATCCCAGCACATGTGGTCCTGGACGGCGTACGTGATGTGGGGCGGCTCGTCGCCGGGCCGGTGGTTCAGCGCGGCCTCGGCCATGACGGTGCGGCGGGCCTGGTACACCTCGTCCCCGTATCCGGCGTGGCCGGGCGGGAATTCGATGACCGGGGTTCGCTCGCTGTCGGCGTTCACGGGGGCGAACAGCCTGGTCTGCTGGGACATGGGGGGCCTTCCGTTTGCTTCTCGGCGTGGCAATCCGAATGCCTGAAATGGCAATGCGGACGCGGTGTCGATGCTCGCCAGAAGAACCGGGCGGTTCGTTGATGCCAAAGCCGCCGAAGGTGAACGAACTAGGCTGCTGTTCCACGGAGTTGTCGGGCAGGCGGAAGCCGCCTCTGCGGCAGGGCTTACCGCCCTGTCGCAGAGGCGGCTCTCTACGCATGACGGCTCATCAGAAATCGGTGTCGCCAGGCTTCGGAGACGCACGGCGCTCGCGGAACCAGGCGACGGCCAGCAGCACTGCCGTCGTACCCCCCGACCACAGTATCTGCGGGCGGCTGCCTTCATCCGTCAGCATCAGCACGAGCACCACCGCCATCCCGGCCAGCGCGACCCAGGTCAGGTACGGGAAGCACCACATCCTCAAGGTCAGTGTCTCGGGCGCCTCGTGCTCCAAGCGGCGGCGCAGCCTCAGCTGGGAGAGCGCGATCAGCGCCCATGTGAACAGGAGGATCGCGCCGACCGCGTTCAACATGCACATGAAGACGGTCTCGGGCCAGAGCAGATTGAGAACCACGGAGACAAAGCCGAAGGCCACCGAGGCCAGCACCGCACGCTGCGGCGCCCCACTCCCGGAGACCTTCAGCAGTCCCTGCGGCGCCTCACCGCGCTCGGCCAGCGAGAAGATCATCCGCGAGGAGGAGTACAGGTTCGCGTTCAGGGCCGAGAGCAGCGCCGCGAACACCACGACGTTCATCAGCTGGCCGGCGGAGCCGACGCCGATCGCGTCGAGGACCGCGACGTACGGACTCTCGCCGGGTTTGAAAGAGGTCCAGGGCAGGAGTGTGACCATGAGCAGCATCGAGCCGATGTAGAAGAGCAGGATCCGCCACACCGCGGTGCGCACCGCGCGCCCTACCGCTCGGGCCGGGTCGTCGGTCTCGGCCGCGGCGATGGTGAGCATCTCCAGCCCGCCGAAGGCGAAGACGACCGCGAGCACACCGGAGACCACGCCCTGCCAGCCGTTCGGCAGGAAGCCGCCGTGGCCCGTCAGGTTGGCCAGGCCCACGGGCTTGCTGTCGGGCAGCATGCCGAACACCGCCAGCCCGGAGAGCACCAGGAACGCGACGATCGCGAAGACCTTCACCGCCGCGAACCAGAACTCGAACTCGCCGAAGTTCCGCACGGCGCTCAGGTTGCTGGCAGTGAACAGGGCGATGAAGAGGAGAACCCAGGCCCACGGGGGGACGGCCGGCAGCCAGCCGTTGGCGATCTTGGCCGCGGCGGTGGCCTCCACCGCGAGCACGACCACCAGCAGCAGCCAGTAGAGCCAGCCGACCGTGAACCCGGCCCAGCGGCCCAGCGCGCGCTCCGCATGGACGGAGAAGGAGCCCGAGGAGGGCATCGCCGACGACATCTCGCCCAGCATCCGCATCACGAGCATCGCCAGGGCACCGGCGAGCAGATACGACACGATGATCCCCGGGCCCGCGACGGCGATGCCGCCGCCGGAGCCGACGAACAGGCCGGCACCGATCGCTCCGCCGAGGCCGAGCATGGCCACGTGGCGCTGTTTGAGTCCCTGATGAAGCGATTTTCGGGCCGATTCGGGCACGGCAGCAGTGGGCGGAATACGCGTCTGTGACATTCCGTCAGCATCACCGAATTCCCGGGCCTCCGACAAACGGGCGAAGGCCCGGCATAAATAACCAGTACAGGAGTGAGTCCGAACGCATCGCGCGGAGACATCTTTTGTCAATTCCTGGCGAAGTAGGCTCCGTTGCGGATCTCTGATCCGTGACCTTTCAGCTCTGCTTCCAGAAGGAATTTCCCATGCCGACCATCAGTCTCACGTTCCGCAAAGCCGCCACAGGAGATATCCCCGCGCTCGTCGCGCTGGTGGAGTCCGCGTACCGGGGTGATACCAGCCGGTCCGGCTGGACCACCGAGGCGGACTACCTGGACGGACAGCGGACCGACCCGCAGGGCCTCCAGGAGATCATCGACAGCCCCCACGGCGCGCTGCTCCTGGCCGAGCGCTGCGGCGAACTGGTGGCCTGTGCCCACCTCGAACACCGGGGTGACCACGCCTACTTCGGGATGTTCGCGGTCCGCCCGCAGTTCCAGGGCGCCGGGATAGGCAAGGAGGTCATGGCCGAGGTCGAGCGCCAGGCACGCGAGGAGATGGGGGCGACGGCAGTGCACATGACGGTGATCCACGTCCGAGAGGAGCTGATCGCCTTCTACGAGCGCCACGGCTACGTCCGCACCGGACAGCTGAGCCCCTTCCCCTACGGCGACGAGCGCTTCGGTGTGCCCAAGCGCCAAGACCTCGCCTTCGAACTGCTGACCAAGGCCCTGTGACGGGGACGAACGCGGCCCGTTCCCCACGGCCGACCCCCGGATACGCCTGAGTCCAGGCCCGGAGCCGATGCTCCGGGCCTGGACTTGTGTCAGGCATGGCTGCCGTGCCCGTTGGTTGAGGAGCAGGGTGCCGAGGATCGTCGCGCAGCCCTGCCCCGCAGGGCACCTCCGCCGTTGATCAAGACACTCCCCATCCCGAGTCCGTCAGCGCAGTGAATCGAGAACGCGCCCCACCTCGACCAGCAGCGGCACCGCTCCGTTGGTGAAGCTGGTGAGCTCGCCCTCCCGCAGCTCCTTGGGGCACTCGGTGTAGCTGGAGGAGGACAGCGGGAACATGCCGTTGGTGTGCAGGTCGAGGAGGATGACCCGCAGTCGGCGCACCAGCTGGTCCATCACCTCCGGGCGGGTCCGGAACGCGCGGTGCGTGGCGAAGAACGCGTCGTAGAGCCGGGAGATCTCCTCCGTCGGGGCGCCGAGCGCCGCCGTCCCGTCCCCGGCCCGCAGCGGGGAGTCGCCGTCCGGGGTGAGCTTGGCGGCGATGGCCATGTGCACCTGGTCGTTGAGCTTCCCGGCCCGGTTCAGCTCCACGATGGCCTCGGGTGCCTGGGGCTGGCGATAGCGGGCACGCAGCCAGTGCAGCCGGGGCGGGATGGGGACGTAGTCGCGGGCCCAGCGCCCGCTGAACGAGCGGTGCTGGAGCACCATCGCGGGGCGGATCAGCCGTTCGTAGAGTTCACGGGTGGGCGAGCCGATGTAGACGAGCAGCGCGGAGTACGCGTGGATCAGGCTCGTGGCCCGGGCTGCCGCGCTCTCCACGCCGTCGTTGACGACGAGGTCGAGTTCGTCGTCGATCAACTGCCAGAGGGCGAACACCGTTTGATGGCCGGTGATCCAGCGGAACCAGTACAGCTCCTCCGGGGTCTCCGGGCGCGGCAGCGGGCGGGTGAAGGCGGCCTCGCGCAGGGTGTCGGCGTAGCCCGCCCGGTCGCGCTTGCCGCTGCCCCGGGCCTTGGTGCCGGGGTACGGGAGCACCAGGCTCTCCAGTGCGTAGGCATAGGTGCCGAAGCCCCGTTCCTGGTCGGTTCGGGATTCCCCGACAAGGGTGGTGACATTCATGTCGGCTCGCTTTCCGGCGGTGAGGGGACCGCCGGGCGGCGTGGATGACCACCCGGCGGTCCGACGGAGATTACGGGGCGGGCCCGTTCACCTTGGTGAATTCGCGGGGGCAGAACCATTGGCCAAAGTCTGTGATCGGCCGTCGAAAGGGCGTCTTTCCCTTTCCGTACGGACCGATTCGCGTACGTAGCATCGCCGGGCAGCAAGCAATGAGACGGCAGCGGGCGAAAGTTGGGAATTTTGGCCGCCGGGTCCGTCGTGCCCTGGAGGACGTATGACATCGCCATTTCCATCGCCATCGCCTGATTCCCTCAGTATCTCGTCGCTTCGCCCCTTGCTGCCGCCCGCGCTGCCCCCTCGCCATCTGGGTGCCGCATGGCGGCCGCTCGACGGCATCGTGCGGGAGACGATGCGCGCGGGGAGCCTTGAGGAAGCACGCGCGGTCGTGGCGGAGCGCTGGAACGTTCCGCTGGCGGGGTGGATACCCCGTGCCTTCCTGCTCACCGGCCGCCAGGCGGACGCCGTCGGCATGCGGCTCGCGGCCATCAGCGTCAACTGCGGCTGGACGATGGAGCCGGCGGACGTAAGGGAGGCAGGGGAGGCGCCGGACGTACCGGAGCACTTCGCCGTCGTCTGGCGGGCCGTCGCGAACCGGCTGGGTACCGGCGAGTTCGGTGCGGTGCCGCTGCTAGCCGCCGGCAATCACAGCCCCGAGGGGGCGGCGGACGACCGATGGCCGCCGGTGGTGCGGTGGTCGGCGGACGAGGAGCTCTGCCGACTCGACCTACTGCTGGCGACGGCGGCCCGGATCGACGGACTCAGCGCCCCGATCCTGTGGGAGAGCCACCTGCTGGCCCAGTCGGCCCTGAGACCGTGGCCGGTACTGCGCGCCCTGCACCGGATCATTCAGGTACAGGCCGAGGTACAAGATCTGCTGGCCGCCCGGCTGGCATCCGTTCCGTATCGGCCGACGTCGGCCGCCGGCCAGCGGGCCGCGCTGAGTCTCGTCGCGGGGGCGCCCCTCGCCACCTTCGACATCCCGCCACGCCTCTTCACACCCGCGCAACAGGCGGTGGACGCGCTGCTCGGGATGCTGTCGATCAGCGGAGGCGCGTGGTTCGGGCGCAGGCCACGACGGCATCTCTCCGAGGCCCAGATGTGGGCGCTGCGCCATCTTGACCGGATCGGGGACGGCATCCGCACGCTTGCCGGGCGCGACGAGGCGGTGGGCCGGACATTCCGGGAGGCGCTGATGGAGGTGCGGCAGAGCCACATCGCGTATCGGCGTCTCGTCGACGCGGTGACGGGGCCGGTGGCCGCGTTGCCGACGCGGTCGACGGGGCCCGGGTGAGGCGATGAGCAGGAGTAGCCGGTACGGGCAGCGGGCTTCGGGGGGTGCCGTGCGCAGGCGGCTGCGGCGGCGGGCGACCGGGTGTCAGTACCTCGCCGCGTTGACGATCGCCATGGCTCTGGTGGGGTGGGCCGTGTGGGGATTGCGGCACCCGGACCCGGTGGTCGTCCCCGATGCCCCGTACGTCGTCCACGACCCACCGGCCCCACCGGCCTCCCCGCCACCGGGCGATGCCCGCAGGTTCCCGGCGGAGCGCCAACTCGCCCTGCACGGCGGGTTTGCAGCGGTGGACGGACACGAGGCACCCCACATGAAAGGCCCGCCGAGCAGGACCCTGCGCTACCGCGTCGACATCGAGAACGGCCTCACCGAGCGCGGCTTCGACCCGCACCTCTTCGCGTCGTTCGTCCAGCGGACCTTGGACGACCCGCGCGGCTGGACCCACGACGGCGCCCTGTCCTTCGAGCGCATACCGGGCGGGGACGCCGACTTCGTGGTCACGCTCGCCAGTACGGGGACGGTGAACAGCTGGTGCGCCCGGGCCGGACTGGACACAGCGGAACAGACGGTGTCGTGCGACGCGTACGGCACCGAGCGCGTGATGATCAACGCGTACCGCTGGGCCCAAGGAGCGGATACGTACGGGGACGACATGCTCGGCTACCGGCAGATGCTGGTGAACCACGAGGTCGGGCACCGGATGGGCCACGACCACGCGATCTGCGGCGCGAACGGGGAGCCCGCGCCCGTGATGATGCAGCAGACCAAGACCCTGACCACCGGCACGACCACGTGTGTGCCGAACCCGTGGCCGTATCCATAGGGGTCGTATCCAATAAGGCCCGACCCCGCCAACTATCGCAACAGCGGCCCGAGTTCCGCGTCGATGTCGAAGTGTTCGTGCTCGCGGCCGACTGGAACGAGGGCCGTGATCAGCCGGCAGCAACGGTTGATGTCACGCAGACAAGCCGAGAGCAGGGCGTGGCCCGAGTTCGAGAACAGGCTGATGTACACCCGGTGGCCGGTCGAGTGCCGCAGCATCCAGATCTGTACGTCGCCATCACCGGTGAAGGCGGTACGGCCGTCAAGCAGCAGCTCGCGGGCGAAGGTCCAGGTGGCCTTGGCGCCGTCGAGAGGCTGGAATGTCATGGTGATTTCGAAAGGGCGACTGCGCTGGTAGTGCAGGAAGGTGACGACGGGTTCCTGTTCCCGACCGCTGCTCTCCAGCTGCATGAGTATCCGGCTGGTGATGGCTGATTTCACTGGGGACGTCTCCGGGTGCAGTGCGATGCGGCGCAGATGGAATTCGACTGCGAGAAGGTTAGGTCCACTTTCCGGCTTTGCCGGGCGTCGGGCGGGAATCGATTCCTTTTTCCGGGCAGGAGTGAACTTTCGTCATGAGATGAGTTCATTCACCTTCGGCGACGTCCGCGTTGACATTCGGCCCGGTCGCCGGTCTCAGCATCGACAGGGTTGTCGATCCCGAGAAGAGGGTGAACATCCCATGTCCCTGCCCGTGTCCCGTACCGCTGCCCATGCCCGCGCACGTTCCCGCTCTCGTTCCCGTACGGCCCGACTGGCGACCGCCACCGTGCTGGCCGGTGTCGCACTCGCCGGTACGGGAGCGTCCTTCGCCCAGGCCGCCGCCGTACGTGCGGTGTCCGCCGAGGCCGACGCCCGTCCCGAGGCAGACCGGGGTGTGACCCGCGCCGGGATCCTCGCCCGGGCCCAGACCTGGATCGACGCCGGCGTCCCGTACAGCATGAACGGCTTCCGCCAGGGCTACCGCACCGACTGCTCCGGCTTCGTCTCGATGGCCTGGGGCCTCGCCGAGAGCGCCTGGACCGGCAACCTGGACGAGTTCGGCGTCCGCATCACCAAGGGACAGCTCCAGCCCGGGGACATGCTGCTGCACCACAACCCCGACAACCCTGAGCGGGGTTCGCACGTGGTGCTCTTCGCGGGCTGGGCCAACGACGCGCACACGCGCTATGTGGTGATGGAGGAGACCCCGAGCTACGGCGCGGTCAAGCGGACAATCCCGTACGCGTACAACACGAACGCCGACGCGTACGTCCCGTATCGCCACAAGCGGCTTCAGGACGACGGTGACAGTGGTGAGGTCGGTGGCACCCAGGGCGGCGGCACTCAAGCCGACGACCAGAGCGGCGGCGACCGGGGCGACCGGGGTGGCGGCGACCGAGCCGACCGGGGCGGCCGGACCGCCGACTTCCCCGGCGCCCGCTACTTCGCTCCCGGCCAGCGGAACCCCTATGTGACCCGGCTCGGGGAGGGCCTGGTGAAGAAGGGGTACGGCCGGTCGTACGCCGTGGGGCCCGGGCCGCAGTGGAGCGAGGCCGACCGGCGCGCGGTGCGGTCGTTCCAGGAGGCGCAGGGCTGGCGCGGCGCCGAGGCGGACGGCTACCCGGGCCCGCACACCTGGCGGCTGCTGTTCTCGTAAGCCCCTGGGCAGGCGGCGGCACGAGACGCCGGTCACTGACGAAATCCGGCCAGGCGCCTAACGTATGTCGCTATTAGACCGCTATTGGACCGAATGTTCAGATTCGATCAAGGACCCCTGTGACCGTCCCCACCCACCCGGACGCCTTCGAGCGCTGGTACACCGCGCTCATGGCGCCGGTGGGAAGGACCCGCTGGCTGCGGGCCGACCTGCTGATCGTCGCCCTGGTGGCCGTCGGCTCGACGCACGCCGCCCTCAAGCCGTCGGCCGGTCTGGTGGACGGTGTCCTGCCGAGCATGATGGTCGCGCTCGCCCTGACGGCCGGATTCCTGTGGCGCCGCCGGGCGCCGCTACCGGCGGTCGTGCTGGCCATGGCGAGCCTGACCCTCATCGGCGCCCGCCTCCCCGTCTTCCTCGCCCTGTACGGCCTGGCCCGATACCAAAGGCGCCACCGGCCCGTGGTCATCGCGCTCTGCTGCACGGCGTTCGTGCCGCTGATGATGCTGGTCCCCGGCCACCTGGGGAACTGCTGGATCGACGACGTCCTGGTCTCGGTCGTCTACGTCCTGATCCCTGTCGTCTTCGGCCTCATGGCGACGGCGTACGAGCGGAGCATCGCGGCCCTGCGCGAGAGCCGCGAGCGCCGGGTCGCGCAGACCCGGGCCGAGGAGCGGGTGCGGTTGGCCCGCGAGATGCACGACGTCCTGGGGCATCGCATCGCGATCATCGCCATGCACGGCGGCGCGATCGAGTTCGTCCCCGGAGTGAAGCCCGAGAGCAGGCAGCTGGCCCGGGCCGTCGGCGACACCGCCCGGGCCGCCATGCGCGACCTGCGCCAGGTCCTCGGCGCGCTGCGTGACGGCAGCGACTCGGTCGTCGCGGGCCACTGCATCACGGACCTGGACGCGCTGGTGGCGGAGGCCCGGAGCTCGGGTCTGGACGTCATGTACGCCTGCGGGGCAGCCGGACCCGTACCGCCGGAGATCGCGCTGACGGCGTACCGGACCGTCCAGGAATCCCTCACCAACGCGGTGAAGTACGCGCCGGGTGCGAAGACCGATGTGGTGGTCGCGGTGGTCGGCGATGTACTCGATGTACGGGTGCGCAACGCGCCGGTGCGGTCCGGCGGAAGGCGTGCCGCAGGGGTCGGCGGCGGTGGCTTCGGGATGATGGGGCTGCGCGAGCGCGTGTCCCTGCTCGGCGGGGACTTCCACGCCGGGCCGACGCCGGACGGCGGCTGGCAGGTCGCGATGTCGGTGCCGCTGGCCGCTCCCACTCATGATTACGCCGGTTCGACGAACCTTCATAGAGAGTGAGTAGGTCATGATCCGTGTGCTCGTGACGGACGACGAGCCGCTCGTACGGTTCGGGCTGCGCATGCTGCTCGACGCGCAGGATGACATCGTTGTCATCGGTGAGGCGTGCGACGGTACGACGGCGCTCACCCTCACCCGCGAACTGGCGCCCGACCTCGTCCTCACCGACCTGCGCATGCCCGGCATGGACGGCATCGCCGCGACCAAACGGCTGCTAGCCCTGCCGAACCCGCCCGCCGTCCTGGTCCTGACCACCTTCGACACCGAGGAGGGCGTGGTCGAGGCGATGCAGGCGGGCGCGGCGGGCTATCTCCTCAAGGACGCACCGCCCGAGCAGGTCGTCGGCGCGGTACGGCTGGTCGCGTCCGGCGGCACCGTCCTCTCCTCGGCGTCGGCCGCCCACCTGCTGGAAGCCTCCCGCCCGCGGGACACCGCCGAATCGAGAGTTCCGATCGAGCAGAGACGCCGGGTCGAAGCGCTCGACGCACAGCAGCGGGAAATCCTGTGCCGCCTCGGGAACGGTATGTCCAATGCGGAGATCGCCCGCCGGATGTATCTGACAGAGGGCACGGTCAAGGCGTACGTGTCCCGTCTGCTCGCCGCCCTGAAGGTCGACAACCGCACCCAGGCGGCGATTCTGGCGCATCGGGCGGGGCTGCTCGAAGAGGAGTGAGCCGGGGAGAAGTGGGTCGGGGAATCCTTACGAATGGAATGCCGTAGTCAACTTTCGGCTCGAATTCCTGCGTAGCGTTATTGGTGCGGACCGAACGCGCCGCAAATTTCGGCACCGGGTCGCAATGGTGCGGCTCGGTGCCGAAATCCAAGATACGCACTGACTAGCAGAGGAATTCCTGCACCATGACGACTTCCCTTACCCCGCCTCCCGCCCAGGGCTCCGTCGAGGGTGACGGTCGCACGAAGATGAGCCGCAAGAAGCAGTGGACCTCGGCGGTCGCGCTCCTGGTCGGCGCCGGCCTGGTGTCGGCCGGTGGCTATGCCGCGGTCCAGTCGGACCTGCTGGTCAAGTCGGGCGTGTTCTCCGTGGACGCCGCCCCGGCGAAGGACCCCATGGTCCTGACGGTCGACAACGCCGCGGAGTTCGCGCAGAAGGTCACCTTCAAGAACATGAAGGAGGGCGACAAGGTGTCGCACGACTTCACGCTCACGAACAAGGGCAACCGCGCGGACATCGCCAAGCTCGCCCTCCAGGCCGCCACCGCCAAGAGCAACGGTGGGAAGGTTCCCGAGGCGCTCGCCGACGCCCTGGAGATCCAGATCCACCCGAAGGGCGACACCTCTCTCGGCAAGATGCTCTTCAAGGGGGATCTGACGAGTCTTCTGGACGGCTCCGGGCTCCGGAATGTCGTCGGTACGGACCTCCCCGCGGGAGGAAAGAAGTCGGCGGAATACACCATCACCGTCTCCTTCGCCGACAACCTGGATGACGACGCCATCAAGGCAGCTGCGGGCAAGTCCCTCGACTCCATCGACTTCACCTTCCGGGGTCTCGGTAAGTAACCGGCTCCGTAACGCGGTTCAGGTGCCCCGGGAGTCCGGATTCCCGAGATTCCCGGGGCACCGGTGGGACCGCGTGACGATGTGATGTGAAGGGCTGCGGAATCGTGCTGTCGTTGAGGTCGGTGTTTTGGGGGCGGGGACGCCGTAGGGCCGCGCGCGTACCGGTCAAGTGGTATGTGCGGGCCGGGCGTTGGGCGAGCACGGCGGTCACCGTCGCGCTGGTCGCGACGGTCGGCGCGGGCGCGTACGGCTGGTCGGTCAAGGGGATGCGTTACGTGCCCGTACTGACGGACTCGATGAGTCCGGACATGCCGGTGGGGTCGCTGGCGATCACCAAGCCCCTCGACCCGACGGATCTCAAGGAGGGGCAGGTCATCGCGTTCCGCCCCGCCGGGCCGCTGGCTCCGCAGGACGGCAGGCCGGTGCTGCACCGCGTATGGAAGTTGGAGACGCAGCCGGACGGTCAGCGGACGTTGCAGACCAAGGGCGATGCCAACGCCAGTGAGGACTCCTGGGTGTTGAAGGTCCCGCCGTACGGCTCCCCCGCGTACGCCCAGGTCGTCCACTCGGTACCGCGCGCCGGGGCGGCGGCCCAGGCCCTGTCCGCGATGGGCCCGTGGGGAGTCTCCGCCTCCGTGGGCGGCCTGATGCTGACGATGTACGGCCTGCGCCGGCTGCTGTCCCGCCGCAGTTGAATTCGTACGACAGAAAGTACTCACTCGCTGATGAAGCTCATGACATGTGTACGTCCTGGTCGTCCGCGTCTGCTGGCGGCCGCGCTCGCCGCTGCCGCCGCCGTCCCGGTCCTGACCGCGGCCTCTCCGGCAACGGGCTCGGCCCCGGTAGAGCGGCTCGACGTCCGCCAGGGCCCGGGCACGGCCTGGACCACCGACACCCCGCACCTCACCCCGGGTACGACGGAGCGCCGCTACCTAGATGTCGTGTCCTCGTTCTCCCGCCCGATGACGCTCACGTCCCAGCTGTCGGGTGAGGGGGTACTGACGGGCAAGGGGGGACTGCGTACGGCGGTCGAGGTGTGCAGCGTTTCCTGGGCGGCGGACGGAAGCTGCCCGGGCGCGAGGCGTTCCCTGCTGGCGGACAGCCCGCTGGCCGAGGCCCGCAGCCTGCCGGCCGAGCCCCTCGCGCCGAACACCACCCGGCACCTGAAGTTCTCCATCAAGGTCCCCAAGGTCCTCCCCGAGCACCTATACGGCTCCAGCGGCCGAGCGGTGCTGCGGGCTACGGCGTCGGACACTGCCTCGACCTCTGGCGGCGGAGGCAATGGCGGCAGTCAGACAGGAGGCCCCGGGGGTGGGAATACGGGCGGCACCGGCCAAAGTGGCGACACTCAAGGGCAGCCCCAGTCCCAGGGCCAAGCCCAAGGGCAGCTGTCGCACACCGGCGCGACACTGCTGCCCATAGCGTTTATCGCGGCGGGCGCGCTGATCGCCGGCCTCGCCGCCGTCATCGCCCGTCGCCGCGCCCGCATCTGAGCGGCGCCGCGCCGCAGGCTTGGTGTCTACCGTGCCCGCGCCGTCCACAGGGACAGTCAACGCAAATGTGCGAGGGCAATGCTCGCCCGTGACTGCATCTCCGCCCGGGTGAGCAGCGACCACCTCCGGCCTGGGAGAAATCTGGGAGACGATCTTCCCCTGGAGGCCCGCCGAGGCCACGTAAGACCACCCCACCCCAAGCCGCTGACCAGCACAGATTAAATCTGCCCCGGTAGCGATCTCGACCGAACCTCATTCGGGACGAAGAGGTCGTGGGTTCAAATCCCGCCACCCCGACAGCTGCAAGACCAGGTCAGGCCCGGTACTGAGAGATCAGTACCGGGCCTGATGTGTTTTCCGGACTGTGTTTTTCCGGACCGCCCGGGGAGCGCCTCGTCGCACCGGTGGACGCCAAAGAGGCCGCCCCCCGAAAGAACGGCCTCTGTGACGTCGTCCGCTGTCGGCGCCCGCTGCGGCCGACTGAGGCATTCACGGCGGACCGTATGGGTCCGGCGCCAGTCCCTCCCCTGTGAGGACCGGTGCCGGACCATACGGTCGGCGTCGATCTGTGCCGACGTGACACGGATCAAGGAATGCCGGACCCGTGGTCGACGCGCCAGCGGCCCGGACGGGACTGGCTCCACGGATCCCTCAAACTCACGCGGCGAGGCCGTCGCCGCCGTACCGGGACTCCGAATCGAAGCTGACCGAGAACATGCGGCATCATGAGCCGTCTCTTCGAGCGCTGGGCCGGTGGCCTGTCCGGGCGTTGCCCGGTCGATGCGCTGCTGAGTCGAGATCCTGCCAGCTGCGGCTCCCACCGAGGAGGCTCTGGCATCGATTCCACGGCTTAACCGCAGGTCAGCCGTATAGGGTGAGTTTTCCGGTCCGGATGTCAGGCGCGGGGGAAGTAAGGAGTGGACACCTTGAGTTCCGACTCAGGGGCACGCACAGCCTTCGCGGAACGTCTCGCGCTGCTGTACACGGAGGCCGGCAACCCGCCCCTCAAGCGCGTGGCCGAGGCAGTCGTCCGGCTTCAGCGCGTCGACGAACGCGGGCGGCCCGTGCGGGTGTCCGCCCAGCGGATCAGCGACTGGCGACGTGCCAGGAACGTGCCTGCCCAGTTCATCGCCCTCGCAGTCGTGCTGCACGTCCTGATTCCCGAGGCACGGCGCGCGCGGCCCGCGCCCGTGTCCGCGGGCCTGTACGACCTGGCGCAGTGGCACCGCCTGTGGGAGCGCGCGGTCGCCGACCCGGTCGGCGACCGCCCCGCGCCCCCCGTGGAAGAGGACGAACGGCCCCCCGCCGAAGCCGCGACCGTGCCCGGTGGCGTGTGCCCGTACCGAGGCCTGGCTTCGTACCGTCAGCAGGACGCCCGGTGGTTCTTCGGCCGGGAGCGAAGCAGGGACGCCCTCGTCGCTCAGCTCCGCGCGGCGGAGAAGACGGGTGGCCTGGTCATGCTCGTGGGCGCCTCGGGAGCGGGAAAGTCCTCCCTGCTGAACGCCGGGTTGGTGCCCGCGTTGCGGAACGACGGACCGAGCGACGAGAAGAGTCCGGCGCGGCAGGTGCTCCAGCTCGTGCCGGGAGCCGATCCTCTCGGGGAGCTGACGCGCCGGATCCCCGAGCTCGCACCCGTCGTCTCCGCTACGACGGAGCCCGGTACTCCGCTGTTCGCGCACGCGGTGCGGGAGGCCGTCACGGCATGGGCGCGACGCGAGACGTCCTCCCCCGCTGCTCCGGTCGTCATCGTGGACCAGTTCGAGGAAACGTTCACCCTCTGCTCCGACGAGGCGAGTCGGCGTACGTTCGTCCAGCTCCTCCACGCCGCGTGCACGCCCTCCGTCCCGGGTGAGCCGGCCCCCATGCGCGTCGTCCTCGGCATACGCGCCGACTTCTACGAGCGGTGCCTCGGGTATCCCGAACTGGCCGACGCACTGCAGCACCGGCACATGGTGCTCGGGCCGCTGACCACCGCGGAACTACGCGAAGCGGTGACCGGCCCGGCCAAGGCCGTGGGCATGGAGCTCGAACCCGGACTGGCGGAGCTGATCGTCCGGGAAGTGAGCGCCGACGGCCCCCGCGGGGTGCACGACGCCGGAGCGCTGCCGCTCCTCTCCCACGCCCTCCTCGCCACCTGGCAGCGGCGGAAGGGGGGACGGCTCACGCTGGCCGGCTACCGCGCGGCGGGCGGAATCCAGGGAGCGGTGGCGGCGACCGCCGAGCGTGCCTGGTCGAGCCTCGACCCGGCGGCACGTACGGCCGCGAGACTGCTCCTGCTCAGGCTGGTCAAACTGAGCGAGGACACCCAGGCCACCCGCAGGCGCGGGACGAGGCGCCAGCTGGCGGAGGAGTCGACGGACCCCAACAGGACCGAGGAATCGCTCGAAGCGCTGGTCCGCGCCCGGTTGGTGACACTCGACGCGGAGACCGTGGAGATCACCCACGAAGCGCTGCTCCACGCCTGGCCGCGTCTGCGCGACTGGATCGACGAGGACAGGAACGACCATCTGCTGCGCCAGCGGCTGGAGGAGGACGGCAGGGCCTGGGAGGACTCCAAGCGGGACACCTCGCTGCTCTACCGGGGTTCTCGGCTGGAACAGGCCCACACCTGGGCGAAATCCGCCGGTGACACCTTCCTGACCCGCAACGCCGTGGAGTTCCTGGCCGCTTCGGTCAGGCTGCGCAAGCGCACGGTCTGGATCAGCCGCGGTGCGATATCGGCGCTGGTCGTCCTGGCGATCCTGGCTGTCTGTGCGGCGTGGGTCGCACGGCAGCAGCGCGACGACGCCGTGTTCGAGCAGGTGGTCGCCGAGGCCGATCGCGCCCAGCACACGGACCCGTCGCTCTCCGCCCAGCTCGCCCTGGTGGCCCACCACTTGCGGCCCGACAACCAGGGCACCAACAACCGGCTGATCTCGATCGTGAACGCTCCGCTGGCCACTCCGCTCCTCGGCCACACCGGAGCCGTCTACCTCACCTCGTTCAGCCCGAACGGGCGGATCCTGGCCACCGCCAGCTACGACCGGACCGTTCGGCTGTGGGACGTGGCGGACCCGGCCCGGCCCAAGCCGCTGGGCGCACCCCTCACCGGCCACACGAGCTGGGTGAGCAGCGCGGTCTTCAGCCCGGACGGCGACACCCTCGCCAGCGCTTCGGACGACGGCACGATCCGGCTCTGGGACGTACGCGATCCCGGCCGTCCGCAGCCGCTCGGCACTCCCCTGACCGGCCACGGCGGCACGATCTACCTCCTCGCCTTCCGGCCGGACGGACACACGCTGGCCTCCGCCAGTGAGGATCACACCGTTCGGCTGTGGGACGTGGCCGACCCGCGCCGGCCGAAGGCCCTCGGCGTCCTGACCGGCCACCCCGCCGCCGTACGCTGCGTGGCGTTCAGCCCCGACGGGCGGACGCTGGCGGCGGGTGGCGACGACGGCTCGATCAGGCTGTGGGACACAGCGGATCCGCTTCGACCGGCGCCGATCGACACGGAACTGACCGGCCACACGGGCACGGTGCACTCCGTGGCCTTCAGCCCCGACGGCCGCACGCTCGCCAGCGGCGGCTCGGACGACACCATCCGGCTCTGGAACGTGGCCGACCCACGTCACGCGGCACCGCTCGGCACACCGCTCACCGGCCACACCGGCCCCATCTGGTCGGTGGCCTTCAGCCCCGACGGAAGCAAGCTCGGCGCCGCCAGCGCGGACAGCACGGCGAGCCTGTGGAACGTCAGCGATCCGGCCTACCCGTCGCAGGTCGGCGAGCCCCTCGCGGGGAGCAGCGGCGAGATGTACGCCCTGGGCTTCAGCCCCGACGGCCGGACCCTTGCCACCGGGAGCGGCGACAGCAAGGTCCGCCTGTGGTCGATACCGACGTCGGACATGATCGGCCGCATCGGGGCGTTCCGCCCGGACGGACGGGTGCTCGCCACGGCCGCACGCGATCACCGGGTCCGGCTGTGGAACGTGGAGACTCCCGACCGGCCCGTGTCGCTGAGCGCGCCGTTCACGGCCGGGGACAGCGAGGTGCGCTCGCTGGCGTTCTCCCCCGACGGCCGCACACTCGCGGTGCTGATGGGAAGCCACGTGGTGCAGCTGTACAACGTCACCGACCCGACCCGGCCCAGCTCCTACGGGTCGCCCCTCGCCCTGCGCACCCGGTTCTCCGGCCCCGACGCGCTGGCGTTCAGCCCGGACGGGCGCACCCTGGCGACCGGCTACGACGACCGCACGATCCAGCTGTGGAACGTCGGCGACCCGTCCCGGCCCCTCCCCCTCGGCACACCGCTCTCCGGCCACAAGGGCTACGTCAACGCCCTGGTCTTCAGCCCGGACGGCCGGACGCTCGCCAGCGGCAGCGCGGACGCCACCATCAGGCTGTGGAACGTGGCCGACCCGCGTCATGTCGCCCCGCTCGGCGCGCCCCTGGCCGGTCACCTCGGCCCCATCAACGCGCTCTCCTACAGTCCGGACGGCCATACGCTGGCCAGCGGCAGCGACGACGACACCGTCCGCCTCTGGAACATCACCGACCCGCTCAAGGCCGCCCGGTTGGGCTCACCCCTCACCGGCCACACCGAAGCGGTCGTGTCGCTGACGTTCAGCCAGGACGGCCGCACCCTGGCAAGCGGCGGCAACGACAACGCGGTCCGGCTCTGGAACGTCGGCCACCCGTCCGAGGCCGCGCCCATCGGTCAGTCGATGAGCCCCAACGCCAAGACAGGAAATTTCCTGTCGTTCAGTCCCCACAGCCACATGCTCGGAGTGTCGAGCGGCAGCGATACAGTCCGGCTGTGGAACTTGGACGCCGATCAGGCCATCAGCCGCATTTGCTCGACCACTCGGGGCGTCCTGACGCCGGAAAAATGGCACGAGAATCTACCTCGTCTCTCGTATGCGCCTCCTTGCGACGAGTAACCAGGTGATGTGATCCCGATCACAAGTCGCCGATTCGGCCGAGCAGTCCATTCCCGCAGCACAAGCAGGGTTGTTACTGTTGGTCGCAGCCCGACCGCTGGCGCATCCCCCGTCGCCAGCGGTCGGGCGCTTCCATGTTCTGCGGGAATTGCGAAGCGCTTTTCGATACGCCGGATAATTGGCCCGCACCAAGGCAATAGCCAGGCATAACGCAGGCCCGACCCGCTTGTCGGCGAAACGGGCTTGATCGCCGCCTCCTCATTTCCTTCCCTTTGTGATGCGCGCGCAGCGATCCCGCACGGAACCGCCCGCGTACCCCGGGCGCTCATCCGTCCGCCGTCCCGATCGGCCATGACCACGACGTACCCACGCACCCCCCTCCACTCGTCAGGACCTCTTGAGGAGTCGTAGGCTGATCATCGTCGGACAGCAGGACGGTGAGCACGCATGGCGGTGGCGTACGAGCGGATCGCGGACGAGCTCCGGCAGTCCATCCGCACCGGTGAACTGAGGCCCGGAGACCGACTGCCTCCGGAGACGAAGCTCGCCGAGACGTACCGGCGCAGCGTGCCGACCATCCGCGACGCGCTGCGGCTGCTGCGGGACGAGGGCCTGATCGAGAAGCAGCACGGCCGGGGGAACTTCGTCCGCCGCCCCCGCACCCGGGCGCTGCGCCGCAACTGCCGCTACCAATGGGAGAAGGACCGCGCGCGCCAGCCCGTCACCAAGAGGCTGGAGACGGGCGCGACCGAGTACGACACCGGCCTGAAGGCCGACGACCTCGTCTTCTTTGCGGCCTACCGGGAGATCAAGGCCGACAACGGCCTCGCGGAAGCCCTCGGCGTTCCCGAGGGGACCGCCCTCCTGGAGCGCAGCTACCGAACGCGGTACGCCGCCGAAAGCGCACCCTTCAGCCTGGTGACCTCCCATATCCCGCGCTTCCTCATCGAGGCCAACCCCGACCTCCTGGACCAGACGAACGAGCCGTGGCCCGGCGGCACTCAGAGCCAGCTCCACACCGTCGGGATCGAGCTCGACCGCGTCGAGGAACGCGTCAGCGCCCGGCCGCCGACGCCCGAAGAGGCCGAGGAACTGGAGCTGCCGCCCGGGACGTCGGTCCTGATCCTCCGCAAGACGTCGGTCGACATCAACGGCCGGGTGGTGGACGTCTCGGACGTGACGCTGCCCGGCGACCGCACGGAACTGCTCTTCACCACTCCCCTGGAAAGGTGGTGACGCCGTGCGTCGGCGCATCATCATCATCACCGCTGTCCACGGCCCCTCGGCCCACTTCCTCCCTGACGCGTACAAGTCGATCTGCGGGCAGGAACTCCCCGAGGGCTGGGAGTGGCACTGGGTGATCCAGCAGGACGGCAAGAGCGACGACGTCGCTCCGCACGTTCCCCTCGACGACGAGCGGGTGACGTTCCGTCAGGGACGCCCCGGCGGTCCGGGTGTCGCCCGTACGATCGCGCTCGCCCACGCGGACGGCGAGTACGTCAAGATCCTGGACGCGGACGACCAGTTGGCGCCGGGAGCGCTCGCACGCGACCTCGCCGCGCTGGAAGCCGACCCGAGCATCAGCTGGGCGACCTCGCGCGTTCTGGACCTGCTGCCCGACGGCTCCCACGTCGGCTTCCCCGGCGACCCCGAGCCGGGCGCGGTCGAGCGCGGCACGGTCCTCGCCTACTGGAAGGCGAACGGTTTCCGCGCGCAGGTCCACCCGGCGACGCTGTGCGTCCGCCGCGACCTGCTCGTCGCGCTCGGCGGCTGGATGGCCCTGCCGGCGTCGGAGGACACGGGACTCCTGCTCGCCCTGAACGCCACGAGCCGCGGCTGGTTCTCCCCCGAAGTAGGCCTGCTCTACCGCAAGTGGCCCGGCCAGGCCACCAGCCAGGCGTCACACACAGAAGCCGCCGAACGCGAGGCCCGCATGGCGGTCGCGGAATCCAGGGCGAGGGCGCTCGCCTCCTTCAACTGGCGTTACCCCACTACCGGTTGATGGGCAGCTCGTAAACGATCTCGCTGTTCCACCGCGTGGCTGACCGTGCTAGGGAAGCGTTTCCGCGTCCACCCGGGAAAAGATCAGATCGCTCTCGCCCACAATCGGTCCCCGCCACCGGACCGGCACCGTGGGTGCTCCACGTAGCGCTCGCGGGTAGCTCTCCGGCGCGTAGTCGTTGGCGAGCCGGTAGACGTTGAAGCCGTGGCCACGCATCGTGTCCAAGAGCTCATCCGCGGAGTCGCCCAGTTGTGCCATGCGGTCGGGCGTCACCTCGACGGTGATCTCGGCGTCGGGCCGGAGCTCGTCGAGCAGGGGGGCCATGCCCCGGACGACGCCTCCCTCCGCACCCTCCACGTCGATCTTGATCACTCGCGCGGCAGCGATCTCCGCCGGATCGAGCAGATCGGGCAGGGGAACGGCCGCCATCTCGAACGTCGACTCGGCGGCGCCCTCGTACGGAACGATGCTGTTCGCACCCAGGTTGTACGGGCTGGCGAGGACGAACTTCAGCATCTTCCGGCGGTCCGAGACAGCGGCGTTGAGCGCCCGGATGTTGGTGCACGCGTTCAACTCGACCTGCTGTAAAAGCCGCTGGTGGAACAGCGGGGAGGCCTCGATCGCCACCACCCGCCCCGTTTCCCCGACCAGTTTCGAGGCGAGCACGCTGAAGTAGCCGATGTTCGCCCCGACGTCGACGAAGCCGTCCCCCGGCCGCAGCCGACGCCGAAGCCAGCCCGTCATATGCGGCTCCCACACCCCGAACAGGTAGATGTACCGCTGGATCAAGTCCCGGGTATCGACAGCGAACTTGGCGCCGAAGTCCGTGTCGACGACACGTCGCCGCGGGTGATCTCTGAGCTGGGGATCGAGATGGCGCGCGGCGAGCGACGCCTTGGCGAGCGAGCCGGGAGCGCGGCGCACATAGCCGCGCCCCAGGGTGACCAGGGCCTCTGAAACGGGATTCGTCATCCGATCGCCTCTCCGAGGGGTGCCACAGGAACCGTAGCGTTGTGACCCCGTCGGCCGACGCGCGCCCCGGTCAGCGCTCGACGTCAGGCGGGGGCGACGACCGCCCGGTCCTGGTCGAGCGGCAGCCCGAGCATGCGGATCGCGTTCCCGCGCAGCAGCTTGTACGCCACGTCGTCCGACAGCCCGCCCACATGGTCGGCGGCGACCTGCTTCGTGTGCGGCCAGGTCGAGTCGACGTGCGGATAGTCGGTCTCGAAGGTCGCGTTGTCGACCCCGACGGTCTCGATCGACTCGATGCCGTGCTTGTCGCGGAAGAAGCAGCAGAAGATCTGGCGGTAGTAGTACGTCGACGGCGGCTCGGGGACCAGGTCCTTGACCCCGCCCCACGCCCGGTGCTCCTCCCAGACGTCGTCGGCGCGCTCCAGGGCGTACGGAATCCAGCCCATCTGCCCTTCGCTGTACGCCAGTTTGAGCCGTGGGAACTTCACGAGCACGCCGCTGAACAGGAAGTCCATCATCGAGGCCATGGCGTTGTTGAAGCTCAGCGACGCCTGCACGGCGGGCGGAGCATCAGGCGACGCCGCCGGCATCTGCGAGGACGAGCCGATGTGCATGTTCACGACGGTGCCGGTCTCCTCGCACACCGCGAAGAACGGGTCCCAGTAGCCCGAGTGGATCGACGGCAAACCCAGGTAGGTCGGGATCTCGCTGAAGGTCACAGCACGTACGCCCCGGGCGGCGTTGCGCCTGATCTCGGCGACCGCGAGCTCGACATCCCACAGCGGGATCAGGCACAGCGGGATCAGCCGACCGCCGCTGTCCCCGCACCACTCCTCCACCATCCAGTCGTTGTACGCCCGCACACACGCGAGCCCGACCTCCTTGTCCTTGGCCTCGGCGAAGGTCTGGCCGCAGAACCGGGGGAAGGTGGGGAAGCAGAGCGACGCCTCGACGTGGTTGAGGTCCATGTCCGCGAGCCGCGCCTTCGGGTCCCAGCAGCCCTGCCGCATCTGTTCCCGGGTGATGCCGTCGAGCGTCATCTCGTCACGGGAGAACCCCACGGCGGCGATGATCCGCTTGTACGGGAAGAGCAGGCCCTCGTACTCCCACCAGTCGGTGATCTGGCCCTTTGGGTCGGTGGTGAACCGGTACTTGCCACCGACGTACTGCAGATCGCCGATACCGGCGGTGAAGGGCTTCGGCCCCTTGTCGCGGTACTTCTGCGGGAGCCAGGTCTCGAAGAGATGAGCAGGCTCGATCACGTGATCGTCCACGCTGATGACCCTGGGAATCTCCCTGGTACCGCTCAGGTCGCTGACCACCCTGTACCCCCAGACTGCCCGCCGGCTCACCGGCTAAATCTGACGACCCATCAGGTTCAGGGTATGGGGCCACCTCCTCGGCGACAAGGGCGAATCGGGAGCCGTACCTCTTGCGGGGCGGGCGAAGGAGCGCTGAACTGACGATCCGTCAGTTCAGCGCGGTGAGGATGAGGATGAGGGTGAGGGGAACAGGATGCAGACGATCTGGCTCAGTGGGCCCGAGTGGTTCGCGGTGCTCCGCATCGGACTGGGGCTGTGGTGGCTGGAGAGCTGGCGCCACAAGGACAAGAAGCAGTGGTTCGCGGGCGGCGGTATCCGCTGGGCCGCGGGCATAGCGGAGAAGCACCGCTGGCGCTTCGTACGCCGTGGCTTCGACCTGGTGGTGAAGCCGCGCCCGAAGGTGATGGCGTACGTCGTCGCCTACGCGGAACTGGCCCTCGGCCTCGGCCTGACCGTCGGCCTCCTGACCCCGATCGCCCTGGTCAGCGGCCTGATCCTCAGCCTCATCTACTTCGTCCTGATGATCCACGACTGGGCGGAGCAGGGGCAGAACCTGATGATGGCCCTGATTTCCGCCGTGGGGTTGTTCGCTGTGTGCTGGCAGAGCTGGTCGCTTGATGATGCCTTTGGGCTGTTCCTGCGGTAGTGGCGGGGGGGCGACGGGTGCTGATCACCGCGCCGCCGTCGCGGGTCTTGGCCTGCGGCCCCTGACCGGACACCGGGCCGGCAGGTCTTGGCCTGCCTCCCCTGTCCGGACACCGGGCCGGATCCGCCGGTGCCCGGGCAGGGTGGCGGTCTGGGTGGCGGCCTACATCCAGCCCGCGTCGAGGGCCGCGACGACGGCTTCCGCCTCGGCCGCGTCCGCCGCCGCGTTCAGCGCTTCGTTCCGCCCCATCCCCTCACTGCCTGCGGCGGCGCCGGCGGTCCGGGATGCCTTGATCGCAGCGCGATGGGCAGCCTCGGAAAGCTTGTTGGCCCCACCGTGGGACCGGGCCTCCTGGGCAGCGACAGCCGCCGCGGCCGCGGCGTTCCTCGCGCCCCGGGCGTCGGCCGCGGGATCAGGATCATTCTTGGCGAGCTCGGCGAGAGTCTGACGGGAGAGCCGAACAGCGTTGGCGGCCCTGGCCGCGCTCTCCTTGGGCACGAGCACGGCCCGGCTCAGCGCGATGCCGGCGTGGCGGCACGCGCCCACAGCCCGGTCGGTGGCACTCCACCCCCGCACGAGGTGAGGCCGTTGAACGACCCCTTCGGCGGGGGTCGTTGACGCGTCGTAGACGATGGTGACCTGGGGTTGAGAGGTCCCTTGCCGCTTACTGCCCTTGCGGTCGCTCATGGCCATCTCCTTGTCTGTCGGGACGACGGTGTGACCTGGTTCGTATGCCCGCAAGTGGCCGGGGACGCTGCACAGGACAGGGCCCTTCAACGGACGAGCGGCAGGGTGACATGCGGGGCGCGAACAGACCAGAGCCCCGGAAGGTCTACGGGCCGCCGACGCGCCGGAAGCTCACAGGCACAGGGAAATTGAGGATGCCAAGCGGCTCCGGTCGATCGGCGATCGGCTTCGATCACCGCACGGGTTCCTCACGGATGTAGCCGCGGTCGATGAGCCACTGCACCGAAATGCCCTCTGGGAGCATGAACTGCGTTCCGCCGCCGGGCTGCTCAAACCAGGGAGCGACCTTGCCCGCCTGGATGACACCGTACTTTTCGGCGTCCTCCTGCGTCCATGGCCGTATCCAGCTGTACACGTGGTACCCGCACCCCACGTAGATGGGAGGCAGCGAACGCTGGGCGAACGGCGTCCCCTTCGGGTGCGCGAACCTCCCCAGCGGGCTCCCGAACCGGTCCCACACCTCGGCTTCCCCCGCCGACCGCTCCTGCTTCCGCCCGCGCCGCCACAGCCTCACGACCGCCCCCCGACCGGATAGGCGTCCACGTCCTCAAGGCGCACTCCCGGACACTGCTGCGGGATCTGCGCCCGGAACCTGTCCGCCCATTCGGGCCGGACCAGCCTCAACAGCTGGACCTGCCTGGCCAGCCACCCCACCCGGGTGTCATCGCAGCCGGGCAGCAGACCGCGGTGGTCGAGCTCCCAGCGGGAGGCGGCGTCACGGGTGGTGTACAGCGCCGCCCAGTACAGAAACTCGTCCAGGTCCCCGGTGGTGCGGCGTTCCACTTCCTCGTTGCGCTCCAGCACCACCCAGTGGACGACACCGTCGTGGACTTCTGCATGGGGATAGCCGGCATCGTGGGGGCCGTTGCCGACGACGTCCGCGCCGTCGAGCCCTTCGATGCCCGACAGCATGCTCCGGACAGCGGCGTAGACGCCCTGGAGATTTATCGTCATGCGGACGATTATCCCCTCGTATACGGGTACTCGCCGTGTGGACTAGACCACACGGCGACGGGGGGAGCTGATTGCACTCCTAGCGCTGACGGCTGGAGGCCGACCGGGATCGGACGGACCGAGGGTCTGCAGCCCCCCGGTGGCGTACCCGGCCGTCAGCTAAGCCGAGCCTCCGCATAAGCGGCCATCGCATCCCGCTGGTACTCCGCCAACCCCTCCGCCACCTTGTCGAAGTTCGTGCGGAACCGGGGGTCGTCCACGTACGTCTGGGCCAGGCCCTGGTACGCGGCTGCGTTCGGGGTCCAGAAGTGGCAGATGCCCTGGTAGTGGGTGTGGACCTCGGACTGGACCGCCGGGTCGGTCGGCGGGGTGCCGGCTGCCATGAACTCCGCCATGCGGATCATCTGCGCCGTCACCTCGCGCTGCCAGCGCTCCATGTCCTCGGGGGTCATCGTCTCGATGGTCCGGCGGGACTGCTCGTAGTGCTCGGGCCAGCGCTCGCGCGCCTCCGGGTCGTGGCGGGTGTGGTCGAAGCCCTCGAAGAGGTTCTCCGGCCTGTTGATCTTCGTCATGCTGTTCTTCTCCTTCGCTTCCTCCAGTTCGGTGATGGTGCGGCCCACCGTGCGGGCCAGCGTCGCCAGGCGGTCGCGTTCGGCCAGCAGCCGCTCGTGGTGCTCGCGCAGTACGGCCACCCGGTCCGCCTGGCTGTCCAGGACCGCCGCGATCTCGCGCAGCCCCAGGTCCAGCTCCCGCATCAGCAGGATCTGCTGGAGCCGCAGCAGGTCCGCCTCCTCGTAGTAGCGGTGCCCGTTGCTCCCGATCCACGCGGGCGGCAGCAGACCGATCTCGTCGTAGTGCCGCAGCGTCCGGGACGTCACCCCGGACATCCGGGCCACGTCCGCGATCGACCAGGCCATGGCCGTGCCTCCCATCACCGGCCGGTCTTTCCGGCCACACAGACGACGGTAGGAGTTGACGTTGCGGAAAGCGCAACCCGCCGCCCGGACCTTGGCACTATGGGCGGGTGAGCCACGCCAATGCCGCGCGCACCGTCGAGCCCGGTCCGTTCGGCGGAACCGGGTCGCCCGGGCTCGTCTGGTACACCTCGTACGGGTCGAACATGTTCCTCGAACGGCTCGGCCATTACATTCGCGGCGGGCCGCTGCCGGGCACCACGCGGGTGTACCCGGGGTGCCGGGACCGTCGGCTTCCGGTCGAGTCCATCGCCGTGGAGCTGCCCGGGGTCGTCTACTTCGCCACCAAGTCGCCCGTGTGGGGCGGTGGCCGGGCGTTCTACGATCCCGACGCCGAAGGGCTCGTATACGCGCGGGCGCATCTCGTGTCGGCGGGGCAGTTCGCCGACATCGCCGCTCAGGAGATGTACCGGGAGCCGGACGGCGATCTCGATCTGGCCCGCGTCCTCGCGCGCGGCAGGGTCGCCCTCGGCGAGGGGCGGTACGAGACGCTCCTGTACGCCGGGCATCTCGACGGGGTTCCCCTGCTCACCTTCACCGCCCCGTGGGCCCTCGCCGACGTGCCCTGGACCCTGCCCTCCGCCGACTATCTGCGGCATCTCGCCCTAGGGCTGCTCGAAGCGGGGGCCTGGGATGTACGTGCGGTGGCCTCGTACATCGCCGGGCTCCCCGGCGCCGCCGGGCACTGGTCCGCCCGCGCCGTCGCCGAGCTCATCGACGGAATCGGCGGGATCGGCGGGATCGGCCGAATCGACGGATAGACCGCGCCCCGGCGGGCATCATGCACGGAAGCCCGGGCCGCCCTCTTCGCGGCCCGGGCTCCCTCAACTCCCGTACTGCTACATCTGCTTCGACGCCTCGATCTCTATCCCCTTGACCTGCATCCTGTCGTCGTACGCGACCCGTACGTGCTGGCCGTAGCGGAACGCCGCCAGGACGCTCTCGATGATGAACTGGCTCGGGTGCTCAAGGCGCACCGGGCGGCCGTTGACCAGGAGCGTCATCGTCGCCTGGATGCCGGGGAACGGGGCGATGGGGGCCTGCACGGCCGTCGCGTACGCCACGAAGAACGGCATCTGCGGCTGGACCTGGCCCTGGACCTGCTGACCGGGCTGCTGCTGGCCGAACTGCTGGAGCAGCGACTGGAACGGCTGCTGCTGGCCGAGCTGTTGCAGTTGTTGCTGGAGGTGCTGCGGGATCTGGCTCTGCGGGGACTGGCCGAACTGCTGCTGCCCGTACTGCTGTTGGCTCGGGTCCTGGGTGCTGAACGGCTGCGTGCCCATGCCGCCGCCGCTCATGCTCGTAGGTGCGAAGGAGGTCATCTCTCGTTCACCTTTCACTCAGATCACTCAGGTCACTGTGTGCTCTCGCCCGTGACGATCACGCCCACGACCTCGTCGTCGGCGTACCGGACGTGTACGTGTACGCGGGGTCCGGCGCCCGCGAAGGCGGTGTGGACCGCCTGGCGGACGTGCGGCTCGGGGCAAGTGAGGGTGCGCCAGGCCCCGTTGACGTACAGGCGCAGGCTCGACGCGTTCTCGCGCGGGTGCGGCAGGACCTCGTCCGCGAAGCGCTCGGCGAGACCTTCCGCGTACTGCCGGGGTACGAGGTGGGCCACCGCCGCCCGCAGGTCCGGGCGGTTGCCGATGCGCTGGGAGGGCGGGCGGCCGGGTGCCTCGCGCTGCGGCGAGCCGGTCGCGCGCAGGACGTCACGTACGTATACGGGTGTCAGCGGCCTCAAACCCGCTGTGCGCAACATTCCCTGGAGTGCGGCGATCGCGCCCGCGACCATGGCCGCCGCCGGCGAGGTGCCGGAGAAGGCGTCCGTGTACCAGGTGTCCTCCTCCTGGCCGCCCCGGAGTTCGCCGGGGCGGTTCCAGAAGCCGCCCGCCGTGGTGACCTCGTGGCCCCAGCCCTGCGCGTCCACCCGCGTACCGAAGTTGGAGAAGCCGAGGCGGGAGCGGTCGGGGCCGTGGTCGCGGCCGTGGGTTCCCGGCGGGGGCGCGCCCGCGCCGACCACGATCGCGCCGGAGGACGGGCCCGCCGGGTCGAACGGGTTGCGCCACCACGCCGGGAAGCCGTCCGGGCGGGCCTCGTACAGCGCGTCGTCCAGGCTGTCCGCACCATTGCCGGCCGCCTCGACGACCACCACGCCCCGGGCCGTCGCGTACCGCACGGCCGCGAAGTCGTCCGGCCACCACTCCAGCGGGATGTGGCCGCGCTGGTCGTCGCTCGCGGCGTAACCGAAGCGCGGGCCCGGGCGGTGCAGCGGGATCAGCAGGATGTCGCCGGGGGTGAGGCGGTCCGCGGCCTCGGTGATCGCCCGCGCCGTGCCGATGCCGTGCGGGGAGGCGCCCGCGAGGACCGCTTCGGGGACGATGCCGAGCGTCCCGCTGCCGGTGCGGCTGCCGCCGAGCACGCCGAGCACGGAGGTGCCGTGGTTGCGCCACGCCAGGTCCTCGACGGGCGTGCCCACGATCATCCCGGCGAGCTTGGGACCGAGATCGCGGTGGCTCAGCTGCCACGCGCCCTCGATGTCGACCACGCTCACGCCGTCGCCGGAGCCGCCCGCCTGGAGCCAGGCCCAGGCCGCGTCCACGCCCTCGGGGGCCGGGCCGAGATAGCCCTGGCGGCCGCTGAAGTCGGGGGCGGCCGCGCCCTCTTTCTCGCGACGCCCGTCGTCGGCCTCTCTGTCGCTGTCATACGTAGCGCCGTCATACGTAGGGTCGCCGTTTCCGCGCGCCGGGAGCGCACTCGGCTTCACGTACGCCGTCTCGATCCCCGGCAGGCCCCCGAGCCGGGAGGCGAGCTCGTCCATACGGTCCTCACCGCCGCGCACCCGGTGGAAGAGCGTGAGGTCGGGCACCTCCTGGCCGTGCCCGGGCAGCTGCGCCAGCGCTTCCCGCACCCGCGCCTCGCTGCCGAACAGCGGCTCCAGGGTGAGCTGTTGGTCCAGCAGGAACATGTCGAGAGGCGACGAGTCCGGACTCGCGGCCGCTCCCGCCGTCCCCGGCGCTCCCACCGCTCCCGCCCGCCCGATCGCGATCAGTTCCCGCTCCATCGGGTGGTACGCGAAGCCCGCGCCCTCGGGCCCGGGGTCCTGTGCGCCGGCCGACTCGACCATCGTTTCCTCACTCCCCATCCGTCCCTGGCACTCGTTCGTCCCCCGACGTCGCCGCCCTGCCGACGGTGAGCACCCTGCTGCGGGGACCCGGACCTGTACAGGACGGAATCACGACAAACGGCAGTGAGGCCGACAATGAGACACGCCAGCAGACAGGGCAGGTCAGGACCCTTGTCGATACACAAACGCATCCGATACGTTCATGTATCGAAGAGGAGGGACCGCCCATGCCCGTGCCCACCGCTCCCGCACAACCGCCCACTCCCCGCCGCGTCACCACGCGTCGCGCGCGGACCCGGCGGCGGCTGCTGGACTCCGCGCTGGAAGTGTTCGCCGAGGAAGGCTTCGGCCGGTCCACCGTCGAGCGGATCTGTGAGCGGGCCGGATACACGCGCGGTGCCTTCTACTCGAACTTCTCCTCGCTCGACGAGCTGTTCCTCGCCATGTGGGAGGAGCGCTCGACGCGCATGCTCGACGATGTGCGCGCGGCGCTGGCCGAGGTGTCGGCGGCCGCGCCCGAGGACGCCGTACGGGCCGCGCTGCGGGCGATCCCGGTCGACGACGCCTGGTACCGGGTCACCGCCGAGTTCACCGCGCACGCCCTGCGCAACCCCGGCCTGCGGCGCGTGATGGCCGCGCGCGAACAGGCCGTCCAGGACGCCGTACTGCCCGTCGTCATCAGCGCGTTGGAGCGCGCCGGGCGGCGGGTCGCCGACGAGGACGCCCTCGGGCAGGCGCTCGTCGCCGTCCACGACGGCACCGCCGTACAGGTCCTGCTCGACCCCGCGAGCGACGCCGTACGCGCGCGTAGAGAAGCACTCTTCCTGCATGTACTGAACGCTTACAGCACCCCGATCGTGCCCAACTCGCCTACCTCCTAGGAGATTTCCGTGAGTGATGACGCCGATGTCATCGTCGTGGGAGCCGGACTCGCCGGGCTCGTCGCCACGTACGAACTCGTCCGCGCGGGCCGCAAGGTCCTCGTCGTCGACCAGGAGAACGAGGCCAACCTCGGTGGCCAGGCGTTCTGGTCGCTGGGCGGGCTCTTCTTCGTCGACAGCCCCGAGCAGCGCCGGATGGGCGTGAAGGACTCGTACGAGCTGGCGCTCGCCGACTGGATGGGCTCGGCCGGCTTCGACCGCGAGCGCGAGGACCACTGGCCGCGCCAATGGGCGAAGGCGTACGTGAACTTCGCGGCCGGTGAGAAGCGCAGCTATCTGTACGGGCTCGGGCTGCGCGTGACGCCGACCGTCGGATGGGCCGAGCGCGGCGCGGGCACGGCGGCCGGACACGGCAATTCCGTACCGCGCTTCCATCTGACCTGGGGCACCGGCCCGGAGGTCGTCCGCGTCTTCCGCGAGCCCGTTCTCGCGGCCGCCGCGCGCGGGCTCGTCACCTTCAAGTACCGCCATCGCGTGGACGATCTGATCGTCGAGAACGACGCCGCCGTCGGGGTGCGCGGCAGCGTCCTCGTGCCGTCGTCACAGCCGCGCGGGGTCGCCTCCTCACGCGAGACGGCCGATGACTTCGAGCTGCGCGCGCAGGCCGTCGTCGTCACCTCCGGCGGCATCGGCGGCAACCACGACCTGGTCCGCCAGAACTGGCCGGCCGAGCGGATGGGGCCCGCGCCGCAGTCCATGATCACCGGCGTGCCCGCGTACGTGGATGGGCGGATGCTCGGCATCACCGAGGACGCGGGCGCCTCGATCGTCAACCGCGACCGGATGTGGCACTACACCGAGGGCCTGAAGAACTGGGACCCGATCTGGCCGGACCACGGCATCCGGATCATCCCGGGGCCGTCCTCGCTCTGGCTGGACGCGAACGGGCGACGGCTGCCCGCGCCTCTCTTCCCTGGCCACGACACGCTGGGCACGCTCAAGCACATCGTCGCCACCGGCCACGACTACACGTGGTTCGTCCTGACGCGCTCGATCGTGGAGAAGGAGTTCGCCCTCTCCGGCTCCGAGCAGAACCCCGACATCACCGGCAAGGACCTCAAGCTGGCCCTCTCGCGCGTACGCAAGGGGGCGCCCGGGCCGGTGCAGGCGTTCCTCGACCACGGCGAGGACTTCGTCGTACGCCGCACCCTGCCCGACCTCGTCGACGGCATGAACGCGATCTCGCCAGGACCCAAGCTCGAACTCGACCAGGTGGAGCGGGAGGTGGTGGCCCGCGACCGCGAGATCGGCAACAACTACTCGAAGGACTTCCAGGTCATGTCGATGCGCAACGCGCGGGCGTACTGGCCGGACCGCATCACCCGGGTCGCCAAGCCGCACCGACTGCTCGACCCGGCGCACGGGCCGCTCATCGCCGTACGGCTGCACGTACTGACCCGTAAGACGCTCGGCGGTCTGGAGACGACCCTGGACTCGCAGGTCGTACGGCCGGACGGGACCCCCTTCGACGGCCTGTACGCGGCCGGGGAGGTCGCCGGGTTCGGCGGTGGCGGGGTGCACGGCTACAACGCCCTGGAGGGCACGTTCCTCGGCGGCTGCATCTTCTCGGGGCGGGCCGCGGGGCGGGCGCTGGCGCGGAGGCTGGGGTGAGCGGGCGCGTCGCTCTTGTGACCGGGGCCTCCTCGGGCATCGGGGCAGCGGTCGCCGAAGCTCTGGTCGCACGCGGGTACCGGGTGCTCGGGACCAGCCGGGACCCGGAGAAGGTGGACCGGCCGGTGCCCGGCGTGGAGTATCTGCCGCTCGATCTGACCGACGAGGCGTCTGTGGCGGCGTGCGCGGCCGCCGCCGGACACGTCGACGTGCTCGTCAACAACGCGGGCGAGAGCCAGAACGGGCCGTTCGAGGAGCTGCCCATGGACGCGGTCGAGCGCGTCTTCCGGCTCAACGTCTTCGGCGCCGTACGGCTCACACAGCTCCTGCTGCCGGGTATGCGCGAGCGGGGCTACGGCCGGGTCGTCATGGTCGGTTCGATGCTGGCCAGCTTCCCGCTCGCGTACCGCTCCTCGTACGTGGCGTCCAAGGCAGCCATCAAGGGCTTCGCGAGCGCGGCGCGGCGGGAGGTGGCGCCGTACGGGGTCGGGATGACGACCGTCGAGCCGGGGGCGATCCGGACCGGGATCAGCGAGCGGCGCACCCAGTACATCGACGACGGCTCACCGTTCGCGGACGAGTACCGCACGATGCTGGCTGCGCTCAACTCCAACGAGGCGAACGGGATTTCACCCGAGACCGTCGCCGCGACCGTGGTGAAAGCCATCGAGGCCGCTCGGCCGAAGCCGCTGTACGCGGTGGGCAGTAACGCGCCGCTCGTCTTCGCCCTGCGCCGCCTGCTGCCCCGCACGGCCGCCGAGCGGCTGGTGGCGCGGCGGCACGGGCTGCGGTGAGGGTTCGGGGTCGTCGGGTCCGTCTCGATGGCGCTGCTCGTCGTCCTGGAGACAACGCGCCGGACGCCGGGGGGCGGCTCGTGCACGGGCGCGATGAGGTGGCGCCGCTGCTCGTGGCCCGGATGCCGCGCCCGTTCGCCGCACTCGATGTCCTCTACCGGCTGGTCAACGGCGCGCCCGCCGCCCTGGTGTTCGTCGGCGACAGGCTCTTCTCGGTCCTCGTGGTGGAGCCGTCGGAGGACGGTGAGCGCGTGAGCGACATCTACGCGATCACCAATCCGGAGAAGCTGGCCGGTGCGGCCTCCGTGGCGCTGTGAGAACTACTCGTTGACCAGCACCGGTATCGACAGGACCGCGCTCGCCGGGTTCCCCGTCAGCGGGGTCTTCGGAGCGGCCGTGAAGTCGATTCCGGCGCCCTCCGCGCGGGGGCCCGCGTGCCCGGGGCTCCCGTGCGCGGCCTCGCCCGCCTCGCCCTCCTCCGCGTACTGGAAGCTGCCGGTGCCGACCAGGTGGCCGCGCTCGTCGTAGAAGGCCGCCCGCAGTTCGAGCGCGAGCACATCGCTCACGTCGGAGGTGATGGCGAAGTGGCCGGTGACGGACGGCTTGTCACCGCTCAGCTTCAGAGAGGCCACCTTCACCCGGTCCGTGAACGGGCCCTGTTCCAGGCTCACTTCGCCCTTCGCCGGGATCTTGGCGAGGGTCGCCGCAGGTGACGGCGCCGGGCGGGGTGCGGGGAAGGTCACGGCCGGGGCCGCCGCCTGATCGGCCCGGACGGCCTGCTGCCCGTTGTCGGCCTTGTCTCCCGTGCCGCCGGACCCCGAGCACGCGGTGGTGAGGGCGAGCGCGGCCAGGGCGAGCACGGCCGGGCGGATCAGACGGTTCACTGCGTTCTCCTACGACTGGAGGGAGTCAACTGGCGCTCAGTAGGCGCCCGTTGGGCGATGTTTCACGTGAAACAGCCCGTTTCACGTGAAACATCGCCCGGATACCGGTACTTGGCGTCAGCCGCGCGGTGCCGTGCCGAACAGCGAGCGGTACATCTTTCCGTACAGCTCGGTGTTGATCTGGCTCGCCGCGAACCGCTCGGCGCCCGGCCCGTACGCGTAGATGGGCACGTCGGCGCCGGTGTGGTTGCCGGAGAGGTAGGTCAGCCAGAGGCTCGCCTCGGGGGTGCCGTCCTTGACGTTCGCCGGGTCGTCCGGCGTACGGAAGGTGGCCGGGGCGAAGTTCTTGGCGTCGCCGGAGCCGGATCCGTTGAGGATGCCGGAGGAGCGGGCCGGGTCCTTGGCGCCGGAAGTCGGGCGCGAAGGCGTCGAGTTGTTGGCCGGGTTGCCCGCGTCCGTGTTGGCCGGGGGCGCGACGGCCTCGGCGTTGGTGTACGTGCCCTTCTCGATGATGTTGAAGCCCGCGCACTCGTGGTCGGCGGTCACGATGACCAGCGTGTGCCCGTCCTTCTTGGCGAAGTCGTACGCGGCCTTGACCGCGTCGTCGAATGCCTTGACCTCGGCGAGCGTCTGGGAGGCGTCGTTGGCGTGCGAGCGCTTGTCGATCTGGGCGCCCTCGATCTGGAGGAAGAAGCCCTTCTTGGAGCGCCCGTCGAGGAGGTCGATCGACTTCTTCGCCATGTCGGCGAGCGTCGGCTCCTGCTTCTGCGGAGCGTTCGCCGGGAGCCCGGCCTTGGCCTGCTCGACGGTGAGGTTGCCGCGGTTGAAGAGGCCGACGACCTTCTTGCCCTTGACGGCGTCGAGGTCGGCCTTGGTGGCGACCTTCTGGCTGGCGGCGGTCTGGGCGGGCAGGCTCGGGTCGCCGAAGCTGCCGAGCACCTGGTAGCCCTGGGCCTGGAGCGCCTTCTGGTCGTCGGGCTCGAAGCGGGCGAGGCCGCCGCCGAGGACGACGTCGGCGGTGCCGTTGCGGGCGATCTGCTCGGCGACCGGGGTGATCAGGGTCTTGTCGGCCGGGGCCTTCTCGTAGCTGCCGTCCGCGTTCTTGGGCAGGCAGGCCGCGTCCGAGTAGACCGGGCCCTGGCAGCCGCGCAGCAGCACATGGCTGAACTGGGCGGCCGGGGTCGCGTCGGTGATCTCGGCGGTCGACACGTTGCCGGTGGCGAAGCCCGCCTTCTTGGCCTGCTCCATGAGCGTGGCGCGGCGCTTCTCGTACGCGTCCACGCCGAGCGCGGCGTTGTAGGTCTTCACGCCGGACGACCAGGCGGTCGCGGAGCTGGCCGAGTCGGTGACGAGCGCGGGCTGGTTCGTGCCCTTCTCCACGGCGTACGTGGCGACGGCGCCGGTGTAGGGCAGGCGCTCCATGTTGAGCTTGCCCTGGGCGCCGTAGTAGCGCTCGCGGCCGGCGGTGACATGGGTGCGCCCCATGCCGTCGCCGAGGAGGTAGATCACGTTGTGGATCTGCCCGCCCCGGCCCGGGAACGGGTGACCGTCGTGCTGCGGGGCGGAGTTGGCCGTGACGGCGCTGCCCGCCGCGACGGCGGAGGCCAGCGCCACCACCGTCAGCGCCTTGCGGCGCTTGTGTCGTCCCATGGGTCTCATGGCCGCGAAGCTATGAGCCGAATGTGAACGAGTTGTGAGGCGCGGGCATACGGCGGACGAACTGCTTTACCCGTTCTTGGGGTTGCTTTACCCGAAGGAAAGGCTTGATCTGTACGGGCGAAGGGCTTTATCCGGACTATCCAACGGCTTTGTCCGGACGAGAGGTCGGATCACCCGTACGAGAGGTTGGAGCAGACGCTGTCGTCGGCCGAGCGGGCCTTCGCGGCGACCTCGGACGGTACGGCGGTGGGGGCGGCGGCCGGGGTCGCCGTCGGGTCGGCGGCGTACTTCGAGCCCAGGATGACGCTGAGCCCGGGGGCCTTGGCCGAGCGCAGCAGCGCGCCGGGGAAGTGCTGGGCCAGCTCGTCGGCGTGGGCCTTGTCGTTCGGCCCGTACTCGATGACCGTGTGCACGAAGTCGTGGGTGGCGGCGGTCGCGGTGCCGGTGACGGTGTAGCCGCCCGCCTTCAGGGCGTCGGCGCCGCGGCTCGCGAGGCCCTTGACGGTGGTGCCGTTGTAGACGGCGACGGATATCCCGGCGCCGGACGGCGGGATGGGGCTCGGGCTCTTGGCGTTGACGTCCTCCTGCTTGCCCTCGCCGCTCTTGCCGCCCGCGTCCTTGCCGTCGACGGTCCGGTCCGCGCGCAGCGCCGCGAACAGCGCGTCGGCCTGCGGCTTCACCACGGCCACGCGCGCGCCCTCGTAACGCCAGGGCAGGGTCACGAACTTGGTGTTGTGCAGATCGATGTTGCGCATCGACATCGCGAAGGAGATCAGCTTGTCGGCGGAGCCGAGGCCCGGGTCGACGGTCATCGACTTGGTGGCGGCCTGGGCGAGCGGCAGCAGGTGCGTCGGGCTGAAGCCCTGCGACTTGACCTTCTTCATCAGGCTGGAGATGAACGCCTGCTGGCGCTGGATACGGCCGATGTCCGAGCCGTCGCCTATGCCGTGCCGGATGCGTACGTAGTCGAGCGCCTTCTGGCCGGAGACGTCCTGGACGCCCTTGTCGAAGATCTTCTCGCCGCGCGAGTGGCGGTTGGGGTTGAGGTCGCCCTCGTACACGTCCTTGGGCAGGCACACCTGGACGCCGCCGACGGCCTGGGTCATCTTGGCGAAGCCCGCGAAGTCCACGACGACGGTGTGGTCGACACGCAGACCGGTCAGCTTCTCGACGGTGTTCTGGGTGCAGGCCGGGTTGCCCTTGATGGTGTCACCGACGGAGAACGCCGAGTTGAACATCACATTGTGCTGTTCCTTGGTCCACTGGCCGTTCGGCAGCTTGCAGGGCGGCACGTCGACCAGGCTGTCGCGGGGTATGGAGACCGCCGTGGCGTGCTTGTGGTCGGCGTGGACGTGCATCAGGAACGCGGTGTCCGAGCGGCCGATGTCGCCCTGCCCGTGGCCGTACTGGACGTTGTCACCGGCGCGCGAGTCCGAGCCTATGACCAGCACGTTCTGGCCCTTGGTCGAGGCGGCCGGGCGGTCGCCGGACACGCCGCCGTCGTCGAAGGTGTTGATGTTCCCGTTGAGCTGGAGATAGAGCCAGCCGGCCCCGGCCACGGCGAGCACGACGAACGACACCAGGACGGCCAGCGCCAGCCGCACACCGCGGCGCCGGCGCTTGCGGACAGGCGGCGCGTCGGCGCCACCTCCCCGACCGCCGCCGCGCGCGTGTCCCGCCTTGTGGCTGCCTGCCATCCGTACGCCCTCATCCGTGTCATGTTGGTTGTACAGTTGCGCAATGTAGCAAGTCTCGCTGAGAACGGGAGGACCACGGGATGTTCCTGCGCAATGGCCTTGAGCCCTGGCATCTGCTGATCGTTGCGGTGGTGCTGATCCTGCTCTTCGGCTCCAAGAAGCTCCCCGACACCGCGAGGGCGCTGGGCAAGTCGCTGCGCATCCTCAAGAGCGAGACGCGGGCGATGAAGGAGGAGTCGACGGACACGGGGGCGACGCCGGGCCCGGCCGCCGAGGCCACGCCCCGGACGATCCCGTCGACGCCGGTCGACCAGCACGCTGCTCCGGCCCAGCCGCACCACACCACGGCACCGGGCGCCTGACCCGGGACCTGCCGGGCACCCGCCCCGGAATCTGACGAGACGTCACGGCCGACGCCCCACCGGGCGGGCCGTGACGTCTGTCACATCACCCTCGTGTCCGGGAGTTATCCACAGGCCGCGGAGGACGTCGACGGTTTGTCGGCGGCTCGGCGCATGATGGGTCCATGAACGAGATGCCGGAGTGGGAGAAGCGGTTCCGGGCGCCCAGGGTCGGGCTGCCCGACTGGGCGGAGGACGCCCCGGACCGCTCGCTGTTCGTGTCGAACGCGACGGGGACGTACGAGCTGTACGCATGGGACCGGGCGACCGGCGCCCAGCGCCAGGCGACGGACCGGCCGAACGGGACGACGGACGGGGTGCTGACGCCCGACGGCGAGTGGATCTGGTGGTTCAGCGATACCGACGGCGACGAGTTCGGCGTCTGGCTGCGCCAGCCCTTCGGCGGGGGCGACGACGAACCGGCCGTACCGGGCCTGGAGCCCTCCTACCCGGGCGGCCTCGCGCTCGGCCGGGACGGCACGGCGGTCATCGGCCGCTCCACCGACGAGGACGGCTCGACGATCCATGTCGCGCGGCCCGGCGCCGCGCCCGTGGAGATCTACCGGCACCGCGAGTCGGCCGGAGTGGGCGACCTCTCGCACGACGGAACGCTGATCGCCATAGAGCACACCGAGCACGGCGACGCGATGCACTCGGCGCTGCGCGTGGTGCGCCTCGACGGCTCGACGGCCGCCGAGCTCGACGACACCCAGGGCGGCACCCGCGAGCTCGGCCTGGAGATCCTCGGCTTCGCGCCGCTGGCCGGGGACACCCGCCTGCTGATCGCGCACCAGCGCCGGGGTCGCTGGGAGCCCATGGTGTGGGACGTGGCGACCGGCGAGGAGATCGACCTCGCCCTCGAACTGCCCGGCGACGTCTCGGCGGAGTGGTACCCGGACGGCTCGGCGCTGCTCGTCATGCACAGCTTCGAGGCCCGCAGCGAGCTGTTCCGCTACGACCTGGCCGCCCCCGAGCTGATCGAGGTCGAGACCCCGGCCGGCTCCGTGTCCGGCGCCACCGCCCGGCCCGACGGGTCCGTGGAGTACCTGTGGTCGTCGGCGGCGCGCCCTTCCGAAGTGCGCTCCACCACCGGGAAGATCGTCCTCGATCCCCCGGGGATGAAGGCGCCCGGCTCGGTCCCGGTGCGGGACGCGTGGGTCGAGGGCCCCGGCGGCCGGATCCACGCACTGGTCCAGCAGCCCCCGGGCGAGGGCCCGTTCCCGACCGTCTTCGAGATCCACGGCGGCCCCTCCTGGCACGACAGCGACGCCTTCGCTGCGGGCCCGGCGGCCTGGGTGGACCACGGGTACGCGGTGGTGCGCGTCAACTACCGCGGCTCCACGGGGTATGGACGCGAGTGGACGGACGCGCTCAAGCACCGGGTCGGGCTCATCGAGCTGGAGGACATCGCGGCGGTCCGCGAGTGGGCCATCACCTCGGGTCTCGCCGACCCGTCCAAGCTGGTCCTGGCGGGCGGCTCCTGGGGCGGCTATCTGACCCTGCTGGGACTTGGCACCGAGCCGGACGCCTGGGCGCTCGGGCTCGCCGCGGTGCCGGTCGCGGACTACGTGACGGCGTACCACGACGAGATGGAGGCGCTGAAGGCGATGGACCGCACGCTCCTCGGCGGCACACCGGAGGAGGTCCCGGAGCGCTTCGAGGCGTCGTCGCCGCTGACGTACGTGGACGCGGTGAAGGCCCCGGTCTACATCTCGGCGGGCGTCAACGACCCGCGCTGCCCGATCCGCCAGGTCGAGAACTATGTGGACCGCCTCGCGGCCCGGGGCGCGGTGCACGAGGTGTACCGGTACGACGCGGGACACGGCTCGCTGGTCGTGGAGGAACGGATCAAGCAGGTCAGGCTGGAGCTGGAGTTCGCGGGGAGGCATCTGGGCATCGGCTGAGCGGACGTCGCCGTCGCCGCCTCCCCGGCCCGAGCGCGTACCCCGTGACCGGCACGCGGGGAGGGTTCCGTACCGTGGGGGTGTGTACCGGTTCCTGCTGACCCCTCGCTGGTGGGGGATCAACGTCTTCGTCCTGCTGGCGATCCCGTTCTGCGTGTTCATGGGGTCCTGGCAGCTCGGCCGCTTCGAGGACCGTGTGCAGTCGCACAACGCGGCCGAGAAGCAGCCCGGCGCCGCCGAGCAGAAGGCGGTGCCGCTGCGGGAGCTGCTGCCGGTGGACCAGAAGACGTCCGGCCGGGCGGCGACGGCGAACGGGAAGTACGGCGAGCAGTTCCTGGTGCCGGACCGCCAGGTCGACGGCAAGAGCGGCTCGTACGTACTGACGCTGCTGCGCACCGACGGCGGCAACGGCAAGGCGCTGCCCGTCGTACGCGGCTGGCTGCCCAAGGGCGCCAAGGCGCCCGCGCCGCCGACCGGCGAGGTCACCGTCGCGGGCGCGCTCCAGGCGTCCGAGACACCCGGGACGGACGGCGTGAACGCGTCGGGCGGGCTCCCCAAGGGCCAGCTCGGCATGATCAGCGCGGCGTCGCTGGTCAACCTGGTGCCGTACGAGGTGTACGACGGCTGGGTCACGCTGACGGCGGCCGACCCCGGACTGAAGCCCGTCCCGGCCGCCAAGCCCCAGAACACCGGCCTGGACCTGAAGGCGTTCCAGAACCTCGGCTACACCGGCGAGTGGTTCGTCTTCGCGGGCTTCGTCATCTTCATGTGGTTCCGCCTGCTCCGCAGGGAGGCGGAAGCGGCGGAGGACGCGGCGCTGGGGCTCAGCCCGGAGACGGCCTCCACCCCGGTCCGCTAGGGGCGCGGGGAACTGCGCGACCAGCCACGAACGGTCCGCAGCCGGAATCCGCACCCCCTGGAAGGGATCCGCAAAGACGGCTCCTCCCCCTCCGAGAGGAGCCGTCTGCGGGCCCGCGAGGGCGCTAGGGGGCAGCCGGGACGGGGGCGGCGAGCACCCCGGTGCGATAGATGGTCCCGGCGCACGCGTTCGGGATCGTCGCCTCGGCGGACGGCGCACCCGGCTCGGCGACATGCGTCACCGCGACCTTCCCGTCCGGCGGGGCGACCGGCGTACCGGTATCGCCACCCAACTGCGTCTGGGCACCGGACGGCGTCCCACCACCGGCACCGGCGGTCGAGCCGTTCGGACTCGTGGCCGGGGACGTGGACGGCGCGGGCGAAGGCAGCGGCTTCGGGCACGTCTCCGACGGCACCCAGGCGAACTTCACCTCGTACGCAGCCGCAGGCTTGAGCACCAGACCCGTCGCCTCCTGCGAAGGATCCGGCAGCCCGGCCGCCGGATCGCCCGAGGCGTGGTCGACCACGCTGATCCGGGACGCGTCGGCGGCGCCCAGCGCCTGGAAGTTGACCTTGCCCGCGCCGCTGACCTGGCAGAGCGAGTGCGAGACGTTGGCGACGCGGAACGTGCCGTAGACCTTGCCGTCGGCGTCCGGCTTGCCGACCTTCGCGTACTTCACGCCGAGTTCGGTCGCGTCGCAGACCGGTGAGCCGGGGACGACGGGCCCGCCGACCGGGCCGCTCGCGCCGGCGGCGGAAGCGCCTGGCGGGGTCGTGCCGCTCGCCGAGGGCTTCACGGTCGAGCCGGGCACCGCGCTGGGGGTCATCCGGCCGGAGGGCTTCTCGGCCCCCCGTCCACCGCCCTCCACACCCGGTGCGGCGCCGGTGCCGCCCTGGTCCTGTTGGCCGTGTCCGGCGATGGCGGGCCGGTCCTCGTCGGAGGCGGAAGCGGTGTTGGCGACGTGCAGGAACGCGGGGATCGCGGTGCCGATCAGGAGCGCGGCGGCGACCGCGCCGACCACGGCCTGCCGTTTACGGGCCTGGCGCGCCGGGACGGCCCGGCGCAGTTGCTCCAGGGCTCCGTCGGCGGGCTCCATGCCGTCGACCGCGCCGTGCAGCAGCCGCCGCAGCGCGAGTTCGTCCGGCGTGAGGCCAGGTGGGAAGGGGTCGTTCACAATTCCGTTTCCAGTCCGGTCGTCCAGAGGGCGGTCGGGCCCGTACGTACTCTCCCCGTGATCCCCGTCGAAACCGGGATACCGATACCCGTGCTCCCGGCGCACGTCCCCACGTACGCCGTAGTCCTCGCGGACACCGTCGTCACCGCGTACATCCCCACGTACGCCGTCGTCCCAACGGACACCATCAGGCCCACGCAGCCCATCGTCCCCACGGACACCGTCGGACCCCTGCACACCGTCCTCGCGACGACGGCCCGCCTCCCCGAATCCCCAGTTCCGCCGGGCGCTCATGCCGGGGCCTCCATGGCTATCCGGAGCGCCGCGATCCCCCGCGAGCCGTACGCCTTCACCGAGCCCAGGGATATCCCGAGCGTCTCGGCGACCTGCGACTCGGTCATGTCCGCGAAGTAGCGAAGCACCAGGACCTCGCGCTGGCGGCGCTGGAGGCCGCGCATGGCCTTGATCAGGGCGTCGCGCTCCAGCTGGTCGTACGCGCCCTCCTCCGCGCTCGCCATGTCCGGCATCGGCTTGGAGAGCAGCTTCAGCCCGAGGATGCGGCGACGCAGCGCGGAGCGGGACAGGTTGACGACGGTCTGGCGCAGATACGCGAGCGTCTTCTCGGGGTCGCGCACGCGCGAGCGGGCCGAGTGGACGCGGATGAACGCCTCCTGGACGACGTCCTCGCAGGAGGCGGTGTCGTCCAGCAGCAGGGCGGCGAGGCCGAGCAGCGAGCGGTAGTGCGCGCGGTACGTCTCGGTGAGGTGGTCGACGGTGGTGCCCGCAGCCATGACGTCGTCAGCGCCCTCGCGGGACGAGGGCTGCGCGGGCACACGGGTGGGACGCGCCGCCGGCATGGGGGCGATCACCGGCATGCCGCCGGGCGTGCGCGGCCGCCGGAGCGGGCGCACCACCGCGCCCCGCACCGGAAGCGCGGTGATGTCGAGTACCTCTGCCACGCCAGTTGGACACGCTTCCCCCCGTCAGGGTTGTACGCGTACGACACCGTTTTTGACAGTGCGACAAATGTCCTCATGCGTACTCGCTCTTCCCCAATGCCCCAATATTTACGGCACCTTGAATGGGCGACCGCATAGACGCTCCATGCCGGGCTGCCGGTTGCAGGGACACGGAAATGAATCGTGTAACAGGGCAACGGCGCAGTTCAAGTGGTACAGACCAGCGACTTGCTCACAGAGCGTTCACAGATCCTACAAAGTTCGTGGCTACTTCGCCGCAGAGTTGCCCGCAGAGTTCTCCGCGGAGTTCATGCGCTGTTCCGCCGTGAATTCGCCCGCCGCGAGTTCCGCGATCTGCGCGGCGTTCAGGGCCGCGCCCTTGCGGAGGTTGTCGCTGCAGACAAAGAGGTCAAGAGCGTGCGGATCGTCCAGCGAGCGCCGCACCCGGCCGACCCACGCCGGGTCGGTGCCCACCGAGTCCGCGGGCGTCGGGAAGTCGCCCACCGCCGGGTTGTCGAAGAGGACGACACCCGGGGCGGTCGCCAGGATCTCGTTCGCCCGCGCCACCTCGACCTCGTTCTCGAAGCGGGCGTGCACGGAGACCGAGTGGGTGGTGACGACCGGGACCCGTACGCAGGTCGCGGCCACCGCCAGGCGCGGCAGATCGAGCACCTTGCGGGTCTCGTCGCGCAGCCCCAGCTCCTCGGTCGACCAGCCGCCGTCGGCCGGATCGCCCGACCACGGCACCACATTGAGCGCGACCGGCGCCGCGAACGGCCCGGTGTCCTCGCCCACGGCCCGGCGCACATCGCCGGGCGCGGTGCCCAGTTCCGTACCGGCGACGAGGGAGAGCTGGTCGCGCAGGGTCGCGACGCCGGCCCGGCCGGCTCCGCTGACCGCCTGATACGTGGAGACGACGAGCTCGCTGAGCCCGTACTCGGCGTGCAGCGCGCCCACCGCCACGATCAGCGCGAGCGTCACACAGTGCGGGGACGCCACGATGCCGCGCGGCCGCAGCCGTACGGAATGGGGGTTGATCTCGGGCACCACCAGCGGCACCGCCGGGTCCATCCGGAAGGCCGCCGAGGTGTCCACGACCACCGCGCCCTTGGCGGCGGCGACCGGCGCCCACTGGGCGGCGACCTGCTCGGGCACCAGGAAGACGGCGACGTCGACGCCGTCGAGGGCTTCCTCGGTGAGCGCCCGGACCTCGGTGTCCTCGCCGCGCACGGCGAGGACACGGCCCGCCGAGCGCGGGGAGGCGATCAACCGGATCTCGCCCCAGACGTCCGCGTGCTGGGACAGGATCTGGAGCAGCACCGCGCCGGCGCCCCCGGTCGCTCCGACGACCGCGAGCGCCGGCTTGCGGGTCATCGTCCGGTGCCCCCGTAGACCACGGCCTCGTCGGAGTCGGAGTCGAGCCCGAAGGCGGAGTGCACCGCGCGGACGGCCTCGTTGACGTCGTCGGCGCGGGTGACCACCGAGATGCGGATCTCGGACGTCGAGATCAGCTCGATGTTGACCCCGGCGTCGCTGAGCGCCTCGAAGAACCCGGCCGTGACACCCGGGTTCGTCTTCATACCGGCGCCGACCAGCGAGATCTTGGCGATCTGGTCGTCGTAGCGCAGCGACTCGAAGCCGATGGTGCCCTTCGCCCGCTCCAGCGCGTCGATGGCCTTGCGGCCCTCGGCCTTCGGCAGCGTGAACGAGATGTCCGTCAGCCCGGTCGACGCGGCCGACACGTTCTGGACGACCATGTCGATGTTGATCTCGGCGTCCGCGATGGTACGGAAGATGGCCGCGGCCTCGCCGGGCTTGTCGGGAACGCCGACCACCGTGATCTTCGCTTCGGAGACGTCGTGGGCGACTCCGGAGATGATGGCGTGCTCCACCTGCTGATCCCCTCGCGGTTCGTTGCTGACCCAGGTGCCCTGCAGTCCGCTGAAGGACGAGCGCACATGGATCGGAATGTTGTAACGGCGTGCGTACTCGACGCAGCGGTGCAGCAGCACCTTGGAGCCGGACGCGGCCAGCTCCAGCATGTCCTCGAAGGAGATCCAGTCGATCTTCCGGGCCTTCTTCACGACACGCGGGTCCGCGGTGAACACACCGTCGACATCGGTGTAGATCTCGCACACCTCGGCGTCCAGCGCCGCGGCGAGGGCGACGGCGGTCGTGTCCGACCCACCGCGGCCGAGCGTGGTGATGTCCTTGGAGTCCTGGCTGACGCCCTGGAACCCGGCCACGATCGCGATGTTGCCCTCGTCGAGCGCGGTACGAATCCGCCCCGGCGTGACATCGATGATCCGCGCTTTGTTGTGGACCGAGTCGGTGATGACGCCGGCCTGGCTGCCCGTGAACGACTGGGCTTTGTGGCCCAGGTTTTTGATCGCCATGGCGAGAAGTGCCATGGAGATCCGCTCTCCGGCGGTCAGCAGCATGTCGAATTCCCGGCCGGTCGGCATCGGAGATACCTGCTCGGCGAGATCGATCAACTCGTCCGTCGTGTCGCCCATCGCGGAAACCACGACGACCACCTGGTGGCCGTTCTTCTTGGCTTCCACGATCCGCTTGGCGACGCGCTTGATGCCCTCGGCATCGGCAACGGAGGAGCCTCCGTACTTCTGCACGACAAGGCCCACGTGCGCTCCTCGCTCAGTCCATTACTGCGGTCGGCTCAGTCTAACGAGCGGGCCGGATCCACCCGGGTGGTGCCACATCGTGAGATGTCCCGCTCACGACATGATCTTGGTGGGGGGAACCCAGGAAAGCCCCGGACCCGCCCCGCTCGCGGCGGGTCACCTGCCCCGCGCCACCTGGGGGTACGCGTGGGTGTGGGCGGGGTCACAGGGCGGGACCCCCGCGGCGCGCCCCTTACCCGCCCCCGGACTCCGCCCCGGGATGTACGCGAGTCCATGCGCCCCCGGGCGGAGGCAGCAAGGTGAGCGTACGTACCGTACGTACGCTCAACTGCCCTGCACCTACCGCTACTTGACCGTCCGCAGGCCCAGTGGGCCCGCGAGTTCCTCGGCCATGACGCGGCCCGCCTCGGCCGCCAGGGACTCCTCGGAGAGGTCCTCGTCCGTGTCCAGGCCGTCCAGCTCCTCCAGGGGCTGGTTGAGGCGGACGTGGGCGACCAGGGACTGGAGGGCGCGCAGGGTGGCGGAGGCGGTGGAGCCCCAGTTGGAGAAGTAGGAGAACTGCCACCACCACAGCGCCTCGGTGGTGCGGCCCGCGCGGTAGTGGGCGAGGCCGTGGCGCAGGTCGGTGACGACGTCGGCGAGGTCGTCGGAGATACGGCAGGCGACGGGGGCCTTGCGCGGCTCGTACGGGTCGAAGACCTCGGAGTACACGTCGATCGGCTCCAACAGGGCCGCGAAGCGCTCGCGCAGGTCGTCGACGTCGGGCTCCGGGCCGAGGTCCGGCTCGTAGCGCTCGTCCGGGACGATGTCCTCGTGCGCGCCGAGCCGCCCGCCGGCCAGGAGCAGCTGCGAGACCTCAAGGAGCAGGAACGGCACCGCGCTGTCCGGCTCGTCGCCCCTGGCCACTTCCGTGACCGCGACGATGAAGGACTCGACCTGGTCGGCGATCTGGACCGCGAAGGAGTCCGGATCCTGGTTGGCCGCGTGCAGCGTTGCGTCAGACATCGAGAAGTCGCCTTCCTTCAAAGGCCCGCCCGAGCGTGACCTCGTCCGCGTACTCCAGATCTCCCCCGACGGGGAGTCCGCTGGCCAGCCGGGTGACCTTCAGGCCCATCGGCTTGATCATCCGGGCGAGGTACGTCGCTGTCGCCTCGCCCTCCAGGTTGGGGTCGGTGGCCAGGATCAGCTCGGTGACCGTGCCGTCGGCGAGCCGGGCGAGCAGCTCGCGGATGCGCAGATCGTCCGGGCCGACGCCCTCGATGGGGCTGATGGCGCCGCCGAGGACGTGGTAGCGGCCGCGGAACTCACGGGTCCGCTCGATCGCGACGACGTCCTTCGGCTCCTCGACGACACAGATGACGGAGAGGTCGCGGCGCGGGTCGCGGCAGATGTTGCACTGCTCCTGCTGCGCGACGTTCCCGCACACCGCGCAGAAGCGGACCTTGTCCTTCACTTCGAGCAGGGCGTGCGCGAGCCGGCGTACGTCGGTGGGCTCGGCCTGGAGGATGTGGAAGGCGATCCGCTGCGCGCTCTTGGGACCGACGCCGGGCAGCCTGCCCAACTCGTCGATGAGGTCCTGGACCACGCCTTCGTACAACGGACTGCCTCTCAGCCGGATCGCTACCGTGCTTACGGTAGTTGGTGCGCGGGCGCCGCAGAAGGGCGGACCCGTGCGGGTCTTGTCGGGTGTCTGTCGGGTCTAGAACGGCAGGCCCGGCATGCCGCCGAGCCCCTGGGCCAGCGGGCCGAGCTTGTCCTGCTGGAGCTGCTGGGCGTTCTCGTTCGCGGCCTGTACGGCGGCGACGACCAGGTCGGCGAGGGTCTCGGTGTCGTCCGGGTCGACCGCCTTGGGGTCGATGACGAGGGCGCGCAGCTCACCGGAGCCGGTCACGGTCGCCTTGACGAGACCGCCGCCCGACTGGCCGTCGACCTCGGTCCGCGCGAGCTCCTCCTGCGCGCGGGCGAGGTCCTGCTGCATCTTCTGCGCCTGCTGGAGCAGCTGCTGCATGTTGGGCTGGCCACCACCAGGGATCACGGTGCACTCCGTCTTGTCGCGTGTCGTGTGCTGCGTCGGTTCCCTCCGAGCCTACGTGGTCTCCCCGGCGCCTGCCCCACAACTCTTTCGAGTGAGTCGGGCGTCGTCACCGCGCCGGATCAGGGCCCACTTACGGGGGGAAATACCGGGATATCGGGGCCGACTCCCACCATTCGGCGGTAGGAAGGGCTGATCACGGGCTGACCGCGCGCCGGTCGCGCAACGGATGACTACGGATCGTTACGCGGCACGTCGTATACGTGACTGTACGTTACGCGTCTGAACGTTACGAAGGTCGATTACGCAGGCCGATCGCGCAGGGTCGATTACGCAGGGGCGATTACGCACCGCGGAGGGAGCGCCGGGTGAGCCAGCCGGAGATGCAGCCCGAGGGGCTTCCGCCGGGACCGCCCCGGGACGAGGGCGACCTGACCGGACGCCCGTTCCCGCTCGGCGACTGGGGCGAGCCCGCGGAACGCCTCGACGAGCTGTACCGGTGGGTGGAGGCGGGCGCGCTGCGCACGGCCGAGTGGTACCTCGCGGACCGGCTGTGGAAACGGCGGGGCGCGCGGGTGCTGCGGGTGTGTACGGCGGCGGGGGCGATCGCGGGGGCGGGGCTGCCGCTGCTCGATGTGACGGGGGCGCTGTCGGGGGCGTCCGGGTGGGGTTACGTGTCGCTGCTCCTTGGCGCGGCGTGCCTGGCCTGCGACCGGTACTTCGGGCTCACGTCCGGGTGGATGCGGGATGTCGCGACGGCGCAGGCGGTGCAGCGGCGGTTGCAGGGGTTGCAGTTCGACTGGGCGTCGGAGAGTGTGCGGGAGGTGTTGGGGCCGACGGAGGGGACGGCGAGTGAGGCGGCGGAACGTTGTCTGGTGGTGTTGCGTCGCTTCTCGGAGGACGTGACGGAGCTGGTCCGCTCCGAGACGGCGGACTGGATGGTGGAGTTCCGCTCCGGCCCGGCCCCCCTGGTGATGCAGTCCCTGGCGTCGGCCACCCCCCGCCCGGACGCGGCCCCGGGCCCGGGCCGCTTCCCCCTCCCCCCGGGCACGCGCCCGAACATGCCGCGACAGCGCCCCCCGGAGCCGCCGCGCTAGCGGCCTACGGCGGTTTTGGCCCCCACCCCGCCCCTTCCCTAAACCCTCCGGGGGTGGGTGGGGGTGGAGGGTGGCTCTCCGGGGGCTACGCCCCCGGACCCCGTTCGCGGGGCCTGCGGCCCCTGCGCCCCGCTCGGAGCTCCGCCCCGAACCCCGGCAGGGGTGGGTGGGTAGCGGGGCCACGCCCCAGCGCGCCGCTGGCGTGGGTGGGTAGCGGGGCTGTGCCCCTGCACCCCGCTTTGTCTGCGGATCGTGCTGGGTTGCTCGCGCAGTTCCCCGCGCCCCTAAGGAGGGCCGTCCGGGCCCATCAAGGGGCGCGGGGAACTGCGCGAGCAGGCCCCACCGGCCGCCAGACGAACGACAGCCCCCGGCAGGGTTTCGGGAAGGGGTGGGGTGGGGGAAACCTCCGCGTCAGCGGCGCGGGAGCAGCGTCCTCGCCAGGCGGCGGGTCAGGGGCTGGCGGGGGGCCGGGGGCTTCGCCTTCGGCGTCGAGGGGGTTGCGCCCTCGTGCTTCGACTTCGGATGCGCCGGAGACTTCGCCTTCTTGCCGTCGATCCGGATCAACGGCGAACCCGCCACCTCCTCCACCCCGTGCCACATGTCCGACCGCCCCGACAGCCAGGTCAGAAGCTCCTCCCGGGCGGGCGCCGGATCCGACCACGTGCCGTACATCTTCGTACCGGTGATGGCGATCGGCCGCAGGCCGGACGTGGCCACCGCACCCCACACCGCCGCCGCGACCCCCGGACAGTGCTCCGCCCGGAAGTCGTCGAACGCCACGATCCCGTCGGGCGCGATCAGCGACCGAGCCGCCGAGATGTCCCCGTGGACGTGCTCGTACAGGTGCGAGGCGTCGACATGGATGAAGCGGCACGACGACGCGGGCACCCGGCCCGCGATCACCGACGTCGGTGCCTGGACGACCACCGGGAGCTCGTCGTGGAAAGAGAGGTAGTTGGACTCGAAGGCCCGCCGCGTCAGCGTCGCGTACGAGCGGTCCATCTCCTCGCTGTTGGGGTCGTCCGGCGCGGGCGAGTCGAACAGGTCGCAGACCGTGAACGTCTCGTCCTCGCGCAGGTACGACCCCATGAAGATCGCGCTCTTGCCCAGGTACGCGCCGAGTTCCAGCAGGTCACCGTGGAGTTCCTGGCGTTCCTGGCGGGCCAGGAACCAGTCGAAGAGCAGTTGGTCGGCGGGCCAGAACCACCCCTTGACGTCGGAGAAGCGGGCCGGGGCGGCGCTCTGAGCGCTCGTCGTTTGTGCCATGGACCCGGTCCTACTCCCGCCAGATGGCGCGGAGTTTACGGTCAGGCGTGGGGCCGATGGTGCCCCGGCGACATCCCCCACCCGACCACGGGACCTCAGCTGAAGATGATCATAGAGCCCTGCGCCAGCGACCTCGTCGCCGCCGCGTGCAGCCCCAGCCACACGTGCCGCTCGCGTGCGAAGGGGCTCTCGTCGTACGGGATGGGGCCCGCGGGTTCTTCGAGGGACGTCGGGCGGTCCGGCGGCGCCGGGGCCATCGGGGGGTTCGCCGGGTCTATGCCGATCGCCGGCGCCACGAACTCCAGCTCGCGCAGCAGCCCGTGCGTGGAGCCCAGCGGACCGCCCCCGGCGAGCAGTTCCTCGTTGGCGAGCGGGGAGGCGAAGTCGACGGGAACGTACGCGCCCGCGTGGTCGTAGTGCCAGACCAGATGTGACTGCTGGGCCGTCGTCTCGAACATCTCAAGAAGCTGCTCGTAGTCGCCGCCCAGCTCGTCCACCGGCGTCACCGCGAGGCGGCAGAGCTGGAGGAGGTAGGCGCGGCGCAGGAAGTGCAGCGCGTCGTAGTCGAAGCCCGCGACCGGGGCCACGTCGCCCGAGAGGCCGGGCATGTACGCGAAGACGGGCACGGGCGGCAGCCCGGCCTCGCCGAGCGCCTTGTCGTACGAGGCGATTTCCTCGGCGAACGGGTTGTCGGGGCTGTGGCACAGCACGTCGACAAGGGGGACCAGCCACAAGTCACAGGCCACGGGGCTCCTTACGAGGTCGCGATGGTCGGGACAGCGTAGTCCGCCGAGCACGCTCCGCGAAGCTCGCCCGTCAACTCCCGTGCGGGGGGCTCGTCGACGCGACGCGAAGGTGTCGGCTCAGGTGTCCCATGCGCCCCTGTCGGCGCACCGGACCGCGCGTCCGCGCCTTCGGGTGCCCACCCGCACACCCCTCGCGCCCGGCGCCCACGCTGTGCCCCCGCGTGAGCTGCCCCACCCCACCCCTTCCCTAAACCCTCCGGGGGTGGGTGGGGGCGGAGGTGGTTTCCCGGGGGCTACGCCCCCGGACCCCGTTCGCGGGGCCTGCGGCCCCTGCACCCCGCTCGGGGCTCCGCCCCGGGCCCCGGCTGGGGTGGGTGGGCAGCGGGGCTTCGCCCCTGCACCCGCTTTCGTCTGCGGACCGTGCTGGGTTGCTCGCGCAGTTCCCCGCGCCCCTAAAAACCCATGGGCCCAGGCTCACCGCCCCACATCCCACACCCACACCCCACCCACCCGCCGCCCCTGCCGCCCCAACAACCTCGACACCGTCTCGTACAGCGCGTCCTCGTTGTCCTGTGGCGGGAGTACGACCACCCCCGCCTTCCAGTACGCCAGGTCCGCGCGGGCCTGGGCGCGCCAGGACTCGCCTATGTCGGGGATCGGGGCGCCGTAGCGGACGTCTCGTAGGAGGTTGGAGGTCCAGCGTGGGGAGGCGCCGTAGATGCCGATGTGGTCGGGGCCCCAGGGGCCGTTGAAGTAGCCGCCGGGGAGCGGGAAGCCGAGGCCCGCCTTGACCTGCCAGTGCAGCGCGTCGGCCGCGGCCGGGTCCGGGACCGGGACGGTGACCACGGACTCTCCGGGCTTCACATACGTACGCCACAACCCGTCCGCCAGGAACTCCGGCACCGGCGCCCGCTGATTCACCGGCAGCGACGTCGGCACGATCGGCAGCAGCGCCACCGCCACGGCCGCGAGGCCGACAAAACGGTTCACCCGAGCAGCAGAAGCCATCAACCGCCCCACCGCCACCGCCACCAACGCCCCCAGCGCCGGTGCGCAGATCATCGCCACCCTGCCCTCGATCACCGACTCGAAGAGCGGGCGGTGGGCCAGGGCGCGCCAGGGGCCTGGCAGGACCACGTCCGTGTACGGGATGCGGATCTTCTGGCCGAGCGAGAGCACCGCCGCCGCCACCGCCGTGCACGCCAGCGCCTTCACCAGTGCGTGGCGCCACAGCCGTACCGTGATCGCGAAGGCGAGCGCGATCAGCGGCCAGCCGTAGAACGCGTTCTGCTCGGTCCGGTTCAGCGCCAGCTTGTCCGCCACCGACTCGTCGCCGAGCAGCGCGCGGCCGGAGAAGCGCAGGAAGGACAGCGGGCTGTTGCCCGCGCCGTCGCCGTGCAGCACCGAGTGATAGCTCTGGGTGCCGAAGAACTGCCAGGTCAGCGGGTATGCGACCAGCGGCAGACAGACCAGTAGCGCCACCCCGACCCCCTGCGCGAGCGGGCGCCAGGCCGTGCGTACTACGTCTCGGCGGGCCAGTGCGTACGACAGCGCGAAGAGCAGGATGCCGAGCGAGGCGAGCAGCAGGACTTCCTCGCCGAGGAAGATCTGGTACGCGGTGAACAGGCCGAGCAGCACCCCGTCCCGGCGCACGTCCGCGGCCGGGGCGCACAGCCGCAGCACGCGGTCGAGGATCAGCGGGATCATGAACAGCACGCAGAAGTTCGGATGCGCGTTGGCGTGCGAGATCATCGGCGGCGCGAACGCGGCGAACGCCCCGCCGAGCCCGGCGGCCCACGGCTCGCGGGTCACCCACTTCGCGAAGAGCCGGAACCAGGCGTACGCGGTGGCGGTGAGGCCCAGGGTGAGGACGAGCGCCCAGGTGACGGTCGGGCCGAGGGTGAGCGTCGCCGGCGCGAGCGGGACCGACAGGCCCAGCATGGGGGTGTTGCCCATGAGGTTCACGCCGTCGGGGTAGTTCTGAAGCGTCGTGAACAGCGGGTCCCGCAGATGCGCGACGTTGTCGGCCGTGACCGCGAAGAACCACTCCCACTGGTTCTGGTCCTGCCCCGAGTCGGCCAGATAGCCCCGCCCCAGGTCCGTCCACAGGTTCTTGTAGAGCAGGACCGAGGTAAGGAGAAATAGCGCCAGCAGCACCACATTCGTACGGCTCGCCGCTCTCGCCTTCAGGCGGACCAGTTCCAGCAGCACCCGGCCGTAGTCCGCCGGGCCGACCTTCGAGCCCTCCTGGTGGGACCAGCGGACCGGGACCTCGGCGACGGGCCAGCCGTGGCGGCGGAAGTACTGGAGGATCTCGACGTCGATGCCCCAGCCGTCGAGGCGGGCGTCCGCGAAGGCCGCCCGCGCCTTGTCGCCGTCGAAGAGCTTGAAGCCGCACTGTGTGTCGTGGATGCCGGGGACGGCGACGGCCCGTATGAGCCGGTTGCCCATCCGCCCCAGCCATTCGCGCACCCGGCTCTGGTGGACCGCTATGTCGGCCTCGGGGTGTGCGCGCGAGCCGATCGCGGCGGCCGCCTGGGCGCCGTCGAGCTCCTTGGTGAGCCGGTCCAGCTCGGCGACCGGGGTGGCGAGGTCGGCGTCGGTGAGCAGGACGCGGGCGCCCCGTGAGTCGGCGACGCCCAGGCGCAGGGCGTGTCCCTTGCCCCGGTTCTGCTCGGCGGCGACGAGGCGTATGCGCGCGTCCTGGGCGGCGGCCTCGCGCGCGATGTCGGCGGTGGCGTCGTCCGAACCGTCGTCGACGACGATCAGTTCCCAGGTCAGCGGTGAGGAGTGCAGATGGTCGCGGATCGCGTCCAGGGTGGGGCCGAGGCGCCGCTCCTCGTTGTACGCGGGGACGACGACCGAGAGGTCGAGGGGGCGGCCGTCGGTCACCGCTTCAGCCGCTCCGCCCAGGTCAGCGAGTGGGTGTTGTACGCGCAGATCACCGCGAACGCCGCGTCGCCGTCGCCCGCGATCACTGCGTCCACGAGGTCGCCGTGGCCGCTCCACAGCCAGTCGGTGAGGTCGGTGCGCCCGCGCAGATACGGGACCGCGAAGACCCAGCACTGCATCCGCAGCCGATGCAGGAAGTCCGAGATGTACGGGTTTCCGGCGAGGGCGCCGAGCTCGCGCCAGAAGCGGAGGTCGTAGCCGATGAGGATGTTGAGGTCGCCGCTGCGGGCGGCCCGGGCGGCCTCCTCGGCGCGGCGGCGCACGGAAATCAGCGCGGGGCCGTGGGCGGCGCCGAGTTCGGTGATCTTGCGGAAGATCCCGTTCACGATCAGCGACCTGGCCTCGACCATGCCCTCGTAGTCCTCGACGGAGAACTCGTGGACGCGGAAGCCCCGGTGCTGGTCGGAGTCGAGCAGCCCCTGCGCGGTCAGGTCGACCAGCGCCTCGCGGACGGGGGTCGCGCTCACCCCGTACTGCTCCGCGATCTGCTTGACGGTGAACTCCTCGCCGGGCCGCAGACGCCCGGCCAGTATCTCGTCGCGCAGCGCGTCGGCGATCTGGCGGCGCAGCGTGCTGCGCGTCACGCCGGAACCGGTGCCTGGTCCGGTGCCGTGACCGTTGCCTGATCCGTTGCTCATGGGCGTCCCTCCCCTCCGCGGCTATCCCGCACACGATAGGCCAGGCGGCGCGGAGCATTACGGTCACATGTCCAGGCGATACTCCTCGGTATCCGCGTGGTAGCCGAACAACTCCGCGTACCTGCCCCAGTCCGTCGCCGTCTCCAGCTGCCGGTCGACCTGCTCGCTGGTGTAGTGGTGGGCGAGCAGATCGCGGAAGAAACCGGCGCGCAGCGACTGGTCGGGGGCGTGGGTCAGACTGCTGGTGATCACCGCGACCAGCGGGACCGCGAGCGCCGCCTGGGCGAAGAGCCGCTTGGACTCCTGGACGTCGGCGCGCGCGTACGCGGAGCCCAGCTCGGTCAGCGCCAGGTCCCCGCCCTCGACCTCGGCGAGTCCGAGCAGTTCCAGGGCGTCGATCTGCGGCAGCAGATCGTCCACTTCGAGCCCGAGCTCGTCCGCGAGTCCGGCCACGTCGGCGCGGTCCTCGTCGTGCTGCGCCACGATCTCCGCGAGCCCCGAGAGGCCGTCGACGGAAGCCGGCGGCACCGGCGTGTTGCCCGGCGTGCGGCGGCCCGTGCCCGGCTCCGAAAGCTTCGGGACGTCCTTCGCGCGCCCCGTCATCACCTCGTAGATCGCATCGACGATCCGCTCGAAGGCCGCGCTCTGGCGATCGCGCGGCCGGGGCAGATCGACGGTGAACGTCTCGCGGATCGTGCCGTACGGCCGCGCCCCGAGCACCACGACCCGGTCCGCCATCAGGACGGCCTCCTCGATGTTGTGCGTCACGAGCACCACCGCCCGGGTCGGGAACTGCCCGGACTCCCACAGCTCCATCAGCTCGCCGCGCAGGTTCTCGGCGGTCAGCACGTCGAGCGCCGAGAACGGCTCGTCCATCATCAGCACATCGGGCTCGACCACCAGCGCCCGCGCGAACCCGACGCGCTGGCGCATCCCGCCCGAGAGCTCCTTGGGATACGCGCTCTCGAACCCGTCGAGCCCGATGAGGTCAATGGCCTGCACAGCAGCGGCGGCGCGTTCTTTCGCCGGTACGCCTTTCGCCTCAAGCCCCAGCTCCACGTTCTGCTGCACGGTGAGCCAGGGCAGCAGCGCGAACGTCTGGAAGACCATCGCGGTCCCCGGATTGGCCCCGGTCAGCGGCTCGCCCCGGTACGCGACCGCCCCCGAGCTCACCGGAAGCAGCCCCGCCAGACACCGCAGCAGCGTGGACTTGCCGGAGCCGGACTTGCCGAGCAGCGCCACGATCTCGCCCGCGCGGATCTCCAGATCGATCCCGCCGAGCACGGGGAGCTCACCGTCGGCGCCTGCGTACGACTTGGTCAACGCCTCGGCGCGCAACAGGACTTCACCCACAGAGGCGGATGCGGTGGTGTCGGCCATGAAGGTCTCCTTTCGACTTTGACGCGTACGACTTCGGCGCGATCAGAGGGAGTAACGGGTCTCGGCGAACCGGTACAGCCGCCGCCACACCAGCCGGTTGACCGCCACCACGTACAGGCTCATCACGGCGACGCCCGCGATCAGCCGGGGGAAGTCGCCGTTCTCGGTGGCGTGGAAGATGTACGCGCCGAGCCCGGTCGCCGTCAGGGTCGTCCCGCCGAAGGTGACGACCTCGGAGACGATCGAGGCGTTCCAGGCGCCGCCGGACGCGGTGATCCCGCCGGTGACGTACGAGGGGAAGATCCCCGGGATGATCAGCCGCCGCCAGCGCTGCCGCCCGCGTACGCCCAGGTCATCCATGGCCTCGCGCAGGTCGGACGGGATCGCCATGGCGCCCGCGATGGTGTTGAAGAGGATGTACCACTGGGCGCCGAGCGCCATCAGCAGAACACAGCCGACGTTCATGTTCACGCCGGTGCGCAGGAAGGCCCACATGGCCAGCGGGAAGAGGAAGTTGGCCGGAAAGCTCGCGAGGACCTGCACCACGGGCTGGGCGATCCGCGCGAGCCTCGGCGAGAACCCGATCTTCACCCCGACCGGCACCCACACCAGCGTCGCGACGGTCACGAGCACGGCGACGCGGGCGAGGGTGGCGAGCCCGAGCAGCAACGGTTCACCGAAGACGCTGAGCCCGGTGCGCTCGTGGAGGTAGCGCAGCAGGCAGAACAGCCCCCACCCGACGAGCAGGAGGCCGACCGTGCCGAAGACGAGGTCGCCGAGGCGGCGGCGGGCGGGATCGTGGGCGAGGGGCCGGTCGTCGCGCCCGAGGACGCGGGCGGCACGCGCGATTCCTTCGCGCAGGGGACGGCTCCAACGGGCCATTCTGGTGGGCCAGTTGGACCTCCGCAGAAAATCAAGAACGACCGAGCGCTGGACTTCACTCGCCTCGGACTGCTCGTTCTTGAACTTCTCCACCCAGGCGGTGAGCGGCCGCCAGAAGAAGAAGTTCACGCCGATGACGAGGACGGCCATGGTGGCGATCGCCCAGCCGATCTTCCCGAGGTCGCCCTCGGCGATCGCGGCACCGGCGTACGAGCCGACGCCGGGCAGCGCGTACGCCTTGTTGCCGACGCTGATGGCCTCGGAGGCGACGAGGAAGAACCAGCCTCCGGCGAAGCTCATCATCCCGTTCCAGACGAGGTCGATCGCCCCGGAGGGGAGCTCGATCCGCCAGAACCGCATCCACCGGGTGAAGCCGAACGACCGCGAGACCTCGTCGAGTTCGCGGGGAAGAGTGATCAGCGACCGATAAAAACTGAAGGTCATGTTCCAGGCCTGCGAAGTGAAGATCGCGAAGATCGACGCGCATTCGAGGCCGAGGAGGGAGCCGGGGAAGAGGGCGATGAACCCGGTGACGGCGACGGTCAGGAACCCGAGGACGGGGACGGACTGGAGGATGTCGAGCGCGGGGACGAGGACCCGCTCCAGCCGACGGCTTTTGGCGGCGGCGTACGCGTACACAAAGGTGAAGCAGACGGAAAGTCCCAGCGCGACGAACATCCGCAGGAGCGAGCGGGCGGCGTCGTACGGGAGGCGGGCCGGGCTGGTGTCGGTGGTGGCGACGTCCGCCGGGTCGAAGTTGACGGTGGTGCCCTTGCCGACCTGGAGGACGAGATAGCCGAGCACCAGAACGGCCGCGGCGACCGCCAGATCGATCCAGACGGGCCGCCGGGAGGAGGTCTGTGGCTTCATCGGCTTCATCGGCTTCATCGGGAGAACCGTACGAACTGGGAGGATCAGCCCGGAGTGGAACACACCGGCTGCGGCAGGCGGCAGCCTGGCACATTCTTGCGCAGATACGCAAATACGGCCCGGAACGTTCGCTCCGGGCCGTACTGATGTCCTTGTCAGCCGGTCGTGTACTCGTCGGCAACGGCCAGGGCGTCATCCAGGACGGCGAGGCCTTCCTTGGCCTCGGCCTCCGTGATGTTGCACGGCGGGACGACGTGGGTGCGGTTCATGTTGATGAAGGGCCAGAGGCCGTTCTTCTTGCAGGCGGCGCCGAAGGCGGCCATGGGGGCGGCGTCGGCGCCGGCGGCGTTGTACGGGACGAGCGGTTCGCGCGTCTCCTGGTTCTTCACGAGCTCAAGCGCCCAGAACACGCCCGTGCCGCGCACCTCGCCGACCGAGGGGTGGCGGGCGGCGAGCTCGCGCAGCCCCGGCTCCAGGACGGCCGAGCCGATGTGGGCGGCCTGGTCGACGATGCCCTCGTCGGCCATGACGTTGAGGGTCGCGACGGCTGCGGCGCAGGCGAGGGGGTGGCCGGAGTACGTGAGTCCGCCCGGGAACGGCCGCTTGTCGAAGGTGGCGGCGATCTCGGCGGAGATGGCGACGCCGCCGAGCGGGACGTACCCGGAGTTCACGCCCTTCGCGAAGGTCATGAGGTCGGGCGTGACGTCGTAGTGATCGGCGGCGAACCAGGCACCGGTGCGGCCGAACCCGGACATGACCTCGTCGAGGACGAGGACGATCCCGTACTTGTCGCAGATCTCGCGTACGCCAGGGAGGTAGCCGGGGGGCGGGGTCATGATCCCGGCGGTGCCGGGGATGGTCTCCAGGATGATGGCGGCGATGGTGCCGGGGCCTTCGAAGGCGATGGTGTCTTCGAGGTGCGTGAGCGCGCGGGCGCACTCTTCGGCTTCGGTGGTGGCGTAGAAGGCGGACCGGTAGAGGAAGGGCGCCCAGAACCGCACGACACCGGCGGACCCGGTGTCGGAGGCCCAGCGGCGCGGGTCGCCGGTCAGATTGATGGCCGTCGAGGTGGCCCCGTGATACGACCGATAAGCGCTCATCACCTTGTGGCGCCCGGTGTGGATCCTGGCCAGCCGTACGGCGTTCTCGACGGCCTCGGCGCCGCCGTTGGTGAAGAAGATCTTGTCGAGGTCGCCGGGGGTGCGCTGGGCGATGAGGCGTGCGGCCTCCGAGCGCGCCTCGACGGCGAAGGCGGGGGCGAAGGTGGCGAGCTTCCCGGCCTGCTCCTGAATCGCGGCAACAACCTTGGGGTGCTGGTACCCGATATTGGTGAAGACGAGGCCGCTGGTGAAGTCGAGGTAGCGGTTTCCGTCGTAGTCCCAGAAGTACGAACCCTCCGCGCCGGCGACGGCGAGCGGGTCGATCAGGCCCTGGGCGGACCAGGAGTGGAACACGTGCGCACGGTCAGCAGCCTTCACGGCCGCGCCGGCCCGGGGGTCGGGTTCGACATGAGGGGTCATGGAGCGAGGGTAGGTCGTCGCAGGTGGGGGTGGGTATGGCCAGGTTGTCTGCCGTGGGGCGCGTGGCTCGGCAGGGTGTCGCCCCCGGGCCCGGTTCTTCGGCCGCGGGCCGGTGGGCCCGTTACGTCGGCGTGCTGGTCGGAGGCGCGCCAAGTCGTCAATCGATCGCCTCTGCTCCCCGATCGCACGATCCGGACAGTTGCGGTACGCGGTTTGTGGTGCGATCAGTCGGCCGAGTGATCGCGTCCGCCTGCCTTTTGACCGTTCCTGACCGAAGGGTCACCTGTTCGCGCGGGAAACGTTTCGCCCCCGATTGGTCGGCGGCCACGCTCCCGCATGCCAGGGGTTCGTAACTGTCTGCATACGATCTAGTACAGAGGGTGGCGGGCGCGTTGTCATTGTCTTGCCGGGCACGGACGCGAGGCCACAAAACCCCGGACCCGGCATGCGATCCGTAAGGAGGGGCCCCGCCCCCACCCTCAGGAAAGGGAATGCCGTGAGCATCACCGAAGAGCAGGCCGCCGAAGCCTTCCAGTCCGGTTCCCCGATCATCCTGGCGCCCGGCCCACAGACAACCGACCGCATCCCGCCCCCGCCCGACGACGTCTGGGAGCTCCCCTACGGCACCGCCTGGGTCTACTACGGCGAGGGCAACGGCCGGCTCACCCGCCCGGTCCTGGTGGCGGACGGCTTCAGTGTCGGCCCCACCGACCTCAGCCTCACCTGGGAGCTCCTGGAGCACGGCCCGTACCCGCTTCTGAGTGAGATCCGCCGCCGGGGCCGCGACGTGGTCCTGGTCGGCTACCACGAGCGCAGCGCGTCGATCCTGCAGAACGCCGACGCGGTGATGGCGGCCGTCATCGAGGCGATCGACCGCCGCGAGGGCGACCACCCGCTGACCGTCGGCGGCTTCAGCATGGGCGGCCTGGTCACTCGTTATGCCCTCGCCAAATTGGAGACGGATGGCATCGAGCACCAGACGCAGCTCTACTACTCCTACGACAGCCCGCACACCGGCGCCTGGATCCCCATCGCCCTCCAGGCGTTCGCGCACTACACCAAGAAGCTCGACCGTCGCTTCTCGGACCAGATCAACAGCCCGGCCGCCCAGGAGTTGCTCTGGCAGCACATCGCGGACTGGGAGGACAAGCCCGCCACCAGTGACCGGCGCATCGCGTTCCTGCGCGCGCTGGAGGAAGTCGGCAACTGGCCCCGGGCGAGGGAGACCCGGCTGATCGCCCTCGCCAACGGCCCCTCCAACGGCGAGGGCAACGGCGTGGCTCCCGGGGCCGGAGCCGTCATCGGCAGGGGGCTGGCCGTCACCGGCACCGAGCTGCGGACCCAGTCCGAGGGCGACGACCAACTGGTCGCCAAGCTCCGGGTGGTCACCATCCCCACCCGCGAGATCCGCACCAACGGACTGCCCGACTTCGACGGCGCACCCGGCGGCACCCTTCCCGGTTTCGGCATCCTCGCCGACGCGTTGAACAAGGTCCCGGGCTTCGGCGTCGACAACCCGATCCGCGAGCACTGCTTCGTCCCGGCCGTCAGCGCCGTCTCCGTACGGGAGCCGGCCACCCACGACGACCTCTACACCCCGATCAGCGATGAGGAGCTGGAGGAGTCGCCCTTCCACGACGTCAAATTCGCCTCCCAGAGCGAGACGCACACCCTGGTCACCGAGGAACTCTCCACCTGGTTCCTGGACCAGCTGCCATAGACCCACCGCCACTCTGAGCAGCCGCGACGTCGTGGGGCGCGTTCTCCGTCTGCGGCTCGGTTGCCGCCTACGGCGGGCGTTCCCCACCCCGCCCCTTCCCGAAAGCCTCCGGCAGGTGTCGTTCGTCTGCGGCCCGGTGGGGGCTGGTCGCGCAGTTCCCCGCGCCCCTAACTACCTAGGGGCGCGGGGAACTGCGCGAGCAAGCCAGCACGGTCCGCAGCCGACCAGACCCCTCGGAGAGTTTCGGGAAGGGGTGGGGTGGGGGTCCTCACCGCCCGGGCGCACTATCCTCAGCCCGTTGGAGCTCATTCGAGCGGGGGGAGGCGGCGGGCGGACATGGAGCAACTGGAGTCCGGGGATCCGCAGCGGATCGGGGCGTATCGGCTGTTGGCGCGGCTCGGCGCCGGTGGGATGGGGCAGGTGTATCTCGCCCGGTCCGAGCGGGGGCGCACCGTCGCCGTGAAGCTCGTACGGCAAGAACTTGCCGAGCAGCAGGAATTCCGCGGGCGGTTCAGGCAGGAAGTGCAGGCCGCCCGGCGCGTGGGGGGACAGTGGACCGCCCCCGTGCTGGATGCGGATACCGAGGCACCCACCCCTTGGGTCGCCACCGGATACGTCGCCGGCCCCAGCCTCCAGGAAGTCGTCGGCGGCGACCACGGCCCCCTCCCCCAGCACTCCGTACGCGTCCTCGCCCGAGGCCTCACCCACGCCCTCCAGGACATCCACGCCGCCGGGCTGATCCACCGCGACCTGAAGCCCTCGAACGTGCTGATCACCATCGACGGCCCCCGCGTCATCGACTTCGGCATAGCCAGGGCGCTGGAGACGGTCACCGACGCGGGGCTGACGCGCACCGGCGCCCTCGTCGGATCGCCCGGCTTCATGGCGCCCGAGCAGGTACGCGGCGACCGCGTCACCCCCGCCTGCGACGTGTTCTGCCTCGGCTCGGTCCTCGCGTACGCGGCCAGCGGGAAGCTCCCGTTCGGCGGCACCGCCAGCGGGGTGCACGCGTTGATGTTCCGGATCGCGCAGGAGCCGCCGGACCTCGACGGCGTCCCGGAGTCGTTGCGCGACCTCGTACAGGACTGTCTGCACAAGGACCCGGCCGCGCGCCCGTCCCTCGAAGCGATACTGGAGCGGCTGGGCCACGACGACCAGCCCAAGGGACCCTGGCTGCCCGGCGCGCTCGTCGCCCAACTCGGCTCCCACGCCGTCCAGTTGCTGGAGATAGAGAACCCGGAGGGCGGTACGGGACAGAACCCCCTCGTAGCGAAAGAACCGAAAGAACCGAAAGAACCCATAGCCCCGCCGCAGCCGCCAACGGCCCCCGCCGCCTGGCCCGCCCCGGCCGCGGCCCCCACCCCCACCGTCATCTCCCCCAACGGCACCGGCCAGCCCGCCCCCCACCACGGCTACGGCCCGCCCATGAACGCGCACCCGCCCGCCGGATACGGCTATCCGCACCCGTACCCCACCCCCGGCTTCGGCCCGCCCCCGCTCCCCCCGGAGGAGCCCCCGCGTCGCAGCACCAAGTCCACGATCGCGCTGGTCGTCGTCGCGCTGGTGGTGGCCCTGGGCGCGGGCGGTTCTGTGTACGCGTTCATGAACGGCGACAGCAAGGACGAGAACAAGAAGTCCCCGGCGTCGGCGACGTCACAAACCCCCAACTTCCCGTCCGACACCCCGAGTTCCACCTCGCCGGACACCCCCACCCCCAGCCCGTCCACCGCAAGCGGCGACATCCCGCGGAAGTACCTCGGCACCTGGTCCGGCGCGATCGACAGTGCAGGCGGCACCAGCACCCGCCGTCTCGTCCTCCAGCCCGGCAAGGTCGGCGACACCGTACTGACCCTCATGGCGGACGGCCCGCTGGACACCGGCGGCACCTACCACTGCATCTTCCGCGCCAAGCTGGCCGCGCCCGCCGACCCCAACGGCCCGCTCCACCTCGGCCCGTCGACCGTCGAGTCCGGCCCGTCCGGCTCGTGCAGCCCGGGCGCGGCCACGACCCTCACGATCGAACCGGACGGCCGCCTGAACCGCCGGAACGACGACAACGGCGACCAGTTGACGTACGACAAGGTCGCGGAGCAGTAGCCTCCCGGCAAAGACGTTAAGAATCAAACAAAGAGTCGGACCGACAGGGCGCGCACCAGTGGCCCCAGACGTCAGGCTGTCCCCCGCAAGTACCGGCACCACCACCGAACTTGATGGGGGACAGTCATGAACGTGCGTTCATTCAAGCCAGGTTCGAAAGTCAAGCGCGCGATCGGGCTCGGGATAGCGGCGCTGGCGCTCACGGCGGTCAACACCACGGGCGCACACGCGGCGGGCGGCGAGGCCGAGACGGGCTGCCGGTCGCAGAACCTGGTCCTGATCGGCCAGGTGCGCATGTACGACAACAGCGCGTACAGCACCAGGATCGGCACCGTGGAGCAGTGGTACGACCAGGACTGCTACGCCGTGTTCGCGCGCTACCAGTCCTTCAACCAGCCGTTCACCTCCAACATCGGCGTGGCCATCTACGACCCGGACGGCAGCTACCACATCACGTTCCTCTACAACCAGCCTCCCCAGAACTTCGGCGGTCCCATCGAGTCACCGCACGTGTGGATCGGGCACTGGCGGTCCTGGACATCCAACAAGTGGTTCCACGCTCGCGCGGACATCACCAACACCGCACGCGGCTGCCACATGACCGGCGACACCGCGAACCACGACTACTCCACCGGCGGCGTGAGCGGCAGCGACTGGATCTCCCCCGGGTGCTGACCCCGCGCGAATGACCGAGTGACCGAATGGTCGCCCCGGTGATTCGTTTCGCCGAATTACGAGCGCCCCGACGCCCCTGCCGGAACCTCCGGCAGGGGCGTTGTCGTCAGGCCACCGCCAGCAACTCCCGCACCACCGACAGCAGCAGCATCGTGTGCACGAACCGGTCCGGCTCCGACGGCGGGCAGCGCCACGACAGCGGCCACGTCCGACTCCTGAGCGCCGGTACGGGTACGTAACTGATCCTCCCCGCCGCCGCGTTGAAGCACGTCACGCCGGGCGGCCAGCTGCGCAGCGACGTACTGCGCGGGGTCACCAGGAAGTAGATCCCGCGCCGCCCGGTCGCCTCCGCGACGATCGGGCCGGGGTCGCCGCCCGTCATCGGCTCCAGCGCGTCCGCGACCCGCCGCCCGTCGTCACCGTCGACCCGTACGGCGTCGAAATACACTCCCGCCTTTCTGAGTTGGAAGCCGGACGACGGAATCCAGTCCGGCTTCGCGACGAGGTTTACTTCACCGTTTCGCGTATCCATAAGGACAGCTTCGACCCGTCCCGCTAGCGTTTCCCCTGACTCTCGGGGACCGTCGGGTATCGGTTGTCCAATCCGAACTCCCCTTGAATTGCGTTGAATTCGGCGGGGGATCAGTTGTGACCGGTTGAGACCGGTTGAGTTCGAGGCGGCGAGGTTTATGGCGCGAGCAGAGAACAAGAACACCGCAGGTCCGACGGCCAGGATGGTGGCCAAGGTGGCTCGGCAACTGCGCGAACGAAAGGGGTGGTCACAGGAACGGACCGGGCAGGAAACGGGGTTCTCCGGCGCGGCGATCAGCGCAATGGAAACCCTCGCCCAGCCCGCGAGCGACATGATGCTGGTGAAGCTGGAGGAGGCGTTGGGAGAAGGTCTCGGAATCTTCGAGGAAGCCCGGCCGCTGATCCGGATGGAGAAGTATCCACCGCAGTTCCAGAACTACTCGCTGCTGGAGCAGCAGGCGCTGGCGCTGTACCTGTACGCCACGCTCGTCATCCACGGTCTGTTTCAGACCGAGGACTACGCGCGGGCACTGATCGGCGGAGGGTACCCGCCCCTGTCCGAGGCGCGGGTGGAGGAGCTGGTCGAGGCAAGGATGGCTCGTAAAGCACTCTTCGACCGGGAGCCGCCCGCGCTCATCGAGCTCATGCTGGAGGAGTCCGTCCTACGACGGCCGATCGGGAGCGAGGCGATCATGCGCGGCCAGATGCAGTACTTGGCGGAGTGTGCGCGAAGGCGCAATGTCACGATCCAGGTGCTGCCCATGGATGCCGGGCTGAGCGGCGAATACGCGGGCGACCGCGGCGCGATGGAGCAGGTGGAGACCCCGGAACACGACCGTCTGGTCTTCCTGGAGATCCAGGGCGAGAGCCTGTTGATCGCCGATCCCGCGAAGGTGAGTACATGCGCCCAGCGTTATGCGAAGATCCGGGCACAGGCCCTGGATCCCCGTGAATCGCTGGGCCTCATCGAGCGGTTGGCAGGAGAGCATAAATGAGCAACACCCTGCGGTGGTTCAAGTCCAGCTATAGCGACAGCGGCGGCGGCAGCTGCGTCGAGGTGGCCTTCGACTGGCGTAAGTCGTCGTACAGCGACAGCGGCGGCGGCGAGTGCGTCGAGGTGGCCACCTGCGCCCACGCCGTCCACGTACGCGACTCCAAAATGACGGACGGGCCAACCTTCGAGGTCAGCCCGTCCAGCTGGGCTCAGTTCGTCGACTGGGCGGTCTGAGGCGCTGAGGCGGTCGGGACGAGTTCGCGGAGCGGGTCCGCCGAGTCCGTGCCCGACCTGCCGAACGGCGCGTCGAAGCTCCAGACCAGGAAAAGCAGGAAGACGATCAGCCCGCTGAAGACACCGGCGAGCAGCAACTCCCTTCCTGAGCGCCGGATCTGGAGCGTAAAGATCAGGCCGATCGTCACCACGGCCCCGACGACGAGGCCGAACCAGACGACCCCCGGCAGCGTGGACCCGGCGTTGTCGAGCCGCGTGTGCCGGGCGTCGTCGGCGATGGCGATCTGGTCGAGGAGTGGCTGATACGCCTGCGACTGGATGTCGTTGGCGGGTGCGCGGTGGGTGACGTCGGTGCGTACGGCCGCGAGGAGCTGCGCGCCCTTCGGCGACGGTTCCTCGCCCTTGACCATGAGGGGCCACTCGGCGTTCACGGCGTGGGCGGCGTACGCGTCGATCTCGCCACGGATGCGGTCGCGGACGGCGGGCGGGTAGACGTCGACCCGCTGGCCGACCTCGTACAGGGCCTGGGCCTCACGGCGTACGGAGTCGTCGGCCTGGCCACGCGCCTCCCACACGCCCGCGATGGCGAGGCCGAGCACGATGGCGTACACGACGCCGACCATCATCACCATGTACTCGATGACGTCGGGCGTCTCACTGGTGTCCTCGCCCTCGGCCACCCGGCGGTGCCGCAGCATCGTGGCGGTGAGGACGACGGCGCAGACGAGCACCAGGGCGATCACGAGAACTAGCCATTGCGACACTAGCGGGCTCCGGAACGGGATCGGGGGCGGAGAACTGCGGCCGCCAGTACGGCCGGAGTGGTGACGACGAGCATGAGCGTGACCGTGGAGAAACCGGCCGGGGCGGGGCGTTGTTGGGCGGCGGGGTGGTACGGGTGCGGGGCATGGTGCGGGTGGGGCGCGGCGGGGTGCGGGGCGGGCCCTTGCGGTGGTGCCGGGGGCGTTGGGGACGCCGGTGCGGCGGGTCGGGCCGTCGGCGTGACGGGTGCCGGCGGCACGTGTGGGCGCCCGGGGGCGGGGACGAGTACGGGGTCGGGGGCGTGCGGGACCCTCGGCGGCACGACGTGTGGCGCGGCCACCTTCGGCGGGACGGGATTGACCGGGCACACCCCGATACCCGCGTACACCTGCGCCCCTATCGGGCTCAGCGCCACGGCCGTACCGAGGCAGACCAGCAGCTGACGGATGATCACGCCTGGCTGAACGATCCTCCGGGGCGCGGCGATACGGGTTGGAGCGCGATACGGCGTACGGGGTACGGGCGTTGGCCTGCCGCGCCCACCCCCGCTGTGCCACCATCCCGTTCATGGATGACCTGGTGGCGGGGGATCCGTCGCACATCGGCCCGTACCGGCTGCTCGGCAGGCTCGGGGCCGGGGGTATGGGCCGGGTCTATCTGGCCCGGTCGGCGGGCGGACGTACGGTCGCGGTCAAACTCGTACAGGAGCAGTACGCGAACGAACCCGAATTCCGGCAGCGGTTCGCGCGCGAGGTCGCGGCGGCGCGGCGGGTGGGCGGCGAGTGGACCGCGCACGTCCTGGACGCGGACGTCTCGGCGTCGGTCCCGTGGGTCGCGACGTCGTACGTGGCCGGGCCCAGCCTCCAGACCGTCGTGGACCGCGACTTCGGCCCGCTGCCGTCAGCCTCACTGCTCGTCCTCGCCAACCGCCTCGCCCTCGCGCTGGCGGCGATCCACTCCGCCGGGCTGGTCCACCGCGACCTGAAACCGGCCAACATCCTGCTCGCGGTGGACGGTCCGCGAGTGATCGACTTCGGGATCACGCGAGCGCTCACCGGGACCGACGGTCTGACCCGTACCGGCATCGTCATCGGCTCACTCGGCTTCATGTCGCCCGAGCAGGTACGGGGTGAACGGGTGTCGGCGGCGAGCGACGTGTTCTGCCTGGGCGCGGTGCTGGCGTTCGCGGCGACGGGGAGGGCCCCGTTCGGCGGGCTGTCGGAGGGCCACGCAGGGGCCCTGCTGTACCGGATCGCGCACGGCGAGCCGGATCTGAGGGGCGTTCCCGAGTCCCTGCTCCCTCTCGTACGGGCATGTCTGCACAAGGACGCGGCTCGTCGCCCGACACCGGAGGAACTGGCCGAGGCCACGGCGAGCGATGTCCCGGCGCATGGTTGGCTTCCGGCCGAGCTGTTGGCCCAACTGGCGCGGCGGAGTGGGGAGTTGCTGGACGCGGACATGTCGCCGGTGCCGCCCCCACGACGCCGCGCGCAGACGTTCCGACCGCCGGTCCCCACCCCGGAGGCATCAGGCCGGGCCGACCCGCCTCCGCCGCCACCTCCGGCGGCCTACACGCCTGGGCCGTCACCTCGGGTCCACATGAGTGGGCCGAAAAACCGCTCCCGCAGGCGCATCCGCGTCGCCGTGGCGGTCCTCGCCGCCCTGGTGCTCGGCTGGTTCGCGGTCCGCCCGCTGGTGGTCTCGGCCATCAACCACGACTCCGGCAGCCCTTCCCCGTCCCCGTCCCTCGGTTCCCCCACGTTCGACTTCACCGGCGTCTGGGAGGGCGCGAGTTCGGGCTCGGCCGTGCGCGTCACGGTCGCCCGGGACCAACCCGGCGGCAGCGTCGAGGTCGACACTCTCGACGACGTCCGGATGTGCGGCGGAACGACGAGCGTCCTCGGCCGGAAAGGCCCGACGCTGAAGGTGACCGCGCTCGCCACCTCGACGGACGAGATCGAGTCGGTCGGGTTTGCCGCGGGCGGATGCCAGAGCATTCAGGAGCAGAGCCTCGAAGCCGAGGCGGACGGAACGGTCCTCTGGTCGGCCGGAAGCCAGTACACGGCGCTGCTGAAACGGGCCGAGCACAGCGACGCGGCCCTGCCGGGCGGCTTCGTCGGCCACTGGCAGCGCTCGCAGGGCGCGCCGGGGGACGCTTCGTTCTCCGTCACCCTGACGCAAGGGGCGCTCGGCAAGCCCCTGATCCACGGCGAGGAGACGACGAGCAAGGGAGCCTGTTCCTGGACGGCCGTCCTGTTCAGGGTGCGCGACGGCCAGCGACTCGACTTCGCGCCGATGCAGCTGAGCCGCGGCGACTCCAGGACCGGCTGCACCGACGACGTCCCGCGCACGTACTGGCTCCAGGGCGGCACGCTGTGGCTGGAGCCGGTGGGCGTCGCGCGGGACTACGTGGCCTTCAGGAAGACGGGCTGACGCCCGCCGACATGACGACGGGGCCGCCGGTACACACGTACCGACGGCCCCGCAGCACACCTGTCGCCTACAGGAACGAGTTGATCTCGATCGTCTCGGTGCGGCCGGGGCCGACGCCGATCGCGGAGATCGGGGCGCCGGACATCTCCTCCAGCGCCTTCACGTACGCCTGCGCGTTCTTCGGCAGGTCGGCGAACGTCTGGGCCTTGGTGATGTCCTCGGACCAGCCCGGCAGCATCTCGTAGATCGGCTTCGCATGGTGGAAGTCGGTCTGGCTGTACGGGAGTTCCTCGACGCGCTTGCCGTCGATCTCGTACGCGACGCAGACGGGGATCTGCTCCCAGCCGGTCAGGACGTCCAGCTTGGTGAGGAAGAAGTCGGTGAGGCCGTTGACGCGGGTCGCGTACCGGGCGATCACCGCGTCGAACCAGCCGCAGCGACGGTCGCGGCCGGTGGTGACACCGCGCTCGCCGCCGATACGGCGCAGGTCCTCGCCGTCCTGGTCGAAGAGCTCGGTCGGGAACGGGCCCGCGCCGACACGGGTCGTGTACGCCTTGAGGATGCCGATGACGCGGCTGATCTTCGTGGGGCCCACGCCCGCACCCGTGCAGGCGCCGCCCGCGGTCGGGTTCGACGAGGTCACGAAGGGGTACGTGCCGTGGTCGACGTCGAGGAGCGTGCCCTGGCCGCCCTCGAAGAGGACGACCTTGCCCTCGTCGATCGCGTTGTTCAGGATCAGCGTCGTGTCCGCCACGAACGGCTTGATCTGCTCCGCGTACTGGAGCATCTCCTCGACGATCTTCCCGGCCTCGATGGCGCGCCGGTTGTAGACCTTGGCGAGCAGCTGGTTCTTGCCGTCCAGCGCCGCCTCGACCTTCTGCTGAAGGATCGACTCGTCGTACAGGTCCTGGACGCGGATACCGACACGGTTGATCTTGTCCGCGTACGTCGGGCCGATGCCGCGACCGGTCGTACCGATCTTGCGGGAGCCGAGGAACCGTTCCGCCACCTTGTCGAGGGTGACGTTGTACGGGGTGATCAGGTGAGCGTTACCGCTGATGAGCAGCTTGGACGTGTCGACGCCGCGCGCGTTCAGCCCGCTCAGCTCGGAGAGCAGGACCGCCGGGTCGACGACGACTCCGTTGCCGATGACCGGGGTACACCCCGGCGAGAGGATCCCGGAAGGGAGAAGATGCAGCGCGTACTTCTGGTCGCCGACGACGACCGTGTGGCCGGCGTTGTTGCCGCCCTGGTAACGCACTACATAGTCAACGGATCCACCGAGGAGGTCGGTGGCCTTTCCCTTGCCCTCGTCACCCCACTGAGCACCGAGCAGCACAAGTGCGGGCACAGGCGTACACCCCTTCCGGGCGGGGCATGTCCAAGGTCAGGGGCGTGTCCGCCGCCTCACCAATGTGCCCCGGAATAGACGAAGCCCCTGGCGCAATAGCGCAAGGGGCTCTTGCACAAAGATGCTACCCGAGGAAGGACCGAAGTGTCGGCTGCCGACCAGCTACTGGTGGTCATCGACCCGGTCGCCCGCCGTATAGACGGCGAGTCCGTACGGATCGCGAAGGATGTGCTGTGCGCGGGTGCGCAGGCGAAAATATGCTGGCCGGAGGGGGTGGAGGAGTTTTCCCGTGCCCTGTCCCGCAGGGGTTCCCGGCGCCCGGTCGTGGTCGGCGACGACCGCACATTGCTACGTACGGTGACTTTGCTGCAACAGGAGCGTGACCTGGCGGGTCTCGCCCTCTCCCTGGTCCCGGTCGGGACCGCCCCTTCCCTGGAACTTGCCAGGTCACTGGGGGTGCCGACGGGCGCGGTGGCGGCGGCGCGGGCGGTTCTGGAGGGCGAGCCGCGCCGGCTCGATCTGCTGGTGGACGAGTGCGGTGGGGTGGTGCTGGGGGGTGTGCGCGTGTCCGTGCCGGTGCCGCCCGGGCCCACGGTGTGGGGCACGTGCCGCTCGCTGGTCCGGACGCTGGTCTCCGGCCCTTCGCGTCCCGCTCCCGTGGCAATGCGGCTGCGGGTGGAGGTGGACGGGGTGGTCCTCGCGGACGAGCTCCTGACGGGGGTCTCGGCGTCGGCGTGCGCGGGGGTCGCGCGCGTCGTGGTGGAGGGGCGGGGGCGGGTGTGCGCGGAGGCGGGCCGTGCGGTGACGGTGTCCTCGTGCGCGTCCCCGGCGGGGTTCCGCTACCGGGCGGATCAGGTGGTGACGGGGCCGGTACGGAGTCGTACGTGGACGGTGGGGGCGGGGGGCTGGACCCTGACGCTCCCGAGGCAGATGTCCCCCACCCCACCCCTTCCCTGAACCCTCCGGGGGATCTCATCGGCTTGCGGGCCGTGCCGGGTTGCTCGCGCAGTTCCCCGCGCCCCTAGGTATTTAGGGGCGCGGGGAACTGCGCGCTCAGCCCCCACCGGCGGCCAGCCGAAACGACACCCGCCGGAGGCTTTCGGGAAGGGGCGGGGTGGGGAAAGAACCCCCGCATGACCCCCTTCACCCCCACCGACCCCAACTTCGTCGCCAACCCCTACCCCGCGTACGCGGAACTCAGAACCACCGGCCGAGCCCTGCACCACGCCCCCACGAACCAGTGGCTCATCCCCCACCACGCGGACGTCTCCGCGCTCCTCAGAGACCGCCGCCTCGGCCGCACCTACCTGCACCGCTTCACCCACGAGGAGTTCGGCCGCACCCCTCCACCCCCCTCCCACGAACCGTTCCACCGCCTCAACGACAGCGGCATGCTCGACCTGGAGGCCCCGGACCACACCCGTATCCGCCGCCTCGTCCAGAAGGCGTTCACGCCCCGGACCGTGGCGGGCCTGACCCCGTACGTACGCAGAACCGCCGCCGCCCTCGTGGGCGCGCTCGTCGAGAAGGGCGGCGGCGACCTCCTCACCGAGGTCGCCGAACCCCTCCCCGTCGCCGTGATCGCCGAAATGCTCGGCATCCCCGCGCAGGACCGCGCCCTGCTGCGCCCCTGGTCGGCGGCGATCTGCGGCATGTACGAGCTGAACCCGGACGAGGAGACGGCGACGCGCGCGGTCCGGGCGAGCCTCGAATTCGAGTCGTACCTGAAGGAGTTGATCGCCACCCGCCGCGACGCCCCCGCCACCGACCTGATCTCCTCCCTCATCTCGGCCCACGACGAGGGCGAGAGGCTCAGCGGGCAGGAGATGATCGCCACCTGCGTACTGCTGCTGAACGCGGGCCACGAGGCCACGGTGAACACCACCGCGAACGGCTGGTGGACCCTCCTGCGCCACGAGGACCAGCTGGCCGCCCTGCGTGCGGACCCGACGCTCCTGTCCACAGCTGTGGAGGAACTACTCCGCTACGACACCCCGCTCCAGCTCTTCGAACGCTGGGTCCTGGAGGACATCGAGGTCGGCGGAACCACGATCCCCCGGGGTTCGGAAGTGGCGCTCCTGTTCGGCTCGGCCAACCGCGACCCGGCCGTCTTCGACGCCCCCGACACCCTCGACCTGACCCGCCCCGACAACCCCCACATCACCTTCGGCGCGGGCATCCACTACTGCCTGGGCGCGCCCCTGGCCCGTATCGAACTGACGGAAGTCTTCAACGAGTTGCTACGCCAGGCCCCCACCCTCCACCTCTCCACCGACCCGTCCCGGACTCCGCGCTGGAAGCCGGGATACGTGATCCGAGGCCTGGAGGGCCTGGTGGTCGAGATCTAGGACGCGCCCGACTCACTCCAGCGGACCTCGCCGTCGACCACGACGTCGGACGCGGTCAGGCCGAGGGCACGGGCGACGCCGATGGAGGCGTCATGTCCGGGATGGATGTACGCGACCAGTTCGTCCACCCCTTGCGTACGCAACCAGTGCGCCACGGCAAGCGCCCCTTCCCGCCCGTAGCCGTTGCCCTGGTGGTCGAAGCCGATCACCCACGCGAGCGCCGCCTCAAGGTGGTCGGCGGTGGGGCGGTGCAGCGTGGCCTGCACCGTGCCGACCAACTGCCCGTCCGACGACCGGCGCAGCATCCAGTTCAGCCACCCCTGCGTACCGTCCGGCGACCTGCCTGCCGACTGGCGTACGTACCGGGCCTCGAGCTCGGCGAGCTCGCTGGGCGCGCCGCCGGTCCAGGTGTGAAGCCGGACGTCGTCGAAGACGGACACCGCTTCACGCGCGTGCTCGACGCGCAGCGGCTCCAGGCGGAGGCGCGACGTGACGAGGGGAGCGGCGGCGAGCCAGGACGCGGAGGCGGACATCGGCGCACTGTAGCCCCTCGGGGAGGAGCCTACGACGGGGTGACCAGGCGGGTCTCGTAGGCGTACACCGCCGCCTGGGTCCGGTCGCGCAGGCCCAGTTTGACCAGCACCCGGCTCACGTGGGTCTTGATCGTCGACTCCGCCACCACCAGGCGGTCCGCGATCTCCGCGTTCGAGAGGCCCTGGGCGATCAGGATCAGGACCTCCGTCTCGCGGTCGGTCAGCTCCTCCACGTGCACCGCGCCCGCGGGGGTCCGGCGCGCCGGGGTGACCCGGGCGAACTCCGTGATGAGGCGGCGCGTCACGGACGGGGCGAGGAGGGCGTCGCCGGAGGCCACCACCCGTACGCCCTCGGCCAGTTGACGCGCGGACGCGTCCTTCAGCAGGAACCCCGACGCCCCCGCCCGCAGCGCCTGGTACACGTACTCGTCCAGGTCGAACGTGGTCAGGACCAGCACCCGCGCGTCCGTGTCCGACGCCACGATCTCGCGCGTCGCGTCGATGCCGTTCATCTCGGGCATGCGGATGTCCATCAGGACGACGTCCGGACGGAGTTCGCGCACCTTGGCCACCGCCTCCCGGCCGTCGACCGCCTCGCCGATCACCTCGATGTCCTGCTGGGCGTTGAGCAGGACGGAGAAGCCTTCGCGGACCATCATCTGGTCGTCGACGATCAGGACGCGGATCGAGGTCCCCGTGTCCGTGCTCATGCAGCCGGCCCGTCGACAGTCATCGCCACCGGGATGAACACCGCCACCTCGTACCCGCCGTCGGCCACCGGCTCCGCCGTCATCTCGCCGCCCAGCATCGCCACCCGCTCCTGCATGCCCGTGATGCCGTGGCCGCTGCCGGGGGAGGCGGCGGCCGGGCCGGTCGGGGGGCCGTTGACGATACGCAGACCGACGCCGCCCAGCACGTACGCGACCTCCACCCGCGCCGCCGCGCCCGGGGCGTGGCGCAGCGTGTTGCTCAGGGCCTCCTGGATGATGCGGTACGCGGACAGCTCGACGCCCTGCGGGAGTTCGCGCACCGCGCCGGTCACCGTCTTCGTCACGTCGAGACCCGCGTCGCGTACGTTCGCGAGGAGTGCGTCGAGGTCGGCGAGGGTGGGCTGGGGGGCGTCCGGCGCCTCGTAGTCCTCCGCGCGTACGACTCCGAGCACGCGGCGCAGTTCGGTGAGCGCGGCCACCGCGTTCTCGCGGATGGTCGCGAACGCCTGGGTCAGCTCGGGCGGCGGGTTCTCGACGCGGTACGGGGCCGCCTCGGCCTGGATGGCGACGACGGACATATGGTGCGCGACGACGTCGTGGAGCTCGCGCGCGATGGTCGTACGCTCCTCCAGGACCGTCCTCTTGTCGCGCTCGAACGCCGTCACCGACTGCTCGGCGCTGATCTTGTGCTCGGCGTCCCGGCGGATGTTCACGACCGCGGCGATCAGCAGCAGGATCGCGGAAGCGATCGCCATGGGGCCGCTGTTGCCGCCGTACGCGCGGTTGTGGGTGAAGTCCAGCGCCGTACCGAGGCACAGCGTGAGCACCCACATCCAGGCGGCCGTGCGCGGGCGGGTGCGCAGCGCCACCACGACCATCACGGCGAGCTGCGCGATGAACGTGCCCGGCGTCCACGGCCGGACCTCCACGCCGCCGCCCCAGACGGCCCCCGACAGGACGGTCGACGCGCACACCAGCCACCACGCGCCGACCGGACGCACCAGGGTCATCGCGACCGGCGCGCCCGCGATCAGACCCGACAGCGCCCAGGGAAGCGAGTTGGTGAGCCCCGACCCCGCCGTGTACGCGGTCATCGTCGCGATGAACGCGACGAACAGCACGGCCGCGTGCGGGGTCCAGGCGGCGCCCCGGCGCAGCCGCCCGGGCAGCCGCCGGGTGATCGGCCCGTCCGTCCGCATCGGCGGCAGCGGCCGGTAGGCGAACGCGTCCTTGAACAGGTCCTCGCGCAGTCCCCCGAACACGTCCATGGCGAGCAGGAACTCAGGACTGCGCCGGGGGCCGCCGCCCGAGGCGTTTATGTGGCTGGTTGTCTCGGTCACGGTGCCACGGTATGCGTGGGGGTGTGCGGGGGGCGTCCCCTGTGGTGCGGATTCCGGGAGGTCCGTCTCAGGTACTACACGTGCCACTTGTCTTCGGTACGCGAGTACGTCTCTAGTACGCGAGCTGGGCGATCTCCTCCGCGACCACCGCGCAGGCGTCTGCGGACGGGTCGATGAGGGGGAAGTGGCCGACGCCTTCGAGGAGGGTGAGGCCGACGGTCTCGCCCGCTGTCGCTGCGGCGTCGACGTACGCCTCGGCCACGGCCTGGGGGACCACGACGTCGTCGCGGCCCTGGACGACGGTGGTGGCGATGCCGGTGGGGAGGAGGGCGGCGGGGTCGGCGAGGTGTCGGCGTGCCTCGAACTCCTTTTGGCCGCCCAGGAGTTGGAGTACCGCTCCGTCGCATACGTCCAGCTCGACGGCCTTGGTGAAGTGGGCGATGGGGGCCAGGGCTACGACGCCTCGGAGAGCTGCGGTGGCGGGGGTGTGCCAGGGGGAGTCCGCGGGGAGGCTGTGGCGGGCCGCTGCCCACAGGGCGAGGTGGCCGCCGGCCGAGTGGCCGGTGAGGACCGTGCGGCGGGGGTCGGCCTGGGGGAGGTGCGTGCGGACGAGGGCGGGGAGGGCGTCGAGGGCCGCCGCCACGTCGTCGAACGTCTCCGGCCAGCGGCCGGCGAGCGGTCCGCCGCCCTGTTGCGGGAGCAGGCCACCGCGTCGGTACTCCACGCTGGCGACCGCGAATCCTCGGCGGGCCAGGAAGTCCACGAACGGGGTGAGGTGGCGGCGGTCGAACGCGCCTCGCCAGGCGCCGCCGTGCAGGGCGACGACGAGGGGGGCGTCTGCGGTCTCCGTGCGGGGGGCGTAGAAGTCGACCAGTTGGTCGGGGTCGGGGCCGTACGCGGCGGTCGCGTCGGGGGCGACCGTGGGGTGCGAGAAGGCCGAGGCCGCTTCGGCGGCGTCGCGGGCGGCGGCGGAGTCGTTCATGCCTCGACCTCTCGGGTTCGGGGGGGTGGTGGGTGCGTGGCGGGACGGACGGTATCAGCGATCTTGTCGGCGGGGTCGGTTGCCGCCTGCGGCGGGCAATTCCCCACCCCGCCCCTTCCCGGCTGTGACATTTGCGGCTCCGCCGCGTGGCCTTGGCGGGCGGCCTGGTTCTTTGTCCGACCGCCGGTGGGAACTGCGCGAGCAACCACCCACGATCCGCAGCCGAACGGCTAACCCAGCGCCGTCGACAGCGCTCGCGCCGCCCGTTCCGCATCCCCGAACCCCACGTACAGCGGCGTGAAGCCGAAGCGGAGGACGTCGGGGCGGCGGTAGTCGCCGACCACGCCCGCCGCTATCAGCGCGGTCATCACCGACCCCGCGTCGTCGCACCGCAGCGCCACCTGGCTGCCTCGCGAGGCATGCTCGGACGGCGTCACCGACTGCACCCGGCCGTCCGGCACGTACTCCGCCACGCACTCCAGGAAGAAGTCCGTCAGCGCCAGCGACTTGGCCCGGACGGAGTCGATCGAGACACCCGTCCAGACGTCGAGCGCGGACTCCAGGGCCAGCATGGACAGGATGTCCGGCGTGCCGACCCGGGCCCGTACCGCGCCCTCACCCGGCACGTACTCCGGACGCATCCCGAAGGGATCCTCGTGCGAGTTCCAGCCGGGCAGCGGCGAGTCGAAGCGCGGCTGGTGGTCGCCGCGTACGTAGATGTACGCGGGTGAACCCGGCCCGCCGTTCAGGTACTTGTACGTGCAGCCGACCGCGAAGTCGACCCCGTGGGCGTCGAGCCCGACCGGCAGCGCGCCCGCGCTGTGGCACAGGTCCCAGACCGCCAGCGCCCCCGCCGCGTGCGCGGCGGCGGTGATCCCGGGCAGGTCGTGGAGCCGACCCGTCCGGTAGTCGACGTGGTTCATCAGGATCGCTGCCGTACGCGACGACAGTGCAGACGGAACCTCGCCGGGTGCCAGCGCCCGTACCGTGCGGCCCGTCATCCGTGCCGCGGACGCCGCCACGTATCCGTCCGTCGGGAACGTCGACTCGTCCACCAGGATCTCGTCCCGGTCCGACGGCGCCAGCCGCACCGCCGCGACCAGGGCCTTGAAGACGTTCACGCTGGTCGAGTCGCCGACCACGATCCGGCCCGGCTCCGCCCCGACCAGCGGCGCTATACGGTCGCCGATCCGCTCGGGCGCGGTCCACCAGCCGCTCTCGTCCCACGACCGGATGCGCAGCTCGCCCCACTCGTGGGCGATGACCTCCTGCATACGGGCCGGAACGTGGCGCGGCAGCGCGCCCAGCGAGTTGCCGTCGAGGTAGACGGTGGAGTCGTCGAGGGCGAACAGGTCGCGGTGCTTGGCGAGTTCGTCTGCGGCGTCCAGCGCCGCGGCTTTGGCGGCCAGGGACTCAGACATGGCTGCGCGCCGTCCACAGCTCGGGGAACACGTTCTTCGCGGCGCGCTTCTCCAGCCACGCCACGCCCGCCGAACCGCCCGTACCGGTCTTCGCGCCCATCGCTCTCCTCGTCGCCACCAGATGGTCGTTGCGCCAGCGCCACACCAGCTCGCCCACATCGGTCAACGCCTCACCCAGGCGCACGAGTTCCCCGTTCTGGTCCCCCGCGTAAAGTTCCGTCCAGACCGCCTCGACCTCGGGCGACGGCTCGTACTTCTGCGAGAGGTCGCGGTCGAGGACGGCGCGCGGGACGGCGTAACCGCGTCGGGCGAGCAGGCCCAACACCTCGTCGTACAGGCTCGGTTGGTGCAGCGCCTTCTCCAGCTCCGCGTGCGCGCGCGGCGCGCCCCGGTGCGGCACCAGCATGGACGCGGACTTGTCGCCGAGCAGGAACTCCATCCGCCGGTACATCGCCGACTGGAAGCCGGAGCCCTCGCCGAGGGCCGCGCGGTAGGAGTTGAACTGCGCGGGGGTCAGCTGGCCGAGCGGCGTCCAGGACGCGTTCAGCGCCTCCAGCTCGCGTACGGACCGCTTCAGCGCGTCGACGGCGACGGGCACCCGGTCCTCGCGCAACGCGCGCGACGCGGTCTCCCACTCGTGGACGATCACCGTGAACCACAGCTCCATGACCTGTGTGGTCACCAGGAAGACCATCTCGCCGGGGTCGTCCGAGCGCAGCTGCTGGAGGTGGGTGAGCACGTCCGCCTGGACGTAGTCCTCGTACGGGGTGGTGCCCGCGAAGTCCAGATTGGGCGCGGCGTCGGCCGCCTCGGCGGCCTTCTGGGCTCCGGTTTCGACTTCCGTTTCGACCGGTTCGGACATCTTTGATGACATCGCTGTCTCCTCGATGTGTCCGGGTAGCGGTCCGCCCCTTCCTTCATCGGCTCGGGAGCCCCGGTCCCCACCCGCATCATAAGCACGGGCGGGGCGGCGTCGTCAGGGCTCAGGACACCGAAGGGCCCGTGATCAAGGTGCCGTCCTCGGTGTACGGCCAGGCGTTGGAGACGCAGCCGTCCAGCCCCTTGATCTGCTGCATCATCACGGGCGCGAGCTTGCCCGGACCCGGGCAGGACATGTGCTCGTGGAAGCCGATCAGGTGGCCGATCTCGTGGTTGATGATCAGATGCCGGTACTCGGCGGGCGGCCCGTCGTACTTCGGGGACCCCTTCACCCACCGCTTGAGATTGACCACGACACCGCCCACGACCTCGCAGTTCAGCTCGCCGTGGGTGTCTCCGGCGGAGGCGCAGAGCCGGTCCGTGGTGGCCGGGGTGGCGATCTTTATCGTCACGTCGGCGTCGTCCCCGGAGACCAGCTGGAACCGGCCACGGCCGTGCGCCGCCCAGCTGCGGGGGTGCGCGAGTATCGCCTGGATCTCGGTGGCGGCCTCGCTCGGCGAGACGTCCACACCGTCCTCCACGAGGACCTTGTAGCGCCGCAGCGGCCCGCTGGTGCCCACGGGGCTGCCGGAGGCCTGGGCGGTGGTGAAGGTGCCGGGGCCGGAGGCGGGGACGGGGATATCGCCCTTCTTGGCGCCCTTGTCGCCGCTCTTGTCCGTGCCCTTGGGCTTCGACGGGGGTGTTACGGGAAGGGGGGCGCGGTCGCCCAGCGGGGACTCGGCGGCGATGCCGGGCTCGGGGCCGGTGCCGTCCCCGGTGCCGTGCCACTCGGCGAGTGCGGCGCCCGCGATGAGGGCGAGGCCGAGGATGCCGCCCACGACCAGGACCGGGCGTCTGTCGCGGCGGCGGGCGCGGCTCCTGCCACGCGTGCCACGTCGGACTCCGTTGCGGGCTGCTTGCTTCCCCAAGACGGACTTCTCCCCATGGTGCGGCTGGAGTTGGGGGAAGAGGTGTGGGGCCTCGTGCGCCAGCGGTGGTGGTGATGTGACCTGTATACGACTGTTCGACTATGCGTGCGATCGTACTGCCCGTACGTCGGATGTACGGGCAGTACGCGTCGTGTCGGCGTGCTCGGCTCAGCCCAGCGTGTCCGCGGCGAGCGGCGAGGAGTCGCGCAGGAACGTGGTGCAGCGCTCGTACTCCGCCTGCTCGCCGATGGCCTGGGCGGCCCGGGCGAGGGCGTGCAGGGCGCGCAGGAACCCGCGGTTGGGCTCGTGCTCCCACGGCACCGGCCCGTGGCCCTTCCAGCCGGCCCGGCGCAGCGAGTCGAGGCCGCGGTGGTAGCCGGTGCGGGCGTACGCGTACGACTCGACGGTGCGGCCCGCGTCGAACGCGTCGTCGGCGAGCTGCGCCCAGGCGAGGGAGGACGTCGGGTACTTCGCCGCGACGTCGGCGGGGGCCGTGCCCTGCGCGAGGAGCTCGCGGGGTTCGGGGTCGTCGGGCAGGTGGGTCGGGGCGGGGCCCCCGAGCAGGTTCTCGTGAATGGACATGGGGCCCAGTCTGCCTGGTACGTCGGCGGCGTGGCCGCGTGCGGGCCGGTTGCCGCCTGCGGCGGGCATTCCCCCACCCCGGTCACGCTCCAGCGGCGGACCAGACACCCCGCACGCCACCCGGCACTCCGGATGACACGCCGCCACCGGCGGACGCCGCACCGTCAAGAACGCCAGCAAGGACCCCACCACCAACACGCCCGCACACACCGGCATCGCCCGACGGAACGTCGACCCGAACTCCGCCGCCGAGCGATACGCAGACGGCCCCATCCCCGTCAGCAACGGCAGCGCCGCCACCGCGATCAACCCCGCCGCCCGCGCCGCCGCGTTGTTGATGCCGCTCGCAAGACCCGCCCGCCCCGCGTCCACCGCCCCCAGCACCGTCGCGGTGAGCGGCGCCACCAGGGTCACCATGCCGAGGCCGAGGACGACGACGGCAGGGAGCACGTCACGTACGTACGACGCACCCTCCCCCACCCGCAGCATCAGCAGCATCCCGCCCGCGCACAGCAGCGGCCCGACGGTGAGCGGTACACGCGGGCCGATCCGTTCGCCCAGCGCGCCCGAGCGGGCCGACAGCAGGAGCATCAGCACCGTCGTCGGCAGCAGCGCCGCGCCCGCGCCCAGCGCCGAATAGCCCGCCACCACCTGGAGCTGGAGCGCCGCCAGGAAGAAGAAGCCCGCGAACGCCGCGTACACGCACACCGTCACCAGGTTCACCGCCGTGAACTGGCGCGACGCGAAGATCTCCGGCGGCAGCATGGGGTCGTCCAGCCGCTTCTCCAGGCGTACGAAGGCCGCCCCCAGCAGAACACCCGCCACCGCCGCCCCCACGACCACCGGCGACGCGCCCTGCCCGGGCGCCGCGATCAGCGCGTAGGTCAGGAGTGCGAGCGACAGGGCGCCCAGCAGCGCCCCGAGTACATCGAAGCGCCCCGCGTGCTCGCGTGCGTCCCGCGACTCCGGTACGTGCCGCAGCGCCACCGGCACGCACAGCGCGGCCAGCGGCACGTTCAGCAGGAACACCCAGCGCCAGCCCGGACCGTCCACCAGCCAGCCGCCCAGGAACGGCCCGACGGCCGCCCCGACGCCGCCGAGGCCGGACCAGACGCCGACCGCCCTCGCCCGGTCGTCGGGGTGGAAACTCGCCTGGATCAGGGCGAGCGAGCCGGGGGTCAGGAGCGCCCCGCCGATGCCCTGGAGGGCGCGCGCGGCGATCAGTACGCCCGCGTTCGGCGCGATGCCGCAGAGCAGCGACCCGACGGCGAACCAGCAGACGCCGAGGACGAACACCTTGCGCCGCCCGTACCGGTCCCCCAGCGCCCCGCCGAGCAGGATCAGCCCGGCGAGCGTGAGCATGTACGCGTTGACGGTCCACTGCAGGACCGCCATGTCGGCGTCCAGGTCCCGGCCGATGCGCGGCAGCGCCACATTGACCACGGTCGAGTCGAGCATCGCCATCCCCGACCCGAGCACGGTCGTGAACAGCACCCACCGCCCCACCGGGGTCCCCATGCGCACACTGTCCGCCACAGCGCCACTGTCCCCCACGGGACGGATTCGCGAAACCGGGGCGGGAACGCAGCGGGCCCGGCACCCCCCGAGGGAGCGCCGGGCCCGTACGTACAGCCGGAGAGAACTACTTCAGCTTCGTACCCGTCGAGCGCAGGTTCGCGCACGCCTCGGTGACGCGCTTGGCCATCGACGCCTCGGCCAGCTTGCCCCAGGTGCGCGGGTCGTACGTCGACTTCTTGCCGACCTCGCCGTCGACCTTCAGGACGCCATCGTAGTTGCGGAACATGTGGTCCGCGACCGGGCGCGTGAAGGCGTACTGGGTGTCGGTGTCGAGGTTCATCTTCACGACGCCGTTCTCCAGGGCGGTCGCGATCTCCTCGGCCGTGGAGCCCGAGCCGCCGTGGAAGACGAAGTCGAACGGGGAGGCCTTGCCGTACTTCTCGGCGACACCGGCCTGGAGGTCCTTCAGGAGCTCCGGACGCAGCACGACGTTGCCCGGCTTGTAGACGCCGTGGACGTTGCCGAACGAGGCGGCCAGCAGGTAGCGGCCCTTCTCGCCCAGGCCCAGCGCCTCGGCGGTGCGCAGCGCGTCGTCGACGGTCGTGTACAGCTCGTCGTTGATCTCGTGGCTGACGCCGTCCTCCTCGCCGCCGGTCGGGGTGATCTCGACCTCAAGGATGATCTTCGCGGCGGCGGCCTTGGCGAGCAGCTCCTGGCCGATGGCCAGGTTGTCGGCCAGGGTCTCGGCGGAGCCGTCCCACATGTGCGACTGGAAGAGCGGGTTCAGGCCCTTGGCAACGCGCTCGGCGGAGATGTCGAGCAGCGGGCGGACATAGCCGTCCAGCTTGTCCTTGGGGCAGTGGTCGGTGTGGAGAGCGACGGTGATGTCGTACTTCGCGGCGACGATGTGCGCGAACTCGGCCAGGGCGGCGGCGCCGGTGACCATGTCCTTGTTGTACTGGCCACCCAGGAACTCCGCACCACCGGTGGAGATCTGGATGATGCCGTCGCTCTCGGCCTCCGCGAAGCCGCGCAGGGCAGCGTGCAGGGTCTGCGTCGAGGTCACATTGATGGCCGGGTAGGCGAACTTGCCTGCCTTCGCCCGGTCGAGCATCTCGTTGTAGACCTCGGGGGTTGCGATGGGCATCTGTCCGCTCCTTGTGATGTGCGGGGTGTGCGATATGTGCTGGCCCTGACCTGGGGGCGACGTCATCGTCGCGGCCCATCTTTCCAGACTCTATGCGCGGCACCGCCACCCTGCGTACGCCCGAGGGGGCGGCCGTTTCACGTGAAACAACCGCCCCCTCGGGGAAACCGCAGGTCAAGGCTTAGCCAAGGCCGAGCTCGTCCAGCGCGTAGGCGTACACGTACGGGACGCCCGCACCCTCGGTGATCTTCTCGGCGGCGCCGGTGGCGCGGTCCACGATGGTGGCGACGGCCACGACCTCGGCGCCGGCCGCACGGACGGCCTCGACGGCGGTCAGCGGGGAGCCGCCGGTGGTGGAGGTGTCCTCGACGACCAGGACGCGGCGGCCCTTGATCTCCGGGCCCTCGACCTGGCGCTGCATACCGTGGGCCTTGGCGGCCTTGCGGACGACGAAGGCGTCCAGGCTCTTGCCGCGCGCGGCGGCGGCGTGCAGCATCGCGGTCGCGACCGGGTCGGCGCCCATGGTCAGACCGCCCACGGCGTCGAAGTCGAGGTCGGCCGTGAGGTCGAGCAGCACCTGGCCGACCAGCGGCGCGGCGGCGCCGTCCAGCGTGACCCGGCGCAGGTCGACGTAGTAGTCGGCCTCCAGACCCGAGGAGAGGGTCACCTTGCCGTGCACCACGGCCTTGTCCTTGATCTGCTGGAGCAGGTCAGCGCGTACGTCAGTCATGCCTACGAGCTTACGGGCCGAAGGGGCGCGCCCCGGCCCGCAAGGCTGCGACCAGCGGCATCACAGGCGGCGCCAGCTCCAGGTCGCGCGCAGCTCCAGCGGGTCCACCGGGGTGACGAGCCGGGGCAGGGTGTTGAGGCCGTTCGGCGGGCCGGACTGCGGCTCCACACACACCGCCTCGGCCTGCTCGTCGTAGACGACGACCCACTCGGTGGTGCTGGTCACCTTCAGCTCCAGCTGCTCGGGCCAGGTGAGGGTGACGTCGACGCCGTCGGGCATCCCGAAGCAGTCGTCCCAGGGGCCGGGCTTGGGGTCGATACGGCGGCCGGTCGGCAGATGGTCGTCGCCGCGCTCCTCCTGCCACGCGGGCGTGAAGCCGACCCGCACGTCCTCGCCGCCGAGGTTGCGCAGGAACCACGGGTGCCAGCCGAGCTGCGCCGGGAACGACTCGTCGTACGTCTCGATGCCCATGGAGAGCGTCAGCGCGCTCTCCGACAGCTCGAAGACCTGGGTGACCCGGCCGGAGTACGGCCAGGGCTCCGCCAGGTCGTACGTGAAGTGGGCCTCGGCGCTGCCGGACTCGGTGCGCCCCACGCGCGCGGGGCGCCACTCGGTGTCGCGGCCGGTGCCGTGGATGGCGTGCGGCGGGGAGTTGAGCGGCATCCGGTACTTGGTGCCGCCGTTGCGGAACTCGCCGTTCTCGATCCGGCCGCACCACGGGACCATCGGGAAGCAGCCGTACTTGTCGCCCTGGCGCAGCAGCTCCGTACCGCCGATGCTCAGGCTCTCGATCCGGCATCCGTTGTCCGGACGGACCGTCAACTCGGCGTCGCCGGCCATCAGCCGGACCCTCTTGTCGCTACTCACGCACCCGACACTACTTGCGCCCCGGGCACGGCGGTGTCACCGGCGCCGCCGCAGCACGCGGCCGACCACGACGGCCGAGGCCAGCGCGAGCGCGGCCGCCGGGGCGACCCAGCGCAGGGTCGCGCTCGCGCCGACGCCGGCGGGCGCGGGGACAGGGGCGTACCGGCCGCGCGGCGGCGCGTGGTCGACCTCCTCGGCGCTGCGACCGATCATGGTCCGCCGCGCGTGCGCCGCCTCGGCGGGTGCGTAGTCCGCGTCCCCGGGCAGGTCGAAGTCCTCCTCGGCGAGCGGGTCGAGGGCGGGCGGGGGGACGGCGGTGTCGAAGACGGAGGCGCCTTGTACGTGGCCGGTCTCGTCGGTGGCCTCGGGCTCGGCCGGACCCGTCTCCGCGGAGGCGGCCTCATCGGCCTCCGCACCGTCCGACGCCCCCTCACCCGGTCCCTCCGCGTCCGCGGCCAGCGCAGCGGCGAAACGGTCCAGCAAGCGGGCTCCGGACGACTGGATCGCCGCCGACGGGGCCGAGGCGGCGCGGCCGTCGGCGGTGGCCGAGGCCGTGAACGTCAGGGTCGTGCCGTGCGGGGCCGGGGCGAGGCGGAGCGTGAGGGAGAGCTTCGCGGCGCCCGTGCCGCGCACCTCCGTGCCCTCGGCCTCCACGCCGAACGCGTCGGGGTCGAGCTCGGTGATCCGCAGCGTCCCCCGGTACGTGATGGTGTGGCCGTCGAGGCGGAGCCGCAGCCTCCCGGCCACCGGTGGCTCGCCCGCGTCCTGTTGCAGGCCGGGCACGCAGCGGGCGACCCGCGCCGGGTCGCGCAGCGTGCGGCGCAGTGACGGGGCCTCGACCGGAACGAACACCTCATGCTCCATGAGAACCGAGCCTACTCAGGGGTGGCCGCCGCGTCCCCGTAAACGCCACGCCCGAGCGGCCCGCCCCACCTCGCCCTCACCCCGTGTACCGGGGATGCACCAGCGTCGACGGGGGCAGGCCGGCGCGCGGGCGGGCGTACGCCAGGGGCTCCAGCTCGGGCGGGAGCGGCGCCCTCGGGGCCGCGCCCGCGGAGGCCAGGACGAAGCCCCAGTCGTGCGGCGCGGTCGAGCCGGAGGCGCGGTCGGGGCCCGCCGTGAAGCCGGTGAGCCGCCCGGTCGCGCGGTACGGCACGGTCCGCAGCCCGGCCGCCCGGACCGTCGACTCCACCGTCCAGTACGTCCGCTCCCGCGTCGCCACCGGGCCCGCGTGCACCACGATCCGCCCGCCGGGGGCCAGCACGCGCGCGGCGAGCCCGAAGAACTCCTCCGAGTAGAGCTTGGTGCTCGGGGTGATGCCCGGGTCGGGCAGATCCGAGATCACCACGTCGTACGGGCCGGTCGCGCGCCCGGGGCCGCGCAGCCAGCCGAACGCGTCGGCGACCACCGGGACCACCCGCCGGTCGTCGTACGCGTGGCCGTTCAGGGCCGACAGGGCCGGGTCGTGGCGGGCCAACTCGACGACGCCCGCGTCGAGTTCGACCAGCGTCACCGAGGTCACGCCCCGGTAGCGCAGCACCTCGCGGGCGGCCAGGCCGTCGCCACCGCCGAGGACCAGGACGCGGCCGTGCGGCCCGGAGTCCATCGCGGGGCGCACCAGCGCCGAGTGGTAGCGGTACTCGTCGCGGCCGCTGACCCGCAGGCGGCCGTCGAGGAAGAGGTCGAGGGGGCCGCCGGGGCCGTGGCCGGTGCGGCTGCCGGTCAGGACGATCTCCTGCACCCCGGTCTGCACGGCGACCCGCACCTGGCCCCCGTACACCGCACGCCTGGCGGCCTGTTCGAAGTCGCCGACCAGCGCGGTGGTGGTGGCGAGGATCGCGAGGACCAGCACGTTCGCCGCGAACAGCCACCACCGCGCGCGTCGCGTCAGATCACGCCGGAACAGCCACAGGACGAGCGCCCCGCCCGCGACCGCGTTGACCGCGCCGGTGAGCAGCGCGCCCGTCAACTGGCCGAGCACCGGCAGGAGCAGGAACGGGAAGGCGAGGCCGCCGACGAGGGCGCCCACGTAGTCAGCGGCGAACAGGTCGGCGACCGTGCCGCCCGCGTCCTGCCGCGAGACGCGCTGGATCAGGGTCATCAGGAGCGGGATCTCCGCGCCGATGAGCACGCCGATCGCCAGCGAGAACGCCACCAGCGCGTACCGCGCGCCGCCGAACCAGGCGAACGTCGCGTACAGGACCATCGCCGAGCAGCCGCCGACCAGCGCGAGGGCCGCCTCGATCAGGCCGAAGGCGACGGCGGCGCGCAGCCGCAGCCGTTTGGCGAGCAGCGAGCCGATGCCCATCGCGAAGACCATCACGGACAGCACGACGGACGCCTGGGTGACGGAGTCGCCGATCAAGTACGAGGCGAGGGCGACCAGTTCGAGTTCGTACACGAGTCCGCAGGCGGCGCAGATGAAGACGATGCCGAGCACGATGAACCGCGCGGTGCTGCGCCGGGGCGCCGGCGGCGGGATGCCACAGGGCAGAACGGGCACAGACGGTTCGATCATGATGGGAACGCTACGTCACGACTCGCCCGCATCCTGTCACCCACAAGGGTGCAACTAGCGCACGGCGGAGGGAATTACGTCCTCCACGGTAGCGCCGCACCCCCTCGGACCTGCACGAGTCGGCACCGCGTGCGGGCGCACCGCGCGCAACCTCGCGCACGCGCTTTCAGAGGGCTACGGGAGCCGTCATCCGGACGCCGACCCTCGTACGGGTGACCACCAACTGCCCTTCCTGCGGGTACGCGTGCCAGGTGCGCCAGCGGACCTGGCCCTCGCCGCGCTGCGCCAGCATCGCGGTGAACGCGTACGGCGAGCCCGGGAACGTTCCGGCAAGGCCGTGCGGATGGTCGGCGACGAGCGCGAGGAGCTCCTGCGCGCGCCCCGCGAACGAGCCCCCGGACAGCGTCTCCACGCGCGCGGCGAACTCGTACTCCCACTCCCCGAGACGTTTCGCCACCCCCAGGGGCAGGGGTGTGCTGCTGCCGGGCATACAGGCGACGGTCTCCGAACAGGAGCCCTTCTCCTCCTCCAGGAGCACCTGGTGGGAGGCGCCGAGCAGTCTCAACTGGAGCTTCGCGCCGGACAGTTCGAGGTCGAGGACGGCCAGTGCGGGCAGCGGCTCCCGGCCCAGGGCCCAGGCGAGGTCACTCGCACGCGTGTCGGTGTAGACGGTCTTGAGAGTCGTGAGCATGGGTGGGCTCCGCAAAAACACACATGGGGAGGGTGGACGACCGGGGTCACCCCGGAACCGGTGCAAGGGAAAGGGGGGACCGCCTGCTCAGGTCCGCCCGGTGGGGGTCCGTGGGCTGCGTTTCTCACAGCGAGGGAATCATGAAGTGCGCGGCGCTCACAGCGTTTTTACCCAACTTGGCGGGGTTTCCATCCCCTGGGATGCAACACGGTTCAACTGTTCAAGCAGCGGGTGCACACGACAGCGCCCGGCGGGTGTTGACCCACCGGGCGCGCGGAAGGGGCGTGCGGGCCGAATCAGCTGCCCCGTGTCAGCCGGAAGAGCCTCAACTGCCGCCCCCGCAGGACGATCCGCCCCCGCATCCGGAGTGTCCGCCGCCGCACGAGTGCCCCCCGGAGTGGCCGCCGCACGAGTGCCCCCCGTGGTGCCCCCCGGAGTGGCCGCCACCGCCACCGCTGTCGCCGTTCCCGGCCCACCAGCTGGAACCGGCGGCGCCCGAGCCGCCCGACCCGTACGCCCTCGACTTCGACTTCGACCGCTTGCGGCCGCTCCCCCCGAGCCCTCGCGCCACAAGGACCACGAACACCACCATCACACCTGCCGCGATGATGAATCCCATCTCCCCCACCGTCCTTCCCCGTGCGCGAATCCGAGCGAATCCGTACGCCGATCCGTACGCGAACCCGTGCGTGACAGGGGGATTCCCGCCGCCCTCGAAGCCGAACACACACTTGAGCAAGTCCAGAGGTTCCGCGCAGGATGGCGGCCATGACCTCCAGCGCGCGTCCACTGCTCAACCGCCGCCTCGCCGAGTTCGGGACCACGGTCTTCGCCGAGATGTCCGCTCTCGCGGCCCGAACCGGGTCCATCAACCTCGGCCAGGGCTTCCCCGACACCGACGGCCCCGAGGAGATCCGGGAGGCCGCCGTGCGGGCGCTGCGGGACGGGCGGGGCAACCAGTACCCACCGGGCCCGGGCGTGCCCGAGCTGCGCGCCGCGATCGCGGACCACCAGGAGCGCCTGTACGGGCTCTCCTTCGACCCGGACCGCGAGGTCCTGGTGACGGCGGGCGCCACCGAGGCGATCGCGGCCGCGCTGCTCGCGCTGGTGGAGCCGGGCGACGAGGTGATCGCGCTTGAGCCGTACTACGACTCGTACGCGGCCTGTGTGGCGATGGCGGGCGGCACGCGCGTGCCGGTGACCTTGCGTCCCGATGCCGGTCGCTACCACCTCGACCTCGACGAGCTGCGCGCCGCCGTCACCCCGCGCACCCGGCTCATCCTGCTCAACACCCCGCACAACCCGACCGGGACCGTACTGACCCGCGAGGAGCTGACCGCGATCGCGGAGCTGGCCTGCGAGCGGGATCTGCTGGTGGTCACCGACGAGGTGTACGAGCACCTGGTCTTCGACGGCGAGCACGTCCCGATCGCCACCCTGCCGGGGATGCGCGGGCGCACGGTCACCATCGGCTCGGCGGGCAAGACGTTCTCCTTCACCGGCTGGAAGGTCGGCTGGGTGACCGCCGCGCCCGAGCTCGTTTCGGCCGTACGGTCGGCGAAGCAGTTCCTGACGTACGTGGCCTCCGGACCCTTCCAGTACGCGGTCGCCGAGGCGCTGCGGCTGCCGCAGACGTACTTCGACGGGCTGCGCGCCGACCTGCGCGCCAAGCGGGACCTGCTGAGCGGAGGGCTCGCGGCCGCCGGGTTCACGGTGTACCGGCCGGCGGGCACGTACTTCGTCACCACCGACATCCGCCCGCTCGGCGACGAGCTCTCCCACTCGGGCGACGGCTTCGCCTTCTGCCGCGCGCTGCCGGAGCGCTGCGGGGTGGTCGCGATCCCCAACGCCGTCTTCTACGACCACCGGGACGCGGGCGCGCCTTTCGTCCGATTCGCGTTCTGCAAGAGGGAGAGTGTGCTCGAAGAGGCCGTCTCCCGGCTGAAGGCGCTCGCGGGCTAGCCGTACGCGCGGCCGCTGTCACGGCGACACGCGTACGGGCGGACGGCCGGGCGCAGTTGTACCCGGTCGGCTGCCCAGCACTCGCGCTGCGGCCGTGTGCCGCCGAAGGTCGGGGGAGGACCACGCGCGCGCCCGGAGGTGCACCCTGTCCGCCGAGATCACCGCCCCCGTACGCCGGTCCGGCGCCGCCCTGGCAGCGCCGCGCCGGCTCACCGCGCTGCGCCGGGCGGCCCCCGCGCTCGGGCTCTTCGCCGCCGCCCGGCTCAGCGGGATGCTGTGCCTGGCGGTGTGGGCCTGGCACCTCGGGCGCTCCCCGCGCGCGCTGCTGGCGACCGCGTGGGACGCCGACTGGTACATCAAGATCGCGGCGAACGGCTACGGGCGCACGCTGTACTGGCCGCGCGGGGTGGTCCAGAGCGATCTGGCGTTCTTCCCGCTCTACCCGGGCCTGATGCGGGCGGTCACGAGCGTGCTGCCGGTGGCGGGCGGCACGGCCGGGCTGCTGGTGTCGTGGACGGCGGCAGGGGCCGCCGCGTGGGGGATCTACGCGGTCGGGGAGCGGCTGTACGGGCGGCGCACGGCGAGCGCGCTCGTGCTGCTGTGGGGGCTGCTGCCGCACTCCATCGTGCTGTCGATGGCGTACACCGAGCCGGTGATGACGGCGCTGGCCGCCTGGGCGCTGTGGGCGGTCCTGGAGCGCCGCTGGCTGTGGGCGGGGGCCCTGGCGGCCCTCGCCGGGCTCTCACGGCCCAACGCGGTGGCGGTGGCCGCGGCGGTCACGGCGGCGGCCACCGTCGAGCTGTGGCGGCAGTGGCGTACGCGGGGCGGGCCCGGGGACTGGCGGGTGTGGGTCGCGGGGGCGGTGGCGCCGCTCGGCTGGTGCGGATACGTCCTGTCGGTCGGCGTCCGAAAAGGTGATCCGCTCGGCGGCTACTTCGCGGTCCAGGCGGCCTGGACCTCGCGGTTCGACTTCGGCGTGGGCGCGCTGCGCTTCGTCCGGAAGATCGCCACGGGGCCGGTCGACCTCGGCTACACGATGGCGCTGCTGATCACCGTGGCCGGGCTGCTGCTCTTCGCGCTGCTGCTGCTCGAACGTCCACCGCTGCCGCTGCTCGTCTACACGGCCGTGCTCGTCCTGATCACCGTCGGCGGCTCGGGGTTCTTCGAGTCCAAGCCCAGGTTCCTGCTGCCGGCCTTCCCGCTGCTGCTGCCGCTGGCGGGCGCATTGACGAGAGCCCGGCCGGGCGCGGCGGTCGTGGCGACCGCCGCACTGGCCGGGCTGTCGTTCGCGTACGGGACGTATCTGCTGACGCTGGCCCCGATGGCGTTGTGAGTCACTCGGAGGGGGCGTCGCCCTCGTCGTCACCCTCGGTGCCTTCGGCGTCCTTCTCCAGGCCCAGCTGCTCGACGAGCCACTTGTCGAACTCGATCGAGGCGCGCACCCAGCTCACCGTCGACGACACGAAGTGCTCAAGCGCGACGCCGGTACCGATCAGCATCTGCGCCTCACCGATCAGACGGACGGCGCCGTCGTCGTGGGTGTGCGTGTAGACCTTCGGCCACAGGGTGCGGCGGTTCCAGTCGTCGATCGTCTCCAGGAGCTGGAGCTTGTCGTCGATGCTGTGCGGGCGGTCGTAGAACGTCCGCACCGAGAAGACCTGCTGGTCGTCCTCGCCGCGGAACATGAAGTACGTACGGAACTCCTCCCACGGCGCGGCGAGGTCACCCTCGTCGTCCACGACGTACTTGAGCTCCATCTGGTCCAGGAGCTGCTTGACCAGATCCTGGTCGGGGACGACGGGTCCGGCCGGTGCGCCACCGGGCTGCGGGCCGGGCTGAGCCCCGAAATTCGGAATCGAGGACGGGTCGATGCTCATCGTGAATCTTCCTTCGTACGGTTCCGGTCATCCTCTCCCATGCCGGGCGGGGGCTGGCAACCCCCGCCACGGGTATCCGCTGACGGCTGACCGAATCCCGGCCTGCCCCAAGCGCTACAGGCTCTTTCCGGTCGCCGCCCCCACGATCAGGCCCTCGCCGAAGCGGTCGACGCGGACCGTGTCGCCGTCCTTGACCTCGCCCGCCAGGATCTCCTTGGCGAGGCGGTCGCCGATGGCGGTCTGGATGAGGCGGCGCAGCGGGCGGGCGCCGTACGCGGGGTCGTTGCCCTCCTCCGCCAGCCACGCCAGCGCCTCGGGGGTGACGTCGAGGGTGAGACGGCGGTCGGCGAGGCGCTTGGCGAGGCGGCCGATCTGGAGCTCGGCGATATGCGCCAGCTCGTCCTTGCTCAGCGCCGAGAAGACCACCAGGTCGTCCAGGCGGTTCAGGAACTCCGGCTTGAAGGACGCCCTGACCACCTCCAGGACCTGCTGCTTCTTCTCCTCCTCCGAGGTCAGGGGCTCCACCAGGTACTGGCTGCCCAGGTTGGAGGTGAGGATCAGGATGGTGTTGCGGAAGTCCACCGTCCGGCCCTGGCCGTCGGTGAGGCGGCCGTCGTCGAGGACCTGGAGCAGGATGTCGAAGACCTCCGGGTGCGCCTTCTCGACCTCGTCGAGCAGCACCACGCTGTACGGGCGCCGGCGTACCGCCTCGGTGAGCTGGCCGCCCTCCTCGTAACCGACGTAGCCGGGCGGGGCGCCGACGAGCCGGGCCACGCTGTGCTTCTCGCCGTACTCGCTCATGTCGATACGGACCATCGCCCGCTCGTCGTCGAAGAGGAAGTCCGCGAGCGCCTTGGCCAGCTCGGTCTTGCCGACGCCGGTCGGGCCGAGGAAGAGGAACGAGCCGGTGGGACGGTCGGGGTCGGCGATACCGGCCCGGGTGCGGCGGACCGCGTCCGCGACCGCCTGGACGGCCTCGTGCTGGCCGATGAGGCGGCGGCCCAGCTCGTCCTCCATGCGCAGCAGCTTCTGCGTCTCGCCCTCAAGGAGGCGCCCGGCCGGGATGCCGGTCCAGGCGCCGACCACGTCGGCGATGTCGTCGGAGCCGACCTCGTCCTTGACCATGGTGTCCTTCGCGGCCTCCTGCTCGGCCTCGGACGCCTCCTCCAGCTCGCGCTCCAGGGTCGGGATCTCCCCGTAGAGCAGCTTGGAGGCGGTGTCGAAGTCGCCGTCGCGCTGGGCGCGCTCGGCCTGGCCGCGCAGGTCGTCGAGGCGTTCCTTCAGCTCACCGACCCGGTTGAGGCCCTCCTTCTCCTTTTCCCAGCGGGCGGTGAGGCCGCGCAGCTCCTCCTCCTTGTCGGCGAGGTCCTTGCGCAGCCGCTCCAGACGCTCCTTGGAGGCCGCGTCCGTCTCGTTCTTCAGCGCCAGCTCCTCCATACGGAGGCGGTCCACGGACCGCTGGAGCTCGTCGATCTCCAGCGGGGACGAGTCGATCTCCATCCGCAGCCGGGAGGCGGCCTCGTCGACCAGGTCGATGGCCTTGTCGGGCAGGAAGCGGGAGGTGATGTAACGGTCGGAGAGGGTCGCGGCCGCCACCAGCGCGCTGTCCGCGATCTGCACCTTGTGGTGGGCCTCGTACCGCCCCTTGAGGCCGCGCAGGATCGCGATGGTGTCCTCGACCGTGGGCTCGGCGACCAGCACCTGCTGGAAGCGGCGCTCCAGGGCCGGGTCCTTCTCGATGCGCTCGCGGTACTCGTCGAGCGTGGTCGCGCCGACCATCCGCAGCTCGCCGCGGGCCAGCATGGGCTTGAGCATGTTGCCCGCGTCCATGGCCGAATCGCCGCCGGCGCCCGCGCCGACGACCGTGTGCAGCTCGTCGATGAACGTGATGACCTGGCCGTCGCTCTCCTTGATCTCGGAGAGGACGGACTTCAGCCGCTCCTCGAACTCGCCCCGGTACTTCGCGCCCGCCACCATCGCGCCGAGGTCGAGGGAGACCAGCCGCTTGTTCTTCAGGGATTCGGGGACGTCGCCCTTCACGATCCGCTGGGCCAGGCCCTCGACGACGGCCGTCTTGCCGACGCCGGGCTCGCCGATGAGCACCGGGTTGTTCTTGGTGCGCCGGGAGAGCACCTGGACGACCCGGCGGATCTCGTGGTCCCGCCCGATCACCGGGTCGAGCTTGCCCTCGCGGGCCGCGGCCGTGAAGTCCGTGCCGAACTTCTCCAGGGCCTTGTACTGGCCCTCGGGGTCGGGGGTGGTCACCCGCCGTCCTCCTCGTACTGTCTCGAATGCCTCAAGGAGCTTCTTCGCGGTCGCGCCCTCCTGGGAGAGGACCTCGCCCGTCTGCCCGCCCTTGGCCGCCAGGCCGATGAGCAGGTGCTCGGTGGAGAGGTAATCGTCGCCCAGTTCCTTGGCGTGCTTCGCCGCGTCGGCGATGACCGCCAGGAGTTCGCGGTTGGGCTGGGGCGGGGCGACGGTGGAGCCGGTCACGCTCGGGAGCGCGGCGAGCAGCCGCTCGGCCCCGCTGCGCACGGCAGCCTGGTCGGCGTCGACGGCGACCAGAAGGTCGACGATGTTCTCGTTCTCCTCGCCCGTGAGCAGCGCGAGCAGCAGGTGCGCGGGCGTCAGGTCGGGGTGCCCGGCGGACACGGCGCGGTCGCTCGCCGCGTTGATCGCGTCCCGGCTCTTGTTGGTCAGCTCGGCGTCCACGTGCGGTCTCTCCTCCTCGGATCAGTGGTCATCGGACTCCATGACTCATCCAGCGTACATAAAGTTGAGTCTATTCCGCTCAAGGTGGCGGGCCAAGGTTCCGCGTAGGTTTCGGCGCATGACCACGACCATCCAGCCGCGTGCCGCTCTCGACCCACGGCGGCCCGACGAGGCCTATCTCAGCTTCTGGCGCGAGCGGCACTTGTGCACCCTGACCACCCCGCGCCCGGACGGCAGCCCGCATCTGGTGCCGGTGGGTGTCACCTACGACCCGGAGGCGGGCATCGCACGGGTGATCGCCAACCGGTCGAGCCGGAAGGTGCGCAATGTCGTCGCCGCAGGTCCCGAGGGCGCGCGCGTCGCGGTCTGCCAGGTGGACGGGCGCCGCTGGGCCACGCTTGAAGGCCGGGCCTGGGTGCGTACGGACGCGGAGCTGATCGCGGACGCGGTCGCGCGCTACGCCGAGCGGTACGGGCGGGTGCCGCGCCAGAACCCGGACCGGGTGCTGATCGAGATCGCCCTGGAGCGGGCGATGGGCAAGGGCTGAGCGCCCGGTCCCGTACGCGAGAAATGTGCGCAGGCAGCACAGCGGCGCCATCGTGTTCAGGTCCACGATGGCGCCGCTGTGTGGGGGAAGCGCCTGAGCGATTTACAACGACGGGGGAATCGCTTCAGGCACTGCGGGGGGTGGCGGTAGATGACTCGGGGTCGAACAGCTGGTGGTCCCGCTGGTCGAGGTTGACGAACACCATGCCGTACCGCACGGCACAGCGAATGGGCTGTGGCGCCCCTCGCGGCCTGCGAAGGCACCGGTAGGCACGGACGTCCTCGTCGTCCTCACGCGCGACCAGGATCGGGTCGCCGAACAGGGTGACCATCAACGAATCGCCACGGTGGGGAATGGCCGTGACGAGGTCGATGAAATGCCACCCCGAGCGGTACGCCGTGGCCATCTCGCGCCGGAAGACCCGGTCGTCCGGCGGGATGCTCATGCGCCGACACCCTTGGCGATGATGTCCCAGGTCGGCTCACCTGGAGCCGCCAGGAGTCGAGTCGCCGGCTTGTTGTCCCACGTCGGATCCTTCGCGACCGTACCCTGGGAGGGCTTCTGGTCCCACGTCGGTTCCCCGCTGACGGCGAGAGCGCTGAAAGCAGCCGCCACGACGGCTATAGCGCTGAGTGCTCGAACCATCCTGCTCATGGCCGATCTCCACCTCTTTATGATCATTCCCTCCCCCCGCGCCTAAGACGATGGCTCACTCTGAGCGCTTCCACCAGCGAGGCCAGGCATCATGTTCCTGTAATTCAGGAGTATGAGGGGGGTGTAATCCGGTTGTATCAGGGGCACTTCGGACATAGTCATGGCCCTACAGACCTGTGCGAGATGGGCAAGACCCTCTACGGCACCGCGTTGCGTACCGGCGGAATAACTCGCACAGAAGCCCAGGCCGCTCCCTGTCTCATCGATCTCGCACTGCTGCGCCCCGATACGGACGACCCCGAGCAACTGCGCCCGGTGCCTCCCTCTGTCGTCCTGAACCAGCTCGTCCAGCCTCTCGAACGGGAGATACACGAGCGCAGGAAGCTGTCGATGCAGCTGACCAGCACCTTCGAGCCGTTCATGAGCATCACCGGCCAGGACGCGGCAAGCACCAACGCCATCACCGTCCTTGAGGGCCTGGAGCTCATCAACACGACCCTGGACCGGGTCATCGACGAGTGCACCAAGGAGCTGCTCACCATCCAGCCGGGCAGCGGCCGCAGACCCGAGGTCATCGAATCGGGGCTGCGCCGGGTCCAGCCGCTGCTCGACCGCGGCGTGGACATGCGCACGCTCTATCAGCACACCGCCCGCCATCACTCGGCGACGATCGGGTACGTGGAGCGGATAGCGCCGTACGGCCTTGAGGTCCGCACGCTGGAAGAGATCATCGACCGGCTGATCGTGGTGGACCGCAAGGTCGCCTTCATCCCCGCGCGCAGCGACCGCCGGGTCGCGCTCGAACTGCGCCACGAGGGACTGGTGCAGTATCTGGTCGGCGTCTTCGACCAGTTCTGGCTGCACGCGGTGCCGTGGGAGGAGGAGGTCCCGTACTCCCTGAAGGCGGAGGGCATCACGGGCGTCCAGCGTGCCATAGCCAAGCTCCTCGTGGAGGGGCATGTGGACGACTCGATCGCACGACGGCTCGGAATGAACGTACGGACCTGCCGCGCGCACATCGCCAAGCTGAACGCGGCCCTCGGCAGCGGGAGCCGGGCCCAGCTCGGCTATCTCATCGCCCAGTCCGGGATCCTGGAGCAGGACGGCTGAGTTCATACGTGGGGGTGGCCGCCCGGTGGGCCGTCCTCGTCGTCGTCCCCGGCCCGGCCTCGTGAGCGGGAGCGGGGGCGGTGCGGCATCAGGTCCTTGCCGCGCGTCTCGCCGGTGCCGACGAGCGGCAGCGGATGCGGGCCGCGCCCGTCGGGCGACTGGGGGAACTGCAACAGCCGCCCGGGAGTGACGGGTTGTTCGTCGTCGGGGTGCCCGGCTGGCGCGTACCGGGGCGGGTCCTCGTCCTGGTCGTACACGTCGTCACTGGTACGCCCGGGACGCTCGCCCGGGCGGTCCGGCTGCTCGCGGACGCGGCGGCTCGCACGCGCCTGCTCCTCCCAGCCCTCCTGGAACCAGCGGAGCTGCTCGCTCTGGAGCTCGTCGTCGGTCAGGACGCGGACGCCGTCGACGCCGGCCCGTCTGACCTTCTCGCCCAGCTCGATCAGCAGGCCGCCCAACAGCTCGGCCAGCCGGTCCTGTTCGGCCGGTTCCGTGTCGCCGTCCGCCATCCACGCCCTCCTTCACACCCCCGGGCTGCCGGCCCCCTCGCCACGCTCGCCGTCTTCCGGCAGGAACGCCTTCGTGACCCGTACGAAGAGCTCCCGCAGCTCGGGCGGAACGCCCATTCTCCGCGCGGCCTCCTCCGGACTCAGCAGCTCCTGGCCATCCTCGTCCTGCCCGCCCCGGCCCGCGGCAATCGGCAGATCGTCCTCGGAGAGCCGCCCCGACCGGATCAGCATGTCCCGCAGCGGTACGTCCAGGACGCCCGCCAGTCGGCGCATGGTCTCCAGGTCGGGCATGCTCTGGCGCTGCAACAGCCGGCTCACGGCCGCGCGGTGCACCCCGGCGTCGTCGGCGAGCTTGGACTTGCCGCCGCCGCGCGGGCTGTCGATGTCGTAGTGCCGCAGCCGCATCAGCCGCTCGATCCAGGCGGCGAACTCGTCGAGGCCGTCCGCGTGGGAGCGGCCGCCGTCGCCACGGTATCCCTGCTCATTGCGGGCGCCGGCCCGTGCGCTCGAACCCATGTGGTCGTTCTCCCTCGTCGCGGGGGACAGCGTACCGCCGGCGCACTCGCGCACAACTTGATGCGCGCCCGCACGCATAGGCCGCTTGCGTACGCGCACGCACCGTGTCACCCTGATCACGCGTTCGCAATTTGCCGAACTCATGTTCCCATACGTGGGGAGGGGTTTGCACGTGCCCGCACACATGACCACTCCGAAAACACCCTTGACCTCGGACTTATCCCGCTCGGCGGATGAACTCGACTGGCGCAGGGCCGCCGCCTGCGTGAACCTTCCACAGCGTTCCGTATTCACCCGTGTCCCCTCCGAGGCGGAACCGGTATTGCGAGCATGCAATCAGTGCCCCATCCGCAAGGAGTGCGAGGTCGTCGTCGACCCCGCGCACACCTGGTTCGACGGCGTCAGCGGCGGCCGTCTGTGGCGCAACGGCCGCGAGGTCAAACGCCGGCCCGCGCGCACGCCGCCACAGCAGTCGACCCCGCAGCAGGCGATCCCGAAGCAGGCCGCGCGATGAACGCCGACGGCGCGGTGTGGCTGGAGTCGCTGGCCCGCCGGTTCCCCGAACTCCTCGCGGAGCTCGCCCCGTCGACCGGCGGCGGCCTGCGCGAGCGCCACGGCGGCGGCCCCGTGCGGGGCACCACCGCCCCGATCCGGCTGCACATCTCCGACGCCGTCCGGGACATCACCGACGGCGTGGTCGAGCTGGAGGAGGCGGTACGCGAACGGCTCGGCCTGCGTCCGGCGCCCCCGGCCCCGGTCCCGGCCCGGCTGCGCCGGATCGCCCAACTCCTCGACGGCGTACGGCAGTTCCCCGATCTGGCCGAGCATCTGACGGACGAGACGCGGCGGATGGCGCGGCGCTGCGCCCGCGAGCTGGGCGACCCGGAGCAGATGATCCGCCTGGACGGACGCTGCCCCGCGTGCGACTCGGTCTCGCTGCGGATCTTCCCGGAGCGCGGCGCGGTGCTGTGCGTGAACCCGGTCTGCCGCCATGTGGTGGAGACGGCCGTGGAGACCGTCATCGGGCCGGTCCTTGAGGGGGCCTCATGAGTGCGACGCTCGTCTCGGGCGACCTCGCCGCCGCCGAGGTCGACGTCTCGCCCGCGACCATCCGCAAGTGGGTCCAGCTCGGGCATCTGAAGTCCGCGGGCCGACAGGGACGACGGCTGCTGTACCGCCTGGAGGACGTGTTCGCGGCCGAGCGGTCCGTACACCGTAACGAGATCACTTAAGGATCCGGCCGACCGGTAAAGATCGCGAAATGGCCTCACCCTCACCGGGGGTGGGGCCATTTCCCATGCCCCGCACCGGCCCAAATGCCCCCGGCGAAAGACGAGTTGCGGATTCGGCGACCCTGGATCACACTTGATGCAGCGGCAGAGCTGCGCCCATCACCCGGGCGACAGATCTGCCGCTTTGCGTTACCCGTAAGATCGCCTTCCGTATTCTGAATTTCGCGGTCCGCTCAACCCAACCTCGGAAAGCCGCAGTTGCACGCCCTGGCGCGTTAGCCACCCCGCCATCTCTCACACCGTCGACGCCACCTCGTCCGTTGACTACCTTTGCGCTCCCCTTCGGCCAATTCGCGCCACGAGGAGCGACAACATGGCAGGAACGGACCGCATAGAAGACCGAATTCACCGCTGGCTGGTGCGCCACAGCATTTCCGTACTTCGACTCAGCATGGGCGCGGTACTTCTCGGATTCGGGATTCTCAAATACTTCCCGGACCTGAGCCCCGCCCAGGGGCTCGTCGTCGCGACCCTGCACCGGCTCACCCTCGGGCTCGTACCGCACCTCGTCCCCGCCACCGTCGCCATGGACTGCGTCGCGACGCTGGAGTGCGTGATCGGGGTGCTGCTGCTCGTCGGGCGGTGGATGCGCCCGACCGTGGCGCTGCTCCTGGTCCATCTCGTCGGCATCCTCACCCCCGTCGTGCTGCTGCCGGGGCGGATGTTCGGCGGCCCGCACCACATGCCCACGCTCGAAGGCCAGTACGTCCTGAAGGACGTGGTCCTGCTCGCCGCCGGTCTGGTCATCGCGACCACGGTCCGCGGCAGCGCTCTGACTGTCCGTCAGCAATCTCTGGACGGCAGCCCCGCCGACGTCACCACCAGCACGTCGGGGGGTATCGCGAAAGGAACATAACCAGTGGATCAGATCCTGTACTGGAACGCGGTCGCCCTGGAGGCCGACCGCACGACCCACACCACGGGCGCCCCCTCCGAGGGCAACTCGCGGGGTCCGTGCGGTGCCTCCCGGGCGCTGGCGATCTCGCATCTCGCGATGCACGACGCCTACTACGGCATCCACCCCGGCCACGACTGCTACCTGGGCTCCTCGCTGCCCCAGGCCCCGGTCGGCGCCTCCTCCGACGCGGCGATCGCCGCCGCCGCGCACTCGGCCCTGAACGCGCTGTACCCGGCGCAGAAGGACTTCTTCAACGACCGGCACCGCGCGGCCGGACTCGTCGGCGGCCAGGCCACCGACGACGGCCACGCCTTCGGCCTCAAGGTCGCGGGCGCCCTGCTGGCACTGCGCGCCAAGGACCCCGGCCTCGGCGACGACGGGTACGTCTACTCGGTCGCCCGCGAGCACCACCGCGCGGACCCGGCCGACCCCGGCCAGACCCCCTACGCCGCCTTCTACGGCGCCCACTCCCACCTCTTCGCGGCCACCGCGCGCCACCACCTCGACGCCCCGCCGCGGCCCGGCAGCCCGCTCCACAGCGCGGGCCTGCGCCAGGTGCGCGCCAAGGGCATCGCCCCGCATCTGATGGGCACGCTCCCCGCCGAGCTCCAGGCCACCCGCCGTACCCAGAACGAGACGGCCACCGGCATGTTCTGGGCGTACGACGGGGTCAAGGGCCTGGGCACGCCGCCCCGGCTCTACAACACGATCATCCGCAAGGTCGCGGCCGCCCAGGGCAACGACACCGGCCAGAACGCGCGGCTGTTCGCGCTGGTCAACGCGGCCATGGCGGACGCGGGCATCCTCGCCTGGTTCGACAAGTACTACTACGACCTGTGGCGCCCGGTGGTCGGCGTGCGCGAGCACGACCTCTCCGGCGGCCCGGCCGGGACCGGCGTCGAGGCGCTCGGCCCGGACGCCGACCCCGAGTGGCTGCCGCTCGGCGCGCCCAGCACCAACAACCCGGGCGGCAAGGTGAACAGGACGCCCCCGTTCCCCTCCTACCCGTCCGGCCACGCCACCTTCGGCGCGGCCGCCTTCCAGTCGGTGCGGCACTTCTACCACCAGGGCGCGTACGTCCCCGACAACCTGGCCGCCGGTCTGGAATTCGTCTCCGACGAACTCGACGGCGTGAACAGCGGCCCCGACGGCATCGTGCGGACCCGGGTCGTCCGCTCCTTCCCCGGCGGACTGTGGGAAATGATCAAGGAGAACAGCATCAGCCGCGTATTCCTGGGCGTGCACTGGAATTACGACGGCTGGACGCCGGACGCGGCCGGCGAAATGGACCTCACCCACAAGATCGGTGGCGTCCGCCTCGGCCTCGACATAGCGAACGACATCGCCTCGCACGGCCTGCGCGCGTCGCACGCGGCGGGCCCGGCCGTATAAGGCCGTCGTGAATCTCGCGAATTTCCTGCATCGCGTGAACCGCACAACTCCCCACCAGGAAAGGGAAATTACTGTGGACACCAATGTGACTGCTGATGCGGTGACGGAGCTCGGATCCGGTCACCCCGGCGACGACCCGACCACGGCCCCGCCCCGGCGCGGCGGCTTCGTGTACGTCATGAGCAACCAGGAGACCGGGAACTCGGTGACGGTCTTCGCCCGGGACATCTACGGCAACCTGACCAGGAAGGGCACGTACCCGACCGGCGGGCTCGGCGCCGGCCGCAGCTATGACCTGGAGGACGCGTCCGACCCGCTGGTCTCGCAGGGGTCCCTGATCATCAGCGACGACAAGCGGTTCCTGTTCGGCGTCGACGCGGGCAGCAACGAGGTCTCCTCGCTGGCCATCGAGGGCGAGCGGCTGCGCCACATCAGCCGGGTGCCGTCCGGCGGAGTGCGCCCGGTCAGCCTGACCGTGCACGGCAATCTGCTGTACGTGGCCAACTCCGGCGACGGCGCCGTCTCCGGCTTCACCATCGGCGACTACGGCCAGCTCACCCCCATCGACGGCTCCCTGCAGTATCTGGTGGGCGGCGCCACAGCGGGCCCCTCGCAGATCTCCTTCACGCCCGACGGCACCCAGCTGGTCGCCACCGAGCGCCAGACCAACGTCATCGACGTCTTCCCCGTCGACGCCTACGGCCGGGCCGGCGCCCCCGTACGCAACGACTCGCACGGCCCCGCGCCCTTCACCGCCACCTTCCACGGCGAGTTCCTGCTCGTGACCGAGGTGGTCGGGGGCCACAACTTCCTCGGCTCGATGTCCACGTACCGGGTCAACCGGGACGGCACCCTCCAGGTGATCAGCGGCTCGGTCGACACGACCGAGGCGACCACCTGCTGGACGGCCAACAGCGTCCTGGACCCGAGCGTGATCTACGCGGCGAGCGCCCAGAGCGGCAGCATCGCCGGGTTCCGCATCAGCGACACCGGCGAGCTCACGCTCTTCCCGCCGGACGGCCACATGGCCATCTCCCGCGACCAGCACGCCACCCAGGACATGGCGATCACCGAGGACGGCCTCTACCTGTACGTGATCGTCGCCGGCTTCGACGAGAAGATCGCCGACCCCCGCCTCCCCAACTACACCGAGGGCACCCCGTACAGCAACAAGATGTCGATCGCGGCCTGGCGCATCGAGGCGAGCGGCGGCCTGACGCCCCTGCGCGGCTTCGGAGTCCAGGACGACCCGCCGCGCGTGGTGAGCCAGGGCGTACTGGCCCCGAGCGCGGGCGGTTTGGCCCCGGGTTCGGAGGGCCTGGTGGCGATCTGATGCCCGCGCTCTTTTAGGGGCGCGGGGAACTGCGCGACCAGCCACGCACGGTCCGCAGACGAAAGGTGTTGGCCCACGGCCGTCCCGCGAACGCCGACCGTGGGCCGCACCTGCCCGTACGGGCTACTCCGCCAGGACCGCCAGGTCCAGCCGCCGCAACCGATCCGGGTCCGCGCGAAGCGAGATCTCGGAGATCCGACCGTCCACCAACGTGAACCCGATGACAACCTTGAGGCACCCGGAAGGCGCCCACACCGCCCCCACCGACCCCTCCACCAACGCCAGTTGCGCGTAATGCGCACGCCCCTTGAACGTCCCGGCCACGGCAAGCGCACCCCGCACCTCGCCCAGCGCCCCGACCTCGACCGTCGCCCGGTCGGCCCGGACCACGACATCCGGGTCGAGGAGTTCGAGCAACGCGTCGAAGTCCCCCGCCCGCGACGCCGCGAAGAACGCGTCCACAACCTCCCGCTGCCGAGCCAGATCCGCATCCGGCACCGGCGCGGACTCCTGCACCCGCCGCCGAGCCCGACTGGCCAACTGCCGGGTGGCCACGGTCGAGCGCCCCACCACCGGCGCGATCTCGTCGAACGGCACCATGAACATGTCGTGCAGCACGAACGCGATCCGCTCGGCGGGCGCCAGCGTGTTGAGCACGACGAGCATCGCAAGGCCGACCGAGTCGACCAGCAGCACCTCGTGCTCGGGGTCGCCCGGCTCCTCGTACCCCGTGGCAGGGGGCGGCACCGGCTCGTCGTACAGCAGCTCGCGCCGTGAGTCGCGCGAGCGCAGCATGTCCAGGCAGACCCGTCCGACGACGGTGGTCAGCCAGCCGCCGAGGTTCTTGACCTCGCTCACATCGGTGCGGCTGAGCCGCAGCCACGCTTCCTGAACGGCGTCGTCCGCCTCGCTCAGCGAGCCGAGGATCCGGTAGGCGACGGCCCGCAGGTGGGTGCGGTTGGCCTCGAACCGCTCGGCCAGTCGTTCGCCCTCGTCCACTTCCACGTTCACGGTCACTATTCCCTGCCTCACCCGAAGAGGTGACACCGACTGTATCGGCTGCGCTGCCCCACGGGTACGCCGCCTTTCCTCTCAACTCCGTTACGGATCAGGTCATTTCATGGAGGTCCCATGGCCGCATCCCCTATCACTCCCGTCACGCGGGTCAACGCGGCCCGCGCCCAGCGTCTCGAAGCGCTCGGCCGCGCCTGGGCCTTCGAACTGGGCGGTGAGGTCTTCGAACTGCCGCAGGAGTTCACCCGCGACACCGCGCACAAGCTGCGCGCGCTCGGCGGCGACGACCCGTACGCCTCGCTGCGGATCCTCCTCGGCGAGACGCAGTCCCGCCGCTTCGACCGCCACCGCGCCTCCGCGTGCGACGTCGAGGCGATCTGGGCGTCCTACGGCCGCGACACCGGGCTCGGCCTGGGGGAAGGCTGCGCCTCGGTGTGTACGTCGACGACAACGCCGAGGCGCTGGAAGCGGCGCTGCTGCGCCACTACGGCGTCGACCTCCTGGACTGGTACCGGGGCAGGCTCTCGTCCCGCCGCCTCGCCGTCCTGATCAGGCACCTACCTAGGGAGGCATCGTGGTGAGCAGCGGCCAGGCCGAAGGAGTGGCCATCGAACTGGAACGGCTGCGGCGCGCGGTGGAGGTCGGATTCGCCACCACCCGGGGCGACTTGGCGCTCCTCCTCCAGCGCGCCGACCAGACCGACAAGACCCTGGGCGAGCACGACGACCGGCTCGACGCCCTGGAGCGCGGCCGCTGGCCGCTGCCCGCGATCGCCGCGCTCACGTCGTGCGCCGCGCTCGCGGTGAGCATCTGGCAGGGCACGGGGCGCTAGGCGCGCGGCTGGAGGTGCCGATATTCGTCTGCGGACCGTGCTGGCTTGCTCGCGCAGTTCCCCGCGCCCCTTGATGGGCCCTTCGGGCCCTCCTCAGGGGCGCGGGGCACCCCCTAACACCCTTACCAACGAACCCACTTGAGGAGCTGCCCCATGTCCGCGTCCCACGGCACCACCCCCTGCGGCCGCCCCAACCCCAACGCGACCAGCGGTGACTTCGGCCGGATGTTCCCGCATCTCGCGCCGCGCAAGGCGACCGGTCTGCCGCTGGCGCTGAAGTACGGCGCGCCGGGCGGGATCGCCGACGGCGGGCCGACCTCCGACGGGCAGCTCTCCCAGGAGATCCCGGCGGGCTTCACCTTCCTCGGCCAGTTCATCGACCACGACCTGACCATGGACATCCTGTCGGTACTCGGCGGACGTTTCGAGCCCGGCGACATCACCGACTTCCGCACCCCGCGCCTGGACATGGACTCCGTGTACGGCGCCGGCCCGGTCGTCAGCCGTCATCTCTACGACGGGTCGCCGCAGGGGAAGTTGGCGATCAATCCCAACGGGGTGGACTTCGCCCGTATCGACGGCGACGTGGCCCGTATCGGCGACCCGCGCAACGACGAGAACATGCTGCTCGCGCAGTTGCACCTACAGATGATCAAGTTCCACAACCACGTCACGGATCTGCTCGCCCAGGGCACGATCACCGACGCCTTCGGCCGCCGGCTGCCACCCAAGCCCGCCGATGAGCCGCCGACGCAGCAGCCCGGTGCGACCCTGGACCAGTTGCTCGACGTCGACAACTACTACGAGGCCCTGTACGCCTCGGCCCGGCAGCTGGTGCAATGGCACTACCAGTGGATCATCCTCCACGAGTTCCTGCCGCACTTCCTGGACCCGGCGACCCTGCGCGACATCGTCGACAACGGGCCGCGCTTCTTCGACCCCGGCGAGAAGCCGTTCATGCCGATCGAGTTCTCGGCGGCGGGCTTCCGCGCCTTCCACTCCACGATCCGCTCGAACTACCGCATCAACGAGAGGTTCTCCGGCAAGCTCTTCCCCGACGACCCGGACGCGCCCGCGTTCCCGCGCACCGATCTGCGCGGCGGCCCGGTGCTGCCCGAGCACGCGATCGACTGGCGGTTCTTCTTCGAGGTGTCGCGCTCGTTCCGGCCGCAGACCACCCGCCGTATCCAGGGCTCGATCAACACGCAGCTGCTCGACCTGCCGGTGAGCGCGGTGCCGGGCGCGAAGCCCGGTGCGCTGGCCCGCCCGGTGGCCTCGCTCGCAGTACGGAACCTGCTGCGCAGCGAGGCGCTCGGGCTGCCGTCCGGCCAGGACATCGCGCGTGCCATCGGCGATGTGCCGCTGAGCGACGCCGAGTTGGGTACCGGCGAGCCCATGTACCTCTGGTACTACATCCTCAAGGAGGCCGAAGTCCGCAACCGGGGGCGCCATTTCGGCCCGGTCGGCAGCCGGATCATCGGCGAGACCATCGTCGGTCTGCTGCGGGCCACCCCGTCCTCGTACCACCAGGTCTACCCCACCTGGCAGCCCACGCTCGGCGAGACGCCGGGCCGGTTCGAGATGGCCGACCTGCTGTATCTGGCGGGCGCGCTCAAGGACTGAGAGCCGTACGAGAACAGCGGCCCGCTCCCCTTGCCGGGGTGCGGGCCGCTGTGTCGTTTCTGCGTACTGGCGTCAATCCGTCGGCCGCTTGGGCCGCCAGACCACCAGCGCGCTGGTCTGCTGCACATCCTGGTACGGGACCAGATCGCGCCGGTACGACGCGTGGACCTGGGCCTCGCGCTGCCGCATCGCGGCCGCCGCCCCGTCCACCGCCGACGAGAGCTCGGCGACGCGCTGCTGGAGCGCGGCCACCTGGTTCTCCAGCTCGATGATGCGCTTGATGCCGGCCAGGTTGATGCCCTCGTCCTGCGACAACTGCTGCACCGTACGGAGCAGTTCGATGTCACGGGCCGAGTAGCGCCGACCGCGCCCGGCCGTGCGGTCGGGCGAGACCAGGCCGAGGCGGTCGTACTGCCGCAGAGTCTGCGGGTGCAGACCGGAGAGCTGAGCGGCGACCGAGATGACGTACACCGGCGATTCGTCGGTCAGTTCGTACGGATTGCGTCGTCGGCCGTCCATGCTCATGCTCCCTTCGCGGCCTGGAACAGTTCTGCCCGCGGATCGTCGTCCGCAGTGGCCTCACGGAACGCTTCCAGAGCCTCGCGCGCCTTGCCGTCCACATCCTTGGGCACCACGACCTCCACGGTGACCAGGAGATCGCCGCGCGAGCCGTCCTTGCGGACCGCGCCCTTGCCGCGCGCCCGCATCGTACGGCCGTTGGGCGTCCCGGCGGGCAGCTTCAGCGTGACCGGAGGTCCGCCGAGCGTGGGCACCTTCACCTCGCCGCCGAGCGCCGCCTCCGTGAAGGTGACGGGCACGGTGATGGTGAGGTTGTCGTCGCGGCGGCCGAAGACCGGGTGGCTGTCGACGTGCACGACCACATACAGGTCGCCCGCCGGGCCCCCGCGCTCGCCCGCCGCGCCCTTGCCGCGCAGCCGGATCCGCTGGCCGTCGAAGACGCCCGCCGGGATCCTGACCTGCATGGTCCGGGACGACTTGGCCCGCCCGCTGCCCTTGCAGACGTCGCACGGGTTCTCCGCGATCAGGCCGCGGCCCTTGCAGTCCACGCACGGGTCGGTGAGCGAGAAGCCGCCGCCGGTGCCGCGCGAGACCTGGCCGGTGCCGACGCAGGTCGGGCACACCCGGGGCGTGCCGTTCTTGTCGCCGGTGCCCGAACACGCCTTGCACGGGGCCTGGCTGGAGAGCCGGATCGGGACCGTGGCCCCGTCGACCGCCTCGGTGAAGCTGAGCGTCACCTCGGACTCCAGGTCCTGGCCGCGCCTCGGCTGCGTCCGGGTGCCCGTGGTGGAGCCGCCCCGGTTGAACAGGCCGCCGAACACGTCGCCGAGCCCGCCGCCGAAGCCACCTGCGCCACCACCGCCGCCCCCGGCCTGGGTGCCCCCGAAGAGGTCGCCCAGGTCGAAGTTGAAGGTGCCGCCGCCGGCGCCCGGACCGGCCCGGAAGCCGCCGTTGCCGAACAGCGCGCGGGCCTCGTCGTACTCCTTGCGCTTCTTCGGGTCGCCGAGGATGTCGTTGGCCTCGGAGATCTCCTTGAAGCGCTCCTCCGCCTTGGCGTCACCCTTGTTGGCGTCCGGGTGGAACTCGCGCGCCAGCTTGCGGTACGCCTTCTTGATCTCGGCCTCGGTGGCGTCCTTGGGGACGCCGAGAACCTTGTAGTAGTCCTTCTCGACGAAGTCCTTCGTGCTCATCGACGTCCCTCCTTCCGGACGATCCCTGCGTCAGCCCTTCTCGGGGCCACCGCTCTCCTCGTCTGCCGACTTCTCTTCCTTGCCGTCCTTCGCCGCGCCCGGCTGGGGCTCGGCGACGGCGACCCGCGCGGGGCGGATGGTGCGCTCGCCGATCCGGTAGCCCGGCTGCAGGATCGCCACGCAGGTCGTCTCGGTGACGTCCGGCGCGTACGAGTGCATCAGGGCCTCGTGGATCGTCGGGTCGAAGGGCTCGCCCTCCTTGCCGAACTGCTGGAGGCCCATCTTCGCGGCGACCGTCTCCAGCGACTCGGCCACCGACTTGAAGCCGCCGACCAGCTCGCCGTGCTCGCGCGCCCGGCCGATGTCGTCGAGCACGGGCAGCAGCTCGGTCAGGAGGCCCGCGATCGCGATCTCCTTGACCGTGACCCGGTCCCGCTCGACCCGGCGACGGTAGTTCTGGTACTCGGCCTGCAGTCGCTGGAGGTCCGCGGTGCGCTCACCGAGCGCCGTCTGGGCCTGGTCCAGCTGGGCCTGCAGGGCGATCTCCTTGGCCGCGTCCCCGGCCGGGGCCGCCTTCCCCTCCTTGGTGGAGGAGTCGGCGGCCTTCGGCTCGGCGTCTTCCTGTGCGCCGGAGGGGACGTCGGGCTTCTCCTCGAAACCCGGGGTCTCCTCCGTCATCAGGCGGCGCCGCCCTTCGTGTCGTGCGGCTTCTCGTCGTCGACGATCTCGGCGTCGACGACGTCGTCCTCGGGCTTGGCCTGCTGGGCGCCCTCGGCACCGGGAGCGGCACCCTGGGCGGCCTGCGCGTCCGCGTACAGGGCCTGGCCGAGCTTCTGGGAGACGGCCGCGAGCTTCTCGGTCGCGGTACGGATCTCCGCGGTGTCCTCGCCCTTGAGCTTGTCCTTCAGCTCGGTGACCGCGGTCTCGACCTCGGTCTTGACGTCACCGGGGACCTTGTCCTCGTTGTCCTTGAGGAACTTCTCGGTCTGGTAGACGAGCTGCTCGCCCTGGTTGCGGGACTCGGCGGCCTCGCGGCGGCGGTGGTCCTCCTCCGCGTACTGCTCGGCCTCCTCGCGCATGCGGTTGACCTCGTCCTTCGGCAGCGAGGAGCCGCCGGTGACGGTCATCTTCTGCTCCTTGCCCGTGCCCAGGTCCTTCGCGGTCACGTGCATGATGCCGTTGGCGTCGATGTCGAAGGCGACCTCGATCTGCGGGACGCCACGCGGGGCCGGCGGCAGACCGGTCAGCTCGAACATGCCGAGCTTCTTGTTGTACGCCGCGATCTCGCGCTCGCCCTGGTAGACCTGGATCTGGACGGACGGCTGGTTGTCCTCGGCCGTCGTGAAGATCTCGGAGCGCTTCGTCGGAATCGTGGTGTTCCGCTCGATGAGCTTGGTCATGATGCCGCCCTTGGTCTCGATACCAAGCGACAGCGGGGTCACGTCGAGGAGCAGGACGTCCTTGACCTCACCCTTGAGGACACCGGCCTGCAGCGCGGCGCCGATGGCGACGACCTCGTCCGGGTTGACGCCCTTGTTGGCGTCCTTGCCACCGGTCAGCTCGCGCACGAGCTCGGCGACGGCCGGCATACGGGTGGAGCCACCGACGAGAACGACGTGGTCGATCTCGGAGAGCTGGATGCCCGCGTCCTTGATGACGTTGTGGAACGGGTGCTTGCAGCGCTCAAGGAGGTCGGCGGTCAGCTGCTGGAACTGAGCGCGCGTCAGCTTCTCGTCCAGGTGCAGCGGGCCCTCGGCCGACGCCGTGATGTACGGCAGGTTGATCGAGGTCTCGGTGGACGAGGACAGCTCGATCTTCGCCTTCTCGGCGGCCTCGCGCAGGCGCTGGAGCGCCATCTTGTCCTTGGAGAGGTCCACGCCGTGGCCGGAGTGGAACTGCTTCACCAGGTAGTCGACGACGCGCTGGTCCCAGTCGTCACCACCGAGGTGGTTGTCACCGTTGGTGGCCTTCACCTCGACGACGCCGTCACCGATCTCCAGGAGCGACACGTCGAAGGTGCCGCCACCGAGGTCGAAGACGAGAATGGTCTGGTCGTCCTTGTCGAGACCGTAGGCCAGGGCGGCGGCGGTCGGCTCGTTGACAATACGCAGGACGTTGAGGCCCGCGATCTCACCGGCCTCCTTGGTCGCCTGACGCTCGGAGTCGTTGAAGTACGCCGGGACGGTGATGACCGCGTCGGTCACCTTCTCGCCCAGGTACGCCTCGGCGTCGCGCTTCAGCTTCTGCAGGATGAAGGCGCTCATCTGCTGCGGGTTGAAGGTCTTGCCGTCGAGGTCGATCTTCCAGTCGGTGCCCATGTGGCGCTTGACCGAGCGGATGGTCCGGTCGACGTTGGTGACGGCCTGCCGCTTGGCGACCTCACCGACGAGGACCTCGCCGTTCTTGGCGAAGGCGACGACGGACGGCGTGGTCCTGGCGCCTTCGGCGTTGGTGATGACGGTGGGCTCGCCGCCTTCGAGAACGCTGACGACGGAGTTAGTCGTGCCCAGGTCGATGCCGACCGCACGTGCCATTTTGATTCCTCCAACTGACATCTTGAGTGGAACTGACTCAAGGATGCCTCATCCGTCCCGGCCGGTCAACAGAGCTGAGTCGGCCCGACTCAACTTTTATGTGCGGCTTACGTGTGCGGGTCTTTGACCTGCGGCTCTTCGGGTGCGGGTGGGTGGGGGCTTGCCCCTAGGAGGGCCCGAAGGGCCCATTTAAGGGGCGCGGGGAACTGCGCGAGCAGCCCCCACCGAGCCGCAGACGAACAAGAAGCGTCACTCGGCGTGTGCGACCTGGGCCGGGATCTGTTCGTCGGGGTGCGGGGTGTCCTCCCGCAGCAGCACCAGCTCGCACGACAGGAGTCGACCGTCGCGCGGGTCCGCGAGCCCCGGCCGCATCGACATCAGCGAGAGTCCAAGCTCCTCGCGCGCGTGCGCCAGTACGTCATCGAACCCCGCACCACCCTCGTACAACGGCACCAGCGAAGCCCCCACCTGAAGCCCGACGATCTCATCGGCAAAAGCACCCGCCCCCCGCAGCACCTCCCGCTCGTACCCCTGCACGGCCAGCCGCAGAAACACCCGCTCGCCCGGGGCGGTCACGCGCTCCCACACCTCGTCGAGCCGGTGCGCGTCGACACACCGCGTACCCGTGTACGCGGTGTGCGGCGCGGCCGACCGATGCCGGTCCAGCATCGGCAGCGCCGACGTACTCACGCCCGCGTCACCCGCGATGTTCAGCATCAGCGGCCCGGTGCGCGAGCCGAGCGCGTACGGCAACACGGACCAGCACGGGTCCTCGGCAGCACGCAGCCGCAGCTCCGCACGCGGCTCGCGCAGCGGCTCGAAGGAGACGATCCGGCCCTCGTACCCGCAGCGCCGCAGCATCGTCCCGTACGCACCCGAGTACGCGCCGACGTCGAGCACGAGGTCGATCTCGTACCGCCGCAACAGCCGCACCAGACGCGGCCCGTCGTCGGCACCGAGCTGGCCGGAACCGGCGGCGCGGCCGAGGCGGCGCACGGCCGACAGAGCGCGGGGAAGCGGGGGAAACGTCACGCCGGAGCTCCTTCGGCCGCCGCCTCGCGGGCGGATTCGGTACGCGGACCCGGCGCCTCGTCCCCGTACACCGGGATCCGCAGCAGCGCCACCACCGCGACCGCCGCACCGAGCGCGAGCGGCAGGACGGCGGGCGGCGCGAGGCGGCCATCGTGGACGAGCAGCGCGGTCAGCGTCCCGGCGAACGCGGCGAGCCCGAGGACGACGGCCGTCCCCTGCACGGTCAGGCCACTGCGACGCAGCCGGTGCGCGATGTGGTCGGCCGCCCCCTCGGTCGCGGCCCGCCCGGCGCGCCGCCGCGAGACCAGCACCAGGACCGCGTCGGCGAGGACGACGGCGGTGAAGGCGAACAGCGAGGCGGTCGCGCGCGCCGGATCCGCCTCGGTGTGGACGAGCACGGCCGCACAGGCCAGTACGAACCCGGTGAAGAGCGAGCCGCAGTGGCCGAGGGCGATCCGCGCGGGGTGCCAGTTGTGCAGCAGGAACCCGGTGAGGGAGGCCGCGAGCACGCTGAGCAGCAGCGCGAGCCCCGGCAGGTTGTCGGAGATCGCGCAGATGGCGAGCCCCAGCGCGGTCACCGCGGCCACCGTCCCCATCGCCCCGTCGGAGGCGTCCAGGAGGCTGAAGGCGTTGGTGACCAGGACGATCCAGAGCACCGCGAGCGCGCCCGGCCCCGGCGAGAGCCCCGACGCCACGGCGACCACCACGGTCGCGGCGGCCGTCTGCACCCCGATCCGCACCCGCGCCCCGAGCGGCCGCAGATCCCCCGCGAGCCCGAGCAGCGCGACCGCGCCGCCCGCCGAGATCACCGGCCCGACCCCCTCGCCGAACCCCACGAGCCCGAGCGCGGGCCCGGCCCCGACGGCGGCGAGCGTGCCCACCGCGACCGCGATCCCGCCGTGGCGCGGGACATGGGCCAGGGAGCGGGGAGTACGGCGGCGGCGCAGGGCGAAACGGAGGAATCCGGCCAGTGAGGCCGTGCAGAACAGGGCGGCGACGGCGGCCGTGAGCCCGGAGATCATGCGCACCAAGTTAGATTGTTATGTCCGTGTATGGGCTGAATAACACGATGGACATTTCAAAACAGCCGGACGGCTCGCAGGCACCGCACGGACGCCGCATCCCACCCCATGCCGGACCATGGTCACTGAGGTCGGCCTGAGCGACACAGATCACCGCGTGCGCGGCTACAGTGCGGCCGCATAAGTGGGTACGCTCAGCAACGAACTCAATAAGTTACTGCTTAGTAATCCCTCGCAGGCCCGAGGAGCCCCGAAATGCAACTCGCCGCGATCATTGTGTCGCTGGTCCTAATCGCGGTCGGCGTCGCGCTGTTCGGCCGTGCCATCCTGCAGATCTACCAGTTCGTACGGCTCGGCCAGCCGGTCCCGGCCGGCACCCGAACCGATGAACCCGTGCAGCGAACGGTCACGGTGGCCAAGGAGTTCCTCGGCCACACCCGGATGAACCGCTGGGGCGTCGTCGGTGTGGCGCACTGGTTCGTGGCGGTCGGCTTCTTCTCGCTGCTGCTGACCATCGTCAACGCCATCGGGCAGCTCTTCCAGGCGGACTGGCTGCTCCCGATCATCGGCGACTGGGCACCGTACAACGTCTTCGTCGAGTTCCTCGGCACGATGACCGCGCTCGGCATCCTGACGCTGATCGTCATCCGGCAGCTGAGCCGCCCGGGCAGGCCGGGGCGCAAGTCCCGCTTCGCGGGCTCCAACATCGGCCAGGCGTACTTCGTCGAGGCCGTCATCCTCATCGTCGGCATCTGCATCTTCACGCTGCACGCGCTCGAAGGCGCCCAGCACCACGTGGACAGCTACGAGGCCTCGTTCTTCATCTCGTACCCGTTCGTCGCCTGGTTCCGGGACATGGACGTCTCCACGCTCCAGAACCTCACGTACTTCTTCGCGGGCCTGAAGATCGCGACCTCCTTCATCTGGATGATCACGGTCGCGCTCAAGACCGACATGGGTGTGGCCTGGCACCGCTTCCTCGCGTTCCCGAACATCTGGTTCAAGCGCAACGCGGACGGCTCCACCACGCTCGGCGAGCTCCAGCCGATGAGCTCCGGCGGCAAGGCGATCGACTTCGAGGAGCCCGGCGACGACGACGTGTACGGCGTCTCGCAGATCGAGCACTTCTCCTGGAAGGGCATCCTCGACTTCTCCACCTGCACCGAGTGCGGCCGCTGCCAGTCGCAGTGCCCCGCCTGGAACACCGGCAAGCCGCTCTCGCCGAAGCTCCTGATCATGTCCCTGCGCGACCACGCGCACGCCAAGGCCCCGTATCTGCTCGCGGGCGGCGGCAAGGACATGGAGGGCAACGAGAAGGCGACGCCCGAGCAGCTGAAGGACGTTCCGGCGGCCGCGCTGGCCGAGGCCGAGCGCCCGCTGATCGGCACCGCCGAGGAGAACGGCGTCATCGACCCGGACGTCCTGTGGTCCTGCACCACGTGTGGCGCCTGTGTCGAGCAGTGCCCGGTCGACATCGAGCACATCGACCACATCGTCGACATGCGCCGCTACCAGGTGATGATCGAGTCCGCGTTCCCGTCCGAGGCGGGCACGATGCTCAAGAACCTGGAGAAGAAGGGCAACCCCTGGGGTCTCGCCAAGAAGCAGCGCGTCGAGTGGACCAAGGAGGTCGACTTCGAGGTCCCGATCGTCGGCAAGGACGTCGAGGACCTGTCCGAGGTCGACTACCTCTACTGGGTCGGCTGTGCCGGTGCCCTTGAGGACCGCGCCAAGAAGACCACCAAGGCCTTCGCGGAGCTGCTGCACATGGCGGGCGTCAAGTTCGCGATCATGGGCGGCGACGAGAAGTGCACCGGCGACTCGCCGCGCCGCCTCGGCAACGAGCCGCTGTTCCAGCAGCTCGGCCAGGAGAACGTCGCGATGCTGAACATGGCGTTCGGCGAGGACGACGAGGATCCCGAGACGAAGAAGCCGAAGTCGTCGAAGAAGATCGTCGCGACCTGCCCGCACTGCTTCAACACGATCGCGAACGAGTACCCGCAGCTCGGCGGCGAGTACGAGGTCATCCACCACACCCAGCTGCTCCAGCACCTCGTGGACGAGGGCAAGCTGATCCCGGTGACCCCGGTGGAAGGCCTGATCACCTACCACGACCCGTGCTACCTCGGCCGTCACAACAAGGTCTACACGCCCCCGCGCGAGATCATCGCGAAGGTGCCGGGCCTGCGGAACGAGGAGATGCACCGCCACAAGGAGCGCGGCTTCTGCTGCGGCGCGGGCGGCGCGCGGATGTGGATGGAGGAGCGGATCGGCAAGCGCATCAACAACGAGCGCGTCGACGAGGCCCTGTCCCTCAACCCCGACATCGTCTCCACGGCCTGCCCGTTCTGCCTCGTCATGCTGACCGACTCGGTCAACGGCAAGAAGAACGACGGCCAGGCCAAGGAGTCCATCCAGGTCGTGGACGTGGCCCAGCTGCTGCTTGAGTCGGTGAAGACCCCGGAGGCGTCTCAGGAAGAGGAGCCGGCGGAGCCGGCATCCCTCTAGGGGCGCGGGGAACTGCGCGACCAGCCCAAGACGGTCCGCAGCCGAAGAACAGCAAAACCAACAGCGGCCGGTCCTGCCCCCGAGGCAGAACCGGCCGCTGTTTGCGTACGCGGGCGTCAGCGCTGCTGACCACGCCGGTGGTACAGCGCAAAACCAAGCCCCGCCGCACCCGCGGCAGCCATGCCCCCACCCGCCGCAATGAGCGGCACCTGGTTGCCCCCGGAACCAGAGACGTCGGCCCCGGCCTTGACCCCACCCTTCGGCACCACACCGGTGGTCGACTTCTTGGCGTCCTTCTGGACCGTGTACTTCTCGATCAGCTTGCCGTCGAAGTCGTACACCCAGCTGTTCCCACCACTCTTGCCGTCGATGACGACGAACTTGTAGGAGCCCTTACCGGCATTGACGATCTTGTACGTCCAACCGTCGTTCAGGGTCGAGGGGTTCTTCAGATCGATCGAGCCGAGGAAATTGCCGTTCGGCATGGAGATCTCGACGCGCGGACCGTCCGTGGTCTTGATCAGCTTGGCGATACGCCCGTCGGGCATCGTGACCTTCGCGGTGGAGACGACCTTGCGATCGGACTTCTTCTCCCGCTGGCGCTCGTCCCGCTTGTCGTCCTTCTTCTCGTCCTTCTTGCCCCCGTCGACCCAAGAAGAGACAGTGCCGCCGGGCGTCAGCACGACATGCAGCCCGTTGTTCTCACCGGTGGCCGAAGAGCCGTTCGCGACAAGGGTGTCGAGCTTGGTCCCGTTGGCCCATATCTCGGCCTCGTAGTGGTTCTGACCTAGCTTGTAGACCTTGGCGACAGAGCCGTCGGCGAGCTTGACGGACTTCACGAAGGAACGGCTTTCCTTCTTCGCGTCGTCCTTCTTGGACTCGTCCTGCTTCCGGTCCTGGTCCTGGTCGGCCGGGCCCGGCGTCGGCGTCGAGTCGGCGGCGAAAGCGGCTCCCGCCGGAAGGGCGAACGCGGCAATGGCTCCAGTGGCGATGGCGGCGGTGCGAAGGGTGCGTCGGGTGGCGCGCATATCCGTAACTCTTCCTCTGACTCGATGGCTATGTCGTGTCTGTGGCCCTTTGCGGCGGTGACAACAGGAAAGTTACGGATGCGATGTCTGGGTAATGCGTAGGCAATGTAACGGCTGACTGGTACTTGGCCTGCGACAAGGTAAATAGCCACTATTTCCACCAGATTCATACTCCCTGCACCGATACGACTACCCAGCGCTTAACCCTTGGCCCAAGATGCGGCATTCTGAGGCGCGTGATGAGGCCGGTGCGTACGCGTAGAGCTGTGGCAGGAGTGGCTGCGGTGGTGGCCGCGACCCTGTGGGGCGCGGTGGGCTGCGGCCCGGACGCGTCCGCCGCCCACCCCACGGCCACCACGGCGGCGGCGAACGCACCCCGCCCCGTACCGCCCGGGCACGGCAGCAAGATCCCGTACGACTTCAACGGCGACGGCCACCGCGACCTCGTCCTCAACGACCTGGTCAAGGCCGACAGCCACGGCGACGACGCGGGCATCGCGGTCGTCTACGGCAGCGCCGGACGGGGCCTCGACCCCGGCGCCCGCCAGATCCTCACCACGCGCCGCAACGCCGCCCCGGTCGGCGGCAAGCCACCCGCCACGTTCGACGCGGAAGCATCGTGCGACCTGGACGGGGACGGGTTCGCGGACCTGATCGTCACCACCGACCCGCCGTACAACGGCATCGGCCGCCCGCCCGTACCCCTCCAGATCCTCTTCGGCGGCCCCGGCGGCCTCACCGGCCGCGCGGTCGTGCTCCAGATCCCCGAGCAGGCGCGATACGGGAACGACTGGCCCGACCACCCCGTCTGCGGCGACTTCGACGGCGACGGCGCCACCGATCTCGCGGTCACCGCGACCGGCGGCCGCGTCAGCTTCCTGCGCGGCCCCTTCAGCCGCACCGGCGCCCCGCGCGCGGCGGGCGCCTCGCTCCCGGGCGGCGGGCCCGTGCTGGCCGCGCCGGAGCCGAAGGCGGATGTGAACGGGGACGGGTACGACGACCTGGTCGTCCGCGCCTCGGACGCGCCGGGCGCGGCGTCCCGCCTGCTCCTCGGCGGCCCGAAGGGCCCGACCCGTCCCGGCGGCCGCTACACCGCACCCCGAGTCACCGCCCCGCCCGTAACACCTCTCCCCGGCAGCGGCCCGGCCCCCGTGACCGACGTACTCCAACTCGCGGACTTCACCGGCGACAAGGTCCCGGACGTGGTCGTCCGTACACACCGGGGCGAGGCGAAGGATCTGGTGACGCTGTACGCGGGAACGAGGGACGGTTGGAGCAGGAGTCCACTCGTGGGATTCACGACGGCGGGATGGGGCTGACGGGCGACTCCGGGAGACCCCTAGCAGAAGCCCCTAGGGGATGTCACAGGTCAGCCGCAAACCGTGCCTCTTCCGGCCGCCCCGGCTTGGCGGTCCGTCAGACCAGGTACGTTCGAATGCGTGGCTGGATTCAGGATGGGACGCGGCCGGGACAACCGGAACGCGCGACAACAACCGCGGCAGGGGCAGGGCCAGGCGCAGCAGTGGCCGGGCCCCCAGCAGCAGCGCGCGCAGCAGTACGGGTACGGGCAGCAGCAGCCGCAGTACCCGCGGCAGGGTGAGCCGGAGTACTTCGGCGACCCGTACGGCCAGGGCCAGGGCGGCCAGGGACAGCCGTACGGCCAGGGCGGATACGGGCAGCAGGGCGGCTACGGCCAGGGCGGCGGATACGGGCAGCAGGGCCAAAGAGATGCCTACGCCCAGGACCCGTACGCGGACAACCCCGGTCACACCCAGGCCTTCAGCATCGGCGAGGACCCGTACGGCTCCGGGACGGCCTATCGCGCCGGCGCGGTCGCCGCGCCCCCGCCGGGCCCGCGGCTGCACTGGAAGGACCTGCTCAGGGGCATCGTGATGCGCCCGGGCCCGACGTTCTGGCAGATGCGCGACTACCCGGTGTGGATACCGGCGCTCCTCGTCACGTTCCTCTACGGGCTGCTCGCGATCTTCGGCTTCGACAAGGCCCGCGCGGACGTCATCAACACGACGCTCTCCAAGGCCGTCCCGGTGGTGCTCGTCACCGGCGTGGTCTTCGTCGTCGGCGGCATGATCCTCGGCGCGGTCACCCACACGCTGGCCCGCCAGCTCGGCGGCGACGGCGCCTGGCAGCCGACGGTCGGCCTCTCCATGCTGATCATGTCCCTCACGGACGCACCCCGGCTGCTCCTCGCCCTGTTCCTGGGCGGCGACAACGGCCTGGTCCAGGTGGTCGGCTGGCTGACCTGGCTGGCGGCGGGCGCGCTGTTCACCTCGATGGTGAGCAAGTCGCACGACCTGCCGTGGCCGAGGGCGCTGGGCGCGAGCGCGATCCAGCTGGTGGCGCTGCTGAGCCTGATCAAGCTGGGCACGATCTAGTACGTACGGATACGCGGAAGGGGCCCGGGGTTCACAGAACCCCGGGCCCCTTTACGTATCCACTGTCCTACGCGTCGAGGACCTGACCCTCACGGCGTACGACGGGGGGCTCGACGCTCCACGGGAAGTTGATCCAGTCGTCGGTGCGCTTCCAGACGTACTCGCACTTCACCAGGGAGTGCGACTTCTCGTAGATGACGGCGGAGCGGACCTCGGCGACGTGCTCGACGCAGAAGTCGTGCACGAGCTTGAGCGTCTTGCCGGTGTCGGCGACGTCGTCCGTGATCAGGACCTTCTTGCCGGAGAAGTCGATCGCGTTCGGGACCGGCGCGAGCATGACCGGCATCTCCAGGGTGGTGCCGACGCCGGTGTAGAACTCCACGTTCACCAGGTGGATGTTCTTGCAGTCCAGGGCGTAGGCGAGGCCGCCGGCGACGAAGACGCCGCCGCGCGCGATGGAGACCACGATGTCGGGCTCGTAGCCGTCGTCCGCGATGGTCTGCGCGAGGTCGCGGATGGCGCCCCCGAACTTCTCGTAGGTCAGGTTCTCGCGTACGTCGCTCATGTCACTCATACCGTTCTTGCCGTCTTGCCGCAGCTCAGACCAGGGTCCGGGGAATCAGACCGGGGTCCGGAGCTCAGACCTGGGTCCGATGGAAATTGAGGTACGACCGCGAGGCGGTCGGTCCGCGCTGGCCCTGGTACCGGGAGCCGTACCGCTCCGAGCCGTACGGCGACTCGGAGGGCGAGGTCAGCCGGAACAGACACAGCTGCCCGATCTTCATGCCCGGCCACAGCTTGATCGGGAGGGTGGCGAGGTTGGAGAGCTCCAGCGTCACGTGCCCGGAGAAGCCGGGGTCGATGAAGCCGGCCGTGGAGTGCGTGACCAGCCCGAGCCGCCCGAGCGAGCTCTTGCCCTCAAGGCGGGAGGCGAGGTCGTCCGGGAGCGAGATGACCTCGTAGGTGGACGCGAGCACGAACTCCCCCGGGTGGAGGATGAACGGCTCGTCGCCCTCCGGCTCGACGAGCCGGGTGAGGTCGGGCTGCTCGACGGCGGGGTCGATGTGCGGGTACCGGTGATTCTCGAACACCCGGAAGTAGCGGTCGAGCCGCACATCAATGCTCGATGGCTGGACCATGGATTCGTCGTACGGGTCGATGCGGACGCGACCCGAGTCGATCTCTGCCCGGATGTCCTTGTCTGAGAGAAGCACGTCCCGAGGATACGCAGGGTGCGCGGGGCTGCCGTAATCGGACAGACCCGCGCGCCTCACTGCGTACCGTCTACCGCTGCTCGTCCGTCACGGGGACGGCGTGCCGCAGCCGCGCGCACCGAGGGCACCGGATCAGCCGCCCGGGCCCGATCCGCGCGTCCCCGAGCTGCTGCATCGGGAACGATTCGGTGGTGAAGACATGCCCCTCGGCACAGCGGACGACGGTGCGTTCCAGCGAGTCCATCAAGTGGCTCAAGTCCCTTCCCCAACAACCAGCATGGACGAAGAAACCACCACATTAAGGGATGAACGGGACGGCCTTCCAGGCGGCACTCCGACGACCCTCCGACCACCCGGGACACCCCTCAAGGTACGCCCCAACTCCGCACCCCGGCAGTCGGATCGCGCCACGCCGGACGCCTCCGGAACGCCCCCGGAACGCGAGAAGCCCCCGGGCTGATACGCCGGGGGCCTGGCATGGGGTAAGGTGAGCAACGATGCGATTCCCATTCGGGAGCCGTTCGCGCGAGTGTAGTTTAATGGTAGAACATGAGCTTCCCAAGCTTAGAGCGCGGGTTCGATTCCCGTCACTCGCTCCACAACTAAGGCCCTGGTCAGAGACCGGGGCCTTGTTCGTTGTCTAGACCATTTCGGGGGCGCCGTGCCCTCCCCGTGCCCTAAGTGGCATCAAAGGGCTGGCCGGAGGGGTGCCGACGGGCCCTGTTGGCCGAACCGGCGCCCGACCGTCTCGAATCGCGAGACGCATTTTGCGTGACCTGTGCCACTCGCCACCGCAGAGCTGCAAACTTTCGTTAGCAAAGCGGGAGTTGGTTGGACCGGCGGCAGGCTCAGCGAACCACGGACAACCGCGGATGCCGAGTCGGCGTCGTAGCCCGGCCTCGGCTGCGCCCGTCGCCGTCCTGCGCGGTGACGACGAGTCCGAAGACGAGGTCGTTGAGGTCCGCCGGACGCAGTTGAAGGTCTCGGGCAACATCCGCCGGGCGAGTCCCCTCGGAGCGCAGGGCAGTGAAGACCTTCCCCAGCACCTGGGAGGTCTCTCGGGGGAGGTTGCTCTGCGGCTCGGCCTTGCGGTAGCCGAGTCGTCCGAGCTCGACACAGTGGGTTCGGTACTGCCATTCCGTGGTGAGGCCCAGTTCGTGCAACCGGTGCGCGAGTGCCATTGCAGCGACCTTCCACCGCCGCTTGGCTTGGAGGATCCAGGTGGTGCTCGGGTTGCGTGGCGTGTGAGCGAGCACGTCCGCGGACGGCATCAGAAAGGCGGCCGCGAATCGATGGGCTTCCGCCTCGGCCTGAGGTCCGTGGGGCACCTGCTCCTCTCCGTGCAGGACCAGGTGGCCCAGCTCATGGGCCGCATCGAACCGTCCCCGCTCCGCGGTCTTCTGGGTGTTCAGCAGTACAAAGGGGATGCCGCGATCCCAGAAGGAGAAGGCGTCGACCTCCGGGCAGTCCCGGGAGAGCGAGAAGACACGGACACCGTGGGCCTCCAGCAGATGAACCACGTTGGAGACCGGGGCGACACCCAAACCCCATCGGGCGCGGACCAGTTCGGCGGCACGCTCGGCCGAGCAATCCGTCCCCCCCGCCTCGCCGGCCTGCGGAACTTGGTCACCCTCGCCCCGACGACTGAAGGAGGTCAGGGACGGAAGGTCCGGGGCCGGCAGGCGGAAGTGAGCCCCGACCCAGTCCTGGAGGATCCGGACCAGACGGCCACCGCTGAGGGCGATGTCCCTCTGCGAGGCAGTCATCTTGCTCAGCGCCCGGAAACTGACCGACTCCACGGGGAGTTCTGCCACCTCCTCCGCACTGAAGAACGGCTCGGGGAACTCCAACGCCTCCGCGATGGCCGAGAGGGAAGGCGGACTGGGGTGTGCCCTCCCGTTCTCGAAGTCCGACAGCCTGCGCGCGGTGAGGCCGACCAGCTGGGCGAGGCGGGTGACGGTAAGTCCTCGACGCTTACGCGCCAGGACAAGCCGGGATGCGGTGGTCATTGAAGTGCCAAGCAGTAGTAGGAGGGAGGCGGGTCAGCCCAGGCGTTCGATCGGGATGTCGATGCCGTCCTCGCCATCGTCGTCGTTCGGGAACGGGGCGTACCCCTCGAAGTCGAGCCGGGGCAGAATGATCCGCTCCTGCCAGCTGGTGATCTTGCCACGGTTGCCGTGGTTGTTCGGCAGTGACAGCTCGGAGTACAACCGCGTCCCGGTGTCTGTGTTGACGTGCTGGTACAGGAGGAACCAGGTCGGAATGCCGTTACCGGTTTCCTGGGGCTCAGACTCGGCTTCGTAGCCAGGCAACATCAACTGCCGGTTGGTCTCCACGCGCCGGATCACGGCGGATCCCTTGGTGTACCGGGTCGACGGCGTGAGGGCAGCGAAGCCGGTTTCCCTGCTCCCGCTGGAAGCCGTGAGGGCGAAGTCGTCACCTGGTGCCACTAGGAGCGACACGTTGCTGGGACTCGTGCTGCCCCATCCCTTGGGCACGTAGATCTCGCGCAGGAAGCGGATGGTGCGCCCCCAGAAGATGTTGCCGGGGAGGGAAACGGGGTCGAAGGGGGTGCAGAAGTTTCTCTCGGCTTCAGCTCGCCGGAGTGCGGTCTCGATCTCTTCCGTGGAGAGCCCGAGTTGGCTCAGCCGATCGCCGGGGCGAGATCCCTCTACGTGCACGACTGTCATCCCCAGCCCCTCACCACACAGAGTTAATTTCCGGAAATCCTCCCTCATTCGAGGTGGAAAATCAAGAAGTGCACCAGGTCAGAGGGGATGGCCGTACGGTTCCCTCGCGCACCACGGATGCCACGTGGACCCTTCGGCAGTGCCCCGACCTGCGGCGATTGCGACCGCGAGGGGAGTGGCCGTGTCGGCCACTCCCCTCGCGGACACCGCTACGCCTCGCGAACTCCTGGCGCCTCGACAACCTCGGCCACCTTCGCCCGCTGGGTGCGGACCAGCCCGTCGATGCCGTTGGCGACCTCCATCTGCCGGTCCAGCGGGGAGTGCTGGTAGCCCATGGCCGCCTTCTCCGAGGATTGGCCGGCGCGGACCATCGTGTCCTTCAGCGTGGCGCCGGACCGCGTGGAGAGGGTGTGGCCGGTGTGCCGGAGGTCGTAGAAGCGGAAGCCGTCCGGCAGCCCGACCAGGGCACGGGCCTTGCGCCACTTGCGGCCGAACGTCGTGCGGCGGAAGGGGGCACCCTTCTCTCCGACGAACAGCAGTCCGCTCTCGCCGGGCTCGGCGAACCACCGCAGGTGCCGGTCGACCTCCTTGTGGAGGAAGCCCGGCAGGACGATCGTCCGCTTGCCCGCCGCCGACTTGGTGTCGCCGGGCGCTCGTTGACCGTTCGTGCGCTCGGGTTCCGCCTTGGTGACGTACACGACGAGCGGGTCCAGGCTGACGTCCGGGCGGCGCAGGGCGGCCTGCTCCTCCGGGCGCATCGGGCCATACGCGGCGAGGTAGACCATGAGGCGCCAGCGCGGGCCCATCGCTTCGGCGACCGCGTCGACCTGGGCGACGGTGGCGACCGGCCGCTCCTCCGGCGACTCCTTGCCCGCCCCCTTGATCCGGCAAGGGTTGCGGCGGACTAGCTCGTCGTCGGTGGCCGTCTCCAGGATTGCCTTCAGCAGGCGGTACGCCTTGGCGACCTGGGTCGGGCCGGTCGCAGCTAGGCGTTCGGCTCGCCAGGTGCGGACGTCGGCGGGATCGATCTCGTCGAGGCGCCATTCCCCGAAGGTGGGCAGGATGTGGAGGCGCAGCAGGAGGCGGTAGAGGTCTTCGGTGGTGACCGCGAGGCCGCGCTCCTTGACCCAGGTGAGGGCAAACTCCTCGAAGGGGATGGCCCCGGCGTCCGGGTCGCGCCAGACCTTCCGCTCCATGTCGGCCTGGGTGACGTTGAGCCAGGTCTGGGCGTCCGTCTTGGTCTCGAACGTCTCGGGCGCACCTCGTCGTTCACCGTCCGGGGCCCAGTAGCGGGCCTGCCACCTCCCGGACGGGAGCCTGCGCACACTGCCGAAGTCGCGCCGCCGTTGCGGCCTGCGCGGCGCCATCAGGCCGCCATCCCATAGCGGGAGCGCCGGGTACGGACCGGTTCGACCGTCCGCTCCTCGACGTACGCGGCCAGGACGCTGTCGGCGATGCGGACATGCTTGCCGACCTTGACGTACCGGATGCGGCGTTCGGAGACGAGGCGCCGGATGAAACGCTCGCCGACGCCGAGGCGGTCGGCTGCCTCGAGGACGGAGAGGAGGCGGTCAGCCATGCAGGATCACCTCCTTCGCGATGGTGAGGAGGTGGGGGTGGTGCGGGAGGGCGGGGGGCATTGCGGTTCGGCGCAAGGAGGTTCCTCGTCTGGCACGGCGGTGCGATTCCGCGGGTGTGCCGTTGGTGATGGTCGTTCAGACGCGGGCGGGATGAAGGTGGCTGCGGCTTGCGGGCGTTGGCGCACCCGGGCGCGGGCCGGCAGCTAGGTCGCTACGGAGCCTCGTGGATGAGGTCGAGCGGACAGACGTCCAGGGCGGCAGCGATGGCGACGAGGTCGTCGACGTCGCAGCGTCGCCGACGGCGTTCGATGCGGGACAGCATCGTGACGGTCATCGGGCGACCGAACACGGTCACGCGGGCGGCCAACTGGCGCTGGGCGAGACCGCGGGCAGTGCGGGCGCGCTCGATGGCTCGGGCGGTCCGCTCTCCGGCGGGACCCACGGGGGTGGGGCGTCTAGGCATAGGTCAATTTGTAGCTTGGAAAACGCTTTTTTGGAAATACCGTTTTCGCTGCTATGTTGCGCCGCTTTGTTGTCAGGACCCCTGCGTCACCCCAGCGTGCAGAGCGAAACATAGACGACGATCCCCGGTTAGCGAAATAACGACCCGTCAGGTCACCTCGGCCGAGGAAGATGGCCGTCAGCCCGAAGCACCTTCCCTGCTCAGGGCACCTGCCCCACCATCGAGAAGACTCGACACGACTGGATGGCGAAGTGCCACGAGTTGTCCGTTTCGCCCCCGCCTTTTCTCGGAACTATTTCGTCAACCGGCGATCGAGGGCTAACGTTTTAATTCCCGGCGCAGGACGCGTTCGCCGACAGCTGTTTGCTTTCCCGGCGCAATGCTGGACTTGTTCCGGGTGGGTGTGGCTTTATTGGCCATGCCCTCGGAGCCCCCGGGCCCCGAGGCAAGAAAAAAACCCCGGCGCGCCAACGCCGGGGCCAACGAGTCCCCTACCGAATCACCCGCGTCTGAACGACTGAGCGGTGGCGATCGCACGCCACCGTGGGAGGAACCTCTATGCCCCACAGTAGGGCCTTCACGGCACTACTCGCACCCCCATCCACCAGCACCACCGCCGCATCCCCGGCCTTCTCCACGAAGGCGGGGCGATAGGCATGGCACGGATCCGCACCATCAAGCCCGAGGCGTTCACCTCCGAGTCGCTCGCCTCGGTCAGCGTGACTGCCGAGCGGACCTTCTTCGGTCTGCTCACCCAGGCCGACGACCACGGGCGCTTCCGCGACCAGGGCGCCGTCATCGCCGGCGCCCTGTGGTCCCTGCGCCCCGAGCACGGCCCGCTGGAGGTCGAGGACGATCTCAACCAACTCCACACCGCCGGTCTGATCTGCCGGTACGAGGGCGAGGACGGCAAGCGGTACCTGCACATCGTCACCTGGGCCAAGCACCAGAAGATCAACCGGCCCAGCGGCAGCCGCTGCCCGGCCTGCCCACGCCACGAGGGCGGACAGCCCACGCAGCCTGCCGGGAGCCGTCACGGAGAACTCACGACGGCTTCCGTGAGCCCTCACGGAGCCCTCGCCGAGGACGCGCGCACTCTGCCGGAGCTCACCGTGAGGAACGCAGAATCCGCAGGTCAGGACGATTTCCGTGAGACATCACGGACGACTCAGGGAGGACTCACGGAGGACTCAGTGAGCCCTCACCGTCCGGATCTAGGACCTAGGATCCTGGATCTAGGATCACCTCCGGTGGGGAGCGCAAGCGCCCCCGCCCCCGACACAGTCTCGGACTCGGTCTCGGCCAAGGACCTGGTCGGCGAGTACGTCGCCTCCTGCGAACACCGCCCGCCCAGTGACGTACTCGGCCGACTCGGCAGGGAAGTCGGCAAGCTGCTCGGCGAGGGCATCGCCCCCGACCACATCCGCGCCGGGATGGACCGCATGCGCGCCAAGGGCCTGCACGTCAGTCTGCTGCCGAGTCTGGTCAACGAGGCCATGAACACCCCACGCGTCACCGCCGGTACCGCTACCCGCAGGCCGTGGACGAACCCCGCCGACGTCGAGGCCGCGTACGGGGGCGACCTGTGACCACCGCTCTCCGCACCCCGGAGCGCGTCGGCACGCTGGCGGACCGGTGCGCCGCCATCCTCGCCAACCGGGGCGTCGACCCGACCGACCCTCCCCCGGAACCCGCCTCGGGGGCAGTGGCCGCGCTGGAGCTGGCCGATGCCCGCATCCCGCCCCGCTACCGCCACGCCCTCGCCGACCACCCGCAGGTCACCACCTGGGCCGAGGAGGTCGCCCTCGCCGGGCGGCCCGGTCCGAGCGGGACCCGGGGCATCGCGATCGGCCCGTCGCTGCTGATCGCCGGCCCCACCGGCACCGGCAAGACCTACCAGGCATACGGTGCCATCCGCTCACTGCTCGGCGCCGGGGTCCGGCTGCGCTGGGAGGCCGTCACCACCCCCGACCTGTACGCCCGCCTGCGCCCCCGCCCCGGCCACGACCCCGAACGGGACCTGGTGACACTCGCCCGCTGCCCGCTGCTGATCCTGGACGACCTCGGCGCGGCCAAGCAGTCGGAGTGGACCGAGGAGCTGACGTACCGGCTGATCAACCGCCGCTACAACGACATGCTCCCCACCCTCATCACCACCAACCTGCCGACCGACGCCCTGCGCGACGCAGTCGGCGACCGCGTCGCCTCCCGCCTCGCCGAGATGACCACCCGCGTCATCCTCACCGGCCGAGACCGCAGACGACACCCCGCCGCGTAATAACAGGCCCTGCGGCGCCACCCCCACCTGCACCTTCATCACCCTCACCCGCACGCGCCGCTGTACTGCCCACACGGCGCGGCGGGCCCCACTGGAGACCCCTGCATGACGCAACTCGCCATGCCCGCACTCGGGCACTGGAACACCCCCTACCTCACCGCCGCCGCCCTCGTCCTCGCATGCGCAGGACTACTCGACAGCCTGCGGATACGGCGACGCACCCGCCGAAACACTGATGACCAGCAGCCCGGAACACCTGCGGTCAAGGTCGCCGCCCTAGCAGCGATCGGCTGCACCGCCTACAGCGCCGACACCAGCTGGCGGTTCGCCGCCGACTACCTGAACATGAGCGGGACCACCGAGCGCACCGCGATGTTCGCCGCCGCCGAACTCGCCCTGTTCGCCACGGCCCTGCTCGCCCGGCAGAACCTCAACGGCCCCAAGCAGACGCCTGGTCTGCCCGGCGCCATGACCTGGGTGATCACCACCGTCCAAGTGATCCCCGCCTACGCCGAGTCCGGCCCGGTGGGCGGCACGGTACGAGCCTTCGTAGGCCCGGTCATGGCCGCACTGCTCTGGCACCAGGCCATGGGCATCGAACTACGCCTCCGCAAGCCCGACGCCGCCTCCAACAGCTTCCTGGCAAGGGTCGGCTGGGAGATGCGCGAGCGCCTGCTCTCCTGCCTTGGCATCGCCGAACGCGACCGGGACGCCGCACAGATCACCCGCGACCGCGCCACCCACAAGGCAGTCGACCGGGCCGCATACCTCGCCGAGTCCACCCCGAACTGGCACAACGGCTGGCGCCGCCACTACGTAGCACGACACCTGTCCAAGGCCATCGCCCGAGCCTCGGTGGGCACCGACTCCCACCAGCGGCAAGTCCTGCTCCACCAGCTCGCGGCCCGCCGCCACGCGACAGCACTGGCAACCATCGAACTGCCCTCGCCCTGGACCGACTCCACCTCCGCCGGGGACCTCGCGTCACCCATCGCACCGACGCTCCCACCTAGCCAATCGGGTGTCAGAGGCTCTGCAGAACGCAAGGAAGCCAAGAAACACCCTGACCCTGACCATCAGCCCGGCGCCCTGCCGCCACCATCCGTGCAGCCCCCACTCCCCCTGCACGAAACGACCTCCACCCCTACGAGCACGGAGCCATCGACCGAGGAAGCCGGTCCCATGACGCAACGCTTCGGCCGCCCTCCCGGCGCCGAGATGGCCGAACTGCTCGCCATCGGCCGCAAGGCCATCAAACTGCACGGAAAGAACACCCGCGCCGTCCTGCGCAACGCCATCCGCGACGAGGCCGGACTCACCATCGCGGAGGACCGGCTCACCGAACTCAAGGCACTTCTGGCCGCCGAGCAAGGCGCCGAGACCGGCGCCCGCACGGACTGACCGCATATCCGGTCAGTCGCGCACCGCCCGAACCAAGACCTGCCGACTAGCAACTCCAGCTAGTCCACAGCTCTTCCACCCGCACGACCACACCGGTCACGGCCCGGCCCGCTGCGCCTCCGCTTGGCTCACCCTCAGCCAGATCTGCTGCCGATACGTCTCCCCCACAAGGACCTACACCCCATGCACGACTCACACCCCGATAACCTCGACCACTACCAGGACACGGTCCAAACCACCCCTGCCCCAGGCGGAGCAAGGTATCCCGCTGGACCGTCCAAGGACGGCCCCAGCGGGGTTCCCTCCGCCCCGGGGGTGGCGGAGGCACTCGGGCACCAGGGGGTGCCCGAGGGGGAACAGCCCGCCGCCGACGATCCCGCCGCTGCCGTGCCGCTGCCACGCGCCGCCGAAGCAGCCGCCCTGCAGCGCGTAGCCCGCCGCCGCAAGCCCGACCCCAACGGCCAGCGCAAAAAGCGGGTCGATGCCCGCTACAGCGTCGGGGAGAAGGCCGCCATCCTCGCCAAGGCCAGGTCGCTGAACGTCAGCGGCGCCCACTACGTCGCCGTCGTCACCCTGGCCCACGTCCACGGCGACCTCACCGTGCCCGGCCAGCGCACCCAGTTGGACGACTACATCGACGAACTCAACGCCCTGCGCCAGCAGGTGGCCGCCATCGGCCACAACGTCAACCAGATCGCCAAGAAGCTCAACTCCGGCGGCCATCCACACCCTGGGGACACCGCTGTCCTGACCCAGACCGACCGGACCCTGGATGCGGTCGGTGAGGCTGTGCGCCACATCGCGGCAGCCGCGAACCAGTCCGTCAGCCACAAGGCGGCCCGATGATCGCGAAGATTACCGGCGGCCAGAACACCGCCGACTTGATCCGCTACCTGTACGACACGAAGAAGAAGGGCCACACCGACCCGCACCTGGTCGCCTCCTGGGATGGCTTCGCCCCTGACCCCGGCCGCGTCGATGACTTCGACGCCGCCAAGAGGGCTCTCGTCGCTGACCTCGACCTGCACGTCAAGCAGGCCGAGCGGCTCGGCCGTGCCCCCGAAAAGCACGTGTGGCACTGCTCGATCCGGGCCTCCGAGAGCGACCGCATCCTCAGCGACGAGGAGTGGGCCGACATCGCCCGCCGCGTCGTCGCCGCCACCGGCATCGCTCCGGAAGGTGACCCGGACGGCTGCCGCTGGGTCGCCGTACGCCACGCACCCGACCACATCCACATCGCCGCCACCAAGGTCCGCGCCGATCTGCGCACAGCGCGCCACTGGAACGACTACCTCACCGCCGACCGCGAACTCTCCGCCATCGAGAAGGAATACGGCCTCCACCAGGTCGTACGCGGGGACCGCACCGCCGCCAAACGGCCCACCCGCGCCGAGCAGGAGAAGGCCAAGCGCGCCGGTCAGGCCCGCGCCGCCCGCGAACGACTGCGCACCACGGTGCGTACCGCCGTGGCCGCCGCAACCAGCACCGAGGAGTTCATCAGCCTGCTGCAGCACACCGACGGCATCCTGGTCGACGTCAAGCACTTCCCCTCCGGGGACGTGCGCGGCTACACGGTCGCCCTCCCGGGCGACACCAACGGCAAGCAGGAGCCCATCTGGTACTCCGGCTCCAAGCTCTCCCCGGACCTGTCCCTTCCCGAGATCCGAAAGCGCCTCGACGCCACCGAACAGCAGCCAGGCCCGCGCAGGACCAACCCTTGGCACCAGGCCACCGCCGCCACCGAGCGCATCCCCCACCACCTCGGCTATGGCGACGACGCAGCCGCCCAGGCCCACCTCGCAGCCTTCGGTGAAGCGCTCGACGCCCTGCCCCTCCTCGCACCCCCGCTTGTACGCCCCCAACTCCTTCAGGCCGCCGAGGCATTCGAGCGAGCCACCCGCTCCCGTATCCAGGCGGAGCATCAGCACGCCCGCGCCCTGCGCGGCGCCGTGCGCGCCATGGTCCGCGAGCCCGCTCCCAAGGACGGTGCCTTGCTGGCGATGTTCCTGGACGCTGCGATCCTCGTCGTCATCGCCGCCGCCCGATGGCACCAGCTCCGCCGCCACGACCAGCAGGTGGCCGCCGCTCACCAGACCCTGCTCCACCTCCAAGGCGCCTACGAGCAGACAGCAGCCGCACCGCTGGCCGTACGCGCCCAGCGCCGACCTCCCCAGCAGGTGGTGGAGCGGCACATCCTCCTCATCCGGCAGACAGTGCCCGATCACGCGGAACAGGTTCTGGAGGACCCGGCCTTCGACGCACTCACTGCCCTGCTCGCGGACGCCGAGAAGACAGGCCACGATCCGAAGCAGATCCTCCAGCAGGCCGTCGACCAGCGTGCCTTGGCCGACGCCCGCCGCCCCGCACAAGTCCTGATCTGGCGCATGGAACTCCTCAGCTCAAGGCCGGCGCCCAGCACCCGCGCACGTGCGGCACAGGCCCGTAGCACCACACAGCGCCCCGCTGTCTCCGCGCCCGCTTCGACACTGACTCCGCCGCAGCCGCCGCCCGCATGGCGGCGCTGATCAGGACCGCACTCGTGCCAATCCGGCCGCCAGAGAGCGGATCCACGCCAGCCTGCTCCCCATCAGCACCACCCAGCTGGCAAGTTCTGGCAAGTTTCTCGTCCTGGGCCGGAGCTAGGGGCAAGATCTGGCACATCGATCGTTGCCTTCAGCGGAGGTGGACATCATGGCCCTGATCAAACTGGGTAAGGACCCCGACAGCCCCAGTGGGGGTTCCCCCACGATCTACCTGGACGATGTGACGAACAAGTATCTCGTCCAGGGTGTCACCGTCCTCGACAAGGAGCGCCTCGACCAGATGGACCTCCCCAGTCATGAGTCGGTGGTGGAGATCCCCCGAACCATGGTGCAGTTCTTCTTGGAGGTGACGGGTGAAGAAGGTCCCGACGTTTGAGGATCTGTTTCGCGACTGCCGTAGGACAGCCGTCCATCTGGAGATGCGCGATGCCTACATGAAGTCGGACCCGGCCTTCATCGACTGGAAGGCCGGCAAGACCCTCGACCCAGCCGAGCGCTGGGCGGACTGGCACGCGATCGTCACGGAAGCGGCCTCCCGAGGCGTCGAGGTCCGCAGGGCACGCATAGTGTCGACGCCCGTCAGCGAGTACATCCGCTTTGAGCACGCCGTCACGGACGGGCTGAACATCGCCGCGGGGGAAGACGTCCGCTGGCTTTCGCGCCGCCGAGCAACGGACATCACGCTCCCCGGCAATGACTTCTGGCTGTTCGACTCCAGCCTCGTCCTCCTGAATCATTTTGACGGCGAGGGCGAGAACATGGAGATGGAACTCACGGAAGCCCCAGAGGTGGCGAAGCTCTGCGAGGCCGCCTTCGCGGCCGTGTGGCAACGGGCAACGCCACACGCAGAGTTCGAGTTGTCCTGACGGTTCGAACAACGCTGTCGCGACGACATGACCTCTCCCTCTTCGAGCGTTCAGGAAGCCCGCAAGGCGCTCGGGAAACGTCTGGCTGAGATCCGGGGTACGGCCGGAATCAGCAAGCGGGAACTGGCCAGACGCTGTGGCTGGCACGAGTCGAAGGCTTCGCGCTTCGAGAGCGGCACCCGTGCGCCCTCGGAGCGCGACCTTCGCGCTTGGTGCTCCGCCTGCGGGGCGGAAGGCAGAGCCGAAGATCTCATCTCGACGGCTCGTGGAATCGAGGGCATGTACGTCGAGTGGCGAAGGATGGAACGCGACGGGCTCAAGCTGGCCCAGGAGTCGGTCCTCCCCTTGTGGGAACGCACCCAGCGCTTTCGCATCTACTCACCGTGGCTCATCCCTGGCCCGGTGCAGACGGCGTCGTACATCACAGCCCTTCTGATGTCCATCCGCGACCGCCGCGGCCTCAAGGACGATGTGCCGACGGCCGTGAAGGTCCGCGTGGAGAAGCAGAACATCGTCTACGGGAAGCACACGTTCGCCATCCTCTTGGAGGAGAGCGCGCTCCGGTACCGCATTGGCGGAGCGGAAGTCCTGGCAGGGCAGTTGGGATACTTGCTCAGTGTCATGGCGCTGCCCTCGGTGAGCATCGGAATCATTCCGCAGGACGTCGACCGCACGCTCTGGCCCGTCGAGGGATTCTTCCTGTACGACGACAACACCGTGAACGTCGAGCTGGTCTCCGCGCATCTCACCGTCGTACAGGATCACGAACTTGCCATGTATGCCCAGACGTTCGCCGAGTTGAAGGAACTCGCCGTCTACGGCACGGCAGCAAGGCAAATCATTACGGCTGCCATCGAATCTCTCGGGTGAACGTATGGCAAGTTCCGGCACACTCATGGAGCCCCGCCCATCGCCTTTCCTAGCTTTGCAGCACGGATTGAATCGTGCTCCGGAGAGGCGAAGCGGTGATCACTGTGGCAAGTATGGGCAAGGAATCGAGAGCAACCAACCTCGCTGAAACCGAAGTTCATCCGGTCGACGTTGAGACGATCTCCGAAAGCATAGACCTGGTCCTCTCCATGCAGATGTCCACCTCCACCCGCGAGGACATGGACGGGTCCACGCCGGTGATCCTTGGACACCTCAACCAGCTGCTCGATGAGGACTTGGGAGCGGCCGAGGACGAGGATGTGCGGGAGCTGCTCCACCGAGGGCGCAAGCTTGTCGACTACACGAGCCGCCCGACCGCAGAGACCCCCTCGTTCGGCGCCTTCATCTACCTCCGAGACGCAGTCCACCTCACGCGGCGCCTCCTGTGGATCTACACCCAGCGCAACGGGCTCGGTGCCCCGTGAGCGTTCGAGGCGACCAGATCGTGAAGGAACTCGCGCACTACTTGCACGAGCACCCGGCCGAGGCCATGGCGCTCATGCCCATGTACGACGCAGCATGCGATCACGCGAAGCGTCGGGCCTGTCTTCACCGTGGCCGCTGCCCCCTCGTGATGGCGGGCGCGGTCGTCGTCGACCAGCTCAACAGGGTTCTGTCGCTGCGGCACGGGGGCGGCTACTCCCTCGCCGAGGTGGCGCCCGAGCCCCAGGACGACTCGCTGAGCAGTGCGGCCTTGCGGTTGCTGGCCGAAGAAGTCGGCATCCGTGACGTATGGACCGAGCCCGGTAGCGAGGGCCCCTTCCTGGTCGACGTCACCAGGGCCCCGCGCGAGTACGGCCCTCGCATCAGAGTCGGCTTCCGCTACCTCTATCGCGCTCACTCGGAAGCCGTCTTCCCGGCCATGATCGAGACTGGCGCAGCGGCCTGGGTGCCCATAGCCGAGATCGGCATTCCCGCCGTACGCGAGCGCGTTCAAGACTACTTGATCGGTGCTGCGTGAGTCCGCGCGGAGAGCAACTCGCCTACGTGATCAGCCTCGTGGCCGTGGGCGGCTCACTGCTGCTGGCCATATGGAGAGGCTGATGTACGAGCGACACCGCTCCGCCGAACCGGCTCTCCCACCCGCCCCGCGCGGCACCAGAGCTGTCCTCCGGTCCCCGAGTGGCGTCAAGATCGGCGACTACGTGTGCCGCGACGGCCTGTTCCTACAGGTCGCAGACATGCGGTCGGCCGGCACCGCGACCCAGCGGGTCCTGCTCTTCGACGGGCACGCGCCGTGGCTGATGACGGCGCCGACGATCACGTACCGCCCCATCGAACTCGCCTGATTCCGCTGGCCCTTCTACCCAGCGCGCAAGAGCCGTCACCTCACCCGACCGAGGAGCTTCGCCATGCGCTTTCGCAAGATTCACGGAGCGGGGAACGACTTCGTCTTCCTCTCCGACCCCACGCCGGACATGGACAACGACTGGGCGAAGGCGGCCGAGCACCTCTGCGCCAGACGGACTGGCGTGGGCGCTGACGGCCTCGTCATCAGCAGGCTGGTCAGCACGGCCCCCGCCTTGCTCGAAGTCGTGTGCTTCAACGCGGACGGCTCGACCGCGACCATGTGCGGGAACGCCCTGCGTTGCACCGCATGGGCGGCAAGCCAAGACCACGGCCTCAAAGAGATGCGCCTCCTCATGGCCGGGGTGACGCACGAAGCAGTCGTGGGCGATGACGCCGTGTGGGTCACGGCCGAAGTAGGAGCCATCCACCCGCGGCGCGTGCAGGCAGTCATCAACGGCAAGCCCACTTGGTTCGACAGCGCGTACACCGGCACCGAGCACGTGGTCGCGGTCGTGGACGACGTGGACGCCATCGACACCGTCACGGTGGGCCGCCAGATTCGCAACCATGCCGACCTTGCCCCGCTCGGCACGAACGTCAACTTCGTGCAGGCCGCTGGCAGGCAGGAGCTGAAGCTCCGCACCTACGAACGTGGCGTGGAGGCCGAAACGCTGTCGTGCGGCAGTGGAGCGGTGGCGGCCGTCCTGATTGCCACCATGCGCGGGCTGGTCGCCCGGTGCCCCGTCATCGTCCGCAACCAGGCCGGAGAGCCGCTGACGGTACGCCCCCACCCCGACCGGCCGGCACGTACTCAATGGGTCGGCGGCCCCGTAACTCACACCTTCGAAGGGGTACTCGCATGACGCGCTTCCTCACCGCCAGTTCCAGCAAGGCCGTGCAGCAGGCCACCCGCACGCTCCACGAATGGCAGCCTGCCCGGCAAGGGCTCGGCGTCGCCCTGGTCTACGGACCCGTCAGCCTTGAGGACCGGCTCTACCACTCGAAGTGCCCCGTCGAGCAGCGCTCCGTGACGGCCCTCTCCGGAGCGCTGGAGGAGATCGGTGTCCGGTGGAAGGTCCTGGACCCCTGCGAGCCGACGTTCATCCCTGAGCTGGCCGGATACGACGTGGTCCTCTCGAACCTGCACGGCCCGTTCGGCGAGGACGGGCGCCTGCAAGGACTCCTGGATTACATCCGCATGCCGTACTGCGGAAGCGGTGTCGCGGCGTCGGCTGTGGCAGCGGACAAGGTTCTCTGCAAGCGCGTGATGGAGAACCTGGGTGTCCCCACCCCCGGCTGGTGGGTGTGGTCGGGCGGCCCTGCGGATTGGGCCGGGACGGCCGTGATGGTCAAACCGCCCTTCGGCGGCTCCAGCGTGGGCATGAGCCTGGTCCGGGATCGGGAAGCCCTCCCCCTGGCCTTGGCCGACGCCGCCCGCGATGCGGGTGATCCCGTACTCGTCGAGGACTACGTCCCCGGCGTACCGCTCACCGTAGGACTGCTGGAACTGCCCAGCGGTGAGGTCCTCGTCTTTCCGCCACTGGCCACCGAGGTCACCGAAGCCGACTTCTACGACGCGGACACGAAGCTCGACGCGGACTCCAAGTGCTCGGTGACGGTCAGGGCCCCCGAGCTGAAGCCTGCGCTGTTGGCCGAGATCACTGGCTACGCGACGACCTTGTGGGACGGGATGGGCCTACGCGGTTCAGCGCGGGTGGACTTCATGCTCACCGAAGCCGGCCAGGTGCATACGTTGGAGGTGAACACGACGCCGGGCATGTCGCGTGACAGCAACTTCGCCGTAGGCGGGGCCATGGTCGGGCTCACGCACACAGACATCGTGTTGGCGATGCTTCACGAGGCCCTGACCCGTCCGCCCTACGATGTCCCCCTGCCCACTCCCGCGTTCAGCAGCTCCACATCGACACGGGAGGCTGCCGTCTCACCGTAGGAGCCAGCCGCTGTGCCGCACGTTCACGACGTCCCCATGTGCCGACAGCTCATCGCCCCCGCCGAATGGGATCTCCACGGAGGGTGGGCACTGGGAGACAGGACCGAGTGGTCTAACCGGGCGTGCGGCCTGGCGTCGCTGAGAATGATCCTGCTCGCCTACGGCCATGAAGCACCATCGGTCACTGAGCTGCTGAAACTCGCGCTCAAGCACGAGGTGCTGACCCCACGTGGAGCACTACATGCCAGCATCGCCAACCTGGCAACCGACCTCGGAGTTCCTGCCCGCGCCGAGCCAGTCGCGGCCGAAAGCCTGGTCGCCCGACTCGAAGAGGCCCCGCTGATCATGTCGGTGACCGAGCAGTTCCCCAACGACGGCCGGACCGGTGGCCATCTCGTCATCGCGCGCGGTTACGAGGACGGGGTAGACCCGACCATCTTCATCCGCGACCCCTCCTCGTGGGGACAGACCAACGACCGCGTCCCCCTGAGCAGGGTCACGCCCTCCTACACCGGCCGAGCCATCACGTTCGCCCCTCTCATTCGTAACGGAGCGCCCTCATGACCGAGGCAGAAGGCGGCCGGAGGATCGCCGTGCTCGGGGAAATGCTGGAACTGGGCGACGAAGCCTTGGAGGCTCACAAGGCCGTAGGGCGCATGGCCGCCGAGAACAACGTCGATCTCGTCGTGGCAGTCGGCGGACACCTCGCGAAGCAACTCGCTCTCGCGGCGGGCGCAGCGGGCGTACCAGACGTGGCGATCGTCGCCGACAACGCGACCGCCGCGGCCTTCGTCGGCTCTCTTCTCCGCCCCGGAGACGTCGTGCTCACGAAGGCTTCACGGGGCGGCATGTTGTGGCAGGTCGCCCAAGCCCTCACCGGACAGCCCGTCACCGGACTCTGACGAGTTCCCCTCCTGGGAGCAGCCGTTCGCTGTCATTCGGCTGAGACGGTAGCTGCGCAGCCAGCGGGCTCATCCCGCGCGGTGAGGCTCGCCGAAACCCTTTGCCGGAGGGGCATCAACGAGACCAGGGACGCCCCCGATGTTCCTCCAGGGAACGCGCCGTCCGTTCCCTGGAGGAACGGCCGCCTTGTTCCCTGAAGGAACGAGTCTTGACGGTGATCATCATGAGGTGCCCCCAAGCCAGGTGGCGACTGGTGACCGGCAGGGCACAGGATCCCGAGGCTTCCCGACGTCCGACTGGGCCGACCCTGCGGCCAGCGGCATGTAGGGGTTGGGTTTTCGGGCTTCAGCGGCCGAGGTGGCGTAGTCCGTCCTCAACGGTGGGATGCCACTGGTCGACCGGACCCGAGTGGCGGTTGTACCAAGCCGCGTCCAGTCCGGGTTCCTTCGTCTCGTGACCAGACCCGCAGCGCAGCCACACCGAGTCGTCGCGCATGCAGAAGACGATCCAGTCCCGATACGCGCCACATTGCGGGCATGTACGAACGTCGCCGTCGACAACGAGCGGCTGCATCCAGCGCATCATGAACCCGGCAACGTCCTGGCGGGACGGTGCCCGGAACTCCGGCGGCAGGAAGTCGGGCCCCACCGCCGCCTCCGGGTTCGATCCTGCTGACGCCGGTTCTTCGACCGGGATGGTGTCGAACGGCAGCGGCTCTTGCGCAAGCCTCTGCAGCATCGCGAGCGCCTCACGCTGGGCTTCACGGAACTCACGGTCGGCGCGAGCACGTCGTCGGAACACGCAGAGACTCCTTCTCTGTCATCTGGCGGATACAGGTAGCGGGCCACTCAGGGAAAGCAGCGACGAGCAGCACAAGCCGCTTCAGGTCTCGGCTGTCAGCTGCGACGGACAATGCGGAGCCGCCCCCCGGCGCACTCGGGCAGGGTGCGGCGGGACACCGGGACCGTTGAGGCGAGCGAGGAGGCGAACGCGGCGACCAGGGCGTGGGGGACGCTGGCACTGAAGCTCGCGCACCACTGATACGGAGCACCGAAAACAGGTTCCGCCCATGCCTGCCAGCCCACCAGGCCAGGGCGTGGGTCGGCGTCCTGGACGAGCGACGACAGCACCTCCAGGGAAACGCTGGCAGAGAAGCCGGGGTCCGTGACGGTGGTGTGGGGCCGGTCCACGTCTCGGATCCAGCCCTGGGCGGTGAGCGCCTTGAGGACCTTCTCGGGTCCTTCAAAGCCGGCATCGGGCGCCTCACGGGTGCCGATCGCGGCGAGGAGATCGACGAGGGCCTCGTATGGGACACCGGCGGTGAAGTACGCGTTCCACTCCGCCATCGCAGAGTCGGCACGCGTTCGGGCACTCAGCTGCCAGACAACAGGCAGCCCTGGTCCCGGCTCCGGTCCCTCATGGCTCCTCGGTTACGGCTACCCGACACGGATTGCTGAGGCTTTCGACGTGTGGTCGTGGTCGTAGGTCACGACCAAGGGGGCGAAGGCGAGCCGTCCGGGTCTAGTCCGTACGGCCACCTCATCTTGGCCTCGTCATCGGGGAGTTCACCGGTGTCGGCGGCTTGCCGGTAGAAGGTCTCAGCACCCACCCGGTCTCCTGCCTCGTCTCGCATCCGTGCTAGGCCGATCAGGGTATCGGGGTCTCCGGTAGAGGCGGCCTGCTGGTAGAAGGTCTCGGCGCCCTTCTGGTCCCCGGCCCGCTCTCGCAGCTCTGCCAGGCGGACCAAGGCGCCAGCGTGGCCCGCGTCTGCGGCTCGCTGGTAGACAGCTTTGGCGCCCTCCCAGTCCCCGGCCTGCTCCCAAGTCCGCGCCAGGATTGTCAGTGCGCCTGGGTTGGTAGCAGCCTGCTGGTAGAGGGTCTCGGCACCCTCACGGTCTCCGGCTTTCTCCTTCAGCTGGGCCAAGTGGACCACGGCGTAGGTATCACCGGTGTCGGCAACCTGCTGGTAGAGAGTTTGGGCGCCATCGAGGTCTCCATGTTCCTCCCTCATCTGGGCGAAGTAGGTCAGGGCACCAGTGTCGCCGGCATCGGCGGCCCGTAGGTAGAGGGCGTTGACACTCTCCCAGTCCTCGGCCTCCTCCTTCATCTGGGCTAGGTAAACTAAGGCACTGGCGTCGCCAACTTCGGCGGCCCGTTGATAGAGGGCTTCAGCGCCGTCGACGTCTCCATCTTCCTCTTTTAGCTCGGCCAGGAAGATCAGGGCATCGGTGTCCCCGGCATCGGCGACCTGCCGGTAGAGGGATTCGGCACCTTCCTGGTCCCCGGCCTCCGCCCTCATCTCTGCCAAACGGGCAATGGCGTAGGTATCGCCATTGTCGGCGGCCCGTTTGTAGAGCGCCCTGACACCCTCCCAATCCCCGGTCTCCTCCTTCAGCTCCACTAGGTCGACAAGGGCGTCAGGCCGGCCAGCGTCTACGGCTCGCTCGTAAAAGGCTTCGGCACCCTCACGGTCTCCGGCTGCCTTCCGAAGGCTCGCCACGATGAACAAGGCGTCTGCGTCACCAGCGTCGGCAGCCCGCCGATAGAGCGCTTCAGCACCCTCCGGATCCCCCGCCTCTCTCCGTTGCTCCGCCAGGTCAGTCAGACCGCTGGGGTCGCCAGCGTCTGCGGCTCGCTGATAGAGGGTTTCAGCGCCTTCCGTGTCCCCAGCCGTCTCCCGACTCCGGGCCAGGTAGTTGAGGCAGTAGGGGTGGCCTGCGTCGGCAGCGCGGAGCCGGAGGTGGTGCGCCCATTGCAGGCGGTGCTTTTGTCCAGCGGCTATCGCAAGATTGCCGAGGTCGTCGGGGCGACTGAGGTGGGCGTGGGCGGCGGCCCAGAACGATGCGGGTGGGCACAGTCTCAACCGAGTGGTGCGGCCGTGCTGTTCGAGGTAGTCGGCAAGCCGAAACACTGGCCCCGTCACTGAGAAAGGCGTGGGTGCGGGTGCCGGGCCGCCGGGCGGGCGGCGCTTTGGCCGGGCTCCGGTGCGGCGCAACGGTGCCTGCTTGCCGTGCACGGGGCGGGCGAGATCGGCGAAGGCCGCCTCTGCCCAGTCGTCTGTGAGTTCGTCGTAGTCCCGGTCGCTGAAGTAGTCGATCGCGGCATCGGTGAGGAAGGATTGCGGAAGGTGAAGGCCCACGCCAAGTCGGCGTGCGTCCATAGCCGCCTGCAGTACGGCCTTGACGGTTGGCGTGCTGTGCTCGTAGCGGCGTAACAGTTCGGGGGCACCAGCAAGGTCCTGGGTGATGTGTCCATGAACGTGCGCTCGAGTGAGAGCGTCAGCGAGCAACTGGTCGCCGTCCTGCGCTAGTACAGCCGCGGTCCGCAGTGCGTCCTGACCGAAGGCGTCGGGAATGGCGAGGGTACGTCCAGCGAGTAACTCTCGGACCCGACTGTGTGGATCCGGGGAGCCAGCGGAGGGCAAGGCTGTGTACTGGTCGGCGTACTCGGGCCAGAGGGTGCCCAGAACGAGGACCGGTCGGCGCTTGGGATGGGTGAGGAGGGTATGGACGGCGGCCGCGATCCGCTCGCCGAGCTGGGGGTTGCCGAGGTAGTGCTGGGCTTCGTTGAGCCAGACAACCGTGCGAGGCCCGACATGTTCGAGGTCGTCAAGGGCGGCATCGGCTCGGGTCGGGTCGAATGGGTGCCACAGCCGCCAACCTCGGGGCGCGAGCGGCTGAATGCCCTCCCAGCAGGCTCTTGTCTTGCCGGTGGAGGACGTGCCGATCAGGACCAGCAGCTGGCTGTTGCCCTGCACAGCCTCCAACGCCGCGTCGGTGAGGATCCGGTCATGGCCACGCGGGACGTAGCCGGGCAGCACCCGCTGTGGCACGGCCCCAGAACCGACCCCAGCGGGGTGGACCTCCAAGTCGTGAGGGTCCCACTCCGCGATCGGCTTGCCCAAGCCAGGGTCTCTTCCCAGGGCAAGGCCGATCTCTCGGGCGGCAACGCGACGCAGATCTAGCAGTTGCTGGTCTGGCAGACGCAGCACACGGGCCAGCGCGACAACCGTCTCGGCCGATGGGGCAGGCTTGCCCGCTTGGAACGCCTCCTGCACGGTGGTGCGGCCCAGTTCTGCTCGGGCGGCGAGCTGAGTCTTGTTCAGCCCGGCACGAGCCAGGCCGTCGGCGAGCTTCTTGCGCAGCTCGATGAGCGCCGCCAGCTCGCTACGTTCGTCGTGCATTCGTCCCGTCCCGGCTCGATGCGTTCGCTGGTGTTCATCATTGTCCAGGCGGGCCCCGGCGAACATCGTTTCCGCGACCTTCGTCACGTCAACGCCTCACCTCTACAAGGAGCCTGCCGTGACTCGCCTTGTCGTTGTCCTCCTCGCCACTGCGCTGGTCGTCATGTTCGCCCTACTGGCTGCCGCCGCTGCAGGCTTGCTCGCCCGGCTGGATGGCGCCACTTATCCCGCTGCCTTCATGCGGGCCGCCACCACATTCGCTGCCGCACTCACCCTTGCGGCCGCCCTGACCGGCACTCTCGCCCAAATCGTCTCCTGACCCCTTCCCAGGCTGGATGAGCGCCGCCGAAGTGAACCGCCCCGGGGCACAACGCGCTACCGCTCTGACCTGGGGTTTCCCCAGGGAGGGGTCTAATCGGCACAGACTCCGCGCCGGAATCCTCCGAGCCATCGGACTCGGGGTCCACCTTGAGAGCGGTGTTCTCGGAGGGAGCGCGGGTGCGCGGCACGAGTCGGGCTGCGGCCTCGGCGATCGCCAAGTCCGCCTCGGGGAACAGGCTCGTGTACGTGTCGGCCGTGATGGTGATCGAGGAGTGGCCGAGCATCTCCTGGATGGCCTTCAGGTCGGCCCCGCCGGCGCGGGCCAGCGTCGCGGCGCCGTGGTGGAGATCGTGAAGCCGGACCGGCGGAAGGCCGATCTCCTCGTACACCTCGATGAACTGCCGCGTGACATTGGCGGGATGAAGCATCTCGCCGTTCTCCTTGGTGAAGACACGTTCGGTCTCCACCCAGGCGGTCCCCCATTTCTCGCGGTCCTTAGCTTCGGGCGGGATTGTCAGTGCTCCGTGCGACCGTGATCGCACTTGGGTCATGGGACGGTCACGGCTCGATGAGCGCCCATCCCATTCGCTGGCATGACGCTGACAGCAAGGGGAAATCCGTGGCAATACTCTTCGGCACGTTGCTCATTCGTCGTCTCACATCCTCGAATGGTGAACGGAGAACAGGGACAGGGGTAGGGGTGCCCAGTCCACGCAGGGTGGGGGACGAGGTCCGATCCGGCGCGTCACAGATCGATGCAGGTGTCGGCGGCCTCGAAGTCCCCGTACCAGTTACCGAGTTCGACGAACGGGTGGATCTGATCTTTCGGACTCCGAAGCGCGAGCGCGATCAGCTGCTCGCCAAGGGGTTGTGCGAACAGCAAGGTTGGGCGATCCGACCGGCCAGCGAACAGGAAGATACCGGGCGGCCGGAGAACCAAGCCGCGTACGTCGTAGAGGTCCGACTTCCCGGTTCGCGCAGGGGTGCCGAAACCGGCGCCCGCAAGCGGCTGCTGGAGGTTGTGGGCAAGCACGTGCCTGTGACCATCGTGGGAGGTTCCCTCGTCCGCACTCAGGTGTCCGAGCCGTTGGTGACCTGGCGGGTCTTTCGAAAGTCTGGCTGGCAAAGCAGGCGGGGCCTCGGCTGGTTGGCCTCGCTGCGCAGCCAGTCAGGACTCGCCGACGAGCAGTGCACCATCGGCGTCGCTCCATCCGTTGATGAAGCGGAGGTTTTGGAGCGGCTCGGGCAACAACGGCTCGGAGGTTTCGAGTTCGACGAGTCATGCCATGGAGTGAGAAAGAGCATGGGGCCCAAGGCCAATGAGGTGGAGGAAGGTAGGAATCCCTGGTGGCACGGCCGCCGAGGGGTAGCATGCCGCCTTGCCCTGGGATTCCTGCTCATGTTCTACGGCTGGCTTGCATACGACCGATCCCTGCTCGGCCAGCTGGCCATGTTCGCACCGCTCGCCGTCGCCGCGTGGTACGTCGGTAGCTGGTACACGAGTAATGCGCGTCGCCCATGGCTCTTGCGCTGGGCAGCTGGGACCCTGCTCTTCGTCGGCAGCGCGATGCCCGGATACATCTGGCACCAACAGAACCCCTACGGGGTCGCCGCACAGGTCAGAAGCATTCTGCTCACATGCACCTGTCTGGCTCTGCTGTGGTTTGTACCCCGGGGATGCTGGTTCGCCATTCGCCAGACCTGGATCAGCAGGCACGCCGCCGCCCTACTCACCGTGATCGTCCTGCCCTTGCCGTGGGCCCTGCCGTTCGTCGGCTCATTCCTGCAGTTCTTGTATGTGGAGGATGCATTCGGAATCCCCGCTGACTCGGTCTCAACCCCCGTCTATTGGACCGGTGCATCCGCACTGCTCCCTACGCTCGGCTGCATAGGGCTGCTGCTGCCGTCTCTGGCCCTCTACGGCTGGGCGCGCCACTTCCACTGGGCTTGGGAGAAGAGCATTGTGAGCGTCGTGTCCGCATGCACTGCCGCCATGCTCGTCGTCGCTGGTGGAGCTGCGTTCATGAACCGAACCTCCGAAGCAGCCCACCGCGCCGCCCGTGATGTGGTGAACGCGACCGCCCCGGAACCTTACTTCGGAATCCAGGGCAAGCGGATGTGCGTACAGCCACTCGAAGGCAAACTCTCTGTGCACAACGGACCGCTCCCGACCGATCGTCCGCTGCTCGCCTTCAGCACGGACGGCGATGTCCTATACCTGTGGGACCCAGTGCGCGCCCAGGAGCGTGGCGGACCTGACCCCGTGATGTCGGTGCAGTCGGCAGAGGTCTCGACATACGCGGTGAGCGACGGTGAGAGCCACTGCCCGAAGCGAGCTTGAGGCGCAACAAGCAGAACACCAGACGCCCCAGGCACTGATCTCGCCTCGACCCGATTCGGGACAAGGAGGTCGGCAGCTTAAGGCCGGATGGACCTACATGCGGGCGGGACACCGGACAAGACATCACTGCACCGACGGAAAACTCGCTGGTCAGACGAACGGAATTGCGTGAGCGATGCGTGAGCGGACGGTGGAGCATGAGCCGCCAGAGGCAGGACTGGCGATCATGCCGGGTGGTGCTGACCTGCGAGGACAGCACCACCCGGCATGATCCAACACCCTCGATCAGGGATTCGATCCCGCTCCTAAAGCAGGTGGCACAGGTTCGGCTTCGATCCACACACCCGAAGCAAGGAGCAAATTCACCGACGCAATGTCAAGTACCAGGCACCAGCACCGAGGCACCCTGACGCCCGTGGGAGAAATCTGGGAGAAGATCTTCTCCCAGAGACCCGCGGAAGCCATCCCAGACCAACGGAAACCACTCCCCTGACCTGCGCAAACGTCGATCGCGCAGCTGAGGCCCGTGCGTGATCTTCATTCGGGACGAAGAGGTCGTGGGTCCAAACCCTGGGCTACGCGACTTCAAAGCTGGCCTGGAACAGTTCCATCGCGGAGATGACATCAGCCGCCGTACGAATGCGCACCTCTAGGTCGCCGCCTCCGTTGTGTCCCAAGTCGCGAAGATCCCTGGTGAAGCCTGCCCGCAGTTCGACGTTGTCGGGGTCCACTCGCAGGGTGACAACGAGCGCCTCCTTCTGCACCCGCACCCAGGCGAAACCGCGCAGGGCTCGGTAGACCAGGCAGGTCCGCATCGACACTCTCTGCACGTCCCCGAGGCTGTGCAGAGCTTCGTCCAGGTTCGGAGAACACCTCGCGCATGAAGGGCGAAGCTCCAGCAAGGTGGTCAACCGGCTCGTCCACTCGCTCAACGTCGGATGCCGCGGAATCCGGTGCAAGGTGCCGCCGTCCCCCGCGGCCGAAGGATCGGGCACGGCCGGCAGACGACTCTACGAGTTCCAGGGCGAGCAGGTCGTCGCCGTACAACCGGTAGCGCACCAGGTCCATGGAGGGTCCCAGCGTCCGCACCGCATGGGCGTCGTACCGCGTGAAGTCGCCGGCGATACAGATCGTCCGAGGACGATCCAGTCGATCGATGCCGCGGACTCCGTCCCCAGCACATCGTCGACCAGAAGGTGGAAGTCGCCACGATGGTCGAGCAGCCAGTCCAGGTAGAACAACGCCTGGTTCATGACGTTCTGGTCGCGGGCCCTCTTGTACTCAACGATCACGGGCGAGCCGCTCTCGTCCAGACCGAATGAATCGATCCGCCCGCCATGGCGGTCCCCCGTGGAGAACTCGGACGCCAGGAGCCGCACACCGAGCATCACTTCCATGTTCCGCTCGATCAGGCTTTGCAGTTCGCGTTCCACGGGCACGTGCTGACCTCGCAGCTCAGTTGCACGCCCCTCCGCGACACGGAACACGTTCAGATCGGTCACGGTCCTCCCCCAGTGATGACTACGCGGAGTCGAACATGCGGTCGGGCAGCTGGAATTCCCAGTGCTGTTGCTCTCTTCGCAAGCCAGGCGGGCTCATGGCCCGTCTGAGCGCTCAGCCCGACACAGCGGGAGACCGCTCTGGGAGATCCGACGTCCCGGCCTTCTCCACTGCTTAAGGCTCGACGGTTCGTAGCACAGCACCCTGAGTGCCGTCCCCGTGGAACGGTGCTAGTACATCCGGTCCGTGCATCTCGTGCCGCAGAGCAGCTGCTGACGACACGGTGAAGGTGCGCGATACTGCCTAGGTTGGGCAGAAGATCACGCGCTGACCGGGGGGCTCGGTGGCAAGCAGGAGCGGTGCGGGCGCGAACGATCCCTACGCCAGGGAGCTCGCGCGGCAGGCAAGGGAACAAGAGAAGGCGCGCAAGGCGGCGGAAGCCGAAGCCAAACGCCAAGCCCGCGAGCAGAAGCTCGCCTATGAATCAGCGTGGGCACAGGAGGCCGTGGACCTCACGTACGTGGTCGAGAACGACGCCGAGCAGCTTTCAACGCTGCTGTCTACGGCCGTTCTCTACGGCAGCACCCTGACGTTCGACCGCCTCAAGCAGGAGTTCGTCCCTGCTGTCTTCGTCCCGCCCAAGGGACGTTCCAAAGCCGCACCCCCACCCCGGTGGGAGGAGTACGAGCCGGTACCGCCGCGCGGGCTGCTCGGTGCCCTCGGCTTTGGGCGCAAGAACTACGACGCGGACGTCGAGGCCGCCCGCAAGCGTTTCGACAAGGCGCTTCGGAAGCACGCACGCGACGAGAAGGCACGCGTGGAGAAACTGAACGGAGCACGTGCCGAGCACGACAAGGAGAACCGGCAGGAGGCTGCCCGGGTCGAAGCGTGGAACGCCCAGGTCGAGGAACGTCGTGGCGCCTACCGAGACCGGGAAGTCGAGGCGGTCGAGTGGTTCGTTGATCAGGCACTGGCCGCCGCGGAGTACCCGCACGGGTTCCCCAAAGTCCACAAGGTGTCGTACCAGGCCGACACGGGCGACCTACTCGTCGAGATCGACCTGCCTCTGGAGGACGTCGTCCCCGCGGCCCGCTCGTATCGCTATGTGAAGTCCCGCGACGAGATCACTGCCGTGCCGCGACCGGACAAGGAACGCAAGGACCTCTACGCCTCTGTGCTGGCCCAGACCGCGCTGCGGACCGTGCACGAGCTCTTCGCCGCCGACACCGAGGACGTGGTGCGGTCGATCGCGCTGAACTGCCACGTCGCGACCATCGACCGGGCGACCGGCCGAGAGGTCCACCCCTGCCTGATCACCCTGCAGACGGACCGTGACGAGTTCGATCAACTCGTCCTGACCCAAGTCGACCCGCGAGCCTGCCTGAAGCGGCTCCGTTCGTTGGTCTCTCCGAATCCGTACGAACTAGAGCCCGTCCGCCCACTCGTGACGTTCGACCTGAGCAAGTTCCGGCTCATGGACAGCATGGACGTCGTAGCTGGTCTCGACAGCCGTCCCGTGCTCACCGATCTGACTCCGACGGAATTCGAGCACCTGGTGCGTCAGCTCTTCGAGGCGATCGGCCTGGAGAGCGTGAACACTCAGCCGTCCAAGGACGAGGGCGTGGACGCCGTCGCCATGAACACCGATCCCGTTATGAGGGGCCTGTGCATCATTCAGGCGAAGCGCTCTGCCAAGGTGGTCCCGTTCGAGAGCGTGTCCGCGCTCGCCGGCGTCGTGGAGCACAAGCGGGCCGCCAAGGGCATCCTCGTCACGACCTCCTGGTTCGGGCGGGCCAGCGAGGCGTTCGCCAACGAGCACGGTCGCCTCGAACTCCTCGACGGCGCGAACCTGGTGCACCTCTTCAAGGAGCACATGGACCTCGACGTGATTCCCGGCCCCGTGCCGCCGCGGCGGCGCCCCAAGTAGCCACCGGTCTTCTGCAACACGGCGCGTGCCACTGAGGCTCGCCCGCGAGCAGTGAGTGACGCGCCTTAGGGCTGGCAGAGCGAGCGCCCCTTCTGCCCTCCCTGCGGCGCCTACCACGCAGCACTCGCCTTACGACGCCGCCTTCTTCGGCTCGTCCTCTGCGTACGGATGGACGTAGCGGCCTTCGTTGAACGGCGTGAACCACGAGCCAATCGACATGGGCGCGATGCCGAGGGCCTTCCCGACGGGGCTCTCGTCGATCCCGTCCATCGAGTCGTCGTACAGCCACTCGTGGTCCATGTCCTCATAGACGTTCGCGGCGAACGATTCGAGCGCGTCCGACACTCCGGGATCAAGGAGACCAACCACGTCCAGGCAGACCTCCGCCTCGCGCAGCAGGAGCCGGAGGGCCAGCTCCTCCGCAACACAACTGAGCTGCACGAAACTGCCGTTGGTGAAGCGAGTCGTCAGGGCAATCGCAGTCACCAGGAAGCGGCGCGCGAAATGGGCGTCGTACTGGAGGGCGTAGCGCTCGGGCAACTCTTCCAGCAGCCAGAACGGCCGATCGCATTCGGCGACGTTGGTGCGCTCACGGCTCAGCGTCTGCACGTCCTGGAAGAGTTCGTCCACCAACACGTGCATTCCGTACACCAAGGCGCCGGCCGCGAGCTTGGCATCCTCCGGCAAGGCACCGAAGTCGTGCTCGTCCCCCTCTCCGCCTTCTTCGTCCTCGTCATCGAGCACGCCGAACATGACGGGCGAAAAGGAGCGCAGCTCAGCCGCCATGGCCAGCATTCGGTCGCGTGTATCCGCAGCATCTGCGGCCGCGTCATAGTCGTCCCCGCCACTCCCGGCTGCAGCCTGTGCAGCGTGGCGGGCCTTGCGGCTGACCGGGTCATCGGGCGGAGCGTCCGGGCCGTCGGCGGCGGCGAGGCTCTCCTGAGTCAGGTCCGGGTGGAGCTGAACCTCACACCTGTCGACCGTCCACTCGGCCAGCAGCTCGGAGCGCTCCAGCAGCTCCCCCACCACCGAACGCACCGCCTCCTCGGCGAACTCCAGCGCCGGGGCGTCCACGAAGATCTTGAGTAGCGCCCCGCCCGGATAGACGGCCACGATCGTCTCGTGAAGGTCGGCCTCCATCCCGTCCGGGCCTTCGATGCCCTCCACCGAGTCGAGCCCGGATTCAAGGATCGCCACCGCGCCTGCGCGTTGCAGGGGGTCCATATCCGGAGCACCCTCCGGGATGTGGGTTTCCACGCTCACGACGTATGTCACGACGAACAGCGTGGCAGGATCGGACTATGCCGCGAGGGGAAACGGCCCGTTCGCGAGCGCCCTTGCTGCCGCAACCTGACTCTCCCATCACACGAGTGCGGGCACGCCACGGATCGGATCCGAGAGGCCATCGCACCTCTCCAGACCGCCTCGGCCATCGCGTGCCCCAACCGTGCCCTCCAGACCGGAAAACCCCGGTCAACAACGGTGCAACCCAGTCCGCCCCAGGTGGCTATCGGAGCTCCGATTTCGCAGGTCAGGCAACACATCGGCCCCACAGAACCCGTTGATTCCCAAGCTCAGAGCGCGGGTTCGATTCCCGTCACTCGCTCCACACATGAGGCCCTGGTCATCGACCGGGGCCTTTTTGCTGCCCGGACAGGGCCGACGGCAACGGCCCGCGGTTCTCTTCCTTCCCCGCCATAATCGACCCATGGCAACACCGCCCAGCGTCTCCGACCTCCGCCGTGCCAGGTACGCCCGGCGGCTGCCCGCCGGGCTCGCGGAGCTGGCGGGCCCGCAGCACGGCATTGTCTCCCTCCCCCTCCACCTCGCCTGGTCCGGGCTGACGGAGTTCGACCTCGACCAGCCCCGGCTGAGGATGAGCTGCTACCGGATCGTGCTGGCCGAGGGTCTGCACGCGGACCTGGTCGAGCACCTCAGCCGGGACCTCCTCATCGGCATGTGGCCGGTTCTGCGCACCCTCATCAGTCGCGACATCCGCGATGTGTGGGAAGCCGCGTTCACGGAACTGAGGCCGGGGGCACGGGCCGTCGCATGAACCTGTCCGGTCTGCACCGCCGACTGCTGGCGGACGTACTCGCCGTGGGCGGCGCCTACCCTCTCGCGCTCACCGGCGGCTACGCCGTCCAGGCCCACGGCCTCGTCGACCGCCTCAGCCAAGACCTCGACGTCGCAACTGAGAACCCGGTCCCCATGGAGAAGATCGCGGCGACCGTACGGGCCGGGTTGGAGCAACGGGGCTGGGACGTCCGGGCGCTGGAGACCGACCCGCTCTCCGCCCGGCTGATCGTCACCGACCCCGGCAGCGGCGAGGAATGCGAGGTCGACGTCCTCAAGGAGGTGCTCTGGCGCCCGCCCGTGGAGACGGCATACGGCTTGGCGCTCTCCCTGGAAGACGTGGTCGGCACCAAGGTACGAGCGCTGGCCGACCGGGGACTTGCCCGCGACCTCATCGACGTACGGGCAGCAGCAGACCGCTGGAGCCGTGCGGAGCTTGAGGAACTCGGCCGTCGGCACGCTCGTGACACCTTCGACCTCACTGACCTCCAGGCCCGGCTGACCGGCGCGGACTGGATCGACGACACCGAGTTCGCCGCGTACGGGCTCAGCGAGGGTGACACCGGCGAGCTGCGGCGGTGGGCTCAGGAATGGGCCGCCGACATCAACGAGCGGCTGCTCGAACGCCTCGACGACGAGTGAGCTGCGGCCTTCCGAGCTCTCAGGTGGCGGGGAGTTGATAGGCGGGGACGAAGTCGTCGGCGGCCATGACGGTCAGACTGGTCGGACCTCGGGCGGACGACGTCCCGGTGCCTTGCCGCAACCCCCGGCGGATCAGGCCCCCGGCTTAGGCAACGTGTTCACCTGGTTGGTACCCGCCGCATAGAACCCGTCCACCGTCTTCTGGACGTCCGTCAGGGGGACGGCTCGGCCCGCCTGGTAGTAGAGCCAGTTGACGCGCATATCCCAGGTGCGGGGGCCCTTGAAGGGGAGGTCGACCAGCCAGGCGCTGAAGTGGACGCTCATCGCCTCGCGCGGGAAGTACTTGCCGCTGTGGCTGAACTGCTTGTGGCCGTCCACGGAGTACGTGACCGTGCCGTTCATCGCGGTGATCATCATGGTGTGCCAGCCCTGGAGGCGCTTCTTCTGGGAGCGGGTGACCCTGTCTCCCTTCAGGCCGCTGCGCCAGCTCGTGGTGTCGAGCCGGGGGCCCGGCGCGCCCCAGGCGCCGTTCGGCATGTACTCGTAGTCGAGCTCGCTGTACTTGTCCGACTTGTCGGTGGGCGAGATGCCGAAGAAGGACTCGATCATGTGGTCGCCGTTGCGGCCGCTGGTCGGCTTGTCGCTGAAGTAGACGCGGGCGGCGATCGTCCCCGTGAAGACGTCGGGCTTGGTGCGCAGGACCTCGGACTGCTTGGTGCCTTCCTTCGTACCATCCGTGGCGACCCTCAGCCGCATCGCCTGGCCGCCCTGGGCGCCCTCCTCGGCCGGGAAGCCGACGCCGTCGGCCGACCAGGTGCCCTTGATGCCCGGGCCACCCTCGCCCGTACGCACCTGCCAGCCGTTGGAGGCGAGGGCCGGGTCATCGGCGCCGCTGTAGCGGAAGTTGTCGAAAATGAGGCCGGTGGGGGGTGCGGCAGCTTGGGCCTGGGCCGGTGACTCCTGCGCCGTACCGGTCGGCTCCTCGCCCCACGCCAGCGTCCCGCGCACGTACGCCGTCACCCGCTTCGACGGAGCGTAATGCGTCAACTCGGCATTGAACGAGCGGTCGTTGGCCTGGTTCAGCTGCTTGTGGTCGAGGCGGAAGAGCTGGAGCCCGATCGCCTCGCTGGTCCCGCCGGGCTTCAGGCTGCCGGCGCCCGCCCCGAAGCCGAGCTGGAGGTAGTGGTCGGCACCGGAGGAACCACCGCTGGTCGCACCGATCTTCTGCGTCGTATTCGAGCAACCGACGCTCGTCTGAACGCAATTGGCGCCGTACGCGGAACCGTCCTCCGCCGTGAAGTAGTAGCGAACCGTCACATCGCTCAGAGCCACCGTCTTACCGGAATTGTTGATGATTTCCAGCCACGGCTTGGCAGTTACGGACGCGGCCGGGCCCTCGGTCCGGTAGCGGACCGTGAGTTCCGAGGAACCGGAATCCGAGTCGCCACCGGACCCCCACTGGGAATACGCGGCGATGCCACCTCCGACGACCGCGAGTACGGCGAGCAGCGCTATGAGCACGGTCGACCCGCGATTGCGGGAATTGCGGCGGGGTCGGCTCAACGGGGGCTCCTTGGAGAGTTGCGAGAGGCGGTGCCGGTTACACGCCCTTCACGCCGCATTCACGGCTGTTCGTATTCCGCGCCATGGTAGCCACGGCCGGGCGGAGTGCACGTATGGGGTACGGGCGGGGTTCGGGGTTAGGAGGGGCGAGATCGCGCCATCCGGAATTACCCGCTCCAAAAGTGTTCTTGGTCACCGCTTTACGTTCCCGGTGACCCGGAGTGCCCGATCTTGCCCCGGTTTGCCGTGCCGTTTGGACACCAAATCTCCGGCACGGCATTTACGAAGGAATGTTGAACAAAGAGAACTCGATCCGAGACCCGCGCGAGCGTGGGGTACCTTCTCCCGGGGGTTTCACGGGATCCGCACAATATGCGGAACCCGTGCTTTTGATTTCTCGTTGCTCGACCAGTTGTTGATCAGTTGTGTGAACCGGGGGGACGGCCTTGTCGGGCACTCTTGCGCGCGATGCGCACGGCGAGACGCGCGGGGAATCCACGCGCGCGTCACGCGCGTCACGCGGTCGTCGACGCAAGGGCAAGACGTCCTCCACAGCGTCCGTCCAGACCGAGACGCCGCGCAGCCGACACCGCAGAGGCCGCGTTTACCCCGACGAGGTCGGCGGCACCGCGCATTACGAGACCGTGGTCCTCGTACCGGCCCGTAATGAGGAAGTCGGCGTATTCACGTCGCTGAGGTCGCTCGCTTCCCAGAGCCGCCGCCCCGACCTCATCATCGTGGTGGTCAACAACTCGACCGACCGCACTGAGGACTTCGCGCGCGAGTTCGCCGACGACCCGCACACGCCGCCGACGGTCGTCCTCACCCTCGACGACAACCCGCACAAGAAGGCGGGCGCGCTCAACTACGGTCTGCGCTGGCTCAGGGAGGCCGTCGGTGGGCGGCTGACCAACAACGTGCGGCACGTCCTGGTCATGGACGCCGACACCGAGCTGCACCCGAAGTTCATCGAGCGCGCCCGCAACGTCATCGCCTCCGACCCCGAGCTCGGCGGCGTCAGCGCGGCCTGCCTCGGCCGCACCGACCTGTGGCGCAACCCCTGGCAGCGCTATCTGCTCGGCATGCAGATCATCGAGTACGGCCGGGCCGCCAACGCCCGCTACCGCCGGGACGTCCACACCATGTCCGGGGCCGGTTCGTTCTACCGGGGCGAGGCCCTGCAGAGCCTGCTCGACTGGCGCGGCGAGGTCTTCTGGGAGGACCACAGCAACCTCGTCGAGGACTACGAGACCACGCTGGCGCTCAAGGAATCGGGCTGGAAGGTCACGGCCAACCAGCTGTGCATCGCCTACACCGACCTCATGCCCACGCTGCGCGAGCTGATCCAGCAGCGCGAGCGGTGGAGCCGGGGGACGGTGGACACGCTGCGCGGGCGCGGCTGGACGAAGTTCACCTGGCACTCCATCTCGACCGTGATCCTCGGCCTGATCGGCGCCGCGTACGTCCTGGGCTGGGGCTCGACCCAGCTCGCGCTCGCCGCGAAGCACGGCTTCACGCAACAGCCGGTGATCCTGATGCTGTTCGGCTTCTGGATCGTGTATCCCGCGCTGCGGGTACGCAACCTCGGCTGGAAGGCGATGGTCGTCGAGGCCCTGCTGATCCCCGAGCTGGTGTACACGGTCGTGCGCACCTATTGGCTCGTGTCGTCCATCGTCAAGTCGTACGTGACGCGCGTATCCGCGTGGAAATGAACGCCTGGAAATGATCCAAGGAGAACGAGAGCAATGAACTCCCTCAAGGGGTTCGGGGTCTGCGTGGTGCTCGCGGGCATCGCGTACGCCATCACCCGGGTCGCGGACACGGACCAGCTGGTCCTCGGCATCACGATCTCGGTCATCGTGGTGTCGCTGGTGACGTACGCGGCGTCGATCCGGCGCCGCCGGAGGGACCACCGGCTCGCGGGCGAGTGAACACCTCCCTTACACCTCCCTTTCCGGCTGCCCCCTACGTAACTAGAATATTGTTCTAGAACCAGGCATCATGACGCTCACCTGGTACCGCATCGCCGCAACTCTCCTGCGCTGAGGGCGAGTTCGTACGACGTCGTACGGGGCTCGACACGGGGCAGTTGTTACGGGGGAGCGGGCTGTGAAGCTGTGGCGCGGGGGCAGGAAACGGGACGAGGGCCACCCGGAAGTGGCCGACGCGCAGCCGTCGACGTCGACGCTGCGGTTGCTGCCGAAGGCCGACCCGGTGGAGCCCGCGGCCCCCTCCCTCGACCTGAGCGGCAGCGGGGCCACGCCCCTCTCCCCCGAAGACCCCCGCCAGATCGGTGCGTTCCCGCTCGCGGGTGTGCTGGGGTCCGGCGGGATGGGCCGGGTCTACCTCGGGATCGCGCCCGGGCACTACGCCGCCGTGAAGCAGGTCCTGCCGATCGTGGCCGAGGACCCCAGTTTCCTGCGGCACTTCGGGCAGGAGCTCGACAATCTGGCCAAGCTGCCGGGCGGGGTCAGCGCGCGGCTGCTCGCGACGGACCGTACGGCCCGGCCGCCGTGGTTCGCGACCGAGTACGTACCCGGGATCACCCTCGCCGAGGCGATGGAACTGCACGGCGGTCCGCTGCCCCCCGCCTCGCTGTGGGCGCTGCTGCGGGAGATGGCGCGCTGCCTGGAGGCGGTGCACGCGCTCGACATGGTGCACCGCGACCTCAAGCCGTCCAACGTCATGCTGACCACGGACGGCCTCAACCTGATCGACTTCGGGATCGCGCGGGCCGCCGACCAGAGCAAGCTGACCCAGACCGGCATGGTCATCGGCACGCCGGGCTTCATGGCCCCCGAACGCGCATCCGGCGCCAAGCAGTTGACCGGCGCGTCCGACATCTTCTCCCTGGGCTGCCTGCTCGGGCACGCGGCGACGGGGCTCGCACCGTTCGGCGAGGGCAGCGGTCTGGACCTCCTGTATCGGATCGTGCACGAGGAACCGGACCTGGACGCGGTACGGGACGTGGACGCGGAGCTGGCGGACGTCCTGCTGACGTGCCTGGCCAAGGACCCGTCGGCCCGTCCGTCGGCGACGGATCTGCTGGCCCTGACGAGCACGCGTACCGCCGCTGCCGCCGGTCCGTGGCCCCCGACGGTGGCGGCCCGAATAGCCGATCGGACGGCGTTCGCGGCGTCGGTGCCGGCGCCGGAGGCGGTCCTGGCGGCGACGCGCCTGGCTCCCGTCCCCGTCCAGGCGTCCCCGGAGCCGGTGACGGTCACGCCGAGGGAGGCCGGGACCGCCGCCCGTGAGGCGCGTCCACGCCGTACGCGGATCATGGTGGCGGTACTGCCGGTCGTGGTGGTCGCCGGAACGGTCACGGCGGTCACGGTCCTGCCGAACGTGTACTCCCCGTGGGGCAAGGACAGCCCGAGCACGGCGGCGTCCCCGCCGGGATCCGTACCGTCCACGCCGATCCCCCAGGGCAAGCCGACTCCGTCCGCGTCGACGTCACCGTCCCCGGGTGCGTCCGGGTCCTCCACACCCGCGCCCAACGGAACCGGCGGAACGCTCCCGGGCGGTCAGCAACAGCCGGGCGCCCCGGCAACGGGCGGCAAGCCGGCCGGGACGGGCGGATCAGGCGGTTCGAACAGCTCAAGCGGTTCGGGCGGCTCGGCCGGAGGCCAGCAGCAGCCCCCCGACACATCCCAAAGGACCTCCGACCCCAAACCCCCCGCCAACCCCCCGTCCTCCACCGCGACGTTCTCCCCCGGCACGACGGCCCGCCTCCAGAACAGCCAGACCCACCAGTGCGTGTCCGGCGACGGAAACGTCTACCCGGGATACGGCTCGTGCAGCGCCAGCTACGCCGACACGTGGACACTCCGCTCCACGGGCAGCGGCACCTTCCAGCTGGTCAACCGAGCCAGCGGCAACTGCCTCTCGGCCCCCAACGTCAACGACTACACAGCCCAGATGAGCTCCTGCAACGGCGGCTTCGGCGGCACGGGTTACGTCCACTGGCGCGTAGGCACGACGACATCGGGCGGCCAGACCCTGGAGAACACAGAAACAGGCCACTGCCTGGAAATCTCCGCCCCACCGTACGGCGGCACCCCGGGCCCGATGGTCACGACGTGCGACAGCGACCAGTCGCAGCAGCTTTGGAGGAACGGGGCGTGAGGTGGCCCGCCGGGCGGGACCGTGTGAAAGCGGGTAGATGCCGGCCTCGACTGGGCTAACGTGCCAGGTTGAGGACTGTGGTCCCTGCGCGTGCGGGGGTGGTCCCTAGGAAGGGGCGGTGCTGACGTGGTCACTCACATGGTCCCCGCGCATGCGGGGGTAGTTTCTACCCGACCCCGACCCCGCCTCACGAACAACGCCGCCGTCGGACCCGCGTCTCCGCGATGTGCGGGGCGCTGATGACACTGTGGGCGGGGACGATGCGCGCGGTGAGGGTGACGCCGCTGTCGATGCGGCTCGCGCGGCCGATGGCCGTGCCCGGGCCGAGCGCGATGTTGTGGCCGGTCTGGGTGCCGTCGCCGATGAGGGCGCCGAAGCGGGGCGTGCCGCAGCGGTAGAGGCCGTGCTCGCCACGCATGACGACTTCCCGGTCGGGGTGGCGCATCATGTCCTCGCACAGATTGATCGCGGCGACCGTGACCGACGAGGACAAATGGACTCCGGCGCCGACGACCGCACGGTTGATGCCGATGCGGTGCCCGAGGACGGTGCCCTCACCCACGTACGCATGCGTGACTTCGCAATTGAAGCCGACCGAGACCCCGGCGGCAAGGAACGAGCCACTGCGGACGGTCGTGAACTCGTGGACCTTCACGTGAGGTCCGATGATCACGTCCTCGCCGATGACGGCGGTCCGGTGGATCTCGGCGGTGGGGTGGACGCGACTCTCGTCCCCCAGGATGGCGAGCGCGGTAGTGTGCAACTCCGGCCATCTGGCGAGGAAGTGAGCCAGTTCGTATCCGGCGAGATCGCCGTACGGGGTGTTGGCTTGTGGGCCTTGCGTGACACTTCTGACGTAGTCGCCGAGGCAGACGGAGAGCACGGTCGGGCCTCCTTCGAGGATCTGGACGGAGTGGTTGGCTGTGACACGACCGCGTGTCGGTGTGGCTGTACTGACCATGGGCAGCCGGCCCGCCGAACTGCGGGCGTTGCTGGATTCGGTGGCCCGGCAGGATGAGCCCGCAGTGCGCGTCGTCGTGGTCGGCAACGGCACCGGATCCCTGCCCGAACTCCCGGCCGGAGTGACCGGGGTGGAGCTGGCCGAGAACCGGGGAGTCTCGGGAGGCCGCAACGTCGCCCTGGCCAAATTGCGTGAGTACGGCGACGTCGACGTACTGGTGGACCTGGACGACGACGGGCTGCTGATCGACACAGACGTCTTCCGGCGCATCGCGGACCTCTACGAGACGGACCCGAAGCTGGGCATCGTGTCGTTCCGGATCGCGGACGAGACAGGGCAGACTCAGCGGCGGCACGTACCGAGACTGCGGGCGAAGGACCCTATGCGGCGCGGTCCGGTGACGACGTTCCTCGGCGGCGGGCACGGCCTGTCGATGCGGATGCTGGACGAGATCGGCGGATGGCCCGAGGAGTTCTTCTTCACCCACGAGGAGACCGACCTCGCCTGGCGCGCGCTCGACGCGGACTGGACCGTGTTGTACGAGCCCGCGCTGCTGCTCCAGCACCCCAGGACCAGCCCGGCGAGGCACGCGTTCTACTACCGGCTGACCGCCCGCAACCGGGTCCGGCTCGCCAAGCGGCATCTGCCCGCCCTCCTCATGCCGGTCTACCTGGGTGTGTGGACGCTGCTCACGCTGGCCCGCACCCGTTCGCTGTCGGGCCTGCGGGCGTGGTTCGGCGGATTCGCCGAGGGCGTGCTGCGGCCGTGCGGGACGCGGCGGCCGATGCGCTGGGCGACCGTATGGCGCATGACCCGCCTGGGCCGTCCGCCGGTCATCTGACCCACGACCCGCCCATTGGCCGTCCAGTCCAAGGGCCGCCTACCAGTCGCCTAACCCACAGTCCGCGCCCCCTCCGCCCGCATCCAGTCCGGCACCGCCGCCGGGTTCTTCCGCAGCCACGCCACGTAGCGGGCCACCCCGTCGGGCAGGGACACGGCAGGCGTCCAGCCGAGCATCGTCCGCATGCGGCACGTGGACGCGTACCCGCCGAGCGGATCGCCCGGCGGCATCGGTGTCTCCAGGAACTCTGCGTTCGGATAGTGCTCGCGCACCAGCTCGGCGACCCGGCGCACCGTGGTCGCCTTCCCGGTCCCGACGTTGACGATCTCGGTATGGGTCTGCGGCGAGACCATCGCCCGCAGGGTCGCCTCGACGACATCGTCCACGTGAATGAGGTCGCGGACCTGGTGCCCGCCGCCGTGCAGATGCAGCGGCCGTCCGAGCGCGGCGCGTGCGGCGAACCAGGCCACCACCCACGAGTGCGAGCCCTGCTTGATCGTCTGGGGCTCGCCGTAGACGGAGAAGTACCGCACGACGGTGTACGACGTGCCCACCGCCCCGAGAGTGAGCGCGGTCTGCCGCTCGCCCCACGCCTTGGTGTTCGCGTACACCGAGACCGGTCGCACCGTGCTGGTCCGCTCGTGGAACTGCGGCGCGATCCTCCCGTACACGGACTCCAGCAGCTGCCGCACGGTCAGCAGCTCCGGGCTCTGCGTCTCCTCCGGACTGCCGTCGCCGTAGACGCTCGCCGAGGAGACGTACACGAAGCGGCGCACGCGATCGGTGGCCGCGACAGCGTCCAACAGGACTTGCGTACCCGTGATGTTGGTGTCGATCGCCGCACGGGGCTTGCGGGTGCAGGCCGCGACGTCGGCCAGGGCGGCGGCGTGGACGACGTAGTCGCAGTCCGGCAGCGTGCGCGCCATCAGACCCTCGTCGCGTACGTCTCCGGCGATCACGTCCGGGTCGGCCGTGTCGATGCCGAACAGGTCCCGGTAGACGTACGGCGGGTAGGCGTCCAAGGCGCACAGGACGAGTGGCCGGGCCCCGAGTTCCCGCAGCCTCGCGACGATACGGGAGCCGATGAGTCCGGCGCCGCCGGTGACGAGGACGGTGCGGCCTTCGAGCGGGGCGAGTGGTGAGCGAGCAGCGCGCACGGTGCCTCCAGGCAGGTGGAAGAGTCGCGTGTACGGGACGGGGGACCGCGTCCCAAGGGATGGCGAAGTCGAGTCAACTGCCTTTCCCCGCAAGGGAAACAGGACCCAAGATGTAACCCCGCGTAGTCCCGCGTAACCCACGAGTCGGAGGGACCGGGCGACCATGGACGATGACAGGAAACAGATCGCCGACCTCATCCGGCAGGCCTGCGACGCGCGAGGCTGGGGCCCGTCGAAGCTCGCGCGGGAACTCGGCGTCGCCGCCGGCCGGGGCCCGGAGGGGATGACCCGCCAGTACGCCCGCAAGCTGCTCAGCGGCGAACGCAACCCGGACTACTGGCTCCCGTACGTCCTCCAGGTCTTAGACCTGGAAGCGGCCCAGGTCAGCGATATGACCGAGCCGTCACCACCCGCGCTGGATACCGTGGCATCTGTTCTCGCCCTTGGAAGGAGTGACGTGGACCGTAGGAGTTTCCTCACCGCCTCCAGCGGTGCCGCCCTCGCCCTCCTCGGCGTACCGGATGCCGAAGCCATCACGCGTCGGGTCCGCAACGCCTCCCCCTCGGCCGTACGGGTCGGCGAGGGCGAGGTCTCGGCCATCCTGCAGATGGTCAGGACTCTGGGCGACGGCGCGGCCGAATACGGCGGCGGGCATGTGAAGAAGCTGGCCGTCCAGTACCTGACGGAGAACGCGGGCCCGTGGCTGGAAGGCCGCTACACCGAATCCACCGGACGGAAGCTGTACGGGGCCACGTCCCAACTGGCCCATGTCATCGGCTGGATGGCCCAGGACGAGGCCGACGACAAACAACACGAGTCCCTTGCCCGGCACTACTACGCCCACGCCTACCGGCTCGCGGCGGAGGCGGGCGAGCAGGAACTCGCCGCGACCGCGCTGCGCGGGATGACCGTCCAGGCCATCGCCCTCGGTCCGCGCCACCGCGCCGAGGCCTTCGCCCTGGCCGAGAAGTCCATGGAGCACGCCCGGCACCTCGACGATTCGCGTGCTGTGGCGTACTACCAGTCGACCCTGGCCGAGGCGGCCGCGCTCGACGGAAACCCCCGCCTCGCCACGAGCGCGCTCTCCGCATCGCAGACCCAGATCGAGCGCACCGCGACGGCACCGCCCGGGGACTCCTGGGCCTCGCACTTCACCATCGGCCGCTGGGCATACGCGTCCGGCACGATCCTCGCCAAGATGGGTGACCTCACCGGCGCCCGCGAGCAGCTCCACCAGGCCCTGGAGATCCACGGCCTCGACCGCCGCCGCACCCGCGCCAGCGTCCTCGGCGACCTCGGCGGCATCCACCTCCAACAGGGTGACCTCGATGGGGCCTTGGCGGTCTGGACCGAGTTCCTGGACTGCGCGGAGGGCGTCCGATCCATCCGGGTCCGCGACGCGGCCGAGGACATGCGCGTACGCCTGAGCCGCTACGAGAACGTCCCCGCAGCCCGAGAACTGTCCCAGCGAGCCGGGGGGCTGCTCGCCGGGACGTAGCTCTCGGTGGGGTGCTGATCAGGGTTCTTCCCCGCCCAGTCTCCAAAGTAGGAAGGGGCCTCAAATGATCCACCAGAAACCGGCCTCAACCGGATCTACGTAAGTGCCGTACAAGCGGACCTCACCGCCGGTACGGTCCTGTACCGCACCGCTCCACGCTGGAGCGGCAGCAGCAAAACGGCCGAGCCCGTTCCCCGCAAGAGAAGCCGAGCCCGGCCTTGTCCAGGTAACTAGGCGCTACTCAAGACGAGGTGATTTTAACCATGGTCTTACAGCCCGGGCCCCCCGACCGCTTCCCCTCCAAGCCTCCGTGGCCCATCGGCCTCCTCATAGCCGTACTCGGGGCCTGCCCCACCACTCCGACCCCATATGCCCCGTGGGCATGGGGAGTCACGATCATCGTCATCGTGGTCCTGGCCCGCAGGCCCCGGTTCCTCGGTGACGAAGGCTGACGCGAGGCCGGAGCGCCTGCGGGCGATGGGTGGCCGTCGGCGTTGCGGCCGGCGGCCCTCTACCACCGCGACGAACATCAGCAGGCTCTTTCGGCGGATCGCCTCTGCAAGGAGACCCCGCACATGTTCGATACGCCCATGACCGGATCCGACGGCGGCGGCCAGTTGCCCTTCGCCAGACTCTCGCCACCTGCCCGTTCGGCCTGGGCCAAGCATGATCGCAAGACGGGCGAATGGCTTCCGCTGTGGCGCCATATGGCAGACAGCGGGGCCGTGGCCGGGGCCCTGTGGGACAGCTGGCTGCCGTGCTCCGTACGCCAGTTGGTGGCCGACGCGCTACCCGGAGGACAGGACGACGCGCGTCGGCTCGTACGGTTTCTCGCCGCTTCCCACGACACCGGGAAGTGCACGGCGGCCTTCAGCTGCCAAGTCGAGGAACTGGCCGACCGTATGCGGGATCACGGATTGCACATGCCTGGTCAGACGCAGTTCGGACAGGACCGGCGGCTGGCTCCGCACGGCCTCGCGGGACAGGTGCTGATCCAGGACTGGCTGGTCGAGCGTTTCGGGTTCAGCGCCCGTACAGCCGGGCAGTTCGCGGTTGTTGCGGGTGGTCACCATGGCTCGCCCCCCGAGTCCCAGCAGATCCACGACCTTCAGCTCCGGCCGCATCTGCTGGGACACTCGGGGCCGAGCGAGTCGACGTGGCGACAGGCTCAGCGTGAACTCCTCGACGTCTGCATGGAGTTGGCCGATATCGAAGATCGGCTTCCGGAGTGGCGGGGAGTCCGGCTCCCGCAACCCGTTCAGGTGGTCCTGACAGCCGTCGTGATCGTGTCCGACTGGATCGCCAGTGCGCCGGAGATGTTCCCGTACGACCCCGAGACCTGGCAGCCCGTCGGGCCGACAGGCGAACGCCGTCGACTTCAGGCCGCTTGGCTCGGGCTGGACCTCCCCGCACCCTGGGCACCCGATGAACCCGCCATGTCCGCAAGCGAGTTGTTCAGCGATCGCTTCCCCGGGCTGTCGGGTGCGGCGATACGTCCGGTCCAGGCCGAGGCGGTACGGATGGCTCGCGAGATACCCGATCCCGGGCTGCTCATGATCGAGGCCCCCATGGGGGAGGGCAAGACCGAGGCCGCGCTCGCGGCCGCCGAGGTCCTCGCCGCACGCTCGGGTGCCGGCGGACTGCTCCTGGCGCTGCCGACGCGCGCCACCAGCGATGCGATGTTCCTCCGGCTGCTGTCCTGGCTGGACAATCTTCCGCAGGACGGCTGCGCAGGCCACTCAGTCGCCCTTGCGCATGCAAAGGCTGCCCTGACCGAGTCATGGGCGGGCATGCTGAAAGCGGGCACCCGTTCGCTCGCCGCGGTGGACCTCGACGGTTCCGGTCAGGGGAACCATGACGGGAACGACCTGTACGGCGACCACGACGAGCACGATGGCCGGACGGGCCACAGCGAGCGCGCCACTCCCGTACGCGCCGCCGAGCTCCACGCCCACCAGTGGCTGCGCGGACGCAAGAAGCAGCTCCTGGCCTCCTTCGCGGTCGGGACCATCGACCAGATCCTGTTCGCGGGACTCAAGAGCCGACATCTGGCACTGCGCCACCTCGCCGTCGCGGGCAAGGTCGTGGTCATCGACGAAGTGCACGCCTACGACGCGTACATGAACCGCTACCTCGACCGAGTCCTGGAGTGGCTTGCGGCGTACCGCGTTCCCGTTGTGCTCCTCTCCGCGACCCTGCCGGCGGCTCGGCGGCGCGCACTGGCCGACGCCTACGCGGTCGGCTCGGGAGCGGCGGTGGAAGCCGGGAGCGACGCGTACCCCTTGATCACAGCCGTCGCCCCAGGACACCCCGTACTGACCGCTCGGCCCGCAGCGGCTTCGGAACGCGGTGCAGAAGTGCTGGTCGAGCGCATGGACGACGATCTCGCGGCGCTGGCCGACCGCATCGAGGAGGCGCTGGCGGACGGAGGCTGCGCACTCGTGGTGCGCAACACCGTGAACCGCGTGCTGGAGGCAGCCGACGCGTTGCGGGCCCGCTTCGGCGACGAGATGGTGACCGTCGCGCACTCGCGGTTCCTGGCGGCCGACCGGGCGGAGAACGACGCCGACCTCGCCGCGCGGTTCGGTCCGGACGGCACGCGCAGGCCCGAACGGCACGTGGTTGTCGCCAGCCAAGTGGTCGAGCAGTCGCTGGACATCGACTTCGATCTCCTCGTCACCGATCTCGCGCCGCTGGACCTCGTACTCCAACGAATGGGCCGGTTGCATCGGCACTCCCGTTCACGGCCGGCCCGGCTGGCCCGGGCACGCTGTCTGGTGACCGGTGTGGACTGGCAGAGCACACCGCCGAAACCGGTGGCCGGGTCGACGGCCGTGTACGACGGTGACTACACCCTGCTGCGCGCCCTCGCCGCCCTAGACCCCCATCTGAACGGTGAACCTGTCGCACTGCCCGGCCACATCAGCCCCTTGGTGCAACGCGCCTACGACGAGGAGCCCTGCGGTCCGGACAGCTGGCAGGACGCGCTCGCCGAAGCGCACAAGAAGCACCGGGCCCTGCTCGCGGACAAGCAGCACAAGGCGGAGGGCTTCCTGCTCGGTCCCGTCCGCAGGCCCGGGCGGCCGGTGTACGGCTGGCTGGAGGCCTCCGTCGGGGACGCGGACGACAGCCGCACCGGTCGCGCCCAGGTTCGGGACGGCGAGGTGACTCTGGAGGTACTCGTCATACAGAGGCGTGCCGATGGCCGACTGACGACGGTGCCGTGGCTCGACGAGAGAGGCGGGAAACCCCCGGCAGAGCGCAGGGGCAAGCTGGAGCTGCCCGAGGACTTCGCTCCAACCCGCCGAGCCGCGGAGGCCGTTGCCGCGAGCGCGCTCACTCTCCCCGGCCGGTTCAGCAGACCGTGGACGATCGCCCGCACCATCGCCGAGCTGGAGCGCTTCGTGATTCCGGCCTGGCAGGCCAAGGAATGCCCTTGGCTGGCAGGCGAGTTGCTACTCGTCCTCGACGAGCATTGTCAGACCCGTCTGTCAGGCTTCGATCTCAGGTACAGCCGCGCCGAAGGACTGCGGATGGTGTCCCCCGACACGCCCGCAGAAAGCGACCGCAGTCACGGCGAGGACAAGAGCGACGAAGGGAAGGGACCTGGTGAACAGAGTGATGTATCGCCGGCGGCCGGTGCGGCGCCGTGCACGATCACGGCCACGGCCACGGCCACGGTTACGGACGCGATTACTGACCGGCTCGTCCCCGCTTCGGCCCCGTCGGCCCGAGGCGGCACCATGACCGGCACCAGCGCCCCAGGGGGGGACACGGCTCCCACCCCCGTCACGTACGACCTCGTCCGCATGCCGTGGCTGCCCGTTCAGACGCTCGACGGGACAGTGGAGGACGTCTCGCTGCTCGATCTGTTCGCGCGGGCCGGATCGCTGCGCCGACTGGTCGGAGACGTGCCCACCCAGGAACCCGCTCTGCTGCGGCTGCTCCTCGCCATCCTCTACGACGCGCTCGACGGCCCCGCCGAGATCGAGGACTGGGAGGGGCTGTGGGAGTCGGACGCCCCCTTCGCCCCGGTCCCCGCCTATCTGGAAGAGCACCGTGAGCGCTTCGACCTGTTCCACCCCGAGCGGCCCTTCTACCAGGTGGCGCGGCTGCGTACGGCGAAGGACGAAGTGGCGCCGCTCAGCCGGATCGTGGCGGACGTGCCCAATGGCGAGCAGCTGTTCGCCATGCGACGGCCCGGCGTGGACCGCCTGTCGTACGGGGAGGCCGCGCGCTGGCTGGTGCACACCCACGCGTACGACACCTCGGGGATCAAGTCCGCGCTGGTCGGCGACAAGGAGCGCGCCAAGGCGGGCAAGGTCTATCCCCTGGGCGTGGGGTCGCTCGGGAACCTGGGCGTGCTGTTCGCGGAAGGACCCACCCTGCGCGAGACGCTGCTGCTGAACCTCATCGCGCTCGAAGAGGTACGCCCGGGCGCGGACGCAGGCGGCGCCGAACGCCGGGACCAGCCGGTGTGGCGACAGCCCGACCCCCTGAGCGCTTCTCCCCGCGAGGAGAAGAGTGGCGGCCCGCACCCCCTCGGCCTGCGCGACCTCTACACCTGGCAGTCCCGGCGGGTCCGGCTGCACGCGGAGGGCGGCGCGGTGACGGGAGTGGTGCTCGGATACGGCGATCCGCTCGTATCCACGTTCCCGGGGCCGCCGGAGCCGATGTCGGGCTGGCAGCGCAGCGATGCGCAGGAGAAGAAGCAGGGGCGGCAGCCCGTCTACACCGCGCAACGACACAACCCGGACCGTCAGGCGTGGCGCGGACTCGCCGCTCTGCTACCCGCACGGGGACAGCCCGGTGAGGACGGCAAGGGAGGGGAGCCCCCGAAGCTGCTGCGCTCAGGCATCACCAAGTGGTTCTCCAAGGTGATCACCGAAAGCCACATCGACGTGGGGAGCCTGATCCGGCTGCGGCTGGTCGGCGCGAGGTACGGCACCCAGCAGTCCGTGGTGGACGAGATCGTGGACGACTCGGTAGTGCTCCCCGTGGTCGCGCTCCACGAAGAAAATCCGGTGTACGGAGGGGCGGCGGAAAGCGCCGTCACCGAAGCCGACTTGGCGGTGGCGGCGCTCGGTCAGCTCGCGGGGAATCTGGCCCGCGCGATCGGGGCAGAGCCGGATTCGCATGTCACGACCGCCCGCGATCTCGGCTTCGGCACGCTGGACGGCCCGTACCGGGCCTGGCTCAGGGCGCTGGCGTCGCATCCCGATCCGGTGGCCGCCGCACAGGAATGGCGGGCCACGGTGCGCCGTCATGTCCGGCGGCTCGGCCGGCAACTCGTGGTCTCCGCCTCGCCGACGGCCCATGAGGGACGCATGGCGGACGTACCGGGCCTCGGCATCCGGCTGGTGGACGCCGGTCGGGCCGAACTGTGGTTCCTCGGCCGACTGAACCAGGTCCTCGGCAAGCCGGACGTGCCGGCCGGCTCCCCCCACCCGGGCGACGAAAGCGGGCGTGCGGGGGCCGCTGCCCCGCAGGAATCCACCTCTGCTTCCGGCCCCGACAAGCCTTTGAGGAAGGCGGAATGACAACGAACCCGCAGACCACGGGCGGCGAAGTGCCCGAGGACACTGACAGCGAAGCCCAGCGGCTGCCCCGGTCGGTCCGCGTCACGCTCCGCACGATCTCCCGCCTGCAAGGCGGATACCGCCAGGACGTTCCTGCCGCAGTCGCCGCGGTCGCTCGGCTGCGCCGCGAGGCCAGCCGGAGCGCGCACTCCTCTCCGGGCGCCTGGGGACTCGACCACCTCCGAGTCCTGGCGGAGCTGCGTGAGAAGGACCAGCAGGCGGAGCTGGTGCGCCAGGAGGGCCGGGGGGCTCCGGCCCAGTACTTCTCGTCCCGCTCACGCGCGGCACACGAGCAGTACGAGGCGCACGAGGATCAGGCGGTGCACCTCGCGGTCACCCTCTGGGCCCTGCACCAGCAGTCCCTCCGCGAGGACGCGATGCACCTGAAGGGCTGGCCCCTCGGACGATCCGTGCGGCGGTTGGCCCTGGCGAAGACGGGATCCGGCGAGTCCGCGGGCAGCGGATCCCAGCAGACGGAAGAGATGAGCGAGACCGTCCGCAAGCGGTTCGTGCGGATCGGCGCCGCCGACGACATCGAGGTCCTGGGCGCGCGCCTGCGCGAGATGGTGATCCTCCTCCGAGGCGCCCGGATCCCCTTGGACTACGGCCTGCTCGTCAAGCAGATCGAGGACTGGCAGTACGAAGCACGTCGGGACCGTGTCCGCGGCGACTGGGGGCGGAGCCTGCACGCCTCGTATGCCGGGCCGCTCCGCACCGATGACGGCGATACGGGCCGGACCCCGCCCGCCGAAGACCACGGGGACCCCGATGACGACATGGGTGACTGACGTCGGTGGCTGACGACCACCACTTCCCCAGCGCAGAGCGACGAGACCACACGATCGGAAGACCTCTGATGCCCCGAACCATTCTCGACATCCACATCCTCCAGACCGTTCCCCCGAGCAACATGAACCGGGACGACACAGGCACACCCAAGTCGGCCTATTTCGGCGGTGTACGAAGGGCCAGGGTGTCCAGTCAGGCCTGGAAGCGCGCCACCCGTACCGCCTTCACCGACCTGCTCTCCCCCGAAGAACTCGGGGTGCGCACGAAGAAGGTGGCCGAAGCCCTGGCCGAGCGGATCACGGCCCGTGACGCCGCACTCGAACCGGTGGCTATCGAGCTCGCCGCCGAGACTCTGCGCATCGCCACCGGATCCAAGATCGAGGTGCCGAAGCGGAAGGAGACGAAGGCCGGGGAGAAGGGCGAAACAGCCGCACCCGAGTCCTCGTATCTGATGTTCCTGAGCAGCAGGCAGCTGGACGCGCTCGCCGAGCTGGCGGTGGAAGGTGCCGCCGACGGTGAGCTGAAGGCTCTTCAGCAGCACCTCAAGGAGAACAAGGCCAGGGCGCGAAAGGCGGTCGACACCCGGCATTCGGTGGACATCGCGCTGTTCGGCCGGATGGTCGCGGACTCCGCCGACCTGAACGTGGAGGCCGCGACACAGGTGGCGCACGCCATCAGCGTGCATAAATCAGACATTGAGTCCGATTACTACACGGCTGTAGATGATCGAAATCTGGACGACGAGTCGGGCGCCGGGATGATCGGCACCATCGACTTCAACTCGGCGACGCTCTACCGCTATGCCGCTGTCGACGTCGACGAATTGGAGAGGAACCTCGGTCTGGGACTGCGCCCGGACGAACGGCCGAGCACACCGGTGGAACGGGCAGTGGTCGCCTTCCTGGAGGCGTTCATCACCTCACTGCCCACCGGGAAGATCAACACCTTCGGCAACCACACCCTGCCCTCCGCCGTGATCGTCAAGATCCGTGACCGCTGGCCGGTCAGCTTCGTCGGCGCATTCGAAGAGCCCGTGCCCAAGACCGAGACGGGCGGCTTCCTCAGAGAGAGTTGCGAGCGTCTCGCCGAATTCGTACCGGAGTTGGAGAAGCAGTACGGGCTGGTGGGCAAGGGGCAGAGCTGGGTCCTCCGGGTGGGCACGGAGACCAAGGCACTGGCACCGCTCGGGACCGAGGCGTCCCTGGAGACACTGCTCCGGGAGGTCGGGGATGCGGTGGCGCAACGTCTGGGAGCCGGCGCATGACGGTGTTGCTGCTGCGCCTCGCGGGACCGATGCAGTCCTGGGGCTCCGCCGCGCGCTTCGCCCGCCGCAGCACCGAGACCGCGCCCACGAAGAGCGGTGTTCTCGGCCTGCTGGCGGCTGCCCAAGGCCGCCCCAGGGACGCCGACCTCTCCGATCTGGCGGCACTGCGGTTCGGGGTGCGGATCGACCAACCCGGCTCGCGGATACGGGACTTCCACACGGCGCACCACGGTGACTCCGGGAAGGCCATGCCGCTGTCGCAGCGGTACTACCTCGCGGACGCGGTGTTCGTCGCCGGGGTCGAGGGCGACCACGAACTGATCCACAGCCTGCACCGCGCCATGCAGGCACCCCGCTTCCTCCCCTACCTCGGGCGGCGCTCCTGCCCGCCATCGCGCCCCGTCCTCATGGGGGATCCGCTGGAGGAGACCTCTCTGGAGCAGGCACTGCGCACGGTCGCATGGCAGGCCTCCCGCTGGTACATCAGACAGACGGCCCGAGGGGCGTCGAGCGGTGCCGTGGGTGCCTCCGGCACCGCGGTGCTAGGGCCGGAGACCCTAGACCTGCTCCTGGACTGTCCACCGCACGAGACGCCGCATCTGTCGTGGCGGGACGGGCCGGTCAGCTTCGACCCACGGCACCGGCAGTACGCACTCCGGGGCATCCTCACCGAGACGACCGACGCCCCGCCGCGCGACGGGGCGGCCCCAGGACGCCCCGACCACGATCCGACGGCGGGCCTCCCCGTCGCCGACTCCACTGGCGACTCCGTCGTCGACAGGGGCACGCGCACCGCCACCACCTCCGCAGACCGTTTCCCGAGGAACCCCTGATGTACCTCACCCGCTTCCGCGTCAACACCGCCCGCACCGGAGCCCGTCGCCTCTTCGGCTCGCCGCACCATGTGCACGGCGCCGTGAACATGGCGTTCCCCGAACTCCCCACCAGGGACGGCGAGGGCCCCCGCGTCCTGTGGCGCGTCGACCACCACACGGGGACCGGCCGCACGGACCTGTTCATCGTGAGCCCCCGGCGGCCGGACCTGACCCATCTCGTCGAGCAGGCAGGCTGGCCGACCCTGCCTGAACAGGGCTGGACGACGTTCTCGTACGGAGAGTTCCTGGGGGCCCTCGCAGTGGGCGACACCTGGAACTTCCGCCTCACCGCCAACCCCGTCCACAGCATCCGCAAGCCGGGCGACGCACCGGGCGCCCGCAATAAGCTGGCCGCGCACGTGACGCGACGGCATCAACTCGGGTGGCTGCTGCAGCGGCAGGAGCGCGGCGGATTCGAGGTGGTGCAGAAGCCTGCCGACCGACGCCTGCTCGCCACGGGCGACGAGCACGAAGTGATCGTTTACGACCGTACGCCGGTGCAGTTCGGCAAGCGAAGCGCGGGCGCGCTCGGCGCAGCGGCCGTCGGCGGCACCGGTGGCACTGGTGGCAGTTCGGGGAAAGGGCGCGACGTCACCTTCACCCAGGTCACGTACGACGGTCGCCTGCGGATCACCGACCTGGCCGCGTTCCGTCGCACGCTCACCCACGGTCTGGGCAAGGCGAAGGCGTACGGCTGCGGGCTGATGACCATCGCCCCGGCGCGGTGAGCCGATGACGACCGTCAGCAAGCGAGGAACGTCGTCCCCGCGAGAGCTCAACCGCGTCGGGGACCGGCTCTCCTTCGTCTATCTGGAACGGTGCACCGTTCACCGCGACGACAACGCCATCACGGCAACGGACGCCGACGGCGTCACCCACATCCCCTCGGCCACGATCGGCGCGCTGCTGCTGGGGCCCGGCACGCGGGTGACCCACCCGGCGATGTCGGTGCTCGGCGAGTGCGGTGCGGCGGCGGTGTGGGTGGGCGAACACGGCGTGCGGTTCTACGCGGGCGGACGAGCGCTGACCCGCTCGTCCGGCCTGGTCGAGGCGCAGGCCATGGCCTGGGCGGATCGCCGTTCACGCCTCGAAGTGGCCCGCGCCATGTACCGTCTCCGATTCCCCGGCGAGGACACCGCGGGCCGCACCCGTCAGCAGCTGCTGAGCATGGAGGGCCGCCGGCTGAAGGAGTGCTACCGCCGGGAGTCCGCACGGACAGGTGTGCCCTGGAAGCGTCGGGAGTACCACCGTGACGACTTCTCCGCCGGTGACGCGCCGAACCAGGGCGTCACGGCGGCGGCGCAGTGCATGTACGGGGTCGCGCATGCCGTCGTGGCCGCACTCGGCTGCTCGCCCGGCCTGGGTTTCGTCCACTCCGGCCACGAACGGTCCTTCGTGCTGGACGTGGCCGACCTCTACAAGACAGAAGTCGCCATCCCGGCGGCCTTCGACGCGGCTGCCGAAGGCGTGGAGGATGTGGCGTCCCGTACACGCAGGGCACTGCGGGACCGCATCAACAAGACCGGCCTGCTGGACCGTTGCGTACGCGACATTAAGGCTCTCCTCGACTACGACGGAACCCGCGAGGGGCAAGCCGGAGCCGAGGAGGGGCCCGACAGTGACCGCATGACGCTCCAATCGGACGGAGACGTACACGTCAGCGGTGGCCGCAACTACGGAGACGAACCGATCTGGTGACCGTCATCGTCCTCACCAACTGCCCGGCGGGCCTTCGGGGTTTCCTCACCCGATGGCTGCTGGAGATCTCGCCGGGCGTCTTCCTCGGCTCGCCGTCGACACGCGTACGCGAAGTGCTGTGGGCCGAAGTACGCCAGTACTCGGCCCAGGGCCGAGCCCTGCTCGCCTACCAGACAGACACGGAACAGGGCTTCACCTTCGAGACCCACGACCACGCCTGGCACCCCACGGACCACGAAGGCCTGACGCTCATCCACCGCCCCACCCCTCCACCCACCGCAAGCCCCCCAAACCCCCCACGCCAGGGCTGGAGCAAGGCCGCGAAGCGGAGGCGGTTCGGGGGTGGGTAGGGGGAGTTGGGCGGCGCGGGGGTGGGTGGTCCTGATGCCGGAGCGTGTTGCAGTGAGTAAAAACGAGGGTGGGGCGAGGTGAAACGGCAGGTCGGCTGCTGTGGTCCCCGCGCGTGCGGGGGTGGTCCCGACATGCTTCCTCCTCTGATTCTGAGGTCGAACGTGGTCCCCGCGCGTGCGGGGGTGGTCCCCAGCGCGGCTGACCGTTCGCGATCCGCGGGATGTGGTCCCCGCGCGTGCGGGGGTGGTCCCGCCTCCACCCTGGCCACCACCACCGGCTCCAGGTGGTCCCCGCGCGTGCGGGGGTGGTCCCGCCGACACCACTACCTCGTGGCCCAGGCCCTGGGTGGTCCCCGCGCGTGCGGGGGTGGTCCCCAGGCGCTGCTCCGCCAGGCCATCGAGTACGGGTGGTCCCCGCGCGTGCGGGGGTGGTCCCGAGTTCTTCGTGGCCGCCCCGGGCCTGCTCTTGTGGTCCCCGCGCGTGCGGGGGTGGTCCCTCGTCGCTGCTCGCGTGCCAGCCCGAGAAGTCGTGGTCCCCGCGCGTGCGGGGGTGGTCCCGGTGACGCGTACAGCACGGACGTGACGGCCGCGTGGTCCCCGCGCGTGCGGGGGTGGTCCCCGCCAAGCAGGGCGACGCGCTCCTCGTGCCGAGTGGTCCCCGCGCGTGCGGGGGTGGTCCCTACCTCGTGTCCAACTGGACCGCAGGCACCGGGTGGTCCCCGCGCATGCGGGGGTGGTCCCCACTCGTACGAGTGATCGAACAGGAAAACCGCGTGGTCCCCGCGCGTGCGGGGGTGGTCCCAGGAAGGTCTGCCCGACCCTCGCGCGGCTGCCGTGGTCCCCGCGTGTGCGGGGGTGGTCCTGACCGCCTCATCCCGGGGCTGGCCGAGGTCGCGTGGTCCCCGCGCATGCGGGGGTGGTCCCTGGTGTGCGCCCGCGTCCTGAACACCCCCGTGGTGGCCCCCGCGCGTGCGGGGGTAGTCCCCCAGCGCCTGCTGCTCGATGCCGGTGCCCCAGTGGTCCCCGCGCGTGCGGGGGTGGTCCCGATCCGAGGACGCGCGGCCCGGTGTCGCTGTCGTGGTCCCCGCGCATGCGGGGGTGGTCCCCCGGTGGAGATGCCATCCTTCTGCCCGGTCGGGTGGTCCCCGCGCGTGCGGGGGTGGTCCCTCGTCTCCACCGAACCGGCCGACCACACCGTTGGTGGTCCTCGCGCGTGCGGGGGTGATCCCCTCTGGGTGGAGCCGCCGTCGCCGGACCACAAGTGGTCCCCGCATGTGCAGGGCTGATCCCATCCGGGAGCAGCGGTGCGCGGCGCGCTGGGCCAGGAGGGAGGCTGGGCCTCCGGCTCCTGGCCGCGCGCGCCGCGCAGGGGTTACGGCGTCCCCTCCCACCCCTGCCCCCGCAGCACTTCCGACACATCCGGTGCCCGGTAGTTCGGGCCCTTCAGGACCTTGCCGTCCGCGCGGAGCAACGGGCGGCCGTCCGGGCCCAGTTTGGTCATGTTGGCGCGGTGGATCTCCGCGATGACCTCGTCGAGGTCGATGCCGTGGACCAGGGCGGTGCCGTACGCCACGTAGACGACGTCCGCGAGTTCGTGGGCCAGGTGGGGCAGGGGGCCGTCGACCGAGACCTCGGCCGCTTCGGCGGCCTCCTCGACCAGGAGGTCGCGGCGGTGGGCGGCCAGGTCGGGCGGGATCTCGGTGGGCGTGGTGCGGGCGTCCAGGTCGAAGGTGGTGTGGAACTCCCTCACCAGCCTTGCCGGGGAGGACCAGTTCTCTGTTTCGGGGTCTCTCATTGCCATGATTTTACGTCCCGCCTCCGCCACCTCTAACCCCACCTGAAGAGTGCGGAGTTCCGTGACGGTCTCGGTCAAGTCCGATACGTACGGAGGCCGTTCAGTCATGGATAGCCGCTCATTCACAATAAATCTGCGCATCTGCAACTGGCACAACTTGCCTGGCCACTCTCCCCGTTGACACGCAGGGGCGCGGGAGTGGACGGGCGAGCTCGCCCAACCCGTGATCGGCCATCCCCGGGTCCATCAACCTACGTACGCACACGCGATCGGTGGCCCGCCTGTCCGGCGGGGCTGACTCGGTGTCATAATGTACGGGTAGCCCTTCGTGCATCCCCCGTCGCGAAGGGCTACGCCTATGTCCGGGCACAGCGACAGCACCCTGAAACCCGGTTTCGGGCATGGCGGGGCCTTCACACGGGCAAGGGACTCCCCTCGTGGCCCCCTGCCCGTGTTTTTTCGAGTTAACAGTGACGTAGAGTGTTTGTGCAAGCCCAGTTCTGACCAGACAGGGTGGGGACCCGATGGACGACGGAGACGAGCTCGCCGAAGAGCGCATGTCGCAGACGCCCGACATGCCTCACGCGCCCGAGCTGACGACCTTGCAGCAGAAGGTCGAGTACATGGTGGAGAAGACCTTCCCTGGGGAGAAGGTGTCGGGGCGGACCTTCTCCGACCTGGTGAAGGAGCGCGGCGGCTCGCTCTCGCACAGCTACTTCTCCAACATCCTCGCGGGCAAGGTCACCCACCCCTCCGAGGACATCCTCAAGGCGCTCGGGCTCGGCTTCGGCGTCGACTGGCGGTTCTTCAAGGAGGAGTCCGAGGTCGTCGACGACGTCGTGTCGGGGCTCCAGTTCCTCGCCAAGCGGCGTACGGGCGAGATCAGCGGCATCGCGGGGCGCGGCCTCGACGACGACGGCCTCTCCGCCGAGCTGCTGCAGTTCGCCCTCTCCCTGCTGGAGGAGACCAAGGACAGCCGGGGACCCGCCGACACCGACGGGCCGCCCTCCGCCTGACCCTCTCGCGTACGCGAAAACCCCGGCCCGCTCCCGTCGCCGTAATTCGGAGTCGTTCGTTAAGATGCGCCGACTCGATCGCGCGTACGTCCTTCGCGTACGCGACATACGCGTACCCGCGACCGGTCGCTTGCCCATACGCACGCGTGACCACGCCCAGAGGGACCCAGAGGCCTCCATGTCCATGCGCGAGCTGCGGAAGGAGTGCGAAGCCGGGCTCGCCGACCTTCCCATTCCCGCTCCGTTCAGCATCGCGGCCCTCGTGGCGAACATGGAGGAGGCCCGTGGCCGGACCATCGTGCTGCGGGAGCTGCCCGACCGCCTCGCGCGCGTCAACGCCGCCTGTGGACTGCGGCTGAAGTCCGGCAACACCAGTTTCGTGCTCTACCGTCGGCGACCCACCGACTACCAGACCCAGCACGTCATCCTGCACGAGCTCTGCCACGAGTGGTTCGACCACGGCACCACGCTCGACGCCGACCAGCTGAAGACGCTGCTGCCCGTCTTCGACACCTCGCTCATCCAGCGGGTCGTCAACTCGGGCGCCACCGTCCAGGCCCGGGCCCAGTACGACACCCATGACGAACGCGTCGCCGAGTTCGGGGCCTCCCTCATCCCCCGGATGGCCATGGACGTGACCAGCGACGACATGGTCGGCCGGCTCGCCAACTCCCTCTCCCGGCCGGTCGCCCACCGCCGCCGCGGCCTGTTCCGGCGAACTGGGAACCAGTAACCCCCGTACGAAGACCACGACCCCCGCTCACGCACAACTCCCCCATTCCTGCCCCCGAGGAATCCCCCCGAATGACTCCGCTCGACCTCGCCGGCTATCTCATAGCCGCGCTCATGACCGCCGTCGCCCTGTGGCGTATGCCCGCCGCCCTGTGGGGTGACGAGGACGACAAGCGCCGACGTGCCCTGTGGGGCTGTTACGCCGGGTTCGCCGTGGCCCTGTGGACGAAGACCAAGTTCGTACGCATCACCTTGAACGACAGTGAGGTCACCGACCTCGCCGTGCTCATCAAGCACTACACCGCCACCATCGCGATCCTGGCGATCCTCAGCTACATCGTCGCGATCTACGGGCACTTCCCGGACGAGGGCGCGATTCCGCGGCACGTACGGTTCGCACGGACCGTGCAGCGGGTCGCCGCGAAGGCGTCCGCGGCGACGCTGATCCTGCTCACCGTGCTGTTCTTCACGGTCGTGGACCGGTCCGTGCCGTCCGACCGGTTCGTGTCGAACCACGCGGGGCAGTGGGGCGCGACGCTCTACATGACCGTGTTCTACCTGTACTTGGGCGCGTCCTCGGCGGTCTGCGCGTACCAGTGGGCGCTCGCCACGGCGAACGCGCAGGGGCGGCATCTTCGGGTCGGGCTCGGCATGATGACGTTCGCGATGTTCATCGGTGTCGCGTACACCGTGAGCCGGACGCTGTTCCTGTGGGTCAGCGTCGTCGACCAGCCGAGCAAGTCCTTCGCGCTGCACTTCGACGAGATCACCGAAGCCTCGCAGATCGTGCTGTTCGCGTTCTTCGCGCTCGGCGCGTCGATTCCGGCGTTCAGCAAGGGGTGGCGACGGGTGCGGTTGTGGCGGGCTTCGGCGCGGCTGCACCCTCTCTGGTACGAGCTGATGACGGCGTTCCCGGACCAGCCGTTCGAGCCGCCGGCCTCGCTGTTGCGTGAGCTGACGCGCTTCGACACGCCCGCCGACCTGCGGATCGACCGGTGGGCGGCGGACATCGCGGACGCGGTGGAGAAGCTGCGGCATTACGTGCCGGACGAGTTGGTCGGGGCCGCGAGGTGGGCGGCGGAGGAGGCCGTTCCCGCGTCCGGTGACGAGGCCGGGCCGCTGGCCGAGGCGCACTGGATCAAGGCGGCGCTTGCGGCGAAGGCGGAGGGTGCGGCCGCCGGTCGGGCCGCTGCGGTCGAGCCGCAGCATGCCACCGATCAGGACGGTGAGGTGGCGTGGCTGGTGCGGGTGGCTGCCGCGTACCGGGTGATTCCGTCCGAGGCGACGCGGCGGGTGCTGGCGCGGGTGCGGCCTGTCGAGGGGGCGTCGGCGTGAGCACTGTTGTCGCCCGTACGAGTGGGTTGGACGACCCCTCCCGGCACCCGGTGGCGCTGGCCGTCACCAACGTCCTCCAGCCCCGTAACTGCCTTCTCGTCGGCATGCTCGGCATCGGGCTCGCGGCGGCGGGTGACTGGACGGGGCTGCTGTGGGGCTTCCTCGGGGCGCTGTGCGCGGGGCTGATCCCGGCGGGGTACATCGAGTGGGAGCGGTCGCGTGGGACGTGGGGCGACCGTCATGTGGTCGACCGTACGAAGCGGGCGCCGATCTTCTTCGTGATCCTCGGCTCGATCGGCACGGGCTCTTTGGTCATGGTCGTGTGGGACGCACCCCTCGGCATCCTCGCGGCGATGCTCGCGCTGTGGGTGATGACGATCGGGCTGCTGGTGGTGAACACGGTCTGGAAGATCTCGGTCGACGCGGCCGTGGCGTCGGCGGTGGTGGCGCTGCTGGCCGCGGTGCACTCTGTGTGGTGGCTGCTGGCGTATGCCCTGACGGTCGCGGTGTGCTGGTCCCGTGTACGCCTGCGGTACCACACGGTGGGGCAGGTGGTCGCGGGGGCGGCGCTGGGGGCGACGACGGCGGCAGCGTTCCTGTTTGCCTGAGCCCCTCCCCGCCCCTTCCCTAAACCCTCCGGGAGTGGGTGGGGGTTGAGGTGTGTTTCCCGGGGGCGCAGCCCCCGGACCCCGAGCGGGGGCTGCGCCCCCTGCACCCCGCTTTCTCTGCGGACCGTGCTGGGTTGCTCGCGCAGTTCCCCGCGCCCCTAAGAGGGCCCTCCGGGCCCATCAAGAACCGGGCCCCGCTTGCCCTCGCCCCCAGGAGGGCCCGAAGGGCCCCTTAAGGGGCGCGGGGAACTGCGCGATCAGCCACATACGGTCCGCAGACGAACGACACCCGCCGGAGGCTTTCGGGAAGGGGTGGGGTGGGGAATCGGCCCGCCGCAGGCGACAACACCCGCGCCCTCACATGTGCACCGGCCCCGCATCCCCACCCTCCGTAGGATGCGGATGCGGCGGCCCCTTCCGGTACAGGACCAGGGTCACGACCAGACCCAGCGCGAAGAACCCCGCCGACCACCAGTACGCCGTCGCATAGCTGTGCAGCTGCGCCTTCGCCAGAACGGACGGCGTGGGCTGCTTGCCGACCATGTAATGCGTGGCCGCACTCGTCGCCAGGGTGTTCAACAAAGACGTCCCCACCGAACCACCCACCTGCTGGCTGGTGTTGACCATGGCAGATGCCACACCCGCGTCATGGGCGGCGACACCCGCCGTCGCCAGGTTCATCGCGGGGGCGAAGATCAGACCCATGCCGAGGCCCAGGACCAGCAGCGGCGGCAGGACATGAGGGGCGTACGTGCTGTCGACGTCGAGCGCCGTCATCCACACCAGGCCCGCCGCGCCAAGACCCATACCCAGCGGCACGATCAGCTTCGCGCCCAACCGCGGCACGAACTTGTTCTGCGCGATCACCGACGACGCGATCATCACGATCACCATGGGGATGAAGGCGAGTCCGGTCTTGACCGGCGAATACCGCAGCACCTGTTGCAGGTAGTACGTCAGGAACAGGAACACGCCGAACATCCCCGCGCCCGAGATGAACATCCCCAGGAACGACGCCCCTCGGTCTCGGTCCAGGACCACACGAAGCGGCAGCAGAGGATGGGTCGCGCGCAACTGCCACAGCACGAACGCCACCAGCAGCACCCCGCCCACCGCCAGGAACCCCCACGTCTGCGGTGAACTCCACGCGTGCTTCTCGGCGTTGGAGAAGCCGTACACGATGCAGAACAGGCCCGAGGAGACCAGCAGCGTGCCCGGGATGTCCAGCTTCGGGCGGTCGGCCGGGGCTCCCGGGTGCAGCAGGCGCAGCGCGCCCAGGAACGCCAGTGCCGCGAAGATCAGGTTCACGTACAGGCACCAGCGCCAGTTCAGGTACTCGGTGAGCAGACCGCCGAGCAGCAGGCCCACCGCGCCACCGGTGCCCGCGATCGCGCCGTAGATGCCGAACGCCTTCGCCCGTTCCTTCGGGTCCGTGAACGTCGTCGTGAGCAGGGAGAGCGCCGCCGGTGCCAGCAGCGCGCCGAACATGCCCTGCAGGGCGCGGGCGATCACCAATACCGTGAAGCTCGGTGCCGCGCCACCGATCGCCGACGCCACCGCGAAGCCGATCAGGCCGGTCAGGAACACCGCCTTGCGGCCCACCAGGTCCGCGATACGGCCGCCGAGCAGCAGCAATGAACCGAAGGCCAGGGCGTACGCCGTCACGATCCACTGGCGGTTGCCGTCGCTGAAGCCGAGATCGCGCTGCGCGGAGGGCAGCGCGATGTTCACGATGGTGGCGTCCAGCACCACCATCAGCTGCGCGAGGCCGATGACCGCCAGGACCAGCCAACGGTGTTCGTGGGCGGCGCCCAGGTGGGACGACGGGGGCGCGGCGGCCACGGCCGCGCCCGCGCCCCGCGACGGCCGCCCGTCCGGACTCACGTCACCGATGACCGCTTCGGCGCTCGCCTCCGGCGCCGAAGCGGCCGCTATCCGTGCCGCCCTGGCCTCCTCGACGGCGTCCTCCGTGTGACGGCCCATGGCGTACGACACCTCCGTAGCGGGGAAAGTCCCTTTTCCGACGCTAAGTGGAGGTGAGGCGTTCCGCCACGCGAGTGACGGATGGGGTGACGTGGAGCGACACAGGGTTACGTGAGGTGGCGTGAAGTACCGACGGCGGCAGCCGACGATGGGGGCCGTCGCGCTCGGCGGGCGGTCCGAGCGCGACGCACGCCACAGTGTCCGGCAGGACCCAGCCCGCCGCCAGGGTCGCCTGTGCGAGTGCGGAGGCGGCTCTGACGGTCCCCAGGTTCAGAGCGTACGTACGAACGCGGTGAAGGCGGCGGGGCTGATCGTGAACGCCCCGCCGTCGGGGTTCTTGGAGTCACGGACTGCGATGCGGTGGGGCTGGGTGGCGATTTCGACGCACTCGCCGCCGGTGTCGCTGCTGTACGACGACTTCTGCCAGGTGGCAGCGCCGAGGGGCGCGCACTCGACGCAGTCCCCGCCGGTGCTGCTGCTGTAGGACGACTTACGCCAAAGGGCGCCGGTCAAGTCCTGAATGGTCCCCATAGCGTTCCTCCATCACTCGCGTGATCAATGCCGCCGAGTCCTCTACAGAGAGAGCGGTGGCCTGCAAGTGATCGTAACTGAGTGAACCCTCCCTGATAGCTTGCGGATTGGCCGTCATATGGCCCTGCACGAAGTCCTCGGTGTAGACGACGTCCGGGTCGTCCTCGAACCGCAGGAGGTTGAACGAGCCGGGCAGCCCCGCGTGAGCGCCGACCGTGAATGGCAGGACCTGAAGCTTCACCCATTCCCGCTGCTTGTTCGCGTGCAGCAGGTGCTGAAGCTGGGCGCGCATGACGTCGCGGCCGCCGATCTCCTGATGCAGCACCGCCTCGGTCAGGACCGTCCAGATCAGCGGCGGGGTGTCACGATCCAGGATCCGCTGACGTTCCATGCGAGCCTCGACGAGCCCGTCGATGTCGCTGTCGGGCCGGACACCGAGTACGGCACGGGCATAGTCCTCGGTCTGAAGCAGCCCGTAAACCACTTCGGTCTGGAACGTGTTGATGAACGTCGCCCGCGCCTCCATCTCCGCGTACTGCTGGAACCACGACGGCAGCACACTCCGCAGGACCAGCCCCACCAAGCGGCCGAAGAAGCCCTCGGTGAGGAGCGCGGCGTCGAGGCGGTCGGAGAGTTCCCTCGTGGGGATCTTGCGGCCGGTCTCGATCTGGCCGATCAGCGACGCCGCGCAGAAGATGCATTTGCCCAGCTGTTCCTGGGTCATACCGGCTCCCTCGCGTTTGCGACGCAATTCGGAACCGTAGTAGTCCAGCGGCGAGGCGCTGGGATCGAGGTCTCGGATGTTGACCATGACTAAGGGTCACCCCCAACCGCACGAAGTGAGCTGGATTTTCAGCCCGTAGCCGAGCGTAACCAGATCAACTCACTCTGGTGACGTGAATCACGCAACTCACCCCTTCGAGGCGGCAGTTGGGAGGCGCTACGGAATGAACCTCACCGTCGGCGACCACTCGGCCCGGCATCTGCGCCGGATTCTCCGCCAGTACCTGACCAGTTGGTCCATGACCGTGCTGGCCGACGCCGCGGAGCTCGCGCTGACCGAGCTGGTGGCCAATGTCGTACGCCATGTGCCGGGCAGCCACTGTCAGGTGCTGCTGCTCGCGCGTGATCGCGGCATTCGTGTCGAGATCACGGACGACTGTCCGAAGCTGCCGACTCCGCCTCGGCGGCCCACGGCTCTGTTCGACGAAGTGGCCGAACTCCCGGAGTCGGGGCGGGGGTTGCTTCTCGTGGCGTCGGTGGTGGATCGGTGGGGGGTGCTGCCGCATCTGTGGGGCGGGAAGACGGTGTGGTTCGAGTGTGATGTGCGACCGCCGGGGTGAGGCTGCGGACCGTGCTGGGTTGCTCGCGCCCACGCGGCGGAGCCGCAAATCGACACAGCCCCGCGCCCCTTTGCCCCCACCCCGCCCCTTCCCGAAAGCCCTGCGGGCGTCGGGTTCTTCAACTGCGGGCCGGTGGGGGCTTGTCGCGCCCACGCGGCGGAGCCGCAAATGTCACAGCCCCGCGCCCCTGAAGGGCGCGTGGCCGGAAGACGTCCACTCGGACGGGTGCACTTGGGCGCGGGCGGCCTGAAGGGGCGGTGGTGACGGTAAGCCATGTCCTGCCGGTCGGGGCGTGCGGTGCGCGTGGCCGACGGCTTGTTTCTCGACCTATGGAAGTGAGTGGACGCATGCTCCGTCGTACACGACGCGTGATCTTCGGCCTCGGCCTCGTTCTCGGCTCGGTTCTCGTCGCGCCTTCCGCCCAGGCGCACACCGTCCCGGTGGTCGGCCTGGCGGACCTCACCTGCCTCGTCGGCAGCCAGACCGGTCACTACCAGCCGGGCCTCACCTTTACGCCCCGGCCCACGTCGTTCACCGGGCAGGGCAGCGTGTCGGGGTGTGTGGATCTGACCGGGCACGGCATCACCGGTGCGTCGTTCACCACCCAGGGCAGTGGGACCGCGAGTTGCCTCACCGGCACCGTCTCCAGCCGGACGACCTACTACTGGAGCGACGGGCGGTCCAGCGCGGTCAGGAACACCGGGGCGATCGAGGTCAAGCCCAATGGCATCACCGTGCTCGTGCTGACGGGCACGGTGGAATCCGGGGAGTTCACCGGTGCCACGGTCGTGCAGACCAAGACCCTGCTCAGCACCGATCTGACCGCGTGCCTGACGCCCCAAGGGCTGACATCGGCGGGCGGGCCGGTCACCGTGACGCTCACCCCGTAACGGCACCACTGCGATCCCGGTTTCCGTAACGCACTGCCCGAGCCGGTACCAACCTGATGAAAGGAACTTCAGTGGACGACACCCTCGCGAAGCGACGCGTTTTCGCCATGCTGGACGCGGACGGAGACGGCATCGTTTCGCGACACGAGTACCTCGCGCGTACCAAACACGTGGTGGCGGCGACGGGACGCAAAGAGGACGACCCCCTGGTCATCGCCGCACGCGTGGCGGGCGAGCAGGCCTGGGCATCGATGGACGCGAACGGCGACGGAGGGGTGACCTTCGACGAGTACGCGGCGTGGGCAGGGGACGAGGCGTTCGCCAGCGTCTGCGCGCCCACGCTCGGCGCGCTCTTCGACCTCGCCGACGCCGATGCGGACGGCGCCCTGACCCGGTCGGAGTTCACCGTGCTGCGCGAGGCCCTGGGCAATCCCGCCGACCATGCTCACGCCGCGTTCGACGCGCTGGACACCGACGGGGACGGGCGCATCAGCCGCGAGCAGTACCTCGCGTCGATCCGCGATCACGTCACCGGAGAGGGGTCTCCGATGGGCGACGCCCTGTACAGCGAAGTGAAGACGGTGTCTTAGCCGTCGACTTAGCGGTCGCCGCCCGACGACCGTGATCAGCGGGTTTCGAGGTTGTCAGTCATGCGTTCCAGGACGCTGACGGCCGTGCGGTACTCCTCCGTGGTGATGCCGGTCATGGACAGCTCTCGGAACGCGCTGATCCGGTCCTCGACGTCGACGAGGCGTCGGCGGCCGTTCGCGGTGAGCTCCAGTCGGCCGGGCCGAGCAGGGCGTGGGAGCGGCGGCGGTCAGCGCGCGGTGAACGCGGCGGCGTTCTCCGTCGCCCACTGCCGGAAGGTGCGCGCGGGCGTGCCGAGCAGGGTTCGGGTGGTGTCGGCGATGGGGGCCGGACCTGCGGACGCGGCGGCCCAGAGGGCGAGCAGGGAGCCGACCGTCGGGGCGGGCATGAAACGGCCCATCTGCTGCTCGGCCTGCTCGTGGGTGATCGTCTCGACGCGGATGTCGCGGTCGAGGACCTCGGACAGGACGCCGATCTGCTCGCGGAAGGTGAGGGACTGGCAGCCGGTGAGAGTGAGCGCGCGCCCGCGGAGGGCGGTGCCGGTCAGGGCTTCGACGGCGATGTCGGCGATGTCCTCGGGGTGGATGGTCGCGATGTGCGCCTCGGGGTAGGCGAGTTGGATCGGCAGGTCGTGCCCGATGAAGTAGGACCAGCCGAGGGCGTTGCTGGCGAAGGCGTCCGGGCGCAGGAAGGTGCAGGGCAGGCCGGACGCGGTCAGGGCGCGCTCGACGAGGAGGCTGTGCGAGGCCAGCGGGTCGGTCTCGGCGTCGGGGGCCAGGACCGAGGAGGACGACAGCAGGACGACGTGCTCGACGCCGGCGGCCCGTGCGGTCTCGACGAAGGCGTCGATGCCGTCGGGCTGGGGATAGAGGAAGACCTGGCGTACGCCGTCGAGCGCGGCCGGGAAGGTCTCGGGGCGGCTGAGGTCGACTTCGGCGACCTCGACACCGGTCGGGACGACCAGCTCGGCGGGCTTGGCGCTGGCGGCGCGAACGGGCAGGCCGGCGGCGTGCAGACGGTTGATGACGGCCTGGCCGACCTTGCCGCGGGCGCCGGTGATGAGGGTGGTCATGGGAACTCCAGAGGTTCGCGAAGCAGGTCTACGAAGCAGGTCTGCGAGGCAGGTTTACGAAACAGGTTCGTGAAGCATGCTTGTCGGCATATGCATGCTTGCATGCACGTAATTTCATGTCAACACATGCCTTCTGAAGCTCATGGACATTACGATGGGTGCATGACGACGAACGAGCCGCAGACGGCCGAGGAGCTGCTGGACGCCGTGGGTCCCGCGTTCTCCAAGCTGCGCCGCACCTCGCTGCTGGAGGTCGAGAACCCCATCTCGGCCAAGGACCTGGGCCGCACCCTGGTCCTGAACATCGTCCTGGAGCACACCCGGGACTCCGACAAGGAGATCACCGTCGGAGCGGTGGCCGAACTCCTCGCCGTCGACCCCTCGGTCGCCAGCCGGATGGTCACCGACAACATCAAGGCGGGCTACCTGATCCGGGCCGCCTCCCAGCAGGACGGCCGCCGCACCGTCCTCCTGCTCAGCCCCGAAGGCGCCGACCTCATGGCGCGCTTTCGGCGCCACCAGCGCGCGGCGTTCGAGTACATCACCGCCGACTGGGCCGAGCGCGACCGCCTGGAGTTCGCCCGCCTGATGCTCAAGTACGTCGGTTCCCTCGGTGAGTTGAACGATCGCCGCGTGGCTGAGGATGCCAAGGGATCCTGACCGGGTCCGCGGCCAGGCGTGAGCCCAGCGTTCACGCCGTGGCGTGGGACGGCGCACGAGGTTACGTACGCCCTATCCGTGCTTCCGCACGCCCTGTTCACCGGGCTGGTCACCGTGCGCGTCCCGCAGGACACTCCGAGCACTGCGGGGTCCGCGCACAGCACCCGCACTTGCGGCCCCGCGGTCGCGAAAGGAACAGCCATGCGCAACGCAAGATCACGTCTCTCCGCACTCGCCGCCCTGCTGCTGACCGTTGCGGCAGTGACCGCCTCCGCCCCGCCCGCCGGCGCGGTGGACGGCCTGAACATCCGCATCGACCGCATCGACGTCCTCGCACACCGCCCGTTCAACGTCCACGACGCTCTCCTCCACACGGACCTCGGGGCCCTCGAAACCGTGAACGCCGCGGTGTTCGACGGCGGGGTGGATGTCGGCGAGGGAGTCGTCGTAGAACCCGGCAACGGCGGCACCGAGACGCTCGACATCCCGCTGACCGTGGACATCGGCTTCGTCAACTCCGGTGACCATCCCACGGTGGTGGCGTCCGTCCTTCAGGCCGACGGCGGCGCGGAGACGGTGACGCACACGTTCACGTTCACCTGCCACCTCAACGCGCTGGGCACGGGCTCCTGCTCGTAGCGCTCGTCTGCGGCCAGTAGGTGGTTGCTCGCGCAGTTCCCCGCGCCCCTCAAATGGGCCCTTCGGGCCCTCCTAGGGGCGCGGGTCCGCAGCTTCTACGGGGTGTCGATGACCCGGGGGGACTGTTCGGGCGGGGACGGCGCGGGTTCGGTGATACGCGGCGTGTGGGCGGGCAGGGTCGGGGGCGGCGAGGTGGCGGGGAGCGCCAAGAGGTACACGGCCGTCACAGCAGCGGCGGCGCCGAGCACCGCGTACGTGACCCGGCGTACCCTCCGGACTCCCCAACTGCGGCCCTGCGGTGGGGCGTTACGGCTCAGGTCGTGGTGGGTGACCAGTTCGGCTCGGGCGGACAGGGCGGCCCGAATGCGGTCCTCGGCGTTCGGCTTCATCGGGGCGTCCCCAGCTTCCTCTCCAGGATGTCCAGCGCGCGGCTCGCCGTGGACTTCACCGTGCCGCGCGCGAGCCCGAGCGTCTGCGCGATCTGCGCCTCGGTCAGCTCGGACCAGTAGCGGAGGACCAGAACCTCTCGTTGACGATTCGTCAGTTCGCCCAGCGCGTCGAGCACTTGGCGATGCTCCTCCGCGAGCAGCAGGCCCTCGTCCACCGGTGGACCGGGGTTCTCGTGGGGCGGGATGTACGCGCGAGCCGTGCGGCGGCGGCGCAGTACGGAGCGGGACGCGTTGACCACGGCGGTGTGGAGGTAGGACCCCGGGTCCTTCAGGCCGTCCAGGGACGTGCCATATCTGCGGCACATCGCGGCGAACGCGTCCTGGACCACGTCCTCGGCGGTGGGGAGGTCGTCGACGAGGAACAGTGCGAGGCGCACCATGTCGAGCCGCCGCGCCACGTACAGCTCGGTGAGCGTGGGTGGCCTGTCGTCGTGGGACGTTGCGGACGCCCACGGGCCCCGGACCAGGGTTCTTGTGACCCCGGTCCGGGACATGCGGGCGAGCAGCCTGGACCACCAGGGGTGCGCGGCGGGAATCGCGTACTGCATTGGCCTCTATTCGTTCTTCTGCGGACCGTGCTCGGCTGGTCGCGCAGTTCCCCGCGCCCCTAAAAGCAGGCTGCCGCTGCTACTTCGTAGTGCCGTTGCCCGGCTTGATCACCTTGGGGGCGTTGTCGGACTGGGCCTTGCCCTCGTCCGCGACCTTCGGGGTGGCGGTCTTGGCCGTCTTGGCGGGGGCCGACGTGCCGGGGGTCGTCACGGACGGCTTGCCGCCGCCCGAGTCGGCGACGGCCGCCTGCGCGGCGAAGCCGCCGCCGAGGAGTACCGCGAGGCCGGTGACGGCGCCCAGGACTCGGGGGCTGGGACGGAGGTTCCGCTTGGCGTGCGTGGACATGGGACTCTCCTGTGTGAAGTGAGGAAGTGACGGTGATCTGAAGGGCGCCTTCACACCACCAGACGTCCGGCCCCGGCCAGGGTTGCGACCTCGTACGAGAAAGTTCCGGGTCGTCGGTTACCGGAAGCCGCCCATCGCCGCCCGCACCTCGTCCAGCGTGGTTTCCGCGATCGCGTTGGCGCGCTTGTTGCCCTCGCGCAGGACCTCTCGTACGTACGTGAGGTCCTGCGCGAGCTCGGTGCGGCGGGCGCGGAGCGGGGCGAGGAAGGTGTTCACCGCGTCCGTGACCGTGCGCTTCAGCTCGGCCGCGCCGCCGTCGCCGATCTCGGCGGCGAGCTCGTGCGGGTCGCGGTCCTGGCAGAGCGCGGCGATGTCGAGCAGGGCGGAGACGCCGGGGCGGGTGGCGGGGTCGTAGGTGATGCGGCGGTCGGCGTCGGTGACGGCTCGGCGTACGACGGCGGCGGTCTCGTCAGGGGTCGCGCCCAGGGGGATCGAATTGCCCCGGGACTTGCTCATCTTGCCGCCGTCCGTGCCGAGCAGGAGGGGCGTGGACGAGAGCAGGGCCTCGGGCTCGGGGAAGACGTACCCGTAACGGTCATTGAAGCGGCGCGCGATCGTGCGCGTGATCTCCAGGTGCGGGAGCTGGTCCTGGCCGACCGGGACGACGTCGGGTTTGCAGAACAGGATGTCGGCGGCCTGGTGGACCGGATACGTGAACATCAGCCCGCTGACGGCGGATTGGCGCGAGTGCGCGATCTCGTCCTTGACGGTGGGGTTGCGGTTCAGCTCGGCGACGGAGACGAGGCTGAGGAAGGGGAGGAGGAGTTGGTTGAGGGCGGGGACCGCGCTGTGGTTGAAGATCGTTGCGCGGGTTGGATCGATCCCCGCCGCCAGATAGTCCAGGACCAGGCCCTCTGTGTGGGTCACCAGGTTCTCGGCCAGGTCTCTGTCGGTGATCACCTGGTAGTCGGCGATCACGAGCAGGACCTCGGCGCCCTCGTTCTGGATGCGTACGCGGTTCTGGAGCGTGCCGAAGTAGTGGCCGAGGTGGAAGGGGCCGGTGGGGCGGTCGCCGGTGAGGAGTCGCTGGCTCGGCATTTTCTGGGGTCCTCTCTGGGGTGCGGTGGCGGCGTCGGGGACGGCCACGGTCGCCCAGAGGGGGCGGGGTGCATGCCGGGCATGCGAAAGGGCCGTCCGTGTCGAACGGCCCTGGTCATGCGTGTGACGTGGCCGCTCCTAGGAGGAGCGCCACCAGCAGAGATTGCTGCACCGCATGTCGGTCATGTGTGTGAGTGTGCCATAGGCACCGGAGGTGCGGGGAGGGTTTGTGGCTACTTGTGGGCGTGCTGGCCCACGTAGAAGAGGAGCCAGACGAAGCCTGCGAAGAGGTGGGTGCCGAAGATGTAGAAGCCGGCGCGCAGTGCGATGCCGCGCTCCTTGCTCTTCTCTTCGTCCTCGGCCACGGTGGCCCTCCTTCGGGGTGCGTCCGCTCCAGGGTACGGGTCGCTCCGCGTGGGGTGCCGATCTTTCGTGTGCGGACCGTGCTGGGTTGCTCGCGCAGTTCCCCGCGCCCCTAAAAGCCAAAGGACCGGCCGTCGGGTGGGTGCGGACCGTGCTGGGCTGGTCGCGCCCACGCGGCGGAGCCGCAAAATGACACAGCCCCGCGCCCCTGAAGGCACCACACCGCAGCGCAACCGAAGAGGATCAAGGACTTTCCGGCTGGAGCGAGCGCCAGATTCTGTCTGGGAGGATCTTTGCCGCCTCTGCCAGGTCTATGCCCGTGTACGTCGGGGCCAGCCAGCGGCGGGCTGTCTCCGCTACCGGGCCCAGGATCAGGACGTCGATCAGGGGGGCCGGGAGCGGGGCTATCTCGCCCGCCTCGATTCTTGGGCGCATCCACTCCACCAGGCCCCGCAGCGCGTTCTCCTTCGCCGCGCGGATCTGGTCGGTGTGGGTGGCGAGGTAGCCGGAGTACGCGGAGGCGTGGAGGAACAGGGCCGCGTCGGGGTGCTCCTCCGTGAAGCGGAGGTATGTCGTCACGATTGCGCGTACCCCCGTACGGGCCGTACGCGCGCGGGACAGCGCCGTCGTCATCTCCGCGAACAGCTGCTCCATGCAGCGCGTGTAGAGCGCGGCGGCGAGACCGTCGAAGCTGCCGAAGTGGTGGTAGAGGCTGCCGAGGCTGACCCCACTGGCCGTGGTCACCGCGTTCACGGTGAAACCCTGCTGGCCGGACTCCGCGTACACGCTCAGCGCGGTGGTGAGCAGCCGGTCGACGGTGGCTTCACCGCGTGGTTGTCTAGCCACCATGCCCCGAAGTCGTGGGTGCGGGAACGTACTTGGTACTGCGGTGCTGCGCGCTGCCCTCCGCCATGGCGGTCAGCCTAACGCAGTCGACCACCCTCATTGGTCTAGAAATATGTTCTAGAACGTTGCTCCGTTTTCGTACGCCCTCAGTACGTCCCGCAAGTGGTTGTCCGGGTCCCGCAGGAACAGCGCCAGGAGCTCGTCCAGCGGGTCGCACAGCGGCCAGTCCGACTCGTACAGGTCCTCCCGCTCCCGCAGTTCCGCCAACTCCTCCTCCGTCAGGCGGTCCTTGGGGAGCGTGACCAGCGGCTGGGGCCTGGTGGGGCGGCCGGGTTCGGGGTCGGGCGCGCACTTCCACACCGCACCGAAGCCGCGCACCTGCACCTCACCCAGGTACCAGGCCGCCACCTGCAGGAACGGGGTATCGGCCGCCTCGTCCGCCGCCTCGTACGAAGCGAATCGGCCGCGCACCAGGTCTTCGAGAGCGTCGAGGGAAGCCGGATTGAAGTCCCAGGTGCGCGGCGCCTGTTCGAGCACCTCGCACCACGCCGGGAACGCGTCCCGCTGCCGGTCCAACCAGTCGTTCAGGCGGGGATTGTCCGACCACTCGGGGCTGTCGATCGCGTCCATGGGTCCGGATCCTATGGCCGCACATGCCTGAGTCTGATCACGAGCTAGCCGAGGACCGGCCCCGCCTACGTACGGGGCCGGTCCTCCCCCGTTTTGCCGGGGCTAGTCCTCCCGTGTGTAGAACACGTAGAACGCCGCCGCGAACATCGCGCCGCCGAGCAGCGCGCCCATCATCGACGCGCCGAAGACGCTCTCGCCGGACTGGGCGTACAGGAAGCCCGTGCCCGCGCCGAACAGGGCGCCGAACGCCGCGCCGCGTACCTCGCGCATCAGGCGGCCCTGGATCATCAGCAGGCCGAGGCCCAGGGCGGCGATCACGATGCCGGAGACGAGGCCGAGCCCGATGTTCGCGGCGGTCACATCGCCGCCCCGGCGGTTGATGGAGGCGGCCCAGAAGCCGTAGAAGATCCCGATGACCACGGGCGTGGCGATCAGGGCCGAGGGCAGGCGGGTGCGGGACGCCGGGCGCGTCCGGGCCGGTCCCGCCGGCATGGCGGCGTGTGCGGACATGGCGGCACTCCTTCCACTCCACTCTTCCCCCATACAGCCCACACCCGCGCGCCCCGACCGGCAACCCGGGGTTCGCTGGACCCGTGCGACTCTCCTTCACCGCCGCCGGACTCGGCCTCGCCGCAGGCGGCCTCGGCCTGCGCGGTCTGGTCGCCCTCGGCCGCGTCCTGACCATCGCCGACCTGCCCGCGTACGGGGACCCGGACGTCGCCGCCGACGTCTACGACGCGCTCACCGGCGTCCTGTCCACCACCGCGTGGTGCGCGGTCGCGACGGGCCTCGCCCTCGCGCTGACGGCCTGGTTCGGCGGCCGCGTCGGCAGGTCCTGACCATGGCCGGGGCTACGCCAATCCGGCCTCCCCGGCGGATACTTCAGGTCTGACGCGCACCCGCCGACCGGGAGGGCATCGACTTGGACACCGTGGGCACCGCGCCGACCTCACCCTCGACGGACGCTCCGGTTCAGGAGCCCGGGCGCGGGCACCCCTGGCGGCGGGCCGCCGCCGTCCTCGCCGCGCTGCTGCTCGCGCTGGTCAGCGCCGTGGTGGGGTGCCGGATCGCCGGGTCCGACGGGGTCACGCCGGTGCCGCAGCTGCTCGCCTTTCTGCCGTGGCTGCTCGTGCCGGGCGCGGTCGCGCTGCTGCTCGCCGCGTTCGGGCGGTGGCGGACCGGGATGGCGTGGGCTGTGGTCGCGCTCGCGGTCACCGGCTGGTTCACCCAGCCGTACGGAGCCGAGACCACCCGCCCCCAGGGCCAGGTCCTCGCCCAACTGCGCATACTGACCTCCAACACCGAATTCGGCTGGGCCACCGACGACTTGATCGCCACCGTGCGGCGCGAGAAGCCGGACATCGTCTTCGTCGAGGAGTGCGCCTTCGTCTGCGCGGACGCGCTTGAGCAGCGGGTGCCGAAGGCCGACTACCCGTACCGCGATGTCGTACGCGAGGACGGCTCGGCCGGGTCCGCGATCCTCAGCCGCTTCCCGCTGCGGGACGCGCCCGTGATCCCCTCCGAGATGGCGATGCCGGGCGCGGTGGCGGTGATCGGGGGCAAGGACGTACGGCTCCAGCTCGCGCACCCCATGCCGCCGCTGCCGGGCGAGGAGGCGAAGTGGCGGCGGGAGCTGGGGCGGGTGCGGGACTTCGCGGCGGCCTCGAAGGGGCAGGCGGTGATCCTCGCCGGGGACTTCAACGCCACTCAGGACCACGCCCTGTTCCGCTCGGTCCTGGACGCGGGCGCCCTGCACGACAGCGCCCGCCTCACCGGCCACTCCCGTACGTACTCCTGGCCCGCCGACCGCACCACGCCCTTCCGCACCCAGATCGACCATGTGCTGGTCAGCGGGCGGGACTTCAAGGCCACCGCGTCCCGCTTCCTGACCGTGCGCGGCACGGATCACCGGGCACTGCTGGTGGACCTGTCGCTGTACGGAGGGTGATGCTCCGGGGTGCGCCGGGCGCCGGGGTGGGCGAGGATCGGAGCGTCCCCGGGGGCGGAGCAGGAGGCGTACGCGTATGCGCGCTGTCGCGGTGCAGACCTTCCGGGCCGAGCCGGAGCTCGTCCAGCTGCCCAAGCCCGAGCCCGGCCCCGGCGAAGTGCTCGTCAAGATCGACTATGCCGCCCTGAACCCCTTCGACTGGCAGGTCGCCGACGGGCTCCTGGACGGCCGGGTCCCGCATGTCTTCCCGCTGGTCCTCGGCCTGGACTTCGCCGGACGGGTGGACGTGGTCGGGCCGGGCGAGAACCGGTTCGTGGTCGGCGACGCGGTGTACGGCCAGGCGGGCCGCCCGCCGGTGGGCACGGGGACGTACGCGGAGTACGTAACCATGCCGCACGACACCACCATCGCCGGGGTCCCCGACGGGCTCGCGCTGCGGGCGGCCGCCGCCCTGCCCACGGCCGGGATGACCGCCCTGGAGATCCTGCGCACCACCACGCCCCTGGACCCGGGCGCGACCATGCTGGTCGTGGGCGCGGCGGGCGGGGTCGGCAGCGCGCTGACCCAACTGGCCGCCGCGCGCGACATCCGGGTGGTGGCGGCGGTGCGGGGCGACGAGCGGGAGCGGATGCGGGCGCTGGGCGCGGCGGTGAGCGTCGACACCACCGAGCAGTCGGTACGGGAGGCGTGCACGGGCGGGGTGGACGCGGTGGTCGACCTGGTGTCGGTGGACGCGGAGTCGTTCGGCGCGTACGCGGGTCTGCTGCGCTCGGGCGGGACCGCGCTGAGCACCCGGGGCGCGGCGGCCCCCGGACAGGGCGTCAACTTCCAGCTCACGGCGTCGGGCGCGCTGCTCGACGCGCTGGCGGCGGCCGCGCTCGCGGGCGAGGTGCACGTGCCCGTGGAAGCGGAATACCCGTTGGAGAAGGCACCGGAGGCACTGGCGCGGAACCGGTCGGGCGGGGCGCGCGGCAAGACGCTGTTCGTCCCGTAGGAATCGGCAGGTTTCCCGAAATCTTTTCCACACCCTGTGGAAAAGATTTCACGGCTCAGCGATTCACGATCCACGCACAAAGATCCATTGTGCCCAAGACCCGCCCAAAAGGACCCGACCGCAGTGATCGCATACTGATGCCATGGGTGATCAGCTCGACGTGGACGAGGGCCGGGACGGCCGGGGACGGGTGCGGCTCGCGCCGCCGCAGTGGCTGGTCAGCGGGTTGCGACCACAGAACACCCCGATTCCCTGGCCCGCCGTCGGGCGCGCCGGCATCGCCCTGGCCGCCCCGCTCGCCGTCGGCTTCGCCACCGACCAGACCGCGTACGGTGCGCTGGTGTCGATGGGCGCGCTGTCCGGGGTCATCGGCGACACGGCCGACGCGTACCGGATGCGGGTCTTCAACATCGCGGTGCCGCAGCTGTTCGGCGCGATCGGCGTCACGCTGGGCACGCTCGTGTACGGCGACGGCTGGCTCGCGGTCGGCGCGCTGACCCTGGTCGCGCTCGTCTCCGGGATGATCTCGTCGATCGGCGCGGTGGCCTCCGTATCGGGGCTGCTGCTTCTGCTGAACGCGGTGGTCGGGGCCGGGCTTCCGATGCCGTCGCCGTGGTGGAAGGCGCCGTTGCTGCTCTCCCTCGGCGGACTCTTCGTGCTGCTGCTGAGCCTGCTCGGCTGGCCGTGGCGCAACCGGGTCCCGGAACGCGCCGCCGTCGCCTCGACGTACCGGGCGGCCGCCGATCTGCTCGAAGCGGCGGGCACCACGGCGTACGACACCAAACGGCAGGCGGTCACGCAGTCGCTCAACACCGCGTACGACCTGGTGCTCGCCCGCCGCACCCGCGACCACGGCCGGCGCAGCCCATTGGTGCGGCTGCTCGCGCAGCTGAACGTGGTGATCCCGCTGGTGGAAGCGGCTCCGGCCGCGCATCTGCGGGGGCGCGCGCTGCCGCCCGAAATCCCTTTTGCCGTACGGGAGTTGGCGACAGCGGTGGAGGAGGGACGGACCGGTCCGGTCCCCGATCTCGCGCTGCCCGAGCCGGGCAAGCCGTCCGAGCGGGCCGTGGACGCGGCGCTTCGGCACGCGGCCGTCGTCGTGCACAAGCCGGACCCCGACCCGTACAACGTCGACGACCGGCTCGGCCGACCGGCGGCGCTGCGCATCCGGGTGCGGCGTGGTGCGCGCACCGTGCTGTTCTCCGAGTCGTCCTGGCGCTACGGTCTGCGGCTCGCGCTCTGCATCGGGCTGGCGCAGTCGCTGGTGTCGCTCGTCCCGGTGCCGCGCTCGTACTGGGTGGCGCTGACCGTCACGTTCGTCCTCAAGCCCGACTTCGGGTCGGTGTTCTCGCGGGCCGTGCTGCGCGCCCTTGGCACGGCGGTCGGGCTGGTCACGGCGGCGGCGGTGCTCTCGGAGGTGCCGCGCGGGTGGTGGGACGTGCCGGTGATGGTGGTGCTCGCGGCGCTGATCCCGGCGTTCTCGGCGAAGGGGTACGCGTTCCAGACGGCCGCGATCACCCCGGTGATCCTGCTGCTCTCCGACCTCCTCAACCACCAGGGGTTCCACCTGGTCCTGCCGCGCCTGTGGGACAGCCTGATCGGCTGCGGGATCTCGCTGGTCGCGGGGTATCTGCTGTGGCCGGAGAGCTGGCACACGCGGATCGGCGACCGGCTGGCCGATGCGGTGGCCGACGCTGCGGCGTATGTGGAGTACGCGTTCACTCAGGCGGCGGGTGACGACGCCGAGCGGGTCCGTCGACGCCGCCGCATCTACCGCGACCTGTCGGTGGTGCGGTCCGAGTTCCAGCGCGCGCTGACCGAGCCGCCGCCGGTGGGGGCGCGGGCGGCTGCGTGGTGGCCGCTGGTGGTTGCGGCGGAACGGATTGTCGATGCGACGACGGCTGCGCGGGTACGTGTGAACCATGGGGCGTCCCCGCCGACCCCGTCGGAGGTTTCCGATGCGTCGCGCGAGCTGCGAGAACTGGCCGAGGGCCTGCGCACCTCGGACACCCTGGTGGAGGTCCAGGCGGCCCTGACGGGCGACGAGACCGGTGTCCTGGCTCCGCTGCGCCATGAGATCCGGGCGGCGCGGGCGATCGCGTCCCCAGCGCGGTGATTCGCCTGCGGACCGTACGTGGCCGCGTCCTTTGGCCCCCCACCCCACCCCTTCCCGAAACTCTCCGAGGGATCTGGTCGGCTGCGGACCGTGCTGGGTTGCTCGCGCAGTTCCCCGCGCCCCTAGGTATTTAGGGGCGCGGGGAACTGCGCGGTCAGCCCCCACCGGCCCGCACCCGAACGACATCCGCCGGAGGCTTTCGGGAAGGGGTGGGGTGGGGAAAGGTCAGAACAGGGGCAACTGGCCCGGGAACGGGGCGACTTCGTAGCCGTCCAACGTTCGTTGGCCCGCGCCCTCCGGCGCCCGCCGCTTCGAGCCCGGACAGAGCGTCAGCTCCCCGCCGCCCACCACATACGTACGCGTACGCGGATCATGGCGTACGTACTTGCCCGCCACGACAGCCACGGCACGGCCGCACGACGGGCAGGGACGGCGGGGAGAGACACTCGGCATACCGTTCATGCTGCCAGAGGGGTACGACACACCACCCCCGGCGGCACGGGCACGGTCAAACGGCACACCGAGACCGCACAGCTACGGCATCACGCCACCGGCTTGAACGCGGAAGCCAGGCCGTACTGCCACAGCTGGTTCACCTGCGCCCGCTCGTTGCCGTCCGGGTACGGGTTGGTACACGACGGCCCGGGCCCGCCACCCGACATCAGCTCGCTGCACGGGCCGGAGTAGTGGTCCGGCAGACCGAGGACATGCCCGGTCTCGTGAGCGACGACGCGGACCGAGTAGTACTCCTGGTTCTGCTGGTAGTCGAGGAAGATGTACCCGTTGCCGTGCCCGTCCGTGGACGCGTACGAGCCCTGCGGGTCACTGCCCTCGTAGTACGAGAAGTCGGCGCCGCCGGAGGACTCCTGGAGCCGCACGTTCTGCACGGACGAGTTCCAGATCTGCGCGGCCTGGGCTATCTCGCTGCGGAAGCTGGGCGCGTTGTCGGTGCTGTAGGAGACGGTGACGGAGGCCGCGAGCGGGTGGGCGGCCCGCTTCTTGGCCACGGACTTCATGACGGCGTTGTAGAACGCCTTGTTGTTGGCGGCCTCCTTGGCGGAACCGGCGTACGCCGAGCCGTGCGAGACGTATGCCGGGGAAGAAGAGGAAGAAGGCGCGGTGGCGGCGTTGGCGGGGATGGCCCCGAGTCCGGCGAGCGCCAGACCCAGTGCGGTGGACAGGGAGAGGACGAGGGTCCTTTGGTGTCTCATGGGGGGCTCCTGGTCGTCCGTTCATGGCGGACCCCGGTGGGTTGCCGGGCGCCACGGTGGGTGCGGTCCCCGGTGGGTTGCCGGGGGCCACGGTGAGTGTCGGCGACCGAAGCGCGCCCCGGGATGATGACAACCGGCGATAACTCCGGGCTATCGGAGGGGATTCGGCCGTCTAGTGCGGGACATGACAATCCCTTTACCCTCGGAGCCATGGAGCTCGATGTGAGACATCTCCGCACCCTCTGCGCGATCGCGGAGACCGGCAGTCTGCACCGGGCCGCCCGGCGGCTCGGAACCAGCCAACCCGCGCTGACCACGCAACTGCGGCGCATCGAGCACTCGTTGGGCGGCCTGCTCTTCTTCCGCGAGCGCACCGGCTGCCGTCCGACCCCGCTCGGCCAGACCGTCCTGAGCCGCGCCCGCCCGCTGCTCGCGGGGATGGACGCGCTGGTCACCGAGGTACGGGCGGCCGCCGCCGGGGTCGACGGGCGGCCCCGGCTCCGGCTCGGCTCGACCGCCAGCCGGGCCATTCCGGGCTGGCTGCGGCGGCTGCGCGAACGCCTGCCCGGCACCGAGACCCAGCTCCACGTCGCCGTCTCCGCCAACGCCCTGCTCGGCCTGGTCGCGCTCGGCGAGCTCGACGTGGCCTTCGTGCACGAGGTGGAAGGGTGCCCGTTACGCGTCCCGGACGGCCTCGACCAGCGCGTACTCCTGGAGCGCGAGCCGCAGTTCATCTCGCTCTCCGTCGACCACCCGGCGGCCCGCCAGGACGTGGTGGAGCTCGCCGACCTCGCCGGGGACCGGTGGATGGTCGACCCGAGCGTCGACGGCGAATGGGACGGGCTGCGCCGGATGCTGACCGCCGCCGGGCTCAACCCCCGTGTGCTGCACGGCGATTACCTCACCGCCGCGAACCTGGTCGCCACCGGCGAGGTCGTCACCCCCTGCCAGCCGACCTCGCGGCCGCGCTCCGACATGGCGGTGCGCCCGCTGCGCGGCGACCCGCTGGGGGTACGGCTGCTGCTCGCCACCCGGCAGGGGGCGGACACGGAGCGGGAGGCGCTGTACGGGACGGTGCACTCGGCGCTGGAGGAGGCGTACTGGGAGGCGGCCCGGCAGTCCGCGCCCTACCGGGCGTGGCTGGCCCGGCCGCTGCTGCGCGCGTCGGGGGCACGGGGCCGCCAAGTGGCGTGGCAGGCGGCGCTGATGGAGCTGGAGCCCCGTTACGACGGAGGTCTCGACGGCGGACCCGGGCACGGTCCGGCCCGACGGGCGCACGGCCCGGGCGCGGGCCTCGGTCCTGCGGGCGGCCGGTGACGCGGGTGCCGTGGGTGTACACGGGTGATCCGGGGCGGCAGATCGCGCGGTGGCGTCGTGAGGTCGGCGCGACCGGTACGACGTCGTCCGCCCCCTGCCGAGGATGACCGGATCGGATCGCTAACCTTACGTGTCCGCGCTCGTGTCCCCCGCTCACGCGGCGTGGACGTGCATCGCACCCAACTTATGCGAAAGGCCTCGCCCATGGGCATTCGGAGCTTGCTGCGCAAAGTGTTCGGACGCGGTGACGCGGTGGCGTCGGACGAGGTGACGACTGCGGCCCCGGAGGCGTCGTCGACCGGGGAGTCGGCGTCGGCTCCGGCTTCCGTCGCCGTCGAGGAGTCGGCCCCGGCCTCGGTTTCCGCCTCGGTGGAGGAGTCGGCACCGGTCGCCGTCACGGTTCCGGCGCCCGCCGAGGAGGCCTCTGTCCCGGCCGAGAGCCCGGTCGTGCCGGCTCCGGCCCGGCGTGACCTGTCCCCGGCGGAGGAGCTGGTCGCGGCCGCTTTCGACGCTCCGTCGCGCCCGGCGGTCCCGGCCCCGTCCCGGCCGTCCGAGGACGCCCCGGTGTCCCGCCCGGAGGAGGACGCCCCGGCCTCCGCCCCGGCTGCCGAGCTGCCGCAGCCCCGGGCCGCGGAGTCGGAGCCGGAACCCGAGCCGATGCCCGAGCCGGCGCCCCTCCCGAAGCCCGAGCCCGAGCCCGAGCCGGTGCCCGATGCCGAGGTCGTGGTGGAGGTCGTGGCCGAGGTGGTCAAGGCCGAGGCCGTGGCCGAGGTCGTGGAGCCCGAGGTCGAGGTCGTGGCGGAGGCCGTCGTCGAGGTTCCGGCCGAGCCGGAGATCGTGGAGCCCGAGGTCGAGGTCGTCGAGGTCGTCGAAGTCGTCGAGGTTTCGGCCGAGGCCGAGACCGTAGTGGCCGAGCCGGAGACCGAGGCCGTGGTAGCCAAGGCCGCGCTCTCGCTGCCGCGCGTCAAGTCCCGTGCCCCCGGGCTCGTCGAGCACTACAAGGCCGCCGGGGTGCAGCTGCGCAAGGCGGGGCTCGTCGGGCAGCGGGCCCGGGTCTACCTCGTACTCGACCGGTCCGGGTCGATGCGGCCGTTCTACAAGGACGGCAGCGTCCAGCACCTCGCCGAGCAGACGCTCGCGCTCGCCGCGCACCTCGACGAGGACGCCACCGTCCACACCGTCTTCTTCTCCACCGAGCTGGACGGGACCGTCGACCTCTCCCTCACCTCGTACGAGAACGTCGTCGACGAGACGCACGCGGGGCTCGGGCGTATGGGGCGCACCAGCTATCACGTCGCCGTCGAGGCGGTCGTGGAGCACTACGAGAAGAGCCAGTACGAGGGTCCCGCGCTGGTGGTCTTCCAGACCGACGGCGCGCCGGACGCCAAGGTGGCGGCCCGCCAGGCGCTGGCCGACGCCTCCGGTGCGCCGGTGTTCTGGCAGTTCGTCGCCTTCGGGGACGACGACAGCAAGGCGTTCGACTTCCTGCGGAAGCTGGACGCGCCGAACGCCGCGTTCCTGCATGCGGGGCCCGCGCCGCGCGATCTGGCCGATGCCGCGTTCTACCAGGGCGTGCTGTCCGGGTTCGCCCAGCGGGACTAGGTAGGGGTCTTCTTTCGGGTGCGGGCCGTGGGGGCCGGCCGTTGCCGTGCCCCCGTCGGCCGCCGCCCTCACCCGCCGGTGCCGGTTTATGCGGGTGAGTGGATCTCCCGGGGCCCGTTAGGATTTCGACCATGGCGGCCACTGGATCCGAGAAGCAGGGGGCGAAGGCGTTTTACGTCTCGACCCCCATTTACTACGTCAACGACGCTCCTCACCTGGGCCACGCCTACACGACCGTCGCAGGCGACGTGCTCACGCGCTGGCACCGTCAGCGTGGCGAGAAGGTGTGGTACCTCACCGGCACGGACGAGCACGGTCAGAAGATCATGCGCACCGCGGAGGCGAACAACGTCACGCCGCAGGAGTGGTGCGACAAGCTCGTCGAGGAGGCCTGGAAGCCCCTCTGGGAGCACCTGGAGATCGCGAACGACGACTTCATCCGTACGACGGAGAAGCGGCACACCGACCGTGTGCAGGAGTTCGTCCAGGACCTGTACGACAAGGGCGAGATCTACAAGGGCGGCTACGAGGGCCCGTACTGCGTGGGCTGCGAGGAGTACAAGCTCCCGGGCGATCTCATCGAGGCCGAGGACGGCACCAAGCTGTGCCCCGTCCACAAGAAGCCGGTGGAGATCCTCAAGGAGGAGAACTACTTCTTCAAGCTCTCCGAGTACGGTCCGAAGCTGGTCGAGTTCTACGAGGCCAACCCCGGCTTCATCCAGCCCGAGTCGGCCCGCAACGAGGTCGTGAACTTCGTCAAGCAGGGCCTCCAGGACCTGTCGATCTCGCGCTCGACCTTCGACTGGGGCGTCCCGGTCCCGTGGGACGACAAGCACGTCATCTACGTGTGGATCGACGCCCTCCTGAACTACGCCACGGCCGTCGGCTACGGCTCGGACCAGGCGAAGTTCGACGAGACCTTCCCGGCCAACGTCCACCTCATCGGTAAGGACATCCTCCGCTTCCACGCGGTGATCTGGCCCGCGATGCTGATGGCGAACGGCCTGCCGGTGCCCGGCAAGGTCGCGGCCAACGGCTGGCTGATGGTCGGCGGCGAGAAGATGTCGAAGTCGAACCTGACGGGCATCAAGCCGCAGGACCTCACCTCGCACTTCGGCGTCGACGCCTACCGCTGGTACTTCCTGCGCGCCATCGCCTTCGGCCAGGACGGCTCGTTCTCCTGGGAGGACTTCACCGCCCGGTACACCTCCGAGCTCGCCAACGACTACGGCAACCTCGCCTCGCGCGTGGCGGCCATGGTCGGCAAGTACTTCGGCGGCACGCTGCCCGAGGCGACCGCCGCGGGCGAGGCCGAGCAGGCGATCGCCGACGGCATGGCGAAGGCCGTGGCCGAGGCGGACCGGAAGATCGGCGACGAGCTGGACTTCCAGGGCGGCATCCTCGCCGTCTTCGACTTCGTGAAGCAGGTCAACGGCTACATCACGGAGCAGGAGCCGTGGAAGGTGGCCAAGGACGAGTCGGAGGAGGGCAAGGCGCGCCTCGCGACCATCCTCTACACGGCCGCCGAGGCGCTGCGCGCGGTCGCCGTCCTGCTGAACCCGGTCATGCCGGACACCTCGCAGAAGCTGTGGGACTCGCTGGGCGCCGAGGTCGCGGACCTGGGCCCGCTGGCGGACCAGCGCGTGCAGGACGCGGGCCGCTGGGGCCAGCTGCCGGTCGGCGCGACGGTGACGAAGGGCGCGGTGCTGTTCCCCCGCCTGGAGGAGAAGCCCGCGTAGCCCGTACGCGATGAGAGTGTGAAGAAAGGCCCGGAAGCGGAATTCCGGGCCTTTCGCATGTACGAAACGGTTGCGGCTTCACCCGGCCGCGCGCACGCTGCACATGAGTCGGTACGTGCTTGAGGGGGTGCACGCCGTGACACGGAGTACGGACCAGCAGCAGGCGGAGGAGGACGCCCGGCGGCGCGAGGAGCTGCTGGCGAAGGTTCGCGAAGCGAACCGCCAGTCCGCCAACCGGCCGTGCGGCCCGCCTTCCCCGGATTTACCGTCCCGGGACGACGACTAGCGCGGCGACGTGGGGCCTGGTTCTTTGTCTGCGGGCCGGTGGGGGTTGCTCGCGCAGTTCCCCGCGCCCCTAAGTACCCAGGGGCGCGGGGAACTGCGCGCTCAGCCCACGACGGCCCGCGGACAAAGACCGGGCCTACTTCTCCCGCGCGACGGGCTTCCGCAGCTGGATGTTCAGTTCGCGCAGGCGGGTCTCGTCCAGCTCGGTAGGCGCGCCCATCATCAGGTCCTGCGCGTTGCCGTTGAGCGGGAACGCGATGGTCTCGCGGATGTTGGGCTCGTCGGCGAGCAGCATCACGATGCGGTCCACGCCGGGGGCGATGCCGCCGTGCGGCGGGGCGCCGTACTGGAAGGCGCGGAGCATGCCCGCGAACTCCTTCTCCACGGTCTCGCGGCTGTAGCCCGCGATCTCGAAGGCCTTGAACATGATGTCGGGCTCGTGGTTCCGGATGGCACCGGAGGACAGCTCGATGCCGTTGCAGACGATGTCGTACTGCCAGCCGAGGATGTCCAGCGGGTCCTGGTTCTCCAGGGCCTCAAGGCCGCCCTGCGGCATCGAGAACGGGTTGTGCGAGAAGTCGATCTTGCCGGTGTCCTCGTCCTTCTCGTACATCGGGAAGTCGACGATCCAGCAGAAGCGGAAGACGCCCTCCTCGAAGTGGCCGGCGCGCTTGGCCGCCTCGACGCGGACCGCGCCCATGATCTTGGAGACCTCGTCGTACTCGCCCGCGCCGAAGAACACGGCGTGACCGGCCTTCAGGCCCAGGCGCTCGGTGAGGACCTTGACGTTCTCCTCGGTGAGGAACTTGGCGATCGGGCCCGCGAACGCGCCGTCCTCGCCGACGCGGATCCAGGCCAGGCCCTTGGCGCCGTGCTCCACCGCGTACTCGCCCAGGCCGTCGAAGAACTTGCGGGACTGGCCCGCGACGTCCGGCACCGGCAGCGCGCGCACGTGCTTGCCCGCGAACGCCTTGAACTCCGAGCCCTCGAAGACGTCGGTGATGTCGACGAGTTCGAGCTGGGCGCGCAGGTCCGGCTTGTCGTTGCCGTACTTCAGCATCGACTCGCGGAACGGGATGCGCGGGAACGGCGAGGTGACGTGGCGGCCGCCGCCGAACTCCTCGAAGAGCTCGGTCATCAGCTTCTCGACGGGCTGGAAGATGTCCTCCTGCTCGACGAAGCTCATCTCGATGTCGAGCTGGTAGAACTCGCCCGGCGAGCGGTCCGCGCGGGCGTCCTCGTCGCGGAAGCAGGGCGCGATCTGGAAGTAGCGGTCGAAGCCGGAGATCATCAGCAGCTGCTTGAACTGCTGCGGGGCCTGCGGCAGCGCGTAGAACTTGCCGGGGTTCAGCCGGGACGGGACGACGAAGTCGCGGGCGCCCTCGGGGGAGGTCGCGGCGAGGATCGGGGTCGCCATCTCGTTGAAGCCGAGCGCGGTCATCTTGTGGCGCATCGCCGAGATGACGGCGGAGCGCAGCATGATGTTGCGGTGCATGCGCTCGCGGCGCAGGTCGAGGAAGCGGTACTCCAGGCGCCGCTCCTCGTTGACACCGTCGTCCGCGTTGATCGTGAACGGCAGCGGGGCGGCCGCGCCCAGCACCTCGACCTCGCCGACCTCGATCTCGATCTCGCCGGTCGGCAGCTCCGCGTTCACGTTCTCCGCGCCGCGCGAGACGACCTTGCCGTCGATACGGACGACCGTCTCCTTGGAGAGCTTGTCCAGCACCTCGGCGCCGGCCGTGCCCGGGCGGGCGACCAGCTGCGTGATGCCGTGGTGGTCGCGCAGATCGATGAAGAGGATGCCGCCCAGGTCACGGCGATTGTGCAGCCAGCCGCTCAGCCGTACGTCGGCTCCGACGGCGGAGGCGCGGAGCTCGCCGCAGGTGTGGGACCTGTACCGATGCATTTTCTTCATCCAGTTCTTCGCGTGACAGGCGGGAAACAGTCCCTCCAGGTTACCGGCCGGGCCGTACAGCTCTCGCCGGTATAAATCCGGCTGCATAGAGTGGGGATCATGCGCACCGAGGACGTCCTGGCTGCGATCGCCACCGGGCTGTGGCGCTGGGACAACGCGTCCGGAACGGTCACGGTCGACGCCGAGGCCGCCCGCCTGCTCGGTCTGCCCGCCGAGAGGGCCGTGCTCACCGAGGCCGCCGTGCGCGCCCGCTTCCACCCGGTCGACTGGAACGAGGTCGACGGGATCGTGAACCTCGCGGTCGCCGAGGGCACCCTCGCCGAGGCCCGGATGCGGATCATGGACGAGAACGGCCGGGTGCTGCGGACCGTACGCAGCCGCTCGAAACCGCTGATCAAGGACACCGCCGACGGTGTGAACTACGTCCTGGTCGGCACCATCCAGGAGGTCGCCGAGCCGCAGCCCGGCACCACCGCCGCGCAGGCCTCCATCACCGGCGACTGGCGCCGCTCCCGGGAGGCGTTCCTCCTTGACGCGGGCCGGGCGCTGGCCGAGGCGCGGTCCACCGCCGAGGTGCTGCGGGTCGCCGCCTCGCTGTCCATGCCGGGTTTCTCGCCGGACGGGCTCGCCGTCTTCGGCGTCGCGGGCGACCGTCTGTCGATCATCGGCCACCACGGGCACAACCCGGGCGACGACGGCCCCTTCGCCGACCTCCAGCTGGACACCGACTACCCGGCGACCGACGTGGTGCGCACCGGCCGGGCCATCTATCTGCCCACCCCCGAGGAGTACCGCCGCCGCTACCCGGCCACCTGGCCGCTGGCGCAGCGCTTCGACCGGCAGTCCTGGGCGTTCCTGCCGCTGATCGTGGCCGGGAAGACCATGGGCGCCTGGATGGCCGCGTTCAAGCACCCGGTGGCGTTCACGCCCGACGAGCGCTCGGTCCTCACGACCGTGGCTCGGATGCTCGCCCAGGCCCTGGCACGTGCGGGCGAGGCGGAGTCCGAGCGGGAGCTCTCGCTGGGCCTGCAGCGCTCGATGATGCCGACCCTCGGCCCCGAGATCCCCGGTATGACGGTCGCGGCGCGTTATGTGCCGACCGGCGGCGGGCTCCAGGTCGGCGGCGACTGGTACGACATGATCCCGCTGCCCAACGGCAGATTCGCGCTGGTCATCGGCGATGTGCAGGGCCATGACGTACGGGCGGCGGGGCTGATGGGCCAGCTGCGGATCGCGCTGCGGGCGTACGCGAGCGAGGGCCACCGCCCCGACGCGGTCCTCTCGCGCGCCTCGCGTTTCCTGTCCGGGATCACCGAGTCGTACGGGGAGTCCTACGGTGAGGCCGACGACCATCCGCGCTTCGCGACCTGCCTCTACATCGAGGTCGATCCGCTCACCGGCACGCTCGACATCGCCCGGGCCGGGCATCCGGACCCGGTGATCCGTACGACCGAGGGCACGGCCCTCATACGCCAGACGGCCGGTGGCCTGCCGCTGGGCATCGAGGCGGACTCGGACTACCCGACCACCCGGCTCGTCCTGGAGCCCGGCGAGACGATGATGCTCTGCACCGACGGGCTGATCGAGACCGGCGGCCACGACATGGCCTCGGGCTGGACCCGGCTGCGTCCGGTCCTGGAGGAGGACACCAACGACAACCTGGAGAAGCTGGCGGACGCCCTGGTCCAGGCGGTGCACGGCCCCTCCTCGTACCACACCGTGGGCCCGCTGGCCGATCGCCGCGAGGACGACATCGCGGTGCTGCTGCTGTGCCGCAACAGCGACGCGTGCGGCTGCGGCACGGCCGCCGGCACCGGTCTGCCCCCCGCCCGCCGCACCGCCCTGACCGTCGCCCAGGCCGAGCCGCACCGCATCGCGGGCGCCCGCCGCGAACTGCGCGAGCTGCTGCACGACTGGGCCGACGAGGAGCAGATCGACTCGGCGGTCCTGATGGTCTCCGAGATGGTCACCAACGTCCTGGTCCACACCGACGGCGACGCCCTCCTGGTCGCCGAGGCCACCGGCGCCCCCGGCACCCGCCGGCTGCGCGTGGAGGTGGCCGACGCCAGCGACGACCTCCCCCACAAGCGCCGCCCGGGCGAGATGGCCTCCAGCGGACGCGGCCTGGTGCTGATGGAGATGCTGGCGGAGCGGTGGGGGGTGGACCCGAGGGGCGAGGGGAAGTCGATCTGGTTCGAGATCTACGAGGGGGAGGCGTCCGGGGGTTCGGCGGGCGACGGGCCGGGTGACCCGGTCGGCTCCTCCTCCGAGGCGTAACGCTTCCGCAGCTCGCTCAGCACCCCGAACCCGGCGGCCGCGACCGGCACGGCGAGGAGCATCCCCAGCAGCCCGGCGACGCTCGCCCCGGCCGTGATCGCGATCATCACCATCGCCGGATGCATCTGCACGGTCCGGCTCTGGATCACCGGTTGCAGGATGTGCCCCTCCAGCTGCTGTACGGCGAGGACGACCCCGATGGTCCACAGCGCGGTCCCGACCCCCCGGTCGGCGAGCGCGACCAGCACGGCGACGGCGCCGGAGACGAAGGCGCCGAGATACGGGATGTACGCGCCGATGAACACCAGCGCGCCCAGACCGACCGCGCCCGGCACCCGCAGGATGAGCAGTCCGACCGTGATGCACACCGCGTCGATGAGCGCGATGAGCGTCGTCCCCCGCATGAACCCCTCCACCGCCTCGAACGCCCGCCGGGCCATGGCCTCGACGAGGTGGCCGGTGCCGCGCGGGGCCAACGAGTGGGCGAGGTGGACGGCCCGGTCGGAGTCCTTGAGGAAGAAGAAGGTCAGCAGCAGCGACAGCACTCCGGTCGCGACCAGTGTCCCGATCACGCTGAGCCCGGCGAGCAGCCCGGACGCGGCCGAGGCGCCGAACTTGGACAGGAGCTTCTTGGCGTTGTCGGCGAGGCTGGACACCCCGTCGCCGCTCGCCACCCCGAAGTGGTCGGCCAGCCACTGCCCGGCCTGCCGCAGCGACTCGATGATCTGGTCGCCGGAGTCGATGAGCGCGGTGACCACGATGTACCCGGTGCCGCCGACGACGGCGATGAGCGCGACGCAGGTGAGCCCGGCGGCGAGCGAGCGCCGCAGCCTGAACCTGAGCAGCCACCGGAACACCGGCCCGAGCAGCGCGGTGCCGAGCAGCGCGAGCAGCACGGGGGTGACGGCGGTCTTGAAGACCACGCAGAGCCAGATGCCGACGGCGGCGACGCCCGTGACCAGCAGGATGACGACGCACCAGGCGGCGGTCCGCCGCGCGGCGTCGGGCAGCAGTGGCTTACGCGTCGACTCCACGGCCCCAGCGCACCACGCGGTGTGCCGCGCCGCCCGCCGTGGGCGTCCGCCCGGGTTCGTCGGCTGCGTGCCGGTGGGGGTTGCTCGCGCAGTTCCCCGCGCCCCTCATGGGCCCGAAGGGCCCTCCTAGGGGCGCGGGGAACTGCGCGACCAGCCCGGCACGGTCCGCAGCCAAAGAACGGGCTCCGGGGCGCAGCCCCGCTCGGGGTCTGGGGCGCAGCCCCCGGGGAAGGGGCGGCTACATCCCGTGGACCGCCGGGATCGTGCCCAGCAAGCCCTTCTGGAAGTCGTCGAACGCCTGCTGCAGCTCCTCGCGGGTGTTCATCACGAACGGCCCGTAGTGCGCCATCGGCTCACGGATCGGGCGGCCGCCCAGGAGGACGATCTCCAGGTCCGGCGTGTGCCCGTCCTGCTTCTCGTCCGCGCGGACCGTCAGCGACCCGCCGTCGCCGAACACCGCGGTCTGCCCCATCTGGACCGGCCGACGCCCCGTACCCACCGAACCGCGCCCGGCCAGCACGTACGCCAGCCCGTTGAAGTCCGACCGCCAGGGAAGCGTGATCTCCGCGCCCGGCCGGATCGTGGCGTGGATCATCGTGATCGGGGTGTGCGTGATGCCCGGCCCCTCATGGCCGTCCAGCTCGCCCGCGATCACGCGGAGCAGCGCACCCCCGTCCGGCGAGGTGAGCAGCTGGACCTGGCCGCCCCGGATGTCCTGGTAGCGCGGGTCCATCATCTTGTCGGCGGCGGGGAGGTTGACCCACAGCTGGAGGCCGTGGAAGAGCCCGCCCGACGTCACCAGGGACTCCGGCGGCGCCTCGATGTGCAGCAGGCCGGAGCCCGCCGTCATCCACTGCGTGTCGCCGTTCATGATCGTGCCGCCGCCACCGTTGCTGTCCTGGTGGACGAAGGTCCCGTCGATCAGGTACGTCACGGTCTCGAAGCCGCGGTGCGGGTGCCACGGGGTGCCCTTGGGCTCGCCCGGCGCGTACTCCACCTCACCCATCTGGTCCATCATGATGAACGGGTCGAGGTACTGGTAGTTGATCCCGGCGAACGCGCGTCGCACCGGGAAACCCTCCCCCTCGAAGCCGCCCGGCGCCGTGGTCACGGCGAGCACGGGACGCGGCACCGCACCCTGCGGCGCGACCACGCGCGGCAGGGTCAACGGGTTCTCGACGGTCACAGCAGGCATGGGACGGCCCTCCTCGGGGGATGCTCAGCATCCAAAGTAGTTGAATGGTGAACAGTCGGCAAGGCGCGACGATTCCCGAGAGGACTACAGGGGTCTTCCGGGGGCACCCACCCCCGTAAAAATCGGCCGGAAATCAGGCCGGAAGCATCAGCCGCACACCGACCTCGGCCCGTACAGACGACTCAGCCGTACATCCGCCGCATCGCGAAGTCCACCATCTGCTCGACCGCCTTCGCGTCGAAGACCATCCGGTGGTCGCCCTCCATGTCGAGGACGAAGCCGTACCCCGTGGGGAGCAGGTCGATGACCTCGGCCCCGGTGATCACGAAGTACTTGGACTCCTTGCCCGCGTACCGCCGAAGCTCCTTCAGCGACGTGAACATGGGGATGACCGGCTGCTGCGTGTTGTGCAGCGCCAGGAATCCGGGGTTGTCGCCGCGCGGGCAGTAGACCTTCGAGCCCGCGAAGATCTGCTGGAAGTCCTCGGCCGACAGCGAGCCCGTGGTGAACGCCCGCACCGCGTCCGCGAGCGACGGCGGCGACGGCTCGGGGTACAGCGGCTGCTCCCCGTAGGAAGGCTGCTGCGGCTGGGCGTACTGCTGCTGAGCACCCTGGTTCTGGTCGTAGCCGTACATGGGCGCAAGAGTAGTGCGCCACATATGTGCCCAGAGGGGTTGCGTCTTATTACCGACGGGTAGCATCATCGTAGCTACTTGCTGGTAGAGATGTAACCGATCCTGCTTACGGAGCCGTCGCCATGGGGCACTACAAGTCGAATCTCCGCGACATCGAGTTCAACCTCTTCGAGGTCCTCGGCCGCGACAAGCTGTACGGCACCGGCCCGTTCGCCGAGATGGACGTCGACACCGCCAAGTCCATCCTGGACGAGATCGCGCGCCTGGCCGAGAACGAGCTGGCCGACTCCTTCGCCGACGCGGACCGCAACCCGCCGGTGTTCGACCCGGAGACCAACACCGCGCCGGTTCCGGAGTCCTTCAAGAGCTCCTTCAAGGCGTTCATGGACTCCGAGTACTGGCGTCTGGGCCTGCCGGAGGAGATCGGCGGCACCGTCTCGCCGCGCTCCCTGATCTGGGCGTACGCGGAGCTGCTGCTCGGCGCCAACCCGGCGATCTGGATGTACTCGTCCGGTCCGGCGTTCGCGGGCATCCTGCACGACGAGGGCAACGAGGCGCAGAAGAAGATCGCGCAGATCGCCGTCGAGAAGCAGTGGGGCTCGACGATGGTCCTGACCGAGCCCGACGCGGGCTCGGACGTCGGCGCCGGCCGCACCAAGGCCGTCCAGCAGGACGACGGCTCCTGGCACATCGAGGGCGTGAAGCGCTTCATCACGTCCGGCGAGCACGACATGTCGGAGAACATCCTCCACTACGTGCTGGCGCGCCCCGAGGGCCACGGCCCCGGCACCAAGGGCCTCTCCCTCTTCCTGGTCCCGAAGTTCCACTTCGACTGGGAGACCGGCGAGCTGGGCGAGCGCAACGGCGTGTACGCGACGAACGTCGAGCACAAGATGGGCCTCAAGGCCTCCAACACGTGCGAGATGACGTTCGGCGACCAGCACCCCGCCAAGGGCTGGCTGATCGGCGACAAGCACGACGGCATCCGCCAGATGTTCATGATCATCGAGTTCGCCCGCATGATGGTCGGCACGAAGGCCATCGCGACGCTGTCGACGGGTTACCTCAACGCGCTTGAGTACGCCAAGGAGCGCGTCCAGGGCAGCGACCTCTCGCAGTTCATGGACAAGACCGCGCCGAAGGTGACGATCACCCACCACCCGGACGTGCGCCGCTCGCTGATGACGCAGAAGGCGTACGCCGAGGGCATGCGCTCGCTCGTCCTCTACACCGCCGCCGTCCAGGACGCGATCCAGGTCAAGGAGGCCGCGGGCGAGGACGCCAAGGCGCTCGTCGGCCTCAACGACCTGCTCCTGCCGATCGTGAAGGGCTACGGCTCGGAGAAGTCGTACGAGAAGCTCTCCTCCGAGTCGCTGCAGACCTTCGGCGGCTCCGGGTACCTCCAGGAGTACCCGATCGAGCAGTACATCCGCGACGCCAAGATCGACACGCTCTACGAGGGCACCACGGCGATCCAGGGCCAGGACTTCTTCTTCCGGAAGATCGTCCGCGACCAGGGCGCCTCGCTCAACCTCCTCTCCGAGGAGATCAAGAAGTTCCTCGCCGAGCAGTCGGGCAACGAGGAGCTGGGCGGCGCGCTCGACTCGCTGGCCAAGGCCGCGGTGGACCTGGAGGCGATCGTCGGCGCGATGATCACCGACCTGACCGCCACGGGCGAGGACGTCAAGAACATCTACAAGGTGGGCCTCAACACCACCCGCCTGCTGATGGCCTCGGGCGACGTCGTCGTCGGCTACCTGCTCCTCAAGAGCGCGGCCGTCGCCGCCGAGAAGCTTCCGTCGGCCTCCGCGAAGGACGTCCCGTTCTACACGGGCAAGATCGCGGCCGCGAAGTTCTTCGCCGCGAACGTGCTGCCGGGTGTGGGCGCGGCGCGTGCGCTGGCCGAGACGGTCGACCTGTCGCTGATGGAGCTGGACGAGTCGGCGTTCTAGTCCACGTTCCAAGGGCTTCCGCTCGACGCGGTCCGCCCGACGGGCCAGGGGGATGGTGAGATCCCCCTGGCCCGTCTCCTCACCACCGCAGCCCGCGGCGGGGCCACCTTCCAGGCCCGGCCGCGGGCTGCGGTCTTGTGCTGTCCTTCGGCAGGCTGCGGTTTGTCCTACGAACCGCCCGGTTTCCGGCACCTGGTCCAGTCGGTCGAACACATACTTATGCTGGGCTCCATGAGCACACCCTCCCGCTTCGACCGCGGCCACACCGACGACCTGATGTCCTTCCTCGCGGCGAGCCCGTCGCCGTACCACGCGGTGGCGAACGCGGCCACGCGCCTTGAGAAGGCCGGCTTCCAGCAGGTGCGGGAGACGGACGCGTGGGACGCGTCGACCGGTGGCAAGTACGTGGTGCGCGGGGGCGCGATCATCGCCTGGTACGTGCCGGAGGGCGCGGCGGCGCACACCCCGTTCCGTATCGTCGGCGCGCACACCGACTCGCCGAACCTGCGGGTCAAGCCGCTGCCGGACTCGGGCGCGCACGGCTGGCGCCAGATCGCGGTGGAGGTCTACGGCGGGACGCTCCTGAACACCTGGCTCGACCGCGACCTGGGCCTGGCGGGCCGCCTGACCCTGCGCGACGGTACGCACCGCCTGGTGAACGTGGACCGCGCCCTGCTGCGCGTCCCGCAGCTGGCGATCCACCTCGACCGCTCCGCCAACGACGGGCTGAAGCTGGACCGGCAGAAGCACCTCCAGCCGATCTGGGGCCTGGGCGACGTGGAGGAGGGCGACCTCATCCGCTTCCTGGAGCAGGAGGAGGGGCTGGCCGAGGGCGAGGTCACCGGGTGGGACCTGATGGTGCACTCGATCGAGCCGCCGTCGTATCTGGGCCGCGACCAGGAGCTGGTGGCGGGCCCGAGGATGGACAACCTGATCTCGGTACACGCGGGAACGGCGGCGCTGGCGGCGGTGTCTGCGGCCGGGGAGTTGGAGTACATCCCGGTCCTGGCGGCCTTCGACCACGAGGAGAACGGGTCGCAGGCCGACACGGGTGCGGACGGGCCGCTGCTCGGGACGGTCCTGGAGCGGTCGGTGTTCGCGCGCGGCGGCACGTACGAGGACAAGGCGCGGGCCTTCGCGGGCACGATCTGTCTGTCCTCGGACACCGGCCACGCCATCCACCCCAACTACGCGGAGCGCCACGACCCGACGCACCACCCGCGCGCCAACGGCGGCCCGATCCTGAAGGTGAACGTCAACCAGCGTTACGCGACGGACGGTTCCGGGCGAGCGGTGTTCGCCGCCGCGTGCGAGCGGGCGGGCGTGCCGTGGCAGCACTTCGTCTCCAACAACGCGATGCCGTGCGGCACGACGATCGGCCCGATCACCGCGGCCCGCCACGGCATCCAGACGGTCGACATCGGCGTCGCGATCCTGTCGATGCACAGCGCGAGGGAACTGTGCGGCGCGGACGACCCGTACCTGCTGGCCAACGCGCTGGTGGCATTCCTGGAGGGCTGAGTCCACACGGAAGGCCCAACTTGCCTTCGTCAGGTTCGCCGTCGCGCTCGCCGCGGCGGTGAACCGCCAGCCCATCGAGCACTACTTGCGAGTAAAACACGCAGGTCAAAGGCGAGTTTGGGAAAACTTCAGACAACTCCCTTAATAACTCAGTACGTTACTGAGTTATGGACTTCACTATTATCAAGCATGCCGTTGAAGTCGATCACGGCATCAAACGCTTGTCCATGCACTTCATCAAGCGGTACGCGGCGCCTGACCGTGCCCGGCTGAGCTCGGAGTTGTGCGCCGAGATCAGCAGAAAACTCGGCGAGCTCGGACTCATCACCCTGCCGCAAACGCTGCCCACGTCCGAGAACGAGTACGTGTGGGTGATCCAGAAGGACAGCGAGCTGGGCGAGGTGGTCAGCGTGGCTGCCGCCGTCGCACACCTGGACGCCCTGAACATGAACCCCATTCCTCACCTCTTCGTCAACTACCCTACGGCGAAGGGGAATTTGAGCTAGCCTTGCACGACGCTCCTGACGGCGCCCTTTTGGTATGGCAGCCATCATTCGAGACTCCGGGATTCATAAAGCGGCTTGAGAATTCCCGCAACACGGAGGACCCTCGGATCACCGGGCTCAACTGTCCCGCATCTGCGGGAAGTTGAACCCCCCACGCATCTGTCCAGCGACGCCTCGGAGCGCAGATGACCACCATGGACCGCGAGGATTCACCAAGCTCGCCCGACAGCTTACGAGGTCGAGGCACCACCTTCGTCTTTGGTCACTCGCGCTGGAGATCGACCCGCACGATCTGCATGCTGCCCATCGAGGACCTGTCGACCGCTCTCACCATGCTCGACGTCATGGTTCCGCAGCAGCGCCCCGCCTGGAACGGAAACCATCGGGCCCATCAGGCAGCCCTGCGGGAGTTCAACCGCCGTCGTATCGACGCGCTGGCCGGTGCCATACCCGGGGTCGCCGTCCTCCATCTGGAGGGGAAGTGCAGCTGCGACACCATGGTCCACACCTCTCTCGACTGGCTGCAGACCAAACATCCCGCCGGAGGGTCGGGGCTGGCGCTGTTCAACCTGCCCATGGGGCGAACCTGGTACCACGTCCCTGCGGACAGCGAGAGTCCGGCTCCGCTGGCGCCAGATTCGGCACCGTGGGCCGAAGTCCGGCATCTTGAAGCCGACACCGATCAGTTCATCGCAATCGCAAAGAGCCTTGCGGGGCTAGCATGCCGACACAGGAACCTGCCTGACTGGCATCCAGAGCACCCTCCTGCGGCGCCGCCCGGCTCAAACGACGCCATAGATTTGCACTTGTAACTCAATTCCGAAGTGGTGGATCCCTTGGTCCACCACCCACTCCCGCTGCCTGCTGCTGCATCACTGCTTCTGGAGGCTCGCACCATGCCCACCGGCACCCCCGCACCCCTCTCCCTTGAAGTCCTTTGGGGATCAGAGAAGATCCAGGCGACCAACATCGCCCACCGGCTGCCCACCGAGTCCATGGACGCCCAAGTCACCGCGGTCACCGCGGCGGGGAGGGCCAATCCGGACGCACAACTTCCGGATGGTTGCTGGGCAGCCATAGCCCGGGCCACCTCGCTTCCGCACGCACTGGCACACCAACTGCACCCGGCCACCGACGGGCTCTCCGGGCTGCTCATGGTTGAGAACCTGGAGGGCGCCACGCTGCATTCGGGCATCACCCGTGTCCTGCTGAGCGAGCTGATCCCCGGTCCTCAACCACGTACTGGTATGTCGGTCACAGAGGTGCCGGACCCCCAAGTACACGGACTCACCCAGGACGGCCGTCCGAGCGCCGCGCTCCAGTACCGCTACCGAAGCTTCGCCCACCTTCGGGATCACGTGTGGCAGACCGTCCACGACACCTTGAGTCTCCACAGCTACGCGTCGTCTATCCTGACCCGTTCGGTCACCCGGAACCTGATCATCCATCCCGTCGAGATCGTCTTCGAGGACGGCACCGAGCCAATCCACGCGCTCGTCGTCCGGGACGGCATCACCCGCCTGGCCAGCGCCTGGGCCGTACTCGCCGGGCACGGCGCCGACAAAGCAGACGTGGCTGGCCTTGCCCGAGACGCCCTGCTGGGCACCCCTCTGGAAGGACTGGGCCAGGGCCGGGGCTCCGGTCTCGCGCAGCGGTTGGAGCAACACCGCAAGCAGTGGCGCCGGGCGATCCGGGACGAGTTCGATGCCGAGCTGAAGGGCGCGGCGCCGGGGCAGCGCGCGGCGGAGATCGCCCAGTCCTATGTCGTTCCCGCCCAGATCGCCGTCGGTGTCGAGGGCCACGCGGGCCGCGCACTGTCCCCCGAGGACGTCTTCGACGACGCCATCCGGTCCGTACTGGCATCGGTACACGTCGAGTTCCAGCCATGGAACGACGCGGCACAGAACGTCGAGGTCATCACTCGTGCGTTGAAACGGGTCATCCAGCTGGACGATCCACGCTGGAGCAGCGCCGAACTCCAGGACGTGTACGGACTTGCCACGGGTCGAATTCCGGTCACCGCCCTTCCCGAGGTGTTCGGCGGCGCCCCTCAGCCCCCCGGCACCGCGCTCTGGCGTGCCGTGTACCTGGTGAACGCACTGACCCAGCCCGACATGCTGGAACTGCTGAAGGACCAGGCGAAGGCCATCAAGGGCGGCAAGCGCATGAGTATGAAGGGCTTCGGGGACCTTCTCGGGCCGATCATCGACCTGCCCTGGCGCTCCAAGAAAAAGCTCGTCACCACGCAGGCGCGCAACGCCTGGAAGAACGGTGGTGTGCTGACGGGCATTGTCACCGGGGAGTGGCGTCCGGCCCCCACGGCGGACTTCACCACGCTGGTTGCACCGGCCCTTGCCGGAGACACCGATGCCCGCTGCACCTTGGCCGTGGCCGGCGGGGTGGCCTTGATCGCCGACAAGCTGCTCACCCGGAACGTCGGTTCGTCGCTCGGTATCCCGAAGGAAAGGGGCGGAGTGCCGTTCCGGACCGACGTGTCCAAGGTTGTCGAGGGGCTCTCCCGGCAGGACAACGAACTGGGCCTGTGGACACTGGCTCTGGCCGCGAACACGTTCCGCGAAAACGCCCTGCCGCAGAACGCCGTCACCAGGCACAGCCTCACCGCCAAGGAGTCCGCCGAGCCCACTGAGACGCCGTACGTCTACTTCAAAGTCGATCTCGACGCTCCGGACAAGATCGCCCGGAACGCCGACGGCGTTCCGGTGCTGCTCTACGAGTGGGACGTCGTGGCGGCGTCCGATCCCGATCGGGCGGATCGGACAGTCCTCAGGGCTCAATCCGGCAACACGACCGTCCCTGCTCAGGGGACGTTCACGCAGACCACCGAGGCGGACTCCGCGGGCGGCGACGAGGGGAGCGGTGCGAACGGGCGTGGATCCCTGAGCGCCCCGGACGCCATCCCCGCAACCTTCCGGTTCGGCCCGACCGAGGGCGGGACCGGAGAATCCCATCCCGCCCTTGAGGCCCCGGCCCCCGCGTTCGAGCCCCTGCGGCCCCCCAGCCAGCGCGCGGCGGAGCACCGCAAGACCCTTCGCCTCGGTGTGCAAGCGGCCCGCGACGCCTTGGACGACCTCCACGCACTGGAACCAGAGGTCGGCAGCCACACGCCGATCGTGCCCATCGAACTCCTGGATGACCTGCACAAGTTGCTCATCGGCATCCAGACCGACGTGGAGAACCTGCGTCGGCGGATCACGGACAGCCTGGATCCGGAGGAGAGCGACCTGGAGGACCCGGATGACTCGGAGGTGCCGGCCTAGCCCCGCTCCGGCTGCTACTCGTCCATCCCTGCGAGCACCAACGGCAGGCGGGTCGCACCGCCCGCAGTGAGGCGCACCGGCACCCCCCAGTCCTGCTGATGGACATGGCAAGCGGGGTACTCGTTCGCCGGATCGTCATCACAGGACGCGGCCATCGCTGAAACGTGCAGGACCCCCTCGGTGACCGAGGGGTCCAGCGCGAGCTCACGGGACAGCTCCGTACCCGTACCCGCGCCGGACAGCAGCAGCTCCGGCGGCGTCGAAGACACCAGCAGCCGCGTCGACGGCCCGTACCGCGTGTCCAGTTTCTGGCCCGTCGGGGCCTGGAAGACCACGTCCAACTGGAGCTTGCCCGGGGCGACTTCCGTTGCCGCGCGCTGGGTGCGGTGGGCCACCGCGTCCACCCGTACCGCCGACTCCGGCAGTCGAAGCCGCGTCAGCCGGTGCCGAGCGGACTCGACCACCACGATGTCGTCCCCGACGAGCACCGCGTCGCTGGGCTCGCGCAAGTCCGTGGCCAGGGTGGTCACTTCACCGTTCGAAGGGTCGTAACGGCGCAGCGCGTGGTTGTACGTGTCGGACAGCGCCACCGAGCCGTCCGGCAGGGCGGTCACGCCGAGCGGATGCTGGAGCAGCGCCTGCCCGGCCTCGCCGTCCCGGTGGCCGAAGTCGAACAGGCCGGTCCCGACCGCCGTACGCACCACGTACGAGGAACCCTCGCGCTCCACGTACCGCAGCGCGGAATTCTCCGAGTCCGCGACCCACAGGTGCTCCTCCGTCGCCGCGAGGCCGGACGGCTGCGCGAACCACGCCTCGGTGGCGGGCCCGTCGACCAGCCCCTCCTGCGTCGTCCCGGCCGCGACCTCGACCGTGCCGGCCGACGGGTCGTACGTCCACAGCTGGTGGACACCGGCCATGGCGATCCACACCTTGCCCTGCCACCAGGCGACGTCCCACGGCGAGGAGAGGTCGACGTCCAGGGCCGGCCCGGACGTGGGCGAGCCCTGCCACCACTGCTTGCCGGTACCGGCGACCCGCTCCACCGTGCCGCTCGCCGGGTCGAACACCCGCAGCGCGTGGTTCACGGTGTCCGCGACGATCACCCGCCCGTCGGGCAGCACCGCGAGCCCCTGCGGCTCCTTGAAGTCGCCGTCGCCGATACGCCGTACGACCGTCTCGCCGTCCGGCTCCAGCTCGACCAGCTGGTGCCTCGTCGAGTCCGAGACCAGGAAGTTCCCGCTGCCCGGCAGCACGACCGCCTTGCCGGGGAAGCGCAGATCGGTCGCGACCGGCTCCGGCGGCACGTACGGCCCGTCCCCGCGCCGCAGCGTCCCCTTCGCCGCGTGCTCGGCCTCCAGCTCCTCCACCAGCTTCGCGATGGCATGGGCATGCCCCTCGCCCGCGTGCTGGCCGACGATGTACCCCTCGGGGTCGATCACGACGAGCGTGGGCCAGGCCCGTACGGCGTACTGCTTCCAGGTCGCGAGCTCCGGGTCGTCCAGGACCGGGTGGTGCACCTGGTAGCGCTCGACGGCGTCGACGACGGCCTGGTGGTCGGCCTCGTGGACGAACTTCGGCGAGTGCACACCGATGATCACCACGGTGTCCCGGTGCTTCTCCTCCAGCTCCCGCAGCTCGTCCAGGACATGCAGACAGTTGATGCAGCAGAACGTCCAGAAGTCCAGGATGACGATCCTGCCCCGCAGGTCGGCGAGGGTGTACTGCTGATCACCGGTGTTCAGCCAGCCGCCCTTGCCGATGAGCTCGGGGGCCCGAACGCGTGCACGTGTAGCCATACCCCCATCCAACAGCAAAAGCCTGGGTACGCATTCCGCCATGAAATATCTGGTGCGCGACAAGATCTTCGCGATCGGTGACGACTACTGGATCGAGACCGAGGACGGCCGCCAGGCCTTCCTGGTCGACGGCAAGGCGCTGCGGCTGCGGGACACGCTGGAGCTGAAGGATCCGACCGGGCGCGTGCTGATCACCCTGCGGAAGAAGATGTTCAGCATCCGGGACGCGATGACGATCGAGCGCGACGAACGCCCGCTCGCCACGATCCGCCGCAAACGCCTCTCGCTGCTGCGCAACCACTACCGCGTCCAGCTGGTCGAGGGCACCGAACTCGACGTCTCGGGCAAGATCCTGGACCGCGAGTTCGCCGTCGAATACGACGGTGAGCTCCTCGCCCATGTCTCGCGCCGCTGGTTCCGGGTGCGCGAGACGTACGCGGTGAACGTCGTCCGCGAGGACGCCGACGCGGCGCTGCTGATCGCGGTGGTGGTGTGCGTGATCAGGATGGACGAGAGGGATCGGGAGCGCGATCACGAGGAGGACTGATCCCGCAGGACCCCGCTACCCCAGCCGTCGGTCCTTCAGCGCCGGGAACTGCTCCCTCGTCGTCGCCACCCTCGACATGTCCAGGTCCACCGTCAGGACCTCCTCGCCCTCGCCCGCCTCCGCCAGGACCTCGCCCCAGGGGTCGACGACCACGCTGTGGCCCGCCTGCTCGACGCCCGCGTGGGTGCCGCCGGTGCCGCAGGCCAGGACGTACGCCTGGTTCTCGACCGCACGGGCGCGCGCGAGCAGCGTCCAGTGGGCCAGGCGCTTGGCGGGCCAGCCCGCCGGGATCACGAAGGTCTGGGCGCCCGCGTCGACCAGGCCCCGGAACAGCTCCGGGAAGCGCAGGTCGTAGCAGGTGGCGAGGCCCGCCACGGTCTCCGGGAGCGCCACGGTGACCAGTTCGGTGCCCGCGCTCATCAGCAGCGCCTCGCCCTGGTCGAAGCCGAAGCGGTGGATCTTCCGGTACGTGGCCGCGAGTTCGCCCTCGGGCGTGAAGACCAGGGACGTGTTGTAGAGGCCGCCGTCCGCCGCCCGCTCGGGCACGGACCCGGCGTGCAGCCAGACTCCCGCGTCCCGCGCGGCCTTTGACATGGCCGAAAACGTCGGTCCGTCAGAAACCGACTCCGCCTCGGACTCGAAGCTCTCGTACGCGAACGCGCCGACCGTCCACAGCTCCGGGAGCACCACGAGGTCGCTGCCCCGCTGCTCGCGTACCAACGAAGCCGCCCGCTGCCTGCGGGAATCGACCGGTTCCTGGGGCTCTACACCGAATTGGATGAGAGAGGCGCGCACACTACCACCGTCCTGGCATTCGAGTTGTCAACACGGGCCTACGATCGTCACACGAAAGCACTGCCGGGGTGCCTTTCGGCAGCGTAACTTAACTGCCACAGCACCCAGCCCGCGTACGTACAGAACCGCCGAGGGGTCCCGTGACCGTCCATCCCAGCCTCCAGACCTACGCCGACGCCTGGACCCACTCCATCGAGGCGATAACCGAGCTGGTGCTGCCGCTCGTCGAGGGCGAGTGGAACCGTGCCACGCCGTGCCCGTCGTGGTCGGTGCGCGACATCGTGTCGCACATCATCGGGATGGAGTGCGAACAGCTCGGCGACCCACGGCCGATCCATACGTTGCCGCGCGATCTCTACCACGTACAGAGTGAGTTCGCGCGCTACATGGAGATGCAGGTCGATGTGCGCAGACACCACACCGCGCCGGAGATGACCTCGGAGCTGGAGTACACGGTCATCCGCCGGGCGCGGCAGCTGCGCAACGAGAACCGGGCGCCCGACACCATGGTCCGCGCGCCGCTCGGCGCCGAGCAGACCCTGGAACTGGCGCTGCGGATGCGGGCGTTCGACGTGTGGGTGCACGAGCAGGATCTGCGCACGGCGCTCGGCAAGCCGGGCAACCTGGACTCGCCGGGCGCGTACGTGGCCCGCGACATCCTGCTGCACACGCTGCCGAAGGTGGTCGCCAAGGACGCGGGCGCCCCGCCGAGCTCGGCGGTCGTCTTCGACATCCACGGGCCGGTGGAATTCCTGCGGACGGTACGGGTCGACGCCGAGGGGCACGGAACGGTCGACGGCGCGCCGTCGCTGGGGCCGCTGGCGACGCTCTCGATGGACTGGGAGACGTTCATGCGGCTCGCCTGCGGCCGGGTCCGCCCGCACGCGGTGGTGGACCGGGTGAAGACCGAGGGCGACCAGGAGCTGGCGCAGGCGATCCTGCGGCACTTCGCGGTGACGCCGTAGGGACCTCTGCGGGTCCTCACACCGTGACGTGGACCGCCTCCACCCGGCTCGCCACCAGGTGCTCGCGTTCGCGGTGGGCCGCGCGCGAGCGCAGCCGCAGGATCTGTACGACGCCGAGCGCTTCGAGCACGAACACCGAGGAGAAGGCGATCCGGTAGTTGTCGCCGGTCGCGTCCAGCAGGACGCCGACGGCGAGCAGGGTCGTCATGGACGCGACGAAGCCGCCCATGTTGGTGATGCCGGACGCCGTGCCCTGGCGCTCGGGCGGGTTCGCGGGCCGGGAGAAGTCGAACCCGATCATCGAGGCGGGCCCGCAGGCGCCGAGCACCACGCAGAGCGTGATGAGCAGCCACATCGGCGTGTGCGGCGCGGGATACGCGACCACTGCCCCCCACAGCGCCGCCGTCGCCCCCACCGTCCCCAGCGCGAGCGGCAGCCGGGCCTCGTGGTGGCGCGCGATGAGCTGCCCGTACACCAGACCGACGACCATGTTGGAGAGCACGACGAGGGTCAGCAGCTCACCGGCCGTGCCCCGGGAGAGCCCCTGCGCCTCGACGAGGAACGGCATCCCCCACAGCAGCAGGAACACCATCGCCGGGAACTGGGTGGTGAAGTGCACCCACATCCCCAGGCGCGTCCCCGGCTCGCGCCAGGACGCCGCGATCTGACGGCGTACGTACGCGCCCCCGGCGTGCGCGGCGGGCGCGGGCTCGTGGCCCTCGGGGTGGTCCTTGAGGAAGAGCAGCAGCAGGACGAGCACGACCACACCGGCCAGCGAGCTGCCCGCGAACGTCTTCGTCCAGCCGATCCCGTGCAGCGCGCGGGCGATGACGATGGTGGAGACGAGGTTGCCCGCCATCCCGAACAACGCCGCGACCTGCGCGATCAGCGGCCCGCGCCGGGCCGGGAACCAGCGCGAGCCGAGCCGCAGCACGCTGATGAACGTCATCGCGTCGCCGCAGCCGAGCAGCGCGCGGGAGGCGAGGGCGGTGCCGTACGAGGGCGAGAGCGCGAAGCCGAGCTGGCCGAGGGTGAACAGCACGACGCCGAGGGTCAGCACCTTCTTGGTGCCGAGCCGGTCGACCATGAGGCCGACGGGTATCTGCATACCGGCGTAGACCAGCAGCTGGAGTATGGAGAAGGTGGAGAGCGCGGAGGCGTTGACGTGGAAGCGGTCGGCGGCGTCGAGCCCGGCCACGCCCAGGCTGGTGCGGAAGATGACGGCGACGAAGTAGACGGCGACGCCGATGCCCCAGACGATCAGGGCCCGGCGGCCGCCGAGGGGGGCGGGGGTGTCGGGGCGCGCGGGGCCGCCGGCTTCGGGCCCGCTCATCGGGCGTCGCCCCGGACCAGGACCTTGACCCAGCTCAGGTGCTGGCGCACACAGTGCGCGGCGCGTTCGGCGTCCCCGGCGCGGATGGCGTCCAGCATCTCCTCGTGCTCGACGATGTTCTTGGCGATCCGGTCGGGCTGGGCGTGCATCACGGCGACGCCCATCCGCAGCTGCCGGTCGCGCATCTGGTCGTAGAGCCGCGACAGGATGTCGTTCCCGGCATTGCGCACGATCTCGGCGTGGAAGCAGCGGTCGGTGACGGCGACGGCGGCGAGGTCCCCGGACGCGGCGTTCGCCTTCTGCTCCGCCAGCAGCTCTTCGAGCCGCGCGATCAGCCGCTCGGGCGCGGGCACCGCCTTGCGTACGGCGAACTCCTCGACCAGGAGCCGGGTCTCGACCACGTCAGCGGTCTCCTGCGCGGAGACGGCGAGGACGAGCGCGCCCTTCTTGGGGTAGAGCCGGATCAGCCCTTCCACTTCGAGCTTCAGCAGCGCTTCCCGTACGGGTGTGCGCGAAACCCCGACCGCCTCGGCCAGCTCCCCCTCGGTGAGCAGCGTGCCGCCCTCGTAACGCCGGTCGAGTACGGCCTGCTTGACGTGCATGTACACGCGGTCGGCGGCAGGGGGCTGCTTGACGGACAACTGCTTTACGGGAGAGGGCGCGGCGGGCATGCGCACAGGATAGATACAACGGGTGTACGTGAGAAAGGGGCGTCCGGATCGCGGGACGGACGCCCCCTGCGGTGGATTCGCTCAGGCCGTGGTGGCGGCTTGGCTCAGGCCGTGGTGCTGTGGCCGGAGGCCGTCTCCAGCGCCCCCAGCACCCGCCCCACGTTCTTCTTCTCGGTGACGACGAGCACCTGCGTCTCCCCGTCCCGGCACTCCACGACCAACGTTTCGGCCGGGTAGTCGCCGCCGCCCGGGTCGGTCCAGTACGGGCGTCGAACGCGCTGCGGGACGAGGGTGCGCGGCACGGACGTACGGGCGAACGCGCCGGTGGGGTCGGGGGTGGTCGCGAACAGACCCGGGCCGGTCACGAGAAAGCCACCGCCGTTGCCCGCGCGGTACGGCACGTCCCCGAGGACGACGCCGGGGAAGATCTCCTCGCCGGTCCCGGGAACGACGGGGGCGACCTCGACGGTGTCGTCCTCGGTCCCCCGCCGCGCGAGGACGAAGCCGGTCAGCAGGCACGCCACCAGGCCGACGACGACGGCCCCGGCGGTGCCGAGGAGGGCGTCTTGGACACTGCCGGCCAGCATGGCGAGGACGGCGGCGAACCCGCCGACGCAGAGCGCGGCCGCCGGCGGCAGCGCGACCTGCCAGGGGTTGGCCCTGGGCGAGGAACCCGAACGCCGGGCCCACCAGTACGCGGACCACAGGAACCCCGTACTGAAGACGCCGAGGCCGAGCCCCCAGGCGGCGAACGGGCGCCAGTTGCCGATCGGTTCGGCGTAGGCGGACTGCCAGCCGTCCGCGAAGTGGACGGCCCGGATCTGGCCGCGCCAGTAGCGGACGTGGACCTGCTTGCCGGCCAGGTCCCCGGGGCTCCCCTCAAGGCGGGCCCGGTCGGTCGTCCCGTCGGCCAGCTTCACGTACATCCAGTAGGTCGGCGTCTTGCGCCGGGCGTCCCGGGTGTGGTCGACGTGCGCGGGAACGGAGCGCAGACAGTCCTCGTCGGACGGGGGCTCGGACCGGGACTGGGCCTGCGACTGCGCGGGGCAGTCGACGGCGGCCCGGAAGTCGCGCTCCGAGTCGAGCGCGCGCGGCATGTTCACGAGGAGCAGCCAGGCCGCGATGAGTGCGAAGGCGACGCCGAGCGTCGCGGAGTAGATGAGCCCGCCGCGGTTGCGCGGGCGCGGTGAGCCGTCCGTTGTACGGGACGGCTTGTCCTGTTTCGGTACCACGCAGTCATTCTGCGCCTACATGATCAAGCCGGAGCGACAAGATCGCGTCAAGATCCGAGGTGACCGCGATTGCGGGGTGGGGAAAGCGTTCAGGCGGTCGCGGCCCCCGGCACGCCGCTGAGCGGCCGGGGGCGCAACTGCCGTACTGCTACGCCCAGGTGATGAGCCGCTTCGGCTGCTCAAGGATCGCGGCGACATCCGCCAGGACCTTGGAGCCGAGCTCGCCGTCGACCAGACGGTGGTCGAACGACAGCGCCAGGGTGGTGACCTGACGCGGCTTCACCTTGCCCTTGTGGACCCACGGCTGGAGCTTGATCGCACCGACCGCCAGGATCGCCGACTCGCCGGGGTTGAGGATCGGCGTGCCGGTGTCGACGCCGAAGACGCCGACGTTGGTGATCGTGACCGTACCGTTCTGCATCGCGGCGGGCGACGTCTTGCCCTCGCGGGCCGTCGACACCAAGTCACCCAGCGCGGCAGCCAGTTGCGGCAGCGTCTTGTCGTGGGCGTCCTTGATGTTCGGGACGATCAGACCGCGCGGCGTGGCGGCCGCGATGCCCAGGTTCACATAGTGCTTGAGGACGATCTCCTGCGCCGCCTCGTCCCACGACGCGTTGACGTCGGGGTTGCGCTTGATGGCGACGAGCAGGGCCTTGGCGATGAGCAGGAGCGGGTTGACCCGCAGGCCCGCCATCTCCTTGTCGCCCTTGAGCTCCTCGACCAGCTTCATCGTGCGGGTCACGTCCACCGTCACGAACTCCGTGACATGCGGGGCCGTGAACGCCGAACCCACCATCGCCGCCGCGGTCGCCTTGCGTACGCCCTTGACGGGGATACGGGTCTCACGGGCACCGGCGGGCTGAACTTCCGCCGTGGGAACGGGCGTTGTTTCACGTGAAACGTCGACCGGCTCGGCCACCGGAGCGGGTGCGGCTGCCGCGTGGACGTCCGCGCGGGTGATGATGCCGTCCGGGCCGGTGGGGACCACGGTCGCGAGGTCGATGCCCAGGTCCTTGGCCAGCTTGCGGACCGGCGGCTTCGCCAGCGGCTTGGCCACCGGCGGGGCCGCATGGCCGTTCAGCTCGGCCTGCACGGCCGCGGCCGCCGCCTGCTCGGGAACCGAAGTCACCTTGCGCGGACGGCGCTTGGTCGAGGACTCGGCGACGCCGTACCCGACGAGGACCGGCTGGCGGCCCTTGGGCGCGGCATCCTCGTCGGCCTCGGCAGCCTCCGTGACGGGGGCCTGGACGGGCGCGGCGGCTTCAGCAGCGGCCTCGGCGACCGGCTCGCCGGAGCCCGGCGCCACGTCCACCGAGATGATCACCTCGCCGACGTCCACTGTCGTGCCCTCGGGGAAGCGCAGCTCGTGCACCACACCGTCGTAGGGAATGGGCAGTTCGACGGCCGCCTTCGCCGTCTCCACCTCGCACACGACCTGGCCGTCCGTGACGGTGTCACCGGGCTGGACGTACCACTTGAGGATCTCCGCCTCGGTGAGCCCCTCGCCGACGTCCGGCATCTTGAACTCGCGGAAGCGGGCAGAAGTTTCAGTCATGGTCACGGGACTCCTCAGTACGCCAGCGAGCGGTCGACGGCGTCGAGCACCCGGTCAAGGCCCGGCAGGTACTCCTCCTCCAGGCGCGCCGGCGGGTACGGGGCGTGGTAGCCGCCGACCCGGAGCACCGGGGCCTCCAGGTGGTAGAAGCTGCGCTCGGTGATCCGCGCGGCGATCTCCGCGCCCGCGCCGTAGAAGACCGGCGCCTCGTGGACGACCACCAGACGGCCCGTCTTCTCCACCGACGCCTGCACCGCGTCGAAGTCGATCGGGGACATCGAGCGCAGGTCCACGACCTCGACCGACTTGCCCTCCTCCTGAGCCGCGGCGGCCGCCTCCTGGCAGACCTTCACCATCGGGCCGTACGCGACCAGGGTCAGGTCCGAACCCTCGCGGACCGTACGGGCCTTGTGCAGCGGGCCGGGGATGGCGTCGGTGTCGACCTCGCCCTTGTCCCAGTAACGCCGCTTCGGCTCGAAGTAGATGATCGGGTCGTCGCTCTGGATGGCCTGCTGCATCATCCAGTACGCGTCCGACGCGTTCGAGGGCGAGACCACCTTCAGGCCCGGGACGTGCGCGAACAGCGCCTCGGGCGACTCGCTGTGGTGCTCGACCGCGCCGATGCCGCCGCCGTAGGGGATACGGATGACGACCGGCAGCTTGATCTTGCCGAGCGCGCGGGCGTGCATCTTCGCGAGCTGGGTGACGATCTGGTCGTACGCCGGGAAGACGAAGCCGTCGAACTGGATCTCCACGACCGGGCGGTAGCCGCGCAGGGCCAGGCCGATCGCGGTGCCGACGATGCCGGACTCGGCGAGCGGCGTGTCGATGACCCGGCCCTCGCCGAAGTCCTTCTGCAGTCCGTCGGTGACCCGGAAGACGCCGCCGAGCTTGCCGACGTCCTCGCCCATGATGAGGACCTTGGGGTCGGTCTCCATGGCCTTGCGCAACGATTCGTTGATCGCCTTGGCGATGGGAAGCTTCTGTACGGTCATGGCTACTTGCCCTCCCCGTCCGCGAACGACGCCTGGTAGGCCGCGAACTGGGCCCGCTCCTCGTCGACGAGCGCGTGCCCGTCGGCGTAGATGTTCTCGAAGATCGCCATCCGGTCGGGGTCGGGCATCGCCCGCACCGCCTCGCGCACACGCTTGCCGAGCGTCTCCGACTCCTCCTCCAGGGAGGCGAAGAAGGCCTCGTCGGCGTGGCCCGCCTTCTCCAGGTAGGTGCGCAGCCGCAGGATCGGGTCCTTGGCCTCCCACGCCTCGCGCTCCTCGTCGGCCCGGTACTTCGTGGGGTCGTCGGAGGTGGTGTGCGCGCCCATCCGGTACGTGAACGCCTCGACCAGGGTCGGGCCCTCGCCGCGCCGGGCGCGCTCAAGGGCGGACCGGGTCACGGCCAGGCACGCCAGGACGTCGTTGCCGTCGACCCGGACGCCCGGGAAGCCGTAGCCCTGGGCGCGCTGGTAGAGCGGCACCCGGGTCTGCTTCTCGGTCGGCTCCGAGATCGCCCACTGGTTGTTCTGGCAGAAGAACACGACCGGGGCGTTGTAGACGGCGGAGAACGTGAACGATTCCGCGACATCGCCCTGGCTGGAGGCGCCGTCGCCGAAGTAGGCGATGACCGCCGAGTCCGCGCCGTCCTTGGCCACACCCATGGCGTAACCGGTCGCGTGCAGCGTCTGCGAGCCGATGACGATCGTGTACAGGTGGAAGTTGTTGCTGTTGGGGTCCCAGCCGCCGTGGTTCACGCCGCGGAACATGCCGAGCAGATTGGTGGGGTCGACTCCGCGGCACCAGGCGACGCCGTGCTCTCGGTACGTGGGGAACACGTAGTCGTCGTCGCGCAGCGCGCGGCCGGAGCCGATCTGGGCGGCCTCCTGGCCCAGCAGCGAGGCCCACAGACCCAGCTCGCCCTGGCGCTGCAGTGCGGTGGCCTCGGCGTCGAAACGCCGGGTCAGCACCATGTCGCGGTAGAGACCGCGCAGCTCCTCGGGGCTCAGGTCAACGTCGTAGTCAGGGTGCTCGACCCGCTCGCCCTCGGGCGTCAGCAGCTGTACGAGCTGGGGATCGGCGACAGCCTTCCCGGCGCTGCTACCGGTGCGCTTGCTGCTGCGTCGCGGTTTGCGCGCGGCAGTGCTCTCCACGGTCACGTGCGTGCTCCTCCGTCTGTCCGGCCCCCGGGTTCGCCGGTGTGGCCAGTTGCGGCTCCTCGCCTGCTTCCGGTCGCGGGTGCACGGGGGTGGGTGCGCCTCGCCGGGACAGGCGTGACAGGTGCCCCGGCGAGCGCCCTGTCATAGGCACGTTACCCAGTGCTGCGCATTACTGCGAAACCCCATTTGACCTGCGATTTTGCTTGGATTTCCAAGTAAATCCGGAAAGCGGGGAACAACCACTGGTCACAGCACTGATGACAGCCTTGCAGGCCGCCGGAACAACGGCACGTTATCCCGGTCACCTGCGGCACGGGAAGAGCGAATGTGTGAGACTGATTCCGTGCGCGAAACAGGCAAAATCACCGTATTCCTGCTCGACGACCACGAAGTGGTCCGCCGTGGCGTCCACGAAATGCTCTCCGTAGAGGACGACATCGAGGTGGTCGGCGAGGCCGGCACCGCGGCGGATGCCCTGGTCAGGATCCCCGCGACCCGTCCGGACGTGGCGGTGCTCGACGTCCGGCTGCCGGACGGCAGCGGCGTGGAGGTCTGCCGCGAGATCCGGTCACAGAACGAGGACATCAAATGCCTGATGCTCACGTCGTTCGCCGATGACGAGGCCCTGTTTGACGCGATTATGGCCGGTGCGTCCGGTTACGTCCTCAAGGCGATCCGGGGCAGCGAACTGCTCTCGGCCGTACGCGACGTGGCGGCCGGCAAATCGCTCCTCGACCCGGTCGCGACCGCCCGCGTCCTGGAACGCCTCCGCGACGGCGGCGCCCGCAAGGGCGACGACCGCCTGTCGAACCTGACGGAGCAGGAACGCAAGATCCTCGACCTGATCGGCGAGGGCCTGACGAACCGGGTCATCGGCGAACGGCTGCACCTGGCCGAGAAGACGATCAAGAATTACGTGTCGTCACTGCTGTCGAAACTGGGAATGGAACGCAGGTCCCAGGCGGCGGCGTATGTGGCGCGACTGCAGGCCGAGCGGCATTGACCCCACCCCGCCCCTTCCCTAAACCCTCCGGGGGTGGGGGAGGGTGAAGGTGACCTCCCGGGGGCGTGGCCCCCGGACCCCATGCAGGGGCTCCGCCCCTGCGGCCCCTGTTTGCCTGCGGATCATGCTGGGTTGCTCGCGCAGTTCCCCGCGCCCCTAAGGAGGGCCCGAAGGGCCCATCAAGGGGCGCGGGGAACTGCGCGACAAGCCCCCACCGGCGGCCAGACGAACGACATCCGCCGGAGGCTTTCGGGAAGGGGCGGGGTGGGGAAATCGCCCGCCGCAGGCGCTCCTGCTGCCGCAACGCACATTCGGGACCTAGGGCCCGCCCCACAGGGGCCCCCGGCACTGTCGGAGGGTGTAGCACCGGCACGAGAGTGGACCCATGTCCACCGAGGAAACCCGCGCACTCGACCTCCTCCACCGAGTCTCGTACGGCCGCATAGCCACCAGCATGCGAGCCCTCCCCTTCGTGGCCCCGGCCAGGCACATCGTGGTCGACGGCCGCGTCATCCTCCGCATCCACGCGGCCCTCGGCTACCACGAAGCCTGCGCGGGCAGCGTCGTGGCGTACGGCGCCGACAACCTTTGCGCGGGCGAAACGGCGGCCACACCCAACAGCGCCGCCACACCCGCCACCCACCTCTGGTCCGTCCAGTTCACCGGCACCGCCGAACCCGTCACCCCCACCCCCGCAGAACTGGATATGTTCGGCCCGGCCCCCCGCCACGTGGACGGCGAGGACTTCGACCCGGTCTACCTCCGTATCGAACCCCAGTTCGTAACCGTCCACTCCCTGGACTATTCCCCAGAGCGACACCTGCGCAACGCCGCGTGATCTAACATCTGGCGCGTGCCGCGCTCATATGCAACCCCGCCCGTGAGGGACCTGCTGCGCCGATACGCCTCGCTGGGCGAGCCGCTGGCCTGCGAACCCGTCGCCCAGGGCCTCCTCAACCGCGGTTACCGGCTCGCCACCACCCGGGGCGAGTACTTCCTCAAGCACCACCTCGACGGCGACCACCAGGCCATCGCCCGCCAGCACGACGCCACCCTCCGCCTCCAGACCCTCGGCGTCCCCGTCGCACCCCCGGTGCCGGACGACGACGGCGAGACTGTCACGGTGCTGGGCGGCCGCTGCTACGCCCTGCACCCATGGGTCCACGGCCGCCACCGCGACGGCGCCCAGCTCGGCGCCGTCGGCTCCCGGCGGCTCGGCGCACTGCTCGGCCTCGTCCACACCTGCCTGGAAGAGGTCATGGAGGGGCGCACCCCGGCGGCACCGGCGGACCAGCAGGCGGGCGCGCACACGGACCCGCAGACGGGGGCGCAAAGGGGCGCACAGCCGCGCGCATACGCGGGCGTACAACTGCCCGCCCAGGCGCATGCACACACGCACTCGCAAACAACCGCACATACAGGCGCGCACACAAGCGCACCGGCGGACGCCCACCCCGCCACCCACGCCAGCGCCGACCCCGCCGACACCTTCGCCCTCATCGACGACCTGCTCGCCCGCACCCGCCGACGCCGCCCCCGCGACTCCTTCGACGAGCTCGCCGAACACCGGCTGCGCGAACGCCGCGTCCTCATCGAGGAGCACGCCCACCGCCGCCCGCCCGCCCAGCCCGCCGGCGGCTGGGTGCACGGCGACTTCCACCCGCTGAACCTGCTCTACCAGGGCAAGGAACCGGCCGCGATCGTCGACTGGGACCGCCTCGGCGTGCAGCCCCGCGCCGAAGAGGCGGTGCGGGCCGCCGTGATCTTCTTCGTCCGCCCGGCCGGGGAGTTGGAGCTGGACAAGGTACGCGCGTACGCCCGGGCGTACCGGCGCGCGACCGGCGCCGACCCGGCCGAACTCGCCGCCGCCGTCCACCGCGTGTGGTGGGAACGGCTCAACGACTTCTGGATCCTGCGCTGGCGCTACCAGCTCCACGACCGAAGGGCCGACCCGCAGTTTCCCGCGGCGTCGGCCCTGGCGGTCTGGTGGACCAGCGAATACGAGGCGGTCTGCGAGGCGTTCGCGGGCTAGATCCCGAACAGCCCGGCGTTCAGCCACCGTTGGGCGCGAGGCCGCACAGCGGCCGGCGCGCCCCGGACGTCACCCCTTGGGCGTGCTGCCGCCGGCGCTCTGACCCCCGGCGGTCGGCCCGGCGCTGGTGCCCGTCGTACCGGCCGTGGTGCCCGTGTTCGTACCGGCAGAGGTGCCCGTGTTCGTACCGGTCGAGGTGCCCGTGCTGGTGCCCTGGTCCGTGCCGGTGCTCGTCCCGGAGGACGTGCCCTGGTCGGTGCCGGTGCTGGTGCCCGAGCTCGTGCCCGTGCTCGTGCCCTGGTCCGTGCCGGACGTCGTCCCCGAGGTCGTGCCCTGGTTCGTGCCCGATGTCGTACCGGACGTCGTCCCCTGGTTCGTCCCCGGCTTCGGCGAGGTCGACTTGTGCGGCCTGCGCGACGGCTTGTGGGTCGGCTCCTCGTCGGCGCCGCCGGTCGTCGTGTTCTGGTCCTGCCCCTTGGTGCTCTGGTCGTCCGGGGTCGGCGAGGTCTGCGACTGGGACTGCGACGGGCTGTTGGAGACCGCCGGGTGCTTGGCCGGCCCGTTGCTGTCCTTCTTGTTCGCCGCGTTGATCGCGAAGGCCACGCCCGCGGCGATCGCGATGATCGCGAGCACCACGAACAGGACCACCTTGCCCCGGCCGCCGCGACGGCGGCCGCCGTTGCCGTGGTAGCCGTTGCCGTGGTAGCCGCCCTGGCCGTAGCCGCCGTCGTACCCGCCGTCGTCCGGGTTCATCGGCGGCAGGATCGGACCGCGGAACTGCGAGGTCTCCCCGTGCATGGGGTGGCCCATGGCCGTGGTCGGTGCGGTCATGCCCATGGGGGAGGTGTGGGCGCCCTCGTGCATCACCGCGACCGGGCCGGTGTTCCAGGTGCCGGTGTGGCCGCCCTGCGCCTGGAGCATCTGCAGTCCGTACTGGACCAGGCCGCGCATCTCCTCGGCGGACTGGAAACGGTCGTCCGGGTCCTTGGCGAGAGAACGCATGACGAGGCCGTCGAGTTCCGGCGGCGCCACATCCGATGTCTGGGACGGCGGAATCGGGGTGTCCTGCACGTGCTGGTACACCACTGACAACGGTGTCTCGCCGGTGAAGGGCGGGCGCAGCGCGAGGAGTTCGTACAGCAGGCAGCCCGTCGCGTACAGGTCGGAGCGGTGGTCGACGGCCTTGCCGAGCGCCTGCTCGGGCGAGAGGTACTGCGGCGTGCCCATGACCATGCCGGTCTGGGTCATCGTCGACTGCGCGCCGTGCAGGGCGCGCGCGATGCCGAAGTCCATCACCTTGACCGCGCCGGCGTGCGTGATGATCACGTTCGCGGGCTTGATGTCGCGGTGCACGATGCCGTGCTGGTGCGAGTACGCCAGCGCCTCCAGGACGCCGGAGACGATGATCAGCGCCTGCTCCGGAGGCGGGGCGTCCGCACTGACGAGGAGATCGCGGATGGTGCGGCCCTCGACCAGCTCCATCACGATGTACGGGACGGTCTGGCCGCCCACCACGTCCTCGCCCGAGTCGTAGACCGCCACCACCGCGTGGTGGTTGAGGCCGGCGACCGACTGCGCCTCGCGCGTGAAGCGGGCCTTGGAGACCGGGTCCTCGGCGAGGTCGGGACGCAGCAGCTTCACCGCGACCGTGCGGCCCAGGCGTACGTCCTCCGCCGCGAAGACCTCGGCCATGCCACCGCGGCCCAGCCGGTGCGTCAGCCGGTAGCGGCCGTCACCGACGAGTCCGCCGACCCACGACTCGTGATCCTGCGCATCGGCCATCCCGGCGCCGTTTCCCTCGGGTTCGGGTGCCATCAGTCCTCGCCGTCGTGTCTGGCCGCGTCAGCGGTGGTTCCTTACAGTCTTACGGTCACGCGCAGTGCCTTGCTGCCTCGTCGCGGCCTGGTCCTGCTGGTACTGCCGGTGTGCCCTGCTGGTCTGCGTCCTACTGGTTGTGCAGTAGTGCACGCTACAGCGTTCGCGCGGGGCGCCGGATCGGGATGGACCGGCCATCCAATCGGTTCCGCGTGTACCCATGCAAATTCGATGCGATTCCTGTAACGCTTACGAGACGCTTCTTGCGCGTACGGTCACGGAACGGGCACTCGGCTTGACGTGTCGTACCCCTCGGGCAGACTTGCCTAGAAAATTTCAGGGATCATCACTGGCCACCGCGCCAAGGGGGAAGCACAGTCATGAGCCAGGACGGCGCACAGGGCCGCTATGCGGGCGGTTCCATCGCGGGCGGGCGCTACCAGCTGCGCGACCTCCTCGGCGAAGGCGGCATGGCCTCGGTCTACCTGGCGTACGACGCCGCGCTGGACCGCCAGGTGGCCATCAAGACCCTGCACACCGAACTCGGCCGAGAAGCATCCTTCCGCGAGCGCTTCCGCCGCGAGGCCCAGGCCGTCGCCAAGCTCCAGCACACCAACATCGTGTCCGTCTTCGACACCGGCGAGGACGAGCTGGGCGGCGCGACCATGCCGTACATCGTCATGGAGTACGTGGAGGGCCAGCCGCTCGGCTCGGTGCTGCACACCGACATCCAGCACTACGGCGCGATGCCCGCCGACAAGGCCCTCAAAATGACCGCCGACGTCCTGGCGGCCCTTGAGGTCAGCCATGAGATGGGCCTGGTCCACCGGGACATCAAGCCGGGCAACGTGATGGTCACCAAGCGTGGCGTGGTCAAGGTCATGGACTTCGGCATCGCGCGCGCCATGCAGTCCGGCGTCACCTCGATGACCCAGACCGGCATGGTCGTCGGCACCCCGCAGTACCTCTCGCCCGAGCAGGCGCTCGGCCGCGGCGTCGACGCCCGCTCCGACCTGTACTCGGTCGGCATCATGCTCTTCCAGCTGCTCACCGGCCGGATCCCGTTCGACGCGGACTCGCCGCTGGCGATCGCGTACGCGCACGTCCAGGAGGAGCCGGTCGCGCCCTCCTCGATCAACCGCTCCATCCCGCCGGCCGTGGACGCGCTGGTCGCCCGCGCGCTGAAGAAGAACCCGAACGAGCGCTTCCCCAGCGCGGCCGCGATGCGCGACGAGATCGCCCGCATCTCGGCCAGCGGCCAGACCGGCGCGGCCCCGGTGATCACCGGCGGCGCCCCCGTCTCCAGCGGCCAGGGCGTCGGCTCGGCGGTCTTCCCGCCGCTGGACTCCTCGGCCCAGCCGGGCTACCAGGGCAGCGTCCAGACGCCGTACCAGCCGAGCCCGTACGGCCCGCCGACCCCGGCCCCGACGCCGCAGCCCTCGTACGGCTACCCGCAGCAGCAGATGCAGCAGCCGGCCCCGATGGCCCAGCAGACCCCGCCGCCCTACACGATCTCGCCGACCGGCCCGGCCGGTGGTGGTTCTTCTTCTTCGAAGAAGAACACGCCCGTGATCGTCGGCGCGATCGCGGTGGCCGTCCTCGCGGTCGGCGGTCTGGTCGCGGCGCTGATGATGAACAGCGGCGGCGACTCGGGCAAGGGCGGCGACTCCAAGGCCTCCGGATCCGCCGTCGCGGGCCACAAGGACCCGGAGCGCAGCCGCACGCTGGACACCACCAAGTGCACCAGCCCCCAGAAGTCCGCCCTCGACCCCTCGAAGGTCCAGGCGCCCGACTTCACCTACAAGGACATCCTGTCGGTGAAGTCCTGCATCCAGGCCGCGGGCTGGAAGCTCAACACCACGGCGGTCGACAACGGCCAGTGGGGCCAGGACGTCGTGGTGACCCAGTTCCCGGCGGCGGGCGTGGACGTGGACCCGAAGGAAGCCCAGTTCAGCCTGACGCTGTCGACGGGCAACCCGCCGCAGCAGTAGGTACGGTGACGCGCGCGCCGCCCGATCCCCCGGGTGGCGCGCGCGAGATGCCACAAATGTCGGCCCGTGTGACGCTGGCCCCATGGCTTCAGGGCTCCGGACACTCGGCGCGGGCACCGCGCTGGCGGGCCTGCTGTTCCTGACCCCGTCGGCGTACGCGGACGAGAGCTCACCGGCACCGGCCACGCCCTCCCTGTCGCTCGACCAGCGGCTGGCGGGCCGCAAGGCCGGGGAGGGGCGAGCGCGTCCGGGCCGGGCGCCGGAGACCCTCCCGTATGTGCCGGACGCGTCGGCGGAGCCGATCCCCGCGGCCGTCCCCACACCTACGCCGCCCGTGGCTCCGTCGAGCGCGCTCCCGGCGGCCGCCGCCCGCAAGAAAGCGTCACCGGGCCGCCTCTCGACGTCCTCCGAGCTACGGGTGCATGTGCTGTCCATGGGGGCGGGGCTCGCACTGACGGGACTGGGCCTCGCCTTCCTGGCGCTGCGCCTGCGCCGCCCCTAGCACGACGTGCGGTTCGGCTCCCAGAATCGGGGTGGATCACCTCTCTTCGGGGGCACAACGTGATGTGAGGCACGTGTGCGAGAGAATGGACGGCATGGAGATGCCGAGGAACGAACAGTCGCCGGACAGCCCCCACATCCTGGTAGTCGGACAGGACGGTATGGCCATCGGCGGCGGTGACGACGAGTCGCGCGAGGTCCCGGTGACGGAGATGGTCGAACAGCCCGCCAAGGTCATGCGCATCGGCAGCATGATCAAGCAGCTTCTGGAAGAAGTACGCGCGGCTCCTCTGGACGAGGCGAGCCGCGTACGCCTGAAGGACATCCACGCGTCGTCCGTCAAGGAACTGGAAGACGGCCTGGCCCCGGAGCTGGTGGAGGAGCTGGAGCGACTGTCGCTCCCCTTCACGGACGAGGCCATCCCGTCCGAGGCGGAACTGCGCATCGCCCAGGCCCAGTTGGTCGGCTGGCTGGAGGGCCTCTTCCACGGCATCCAGACGGCCCTGTTCGCCCAGCAGATGGCAGCCCGGGCCCAACTGGAACAAATGCGCCGAGCCCTCCCGCCCGGCGCCCCCCACGACGAGGACGACGCGGCGGGCGTGCGGTCGGGGCCGTACCTGTAGGGGTTATGGGGGCCGGGGCGAAGCCCCGGCCCTACCCCGCCCGCGTCCGGGGCGAGCCACCAACCCACCGGCTAGGGCCCAGGGGGTGCAGGGGCGCGCAACCCCGCTCACCCACCCACCCCCAGCGGGGTGCAGGGGGCGCAGCCCCCGCGTGGGGTCCGGGGGCGCAGCCCCCGGGGAACCTCCCCCTCCCACCTCACCCCCCGCCCGCCCGCCCCCGGAGGGTTCAGGGAAGGGGCGGGTCGGGGGCAGAACACCTCACACCACCAACAGCACCTTCCCCACATGCGCCCCCGCCTCCAACACCCGATGCCCCGCACCCGCATCGGCCATCGACACCACCCGATCCACCACCGGCCGCACCCGCCCGGCCGGAATCAGCGGCCACACATGCTCCCGAACCGCCGCCACGATCGCCGCCTTCTCCACCGAAGGCCGCCCCCGCAACGTCGTCGCCGTCACAGCCGCCCGCTTGGCCATCAGCGCCCCGAGGTTGAGCTCGCCCTTGACCCCGCCCTGCATCCCGATGACGGCCAGGCGCCCGTTCACCGCCAACGCCCGCACATTCGGGTCCAGATACTTCGCGCCCATGATGTCGAGGATGACGTCCGCCCCCGCGCCATCCGTCGCCTTGCGGATCTCCTCCACGAAGTCCTGCGAGCGGTAGTCGATCAGGATGTCCGCACCCAGCTCAGCGCACCGCGCCAGCTTCTCGGGCCCGCCCGCCGTGACGGCGACCCGCGCCCCCACCGCCTTGGCCAGCTGGATCGCCATCGTCCCGATCCCGCTCGCCCCGCCGTGCACCAACAGCGTCTCGCCAGGCCGCAGATGGGCCACCATGAACACGTTGGACCACACCGTCGCGACAGCCTCCGGCAGCGCCGCCGCGACCGTCAGCTCCACACCCTCCGGCACCGGCAGCAGCTGCCCCACCGGCACCGCCACCTTCTCCGCGTACCCGCCGCCGCTCAGCAGCGCGCACACCTCGTCGCCGACGGACCACCCGGACACCCCGGGCCCCAGCGCGACGATCCGCCCAGAGCACTCAAGGCCCGGATACGGCGATGTCCCCGGCGGCGGGTCGTAGAACCCCTGCCGTTGCAACACATCCGCACGGTTGACGGCCGCCGCCGCCACCTCGACGAGGACCTCGCCCTCGCCCGCCACGGGATCGGGCACCTCGGCCCACACCAGCGCTTCGGGACCACCCGGCTCAGGAATCGTGATCGCATGCATGCGGCCGACGCTACTCCGCCGCGCCCTCCGCGGCCCCGCCGCCCGCCCGTACGATCGTGATCAGCCGGTCGGTGAGCCGCAGCGGGCTGGCCTCCGCGTCGTCGTACGCGAGCAGCCGGTGTCCGCGCAGCACACTCACCGTCAGGTCCTCGGTCTCCCGGACACCGCGCCCCACCTCGCTCTTCTTCACCGGCCGCTCCACGAGGTCGAGCCCGCTGCCCTGCTGGATCAGGTCCTCCATCACCGTGCCCGCGCTCGGGCTGAGCACCGAGAGGCCGAGCAGCCGCCCCGCCGCACTCGCGCTCGTGATCACCGCGTCCGCCCCGGACTGCCGCAGCAGCGGCGCGTTCTCCTCCTCCCGCACCGCCGCGACGATCTTCGCCCCCCGGTTGAGCTGGCGTGCAGTCAGCGCGACCAGCACCGCCGTGTCGTCGCGCTGGGTGGCGATGACGATCTGACGGGCCTTCTGGAGCTCGGCCCGCAGCAGCACATCACTGCGGGTCGCGTCCCCGACGACCCCGACGAACCCCTCCGCGTTGGCCGCCTCGATCACCTTCACGCTCGGGTCGACGACCACGACCTGCTCCTTCTTGAGCCCGGTCGCACACAGTGTCTGAATCGCCGAGCGCCCCTTCGTACCGAAGCCGACGACGACAGTGTGGTCTCGCAAGTTCGCCTTCCAGCGGTTGAGCCGCCACTCCTCCCGGGTCCGCTCCGTGAGGACCTCCAGAGTCGTGCCGACCAAGATGATCAGAAAGAGCACACGCAGCGGCGTCACCAGCAGGATGTTGGTGAGCCGCGCGCTGTCGCTGTACGGAACGATGTCGCCGTAACCCGTCGTGGAGAGCGTGACGGTGGCGTAGTAGGCGGCATCGAGGAGATCGAGGGTGTCGTTGGCGTTGTCGTGGTAGCCCGCCCGGTCGATCCAGACGATGAACGTGGTCAGTATCAGCACGCTGAGCGCCATCAGCAGCCGCTTGCCGACCTGCCGCAGCGGCTTGTCCACGACCCGGCGCGGCAGCTTCACCCGCCGCGTCTCCAGCTTCTCGCCGGCCTGGCGGGCGATCGCGTCCTGGCCGGGCAGTTTCACGTGAAACACCGCCAGGATGTACGGGACTTGAGGCCGCAATCGGTACCAAGGTGCGGTGTTTCACGTGAAACACCCGTCATACGTACGGGACTTGAGGAACTTGAGGCGGGGGCGACACCACGCACGGCGCCACGGACGGCATGTTTCACGTGAAACACCCTTCGCCCGAGCCCAGTTGAGCCCAGGGAAGATCCAGCACCTCGACCTCTTGCCCGGCCCGCGCCCCGCCCGGCGCCACGACCGCGAGCCCGTCCGCCGCCGCGATCCCGCGCAGCATCGCCGGCCCGTTGTAATGCAGCGGCACGACCTGTCCCGCCCGGTGCACCACCGGCACGAGCCGGGTGTCATACGGATGCCCGTGGACCTCGTCGCGCAACTGCGCGGTGTACGGGACGGTGTGCGCGGCAGCACCCACCCGGCCCGCGAGCTCCCACAGCAGCGGCTCGGCGAGGGTGAGCAGCGCGGAAACGGCCGCGAGCGGATTGCCCGGCAGCCCGACCAGGAACTTCCCGGCACCGAGCCGGGCCAGCAGCATCGGGTGCCCCGGCCGGACGGCGACCCCGTCCACCAGCAGCTCACCACCTGCCGCCCGCAGCACGGGATGGACATGGTCGACGGGTCCGGCCGCCGTACCGCCGGTCGTCACGACCACGTCCGCCCCGGACTCGGTGACGGCGGCGAGCAGCACATTCGCGTCGTCCTTGAGCCGCTGCGTCGCGACGACCTCCGCGCCGAGCATGCGCAGCCAGGGCCCGAGCATCGGCCCGAGCGCGTCCCGGATCAGCCCTTCCTGCGGAAGCCCCTCGGCCAGTAGCTCGTCGCCGAGGACGAACACCTCGACGCGGGGCCGGGGCACGGTGCACAGCTCGTCGTACCCGGCGGCCGCCGCGAGCCCCAGCACCGCCGGGGTGACCAGCGCGGCGGCGGGCAGCAGCTGGTCGCCGGACCGGCACTCCTGCCCGCGCGGCCGGATGTCCTGCCCGGTGACGACATCCCGTTCGGCGTGGAGCAGCGACTTGGCCGCGTCCGTACGGGCGTGCTCGCTGCGGATGACGGCGGTCGCCTCGCCGGGGATACGGGCCCCGGTGGCGATCCGTACGGCCTCGCCGTCGGCGAGCGGGGCGGGCGCGGCGTGCCCGGCGAGAATGCCGTGCTCCTCGCCCCCGTCCCGGATGCGCCAGGGTCCGGGTCCGGCGACGACCCAGCCGTCCATGGCGGAGGTGTCGAAGGACGGCAGATCGGTGAGAGCGGCCAGCGGCTCGGCCAGGGTCTCGCCGAGGGCCTGCGCGAGCGGTACGCGATGGGTACGGCGAGGCGCCGAGCGTCCGGCCTGTGCGGCCGCGGCCCGGGCGTCGCCCCAGCGGGCGGCCCGGTGACGGCCCCGGGCACCGGGGGCCGGGACGGGGGCAGAGGCCGGTGTCCTGACCAGGGCAAGCGCCTCCTCCACGCCGTCGTCGACGGGCGACACGGATGAATCGGCCCCGGTCATGGGGTGGACTCACCCTTCTCGGCGGCGGCGTCAGCAACGGCCTCGGCGGCCCAGTGGTCGGCGAGGGCGGCGGCCTTGCGCGCCGCCTCGGCCACATCCGTACCCTCTCCGCCCGCCTTCGCCGCCGCGTACCCGACCAGGAAGGTGGTGAGCGGCGCGGCGGGCCGGGCCACGCCGTGCGCGGCGTCCCGGGCCAGGTCGAGCAGCACGCCGGTGTCGACGTCCAGGTCGATGCCGAGTTCGTTCTTGACTGCGGTGATCCATTCGTCCAGCACGTTCCCATGCTCCCTGATCCGGGCGCGGGCCGCCGCGATGTCCTCCCAGGTGTCGCAGTCGAAGGACGCGAGGGGTTCGGGGGCGTCGAGCCGGCCGAGGTCGAGTTCCGCCGTCAGCAGGCGCACGGGGAGCCCGCCGAGCCCCCCGTGCTCGGCCGCCAGAAGAGCGAGCTCACGACGCAGCGGCTCGGCACGGTAGACGGCGACGAGCGGCTGGACACGCCCGTCACGGTCCACACAGAGCACGCCCTCACGCTCGCCCACTTCGCTGAGCAGGGCCTCGACGGTGGGCTCACCGAGGAACGGCAGGTCGGCGGAGAGTACGAGAACGAGCGGGGCCGATGTCCGCCGAAGCCCGGCGTCGAGCGCGGCGAGGGGCCCACCACCGGGCGGATTCTCCCGGGCCCAGGAAACGGGCCGCGAGGTCGCCCGTCGCCCCCCGACCACCACGGTCTCCCCGGCCCCGGCACAGGCCGCGAGCACCCGATCGATCAGCGCCCGTCCACCCACCCGCACCCCGGGCTTGTCCACCCCGCCAAGCCGCCGAGCGGCCCCTCCGGCGAGCACGATGGCGTCATAGGGGGTCGTCATCCCAGCAGTATGCGGCGCGGGGCGCGCGAGGGGGATCCCGGACGGACCGAGCAAGCCCGAGCCAGGACGCAGGCGCGTAGCCCGCGAGTGGGCACCGGGGCGCGCGCACCTTCAGCGAAGACGCCCGGGCGCAACCCGAGCGGCTGACCAGGGGCGGGCCGCCCAACCCGCCCCCGCCGAAGTCAGCCTCCCGAAGCCGTCCCCGCCCCTACAGCGACCGCAACAGCACCGCCGGCTGCTCCACGCAGTCCGCCACGTACCGCAGGAAGCCGCCCGCCGTTCCTCCGTCACACACCCGGTGGTCGAACGTCAGCGACAGCTGGACGACCTGACGTATCGCCAGCTCACCCTGGTGCACCCACGGCTTGGCCATGATGCGGCCCACGCCGAGCATCGCCGCCTCGGGGTGGTTGATGATCGGCGTGGAGCCGTCCACCCCGAACACCCCGTAGTTGTTCAGCGTGAACGTCCCGCCGGTCAGATCCCCGGGGGTCAGCGTCCCGGCCCGGGCGGCCTCGGTGAGCCGCGCGAACTCCTTGCTGAGCGAGGCCGCGTTACGCGCGTGCGCGTCCCGCACCACCGGCACGACCAGGCCCCGCTCGGTCTGGGCGGCGAAGCCCAGATGCACCGAGGGCAGCCGGACGATCTCCCGCGCCGCCGTGTCCACCGTCGAGTTCAGCTCGGGGTAGCGATCGAGCGCGGCCGTGCAGATCCGGGCCAGCAGCGCCAGTACGGAGATCTTCGGGCCGCCCACCGCGTTCATCGCGGCCCGCGCCGCCATCAGCTCGGTCGCGTCCGCGTCGACCCAGCACGTGGCGTCCGGGATCTCGGTCCGGCTGCGCGCCAGCTTGTCGGCGACCGCGCCCCGTATCCCGCGCAGGGGTATGCGCGTCCCGGCAGCGGCGGGCTCCGCCGCCACCCGTACCGGCTCGGGCTCGGACCGCAGCGCCGACTCCACGTCGGACCGCAGGATCAGCCCGTCCGGCCCGGACCCGGTCAACTCCCGCAGATCCAGCCCGTTCTCCCGGGCCAGCTTCCGCACGAGCGGCGAGATGACCGCCACTGGTCCGCCCTCCACCGGCGCACCGGCAGCCCGGGAAACAGGCGCAGGCGAACCGGCGGGCACAGACGGCACCGCGGCGGGCGGCGCAACCGACGCGCCCACTGGCACCGGCCGCACCCGGCGCCGCCGCCGCACGGCCTCCCCCGTCCCGTACCCCACCAGCACGTTCCCGGAGTACTCCGACGACTCGGCCTCGGCCGCCTCCGCGCTCGGCTCACCGACCGCCACCGTCAACAGCGGCGCGCCTACGGGCAGTTCCGTGCCCTCCTCGCCGAACCGCGCCGTCACCACACCGCCGTACGGGCAGGGCACCTCGACCATCGCCTTGGCGGTCTCGACCTCGACGACCGGCTGGTCGATGGCGACGACGTCGCCCACCGCCACCAGCCAGCGCACGATCTCCGCCTCGGTCAGGCCCTCGCCGAGGTCCGGCAGCTTGAATTCAAGGACCTGGGCCATCAGCTCTCCGCCTCCCACTGCAGCCGCGCCACCGCGTCGAGCACCCGGTCGACACCCGGCAGATGGTGCTTCTCCAGCATCGGCGGCGGGTACGGGATGTCGAAGCCGGCGACCCGCAGCACGGGCGCCTCCAGATGGTGGAAGCAGCGCTCGGTGACCCGGGCGGCTATCTCGCCGCCGGGGCCGCCGAAGCCGGTCGCCTCATGGACGACGACCGCCCGGCCGGTGCGGCGTACCGACGCGCAGACCGTCTCGTCGTCGAAGGGCACCAGCGAGCGCAGGTCGACGACTTCGAGGTCCCAGCCCTCGGCCGTCGCCGCCTCGGCCGCCTCCAGGCAGACCGGCAGCGACGGGCCGTACGTGATGAGCGTGGCGCTGCGGCCCGGGCGGCGCACGACCGCCTTGCCTATGGGCGCCACCTGCGCCGGCGCGTCCGGCGACCAGTCGGCCTTCGACCAGTAGAGCCGCTTGGGCTCCAGGAAGACCACCGGGTCGTCGGAGGCGATGGCGGCCCGCAGCAGCCCGTACGCGTCCTCGACGGTGGCGGGCGTGACCACATGGAGCCCGGGGGTCGCCATGTAGTACGCCTCGGAGGAGTCGCTGTGGTGCTCCACGCCGCCGATGCCGCCGCCGTAGGGCACCCGCACCACCAGCGGCATCGCCATGGAGCCGCGCGTGCGGTTGCGCATCCGTGAGACATGGCTGATCAGCTGCTCGAACGCGGGATAGGCGAACGCGTCGAACTGCATCTCCACCACGGGCCGCAGCCCGTACATCGCCATGCCGACCGCCGTGCCGAGAATGCCGGCCTCGGCGAGCGGGGTGTCGGTGCAGCGGTCCTCGCCGAACTCCTTGGCGAGCCCGTCGGTGATCCGGAAGACACCGCCGAGCGCGCCCACGTCCTCCCCGAGGACATGGACCGAGGGGTCCTCGGCCATCGCGTCGCGCATGGCGCGCTGCAGCGCCTGCGCCATGGTGGCGGGCTTCGCCGCGACCGTGGTCATCGCTCCCCCTCCTCGTGCGCCGCCAGCTCCGCCCGCAACTGGGCTTCCTGTTCGCGCAGTTGGGCCGTCTTCTCGGCGTACACATGGGCGAAGAGGTCCATGGGGTCGAGCTCGGCGTCGGCGTTCATCCGCTCGCGCAGGGCGGCGGCCATCGTCTCGGCGGCCTCGGCCGCGGCCTGCTTCTCGCTGTCGTCGAGGAATCCGCGGCTGGTCAGCTCGGCCTCCAGGAGCCGGATCGGGTCGTGGTCGCGCCACGCCTCCACCTCGGCGTCGACCCGGTAGCGGGTGGCGTCGTCGGCGTTGGTGTGCGCCTCGATCCGGTAGGTCACGGCCTCGATCAGGGTGGGGCCGCCGCCGCGCCGGGCGCGCGCGACCGCGTCGGCCAGCACCTCGTGGACCGCCGCCGCGTCGTTGCCGTCGACGAGCCGGCCCGGCATGCCGTACCCGACGGCCTTGTGGGCCAGCGAGGGCGCGGCGGTCTGCTTGGCCAGCGGCACGGAGATCGCGAAGCCGTTGTTCTGCACCAGGAAGACGACCGGGGCCTGCCAGACGGCCGCGAAGTTCAGCGCCTCGTGGAAGTCGCCCTCGCTGGTGCCGCCGTCGCCGACCATGGCCAGCGCCACCACGTCGTCGCCCTTGAGCCGGGCCGCGTGCGCCAGGCCCACCGCGTGCGGGAGCTGAGTGGCCAGCGGGGTGCACAGCGGGGCGATGCGGTGCTCGTGCGGGTCGTATCCGGTGTGCCAGTCGCCGCGCAGCAGGGTAAGGGCCTGTACGGGGTCGAGCCCGCGGGCGACGGCGGCGAGGGTGTCCCGGTAGCTGGGGAAGAGCCAGTCCTGCTCCTGGAGGACCAGCGCGGCCGCGACCTCGCAGGCCTCCTGGCCGGTCGAGGAGGGGTAGACGGCGAGGCGGCCCTGCTTGGTGAGGGCGGTGGCCTGCGCGTTGTACCGCCTGCCGCGGACCAGCTCCGCGTACAGCCGCAGCATCAGGGCGCGGTCGAGCGGGGCGTCCGTGCCGAGCACGCGGTACGGCTCGGGGTCCGGGAGCAGCGGGGCGGGGTCGGTGCGGGGCCTCCAGGCAGGGGGAGGGGTGGGCCGGTAGGCGGCGGCACCGGCACCGGGCAGCTCTTGGACCGTCATGACGAAGCACCTCCTCTTGGGAGCGGAAGGAGGCACGACAGTGTGATGCGCCTCACCTACCGATTGTTCGGTCGTGAGGGCATTTTGGCTACAGGCACCGCGAGCCTGTGGACAAACGGTTCTGCACAGCCTGGGATAGAGACAGGTCGTCCATGCTAGGGAGGCGGGGGGACATGGCAGCTGAACAAATGGCCGACGAGGGCCAGAACGCGGGCGCACGGCCGCTGGACGCCGTGGACCGCGACATCCTGCGCATGCTGCAGACGGACGGTCGCGCGTCGATACGCTCCGTGGCCGAGCGGGTGCACGTCTCGCGCGCCAACGCCTACGCCCGGATCAACCGGCTCCTCGACGACGGGGTGATCCGCGGCTTCACCGCGCGCGTGGACCACGAGAGGGCGGGGCAGGGAGCGTCCGCGTACATCACGCTCAAGATCGTGCAGAACTCCTGGCGCACGGTGCGCGAACAGCTCCAGGCACTGCCGGGCGCCGCCCATATCGCCCTGGTCAGCGGCGACTTCGACGTACTGCTCCTGGTGCACTCGCCGGACAACCGGGCGCTGCGCGAACTGGTGCTGACCAAGCTCCAGTCGATCCCCGAGGTCCTGTCCACGCGTACGTTGCTGGTCTTCGAGGAGACCGACCTGGACCCCGGCCCCGGCGCGCCCTAGGTGCAGTGCTTCTTGAGGAAGGCGAGCACCGTCGCCCAGTTCTTGGCGTCGTCGAGCAGCGAAACCCCGTGGTCGGCAACGCCCTTGAGCTCGTAGAGCTTGTTCTCCGGCGCCTTGGTGCTCGCCTTGCTGAGCTGCACCGCCGCGTCACCGAACGGGCTGTCGTCCGCGCCCGCCATGTAGAGCACGGGCGAGGTGAGCTTGGGAGCGGCCGCCAGCGCGTCGTCGGCTCCGTACGCGGTGGGTCCGGAGAGCGAGACGACCGCGTCGGGCCTCGGCTCCAGCACGGTGGCCGCCTGGACCACGGCGGTGCCGCCCTTGGAGGCGCCCATCAGGAGCAGCTTCCAGGCGCCCTTGGCGCGCAGATAGGCGGCCGCCCCCTTGACCTCGGCGACGTCGTCCCCGGTGGAGTTCACGGCGAGCACCTGGAAGCCCGCCCTGCCCAGCTCGACGGCCTTGTCCTTCCACTGGCAGACGTTGCCGTCGGCCTGGTGCGCGAGCACGATCCCCGTGTTGCCGTGCCCCGTGAAGAATCCGGCCGTCGCGGCCCCGTCCGTGGCCTTGAAGACGACCGAGCCCGACTTCGCCTGCTCGGGTGTCAGACAGCCGAAGTCGTCGCCCTTCTTAAGAGAAGGGGCCGCTTGCGGGGACACGGTCGCCTGCCCGTTCACCGTCTTGTTCGGGGCCGTGTGCTTGTCGCCGCCCCCGGAGCAGCCGGACACCGTCAGCCCCATGAGCAGCGTCACGGTGCAGAGGGAGACAGCGGCAGCACGGCCGTCCACGGCATTCATGACCGTGGATGGTGATCTGGATCTACCGGACAGTCAACGGTCCGCGCACGTCAGGGACGGTTGCGCAGCCCGTCGAAGGCCATGTGGACGATGGCCTCGGTGACCTGGGCGCGGTCCGCCTCGCCGTCGCGCTGCGGCCGGTACCACTCCACCAGCGAGTTCACCATGCCGAACAGCAGCCGGGTGGCCAGGCGTATGTCCATGTCGGAGCGGAGGTCCCCGTCCGCGGCGGCGGCCTTGAGCAGGTCGGAGACCCGCTGGTCGAACTCCCGGCGGCGCTCCATCGCCCAGCGCTCGGTCTTGGTGTTGCCGCGTACACGCAGCAGCAGCGTGACGTACGGAACCTCCGCCATCAGCACCTCGACCGTACGGCGGGTGACGTACTCGACCCGCTCGATCGCGCGCCCGCGCGTGGCCCCCGGCTCGTCGAGAACGGCGAACAGGCCGTCGATGGCCCGACTGACGGCCCGCCGCAGCAGCTCCTCCTTGCCGGAGACATGGTGGTAGATCGACGACTTGGAGATCCCCGCCGCCTTGGACAGGTGCTCCATCGAGGTGCCGTCGTAGCCGCGCTCGTTGAAGACCCGCACGGCGACCGTGAGCAGCGTCTCCGGGGTGTACGTGTCCCGCTTGGCGGTGGTCATGAGGCGGTCTCCTCGCCGTTGCTGTACGACTGCCGGTAGAGCGCGAGCGAGGGGGCATAGCGCCCTCCGGGGCAGCGCTGGTGCAGGGCACAGAGCAGGTCGTACGCCCAGTCCCGGCCGAGCCTGCGGTTCCACTCGACGGGCCCCAGCGGGTAGTTGACGCCGAGGCGCATCGCGGTGTCGACGTCCTCGGCCGAGGCGACGCCCCGGGCGACCGCGTCGGCCGCGAGGTCCGCGAGCATCGCGACCGTACGGGCGACGATCATGCCCGGTACGTCGCCGATGACGCTGACCTTCTTGCCCAGCTTCTGGAAGAGCCCCACGGCTTCGGCCACCGCGCGCGTGGAGGTGTCCTCGCTGGCGGAGAGCGCGATACGGGTGGCGCCCCGGTAGTCGAGGGCGAGGTCGAAGTAGACGACGTCCGCGTACTCCACTGAGGTGCGCCCATCCGCCGGGACGAGCTGGCCGTCGCCCGGCAAGGCGATGTAGGGGCCGCCCGACTCGACCGTCTTCACGTCGATACCGGCTTCGCGCATCATGGCGACGAGCTCGGCGGCGGGACCGAGGTCGCCGACGACGGTCACGGCCGCGGGGGCCTCGGCGGGCTCGGCGGTGTGCGGCTCGGGCCGTACGGCGCCCTCCCCGTACGCGTACCAGCCGCGCCCGCTCTTGCGGCCGTGCAGCCCCGACTCGACAAGTCGGCGCTGGGCCAGTGACGGGGTGAACTTGGGGCTGTGGAAGAAGGACTCCCACACGGAGCGGGTGACCGCCTCGTTGACGTCCTGGCCGATCAGGTCGGTCAGCTCGAAGGGCCCCATCGCGAAGCCGCCGCTCTCGCGCAGCACGGCGTCGATGGTGGCCGGGTCCGCGCCGCGCTCCTCGTAGACCGCGAAGGCCTCGGCGTAGAAGGGCCGGGCGATGCGGTTGACCAGGAATCCGGGGGTATCGGCGCAGCGCACCGGCGTCTTGCCCCACGCCTTCGCCGTCTCGTACGCGCCCGTGGCGGCCGCCTCGTCCGTGGCGAAGCCGCTGACCACCTCGACGAGGGGGAGCAGCGGCGCCGGGTTGAAGAAGTGCAGCCCGACGAACCGGCCCGGGTGGCGCAGGGCTCCCGCGACGGCCGTCACCGACAGGGACGAGGTGTTGGTGGCGAGCAGGCAGTCCTCGGCGACGATGTCCTCCAGCGCCGCGAACAGCTCCTGCTTGATGGGCAGTTGCTCCAGCACCGCCTCGACGACCAGTGCGGCGTCCGCGAGCTCGCTCAGCGCGCCGGCCGGGTGCAGCCGGCCCACGGCGGCGTCGCGGTCGGCCGATGCGATCCGGCCTTTCTCGACGAGCCGGTCGAGCCGGGCGGCGATGGCGTCGGCGGCCTCCTGCGCCCGGCCCGGGACTGCGTCGTACAGCCGCACCGGGTGGCCTGCCACCAGCGCGACCTGCGCGATGCCCTGCCCCATGGTCCCGGTGCCGACGACGGCGACGGCCCTGTTCGGCCCGATGGCCCGGCTCTCTTCGATGGCGGTCATGACGCGATCCTCCCCGATGAGTTATCCACAGGTTCGACGGACCCCCTTGTCCCGACCGATCGTTCGGTTACTCTAACTCTGTCCGCCCGTCCCTGCCCAGCTCGAAGAGGAGTTGGTCCGTATGGCCGCCCAGCTCAGCCCCCAGCAGCTCACCGAGACCCACCGGACCACGCTCGACCAGGCGCTCGAAGCGATCCGCACGCGTGCGTACTGGTCACCGCACCCCGAGCACCCCAAGGCGTACGAGAACGACGGCAAGGCCGCTTTCGACGCGCTGCTGGGCACCCGGTTCGACCTGGACCAGCCCGGCACCGACGACTGGACGGGCGCCGAAGTCTCCCCGTACGGCATCGAGTTGGGCATCACGTATCCGCACCCGGACCTGGACGTGCTGCTGCCCGCGATGAAGGCCGGCATGGGCGCCTGGCGCGACGCCGGTCCCGAGACGCGGGCCCTGGTCTGTGTGGAGATCCTGGCCCGCATCGGCGCCCGCACGCCCGAGCTCGCGCACACGGTCATGCACACCAGCGGGCAGGCCTTCATGATGGCCTTCCAGGCGGGCGGACCGCACGCGCAGGACCGCGGCCTGGAGGCGGTGGCGTACGCGTACCAGGAGCAGACCCGCACCCCGTCGGGCGCGGCCCCCTGGTCCAAGCCGCAGGGCAAGCGGGACCCGCTGGAGCTGAGCAAGACGTTCGTCCCGGCCGCGCGCGGCATCGCGCTGATGATCGGCTGCAACACCTTCCCGACGTGGAACGGCTACCCGGGCCTGTTCGCCTCCCTGGCCACCGGCAACGCGGTCCTGGTCAAGCCCCACCCGCGCGCGGTGCTCCCGCTCGCACTCACCGTCAAGATCGCCCGCACCGTCCTCGCGGAAGCGGGCTTCGACCCGAACCTGGTCGCGCTGGCCGCTGAGCGCCCGGGCGAGGGCATCGCCAAGACCCTGGCCGTCCGCCCCGAGATCAAGATCATCGACTACACGGGCTCCACGGCGTTCGGCGACTGGCTGGAGGCCAACGCCCGCCAGGCGCAGGTCTACACCGAGAAGGCGGGCGTCAACACGGTCGTCGTCGACTCGACCGACGACTACAAGGGCATGCTCTCCAACCTGGCCTTCTCCCTGTCCCTGTACAGCGGCCAGATGTGCACCACCCCGCAGAACCTGCTGATCCCGCGCGACGGGATCACCACGGACACGGGTGACAAGTCCTACGACGAGGTGGTGGCCGACCTCGCCGCCTCCGTGGGCGGGCTGCTCGGCGACGACGCGCGCGCCAACGCGCTGCTCGGCGCGCTGGTCAACCCCGATGTGAAGCAGCGCCTGGACGCGGCCCCCGGCCTCGGCGAAGTCGCCCTGGCCTCCCGGGAGATCAGCAACCCGGACTTCCCGGACGCGGTGGTGCGTACGCCCGTCATCGTCAAGCAGGACGGCGCACGCAAGCAGTGGGAGGGGCCCGACACGGACGCCGCCTACCTGTCCGAGTGCTTCGGACCGGTCTCCTTCGCGGTGGCGGTCGACTCCACGGCCGACGCGCTGGAGCTGCTGCGGCGCACGGTGCGCGACAAGGGCGCGATGACGGTCGGCGCGTACACCACGTCGCGGGAGGTGGAGCGGGCGGTCGAGGAGGTCTGCCTGGAGGAGTCCGCCCAGCTCTCCCTGAACCTGACGGGCGGGGTCTACGTCAACCAGACGGCGGCGTTCTCCGACTTCCACGGCTCGGGCGGCAACCCGGCGGCGAACGCGGCACTGTGCGACGCGGCGTTCGTGGCCAACCGCTTCCGCGTGGTGGAAGTCCGCAGGCAGGCGTGAGGCGGGCCCGGGCCCGGCTCTCTCAGCCGGTCGGGCCCGGGATCTCGGCGTAGCGCTGGATCCACGCGTGCATGGCGATCGCCGCGGCCGCGCCCGCGTTGATCGACCGGGTCGAGCCGAACTGGGCGATCGAGCACACCGCGGACGCGTGCTCGCGTGCCTGCTCGGTCAGGCCCGGCCCCTCCTGCCCGAACAGCAGCACACACCGCCGGGGCAGCTCGGTCCGTTCCAGGGGCACGGCGCCGGGCAGGTTGTCGATCCCGATGATCGGCAGCCCCTGCTCCGCCGCCCACTTCGTCAGCGACTCGGTGTCGGGGTGGTGGCGCACATGCTGGTAGCGGTCGGTGACCATGGCGCCGCGCCGGTTCCAGCGACGACGCCCCACGATGTGGATCTCCTTCGCCAGGAAGGCGTTGGCGGTCCGTACGACGGAGCCGATGTTGAAGTCGTGGCCCCAGTTCTCCACGGCGACATGGAAGTCGTGCCGCCGAGTGTCCAGGTCCGCGACGATCGCCTCGCGCGTCCAGTACCGGTAGGCGTCGACGACATTGCGCCGGTCGCCGTGCGCGAGCAGCTCCGGGTCGTAGCGCTCCCCCTCCGGCCAGGGCAGCGGATGCGGCCCGACGCCGACCTCGGGCGCGAACCCGTCGTCGTACTGAGCGGGCTCGTCCGCACGGGCCTGGTCCGAGGGGGAAGGGCTGGGGCTGTTCTCGCTGCTCACGCCACGAGCGTACGGGGCCGCGGCTCCTCCTCCGTACGCCCCTGCTGAGCCGCTCGGGCAGGCAGCCTCTCGCGCAGCCGGGCGACACGGCCGCCGAGCCAGCGCAGGAAACCGGTCGGCAGGAAGACCGCGTCCGCCGCGATCATCGCCAGCGAGAAGAACGGCAGCCCGAGCAGCAGGGCGATCCCCGCGTGCTCCATCATCATCGCCACCAGCAGGACGTTCTTGACCCGCCGGTTGAAGAGCGTGAACGGGAACGCCACCTGGACGGCGACCGTTCCGTAGGTGAGCAGCATGACGATCAGTCCGCTGCCGCCGAGCACGTCGGACAGCGCGGGCCACGGCGAGAAGTAGTCCAGGTGCAGCGGGTAGTAGAGCGCGGTGCCGTCCTGCCAGCGCGAACCCTGGATCTTGTACCAGCCGGCGGTCGCGTAGATCAGGCAGACCTCCGCCATGATCACCACCATGGTGGCGTTGTGCGCGAGGTTCGCGACGACGTCCAGGAGGGCGCGCGGCTCACCTTGGGTGTACCGGTTCGCCGCCCACCACAGCGCCTGGGCCGTCCACAGACCCCAGAAGATCAGCAGCCAGCCCCAGCCCGCGTCGGCAAGGAGAGTGACCGCGGCGAGCGCCACCCCGAGCACCACCCACAGCACCGGCCCCACCCGGTCCGGCACGCTCTCGCCGGTCTCGGCACGGCGGGCGGCGGCGCGGCGCAGGCGCCGGGCGTCCAGCGACCAGACCTGCGCGCAGCGCGTCAGGACCAGATAGATCGCCATGAGGTGGATGACGTTGTCGCCGCCGTCCCCCATGAAGACGGACCGATTCTGCAGCGACAGCACGCCCACCATGAACAGCACGGACATGGTGCGGGTGCGCCAGCCAAGCATCATCAGCGCGCTGGACACCACGGCGACGGCGTACACGATCTCGAACCAGACCGTGCTGTCGGTCCACAGCAGCGCCGTGAAGGCGTGGTTGCCGGAGACGAGCTTCTGGGCCATGTCCCAGCTCCACGGCCCGTCGGGACCGTACAGCTCACGGCGGTGCGGCAGCTCGCGCAGCAGGAACAGCAGCCAGGTCGCGGAGAACCCGATCCGCACGACCGCGCTCTGATACGGGCCCAGAGCGGCGCCGGTGACCCGCCGCAGGGCGAGGGCGGCCTTGCTCTCGGGGACGGGGAGAAGCTGCGGTGACGTAGGGGACGCATGCGGCGACTGTGGAGCCTGCGGCGCGGGGGACGGATGGGGCGCACGGGGCGCTGGAGTGCTCATCGGCTCACTCATCGAGTCGCTCTTCGGCTCACTCATCGGCTGGCTTCCGTCCGTGCGTCGCCGGCCCCGGCGCCGGCCGGGAGATCGGCGGGGGTCACGGTCCACCAGGGGACGACCCGGTAGTACGGCCGGGTGTCGATCTTCTCGTCGCTCCACCGCGGAGCCTTCACGGACGTCGTCACGGACCTGACCTGTACACGGTCGACGGTGCCGCCGTCACGGTGCGCGCCGAGGCGGAGCATCACGATCCGGTGGATGTAGCGCTCGGAGAGCTCGCCGCGCAGGCCGTTGGGCTTGTTGTCGTCGGTGTGGGAGGTCACGAAGAACTCCCAGCCCCGGCGCAGTTCGTTCTGCTGGGTGTGGCTCGGGAGCGGGTTGCTGCGGATGCCGGAGCCGTCCATCGCCGACAGATCGATCCACCCGGTCGTCTTGCGCGTCCCGTCCGGCATCATGATCTCGGCCCGCGCCTGGACCGCGATGTTCTGCTGGAGCGGGTTGGGCGCGAAAAGCTTCCAGTTCTGCTCGAACTCGGGATAGATCCAGTCGTCGACGACCTTGCCGTGCTGCTTCGTGACCGTATTGGACGGCGCGACATGCAGAAACACCATCGCGATGTGGACGACCGCGACAACCGCGACGAGAGCGAGCGCGAGAGCGCCCACGATCTGGTACGGGAGGGACAGCGCGGCGATGCCACGGCCGGGGACGCCGGGCTCGGTGATCTCCGGAACATCGGACGGCGTCACGTTTTCGCTGCTCAGACGGGGTTCGGCGGCCTCGGCGCCGACGGCTGACCCGGCGTTTTCGGCAGCGGGCTCCGGTGGGCGGGGCTGCCCCTCCTGGCCCGACACGTCCTTCTCGTCGTACGAATCCATCCCGCCCCGATCCCGGTCGGCTCCACTGGGTTATCCACAGGGTTGACACCCTACGGGCCGTCGACTCACCATTGAAGTCAATGAACCGAACGATCGGTCGGGAGCGAGTGGCCCGGCGGACCGCCCGCAATCGACAGCTCGGCAGGGGGCTCGGATGACGGCAGTGACCGCGGAGACCGGCACGAACACGCACGGCTCACAGACGGCGGACGACAAGGACACGGCGGTGTACGCGGCGGCGTTCGACGCGGCCGTGGCCGCCGACGAGCGCATCGAGCCGCGCGACTGGATGCCCGACGCCTACCGGGCCTCGCTGGTCCGCCAGATAGCGCAGCACGCCCACTCCGAGATCATCGGCATGCAGCCCGAGTCCAACTGGATCACCCGCGCGCCCTCGCTGCGCCGCAAGGCGATCCTCATGGCCAAGGTGCAGGACGAGGCGGGCCACGGGCTGTACCTGTACAGCGCGGCCGAAACGCTCGGCGTGAGCCGCGACGAGCTGCTCGACAAGCTCCATTCGGGCCGCCAGAAATACTCGTCGATCTTCAACTACCCCACCCTGACCTGGGCGGACGTCGGTGCCATCGGCTGGCTGGTGGACGGCGCCGCGATCACCAACCAGGTCCCGCTCTGCCGCTGCTCCTACGGGCCGTACGCACGGGCGATGGTCCGCGTCTGCAAGGAGGAGTCCTTCCACCAGCGCCAGGGCTACGAACTGCTCCTCGCCCTCTCCCAGGGCACCGGGGAACAGCACGCCATGGCGCAGGACGCGGTGGACCGCTGGTGGTGGCCGTCGCTGATGATGTTCGGCCCGCCGGACGACGAGTCGTCGCACTCCGTGCAGTCCATGGCCTGGAAGATCAAGCGGCACTCCAACGACGAGCTGCGCCAGCGCTTCGTCGACATCTGCGTCCCCCAGGCCGAGGCACTGGGCCTCACCCTCCCCGACCCCGACCTGCGGTGGAACGAGGAGCGGGGACACCACGACTTCGGGACGATCGACTGGACCGAGTTCTGGGACGTCCTCAAGGGCAACGGCCCCTGCAACGAGCAGCGACTCACCCAGCGCCGCCGCGCCCACGAAGAAGGCGCCTGGGTCAGGGACGCGGCAGCCGCGTACGCAACGAAGCACAGCAACGGGGAGGCAACGGCATGAGCAGTACACACGACTGGCCGCTGTGGGAGGTGTTCGTGCGCTCGCGCCGCGGGCTGTCCCACACCCACGCCGGAAGCCTGCACGCCCCCGACGCCCAGATGGCCCTGCGCAACGCGCGCGATCTCTACACCCGCCGGTCCGAGGGCGTCTCGATCTGGGTGGTGCCGTCCACCGCGGTCACCGCCTCCTCCCCCGACGAGAAGGACTCCTTCTTCGAGCCGGCCGGTGACAAGCCCTACCGCCACCCGACGTTCTACGAGATCCCGGAAGGGGTGAAGCACCTGTGACGACCTCGGCGAAGGCCACGAACACGGCGCCGACGGCCACCACCGCGCACCCCGCCGCGCTGCCGCTCGGCGACGACGCCCTGGTGCTCTCGCACCGGCTGGGGGAGTGGGCCGGACACGCCCCCGTCCTCGAAGAGGAGGTCGCGCTGGCGAACATCGCGCTCGACCTGCTCGGGCAGGCCCGGGTGCTCCTCTCCCTGGTGGGCGACGAGGACGAGCTGGCGTATCTGCGCGAGGAGCGGGCGTTTCGCAACCTCCAGCTGGTCGAGCAGCCGAACGGCGACTTCGCGCACACCATCGCCCGCCAGCTCTACTTCTCGACGTATCAGAAGCTGCTCTACGGACAGCTGGCCGCAGGCGACAGCGAGCTCGCCGGGCTCGCCGCGAAGGCGGTCAAGGAAGTCGCCTACCACCAGGACCACGCCGAACAGTGGACCCTGCGCCTGGGCGACGGCACCGACGAGAGCCACCAGCGGATGCAGCAGGCGTGCGAAGCGCTGTGGCGGTTCACCGGCGAGATGTTCCAGCCGCTCGACGGCGTCGACATCGACTGGCGGGAGACCGAAGCGACCTGGCTCGCCTCCGTCACCGCGGTGCTCCAGCGGGCCACACTGACCGTCCCCGAAGGGCCGAGGAGCGGTGCCTGGGCCGCCGGAGCCGGCCGCCAGGGCCTGCACACCGAGCCGTTCGGGCGGATGCTCGCCGAAATGCAGCACCTGCACCGCAGCCACCCGGGGGCGACATGGTGACCGGCACGGCCACGGCTGAAATGACACCGCTGGAACAGGAACTGGCCCGGCTCGCCGGCTCGGTCCCCGACCCGGAACTGCCCGTGCTCACCCTGGCGGAACTGGGCGTACTGCGCGGCGTACACCTGGAAGGGCCCGGCAAGGTCACCGTCCAGCTGACCCCCACCTACACCGGCTGCCCGGCCATCGAAGCGATGTCCAGCGACATCGAGCAGGTCCTGCACGAGAACGGGATACCGGACGTCTCCGTCGTCCGCGTTCTGTCCCCCGCCTGGTCGACGGACGACATCAGCGCCGAAGGCCGCCGCAAGCTCGCGGAGTTCGGAATAGCGCCGCCCCGGCCCCACACGGCCGAAGGGCCGGTCGCGCTCACCCTGAGCGTGCGCTGCCCGAACTGCGGCTCCACCGACACCGAACAGCTGAGCCGGTTCTCCTCCACCGCGTGCAAGGCACTGCGCCGCTGCGTGAGCTGCCGCGAACCGTTCGACCACTTCAAGGAGTTGTAGATGTTCCATCCACTCCGGGTGAGCGAGGTCGAACGGCTCACGGACGACTCGGTGACCGTCACCTTCGACGTGCCGCCGGAGCTGCGCGAGGCCTACCGCCACCGTCCGGGCCAGCACCTCGCCCTGCGCCGCATAGTCGAGGGCGAGGAGATCCGCCGCACGTACTCGATCTGCGCACCCGCCGTGGAGCACCCGGCTCCGCCCGTACTGCGCGTGGGTATCCGCCTGGTCGAGGGCGGCGAGTTCTCCACGTACGCCTTCAAAGAACTCGCCGTGGGCGACGTCGTCGACGTCATGGAGCCGATGGGCCGCTTCATCCTGGAGCCGCGCGCCGGGTACTTCGTGGCCGTCGTCGGCGGCAGCGGCATCACCCCGGTCCTGTCGATCGCCACGACACTGCTGGAGCGCGAACCGCAGGCCCGGTTCTGCCTCATACGCAGCGACCGCACCGTCGCGTCCACCATGTTCCTGGAGGAGACGGCCGACCTGAAGGACCGCTTCCCCGACCGGTTCCAGCTGGTCAACGCCCTCTCCCGGGAAGAGCAGCAGTCAGGTCTGCCGTCCGGACGGCTCGACCAGGAACGGCTCACCGAGCTGCTGCCCGCGCTGCTCCCCGTGGACGAGGTCGACGGCTGGTACCTGTGCGGACCGTTCGGCCTGGTCCAGGCGGCAGAGCGGGCCCTGCGCGGACTGGGTGTGGCACGGGGCCGGATCCACGAGGAGATCTTCCACGTCGACGAGGCACCGGTGCAGAGCACGGCCGCGGCATCGGCTCCGGCGCACGCCACCCTGACCGCGACCCTCCACGGCCGCTCCGGCACCTGGCCGGTCCAGGAGGGCGAGAAGCTGCTGGACACGGTGCTGCGCGCCCGCGCGGACGCCCCGTACGCCTGCAAGGGCGGGGTGTGCGGGACCTGCCGGGCGTTCCTGGTCTCGGGCGAGGTGCGGATGGACCGCAACTTCGCGCTGGAGGAGGACGAGACGGAGGCGGGCTATGTGCTGGCCTGCCAGTCTCATCCGGCTACCAAGGAAGTGGAGTTGGACTTCGATAGGTGAGGGGGGAGGGGTTGGGGGGGACGGGGTGGGGCCGGGGGGGAGGGGGAGGCCCCCCAGGTTCTGCTCAGCATTCCGCGGCCTCAACATTCCGTGGCCCCCGCATTCCAATCCGCCAGAACCTGTTCTATCTTGACGACCCGTCAGATCCGGTGTGTGCAGGATGCGGGATGCGGGAGGGCAGGGCTGTGGACTTCACCTTCACCGAGGAGCAGCAGGCGGCCGTGGAAGCGGCGCGGGCGGTCTTCTCCGGCGTCGCGCCCGACACGGTGCCCAGCCCCGCGCTCACGCAGGGCGCGGTGGCCGAGGACTTCGACCGGCCACTATGGGCCAAGCTCGCCGAGTCCGACCTGCTGAGCCTGGTCATCGGCCCGGAGTACGGCGGCGCGGGGCTCGATCCGATCGCCCTCTGCCTCGTACTGCGCGAGTCCGCGAAGGTGCTGGCCCGGGTGCCGCTTCTGGAGACCAGCGCTGTCGCGATGGCTGTAGAGCGGTACGGGAGCGCCGAGTTGGCACGGGAACTGCTGTCAGCTGTCGGCCGGGGCGAGTTCGTACTCACCGTCGGCGCCAACGGCCGCACCGGCCATGATCCCGCCGAGCTCGGGGTCACCGCCCGTCCGGAAACCGGCGAAAGCGGTGGTGGCGGGAACGGCAGCTGGGTGCTCGACGGTGTGCAGACCGCCGTGCCGTGGGCGCACAGCGCGGACCGTATCGCCGTGCCCGCGCACACCGGTGAGGGCCGCGCCGTACTCGCCCTCATCCCCCGCGTACACGAAGGGCTCACCCTCGCCGAGCAGTTCTCGACCAGTGGGGAACGCTTCGCCGAGGTCCGCCTCGATTCCGTACGCGTCGAGGCGCGCGCGGTCATCGACGCCGAAGGCGCATGGGAGTGGCTGCGTGATCTGCTCGCCACCGGCACCTGCGCGCTGGCACTCGGCCTGGGGGAGGGCGTACTGACGATGACCAGCGAATACACCGGAAAACGCGAGCAGTTCGGGTTCCCCGTCGCCACTTTCCAGGCGGTCGCCGTCCAGGCTGCCGACCGTTATATCGACCTGCGTGCGATGGAAGCCACGCTGTGGCAGGCCGCCTGGCGCATCAGTACGGGTGCCGGGGGCGCGCTGCCGGCGAGCGGCGACGTATCGGTGGCGAAGATCTGGGCCTCCGACGGGGTGCGCAGAGTCGTGCAGACCGCTCAGCATCTGCACGGCGGGTTCGGCGCCGACACCGACTATCCCCTGCACCGGTACCACGCCTGGGCCAAGCAACTGGAGCTGTCACTCGGCCCGGCCGCGGCCCACGAGGAAGCGCTCGGTGACCTGCTGGCGGCGCACCCGCTCGCCTAGCCGAGTCACAGGGGCCGGACGGGCGCCCGGCGCCCGGCGCCCGCCGGAACGTGCTCGTCAGAGGACGAAAGCCGGGGTTCCGTTGTCGGTGACCATCGGGCGCCCGGCACCGTTCCACGCCTGCATGCCGCCGTCGACGTTCACAGCGTCGATGCCCTGCTGCACCAGATACTGCGTGACCTGCGCCGAACGCCCGCCGACCCGGCACATCACATACGCCCGGCGGCCGTCCTCGACCGCCTCGGTCACCTCACCGAACCGCGCCACGAAGTCGCTCATCGGCACATGCAGCGCGCCCTCGACATGCCCGGCCGCCCACTCGTCGTCCTCACGGACATCCAGCACCAGGGCGTCGGCCGGCACAGCGGCGACATCCACCGACGGCAGCTGGGCGAAATTCATGGGTCATGCCTTCTCTCGTACGTATCGGCAGGTCAGTCGTACCCGCAGGTCACTCGCGCTGGCTCATCACTCGTACCGGCGGGCACTCGTACCGGCTGGTCACCTGGAACGCTACTGCACCAGCTCCGCGAGTTCCGCCTCACGACCGGCCACCTCGGCCAGCAGCTGCTCGGCGATCTCGTCGAGCAGCCGGTCGGGGTCGTCGGGCGCCATCCGCAGCATCGAGCCGATCGCGCTCTCCTCCAGCTCCCTGGCCAGCACTGCCAGCAGCTCCTTGCGCTGGGCCAGCCACTCAAGGCGGGCGTAGAGCTCCTCGCTCTCGCTGGGCCGCGCCTCCTCCGGCACCGGCCCGGCCGCCCACTCCTCGGAGAGCTCCCGCAGCAGGGCCTCGTCGCCCCGGCCGTAGGCCGCGTTGACGCGGGCGATGAACTCGTCGCGCCGGGCGCGTTCGCCGTCCTCCTGCGCGAGGTCGGGGTGCGCCTTGCGGGCGAGCTCGCGGTAGAGCCTGCGCGCCTCCTCGCTGGGCCGCACCCGCTTCGGCGGCCGCACCGGCTGATCGGTGAGCATCGAGGCGGCTTCGGGCGAGAGCCCGTCGGAGTCCATCCAGTCGTGGAACAGTTCCTCGACGCCGGGCATGGGCAGCACCGCGGCCCGCGCCTCACGTGCCTTGCGCAGATCCTCGGGGTCACCGGTGAGCGTGGCCTTGGCCTCGGCGATCTGGGCGTCGAGCTCGTCGAGCCGGGCGTACATCGGGCCGAGCTTCTGGTGGTGCAGGCGGGAGAAGTTCTCCACCTCCACGCGGAAGGTCTCCACGGCGATCTCGAACTCGATCAACGCCTGCTCGGCCGCCCGCACAGCCCTGTCCAGCCGGGCTTCGGGCCGCTCCGCGTTCTCCGGGGGCTCGGTGTTCTCCGGGGCCTCGGTGGGGGCGGTCGGGGCGGTCGTCTCTTCGGCAGGTTCGTCCGTCACCGGTCCAGCGTACGGGCGCGGGGGGTGGGGGCCCTCCCTCCCCCTCCCCCCACCCCTCCCCGCCCCCCGCCTCACACCCCCAGCTCCGCCCCCACCCGCCCGTCCCTGATCGCGGCCAGCAGGGTGGCGTGGTCGGCCTCCGTGCGGTCGGCGTAGTGGACCGCGAAGCCGGCCACGGCTTCGTCCAGCTCTTCGTTCTTGCCGCAGTACCCGGCTATCAGCCGGGGGTCGGCGCTGTGCGCGTGGGCGCGGGCGAGCAGTGCGCCCGTCATACGGCCGTAGTCGTCCAGCTGGTCCGGGGCGAGCGCGGCCGGGTCCACGCTGCCCTTGCGGTTGCGGAACTGGCGTACCTGGTAGGGCCGTTCATCGACGGTGGTCCAGCCCAGCAGGATGTCGCTGACGACCTGCATCCGCTTCTGGCCGAGGACCACGCGGCGGCCCTCGTGGCCCACCTCCGGCGCGTGGAATCCTGCTTTCGCCAGGTGCGGCAGCAGGGCGGAGGGGCGCGCCTCCTTCACCTGGAGCACCAGGGGCTCGCCCCGGTGGTCGAGGAGCAGCACCACGTACGAGCGTGTTCCGACGCTGCCGGTGCCGACGACCCGGAAGGCCACGTCGTGTATCGCGTACCGCGCGAGCAGCGGCAGGCGGTCTTCCGACAGGGTCTTCAGGTATTCGCCGAGCGAGGCGGCGACAGCGGCGGCCTCCGCGTCGGGCACCCGGCGCAGTACCGGCGGCGCGTCGACGAAACTGCGGTGGCCGTCGAGGCTCTGCTGGGTCGCCTTGGCGGCGAAGCGCGCGCTGGTGTTGTTGCGGGCCTTGGCCGACACCCGTTCCAGGGTGCCGAGCAGGTCCCGGGCGTCGGTGTGGGAGACGAGTTCCTCGTCGGCTATCGCGTTCCATGCATCCAGCACCGGCAGCTTCGCCAGGAGCCGCATGGTCCGGCGGTAGGCGCCGACCGCGTCGTAGGCCGCGGCCCGGCAGGTGTCCTCGTCGGCGCCCGCGACCCGGCCGGCCAGGACGAGTGAGGCCGCGAGGCGCTTGAGGTCCCATTCCCAGGGGCCGGGCACGGTTTCGTCGAAGTCGTTCAGGTCGATGACGAGTCCGCCACGCGCGTCGCCGTAGAGGCCGAAGTTCGCGGCGTGGGCGTCGCCGCAGAGCTGGGCGCCGATGCCAGTGGTCGGGGTGCCGACCAGGTCGTGGGCCATCAGTCCGGCGGCGCCGCGCAGGAACGCGAACGGGGAGGCGGCCATCCGGCCGACCCGGATCGGGGTGAGCTCGGCCACCCGGCCCCGGTTCGACTCCTCGACGGCGCGCACGGCGTCCGGCCGGTCGGCGGAGAGGGCCAGCGCGTCGTGCGAGGAGCGGGGCACGCGGTCGCGCAGCGCCTTGCCGTCGCCCTTCGGCGAGCCGGGCGTGCGGTCCGGTCCCCGGCCGTTGCGGTGCCGGAAGCCCGGCACTTGCGGTATCCGGATCTGCCCGCCGTCGGGCACCGCTCGCAGTACCGGAATCACCGCCTCGACATCGCTCATCGCGCGCCGCCTCCCCCGTCCTCGTACAACATCAACAGCTCGACTGCCATGACCGTACAGGCGGTGGACGATGGGCGTCTCCCCCTGTGGATAACTCCCGTCGGCGGCCATACGGCAGGCCACCGGCGGGAGTTGTCCACAGATTGTCTGCGGCGTTGTCCACGGACTTGTCCGCTCAGACAGCGACCGCTTCCTCCAGCTCTTCCTCGACCTCTTCGTCCTCTCCGGCACCTTCCCGGACCTCGCCCCGGCCTTCGGCGCCGCCACTCACCGCAGCCGCACCCTGCGCCGCTCCCGCAGCCGCCACCGCACCCCGCCGCGCTCGCGCCTCGGCCAGCGCCGCGATACCCACCAGCGCGATGCCCGCGAGCAACCACAGGGTCAGGACCAGCACATGGCCGCCGAGGCCGTGGCCCGCGAAGTACACGTGGCTGCGGGTGCCCTCGACGAATCCGGCGCCGTTCCAGAAGGCGTGCAGCGCGCCGAAGAAGCCGGGCTGGAGTTCGGGGCGGAAGATGCCGCCGGAGCTGGTGAAGTTGAGCATCACGAAGAGCACCATCACGCCGAGCGTGGTCCACCGCTTCAGGAACGTGTGCAGCCCGACGCCGATGAGCAGGATCCCGGCCGAGTACAGCCACGACATGGCCCACACGCCACCGAGTCCGTGGTCGACGAGGTGGAACATCGGGCCCGCGAAGACCGCGCCGATGCCGCTGACCAGGAACGACATGCCCAGCGCCAGCAGCGCCCTGATCCGCAGCGGCAGGACCGCACCGGCGCCGCCGATCACCGCGACGGACGCGTACGAGCCGATGCTCAGCGCGACCAGCAGGAAGAAGATGCCCTGCCCGGTCGGGTCGCCCTTGGCGAGGTCGGTCACGTCGGTCACCTTGAGCGGCGCGTCCTGCGCCGCCGCGACCTTGGTGAAGACCTTCTCGACGGCGGTGGCGCTGGTGTCGGAGGAGGCGGAGGCGACGAGCAGTTCGGGCCTCGCGCCGGGGATGTACGCGCCGTAGACCTGCTGCTGTTCGAGGGCGTGGACCGCCGAGGCCCGGTCGGGCACGGTACGGACGTCGAGAGCGCCCGCGCCCTTGTCCTGGAGGGTCTGGGCGAGCACCTGCGCGCTGGGGCCCGACCCGACGATGTCGACCCGCAGGTCGTGCGCCTGCGGGCTGTGGAAGGCCCCCAGGTAGGCGAGGCCCATCCCGATGCACATCAGCAGGGGGGTGAGGAGATGGCCGAGCACATGACGCAGGGGGCTGGAAGCGGTACCGGCGGACACCACGACTCCAATGGTTGGCTTATACAACTCAAGCGATACGTTGTACTCTACAACCACTTCTTTGAAAGGGCGAACGCCCAGATCAGAGCCTGCAGCCAGCCATCACCGCCGACTGCTGCCCCACGACCCGCATCGCCGCCGCCAACGCCGATGTTTCACGTGAAACAACGCACCGCGCGGGCACCGGTCGGGCCCCAGGAAGGCCAAAGCCACGCCGACCCAGCCCGCTACAGCGCCGCTACAACCCCGCGTCCCGCGCCAGCAGAGCCGCCTGCACCCGGTTCTCGCACTCCAGCTTCGCCAGGATCCGGCTCACGTACGTCTTCACCGTGGCCTCGCTCATATGGAGCCGCTTTCCGGCGTCCGCGTTCGACAGGCCCTCGCCGAGCAGCGCCAGCACGTCCCGCTCCCGCTCGGACAGCACGCCCACCCGGCGCCGCGCCTGCTCGCCCCGCGCCGCCGCGCGCCCCGTGGCCAGCTGGTCCACGACATGCCGGGTCGCGGCGGGCGACAGATAGGCATCCCCGGCCGCCGCCGCCCGTACTGCGCGGATCAGCTCGGCCGGGGCGGTGTCCTTCAGCAGGAAACCGGCGCTACCGTGCTCCAACGCCCGCAGCACGTTCTCCCGCTCGCCGAACGTCGTGAGGATGATCACGTGCACCGAGGGGGTCGTCCTGCGCAGCTCGGCCAGCGCGGTCAGCCCGTCCATCACCGGCATCTGGATGTCGAGCAGCACCACGTCGGCGGCGTGGGCGCGCGCCGCCTCGACGGCCTCGCGGCCGTTCGCCGCCTCCGCCGCGACCTCGATGTCCGGGTCCGACGTGAGAATCATCCTGATTCCCGCGCGGATCAGCGGTTCGTCGTCCGCGATCACGACCTTGATACGCGGACTGTGCGACCCACGTACGCCCTGCATATCGCCCGTGTCGCCCGGACCGAGTGGACCCGTCACTCCTGCTCCCGTCCTGGCGCCGCGCTACCGCTCGACGTCGTAGGCCTTCTTCTCGATCAGCTTGCCGTCCTTGAAGCAGAACCGGAACACCGGCTCGGTCTTCAGGCTGTCGCCGACCTCCGAGGACATCAGCACGAGGCACGACGACCCGGCGGGCTCGGCCGGGCCCTTGCCGGACAGGCCGGTCGTGAGGAAGGTGTCGCCCTTCGGGAGCCGGGCGCGTACGTCCTGCTCGGCCGTGCCCACCTTGATCTTCTCGTACTCGGCCGGGTCGATCATGCCCTTGTCCGCCGACCCGGCGACGAAGAAGAGCGCGAAGCCCGCGGCCACCACCAGCAGCACCATCGCCGCGAACGCGATCCCGCAGCCCAGTGCGATGCCGCCGCCCCTGCTCCTGCTGCTCATGGCCAACTCCCTCTCCGCGACCTTCAGGTCGACGTCCCAGCCGTCGCGCCGACCGACCGGGTGCCGGCCGGTCCGCGTCGTACCGGCCGGACCACCGTCGCCGGGCGGGAGCTCTCGCGACTGCTGCCGGAAGTCGTCCCCCGCGTCGACGAAGGTCGCCGCCTCCGCCGCCCCGTACGGCAGGACGCCCGCCACCCGGAAGCCGCCGTCCTGGGTGCGCCCGGTGTGGACCATCCCGCCGACCAGTCGGGCCCGCTCGTGCAGCCCGGTCAGGCCCTGGCCGCCGCTGACGACCTCGTCCGACGGTGGCCCGGCCACGGGCCCGTTGACGACCTCGACGACCAGGGAGTCGGGCTCGTAGCGCAGTTCCACCGCGATGGGGGCGCCCGGGGCGTGCTTGTACGCGTTGGTGAGCGCCTCCTGGACGATCCGGTACGCGGCGTGGTCGGAGGCGGCGGCCAGTTGCCGGGGCTCCCCCGTCTCCCGCAGCTCCACCGTGGTGCCCGCCGCCCGCGCGGCCGCCACCAGGGCCTCGACTCCGGCGGTGCCCCGGGCCGCGCGCTGCGCCTCGTCGGCGTGGTCCGGGGCTTCGACGCCGTCGCGCAGGATGCCGACGACCTCGCGCAGTTCGTGCATCGCGGCGACCGATGCCTCCCGCAGCACCCCCACGGCCTCGCGCTGGCGGCCCGTCAGCGCGGGATCGACCTCCAGCGCCCCCGTATGCACGGAGATCAGCGCGAGCTGGTGGCCGAGGCTGTCGTGCATGTCCTGGGCGATGCGCTGGCGTTCGCGCAGCCTGGCCTGTCCGGCGACCATCGCGCGCTCGCGCAGCAGCTGGGTGTTGCGCTCCTGCATGGTCTGCAGCAGGGTGCGCCGCTGGTACCAGTAACGGCTGGCGAGGCCCGGCACGACGGCCGTCATCATGAAGAAGAGCGCCGCGAACAGACCGAGGAGGAGCGGGGGCCCGTCTCCGTGCTCGGCGATCTGAGTGACCGCCAGATACGCGGCGAAGCCGCCGCAGAACGCGAACAGCGCCCGCCCAGCCCCGATGATCCGCCGCCCCGACGAGCAGGCCACGATCAACAGCAGCAGCGTGGCCGCCGGGCTGACCCCGACCAGCGCGGACGTGGCGACCAGCACACCCGCGGGGAAGCGGCGGCGCAGCGGCGACAGGACGAGGACGGCGGCCGCCTCCAGGCCCGGCAGCACCACTCCGCCGTGGATCGCCGAGCTCAGCCCGCCGGCCAGTGCCGCCAGGCACAGGGCGAGCGCCGACTCGCCGACGATCCTGCGGCGCGACCAGCGCTCCGGCCCGGCCAGCCGGCGTCTGGCGTCCCGCAGGCCGTCCCGGATTCTCGATGACACATCCACGCCCGCACCCTAGGCAGCGGACCCCGGCCCCGACGGCTCTCTTTGGTCGCGCCCCGCCGAGACGAAAGTCTCCGCACCGATCCGCCTCGCCGGTCCGCACCGTCGGTCCGCCGCGCCAATCCGCCGCGCCGATCCGTACGTACGGGAACATCACCGCGTACACGGTCACGCGTCCGCGAAGAAGCGCACGCGAAAACGCGGAAGCCCCGCCGGTCAATGACCAGCGGGGCTTCCGTTCTGTGGGCGAGGGGGGATTTGAACCCCCACGTCCCGAAGGACACTGGCACCTGAAGCCAGCGCGTCTGCCGTTCCGCCACTCGCCCGAGTGGTGTCCAGTTCTTCGAACCGTTTCGGTCCGTTTCCCTGGCGACGTCGAGAAGATTAGCACGCAGCGCAGGGTGGATTCACATCCGTTGTTTCCGGCGGCCCTGGGGGGCACAAGAGGAGGAGAGGAGACGGGCCGACGCGACGGCAGGGGGACTCACAGGAACGTCACAGGGACCGCGGGGCAACCCATAGCGGCGCCACCCACTCCTCCACGGTGCACCCCGGGTGCGGGACACTGTCAGGAGGCCACCTCTACGATCCGTGTGAGAGGTGACACTCGTCCACCGGTCACAGAAGGGGAACCAGCCGATTTCCCGACGCGTGGATACGATCAGTAAGCAGTACCAGGACGACATCGACGGAGGAGGTGCCCCATGGGAGTCCTGAAGCGTTTCGAGCAGCGTCTCGAAGGCCTGGTCAACGGCACCTTCGCGAAGGTCTTCAAGTCCGAGGTCCAGCCCGTCGAGATCGCCGGCGCCCTCCAGCGCGAGTGCGACAACAACGCGACGATCTGGAACCGTGAGCGGACCGTCGTCCCCAACGACTTCATCGTCGAGTTGAGCCCGCCCGACTACGAGCGGCTCAGCCCGTACTCGGGCCAGCTGGGCGACGAGCTGTCCGGCCTGGTCCGCGACTACGCCAAGCAGCAGCGGTACACGTTCATGGGGCCGATCAAGGTCCACCTGGAGAAGGCCGACGATCTCGACACCGGCCTGTACCGGGTGCGCAGCCGCACCCTCGCCTCCAGCACCGACCAGCAGGACCTGCACAGCCAGCAGGAGCAGTTCGGCGGCCGGCCCCAGAGCCCCGCGCGTCCCGCTCCCGCCGCACCGCCGCAGTCCCCCCAGGGCCGCGGCGGCTACGGCTATCCGCCGGCCGCCGCGCCGCCGATGCCGGCCTCCCCGCCGCCCGGCGGGAACGGCGGCCCCGCCCGTCCGGGAGCGGACCGCCGTCCGGCGGCTCCGGGTCCCATGGCGTCCTCCCCGGTACGGCGCTGGATCGAGATCAACGGCACCCGCCACCAGATCTCCCGCCCGACGCTGGTGCTGGGTCGCAGCACCGACGCCGATGTGCGGATCGACGACCCCGGCGTCTCGCGCCGGCACTGTGAGATCCGGACCGGAACGCCCTCGACGATCCAGGATCTCGGGTCCACCAACGGCATCGTGGTGGACGGGCAGCACACCACCCGCGCTACGCTCCGCGACGGCTCGCGGATCGTCGTGGGCAGCACCACCATCGTTTACCGGCAAGCCGAAGGGTGAAGCGGGGGCAATGTCAGAGCTGACCCTCACGGTCATGCGGTTGGGTTTCCTCGCCGTACTGTGGCTGTTCGTCATCGTGGCCGTCCAGGTCATCCGCAGCGACCTGTTCGGCACGCGCGTCACCCAGCGCGGTTCGCGCCGGGGCGGCGACACCGGCCGCCAGCAGACCGGCCGGCAGGCCGCTGCTGCCGCTGCCGCGCCGCCGCAGCAGCGCGGCCAGCAGCCCGCGCCCGCCGGCCGCCAGCGCCGCGGAGCCCCCACCAAGCTGGTGGTCTCCGAGGGCACGCTGACCGGCACCACGGTGGCGCTGCAAGGCCAGACCATCACGCTGGGCCGGGCCCACGACTCGACGATCGTCCTCGACGACGACTACGCGTCGAGTCGGCATGCCAGGATCTACCCGGACCGGGACGGCAATTGGATCGTCGAGGATCTCGGGTCCACCAACGGCACCTACCTGGACCGGACCCGGCTCACCACCCCGACCCCGATTCCGCTGGGCGCGCCGATCCGCATCGGCAAGACCGTCATCGAGCTGCGGAAGTAGTACGACAATGAGCGAGCGGAGCGAGCGAGCCGCGGCGGTCCGGACGACGGACCGGGGCGGGCTCCCGACCGGAGGGTGGGCAGTGTGGCTCGACAAGACCGGCTGTACCCCGAGCCGACGGGCGAGGTGCGCATGAGTCTCTCCCTGCGCTTCGCCGCCGGATCCCACAAGGGCATGATCCGCGAGGGCAACGAGGACTCCGGTTACGCGGGTCCGCGCCTCCTCGCGATCGCCGACGGCATGGGCGGCCAGGCCGCCGGCGAGGTCGCCTCGTCCGAGGTGATCTCCACCCTGGTCACGCTCGACGACGACGTGCCCGGCTCCGACATCCTCACCTCGCTCGGTACGGCGGTGCAGCGCGCCAACGACCAGCTGCGCATGATGGTCGAGGAGGACCCCCAGCTGGAGGGGATGGGCACCACGCTCACCGCTCTGCTGTGGACGGGTCAGCGCCTGGGCCTGGTGCACGTGGGCGACTCGCGCGCGTATCTGCTGCGCGACGGTGTGCTCACCCAGATCACGCAGGACCACACCTGGGTGCAGCGGCTCGTCGACGAGGGCCGCATCACCGAGGAGGAGGCGACCACGCATCCGCAGCGTTCGCTGCTGATGCGGGCGCTGGGCAGCGGCGACCATGTCGAGCCGGATCTGTCGATCCGCGAGGTGCGGGCGGGCGACCGCTATCTGATCTGCTCCGACGGTCTGTCGGGGGTGGTCTCGCATCAGACGATGGAGGACACCCTCGCCAGCTACCAGGGCCCGCAGGAGACCGTGCAGGAGCTGATCCAGCTCGCGCTGCGCGGCGGCGGCCCGGACAACATCACGGTGATCGTGGCCGACGTCCTGGACGTCGACTCCGGCGACACCCTGGCCGGCCAGCTCAGCGACACCCCGGTGATCGTGGGCGCGGTCGCCGAGAACCAGCTCCAGCTCAACGACGGCGGGGCGATGCAGACCCCGGCGGGCCGCGCCTCCGGGCTCGGCCGTCCGACCCCGCCGCAGGGGGGCTTCGGCCCGCCCGGCAGCGGGGACGACTCCGGCTACGGCGCCCCGCCCGAGGGCGCCTTCGGCGCCTACACGGACGACGACTTCGTCAAGCCCCGGCGTGGCAAGTGGCTGCGCAGATCCGCCTACATCGTGCTCGCGCTCGCCGTGGTCGGCGGCGGTCTGTACGGCGGCTACCGCTGGACGCAGACCCAGTACTTCGTCGGCACCAAGGACGAGCACGTCGCGCTCTACCAGGGCATCAGCCAGGACCTTGCCTGGGTGAAGCTGTCGAAGGTGGAGACCGACCACCCCGAGATCGAACTCAAGTACCTGCCGCCGTACCAGCGCAAGCAGGTCGAGTCGACGATCGCGGAGAGCAGCCTCTCCAAGGCCCAGGCCAAGATCACCGAGCTGTCGACGCAGGCGTCGGCGTGCAAGAAGGACGAACAGCGGCGCGCCGCCGAGAGCCAGAACCCGCCGAAGACCGGCACGACGGCCTCACCGTCGCCGTCCGGCAAGCCCGGTTCCACCAAGACCACCGCCACTCCCACGCCCGGCCCCAGCCTCTCGGAGGATGAGCAGAAGCTGGTCCCGCAGTGCGGTAAGCAGTAGGCAGCCGTAGGGGGCCTTTCCACACCATGAGCGTTGTCACCAACACGACCACCATCGGCGCGATCGACGCACCGAGCCGCCGCAACACCGAGCTCGCGCTGCTCGTCTTCGCCGTCGCCATCCCGGTGTTCGCGTACGCCAACGTGGGCCTGGCCATGACCGGCAAACTGCCTTCCGGCATGCTCGGTTACGGGCTGGGCCTCGGGCTGCTCGCAGGCGTCGGACACCTCGTGGTGCGCAAGTTCGCCCCGTACGCGGATCCGCTGCTGCTGCCGCTGGCCACCTTGCTCAACGGGCTCGGTTTGGTGCTGATCTGGCGCCTGGACCAGTCGCCGCGGCTGATCCAGCGGGCCAAGAGCCAGTTCGGCGCGTTCCATCCGGACGCGCCCAAGCAGCTGCTGTACACCGCGATCGGCGTGGCGCTGTTCATCGCCGTGCTGATGCTCCTCAAGGACCACCGGATCCTGCAGCGCTACACCTACATCTCGATGGCGGCGGCGCTGTTCCTGCTGATCCTGCCGATGTTCTTTCCGGCGGTGAACGGCGCGAAGATCTGGATCTCGATCCCCGGTATGGGCACGATCCAGCCCGGTGAGTTCGCGAAGATCATCATCGCGGTGTTCTTCTCGGGCTATCTGATGGTCAAGCGGGACGCTCTTGCGCTGGCCAGCCGCCGGTTCATGGGCATGTATCTGCCGCGCGGGCGTGACCTCGGTCCGATCCTGGTGATCTGGGGCATCTCGATCCTGATCCTGGTCTTCGAGACCGACCTCGGTACCTCGCTGCTCTTCTTCGGCCTGTTCGTCGTCATGCTGTACGTGGCGACCGAGCGCACCAGCTGGATCGTGTTCGGTCTGCTGATGTCGGCGGTCGGCGCGGTCGCGGTGGCGTCCTTCGAGCCGCACGTGAAGCTGCGTGTGGACGCCTGGATGGACCCCTTCGCCTGTTACAAGACCACCGGTGCCTGCGAGCAGATCGGCCAGGCGATCATGTCGTTCGGCTCGGGCGGCACCATGGGCACGGGCCTGGGCCAGGGCAACTCCGACCTGATCGGCTTCGCCGCCAACGCCGACTTCATCCTCTCCACGGTCGGCGAGGAGCTGGGCCTGGCCGGGATGATGGCGATCCTGCTGATCTACGGCTTGATCGTGGAGCGGGGCGTGCGCACCGCGCTCGCCGCCCGCGACCCGTTCGGCAAGCTGCTGGCGATCGGTCTCTCGGGAGCGTTCGCGCTCCAGGTCTTCGTGGTCGCCGGCGGTGTCATGGGTCTCATCCCGCTGACCGGTATGACCATGCCGTTCGTGGCGCAGGGCGGTTCCTCCGTGATCGCCAACTGGGCGCTGATCGGCATCCTCATCCGGATCAGCGACACCGCCCGGCGCCCCGCGCCCGCGCCCGCCCCCTCCCCCGACGCCGAGATGACCCAGGTGGTCCGACCGTGAACAAGCCCCTGCGACGGATCGCGATCTTCTGCGGGCTGCTGATCATGGCCCTGATGCTGCGCGACAACTGGCTCCAGTACGTGCGCGCCGACGAGCTGAACGCGCACAAGTACAACCGCCGGGTCCAGATCGAGCGGTTCGCCCACGAGCGCGGAAACATCATCACGGCCGACGGCCAGCCGATGACCTCCTCCAAGGAGACCCAGGGCAGCGACTTCAAGTTCAAGCGCGCCTGGAACAACGGCACCCTCTGGTCGCCGGTCACCGGCTACAACTCGCAGGCCTTCGACTCCTCGCAGCTGGAGAACATCGAGGACAAGATCCTCTCGGGCAACGACGACCGGCTCTTCTTCGACCGGACGCTGTCGATGTTCACCGGCGAGAAGAAGCAGGGCGGCAACGTCGTCACCACCCTCAACAGCGCCGCCCAGAAGGCCGCCTTCGACGGTCTGGGCGACAAGAAGGGCGCGGTCGCGGCCCTGGACCCGCGCACCGGCGCGATCCTGGCCCTGGCCTCGACGCCGTCGTACGACCCGTCGGTGTTCGCGGGGAACTCCAAGGCCGACTCGGACGCCCGCCAGAAGCTGCTCGACGACAAAGACAAGCCCATGCTGAACCGGGCGCTGCGCGAGACCTACCCGCCCGGCTCCACGTTCAAGGTGGTCACCGCCTCGGCGGCGCTGGAGAACGGCCTGTACTCCAGCATCGACGAGCCGACCCGCTCGCCGCTGCCGTACAAGCTGCCGCAGTCGACGAGCGAGCTGAAGAACGAGGGCAACATCCCCTGTGAGAACGCCACCCTGAAGGCCGCTCTCCAGTACTCGTGCAACACGGTCTTCGGCAAGATCAGCGATGACCTGGGCAACAAGAAGATGATCGACGAGGCCGACAAGTTCGGCTTCAACGACCAGATCTTCACCCCGGTGCGGGCCGACGCCAGCATCTACCCCAAGGACAACCGCCCGCAGAACGCGATGGCGGGCATCGGCCAGGCCTCCAACCGCGCCACCCCGCTGCAGATGGCCATGGTCGCCGCCGCCGTCGCCAACGACGGCAAGCTGATGAAGCCGTACATGGTCGACCAGCTCCAGGCGCCGAACCTGGACGTCCTCTCCAAGACCCAGCCGGAGAAGCTGAGCCAGCCGCTGACGGCGGCCAACGCCCAGAAGGTCCAGGCGTTGATGGAGAACGTCGTCACCGACGGCACGGGCAAGAAGGGCGCCATCGACGGGGTCACCGTCGGCGGCAAGACCGGTACCGCCCAGCACGGCCTCAACAACAGCGAGAAGCCGTACGCCTGGTTCATCTCGTACGCCAAGACCGACCAGGGCTCCCCGGTCGCGGTCGCCGTGGTGGTCGAGGACGGCGACGCCAACCGCGACGACATCTCCGGTGGCGGCCTGGCGGCCCCGATCGCCAAGGCCGTGATGAAGGCGGTGCTCAAGAAGTGACGTGAGGGATGTTTCACGTGAAACGGTCCTCGTTTCACGTGAAACGTCGCTCGCGCCCTGTACCGGTCCGGTATCAGCTGACGGTCGGGGACTGATCCGCCACCGCTGCCCGGTAGCGTATGCGCGAACAGCACACCGCCGGACCACACACACGGGTGCGGTCGGGACTGACGGAGAGGGCTGGAACGTTATGGAAGAGCCGCGTCGCCTCGGCGGCCGGTACGAGCTGGGCCAGGTGCTCGGCCGTGGTGGCATGGCGGAGGTCTACCTCGCGCACGACACCCGGCTCGGCCGCACTGTCGCCGTGAAGACGCTGCGGGCCGACCTCGCCCGCGACCCGTCCTTCCAGGCCCGGTTCCGCCGTGAGGCCCAGTCCGCCGCCTCGCTCAACCACCCGGCGATCGTCGCTGTCTACGACACCGGCGAGGACTACGTCGACAACATCTCCATCCCGTACATCGTGATGGAGTACGTCGACGGGTCCACCCTGCGTGAGCTGCTGCACTCCGGGCGCAAGCTGCTGCCCGAGCGCACGCTGGAGATGACCGTCGGCATCCTCCAGGCGCTGGAGTACTCCCACCGCGCCGGCATCGTCCACCGCGACATCAAGCCGGCGAACGTCATGCTGACGCGCACCGGCCAGGTCAAGGTCATGGACTTCGGCATCGCGCGGGCCATGGGCGACTCCGGCATGACGATGACGCAGACCGCCGCCGTCATCGGCACCGCCCAGTACCTCTCCCCGGAGCAGGCCAAGGGCGAGCAGGTCGACGCCCGCTCCGACCTGTACTCGACGGGCTGCCTCCTGTACGAGCTGCTGACCGTGCGGCCGCCGTTCGTCGGCGACTCGCCGGTCGCGGTCGCCTACCAGCACGTACGGGAAGAGCCGCAGCCGCCGAGCAACTTCGACCCCGAGATCACGCCCGAGATGGACGCCATCGTCCTGAAGGCGCTGGTCAAGGACCCGGACTACCGCTATCAGTCGGCGGATGAGATGCGCGCCGACATCGAGGCGTGCCTGGACGGCCAGCCGGTCGCGGCGACCGCCGCCATGGGCTCGGTCGGCTACGGCGGCTACGACGCGTACACCTCGGGCCCCCAGGACCAGCCGACCACCGCGCTGCGGCCGACGGACGCTGCGGGCCAGACGTCCATGCTGCCGCCGGTCAACCCGGACGACGGCGGCTACGGCTACGACGACCGCCCGGACCGGCGCCGCCAGAAGAAGTCGCACACCTCGACGATCCTGCTGGTGCTCGCGGGCGTCCTGGTGCTGGTCGGCGCGATCCTGATCGGCAAGTCGGTCTTCGGCGGCGGGGGCGGCGACAGCGGCCAGGTGCCGGTGCCGCAGCTGGTCGGCGAGACCAAGAAGTCCGCGGAGACGCTGACGGCGAACGTCGGTCTGAAGCTGACCGTCTCCAAGACGGAGCCCTGCGCGGACCAGCCCAAGGACAACATCTGCAGCCAGACCCCGACCAGCGGCAAGCTGAAGAAGGGCGAAGCCGTCACGGTCGTCGTCTCGGCCGGCGCGCCCAAGGTCGAGGTGCCGGACGTCACGGAGAAGAAGCAGGACAACGCCAAGGAGATCCTCACGGGCAAGGGCTTCGACGTGAAGACCACCACGGTCGAGGCCGACCAGGACGAGGGCACCGTCGTCTCCCAGGACCCGCAGGGCGGCCAGCAGGTCGAGAAGGGCTCCACCGTGACCCTCTCGATCGCCAAGAAGAAGACGACGAAGCTCCCCGATGTCGTCGGCACCGACTACAACGCGGCGGTGGCGCAGCTCAACGGCCTCGGCTTCACGAGCGTGTCCCGCCAGGACGTCGACGGGTCCCAGCCCGCGGGCCAGGTCGTCGACGAGAGCCCCAAGGGCAACACCAACCAGACGAAGGACGTCCAGATCGTCCTGAAGGTCTCCAAGGGCCCGCAGACGCCCGTGCAGACCCCCGTGCCGAACGTGTTCGGCAAGACGGTCAAGCAGGCCACCGAGATGCTCAACGCGGCCGGGTTCAGCAACATCCAGTTCGCACCGGGCAGTTCGAACGACGAGAAGGCCAGGGTCACCTCGCAGACCCCGACGGCCAGCACCCCGTCCGACCCGGCCACCACCGCGATCGTCCTGACGACGCTCGGCGGTCAGAACCAGAACGGCGGCGGCGGCTTCCCGTTCGGCGGCCCCTCCGGCGGCTGACGGGCCACGCGCCCTCCGGCAACGAGAAGCCCCGGTCCCCTTCGAGGGGGCCGGGGCTTTCCCGTACGTACGACCGGAGCAGGGGCTTTCCCCTGCGGACCGACCGGGCCGGGGAGGCGCTAGCGCAGCTCCGCCGGCTTGGTGCGCTTGTCGTCGACCTTCTGGGTGCGGACCAGCTCGCCCCAGACGATGTAGCGGTAGTCGGAGGTGTAGACGGGCGTGCAGGTCGTCAGCGTGATGTAGTGGCCCGGCTTCTTCACGCCCGACTCCTTGGGGACCGGCTGGAGCACGTCGACGTTGTACTTCGACGTCTCCTTCAGCTCGGCGAACGTCTTGTAGACGTACCAGGTGTCCTTCGTCTCGAAGACGATCGGGTCACCGGTCCTTATCTTGTCGATGTTGTGGAACTTCGCCCCGTGGCCGTCCCGGTGCGCGGCCAGCGTGAAGTTGCCGTTGCCGCCCGCCTGCGGCAGGACCGCCTTCAGCGGGTCGGTGTAGTAGCCCGCGACGCCACCGTTGAGGACGTCGGTGCCGGTGCCCTTTTTGACCAGCACCTCGCCGTTGTGCATCGCGGGGACGTGCAGGAAGCCGATGCCGCCCTTGGTGTCGAGGGCGCCGGGGCCGCTGTTGGCCCAGTCGCGGCGCACGTCCTTGCTCTGCCTGGCGGCCTCACGGTCCGCTATCACGTTGGTCCACCACAGCGAGTAGACGACGAAGAGGCCGAGCACCAGCCCGGCCGTGATCAGCAGCTCGCCGATGACGCTGACGACCCCGGCGACCGCGCCGCGGCGGCGCGCCTGCGGCGGGGCGGGAGCTTCGGTCTGCTGCTCGTCGTGCTCGGTCCTCACTGCCACCGCACCTGTCTGTCGTCTAGTCAGCCGGCGAGCGCGTCGGGCAAGCCCTTGCTGCGCGGTCGTTCGTCGACCATCTTGCCCCACACGATCATTCGGTACGTACTCGTGAATTCGGGGGTGCAGGTCGTCAGGGTGATGTACCGCCCCGGCCCCGTGAACCCGGAGCCGACCGGGATCGGCTTGAGCACCGAGACGTTCTTGGGGCTCGTGGACGGGAGCGAGCTGGTGATGGCGTACGTGTAGTACGCCTGCTGCGTCTCGACGACCACGAGGTCGCCCCGCTTGAGGTGGTTGATGTAGCGGAACGGCTCGCCGTGGGTGTTGCGGTGCCCGGCGAGCGCGAAGTTGCCCGTCCGGTCGCCCGGCATCGCGGTCTTGAGGCTGCCCTGGCCGTAGTGGCCGACCATGCCCTTGTCGAGGACCTTGGTCTTGCTGGTGCCCTCGGCGATCGGCACGACCACGTCCAGCGTGGGGATGTGCATGATGGCGAAGCCCTTGCCGGGCTGGAACGCGCCGGGCGCCTTGCCGCTCGCCCAGTCGTGCGCGATCTTCTTCGCCTCGCTGCCCGCCTGCTGATGGGCGCGGATGTTCGTCCACCACAGCTGGTACGTGACGAACAGGAGCATCACCACGCCGAGCGTGATGAACAGTTCGCCGATGACCCGGCTGGCGACGACGGCCGCGCTGTCCTTGCGCGCCTTGGCGGCGCGGCGGGCCTCGGCGCGGGTGAGCGGCCGGTCCGGGGCCGCGGGCTTGGCAGCTGCCGCGTGGGGCCGGTGTCCCCGGCCCTTGGCGGCCCGGCGTCTCTCGGCCCGCCCCCCGGTGGGCGGCGCCGGCGGCTCGGCTATTCGCTTCAGCGCCATGGTCGAGTCGTCGAGCGGAACGGGGACGGAGGCCTCGTCGAGCACCGGCTCCGGTTCGGGTGCGGCTTCGGGCACGCGCGCGTAGGCGTCCGCCTGCGGGGCCGCATCCGGCACGCGCGCGTAGACGTCGGGTTCCGCCACCTGCGGCGCATAGCTGTACGTGTACGGCTCCGGCTCGGCCTCGGGCAGGTTGTCGGCCCGGAACCACGGCGACCCGTGCCGACCCGCCGGATGGTCCGTCAGCGGGTCGTACTCGTGCTCGGGCCGGACCGCCGTCACGCCGCGGCCTTGCCCACCACCGGTGCCAGGCCTGCCGACCGCTCGACGGCTCCCGTGTCCCCGCACCGCACCAGCCAGTTGGCGAGCATCCGGTGGCCGTGCTCGGTCAGAACGGACTCGGGGTGGAACTGGACGCCCTCCACCGGCAGTTCACGGTGGCGCAGCCCCATCACGATCCCGTCGGCCGTCCACGCGGTGACCTCAAGCTCCGCGGGCAGCGTGGCGGGCTCGGCGGCCAGCGAGTGGTACCGGGTCGCGGTGAACGGCGAGGGAAGACCCTGGAAGACGCCGGAGCCCTCGTGCAGGACCGGGGACGTCTTGCCGTGCAGCAGCTCGGGAGCGCGGCCGACCACGCCCCCGTACGCGACCATCATCGACTGCATGCCGAGGCAGACGCCGAAGACCGGCACACCGGTGTCGGCGCAGTGGCGCACCATGTCGACGCAGACGCCGGCCTGCTCGGGCGCGCCGGGGCCGGGGGAGAGCAGTACGCCGTCGAAGCCGTCCTGGGCGTGCTCCAGGGACACCTCGTCGTTGCGTACCACCTCGCACTCGGCGCCCAGCTGGTACAGGTACTGGACCAGGTTGAAGACAAAGCTGTCGTAGTTGTCCACGACGAGAACGCGTGCGCTCACCGGGCTGCTCCCAACCCCTGGTCGACGGTGACATCGTTGAACGGCAGCAGCGGCTCCGCCCACGGGAAGATGTACTGGAAGAGCACATAGACAAGCGCCAGTACGAGTACGAGCGAAGTGAACGCCCGTACCCACGCGTTGCCCGGCAGATGCCGCCAGATCCAGCCGTACATGCGGTCCGCTGTCCCTTCCGACGATCGTTACCGCACCAGACTAAGGGGCACGGCTGTGGGCGCGGGGTCAGCTGGTCAAAGCTTGGGGCTTGCCCTGGGCGACGGGCCGGGTGGAGTCGAGGTGCCCCCAGGCGATCAGCCGGTGGCTGCTTCCCCACTCGGGGTCGCAGGTGGTGAGGGTCAGATAGCTGCCGGGCGAGCGGAACGGCGACTCGGCGGGCACCGGGTCGATGACGCCGACATCGCTCGGCAGGGTCCGGAACGGCTTGTTGTCGATGCGGTACGTGAACCAGGTCGTCCCGTCGGTGAGCACCACCGCGTCGCCGGGCCGCAGCTCGGGAAAGTCCTTGAACGGGTCGCCGTAGGTGCGCCGGTGCCCGGCGACCGAGAAGTTGCCCGGCTGCCCCAGCCGCGCGGTGCTCGCGTAGTGCCCGAGCCCCTTCTGGAGGTCCTTCACCCCGGTGCCCTCCAGGACGGGCTTGTGCCAGTCCGTACCGAGCCGGGGGATGTACATGACGGCGAAGGACTTTCCGCCGGTGTACGGGGCGGGGGCGGGCGGCGAGGTGTGCTGGGGCGCGCTGGTGGCGGGGGTGCGCGCCCACTGGTGGTGCAGGGCGGATATCTGGCCGGCGGCGGCGCTGTCCGCCTTCACCCCGGTCCAGTACAGGACGTACACGACGAAGAGGACGATCAGGGCGCCGACCGTGATGCACAGCTCGCTGAGCGTCCTGACGGCCAGCCGCACCGAGACAACGGACACCGGCCCGCCCCCTCCCCGCGCTATCCCACCGGCTTCGCGTAGTGGAGATCCACTGTGCCCGAGTAGCCGGGCAGAGTCATCGCCTTGTGCTCGTCGACTTTCCAGCCGAGCCCGTACGCCTTCACGTACAGCTGGTAGTTCTGGATCGCCGGGGAGGCGGTGAGCGCCTGGCGCAGCTTCCCGGTGTCGCCGACGGCGGTCACCTTGTACGGGGGCGAGTAGACGCGGCCCTGGAGGATCAGCGTGTTGCCGACGCAGCGCACGGCGCTGGTCGAGATGAGGCGCTGGTCCATGACCTGGATGCCCTTGGCTCCGCCCTGCCACAGGGCGTTCACCACGGCCTGGAGGTCCTGCTGGTGGATGACCAGGTCGTTGGGCTGCGGGGCGGGGTAGCCGGGGGCGGCCGTGGCGTTGGGCGGGGCGTCGTTGAGGGTGACGGTGAGCGCCTTGCCGACGATCTTCTCGGTGCCCGCCGCGTCCTTGAGGGCGGCCAGCTGCTGGTCCTGCGCCCTGGTGGAGCCGTTGTCGCGCCGGGCGAGGGCGTCGACGTCGTCGCGGACGGTGGCGGTGGACTGGTCGAGCTCGGCGTTCTTGTGGCTGCGCTGCTGGATCAGGTCGGAGAGCTTCAGGAGCGAGGCGTCGGTGCGGATGTTGGTGCCCTTGGCCGTGTTGAAGCTGGTCACGAAGATCAGTCCGGCCAGCGCGAAGACGGCGGCGGAGAGCAGCCGGACGGGGCGTGCGCGCAAGCGGCGGCCAGGCCCAGTGGGCTCATCAGGGAGCCCTTGTGGGGAGTCGGCGGAATTGCTCAACGTACCCTTACTCCTTCGGCGCCACGGAAGCACTACGCTAACGGACGCCTGGGGGCAGCAGTGATCCCCCGTTGCCCCTCCGCCGCCGCCCAGCCATCAGTTCCTGCGCGGTCACGCAGCGCATCGACAGGAGTGTTCCTCGTGCCGAAGTCACGTATCCGCAAGAAGGCCGACTTCACGCCGCCGCCGGCGGCGAAGCAGGCCACCGCCATCAAGCTGGGCAGCCGGGGCTGGGTGGCCCCGGTGATGCTGGCGTTCTTCCTGATCGGGCTCGCCTGGATCGTCCTCTTCTATGTGACCGAGGGCGATCTGCCGCTGAAGTCCTTCGGGAACTGGAACATCGTGGTCGGCTTCGGCTTCATCGCCGGCGGCTTCGGTGTCTCCACGCAGTGGAAGTAGCTCTTCCGCAGCCTCCTCGTCAAGCCTTGCCCACGGGTTATCCACAACGCTATCCACACTGGGGAAAAGGTCAGACGATCTGTGGATAACCTCTGCCGTGTTGACGCCGGTGTGACTGCCACTGTTCCACACCGGCCCACGGCCTGTCCCTTGTCCCTGCTGGGAAAACCCAGGTCAGCGACAAGGGGCACAGTTGTTCCCCACCGGATGCACAAGATCCGGCACACACTGTGGACAACCTTGGGGGAAAGCCCGACTCCGTGTGCCCGCCCTGGTGGTCCCCCAGGGCGGGGGCGGGCGGCGCGGCTCAGGTGAGCTCGGCGGTCCTGGCTATGACCGTGACCACCGCGGCCAGCAGCACCAGTCCACAGGTCCCCCACTGGACGAGCGCGCGGCGCTCGCGGGGCGCGTGGACCATGGCGTACGCGATCACCGTGCCGCCGACGAGGCCGCCGATGTGCGCCTGCCAGGCGATGCCGCCCCAGGGGTTGAAGGTGATCACCAGGTTGATCACCAGCAGCGCGACCAGCGGGCGCATGTCGTACTTCAGCTTGCGCATCAGCACAGCGGTGGCGCCGAACAGCCCGAAGATCGCGCCGGAGGCGCCGAGCGAGGGCTGGTTCGCGGCGGCCAGCCAGTACGTCAGCGCGCTGCCGGCGAGCCCGGAGACGAAGTACAGCGCCAGATAGCGCACCCGCCCCAGCGCCGCCTCCAGCGGGCCGCCGATCCACCACAGGCTGAGCATGTTGAAGGCGATGTGGGTGATGCCGCCGTGCAGGAACATCGCGGTGACCAGGCGGTACCACTGTCCCTCGGCGACGCCCTGCACCGAGCTGAACCCGGGCACCATGGCCTGTCCGAGCAGGCTGTACGCATCGGTGAACTTGTCCCCGATCGCCTGCTGGAGCAGATACACGGCGATGTTGAGCCCGATGAGGACCTTGGTGAGCAGATGCGGGTCGCCGGGCGCGAGCGCCGCGCCGGCCATGGTGCGCGGCTGGTTCGCCGTCGGCGCGTGGCCCGTACCGGAGCCGGCGCGCACGCACTCCGGGCACTGGAAGCCGACCGAGGCGCTGACCATGCACTCCGGGCAGATCGGGCGCTCGCAGCGGGTGCAGGTGATCCCCGTCTGCACGCCCGGGTGCCGGTAGCAGCTCGGCAGGCTGGCCTGGTCCATCGGGCTCCTTGTGCTCGGGTGCGGGTACGGCGTACTCGGGTGCGGGCTGTACGGCATCGCGCCGCCCCGCTCGTCACGTCATACGGACGGGCGGGGCGGTTGGTTCCCCTCGAACGGGTCGTTTCGGGCGTCAGCCCTCGCGGGACTCGACGACGACCGACTCGATGACCACGTCGTTGACCGGACGCTCGGTGCGCGGGTTGGTCGCGGTGCCCGCGATGGCGTCCACGACCTTCCTGCTGGCGTCGTTGGTGACCTCGCCGAAGATCGTGTGCTTACGGGTCAGCCACGCGGTGGGGGACACCGTGATGAAGAACTGCGAGCCGTTGGTGGCCGGTCCGGCGTTCGCCATGGCCAGCAGGTACGGCTTGTCGAAGGCCAGCTCCGGGTGGAACTCGTCGGCGAACTCGTAGCCCGGGCCGCCGGTGCCGTTGCCCAGCGGGTCGCCGCCCTGGATCATGAAGCCGCTGATCACCCGGTGGAAGACCGTGCCGTCGTAGAGGCGGTCCGTGGACTTCTTGCCGGTCGCCGGGTGCGTCCACTCGCGCTCGCCCTTGGCGAGCTCCACAAAGTTGCGGACCGTCTTGGGGGCGTGGTTCGGCAGAAGCCGGATCTCGATGTCCCCTTGGTTGGTCTTCAGGGTGGCGTAAAGCTGCTCGGCCACGGTCTGCCTTCCTTCGGTCTGCGCTGACGTCCCACGATCCTCGCACGGAGCGGCCCGCGGCAAGGAAAAGCACGCGAGTGCCCGTCGATCCCCGCAGAACGGGCGCGCCCCGGGGCGAACCGTGGCATTGTCGAGCGCGAGCTCCCCTCGCACCGCCGTTGCGCCTTGTCGCCCGCGCGTCACCCGAAGCCGCCCCGTTTGACCCGGATGCCATTGCGCGCATGCCGGGTACTCGTCCGACAGGCATGATTTCGAGATGGGTGGAAAGGCGACACAGTGCTCATTCCGGGGCCATCCCCCTGGAGCGCCCCGCACCGCCCTGACCCCGCCACCAAGGAGGAGGATCACGTGACCCGCATGGAGAGCGTGCGCGCCGCGACCGGCTCGGCGAAGGACAGCATCGTGCACGCCGCGGAAGTGGTGGCGCCCTACACCGACTCGGCCAGGAACCAGGCCGCGCACTACGCCCACGAGGCGCGCGTACGCATCGCGCCCAAGGTGTCCAAGGCCGCCCAGCAGGCGCGCGGCCAGGCCCACCTCCAGTACGACGCCTATCTGGCGCCGCATGTGCCGCCGAAGGTCGACGAGGTCGCCCGGCAGGCCGCCGCCCGCTCCCGCCGGGCCGCCCGCCAGGCCGCCGACTACACGGCGCCCCGCGTCAGCCAGGCGGTCGCCGCCGCCCAGCCGGTGCGCGAGGAGGCGATCGCCCGCTCCACGGCCGCCCTGGCGGCGCTGCGCGGCCAGGTCTCGCCGCGCCAGATCCAGAAGCTGGCGAAGAAGCAGCAGCGCCGGGCCCGGGCCGGACGCCTGGTCAAGGGCCTCGCGGTGCTCGGCGTCCTGGCGGGCGGCGCCGTCGCCGCCTGGAAGTGGTGGGACAAGCAGGCCAACCCGGACTGGCTGGTCGAGCCCCCCGCCCCCACCGAGGTCGCCGACCGCCCCCCGCTCTCCTCGGTGGACGGCGCCGACCGCGCGGTCCTGGACCCCGAGGTCGAGGCCAAGCAGGCCGAGGAGGAGGCCGAGTACGGCTCCGAGGACCGCGACGGCAGGCACTGACCTCGGCCCCTCATGGCCGTACATACGACGAAGGCGGGTGGCGTAGACCAGGGTCTACGCCACCCGCCTTCGTCGTGCCGTGGAGCCACCCTGACCAGCACGTACGCGCCCGCCGGCATCCACTCACCCGCGCATTCGCCTGCCTGTCGCCGGACAGTGGCGCCAGGCAGGCGGCACATCCCACAACTGAGCGCAGATATAAGGCAGTTGACTACACGCGTAGACCAACATCCAACAGTTCCATCGCAGATCTACAACCGAGGGTGTGGCGACCGGAAACTACACCCAGAAGACCTCAGGATTCACCGAATTACATCAACCGCGGAGCCGGTGCGCATCACGCACAGATGAAGGCGTCGCACAGGGCTGCTGCCGCAGCCCCAACCGGACCGGTACCAATCCGATTCACCTTGACAGGTGACAGGTTAACTATCGTATCGTTCAAGCGATCATCCAGGGGGGGAAGATCGCCATCGCAGCCGGTTCCTCCCACCCTGCGATGTCGGCACGTCGCGCCATACGCGTACAGCCAGGGGGAAGAAATGGACATCGGAATACTCGGGCCACTTACCGTCAGCTCAGCGGGCCGCGAAGCGGCCCCGACCGCGCCAAAGCCTCGCCAACTGCTGGCCCTGCTCGCCGTCCGCTCCGGTCACGTCGTACCGGTGGAGCAACTCGTCGACGAATTGTGGGAGCACAATCCGCCGGCCAGTGCGATGACGGTCGTGCAGACCTACATCGTCCTGCTGAGGCGTTCACTCGCCGTAAGCCTGCAGATCAGTGCCGAGGAAGTCGCCCGAGACGTGCTGCCTTTCGCGGGCTGGGGCTACCACTTGGCGCCGTGGGGCGAAGGAGAGCTGGACGCCGACGCCTTCACCCGGCACGCGGAACAAGGGCGCAAGGCGCTCGCGGACGGTGACAACCAACGAGCGTCGATGTCCCTGCAGCGAGCCCTGCAGATGTGGCGTGGCCCCGCGCTGGCGGACGTCCGGGTCGGTCCGCAGCTCCTTGCCCACCGCACCTCCCTGGAGGAGGCCCGCATGTTCGCCGTCGAGCAGCGCATCGAGGCCGATTTGCGCCTCGGCCACCATCATCAGCTGATCGGCGAACTTTCCGGGCTGGCCATCCAGAATCCGCTGCATGAGAACACTCACTCTCTTCTCATGATTTCCCTGTACCGCGCAGGGCGGCCAGGACAGGCGCTGGAGACGTTCCGTAAACTTCACAAGAACCTGCGGACAGAACTGGGCATGGACCCGTCACCGCGCGTCAGGAACATCCATCAGCGCATTCTTTCCGGTGACGTCTCCCTGGCGGGCGGACACTGAATTCCCCACGGGGAAAACGGAGGGAACGACCTCCATTTAGGACTCCGGAGCGGATGCTGTTCGACTAACGGGGAACGATGTCCGCCCATCACCGTCAGCAGACTGAGGGAAATTAAAATCCGGACAAAATAATGGTATGGGGTTGCACAATTCCCAGCACCTCTCAATGAGGCACATATCACGAGGTCGGCAGCTGCATGCAGCTGCCGACCTCGCCGTTTTCAGTGCCGTCAGTCCTTGATTTCACAGACGAGGGCGCCGGAGCCCAGGGATGCGCCGATCTCGGCAGTGAGGCCCTTGATGGTCCCGGAGCGATGCGCGTTGAGTGGCTGTTCCATCTTCATCGCCTCCAGGACGACGACGAGCTCGCCCTCGGTGACCTGCTGACCCTCCTCGACGGCAACCTTCACGATGGTGCCCTGCATCGGCGAGGTGAGCGAGTCGCCCGAGACCGCGGCCCCAGCCTTCTTCGCCGCCCGCCGTTGGGGCTTCGCACTGCCGCTGCCGACCGCGCCGGTACGGGCGAACGTCATGCCCAGCGAAGCGGGCAGCGAGACCTCCAATCGTCTGGTGCCGACCTCGACGACCACGGATTCCCGGACGGGCTCGTCCTCGGTGTCGACCGCCCCACCCGTGAACGCGGGGATGTCGTTGACGAACTCCGTCTCGATCCACCGCGTGTGCACCGCAAACGGATCGGCGGTGAAGGACGGGTCGACGACCACCGCACGGTGGAAGGGAATCGCCGTGGCCATCCCCTCCACCTGAAACTCGCCCAACGCCCGCACAGCCCGCTGCAACGCCTGCTCACGACTCGCCCCGGTGACGATGAGCTTGGCGAGCAGGGAGTCCCAGGCCGGGCCGATCACGCTGCCGGACTCGACGCCCGCGTCCAGGCGCACGCCGGGGCCCGACGGCCCGTCGAACCGCGTGACCGTGCCCGGCGCGGGCAGGAAGCCCCGCCCCGGATCCTCACCGTTGATGCGGAACTCGAAGGAGTGCCCGCGCACCGGCGGGTCGGTGTAGCCGAGGGCTTCGCCGTCGGCGATGCGGAACATCTCGCGGACCAGGTCGATGCCGGTGACTTCTTCGGTGACCGGGTGTTCGACCTGGAGGCGGGTGTTGACCTCAAGGAAGGAGATCGTGCCGTCCACGCCGACGAGGAACTCGACGGTGCCCGCGCCGACGTAGCCGGCTTCCTTCAGGATCGCCTTCGACGCGCTGTAGAGCTGCGCGTTCTGCTCCGGGGAGAGGAACGGTGCGGGGGCCTCTTCCACCAGCTTCTGGTGGCGGCGCTGGAGCGAGCAGTCGCGGGTGGAGACGACCACGACGTTGCCGTGGGTGTCTGCGAGGCACTGGGTCTCGACGTGGCGGGGCTTGTCGAGGTAGCGCTCCACGAAGCACTCGCCCCGCCCGAACGCCGCAACGGCCTCGCGGACGGCCGACTCGTAGAGTTCGGGGACTTCTTCGAGGGTGCGGGCGACCTTGAGGCCGCGTCCGCCGCCGCCGAAGGCCGCCTTGATCGCGATCGGCAGGCCGTGCTCCTCGGCGAAGGCGACGACCTCATGGGCACCTGCAACCGGGTCGGGAGTACCCGCCACCAGCGGCGCACCCGCCCGCTGCGCGATATGCCGGGCCGCGACCTTGTCACCCAGATCGCGGATCGCCTGCGGGGGCGGGCCGATCCAGGTCAGGCCGGCGTCGAGGACGGCCTGCGCGAAGTCGGCGTTCTCCGACAGGAACCCGTAACCCGGGTGGACCGCGTCCGCCTGCGACTCCGCGGCCGCCGCCAGCACCTTGGCCATGTCCAGATAGGTCGACGCCGGGGTGTCCCCACGCAGCGCATAAGCCTCGTCGGCCGCGCGCACATGCAGCGCGTCCCGATCCGGATCCGCGTACACCGCCACACTCGCGATGCCGGCATCCCGGCACGCGCGGGCGACCCGGACAGCGATTTCGCCACGGTTGGCGATCAGCACCTTACGCACGACGGCTCCCCCTCTCCATGCCCCGGGAACGGACTCTCCATGAGCCCGCCGACCAGTGGCCGACCTGTTGTGTCTCTCCCCAGCCGGCCGTCGTGGTGCCGGGCCGGTTGGGCACGGCCGCCCTGTTCAAGGCCATGCCGCGCAACACGAGGACCAGCAGGGCCAGTTCCTCGTCGTTCGGATTCCCGTGGAGCACCCGGATGTCGACCGGGCCGCCCGGCGTCACAGCGGAGGGTTGCCGTGCTTGCGCGACGGCAGATCGGCGTGCTTGCTGCGCAGCATCGCGAGGGAGCGGATCAGGACCGACCTGGTGTCGCGCGGGTCGATGACGTCATCCACCAGCCCCCGCTCCGCCGCGTAGTAAGGGTGCATCAGCTCTGTCTGGTACTCCTTGATCTTCTGTTGCCGCACCGCGTCGGGGTCGTCAGAGGATGCGATCTCACGCCGGAAGATCACGTTCGCCGCGCCCTCCGCGCCCATCACCGCGATCTCGTTGGACGGCCAGGCCAAGGAGATGTCGGCTCCGATGGAACGGGAATCCATGACGATGTACGCGCCGCCGTATGCCTTGCGCAGGATCACCTGGATACGCGGCACGGTGGCGTTGCAGTACGCGTACAGCAGCTTCGCGCCGTGCCGGATGACGCCGCCGTGCTCCTGGTTCACGCCGGGCAGGAACCCAGGGACGTCGACCAGCGAGACCAGCGGGATGTTGAACGCGTCGCACAACTGGATGAAGCGGGCGCCCTTCTCCGACGCCGTGATGTCCAGCACCCCTGCGAGCGACGAGGGCTGGTTGGCGACGATGCCGACCACCTGGCCGTCCAGTCGGGCAAGCGCACAGAGGATGTTGGTGGCCCAGGCGGAGTGCACCTCGAAGAACTCGCCGTCGTCGACGACCTCCTCGATCACCGCGCGCATGTCATAGGCCCGGTTGGGGTCCTGCGGCACCAGGTCGAGCAGTGCGTCGCCGCGCCGGTCGGCCGGGTCTGAGCACTCCTCGGCGGGCGGGAGTTCACGGTTGTTGGCGGGCAGGAGCGACAGGAGGAAGCGCACGTCCTCCAAGCAGGATTCCTCGTCGTCATAGGCGGCGTGCGCCACGCCGGAGGTGCCCGCGTGCACGTCCGCGCCGCCGAGGCCGTTCTGGCTGATCTCCTCACCCGTGACGGCGCGGACCACGTCGGGACCGGTGATGAACATCTGCGAGGTCTCGCGGACCATGAAGACGAAGTCGGTGAGCGCCGGGGAGTAGGCCGCGCCGCCCGCACAGGGGCCGAGCATCACGGAGATCTGCGGGATCACACCGGAGGCGCGCGTGTTGCGCTGGAAGATGCCGCCGTAACCGGCGAGGGCGCTGACGCCCTCCTGGATACGGGCGCCGGCGCCGTCGTTCAGGGAGACCAGCGGGGCACCGGCCGCGATGGCCATGTCCATGATCTTGTGGATCTTCGTCGCGTGAGCCTCGCCGAGCGCGCCGCCGAAGATCCGGAAGTCGTGCGCGTACACGAAGACGGTACGGCCGTGCACCGTGCCCCACCCGGTCACCACCCCGTCCGTGTGGGGGCGGCGCAGTTCAAGGCCGAAGCCGGTCGCCCGGTGTCTGCGGAGCGCCTCGACCTCGGTGAACGAGCCCTCGTCCAGCAGGAGTTCGATCCGCTCGTACGCGGTGAGCTTGCCCTTGGCGTGCTGGCGTTCGGTGGCCGCCGGATCCGGACCCTCGCGGACCGACTGCTTGATCTCCTGCAGTTCGGCAAGCCGGTGGTGAGAGGCGGTGTGCTCGGCAGTTCGCATCGTGTTCACTACTCTCTGCGTGAATCCCGGATGGATCGTTGGTCTCCCGCGACATCGGCGGTCACGGTCACGGCGTCGGGGCCCCAAACGGCGCAGGACAGCACATAGCCGGGCGGGCCCGGCAGCACGGTGGCCGACAGTTCCGGATCGCCGGGCAGCGGTGCCAGCTGCCGGGAGGTGCTGGGGAGCGTGCCCGGTGGCGGGCTTCCCACCGGCCTGCGCAGCCCGCCACGGGTGAGCCCAAGGCCGACCGCCTTCCCCGCGGACTCCTTGCGGGTCCACAGGTCCAGCAGGCCGACCGGGCGCAGCGAGGGCGGCAGAGCCAGGACCCAGGACGCCTCGTCAGGGGTGAACCACCGCTCGGCGAGGGTCACCGCGTCGAGCGGGCGTACTTCTTCCACGTCCACTCCGATGCCCGACAGCCGCGAGCGCGGCCCGGCGAGCGCGACCGCCACGACACCCCGGGTGTGGCTCACGCCGGCGCGCCACCCTGTGGCGGCCCCGCCCAGTTCCGGTCGGCCGGACGCCGCCCGGCCGATCACCACATCGACCGGCCGGACAGCGGCAGCGGCAGCGGCCGCGCTCCGCAGGAGCGCTCTGGCCTGGGAGCGTGGGTCCGTCTCCGCATACGCCCAGTGGACGGTGACGGCGGCGTTCATGGGACTGGTTCAGTCCTGCGCGGCGGGGGATGCCTCGCCCTGGGCGAACGCCTTGGCGTGCTCCAGGGTGATCCGGCTGTTGCCGGTGAGCGCGTTGCGGGCGAAGTCGAGGGCGTCGGCCACGGTCGCGGTTTCGCCGAGAATGCCCGCCACGGCCTCGGGGTTGATCACCACGGTGTGCTGCGACGTGATCGCGACGCCACCGTCCACGGCCACCACGCGCCACTCACCGGTGTGGGCCGACAGCAGCGGGGGCAGCACCGTCTGCTTGTAGACGATGCGCTCATCGGCGAAGCAGACCCGTACGGACTTGGTCGTGTGCCGGTCGCCGGCCGCGGTGACGGTGTCCATCTCCATGACCTGGACCCCCGGCTCGTCCTCCTGCAGGTCCATCCGGGAGACGTGCGGGAGCCGGTCCGGCCACCGCGACGCCTCGTAGAGGAAGGCGTACGCGTCGCTCACCCGGGCGCCGTCCACCACGATGGTGTCCTCGAAGGTCAGCCGGCGCGCCGAGTCCGCATCGGCCTGCTCGGCGAGCGCCTTCAGATTCGCCAGCTCGGCACGGCTGTTGCGGTCCGTGACCTCGGCGATCCAGGCCAGGCCCGCCGGGTCGTCGTCGACCGCCCGGTAGCTGTGGTCGAGAGCGATCTTGGTACCGCCGTCGGGGAGGGCCGTGAGGGTCCAGCTTCCGGACATCGACGCGACCGGCGGCTGGGAGACTTCCTGCCGGAAGGTGATGCGCAGCGCCTCGGGGTCCAGTTCCCGGCGCGAGGTCCACGTCTTGGTCTGGTCTCCGGCGAGCGCCCAGATCCGGATGCGCTCGGTCCGGCTGTCCCCGTCCAACTTCTCGACGTGGATGGTCGGATGGAAGTTCACCGGCCACAGCACGGCATCGGCGAGGAGTTCGTACACGGTCTCCGGCGCGGCAGCGGCGGTGATGGTGTGCCGTACGTCGTTCATTGCGCTTGGCTCCTTGTCTTCGCGTGGGGATGGGCGTCGGTTCGCATCAGTAGTTGCCGAGTCCGCCGCATACATTGAGCGCCTGGGCGGTGATGGACGCGGCGAGATCCGAGAGCAGGTAGCCGACCAGTCCGGCCACCTCCTGCGGGGTGGAGTAGCGGCCCAGCGGGATCTTGGTCTCGAAGCGCTCCAGGACCGCCTGCTCCTCGGTGTCCCAGATGCGCGCGTAGTTGGAGCGCACCTGCTGCGCCATGGGCGTCTCGACATAGCCGGGGCAGACCGCGTTCACGGTGATGCCGGACTTCGCGAGTTCAAGGCCCAGCGCCTTGGTGAATCCGATGACACCGTGCTTGGACGCCGAGTAGGGCGCGCCCAGGACGACGCCCTGCTTGCCGCCGGTCGAGGCGATGTTGACGATGCGGCCGCGCTCCTTGGCCCGCATGCCACCGGTGTTGAGGACCTCGCGCGTCATCAGGAAGACGCTGTTGAGGTTGGTGTCGATGACGTCGTACCAGGTGTCGTCGTCGATGTCGGCGGTGACGCCGCCGCCGCTGCGGCCGGCGTTGTTGACGAGAGCGTCGACGGTGCCGTAACGCGCCACCGCGGCCTCGACGAAGGTGCGCACGTCGTCCCGCGAGCGGACGTCGCAGGTCCGGCCGTCCACCTCAAGTCCCCGCTCACGCAGGTCCTTTACGGTGGCGGCCAGGCCTTCCGCGTTACGGGCGCAGATGAAGACCTTGGCACCGGCGGCGGCCAGACTCTCCGTGACCGCGAGGCCGATTCCGCTGGTTCCACCGGTGACGATGACCGTGGCGGCCGTGTCGTTGGTCATTGCTGTGTTCTCTTCTCGCGTCGATGAGGGGTCTTGGTTGGGGCCGGGGGGCGGGCCTGCCGGGTGAGGGGTGCCGACAGGCCCGCGGTTCGGATGGCTCAGACGGCCGCCAGGACCGCCTCGTTGACGGCGGCCAGCAGCAGGCGCGGCGTCTCGGCCTCGCTCACGGCGTCGTCGGAGAGCTTGACGCCGACCTCTCGCTCAAGACGGCTGGAGGCTTCCAGCAGGGCCAGGGAGTCGTAGCCGAGCTCGGCGAAGGGAATGTCCAGGATGTCCCCATCGAGGTCGACGCCCTCGTCCTCACCGGCGCACTCCCGCAGGATGCGGGTCAGGTCGGCGATGGTCATCTCACGTGCTGCCATGGTGGTGTCCTCGTTTTCGATACGCAGATACGTCGTACGGTCAGGCCGTGCGGATACGTCGCACGGATGCTCCGGCCGCGCCGGGAGCGGCGGCCGTCGCGAACAGGTCAGTTGGCGGTGGGGGCGCGCAGCACCATGGCCGCGTTGAATCCGCCGTGGCCGCGGGCGACCACCAGCGCGTGGCGCACGGTCATCTCGCGGGCGGTGTCCCGGATCAGGTCGATCGGGCAGTCGGCCGCCTGGTCCCTCACCCGCAGGGTCGGCGGGACGATCCCGTCCCTCATGGCGAGCAGGGCCGTCGCCGTGTCCAGGGACGCCGCACCCGAGTAGAGGCGGCCGGTCATCGTCTTCGGGGCGGTGACGGGCACCCCGTTCGGGCCGAACACCGCGCTCAGGGCCTCGGCCTCCACCCGGTCCAGGTCGCGCACTCCGGCGGCGTCCGCGAAGACCACGTCGATGTCCGAGGGGGACACCTCCGCGTCGGCCAGGGCGATCTCGATGGCGCGGCGCAGTCCCGGTTCCCGGCCGGAGCCGGGCTTGGGGTCGAAGGTCGCGCCATAGCCGGCGATCGAGCCGTAGCTCCGGGCACCCCGCTCCCGCGCGCCGGACTCGCTCTCCAGCACCAGGATCGCGCCGCCCTCGCCGGGCACCCACCCGTCCGCGGAGTCGTCGAACGGTGCGTAGGCACGCTCGGGATCGGCGGTAGGGCTCAGCAGTCCGGTGGTCAGCTGGGAGACCAGGCCCCACGGCGACAGGGAGGCGTCGACTCCGCCGGAGATCACCAGCCCGGTGCCCTTGCGGACGTGCCGTCGGGCGTGGCCGAGCGCGTCCAGGCCACCGGCTTGGTCGGTGACCAGGACGCCGCTGGGGCCGCGCATGCCGTGCCGGATGGAGATCTGGCCGGTGTTGACGGCATAGAACCAGGCGAACGACTGATAGGCGCTGACGTACTCGGGTCCCTTGCTCCACAGCTTCTGCAGCTCGTTCTGGGCGAACTCGAAGCCACCGGAAGCGCTGGCGGTCACCACGCCCATGTCGAACTCCGGCAGCGCGCCGGGGTCCACGGCCGCGTCGGCGAGCGCCCAGTCCGAGGCGACCAGTGCCATCTGCGTCATCCGGTCGGTCTGCGGCAGCAGGCGGTTCGCCAGGTGCTCCTCGCCGTAGAAGTCCTGCACTTCGCCCGCGAGCCGGGTGGGATAGCCGCTGGGGTCGTAGCGGCTGATCCGGTCGATGCCGCTGAGGCCCTTCTGCGTCGCGGTCCAGAACTCCTCGGTGCCCAGACCGTTCGGCGCGACCACGCCGATCCCGGTCACCACTACGGTCTCGGTCATGCCGTCTTCCTCTCCGGGGCTCGGGTCAGCACCATGGCGCTCTGGAATCCGCCGAAGCCGCTGCCGACGGTGAGTGCGGTGTCCACTCGCTGTTCCCGGGCCACTCGGGGTACGTAGTCGAGGTCGCACTCGGGGTCGGGGGTGTGCAGGTTGGCGGTGGGCGGCACCACGCCGTGCTCGATGGCCAGCGCGCACGCCGCGATCTCGATGGAGCCGATCGCCCCGAGGGAGTGGCCGATCATCGACTTGATGGAGCTGACCGGCACGTTGTACGCGTGCTGGCCGAGGCTCCGCTTGAACGCGGCCGTCTCGTGGCGGTCGTTCTGCTTGGTGCCGGAGCCGTGCGCGTTGATGTACTTCACGTCCTCGGCGTTCATCCGGGCCTCGGCGAGCGCGGTCTCGATGGCGACCGCCATCTCGCGTCCGTCCGGACGCAGTCCGGTCATGTGGAAGGCGTTGCAGCGGGACGCGAAGCCCGCGATCTCCGCATAGATGTGCGCGCCGCGCCGTCGGGCGTGCTCGTACTCCTCCAGGACGAACACCGCCGCGCCCTCGCCGAGCACGAAGCCGTTGCGGCTCTTGTCGAACGGCCGGGAGGCGTGCTCCGCGTCGTCGTTGCGGGGCGAGGTCGCCTTGATGGCGTCGAAGCAGGCGACCGCGATCGGTGAGATCGGGGCGTCGGTGGCACCGGCGACCATGACGTCGACCCTGCCCTCGGCGATCAGCTCACGGGCATAGCCGACCGAGTCGATACCGGAGGTGCAACCGGCCGAGACGACGGCCGCGGGGCCCTCGGCGCCCACGGCCCAGGCGACCTCGGAGGCGATGCTGCTCGGCACGAAGTGCCCGTACAGGTGCGGAACTCCGTACTCGGCGTCCACGAGCCACTTGCGCCCGCTGTCGCTCAGAACGACGTACTCCTCCTCGAGCCCCATGGTCGCGCCGACCGCGCTGCCGATGGTGACCCCGATCCGGGCCGGATCCGGACCCGCGAAGTCGAGTCCGCTGTCGCGCACCGCCTCACCGGCCCCGACGACGGCGAACTGCGTCGCCCGGTCCATACGGCGGATCTCACGCGGCGTCAGCCCCTGGAGCAGCGGGTCGAAGTCGCACTCGGCCGCCACCTGCGAGCGGAACGGTGAAGGATCGAAGAACGAGATACGACCGGTCGCGGTGCGACCCGACGTGATGAGGTCCCAGAACGCCTTGGTACCGGTACCGCCGGGTGCCACCACTCCGATGCCGGTGATGACCACCCGGCGCGGGGCTGTGGGCTCTCGACCCGGCTCTGCTGCGCGGTGGGAGTCCGCAGCAGGGTCCGTCGCTGACATGTCGGCTGCCTTTCGTAGAGAGTCCCCGCGCCTTACGGCTGTCCGCCGACTGCCGGCGCGCACGGGGACGCATGACTTGGAGCGGCCGTCGGCGGAAGGGCCGGACCGGCTGGGTACACGCTCTCGACGCGGCCTCAAGGGCCGCTCAAAGGCTGGCCAAGGAGTTCACGAGTCGGCCTCCACCGGCCCGCGAGCGATGCCCCCGGACACGACTGCGGCCTGCGACACGGTGATCCGTGTCGCAGGCCGGCGCAGGGGCGATGGGGGTCCCGGTTCAGCGCATGAGCCGCCAGACCAGCCAGGCGTCCAGGCCGCTCCAGGCGGTGAAGGCCGACGTACGGACCCAGCTCACGCGGAGCAGATGGGCGTGGACGGACGGGGAGAAACGCTCCGCGAGGGCGATCCGGTCGGGCGTGGCCACAGCGCCGGAGAGGACCAGGATCAGGACCAGCAGCACCACGGACAACAGCGCCGCCCAGAGCGGGACCGCCGGGGTCCTGGCCACGACGAACAGCACCGACGTCAGAGCGGCCACCAGCAGGCCGGGGGCGAGGACACGCCAGAACATCTGGTTGTGGGCGGCCATGTACGACTCCGCCGCACCGGCACGGAGCCTGGCCACCATGGGGTAGTCCATCAGCTGCAGCGTCCACACGAAGCCGGTGGTGTAGAGCACGGCCAGCGTCTGGGCGAGCACCAGGGCGGAAGTGGTGCCGCGCGAGGTGACGAGACAGTTCATCCTTCGTTGTCCTTCCGCATGTGTGGTCGCGTATCCGATGGTCTGTCCCATAAGGCATGCAGCTCTTGCCAGTCCGGGGTGGGGTGAGGCAGCTCCGGTGGTGGCACCGAAGGTGCGCACCGCATCCCCTGCAAGGCCATGTGGAGATAGCGCTGCCGCAGCTGGCGGGTGCGCTCGGGCCGACCGGGAAGCCGTGTCTTCAGATGCACCAGGAGCAGCACCAGGTCGGCCGCGCTCACGTCCTGCCGGAGCACTCCCTCGGTCCGGGGGCGCTCCAGGATCACCTCGATGGCGTCGCGGAGCCGGGCAGAGGCGTTCTCGACCTCCCGGGTGACCGGCAGGATGCCGCCGATCACCGGCAGCAGCGTCGCGGCGGGCGAGCCGACGGCCTCGTCCATGAACCGGACCAGCGCCTGCCAGCCGTCGAGTTCCTCGGCCGCGGCCGCTTCGGCCGCCTCGGCAAGGCGCGTCATGCCGACGACCCGTACATGCTGGGCCATCGCCACCTTGCCCCGATACCGGCGGTAGAAACTGCCCATGCCGATTCCGGCCCGTTTGGCGATCTCGGTCACGGAGGCGCTCCAGCCGACCTCCGACAGCGCCTCGTGTGCGGCGACGAGCAGGCGTGCGTCGTTGCGCTCGGCCTCCCGGCGGCGGCCGCGGGGGGCTCCGGAGGGCACCGGTGTTGCCGGCATGGGGGCGGCTCCTTGGGACTCCCCGGCATCGACGGCCGGGAGACGGTTCACGTGGCGCGGCGGGACGTCATCACGCGGCACAGTGCGGATGCGCGCCGCAGTAGTCGACCATTTCCCCGAACACGGCGGGAACGTCGAGCGGGGCGGCGGGCTCGGCCCCTCGCTCTTCCGCGTACGCCCGGGCCAGATTGCCCACCAGCCTTTCGCTGTCGAGCAGTTGGGCGTACGGACCCAGATCCACCGAGCGCGCGAGCGGCAAGGGCTCCAGGTTCTCGGAGATGCCCTGGCGGGCCAGGCCACGCACCCACCGCAGATAGTCGGCGTCCGCGTCCAGCAGTTCGGGGCCGCCCACCGGTCCATGGCCGGGCACCACCACCAGCGGTTCCAGCGCCCGCAGTTGGTCGAGCACCCGCAGGGTTCCCGCCACCGACCCCATGAGGACGAACGGCGTGGCGCCGGAGAAGACCAGGTCGCCGGTGAACAGAACGCGCTGGTCGGGCAGCCAGACGACCGCGTCGCCCGCCGTGTGCCCCGGACCGAAGTGCAGCAGCTCGATCCGGAAACCGGACGTCGGCAGGGTCATACGGTCGCTGAAGACGACCTCGGGGGTACCCATCTCCACATGGCCCCACCGCACATCGGGCCACAAACCCGTGAGCCCCAGCCCGTGCTCGGCCATCTCGACGGCCGCCTGCCGGTGCGCGACCACCGTGGCGTTCTCGAAGAGGTGGTTGCCGAAGGTGTGGTCACCATGGCTGTGGGTGTTGACGAGGATGTCCACCGGTCTCGGGCCGAGTTCCCGGACCGCTCGCCGCAGTTGCCGGGCGCGCGCCTCGGTGGCCGCGGTGTCCACGAGTACGGGTCCTGAGTCGGCCAGCACGATGCCCGCGTTGTTCAGGCACCAGCCGCCGTCGGGCTGGAGGTAGGCGTAGACACCCTCTTCGATCTCCCGGACCTCGTGCACCGGTGCCACGGGGTCGGTGTGGACGAGGGACATGTCATACCTCCAGAGATGAACGCTCGAACACGGGGCGGCAGATCGTCGGCGCACCGGTCGCCAACGCGGCCAGCGGACGCAGGTGTTCGATGACTTCCGGACGGGCCAGCGCGTCGTTCAGCGACTGCTCGTCCTCCCACTCCGCGACATTGATGTACGTCGACTCCGCGTCCTGGGAGCGGAGCAGCCTGTGGTGGTGGAAGCCGGGCTGCGCCCTCAAGCACTCGGAAACAGCCGCGAATGCGTGCTCGAAATCGGACACCGATCCTCGAACTTCGAAGACGTTCACAAGGATGATCATGTAAATATCCCTTTTCTCTGCCTTGGGGTGCGCCATGCACGGGCTTGACCCGGTCCGCCGTGACTCCCACCGGGCCACGGCGGAAAGTCCAGGGTTGTTCCGCGCCACCCACGTGCTGTGACGGGCCGGGCGCGGGGCCCCGATAGGGAAGGGCCCGGGAGCGACGGCGGGGGCGGCGTCGGACCCGGGCCCGGTATGAGGGGGCGGTCGCGCGCTACTCGCCGACGGCGAGCGCGAGCTCCGCCTCACGGGTGGCTTCGCCGACCGGCTCGGCCTCCGCCTTGGCGGGTACGGGACGCTGATGGGGCATCAGCACAGCGGTGATCGCGCCGAGGGCGACGAAGATGAAGCCGACCCACAGGGCGGCGTGCAGACCGTGCACGTAGTGGGCCTTGGTGTCGTATCCGCCGTGGCCGGCGAACACCGCGGCGAGCACGGCCACTCCGAACACACCGCCGAGTTCGCGGATCGCGTTGTTGGCACCGGAGGCGATGCCCTCCTCCTCGCGGCGCACCGAACCCATCACGACGTTGCCGGCCGGCCCGAAGTACAGGCCCATGCCGAAGCCGTTGCAGACGAACGCCGGCACCAGGGAGAGGAACGAGCTCCCGGTCGTGATGGACAGGGTCAGCCAGAGCAGGCCCACACTCTGCAGGACCAGACCGGCCACGATGATCGGCTTGCCGCCGATCTTGTCGGACAGGCCGCCGCCCAGCGGGGCCGCGATGAGCACCACACCCGTCCAGGCCAGGAAGCGCAGTCCCGCGGCGAACGGCGAGTAGCCCAGCGCGGTCTGCAGGTACTGGGTGATCAGGAAGATCGAGCCGAACATACCGAAGAACATGAACAGCGACAGCAGGTTCACCGTGGCGAAGGTACGCCCGGAGAAAAGTCGCATCGGCAGCATCGGATGGGGCGTCCGCAACTCCCAGACGACGAACGCCGCCAGCACCACGAGGCCGCCGATCCCCGCGCCCAGGGTCTGCGCGCTGGTCCAGCCCGCCGAGTCGCCCCGGATGATCGAGACCACGACGCCGAGGAGACCGAGGCAGGCCAGCACCGTGCCCACCAGGTCGAGCCGGGCCAGCGGCCCATGGCTCTCCGTCAGCCAGGCCGAGGACATCGCGAGGAGCGCCACGCCTATCGGCACGTTCAGCCAGAAGATCCACTGCCAGGAAGCGTCCTCGGTGATGAACCCGCCGATCACCGGGCCGAGCGCGACGCCGAGTCCGCCCACCGCGCCCCACACACCGAGAGCGGCTCCACGCTTGCTCGCCGGGACCGCTGCGGAGAGCAGGGTCAGGGAGAGCGGCAGCACGATGGCCGACCCCATGCCCTGGAGCGCGCGGGCCGCGATGAGCACCCCGATCCCCGGGGCCAGTGCGGCCATCGCCGACGCCCCGGTGAACAGGGTGAGACCGATCAGGAAGAGCCGGCGCCGTCCGAAGCGCTCGGCCAGGGCGGAGGCCGTGAGCAGGAAGACGGCGAAGGTGAGGGTATAGGCGTTGACCGTCCACTCCAGCCCCTGGAGGCCGGTGTTCAGATGCTCCCTGATCTTCGTCAACGCGGTGGTCACGACCAGCTGGTCGAGAGACACCATGAAGGTGGCGATGGCGGTCACGGTCATGGTGCGTCCGGAATGACCGATGGTGGCCTCGGACGCATCCGGGGAGGTGGGGCTGCCCATCTCCGACTCCTTTGGATTTCGAATGGACTGCGGATCGATGTGCGGTAGTGGACGCCGACTACGCGTACGGCCTCACGGGCTCCCGGAACCGGGATTGCCGTTGGCGTGACAAAAACGGTCCGCCATGCAAGGGTTAACTTGGAAACCGCAATAGCGTCACCATAAGCAAGGAGCAGTTAACATGTCAACCGAGGCGCCCGGGGTGACCCCTGCCCCCAGCGGAATCGACGGACCGGAATTCCGGGCATGGATCTCGCTGGTGCATGCCTACGGCCATGTCTCCAAGACCCTGGACCGCTCCTTGACCCAGGAACTCGACATCTCCCTCGTGTGGTTCGAGGTCCTGGCCCGGCTCAACCGGGCCGAGGGCTCGCGGATACGGCTGCTCCAGCTCAGCCGCGACCTGGTGGTCTCCAAGGCGAGCGTGACGAAGCTCGTCGACCGCATGGAGCGCGCCGGTCTGGTCCGCCGGGAGACCCCGCCGGAGGACAAGCGAGCCGTCTACGCGGTGCTCACCCCGAGCGGCAGCGCCACCTTGGCCAAGGCGCTGCCCCTACAGGTGCACAACATCCAGCAGGCCCTCTCCGGTCTGGGCCTCACCGAGCTGGAGAGCCTGCGGGGGATGCTCGACGACGTCATCCGCGGGTTCGACCCCCAGTGGCGTACGAAGGGCTGACCCCCGCACGGCTCACCACTCGACGGCGCCGATGTCGAGCGGCCGCGGCGATCGACGCCGCATGCGTGCGACCAGGTCCAACAGCCGCTCATGCAGTTCCTCGGCCGGCCGGTGGCACCGGTCGCCATGACCGGGCAGCACCCAGGCGAAGCGTGTCCGCCGGGCCAGCCGCAGCAGCGAGTCGATCAGCTCCGGGCGCGAGTACCAGAGCACCGTCTCGAACACCTCCAGGTCCCGTGCGGTCCGCGACCAGTACAACGTGTCGCCGGTGAAGCAGTACCTCTCGTCCACCACGTACACCGTGCTCCCCCGGGTGTGGCCGGGCACGGGCAGCGCGGTCACCCCCGGGAGCACCTCGGTCGGCCCGGTGCCCCGCAGCACCGTGTCGGCGTACGGCGCGGCATCCGCGTCTCCCTCGTGGATCCACACCCGGGAGCCGAAGTGCTCCGCGAACCTCCGGGCGTGGGCGGTGTGGTCACGGTGCGTCAGCAGGATGTGCGCGATGCCGCCCAGGCGCTCGTACGACGCGGCGAGCGAGGAGGTCCAGCGCGGCGTGTCCACCAGCAGGTTGCCCTCGGGGCGGCGCACCAGATAGGCGTTGGCCCCGAAGGTCCGGGCGGAGTTGTGCCCGCAGAGATGGACCTCGCCCTCGATGCGCATCGGGAAGGGAGCCTCCCCGATGCGCCCCGGACCACGGCGGATCGCCCGTACCGGACAGGCCGCCGCCGCCCTCTCCAGGGCCCGGTGCTCGCGCGCGTCGGACGGCTGGCGGGCCAGCACCGAGCGGGAGCCGAGCCGGACGACCGTCTGTGGGGCCAGCTGGCGTGCCACGTCGCAGTCGATGCAGCTCTCGTCGATCTCCCAGTCGCGCCCGGCCTGCCCACTCCGGTCAGGCGCCGGCAAGACGTGCCCGGAGTTCGTCCCGGGCCACCTTGCCGGTGGCGAGCCGGGGGATGGTCGCCACCACCTCGGCGCGGCGGATGCGCTGCCCCTCGGTCAGTTCGCTGTTGACCTCTGCGAGGACGCTGTCGAGGATGCCCGCCTCGGCGCCGTCATGGAGGGCGACGAAGGCCACCGCGGAGGTTCCGAGTACGGGATCGGACCCGCCCACGACAGCGCAGTCCCGCACCGCCGGGTGGGCGTCCAGCCTGCGCTCGACCGAGGTCGGTGAGACCAGCTCGTCGCCGCACCGGAAGGCGTCCTTGACCCGGTCGAACATGTAGAGGTAGCCGTCCTCGTCCAGGTACCCCATGTCCCCCGTGGCGAGCCAGCCGTCCTCGTCCACCGGGGAGGGGCCGTCGTGGCCCAGATACCCCTGCATCACATGGGGACCGTGAATCCGGATCTCCCCGATGCCGCCCGCGGGCAGGACGTCCCCGGACCCGGGGTCGACGATCCGTATCGTGCTGCCGTCCAGGGGCAGACCGACCGAACCCGCCCGGGGCGCGTCCGGGACGTCCAGGGACGCCAGCGACGAGGTCTCGCACATGCCGTATCCCTGGAGCAGCTGAAGGCCGAAGGTGTCCGCCAACGCGCGCACCACCCGTGGCGGAACAGCGGTGCCGCCGGACGCGATCAGCGAGACGGTGTCCAGGCGCCAGGAGGACAGCTCGGGCTCGGCCGCGAGCTCCAGCAGGCGCACCGGGAAGGTGTAGTAGTGCGTCGCGGCGGTGCGGTTGGCCAGCTCGATCGCCTCGGCCGGGCGCGAGCTCGTGCACACGACCTGCGTCGCCGCCACGGAGACAGTGGTGTTCATGTGCATCGGGTGGTAGATGGGGAGGTGCAGCAGAACCGTCGACGAGGAGTCGATGCGGTGCGCGGCCGCCATCTGGGCCGCGTTCACCTTGATGTTGCGATGGCTCAGCTGAACGGCCTTGGGCACACCGGTGGAGCCGCTGGTGAACAGCATCACGGCCCGGTCCTCCTCGGCCGGAGCCGCCGGCGGGAACCAGTCGCCGTCGTCGTCCGCCAGGTCCTCGCCGAGGACCAGCACGTGCTTCAGGTCGGGGAGCGTGTCCAGGAGCGGCAGCAGCCGCTCACGCACCTGGGACGGAACGACCGCCAGACGGGCCTTCGACAGCCTCAGCACATGCGCCAGTACGTGGTCCGGGAGCAGCGGGTTGACCACGGCGGCCGTACCGCCCGCCCGCAGGATCCCGTAGTACACGGCGGGGAACCGAGGGTCGGGGGCCTGGGCGACCGCCACCGTCCCCGGCGGCTCGTCGAACACGCGGTGCAGGGTCCGGGCCCAGTCCGTCGCGGCCGCGTCCAGTTCGGCGTAGGAGATCTCCACGCCGTCGCCGAGGATCGCGGCCCGCGCCGGGTAGGCACGTGCCGCGTCCGCCAGCATCGCGTCGACGGAGCCGCGTGCCCAGCTCAGCGGGACGGCGGGTCGGTCCAGGGGCATCTCGGTGGTCAGCGGCGCCGACTCGGTTCGGGTCATCTCGTCCTCATCTTTGGCAGTCCTGTTCACGGCTGCCCTCGTAGGCGGTGCCGCACGACCGCCGACCCTGGTGATGTGGGCTCAAAGGCTGCTGTAAGCCGGGTCAAGACACGCACAGATCCGATGTGTGCCTTTGACCCGGCTTACAGCAGCCCTTGAGCAACGACACCCAACCTGCCTGCGGGACACACCAGTTCCCGACCACCGAACCTTGAGGAGGCCCCGTTATGGTCCAGGCGGCAGCAGTGGCGACGGTCCCGGTCACCACGGAGGTCTATCAGGACCTCCAGCACTTCTACGCCCGGCAGATGCAGTCCTCCGACGACCTCGATGTCCCGGCCTGGGCGGGCAGCTTCACCGAGGACGGCGTCTTCGCCACCAACGCGTTCCCCGAGCCCCTCAGCGGCCGGGCCGCCATCGCCGAGCACTGCGAGCGGGCCTTCGCCGCACAGGCCAAGGCCGGGATCGTCCGCCGTCACGTCATGACGATGCTGGCGGCCGACTCCGTGACGGAGGGCGACGGCGAGCGGGTCCACACCCGGTCGTACGTGATGGTGCTGGAGACCTGGCGCGGCGAGAAGCCGACGATCTACTGCAGCACTCTGTGCGAGGACATCCTGGTACGGGTGGACGGCGGCTGGCAGGTGGTCCGGCGCCAGGTGAGCCGCGACGACCTGTGACGGCCGACAAGGCCGCGCTGTCCACCATGGCCGTCGAGGTCTCGCGGCCTCGCGGAGCACCCCGTAGCGGCTGCGGTGACCCGGCGGTACAGGCGGAGGCGGCCGGCAGGACCGGGTGACACGGTCACCGGCGTCCTTTTCGGCAACCGGACGCCTTCGCGGGCGCCGGCCCGGTTCCCCCCGGGCCCCGGGGGGGCGGGGGGAACCGGGGCCCGTTCCGCCACGTGATCCGCCCGCACCGATCCGACCATCCGCATCAGGAGGAGCACATGAGCCGCGCCTGTCTGCACGACCGCTCCCGGGGCAAGGGGTGAGCGCCCCCACCGTCGCGCCCACGATGTCCCCGGGTGTCCGGCCGCTCGTCCTGGAGACCGGTCCCTTCCCCCTGTCCGCGCTGATCGCCCAGCCATCCGGCCCGCCGCGCGCGACCGTCGTCGCGGTGCACGGCGGTGGCATGAGCGCCGGCTACTTCGACGGCCAGGCCCATCCCGACGTCAGTCTCCTCACCCTCGGCGCCCGTCTCGGCTACACCGTCGTCGCCGTCGACCGGCCCGGCTACGGGCTGTCCGCCGCTCACCTGCCGCTCGGCCAGAACCTGGCCGAGCAGTCCGCCGCTCTGCGCGCCGCGCTCACCCACCTCGCCGGCCGGTTCCCGACCGGCGCCGGGGTGTTCCTCGTCGCGCACTCCTTCGGTGGCAAACTCGCCCTCACCTACGCCGCCGACCAGGACCAGCCGGACCCCACCGCGCCGCCCCTGCTCGGCCTGGACATCTCGGGCTGCGGCCGGGACTACGCCGTCGACCCGAGTGCGTTGGGCGACCCCCACCAGTTCGGCCAGTGGAAGCGGAACTGGGGCGCTCTGTGCTTCTACCCGCCCGGCACCTTCCGCGCCGCCGGCGCCCTCGTCGCGCCCATGCCCGCACGGGAGCGGGCGGAGGCAGTGCGCTGGCCGGAGCACTTCACCGCCGCCTCCGCCCGGGTCCCGGTCCCGGTCCGCCTCACCTTCGCCGAGCAGGAACTGTGGTGGCGGCACGACGAGCAGGATCTCGCCGAACTGACCCGCCTGTTCCCCACCGCGCCGTTCGTCACCGTCGACCGGCAACCCGGCGCGGGCCACAACATGAGCCTCGGCTGGGTTGCCCGCTCCTACCACCTGCGCGCTCTGGCGTTCCTGGAGGAGTGCCTGGCCCGGTCCGGCGCGACCTCCTGATCCGAAGGACGCTCCGGCGGACCAGGCAGACCCCGAGAGGCTAGGCGGACCACACGCTCATGGACAGGACGCGTCCCAAGACCTTCCGCTCACTCGCCGTACGCAACTTCCGGCTGTTCGCGGCCGGCCAGGTCATCTCGGTGGCGGGGACCTGGATGATGGTCGTGTCCCAGGACTGGCTGCTCCTGGACCTGACCGGCGACTCCGCCACCGCTCTGGGCACCCTGACCGCCCTCCAGTTCACACCGATGCTGCTGCTCAGCCTGTACGGCGGCGGACTCGCGGACCGGTACGACAAGAGACTGCTGCTCACCCTCGCCAACCTGGTCTCCGGCGTACTGGCCCTGGCGCTGTCGGCGCTGGTCCTGGCCGACGCCGTGCGGCTGTGGCACCTGTATCTGTTCGCGCTGGCGCTCGGCACCGTCAACGCCTTCGAGGTCCCCGCCCGACTGGCGTTCGTCAGCGAGCTGGTGGGGCCCGACCTACTGCCCAACGCCTCGGCGTTGAGCGCCGCGTACTTCAACACCGCCCGAGTCGTCGGCCCGGCCCTGGCCGGCCTGCTCATCTCCGCGGCCGGTACGGGCCTGGTCATGGCCCTAAACGCGGTCAGCTACCTCGCCACCGTGGCGGGACTGCGTCTGATGCGGCCCCAAGAGCTGATCCGCGCAGAGCCCGGCCGGCGCGTCTCCCGGGTGGTGGACGGACTGCGCTACGTCCGCACCCGGCCCGACCTGATGGTGCCACTGGCCCTGCTGGCGGTGGTGGGCCTGTTCGGGTTCAATTTCCAGCTCACCCTGCCACTGCTCGCCAAGACCGTCTTCAAGGCGGACGCGACCTCCTTCGGCCTGCTCACCACGGCCTTCGCCACCGGCTCACTGCTCGCCGCGTTTGCCACCACCGCTCGGCGCGGCCGCCCCGCCGCCCGGACCGTCACCGGCTCCGCCCTGGCGTTCGGGGTGCTGGAGAGCGCCACCGGCTGGTCCCCCGACTATGCCTCGGCGGCCGTTCTGCTCTGCTTGACCGGCTTCGCCACCATCTACTTCACGCAGGCCGTCAATCACCGCATCCAACTCGGCAGCGACCCGCGGTTCCGCGGCCGGGTGATGGCGCTCTACACCCTGATCCTGCAAGGACTCACCCCGCTGGGCGCGCTCCTCGTCGGCTGGCTGACGGCCCGATACGGCGCACGCTCCGGCCTGTGGACGGGAGGGATCGCATCGCTGGCCGCAGCCCTCGCGGTCCTGCTGGCGGGGCTACCGCACCGGCGTGGCCACCGTCGCACGGACACCCCCGGCATCGCCCTTGGGCCACCGCCACGCTCCCGGCGCCGAGCGAGCAACTCTGCTACGGCCCCCACCCGGGCTCCTGCAAACCCCCCGAATCACGGGCATCTGCCGCCCCCGGTGGGCACCCATGTGCCCACCGATGGGCATGAAAAATGCCCTCCGAAACCGCGTTTCCGCAGGTCGGAGGGCATTTCATAGGTGGAGCCTAGGGGAGTCGAACCCCTGACATCTGCCATGCAAAGACAGCGCTCTACCAACTGAGCTAAGGCCCCGAAACGGTGATGCGCAGACCAGAGTACCGGGTGGAACGGGGTATCCCGCAAAAGGATTGGGACTCCCGGTCGGCGACCACTCTCCGTAAGATGCTCGTCGGGGTTCGCGACAGCGAAGCGCCTCAAGGGGAAGCGATGGGGAGACGCGCAATGGACGCAGCACAGCAGGAAGCGACCGCAAGAGCCAGGGAGCTCCAGCGGAGCTGGTACGGGGAGCCGCTGGGGGCGCTCTTCCGTCGGCTGATAGACGACCTCGGCCTGAACCAGGCCAGGCTCGCCGCCGTCCTCGGCCTGTCGGCGCCCATGCTGTCCCAGCTGATGAGCGGTCAGCGCGCCAAGATCGGCAACCCGGCCGTCGTCCAGCGGGTCCAGGCCCTCCAGGACCTGGCGGGCCAGGTCGCGGACGGCAGCGTCAGCGCCGCCGAGGCCACCGACCGGATGGACGAGATCAAGAAGTCGCAGGGCGGCTCCGTGCTCACCAACACCGGTCAGACCACGACCAGTTCGGGCGCGCCGACGGTGCGCCGGGTGGTGCGCGAGATCCAGTCGCTGCTCCGCTCGGTGGCCGCGGCCGGGGACATCATCGACGCCGCCGACACCCTCGCCCCCGCCCACCCCGAACTGGCAGAGTTCCTCCGGGTGTACGGCGCCGGACGCACCGCCGAGGCGGTCGCCCACTACGAGGCGCACCAGAGCTGACGGCCGATGGGGGCGGGGGTGCCAGGTGGGTGAGGTCTTCGCCGGTCGGTATGAGCTCATCGACCCGATCGGGCGCGGCGGCGTCGGCGCCGTATGGCGTGCCTGGGACCACCGCCGTCGGCGCTGTGTGGCGGCGAAGGTCCTCCAGCAGAGCGACGCGCACACGCTGCTGCGCTTCGTCCGCGAGCAGGCACTGAGGATCGACCACCCTCATGTGCTGGCCCCCGCGAGCTGGGCCGCCGACGACGACAAGGTCCTGTTCACCATGGACCTGGTGGCCGGCGGCTCGCTCGCCCACCTGATCGGGGACTACGGACCGCTGCCGCCGCGCTTCGTCTGCGTGCTGCTCGACCAGCTGCTCGCCGGACTGGGCGCGGTGCACGCCGAGGGGGTCGTCCACCGCGACATCAAGCCGGCCAACATCCTCCTGGAGGCCACCGGGACCGGGCGGCCGCATCTGCGGCTGTCCGACTTCGGCATCGCCCTGCGCAAGGGCGAGCCACGCCTGACCGAGACCAACTTCGTGATGGGGACGCCGGGGTACTTCGCGCCCGAGCAGGTCATGGGCGCGGAGCCCGACTTCCCGGCCGACCTGTTCGCCGTCGGCCTGGTCGCGCTGTATCTGCTGGAGGGTCAGAAACCCGACGCCCGGGCCCTGGTGGAGTATTTCTCGGCGTACGGGACACCGGGGGCGCCCAAGGGCATCCCGGAGCCGCTGTGGCAGGTCCTGGCGGGCCTGCTGCAGCCGGACCCGCACGCCAGGTTCCGGACGGCCACGGGGGCGCGCAAGGCGCTCGCCACGGCCGTCGAGCTGCTGCCGGACCCCGCGTCCGACGAGGAGCCGGTCGAGGTCTTCGACCAGATCGGCCCGCTCCCGGAGGGGTTCGTTCCGCGCCAGGTCCCGCGGGGTGCGCACCGTGCGCCGGACCCGCAGGACCCGTGGGACGTGCAGGCCACGCCGTCCTCCGCGCAGCTCCCACCGGATCAGGCACCACAGCAGTGGGAGCAGCAACAAGCGCTGCCCGTACAGCAGTTGCCCACCCCGCCGACGGCCGACGGCCATGTCACCCCACCCCCGTATCCACCCTCCTACGCACCAACTCCTGTCACCAAGAGCTACGTCTGGCAGGGCCCGGAAGTTCCCTCGCAGAGCCCGCAAGTTCCCACTCCAACCCCGCCCGTTTACAGCCCTGTTCAGCCCGTGGGGCCCATGGAGCCAGCGGAACCGGTGAGTTTTGTGGGACCAGCGACCGGGCCGCATCCCGGGCATTCCGGGCGCCCCGCCCCCACCGGCCCGCCCCGCAAAATCGCCGTCCCGGTCCTGCTGCTCGCGCTGCTCTGCTTCGCCGTCGGCTTCTGGGCGCTCAGCCGGACCTGAGAGACAGCGCCCGGCGCCGGGCCACCAGCGTCCACACGCCGAGCCCCACCATCAGCAGCGTGCCCGTCCCGATCCCGGCGGCCGCGAGCAGCCGCATCCGCGTCGAGCCGCTGCCACGGCGAGGGGAGGTGGCGGCCACGGTGCCCTGCGCAGGGCCGGTACCGGTGGTCCCGAAGCTGGGCGCGCCCCCCTCGTACGCGGGCCCGGGCCCCGCCTTGCCGTGTACGTCCACCCTCAGCGTCACCACGTACGGCCCGCTACCGAGAGCGTCGGCGAGGGCGGGGCTGAGGCTCACCGCCAGGTAGTAGTCGCCGTTGAAGCGCATGGCGGCGGCCGAGCTCGTGTTGGCGTACCGGTTGCGGTAATTCACCGTCGCGAGCGGCTGGAAGCCGGTGGAGGCCGGGCTGCTGCCGTCGTATCCGATGAACGCGTAGCCGACCAGTCCGAGCGCCGGGTTGTAGAGCCGGAGGTCGATCGCCTCCGGCACGTACTTGTTACCGCCGTAGCGGGCCAGCACGGCCGTGACGGACAGCTGTTGGTCCCAGCCGACCGGCACGCGGTAGAAGAGCGTGTCACCCGGCCTCAGCTTGTCCCGCCACTCGCCCTGGCGCATGGGGAACGCGTCGGCGAAGCCCGTACCGCCGCGGATCTCGCGCCCGCCGCCGGTGGGTGCGGGCGGCGACGCGGTGGACCCCTGCATCGGCGCGGTGCTCGGCCCGCCGGAGGCGACCCTCGGCTCCCGGAATTGACGCAGCTCAAGCCCCCAGGGGGCCGCCTGGTCGCCGATCCGTTCGATCAACACCGTGTACGTGCCCGCCGCCTGACAGGGCGTCTGCTGCCGGTTGAGGCCCCGGGAGACGTACGCGGCGATCGGCCTCGGGTACTGGGGGGTGCCGAAGAGGGCGCTGTTGGAGTCGCAGGTGTTGCCGTTACGGTCCCGCAGGGTCAGCTGGATGCCGTCATTGGAGGAGACCTTCGCGTCCTGCTTCGGCACGGCCACGGCCGACACATAGGCGTCACCGCTGCCGTCGAGGTCGACCTGGAAGGAGATGGTGGCGCCCGGCCCGATCGTGGACCGGTAGACCGTCTTGGCAACGAGGCGGGGGCCGCCCTGACCGCTCGCGGCGCCGGTGACCGGCTGGGCATTCGGGTCATAGTGGTACGAGCTGCTGCGCCCCCGCGCATCCGCTTCGACCTGCCCGTTCGCGGCCTGCGCCCGCCCCTGGCCCGGTAACGCCGTCAGCGCGCACAACGCGGCCACGGCGGCTGCGGCCAGGGCCTTCCCCCGCTGGTTCGTCATGCCGCCGCGCCCCCTTCAATTTTGCTTGTGCAAGCCATTGATTTGCGCAGGTGAACCCATGGGGGCCGCTGCCCCGGGCACATGACAGCACAGAGCCCCGGCCGCGTCGGCGGCCGGGGCTCTGCAACTGGACTCTGTGGGGCTCACACACCCGAACCTGCGGGCACGGAGTCGGTCGCCTCCGTCCACAGGTCCTGCTCGGCGCGATCCGCCTGGATCTGGCGGTACACGAGGAGCCCGCCGATGGCGGCCAGTGCGACCAGGAGGAGCTTCTTCACCGCGCGACCTCGTCTTTCCTTGACGTAAGGGACCTCTGTCGCCCGACTATACACACCGATCGATATCAATCGGTGATGGTCCATCCGAGTGCAGTTCATCGGAACATCCGCCCATAACGGTGCGTCGCACCCTCGCTCTGCCCCGCCCGTACACATCATGAGGTACATCGCAAATCGGGCAACCAAGAAGCGCACAGAAGCGAGGAAGTCATGGCAACCAGCAAGCTCACGACGTGGTGGACCGCACTCATCGGCATGTTCGTCGCCCTCCTCGCCTCCCTCGGCTTCGCCTCCCAGGCCTCGGCCGCCGCTTCTGTACCGCAGCAGGCCGTAGCGCACAACCGGAGCGAAATCCCCACCGCCCGTACGCCGATCGCGCCCTGGGCCCTGCCAGGCCTCTCGGCGCTGCCGCCCACGATGAAGCAGCGCATCCGCGCCGAGGCCCACGGCTCCTCGCCCTCGACCCGGCACCTGCCGACCGCCAACGAGGACAGGGAGAGCGGCAACGGTGCCGACGGCAGCGAGGCCGACGACAGCACGGACGCCGCCGCTCCGGGCGCCGGCGCCCTGTCCCCCTGAATCCCCCCGAACCTCCCCGCGCCCGCCCGAGCGCACGAGCCCGGCAACTCCCCGAGTTGCCGGGCTTCTTCATGTCGGTACGACGGCGTCGCGTCATCGGTACGGCTTCGCGCCGGGCCGTCGGTACGCGGCGTCGCCTTGCACGTACGTAGTACGTAGGGGACGCCCGCCCCGGACCCGCCAGCCCGGACCTACGCGGACCACCGACACCCGCCCGCCGACAACGCGAAGACCCCCGGACGCGATGTCCGGGGGTCTTCGTCACTGTGGGGCTAACAGGATTTGAACCTGTGGCCTCATCCTTATCAGGGATGCGCTCTAACCAACTGAGCTATAGCCCCGCCGCGCTCTTCGGGGGTGTCCCCCGCGCGCTGACCTCTGAAGATTAGCGCACGTGGGGGCCAGTCCCAAAATCGATGACCGGCCCCCGTCCGACGTGCGGGAACCGCGCTTACTCGTCCTCGGCCAGCGTGAGCTCGATGCCGCCCACGAAACCGGCCGAGAGGTTGTAGATGAACGCACCGAGCGTCGCCAGCGCGGTGGCGAGCACCACGTCGATGACCGCGATCACCGAGGTGAAGATCAGCACGCGGGGCAGCGACAGGAACGACTGCAGGTCAAAGCCGTTGGACTCGTTGGAGCCGGTGGCCTCGCTGATGGTGCCGCCGACCGACGAGAAGACGCCCATGGCGTCCATGACCATCCACAGCACCGCCGCCGCCACCACCGTGCACACGCCGAGCGCGATGGAGAGCAGGAAGCTGACCTTCATCACCGACCACGGGTCGGCCTTGGCCACCCGCAGCCGCGCCTTGCGGGTACGCGGCGTCGTGCGCGCCCCGGTGCGGGGCTGCCGGCGTGCGGCGGCGGACGCCTGCCCGCCGATGCGCTGCTGACCGCCCTGCGACCCGTTCTGGGGCGTCGGGTAGGCCTGCGGCGGGTGGTACGGCTGCGAGGGGCCCGAAGCGGGCTTCTCGCGCTCGCCGGGCAGCGGCCCGGCCGCGTACCCCTCGTCGGACCGGGCCTGCGGCCCGCGGGTGTCGGTCACCGTTACCCCCTGGGAGTCCGCGGCAGGGCCACGGGCACCGTCCGCTCCGGAACTGGCCGATCCGGCGCCCGTGGCTCCACTCACGCTTTACTCCTCGTGCTCCCCGGCCGAGGGCTCGATGCCCTCGACTGCGGCCTCGGCAGACTCGCCCTCGGCCGCGTCGATCTCGGCCCCTTCGGGACCGTCGACCTCTTCAGCCTCGCGACCGGCCTCGGCGTTACGAGCGATACCGACCACGGCATCGCGCTTGCCCAGGTTGATCAGTTGGACGCCCATGGTGTCACGGCCCGTCTCCCTGACCTCGTTGACTCGCGTACGAATCACACCACCGCCGAGCGTGATGGCGAGGATTTCGTCCGTTTCCTCGACCACCAGCGCGCCGACCAGCGAGCCCCGGTCCTCGACGATCTTGGCGGCCTTGATACCGAGGCCACCGCGACCCTGGACGCGGTACTCGTCGACGGGGGTCCGCTTCGCGTACCCGCCGTCGGTGGCGGTGAACACGAAAGTACCGGGCCGGACGACATTCATCGAGAGCAGCTCGTCGCCCTCGCGGAAACTCATCCCCTTGACACCGGAAGTGGCGCGTCCCATCGGGCGCAGCGCGTCGTCCGTCGCCGTGAAGCGGATGGACTGCGCCTTCTTGCTGATGAGCAGCAGATCGTCCTCGGCTGAGACCAGTTCGGCGCCGATCAGCTCGTCCTCGCCGGCGGCCTCCGTCTCACGGAGGTTGATGGCGATGACACCACCCGAACGGGGCGAGTCGTAGTCCTTCAGCGAGGTCTTCTTCACCAGGCCGGACTTGGTGGCGAGGACCAGGTAGGGCGCCGCCTCGTAGTCGCGGATGGCGAGGATCTGGGCGATCTTCTCGTCCGGCTGGAAGGCCAGCAGGTTCGCGACGTGCTGACCGCGCGCGTCCCGTCCGGCGTCCGGCAGCTCGTACGCCTTGGCCCGGTAGACGCGGCCCTTGTTGGTGAAGAACAGCAGCCAGTGGTGCGTGGTGGAGACGAAGAAGTGGTCGACGATGTCGTCCTGCTTCAGCTTCGTGCCGCGCACGCCCTTGCCGCCGCGCTTCTGCGAGCGGTAGTCCTCGGTCTTGGTGCGCTTGACGTAGCCACCGTTGGTGATGGTGACGACGATGTCCTCTTCGGCGATCAGGTCCTCGATGGACATGTCACCGTCGAAGGGCACCAGCTTGGAGCGCCGGTCGTCGCCGAACTTCTCGACGATGGCCGCCAGCTCCTCGCTGATGATCTGGCGCTGGCGCTCCGGCGAGGCGAGGATCGCGTTGTACTCGTTGATCTTCGCCTGGAGCTCGTCGTGCTCGGCGACGATCTTCTGGCGCTCCAGGGCGGCGAGCCGGCGGAGCTGCATCTCCAGGATCGCGTTGGCCTGGATCTCGTCGATCCGGAGCAGGCCCATCAGGCCCTCGCGCGCGACCTCGACGGTCTCGCTGCGCCGGATCAGCGCGATGACCTCGTCGATCGCGTCGAGCGCCTTGAGCAGACCACGCAGGATGTGGGCCCGCTCCTCGGCCTTGCGCAGCCGGAACTTCGTGCGCCGGACGATGACCTCGATCTGGTGCGTCACCCAGTGGCGGATGAACGCGTCCAGCGAGAGGGTGCGCGGCACGCCGTCGACGAGCGCCAGCATGTTGGCGCCGAAGTTCGTCTGCAGGTCGGTGTGCTTGTACAGGTTGTTCAGGACGACCTTGGCGACCGCGTCCCGCTTCAGCACGATGACCAGGCGCTGGCCGGTGCGCGAGCTCGTCTCGTCGCGGACGTCGGCGATGCCGCCGACCTTGCCGTCCTTGACCAGGTCGGCGATCTTCTGCGCCAGGTTGTCCGGGTTCACCTGGTACGGAAGCTCGGTGACGACCAGGCACTGGCGGTTCTGGATCTCCTCGACCGCGACCACCGCGCGCATCGTGATGGAGCCGCGCCCGGTGCGGTACGCCTCCTCGATGCCCTTGCGGCCGACGACGAGGGCGCCGGTCGGGAAGTCGGGGCCCTTGATGCGCTCGATCAGCGCGTCCAGGAGCTCCTCGTGCGAGGCCTCCGGGTGCGCCAGGAACCACTGGGCGCCGTCCGCGACCTCGCGCAGGTTGTGCGGCGGGATGTTGGTGGCCATACCGACGGCGATACCGGCGGAGCCGTTGACCAGCAGGTTCGGGAAGCGCGCCGGCAGAACCGTCGGCTCCTGGTTGCGGCCGTCGTAGTTGTCCTGGAAGTCGACGGTCTCCTCGTCGATGTCGCGGACCATCTCCATGGACAGCGGCATCATCTTGCACTCGGTGTACCGCATGGCGGCGGCCGGGTCGTTGCCCGGGGAACCGAAGTTGCCGTTGGAGTCCACCAGCGGCATCCGCATCGACCAGGGCTGGGCGAGGCGGACGAGCGCGTCGTAGATCGAGGAGTCGCCGTGCGGGTGGTACGTGCCCATGACGTCGCCGACGACGCGGGCGCACTTGTAGAAGCCCTTCTCGGGCCGGTACCCGCCGTCGTACATCGCGTACAGCACCCGGCGGTGGACGGGCTTCAGGCCGTCCCGTACGTCGGGCAGCGCGCGCGAGACGATGACGGACATCGCGTAGTCGAGGTAGGAGCGCTGCATCTCCGTTTCGAGCCCGACGGGCTCGATGCGCACTACAGGTTCTTCCTCGGTGGGTTCAGTGGTCGCGGGAGTGTTCTCGTCGGCCATTGCTGGTTCTCAAGTCCTTTCGAAGCGGTCAGCGAGGGACCGACTCAGATGTCGAGGAAGCGGACGTCCTTGGCGTTGCGCTGGATGAACGAGCGCCGCGCCTCGACGTCCTCGCCCATCAGCACCGAGAACAGGTCGTCGGCCTGGGCCGCGTCGTCCAGGGTGACCTGGCCGAGCACACGGTGGTCGACGTCCATGGTGGTGATGCGCAGTTCCTCGGCGTTCATCTCGCCCAGACCCTTGAAGCGCTGGATCGAGTCCTCGCGGATCCGCTTGCCCGACTGCTTGCCGAGCTCCACGAGCGCGTCGCGCTCACGGTCCGAGTACGCGTACTCGAAGTCGTCCCGGCCCCACTTGATCTTGTAGAGCGGCGGACGCGACAGGTACACGTGCCCGGCCTCGACCAGCGGCCGCATGAAGCGGAAGAGGAAGGTCAGCAGCAGGGTGTTGATGTGCTGGCCGTCGACATCGGCGTCCGCCATCAGGATGATCTTGTGATAGCGGAGCTTCTCGATGTCGAAGTCCTCGTGGACTCCGGTGCCGAAGGCCGAGATCAGCGCCTGGACCTCGGTGTTCTGCAGGATCTTGTCGATGCGGGCCTTCTCGACGTTCAGGATCTTGCCGCGGATCGGCAGGATGGCCTGGTACATCGGGTTGCGGCCGGACTTCGCCGAACCACCGGCGGAGTCACCCTCGACGATGAAGATCTCGCACTTCGTCGGGTCGTTGGACTGGCAGTCCGAGAGCTTGCCGGGGAGAGAGGCGCTTTCCAGCAGACCCTTGCGGCGGGTCAGGTCGCGCGCCTTGCGGGCGGCGACACGTGCCGTCTGCGCCTGGATGGCCTTGCGGATGATGTCCGCGGCCTCGTTGGGGTTCCGGTCGAACCAGTCGGTCAGGTGCTCGTGCACCACCTTCTGGACGAACGTCTTCGCCTCGGTGTTGCCCAGCTTGGTCTTGGTCTGGCCCTCGAACTGCGGCTCGCCCAGCTTGACGGAGATGATCGCCGTCAGACCCTCGCGGATATCCTCGCCGGAGAGGTTGTCGTCCTTCTCGCGCAGCAGCTTCTTGTCGCGGGCGTACCGGTTGACCAGGCCCGTGAGCGCGGCGCGGAATCCCTCCTCATGCGTACCCCCCTCGTGCGTGTGGATGGTGTTCGCAAAGGAGTAAACGCCCTCGCTGTACTGAGAGTTCCACTGCATCGCGATCTCGGCCGAGAGCATGCGCTCCTTGTCCTCGGCCTCGACGTCGATGACGGTCGGGTGGATCAGGTCGCCCTTGCGCGAGTTGAGGTACTTCACGAAGTCGACGATGCCGCCCTCGTAGTGGTACGACACCGTGAGCGCCTGCTGGTCCTCCGACTCCTCGGCCGAGTCCGCCCCGGAGACGGCCTTCGCCGACTCGCGCTCGTCCGTGAGCTTGATCGTCAGGCCCTTGTTGAGGAAGGCCATCTCCTGGAAGCGCCGCGCGAGCGTCTCGAAGGAGTACTCGGTGGTCTCGAAGACGTCCGGGTCGGCCCAGAAGGTGACCGTCGTGCCGCTCTCCTCGACCTGCTCGTGCTTGGCGAGCGGGGCGGTGGGGACGCCGAGCTTGTAGTCCTGGGTCCAGCGGTAGCCGTCGCGCTTGATGTCGACCGCGAGCTTGGTCGAGAGGGCGTTCACGACGGAGACGCCGACGCCGTGCAAACCACCGGAGACGGCGTAGCCGCCGCCGCCGAACTTGCCGCCCGCGTGCAGCACGGTGAGCACGACCTCGACGGCCGGCTTCTTCTCCACGGGGTGGAGGTCGACGGGGATGCCACGGCCGTTGTCGACCACGCGCACGCCGCCGTCGGCCAGGATCGTGACGTCGATCGTGTCCGCGTGACCGGCGAGGGCCTCGTCGACGGAGTTGTCGACGACCTCTTGCACGAGGTGGTGCAGGCCGCGCTCACCGGTCGAGCCGATGTACATGCCGGGTCGCTTGCGGACCGCGTCCAGACCTTCGAGGACGGTGATGGCGCTGGCGTCGTACGAGGCGGTGACCTCGCCGTTCTCACCGACGGCAGCGGACGGGGTGTTCTCGTTGGGGTTGCCGGAATCGGCCACGAAGCGCCCTTTCTGGCACAGCACAGCCTTCCCCTGGGCAGACAGGAGCAGCTGCGTCGTTCAGCGATGGTCAGCGTCGGGCGGTGCCGTGAAGGCAACGTCCGACCGCGTCATTCGGTGGTTCCCGCGAGGAGGGCGGGATTATTGACCAGTCTACCGGTAGCGCCGACATGAATGGGGGTTTGCCGGTACCTGAGTCCGCATGTGCCGCCCTGAGCGGGCGGCTACCGACTCCCCATATCCAGGCAGGGGCTCTAAGAGCCTCACACGGGCGTTCAGCGCTTCGGCCTGTCAACCTCCGGCTACCGTGAGGGACGCCTCACCCGTACCGCCCGGTTTCCTGGCGCGCGGAGGCCGCCAACAGGCGGCCCGGGCCGGGTTCTTCGCGCCCGCGCCACGCCCCGCGCGCACGCGTGAGGGCCGCGTGCGGTCATGGGCGGCCGGTTACGGCGCGGCCGGGCGGCGGGAACTGCCGCCTCACCCGTACGTGTCGCCCGGCCCCGTGCTCCCCGGGGCCCGCAGGCGCCCGTACCGGGTGGGCGGGCCGCCCGGCCCCAGGACCTTGATCATCCGGACCGTGCCGTGGCCCAGGTCCGCGTTCAGGCGCGCCACCAGCTGGGGTGCGAGCAGGCGCAGCTGGGTCGCCCACGCCGTGGAGTCGCACTGCACGGTGAGGACGCGCTCGTCGGGGTCCTCGTCGTAGCGCAGCGGTACGCAGTGCTTGGCGAGGTCCTCGCCGACGATCTGCGGCCAGCGGCCCATCACGCCGCCCACCGCGGCCGGGGTCTCCCAGCCGCGCTCGGTGATCAGCCGGTTGATGGCGGCGCCCAGCGGCTGCGGGTCGCGGCCGTCCGCGCGCGCGCCCGAGCGCAGGCCGCCGCCCCGTCTGGCCTGCTTCTTCTGCTGCGCGGCGGCGCCCCGTGCCTTGGCCTGCTCCTTGGCGGCGCGCAGCGCCACGCGCGCGAGGTCGATGCCGGAGGACTCGGGAACCTTCGGCTGCGGTGTCTCGTTACCGGAGTGCTCGCTCATACCCGCCTCACCTCGCCCCCGGCGACCTCGTACCGCACCCCTGCGAGGACGCCCGGCACATCGTCGTCCACGGCCGCCGTCACCAGCACCTGCTCGCCCGGAGCCACCAGCTCCGCCAGCCGTTCGCGGCGCCGCGCGTCCAGCTCCGCGAAGACGTCGTCCAGGACCAGGACCGGCTCGTTGCCCTCGGCCCGCAGCAGGTCGTACGAGGCGAGCCGCAGCGCCAGCGCGTACGACCAGGACTCGCCGTGGCTGGCGTAGCCCTTGGCCGGGAGCTGGCCGAGCTTGAGCAGCAGGTCGTCGCGGTGCGGCCCGACCAGGGTCACTCCGCGCTCGACCTCCTGCTTGCGTACGTCGGTGAGCGCGGCCATCAGCTGCCCGTACAGGTCCTCGCGGGTGGTCGCCTCGCCCTCGGCCGACGGCTTGTACTCCAGGGCCACCGGGCCGCCGCCGGGCGCCAGTTGCTCGTACGCCTTGTCCGCGAGCGGCTGGAGGGTCGCGATGAGGTCCAGGCGCTGCGCCAGGAGCTCCGCGCCGGCCCGCGCCAGATGCTGGTCCCACACATCCAGGGTCGACAGGTCCATGCCCCGGCCGCCGTGGCGCCGGGCCATCGCCGCGGACTTCAGCAGGGTGTTGCGCTGCTTGAGGACGCGCTCGTAGTCGGAGCGGACCGCCGCCATGCGCGGGGAGCGCGCGGTGACCAGCTCGTCCAGGAAGCGCCGCCGCTCGCCGGGGTCGCCCTTGACCAGCGCCAGGTCCTCGGGCGCGAAGAGCACGGTGCGTACTATCCCCAGCACGTCACGCGGTCTGACCTGCGAGGATCTATTGATACGGGCGCGGTTCGCCCGGCCCGGGTTGAGCTCCAGCTCAATCAGCTGGGAGCGCTCGCCCTGGGTCACGGCCGCGCGGATGACCGCCCGTTCGGCGCCCATGCGCACCAGCGGCGCGTCCGAGGAGACGCGGTGGCTGCCGAGGGTCGCGAGATAGCCGACCGCCTCGACCAGATTGGTCTTGCCCTGGCCGTTGGCCCCCACGAAAGCGGTGACGCCCGGGTCGAGCGGGACCTCGACCCGGGCGTAGGAGCGGAAGTCGGCCAGCGAGAGATGCGTGACGTGCATGGTGGTGCGCCGACCTCCCCCGGCCCTGCCAACAGCCTGTGGATTACTTCTTGGACTCGACCGCGTGGCCGCCGAACTGGTTGCGCAGCGCCGCGATCATCTTCATCTGCGGGGAGTCGTCCTGCCGGGACGCGAACCGCGCGAAGAGCGACGCGGTGATCGCGGGCAGCGGTACGGCGTTGTCGATGGCGGCCTCCACGGTCCACCGGCCCTCGCCGGAGTCCGCCGCGAAGCCGCGCAGCTGGTCGAGGTGCTCGTCCTCGTCGAGGGCGTTGACCGCCAGGTCGAGCAGCCAGGAACGGATGACCGTGCCCTCCTGCCAGCTGCGGAAGACCTCGCGGACGTCGGTGACGGAGTCGACCTTCTCCAGGAGTTCCCAGCCCTCGGCGTACGCCTGCATCATCGCGTACTCGATGCCGTTGTGGACCATCTTGGCGAAGTGGCCGGCGCCGACCTTGCCCGCGTGGACCGAGCCGAACTCGCCCTCGGGCTTGAGCGCGTCGAAGATCGGCTGGACCTTCTCGACGTTCTCGGCGTCGCCGCCGTACATCAGCGCGTAGCCGTTCTCCAGGCCCCAGACGCCGCCGGAGACACCGCAGTCGACGAAGCCGATGCCCTTGCGGCCCAGCTCCTCGGCGTGCTTCTCGTCGTCGGTCCAGCGCGAGTTGCCGCCGTCGACGACCACGTCGCCGGGGGAGAGCAGCTCGGCGAGCTCGTCGACGGTGGACTGGGTCGCGGCACCGGCCGGAACCATCACCCAGACCACGCGCGGGCCCTTGAGCTTGCCCACCAGCTCTTCGAGGCTGTGGACATCGGCGACGTCCGGGTTGCGGTCGTAACCGATGACGGTGTGGCCTGCGCGGCGGATCCGCTCGCGCATGTTGCCGCCCATCTTGCCGAGGCCGACGAGACCGAGCTCCATCACATGATCCTTTGACGTTGTGGCTTTCGTACCCGGGTCCGAGACTACGCCCGGACACGGGCACACACCTGTGGGGTCGGCCGCTCAGACGTACGCCCCGCGCAGGTCAGCCGGACAAGCTCAGCCGGACAGGCGCACCGGCATGATCAGGTACTTGTACGCCTCGTCCGCCTCGGCGTCGAGCGCGGGCTTGCCGCTCAGCAGCGCCGGCTTGGTCGAGGTGGTGAAGGAGAGCTGGGCGACCGGGGAGTCGATGGCGCTCAGGCCGTCGAGCAGGAAGGTCGGGTTGAAGGCGATCGAGATGTCGTCGCCCTCCAGGTTGGCGTCGACCCTTTCCACAGCCTGTGCGTCGTCGCTGGAACCGGCTTCCAGGATGAGCACGCCCTGCTCGAAGCTGAGGCGGACCGGGGTGTTCCGCTCGGCGACCAGGGAGACACGCTTGACGGCCTCGACGAACGGGGCGGTCTCGATCACCGCGACCGAGTTGAACTCGGTGGGGAACAGCGTGCGGTACTTCGGCAGGTCGCCTTCGAGCAGCCGCGTGGTGGTACGCCGACCGGCGCCCTCGAAGCCGATCAGGCCCTCGCCGGCGCCCGAGCCCGACAGCGCCAGGGTGACCGTGTCACCGCTGGTCAGCGCCTTGGCGGTGTCCAGGAGCGTCTTGGCGGGCACCAGGGCGACCGCGGAGGCGTCCGGGTTCTCCGGCTTCCACAGGAACTCGCGGACCGCGAAGCGGTAGCGGTCGGTCGAGGCCAGGGTGACCGTGTCGCCCTCGATCTCGATCCGTACGCCGGTCAGGACGGGCAGCGTGTCGTCGCGCCCGGCGGCGATGGCGACCTGGGCGGCGGCCGAGGCGAAGACCTCACCGGGAACGGTGCCGGTGGCGGTCGGCATCTGCGGCAGCGCCGGGTACTCCTCCACAGGCAGGGTGTGGAGGGTGAAGCGGGAGGAGCCGCAGACCACCGTGGCCCGTACACCGTCTGTGGAAATCTCCACCGGGCGGTTGGGCAGGGCGCGGCAGATGTCGGCGAGCAGGCGGCCGGAGACGAGCACCGTGCCGTCCTCGTCGACCTCGGCCTCGACGGAGACCCGCGCCGAGACCTCGTAGTCGAAGCTGGAGAAGCTGAGGGCGCCGTCCTCCGCCTTCAGAAGAAGGCCCGCGAGGACGGGCGCGGGCGGACGGGCCGGGAGGCTGCGGGCCACCCACGCCACCGCCTCCGCGAGAACATCGCGCTCCACCCGGATCTTCACCGGAACCGCCTCCTGCTGTTGCTGGCTCGCCCTGCTGGCATTCGTCGTCGGCTGTATCGCCGGGGACCAGTCTGACGTACGCCGCTGACACTCGGTGCGAGTCGGGGTCAAGTCGCGCCGACGGGTCACGGAGCCGCCGGGCTCAAGTTGTGCACAGGCCCCACTTCGAAGCGAAATCCGAGCTAACTCTAAGTGGGAGTAGTAGTAGGGCCTGTGGAAACGGTGGATAACCCCGTTTTCGCAGGTCAACCCCACTTTTTTGTCCACTGAGCCTGTGGGTGGAGCCGGTGGACAACTCGACTCTTCTGTGGACACCCGAAAGTTCTGCACACCCGATGCACAGGCAGGGGCCACTTCTCCCCAGAGCTGTCCCCAGCTTTACCCACGTTCCCCACAGCCCAACCGACCACGTTGGTGTGACGCCTTTCACTCGGCACGGTGATCGGGGGTGTTTCGTTGCCGAACAGTGGACAGGGGTGTGGAGAAGCTGTGGGCAACGGGACCCAGCCTGTGGGCCGCCGGTGGACAACTTTGATCACAGGCTGTGGACGAAGATTCTGTCCACAGCCTGTGGAGACTGCTCGCGCACAAATCCACAGGTGGCTGACCTGGGGTGATGGAGTATCAGGGTGTCGGCCTGTGGATGCAATCTGGACAACTCGGCAGTCCCCAGGGTGTGGACGGGGAAAAGTCCCCCGATCTGTGGAGAACCCCCACCGACCAGCGGGTATTCGAACACCGGTGGCCCGGGCGGACCGTACGAACCGGTCGTGAGAGGCGCCCACGGCACGCGAAGAGAGGCCTCACGGCGTCCCCGAGACGTCCTCACGGCGCTCGGCGAGCGGCTCCCACAGCAGCGGAGAGACGCCCTCACGGCACGAGAAGGGCGCCCGGGACGATGTCCCGGGCGCCCTTGAAGGCTCTGCTCAGCGGCGCGTTCAGCCGTTCTTGATGCGGTTGGTGAGCTCGGTGACCTGGTTGTAGATCGAGCGGCGCTCGGCCATCAGCGCGCGGATCTTGCGGTCGGCGTGCATCACCGTCGTATGGTCGCGGCCGCCGAACTGGGCCCCGATCTTGGGCAGCGAGAGGTCGGTCAGCTCACGGCAGAGGTACATGGCGATCTGGCGGGCCGTCACCAGGACGCGGCTGCGCGAGGATCCGCACAGGTCCTCCACCGTCAGCCCGAAGTAGTCGGCGGTCGCCGCCATGATGGCGCTCGCGGTGATCTCCGGCGCCGAGTCCTCGCCGCCGGGGATCAGGTCCTTCAGCACGATCTCGGTGAGCCCGAGGTCCACCGGCTGCCGGTTGAGCGACGCGAACGCCGTCACCCGGATCAGCGCGCCCTCTAGCTCACGGATGTTCCGCGAGATCCGGGACGCGATGAACTCCAGCACCTCCGGCGGGGCGTTGAGCTGCTCCTGCACCGCCTTCTTACGGAGGATCGCGATCCGCGTCTCCAGCTCGGGCGGCTGGACGTCGGTGGTCAGACCCCACTCGAAACGGTTCCTCAGCCGGTCCTCAAGCGTCATCAGCTGCTTGGGCGGCCGGTCCGAGGAGAGCACGATCTGCTTGTTGGCGTTGTGGAGCGTGTTGAACGTGTGGAAGAACTCCTCCTGCGTCGACTCCTTGCTCGCCAGGAACTGGATGTCGTCGACGAGCAGGATGTCCACATCGCGGTACCGCTTGCGGAAGGTGTCGCCCTTGCCGTCGCGGATCGAGTTGATGAACTCGTTGGTGAACTCCTCGGAGCTCACGTACCGCACGCGCGTGCCGGGGTACAGGCTGCGGGCGTAGTGCCCGATCGCGTGCAGCAGATGCGTTTTGCCCAGGCCCGACTCCCCGTAGATGAAGAGCGGGTTGTACGCCTTGGCCGGCGCCTCGGCGACGGCGACCGCGGCCGCGTGCGCGAACCGGTTCGACGAGCCGATGACGAAGGTGTCGAAGAGGTACTTGGGGTTGAGGCGCGCGTGCGGCTCGCCCGGACCGCCGGGCTGGGCCGAGGAGGACGACGGCGCGCCCATCGGACGCGGGGCGCCGCCGCCCGGCTGCGGGCCGCCGGGGTGCTGCTGGGCCTGCGGCTCGGGCAACTCGTGCCGCTCCGGCCGCTCCGGCCGCTGCTGCTCGTACTGCTGGGGCTGCTGGGGCTGCTGCTCGTACTGGGGCCGCTCGGGCATCTGCGGCTGGCGGTAGTCGTGCTGCGGCTGGGGGCGGGCGGTCGCGTACGGGTCGCGCTCCTGGAAGCCGCCGAGCCGCTGCTGCTGCCAGGAGAGGTCCTCCTGGGCGCGCGGCCAGGCGCCGGGCTCGGGGCGCTGCTGCTGGTAGTCCGGGTAGGCGGGCCGCACGCTGGGCAGGCCGTCGTCGGCCGGGCGCCCGTAGGCGTCGTCCTGGTAGCGCGGGGGCTGCTGCGGGGCCGGCGGCGCGAGCTGCGGGCCGGGCTCGCCCACGGAGTCGTCGACGGTGATCGCGATCCGGATCTGGCGGCCGCACTCACGGCTGAGCGTGTCGCTGATCAGCGGGGCCAGGCGGCCCTCCAGGACGCGCTTGCCCCACTCGTTGGGGACGGCGAGCAGCGCCGTGTCGGCGACCAGGGCGAGCGGCTGGCAGCGCTCGATCCACTGCTTGTCCTTGGGCTCGATGCCCTGCTGGCCTTCTCCGAGGAGCTGCTCCAGCACTCGTGGCCACACTGCGGCAAGATCGGCAGGTACGTCAGCCACAAGGCACGCTCTCTCGCAGGTCCCACGAATGTGTGGTTCTCGGGACGGGATGGAAGGGCTGGGAAAGGACAGAAGGGAAAAGAGTCAGGGTTGAGCCACGGTAGTCGGGGCGGCTGACGTGGTTCAAGTTGTTGTCCACAGCCTGTGCACAGTGGGGCCCGTCGAGATGCTGGTTTGACCGGATGGCGTAGTCGCGCGTACCGTAACCAGGTCGAGTTGTCGATGGCTGCTGCCGCCTGCCTCCGATGGGCAAAGATCACGGTCATGTGATCGTGAAGCGGTGCACTCGGGCGTATTGCGAGCTTCTCGTGGGCGCACGGTGACAGCCAGGCGATGTCCCGCCACCACCGAAACACTTCTGGAGCCCCCGAGTGAGCAAGCGCACCTTCCAGCCGAACAACCGTCGTCGCGCCAAGACCCACGGCTTCCGCCTGCGGATGCGCACCCGTGCCGGCCGCGCGATTCTCGCGAGCCGTCGTGGCAAGGGTCGCGCCAGCCTGTCCGCGTAATCGCGTAATCAGGTCATGACGTGCTGCCTACCGAGAATCGGCTGAGGCGGCGCGAAGACTTCGCGACCGCGGTACGCCGAGGACGCCGGGCCGGTCGCCCGCTTCTCGTCGTCCATCTACGCAGCGGTGCAACGGACCCGCACGCGCCTGGGGAGAGCGCTCCCCCGACGCGTGCGGGTTTCGTCGTCAGCAAGGCCGTGGGAGTCGCGGTCGTGCGCAACGTGGTGAAGCGCAGGCTTCGCCATCTGATGCGCGATCGGCTCCCCCAGCTGCCCCCCGGTAGCCTGGTTGTCGTACGAGCATTGCCCGGCGCGGGCGATGCCGATCAAGCACAGCTGGCCCGAGACCTGGACGCCGCCCTTCAGCGGCTGCTGGGAGGGGGTGTGCGATGAAGTACCCGCTGCTGGCCCTGATCAAGCTGTACCAGTGGACGATCAGCCCGCTGCTCGGGCCCGTCTGCAGGTACTACCCGTCGTGCTCCCACTACGGGTACACGGCCATTGACCGGCATGGCGCGGTGAAGGGCACGGCACTGACCGCCTGGCGCATTCTGCGGTGCAATCCGTGGTCGCCGGGCGGCGTGGACTATGTCCCCGAACGCAAGCGCCCTCGTTGGCACGAGGCGCTGCGCAACGCCTGGCGCGGCAGCAAGGGCGGGCACTCCGCCGCTGAGACCGAGCCCAGCCCGGCCGCAGAGACCTCGCCCAATGCTCAAGGAGCCTGATTAGTGGACACGATTGCCAGTCTGTTCAGCTTCATCACCTGGCCTGTTTCCTGGGTCATCGTCCAGTTCCACAAGTTGTACGGCGCGATCTTCGGGCCGGACACGGGCTGGGCCTGGGGACTGTCCATCGTGTCCCTGGTGGTGCTGATCCGGATCTGTCTGATCCCGCTCTTCGTGAAGCAGATCAAGTCGACCCGGAACATGCAGGCGCTCCAGCCGAAGATGAAGGCGATCCAGGAGCGCTACAAGAGCGACAAGCAGCGTCAGTCCGAAGAGATGATGAAGCTGTACAAGGAGACGGGCACCAACCCGCTCTCCTCGTGCCTTCCCATCCTGGCGCAGTCGCCCTTCTTCTTCGCGCTGTACCACGTGCTGTCGGGCATCGCGAGCGGCAAGACCATCGGCGTCATCAACCAGCCGCTGCTTGAGAGCGCCCAGAAGGCCCACATCTTCGGCGCCCCGCTGGCGGCCAAGTTCACGGACAGCGCGCACAAGGTCGAGAGCCTGGGCGCCACCCTCACCGACGTCCGCGTGATCACCGCGATCATGATCGTGATGATGTCCGCGTCGCAGTTCTTCACCCAGCGCCAGCTGATGACGAAGAACGTGGACCTGTCGGTGAAGACGCCGTTCATGCAGCAGCAGAAGATGCTGATGTACGTCTTCCCGGTCATGTTCGCCGTGATGGGTATCAACTTCCCCGTCGGTGTCCTCGTCTACTGGCTGACCACCAACGTGTGGACCATGGGCCAGCAGATGTTCGTGATCAACCAGAACCCGACGCCGGGCTCCAAGGCGCAGGCCAGCTACCTGGAGCGACTGAGCAAGAGCGTCGCCGCCCACAGTGACGTACGGGGCAAGCGCCGTCGCGCCGTCGTCCAGGCGATCGTGGCCAAGGGCCCGGACCGCAACGACAACGAGCGCAAGTTCATCACCAGCCTGGCCAAGCAGGGCTTCGCGGCCCAGGCCGACGGCTCCGTGATCAAGAGCGATGTCGCCGTGGCCGAGGCGGAGGGCGCGGCCCCCAAGCGCCAGCAGCCCAAGCGCCAGACCAAGGCCCAGCGCCAGTCGGGTGCCCAGCAGAGCGCGGCCGACGCCGAGGACGAGGCGAAGACCTCGCTGGACAAGGGCACGTCGGACGAGGAGTCCGAGACGAAGCAGGACGCGCCGCAGAACGCCAAGGCCAAGCAGGCGGCCAAGCCCGCCTCCGGTACCGCACGCAGCAAGGCCCAGTCCGGACAGCGCAAGGGTCAGCAGCGGCCCAAGCACCCGTCCAAGAAGTAAGAAGGAGTCCATCCGTGACGGAAGGCACCACCCCGGCCGCCGAGGGTGTCGACACCCTGTCCCGCCTGGAGCAGGAGGGGGAGATCGCCGCCGACTACCTTGAGGGTCTGCTCGACATCGCCGATCTCGACGGCGACATCGACATGGACGTCGAGGCGGACCGGGCCGCGGTTTCGATCATCAGCGACGCCGGCAGCCGTGATCTCCAGAAGCTCGTCGGCCGTGACGGTGAGGTGCTGGAGGCGCTCCAGGAGCTGACGCGGCTCGCCGTGCACCGGGAGACCGGGGACCGCAGCCGGCTCATGCTGGACATCGCGGGCTTCCGGGCCAAGAAGCGTACGGAACTCGCCGAGCTGGGTGCCAAGACCGCGGACGAGGTCAAGAACTCGGGCGAGCCGGTGAAGCTCCAGCCCATGACGCCGTTCGAGCGCAAGGTCGTGCACGACGCGGTCGCGGCCGCCGGTCTGCGCAGTGAGTCCGAGGGCGAGGAGCCGCAGCGCTTCGTCGTCGTGCTCCCCGCCTGAGCGGTTCATCGCTTTCTCGGCCCCGTCTGTTCGCAGGCGGGGCCGATCTTTGTCAGCCTGATAGTCAGCCACCCCAGCGCGGGAAGCGCGGTACGGAAGGACGGTCCCCGTGACGGAGGCAGCAGCAGAGCTTCCCCAGGCGCCCGAAGAGGCGCGCGCGGTATTCGGCGAGTACTTCCCGGAAGCCGTCCGGTACGCCGAGCTGCTCGCGGACGCGGGAGTCAAGCGCGGCCTGATCGGGCCCCGCGAGGTACCCCGTCTCTGGGAGCGGCATCTGCTCAATTGCGCGGTGCTCTCCGAGGTCGTCCCCGAGGGCGTCACGGTCTGCGACGTCGGCTCCGGCGCCGGGCTGCCCGGTATCCCGCTGGCGCTGGTGCGTCCGGATCTGAAGATCACGCTCCTTGAGCCGCTGCTGCGCCGCACCAATTTCCTCCAGGAAGTGGTCGAGCTGCTGGGCCTGGACCATGTGACCGTGGTCCGCGGCCGGGCGGAGGAGGTGCTGGGCACGCTCCAGCCCGTGCATGTGGTGACGGCGCGTGCCGTGGCCCCGCTGGACCGGCTGGCCGGCTGGGGCGTCCCGCTGCTGCGCCCGTACGGCGAGATGCTGGCCCTCAAGGGCGACACCGCCGAGGAGGAGATCCAGGGGGCGCGGGCCGCGCTGAGCAAGCTCGGTGTGGTGAACACCTCAGTGGTTCAGGTCGGCGAGGGCGTCGTGGACCCGCTTTCCACGGTCGTACGGGTCGAGGTCGGCGAGAGCCCGGGCGGTGTGCGGTTCGCCGCCAAGCGCGCCAAGGCCGCGAGGACCGGCCGCACCAGGCGCCGTCGCTGACCCGACGGACCCGCAGCCGGACCCGCCGAGGGGTGGATGCTCCATAGAAGGTGCGATACGTACGCATTTCGGAGTGTCGTAACCATCTGACCGCAGGGCGCGTGCATCGTGTTTCACGTGAAACGTCGCTCTCTGCTGCATGGAATCATCAGCCGCGGCCGTTCCGCCGCGCCACGCGACCGCAAGCCCTTCGGCGGGGCCCTGGAGTCCCCCTTGGGGGCTACGGAGTTGTCCACATCGGTGGATTCATCCACAGAAGACCGGGCCTCGCTGGTTCACCACCCCGAAGGCATGGCAGGCTCTGTGCATTGCGAGCCTGAAGTCGAGGAGAGTGAATCCTTGCGGTCCGACGCCAACATCGCGGGACCGATGACCGATCCGGTCCCCGGTCCCCGTACCGAGTCAGCGGGGGAGGATGTTTCACGTGAAACACCGCCCCCGATGGACGACACCCCCATCGGTCGTGCTGCCCAGCTGGCGGTGGAAGCTCTCGGCCGTGCCGGCGAGGGGCTGCCCCGGCCGGAGCAGACACGCATCATGGTGGTCGCCAACCAGAAGGGCGGCGTCGGCAAGACCACGACGACGGTCAACCTCGCCGCCTCGCTGGCCCTGCACGGTGCCCGGGTCCTGGTGGTCGACCTCGACCCGCAGGGCAACGCCTCCACCGCGCTGGGGATAGACCACCACGCCGAAGTCCCCTCGATCTACGACGTCCTGGTGGAGAGCAAGCCGCTCTCCGATGTCGTCCAACCGGTCCATGACGTCGAGGGTCTCTTCTGCGCCCCCGCCACGATCGACCTGGCCGGCGCGGAGATCGAGCTGGTGTCCCTGGTGGCACGGGAAAGCAGGCTGCAGCGCGCCATCCAGGCGTACGAACAGCCGCTGGACTACATCCTGATCGACTGCCCGCCGTCCCTGGGGCTGCTGACGGTCAACGCACTGGTCGCCGGAGCCGAGGTCCTGATCCCGATCCAGTGCGAGTACTACGCACTGGAGGGTCTTGGCCAGCTGCTGCGGAACGTCGATCTGGTGCGCGCCCATCTCAACCCCACGCTGCATGTGTCGACGATCCTGCTCACCATGTACGACGGCAGGACCAGGCTCGCCTCCCAGGTGGCGGACGAAGTGCGCAGCCACTTCGGACAGGAAGTCCTGCGGACGAGCATCCCGCGGTCGGTCCGTATCTCGGAGGCTCCGAGTTACGGCCAGACGGTGCTCACCTATGACCCGGGCTCCAGCGGCTCGCTCTCGTATCTCGAAGCCGCCCGTGAGATCGCACTGCGCGGGGTCGGCATCAACTACGACCCGACGACGCACATCCCCGTGGGCAGTCAGAACAACCAGCACAGCATGTCGGAGGGGATCCAGTGAGTGAGCGACGTAGAGGTCTGGGGCGCGGGCTCGGTGCGCTGATCCCCGCCGCCCCGCAGGATAAGTCCGCGCCGTCGCCGGGGACGGCGTCCACGTCCCCGGCGTCGGTGCCGGTACTGACCGTGGAGCGCGGGGTGGCGGCGGCCAAGGTGGCCACACTGGCAGCGCCTCCTGTTTCACGTGAAACATCGCTGCCGGTCCAGGCGCCCGAGCCGGAGGCCGTACCGGAGCTGAAGGAGCCCGCCGGGGCGTACTTCGCCGAGGTGCCGCTGGACTCGATCACGCCCAACCGGAAGCAGCCGCGTGAGGTGTTCGACGAGGACGCGCTCGCCGAACTCATCACGTCCATCAAGGAAGTCGGGCTTCTCCAGCCCGTCGTCGTACGCCAGCTGGCACCCGAGCGCTATGAGCTCATCATGGGTGAGCGGCGCTGGCGGGCCTGCCGTGAGGCGGGCCTGGAGCGGATTCCCGCGATCGTCCGGGACACGGACGACGAGAAGCTGCTCCTGGACGCCCTCCTGGAGAACCTGCACCGGGCCCAGCTGAACCCGCTGGAAGAGGCGGCCGCCTACGACCAGTTGCTGAAGGACTTCAGCTGCACCCACGACCAGCTGGCGGACCGCATCGGCCGGTCTCGCCCGCAGGTCTCCAACACGCTGCGCTTGCTGCGCCTTTCGCCACCCGTTCAGCGCAGGGTGGCGGCCGGAGTTCTCTCGGCGGGCCATGCCCGGGCCCTGCTCTCGGTCGACGACTCGGACGAGCAGGACCGGCTGGCGCACCGCATCGTGGCTGAGGGGCTTTCGGTGCGCGCGGTTGAGGAGATCGTGACGCTGCTGAACTCGGAGCCCAAGAGCGCCGCGAAGGCCAAGGGCCCGCGTGCCGGGACCCGGCTGGCGCCCGCGCTCACCGATCTGGCAACGCGCCTCTCGGACCGCTTCGAGACCCGAGTGAAGGTCGATCTGGGCCAGAAGAAGGGAAAGATCGTCGTCGAGTTCGCGTCGATGGACGATCTGGAGCGGATCCTCGGCACGCTCGCCCCCGGCGAGGGACGGGTCCTCAACAAGGGCCTGGCCGAGGACTCCGAAGAGGGCGACGACGTCTGACCCGATGATGTTCTCGTCGTTGCGGCCAGGGTAGTTGTCGTAGCGGGCGGGCTGTGTTCCGATGCATAACGGAACACAGCCCGCCCTTTGCTGTCACGCGGTATGCGCGTCGGCGTTGGGTGGATACGATGCGTTCTGGTATGGCACATCCACCTTGAGCCACTTCAAAGGGAGGGCGGGGAGCCATGCGTACGGTGAGCCGTACCCAACTGGTGACAGCGGGGCTTGGCCTCGGGGCGGTCGGCGGCTTCGTCGGCAGTCTCCTCCGGGAACGGAGCGCGCTGTCGGCCGCCCAGGGAGCGGCAGGCGAGGGAAGCGAGGAACAGCCTTCATGGGGCGTCGGCTTGTACCGCTCACGCTGGACAACCTTCCGGACCTTCCCAAACGCTGTCGCTCCTGCGTCTTCTGGGAGCTTGACCCGGTCAGCGGAGAAGCCGCGATAAAGGCCGGGACGCCGGAGCTCGAAAAGGAAGCCTGGATATCGGCCGTGCTTCTGGAGTGGGGCTCCTGCGGCCGGGTCGTCTATGTCGACGACGTGCCGGTGGGCTACGTCCTGTACGCCCCGCCCGCCTATGTGCCGCGCTCCACCGCCTTTCCCACGAGCCCCGTGTCGCCCGACGCCGTGCAGCTGATGACGGCATGGATCATGCCCGGCTACCAGGGCCAGGGACTGGGCAGAGTGATGGTGCAGACCGTGGCGAAGGATCTGCTGCGGCGCGGGTTCAAGGCCATCGAGGCGTTCGGGGACGCCCGTTGGCGGGAGCCGGCCTGTGTGCTGCCCGCGGACCATCTGCTGGCGGTGGGCTTCAAGACGGTCCGGCCGCATCCCCGCTATCCCCGGCTGCGGCTGGAGCTGAGGACGACGCTCTCCTGGAAGGAAGACGTCGAGCTGGCCCTGGACCGGCTGCTGGGAGCCGTCCAGAAGGAGCCGGCCCTGCGGCCGCTGTAGCGAACCGCGCATCCATATCGTTGTACGCGAACGGGCCCGGCCCCCATGAGGGACCGGGCCCGTTGCGCTGTTTCACGTGAAACAGCGCAGCTGAGACTTACTCGCCGATGAAAACGTCGAGGTCGCGCAGGAGCGCGGCCTTCGGCTTGGCGCCGACGATGGTCTTGGCGACCTCGCCGCCCTGGTAGACGTTCAGGGTCGGGATCGACATGACGCCGTACTTCGCCGCAGTGCCCGGGTTCTCGTCGATGTTGAGCTTGACGATCTCGATCTGGTCGCCGTGCTCCGCCGCGATGGCCTCCAGGGACGGGGCGATCTGACGGCACGGGCCGCACCACTCGGCCCAGAAGTCCACCAGTACGGGCTTGTTGCTCTTGAGGACGACCTCGTCGAAGTCGGCGTCGGTCACGTTCTTCAGGGTGCCGGCCACGGCATCCTCCTTGCGGGGTGTGGGTGAGGGGGGTGGGGAAAGGGGTCAGACGGCGGCTGCGGCGGCCTTCTCGTCGTCGGCGAGCGCGGCCAGGAAGCGCTCGGCGTCGAGGGCGGCGGAGCAGCCGGTACCGGCGGCGGTGATGGCCTGCCGGTAGGTGTGGTCCACCACGTCGCCGGCGCCGAAGACACCGGTCAGGTTGGTGCGGGTCGAGGGCGCGGCGACCTTCAGGTAGCCCTCGTCGTCCAGGTCCAGCTGGCCCTTGAAGAGCTCGGTGCGCGGGTCGTGGCCCACGGCGATGAACAGGCCGGTGACCGCCAGCTCGGAGGTCTCGCCGTTCTTGGTGTTGCGCAGGGTCAGACCGGAGAGCTTCTGGTCGCCGTGGATCTCGGCGACCTCGCTGTCCCAGGCGAACTTGATCTTCGGGTCGGCGAACGCGCGCTCCTGCATCGCCTTGGAGGCGCGCAGGCTGTCGCGGCGGTGGACGATGGTGACCGACTTGGCGAAGCGGGAGAGGAAGGTCGCCTCCTCCATCGCGGTGTCACCGCCGCCGACCACGGCGATGTCCTGGTCCTTGAAGAAGAAGCCGTCGCAGGTGGCGCACCACGAGACACCGCGCCCGGACAGCTTGTCCTCGTTGGGCAGGCCGAGCTTGCGGTGCTGGGAGCCGGTGGTGACGATGACGGCCTTGGCGCGGTGGACGGTGCCCGCGGTGTCCGTGACGGTCTTGATGTCACCGGAGAGGTCGACGGCGACGACGTCGTCCGGGACCAGCTCGGCGCCGAAGCGTTCCGCCTGCGCGCGCATGTTGTCCATGAGGTCCGGACCCACGATGCCGTCGCGGAAACCGGGGAAGTTCTCCACCTCGGTGGTGTTCATCAGCGCGCCACCGGCGGTGACGGCGCCTTCGAACACCAGCGGCTGAAGCGACGCACGCGCGGTGTAGAGCGCGGCCGTGTACCCGGCCGGCCCGGAGCCAATAATGATCACGTTACGGACGTCGCTCACGGGTTTCTTCCTCGTCTCTGCGGACTGCCTACTGCCTACCGGGGCCCGGTCCAGGACTCTCACCCCACCCAACGGATCCTACGGGGCGAGCATTCCCGAGACGTCTCACCGACGGGGATAGGCGTGGGTCAGCAGCAGCTTGCCCTTGGTGTTGGGCGCTGTGCTCGCGCAGGACGCGTCGACGACGTACGCCTGGACCTGGGAGTTGTCCGTGGCGTGCGGAAGGACGAGGAGGTACGCCCGGGTCCCCTGGTACTCGCCGATCTGCTTCGCCAAGGGACTCTCGTCCGTACGCCCGGTGCCCGCCTGGACACACGGTGGCACGTTGACGGTGCTTCCGGTCTCCGGGGATTGGGACGTGACGGTGAGGGGCTTCTTGCCCGACGGGGAGTTCGGGGCGCTCTCCAGGGACGGGTGGGGAGAGGAGGAGAGCAAGGTCTCTACCTGTCCCGGGAGGGAGGAGGCGGAGAACTGGGCTCCCTGCGCCGTGTGTGTGGCCGTATCGGTCGCCCGGGTGTTGTTGTCGGACGTCTGGACGGTCTGCACCAGCAGGACGCCGAAGCCGATCGCCGCCGCGCCGAAGACGGCGCCGAGAACGGCCGTACGACGGCGCCTGGTCATCCGGGGACGGCCGGGCCCGGTGGCGGCCCGGGGGCGCCCGGCCGGACGGTCCGCCGTGGGTGCCTCCGTCGAGACGGCTTGGGGCGATGTTTCACGTGAAACATGCGCGGCTTCAGCGGTCGCCACGACGCTCAGGGGTGCTTCCGCACCGGCGGGCGCCGTCGCGTCGAGAAGAGCCTCGGCGGCGAGCGCGGCGTCGATGCGGCCCGCGACATCGGCGGGCATACGCGGGGGCCCCGGCAGGGTGCCCAGCAGCTCGCGGATCTCCGCCAGGGAGGCGTGTACGTCGGCGCAGAGGCCGCAGGAGTCCAGATGCCGCCGGACATCGGCCGTGCGGGAGGGCGGCAGAACGCCCTCGTGGAGGTCGGAAATCTCCGAGACGTCCGGGTGCTGAGTCGTGTCGGCCGTGGATGTCACGCGCGTCCACCTCCGCCCTTCACAGCAGCAGGATCATTCGGTCCTGCGTCCCTTGGTCCCGACGCAGGTGGGACGGATGTCCCCGGCGTCCGGTTCCTTCCCCCACCTTGCGCGTCGCTATCCCCACCATCCCGGGTACCGCCCGCATCACCGCGCAGATGCCCGAGCAGGGGCAGCAGCCGCGCTCGGCCCCTGGCGCAGCGGCTCTTCACGGTTCCCACCGGCACTTCGAGGATCTGCGCCGCCTCCGCCACCGGATACCCCTGCATGTCCACCAGGACCAAGGCGGCGCGCTGTTCGGCCGGGAGCGTCCCCAGGGCCTTCACCAGCTGCCTGTGGAGGTCCGAGCGCTCCGCGGGGGCCTCGGCGGACTCATGGGGCTCCAGAAGCTGCTCCAGGCGCTCCGCGTCGTCGACGGGCGACGTCTTGCGGGAGGCGGCCTTGCGGGCCCGATCGAGGCAGGCGTTCACGGTGATGCGGTGCAGCCACGTCGTGACGGCCGACTGGCCGCGGAAGGTGTGGGCGGCCCGGTAGGCGGACACCAGGGCGTCCTGCACCGCGTCGGCGGCCTCCTCGCGGTCGCCGAGCGTCCGCAGGGCGACCGCCCAGAGTCTGTCGCGGTGGCGCCGCACGAGCTCACCGAAGGCGTCGGGGTCACCGTCGACATGGCGGGCCAGAAGATCCTGGTCGCTCGCGCCGCGTGTGGCGTCGTCCAACGGTGAACCCCCTCCCCCTGCTGTCGGATCCCGGATCAGCCGGTGAACTTGACGTCCGTTATGGCCTGCTTGTACCCCGCGCGGCTGAACTCGTCGTCGGACGTGTAGGGCGCCGCCGTGATCCACAGGAGGACATAGCGGGTCTTCACCGGCTTCTTCGCCTTGAGATCGACCGCGGTGCCCTTGGTTGTCGCGGTCGCGATCTGCTGCATCGAGCCGACCGGACCCGGCGACAGGGAGTCCGCCGCGTACAGCGTCAGCGTCGTGTGGTCGCCTCGGTACCGGAGCGCTATCGAAGCCGCCGCGACGTCCTTCTCTGACCCGAGGTCGTAGACGATGCCCACGCCCTGCTTGAAGGGCGCGAGTTTGGGGCCGTCGTTGTAGCTCTTGGAACGCCAGTACGTGGAGGCGTCGCCGTCGTACGTCTTGTCCACGTCCTTGGCGTCCTGCAGATTGCCGTCCGGGGCGTACTCCTCGGCGCCCTGGATCTGCAGCGGCACCAGGGCCTTGGGCTTGTCGCCGTCGGTCTTGGTCGTCTGCTGGGACGTCCCGGACTCGCCGGAGCCGCCCTTGTCGTGGCCCAGGAGCGTGTCCGCGAGCTGCCAGCTGCCCAGGCCCAGCGCGGCGATGAGGAGTGCCGAGACGCCCCACTTGATCACCTTGCCGGTACGGCCCTGGAGCGTCGGCGGCGGGACGGGCACGGTCTGGGTGACCTGCGGGCGTGGCCCGGCGGGCGGGCGGCCGTAGGTGCCCTGCTGGTAGGTGGTGCGCTGGTACTCCGGCGGCGCCGTGAAGGCGGGCTCCGGCGGACGGATGCGCGGCATCGACGAGATGGCCTTGACCAGCTCGTCCGGGGTCGTGCAGGCCGGCTCCTGACGCGACGCGGTGGCGCCGTCGTTGGCCAGCGCACGCATGGCGAGCTCCGACAGGCCCCGGTGGACGCCTGCCCGTACCTGGTCGGGGGCGATCAGGCCGACCCCCTTGGGCAGGCCGTGGAGGCCGTACGCGTCGCTGTCGTACGGCCAGCGCTGGGTGAGCGCGGCGTACAGCAGCGCGCCGATCGCCTCCGTGTCGGTCCGCTGCGGGGTGTCGGAGGCGATGCCGCGCAGGGCGGCGTTCACCGCGAGGCCGCGGATGCGGTACTGCCCGGACGACGTCCGAAGAATCGCGCCAGGGGTCAGCCGCAGGTGCGCCAGACCCTCGCGGTGGGCCGCGGCCATGGCCTGGGAGACCTGGGTGACCATCTGGTAGGCGTCGTGCGCCTCCAGCGGTCCCAGGGCCAGCAGCGCGGTCAGCTCGGTGGCGTCCGGCAGCCACTCGTGGACCACGTAGACGAGATCGTTCTCCTCCACCGCGTCCAGGACCTGGACGAAGCGGGGGTCCCCGAGGAGCGCGGACGAGCGGGCCGCGGCCAGCACCGAGCGCGCCCGCGGATGGTCCGCGGGGAGCAGATGGACCCCGACGGCGCGGCGGAGCTTCTCGTCGACCGCCCGCCAGCTGCTGAAACCGTCCAGACGGGTGACGCACTCTTCGAGTCGGTAGCGTCTGGCGAGCTTGTGGCCGCTGTGCAGCTCCGGTGTGGCGATGGAGGGCTCGGCGGTCTTCCGCTCACCACCCGTGTCGCCGGCGCCCTGCTCCGCCGTGTCTGCCGTATCGATGGATTCCGCCACCCCGTCGGTCGTGGTCCCGTCCGCCTTGGCGGTCAGCGGGTTGTCGCCGCTGTTGTCGGCCACGTCGACGGCAGCCGTGCTACGTTCCGCCACCGTCGTTCCTGCCTCCCCATCCGTTGCGTGCTGTCGGCCAGCCATGCAAAGTCATGCCAATTGTGCCCACAGTCCGGCGCTATGCACGACACGCGGCGGCGGACGATGGTTGTGCTCGGGCAGCGGGCTCAGCGCCCGAGCCGTCCCCGCACCATTCCGACCATGGAGTTCAGCTCCTCGATCCGCATCTTCTTCGCCGAGACGAAGAAGACTCCGAGCAGGACGGCCCCGCCCACGACCAGCGCCACCAGCGAGCCGAACACGCCCTGGCCGAGGCCCTTGAGCGCCGCGAAGCCCACCGCGCCGCCGATCGCGGCCGCCGGCACGGACGCCAGACACAGCCTCGCGTAGGTACGCAGGACGTGCGCGCCGTCCAGGTCGCCGCCCAGCCGGTTGCGCAGCCGGCGCCAGGCCACCCCGACGCCCACGGCATACGCCAGACCGTACGCGCCGGCCATGCCCACGACCGCCCACTGGGCGGGCAGCAGCACATAGCAGGCCGCCGAGGCGGCGGCGTTGACCGCGGCCACGATGACGGTGTTGTAGAACGGCGTGCGGGTGTCCTCGTACGCGTAGAAGCCGCGCAGGACGACGTACTGGACCGAGTACGGGATCAGGCCCAGCGCGAACGCCATCAGGATGAAGCCCATGGACCGGGCGGCCTCGGTGCTCGTGTTGGCGTACAGCAGGCTGCACATCGGGACGCCGAGCGCGAGGAACGCGAAGGCGATCGGGACGATCGCGACGGCCGAGTTGCGCAGGCCCTGCGAGATGTCGTCGCGCACCGCGCCCGGGTCGTTGTCGTGCGCGGCACGGGAGATGCGCGGCAGCAGCGCGGCCATCACCGAGACGGTGATGATGGCCTGCGGCATGCCCCAGATCAGCTGGGCGTTGGAGTAGGCGAGGAAGCCCGCCCCGTGCGCGCCCGACGCCTTTCCGGCGGCCGTGGCGAGCTGGGTGACGACGAGCACGCCGGCCTGGTTGGCGAGCACGAACAGCACGGTCCACTTGGCGAGCTTGACCGTCTTGCCGAGGCCGTGGCCCTTCCAGTCGAAGCGCGGCCGGAACCGGAAACCGGTCTCCCGCAGGTACGGGATCATCGCCAGCGCCTGGACGACCAGGCCGAGCAGGGTGCCGATGCCCAGCAGGCGGATGCCGTCCGCCGGGATGGTCTGCACGCCCATGTGGGACTCGCCCGAGGTGCCGTACACCCAGATGAACAGGCCGAACGTGCCGATCATGACGATGTTGTTGAGGACCGGCGTCCACATCATCGCGCCGAACTTGCCGCGCGCGTTGAGGATCTGCCCCAGCACCACGTGCACACCCATGAAGAAGATCGTGGGCAGGCAGTAGCGGGCGAAGGTGACGGCGACGCTGTTGGCGGCCGCGTCGTCGGAGATGGTGCTCGACATCAGCTTGATCAGCAGCGGGGCCGTGAGGACCACGAGCGTGACGATCGCGCCGAGCGACACCATGACGAGGGTGAGCAGCCGGTTGGCGTACGCCTCGCCGCCGTCCTCGTCGTCCTTCATGGACCGCACCAACTGCGGCACGAACACCGAGTTCAGGCCGCCGCCGACGGTGAGGATGTAGATCATCGTCGGCAGGGTGTACGCGACGGTGTAGGTGTCGCCGAGCAGCGAGGTGCCAAGGGCGACGGTGATCACCAGGCTGCGGACGAAGCCGGTGAGCCGGGACACGAGCGTGCCCGCGGCCATCACGGCGCTCGACTTCAGCAGGTTGGAGGCCCGGCCGCCCGACTCCTTCTGTGGCGCGGGAGGCAGCGGCTCGGGCTCCGGGCCGGCCGGTGCCGGGCCCGACGCCTGCTGGTCCCGGTAGAGGTACGCGAAGGCGTCCTGATCGGGCAGCTCTTCGCCCGAGTGGGTGACCAGGTCGTCGACGCTCACGAACTGCGTGGTGCCCGCGGTGTCGCCGTACGGCAGATGACGCGACGGCCCGTCCGGCTCGGGGGGCGGGGTCTGGGCCCAGATCCGGGGGTCCGGCGCGTACTGCTGCGCGGGAGGCTGCTGGTAGAGCGGCTGCGGCTCGGCGTAGGTGCCCGGGGGCGGCGGCGGGTGCGCGGCGCGGTCGTACAGCGCCTCGCCCACCGGGTCCTGGGCGGACAGGTCCTGCGCCCGGTACGGGTCGTAGCCGTAGGCGTCCTGGAGGTACGGGTCCGCCGCGGGCTGCTGCTGGTACGGGTCCGGTACGGGCTGCTGCGGCGGAGGCACCTGCCCGGAGTGGGGAGGCACCGGGGGCGTGCCCCCGGAAGACGCGGAGCCGCCGCCCGCGCCCTGCCCGCGGTCACCGTCGTACGGCGCGTTCATGGATACCCCACCTCATCGTCCCCGGCCTGGCCGGCCACGGCATAGCGATAGCTCAATGCTCCACTTTCTCACCCGGGCCGGGCGAGGCCCCGCTTTCCGGACCGGTGTCCGGTGTCGGGTCACTCGGCTGCTCGGGATCGTCACCGTGTCCGGGCTCGGCGCCGTCGCCGTCCCCGTTGTCCTCGCCGTTCTCCTTCCGGGCCGTCGAGCGCTTGCGCTGGGTGTACATCCTGATGCCCGCGAGGACGAGCAGCAGGACACCGCCGGCGATCACCAGCATCACGGTCGGGGTGATCTCGGAGACCTGGACCGTGAACTCCATGGGGTCGCCGTACGGCGTGCCGTCCTGGGTGTAGAGCCGCGCGGTCACCTGAACGGGGCCGTTGGCGTTCGCCGTGGCGGTGAACTTCACCGACTGGGTGTGTCCGCCGTCGACCTTGACCTGCTGGCCGCCGCCCGCGTCGTCGTTGGTGGTCACCTTGAGACGGGTGGGGCTGCTCGGCTCCAGCCGCAGCACCAGGTTGTCGACGGGCTGGACCAGCTGGTTCTGCACCGTGACCGCGAGGGTGGCACTGCGCCCCGACATGGTGGCCGTGGACTTCTGGATGAGCCGGACCTTGTCGGTGAGGCTGTCCAGGTAGCTCTGGACGCCGGCCCGGTAGACCACGGCGCCTTCCCGGTTGGTGCGCCAGGACGTCGACATCTCGCGGTTGATGGCGTTGCCGAACGGGGTGACCACCCGGTCGGGGGCGGTCAGGATGACCTTGAACTTGTCCAGGGTGCCCTGGGTGCTGCGCATGTCCTGGAACGCCTGTGGCGGCAGCTCGTCCTTGCGCAGCGCTCCCGGATACGAGGAGGAGCCGGGGACCCGGGTGGTGGCGTGGGCGTCCGGCTTGGCCGCGGCGGCCGCGTCGAGGCCGAGGGGCTGCGTCCAGCGCTGTCCGCTGAGGGCGCGGATGGCGCTCGCCATCGTCTGGGCCTGGCTGGCGGAGGGCATCCGCTGCGGCGCGACGACGATGCTGCGCTGGGTGTCGGTGTTCTGGAGCGTGACGGCCAGCGACTGGGCGAGGAACTCCTGCACCGCCAGCGTGGAGCTGCCGGCTCTCGACATGTCGCCCTCGAAGGCCGTGGAGAGCCGGGCGTCGGCGACCACGGCGGTGGTGCCGCCGCCGATCGGCCGGGCGGCCGTCGGCGAGTACGACAGGCTCCCCGTCTCGCGGAGGCTGTCGCTGCGGGCGATCACGTTGTGCGCGCCGGCCGAGGTGGCCACATCCACGATCGACGGGTCGACCGCGCCGTCCACGGGCCAGGCGAAGTCGACCGACGGGGTCACGTGCAGGATCGTGTCGACCGTCTTCTCGGCGACCTCGGTGGCGCCCTGCAGATGGCTCAGCGAGCCGGAGACGTCCTTGCCCCGGTGGGCGAGCGAGGCCAGGTCCGGGTCGGCGAAGGGCAGCGCGACGACCTTGTCGCCCTGCACCGCCTCTTCAAGTGAGCTCAGCCACTGCTTGGCCACTTCCTGATTGGTGCCCGGCACATTGGTGTCGCCGGAGTTGACCTTGTAGTTGCGGGTCATCGCGTCGACGGCGGCCAGCAGGTCGGGGTCTATCACCCAGGTCACCGGCAGCTGGCTGCCGAGCGAGACCATCCGCTCCAGGCGGCCGCCGGGGGCGAGCTCGGCGGCCAGCGAGTCGTCGGCGAAGACCGGCGTCTGCTGCTCGTCCGAGCCCGTCTGCGCGGTGAGGTGGGTCGAGGAGATGAGCGGCCACATGTAGGTGAGCTGCGACTTCTTGCCGTCGACGGCCTCCGGCTGCCACGGCAGGAAGGTCCGCTGGATGCCCAGGACCTGGTCGTACTGCTGGTTCGGCGTCTGGCCCGAGAGGGACACGCCGAGCTGGTACACGCCGTCCCCGTCCAGGCCCAGCTTGCTCACCGGTACGGAGAGGGTGAAGTCCCGGCTGATCCCGGGAGCCAGCTTCGGGAACTTGACCGTGGGCCCGTCACCGAGCTCGGCGGCATCGACGCCGGGGGTGAAGCCGGTGCGCTCGGAGGCGTCGTCGATCGTGGTGCGGCTGGTGAGCCGCCCGCCGACCCGCAGCCCCACATGGGCGCTCGTGACGGCCTGCTTGCCCGTGTTGGTGACCGATCCCGAGACGGTCAGCGTGTCGCTCTTGACGGGGGCGCTGGGCGTCATCGAGTCGAGCGTCACCTGGACGGTGCGCGACCCGGTCCCGGTCTGGCCCAGGGCGGCCTTCTCGGCGGCGTGGGCCACCGGCGCGGGGGCCGTCCCGGAGAGCAGTCCGGCGATCAGGGGTGCGCCGACCAGCAGCGCCGCGGTGCGGCGCAGCCACCGGCGGGCAGGAGAGTGGCCCGTCCCCTGAGAATCTGCCGCCTCGGCCACGCGTTCGCCCGTCCCTCGTCGTCGTCAGCTGTGTCGGTGGTTGTCGGTTTCTGCGTCCACGCATGGTAACGAGGTGGACTGTGGCGAAGTGCCGTGGACTGCTCCACATGATCGGAAGAGTGTGACAGGGCGGCGCGCGAGGCGCCTTTTCAAGCCGCCGGGGACGCCCGCGGAGCCGGTCCGCGCGGGGCGGGCGGAAACGGGGACGCTCCGGTCGGCCAAGGCACGTACCCTTTTCTGTTGTGCCGAACGCCAATGAAGACAATCCCAGCGCACTGAGCCAGGTGCAGCGCCGCGCGGTCAGTGAACTGCTGCGGGTGTCCCCTGTCGCCGACGACCTCGCCCGCCGCTTCCAGGAGGCCGGGTTCTCGCTCGCCCTGGTCGGCGGCTCGGTGCGGGACGCGCTCCTTGGCAGGCTCGGGAACGACCTGGACTTTACGACGGACGCCCGCCCCGAGGACGTGCTGAAGATCGTGCGCCCGTGGTCGGACGCGGTCTGGGAGGTCGGGATCGCCTTTGGGACCGTCGGCTGCCAGAAGGACGGCTACCTCATCGAGGTGACGACGTACCGTTCCGAGGCGTACGACCGCACCTCGCGCAAGCCCGAGGTGTCCTACGGCGACTCCATCGAGCAGGACCTGGTCCGCCGGGACTTCACCGTCAACGCGATGGCCGTGGCGCTCCCCGAGAAGGAGTTCATCGACCCGCACGGTGGCCTGGAGGACCTGGCGGAGCGCGTGCTGCGCACCCCCAGCACCCCCGAGGAGTCGTTCTCGGACGATCCGCTGCGCATGATGCGGGCCGCGCGGTTCGCCGCGCAGCTCGACTTCGAGGTGGCCCCCGAGGTCGTCGCCGCGATGAAGGCGATGGCCGACCGGATCGAGATCGTCTCCGCCGAGCGGGTGCGCGACGAGCTGAACAAGCTCCTCGTCTCCGCTCACCCGCGCAAGGGGCTGCGGCTGCTCGTCGACACCGGGCTCGCGGACCACGTCCTGCCCGAGCTGCCCGCACTGCGGCTGGAGAGCGACGAGCACCACCGGCACAAGGACGTCTACGAGCACTCGCTGACGGTCCTGGACCAGGCCATCGCACTGGAGAAGGACGGGCCCGACCTGGTGCTGCGTCTGGCCGCGCTGCTGCACGACATCGGCAAGCCGAGGACGCGCCGGTTCGAGCAGGACGGCCGGGTCTCCTTCCACCACCACGAGGTGGTCGGCGCGAAGATGACCAAGAAGCGCATGACCGCGCTGAAGTACTCCAACGACATGGTCAAGGACGTCTCGCGGCTGGTGGAGCTGCATCTGCGCTTCCACGGCTACGGCACGGGCGAGTGGACCGACTCGGCGGTGCGCCGCTACGTACGTGACGCCGGGCCGCTCCTCGATCGGCTGCACAAGCTGACCCGCTCGGACTGCACCACGCGCAACAAGCGCAAGGCCAGTGCCCTGTCCAACGCGTATGACGGTCTTGAGGACCGGATCGCACAGCTCCAGGAGCAGGAAGAGCTCGACTCGATCCGCCCGGACCTGGACGGCAACCAGATCATGGAGATCCTGGGGATCAGCCCCGGCCCGGCGATCGGCCAGGCGTACAAGCACCTGCTGGAGCTGCGGCTGGAGCACGGGCCGATGGAGCACGACGCGGCGGTCGCGGCGCTCAAGGAGTGGTGGGCCGCGCAGGGCTGAGGCCATGTTTCACGTGAAACACGACGCGTTTCACAACGACGCGTTTCACGTGAAACATGACGGCACGGCGATACGACGAGGGGCGATGTTTCACGTGAAACATCGCCCCTCGCGTCTGCGTCGGACTACTTCTTGTAGTCCTCCAGGCAGAGGGTGAAGTCCTTGCTGCCGCCCGTCTGCGTGTACTCCGAGTACTTGGTGCGGTCGCAGCCGCTGTTGTCGTCCTTCTTCTCGACGACCTTGTACTTCGCCTTGGAGTCGTCGCAGCTCACGACCTTCAGGTCCGGGTGGGTCGTGCTGGCCGGGTTCCCGATGCTCATGCAGTCGCCCACCTTGGCGGTGTCGGCGTCATGACGGCTGGTGTACCAGCCCACGGCCGCGGCGATGAGGACGCTCACCGCGATGACGATCCGCACGATCTTCTTGACGTTGCGGCGCGGCGGGGCGGGGGCCGGCGCGTGGGGTATCGGGGCGCCCTGGTTCATGTAGGGCGACGGCTGCTGCGGGATTCCGGGCTGGCCGGGCTGCTGGCCGTACGGAGCGCCTCCCTGCGGCGGCCCGTACGGGCCTGCGCCCTGCGGCTGGCCGTAGGGAGCGTTGGGCTGCGGCGCGTACGGGTTCTGGCCCTGGGGCGGCGGAGTGGACACTTCGGGGTTCCCCCTTGTGAAAAAACAGGCGATGTATGACGCCCGTAAGGTAGCGGTCCGCTAGGACAACCCCGATACCGGAGGGGACTCTGTGGCCCTCATGTGACACTCGCCGCGCTGAAAGCGGGTCATAAACACTGCTACTGCCGCGTAGATGACGGAGACCGTGACAACCAGAGGGGCCGACTTGCCGTCAGGCGGCAGCATCAGCGCGGCGACCGCTGCGGCGCCGACGAACGCCACGTTGAAGAGCACGTCGTAGAGCGAGAAGACCCGACCCCGGAATCCGTCGTCCACCGAGGACTGCACCACCGTGTCCGTGGAGATCTTCGCCCCCTGAGTGATCAGACCCAGGACGAAGGCGGCGATCAGGATGGGCACGGGAGCGAACGACAGCCCCAGAGCGGGCTCCAGGACCGCCGCCGTCGCCGCGCACACCGCCATCCACCCATAGGGCCCCAGCCGCGCCACCGCACCGGGCGTCACGACGGCCGCGGCGAAGAACCCCGCCCCCGAGACGGCCACCGCGAGCCCCAGCAGGGCCAGCCCGTCGGAGGTGCCGTCGGCCCAGGCGTACCGGCAGAGCATCATCACCATGACCGTCAGCGCACCGTAACAGAAGCGCAGGAGCGTCATCGCGGCCAGGACCCGGGCGGCCGACGGGCGTTGCCGCAGATGCCGCAGTCCCTCGGTCAGTCCGCGTGCCGTCGTACGGATCGCCGTGCCCATACCGGGCTGTGCCGACTCCGGGTCGGGCCCGAGCAGTGCGGGCGCGAGCCGCAGCGACCACAGGGCCGCGCAGAGATAGAGGAGGGACCCGAGCAGGACGGTCGCGGCGTCGACGGGGAACAGCAGGCGCAGCCCGAAAGCGAGCCCGCCGCCCGCGGTCGCGGCCAGCGTTCCGGCCGTCGGGGAGAGGGAGTTGGCCATGATGAGCCGGTCCTGGTCCACGACCCTGGGCAGCGCGGCCGACAGTCCGGCCAGGACGAAGCGGTTGACGGCGGTGACACAGAGCGCGGAGGCGTAGAAGAGCGGGTCGGGCGCGGCGGCGGCGAGGAGCAGCGCGGTGCAGCCGGCCAGCAGGGCCCGCAGCAGGTTGCCGTACAGAAACACCTGGCGCCGCTGCCAGCGGTCGAGTAGGACGCCCGCGAAAGGGCCGACGACGGAGTAGGGCAGCAGCAGGACGGCCATGGCCGAGGCGATCGCGGTGGGCGAGGTCTGTTTCTCGGGGGAGAAGACGACATGTGTGGCGAGCGCGACCTGGTAGACGCCGTCCGCCGCCTGGGACAGCAGCCGTACGGCCAGCAGATGCCGGAACTTCCTCAGGCGCAGGAGTACGCGCAGATCACGCACGACGGGCATGTGTGCAAGCGTCACATACGAAGAGGGTCCCCGCGCCGGTGCGGCACAGGGACCCTCAACAGTCGGACGGAAGCCGAGACTTAGCGCTCGACCTCGCCCTTGATGAACTTCTCGACGTTCTCGCGGGCCTCGTCGTCGAAGTACTGGACCGGCGGGGACTTCATGAAGTACGAGGACGCGGAGAGGATCGGGCCACCGATGCCGCGGTCCTTGGCGATCTTCGCGGCGCGCACGGCGTCGATGATGACACCCGCGGAGTTCGGGGAGTCCCACACCTCGAGCTTGTACTCGAGGTTCAGCGGAACGTCGCCGAAGGCACGGCCCTCAAGGCGCACGTACGCCCACTTGCGGTCGTCGAGCCACGCGACGTAGTCGGACGGGCCGATGTGGACGTTGTCCTCGCCCAGCTCGCGGTCGCGGATCTGGGAGGTGACGGCCTGCGTCTTGGAGATCTTCTTGGACTCCAGGCGCTCGCGCTCCAACATGTTCTTGAAGTCCATGTTGCCGCCGACGTTCAACTGCATCGTGCGGTCCAGGATGACACCCCGGTCCTCGAACAGCTTCGCCATGACGCGGTGCGTGATGGTGGCGCCGACCTGCGACTTGATGTCGTCACCGACGATCGGCACACCGGCCTCGGTGAACTTGTCCGCCCACTCCTTGGTGCCGGCGATGAAGACCGGGAGGGCGTTGACGAACGCGACCTTGGCGTCGATGGCGCACTGCGCGTAGAACTTCGCGGCGACCTCGGAACCGACGGGGAGGTAGCAGACCAGAACGTCGACCTGCTTGTCCTTGAGGATCTGGACGATGTCGACCGGGGCCTCGGTGGACTCCTCGATGGTCTGGCGGTAGTACTTGCCCAGACCGTCGTGGGTGTGACCGCGCTGGACGGTGATGCCCGTGGTGGGCACGTCCGCGATCTTGATGGTGTTGTTCTCGCTCGCACCGATGGCGTCCGCGAGGTCGAGGCCGACCTTCTTGGCGTCCACGTCGAACGCGGCCACGAACTCCACGTCCTTGACGTGGTAGTCGCCGAACTGGACGTGCATCAGACCCGGCACCTTGCCGGCCGGGTCGGCGTCCTTGTAGTACTCGACGCCCTGCACCAGCGAGGCGGCGCAGTTGCCCACGCCGACGATGGCTACGCGAACCGAACCCATTCCGGTTGCTCCCTGTGTGTTCTCGACGAAGTCCTGCGGACGCAGGGCCTTCAGTTGGCGGTGTCCTCGGACGGATCCGGCCGGGTACTGTCCCGATGCCGGGGCAGGCCGCCCGTCTCTCCTGATGTGTGGTCCTGCTGAGCGGAGCCGGTGGCCGGGCCGGATCGCTGATCCCGCCCCGCCCGCTCGCTCTCGATGAGCTCGTTCAGCCAGCGCACCTCGCGCTCCACGGACTCCATACCGTGGCGCTGCAGCTCAAGCGTGTAGTCGTCCAGGCGCTCGCGCGTACGGGCCAGGGAGGCGCGCATCTTCTCCAGGCGCTCCTCCAGCCGGCTGCGACGACCTTCCAGCACGCGCATCCGCACCTCGCGCTCCGTCTGCCCGAAGAAGGCGAAACGGGCGGCGAAGTGCTCGTCCTCCCAGGTGTCGGGGCCGGTGTGGGAGAGCAGTTCTTCGAAATGCTCCTTCCCTTCGGCCGTCAACCGGTAGACGATCTTGGCCCGGCGCCCTGCGAGTGAAGCGGCCAGAGCGTCCTCGGGAGCGCTGCCCGGTTCCTCGATCAACCAGCCGCTCGCGACCAGCGTCTTGAGGCAGGGGTAGAGGGTCCCGTAACTGAAGGCCCGGAAGATCCCCAGTGAGGTGTTGAGCCGCTTGCGCAGCTCGTACCCGTGCATCGGGGCCTCGCGAAGCAGACCGAGTACGGCGAATTCGAGGATGCCGGAGCGTCTGCTCACCCTTCGCCTCCTCTGTCGCCGCGGACCTTTATGCCGTGCTGATGTATCGACTCGATACATCCTGACGATAGAACGGTGGCGCCTCTGCGACAAGAGGGGCCATGGTGAACGGCGTCACATCGTCAATTCATGGGAAGCAAGTTGCCTGATTTGGGGTGAACTTCGGCCCTAGGCGGGTTTTGACCGTGCGTAGTCTGTGCGGCATGCAGACCACCGGTGGCCGAATGACGTCAGGGGGCGTCGGCGCGTACAGCGCCATCGGCATACCGGGTGCACAGCGGACGCGCTCCTCGCAGCGCTGGTCCGTGTATCGGGGGGACCGGAACTCACCAGTCGTTTTCAGGCGCTCTCGCCTGCCCGAGGAGTAGTCGTTCGATGAGCGAGCACCGTCGCAAACCGCCGGAGTCGCAAGGCGGCGGCCGGGCCGCGGCCCGGCGAGCCGCGCAGCAGCCGTCCGGCCGCCGCGCGGCCCCCGCCCGGGACGCCGTCACCGGGTCGCCCTCCGCTCCCTACGGGGAGCAGCGCCCGGCCGGTGGGCGCGCCGAGGCGCGACGAGCCGCCCAGCGGGGCGGTCGCAGACGCGGAGCCGAGCCCGGTGGCGGTGGTCCGGCGGCCCCCGGCGGTCGGCGCGGCGGTGCGGGTCCCGGCAACCGGCGACCCGGGAAGAAGCGCTTCATCGACTACCCGCGCTTCAACAAGCGCGGGTGGCGGCGCTGGATGCCGTCCTGGAAACTTGTGAGCGGGCTGTGCGTGGGCTTCCTCGGCACGCTGCTGGTGGTGATCGGCGTCGCGTACTGGATGGTGAGCGTCCCCAACGTGGCCCAGGCCGCCCAGGCCCAGAACAACGTCTACTTCTGGGCCGACGGCTCCCAGATGGTCGCCACCGGCGGTGAGGTCAACCGTCAGATCATTCCGTACGAGAAGATCCCCGCGGCCATGCGCTACGCAGTGATCTCGGCGGAGAACAAGACCTTCGAGACCGACTCCGGCGTGGACCCCCAGGGCATCGCGCGCGCCCTGCTGAACATGGCCAAGGGCGGGCACACGCAGGGTGGCTCCACGATCACCCAGCAGTATGTGAAGAACGCCCGGCTCGACGACCAGTCGCAGACGCTGACCCGTAAGTTCAAAGAGCTCTTCATCTCGATCAAGGTCGGTGCGACCAAGAAGAAGAGCGAGATCATGGCGGGCTATCTGAACACCGCCTACTACGGGCGCGGCGCCTACGGTCTGCAGGCCGCCGCCCGCACGTACTACAGCAAGGACGCCCAGGACCTCGATCCCAGTCAGTGCGCCTTCCTGGCCTCGCTGCTCAAGGGCGCGACGTACTTCGACCCGGCCGGCGCCACCGAGATCGACCCGGCCGCGACGCCCGAGCAGAACACCAAGAACGCCATGAACCGCTGGGCCTGGATCCTCGACGAGGAAGTCAAGGACAAGCATCTCTCCGCGGCGGACCGCGCGAAGTACAAGCAGTTCCCGATGCCGGACAAGCCCAAGAAGAACGCGCAGCTCAGCGGCCAGATCGGCTATCTGGTCAGCCTGGCCAAGGCGTACTTCGTGAACAACAACACCCAGGGCATCACCGCCGCCGACCTGGACCAGGGCGGCTACGAGATCCACACGACCTTCGACAAGAAGAAGGTCCAGGAGCTCGAAGACGTGGTGAAGAAGGTCCGCAAGGAGAACATCGACCCGAAGAAGCGGCCCAAGTACGACACCTTCGTACAGTTCGGCGCCGCGTCGGTGGACACCAAGAGCGGCGCCATCAAGGCGCTGTACGGCGGCGAGGACGCCACCAAGCACTTCACCAACAACGCCGACCAGACGGGTGCGCAGGTCGGCTCGACCTTCAAGCCCTTCGTGCTGGCCGCCGCCATGGAGTACGGCAAGCGCGACCCGAAGGGGCCCGCCGACCAGGGCGACTCGGAGCGGACGCCGGTCTCGCCGAAGAGCATCTACAGCGGTATGAACAAGCTGAAGATCAAGAACTACGACGGGACCGTGTGGACCGACAAGGACGGCGGGCAGTGGCTGCAGACCAACGACGGCGGTGAGTCCTACAACCCGCCCAGCTACGGCATAGACCTGCGGTACGCGATGCAGGAGTCCGCGAACACGCCCTATGTCCAGCTCGGCATGGATGTCGGCACCGACAAGGTGAGGGACGTCGCCCTGGCGGCTGGCCTGCGCAAGGAAAGCCTGGCCTCCTCCAGCGTGCCCTCTTTCTCCATCGGTACCTCCTCCCCCAGCGCGATCCGGATGGCCGGCGCGTACGCCACCTTTGCCACCAGCGGGATGCACCGCGACCCGTACTCGGTCGACAAGGTCAACAAGCAGGGCCGGGTCGTCTACCAGCACGACGACAAGGCGACCCGCGCCTTCTCCGCCGCGATCGCGGACAACGTCACCGACGTCCTGAAGAACGTGGTCGAGAAGGGCACCGGCACCAACGCCAAGCTCAGCGGCCGCGATGTGGCGGGCAAGACGGGTACGACCGACGGCAACAAGTCGGCCTGGTTCGTCGGCTACACACCGCAGCTGTCGACCGCCGTCAGCATGTACCGGCTCGATGACGACGAGACCAAGAAGGACCGCAAGTTCTTGGAGATGTTCGGGACCGGCGGCCAGGAGAAGATCCACGGTGCGTCGTTCCCGGCCACCATCTGGCACGACTACATGGAGCAGGCGCTGAACGGCGTCCCGGCCGTCGACTTCCCGACGCCCGAGGCGATCGGCGAGAAGGTGTACGGCGGCGGCATGTCGCCGAGCCCGAGCGTGGCCCCCTCGCCCTCGTCCTCCCCGCAGCCGTCCGACAGCCCGTCGCCCACTCCGTCGATCACCCCGTCGAAGTCCCCGAAGCCCAGCAAGTCCTGCGGCAAGTGGGACTGGAACTGCAGCGGCGGCCCCGGCGGCACCAACGCCGGAGCCGACCAGGGCACCACGACCGGGAACGTCGGCGGTCCCACCGGCAGCCCGTCACCCACCACCTCCGGGAAACCGGGTAACGGCCCTCAAGGAAACATCTTCGGAGGGCCGGGCGGCGGCTAGCCGGTCCGGCGCACACGGTGGAAAGTCAGGGGCGATGTTTCACGTGAAACAGCGCCCCTCGGCTTTTCCCCAGAGGTGTACGGCAGGATGTGCGGCATGACGAGCGAGACCAGTGCCCGCGTGGACGAGGACCGGCGGGACGAGCCCGCCGAACCCGTCGTACGGCCCACGGAGCAGGACGAGGTCGCCGCGGCGGGCAGTGAGGTGCTGGGTGGTCCGGTGGGCCGCTGGGCCTGGGGGGCGAGCCACTGGCTCACGCCGGTCCGGGTGATTGCCCTCGTCGCGATCGGCATGTTCGCCCTCGGGATGGCGCAGAAGGCGCCGTGCTACGACTGGGCCTGGTTCCGGGGGGCGAACTCCCAGTACACCCACGCCTGCTACTCCGACATCCCGCACCTGTACGTCGGGCGGGGCTTCGCCGACAATCTCGTCCCGTACTTCGACCGTCTCAACGGCGACATGGACTACCTCGAATACCCCGTTCTGACGGGGCTGTTCATGGAGGTGGCGGCCTGGATCACCGGGCCCGTCGGCGGGTCGATGCAGCACCGCGAGCAGATGTACTGGATGGTCAACGCGGGGATGCTGATGGCCTGCACGGCCGTCATCGCCGTCTGTGTCGCGCGCACCCACCGCCGCCGCCCCTGGGACGCCCTGCTGGTCGCCCTGGCGCCCGCGTTCGCGCTCACCGCGACGATCAACTGGGACCTCTTCGCCGTCGCCCTGACGGCCGCCGCGATGCTGATGTGGTCGCGCGGCCGCTCGCTCGCCTTCGGCATCCTCATCGGGCTGGCGACCGCCGCCAAGCTCTATCCCTTCCTGCTGCTCGGGCCGCTGCTGTTCCTGTGCTGGCGGGCCGGGAAGTGGCGGGAGTACGGGGCGTCCGTGCTCGGCGCGGCGGGGGCCTGGCTGGTGGTGAACCTGCCGGTGATGCTGCTCGCGCCCGAGGGGTGGAAGAAGTTCTACACCTTCAGCCAGGAGCGGTCCGTCGACTTCGGCTCCTTCTGGCTGATCATCTCGCAGCGTACGGGCAAGTCCCTGGACGTCGACATGGTGAACAACCTGGCGACGCTGCTGATGCTCGTGCTGTGCGCGGGGATCGCCGCGCTCACCCTCACCGCGCCGCGGCGGCCGCGGTTCGCGCAGCTCGCCTTCCTGGTCGTCGCCGCGTTCATCCTGACCAACAAGGTCTACTCGCCGCAGTACGTGCTGTGGCTGATCCCGCTCGCCGCGCTGGCCCGGCCGCGCTGGCGGGACTTCCTGATCTGGCAGGCCGGTGAGGTGGTCTACTTCCTCGGGATCTGGATGTACCTGGCGTACACGATGAGCGGCGAGAAGCACCAGGGGCTGCCGCCCGAGGGCTATCAACTGGCCATCGCCGCCCATCTGCTGGCGACGCTGTATCTGTGCGCGGTGATCGTGCGGGACATCCTGATGCCGGAGCGGGACGTCGTACGGCGCGACGGCGCGGACGATCCGTCCGGCGGGGTGCTCGACGGCGCCCCGGACGTCTTCGTCCTGGGACAGGCGGCGCATCCGCCCCGGCACGCGGCCCAGTTGACCGAGGGCCCCCGGGTGGAGTGGGGCATGCGCCAGCCGGGCGTGTAGCGGAACGACAAAGGGGCCCCTGCCATCGGCAGGGGCCCCTTCGCGTCGGCTAGCGGTCGACCAGGCGGTCGAACTGCGTGGTGGTGTGCCGCAGATGGGCCACCAGCTCGTCGCCCACCCTCGGCTCCTGGGAGTCGGAGGGGACGAACAGGATCGACACCTGCATGTGCGGCGGCTCGGCGAACCAGCGCTGCTTGCCGTCCCAGACGAACGGCGACAGATTGCGGTTGACCGTCGCGAGGCCGGCCCTGGCGACGCCCTTGGCGCGCGGCATCACACCGTGCACCGCCTTCGGGGCCTCCAGGCCCACGCCGTGGGAGGTGCCGCCCGCGACCACGACCAGCCAGCCGTCGGAGGCGGCCTTCTGCTGGCGGTAGCCGAAACGATCCCCCTTCGCGACCCGGGTGACGTCCAGGACGGCGCCCCGGTACTCGGTCGCCTTGTGGTCGCCCAGCCACAGCCGCGTACCGATGCGGGCGCGGAAACGCGTCTGCGGGAACTGCTGCTGGAGCCTCGCCTGTTCCTCGGCCCGCAGATGGCTGACGAACATGGTGTGCAGCGGCAGCCGGGCCGCGCGCAGCCGGTCCATCCAGGCGATGACCTCCTCGACCGCGTCCGAGCCGTCGGTACGGTCGAGCGGGAGGTGCAGGGCGAAGCCCTCCAGGCGCACGTCCTCGATGGCGGAGTGGAGCATGCCGAGCTCCTCCTCCTTGATGCCGTGGCGCTTCATCGAGCTCATGCACTCGATGACCACGCGCGCGCCGACCAGGGCGTGCACCCCGTCGACGGACGACACGGAGCGGATGACGCGGTCCGGCAGCGGCACCGGCTCCTCGCCCCGGCGGAACGGCGTGAGCACCAGCAGGTCCCCGCCGAACCAGTCCTTGATGCGGGCCGCCTCGTACGTGGTACCGACGGCCAGGACGTCCGAGCCGAACCGGCTCACCTCCTCGGCCAGCCGCTCATGACCGAAGCCGTACCCGTTGCCCTTGCAGACCGGGACGATGCCCGGGAACTGATCGACCACGGACTTCTGGTGCGCCCGCCAGCGAGCGGTGTCGACGTACAGGGAGAGCGCCATGGACGATCCGGAACCTTTCTGGTGGCCGCGGTGCAGCGGAGGTACGAGAGACGAGGTTACGCAACCATCAGCGACGCGACATGTAGATGTCGAGAGCCTTGTGCAGCAGCTTGTTGAGCGGGAAGTCCCACTCGCCGAGGTACTCGGCGGCCTCGCCGCCGGTGCCCACCTTGAACTGGATGAGGCCGAAGAGGTGGTCGGTCTCATCCAGCGAGTCGGAGATGCCGCGCAGGTCGTAGACGGTCGCGCCCATGGCGTACGCGTCGCGCAGCATCCGCCACTGCATCGCGTTCGAGGGCCGGACCTCACGGCCGATGTTGTCGGAGGCGCCGTAGGAGTACCAGACGTGCCCACCGACGACGAGCATCGTCGCCGCCGACAGGTTCACACCGTTGTGCCGCGCGAAGTAGAGCCGCATACGGTTGGGGTCCTCGTTGTTGAGGACCGTCCACATGCGCTGGAAGTACGAGAGCGGGCGCGGCCGGAAGTGGTCGCGCACGGCGGTGATCTCGTACAGCCGCTGCCACTCCTCAAGGTCGTGGTAGCCGCCCTGGACGACCTCGACGCCGGCCTTCTCGGCCTTCTTGATGTTGCGGCGCCACAGCTGGTTGAAGCCCTTGAGGACGTCGTCGAGCGAGCGGTTGGCGAGCGGCACCTGGAAGACGTAGCGCGGCTGCACGTCGCCGAAGCCGGCGCCGCCGTCCTCGCCCTGCTGCCAGCCCATCTTCCGCAGCCGGTCGGCCACTTCGAAGGCGCGCGGCTCGATGTGGCTGGCCTCGACGTCCCGCAGGCGCTTGACGTCCGGGTCCTGGATGCCCGACTTGATGGCGGTCGAGTCCCAGCGGCGGATGACGACCGGCGGGCCCATCTTCACCGAGAAGGCGCCCTGGTGCTTCAGGTGCGCCAGCATCGGCTGGAGCCAGTCGTCGAGGTTGGGGGCGTACCAGTTGATGACCGGGCCCTCGGGCAGGTACGCGAGGTACCGCTTGATCTTCGGGAGCTGCCGGTAGAGCACCAGCCCGGCGCCGACCATCTGGCCGTTCGCATCGAACCAACCCAGGTTCTCCGAGCGCCACTCCGTCTTCACATCGGCCCACGCCGGGACCTGGCAGTGGCTAGCCGCGGGCAGGCTCTGGATGTAAGCCAGATGCTGCTCACGGCTGATGGTCCTCAGGGTCAGGCTCATGCGGGGCGCTCCTCGGCAGGTGTGTCCCCATGGGTACAGGGGCTCCGGCTCTCGCGCCGAAGCCTACTGCGCCCGGGGAGCGCCCCGACTGGCCGTACGGGCCCTGGGGGTGCGAGGAGCTCTCAGCCGCCGATCACACCGCCGAACAGGCCGCCGTGCGCCATGCCCAGGAAGAAGCCCACGGCGGAGGCGCCGAGGCCGAGGATCAGCAGGAAACGCTCCCGGGTCGTCGCCGAGATGAACTGTCCGTACGCACCGGTGAGGATGCCGACGAGGCCCGCCCACGAACTGATCAGATGCAGGTTGTGGAAGAAGGCCGTGGTGAACGCCACTGCGCCGAGCAGCACGGTCACCGCCATGAAGGCGTCCTGAAGGGGATGGGCCTTGCCGTCGGTGGCGAAGAGGGAGACGACGGACGAGTTCGATCGCATTGCCTGTGCCATGGGGCACCTCCTGGCGGAAGCGGAACGCGGCGAAGGGTAGCGCCGCGCACACCCGATGTGTACAGATTCTGCCCCCTGACCGCCGGATTTCAACCGGAAGCGGATGTGCGGGTACTCTGTACGGTCTGCACCGGTGTCTGCCCTGGCCAGTACGCGGTCCCCCTCTTCGGAGCGGGATTGTCAGTGGTCGCGGATACCGTTGCGTACGCATCACGACCCTCCTGCCACGGAACGACCGTGGCCGCTGAGTCCAAAGGAGGTGGGTTCCACATGCGTCACTACGAGGTGATGGTCATCCTCGACCCCGATCTGGAGGAGCGCGCTGTCTCTCCCCTGATCGAGAACTTCCTTTCTGTCGTCCGTGAGGGCAACGGAAAGGTCGAGAAGGTCGACACCTGGGGCCGTCGTCGTCTCTCCTACGAGATCAAGAAGAAGCCCGAGGGCATCTACACGGTCATCGACCTCCAGGCCGAGCCTGCGGTCGTCAAGGAGCTCGACCGTCAGATGAACCTGAACGAGTCGGTCCTCCGGACCAAGGTCCTCCGTCCCGAGACCCACTGAGCTTCCGCTCAGAAGTCATCGGGTTCCGAGTAGCAACACAGCAGCCAGCAGCAATCCCCGCCGAGAGGTTCACCCATGGCAGGCGAGACCGTCATCACGGTCGTCGGCAATCTCGTCGACGACCCCGAGCTGCGCTTCACCCCGTCCGGTGCGGCCGTCGCGAAGTTCCGTGTCGCGTCGACTCCCCGCACCTTCGACCGTCAGACCAATGAGTGGAAGGACGGCGAGAGCCTGTTCCTGACCTGCTCGGTCTGGCGTCAGGCGGCGGAGAACGTCGCCGAGTCGCTTCAGCGAGGCATGCGCGTCGTCGTGCAGGGCCGGCTGAGGCAGCGGTCCTACGAGGACCGCGAGGGCGTCAAGCGCACGGTCTTCGAGCTGGACGTCGAGGAAGTCGGCCCCAGCCTCAAGAACGCCACGGCCAAGGTCACCAAGACCACCGGTCGAGGCGGCCAGGGCGGGTTCGGCGGTGGCGGTCAGCAGCAGGGCGGCGGCAACTGGGGCGGAGCTCCCAGTGGTGGCTCCCAGGGTGGCGGCGCTCCCGCCGACGACCCCTGGGCCTCCAGCGCGCCGGCCGGCGGCGGCCAGCAGCAGGGTGGCGGCGGTGGCGGCTGGGGCGGAAGCTCCGGCGGCTCCGGCGGCGGCTACTCGGACGAGCCGCCCTTCTAGGGCAGCCCGTACTCCCACTTCTTGATCACACAGGAGAAACACCATGGCGAAGCCGCCTGTGCGCAAGCCTAAGAAGAAGGTCTGCGCTTTCTGCAAGGACAAGACCGCTTACGTGGACTACAAGGACACGAACATGCTGCGGAAGTTCATTTCCGACCGTGGCAAGATCCGTGCCCGCCGCGTTACCGGCAACTGCACGCAGCACCAGCGTGACGTCGCCACGGCCGTGAAGAACAGCCGTGAGATGGCGCTGCTGCCCTACACGTCCACCGCGCGATAAGGGAAGGGTGACCGAAAAATGAAGATCATCCTCACCCACGAGGTCTCTGGCCTCGGTGCCGCTGGCGACGTCGTGGACGTCAAGGACGGCTACGCTCGCAACTTCCTGGTCCCGCGTGGTTTCGCGATCCGCTGGACCAAGGGCGGCGAGAAGGACGTCGAGCAGATCCGTCGTGCTCGCAAGATCCACGAGATCGCCACCATCGAGCAGGCCAACGAGATCAAGGCCCGCCTCGAAGGCACGAAGGTCCGTCTGGCTGTTCGCTCCGGCGACGCCGGCCGTCTCTTCGGCTCCGTCACCCAGGCCGACGTCGCTGCGGCGATCAAGGCTGCCGGTGGCCCGGACGTGGACAAGCGTCGCGTCGAGCTCGGCTCGCCGATCAAGACCCTGGGCGCGCACCAGGTGTCCGTGCGTCTGCACGCCGAGGTCTCCGCGAAGGTCGGCGTCGAGGTCGTCTCCGCCTAAGCGTTGCGCTCGGTAGAGCATGAGAAGGGCCGCACCCCCTGGGGTGCGGCCCTTCTTGCTGTCGGTACGACGGCCGATGTTTCACGTGAAACATCGACGGCCGTGCGGGTGCCTCCAGGCCATCCTCGTCCGTACGCGGCTCAGCGCGTCGCGCCCGTCACCAGCCAGCGGCCCGAGCGGGCGCGGAGCCACAGGGTGAGCATCCGGACGGCCATCATGAGGGTCATCGCCCACCACAGGGCGGTGAGACCACCGCCGAGCGTCGGGACCAGCAGCGCCACCGGGGCGAAGACGGCGAGCGTCAGCAGCATGGCCCGGGCGAGATACGGGCCGTCGCCCGCGCCCATCAGGACGCCGTCGAGCACGAAGACGACACCCGAGAGCGGCTGGGAGAGGGCCACCACCAGGAGGGCGGGCACCAGCGCGTCCTGGACGGTGTGGTCGCTGGTGAACAGCGGCATGAACAGGGGCCGAGTGACGGCGATCAGCACGCCGAGCCCCACACCAGCGGCGATGCCCCACTCCACCATGCGGCGGCACGCCTGCCGTGCGCCCTCGGTGTCCTCCGCCCCGAGATAGCGGCCGATGATGGCCTGCCCGGCTATGGCGATCGCGTCGAGGGCGAAGGCCATCAGGCTCCACAGGGACAGGATGATCTGATGGGCGGCGATGTCGGCGTCGCCGAGCCGAGCCGCCACGGCGGTCGCGATCATCAGGACGGCGCGCAGCGAGAGCGTACGGATGAGCAGCGGCACTCCGGCCTGGGCGCTGGCGCGTATGCCTGCCGCGTCCGGGCGCAGTGAGGCGCCGTGGCGCCGGGCTCCCCGGACGACCACCGAGAGGTAGACGGCCGCCATGGCGAACTGGGCGATCACGGTGCCCCACGCCGAACCGGCGATGCCGAGTCCGGCACCGTAGACGAGCCCCACATTGAGCGCGGCGTTCATGGCGAATCCGCCGATGGCCACATACAGCGGGGTTCTGGTGTCCTGGAGGCCGCGCAGGACGCCGGTGGCCGCGAGCACGACGAGCATGGCGGGGATACCGAGCGCCGAGATGCGCAGATAGGTGATGGCGTACGGAGCGGCCGTGTGCGAGGCCCCGAAGATGTCGACGAACCAGGGCGCGGCGGGCAGGACGACGGCGATGACGGCGGCGCCGAGGAGCAGGGCGAGCCAGATGCCGTCCATGCCCTGGCGGATGGCGGCCGGCAGATCGCCCGCGCCGACGCGGCGTGCGACGGCGGCGGTGGTGGCGTAGGCGAGGAAGACGAAGACGCTCACGGCGGTGGTGAGGAGCGCCGCCGCGATGCCGAGACCGGCCAGTTGCGGGGTGCCGAGGTGGCCGACGATCGCGCTGTCGGCCATGACGAAGAGCGGTTCGGCGACGAGTGCGCCGAAGGCGGGCACGGCGAGGGAGACGATCTCGCGGTCGTGTCGGCGCCGAGTGTCCTTCGGTGCCACTGGGGCCTGTGTCATGGACTCAATCTAATCTTCCACAGGTAAGAGATGCAATGGCCTTTGGGTCCTTACCTGAAGGGTGGAGCGCGGCTCGGCCGTGCGCCGTTTGTCGTGATCTTGGGCCAGCCGGGAAAGTTTTTCTCCCCCACAGCCGGTGGATGGAAAAACCGCAGGTCAGGGTGGTGACTTCGGGGGTGCTATGACTTTGTCCACAGTGCTGTCCCCCGGTCCGTGCACAGGTTCTGCGGGGTTCTCCACAGCATCTGGTCGGTCGTCCACATGGCCTGTGGATAACCAGATTGGCTGACGGTGCCGACGGGCCTAACGTGGACCGGCGCCCGACGCGCCGGAAGCGGAGTCGGGCCTCTTGTTTTGTCAGTGTCGTGCCGTACAAAGAGTGGCACGGCTAGGTCCGCGGAGCGGACGGGAGGAGGTGGCCCGGTGAGCATTCCCGAGCCCTTGGACGACCCCTGGGCCGACAGCGGTCCGGGTGACCGTCTGCCCGTCTCCCGCCCGCGCCGCGCCGACGGACGGGGCCGCGGCCGCGACGACCAGCACGACCGGGGCCGCGAGAGCGAGTCCTGGGACGGCGGCGGCTCATCTGGCTTCGAGCGCGTCCCCCCGCAGGACATCGACGCCGAACAGTCCGTCCTCGGCGGCATGCTGCTGTCCAAGGACGCCATCGCCGACGTCGTCGAGATCATCAAGGGCCATGACTTCTACCGGCCCGCCCACGAGACCGTCTACACGGCGATCCTCGACCTGTACGCCAAGGGCGAGCCGGCCGACCCGATCACCGTCGCGGCCGAGCTGGTCAAGCGGGGCGAGATCACCCGCGTCGGCGGCGCCTCGTATCTGCACACGCTGGTCCAGTCGGTGCCGACCGCGGCCAACGCCTCGTACTACGCGGAGATCGTCCACGAGCGGGCGGTGCTCCGTCGGCTCGTCGAGGCGGGCACCAAGATCACGCAGATGGGATACGCGGCCGACGGCGACGTCGACGAGATCGTCAACTCCGCCCAGGCCGAGATCTACGCCGTCACCGAGCAGCGCACCAGCGAGGACTATCTGCCGCTGGGCGACATCATGGAGGGCGCGCTCGACGAGATCGAGGCGATCGGCTCCCGCAGCGGCGAGATGACCGGTGTCCCCACCGGCTTCACGGACCTCGACTCGCTGACCAACGGGCTGCACCCGGGCCAGATGATCGTCATCGCGGCCCGTCCCGCCATGGGTAAGTCCACGCTGGCGCTGGACTTCGCGCGTGCTGCGTCGATCAAGCACAACCTGCCCAGCGTGATCTTCTCCCTCGAAATGGGCCGCAACGAGATCGCGATGCGTCTGCTGTCGGCCGAGGCGCGCGTGGCCCTGCACCACATGCGCTCGGGCACCATGACGGACGAGGACTGGACCCGTCTCGCGCGCCGGATGCCCGAGGTCTCGCAGGCGCCGCTCTACATCGACGACTCTCCGAACCTGTCGATGATGGAGATCCGCGCGAAGTGCCGTCGGCTCAAGCAGCGCAACGACATCAAGCTCGTGATCATCGACTATCTGCAGCTGATGCAGTCCGGTGGTTCCAAGCGCTCCGAGAGCCGTCAGCAGGAGGTCTCGGACATGTCCCGTAACCTCAAGCTGCTGGCCAAGGAGCTGGAGGTCCCGGTCATCGCGCTCTCGCAGCTGAACCGTGGCCCCGAGCAGCGCACGGACAAGAAGCCCATGGTGTCCGACCTGCGTGAGTCCGGCTCCATCGAGCAGGACGCCGACATGGTCATCCTGCTGCACCGCGAGGACGCCTACGAGAAGGAGTCACCGCGGGCGGGCGAGGCGGACATCATCGTGGGCAAGCACCGTAACGGCCCCACGGCGACGATCACGGTCGCCTTCCAGGGCCACTACTCGCGCTTCGTGGACATGGCGCAGACCTGATCGGGCCCCAACTGAGGCTTCCGACGCGCCTCATGCGTGTCGGGAGAAAACCGGTCGACGCCGCCCTGGGGCGGGGAGAGACCATGGGCCATGACCTCATCACCGCACTCGCCGATCGTCCCCCTCATGACCACGGCCCCCGATGAACTGCTGCCCAGCACGCAACGTGCCCTGATTCACCGCCTCGCCGTCGCCCAGTCCGAGGGCAGGGCCCCTTCGGCCGTCGCCGCCGTGGTGCGGGACGGCCGGATCGTCTGGACGGGCTCGCGCACTTCGGTCGAGGGCCACGGGCCCGACGCCGACGTCCAGTACCGCATCGGCTCGATCACCAAGACCTTCACGGCCGTTCTGGTGATGCGGCTGCGCGACGAAGGGCTGCTCGACCTCAACGACCCGCTGGAGAAGCATCTCCCCGGCACCGGGGTGGGTGAGGTGACCATTGCCCAACTCCTCGGCCACAGCGCCGGGTTGGCGGCCGAGACGCCCGCTCCCTGGTGGGAGCGGAGCCCGGCGTCGCTGCGGCCGGAGCTCTCCGACGTCCTGGGAGACAAGCCGCTGCTGCATCCGGTCGGCAGGCTGCACCATTACTCCAACCCTGGTTACGCGCTGCTCGGTTCGCTGGTGGAGGCGGTACGCGGTGTGTCCTGGGAAGAGGCGCTGCGCAGCGAGGTCCTTGAGCCCCTGGGGCTGAACCGGACGAGCGCGCAGCCGGTGGCTCCGCACGCGGGCGGCTGGGCCGTGCACCCCTGGGCCGATGTGCTGCTCCCCGAGCCCTCCGAGGACCTGGGCGTCATGGCGCCCGCCGGCCAGCTGTGGTCGACGGCGGCCGACCTCTCCCGCTTCGCCGTCTTCCTCGCCGAGGGCGACGACCGAGTGCTGAGCGCCGCGAGCGTACGGGAGATGCGCACGCCCTCCGCGCCGCCCGAGGCGGGGGACTGGCAGGGCGGTTACGGGCTCGGCGTGCAGCTGGCCCGGCAGGACAGCGGCCGAACTCTTGCCGGGCACACCGGCTCCCTGCCCGGGTTCGTCGCCAGTCTCTGGATCAGTGTGGAGGACGGCGTCGGCGCGGTCACGCTCGTCAACGCCACCTCGGGCACGCCCGCTGCCGCAGTCGCCGCCGATCTCGTACGGATCGTCGTCGAGGCCGAGCCGAAGCTCCCCGAGCCCTGGAGTCCGCTGCCCGAGGTCGACTACGCCCTGTTGGAGCTCACCGGCCCCTGGTACTGGGGCACTTACACCTATGGCCTGCGCCTGACCAAGGACCGCGGGGTGGCGCTGGAGCCGCTGCGCGGAAGCGGTCGGGCGGCGCGATTCGAAGCCCTGGCCGACGGGACCTGGGTCGGGCTCAACGGCTATTACCAGGGGGAGATCTTTCGAGTGGTGCGCCGCCCTGATGGCACGGTGAGCCATCTCGACCTCGGCTCGTTCGCCTTCACCCGCGAGCCGTACGGGCCGGGGGATGCCGTACCGGGAGGCGTGGACCCGGAGGGCTGGCGCGGGGTGTGATGTTTCACGTGAAACATGGCCCCGCCGCCACGTGAAACATCGTTCGTCGCGCAGTGCTCGGCGTGCAACGGAGCGCTCAGAGGGCTTTCTTGAAGCCCAGATGGGACGCCTCGAACCCCAGCCGCTCATAGAAGCGATGGGCATCGGTCCGAGTGGCGTCCGAGGTCAGCTGGACCAACTGGCAGCCCTGGCGCCCGGATTCATCGACGGCCCACTCGATGAGCCGGGTGCCGAGGCCGCTGCCGCGCTCGTCGGCGTAGATCCGTACGCCCTCGATGATCGAGCGGGTGGCGCCTCGCCGGGACAGGCCCGGGACGACCGTCAACTGGAGCGTGCCGACGACCCGTTCGCCCCGGACGGCGACGACCACGTGCTGGTTGGGGTCGTCGGCGAGCCGCTCGAAGGCGGAGAGATACGGGGTGAGGTCGTCCGGCGACTCGCGCCGGGCTCCGAGTGGGTCGTCCGCGAGCATCGCCACGATCGCTGGGATGTCCTGCTGCTGCGCCGGCCGTATCTCAAGATCGCTCATGATCCGGAGACTACGCCGGGACGCGGAGTTCCTCGACGGCTCGGACCAGCGGGGCCAGCTCCGGGTTCCGCGCGGCCTGGTCCAGCGCCTCGCGCAACGCGCTGTCGTTGGTGGGCCGGGCCGCGGCGAGCAGTTCCTGACCGGACTCGGTGACATCGGTGTAGATGCCGCGCCGGTCGGTGTCGCAGAGGTACCGCGTGAGCAGGCCGCGGTCCTCCAGGCGGGTGACCAGGCGGGTGGTGGCGGACTGGCTCAGTACGACCCCGTCCGCGACCTGCTTCATCTGCAGATGGCCGCCCGGGCCGCTGTGCTGGCGGCTGAGGACGTCGAGGAGCGAGTACTCGCGCACGCTCAGTCCGTGCCCGGACTGCAGGGCCCGCTCGATATGCGCCTCGATCCTCCCGTGCAGAAGGGAGAGGGCGCACCAGCCCTGGGAGAGGGCGGTGAGCGCGGGGTCCGTCGCTGTCATGCGTCTGTCCTCCGTCCGGAGCGGCTTGAGACCAGGATAGGCCACGAGCGCAATAGCCCGCGCTTGCCATTAACCCGCGTCTGCAATTATTGTGAACGCTCGTAAGGCGCTCGTGCAATCTCCTGGAAAGGTGAGTCCATGCCACTCGCGCTCCTAGCCCTCGCCATCGGGGCGTTCGGGATCGGCACCACCGAATTCGTGATCATGGGGTTGCTCCCCGAGGTTGCCGACACCTTCGATGTCACCATCCCCACCGCGGGCTACCTGGTCACCGGATACGCGCTGGGCGTGGTGCTCGGCGCCCCGCTGATGACCGTCCTGGGCACCAGGATCTCCCGCAAGCGCATGCTGATGCTGCTGATGGGTTTCTTCATCGTCGGCAATGTGCTCTCCGCCGTCGCTCCCGTCTTCGGGCTGATGCTGGCCGGACGGATCGTCGCCTCCCTCGCCCACGGCGCGTTCTTCGGCATCGGCTCGGTCGTCGCGGCCGACCTCGTCGCCCCGGAGAAGAAGGCCGGAGCCATCGCGATGATGTTCACGGGTCTGACCGTCGCCAATGTGATCGGCGTTCCCCTGGGTACCCTCGTCGGCCAGCAGATCGGCTGGCGTACGACGTTCTTCATCGTGGCCGCGCTGGGGGTGTTCGGGCTGCTCGGCGTCGCCAAGCTCGTCCCGGACATGCCGAAGGCCGAAGGCGTCCGGCTGCGCCATGAGATCGCCGCGTTCCGCAATGTGCAGGTGCTGCTCGCGATGGCGATGACCGTGCTCGGCTTCGGCGGGGTCTTCGCCGCCATCACCTACGTGACGCCGATGATGACCCACGTCACCGGCTACGCCGACACCTCCGTCACCTGGCTCCTCGTCCTGTTCGGACTGGGCATGGTCACCGGCAACCTGATCGGCGGCCGGTTCGCGGACCGGGCCCTGATGCCGATGCTCTATGTCTCGCTCAGCGGACTCGCCGTCGTACTCGCGCTGTTCACTCTCACCGCGCACGACAAGACGGCCTCCGCCGTCACCGTCTTCCTGATCGGCGCTCTCGGCTTCGCCACTGTGCCGCCGCTGCAGAAGCGGGTCCTCGACCAGGCCGCGGGTGCCCCCACCCTCGCCTCCGCCATGAACATCGGCGCCTTCAACCTCGGCAACGCGCTCTCCGCCTGGCTGGGCGGACTCGTGATCTCGGCCGGTCTCGGCTACACCGCCCCGAACTGGGTCGGCGCCGCGCTCGCCGCCTCGGCGGTCGTCCTCGCGGTCGTCTCCAGCAGCCTGGAACGGCGTACGGACCTGCGTACGGCGAAGGAGGGCAGCCGGATCGTCGCGAGCGCCGCCGCTCCTGAACCGGCTCCTGTCCCCGCCGGTCGCCGCTGACCACCCGCGAGGGCCGACACCACCTGGCAGTCCGACCCGGACCACCGCCTCAACCGCACCACCGCATCAAGGAGTTACCCCTCATGACCGCCACCCCCACCGCCGTCGCCCCGCTCACCACCCAGGACGCCGAAGCGCTCGTCGAGGCGGCCCGTGTCGCCGCCGAGGACGCCGGAGTCACGGTCGCCGTCACCGTCCTCGACGCGGGCGGTCATCTGCTCGCCTTCCGCCGTGACGACCGTGCCGTGCTGATCGCGGGCGAGACCAGCACCCGCAAGGCGTACACCGCGCTCCAGCTCAACGCCGCGACCGCCGACCTCGTCGACGCGGTGCAGCCGGGCGGGCTGTTCCACACCCTGCCGACCGCGCTCGACCGGCCGCTGCTCTTCATCGCGGGCGGCGTCCCCGTCCACCGTGGCGGCCGGCTCATCGGGGCCATCGGCGTGGGCGGTGGAGCTCCCGAGCAGGACCACGGCTTCGCCACGGAGGCCGTGCGCCAACTCGGCTGAGCACCGGCCCGTAGCTGACCACCGGCCTTCGTATCGACACGGCGGCCTCCGTGAAGGCGTCCGATCAGCCCGCCGCGACCGTCAGGGGAGCGAAGCGGCGGGTCCAGTCGCCGGGCAGGCCCGGGATGTTGCGCGTCATCACCGCGTTGAAGGCGAGCGGCTCCAGGCCGTTCGCCTTCAACCAGTCGAGCAGCTCCTCGTGACGTACGTCGATGTCGGTGCGCAGCGGGCGGTCCGTGCCCGCCGCGAGCGAGGCGACCAGGGCCTTCGCGGTCTCCGTGTCCCGGGCGACCAGAGGGCCCACGACATGCGTCTCCATGTTCGGCCAGGCCGCCGCGTAACCGATGAGGCCCCCCGAGTCCTCGGCGACCCGCAGCTGGTCGGCGAAGGCGGGCAGCCGGGTGAGCACATGGGTACGGTCGCGGCCGAAGACCTCGGCGTCCAGCCGCAGCATGGCGCTCAGGTCCTCGGCGGTCGCGGGGCGGGTGGCCACGGTGGGGGCCGGACCCGACGGGCGGAAGTGGCCGCGGACCATCTCCACGCGGCCGGTGACCTCGAAGCCCAGCTGTTCATAGAGCGGCTGCCCGAACGGCGTGGCATGCAGGGTGACGGGCTGGTCCCCGAGCTCCGCCAGGACGTGCTGCATCAGCCGTCGCCCCACGCCCTGCCGGGCGAACTTCTCGGCCACCAGGACCATGCCGATCGCGGCCAGATCCGGCGTGTAGGACGTGACCACGCAGACGGTGACCAGCCCCTTGCCTTCCGGGTCGTCGATTCCGTAACCGGTTCCCGCGGTGAGGAGCAGGCCCCACTTGTGCTCTTCGCGCGGCCAGCCGCGGTTCTCGGAGAGGTCGGCGCAGGAAACGAGGTCGTCAATGGTCAGACGGCGGATCGGAAGCTCGGCGAGCGGTGAGGGCATGGAGATCAGGCTGTCCGATAAACCCTTACCGCGTCCACCGTTTTGCGTATACGGGACGTTGCTTTCGGCCACGCTCTGTCAGGCCGCGGTGCGGATGTTTCACGTGAAACAGGGACCGAGAGCGTTGTTTCACGTGAAACATGGAGCGGATGTACGTCTCCGGGCACCGGCCGGGGTGCCCGGCGGTGGGCCGTAACCATGGGTACTAGCCTCGGCGTACATGGCGAGACTTCATCTCTTCGACCTCGACGGCACCCTCATCAAGGGGTCCGCCGCGCCCGTCGAGATATCCCGGCAGCTGGGGCTGCTGGACGAGATCGGCGAGCTGGAGCGGGACCTGGCCGGGGGCAGGATCGGCCCGCCCGAGTACGCGGTGCGCGTGCACGGCCTGTGGTCCGGGCTTACCCAAGCCCATGTGGCGGCGGCCTTCGTGTCGGCGCCCTGGCTCGTCGGGATCCAGGACGTGTGGCGGGACATCCGGGAGCGCGGCGACTACTGCGCCGTCATCTCGCTCTCGCCGTCGTTCTTCGTGGAGCGGTTGCTGGAGTGGGGAGCCCATGCGGCACACGGATCCGTCTTCCCCGAGGTGCCCTTCACCCGGCCCGTGGACCCGGCCGGGATCCTCAACGCGTCCGCGAAAGTGGGCGTCGCGGAGCGGCTGCGCACCGAGTTCGGCGTCGGCCGTGCGGACTGCATCGCGTACGGGGACTCCATGTCGGACGTGGAACTCTTCGCCTCGGTGCCGGTGTCCGTCGCCGTGAACGCGGACCACCATCTCGCCGGGCTCGCCACCCACACGTACACGGGCGGCGACCTCCGAGAGGCCTACGCGCTCGCACAAGTCAAACGAGCCTAACGGGAAAGCGGGTTCGGATACCCGGGATTCCTGCTATTTGTCCCCGCCCGGCCCGTCCACCTGACATGCTCCCGTTACGGGAGGGACGGGACTCCCGGACGTCGGTTCCTACGGCCAGAGGTTCGAGGCGAGACAAGGAATGAACGCTCCGACCACCACGTCGACCGACGCTGTGCTGATACGCCGCACACTCGCGGAGATCGCACCGTTAGCGGACAAGGTCACGTCGTACTTCTACGCTCTGCTGTTCATAGGCGACCCGGAGCTGCGCACGCTTTTCCCCGCAGCCATGGACGCCCAGCGCGACCGGTTGCTCAAGGCGCTGCTCACGGCCGCCGAGCATCTGGAGAACACCGCCACACTCACCGAATATCTGAGACAACTGGGCCGGGGCCACCGCAAGTACGGGACCCGGCCCGAGCATTACCCGGCCGTCGGCGAGGCGCTGATCGGCGCGCTGATCCGGTACGCCGAGAAGACCTGGGACGACGCGACCCAGCAGGCCTGGATCCGCGCGTACACCACGATGTCCCAGATCATGATCGACGCGGCCGACGAGGACGAGCGGCGCGCGCCCGCGTGGTGGTACGCGGAGGTCGTCTCGCACGATCTGCGGACCCCGGACGTCGCGGTGGTCACGCTCCGCCCGGACCAGCCGTACGCCTTTCTGGCGGGCCAGTACACGACGCTGGAGACGCCCTGGTGGCCGCGCATCTGGCGGCACTACTCACTGGCCTCCGCGCCCCGCTCCGACGGGCTGCTGTCGCTGCACGTCAAGGCGGTCCCGGCCGGCTGGGTCTCCGGCGCCCTGGTCCACCGCGCCCGGCCCGGCGACACGCTGCGCCTGGGGCCGCCCGCCGGGTCGATGGTCGTCGACCACAGCACCGACAACGGCATGCTCTGCCTGGGCGGCGGCACCGGCATAGCGCCCATCAAGGCGCTGGTCGAGGACGTCGCCCGGTACGGAGAGCGCAGGCCGGTCGAGGTCTTCTACGGCGCCCGCAGCAACCACGATCTGTACGACATCGACACCCTGCTGCGGCTCCAGCAGGCGCACTCCTGGCTGTCGGTGCGGCCGGTCATCTCCGACAGCCCCAGCCGGGGACTGACCGGACGGCTGCCCGACGCGGTGCGCGAGTACGGGCCGTGGAACTCCTACGACGCCTTCGTGTCGGGGCCGCCCGGCCTGATCCGCAGCGGGGTGACGACTCTGCGGGACATCGGCATCCCGTCGGACCGCATCCGGCACGACTCGGTCGAGGAGCTCGTCGCGGCCAACGACTGAGGCCGCGCGCCCCCGGATCAGCCCAGGTCGGGCGCGTGCATCGCGCGCACGCCCTCGATGTTGCCGTCGAGGTAGTGCCGCAGCGACAGCGGTACGAGGTGGACAGAGGCGATCCCGACGCGGGTGAACGGGATCCGTACGATCTCGTACTCGCCGCACGGCTCCTCCACTTCGGGGCCGTGCCGCAGGGATGTGTCCATGGAGTCGAGCCGGCAGACGAAGAAGTGCTGCACCTTCACCCCGGTGGCCCCGCCGTCGGCGCCGATGTGCTCGACGGTGTCGACGAAACAGGGCACCACATCGGTGATCTTCGCGCCGAGCTCCTCGTGCACCTCGCGGTGCAGGGCCTCGACGACGGTGGAGTCCTCCGGCTCGACGCCGCCACCGGGGGTGAGCCAGTACGGATCCATGCCGGGCTTGGTGCGCTTGATCAGGATCAGGTCGTCGCCGTCCAGGAGGACGGCTCGTGCGGTGCGCTTGACCACGGGTCGGACGGTCATGGGAGGAATGTGGCCCGTGACGACGGCCGCGAAACTTGCTCGGCTCCGGTCAGTACGTCGCTCAGCTCCAGTCGACCGCGGCGCGCAGCAGCCACTCCTGCGCCCGGGCGATGTGCGGCCGGGCCAGTGTGCCCGCCCGCACCGCCAGGAAGTACGTCCGCAGCGGTGGCACCGGCGGGTCGAGCAGCGCCACGAGCTCGCCCCGCTCCAGTGCCCCCTCGCACAGATAGCGCGGCAGTACGGCCAGCCCCGCGCCCGCGATCACCGTCTCCAGGACCGCCCGCAGGTCGGGTGCGACGACCGTGCCCGCGGTGGTCGGTTTGGTGTCGAAGACGGCGGCCCAGTAGCGCGACACCAGCGGCAGCGACTCGTGCACCTCCACCACCGGGATGTGCTCCAGTACGCCGGGGCCCCCGCGCCGCAGCGCACCCGGCGCGAGCCGTCCGGCCCAGCGCACACCCGCGACCAGCACATGCTCCTCGTCGCACAACGGGGTCGAGCTGAGCAGCCGGCCGCGCGGGCGGGCGGTGGCGATGGCGAGGTCGTGGTGGCCCGCGGCCAGGCCCTCCAGGGTCTCCTCGGCGTTCCCGAAGGAGGCGCGCAGGGCCAGACCCTGCGGGACGAGTGCGGTCAGCGCGGGCAGTGCACGCAGCGAGGTGAACTCGGGCGGCCCCGCGAGGTGCAGGGTGCGTATCCCCGAGTCCTCGTACACCCCCGACTCGGCGATCTCGACCAGCGCGTCCAGATGCGGGGCGGCCCGCTGCGCCAGCTCGTCGCCGATGGTCGTGGGGGTCACGCCCCGGGCCTGGCGCAGGAAGAGCGGGCGGCCCAACTGCCGCTCCAGCGTGCGGATCTGGCTGGTCACAGCGGGCTGCGAGAGGCCGAGCAGAGCGGCGGCCCGGGTGAAGGAACCTGCCCGGTGCACCGTCACGAACGTACGCAGCAGGGCGAGGTCCATGGGCGCCCTCCCGTCCCGAACTGCCTCACACCGTCTCCGGCCGGACACAACTATAAATATGTCGATAGGTCTCTGTCGCTACCGTGATTGGACACTGACACAGAGTCAACTAGCCTTGGTGGCGCGGTTCTTCGCGCGTGGAACCGGGGCGGTCCGAGCCAGGAGGGGGGAGGCTCGGACCGTCCGCCGCCGCTGCGGCGCGCAGCCCACTACGAGACAGCCGCTTCGTCCAGCGCACGGCGTACGTCCGCGACCAGGTCGGCGGTGTCCTCGGCTCCGGCGGAGAAGCGGATGAAGCCCTCCGCGACCTTGTCACCGCCCCAGCGACCGCGCCGCTCGGCCGTGGAGCGCACCCCGCCGAAGCTCGTGGCGTCGTCCACCAGCCGCAGTGCCGCGAGGAACCGCTCCGCGTGCGCGCGATCGGGCAGGTCGAAGGAGACGACGCAGCCGAAGCGGCGCATCTGCGCGGCGGCCCGGCGGTGCGAGGGGTCGGACGGCAGCCCGGGATGGCGCACCCCCGAGACCTCGGCCCGATCGGACAGCGCCTGGGCGACGGCCAGCGCGTTCGCCGACTGGCGGTCGGCGCGCAACTGGAGGGTGGCCAGCGAGCGATGGGCCAGCCAGGCCTCCATCGGCCCGGGGATCGCGCCGACGACCTTGCGCCATTTCCGTACGCGCGCGGCGAGCTCGGGATCGCGGCACACCACATAGCCGAGCAGCAGATCGCCGTGGCCGGTCAGGCCCTTGGTGCCGCTGGCCACCGCGAAGTCCGCGCCCAGTTCCAGCGGGCGCTGGCCGAGCGGGGTGGCCAGGGTGTTGTCGACCGCGACCAGCGCGCCCGTCTCGTGCGCGGCCCGGGCGAGCCGGCGGATGTCGCAGACGTCCAGGCCAGGGTTGGACGGCGTCTCGATCCACAGGAGTGCGGCGCCCTCCAGGACGTCCAGCTGGGCGTCGCCGGCGGTCGGCGCGGTGCGCACCTCGACGCCGTACGCCGCCAGCTGCTCGCGCACCAGCGGCAGCGCCTGATAGCCGTCGTCCGGCAGCACCACGGCGTCGCCCACGCGCGCGTGGGAGAGCAGTACCGCCGAGACGGCCGCCATGCCGGAGGCGAAGACGATCGCCTCGGCGGGCTCGTCCGGCGACTCCAGCTCGGCGAGGGCCCGCTCCAGACGGGTCCAGGTCGGGTTGGTGTCGCGGCCGTAGGTGTAGGGGCCCACCGCCTCGCCCGGGAGGTGGAAGTGGGCGGCGAACACCGGCCCGGGCAGCGAGGGTTCGTACGCCACCGGATCGGGAAGACCGGCCCGCACCGCTCTGGTGCCGTCGCCCGGCGCGTCCGGGGGATTCACACCCGCGCTCACGGATCAGTCCTCGTCGTCGGGCAGGACCATGTGCATGGCCCACGACACGATCGAGATGATCAGGCCACCGAGGACGGCCGTCCAGAACCCGTGGACGTGGAAGTTCAGGTTGAGCTTTCCGGCCAGCCACGAGGTGAGAAGCAGCATCAGGGCGTTGATCACGAAGGTGATCAGGCCGAGCGTGAGGATGAACAGCGGGAACGACAGGAACTTCACGACGGGCTTGACGACGAAGTTCACCACGCCGAAGACCAGCGCGACCAGGACCAGCGTCAGGGCCTTCTTGCCCGTGTTGTCGCCGGTCAGGGTGATGTCCTTAACCAGCCAGATGGCGACGGCCAGGGCCGCCGCGTTGGCGATCGTCTTGACTACGAAATTCTTCATGTGTCTGATCGTGGCAGACGTGATCGGTACCAGGCAGGGGCGGACGGCGATGAGGGAATTCCGGCTTGACGAACTGGAGGCGGAGCGCGCCGCCAACGACGGCGCGTATCTGCAGTTTCTGCGCGAGCGGAACATGTCGGCGGGGCTGTACGCCCTGGACGCGGGGGACCACGACCCGCAGAAGCCGCATGCCCAGGACGAGATCTACTTCGTGGTGAGCGGCCGCGCGTCGATCACCGTGGGCCTGGAGACCACGCAGGTGGCGCGCGGCAGCGTCGTCTACGTACCGGCCGGAGTGGCCCACCGTTTCCACCATGTGGTCGAGGACCTGAGGGTTCTCGTCGTCTTCTCTCCCCCTGAGAGCTGAGGGTCGACCCCGGTTTTCCCTAGGGGTCCGGTCAGGGGAGTCCAAGGGCTGCGAGGCCCCCGTTCGGTACCCCCTCGCCCCTAGCATCGGATGTGTCGAAGGCAGCAGCCCAAGACTCCAGGAGCTTCAGAGAGCGAAAGAGGTAAGGACGATGGCCACACGGGAGATATTCGCGGGGATGCCCTGGTGGGTGAAGTGGGTCGCCGTGCCCGTCATCGCCCTCGCGGTGTTCGGCGGTCTGATCGCCAGCGTGGTCGGCTTCCTGTTCGGGCTGCTCTTCAAGGCGCTGATCTTCGTGGCCCTGGTCGGCGGTCTGATCTACGTCGTACGGAGGTTCATGTCCTCCTCGTCCTCGCGCGGCGACTGGTAGACAGCGGGCCGAGTGCGTACGGGCCCGGGTCCATCGGGCGCCGCGCTCGTACAACAAGCACAGGGATTAGCCCGGCTGAGGGAACGGATCCGTCCGGACCCCCGTGGCGCCGGAGGCGGCCGTTAAGGTGAAAAACCTCTGCTGCCTCGGGCGGGCCTCTCGCCCGTCAGCACGCCTGGGGGTGACCCGTGGCCACGGCTGCGAACGCCGCTGTCCCTACCCTGATCGGCTCGGTCCAGCGGGCGTTGCGCCTGCTGGAGGCCGTGGGCGCCCATATGGACGGCGCTCCCGCCAAACAGCTGGCGCGCGAGGCGGGGCTGCCGCTGCCCACCGCGTACCACCTGCTGCGCACGCTCACCCATGAGGGCTATCTGCGCCGGGAGAACGGGGTGTTCGTCTTCGGCGAGGCGGCCGAGCGGCTGGCGCACGGCGGAGCTCTGCAGAATCGTCGCAGCAAGATCATTCAGTCGCTCGCGCAGTGGCGCGACGCCATCGGCGTCCCCGTCTATTTCGCCGTCTACCGCGAGGGCGAGATCGAGCTCGTCGCGGTGGCCGACACGCCGTCGGCGCCCGCCGTCGAGGAGTGGGCCGACTTCCGCGAGACGGGCCACGCGCACGCGATCGGGCAGTGTCTGCTGAGCCAGCTCGACGAGAAGTCCCGCGAGGACCATCTGGACCGGCATCCGGTCCGCGCGGTCACCCCGTATTCCGTACGGGACCGCCGCGCCCTCCTTGACCGTCTGGCGGCTACGGAGCGTATGCGTCCGGTGGTCGAACGGCAGGAGTACGCGCTGGGCACGGTGTGCGCGGCGATCCCCGTCACGGCCGGTTCCGGGGCCGCCACCATGGCCATCTCTCTCCCCCTTGACCAGCAAGAACGCCTGCTTCCTGCGATCGAGCAGCTGCGCGGCGAAGTGGGGAGACTGCTCGGCTCCCTCGCGTTCTCTATCAGTATCTGAAATCTCACTCCTTGTGATCTGCTAGCGCTTACAGCACGATTGCGTCAAGAGGGCCAGGGGGGATCATTCCTGGCCAGATCCGGATACAGCGGGGTACATGATGCGTGGGTCGGTCGAGGCAGAGGTCATGATGAAGTTCCTCGTCTCCGAGGAGCTCTCGTTCAGGATCCCGGTGGAGCTGACCTACCGCGCCGTCGATCCGTACGCGATCCGGATGACGTTCCATCTGCCCGGCGACGCGCCCGTGAGCTGGGCGTTCGGGCGGGAGTTGCTGCTGGACGGCATCAACGCGCCGAGCGGCGACGGGGATGTGCACATCGCGCCGACCCGCCCCGAAGAGCTCTCCGACGTCCACATCCGGCTCCAGGTCGGCGGCGAGCGGGCGCTGTTCCGGGCCGGTGCGGCCTCGCTCGTGGCGTTCCTCGACCGCACCGACAAGCTCGTACCGCTCGGACAGGAGCGCGCGCTCGGCGACTTCGACGGGAACCTGGACGAGGCGCTGGGCCGGATCCTGGCCGAGGAGCAGAACGCGGGCTGAGCGCCCGCCTCCTGCGCTACTTCTTGCGGCGGCGCCCGCGCCCGCCGCGCATCGGGCCGCCGGCCGAGGCCGCCGGGCGGTCCGCCGAGACGACCAGGGCCGCCAGCAGCGTGGTCACCGGGACCGAGGCCACCAGACCGATCGAGCCCACGAGCGTGCGGACGATCTCCTCCGCGACGAGCTCGCTGTTGGCTACCGTCCCCACACTGCTCTGCGCGATCGAGAAGAGCAGCAGCAGCGGCAGCGCCGCGCCCGCGTACGCCAGGACCAGGGTGTTGACCACGGACGCGATGTGGTCGCGGCCGATCCGGATGCCCGCCCGGTACAGGCCGCGCGGCCCCATCGTCGGGTTCGCGTCGTGCAGCTCCCACACCGCCGAGGTCTGGGTGACCGTCACGTCGTCGAGCACACCGAGCGAACCGATGATCACCCCGGCGAGGAGCAGACCGGACATGTCGATGTTCGGGTAGAGGCCGTGGATCAGCCCGGTGTTGTCGTCGGTGTTGCCGGTCAGCGAGGCCCAGCCGATGAAGATCGAGCCGAGCAGTCCGATCAGGACGAGCGAGACCAGCGTGCCGAGCACGGCGACCGACGTACGAGCCGAGAGGCCATGGCACATATAGAGCGCGATCAGCATGATGGCGCTCGCCCCGACCACCGCCACGAGCAGCGGATTCGAGCCCTGCAGGATCGCCGGGAGGATGAACAGCGTCAGCACCGCGAACGAGACGACCAGCGCGACCAGCGCCATCACCCCGCGCAGCCGGCCCACGACCACGACCGCGAGGGCGAAGATCCCCGCGAGCAGCGCCATCGGGAACCGGCGGTTCACATCGGTCACCGAGTACTGGAGATCGTGGGGCGCGTCGGGGGCGTAGGCGACGATCACGCCCTCTCCCTTGTGGAGTTGGCGCGGGGCGTCGGGCTGGACGATCTCGGTGAACGTGCGCCCCTTCTCCTTGCCGCTCGTGAGCTCGATGGTGGCCTTCGCGCACTGGCCCTGCTGGGCGCGCTTGGCCTCCTGGCCCTCGGCCGTCGAGGTGTCGCCGTTGGACGGGGTCTGACCGGCGTTGACCGTCTTGCAGTCGACCTTCTGGATGCCGACGACCTTGGCCTGCTGGGTCTGGCGGTCGAATCCGACTCCGGTGCGCTGGTGCGGCGGGGCGCCGCCGGGCCACAGGACGGCCAGGCCGACCACGACGGCCACCGAGAACGGGATCAGCACAGCGGCGATCACCTTGCGGAGGTGCTTCGAGACAGGCGCCGCCGGGCCATGGCTGTGGGAGTGCCCATGGGCCTGGCCGTGCGGGTGTCCGTGGGCGTCTTCGGGTGGGTGCTGTGTTGACGTCACCGCCAGATCATCGCAAGAACAGGGGGGTCCCTCTGTTCAGCGCGCTCGATATGACGCTAGCGTGGTGACACCTTTGCACACGCGGGAGCTCGGAGCACCGGGCTGAGAGGGCGCTGAAATCCGTACGAACGGTACGGAAACGGCTGCGCCGACCGCTGAACCTGTTACCGGGTAATGCCGGCGTAGGGAGTAGGTCTCATGACCATTCAGGACGCACGCACGCCTGCCTCGAACCAGAACGAGGCCGGGAAGTCCATCGGCTGGCACAAGGGGTACGTCGAGGGTTCGCGCCCCGACCTCCGGGTGCCGGTCCGTCAGGTGCACCTCACCAACGGCAAGGACGTGACGCTGTACGACACGTCCGGGCCGTACACCGACCCGAACGTCGAGACGGACGTCCGCCGCGGCCTCGCCCCGCTCCGGGAGAACTGGATCATCGCGCGCGGTGACACCGAGGAGTACGCGGGCCGTCCGGTCCGCCCCGAGGACGACGGCATCAAGCACACCTCGCCGCGCGGGGGCCTGAAGAACCTCGACGCGGTCTTCCCGGGCCGCCCGCGCCAGCCGCGCCGGGGCCGGGCCGGCCAGGCCGTCACCCAGCTCGCGTACGCCCGCCGGGGCGAGATCACCCCGGAGATGGAGTACGTGGCGATCCGCGAGAACGTCTCACCCGAGGTCGTCCGCGAGGAGATCGCGGCCGGGCGCGCGGTGCTGCCCGCCAACGTCAACCACCCGGAGATCGAGCCGATGATCATCGGCAAGCGGTTCCTGGTGAAGGTCAACGCCAACATCGGCAACTCCGCCGTCACCTCCTCCATCGAGGAGGAGGTCGACAAGATGACCTGGGCGACCCGCTGGGGCGCGGACACGGTCATGGACCTCTCCACCGGCCGCAACATCCACACCACCCGCGAGTGGGTGCTGCGCAACTCCCCCGTCCCGATCGGCACGGTGCCGCTGTACCAGGCCCTGGAGAAGGTCGACGGCAGGGCCGAGGAGCTGACCTGGGAGGTCTACAAGGACACGGTCATCGAGCAGGCCGAGCAGGGCGTCGACTACATGACCGTCCACGCCGGTGTGCTGCTGCGGTACGTGCCGCTGACCGCCCGCCGCAAGACGGGCATCGTCTCGCGCGGCGGCTCGATCATGGCCGCGTGGTGCCTGGCGCACCACAAGGAGTCGTTCCTGTACGAGAACTTCGAAGAGCTCTGCGAGATCCTCGCGGCGTACGACGTGACGTACTCCCTCGGTGACGGCCTGCGGCCCGGCTCCATCGCGGACGCCAACGACGAGGCGCAGTTCGCGGAGCTGCGTACGCTCGGCGAGCTCAACACCATCGCCAAGCGCCACAACGTGCAGACGATGATCGAGGGCCCGGGACACGTCCCGATGCACAAGATCAAGGAGAACATCGACCTCCAGCAGGAGATCTGCGAGGAGGCGCCGTTCTACACGCTCGGGCCGCTGACCACCGATGTGGCGCCCGCCTACGACCACATCACCTCCGGCATCGGCGCCGCGATGATCGCCTGGTGGGGCACCGCGATGCTCTGCTACGTCACGCCCAAGGAGCACCTGGGGCTGCCCAACCGGGACGACGTGAAGACCGGCGTCATCACGTACAAGATCGCGGCGCACGCAGCCGACCTCGCCAAGGGGCACCCGGGCGCACAGGAGTGGGACGACGCGCTGTCGGACGCCCGCTTCGAGTTCCGTTGGGAGGACCAGTTCAACCTGGCCCTCGACCCGGACACCGCCCGGGAGTTCCACGACGAGACGCTGCCCGCGGAGCCCGCGAAGACCGCGCACTTCTGCTCGATGTGCGGTCCGAAGTTCTGCTCGATGAAGATCTCGCAGGACATCCGGCGCGAGCACGGCGGGGATCTGGCGACCGACGACATCGAGGCCGGGATGGCGGAGAAGTCCAAGGAGTTCGCCGCGTCCGGCAACCGGGTCTATCTGCCGATCGCGGAGTGACGTACGGCCCGCCTGTTTCACGTGAAACGTACGGATGTTTCACGTGAAACAGGCGGCCGCGATGCCTTGATGCCTTGTCACTCCGGCTGGTGCTCGGGGCCCCCGAAGTCGGGGCTGGTGAAGTCCGGGCTGGTGAAGCTCGGGCGGGTGTCCGAGGACGGGTCGCCGGGGCTGTCGAAGTCGGGCCGGTCATAGCCGAGCGTGGGGATCCGGCGTGCCGGGCGCCGGGCAGGCGCACCCGGGTCGGTGCTCGGGTCGGCCAGTGCCTCCCGCAGGAACGGGTAGATACCCCGCTCCATCAGGGCGTGGCGCCAGGCCTCGCGGGCCCGGGAGACCTCCTGGGCCTTTTCGTCGCCCTCTTCGCCTTCCTCGGGGTCGGCGACGACCTGGGTGGCGCCGTTGCGCAGCGCGGTGAGCAGCAGGCCGATCGCCGCGGCGAGTATCGCGGCAGCGGTCAGCGCGCCGAAGAACCAGCCCGCGGTGAGCATGGTGTCGGCGAAGGCGGGCTCAGGGTTGAGCATCTTCAGGATGTAGCCGACCAGCAGGAAGATGGCGGCGGCGGTCCCCGCGAGGACGGGTGCCAGCACCGCGACGACCGCGCCGATGCCCGCGCCCGAGGTGGAGTCCGGGCTGTCGACGACGGGCGGTGCGAGAACCGAGCCGCGGTCGGATGCGAGCGCGGTGGTGGAAGGCGCGCGCATCTCCTCGCGCGCCCTGACGTAGTGGTCGTACTCGGCCGCCGCGGCCGCCGAGACGAGGGCACCGGCGTTGAGCACCATGGTGCGCAGCTGCTCGGTGTTGAGCCGTACTCCTACGCCGGCCAGCTCCGGCCGGTCGGGCGCGGTGCGCAGTGCGTCGTCGAGGATCCGCTCGAACTCCGGGCGGTCCTCGGTCAGCAGGTGCGGAGCGCTGTTCATGTGCATCCCCCGATGCTCCGTAGCCGCGAAGCCCGGCTGTCGTACGGGCGATTGGGCGGAAACGGAGGAGAGCCTGCTACGGATAAGCCGATGGTAGAGCGGTTACGGCACGGGGTGACAGGGTGTTTCCGAAATCACCTTGCTACCGCCCGAGCCGACGCTTTCCCGATTACGCGTCAGTCATGCAGAGGCAACTGCACGACCAGCAGTTTTCCGGCCATGGTCACCCCACCGTCCATCGCGATGGCCAGGCCGTCCGCGTACACGTGCGGACCCTCCACTACCGGACGTGAGTCCTCCTCGCCGTCCTCGGTGCCGACTTCGCCCAGCAGGTATGGGATCGGGCTGTGGCCGTGGACCACCCGCTGTCCGCCGTATGCCGAGAGCAGTTCGCGCGCGGCCTGCGAGCCGCCCTCGTCCCGGAACGCGAAGCGCTTGGTGAACTTCCGGAACAGGTCCCAGCACTCGTCGGCGTCGTTGCGGGTGAGCAGCGCGTGGACGGTGTCGTTCACGGCCTCGATGGAGTCGCCGTACTCCAGATAGGCGGTGGTGTCGGAGTGCATCAGCAGATGGTCGTCCTCCTGCTCGATCGCGTCGAGGCGGGACATCCACTGGAGGTGGACGTCCTGGAGGCGGTCCATGTCGGCCTTCTGGCCGCCGTTGAGCAGCCAGGCGGCCTGGAAGGTGGCGGTGCCCGCACCGGAGTTGACCGGGGTGTCGCCGAACCGCTTGGCGCCGATCAGCAGCAGCTCGTGGTTGCCCATGAGGGCCTTGCAGTAGCCGCCGGCGGCCGCGGCTTCGGCGGACAGCCGCATCACCAGGTCGATGACGCCGATGCCGTCCGGGCCGCGGTCGGTGAAGTCGCCGAGGAACCAGAGGCGGGCGTTGCCCGCGGCCCAGTTCCCGTCGATGTCGATCAGCCCCTGCTCGCGCAGGGCGGCCAGGAGTTCGTCGAGGTAGCCGTGGACGTCGCCCACGACGAAGAGCGGCCCGAGGCCGTCGGCGACGGGCGCCGAGGCCGGGTCCGTCTCGATCCGCACCTGCACGGTGTCCCCCCGGTTGATCACCGGGAGGTCGCGCGCGGTCGGGGTGTAGCCCTCCGGCGGCTCGTCGTCCGCAAAGGCGTTCCCCGGGTGGATGTCCGCGGGGTACGCCTCGGCCGGGTGCGTGGCCACGACGGGGTGCGCATCCACCGCCGGGTGGATGTCGACGGGTGATGGCATGCCGACAGGCGGGGGCGGCGCGGGAACCTGCGCGGGATGCGCGGGATTCTGCGCGTACGGAGGCACCCGGAAGTCACGCAACGTCTCCGTCCGCACGGGTCCCTGACCGGCCCCCTGAGTCATCGACCCCTCCACCACCGTCGCGCCGCCGTACACCGGGGGACCCCCCTGGTCGGGCAGGGATCCTTGATGTCGTGCGCCCATCATAGGAATGCGGCCCGTGCTGTGTGACGCACCAGGGGTGGTGAATCGGGGCGCGGCCGGGGTTCACCGGTTGTTATGTCCCCAATGTGTTGGTCTAGTCCTTGTCCGCATCGCTCTCGGTGCTCCTGTCCGGCACGTTCGGGTCCTGGCCATGGCCCCTTCGGGGCTCCGCGACGGGTGAGCGCGGCGGGCTGACCGTCGTACGCGGCGGACGGCGCTGCGACGACGTACGGATGATGAGTTCGGTCGGTATCACCTGCTCGATCGGGTGACCGTGGTCGATGCCTTCGATGGCGTCGATGAGCAGTTGGACCACGGCGGTGCCGATACGGCGGGGTTTGAGCGAGAGGGTGGTGATGGGCGGCTCGGTCGTCGCGTACACCGTGGACTCGCTGCAGCAGACGAGCAGCAGGTCCTCGGGCACGCGCAGCCCGTACCGCCGGGCGGCCGCGAGCAGATCGGTGCCGTTGGGGTCGAACAGGCCGTACACGGCGTCGGGTCGGTCGGGGCGGGCGAGCAGCCGGTCGGCCGCGACGGCGCCCGCGCACGGGTCGTGGGCGGGATAGGACTCGTAGACCGGATCCTGGCCGACCCGCTCGCACCAGCTGAGGTACGCCTCGGTGGAGAGCCGGGTATAGGTGTCGGTGGTGGTGCCGGTGAGCAGACCGATCCGGCGGGCGCCGGCGGCGGCTAGATGGTCGAGCAGTTCCAGTACGGCGGCCTCGTGGTCGTTGTCGACCCAGGCGGTCACCGGCAGCGAGCCCGCCGGTCGGCCGTCGGAGACCACCGGCAGCCCTTGGCGGACGAGCTCGGTGACCACGGGGTCCTGGTCGGAGGGGTCGATCACGACGGTTCCGTCGAGGGCGACGTTCGACCAGACGTCCGCGGGGCTGCGGCGTGAGGTGGCGGGCAGAATGACCAGGGCGTAGCCCCGGGCGAGCGCCGCGGAGGTCGCGGCCCTCGCCATCTCGGCGAAATAGGCGAATTCGGTGAAGGTGAAAGGTTCATCCCCGTACGTCGTCACGGTCAGCCCGATCAAGCCGGACTTCCCGGTACGGAGCGTGCGGGCCGCTGCGGATGGGCGGTAGCCCAGCCGGTCTGCGACCTCGCGGACGTGGCGGCGGGTGGCGTCGGGGAGCCGGCCCTTGCCGTTGAGCGCGTCTGAGACGGTCGTGATGGAGACGCCGGCGGCGGCGGCCACGTCCCGAATGCCCGCCCGCCCCAGCCGGCGACCGGTTGACCGGCTCACCTGGTGCTTCCCTGCTGCTGTCATGGCGAGCCGATAGTAGGGCGAGGGGAGACAGTTGGCCCGGGTGCATATGCACGCGTTGACAGGTACGTTTCTGCATGATCGTAAATCGTTAATGCCCTTGGTTTGCAAGGGAGTTGGTGGTCATCGCGTTGTGGTGACGGTTGTCGATTGGCGGGCGGCTGCCGAATGCCCGAAGTTTCGAAGAGGTCTCAACTCACCTGCACGAGGGATGCGCGCCACGGCGCGAGCCACCGGCGCGCGGACCTGCAGGGAGCGCTCCCCCTCCGCGTGCGCCCGTGGGCAGCCGGATCCGCGCAGGTGCGGCGGGCTGTGCCGGGCGGAGGCCCACGGCTCTTCGCAGGGGCGCCGAATCCTCATAAGGTGAGCAGTATTCGGATGGATGGAACGGTCGAGGAGGACCTGCGGTGAGCGAGACGAGCCCCAAGCTGCGCGCCGAGCTGGACGGCATCCCCACCTACAAGCCCGGCAAGCCCGCGGCCGCCGGCGGCCCGGTCGCGTACAAGCTGTCCTCCAACGAGAACCCGTACCCGCCGCTGCCGGGTGTGATGGAGAGCGCGATCGCCGCCGCCGGGAGCTTCAACCGCTACCCGGACATGGCCTGCACCGAACTGATGAACGAGCTGGCCGACCGGTTCGGCGTGCCGGTTTCCCACATTGCCACCGGTACGGGCTCGGTCGGCGTCGCCCAGTCGCTTATCCAGTCCACCTCGGGCCCCGGCGACGAGGTGATCTACGCCTGGCGCTCCTTCGAGGCGTACCCGATCATCACCCAGATCAGTGGTGCCACGTCCGTCCGGGTGCCGCTGACCTCCGGCGAGGTGCACGACCTCGACGCGATGGCCGACGCGATCACCGACAAGACCCGGCTGATCTTCGTCTGCAACCCCAACAACCCGACCGGCACGGTGGTGCGCCGGGCCGAGCTGGAACGATTCCTCGACCGCGTGCCGTCCGATGTGCTGGTGGTCCTGGACGAGGCGTACCGCGAGTTCATCCGCGATGCCGACGTGCCGGACGGGATCGAGATCTACCGGGACCGCCCGAACGTGGCGGTGCTGCGCACCTTCTCCAAGGCGTACGGGCTCGCCGGGCTGCGGGTCGGCTTCGCGGTCGCGCATGAGCCGGTGGCGGCCGCGCTGCGCAAGACGGCCGTCCCGTTCGGCGTGAGCCAGCTCGCCCAGGACGCGGCGGTCGCCTCGCTGCGGGCCGAGGACGAACTGCTCGGCCGCGTCGGCGCGTTGGTGGGCGAGCGCGCCCGGGTCTACGAGGGCCTGGTCGGCCAGGGCTGGACCGTGCCCGAGACGCAGGCGAACTTCGTCTGGCTGCGCCTGGGCGAGCGTACGGTCGACTTCGCCGCGGCCTGCGAGGCGGCCGGTGTGGTGGTCCGGCCGTTCGCGGGCGAGGGCGTGCGCGTCACGATCGGCGAGACCGAGGCCAACGACCTTTTCCTGAAGGTCGCCGAGGGCTTCCACAAGGCGAACTAGCAGGTCGTACGAGGTTCTAGACCCGGTCCACCCGGATCGGGTCTCCCGGGCGGACCGTGGCGAGCACGCGCGGATCGCCGTCGATCCGGCCGACGACATTGCACGGGCTCGCCAGGCGGCACTCCTCGCCGCGCGAGATGGGCGTCGGGCCGAAGGGCAGCGCGAGCGCGTCGCCCTCGGTCCAGAACGCGACCGTGCCCGCCTCCACCACCTGCCGCGCGTCCGCCTCAAGGGCGGGGGAGACCGGCGTGTCGAAGTAGACCTCTTCGCCCCAGGTGTGGGCGGTGGAGACGATCGGGAGTGCCCCCGCGAGCGCCGTGCTCGTGGGGGTTTCGTCGAGAGTGGCGGTCAGCCGGCCTGCGGGCCATGAGATCCGTATCTGCATGACCCAGGATTCAACAATATGTTGAAAGTGCTGGGAAGGGGCGTCTCACAGGGTGTCGGGCGACCTGGTCCGCGGCTGCCGACCCTGTGGAGTCAAAAGGGGTACCCCCGATTCAAGGTCGCGAAAGCGTGTGCGACATAATGCTTGTGAATGTGAACGCGTTCACAAGCGCGCCCTGATTGATCCCGTAATCAGTGGGATTGGAGGGGCAGACTGCCGCTGTGATCACGGCGATGTAAGGAGAAGCGACGTGGATCTGGCTCTGGCGCCGGAAACCCTGGCGCGATGGCAGTTCGGCATCACCACCGTCTATCACTTCCTCTTCGTCCCCCTGACGATCTCGCTCGCCGCGCTCACCGCGGGCCTGCAGACCGCCTGGGTGCGCACGGAGAACGAGAAGTACCTCAGAGCGACGAAGTTCTGGGGCAAACTCTTCCTGATCAACATCGCGATGGGTGTCGTCACCGGCATCGTCCAGGAGTTCCAGTTCGGCATGAACTGGTCCGACTACTCGCGGTTCGTCGGCGACGTCTTCGGTGCGCCACTCGCCTTCGAGGCGCTGATCGCGTTCTTCTTCGAGTCGACCTTCATCGGGCTGTGGATCTTCGGCTGGGACAAGCTCCCCAAGAAGATCCATCTCGCCTGCATCTGGATGGTCTCGATCGGCACCGTCCTCTCCGCGTACTTCATCCTGGCCGCCAACTCCTGGATGCAGCACCCGGTCGGCTACAAGCTCAACAAGGCCACCGGGCGCGCCGAGCTCACCGACTTCTGGCACGTCCTGACCCAGGACACCACCCTGGTCGTCGTCTTCCACACGCTCACGGCGGCCTTCCTCACCGGCGGCGCGTTCATGGTCGGCATCTCCGCCATCCATCTGCGCCGCAAGAAGCACATCCCGGTGATGCGTACGTCGCTCCGGCTCGGCCTGGTCACCCTGGTGATCGGCGGGATGCTCACGGCCGTCAGCGGCGACCAGCTCGGCAAGGTGATGTTCAAGCAGCAGCCCATGAAGATGGCCGCGGCCGAGGCGCTGTGGGACGGCGACAAGTCGGCGCCCTTCTCGATATTCGCCTACGGAGACGTGGCCAAGGGCCACAACAGCGTCGAGATCTCGGTCCCCGGGCTGCTCTCCTTCCTCGCCGACAACAACTTCTCCTCGTACGTTCCCGGCATCAACGACGTGAACAAGCAGGAGCAGCAGAAGTACGGGCCCGGCGACTACCGGCCCAACATCCCGGTCACCTTCTGGGGCTTCCGCTGGATGATCGGCTTCGGCATGGCATCCTTCGCGATCGGCGTCGTGGGCCTCTGGCTCACCCGCAAGAAGTTCATGCTGGCGCCCGGGCTGAGGACCGGTGACGACGAAGTGCCGCATCTGGTCCTCTTCAGGAACAAGGTGCTCGGCTCCCGGCTGACCCGGTGGTACTGGTTCGCCGCCGTCTGGACGCTCGGCTTCCCGCTGATCGCCAACTCCTGGGGCTGGATCTTCACCGAGATGGGCCGTCAGCCCTGGGTCGTGTACGGCGTCCTGCGCACCAAGGACGCGGTCTCCCCCGGTGTGTCGCAGGGCGAGGTCCTCACCTCGATGATCGTCTTCACGCTGCTGTACGCGGTCCTCGCGGTGATCGAGGTCCGGCTGCTCGCGAAGTACGTCAAGGCCGGACCGCCCGAGCTCACCGAGTCCGACCTCAACCCGCCCACCAAGATCGGCGGGGACGACCACGACCCCGACCGGCCGATGGCCTTCTCGTACTGAGGCTGAGGAGACAGAGGCATGGAACTCCACGACGTCTGGTTCGTACTCATCGCCGTCCTGTGGACCGGCTACTTCTTCCTGGAGGGCTTCGACTTCGGGATCGGGATCCTGACGAAGCTGCTGGCCCGCGACCGCAAGGAGAAGCGGGTCCTGATCAACACGATCGGGCCCGTCTGGGACGGCAACGAGGTGTGGCTGCTGACGGCCGGCGGCGCCACCTTCGCCGCCTTCCCCGATTGGTACGCCACGCTCTTCTCCGGCTTCTATCTGCCGCTACTGATCATCCTGGTCTGCCTGATCGTGCGCGGAGTCGCCTTCGAGTACCGGGCGAAGCGGCCGGAGGACAAGTGGCAGCGCAACTGGGAAGAGGCCATCTTCTGGACCTCGCTGATCCCGGCGTTCCTCTGGGGCGTCGCCTTCGGCAACATCGTGCACGGGGTCAAGATCGACGCGCACAAGGAGTACGTGGGCACCTTCTGGGACCTGCTGAACCCGTACGCGATCCTCGGCGGACTGGTGACGCTGTTCCTGTTCACCTTCCACGGCACGGTCTTCGCCTCGCTGAAGACCGTCGGTGACATCCGGGAGCGCTCGCGGGCGCTGGCGCTGAAGCTCGGCCTGGCCACGGCCGTGCTGGCGCTCGGGTTCCTGATCTGGACGCAGGTCTCGCGCGGGGACACCAAGAGCCTGGTCGCGATGGTCGTGGCGGTTCTCGCCCTGGTCGGTGCGATCGGGGCGATCAAGGCGGGCCGCGAAGGCTGGTCGTTCGCGCTGTCGGGGATCACGATCGCCGCCGCCGTGGCGATGCTGTTCCTGACGCTCTTCCCGAACGTCATGCCGTCCTCGCTGAACGACGGATGGAACCTCACGGTCTCCAACGCCTCGTCCACTCCGTACACCCTGAAGATCATGACCTGGTGCGCGGGCATCGCGACGCCGGTCGTGCTGCTCTACCAGGGCTGGACGTACTGGGTGTTCCGCAAGCGGATCGGTACCCAGCACATCGCCGACGCGCACTGAGTCTGAAAGGGGGGCATGTTTCACGTGAAACATGCCCCCTGGCCCTTCGAGGGGATGTTTCACGTGAAACCGATCGACCCGCGACTGCTCCGATACGCCCGTGCCACCCGGCTCTTCCTCGCGGCCGTCGTCGGCCTCGGCCTGGTCGGGGCCGGCCTTGTCGTCGCCCAGGCGATGCTCATCGCCGAAGTGGTGGTGGGGGCGTTCCAGCACGACCTCGACGCGGCCGGGCTGCGGACTCCCCTGCTGCTGCTCGCGGGGGTCGCGGTCGGACGGGGGCTGGTGTCCTGGCTGACCGAACTCGCCGCGCACCGGGCGAGCGCGGCGGTCAAGTCGGAGCTGCGCGGGCGACTGCTTGAGCGGGCGGCCCAGCTGGGGCCGGAGTGGCTGAGCGGGCAGCGGACCGGTTCGCTGGTCGCGCTGGCCACGCGGGGAGTGGACGCGCTCGACGACTACTTCGCCCGCTATCTGCCGCAGTTGGGCCTAGCGGTCGTGGTGCCCGTGGCGGTGCTGGCGAGGATCGTCACCGAGGACTGGGTGTCGGCCGCGACCATCGTGGTCACTCTCCCGCTGATCCCCCTGTTCATGGCCCTCATCGGCTGGGCGACCCAGGCGCAGACGGATCGCCAGTGGCGGCTGCTGTCCCGGTTGTCGGGGCACTTCCTGGATGTGGTCGCCGGGCTGCCGACGCTGAAGGTGTTCGGCCGGGCCAAGGCACAGGCCGAGTCGATCCGGACGATCACCTCGCAGTACCGCCGGGCCACGCTGAAGACCCTGCGGATCGCGTTCCTGTCGTCCTTCGCGCTTGAGCTCCTTGCGACCCTGTCGGTGGCCCTGGTCGCCGTCGGCATCGGCATGCGGCTGGTCCACGGGGATCTCGACCTCTACACGGGCCTGGTGATCCTGGTCCTCGCCCCCGAGGCGTATCTGCCGCTGCGGCAGGTCGGGGCGCAGTACCACGCGGCCGCGGAGGGTCTTGCGGCCGCCGAGGAGATCTTCGGGGTGCTGGAGACCCCGCTGCCCGAGGGCGGTACGGGAGAGGTGCCGGCCGGTCCCGTCCGGATCGAGGTCGACGGGGTGACGGTTCGTCATCCAGGCCGTACGCAGCCGTCGTTGGACGCCGCCACGCTGGTGGTGGAGCCGGGCGAGACGGTCGCGCTGACCGGGCCGAGCGGGGTCGGGAAGTCGACGCTGCTCGGTGCGGTGCTGGGGTTCGTGGCACCGGACGAGGGCCGGGTGCGGATCTCCGGTGCCGATCTCGCCGCGCTGTCGCTGGAGCGATGGCGGGAGCGGGTGGCCTGGGTCCCCCAGCGGCCGCATCTGGTCGCGGGGACCATCGCGGAGAACGTACGCCTTGCACGGCCCGACGCGGACGACGCGGCGGTCCGCGAGGCCCTGCGGGAGGCCGGGGCGCTGGAGTTCGTCACCGCGCTGCCCGACGGAGCCGAGACGGAGCTCGGGGAGGGCGGCGCGGGGCTGTCGGCCGGACAGCGCCAACGGCTCGCGCTGGCAAGGGCGTTCCTCGCGGACCGACCGGTCCTGCTGCTCGACGAGCCGACGGCGGCGCTGGACGGCGAGACCGAGGCGGGCATCGTCGAGGCGGTACGGAGGCTGTCGGCGGGCCGCACGGTACTGCTCGTGGTGCATCGTCCTGCGCTGCTCGCGGTCGCGGACCGGGTGGTGGAGCTGCGGCCTGCGGAGGTTACTGAGGGTGCGACGGCGCGGGCTGCGGCGCCGAGTCCGGCCGGGGAGCGGGCCGCTGTGGCAGCCCCGACGGCATCGGGCGACGGTCCGCTGCCGGACCCGAGCGGGGAAGGCGCCTCCCGGGACGTGCTCGCCCGAGTGCGCGAAGCCGCACGCGGTCTGCGCGGGCGCCTCGCCCTCGCGCTGCTGCTGGGGGCCTTGGCGCTCGGGTCGGCCGTGGGACTGATGGCCGTGTCCGGGTGGCTCATCTCACGGGCCTCCGAACAGCCGCCAGTGCTCTATCTGATGGTGGCCGTGACGGCGACGAGGGCGTTCGGCATCGGGCGGGCCGTCTTCCGGTATGCCGAGCGGCTGGTGTCCCACGACGCGGTGCTGCGGATGCTCGCCGAGGTGCGGGTCGCGGTCTACCGCAGGCTGGAGCGGATCGCCCCGGCCGGACTGCGCACCACTCGGCGCGGCGATCTGCTGTCCCGACTGGTCGCGGACGTGGACGAGTTGCAGGACTACTGGCTTCGCTGGGCGCTGCCCGCCGCCGTGGCGGTCGTCGTGTCGGTGGCCGCCTCGGGGTTCACCGCCTGGCTGCTGCCGGAGGCGGGGGCTGTGCTGGCGGCTGGGCTGCTGGTCGCCGGGGTCGCGGTGCCGATGGTCAGCGGTGCGTGCGCACGCCGGGCCGAGCGTCAACTGGCGCCCGCACGCGGCCTGCTGGCCACCCGGGTGGCCGATCTGCTCACCGGAACAGGCGAGTTGGCGGTGGCGGGCGCGCTCGGCCGCCGCACCCGGGAGGTCAAGGACGCCGACTCGGCACTGACCCGGATCGCATCGCGCGGCGCCGCCGCCACCGCGCTCGGCAGCGGGCTGTCCGCGCTGGTCTGCGGACTGACGGTGGCATGCGCCGCCCTGGTCGGGGTGCAGGCGGTCGGTGCGGGACGACTGGACGGGGTGCGGCTGGCCGTCGTGGTGCTGGTGCCGCTCGCCGCGTTCGAGGCCGTCAGCGGCCTGCCCCTCGCCGTACAGGCACGCCAGCGCGTGCGGCGGAGCGCTGAACGTGTCTACGAAGTGCTCGACGCTCCCGTACCCGTACGAGAACCGGAGGCGCCGGCCGCCGCGCCGACGTCGCCGTTCCCGCTGGAGGTGCGCGGGCTGAGCGCCCGGTACGAAGGGCAGAACCGGGACGCGCTGAGCGACTTCGCGCTGACGCTCACCCCGGGCAAGCGCGTCGCCGTCGTCGGGCCGTCCGGCTCCGGCAAGACCACCCTCGCCCAGGTGCTGCTGCGCTTCCTGGACGCGCGGGAGGGCTCCTACCGGATCGGCGGCACGGACGCGACGACGCTGGCGGGCGACGACGTGCGCCGTGTCGTCGGGTTGTGCGCCCAGGACGCCCACATCTTCGACAGTTCAGTACGGGAGAACCTGCGGCTCGCCCGTACCGGGGCCGGGGAGGAGGAGATGCGGGACGCGCTGGCGGCGGCCCGGCTGCTCGACTGGGTGGACGGCCTGCCGGACGGTCTCGACACGCTCGTCGGCGAGCACGGCGCCCGGCTCTCCGGTGGCCAGCGCCAGCGGCTCGCGCTGGCCCGCGTGCTGCTCGCCGACTTCCCCGTGCTCGTCCTGGACGAACCCGCCGAGCATCTGGACCTGGCGACGGCGGACGCGCTCAGCGCGGACCTGCTGCGGGCCACTGAAGGCCGGACGACCGTGCTGATCACCCACCGCCTGCGCGGCCTGGACGCGGTCGACGAGGTCGTCGTGCTCGACGAGGGCCGGATCGTGCAGCGCGGGGCGTACGACGAGCTCGCGCTGGTCGACGGGGAGCTGCGACGGATGCTGGAGCGGGAACGCGACAGCGACCTCCTCCAGGAGGCCAGGACGTCCTGAGCGCCCTCTCCCCGTACGGGCATGGGATTTCGGGTGACGAGCCCTCCGCTCGACGCGGCCGCCGCGTGGCCCGACTTTCCCCGCCAAATGGGACTTACTAGGCTCAAGGGCATGTCAGTGCCGGATCCGAAGGACCCCCAGGACATCGAGGACCATGACGCGCTCGAAGCGGCGACCCGGGCCACCCGAAGTCTGCAGGGCCTGTCCACCGAGCTCACCGCGCGCGTGCCGCAGCTTCTGGAGGCGATGCGTTCCGTCGGCACCGGCCTGGAACTGCACCCCACGCTCGACCGGATCTGCGGGACGGCCGCCGAGCTGGCGGACGCCCGGTACGCCGCCATCGGAGTCGTCGACGAGACGCGGCAGGGCCTGTCGGACTTCGTGACGTACGGCATTGCGCCCGAGGACGACGCCGCGATCGGCCGCCGCCCCGACGGTCACCGGGGGCTGCTCGGCTGGCTGATCCACCACCCCGAGCCGCTGCGGCTCGCCGAGATCTCCGCCGATCCGCGCTCGGCGGGCTTCCCCCCGAACCATCCGCCGATGCGGACCTTCCTGGGCGTCCCCATCCGGGTGCAGGGCGAGATCTTCGGCAACCTCTATCTGACAGAGAAGCGCAACGGCGCCGAATTCAACGACTACGACCTGCACATGGTGCGGGTGCTCGCCACGGAGGCGGGGATCGCGATCGGCAACGCCCGGCTGTACGAGGCGGCGCGCCAGCGCGAGCGGTGGATCGACGGCTCGGTCGCCGTCACCACCGCTCTGCTCTCCGGCGGGGACGCGGACGACGCCCTGGAGGTCGTCGCCGAGCAGGCCCGTCACCTCGCCGACTCGGCCGCCGGGATCGTCCTGCTGCCCGCCGAGGAGGGTGGTCTGGAGATCGTCGCGGTCTCCTCGGACGACCCCGGCGCGTCGCTGGGCGTGGTGATCCCCCCGGAGAGCCCGGTCGTGGCGACGCTGCTCGACGGCGAGGCGGTCTTCGTGGACGACGCGGCCACCGACCCCCGGATGATCACCAAACTGGCCCAGCGGTACGGGCCGAGCATGATGCTGCCGCTGCACAGCGGAGGCCGGGTGCTGGGCGCGCTGGCCACGCCCCGCGCGCGTGGCGGCCGCCCGTTCACCGAGGCCGAGCGGACGCTGGCCACCCAGTTCGCCTCGCAGGCGGCGCTCGCGCTGATGATGGCGGAGGCGCAGCGCGACCGGGAGCGGCTCGCGGTCTACGAGGACCGCGACCGAATCGCGCGGGACCTCCATGACCTCGTCATCCAGCGGCTGTTCGCCACCGGGATGATGCTGGAGGGAGCCCAGCGCAAGTCGGTCGTGCCCGAGGTGCAGGTCGGCGTCGGCAAGGCCGTCGACGAACTGGACGTCACCATCCAGGAGATCCGCACGGCGATCTTCGCGCTCCAGCAGGGACCCGCCGAGGCGCCGTCCGGTCTGCGCACCCGGGTGCTGCGGGAGATCAACATGGCGGCCGTGCCGCTCGGCTTCAAGCCCGCGCACCGGTTCGTCGGGCCGGTCGACGCCCTGGTGGGCGAGCTCACCGGCAAGAACCTCATCGCGGCCCTGCGCGAGGCACTGTCCAACGCGTTCCGGCACGCCGATGCCTCCCGTATCGAGGTCGTCGTGGACGCCACCGCCGAGCTGCCGGACGGCACTGCGGGCGTACGTCTGACGGTCGCCGACGACGGCGTCGGCATCCCGGAGGGCGGCCGCCGCAGCGGACTGCGCAACCTCGGGCGGCGCGCTGAGGCACTGGGCGGATCGAGCACCTACGGACCCGGCACCGGGGAGGACGGCCGGGGCACGACGGTGGTGTGGGAGGCCCCGCTCTAGGGCCTGTCCGGCGGATCCGGCCGGCTTCGGTGCGGGCTGCGACCTCGCCGTAAGCCCGGTGTTTGTACGCCACTTGGGGGCGGCACCTGGGTCGAGAGGTGTGTTTCACGTGAAACATGTCCCGGCCGCGCGACGATCCGGACATGCGTCTCGGACACCGGTGCAGGGCCCTCGCGCTGGTCCTGTGTGTCCTCGGCGGCCCGCTCGCCCCCGCCGCCACGGCCGACGACGGACCCGATGTGCCGAGTACGAGCGCTGCCCCGGATGTGCCCAGTACGAGCGTGGCCGTCGCGCGGCTGTACATGGATGCCGCCAAGGCGACCACCGCGTACGAACAGGGCAGACGTGCGGCCGAGGCGCAGCGGATGAAGGCGGAACACTTCGACCGGCTCCTCGCGGACCGGCGCCACGATCTGGACCGGCTGCACGCCGACATGGGACGGGTGGCTCGGGCCCAGTACCGCACCGGCGGCAGCATCGCGTACACCGCGCAGCTGCTGCTCGCCGACGATCCGGAGGAGCTGATGCGCGGTCAGCGGCTGGCCTGGCAGGCCGAAATGGCCGTGACGCGGCTGTACGGGAAGGCGCGGCGGGCGGAGAGCCGCCTCACCTCGGCGGAGAGGCGGGCGCAGGCCGCCTGGCGCGACCTGGCGGATCGCAGGGACCAGCTCGAACGCATCAAGAGGTCGGTCGCCGCCCGTCTGGAGGAGGCGCGCTGGGAGCTCCAGGGCGAGGCCGACCGGAGCGTCGTGGCAGGACAGTGCCGTGGTGCGGTACGCCTTGAGGATCCGCCGGAATCCCGTCCGACTGGCGCATGGGTGGCTCCTGTTGAGACGTACCAGCTCTCGGCGGGATTCGACAGCGCGGGCGACCACTGGGCGCAGCGCCACACGGGCCAGGACTTCGCGGTGGACATCGGGACGCCGGTGCGGGCGGTCGGCGCGGGCCGGGTCGTCTCGGTCTCCTGTGGCGGCGGCTTCGGGATCGAGGTGATCATCGCCCACCCCGGCGGCTACTACTCCCAGTACGCGCATCTGGCGGCGGTGACCGTGGACCAGGGCGACCGTGTGAGCACCGGCCAGTGCATCGGCCAGGCCGGTACCACCGGCAACTCGACCGGGCCGCACCTCCACTTCGAGATCCGGCTCACCCCCGAGATGGGGTCGGCGGTCGATCCTGTCCCGTGGCTGAGTGAGCGCGGGGTGACGCTGCGGAGCACTCCGGTCGAGGGGGAGCCGGACGGGTCGTGAAGCTATGTGGGCCAGGGGTGGCTCAGAGCGAGTCGAGGATCCGCTCGATGACGACCGCCACGCCGTCGTCGTTGTTGGCGACGGTGTGGCCGGAGGCGGCGGCGAGCACGTCCGGGTGGGCGTTGCCCATGGCGTACGACGTACCCGCCCAGGTCAGCATCTCGACGTCGTTGGGCATGTCGCCGAAGGCGACGACCTCGGCGGGGGTGATGCCGCGCTCCACACAGCACAGTTCGAGCGTGGACGCCTTGGAGACGCCCGGGCCGCTGATCTCCAGGAGCGCGGTCGGGCTGGACCGGGTGATCTCGGCGCGGGGGCCCACGGCCGTACGGGCGAGGGTGAGGAAGTCGTCGGGCGCCAGCTCGGGGTGGTTGGCGAGGACCTTGAGGATGAGGTCGTCGGCGGCGTAGGCGTCCTCGGCCAGCAGCTTCTCGGCGGGCCCGATGCTGGTGGCGTCGGCCATGAACATCGGCGGATAGGCGGGCTCATGGTGTATTCCGCCGGTCTGCTCGATGGCGAAGGAGGTCCCAGGGGCGGCGGCGCGGAGAATCTCGACGACCTCCCGGGCGGCGGCGCGCTCCAGCGGGCGGACCTTGACGAACCGGTGCTCGCCGGGCCCGCCGTGCAGATCGACGACGGCCGCGCCGTTGCCGCAGATGGCCAGGCCGTGGCCGTGCACATGCGCACTGACGACGTCCATCCATCGGGCGGGCCGGCCGGTGACGAAGAAGACCTCGATACCCGCCTTCTCGGCGGCCGCGAGCGCGGCGATCGTACGGTCCGAGACGGTCTTGTCGTCGCGCAGCAGGGTGCCGTCGAGATCGGTCGCGATGAGGCGGGGGACGGCGGGGGCGGGGCGCTCGGCAGGGGCAGGCTCGGTAGCTGAGGTCACGAATTCATTGTCCCGTACACCAGCGCACGGGCGTGCGACTGAGCGCACATCTGAGAGCACGCGCCGGGTCGGGTGAGGCGCAGGGGGCGCATGAGGCGTACGGGTGGGCGCTCGGGCCCGGCGCCGCCGATGCCGGGTGCGTTCGGGCTCGACCTCGCGGTCCTGTCCGCGCTCACGGGGCTCTACGCACCGACCCCGCCCGTCAGCGGCCTCGGAGCCTCGTGAGCCTCGTGACGGCTCCATGAGTGTCAGAGCGAGACGTTAGTGTCGTACGTATGCGTCTGAGCACTGTGATTCTTCCGGTACGCCGCTGGCACGACGGCGGTCGCGACGAGTGGCTGCGAGCCGAGGAGCTGGGCTTCCACACCGCGTACACCTACGACCACCTGTCCTGGCGGACGTTCCGCGACGGGCCGTGGTTCGGCGCGGTGCCGACGCTGACCGCCGCTGCCGCTGCGACCTCCCGGATGCGGCTCGGCACGCTGGTCACCTCGCCGAACTTCCGGCACCCCGTGACCCTCGCCAAGGACCTGATCACCCTCGACGACGTGTCGAACGGCCGGATCACGCTCGGCATCGGCGCGGGCGGCAACGGCTTCGACGCCACCGCGCTCGGGCAGGAGGCGTGGACTCCGCGCGAGCGGGCCGACCGCTTCGCCGAGTTCGTGCCGCTCCTCGACCGGCTGCTGACCGAGGACGCGGTGACGCACGAGGGCGCGCTGTACTCGGCTGTCGAGGCGCGCAACATCCCGGGCTGTGTGCAGCGGCCCCGGCTGCCGTTCGCGGTGGCGGCGACCGGTCCGCGCGGGCTGAAGCTGGCGGCGCGGCACGGCCAGGCGTGGGTGACGACGGGCGACCCCAAGCTCTTCGAGTCGGGCACGCCCGAGCAGTCGGTCGAGGCCATCCGCGGTCAGATCAAGAAGCTCGGCGAGGCCTGCGACGACATCGGCCGCGACGTGGACGAGCTGGACAAGATCCTGCTCACCGGCTTCACTCCGGAGCCCGGCCGGGTCCTGGAGTCGCTCGACTCCTTCGTGGACTTCGCGGGCCGGCACTTCGAGCTCGGCATCACGGAGATCGTCCTGCACGCGCCGATCCCGGACTCGGACTTCGCCGCCGACCGGCAGGTGTTCGAGCAGATCGCCCTGGAGGGGCTGGCGCAGCTGCGCTGACGCGGAGACCCCGGGCCGCTGATCAGCTCTTTTCGCGCGTCCGCCTCCGCTCAGCTCTTCGCGCGCACGCGCCCGCTCAGCCAGGGCGTGAGCGTGCCGCCGAGGACGATCTCCTTGTACGTCTCGTCGCCGGGCAGTGGCACGACCAGCCACCAGCCCGGCGGGAGGAAACGACCCTTCACGTACGCGAGGCCGCCGTAGACCGAGCGGAGGAAGGCGGGGACCGCGTCGCGCGGTACGTCGTTGAACTCCACACCGTCGACGGTGATCTTCGCGTCGTCCTCGGCGAAGACCTGCACGGTGACGGCGGGCGAGCCGCCCAGCTCCACGAACGCCTCGTGCGGCAGCGAGCCGTCCGGGTCCAGTACGGCGAAGGCGCCGGCCGAGGTGCGGCGCGAGGAGCGGTCGGCGCCGATGTCGTCGGTGACCTCGACTTCGAGGTTGTACGTGCGCGCGACCTCGCGGATCGCGGTGACCGCGCTCTCGGTGCTGGGCAGATGCGGATGGGCCATGCCGTCGATCATGTCAGCCGATACGGTGGAGCGGCGGTATGGAAAGTCGATTACTTCGGGCGGGGAAGCTGACCGCGCCAGCCGGTGAAGTCGATCAGGTTCAGCCGGGAAAGCGGAGATAACCCGGCGGTACGGAGTCGGTGAGCCAGACCCCGTTGGCGCTGACCCGGAAGACATGGCCGTCCCGGCGCATCGCCGCGGCGTCCACGCTCAGCACGACCGGACGGCCGCGTCGGGCACCGACCCGGGTCGCGGTCTCGCGGTCGGCCGAGAGATGGACATGGTGGCGGGCCATGGGCCGCAGGCCCTCGGCCCGGATCGCGTCCAGGCTGCGGGCCACCGTGCCGTGATAGAGGTACGCGGGCGGTTCGGCGTCCGGGAGAGCCAGGTCGACCTCGACGGTGTGCCCCTGGCTGGCCCGGATCCGGTCGCCCTCGACCGCGAACCGGCGCTTGTCGTTGACGGCGACGACATGGTCGAGCTCGGCGCGGGTGATGGGGAAGTGGTGCGCCGCCGCAGCACGCAGCAGAGTGTCGATGTCCACCCAGCCCTGCGGATCGAGGGCGATGCCGATCCGCTCGGGCTGATGGCGCAGGTGTTTCGACAGGTACTTGGACACCTTCACGGTGCGTCTGTCGTCAGGTGTTCGGTCCGGTGTTCCGTCCGGTTTTTCGGTCATGCGGACAGGGTGCCGGGACGGCCGGGCCCCGGCACCCCAATTTCCCGCGTGCGCCTGGCGCTCCGCCCCGCGTCCGAGAACGCCTCGCGTCACGTCTTTATCTGATCGGCGGCCCAGCGGGCCCACTCCTCGTGCATCGCGCTGAGCCGCTTGCCGTACTCCAGGGCCAGGCGGCCGTGCAGCGCGATCGGGCCGTCGTCCCACTCGATCTCCGCCTCCGCCTCCTTGAGGCCGGCGAGCTGGCGGGACGAGCGCTCGGCCTCGGTGAGCAGATACGTCTGCGCCTCCAGCGGGGTGAGGACGCCGAGGAAGAAGACGCGCAGCAGAGAGTCGCTGCGGCGGGCGCGGGACGGCTCGGTCTCGGTGAGCCAGTGGTGCAGCTCGACACGCCCCGGCTCGGTGATCGCGTACTCCTTTCTGCCCCGGGGCCCCTCGGCCGCCACTTCGACCAGGCCGGAGTCGGCGAGCTTGCCCAGCTCGCCGTAGACCTGGCTCTGGGTCGCCGACCAGACGTGGGCGAGCGAGGTCTCGAACAGCTTCATCAGGTCATAGCCGCTTGCCTGTCGTTCGGCGAGCAGCCCCAGGACTGCGTGTCGGAGGCTCATGACTTCACTCTACCTTCCACTCTTGACACGTCAATGCTGGAACCTCTACTTTTGACATGTCGAGGTTGGAATGTGGAGCGGGCGAAGGCCCGGGACAGAGGGGGACTCCCATGAACTACCTGCGCGGCTTCATCCCATGGATCGTCTTCGCCGCCGCCGGTACCTCGCAGTGGCAGTGGGGGGCGCTCGGCGCGCTTGTGGTGAGTGCCTGGTTCTTCTACAACGACCGCAAGCGCGGTGCGGCGGCCGACTCCCTGATCCTGGAGCAGTCCACGATCGCGTTCTTCGGCGTGCTGAGCGTCATAGCCTTCGTGGCACCGGACGGCAGGCTGCGCGAGTACGGCGGGGCGCTGGCGACCGGATGGCTGGCGCTGACCGCCTGGGCGACGCTGGCCGTCCGGCGCCCCTTCACCACCGGCATAGCCAAGCGGCAGGCGCCGCGCGAGGTGTGGAACCACCCCGTGTTCCTCCACATCAACGTGGTGCTGACCGCCACCTGGGCCGCCGCGTTCACGGTCACCGCCGTCGGGCTCGCCGTCATCTACGCCGAGGCGCTGGGCAGTGTCGCAGCGATAGCCGTGCAGGTCGCCGGGTTCGCCGTCCCCGCCTTCATCACCGCCAAGTACCCGGAGCGCGCCCGCGCCGCCGCGCGGCTCGCGAAGTGACACCAATCACGCTGCGATGACGGTCAGTTAGGTTTGATCCACAGACAAGTGCAGTTATCCACAGGGCTTGTGGCTAATCTGTGGACAAGTGGTGGGCTGTGAGGGCATCCAACGTACGGGCCTGGACCTCGCGTTGGGCGGCAGCGGAGATGAACGCCGTGACGTTCTCGGGGCCGACCAGGGACTCGACCGCGCTGACCGTGTCCGCCGGAAGTGTGACCGGGCGGGGGTCGGGGCCGCTCTGGGCGACCGGGTCCGCGGCGCCGAGATGGCGCTGGAGATGACGAGTGGCGAACAGGCGCATGGCACGGGCGAGTTCGGCGTCCACGGTCTGCTGCGCCAGGGGCCGCAGTCGGCGTACGAGCCCGGCGGCCTCGGCGGCGTCGGCGTCGGTCGGTGGGCGGTGGCCCAGATAGCGGGCGAAGACGTGTTCCGTGGTGAAGTCGAGGAAGCGGGCCGCTATGTGCTCGACCTGGCCGCGCAGTTCGCGCAGATGCCCGGAGATGGCGTCCAGCGGCACACCGGCGGCGTACAGCTCGGCGGCCACCGCGAGCTCCTGGGGGCTGGGGACCAGGAACTCGCTGTCGTTGCCGGGGATGCGTTCCAGGATGCCTAGTTCGACCGCGTCGTGGACGGCCTCCTCGTCGGGCACACCGCCGAAGGTGGCGTCCAGATCGGCCCGGGAGATCCGGGCGGCCTCCTCGTCGGTCCAGGGGCCGCTGACCTCGGCGACCAGACCGAGGACGCCGCCGAGACCGCGTCCCGCGTCCCACGCCTCCAGGAGTTCCTTGATGGAGGCGAGGGTGTAGCCGCGGTCCAGCAGATCGGCGATCTGGCGCAGTCGGGCCAGATGCGTGTCGCCGTACACATTGGACCGGCCGCGCCGCTCGGGCCGGGGCAGCAGACCCCGGTCCTGGTAGGCCCGGATCGTACGGACCGTGGCACCGCTCGCATGCGCCAGATCCTCGATCCGGTACTCGGCGGAGGAGTGAATGGACGAGGGAACGGAGGGCTGGACCGAGGACTGAACCGAGGACTGAACTGAAGGCTGGAGTGACGAATGCGTCAATGACTGGACCGGCGACTGAGCCGTCACCTGGGCCGGCATGTGGACCGACGACGTGGACGACTGTGGTGCTGGCTGCCCGGACAAACCGTCTCCCTTACCCCAGGGCGGCGCGGCCTACCGCACCCGCCGCCGCGCGGGCCGCCGACGAGGTCGCGAGATATTCGACGGCCTTGCGCAGGGAGCCCTCCTGCGAGGGATGGTACGACCGCCGGAAGTAGCGGGGTATGGCCGTGCCGAGGTCCTTCCAGCTGGGCAGCAGACCCTTGCGGACGGCCCGGTTGTGCTCACGCAGTGAGTAGCGCAGCCGACCGGCGAGTTGGGGGTCGTGGCGGATGAGGTAGTGGGCGCCCCAGCCCCAGAGCCAGAGCAGCACCGGGGCGGCCCAGGCCATGCCGAAGACGCTGCGGGCGTACAGGGACAGGCCGTCGCCGCCGCAGTGCTGGTACATGTCGAAGGCGACGGCGCGGTGTTCGACCTCTTCGGCGCCGTGCCAGCGCAGCAGGTCGAGCATGACGGGGTCGCAGTCGGCCCGGTCGAGGGATTCGGCGTGCAGGACCCAGTCCCCCAGGACCGCCGTGAACTGCTCGATCGCGGCGATCAGCGAGAGGCGGAAGCGCAGCCACTCCTGGGTCGGTATCGGCGCCCCGAACGGGGGCCGCTCGCCGAGGAGTTTGTCGAAGAGGAAGTCGACGTGCCGGGTGTAGGAGGTGGTGTCGAGCTGCTGCTCGGCGAGGTGGTCGAGGACATGGGCGTGCTGGACGCTGTGGGTGGCTTCCTGGCCCATGAAACCCTTGACGTCCTTGAGCAGCACCGGGTCGGTGACCAGGGGAAGGGCTTCCTTGAAGACCTTCACGAACCAGCGCTCGCCCGCCGGGAGCAGCAGGTGGAGCACATTGATCACATGGGTGGCGGTGGGCTCGTCCGGTATCCAGTGCAGCGGGGTCTCGTGCCAGTCGAACGAGACCCGGCGCGGAGTGATCCGGTAGTGGTCCGGGCCCGCGCCGTCGAGGCGTTCGGTGCTCACAGCGGCGGCTCCAATCGGGCTATCGCGCGCAGGGTGCGGGGGGTGAAGCGGGACATGAGGTGGGCGCCGCGGGCCTCCGGTGTCACCGGCACCACGGCCTGGTTCTTCACCACCGCGCGCAGGATCGCCGAAGCGACCTTCTCCGGCGGGTAGTTGCGCAGGCCGTAGAGCCGGGCGGACTTCTTCTGGCGGCGCTTCTCCTCCGCCTCGTCGGTCCCGGCGAAGCGTGCGGTGGAGGTGATGTTGGTGTTGACGAAGCCGGGGCAGATCGCGCTGACGCCGATGCCCTGCCCGGCCAGTTCGGCGCGCAGGCACTCGCTGAGCATCAGCACCGCGGCCTTGGTCGTCGAGTACGCGGGCAGGGCCTTGGAGGGCTGGTAGGCGGCGGCCGAGGCGGTGTTGACGATGTGGCCGCCCTGGCCGCGCTCGGCCATCTGCTTGCCGAAGATCCGGCAGCCGTGGATGACGCCCCACAGATTGACGTCGAGGACCTTCTTCCAGTCCTCGGTGGTGGTGTCGAAGAACGAGCCGGACAGGCCGATCCCGGCGTTGTTCACCAGGACGTCGACGATTCCGTACTCGGCGGCGACCTTTTCGGCGAGCTTCTCCATCGCCTGCTCGTCGGCGACGTCGACCGTCTCGGCCCAGGCCTGGGGGGCGCCGATCAGCCGCGACATCTCGGCGGTCCGGGCCGCGCCCTCGGCGTCCCGGTCCACGGCGACGACGCGCGCGCCGGCCTCGGCGAACGCGAAGGCGGTGGCCCGGCCGATGCCGCTGGCCGCGCCGGTCACCAGGACCAGCTGGCCGCCGAAGCGGTCGGCATAGGGCCCGCTGGCGACCGCGTCCTGCGCGCTGACGCCGTCCTCGTTGGCGGTGATGAACTCGGTGATCCAGGCGGCCAGCCGGTCGGGCCGGGTGCGGGGGACCCAGTGCTTGGCGGGCAGGGTGCGGCGCACCAACTGGGGCGCCCAGAGCTCCAGTTCGTCGTAGAGCCGCTCGGAGAGGAACGCGTCGCCGGTCGGGGTGATCAGCTGGACCGGCACATGGGCATACGCGTCGGTGCGCGGGCGGCGCAGCCGGGCGCGGATGTTGTCCCGGTAGAGCCAGGCGCCGTGCGCCGCGTCCTGGGGCAGGGACGCGGTGGGGTAGTCGCCGGAGGGGACCTTCTCGACGCGCTCCAGGATCTTCGGCCACCGCTTGCCGAGCGGGCCGCGCCAGGCGAGCTCGGGGAGCACCGGGGTGTGCAGCATGTACACGTACCAGGACTTGGCGCCCTGGCCGAGCAGTTGGCCCACCCGGCGGGGGGTCGGGCGGGTCATCCGGGTCTTGATCCAGTGCCCGAAGTGGTCCAGGGACGGGCCGGACATCGAGGTGAAGGAGGCGATCCGGCCCTCGGTGCGCTTGACCGTCACGAACTCCCAGGACTGCACCGAGCCCCAGTCGTGGCCCACCAGGTGCACCGGCTTGTCGGGGCTCACCGCGTCGACGACCGCCAGGAAGTCGTCGGTCAGCTTCTCCAGGGTGAAGCCGCCGCGCAGCGGGGAGGGGGCGGTGGATCTGCCGTGTCCGCGTACGTCGTACAGCACCACATGGAAGCGCTCGGAGAGGCGGACTGCGACCTCCGACCACACCTCCTTGCTGTCCGGGTAGCCGTGCACCAGCACGACCGTCGGCTGCCGCGTGTCGCCGAGCTCGGCGACACACAGCTCGATCCCTCCTGTGCGCACCCAGCGCTCGCGCGCGCCCTCGATGCCGCTGCCCGCCCGGTCTCCCACGCTCACGCCGCCTTCTCCTCGGCCCAGCGCCGCACATGCGGCAGGTCGTCGTCCAGCCAGAACGCGCTCTGTTCGGGGTCCTTGGAGTCCGTGACGACCAGGATCTCCTCGAACTTCGCGCCCGTACCCCGGAATCCGAGGTGCGGCTCGACCGCCCACAGCCCCGGCCGGGGCGGGTGGTCGGAGAACTTGTAGGGGCTCCACAGCGGGGACCAGCCGTCCCGGTGGCCGTGCAGCGCGTCGCTCGCGAGGCCCTTCAGGGCCTGGGTGCCGAAGCCGAAGACGGTCGGCGACCAACGGCGCTCCCTGACCTCGTGGATCTTGTGCGCGATCACGCCGAACGGATACGCGCGATGCCGGTTGGCGTACCCCTGGCGGACCATGAGGCGGTCCACGTCCTCGTAGATCTCGCGCAGCGGGCGCTTCTCGCGGACCTCGCGCAGGATCAGCTCCCGGTGCGCCTCCAGATCGGCGAGGAGCCGGTCGTGCACGGGGTTGAGGCCCAGGCAGCCCGAGTAGCCGATGTCGGCCGTGAAGCCCTTGTGGACCGGGGCCATGTCGAGGATGAACGGCATCCCCGCCTCAAGGCGCCGGCCGGTCGGGAAGAACTGGAGCGGGATCTTGAAGTCCACGAACGCGGTGCGGTCCCCGAACCAGGCGAACGGCAGGTGGAACCAGTCGCGCACCCCGCGCTCGTGCAGCCACCGTCGCTGCATCCGCGCCGCCTCGCGCTCGGTCACACCCGGCTTGAGCTGGGCCGCGACGGCCTCCGCGCACTCGTACGCGAGACGCTGCACTTCCCTGAACCCGCTGAGCCGCCTGTCGAGTTCAGCATTGACCGCCGTTGGCATCGCGCCCACACCCCTGTCGTCGTACGCGTGCGTAACTTGACACTGATGAATGTGACAATGCCCGGCGGCTACGTCAAGGGCTGTGCGCCCGCCTGTGGACAAGTAGTCGGATGTGAACAACTCCGTGCCCCGTTCGAGGCGCTTCTCAGGGTCCTGTCACTCTTCCGTATGGCTTCCCCTACGGGTCCGTACCTCTCTGGTCGGACACGGATCCAACCGCCTGGTCTGACGATCGATGTGGTCTGCGCCACTACCGTCGAAGTGTGAATGTGATCGCGACCGAAAGCCTGAGCAAGCGGTTCCCCCGGGTGACCGCGCTTGACCGGCTCTCCTTGGACATCGGGCCCGGTGTGACCGGCCTGGTGGGTGCCAACGGAGCCGGCAAGTCGACGTTGATCAAGATCCTTCTCGGCCTCTCGCCCGCCACGGAGGGCAGTGCCGCGGTGCTGGGTCTCGACGTCGCCACCAGCGGCAGTGCGATCCGCGAGCGGGTCGGCTACATGCCGGAGCACGACTGCCTGCCACCCGACGTCTCGGCCACCGAGTTCGTCGTGCACATGGCGCGCATGTCGGGGCTTCCGGTGACCGCCGCCCGAGAGCGCACCGCCGACACCCTGCGCCACGTCGGGCTCTACGAGGAGCGCTACCGCCCGATCGGCGGCTACTCGACCGGCATGAAGCAGCGGGTCAAGCTCGCCCAGGCGCTCGTCCACGACCCCCAGCTGGTCCTGCTCGACGAGCCGACCAACGGCCTCGACCCGGTCGGCCGCGACGAGATGCTCGGTCTGATCCGGCGCATCCACACCGACTTCGGCATCTCGGTCCTGGTCACCTCGCATCTGCTCGGCGAGCTGGAGCGCACCTGTGACCACGTAGTGGTCATCGACGGCGGCAAGCTGCTGCGGTCCAGCTCCACCAGCGACTTCACCCAGATGACCACGACCCTCGCGGTCGAGGTCACCGACTCCGACGCGTACCCCGACGGTGCGCAGGCCCTGCGCGGCGCGCTCGCCGAGGCCGGACTCACGCTCCACGCGGGCGTGGAGGACGGTCTGCCGGGCGCCGGGCACATCCTGCTGATCGAGGCGGCGGGCGAGGAGACGTACGACGTCGTGCGCGACACCGTCGCCGGGCTCGGGCTCGGGCTCGTACGGATGGAGCAGCGCCGCCACCACATCGCGGAGGTCTTCAAGACCCCGGCCCAGGCACCGGAGCCCGTCTCCGAGCGCGCCGCCGCCTGGGCAGCCACCGCCGCACGGCAGAACGGAGGCGGCAGCCATGGCTGAGGCCACACAGACCCGGATCCACAACATCGGCTACCGCAACTACGACGGGCCGCGCCTGGGACGGGCGTACGCACGGCGCTCGCTCTTCTCGCAGTCGCTGCGCGGCGCCTACGGACTGGGCCGCAGCGCCAAGTCCAAGGTGCTGCCGATGCTGCTCTTCGCGGTGATGTGCGTGCCGGCCACCATCATGGTCGCGGTCGCCATCGCCACCAAGGCCAACGACCTGCCGGTGGACTACACGCGCAACGCGGTCCTCATGCAGGCCGTCATCGGCCTCTACATCGCGGCCCAGGCCCCCCAGACCGTCTCGCGCGACCTGCGCTTCCGCACGGTGCCGCTGTACTTCTCGCGGCCCATCGAGCGCGTGGACTACGTCCTCGCCAAGTACGCGGCGATGGCCTCGGCGCTGTTCATCCTGACGGCGGCGCCCCTCGTGGTCCTCTACGTGGGCGCGCTCCTCGCCAAACTCGACTTCGCGGACCAGACCAAGGGGTTCGCACAGGGACTGGTCTCCGTGGCGCTGCTCTCGCTGCTCTTCGCCGGCATCGGCCTGGTGGTCTCGGCGCTCACCCCGCGCCGCGGCTTCGGTGTCGCCGCCGTCATCGCCGTGCTGACCATCTCCTACGGAGCGGTCTCCGCGGTCCAGGGCGTCGCCTTCGACCAGCAGTCCACCGGGGTCATCAAGTGGCTCGGGCTCTTCTCCCCCATCACGCTCATCGACGGGGTGCAGACCGCCTTCCTCGGCGCCACCTCCGCCTTCCCGGGCAAGGCGGGGCCGGACGCGGGCGTAGGCGTCGTGTACCTGCTCGTCGTCCTCGCGCTGATCCTCGGCTCGTACGCCGTCCTGATGCGCCGCTACCGGAAGGTCGGGCTGTGACCGCCCACCCGTCGCCCACCACCACCCTTCTAAGGAATGGGCTGCGCCCATGAGCACGATTCACATCGACCACACCTCGCGCTGGTTCGGCAATGTGGTGGCCGTCAACGACGTCACCATGTCGATCGGCCCCGGCGTGACCGGACTGCTCGGCCCCAACGGCGCCGGAAAGTCCACGCTCATCAACATGATGGGTGGTTTCCTCGCCCCCTCGACGGGAAGCGTGACGCTCGACGGGCGCCCCATCTGGCGCAACGAGGAGGTCTACCGCCAGATCGGCATCGTCCCCGAGCGCGAGGCGATGTACGACTTCCTCACCGGGCGCGAGTTCGTCGTCGCCAACGCCGAACTGCACGGGCTCGGGGCGAAGGAGGCCCAACGGGCGCTGGCCACGGTCGAGATGGAGTACGCGCAGGACCGTAAGATCCAGACGTACAGCAAGGGCATGCGCCAGCGCGTGAAGATGGCGTCCGCGCTGGTCCACGACCCGTCCGTGCTGCTGCTCGACGAGCCGTTCAACGGGATGGACCCGCGCCAGCGCATGCAGCTGATGGATCTGCTGCGACGGATGGGCGCCGAGGGGCGCACGGTCCTGTTCTCGTCCCACATCCTCGAAGAGGTCGAGCAGCTCGCCGCGCACATCGAGGTCATCGTGGCCGGGCGGCACGCGGCGAGCGGTGACTTCCGCAAGATCCGCCGGCTGATGACGGACCGCCCGCACCGCTATCTGATCCGCTCCAGCGACGACCGCGCGCTCGCCGCCGCGCTGATCGCCGACCCGTCCACGGCCGGGATCGAGGTGGACCTCAAGGAGGGCGCGCTGCGCATCCAGGCGGTCGACTTCGGTCGGTTCACGACCCTGCTCCCGCAGGTCGCGAAGGCGCACGGGATCCGGCTGCTGACGGTCTCGCCGTCCGACGAGTCGCTGGAATCCGTCTTCTCCTACCTCGTAGCGGCCTGAAAGGAGCTGTGAGCGTCATGTACAACCCCACAGTCGCCCGGCTCACCTACCGGGCCCTGCTCGGCCGGCGCCGGGCCGCGATCCTCTGTGTGCTGCCGGTGCTCCTGATCGTCATCGCGGCGGCCGTACGGTCGTTCAGCGGCGCCGACGACCAGGTCGCGGCCAATCTGCTCGGCGGGTTCGCGCTCGCCACGATGGTGCCGCTGATCGGCGTCATCGCGGGCACGGGCGCGATCGGGCCCGAGATCGACGACGGCTCGATCGTCTATCTGCTGGCCAAGCCGGTGAAACGGCCGACGATCATCTTCACCAAGCTGATCGTGGCGATCGCGGTCACCATGGCCTTCTCGGCCATTCCCACCTTCATCGCGGGAATGATCCTCAACGGCAACGGCCAGCAGATCGCGATCGCCTACACGGTCGCGGCCCTGGTCGCCTCCATCGCGTACGCGGCGGTCTTCCTGCTCCTGGGCACCGTCACCCGGCACGCGGTGGTCTTCGGCCTGGTCTACGCGCTGGTGTGGGAGAGCCTGTTCGGCAATCTGGTGCCGGGCGCGCGGACCCTGAGCGTGCAGCAGTGGTCGCTGGCCCTCGCGGAGCGGATCGGCGAGAACGACATCATCACCTCGGACGTCGGCCTCCCGACCGCCGTGGTCCTGCTGACGGCGGTGACGGTCCTGGCGAGCTGGTACGCGGGGCAGAAGCTGCGGACGCTGAAGCTGGCCGGCGAGGAGTGACTCGCGCGGCGGAGTGACGCGCGTGGTGACCCGGCCCCGTCCGGCAGCGGCGACGGGGTTCGGGTCATCATCGAGGAATGACGACGTTGCACAGTCCCGGTACGCGCCGGGCGCCCGAGCCGGCCCGGCCGGTGCGGGCCTGGGTGCTCTCCTCGCCGGGGACGCACATCTGGTTGCTGATCATCGCGATCACCAGCATCGTCATCGAGCTCTCCACCGAGGGCCTTGAGCACTATCTGCTGCACCGCAACAGCAGCAACATCCACGAGCTGACCAAGCACCCCCTGCAGTCGCTGTTCACCAGCGCCTTCTGGATCGAGAACCCGTCCTCGTTCCTGCTCTACTTCGTGCTCTTCGAGATCGTCCACGCTCCCCTGGAGCGCTGGGTCGGCACCCTGCGCTGGCTCTTCACCGTCGCCGTCGCCCATGTCTCGGCCACCCTGGTCAGCCAGGAGTTCGTGCTCTGGAGCATCCAGAACCACCAGGCGCACAAGCGGATGGCGCATGTCGTCGACATCGGCGTCAGCTACGGGCTGGCCGCGTCGGCCGGGCTGCTGGTGTACCGGCTGCCCCGGCCGTGGCGGTGGCTCTACCTCGCGGGCGTGGTGTCGTTCTTCGGGATTCCGCTGCTGACCGGTGGCACGTTCACCGACATCGGACACGCGGTCGCGCTCACGATCGGGCTCGCCTGCTGGCCGCTGACCAGGGGAAAACCACTGGCCGTGAAGAGGCGCTCCGGGCACAGTGGTTGAGGAGGGCGGCCGCTTCGAGCACGCGAGAGCGTGGGCCGTCCGGGCGCACAAGTAAGGGGCGTCCGCCATGGCGGACGCCCCTTACTTCGTACCTCTTCAAGACACCGGACTACGTGCCCCGCACCCGAGCCGAAGCCCTTACGGCATCAGCTGTTCCAGCACCACGGCGATCCCGTCGTCCTCGTTCGAGGCCGTGATCTCGTGGGCGACGGCCTTCAGCTCGTCGTGGGCGTTGGCCATGGCCACGCCGTGCTGGGCCCAGCCGAACATCGGGATGTCGTTGGGCATGTCGCCGAAGGCGATCGTGTCGGCCGCCCGGCAGCCGAGACGGCGCGCGGCCAGGGACAGCCCCGTCGCCTTGCTCAGACCCAGCGGCAGCAGCTCCACCACGCCCGCGCCCGCCATCACCACGTCGACCAGACTGCCGACCACCTGGCGCGCGATCCGCGCCAGGTGGTCGTCGTCGAGCCGGGGGTGCTGGATGTAGACCTTGTTCAGCGGCGCCGACCACAGCTCGGCGATGTCCTCGAACGCGACGACCGGCAGCGGGCCCTCCTGGACCGTGTAGCCGGGGCCGACCAGCACCTCGCCGTCGAGCCCGTCGCGGCTCGCGGCCAGCGCCAGCGGGCCGACCTCCGCCTCTATCTTGGAGAGCGCCAGACCCGCCAGCTGACGGTCCAGGGTCACCGACGTCAGCAGTCTGTGCTCGCCGGCGTGGTAAACCTGCGCGCCCTGCCCGCACACCGCGAGTCCCCGGTAGCCCAGGTCGTCCAGGATGTGCCGGGTCCAGGGCACCGCCCGGCCGGTCACGACGATGTGCGCCGCGCCCGCCTGGGTGGCGGCGGTGAGCGCGGCACGGGTGCGCTCCGAGACGGTCTCGTCGGAGCGCAGCAGCGTCCCGTCCAGATCGGTCGCGATCAGCTTGTACGGGAACGGGCTCCGCTCGGTGGTGCTCACTTGGCGATGGGCTCCAGGACCTCGCGTCCGCCCAGGTACGGGCGGAGCACGGCCGGGACCCGCACGGAGCCGTCGGCCTGCTGGTGGTTCTCCAGGATCGCCACGATCGTGCGCGGCACCGCGCAGAGCGTGCCGTTCAGCGTCGCCAGCGGGGTGACCTTGCTCTTGCCGTCGGCGGTGTCGCGCATGCGCACGGACAGGCGGCGGGCCTGGAAGCCGTCGCAGTTGGAGGCCGAGGTCAGCTCGCGGTACTTGCCCTGCGTCGGGATCCACGCCTCGCAGTCGTACTTGCGCGAGGCGGAGGCGCCCAGGTCGCCGGTGGCCACGTCGATCACCTGGAAGGGCAGCTCAAGACCGGTCAGCCACTGCTTCTCCCAGTCCAGGAGCCGCTTGTGCTCGGCCTCGGCGTCGTCCGGGTGGACGTACGAGAACATCTCGACCTTGTCGAACTGGTGGACCCGGAAGATGCCCCGGGTGTCCTTCCCGTACGTACCGGCCTCGCGGCGGAAGCACGGGGAGAAGCCCGCGTAGCGCAGCGGCAGCTTCTCCGCGTCCAGGATCTCGTCCATGTGGTACGCCGCGAGCGGGACCTCGGAGGTGCCGACCAGGTAGTAGTCGTCCTTCTCCAGGTGGTACACGTTCTCGGCGGCCTGGCCGAGGAAGCCGGTGCCCTCCATGGCGCGCGGGCGGACCAGCGCGGGGGTGAGCATCGGGATGAAGCCGGCCTCGGTGGCCTGCGCGATCGCCGCGTTGACCAGGGCGAGCTCCAGGAGCGCGCCGACGCCGGTCAGGTAGTAGAAGCGCGAGCCGGAGACCTTGGCGCCGCGCTCGACGTCGATGGCGCCCAGCGCCTCGCCGAGCTCCAGGTGGTCCTTGGGCTCGAAGCCCTCGGCCGCGAAGTCGCGGACGGTGCCGTGCGTCTCCAGGACGACGAAGTCCTCCTCGCCGCCGACCGGCACGTCCGCGTGGACGATGTTGCCGAGCTGGAGCAGGAGGTGCTTGGCCGCCTCGTCCGCCTCGTTCTGCTCGGCCTCGGCGCTCTTCACGTCGGCCTTGAGCTGCTCGGCCTTCTTCAGGAGCTCTGCGCGCTCCTCGGGAGAAGCCTTGGGGATGAGCTTGCCGAGCGCCTTCTGCTCGGAGCGCAGCTCGTCGAAGCGGACGCCGGACGACCTGCGCCGCTCATCGGCGGAGAGCAGGGCGTCGACGAGGCCGACGTCCTCTCCACGGGCGCGCTGGGAGGCGCGAACACGGTCGGGGTCCTCACGGAGCAGGCGAAGGTCAATCACCCCTCCAGGCTACCGGTGCGGATCCCTGGCACCCCACCGGATATCCCTGCCACGCTCGTTCCGCGTGTCGGTTTGCCCGAATTGACCGTATTGAGAAATGTGGTGGAGAAATTCCAGGACGGACATCGGTGCGGGCGTCAATAAAGGCCGTGCTTTTCCCTGAAAAGGGGTGGTTTCCGGACTTTCGTTGACTGGAATCCCTTGTGGCTCAAGGGACTTGTCCACAGAGGTGTGTGGGTCGGGAAAGTTATCCACAGGGTGTGGGGAGTCCCTGTGGACCGCCTGGAAGATCCACCCCGTATGCGGATGCGCGGCCAAGGATTCCCCGTTCGAAGCTCTTCCACGCACTCATTCGGGTGGGAATTGCTCGCTCTAAAGAGTTGATCGAGGGAATTGGGCTGACATCGCCCGTCCCGGTCTTCTGTGGACGGATGCGTCGTCACTAGAGGTATTTGTCGACTCTGTCCGGTTGCGTTGTCGACTTACCCACAGGTCGAGAAGCGTGCCTGTGGATAACTTTGTGGACAACGAAAATCAGCAGGTAGGACCAGCCAGTCCGACTCAGGCGCGGCCGTCCTGGCTGCGTGCCAGCCACTCCGCCGCCGCCACGAACTCGGTGTCCGAGGTCCCGGGCCGCAGCTTCCGTACGTCCGCGGCCGTGACACCCGCGCGCGGATACGACCCGAGGAAGCGCACCTTCGGGCAGATCCGCTTCAGGCCCATCAGCGCCTCGCCGACCCGCCGGTCCGAGATATGGCCCTCGGCGTCCACCGCGAAGCAGTAGTTGCCGATGCCCGCGCCGGTCGGCCGCGACTGGATGAGCATCAGGTTGACCCCGCGTACGGCGAACTCCTGGAGCAGTTCGAGCAGCGCGCCCGGGTGGTCGTCGCCCAGCCAGATCACCACGGACGTCTTGTCCGCCCCGGTCGGTGCGGCGGGCCGGGCCGGGCGGCCCACCAGCACGAACCGCGTCTCCGCGTTCTCCGCGTCGTGGATCTCGGTGACCAGCGCTTCGAGCCCGTACGTCGCCGCCGCGAACTCGCCCGCGAACGCCGCGTCGAAGCGGCCCTCCTGGACCAGGCGCGCGCCGTCCGCGTTGGAGGCGGCCGACTCCCACAGCGCCTCGGGCAGATGCGCGCGCAGCCAGTTGCGCACCTGCGGCTGGGCCACCGGGTGCCCGGTCACCGTCTTGATGTCCGACAGCTTGGTCCCGGGCCGCACAAGCAGCGCGAACGCGATCGGCAGCAGCACCTCGCGGTAGATCATCAGCGGCTCGCCGCCGGCCAGCTCGTCCAGGGTCGCGGTGACCCCGCCCTCCACCGAGTTCTCGATGGGCACGAGCGCGGCCGCCGCGTCCCCGTTGCGTACCGCGTCCAGGGCGGCGGGGACGGACACCATCGGGACCAGCTCGCGGGTCGCTGCCTCGGGGAGCGTACGCAGGGCGGCCTCGGTGAAGGTGCCTTCGGGACCCAGATAGGTGTATCGCGTGGCGGACATACTCGTCACCCTAATGCGCCGCCGTCACGCGCGAAGGGCGTTGCGGCGGCTCATGACTCCAGCAGCAGCTGGCCCACGTACTCCCCGGCGCGCGGCCCGCCGGGCACCGCGAACAGACCGCTCGACTCGTGCCGGATGAACGCCGACAGCGCGTCCCCCCGGTCGAGCTTGCGCTGGACGGGCACGAAGCCGCGCAGCGGATCGGCCTGCCAGGCGACGAAGAGCAGGCCCGCGTCCGGCGCCCCGTCCTCGGCGAACCCGTCGTGGTACGAGAAGGCGCGCCGCAGCATCGCCGCGCCGCCGTTCTGCTCGGGCGCCGAGATGCGCGCGTGCGCGTTGTCGGGGATGACCACCTTGCCGTCCGAGCCGAACTTGTCGAGCTGCATCGGGGTCGTCTCCGTACCCCCCGAAAGAGGTGCGCCGTTCGCCTTCCGGCGGCCGATCACCTGCTCCTGCTGGGCGAGCGGCACCTTCTCCCAGTCGTCCAGCAGCATCCGGATCCGGCGCACGACCGCGTACGAGCCGTTCGCCATCCACGCCGGCTTTCCGCTGTCGGGGACGAAGATCCGCTTGTCGAAGTCGCGGTCGGAGGGCTTCGGGTTGCCGGTGCCGTCGATCTGGCCCATCAGATTGCGGGCCGTCATCGGCTTCTTGGTGGCGCCCGGCGTGCGGTTGAAGCCGTTCATCTGCCAGCGCACCCGGGCCGCCGACCCCGCGTCCTTCTGCACCGCGCGCAGCGCGTGGAAGGCGACCAGGGCGTCGTCCGCGCCGATCTGCACCCACAGATCGCCGTTGGAGCGCTTGGGGTCGAGCCGGTCGGAGGAGAAGTCCGGCAGCGGGTCCAGCTCGGCCGGGCGCTGCGCCACCAGGCCCGTACGGTCGAAGAAGGTGCGCCCGAAGCCGAAGGTGACGGTCAGCGAGGAGGGACCGGCGTCCAGCGCGACCCCGGTGTCATTGCCCGCCGGCTCGCCCGCCATCAGCGCCTTCGCGGTCGCCGACCAGCGCCGCAGCAGCGCCGCCGCCTCCTTGCGCCCGGCGCCCGGCGCCAGGTTGAAGGCGATCAGATGCCCGCACGCCTGAAGCGGAGTGGAGATCCCCGCCTGATGTTTCACGTGAAACGGGACCTCGGTGGAGCCGACGGAGCTCAGTTCGGAGGCGTCCGAGGGGGATTCGACGGCGGCGTGGACGAGCGCGCCGCCCGTCGCGCCCAGCGCGACACCGGCCGCGCCCGCCGCGCCGACCGTGCCGAGGAGCCGCCGCCGGGAGATGTCCAGGGTCTCGGGGGTGGAGGGGGTGCTCTCGCTCATGTGGTCCGTACTCAGCCGATCTTGATCTTCTTGTCGACGGTGGTCTGGTCGATGTCGGAGGTCCGCACGGTCACGGACACCTGCCAGTCGCCTGCCATCGGGAGCTGGACGCCGCTCGCGCTCCAGTGTCCCTTGGTGATGCGCTCGGGCGTGACGGGCAGCGGTCCGACCGCCTTGGCGGGCAGCGTGAAGGACACCTTCACCTCGGGCGCGTCCAGCGGCTTGGCCTCGGCGTCGTCCGTCCAGACGTGCATGTCGTTGGCGCCGGTGCGGCCCGGGTCGAGCGTGAGGCGGACGGTGCCCTTGCCGTTCTTGCCACCCGTGTCGAAGGGGATGCGGATGCTGATCGGCCGGTCCGGCACGGCCACCTGCGTGGTCGCCTGCGCGGCGGCCGCCGCCTCCTGCGTACGCCCCGGCTCGGTCGACGACAGGATCGTCGCCACGGCGAGCACCGCCACCGCGATCCCGGCCTCGGTGAGCACCGAGCGCCGCAGCCCGGAGCGCTCCGGGTCGGCGTCACGGATGCGCTTCTCGCGGGCGACCGTCATCGCGGCCTGCTGCCGGGCCAGTTGACGGGCCCGCTTGGGGTCGGCGGAGTCGTCCGGCACGGTGACGGGCTCGGGCTCTTCTTCCAGCTCCGGTTCGGCCGCGAGTTCCTCGACGACGGAGGCGGCTTCGGCCTCCGGCGCGGCGTGCTCCGAGAGCCGGCCGGTCCAGCGGCGCGAGATGTACGCGGCGGAGAGCAGCACCGCGATCAGGCCGAGCTTGACGAGCAGCAGCTGCCCGTAGCCGGTGCCGGTGAGCGCGGACCAGGAACCGAGCTGGCGCCAGGCCTGGTAGACGCCGGTCGACACCAGGACGACCACGCACCAGAACGCGATCCGTGAGAACCGCCGCACCGCCGTCCGTTCGACGGCAGGGGTGAGATGGAGCGCCATGAGCAGTGTCGCGAGGCCGCCCAGCCAGGTCGCCATCGACAGCAGGTGCACCACCGCGACCGGCATCGCGAGCGCGGTCTGGATGCCGGTCGAGGCGTGCTCGGCGAGCGCCCAGGTCGCGGCGATTCCGGCCGCGACCACGAATCCGCCTATGGCGAGCCCGTACGTGAGGTCCTTCTTCTCCTCGTCCTCGCGCTTGGCGTACGCGCCGAACAGGACCGAGATGAACAGGGCGGCGGCGCTGAGCAGCAGCAGCCGGGAGCTCAGCGCGGCACCCGACTTGGTCTGCAGGACCGCCTTCAGCCCGTCCAGGTCGAAGGCGTCGGAGAGCTGGCCCGAGGTGGTGTACGGAGTGCGCAGGAGCAGCAGCGCGATGGTGGCCGCGGTCATCGCGAGCCAGCCGCCGACGACGAGGCGCTGCACCGGACGCACGGTGGCGCCGCGCTGCCAGCAGCCCAGGATGAAGACGCCGCCGCCGGTGAACAGGATGAAACCGGCGTACGAGGCGTAGCGCATGGTGTCGTACAGGGTCCCGACGAGACCGCCGCCGACGTCCGGGGACGACAGCGAGACGGTGGTCTTGGAGGGGGCGCCGATGGAGAAGGTGAAGGCGCCCGCGACCGGGTGGCTGTCCGCCGAGACGGCCTGCCAGGCCACGGTGTAGGTGCCCTTGGGCAGCCCGTCGCGCAGGCCGACGCCGTACTTCACGACGGAGCCGGCGCACAGGTTGAGCAGTTCACCGGTGTCGGCGCGCTTGCCGGTCGGGTCCAGGACGCGGATGGACTTGTTGTCCATCGCGACCTGCTCGGAGAAGGTGAGGTCGACGTCCTTGGGGGCGGTGGCGACCACCGCCCCGTCCTTCGGGTTGGTCGCGGTGACCGCGGCGTGCGCCGAGGCGGGGGCCGCGGTCGCGAACAGCGCGCCGAACAGGGCGGCCGCGATCAGCAGCAGCCGGGTCAGCGCGGTTCCGAAGCGTGGGGCGGTGGCCGTCATCGTCTGTCAGTCCCTCATCCCTCAGTGGTGCTTCGGGTTGTAGGTGGTTTCCTTCACCGGGAGCTCGACCTTGACCGGGTCGGCCTTCTCGAAGTGCAGCTCGATGGAGACCTTCTCGCCCTGCTTCGGCTTCTTCTTGAGAGCCATGAACATGATGTGGCTGCCACCGCGTTCGAGGTTCAGCTGGCCGTTGGCGGGGATGTCGAAGGACTTCACCTCCTGCATCTTCTGGTTCTTGGTCTCGTGGATCGTGACGTCGTCGGAGATGTCACTGGTGACCTTGGTGAGCTTGTCGGCGGTCTTGCTGTCGTTCTTCACGACGAGGAAGCCACCGGCCATGTCGGCGCTCACCGGCTCCGGCATGAAGGCCTGGCTGACCTGCAGGCTCGGCTTGCTGTCGGAGCTGTCGGACGAGCAGCCCGTCATCGCGAGCCCGGCGGTCAGGGCTATCGCGGCGGCGAGGGTGGTGCGGCGGTTCACGGGTTTTCTCCAGTAATGATCTTCGGCAGGTCTTTGGTGTAGTCCTCGGCGGTGGCGGTGTCGCCGTAGAGGACGTATCCCTGGTCGGTCTTGGGCGAGAAGGCGATGACCTGGGCGCCGTGCATCGACACGACCTTGCCGTCCTTGTCCTTCGTCGCCGGGTCGATCCCGATGCCGATCGAGCGGGCCCCGGCCTGGATGGTCGGGAAGTCGCCGGTCAGACCGATGAACGACGGGTCCTGCGCCTTGAGCCACTTGCCGAGCGACTCGGGGGTGTCCCGCTCGGGGTCGGTGGTGACGAAGACGACCTGGAGCTTGTCCTGGTCGGCCTTGGGCAGCCGCTTCTTGGCGATGGCGATGTTGCTCATCGTCAGCGGGCACACGTCGGGGCAGTTGGTGTAGCCGAAGTAGATGAGGGTCGGCTTGCCCTTGGTCCGCTCACGGAAGTCGAACTTCTTGCCCTGGGTGTCGGTCAGGACGAAGTCCGGCTTGGTGAACGGCCGGTCGAGCACGGTGCCGGCCTTGTTGCTGTCGGCGGCGGTGGAGACGTCGGTGACAGGGCTCTTGGCCTTGTCGTCACCTCCGCCGCACGCGGTCAGGGTGAGCGCCGCCGCCACCGCGAATGCGATGGCAGCCGGCGCGTACTTGGTGCGCATGGGGGAATTTTTCCGTTCGAGGACGGGTCTTGGGCGGGATCACGCGGCCCGGCGGCGTCCGGCGAGGACACCGAAGGCCACACCGGCGACACCCACGACGATGCCCACGATGCCGAGCACCCGGGCCGTGTTGTCGCTGCTCTTGGAGTCGGACGAGGCCTCGGTCTTCTTGTCGTGACCGGCCATGTCGTCCGTCTTCTTGTCGTCGGACGCGGTGGCCGCGCCGCCGTGGTGGTCGCCGGTCGCGGCGGAGAGCGCGAGCACCGGGGCCGGGTTCTGCGGCTCCTCGGCGCCCGGCTTCTGATCCTCGATCCAGCGGACGGTCTCACCGTTGCTGTACGTCTGGACGGCCTTGAAGACCAGCTGGTCGGTGTCGGTGGGCAGCGCGCCGATGGAGAGCGGGAACTTCTGGAAGTAACCGGACTCAATCTTGCCGCCGCTCCAGGTCACCTTGGTGACGGCCTCGTTGATCTGCTTGCCGTGCATGGTCAGCGGCTTGTCGAGCTTGGACTTGGTGACCTCGACGGTCCAGCCGGGCAGCGCCTCGGGCTGCACGGACGCCAGCGGGTGGTCGGCCGGGAAGTTGACTTCGAGCTTCACGGTCTGGGCGTTGTCGCGCTCGTTGGGGACCTTGAAGTTGACGACGGCGTAGCCGCCCTTCGCGGCCGAGCCCTCGGGCTGGACGCTGACGTGCGCGAAGGCCGGGCCGGCGAGGACCAGGACGGACGAGGCGGCGACGGCACCGGCGACGGCGAGGCGACGGGAAACGTTCATGGCGGAAGACACTCCAGTGAGCAGGAAGGTGTGTGGGGACGGCCCACGCGCGCGATGCGCTGGGCTCCACGGCACCACTCCTGCGACAGGTGTCGTCGGATGTACGGGACGTGAGTCGTCCGGTCGTACGGGGAGTGGGCCGCGTCAGGCTGCGAGGGCGAACGCCGAGGGCGGCCCGCGCCTGATCACCGAGTGCTGGAGTGCGTCCCCGGCCGGCGGCAGGGGGACGGCGAGCTGCGCCAGAGGAACGCGCGGGCCGTGCCCGGGCGCGCCCGGCAGACCGGCGCGCAGCGCCCGTACGAGCGCGAGAGCGGCGCGCAGGGAACGTACGCACGCGCCGTGTGCGGCGGCGGTGGCCGCTTCGGCGGAGAGCCGCGCCAGGCGGAAGAGCGCGGCCTCGCCGCGCCGCATCAGCCAGCCCGTGAGCAGCGCGGCCAGCAGGTGGCCGAGCAGCATGGGCAGCGACGGCAGCAGTCCGGCGACGACGGTGTGCGCCGAGGCCTGACCGGTCATCCCCGGCATGGAGGCCATGCCCGTCATCGACTCGTGCGCGGGCGCGGCGGCACCGGGCGGCGGGCGCAGGCCCGCGTCGGTGACGATCCGCCGGGCGTCCGACGCCGTCAGCTGGGCGGCGGCCGTGGGGCCGCAGACGAGCTTGGCGGCGAGCCGCAGCAGCGACATGTCGCCGGTGGACCCGTCGCCGGAGACGGCCGCGGTGTGCTGGCCGATGCCGAAGAGGCTGTGCAGAGCGAGCTGTCCGGCGGCCAGCGCGCCCGCGATGGACGCGAGCGAGCGCTCCCGCCCGGCGAGCGGTGCGGCGACCGCGAACACCCCGAGGAACCCGGCGAGCACCGTCCACCACGGGACGGTCGCGCAGGCGGCCAGGACGTGCCCGAGCGCGGACAGCACGACGCAGACCGCGGCGAACAGCGCGGCCCTCAGCAGCCGGAGACCGGCGCCTGCGTGTGTGTGTCGAGCGTGTCGGGCAGACATGGCGGGGCCATCATCGCACTGGGCTTACCGGCTCCATACGGCAGGTCCACAAGGTTCCGTATTCCTGTGATGATCACATCCGTGCCGAGTGTCCCGGTCTCGGTGGGCGCGCGACGGCACCCTGGTGGGGCGGCCGCTACTGCCCCTCGCACGGCGCCCATACACCGGCGCATTGGGTGTTCGCATCCGCCGAATGAGCGCTATCACGTCAAGTTCGCGCTTACGACCCACGGGTTGCGGCAATACGTAGGGGTATGTCGAGCCGCAGCCAGGAGGCTGGAGCATGAGCATCTGGTGGTCACTCCATTTGCGGCGCGAGGCCGCGAGCGTTCCGCTCGCACGTCGCCTTCTGCTCGGCACCATGGAGACCGCTGGGGTCGATCCGGACATCTCCTACGACCTGTCGGTCGCGCTCGGTGAAGCGTGCGCGAACGCGGTCGAGCACGGCGGGGACGACGGATCCGGCACCTCGGCGGCCTACCGGGTGACCGCGTATCTGGACGGCGAGAAATGCCGTATCGAGGTCGCCGACTCGGGGCCGGGCTTTCCCGTACGACGAGGCCGTCGCACCGCAGCGCGGATGAACAGCACATTGGGCAGCAGCATGGCCGAGAACGGCAGAGGGCTCTGTCTGATCGAACAGCTCGCCGATCACGTCCACTTCGGCAACCGCCCGGGCAGAGGCGCGGTGGTGAGCTTCGACAAGATCCTGAAATGGCGGGAAGGGGCGCTGCTCAAGGTGTCCTGAGCGGCGCCCCTTCCGGCGGGACCACGAGGTGATCAGGCTGGTCAGCCCTGCTTGACCCGCGCCATCCACGCCTCGATCTCGTCGGCCTGACGCGGCAGCGAGGCCGACAGGTTCTCGTTGCCGTCCTCGGTGACGAGGATGTCGTCCTCGATGCGGACGCCGATGCCCCGGTACTCCTCGGGCACGGTCAGGTCGTCGGCCTGGAAGTACAGACCGGGCTCGACGGTCAGGCACATGCCCGGCTCCAGGTCGCCCGCGACGTACGTCTCGGTGCGCGCGGCGGCGCAGTCGTGGACGTCCATGCCGAGCATGTGGCCGGTGCCGTGCAGGGTCCAGCGGCGCTGCAGGCCCAGCTCCAGGACCTTGTCGACGTCGAGGTCGCCGCACAGGCCCCACTCGACGAGCTTCTCGGCGAGCACGCGCTGGGCGGCGTCGTGGAAGGCGCGGTAGGGGGCGCCCGGCTTGACCGCCGCGATGCCGGCCTCCTGGGCCTCGTACACCGCGTCGTAGATCTTGCGCTGGAGCGGCGAGAACGTGCCGTTGATCGGCAGCGTGCGCGTCACGTCGGCGGTGTACAGCTCGGTGGTCTCGACGCCGGCGTCGAGCAGCAGCAGCTCGCCGGAGCGGACGGCGCCGTCGTTGCGCACCCAGTGCAGGGTGGTGGCGTGCGGGCCGGCGGCGCAGATCGAGCCGTAGCCGATGTCGTTGCCCTCGACGCGGGCGCGCAGGAAGAACGTTCCTTCGATGTAGCGCTCGCTGGTCGCCTCGGCCCGGTCCAGGACCTTGACGACGTCCTCGAAGCCGCGCGCGGTCGAGTCGCACGCCTTGCGCAGCTCGGCGATCTCGAACGCGTCCTTCACCAGGCGCGCCTCCGAGAGGTAGACGCGCAGCTCCTCGTCGCGCTCGGCGGTGACCTTGTCGGTCAGCGCCGCCTCGATCGACGCGTCGTGGCCGCGCACGGCGCGCACCGGGCCGGTGGCCTCGGTGAGCGCGGCGGCCAGCTCGCGGACGTCCTTGGCGGGCAGCCCGAGCAGCTGCTCGGCCTCGGCCAGCGAGTGACGCCGGCCCACCCACAGCTCGCCGGTGCCCGACAGCCAGAACTCACCGTTCTCGCGGTTGGAGCGCGGCAGCAGGTAGATGGTCGCCTCGTGACCGTCGCCCTTGGGCTCAAGCACCAGCACGCCGTCCTCGGACTGGTCGCCGGTGAGGTACGCGTACTCGGTCGAGGCGCGGAAGTGGTACTCGGTGTCGTTCGAGCGGGTCTTCAGGTTGCCCGCGGGGATCACCAGACGCTCGCCGGGGAAGCGCGCGGAGAGCGCGGCACGCCGGTCGGCGGTGTGGGCGGCCTGGGCGATCGGCGCGAGCCCGCGCAGCTCGGTGTCGGCCCAGCCGGACTTCATGTTCTCGGCCAGCTCGTCGGACACGCCCGGGTACAGGCCGTTCTTGCGCTGCTGGATCGGCTGCTCTTCCGACTCTTCCGGGGTCTCCGGCGTGAGCTGCTCGGCCACGGGTCTGCCTCCACTTAGTACGACATTGGACCTCCTCCATCGTACGGGCGGGCGGAAAGCCGTCCAGGGCCCTAGGGCCCGTTACGGGGCGTACGCGCGCGTCACTCGAATCGGGCCGCGAGCAGGACCACGTCGTGGTCGCCGTCGGCCGTGTCCAGGCCGTCGGGGAGCACGGTTCGCAGCACGTGGTCGGCGATCGCGCCCGGGTCCTCGCGGGCCGCTTTCGGGACGCTCGCGGCGGCCGCGTGGAGGCGGGCGAAGGCGCGGTCCATGGGTTCGCCGGTGCGGTGGAGCAGCCCGTCGGTGTACAGCAGCACCGTTTCTCCGGCCGCGGGCTGGAGCTCCACGCTGGGCGCTTCCCAGCACGCCAGCATCCCCAGGGGCGCGGAGAGCGAGGTTTCCACGTACTCGGTGCGGCGCTCGCCGATGATCAGCGGCGGCGCGTGCCCGGCCCCGGCCAGCACGATCTTGCCGCGCGCGGGCTCGCAGTAGGCGAAGAGCGCGGTCGCCGAGCGGGCCGGCTCGGTCAGCCGCAGCAGCAGTTCGAGGTCGGAGAGGACGGCGACCGGATCCTCGCCCTCCATCACCGCGTACGCCCGCAGGCTGGCCCGCAGCCGGCCCATCGCGGCGACGGCGCTCGGCCCGGACCCGGTGACGGACCCGACCGCGAGGCCGAGCGCGCCCTCGGGCAGCGGCAGCGCGTCGTACCAGTCGCCGCCGCCGCGCGGCCCGGTGCGATGGCGCGCGGCCAGCTGCACCCGGGCCACCCGAGGCAGTCGGCTCGGCAGCAGCTCCTCGGCGACGGTCGCAAGGCGCGTCCGCGCGCGTTCCAGCTCGACGAGCCGGGCCAGATGCTCGGAGGCCTGGCGCAGATAGAGGCCGACGAGGTGGCGGCGGCGCTCGTCGGGCTCGGCGGGCTCGTCGTAGAGCCAGACCGCCGCGCCGAGGCGGCCCGCCGTGTCGGTGGCGAGCGGCAGGGCGTAGCTGGCGGCGTAGCCGAGCCGGGCGGCGACCTCGCGGTGCCGGGGATCGGGCCCGTCCGTTTCTACGTCGCCGACCAGGTCGCAGCCGCCGTCGGCGTCCGGGAGTCCGTCGAGGATCCGGCCGTACGGGGTGGCGCTGCGCGGGACGGTCTCGATGTGGCCGAGGTCGGCGTGGGCGAGGCCGAGGCCGGTGGTGACGGCGGGGCCGAGCCCGTCGGCGGGTTCAAGTGCGACCAGGCCGCGACGGGCGCCGACCAGCGCGGCACCGGCCCGCAGCAACTCGTCCAGGGCCTCGTCGAGGACGTTGGTGCGGGAGAGGCGTTCGGTGAGTTCGTGCAGCGTGGTGAGGTCGGAGACCCAGGCGGCGAGCCGGTCCTGGATCACCGCGCCGGGGGCGGCGGGGGCGACGGAGGCGGATGTGGGCAGAGACGCGGCAGTCTGCGCGGGAGGCGGAACGGATGGATCGATTCCAGCCACTTTCGGCAGGTGCGGGGCGCTCATGGCAGCCGACTGTCTGACCGGCTGATTTCGCTCAATAGCATCGCAAACCCCCATGTCAATCTGCGCCGCCATCAATGCATCCAGATGTACACGCACAAGTAAGGGGATGTCCAGCATTGTCATAGCGGGATTGTTGGTGTCCATGGGGTGTTCAACTTGGCGGAAAATTGCCCCCTATGGCCCATCTCTGGGGTCGACTGAGGGCGTTCAAGAGCGCGTCATATCGAGCGTGCGGGGTACGTACTCGGTGATGGCCAGGGGCAGTTGACGGTGTCCCGGAACCCGGCGGCGGGCCAGGGCGTCTCAACAGTCGACGGTCGCGCCCCATCCCCGAGTGGCGGGGTTTTTGCACAAGGGTCGGCAAGCGCCAGGCGCACGCCACCCCTCGCCATGCGTTTAATGGTCACAGCCCACGCTCGATCCTGACGGGTTACCCGTACCGCAGGCTCGCAGAGCTCATAGAGCATGTACGCGCAGTGAAGTGATGCACACATGGTGTGATGTGGACCTCGGCGTTCAACGGAAAGGAACGAGCGCTCATGCGCGAGATCCTCGGAAGGCGACGCAGGCTCCGGTTCCGGCGCAGTGAAAGGGCTGCTCAGCTTGGCGCCGCGCTGACCTGCGCGACCGAGTGGAAATGGCCCGTACTCCCAGGTGTGGGACTGAAAGCGGCCGGTGGCCGTGGTGACCGGGGCCGTGGCTGTGCCTGTCCCGACCCCGAGTGCGCCGTTCCGGGCGCGCACCCCTTCGACCCGGGACTGCTCGCGGCGTCGACGGACGAGCGCCTGGTGCGCTGGTGGTGGACCAACCGCCCCGGCGCGCCCGTACTCCTCGCGACCGGCGGCAGGGCGCCGTGCGCGCTGAGCCTCCCGGCCGTCGCCGGGGCGCGGGCGCTGGTCGCGCTCGACGAGATGGGCGTCCGGCTCGGCCCGGTGGTGGCGACCCCCACCCGGTGGTCGCTGCTGGTGGCTCCGTACTCGCTGGAACGTCTCGGTGACCTCCTCTACTCCAAGGACTGGGTGCCCAGTTCGCTCCGCTTCCACGGAGAGGGCGGGTATCTGGTGCTGCCCCCGTCCGAGACGGGCAAGGGGCAGGTGCGCTGGGAACGGGCTCCTCACTCGGGCCCGCGGTCTCGTACGAGCGGGACGGACCCGCGGCCCGGCTCCGCCGCGCCCTGGCTGCCGGACGTGGAGGCGGTGGTGGACGCGCTGGTCGCGGCCTCGACCAGCGCACCGGACGGTGGGTCGCGGCTCGCTTACTGAGCCCGCTGGTGGATCGGTCGGTACTCGGCGAGCGGGGAGGCGGAGGCCCTGCTCGTGTACTGAGTCAGCGAATGGGACGGACGCCGGGTTCCCCAGGGAGCCCGGTGTCACTCGTTCGGGTGTGAGAGCGCCCGACTTGCAGGGGAAATGGGCGCGCGGAGAACCGGGCGCCCGGTTCCCGTCGATATCTTCGGCTGACCGCAGGAATTCCACGTGAGGGGCCGGCAGCCATGAACCTCCGCATGATCGGTATCGGCGCCGTGGTGGTGTGTTCGGTGCTGCTGCCATTGGTGGCCTCGGCCGGTCCCGCCGACGGGCCCGAGCCCGAGCCCGCGCGGTCCAAGGGACCGGGTGACCCGGAAGCCGCGCCCGGTGGCCGCGGAGTCGTACGGAATGGCGGAGCAGCCGGACTGGCTGATGCGAAGCCGTCGCCACGCGCGCGTGGGGGTGGCCTGGCGGGGCCGGCCCTGCGACAGGGCGGGTCGGCCGTGCGTGAGGCCGCCGCGCGGTGCGGGCCCGAACTCGTCTCGCCCGAGGGCGTCGAGGCGCAGACCTGTGTGCTCACCGAGGGCCGGGACGCCTGGGCGCGTACGTATTACCGCAACGCCACGGGCGGGCGGTTGCGTTCGGTGCTCACGCTGATGGGGCCGCGCGGCCACACCGTACAGACGAACTGTGCCGTGTCGGCGGGGGACCAGCCGGGGACATGCGAGACGCCGAGGGAACCGGCGCGGGGAAAACCTGGCGCGTACTCGGCGGTCGCGGAGTTCGCCGAAGAGGGCGACGACGCGCCTCTGCTGCTGAGATCCGGCTCCAACGCACCCGACGGGGCGGCCAACTCGGCGGCGGCCTCGGCTCGTTGAGCGGGCGGCCCGCGCGTGGACGCGGCGGGGAACCGGCAGAAGAAATGGAAGGGCCCGATCGCTGGCGACGGGGGATGCACCAGCGACCGGGCTCTTAGAACGGTAACAAGAGATCTGTCATTCGCAAATTCGATCTCGGTAATTCGGACACCGATTTATCTGCGACTACCGGGAGTTGTGACGCGGGTCACCCATCCCGTGACAGGACTGGTCACTCTCAGCTGAGGGTCACCTGGCGGTTGGTGAGACCGCCGCGCGCCCTGCGCTCCTCGGGCGTGAGCGGCGCGTCGACCGCCAGCGCACCCGCCAGACGCTCCGCGAACGCAGCGGCCGGCTTCTCGCAGTCCTCGGCGGTCATCGCACTCGGCAGGTCCCAGACGGGCACGGTCAGGCCGTGCGCCCGGAAGGAGCCGACGAGGCGGGTGCCCTCGCCGAGCGAGGAGGTGCCCGCCGCGTGCAGCCGGGCGAGCGCGTCCAGAAGCCGCTCCTCGGGGTGCGGCATGACCCACCGGAGGTGGTTCTTGTCGGGCGTCTCGCACCAGTAGGACGAGTCGACCGACGTGAGCCGTACGGTCGGGATCGCGGCCGCGTTGGCGCGCTCCAGGGACGCGGTCACCTCGGGGGTGGCGTTCTCGGAGTCCGGCACCCAGAACTCGAAGCCGCTGTGCACGGCGGGTTCGAACGGGGCGGTCGCGTCCAGCAGGTCCTGGAGGCGGGGGCCCTGCGGGTCGACGCGCTGGGCGGCCACCGGAGTACCCGGCTCCGCGGCCAACGCGCGCGTGAGCGTGTCCGCGAGGTCGCGGCTGATGTCACCGGACGGCGTGTCGTTCTGCAGTCCGAGCAGCACCGAGCCGTCGTCTCGGCGCAGCGCGGGCCACGCCATCGGCAGGACGGTCGCGAGCGCGACGGACGGCACGCCCTCGGGCAGCCCGTCCTTGAGGGTCAGCTCGACGGTCGCGGCCGGGACGAGCTCGCGCAGCGCGACCCAGTCGCACTCGCCCGCCAGGCCCTCGAACGGGCGCTGGACCAGCTCGGTCACGGCGTGCGAGGCCTCGCGGCCGTGGCAGGCCTTGTAGCGGCGGCCGGAGCCGCAGGGGCAGGGCTCCCGGGCGCCGACGACCGGAATCTCACCATCGATGAGCTGGGCCCGCCCCGGAGGGGCTGACTGACGCTGAGCGGCCTTGGTCTGGGGGCGCTTCTTGGCCATGGTGTGGCTCTCTCCCGACTGCGGTGGTGCGGTGTCGCTGTGTCGGGCGCGAGCCTAGCCGTACGGGATGGCCCACGGCGTACGGCACAGTCGGAGACGGGTGGCGCGGAGCCCTTGGGTACGGCTCGGGCGCAGTCGCCCGGCCCGGTGCGGGACCCGGTCGCGTACCCGGCCTGCGGCTCAGTCGCGGTCGTCGAACGCGTCCGCGAAGTCGAAGCCGAGCGGCGCCACGCGCGCGACGAGGCCGTCCGTGGTCGGCGCGTGCCCGTTGTCACGGCCGTGGCCGTGTCCCGGTCCGACGGTGATGATCACCCAGACCGTGACCTCTCCGGACGCGCTGTCCCGTACGCCCCAGTCCTGGGCGAGTGCGCTGATGATGTTGAGCCCCCGGCCGCCACGTGCGGTCACCGAAGGCGTGGCCGGAATGGGTCGGGTCGGGCCGCCGCCGTCCGTCACCTCGACGGTGAGGCGCCCCGCCTTGTCGATACGCCAGGCCGCCCGCACGTCGCCGTCGCCGACGTCGGCTCGGCCCAGTGGCCTGCCGTGCCGGCAGGCGTTGCTGAGCAGTTCGGAAAGGACCAGTACGGCATCGTCCACGACGGGCTCCGACACGCCGCTGCCGAGCAGGTGCTCCCGCATCCGGTGTCTCGCCTTGCCCACGCCCGCAGGGCCGTGGGGCACGGCCATGCTCGACGACGTGGGCACCTCCTGTGCCACCACCAACGCCACCCCCGAGACCTCCTTCACCCCACGCCACGGTGTGGATGCCCCAATGGACTGGACCGGAAACCGGCCAACCGACGTCTGGTGACGCACTCGTAACGATCGAATACGGACCGAACGCGCCGGTGCACTCCCTGTCACCAGTTTTACTGGTGACGTGGGTGGGGAAACGGACGCCTATAGAGGCGCTTTCAGAGGCGTCCGAGCTGCTGGAGCACCTGCTTCGGGCGGTTGGTGATGATCGCCTCCACCCCCAGGCGTACGCACAGCTCGACGTCCTCCGGCTCGTTCACCGTCCAGACGTGCACCTTGTGGCCCGCCGCGTGCAGCCGTGCGATGTAGCCGGGGTGGTTGCGTACGATCCGCATCCCCGGCCCCGCGATCCCGGCGCCCGCGGGCAGCCGTCCGTCGCGCAGCCGGGGCGAGAGGAACTGCATCAGGTAGACGGTCGGGATGTCCGGCGCGGCCGCCGCGACCCGGTGCAGCGAGCGGGCCGAGAAGCTCATGATGCGTACGGGCGAGCTCTCGCCGGCGGGCGGCGGATCGGTGAGGCCGAACCGCTTCAGCAGATGCAGCAGCCGCTCCTCGACCTGGCCGGCCCAGCGGGTGGGGTGCTTGGTCTCGATGGCCAGCTCGATGCGGCGGCCCGCGTCGGCGACGAGTTCGAGCAGCCGCTCCAGGGTGAGGACCGAGGTGAACGACGGGTCGCCCCAGTCCGGGCTCTCCTCGCTGTCCTTCCAGGAGCCGAAGTCCAGGGCCGAGAGCTCGGAGAGCTCCAGGGCGGAGACGGCGCCGCGGCCGTTGGAGGTGCGGTTGACGCGCCGGTCGTGGACGCAGACGAGGTGGCCGTCGGCGGTGAGCCGGACGTCGCATTCGAGGGCGTCGGCGCCGTCCTCGATGGCCTTCATGTACGCGGCCAGGGTGTGCTCGGGCGCGTCCTCGGACGCGCCCCGGTGGGCCACCACCTGGATGGAGGCCCGGTGGGAGGAATGCCTGTCGTGCTGCCGTGCTTGGGTCACCGCGTCATCGTGCCACTGCGCGGGTGCGTACGGGCGACCGGTGACGGGGGCACGGACACGGCGGAGGGCACGGATACACAGGTCCTGCTTACAGTGGCCTGACAGGTCGTGGGAAAAGCTGAGCCCTGACATGTGCACATGTCCGCACAGTCGAACTACGCGATTGTCGGACCCCTGGCGCACCATGGTCGGTGGCGCCGTCCCCACGCCGCGACGTAGCGACCGTACCGAGCGACGCAGCGACCGTACGAGCAACGGAGCGACCGTACCGATCATGCCGACCCCGAGACCGAGTGGAACCGAGGAGAGAGAGCTGTGAGCACCGAGAACGAGGGCACCGCGGCCCCTGCCGTCCCGCCTGCCCCGTCGTCAGCACCGCCCGCGCCTCCCGTCCACGCCGTGACGTCCGAGGAGCCTGTACGGGCCGAGGGCCAGCCCGCCGCTCAGCCTGCCGCCCAGGCCGGGAGCGAGGCCGAGACCGCGGTCCAGGCCGCGGTGGGCCCGGAGCAGACCGCGGTGCAGCCCGCGCAGGAGGCGGCGCCGGAGACGGCCGCCACGCACGCGCAGGAGCCCGTCGCCGCGCAGGTGCCGGGCGAGGAGCACGCCGGGGCTCCCGCCGCGCAC
>NZ_MECJ01000028.1 GCF_014596475.1 Streptomyces sp. CBMA152 | reverse complement strand
TAAGGCTCCCAGTAGACGACTGGGTTGATAGGCCAGATGTGGAAGCCTCGTAAGGGGTGGAGCTGACTGGTACTAATAGGCCGAGGGCTTGTCCTCAGTTGCTCGCGTCCACTGTGTTAGTTCTGAAATAACGAACAGCTGTGTTCATGCCAGCGTTCAAATTTCATAGTGTTTCGGTGGTCATAGCGTTAGGGAAACGCCCGGTTACATTCCGAACCCGGAAGCTAAGCCTTTCAGCGCCGATGGTACTGCAGGGGGGACCCTGTGGGAGAGTAGGACGCCGCCGAACAAATTTTGAGAAAAGCCCCGTACCGGGATCCGGTACGGGGCTTTTCTGCGTTTACCGGCGTTTAAGGTCGGACCATGCGCTACGACCTCATCATTTTCGACAACGACGGCGTGCTCGTCGACAGCGAGCCGATCTCGAACACGATCCTCGCGGGGTACCTCACCGAGCTCGGCATCCCCACCTCGTACGAGGACTCGATCCGCGACTACATGGGCTCCGCCATGCACCGCGTCCACGAACTGGTCGAGGAGCGGACCGGTCGGACGCTGCCGGTCGGGTTCGACGACACGTTCCACGCGCGCGTCTTCGCCGCGTTCGAGCGCGAGCTCCAGCCGGTGGCCGGGGTCGCCGACGTCCTCGCGAAGCTGGTCGCGGACGGGGTGCCGTACTGCGTGGCCTCGTCCGGGAGCCATGAGCGGATCGCGGTGGGGCACCGCACGACCGGGCTCGACGAGTGGTTCGAGGACGAGTGGATCTTCTCGTCGCAGGACGTCGGGCGCGGGAAGCCGGCGCCGGACCTGTTCCTGCACGCGGCCGCCAGCATGGGCGTCGAGCCCGCGCGCTGTGCCGTGGTCGAGGACAGCCCGCTCGGCGTGCAGGCCGCGCTGGCCGCCGGGATGGACGTGTACGGCTTCACCGCCATGACGCCCGCCGAGAAGCTCCAGGGCGCCCGGGGTTTCTTCTCCGACATGGCACAGCTGCGCGAATTGCTCGCGTGATCCATCTACCCAGGGGTAGGTCGCGGCCCTAAGCTCTGCGGCCATGACATCTGGGGGCATGACATCAGGGGGCGCGACTGACGCGCGCCTGCGGCACGGCCGGGCGTCCCTCGCGGGCAGCTTCTTCGCGCAGGGCACCGCATTCGCTCTCCTGGTGACCCGCATCCCGGCGATCCAGGACCAGTACGGGATATCCGACGGGCTGCTGCCCGCGTTCCTGGCCGCCGTGCCGGTCCTGGCCGGCGTCGGCAGCGTCACCACCGAGCAGCTGGTGAAGCGCGTCCCGCCGAGCGTCGTGCTGCGATGGGTGCAGCCGGTGGTGATGCTGGCACTGCTCGGTGTCGCGGCCGGGGACCGGATGTGGGAAGTGGGGCTCTCGCTCGGCGTGTTCGGTCTCGCCGTCGGCGGGCTCGACGCGTCCATGAACATGCTGGGGATCAGCCTCCAGCGCGCGTACGGGCGCAGCATCATCCTCGGCTTCCACGCCACCTGGAGCCTCGGCGGGATCTGCGGCGCCTCGCTCGCGTGGGTGGGCGCGCACTGGGATCTGTCGCTGCTCGTGTCCTATCTGCCGGTCGTGATCGCGCTGCTGCCGCTGTGCCTGGTGGGGAGCCGGTGGTACGTGGACGGGGAGGCGGCGGAGAGCGACCCCGCCACGGCAGAAGGCGCCCAGCCCCTCGTCTTCCGGCTGCTGCTGCCGCTCTGCCTGGTGATGGCCTTCGCGTACATCGGGGATTCGACCGTCTCCAACTGGAGCGCCAAGTACCTCCAGGACGTGCTCGGCAGCTCCGAGCAGCTGTCGACCGTCCCGTACAACGTCTATATGGTCACCACGCTGCTCGGGCGCGCCGCCGGGGACTACGGGGTGCGGCGGTTCGGGGCGGTGGCCGTGGTGCGGGTGGGGACGGTGGTGGCGGGGGCCGGGTTCGCGGTGGTCGCGGCGGCGCCGGGGCCGTGGGTGGGGATGCTCGGGTTCACGCTGCTCGGGTTCGGGCTGTGCGTGATCGTGCCGCAGACGTTCGCGGCGGCCGGGCGGCTCTTCCCGCACGCCTCCGACGCGGCGGTCGCGCGGCTGAACATCTTCAACTACGTGGGCTTCCTCGTTGGGTCGCCGCTGGTCGGCGGGCTGGGGGACGCGTGGAGCTATCGGGGCGCGATGCTGGTGCCGATGGTGCTGGTTCTGCTCACCCTCGTGTACGCCAAGTCGTTCGGTGCTCAGGGCGCCCGATACGGTGGCGGACATGAGCGGCCGCGCACTGTTGATGTGGGATGACGCCGTCACGGCGTACGACTTCGGACCGAGCCATCCGATGGATCCGGTACGGCTCTCGCTGACCATGGGGTTGGTGCGGGCGTACGGGCTGGACAAGGTGGTCGACGTGGTGGCCGCGCCGCCCGCCGGGGACTCGACGCTGCGGCTCGTCCACCGGGAGGACTATGTGGCGGCCGTGCGGGCCGCCTCCAAGGACCCGTCGGCCGCGGACCAGGCGTACGGGCTCGGGACGATGGACGACCCCGCGTTCGCCGGGATGCACGAGGCGTCCGCGCTGATCGCGGGGCAGTCGGTGGGGGCCGCCGAGGCGGTGTGGCGGGGGGACGCGGCGCACGCGGTGAACTTCGCGGGCGGGCTGCATCACGCGATGCCGGGTGGGGCGGCGGGGTTCTGCGTGTACAACGACGCCGCGCTCGCCATCGCGCGGCTGCTCGAACTGGGCGCTGAGCGGGTCGCGTACGTGGATGTGGACGTGCACCACGGGGACGGGGTGCAGGCCGCGTTCTGGGACGACCCCCGGGTGCTGACGATCTCGCTGCACGAGCATCCCCGGCTGCTGTTCCCGGGGACGGGGTTCCCTTCGGAGACCGGTGTGGACGGTACGGCCGTCAATGTGGCGCTGCCGGCCGGGACCGGGGACGAGGGGTGGCTGCGGGCGTTCCACTCCGTGGTGCCGGAGCTGCTGGCCGAGTTCCGCCCCCAGGTGCTGGTGACGCAGCACGGCGCGGACACGCACTTCGAGGACCCGCTGGCGCATCTGGCCGTCTCGCTGGATGCCCAGCGGGCGGTGCAGGAGGCTTGCCACGCACTCGCGCACGAGCATGTTCTGGGCGGGAAGTGGGTGGCCCTGGGGGGCGGGGGATACGCCGTGGTGGACGTGGTGCCGCGGTCGTGGACGCATCTGGTGGGGGTGGCCGCGCATGCTCCCGTGCCGCCGGAGTCGGTGATCCCCGCGTCGTGGCGGGACGAAGTGTTCGCGCGTACGCGGCAGTTGGGGCCGGGGCGGATGACTGACGGGCGTTCTGTGCTGTGGCGCGACTGGGAGTCGGGGTACGACCCTGCGGATGCGCTCGATCAGGCGATCGTGGCTACTCGGCGGGCGGTGTATCCGTTGCGGGGGTTGTTGGCTTAGGGGGGATTCCCCACCCCGCCCCTTCCCGAAAGCCTCCGGCGGATGTCGTTCGTCTGCGGACCGTATGTGGCTGATCGCGCAGTTCCCCGCGCCCCTAGGTAGTTAGGGGCGCGGGGAACTGCGCGAGTAACCCAGCACGGTCCGCAGCCGAAGAACCAGCTGCCCGGCCGAGGGATTTCGGGAAGGGGCGGGGTGGGGAAAAACCGCACATTACGCCAACTGTGCGGTCTCCGGCCCGATTCCGCCCCCCAAGCCCCCCATTGCGAGAGCATCGACCCCGTGTTGAGTACCGGGGCGCTTCGGGCGCACTTGTTGGCTGCTCGGCTGGCCGGGCCCGTGGCGACCTCTCGGGAGGAGAGCCTGCGGAGCTATCGGCTGTTCGCGGCCCGGGACCCGCGCGTCACGCTCGGGCTCGACCCCGAATGGGGGTGGGGCGAGAGGGACTTGCTGCGGCTGATGGCGGACAAGTGCGGGGTGAGCCCGGACCCGGCGCATGTGTCCGGGCCCGACGTCATCGACCCCGAGCGCACCCTCGCGGGCCTCGACGCCCTCGCCGGACGCATCCGCGAGGTGGCCGATCGGCGCGGAGCCGTACTCTTCGGAACCGGGCATCCGCACCGTCTGCTCGCCTTCTACGCCGCTCTCGCGGACGCTTTGTCGGCGGCCGGATGTGATGTCCTCACCCCCGCGCAGGGGCGATGTGTCGACATAACGACCCGGTTCGGGGTACGCACGTACAACCTTGACTACGTACGGGGAGTCGCGCTGGTGCGCGAACCCGGCGCGCGGGGCGCCGGGAGTGCGACCGGCGCGCATACCCATTCACCGCTGCCGGTTCGGGTCGCTCTGGGGGCCGCGGCGGGGCTCCGGGGACGGCTGCCGGACCTTGTCGTGGGAGATCACGGATGGGTCTGCGGGGCAGGTCAGCTGGGTATTGAGGCAGTCGGCCTGGCCGATACGGACGATCCCGCACTGTTCGTCGGAGAGGCCGAGGGGCGGGTGTCCGTAGCCGTTCCGCTTGATGACGCTGTGCGGTCTGATTACTACCGGCCGCTTACTCGCTATGTACTCAATCGAGCGTGTCTGTCACAGTAGGCGGCCGTTGGTAGCTCCTCTTCCCCACTCGCACCACCCGCCCCTAGTCTGGGGAGTGAGCGCACAACGACGAAGAGTCACCGGAGGGGAAGCCGGTGCGCGTCGGGTGCGGAAGGTACAGGTGGGTCATGGCTGCTGATCAGAGGCCTCTGAACGAGGTCGTGTTCCTGACCGTGGCGGAAGTCGCCTCGGTGATGCGAGTGTCGAAGATGACCGTGTACCGCTTGGTGCACAGCGGTCATCTCCCGGCGATCCGGGTGGGCAGGTCCTTCAGGGTCCCCGAGCAGGCGGTTCAGGAGTACCTCCGAGAGTCCTTTGTGGGGGTGGAGACAGCCTGACGGCGTCCTCGGTTACGACCTCTCCGCTCTGGCGGGTAGGCTAGCCCCTCGTAGGTCGTGTGGGCCCAGACGCCCCGCACCGAGTGAAGAGAAGTGAGCGAGGGTAGTCGTGGGCTCTGTTATCAAGAAGCGGCGCAAGCGGATGGCTAAGAAGAAGCACCGCAAGCTGCTCAAGCGCACCCGCGTTCAGCGTCGCAACAAGAAGTAAGCGACAGCTGTACGTGGTCCCGCAGCCCTTCCGCCGTTCCGGTGGGAGGGCTGCGGTGCGTTTCGGCGCGCATATCCCGGACGCTCTTCCCGCCCTGATGTCCCGCCCGCACTTTTGCGCTCCCGCATTCGCCGCCCGCGTTTTCCCGGGCCTCACTTTCTCGGCCATGCGACGCCACGCGGTCATCACCAGGCAACACGCAGCCGCTACGGTGGCGCCTAGGTGCACCTGAAGGCCAGAGGAAGGCAGCTGATCTTGGGGAAGGTCGTGCTCGTCACCGGAGTGGCCCGGCAGCTCGGGGGCCGACTCGTGCGGCGGATCCAGCGTGATCCGGAGGTGGACCGGGTGATCGGCGTGGACGCCGTCCCGCCCGGCCACCATCTGGGCGGAGCCGATTTCGTACGGGCGGACATACGGCAGCCCGCCATCGCGCGCGTGCTGGCCGAGCACGCCGTGGACACCGTCGTGCACATGGACGTGACCGGCACGCCACTGGGCGCGGGCGGGCGGACGTCGGTCAAGGAAACGAACGTCATCGGCACCATGCAACTCCTCGGCGCGTGCCAGAAGTCGCCGACCGTACGCCGTCTCGTGGTGAAGTCGAGCACCAGCGTCTACGGGTCGGCGCCGCGCGATCCGGCCGTTTTCACCGAGACGACCCCGCCGAAGTCGCTGCCGAGCGGCGGCTTCGCGAAGGACGCGGTCGAGGTCGAGGGCTATGTGCGCGGCTTCGCGCGGCGCCGTCCCGATGTGGCGGTGTCCGTGCTGCGGTTCGCGAACATCCTGGGGCCGTGCGCGGACTCGCCGCTCGCCGAGTACTTCTCGCTGCCGCTGCTGCCGACGGTGTTCGGGTACGACCCCCGGCTCCAGTTCGTGCACGAGGACGACGTGATCGACGTCCTGCGCATCGCGGCCCACGACCCCCGGCGCGGGACGCTCAACAGCGGGACCTTCAATGTGGCGGGCGACGGGGTGCTGCTGCTCTCGCAGTGCTCGCGGCGCCTCGGCCGGCCGACCGTGCCGGTGTTCCTGCCGGCGGTGCGCTGGGTGGGCCAGGCGCTGCGGTCGGTCGGGGCGAGCGACTTCTCGCCGGAGCAGATCCGGCTGCTCACACATGGCCGGGTGGTCAGCACCGCCCAGATGCGCGACACCCTGGGCTTCGAGCCCAAGTACACGACGGCGGAGACGTTCGCCGACTTCGCGCGCAGCCGGGGGCCGGGGCTGCTGCCGCCGGACGCCCTGGCCAGGGCGGTGGACCGGGTGGCACATCTGCCCTTCCGGCCGTTCACGCCGCCCGCCGTCCCCGCAGTTTCCCCTGTCGCCACTCCCGGAACGGAATGAGGAGCTCAACCACGATGGCGGACGCCAAGGTCATTCCGTTCGACGACGACCGTTCGCGCACCGGTGCGCAGCGCCCGGGCCGGCGTCGGCCCGGCGGGCGGCGGGGCACGGCCCCCGAGGCCGCCGGTGCCCCGGTGAGCGCCCTGCCGGGCCAGCAGGCGCTCCCGGGGCCCGAGTCCGGCCCGGAAGGCCGGGAGGCCGGGCAGGGGCCGCAGGGCGCCGCTGACGACCGCGCCGGACAGCGCCCCGTCCCGGATGCCGGGGGCCGCAGCGGCGAACGGGGCGGCTGGGACAGGAGGGTCGCGGGCGGGCTCGCGTTCCTGCGGCGGCGGATCACCGGCGAGTACGACGTCGACGAGTTCGGCTACGACAAGGAGCTCACCGACCAGGTCCTGATGTCCCTGCTGCGGCCCTTCTACGAGAAGTACTTCCGGGTCGAGGTGAAGGGCGTCGAGAACATCCCGTCCGAGGGCGGGGCGCTCGTCGTCGCCAACCACTCCGGGACGCTCCCGCTGGACGGGCTGATGATGCAGGTCGCCGTCCACGACCACCATCCGGCGGGGCGGCATCTGCGGCTGCTCGCGGCGGACCTGGTGTTCATGCTGCCGGTCGTCAACGAGCTGGCCCGCAAGGCCGGGCACACCCTGGCCTGTGCGGAGGACGCCCAGGCGCTCCTGGAGCGCGGCGAGGTCGTCGGGGTGATGCCGGAGGGCTTCAAGGGCATCGGCAAGCCGTTCAGCGAGCGGTACAAGCTCCAGCGGTTCGGGCGCGGCGGGTTCGTGTCGACGGCGCTGCGGGCGGGGACGCCGATCGTGCCGTGCTCGATCGTCGGGGCGGAGGAGATCTACCCGATGATCGGCAACTCCAAGACGGTGGCCCGGCTGCTGGGCATCCCGTACTTCCCGCTGACGCCGACGTTCCCGTGGCTGGGGGCGGCGGGGCTGGTGCCGCTGCCGACGAAGTGGACCATCCAGTTCGGCGAGCCGATCCCGACGGACGGGTATCCGCCGGAGGCGGCCGAGGACCCGATGCTCATGTTCAACCTGACGGACCAGGTGCGCGAGCAGATCCAGCACACGCTCTACAAGCTGCTGGTGCAGCGGCGGTCGGTGTTCTTCTGACGGTTCTTCGGTTGACGGTTCTCCTGACGCTGGTACGTGTCAGGGGTGACGCCGATACGTGTGTGGGGCGCCCGGGTCGCAGGGGCGCCCCACACACGTAACCGTTACTTCGCGTCCTCGCCGTGCAGGCCCAGGCCCGGGAGCAGGCCGGGGAGCAGCGGGGGCAGGGTGACGTCCGGGACCGGCGGCTTGGCCGGGGTGGTGCCGGGCGTCGACGGGGTGCCGTTCGACGGGGGGTCGAGCAGGCCGCCGGTGTTGCCGCCGAGCAGGCCCTCGTTCGCCTTGGTGCCCGAGCTGGACGGCTGGGGCCTGGCGTCGCCGCCCGCCGTGCCGTGCGTCGGGGCGGACGAGGAGGGGGCCGGGCGGGCCGTGTGGCTGATGGAGCCGGAGGGTGTCGTGTCCGTACGCCCGTGCGTCCGCGTCTTGGCGTGCGGGAGCATCGAACGCAGCGGCTCGACTTCCTGGTCTATGGCCACGAAGACCGAGGTCACCTGGTCGCCGACGTCGGTGAGCTGGGTCGGCAGCTTGTCGCGGAGCTTGCTCCAGCTGTCGCGGTGGGACGCGGCGAACGACGACAGGGCGGCGATGGGGCCGAGCGAGCCGTCCTTGGCGTAGGCCGCGTGCAGCAGGCGGTGGCCTTCGGTGACGTCGTGCTGCATACCGCTGAGCGCGCGGCGGACCTCGCTCAGCTGCTCGTGGTCGAGGTCGCCGGCGCGGCCGCGCTCCATGAGGCGGCGGGCCTCGCTCAGCCGGGTGGAGGCCTGGTCGAGGTAGATGCGGCCGCGGTCGGTGTCGTCGTCCGCGAGGTTGAGCTTCAGGTCCTCCATGCCGCGCTTCAGCCCGTACAGCGAATCACCGGGGAGGGCGTCGGAGCTGGCAGCGGCCACTCCGCTGAACGCGCCCGCGGCCACACCGATGCTGAGGCCGCCCGCGGCGATGCCCTTCGACCAGCGGGAGCGGGGGCGCAATTTCCGGAGCGAGGTCGCCCGGTGGGCGCCGCGACCGGTCCGCTGCTCGGGCACCAGAGGGTCGGCGGGCACACCGCCCGCGGCGAACATCTGCTCCATGGCGGCCACGAGCAGCGCCCGCTGCTCCACCTTCACCTGCGGCTCCAGCTCCGGTTTGGGCAGCTCGCCGAGGACGCCCGCCAGGGTCAACAGGTCGGCTTCCGCCGCCTGTTGGGCCGGGGCGGCCGGGGTGGCTGGTGGCTGCTGGGCCGCCGAGGCTTCTTCCAGGGCCTGGGCGAAGGCGTTCGCCCGCCGGTGCGCCGATACGTTCGCGATCACTGGCGGCACCTCCTCTCGTCATCACGGTCGACTCCCCAAGGGGCCTGGAAGGTTGCACGTCTTGAGCACATCCACACGATCGAGTGAGCGGCGGTGGACATGACGTGACCACAGGGAGCCTGCATCCGGCACAACGACGGACGCGGCACTTGGGTTACGGACGAAGGATGATCGGACCACACAGTGATCGAGGCATCACTGAGCGCTCACCGTAGGTGAGTTGAGGTGTTCGCCGGGTGTCTTCGTGGGGGGTGTCCGCCCGGGGTCAGCGGGCGTCTTCCGGGAGGAGGCGGGCGAGCGTGCGCACGGCCCGGTACTGGAGGGTCTTGATCGCGCCCTCGTTCTTGCCCATGACCCGCGCGGTCTCGGCGACCGAGAGGCCCTGGAGGAAGCGCAGGGTGACGCACTCCTGCTGCTGGGGGTTGAGTTTGCGTACGGCTTCGAGCAGGGCGGCGTTGGAGAGCGACTCCAGGACGGAGTCCTCGGGGGAGCGCTCGACCTCGTTGGCGTCGAGCATTTCGCCGGTGGTCACTTCGAGGCGGAAACGGCTCGACTTGAAGTGGTCCGCGACCAGGTTGCGAGCGATCGTGACCAGCCAGGCGCCGAAGTCGCGCCCCTGCCAGGTGAACGTGGAGATCCGGCGCAGGGCGCGCAGGAAGGTCTCGCTGGTGAGGTCCTCGGCGGTCGCCTTGCCGCCGACGCGGTAGTAGATGTACCGGTACACAGTGTCGCTGTACTGGTCGTACAGCCGTCCGAAGGCCTCGGCCTCGCCCGCCTGGGCGCGCTCGACGAGGTCCATCATGCGGGCGCTGTCGCTGTCCGCGCTGGGGCGGCGGGCGGTGGGCGTCGCGGACGTGCCCGTGCCGCGGCCGCCGCTCCGTCTCCCGACAGCCGCGCCCCCGTCGGCCAGCGCGTAGCAGGCACCGAAGGGTGAGGCGGTGGCGAAGGCGGGGGCGGTGGCGTACGCGGTGGGGACGAAGCCGCGCAGACGGTCGAGGACCGCTGCGCGCAGCGTAGCCAGGCCCGAGGCGTCAACCCCGACGTGTGGGTACACGGGACTCCCAGAGGCAGAGCTTCCATCACGTGCAGTGCGGGACCGTTCACCCGCCGTGGCGATGTGTGGGTTCCGGTATGCGTCTGAGGAGAATAACGCTTCGTGCAGGGAGCGCTACACCCAGTTGCTCAAATCGTCGATTCCGTCGCTTCTGTTACGTCTATGGGGCGGAACAAGTAGCGGATTGTGAGCATGGATTGACTGAGTGCTGATCGAAAATGATCGGGTGGTCGGTGTGATGTGGCCGAGTGCGGGGGGTGGGGGTGGTGGGGTGTGTGGCTGGGTATGTGGCGTTGGTTTGCCCCACCCCGCGCCTCTAGGCAGTCAGGGGCGCGGGGAACTGTGCGACCAGCCCCCACCGGCCCGCAGACGAACGACATCCGCCGGGGGCTTTCGGGAAGGGGCGGGGTGGGGGAACTATCGCCTGCGGCGATGCAGCGCCACGGCCGCCGCCGTACCCCCGGCCAGCGCGCCGACCCCGGCCGCCGCCGGAATGCCGACCTTCGCCGCCTTCCGCCCCGTCCGATAGTCCCGCAGGCGCCACTCCCGAGCCCGCGCATGCTTGCGCAGCTTCGCGTCGGGGTTGATCGCGTACGGATGCCCCACCAGGGACAGCATCGGGATGTCGTTGTGCGAGTCGCTGTACGCGGCGCACCGCGTGAGGTCCAGGCCCTCCGCCGCCGCCAGCGCGCGTACAGCCTCCGCCTTCGCAGGCCCGTGCAGCGGTTCGCCGACCAGCCGCCCCGTATAGACACCGTCGACCGACTCGGCGACCGTGCCGAGCGCACCGGTCAGCCCCAGCCGGCGGGCGATGATCGTCGCGGTCTCGACCGGCGCGGCCGTCACCAGCCACACCTTCTGCCCCGCATCCAGATGCGCCTGCGCCAACGCGCGCGTGCCGGGCCAGATGCGGTCCGCCATGTACTCGTCGTAGATCTCCTCGCCGATGGTCATCAGCTCGGAGACGCGGTGGCCCTTGACGATGGAGAGAGCGCTCTCGCGCGCGTCCTGCATGTGCTCGGGGTCCTCGACCCCGGCGAGCCGGAACCACGCCTGCTGCCAGGCGAACCGTGCGAGGTCGCGGCGCTGGAAGAACTTCCGCTTGTACAGGCCCCGCCCGAAGTGGAAGATCGCCGCGCCCTGCATCACCGTGTTGTCGAGATCGAAGAAGGCGGCTGCCAGTGAGTCCCCGACGACGGGGAACTCCGGCTCCGACGGCGCTCCGACCGCTGCCGCCGCTGCTTCCGCTTCCGCCAGTTCCGCGAGTTCCTGCGAGGACTTGCGGGCTGCCTCGGCTGCGGCCTCGCCGGCCAGCACGCTGCGTGCTGTCGCCGAGCGCCTACGAGGGGTGAGCCATCCCAGTACGGCCATGTCGTGAGCATAGCCAGTCTGTTCGGTCGCACCCGACACGCCGGGATGCGATGGCGTGAACTCTCCGAGACCGGACTGTTAAACGGGCAATCCGCAACCAATCAGGCATAGGGATGGGAGCCTGCCGCCCCACGGCGGAGAATAGGGCCCATGACTCCCTTGTTGCGCCGCACCAAGAAGCCCTCCCCGAGCCCCGTCCGCCCCGCCGACCGGCTCGTCACGCTGATCGGGAAGCCCGGCTGTCACCTCTGCGACGATGCGCGTGCCGTCGTCGAGAGCGTGTGCGCCGAGACCGGTGCGGCGTGGGAGGAGAAGGACATCACCGAGGACGAGGCGCTGCACAAGGAGTACTGGGAGCAGATTCCGGTTGTCCTGGTCGACGGCGCTCAGCACACCTTCTGGCGCGTGGACCCCGCGCGTCTCAGGAGTGCACTGGGAGCCTGAAGCAACGAACTAGGGTGTCGGTGGTAGTTGTGGTTACCATCGAGGTCGTTTTGTCGCGTTCGGGGGTGACATCGTGGAGAGGTGTGTACGGTTTTGCCCCCTTCGGGACTTCAACGGTCCGACCTCGTCGTCGGTTCCCGGAAATCGGCACCGGTTCGCGTGAGCCCGGTCACTTTGCTCGGACAAAGCGGACACCATCTTTGTGCACGCGTTCACAAAGACATAGCCTGCATTCGACGGGGCGGTCCTGGGACACATGGCCGCCTGCCTCGCTCATCCCGCAGGAGCACCGTGGCAACTGGCCGAACTCACCGACCGGCGACCCGTAGCCGAGGAATCCCCGAGGCCACCGTCGCCAGGCTTCCGCTGTATCTGCGTGCGCTGACCGGACTGTCGGAGCGCTCCGTGCCCACGGTCTCCTCCGAGGAGCTGGCCGCAGCCGCGGGGGTCAACTCCGCGAAGCTGCGCAAGGACTTCTCGTACCTCGGTTCCTACGGGACCCGGGGCGTCGGCTACGACGTCGAGTACCTCGTCTACCAGATCTCGCGCGAGCTCGGGCTCACCCAGGACTGGCCGGTCGTCATCGTCGGCATCGGTAACCTCGGCGCCGCCCTGGCCAACTACGGCGGCTTCGCCTCCCGTGGCTTCCGGGTCGCCGCGCTGATCGACGCCGACCCCGCGATGGCGGGCAAGCCCGTCGCCGGTATCCCGGTCCAGCACAGCGACGACCTGGAAAAGATCATCACCGAGAACGGTGTCTCCATCGGCGTCATCGCGACCCCGGCGGGCGCCGCCCAGCCGGTGTGCGACCGCCTGGTCGCGGCCGGGGTCACCTCCATCCTGAACTTCGCGCCGACGGTCCTGTCGGTGCCCGAGGGCGTCGACGTGCGCAAGGTCGACCTCTCCATCGAGCTGCAGATCCTCGCGTTCCACGAGCAGCGCAAGGCCGGTGAGGACGCGGCGGCCGCCGAGGTCGGCGGCGTCTCCGAGGTAGTGGCGCCCGCGGTGCGCGGCGGCGCCGCCGTGGACCGGAAGGGACCCGACGGGGACATGCCCGCCGTGATGCCGGCATGAGCCTCCTGGTCGTCGGTCTCAGCCACCGCAGTGCCCCGGTGAGCGTCCTTGAGCGGGCCTCTCTCTCGGCGGAAACGCAGGTCAAGCTGTTGCAGGACACCCTGGCCGCGGAGCCCGCGGCCGAGGCTGCGGTCCTCGCCACCTGCAACCGCATCGAGCTGTACGCGGACGTGGACAAGTTCCACGCGGGCGTCGCCGAGCTCTCCACGCTGCTCGCCCAGCACAGCGGCGTCGGTCTGGAAGAGCTCACTCCGTATCTCTATGTGCACTACGAGGACCGGGCCGTCCACCACCTCTTCTCGGTGGCGTGCGGGCTGGACTCGATGGTCGTCGGCGAGGGCCAGATCCTCGGCCAGATCAAGGACACGCTCGCGCTGGGGCAGGAGCTCCACACCGCGGGGCGCCTCCTGAACGACCTGTTCCAGCAGGCCCTGCGGGTCGGCAAGCGCGCCCACAGCGAGACCGGCATCGACCGGGCCGGACAGTCCCTGGTCACCTTCGGCCTGGAGCAGCTGGCCGCCGGGGAGCCGGTGGAGTCCTGGGCCAAGGGCAAGCGCGCGCTGGTCATCGGCGCGGGCTCGATGTCCTCGCTCGCCGCAGCCACGCTGGCGCGCGCCGGGGTCGCCGAGGTGATCGTCGCCAACCGCACGCCCGCGCGCGCCGAGCGCCTGGTCGAGATCCTGGCCGAGTCGGGCACGCCCGCCCGCGCCGTCGCGATGGCCGACGTCTCGCGCGAACTGACACGAGTCGACGTGGCCGTCTCCTGTACGGGAGCGACCGGTCTGGTCCTGACGGCTCAGACGGTCGCCGAGGCCGTCGGCGTCGCGGCCCCCGAGGCCCCGGCCGCCGCCCCCGAGGGCTGCCCGGTCGACTTCGCGTCGCCCACCGCCGCCTCCGGCGCGGGCCTCGCCGCGTACACCGCCGTCACCGAGGCCGCCGACGGCGCCCGGGCCGACGAGGCCGAGGTCGACGTCAACTCCCTGGAACTGCACGGCAGTTGGGTCGACAACGCCACCGGCACCCGGCCCGCGGCCCCCCGTATCCCCGCGCAGACCGGGCCCGTGCGGCTCGCGCTGCTCGACCTCGCCATGCCGCGCGACATCGACGCGGCCGTACACCGGATTCCCGGTGTGCGGCTCGTCGACATCGAGTCGCTGGCCGAGGCGTCCGCCGACGCGCCGATGGCGGCCGACGTGGACCAGGTGCGCTCGATCGTCTCCGACGAGGTCGCGGCCTTCGGCGCTGCCCAGCGCGCCGCCCACATCACGCCGACCGTGGTCGCGCTGCGCGCGATGGCCGCCGACGTGGTCGCGGGCGAGGTCGCACGCCTGGAAGGACGCCTTCCGGACCTCGACGAGCGCCAGCGCGCCGAGGTCACCCAGACCGTGCGCCGTGTCGTCGACAAGCTGCTGCACGCGCCGACCGTGCGCATCAAGCAGCTCGCCGCCGAGCCGGGCGGCGCCGGGTACGCGGACGCGCTGCGCACCCTCTTCGACCTCGACCCGGAGACGGTCGCCGCCGTGTCCCGGGCCGATCTGAACGACGCCGATGCCAAGAACCGAGGGCGGTCATGACCGAGAAAGCACTGAGGCTCGGGACCAGGCGCAGCATGCTCGCCATGGCCCAGTCCGGCCAGGTGGCCGACGCCGTACGGCAGTTGACCGGCCGTCCGGTCGAGCTGGTGGAGATCACCACGTACGGCGACACCTCGCGCGAGCACCTGGCGCAGATCGGCGGCACGGGCGTCTTCGTGACCGCGCTGCGCGACGCGCTGCTGAACGGCGAGGTCGACTTCGCCGTGCACTCGCTCAAGGACCTGCCGACCGCGCAGCCCGACGACCTGGTGCTGGCCGCCGTGCCGGTCCGCGAGGACCCGCGCGACGTGCTGGTCGCGCGCGACGGGCTGACGCTGACCGAGCTGGCCGCCGCGAGCGAGGGCCGTCCGGTCCGTATAGGCACCGGCTCGCCCCGGCGCATGTCGCAGCTGAACGCGTACGCGCGCAGCCACGGCCTGGCCGTCGAAACCGTGCCGATCCGGGGGAACATCGACACCCGGATCGGATTCGCGCACAGCGGTGAACTCGACGCGGTGGTACTCGCCGCGGCCGGGCTGAACCGTATCGGCAGGATCGGTGAGGTGACCGATTTCCTTCCGGTCGACACCATGCTGCCCGCCCCCGGCCAGGGGGCACTGGCGATCGAGTGCAGGGCCGTTACCAACGGCCAGAACACAGCCCTCGCCGCCGCGCTCGCCGAGCTCGACGACCCGTACACCCGGGTCGCCGTGACCGCCGAGCGATCCCTGCTCGCCGCCCTGGAGGCCGGCTGTTCCGCACCTGTGGGTGCGTACGCCGACCTGTTGGCCGACGGACAGGTTGTTCATGAGATGCGCCTGCGCGGCGTCGTCGGTACCACCGACGGCTCGACGCTGGTGCAGCTGTCCATCACCGGTCCCGTACCCACGTCGCACGACGAAGCCGTGGCACTCGGTCGCGAACTCGCGGTCGAGATGCTTGCCAAGGGTGCGGCCGGTCTTATGGGGGAGCGAGCACTTTGAGCCCCACCAACTCCTCGAACCTTCCCGCCGTCTCCGCGCACGGGTGCGTCACCTTCCTCGGTGCCGGCCCAGGGGACCCGGGACTGCTGACGCTGCGCGCCGTGGAAGCGCTCGCGTCGGCCGATGTCCTGATCGCCGAGCCGGCTGTGCTCGACGTGGTTCGCGCGCATGCGCGGGCAGGTGTGGACACGCCTCAGCTGACGGTTGTTGACGACACGTCAGCAACCGTTGCCGTCCCCGTTTTGCGGGACGCGGCCAATCTTGTCATGGAGGCCGCGCGCTCCGGCAGGCGGGTCGTCCGTGCCGTCTCCGGCGACCCCGGCCTCGACGGCAGGGCGGGCGACGAGATGCTCGCCTGCGCCGCCGAGGGCATCCCCTTCGAGGTCGTGCCCGGTGTCGCGACGGCGGTGGGCGTACCCGCGTACGCCGGTGTCCCGCTCAGCGACACGACGGGCGCCGACGTCCGCTTCGTCGACGCGCGCAGCGCGAACGACCGCTGCTGGACCGAGGTCGGCGCGAGCGACGGCACCGTCGTCGTCTCCGCGACCCTGGAGACGGTCGCGGCCGCCGCCGGTGAACTCGTCGCGGCGGGCCGCAAGCCCGACACCCCGATGACGGTCACCGTCGCCGGTACGACGACGCGCCAGCGCACCTGGAACGCGACGCTCGGCTCGGTCGCCCAGGTCCTCAAGCAGGCCAAGGTGCTGCCCTCGCCGGACGGGCACCAGCCGGTGATAGCCGTGGTCGGTGAGCGCAGCGCCGCGGCGCAGCGCGACCGCCTGTCGTGGTTCGAGTCCAAGCCGCTGTTCGGTTGGCGGGTGCTCGTGCCGCGCACCAAGGAGCAGGCGGCGTCGCTCTCCGACCAGCTTCGTTCGTACGGCGCGGTGCCGCACGAGGTCCCGACGATCGCCGTCGAGCCCCCGCGTACGCCGCAGCAGATGGAGCGCGCGGTCAAGGGCCTGGTGACGGGCCGCTACGAGTGGATCGCGTTCACCTCGGTCAACGCGGTGAAGGCCGTCCGCGAGAAGTTCGAGGAGTACGGTCTTGATGCGCGCGCGTTCGCGGGCATCAAGGTCGCGGCGGTGGGTGAGCAGACGGCTGCCGCTCTGGTGGAGTTCGGCGTGAAGCCGGACCTGGTGCCGAGCGGCGAGCAGTCGGCGGCGGGCCTTCTTGAGGACTGGCCGCCCTACGACCCGGTCTTCGACCCGATCGACCGCGTCTTCCTCCCGCGTGCGGACATCGCCACCGAGACGCTGGTGGCGGGTCTGATCGAGCTGGGCTGGGAGGTCGACGACGTCACGGCGTACCGCACCGTGCGGGCGTCGCCGCCGCCGGCGGACACGCGCGAGGCGATCAAGGGGGGCGGCTTCGACGCGGTCCTCTTCACCTCGTCGTCCACGGTCCGCAACCTGGTCGGTATCGCGGGGAAGCCGCACAACGTGACGGTGATCGCGTGTATCGGTCCCGCCACGGCGAAGACGGCGGAGGAGCACGGTCTCCGGGTCGACGTCATGGCTCCGGAGCCGTCGGTGCTGAAGCTGGCGGAGGCGTTGGCGGAGTTCGGCGCGGCGCGGCGCGCGGCGGCGGTGGAAGCGGGCGAGCACGTCACCCGCCCGAGCGAGCGTCGCCCGGGCGCGAGGCGCCGCCGTACGACCTGACCGGTCGGGGAACTGTTCGTCTGCGGACCGTGCTGGGTTGCTCGCGCAGTTCCCCGCGCCCCTACAGGAGGGCCCGAAGGGCCCATCTAAGGGGCGCGGGGAACTGCGCGACAAGCCCCCACCGGCCCGCGGCCGAACACGGGGCCCCGGGGCGGAGCCCCCGGGACAAAGCCGTCCGCACCCGGGCGTAGCGTGGTGGCATGACCTACGGATCCTTCCCCGGTGCCCGCCCCCGGCGGCTCCGCACCACCCCCGCCATGCGTCGAATGGTCGCGGAGACCAGGCTGCACCCCTCCGACCTCATCCTCCCCGCGTTCGTACGCGAAGGGGTCGACCGCCCCGTCCCCATCAGCGCCATGCCCGGCGTCGTCCAGCACACGATGGACACGCTGAGGAAGGCCGCCGTGGAGGCCGTGGAGGCCGGGGTCGCCGGGATCATGCTCTTCGGGGTGCCGGAGGACGAGAAGAAGGACGGCGCCGGTACCGCCGGTACCGACCCCGACGGCATCCTCCAGGTCGCCATCCGCGCCGTCCGCCAGGAAGTCGGCGACGACCTCGTCGTCATGTCCGACCTGTGCCTGGACGAGTACACCGACCACGGCCACTGCGGCGTCCTCGACGCCGACGGCCGCGTCGACAACGACGCCACCCTGGAGCGCTACGCGGAAATGGCCCAGGTCCAGGCCGACGCGGGCGTCCACGTCGTGGGCCCCAGCGGCATGATGGACGGTCAGGTCGGCGTCGTCCGGGACGCCCTCGACCAGACCGGGCACGAGGACGTCTCCATCCTCGCCTACACCGCGAAGTATTCGTCCGCCTTCTACGGGCCCTTCCGCGAGGCCGTCGGCTCCTCCCTCCAGGGGGACCGCAAGACGTACCAGCAGGACCCCGCCAACGCCCGCGAATCGCTGCGCGAGCTCGCCCTCGACCTCGAAGAGGGCGCGGACATGGTGATGGTCAAGCCCGCCGGGCCCTACCTCGACATCCTCGCCAAGGTCGCCGAGTCCGTCGACGTCCCCGTCGCCGCGTACCAGATCAGCGGTGAGTACGCGATGATCGAGGCCGCCGCCGAGAAGGGCTGGATCGACCGCGACCGGGCGATCATGGAAACCCTGACGGGGATCAAGCGGGCCGGTGCGAACATGATCCTTACGTACTGGGCAACGGAAGTCGCCCGGGGGTTGTAGCACTACGAGGGAGCTCGCATGGGGGAAAAGTCGCTGGACGTCCGGGACTTCTCGGATGTCACCGACTACTACACGCCGGTGGACAACGTCTTCGTACGGGCCCATCTGGGCGTCCCGGACCTTGAACCCGCCGCTGAGCTCGCCGACTTCGACTGGACGCTGTCGGTGGAGGGGCTCGTCGAGAACCCCTTCACCATCAGCCTCGCCGACGTACTCGCCCTGCCCACGCGGAAGTTCACCGCGGTCCACGAGTGCTTCGGCAACCCCTTCGTGCCGGACGTGCCGACGCGCGCGGTGGCCAACCTGGAGTGGACCGGCACCCCGCTGGTCCCCCTCCTGGAGCGCGCCAAGCCGCTCGCGTCCGCCCGCCACGTGTGGTTGGAGGGCGCCGACACGGGATCTTTCGACGGCGTGGACGGGCTCTCGTATCTCAAGGACCTGCCGTTGCAGGCGGCAATGGACGACGTCTTTCTTGCACATCGCATGAATGGCGAGCCGTTGACCGTCCGCCATGGATACCCGCTACGGGCCGTCGTCCCGCGCATGTTCGGGACCAACTCGGTGAAGTGGCTGACCCGGATCATCGTCTCCGACGAGCGCCCGGACCATATGTTCACGACGCGCTTCTACACCCGGGTCTTCCCCGGCGAGACCGTAAGCGTCCCCGTACGCGAGATCGACGTCAGCAGCAAGATCCTCAGTCCGCAGGACGGGGATCAACTCCCCGGTGGAAAGCTTGAGTTGATCGGGCGGGCCTGGAGCACCACCGAGGTGGTGTTGGTCGAGGTGGGGGTCGACGACGGGCCCTGGGAGCCTGTCGTCGATCTCGAACCCGCCGGGGTCGATCCGGCCTGGCAGCCGTTCACCGTCACCCGCGAGCTGACCCCGGGCGAGCACACCGTACGTATACGGGCCACCGACCGCGCGGGGCGGATTCAGCCCCCGCCGGGGCTGCGCAACTCGATCCACGAGATCACGGTCACCGTCCCGGCCGTCCCCTAGCGAGGGTGATGGTTGCGGTGCGGCAGGGGCATCGGGATCGGTGGGCCCTTGGGGTGGCCGGTCGCCGCGTCGAGTTCGATGACGGTGAGCGTGATGTCCGAACTCGCGTACAGGTACGTGCCCTTGGGGTGGACCACGACGCCCGTGCAGTCGAGGATCGCCGCGTTGCGTACGGGCTCGGGCGCGGCCTCCTGGCCGAAGGTTCCGTCGGCGGCGAGGGGGACCCGGTAGACCGTTCCCGTGCCCTGTTCGGTGAAGTAGACGCACCGCGCGCGTGGGTGGACCGTGAGCGGGCCCGGGGCGATGGTCAGCTTCCAGAGGGGGAGCGGGCCGTCGCCGTCCGCGCCGCCGTCGTCCCGTAGCCGCAGTACGCCCAGAGCGCGGGCCTGAGGGTCGCCCACGTACAGGTGGGTGCCGTGCGGGTGGACGGCCAGGCTCTTGTGGCGGGGGCCGCCGAGCCAGGTGAGCACGGTCTCGCCGTCCTGCGGCCGTCCGTCCGTACCCAGGTGCAGCCAGGAAACGGGCGCGCTCTCGTCTTCGTTGGCGACGTACAGGCACGCGCGCGTGGGGTGCGCCACGAGCGCGCCCGGCCGCCGCGTCAGGGTGACGGCCTGCCACCCCGTCCCGTGCCGTGGCCGCCCGCTCCGGTCGAGCGACTGCCACCCCAGCACCCGCCGCCCGGGATCGGCGTCGGTGAGGTACACATACGCGCCCGTGGGGTGCACGGCCACCCCGTGCGGCCTTCTCCCGGCCGTCCACTCGGCCGGCGCCTCCGGGCGCCCGTCGTCGCCCAGCGCAATACGGTGGACCCCGTGCGGCCCGCCCACGAAGAGCCAGTCGCCGCCGGGGTGGACCGCGAGGGCCTGTACGACGGTCGACCCGCTGTACTGCTCTTCGTTCTGGCTCACGCCTCAAGGAGTACCGACCCCGAGGGCGTGTCGTCGCGCGCGGCGCGGCCGGGTCACCCGGTCAGCGCACGCCCGTGACGAACGACGACCAGGTGGAGGGGGTGACGGTGAGGGAGGGTCCGTCCGGGTTCTTGGAGTCCCGGACGTGTACGGCGGCGGGGTGCGCGCATACCTCGACGCACTCGCCTCCGTCGCTGCCGCTGTGGCTCGACTTGTGCCAGTCATAGCCGACTTCGAGGCAGTTGCCGCCCTCCTCGCTGCTGTAGCTGGATTTACGCCAGGTGTACGCGACTTCGAGGCAGTTGCCGCCATCGCTGCCGCTGTAGCTGGACTTGAACCACTTCAGTCCGGCGCTCATTGCTCTCCTAGCAAACGGTCCAACAGGCCCTTGCTGTCCTCGGGGTTGAGGGCCTGAGTCCGCAGCATTGCATACCTCTGCGCCAGGATGCTCACTTCGTCGGGATCAGAGATGATCTGGCTGCCGCGCTGGGTTTCTGCGTAGCCGAGGTGCTGGTGTTCCGGAGTTTCCAGGAGGACGAACGGGCCGTCGAGCGCGGCATGGGACTCCCTGCCGATCGGCATGATCTGCAAGGCGATGCCGGGCAGATCGGCGCAGCGACGGAGATGCTGTATGGCCCCCACGTACACCTCGTCGCCGCCGAGACGGTCCATCAGCACCGCTTGGGAGATGACGAAACTTACGGTCGGCGGGTCCTTGCGGTGCAGGATCTTCTGGCGCAACAGCCGCGTGTTGATCTGAGTGTTGAGCTCCTCCTCGCTGAACGCCGGGACCCGGCTCCGGAACACCGAACGGGCGTAACTCTCCGTCTGGAGCAGACCCGGCAGCACCTGGTTCTCGTAGAAGGACAGCGCCATGGCCTCCCTCTCCAGGTCGAGGTACTGCTCCGCCCAGGCCGGGATCAGGTCGACCTCCGGCAGGTTCTCGACCGCCGTCTCCAGGACTTTCCTGGTGCCCAGGATGGCGTCCAGCTGCTCCGCCAGATCAGGTTTCAACGCGCGTCGGCCCTGCTCGATCGAGGCGATCGTCTCCTCGTGCAACCCGGCCCGCTGGGCGAGTTCGCGCTGGGTGAGCCCGGCCAACTCCCTGAACAGCGCCACCAGGGCGCCCACCATCCGCATTGCTGACGCGTTCTTGCGACGCCGCCGCCGATTACTTGGGTGCATGCCTGCGAACTCCCCGTGCCCGTACGTCAGTTACGCGTATCCAGCCCGTACAAAAAATCTGTACGGGTCGGCGCACTGCATCACGCTAATCACGCTCCGTAACCCTCGTCTCATGAACGAGAACGGACAACCCCTTCTGGTGACCGAGCGGTTCTGGCTGCGGGAGCGGCAATCGGTGCGGGCGGCGCGGGAGTTCAGCCGTCGGGCGATCGACGGGTGGGGGATCGGCGGGCGCGCCGACGACGTACTGCTGTGCGTCAGTGAACTCACCACGAACGCGTTGATCCACGGCGTGCCGCCCGGGCGCGGGTATCTGCTGAGGCTCGCGCTGTACGCGGGCGGGCTGCTGAGAGTGGAGGTGCACGACAGCGGCGGCGGGACGCCCCGGGTGCCGGAGTCGGCGGACGAGGGCGGGCGGGGGCTGCTGCTCGTGGCGGCGGTGGCGGACAAGTGGGGGGTGGGGGAGCGGCGGCCCGGAAAGGTGGTGTGGTGCGAGTTCGGGCCGCGCATGATGATCGGCGGGACGGCTGGAGGGAGCCAGGATCATGGCAGTTGATTCACAGGAGATACTCGCGCGCCGGTTGTGGGCGGCGGTCGAACCGTTGCACGGCATCGTGTACTTCGCCGAGGAGTCGGTCGAGGCGCTGCGGCGGCTCGGGCTCAAGGGCTACTACATGGGGTACTTCGCCGGGCGCCTCTGCCCGGTCGGTCCCCTGGACGCGCCCGCCGGGCACGCCCTGTCGTTCGCCTTCGCGCCGGGGAGGGTGGCGCGGGCGCTGCCGGACGCGTGGACGTACGCGTCGCCGGAGGAGGTGCTGGCGGCGCGGCTGGATGCGGTGTCGGCGGTGTTGGGGAGGGCGTTGCCGCCGTCTGCCGATGTCGTACGACTCACTCAGGTGCTGGAGAGTGCGGCCGAGGGGTGTACGTACGAGGGGCGGGTGCTCGCAGCCGCCTGGTCGGGGGTGGCGCGGCCCTCCGATCCGCTCGCGCGGCTGTGGCTGGCGGCGACGGTGCTGCGCGAGCACCGGGGGGACGGGCACGTCATGGCTCTCGCCCAGCACGGGTTGGGCGGGCTGGACGCCGGGATCACGCATGTTGCCGCTGGTGGGGCCACGCGGGAGCAGATTCAGACCACGCGGGGGTGGAGCGAGGAGGAGTGGGAGGCGGGGGTGTGGCGGCTGCGGGTGCGGGGCCTTGTGGACTCGGCGGGGCGGCTGACGGCGGAGGGGGCACTGGTGCGTGAGTCGGTCGAGTCGGCGACGGACCGGCTGGCGGTGGGGCCGGTGGCGCGGCTTGGGCCGTCTGGCGTCGAGGAGGCGGTGGCGCTGGCGGCGCCGCTGAGCCGTCACCTCATGGACACGGGGGTGATGCCGGTGCCGAATCCGATCGGGGTGCCGAGGGCGTGATCGGTGGGTGGACGGGCATGTGCAGGGTGCACTGAAGTGCGTACGCTGCCGGGTTAGTTGGAAGTCCCAGTACCTGAGTAACTGCCCGGGGGGTCGCTTCATGTCCGTCCACGCCGCCGTTCCCGCGCTCGCCGCGCGTGCCACGTCCGTCGGGTCCTCGCCCGTACGCGAGATCCTGGCGCTCACCGCCCGCCCCGAGGTCATCTCCTTCGCGGGCGGGCTGCCCGCGCCCGAACTGTTCGACGAGGAGGGGATCGCGGCGGCGTTCGCGTCGGTCCTCGCGGACCGGCCCGGGGCGGCGCTCCAGTACTCCACCACCGAGGGGGACCCCGAGCTGCGGGCCGCGACGGCCGCGCGGCTGTCGAAGCGGGGGCTGTCGACCGAGCCGGATCAGCTGGTGATCACCACGGGTTCGCAGCAGGGGTTGACGCTGCTGGCGGCGGCGCTGGTGGAGCCCGGCGATGTGGTGCTGGTCGAAGACCCCTGCTACTTGGCGGCGTTGCAGGTGTTCGGGTTTGCGGGGGCGCGGGTGGTGGCGGTGCCGTCGGACGAGGACGGTCCGGATCCGGACGCTCTGGAATCCCTGGTGCTCCGAGAGCGTCCGAAGCTCTTCTACTGCGTGCCGACGTTCCAGAACCCGACCGGTCGGACCATGACCGCCTCGCGGCGTCGGGCCGTCGCGGACGTGGCCTCGCGGTTGGGGCTGTGGGTGGTCGAGGACGATCCGTACGGGGAGCTGCGGTACGAGGGCGATCCGGTCCCGTGGATCTCGTCCTTCCCGGATGCGGTGGACCGGACCGTGCTGCTCGGCAGCTACTCGAAGATCATGGCGCCGGGGTTGCGGGTGGGGTGGATGCGGGGGCCTGTCGGGCTGCTGCGGGCGTGTGTGGTGGCCAAGCAGGCGGCGGATCTGCATACGTCGACGGTCGTCCAGATGGCCGCGGCTCGGTACTTGGTCGACCGTGACCTGGACGCGCACGTCGCCCGTGTCCGTTCGGCTTACGGTGCGCGTCGGGACGCGATGCTGGCGGGTCTGTCGGCCGCGTTGCCCCCGGGGTCTTCGTGGAATCGCCCGTCGGGCGGGATGTTCCTCTGGGCGCGGTTGCCTGCGGGGTGCGATGCGACTTCGCTGTTGCGGACGGCTGTTGCGCACGATGTGGCGTATGTGCCGGGGGCGCCGTTCTTTGCGGGTGCGCCTGATCGGGCGGCGTTGAGGTTGTGCTTTGTTACGTCGGGGGTGGAGGAGATCGAGGAGGGGTTGCGGCGTCTGGGGCGTGCTTTGTCCCCCACCCCGCCCCTTCCCTAAACCCTCCGGGGGTGGGTGGGGGTGGGGGTGGTCGTCTGCGGATCGTGGTGGGTTGCTCGCGCAGTTCCCCGCGCCCCTTAAATGGGCCCTTCGGGCCCTCCTTAGGGGCGCGGGGAACTGCGCGACCAGCCCCCACTCACCCGCAGACGAACGACACCCGCCGGAGGCTTTCGGGAAGGGGTGGGGTGGGGAAGTGCCCGCCGCAGGCGGCTGGTGGCTACCAGGACTGGATGGGGGTCAGGGTTGACTGCCAGTACGTGGCCATCGCCTCCGCGTCGATGACGCCGACCGGCTTCGACAGCGTCGCGTACGCGGAGCGGCCCACCGACTCCATGCCGACCGCGCCGCGGAAGTACACGACGACCTGGCTCGTCTTGTAAGGGTCGGAGCCCGCACCCTGCGTACGCACCATCGCGTACGCCGACTGGCCCGGAGCCAATGTGACCACCGCCTGCGGCTGAGTCTCCGGGTCCACCGGAATGGGCGACTGGGCGTTGGAGAAGCCGACGGCGGGCGCGTCGTACGCGTAGCAGGACGTCTTGCCGATGTTCGTCGCCGTCAGCAGGACGTGGTTGATCGGGCGGGACACGACCGTCGCCGTCAGCTTGACGTTCGAGCCCGTGCACGTGACCGGCTTGCTCGAACCCGTACCGCCCGAACCCGGCTTCTTCGTTTCCGGCTTCGACTTCGCCGGCTTCGCCGTGGTGTGGCCACCGGTCCCGCCGGACCCGCCGTCCGTGCCGGTCTCCGTTCCGCCCGTCGCGGGCGCCGAGACCGAGGCCGAAGGCGTCGGCTTCTCCGACGCCTTCGAACCGCCGTCGCTGCCGCACGCCGTCAGCGCCAGCGCCGCGATCAGCGTGGTCGTCGCGGCGGCCGTAATACGGAAGTTGGTGCGCATGGTGGATCTAGCTCCCCGTTGAGGTGTGGAAGTGAGTGAGTACTGCTGAGTCAGCCGTGAAGGTGGAGGACCAGCGCGATGACCGTCGCCACCGAGGCGGCCAGCATCACGGCGGCCACCCAGTCCGTCAGGTCGACCCGGATGCGGATTCGCATGGACCGGTCCCGGTGGTGACGTTGTGGCTGCTTGCTGCAACTACCTTGTGGGGCGGGCTGAGCCGGTCGCAATCCACAAGGGACAATGGGGGAAGCTGGAACGCTGACACATGCTCTGACCTGGGGAAATGACCTTCCCCTGGAACGCGTTCCCGGGATGGACAGGGGAGGGGAACAGCTCGTGGCAACGGCTGAGACCGAGGATTTCGCGGCGCTGCTCAGGGAGCTGAAGGACCGTTCCGGACGGAGTTACGGCGTCCTCGCGGGCAAGCTCCATCTGAGTACGTCCACGCTCCACCGGTACTGCAACGGCGACGCCGTGCCCCATGAGTACGCCCCCGTCGACCGGCTCGCCCGCCTCTGCGGCGCCACCCGGGAGGAGTCCGTCGAGCTCCATCGGCGCTGGATCCTCGCCGATGACGCCCGGCGGCGGGGACGCGGTGCAGCGACGGTTGCCGAGGCTGTGGAACCCGCCCCCGAACCCGTCGCGCCCGTCACCGACGCACCCGCACCCGTCCCCGACGAACCCCAAGTCGTCGCCGTCACCCCCGAACCCGCCTCCCGGCGGCCCCGCACCCGTCTCGCCCTCATCGGCGCCGCCGTCGTCCTCGCGCTCGCCGTCCCCGCCGTCGCCTACGAGACGCTGTCCGGGGGGTCGGGCGACGGGAAGGACGAGAGGAGTTCCGCCGTCGCCGACGCCAAGGAGACCGGGGGCGCGGCCAAGCCCGACAAGGCACCGGCCTCCAAGTCGCCCTCGCCGAGCTCCTCCTCGGCGAGTCCGTCCGCCAGCGGCACGCCCGCCAAGAAGCCGTCCCCCAGCGCGCCGGTGAACCGCGCGCCCAGCACCGGGGGCACCCCCATCGGCGTCGGCGTCAGCTCGTACCAATGGGACGGGCCCTGCGGGAAGTTCTATCTGCTCGACCAGCAGCCGGGCGCGGTGCCGCGGCCGCCCGCCCCGGACGAGAGCCGGCCCTGGGCGCGGGTGCTCGGCGGGGTCGACGGCGGGCATCTGACCGTGCAGCTGACCGTCACCGGCAAGACGGACGAGTCCGTCGTCATCAACGACGTACATGTGAAGGTCGTCGATCGCGGGGCGCCGCTCGACTGGACCGCGTACTCCATGGGGTCGGGGTGCGGCGGTGGTGTCACGCCGTCGTTCCTCGACATCGACCTGGACGCGGCCCAGCCGCGCGCCAAGCCCGTCGGGGGCATGCAGGCCGACACGAAGGTGCCCGCCACGGACTTCCCGTACAAGGTGTCGACCAGCGATCCGCAGGTGCTCAACCTCGATGTGCACACCGACGCGCACGATGTGACCTGGTACCTGGAGGTCGACTGGAGCAGCGGCGACCGCTCCGGCAAGGTCCCGGTCTACGACGACGGCAAGCCGTTCCACAGCAGCGCGACCAAGGGCCGCCCGGCGTACGAGTACCGGAACGACACGAACGTGTGGGAGCGGCTGACGACGTGACCCCGTAGGGTCAGAAGAAAGTCAACAGCCGCTCCCTGAGCGGGAGTTACAGACGCTCGGGCGTCCGGATGCCCAGCAGGGCCATGCCCTGGTGCAGCGTCCGGGCAGTCAGGTCGCACAGGAACAGACGGTTCTCCACCAGCTCCGGCGACTCGGCCTTCAGGACCGGGCACTGGTCGTAGAACGTCGTGTACAGCGACGCCAGCTGGTACAGGTACGCGGCCAGCTTGTGCGGCGCGTACTCGGCCGTGGCCTCCGCAAGGAGCTCGCCGAACGCGTCCAGGTGCAGGCCAAGGGCCCGCTCGGCCGGGGCGAGCGCGAGTTCGGGGTGGGCCGTCGGCTGCGCGGTGTCGGCCTTGCGCAGGATCGACCTGATCCGGGCGTACGCGTACTGGAGGTAGACGGACGTGTCGCCGTTCAGCGACACCATCTGGTCCAGGTCGAACTTGTAGTCGCGGTTGGCCGAGGTCGACAGGTCCGCGTACTTCACGGCGCCGATGCCCACGTACCGGCCGTTCTCGACGATCTCGTCCTCGGTCAGGCCCACCTTCTCGGCCTTCTCGCGCACGACCGCCGTGGCCCGCTCGACGGCCTCGTCGAGAAGGTCCTCCAGCTTGACCGTCTCGCCCTCACGGGTCTTGAACGGCTTGCCGTCCGCGCCCAGGACCGTGCCGTAGCCCATGTTGTGGGCGGTGACGTCGTCGGTCAGCCAGCCCGCGCGGCGCGCCGCCTCGAAGACCATCTTGAAGTGCAGCGACTGGCGTACGTCCACGACGTAGATCAGCGAGGTGGCGTTCAGGTCGGAGACGCGGTTGCGGATCGCGGTCAGGTCGGAGGCCGCGTAGCCGAAGCCGCCGTCGGCCTTCTGGACGATCAGCGGGACGGGCTTGTCGTCCTTGCCACGGATCTCGTCGAAGAAGACGACGAGCGCGCCCTCGGAGCGCACCGCGACGCCCATCTCCTCCAGGAGGCGGGCGGTCTCGGGCATGCCCTCGTTGTACGCGGACTCACCGACGATCTCGTCGTCGCGGATCTCCATGTCCAGCTTCTCGAAGACCGAGTAGAAGTAGACCTTCGACTCGTCCACGAACTGCTGCCACAGCTCCAGCGTCTCCTTGTCGCCCGACTGCAGGGCGACGACCCGCTTGCGGGCGCGCTCCTTGAACGCGTCGTCGGAGTCGAAGACCGCGCGGGACGCCTTGTAGACGCGGTTCAGGTTCGACATGGCCTGCTCGCCGTCGACGTCCCCGGCCGGGGCCAGCTCGCCGGGGTTCTCGATCAGGTGCTGGATGAGCATGCCGAACTGGGTGCCCCAGTCGCCGATGTGGTGGCGGCCGATCGTCTTCTCGCCGGTGAAGTCGAGCATGCCGCGCAGCGCGTCGCCGATGACCGCCGAGCGCAGATGGCCGACGTGCATCTCCTTCGCCACGTTCGGCTGGGCGTAGTCGACGACCGTGATGCCCGGGTTCGCCTTCAGCGGCACGCCGAGCCGGTCGTCGGCCGCGCGCGCGGCCAGCGTCCTCGTGATCGCCGCGTCGGTCAGCGTGATGTTGAGGAAGCCGGGGCCCGAGACCTCGACGTCCTTGAGGACGTCACCCGCCTCCAGCGCGTCGGTGACCTTCGTCGCCAGCTCGCGCGGGTTGCCCTTGAGCTTCTTCGCGAGCGCCAGGATGCCGTTGGCCTGGAAGTCGGCCCGGTCGCTTCGTCGCAGCAGCGGGTCGGTGGAGCCGGCCTCCGGCAGGGCTGCCGAGAGGGCGTCCGCCAGGCGCTGCTGGACTGTGGAAGCGAGGGAAGGGACCGATGCCATGGGTGCCGTTTCCTGTCGGTTGGCCGCACGCGCGCCGGGCGCGGGCGTGGATACGTACAGGCCGATTCTCCCATGGTGGCCACTCCCGTATCTCCGGTTGTCCACGCAACCCCTGAGCGGTTGCTTCCGTCTGGGACAATGGGCACGCCAGCCTCTCTATTGCGTACGAGAAAGAAGGACGTGCCGACCGTGGCTCAGAGCAGCACCGAGACCGACTGGGTCTCCCGTTTCGCGGACGAGGTCATCGAGAACTCGGAGCGTCGTGCGCCTGGCAAACCGGTCGTCGTCGCGTCCGGACTGTCCCCCTCCGGACCCATTCACCTGGGCAATCTCCGTGAGGTCATGACCCCGCACCTGGTCGCCGACGAGATCCGCCGGCGCGGCCACGAGGTCCGTCACCTGATCTCCTGGGACGACTACGACCGCTACCGCAAGGTGCCGGGCGGCGTCCCCGGTGTCGACGAGTCGTGGGCCGAGCACATCGGGCGCCCGCTGACCTCCGTCCCGGCCCCGGTCGGCTCGGCGTACCCGAACTGGGCCGAGCACTTCAAGGCCGCGATGACCGAGGCCCTGGCCGAGCTCGGCGTCGAGTACGACGGGATCAGCCAGACCGCGCAGTACACCTCGGGCGTCTACCGCGAGCAGGTCCTGCACGCGATGAAGCACCGCGGCGACATCGACGCGATCCTGGAGCAGTACCGCACCAAGAAGGCCCCCGTCAAGAAGGGCCAGAAGCCGGTCGACGAGGCCGAGCTGGAGGCCGCCGAGGGCTCCGGCGCCGCGGGCGAGGACGACGGCACGGGCTCCGCGGGCTACTTCCCGTACAAGCCGTACTGCGGTGGCTGCGGCAAGGACCTCACCACGGTCTCGTCGTACGACGACGAGAGCACCGAGCTCGCCTACACCTGCTCGGCCTGCGGCTTCGCGGAGACCGTGAAGCTCAGCGAGTTCAACCGCGGCAAGCTGGTCTGGAAGGTCGACTGGCCGATGCGCTGGGCGTACGAGGGCGTGATCTTCGAGCCCTCGGGCGTCGACCACTCCTCGCCCGGCTCCTCGTTCCAGGTCGGCGGCCAGATCGTGTCGATCTTCGGCGGCGAGCAGCCGATCGGCCCCATGTACGCGTTCGTCGGCATCAGCGGCATGGCCAAGATGTCCTCGTCCAAGGGCGGCGTGCCGACCCCGGGCGACGCGCTGAAGATCATGGAGCCGCAGCTGCTGCGCTGGCTGTACGCGCGGCGCCGTCCCAACCAGTCGTTCAAGATCGCCTTCGACCAGGAGATCCAGCGGCTGTACGACGAGTGGGACAAGCTGGAGGCGAAGGTCGCCGACGGCTCGGTGCTCCCGGCCGACGCGGCCGCGTACTCGCGCGCGGTGCGCACCGCCGCCGGTGAGCTGCCGCGCACCCCGCGCCCGATGCCGTACCGCACGCTCGCCTCGGTCGTCGACATCACCGCCGGCCACGACGAGCAGACCATCCGCATCCTCAGCGACCTGGACCCGGCGAACCCGCTGTCCTCCCTGGACGAGGTGCGCCCGCGCCTCGACAAGGCGGAGGCGTGGATCAACACGCAGGTCCCGGCCGACCAGCGGACCGTGGTGCGCTCGGAGCCCGACACCGAGCTCCTGGCCACGCTCGACGAGGCGGCCCGCGAGTCCCTGCGGCTCCTGGTGGACGGCCTCGACGACCACTGGTCGCTCGACGGCCTGACCCACCTGGTCTACGGCGTCCCGAAGGTCCAGGCCGGCTTCTCCGCCGACGCCACGCCCAAGGAGCTCCCGCCGGAGATCAAGACGGCCCAGCGCACGTTCTTCGCGCTGCTGTACCACTTGCTGGTCGGCCGCGACACGGGCCCGCGCCTGCCCACGCTGTTGCTGGCCGTGGGGGCGGACCGGGTGAGGAAGCTGCTGGCGGCGTAAGCGGGTATTTGACTGCGGGCCGTCTGTGGCCGGTCGCGCAGTTCCCCGCGCCCCTGGGTATTGAGGGGCGCGGGGAACTGCGCGATCAGCCCAAGACGGCCCGCAGTCGTATCAACGGCACCACGCGGAGCGCAGCGCGGGGGCTACGCGATGTGGTCGGCTTCCAGCTCCGCGTGGTAGCGCTGCTTGAACTCCGGCATCAGGCGCCGCAGCAGCGCCGCGCCACGCGGATGCGTCGCGCCATGGCCGTCCGCGAGGTGTATCTCCAGCGCCTCGACGGCCGGATAGTCGTTGTGCTCGTTCACGAACTCGACGAAGACCTTGTACGCCAGGTCGGCGAACGCGATGTCCTCCGGCATGGTCTCCTCGGCGTGCGCCATCGGAGCAGGCATCGGATGCTCGGGCGCGTTGCCCAGCGGCCGGGTGCGGCCCGGGCCCGCCGGGACCATGACCGGGGTCGGCTCCAGACCCTCGACGTACTGCGGGTCGTACGTGCCCTCGTACGCGTCCTGGGAGAGCTGCTGCGCGGCGAACCACGGGCTCTCGTCGGGCACGCCCGCAGGGACGGCCCCGGGCTGCTCCTGGGCCTGCTGGGGCTGGACAGGGGCTTCTGCGGCGGCCACCGGCTCGGGCTGGGGCGCGGGCGCCGCCGGGAGCTCGACCGGCTGCGGCGTCGCGCTCACCACGGGCTTCACCGGCGGGGCGGTCGGCAGCAGGGTGGGCTCGATCCCGGCGGCGGCGAGGCCCGCCGGGCCGGTCTCGGACAGCGGGACACCGAACCGCGCCAGCCGCAGCGGCATCAGCGACTCGACCGGCGCCTTGCGCCGCCACGCGCGCCCGTAACGGGCCTGGAGGCGGGCGCGGTAGACGAGGCGGTCCTGTTCGAGCTTGATGACCTGCTCGTACGAGCGCAGCTCCCACAGCTTCATCCGGCGCCAGAGGCGGAAGGTCGGCACGGGGGAGAGCAGCCAGCGGGTGAGCCGGACGCCTTCCATGTGCTTGTCGGCGGTGATGTCCGCGATCCGCCCCACCGCGTGGCGCGCGGCTTCGACGGCGACGACGAACAGGACGGGGATCACCGCGTGCATGCCGACGCCGAGCGGGTCGGGCCAGGCGGCTGCGCCGTTGAAGGCGATGGTGGCGGCCGTCAGCAGCCAGGCCGTCTGGCGGAGCAGCGGGAACGGGATACGGATCCAGGTCAGCAGCAGGTCGAGCGCGAGGAGCACACAGATGCCCGCGTCGATGCCTATCGGGAAGACGAGGGAGAAGTTCCCGAAACCTTTCTTCTCGGCGAGCGCCCGCACCGCCGCGTAAGAACCGGCGAACCCGATCCCGGCAATGACCACCGCACCCGCGACCACCACCCCGATGAGTATGCGATGCGTGCGCGTGAGCTGCGTCGCGGCCACCCGCGATCCCCCTCCGTTCGACAACCGGCGCGCAAAGCCTGGCACATGACCACGGAGTCCCGCCCACAGGGGAGGGCAGGACTCCGTATCGAGCCCGGCTCGTTACCAGTTGGACTACTGCTTGGCGCCGCCGTTCGCGGCGGCGACCGAGGCGACGGCCTCCTTGGCCGCGGCCTGCGCGTCCTTCATCAGATCACCGGCGTCCGGGGCGTCCGCACCCTGGTAGCCCGCGCCGTTGTAGTCGAGCACGACGACGGCGTTCGCGGTACGCGCCACGATCACCACGTTCTTGAAGTCCTCGTCGGTCTTCTTCAGGTCGAAGGAGAAGGCCGTCGCCTCGTCGCCGATGCCGCTGACCGACGTCGACTTCACGTTCTTGGCGCCGTCGGTCGCCTTCGTCGCGGTCAGCACCCGGGCGTACTCCTTGCCGGCGCGCCGGTCGCCGCTGCCGACGGCCTGGTCCGAGACGAACCGCTTGAGCGAGACGTCCAGCCAGCGGTACTGCGAGCCCTTCACGCCCTTGTCGTCCAGGCCGTTCCAGGAGCAGGTGCCCTGCGAGGACACGTCCGTGGAATTGCCCGCCGTGCCCGACTTGGACTTCGCCTTCGGCACCAGGTTGTCGATCGTCTTCGCCGAGAGCGCCTTGCACGGGTCGGGCAGCTTGGCGTACTTCGCGGGCGCGACGGTCGGGGCCGAGGACTGCTTGCCGCTCGGCGCTGCGGCCGACGACGAGGCGCCGTCGTCGGCCTTCTTCTTGTCCCCGCCGCCGGAGTCCGACGAGCAGCCGACGGCGACGAGCATCACGGGGACGGCGGCGCAGGCGAGCACACGGGCGAGCCGCGTGCGCGGGGTGGTGGCCGGGGCGGTTCGGTGCATGGTTCTACGCGTCCTTAGCTGTTCGCTGTTCGCTTGGCTTCGACTTGCCTGCTCGCCTACTCGCCGAAGATCTCGACGAGCTTGGCGGCCAGGGCCCGGGACTTCTCCTGGAGCTCCTGACTGTCCGGGGCGAGGGCGTTCGGGGAGGTGGGCTGTTCCGTGTACTCGACGGTCACGATCACGTTGGAGGTGCGGAAGACGACGGTGACGGTACGCCGCTGCACGGCCGAGCCGCTCGTCACCAGCACGTCGTTCAGGAAGGCCGCGTCGCCGAGCCCGCTGAGCACACGGGGCTGGAGCCCGTCGGGGGGCCCGGCGGGACCGCCGGAGGCGGGCGGGGAGACGGGTGCGGACGCGGCCGGGGAGGCGGCCCCGCTCAGGGCGTTCAGCCCGGAGGACTTCGGCGACGGGGTCGGGGACGGGGAGCCGCCCGGCCCGGTGGTGCCCTTGCCGGCGCCGCCGGTGTGCGCGCCGCCCTTGTCGCCGTCCGTCGGGGCGGGCAGCTTCGCGGCCGTCTGCTTCTTGCCGTACACCGCCTTCGCCTGGTCGTCGTCGCTGACGGCCGGGGCGTACGAGACGACCCGCTCGAAGTCGACGTACAGCCTGCGCACCCCGTCCGGCGCCTCGTCCTTCCACCGGCAGCCCACGCGCCGGTCGGTGTCGTACGTGAGCTCCGCGACCCCCTCGTACGCCTTGGCCTTCTGGTCGTCCGGCAGCTCGGCGGCGCCCGGCAGCATGTCCTTGAGGACACCCTTGTTCACGGCCCGGCACGGCTCGGGCAGCGTCCGGTACCGGCCGGGCTGCGCGGCGGCCGCCTTGGGCACGCCCGCCTTGGAGTCGCCGCTCGGCCCGCCACCGCCGGAGCCCGAGGAGCAGCCCGCGGTCAGCGCCACGAGGAGCGCCACACCGGTCACGTACGCCTTTCGCTGCACGGTTCCCAGGCTCCTTTCGGGAGAAAAACGGTTGCCGCCGGGGGGCGGCCGCTGGACACAATGTCTATCGCACGCGCTGCCGTGAACGCCGGTCCACTGTCCTGTTTGTGGTCTTTGGTGACGGTTATTGCGCTTCGGGCGCATGCTGGCGCCATAGAGACTTTTCAGATGAATCAGCTCCACGGGGGAACGAGGAATTATGTCGTACGTAGAGGTGCCGGGCGCAAAGGTCCCGATCAGGATGTGGGCGGACCCCACGACGGTCGAGGACGTGGCGATGCAGCAGCTGCGCAATGTGGCGACGCTGCCGTGGATCAAGGGCCTGGCCGTGATGCCGGACGTCCACTACGGCAAGGGCGCCACCGTCGGCTCGGTCATCGCGATGCACGGCGCGGTCTGCCCGGCGGCGGTCGGCGTCGACATCGGCTGCGGAATGTCGGCGGTGAAGACGTCCCTGACCGCGAACGACCTCCCGGGCGACCTGTCCCGCCTGCGCTCCAAGATCGAGGAGGCGATCCCGGTCGGGCGCGGGATGCACGACGACGCGGTGGACCCGACCCGCTTCCACGGCTTCGCGACGGCGGGGTGGGAGGACTTCTGGGGGCGGTTCGAGGGGGTGGCGGATGCGGTCAAGTTCCGTCAGCAGCGGGCCGTTAGGCAAATGGGAACACTTGGCGCGGGCAATCACTTTTGGGAGCTTTGCCTCGACTCGGACAATTCGGTCTGGATCATGCTGCACTCCGGGTCCCGGAACATCGGCAAGGAGCTCGCCGACTTCCATATCGGCGAGGCGCAGAAGCTGCCGCACAACCAGGGTCTCGTCGACCGCGATCTCGCCGTCTTCATCGCGGAAACCCCGCAGATGGCGGCGTACCGGAACGATCTTTTCTGGGCGCAGGAGTACGCGAAGTACAACCGCGCGATCATGATGGCGCTCTCGCAGGACGTGATCCGCCGCGAATTCAAGAAGGCCAAGGTGACCTTCGGGGAGGTCATCTCCTGCCACCACAACTACGTGGCGGAGGAGCGGTACGACGGCATGGACCTGCTGGTCACGCGTAAGGGCGCGATCCGGGCCGGCTCCGGCGACTACGGGATCATCCCCGGCTCGATGGGCACCGGCTCGTACATCGTCAAGGGCCTCGGCAACGCGGCGTCCTTCAACTCGGCCTCGCACGGCGCGGGCCGCAAGATGAGCCGGAACGCGGCGAAGCGGAAGTTCTCGACGCGGGACCTGGAGGAGCAGACGCGGGGCGTGGAGTGCCGCAAGGACTCCGGCGTCGTGGACGAGATCCCGGGCGCGTACAAGCCGATCGAGAAGGTCATCGAGCAGCAGCGGGACCTGGTGGAGGTCGTCGCGAAGCTGAAGCAGGTCGTGTGTGTGAAGGGCTGATCGATTGTGACCGGTGAGGTGGGCCGTCGGGCGGGTGCCCGGCGGCCCACTTCGCGTATCGCTCAGAGCTCCCGGTGCACCTTCGTGTTCGAGGCCTGGGCGCGGGGGCGGACGATCAGGAGGTCGATGTTGACGTGGGGCGGGCGGGTTACCGCCCAGGTGATCGTCTCGGCCACGTCGTCGGCCGTGAGCGGTTCGGCCACGCCCGCGTAGACCTTGGCGGCCTTCTCGGTGTCGCCGCCGAAGCGGGTGGTGGCGAACTCCTCCGTCTTGACCATGCCGGGCGCGATCTCGATCACGCGGACCGGGCGGCCGACGATCTCCAGGCGCAGGGTCTCGGCGATGATCCGGGCGCCGTTCTTCGCGGCGACATAGCCCGCGCCGCCCTCGTACGTGCCGTGGCCCGCCGTCGAGGAGAGGACGACGACCGTGCCGTCGCCGGACGCGTCCAGGGCGGGGAGCAGGGCCTGGGTGAGGTTGAGGGTGCCGATGACGTTCGTCTCGTACATCTGGCGCCAGTCGGCCGGGTCGCCGGTGGCGACCGGGTCGGCGCCGAGCGCGCCGCCCGCGTTGTTGACGAGGACCGCGATCGTACGGAACGCGGTGGCGAAGGCGTCGACGGCGGCGCGGTCGGTGACGTCGAGGGGGTACGCGGTGGCTTGGTGGCCCGCCTCGTTGATCTCGGCGGCCAGTGCCTCGATGCGGTCCTTGCGGCGCGCGGTGAGCACCACGCGGTAGCCGGCGGCGGCGAGCTGCCGTGCGGTGGCGGCACCGATGCCGCTGCTCGCTCCGGTGACGACGGCGATGGGGGTCCCGGTGGCGGTCATGGCGTACTCCTCGCGCGGATGATCGTGATGATCGTATTGCGGCCAGGATAGGCGGACGGGGGGAGATGGTGCCGGGAGCCCGTCCCGCTCGGCGGCCGCGCGGCCTGTGCGGTTCGGCGGCCGCGTGGGGCGTACGTTCAGCGGCCGCGCGGGCCTCGGCGGTTCAGCGGCCGCGCGAGGTGTACGTTCAGCGGCCGCGTGGGGCGTACATGATGACCGCGACCCCGGCCAGGCAGATCAGCGCGCCGGTGACGTCCCAGCGGTCCGGGCGGTAGCCGTCCGCGACCATGCCCCACGCCAGCGACCCGGCGACGAACACTCCGCCGTACGCGGCCAGGATCCTGCCGAACTCGGAGTCCGGCTGAAGGGTCGCCACGAACCCGTACACGCCGAGCGCGATGATCCCCGCCCCGATCCAGATCCAGCCCCGGTGCTCCCTGACGCCCTGCCAGACGAGCCAGGCGCCGCCGATCTCGAAGACGGCGGCGAGGAGGAAGAGGGCGATGGAGCGGGCGACGAGCATGGGGTCAGCGTCGCATGCCGGCAGCTGTGTGGTGCGTGTCGGGGTGGCAAACCGGGAATATTAGCCGTTAAAGGTATCTTTCGGGCATGCTTGGGATGCTCAGGGGGTCCAGAGGCTTGTGGGTGGGGGCTGTTGTCGGGCTGGTGGCGTTGTGGGGGCCGTCCGCCGGGGCGGCTCATGGTGTGGGTGATCCGGTGGGGCGCGCTGTGGGCCCTGATGCCGTCGCCCCGCCCGTCGCCCCGCCCGTCACCACGGCCGTCGCCACGGCCGTCGCCGTACCCGGCGTCGAGGCCGATCTCGCGTACCACGGGCACGTCTCCTTCTGGAACGGACGCGTCGGCGTGTGGGTCGAGCCGTCCAACCACGGGCCGGGCGCGGTCCCGGACGCCACCGTGCGGCTGCGGTTCTCCGTGCCACTGGCCGGTGTCGAGGAGCTGCCGCCGGGGTGCCTGCGTGGGAGCCCGGAGACCGTGTTCTGCTCGACCGGACCGATGCGGGCGGCCGGGGCGGGTCGGCCGTTCGCGCTCGACCTTCGGGTCGCGGGCAGCCCGGCCGAGGTGGTCGTGAACATCAGCACCTCGTGGAGCGGCGGCGCGCGGGACCGCAACCCCAACAACAACACGCACCGGGTGCTGGCCCCGGCGACCGGGGACAAGTACGCGTACTGAGCCCGCCGACCGGCGCGCTCCCGAAGAGCTCGACCGTGCGGTGCATATGTAACCGCTCCGCATCTGGCGGACCGTCAGTGGTCCCGTGCCGCCGCCCCGCCGAACTCCGCCATCGCCCCGTCGACGATCGCTTCGAGGCGGGAGTGGTGGGCGCCGCGCCAGTACACCCGGTCGCAGGAGGTGCACGCGGCGAAGACGTCGTACGAGCTGCGCGTCCCGTGTTCCAGGCGCTCGCGGACGGTGTCCTTGTCGGCCGCGCGCAGCGGCGCGTTGCAGGCGGTGCAGCGGGTCCAGGGGGCGAGGACGGGGGCGAACCGCTCCAGTACGTCGCGGAGTTGGTCCTCGGGCCGGTGGCTGTAGACGTACGCGCCCGCCCAGATCTCGCGGCGCCGCAGCAGCCCGCGGTCCCGGGAGAGCAGCACGCGCCGCTCGGCCGCCGACCGCGCGGCGAGCGCCGGGTCGCCGATGTCCTCGCTCTCGTACGCGGCGTCGACGCCGAGCAGCCTCAACCGGCGTGCCAGCGTGCCGAGATGGACGTCCAGGAGGAAGCGGAGCGGGGCGCCGGGGACCTGCTGGGGGCGGGTGACCGGGAGCACTTCGACGCTCTCGTCCACGCGCGGGATGTGCGAGACGGGAACCTCGTGGCCGTCGACGAGCAGCCGCCCGACCTCGGTCAGCGGGACGCCGAGCGATTCGACGACATGGCCGAGCGTCGACGAGCCGTCGGTGGCCACGGCCGTACGCCCCTCGCGGCGCTCGGCCGCGACGAAGAGGTGCAGCTCAGGGGCGAAGTGGCAGGTGATCTCCGGTCCGTTCACGCCGCCAGGATGCCATCGGGCGACGGGCCCGGGCCACGCATTTCGCTTCTTGCTCCCTATGGACGGAACGTGTCCGCGTTCTCGGCGGCCCACTCGGCGAACGTACGGGCCGGACGGGCCGTCAGCTCCTCGACGCCCCGGGTGACGGTGTCCGGGCGGCCGTCGTACGCGGCGAAGTGGTCGAGGAAGGCCCACCGGTCAAGCGCGTTTCAGGGTGGGCCTTCGGTGGATGCGTACGGCTGGGTGGGTACGGCTGGATGCGTACGGCGGGGTGCTACTCGACCACCCGGAAGTGGGTCATGATCCGCCGGTCCGCGTCGAGGACGTGGAAGGCGATGCCGGGCGGCGACGTGCGGTTGACCAGGCCCTCGCCCGGCTCCCACGGCAGCCGCAGCGTCGACGTCACGCCCGGCGCGATCAGCAGCGGCCGCCCCGCGAACGTGGTCGCGGCCGGGGTGTGGGCGTGCCCGACGAGCACGGCGGGGATGTTGTCGCGCCCGGCGAGGATTTCCGCGAACCGGTCCGCGTTGGTCAGGTTCGTCGAGTCCAGGTACTCGTGGTGGATCACGGCGGGCGGGTGGTGGAAGGCGGGCAGTACGGGGGTGTCGCCGAGCGTGTCGAGCGTGTGGGCCAGCCACTCCAGCGTGGCGTCCTCGAACACGCCCGGGTCCTCGCCGGGGATCGTCGAGTCGAGCATGAGGATCGCGTAATCGCCCACGCGGTGGAGGCGGTTGACGGGTGCGTACGGGTCCGGGGCGGCGCTTTTCGCCCCGCCCGGCCGGTCGCCCGGCAGGTCCAGGAGGCCCTTGCGGTACGCGGCGCGGTCGTCGTGGTTGCCGGGGCAGGTGAGGACGGGGGCGTCGATACGGGCGAGGAGTTCGGCCGCCTCGGCGTACTCGGCCGGGGCGCCGTGGTCCGCGATGTCGCCGGTGACCAGGACGGCGTCGGGGTGGCGGGACATCGCGTTGATGAACTCGACGACACGCGCGGCGCGTTGCGCGGCCCGCGCGCCCCCGTCGAGATGCAGATCACTGATGTGGGCCAGCAGCACGGGATCCCCCTGGGCGACTCATGGAGGCTAATGGTTGATTGATGCTCTGCCATTAGCTCGTACGGAGGGGACTCTAGGGGGTGCGGGGCACGGGGTTCAAGGGCCGATCGCCGCGGAGTGGCCTACCGGATCCAGGTGTCAGTCGTGGGAGGTGAGTCAACGGCCGGGTTGATGTGGGGAGTTGGCCTTGTGGGGGAGGGTGGGGTGGCCGGAGCAGTCTGCCTCGGCGCGGCGTCGGCGGCGGCGAGGGCGAGTCCGGGCCGGGTGGAGTGGCCGGGGCAGTCCACCCGGGTCAGGTGCGGGGCCAGTCGTGGGAGGTGGGTCAGCGGCCGGGCGGGTGCGTGGAGTTGGCTTCGTGGGGGAGGTGGAGTGGCCGGGTCAGTCCGCTTGGGTCAGGTCGCGGCACCAGTCGTGGGAGGTGAGCCAATGGCCCGGCGGGTACTCGAACTTGACCTCGGCCAGGAGGTGGAAGCCGGCCTTGCGCAGGACGGCGTTGGAGGCGGCGTTGTCGACGGAGGGGAAAGCGTGCAGGTGGCGGCGCCCGCCCGCGTCGCGCGCCGCGTCGGCGGCGGCCCGGATCGCGGCGACGGCGAGCCCTCGCCCCTGGAACTCGGGCAGAATCCCGTACCCCGTCTCGTACACGTCCTCGCCCTGCCACACGCGGGGCCAGTACCCCACGGACCCCACGGCTTCCCCGCTCTCGGCGAGCCCGACCCGGAACATCCGCCCTTCCGCGGCGGGCCGCGCGCTGAGCTCGACGTACTTCCACTGCCGCGTGAGCAGCATCTCTTCGTCCTCGGGCCCGCCGACGTGGGCGGTCATCTCGGGGGAGTTGGACCGGCGGAGGAGGGGGAGGTCGTCGGGGGACCAGGGGGTGAGGCGGATGTCGGGGGCGTTGTGGGTGGCCATGGGGGGACTTTAGGTGGGGGGTGTGACAGTGGCGGGCCGGTGGCCCGGGGGTGATTCCCCACCCCGCCCCTTCCCGAAAGCCCTTGGCGGGCGGCCGGGTGGTGGGCGAGGTCGGTCTCCCGGGGGCTACGCCCCCGGACCCCGTTCTTCGGCTGACCGCCGGTGGGGGCTGGTCGCGCAGTTCCCCGCGCCCCTAAATGGGCCCTTCGGGCCCATCAAGGACCGTGCCGCCCGCGCCCCTAGGAGGGCCCGAAGGGCCCATCTTGAGGGGCGCGGGGAACTGCGCGAGCAACCCAGCACGATCCGCAGACGAAGAACGGGGCGCAGGGGCGCAGCCCCGCAACCCACCCACCCCAGCCGGGGTCCGGGGGCTCCGCCCCCGGGAAAACCGCCTCAACCCCCACCCACCCCCGGAGGGTTAAGGGAACGGGCGGGGTGGGGGAGCTCACCCCGTGCGTCCCCTGCCGCACCACCCCAACCCCGCCGCATACAACGCCAACACCACACCCAACAGCGGGTAGTACACGACCGGCAACGCCGCCATCCCCAGCGCCGCCCCCACAGGGGTGAGGGGCAGCAACAGACCCACCGTGGCCAGCACCGCCGCCGCCAGCGGCACGGGGCCGAGACGCCCCGCCACCGCGCCCCGCCCCGTACGCAGCAGCACCATCACCAGCGCCTGCGTCAGCAGGTTCTCGGTGAACCACCCGGTGTGGAACGACGCCTGCCCCGACGCGTCGGCCCCCGCGTGCACCGCCCACGCCAGCACCGCGAACGTCGCGAGGTCGGCCGCCGCGTTCAGCAGCCCGAACCCGGTGACGAACCGCAGCACCTCCCCCGGGGCGAGGCGCAGCGGACGCCGCAGCGACGCCGGATCCTGACGGTCGTACGCGAACGCCAACTGCGCCGCGTCGAAGCACAGGTTCTGCACCAGCACCTGGGCCGGAAGCATCGGCAGGAAGGGCAGCAGCAGACCCGCCGTCAGCATCGCGATCACGTTGCCGAAGTTGGACGAGAGCGTGATCCGCAGATAGCCCGCGATCGTGCTCCCGCTCCGCCGGCCCGCCGCGATCGCGTGATCCAGCGACGTGAGGTCCTTCGCCGCGAGCACCACGTCCGCCGCCTCCCGCGCCACATCCACCGCGTCGCGCGGGCAGATCCCGACGTCCGAGGCGCGCAGCGCGGGGAGGTCGTTGACGCCGTCGCCGAGGAACCCGGTGACATGCCCCTGCTCACGCAGCACCCGTACGATCCGGGCCTTGTGCTCGGGTGTGCAGCGCGCGAACACGGTCGTACGGGCGGCGAGCGCGGCCAGTTCGGCGTCGCCGAGGCCGTCTATGGACTCGGCGGTGACGGGGGTCCCGGGCGCAAGTCCCAGCTCGCGGCACGCGCGCGCGGCCGTGCCGGGGTGGTCGCCGGTGAGGACCTTGACCGCGACCCCGCTGCGGGCGAGCGCGGTGAGCGCGTCGGCGGCGGTCTCGGCGGTCGCGTCGCGCAGCGCGACGAGGCCGCGGAAGGAGAGCCCGCGCTCGTCGGCCGTCGTGTACGCGCGCGTACGGGCCGGCCGTTCGGCGAGCGCGACCGCGAGCACCCGCAGCCCGTCGTCCGCCTGCGCGGCGGCGAGCGCGGTGATGCGCGCGCGTTCGCCGTCGTCGAGCGTGCACCGCTCCAGTACGTCCTCGACGGCGCCCTTGACGACCAGGGTGTGGCTGCCGAGGCGGTCCGGGGTGCGCACGACGGCGGTGGACAGGCGGCGCACCGGGTCGAAGGGGAGGGCCGCGACGGCGTCGTACTCCAGCGCGTCGAGCCCGTCCGGCAGCAGTGTCGCGGCGGCGTCCAGCAGCGCCTCGTCCAGCGCGTCGGTGCTGGGCATCTCGGCGAGCTGGAGTGTCCACAGGCTGTTGACGGCCGCCCAGTGCAGCACGTCCGCGTCCTCGGCGCCGCGCGCGTCGACGGCCCGGTCGAGGACCGGACGGTCCTGGGTGAGCGTGCCGGTCTTGTCGACGCAGACGACGTCGACGGCGCCCAGATCGTGCAGCGCGGGCAGCCGCTTGACGATCACCTCGTGCGTACGGGCCAGGGTCGCCGCACCGCGCGCGAGCGCCGTCGTCACGATCACCGGCAGCATCTCGGGGGTGAGCCCGACGGCGACGGCGACCGCGAACGGCAGCGTCTCCAGGCCGCGCCCGCGCAGCGCCGCGTTCGCCATCAGGACGAGCGGCGGCGTGAGCAGCATGAATCTGATCAGGATCCAGGAGATCCCGTACACGGAACGGTCGAAAGCGGTCGTCCGGCGTTCGTAAGCCAACCGCGCGGCCCGAGCGGCCCGGCGGTCGCCGGGCGTCGTATCGGCCGCCCGCCGTCTGCCCCACCGCAGCCACGCACCCCCCGGCCGCGACCCGTAGGCCAGCGCGAACCGCGTGTCCGCACCGGTCGCGACGACCACTCCCGTACCGCTGCCGGAGGCCACACTGCTGCCCTGGAAGCACAGCTCGGGCCGGTCGAAGCCGGTGAAGGCGCCGCCGGACGACGGCTCGTCGGCCGGGTACTTGTGCGCGGGAGCCGACTCCCCGGTCAGCGCCGCCTGATGCATCGTCAGGCCGGTCGCCCGCAGCAGCCGCAGGTCCGCCGGGACCAGGTCGCCGGGGCCGAGCCGGATCACATCGCCCGGGACCACCTGGTCCACCGGGATCTCGCGCGGCGCCGGATCCGCGTCCGGGCCCGAGCGGCGCACGACCGTCGCCGTGGTCGCCACCAGCTCGCGCAGCCCGGCCGCCGAGCGGTCCGCCCGATACTCCCCGGCCGCGCGCAGCGCGCAGCTGACCCCGACCAGGACGGCGATCACCGAGGCCGTGCCCCAGGCGGCGACGGCGGCCGACACCAGGGCCAGACTGGCGAGCACCGCCGTGAACGGGTCGCGCAGACTCCGTACGAAACGCAGCGGCCAGGACGGCGGACGCCGGGTGGGCAGCACGTTCTCGCCGTGGAGCGCGAGGCGGGCGTCCGCCTCGGACTCCAGCAGTCCGCGCGGCCCGGCGTCGAGCGCGCGCAACACCTGCAGCGGGGTCTGCCGCTCAGGCGCCCAGGTCACGGACGAGTCCCGGAGTCTCGCCCGCGTCGGGGCGGGTGTCCAGGCGGGCTATCAGCCAGCCCACCATCTCCGCCACGTCCGGGTCGTCCACCAGATACACCACCCGGCGGCCCTCGCGGCGCGACCGCACGAGCCCGCCCAGCTTGAGCTTCGCCAGATGCTGGCTCACGGCCGGCAGCGCACCGCCGACCCGCTCGGCCAGCCCCGTCACATCCGACTCGCCGTGGCTCAGCGCCCACACGATGTGCAGCCGCGCGGGCGACGCCAGCAGCCCGAAGACCCCGGCCGCCTCGCCCAGCGCAGGGCCGGACGGGTCGGCGCAGCGGTCGGCGGACGGGGTGGTCAGATTCCTCACCGACGCCTCCTGCCCATGTCCGTACGTACGTGATGAAGTCAGGCGGCCCAGTCTAGAGGCGGCCACTGACAACGCGGCCGACGTCGGCGGAACCGGGCTCGTCGAGGAGCGGCGCGCCGCGTCACAGCCCCACGAGCGTGACCTCCGTCGCCTTCACGCTCGACCAGACCGCCACGCCCTCCGCGAGGCGCAGCTCGGCGGCCGCGTCCGGGGTGATCTCGGCGACCAGGTCCGGCACGCCCGCCGAGGTGATCAGGACGCGCAGCCTGCTGCCGGACGCGGTGATCTCGCGGACCGTGCCGGGCCAGGTGTTACGGGGGCTGCCGCCGGGGCGGTCGCGGTGGACCGAGACCGACTCGGGCGCGACGATCGCCAACGCGCGCGTGCCGGGTGCCAGTTGCTCGGCGGCGACGATCCGCCCGCCGCCCACCAGCTTCAGCCCGTCGGCGGCGGCCTCGCCCGGCCAGGCGTTGCGGCCGAGCATCCGGGCGACCCAGGGGGAGCGCGGCTGCCGGGTGACCTCGGCGGGCGGGGCGTCCTGGAGGGCGCGGCCGCCGTCGAGCACCAGGACGCGGTCGGCCAGCGAGACCGCCTCGACCGGGTCGTGCGTGACGATCAGGCAGACCCCGCCGAAGCCGTCGAGATGGGTGCGCAGGGTGTGGCGCACGCGCGCGCGGGTCGTCTGGTCGAGCGCGGCCAGCGGCTCGTCGAGCAGTAGCAGCCGCGGCCGGGCCGCCAACGCCCGGGCCAGCGCCACCCGTTGGGCCTGCCCGCCGGAGAGCTGGCCGGGCCTGCGGTGCGCGAGCGCGCCCACCCCGAGCCGGTCCAGCCACTCCTGCGCGCGACGCCGGGCCTCGCCGCGCGCCACACCCTGGGCCCGCAGCCCGTACGCGGTGTTGCCGAGCGCGGTCATGTGCGGGAAGAGCGCGCCGTCCTGCGGCACCCAGGCGACCCCGCGCCGGTGCGGTGCGAGACCGGTGACGTCCTGGTCGCCGAGCCGCAGCTCGGCACGCGCGCGTGGCGTGAGTCCGAGCAGCGCGCGCAGCAGGGTGGTCTTGCCGGCGCCGTTCTCGCCGACGACGGCGATGGTGGTGCCGGGAGCGGCGTCGAGGGTCAGCTCGGTGAACCCGGTGACGTCGGCGTGCAGGGCCCAACTTTCGTACGGGGCAGGCGATTTCCCGGAGCCGGAAAGTTCGGAATCTCCGGAACCTTCTGCCGCATCCGCTTCGTTCTCCTCGTACGAAGACGAATCCGAACGCGAAGGTGTATGCGTCCGACTCGCCCCGCGTACGGAACGGGCCGCGCCCCCGGTCCAGCTGCCGCGCAGGGCGATGAGGACGGCCATCGCGATGGCGAGCAGCAGCAGTGAGACGGAGGTGGCGGCCTCGGGGGAGTCCTGGAGCAGCAGATAGACCTGGAGCGGGAGGGTCTGGGTGGTGCCGGGCAGGTTGCCGGCGAAGGTGATCGTGGCGCCGAACTCGCCGAGCGCGCGTGCCCAGGTGAGCGCGGCCCCGGCGGCGAGGCCGGGCGCGACCATGGGCAGGGTGACCGTGGTGAAGACCCGGAACGGGGAGGCGCCGAGCGAGGCGGCCGTCTCCTCGTAACGCGGCCGCAGCCCGCCGAGCGCGCCCTCCAGGCTGATCACCAGGAACGGCATGGCCACGAAAGTGGCGGCGACGACCGCGCCGGAGGTGTGGAAGGGCAGCGTGATGCCGAACGTGTCCTCCAGCCACGGCCCGAGCAGCCCGCGCCGCCCGAAGCCGAGCAGCAGCGCGACACCGCCGACGGTCGGCGGCAGCACCATCGGCAGCAGCACCAGCGAGCGTACGAGCGCCTTGCCGGGGAAGTCGACGCGCGCGAGCAGCCAGGCCAGCGGCACCCCGAGGAGGAGGGAGAGACCGAGCGCCCAGAACGAGACGACCAGCGAGAGCCGCAGCGCCTCGGTGACACCGGGGCTGCTCAGATGCGTACCGAGGTCGCTCCAGGAGGTCCGGGCGAGGATGCCGATGAGCGGCATCAGCAGGAACGCGACGGCGAGCAGCGCGGGTGCGACGAGGGCGAGGGGGGTGCGGGTGCCGAAGCGGCGGGTGCGGGCGCTGAAGCGTTTCATCGCGCATTCCTGACGGAGGGGAGTCCGGCCGGGACGGAAGGGGAGTTCCGCCCCGACCGAAGGATGTCCGGCCCGCCTGTCCCCCGATCAGGCGGGCCGGGCTTAGGGGTTACGCCCTGGGGGTCACGGCTTCTGGAAGCCCGCGTCCTGGAGGATCTTCTGCGCCTCAGGGGTGCTGAGCCACTGCACGAACGCGGTCGCGGCGGCGGCGTTCTTGGAGGTCTTGAGCGTGGCGGCCGGGTAGGAGGCCACCGCGTTCTGCGCGTCCGGGATGTCGACGGCCTCGACCTTGGCGGTGGCGGTGGCGGCGTCGGTCTTGTAGACGATGCCCGCGTCGGCCTCGCCGAGTTCGACCTTGCTGAGGACGGCCCGTACGTTCGGCTCCTGCGAGACCGGCTTGACGGTGATCTTCTGCGCGTCCAGGACCTTCTTGCTGTAGCGGCCGACCGGCACCTCGGGGGCGGCGAGCACGACCTTCAGCTTGGTGTCGGCGAGGTCCTTCAGTGCGCCGACCTTCTTCGGGTTGCCCTTGCCGGTCGCGATGACCAGCCGGTTCTTGGCGATGACGGTGGCGGCGCCGGTGTCCGACTTCAGCCCGTCCATGGTCTTGGTGTCGGCGGTGACCAGCGCGTCGGCGGGGGCGCCCTGCTTGACCTGGGCGGCGAGCTCCTGCGACCCGGCGAAGGAGAACTTCACCTTGGTGCCCGGGTGCTCCTTCTCGTACGCAGCGCCGACGGTCTTGAAGACGTCGGTGAGGGAGGCGGCGGCGAGGACGGTGAGATGCGCCTTGGGCGCGGCGGCGCCGGACGCGGGGGTGTCCGTCTTGCTGTCGTCCTTCTTGTCACTGCCGCAGGCGGCGAGCGGAACGAGGAGGGCGGCGGTGATGACGGCCGCGGCGGCCCGGCGGGGCGTGAGAACTCGGGTCATGGGGACTGGTACTCCTTGGATGCGGTTCGGGGCCGCGCCGGTGACGGACGACGCGATGGTGCGTACGGAGGCGACGCGTGCGCAGGTGTGCGACGCGTGCGTACGTATGCGTCGGATGCGTCAGGTGCGGTCGATGTGCACGCTGGTGGACTTCACGCGGGCGGTGGCCTGCATGCCGACCTCCAGACCGAGCTCCTCGACGGCTTCCCGGGTCAGCAGCGACACCAGCCGGTGCGGGCCCGCCTGGATCTCCACCTGCGCCGCGACATCGCCGAGCTTCACAGCGGTGACGATGCCGGGGAACGCGTTACGGGCGGAGGTGTACGAGACGTCGTCCTCGCCGGTGCCGTTCTGTGCGACCTCGACGGAGAACGCGGCCAGATCACGGCCGTCGATGAGCCGACGCCCGCTCTCGTCGCGATGGGTGGCGACGCGCCCCGCGTCGGCCCAGCGCCGCGCGGTATCCGGACTGACGCCGAGCAGACGAGCCGCCTGACCGATGGTGTAGGACTGCATGCGCCACAAGATAGGCCAGTTCAGCTCGCATTTACAGATGAATTGGCCTTAGCTCCATCGCAGGTGCGAGGGGGGTTGGAGGAAGCTCCAAGGGGTGTGACTGGTGGGGTGGGCGGGGGGCGTGAGTCCAGGTCCGGGCTCTGGGTCGCGCGCTGCTGTTCGGCGGGGTGTGGGGCGGTGAGCACGCGGACGGGGACGTGGGTTGTTGCGTCCGTCGACCGGACGAAGCACGGCTGACCGGTTCCTTGACCCGTCGGTCCCCGCATACCCGGGACGCTGCCTCCCCGGGATTCCCCGGATCACGTATCAGAGGCGCTGCTGAGAACCAGTAGCGCCTCTCTAGTCTCGACGCCTTCCTGCCAGTGGATCGGGTCGGGCGCGGCCTTCCACCCCTGCTCCGCGCAGAGTGGTCGGCCTCGCCGATCAGGCCGGGCCGCGGTGCCGTCGGCTGCGTGGACGCGGGCGCGCAGCCGAATGTGGCTCGGGTGGCGCCGTGCCCGAGGGCTCTTCCGGGAGGGATAGCGGGTCGACGGGGCCCGGTGGTTGGCCATCGATGGTTTCCAAGCCGGGCAGGAACGCGTGATCCGGGCCGGTGTGAGCGCGTTTGGCACGCTCGGGCACCGGGAGGATGCGACGCCGGGCGAGTTCGCCGACGTCGATCAGCGGGGCGGCCACGATGCGATCGAGTAGCTCCGCCTGTTGTGGTTCCAGGTCGGTTAGGTGGCGGAGTACGGCGAGCATTTCGACGAGTTCCCGGCTCCACTCGTGCTCCCAGCACTCGGGGCGTTCACGGTCGAGTTCGCTCGACACCTTTCCCGTGGTGCGGTCGCTGCGGTAGGCGAGCCAGCTGTCGAGTACGTTGCGCCCGCCGGTGGTGTAGTTGCGCATGAGCGGCGTGACGCCGGTGAAGATGCCGCCTTGGATGACCAAGTGTTCGCGTTCGCCGTCATAAGTGATGGCTCTCGGGAGCTTCACCGATGCGACGTTTCTGGCATAGGTGATTTCGGGATACATGCGCCGCCACCAGTTCGATGTGCCAGCCGGGCGGTCGTTGTCACGGTCGATGCAGCGTACGCCGAATGTAGAGGCCCACAGGGTGTGGCGCCCGAGACTGACGGCCTCGTGCCAAAGGCTGGTGTCTGCGGTCAGGGGCACGCGTACGCCGAGTGAGTTGAGGTCATCCGCGTAGCGTTCGCTGAAGTTCGGGTGAGCGGTGATAGCGGCGATGTAGGCGAGCAGATCCTCGGGAAGGACCTCTTGGAGACCGTAGGAGTTGGCCAGGTGGCGCAACAGCCCCGGAGCGACGTTGGGGGTGCCGTCGGCGTGCAGAAGCGGGAGGACGCGACCACCGTTTCCGTTGAAGTAATGCATGTCGGGGACGAGCGCTGTGAAGAGCAGCGCCGGCCCACTCTGCAGGCGCTGGGTGTGCTGTTCCGCGACGAAGATCTGGCCGTGGATGGCGGCTTGCCAAAGCTCGGGACGGGCGAAGTCGATGACCCGGCCATCGGGTATGAGCCACTGCCGATCCAGGGCTCTGCGGGAGATGCGTATCGGTGGAGGACAGGCGTTTCGTTCGTCGCGAAGGAGGGCTGAAGGGTGGGGATGCCCGGGAATCTGAAGGGCTTCCCTGTCCAGGGTGCGGTCACGGGTCTCTTTGAACAGAGCTTGTTTTGCTGTGGGGTCACGTTCTTGGATTAGGCGGTTCCAGCGTCGGCACAAGGTGGCTCTGGACGGGCTGATGACCCAGTTCCGGTTGGGTTTGATGCCGGGCTTGAACCACGGCATCAGGTCGGTGAGGGCCGGGAAGGTATCCCAGCCGCTCAGGGACGCAGGTGTGAAGGGCGCGGGCTTCACAGAGCGGCACGTGCGCCAGCTCGGATCATTGATGTGCAAGTCGTGCAGTTGCTGTTCCTTGTTCTGGCGGGTGCCGTGGACGGCTACATAGTGAACGGGGGCCAGTACGCCCTGCTGTTCGCCCTGGCGGCGAACGAAGATGCCGATGGCTAACTCCTGTTGGACGCCAGGGAAGAAGCGGCTGTTGATCGGCGGCCTCTTCGTCTCAGGTGTCAGGTCGATGACCCAGCCCTCGGTACAGGTGCGCCGCAAGTACGAGCGCATGCCCTGAAAGCCGGCGCCACGGATGAATCCGCCGGTGCTTACGAAGCAGACGACGCCGTGGCGATGGTCGTCGTACTGATCGAAAACTTTGTGAGTCGCCCAGCGCCAGAAGTAGGTGCACAGGCTTTTCAGCTTGTTCTCGTACACGCCTGCCGCGCCGCGCAACCGAAAGGCGTCCAGCGGCGGGTCGCCGCGGCCGGGTGAGCCGTTCTCGATCCATCCGCCCTGTCCCTCTGCTTGTTCGCGGTGGGGAGGGTTGCCGATGACGACGGTGATGCGTCCGTCGCGCTGGATGGTCCTGGCCTTTTTCGCGTCTTCACGCAGGGGCCCCCACAGCGCGCCGTAACGGTCGAAGAGTTCGCTGGGCCGCCAGGGATCGGCGAGTGTGTCGGCCAGGTGCAGGCGCATATCGGCCAGTGGGACCCGGGTGTTGAGGGAACGCAGCATCTGCCCGACACGCATTTGGGCGACGGCGAAGGCGCCCATCTGCTTTTCAAACCCGATCAGTCGGCCCGCGAGTTCTTGCACGGACTCGGCGCGGAAGCCTTCATTGCCGCCCTCGGACTGCTTGCGGGCGACGAGGTCGATGATGCCGGTGAGGAAGGTGCCGGTGCCCATGGCCGGGTCGATGATGGACACGCCGGGATCGGCGAAGCCGTCCGGGCAGTCCAGCATGGTGGCCAGTACCTCGTCGACCAGGCGGATCATCTCGGCCACCAGTGGGGCCGGGGTGTAGTACGTGCCGGAGTCCTTGCGCAGGTCGGCGTCGTACTCCTGGAGGAAGTGTTCGTAGAGATGAATATGGAAGCCCGGTTCGCCGGCCAGGGCCTTCCTCCAGTCGATGGCGTCGATGACCCGGACGAGCATGTCGAGGCTGTCGCGGAATTCCCCCTCGACCTGGTCAGTGAGGATCTGCAGAGCACGTCCCATCACGGAGTGCTCCACCCCCAGGCGTCGGCCGACCTCATGCAGGCTCATGCCTGCCAGTGCGCCGTCATGTCCACGGGCTGCGTCCGAGCCGGCGAGCAAGAGTGCGAATGTAACGGACTGGGCGTAGCGGTCGGAGAAGGCCGTGCGTTTGTCCCGGTCGTCGGTAGTGGGGAAGAGATCGACTTCGAGAGTGGCAGCCAGGTCGGTGAAGGGACGCTGGTGACGCGGGAGACAGGCTTCAGCATCGAGGCGGTCGTGGACGGCGTCGCGCAGCAGAATGCACAAGGGAGCTACTTGCGCGACGACTTCCCGCATCGACGTCAGCGGCTGCGGCTGCCAGCCGAAGAAGGCAGTCAGCATCGCTTCGAAGGCCGCCTCGCCGGCAGCCGGCAGTCGCAAGCGGGAGCCTGCGGTGCGCAGATCGCCTTCGAGGTGGACGGTGTCGCCGTACTGGCGGCCCGAGCGATACATGATCCACGTTTGGCCGTTGGTGTAGATCAGATTGGGGAGCTTCGCCATGCCTTCCCATTGTCGACGGTCGCGCTGGTTCAGCCCGCCGGGATGAATTGCGCTCTTGTCCGGGCTTTTCAGCTCGACATAGCCGACGATGTTGCGCGGTAACTTCCCGATGCGCACTGCCAGATCGGGGCGGATCCGGTGCGCGGCAATCGCGACCTCGGCATGCAGGACAGCCTGCAACCCCAACACTCCGGCCCCGTCGACGAGAAGTGTTTCCACTGCTCGGCGTATTGCCGCTTCCTTCTGGCCGTGCAGCAACGCCTGTTTGCACGTCGCACCGAACTCGCTGACGATGTGTCGAAACTGGTCTCTGCGCTGCATCCCGCCCCCCGAAGGTCGGCACACCCCACATCCGCCAAGCAACCCACAGTAAACGTGGCGTTACGCTTCGTCGAGAGGTTGTTCAGAGTTGGGTAAGTCTGCGACTTGCCGATGTGCATCGGCAGGCGCACGAGCCCCAGGGGCAGCAATTCGTCGCCGCTTTGCTCAGTCGGTGCCGCCAGCGCTGCAGGGATGAGCCAGGGAGTGCCAGTGCCGGAGCGCGCGCAGCGACAGATCAGCGACGAGCAGTTCCGTGACGCGACGCTGATCTGGAACTACCACCAGATGGGCCACGAGGTCCGCCCCTGCTCGGCGGCGATCGGGCTCGGCAGCCACGACCTGGGCGTGGCCACCAGGGCCGCCGAGCTCCACCGCGCCGGACTCTTCCCCCTCGTGGTGTTCAGCGGAGGCAACAGCCCCACCACCCGCGCCCGCTTCCCGCGCGGCGAGGCTGTCCACTACCGCGAGCACGCGTTGAGCCTCGGCGTGCCGGACGCGGCCGTCCTCGTCGAGCCGAGGGCCGCCAACACCGGGCAGAACATCGCCTTCTCCCGGGAGCTGCTGGCCGGGGCCGGTGTGGAGGTCGAGTCGCTGCTGCTGATCTCCAAGCCGTACATGGAACGCCGCTCGTACGCGACCTGCCGCAAGCTGTGGCCCGCGGTCGACGTCGTCTGCGCCTCCGAGCCGCTGGAACTGGACGACTACCTCAAGTCCATCGGCGACGAAAAGCTCGTCGTGGACATGCTCGTCGGCGACCTGCAACGGCTGATCGAGTACCCGAAGCTCGGCTTCGCGGTCGAGCAGGACGTACCGGGGGATGTACAGGGCGCCTACGCACGTCTTCTGCGCGCCGGGTTCGACAGCCGCCTCATCGGCGCCTGACGCACCCCGAGGCGCCCGGCGCACGCCGGTCCGCGCCACCCGGCCGAGTGAGCACGATCCGACGGCCGCACCCGTCCCCCCCAGACGCCCCCGACCGGCCCTACGGCCAAACCAAGCAATAAGGCTGATGCCCAGCCTCATGCAGCCGTACCGAGAAGTCCTGCCACTCGTGCAGCAGCTGGTACACGTTGAACGCGTCGCGGGGGCCGCCGCGGTCCGGGACCGTGGACCAGATGAAGGCCGCCGCTCCCACCGTCTCCTCGCCCACCCCACGCAGGGGGTCGACCACCGTCATCGGGAGTTTGACCACCGCGTAGTCGGGGTGCAGGACGACGAGCTCCAGTGGGGGGACCTTGTGCAGCGGTATGCCCTGGATTCCGGTGAGGACCATCGCCGCCACCGTCTCCGGCTTGATCTTGGTGAACATGCCGCCCATGCCGAGCTCGTCGCCGCCGAGTTCCTCGGGGCGCATCGAGATCGGCACCCGGGCCGCGGTGGCTCCGTCGGGCGCGCCGAAGTACTTGTAGGTCACCCCCACTCGGCCGCTCCCGTTCCCTGGACCCGTGACGGGGTCGATCCGCTCGAACCGCTCGACCCGTTCCTCCGCGTCGCGCCGGTGCCGTCCCCGCCGACGGGCGCGCTCGGGACCCCGGTCGTCGGTCCCCTCGCCCAGTCCGCCACCGCGATGCATATCTTTCACCCGATTGCTTGTAGCCCGACTGCTTTGTAGACGGCGCGGCCCCCGCCGCGCAACCCGATCATCGTGTCAGTGACCTCCCCCACCGGGGTGCGGTGAAACACCTGTCCGCAAGAACGTCCGGGCCTCTGCCACCATGGCCTGTGTGAGCTATCCGTACGAATACGACGCCCCAGTTTCGCAGACGCTATTCGACCGCGCGTCCCTCGTGACGCCCGGCGGCGTCAACTCTCCCGTCCGTGCCTTCCGCGCCGTGGGCGGTACGCCCCGGTTCATGGTGTCCGGTGCGGGTCCCTACCTGACCGACGCCGACGGACGTGAGTACGTCGACCTGGTGTGCTCGTGGGGTCCGATGATCCTCGGGCACTCGCACCCCGAGGTGATCGCGGCCGTCCAGGCCGCCGTCGCCCGCGGCACCTCCTTCGGTACGCCCGGTGAGGGCGAGGTCGCGCTCGCCGAGGAGATCGTCGCCCGGATCGAGCCCGTCGAGCAGGTCCGCCTGGTGTCCTCGGGCACCGAGGCGACCATGTCCGCGATCCGGCTCGCCCGCGGCTTCACCGGCCGCGCCAAGGTGATCAAGTTCGCCGGCTGCTACCACGGCCATGTCGACGCGCTGCTCGCCGCCGCCGGTTCCGGCGTTGCCACCTTCGCGCTGCCGGACACCCCGGGTGTCACCGGCGCCCAGGCGGGCGACACGATCGTGCTGCCGTACAACGATCTGGAGGCGGTGCACGCGGCGTTCCACGCGCACCCCGGCGAGATCGCCTGCGTCATCACGGAGGCCTCGCCCGGCAACATGGGCGTCGTCCCGCCCGCCGACGGCTTCAACGCGGGGCTCAAGGCCGCCTGCGCCAAGAACGGCGCGCTCTACATCTCCGACGAGGTCATGACCGGCTTCCGGACCAGCAAGGCCGGTTGGTACGGCGTCGACGGCGTCAAGCCCGACCTCATGACGTTCGGCAAGGTCATGGGCGGCGGCTTCCCGGCCGCGGCCTTCGGCGGCCGCGCCGACGTGATGGGCCACCTCGCGCCCGCCGGTCCCGTCTACCAGGCCGGCACGCTCTCCGGTAACCCGGTCGCCACCGCCGCCGGCCTCGCGCAGCTGCGGCTGCTCGACGACGCCGCGTACGCGAAGGTCGACGCGGTCTCGAAGGAGATCCAGGGTCTCGTCACCGCCGCGCTCACCAAGGAAGGCGTCGCCCACCGCCTCCAGACCGCGAGCAACATGTTCTCCGTCTTCTTCACCAACCGTGAAGTACGGAACTACGAGGGCGCCAGGAACCAGGAAGCCTTCCGGTTCAACGCCTTCTTCCACGCCATGCTCGCCAACGGCGTCTACCTGCCGCCGTCCGCCTTCGAGTCCTGGTTCGTCTCGACCGCCCACGACGAGCGGGCGATCGAGCGCATCGCGGCCGCGCTGCCCGTCGCCGCCCGTGCCGCAGCGGAGGCCACCGCATGACCGTCGACAACACCGCCGGCGACATCACCGTCGTCCACCTCATGCGCCACGGCGAGGTGCACAACCCCGACGGCGTGCTCTACGGGCGCCGGCCCGGGTACCACCTCTCCGAGCTCGGGCGGCAGATGGCCGACCGGGTCGCCGAGCACCTGGCGGGCCGCGACATCACGCACGTCGTCGCGTCCCCGCTGGAGCGCGCCCAGGAGACCGCCACCCCGATCGCCAAGGCGCACGGGCTCGACCTCGCCACCGACGCGCGGCTGATCGAGGCGGGCAACGTCTTCGAGGGCAAGACCTTCGGTGTCGGCGACGGCGCCCTGCGCAAGCCCGCCAACTGGAAGCACCTGACCAACCCGTTCCGCCCGTCCTGGGGCGAGCCGTACGTGGAGCAGGTCGTGCGGATGATGGGCGCGCTGGACGCGGCCCGTGACGCGGCCCGCGGCCATGAGGCGGTTCTGGTCAGCCATCAGCTGCCGATCTGGACCGTGCGGTCGTTCGTGGAGCGGCGCCGGCTCTGGCACGACCCGCGCAAGCGGCAGTGCACGCTCGCCTCGCTGACGACGTTCACGTACCAGGGCGACAAGATCGTCTCGGTGGGCTACAGCGAGCCCGCCCGCGATCTGGTCCCCTCCCACCTGCTCGCGGGCGCCAAGCCCGTGAAGGGGAAGGCGAAGGCGTTCGGCGCCTGAGCCGAGCCGCAGCCACGCGCGAATCGTTTCGCCCGGCGGAGCACCCCGTTCCGCCGGGCCGCGCACTCGCCCCGGACGCCCGAACCGCCCCTCGTCGCCCTGCGTGTACGGATTCTGATGAACCGTACGATTTACGAAGATTTGTGCGACTGGCCGGAACCATCGCGCTCCCCGCCGCATCTCACCTGTTGTCCGCTCCTGGCCGTGGCCGGTGTGGACGCCGGGGACGACGATGCGATGGGGACGGACGGAATGCGCGATTTCAGTCGAAGGGGAATGCTCGGGCTGGGACTGGGTGCCGCCGCCGCGGCGGGTATCGCCGGGTGCGGCAGCAAGGACGGCTCGGGCGGGAACGCCGGCTCGGGCAAGGACGGGGCCGCCAAGAAGCCCGACGCCAAACTGATCGGCGACGGTTCCACCGCCGACACCGGCAAGCAGCCGCACCAGCCTCCCAAGCCCGTCCCCCTCGAACCCGGCCAGACCCCACCGCAGTTCGTGGTCTTCTCCTGGGACGGCGCGGGCGAGGTCGGCAACGGCCTCTTCCCCCGCTTCCTCGACCTCGCCAAGGACCACGGCGCCTCGATGACCTTCTTCCTCTCCGGGCTTTATCTGCTGCCCGAGTCGAAGAAGCGGCTCTACCACCCGCCGAACAACAACGTCGGCGCCTCCGACATCGGCTACCTCAGCGACGACCACCTCAAGGCGACCCTCCAGAACGTGCGCCGGGCCTGGAACGAGGGCCATGAGATAGGCACGCACTTCAACGGCCACTTCTGCTCCGGTCACGGCACCGTCGCCAACTGGACCCCCGCCCAGTGGCAGAGCGAGATCGACCAGGCGATGTCGTTCGTCACCAACTGGAAGACCAACACCGGTCTGACCGACGAGGACCCGCTGCCCTTCGACTACAAGCGCGAGCTCGTCGGCGGCCGCACCCCGTGTCTGCTCGGCCAGGACAACCTGCTGCCGACCGCGCAGAAGCTCGGCTGGCGCTACGACGCCTCCTCGCCCGGCGGCACCCAGGTCTGGCCGGTCAAGCGCCACGGCCTGTGGGACCTGCCGCTCCAGGAGATACCGTTCCCGGGGCACTCCTTCGGGGTCCTCTCGATGGACTTCAACATCCTCGCCAACCAGTCGAAGAATTCGACCAAGGCGCCGCCGGCGAACTATCCGGGCTGGCGCAAGCAGGCGACCGAGGCCTATCTCGCCGGATTCAAGCGCGCGTACGAGACGAATCGCGCCCCCTTCTACATAGGCAACCACTTCGAGCAGTGGAACGGTGGCATCTACATGGACGCCGTCGAGGAGGCCCTGAAGGGAATGGCGGGCAAGCAGGACGTACGCCTGGTCTCCTTCCGGCAGTACTGCGACTGGCTCGACGTCCAGGACCCGAAGGTGCTGCAGAAGCTGCGCTCGCTCGGGGTCGGCCAGAAGCCCGCCGGCGGCTGGAACACGTTCCTCAAGGCGGCCTGACCAGGAGGCCCGCGCGGAATCTGTGAACCGGGCAGGACTTCTTAGGCGGCGTTGACAAGGGTCTTTACGGGCACCCAGGGGGGTGCCCAAGATCCCCCAAACGGTCATGCGAAACTTTTCACATGTCCGTGAGTCCTGCCCATCCCCGCCGTCGCGCCTTCCTGCTGGTCACGGCAGCCGCGGCCGCCGGTGCGCTGACCCTGACCTCGTGCAGCTCCGGCGGTACGTCCGGCGGCTCGGGCGACACCAAGTTCGTCACCGGCACCGGCGGCATCGCGACGGTCGCCAAGGGCGACCGGCACAACGCCCCGGATCTGTCCGGCGAGACCGTCGACGGCAAGAAGATCGACGTCGCCGACCTCAAGGGCAAGGTCGTCGTCTTGAATGTGTGGGGCTCGTGGTGCGCGCCCTGCCGGGCCGAGGCCCCGTATCTCGCCAAGGTCGCCAAGGACACCAGAGCCAAGGGCGTCGAGTTCGTGGGAATCAACACCCGCGACACGGACAAGGGCCCGGCGGTCGCGTTCGAGCAGCAATTCGGCGTCGACTATCCGAGCCTGTACGACCCGATCGGCAAGCTCATTCTCCGCTTCCCGAAGGGAAGTCTGAATCCGCAGGCCATTCCGTCCACGATCGTGCTCGACCGGGACGGGAAGATCGCGGCCCGGGCGCTGCTGGCGCTGGACGACACCAAGCTCCACCAGATGATCGACCCGCTGATCGCGGAGAAGTGATCTCGTGGACGCGTCCCTGACCGTACTGGCCGCCCAGTCGACGCCCGGCATGAACGACACGGTCCTCAGCGGGGCCCTGCTCGTCGCCCTGCCGGTCGCCGTGCTCGGCGGCCTGATCTCGTTCTTCTCGCCCTGCGTCCTGCCGCTCGTGCCGGGCTACCTGTCGTACGTGACAGGAGTGACCGGCACCGATCTCGCGGAGGCCAAGCGCGGCCGGATGGTCGCCGGGGCGAGTCTGTTCGTCCTCGGGTTCACCGCCGTCTTCGTCTCCGGCGGCGCCCTGTTCGGCTTCTTCGGCCAGACGCTCCAGGAGTACAACGACACGATCTCCAAGATCCTCGGCGTACTCATGATCTTGATGGGCGTCTTCTTCATGGGCCTGATGCCCTGGCTGACGCAACGCGAATTCCGGTTCCACAAGCGGCCGGTGAGCGGTCTCGCGGGCGCGCCGATACTCGGCGCCCTGTTCGGCGTCGGCTGGACGCCGTGCCTGGGCCCGACGCTCACCTCGGTGAACGTCCTGGCGATGGACCAGGCGAGCGCCGGTCGCGGGGCCATACTGACCGTCGCGTACTGCGCCGGTCTCGGACTGCCGTTCGTGCTGGCGGCGGTCGCCTTCCGCAAGGCCCTCGGCGCCTTCGGCTGGGTGAAGCGGCACTACGTGTGGGTGATGCGGACCGGCGGCGGCATGATGATCGCCACCGGTCTGCTGCTGCTCACCGGTGCCTGGGCGGAGCTCATCCAGCAGGTGCAGGTGTGGTCCAACGGCTTCCAGGTGGGTGTCTGATACATGAGTAGGACCGAAGCGGCCCCGGAGCGGGCGTCGGAGCAGGACACGGATACGAGCGAGGCCGAGGACCGGGCCAAGAGGAGCGCCGAGCACGATCTCGGCGAGGCCGGCGCGCAGCTCTCCACGGCCCCGTCCGAGGAGCTCTCCAACGGCCCCGTCGGCATCGGCGTGATCGGCTGGATCCGCTGGCTGTGGCGCCAGCTCACCTCGATGCGGATCGCGCTGCTGCTCCTGCTGCTGCTCTCGCTCGGCTCGATCCCCGGCTCGCTCATCCCGCAGACCCGGGTGGACGAGCTGAAGGTCGCCGACTTCGAGAAGCGGCACAGCACGATCTCGCCGATCTACGAGAAGCTCGGCCTGTTCCACGTCTACAGCTCGGTGTGGTTCTCCGCGATCTACATCCTGCTGTTCGTCTCGCTGATCGGCTGCATCGTCCCGCGCACCTGGCAGTTCATCGGCCAGCTGCGCGGCCGCCCGCCGGGCGCGCCCCGGATGCTGACCCGGCTGCCCGCGTACACGACGTGGCGCACCGAGGCCGACCCGGAGCAGGTCCGCGAGGCCGCGGCCGCGATGCTGAAGAAGCGCCGCTTCCGTACGCATGTGGTCGGCGACGCGGTCGCCGCCGAGAAGGGCTATCTGCGCGAGGCCGGGAACCTGATCTTCCATGTCTCGCTGATCCTGATCCTGGTGGCGTTCGCCGTCGGCCAGCTCTTCAAGTCCGAGGGCGGCAAGCTGATCGTCCAGGGCGACGGGTTCTCCAACACCCTGACCCAGTACGACGACTTCAAGTCCGGCTCGCTCTTCAAGAGCGACGACCTGGCGCCCTTCAGCTTCACCCTGGACCGCTTCGACGCCACGTACGAGCGCAACGGGCCCAACCGCGGCACCGCGCGCGAGTTCGTCGCCCACGTGACGTACTCCGAGGGCGCCGACGGCAAGCCGAAGAAGAAGGCCATCGAGGTCAACAAGCCGCTGATCGTCGACGGCTCGAAGGTCTACCTGCTGGCCCACGGCTACGCGCCGACGGTCACCGTCAAGGACGGGCGCGGCAAGGTCGTCTTCCACGGCTCGGTGCCGCTGCTGCCCATCGACAACAACATCTCCTCCAGCGGCGCCATCAAGGTGTACGACGGCTACACCGACGCCAAGGGCAAGTGGGACCAGCTCGGTTTCGCCGCGTTCTTCGTGCCGACCTACGGCGGCAAGGGCAACGGGACGATGTTCTCCCAGTTCCCCGCGCTCGACTTCCCGGTGCTCAACGTCGGCGCGTACCACGGCAGCCTCGGGGTCAACTCCGGGCTTCCGCAGAACGTGTACCAGCTGGACACCGACAAGATGAAGCCGTTCAAGGACCCCGACGGCAAGGTGCTCAAGAAGACCCTGCTGCCCGGCGAGTCCCTGGACCTGCCCGACGGTGCCGGGTCGATCACCTTCGACAAGGACATCAAGCAGTGGGCGAGCTTCCAGATCTCGCAGCAGCCGGGCAACGAGCTCGCGCTGACCGGCGCGATCCTGGCCATCGCGGGCCTGGCCGGCTCGCTCTTCATCCAGCGGCGCCGGATCTGGGTCCGGGCCGTCACCGGAAAGGACGGCGTCACCGTCGTCGAGATGGCGGGCCTGGGACGCAGTGAGTCCGCCAGGCTCCCCGAGGAGCTGGCCGATCTCGCGGTCACGCTCATCCCCGAGGCGCCGACCGCGCCCGATCCCGCAGCTGAGCCCGCCGAGGACAAGGCTGCCGTACCTGCCACCTCCGAAGGGGCTGAGAAGTGAATCTCGCCGCCACCACCAACGAGAACCTCGCGCACACCAGCAACTACCTGATCTACTCCGCCATGGCGGTCTATCTGCTGGCGTTCTTCGCGCACATGGCCGAGTGGATCCTGGGCAGCCGCAGCAAGGTCGCCCGCACGGCGGCCGCGCTCACCGCGGGCCCGGACGCCGCCGCCGAGACCGGCTCCGGCACGGTCAAGGTGCAGGTCGCCAAGAAGGGCGGCGGCACCGCGGTCCTGGAGCGCCCCAAGGTCGTCACCCGCTCCGCCACCGGCAACCGTGACGTCCCGGACGGCCCCGGCGCCGCCGGCGGCGACGTCAAGGGCGACCTGTACGGCCGTATCGCGGTGTCCTTCACCGTCCTCGCGTTCCTCGTCGAGTTCGGCGGCGTCCTCACCCGCGCGCTGTCCGTGCAGCGGGCGCCGTGGGGCAACATGTACGAGTTCAACATCACCTTCTCCACGATGGCCGTCGCCGTGTACCTCGGCCTGCTGGCGATGAAGAAGGACGTGCGCTGGCTCGGCCTTCCGCTGGTCACCTCGGTCCTGCTCGACCTCGGCCTCGCGGTCACGGTCCTCTACACCGCGAGCGACCAGCTGGTGCCCGCGCTGCACTCGTACTGGCTGTGGATCCACGTCTCCACCGCGATCTTCTGCGGCGCGGTCTTCTACGTCGGCGGCGTCGCCACCCTGCTCTACCTCTTCCGCGACAAGTACGAGGCGAAGCTCGCGTCGGGCGGACAGCCCGGCAGGTTCGCCACGTCGGTCATGGAGCGGCTGCCCTCGGCCGCCTCGCTCGACAAGTTCGGGTACCGCGTCAACGCGGCGGTCTTCCCGCTGTGGACGTTCACGATCATCGCGGGCTCGATCTGGGCCGGTGACGCGTGGGGCCGCTACTGGGGCTGGGACCCCAAGGAGGTCTGGTCCTTCATCACCTGGGTCGCGTACGCCTGCTACCTCCACGCGCGCGCCACGGCGGGCTGGAAGGGCCGCAAGGCGGCGACGCTCGCGCTGATCGCCTTCGGTTGCTGGCTCTTCAACTACTACGGCGTCAACATCTTCGTGACCGGCAAGCACTCGTACGCGGGCGTCTGAGCCCTCCCGTACAGGGACGCAAAGCCTCTGAAGCCGGGCCCGACCGCCAGCACAGGCGTTCGGGCCCGGCTTCGGTGACACTGATGGCATGACGCACATGACGGACGTGATCCCTCATGGCACCAGCGAGCCCCACGACGGCGCCTGGCTCCTGCGCTACGAGCTCCATCTCCCGCACCCGAGGACCCGGGTCTGGGCCGCAGTCGCCACCCCCGAAGGCCTGCCCGGCTGGCTGTGCGCCGCCGACGTACTGGAGCCGCGCCTCGGCGGTGCGGTGACGCTGCGCTGGCTGAACGGGGAGCCCGACGCCGTCCACTCCGGGCAGGTCACGGCCTGGTTCCCGGAGCGCGTCGCCGAGTACACGGTGGACCTGCACGGCCGCATCCGCTTCCACCTGGAGCCGGAGGGCCCGACGGGGACGGTGCTGCGCTTCACCAACGAGTTCCCGGGCGAGGACGCCCTGCGCCTGGACTGCCTGGCCGGGTGGCACCAGCACTTCGAGTTCCTGGCCGACGCGCTCGACGGCCGCCCCAAGGACTGGTCCACGTGGTCCCTGGAGCGCTGGCGCGAGCTGCGCGACACGTACGAGCGCACCGCACTGGCTCGTTAACGGCCCTTCGGATCGTCCTCGTCGCGCTTGTTCAGCGACGCCAGGAACTCCGGGTTGTCGTCCGGCGCCGTCCAGCCGCCGCGCCGCGCGGCCGTGCGGCGCGGCCGGCCCGCCACCAGCCAGGCGATCGGGCCGAGCAGGACCTCGCCGAAGAGCAGGATCACGATGACCCACACGACCTTCGGCAGGCCGCGGACCTCGTTCTCCGGGGTGTTGAGGCAGTCGATGAACGCGTAGATCCACAGCGCCAGGACCAGCAGGAACGGCAGATACCTGAGCATGTTCGGAAGGTCCCCCCAGGGAACGGCGACGGGGCTTGTGGCGGCCCCGGTGACCGGCCCAGGGTAACCGGTGCCCGATACTTGACCCCATGGCTTACGACGATCTCCGCTCGCTGCTCCGCGCGCTGGAGCGCGAGGGCGACCTCATCCGCATCAAGGCCGAAGTCGACCCGTACCTGGAGGTCGGGGAGATCGTCGACCGGGTCAACAAGGCGGGTGGCCCGGCGCTTCTCTTCGAGAACGTCAAGGGCGCCTCGATGCCGCTCGCGATGAACGTGTACGGGACCGACCGGCGCCTGCTGAAGGCCCTCGGCCTCAAGGCGTACGAAGAGATCAGCGAGAAGATCGGCGGGCTGCTCAAGCCCGAGCTCCCGCAGGGCTTCGTCGGGGTCCGCGAGGCGTTCGGCAAGCTCGGCTCGATGGTCCACGTACCGCCGAAGAAGGTGAAGGAAGCCCCTGTCCAGGAGGTCGTCCTCACCGGCGACGACGTCGACCTCGACATGCTGCCCGCGCTGTTCACCTGGCCCGAGGACGGCGGCTCGTTCTTCAACCTCGGCCTCACCCACACCAAGCACCCCGAGACGGGCGTGCGCAACCTCGGGCTCTACCGCCTCCAGCGCCACGACAAGCGCACCATCGGCATGCACTGGCAGATCCACAAGGACAGCCGCAACCACTACGCGGTGGCGGCGAAGAAGGGCGAGCGGCTGCCGGTCGCGATCGCCTTCGGCTGCCCGCCCGCCGTGACGTACGCCTCGACCGCGCCGCTGCCCGGGGACATCGACGAGTACCTGTTCGCCGGGTTCATCCAGGGCAAGCGGATCGAGATGGTCGACTGCAAGACCGTGCCGCTCCAGGTCCCGGCCAACGCCGAGGTCGTCATCGAGGGCTGGCTGGAGCCGGGCGAGATGCTGCCCGAGGGCCCGTTCGGCGACCACACCGGGTTCTACACCCCGCAGGAGCCGTTCCCGGCGCTGACGATCGACTGCGTGACGATGCGGAAGCGTCCGCTGATCCAGTCGATCGTGGTCGGGCGCCCCCCGACGGAGGACGGCCCGCTGGGCAGGGCGACCGAGCGCTTCTTCCTCCCGCTCCTCAAGATCATCGTCCCGGACATCGTGGACTACCACCTGCCGGAGTCGGGCGGCTTCCACAACTGCGCGATCGTCTCGATCGACAAGAAGTACCCCAAGCACGCGCAGAAGGTGATGCACGCGATCTGGGGCGCGCACATGATGTCGCTGACGAAGCTGATCGTGATCGTGGACGCCGACTGCGACGTCCACAACCTGCACGAGGTGTCCTGGCGGGCCTTCGGCAACACCGACTACGCCCGTGACCTCACCGTCGTGGAGGGCCCGGTCGACCACCTCGACCATGCCTCGTACCAGCAGTTCTGGGGCGGCAAGGCGGGGATCGACGCGACGGCGAAGTGGCCCGAGGAGGGCTACACCCGGGACGGCGGCTGGCCGCACATGGTCGAGTCGGACCCGGACACGGCGGCGAAGGTCGACCGCCGCTGGAAGGAGTACGGGCTCAAGTGAGCGCATCTGCCGCAGCCGTCCCGCAGCCGGGCCGCACAAAAGCCTTCCTGCGCCTGGTCATGATCGAGCACTCGGTCTTCGCGCTGCCCTTCGCCTACATCGCCGCGCTGACCGCGATGTTCCAGTTGGACGAGAAGATCCACTGGGTCAAGCTGCTCCTGGTCACCGTCGCCATGGTGGGCCTGCGCACCTTCGCGATGGCCTGCAACCGGATCATCGACCGCGAGATCGACGCCCGCAATCCGCGCACGGCCCACCGTGAACTGGTCACCGGCGCCGTGTCGGTGAGGTCCGCGTGGACCGGCGCGCTCATCGCGCTCGTCGTCTTCCTGGGCGCCGCCGGACTGCTCAACCCGCTCTGCCTGGCGCTCGCCCCCATCGCGGTGATCCCGATGGTGGTCTATCCGTACGGCAAGAGGTTCACCAACTTCCCGCAGGCGATCCTCGGTCTCGCGCAGGCCATGGGCCCGGTCGGCGGCTGGCTGGCGATCACCGGCGAGTGGTCCTGGCACGCGGTGATCCTGGGCCTGGCGGTCGGCGTCTGGATCGGCGGCTTCGACCTGATCTACGCCTGCCAGGACGTCGAGTCCGACCACGAGACCGGAGTCCTCTCGGTCCCGGCCCGCTTCGGCGTCCCGAACGCGATCCGCGGCGCCCGGGGCTGTCACGCCGTCACCACGGCCCTGCTGGTCTGGTACGCGGTGGTGACCGACGCCGGGACGTTCTTCTGGATCGGCCTGGTGATCGTGGCGGCGGCGTTCCTCTACGAGCACACGATCGTCAAGCCCCACGACCTGTCCCGCCTCAACCGGGCGTTCTTCACGACCAACGGTTTCATCGGGATCTCGCTGTTCGTCTGCGCGCTCCTCGACCTGCTGGTCCGCGGGCTCTCGGTGTGACGGCTCCCGCCCCCGTGCCGCCGGATAGGCTCGGACACGTGGAGCAGGTGAACATACACGGTCAGCGAGAAGCGCGGGGGGCTCGTACGCCCTGGGTCGTCGGGGTGTCCGGTGCGTCGGGGACGCCGTACGCGGCTGCCGTGCTGCGGGGGCTCGTCGACGCGGGCGAGAGCGTGGATCTCGTCGTGTCGCGGGCCTCGCGGCTGACCCTGCTCGACGAGACGGGGATCGCCTTCCGTGACGCGCACTGGCGCGACGATCTCGCGAAGTGGCTGGCGCGGGGGGCGGACGGGAAGCCGGGGACCTTCGACGTGGGCGGGGCCTACCTCGACGACGTGCGGTACTGGAGCGCCGGGGATCTCGGCGCCGGGCCGTCGTCCGGTTCGTACGCCGTGCGCGGGATGCTGATCGTGCCCGCCAGTACGGCGTCGGTGGCCGGGGTGGCGCTCGGGCTTTCGAAGGACCTGTTGCAGCGGGCCGCGAGCGTGACGCTCAAGGAGCGGCGGAAGCTGGTGGTCGCGGTGCGGGAGACGCCTCTGAACGGGCAGACCCTCAAGCACCTGGTGGCGCTGGACGAGGCGGGCGCAGTGGTGCTGCCCGCCTCTCCGGCGTTCTACGCGGGGGCGACGCACATCCAGGATCTGGTGGACTTCGTCGCCGGGCGGGTGCTGGACGCGGCAGGCGTGCCGCACAGCTTGTACCGCCGTTGGGAGGGAGAGCTCGGGAGCTCTCGTCCTCCGAGTTAGCGCTTCTTCGCGGCGCGCTTCAGAGCGCGGCGCTGAGCGGCGGTGGGCTGGTGGGCACGCGAGCGGTTGGCCTGGTCCTGAAGCTCGCGCATACGGGCGTAGGCCATCTCGATCGTGTACACGGTGTCAACACTCCTGAAAGATCGTCTTTGATCTGCTGGAAAATGATGCAAGCAGCTGAATGATTCACAGGGCGTCGACCCTGTGTACCTTAGATTCTACACCTAAACTCGCGGTATTGCTGAACAATGGAAGGCTTCAGGCATATGGACGCCGTGGACAGGCAGCTCATCCAGGCCCTGCGGGAGAACGGCAGGGCCTCCTACGCCGAGCTCGGCCGGCTCGTCGGTCTCTCCGGGCCCAGCGTCACCGACCGCATCAACCGTCTTGAGGCGGCCGGCGTCATCACCGGCTACCGCGCCACCGTCAACGCCGCCTCGCTCGGCCTCGGCGTGACCGCGCTCATCGGCATCTCGCTCTCCGACGCCGCCGACCACGAGGACGTGGCCCGCCGGCTGCGCGATCTGGAGGAGATCGAGGACTGCTGGTTCATCGCGGGCGACGACTCGTACATGCTCAAGATCCGGGCCTCGGACGTGGACGGTCTGGAGAAGACCATCCGGCGCCTGGGCTCCACCAAGGGCGTCTCGCGGACCCGTACGACCATCGTGCTCTCCACCAAGTGGGAGAACCGGGTCGGCGAACTTCCGGAGTAAGTGGGGGCGTACGGTGGTGGGGCCTGTGTACGGAGATATTTGGGAGGCCGCCGCATGACCGCATCGATCACGGATGTGGGCTTCAAGCGTGAGCTGGAGGCTAAGGTCCGGGCCGGGGAGCGGCTGTCCCGCGAGGACGGCATCGCGCTCTACGAGTCGGACGACCTGGCCTGGCTCGGCGGCCTCGCGCACGAGGTGCGGACGCGGAAGAACGGCGACGTCGTCCACTTCAACGTCAACCGGCACCTCAACATGACGAACGTGTGCACCGCGTCGTGCGCGTACTGCTCGTTCCAGCGCAAGCCGGGCGAGAAGGACGCGTACACCATGCGCATCGAGGAGGCCGTCCGCCTCGCCAAGGCGATGGAGAACGACAACCTCACCGAGCTGCACATCGTCAACGGGCTCCACCCGACGCTCCCTTGGCGCTACTACCCGCGCTCGCTGAAGGCCCTCAAGGAGGCGCTGCCGAACGTCGGCCTGAAGGCGTTCACGGCGACGGAGATCCACCACTTCGAGACGATCTCGGGGCTGAGCGCCTCCGAGATCCTCGACGAGCTGATCGACGCGGGCCTCGAATCGCTGACCGGCGGCGGCGCCGAGATCTTCGACTGGGAGGTCCGTCAGCACATCGTCGACCACAACACCCACTGGGAAGACTGGTCGCGTATCCACCGCCTGGCGCACGAGAAGGGTCTCAAGACCCCCTCGACGATGCTGTACGGGCACATCGAGGAGCCCCGGCACCGGGTCGACCACGTCCTGCGTCTGCGTGAGCTCCAGGACGAGACCGGCGGTTTCCAGGTCTTCATCCCGCTGCGCTACCAGCACGACTTCGTGGACATGCAGGACGGCAAGGTCCGCAACAAGCTCCAGGCGCGCACCACGATGGCGACCGGCGCCGAGGCCCTGAAGACCTTCGCGGTCTCGCGCCTGCTCTTCGACAACGTGCCGCACGTGAAGTGCTTCTGGGTGATGCACGGCCTGCAGACCACCCAGCTCGCGCTCCAGCACGGCGCCGACGACATGGACGGCTCGGTCGTCGAGTACAAGATCACGCACGACGCGGACAACTACGGCACGCCCAACAAGCTGACCCGTGACGACCTCCTCGACCTGATCCGCGAGGCCGGTTTCCGCCCGGTCGAGCGCAACACCCGGTACGAGATCATCCGCGAGTACGACGGCCCGGACCCGGCGCTGCGCGAGTCGCCGCAGGCGATGCGGATCTGAGGACCGGACTGTGTCGCTGACCTTCGAACTGGATCCGTCCGTCACTCCAGAGCTGCGCGACGGGGTCGTACAGCTCTGGGCGGACGTCTCCAACGCCGGGGGAGCGGTCGGCTTCGTGCCGCCGGTCACGGCCGAGGACGTACGCCCCGAGCTGCTCAAGCACCTGACGGGGATGGCCGAGGGCCGGGTCCGGCTGTTGGTGGGGTACGACGAGGACGGAACGGTCGCCGCGACCACGTTCCTCGTATCGAACACCCACGCCCTGATGCGGCACTGGATCTGGGCGTACACCGTCATGATCCACCCCCGCCACCAGGGCAAGGGGTACGGGCAGGACCTGATGGCGGCCGTCGCCGACGCGGCCCGCTCCTTCGACGGGGTCGAGGCGATACGCCTGACCTGCCGGGGCGGGCTCGGCCTGGAGCGGTTCTACGCGTCCTGCGGCTACAAGGAGGTCGGGCGGGTGCCCGGCGCGATCCGTGTGGCGCCCGGGGACGACCGCGACGACATCTTCATGCTGCTCCCGCTGAATTGATCCAATAGGGGACATGCTTCACTGGACGGACAAGCTTCATTGGACGTACAGGGAACGCCGAACCCAGAGAGAAGGTCAGCCGTGAACATCGCCAAGCCGAGCGCCACCGTCCGGTACACCGCGATGCGCATCGCCGTCTTCGTCGGCTGCATGGTCTTCGTGGCGGCCCTGGTCCACTTCGGGGTCATGCCCGCCGGTCTCGGCGACGCCAACGCCATCTGGGTCGTGCTGCTCGCCCTGGTCCTCTCCGCCCCGCTGAGCTTCGTCCTGCTGCGCAAGCAGCGCGACGAGATGTCGGCGCAGATCGTCACCAAGGTGGAGTCGGCGAAGGCGAAGCTTGAGGCGAACCGCACGCAGGAAGACGGCGTGACGCAGTAACAGGCTTGGTTCTTGGGCCCGTTGGCCCGCGTAACAGGACCGACTTCCCCCGCGCTTACCCTTACCCGGACGTAGGACGGCGCGCCGGGGAGGATGCGGTCTGATGGGTGCGGGTGCAGCTTCGGGTGCGGGGAAGGCCAAGCGGATGCCGCGGGCCGTGCGCGAGCAGCAGATGCTGGACGCGGCGGTACGGATCTTCGGCCGGCGCGGGTACCGGGCCGCCTCGATGGACGAGATAGCCGAGGTGGCCGGCGTCTCCAAGCCGCTCGTCTACCTCTATCTGAACTCCAAGGAAGAACTCTTCACCGCCGTGATCCGGCGGGAGGCCCGCGCGCTGGTGAGCGCGGTACGGGCAGGTGCCGAGCCGAAAGCCCCCGCCGACGCGCGCCTGTGGGCCGGCCTGCGGGCCTTCTTCCTCCACACCGCCGAGAACCCCGACGGCTGGTCGGTCCTGCACCGCCAGGCCCGTACGCACGGGGAACCGTTCGCCGCCGAGGTCACGGTGATGCGGGAGGAGATGGTGGCGTTCGTGACGCTCCTGATCGCGGCGGCGGCGCGGGAGGCCCACTCGTCGGAGCCAGAGTTGGCGTCCCGTGACGTCGGCGGCCTCGCCCAGGCGCTGGTCGGCGCGGCGGAGTCCCTGGCGGACTGGGCCAACGCGACTGAGGGGGTCTCCGCGAAGGAGGCGGCGGCGACGCTGATGAACTTCGCGTGGGTGGGGCTGGGGAAGCTGCGGGAGGGCGAGCGCTGGATGCCCGGGGGGATGCCCGGGGGGATGCTCGGGGGCTGAGAAGGCGCCGGATTCTTTCGGCTGAAGGCGGTGGGGCGGGCGTACGTTCCGCGTCTGTTGTCTTGACGGCGGGTGAGCGGCGAGGAGCTTTGGCGTTCCGGGGGATGGAAGACCTGAATAGGCCAACGGTCCCCGAATTCAGGTCGAAAGGGAACGGGCATATGCGCCGTGCCCCGGCCAAAATGAATTCCGACGCGCGACTTGAAGCCCCCGTTACGGGGCGGGTCGGCGCGGATTAGGTTGAGGGTCGCTCGATCGCCATCCGTCCCTGGTAGCCAAGGAGGATTCATGGCCGAGACCTTCATTCTGTCCCCGGGTCTGTACGTGATCAAGAACGCGGCGTACGACGACCGTGTGGTCGACGTACGTGACGCCCGTACCGAGCCCAACACGCCCATCATCGGGTACCCGTACCACAAGGGTGACAACCAGCAGTGGGAGATCGAATTCCTCCCGGGCAACCAGTACCACCTCAAGAGCAAGCTGCACGGCGGCGAGTTCGGCGAGCTCTTCTTCGCGCTGAGCCTGATCAAGATCTTCCCGCCGCTGGTCGCGACGCAGCCGTACCCCCAGCAGTGGTCGATCGAGCCGGTCGGCGGCGGCCAGTACCGCATCCACTTCCCGTACATGGACGGCGTGGTGACCCTGCGCCAGGAGACGGAGAAGACCCAGCTCACCATTGAGCCCTGGGAAGGCCGCGAGAACCAGAAATGGCGCTTCGAGAACGTGTGACGGATGGGATAGCGGCTACGCCGATTATCAATCGGCGTAGCCGCTTTTTTGTTTTAGCGAGTGGCGTACGTGATGAATGTGACCCAGGCGGTGGGGGCGATGGTGATTTCGGGGCCGGGGGTGTTCTTTGAGTCGCGGATGCGGATGGCGGAGGGGTGGGTGGCGACCTCAACGCAGTCACCACCTTCGCCGGTGCTGTAGCTCGACTTGCGCCAGTAGTAGGCGACTTCGACGCACGCGCCGCCCTCGCCGTCGCTATAGCTACTCTTGAACCAGTTCATGAGTCTCCCAGCATCTTCTCGATCAGGGACAGAGACTCCCGTGGGGTGAGAGCCTGCGCCCGGATGATCCCATAGCGGTCTGCGAAGACGCGGACTTCGTCCTGGTCGGTGATCAGCCGGGGGTGCCCGTAGATCTCCGTGTACGCAACCTGCTGCCTCCCCTTGGGCGTCAGCACGATGAACGGCCCGCCGAGCCCGGCGTGGTCTTCGCGATCGGTCGGCATCACCTGAAGTTCAACTGTTCGAAGGCTACCCAAGTGCAGCAGCCGCTGAAGCTGGTTCATTTGGACAGTCCGCCCGCCAACTGGCCGGGACAGCATGGACTGTTCCAGTACGAAGCTGAAGGTCGGAGCGGGCCAGCGATCGAAGATCTGCTGCCGGGACAGGCGGTCCGTCACTCGCTTCTCGACGGTTCCTTCGTCCAGTAGCGGTCGACGCTGTGTGAACACGGCTCGGGCATAGTCCTCGGTCTGGAGCAGTCCGGGCACCGCCTGGGTGCTGTAGTCGTGAAGTGAGACGGCCTGGGCCTCCACGTTTACGTAATCGCGGAACCAACCAGGGTGTCGCACGCGGGCCTTCGCCTGGGCCTTCTCGATCGCGCGCTTGGCGGCGATCAACACCCCACCGGCGTTCAGGATTTGGTCGGCGCGGTCGAGGAAGTCGGGCTGGGGGATGCGTACGCCTCGCTCCAGGGCGGAGATCTGGCCTTCGGTGTAGCCGACGAGTTTGCCGAACTCGCGCTGAGTCAACCCGGCGCGGATGCGGAGCACTTTCAGCTGCTCGCCGACGGCGATGAAGAGCTCCGACGTACCGTCTTCCTCGATCGCCGACTCGGGTCGTTCTTCCCGGTCCATGGGTGCCTCCGTGGTCACGGCCGATGACTCGTACAGAGCGGAGGCCGTACCCGTACAGGAAAACGGTGGCGCGCCGACGCCCCTGTTCAGCGTACGCACATCTCGTCACGCTCGGTGACATGAATCCTCAAATCACCACCCGTGCAACCGAGTTCGTACGGCGTTTCAGCAGTACGCGCCGGGGTGCGAGCAGTGCCCGGAAGGTGGCTCTCGGGCAGTTGGACGCGTGGGGCGTTCCGCACGGCAGCGAACGCTCCGACACAGCCGCACTCATCGTCGCGGAGCTGGCGGCGAACGCGGTGCTGCACGGCCACGTACCGGGCCGCGATTTCGAACTCCGGCTCGTACTCGGCACGGTACTCCGCATCGAGGTCACGGACACCCGGGGCGAGCGGGTGCCGTGCGTGGCGGATCCGGGGGCGGGTGCGGGTGCGGGTGCGGTGGGTGGGGGTGCGGTCGCGGTCCCGGGCGTGGTGGGCGGGGGCGCGGTTGCGGAGAGGGGGCGGGGGTTGGTGCTGGTTGCGGCGCTGGCGTTGGCGTGGGGCGTGGAGGAGCGGGCGGTGGGGAAGGTGGTTTGGGCGGAGGTGGGGTGAGGTGGGGAGGGGGTGAAGTGGCGGCCTGTTAAAGGCTGTTGAGGTCGAACGTGACGACGTCGCGAGGTGCGGATTGCGGCGACGCAGGCCGGGGGAGGTCGTGGCCCGCTAGCCTGTGGCTCACGTGCGGGATGGGGCGTATGCCGGAAGCCATGAACGTGAGCAAAAACGGGGTAGGGGCGGGCTGAAGCCCCAGGTCGAGCACTGTGGTCCCCGCGCGTGCGGGGGTGGTCCCCTGTTCTCCTGCCCGCCGTGCCCGCCCGTGATGTGGTCCCCGCGCGTGCGGGGGTGGTCCCGCCTCAACGGCCTGTCGGGCCTTGATGTGGGCGTGGTCCCCGCGCGTGCGGGGGTGGTCCCCTGTCCCGGGGCCTGAACGAGATCGACGACGAGTGGTCCCCGCGCGTGCGGGGGTGGTCCCTTGACCGGGTCGCCGGGCTCGTGGGGGTCGTAGTGGTCCCCGCGCGTGCGGGGGTGGTCCCGTGGTGGTGTACGGGGCGGACGCACCGGTTACGTGGTCCCCGCGCACGCGGGGGTGGTCCCGACCGTGCCTTGTGTGAGGCCGTCCAGAGCCTGTGGTCCCCGCGCACGCGGGGATGGTCCGCCCGGTGACGTTGAGGCGTGGCCTGGCTGTGAGTGGTCCCCGCGTAGCAGGGTGGCCCCGACACTGCCGCGCTGCGTGGGGCACGGCCTGTCTAGTCCTCGCGCACGTGGGGGTGGTCCCTCGTAGGGCACGTGGGTCAGTCCCTCGGCCATGTGGTCCCCGCGCATGCGGGGGTGGTCCCCCGGACCGGACCCGCGAGCTGATCCACCAGACGTGGTCCCCGCGTGTGCGGGGATGGTCCCTGGGTCCAGCTGAACGGGCTGCCCGGCCTGCTGCGGTCCCCGCGCACGCGGGGAGAGAGCGAAAGCCATGGAGGTGAGCGCTCCCGCACTTGACTACCCAAACTCGTCAACATCCCTGCGAAGAGCAGCACTTGATTTACCTGCGCAATTCGCTACGGCCCGGTCGTTGGACGCTAGCGTGGCGCGCTTGGACCGGCCCGGGTCGCCCCGGGTGAGAGCGATGGAAGGTAGGACGCTCATGCGCGTCTCTGTCATCGGCCTCGGCCACCTGGGTATCCCGCACGCCGCCGGTATGGCCGAGATCGGGCACGACGTGATCGGGGTCGACATCGATCAGGTCAAGGTCGACCGGCTGAACGCGGGTGAGTGGCCGATCTACGAAGCGGGCCTGCCCGAACTGCTCGCCGCGCACACCCGCAGCGGTCGCCTCCGGTTCACCACCAACCTGGCCGAGGCCGCCGACTTCGCCGACGTTCACTTTCTGGCCGTCGGGACCCCGATCGACGCGGACGGTCGCTCGTACGACACCGGTCAGATCTTCGGCGTCGCCCGCGCGTTGGCCCCGTACCTCACTCGCCCCTGCGTGATCATGGGGAAGTCGACGGTCACCGTCGGAACCACCCGCGACCTCGCCGCGCTCCTGGCCCGCCTCGCCCCCGTCGGCGACGGCGTGGAGGTGGTGTGGAATCCCGAGTTCCTGCGGGAGGGCCATGCCGTCGAGGACACGTTGCGGCCCGACCGCATCGTCGTTGGAGTGCCGAGCGCGCACGCCGAGGACGTCGTACGGGAGGTCTACGCACCGATGTTGCGCGAACGTATCCCGCTGTTCGTGACCGACCCGGCCACGGCCGAGCTGATCAAGGGCGCGGCCAACGCGTACCTCGGCATGAAGGTGTCGTTCATCAACGGCGTCGCCGACATGTGCGAAGCCGCGGGCGCGGACGTGGTCGAGCTCACCGAGGCCATCGGGCTCGACCCGCGTATCGGCCGGGGCGGGCTGCACGCCGGGCCGGGGTACGGCGGGGGCTGTCTGCCCAAGGACGTACGGGCGTTCACCGCGTCCGCGCGGGCGCTGGGCGCGGTCGAAGCCGCCGCGTTGTTGCGGGCCGCCGAACAGGTCAACGAGTCCCGCCCGGCGGCCGCCGTCGCCCTGATCGAGGACATGCTCGGGCGGGCGGTCGAGGGCGTACGGATCGCCGTGTGGGGCGCGTCGTTCAAGGCCGGGACCGACGACGTACGGGAATCCCCGGCGCTGGCCGTCGCGGCGCTGCTGCACCGGCGCGGCGCGCAGGTCACCGTTCACGACCCGCACGCCGTCCGCACGGCCCTCGCGCGGCACCCCGAACTCGACTACACCGAGGGCCTGGACGAGTCCGCGCGCGGTGCCGAGCTGATCGTGGTCGCCACGGAATGGCCTGAGTTCCGGGCGGCCGACCCCAAGGCTCTGGGTCGTGTCGTCGCAGCCCCGGTTGTGGTGGACCTGCGGAACGTCCTGTGCGCGGACGCGTGGCGGGTGGCGGGATGGAGGGTGCGCCAGCTGGGCCGCCCGGCCCTGACCTGAGCCCCGCGAACCGGCCCCGGAGGAAGGCCTGGGCACACTAGCCTGTGGCCGACACCCGGGCAGGGCTGCGGGGTTGACCTCTTGGGGGATGTGAGGGGGATGGGGTGTATGCCGGAATCCGTGGAAGTGAGTAAAAACGGGGGCGGGATGAGCTGAAGCCCCAGGTCGGGCGCTGTGATCCCCGCGCGTGCGGGGGTGGTCCCTGTCCGCCGGGGCTTTTCGCGTGTGAGTACGGGTGATCCCCGCGCGTGCGGGGGTGGTCCACAGCCCGGCGGACGGGCGGAGTCCGTGGCCGGGTGATCCCCGCGCGTGCGGGGGTGGTCCCGCACGGAAGCGAACATCAACGCCCTAGACCGCGTGATCCCCGCGCGTGCGGGGGTGGTCCCAGGATCATGCGGGACGGGACGATCATTGACCCGTGATCCCCGCGCGTGCGGGGGTGGTCCCCTCCGGGACCTGATGCGCCAGTCCAAGGTGTTGTGATCCCCGCGCGTGCGGGGGTGGTCCCGTCGGCCCGTGGGTCCAGGAGCAGCGGCGGTAGTGATCCCCGCGCGTGCGGGGGTGGTCCCTCGGCCAACTCGTTCTCCGAGATCGGGCGTGAGTGGTCCCCGCGCGTGCGGGGGTGGTCCCCCGAGCTTCGAGCCCACCTTGCCGATGGCCTTGTGGTCCCCGCGCGTGCGGGGGTGGTCCCAAGAGTTGGCCATTGGTGAAGCGCAGCGCGCAGTGGTCCCCGCGCGTGCGGGGGTGGTCCCTAACGGCTTTTGGGTGGGTATCGGCTTTGCCTGTGGTCCCCGCGGGTGCGGGGGTGGTCCGCGGTGGCCGGCGCCTCCGCGTACCACGTCTAGTGGTCCCCGCGGGTGCGGGGGTGGTCCCATGGAGTACGCCACGACCGGTACCCCCAGCGGGTGGTCCCCGCGTGTGCGGGGGTGGTCCCATGAACACCCTTCAGCGGTGGACCGAGCAGAAGTGGTCCCCGCGTGTGCGGGGGTGGTCCCTCAAAATCGCGCAATTGTTCGAACGAGCGGCAGTGGTCCCCGCGTGTGCGGGGGTGGTCCCAGGTCGGCAGCACCATGGGTCCCTGCCTCGGGCAGGACTACCTGCCCGGTGAGGACTCCTCGTCGGTGATCGTGTGGGAGTGCAACGGCAACCCGGACCAGCGCTGGTCGGCCGACGTCGTGTCGTTCAACCTCAACAACGGGCTGCCGGACACCGTTCACCTCGTCAACGACAACAACCAGTGCCTCGGCGTCTGGGGCGGCGACGTCCGCCGGGGTGCGGGCGCCTCCGCCTGGGACTGCAACGGCAACCCCGACCAGCAGTGGAACGTCGAGCCGGTCGGTGGCGGCATGGTCCGCCTCCACTCGACGTACCACCAGGAGCTCTGCCTGGGCCTCAACAACGGCGGGACGTGGAACGGCAACACCGCGATCGTCTGGGACTGCAACAACAACTCCGACCAGAAGTTCGTCGGGACCAACTTCGGGATCTGATGCGGGAGTTGGGTCAGCCCGCCGCTTCTTGTCTTCGGAGCGGCGGGCCTTCTCGTTTCAGCCCGCCCGGTTCAGCAGTTCGCCGAACTCTCTGAACATCTCCGTCACCGCCGCATCCGCCGCCTTCGACCTCGTGTCGAAGCTCAGGAAGCCGTGGATCAGGCCCGGGTAGCGGTGTTTACGTACTGTCACGCCCGCCGCCGCCAGCGCGTCCGCGTACGCCAGGCCCTCGTCCCGTAGCGGGTCGCAGTCGCCACAGCCGATCACCGCCGGGGCCAGGCGCGCGTGGTTGGTGGCGAGGAGTGGGGACGCCGGGGGGTACGCGGCCGCGGCCGGCATCTCGCCAAGGTAGAGGCGGATGTTGTTCTCCACCTCTGACGTGGTCAGGAGGTAGCCCGTGGCGTTCTCCGTCAGGGACGCGTGGGTGCGGTCGGGGCTCAGGTCCGTGGAGGGGTACGCCAGGAGTTGCGCCGCCAGTTCGCGGCCCTCGTCGCGGAACGCCAGGGCCACCCCGGCGGCCATACTGCCCCCGGCGCTGTCGCCCGCCACCCCGAGCACCCCGCCCCCGTACTCCTCGATCGCCTCCGCGACATGGCTCGTCACCGCCACACAGTCGTCGAAGCCCGCCGGGAACGGGAACTCGGGGGCCAGGCGGTAGCCCACGCTCACCACGACCGCGCCCAGGTCCCGGCACAGTCTGCGGCAGACCCCGTCGTGGGTGTCGAGGTCGCCGACGATGAAGCCGCCGCCGTGGAAGAACACGACCGTGGGGGCCGGGCCCGCCGTTTCGGGACGGTACGTACGTACGGGTACGCCTGCGATTCTGCCGTCCGTCACCTCGGCCACCTCGATCGGTGGGTCCGGGGCGACGGCCAGCGACAGCATGCGGTTGCCTGCGCGCATGTCGGCGACGGGGGGTGGGGCGTCGGGCGCGGGGCCGTCTACGCCGTACTGCTTTAGCAGGGCCGCGATTTCCGGGTCCATCGGCATGGCTTCAGGATGGACCCCTTTGCGGTCCTTGCGCATCGGGGCCGCGCCGTTGGTTCGCTGGATGCGGTCGTTTGGGTGCGGGCCGTCTGTGGCTGCTCGCGCCGTTCCCCGCGCCCCTTAACCCTCTTGAAGGTGCGGACCGTGCGTGGTGCTCGCGCCGTTCCCCGCGCCCCTTAACCCCCTGGAAGGTGCGGACCGTGCTTGGTTGCTCGCGCAGTTCCCCGCGCCCCTAAGCGCCCGGGGCCTAGCAGTTGCCCCCTGTCCCACGCCCCGCGAACTGGTCCGCCAGCCAGTCCGCCGCCGGCAGCGCGCCCACCGTCACCCCGCCGATGTGGCCCAGCAGCGGCAGCGCGTGCCAGGAGACGTTCGCTCCTCGCGCGCACCAGTCCGACCGCAGGCCCTGGCCCACCGCGTACGGGATGAGCTCGTCCAGGGTGCCGTGGTACAGGTACACCGGGGCGTCGGGGGCGTGGGTGCCCAGGCGGGACTCGTTGAGGCGGGCCTGCCAGTCCGGTTGCTCCAAGGGGTTCTTCACCGTCAGGTCGGTGATGTGTTTGAAGGAGCCCACGACCGAATCGATCGCCACGCAGTTCGTCCGGAAGTAGTCGACCAGCGACTTCCCCGCCGTATTCAGGTACGAGTCCAGGTTCAGCTCCGGGAACGCCGCGTTCTGGCCCGCCGCCGCCATGAAGATCAGGCCCGAGCCGAGGCCGCCGTCGTTGGCGTGGGCGACCTTCAGGAGGTCGGCCGGGACGCCGCCGGTCGCCGTGCCCTTGACCTTGAGCTCGGGGGCGTACGAGTCGTGGAGTTCGGCCGCCCAGCTGCTGGCCTGGCCGCCCTGGGAGTAACCCATGATCCCGACGGGGGAGTTGACGTCCACGCCGGGGATGCCGAGGCGCTGGGCGGCGCGGGCCGCGTCGAGCATGGCCGTGCCCTCGGCCCGGCCGACCGTGTACGTGTGGTCCCCGGGCGTGCCCAGGCCCTCGTAGTCGGTCACCGCGACCGCCCAGCCGCGCTGCACGATCTGGTTGATGAGGGTGGCCTCGATGGTCGTCCCGTACGGGAATCCCGCGCTCGGCGCGCACGAGTCGCCCATGCCGACCGTGCCGACCGCGTACGTCACGAGCGGGCGCGGTCCCGTACGGCCGTCGTTGGGGACGATCACCGTGCCGGACACGACGTTCGGGCCGCCCTTGGCCGTCGTCGAGCGGTATGTCACGTGCCAGGCCTTGGTGTTGGTCCATTGGCCGGGCAGGGGGTGGAACTCGGTGGGGGCGGACGTGACCACGTCCCCGGGGCTCGTGGAGGTGTCGGCGGCTGCGAACGCCGTGGGGGTGGCTGCCGAGAGGAGGAGACCGGCGGCGACCGCGCCGGCGACTCTGGTTCGGATGGGCATTGCGGCTCTCCCAACGTGCTGTGGGGTGGGGGTAGTTGGGGAGACAGTAGTGACCCGTCAGTAGGTACGGCGCTGACCGTACCGCTCACCTTCACTGACCGGGCCGGACAGCCTCGGCCCCACCGGCCCGCCTTCACCGGCCCAGCCGGTACGCCCCCGGCGTCGTCCCCGTCCAGCGGCGGAACGCCCGGTGGAACGACGTGTCCTCGGAGAAGCCCAGCCGTGCCGCCAGATCGGCGATCGGCTCGCGCCCCTCCGCCAGGCCCGCGATCGCCGCGTCCCGCCGTACCGCGTCCTTGAGCTGCTGAAACGACGTCCCCTCCTGCTGGAGGCGGCGCCGCAACGTGGCCGGGGACAGGGCGAGCCGGGCCGCCGTGGCGTCGAGGGACGGCAGCCGCGGGGAGTCCTGGAGGACCCGGGCGAGATCGCGGTGGACCTGCTCGGCCACCGTCGTCCCGTACGCACGGCGGCTCAGCAGTTCGAAGGGTGCACGCCGCAGCATCTGCTCCAGCGCGGCCTCGTCCCGTACGAGCGGTGCGGTCAGCCAGCGGACGTCGAACACCGCCTCCGTACGCGCGTCCCCGAAGCGGACCGGGCAGCCGAACAGTGACGGGTACTCGTCCTTGTGCGGGGGCGGCGGATAGCCGAACGACGCCCGCAGCAGCGGGATGCGGCGGCCCACCAGCCAGCTGCACAGCCGATGCGAGATGATCAGCAGGCACTCGGTGAGGAAGTGGTCCGTGTCCCGCCCGCCGAGGTCACCTCGTACGGAGAAGACCGCCTCCTCGGTGTCGGTGACGGTCAGCGACAGGACCGGGCCGCCCGGGAACAGGCCGTAGAACGTGATCCCGCGCTTCATCGCCGCCCCCAGATCGCGGCAGGCCAGCGACGCGTAACACATCATGGCGAACGTGCCGGGGCGGCTCGGGGCCGTGCCGAGCCCGAGGAACTCGTCCCCCGTCGCCCGGTACAACGCCCTGAACAGCAACGCGAACTGAGCGGGCGTCACCCGCGCCCGGTCGTCGCCTAGGAGCGAGGGCGGGATGCCTGCCGCTTGCAGCAGCGGCACGGTGTCGACGCCGCGCCGCTCGGCGCCGCGCAGCACGGCGCGTACATGGTGCACGGTGATCGTCCCCTTGCCCATGGTCGACGACCGTAGCGGGATTGAGCGGTGCGGTCAGTGGGGGTGACGTTTCCCGTCATCCCACGCGGCCGAACCCCGTCGTTACCGTCGGGTATATGACGGACCCGAGCGCACGACGCCCCAGGACGCTGGCCCTGTTCGCGGAGTGGGTGGGCGAACGGTACGCGTCCCACCCGGCCCAGCGGTTCCGCACGGCGGACGGCGCCTGGACCTCCACCTCGTACACCGACCTCCGCGACACCGTCCGCCGCACGGCCTGCGCCCTGCTGGGCCTGGGGCTGAGCCCGGGCGATCGAGTAGCGATCCTCGCGGAGACCCGCCCCGAGTGGACCCACACCCACCTCGCCTGCCTGGCGACGGGCGCGGTGGTCGTCCCGATCTACCCGACTGCGGGGGAGGAGGAGGTGGAGTGGGTGCTGAAGGATTCGGGGGCGAGCGTTGTTCTGTGCGAGGACGCGACGCAGGCGGCCCGCGTGACCTCCTTACGCCCTCGCCTCCCCGACCTGCGGGAGTTGCGTGTGCTGTGCGCTACCGGCCGCCCTACAGGGGCGCGGGGAACTGCGCGACCAGCCCCCACCGGCCCGCAGACGAAAGCAACACCCCCGTGGGCGCTACTGGGGGAAGGGGCGAGCACACCGCTTGACGACCTGCTGGCCCGCCAGAAAGCCGTCCGCCCAGAGGACACCGCAACCCTGGTCTACACATCCGGCACCACAGGCCCACCCAAAGGCTGCCGCCTCACCCACGCCAACATCGGCGCGGTCCAGGACGCCACACTGCCCCTCACCGAAGGCGGCCCGGGCGACAGAACGTACCTCTACCTCCCCCTCGCCCACCTCCTGGCCCAGCTCATCCAGTTCTCCACGCTCCTCTACGGCGGCGAACTCTGCTACTTCGGCGGCCGAGTCGAGGACGTGGTGAAGGAGCTGGCCGAGGCACAGCCCACTCATCTCCCCTCCGTACCAAGGCTGTTCGAGAAGGTGCACCAGACCGTTCTGGGACTCGCGGAGACCCAGGAGAACGGAAGGGCGCGGTTCGAGGAGGCCGTACGGCTCGGCGTACTCGCCGCCGACGGCCGGCTGCCCCCCGACCTGCACGAGGCCCACGCCGCCGCCGACAAGGAGCTGTTCGCGCTGGTGCGGGCCGCGTTCGGGGGCCGTCTGCGCTGGGCGCTCACCGGCGGCGCCCCCATCGCCCCGGCCACCCTCGACTTCCTGCGGGCCAGCGGCATCGCGGTGTTCGAGGGGTACGGGATGACCGAGTCGGGCGGGGTGATCACGCTCAACCACCCGGGCGCCGTGCGGTACGGGACGGTCGGGCGGCCGGTCGACGGGTGCGAGGTCAGGATCGCCGAGGACGGCGAGGTGCTGGCGCGCGGGGCGAACGTCTTCCCCGGCTATCACGCCAACCCGGCCGGCACCGCCGAGGCGCTGGACGCGGACGGGTGGCTGCACACCGGGGATCTGGGCGCCCTCGACCCCGACGGTTTCCTCAGCATCACCGGCCGCAAGAAGGACCTGATCATCACGTCCGCCGGGAAGAACCTCACCCCGTCCGAGGTGGAGCTCGCCATCGAGCGCTCGCGTTTCGTCTCGCACGCGGTGATGATCGGCGACCACCGCCCGTACCCGGTCGCGCTGATCACGGTCGATCCGGAGGAAGCCGCGGGGAAGGACGCGGCCGCCGTACGGGCCCTGGTCCAGGAGGCCGTCGACGAGGCCAACGCCCGCGTCTCGCGCCCCGCCCGTATACGCGCCTTCGCGGTCCTGGACGAGGACTTCACCATCGCGAGCGGGGTGCTGACCCCGACGCTCAAGGTCCGCCGCCGGGCAGTGGCGGAGCGGTACGCGGAAGAAATAGAACGGCTGTACTGATAAAAAGCGCCGCACAAAGGCAGGAGCCCTTTCCCGTACGTCGCCGTACGGGAAAGGGCTCCTTGGGTACTGCTAGTCAGCGATCGCCGACCCGGGCAACTAGGCCGGGGTGACGTTCTCCGCCTGCGGGCCCTTCGGACCCTGCGTGACGTCGAAGTTCACGACCTGGTTCTCCTCAAGGGAGCGGAAGCCAGACGCGTTGATCGCGGAGTAGTGGACGAAGACATCCGGGCCGCCGCCGTCCTGGGCGATGAAGCCGAAGCCCTTTTCAGCGTTGAACCACTTGACGGTTCCGGTAGCCATAAGCCCTCCTTGGGCCAAAGGGTTGCCCTGCTCCAGAACCTGCAAACAAGTCTGAAAACTACAAAAGCCTGCGGGTTACATGCTCCGCAGGCTCTGTACTGCAAGGGAAACCAAACTGCAACTTGCGCTGAGCGTAGCACGCAGGATCGGGGGTGCGGTAGAGGGAAAGATCACGTCACCCGGACGTTTGACGACCCCTTGATGCGCTGACGAAGAAGCCCTTCGCGCGCCGACGGAGAGACCCGCCGTAGCTGGACAAACCGGACAGGTCTAGTCTCGCGATGTGGACCAAACAACCACCCGGCCACGGGTCGGGCACATCCAGTTCCTCAACTGTCTGCCGCTGTACTGGGGCCTCGCCCGTACGGGCACCCTCCTTGACCTCGAACTCACCAAGGACAGTCCCGAGAAGCTCAGCGAGCAGCTGGTCCGCGGCGATCTGGACATCGCCCCGATCACCCTCGTGGAGTTCCTGCGCAACGCGGACGACCTGGTGGCGTTTCCCGACCTCGCGGTCGGTTGTGACGGGCCGGTCATGTCCTGCGTGATCGTCTCTCAGGTGCCGCTCGACCGGCTCGACGGCGCCCGGGTCGCCCTCGGCTCCACCTCGCGCACCTCCGTACGCCTGGCGCAGCTGCTGCTCGCCGAGCGCTACGGGGTCCAGCCCGACTACTACTCGTGCCCGCCCGACCTCGGCCTGATGATGCAGGAGGCGGACGCGGCGGTGCTGATCGGGGACGCCGCGCTGCGCGCCTCGCTGCACGAGGCCCCGCGTCTGGGGCTCCAGGTCCACGACCTCGGCACCATGTGGAAGCAGTGGACGGGCCTGCCGTTCGTCTTCGCCGTGTGGGCGACCCGCAAGGACTACCTGGCCCGCCAGCCCGCGATGGTGCGCGAGGTCCACGAGGCGTTCCTGGCCTCCCGTGACCTCTCCCTGGAGGAGGTCACCAAGGTCGCCGAGCAGGCCGCCCGCTGGGAGGTCTTCGACGCGGAGCTCCTGGAGCGCTACTTCACGACGCTGGACTTCCGGTTCGGCGCCGCGCAGCTGGAGGGCGTACGGGAGTTCGCCCGCCGGACCGGTCCGACCACCGGGTTCCCGGCGGACGTGGCGGTCGCGCTGCTCGGCGCGTAATCGCCTGGATTCCGTGGGTCAGGACGACGGGATCGGGGCCATCAGGTGCTGGCTGATCCACTGCATGGTCCCGTCGCCCATTCCCTTGATGTACGTGTGGGCGTTGTGCTTGCCGCCCTGGATGACCTGGAGATGGGTCTTGACCGGGCCCTTGCCGTAGCGGTCGATGAACCCCTTCAGGTTCGCCATGCCGCCTTCCTTGGTGCCTATCTGGAAGGCGAGGTCGACCTCGGGGCCGTTGGTGTCGATCAGCTGCTGGGCGAGCTTCTCCGGGTTGTTCGCCTGCTTCTCGGCCTCGTGGCCGGCCCACAGCGGCGAGTCCGGCACGGTGTCGGGGCCCGAGGCGATCACGGCCCGGAACTGGTCGGGGCGCTTGAGCACCGACTTCAGGCCGACGAAGCCGCCGGAGGACGAGCCCATGAACGCCCAGCCGTCACGGGACTTGAAGGTGCGGAAGTTCGCCTTCACGAAGTCCGGCACGTCCTCGGTCATCCAGGTGCCCATCTTGGGGTGGCCCGGGATGTCGCTGCCGTCGTAGTAGTACTTCGCGTCCGGGTTGAGGACCGGCATCACCACGACGAACGGGACGCTCTTGCCCTCCTTCGACCACTCGGTGATGCTGCTCTGCAGCTTGAGGTCGGTGCCCATCCAGTAGTTCTTGGGGTAACCGTTTCCTCCCGGCAGCGCGATGAGGACCGGGAAGCCGCTCTGGGCGTACTTGGGGTCGAAGTACTGCTTCGGCGCCCACACCCACACCTTGCCGGTGAAGCCCGACTTCTTGCCGTGCAGTGTGGTCACGCCGATCTTGGTGCCGTCCTCAAGGGTGTTCTGCGTGGTGAACTCGGCCTTGGGGCCGGTCGGCAGCAGCGTCTTGGCGCTGACCTCGGAGGCGTTCTTGTCCTGCGGCGTCTGGGGCGCCTTGCTGCCGCTCTTGGGCGCAGCCGACTGGGCGCTCGGGCTGTCGAAGCTGACCGGCTTGCTCTCGTCCGAGCAGCCGGTGACCAGCACGACCGAGCCGAGGACGGCGGCGGCTATCAGCGCGGCGGGACGGCGATTCATACGGTGCTCCGAGGTGTTTTGTCGCTTACAGGCCAAGTGTGCGTTTCTCGTGCGATCTCCGCAGGGAGAGACGACCATTCGTTCGATACGGTTCGTCGCCGTACGTCTCGGATCCGACACGAGTCAGTGATCCCGCCCACGTCGCGCTCTACGCTGCTGTTCGACCGTACTTGACGGCCCGGGCCGGTCGGCCAGGGTATTTCGTCCCGGGCCTGTCGCCCGGTCCTGTCGCCTTGGGGGAGCAGATCGCGATGCAGCCGCTCGAAGCGGACGAACCGCGCACCATCGGCGCCTACCGTCTGCTCGGCAGACTCGGCGCGGGCGGCATGGGCCGCGTCTATCTGGGCCGCAGCGCCGGCGGCCGTACGGTCGCGGTGAAGGTCGTCCACCCGCACTTCGCGCTCGACGAGCAGTTCCGGGCCCGCTTCCGCCACGAGGTGGAGGCGGCCCGGCGGGTCGGCGGGGCCTGGACCGCGCCGGTCCTCGACGCCGACCCCGAAGCGGCCGTCCCGTGGGTGGCCACCGGCTATGTCGCGGGCCCCTCGCTCGCCCAGGCGGTCACCGCGCACGGCCCGCTGCCCGAGCACGCGGTGCGCGCGCTCGGCGCCGGGCTCGCGGAGGCGCTGGCTGCGGTACACGCGCTTGGTCTCGTCCACCGGGATGTGAAGCCCTCCAATGTGCTGCTCACGCTGGACGGGCCCCGGCTGATCGACTTCGGTATCGCCCGCGCCACGGACGGCACGGCCTCGCTCACCGCGTCAGGTGTGTCGATCGGTTCGCCGGGCTATATGTCGCCCGAGCAGATCCTGGGCAAGGGGGTCACCGGGGCGGCCGATGTGTTCTCGCTGGGCGCGGTGCTCGCGTACGCGGCCACGGGTGCGCCGCCGTTCCCGGGCGACTCCTCGGCCGCCCTCCTCTACAAGGTGGTGCACGAGGAGCCGGAGCTGGGCGGCGGACTCGGCGGCGAGCTGCGGGCGGCGGTGGCCGCGTGCCTGGCCAAGTCGGCGCCGGACCGCCCGGTTCCCGCCGAACTCGCCCGCGCCCTGGCCCCGGCCGGCGCCGCCGCCCTGGTCGCCACCGGCTGGCTGCCGGGCGCGCTGGTGGAGGAGGTGAGCCGGTCGGCGGTACGGCTGCTGGATCTGGAACCGGAGGCGCCGGCCCCGGATATCTCGGGTCCGGTGGCGTTCACCAGCCCCTCGGTGGGGGTGTTCGGTCCGCCGGACGCGTCGTACGGGGCGGCTGCGCCGGTCGCGCAGAGCGGTGGCTCTTATACGTACGGGAACGGGGCCGCCAGTAGTACGGGTGCGGGCGTCGCCGATGCCGTGCCCGGGCCGCGTACGCCCGAGCCGCCCGCCGCGCTGCCCCGGGTCTCGCTCTCCGTCGGTACGGCGGTCGAGCCGGGGGAACGGGGGCGGGGGCGGCGGATCAGCTGCACGGTGGCGCTCGCGGTCGCGGGTGCGCTGGCGGCGGTGACGGTCGGGAGCGCGTTCATGTTCGACCTGTTGCCGGGAGGCGGCGACAGCGGCGCGAAGTCCAGTGGCTCGGCGTCCTCGCCCGTGCCTCCGGGGTCGTCTCCCGGCGGGACCGGCGGGCCGACGGTGTCCGCGCTGCCGCAGGCGTTCATCGGAACCTGGCAGGGCCCGATGACGGAGTCCACGACCGGGCAGCCGCACGGCGATCTGACGGCGGTGTTCACGGCGGGAGCCAAGGGCGAGGACGTGCTGCACTCCTCGTCGAAGATCACCGTCATCGGTACGACCGTGGAGTGCTTCGGCGTCGGCAAGCTCGTGTCCGGCACGGCGGACAAGGTGACGATCGAGGAACGTACGGACCCGGCCAAGCCGGGGACGGCGGGCCTGTGCACCAGCGGCACGGCCACGCTGGTCTTCACGCGCAACGCGGACGGCACCCTCAAGTACGAATCCCAGGAGGAGGGCGCGGGCAAGCCGTACGCGACGCTGGTGAAGAAGTAGGGGCGCGCGGTGGGGTCACCCGGCGTGCGCCCGGCGGCCGGACCGGGGGCGCGGGTGGCCCGCCCGCCACCCGGACCGAGGCGGGGCAACCGTGCTGGCGTAGGCTGGCGCGGTCCGTCCGAACCCCGCCGAAAGGGACACTCCGGTGACTGAGAAGGCCGAGCTTCAGTCCGTCCTCGACCGTGCCGCGGCGGGTGGACGCATCACCCCCGAAGAGGCCCTCGACCTCTACCGCTCCGCCCCGCTGCACGCGCTGGGCGCCGCCGCCGACGCGGTGCGCCGCCGCCGGTACGCCGGGACCGAGCACATCGCGACGTACATCATCGAGCGCAACATCAACTACACCAACGTGTGCGTCACGGCGTGCAAGTTCTGCGCCTTCTACGCGGCCCCCAAGGACACCAAGAAGGGCTGGACGCGCGACCTCGACGACATCCTGCGCCGCTGCGCGGAGACCGTCGAACTGGGTGGCACCCAGATCATGTTCCAGGGCGGCCACCACCCGGACTACGGCGTCGAGTACTACGAGAAGCACTTCAGCGCCATCAAGCAGGCCTTCCCGCAGCTGGTCATCCACTCCCTCGGCGCGTCCGAGGTCGAGCACATGGCCCGTATCTCCGGGGTGACGGTCGAGGAGGCCATCACCCGTATCCACGCGGCCGGTCTCGACTCCTTCGCGGGCGCGGGCGCCGAACTGCTGCCCGAGCGGCCGCGCAAGGCGATCGCGCCGCTCAAGGAGAGCGGTGAGCGCTGGCTGGAGATCATGGAGGCGGCGCACGGCCTCGGCGTCGAGTCGACGTCCACGATGCTGATGGGCACCGGCGAGACGAACGCCGAGCGCATCGAGCACCTGCGGATGATCCGCGACGTCCAGGACCGGACGGGCGGCTTCCGGGCCTTCATCCCGTACACGTACCAGCCCGAGAACAACCACCTCAAGGGCCGTACGCAGGCGAGCGTCTTCGAGTACCTGCGGATGATCTCGATCGCGCGGCTCTTCCTCGACAACGTCGCCCACATCCAGGGCTCCTGGCTGACCGTCGGCAAGGAGGCGGGCCAGCTGTCGCTGCACTACGGCGCGGACGACCTGGGCTCGATCATGCTGGAGGAGAACGTCGTCTCCTCGGCGGGCGCCAAGCACCGCTCCAACCGCATGGAGATCATCGAGCTGATCCGCAAGGCGGGGCGCGTGCCGGCGCAGCGGGCGACGACGTACGAGCACCTGCTGGTCCACGACGACCCGGCGAACGACCCGGTCGACGAGCGGGTCATGTCCCACATCTCGTCGACGGCGATCGAGGGCGGCACCGCCCACCCCGAGCTGAAGCTGCTGGCCTCCAACTAGCCTGCGCATGCTGACGATTCACGCCCCTTCGGTGGGGGATGCGGTGGTGGTCGAGGGCGCGCTGGTGGCCGCGATCGGGCCGTATCCGGAGCTGGTGGCGGCGTATCCGGGGGCGCGGGTGCGGCGGTGGCCCGGTGTGCTGCTGCCCGGGCTGGTCAATCCGTACGGGGCGGAGCTGCTGGAGCGGGCGTATCACCCGGATCCGCGCGAGGCTTCCGCGCTGGGCACCGAGCCGATCCTGTCCCCGGACTTCCCGGTCGACGAGGCGCGTCGGGGCGGGAGTGCTCGGCGGGGGGTGCAGCGGTTGTTGGCGCACGGGGTGGTGGCGGTTTCGGGGGAGCTGCGGTCTCGGGTGGTGGTGGAGGCGGTGCGGCGGTCGGGGCTGGGTGTGCTGCCCGGGTCTGTTCCGTCCGGGACGCCGTCCCTTGGTGCGGGTGTTGCCCTGCCGCCGCTGCGGGTGGGTGGGGCGGCGCGGTTTGCGGTTTTTGACGGGGATGTGTGTGTGGTGACGGTGCTGGATGGTCGGCTGGTGTATCGGGCGCGTTGATTCCCCCACCCCGCCCCTTCCCTAAAGCCTCCGGCGGGTGTCGTTCGGCTGGCCGCCGGTGGGGGCTTGTCGCGCAGTTCCCCGCGCCCCTAGGAGGGCCCGAAGGGCCCATCTTTAGGGGCGCGGGGAACTGCGCGAGCAACCCAGCACGGTCCGCAGACGGAGAGCTCCCTCGGAGAGTTTCGGGAAGGGGCGGGGTAGGGGACGCCGCACGGCAACACGGGGGGCGTGGGCGGCGGGGCGGAGCCCCGGGGGCACAATGTGGGGGTGACCCGCGCATCCCTGGACAAGCAGCCGCACGAAGTCGCCTCGATGTTCGACGACGTCGCCGCGAACTACGACCTCACCAATGACGTGCTCTCCCTCGGCCAGGCCCGCCTCTGGCGCAAGGAGGTCGCGAAGGCGGTCGACGCGCGCCCGGCGCAGAAGATCCTCGACCTCGCGGCGGGCACGGCCACGTCGTCCCTCCCATTCGCCGCGACCGGCGCGTACGTCGTCCCGTGCGACTTCTCCATCGGGATGCTGAAGGTCGGCAAGGCGCGCCACCCGCACCTGCCCCTCACCGCCGGCGACGCCACGAAGCTGCCGTTCAAGGACGACACCTTCGACGCCGTCACCATCTCCTTCGGCCTGCGCAACGTGCAGGACACCGACGCCGCCCTGCGCGAGCTCTTCCGCGTCACCCGCCCCGGCGGCCGCGTCGTCATCTGCGAGTTCTCGCAGCCGACCTGGAAGCCGTTCCGTACGGTCTACACCGAGTACCTGATGCGCGCGCTGCCCCCGGTGGCGACGGCCGTGTCGTCCAACCCCGACGCGTACGTCTATCTCGCCGAGTCCATCCGCGCCTGGCCCGACCAGCCCGAGCTCGCCGCGAAGCTCCAGCGGGCCGGCTGGTCGAAGGTCGCCTGGCGCAACCTCACCGGCGGCGTCGTGGCCCTGCACCGCGGCTACAAGCCCCAGTAACCGGGCGGGCAGCACACCACCGTGGACTACCAGACCGTCCTTGAGCGGATCGCGGACGACGTCGCGCCGCTCATCGGCAGCGGCACCCCCGCCGCGTACATCCCCGCCCTCGCGGACGTCGACCCGTCCCGCTTCGGCATGGCCGTCGCCGACCTCGACGGCAAGGTGTACGGAGTGGGGGACTGGCAGCGGCCGTTCTCCGCGCAGTCGATCACCAAGGTCTTCACGCTCGCCCTCGCGCTCGCGCGCGGCGGCGACAGCCTCTGGGAGCACGTCGGCCGCGAGCCGTCGGGCAACCCGTTCAACTCCCTCGTACAACTGGAGTACGAGAACGGCATTCCGCGCAATCCGTTCATCAACGCGGGCGCGCTCGTCGTGACGGACCGGCTCCAGACCCTCACCGGTGACGCGAGCAGCGAGATCCTGGAGTTCCTGAAGGAGGAGACCGGGAACCCGGACCTCGCGTTCGACGCGGACGTCGCCGAGTCGGAGTCGGCGCATGGCGACCGCAACGCCGCGCTCGCGCACTTCATGGCCTCGTACGGCAACATCGCCAACGACGTTCCGACGCTGCTCGACCACTACTTCTGGCAGTGCGCGATCGAGATGAGCTGCGAGGACTTGGCGCTCGCGGCCCGCTTCCTGGCCCGCCACGGGCTGCGCGCGGACGGCTCGCGTCTGCTGACCCGTAGCGAGGCGAAGCAGATCAACGCGGTGATGATGACCTGCGGGACGTATGACGCGGCGGGTGATTTCGCGTACCGGGTGGGCCTGCCCGGCAAGAGCGGCGTCGGCGGCGGCATCGTCGCCGTCGTCCCGGGTCACTGCACGCTGTGCGTGTGGTGCCCGGGCCTGGACGCACGGGGCAACTCGGTCGCGGGCGTGGCGGCGCTGGACCGTTTCACGACGCTGACGGGCTTGTCGGTGTTCTGACCCCCACCCCGCCCCTTCCCGAAACTCTCCGAGGGATCCCGTTCGCCTGCGGGCCGGTGGGGGCCGGTCGCGCAGTTCCCCGCGCCCCTAGGGGGTTGCTGGCTCAACTTGTCCGAAAGACACCCATCGACCGGGGTTTAGGGGCGCGAGGAACTGCGCGAGCAACCAAACACGGTCCGCAGGCAAGATCAGGGGCGCGGGGAACTGCGCGACCAGCCCAAACCGGCCCGCCGACGAACCGCACGGCCAAAGCCGCCGTCGTCACAGCGACAGCTGGAAGCGATACCCCGTCCGCTGCGACACCGGCGTCGTGAACGTCTCCGCCAGCGTCATCCCCAACCGCCGCGTCACGGCGACGGACCGCGCGTTCCGGGCGTCGACCATCGCCACGACATGGTCGACCCCGGCGGCACGCACCCGGTCGACGGCTACGCGCGCCGCGGCCGTGGCGTAGCCCCGGCCCCACGCCGAACGGGCGAGCCGCCACCCGATCTCCACCTCCCCCACGGGGCCCCACGCGTGCGGCCACGGCTGCGCCCCGGTGAAGCCGAGGACCTCGTCGTCCTCGCCCAGGAGGGTCCACAGACAGAACCCCCGCTCCGCGTCGTGCTTGCGCTGGCGCGCGGTCAACTCCTCGTACACCGACACCTCCGCGGACGCGCCCCCGTGGAACTCCATGACCTCCGGATCGTCGAACACCTCGTGCCACGCGTACGCGTCCTCCTCGGTCGGCACCCGCAGCCGTACGACCGGCAGGGACGTCTCCTGAGCGGAGTCAGTGGTGGACTCAGTGGAGTCGGTGGAGCTCATGGCGGGGCCAACCCTTCGCGATGTCGATCAACAGCCACCCATAGACTGCACATGTCCTGTGCATTCCGGCACGCAAAATCGAGTCTTCGGGAGAACCCGCTGTGACCGAGCCCCTCTCCGAACACACCGCGGATGTGATCGTCGTCGGGGCCGGCCCCGCCGGGTCGACCACCGCGTACTACCTGGCCAAGGCCGGACTCGACGTACTGCTGCTGGAGAAGACCGCCTTCCCGCGCGAGAAGGTGTGCGGCGACGGGCTCACCCCGCGCGCCACCAAGCAGCTGGTGGCGATGGGCATCGACATCTCCGAAGAGGCCGGCTGGCTGCGCAACAAGGGCCTGCGGATCATCGGCGGCGGCGTCCGCCTCCAGCTGGACTGGCCGGACCTCGCCAGCTACCCCGACTACGGACTCGTCCGCAAGCGCGACGACTTCGACGAGCAGCTGGCCCGCCAGGCGCAGAAGGCGGGCGCGCGGCTGTACGAGCGGTGCAATGTCGGCAGCCCCGTCATCGACGACCGTACGGGCCGTATCACCGGCGTCCACGCCAAGCTGGGGGAGGAGAAGACCGAAGTCACCTTCCACGCGCCGCTCGTGGTCGCCGCCGACGGCAACTCCACGCGTCTCTCCCTCGCGATGGGCCTGCACCGCCGCGAGGACCGCCCGATGGGCGTCGCGGTGCGTACGTACTTCGAGTCGCCCCGCCACGACGACGACTACCTGGAGTCCTGGCTGGAGCTGTGGGACCGGCGCGGCCCGGGCGAGGACCGGCTGCTGCCCGGCTACGGCTGGATCTTCGGCATGGGCGACGGCACCTCCAACGTCGGCCTCGGCGTCCTCAACACCTCCGCCTCCTTCAAGGAGCTCGACTGGCGCGAGGTGCTGAAGGCCTGGTGCGCCTCCATGCCCGCCGACTGGGGCTACACGGAGGAGAACATGACCGGCCCCATCCGCGGCGCCGCCCTCCCCATGGCCTTCAACCGCCAGCCGCACTACACCAAGGGCCTGCTGCTCGTCGGTGACGCGGGCGGCCTGGTCAACCCGTTCAACGGCGAGGGCATCGCGTACGCCATGGAGTCCGGCCAGATCGCGGCCGACGTCATCGTCCAGGCCCACGCCCGCGCGACCCCCGCCCAGCGCGAACTGGCCCTGCACAACTACCCGAAGATCCTGAAGGACACGTACGGCGGCTACTACACGCTCGGCCGCGCCTTCGTGAAGCTCATCGGCAACCCGAAGGTCATGAAGATCGCCACCCAGCGCGGTCTCACGCACCCGGTCCTGATGAAGTTCACGCTGAAGATGCTCGCGAACCTCACCGACCCCACGGGCGGCGACGCGATGGACCGCATCATCAACGGCCTCTCCAAGGTGGCACCCAAAGCTTGATCATTCAAGGCCGGATCATCACTGACCCGGCCTTACCAAGGTGGCTCCGAAGGCCTGACCCCCCGCCAACCGGCATACAGCCGAGGGCCGTCACTCCCCGAGCGGGTGACGGCCCTCAGCTGTATGTGTGGTTCTGCCTGCTATGTGCCTACGCGTCAGAGAACGCGGACCGCGCCCGTCGGCTGGTCCCAGTCCAGACCGCGCTCGACCACACCGGTCGAGGAGTTCTGCGCGCCCACGAACTTGCCGCCGCCCACGTAGATCGCCACGTGGTACGCGGAGCCGGAGCTGCCCCAGTAGAGGATGTCGCCGGGCTGCAGGTTGGACAGCGAGACCTGGCGGCCGGTGGCCGACTGGTCCTGCGAGACGCGCGGCAGGTCGACGCCCACCGTGCGGTACGCGGCCTGCACGAGGCCCGAGCAGTCGTACGCGCTGGAGCCCGTGGCACCCGAGACGTACGCCTTGCCGACCTGGGCGAGCGCGAAGTCCACGATGGACGCGGCGGAGCCGGTCGCGGACGAGGACACGGTAGAGCTGCTGCCACCGGTCGACGCGCTGAGCGTGGTGCGCTCGGAGGAGCGGGAGGCGCGCGCGGAGGCGTCGGCCTTCGCCTTGGCGTCGGCCTCGGCCTTCGCCTGCTTCTCCGCCTCGGCCTTGGCGTCCGCGTCGGCCTTGGCCTTCTTGGCGACCTTGGCGGCGCTGGAGGCGGCCGCGTTCTGCTGGGCCTGCAGCTGGAGGTCGTTGGCGACCTGCTGGGTGGCCTCGGCGGACGCGGCGGCGGTGGTGGCGAGCCCGGCCGTGAGCGTGGGCATCTCGATGGTCTCGGTCACCGGCTCGGCGGCCTGCGCCGGTCCAGTGGCACCGGCCACCGCGAGGGTGCTGAGGACGCCACCGGCAACTCCGGCCCGGAGCGCGAGCTTCGAGGCGCTTCGGCGGGGCTTCCGGTGGCTGGGTATGTGAGCGGTGTGGGACATGAGGACAACCGCTATCAGGGGTTCACGGTTCCCTTCAAGAAACGTGTGCTGCGCCACAGTTGTGCTCGGAAGGGACGAATCCGCTTCCTCTGCACCTTTATTGACGCCGTAACGGGCAATCCGGGCAGGCGCGATCATGGCTGTGATCATGTGGTTTTTATAAAAGGTCCGAATTGCCTGCCGCCTACCATCCGTTCACACCATTGGCCAAGCCCGGTTTATTCGGTGACCAAATCGTGTGACGCAGGTCACTTCGTAGCCGCCCCTCGGCCATCCCGTAACCGGCCCGTGATCGATGGGGCGGCGAACCGGTCGACCCGTCTTGTCGCTTCGGTTCGGCCGGGGTCGGTTCAAGCCGATCCGGAGCGTGATCCGGAGTTCGTGAACGCGTGCACAGGTCCACCCTCCGGCGAACACTTCACCCGCATGAGTGAGCCGAGATCCTTTACCACCCGAACGAGTCCATCGCCAATTTGCCTGTAGGGCTCATGTCTTGATAGTGCCGCACCCCTTGCGACCAGCGGTAACAAGGGCGGATGCTACGCCTTGTGATCACTCGGCCGCTTCGGGTGTGAAGATCACTGCTCATCCGACTTCATGATCCTTCGTCAGGTGGTGGAGATCACAAAGCCGTTGACGTACCCCGTGTCGCAGATCACAGACCACCGGGCATAGGATGCGGTGCAGTCGGGCTTGTGAACTGCCTCACATGTGCGCGATCTTCGCGTAGCGACGCGAACTTCGCGTGGCGAGGGGGGTGGTAGCGGCGCCCGCTGTGCGGTCCAACGGTCAAGGACGACTGGAAGGAGCGAGGAGCGTGAATGCCTACGCGCCCATCCTCGTGCTCGGCGCCCTCGGGGCAGGGTTTGCGATCTTCTCCGTGGTCATGGCCACGCTTATCGGCCCAAAAAGGTACAACCGGGCAAAACTTGAGGCGTACGAGTGCGGCATCGAACCGACTCCCACGCCGGCCGGAGGCGGCCGCTTTCCCATCAAGTACTACCTGACGGCGATGCTCTTCATCGTCTTCGACATCGAGATCGTCTTCCTCTACCCCTGGGCCGTCACGTTCGACGCCCTGGGGGTCTTCGGGCTCGTGGAGATGCTGCTCTTCGTGCTCACCGTCTTCGTCGCCTACGCGTATGTGTGGCGGCGCGGCGGCCTGGAATGGGACTGAGGGGCTGAGGGGCACCTATGGGACTCGAAGAGAAACTGCCGAGCGGGTTTCTGCTGACCACCGTCGAACAGGCCGCGGGCTGGGTGCGCAAGGCGTCCGTCTTCCCCGCCACCTTCGGCCTGGCCTGCTGTGCCATCGAGATGATGACGACGGGGGCGGGCCGCTACGACCTGGCCCGCTTCGGCATGGAGGTCTTCCGCGGCTCGCCGCGCCAGGCCGACCTGATGATCGTGGCGGGCCGGGTCAGTCAGAAGATGGCGCCGGTCCTGCGGCAGGTCTACGACCAGATGCCCAACCCCAAGTGGGTCATCTCCATGGGCGTTTGCGCATCCTCGGGCGGAATGTTCAACAATTACGCGATTGTGCAGGGTGTCGACCATATCGTTCCGGTCGACATCTATTTGCCCGGTTGCCCGCCCCGGCCCGAGATGCTCATCGACGCGATCCTCAAGCTCCACCAGAAGATCCAGAGCTCCAAGCTCGGTGTGAACGCGGAGGAAGCGGCCCGCGAGGCCGAGGAAGCCGCCCTCAAGGCGCTCCCCACCATCGAGATGAAGGGGCTGCTGCGGTGAGCGACACTCCCAAGACCCCCGAGACGCCGGAGACTCCAGAGCCCCCCGGCCAGAACGGCTCTCTCCCCGCCCAGCGCGAGGACACCGGCGACGTCATCGGCGTACGCAAGGGCATGTTCGGTGCCGCGAACGGTGGCGACACCAGCGGCTACGGCGGCCTGGTGCGCACCGTGGCCCTGCCCGGCGCCGCCTCCCGCCCGTACGGCGGCTGGTTCGACGAGGTGGCCGACGAACTCGAAGGCGCCCTGGAGGAGCAGGACCTGCTCCCCGGCAACGCCATCGAGAAGACCGTCGTCGACCGCGACGAGCTCACCTTCCACATCGCGCGCGAGCACCTCGTCCAGGTGGCCCGCACCCTGCGCGACGACCCGGCCCTGCGCTTCGAGCTCTGTACGGGCGTCAGCGGCGTCCACTTCCCGGGCGACAAGGGCCGCGAGCTGCACGCCGTCTACCATCTGCGCTCGCTCACCCACGGCCGGCTGATCCGGCTCGAAGTCACCGCCCCGGACAGCGACCCGCATGTGCCGTCCCTGGTCGCGGTCTATCCGACCAACGACTGGCACGAGCGCGAGACCTACGACTTCTTCGGCCTGGTCTTCGACGGCCACCCCGCCCTCACCCGGATCATGATGCCGGACGACTGGCAGGGCTTCCCGCAGCGCAAGGACTACCCCCTCGGCGGCATTCCCGTCGAGTACAAGGGCGCCCAGATCCCGGCTCCGGACCAGCGGAGGTCGTACAGCTGATGAACACGTCCAGCGAAGCTCCCCGCGCTTCGGCCGCCTCCGCCCGGGAGACCACCGAGGGGACTGTATATACAGTCACAGGCGGCGACTGGGACGAGGTCGTCCAGACCGCGGCCCGCGCCGACGACGAGCGCATCGTCGTCAACATGGGCCCCCAGCACCCCTCCACCCACGGCGTGCTCCGACTCATCCTGGAGATCGACGGCGAGACGGTCACCGAGGCCCGCTGCGGCATCGGCTATCTGCACACCGGCATCGAGAAGAACCTCGAATTCCGCACCTGGACGCAGGGCACCACCTTCGTCACGCGCATGGACTATCTGACGCCGTTCTTCAACGAGACGGCGTACTGCCTGGGCGTGGAGAAGCTGCTCGGCATCACCGACCAGATCCCGGACCGTGCCTCGGTCCTGCGGGTCCTGCTGATGGAGCTCAACCGGCTCTCCTCGCACCTGGTCTGCATCGCCACCGGCGGCATGGAACTCGGCGCCACCACGATCATGATCTACGGCTTCCGCGATCGTGAACTCATTCTCGACGTCTTCGAGCTGATCACCGGCCTGCGGATGAACCACGCGTTCATCCGGCCGGGCGGACTCGCCCAGGACCTGCCCCCGGGCGCGGTGGACCAGCTCCGCGAGTTCGTGAAGACCATGAAGAAGAACCTGCCGGAGTACGACAAGCTCGCCACCGGCAACCCCATCTTCAAGGCCCGTATGCAGGACGTCGGTTACCTCGACCTGACCGGCTGCATGGCGCTCGGCGCGACCGGACCGATCCTCCGCTCCGCGGGCCTGCCGCACGATCTGCGCCGCACCGATCCGTACTGCGGCTACGAGACCTACGACTTCGACGTCCCCACCGCCGACTCCTGCGACTCCTACGGCCGCTTCCTGGTCCGCCTGGAGGAGATGCGCCAGTCGCTCCGGATCGTCGAGCAGTGCCTGGACCGGCTTGAGCCCGGGCCGGTCATGGTCGCCGACAAGAAGATCGCCTGGCCCGCCCAGCTCGCGCTCGGCCCGGACGGACTCGGCAACTCCCTGGACCACATCAAGAAGATCATGGGCACCTCCATGGAGTCCCTGATCCACCACTTCAAGCTGGTCACCGAGGGCTTCCGGGTCCCCGTCGGACAGGCGTACGCGGCCGTCGAGTCGCCCAAGGGCGAGCTCGGGGTGCATGTCGTCAGCGACGGGGGCACCCGCCCCTACCGGGTCCACTTCCGCGACCCGTCGTTCACCAATCTCCAGGCCATGGCGGCGATGTGCGAGGGCGGCCAGGTCGCCGACGTCATCGTGGCCGTGGCGTCCATCGACCCCGTGATGGGAGGCGTCGACCGGTGACCGAGAGCACCCCGACGAGCCTGGGCATGCCCCAGCTGCCCGCGCCCGACTTCCCGGCCGACGTCCGGGCCCGGCTGGAGGCGGACGCCAAGGACGTCATCTCCCGCTACCCCGACAGCCGTTCCGCGCTGCTGCCGCTGCTGCACCTCGTGCAGTCGGAGGAGGGGCACGTCACCCGCACCGGGATGCGCTTCTGCGCCGAGATGCTGGACCTGACCACCGCCGAGGTCACCGCGGTGGCCACCTTCTACACGATGTACCGGCGCAAGTCCTCCGGCGACTACCAGGTCGGCGTCTGCACCAACACCCTGTGCGCGGTGATGGGCGGGGACGCCATCTTCGACGAGCTCAAGCGCCATCTCGGCGTCGGCAACGACGAGACGACCGCCGACGGCAAGGTCACCCTCGAACACATCGAGTGCAACGCCGCCTGCGACTTCGCGCCCGTGGTGATGGTCAACTGGGAGTTCTTCGACAACCAGACCCCAGAGTCCGCCAAGCGCCTCGTCGACGACCTGCGCGCGGGCAGGCCGGTGGAGCCGACCCGGGGCGCGCCCCTGTGCACCTACAAGGAGACGGCCCGGATCCTGGCCGGCTTCCCCGACGAGCGCCCCGGCGCCGTCGCGGCGAGCGGGGGCGCGGGCCCGGCCTCACTGGTGGGCCTGCGCCTGGCCCGGGGCGAGGCCCCGCACGCACGCGTGGTCCACCCCCGTGGCGAGGGCCCCCGCGACGAACCCCAGCCCGGTTCCCAGCACTTGAGCTCGCACGACGCACCGCACCAGACCTCTGCGTCCGACCCCGCACACCCGGCGGGCCCGGTCGACGAGGAGGGGGAGTGATGACCTTGGCAGCCGAACTGAGTGGGAACGGGAACGGAAGCAGCTCCGAGAAGCTGCTGGCACCCGTGCTGTCGGCCTTCTGGGACCAGCCCGAATCCTGGACCCTGGAGACCTACCGTCGGCACGACGGCTATGAGGGGCTGCGCAAGGCGCTGGCCATGTCACCGGACGACCTCATCGCGTATGTGAAGGACTCCGGTCTGCGCGGCCGTGGCGGCGCGGGGTTCCCGACGGGCATGAAGTGGCAGTTCATCCCGCAGGGTGATGGCAAGCCGCACTATCTAGTTGTCAACGCCGACGAATCGGAGCCCGGGACCTGCAAGGACATCCCGCTCCTGTTCGCCAACCCGCATAGCCTCATCGAGGGCATGGTGATCGCCTGTTACGCGATCAGGTCGTCGCATGCGTTCATCTATCTGCGCGGGGAGGTCGTCCCCGTACTGCGGAGGCTGCACGAGGCCGTGCGGGAGGCCTACGCGGCGGGCTACCTCGGCAAGGACATCCTCGGCAGCGGAATCGACCTCGACATCACCGTGCACGCGGGCGCGGGCGCGTACATCTGCGGTGAAGAGACCGCCCTGCTGGACTCCTTGGAAGGCCGTCGCGGTCAGCCCCGGCTGCGTCCTCCTTTCCCTGCGGTCGCCGGTCTCTACGCGTGCCCCACTGTTGTCAATAACGTCGAGTCCATCGCCAGCGTTCCCGCGATCCTCAATCGAGGAAAAGACTGGTTCAAGTCGATGGGAAGCGAGAAGTCCCCGGGCTTCACGCTGTATTCGCTCAGCGGGCATGTCGCCAACCCCGGCCAGTTCGAGGCCCCGCTCGGGATCACGCTGCGCCAGCTCCTCGACATGAGCGGCGGGATGCGCCCGGGCCACCGGCTCAAGTTCTGGACCCCGGGCGGCTCTTCGACCCCGATGTTCACCGACGAGCACCTGGACGTGCCGCTGGACTACGAGGGCGTCGGCGCGGCCGGCTCGATGCTGGGCACCAAGGCCCTGCAGTGCTTCGACGAGACGACCTGCGTGGTGCGGGCGGTCACCCGCTGGACCGAGTTCTACGCCCACGAGTCCTGCGGCAAGTGCACGCCGTGCCGCGAAGGCACGTACTGGCTGGTGCAGTTGCTGCGCGACATCGAGGCCGGCAAGGGCGCGATGGGCGACCTCGACAAGCTCTCCGACATCGCCGACAACATCAACGGCAAGTCGTTCTGCGCGCTCGGCGACGGCGCCGCGGCCCCGATCTTCTCCTCGCTCAAGTACTTCCGCGAGGAGTACGTGCAGCACATCACCGGCAAGGGCTGCCCCTTCGACCCGGCCAGGTCGACCCTGTGGGCCGACGGCCCCCACCGCACCACGGAGGTGAACGCATGACGGTGACCACTGGCGCTCCCTCCGGCGGCGGAGAGGCGGCGGTGCCGCCCGAGGACCTGGTCTCGCTGACCATCGACGGCGTAGAGATCAGCGTCCCCAAGGGCACGTTGGTGATCCGGGCCGCCGAGAAGCTCGGCATCGAGATCCCCCGGTTCTGCGACCACCCGCTGCTCGACCCGGTCGGCGCCTGCCGCCAGTGCATCGTGGAGGTGGAGGGCCAGCGCAAGCCGATGGCGTCCTGCACCATCACCTGCACCGACGGCATGGTGGTGAAGTCGCAGCTGACCTCGCCGGTCGCCGAGAAGTCCCAGCGCGGGGTGATGGAGCTGCTGCTCATCAACCACCCGCTGGACTGCCCGGTCTGCGACAAGGGCGGCGAGTGCCCGCTGCAGAACCAGGCGATGCAGGTCGGCGACCCGGACACCCGCTTCGAGGGCAAGAAGCGTACGTACGAGAAGCCGGTGGCGATCTCCACGCAGGTGCTGCTCGACCGCGAGCGGTGCGTGCTGTGCGCGCGGTGCACCCGGTTCTCCGAGCAGATCGCGGGCGACCCGATGATCGAGCTGCTGGAGCGCGGCGCGCTCCAGCAGGTCGGCACCGGCGAGGGCGACCCGTTCGAGTCGTACTTCTCCGGGAACACCATCCAGATCTGCCCGGTCGGCGCGCTGACCTCGGCGGCGTACCGGTTCCGCTCCCGCCCGTTCGACCTGGTGTCGTCGCCGTCGGTGTGCGAGCACTGCGCGGGCGGCTGCGCGACCCGTACCGACCACCGGCGCGGCAAGGTCATGCGGCGGCTCGCGGCCAACGAGCCCGAGGTCAACGAGGAATGGCTGTGCGACAAGGGCCGGTTCGCCTTCCGGTACGCGCAGCAGCCGAACCGTCTGACGACGCCCCTTGTCCGCGACGACGACGGTGAGCTGAGGCCCGCCTCCTGGCCCGAGGCGCTGGAGGCGGCCGCGACCGGGCTGATGGCGGCCCGGGGCCGGGCCGGGGTGCTCACCGGCGGACGGCTGACCGTCGAGGACTCCTACGCGTACGCCAAGTTCGCGCGGATCGCCCTCGACACCAACGACATCGACTTCCGCGCGCGCGTGCACTCCGCCGAGGAGGCCGACTTTCTGGCGGCGAAGGTCGCCGGGCGCGGCCATCTCACCGGCGAGGGCGTCACGTACACCGCGCTGGAGAAGGCGCCGGCGGTGCTGCTCGTCGGGTTCGAGGCCGAGGAGGAGGCGCCGGGCGTCTTCCTGCGGCTGCGCAAGGCCTGGCGCAAGCACGGCCAGCGCACCTTCTCGCTCGCCACCCACCTCACCCGGGGCCTGGAGAAGGCGGGCGGCACGCTGCTGCCCGCCGCCCCCGGGACCGAGACCGAGTGGCTGGACGCGCTGGCGGGCGGGGTCGGCCTGGACGGCGACGGCTCGGCCGCCGCCGAGGCGCTGCGGGCCACCGGCTCCGTCATCGTCGTCGGCGAACGCCTCGCGGCCGTCCCGGGCGCGCTGACCGCGGCCGTACGGGCCGCCGCCGCGACCGGCGCGGAGCTTGCGTGGATCCCGCGCCGGGCCGGTGAGCGGGGCGCGCTTGAGGCGGGTGCCCTGGCGGCGCTGCTGCCGGGCGGGCGTCCGTCGACCGATCCACGCGCGCGTGAAGAGGTCGCCGCCGTCTGGGGCGTACGCGAACTCCCGCACCGCTTCGGGCGGGACACCGGCCAGATCGTGGAGGCCGCGGCCACCGGGGAGCTCGGGGCGCTGCTCGTCGCGGGCGTCGACCCGGCCGATCTGCCGGACGCTTCACGCGCGCGTGAAGCGCTCGCCGGGGCGTTCGTCGTGTCTCTGGAGCTGCGCCCGAGCATGGTCACCGAGCACGCGGACGTGGTCTTCCCGGTCGCGGCCGTCGCCGAGAAGTCCGGCTTCTTCCTCAACTGGGAAGGCCGGGCGCGGATGTTCGAGGCCGCGCTCAAGCCCGAGCAGATGACCCGGCGCCTGCCGCCCACCGACGCGCGCGTGCTGCACATGCTGGCGGACGCCATGGATGTGCACTTCGCGCTGCCGGACAACCGCTCCGCGCGCGCGGAGTTGCAGCGCCTGGGCCACTGGGACGGGCCGCGCGCCACCGAGCCGCTGGAGACGGCCCTGCCGCTGCCCCGGCCCGGTGAGGGCGAGGCGGTCCTGGCGGGCCACCGGCTGCTGCTCGACCACGGCACCCTCCAGGAGGGCGACGAGGCGCTGGCCGGGACCCGGCACGCGGCCGTCGCCCGGCTCTCGGCGGCGACGGCGGCCGAGACCGGCGTCAAGGACGGCGACCTCCTTCGGGTGAGCGGCAGCGCGGGCGCGCTCCAACTGCCCCTGAAGGTCACCGAGATGCCCGACCGGGTGGTGTGGCTGCCGCTCAACTCGACCGGCGGCGGCGTCCTCGCGGACACGGGCGCGGTCCCGGGCCAGGTCGTCCGTATCGGCCCGGCGGCGCAGGACGCCGCCACCGCCGCACCGGAGGTGCAGCCGTGACCGACTTCCCCGTCCGCCCCGCGGCACCGGGCGCCGCCGTCCACGTACCGGAGGTGCGAGCGTGACCCCGACCTTCCTCGCGGCCGAGGACCTCTCGATGTTCGGCCGCGACCCCTGGTGGCTCATCGCCCTCAAGGCCGTGTTCTGCTTCGCGTTCCTGATGGTGACCGTGCTGTTCTCGATCGTCTGGGAGCGCAAGGTCGTCGCCTGGATGCAGCTGCGCATCGGCCCCAACCGGCACGGTCCGTGGGGCATGCTCCAGTCGCTCGCCGACGGCATCAAACTGATGCTGAAGGAAGACGTCATCGTCAAGCGGGCCGACAAGGTGGTCTACGTCCTGGCCCCGATCGTCGCCGCGATCCCGGCGTTCATGGCGATCGCCGTGATCCCCTTCGGGCCGTCCGGCAACGAGGTCTCGATCTTCGGCCACCGCACCACGATGCAGCTCACCGACCTGCCGATCGCGATGCTCTACATCCTCGCGTGCGCCTCGGTCGGCATCTACGGGATCGTGCTCGCGGGCTGGTCGTCCGGCTCGACGTACCCGCTGCTCGGCGGGCTCCGCAGTTGCGCGCAGATGATCTCGTACGAGATCGCGATGGGTGCGGCGTTCGCCTCGGTCTTCCTCTACTCGGGGTCGATGTCGACCTCGCAGATCGTCGCCCAGCAGCACGACCGCTGGTACATCGTGCTGCTGCCGGTCTCCTTCATCATCTACGTCGTCACGATGGTGGGCGAGACCAACCGCGCCCCCTTCGACATGCCGGAGTCCGAGGGCGACCTGGTCGGCGGCTTCAACACCGAGTACTCGTCGATCAAGTTCGCGCTGTTCATGCTGGCCGAGTACGTCAACATGGTCACCGTCTCGGCGGTGTCGACCACCCTCTTCCTGGGCGGCTGGCGGGCCCCATGGCCCATCTCCACCTTCTGGGAGGGCGCCAACCACGGCTGGTGGCCGATGCTCTGGTTCGTCATCAAGGTCCAGCTGCTGCTCTTCTTCTTCATCTGGCTGCGCGGCACGCTGCCCCGCGTCCGCTACGACCAGCTGATGAAGCTCGGCTGGAAGGTCCTCATCCCGGTCTCGGTCGTCTGGCTGATGCTGGTCGCGACCGTGCGGGCGCTGCGCAACGACGGCCACGACTTCTCCAAGATCGTGCTGTACGTCGGGGGCGCGGTCGTCGCCGTCCTGCTGATCTCCCTGGTCGCCGATGTCTTCCGGGGCCGCAAGGCCGAGGAACCGGAGGAGGAGCCCGCCGCCTTCGACCCGATGGCGGGCGGATTCCCGGTGCCACCACTGCCCGGACAGACCCTTCCACCCGTGCCCAGGCGACGCCCGAGGCATGAGCGGGAGCTCGTTGTCAGTGGTGGGTCCGATACTGAGAGTGACCGTGACGGAAGGGAGGACGAGGGTGTCTAAGTCATCGGAACCGGAAGGGACTTCGGGGGAGCCCGAGGGTTCGTCCGAGGGCAAGTTCCTGAACCCGGTGGCCGGCTTCGGCGTGACCTTCAAGGCCATGTTCAAGAAGCGGCTGACCGAGCAGTACCCGGAACAGCAGAAGACCACGGCCCCCCGCTTCCACGGGCGCCACCAGCTGAACCGGCATCCGGACGGCCTGGAGAAGTGCGTCGGCTGCGAGCTGTGCGCCTGGGCCTGTCCCGCCGACGCGATCTATGTGGAGGGCGCGGAAAACAAGGACGAGGAGCGCTACTCGCCGGGCGAGCGGTACGGCATCGTCTACCAGATCAACTACGCCCGCTGCATCCTGTGCGGGCTGTGCATCGAGGCGTGCCCCACGCGCGCGCTGACGATGACCAACGAGTTCGAACTGGCCGACACCAGCCGCGCGAACCTGATCTACACCAAGGAGCAGCTGCTCGCCGGGCTCGAAGAGGGCATGGTCGACTCGCCGCACGCCATCTACCCGGGCATGACGGAGGGCGACTACTACCGGGGCCTGGTCACCGAGGCCGCGCCCGGCACGGTCCGCCAGGTCGCCGTCTCCCGGGGCGAGCAGCCCGCCGGGTCCGCCAACGGGGAGCAGCCCGAGGAGGTGGACGCGTGATGCAGCTCGCCGTCTCCGCCACGACCACCTCCACCGGGGAGGCCTTCCAGTTCTGGGTGCTGGGCACGGTCGCCGTCATCGGCGCGCTGGGCACCGTACTGATGAAGAAGGCCGTGCACAGCGCGCTGTCGCTCGCCGGGACCATGATCATCCTGGCGGTCTTCTACCTCGCCAACGGGGCGTACTTCCTGGGCATCGTCCAGGTCGTCGTCTACACCGGCGCGATCATGATGCTCTTCCTCTTCGTCGTCATGCTGGTCGGCGTCACAGCCGCCGACTCGCTGAAGGAGACCATCAAGGGGCAGCGGATCTGGGCCGCGGTCTGCGGGCTCGGCTTCGGAGTGCTCCTGATCGCGGGCCTCGCCAACGCCTCCCTGAAGCACTTCGACGGCCTCTCCCAGGCCAACTCGAACGGCAACGTGGAGGGTCTGGCCACCCTCATCTTCACCAAGTACGTGTTCGCCTTCGAAATCACCGGCGCCCTGCTGATCACCTCGGCGGTCGGCGCGATGGTGCTCACGCACCGCGAGCGCACCGAGCGCGCCAAGACCCAGCGCGAGCGCTCCGAGGAGCGTGTGCGCGAGGGCAAGCACCTGCCGCCGCTGCCCGCCCCCGGCGTCTACGCCCGGCACAACGCGGTGGACGTCGCGGGCCTGCTGCCCGACGGCACGACCTCCGAGCTCACCGTCAACCAGACGCTGCGCGGCCGGGGTCAGATCCGCGATGTGTCCAGCGAGGCGCTGAGTGACCTCAAGGCGCTGGAGCAGCGCTCCGCCGAGCGTCTGGGCCGGGAAGAGGAGGCCGCGAAGTGAACCCCGTCAACTACCTGTATCTGTCCGCCCTGTTGTTCACCATCGGCGCGGCCGGGGTGCTGATCAGGCGGAACGCGATCGTGGTCTTCATGTGCGTGGAGCTGATGCTCAACGCCTGCAACCTGGCGTTCGTGGTCTTCTCCCGGATGCACGGCAACCTCGACGGCCAGATCATCGCGTTCTTCACGATGGTCGTCGCCGCCGCGGAGGTCGTCGTCGGGCTCGCGATCATCGTGTCGCTCTTCCGTTCCCGCCACTCGGCCTCGGTCGACGACGCCAGCCTGATGAAGCTGTAAGGGGTCGCTGAATCGTGGACAACCTGATTGCGCTGCTCATCGCGGCGCCTCTGCTCGGAGCGGCCGTACTGCTGTGCGGCGGGCGTCGGCTCGACGCCGTGGGGCACTGGCTGGGCACGCTGCTCGCGGCCGTGTCGTTCGGCCTGGGCGTCACGCTCTTCGTCGACATGCTCGGCCGCTCGGCCGACAACAGGGCGGTGCACAAGCACCTGTTCAGCTGGGTCCCGGTGGAGGGCTTCCAGGCCGACGTCGGCTTCCAGCTCGACCAGCTGTCGATGACGTTCGTCCTGCTGATCACGGGTGTGGGCACGCTGATCCACCTGTACTCGGTCGGCTACATGGAGCACGACGAGAACCGCCGCCGCTTCTTCGGCTACCTCAACCTGTTCCTGGCGGCGATGCTGCTGCTGGTCCTGGCCGACAACTACCTTCTGCTGTACGTCGGCTGGGAGGGCGTCGGTCTGGCGTCCTACCTGCTCATCGGCTTCTGGCAGCACAAGCCGAGCGCGGCGACGGCCGCCAAGAAGGCGTTCCTGGTCAACCGGGTCGGCGACATGGGCCTGTCGATCGCCATCATGGTCATGTTCACCACCTGGGGCTCCTTCGCCTTCTCGACCGTCTTCAACCAGGTCGGCGAGACCGGCTGGGGCCGCAACACCGCCGTCGGCCTGATGCTGCTGCTCGCCGCGTGCGGCAAGTCGGCGCAGGTGCCGCTGCAGTCCTGGCTCGGCGACGCGATGGAGGGCCCGACCCCGGTCTCGGCCCTGATCCACGCGGCGACGATGGTGACCGCGGGCGTCTACCTCATCACCCGCTCCGGCGTGATCTTCAACGCGGTGCCGAACACCCAGACAGTGGTGGTGATCGTCGGCGCGGTCACGCTCCTGTTCGGTGCGATCGTCGGTTGCGCCAAGGACGACATCAAGAAGGCGCTGGCCGGCTCGACCATGTCGCAGATCGGTTACATGATCCTCGCCACCGGCCTCGGCCCCATCGGCTACGCCTTCGCGATCATGCACCTGGTCACCCACGGCTTCTTCAAGGCCGGGCTCTTCCTCGGCGCGGGCTCCGTGATGCACGGCATGAACGACGAGGTCGACATGCGCAAGTACGGCGGCCTCCGTAAGTACATGCCGGTCACCTTCGCGACCTTCGGTCTCGGCTATCTCGCCATCATCGGCTTCCCGGGCCTGTCCGGCTTCTGGTCCAAGGACAAGATCATCGAGGCGGCGTTCGCCAAGGGCGGCACCGAGGGCTGGATCCTCGGCGCGGTGACCCTGCTCGGCGCGGCCATCACTGCGTTCTACATGACGCGTGTGATGCTGATGACCTTCTTCGGCGAGAAGCGCTGGAACGAGGACGAGGTGCATCCGCACGAGTCGCCGCGCACCATGACGCTCCCGATGATCGTGCTGGCCTTCGGATCGGTCTTCGCGGGCGGCCTGTTCAGCATCAACGAGTCGTTCGTGAAGTGGCTGGAGCCGGTCACGAGCCTCTCCCACGGTGACTCGCCCATCAGCTCCGGCGTGGTCACCGCGGCGACGACGGTGGTGCTCCTGATCGGCGTCGGCATCGCGTACGCGCAGTACGGACGCAGGCCGGTCCCGGCCCTCGCCCCGCGCGGCTCGCTGCTCACCCGGGCCGCCCGCCGCGACCTCCTCCAGGACGACTTCAACCATGTGGTCCTGGTCCGCGGCGGCGAGCACCTGACCCGTTCGCTGGTGTACGTCGACCACACCCTGGTCGACGGAGTGGTCAACGGAACCGCCGCAGGGGTCGGCGGGCTCTCGGGCCGGCTGCGCAAGCTGCAGAACGGCTTCGCCCGCAGTTACGCGGTCTCCATGTTCGGAGGTGCGGCGGTGCTCATCGCCGCGACCCTGCTGATGAGGGCGGTGTAAGACATGTCGTTCCCCCTCCTTACCGCGACGGCGGCGCTACCTGCGGTCGGCGCGATCGCCACCGCCGCCGTCCCGGCCGAGCGGCGCACCGCGGCCAAGTGGCTGGCGCTGCTGGTCTCGGTCGGCACGCTCGCGCTGGGCGCGGCCCAGCTCGTACGGTTCGAGCCCGGCGGCGACCGGTACCAGCTCACCGAGTCGCACGCCTGGATCAAGGACTTCGGCGTCCGCTACGAACTGGGTGTGGACGGCATCGGGGTGGCGCTGATCGCGCTCACCGCGCTGCTGATCCCGTTCATCATCGCGGCGGGCTGGCACGACGCCGATCCCCTGGAGACCCACAACAGCCGCTGGCGGCCCACCCAGGGCTTCTTCGCCCTGATCCTCGCCGTCGAGGCGATGGTGATCCTCTCCTTCGAGGCCACCGACGTCTTCCTCTTCTACATCCTGTTCGAAGCCATGCTGATCCCGATGTACTTCCTCATCGGCGGCTTCGGCGACCGCGCCCATGAGCACGGCGACCAGGCCGCCGCGACCCAACGGTCGTACGCGGCGGTCAAGTTCCTGCTCTACAACCTGGTCGGCGGTCTGATCATGCTGGCCGCGGTGATCGGCCTCTATGTGGTCGCCGGGACGTTCTCGCTCGACGAGATCGCGGCGGCGCGCGCGAACGGCTCGCTCGACATGGCGACCAACACCGAGCGGCTGCTCTTCCTCGGCTTCTTCTTCGCCTTCGCGGTGAAGGCCCCGCTGTGGCCGCTGCACACCTGGCTGCCGAACGCGATGGGCGAGGCGACCGCCCCGGTCGCCGTGCTGATCACGGCGGTTGTCGACAAGGTCGGCACGTTCGCGATGCTCCGCTTCTGCCTCCAGCTCTTCCCGGACGCGTCGAAGTGGGCGACGCCGGTGATCCTGGTGCTCGCCGTGATCAGCATCATCTACGGGGCGCTGCTCGCGGTCGGCCAGCGGGACATCAAGCGCCTGGTGGCCTACGCGTCGATCTCGCACTTCGGGTTCATCGTCATGGGCATCTTCGCGATGACCACCCAGGGCCAGTCGGGCGCCACGCTCTACATGGTCAACCACGGGATCTCGACAGCCGCGTTGATGCTGGTGGCGGGCTTCCTGATCTCGCGCCGCGGCTCGCGGCTGATCTCGGACTACGGCGGGGTGCAGAAGGTGGCGCCGCTGCTCGCGGGCACCTTCCTGGTCGGCGGTCTGGCCACCCTCTCGCTGCCGGGGCTCGCACCCTTCGTCAGTGAGTTCCTGGTCCTGGTGGGCACGTTCAGCCGCTATCCGGCGATCGGCGTCATCGCCACGCTCGGCATCGTGCTGGCCGCGCTGTACGTCCTGGTCCTCTACCAGCGGACGATGACGGGCCCGGTCAAGGCCGAGGTGCAGGGCATGCCGGACCTGAAGGTCCGTGAACTCCTGGTGGTCGCCCCGCTGATCGCGCTCCTAGTCTTCCTGGGCGTCTACCCGAAGCCGCTCACCGACATCGTCAACCCGGCGGTGGGCCACACCATGTCCGACGTACACAAGAAGGACCCCAAGCCCGTGGTGGAGGCGGCCCAGTGAGCACAGCAACAGCTGTCCACAGCCTGTGGACGACGGCGGCCGACGGCAAGGTGACCAAGATCCCGGCGCCGCACATCGAGTACGCGCAGCTGGCGCCCACGCTCATTGTGGTCGGTGCGGCGGTGCTCGGCGTGCTGGTCGAGGCGTTCGTCCCCCGCAAGAGCCGTTACTACGTCCAGGTCTTCCTCTCCGTCGTCGCTCTCGCGGCCGCCTTCGCCGCGGTCGTCGCGCTCGCGGCCGGCGGATACGGCACGACCAAGGCGCACATCGCGGCGATGGGCGCGATCGCCGTCGACGGCCCGGCGCTCTTCCTCCAGGGCACCATTCTCCTCGCCTCGATCGTCGCGATCTTCACCTTCGCCGAGCGCCGCCTCGACCCCGAGGCGCACGGCAACCGGGTGGACTCGTTCGCCGCGCAGGCCGCGTCCGTCCCCGGAAGCGACAGCGAAAAGGCCGCGGTGAAAGCCGGGTTCACGACCACCGAGGTCTTCCCGCTCGCCCTCTTCGCGATCTCCGGGATGCTGGTCTTCCCGGCGGCGAACGACCTGCTGACGCTCTTCGTGGCCCTTGAGGTCTTCTCGCTTCCGCTGTACCTGCTGTGCGCGCTGGCCCGCCGCAAGCGGCTGATGTCGCAGGAAGCGGCCGTGAAGTACTTCCTGCTCGGCGCGTTCTCGTCCGCGTTCCTGCTGTTCGGCATCGCGCTCCTGTACGGCTACGCGGGTTCCGTGCAGTACGCGACGATCGCGGACGTCGTCGACGGCACGGTCCAGACGGTGGACCCGGCGCTCGCGGGCACCATGGGCAATGACGCGCTGCTGCTCATCGGCGGCGCGATGATCCTGGTGGGGCTGCTGTTCAAGGTCGGTGCGGTGCCGTTCCACATGTGGACGCCCGACGTCTACCAGGGCGCCCCGACCCCGGTCACCGGCTTCATGGCGGCCGCCACCAAGGTCGCCGCCTTCGGCGCGCTGCTGCGGCTGCTGTACGTGGTGTTGCCCGGGATGCGCTGGGACTGGCGGCCGGTGATGTGGGGCGTCGCGATCATCACGATGCTGGGCGGCGCGGTCGTCGCCATCACCCAGACCGACATCAAGCGCCTCCTCGCGTACTCCTCGATCGCGCACGCCGGGTTCATCCTGGCCGGTGTGATCGCGACCAACGCGGACGGCATCTCGTCGGTGCTGTTCTATCTGGGCGCGTACTCGTTCGTGACGATCGGCGCGTTCGCGGTGGTCACGCTGGTACGGGACGCGGGCGGCGAGGCGACGCACCTGTCCAAGTGGGCGGGCCTGGGCCGGCGTTCACCCCTGGTGGCGGCGGCGTTCGCGGTCTTCCTGCTCGCCTTCGCGGGCATCCCGCTGACCTCCGGGTTCTCCGGGAAGTTCGCCGTCTTCAAGGCGGCGGCGGAAGGCGGCGCGGGCGCGCTGGTCGTGGTCGGTGTGGTCTCGTCGGCGGTCGCCGCGTTCTTCTACATCCGGGTGATCGTGCTGATGTTCTTCAGCGAGCCGAAGGCGGACGGGCCGACGGTGGCCGTTCCGTCGGTGCTGACGACGACGGCGATCGGGGTCGGCGTCGCGGTGACGCTGGTGCTGGGTGTGGCGCCGCAGTACTTCCTGGACCTGGCGAGCCAGGCGGGGGTGTTCGTCCGATAGGTGGTCGAGCGGTACGGCTGGGCCCCGGCGCGTGTGACGTGCCGGGGCCCGTGCTGTGCGCCCCCTTTGCCACCCCCCTGTGGATAACTTTTTGTCCGCTCTGACCTGCGGTTTCGTACCCGTACGAGGGAGATCTGGCACGACGGCGCGGGGGTGTGTCGGCCCGGGCCCCTATCGTGGCAGGGGTGGTGGAGTTACGAGGACGACGGGCGGGGACGCAGCGATGATCGGGACGGACGAGCAGGGCGTGGTGGTCGAGAGCGAGGCGCTGCGGACGCTGCGGCGGGTTTTCGGGTACGAGAGCTTCCGCGGTGACCAGGGCGCGGTCATCGAGCATGTGGTGGCCGGCGGGGATGCCGTGGTGCTCATGCCGACCGGCGCCGGAAAGTCGCTCTGCTACCAGATCCCGGCCCTGGTCAGACCGGGTACGGGCGTCGTGGTCTCCCCTCTTATCGCCCTGATGCAGGACCAGGTGGACGCGCTGCGTGCGCTGGGCGTGCGCGCCGGGTTCATCAACTCCACGCAGGACTTCGACGAGCGCCGCACGGTGGAGGCGGAGCTGCTCGCGGGCGAGCTCGACCTGCTCTACCTCGCCCCCGAGCGGCTGCGCGTGGAGGCCACCCTCGATCTGCTCTCCCGGGCCAAGATCTCCGTCTTCGCGATCGACGAGGCGCACTGTGTGGCGCAGTGGGGCCACGACTTCCGCCCCGACTACCTGGCGCTCTCGCTGCTGGGCGAGCGCTGGCCGGACGTGCCGCGCATCGCGCTGACGGCGACGGCCACGCGGGTCACGCACCGGGAGATCACCGACCGGCTCGTGATGCCGCACGCGCGCCACTTCGAGGCGAGCTTCGACCGGCCGAACATCCAGTACCGGATCGTGCCGAAGAACGACCCCAAGAAGCAGCTGCTCACCTTCCTGAAGGACGAGCACGACGGCGACGCGGGCATCGTCTACTGCCTGTCCCGGGCGTCGGTGGACAAGACCGCGCAGTACCTGTGCGACAACGGGGTGGCGGCGGTCCCGTACCACGCGGGTCTGGACTCGGGGACGCGCGCGGCGCACCAGTCCCGCTTCCTGCGGGAGGAGGGTCTTGTCGTGGTGGCGACCATCGCGTTCGGCATGGGCATCGACAAGCCGGACGTACGGTTCGTGGCCCATCTCGATCTACCGAAGTCGGTCGAGGGCTACTACCAGGAGACCGGCCGCGCGGGCCGCGACGGGCTGCCGTCGACGGCGTGGATGGCGTACGGGCTGCAGGACGTGGTCCAGCAGCGCAAGATGATCCAGGGCGGTGAGGGCGACGAGGCGTTCCGGCGCCGGGCCGCGTCCCACCTGGACGCGATGCTGGCGCTCTGCGAGACGGCCGGGTGCCGCCGGGCCCAGCTCCTCGGCTACTTCGGCCAGGAGGCGACCGCCGAGCACTGCGGCAACTGCGACACGTGCCTGAACCCGCCGGAGACGTGGGACGGCACGGTGGCGGCCCAGAAGCTGCTGTCCACGATCGTCCGGCTTGAGCGCGAGCGGCGCCAGAAGTTCGGGGCGGGCCAGGTCATCGACATCCTGCTCGGCCGCAAGACGGCGAAGGTGATCCAGTTCGACCACGACTCGCTGTCCGTCTTCGGTATCGGCGAAGAGCTCTCCGAGGCCCAATGGCGGGGCGTGGTGCGGCAGTTGCTGGCGCAGGGTCTGGTGGCCGTGGAGGGGGAGTACGGGACGCTGGTCCTGACGGAGACGAGTGCGGAGGTGCTGGGGCGCCAGCGCGAGGTCAGGTTGCGCTCGGAACCGGCGAAGCCGGAGCGCGCGCCCCGCGCACGGGGTGCGGCCAAGGTGAAGGCGGCCCCGGCCGACTTCCCGGAGGAGGCGGCCCCGCTCTTCGAGGCCCTGCGCGCGTGGCGGGCCGCGCAGGCCCGGGAGCAGGGTGTCCCGGCGTACGTGATCTTCCACGACGCGACCCTGCGGGAGATCGCCGTCGCCCGGCCCACCTCGGTGGACGAGCTGGGCACGATCGCCGGCGTGGGCGAGAAGAAGCTGGCGACGTATGGGGAGGGTGTGCTGTCCGTTCTGGCGGAGGCGTAGCCCCCACCCCGCCCCTTCCCGAAAGCCCTGGGCGGGCGGCCGGGTTCGCGGCTGCGGGCGGGTGGGGGCTGGTCGCGCAGTTCCCCGCGCCCCTTAAATGGGCCCTTCGGGCCCTCCTGGGGGCGCGGGGCACTACGCGAGCAACCAGCATCGGTCCGCAGGCGAAACGGGGCACAGGGGCGAAGCCCCGCTTACCCACCCACCCCAGCCGGGGCCCCGGGCGGAGCCTCGAGTGGGGTGCAGGGGCCGCAGGCCCCGCAAGGGGGTCCGGGGGCGCAGCCCCCGGGAAACCACCTTCACCCCCACCCACCCCCGGAGGGTTAAGGGAACGGGCGGGGTGGGGGGAACTACCCCACGATCCGGCCCGTCACCTCTCCCAGTCCCACCCGGACCCCGTCCGCCCCCGGGGCCCACGCCGTCATCGTGACGATGTCGCCGTCCTCCAGGAACGTGCGCTTGCCGGAGGCGAGTTCGACCGGCTCCGTGCCGTTCCAGGTGAGTTCGAGCAGGGAGCCGCGCTGGTCGCGCTCGGGGCCGCTGACCGTGCCCGAGCCGAAGACGTCGCCGGTGCGCAGCGACGCCCCGTTCACCGTCATGTGGGCGAGCTGCTGCGCCGCGGTCCAGTACATGCCCGCGAACGGCGGCTCGGCCACCAGCTGGCCGTTGATCGCGACGGCGATGTGGATGTCGAAGCCGCCCGGCACCTCGGCGTCCGCGTCGTCGAGGTAGGGCAGGAGCGGGAAGTCACGCGTCGGCGGGACCACACGGGCCGCCGACAGGGCCTCCAGCGGGGTGACCCACGCCGACACGGACGTGGCGAACGACTTGCCCAGGAACGGACCCAGCGGCACGTACTCCCACGCCTGGATGTCCCGCGCCGACCAGTCGTTCAGCAGGAAGAGCCCGAAGACGTGGTCGTCGAACGCGCCGAGCTCCACCGGCCGGCCCAGCTCGGACGGGGTGCCGACCACGAAGCCGACCTCCGCCTCGATGTCCAGCTTCACCGAAGGACCGAACACCGGCGCGGGGTCGCTCGGCGCCTTGCGCTGCCCGTGCGGACGTACGACATCGGTCCCGGAGACCACGATCGTGCCCGAGCGGCCGTGGTAACCGATCGGCAGATGCTTCCAGTTGGGCGTCAGCGCGTCCCCGTCCGGACGGAAGATCCGGCCCACATTGGTGGCGTGGTGCTCGCTCGCGTAGAAGTCGACATAGTCGGAGACCTCGTACGGCAGGTGCAGGGTGACCGTGTCCAGCGGGTGCAGCAGGGGCTCTATATCGGGCCGATGGGCCGGGACCGTCACCCACGCGGTGAGCGCGCGCCGCACATCGCGCCAGGCCGTGCGCCCCGCCGCGAGCAGCGGGTTGAGTGTCGGCTGCGCGAGCAGCGCCGCGTACGGGGAGCCGAGCGCGTGCGCGGCGGCCCCCGCGTCCAGGACGTGGTCGCCGATGCGGACGCCGACCCGGCGGTGGTCGGGCGCGTCGGCGGTGGAGAAGACGCCGTACGGAAGGTTGTGCGGGCCGAAGGGGTCGCCCTCGGCCAGGTCGAGCGGGCTCTGCTCGGACATCTGTGCCTGCCTCGCTTTCCACGGGTGTGGAGGACACGTTACGTCGGCGATGGTTGCGTAGGCAGTGTCTAAAGAGTTCGTAATGTCCGGAAACTCCGCCTCCGGAAGGAGTGATTCCCCCTTACCGTCCTTGCCGGGACACGAACGCGGCGAGGGGGCCGTGCGTTCCGAGGGGGGACAGGTGGCGAGCAGTAATGCGCTGTTCACGGCCGACCGGACCGTGCCCGGACTGATCGTGAAGATCGGGAACTATCCGCTGCACCACGGCGGCGTCGGAGCCATTCGCAGTCTCGGCAGGCTCGGCGTGCCGATGTACGCGATCACCGAGGACCGCTGGACCCCGGCGGCCCACTCCCGCTATCTGCGGCACGCCTTCGCGTGGCCCACCACCGGCCGCGAGAACCCGGACGCGCTGGTCGACGGGCTGCTGCGGATCGGCCGCCGGATCGGCCGCCCGGCCGTGCTCGTCCCGACCGACGAAGAGGCGGCGGTGCTGATCGCGGAGCACCAGAAAGAGCTCGCCGACAGCTTCCTGTTCCCTTCCGTGGCCCCGGAGTTGCCCCGCCGGCTCGCCAGCAAGCAGGGCCTGCACGAGCTGTGCGTCGAGCACGGGGTGCCTTCTCCGGCGGCTGCCTTTCCCGACACGTACGACGACGTCGAGGACTTCGCGCGGCACGCGCGCTTCCCGGTGGTCGCCAAGAACCGCGAGGCGTTCGTACGGCGCGAGCGGCCCGCCGTGCGCGGCACCACCCGGATCGAGAGCGCCGCGCATCTGCTGGCGCTCGCGCGCCGCTGGGGCGAGCGGCCGGGCGTGATCCTCCAGGAGTATCTGCCGCGCGAGCAGGCCGAGGACTGGATCGTGCACGCCTACTTCGACGAGAACGCGGCGCCGCTCGCGATGTTCACCGGGGTCAAGGTGCGCTCCTGGCCGCCGCACGCCGGGATGACCGCCACCGCGTACGTCGTCGACAACCCCGAACTCGCGCTCCTCGCCGAGCAGTTCGTGAAGCGGATCGGGTTCAGCGGGATCGTCGACCTCGATCTGCGCTTCGACCGGCGCGACGGGCAGTACAAGCTGCTCGACTTCAATCCGAGGATGGGCGCCCAGTTCCGGCTCTTCGAGAACGAGCCGGGCGTCGACGTCGTACGGGCGCAGCATCTGCATCTCACCGGGCGCGCGGTCCCCGAGGGCGAGCAGCTCTCCGGGCGGCGCTATGTCGTCGAGAACATCGACCTGCCCGCGCTCATCGCGTATCGCCGCAGCGGCTACACCACCCCGCACGCTCCCGCGCGCCCCTCCGGCACGGAACTCGCGTGGCTCGCGCGGGACGACCCCAGGCCCTTCTTCACGATGCTCGCCCGCTTCGTACGCCCGGGAGCGGCGCATCTCTACCAGCTGTGGCGGAGCTCCCGCCACGCGACCGCCCGGGCGGCCGACTAGACCAACCGCACGCGTAACACCCTGGGGAGGGACTTCACGTGATTCGTCCGGTAGCTGTCATCGGGGCGGGACCCTTCGGTCTGTCCACCGCCGCGCATCTGCGCGGGCGCGGCATTCCCGTCCGCGTCTTCGGCTCGCCGATGGTGAGCTGGCGCGAGCACATGCCCCAGGGCATGGTGCTGAAGTCGACGCCGTCCGCGTCCAGCATCGACGCGCCCCAACCGGGCCACGACCTGGTCGACTTCTGCGCGGATACGGGCGTACGACGGTACGAGTCCGACTGGGACCTCATCTTGGGGGCGGACTTCGCGGCGTACGGGCAGTGGTTCGCGCAGCGGCTGCTGCCCGATCTGGAGCAGGTGCGGGTGGTCTCCGTGGACCGCGCCCGGGACGGCCATTTCGAGGTGAAACTCGACTCGGGGGAGGCGTTCGAAGCGCGCGCGGTGGTGGTCGCGACCGGGCTCGCGGGCCTGGCCCGGATGCCCCGCGAGCTGGCGGCGGCCGTCCCCGACGGCCCGTCCGCCACCGGCCCGATCTCGCACGCCTCCCAGCACGCCGACCTCTCCCGGTTCGCGGGCCGCGAGGTGCTGGTCGTGGGCGCGGGCCAGTCGGCCCTGGAGAACGCGGTGCTGATGGCGGAGGCGGGCGCGAGCGTACGGATCGTGGCGCGCCGGGCCGGAGCCGTCCGCTTCGGCGCCGCCCCCGACCAGCAGCCCCGGCTGAGCCCCGACTCGCCGTTCGGCCGCGCCTGGTCGCTGTACGCCTTCTCGTACCACGCCACCCACTTCCGCCATCTGCCCGCGCCCACCCGCCACTACCTGGTGCGCAAGGTGCTCGGGCCGCTGGGCGCGTGGTGGCTGCGCGAGCGGTTCATGGGCCGGGTCGCGGTGACCGACGGCCGCCGGGTGGTGCGGGCGCGCGTCGAGTCCGGGCGCCCCGTCCTGACCCTGAGCGGCGGCAGCGGGGCGCAGCGCGAACTCGCCGCCGACCATGTGATGGCCGCGACCGGCTACCGCATGGACGTGGCCGCGCTCGACTACCTCGGCCCGGGGCTGCGCACCCAGCTCACCACCTCGCGCGGCGCGCCGGTCCTGGACGCGGGCTACCGCTCCACGGTCCCGGGCCTCTACTTCACGGGCCTGCCGGCGGCCTCGTCGTTCGGCCCCGTGATGCGCTTCGTGTGCGGGACGCAGTACGCGTCGCCGAGGCTGGCGGCGTCGGTGGCGGCGGGGAACTGAGGCCGGGGACGAGACAACTGGGGCCTTGCGACGGCGGTTTGACCATCGACGGCGCGCGCGGCGGGACTTCACCACGGCGTGCGCGCCGGACGCCGGGGGCCCATCCCGCCACCAGACGCCGGGGCCTCATCCTGCCACCGGGTGCCGGGCGCCTCACCCCGCCGTGCGCGGGATCTTCTTCTCCCATGTCCGGTGGAACACGATCTCCCCGCGGTCGCGGCACACCACCTCGTCGGAGGTGAGGAAGTCCGCCGCGTCGCAGCGGATTTCGGAGCGTGTGGTGATGGTGACGTCCCAGGCGAGCTCCGGTCGGTGGAGTCGGATCGTCCAGTCGGAGCGGGTCCGCGCGGACTGCGGGTCGCCCTCCTCGATCGTGTACGTCTCCAGGGCCTCCTCGGTGAATTCGAGGCCGTCGGGGTAGACCCGGGTGCCGCCGTACCTCGGGTCCACCTCCAGGCGCCACTCGCCCTTGGCCACATCGCGGATCACCAGGCGTTCGGGGCGCGGCTCGTCGAGCGGTTCGGGCGAGACCACGCCCAGCGGCGCCGACTGCTCCGGCGCCTCGAAGGTGAGGGCGTCCGACGTCCGCTCCCGCAGCGGGAGTCGGAGCGAGCTGCCGACCGGGTCGAGGGTGAAGCCGACCGAGTCCGCCTGCGGCCAGATCCATGGCCAGTACGCGGAGGAGACGGCGAGGCGGATGCGGTGGCCGGGCGGGAAGGAGTGGCCGATGCCGTTGAGCAGAAACGTCACGTCCTGGGTGGCACCCAGCGGCCACGCGTCCACGCGGTCGCGTCCCTCGCGCGCGGAGAGGTTGAGCGCGCCCCGTGTGACCAGCGTGGACGAGCCGTCCGGCGCCACATCGGAGAGCCGGGCGATCGCCTGCCCGAACGGGACGTCCATGCGCAGCCGCAGCGTCACCTCGGGGCGCCCGAGGATCTCCAGCGGCGGCCCGTCGTCCGGCACCGCGAAGTCGAACGCCGCCGAGTGGGCGTCCTCGCCGCGCTGGTCGGGCGGCAGATCGGCGTCGTTGCCGAACGGGAAGAAGCGGCCCGCGTCCAGGCCGGTGTGCTGCGGCGAGTCGATCCGTACCGGGGTGCCACCAAAAGCGTACGAGACGGGTGTGACATGCGGTGACGGCCACGCCGGGTCGCCGACCCAGCGGCCGGGCAGCTCGTCGTAGACGGTGGCGGGGCGGTGCGACTCGCTGATCCAGGAGCGCAGCAGCGGCTCGGCCATCACTGCCGTGTCCTTGCCCTTGAGCCAGTGGTCCCACCAGCGCAGCGTCTCCTGGAGGAAGCCGATCGCAGGTCCCGGCGGAAGCCCCCGGTCCGGGTACTGGTGCGACCAGGGCCCGATCAGACCGCGTACGCGCTCGGGAGGCAGATGTTCCACCAGGCGCAGGACCGTGTCCCGGTACGGGTCGTGCCAGCCGCCCACCGCGAGCACCGCCGCGCCGATCGCCCCGTAGTCCTCGCAGACGCTGCCGTGCTTCCAGTACTCGTCGCGGGTCTGGTGCGCCAGCCAGGTGTGGATGTACGGCTCGACGCTCTCCAGGCGCCGCAGCCACATCTCCCGCCACTTCTCTCCCACGTACGCCGGGTCGGGCGGGCGCGCGGTGAAGGCCAGCATCGTCGCCGCCCATGCGTGCATGTCCACCGCCAGGACGGAACTTCCCATGTAGTGCACGTCGTTGTCATAGCGGTCGTCCGATGAGCAGACCGTGACGACCGCCTTGAGCGGCTCGGGCGCGAGGGCCGCGATCTGAAGGGAGTTGAAGCCGCCCCAGGAGATCCCGAACATGCCCACGCCGCCGTCGCACCATGGCTGTTGGGCCAGCCACTCGACGACCTCGACGCCGTCCGCCAGCTCCCGCGCGTCGTACTCGTCACCCGGCAGGCCCTCGCTGTTGCCGTGCCCGCGCACATCGACGCGTACGGACGCGTAGCCGTGCCCCGCGTACCAGGGATGGCGCTGCCAGTCGCGCGGCGCGGTCCAGTCGGTGAGCCGGTACGGCAGGTATTCGAGCAGCGCCGGGACGGGCTCGTCCGTCTCGGGCCGCCAGACGCGCGCGTACAGCCGCGTCCCGTCCGCGAGCGGGATACGGATGTCCTCGCGCCGGGTCTCGTACGGGAATTCGGTGCGGATCTGCATGGCGGAACACCTCGGTCAAGGGGTGCGGGGACGTCAGTGGACGGGGTGCATGGTGCGTCTGAGCCAGGGCGCGGACGCGATCACCGCGAGGCCGGCGGCCACCGCGATCGCGCCGTTGACCCCGAAGTAGGCCGCGTTGGAGACCTTTCCGTACACCTTCACGGTCTGTGCCTGGATGCCGTTGGCGAGTGCGAGGGAGAGGAACCAGAGCGACATCGTCTGGCTGGCGAACGCCCGGGGCGCGAGCTTGGTGGTCGCCGACATGCCGGAGGTCTCAAGCAGCACATCACCGAGCCCGAGCAGCAGATAGGAGCCCACGATCCACCAGGCCGCCATCTTGTACGTGTCGGAGTCGTGCCCGGCCGTCGGCACCACCATCAGCAGAAAGGAGAGCCCGCCCAGGACCACACCGAAGGCGATCTTGTTGGAGGCGTGCGGCTGACGCGGTCCGAGCCGGGACCAGACCGTCGCGACCACCGGCGCGAGGGCCACCTCGAACGCGCCGAGCGCCGAGGCGTACCAGCTCGCCGGGAAGTGGAAGCCGAGGATCTCGGTGCGCGCGTTGGACGACGCGAGCAGCATCATCGTCGAGTACGCCTGGAAGAGGATGAAGTTGAAGACGACCGAGGCCGCGAAGAGCACGAGGTAGGGCCGCAGCCGGGCGCGCTCCTCGGCGTTCACTCGTGGGCTGCGGAACATCACCGTGAAGTAGACGGCGGGCGCGATCACGGAGACGACGGTGAGCACGTCGACGAACCGGCCCATCGTCAGCCACCCGGCCAGCGACAGCGCGGTGGCGAGCAGTCCGGCCACGACCGCCCCGCCCGCCATCAGGCGCACGGCCCGACGCATGCCCTCGGGCGGCAGCGCGTACTCGGCCGCGTGCTTTCGCCCGGCCAGATGGCGCCGCCCGGCGACGTACTGGACGAGGCCGAACGTCATCCCGATCGCCGCCGCCGAGAAGCCCCAGTGCCAGCCCTGGTGGTCGCCGAGCCAGCCGGTGATCAGCGGGCCGGCGAAGGCGCCGATGTTGATGCCCATGTAGTAGAGCGCGAAACCGGCGTCGCGGCGCTCGTCGTCGGTGCGGTAGAGCTTGCCGACCATGGAGGCGACATTGGGCTTGAGCAGCCCCGTGCCCGCGCTGATGAGACCGAGGCCGACCCAGGTCGCGGCCGGGGTGGGGACGGCCATCGTGTAGTGGCCGCAGGCGATCAGGACGCCGCCGTAGAGGACCGCGCGGTACGAGCCGAGGATGCGGTCGGCGAGCCAGCCGCCCGCGACCGAGACCAGATAGACGAGCGTTCCGTACGCCGCCGAGACCGAGGCGGCCGTGGCGGCGTCCATGCCCATGCCGCCGTGCGCGACCGTGTCGGCGAAGTAGAGGACCAGGATCGCCTGCATGCCGAGGAAGGAGAAACGTTCCCACACCTCCAGGCCGGAGAGGGTGAGCAATCCCTTCGGGTGGCCCAGGAAAGCATGGTCGTCTTCGGGCGGCGGCTGCTCGGCTCCCGGTTCCGGCGCGGTGTCGGTCGTCGTCTCGGACAAAAGGTCCACTCCTGATCGTATAAGCCGATCACGAACATACCGGGGTCCATCGGACTGTGCGCGTGGGGTGACGGGAAGGCGCCCACGGTGATCGAACAGCGACCGGATACGCTGACTTGAGTGAAGACAGCGACACATCGACAATCCGTGTGATCGTCAGCAGACAGGAGTACCCCTCGTGACCGTCGTCGGGCCGTTCGGGCTGAGCGTGCGGGACCAGGCTCTTGAAGCCGATGTCCAGACCGGATTGGCGGCAGTCGAGGCGGGCCTGCTCGATGCCACCAAGAGCGAGGTCCCCTTCATCACGGAAGCCGCGCAGCACCTCGTGCGTGCGGGCGGCAAACGGTTCCGGCCGCTGCTAGTGATGCTCGCCGCGCAGTTCGGCGACCCCTACGCGCCGGGTGTCGTGCCCTCGGCGGTGGTGGTCGAACTGACGCATCTGGCGACGCTGTACCACGACGACGTGATGGACGAGGCCGAGGTGCGGCGCGGAGTGGCCAGCGCCAACGTCCGCTGGGACAACTCCGTCGCGGTCCTCACGGGTGACTTCCTGTTCGCCCGCGCCTCGCACATACTGGCCGACCTCGGCCCGGAGGCCGTACGGATCCAGGCCGAGGCGTTCGAACGGCTGGTCACCGGCCAGATCCTGGAGACCGCGGGCCCGCGCGACGGCCGCGACCCGGTCGAGCACTACCTCGACGTGCTCGCCGGCAAGACCGGCTCGCTGGTCGCCGTCTCGGGCCGGTTCGGCGCGATGATGTCCGGCGCGGACGAGACGGTCGTCGACATCCTCACCCAGTACGGCGAACGGCTCGGCACCGCGTTCCAGCTGGCCGACGACGTCCTGGACATCGCCAGCGACTCGCACGAGTCCGGCAAGACCCCCGGCACGGACCTGCGCGAGGGCATCCCGACCCTGCCGGTGCTGCACGTACGGGCGCTGGCCGCCCAGCACGGCCGCCCGGAGGACCTGGAGCTCGTCGCGCTGCTCGACGGCGACCTGACGGACGACGCCCGGCACGCGGAGGCCCTGCGCCGCCTGCGGGTCCACCCGGCCCTGGAGCAGGCCCGCCGCGACACCGTCCGCTACGCCGAAGAGGCCCGCGCGACCCTCGCCCCGCTCCCCGAGGGCTACGCGAAGTCGGCTCTGGAGGAGCTGTGCGACGCGGTGGTGCACCGGGCGGGTTAGGGGCCCGCGCCCCTAAAGGGGCGCGGGGCTGTGTCGCTTCAGTAGCCCGAGCCGCTCGACGGGGTGGAGTTCGTACCGCCGGACGTGGTGCCGCCACCGGTGTCGGCGGTCGCCTTCGCGCCGGTCGGGGTGATGGCGAACCACGTACCACCCGCACCCTGCCCGTACGCCTCCCGAGGCTGGTCGTCCTTGGAGTACCGGTAGACCGGCCAGCCGGCGAGCGTCAGCTGCTTGCTGCCGTCGGGCCGGGTGAGCGTGCCGACCAGGGCCTTGTCGATGCCCTTGACGCTCAGCTTGTCGGTGGCGGGCGCCGGGGCCGGTGGCCAGATCGCGGCGCAGGCGGCCAGGCAGGCCGAGTGGGACGGCTTCGCGGTGTCCATGTCGAAGCGGTAGAGGACGTACCCCTTGCTGTCGGTGACCACCGTGCCGACCTTGTCGACCTTGGTGGCGCTGAGGGTGGAGCCGGCCGGGGTCGCCGGGGCCGTGGTGCCTGTCGACGGCTTTTCGGTCTTGCTGCTGTTGCTGCTGCCGCATCCCGTGGCGGCGAGCGCGAGGACGGCGGTCCCCGCTGCCGCGCCTAGGGCGATGCGATGGACGGTGAGCATGGCGATCCCCTTTGGTGGTGCCGGTTGCTCTCACTCAGGTGTACGGATTCCGGCCAAGTGCCACTCGAACACTTCTACTGACAGTTATGTGACCCAGATCACACTGTTGGAATGAGTCCAGACTGAGATCGATGCCGTACCCCTGCCCGGAAGCCTACGCATCAGTCGAAGGCAGTGCAGAAGTCAACGAACATCTGCATACAGGGGGAAACGATAATGAAACGGAATCGCAAGAGCATCCTTGTCGGCGCCACCGCTGTGGCGGCCGCCGCCGGAATCGCCTTCGCGATCATCCCGGCATTCGCCGCCGGAGGGGGCGGCGGCAACGACCACGCGCGCGAGGGTGCGGGATCCGCGGTCGTACAGAGCAGCGGCAACACCAAGGAGGGCGCCACCTACTTCGTGGCCAGTCTGCGCAGCGCCAACGAGGTGCCCGTGGCGGGCAAACCGGCGGTCGGCGACCCGGACGGCGTCGCCCTCGAGTTCGTCCGCGTCCAGGGCGACACCGTCACGTTCGCGGTGAAGTGGCGCGGCACTGGCAAGCCGACCATGCTCCACATCCACCAGGGCGTACGCGGGGTCAACGGCGCTGTGAAAGTCGACTTCAGCGACCAGTTGGGGAGCGTCACGGGTGGCGGCGGCTGGCAGCGGGCCGCAGGCTCCGTCACCGTCAAGGACACGGCGCTGCTCGCCTCTCTGAAGAGCGATCCCAGTGGGTTCTACGCCAATCTCCACACCGCCGAGTTCCCCGGCGGCGCGGTCCGGGGCCAGCTGCACAAGGTCGAGCCGTACGACCTCTCCAAGGCGGTCGACGGCGGGGTCTTCCAGGCGTCCGTGGTGCAGGGCCGCCAGGTGTACGAGTGCAAGAAGGGCGCGGACGGTACGACGGCGTTCGCCCAGCGCGATGTCGCGGCCGTGCTCGGCGGCGGCATCCGGCACACCTTCACCGCCCCCAACTCCGGTACACCGCAGTGGATCGCCCCCGACCCCAGCGCCGTCACCGGCAAGGTGCTCATCAAGTCCCCCAACGGGGACGGAAACATCCCCGAGTTGGACCTCCAAGCGACGCAATCGGGCGCGCGCCACGGCCTGTTGGCGCGTACGGACGAGATCCTCCGGCTCAACACGGCCGGTGGTGTCGCACCGGCGGGCGCCTGCTCGACGGGTGCGGTCGTCGGGGTTCCGTATCGGGCGGACTACGTCTTCATCGCCCGCTGACCTCAACGTCTTTGGCGCTTCTGACAGGTACGCGACGCCCTACCCCTACTGGGCGGGGGCGGTGTCGCGTGCCTGTGTCATCCCAGAGAGGTACACGAGGTTGCTCCCGGGGGCTGACGCGTTCACACGGCCGATTTGGTCAGATGGGAAACACCACTCCTGACCAATTCGGGTGAGAATGGCGGCGCGGAGTGGACAGAGCGCAGCACTACGGACGGACGCCGCCGACCACGGAGGTAAGGCACACATGGCACCGAACGACAGCGCACACACCACCGAGGAGGCCGGGGACCTCGTCGCGGGCCGCCGCAAGGCAGCGCGCTATCTGGTCCCGGTCGGGGTGGCGGGGGTGGCGGCCGCGACGATCGGGCTGGTCCCGGCGCTCGCGGCTTCAGGTGACCCCGATCTGCCGAAGATCAGCGCACAGCAGCTCATCGAGAAGATCGCCGCGTCGGACGCCCAGCAGCTCTCCGGCACGGTGAAGATCAACACGGACCTGGGACTCCCGTCCTTCGGCGGCCTGGCGGGCTCCTTCGCCCCCAAGGGCGGCCCGGGCGGCGGCTCGTCGGCCTCGCCCGACAGCAAGCTGATGGAACTGGCCTCGGGCTCGCACACCCTGCGGGTCGCGACCGACGGCCAGGACAAGCAGAAGCTGTCGGTGCTCGACAAGGCGTCGGAGTACAGCGTCATCCACAGCGGCACCGACGTGTGGGCGTACGACAGCGCGTCGAACCAGGTGTACCACTCGAAGCGCGCGGCCGACGGCAAGAAGGAGTTCCGCGGCGGCGTCGAGAAGGGCCACCCGGGCAAGGCTCCGGAGTCGATGCCGACCACGCCCAAGGCGATGGCCGAGCAGGCCCTCAAGGCAGTCGACCCCACCACGTCGGTGACGGTCGACGGCACGGTGCACGTGGCGGGCCGGGACGCGTACCAGCTGGTGATCAAGCCGAAGCAGTCCGGCTCGACCATCGGCGCGATCCGGATCGCGGTGGACGCGAAGAACGGTGTGCCGCTGAAGTTCACGCTCGCCCCGGCGGGCGGCGGCAAGGCCGTGATCGACGCGGGCTTCAGCAAGGTCGACTTCGCCAAGCCCTCGGCGTCGACCTTCGACTTCACGCCGCCCAAGGGCGCGAAGGTGACGCAGGACGACGGCAAGGCGCACGCGGGCAAGGCCCCCCAGGGCAAGGGCCAGGGCAAGGAGTTCAAGGGCCTGAACGTCATCGGGAAGGGCTGGAACTCCATCGCCCGCCTCGACGTTCCAGGAGGTAAGGGCATCCCGTCCGCGCACTCCGACAAGGGCGGCAAGGGCGGTGGCTCGCCGGAGGCCCAGAAGTTCCTCAACTCCCTGGGCGACAAGGTCACGGGCAAGTTCGGCTCGGGCACGGTCTACAAGACCCGCCTGATCAACGCGCTGGTGACGGACGACGGCAAGGTCTACGTGGGCGCGGTCACCAAGGACGCGCTGGTGAACGCGGCGAACGCCGCGAAGTAGTGGGCGGGAGGGGGGACTTGGGTCCCCCCTCGCAACCCCCCTGAACTCCCAGTGCCTCCGCCGGCGGCGATCAGTCGAGGGGGTCTGGGGCGGAGCACCGGTTACGGGAAGGGGCGGGGTGGGGAACTCAGCATCGGTGATCGAGACGCACGGACTCAGCAAGCGATACCGCGGTGGCCAACTCGCCGTGGACAGCCTGGATCTCACGGTCCCCGGCGGCAGCGTCTTCGGCTTCCTGGGCCCCAACGGCTCGGGCAAGACGACGACCATCCGCATGCTGATGGGCCTCATCGAGCCGACCTCCGGCACCGCGAGGGTCCTCGGCAGCCCCATGCCCCGCGCGGGGCGGACGGTCCTGCCGCAGGTGGGCGCCCTGATCGAGGGTCCCGCGCTGTACGGCTTCCTCTCCGGCCGCGACAACCTCGTACGGTACGACTCGGCCGATCCGACGGCCGACCCCCGCACCCGCGCGCGCCGGGTCGCCCACGCGCTGGAGCGGGTCGGGCTCGCCGCCGCGTCCGGCAAGAAGGCGCGGGCGTACTCCCTGGGCATGAAGCAGCGGCTCGGGCTCGCGGCCGCGCTGCTCCAGCCCCGCAAGCTGCTGGTCCTGGACGAGCCGACCAACGGTCTCGACCCGCAGGGCATGCGGGAGATCCGCTCCCTGGTGCGGGAGCTGGCCGCCGACGGCACCACGGTCTTCCTCTCCTCGCACCTCCTCGACGAGATCGAGCAGGTCTGTACGCACGCGGCGGTGATGACCCAGGGCCGCCTGGTCGTCCAGGGCGAGGTCTCCGAGCTCTCGGCGGGCAACCGGGGACGCCTCGCCGTCACCACACCGGACCCGGCCGACGCGGCCCGGCTCCTCAAGGAGCGCGGCATCGCGGACGTGACCGTGGACGGCGACCGGGTGACCGGCGAAGTCCCGCCGGACGACGTGGAGTTGGCGGAGCTGAACGCGGCGCTGGTGCACGCCGGCGTACGGGTGAGGGCCTTCGGGGTCGAACGGGCCTCGCTGGAGGACGCGTTCGTCGCGCTGACGGGGGAGGGGTTCGATGTCGCGGGCTGAGACGGAGGCGACGGGAGCCGCGGAGGCGGCCGGTGTCGCGGGGGAGCCGGACGTCCCGAAGGCGCCCGGTGATGCGGCGGCGCCACCCGCCCCCACGCCCACCGCGTCCGATGCCACGAACCATGCCCCGGACCGGGGTGAGGGTGTGGCGTCGGCGGCGCTCGCGTTGCCGCGCCCCAGCCCCCTGTGGGCGCTCGGACTGTTCTGGTCCGAGCTGGTCACCGTGGTGCGGCGGTGGCGCACGCTCGCGCTGCTCGGCGTGCTGGCGGCCGTCCCCATCCTCATCGGCGTGGCCGTCAAGATCGAGACCCGGAACGGCGGAACGGCGGGCCCCAGCGGAGGCGACGGTCCCGCGTTCATCTCGCAGGTCACCAACAACGGGCTCTTCCTCGTCTTCGCCGGGCTCGCCGCGACCCTCCCGGTCTTCCTGCCGATGGCGATCGGCGTGGTCGCGGGCGACTCGGTAGCGGGCGAGGCCAACGCGGGTACCCTGCGCTATCTGCTGGTCGCCCCGGCGGGCCGGACCCGGCTGCTGCTCGCCAAGTACGCCTCGACGCTGGCGTTCTGCCTGCTCGCGACGCTGGTCGTGGCCGCGTCCGCGCTGGCGGTGGGCGCGCTGCTCTTCCCGCTCGGCGAGGTCACGACGATCTCCGGCACACAGATATCGTTCGCGGACGGTTTGGTGCGCTCACTGGCGATCGCCGGGGTGGTGGCCCTGTCGCTGACCGGTGTGGCCGCGCTCGGCCTGTTCATCTCCACGCTCACCGGCAGCGGCATCGCGGCGATGGCGGCGACCGTGGGCCTGCTGATCACCGTGCAGATCCTGGACCAGATACCCCAGCTGCACGCGATACACCCGTATCTGTTCCCGCACTACTGGCTGTCCTTCGCGGACCTGCTGCGGGTGCCGGTCTACTGGGACGAGCTGGTGAAGAACCTGGAGCTTCAGGCGCTGTACGTGGCGGTCTTCGGATCGGCGGCGTGGGCGCGCTTCACGGCCAAGGACATCACGGCGTGACGGTGGCCTGACCCGGTGGCGACTTCCGGGTGCGGCCGGGCTACGGAACCGGACAACGGAGGCGGGCAACGGAACGGTCGTGCGAGCCGACCCCCGTGGCGGCTCGACACGACACGTACCGTTTCCTCGGCACATTGTTGGATCAGACCATTCCGCTGTCAATACGCTTCGGGTCGTCCTCGTAGACTCGGCACGTGACCGACTCGCCGCGTCCAGCCCCCAACCCCCGGCGCCGGAGCGAGAGATCGCGCCGCGCGATCCTCTCCGCAGCCCTCGAACTGTGCGCGGAAAACGGATACGGCAAAGTCACCATCGAGGGTGTCGCGGCGCACGCGGGTGTGAGCAAGAAGACGATCTACCGCTGGTGGTCGACCAAGGGCGCGGTGCTCCTGGAGGCGGTGATCGAGGAGGTGGTCAGTGCCTCGCCGCTGCCGGACACCGGGAACATCGACGCGGACATGGTCACCCATGTCACCAGCGTGATGCGGCTCTTCACCTCGCCGGTGATCGGCCCCGCGTACACCGGGATCCTCTCCGAGCTGCTGCACGAGGAGGCGCTGGCCAGGGCGGTCAACGAGGAGCTGGTGGCCCCGCGCGTCGCCCTGGTCCATCAGCGGCTGGACGCGGCCCGGCGCCAGGGGCAGCTGCCGCCGGACGCGGATCTGGAGCTGGCCGTGGAGATGCTGTACGGCCCGCTGTACTACCGGCACGCCCTGAAGCGGCCGTTCCACGACGAGGAGCGGCTCGTGGAGCTCGTGGCGCATGTCATGCGCGCGCTGCGGGCACCGGCTCGGGGCTGAAGAAGGTCTTGGCGAGGGTCGTCGCCTCGCCGTCCTCCCCGATGGTGCCGGGGCGGTTGGCGCGGCCGAGCAGGACACCGCCGAAGTTCATGCCCATGTACGCGGCGGTGTGGCGCAGGGTCCCGACCAGCGGGTCCGCCACCGACGGGTCGGCGGTGGCCAGCGCGGTGACGCCCCACAGGGTCCGCCCGGCCATCCGCGGCCTGAACTCCAGACCCGGCACCCGCATCCACCCCGACCAGTGGTCGAGGTAGTGCTTGACCGGGGTGGACACGCTGTACCAGTACAGGGGCGAGGCGATGACGAGGTCGGTCGCCTCCAGGGTCGCGTCGAGCAGCGTGGCGGCGTCGCCGGTCGGCTCGGCGTAGTGCCCCTCGCCGTCGTGGCGCCGGTCGACGAACTCGGGCAGCCGCAGCGCCGAGAGATCCAGCCAGCGCTGCCCGGCACCGGCCGGCAACTGCTCGGCGGCGAGCCGGGCCAGCGCCTCGGTGTTGCCACCGGGACGCGTACTGCCGAGCAGGAAAAGGAAGTTGCGGGCCATGGTCCCCTCCGTACACAAAGCGTGGGCACGCGAAAGCATGCGCGTGCAGTATATGCACGCGCATGCTTTTTGCGGGAGGAGGGCTGAGGGGGGTCAGTCCCCCGGAACCGCCTCGGAGTCCCGGAGCCGCCTCATGACGCCAGCTGCCAGAGTGCGTAGGCGATGGCGTCGGTGTGGTGGCCGAGTGCCGTGTCGTCGATGTTCGCGCTGGTGTCGCACGACTGGTGATAGCAGGCGTCGAACGCCTTGCCCGCCGTGCCGCCCCACTTCTGGGCCTGGGCCGGGGTCTTGATGTAGTCGGCGCCGGAGAAGAGGCCGCCGACGGGTATCCCGGCGTTCTTGAACGGGGCGTGGTCGGAGCGGCCGTCGCCCTCGGTCTCCACTTCGGTGGGCAGGGAGAGCTTGGCGAAGTAGTCCTTGAAGACCTTCTCCAGGGCCGGGTCGTCGTCGTAGACGAAGTAGCCCGGGTTCGGTGAGCCGATCATGTCGAAGTTGAGATAGCCGGAGATCTTGGCCCGCTCGGTGGAGGAGAGGCTGTCGACGTAGTACTTCGAACCGACCAGCCCCAGTTCCTCGGCGCCGAACCAGCCGAACCGCAGATGCTTCGCGGGCTTGAGCTGGGCGCGGGAGACGGCGAGCGCGGTCTCCAGGATCCCGGCCGAGCCGGAGCCGTCGTCGTTGACGCCGGGCCCCTCGTCGACCGAGTCGAGGTGGGCGCCGGCCATCACGGTCCTGCTGGTGTCGCCGCCCGGCCAGTCGGCGATCAGGTTGTAGCCGGTGGCGCCGGAGGAGGTGAACTGCTGGACGGAGGTGGTGAATCCGGCCGCGTCCAGCTTGCCCTTCACATAGTCGAGCGAGGCCTTGTAGCCGGCGTGGCCGTGGGCGCGGTTTCCGCCGTTGGCGTCGGCTATCTGCTGGAACTGTGCGAGGTGCGCCTTGACGTTGGCGACGGGGATGTCGGGGGCGGTCGCGGCGATCGGCGTGGCGGACGTGGTCGATGCGGCGGGTGGGGCCGCCTGGACCGTGGGTGCGGCGAGGCCGAGCGTCATCGCGGCGGCGAAGGCCGCGCCCGTGGTGAGGGCGTGCCTGCTGTGTTTCGTGCGCATGGGGGGCTCCGTGTTCCGTAGGAGATGGGACGGAAGCGCGAGCCCGATGTTCAAGGAGTATCTGACCCACCGTCAAGAATGGATTCCGGACACGGGAGTTCGCGGACCGGACGCCGACTGGGGAGAATGCCGAGGCCGCTGGCCGGAACTCGACGACGTTACGGGGCGTTGTACGCGTCGTACGACGCGCGAGCGGCCGCGATCTCGCTCTGATGCTCCTCGGTCCAGGTGACCAGCGAGCGGATGGTGTGGTGCAGGGTCTGGCCGAGCGGCGTCAGGGCGTACTCGACGCGGGGCGGCACCACCGGGTGGACCGTGCGGCTGACCAGGCCGTCGCGCTCCAACTGGCGCAGCGTGACGGTCAGCATGCGCTGACTGATGCCGTCGATCTCCCGGCGCAGCTCGGTGAAGCGCAGCACGCGGCGGTCGAGCAGGGCGATGACCAGCAGTGACCACTTGTCGGCCACGCGGTCCAGGATCTGCCGCACCTCGCATCCCTCGCGGGTGTCCCACTGGAAGGGATCGGTGTCGCCCTGGGCGTCCGGGGCGGCCGGGTCGGTTACTTCGCAGTGCCCGGGTGACCTCAAAGTGCCTTCTTCCATGGGCCGTTATCGTGCCGCAGGCTGTCCTTGGTTACAAGAGGGAACTGACCACCGTTCCGGTAACCGCCCCCTTCCCGTACCTCCTTGATGGGAGTCGTCATGCCCGTACGCGCCCGGGTGCTGCTGCTGGTCCTCTGCGGCACGATCTTTCTGGAGGGCATCGACGTCGCGATGTTCGCGGTGGCGGTGCCGACCATCCGGTCCGATCTGGGGCTTTCGACGTCCGAGGCGGCGTGGGTGATGAGCGCGTACGTGCTCGGCTACGCGGGCTTCACCCTGCTCGGCGGGCGCGCTGCCGATCTGCTCGGGCGGCGCCGGATGTTCCTGGGCGCGCTCACGGTCTTCCTGCTCTTCTCCGGCCTCGGCGGATTCGCCACCACCGGATGGATGCTGATCGCCGCGCGCCTGGTGACCGGGGTGTCGGCGGCTTTCATGACGCCCGCCGCGATGTCGATCATCACGACCTCGTACGAGGAGGGCCCCGAGCGCAACCGGGCGCTGCTGGTCTTCGCGGGGACCGCCGCCGGGGGCTTCTCGCTGGGGCTGGTCATCGGCGGGCTGCTCACCGGATTCGGCTGGCGGTGGGTGTTCTTCGCGCCGGTGCTGCTCGCCGGGGCGCTGCTCGCGGCGGCGGTACGGCTGGTCCCGGCCGAGGCGCGCCCGTCGCGCAGCGGGAGCTTCGACGTGGCGGGGGCGGGTGCGGCGGCCGGGACGATGGTGCTCCTCGCCTACGGGATCGTGCGCCTGGAGCACGGCGCGGCGGGGTGGTGGCTGACGGCCGGGTCGTTCGCGGCGGGGCTGCTGCTCGCGGGGGTGTTCGTCGCGGTCGAACGCCGCGCCCCGGCCCCGCTGGTCCGGCTCGGCATCCTGCGCAACGCCGCGACGGTACGGGCGGATGCGGGCGCCCTGCTCTTCGTCGGCTCGTTCTTCGGCTTCCAGTTCATCGCCACGCTGTACCTGCAGGAGCTGCGCGGCTGGTCGTCGATGCGGACGGCGCTCGCGCTGGTGGTGATGGGGTGCGACGCGGTGCTTGCGCCAACGCTCACGCCCCGGCTGGTGAACCGGTTCGGCAACGCGCGGGTGATCCTGGGCGGATTCCTGCTGGCGATCGTGTCGTACGGGCTGTTCGTGCCGGTCGGCGACGACTGGTCGTACGTGGCGATGCTGCCGACGCTGGTGCTGACGGGGGTGGCGTTCGCGCTCGCGTACGGGCCGTTGGCGATCGCGGCGACGTCGGGGGTCGCGGAGTCGGAGCAGGGGTTGGCCGGCGGCCTGCTCCACACGTCGACACAGTTCGGGTCGGCGGTGGGGATTTCGGCGGTGACGGCGGTGTACGGGGCGGTGTCGTCCGGCCACGACCGCCTGGAGGCGTTTCGGGCGGCGCTGGTGGTGCCGGTGGGGATGGTGGTGTTGGGGGCGGTGCTCACGGCGTGGGGGCTGCGGGGTTCGTCCCCCACCCCGCCCCTTCCCGAAAGCTCTGGGCGAGCGGCCGAGTTCGTCGGCTGACCGCCGGTGGGGGCTTGTCGCGCAGTTCCCCGCGCCCCTAGGGGGGCCCGCAGGGCCCATCAAGGGGCGCGGGGCTGTGTCGATTTGCGGCTCCGCCGCGTGGGCGCGAGCAACCCAGCACGATCCGCACCCGAAGCGGGGCGCAGGGGCGCAACCCCGCGTACCCACCCACCCCAGCGGGGTGCAGGGGCCGCAGGCCCCGCCCGGGGGTCCGGGGGGCTTAGCCCCGGGAAAACCACCTCAACCCCCACCCACCCCCGGAGGGTTCAGGGAAGGGGCGGGGTGGGGGCTAAGCCGCCGGTTCGCGGGTCGGCGTCGCGTCCGGACGAACCGCCGCCGCGGACTCCGTCGCCGCCGCCAGCGCCACCCGCCCCCGGTGCGCCGTGCGCAGCGCGTCCCAGGTCAGGAGGGTGAGGGCGAGCCAGACCAGGGAGAAGCCGGCCCAGCGCTCCGGCGGCATCGCCTCGTGGAAGTACAGGATGCCCAGGCCGAACTGGAACACCGGCGCCAGGTACTGGAGCAGGCCGAGCGTCGACAGCGGCACCCGGATCGCGGCCGCGCCGAAGCACACCAGCGGCGCCGCCGTGACGACACCCGTCGCCGCGAGCAGCGCCGAGTGCCCCGCGCCCTCGGACCCGAACGTCGCGTTCCCGGACGCCCCGAGCCACACGAGATACCCGAGCGCCGGCAGGAACTGCATCGCGGTCTCGGCCGCCAGCGATTCGAGCCCGCCGAGGTTGACCTTCTTCTTCACCAGCCCGTACGTGGCGAACGACAGCGCCAGCGTCAGCGAGATCCACGGCGGCCGCCCGGCCCCCACGGCAAGGACGACGACCGCGCCCGCGCCGATCGCCACCGCCGCCCACTGCACCGGCCGCAGCCGCTCCTTCAGCAGGAGCACGCCCATCGCGATGGTGACCAGCGGGTTGATGAAGTAGCCCAGCGACGCCTCGACGACGTGGCCGGAGTTCACCGACCAGATGTAGACGCCCCAGTTGACGGTGATCACCGCGGCCGCGAGGCCGATCAGGGCGAGGCGGCGCGGCTGGCGTACGAGCTCGCCGATCCACGCCCAGCGGCGCAGCGCGAGCAGCGCGACGACGACGAACGCCAGCGACCACACCATGCGATGGGCCAGGATCTCGATCGCGCCGGCGGGCTTCAGGAGCGGCCAGAAGAGCGGGACCAGCCCCCACATCCCGTAGGCGCCGATCCCGTACAGCAGTCCTGCCCGCTGCTCACCGGCGGCACCGGTGTCACCGGTAACACCGGCCCCGGCGGCGGTTTTCGGTTCCTCGGCCACTGGCCCTCCCTGCGCGCGCGTCAACCTTGTTGAAGGTAGCGCCAGCGGGCCATTTCTGTCATGCCCTATATCCGAAAACGGTCCTGACGGCCGGACCGGTTCCGTTTATCGGGGGGCCGGTTCCGATTACCGGTCGCCCGCCCCGTGTCCCGCGTCCGCTCAGAACCTCAGACGGCCGTCGCGATCGTCGTCGCGATCGGGGTCGTCGGGCGGCCGATCAGCCGGGCCAGGTCGCCGGACGTGGCCGCGAGGCGGCCGCGCTCGATCGCCAGGTCCACGTCGACCAGGATCTCGGCGAACGGGGCCGGGACGCCCGCGCCGGTGAGGATGCCGAGGTGCACCTCGGGCGCCACGGCCTGGTACGCGATCTCCTTGCCGGTCGCCCGCGCGACCTCCGCCGCGTACTCCGCGAACGACCACGCCACGTCGCCGCTCAGCTCGTACGCCTTGCCCAGGTGGCCCTCGCCGGTCAGGACGGCGGCAGCGGCGGCGGCGTAGTCGGCGCGGGCGGCCGAGGCCACGCGGCCCTCGCCCGCGTTGGAGACGACGGCCCCGTGCGCCAGGACCGGCGCGAGGTTGGCCGTGTAGTTCTCGGTGTACCAGCCGTTGCGCAGGAACGTGTACGGCAGGCCCGAGTCGAGGATCAGCTGCTCGGTGGCCCGGTGCTCGTCCGCGAGCGTGAAGTCGGCGGCGGGCCCGCCCAGGATTCCGGTGTACGCGAGCTGTGCGACCCCGGCGGCCTTCGCGGCCTCGATGACGGCGGTGTGCTGCGCCACGCGCTGCCCGACCTCGCTGCCCGAGATCAGCAGCACCCGGTCACCGGCGTGGAAGGCCCCGGCCAGCGTCTCGGGCGCGCTGTAGTCCGCGATCCGCAGCTCCACTCCGCGCGCGGCGATCTCGGCGGCCTTCTCCTTGTTCCGTACGACGGCGGCTATCGAGTCCGCCGGAACGCCCGCGGTGAGCAGCTCGTCGATGACGAGACGGCCGAGGGATCCGGTGGCTCCGGTGACGACGATGCTCATGGCTGCTGACTCCTTGGCTCTGGGTTCCTGCGCGGAACCCGAGGTCCCCGTGCGGAACCCGTGACACTCACCGTACGGCTAGCGCTAACCTTTCGTAAGTACACACTTTGAAGTAAGGTACTGGTATGGCAGTAAGTACCCCGCCCCATGCCCGGCCCGCCGAGGACCTCCGCGAGGCCATGTGTCCGCACCGGCTCGTCCTGGAGCACGTCACCAGCCGCTGGGGCGTCCTCGTCCTGCTCGCGCTGACGGAGCGGTCGTTCCGGTTCAGCGAGCTGCGCCGGCACGTCGGCCGGGTCAGCGAGAAGATGCTGGCCCAGACCCTGCAGACGCTGGAGCGCGACGGTTTCGTGGACCGTGACGCCAAGCCGGTCATCCCGCCGCGCGTCGACTACTCGCTGACCCCGCTGGGCCGCGAGGCCGCCGAGCGCGTAGGGGCCCTGGCCGAGTGGACCGGGGTGCGGATGGAGCAGGTGCAGGAGGCCCGCGCCGCGTACGACACGGCCCGCGGGTCGAAGTCCGCGTAACGCCTGCACGCCTACACCCCTACTCCGGCTGAGGCTCCCGCCCCGCCTCCAGCGACCGCAGCGCCCGCGAGACGTCGAACGGCAGCACCGTCACCGCGACCGACGGCAGATGCTCCAGGGCCTTGGCCATCGCCTCGCCCGTGCCCCGGTGCAGCAGCCTGCCGAGGAAACCGGTGTACGTGCGGTGCGGGACCAGGACCGTGAGCCACGTCCGGTCGTCCTCGGTCGTCCGGGCCGCGAGCTCCACCATCGCGTGCCGCAGCCGCCGGTCCGGGCACTCCACCAGCTCCAGCGGCACCGAGGTCGCCGCCGTGTCCTCCCACTGCGCGGCGAGGCGCCGCGCATGCGCCTCGTCGATCGCGAAGTGGACCGCCCGGAGCTCGTCGGGCCGCAGCTCATGCGCGTACCGCAGGGCCTTGAGGGCGGCCAGGTCCATCGTCTCGACCAGGACGAGGACCAGATGGCGGCGGCCGTGCGGCAGATCGGCGCCCGGGGCCTGGAGGGTGTTCAGGGCCGCGGCCTCGCGCCGGTACTCGCGGTTGATCCGCGTCAGCGCCCACACCCCGAGCGGGAACACCACGACCACCAGCCAGGCGCCCTCGGTGAACTTGGTGACCGCGAAGATCAGCACGACGGCCGCCGAGACCACGGCCGCCGCCACGTTGACGGCGACCTTCAGCCGCCGCCTGCGCTCGCGTCGCCGCAGGTGGTACGCGGTGAGCCCGGCCCCGGCCATGGTGAAGGCGGTGAACACCCCGATCGCGTACAGCGCCACCAGCTTGTCGACATTGGCACGCGTGACGAGCAGCAGCGCTATCGAGACGACGGTCAGCGCGATGATCCCGTTGGAGAACGCCAGCCGGTGCCCGCGCCGGGTCAACTGCCGTGGCAGGAACCGGTCCTCGGCCACGAAGCTCGCGAGGTAGGGGAAGCCGGTGAACGGGGTGTTGGCGCCGGTGTAGAGGATCAGCGCGGTCGCGAGCTGGACGAAGACCAGCCCGGCCGTCCCCAGCACCCCGCCCCCGAAGGCGAAGTGGGCCTCCTGCGCGATGACGGTCGGGGTGCCGTCGACGTACGGCACCGCGTGCGTGTAGTGGGCCAGCGTCGACACGCCGAGCACCAGAATGCCCAGTACGCAGCTCATCGCGATCAGCGTGCGGCGCGCGTTGCGGCCCTGCGGCTCGCGGAATGCCGAGATCCCGTTGGAGATCGCTTCGAGCCCGGTCAGCGACGACCCGCCGTTGGCGAACGCCCGCAGCACCATGAACAGCGAGGCCCCGTACAGCCAGCCACTGCCCGCGCTCCCGACCGGAATCGCGCCGGGGGCGTGCAGATCGGCGCGCGGCAGCCCGCTCGTGAGCCCGCGCGCGGCCGAGGCGATCAGTACCAGCGCGACCGCCGTGATGAACAGGTAGGCGGGCAGCGCGAAGAGCCGCCCCGCCTCCCGCACCCCGCGCAGGTTCCCGTACGCCAGGAAGAGGATCACCCCGGCGGAGATGGGGAGTTGGAGGTGGTCCATGCCGGTCCACTGGCCGCCGAGGAGATGGGCCAGCGAGATGATCGCGTTGGTCCCGGCCGACACCTGGACCGCGACCGTCACGATGTAGTCGACGAGCAGCGCCACGGCCGCGATCTGCGCGATGTCCGGCCCGAAGTTCTCCCGGGCGACGACGTACGAGCCGCCGGCCCGGGTGTAGATCGTGACGACGTCGCTGTAACAGAGCGTCAGAAGGACGAGGACGAACAGGATCGCGCCGGTCACGGGCATCAGCAGACTGAACGCCGCCGCCCCGACGACCGGCACCAGCACCCGCAGCATCTCCTCGGAGCCGTACGCCGACGAGCTGATGCAGTCGGAGGCGAGCACCCCGAGCGCCGTGCGGTTGTCCAGCTTCTCGTCGCTGATGCGCTCGGTGGTGAGCGGCTTGCCGAGCAGCCGCCGTTTGACGCGGTACGCGAGACGGTCCATGGTCATATGAGTACGGGTGCCCGGCCGGGGGACCACGCAGACTCCCCGGCCGGGCACCCGTACTGATTCAGCCGGTTGCCCCCGCTTTGTTCGTCACCCGATGACGGTCCAGGTGTCGTTGCCGGTGAGGAGGTTGGTGAGGTCGCCCTTGCCGCGCTGCTCGATGGCGGTGTCGAGCTGGTCGGCCATCTGGGTGTCGTAGACGGGCCGTTGGACGCTGCGGAGGACGCCGATGGGGGTGTGGTGCAGGGTGTCGGGGTCCGCGAGGCGGGAGAGGGCGAACGCGGTGGTGGGGGAGGGGTTGTGGGCGTCGTGGACGAGGATGTCGGCCTCGTTGTCCGCCGTGACCTCGACAACCCGCAGATCCCCGGTGGCCTGATCGCGTACGACACCCTTGTGCTGGTCGGTCCCGAAGCGGATCGGCTCCCCGTGCTCCAGGCGGATGACGGCCTCTTGGGCCTGCTCGTGGTCCTTGAGGGTGTCGAAGGCGCCGTCGTTGAAGATGTTGCAGTTCTGGTAGATCTCGACGAGCGCGGTGCCGGGGTGGTCGGCGGCCTGGCGCAGTACGTCGGTGAGGTGCTTGCGGTCGGAGTCGATGGTGCGGGCGACGAACGACGCCTCGGCCCCGATCGCGAGGGAGACCGGGTTGAAGGGCGCGTCGAGGGAGCCCATCGGCGTCGACTTCGTGATCTTGCCGACCTCGCTGGTCGGCGAGTACTGGCCCTTGGTGAGCCCGTAGATCCGGTTGTTGAACAACAGGATCTTCAGGTTGACGTTGCGGCGCAGCGCGTGGATGAGGTGGTTGCCGCCGATGGAGAGCGCGTCGCCGTCGCCGGTGACGACCCAGACGGAGAGGTCGGTGCGGCTGGTGGCGAGACCGGTGGCGATGGCCGGGGCGCGGCCGTGGATGGAGTGCATCCCGTAGGTGTTCATGTAGTACGGGAAGCGGCTGGAGCAGCCGATGCCGGAGACGAAGACGATGTTTTCCCTGGCCAGGCCGAGTTCGGGCATGAAGCCCTGGACGGCGGCGAGGACGGCGTAGTCACCGCAGCCGGGGCACCAGCGGACTTCCTGGTCCGACTTGAAGTCCTTCATCGACTGCTTGGCCTCGGCCTTGGGGACCAGCTTCAGCGCCTCAGACATGGATGGCCTCCTTGAGGGCCGTCGCGAGCTGCTCGGCCTTGAACGGCATTCCGTTGACCTGGTTGTACGACTGCGCGTCCACCAGGTACTTCGCGCGGATGAGCGTGGCCAGCTGGCCGAGGTTCATCTCCGGAACCACCACCTTGGAATAACGCTTCAGCACCTCGCCGAGATTCCCCGGGAAGGGGTTGAGGTGGCGCAGATGGGCCTGGGCGATGGGCTGTCCCTGGGCGCGCAGCCGACGCACGGCGGCGGTGATGGGTCCGTACGTGGAGCCCCAGCCGAGCACCAGCGTGCTCGCCTTGTCCGGGTCGTCGACTTCGAGGTCGGGGACCTGGATGCCGTCGATCTTGGCCTGGCGGGTGCGGACCATGAGGTCGTGGTTGGCCGGGTCGTACGAGATGTTGCCGGTGCCGTCCTGCTTCTCGATCCCGCCGATACGGTGTTCGAGGCCGGGGGTGCCGGGGATCGCCCAGGGGCGGGCGAGGGTGTGCGGGTCGCGTTTGTACGGCCAGAACACCTCGGTGCCGTCGGCGAGGGTGTGGTTGGGTCCGGTGGCGAACTGGGTGCGCAGGTCCGGGAGTTCCTCGGCGTCGGGAACTCGCCACGGCTCCGAACCGTTGGCCAGGTAACCGTCGGAGAGCAGGAACACCGGCGTGCGATACGTGAGCGCGATCCGGGCCGCCTCCAGGGCGGCCGTGAAGCAGTCACCGGGCGTTTTCGGGGCCACGACCGGGACGGGGGCTTCACCATTGCGCCCGTACATCGCCTGCAGCAGGTCGGCCTGCTCCGTCTTGGTGGGCAGACCTGTGGAGGGGCCGCCGCGCTGGATGTCCACGATCAGCAGCGGCAGCTCCAGGGAGACCGCGAGCCCGATGGTCTCCGACTTCAGGGCCACGCCCGGGCCGGAGGTGGTGGTCACGGCCAGCGATCCGCCGAAGGCTGCCCCGAGGGCCGCGCCGATACCGGCGATCTCGTCCTCGGCCTGGAAGGTGCGGACGCCGAAGTTCTTGTGCTTGGACAGCTCGTGGAGGATGTCGGAAGCGGGGGTGATGGGGTACGAGCCCAGGAAGAGCGGCAGGTCGGCCTGGCGGGAGGCGGCGATGAGGCCGTACGCGAGGGCGAGGTTGCCGGAGATGTTGCGGTAGGTGCCGGGCGGGAACGCGGTGGTGGCGGGGGCGACTTCGTAGGAGACGGCGAAGTCCTCGGTGGTCTCCCCGAAGTTCCAGCCTGCCCGGAAGGCGGTCACGTTCGCCTCGGCGATGTCCGGCTTGCTCGCGAACTTGCGGCGCAGGAACGCCTCGGTGTTCTCGGTGGGCCGGTGGTACATCCAGCTCAGCAGGCCGAGCGCGAACATGTTCTTGGAGCGCTCGGCCTCCTTGCGCGAGAGCCCGAAGTCCTTCAGCGCCTCCACCGTCAGCGTGGTGAGCGGCACCGGGTGGACGCGGTAGGCGTCCAGGGTGCCGTCCTCCAGCGGGCTGGTGGCGTAGCCGACCTTCGCCATGGGGCGCTTGGTGAACTCGTCGGTGTTGACGATGATGTCCGCGCCGCGCGGCACGTCCGCGAGGTTGGCCTTGAGGGCGGCGGGGTTCATCGCGACGAGGACGTTGGGTGCGTCGCCGGGGGTGAGGATGTCGTGGTCGGCGAAGTGGAGCTGGAAGCTGGACACGCCCGGGAGGGTGCCTGCGGGGGCGCGGATCTCGGCCGGGAAGTTCGGCAGCGTGGAGAGGTCGTTGCCGAACGAGGCGGTCTCCGAGGTGAAGCGGTCACCGGTCAGCTGCATGCCGTCGCCCGAGTCACCCGCGAAACGGATGATCACCCGGTCGAGACGCTTGACCTCTTTTTCGCCTTTTTCGCCGACGGGCTTGCGCGGTTCCCCGACGACGGCCTCATTGGCCCCGTCGGCCTGCTCGGCTGGCGTACTGACCTGGCTGGTCACTGAACTGGACCTCCCTCGGACGGGCTGCTCGGGCGCGCCGGGCGTACCGGTCGCTCCACAGCCCACCCTACGTCGGTAAGGGTCGCCTTCCTTGGACCGGTCACATCCTGGACGCCCTTTTGGGACGATCCAGTGTCCTGGTTTGTCATGGTTCAGTCGCCCCCCGGCGTCTTCCCGCGTGTCGCCCCTCGTTCGGTCGAGCTCATCCTTTGGTGCTAGGTCCCCGGACCTACGCGCCCCGCCCTGTGTGCCGTGTCCGGCCGCCTGCCGTATCTGACAGGGTGTCAGGTGTTCAGGAGTTGAGATAGGTCAGCACCGCGAGTACCCGCCGGTGATCCCCGTCACTCGGGGAGAGCCCGAGCTTCAGGAAGATGTTGCTCACGTGCTTCTCCACCGCGCCGTCGCTGACCACCAGCTGCCGCGCGATCGCGGAATTCGTGCGTCCCTCGGCCATCAGCCCGAGGACCTCGCGCTCGCGCGGCGTGAGCCCGGCCAGTACATGCTGCTTGCGGCTGCGGCCGAGCAGCTGGGCCACCACCTCGGGGTCCAGCGCGGTGCCGCCCTGCGCGACCCGGACCACGGCGTCCACGAACTCCCTGACCTCGGCCACCCGGTCCTTGAGCAGATAACCCACCCCGCGACTGGAACCGGCCAGCAGTTCGGTGGCGTACCGCTCCTCCACGTACTGCGACAGCACCAGCACCCCGACCCCCGGGTACAGCTTCCGCAGCAGCACCGCGGCCCGTACGCCCTCGTCGGTGTGGGTCGGCGGCATCCGTACGTCCGCGACCACCACATCCGGCAGCGCGCCCTCGTCGGCGAGCTCGCCCACGGTCTTGACCAGCGCGTCTCCATCGCCGACCCCGGCGACCACATCGTGGCCCCGGTCGGTCAGGAGCCGGGTCAGGCCCTCCCGAAGCAGCACTGAATCCTCGGCGATGACGACCCGCACCCTGTCCTCCACGATCTGCAGCCCCCCGGCTCGGTGTTGCTCGGCTGTGCACTCCCTGTGGTTGTGCACACCCCAGCATCCCAGCATCCGGACCGGGCCGGGTGAAATCCAGCCCTGGGGAGCGGCGGGGTTCGGGAGCTCGATGCCCGCGTACCCCGGCGGGGGCTCGCGCCGGAGCCCCCGCAGACCTCTGGAAAGTTGTTTGGAAAGGCGTTGCTACGGCCGCCGGGAAATCGTTCCTACGCGCGCCACGGCAGCTCCGCCGTGATCGCGGTCGGGCCGCCGGGGGGCGAGTCGACGACGAGGATGCCGTCCACCGCGTCCAGCCGCTCGGCCAGGCCCGCGAGGCCCGAGCCGCCGTCGACCGCCGCGCCGCCCCGCCCGTTGTCCGTGACCTGGAGCATCAGCCGGTCCTGCGCCCGCCACACATCGACGATGGCCCGGTTCGCCCCGCTGTGCTTGCTGACGTTCTGCAGCAGCTCGGAGACGGTGAAGTACGCGATGCCCTCGATCGCCGGCACCGGCCGACCCGGCAGATCCACCTCCACCTGCACCGGAACGGTGCAGCGGGAGGCGACGGAGGAGAGGGCCGCGTCCAGGCCCCGGTCGGTGAGGACGGCCGGGTGGATGCCCCGGGCCAGGTCGCGCAGCTCCTGGAGCGCCACCTTCACCTCGCCGTGCGCCTCGTCCACCATCTTCGCCGCGGCCTGCGGGTCCTCGATCAGCTTCTCCTTCGCGAGACCGAGATCCATGGCGAGGGCGACGAGCCGGGCCTGGGCCCCGTCGTGCAGATCCCGCTCGATGCGCCGCAGATCGGCCGCCGAGGTGTCCACGACCACGCCCCGGTCCGACTCCAGCTCCACCACCCGCTCCTCAAGGCGCGACGGCCCGAGCAGCCCGACGACCAGGCCCCGGTCCACATGCGCGAGCCCCCGGATCAGCCACGGCACGGCCAGCGTCACGGCGAGCCCCACGATCGAGGTCAGCGTGATCTCGAACGGCGAGTCCAGATAGAAGTTGTGCGTCCCGTCGCCGTAGAGCTGGATGCCGTCGTGCCCGGTGTACGTCGGGAACACCCACTGCCACAGCGGATACGTCAGCAGCGCCCAGCCGTACACCCACAGCGACAGCGAGACGACGAAGGCGAACACCGCCCACGGGAAGTGGAACAGCGAGTACAGCAGGTGGCGCCAGGACACGCCGCTCTTCAGGACGGCCCCGATCCACCCCATCGGCCCGCCCTTGGAGCGGATCGGCTGCGGCGCTGCGACGTCCACGCCGAGCAGCGCCCGCGCCCGGGTCCGCTCCATCGAGCCGAACGCCCGGCACGCGACGAGCCCGCCCGCGAGCACCGGAATCCCGAGGAACGTGATCAGCAGCCCCGCGCCCAGCGACACGATGGCGACCGCCCAGGTGAACATCACGATGCTGATCGGCAGGCTGAGCAGCAGATAGCCGAACTCACGGAAGGTCCGGGCCTCCAGCGGCGCGCGCAGCGCCGACGGAAGGAAGTGCCGCCGAGTCGGCCGCCGCCCGTAGTCCGTGTCCATGATCATCGGTCCGTCCGTTCCGTCTCTGACGCTGTTGTACGCGGGGGATGCGTACGGGGGGGCGTACGTGGTGGGGCGTGCGTGGTGCGTTGTACGGGGTGACCGCGCTGTCGTACGTATCCAGACTGCTGCCTGCGGCGGATCCGGACCATGGAGCCGGTCACCGTGTACGACCGGGGGTTTTCCCTACCCCCGCCGACCGCGTGGCCCCGAGGCCTTACTCCTTCGGCCCCCGCGCGCGCCAGGGCAGCTCGGCCGTGACGATCGTCGGGCCGCCCACCGGCGAGTCGAGCACGAACAGCCCGTCCACCGCGCCGAGGCGTTCGGCGAGGCCCGCCATGCCCGTACCGCCGTCGAGCCGCGCGCCCCCGCGCCCGTCGTCCTCGACCTGGATGAGCAGCCGGTCGCCCGACCGCCACACCTCGACCGACGCGGACTTCGCGCCGCTGTGCTTGCTGACGTTCTGGAGCAGCTCGGAGACGGTGAAGTAGGCGATGCCCTCGATGGCGGCCGCCGGGCGTTCCTTCACGTCGCACATGACCCGCACCGGGACGGTGCAGCGGGAGGCGACGGAGGAGAGCGCGGCGTCCAGGCCGCGGTCGGTGAGGACGGCAGGGTGGATGCCCCGGGCCAGGTCGCGCAGTTCCTGGAGGGCGAGTTTGACCTCGCCGTGGGCCTCGTCGACCATCGCGGCCGCCGTGTCCGGGTCCTCCAGGAGCTTCTCCTTGGCGAGGCCGAGCCCCATGGCGAGGGCGACGAGCCGGGCCTGGGCGCCGTCGTGCAGATCGCGTTCGATCCGGCGCAGATCGGCGGCCGCCGTGTCCACGACCACCCCGCGGTCCGACTCCAGTTCGGCGATCCGCCGCTCCAGATCGTCCGAGGGCGAGAGCAGCCCGCGCACCATCATCCGGTCGACATTGGTGAGCCCCCGGGCGATGAGCCCGAGGAACGGCCAGGCCACGAAGAACGCGGTGAGCGTGACCCCGAACGTCAGCACGCCCCACGGCAGCCGGATGAACTCGTACAGAACATTCCGCCAGCCGACCGGGTCCTTCAGACTCGCCCACAGCCAGCGCAGCCCGCCGCCGCGCCCGCCCGGCCGCAACCCGCCCGCCGGGATCGGCGTGGGCTCCTCGATCCGTACGCCGAGCAGCGCGCGCGCCCGCGCGCGCTCCAGCTTGCCCAACTGCCGCGCGCCGACCAGACCGACCGCGAGCAGCGGCAGGCCGATCACGGTGACGGAGAGCCCGGCGCCGGTGAAGACGAGCACGACGACATAGACGAAGCCGATGAGCGCCATCGGCAGATTGGCGAGGAGATGCGCGATCTCCTTCCAGGTGTACGCGTCGTACGCGAACCGCACGGGGGGCGGGGTGCCGTCGTCCGCCTCGTGTCCCTGGTCGTACGCCTGGTCGTGCGGCCTCTCGGGCCGTCGGCCGGGTCGCTGCTCGTCGCGGAAGGTGCTGGTCATGGGGCCAAGCCTGCCGGGCCGCCGGGCCGGGCGCCATGGGGTAGGTATGCGCGTTCTCCTGGGGAAAACCCCACCACCGGGCGCGGGGCGTGTGCGGATCGCGAGCGCCCGCGCGTGGGTCCGGGCCCGTACGCCGTCATGATCAGGACACGGCCCCGGTCGTCTTCCGGACACCCGCCGGGACGCCGCCGTGCGGGCGCCAGGTGTGCAACCTGGATGAGACACCTGCTTACCGTGCCCTTAGCAGGGCCTAGACTCCCGTGCGTACAGATCGTCGAACACACTGCAACGAGGTCAGGGAGCGAGGGGCGGACGTGCCGGAACCGACCGTGACCCAGCTGTCGGCGGGCTACTTCCACAGCTATTCCGTCGTCGGACTGCTCGCCATTGTCGGCGTGCTCTTCGTCGCGGTGGCCTTCGGAGCCGGGCGGTTGCTGCGGCCCGTGGTCCCGACACCGGAGAAACTGCTCACGTACGAGTGCGGGGTGGACCCCGTCGGCGAGGGCTGGGCGCACACGCAGGTGCGCTACTACGTCTACGCCTTCCTGTACGTGATCTTCGCCGTCGACTCGATCTTCCTCTTCCCGTGGGCGACGGTCTTCGCCGCCCCCGGATACGGCGCGGCCACGCTGGTCGAGATGTTCATCTTCCTCGGCTTCCTGGCCGTGGGACTGCTCTACGCATGGAAGAAGGGCGTCCTCGAATGGACGTGACGACTCCGGATCCCCAGTTCCTGCCCACGCCGACCGTGGCCGAAAACGGTTCCTCCGCGGGTGTTTCTGCGGGCGGACAGGGTCAGCGCCTGGGCGTGCTCTCCCGGTTGGCCCCCGAGCCGATGAAGGTGGTCCTCAACTGGGGCCGCCGCTACAGCCTCTGGGTGTTCAACTTCGGACTCGCGTGCTGCGCCATCGAGTTCATCGCGGCCTCGATGGCCCGCCACGACTTCATCCGGCTCGGCGTGATCCCCTTCGCGCCCGGCCCGCGCCAGGCCGACCTCATGATCGTCTCCGGCACGGTGACGGACAAGATGGCACCGGCCGTGAAGCGCCTGTACGAGCAGATGCCCGAGCCGAAGTACGTCATCTCCTTCGGCGCCTGCTCCAACTGCGGCGGCCCGTACTGGGACTCGTACTCGGTGACCAAGGGCGTCGACCAGATCATCCCGGTCGACGTGTACGTCCCCGGCTGCCCGCCCCGCCCCGAGGCGCTCCTCCAGGGCATCCTCAAGCTCCAGGAGAAGATCGCCCACGAGTCGCTCGGCGAGCGTTACAGCACGACGGCGACGACGGCGCAGCTGACGAGCGGCCTGGTCAAGGCTCCGACGGCACCGGGCGCTGCCTCCGGCGCCGAGGCCGGTGGGGCTTCGGACGGCTCCGACGGTTCGGGCGACACGCCGACGCCGGGGGACGCGCAGTGACCACGACCGCGTACGACCGTCTGCCGGACGCCGTCACGGAGATCTTCGGCGAGGAGGCCACCGCCGAGGAGGCGTACGGCCTGCTCACGGTCGACGTCCCGGTCGGCTCCTGGATCGCCGCGCTGGAGATCGCACGCGACAAGCTGGGCTGCACGTACTTCGACTGGCTGAGCGCGGTCGACGAGCCCGGCACCGGCTTCCGCGTCTGCGCCCACGTCGTCGCGCTTGAGGGCCGCCGGGTGCGCCGCCTCCTCGTCCGTACGACCGTGCCGCACACCGCACCCGTCCTCGCCTCCGCCGTCGACGTCTACGCGGGCGCGGCCTGGCACGAGCGCGAGACCCACGAGATGTTCGGCGTGGACTTCGAGGGCCACCCCAACCTGATCCCCCTTCTCCTCCCCGAGGGCTTCGAAGGCCACCCGCTGCGCAAGGACTTCGTCCTCGCGGCGCGGGTCGCGAAGGCGTGGCCGGGCGCGAAGGAGCCGGGGGAGTCGGACCACGGCGGCCCCAAGCGCCGCCAGATGCTCCCGCCGGGCGTCCCGGACCCGAACGAGTGGGGCCCGCTGAAGGGCCAGCTCCCCCCGGCCCCCACCCGCACGCCCCGAGCAGCGGGCGACCGCCCGGCCCGCACCCCGCGCGCCGCGGGCGACCGCCCGGTCCGCCGCACCCGCACGGTCGCGGAGGGCTCGGCGTCGCAGGCGGCCCCGGTGTCCGAGGCGGCCCCGGAGGCGGCGACTCCGCCGGTGGCGGACGCACCTGCCCCGTCGCCGCGCCGCACACGCAGCGCGTCGGAGGGCTCGGCCTCGCAGACCACGGAAGCCGGTGCGCCGGCCGCCCCGGAAGCCGGGGCACCACCGCGTACCCCGCGCCGCAGCCGCAGTGCCGCCGACGGCTCGGCCTCCCAGGCGCAGCCGCCCGCGAGCCCGGAAGCCACCCCTCCGCCGCGCACCCGCAGTACGGACGCGCCCTGGAACAACCCCCGCCCGGCGTTCGACGAGCCCGCGGAGCCTCCGGCCACCCCGAGCCCGACGGACACCGAGACCGGCACCGGGCCCGAGGTCAAACCGGCTCGACCCGACGGCCCCGCAGAGCCGACCACTTCGGCCGATGCCAAGCCCGAGGCCAAGCCCGAGCCCGACGCCAAGCCCAAGGCCGACCCCGACGACCACGACACCCCCGCCGGAGGCGAAACCGCGTGAACGACGCACTCGACGTCGCCCTCCGGCTCCTCGTCGTCTTCGGCGTGTTCCTCGTCCTGCCCCTCGTCATCGGACAGACCGAGCACAAGGTCATGGCCCATATGCAGGGCCGCCTCGGCCCGATGTACGCCGGTGGCTTCCACGGCTGGGCCCAGCTCGTCGCGGACGGCGTGAAGTTCGCGCAGAAGGAGGACGTGGTCCCGGCCGACGCCGACCGCCGCGTCTTCCAGCTCGCCCCCGCCGTCGCCCTGCTCCCGTACCTCCTCGTCCTGGTCGCGATCCCCGTCGGCCCGAGCGAGGGCGCGGTCGGCCAGGTGGTCGACGCGGGCATCTTCTTCGTACTCGCCGTCATGGGCGTCGGCGTGCTCGGCTCGCTGATGGCGGGCTGGGCCTCGGCCAACAAGTTCTCCCTCCTCGGCGGACTGCGCACCGCCGCCCAGCTCCTCGCGTACGAGCTGCCGATGCTGCTCGCCGCCGCCTCCGTGGCGATGGCGGCCGGTACGGTCTCGCTGCCCGGCATCCTCAACGCCTTCGAGTGGTGGTGGCTGCCCTGGCAGATCGTCGGCGCCCTGGTCTTCTTCGTGGCCGGCCTCGCCGAACTCCAGCGCCCGCCCTTCGACATGCCGGTCGCCGACTCCGAGATCATCTTCGGCGCGTACACCGAGTACACGGGCCTGCGCTTCGCCCTCTTCCTGCTCGCCGAGTACGCCGGGATCGTCGTCCTGTGCGGCCTCACCACCGTCCTGTTCCTGGGCGGCTGGCACGGCCCCTTCGGCGCCGACGGGCTCGGCTGGGTGTGGACGCTCCTCAAGACCGCGGTCCTCGCCTTCATCGTCATCTGGCTGCGTGTCAGTTACCCCCGGCTCCGCGAGGACCAGTTGCAGAAACTCGCCTGGACCACGCTCATCCCCCTCGCTCTCGCGCAGATCGCGCTCACCGGCATCGTGAAGGTGGCGATCAGCTGATGGCTGCAAACCCTGCGAACGCGGCGAACACCGCGAACCCGGCGGACCTCCCGCCCGCCCGCTCCCGGTTCCCCGGCTCCGGCCTCGCCAAGGGCCTGGCCGTGACGCTCCGCACGATGACCAAGAAGACGGTCACCGCGCAGTACCCGGACGTCCAGCCCGAACTCCCGCCCCGCAGCCGGGGCGTGATCGGCCTGTTCGAGGAGAACTGCACGGTCTGCATGCTCTGCGCCCGTGAGTGCCCCGACTGGTGCATCTACATCGACTCCCACAAGGAGACGGTCCCGGCGGCGGTCGAAGGCGGCCGCGAGCGCAGCCGCAACGTCCTCGACCGCTTCGCCATCGACTTCTCGCTCTGCATGTACTGCGGTATCTGCATCGAGGTGTGTCCTTTCGACGCGCTGTTCTGGTCGCCCGAGTTCGAGTACGCGGAGACGGACATCCACGAACTCACCCACGAGCGCGACAAGCTCCGCGACTGGATGTGGACGGTCCCGGCCCCGCCCGCGCTCGACCCGGCGGCGGAAGAGCCGAAGGAGGTCGCGTCGGCCCGCAAGACGGCGGAGAAGCTCGCCGCAGCGGCCGAGGCAGCCGCGACCACCGAACCCGCCGCTTCCCCCGAGGCAGCTGCCGGGGCCGCCGCCCCCGAGCCCAAGACCGCCGAGCCCAAGGCCACTGAGCCCGAGGAGGGCCAGGCATGATGCTCCTCGCGCAGGGTCCGCACGCCGTGCACCACGGCTTTCTCTCCCCGACCGGGGTCGAGATCGCCTTCCTCCTCGTCGGCGCCGTGACCTTCGGCGCGGCCGTCCTCACGGTCACGACGAAGCAGCTGGTGCACGCCGCCCTCTGGCTGGTCGTGGCGCTCGGCGGCATCGCCGTCGAGTACCTCCTGCTCACCGCCGAGTTCATCGCGTGGGTGCAGGTCCTCATCTATGTCGGTTCCGTCGTGGTCCTCCTCCTGTTCGGGCTGATGCTGACCAGGGCCCCGATCGGCCGCTCCCCGGACGCCGACTCGGGCAACCGGTGGGCCGCCCTCGCCGTCGCCCTCGCCGCCGCCGGCTCGCTGCTCTGGGTCGTCCTGGACGCCTTCCGGACGACCTGGATCAACGTCGACGGCCCCGGCCAGGGCTCGACCAAGGTCACCGGCTCGATCCTGTTCCGGCACTGGGTGCTGCCGTTCGAAGCGCTCTCGGTCCTCCTTCTCGCCGCACTCGTCGGCGCCATCGTCATGTCCCGCAAGAGCGACGACGACGCCCCCAGAGACGAGGAGCAGCGCTGATGCACCTGATCTATCCGGCCGCTCTCGCCGTCCTCCTCTTCTGCACCGGTGTGTACGGGGTGCTCGCGCGCCGCAACGCGATCCTGGTCCTGATGTCCGTCGAGCTGATGCTCAACGCCGTCAACCTCAACCTCGTCGCCTTCGACGTATGGCTGCGCGACACCCTGCACGCCGGCCAGGCGCTCACCCTGTTCACGATCGCCATCGCCGCCGCCGAGATCGGCATCGGCCTGGCGATCGTGCTGGCCGTGTACCGCAACCGCGGCACCGCGGACATCGACAAGCTCCGTGACACGGCCGAGGGCTCCGGCCCCGACGACCCCGCCGCCCCGGCACAGAAGGCTGAGGCCGCCGCGTGACCACCACGACCCTCGCCGTCCTCGTCCCCCTCCTTCCGTTCCTGGGCGCCGCGGCCGGACTCCTGCTCGGCCGCACCGCTCCCGGTTACGTACGCCCGCTGGCCGTACTGCCGACGCTGGCCGCGTTCGTCCTGGCCGTCGTCGTCGCCGTGGACCAGGGCGGCGGCAAGTCGATCGACGCCTCCCGGCGGCTCACCCCGACCGGGTCCGTCCCGATCGACCTGGACCTGCACCTCGACGGCTTCGCCGTCCTCGTCGCGGTCCTGGTCGGCCTGGTGGCGACCTGCGTGCAGCTGTACTCCACCGGGTATCTGCGCGACGACCCGCGCTACCCCTCGTACGCCGCTCTCGTCTCCCTGTTCACCTCCGCGATGCTGCTCGTCGTCTACTCCGGCGACCTGATGGTGCTCCTGGTCGGCTGGGAGATCATGGGCATCTGCTCGTACTTCCTGGTCGGCCACTACTGGGAGACCCCCGAGGCCCGTGCCGCCTCGCTGAAGGCCTTCCTGGTCACCAAGCTCGGTGACGTCCCCTTCCTGATCGGTCTGTTCGCGCTGGCCACGGACGCCGGAACGTTCCGCATCACCGGGGTCGTCCAGGCCGCCCTCACCGGCGGGATCGACCACCCCACGCTGATCGCCCTGCTGCTCCTGGCCGGTGTGGCGGGCAAGTCCGCGCAGTTCCCGCTGCACACCTGGCTGCCCGACGCGATGGCGGGCCCGACCCCCGTCTCCGCGCTGATCCACGCCGCGACGATGGTCGCCGCCGGTATCTACTTCGTGGCCCGCCTCCTCCCCGTCTTCGCGGCCTCCGCCGCCGCGCTGACCGTGCTCGCCGTGATGGCCGCCGTCACGATGGTCGGCTCCGCGCTCGCCGCCCTCGCGCAGGACGACATCAAGCGCGTCCTCGCCTACTCGACCATCGGTCAGCTCGGCTATATGTCGGGCGCCCTGGCCGTCGGCGACCGCGGTGCCGCCGTCTTCCACCTCCTCTCGCACGGCGCCTTCAAGGCGCTGCTGTTCCTCGCGGCCGGCGTGATCATCCACGCCGCCGGCACCAACTCCCTGGCCGCCATGTCCCGTATGGACGGCCTCGCCAAGCGCATCCCCGACGCGTACTGGACGATGACCGTCGCCCTGCTCGCGCTCGCCGCGATCCCTCCCTTCGCCGGCTTCTTCTCCAAGGAAGCCGTCCTGTCGGCCGCCGAGCACACCGCCCTCGGGGACAGCACGGTCGCCCCGGAGGCCACCGGCTGGATCGTGCTGCTCGCCGGTCTGCTGACCGCCCTGCTCACCGCCGCGTACGCCACGCGCCTGTGGCTGATGGCCTTCCGGGGCAAGGGCTCACCCGCCCCGGACCACGGCCGCCAGCCCCTCGCCATGAACGCCGTGCTCTGGGTCCTGGCCATCCCGTCGCTCGCCTTCGGTCTCACCACCGGCTACATCGACGACTGGTTCGACGGCCACGCGCTCACCCCGGCCCTGACCACGTCGGTCCTGTCGACCGGCGTCGCCCTGGTCGGCGGGCTCGTCACCTACGCCACCTGGCGGCACACCAGCACCCTGGCCGCCCGCACCCCGCTCGGTGCGGTCGCCGCCCACCCGGAGGCGGACGGAGGGCTCGTCGAGGAAGCGGCCATCGCCAGCCACACCCCGGCGTACGGCGACATTGCCTCGGCTCCCGACCCCGCCGACCCGGGACGGCTGCTGCTCGGCCCGCTGCACCGCCACGCGGCCACCGGCTTCCACCTCGACGCGGTCTACCGGACGCTCTTCGTCCGCCCCGTGCTCGCCGCCGCCGCGCTGGTCCGCTTCCTGGACCGCGAGGTCGTCGACACCTACGTACAGGGCGCGGGCGCCCTTCCCCGCTGGCTGGGCGCGGCCGTCCGCAAGGCCCAGACCGGCAATGTGCAGACCTATCTCAGCGCGCTGCTCGCCGGCTCCGCCGTCCTGGCGCTCGTCGCCGTCGTCCTTGCCAACGTCAACGCCGGATCGTGAGCCGTGATTGATATCAGCGCGTCCGTGATGCAGTTCCTTCTCGCGTTCCTCGTGGTCGGCCCGCTCCTCGGCGCGGTCGCGGCGCTCCTGCCCGCCCCGCCCGGGCTGAAGGGGAAGTCCCCCGACCAGGCCGTGCTCCGCCACGGCGTGACCGTCACCGGCGCGATCCTGCTCGCGGCGATCGTCCTCGCGCTCGGCTTCGACCGCGACCACCCGTCGACGATGCAGGCCACGACGGACATCAAGTGGATCCCCACGCTGAACGTGCGCATCCACCTCGGCATCGACGGCATCTCGCTCCCCCTTCTCGTCCTGACCGCGCTGCTGACCTTCCTCTGCGCGCTGTACAGCTACTTCAAGATGCCCGCGGGCCCGTCCCCGAAGGCGTTCGTCGCTCTCCTGCTCGTCCTGGAGTCCGGCACCCTCGCCACCTTCGCCGTCCTCGACCTGCTGCTCTTCTTCCTCGCGTTCGAGATGGTGCTCATCCCGATGTACTTCCTCATCGCCCGCTGGGGCGGTGAGCAACGGCAGGCCGCCGCCTGGAAGTTCATCCTCTACACCCTGCTCGGTTCCGTCGTCATGCTGCTCGGCCTGCTGCTGATCGGGCTGAAGACCGGCACCTTCGACATGGTGGCACTCGCCACTGACAACGGCCGGGGGATGACCACATCCGTGCAGGTCATCGCCGTTTTGGCGATCGGGATCGGGCTCGCCGTGAAGACCCCGATGTGGCCGCTGCACAGCTGGCTCCCGGACGCCCACACCGCCGCGCCGACCGTCGGCTCGGTGCTGCTGGCCGGCGTGCTGCTGAAGATGGGTACGTACGGGTTCGTCCGCATCGTGCTGCCCATCGCGCCTGAGGGAATGCACCGGTTCGCCCCGTATCTGGCGGCCTTCGCGGTCGCCGGGATCATCTACGGTTCGCTGGCCTGCCTGGCGCTGGCCAAGCGGGGCAACAAGGGCGACCTGAAGCGCCTCATCGCGTACTCCTCCGTCGGCCACATGGGCTTCGTGCTCCTCGGCATCGCGAGCATGACCCCCACCGGCGTCAACGGCGCGCTCTTCGCGAACATCGCCCACGGCCTGATCACCGGCCTGCTGTTCTTCCTGGTCGGCGCCCTCAAGGACCGCTACGGCACCGCCGACCTGGACACCCTCTCCGGCGCGACCGGCGCCGCGCTCTACGGCCGGGCCCCGCGCCTGGGCGGCCTGGTCGCCTTCGCGGCCGTCGCCTCGCTCGGACTGCCCGGACTGGCCGGGTTCTGGGGCGAGATGCTGTCGATGTTCGGCGCGTTCAACCCCGCCGACGGTCTGAGCCGCCCCGCGTTCGTCACGTTCATGTCGATCGCGGCCGTCGGCACGCTGCTCACCGCCGCGTATCTGCTCGTCGTCGTGCGCCGTGTCTGCATGGGCACGCCGGGCACCCAGCCGCAGGAGCCGCGGCTCGTCGACGTCCAGGGGTACGAAGTCGCCTCCTGGAGCCCGCTCGTCGCCCTCACCGTCCTCGCCGGCCTCTGGCCCGCGGTCCTCCTCGGCCTCACCGATCCGGCCGTCCACAAGCTCCTCGCAGGAGGCAAGTCGTGACCGTGGCCGCCGTAAGCGCCGCATCCGTCACCGGCGCCGCGGGCGTCGTCCAGTCCGTCGACTGGGTCGCGATCGCCCCGCCGGTGATCACCGCGGCCGTCGCGCTGATCGTGCTGGTCGCCGACCTGTTCGTGCCCAAGAGCCGCAAGCCGCTGCTCGGCTGGGGCGCGGTCGCGGGGCTCGTCGCCGCGCTGCTCTTCCTGATCCCGCTGCACAAGTCGACGCGCTCGACCTTCTGCCTCACCACCAACCCGGAGGCGTGCAGCTACACCGTCGACCGCTTCACGCTGGTGCTCCAGTTCATCGTGCTCGGCGGCGCCCTGCTGACCGCGCTGCTGTCGATGACGGAGACCAAGGAGAAGCTGCCCGCGGGCGAGTTCTGGTTCCTGCTGCTCTCCTCGGCGGCCGGCGCCGCCCTGCTGCCCGCCTCGCGCGACCTGGCGACCCTGGTGGTCGCCCTGGAGGTCGCCTCGCTGCCGGCCTTCGCGCTCGTCGGCCTCAAGAGGGGCGACCGGCTGTCCTCCGAGGCGGCTCTGAAGTTCTTCCTCTCCTCGGTCACCGCGACCGCCGTGATGCTCCTCGGCGTCAGCTTCGTGTACGCGGCGACCGGCACCCTGCACCTCAACGAGATCGCCAACCGCCTCGCCGACGTGCCCTTCCAGCTGGACACGCTCGCCCAGACGGGCGTCGCGCTCACCCTGGTGGGCTTCGCCTTCAAGACGGCCGCCGTGCCCTTCCACTTCTGGGTGCCCGACACCTACGTAGGCGCGCCGTTGCCTGTCGCCGCCTACTTGTCGGTGGTCGGCAAGGCGGTCGGCTTCTCCGGCCTCATCCTGGTGACCGTCATCGCCTTCCCCGCGTACGCGGACGTGTGGGGTCCGGCCCTCGCGGTCGTGGCCGCCCTGACGATGACCATCGGCAATGTGGCGGCGCTGCGGCAGTCGGCCACGCGCGCGTACAGCGCGATCCGGCTGCTCGCCTGGTCCTCGGTGGGCCAGGCCGGCTACCTCCTCGTGCCGATCGCGGCGGCCGCGTACTCCAGCGACGCCCAGGTCGGCGCCACCGTCGCGTACGCCCTGATGTACGCCGTGGTGAACCTCGGCGCGTTCGCGGTGGCCGCGCTGGTCGCCCGTACGCGGCCGCTGAACCGTCTCTCCGACTACCGGGGCCTGTACGCCGAGCGGCCGTTCGCCGCGCTCGCGCTGGGCTTCTTCCTGCTCTGCCTGGCCGGTCTGCCGCCGGGCATCATCGGCCTGTTCGCCAAGGTGACCGTCTTCTCGGCGGCGGTGGACGCGGGCCTGGGCTGGCTGGCGGTCGTCATGGCGTTCAACGTCGTGATCGCCCTGTACTACTACCTGCGGTGGACGGCGGTGCTGTTCCGCGAACCGGAGGCGGTCGTCGAGGCCGAGGGGACCGAGGGGACCGAGGAGGCGGCTGTGACACTCGCACCGCGCCCGGCGCGTCCCGGCGTCCCGGCCCCGCTCACCGTCGCCATCGTGCTGACGGCCGTCGCGGGCGTCGCCCTGTCGGGCATGCCCCAGGTGGCCCTGCACTTCGCGTCGATCAGCCTCTTCTGAGCACCCGCTTCCGAACACCTGCTTCTGAGCACCCTTTTCGACGCACTCGGTCGGCCTCTTACGAGGGGCCGACTACGCCGATCGGCCCCTCCGTACGCACCGGGTTTGAACTCGGGCACCCGAACAAGGCACTGTCGTACGCGCGTACGTGTACGCACGCGTGCCCGGACGCCGACGGTGTCCGTACGGGCAGCCGGACATCACCAAGGAGCGACAGCAGTGCTGAGCGGGTTCAAGGACTTCATCCTTCGCGGGAACATCGTGACGATGGCCGTCGGTCTGGCCGTCGGATCGGCGTTCACCGCCGTGGTCACCGGCTTCAGTACCGCCTTCATCACCCCGCTCATCGGCCTCGCCACCCGCTCCAGCGGCGACTTCAGCACGGCGACCTTCAAGGCCGAGGGCGTGGTATTTCCCTACGGGAAATTCATCGCCGCCGCCATCGCCTTCCTGATCACCGCCGCGGTGCTCTACTTCCTCGTCGTCGTCCCGATGATGAAGGTCCAGGCGCGGCTCGACCGCGACAAGCCGGTCGACATCAAGGCCGCCCTGCGCGACTGCCCCCGCTGCTACACCCAGGTGCCCGGTATCGCCACCCGCTGCGCGCACTGCACCAGCGAGCTGGAGCCCGACCCGAAGGCCCTTGAACTGGCCGGACTGCCCGCGCAGCGCTGACGCCACCCGTACGGCCGAGCCGCCCTCCAGCGCGCACAAGGGAACCAGCGCCGCCCGTCTGGCGTTGACCAGTACGGGAGCGTCCACTGGAAAGTGGAAGGACCATCAGGCAAAGGGTTCCCCTGCCGCACCACTTGGAGGGCGTACCGTGCACCGCCGGCACAACGGGTTGAGGACTGCCGTTCTTCTCGGAGGACTGTCCGCGCTCATCATCGTCATCGGCAGCTTCTTCGGGCGTACGGGGCTGATCGTCGCGCTGCTCGTGGCGCTGGGCACCAACGCCTACGCGTACTGGAACAGCGACAAACTGGCGCTGCGGGCCATGCGCGCCCGCCCGGTCAGTGAATTCGAGGCCCCGGCGCTCTACCGGATGGTCCGCGAGCTCTCGACCGCCGCGCGCCAGCCCATGCCGCGCCTGTACATCTCGCCGACCCAGGCGCCGAACGCCTTCGCGACCGGCCGCAACCCGCGCAACGCGGCCGTGTGCTGCACCGAGGGGATCCTGCAGATCCTCGACGAGCGCGAGCTGCGCGGGGTGATCGGCCATGAGCTGAGCCATGTCTACAACCGCGACATCCTGATCTCGTCGGTCGCCGGAGCGCTCGCCTCCGTGATCATGTTCCTGGTGAACTTCGCCTGGCTGATCCCGGTGGGCCGCTCCAACGACGACGAGGGCCCGGGTATCGTCGGCATGCTCCTGATCATGATCCTGGGGCCGCTCGCGGCGTCCGTCATCCAGCTGGCGATCAGCCGTTCGCGCGAGTACGAGGCGGACGCGTCCGGCGCCCAGCTCACCGGCGACCCGCTGGCCCTGGCGAGCGCTCTGCGCAAGCTCGACGCGGGCACCAAGCAGCTCCCGCTGCCGCCCGAGCCCAGGATCGAGACGGCGAGCCACATGATGATCGCCAACCCCTTCCGCCCGGGCCAGGGTGTCTCCAAGATGTTCTCGACACACCCGCCGATGGCGGAGCGCATCGCCCGACTCGAACAGATGGCAGGCCGCCCGTGAAAACAATCCTGAACGTCATCTGGCTGGTGCTGTGCGGCTTCTGGATGTTCCTGGCCTATGTGCTCGCGGGTGTCCTGCTGTGCGTCACCATCATCGGCATCCCGTTCGGCCTGGCCGCCTTCCGCATCGGGCTGTACGCGCTCTGGCCGTTCGGCTACACGGTCGTGGAGCGGCCCGACGCGGGTGCCGCGTCCTGCATCGGCAATGTGCTCTGGCTGATCCTGGCGGGCTGGTGGCTGGCCATCGGCCACATCGTCACGGGCTTCATGCTCTGCCTCACGATCATCGGAATCCCGCTGGGCATCGCGAACTTCAAGCTGATCCCGGTCTCGCTGCTCCCGCTGGGCAAGCAGATCGTGCCGACCGACCAGCCGTTCTACCAGTAGCCGAACCGAGGGCCGAGAGGTCGCGGCCCGGTCGGCGCCCGGTCACCAACGGGTCGGCAGGCGGGAGTTATCCACAGGCTGGGGCGGCTCCGAGCGGGATGTCGGTGACGTGGCCCACCATGGAGCCATGACCGAGAACGAGAAGATGTCCCGGCCGTTCCCTGCGGGGTGCCACGCCCGGATACGCCGAGCACGCCGAATATGAGGCCGCGCCCCGCCGTGTGACGGGCGGTTCGCAGATGACCGGGCCGACCACCCGACGGGTGGGCCCGCGTCGACCGCCCTGCCGTGTGATGGATGGTTCGCAGGGGCCGCACCGACCGTCGACCGTCCCGACCGGTGGGCCCGCGCCTCAGCGCCGCGGCATGGCGTACGCGACCGCTCCCACGGCCAGCACCGCGCTGCCCGCCACCACCGACGACGGCGGTAGCGCGAAGGCCAGGAGCAGGCATCCGGCCAGCCCGCAGGTCGGCAGCAGGCGCCCGGCGCGGCCCGAACCGAGCGTCCAGGCCGACGCGTTGGCGATCGCGTAATAGACCAGCACACCGAACGACGAGAAGCCGATCGCCCCGCGCAGATCGGTTGTCGCCGCCAGTACCGCCACGACCAGGCCCACCGCGACCTCCGCCCGGTGCGGCACCCGGAACCGGGGGTGCACGGCGGCCAGCGTGCCCGGCAGATGGCCGTCACGGGCCATCGCGAGCACCGTGCGCGATACACCCAGAACGAGCGCGAGCAGGGACCCGAGCGCCGCGACCGCCGCCCCCGCCCGCACCACCGGCACCAGCGCCGGCACGCCCGCCGCCCGTACCGCGTCGGCGAGCGGCGCCGTCGCCCGACCCAGCCCCTCCGCGCCCAGAACGGAAAGGACAGCCACCGCGACACAGACATAGACGGCCAGCGCGATGCCCAGCGCCAGAGGAACGGCGCGCGGGATCGTCCGGGCCGGATCGCGCACCTCCTCACCGAGCGTCGCGATCCGGGCGTACCCGGCGAACGCGAAGAACAGCAGCCCCGCCGCCTGGAGCAGCCCCGCGCCGCCTCCGGACAGCCCGACGCCCAGGTGCCCGGCGCCGGACGAGCCCAGACAGACCGCGACCACCGAGGCGAGGACCGCGAGCACCACCGCCACGATCGCCCGCGTCAGCCACGCCGACTTCTGAACACCCCCGTAATTCACGGCGGTCAGCACCACGACGGCCGCCACCGCCACCGGCCGCGCCTGCCCCGGCCAGACGTAGGCGCCCACGGTCAGAGCCATCGCCGCACACGAGGAGGTCTTGCCGACGACGAAGCCCCAGCCCGCCAGCCAGCCCCAGAACGGCCCCAGCCGCTCCCGCCCGTACACATAGGTGCCACCGGACGCGGGATAGCGGGCGGCGAGCCGCGCCGAGGACATGGCGTTGCAGTACGCCACGGCCGCGGCCAGCGCCAGGGCGGGCAGCAGCCCGGTCCCGGCCGCACCGGCCGCCGGGGCGAGCGCGGCGAAAATACCCGCCCCGACCATCGACCCGAGGCCGATGACCACGGCGTCGAACACGCCGAGTGTGCGGCGCAGCTCCTGTGTCATGGGCCGCACCTTAGTTACCTGCGCAACCGTGCAAGGGACGCGGAACGTCTTCCGGAACGACACCAATGAAAGGCAGGTTCAGGACATGGGCATCGTGAGCTGGATCATCCTCGGCCTGCTCGCCGGAGCAATCGCCAAGATTCTGCTCCCCGGGCGCGATCCGGGCGGCCTGATCGGTACGACCGTCATAGGCATAGCGGGCGCGTTCGTCGGCGGCTGGATCTCGTCGCGCTGGCTGGACCGACCCATCGCCAACCACTTCTACGACGGCGCCACTTGGGCGTCGGCCATCGGCGGCTCGCTCGTGCTGCTGATCGTCTACCGGATACTTTTCGGCAACTCGCGCGAGCGCCGCTGAGGCTGCCGACTCGCTCGACGCGCCCGTCAGCTCAGGCCGGTCTCGCGGAGCGTCAGGTTGAGGCGGCCGGTGGGCAGGCCGGTGGCCGGTCCGCCCGTGCCGGGCAGGACCTTCGGTACGCCGTGATAGGCGAAGCGCGATGGGCCGCCGAAGACGAAGAGGTCGCCCGACGCCAGCTCCACGTCGGTGTAGGGGCGGCCCCGGTCCTCGGTGTTGCCGAACCGGAAGACGCAGCTGTCGCCGATGCTGAGGGAGACCACGGGCGCGCCGGACCGCTCGTCCTTGTCCTGGTGCATGCCCATCCGCGCGTCGCCGTCGTAGAAGTTGATCAGCGCGGTGTCGGGGGAGTAGCCGTCCCCGGCGGCGGGGTCGTCGTACGCGTCGGCCAGCGCGGCGCGTCCCAGCGCGGCGAGCCAGTCGGGGAACTCGGCGACGGGCAGGCCGTTCACGTCGTCGGCGGTGCGGGTGTACCGGTAGGGCTGCCAGTGCCAGCCGACGCACACCGTCTGCACGGACATGACACCGCCGCCCGGTAGCCGGGTGTGCCGAATGGGTACGGGCCCGCGCGCCCACTCCCGGCAGGCCGCCACCACCTCGCGCTGGCGGTCCGGCGGGAGCCACCCCGGCACATGCACGGCGCCGGGTGCGACGACGGCGCGCGGCCGGGGAAACAGCGTGTCGCTCACCCGGCAGCGCGCCCGCCGTCGCCCGTCACCGCGCCGTCGGTGGCCAGCGCGCCTTCGAGCCGCAGCAGCTGCTCCTTGCGCTCCAGCCCGCCCGCGTAGCCCTTGAGGGTGCCGTCGGAGCCGATGACGCGGTGGCAGGGGCGTACGACCAGCAGGGGGTTGCGTCCGATGGCGGTGCCGATCGCGCGCACCTTCACCGAGGAGGCGCCGAGGCGGCGGGCGATCTCCCCGTACGAGGTGGTGGCCCCGTACGGGATCGCGTCGAGTTCCGCCCAGACCTGCCGCTGGAAGTCGGTGCCCGTACCGGGCGCGTACGGGATGTCGAAGCGGGTCAGCTCGCCTGCGAAGTACGCCCGCAGTTGGCGGACGATCTCCTCGAAGGCCTCTGGCGCCCGCCGCCACTCGTCCCGGACGGCGGCGCCGCCCTTCTGGCCGGGCATGGACAGCGAGACCAGAGCGGTCCCGCCCGGGGCGGCGGGGGCTTCCTCACCGACGAGAAGCAGTTCGCCCAGGGGGCTGTCGAGGGTCGCGTAGACGGTCATCGCACGTTCCTTTCCTTGCGTACGAGATCGAGTCTGCGACCCCCGCCCGTGCCGTGCTGGCGGAAATCGGACAGCGCGTCCGAGGGGTCAGCGGTAGTTCACGAACTGCAGCGCGAAGTCGAAGTCCTGGCCCTTGAGCAGGGTCTGGACGGCCTGGAGGTTGTCGCGGCTCTTGGAGGTGACGCGCAGCTCCTCGCCCTGGACCTGGGCCTTGACGCCCTTGGGGCCCTCGTCACGGATGACCTTGGCGACCTTCTTGGCGTTCTCCTGGGAGATGCCCTCCTGGATGGTCGCGAAGATCTTGTACTCCTTGCCGGACAGCTGCGGCTCGCCGGCGTCCAGCGCCTTGAGCGAGATCCCGCGCTTGACCAGCTTGGACTGGAAGACGTCGAGGATCGCGGTGACGCGGTCCTCGGAGTTGGCCTCCATCAGGATCTTCTCGCCGGACCAGGCGATCGACGCGCCCACGTTCTTGAAGTCGTAGCGCTGCGAGATCTCCTTCGCGGCCTGGTTGAGGGCGTTGTCGACCTCCTGCCGCTCGACCTTCGAGACGATGTCGAAACTGGAGTCGGCCATGTCCTGTGGCTCCTTGTATCGGGTGCGTGGGGGTACGGCCTCGCTGCCGGACCTACTGCCCCAAAGCCTAGCCACCCGTGCCCGCGCGAAGCGCTGATCAATCGGGTGGCGAAGCACCCCTGGGCATCAGGTATCGTTTACGTCGTTGCCAGGGAGCACCGCGAAAACGGTGATCCACACGGCGACATCCCATGGCGGTGTGCCCGAGTGGCCAATGGGAGCGGACTGTAAATCCGTCGGCTTAGCCTACCCAGGTTCGAATCCTGGCGCCGCCACGCGATGTGAGACCCCTGTTGATCTGCGGAAACGTAGATCGGCGGGGGTCTTCTCGTTGTCCGGGTGCGATCTTTCGATCCGAGTCGAAGATGAGTGGCCTGTCTCACTTTTGCCGGCCCGGATCCGGGGCCTGACCAGGGCGTGCGGGCCAGGCACGGGCCTTGGCCACCCCATGGTGGTCGCTGCGGCGGGCGTCGCCTAGAGTCCTCGCGGCATGGCCCGAGGGCGGATCCAGGGTCGGGTGAGAGGGCACCACGTATGCGTACTCGAAGAACCGTGGCCATCGCGTCCGCCGCGCTCGGTCTCCTGCTTTCCGGATGCGGGGCTTCGGGCGGCGCCAAGGGCGCAGCCCCCAGAGACGTCGTAAAGCTCCTGTCCGGTGCGAGCAAGGAGCCCTACTCGGCTCGGTTGAGGACGGTTTCGTCCGAGGCCGGTGCACGGGTGTACCTGAGCCAGGGCCGCGCGAACTTCAACGCCCCGCTGACGGGACGGTTCGACGAGGAGACCAAGGCGTACGGGGGCGAAGAGGTGGTCGTGACGGACGCCCGCGTCTACCGCCGGCCCGCGCCTCGTGGCCGCGCGGGAGGCCCCTGGGAGTCGTTCGACGCTTCCACGGCCGAGGGCGGCATCCCCTTGAAGAATCTGCGCGGCTACGCACAACTGCTCGTCGACCACGGTGCCCGGCCTGTGGTGGCGGACGAGGAGGGCGTCGGGCCTGTGCAACTGCTGGCCGCCCGGATTCGGCCCGTCGATCTGAAGCCGGTGGACGCGGTCGCCGCAGGCAACCTCGACGGGGTCGGGGTGATCGACACCGAGGTCCGGCTCGACGACCAGGGGCGGGTCGTACGGGTTGAGCAAAAGTTCGTCGGCCCTCGTGGCGGCGCGACCATCCAAAGCACCGTCACGCTACGGGACTTCGAGCCGCCGGTGAAGGTCTCGGCTCCGGAGGCGAGTTGACCGATCCCCGGCGGAGGCGGTTGTTGCCCCACTGTCAGTGGAGCGGCCTGGGTTTCCGGCTCCCGGACCAATTCGCCGCCGCTCAGTCGTAGTCGGCTCTCCGCGGCGGGGCCGGCCACCCCGGCTCGGCATCGCATGTGTACACCCGTATCGGGCCGATGTGGAGTTCGTACGGGGTGCAGCAGTCGGCGCGGTCCCGCGGGAATCAGCAGACCCCGTTCGTCTGCCTTCCAGCCGCTGCGTCGTCGGGCGGGGCCGCGTTCGCGCTCGTCCGGGTACGGCACTTATGGCGCTCAAAAGGACGTGGGAGTGAAGAGCATCATCCGCCCCGGGAAGGCAACTTGATGGCACGGAAGAACCCTTCCCCGGGCCTTCGGGTAGCAAAGCGCTGGGTGGTGTGAGCGGCTATGCGCTGCCTTGAGTGAACGCAGTGGGTCAGGCCGGTGGATAAGGGATTCATCGGCAATGGTTCACTTATGCCGCAATCAACCATGAGTTCGATGGTTGCGTCAGGGTCGTGTACCGCTGAATCGGCATGAAAGTCTGTTACATGAAGTTCCCGCGCTCCGCAGCCGCTGTCGCAGCGGCCGTGTTGGCTCCCACTGTTTTTCTTGCGTCTCCGGCCTGGGCCAACGGCGCTCCGGCCGCTCCGTCAACTGCTCAATCGACTGAGCAGTCGACTGGTGAGAAGCCCACGGAAGCGAAGAAGCTCCCCGTTGTACCGATCAGCTTCACCGGTGACAAAAAGGTTGTGGCCGGACAGTGGCTGAAGGCCCGAATAGCCGTCACCAACCCGGACGACGCCCCACTCTCCGGCTTTGTCCTGGGCCTGACGGTCGGGTACAGCGGTAAGGCCCCCAAGAAGGGGGAGGTCGAGCTGGAGCGCCGTTCCCAGGACGGCTCGTGGCAGCCGCTCCCGCAGCCGCTCGACTACGCCGTAAACCACTTCGAGCTCGAAGTGCCGACGATCGAAAAGAGTGGCAGCGCGACCGTCGAACTGCGGCTGCGGCTCGCCGCACGCCTCATCTACCAGGACGGCAAGAACGGCTTCGTCTACCCGCATGTGGCCAAGCCGGACCCGAACCGCGAGGCCGACGAATATCCGTTCTTCTACTTCTGGCCCTCTCCCGCTACAGAGAAGAAGCCGGACACCGGAAAGCCCGACACCGGAAAGCCGGACACCAAGCCCGAGACGCCCAAGCCTGAGATCAGCAAGCCGTCGACGGCCAAGCCCGACAGCAAGCCCGCCGCAGGCCGTGAGAAGACCCCTGGCGGCTCGACCGGCAAGCCCGTTACCGCTACGCAGCCGACCGCGGCACACACCGGCTCGGAGCTCGCCGACACGGGTGCCGGTTCGCATCTCCCGTGGGTGGCCGGTGGCAGCGCGATCGCGCTGGCTGCCGGTGCGGGCCTGTTCGTGGCCACTCGGCGCCGTACCGGGCAGCACTGACGCGGCAACACGAAGTGCGGGAGCCGGACTGCCCACTTGGTGAACCCGTCGTGGGCGATGCCTCGGCGCTTGGGCCGCCCTTGTTCTGCGGAGATGCGGAGACCCGGAGCAGCGGAACACGGGCTATTCGTGGGACCGCAGAACCCGGGCGCCCGGCTCCCTCAGTTGCCCGCCACGTCCTTGACCGCCACCGTCACCGGGACCGAGCCGCTGATCAGTTCCAGGGTCAGGCCCGCCGTGGCGGGGGTGTCGAGGAGTTCGGCCAGGGTCGCGGCCACGTCGTCCCGGGGGATCGGGCCCCGGCCGGTCGCGGCGGCGAGGGTGACCAGGCCCTTGCCGGCGTCGTTGGTGAGCATTCCGGGGCGCAGGATCGTCCAGTCGAGGCCGGGGCGGGACCGTACCGCCTCGTCGGCCGAGCCTTTGGCGCGCAGGTACGCGTCGAAGACCTCGTCGCCCTCGTGGCGCGGGTCGGCGCCCATCGAGGACACGACGATGTAGCGGCGTACGCCCGCGCGCTCCGCCGCGTCGGCGAACAGGACCGCCGCCGCGCGGTCCACCGTCTCCTTGCGGGCCGCGTCGCTGCCCGGGCCCGCGCCCGCCGCGAACACCGCCGCGTCCGCGCCCTGAAGGGCCGCCGCGACCTCGTCGACGGACGCCGACTCCAGGTCGAGTACGACCGGCTCGGCGCCCGCTTTCTGCAGGTCGTCGGCCTGCTCGGGCTTGCGGATGATGCCTGCGACCTCGTCCCCGCGCGCCGCCAGCAGCCGTTCAAGGCGCAGCGCGATCTGACCGTGGCCTCCTGCGATGACAATGCGCATGCTCACGACCGTACGCCGGTGCGCCGCCTCGCGCGTCCCCGCGACCGGCCACGCGGGTGCGCCGCCCGGAGCCCGGCCCCGCGCCACCCTCGCGGATGCCTTCGCCGATCCCCGCACCCACCCCCGCGCGCAACCATCACGCCCCCTCACACCCCGTCACGCCCCCTCACGTCCCCCGTCCGCCCGCCCCTGTCGAGGCAGGTCCAGGGCCACCGCCGCCGCCGAGTCGCAGTACTCCCGTACCGCGCTCGTGCGGGCCACCACCCGGCCGCGGTGGATGACGATGCGGCTGTACGCGAGGGACAGGACGCCCGCGATGCGTTCGCCGCGTACGGCCAGGAGTTCGGCCGGGAAGCCGGCCTCCACGCGGACCTCGGGGAGGCCCATCGCCTCCCGGGCCGCGGTGCTCACCGCGCCGTACGCGTCCTCGGGGCGCAGGCCCGCCTGGGACGCGAGCAGATACGCGGCCTCCAGCGGGTCGCCCCGGCCGACCGGGTTGGAGATGTCGCGCAGGGCGCCGCTGCCCGCCGCGACGCGTACGCCCGCCGCCCGCAACATCCGTACGGGAGGCGTGCCTTGACGGTCCGTCATGCCGCAGACGCCCTGCGGCAGGCACACCACCGTGACGCCCGCCGCCGCGAGTTGGTCCGCCGCGCGCGCAACTGCCTCGCGGGGCAGCCGGGACAGGCCCGCGCACGGGCCGATCACCACGCCGGGGCGCAGTCCGCCGCTCATCGCTGCGAGCCGGGACAGGCGCGCCGGGTCGTCCCCGTCGGTGTGCAGGTCGACCGCGCAGCCGTGCTCGGCGGCGATCTCCAGGACCGCCTCGGTGTACCCGGCGGGATCGGGGTCGAGATCCGGACACCCGCCGACCACCGACGCGCCCATCTTCACCGCGTCCCGCAGCATCGCCAGGCCGTCCGCGCCCGCGACGCCGGTCAGCAGCCGGGGCACCGCCACCACGCTCAGCTCGGCGAGCCCCCGCAGCGACCTGCGGGTCTGCAGCGCGGCCTCCAGCGGCTCCAAGCCCCGTACGTCGTCGATGCGTACGTGCGAGCGCAGCGCGGTCGCGCCATGGCCCAACTGGAGCAGCGCGGCCTCGGTCGCGCGTCGCTGGACGTCCTCCGTCGCGTACGAGACCGGCCCCTCGGGGCCGAACGCGGTCAGCGCAGTGTCGCTGTGCGCGTGCGGCTCGGCGGGGGCGGGCAGCAGCAGGAAGCCGTTCAGGTCGACCCGGGAGAAGTGGGCGGCGAGGCTGCCCGCCGTGCCGACCGCCTCGATCCGGCCACCGCCGAGCCGGACGTCCACGGTCCGGCCGTCGGCGAGCCGGGCGCCGGAGAGCAGGAGCGTGGCGGCGGCCTCGGCGGGGCCGTCCCCGGTGCCGGGTGAGTGCGCCGGCTGCGACTGGCTGTCGGACATCGCGCTCCAGGTGGTCCTCGGGCCCCGCGGGGCTTCAGGGCAAGATCACGCAGCGTGATCCGAGCCTAGGGGCGAGCCCCTCGCGCAACGAGGAGGAGCGAAATAGTCGTACCGGTGTGGGCACGAGTGGCCTACGGGACGGGTGGGGCGGAGTGAGGCCAACGGGGTGGCCGAGAGGTGGCCCGGGGGTCGCGCTCAGGGTTACGTCCGGGGTCCGCCCGGGGGCGTCAGCGCGTCGCGTCCGAAGGCCGCCCCCGAGGTGCGCCCGTACGCAGGATCCGCGGTGCGTCCGTACGCGGGATCCGCGGTGCGTCCGTACGCAGGAATCCGTCGGCCGGCCCCTCGCTTCGGTGCCCGCTCACCCCGTCGCCCCACCTGCCCCACCTGCCCCACAAGCCGCCCCATCCGCCCCGCGCGCCGCACCCGCCCCCTGCGGAAGCCACCCCGGTGGCGGGCCCCTCCAGCCCCTTCCGGCGGCCCGGCGAAACGGATTTGGGCGATCGGCGACCGACCGTGTAATGTCTTCATCGCTCGCCCCAATAGCTCAGTCGGTAGAGCGTCTCCATGGTAAGGAGAAGGTCTACGGTTCGATTCCGTATTGGGGCTCTGGTGAGAGGGTCCCCGCCCACAAGCGGGGACTTGATCATCAAAGCGGTGTAGCTCAGTCGGTAGAGCAAGCGGCTCATAATCGCTGTGTCACCGGTTCAAGTCCGGTCACCGCTACTCCAAGTAGCACCAGTAGCCGATTGTGGGGTCGGTCTCCCGATCGGCTACTCTTTTATGCGTTCATCCGTCTATCCGTCCGTCAAGGAGCACTCACGTGGCTGCCACCGACGTCCGCCCGAAGATCACGCTGGCCTGCGTGGAGTGCAAGGAGCGGAACTACATCACCAAGAAGAACCGGCGTAACAACCCGGACCGCCTTGAGATGAAGAAGCACTGCCCGCGCTGCAACTCGCACACCGCGCACCGCGAGACCCGCTAATCAGGGGTTTAGCACTACAGGCTCGTACGAGAGGCCGTTCCCTTCCGGGGAGCGGCCTCTCGTCGTTCCTGCGGCAGCCGCCCAGTAGCCTCGCTGCTCAGCGGTGACGTTCCACACACCCTGAGCACATGTCCCAAGCCGACACCCCTACCCCCGGGGTCCCGACAGCAGGAGGTTGTGAGCCCATGGCGCTCGACCAGTCCTTCGTGGGGCGGACCTATCCGCCCACCGCGCCGTACGAGGTCGGCCGGGAGAAGATCCGCGAATTCGCCGAGGCCGTGGGGGACGCCAACCCCGCGTACACCGACCCGGAGGCCGCCAAGGCGCTCGGGCACCCGGACGTGATCGCGCCGCCGACCTTTGTGTTCGCCATCACGTTCCAGGCGGCGGCCGTCGTCGTCCAGGACCCGCAGCTCGGCCTGGACTACAGCCGGGTCGTGCACGGCGACCAGAAGTTCGCGTACCGGCGCCCGGTGCGGGCGGGGGACCGGCTCACCGTGAGCCAGACCATCGAGGCCGTGAAGTCCCTCGCGGGCAACGACATCGTGGACATCCGCGGCGAGGTCCACGACGAGGCGGGCGAGCACGTCGTGACCGCCTGGATCAAGCTCGTGTCCCGCGCGGCCGAGGGGGAGTGACGATGACCGCAAAGATCCGTTACGAGGACGTCGAGGCCGGCACCGAGCTGCCCGCGCAGTCCTTCCCCGTGACTCGCGACACACTCGTCCGGTACGCCGGTGCCTCGGGTGACTTCAATCCGATCCACTGGAACGAGAAGTTCGCCAAGGAGGTCGGGCTGCCGGACGTCATCGCGCACGGCATGTTCACCATGGCCTCGGCGATCCGCGTGGTGACCGACTGGGCCGGTGACCCGGCCGCCGTCGTCGAGTACGGCGTGCGCTTCACCAAGCCGGTCGTCGTGCCGAACGACGGCACGGGCGCGCTCATCGAGGTCAGCGCCAAGGTCGCGGCCAAGCTGGACGACGAGGCGCGTACGGTCCGGGTCGACCTCACCGCGATGTGCGCGGGCCAGAAGGTCCTGGGCATGTCGCGCGCGGTGGTCGCGCTCGCCTGACCTGCGTACGAGCGGTACGGGAGCGGCCGTCGGGGGAGACCCCGGCGGCCGCTCCCGTCGTCCCGTACGAGTCGGCCCGCACTCGTCCCGCCGTACCGCTTGACGAAGTTAGTTATCAGCCACTAACTTTGAATGCATGGTCAGGATGAGCGCGGAAGAGAGGCGCGAGAGCGTCATTCGGGCGGCGATGAGTGAGTTCGCTCACCGCGGCTACTACGGAACGTCCACCGAGGCGATCGCCAAACGCGTGGGCGTCTCGCAGCCGTACCTGTTCAGGCTCTTCCCGAACAAGCCCGCGATCTTCCTCGCCGCGACGCACCGCTGCATGGAGGACACGGTCAAGATGTTCGCCGAGGCGTCCGAGGGGTTGCACGGCGACGAGGCGGTGCACGCGATGGCGAGCGCGTACACGCAGGTCATCGCCGACGAGCCCGAGCGGCTGCTCATGCAGATGCAGGTCTACGTGGCGGTCGCCGCGGCCGAGGCGGCGGGGGACCACACCTTCGGCGAGGCTGTTCGGCGCGACTGGATGGAGCTGTGGGACACCGTCAGCATCCCGCTGGAGGGCTACGAGGACACGACCACGTTTCTGGCCTACGGCATGCTCATCAACAACCTGGTGGCGATGGGGTTCCCGCCCGAGCACCGGGTCTGGGCGGATGTCTATCCGTCCGCGCGGATCAAGGATCCGCAGGAGAAGTAGCTCCGGGGGTGGCCGTACACGGGGGGACTCGCGGTGGCGATGTTCCGGCGCACACGCGTGGCCACGAAAGTTAGTAATGCATAACTAACCAACCGTCCAACAGGGGAAGCGATGTCCGAGCAAGGAACGTCCGAGCAGGGAACGGGAACGGCCCGTCGCGGGAGTGCGGCATGGGCCCTGCTCATCACCAGCGTCGCCGGGTTCATGGCGGCGCTCGACAACCTCGTCGTCACCACGGCCCTGCCGTCCATCCGCAAGGACCTCGGCGGGGCGCTCGACGACCTGGAGTGGACGGTCAGCGCGTACACCCTCACCTTCGCCGTCCTGCTGATGTTCGGCGCGGCGCTGGGTGACCGGTTCGGCCGCCGGAAGCTGTTCATGACGGGCCTGACGATCTTCACCGGGGCGTCCGCCGCCGCGGCGCTGGCGCCCGGCATCGAGGGTCTGGTCGCCGCGCGTGCGGTCCAGGGCGTCGGCGCGGCGATCATGATGCCGCTCACCCTGACGCTGCTCACGGCGGCGGTCCCGGCCGCCAAGCGCGGGATGGCGTTCGGGATATGGGGCGCCGTCAACGGCCTCGCCGTCGCCAGCGGCCCGCTCATCGGCGGCGCGCTGACCGAGCACTTCTCCTGGCAGTGGATCTTCTGGCTGAACGTTCCGCTCGGGGTGCTGGCGCTCCCGCTCGCACGGCTGCGACTGTCCGAGTCGTACGGGTCCGGGGCGCGGCTCGACGTCCTCGGCACGGTGCTCGCGAGCGGTGGGCTCTTCGGGATCGTCTACAGCCTGATCCGGGGCAACATCGACGGCTGGACCAGCCCGACCGTGCTCACCGGGCTCGTCGTCGGCACGATGCTCCTGGGCGCCTTCGTCCGCCACGGGATGCGCGCCGAGGCGCCGCTGCTGCCGATGCGGCTCTTCCGCAGCCGCGCGTTCTCGGCGATCAACCTGTCCAGCCTGCTGATGTACGTCGGGATGTTCGGCTCGATCTTCCTGCTCAGCCAGTTCCTGCAGGGCGTGCTCGGCTACTCGCCGACCGAGGCCGGGCTGCGGATGCTGCCGTGGACCGGGATGCCGCTGCTGGTCGCGCCGGTCGCGGGCATCCTCTCCGACCGGATCGGCGGACGTCCGGTGGTGGCGGTCGGGCTCGCGCTCCAGGCCGTGGGGCTCGGCTGGTTCGCCATGATCATGTCGACGAGCGTGTCGTACACGGCCCAGCTGCCGGCGCTGATCGTCAGCGGGACCGGGATGGCGCTGTACTTCGCGCCCGCCGCGAACCTGGTGATGTCCAGCGTGCGGCCCTCGGAGCAGGGCATCGCGTCCGGCGCGAACAACGCGCTGCGGGAGGTCGGCGGCTCGCTCGGCGTCGCCGTCCTGGCGGCGGTCTTCTCGGCCCAGGGCGGCTACACCTCCGGCCAGGCCTTCGTGGACGGACTGCGCCCGGCCCTGTGGGTGGGCGCGGGAGCGGTCGCGCTGGCCGCGGCGAGCGCGATGTTCCTGCCGCGCCGGACGGCCGGGGCTGCGGTGGAGGCGCCGTCGGGGGCGGCTCGGGAGGACGTGCTCGTGGGGTGACGGGGGAGTGCTCGGTGGGGGCGGGGGTCGCGACCCCCGCCCCCTTTACGCGCGCGTGGCCGACGGGAGCCGTACGACCCGGTCACCCACCCCCTCACCACCCGCCCCGTACGCTGGACCCCGTGCAGGTACTTCACGACGCTCCCCTCGCTCCCCTCACCACCTTCCGGCTCGGCGGGCCGGCCGACCGGCTCGTTGTGGCCGGGACCGACGAGGAGGTGATCGCGGCCGTACGCGAGGCCGACGAGAGCCGGACGCCGCTGCTCGTCGTCGGCGGCGGCAGCAATCTGCTCATCGGGGACAAGGGGTTCGCCGGGACCGCGCTGCGGATCGCCACCACGGGCTTCTCCCTCGACGGCACACGGCTCGAAGTGGCCGCCGGTGAGGTCTGGACCGACACCGTGACCCGTACCGTCGAGGCCGGGCTCGCCGGGATCGAGTGCCTGGCCGGGATCCCCGGGTCGGCCGGGGCCACCCCCATCCAGAACGTGGGCGCGTACGGCCAGGAGGTCTCCGCCACGATCAGCGAGGTCGTCGCGTACGACCGGGTCGAGCGGGCCACGGTCACGCTCCCCAACTCCGCGTGCGCCTTCTCGTACCGCCACAGCCTCTTCAAGGCGCACCCCGAGCGTTACGTGGTGCTGCGCGTCCGGTTCGATCTTGAGGACGCGGGCGGGCTGTCCGCGCCGATCAAGTACCCCGAGACCGCGCGGGCGCTCGGCGTCGAGGCGGGCGACCGCGTTCCGGCCGCCACCGCGCGCGAGACGGTGCTCAGGCTGCGGGCCGGCAAGGGCATGGTGCTCGACCCGGAGGACCACGACACCTGGTCGGCCGGGTCCTTCTTCACCAACCCCATCCTGGGCGAGGGCGAGTTCGCCGCCTTCCTCGCGCGCGTGCACGACCGGCTCGGCGCCGACGTCGCCCCGCCCGCGTTCCCCGTCGGCGACGGGCGGACCAAGACCTCGGCCGCCTGGCTCATCGACAAGGCCGGGTTCACCAAGGGCTACGGCACCGGCCCCGCCCGAATCTCCACCAAGCACACCCTCGCCCTGACCAACCGCGGCGGCGCCACCACCGAGGACCTGCTGGCCCTCGCCCGCGAGGTCGTCGCGGGCGTGGAGCAGGCGTTCGGCGTGACGCTGGTCAACGAGCCGGTGACGGTGAACGCGGAGATTTAGGGCGGGCGAAGCGTTGTCGTTCGGCTGCGGGCCGTCTTGGGCTGGTCGCGCAGTTCCCCGCGCCCCTTAAGGTGCGCGGGACCTCCTAGTACGCCACGCACACCCCCTGCTTCACCGTCGCCGGGTCGTCGATCATGCTCAGCATCGCGTGGGCCACGTCGGCGCGGCCGATGCTGCGGGCGCTGCGCGGGGTCGACGCGACGGCCTTGCGGTACTTGCCGGTCAGCGGCTTGTCGACGAGGCGGACCGGGCGTACCGAGGTCCAGTCCAGGGCCGAGGACGCCAGCTCCGCCTCCATCCGGCGCAGGTCGGTGTAGACGTCCTTGAAGAAGACGTTGACGAGCGTCAGCGAGAGGCGGTCGAAGAACGGGTCGCCGGGCGCGTCCGGGCCGACCGGGCCCGCGCTGACCACCAGCAGGCGGCGCGTCCCCTCCGCGTCCATCGCCTGCACGATCGAACGGGTCAGCCGGGCCGTGATGCCGCTCGCCGCGTCCGCGCGTCTGTTGGCGCCCAGGCCCGAGAGGACCGCGTCGCTGCCCGCCACGGCCGGGCGCAGGCTCTCGGGGTCGGAGAGGTCGCCCCGGAGGATTTCGAGGCCCGGGCCGGTGAGCGTGCAGCGTGCGGGGTCCCGTACCACCGCCGTGACCTGGTGTCCGGCGGCCAGCGCCTGCTCGACGACCTGCCGGCCGATTCTGCCCGTCGCGCCGAAAACCGTGAGCTTCATGACGTCTCCCCCAGGTGGGTAGGTGATTGCTCGCCACCAGAGTGCCGCGTCCGCGTCGTCGACGGCCCGCACTTGCCCACCCCGGGCCTGGACGCCCGTCTGCGGGCCGAACAGGCCGTCGGTCACATCACAGCCGGTGCGCGGGCGTCTACGCCGCCAGCCAGGCGTCCACGCCCGCGAGCAACCGCGTCTTCACCTCGTCCGGCGCCGCCGACCCCCGCACCGACTGCCGTGCCAGTTCGGCCAGTTCGGCGTCCGTGAAGGCGTGGTGGCGGCGGGCGATCTCGTACTGCGCGGCCAGCCGGGAGCCGAAAAGAAGCGGGTCGTCGGCGCCGAGCGCCAGCGGCACACCCGCCTCGTACAGCCTGCGCAGCGGGACGTCCTCGGGTTTCTCGTAGACGCCCAGGGCCACGTTCGAGGCCGGGCAGACCTCGCAGGTGATCCCGCGCTCGGCCAGCCGCCGCAGCAGCCGGGGGTCCTCGGCGGCCCGCACGCCGTGGCCCACGCGCGAGGCGTGCAGGTCGTCCAGGCAGTCCCGCACGGACGCGGGGCCGGCCAGCTCGCCCCCGTGCGGCGCGGCCAGCAGTCCGCCCTCGCGCGCGATCGCGAAGGCGCGGTCGAAGTCCCGCGCCAGGCCCCGGCGTTCGTCGTTGGAGAGCCCGAAGCCGACCACGCCCCGGTCCGCGTAGCGGACGGCCAACCGGGCCAGGGTGCGGGCGTCCAGCGGGTGCTTCATCCGGTTCGCGGCGACCACCACGCGGATACCGAGCCCGGTCTCGCGCGACGCCGAGTCGACCGCGTCCAGGATGACCTCAAGGGCCGGAATGAGCCCGCCCAGCATCGGCGCGTACGAGGTGGGATCGACCTGGATCTCCAGCCAGCCGCAGCCGTCCCGTACGTCTTCCTCGGCGGCCTCCCGGACCAGCCGCTGGATGTCCTCGGGGGTGCGCAGGCAGGACCTGGCGATGTCGTAGAGCCGCTGGAAGCGGAACCAGCCCCGCTCGTCGGTGGCCCGCAGCTTCGGCGGCTCGCCACTGGTCAGCGCGTCGGGCAGATGCACGCCGTACTTGTCGGCGAGCTCCAGCAGGGTCGTGGGGCGCATCGACCCCGTGAAGTGCAGGTGAAGATGGGCCTTCGGAAGGTCAGTTACGTCACGAACGTGCTCCATTGAAGGATCTTGCCGCACGCCACCGACATCCGACAGCCCCTTTCCCCGATCGGGACCTTGCCCGAACGCACGAACGGTCACCGACTCACGTGAGTCGGTGACCGTTCGGCCGAAGGAGCGACTCAGTCGCGGGCCTCGGCCAGCAGCTTCTGGATGCGGGAGACGCCCTCGACCAGGTCCTCGTCGCCGAGCGCGTACGAGAGGCGCAGGTAGCCCGGCGTGCCGAAGGCCTCGCCCGGGACGACCGCGACCTCGACCTCGTCCAGGATGAGCGCGGCGAGCTCGACCGAGGTCTGCGGGCGCTTGCCGCGGATCTCCTTGCCGAGCAGGCCCTTCACCGAGGGGTACGCGTAGAACGCGCCCTCGGGGGTCGGGCAGATCACGCCGTCGATCTCGCTGAGCATCTTCACCATGGTCTGGCGGCGGCGGTCGAACGCCTTGCGCATCTCGGCGACCGCGTCGAGGTTGCCGGAGACCGCCGCGATGGCCGCCACCTGGGAGACGTTGGCGACGTTGGACGTGGCGTGCGACTGGAGGTTGGTCGCGGCCTTGACGACGTCCTTGGGGCCGATGACCCACCCGACGCGCCAGCCGGTCATCGCGTACGTCTTGGCGACGCCGTTGACCACGATGCACTTGTCGCGCAGCTCGGGCAGGATCGCGGGCAGCGACACGGAGACGGCGTCCCCGTAGACGAGGTGCTCGTAGATCTCGTCGGTGAGCACCCACAGGCCGTGCTCGACGGCCCACTGGCCGATGGCCTCGGTCTCGGCGCGGGTGTAGACCGCGCCGGTCGGGTTGGACGGGGAGACGAAGAGGACGACCTTCGTCTTCTCCGTACGGGCCGCCTCCAGCTGCTCGACCGAGACCCGGTACCCGGTGGTCTCGTCCGCGACGACCTCGACCGGGACACCGCCCGCGAGGCGGATCGACTCCGGGTAGGTGGTCCAGTACGGGGCCGGGACGATGACCTCGTCGCCCGGGTCGAGGATCGCCGCGAACGCCTCGTAGATCGCCTGCTTGCCGCCGTTGGTCACCAGGATCTGGGACGGGTCGACCTCGTAGCCGGAGTCGCGCAGGGTCTTGTCGGCGATGGCCTTCTTGAGCTCGGGCAGGCCGCCGGCCGGGGAGTAGCGGTGGTACCTGGGGTCGTGGCAGGCCGCGGCGGCCGCCTCGACGATGTAGTCCGGAGTCGGGAAGTCGGGCTCGCCGGCGCCGAAGCCGATCACCGGACGCCCGGCGGCCTTGAGGGCCTTGGCCTTGGCGTCGACGGCGAGGGTCGCGGACTCGGAGATCGCGCCGATACGGGCGGACACCCGGCGCTCGGTGGGAGGAGTTGCAGCGCTCATGCGGCCATCGTCGCAGACCTGTCCGGGCCGGGGTACACGGGTTTCATGGACCGGACGGGGCAGTTGCACAGTGCGTCGATCGCGTCCGTACGGAGCTGTCAGGAGCTATCTGTTCGACGCCGGGCGCCGGACCACGTACACTCACCTGTCGTTGGCCTCCGCCGATCGAATCCACTCCGGGCACTCGGTGCACTCGGTTGGATGCGGTAGGTTGGGGGAGCCACAAAGGGTCGTAGCTCAATTGGTAGAGCACTGGTCTCCAAAACCAGCGGTTGGGGGTTCAAGTCCCTCCGGCCCTGCTACACACACCTTCGCCAGGATGTGTGCGCATGTACGTACTTCTATGCACCGCCGTGCGGCTCCACCGGGCGCGGCACGGCCACGACCCGGAATCAGGTGAGAAGCGTGACGGACGCCGTGGGCTCCATCGACATGCCTGATGCCCAGGACGAGGCGTCTGCGTCAGCGGACAAGGACTCCAAGAAGAAGGCCCGCAAGGGCGGTAAGCGCGGCAAGAAGGGCCCCCTGGGCCGTCTCGCGCTCTTCTACCGGCAGGTCGTCGCCGAACTTCGTAAGGTTGTCTGGCCGACGCGCAATCAGCTGTCGACGTACACCACCGTGGTGATCGTGTTCGTCGTCATCATGATCGGCATCGTGACCGTGATCGACTCCGGATTCCAGCACGTCGTCAAGTACGTCTTCGGCTGATCCGCCGCGTAAGGGCGCCCACCCGGCGCCTTTTTCGCATTTGTTCCACCCATCTGTAGCCAGGAAGAAGCAGCCACGTGTCTGACCCGAACCTGAACGACGCCATCGAGTCGGCGGAGTCCGTGGAGGACCAGATCGACATCGTCGAGGCGGCGGACGCCGTGGACCCGGACCAGGCCGAGACTGCCGACATCGAGGCGGGCGAGCCCGCCGAGGAAGCCGCGCTCCACGTCGAGGACGAGGACGAGCTGGAGGCCGAGGAGGCCGCCGACGCCGTGTCCGAGGACGCCGACGTCGACGCCGAGACCGTCGAGGATGAGGCCGCCGAGGAGGCTCCCGAGGAGCCCGCCGCGCCCGTCGACCCGGTCGAGGCCCTGCGCCAGGAGCTGCGCGGTCTGCCCGGCGAGTGGTACGTCATCCACACGTACGCCGGTTACGAGAAGCGTGTGAAGGCCAACCTCGAACAGCGTGCCGTCTCGCTGAACGTCGAGGAGTTCATCTACCAGGCCGAGGTCCCCGAAGAGGAGATCGTCCAGATCAAGAACGGCGAGCGCAAGAACGTCCGGCAGAACAAGCTGCCCGGTTACGTTCTCGTCCGCATGGATCTGACGAACGAGTCCTGGGGCGTCGTCCGCAACACGCCTGGCGTCACCGGCTTCGTGGGCAACGCCTACGACCCGTACCCGCTGACCCTGGACGAGATCGTCAAGATGCTCGCCCCGGAGGCCGAGGAGAAGGCCGCCCGCGAGGCCGCCGAGGCCGAGGGCAAGCCGGCTCCGGCCCGCAAGGTCGAGGTCCAGGTCCTGGACTTCGAGGTCGGCGACTCGGTCACCGTCACCGACGGCCCGTTCGCGACGCTGCAGGCCACGATCAACGAGATCAACGCCGACTCGAAGAAGGTCAAGGGCCTCGTCGAGATCTTCGGTCGCGAGACCCCGGTCGAGCTCAGCTTCGACCAGATCCAGAAGAACTAGTTCTTTAACTGGTTCCTCTCGGAACCCCGTCTTCCGAACAGGTCAGACCGGCTCTTCAAAGCCTGTCTGACCTGCTCGGTTTTTAGCCGCACAGGGATACCCGTTATCGTTGTGCGGTATGCCTCCATCCGGATGATCGGATGCAGGCGGTTCACTCTCACTAGGACCCGGAGAGAGCAATGCCTCCCAAGAAGAAGAAGGTCACGGGGCTTATCAAGCTCCAGATCAACGCCGGTGCGGCGAACCCGGCCCCGCCGGTCGGCCCCGCGCTCGGTCAGCACGGCGTCAACATCATGGAGTTCTGCAAGGCCTACAACGCCGCGACCGAGTCGCAGCGTGGCTGGGTGATCCCGGTGGAGATCACGGTCTACGAGGACCGCTCCTTCACCTTCATCACCAAGACGCCGCCGGCCGCGAAGATGATCCTCAAGGCCGCTGGTGTCGAGAAGGGCTCCGGCGAGCCCCACAAGACCAAGGTCGCGAAGATCACCGAGGCCCAGGTCCGCGAGATCGCCACGACGAAGCTCGCCGACCTGAACGCCAACGACCTGGACGCCGCGTCCAAGATCATCGCTGGCACCGCCCGTTCCATGGGCATCACGGTCGAGGGCTGATCTCAGCCTTCCCCGCCGCGCGGCGGTAGCCGCGAGGTGACAGAACTCCAGTGGTAGGGCCAAGCGCTGGCCCGCACCACGACTCCATGCCTGAACCAACACAGGAGCAGAAGTGAAGCGCAGCAAGACTCTCCGCGCTGCGGACGCCAAGATCGTCGCGGACAAGCTGTACGCGCCGCTCGAGGCCGTTCGTCTCGCCAAGGAGACCTCCTCGACCAAGTTCGACGGCACCGTCGAGGTCGCCTTCCGCCTGGGTGTCGACCCGCGCAAGGCCGACCAGATGGTCCGTGGCACCGTGAACCTTCCGCACGGCACCGGTAAGACCGCCCGGGTCCTGGTCTTCGCGACCGGTGACCGTGCCGAGGCCGCGCGTGCCGCGGGCGCCGACATCGTCGGCTCCGACGAGCTCATCGACGAGGTTGCGAAGGGCCGTCTGGACTTCGACGCCGTCGTCTCCACCCCGGACCTCATGGGCAAGGTCGGCCGCCTCGGCCGCGTGCTCGGTCCGCGTGGTCTGATGCCGAACCCGAAGACCGGCACGGTCACCCCCGACGTCGCCAAGGCGGTCGAGGAGATCAAGGGCGGCAAGATCGAGTTCCGCGTCGACAAGCACTCGAACCTGCACTTCATCATCGGCAAAGTGTCCTTCGACGACGCCAAGCTGGTGGAGAACTACGGCGCCGCGCTGGAGGAGATCCTCCGTCTGAAGCCGTCCGCCGCCAAGGGCCGCTACATCAAGAAGGCCACCATCACCACCACGATGGGCCCCGGCATCGCGCTGGACTCCAACCGCACCCGTAACCTCCTCGTCGAGGAGGACCCGGCCGCGGTCTGAGCCTCACCGCTCTAACGGCTGATTCCGGGCCGGGCCCCGCACCTGTTCACAGGTGCGGGGCCCGGCTTTTTTGCTGCCCGCGTTTCCGGTAAGGGGCGGGCTTTGTCCCAGCCGCGTCCCAACTGCCCCGGGCGCTCGCGGGGTTGTCGGACCTCTGCGCTACCTTCGATGTCCAGGAGAAAAGGTATTCGAGGGGGATGGCATGAACAGCAGGTCCGTACGGCGTACGTGTGTCTCGCTGGTGGCGGCCGGCGCTGCGCTCGCCGGTGTCGCCGCCTGCGGGTCCGGCAGCGGCTCCGGCTCGGCCGCGCCCGCCAAGGAGCAGCACAAGGCGGGCTCGGACTTCAGCCCGGTCGCGGCCCTCCAGGCGGTGCAGAAGAAGACCGACGGGGCCGGCTCCTCGAAGGTCGAGGTGACGATGTCCATGGGCACCACCATGGGCCTTCAGGGCGCGGGCGACCTGGCGTGGGGCGGCGGCATGACCGGCACCATGCGCATGAAGTACACGCAGGGCACGATGGCCCAGACGATGAAGCAGATAGGCGCCGAGAGCATCGACGCCCGCTATCTGCGCGACGCCTACTTCGCCAACATGGGCCCCACCTTCGCCCAGTCCGTCGGCGGCAAGCACTGGATCCGCTACGGCTACGACGACATGGCCAAGCTGATGGGCCCGAGCGGCGCCGTCATGAAGGACCAGATGCAGAACTCGACGCCCCAGCAGGGCGTGAAGATGCTGCTGGCCTCGGGTGACGTCAAGAAGGTCGGTACCGAGGACGTCCGCGGAGTGCAGGCGACGCACTACTCGGGCACGGTCGACATCGCCAAGCTGGTGGGCTCCAGCTCCGGGCTCGACGCCAAGACGCTGGACGCGTTCAAGGCCCAGATGACCCAGAGCGGCATCAGCACGGACACCGTCGACATCTGGGTGGACAAGGACGACCTGCTGGTCAAGAAGACCGAGCGCGCGGCGACGAAGAACGGCGAGCTGAACACCACGGCGTTCTACTCGGACTACGGCGTCAAGGTCGCCGTCGAGGCCCCGCCGGCCGCCGACACCCTGGACTTCACGACCCTGATCAAGCCCAAGACCCCGACCCAGCAGCAGGGCTGAGCCCCGGTCTTAATCCGTCTCACCTGTCACAGCGGTCGGATACGGTGGCAGGAGAACGCCTGATCGGGAAGATCGCGACACGGGGGACAAAAGGTCGCGACACGGGGGAACAGGGGAAACAAGGGGTGGGACGCATGACCAGGACCGGATGGACGCGGGCGGGGCTCTCGCTGGCGACGGCCACCGTCGTGGTGGCCGGAGCCGCGGGCTGCGGCGGCGACGGCAAGAAGGCGGACGGCGCGGCCAAGAAGCCGGTCGTGGGCGAGCAGTCGCGTTCGGACGCGCAGCAGATGCTGACGGCGGCCTTCAAGAAGACGTCGGCCGCGAAGTCCGCGAAGGTCCGGATGAGCATGTCGATGCCGGCCGCCATGGGGGAGGACGCGGGCGACACCCAGGTCACCGGCGTCATGGCGTGGAACCCGACGTCGATGGACCTGACCGTGGTCAACTCCTCGCCGAAGACCAAGGCCGCGGGCGCCCCCGAGAAGGCGCGCATGGTCTGGCTCGGCAACGTCATGTACATGGACGCGAGCTCGATGGGCACCGAGGCCGCCAAGGGCCTCGACGGCAAGCACTGGATCAAGGTCGACCTGGCGGCCGCGGCCAAGATGTCCGGCGGCAACGACCAGCTCACCAAGTCGATGACGTCCGGCCTGGAGAACATGAACCAGGACCCGTCCCAGCAGCTCGCCCTGCTGCTCGACTCGCCGAACCTCAAGCACCTGGGCGCCGAGCAGGCGGACGGGGTGGCGACCCAGCACTACAAGGGCACGCTCACCATCGACGAGATGGCGGCGAGCAACAAGATGCTCGACACCTTGGGCCCCAAGGAGCGCGAGCAGCTCCTCGCCAACATGAAGAAGTCGGGCGTCAAGGGCTACGACACCGAGGTCTGGGTCGACAAGGACGGCTACCCGGTCAAGATGGACGTCAACATGGACAGCCCCCAGGGCAAGGTCACGACGTCCACGCACTACTCGGACTACGGCACGAAGGCCGAGGTCAAGGCCCCGGAGGCGGCCGACACCCTGGACCTGTTCGAGATGCTGAAGGGCCTGGGCGACCTGGGAAAGAACGGCACCCCGGGCTCGGCCTGACCATCCCGTACGAGGGGACGCGATCGCTCCGTACGACCGGGCCTGACCGTCCCGTACGACCGGATTTGCTCGATCCGGCACCCGTCACGTACTCTTCCACAGAAGCCAAAGACCGCTGGTCGTTGCCGTGCCTTCGCAAGAAGGGGCGGTGGCCGAAGGATCCGCTGCAAGCGGACGACCCGCGCAGGTGACTGTGGAAAGTTCCCGGACTCGTTCCGGTCGAGCTACGCCCCGTGCACTTGCGCCGGGGCGTTTCGTATTTCGCAGCCCCTTCTGAGCGGTCCTCATCACCCGGAAGGAGGCCGACGCTCTATGGCAAGGCCCGACAAGGCTGCCGCGGTAGCCGAGCTCGCGGACCAGTTCCGCAGCTCGAACGCCGTCGTGCTGACCGAGTACCGGGGTCTCACCGTGGCCCAGCTCAAGACGCTGCGCCGTTCGCTCGGTGAGAACGCCCAGTACGCCGTGGTGAAGAACACGCTGACCAAGATTGCGGCCAACCAGGCCGGGATCACCTCGCTCGACGACCAGTTCACTGGTCCGACGGGTGCCGCCTTCATCACCGGTGACCCGGTGGAGTCGGCCAAGGGTCTGCGTGACTTCGCCAAGGAGAACCCGAACCTGATCATCAAGGGCGGTGTCCTTGATGGTAAGGCGCTGTCCGCCGATGAGATCAAGAAGCTCGCGGACCTCGAGTCCCGCGAGGTTCTGCTCAGCAAGCTGGCCGGCGCGTTCAAGGGCAAGCAGTCTCAGGCTGCCTCGCTCTTCCAGGCGCTGCCGTCGAAGTTCGTCCGCACCGCGGAAGCGCTTCGCGTCAAGCTCGCCGAGCAGGGCGGTGCCGAGTAACTCGGCTCGCGCATTGATCCGCGCCGCCTAGTGCGCGGGTCGTAGCGGGCCGTTACGCCCGCCTCTATATACATCCGGCACCTGCCGAATTAGTGGAAGGATCGCCCATCATGGCGAAGCTCTCTCAGGCCGACCTCCTCGCCCAGTTCGAGGAGATGACCCTCATCGAGCTCTCCGAGTTCGTCAGCGCCTTCGAGGAGAAGTTCGACGTCACCGCCGCCGCGGCCGTCGCCGTTGCCGCCCCGGGTGCCCCGGGCGCCGGTGCCGCCGCCGAGGTCGAGGAGAAGGACGAGTTCGACGTCATCCTCACCGGCGCCGGCGACAAGAAGATCCAGGTCATCAAGGTCGTGCGTGAGCTGACCTCCCTGGGTCTGAAGGAGGCCAAGGACCTCGTGGACGGCGCCCCGAAGCCCGTTCTCGAGAAGGTCGCCAAGGAGGCCGCCGAGAAGGCTGCCGAGTCCCTCAAGGCTGCCGGTGCGGCCGTCGAGGTCAAGTGACCTTGTGAGTCTTCTGACTCTCTGCGCGTGACGTCTTCGGACGTGTAACACGCACACACTGAAGGGCGATCACCCATCCGGGTGGTCGCCCTTCGGCGTACCCCGGCGGCGCCGTCACGGCTGCCTTGCGCGGGGGACGACAGGGAGTATGGTGATCATCGCCGTACGCCCCGTGTACGCCTCGTAGCCGCACGAGCAGTCACGGAGCGATCTCCGCGGAGCTGAGGGGTCTTGACGAACCGCACGCAGCGCGCAATTCTCAGGACGCGTCGTCACATCGATCCGGATCCGAGGCATGGATCGAAGGCGAAGAGGGCAGTATCGATGTGCGCCTCACAGCGCGTGGCTTGCGAGGTACTGAGAAGAACAATGAGGGTCGCGAAGAATCCGCCCTGGACATCAGTGGGCCGAGTGGCTACACTGTCCCTTTGCGCTGCCTGTTAGCTGCCCCCTGCCCGTCACCAGGGGCATGCCCTCGCTTGAGCACCTCGGATCGAACCGCCCTGACCTGGCCTTCTCCGGCTGAATCGGGAAACGTCTTTCTCTGTGCCCACGTGGGACCGGTACGCGCGTAGTGAGTCCGAGCCCTCGGAAGGACCCCCTCTTGGCCGCCTCGCGCAACGCCTCGACCGCCAATACGAACAACGGCGCCAGCACCGCCCCGCTGCGCATCTCCTTTGCAAAGATCAAGGAGCCCCTCGAGGTTCCGAACCTCCTTGCGCTGCAAACCGAGAGCTTTGACTGGCTGCTCGGCAATGCCGCTTGGAAGTCTCGCGTCGAGGCCGCTCTCGAGAACGGACAGGACGTCCCCACGAAGTCCGGTCTGGAGGAGATCTTCGAGGAGATCTCCCCGATCGAGGACTTCAGCGGGTCGATGTCGCTGACCTTCCGCGACCACCGCTTCGAGCCGCCGAAGAACTCGATCGACGAGTGCAAGGAGCGCGACTTCACGTTCGCGGCCCCGCTCTTCGTCACCGCCGAGTTCACCAACAACGAGACCGGCGAGATCAAGTCCCAGACGGTCTTCATGGGCGACTTCCCGCTCATGACCAACAAGGGCACCTTCGTCATCAACGGCACCGAGCGTGTCGTGGTGTCGCAGCTCGTCCGCTCGCCGGGTGTCTACTTCGACTCCAACATCGACAAGACGTCCGACAAGGACATCTTCACGGCCAAGATCATCCCGTCCCGGGGTGCCTGGCTGGAGATGGAGATCGACAAGCGCGACATGGTCGGTGTCCGCATCGACCGCAAGCGCAAGCAGTCCGTGACCGTCCTCCTCAAGGCTCTCGGTTGGACCACCGAGCAGATCCTGGAGGAGTTCGGCGAGTACGAGTCCATGCGCGCCACCCTGGAGAAGGACCACACCCAGGGCCAGGACGACGCGCTGCTCGACATCTACCGCAAGCTGCGCCCGGGCGAGCCGCCGACCCGCGAGGCCGCTCAGACGCTGCTCGAGAACCTCTACTTCAACCCGAAGCGCTACGACCTCGCGAAGGTCGGCCGCTACAAGGTGAACAAGAAGCTCGGCGCGGATGAGCCCCTCGATGCCGGTGTCCTCACCACGGACGACGTCATCGCGACCATCAAGTACCTGGTCAAGCTGCACGCGGGCGAGACCGAGACGGTCGGCGAGTCGGGTCGGAACATCGTCGTCGAGACCGACGACATCGACCACTTCGGCAACCGTCGTCTGCGCAACGTCGGCGAGCTCATCCAGAACCAGGTCCGTACGGGTCTGGCTCGTATGGAGCGCGTCGTGCGCGAGCGCATGACGACCCAGGACGTCGAGGCGATCACGCCGCAGACCCTGATCAACATTCGCCCGGTCGTGGCGTCGATCAAGGAGTTCTTCGGCACCTCGCAGTTGTCGCAGTTCATGGACCAGAACAACCCGCTGTCGGGTCTCACCCACAAGCGCCGTCTGTCGGCGCTTGGCCCGGGTGGTCTCTCCCGTGAGCGGGCCGGCTTCGAGGTCCGTGACGTGCACCCGTCTCACTACGGCCGTATGTGCCCGATCGAGACGCCCGAAGGCCCGAACATCGGTCTGATCGGTTCGCTCGCCTCCTACGGCCGCGTCAACGCGTTCGGCTTCATCGAGACGCCGTACCGCAAGGTCGTCGAGGGCCAGGTCACCGACGAGGTCGACTACATCACGGCCGACGAGGAAGACCGCTTCGTCATCGCGCAGGCCAACGCCGCGCTCAACGACGAGCTCCAGCTCACCGAGGCTCGCGTCCTGGTCCGCCGTCGTGGCGGCGAGGTCGACTACGTGCCGCCGGCCGAGGTGGACTACATCGACGTCTCGCCGCGCCAGATGGTGTCGGTCGCGACCGCGATGATCCCCTTCCTCGAGCACGACGACGCCAACCGTGCCCTCATGGGCGCGAACATGATGCGTCAGGCCGTCCCGCTCATCAAGAGCGAGGCACCGCTGGTCGGCACCGGCATGGAGTACCGCTGCGCCACCGACGCCGGCGACGTGCTCAAGGCCGAGAAGGACGGTGTGGTCCAGGAGGTCTCCGCGGACTACATCACCATCGCCAACGACGACGGCACGTACACCACGTACCGCCTGCACAAGTTCTCCCGCTCGAACCAGGGCACCTCGGTCAACCAGAAGGTTGTCGTGGACGAGGGCGCCCGGGTCATCGCCGGCCAGGTCCTGGCCGACGGTCCGGCGACCGAGAACGGCGAGATGGCGCTGGGCAAGAACCTGCTCGTGGCGTTCATGCCGTGGGAGGGTCACAACTACGAGGACGCGATCATCCTGTCGCAGCGCCTCGTGCAGGACGACGTCCTCTCCTCGATCCACATCGAGGAGCACGAGGTCGACGCCCGTGACACCAAGCTCGGCCCGGAGGAGATCACCCGGGACATCCCGAACGTCTCCGAGGAGGTCCTCGCCGACCTCGACGAGCGCGGCATCATCCGTATCGGTGCCGAGGTCGTCGCCGGCGACATCCTCGTCGGCAAGGTCACGCCCAAGGGTGAGACCGAGCTGACGCCGGAGGAGCGCCTGCTCCGCGCGATCTTCGGTGAGAAGGCCCGTGAGGTCCGTGACACCTCGCTGAAGGTGCCGCACGGCGAGACCGGCAAGGTCATCGGCGTCCGCGTCTTCGACCGCGAGGAGGGCGACGAGCTTCCCCCCGGTGTGAACCAGCTGGTGCGCGTGTACGTGGCGCAGAAGCGCAAGATCACCGACGGTGACAAGCTCGCCGGCCGTCACGGCAACAAGGGCGTCATCTCGAAGATCCTGCCGATCGAGGACATGCCGTTCCTGGAGGACGGCACCCCGGTCGACATCATCCTCAACCCCCTGGGTGTCCCGTCCCGAATGAACCCGGGACAGGTCCTGGAGATCCACCTCGGCTGGCTCGCCAGCCGCGGCTGGGACGTCTCCGGTCTCGCCGACGACTGGGCCCAGCGCCTCCAGGCCATCGGTGCCGACCAGGTCGCCCCCGGCACCAACGTCGCGACCCCGGTCTTCGACGGTGCCCGTGAGGACGAGATCGCCGGTCTCTTCGAGGCCACGATCCCGAACCGCGACGGTGACCGCCTGGTCCAGCCGTCCGGCAAGGCCAACCTGTTCGACGGCCGCTCCGGTGAGCCGTTCCCGGACCCGATCTCGATCGGGTACATGTACATCCTGAAGCTGCACCACCTGGTCGACGACAAGCTGCACGCCCGCTCGACCGGTCCGTACTCGATGATCACCCAGCAGCCGCTGGGTGGTAAGGCCCAGTTCGGTGGCCAGCGCTTCGGTGAGATGGAGGTGTGGGCGCTGGAGGCTTATGGCGCCGCGTACGCCCTCCAGGAGCTGCTGACCATCAAGTCCGACGACGTCACCGGCCGTGTGAAGGTCTACGAGGCCATCGTCAAGGGCGAGAACATCCCCGAGCCCGGCATTCCCGAGTCCTTCAAGGTGCTCATCAAGGAAATGCAGTCGCTCTGCCTCAACGTGGAGGTGCTGTCCTCGGACGGTATGTCCATCGAGATGCGCGACACGGACGAGGACGTCTTCCGCGCTGCGGAGGAGCTCGGTATCGACCTGTCCCGGCGCGAGCCGAGCAGCGTCGAAGAGGTCTGACGGGTCTGACCGGGGCTTCGTGAGAAGCCCCGGTCGTCCCCGGACCCCCCTCAGACCATCTTGAAGAATCGACCCCGAAAGAGGGATTGACGACAAGTGCTCGACGTCAACTTCTTCGACGAGCTGCGGATCGGCCTCGCCACTGCTGACGACATCCGTCAGTGGTCCCACGGTGAGGTCAAGAAGCCGGAGACCATCAACTACCGCACCCTCAAGCCCGAAAAGGACGGACTCTTCTGCGAGAAGATCTTCGGTCCGACCCGGGACTGGGAGTGCTACTGCGGCAAGTACAAGCGCGTCCGCTTCAAGGGCATCATCTGTGAGCGCTGCGGCGTCGAGGTGACCCGCGCCAAGGTGCGCCGTGAGCGGATGGGCCACATCGAGCTTGCCGCTCCCGTGACCCACATCTGGTACTTCAAGGGCGTCCCGTCGCGTCTTGGCTACCTGCTCGACCTCGCGCCGAAGGACCTTGAGAAGGTCATCTACTTCGCCGCGTACATGATCACGTTCGTGGACGAGGAGCGCCGTACGCGCGACCTGCCGTCGCTGGAGGCGCACGTCTCCGTCGAGCGCCAGCAGATCGAGAACCGTCGCGACTCGGACCTCGAAGCCCGCGCCAAGAAGCTCGAGACGGACCTCGCCGAGCTTGAGGCCGAGGGTGCCAAGGCCGATGTGCGCCGCAAGGTGCGCGAGGGTGCCGAGCGCGAGATGAAGCAGCTGCGCGACCGTGCGCAGCGCGAGATCGACCGTCTGGACGAGGTCTGGTCGCGCTTCAAGAACCTCAAGGTCCAGGACCTCGAGGGCGACGAGCTGCTCTACCGCGAGCTGCGTGACCGCTTCGGCACGTACTTCGACGGCTCGATGGGTGCCGCTGCTCTGCAGAAGCGCCTGGAGACGTTCGACCTCGACGAGGAGGCCGAGCGCCTCCGCGAGATCATCCGTACCGGCAAGGGCCAGAAGAAGACCCGTGCGCTCAAGCGCCTCAAGGTCGTCTCCGCGTTCCTGCAGACCAGCAACAGCCCCAAGGGCATGGTGCTCGACTGCGTGCCGGTCATCCCGCCGGACCTGCGTCCGATGGTGCAGCTGGACGGTGGCCGCTTCGCGACCTCCGACCTGAACGACCTGTACCGCCGTGTGATCAACCGCAACAACCGTCTGAAGCGTCTGCTCGACCTCGGTGCCCCCGAGATCATCGTGAACAACGAGAAGCGGATGCTCCAGGAGGCGGTCGACGCCCTCTTCGACAACGGCCGTCGTGGTCGCCCGGTCACGGGCCCCGGCAACCGTCCGCTGAAGTCCCTGAGCGACATGCTCAAGGGCAAGCAGGGTCGATTCCGTCAGAACCTGCTCGGTAAGCGTGTGGACTACTCCGCGCGTTCCGTGATCGTCGTCGGTCCGCAGCTGAAGCTGCACCAGTGTGGTCTGCCCAAGGCCATGGCGCTGGAGCTCTTCAAGCCGTTCGTGATGAAGCGCCTGGTCGACCTGAACCACGCGCAGAACATCAAGAGCGCCAAGCGGATGGTCGAGCGCGGCCGCACGGTCGTCTACGACGTCCTCGAAGAGGTCATCGCCGAGCACCCGGTTCTGCTGAACCGTGCGCCCACGCTGCACCGCCTCGGCATCCAGGCCTTCGAGCCGCAGCTGGTCGAGGGCAAGGCCATCCAGATCCACCCGCTCGTCTGCACCGCGTTCAACGCGGACTTCGACGGTGACCAGATGGCCGTGCACCTGCCGCTCTCCGCGGAGGCGCAGGCCGAGGCCCGCATCCTGATGCTGTCCTCGAACAACATCCTCAAGCCGGCCGACGGCCGTCCGGTGACGATGCCGACGCAGGACATGGTCCTGGGTCTGTTCTTCCTCACCACCGACGGCGAGCTGCGTGACACCAAGGGCGAGGGCCGCGCGTTCGGCTCCACGGCCGAGGCGATCATGGCGTTCGACGCCGGTGAGCTCGCGCTGCAGTCGCCGATCGACATCCGCTTCCCGATCGGCACCGTGCCGCCGCGTGAGTGGACCCCGCCGGTCGAGGAGGAGGGCGAGACGACCTGGCAGCAGGGCGACTCGTTCCGTCTGCGTACGTCCCTGGGCCGCGCGCTCTTCAACGAGCTGCTGCCCGAGGACTACCCGTTCGTCGACTACTCGGTGGGCAAGAAGCAGCTCTCCGAGATCGTCAACGACCTGGCCGAGCGCTACCCCAAGGTCATCGTGGCGGCGACGCTCGACAACCTGAAGGCGGCGGGCTTCTACTGGGCGACCCGTTCCGGTGTCACCGTGGCCATCTCCGACGTCGTGGTCCCCGAGGCCAAGAAGGCGATCGTCGCGGGTTACGAGGCGCAGGACGAGAAGGTCCAGAAGCAGTACGAGCGCGGTCTGATCACCAAGGACGAGCGCACGCAGGAGCTCATCGCGATCTGGACCAAGGCGACCAACGAGGTTGCCGAGGCGATGAACGCGAACTTCCCGAAGACGAACCCCATCTTCATGATGGTTGACTCGGGTGCCCGAGGAAACATGATGCAGATGCGTCAGATCGCGGGTATGCGTGGTCTGGTGTCGAACGCGAAGAACGAGACCATCCCGCGTCCGATCAAGGCGTCCTTCCGTGAGGGCCTCACCGTTCTGGAGTACTTCATCTCCACGCACGGTGCCCGTAAGGGTCTGGCGGACACCGCCCTGCGTACCGCCGACTCGGGTTACCTGACCCGTCGTCTGGTGGACGTCTCGCAGGACGTGATCATCCGCGAGGAGGACTGTGGCACCGACCGCGGCCTCAAGCTGAAGATCGCGGTGCGTGGCGAGGACGGTGTGCTCCGCAAGACGGAGGACGTCGAGACCTCGGTCTACGCCCGTATGCTCGCCGAGGACGTCGTCGTCGACGGCAAGGTCATCGCGCCGGCCAACGTGGACCTCGGTGACGTGCTCATCGACGCGCTGGTCAACGCGGGCGTCGAGGAGGTCAAGACCCGCTCGGTCCTGACCTGTGAGTCGGCCGTCGGCACCTGTGCCTTCTGCTACGGCCGTTCGCTGGCCACCGGCAAGCTGGTCGACATCGGTGAGGCGGTCGGCATCATCGCCGCCCAGTCCATCGGTGAGCCCGGTACCCAGCTGACGATGCGTACCTTCCACACCGGTGGTGTGGCCGGTGACGACATCACCCAGGGTCTGCCCCGTGTCGTCGAGCTCTTCGAGGCTCGTACGCCCAAGGGTGTCGCCCCGATCTCGGAGGCCAAGGGCCGCATCCGGATCGAGGAGACCGAGAAGACCAAGAAGATCGTCGTCACCCCGGACGACGGCAGCGACGAGACGGCGTTCCCGATCTCGAAGCGTGCCCGTCTGCTGGTGGGCGAGGGCGACGCGGTCGACGTGGGCCAGAAGCTCACCGTCGGTGCGACCAACCCGCACGACGTGCTGCGGATCCTCGGTCAGCGCGCGGTCCAGGTCCACCTGGTCGGCGAAGTCCAGAAGGTCTACAACTCGCAGGGCGTGTCGATCCACGACAAGCACATCGAGATCATCATCCGGCAGATGCTGCGCCGTGTGACGATCATCGAGTCCGGCGACGCGGAGCTGCTGCCGGGCGAGCTCGTCGAGCGCTCGAAGTTCGAGACCGAGAACCGTCGTGTGGTCACCGAGGGCGGTCACCCCGCCTCCGGCCGTCCGCAGCTGATGGGTATCACCAAGGCCTCGCTGGCGACGGAATCCTGGCTGTCGGCCGCCTCCTTCCAGGAGACGACCCGAGTCCTGACGGATGCGGCGATCAACGCCAAGTCCGACAGCCTCATCGGCCTCAAGGAGAACGTCATCATCGGTAAGCTCATCCCGGCCGGTACGGGTCTGTCCCGCTACCGCAACATCCGGGTCGAGCCGACCGAGGAGGCCAAGGCCGCGATGTACTCGGCCGTCGGCTACGACGACATCGACTACTCGCCGTTCGGCACCGGCTCCGGCCAGGCCGTCCCGCTGGAGGACTACGACTACGGTCCGTACAACCAGTAAGGCGTACGTCTGAACCGAAGGGCGCCCACTCCGTTTCACACGGGGTGGGCGCCCTTCGGCGTATCGTGGGTGGCGCTTGTCGAACACATATTCGAAAGGCGGTTGCGGCCCATGGTGATGAGCGCCCAGGAGCGGTTGGTGGAGGTGGTGGTGGCCGCGGTGGAGGTGGCCGCCGAGGCGGGGGAGTCCGGGACGTACACCGCCGACGTGGGCCGCACCCTCGGGGCGGTCGTGGCGAAGGTGGGCGCGCGGATCGCGATCGACGGGGAGGCGCGCGGGTTCAGCAGCGGCTGGCGGGAGGCGATGGCGTGCGCCGCCGGTGGCGCGGAGGGCGGTGGACGGGTGGTGCGGATGCCGGTGCGCGGGGGCGACGGGGAGGTTACTCCGGGGTAGGGTGAACGGACCCCGGGAGTTGCGGGGGCGCACGCTGTGAACCTTGCGAGCGTGCACGCAAACAGGGATGAGCGCGACAAGCCCCGGAATCCCGCCACAAAATCCTTACAGCGGTGGCCGGACGAGCCATTAATTCCTTGCGCGCAAGCGCGATAGTCTGGTCCTTGCTTCGGAGGGAGGCGATCACGATGACCACCAGCGAGCTGGACCGGTTCGCGACCTGGATCGAAGAGCTGATCCGTCGGCGCGGCTTCGACATCGACAGCCCGCGCGGTGGCGGCAGGTCGCGCCTCGCCGACGAGGCCGGGGTCCACCGGGCCGCCGTCACCCGCCTGCTGCAGCGCCAGAGCATGCCGGACCTGGAGACGACGCGGCGCCTCGCGCACGTCCTTGAAGTCCCCGTACGGGAGATGCTGATCCGTTCCGGGCGGCTCACGGAGGAGGACCTGCCCCTGCCGTCCCTGCGCGGGGCCTCGGCCCCGTCCTGGCAGCTCACGCTGGAGGAGGCCGCGGTGGGGCTCGGCGTACCGCCCGAGCAGCGGGCCATGTTCATCAAGGTCGCGGGGCAGTTCCTGCCGGACGCGGCGACCCGGGGGTCCGTGGAGTCCCGGTAGGTGGCCCGGAACCGCAGTCGTGCCCCCTCCGCGGTCGCACACAGTCGTAAGCTGACACGGCCTGGCAGCGATGGGGACGCGAGAGAGAGCCGTGCATGGCTGAGAGCGACGGGATCTCCCGGCCCAGCGGCGACCGGGCCGGGCGTGCGGGCCGCGATCCCGAGGACCGCCCGCGCCCCTACGAGCCTCCCGAGGAGCCCGACGGGCCCGCCGGGCTGCCGCCGGGCCCCGACGACCTGCCGGGGCTGCTCGCGGCCCTGGGGACCCACCTGGAACGCCACTCCGCCGACGAGCTGGTCGTCCTGCTGCGCGCCGAGCTGGAGAACCGCGAGCTGCGCGCGTACGCGGCCGGCTGGCGGGACGCGGCGGCCCAGTACCAGCGCGCCCTGGACGAGACGGCCTCGGCCGCCAGGGCCCGCTCCCTGCGCCGGGCGGGCCGGCGCCCGGGCCGGGGCGAGGTCATCCCGCTGCGCCGCGACCTCCCGCAGCAGGCCGAGTCCCGTACGCCCCCGGCCGCCGACGAGATACCCGGCGGCGCCGCAGTCGAACACGGGCGTACACCGGAGCCCGACACCGCCCCCGACGCCGCGCCCGAGCGCGATCCCGGCCGCCCCGGCCTCGTACGCAAGAGTCCGCACTCCAAGGTGCCCACCATCCCCCGGCTGACCGCGCCCAGACGGGAGCGGGGCAAGGGGGGCGCGGAGCCGCCGGAGGAGGGGCCCGGGTGAGACGCGTCTCACCGGTCCCTCGGGGTGTCCCGCGTGTGGGTATTTGTTTTGACCCAAGTCGATGAGGTAGGTACGCTCAGACCTTGTGCCTGGGGTGTGCCTGGGCTCCCCTGCGTGCCTACGTCCGCAGGACGAGCTCGTCAACGGCCACCGCAATCTGCGCTTTCTCCGTGCCCTCGGCGAGAGCTTGCAGTATTCGACACACCCGACCGCGTGGGTCGGCGATGTTCCAGGTTAGTTACAACGACGGCACACAGAAACCGGAGAAGTAGTGCCTACGATCCAGCAGCTGGTCCGGAAGGGCCGGCAGGACAAGGTCGAGAAGACGAAGACGCCCGCGCTTGAGGCTTCGCCCCAGCGCCGCGGCGTCTGCACGCGTGTTTTCACCACCACCCCGAAGAAGCCGAACTCGGCGCTGCGGAAGGTCGCGCGTGTGCGTCTGACCTCCGGCATCGAGGTCACGGCCTACATTCCGGGTGAGGGTCACAACCTGCAGGAGCACTCGATCGTGCTCGTGCGTGGTGGCCGTGTGAAGGACCTGCCGGGTGTTCGTTACAAGATCATCCGCGGTGCGCTTGACACGCAGGCTGTCAAGAACCGCAAGCAGGCCCGCAGCCGCTACGGCGCCAAGAAGGAGAAGTAAGAATGCCTCGTAAGGGCCCCGCCCCGAAGCGCCCGGTCATCATCGACCCGGTCTACCAGTCTCCTCTTGTCACGTCGCTGATCAACAAGATCCTGCTGGACGGCAAGCGCTCCACCGCCGAGCGCATCGTCTACGGCGCCATGGAAGGCCTCCGCGAGAAGACGGGCAACGACCCGGTCATCACGCTGAAGCGCGCGCTGGAGAACGTCAAGCCGTCGCTCGAGGTCAAGTCCCGCCGTGTCGGTGGCGCGACCTACCAGGTTCCGGTCGAGGTCAAGCCGGGTCGTCAGTCGACCCTGGCCCTCCGTTGGCTCGTGGGTTACTCCCGCGCCCGCCGCGAGAAGACCATGACCGAGCGCCTGATGAACGAGCTTCTCGACGCTTCGAACGGCCTCGGTGCGGCCGTCAAGAAGCGTGAGGACACGCACAAGATGGCCGAGTCCAACAAGGCCTTCGCGCACTACCGCTGGTAGTCGCAACCCACATCGAGACCGAGAGAAGACTGAGCCTTATGGCCACCACTTCGCTTGACCTGGCCAAGGTCCGCAACATTGGGATCATGGCCCACATCGACGCGGGCAAGACGACCACCACCGAGCGCATCCTGTTCTACACCGGTGTGTCTTACAAGATCGGTGAGGTCCACGACGGCGCTGCCACGATGGACTGGATGGAGCAGGAGCAGGAGCGCGGCATCACCATCACGTCCGCCGCGACGACCTGCCACTGGCCGCTCGAGGACGTCGACCACACCATCAACATCATCGACACCCCGGGTCACGTGGACTTCACGGTCGAGGTGGAGCGTTCGCTCCGCGTCCTCGACGGTGCCGTCACCGTGTTCGACGGTGTCGCCGGTGTGGAGCCGCAGTCCGAGACGGTCTGGCGTCAGGCCGACCGTTACGGCGTGCCGCGTATCTGCTTCGTCAACAAGCTCGACCGCACCGGCGCCGAGTTCCACCGCTGTGTCGACATGATCGTGGACCGCCTCGGCGCCACCCCGATCGTCATGCAGCTGCCGATCGGTGCCGAGGCCGACTTCAAGGGCGTTGTGGACCTGGTCCGCATGAAGGCCCTGGTCTGGTCCGCGGAAGCGACCAAGGGCGAGATGTACGACGTCGTCGACATCCCGGACACGCACACCGAGGCCGCTGAAGAGTGGCGCGGGAAGCTGGTCGAGACCGTCGCGGAGAACGACGAAGAGATCATGGAGCTCTTCCTCGAGGGCGTCGAGCCCACCGAGGAGCAGCTGTACGCCGCGGTCCGTCGTATCACCATCGCGTCCGGCAAGGGCGGGGACACCACGGTGACCCCCGTCTTCTGCGGCACCGCGTTCAAGAACAAGGGCGTTCAGCCCCTGCTCGACGCGGTCGTGCGCTACCTGCCCTCGCCCCTGGACGTCGAGGCCATCGAGGGCCACGACGTCAAGGACGCCGAGGTCGTCGTGAAGCGCAAGCCGTCGGACGACGAGCCGCTGTCGGCCCTCGCGTTCAAGATCGCGAGCGACCCGCACCTCGGCAAGCTCACCTTCATCCGGATCTACTCCGGTCGCCTGGAGGCCGGCACCTCGGTGCTGAACTCCGTCAAGGGCAAGAAGGAGCGCATCGGCAAGATCTACCGTATGCACGCGAACAAGCGTGAGGAGATCGACGCGGTGGGCGCCGGCGACATCGTCGCCGTCATGGGCCTGAAGCAGACCACCACCGGTGAGACGCTGTGCGACGAGAAGAACCCGGTGATCCTGGAGTCCATGGACTTCCCGGCCCCGGTCATTCAGGTCGCCATCGAGCCCAAGTCCAAGGGTGACCAGGAGAAGCTGGGTGTAGCCATCCAGCGTCTCGCGGAGGAGGACCCCTCCTTCCAGGTTCACTCGGACGAGGAGACCGGCCAGACCATCATCGGTGGTATGGGCGAGCTTCACCTCGACGTCCTCGTCGACCGTATGCGTCGCGAGTTCAAGGTCGAGGCGAACGTCGGCAAGCCGCAGGTCGCGTACCGCGAGACGATCCGCAAGACCGTCGAGCGTCACGACTACACCCACAAGAAGCAGACCGGTGGTACCGGTCAGTTCGCCAAGGTGCAGATCGCGATCGAGCCCATCGAGGGCGGCGAGGCGTCGTACGAGTTCGTGAACAAGGTCACCGGTGGCCGCATCCCCCGGGAGTACATCCCGTCGGTGGACGCGGGTGCCCAGGAGGCCATGCAGTTCGGCATCCTGGCCGGCTACGAGATGACTGGCGTCCGCGTCATCCTTCTCGACGGTGGCTACCACGAGGTCGACTCCTCCGAGCTCGCGTTCAAGATCGCCGGTTCGCAGGCGTTCAAGGAGGCCGCGCGCAAGGCCTCCCCGGTGCTCCTTGAGCCCATGATGTCCGTCGAGGTCACCACCCCCGAGGACTACATGGGTGAGGTCATCGGCGACATCAACTCCCGCCGTGGCCAGATCCAGGCCATGGAGGAGCGCAGCGGCGCCCGCGTCGTGAAGGGCCTCGTGCCCCTCTCGGAGATGTTCGGCTACGTCGGAGACCTCCGCAGCAAGACCTCGGGTCGCGCAAGCTACTCGATGCAGTTCGACTCCTACGCCGAGGTTCCGCGGAACGTCGCCGAGGAGATCATCGCGAAGGCCAAGGGCGAGTAACTCTTCGGAGTTCACCCGCTTTAGGCTTGTCACCGGAGTCCGGCGGGGCATTCGCCGCAATGCGAGAGTATTGCGGCGAATGCCCCCGGACCCGGCATCCCAGCAAAGATCACCTGGCGCCGATGAAGCAAGGCGTACAGAACCACTCCGCAGGAGGACTCAGTGGCGAAGGCAAAGTTCGAGCGGACTAAGCCGCACGTCAACATCGGCACCATCGGTCACATTGACCACGGTAAGACGACCCTCACGGCCGCCATTACCAAGGTGCTGCACGACGCGTACCCGGACCTGAACGAGGCCTCGGCCTTCGACCAGATCGACAAGGCTCCCGAGGAGCGCCAGCGCGGTATCACGATCTCGATCGCGCACGTCGAGTACCAGACGGAGTCGCGTCACTACGCGCACGTCGACTGCCCGGGTCACGCCGACTACATCAAGAACATGATCACGGGTGCCGCGCAGATGGACGGCGCCATCCTCGTGGTCGCCGCCACCGACGGCCCGATGCCGCAGACCAAGGAGCACGTGCTCCTGGCCCGCCAGGTCGGCGTTCCGTACATCGTCGTCGCCCTGAACAAGGCCGACATGGTGGACGACGAGGAGATCCTGGAGCTCGTCGAGCTCGAGGTCCGTGAGCTCCTCTCCGAGTACGAGTTCCCGGGCGACGAGCTTCCGGTCGTCCAGGTCTCGGCGCTCAAGGCGCTCGAGGGCGACGCCAAGTGGGGCCAGACCGTTCTCGACCTGATGAAGGCCGTCGACGAGTCGATCCCGCAGCCCGAGCGTGACGTCGACAAGCCGTTCCTGATGCCGATCGAGGACGTCTTCACGATCACCGGTCGTGGCACCGTCGTCACCGGTCGTATCGAGCGCGGTATCCTCAAGGTCAACGAGACCGTCGACATCATCGGTATCAAGACCGAGAAGACCACCACCACGGTCACCGGTATCGAGATGTTCCGCAAGCTGCTCGACGAGGGCCAGGCCGGTGAGAACGTCGGTCTGCTCCTCCGTGGCATCAAGCGCGAGGACGTCGAGCGCGGCCAGGTCATCATCAAGCCGGGTTCGGTCACGCCGCACACGGACTTCGAGGCCCAGGCCTACATCCTGTCCAAGGACGAGGGCGGCCGTCACACGCCGTTCTTCAACAACTACCGTCCCCAGTTCTACTTCCGTACGACGGACGTGACTGGTGTGGTGACCCTCCCCGAGGGCACCGAGATGGTCATGCCGGGCGACAACACCGCCATGACGGTCGCGCTGATCCAGCCGATCGCCATGGAGGAGGGCCTCAAGTTCGCCATCCGTGAGGGTGGCCGGACCGTGGGCGCCGGCCAGGTCGTCAAGATCACGAAGTAATTCGTGTTCTGACCTGGTAGCTCGCAACTGAGCACCAAGAAGGGCCCCGCACCGAGAGGTGCGGGGCCCTTCGCTGTTCTACGTGGTCATCGTTCTACCTGGTCATCCGGCGGCGTGCACAGAGGTCCCGCCGGTCCCCAGCGCCCACACCCAGGGCGTCCCGTCCACACCGAGCCCGACGGCGACCGGGCCGCGCGCGGTGAGGTGGAGGGTCGGCGCGTCGACGGGGACCACGCCTTGCGGGCGGGTCCGGCGCCCGTCCCCGACCAGCGCCTGGACCCGCCCCTTGGCGTCCTTGCCGAGGACGACCAGGCCGTCCTTGGGGGAGTGGAGCGCGCTGACGGGCCCGTATCCGTCGAACTTCGGCTCGTCCGTGCCCGGCTGGGTCCCGTCCGCGCGTATGGAGACGAGCTTGGGGTCGGCCGGGGCGAGGCCCTTGCCCTTGGTCTTACGGGGGTCGGTGAGGGTGCGGTAGAGCAGCTGTACGCCGTTTTCGCCGGGGAGCCCGACGGCGGCGGGCGCGTCGACGGCGAGCGGGAGCCGGGGCCCGTTCTTCACATAGGCGAGGGGCTGTCCGGGGGCGTCCTGGGTCCAGTGATGGACGAAGTCGTAGCCGGGCGCGAAGAGATGTACGCGCCCGGCCGAGTCGACGGCGGTACCGAGCCCGTCCTGAACGATCTGGCCGCCGAGGTCGCCCCACGGCCCCCAGGACCCGTCGGTTTCCCGTACCCGCGTGCTGACGCCCTTGTCGGCGTTGCGCACGAAGAGATGGACGCGGCCGTCGGGGGCGGTGACGGCGACGGGGGAGCCGATGCGGCGCCCGCGGTCGTCACCGCGTTCGGGGTTGCCGAGCCCGCGCCAGGCGGCGAACTTCCCACCGGGCGTGGCCTGTTCGAGCAGCACCACCTCACGGGTGTTGGCCCCGGCGCGCCCGGCCACGGAGGAGAACCGCAGCCCGAACAGCAGCTGGCGCCCGTCCTTGAGCGCGGCGCCGCCGAGTACGGGCGCGAGCGGCCCGCCGCCGAGGTCGTCGGGCGCGCCGAAGCGCCCGCTGCCGGGCGCGGTCTCCCGCCACCGCACGGCCCGCAGCCCGAGCACGCCGTACGCGGCGAGGCGTCCGTCGGGCTCGTCGCCGACGACGGGCCGGGGCCCCGGGAAGCGGTAGTGGGTCGAGCGGACCCACCCCTTCCAGTTGGTGAGGGGCCGCTTCCCGCCGACGTTGTAGTCCCCGCAGCCACCGGGATTGCCGCACTTCCAGTCCGGGGCGCCGCCGTAGGGGACCAGGTGGGCGGCTTTCTCGGCGAGGACGTCCGGGGGGAGGTTCTTGGGCCAGTGCCGGTTGTAGTAGGCGCGATAGGAGGTGACGGCGAATCCGGGCACGCCCTTGCGCTGCTGGGTGGCCTGGGAGACATACCGCACCATCCCGGCCCAGGCGAAGGAGGCGGCGGCGGTGTGGTCGGCGTGGTCGGCGTAGCCGGGTTGCTCGCTGTCGTGCTGCCGCGTCTTCTCGGTGCTGTGCTGGATGTCCGGGTCGGGGTCGAGGGTCTGGACGAGCGTGGGCGCGTACGTGTCGAGCAGCCCGGCGACGACCTCGACGAGTTCGTCGTACGTGTACGGGGTGGCGGCGGTGACCGGCGACCCCGTGGCGATGACGACGGGCAGGGTGAGGGCCCGGTCCTCCCAGAGACTGGGCAGCCCCATGCGGCCGCCGCGCAGGGTGTGCATGGCGGTGTTGAGGAAGACGAGCTCGACGTGACGGCCGTTGTGGGCAAGGGTGTTGGCCTCGGCCGTGTGCCCGCCGCGGAGTCGCAGGACGGTCTTCTCCCACGGAGCGAAGACGGGCAGCCCGATGAGCGAGGCATAGGCCTGTCGAAGCCCCTGGTGGCGGGCGGAGGAGTAGGCGGCCTTGTCGTAGTGCATGGTCGAGGGATCACTGACGACCCGGTTGTCCCCGTTGGCCTCGCCGCCGGTGAGATACACGCTGACGATCCTGGCCCCGCCGTCGAGGGCGTGCTGGGTATCCGGGTTCATGAAGTACAGGTCGTCGTCGGGATGCGCCACGATCTGCATCAACACGGCCCGCTTCCCGGCCGCCACGGGCTGCCCCGGCGCGGCGGTCGCCCCGTCGTCCCGATGCCGCTGCGCCTCGGGCACGGAACACGCCCCGACCACGGCAGCGGCCCCGGCACCGACGGCCGTCCCGAGGACGGCGCGTCTGGTGGGGCGGTAACGCCTTTTTCCTCCGTACACGTACGTTCCCCGTCTGCTTCATTCGCCATCCGGCGCGTCTGCTGGTCGCCGGAGTAGACGGGGAGAAAGGGCGTGCGGTTGCCCGGGGGAATTGGATTATGGGGTGATTTGAATTGTGGTCCGCTTTACTTCGAATGGAGTTTTCTTTCCGGCCACCCGCTATTTGTCTGCGGGGCGGCGGCGGTGCTCCGGGTACGGGACTACGCGTACCGGGGCAGCCCGTCGGTAGAGATCGTCCAGTCGCCGATGGACACGTCTCCTGCCGCGCAGCCCCGTGGGCGGCCTCACCGTCGGCCTGACGGCCACGTCCGTTCCCGGAGCGACGAGGCGGTCAGATGCGGTCCGGGCGCGGGGTTCGATGTGAAGTGCGCAGTCCCCGGCCTCCAGCGGCCGGGGACTACTGCTGCGCCTACGCGTCCGCGAAGACCTCTTCGATGGTCGTGGCGGTGATGGCGAGGTCGAACCAGCGGCTGAGGGTGTCGAGGTCGTCGCAGGTGGTGATGCGCTCGCGGGCCTCGTCGGGGACCTCGACTCCGCGGCGCTCCAGGAGGCGCAGGGTGTCCTCGGCGCGGCCCTTGGCGCGGCCCTCGTCCCGGATTTCCTCCGAGATCGGGGACTTGAAGAAGGAGAGGTCGGCGGCCATCAGGTTCCTCCACAGGTGTGAGGCCGGGCGCTTGCCCAGGCCCTGCGCGGTGAGTTCGGAGAGGATGAACGACAGGTCTTGGGGCGCGTCCCGCAGCGCGGCGGAGAGTGTTTTCAGTATGGCATCGATGTCCGGACTGGACGCGTGGGTGATCGCGGACAGGGTGGCCAGCCCGAGGTCCTGGCGGGCCTCGTCGAGATCGGTGATCACCGGCATGTTGTGCGGCCCCACAACGGAGGGACGCAAGGTGAGCGTGGGCAGCTGGGGCGGCCCGCTGGCAACAGGTCCCTGAGCCCACTCAGCGGTGGCGCTGTCCTGGCACACGACCAGGAGGGCGGTGGGCAGCCGGTATTTCGTCCAGAGGAACGAGGTGTAGTACGCCCAGTTCGCCGGCTTGTCGGGGTCCTTCTTGCCCTGGGCCTCGACGGCGAGGAGAAAGGCGCCGTGCTCCGCGGTCTGAAGACGTAAGAGCGTGTCCACGCGACGTTCGATCGGACTGGTCTCGGTGAGGTCGGTGGGTAAGACAGTGACCGCGACGGGGGCGGGGATGGTGAGCCCGAGGATGCGCGAGACGCGACTGAAGAGCCCGGGATCCTGCTGGAAGATGCGGTGCATCGCTTCATGAGGTGCGCTGACCATGCGATTCCTTGCCTTCGGGAGGGGGCGCTGCGTTCGACGCGCCGAGAGTAGGGTGATCAACTACCCCTAAATGCAGGCAAGTTGGCGATGTTCACCCATGCGAGTGAGGCGGAGTGGTCGGCTGGTAGCCGAGTTCCGGCCAGGCCGTCTTGCCTGGAACGCCGGACTGTGTTCGATGCACCAGCAGGTGGCCAGTGCCTCGATCAGGGGCAGGTCGCGTCCTGAGGTGTCGTTGCTGGACGGCCTTTGCGGGCATGGGAGTTCGCCAACCCTCGTTTCCCCGGCCCGGCTGCACCCCTCGGGCATGGAGCGAACTCATCTCGTACGCGACCGAGAACTGCCCCCTGACAGCTTTCGGCCACCCCGTACGTCCCACGTTGCACACCGGAACATGACCATGTGAATGTATGCGACATGGGGATGCCCGGCGGGCCTGAAAGGCGCCAGCGACTGGCGGATCTGGTGGCCGCATCACCAGGACCACGGCCTGACATACAGTCCACCGTTACGGTTGGCCACCGCGAATTCAGGGCACTCCTCGCCGAGTTCCGGCGTACGGCGGTGCTGGTTCCGCTGGTGGACGGAGACACGCTCTGGACAGAGGGCTGGGGCGGAGTTCGCTGGATCTGCGCATTCTCGGACGAAGCGGCGCTGGCCCGGTTCGCGTATGCACGAGGCGCGGCTGACCGCGAGTGGACTTACTGCACGATGCCGGGCGCGCGACTGCTGGACGCGGTGGTGCCCGCGCTGGGCGTGCCGGCCGGGGTGGCCCTGGATGCGGGGAGCGAAGACGGCACGCTCTTTCCGCCGGTTGCCGGGATCGTGCCGGACCGCGCGGCGGTAGTGGACGGACGAGGGCGAGCGGTGCGCAACGGGGGAGTGGCGTGAGCGACGGGGGCAGCCCGAATCCGACTGCCGGAGGGAATCCGGATCTCGCCGCACCGAAGCAGGCACTGGCGTCGATCACGGCGGGGATCAACGCATCCCTGGCCGAGCTGAAGGACATCGGCATGGTCGGCCAGGGGTCCGTGGGTCGGGGGTTCACGGCACTTGAGCTATCGGGCCTCGACATGGGGCACGCGGGGCTGACGAGTGAGTTCAAGACGTTCTGCGAGCGCTGGGAGTGGGGCGTGCGCGCCCTGGTGCAGGAGGGCAATGGCTTCGCGGCAGACGTAGGGCTGTCGGCGGGCATGCTCCATGAGCAGGACCAGTACCTCAGCAGCAGCCTGAAGACGCTGGCCAACTCGCTGAACGGCGACCCCAATCTGACCGAGGACGAGCTCGCCAAGAAGGGCTGGGGCGACATCCTGACGCAGAGTCCGACGGACAACGCGGACTACAGCGCCGATTCATTCAGGAAGGCACACGAAGACGTCAAGCGGACCGTGAACAACACCGCTTACGACGTGCAGGCTGGATTCATGGACCATCTGGCCGACGCCGGGGTCATCGACGAGCAGACACGTGCACAGGTGGACCAGGTGTCCCGGGTGGCCACTGACCCGGACCAGGCGGTACTCGACCGAGCGCACTGGGAGCGGGAGCATCGCTGATGTCCGGTATCGGTCACCTCATCGATTCGGGGCTCGGCAAGGTCGAGCACGGGGTCGACTGGGGTAAGAAGAAGCTCGGAGAAGGTGCCGACTGGGCCGCGCACCAGACCGGCGACATGCTGGAATCTGCGGGTGCCGCAGGTGTCGCGCACGCCATCGAGGACGCCGGCGACAGGTTCGCCTCTGCCATGGGCGCAACGGTGGACGAGCAGCAGCTTGGCCAGACCGAGGACCCGAAAGAGCTGATCCACGGCAGCCCGTCGAAGATCTGTGAGAGCGTCAAGCATCTGAACGCGTTCGAGGCGGCGTTCGAGCGGGTCGGTCAGGGAATGAAGGGCCTGGATTCCTGGCACTGGCAGGGAGAGGCAGCCGACGCGTTCCGCCGTAAGTTCTCCATGCATCCGGCCAAGTGGCTGTATGCGGCGGAGGCTTGCGCGGGCGCGGCCAAGGCGCTGGAGTCCTACGCCTCCACTGTCGCGTGGGCACAGGGCAAGGCCCACGAGGCCGCCAGTCTCTTCAAGCAGGGCAAGGATTCGTCCGAGACCGCGCGCGACGACTGCAACGAGAAGGCCGGTGCCTACAACGCCAAGGTGAAGGCGGGCCAGGATCCGGGCCCGCCCCCGGCTCCCTTCAGCGACCCGGGCAAGGCTCAGCGGGACCGTGCGCACGAGATCCTCGGCGAAGCCAGGCGCCAGCGCGACGAAGCGGCGAACCTCGCGAAGACCGCGGTGACGGCCGCGATGGCCCATGCTCCGCAGAAGCCTCCACCGCTCCAGCGGGCCCTGGACGAGGTCGTGGACCAGGGCGTCGGCACGACCATCGAGGTCGCCCACATAGGTGGTGGCCTCGCCAAGGGCACTGCCGACGTGATCGATTTCGTACGCGGTGTCAATCCGCTGGACCTCTACAACGTCACGCATCCGGCCGACTACTACCGTCACGTCACCATGACCCTGGCCGGTCTGGCCTCCACCGGCGCCCATCCGGACCGCGCGGCTTCCGACATGTGGCAGGAATTCAAGAAGGACCCCTCCGACTTCACCGGTCGGATGGTCCCCAATTTCGTCGACCCCGAGACCCTGGCTGTCGCCGGCGTGCGGGCCACCCTGAAGGTCGGGGCGAAGGAGGGCCTGGAAGAGGGAGCCGTGCTGGCTGCCGAGGCCGCGCGTGCGGAGGCGAAAGAGGCGCCGAACTGGTCTGCCACGGAGGAGGTTCCTCGGCATCCTCCGGAGCCCCACGACCCGCTGGAGGCTGCGGCTGACCGGTCGGTGGACATTGCGAAGCTGCCGGATCACGCGGTGTGGCGGACCACACGGGAACCGCTGTGGCGTTTCGACACGCGCCCGCCCGACACCATCTTCGACGAGGGTTTTATGCCACGAAATCGAAGGAATACCGATTTGGAGGGCTATGTCGAGGACAATGTGAGCTCGGCATATGTGGGCACGACCCGTGATCCCGAAATGGGCGGAGCGCAGTACAGGTACGACATCGATGCCCCGGGCGGAATCGATGTGAACAAGACGATTCCCGAGAATAAGTACGCCAAGGAGCAGGAGATCGCGTTTCCCGGAGGTGTGCGCGCGGAGCACATCAAGGGGGTCTGGGAGTTGATGCCCGATCGCACCTGGGGGAATTACATTCCGAACCCCCACTACAAACCACCCGCACCGGCGGTACCCCCGCCGGTACCGAATGACGTACTACCGCCAGGATGGACCCTGTGACCGAGAAGATGCTGGGGCGTCGCGACGACGCCATTGCTGTACGTGGTGACGAGCGGGCGGTGTGCGGGCTGGAGTGGTGGCTCGACGGGAGTCGGAGGGAGACGCCGTACGGGGTGCGGGCGCAAGGGCCTTGGGGGGTCGTCCAGGCCGTCGAGGGTGATCTCTTCGCTGCGCTGGAGGAAGTGCGGCGGCAGCTTGAGCCCGCGGGGTGGCGGCTGCGGGTGAACGGCGCCCGGCCCGATGTCGCGCAGAGCGGGATGCTGCGCGACGGGGGCAGTGCCAGCGCCTACCGACTGCACCCCGGCGTCAAGCCGTCCCGCGACGACATGGTCGAGCTGTTCGACGACGCGGGGGACGAGCCAGTGGTGTCCGTCGAGGAGCAGAGGGCCGCCTACGCGGCGTGGAAGGGATCGCCGAGCGCAGGCAGCGGGCTGCCGCCGGAGCCCCAGCTCACTCCCGAGCTCCTCGCACAGGCGCGGCACGCGCCCGGGACCTGGCTCTATTCGATCGACCCGGCGTACGACCCGGCGGGGCAGGTCCCGCCGTACGCGATCATCGGAGCTTGGCCGGTGGACGGGAACGGGAGTCCGGGGCCGTTCCAGCGCAATCCGAACTACCGGCCGTCCCCGCTGAGCCTCGGCCTGCCCGCGCCCACGGACGCCGTCGAGGCGGCGATGCAGCGGGCGGCGACGGGGCACGGGGGAGACGGTGAGGTGGTGCGGCTGCTCGCCGAGGCAACCGTGTACCTCGTTCCCGGTGCTGAGCCGGGCATCACCCTCTACACCGACGCCGAGGGCCGCTTCGTCCCGGTCCTCACGGACCCACGACACGCCCCCGCCACGGCCCCGCAGCTCCAGGCGGTCCCGTGCCGCGCGCTCCTCGCCTCGCTGCCTGCGGACGTGGCGCTGAAGCTCAACCCCGGCAGCCGCGTCTCGGTCCGCATCCCGTCGCAGGATGTGCGCGCGGCCGGGTGACGACCGGGTGCCCCCGTCGGCCGGGGGCGGTCATCACGTACGAGGGTGAATACGCTCAATGGCGTTGTGTTTCTGGACCGGCAGCCGGGCTATTTAGCGGGCCCCGAGTCGGGGTGTTGATCGGCGATATCCCGTACCGGAGCACGTGAGGATCCGGTGTGATGGATTTTGGTCGAATCGAACGGGGGGCGTGTTGTGATTGACAGGCAGACGGCGGTTGACGCCGCACTGGCTTTTCTTGCGGCTACGCCCATCTGCGATGAGATCCTTCCCGTGCACCGTTCACGCGGGTAGTGGTCGTACCCAAGGGCGGATCCGGTCCGCACTTCCCGCCGACGCACATTCCTGTCCGGGAATACGTCGAGCAGCTTTGAGGGGGGCTTTGGCTCTGCAGGAGGCTGAAGTTCCGTGAGTGTTCCGCCCTATCGGCTGGCGATCACAGCCGGGGTACCCCGAGACGCCCATGCTGGCGGCCTCGGTCGTCGTGCCCAAGGACGGGCGCTGACTTCGGCGGCTCGTCAGGGGAGTACTCGCTGACTCGCGGAGGCCGTGGGCGGCGGTGCCCTCTGTGAGGCAGCCCCCGGACCCCGCCCCTGCCGGGCCGCCCCCCGGCCGGGGCCCCGACCCGCCCACCCCCGGCCCCGTGCCGCCCCCACTGTGACGTGGGGTACGATCCTCGGCTCGATTGGCCAGGCCACCGCCCCGTATGGCAGACTGTCGGGGTTGCTCGGTTGAGTGCCGATGCTGCGCGCCTCCCGCCGGGAGGACCGGAAGCGAGTCCCACAGTACTCGTCGCCCCATCTGTCGTACGGCTTCGTCGTGCGGTGGCGCTGGAGCGGACGTACGGGAATCTTTCGGGAAGTGTCAGCGGGGCTCCGGCCAGGCACCCGGTGGGTGTTCTGCCCCCGCTTGCGAGGTCCACGGCCCGCATCCCCTTGGTTGGGAAATCCCGTATGGGATTTCTGCGTAGAGGGAGTGCGACACGCCCGACCGCGTGGGTCGGAGACAGAGTCGGTAGAACCCCCGGGTTCCAGAGCGTTTACGAGACAAAGGACTACTAGGTAGCCATGGCGGGACAGAAGATCCGCATCCGGCTCAAGGCCTACGACCACGAGGTCATCGACTCCTCGGCGAAGAAGATCGTCGAGACGGTGACGCGCACTGGTGCGTCGGTCGCGGGCCCGGTGCCGCTGCCCACTGAGAAGAACGTGTACTGCGTCATCAAGTCGCCGCACAAGTACAAGGACTCGCGCGAGCACTTCGAGATGCGCACGCACAAGCGCCTCATCGACATCCTCGACCCCACGCCGAAGACGGTTGACTCGCTTATGCGCCTCGACCTGCCGGCGGGCGTCGACATCGAGATCAAGCTCTGAGGTGACGCGCGAGATGGCAAAGAACATTAAGGGCGTCCTGGGCGAGAAGCTCGGCATGACCCAGGTCTGGGACGAGAACAACCGGGTTGTCCCGGTGACCGTCGTCAAGGCCGGGCCGTGCGTCGTGACCCAGGTCCGTACGAACGACGTCGACGGCTACGAGTCGGTCCAGATCGCCTTCGGCGAGATCGACCCGCGCAAGGTGAACAAGCCCCTCAAGGGTCACTTCGCCAAGGCCGACGTCACCCCGCGCCGCCACCTGGTGGAGCTCCGTACCTCCGACGCCAGCGAGTACACGCTCGGCCAGGAGATCACCGCTGCCGTGTTCGAGTCGGGCGTCAAGGTTGACGTCACCGGCAAGAGCAAGGGCAAGGGCTTCGCCGGTGTCATGAAGCGTCACAACTTCAAGGGCCTCGGCGCCGGTCACGGCACCCAGCGCAAGCACCGCTCCCCCGGTTCGATCGGTGGCTGCGCCACCCCTGGGCGTGTCTTCAAGGGCATGCGCATGGCGGGTCGCATGGGTAACGAGCGGGTCACCACCCAGAACCTGACCATCCACGCCGTTGACGCGGAGAAGGGTCTGCTGCTCATCAAGGGCGCGGTCCCCGGTCCCAACGGTGGCCTCGTCCTGGTCCGTACCGCGGCCAAGGGGGTTTGAGGAACCGATGAGCACCATTGACATCCTTTCGCCGGCTGGCGAAAAGGCCGGGACCGTCGAGCTCCCCGCGGAGATCTTCGACGCCAAGACCAGCGTTCCGCTGATCCACCAGGTCGTCGTCGCCCAGCTGGCCGCTGCCCGTCAGGGCACGCACAAGACCAAGCGCCGTGGCGAAGTCCGCGGTGGTGGCCGCAAGCCGTACCGCCAGAAGGGCACCGGCCGCGCGCGCCAGGGTTCGACCCGTGCGCCGCAGTTCGTCGGCGGTGGCGTCGTCCACGGCCCGCAGCCGCGTGACTACTCGCAGCGGACGCCGAAGAAGATGAAGGCCGCCGCCCTGCGCGGTGCCCTCTCGGACCGTGCGCGTCACTCCCGCATCCACGTCGTCACCGGCGTGGTCGAGGGTGCCGTCTCCACGAAGGCCGCCAAGACGCTGTTCGGCAAGATCTCGGAGCGCAAGAACGTGCTCCTGGTCGTCGAGCGCGCCGACGAGGCCGCGTGGCTGTCCGCCCGCAACCTGCCCCAGGTTCACATCCTGGAGCCGGGCCAGCTGAACACGTACGACGTGATCGTCTCTGACGACGTGGTCTTCACTCAGGCCGCTTTCGAGTCCTTCGTGTCTGGCCCCCAGACCGCTGAGACCGAAGGGAGCGACGCCTGATGTCTGAGGCGACCGTTACCAGCAAGACCTTCACTGACCCGCGCGACCTGCTGATCAAGCCGGTTGTCTCGGAGAAGAGCTACGCGCTGCTGGACGAGAACAAGTACACGTTCATCGTCGCGCCCGGCGCCAACAAGACCCAGATCAAGCAGGCCGTCGAGGCGGTCTTCTCGGTCAAGGTCACCGGGGTCAACACGATCAACCGGCAGGGTAAGCGCAAGCGCACCAAGACCGGTTTCGGCAAGCGCGCCGACACGAAGCGCGCCATCGTGACCCTCGCTGAGGGCGACCGTATCGACATCTTCGGCCAGGCCTCCTAACGGAGCGCCCTGGTCCGAATATCGGACGAGGACTGAGAAATGGGTATCCGCAAGTACAAGCCGACGACTCCGGGCCGTCGTGGCTCCAGCGTCGCCGACTTTGTCGAGATCACGCGGTCCACGCCGGAGAAGTCGCTGGTCCGCCCCCTGCACAGCAAGGGCGGCCGTAACAACACCGGTCGTGTGACCGTCCGCCACCAGGGCGGTGGCCACAAGCGCGCCTACCGAGTGATCGACTTCCGTCGTCACGACAAGGACGGCGTTCCGGCGAAGGTCGCTCACATCGAGTACGACCCCAACCGCACCGCGCGCATCGCGCTCCTGCACTACGCGGACGGCGAGAAGCGCTACATCATCGCCCCGCGCGGTCTGCAGCAGGGCGACCGGATTGAGAACGGCCCGCTGGCCGACATCAAGCCCGGCAACAACCTGGCGCTGCGCAACATCCCGGTCGGTACGACCATCCACGCCATCGAGCTGCGGCCCGGCGGCGGCGCGAAGTTCGCCCGCTCCGCGGGTGCCTCCGTGCAGCTGCTGGCGAAGGAGGGCGTCATGGCCCACCTTCGTATGCCGTCGGGTGAGATCCGCCTGGTCGACGCCCGCTGCCGCGCCACGATCGGCGAGGTCGGCAACGCCGAGCAGTCGAACATCAACTGGGGCAAGGCCGGCCGTATGCGCTGGAAGGGCGTTCGCCCGACCGTCCGCGGTGTCGCGATGAACCCGGTTGACCACCCGCACGGTGGTGGTGAGGGCAAGACCAGTGGTGGTCGCCACCCGGTCTCCCCGTGGGGTCAGAAGGAGGGTCGTACTCGCTCGCCGAAGAAGGCATCGAGCAAGTACATCGTCCGCCGCCGCAAGACGAACAAGAAGCGCTAGGAGCGGGTTTAGATGCCGCGCAGTCTCAAGAAGGGACCCTTCGTTGACGGCCACCTCGTAAAGAAGGTGGACGCTCAGAACGAAGCTGGTACCAAGAACGTCATCAAGACCTGGTCCCGTCGCTCGATGATCATCCCGGCCATGCTCGGCCACACGATCGCGGTGCACAACGGCAAGACCCACGTCCCGGTGTTCGTCACCGAGTCGATGGTCGGCCACAAGCTCGGCGAGTTCTCGCCGACTCGCACCTTCCGCGGCCACGTCAAGGACGACCGGAAGTCGAAGCGCCGCTAAACGCGGGGTGGAAACGACTATGACTTACACCGAAGGGACAACCATGGAAGCCAGGGCCCAGGCGCGGTACATCCGCGTCACGCCCATGAAGGCCCGCCGCGTGGTGGACCTCATCCGTGGCATGGATGCCACGGAGGCTCAGGCGGTCCTGCGTTTCGCCCCGCAGGCCGCGAGCGTGCCGGTTGGCAAGGTGCTGGACAGCGCCATTGCCAACGCCGCGCACAACTACGACCACACCGACGCCTCTTCGCTGGTCATCAGCGAGGCGTACGTGGATGAGGGCCCGACCCTGAAGCGGTTCCGTCCGCGTGCTCAGGGCCGTGCCTACCGGATCCGTAAGCGGACCAGCCACATCACCGTGGTCGTCAGCAGCAAGGAAGGAACCCGGTAATGGGCCAGAAGGTTAACCCGCATGGGTTCCGGCTCGGCATCACCACGGACTTCAAGTCCCGTTGGTACGCCGACAAGCTGTACAAGGACTACGTCAAGGAAGACGTCGCCATCCGTCGGATGATGACGTCCGGCATGGAGCGCGCCGGCATCTCGAAGGTTGAGATCGAGCGCACCCGTGACCGCGTGCGGGTGGACATCCACACCGCGCGTCCGGGCATCGTCATCGGCCGCCGTGGCGCCGAGGCCGACCGCATCCGCGGCGACCTCGAGAAGCTCACGGGCAAGCAGGTCCAGCTGAACATCCTCGAGGTCAAGAACCCCGAGATGGACGCTCAGCTGGTCGCGCAGGCCGTTGCCGAGCAGCTCTCCTCCCGCGTCTCCTTCCGTCGTGCCATGCGCAAGAGCATGCAGGGCACCATGAAGGCCGGCGCCAAGGGCATCAAGATCCAGTGCGGTGGTCGCCTCGGCGGCGCCGAGATGTCCCGCTCGGAGTTCTACCGCGAGGGCCGTGTGCCCCTGCACACGCTCCGCGCGAACGTGGACTACGGCTTCTTCGAGGCCAAGACGACCTTCGGCCGCATCGGCGTGAAGGTCTGGATCTACAAGGGCGATGTCAAGAACATCGCCGAGGTCCGCGCCGAGAACGCAGCGGCCCGTGCGGGTAACCGCCCGGCCCGTGGTGGCGCCAGTGACCGTCCGGCCGGTGGCCGTGGTGGTCGTGGCGGCGAGCGTGGCGGTCGCGGCCGCAAGCCGCAGCAGGCTGCGCCGGCTGCCGAGGCCCCCAAGGCCGAGGCTCCCGCCGCCGCCGCTCCGGCTGAGAGCACCGGAACGGAGGCCTGACCGAAATGCTGATCCCCCGTAGGGTCAAGCACCGCAAGCAGCACCACCCCAAGCGCCGCGGTCAGGCCAAGGGTGGTACGACGGTTGCGTTCGGCGAGTACGGCATTCAGGCCCTCACGCCGGCGTACGTGACCAACCGCCAGATCGAGGCGGCTCGTATCGCGATGACCCGCCACATCAAGCGTGGCGGCAAGGTCTGGATCAACATCTACCCGGACCGCCCGCTGACGAAGAAGCCTGCCGAGACCCGCATGGGTTCCGGTAAGGGTTCTCCGGAGTGGTGGATCGCGAACGTTCACCCGGGTCGGGTGATGTTCGAGCTGTCCTACCCGAACGAGAAGATTGCTCGTGAGGCGCTCACCCGCGCTGCTCACAAGCTCCCGATGAAGTGCCGCATCGTTCGGCGCGAGGCAGGTGAGGCGTGATGTCGGCCGGAACCAAGGCGTCCGAGCTGCGCGAGCTGGGCAACGAGGAGCTCCTCAACAAGCTCCGCGAGGCCAAGGAAGAGCTGTTCAACCTCCGCTTCCAGGCGGCGACGGGCCAGCTCGAGAACCACGGTCGGCTCAAGTCCGTCCGTAAGGACATCGCCCGGATCTACACCCTGATGCGTGAGCGCGAGCTCGGCATCGAGACGGTGGAGAGCGTCTGATGAGCGAGAAGAATGTGACTGAGACGACTGAGCAGCGCGGTTTCCGCAAGACCCGTGAGGGTCTGGTCGTCAGCGACAAGATGGACAAGACCGTCGTCGTCGCTGTCGAGGACCGCGTGAAGCACGCGCTGTACGGCAAGGTCATCCGCCGTACCAACAAGCTCAAGGCGCACGACGAGCAGAACGCTGCCGGTGTCGGCGACCGCGTCCTCATCATGGAGACGCGTCCGCTGTCGGCGAGCAAGCGCTGGCGCATCGTCGAGATCCTCGAGAAGGCCAAGTAATTACTTGAGGGGGTAACCCTTCAAGTCAGTTCCGCCAGGCTCGGTCGGGGCTCTCTCGCAAGAGACAGCCCCGGCCGGGAACCGGCAGACGATCAGGAGATAGACGTGATCCAGCAGGAGTCGCGACTGCGTGTCGCCGACAACACTGGTGCCAAGGAGATCCTTTGCATCCGTGTTCTCGGTGGCTCCGGTCGCCGCTACGCGGGCATCGGTGACGTCATCGTCGCCACCGTCAAGGACGCAATCCCCGGTGGCAACGTGAAGAAGGGCGACGTCGTCAAGGCTGTCGTCGTGCGCACCGTCAAGGAGCGTCGTCGTCAGGACGGCTCGTACATCCGCTTCGACGAGAACGCCGCCGTCATTCTGAAGAACGACGGCGACCCCCGCGGCACCCGCATCTTCGGCCCGGTGGGCCGGGAGCTGCGCGAGAAGAAGTTCATGAAGATCATCTCGCTCGCGCCGGAGGTGCTGTAAGCATGAAGATCAAGAAGGGCGACCTGGTTCAGGTCATCACCGGTAAGGACAAGGGCAAGCAGGGCAAGGTCATCGCGGCCTTCCCCCGCGAGGACCGCGTCCTGGTCGAGGGTGTCAACCGGGTCAAGAAGCACACGAAGGCCGGTCAGACCGCTCGCGGTTCGCAGACCGGCGGCATCGTGACCACCGAGGCCCCGATCCACGTGAGCAACGTTCAGCTCGTCGTGGAGAAGGACGGCAACAAGGTCGTCACGCGTGTCGGTTACCGCTTCGACGACGAGGGCAACAAGGTTCGCGTTGCCAAGCGGACGGGTGAGGACATCTGATGACTACCACCACGACTCCGCGTCTCAAGACGAAGTACCGCGAGGAGATCGCGGGCAAGCTGCGTGAGGAGTTCTCGTACGAGAACGTCATGCAGATCCCCGGCCTCGTCAAGGTCGTCGTCAACATGGGTGTGGGCGACGCCGCCCGCGACTCCAAGCTGATCGACGGCGCCATCCGCGACCTGACCACGATCACCGGCCAGAAGCCGGCCGTGACGAAGGCCCGGAAGTCCATCGCGCAGTTCAAGCTGCGCGAGGGTCAGCCGATCGGCTGCCACGTCACCCTCCGTGGTGACCGCATGTGGGAGTTCCTGGACCGTACGCTGTCGCTCGCGCTGCCGCGTATCCGTGACTTCCGTGGTCTGTCGCCGAAGCAGTTCGACGGCCGTGGCAACTACACCTTCGGTCTCACGGAGCAGGTCATGTTCCACGAGATCGACCAGGACAAGATCGACCGTACCCGGGGTATGGACATCACCGTGGTCACCACGGCGACCAACGACGCTGAGGGCCGCGCCCTTCTCCGTCACCTCGGCTTCCCGTTCAAGGAGGCGTAAGCGAGATGGCGAAGAAGGCTCTCATCGCGAAGGCTGCCCGTAAGCCCAAGTTCGCTGTGCGCGCGTACACCCGCTGCCAGCGCTGTGGCCGGCCGCACTCCGTGTACCGCAAGTTCGGCCTGTGCCGCGTCTGCCTTCGTGAGATGGCTCACCGTGGCGAGCTGCCGGGCGTGACCAAGAGCTCCTGGTAAACCCCGTAATTTCGGGTTTTTCCGGAGTCTCTCGGTAAGCAAAGGGTGGGCGGAGGCCCATCCCTCCATGGCTTAGGCTAGGAGGGTTGGGCGTCCGCCGCCCGTACGACTTACTACGCCGTAGGTCCCCGCACCGCACCCGTCCCGCCCATGAGTGGGGAGAGGGATGGCGCATACAGGAAACCCCGGCGAGAGAGGCCGAAGGCCAATTCATGACCATGACTGACCCCATCGCAGACATGCTCACGCGTCTGCGTAACGCGAACTCGGCGTACCACGACACCGTCGTGATGCCGCACAGCAAGATCAAGTCGCACATCGCGGAGATCCTCCAGCAGGAGGGCTTCATCACCGGCTGGAAGGTCGAGGACGCCGAGGTCGGCAAGAACCTCGTCCTCGAGCTGAAGTTCGGCCCGAACCGCGAGCGCTCGATCGCCGGCATCAAGCGGATCTCGAAGCCGGGTCTGCGTGTGTACGCGAAGTCCACCAACCTGCCGAAGGTCCTCGGTGGCCTGGGCGTGGCGATCATCTCCACGTCCCACGGTCTCCTGACCGGCCAGCAGGCAGGCAAGAAGGGCGTGGGTGGGGAAGTCCTCGCCTACGTCTGGTAGTCGGGAACGGAGGAAAAGCTAATGTCGCGAATCGGCAAGCTCCCCATCCAGGTTCCCGCTGGTGTGGACGTCACCATCGACGGCCGTACGGTGCACGTGAAGGGCCCCAAGGGTTCCCTCACGCACGCTGTTGCCGCGCCGATCGAGATTGTCAAGGGCGAGGACGGCGTTCTCAACGTCACCCGTCCCAACGACGAGCGTCAGAACAAGGCCCTGCACGGCCTGTCCCGCACGCTGGTGGCGAACATGATCACCGGCGTGACCCAGGGATACGTCAAGGCGCTCGAAATCAGCGGTGTCGGTTACCGCGTCCAGGCGAAGGGCTCCAACCTGGAGTTCGCGCTTGGCTACAGCCACCCGATCACGATCGAGGCGCCCGAAGGCATCTCCTTCAAGGTCGAGTCGCCCACGAAGTTCTCGGTCGAGGGCATCGACAAGCAGAAGGTCGGCGAGGTCGCGGCGAACATCCGCAAGCTGCGGAAGCCCGACCCGTACAAGGCCAAGGGCGTCAAGTACGCCGGCGAGGTCATCCGCCGCAAGGTCGGAAAGGCTGGTAAGTAAGCCATGGCATACGGTGTGAAGATCGCCAAGGGCGACGCTTACAAGCGGGCCGCCAAGGCGCGCCGCCACATCCGCATCCGCAAGAACGTGTCGGGTACGGCAGAGCGTCCGCGCCTCGTCGTGACGCGTTCGAACCGCGGTATCACCGCTCAGGTCATCGACGACATCAAGGGTCACACCCTGGCGTCGGCGTCGACCCTGGACGCTTCGATCCGTGGTGGCGAGGGCGACAAGTCCGCGCAGGCCAAGTCGGTCGGCGCCCTGGTCGCCGAGCGCGCCAAGGCCGCCGGTGTCGAGGCCGTCGTGTTCGACCGTGGTGGCAACAGGTACGCCGGGCGCATTGCCGCTCTGGCTGACGCCGCCCGCGAAGCCGGGCTGAAGTTCTAAGCCCCGGTTCCGGGACTAACGGACGTAACAGAGAGAGGTAAATCCAATGGCTGGACCCCAGCGCCGCGGAAGCGGTGCCGGTGGCGGCGAGCGGCGGGACCGGAAGGGTCGCGACGGTGGCGCTGCCGCCGAGAAGACCGCTTATGTTGAGCGCGTTGTCGCGATCAACCGCGTTGCCAAGGTTGTCAAGGGTGGTCGCCGCTTCAGCTTCACCGCGCTGGTCGTGGTGGGCGACGGTGACGGCACCGTAGGTGTCGGTTACGGCAAGGCCAAGGAAGTTCCCGCGGCCATCGCCAAGGGTGTCGAGGAAGCCAAGAAGAACTTCTTCAAGGTTCCCCGCATCCAGGGCACCATCCCGCACCCGATCCAGGGCGAGAAGGCGGCCGGCGTTGTCCTGCTGAAGCCTGCTTCCCCCGGTACCGGTGTTATCGCGGGTGGCCCGGTGCGCGCCGTTCTGGAGTGCGCCGGCGTTCACGACATCCTGTCGAAGTCGCTCGGCTCCGACAACGCGATCAACATCGTGCACGCGACCGTGGCGGCCCTCAAGGGCCTGCAGCGTCCCGAGGAGATCGCGGCCCGCCGCGGTCTGCCCCTCGAGGACGTCGCCCCCGCGGCTCTGCTTCGTGCGCGTGCGGGAGCGGGTGCGTAATGGCCCGTCTCAAGATCACGCAGACGAAGTCGTACATCGGCAGCAAGCAGAACCACCGCGACACCCTGCGTTCGCTCGGGCTCAAGCGCCTGAACGACACGGTTGTCAAGGAGGACCGTCCCGAGTTCCGCGGCATGGTGCACACCGTCCGCCACCTCGTGACGGTTGAGGAGGTCGACTGACATGGCGGAGAACTCCCCGCTCAAGGCCCACAACCTCCGCCCTGCCCCGGGTGCCAAGACCGCCAAGACCCGTGTGGGTCGTGGTGAGGCGTCCAAGGGTAAGACCGCAGGTCGTGGTACCAAGGGCCAGAAGGCCCGTTACCAGATCCCGGAGCGCTTCGAGGGTGGGCAGATGCCCCTCCACATGCGTCTCCCGAAGCTCAAGGGCTTCAAGAACCCGTTCCGCACCGAGTTCCAGGTCGTGAACCTGGACAAGCTCGGCGCTCTCTACCCCGAGGGTGGAGAGGTCACGGTGGCCGACCTGGTCGCCAAGGGCGCGGTTCGCAAGAACAGCCTCGTCAAGGTCCTGGGCCAGGGCGAGATCTCCGTGGCGCTGCAGGTGACGGTCGACGCCGTCTCCGGCTCCGCCAAGGAGAAGATTGCCGCTGCCGGCGGCACCGTCACCGAGCTCGTCTGAGACAGCTCGTTGGCCTGAACATCCGACCGGGGATGCCTCTCAATTGGGGCATCCCCGGTTGGTCGTTCCTAGGGGGGCAGGGTCGCCGGTAAGGTGGCGTGCACTGTCTAAGTTTCCGTGCGGTATGCCCGCCCGGTTCCTCTGACTCATTCCTATCCGTCGAACCTCAAGACCGTCACCCTTGACGCACGTAGCGCGGGGGTCGCAGGAGGCACCGTGCTCACCGCGTTCGCCCAGGCGTTCAAGACGCCTGACCTGCGCAAGAAGCTGCTCTTCACGCTCGGCATCATCGTGCTGTACCGGATGGGGACGCACATCCCGATCCCCGGGGTGGACTACAAGAACGTACAGGTGTGCGTCGACCAGGCGAAGTCGGGCAACAGCCTCTTCGGCCTGGTCAACATGTTCAGCGGTGGTGCCCTGCTCCAGATCACGATCTTCGCGCTGGGCATCATGCCGTACATCACGGCGAGCATCATTCTGCAGCTGCTGACCGTGGTGATCCCGCGTCTGGAGGCCCTCAAGAAGGAGGGTCAGGCGGGCACGGCCAAGATCACGCAGTACACGCGTTATCTGACGGTCGCCCTGGCGATCCTCCAGGGCACCGGCCTGGTGGCCACCGCCCGCTCGGGCGCGCTGTTCAGCGGCTGCCAGGTGGCCAGCGAGATCGTGCCGAACCGGTCGATCTTCACCACCATCACCATGGTCATCACGATGACCGCCGGTACGGCCGCCGTCATGTGGCTCGGTGAGCTCATCACCGACCGCGGCATCGGCAACGGCATGTCGATCCTGATGTTCATCTCGATCGCCTCCAGCTTCCCGACCTCGCTGTGGGCCATCAAGACGCAGGGCCACCTCGCCCAGGGCTGGATCGAGTTCGGCACCGTCATCCTGGTCGGCCTGGTCATGGTCGCCCTGGTGGTCTTCGTCGAGCAGGCCCAACGCCGTATCCCGGTGCAGTACGCGAAGCGCATGATCGGCCGCAGGTCGTACGGCGGAACCTCGACGTACATCCCGCTGAAGGTCAACCAGGCGGGTGTGATTCCCGTCATCTTCGCGTCGTCGCTGCTCTACATCCCGGCGCTGGTCGTCCAGTTCTCCAACTCCACTGCGGGCTGGGCGATCTGGATCAAGGACAACTTCGTCAAGGGCGACCACCCCTACTACATCATCAGCTACTTCCTCCTCATCGTGTTCTTCGCCTTCTTCTATGTGGCGATCTCGTTCAACCCCGAGGAAGTCGCCGACAACATGAAGAAGTATGGTGGCTTCATCCCGGGTATCCGGGCTGGTCGACCTACTGCTGAGTACCTGAGCTACGTGCTCAACCGGATCACCTGGCCGGGGTCGCTGTATCTGGGACTGATCGCGCTCGTACCGACGATGGCGTTGGTGATCTTCGGGGCCAACCAGAGCTTCCCGCTGGGCGGGACAAGCATCCTCATCATCGTGGGTGTGGGTCTGGAGACCGTGAAGCAGATCGAGAGCCAGCTCCAGCAGCGCAATTACGAAGGGTTCCTCCGCTGATGCGAATCGTCCTCGTCGGACCGCCCGGTGCCGGCAAGGGAACGCAGGCCGCGTTCCTTGCCAAGAACCTGGCGATCCCGCACATCTCCACGGGCGACCTCTTCCGTGCCAACATCAGCCAGGGCACGGACCTGGGCAAGCAGGCCAAGGCGTACATGGACGCCGGCAACCTGGTGCCCGACGAGGTCACCATCGGGATGGCCAAGGACCGCATGGCCCAGTCGGACGCCGAGAACGGCTTCCTCCTGGACGGCTTCCCGCGCAACGTCGTCCAGGCCGAGGCCCTGGACGAGGCGCTGAAGACGGACGGCGTGAAGCTGGACGCCGTTCTCGACCTCGAAGTACCCGAGGACGAGGTCGTCAAGCGGATCGCCGGTCGGCGCATCTGCCGCACCGACTCCGCCCACGTCTTCCACGTCGCCTACAACGCGCCCAAGGCCGAGGGCGTCTGCGACGCCTGCGGCGGTGAGCTCTACCAGCGCGCCGACGACACCGAGGACACCGTCCGCAAGCGCCTTGAGGTCTACCACAGCGAGACCGAGCCGATCATCGACTACTACCGGGCCCAGGGCCTGGTCGTGACGATCTCCGCGCTCGGCAAGGTCGACGAGGTCACGGAGCGCGCGATGGAAGCGCTGCGCGCCGAGAAGACCGCCTGACGCCACCTGCCTTTCACGGCTCACGGCCGCGGTGCCCGCACTGGGCATCGCGGCCGTTGCCGTACCCGGGCACGGGTGGCCGTATCGTTGACGTACCCCCGTATCCGTTTCAGAAAGGCGTCAGCCGCCATGGTGGAGATCAAGACCCCCGAGCAGATCGCGAAGATGCGCGAGGCGGGCCTGGTCGTCGCCGCGATCCACGCGGCCACGCGTGAGGCGGCCGTGCCCGGGTCCACGACCAAGGACCTGGACGAGGTCGCCCGCAAGGTGATCGCCGAGCACGGCGCCAAGTCGAACTTCCTGGGGTACGGCGGCTTCCCCGCCACCATCTGCACCTCGGTCAACGAGGTCGTCGTCCACGGCATCCCGGACGAGAAGACCGTCCTGAAGGACGGCGACATCATCTCCATCGACGCGGGCGCGATCATCGACGGCTGGCACGGCGACGCCGCGTACACCGCTTTCGTCGGCTCCGGTCACGCCCCGGAGCTGCTTGAGCTCTCCCGGGTGACCGAGGAGTCGATGTGGGCCGGTCTCGCGGCGGTGAAGAAGGGCAACCGCCTGGTGGACATCTCCCGGGCGATCGAGGGCTACATCCGCCGCCAGCCCCGCCCCTCGACCGGCAAGTACGGGATCATCGAGGAGTACGGCGGCCACGGCATCGGCTCCGAGATGCACATGGACCCGCACCTGCTGAACTACGTGGACAAGCGCCGTCTGCTCGGCCGCCACAACCCGAAGCTGGTCCCGGGCTTCTGCCTGGCCATCGAGCCGATGGTCTCGCTCGGCACCCCGCGCACCGAGGTGCTGGAGGACGACTGGACCGTGATCACCACGGACGGCACCTGGTCCTCGCACTGGGAGCACTCGGTGGCGCTGACCGAGGCGGGCCCGATCGTCCTGACCTCCCCGGACTGCGGCAAGGCGAAGCTGGCGGAGTACGGCGTGACGACCGCGCCCGACCCGCTGGGCTGAGCTGCCCGGGCCGCGGCCGCCGGTCGGAGGCCGGCGCAGCCGCTCGAAGCTTGTGAGGCGCCCCTGGCGCCGAGCCCGCGAGAGCGGCGTTGAGAATTGGGCCCCGCTGGGCTGAGTGACCCGGCGCAGCCCGCTTAACGATCTACGCTTGAGGGCAAACTCCCCTGATTCGTCTTTTCGGGTGCCCTGACGTAGACTGATGCGTCGGCTCTCGTGTACCCGTGTGTCCGCACACGATCGCGGGAGTCGATCAAGGTAGCCGATTCGAAAGGCGAAGCGTGGCCAAGAAGCAAGGTGCCATCGAAATCGAGGGCACCGTGATCGAGTCCCTCCCGAACGCCATGTTCAAGGTGGAACTCCAGAACGGTCACAAGGTCCTCGCGCACATCAGCGGCAAGATGCGGATGCACTACATCCGTATCCTCCCGGATGACCGGGTCGTCGTGGAGCTCTCTCCGTACGACCTGACGCGTGGCCGGATCGTCTACCGGTACAAGTAGATCTCACGACCCGGAGAACCTGAATCCAATGAAGGTCAAGCCGAGCGTCAAGAAGATCTGCGACAAGTGCAAGGTGATCCGCCGTCACGGCCGGGTCATGGTCATCTGCGACAACCTGCGCCACAAGCAGCGCCAGGGCTGACGCACGCCGACCGACCTGCATTTCGCAGTTCTTCGCGCGACGCACGTAAACGTACATACGCAGAGCCCGCCCAGCCCACACAGGGTCGGCGACACCTCCGGCGGGGGCCGGGGACCCGATCCGTACCTAGTACGGCGGTCGGGAGTGGTTCTGCGGAAGACCCCCGAACACACAGGAGCCATTGAATGGCACGCGTTTCCGGTGTTGACATCCCGCGCGAAAAGCGTGTGGAGATCGCACTCACCTACGTCTTCGGTATCGGGCGCACCCGGTCCAAGGAGATCCTCTCCACCACCGGCGTGAACCCGAACACCCGCGTTCGTGACCTGGCCGAAGAGGACCTGGTCAAGATCCGCGAGTACGTGGACGCCAACCTCCGCACCGAGGGTGACCTCCGCCGCGAGATCCAGGCCGACATCCGCCGCAAGGTCGAGATCGGCTGCTACCAGGGTCTGCGCCACCGTCGTGGCCTCCCGGTCCACGGTCAGCGCACCAGCACGAACGCCCGTACCCGCAAGGGCCCGCGTCGCGCCATCGCCGGTAAGAAGAAGCCGGGCAAGAAGTAGTCCTCAGCGGACGCTTGACCACACGGTCTTCGCTGTAGGACCGACCACCTCCCGTAGGAGTAATAGATGCCCCCCAAGGGTCGTCAGGGCGCTGCCAAGAAGGTGCGCCGCAAGGAAAAGAAGAACGTCGCTCATGGGCACGCCCACATCAAGAGCACGTTCAACAACACCATCGTCTCGATCACGGACCCCGCGGGCAACGTGATCTCCTGGGCGTCCGCCGGCCACGTCGGCTTCAAGGGCTCCCGCAAGTCGACTCCGTTCGCCGCGCAGATGGCCGCCGAGTCGGCCGCCCGCCGCGCGCAGGAGCACGGCATGCGCAAGGTCGACGTCTTCGTCAAGGGCCCGGGCTCCGGCCGCGAGACCGCGATCCGCTCCCTCCAGGCCACCGGCCTCGAGGTCGGCTCGATCCAGGACGTCACCCCGACGCCGCACAACGGCTGCCGTCCGCCGAAGCGCCGCCGCGTCTGACGCACGGCTGCTTCAAGGATTGCCTTGAGGTTTCGGGCGGTACGGCTCTTCGGGGCGGTACCGCCCGTACCCTTGTACTGAAGGAAACATCGGGCTCCGCCCGGTGGCTGTCGGGCATCAAATAGTGGGTGCCCACGACTGAAGGATCACCACATGCTTATCGCTCAGCGTCCTTCGCTGACCGAAGAGGTCGTCGACGAGTACCGCTCGCGGTTCGTGATCGAGCCGCTGGAGCCGGGCTTCGGCTACACCCTCGGCAACTCCCTCCGCCGCACCCTCCTGTCCTCGATCCCGGGCGCCGCTGTCACCAGCATCCGGATCGACGGCGTTCTGCACGAGTTCACCACCGTGCCGGGCGTCAAGGAGGACGTGACCGACCTCATCCTCAACATCAAGCAGCTGGTCGTCTCCTCGGAGCACGACGAGCCGGTCGTGATGTACCTGCGCAAGCAGGGCCCGGGTCTGGTCACCGCCGCCGACATCGCGCCCCCGGCCGGTGTCGAGGTGCACAACCCGGACCTGGTCCTCGCCACGCTCAACGGCAAGGGCAAGCTGGAGATGGAGCTGACCGTCGAGCGCGGTCGCGGCTACGTCTCCGCCGTCCAGAACAAGCAGGTGGGCCAGGAGATCGGCCGTATCCCGGTCGACTCCATCTACTCGCCGGTGCTCAAGGTCACGTACAAGGTCGAGGCGACCCGTGTCGAGCAGCGCACCGACTTCGACAAGCTGATCGTCGACGTCGAGACCAAGCAGGCCATGCGCCCGCGTGACGCCATGGCGTCCGCCGGTAAGACCCTGGTCGAGCTGTTCGGTCTGGCGCGCGAGCTCAACATCGACGCCGAGGGCATCGACATGGGCCCGTCCCCCACGGACGCCGCCCTTGCCGCCGACCTGGCGCTGCCGATCGAGGAGCTCGAGCTCACCGTTCGTTCGTACAACTGCCTCAAGCGCGAGGGCATCCACTCCGTGGGTGAGCTCGTGGCTCGTTCCGAGGCCGACCTGCTCGACATCCGCAACTTCGGTGCGAAGTCGATCGACGAGGTCAAGGCGAAGCTGGCCGGCATGGGCCTCGCGCTGAAGGACTCGCCGCCCGGATTCGACCCGACCGCCGCCGCCGACGCCTTCGGCGCCGACGACGACGCGGACGCCGGGTTCGTCGAGACCGAGCAGTACTAAGAGCTCGGGCCTCACGGTCCGTACTCGGGTGCGGTGCGCTGTGCTTGATCGCGCAGCTCTCCGCGCCCCCTCCGGAAGCGCCCCTTCGGGGGTGCTCCCGGATCTCCGACAGGCAACCGCCTTGCTCGGATACTGACCCCGGTACCTGATACGGCCAGGGCAGACACCTAGGAGAATGCAATGCCCCGTCCCGCAAAGGGCGCCCGCCTCGGCGGCTCCGCCGCGCACGAGAAGCTGCTCCTCGCCAACCTGGCGAAGTCGCTCTTCGAGCACGGCCGCATCACCACGACCGAGGCCAAGGCCCGCCGCCTGCGTCCGGTCGCCGAGCGCCTGATCACCAAGGCGAAGAAGGGCGACATCCACAACCGTCGCCTGGTGCTGCAGACGATCACCGACAAGGGCATCGTCCACACCCTCTTCACCGAGATCGCGCCGCGTTACTCGGAGCGTCCGGGTGGTTACACCCGTATCACCAAGATCGGCAACCGCCGTGGTGACAACGCGCCGATGGCCGTGATCGAGCTGGTCGAGGGCGAGATCGCCAAGAAGGCGACCGTCGCCGAGGCCGAGGCCGCCGCGAAGCGCGCCGTCAAGGAGGCCGACGAGGCCGCCAAGACCGCCGAGGTCGAGGACGCCGCTCCGGCGGAGGAGTCCAAGGACGCCTAAGCGTTCCGACGACTGACGGACGGGTCCGTTCCCTTCGGGGGACGGGCCCGTTCCGCTTTTCTGCCGGTCTGAGAGGATCTGTTACGTGAGTGATGAGGTGGAGCCCGGCCTGGTCCGGGCACGGCTTGACCTGTCGTACGACGGCAAGGACTTCTCCGGCTGGGCCAAGCAGCCGAGCGGCCGGCGGACGGTCCAGGGCGAGATCGAGGCCGCGCTGCGCACGGTGACGCGGTCGGCACAGACGTACGACCTGACGGTCGCGGGGCGCACCGACGCGGGGGTGCACGCGCGTGGGCAGGTGGCGCATGTCGACCTGCCCGAGGACGTCTGGGCCGAGCACCGCGAGAAGCTGCTGCGGCGCCTCGCCGGGCGGCTGCCCCACGACATCCGGATCTGGCGGGTCGCGGAGGCCCCCAGCGGCTTCAACGCACGCTTCTCCGCGATCTGGCGGCGCTACGCGTACCGGGTGACCGACAACCCCGGCGGCGTGGACCCGCTGCTGCGCGGCCATGTGCTGTGGCACGACTGGGAGTTGGACGTCGAGGCGATGAACGCCGCCTCCACCGCGCTGCTCGGCGAGCACGACTTCGCCGCGTACTGCAAGAAGCGCGAGGGTGCCACCACCATCCGTACGCTCCAGCAGCTCTCCTGGGTGCGGGGCGAGGACGGCATCGTCACCGCGACCGTCCGCGCCGACGCCTTCTGCCACAACATGGTGCGCTCGCTGGTGGGCGCGCTGCTGTACGTGGGCGACGGGCACCGAGGCGTGGAGTGGCCGGGCAAGGTGCTGGCCGCGGCCGTGCGGGACTCGTCCGTGCACGTGGTGAAGCCACACGGCCTCACGTTGGAGGAAGTCGGTTACCCCGCCGACGAGTTGCTGGCCGCGCGCAGCCGCGAGGCCCGCAACATGCGCACCCTGCCGGGGCGCGAAGAGAGCCCCGGCTGCTGCTGACGAGCGGTCAGTGGGCGGGTGCCGTGGCCGCCGCCGACGCCTGGGCCTCGCCCCGGGCGACGATCTGACGGAACGTGAACTCGGACAGGTCGTCGCCGGGGGCGAAGGCGTTCTTGTCGCCCCTGGTGACGCTCTTGCCGTTGGTGTAGCCGGTGATGCTGAAGTAGGCGTACCGGCCGTACGAGTTGGAGAGGTTGCGGCAGACGGAGTGGCCGCCGTCGCAGAAGCCGGGGACCCCTTCGCCCGCGAGCGGCGCGAGGCCGATGCCCGCCTGCTGCTTGGCCTGGTTGGCCTTCGCCTCGCTCTCGAAGGTGGCGACGCCGATGGTGACGGCGACGCCGTCCTTCACGTACGTGGCGCGGATGACCTGTTCGCAGCCGTTGTTCTCCAGGGCCGAGCCGAGCGAACCGAGCGTCGCCGAGGCGCAGTTGGTGGTCCGGGCGGTCGGGCCCTTGGTGTAGGTGCGGTCGCCCATCTTCAGCGTTTTGCCCGGGAAGAGCGTGTCGGCGCTGAGCGGCGCCTTGTCCTTCTTGGCGCTGGATATGAAGTCGTGCGGGTTGGGCGGGGGAGGCGGCGCCACCGACGAGAACGACGGCTGCGGCTGGGCGGTGTCGCTCGGCAGGGTCTGGGGCGAGGGCAGCTCGCTCGCGGACTTGCTGTCGCCGCCGTCCTTGGAACCGCCCGTGGTCACGATCGCGGTGGCGACGATCGCCACGACGGCCGCCGTGGCCACCGCGCCACCGCCGATCAGCAGCCATCGCTTGCGGCGGCTGCGCGCCGCGGCCTCGTCGGCGAGCGCTGCCCAGTCCGGCGTGCCGTTGTCCCCCGGGCCCCACGAGGGTCCCCCTTGCCCAAAGCTCATGGCGCGCATCCTAATTCGGTTGTGGTCCGGAGTCCCCGGTGGGCGACAATCCGCCTATGGGACATGTAGAGGCCGCACACCTGGAGTACTACCTGCCGGACGGACGGGTGCTGCTCGGCGACGCTTCGTTCCGGGTGGGGGAGGGCGCGGTGGTGGCCCTCGTCGGGGCCAACGGCGCCGGCAAGACGACCCTGCTGCGGATGATCTGCGGGGAGCTCCAGCCGCACGGCGGCAGCGTCACCGTGGGCGGCGGGCTCGGGGTGATGCCGCAGTTCGTCGGGTCGGTGCGGGACGAGCGCACCGTCCGTGACCTGCTGGTTTCCGTGTCGCAGCCGAGGATCCGGGCGGCGGCGGCCGAGGTGGACCGGGCCGAGCACCTGATCATGACGGTCGACGACGAGGCCGCGCAGATGACGTACGCGCAGGCGCTCAGCGACTGGGCGGAGGCGCGCGGCTACGAGGCCGAGACGGTCTGGGACATGTGCACCATGGCCGCGCTGGGCGTCCCGTACGACAAGGCGCAGTTCCGCCAGGTGCGCACGCTCTCCGGCGGCGAGCAGAAGCGGCTGGTCCTGGAGGCGCTGCTGCGCGGTCCGGACGAGGTGCTGCTCCTGGACGAGCCGGACAACTATCTGGACGTGCCGGGCAAGCGCTGGCTGGAGGAGAAGCTGAAGGAGACCCGTAAGACGGTCCTCTTCGTCTCCCACGACCGGGAGCTGCTGTCGCGGGCCGCCGAGAAGATCGTGAGCCTGGAGCCGAGCCCGGCCGGTACGGACGTGTGGGTGCACGGCGGCGGCTTCGCCACGTACCACGACGCCCGCAAGGAGCGCTTCGCGCGCTTCGAGGAGCTGAAGCGGCGCTGGGACGAGGAGCACGCGCGGCTTCGGGCGCTGGTGCTGCGGCTGCGCAACCAGGCGGCGATCAGCCCGGACATGGCCTCGCGGTACCGGGCGATGCAGACGCGGTTCAAGAAGTTCGAGGAGGCCGGCCCGCCGCCGGAGCCGCCGCGCGAGCAGGAGATCACCATGCGGCTGCGCGGTGGTCGTACCGGCGTACGCGCCGTGACCTGCGAGAACCTTGAGCTGACCGGGTTGATGAAGCCGTTCTCGCTGGAGATCTACTACGGCGAGCGGGTCGCGGTCCTCGGCTCGAACGGCTCGGGCAAGTCGCACTTCCTGCGGCTGCTGGCGGGCGACCCGTCGGTGGCGCACACGGGTACGTGGAAGCTGGGCGCGCGGGTGCTGCCCGGGCACTTCGCCCAGACCCACGCGCACCCGGAGCTCCTGGGCCGCACGCTCGTCGACATCCTGTGGACCGAGCACGCCAAGGACCGGGGCGGGGCGATGTCGGTGCTGCGGCGGTACGAGCTGGAGCGCCAGGGCGACCAGCCCTTCGAGAAGCTCTCCGGCGGTCAGCAGGCCCGCTTCCAGATCCTCCTCCTGGAGCTGGCGGGCACGACCGCGCTGCTCCTGGACGAGCCGACGGACAACCTCGACCTGGAGTCGGCCGAAGCCCTTCAGGACGGCCTGGAGTCGTACGACGGCACGGTGCTCGCCGTCACCCACGACCGCTGGTTCTCGAAGACGTTCGACCGCTATCTGGTCTTCGGCTCGGACGGTGTCGTGCGGGAGACCACCGAGCCGGTGTGGGACGAGCGTCGGGTGGAGCGCGCCCGCTAGTGCGTTTGTGCAGGCCAGGGCTTGATCCGGCCGAGTCGCCCCGGGCGGTTTTGACCCGCCCGGGGCGCCCGGGTATTCTTCTGGTTTGTTATGCGTATTGGCTTGGTCGTTCTCACGCGAGGGGCCCTTACGTAGGTTCTCTGGAGCAGTTACCAGTGGCTCGCATACGGGCAGCGTCCCCGGCATTGTGAGTCCCAGCTGCATATCGCTTCAGGGTGCAATGTGTCTGGACCCCATCCACCACTGAAGAAGCGAAGGCTACGACCGTGCGTACGTACAGCCCCAAGCCCGGCGACATCACTCGCCAGTGGCACGTCATTGACGCTCAGGACGTCGTCCTGGGCCGTCTGGCGACGACCGCTGCCAACCTCCTCCGGGGCAAGCACAAGCCCGTGTATGCGCCCCACATGGACATGGGTGACTTCGTCGTCATCATCAACGCCGACAAGGTTCACCTGTCCGGCAACAAGCGCGAGCAGAAGATGGCCTACCGCCACTCCGGCTACCCGGGCGGTCTGCGCGCCGTGCGCTACGACGACCTCCTGGCGAACAACCCGGAGAAGGCCGTCGAGAAGGCCATCCGCGGCATGATCCCCAAGAACACCCTGGGCCGTCAGATGCTCTCGAAGCTGAAGGTCTACTCGGGCGACCAGCACCCCCACGCTGCCCAGCAGCCGGTGCCGTTCGAGATCACCCAGGTCGCGCAGTAGTTCCGGCCACCCCCTAAACAGAAAAGAATCTGAGGAGCATCGTGGCCGAGACCACTGTCGAGACCCCCGTCGACACCGAGGGCGAAGAGACCTACGCGGAGGTCACCACCTTCGAGTCCGAGGTCCCCGTCGAGGGCGAGTACACCACCGAGTCGATGGCTTCCCGCTTCGGTGACCCGCAGCCGGCCGCCGGCCTGGGTCGTCGCAAGAACGCCATCGCCCGCGTCCGGATCGTCCCGGGCACCGGCAAGTGGAAGATCAACGGGCGTACGCTCGAGGACTACTTCCCGAACAAGGTCCACCAGCAGGAAGTCAACGAGCCCTTCAAGGTGCTCGAGCTTGACAACCGCTACGACGTCATCGCCCGCATCTCGGGTGGCGGCGTCTCCGGCCAGGCCGGCGCCCTGCGCCTGGGTGTGGCCCGTGCGCTGAACGAGGCGGACGTCGAGAACAACCGCCCGGCGCTGAAGAAGGCCGGCTTCCTCTCCCGCGACGACCGTGCGGTCGAGCGCAAGAAGGCCGGTCTCAAGAAGGCCCGCAAGGCTCCGCAGTACAGCAAGCGCTAAACCGCGCCTGCCTGTACGGCAAATCGTCGCCCCGGCAGCACTCTCCGTGCTGCCGGGGCGGCGTTCTTTTCGACCCCAGTCGCGGGCGTCCGGGTGCGGCGCCTGGTGGATCGCAATGGAGGACAGCAGTGGGACGACTCTTCGGCACGGACGGTGTACGCGGTGTGGCCAACGCGGATCTGACGGCGGAGCTCGCGCTCGGCCTGTCGGTCGCGGCGGCGCACGTGCTGGCCGAGGCGGGTACGTTCGCGGGCCATCGGCCCACCGCGGTGGTCGGTCGCGACCCCCGCGCGTCCGGGGAGTTCCTGGAGGCCGCGGTCGTCGCGGGTCTGGCGAGCGCGGGCGTCGACGTGCTGCGCGTCGGTGTGCTGCCGACCCCGGCCGTGGCGTATCTCACGGGCGTTCTCGGCGCGGACCTCGGCGTGATGCTCTCCGCCAGCCACAACGCCATGCCGGACAACGGTGTCAAGTTCTTCGCGCGCGGCGGCCACAAGCTCGCCGACGAGCTGGAGGACCGCATCGAGCGCGTCTACGAGCAGCACCGCACGGGTGAGCCGTGGGAGCGGCCGACCGGCGCCGGTGTGGGCCGCGTCCGTACGTACGAGGAGGGCTTCGACAAGTACGTCGCCCACCTCATCGGTGTGCTGCCCAACCGTCTCGACGGGCTGAAGGTCGTCCTCGACGAGGCGCACGGCGCCGCCTCGTACGTCTCGCCCGAGGCGTTCACGCGGGCCGGGGCCGAGATCGTCACGATCGGTGCCGAGCCGGACGGGCTCAACATCAACGACGGCTGCGGCTCGACCCACCTGGACCTGCTGAAGGCCGCCGTCGTCGAGCACGGCGCCGACCTCGGCATCGCGCACGACGGGGACGCGGACCGCTGCCTGGCCGTGGACGCGCAGGGCAACGAGGTCGACGGCGACCAGATCCTCGCCGTCCTGTCCCTCGCCATGCGCGAGGCGGGCACCCTGCGCGGCAACACGGTCGTCGCCACGGTGATGTCCAACCTCGGCTTCAAGATCGCGATGGAGCGCGAGGGCGTCTCCGTCGTCCAGACCGGCGTCGGCGACCGCTACGTCCTGGAGTCGATGAAGGAGCACGGCTACGCGCTCGGCGGCGAGCAGTCCGGCCACGTGATCATCCTCGACCACGCCACCACCGGCGACGGCACGCTCACCGGTCTGATGCTGGGCGCGCGCCTGGCCGCGACCGGCCGCACGCTGGCCGACCTGGCCGGCGTCATGGAGCGTCTGCCGCAGGTCCTGGTCAACGTCCCGGACGTCGACAAGTCCCGCGTCTCCACCTCCGCCGAGCTGACCTCCGCGGTCACCGAGGCCGAGCGCGAGCTGGGCTCCACCGGCCGCGTGCTGCTGCGCCCCTCGGGCACCGAGCCGCTGGTGCGCGTGATGGTCGAGGCAGCCGACATCGACCAGGCGCGGGCGGTGGCCGGTCGCCTCGCCGACGTCGTGAAGTCCGCGCTGGGCTAGGCGAGTCGCGTACTTCGTACGCTCAACGAGTGGGCCCGCCGGGGGAGTTCCCCGGCGGGCCCACTCGTTCTCGCGCCCGCTCGTCAGAGCTTGCGCAGGGACAGCTTCTGGACCTTGTGGTCGGGTCCCTTGCGGACGACCAGGGTGGCGCGCCCGCGCGTGGGTGCCACGTTCTCCACCAGGTTGGGCCGGTTGACGGTCCGCCAGGTGGTGCGGGCGTAGTCGAGGGCTTCTTCCTCGGAGACCTGGGTGTACTTGCGGAAGTACGAGAACGGGTTCTGGAAGGCCGTCTCGCGCAGCTTGCGGAAACGATTCAGGTACCAGGTCTCGATGTCCTCGGGGCGGGCGTCCACGTACACGCTGAAGTCGAAGTAGTCGGCGAGGCCGACCCGGGTGCGGCCGTCCGAGCCGGGCAGGGCGGGCTGCAGGACGTTCAGGCCCTCGACGATGAGGATGTCCGGGCGGCGCACGGTGAGCCGCTCACCGGGCACGATGTCGTAGATGAGGTGCGAGTAGACGGGGGCGGTGACCTCGTCCTTGCCCGCCTTGATGTCGGCGACGAACCGGGTGAGCGCCCGCCGGTCGTACGACTCGGGGAAGCCCTTGCGCGACATCAGGCCGCGCCGTTGCAGCTCGGCCATCGGATACAGGAAGCCGTCGGTGGTGACCAGCTCCACGCGCGGGTGCTCGGGCCAGCGGGCCAGCATCGCCTGGAGGAGGCGGGCGACCGTGGACTTGCCGACGGCCACCGATCCGGCCACGCCTATGACGAACGGGGTGCCGCGCTGGGCGCCGTGGCCGTTGCCCGCGTCGCCCAGGAACGTGTTGAGGGAGCCGCGCAGCTGGGCGGTGGCCTGCACGTACAGGTTGAGCAGCTGGGACAGCGGCAGATAAATGTCCCGCACCTCGTCCAGGTCGATGACGTCGCCGAGCCCGCGCAGCCGCTCCACCTCCTGGGCGGTCAGCGGCAGCGGCGTCTTGTCGCGCAGCGCGCTCCACTCGCTGCGGGTCAGGTCTACGTACGGTGTCGAGTCCGCCCGGCGGTGGGCGCTTCGTGGCGGCGAAGTGATCACATGGCCATTGTCGGGGGTGGCGGCCGGAAGTGGGGGGTGGGGTGGGTCACGTGCGAACCCGCGCGCGGGCAGGCCGGTGGGGCACGTGCCGACCCGCCTGCGGGCAGGCAGCGCGAGTGGCGCCCATGGAGCGCCCGTACGGTCGTAGGCTGCCGCCATGTGCGGAATCGTCGGGTACGTGGGAGCGCAGTCAGCGCTCGATGTTGTCATCGCCGGTCTGAAGCGCCTCGAATACCGGGGCTACGACTCGGCGGGGGTCGCGGTCCTCGCCGACGGGGGCCTGGCCGCCGCCAAGAAGGCGGGCAAGCTCGTCAATCTGGAGAAGGCGCTGGTCGACGGCCCGCTGCCGAGCGGGACCACGGGCATCGGGCACACCCGGTGGGCCACCCACGGCGGCCCCACCGACGCCAACGCCCACCCGCACCTGGACAACGCGGGCCGGGTCGCGGTCGTCCACAACGGGATCATCGAAAACTTCGCGGCGCTGCGGGCCGAACTGGAGGAGCGCGGCCACGCGCTGGCCTCCGAGACGGACACCGAGGTCGTGGCGCATCTGCTGGCCGAGGCGTACTCGTCGACCGAGGACCTGGCCGAGGCGATGCGGCAGGTGTGCCGACGGCTCGACGGCGCGTTCACGCTGGTCGCGGTGCACGCGGACGAGCCGGACGTGGTGGTCGGGGCGCGGCGGAACTCCCCGCTGGTGGTGGGCGTTGGAGAGGGTGAGTCCTTCCTCGCCTCGGACGTGGCCGCGTTCATCGCCCACACGCGGTCCGCGATCGAGCTGGGTCAGGACCAGGTCGTGGAGCTGCGGCGGGACGGTGTGTCGGTCACCGACTTCGACGGGGCTCCCGCGAAGGTGCGGTCGTACCACGTGGACTGGGACGCGTCGGCCGCCGAAAAGGGGGGCTATGACTACTTCATGCTCAAGGAGATCGCCGAGCAGCCCAAGGCCGTGGCCGATACGCTGCTCGGCCGCATCGACGCGGCGGGCTCGCTGACGCTCGACGAGGTGCGCATCCCGGCGGCGGTGCTGCGCGAGGTCGACAAGGTCGTGATCGTGGCGTGCGGTACGGCGTACCACGCGGGCATGATCGCGAAGCTGGCGATCGAACACTGGACGCGGATCCCCTGCGAGACGGAGCTCGCCAGCGAGTTCCGCTACCGGGACCCGATCCTCGACCAGCGCACGCTGGTGATCGCGATCTCGCAGTCCGGCGAGACCATGGACACCCTGATGGCGCTGCGGCACGCGCGCGAGCAGGGCGCGAAGGTGCTGGCGATCTGCAACACCAACGGCTCGACGATCCCGCGCGAGTCGGACGCGGTCCTGTACACGCACGCGGGCCCCGAGGTCGCCGTCGCGTCCACGAAGGCGTTCCTGACCCAGCTGGTCGCCTGCTATCTGGTGGCCCTGTACCTGGGCCAGGTGCGCGGCACGAAGTGGGGCGACGAGATCCAGGCGGTCATCCGCGACCTGGCGTCCATCGCGCAGGACGTCGACCAGGTCCTGGAGACGATGGAGCCGGTACGGGAGCTGGCGCGCTCGCTGTCGGACAAGAACACGGTGCTTTTCCTGGGCCGTCATGTGGGCTACCCGGTGGCGCTGGAAGGCGCGTTGAAGCTGAAGGAACTGGCGTATATGCACGCGGAGGGATTCGCGGCGGGGGAGCTGAAACACGGCCCGATCGCGCTGATCGAGCAGGACCTGCCGGTGGTCGTCGTGGTCCCGTCCCCCCGGGGCCGCTCGGTCCTGCACGACAAGATCGTGTCCAACATCCAGGAGATCAGGGCGCGGGGGGCGCGGACGATCGTGATCGCGGAGGTCGGGGACGAGGCGGTGGTGCCGTACGCGGACCATCTGATCCGCATCCCGGCCACGCCGACGCTCCTCCAGCCGCTCGTCGCCACGGTCCCGCTCCAGGTCTTCGCCTGCGAGCTGGCCACGGCGCGGGGCAACGAGGTCGACCAGCCGCGCAACCTCGCGAAGTCGGTGACCGTCGAGTGATCATCGGGGTCGGGATCGACGTGGCCGAGGTGCAGCGCTTCGGCGAGTCCCTGGAGCGCACACCTGCCCTCCTCCAACGGCTGTTCGTGGAGCAGGAGTTGTTGCTCCCGAGCGGGGAGCGCCGGGGCACGGCGTCCCTGGCGGTCCGCTTCGCCGCGAAGGAGGCCCTGGCGAAGGCCCTGGGCGCGCCGGCGGGGCTGCACTGGACGGACGCGGAGGTGTACGTGGAGGAGAGCGGGCAGCCACGGCTCCGGGTGCGGGGGACTGTGGCCGCGCGGGCGGAGGCGTTGGGGGTGCGGGGGTGGCATGTGTCGCTGAGCCATGACGCGGGGGTGGCGTCGGCGGTGGTGATCGCGGAGGGGTGACCATTCCCCACCCCGCCCGTTCCCTTAACCCTCTGGGGGTGGGTGGGTGGGGGTGAGGTGGTTTCCCGGGGCGGGGCCCCGGCACCCCGAGCGGGGCTGCGCCCCGGCCTCCGTTTGCCTGCGGACCGTGGTGGGTTGCTCGCGCAGTTCCCCGCGCCCCTAGGTATTTGGGGGCGCGGGGAACTGCGCGCTCAGCCCCCACCGGTGGTCAGCCGAACGTCAGCCCCCGGCAGGGTTTCGGGAAGGGGCGGGGTGGGGGAATTCGCCCGCCGCAGGCGAGGCGCGCGGGGTTCGGGGGCGGAGACCCCGACGGGGTGGATCACGCGTACACGTCGTGCCACGCCGACGGGAGCGCGGTGGCGACCGCCGAGGCCGTCAGAGGGGCGGCGGACGCCGCGCGCCGGGCCGCCAGGCCGTGGAGGTACGCCGCCACCGACCCCGCATCCCGCGCAGAAAGCCCCGCCGCGAGCAGCGAACCCGCCAGACCCGACAGCACGTCACCGCTCCCCGCCGTCGCCAACCACGGCGTACCCGTCGGGTTGACCCGGACCGGCAAGTGCCCGCCCGGGTCGGCGACCAGCGTGGTCGACCCCTTCAGCAGCACCGTCGCCCCGTACCGAGAAGCCAGCTCGCGCACCGACCGCAACCGTGACGCCTCCACCTCCGCCCGGCTCACGCCGAGCAGCGCCGCCGCCTCGCCCGCGTGCGGGGTGAGCAGGGTGGGCGCGGTCCGGGCCCGTACGGCATCCGCGTCCAGACCCCGCAGGCCGTCCGCGTCGACGAGCACCGGCACATCGGAGGCGAGGACGTCGGCGACGCCGGGCGCGTCCCCGAGGCCCGGTCCGACCACCCACGCTTGGACCCGCCCCGCCTTGGCCGGCGGCCCCTCCGAGACCAGCGTCTCCGGGAACCGGGCCACGACCCCGTCGGCCGCGTGCCCCACGTACCGCACCGCCCCCGCGCCCCCGCTCAGCGCGCCCGCCACCGCGAGCACCGCCGCGCCCGGATAGCGCGCGGACCCGGCGACGATCCCGACCACACCCCGCCGGTACTTGTCGCTCTCCCCGGCCGGCACCGGCAACAGCTGCGCCACGTCCGCGTGTTGCAGCGCCTCGCAGTCCGGCACGGACGGCAGGAAGTCGTCGAGCCCGATGTCGACGAGCCGTACTGCGCCGGTGTACGCGTGCGCGGGGTCGATGAGCAGGCCCGGCTTGTACGTCCCGAACGTCACCGTCGCGTCGGCGTGCAGCGCCTCGCCGTCCACCTGCCCGGTGTCCGCGTCGACACCGCTGGGGAGGTCGACGGCGACGACGAGCGCGTTGGAGCCGCGCGCCGCCCGGGCGACGGGGACCGCGTCGGGGCGCAGACCGCCGTGGCCGCCGATGCCGGTGATGCCGTCGAGGACGAGGTCGGCGGCGGCGAGTACGTCGTACGGGTCGTCGGCGACGCGGCCGCCGGCCCGCAGCAGCGCCGCGAGCCCGCCGGGGTGTGCCCTGTCCGGCGCGAGCAGTACGGCACTGACACCCGCCCCGCGTCGGGCCAGGCGGGCGCCGGCGTACAGGCCGTCGCCGCCGTTGTCCCCGCTGCCCGCCAGGACGACGACTCTGGCGCCGTACACCCGGCCGAGGATGCCGGCGCAGGCTGCGGCCAGTCCGGCGGCGGCGCGCTGCATGAGCGCGCCTTCAGGGAGCCGGGCCATCAGCTCCCGCTCGGCGGCCCGGACGGTCTCCACGCGATAAGCGATACGCATGGGTCCACCCTTCCGAATCCCGCGCCAGCCTGCCACCCCGGGAGGTGATCCCCACCCCGCCCCTTCCCGAAGGCCCTGGGCGGGCGGCCGGGTGGTGGGTGAAGGCGGTTACCCGGGGGCTGCGCCCCCGGACCCCGTTTTTCGCCTGCGAGCCGGTGGGGGCTGGTCGCGCAGTTCCCCGCGCCCCTAACTGCCTAGGGGCGCGGGGAACTGCGCGAGCAACCCAGCACGGTCCGCAGCCGAAGCGGGGTGCAGGGGCCGCAGGCCCCGCCCAGGGGTCCGGGGGCGTAGCCCCCGGGAAACCACCTCCACCCCCACCCACCCCCGGAGGGTTAAGGGAACGGGCGGGGTGGGGGCTGAGGACCGGCCGGATGACGGCGCGCACCCCACCCCGCGCGGCGTCCGCGACACGCCCGGGCCCGACGGTTCGCTGGGGCCATGAGCGAACGACGCATCCCGCCACGCATCACCCTCAACCGACGCAAACGCGCCCTCGGCGGCCTCGCCCTCGCCGTCACCCTCGCCCTGGGCACCGCCGCCCCGGCCGACTCCTACCCCGTCCCCCCGCACCCGGGACCCGCCCCCGCGCCCCCCGCACCCGGACCCGGCGAAGCCGCCCCCCTCGGCCTCGACTCCCTCGTCCCCGGCGAGCCCCGCGCCCCCGGCGACATCCCGTATCTCATGGACACGCCCGACCAGGTGCTGCCGCCCCTCGTCTACGAGCCCAGCCCGGCCGAGGACGCCGTCGAGCCCGGCGCACCGAAGAACGCCGGACGGCTCGTCGAGTACGTGCCGGGCAATGAGGTCGGGGCCGTCACGTGCAGCAAGCAGACCGGGCCCTACCAGCGGCAGGTCGAGCGGTGGCTCAAGCTGCCCGTCGACGGGAAGCAGTCCGTCGCCGACTGCGCCGCGATCCGCCGGTTCCAGACCGACCGCGGCATCCGGCCGAGCAACGGCTTCGCCGGACCCGTCACCTGGGGCGCCATCCGGCTGCTCGCCGCCAAGGACCGCCCGAACGCCGCCGGCCACTGCCCCGTACGCAGAAGCCGTATCGCCTGCGTCGATCTGGATCGGCAGCTCATGTGGGTGCAGAGCGGGAAAGGTCAGAAAGTCGACTTCGGGCCCGTCCCCATCCGCTCCGGGCGGCCCGGTTACGCCACCCGTACCGGCACCTACCCCGTCTACTGGCGGCACAAGAACCACTGGTCGACGATCTACCACGCCCCCATGCCGTACGCCCAGTTCTTCAGCGGCGGGCAGGCGTTCCACGGGATCTACGACAACGTCTACTCCACCGTCGGCTCGCGCGGGTGCGTCAATCTGACCTACTCCGACGCCCGGCGGCTGTGGGGCGTGTTGCGCAAGGGTGACCCGGTCCACATCTGGGGGCACCGGCCCGGTTCCTGAGGCCGGGTGTCAGCTCTGAGAGACTTGGCGCGATGACCGCGATGACTCAGACAGTGCACACCCGGGCCCGCGCCGAGATCGATCTCGCCGCGCTGCGCGCCAACGTCCGTGCGCTGCGTGCCCGTACCCCGGGCGCGCAGCTCATGGCCGTCGTGAAGGCGGACGCGTACGGGCACGGCGCGCTGCCGTGTGCCCGGGCCGCGGTCGAGGCGGGCGCCGCCTGGGTCGGCACCGCCACTCCGCAGGAGGCCCTGGCGCTGCGCGCGGCCGGGATCGGTGGCCGGATGCTGTGCTGGCTGTGGACGCCCGGCGGGCCCTGGCGCGAGGCGATCGAGGCGGACATCGATGTGTCCGTGAGCGGGATGTGGGCGCTGCGGGAGGTCACCGAGGCCGCCCGCGCCGCCGGACGCGTCGCCCGTATCCAGCTCAAGGCCGACACCGGGCTCGGCCGCAACGGCTGCCAGCCCGCCGACTGGCCCGAGCTCGTCCAGGCGGCGCTCGCCACGCCCGAGGTCCGTGTCACCGGCCTCTGGTCGCACTTCGCCTGCGCCGACGAGCCCGGCCACCCCTCCATCGCCGCCCAGCTCACGGTCTTCCGCGAGCTCCTGGCGTACGCGGAGAAGGAGGGTGTCCAGCCCGAGGTGCGCCACATCGCCAACTCGCCGGCCACCCTCACCCTTCCCGAGTCGCACTTCGACCTCGTACGCACCGGCATCGCCATGTACGGCGTCAGCCCCGCGCCCGAGCTCGGCACCCCGGCCGACTTCGGGCTGCGGCCGGTGATGACGCTGGCCGCGTCGGTGGCCCTTGCCAAGCAGGTTCCGGCGGGTCACGGCGTCAGTTACGGGCATCACTACGTCACCAGGGCCGAGACCAACCTCGCGCTGGTCCCGCTCGGGTACGCGGACGGGATTCCCCGGCACGCCTCCGGGCGCGGGCCCGTCCTCGTCGGCGGGAAGGTGCGCACGGTCGCGGGCCGGGTCGCCATGGACCAGTTCGTGGTCGACCTCGACGGGGACACCGTCGAGCCGGGCGCGGACGCGGTCCTGTTCGGGCCCGGCGACCGGGGCGAGCCGAGCGCCGAGGACTGGGCGCGGGCGGCGGACACCATCGCGTACGAGATCGTCACGCGGATCGGTTCGCGGGTTCCGCGCGTCTATCTGAACGAGAGTCCGGACGAACGTCTCGACGGCTGAGCGAATGAGCGTACGGGCCCAGTAAGCGAACGTACGACTGTCCGATCACTAGAACCACGGGAGCGGCACGGTGAGCGAGACCAGCGCGGGGGACGTGGTGCAGGCGGCCACGGGCGGCTGGCGCCGGGCGGGTCTGGCCGGTGCCGCGATAGGCGTGGTGGCGGCGGGCGCGGCGGCCGGGGTCGCGGTGGAGCGGCTCACCGTCGGGCGCGGCATGCGCAAGAAGGCCCGGCTCGCCCTGGACGCGACGGGTCCGTACGGCGCCCTGCGCGGCATGCCGGGCCGCGCCTACTCCGACGACGGCACCGAGCTCTACTACGAGAGCGACGAGGTCGAGCCGGCCGGCAACGGCGACGGACCGCGCAGGCGGCGGCTGTTCGGCCGCAAGGCCCCGGCTCCCGTCACGGTCGTCTTCTCGCACGGCTTCTGCCTCAGCCAGGACGCCTGGCACTTCCAGCGGGCCGCGCTGCGCGGGGTCGTGCGCACCGTCCACTGGGACCAGCGCAGCCACGGCCGTTCGGCGCGCGGCGAGGCGCAGGCCCAGGGCAAGCCCGTCACCATCGACCAACTGGGCCGCGACCTCAAGGCGGTCCTGGACGCGGCGGCGCCCGAGGGGCCGCTGGTGCTCGTGGGGCACTCCATGGGCGGTATGACGATCATGGCGCTCGCCGACCAGTACCCGGAGCTGATCCGCGACCGGGTCGTCGGCGTCGCCTTCGTGGGGACGTCCTCGGGCAAGCTCGGCGAGGTCAGCTACGGGCTGCCGGTGGCGGGCGTGAACGCGGTGCGCCGCATCCTGCCCGGCGTCCTGAAGGCGCTCGGCTCGCAGGCGGAGCTGGTGGAGCGGGGGCGGCGGGCCACGGCCGACCTGTTCGCGGGAACGATCAAGCGTTACTCGTTCTCCTCGAAGGACGTCGACCCGGCGATCGCACGCTTCGCCGAGCGAATGATCGAAGGAACACCGATCGACGTGGTGGCGGAGTTCTATCCGGCGTTCGACGACCACGACAAGGCGGCGGCGCTCCAGATCTTCGCCGAGGTGCCGGTCCTGGTGCTCGCCGGTGACCGCGACCTGGTGACGCCCAGCTCGCACAGCGAGTCCATCGCGGACCGGCTGCCCGACTCCGAGCTGGTCATCGTCCCGGACGGCGGGCACCTGGTGATGCTGGAGCACCCCGAGACGGTCACCGACCGCCTCGCGGACCTGCTGGCGCGGGTCGGGGCGGTGCCGGAGGCGACTAACGTTGGCACGTATGGAAGCACCGCACAGCCAGGCAGCTGAGGCCACGACCCGGCTCACTCTCCACTCCCCGGCCGAAATGCAGGAGTTGGGCCGCCGGATCTCCAAACTGCTGCGACCCGGCGACCTCGTCCTGCTCACCGGTGAACTCGGCGCGGGCAAGACGACGCTCGCGCGCGGCCTCGGCGAGGGCCTGGGGGTGCGGGGCGCCGTGACGTCCCCCACCTTCGTGATCGCCCGCGTCCACCCGTCCCTGACCGGCGGCCCGGCGCTCGTGCACGTCGACGCGTACCGGCTCGGCGGCGGTCTGGACGAGATGGAGGACCTCGACCTCGACGTCTCGCTGCCCGAGTCCGTGGTGGTCGTGGAGTGGGGCGACGGCAAGGTCGAGGAGCTGTCGGAGGACCGGCTGCACGTCGTGATCGACCGCGTGGTCGGCGAGACGGACGACGACCGCCGGGCGGTCACCGTGCGGGGTCTGGGCGCGCGCTGGTCGGGGGCCGGGGTCGAGGGGCTGTAGTCCCCGGGGGAAGTCCGCTGCGGCGCGCGGGATGTGAGGGGGATACGTACGTTCCGACAAGCCGTCGGCAAAATGTTGCGCGGGTCCCACCGGGCGTGGTCACATGGAGGCAGAGACCTGGTTAGGTCTACCTAACCACGCCTTCTCCAGGAGCCGGGAGGCCGCCATGACCGTGTCGGAGTCCAAGGCGCAGCCCAGGGGCGCGCAGGGTGTGTCGATGAGCGATCTGCTGGCGTCCTGCGCGGCCGCGAACGCGGTCTCGACCCCGCCGAAACCCTCGGAGCCGGAGCGGCCTTCGGCCGATGCCGCGGAGAAGGATGCACGCGGCGTGCGGCGGGATGCGGCGTAACCCTTTCGGGTGTGTCTTGAAGGTGGTCGTTTCGTCTGCGGGCCGGTGGGGGTCGCTCGCGCAGTTCCCCGCGCCCCTAATCGGCTACGGCACCACGACGATCTTCGAGCCGATCGTGGCGAACGTCCACAGCGCGTTCCCGTCCTCGCGCTTCATGCGGATGCCGCCGGTGCGCTTGCTCGGGTCGGGGCTGGCGACCGCGCCGTTGACGGCGGCGCTGAAGCCGATCGTCACGGAGTCGACGGCGGTGAAGCGGACCACGTGCTCGATCTCCACGCCGTCCGAGCCGGTGACCTTGCTGGAGCGCGAGGTCACCGCGTACGTGCCGGGCTTCGGGTTGACCGTCGCGGGCATGACGTCGAAGTTCTTCGGCGCCTGGCCCTTCAGGGCCTTGGTGCCGACCAGCCAGACGCGCTTGGCGCTCAGCGAGTACACGGTGCGCGGGCCGATGCCGGTGTTCTCCGGGAGCGCCGTCGCGGCCTTACCGGGGCCCGAGCTCTTGGGCGGTACGGAGGCCGAGGTGTGCGGGGCCGGTGAGACGGTGGTTCCCGGGGCCGCGAGGTCCGCCGCCGAGGGGGCGCTCGCCGACGCCTGGTAGGCGAGGAATCCGACCACCGCCAGCGCCGCCGCGGTGAGCCCGGCCACAAATCCCGAGCTGCTCCGTGCCACCTGGCTCCCCTTTCGTACGAACACACCTGCCGGTCATATATCTGCGGCTGACGGTAGCAGCCGGGGGCGGCCAGGACGGGACGCCGTGCCCCCGGCGCCGTGGCCGTAGGCTGTTCGCGTGCTCTTGCTCGCCGTTGATACCGCCACCCCCGCCGTCACCGTCGCCCTGCACGACGGCACGGACGTCGTCGCCGAGACCAGTCAGGTGGACGCCCGCAGACATGGGGAGCTGCTGCTGCCCGCCGTCCACAAGGTGCTCGCCGAGGCCGGGCTGAAGCTCGACGCCGTCACGGGCCTGGTCGTCGGGGTCGGCCCCGGCCCGTACACCGGACTGCGCGTCGGTCTGGTGACGGCCGCGACCTTCGGCTCGGTGCTCGGGGTGCCCGTCCACGGCCTGTGCACGCTCGACGGCCTCGCCTACGCCTGTGGGATCGAGGGGCCGTTCGTGGTCGCCACCGACGCCCGCCGCAAGGAGGTCTACTGGGCGCGTTACGACGACTTCCGCACCCGCGTGAGCGAGCCGTCCGTCGACCGGCCCGCCGACATCGCCGAGCAGGTCGCCGGGGTGCCGGTGGTCGGCGCGGGCGCGCTGCTCTACCCCGAGGTGTTCCCGGACGCGCGCGGCCCCGAGCACCAGTCGTCGGCGGCTCTCGCCTCGCTCGCGGCCGAGCGGCTGGCGGCGGGCGCCGAGTTCCTGCCGCCCACCCCGCTGTATCTGCGCCGCCCCGACGCGCAGGTGCCCAAGAACTACAAGGTGGTCACTCCCCAGTGAGCGGCGTCGCGCTCCGGGAGATGCGCTGGTGGGACATAGCGCCGGTGCTCGCCCTCGAACACGACCTCTTCCCCGAGGACGCCTGGTCGGCCGGGATGTTCTGGTCGGAACTGGCGCATGCCAGGGGACCGGGCGCGACCCGTCGCTATGTGGTCGCCGAGACTGTTTCCGATAGCGGCTCCGCCGCGGGAGAAGGCCGCATTGTGGGCTACGCGGGCCTCGCGGCCGCCGGCGGGCTCGGCGATGTGCAGACCATCGCCGCCGCCCGCGACCAGTGGGGGACCGGGCTCGGCGCCCGGCTCCTGACCGACCTGCTCAAGCACGCCACCGCCTTCGAGTGCGACGAGGTCCTGCTCGAAGTGCGCGTGGACAACACCCGGGCCCAGAAGCTCTACGAGCGCTTCGGCTTCGAGCCCATCGGCTTCAGACGCGGCTACTACCAGCCGGGCAACGTGGATGCGCTCGTGATGCGACTGATCGTCCAGGAACACGACCGAGAAACAGAAGAGACTGACTGATGGCTGCTGACGAACCGCTCGTACTCGGTATCGAGACCTCCTGCGACGAGACCGGCGTCGGCATCGTGCGCGGGACGACGCTGCTCGCCGACGCCGTCGCGTCCAGCGTGGACACCCACGCCCGGTTCGGCGGCGTGGTGCCGGAGATCGCCTCGCGCGCGCATCTGGAGGCGATGGTCCCCACCATCGAGCGCGCCCTGAAGACCGCCGGGATCTCCGCCAAGGACCTCGACGGCATCGCGGTGACGGCAGGTCCGGGCCTGGCGGGCGCGCTGCTCGTCGGCGTCTCGGCGGCCAAGGCGTACGCGTACGCGCTGAACAAGCCGCTGTACGGCGTCAACCACCTCGCCTCGCACATCTGCGTCGACCAGCTGGAGCACGGGCCGCTGCCCGAGCCGACGATGGCGCTGCTCGTCTCCGGCGGCCACTCCTCGCTGCTGCTCGCGCCCGACATCACCGCCGACGTACGGCCGATGGGCGCGACCATCGACGACGCGGCGGGCGAGGCCTTCGACAAGATCGCCCGTGTCCTCGACCTGGGCTTCCCCGGCGGCCCGGTGATCGACCGGCTCGCCAAGGAGGGCGACCCGACCGCGATCGCGTTCCCGCGCGGTCTGACCGGCCCGCGCGACGCGGCGTACGACTTCTCCTTCTCGGGTCTGAAGACGGCCGTGGCCCGCTGGATCGAGGCCAAGCGCCGGGCGGGCGAGGACGTTCCGGTCCGGGACGTGGCCGCGTCCTTCCAGGAGGCCGTCGTCGACGTGCTGACCCGCAAGGCCGTACGGGCCTGCAAGGACGAGGGTGTCGACCACCTGATGATCGGCGGCGGCGTGGCCGCCAACTCGCGGCTGCGCGCGCTCGCCCAGGAGCGCTGCGAGCGGGCGGGCATCCGGCTGCGGGTGCCCCGGCCGGGCCTGTGCACCGACAACGGGGCGATGGTGGCGGCGCTCGGCGCCGAGATGGTGGCCCGCAACCGGCCCGCCTCCGACCTGGAGCTGTCGGCGGACTCCTCGCTGCCGGTGACGGACCCGCACGTGCCGGGCCACTCGCACGACCACGACCATGTGCACGAGATCAGCAAGGAGAACCTGTACTCGTGACGGTCGCTCTGATGTGGGAGGCGCGGGCGGTCGAGGGCCGGGGCGCGGAGCTGCTGGACTGGGCCCGCGCCCAGCCGCTGCCGTCCGTGCCCCTGCGCCGGGAGGTCTTCGCGGCGCCCCGGGACCGCGTCCTGGTGATCACCTGGTGGGACGCGGCGTACGACGCCGAACTGCCCGAACTCCCCGAGCCCGACGGCGAGTTGGTGACCCGGGCGGTGCACCGCTGGCGGTTCGAGTCACTTGAAGTGGAACCTCGGGCCTGAATTCTGCATCGATCTGTACGCAGGCATATACGGGTCGGCGGTTCGGACGGTTGGTTCACAGTGGGTAAGAAGAGCGCGGCAGCGGCGGCACTGGTCCTTGGCGGGGTGTTGCTGGCCACGGGCTGCTCGTCCGGTTCGTCGGGCGGCTCCGGGGACACTCCGGCCAAGACGGGCGACAGTGCGGCGCCCGGGAAGCCCTCCGCGTCGGCCTCCGCCGACGACAACGGCGCCGCGAGCGAGGCCGCGTACCGCAAGTGGGGCCTCAAGCCGTTCCCCGCGCCGCCCGCGCCCCCGGCCGACAAGCCGGTGAAGCCGAAGCCGGGCGAGGTCCCGGTGATCAGCGACATCCCCACGGACAAGAAGATCGTCTTCGTGACCTTCGACGACGGGGCCGAGAAGGACCCCAAGTTCGTCGAGATGATGCGCGATCTGAAGATCCCCTTCACGATGTTCCTGACCGACGCGGCCATCAGCGACAACAAGGCCTACTTCAAGCCCCTCCAGGAGCTCGGCAACTCCATCGAGAACCACACCCTGACGCACCCCAACATGCGTACGGAGAGCGGTTCGAAGCAGCAGCACGAGGTATGCGGCCAGCAGGAGAAGCTGACCAAGGAGTACGGCAAGGCCCCCCGGCTCTTCCGTCCGCCGTACGGCAACTGGAACGAGGCCACGCGCGCGGCGGTCAAGGCGTGCGGGCCCCAGGCGATCGTGCTGTGGCGCGAGTCGATGCAGATCCAGAACATGCAGTACCAGCGCGGCGACAAGAAGCTGCACCCCGGCGACATCATCCTCGCCCACTTCCGGGGCAAGAGTGAGCTCAAGGGCCACACGATGACCGAGATGACGGCGAACATGCTCCGCCACATCCAGGAGCAGGGGTTCACGGTGGCGCGCCTGGAGGACTACGTCTGACAGGTCCGGCGGGGTCGTGAAGGCGGCCGCGAAAAAATCTCCGAGAAAATCCGCGGGTCGTGTCGAATCCGGGTCCGGCCGTTCGACGTATGAGTGAGAAGGCGCAGTGAGGCGGGGAACAGCCCCGCATCCGCCCTCTCGCGACCCGAGGAGAACGCCATGCCCCGCTACCTGTCGATGGTCCGTATCAACGAGACCGAGTCCCCCGCCGAGGGCCCCAGCGCCGAGCTGATGCAGCGGATGGGCGCCCTGATCGAGGAGATGACCAAGGCCGGGGTCCTGCTCGACACCGGCGGCCTGACCCCGAGCGCGCAGGGCACCCGGGTCACCTGGTCCGGCGGGAAGCTCTCGACGACCGACGGCCCGTTCACGGAGTCCAAGGAGGTCGTCGGCGGCTATGCGCTGATGCAGTGCAAGGACCGCGCCGAGGCCCTGGAGTGGGTCAAGCGGTTCCTGACGATCCACGAGGACCACTGGACGGTGACGTCCGAGCTCCGCGAGATCTTCGAGGGCTGAGCCGACGGGCTTCCCGTACGCCGATTGCCGCCGGGCCGCGCCGGTGCTCTCATGAATGCCCGTGAGCACCGAACAGGACGCCGCCCGGGCCATCGAGGCCGTCTTCCGGATCGAGTCCGCGCGCGTCATCGCCGCCGTCGCCCGGGTCGTACGGGATGTCGGGATCGCCGAGGAGCTGGCGCAGGACGCGCTGGTCGCCGCGCTGGAGCGGTGGCCCGAGACCGGGGTCCCGGACAATCCGGGTGCCTGGCTCACGGCCACCGCCAGGCACCGGGCCGTCGACCTGGTGCGCCGCCGCGAGACGTACGCGCGCAAGCTCGCCGAACTCGGCCGCGACCTCGACGAGGCCGCCTGGGACCCGGACATCGAGGATGCCGGTGACGGCGACGCCATCGACGACGACCTGCTCCGGCTGATCTTCACCGCCTGCCACCCGGTGCTCTCCACCGAGGCCCGCATCGCCCTGACGCTGCGGCTGCTCGGCGGGCTGACGACGGACGAGATCGCGCGCGCGTTCCTGGCCCAGGAGGCGACCGTCGCCCAGCGCATCTCGCGCGCCAAGCGGACCCTCGCCAAGGCGGGAGTGCCCTTCGAGGTGCCGTACGGGCCGGAGCGCGCGGCGCGCCTCGAATCCGTCCTGGAGGTCATCTACCTCGTCTTCAACGAGGGGTACGCGGCGACCGCCGGGGACGACCTGGTGCGGCCCGCCCTGTGCGAGGACGCGCTGCGGCTGGCCCGGGTGCTTTCGGCGCTGATGCCGAAGGAGCCCGAAGTGCACGGGCTGGCGGCCCTGTTGGAGATCCAGGCGTCGCGCACCGCCGCCCGTACGGACGCCTCGGGGGCGCCGGTGCTGCTCGCCGACCAGAACCGTTCGCGCTGGAACCGGCTGCTGATCCGGCGCGGCTTCGCGGCGCTGACCCGCGCGGGCGAACTTGGCGGCGCGCCCGGCCCGTACGCGCTCCAGGCCGCCATCGCCGCCTGCCATGCGCAGGCCCCGACGTACGAGGACACCGACTGGGCGGCGATCGCCGCGCTGTACCGGCGGCTCGCAGCCATTGCCCCGTCGCCGGTGGTGGAGCTGAACCGGGCGGTCGCGGTCTCGATGGCCGAGGGGCCCGGGGCGGCCCTGGCGATCGTCGACGCCCTGGCCGCCGACCCGGCCCTGCACGCGTACCACCTGCTGCCCAGCGTCCGGGGCGACCTGCTGGAACGGCTCGGCCGACACGCGGAGGCCCGTGCGGAGTTCGCCCGGGCGGCGGAGCTGACGCGCAACGAGCGGGAGCGGGAGCTGCTGCGGGGGCGGGCGGCGGGCCGCTGAGAGTGCGCGGGAGCGATGAGTTTCCCGGGCGGGCCCGGTCTACCTTTCGAAAGCCGCCGGCATCCGCCGGACGGCCCGGCCGATCGGGAGGCAGCACCCATGCCCGCACAGAAGATCCAGACGTTCCTCTGGTTCGACGACCAGGCCGAGGAGGCCGCGAACTACTACGTCTCCGTCTTCGGCGGCGACTCGCGGATCGTCGACAGCACGCGGTACACGGACTCGGCGCCCGGCAAGACCGGCTCCGTCATGACGATCACCTTCGAACTCGCCGGTCAGCAGTACACCGCCCTCAACGGCGGCCCGCAGAACTGGAGCTTCAACGAGTCCATCTCGCTCGCCGTGACCTGCGAGGACCAGGACGAGGTCGACGACCTGTGGGCCAAGCTCACCGCCGACGGCGGCGAGGAGGGCCCGTGCGGCTGGCTCAAGGACAAGTACGGGCTGTCCTGGCAGATCGTCCCGCGCCAGATGCAGGAGATCCTCGGCGGCGGCGACCCGGCGGGCGTGGACCGCGCGGTGAAGGCCATGATGGGCATGGGGAAGCTGGACGTGGCGGGGCTGCGGGAGGCGTACGAGGGGAAGTGAACGGGGGTCGGCGGCCGGGCCTTTACGGGGGTGGCCCGGCCACGCGGACCGGCGCCGTCACCGCTCGTGCAGCAGCTCCACCACGCTCGCGACGTCCTCGTCCCCGTGCCCGTCCGCCACACGCCGCCGCATCAGGTCGAAGAGCGGGTCGAGGAGGTCGGCGCCGATGCCCTGGGCGCGGAGGAGGTCGACGAGCGCGTCGTGCGCCACGACCTGCATGGCGAGGTTGGACCCCGTCGTCGCGTACTCGCCCTTGGCCGCCTGCGCGGCCATCGCGGGCAGACTGCCCGACATGGCCTGCAGCCAGGGAACGAGCAGCCCGGTCGCGAACTCCTCCACGTCCCCGCCCGCCGAGCGCACCAGCGCCACCGACTGGAGGAACCCGGCGAACATCCCGTACATGCCGGTCAGCAGCGCCAGATCGTTCAGCGGTGCCTGGCCCGCGTCGTCGCCGAGATAGACCGCGCGGCCGAAGACCTTCAGCGTCTCGCGGTGCCCCTCGAAGGCGATCGTCGAACCGCTGTACAGCACCATGGCCTCGGGGCGGCCGATCATCGCGGGGACGGCCATGATGCCGCCGTCGAGGTAGTCGGCGCCCAGCGCCCGTACCTTGTCGGCCAGTTCACGGGCCTGTGCCGGGGAGCCGTTGGTGAGGTTGACGACGACCCGGCCGCGCAGCGCGGCACCGTCGGCGTCGACCAGCGCGTGCACATCGGCGTATCCGAGCAGGCAGAAGATGACCACATCGCTCGCCTCGGCGGCCGCCGCGACGGTGGCGGCCCGTCGGGCGCCGCGCTCCACGAGCGGGTCCGCCTTCGCGGGTGTGCGGTTCCAGACCGTGGTGTCGTGCCCCGCCGTGAGCAGGGCCTGCGCCAGGGCGCTCCCCATGGCCCCCAGGCCGACGACCGATACCGAACTCATCGCGAACTCTCCTTTTTCGGGCGCGTTGTTGATCTGCTTCGAGTCTCGGCCGGGTCGCGTGGCCCGACAAGTACCCACTAATAAGTGCGTACTTACCCATTAGTGCGTAGGAGAGGGGGCTCAGCGGGGCCTCCGACCGCCGGTAATCTCGTGCACATGTCACCGCGCACGCCCCTGCCACCCCCGCCGCCACCTGCGCAGATCCGTGCCTGGCCCGACCGTGACGCGCTCCTGGCCGACCGGGCGGGCGTCCTGAACGACCTCCTCGGCCGCCTCCTCGGCCCCGGGCGGATCGCGGCGCACTGGGGCTGGGCGGTGCTGCTCGCGACCGGCTGGGCGTTCACGGGGACGGCGGTGATGGCGTTCACCGAGGCGCTGGACGCGCTGTCGCTGCTGTTCGGCTTCGTCTGCCTGGTGATCGGGGTGGCCACGCTCGTACCGACGTCGATCGCGATAGCGGCGGGCGTGCGCAAGGACGCGCGGATCCGGGAACTGTTCGCCCAGTGGGCCGAGTTGGACCGCCACCCGGCGGACGCCGCGCTGCGCGCGGGCGGCCCGGTCCTCGGCTGGCTGCTGCCCGGCGGCCTGATGTGCGCGCTGGGGCTGTACGTGTGCGTGGCGGTCCCGGCGAGCGCCCGGCCCGGCGCCGACACCTACGGGATGGTGGTCCTCGGGATGGGCCTGGGTCTTGTCTGCTGGCTCATGGGTCTGATCGCGGTGGCGAAGGCCCTGAAGCACCGCCGCTGGGCCCTTCGGTTCCTGGCGCCGGCGCACCTATCCTGAACGCGCGTACGGAACGTACGGACGCGCGTTTCACGGGGAAGAGGCAGCAAATGGAATGGTATTGGTGGGTCCTCATCGTCTTCTGGATGGGTGGCTTCGGCTGGGCGGCCGACACCGCGCGCACCGCGCTGCGCACCCGCCACGAGCGCACGATGGAACGCCTTGAGGCGGCCAAGCACGAGCGGCTCGCCGTGGAGGCCGCGAACCGGCCCCCCGAGCCGGTCTGCGGCTGCACCCACCACCTCGCCAAGCACGACAAGCAGGGCAAGTGCCACGAGCGGGTCGAGGTGCCGGTCGCCTGGGACGAGTCCAAGAAGCCGGTCCGCTTCGAGTCCGGTCAGTGCAACTGCCAGCAGTACGTGGGTCCCCAGCCGCTGTCCCAGGTGTACGCGGAGGAGCTCACCGACCTCGCGTGACCAGCCGCTCGGCCACGGCGGTGAGCCAGGCGCCGGGGCCGTACGGGGCGGGCGGGTCGACCTCCATGCCGAGCTCGGCGAGCGCGTCGGCGTACCCGGACTCGTCGAGCCCGAGCCCGAGAAGTTCATGGACTTCCCCGGTGAGCCGGGCGATCAGATCGGGCGCGGTGCTGCCCAGGTAGTCGTCGACGGCGGCGTCATGGTCGTCGAACTCATCCGGCATGTCCTGCGAGAACCACCCGCCGAGCAGCTGCCCGAGCTCGGGAAAGCGGGCGTGCCACTCCCAGTGAGTACCGGGCGAGCCGGGCGGCGGCACCTCACCTTCCTCGACGCTGTGCCGAATATGGTCGGCCAGCGTGACGAGCCACTCCTGGATCGCGGACTCGGCGAGCCCCACGTCGGGCACGGGATAGAACTCCCCGAGCCGCAGCCGGAGCCGCCCGGGCGGGTTCTTCGCGTACTCCCGCAGCTGGGCCTCGGCGGTGGCCAGCGCCCAGGGCCGGGTGTGCCAGGTGTGCCGCAGATAGGCGTCCAGGGCGGCACTGCGCTTCTCGGGAGTGTCATCGGCGGCAAGCCCGAGATAGGCCCGCAGAACCTGATCCAACTCCCCATACTTACGGTCGTGTTCAAGCGGCTTGAGGGACATAGGACGCTGGCCTCTAGAGGTAGACGGGGAAGGTGGCGTGCACGGTGAAGCCGTGCGGGCTCGCGTCGCTGCGCTTCAGCACGACCCGCGCGGCCCGCACATCGACGGCCCCGCGCCCGGCCAGCATCATGGCCTGCAACAACACCCGCCCGACCGGCTCCTCCCGCGACGGCCAGGCGGCCTCCACGGTGAGCCGCTCCCGGGTCGACTGCCCGAGCCACCGATGAATGACCTGCTCGTTGTGGGTCACCACATGCTGGGTGGCCCACTGCGCGGTCGCACGGTCGGGGTAGGTGGCGGAACGGTTCCGTACGGGCGGACCGCTCTCCGTACCGCTTTCGCTGCTGCTCATGCCTCGCTGCTCATGTCTCGTTGGGGCCCATTCCGGGGGAATCCGTTCAGGTGGCGTCGAAGGACCAGACGATGCCGACCTCGGCGCGGGAGACCGCGATGAGGCCGAGGTCCCAGTCGTACCGGGAGAGCGGGTCGCAGCCGGTGACCGGGGCGTAGAAGTCCGGGGTGGTCGGGGTTCTCGTATCCGGTGTTCGTGTAGAACGCGGTGTCTTCCGGGAACCGGGAGAGGATCACCCGGGCCGCGCGTTCGAGGTCCGGCCGACGGGCCTCGAAGTCGTTGCTGCCGCGCTCCTTGGGGACGTCCAGCCAGGTGGTGGCCAGAAGGACCAGCAGCCGCTCCACGGCCGGCCGGGGCACCTCCCGCAGCCGGGCCCGCCACACCGCCGCGCCCTCGGGGTCGGTGGGCGGCACGACGAACGGGAAGGCCGGATCGGCCGCCCACTCCTCGTCGTCCGCGTCCACGTCGACCCAGTCCCACCCCCGGGGATCCACGGCCTCCCGCCGCATGACGGCGGCGACGTCCCGCACCCAGTCCTCCTGTACGCGCGGCCCCACCAGGGCATAGGTGTACCGCTGCCGGTACATCGCGAGCGCCTCGGCCCAGGCGGCTGCATCGGGGGTCGGCATTGCACGGCTCACGAGTGTTCCCGCAGCATGTGGTCGTCCACGGTCCGGAGCAGTTCGCGCAGGGCGTCCGCGGAGATCCATGGGATGGGGCGCAGCAGGTTCGTCCGCAAGGAGTCCGCGTCCGGGAAGAGGACGAGGGCGCGGTGTGCCTCGGCGGCGGTCCGGGGCAGTACTTCGGTGCAGAACGGGTGTTCCCCGGCGATATACGAATTCACGGAATCCGCCAGGGAAGTGGCTTCGACGTCATCGGTGAGATGAGCGGTGAACCCGCTGAGATGAGGGAACCCCATCCCCGCTTCCCAGGTGTTCATGGGAAGCTCGCTGTAGTCGGGCGGCAGGTCCCGGTCGAGAATGCGAACAATCCCCGCGAGCGTATGCAGGTATTCGGCGGCGTCCTCGTCTCCCGACGCCTGCGCCAGCTTTTGCCGGAATTCATCGGGAATCGCCACGGGCGAGTTCTCGGTGAGGAGTTCTCCGGCGACGTCCAGCATGGCCGCCCCCGTGCGGGCGGGGCAGCTCCATTTCGCCGTGTCCGACGCGCCGGTCACCCGGATGTACCGCCGGATCTCGTCGTCGAGGGACAGCTCTCCCTGCGATGTCTGCACTCTGATGGCCAGATCGATGAGGTGCGCCACCGGGCCACTGGTGAACAGGGCCGCCGTGTACGACTGCACGTGACTGCTGCCTTTGCTGCTAGGGGATCGGCATGGAGGTGACGACGACGAACGGCGGGTCCATCCCCTCCTTGTACTTCAGCGCCACCTGCACCGATCTGGTCTTGGTGGCCGTGGCGCCCATGCCGTGTGCATCATAGTCGGCGCGGGTAATGGTGGATCCGGTGTCCTCGTTGAACGTGAACTTGATCTGCGGCTGGATCGAGGAGTTGTTGGGATCCCAATTCGGGTTGTTCTTCTTCTTTTTCTCCACCCCTTGCAGCCATTCGTCGATCCGGATCGCGTTGTCGTGGTCGTTGAGCGCGGCCTGGGTGAATTTCTGCGCCGACGCCAGGTCCGTGAAGGAGGACGCGGCGGGGGCATTGGTCTGGTCGCGCAGCCGCTGGGCGAGCTGGTCGTCCGTCATACCGACGTGCCGGTCGATGGGATGGCTGCCGTGGATGCCCTCCTGGCTCGCCAGATCGATCGGGTAGTAGATGTTCTTCGGATCCTCGCCGGGAACCATGAAGTGGTGCTCGTCCTTGAAGGACTGCAGCGCCCGGGCGCCGAACCCCTCCGCCCTGGCCTCCTCTGCGAGGAATGTGGGCGCGCTCAGATATGCCTCGTCCAGCGCCGCCATCAGCGTGTTGAGCTGCGGCGTCAGCGCGTTGACCTTGCCGTTGTAGGTGTCGACGATGGAGTTCAGCTTGTCCGTGTCGATCTCCAGAACGATGCCCTCGCCGAGTTCGACCGCCCCCTTCGCCACCCCCTTCACGACCCCCTTGAACAGACCCACGACGTCCTTGACGTCGACCCCGTCCTTGAAGTTGACGTCGATCTTGGGGAGCGCGTCGTGCACGGCCTTCATGTACACCACATGGACTTCGTGGTTGACGTACACGGCGGCTTCCGCGAAGTGGTACAGCAGATCGCTGACCTTCTGCGCGGTGTCGAACAGCACCGTCATCACCGGGTGCGTGGCGGTCTGGGACGCCGATGAGTCGTGCTTCCACTCGTATCCGGCCGTGGACTTGCCCCACGCCTTGGTGCCCCACAGCGAGCTGCAGAACTGCCGCATGGCGGCGTGCCATTCGGTGTTGGTCTGCTGGGTGATGGACCCCACCAGACCGGTCAGCGCGCTCTCCGTCATGGAGAGGCTCATGGTCATCGACATCCAGGACTTGGACAGCGAGTTCAGATAGTGCTGCTGCGGAAAGGGGTAGACGTCGGCGACCTTCCCCATCCGGAAGGCGTGCTTGACGACCGGGCGCAGCACATCGCGGATCGGCCCCGGGACCTGTTCGAGGAGCGAACGGAGGAAGTCGTCGCCTCCGTCGTCGTCACCCCACTTCAGATTGGGAACGTGGCCGTAGGACGGTGCCTTGTCGATGACGTGCGGCAGCGGCTGCGTGACCGCCGGCGGGCCGCCGGGGTGGGCGGCGGCGTCGGCCTTCGCGTAGTTGTTGGCGGTCGTGGTGAAGCCGACGGCGACGCCGCCCACGCTCTCCACGGACTTGGCCCACACCTCCAGGAACCGGTTGCCCACTTTGACGTACGCCGTGGCGAACGCCTCGGACGCGGTTCCGTAGCCACCGGCATCGGGGTACTTCTGGAGGGCGGTCAGCAGGTCCTTGGCGGCCCGGTCGAACATCGGCTGCTGGCTCGCGACGCCGCCCGAGACCCGGTGCAGGTCCATCGGCTTGACGTCGATGGCGCCGTTCGCCGGCGGCGGAGGCGTGGCCATCAGGCGGCCCCCCAGCCGCGCAGCACGGCCCGGTGGGCCGAGGCGTAGTTGGCGTGGCCGGTGGTGACGACCTCGTGGAGCCAGGCCTGGCGGGCCTGGAGGTCCTGCATGTCGCGGTCCCAGCGGTCGAGTTCGTCGACGAACGCCTCGCGGGCCGCGCCGTCCCAGGTCAGCACGACCTTCTCGGTACGGTCGTAGAGCGAGCCCAGCTTCTCGTTGAGCTGCTTGAGGATGTCCTCCAGCTCTCCGGCGAGCTCGCGCAGCGTGCCGAAGCTGACGGCTATGTGGTCGTCGTCGGGCATGTTCCCCTGTTCCCCCGTTGAGCGTTCGTACGGCCTGGCTGTCGGACGTCAGAGATCGCTGATGCTGCTGCGCGGGCCCGGCTCGGGCGCCTGCAGCGCGTCGGCCTCGCGGGCCACGTCGACGTGGTCCTGTATCTCCCGCATCCGCGCGAGGACTTCGAGGTCCTGCTCGCTGAACCCGTCCCGGCTCAGCCGCACGGCCTCCTCGATGACCTGGAGGACCCCCCGGATGCGCACGGCGTCCTTGGCCGCGCCCCGGTGCAGATCGCGGTAGGCCGACCCGGCCGGGCCCTTCCAGCCCGCCTCGATCCGGTCGACGATCCCGTCCATGCGGCGGACCTGCTTGTCGAGATGGCGCTGCATCTCGTCGAGATCGTGCGCCAGCGTCTTGAGCCCGTCCTCGTGGGGCACGCCGAGATCAGGTCGCTTGTCCATAAATCGCCTCCCCCGAACGTCTGGATGATCTCTTGCACCCTAACAACGCCCTGTGACAACAGAGCAGTTGCAAAGAGCAGGGGATGTGACGAGTGTTACGCCGGGGCCGCCACCGGGTGCCCGACCAGCATCGTCGGCGCTCCCGCCACCCGGGTCAGGAACACGGTGGCCGAGTTGCGCCCCTGGAGCTTCATCTTGCGCCGCAGCTCCTCCGGCTCGACCGCCGAGCCGCGCTTCTTGACGGTGAGGATCCCGACCTCGCGCTCGCGCAGCAGCGCCTTCAGCTTCTTCATGTTGAAGGGGAGTTCGTCGGTGATCTCGTACGCGGTGGTGTACGGGGAGACGTACGGCTCGTCGTTCGTCACGTACGCGATCGTCTCGTCGACGAGGCGGCCGCCGCTCGCCGCGACGATTTCGGCCACCAGATGCGCGCGGATGACGGCGCCGTCCGGCTCGTACAGATACCGCCCGATCGGTCCCACCGGCGGGGCGGGCAGCGGCGCCGAGGTCCACAGGGACGCGTGCGCGGGCAGCAGCGTGGCGCGGACGGAGCCGGGGGTGACGGCGCCGCGCATCCCACCGGCGCCGGGGGACTCGGCGGCGCCCGGTTCGACGGCCCCGCTGTCCCTGTCCCCGGCGGCCGGTTCGACGGCCCCACTGCCTCTGCCCCCGGCGCCCGGTTCGACCGCCCCGCCCCCGAACCACAGCACCGCCTCCTTCACGTCCCCGCCGTCCGAGATCCACTCGGCCTCGGCCTGAGGCGGGATCGCCTCGTGCGGGATGCCGGGGGCGATCTTGAGGGCGGCGAAGGGCGCCTTCAGGGCCGCGCCGACCGCCCACGACAGTGGCGGCGAGTATGCCTCCGGGTCGAAGATCCGGCCGCGCCCCCCACGCCGCGCCGGGTCGACGAACACCGCGTCCCACCCCGACGTGTCCACGTCCGCCACGTCCGCGCACCGCACCTCGATCAGCTCGGCGAGCCCGAGCGCCGCCGCGTTGGCGCGGGCGACCTCGGCCGTCAGCTCGTCGCGGTCCACCGCGAGGACCTTGATGCCCGCGCGGGCCAGCGCGAGCGCGTCGCCGCCGATGCCGCAGCAGAGGTCGGCGACCCCGCGTACACCGTGCGCGGCGAAGACCCCGGCGCGGTACGCGGCCACCGTGGCCCGCGTCGACTGCTCGACGCCGTTGGGCGTGAAGAACATCCGGTACGCGTCGTCCGCGCCGAACTTCGCCACCGCGCGCTGGCGCAGCCGCGCCTGGGCGAGCGCCGCCGAGACCAGTTCGGGGGCGTGCGTGCGGCGCAGCCGGGTCGCCACCGCCAGCTCCTGGGACGGGTCGTAGTCGCGGAGCGAGTCCAGCAGGCCCCGGCCCTCGGGAGCGAGCAGGGCGCGGAAGGAGTCGAGGTCGTTCACCTGCCCCATTGTGGGCCAGGCGGGGGACGGGCCGCGTCCTGTGGTGGGTGTCGCCCGGGCGATCCGGCCCTGCGCTGACAGGATGCGGCGGCATGCAGCTTGTACGACAAAAGGAAGAATCCGGATCAATCGGACCACCCGTATCGCGCGGAGCGCCGCGCGCCCCGCGCACGCGCCGCACCCCCTGTCTCGTCCTCGCCGGTCTCGTCGCCGCCGCGCTCGCCTCCGGGTGCGCCGCCGAGGAGCCGGGCGGCGGGCGCCACGGGGCCAAGCCCGCCGGCGGCTCGCAGGCGTACCAGAACGACGCCGCCCGCGCCCTCGCCGGCTACTCCGACCAGCTCAAGGAGGCACAGGAGGCCAGGGTCGCCGCCACCAAGAAGTGGAAGCTGGCGAAGGTGCCGCTTGCCGCGCCCGCCCCGCCCGCCGTCAAACCGAAGATCACCAACCGGCCCGGGTTCGAGACCGACGGCGGGGACTCGCTGCCGCCCGTCTTCACCACCGTGCCGACGAAGAAACGGATCGTCTTCCTCACCATCGACGACGGCGCCGAGAAGGACCCGGCGCTGCTGAAGATGATGCAGGAACTGCGCATCCCCTACAGCGCGTTCCTCAGCGACTACCTCGTCCGCACCGACTACCCGTACTTCAAGCGGATGCAGGGCCTCGGCGTCACCCTCAACAACCACACCCTCAACCACCGTTACATGCCCGCACTTTCGTACGACACACAGCACCACGAGATCTGCGACCAGCAGGACAAGATCGAGAAATGGGCGGGCAAACGGCCCCGGCTCTTCCGGCCGCCGTACGGCAACTACAACGAGGACACCCTGCGCGCGGCTCAGTCGTGTGGCGTCAAGGCCGTGCCCTTGTGGGCGGCGGAGGCGTTTCCCGATCACATGGAGTGGCGCGAGTGGGACCGCGACCTGCACCCCGGCGACATCATCCTGACCCATTTCCGGGGACGTGAGGACTGGAAGGGCACGATGCCCGACATGATCCGCAACGTCATGAAGGTGGTCACCGACAAGGGATACGCGGTGGCCAGGCTGGAGGACTACGTATGACACGCGCGCACCGGCGGCTGGCCGGTCTGCTGGCGGCCGGTGCGCTCGCGGTCTCGCTGTTCTCGGCGACGGGCTGCGCCCAGTCCGTCGACCCGATCGGGCGGCTCGGCCGCAAGGCGGCGGCGAAGGTCGCGCCGCGTACGGGCGCCCGCGAGGCGGCAGCCCGGCGGTGGGGGCTCGCGGGACCGCTCCCGCCCGCCCCCGCGCCCCCCGCGCGCCGGCCCGCGCTCCCGTTCGTGGTGGACCGGGTGCCGCTGCCCGACCGGCAGAAGGTCGTCTTCGTGACGTACGACGGGGCGGTGCGCGACCCTGCGCTCCAGCGGATGGTGCACGAGCTGAAGCTGCCGGTCTCCACGTTCGCCTCGCCGTCCGGCCACGCTTCCGACCTGCGGGCACTGCCGTACGAGGGGCAGCGCGCGGAGATCTGCGGGCGCGGGGTGCGGCCGCGGCTGTTCCGGCCGCCGTCCGGGGGGTACAACGCGGACACCCTGCGAGCGGCGCGTGCCTGTGGGGTGCGGTCGCTGGTGCTGTGGCGGGCCGCGATGTCCTCGCGGGGGGATGCGCTGCACTACCGCTCGGGGGCGCGGCTGCGTCCCGGCGACATCGTCCTGGCCCGCTGCACCGGCCCCGGCACACCGGCCGCGCGGACCGCGCGGATGCTGCGGCGCATTCAGGAGCAGGGGTTCACCGTGGGGCGGCTGGAGGATTACGTGTAGGGGGGGTGCCGGATGTTGTCCGCGGGTCGTCTGTGGCTGATCGCGGCCTGATTGCCCAGGGGTGCGGGGAACTGTGCGACCGGCCCGGCACGTTCCGCAGACGGACGAAGGCGCCACCCCGCAGCTCGCGAATCCGGCATCGGATTGGCACTCCGCTTGACCGAGTGCTAACCGCCGTCCTAGTCTCGGCTCTGGCACTCCCCACCGGAGAGTGCCAACACAGCGACGGGCAGGTCCGGCACCCGCGACGACGGATCCACCTGGTCGCCACCCCAAACAGTTAACCCCGTGAGATCTCCGAAGGGGGAGACCGGATCGTGACGACCGCCAGCTCCAAGGTTGCCATCAAGCCGCTTGAGGACCGCATCGTGGTCCAGCCGCTCGACGCCGAGCAGACCACGGCCTCCGGCCTGGTCATCCCGGACACCGCGAAGGAGAAGCCCCAGGAGGGTGCTGTCCTCGCCGTGGGCCCGGGCCGCTTCGAGAACGGCGAGCGCCTGCCGCTCGACGTCAAGGTCGGCGACGTCGTGCTCTACAGCAAGTACGGCGGCACCGAGGTGAAGTACAACGGCGACGAGTACCTCGTCCTCTCGGCTCGCGACGTGCTCGCGATCATCGAGAAGTAATCGCTTCACCGGCACATGTGCCTGAGCTGCGCCCCTGGTCATCCCGCTAGCCGGGCGGCGAGGGGCGCAGTTTTCATTAACCGAGTTTTCCGAGAGGGCTGAACCGCTCCCATGGCGAAGATCCTGAAGTTCGACGAGGACGCCCGTCGCGCCCTTGAGCGCGGCGTCAACAAGCTTGCCGACACGGTCAAGGTGACGATCGGCCCCAAGGGCCGCAACGTCGTCATCGACAAGAAGTTCGGCGCTCCCACCATCACCAACGACGGTGTCACGATCGCCCGCGAGGTCGAGCTCGACGACCCGTACGAGAACCTGGGCGCCCAGCTCGTGAAGGAGGTGGCGACCAAGACCAACGACATCGCGGGTGACGGCACCACCACCGCCACCGTGCTGGCCCAGGCGCTGGTCCGCGAGGGCCTGCGCAACGTCGCCGCCGGCGCCTCCCCGGCCGCCCTGAAGAAGGGCATCGACGCGGCGGTCAAGGCCGTCTCGGACGAGCTGCTCGCGACCGCCCGCCCGATCGAGGACAAGTCCGACATCGCCGCCGTGGCCGCGCTCTCCGCGCAGGACGCCCAGGTCGGCGAGCTCATCGCCGAGGCGATGGACAAGGTCGGCAAGGACGGTGTCATCACCGTCGAGGAGTCCAACACCTTCGGCCTGGAGCTGGAGTTCACCGAGGGCATGGCCTTCGACAAGGGCTACCTGTCCCCGTACATGGTCTCCGACCAGGAGCGTATGGAGGCCGTCCTCGACGACCCGTACATCCTGATCAACCAGGGCAAGATCTCCTCGATCCAGGACCTGCTGCCCCTCCTGGAGAAGGTCATCCAGGCCGGTGGCTCCAAGCCGCTCCTGATCATCGCCGAGGACGTCGAGGGCGAGGCGCTCTCCACCCTGGTCGTCAACAAGATCCGCGGCACGTTCAACGCCGTGGCCGTCAAGGCCCCGGGCTTCGGCGACCGCCGCAAGGCGATGCTCCAGGACATGGCCACCCTCACCGGTGCCACCGTCATCGCCGAGGAGGTCGGCCTCAAGCTCGACCAGGCCGGTCTGGACGTGCTGGGCTCCGCCCGCCGCGTGACCGTCACCAAGGACGACACCACGATCGTCGACGGCGGCGGCAACAGCGCCGACGTGGTCGGCCGTGTCAACCAGATCAAGGCCGAGATCGAGTCCACGGACTCCGACTGGGACCGCGAGAAGCTGCAGGAGCGCCTGGCGAAGCTCGCCGGCGGTGTCTGCGTGATCAAGGTCGGCGCCGCCACCGAGGTGGAGCTCAAGGAGAAGAAGCACCGCCTTGAGGACGCCATCTCGGCGACCCGCGCCGCGGTCGAGGAGGGCATCGTCTCCGGCGGTGGCTCCGCGCTCGTCCACGCCGTCAAGGTCCTCGACGGTGGCCTGGGCAAGTCCGGCGACGAGGCCACGGGTGTCGCGGTCGTCCGCCGCGCCGCCGTCGAGCCGCTGCGCTGGATCGCCGAGAACGCCGGTCTCGAGGGTTACGTCATCACCTCGAAGGTCGCCGAGCTCGACAAGGGCCAGGGCTTCAACGCCGCCACCGGCGAGTACGGCGACCTGGTCAAGGCCGGCGTCATCGACCCGGTCAAGGTGACGCGCTCCGCTCTGGAGAACGCCGCCTCCATCGCCTCCCTGCTGCTCACGACCGAGACCCTGGTCGTCGAGAAGCCGGCCGACGAAGAGGCCGACGCCGGTCACGGTCACGGCCACAGCCACTGACGTCGTACGACGTCCGGCTCCGCACGTAGTACGTGTGGTCGGTGCAGTACGTGTGAAGGCCCCCGGTCCCGCCGTCTCGGCGGGGCGGGGGCCTTTCCCGTTCCGGGTTCCGGATTCCGGGAGGCGTGCGGTGGCTCGGGCTGTCCGGGGATCCGGTGGCTCAGCCCGTGGCGCCCAGCTGCTTCATGAGCTTCATGGCGTCGTAGTGCCACCAGCCTTCCTGGATCTTGTCGTTCTTGAACCGGAAGATCGTGGTGCCGGTCATGGTGACCTGCTTGCCGGAGGCCGGGATGCCCATGAAGTCGCCCTTGTGGGTGGCCTTCCAGGTCCACAGCGTCACCACGTCGTCGCCCTCGCAGATCTGCCGGTCGAGGTCGAAGGTGAAGTCGAAGGCCGACCGCCACCCGGTGAGGTCGTCGCGTATCCCGTCGGAGCCGACGACCGTGTCCTGCTCCTTGATGATGTCGTGGTCGGCGTAGTCGCGCGCGAACACCTCGTCTATCGCGTCGAGGTTGCCGCCCGTGGCGATCTCGTGGAAGAACCGGCGGGCGGTTGACGCGTTCAACTGGTCGTTGCGCACCACATCGAGGTCCGTGAAGGTGGGCATACCGTCGCAGAGCGCCACCATCTCCTCGAAGATCCGGTTGGTCTCCGGGAGGTTCGAGTTCGCCATGGCCTCTTCGTACGAGGGGAATTCGACGATCTCGACGAAGTGGGAGGCGTCGGAGCGGTCCTTGCCGATGACGTTGTGGGACGCGGTCCGCTTGCCCTTGGTCACCTCGATCCACTGGTCCATGAGCTGGTCCAGGTCGCTGAACCGCTCGGTCTTGAAGTCGATTATCTGCGCGAATGTCATGGCGTCTCCCGGCTGGCTCGTGGAGCGATAAGTCCATTTTAGTGAGATTTGAACCAGCTGGATGGGTGAGCGCTCGGGGGAGCGGGTGGGGTGCGGCTGGAGGTGCGGCGGGGCGTGGAGGCTCACGCCGGGTGGTGCGGTGGTGGCTCACGCCGAGTGGTGCGTCGGCGGCTCACGCCGAGTGGTGCGTCGGCGGCTCACGCCGAGTGGTGCAGGGCCGCCGGGAGTACGGGGTCGGCGAACGGCACCCCGGCCGCGTACCGCTCCAGCTCGTCGAGCGCCCGGTCCGCCATCCGGTGCAGTTCGTTGCCGAGCGACCCGGCGATGTGCGGGGTGAGCAGGACGTTGGGCAGGTCGTACAACGGGCTCTCGCGGGGCGGGAGTTCGGGCTCGGTGACATCCAGTACGGCGTGCAGCCGGCCGGAGACCAGCTCGCCGAGCAGCGCGGACTCGTCCACCAGGGACCCGCGCGCGGTGTTCACGAGCGTCGCCCCGTCGGGCATCGCCGCCAGCTGACGTGCGCCGATCATGCGCTCGGTGGCCGGGAGCTGGGGCGCGTGCACCGAGACGACGCTGCTGCGGGCGCAGAGCGTGTCCAGGTCGACGAGCTCGACGCCGAGCTCCGCCGCCTCGACCGCGTCCACATACGGGTCGTGCAGCAACACCCGGAAGTCGAACGGGCGCAGCAGCTCGATCACCCGGCGGCCGATCCGCGACGCCCCGACCAGGCCGACCGTGCGGTGGTAGTTGCCGGTGCCGTCGGACGCGCGCAGCCAGTCGTGCGGGGCGCGCAGCTCCGCGTACCGCTGGGCGGCGGGCAGCACGTGCTTGCCCGCGAACAGGATCGCGGCCAGCGTGTACTCGGCGACCGGCAGCGCGTTGGCCGCGGCCGCCGAGGTCACCGCGATGCCCCGTTCCCAGCACGCGTCGGTGATGTGGTGCTTCACCGACCCGGCGGCGTGCACGACGGCCCGCAGCCGGGGCGCGGCGGCCAGCACCTCGGCGGTGAGCACGGGCGCTCCCCAGCAGGTCAGCAGTACTTCGGCCGCGGCCAGCGCCTCCGCCACGTGAGAAGTGGGCGAGGCGAGGTCGTGGGCGACGAGGTGGGGGTCGGTCTCGGCGAGCGCGGCGAGGCGGACGCGGTGCCGCTCGGCGAACAGCCGGTCGGCGATGCCGGGGCCCATGGCGAGGAGGACGGCGGGGCGGCGGGCGGGCGCGGAGGGGCGCTGTGCGGATGCGCCGTGTTCGGACGGGCCGCCTTCGGACGGGCCGCCTTCGGAGGGGCGGTGTTCGGAGGGGTGGTGATCGGACGGGCCGTTGTCAGTGGCGTGGTGCATGGTGGAACTCGGGCTCCTCACGGGGGCGTTGTCCATGGGTAACCGGCTGTGCGTCCGTCCGGTCACTTGACGCTGCCCGCCGTGAGACCCGCCTTCCAGTGCCGCTGGAGGGCGACGAAGGCGATGACGAGGGGGAGGACGGCGAGGAGGGAGCCGGTGACGACGAGGGGGTAGAACGAGGGCTCGGCGTGGGTGTTGGAGTTCCACGAGTACAGACCGAGGCTCAGCGGGAAGAGCTTCTGGTCCGAGAGCATCACCAAGGGGAGGAAGAAGTTGTTCCAGATCGCGGTGAACTGGAAGAGGAACACGGTCACGAACCCGGGCATCACCATGCGCAGCCCGATCGACCAGAACGCGCGCAGCTCGCCCGCCCCGTCGATACGGGCCGCCTCCAGCGCCTCGTCGGGGATATAGCTCGCGCTGAACACCCGGGAGAGATAGACGCCGAACGGGTTCACCAGGACGGGGATCAGCACCGACCAGTACGTGTTGACCAGCCCTGTCCTGCTCGCCAGCAGGTACATCGGCAGCGCGAGCGCGGTGGACGGTACGAGCACGCCCAGCAGCACCACCCCGAACAGCTTCTCCTTGCCCCGGAAGCGGTACTTGTCGAAGGCGTACCCGGCGGCGACGCTGATCAGCGCGCAGACCAGCGCGCCCCCGCCCGCGTACAGCAGCGAGTTGAGATACCAGCGGAAGTAGACGCCGTCGTTGTAGGAGGCCAGGTCGGAGAGGTTCCTGCCGAGGTCGAAGCCCTTGAAGGAGAACGCGTCGCCGCCGAGCAGACCGCCGGTGTCCTTGGTGGAGGCGGTGATCAGCCAGAGGAGGGGGAAGAGCGTGTAGCCGACGGAGAGCAGCAGCGCGCCGTTGACGGCGGTCCTGGAGAGCCAGCGGGCGTTCGGTTTGCTACGGGGTGAGGGCTCGGCCCTGGTGTGCGCGGGGGTGGAGTCGGTCGTGGCCGGGGTGGTCATGTCCGCGCCCCCTTCCGGGTGGTGAGGCGGGTGACGGCGAAGGACAGCAGCGCGGCGGCGAGGGCGAGCAGAACGGCCGCGGCGGCGGCGAGGCCGTAGTCGTTGCGGGCGAAGGCCGCGGTGTAGGCGTACATGTTCGGCGTCCAGGTCGAGGTGACCGCCGAACCGCTGCCCTGGTTGAGGATGAGCGGCTCGGTGAACAGCTGGAGCGAGCCGATGACGGTGAACAGCGCGACCATCCCCAACGAGGCGCGGATCAGCGGGACTTTGATGCTGAACGCGATCCGCCAGGCGCCCGCGCCGTCCACCGTGGCCGCCTCCAGGACGGACCGGTCGATGGCCTGGAGCGCCGCGTAGAAGATCACCATGTTGTAGCCGAGCCATTCCCACAGCGCGATGTTGACCACGGAGGGGAGGGCGCCGTCGGGGGAGAAGAAGCTGAAGCCGACACCGCCGGAGTCCATGGCCCGTACGACCGGACTGAGGCCGGGTGTGTAGAGGTACACCCAGATCAGCGCGGCGATGATGCCGGGCACGGCGTGCGGCAGGAAGAGCGCCAGCTGGAAGAAGCGGCGGGCGCGGGCGAGCCCCGAGTCGAGCAGCAGCGCGAGGGCGAGCGCCCCGCCGACCATCAGGGGGATGTAGACGGCGCAGTAGCCGAGCAGGATCCAGAACCCGTCGCGGAACGCCCGGTCGCCGAGGGCCGCCGTGTAGTTGTCGAGCCCGCTGAACACGGACCTCGCCCCGCCGAACCCGAGCCCCGACTGCTTCTCGGTGAACAGGCTCAGCCACACCGCGTACCCGATCGGCACGACGGTCACGGCGGTGAACAGGACGCAGAAGGGCGCGAGGAGCGCGGTGGCGGCGGCGTTGGTGCGTCGGCGTGTGGTGTTCGTACGGCGAAGGGTGGTGCGGGATGCGCTACTCGCGCGGCCCTCCCCGGGCGTCCGGTCCACTCCGGCTGTCCGGACCGTCCCGGTCACGGGCTCAGCCCTCGACCTTCAGGCCGCGCTTCTTCAGCTCGGCCAAGGTGGCGTCATGGGCGGCCCGCAGCGCGTCGGTGATCTTCACCGTGCCGCCGCTGACCTTGCCGAACTGGTCCTTCAGCGTGGTGTTGGTGGTCCCGGTGGTCGGGCCCCAGCTCCAGGCGGGGTTGATCGAGGCACCGGCCGCGTCGAAGAGCTGGTAGATGTCCTCGCCGCCGTAGAACCCGGCGTCGAACGCCTTCTTGGCGGCCGGGCGCAACGAGACGTCGGCCGGGAACGCGCTCGAAGTGCCCGGTGCGATACGGGCCTTGACGCCCTCCTCGGTGGTGGACATCCAGGTGGCGAACTCGACGGCGGCCGCCGCCTTCCTGCTGCCCTTGGTCACCGCCCAAGTGGAGCCGCCGAGCATGCCGCTGGCGGGCCTGCCGTCCCAGGTCGGCACCGGCGCGACGCCCCACTTGCCGCTCTGGTCGGGCAGCGTCGACTTGAGGACGCCCGCGCCCCAGGCAGCGCCGAGGTAGCCGACGGTCGAGCCGTCCTTCAGCGCGGCGGTCCACTCCGGGCTGAACGAGACCGCCGTCTGCACCAGCTTGTCGTCGATCAGCCCCTGCCAGTAGTCGGCGACCTTGTTGGTGGCGGCGTCCGAGGTGTTGAGCTTCCAGGTGTCGCCGTCGGCCTTGAACCACTGGGCCCCGGCCTGCCAGGCCATCGCCTCGAACGTGGTCGGGTCGTCCGGCATGAAGGTGGCGATCCGCGCCTTCGGATCGACCTTCTTCGCCTGCTCGGCGGCGGTGCGGAACTCCGCCCAGGTCTTCGGTACTTGGATGTTGTTCTTGGTGAAGAAGTCCTTGCGGTAGTAGTACGTCTGGGGCGCGGCGTCGAACGGCACCGCCCAGCTCTTACCGCCCAGCGTGGTCAGCTCGACCGCCTGCGGCAGGAACTTCTTCCGTACGTCGGCGGGCAGATACGAGCCGATGTCCTGGAGCGCGCCCTGGCTGACGAACTCGGGCAGCATGGGGTACTCGATCGCGACCAGGTCCGGCGCGTTGCCCGCCCGCACCGCGTTGGAGATCTTGGCGTAGCCACCGGCGTTGCCGGACGGTATCTCCTCGAACTTCACCTTGATGGTCTTGTGCGAGGCGTTGAACGCGTCCACCACGTCCTTCGACCCCTTCTGCCAGGCCCAGAAGGTGAGGGTGACGGGCTTGTCGGCGGTGCCCTTGCCACCGCCCGCGTCCGAGCCGCCGTCCCCGCTTCCGCAGGCCGAGAGCAGGGCGAGGGCGGTTGCCGTGGCGATGGCTGCGGTAGTCGATCTGGTCCAACTGCGGTTCACGGAACGGCTCCTGAACGTGAGGGGACGAGGCGATGGCCGCGATCCTTGAGCCGTTCCTGACCGAAGTCAAGAGCGAAAGTTCGAATGATCGAAAAATGATCGAGTTAGGAGTGAGCGGTGATGGGCTGGCTCGCAGGCTGGCTCGCAGAGGAGTCGGCGCCCTCGCCGAGCACGGGGCCCGGGGCGAGCCCGACCCCGGCATCCGGCACCCGGCCGCCGCCAGGGCGCGGCGCCCCGCACGAGGACCGCACCCGCAGACGCGGCAGCAGATCCACATGGCGGCGCGGCTCCTCGCCCGGCTCCGCCGATCCACCCCGCAGCCGCTCGATCAGCAACTGCGCCGCGTACCGGCCCACTTCGTGCTTGGGCGGGGCCACCGCCGTCAGCGGGATGTCCGCGAGCGCCGCCACCTCGTCGTCGTACGCCACGAGTGCCAGGTCCTGCGGCACCCGTACGCCCAGCTCGGCGAGGCGCTGCACGATCCGTATCGCGTCCACGTCGTTGTGGACCAGCGCCGCCGTCGCCTCCCCGCTGGCCACGGCCGCCAGCAGCGCCCGCACGGCCGCCTCGAACCCGGCCGGGTCCACCTCCGCCGGAACCGAACCGATCACCGGACCCGGCGCGTCCAGCCCCAGTGCGTCCAGCGCCTGCCGGTACCCGGCCCGCACCGCGACCGCCGTCGGGCTGTCCGCCCGCGCCACCAGGAGCGGCGCCCGGTGCCCGAGCCCGGTGAGATGGCGTACGGCGAGGAGCACCCCGTGAGCGTGGTCCGAGCAGACCCGGTCCAGGTCGTCCAGGGCCCCGCCGGGCACCCCGCGCCGCTCCAACAGCACGGTGGGCACCGGCAGTTCACCTATCCACCGCCCGTGCTCGACCGGATCGTGCGGCTCCTTCCAGCCCGGCGCGACCAGCAGCCCGTCCGCCCCCGCCGCGACAAGCCCGGCCGCGAGCGCCGGGTCGTCCTGCGGGCGGTAGTCCGATATCCGCAGGATCAGCCGGGCCCCGGCAGCGGCCGCCGCCTCGTGCGCACCACGGATGACCTCGGCGAAGTAGTACGTGGCGTTCGGCGCCACCATCCCGAGCACCAACTCCCGGCCACCGCTCCCGGGTATGCCCTGCGCGGGCACCCCCGGCGCACCTTGGGTGTGCGGCCAGGAGACCTTGCCGTGCACCCGGTCGAGCAGCCCCCGCACGGCCAGCGCCTCCACGTCCCGGCGCGCGGTCACGGGGGAGACCCCCAACTGGCCGGCCAGATCGGAGACCCGCACCGAGCCGCGCCGGCGCACCAGTTCCAGCAGTCGGTCGTGACGTTCAGCAGCACTCTCTCGCACGGCGGCAGTCCCCCTCGCAGTGTGGCGCCCGGTGTCCTGGGGCCATGACCCTAATGCACCCTGATCGAACGACAAGCGTTTCGATCATTCGGTCCGATTCCATTGACGTTCGATCAGCCAACCCCCTAGATTCCGCCGCAGTCCCGAGCACGGCACGGTCCTGGAGCCGCCCCAGTCCTGAACCTGACCCGGTTCTGAACCCGAACCGGTCCTGGATTCCGCGACGGCCCTGGATCCCCGCACGGCCACGGTCCTGGATCCGTCACAGACGGGGAGCATCATGCCGACACCGCCCCTCGCACCCCTCGCACCCCTCGATCACGAGCTCAGCCCGTACACCGGCTGGACCCGCGGCCACTGGGAAAACGCGGCCGATCAACTCCTCCTCTCCGTACGCCCCTACGCCTCACCGAGGCATGGGCTGATCAACCTGCCCGGCGACCGCCCGAGCTGGTCCGGACCCCGCTCCGACGGCCTCGAAGGGTTCGCCCGCACCTGGCTGCTCGCCGCACTGCGGATCGCGGGCGCGCACGGCGACGACCCGCACGGCCACCTCGACCGCTATGCCGAAGGCCTGGCGTCCGGCACCGAACACCCGCTGCCCACCGGGGAGTTGGACAGCGCGAGCCCCGATGCCTGGCCGCGCATGGCCGAGGTGCGCCAGGCGGTCGTCGAGTCCGCCTCGGTCGCCCTCGGGCTGCGCCTGACCCGCCCCTGGCTCTGGGACAGGCTCGACGACCGCGTCCGCCAGCGAGCCGTCGACTGGCTGCTGCCCGCCCTCGGCCCCTCGCCCGTCGACAACAACTGGTGGTTCTTCGGCCTCACCGTCGCAGGATTCCTCCAGGACGCCGGCATCGAGACCGACCGCGCCTCGGCCACCATCGAGCGCGCGCTGGAACACGTCGATCAGTGGTACCTCGGCGACGGCTGGTACAGCGACGGCCCCCACCGCTCCTTCGACCACTACAACGGCTGGGCTCTCCACTTCTATCCCGTCCTGCACGCTCATTTGGGTGACAACCGGGAACTCCTCGACCGCTACGGCCCCCGGCTGCGCGCCCATCTCGCGGATCACACCCGGATGTTCGGCGCCGACGGCGCCCCCATGCCGTACGGGCGCTCCCTCACCTACCGCTTCGCCGCCACCGCGGCCCCCTGGCTCGGCGCGCTCACCGGCCACACCCCGATGACCCCGGGCGCCACCCGCCGCCTCGCCTCCGGCACCCTCGCGTACTTCATGGACTGGGAGCCCGGCCGGGGCGCGACCGACGAGCGGGGTCTGCTCACCCTGGGCTGGCACGGCCCGTACGCGCCGATCGTCCAGGGGTATTCGGGCCCGGCCTCCCCGTACTGGGCGGCGAAAGGATTCCTCGGGCTGCTCCTGCCGCCGGAGCACCCGGTGTGGACAGCTGTGGAGGAGCCGCTGCCCGTCGAGACCGGGGACGCGGCCGTCGCCCTCGGCCCGACCAACACCCTGATCCAGTCCACGGTTTCGGACGGCGTCGTCCGGCTCCACAACCACGGCACCGACCACCGCCTCGGCCCGGACGAGGACCCCTGCTACGCCCGGTTCGCCTATGCGACCCGTACGGGCCCGACCTGCGGGGACGTGCGCGACAACCATTTCGGGCTCGTCCTCGACGACGGCGCGGTCACCGCCCGGGGGTTCGCCGAACCCCTCGGCAGCGGTCCCGGCTGGGCCGCCTCCGCAGCGCGGCCGCTGCCGGGGATGCGGACCGTGTCTGTCACGCTGGTCCACGGCCGGGCCGAGGTCCGGGCCCATCTGCTCGTCGGCGCCCCGCCCGGCACGCGCGTACGCCAGACGGGGTGGGCTGTCACCGGGCCCGAACTGACCGGCCAGTTGCACGCCGTCGAGGGGTACGAGCCGCACGCGCGCGTAGTGGCCGCCGGATCAACCCAGTTCGGCCCCGACGCACAAGTGGCGGTCCTCGACGGGGTGACCGGGGACGGCCCGACGCTCTTCGTCGCGCTCGCCTCCCTGACGGGGGAGGAGCACCCGGCTCCCCTCCCCGACCTGGTCACCGCCGTACGCGTCGAGGGCCGCACCGTGCGGGTGACCTGGAGTGACGGCACCACGTACGAGCTCGCGCTCGACGGAAAGGCCCCGACCGTCCGCACGACGGGCCTCTGAACCTCTTACTGCGGGCCGTACTTGCGGCCGGTGCGGGACGTCAGCCCGCCGAGCAGGCCGCGCGGCGCCAGCTTCACCACGCCCATCATCGCCTTGTAGCGGGGGTCCGGGATCGACAGCGACTTCCCGCGCGCGAGGTCGGAGAGCGCGGCCGAGACCAGCTTGTCGGCGTCCAGCCACAGCCAGCCCGGAATGTTGTCGGTGCCCATTCCGGCCCGCTGGTGGAACTCCGTCCGCACGAAGCCCGGGCACAGCGCCATCAGCCGCACGCCCGAACCGGCCAGGTCCCGGGCCGCGCCCTGGGTGAACTGCACCACCCACGCCTTGGACGCGCCGTATGTGCCGCGCGGTACGAACGCAGCCACCGAGGCGACATTGACGACCCCGCCGCGCCCGCGCTCGCGCATGCCCTCGGTCGCCGCCGAGGTGAGCCGCAGCACCGCCTCGATGTGCACCTTGAGCATCTTCAGCTCGTCGGTCATGGGCACGTCCAGATAGCGGCCCTTGTTGCCGAATCCGGCGTTGTTGACCAGCAGGTCGATCGGCTTCCTGCGCTCGGCGAGCCGGGCCTCGACCGCCGCGATGCCGTCCTCCGTGGAAAGGTCGGCGACCAGCACCTCGGCCTCCACGCCGTGCCGGTCGTGCAGCTCGGTGGCCTGGTCCCGCAGCCGCTTGCCGTCGCGGGCCACCAGCACCAGATCGTGCCCGTCGGTGGCCAGCCGCCGCGCGAAGGCGGCCCCGATTCCCGCTGTCGCGCCCGTAATCAGTGCAGTCGTCATACGCGCACGGTAGTGCCCCTCGGATGACAGCGGTGTGACGGCCTGTCCGGGTGACCGTCCGGTGCTCGTCCGGTCAGGAGGCCCGTCGGGCGTCCTGTCGCTCCAGGTACTTGCGGACGGTCTCGTGGGCCTCCGGCGGCATCGCGTCACCGGCCGCCAGGGTGCGCGGCAGCAACTCCCGCTCGGTCGTGAACGCGCGGAACCAGAACGCCACCGACACCTCGTGCCGGGGCCGGTGGACCACTTCGATCGCGTCGCCCGCGCGGACCTCGCCCTCCTCGATCACCCGCAGATACGCACCGGGCACCGCGGCCTGCGTGAACCGCTTGACCCAGCCCTGCTCGCCCAGGGCGCCCGCGAACGTACGGCACGGAATGCGCGCGCAGGAGACCTCCAGGAGCACGTCCGGGCCGACCCTCCAGCGCTCGCCGATCCGGGCGTCGCTGACGTCCAGGCCGTACGTGGTGAAGTTCTCGCCGAAGATTCCGCCGGGCAGTTCGCGGCCCAACTCCCGTCCCCAGGTGTCGAGATCCTCGCGCGCGTAGGCGTAGACAGCCTGGTGGTCGCCGCCGTGGTGGCGCTTGTCGCAGACGTCGTCGCCCGCCACACCACTGGCGCCCACGCCCTTGAGACCGGGCCGGAAGATCCGTACGGGACCCTCCGCCGGGCGCTTGCCGATGCCGGTGAGACCGCCCTCGGCATCGGTGTAGTCGACGACCGTGGCGCGGCCCAGATTCACTGACAGAAGCTTCATGAGGAGAACGCTAACGCGACTGTCTCAAAGCGGTCATCCAATATTCCCCGCGATCTCCAAGCATCCCTTATACTCGAAGGGTGATCGAGGCCCGTCATCTCCGCGTCCTGCGCGCCGTCGCCAACACCGGCTCCTTCTCGGCGGCCGCCCGCGAGCTGGGCTGCACCCAGCCCGCCGTCAGCCAGCAGATGAAGGCCCTGGAGTCCTCGGCGGGCACCCCGCTCCTGGTGCGCACCGGCCGCGAGACACGGCTCACCCAGGCGGGCGAGGTCCTGGTGCGGCACGCCTCCGGCATCCTCGCCGGGCTGACGGCAGCCGAGGAGGAGGTCGCCGCCATCGCGGGCCTGCGGGCCGGCCGGGTACGCCTGGTCTCGTTCCCCAGCGGCTCCTCCACGCTGGTCCCGAGCGCGCTCGCCGCGCTGCGCGCCGCGCACCCCGGCACGCGCGTGTCGCTCGTCGAGGCCGAGCCGCCGCGCTCGGTGGAGATGCTGCGCGACGGCGACTGCGACATCGCGCTCGCCTTCCGGTACGGGGAGGCGACCACGGAGGAGTGGGACGACCTGGTCGTCCGGCCGCTGCTCATCGACCGCCTGGTGGGCCTCGTCCCCGAGCGCCACCGGCTGGCCGAGAGCGGCACGGTCGACATCCGCGACCTCGCCGACGAGCCGTGGATCGCGGGCTGCCCGCGCTGTCGGCGACAACTGGTCGAGGTCTGCGAGGAGTCCGGCTTCACCCCGCGCATCGACTTCGCCACCGACGACTACCCGGCGGTGATCGGCCTGGTCGGGGCGGGGCTCGGTGTCGCGGTGCTGCCGGAGCTGGCGATCGCGTCGGTACGTCCCAAGGGCGCCCGTACGGTCACGGTCGAGCCGGCCGTGGAGCGCGAGATCGTCGCGCTCACCCTGCCCGACCTGGCCCGGGTACCGGCCGTCGCGGCCACCCTGGACCAGCTGGCCGGAGCAGCCGCCCGCAACTGACCGGCGGCGCTGGGCCGTCGGCGATCACTCGGAGGCGCCCAGGGGTGGCACGCAGGCCTGCGCCATCCGGCGCAGGAACGTTTCTGCGAACCTCGGCGTACGCGGCGCTAGCCGTGCCCCCCGTCACCCGCCCCGCCGGTGGCAGCGGCGGTCACCAGCCGGTTGCGGGCCCGGCCCATCAGCTCTTCGCGCTCGTCCTCCGTGAGCCCGCCCCACACGCCGTAGGGCTCGCGCACCGCGAGGGCGTGGGCCGCGCACTGGGCGCGCACCGGGCAGCGCATGCACACCTCTTTCGCCGAGTTCTCGCGCGCACTCCTGGCCGCGCCGCGTTCGCCCTCCGGGTGGAAGAAGAGGGAGCTGTCGACCCCGCGGCATGCGGCGAGGAGCTGCCAGTCCCACAGATCGGCGTTCGGTCCGGGAAGGCGGGAGAAATCTGCCATTGCTCATGTCCCCTTGAAGCCGTGCCTGAGGCGGATGGGCCGGGTACCCCGGATCACTGGGGTGTACCGACGAACGTACATCTACGGTGTTAGTAGATGTAAATATGACTCATTGCGAATCTAGCCACAGACACCAGGAAAAGGGAAGAAAAGCCGCTAAATGGGGCATACCTCCGAGCGAACGGCGGGTGACCCGCGATGCGCGCCCGGCGCACACGCTTCCTCACGTAGAGTGCCGAAGGTGCCCGTCCGACCCGTAACTCTTTCGAGTGACCGTCGTTGAGAGTGCGGAGCGGTTGAAAGAAGAAGCGCTCGGGCAGGTGTCCGAGGGCGTCAATCGCACAGGTGACGATACGTAACCAGCCTGGAGGCTCAAGGTGACGCGCATCAGCTGCGGAGGACGGCCATGACATCCGTCCTCGTCTGCGACGACTCCCCGCTTGCCCGAGAGGCGCTCCGCCGCGCGGTCGCGACCGTGCCGGGTGTAGAGCGTGTGACGACTGCGGCCAACGGCGAGGAAGTCCTCCGCCGCTGGGGCGCCGACCGCTCGGACCTGATTCTGATGGACGTACGCATGCCCGGTCTGGGCGGCGTGGAGACGGTCCGGCGGCTGCTGTCCGCCGATCCCGGCGCCCGCATCATCATGCTGACGGTCGCCGAGGACCTGGACGGTGTGGCGCTCGCGGTCGCCGCCGGGGCCCGCGGTTATCTGCACAAGGACGCCTCGCGCGCGGAGCTGCGGGCGACCGTCACACAGGCGCTCGCCGACCCGACCTGGCGGCTCGCCCCGCGCAGACTGCGCTCGGCCGAGATGGGGGCCGCGCCCACGCTCACCGCGCGCGAGATCCAGGTCCTCGAGGGCATGAGCCACGGCCGGTCCAACGCGGAGATCGGGCGTGAGCTGTTCCTGTCCGAGGACACCGTGAAGACCCACGCCAGGCGGCTGTTCAAGAAACTCGGCGCCTCCGACCGGGCGCACGCGGTGGCGCTCGGATTCCGCTGGGGCCTGGTGCGCTGACCTGGCCGCGGCGGGGTCGGCCGGATCCCCGTCCGTCGTCGACGGACGGGTCCGTCCCCCCGCTCCGTGGAGCGGCGTGTGACGCTTCGCGCGCGATGCCGCATCCTTGAAGGTGTGGAGTTCCTCGGGGACGAGTCGGTCGAGCGGGAGGGGAGGGCGCAGGAGATGACTTCCGGCGCACCTGCTCATAACGCTTCGGTGCACAACTATGGACGCGGTGCCACGGAGTCTGCGACGCCGGGGCACCATGGACCGATGCGCGACGACGAGACAACGGTGATCGGTGCGCTCGTTCACCGTGCCGTCGATGGCGACGAGCAGGCCACGCACGACCTGCTGGCGCATGTCCACCCGCTCGCGCTGCGCTACTGCCGCACCCGGCTGAACCGTCTGCCGGGTGACGCGCGCCACTTCGTGGAGGACCTCGCGCAGGAGGTCTGTGTCGCCGTGCTGATGGCGCTGCCGCGCTACCGGGACACCGGACGGCCCTTCGAGGCCTTCGTGTTCGCCATCGCCTCGCACAAGGTCGCCGACCTCCAGCGGGCCGCGATGCGCCACCCGGGCTCGACCGCGGTGCCCTCCGACGAGATGCCGGAGCGGCCGGACGACTCCCTGGGCCCCGAGGAGCGCGCACTGCTCAGCAGCGACGCCGAGTGGGCCAAGAAGCTGCTCGCCAACCTGCCGGAGAACCAGCGCGAACTGCTGGTGCTGCGGGTCGCGGTCGGGCTGACCGCCGAGGAGACCGGGCAGATGCTGGGGATGTCCCCGGGCGCGGTCCGGGTCGCCCAGCACCGCGCGCTCAGCCGGCTGCGCGCGCTCGCCGAGCAGTAGTCCCGGTCACGCGCTCACGTCACGTTTCGGTTGCGTCTTGGGCCGCGCTTCACCCGTCCGGCCGTACGCCGCCGCACGCGCGCTTCTGCCGTACGTCGCTGTACGGCGCTCCACGCGCGCGTAGCCGTGGCGCACGTACGTGTGAACGTCCAAAGAATTCGGTTGATCTTGTTCATGGAATGAGACACCGCGCCAGCCCGTTAGCATGGACATCCGCACCGATCAAGGCCATGGGGAAGGTGTCATGACTGCAAACGTCGACGGAGTGCCCGACAAATTCGCGATGCTCGGGCTGACGTACGACGACGTGCTGCTGCTGCCGGGCGCGTCCGACATGGCGCCCGACCAGATCGACACTTCCTCGTACCTCTCGAAGAACGTGAAGGTGAACGTCCCGCTGCTGTCGGCGGCGATGGACAAGGTCACCGAGGCGCGCATGGCGATCGCCATGGCCCGTCAGGGCGGCGCCGGTGTCCTGCACCGCAACCTCTCGATCGAGGACCAGGCCAACCAGGTCGACCTGGTGAAGCGCTCCGAGTCCGGCATGGTGAGCGACCCGATCACGGTCCACCCGGACGCGACGCTGGGCGAGGCCGACGAGCTGTGCGCCAAGTTCCGCATCAGCGGCGTCCCGGTCACCGACCCGTCGGGCAGGCTGCTCGGCATCGTCACCAACCGCGACATGGCCTTCGAGTCGGACCGCTCGCGCCAGGTGCGCGAGGTCATGACCCCGATGCCGCTGGTCACCGGCAAGGTCGGCATCTCCGGCGTGGACGCCATGGAGCTGCTGCGCCGCCACAAGATCGAGAAGCTGCCGCTCGTCGACGAGAACGGCATCCTCAAGGGCCTCATCACGGTCAAGGACTTCGTGAAGGCCGAGCAGTACCCGAACGCCGCCAAGGACAAGGACGGCCGGCTGATCGTCGGCGCGGCCGTGGGTGTCGCGGGCGACGCCTACGAGCGCGCCCAGGCGCTCATCGAGGCGGGCGTCGACTTCATCGTCGTCGACACCGCGCACGGCCACTCCCGGCTGGTCGGCGACATGGTCGCCAAGATCAAGTCGAACGCGGCGGGCGTCGACGTCATCGGCGGCAACATCGCCACCCGCGACGGCGCCCAGGCGCTGATCGACGCGGGCGTCGACGGCATCAAGGTCGGCGTCGGCCCCGGCTCCATCTGCACGACGCGTGTCGTCGCCGGTATCGGCGTTCCGCAGGTCACCGCGATCTACGAGGCCTCGCTCGCCGCCAAGGCCGCGGGCGTCCCGGTCATCGGCGACGGCGGCCTGCAGTACTCCGGCGACATCGCCAAGGCCCTGGTCGCGGGCGCCGACACGGTGATGCTCGGCTCGCTGCTCGCGGGCTGCGAGGAGTCCCCGGGCGAGCTGATGTTCATCAACGGCAAGCAGTTCAAGTCGTACCGCGGCATGGGCTCGCTGGGCGCGATGCAGTCCCGCGGCGAGCAGAAGTCCTTCTCCAAGGACCGCTACTTCCAGGAGGGCGTCGCCTCCGACGAGAAGCTGGTCCCCGAGGGCATCGAGGGCCAGGTGCCCTACCGCGGCCCGCTCTCCGCGGTCGTCCACCAGCTGGTCGGCGGCCTGCGTCAGTCGATGTTCTACGTCGGCGGCCGCACCGTCCCGGAGCTTCAGACCAACGGCCGGTTCGTCCGGATCACCTCGGCGGGCCTCAAGGAGAGCCACCCGCACGACATCCAGATGACGGTCGAGGCGCCGAACTACACCAAGCGCTGACGACACCTACGCGCGCGTAGGTGTCGCCGAGGGGCGGTCCCGTTCACGGGACCGCCCCTCGCCCGTATGTCGGGGACACACATGTCGGGGATACTGGGACCGCAGACGTAGAGGGAAAGGCCCACACAACGTGACTGAGATCGAGATCGGGCGCGGCAAGCGCGGCCGCAGGGCGTACGCGTTCGACGACATCGCCATCGTCCCGAGCCGGCGCACCCGGGACCCGAAGGAGGTCTCGATCGCCTGGCAGATCGACGCCTACCGGTTCGAGCTGCCGTTCCTGGCCGCCCCGATGGACTCCGTCGTGTCGCCGCAGACCGCGATCCGCATCGGTGAGCTCGGCGGTCTGGGCGTGCTGAACCTTGAGGGCCTGTGGACCCGTTACGAGGACCCGCAGCCGCTGCTCGACGAGATCGACGAGCTGGACGAGGACACCGCGACCCGCCGCCTCCAGGAGATCTACGCGGCCCCGATCAAGGAAGAGCTGATCGGGCAGCGCATCAAGGAGGTGCGCGACTCCGGTGTGGTCACCGCGGCCGCCCTCTCGCCGCAGCGCACGGCCCAGTTCTCCAAGGCCGTCGTGGACGCGGGCGTCGACATCTTCGTCATCCGCGGCACCACCGTCTCGGCCGAGCACGTCTCGGGCGCGGCCGAGCCGCTCAACCTCAAGCAGTTCATCTACGAGCTGGACGTCCCGGTGATCGTCGGCGGCTGCGCCACGTACACCGCGGCCCTGCACCTGATGCGCACCGGCGCGGCCGGCGTCCTGGTGGGCTTCGGCGGCGGCGCCGCGCACACCACGCGCAACGTGCTGGGCATCCAGGTCCCGATGGCCACCGCCGTCGCCGACGTGGCCGCGGCCCGCCGCGACTACATGGACGAGTCCGGCGGCCGCTACGTGCACGTCATCGCGGACGGTGGCGTCGGCTGGTCCGGCGACCTGCCCAAGGCGATCGCCTGCGGCGCGGACGCCGTGATGATGGGCTCCCCGCTGGCCCGTGCCACGGACGCGCCGGGCAAGGGCCACCACTGGGGCATGGAGGCCGTCCACGAGGACGTGCCGCGCGGCAAGCTGGTCGACCTGGGCATCGTCGGCACCACCGAGGAGATCCTCACCGGTCCGTCGCACATCCCGGACGGCTCGATGAACTTCTTCGGCGCCCTGCGCCGCTCGATGGCCACCACCGGCTACAGCGAGCTCAAGGAGTTCCAGCGCGTCGAGGTGACGGTGGCGGACGCGCAGCACAAGCGCTGACGTCGACTCACACGTACGTAGTACGTATGTGAAGGGGCCCGGACCATCCCATGGTCCGGGCCCCTTGCGTGTGCCGGGGGTTACGCGGCGCCCTTCTTGGAGCCGGTGAAGGCGGCGGCCGCGGCGATGCCGAAGAACAGGAACGTCAGCGGGTCGGCGTCGGTCTTCCAGAGCTCGTTCACCACGCTCAGGTGGTTCACCAGCAGGTCCGTGGCGTCGACGTGGAGCACCTTGGAGGCGACGATCGCCTCGCCGAACATCTGGCCCGCGTAGACGGAGCCGAGGGCGAGGACCGCGCTCAGCACCGGCAGGGCGGGGTTGCGCCCGCCGACCTTGCCTGACGCCCACCCCACGACGAAGCCGACGCCGACGGCCGCGTAGCCGATCTCGTGCTTGGTGGCGCCGAGGATCCCGCCGTACACGCCCGCGCAGACGACGGCGGCGACGAACGCGGCGACCAGACCGCCCGCGAGGTTGTCGCGGACCGGGGCCGGCGGCGGGGCCGGGACGAAGCCCGGGAAGCCCGGCTGCTGCTGCGGCGGCGGTGGAAAGTTCTGGCTCATTTTTCGGATCCCCCCGAGGTCAAGGAAGCGCGTGCACCACGGACGCGCGCGTGGAAGAGCTCATGGAAATGCGCACGACTGTGCGATCGAGCGACCCGAAGAGTAACAGTGCGTGGGCGGGGCGCCACCGAGATTTCGGAGGCCGCTCTACAGGCGGTGGGCCGCGCCCCCAGGGGTGACGCCCCGGGTGTCGAGCAGCAGCTGGGCCTTGACCGCAAGACCTTGGAGGTCGTACGTGCGGTGGTGCTGGAGCAGCACCGTGAGGTCGGCGTGGGCGGCCGCTTCGTAGAGCGAGTCCACGCGCGGCACGGGCTGGTCGCGCACGCGCCAGTCCGGCACATACGGGTCGTGGTAGCTCACCGACGCCCCCAGGTCCATCAGCCGCCCCGCGATCTCGGCGGCCGGGGAGCCCTCCAGATCGGCGAGATCGGGCTTGTAGGTGGTCCCGAGGAGCAGTACGCGCGCGCCCCGGGCGGACTTGCCGTGCTCGTTCAGGAGCGTGGTGGAGCGCTGGATGACGTACCGCGGCATATGCGCGTTGATCTCCCGGGCGAGCCCGACCATCCGCAGCCCGGTGTACGGCAGTGGCGTCGGGTCGAGCGGGACGCCGTGGCCGCCGACGCCCGGACCGGGGCGGAACGCCTGGAAGCCGAACGGCTTGGTCTCGGCGCACCGGATGACGTCCCACAGGTCGACGCCCATGTCGTGGCAGAGCACGGCCATCTCGTTGACCAGCGCGATGTTCACCTGGCGGTAGTTGGTCTCCAGGAGCTTGGCCATCTCCGCCTCGCGGGTACCGCGCGCGCGGACGACCTTGTCGGTGAGGCGGCCGTAGAACGCGGCGGCGGACTCGGTGCAGGCGGGGGTGAGGCCGCCGATGACCTTGGGCGTGGTGGCGTAGCCGTGTGTGCGGTTGCCGGGGTCGATGCGGCTGGGGGAGTAGGCGAGGTGGAAGTCGCGGCCCGCACGCAGCCCCGAGCCCGCTTCGAGCAGCGGGCGCAGGAAGTCCTCGGTGGTGCCGGGGTGGACGGCCGACTCCAGGATGACCGTGGTGTGCGGGCGCAGCCGCGCTGCCAGCGTGCGCGCCGCGTCGGCGACGGCGGTGAGGTCCAGGGTGCGGTCGGCGCCGAGCGGGGTGGGCGCGCAGATCACGGCGGTGCGCACCCGGCCGAGCTCGGCCGGTCCGGCGGCGGTACGGAAGCCCCCCGCGAGCATCCGGCGCAGCTCGGCGGCGGTGAGGCAGCCGTCGACCGGGGGGCGCCCGGCGCGGAGTTCGGCGAGGACGTGCGGGTCGGTGTCGTGGCCGACGGTGTCGATGCCCGCGGCGGCCGCGGCCTGGGCGAGCGGCAGGCCGAGGTGGCCGAGTCCGATGACGGCGAGGTCTGCGGGCATGCGATGACCGTCCTTCCCATAACCGGAGGGGGCAAGGTGCGCAAGCCCTGTGGACAGAATGGGCGTTACGCAATGTCAGACTAAGAGTAAATATGACCGTTATGCGGCATTGTGGGCCCGGGGTCGTCCGAGTGTTGTCCACAGGCGGTGGCCGATGTCGGTGGTCGCGTCCAGAATCGAGGTTGTGAGCCAGACCACCCAGATCAACGGGAGGCAGCCGTGAGGACAGCGACACTGGGACCGGTGCAGCGTGCCGAGGCGCTCGCCGCGATGGCCGAGCGCGAGCTCGACGTGCTGGTCGTCGGCGCCGGGGTGGTCGGCGCGGGCACCGCGCTGGACGCCGCGACCCGCGGCCTGTCCACCGGGCTGGTGGAGGCGCGGGACTGGGCCTCGGGCACCTCCAGCCGGTCGAGCAAGCTGATCCACGGCGGGCTGCGATATCTGGAGATGCTGGACTTCGCGCTGGTCAGAGAAGCGCTGAAGGAGCGCGGGCTGCTCCTCGAACGGCTGGCCCCACACCTGGTCAAGCCTGTGCCGTTCCTCTATCCGCTCCAGCACAAGGGCTGGGAGCGGCTGTACGCGGGATCGGGCGTGGCGCTGTACGACGCGATGTCGATCTCGTCCGGCCACGGCCGGGGGCTGCCGGTCCACCGGCATCTGTCCCGCCGCAGCGCCCTGCGGGTCGCGCCCTGCCTGAAGAAGGAAGCGCTGGTCGGGGCCTTGCAGTACTACGACGCGCAGATGGACGACGCGCGTTATGTGGCCACCTTGGTCCGCACTGCCGCGAGTTACGGCGCACACGCGGCCAACCGGGCCAGGGTGACCGGGTTTCTGCGCGAGGGCGAGCGGGTCGTCGGGGCGCGCGTGCGCGATGTGGAGGGAGGCGGGGAGTACGAGATCCACGCCAAACAGATCGTCAACGCGACGGGGGTGTGGACGGACGACACCCAGGCGATGGTCGGTGAGCGCGGCCAGTTCCACGTCCGGGCCTCCAAGGGCATCCATCTGGTGGTGCCCAAGGACCGGATCCACTCCACGAGCGGGCTCATCCTGCGCACCGAGAAGTCGGTGCTCTTCGTGATCCCATGGGGCAGGCACTGGATCGTCGGCACGACCGACACCGACTGGGACCTGGACAAGGCGCATCCGGCGGCCTCCAGCGCGGACATCGACTACCTGCTGGAACACGTCAATTCGGTCCTCGCCGTCCCGCTGACCAGGGACGATGTGCAGGGGGTCTACGCGGGCCTGCGCCCGCTGCTGGCCGGTGAGTCGGACGCCACCAGCAAGCTCTCGCGCGAGCACACCGTGGCGCATCCGGTGCCCGGGCTCGTGGTGATCGCGGGCGGCAAGTACACGACGTACCGGGTGATGGCGAAGGACGCGGTGGACGAGGCGGTGCACGGCCTGGACCAGCGGGTCGCGGCCTGTGTCACCGAGGACGTGCCGCTGCTCGGCGCGGAGGGATACCGGGCGCTGTGGAACGCGCGGGCGAGGATCGCCGCGCGGACCGGGCTCCATGTGGTGCGCGTGGAGCACCTGTTGAACCGGTACGGCTCGCTCACCGAGGACCTGATCGAGCTGATCGTGGCCGACCCGTCGATGGGGGAGCCGCTGAGCGCGGCCGAGGACTATCTGCGGGCCGAGATCGTCTACGCCGCGTCGCACGAGGGCGCCCGTCACCTCGACGACGTGCTGACCCGGCGCACCCGGATCTCGATCGAGACGTTCGACCGGGGCACGCGGTCGGCCCGGGAGTGCGCCGAGCTGATGGCGCCGGTCCTCGGCTGGGACAAGGAGCAGATCGAGAAGGAGGTGGAGCACTACGAGAAGAGGGTGCAGGCCGAGCGCGAGTCGCAGCGCCAGCCGGACGACCTGACGGCGGACGCGGCGCGGCTGGGAGCGCCGGACATCGTGCCGCTGTAGGGCGACGGGCCCAGCCGGGGGCTACGGGGTGGGCGTCGGGCAGAACTCGGTGTTGAGCAGGGCGAGTTCCAGGGAGGGGTCGGTGAGGGTGTCGGTGTTGATGCGGAAGACGACGGTGTGGCGGCCGTCGACGGTGGCGGCCGCGTGGACGAGGCTGCCCGATATATGCCCGTTGTGGCCCCAGACGGTGATCCCGCAGGAGAGCCGCTGCGGGTAGATGCCGAGGCCGTATACGCCGTGGGTGGCGGCGGTGCTGAGCAGTTCGCGCTGCTGGGGCGCGGGCAGCAGCTCGCCGCCGAGCAGGGCCGCGTAGAAGCGGTTCAGATCGGCGAGCGTGGAGACCAGTTCTCCGGCGGCCCCCGCCCGGCGCGGGTCGAGGTCGGTGACGTCCCGGCCGTCGGCGGAGTACGCGCGGCTGTGCGGGGAGGGCAGCGTGGTGCGGGCACCCGGGAAGGAGGTGCCGGTGAGACGGAGGGGAGAAATGATGCGGCGTTCGGCCTCAGCCGCGTAGGAGTGGCCGGTGACCTGCTGAACAACCATGCCGAGGACTACGTAGTTGGTGTTCGAGTACGCGTAGGTGCCCAAGGGTCCGGGGGAGTGGGCGAGGGCGATACGGACGGCTGCTGAGGGGGTGAGTGGAACCGGGACCGTGGTGTCGGCCGTGTAGGGGAACAGACCGCTGGTGTGGGAGAGCAAGGAGCGCAGGGTGAGGTGGCGGCCGTCGTTTCCATGGCCGCGTATCAGGCCCGGCAGATGCTGTTCCACGGTGTCGTCGAGGTTCAGCCTGCCCTCGGCCGCCAGCTGGAGCACCACCGTCGCGACGAAGGACTTGGTGACGCTGCCCGCCCGGAAGCGGTCGGCGCGGCCGAGGCCGGATCCGGCGGTGCGGAACCGGGAGCTGGTGCGGGACGCCGAGCCGGTGCGGGCTTGGGAGTCCGTGCCCGAGCGGGAGTCCGTGTCCGACAGGGAGTCCATGCCCGGCCGGGAGTCCGTGTCCGACAGGGAGTCCGTGCCCGGCCGGGAGTCCGTGTCCGACGGGGAGTCCGTGCTGGACGGCGGATCCGTGTGGGACCCGGGGTCCGTACGGTTCTCGGCGAGCAGCGCGGCGGCCGGGGCGGCGCCCTCGGTGACCAGTCGGGTGAGCGCGGTGACCTGCGGGTCCGGGCGGTCCGGGGGCTCCGGAGGGCTGGGCAGGCACAGGCTGCCCAGGGCGCAGAGCGAGCCGGCCAGGGGTATGGCGAGCAGTGTCCGAAGTGTCGGCATCGCGGTCGTCCCCCTTCCGGGAGCCATCTTGGCGGACGGCGGACCCGGGACAATCATTGGTCCCGGCGTGAGAGACAATGGACGTTCTGCCAGGGCGGGTGCCGCTCCCCCGGGGGCCAACCCCCGGACCCCCGGCAGGAGAAGCAGGACAAAGCGGTGAACCGGGCCGCCTCACGAGGCAAGTTGCGGGGAGCCGTCGGCCGGGACGCGGTCGGTGCGGGCGCGGATCAGGGATCGCAGAGGGGACGCATGTCGGAGGCGGAGCAGTCGCGGGAGCCCCAGCGGGACGAGCGGAAGGAGCCCGGCCGTAAGGCCGAGGGCAGGCTCCTGGCCGATCGGTACCGGCTCGGGGATGTGCTCGGCCGTGGCGGCATGGGCACGGTCTGGCGTGCCGTCGACGAGACGCTGGGCCGTACCGTCGCCGTCAAGGAGCTGCGCTTTCCCAGCAGCATCGACGACGAGGAGAAGCGTCGGCTCATCACGCGCACCCTGCGCGAGGCCAAGGCGATCGCCCGGATCCGCAACACCAGCGCGGTGACGGTCTACGACGTCGTGGACGAGGACGACCGGCCGTGGATCGTCATGGAACTCGTCGAGGGCAAGTCGCTCGCCGAAGCGGTGCGCGAGGACGGGCTGCTGACGCCGCGCCGGGCCGCCGAGGTCGGGCTCGCCATCCTCGACGTGCTGCGCTCCGCGCACCGCGAGGGCATCCTGCACCGTGATGTGAAGCCGTCCAACGTGCTGATCGCCGAGGACGGCCGGGTCGTGCTCACCGACTTCGGTATCGCGCAGGTCGAGGGCGACCCGTCCATCACCTCGACCGGCATGCTCGTCGGCGCGCCCTCGTACATCTCGCCGGAGCGCGCGCGTGGCCACAAGCCCGGTCCGGCCGCCGACCTGTGGTCGCTGGGCGGTCTGCTCTACGCGAGCGTGGAGGGCGTCCCGCCGTACGACAAGGGTTCGGCGATAGCGACGCTGACCGCGGTCATGACCGAGCCGGTGGACCCGCCGCAGAACGCGGGACCGCTCCTGGAGAAGGTCATTTACGGGCTGCTCGCCAAGGACCCCGAGCAGCGGCTCGACAACGCGGCGGCGCGTGCGCTGCTCACCGAGGTCATCCACGCCCCGGAGAAGCCGGAGCCTGCGCCGGAGCCGGTGTCGTCCGAGGTGACGCGGGTCGTCGCGCTGCCCCCCGTGCCCGGCGAGCCCAAGGGCGACACGGGCGCGAAGGCGAAGGAGGTGGCCGACGCGGCCGCCGACCGGATGCGGGGCGCGCTCAAGTCCGTACGGAACGCGGCGGTGGCGGCGCAGACCACCGCCAAGGAGAAGGCGAAAGAGAAGGCAAAGGACCGGGCTGTCGGCAAGACCGCCGCCAAGTCCCTTGGCGGGGCGGCCGGGTCGGCGTCCGTCGCGCCCCCGACGCCGTCCGGGCCGCCCGCGCCGGTGCGGGCGCCGCTCACCGACGTGGTGCCGCGCCGCACCCTCGTGATCATCGCGGTCGTCGCGGCGCTGGCCGTGCTCGGCACGGTGCTCGCGATAGCGCTGAGTGGCGGCGGTGACGACAATGGCAAGGCCAAGACCGGCAAGGACGGCAAGAGCGACAAGGCCGCGTCCAGCGGGGCCACGGCGGGCGGCGACAAGAACGCCAACGGCAAGACCGGCAACGGCCAGGCGCAGGGCCAGGGTCAGGGCAGCGGACAGGGGCAGGCGCAGACCGAGGGGCAGAGCGGCGGCAAGACCTCCGGTTCGCCCGCGACCCCCGGCACCGGGTCCGGGTCCGGGAACGGCAACGCGGCCGGGCTGCCCAGCGGTTACACCATGGTCACCGACGGCGACTTCCACTTCTCCATGGCCATGCCCGCCGGGTTCCACCGCACCGGCACAGCCGGGGAGAACTCGGGCGGCATATACAGCGCCAACGGCGGCTTCCCGCGTGTCCAGGTCGACTTCAACTCCAGCCCGTCCGACGACGCCAAGCGGGCCTGGCTGGAGCTCGCCGGCGCGGTCGCGGGGAGCAGCAGCAACTACAAGCTGGTCGGCATACAGTCGGTGTCGTACAAGGGCTACCCCACGGTGGCCGACTGGACGTTCGAGCGGGATCAGAGCGGCCAGCACGTACGCGTGCTCAACCGTGGCTTCAAGGCCGACGGGTCGCACGGCTACGCGATCATGATCACCTGCAAGGCGGGCGAGTGGGACGCCGAGCCGTGTGCGACGCTGCGTAAGACGGCGTTCGACACGTTCAGCCCCAAGGACTGAGCAGGCCACGTATCGTGAGAGCCCGCGGACCGTACGCAGCCACAATGGGCCGGTAATCGACCGGAATTGACGGGTTCGGGGGACAGCGCGCTCTGGGGAGGCGTCGTGGACGAGTATGCGGGTCGGGTGCTCGCCGACCGCTATCGGCTGCCGCTGCCGCCTTCGGACGAGTACGAACTGGTCGAGACCCGGGCGTTTGACACCTACAGCGGACAGGAAGTCCTGGTGCGGCGGGTGCCGTTGCCGGAGGTCGTCGACGCCGAGGTGCAGGGGGCGGACGGGCGGTACGGGGGAGGGTTCGGCGGCGGGGCGCAGCGACGGCCCGCCGATCCGTTTCTGCGGCGCGCGATCGAGGCGGCCCAGGCGGCCGCGCGGATCCCCGACCATCCCCGGCTCGACCAGGTCTTCGATGTGTTCGCCGAGGACGGTTCGCTGTGGATCGTCAGCGAACTCGTCATGGCCCGGCCACTGGCCGCGCTGCTCGCCGAGCGGCCGATGGCGCCGTACCGGGCGGCGGAGGTCGCCTCGGATGTGCTGACCGCGCTGCGCGTGCTGCACGCGCACGGCTGGACGCACCGGAACATCACGGCCCGGACCGTGTTGATATGCGATGACGGCCGCGTGATGCTGACCGGTCTCGCGGTCGGCGCGGCGGAGGAAGCGCTGTGCGGTTACGCGGTGGTGCCGGCGGGGTTCGACGGTGGGGACGACGACTTCGGGGCGCCGGGTGCCGGTGAGCCGGTGGAGGCGACCGACGGGGCTGATGTCGTTGACCCCCACGCCCCCTTCAGGCCGCCCGCGCCGACGGCTCCGGCCGCCCGGCCCGCCTCGCTTCCGTCGACCAGGGCGCCGGCGCTGCCCGCGGGTTGGTCCCCGGCGGGACCGGACGGAGACGGCCCGGATGATGACGTCGAGGCGGCCAACGGGCAGGCGGGCCCCGGACAAGGCGGAGCCCTCGTGCCCCGGCCCGGCACCTCCACCGCCGCCGGAACACGCGCCGGGGCCATCGCCGCGTACCGGGCCGGAGCGCGGGCCGCCGCGCGCGTGGGGGACGACGGGGCACTGCCCATGCAGCGTCCGGCGCCCCCGCAGGCCGAGTTGGAGGGTGTGTGGCGCGACGCCGACACCGGCTCCAGGGCTGATGTCGTCGACCGGGACATGTACGACCCGGTGAGCGGGACGCGCGTACCCCGTACGCCTGCCGCCGGATCCCACGCGACACCGGCCACGAGCCACACCACCGGCCACACCACCGCGTCCGCGAGCCCCTACGCAGTCGAGGAGGGCCCGGACTCGGGGCGGACCAGGCGGGCGTACGACCCGGTCACGGGCCGTTGGATCCCGCGTCCGGAACTCGCCCGCCCGCCGGGCGCACCGACCTCCTCCGGCGCACCCGGCGTCCCCAGCGCACCCCCCGCCACCACCGGCCCCCCGCCCTCCGCCGCGCCGCAGCCCGCCTTGCCGCATGCCGTCGGGGCCGGGGCCGACGCGTTGCGGGCCGACGCGCAGCGGCAGACGCATGCCAGTGCGGGCGTTGTCGCCCGGGAGAACGGCGCGGGCGGCTGGGGAGCCGTGGCGCCGCAGCCGCACGGGGGCGGGTACCACGGGCCCACCACACGCCTCGCGGCCGAGCGGGCGCGGCAGACGCGCATCGCCGTCGTGGGGGGTGTCACCGAGCGGTGGGCGCCCGAGCAGGCCGGGCCGATACACGAGAACTGGCGGCTCGCGCCGCCGATCGGGCCCGCCACCGATCTGTGGGCGCTGGGCGCGCTGCTGTTCCGGGCGGTGCAGGGGCACGCTCCGTACCCGGAGGAGAACGCGGTCGAGCTGGTGCAGATGGTGTGCGGCGAGCCGCCCGCGTTCGCCGAGGAGTGCGGCCCGCTGCGGCCGGTCGTGGAGTCGCTGCTGCGCCAGGACCCCACCGAGCGGCCGGACTTCGAGGAGCTGCGCGGCTGGCTGCGCTCGATCGTGCGGTCCGCGCCCGAACCGGACGCGGGCACCCATGTCGTCCCGCTGCCCTCGCCCGATGCGACCCGGCTGCCGATCCTGCGGCGTCGGGGCGAGTTGGTGCGGCGCCGCCGCGCGGCCTCCGGTGAGCACGGCCGCCATCGACAGAAGCGTCAGCCCAAGCCCCGCAGGCCGGAGCGGCTGAGCAGACATGAGGAGTTCAGCGAGCCCGGCGTCTCCCTGCGGGCCGAATCCCGTACGTCTCGTACGCCGAAGCGGGAGCGCACGCGCGCGCCAGAACGAGAGAACACACCCCGTTCCCTCGGGCGCAGCCTCGTCCTGCTCGTCCTTCTGCTCCTCGTCGCCGCCCTCGCGTACGCCGTGTTCTTCATGCCCAGGTCCGGCTCCAAGGACGCGACGGACAACGGTGGTGGGTCGCCCGCCGGAAAGAGCGCACCGCGCACCACGCCGACGCCCGGCACCGGCACCACCGAGCGCACCGGTTCGCCCTCCTCCCCCCAGACCCAGACCACCGCGCCCGGCGGGCAGCCGCCCGCCAAGGGGTACGTGATCCGTACGGACCCAGAGGGGTTCCGGACCGCCGTCGATCCGTCCTTCGAGCGGCAGCCCATCAATGACGCCGGACAAGTCCGTTATGTCGGTGGGGACTTCACGCTGGTCGTTGTGCCCGGCCGGGACAGCGTCAAGAGCATGGGTGACGACCCGCTCGCGTACCAGCGCGACAAGGAGCGCGAGCTACAGCCGTTTCGGGACTCGGCCTGGGCCACCGCGGCCGGGTTGAGACGGGTCGACATTGGCCGAAAAGTGACTGCCGAGGGGCAGTTCACCTGGCGTGACAGCACTGGCCGGACCGTTTACGTGCGCAATCAGGTCATGATTCTCAATGGCCGGTATCACCTCATCCAGGTCATCGGTCCGGAGCCGCAGCGGGACAAGGTGACGGAGATCTATACGCAGGCCACGGCCGCCTACAGCGCCACTCGTTGACGGTTCATAGGTTGCCTCAGACACATACTTCGCAGTCGGTCCGGCGCAAGGTGCCCCCGAGGTTCCCTGGCCGGAATCCGCTCCGTAACCTTGCCCCTTAAGAACCGGCCGGGCGGGGGACGTGGAACAGAACCAGAGCAACAGCGGCAAGGGCGCGGAAGCGGTGGCGGCGGGGCTGCTGCTGGCCGGGCGCTACCGTCTGGGCGACACCATCGGCCGCGGTGGCATGGGCAAGGTCTGGCGGGCCCACGACGAGGTCCTGCACCGGACGGTGGCCGTCAAGGAGCTGACCGCCGCGCTGTACGTGGCGGAGGCCGACCGCGTAGTGCTGCACGCGCGGACGCAGAAGGAGGCGCGGGCCGCCGCGCGCATCACGCACCCCGGCGTGGTCACCGTCCACGATGTGCTCGACCACGACAACCGCCCCTGGATCGTGATGCAGTACGTCGACGGGCCCTCGCTCGCCGACGCCGTCAAGGCCGCCGAGACCGGGCGCATAGAAGCCCGCGAAGCCGCCCGAATAGGCCTGCACGTCCTCGGCGCGCTGCGCGCCGCCCACGCGGCCGGGGTGCTGCACCGCGACGTCAAGCCCGGCAACGTCCTGCTCGCCCGCGACGCGCGCGTGCTGCTCACCGACTTCGGTATCGCCGCCATCGAGGGCGACTCCACGATCACCCGAACCGGTGAACTCGTCGGCTCGATCGACTATCTGGCGCCCGAGCGGGTACGAGGAGGACAGCCCGGTCCCGCCTCCGACCTCTGGTCGCTGGGCGCCACGCTCTACACCGCCGTCCAGGGTGAGTCGCCCTTCCGCCGCTCCTCGCCCATCTCCACCATGCAGGCCGTGGTGAACGAGGAGCCCCCGCCCGCCACCCACGCGGGAGCGCTCGCCCCGGTCATCACCGCCCTGCTGCGCAAGGACCCCGAGGACCGCCCCTCGGCCGAAGAGGCCGAGCGGATGTTCCTGGAGGCGATGGAGGGGCGCGAGCCCAAGGCCGCGCACGAGTACGTGCCGACCCGGCAGGTCTCCGAGGCCGAACTGCACGCGGCCAACGGCCCTGCCGGCGGCTCCGGTACGGTCCGCACACCCGCGCCCGTGCCCGCACCGGAGGCCGTGGTGCCCGCGCCCGTCGTCGCGCCCGCGCGCCCGGCGGGCAGGCGGCGCTGGCGGACGGTCGCCCTGGTGGTCGCGCTCGCGGCCGTCGTCGGCGGCGGGGTCGGCCTCGCCGTGCTCAAGTACCGCGACAGAGGCGGCGACAGCAGCACCGGCACCACCACGACCGGCACGGCCAGCAAGTCCCCGGACAAGGCCACGGACAAGCCGACCAAGCAGGGCGACGCGTCGCTGCCCGACGGATGGCAGCGGGTGAAGGACCCGGCCGGGTTCACCCTCTTCGTGCCCGAGGGCTGGCGGCGCCAGATGGACGGCAAGGAGGTCGACTACACGCCGGACGACGGCCGCCACTACATCCGGATCAGCGTGGGCAAGCCCGACTTCGAGAATCCGTACATGCACCAGCTGAACCTGGAGAAGGCGCTGGAGAAGCGGCTGCCCAAGTACCAGCGGATCACGCTGCACTCCAACACCTTCCGGGACCAGGTGAACTCCTCGCTCTGGGAGTTCACCTACGTGGAGAAGAAGGGCTTCCCGGGCAAGCGGCACGCGATCGACCAGATGTACTTCTCGGACGGCGGCGGCACCGAGTACGCGGTGTACATGTCGGGCCCGGAGACCGACTGGGCGACCACCCGCGAGCAGTTCGACACGGTGCTGCGCGGCTGGCAGCCGCCGCCGCTCAACTGACGGCCTGTCAGCTCCTGTTGCGGCCGTCCCGTGACCTCACGCCCTGCTCGGGCACGGGCCCGTGCGGCATGATGGGCCCAGGACGAGTATCAGGGGGAAGACGCGGTGTCCGCACCCAGTGATCCGCGTGGCGGTCCGGCCGACGAGCGCCTGATCGCCGGGCGCTACCGGCCGACGGCCCGGCTCGGCCGGGGCGGCATGGGCACGGTGTGGCGCGCCCAGGACCAACTGCTCGGCCGCCAGGTCGCGGTCAAGGAGCTGCACCCCGATGGCGGCGGCCCCGCCATGGCCGCGCTGCGCGAGGCCCGGGCCGTGGCGCAGATCAAGCACCCGCACGTCATCGTCGTCCACGACGTGGTCGAGCAGGACGGGCGCTCGTACATCGTGATGGAGCTGGTCGAGGGCGGTTCGCTCGCCGACCGGCTGCGGCTGCGCGGGCCGGTCGACGCGGCCGAGGCGGCCCGGATGGGCATCGCGCTGCTCGGCGCACTGAGCACCGCGCACCGCCAGGGCGTGCTCCACCGCGACCTCAAGCCCGCCAACGTCCTCCTTGAGGAGGGCACCGGCCGGGTGGTGCTCACCGACTTCGGGATCGCGCAGCTGCCGGGCACCACCACGATCAGCGAGGAGGGCGCGTTCGTCGGCTCGCCCGAGTACACCGCGCCGGAGCGGATGCAGGGGGCTGCGGCCGGGCCCGAGTCCGACCTGTGGTCGCTCGGCGCGCTCCTGTGCGCCGCCCTGAGCGGCGAATCGCCCTTCCACCGCGACTCGTTGGGCGGTGTGCTGCACGCCGTGGTCACCGACGAGATCCGCCCGCCCGCTGCCGCAGCCCCGCTGCTCCCGGTGGTCCACGGGCTGCTCGACCGGGACCCGGTACGCCGGTTGGGCGCGCCGGAGGCCACGGAACTGCTGAAGGCGTACGTGGCGACCGGCTCCACCCCCGTCACCCCGCGCACGTACACGCCGACCGAGCGGGTGGCGGTGACCGGCCCGGCCTCCCGGCCCAAGCGGGCCAGGACCGCGCTGGTCGCGGCGGCCGCGGTCGTCGTCCTCGCCGGTGCGGGCGCGGCCACCGCCGTCCTGCTGAGCAGCGACGACAGCGGCCAGGGCGGCGGCAACGCACAGGCCGCCACCGGTGGCGGGACCACGGCGACGGTCACCGCCTCCTCGGCAGCCTCCGTGCGACCCGGGCCGGCGGGCGCCACCGTGACGGTCACCGCGTCCGAGCCCGCCCCGGCCGGCACCGCGCCCGCCGGGTACCGCACGGTCCGCGACCCGGACGGCTTCAGCCTCACGGTCCCGGCGGGCTTCACCCGTACCACCGACGACCGGCGGGTCTTCTACGTCTCGCCGGACGGCGCCTTCCGGCTCGGCATCCGGCTGCAGAACTCCGTGTCCGGCGGCCCGCTCGGCGTGATGCGGCTCGCCGACGCCAACGGGTCGAGCACCAACCCCGGTTACCGGGACGGCAAGGTCGTCGCCACCACCCACCAGGGCCATGACGCGGCACTGTGGGAGTTCAGCTGGAACGGCTTCAGTACGGCCGAGGGGCCCCGGCACACGTATGACGAGTCCTGGGACGAGAGCGGCAAGATGTACGACGTGTGGGTCTCGGCGCCGATAGGGCGGCGCGACGAGGCCAAGCGGCACTTCGACACCGCGCTCGACTCGTTCACGCCGTCGGCCTGATCCGTCCGCCCGGCCGGTCACGTCTCCGCGCGGCCCTTGTCACGTCACGGCTCTGCATCCGCTGAACCCCCTCTGTGGCACGGGCAACTCCTGTTCGACAGGATGTGTGCATGACGAACGACGGGGGACGGGCCGACGAGCCCACCAGCTACGGCCTTCAGCCGCCGCAGCCCGTACCGAACGCGTACGAGCCCACGCAGAGCGAGGCCGGTGCCGGGCGCATCCTCGGCGGGCGCTACCGGCTCGTCGACCGCCTCGGCCACGGCGGTATGGGCACGGTCTGGCGTGCGCACGACGAGGTGGTGGACCGCGATGTCGCGGTCAAGGAGCCGCGCGTCCCGGAACACCTGGGCGAGCGCGAGCGCGCCACCGTCCACACGCGGATGCAGCGCGAGGCGCGGGCCGCCGCCCGGATCGACCACCCCAGCGTCGTCACCATGCACGACGTGGTCGTCGAGGACGGCAAGCCGTGGATCGTGATGGAGCTGGTGCGCGGCCACTCGCTGGCCGACCGGCTCCAGGAGGGCACCCTCGACGTCCGCGAGGCCGCGCGGATCGGGCTCGCGGTCCTCGGCGCGCTCACCGCGGCCCATGAGGCGGGCGTCCTGCACCGCGATGTGAAGCCCGCCAACGTCCTGCTCGGGCGCGGCGAGCGGGTGGTGCTCACCGACTTCGGCATCGCGCAGGTCGAGGGCGAGGAAGGACTCACCGAGACCGGCGCGTTCGTCGGCTCGCCCGAATTCATCGCGCCGGAGCGGGTGTTGGGTCAGCGGCCCGGCCCGGAGTCGGACCTGTGGTCGCTCGGCGTCGTGCTGTACGCGGCGGTCGAGGGCATGTCCCCCTACCGGCGCAGCAACACCCCGGCCACCCTCCAGGCGGTCCTGTCGGCCGAGCCGCAGATGCCGGCCCGGGGCTCGGGCGCCTTCGGCACGCTGGTGATGCAGCTGCTGCGCAAGGACCCGGCGGCGCGGCCCGCCCCGGCCGAGATCCGCCGGATCCTGGAGTCGGTCGCGAACCCGGCGCCCGCCGCCGTCGCCGCCACCCGGCTGCTGCCCGGCGCGGCGGCCGGTTCCGCCACCGGCGCCCGCGCCTGGGTCCCGCCGGTCCTCGCCGAGAGCAAGCGCGCCCGGTACGGCGTCGGCGGCGGTCTGCTCGCGGTGGTGGTGGCGGTGACGCTGCTGGTCACCGACCCGTTCGGGGGCGGCGGACTGCCCTCCGGCTGGCAGGTGCGGCCCGAGAACGAGGTGCTGAACGCGGACGTCGCCGTGCCCGAGGAGTACAAGCGCAAGCAGGGCGACAAGGGCGACGCGGTCTGGTACTACGACCCCAGCGGCGTCTTCGAGATCGACGTCTGGAAGACCGACACCACCGGCAGGACGGACGACCCCGGTCCCACCGGGGCCGCCTGGAAGTCCCATTACGAGCACGGCGGCGCGTCGGCCACCGAGATGCGCAACGCCGTGGTCACCGTCAAGGACACCACCCACCAGGGCAAGAAGGCGTCCGAGGTGGTCACCGACTTCGTCCCGTACGCGACCTCGGCGAGCGACCCCGACCCGTTGCACTTCCGCTTCCACGAGCTGCTGATCCCCGGAAAAGGCTCGGTCTACTGGCAGCTGCGGGTCAGGATGCCGGCCGCGGGCAAGGCGTCCAAGGACGGCGAGAAGCTGTTCGGCCAAGTCGTCGACGGTCTGAAAATTCATGACCTCTGAGGGAAACAGGGCCTGATCAGCGGTTATGTGGCCAGTGATTACTGGCGTGTTTGTGAGGGTGCGACAAAGGTATTACCGGCGGGTACCCAAACGGTTGCGCCGGGCATACGCTCCCTCCCATGACGGACTCGCAGGCCACGCCCTCCAGCACCCGTACGAACCCGGTCGCCGCGGCTCCCACGGGCGCCCGCACCGCCGCCGATGTGGTCACCCCCGAGGTGGTCGCCCGCCTCACCCGGGGTGTCATCGGCTCCGGCCGGACGGTGAACCACACGCCGTTCACCGGCGAGAAGCTGGCGGACCTGCCCGAGTCCACGCCCGAGGACGTCGCCGAGGCGTTCGCGCGCGCCCGCGCCGCACAGCCCGCCTGGGCCGCGACGTCGCCCCGCGAGCGCGCCGCCGTCCTGCTGCGCTTCCACGACCTGGTCCTCGCCCGCCAGGGCGAGGTCCTCGACCTCATCCAGCTGGAGACCGGCAAGGCGCGCCTGCACGCGCACGAGGAGGTCCAGGCCGTCGCCGTGGCCGCGCGCCACTACGGCCGCAAGGCGCCCGCGTATCTGCGCCCCAAGCGCCACACCGGTGTCGTGCCGACCCTCACCAAGGTCACCGAACTGCGCCAGCCGCGCGGGGTGGTGGGGCAGATCGCGCCCTGGAACTACCCGTTCGAGCTGTCGGTGGGCGACGCGCTGCCCGCGTTCGTCTCCGGCAACGCCGTGGTGATGAAGCCCGACACCGAGACCGCGCTGACCGCGCTGTGGGCCCGTGACCTGCTGATCGAGGCGGGACTTCCCGCCGAGGTGTTCCAGGTCGTGCTCGGCGAGGGCCCGGTCGTCGGCCCCGAGGTCGTCAAGTACGCCGACTACGTCTCGTTCACCGGCTCCACGCGCACCGGCCGCGAGGTCGCCCAGGGCGCGGCGGCCCGACTGGTCGGTGTCTCCCTGGAGTTGGGCGGCAAGAACGCGATGCTGGTGCTGCGCGACGCCGACGTGGAGAAGGCGGCGGCGGGCGCCGTCCGCGCCTGCTTCTCCTCCGCCGGACAGCTCTGCATCTCCATCGAGCGGCTGTACGTCCACGAGTCGATCGCCGACGACTTCGTGGAGCGCTTCGCCGCCCGTACGAAGGCGATGCGGCTCGGCACCTCCCTCGCGTACGGCGCCGACATGGGCTCGCTTGTGGGCGAGCGTCAGCTGGAGACGGTGACCCGGCACGTCGAGGAGGCCGTCGCCAAGGGCGCCAAGCTGGTCGCGGGCGGCGTCGCCCGCCCCGACATCGGCCCGCTCTTCTACGAGCCGACGATCCTGGACGGCGTAGAGGCCCCGATGGCCGTCTGCACCGAGGAGACCTTCGGCCCGGTCGTCTCGATCTACCGGTTCACGGACGAGGACGAGGTCGTCGAGGCCGCGAACGCCACCCCGTACGGTCTCAACTCCTCGGTCTGGACGAAGGATTCGCGCCGGGGCCATCAGGTCGCCGCGAAGCTGCGCACGGGCACGGTCAACATCAACGAGGGGTACGCACCCGCGTACGGCAGCGTGCAGTCCCCGATGGGCGGAATGAAGGACTCCGGCCTCGGCCGCCGGCACGGCTCCGAGGGCATCCTCAAGTACACCGAGGCCCAGACCGTCGCCCAGCAGCGGATCCTCCCGCTGGCGCCGTCCTTCGGCATGGACGACGAGAAGTACGCCGCGTTCATGAGCCGCAGCCTGAAGGCGATGAAGGCGCTCCGCCTGCGCTGAGCCCGCTCGACTCCTTGCCCCCGTCCCGTTCCGAAGTCGCACGAGGAGAGCCGATGTCCCAGGAGACCCCTGCCCAGAACCAGGACGACACGGCGTACGACTACGACGTCCTCGTCGTCGGCTCCGGCTTCGGCGGTTCGGTGACGGCGCTGCGGCTGACCGAGAAGGGCTACCGCGTCGGCGTCCTGGAGGCGGGGCGCCGCTTCACGCGCGCGTCGCTGCCGAAGAACTCCTGGGACATCAAGAACTACCTGTGGGCGCCCAAGCTCGGGATGTACGGCATCCAGCGCATCCATCTGCTCGGCAATGTGATGGTGCTGGCGGGCGCGGGGGTCGGCGGCGGGTCGCTGAACTACGCCAACACCCTGTACGTGCCGCCGAAGCAGTTCTTCGACGACCCGCAGTGGAAGGACATCACGGACTGGCAGGAGGAGTTGGGCCCGTACTACGACCAGGCCCGGCGCATGCTCGGGGTGCGGCTCAATCCGACGATGACCCCCTCCGACGTGCATCTGAAGGCGGCGGCCCAGCGGATGGGGGTGGGCGACACCTTCCACATGGCGCCGGTCGGCGTGTTCTTCGGGGACGGGCAGGACGCCGACGGGACGGCGAAGGCCCGGCCCGGTGAGACGGTCGAGGACCCGTACTTCGGCGGGGCGGGCCCGGCGCGCAAGGCGTGCACCGAGTGCGGTGAGTGCATGACGGGCTGCCGCCACGGCGCGAAGAACACCCTCAACGAGAACTACCTCTACCTCGCCGAGAAGGCGGGCGCGATGGTGCACCCGATGACCACCGTCGTCTCGGTCACCGACGACTCGCGCGGCGGATACGCAGTGGCCACGCTTCCCACCGACAACCGCAAGAAGGCCCCGGGGCGGCTTTTCACGGCCCGGCGCGTGGTGATCGCGGCGGGCACCTACGGCACCCAGACCCTGCTGCACCGTATGCGCTCGGGCGGTCAACTCCCGTACATCTCCATGAAGTTGGGCGAGCTGACCCGTACCAACTCCGAGGCGCTGGTCGGGGCGCAGACCGACAACCGCCGCTACAAGAAGGCGCACGGCGCGGACCGGGTCGACTTCACCAGGGGCGTCGCCATCACGTCCTCGGTCCATCCCGACGAGAACACCCACATCGAGCCGGTCCGCTACGGCCGGGGCTCGAACGCGATGGGCGGCCTGTCGATCCTCCAGGTGCCGTACGCGCAGGGCTCCTCGCGGGCGCTCGGATGGCTGGCGAACGCGGTGAAGCACCCGACGCTCCTGGCGCGCTCGGTGAGCAACCGGCGCTGGTCGGAGCGGACGATCATCGGGCTCGTCATGCAGTCGCTGGACAACTCCCTGACGACGTATCTGAAGCCGGACGGCGTCGGAAAGGGTCTGCTCACCGCACGCCAGGGCCATGGCGCGCCCAACCCGAAGCAGATCGAGGCGGCCTCGCTGGCGGCGTCCGCGATCGCCGCCGAGATCAACGGCTTCGCGGGCTCGAACGTCGGCGAGCTGATGGGCACCCCGCTGACCGCGCACTTCCTGGGCGGCTGCCCGATCGGCGCGTCGGCCGAGGAGGGCGTGATCGACCCGTACCACCGGCTCTTCGGGCATCCGGGGATCTCGGTGGTCGACGGGGCGGCGGTCTCGGCGAACCTGGGCGTGAACCCGTCCCTGACGATCACGGCGCAGGCCGAGCGGGCGATGTCGTTCTGGCCGAACAAGGGCGAGACCGACCGGCGCCCGGCCCAGGGCAGGCCGTACGTACGGGTCGCGGCGGTGGCGCCGAAGTCCCCGGCGGTCCCGGAGGACGCGTTCGGCGCGCTGCGGCTGCCGTTCCTGGGGATGCCGACGGTGCCGCCGAAGAAGTCGGACGAGCCCGAGGTGTAGGACTTCGGCCACCGACGGAAGACGGGGAGCGCTGCACCCCCCTCCGAGTGCAGCGCTCCCCGCTCGTCCACGGGCCCCGCAGAACATGCGGGGCCGTTGGTTCCGCAGGGGATGACCTGCAACTCCTGTCAATGGTTGTCCCAGGACTCACAGAATCCTTATGTGCTTCCCGTCACATCTGTTTCGGGTGCCCGAAGGGTTACGGGAGAGATCCCGCCAAAGGCATGGCTCGGGGCAACCCGGCGAGCGGTGCGAGGCTCCGCGCGCGAGCGGAAGAGGGCCTGGCCAGAAGCCGGCAGTGGCCCGGACAGAGCGAAGGGCCCCGCGTCGGGCCATCCTCCTGGGGACGGCCCGCGGGGCCCTTGGCGTCAGCACCGACGTCAGGGCAGCATCGGTGCCTCGGGGCGGCGACGGGGGGTGGCGCCGCCGGGGTGTGCGCCGGGTGGCCGACCCGGCGCGCGGGGGGCGCGCGGATGGTATCGACCACTGGCAGTCGCTCTGCGCAGTACGGGACGTGTCTTTGCATCGTGAGGGATGGGCTGCGGACCGCGCAACCGTTTGGACCGGATGCGGCCGGCCCCGGGCGTCCCCGGAACCGACCGCTTTAAAGGGTGACCGGGCTGCTGTCCCCTGCCGTCCGGTCACGCGCGCTGGGGCGAGGTCCCACGACGCACCAACGGTGCGTCACACGCTCCAGCGGAGCCACGCGTGGTTTTTTCGGGCCCGCCCCTGGCTGGCACGGACACCCTGACAAACGAAGTGGGGCCGGGGGCGGTCACGGCGCCGGACGGGTGAGGATGCGACCGAACGCAGATGCGGCCCGTCCCGCTCGTCCTCGGCCGTTCAGATACGGCCCCGGCACAGCTCCAGCATCGTCATCGCCAGCGCGGTGCCGGGCTTGCCCAGCGCGTCCCGGTAGTGGGCCAGGACCTCCATCTCGCGGTTCAGGTTCACCCGGCGCCCGCCGGAGGCGATGCGGGACTCCTGGATGACGGCCGAGACGGCCATCCGTTCCTGGATGAGGCCGATGATCCGGTCGTCGAGCGTGTCGATGCGCTCGCGGGCGCCGGTGATCACGGTCGCGGCCTCGTCGGTACGGGCGCCGGTCTTCTCGGTCTGCGTGATGGAGGTCTGCGTGAGGGACATGTCGGGGGTCTCCTTGGGTCTTCGGGGCGGCGGCCCCGGAGCGGCAAGGCCCGGAAATGACAGCGCGCCCCGGGCCTTGTCGGCCCGGGGCGCCTGGGAAGTCGCTTGTCAGTTGCTCAAGCAGCACGACCATGGCGCCCGGCGGGCCGGGTGCCATAGGTAAAGACGAAGGTCTGGTGCTTGCGCATGGCGACAGTATGGACCGACCGCCCCGGGCCGGGCCAACCCCGGTTCGGATGGTGAGACGAAAGGTCCCACCCCGCGCCCCGGTAGAATCGACAAATACCGACCCCCTCCCTTCGCCGGAAGGCCGCCAGTGTCATCAGCGTCCCCTGCTGCCGCGCCCGACGTCGTACTCGTTGTCGACTTCGGCGCCCAGTACGCCCAGCTCATCGCCCGCCGCGTCCGTGAGGCCCGGGTCTACAGCGAGATCGTGCCGAGCACGATGCCCGTGGCCGAGATGCTGGCCAAGAACCCGAAGGCGATCATCCTCTCGGGCGGCCCGTCCTCCGTGTACGCGGAAGGCGCCCCCGTCCTGGAGCGCGAGATCTTCGAGGCCGGGGTCCCGGTCTTCGGCATGTGCTACGGCTTCCAGCTGATGGCGACGACGCTCGGCGGCACCGTCGACGACAACGGCGCGCGCGAGTACGGCCGTACGCCGCTGCACGTCAGCAAGGCCGGCTCGACGCTCTTCGAGGGCACGCCCACCGAGCAGTCGGTGTGGATGTCGCACGGCGACGCCTGCTCGGCCGCGCCCGAGGGCTTCACCGTCACCGCGTCCACGGACGTCGTGCCGGTCGCGGCCTTCGAGAACGACGAGAAGAAGCTGTACGGCGTGCAGTACCACCCCGAGGTGCTGCACTCCACGCACGGCCAGCAGATCCTGGAGCACTTCCTCTACCGCGGCGCCGGCATCGAGCCGACCTGGACGACCCACAACGTCGTCGAGGAGCAGGTCGCCCTCATCCGTGAGCAGGTCGGCGACAAGCGCGCCATCTGCGGTCTGTCCGGCGGTGTGGACTCGGCGGTCGCCGCGGCCCTCGTCCAGAAGGCCATCGGTAACCAGCTGACCTGCGTGTACGTGGACCACGGTCTGATGCGCAAGGGTGAGACCGAGCAGGTCGAGAAGGACTTCGTGGCCGCCACCGGCGTCCAGCTGAAGGTCGTCGACGCGCAGGAGCGATTCCTCACCGCGCTCGCCGGTGTCTCCGACCCGGAGACCAAGCGGAAGATCATCGGCCGCGAGTTCATCCGCGTCTTCGAGCAGGCGCAGCTGGAGATCCTCCAGGAGGACGGCCCCGAGGTCGCCTTCCTCGTGCAGGGCACCCTGTACCCGGACGTCGTCGAGTCCGGCGGCGGCACCGGCACCGCGAACATCAAGTCCCACCACAACGTGGGCGGGCTCCCGGAGGACCTGGAGTTCGAGCTCGTCGAGCCGCTGCGCAAGCTGTTCAAGGACGAGGTCCGCATGGTCGGCCAGGAGCTCGGCCTGCCGGAGGAGATCGTCCAGCGCCAGCCGTTCCCCGGCCCGGGCCTGGGTATCCGTATCGTCGGCGAGGTCACCAAGGACCGCCTCGACCTGCTGCGCGAGGCCGACGCCATCGCACGCGAGGAGCTGACGGCGGCCGGTCTGGACCGCGAGATCTGGCAGTGCCCGGTCGTGCTGCTCGCGGACGTCCGCAGCGTCGGCGTCCAGGGCGACGGCCGCACCTACGGCCACCCGATCGTGCTGCGCCCGGTCTCGTCCGAGGACGCCATGACGGCCGACTGGACGCGGATGCCGTACGACGTGCTCGCGAAGATCTCGACCCGGATCACCAACGAGGTGGCCGACGTCAACCGCGTCGTCCTCGACGTGACGAGCAAGCCGCCGGGCACGATCGAGTGGGAGTAACCCACTGAGCGGACGATCGGAGCCGCCGCACCGGAAACCCCGGGGCGGCGGCTCCGCCGTTTTAGGGGCGCGGGGAACTGCGCGGCCAGCCCAAGACGGCCCGCAGACGAACAACGTGCTCGACCCTGTTCACTCGTCGGACCGCGCGGTAACTTCCGGCCATGACCGAGATCCCGCAGACCCCGGCGGAGCCGCCCGCACCCATACCCGTCGACCAGCTCCAGTTCTCATTGCCGCCCGTGCACGACGACCCGGCCGAGGCGAGGCGGCACAGGCGGCAGCGCCTGGCGGCCGCGCTGCGGCTGTTCGCCCGGTTCGGTTACGAGGAGGGCGTGTCCGGCCACATCTCCGCGCGGGACCCGGAGTTCGAGGACTGCTACTGGGTGAATCCTTTCGGCGTCCCGTTCGCGCAGGTCACGGCGGGCACGCTGGTGCTGGTCAACGGGGACGGCCAGGTCGTCGAGGGCCGCCACCACGTCAACCAGGCGGCCTTCGCCGTCCACGCGCAGGTGCACCGGGCCCGGCCCGATGTCGTCGCCGTCGCGCACACCCACTCGGTGCACGGGCGCGCACTGGCGGCGCTCGGCGAGCTGATCGAGCCGTACACCCAGGAGGCGTGCGCCTTCTTCGAGGACCACGCCCTCTTCGACGCGTATACGGGCGTGGTCGTCGACGCCGAGGAGGGCCGCCGGATCGCGGCCGCGCTCGGTGCGTACAAGGCCGTGATCCTGCGCAACCACGGGCTGCTGACCGTGGGGGACTCGGTGGACGCGGCGGCCTGGTGGTTCATCGCCATGGAGCGCTGCGCCCAGGTGCAGCTGGCCGCGCGGGCGGCCGGAAAGCCCGTGCTCATCGACCGCAGGGACGCGGTCGCCACCCATGATCAGCTCGGCAGCGATCTGGTCGCCTGGATCAACTACCAGCCGCTGTGGCGCCAGATCAGCGAGTCGGAGCCCGAACTCCTGTCGTAGTACGTCAATTTGATGGTGCGTCAATCACTCGCGCCGCGACGCCCCGTCGGGCGGGGGATGGCCCGCGTACGGCACAATTCGCTGACAGTTGACGTGACTTGGGCGTGGCGTGAGGGAAAGGGCGAGATCTCTGTGGCGGTGCAGGAGGCTCGGCAGTGCGGTGGTGAGTGCGGGCCGGGGTCGCGGGACGGGCACCGGCGCGCGGTCGCGGAGTTCCTGGCCAAGCGCGACGGGTTCGCCGCCGGAGAGGGGCTGCCCGCCGCCGTCGCGCACTCCGCCGGGGCGTCCCGGCAGTGGGTGTCGGACGAGCTCACCCAGTCCGCGCGCGTGCTCGCCGAATGCGGTCGGGAGGCGGGGCACGCCTGGCCGGGTGCGGTCTGGCGGGCCACCGTCGCGATCGTGTGGGGCAGCGTGGCCGCGCTCGCCCTCGCCGAGTCGTCCACCGCGATCGGCACCGGCTGGACCGCCGCGCGGACCGCGGGCCTGATCGCCGCGCTGGCCGCCGCCGTCCTGCTCACCGGGGCCGCCCGGCTGCATCGCGCGCGTGGCGGCCTGCTCGCGCCGGTCGTCGGCGAGGACAACCGGCTCTCCACCTCGCGCGCGGTGGCCGCCGCCTGGGTGCTGCTCGTGGTCTTCGCGGTCCTCGTCCTCGCGCTGCGCCTGGCCGGGGCGTCCGGCCCCGCGGAGCGCGACGACGTGCTCGACGGCCTGAAACTCGGCCGGGGCGCGGGCCTGTTGACGGTGGTCGCGCTGGTCTGCGCGATCGCGGTGGTGGTGCGCCGCGTGGTGGTCGTACGCATCGCGGGGCAGCGGCTGCAGAAGGTGCGCGCCGAGCGGCCGCGCGCCGCCGATCTGCTCACCGACGACGCCGGGCGCGGCAGCTTCTCGGATGTGCAGTACGTGCTGGTCAGCGCGGTCGCCGTGATCTTCGCCGGGGTACGCCTGGCCCGTCGGCCCGAGCAGCTGCCCGATCTGCCGTGGGCGCTGGCGCTCCTGGTCGCGGTGTCGGCGCTGACGTACTTCGCCGGGAAGTACGCGGAGGGCGGCCGTCCGGTGGTGCTCTCGGTCGTACGGGCGCGGGAGGCGGGCGATCTGGACGCGCCGATCCGCACCGGCGACGACATCGAGATCCGGGGCGCCGGATTCGTGCCGCCGGGCGCGGGCACCCCCGACCGGCTCGCCCGGATGGTCGTGCGGATCGGCGCCGTCCATGTCCATGTCCCGCTGATCCCGGTCACCGGCGGCTTCGCCAACCCCACCGACACCCTGCTGACCGTCCCGGTCCCGGTCGACGTCGAGCCCGGCCGGGTCGAGGTGCGGGTGGTGACGGCGGCGGGCGTCGAGACGAACCGCATCTCGATCGACGTCACGGACTGAGATCGACGCACTGCGCCGAGCCCGTTGACGGCTCAACCGGTTGAGCCGCCTGTACCTCCCGTACGTATGGTCTGTTGACAGGGGATACGGAAGGCGGGATCGGCGATGGCACACGGATACCTCACCCGGACACACAGCGGCGGCACGGCGACGGGCAGGACGGGGCTGCGGGCGACGGCGGGCAAGTACGCGCTGCTGCCGCTGCGCGTCTTCCTCGGCGTCACGTTCGTCTACGCCGGGTTCGACAAGCTCACCGGCGGCACCACCACCCTCAAGGCGAGCGGCGCAGGCTCGATCGGGGAGCTGATGCACTCGGTGCGCGACAGCTCCGCGATCCCCGCCCTCGTCGACCTCGCCCTCAAGAGCCCGGTCGGCTTCGGGTACGCCATCGCGTTCGGTGAGATCGCGGTCGGACTCGGCATCCTGGTCGGCCTGTTCGGGCGGCTCGCGGCGGTCGGCGGGGCGCTGATCTCGCTCAGCCTGTGGCTGACCGTGAGCTGGGCGACCACGCCGTACTACTACGGCAACGACCTGGCCTATCTCATGGCCTGGCTGCCGTTGGTGCTGGCAGGGACGCCGCTGCTGTCGGCGGACGCCTGGCTGGCGGCGCGCCGCCGTCTGCGCACCCCGTAGGCGATCCAGCTCGCGAGCCCGGCGAGTGCGAGCCCGCCGGACATCAGCGGGATCACCGCGTACCAGGGCGTGTTCCACTCGTTGGCGGCATCACCCGCGAACAGTACGGCGGTGGCGAGCACCGCGGCCCCCGCGATGAGGCGCCCGGGCCGGAACTCATGACGCGGCACGGTCCACCTCCGCCTGGCCGATGGAGACATGCAGATCGAGCTCGACGGTCCCGGCGGGCTTGGCACCGGCGGGCGGCGGGAGTGTCACGGTCTTCTTCTGGTTCGGCTCGACGTTCACGTCGTGCGGGCTCTCACTGGGCAACTGCACGTCGCCCACGCCCACCTGGATGGTCGCCTTCACGGTCACGCCCTTCGGTACGAACACCCGGAGCCGGCCAGCGCCGAGCTCCGCGCGCGTGGAGACGGTCTGGCCGGCGGGCACCACGACCCGGCTGAGATCCAGCGTGCCCTCGCCGGTGCCCAGCTGGTACGACGGCTGTACGTCGGCGATCGCGGCGGGCTTCCAGTTCGCCCTGGTCCAGTGGGTGTCGATGGTCTTGGGCAGCGCCGAGGCCCCGGCGAGCAGCGCCGCCGTGAGCACCGCCATGAACAGCGTGCCGAACCCCGTACGCCCCACGAACGCGCTGATCACCAGGCCGAGGCCGAACACCGCGAGGGCGGCGGTCAGGCCGATCTGGAGCGCGGTGCCCAGCGGCTGGTGGCTCCAGGCGCCCGCCGTGCCGATGCCGCCCGCGATCAGCGCGAGCAGGAAGACGAGCCCGCCGATCGGGCGCGGGCCCCGGGTGGCCCGGTCGGCCGCCTTCTCGGCCGGGCCTTCCTTGGCGCGCGCCCCGAACCCGGGGCGCGCAGGCGCGTCGGCGCCCTCGGCGCCCCACAGATAGCCGGTGCCGACCGGGCCGGTGGTGCCGTCCTTGACGATCGGGTCGCGCCACCAGGAGGGCGGGCCGGGGGCGGGCGGCGCCTTGGTCTCGGGGGGCGCGCCCGGGGTCGCGAAGGTCTGGGACGCGGCGCCGGTCGCCGTCTGGGCGGCGGCGGTGACCGGCGGGGCGTCCGGGGGAGCGGTGGAGCGGCGCTGCGACCAGACGGCGGTGCCGGTGACCGTCAGCGTGAGCAGACCCGCGAAGGCGAGCACCGAATCGTTGCCGATCATGGACAGGAAGATCCCGCACCCGGCGAGCGCCATCAGCACGGCGGCGAGGGAGGCCCCTTCGACCCGGCCCGACAGCAGCCTTCGCGCCTCGTTCTCGTCCTCGCCGTCGAGCGGGACGAGCAGCCACGCGAAGCCGTAGAAGACCAGGCCGAGGCCGCCGGTGACGGTCAGCACGCCGAGCGCGACCCGGAAGATCACCGGGTCGACGTCGCACCACCGGCCGAGCCCGCCGCAGACGCCGCCGATCACTTTGTTGCGGCTGCTGCGGCGCAGCTGCGGCGCGGCGGGCGCCGGGTCCGGCGGCGCGACGGGAGTCTCGGTCGGCTGAGTCATACGTCCATGGTGACGGGCGGTGCGGGCGTGCGGCACCCGGTCCGACCCTGGCCTGTCCCTGAGATTGCCCTGATGGGGAGCTCGGGCCTCCCCCTGACGGGGGATCCGTCCTCCCCCGTGCGGGGATCGCGGATCAGGGGTGGTGTGGGGGCATTCCCTGATGTCCGTGCCCGGTCCGGCGTGTGACGATCGGTGCATGTCAGTCGCCGCTTCCCGTATCGCGCCCATCGAGGCCGACGAACCACCCGTGCGCAAGCTCTACCGGTCCGCCGAAGGGCGGATGCTCGGTGGCGTGGCGCGCGGGCTCGCCGGCCACCTCGGGCTGCCGGTGGTCTGGGTGCGGATCGTCTTCCTCGGCCTGTTCACGATCGAGGGCCTGGGGGCGCTGCTGTACGCGGTGTTCTGGTTCGTGGTGCCGCTGGGCCTGGGCGGTACGGCCGTCGAGCCGCGCTCCGCGTTCGAGGTCAGCCCGGACGGCCGCCGCAGGCTCCGCAAGCCCGACAAGGGCCAGGTCGTCGCGCTGATAGCGCTCTGCTTCGGAGCTGCGATCTTCGCGGGGAACGTGAACGTCGACGGCTGGGCCAGCCCCTACATCTGGCCGACGCTGCTGGTCGGAGCCGGTGTGATCCTGGTGTGGCGCCAGGCGGACAACGCCCGCCGCGCGCGCTGGACCGAGGGCGCCAAGCGCAGCCGACTGCTGCCGCTCGCCCGGGGCCTGGCGGGCGTGGCCCTGGTCGGCACCGGCTTCACCGCGTTCGTGGTGGTGCGGGGCTCGGCCGCGCAGCTCGGCAACGTGATGACGGCCGCGCTCGCGGTGATCGCGGGCATAGCCCTGCTGGCCGGCCCGTATCTGGTGCGGATGACGCAGGACCTCTCCGAGGAGCGGCTGATGCGCATCCGCGCCCAGGAACGTGCCGAAGTCGCCGCCCATGTGCACGACTCGGTGCTGCACACCCTCACGCTGATCCAGCGCAACGCGGAGAACGTGGGCGAGGTGCGCCGCCTCGCCCGCGCCCAGGAGCGGGAGCTGCGGGCGTGGCTCTACAAGCCGGAGGGTACGGGCAAGGACGAGGCGCAGGAGCCGACGACGCTCGCGGAGGCGGTGAAGAAGGCCGCCGCCGAGGTCGAGGACAAGCACGGCGTCCCGCTGGAGGTCGTGGTGGTCGGCGACTGCCCGCTCGACGAGAAGCTGACCGCGCAGATGCAGGCCGCGCGCGAGGCGATGGTGAACGCCGCGAAGTACGGTGGCGAGGGCGGAGCGGTCCAGGTCTACGCGGAGGTCGAGGGCCGTACGGTCTTCGTGTCCGTACGGGACCGGGGCCCGGGCTTCGACCCGGACGCGGTGCCCGGCGACCGGATGGGCGTACGAGAATCGATCATCGGCCGGATGCAGCGCAACGGCGGAACGGCGCGGCTGCGTTCGGTGCCCGGTGGGGGCACGGAGGTCGAGCTGGAGATGGAGAGGGCGGACGGATGACGACGGAGCAGACCCAGGGAGCCCAGGGCGGATCCGAGCGGCGGGTGCGGGTCGTCCTGGTCGACGACCACCGCATGTTCCGCACCGGTGTCCAGGCGGAGATCGGGCGCACCGAGGAGACGGGCGTCGAGGTGGTCGGCGAGGCGGCCGACGTGGACCAGGCGATCACGGTGATCACGGCGACCCGGCCGGAGGTCGTGCTCCTCGACGTGCACCTGCCGGGCGGCGGCGGCGTGGAAGTCCTGCGCCGCTCGGCCCCGTTGATGGCGGACGCGGAGCGCCCGGTGCGCTTCCTCGCGCTGTCGGTGTCGGACGCGGCGGAGGACGTGATCGGGGTGATCCGGGGCGGCGCCCGCGGCTATGTCACCAAGACGATCACGGGTACGGACCTGGTCGACTCCATCTTCCGGGTCCAGGACGGCGACGCGGTCTTCTCGCCGCGCCTGGCGGGCTTCGTCCTGGACGCCTTCGCGTCCACGGACGCGCCGCCGGTCGACGAGGACATGGACCGCCTGACCCAGCGGGAGCGGGAGGTGCTGCGGCTGATCGCGCGCGGCTACGCGTACAAGGAGATCGCCAAGCAGCTGTTCATCTCCGTGAAGACGGTCGAGTCGCATGTCTCGGCGGTGCTGCGCAAGTTGCAGCTTTCCAACCGCCATGAGCTGACGCGCTGGGCTACGGCGCGGCGTCTGGTCTAGAGGCCCCGTCCGGGGCGGGAACCGGGATTGTCAAGACTGCGTCAAACCCACTGTGCCCACGCGGCACAGTAGTTACGCTGCGCGCCGTTGGTGATCCACCGGGACACGGGGGAGTGGTCCATGAGCTTCGAGGAAGAGTGGGCGTCGAGCAAGGCGAAGGCCTCCGGGCAGCCGGTGAGCATGCGGCTCAACCGGGTGCCGGACGACGGGCCGCCCGCGCCGGCGGGGCCGGGCAACGACAACGACCTGGCCTCCAACGCGGGGCGCAAGAAGACCGCCGCCAACGACATCGAGACGGACTTCGAGCCCAACAGCAAGAAGGCGGGCGCGTGGGCGGACGAGGCGACCGCCACGGCGGTCAAGGCGTTCGAGGGCTGGTCGACCGCGGCGGGTCTGAAGAAGGCCGAGGAAAACTGGGGGAAGTCGGTCACGGCGCTGCTCGCCCGGCTCTCCGGTGAGAAGTCCGCGCTGCGTGGCACCAACCAGTTGTTCTTCAGCAACGACCTCGGTGTCGGCAACGACTTCGGGCCGTTGAACAAGCCGTCCGGGCTGAACCTGCTCTCGCCGCCGGCGCACCCGTAGGAGGCTGTCTTGTTGACGTACGAAGAGATCATGAAGACCGATCTCTCCCAGCTCACCACCGCCGCCGACAAGTGGGACGCGATGGCGGGGGAGTTCAAGAAGCTGGAGGACCGCTACAAGAACCAGGTCCAGAACGTGAGCCTGGACGGCACCTGGACCGGTCAGGCCTCGCTCTACTCCCGGCCCAACTTCGCGACCACGCACAACCAGTACGTCGCCGCGCAGACGGAGGCCAAGGCCGTCGCGTCGCTGCTGCGCGACGCGTACACGCAGTTCGTGGACCTGAAGGCCAAGGTGGTGTCCGCCAAGGAGGACGCCATCAAGGCGGGGATGAAGGTCTCCGACACGGGCTCCGCGACCTTCGACTTCAGCAAGGTCAGCACCGCGGCGGCCAACGCGATGCGCCACGACCCGGATTTCCACGACGTCGAGGACTCCTGGAGCAAGCACATCGCCCAGGCCGTGTCCGCCATGGACGACGCCGACCAGGGCGTGAAGATCGCCCTGGAGGCCGTAGGGGCGGACCCCGGCCCGTTCTCCGGCACCCCGAACGGCTTCAACGGCAAGGCCGTCGGCGACGTGGAGTACTACGAGGCCGAAGCGGCTCTCCAACTCGCCGACAAGGTCAAGGACGGCAAGAAGCTGACCCCGCAGGAACTGGCCGAGGCCGAGACCCTGTTCCGCGACAACGCCCACGACAAGGTCTTCACCCAGACCCTGCTCCAGGGTCTGGGCCCCGACGGCGCGATCAAGTTCACCCGGCACATCGACGACTGGGCGCTCTCGGACAAGGACCACAAGGGCGACTACGCGACCATCGAGCAGGGCTTCGCCGACTCCCTCGCCACGGCGACCACCGTCCCCGGCAAGATCGCCGACATGCCGCCGGGCTCCGAGAAGTACAAGGCGTGGCTGGACAGCGCCGACGGGAAGTTCTACAAGGACTGGACGGCCGGGATGGACGACGCCGGCGTCCACAACTACGGGAGCAAGCAGCAGCCGCTGGAGGGGTACCAGATCCTCACGACGCTGATGCAGAAGGCCAGCACCCCGTACGACGACCAGTATCTGAACGACCTGGGCGACCACATGATCGCCGCCGAGAAGGCGCAGAAGCACGGCCTCTTCGACACGTGGGGCGCCGAGTACAAGGGCATCACTCCGGACCCGATCGACGCGCTCATGGGCGTCATGAGCAAGAACCCGGACGCCTCGACGTACTTCTTCGACCCGGCCAACAAGGACGGCGCCGACCACCTCCAGTACCTGGTGGGCCAGGGACACGGCAGCCGGGAATGGCCCACGCACTCCATCGCCACCGGGGTCAGCGGCCCCCAGAACGTCCCCATCCCCAACCCCCGCGCCGGGCTCGGCTCGGCGCTGGAGGCCGCGGCGACGGGCCACCCGCCGCTCGGTCTGAACCAGGACCCGTATCCGGTGCCCGGGCACACCCCGGCCGAGGCACGGGTGATGGACGCGATCATCAAGAACCTGGACCAGGGCACCAGCACCACGGTCCCGGCCGACCTGCGCGACCCGGTGGCCAAGGCGCTCGCCGAGTACACCCCGGACACCCACGAGATCCTGGGCGGATCCGGCGGCGGATACGTCGACCACCTGGCCGACGGATCCTGGACGGACGCGAACGGCAAGGCGCATCTGGCGACATCGCCGGAGAAGCTGGTGCAGGTCATGCGCGGCCTGTCGGACGACCCGAACGCGTACGCCGACCTCAACAAGACCGAACTGCGCTACATCGACCAGCAGTTGCACCAGATGCCGCCGGGGGCGACGGGGTACGACCGCAGTGTGCCGCTCTCCCACGCGGGGTCCGTGCTCGGCACGTACACCGCGATACGCGAGGACGTGCTCAACGACACCCGCTCGGCCGAGTACTCGAAGGCCGACTGGAAGGCGAAGGTCGCGTACCACGTCATCGGTGGCGCGCTCACGCCGCTCTATCTCACCGCGGGCGAGACGACCATCGCGTTCGGCGACTCCCTGCAGCGCGGTGTCGACACCCTCACCTACCAGTGGGACAACGCGATGCGCGCCCAGGCCGACTCGAAGGCCAACGCGGGCATCTCCGACTCCTTCATGCAGGCGGACACGCAGATGAAGACGATCGTGGGCGCCTGGGGGAGCGAGCGTTACAACACCAACACGCCGGAGGGGCAGACGCAGGTGAACGGGTTCATCACCGACATCATGCACGGCCACACGGACGGCCTGACCATGGCGCGCGGCTACCTCACCGACACCACCAACTGAGTCGGGGCAGGTAAATGGAGACAGAGGTGGCGACGGTCGCTCCGCAGGAGCCGAAGGCCCGCCGGGTGCCGGTGAAGGTGCTCGCCCTCACCGGGGCCGTCGTCGTTCTCGCCGGAGCGGTGGGTACGTGGCTCGTGCTGCGCTCCGACGGCGGCGGGGCGCAGCCGTCCTGCGCCACCGTCGGCAAGAACGCCCGTATCCAGAAGGATCTGGCTCCCGCCGACACGAAGGGGATGAACTGCCCTGATCTGGCCGCCGCGTTGAAGAAGGCGGCGGCCTCGGACGGCTCCGGGCGGCACACGCTCCAGCAGGCCGGGGTGATGCGCGACCTCATCAACACGCTCGACGACGACTTCCGGGACCGCAGCAGGGCGGACATCGCGGCGCCCCTGCGCCAGACGGTCGCGGATCTGCTGGCCGACTACTCGACCGACGTGCACACCATGCTGGTGCACTACGTCGAGTCGGCCGAATATCTCAAGCACGCCGGACCGGACGGCGGACCGTGGCGCGACGACAAGGGCGTTGTCCGCATGCCCGTGGCCAACCAGCCGCTCATCCTGGTCATGCGGGCGGTGTCCGACGACCCCGCCGCGTACGCGACGCTCCGCAAGGCGGAGACCGCGCGCTCGGCGGACGATCTGGCGCGGATCACCAAGACGTCGTCCGGGGCCGATGTCTCCGTGCCGGTCAACGGCACCGCCACCGCGATGGGCCTGCTCGACGGCATCGCCGACGACGTGCTCGCCGCCCGCTCGACGAGCGAGGCGACGCAGTGGAAGGCGGATGCGGTGAAGGGTCTTTCGGACGCGGACACGAGTCCGGTTCCGGCGTACTCCGCCGACCCGGCGCACTACATCACCCGCACCTGGGAGCGGGGCGCCGGCAGCGGCGGCTTCCCGGCCCTGGGCAAGCAGACCGAATCCATGGTGGGCATCCTGGTGAAGGCGAGCGGCCGTTCGGCCGAGTCGGTGGCGAAGCCGCTGAGCCAGGTCGCGTCCTCGGCCCGGGTCGGGAAGGACTGGCTGGACGAGGCCCTGACGAACGTCGGCTCCCCGCCCAAGAGCCTCCGCAAGTAGGCCCGTACGTAAGCCGACACGCATACCCCCTGCGTAACACCTCTCACGTAAAAACCAGGCAAACCAGTCAACCCGGACAGGTAGCTCACCCTCTATCTCCACGTGACAAGCCTGACCGGTACTCCGTTTCTCGCCGCCGCGTTCATCGTGGCCGTGCTCGCCGTGCTCGTGCCGCTGTTCGTGTGGGGGCGGGTCGGGGGGCCCGTGGTGGTGCGGGGGGCCGTGCGGCTCGTGATGGTGATGGTGGCGCAGACCAGTGCGATCGTCGCGGTGTTCGTGGCCGTGAACGACCAGTACGGGCTGTACGACAACTGGGGGGATCTGCTCGGCACCGAGAGCCATGTCACCGCCGCCCCCGACCTCGGCGCCGACGGCACCGGCGGGCGGAACATCGCCGACTCGCCCCGGGTGCGGCAGACCTTCACGCCCGTCACCGACGACCCCGACATCGGGCCGGACCTGCGGCGCACGCACCTCAAGGGGGAGCTGTCGGGTGCGGAAGGCGAGGTGTACGTGTGGCTGCCGCCGCAGTACGACGACCCGGCGTACAAGAACAAGGACTTCCCCGTCGTCGAACTGCTCGCGGGCTACCCCGGGTCCGCGCGGGACTGGTGGGGCAACCTCGACGTACAGACGCAGCTCAGGCCGATGACGGAGAACGGCGAGGCCACACCGTTCATCCTGGTCTCGCCGCGCACCACGCTGCTGCCCGGCCAGGACACCGGCTGCGTCAACGTTCCGGGCGTCGTCAACGCCGACACCTGGCTGAGCGTCGACGTGCGCAAGATGGTCACCGACAACTTCAGGGCGCAGAAGAGCTCCGCCGGGTGGGCCGTCGCCGGGTTCTCGGCCGGGGCGCACTGCGCGGCCAAGCTCGCCCTGGAGCACCCGGACCGCTTCCGCGCGGGCATCGGGTTCTCCGGCTACAACGACCCCGGCGCCGAGCCCTCCTCGGTCGCCGCCCATGACACGCGGCTGCGGCGGGAGACCAACCCGCTGTGGATAATCGCGCACGCCAAGACCCCGCCGCTCACCTCGCTCTATCTCACCGGCGAGCCCGCCGACGGCTACAACGACGGCCTCGCGCTTCAGCGGGCCGCCAAGGCGCCGACCTCCGTCACCGCCGTGCGGACCACCGGCGGGCACCGGGTCACCAGCTGGAAGCCGCTGGTGCCGCAGGCCTTCCGCTGGCTCAGCGGCGTGCTCGACGGCCCCGTCCCGAGCCCGCCCCCGGGCGGCCCCCGGCCGAGCGGAGCCCCGGCGAGCGCCCACCTGCCCGGCGGACGGCCCGCACCGCACGGGCCGGGCCGCCCCCTCGCGACCCCGTCGCCCCGCCCCGTCACCGCCGACGCAAGTACCGAAAAGGTAAAGCCCTAGTCAAGCGGGGCAACTCCTGTTCGTACAACCGGCTCTTCTCCCGTGTGATGAGCCTGACCGGTACCCCGTTCCTGCTGACCGCCGTCGTCGTGGCGGCGGTGGCCCTGCTGCTGCCCCTGTTCCTGTGGAGCAGGATCGGCGGCCCGGCCGTGGTGCGCGGGGCCTCGCGGCTGGGCATGCTGCTGTTCGCCCAGTTCACCGCCGTCCTCGTGGTCTTCGTGATGGTCAACAACGCCAACGGGCTCTACGACAACTGGGACGACCTGCTCGGCACCGGCAACCACGTGAACGCCGCTCCGGACCTGGGCCCCGACGGCACCGGCGGCAAGAAGGCCGCCTCGGCGCCGAAGGTGAAGCAGAACTTCAAGGAGTACAAGGGCAAGGTCGGCGACGGCGTCATGAAGACCACGCTCAAGGGCGCGATCTCCGGCGTCGAGGGCGATGTGGCGGTCTGGCTGCCGCCGCAGTACAACGACCCCGCGTACAAGGACAAGACCTTCCCCGTGGTCGAGCTGCTGCCCGGCTACCCCGGGTCCATCGGCGCCTGGTTCGGCACGCTGCACACCCAGAAGCAGCTGACCCCGATGATGCAGCGCGGCGAGGTCGCCCCCTTCATCCTGGTCTCGCCGCGCACCACGCTGCTCGACGGCAAGGACACCGGCTGCGCCAATGTGCCGGGCGTCGTCAACGCCGACACCTGGATCAGCGTCGACGTACGCAAGATGATCACCGACAACTTCCGCGCCGACACCGGGGCCGACGGCTGGGCCGTCGCCGGGTACTCGGCGGGCGGCCACTGCGCGGGCAAGCTCGCCATCGAGCACCCCGACCGCTACCGGGCCGGCGTCGACCTCTCCGGCTACAACGACCCGGCCGCCGAGGGCGCCTCGATCACCGCGCACGACCCGAAGCTGCGCCAGGAGTCCAACCCGCTGTGGATCCTCAAGAACGCCAAGACCCCGCCGCTGACCTCGCTCTTCGTCTCCGGCGAGATGGGTGACGGCTACAACGACGGCATGGCGCTCAAGAAGGCGGCCAAGGCCCCGACCGTCGTCCACGTCGTACGCCTCAACGGCGGCGGCCACCGCAGCAGCGTCTGGGAGCACCAGGTGCCGGACGTCTTCCGCTGGCTGACGAAGGAGATGGGCGGGGCGGGCAAGGTCGCGGCGGCCAACGGCGTCTGACCCGCCCGGAGTAATAGGCCGTCACGCCGGCCGGGTCGCCCCCGCGAACGGCATCTGGTCGATCGGCGCGATCCGCACCGGCGCCCCCGGGTGCGGCGCGTGGATCATCTGGCCGCCGCCGATGTACAGCCCGACATGGCTGACGCCCGAGTAGAAGAAGATCAGGTCCCCCGGGGCCAGGGCGGAACGGGAGACCCGGGTCCCGGAGTTGATCTGGGTGTACGTGGTCCGCGGCAGCGAGACGCCCGCCGCGCCCCAGGCGGCCTGGGTGAGCCCGGAGCAGTCGTACGAGGACGGCCCGGTCGCACCCCACACGTACGGCTTGCCGAGCGCCGCGTAGGCGTAGGCGACGGCGGCCGCCGCGCGCCCGCTGGGGGCCGGGAGCAGGCCGTCGGGAACGGCGGGCGAGGCATCTCCGGAGGAGGAGCGGCTGGCGCGTGAGGCTGCGGAGCCTTCGGTACGGGCGCCGTCCTGGCCCTCGTACGCGGTCCGCTCCTCGGCGGTCAGCTGGGACAGCAGCGCCTGGGCCGAGTCGAGCTTCGACTTGATGCTCTCCTTCTGCCGCTTGAGCTGCGCCTGCTGGCCGCGCAGCTCGGCGAGGCGGCCGTCCGCGTTGGTGTGCAGCCGCTTCAGCTCGGCGAGCTGCTTGCGGACCCCGGCCACGGCGTTCGCCGTACGGTCCCCGGCCCGCTCCTCGAACGCCGCGTCGTCGAGGTACTGCTGCGGGTCCGAGGAGAGCATCAGCTGGAGCGCGGGGGCGATGCCGCCGGTGCGGTACTGGGCGGTGGCGATCGAGCCCAGCGCGTTGCGTGCGATGTTGAGCCGGTCGGTCTTGCGGGCGGCCTCGTCCTGGAGGTCGTCGACGGACTTCTGCGTCTCGTCGGCCTTCTCCTTGGTGCCGTCGTACGCCTCGGTGGCGACCTCCGCGTCCTGGTACAGCCTGTCCACCTTGGCCTTCACCTGAGCGGGGGTGAGGCGGGGCTCGGCGTGGCCGGTGCCCTCGAAGGCGGTGGCGGTGGCGGCCCCGGCCAGGGCCAGCGTCGCCGCGGTGCGGGCGGCGGGGCCGGTGAGCGGGTGCTGCCTGGGCTTTCGGTGTGCAGCCACTAGGGCCTTCACGTCCTTCCGTTCGCATCCGGCGACGGACCGCACAGGGGGGACGGCCCGCCGCCGGATCTCTCGGCGTGGTGACCGATGGCCGCCCGGTAGGGGGCGGCGGTGGGGAGTCCGGTCACCTGGTGGAGGACGCTAAACCTCGGTGACACGGGCGAGTGAGCCAATGAAGGGAAGTGTTCTCTTCCGGTGCCTGAATGACCGTATGTGACCGGAGTGTCGCTGGCTCGGCCCCCTTTTACGGTGCGGCTGTGACCGAAGCGCCGGATGAGACCCCCACCTGGCTGCCGAGCCGTGACCCGGGGTCGTTAGGCTCCGATTCCATGGACGTACTCATCAATGTCTTCGTCGCCCTGCACATCATCGGCATCGCCTCGCTGCTCGGCGGCTTTCTGACGCAGATGAAGGCGATGGGTGCCGGGACCGCGCGCTTCGTGCCCGCGATGCTGCACGGCGCGCTGACCATGCTGGTCACGGGCGTGGCCCTGGTCGGCCTCAACCAGGCCGACGACAACACCCTGAACACCGCCAAGATCGGCCTCAAGCTGGCGATCCTGGTGGTCATCCTGGGCGCGGTCTATGTGAAGCGGGACGACGAGAAGGTCGAGAAGGCCCTGTTCGGCGCGGTGGGCGGCCTGACGATGGCGAACATCTTCATCGCGACGCTCTGGACGTGACCCGCGGCGTCGGCCGGTTGATCGTTTCCGCTGACCGCTACGCGGGGCGCACGCTCCCGTAGATCGGCATGTAGTAGATCGACTCCTCGCGTACGTACGCACCCGGGTGCGGCGCGTGGATCATCATCCCGTTGCCGATGTACATCCCGACGTGGCTGATGTCGTCGTAGAAGAACACCAGGTCACCGGGGCGCAGATCGGCCGTGGCGACCCGGGTGCCGACGTTGACCTGGTCCCAGGTGGTACGCGGCAGATCCACCCCGGCGGCCTTCCAGGCGGCCTGGGTGAGCCCCGAGCAGTCGTACGAGGACGGCCCGACCGCGCCCCACACATACGGCTTGCCCATCTGGGCGCGGGCGAACGCGAGCGCCTTGTCGGCCTTGGTGGACGACGAGGGCGCCGAGGGTGACGTGGAGCCCGTACCGCCTCCCGTACCGGTCGAGCCCGACGACGGCTTACGGGCCGCGGCCGCGGCATCCGCCGCCTTCTTCGCCGCCGCCTGCCGCGCCGCCAGCTCCTCGGCCTTGCGCCGCGCCTCGTCCTCCTTGGCCTTCTCCAGGGCCGCGAGCCGGGCCTTCTCCTGCGCGGTGAGCGTGCTCAGCAGGGTGCGCGCGGCGGCCAGCTTCGCCTGGACGTCCCGCTTGCCGGTCCGCAGGGCCTCCTGCGAGGCGGTCAGCTGCGCCAGGCTCCGGCTCGCCTCGGCGCGCTGCTTCGCGTTGGCCGCGCGCTCGGTCTCGAAGGTGCGCAGCGCCTGTTCCTCGCGGCCGGTCAGCTGCTTCATCAGCTGGTTCTGGTCGAAGAACGTCTGCGGGTCGTCCGCGAGCATCAGCGTCATCGTGGAGGTCATGCCGCCGGTGCGGTACTGCTCGGCGGCGTAGCTCCCCAGCACCCGGCGGGTGTCGTTCAGCCGGGCGGTGCCCCGGGCGACCTGGTCGAGCAGCGCGTCGGTCTTCTCGCGCTGCTGGTCGGCGCTCTCCTTGGCCCGGTTGTACTTCTCGGTGGCCGTGCCCGCCTGCCGGTAGAGGTCGTCGACCTTGCGCTGGACCTCCTCGACCGTGGGCGTCGGCCCGCCGGGAGCGGCGCTCGCGCTCTGGGCCAGCAGGCCCACCGAGGCGAGCGCGGCCGTGGTGATGCCGACGGCGGGCGTGGCCGTACGTATTCGGGTGCGCGGCTTGCGATGCGAAGGCAAGGCCGACACCTCCTTCCGGATCGTTCCGGACGGGGGCGTTCCCCGGCTGAGGCGGCACGCTAGCCAACTGGTGTGCCCGCTGGGAAGGTTGATGTCCGACAGGCCCGATACATTCCCGTGACCTTCACCGTGCGTAGTCGTCGACCGTCTCTGCGAAGGCGGCGGCGGAGTGTCAGAGCGGGGTCCTAGACTCGGGAGACGATGAGCAGCCTCTTTGACGACAGCTTCCTGGCGGACCTCCAGCCCTCCGAGGAGGAGCACCCGCCGCCGCCCGAGGACGGCCCGGCGCCGGAGCAGGTGCCGGACGACCTGTTCCAGGGCCGGTTCGACGCGCCGCCGAGCCACGACGCGTACTACCGGGACGGCGCCCACCGCCCGGTGGTCGACCCGGCGACCCTGCTTGAAGGGCTGAACGAGAACCAGCGCGCGGCCGTGGTCCACGCGGGCTCCCCGCTGCTCATCGTGGCCGGCGCGGGCTCCGGCAAGACCCGGGTGCTCACCCACCGCATCGCCCACCTGCTGGCCACCAGGGGCGTCCACCCCGGCCAGATCCTCGCGATCACCTTCACCAACAAGGCCGCGGGCGAGATGAAGGAGCGCGTCGAGCAGCTGGTCGGCCCGCGCGCCCACGCGATGTGGGTGATGACCTTCCACAGCGCGTGCGTGCGCATCCTGCGCCGCGAGTCCAAGAAGCTCGGTTTCACTTCGTCGTTCTCGATCTACGACGCGGCCGACTCCAAGCGTCTGATGGCGCTGGTCTGCCGCGACCTCGACCTCGACCCCAAGAAGTTCCCGCCGAAGTCCTTCAGCGCCAAGATCTCGAACCTGAAGAACGAGCTGATCGACGAGGAGACCTTCGCCGGTCAGGCCGTCGACGGCTTCGAGAAGACGCTGGCGCAGGCGTACGCGATGTACCAGGCGCGGCTGCGCGAGGCCAACGCGCTGGACTTCGACGACATCATCATGACGACGGTCCATCTGCTCCAGGCGTTCCCGGACGTCGCCGAGCACTACCGCCGCCGCTTCCGCCACGTCATGGTCGACGAGTACCAGGACACCAACCATGCGCAGTACACGCTGGTGCGCGAGCTGGTCGGCCCGGCCGGCGAGGGCGAGGCCCCGGCCGAGCTGTGCGTGGTCGGTGACGCCGACCAGTCGATCTACGCCTTCCGGGGCGCGACGATCCGCAACATCCTCCAGTTCGAGGAGGACTACGCGGACGCGACGACGATCATGCTGGAGCAGAACTACCGCTCCACGCAGACGATCCTGTCCGCCGCCAACGCGGTCATCGAGCGCAACGAGAGCCGCCGCCCCAAGAACCTGTGGACGGACGCGGGCGCGGGCGCGCGCATCACCGGCTATGTCGCCGACACCGAGCACGACGAGGCGCAGTTCGTCGCCGACGAGATCGACCGGCTCACCGACGCGGGCGACGCCAAGGCGGGCGACGTCGCGATCTTCTACCGGACCAACGCCCAGTCCCGAGTCTTCGAAGAGATCTTCATCCGGGTCGGTCTGCCCTACAAGGTCGTCGGCGGCGTCCGCTTCTACGAGCGCAAGGAAGTCCGCGACGTCCTCGCCTACCTGCGCGTTCTCGCCAACCCGGAGGACGCGGTGCCACTGCGCCGCATCCTCAACGTGCCCAAGCGCGGCATCGGCGACCGCGCCGAGGCGATGATCGACGCGCTCTCGCTCCGCGAGAAGATCACCTTCCCGCAGGCGCTGCGCCGCGTGGAGGAGGCGTACGGAATGGCGGCGCGCTCGGCGAACGCGGTGAAGCGCTTCAACCAGCTGATGGACGACCTCCGCACCGTCGTCGACTCGGGCGCGGGCCCCGCCGTGGTCCTGGAGGCGGTCCTCGAACAGACCGGCTACCTGGCCGAGTTGCAGGCCTCCACCGACCCGCAGGACGAGACCCGGATCGAGAACCTCCAGGAACTCGCCGCCGTGGCCCTGGAGTTCGAGCAGGCCCGGGGCGAGGCGGAGGGCGAGACCGAGGCCGCGGGCACCCCGACCCTCGCGGAGTTCCTGGAGCAGGTCGCCCTGGTCGCCGACTCGGACCAGATCCCGGACGAGGACGAGGAGGGGAGCGGTGTCATCACGCTGATGACGCTGCACACCGCCAAGGGCCTCGAATTCCCCGTGGTGTTCCTGACCGGAATGGAGGACGGCGTCTTCCCGCACATGCGCGCGCTCGGCCAGGTCAAGGAGCTGGAGGAGGAGCGCCGCCTCGCGTACGTGGGCATCACGCGTGCGCGTGAGCGGCTGTATCTGACGCGCTCGTCGATGCGCAGCGCCTGGGGCCAGCCCGCGTACAACCCGCCGTCCCGGTTCCTGGAGGAGATCCCGGTCCAGCACCTGGAGTGGAAGCGGACGGGCCCGATGGCGGCCCCGGCCGGACCGGTCTCGGGCAAGGGGCTCGGCGGTGGCATCGCGGGCGCGCTGTCGTCTTCGCGCTCGCGCTCGGGCCCCTCCGGCTTCGCCACCCGGCGCACCGGCGACAAGCCGGTGATCGCGCTGTCGGTGGGCGACCGCGTCACCCATGACCAGTTCGGTCTGGGCACGGTGATGTCGGTGACGGGTTCGGGGTCGGACGCGCAGGCGACGATCGACTTCGGCGACGAGCGCCCGAAGAAGTTGCTGCTGCGGTACGCACCGGTCGAGAAGCTGTGAGCACCGGAGCTCCAAGCCCTTCTGGGCTTGGAGCTCCACATCGTTTCTGCGGGTGAGCGGACGGGCCCGGTCTACGTCGGGTCGAGCCCGTGGCTGCGCAGCCACGGCAGGGGGTCTATCGGCGAGGCGCCGCCGGGGCGCACCTCGAAGTGCAGGTGCGGGCCGGTGGAGTTGCCGGAGTTCCCGGAGTACGCGATGACGTCACCGGCCTTGACCGGGCCGGAGCGGATCTTGGTGCTGGAGAGATGGCAGTACCAGGTCTCGGTGCCGTCGGCCCCGGTCACTATGGCCATGTTCCCGTAGGCGCTGTTCCACTGCGTACGGACCGTGCCGTCGATCGCCGACATCACCGGAGTGCCGTACTGCACCGGGAAGTCGATGCCGGTGTGCACCGACATCCAGTTGACGCCCGCCTGCCCGAAGTACGCGCTCAGGCCCTTCTGCGTCACCGGCAGCAGGTACTTGGGGCGCGCGGCCTCCTTCTTCGCCGCCGCCTCCGCCTTGCGCTGCTTGTCCGCCTGCTGGCGCGCCTTGAGGTCTAGGCGTTCCTGCGTACGGCTGGCGCGGTCGGCGAAGCTGCCCGCCTCCGCGCTGAGGTTGGCGAGCTGGGTGTCCAGCTTGCTGTTGGCGGCGACCGGCTTGACCGACGACGGGTCGGACGCGGTGACGGCCGTGTCGTCGCCCTTGCTCTCGCCGCCGAGCCCGCTCACCGACGCGGCGGCGACTCCGGCGACGCCCATCACGCAGATGGACGGCACCGCGACCGTGAGCAGCGCGGACCGCTTGGCGGGGGTGCGCCTGCGACCGCGGTTGCTGCCCGAGGCGCGGCGGGATGAAAGAGGAGTGGGCTCGACCGGGTCGGCCGTGACCGGGGCGGGCTCGGGCGCGAACTCGGCCTCGGGGAACGGGTGTTGGGAGGTCTCGGTGTCCGGCGCGGCGAACTCCTGGTCCTCGACCGCGTCGAGGTCGATCACGGAGAACTGCGCGGTGCTCTGCACTGCGTTCTTGACGTGCTCAGCGTGCTCGCTGTGCTCGGGCGCGCTGACCTGCGCCTCCACGCCCACGTTCCAGGCGGTGGTGTCGTACGTACCGGTCTCGCCGTACGCACCGGTCCCGTAGGCCGCGCCGGGCACGGCCCACTGGCCAGTCGTGTCATAGGCGGCGTCGTACGCGAACGCGGTGGTCTCGAACTGCCCTGTCTGCTGCGCCTGGTTCCAGGCGTTCGCGTCCCACTGGCCGGTGACATCGGGACCGGCGGACTGGGCGGGGATCGTCCACTGCCCGGTGGTGTCGTACGCGTGCTGCTGGTACTGCTGCGCGCCGTAGACGTCCCACTGGCCCGTCTCGTAACTGTCGTAACTGCCGGGCAGGGCACCGAAGAGCGGGTCGGCGGCCGAATCGGCGGAGAAGTCGACGGGGGCGTCCGCCGTGGAATAGCCGTGGTATCCGGCGTACCCGGCGTGGGCGTGCTGGTCAGTCACCAACTTCTCTCTCGCCTCGGCAACAGGACCTGGGTCTGGAAGCCCTGGGGAAGGGGCTCCCAGTGGGGGAAGCAGTGGCGTGACTGTACCCGGCGGTACGCGACAGCGACAATCTTCCGGAGGTTTTCTTGGCCCCGGAAACGGGCAATCAGCGTCTTTCGGCGGACTGTGGACAGAGCCTTGGTTCTGCGTTCGACGACTGTTCGAGATTTACGGTCGTGAAGCCGGGTTCGGAGTGAGGCTCGGGGTGAAGTGGGTGGCGGCTCACGCGACCGAGAACGCCTCGCGCCCGTCGGCCCTCTCCTCCTGTTCGGTCAGCGCCTGCCGTATGCCGGTCGCGATGGCCGGGTGGACCGGCAGGGCCAGGTGCCCGATGCCCGACACCCGTACGTTCTGAACGATCAGATCCGGGTGGTCGATACGGGCCGTCTCCATCGGGACCATCAGCGTGTCCAGATCGCTCCAGAAGCTGATGAACCGGGTCCGGCAGCCGGGGGCGGGGCGGCGCAGCTCCTCGACGACGTCGGAGCCGGGGCACATCTGGCGGACGATCGGGTGCGCGCTGATCAGGTGGGCCGAGCGGGTCCCCGCGTGCGGGGTGCCGAGCGTGACCAGCGTACGGACGCGGGCCTCGCCGCCCAGGCGCTGTACGTAGTAGCGGGCGATCAGGCCGCCGAGGCTGTGGCCGACGATGTCCACCTCTGCGTGTCCCGTGCGCGCGCAGATCTCCTCGATATGGCGGCCCAGGAGCTCGGCGGCGGTGCGGATGTCGCAGGTCAGCGGCGAGTAGTTGAGCGATTCCAGATGGCGCCAGCCGTTCCGGCTCAGGGCGCGGCGCAGCAGGACGAAGACCGAGCGGTTGTCGATGAAGCCGTGCAGCAGGACGACCGGCGGATGCGCGCGCCCGGCCGTCGGCAGCTGCGGGGAGTCGTCGGCCACGGGGTCTCTGCGCTCGGGGGCCATGCCCGAGGGATAGAGGACGAGATGGCCGGCGAGGACGGCGAGCTCCAGCGCCGTGGCCCGCAGCAGCGCGGCGGATACCCACGCGCGGCGCAGATACAGCGGAAGAAAGAGAAGGAACTGCACGGACCGACCTCCCGAACGGCACGCCGGGAGGACGACTCTGTCCCCCGTGTGCCCTCATGGGGCGCCCCTCGTCGACACCGCGCTCGCCAGAACGCCGGGGCCGGACCACCGTGCGGTGCGGCTGACGGCACGGTGGTCCGGCACCTTCCTTCAGAGCGGCTCCCCTTGCAGCCGTCCCGGTCGATCCGGCCGACGGGCGGCGGACAATCGGGTAGGCGACGCAAAACGAACATGTCCCACCGTGTGATTTCCCCCTCGCTGTCCACCGTGAAACGGCGGCTTGCGGGATGCTGTAGATAACGTTCGTTCACTTCAGTTTGTTCACCTCGTGTGGTCGTGTGGAGGCAGTGATGGGTGTGACCGGTCCGATCCGCGTGGTGGTGGCCAAGCCGGGGCTCGACGGGCACGACCGGGGCGCCAAGGTCATCGCCCGGGCGCTGCGCGACGCCGGCATGGAGGTCATCTACACCGGGCTGCACCAGACGCCCGAGCAGATCGTCGACACGGCCATCCAGGAGGACGCCGACGCGATCGGTCTCTCCATCCTCTCCGGCGCCCACAACACCCTGTTCGCCAAGGTCATCGAGCTCCTCAAGGAGCGCGACGCGGAGGACATCAAGGTCTTCGGCGGCGGCATCATCCCGGAGGCCGACATCGCCCCCCTGAAGTCCCTCGGCGTCGCCGAGATCTTCACCCCCGGCGCGACGACGACGTCGATCGTGGACTGGGTCAACGCGAACGTCCGCGAGGCGACGACGTCGTAGGCGGCGGTTTCGCCCCCACCCCGCCCCTTCCCGAAGGCCCTGGGCGGGCGGCCGGGTTCTTTGACTGACCACCGGTGGGGGCTTGTCGCGCAGTTCCCCGCGCCCCTTATTGGGCCCTTCGGGCCCTCCTAGGGGCGCGGGGAACTGCGCGAGCAACCCAGCACGATCCGCAGCCGAAGCGGGGTGCAGGGGCGAAGCCCCGCTTACCCCCCCACCCCCAGCGGGGTCCGGGGGCGTAGCCCCCGGGAAACCCACCTCCACCCCCATCCACCCCCGGAGGGTTAAGGGAACGGGCGGGGTGGGGGAACCAACTCCGCCAGCATCGCCGCGCGCAACCGCAACGTCCCCACCAGCCGCTGAAACGCCTCCGCCCAGTACCCGCCCGCCCCGGGAGACGCCCCCTCCTCCTCCGGAGGTATCGCGGTGAGCGCGTCGAGACGCACCGCCTCGCCCGGATCCAGGCACCGCTCCGCGAGCCCCATCACCCCGCTGAAGCTCCACGGATAGCTCCCCGCGTCCCGCGCGATCTCCAGCGCGTCCACCACCGCACGCCCGAGCGCGGTGGACCACGGCACCAGACACACCCCCAGCAGCTGGAACGCCTCCGACAAGCCGTGCGCGGCTATGAACACGGCCACCCACGAGGCCCGTTCCGACTCCGGCAGCGTCGACAGCAGCTTGGCCCGCTCGGCCAGCGACACCGTCCCACCGTCCCCGCCCGGCGGCGCGGACGGCGCGCCGAGCAGGGCCCGCGACCACTCGGCGTTCCGCTGCCGCACCGTCGCCCGGCACCACGCCGCGTGCAGCTCGTCCCCCCAGTCGTCGGCGACGGGCAGCGCCACGATCTCGCGCGCGGTGCGCCCGCCGAGCCGGCCGGACCAGCCGCCCAGGGGTGCCGCCTCCACCAACTGGCCCAGCCACCATGACCGTTCACCCCGCCCGGCCGGCGGCTTCGGCACCACCCCGTCGCGCTGCATCGCCGCGTCGCACTCGTGCGGTGCCTCCACCACGATGCGCGCCCCGTCCCTGTCCCCCGAGCGGTCGAGCCCGACGCAGGACGCCGCCCGCGCCGCCATCCGCCCGGCCAGCGCGGACGCGGGCAGCGCCGACAGCAGCTCGGCGGCGGTGGCCCGGACGTTACGGCTGCGGTCGGACAGCGCCTGTTCCAGGAACGGCTCGTCCGCGTCCGACAGCCCCGTGCGCAGTGAGTCGACGAACATCAGCCGGTCCTCGGCGCGTTCGGCCACCCACGTCGTGGCGAGCAACTGCCGTGCGGCCCCGGGCTCGTACGCCCGTACCGCCGTGAGCAGCGCCACCCGCTCGGCGAACAGCCCCTCGTCCCACAGCCGCCGCACCGCCTCCGGATCCGAGACGTCGGGCAGGGCCGCCGTGCCCGTACCGCCGCGCAGCGCGAACCGCCACTCCGGGTTCAGCCGGGCCAGCCACAGCCCCCGCGACCCGGCGAACGCCAGCGCCTGCGGCCGCAGATCCGTACGCGCCCGGGCCGCGTCGAGCAACGCGGGCAGCAGCTCGGGCGGCGTCCGGAACCCCCGCTCGCCCGCCGCGCTCAGCCACTGCGGCAGCAGCTCCGCGAGATCGGGCGCGGCCCCCCGCCGCCCCGACGAGTGGGCCGCCGCCGAACGGTCCGCCAGCAACTGCCCGAGCCGACGCCGCGCGGCCTGCGGCAGGTGCGGTCGCTCATCGTCCGGCGCCTTCTCGGGCCGTACGGCGGCGGGCGCGGGCACCAGGCCCGCTCTGCGCCGGACGGTCCGCCGCGCGGCGTCGTCGAGCAGCGCGGCGGGCTCCCCGGCGGCGGGCCGCCGCTCGGTCCCGAGCAGCGCGGCGGTGACCAACTCCTCCCAGGAGCCGCCCCCGGTGGTCTCGCTTCCCTCCACGGACGCGACCTCCTTCACGGATGCGGACACAGGCACGCGACCTCCCCCTTCCTTCCTCACGTACGCGGTTACGAACTTCGGCGCTCCCTGTCAGAGCAGCGACACCGTTTCCGGCGACCCCGGCTGCCACGCCGCCAGCGGGGCGAACCCCCGGTGGCCGCACTCGCCGAAGACCGTCACCGGGCCGCCGCCGGAGAGCGCGACGAGCCGCCACAGGCCCGTACGGGTGGCCGCGCCCGGGGCCATGGGCAGCGCCAACTCACCGTCGGTGTCGGCCAGTTGCCAGCCATCGCCGCCGGTCTCCCCGGGCGGCACCGGTATGACCCCGCTCAGCGTCACCGGACAGGCGTCCAACCACGGGTCGTCCCGCAGCGTCCGCCCGTACCGCTCAAGTGCCTCGGTCGTCGAGCCGCCGGGCGGCGGGCCCGGGGCCGGGAGCGGCGCCCCGTACCGCTCGCCGAGGGCGGCCCGCAGCTGCCCGCCGCCCGGGTACGGCGTGAGCTCGGCGTCGATCGCGAGGCCGACCGGCAGGGCGAGCTCGGGCGCCCGGCCCGCCGCGCCGAAGTCGAGCAGAAGCGCCGAGCGGCCCGAATCCCGCCCGTACAGCCATATCCGACGCGTGGTCAGCTTGGTGTCGGCCGTGTCGTACTGGGCGAGGACCTGCCAGGTGTCCCGCACCGGCGGCCCCTCCGGCGGCGTGGGTACCCCGACCCGCGCGCGGACCGTCGCGGCCAGGGGCTCCGGCAGCCGCTCCCGGGCGAGCCAGGCCCGGTCGAGCAGATGCAGCAGCGCGCACTCCTCCAGGAGCCGCACCGGCCAGCCGGGCCCCGAGCCCGGTATCGCGCCCAACTCCCTTACCCTGCCTGCCAGTCCGGGCGCCTGGGCGTCGACCATGCGGGCCGCCGTCTCCTCCCACAGCCCGTACCCCGGCCGTTCCGCCGCCGCGATACCTCCGCGCAGCAGGTCCTCAAGGCGCTGCTCCAGCTCCGTCGCCCCGGCCGTGACCCGCTCGGCCCGTCGCTCGGCGCGGCGCCGGGCCGCCTCCGGGTCGGCGGTCCGCTCGGCCGCAGGTCCCGCCGCCTCGCTCCCCTTCTTCTCCGCCCGCGCGCGCCGGTCGTCCAGCCACTGCGCGGCCCAGTCGGGCGGCGTCCCGCCGTCCGGCACCGCCGACTCGTCCGCCGCCCAGAGCAGCAGCAGCCCCAGCGCGTGCTTGCACGGGAACTTCCGGCTCGGGCAGCTGCACTTGTATCCGAGGCCGCCCGTGCCGGGGCCGCCCGTGTCGATCACCGTCTGGTAGGGCCTGCTGCCGCTGCCCTTGCACAGGCCCCACACGCTTGAGTTGGCACAGCCGCTCTGCGACCACGGTCCGGCCGTGCCGAGTCTGCTTCCCGCCTTTCGTGACGGATCGTCAGGAGCCAGAGCCAGCACCTGTTCCGCCGTCCAGCGCACCCCCTGCTGATTCATGTTCTCGAAGGTAGATGCCCCCACTGACAATCGCCCTGACCTGCACTTTCCCCTGCCGCCAGGTCGATTGTCAGTGGCGTGGTGCACCGTGGAAACCACATCGGGTCGACTGATCTGGAGGGGGATCCATGACCACGTCCACAACCGCTGCCGCGCAGGCCCTGCGGCCGCACGCCGAGCACGCCTTCGCACATGAACTCACCGCGCTGGCCGCCGCCGACGACCGGCCCAGGCCCGCCCGCTGGCGGCTCTCGCCGTGGGCGGTCGCGACGTATCTGCTCGGCGGCACGCTGCCCGACGGCACGGTGATCACGCCGAAGTACGTGGGCCCGCGCCGCATCGTCGAGGTGGCCGTGACCACGCTCGCCACCGACCGGGCGCTGCTGCTGCTCGGCGTCCCCGGCACGGCCAAGACGTGGGTGTCCGAGCATCTGGCCGCCGCCGTCAGCGGTGACTCCACGCTGCTGGTGCAGGGCACGGCCGGCACGCCGGAGGAGGCGATCCGGTACGGCTGGAACTACGCGCAACTGCTCGCGCACGGCCCGAGCCGCGACGCGCTGGTGCCCAGCCCGGTCATGCGGGCCATGGCCGAGGGGATGACGGCCCGGGTCGAGGAGCTGACCCGTATCCCCGCCGACGTACAGGACACGCTGATCACGATCCTGTCGGAAAAGACCCTGCCCATCCCGGAGTTGGGCGAGGAGACCCAGGCCGTACGCGGCTTCAACCTCATCGCGACCGCCAACGACCGCGACCGGGGGGTGAACGAGCTGTCCAGCGCGCTGCGGCGGCGGTTCAACACGGTGGTGCTGCCGCTGCCCGCGACCACCGACGAGGAGGTCGACATCGTCTCGCGTCGCGTCGACCAGCTCGGCCGCTCCCTCGACCTGCCCGCCGCGCCCGAGGGCATGGACGAGATCCGCCGGGTCGTCACGGTCTTCCGGGAGCTGCGGGACGGGGTCACCGGAGACGGCCGCACCAAGGTCAAGTCCCCTTCGGGGACGCTCTCCACAGCCGAGGCGATCTCGGTGGTGACGGGCGGCCTGGCCCTTGCCGCGCACTTCGGCGACGGCGTGCTGCGCTCCGGCGACGTGGCGGCGGGCATCCTGGGCGCGGTCGTCCGCGACCCGGCGGCGGACCGCGTCATCTGGCAGGAGTACCTGGAGACGGTGGTCCGCGAGCGCGACGGCTGGAAGGACTTCTACCGGGCCTGCCGCGAGGTGTCGGCGTGACGACCTCCACCGGGCCGGATGCGCCCGCAGGGCCTTGGCTGCTCGGGGTGCGGCACCACGGTCCCGGGTCGGCGCGGGCGGTGCGGGCCGTGCTGGACACCGCGCGGCCCCGGGCCGTACTGATCGAGGGTCCGCCCGAGGCCGACGCCCTGCTTGCGCTCGCCGCCGACCCGGACATGCGGCCCCCGGTCGCGCTGCTCGCCCATGTGGTGGACGACCCGCGCCGGGCGTCGTTCTGGCCGATGGCCGAGTTCTCGCCGGAGTGGGTGGCGCTGCGCTGGGCCCTGGACGCGGGCGCCGAGGTCCGCTTCATCGACCTTCCGGCGGCCCATTCGCTGGCGGCGGAACCGGAGCCGGAGTCGGAGGGGGAGCGGCCGGACGGAGACAAGGAAGGGGACGGGCTGCGGATCGACCCCATCGGCCTGCTCGCCGAGACCGCCGGATACGACGACCCGGAGCGCTGGTGGGAGGACGTCGTCGAGCACCGCCACCCCGACGGCACCCGGCAGCACACCCCCGACCCGCACAACTCACCCGACCTGCCTGGCACATCCGACTCGTACGACCCGTACAGCCCCTTCGTCGTCCTCGGTGAGGCGATGACCGCGCTGCGCGAGGCGTACGGCGACGGCGGGCACGCGCGCGACCTGGTCCGCGAGGCGTACATGCGGCAGCAACTGCGCGCTGCCCGGCGGGAGTTCGGGGACGAGGTCGCCGTGGTCTGCGGTGCCTGGCATGTGCCCGCACTCGCCGCCAAGGTCGCGGTCGGCGCCGACCGGGCCCTGCTCAAGGGGCTCCCGAAGGCGAAGACCGAGCTGACCTGGGTGCCCTGGACGCACCGGCGTCTCGCCCGGCGCAGCGGTTACGGCGCGGGCATCGACTCGCCCGGTTGGTACGGGCATCTGTTCGCGGCCCGGGACCGGCCCGTCGAGCGGTGGATGACCAAGGTCGCCGGGCTGCTCCGCGAGGAGGACCGGCAGGTGTCGTCCGCGCACGTCATCGAGGCGGTCCGGCTCGCCGGGACGCTCGCCGCGATGCGCGGGCGCCCGCTGCCGGGTCTCGCCGAGACGACCGACGCGGTGCGGGCGGTGATGTGCGAGGGCTCCGACGTCCCGCTCGCCCTGATCCAGGACCGGCTCGTCGTCGGCGATGTGCTCGGCGAGGTCCCGGACGCGGCCCCGGCCGTGCCGCTCCAGCGCGACCTCACCCGCGCCCAGCGCACCCTGCGGCTCAAACCGGAGGCGCTGGAACGGGAGTTGGACCTCGATCTGCGCAAGGAGACGGACGCTGCGCGCAGCCGTCTGCTGCACCGGCTGCGGCTGCTCGGCGTCGACTGGGGCGAGCGGGCCGACGGCCGGGGCAGCACCGGCACCTTCCGCGAGGGCTGGCGGCTGCGCTGGGAGCCGGAGCTCTCGGTACGGGTCGCCGAGGCGGGGGTGTGGGGCACGACCGTCGAGGCCGCCGCCACCGCACGGGCCGAGGCGGACGCCGCCGAGGCGACCGTCCTCGGTGAGATCACCGCGCTCGCCGAGCGGTGCCTGCTGGCCGAACTCTCCGACGCGCTCCCGGTGTTGATGCGCGCGCTCGCCGACCGGGCCGCGCTCGACACGGACGTCGCCCATCTCGCCGAGGCCCTGCCCGCCCTGGCCCGCACCCTGCGGTACGGGGATGTGCGGGGGACGCGGACGGCGGCGCTCGCGGAGGTCGCGACCGGGCTCGCCGAGCGGATCTGCGTCGGCCTGCCGCCCGCGTGCACGGGCCTGGACGCCGACGGGGCCACCGCGATGCGCCGCCGTGTCGACGGCGTCCACGCGGCGATGTCCCTGCTCCCGGACGCGCCCGAGGGCTCCACGACCCTGCGCGACCGCTGGGCCGGGGTCCTCGCCAAGCTCGCCGGGCGGGACTCCGTCCCTGGCGAGATCCGGGGCCGGGCCGTCCGGCTGCTCCTCGACGACGGGCGGCTCGACGCGAGTGAGGCCGAGCGATACATGGGCCTCGCCCTGTCGGTGGGCACACCGCCCGGCGACGCGGCGGCCTGGATAGAGGGGTTCGTCGGCGGCGCGTCCGGCGGCGGCATGCTCCTGGTCCACGACGAGCGGCTGCTCGCCCTGGTCGACACCTGGCTGACGGGGGTCCCGGCCGACGCGTTCACCGACGTACTGCCGCTGCTGCGGCGCACGTTCTCGGCGTACGAACCGGGTGTGCGCCGCACGCTGGGCGAGCTCGTCCGGCGCGGTCCGGGCACCGGCGGTCCGGCTCCGTCCGGAAGCGGCGCGCCCGGCTTCGGCGCCGCGCTCGACGAGGAGCGGGCCGACGCGATGGAGCCACTGCTGCGACTGCTGCTCGACCGGCAGGACGGCAACAACCTTGCGGGGGTGGGGAATTGAACGCGAACGCGACAGATGCCGCAGCACAGCCCGACGAACGGCTCCGCCGCTGGCGGATGGTCCTCGGCGGCGAGCAGGGCGCCGACGGCACCGGCTGCGCGCTCGCCGGACGCGACGCCGCCATGGACGGCGCCCTCTCCGCGCTCTACGGCAGCGCGCCGGGGAACAAGGCGCGGGACCGGGGCGCGGGCCTGGGCGCCTCCGCGCCGAGCGTCGCCCGCTGGCTCGGCGACATCCGTACGTACTTCCCCACCTCGGTCGTCCAGGTCATGCAGCGCGACGCCATCGACCGGCTCGGGCTGTCCGCGCTGCTCCTGGAGCCGGAGATGCTGGAGGCCGTCGAGGCGGACGTGCACCTCGTCGGGACGCTGCTCTCGCTCAACAAGGCGATGCCGGAGACCACCAAGGAGACCGCCCGCGCGGTCGTCCGCAAGGTCGTCGAGGACCTGGAGAAGCGCCTCGCGACCCGCACGAAGGCGACGCTCACGGGGGCGCTGGACCGTTCGGCGAGGATCAGCCGGCCCCGCCACCGGGACATCGACTGGGACCGCACGATCCGGGCGAACCTCAAGAACTACCTCCCGGAGTACGACACGGTCGTCCCCGACCGGCTCATCGGCTACGGGCGGGCCGCGCAGTCAGTGAAGAAGGACGTGGTGCTCTGCATCGACCAGTCCGGCTCGATGGCCGCCTCGGTCGTCTACGCCTCGGTCTTCGGCGCGGTCCTCGCCTCCATGCGCTCGATCGCCACCCGGCTCGTCGTCTTCGACACGGCCGTCGTCGACCTCACCGACCAGCTCGACGACCCGGTGGACGTCCTGTTCGGCACCCAGCTCGGCGGCGGCACCGACATCAACCGCGCCCTCGCCTACTGCCAGTCGCAGATCACCCGTCCTGCCGACACCGTCGTCGTACTGATCAGTGATCTTTACGAGGGCGGGATCCGGGACGAGATGCTGAAGCGGGTGGCGGCGATGAAGGCGTCCGGAGTGCAGTTCGTGGCGCTGCTCGCCCTGTCCGACGAGGGAACTCCGGCGTACGACCACGAGCACGCGGCGGCCCTGTCGGCGCTCGGCGCCCCCGCCTTCGCCTGCACCCCCGACTTGTTCCCGACGATCATGGCGGCGGCTGTCGAGAAGCGCCCGCTGCCGATACCTGACACGCTGTGAGCAGGTGATCTGTGACAGGTATCACCGCTCAGGTGTGATCTGCGATTTAGGGAGGTCGGTCCTGCGGGGATAACCTGCGAGACGGACATGCCGCGTACCCGGTCACCGTGTACGCCTCCCTCAGTGACAGCGCCGTCACGTTGCCCTTCGCGGCACGCCCACGCAGAAAACGAACCGCGAGACCACTGAAAAGGGACGGACGCGCGTGGACCTGTTCGAGTACCAGGCGAGGGACCTCTTCGCCAAGCACGGTGTACCGGTGCTGGCCGGTGAAGTCATCGACACGCCTGAGGCGGCGCGCGAGGCCACCGAGCGACTGGGCGGCAAGTCGGTCGTCAAGGCACAGGTGAAGGTCGGTGGCCGAGGCAAGGCCGGCGGCGTGAAGCTGGCGGCGAACCCCGACGAGGCCGTCGCCCGTGCGACGGACATCCTCGGCATGGACATCAAGGGCCACACGGTCCACAAGGTGATGATCGCCGAGCTGTCCCCGGAGATCGAGGCGGAGTACTACGTCTCGTACCTCCTCGACCGCACCAACCGCACCTTCCTGGCCATGGCCTCGGTGCAGGGCGGCATGGACATCGAGGAGGTCGCGGAGAAGACCCCCGAGGCCCTCGCGAAGGTCCCGGTCAACGCCGTCGAAGGCGTGAACATCGAGAAGGCCCGCGAGATCGTGGCCCAGGCGAAGTTCCCGGCCGAGGTGGCCGAGGGCGTCGCCGAGGCGATGGTCACGCTGTGGAAGACCTTCGTCGCCGAGGACGCGCTCCTCGTCGAGGTCAACCCGCTGGTGAAGACCAAGGACGGCCGCATCCTGGCCCTGGACGGCAAGGTCTCGCTCGACGAGAACGCCGAGTTCCGTCAGCCGGAGCACGAGGCGCTCGAGGACAAGGCCGCGGCCAACCCCCTTGAGGCCGCCGCCAAGGCCAAGGGCCTCAACTACGTCAAGCTCGACGGCGAGGTCGGCATCATCGGCAACGGCGCGGGTCTCGTCATGAGCACCCTGGACGTCGTCGCGTACGCCGGTGAGAACCACGGCGGCGTGAAGCCGGCCAACTTCCTCGACATCGGTGGCGGCGCGTCCGCCCAGGTGATGGCGAACGGCCTGGAGATCATCCTCGGCGACGCGGACGTCAAGTCCGTGTTCGTCAACGTCTTCGGTGGCATCACCGCCTGCGACGAGGTCGCCAACGGCATCGTCCAGGCGCTGCAGCTCCTCGCCGACAAGGGCGAAGAGGTCACCAAGCCGCTGGTCGTGCGTCTCGACGGCAACAACGCGGAGCTGGGTCGCAAGATCCTGTCGGACGCGAACCACCCGCTGGTCCAGCGCGTGGACACCATGGACGGCGCGGCCGACAAGGCCGCCGAGCTCGCGGCTGCGAAGTAAGGGACGAGGGAAACCAGAGCCATGGCTATCTTCCTCAACAAGGACAGCAAGGTCATCGTCCAGGGCATGACCGGTGCCACGGGCATGAAGCACACCAAGCTCATGCTCGCCGACGGCAGCAACATCGTCGGCGGTGTCAACCCGCGCAAGGCCGGCACGTCCGTCGACATCGACGGTCACGAGATCCCGGTCTTCGGCTCGGTCGCCGAGGCGATGGAGAAGACCGGCGCCAACGTGTCCGTCCTCTTCGTGCCGCCGGCGTTCGCCAAGGCCGCCGTGGTCGAGGCGATCGACGCCGAGATCCCGCTCGCCGTCGTCATCACCGAGGGCATCGCGGTGCACGACTCCGCCGCCTTCTGGGCGTACGCGAAGGCCAAGGGCAACAAGACCCGCATCATCGGCCCGAACTGCCCCGGTCTGATCACGCCGGGCCAGTCCAACGCCGGCATCATCCCGGGCGACATCACCAAGCCGGGCCGTATCGGCTTGGTCTCGAAGTCCGGCACGCTGACGTACCAGATGATGTACGAGCTCCGTGACATCGGCTTCTCGTCCGCCGTCGGCATCGGTGGCGACCCGGTCATCGGCACCACGCACATCGACGCGCTCGCCGCGTTCGAGGCCGACCCCGACACCGACCTGATCGTCATGATCGGTGAGATCGGCGGCGACGCCGAGGAGCGCGCGGCCGACTTCATCAAGGCCAACGTGACGAAGCCGGTCGTCGGCTACGTGGCGGGCTTCACCGCGCCCGAGGGCAAGACCATGGGCCACGCCGGCGCCATCGTCTCCGGCTCCTCCGGCACGGCCCAGGCCAAGAAGGAGGCCCTGGAGGCCGCGGGCGTCAAGGTCGGCAAGACGCCGACCGAGACGGCCAAGCTGGCGCGCGAGATCCTCGCGGGCTGACCTTCGGGTACGTAGAGCTGTAAGCGCGTGGGCCCGCGCCCCTGAACAGGGGGCGCGGGCCCACGCGCTTTGCTGTACGCCGGGAACGCCTCAGCGGAAGTCCGGAACGAGGCGTTCCGGGCCGTGGGCGGGCTCGTCGAGGAGCTTGTGGTGGAGCTCGGTGTTCTCCGCGCTGAGCCGCTGCGGACCGCTGTAGAGCGGTACGCCGCCGACGCGCTGGCTCGGGGAGACCGGCGCGATGTAGCGGGTCGGCGCGGTGCTCAGGGTGAAGGCGGTCGCGCCGACCACGACGGCGGTGAGGGTGAAGGCGGCGCGGGTGCGCAGGCGGTTGCCGCGCTCGCCCTTGGTGCGCAGGCGTCCGGGGCCGGGCAGCCGGGGCGCCGCGCGCGGCCCGGTGAGGGCGAGCTCGCCGATGCGCTCGCGCAGCAGCGCCGATCGCGCCTCCTCGCTCATGGCCGCGGCCAGCTCCGGCACCCGAAACGCGACCGCCTCCCGGGCGTTGATCACCCGGCTCGCGGCGGCCGGGGTGCTCGCCTCGGTCTCGGCGGCGGTCTCCGGCAGATCCAGGCCCAGGCCGTCGTAGAGCAGGATCGTCCGGCGGTACGAGGGCGGCAGGGCGAGCAGCGCGGTGAGCAGCACGCGCTGCTCGGGGTCGGCCGGAGGATGGTCGGGGTGCTTGTACGCGCGGCGGAACCGGTGCCAGGGGGAGATCGCGTGCTCGTGCGCCGCCGCGCGCACCCACCCCACCGGGTCGGCGTCGGTGGCGACCTCGGGCCAGCGCTGCCAGGCGAGGCGGAAGGCGTGCTCCACCGACGCGCGCGCCAGCCGCGTCCGCCCGGTGAGCAGATACGCCTGCTGGACGAGAGGGGTCGCGGCGGCGGCGTACAGGGCGTCGAAGGCTTCGACGGGAGTGACGCGCGGCGCCTCGGCAGGCGGCACCTCGACGGCCTGGACGTCGACAGCCTGAGCCTCAACGGCCTGCGCCTCGACAGGCTTCGCCTCGGCGGACTGTTCCTCTGTCATGAAGGGCTCCCAGGACTCCCCGCGAAGGCCGCCGGGGCGGCCGTACGTATCGCCCGCAGCCTTGCCCGGGCAGAAAAGCGCATAAACGTATATTGAGCGACACGGCGGCATTTTCCCGTTACGCGAAGAAAGCGCGTGTCGTTGGGAGCATGGCGGCCGTGACACAAGTGACCGATCGCGGCCTGACGTTGCCGGCGGCCCGGGGCCGCTCGTCCGTGTTCGCCACCTGCCTCGTACGCGGGGCGATGGCGGCCGGGCTCGGACTCGGCGCGCTCGCCGTGCTGGTGACGGTGGTGTGGATCAGCTCGCCGTACCCCGACAGCGGCCCGGGTGGCGCGCTGCGCGCGGCCGCCGGGCTGTGGCTGCTCGCCCATGGAACCCTCCTGGTCCGCCCCGACACCCTCAGCGGCGTGCCCGCTCCGGTAGGCGTGGTGCCGCTGCTGCTGATGTGGCTTCCGGTGTGCCTGGTGCACCGGGCGGCGCGGGACGCGCTGTCGTACGAGGAGGAGTTCGCGTACGAGGACGACGACGAGGCCGTCGACCACCGACCGGGCGCGGCCCACGCGTGGGGTGCGTTCGCGGCGGTGACCTGCGGATATCTGCTGGTGGGCGGGGCTGCGGCCGTATACGCGTCCGGCGGCCCGCTGCCCGCCGCGCCCCTCAGCGCCGTACTGCACCTCCTGCTCGTGGCCACGGGCGCGGCGGCCGCCGGATTCTGGACGGCGTGCGGCCGCCCGCGCGGCCCGCTGCCCACGTGGGTGCCCGATGTCGTACGCGAGGTGGCCGCGGACCGTCGTACGAGTACGGCCGTACGGGCCGGGGGCGCGGGGGCCGGGGTGCTGCTCGCGGGCGGGGCGCTGCTCGCCGGGACGGCGCTCGCGTGGCATGTGGGCGCGGCCCAGGACACGTTCGTACGGCTGGCGGGGGACTGGTCGGGGCGGCTCGCGGTGCTGCTCGTCGCGCTGGCGCTGCTGCCGAACGCGGCGGTGTGGGGGGCGGCGTACGGGCTCGGGCCCGGGTTCCTGCTCGGCACGGGCGCGGTGGCGACGCCGCTCGGGATCGCCGGGACACCGGCGGTGCCGCACTTCCCGCTGCTGAGCGCGGTGCCCCAGGAGGCCCGGGGGAACTGGCTGACCTGGTCGGTGCTGGCGCTTCCCGTGCTGGCCGGGGCGGTGGTCGGCTGGTGGACGGCCCGGGCGGCGACGGGCGAGGAGGCGTGGGGAAAGCGGCGGACGGCGCTGGTGACGGTGTACGGGGCGGCGGTGTGCGGGGCCGCGATGGCGGTACTGGCCGCGCTGTCGGGCGGCCCCCTGGGCACCCAGCGCCTGGCGGCCCTGGGCCCGGTGTGGTGGCGCACGGGCGGGGCGGCACTGCTGTGGGGGACGGCGGTGGGCGTGCCGTTGGCGCTGATGCTGCGGTGGTGGTGGCTGCGGGGGGTGGTGCCGGACGCGTCGCCGGTACGGGATTGGCGTTCGCGCCTCACCTGGCGTCGCCGCAAGCCGGAGGCGGAGGCTGTGGTCGACGAGGACGTAGTGCCGTACGACTTCCTACCGGTGGGCACGTGGCACGACACGGGCGCGCGGGAGGCCCGCTGGGCGGCACTGAGGGAGGCCTCGGGGGGCTTGATGCCGGAGATCGCGGCGGCGCCGGTGGTGCCGGAACCGGTTTCTGAGCCCGAGGCTGAGCCCGAGCCCGAGGCTGAGGTGGAGGTGGCGTCAGAGGCCGAGCCTGAGATCGAGCCGGAGCCCGAAACAGAGCCGGAGCCCGAAACAGAGCCCGAGGCTGAAACAGAGCCGGAGGCCGAGGGCGAACCCCCGGCCTCCGGCTAAGCGGCTTAGTGGCAGTGAGCTACGTTCCCCCGCACGTTTAGGGGCGCGGGGAACTGCGCGACCAGCCCCCACGGTCCGCAGCCGAAAACACCACACCCCACCCGGCTCGGGGCTACTCCTTCACCCCGAACACCGGCCGCAACGGCTTGGGCAGCAGGTCATTGCAGGACAGCGACCCGGTCTTGGTCAGGGCGTCGTCCACGCACGTGTAGTAGTCCCGGTACACGATCTGCATCGTGAACGTCGCCGCCACGATGGACAGCGACAGAACCGCAGTCACCAGCCCCGTCACGGCGGCAGTCGTCTGCGGCTTGGCAGGCGGCCCAGGGGGCGCCGGGGGCGGCGGGGTCGCGGCCGACCCCGCCCGGGCAGCCGTCGCCGCGTTCTCCGGCGCCTTGGGCTTCGCCCGCAGCGAGCTGATCGCCCAGTACAGCGCCAGCGAGCCGAGCAGCAGCGAGATCTCCATCATGTCGAACAGGGCGAAGAAGAACGCCCACATGCCCGCGAGCAGCGCGTAACGCGCCCGCCGCTGGTACACGTCGGTCGGGTCCCAGCGCGGGACCTGCCCCTGCGGGGGCTTCTGGCCGGGGCCGCGCTCCGGGTCGTCGGGACGGTTGCCGAAGCCGCCCTTGCCGGGGCCCGGCTGACGGCTGCTCCACTGGCTGCCCCACTGCGAGGAGCCCTGCGGCGGCGTCCCGGGCCCCCACGGCGAGTCGCCCTGCGGCGACGATCCCGACGGGTGGCGCGGGCGCCAGGGCTGGTCCGGGCGCCCCTCCGGCGGCGGCGCGAACGGATTGTCGTCGGCGGGCGCGTCCCCGGATGTCCCGCCGCGCGGCTTCTCGTCTCCCGACTGGCTCGGGTCCGTCGAATCCGTCGTCGCGGGGGACTGGCGTTCTGCGAACGGCTGGTCGCGTCGGTCCGGCATCTGGTGAACGTCTTCCCCTCGGACCCCGGGCCAGGGGGTCGCATTCGTCGAGCATTCGCCGAGCACGTTCTGCTCGTCACGTACTGCTCTTGTCGTCGTCGCGGTGCCGTCCTGGGACGGCGCCTCCCCAGACGCTACCTGCCGGGCCTGCCCCCGTCCCGTGGGGGCGGTTCGGTGTGCCGGTATCGTTGCTGACGGTCGGCGCATTCGTAGGGTTCCCCGTATCGAGGGGTGCGACTCGTTCGTACGACCATACAAAGGTGGGCCGCGCACCCGCACCGCCCACCCCACCCCGCACCACCGAGCTCCACCCACGCATCAGCACGCTGCACCCCGCACCGCGAGAAAGGGCCCAGCCGTGGCCTCCCCGCCCCCTTCCGCCGCTCCGGCCCGCCTTGTCGTGCTGGTCTCCGGGTCCGGTACGAATCTGCAGGCCCTCCTCGACGCCATCGAGGCCGATCCGGACGGCTACGGCGCGCGGATCGTGGCCGTGGGCGCCGACCGCGACAACATCGCCGGTCTGGAGCGGGCCGAGCGCGCCGGGCTCGCCACCTTCGTCTGCCGGGTGAAGGACCATCCCACCCGCTACGCCTGGGACCGCGCGCTCACCGAGGCCACCGCCGCGTACGAGCCCGACCTCGTCGTCTCGGCGGGGTTCATGAAGATCGTGGGCAAGGAGTTCCTCGCCCGGTTCGGCGGGCGGGTGGTCAACACGCACCCCGCCCTGCTGCCCAGTTTTCCCGGCGCCCACGGCGTCCGTGACGCGCTCGCGTACGGCGCCAAGGTGACCGGATGCACCGTCCACTTCGTCGACGACGGCGTCGACACCGGCCCGATCATCGCCCAGGGCGTGGTCGAGGTCCGGCCGGACGACACGGAGGACGCGCTCCACGAGCGCATCAAGGAAGTCGAGCGAACGCTGCTCGTCGACGTCGTGGGGCGGCTGGCCCGCGACGGCTATCGCATTGAGGGACGAAAGGTTCTGTTGCCGTGAGTAGCAAGCGGGAGATCCGTCGCGCGCTGATCAGCGTCTACGACAAGAGCGGGCTGGAGGACCTGGCACGCGGGCTGCACGAGGCCGGTGTCGAGCTCGTCTCCACCGGGTCGACGGCCGGGCGCATCGCGGCCGCCGGGGTGCCCGTCACCAAGGTCGAGGAGCTGACCGGCTTCCCCGAGTGCCTGGACGGCCGGGTCAAGACGCTGCACCCGCGCGTGCACGCCGGGATCCTCGCCGATCTGCGCCTGGACTCGCACCGCGAGCAGCTGGCGGAGCTCGGCGTCGAGCCGTTCCAGCTCGTCGTGGTCAACCTGTACCCGTTCAAGGAGACCGTCGCCTCGGGCGCCTCCCCGGACGAGTGCGTCGAGCAGATCGACATCGGCGGGCCCTCGATGGTCCGCGCCGCCGCCAAGAACCACCCGTCGGTGGCCGTCGTCACCAGCCCCGAGCGGTACGCGGACGTGCTCGCGGCGGTCAAGAACGGCGGGTTCGACCTCGACGCCCGTAAGCACCTGGCCGCCGAAGCGTTTCAGCACACGGCCGCGTACGACGTGGCCGTCGCCTCCTGGATGACCAATGTGTACGCGCCCGAGGACGGCGCCGTACTGCCGCAGTTCCTCGGCGGGACCTGGGAGCGCAAGTCGACCCTGCGCTACGGCGAGAACCCGCACCAGGCTGCGGCCCTCTACACCGACGGTCAGCCCGGCGGCATCGCCAACGCCGAGCAGCTGCACGGCAAGGAGATGTCCTTCAACAACTACGTGGACACCGAGGCCGCCCGTCGCGCCGCCTACGACCACGACGAGCCCTGTGTCGCGATCATCAAGCACGCCAACCCGTGCGGCATCGCGATCGGCACGGACCTCGCCGAGGCGCACCGCAAGGCGCACGCCTGCGACCCGCTCTCCGCGTTCGGCGGCGTCATCGCCGTCAACCGCCCGGTGACGGTCGAGCTGGCCGAGCAGGTCGCGGAGATCTTCACCGAGGTGATCGCGGCGCCTTCGTACGAGGACGGCGCGGTCGAGGTCCTGGCGCGCAAGAAGAACATCCGCGTACTGAAGGTCGACGGCACCCCGCACCAGCCCGGCGACCTCAAGCCGGTCTCCGGCGGCGCCGTGCTCCAGCAGACGGACATGTTCCAGGCCGACGGTGACGACCCTTCGAACTGGACGCTGGCCACGGGATCGGCGCTGTCCGCTTCGGAGTTGGCCGAGCTCGCGTTTGCCTGGAAGGCGTGCCGGGCTGTGAAGTCCAACGCGATTCTGCTCGCGAAGGGTGGTGCGTCCGTCGGTGTCGGGATGGGGCAGGTCAACCGGGTCGACTCCGCGAAGCTTGCGGTGGAGCGGGCTGGTGAGGAGCGGGCGCGAGGCTCGTACGCTGCCTCGGACGCGTTCTTCCCGTTCCCTGACGGGCTGGAGATTCTGACCGCCGCGGGCGTTCGGGCCGTTGTTCAGCCGGGTGGGTCCGTGCGGGACGAGCTGGTCGTCGAGGCTGCGGCCAAGGCGGGCGTGACGATGTACTTCACGGGTACGCGGCACTTCTTCCACTGAGTGGGGTGTGGCGTCTTTCCGGTGCGGACCGTGCGTGGCTTGTCGCGCAGTTCCCCGCGCCCCTAAAAGGCACCACCCATCGGGCAGAACGAAGGCCGCACCCCCTGTGCGGGGTGCGGCCTTCGTTCGCCGGGGCGAAGTGGGTCAGTAACGCGGGCGGTTGAACCAGGCCGCGCCGTCCCGGGTCATCATCGCGGCCGCCATGATGCCGCCGAAGGTGATCCACAGGATCGCCCAGACCAGGGCACCCGAGGAGTGGCTGTTCGCGGCGCCGATCAGGGCGAGCAGGCCGACGACGGCGCCCAGGATGCCGTAGATCATCGTCGTGATACGGACGCCCTGGGCGCCCTTGGAGAGCCGTACGCCGAGCGTGATCGACAGGGCGGTCAGGCCGAGGAAGAAGATGGCGAACACGAAGAGGATGCCGGCGGCGGCGTGCCCTATGTCCCCGAAGGGCGTGCTGCCGAAGGTGCTGTCCGACTTGTTGGACACGTCGTTGGCCGCGGCCGCGACGAACAGGATGCCGATGCCGGCGAGCGCCTGGACGGCCGCCACGATGAACAGGAACACCCGCGCGGTCTGCATCAGGCCCGGCATCTGCGGCTGCGGCATCATGGCGCCGCCCGGGTAACCCGGGTACGCGGGCTGCGGCGGGTAGCCGTACGGCTGCTGCGGCGGGGCCGCCGGGTAGCCGTAGCCGGCCGGGGGCGCCTGCGGGGGCGGCGGCGCCTGGCCGTACGGGTTGTTCGGGTCGCCGAAGCTCATGGCGGAGTTCCTCCGTTGATGGTGCGGGGACGTCGCGGCCCGAGCGGAGGAAAGCTGGTCCGTGAGCGGTTCGCCCCCCGGCACTGCCCGCGGTACTGCTCGGATCATCGTTCTAAACAAGACATAAGTTTGTCCAGCCGGATGCTGGATGTGTTGTGCGAGTGCAACTTGGGCGATCATCAGTCGCCCTGGAAGAATGGGAAACATGACCGCCCAGATTCTCGATGGCAAGGCCACCGCCGCAGCGATCAAGTCCGATCTGGCCGTCCGCGTGGCGGCCCTCAAGGAGCGGGGGTTCCACCCCGGTCTCGGCACCGTGCTGGTCGGTGAGGACGCCGCCAGCCAGAAGTACGTGGCGGGCAAGCACCGCGACTGCGCCGAGGTCGGCATCGCCTCCATCCAGCGCGAACTGCCCGCCACCGCCACGCAGGAGGAGATCGAGGCGGTCGTACGGGAGCTCAACGAGGACCCGGAGTGCACCGGCTACATCGTCCAACTCCCGCTGCCCAAGGGCATCGACGAGAACCGGATCCTGACGCTGATGGACCCGGCCAAGGACGCGGACGGGCTGCACCCGACCAACCTCGGCCGTCTGGTGCTCAACGAGCCGGGCCCGCTGCCGTGCACCCCGTACGGGATCATCCAGCTGCTGCGCAAGCACGGTGTGGAGATCAACGGGGCCGAGGTCGTGGTGATCGGCCGTGGCGTCACCATCGGGCGCCCGATGCCGCTGCTGCTGACCCGCCGCTCGGAGAACGCGACGGTGACGCAGTGCCACACCGGTACCCGCGACCTGGCGTGGCACCTGCGCCGGGCCGACATCATCGTGGCCGCCGCCGGTGTGCCGCACCTCGTGAAGCCCGAGGACGTCAAGCCCGGTGCGGCCGTGCTCGACGTCGGCGTCAGCCGCGACGAGAACGGCAAGATCCTCGGCGATGTGCACCCCGGCGTGACCGAGGTGGCCGGCTGGATCTCCCCGAACCCGGGGGGCGTCGGCCCGATGACCCGCGCCCAGCTGCTGGTCAACGTCGTCGAGGCGGCGGAGCGCAACGCCGCCGCGAGCTGAGCCGCCGCGAGCCGGACGGAAGGAAGCACGAGGCATGGACGCCGAGACGAGTACGGGGGACGGCGGCGCCGGCGCGGACGACCGCGCCCACCCGCCGGTGAACGGCGCCCAGCCGCCCCCGAAGAGCAGCACCACGAGCGGCCCCGAGCCGTCGCCGAACGGCGCCGAGCCGTCGGTGAACGGGACGGAGCCGTCCGTGAACGGGGTCAAGGCGTCGGCGAACGGGGCCGCGCCGTCCGCGAACGGTGCCAAGCCGTCCGTCAACGGCGCCAAGACCTCGGTGAACGGCACCACGCCGTCCCTCAACGGCGCCAAGCCGTCGCCGAACGGCACCGCCGTCGCCGCGCCCCCGCCCCGTAAGGCGTCCCGGCGGTTCCCTTCCATCACCCGGGACACCGCGCGGCCCGAGGGGGGTGGGCGGGCGGCGTCCGGGGACTCGCCCGCGCCCGCGCGGCAGTGGCCGCTGCTCGCCGTGCTCGGGTCGGTCGGGCTCGGGCTGCTGCTCGTCTCGGTGGACCTGTTCCGCGTCGGCCTGATCATCATCGGCCTTGCGCTGCTCGCGGGCGGGGTGCTGCGCTGGATCCTGCCGTCGGTGGGCATGCTCGCGGTCCGGTCCCGGTTCACCGACATCACCACATACGGAGTGCTGGGCACGCTGATCGTGCTGCTCGCCCTGGTGGCGCAGCCGAGGCCCTGGCTGGACATCCCGTTCCTGGAGGACGCGGTCCGCTTCACCGTGCGCTGACGCGCCGCTGAACATCCCGTACGTGCCCCGCGTAAAGACGTGAAACAGAACGGCGCCCGTCCTCTCCCCCGTGGGAGGACGGGCGCCGTCCGTCCCCGTGGTGTAAGCGTCATGCACGCGCCAACCCACTACAAGGGAAGCCGGTGGGCTGTGGCGCGGAGGTGACCGTTCCGCAACTGTGTGTACGTCCCGCAACAGCCGTCCCACGTGCGACAAGGGCGTAGGTGACGGCATCTCCCGCCGATGGGAGGATGGGGGCGGAACAGGGGCCAAGGGCGCGGCGGGGGCGGCATCGGGCCTCGGCGGTACATCGGGTACGTATGGGGGGACAGGGGGAGCACATGCCGCGTTGGAAGGCGTTGCCGGAGGAACTGGACCCGCAGGTGCGGGAGTTCGCGAGTCAGCTGCGCAGACTCGTGGACCGCAGCGGTCTCAGCCTCGCCGCGGTCGCCGACCGCACCGGCTACAGCAAGACCTCGTGGGAGCGGTATCTGGGCGGGCGGCTGCTCGCGCCCAAGGGGGCGATCGTCGCGCTCGCCGAGGTGACCGGCACCAACCCCCTCCATCTGACCACCATGTGGGAGCTCGCGGAGCGCGCCTGGAGCCGCTCCGAGATGCGGCACGACATGACGATGGAGCAGATCCGGATCTCCCAGGCGCGCGCGGCGCTCGGCGAGTTCGGCCCGGTTCCCGGCGGTCCGCAGACGTCCCCGGTCGCCCCGGCGGCTCCCGACCGGCGCCCCGCCGAGTCGCTGCCGACGGCGTCCCCGTCGGCCGGTCTCGGAGCGCCGCCCCTGATCGACCCGGGCAAGATCCGCGGCAAGGGCATACCGCTGCGCCGCCCCGACCAGGGGCCCGGCGGATCCGGCGGCACGGGCGGGCGGCGCAGGCTGCTCATGTTCGCGGCGGGCGTCGTCGGCGCCCTGCTCGTCATCGCGGCGGCCTTCCTGCTCACCGATCTGGGTGGCTCCGGCGACGACAAGGCGGCGGCGACCCCCACGGCGACGCCCAGCGCCTCCGTCACGCCGTCGCTCCCGGCGGGCGTGAAGTGCACCCAGGGCAGCTGCACCGGCCAGGATCCCGAACTGATGGGCTGCGGCGGTGCGTTCGCCAAGACGGTGTCGTCCGCGAAGGTCGGCGCCACCCTCGTCCAGGTCCGCTACAGCCAGACCTGCGGGGCCGCCTGGGCCCGTATCCAGCAGGGCGCGCCCGGCGACAAGGTGCAGATCAGCACGGCCACCACGGCGGGCGGCAGCGGGACGGTGGGCGCCGACAAGGAGGCGTACACCAAGATGCTCGCGGTCGACGGCCCGACGGCGGCCAAGGCGTGCGCCACGCTCGTCTCCGGCAAGAAGGGCTGCACGGTTCACCAGTGAGCCGTACGGGACACGTGCGCAACACGGGGTGAGGCGTCCCACAGGGGGGTGGGGGTTGGCGGCGGCCGGTGTCGGATAGCCTGACCGCTGGATATCTCTTCACGTCAAGATTCAGTTCGGGATCATGTCGGGGCCCGAGCGGGACCTTGACGTGAAGAGATAGCCGGAACCAGGGGCACAACCCCCACCACCTGCTGTTCTCAACGGAGATCGCCATGACCCGCACTCCCGTGAATGTCACCGTCACCGGCGCGGCCGGACAGATCGGCTACGCGCTGCTCTTCCGTATCGCCTCCGGTCACCTGCTCGGCGCGGACGTGCCGGTCAAGCTCCGTCTCCTGGAGATCCCGCAGGGCCTGAAGGCCGCCGAGGGCACCGCCATGGAGCTCGACGACTGCGCCTTCCCGCTGCTGCGCGGCATCGACATCACCGACGACCCGAACGTCGCGTTCGACGGCGCCAACGTGGCCCTCCTCGTGGGCGCCCGCCCGCGCACCAAGGGCATGGAGCGCGGCGACCTGCTCTCCGCCAACGGCGGCATCTTCAAGCCGCAGGGCAAGGCGATCAACGACAACGCCGCGGACGACATCAAGGTCCTCGTCGTCGGCAACCCGGCCAACACCAACGCGCTCATCGCGCAGGCCGCGGCCCCGGACGTACCGGCCGAGCGGTTCACCGCGATGACCCGTCTGGACCACAACCGCGCGATCTCGCAGCTGGCGAAGAAGACGGGCGCCGCCGTCTCGGACATCCAGCGTCTGACGATCTGGGGCAACCACTCGGCCACCCAGTACCCGGACATCTTCCACGCCACGGTCGGCGGCAAGAACGCGGCCGAGCTGGTCAACGACGAGCAGTGGCTCGCCGACGACTTCATCCCGACCGTCGCCAAGCGCGGCGCCGCGATCATCGAGGCCCGTGGCGCGTCCTCGGCCGCCTCCGCCGCCAACGCGGCCATCGACCACGTCCACACGTGGGTCAACGGCACCGCCGAGGGCAACTGGACCTCGATGGGCATCCCGTCGGACGGCTCCTACGGCGTCCCCGAGGGCCTCATCTCGTCCTTCCCGGTCACCGTCAAGGACGGCCAGTACGAGATCGTCCAGGGCCTTGAGATCAACGACTTCTCGCGCGCCCGCATCGACGCGTCCGTGCAGGAGCTCAAGGAAGAGCGCGACGCGGTGCGCGAGCTCGGCCTCATCTGAGTCGACGCGGTCCGTCAGCTTGGCTTTATTTGAGTCCCGCACCCCCAGCGGTAACACCACCCCCGGCAGCCTCACCAGGCCGCCGGGGGTGGTCTTTTTGGCGTACGACACGGAGGTCAACCCTCCTCTACGCTGTGGCCTTCGTCACAGGCAACTCGCCTGCGGGCGCGGTCAGTTCGCTCATCGGGGGGACCGTTGACGCAGACCTACATTCCCCGGCAGCCCGGTCCGTCCGGCCGTCGCGGGGACATCGACCCGAAGGCGCCGGGGTCCAGCGAGGCCACCCGGCTGCTGTGCGCGGGTGCCTATCAGGACGCGGTGTTCCGGGACGCGGTCATCGACGAGCTGTACGTCCACGAGGAGCGCATCGCCGCCCCCTCGCTCGGCATCGACGCGGCGCGCGTGCTCGCCCACGCGCTGCGCGCCCGGCGTATCGAGCTCGGCTGGTCGGCCGCGATCGTGCTGCTGTGGATCGTGGCGGTGCCGCTCACCCAGTGGCTGATCCTGCTCTATCTGCCGGCGTTCGCGCTGTTCACCGTGGCGGGCTGGATCCGGGGTCCGCAGGAGCGGCCCGTCTGGTACCGCAGGATCGCTGGCTGGTACGTGCGCCTGATCGGGTGGGTGCTCTACCTGTGGGCGCTGTTCTCGCTGCTCCGGCCCGCGCTGACAGGCGGTTCGGTGGACCTCTCCGGAGTGGCCGGCTCGTTCGGCAGCGGACCGGGGGGCGACGACCGCCTCCAGTCGTGGTGTGCGCTGGTGCTGCCGCTCCTGCTCGCCTGGGCCGTCGCCATGCAGCGTGGCCAGTTCGCCAGATCGCTCACCGAGGAGCTCTCCAGACCCCGCTTCCCCGAGGTCGCGGCCGACCCGGCCGAGGCGGCGGACGGTCACCGCTTCCAGCGCCTGGCCGCGCGCATCCGGGCCGAGCAGCACGCGCCGCTGGTGCTCTACCACGTGACCCAGCCGTTCTGCGGCGCCGGACAGCCGTACGAGCCGTGGTCCCTCTCCGTCGAACTGCGCCCGAACCGCGACCGCGAGCCCGAACCGCTCGACAACAGCGCGATCCTGCGCCGCGTCGTCCCGCTCCTGGAGGCGCTGCGCGTCCCGTCCCCGCACGGCTCGCCGGAGCTGGCGGCAGCCGTCCGCGACCGGCTGCGCGACCTGGAGCTCGACGAGATCGTCTTCCTGCCGGTGACCGGCCTGCCGTCGCGCGCCGACGCGCCGTACACCACACGGCAGTTCGAGGAGCACCGCTCGCGCGCCATCGAGGAGGGCGGCGAGACCCGGCGGCACTTCCTGCGGATCCGGGTCGGCGGCTGGGGCGAGGAGATCGTCACGACGGTCTTCGTACGGGTCCACACCCAGGGCGGGATGCTGATGCTGGAGGTCGCCCCGCATGTGCTGCGCCCGGTGAAGCGGCTCTTCCAGGACGCCGACCTCGCCGCCCACCGCCACCGGCACAACAACAGCTTCGGCAAGGCCGCCTGGGCGGTGGGGAACACCCCGGCCGCCGCCGGGCACGCGGTGCTCGCGCTGTGGCGGAGCGCGGTCTCGCTGTGGCGCCTGGCCACCGGCGGCTACGGCCGGGCGCTGCCGGAAGGGCCCGTCAGGTCGGTGCGCGAGCTGGGCTCCGACAACGACGCCTCCCTCTTCCAGGAGATGGACGTCAGCCGCTATCTGAAGTCCATTCAGGACCGGGTGGCCAACGGCGTACGGCTCGCGCTCCAGGAGGCGGGCTGGGAGACGGACGAGTTCGTGCAGAAGATCGTGAACGTCGCCGAGGGGGCCACGTTCATTGAGACCGCGAAGGGCGCCATCGCCATCGGCGACCGCAACACCGTGGTCAACAGAACGTCCAGAACGGGAACGGGAGGCGGCGGCCGTGGCGAGGGATGACGGGCACAAGCGGGACGGCAAGCAGGGCATCAGCATCGGCAGCGTGGTGGGCGCGATGGCCATCGGCGACCACAACACGGTGACCAGCCACCACGGCGTACCGGCCGCCGATCCGGCACAGGCCGAACTGCTGGACGCGGTGCGGGAGTTGAGAGCCGACCTCGCCCGCGCGGTCGCCACCGACCGCACCCGGGAGCTGGACGCGGCGGCGGCCGACACCGAGGAGGAGATCGCGTCGACGGGCGCGGCGGGCCCGGGCAGACTGGCCCGGCTGCGCCGCGCGCTCACCGAGGCGGAGGGCCTGACGGGCCTGCTCACCTCGGCGGCGACGGTCGGCCGCGCGCTCGCCGAGCTCCTGGGCGGCTGAGCCATGAGCGCACGAGGTGGTGGCGGCGCCCACTGGAACGACGAGACACAGAGCTGGGAGCAGGGCGAACCCCCGCCCCGCCGCTATGGCGCGCCGGTACCCCCGCCGCCCCCGGCACCACCTGCGTTCGGCCCGCCGGTCCCGCCGCACGAGACACCGTCGTACGAGTCGCCTTCGTATGCGTACGAGGGCGAGACGCAGGCCGGGTACGAGCTGCCGAGGGAGCCGGTGTACTCGCCCTACGCCCCCGCCGACCCGGCCTGGCGGCAGCGGCAAAGGCAGCGGCAGCGGCTGGTGGTCGCGGCCGTGGCGGCCGTGGTGCTCGCGGGCGGCGCGGTCGGCGGCTGGATGTTGTGGGGCAGGGACGGCGGTTCGGGATCCGGCGCGGTCTCGTCGGCCTCGGCGTCGCAGTCCGCGCCGCAGGACGGTACGACGGACACGCCGACGGGCACCCCGAGCGATACGCCCACGGTCGGCCCCACGTACGGCTCGACGGCCGAACCCACCGACACCGGCACCTACGGCTCCACCAGCGAACCGACCCAGAGCCCGTCCGCCTCCCCGGCCACCGTCCCCGTGCCGGGCGGCTACCACCTGGTGAACGACACCCTCGGCTGGAGCGTCGCCGTACACGACGGCTGGACCCGCATGCAGGAGCGCGGCAGCGCGCTGTACCGCTCGCCCGACCAGGCGGATCTGCTCCAGATCTACCGCCTGACGGAACCGGGCATCACCCCGTACAACGCGCTCAGCATCACCTCGGGCGACCTTGCCGCGAACCCCGGGTACCAGCAGATCAGCCTGCGCCGGATGACCGAGGTGACCAGAGCGGACGAGGCCGAGCTGGTCTACGCGTACGACCGGACCAGTACGGGCGTACGCGTCCAGGGCGTCGCCCGTGCCTTCGTCGCCGCGAACGGGGTCCCGTACACGGTCCTGGTCTCCGGGCCCACCGCCGACGGGTCCGCGCTGACGGCGGTCCTGAACGCGGCGCTCGACGCGTTCACACCGCGCTGAGCGCCGGGCCGGGTGTGGTCAGCCGCCGGTGCGCAGCTGCTGGGCGATGTCCCGTACCGCGTTCATCGCCCGGCCCTGGAGTCCGGGGCCGAACGTGACGCGGGCCGCGCCCAGTTCGCCCAGGCGGCGCGGGGTCGGGCCGTCGGTCTTGGCGACCTGGTTGACCGGGGCCGGCACGGCGGCCGCGATCTTCGGCAGATGCTCGGCGGGCGCCCCGTACGGGTAGACGCCGTCCGCGCCCGCCGTCACATACGCGCGCGCCCGCGCGATGGTCGCGTCGAGGTCCTGGACGCCCATGATGTACGTGTCCACGCGCGCGTTGATGAAGAGCCGGTCCCCGGCCTCCGCGCGCACCTCCGCCAGCCAGTCGGCGTGGCGCGCCGGGTCGACCAGCGCGCCGAACTCGGAGTCCTCCAGGTTGCAGCCCACCGCGCCGGTCTCCAGGATCCGGGCCACGAGCTCCTTGGGGGACAGGCCGTAGCCGCGCTCGACGTCCGCCGAGACCGGTACGGACACGGCCCGCACGATCCGGGTGACCGCCGCGAACATCTCGTCGCCGGGCGTCTCGCCGTCCGCGTACCCGAGCGAGGCGGCAACGCCCGCGCTCGGCGTGGCGAGTGCGGGGAAGCCCGCCTCCTCGAAGACGCGGGCGCTGGCGGCGTCCCACGGCCCGGGCAGGATCAGCGGATCGCCCGGGGCGCGCCCGTGGTGCAGGGCGCGGAAGGCGGCGACGGGGGTCAGCTGTGCCATTCGGTCTCTCCGGGTGCGGTGCGGCGGGCCACCATCAGCCGGTTCCAGCTGTTGATGGCGATGATCGCGGCGATGAGATGGGCGAGTTCGGACGCGTCGAAGTACTTGGCGGCCTGCTGGTACAGATCGTCGGGAACGTATCCCTCGGTCAGGATCGTTATGCCCTCGGTGAGGGCGAGGGCCGCGCGCTCACGCTCGCTGAAGCGGTCCCCGGCCTCCTGCCAGGCCGCGACGAGATCGAGCCGTCCCTCGGTCTCGCCGTGCCTGCGGGCGAGGTCGAGGTGCATGTCCAGGCAGAAGGCGCAGTGGTTGAGCTGGGAGGCGCGGACCATGACCAGCTCCGCGAGCGTGGGGTCCAGCTCCTTCTTGGCGGCCGCGCTGACTCCCGCGAGTGCCACATAGACCTCCTGCGGAACCTGCCAGCCGCGCGCGGTCACTTGTACATCCCCGGGGTGTAGTGGCCCGGGACCATACGCGTGGTGACGCCGAAGCGGTTCCAGGCGTTGATCACGGTGATCGCGGCGATGAGGTGGCCGAGCTCGGTCTCGTCGAAGTGGCGGGCGGCGCGCGCGTACACGTCGTCGGGGACGAAGCCGTCGGTGAGTACGGTGATCGCCTCGGTCAGCTCGATCGCCGCGAGCTCCTTGGCGGTGTAGAAGTGCTGCGACTCCTCCCACGCGTTGAGCTGCACGATCCGCTCGACCGACTCGCCCGCCGCCAGCGCGTCCTTGGTGTGCATGTCCAGGCAGAAGGCGCAGTGGTTGAGCTGGGATGCGCGGATCTTGACCAGCTCGTGGATCACCGGGTCGACCCCGCGCCCGGCCGCCGCGTCCAGCTTGACCATGGCCTTGTAGACCTCGGGGGCGGCCTTGGCCCAGTGCAGCCGGGGGCTGTGCTCGGCCGCGTAGGAGCCGGACCCGCTGTCGTTCGCGTCGCTCACGGTATGTCCCATTTCCGTCGTCCCATCCCGTACGGAGCCGACGCTACGCGCCACATGTCACACGGGTATGGTCCATTTTCATGGTGGAATCCTGGGCCACTTCTTCCGGAACACTGGCCGAAGTCTTCGGTGTCGATCTGCATGTGGAGGTCGGCGGCGGCCGGCTGCGCGCCGGTCTGATGGACGCGCTGCGCGAGGCCGTACGCACCGGACGGCTCACGCCCGGCACCCGCCTGCCGTCCTCGCGCTCGCTCGCCGCCGACCTGGGCGTCGCCCGCAACACGGTGGCCGACGCGTACGCGGAGCTCGTCGCCGAGGGCTGGCTCACCGCCCGCCAGGGCTCCGGGACCCGGGTCGCCCAGCGGGCCGCGCCCCGGTCCCCCAAACCGGCCGGGCCCCGCTCCGCCACCCGCCGCAAACCCACATACAGCCTGGTCGCGGGCACCCCCGACCTGTCGTCCTTCCCGCGCGCGGAGTGGCTGAAGGCGTCCCGGCGGGCGCTGACGGCCGCGCCGCACGAGGCCTTCGGCTACGGCGACCCGCGCGGCCGCATCGAGCTGCGCACGGTCCTGGCCGACTATCTGGCGCGGGCGCGCGGGGTGTACGCGGCCCCCGAGCGGATCGTGGTGTGCGCGGGTTTCGTGCACGGCCTGATGCTGCTCGGCCGGGTGCTGCGGACGCGCCGGGTACGGGAGGTCGGGGTCGAGGCGTACGGCCTGGACGTGCACCGCGACCTGGTGTCCGGGGCGGGGCTGCGCACGCCGGCGCTGGGCTTCGACGACGTGGGCACGCGGACGGAGGAGTTGGCGTCGGCGGCGGCGTACAAAGGTCTGGGGGCGGTGCTGCTGACCCCCGCGCACCAGTTCCCGGCCGGGGTCGCGCTGCCACCCGACCGGCGTTCGGCGGCGGTCGACTGGGCGCGGTCGACGGGCGGGCTGATCCTGGAGGACGACTACGACGGCGAGTTCCGCTACGACCGCCAGCCCGTCGGGGCGCTCCAGGGCCTGGACCCCGAGCACGTCGTCTACCTCGGCACCGCCAGCAAGTCCCTCGCCCCCGGGCTGCGCCTCGCGTGGATGGTGCTGCCGGAACGGCTCGCGGGCGAGGTGGCCGAGGCGAAGGGCCAGGTCGACTGGTCGTGCGGCGCGCTGGACCAGCTGACGCTGGCGGAGTTCATCGCGTCGGGGGCGTACGACCGGCATGTACGTGGGATGCGCCTGCGGTACCGCCGCCGTCGTGACCAACTGGTCTCGGCGTTGGCGGCGCGTGCGCCGGAGGTACGGGTGAGCGGGATCGCGGCGGGCCTGCACGCGGTCCTGGAACTCCCACCCGGCACGGAGCGAGCGGTGATCCAGGCCGCGGCCTGGCAGGGCCTGGCCCTCCAGGGCCTCTCCCACTTCCGCCACCCCGAACTCCCACCGGGCCGCGACGCGTTGGTGGTGGGGTACGCGGCACCGACGGACAGCTCTTGGACGGGGACGCTGGATGCGTTGTGTCGGGTGTTGCCTTAGCGCGGGTCGCGATTTCGGAGCGCGTCGAGCTTTGCCTGCGGGCCGGTGGGGGCTTGTCGCGCAGTTCCCCGCGCCCCTAAAAGGGCCCTTCGGGCCCATCAAGGACCGTGCCGCCCGCGCCCCCAGGAGGGCCCGAAGGGCCCATCAAGGGGCGCGGGGAACTGCGCGAGCAACCCAGCACGATCCGCAGACGAATCGGGGTCCTCCCACCCCCGGAGGGTCTAGGGAAGGGGCGGGGTGGGGGTCGACTCCGGGGCCTCGCCGAAGCGGGCCAGGGCCAGCGCCCCCGCGACCGCCACCGCGAACCCCGTCACCGCCAGCCAGCCCAGGCCGGACCGGGTGTGGTCGCCCAGCCACACCACCCCCACCAGCGCAGGACCGATCGTCTCGCCCAGGACCATCCCGGCCGTCGCCGTGGTGACCGAGCCGCGCTGGAGCGCCGACGTCAGCAACAAGAACGCCGCACCCCCGCCCAACAGCAGCGCGTACAACGCCGGGTTGGTGAAGTCGAGGGAGTCGATCAGGCGGACCGCCACCTCCACCACTCCGAATCCGCACCCCGCGCCCAGGCCGAGCACCAACGCCCGTGCCCGATCGGGCAGTCGGCCCCCGACCGCCCCCGCCACCAGGATCGCCGCGGCGACCGCGAGCAGCGCCCACGGGAGCGCGGCGGGCCCGTCCTGGTGGCCCTCGGAGCCGGACGCGAGGCCGAGCATGCCGAGGCCCGCGCAGACGACGGCGACGGCCGCCCACTCCGTACCGGACAGCCGTACCGCGAGGACCCGCGCCGCGACCACCGCCGTCACCGCGAGCGAGGAGGCGAGCGCCGCCCCGACCGCGTAGATCGGCACTGACCGCAGGGCGACGATCTGGAGGACGAAGCCGAGCCCGTCGAGCCCGAGCCCGACGATGTAGCGCCACTGGCGCACCGCCCGCAGCAGCAACGCGGCGTCGACCCCGGACCCCCCGGAGTCCGCCCCGGGCGCGGACGCGGACCGCGCCGCCACCGCCTGAAGAACCGTCGCGGTGCCGTAGCAGACCGCCGAACCGAGCGCGCAGATCATCCCAAGGAGCACGGACGGACTGTAGTGGACGCCGGATACCGCCCGTCCGTGGCCGGGAACCAGCAACTAAGGTGTGGCCGGATCACGTCCAGGAAGCGTGTGCGTACGTAAATCGACGGGGAGAGACCTATGCGTAGATTCGCGTCCACCACCGTGGTGCTCGGCGGTATGGGCATGCTCGCCGCCACCCTCGCCGCCTGCTCCTCGGAGCCCGACCGCCGGTGCGTCGACCCCGTCACGCACAAGGAACTCCCGTCGTACGAGTGCAGGAGCGGCGGCCACGGCTCGTACTACTACGGCGGTTCCAGCCGCAACGGTGTGTTCAGCGGCGGCTCGTTCGGCAAGTCGGGCTCCAAGGCCGGCTCCGGCGGTGTCGAGCGCGGCGGCATCGGCGGCCACTCCGGCTCCGGCGGCGGCTGACCGATGCAGCGGCACCGCATAGACCCGCGCCCCGGCTGGCAGCAGATCGTCGAGGCGCAGGGCCTGATCTACCCCCTGACCCGCTACCCGGACGACTCGCTGCGCCCGTACTGGGACGAGAGCGCGTACTACTCCTTCACGCTCCCCGAGGTCGAGGCGCTGGAGGAGGTCGTCGAGGAGCTGCACGGGATGTGTCTGGCGGCGGCCGCGCACATGGTGGAGAAGGACCGCTTCGCCGATCTCGGGATCACCGACCCGGTGCTGGTGGCACGGGTGACCGAATCCTGGCATCGCCGGGCCGAAATCCCCTCCATATACGGCCGGTTCGACCTGCGCTACGACGGTACGGGCCCGGCCAAGATGCTGGAGTACAACGCCGACACCCCCACCTCGCTGGTCGAGGCGGCGAGCCCGCAGTGGTTCTGGATGGAGGACCGCTTCCCCGGCGCCGACCAGTGGAACTCGCTCCACGAACGCCTCGTCGCCGCCTGGAAGCGGCAGGCCCCGCTGCTCCCGCCCGGCCCGCTCCACTTCGCCCACTCGGACGACGACGAGCTCGGCGAGGACCTGATGACCGTCGCGTATCTGCGCGAGACGGCCGAGCAGGCGGGCATCGAGACGGCGGCGCTCTCGGTGGAGCGGATCGGCTGGGACGGCCTGACCGGCCGGTTCGTGGACGACCGCCTCCGGTTCATCCGCAGCTGCTTCAAGCTCTACCCGTGGGAGTGGCTGGCCGCGGACCGGTTCGGCCCGCACGTCCTCGCCACCCTCGACAACGGCGGCGGCACCGGCACCACCTGCTGGATCGAGCCCGCTTGGAAGATGCTGCTCTCCAACAAGGCGCTGCTCGCGGTGCTGTGGGAGCTGTTCCCGGGCCACCCGAACCTGCTCCCTGCGTACCTCGACGGCCCGCGCGAACTGGCGCACACCTCCGGATACGTCGCCAAGCCGCTTCTCGGCCGGGAGGGCGCCGGGGTGACCGTCCACGCCCCCGGCACCCCGCCCGCCGCCCCGCCGCCGGAGGAACCCCACTGCTACCAGGCCCTGTCCCCGCTCCCGGACTTCGCGGGGAACCGGGTGGTGCTGGGCGCGTGGGTCGTCGACGGTGAGGCGGCGGGGCTGGGCATCCGCGAGTCGTCGGGGCTGGTCACGGACGGATACGCGCGCTTCCTCCCGCACGTGATCCGGTAGCCGGGGGCCTACTCCGGGATGTAGTCCCGCAGTTGCGCGGGCCGCAGCCCGGCCGCGTCGGCGGCGGCGAGCGCCCGCGTCAGGTCGGCGTCGACGGTGTCGTTGAAGTGCAGCAGCACGATGTCACCCGCCTTCAACTTCGGTGTGGGCGGCGTCCATTGACCCCAGGTCGTGAAGTCGTACGTCCAGGTCACCAGCGCCTTCGCGCCGCAGGCGCGGGCCGTCGTCCGGGTGGTGTCGTTGTACGTGCCGTACGGCGGCCGCGCCAGCCTCGGCTCGGCCCCGAACTGCGTCAGCGTCCGGTCCCGGGCCCCGCACAGCTGCGCGCGCTGGCCCGCCGCGTCGAGCGTGGTCAGATCGGGGTGGTCGACGGTGTGGTTCTCCATCCGCGCGGGCGTGTGGTCGAGCAGGGTGCGGAAGTAGCCGGGATCGTACGCGTACGCCCCCGGCAGGATGAACAGCGAGGCGGGTACCTGCCGGTCGAGCAGGAGCTTCTGGGCGGCGGGGTCGTGGGTCCAGCCGTCGTCGATCGTGATGAAGACGACCGGGTCGGCGGTGTCGACGTGCGACACGACGGGCACGGGCTCGGGCCAGTCCGTGGCCTGGGCGGGCCCGCCGATCCCGATGATGGCTAGGAGGGATACGAGCAGGGCGAACGCTGCGCGGGGCGACGGGGCGGGGCGCGCGGTGCGGGGTCTCGGCATGGCGGCATCATTGGTCTGGACCATGTTGATTGTCAACGCCCGCGCGGAAGAAGTCCGTTGGGGGTCACCCCACCCCGCCCCTTCCCTAAACCCTCCGGGGGTGGGTGGGGGAGGGTTTCCCGGGGGGCTACGCCCCCGGACCCCGAGCGGGGCTGCGCCCCTGCACCCCTCGGGGGCTCCGCCCCTGACCCCCGGCGGGGCCTGCGGCCCCTGCACCCCGTTTGTGTGCGGACCGTGCTGGGTTGCTCGCGCAGTTCCCCGCGCCCCTAGGTATTTAGGGGCGCGGGGAACTGCGCGCTCAGCCCCCACCGGGCCGCAGCCAAAGGAACCGGCCGCCCGCCCAGGGCTTTCGGGAAGGGGCGGGGTGGGGCCAACCCCGCCTAGGCTTCCGCCAGCACCCCCCGCAACTGGTCCAACCCCCAGTCCAGGTCCTCCTTCGAGATCACCAACGGCGGCGCGATCCGGATCGTGGACCCGTGGGTGTCCTTGACCAGGACACCCCGGTCCATGAGCCGCTCAGAGATCTGCCGCCCGGTCCCGTACGCGGGGTTGATGTCCACACCGGCCCACAGTCCACGCCCCCGCACCGCCTCCACCGCACCGGTGTGCGCCAACAGGCCGAGTTCGTGGTGCAGATGCTCGCCGAGTTCGGTCGCCCGCTGCTGGTACTCGCCCGTACGCAACATCGCGATGACCTCCAGGGCCACCGCGCACGCCAGCGGGTTCCCCCCGAACGTGGACCCGTGCTCGCCGGGGTGGAACACCCCGAGCACGTCCGAGGAGCCCACCACGGCCGACACAGGCACGACCCCGCCGCCGAGTGCCTTGCCCAGGACGTACAGGTCGGGCACCACGTCCTCGTGCTCGCACGCGAACGTCTTCCCGGTCCGGCCGAGGCCCGACTGGATCTCGTCCGCGATGAACAGGACGTTCCGCTCGCGGGTCAACTCCCGTACGCCCGGCAGGTATCCGGGCGGCGGCACCAGCACGCCCGCCTCGCCCTGGATCGGTTCGAGGAGCACCGCCACCGTGTTCTCGGTGACCGCCGCCGACAGCGCGGTCAGGTCGCCGTACGGAACGATCTCGAAGCCGGGGGTGTACGGGCCGTAGTCCGCGCGCGCCTCGGGGTCCGTCGAGAAGCTGACGATCGTCGTCGTACGGCCGTGGAAGTTGTTGGCGGCGACCACGATCTTCGCCATCCCGTCGGGTACGCCCTTGACGCGGTAGCCCCACTTGCGGGCGGTCTTGACGGCCGTCTCCACGGCCTCGGCGCCCGTGTTCATGGGCAGCACCATGTCCTTGCCGCACAGCGCGGCGAGCTCCGCGCAGAACTCGGCGAACCGGTCGTGGTGGAACGCCCGCGAGGTCAGCGTGACTCTGTCGAGCTGGGCCTTGGCGGCGTCGATGAGACGCCGGTTGCCGTGGCCGAAGTTCAGCGCCGAGTACCCGGCGAGCATGTCGAGAAACCGCCGGCCCTCGACATCGGTCATCCACGCCCCTTCGGCCGAGGCGACGACGACAGGCAACGGATGGTAGTTGTGCGCACTGTGAGCCTCGGCAGAGCGGATGGCGTCCGATGTAGTAGACACGGGGTCTCCGTTTCATCGTGCGGCGTGGGACAGGGGTGGGCACCTTTTCTGAGGTGGTCCCCTTTTCTATCGTCGTTTTCTATCGTCGCTCGGATGCTGGACGAAGAAACCTCCAATCGTGACGTGGACGCTAGGGTGGAAGGTGCGTACGGCGACTGGCGAGCGGGGATTCAACCCCGGGGGAGCCGTGCGTCGCCAGCGCACGAGGTGCCGCCCGCCTGGGCACCCGGGACCACGTACGGACCCCGGAGGACGCCATGAGCCTGCCCCTTTCCCACCCGGCCCTTTCGGCCACCGACCCCGAACTCGCCGCGCTCGTCGGCGCCGAGGAGCGGTTGCAGTCGGACACGCTGCGGCTGATCCCCAGCGAGAACTACGTCTCGCAGGCGGTGCTCGAAGCCTCGGGCACGGTGCTGCAGAACAAGTACAGCGAGGGCTACTCGGGCCGCCGTTACTACGAGGGCCAGCAGAACATCGACCTGGTCGAGACGCTGGCCGTGGAGCGGGCCAAGGCGCTGTTCGGGGTCGAGCACGCCAACGTGCAGCCGTACTCCGGCTCCCCGGCCAACCTCGCCGTCTACCTCGCCTTCGCCGAGCCCGGCGACACCGTGATGGGCATGGCCCTGCCGATGGGCGGCCACCTCACCCACGGCTGGGGCGTCTCGGCCACCGGCAAGTGGTTCCGGGGCGTCCAGTACGGCGTACGGCACGACAGCGGGCTCATCGACTTCGACGAGGTGCGCGAGCTCGCCCTCAAGGAGCGCCCGAAGATCATCTTCTGTGGTGGCACCGCCCTGCCGCGCACCATCGACTTCGCGGCCTTCGCCGAGATCGCCCGCGAGTCCGGCGCCGTCCTGGTCGCCGATGTCGCGCACATCGCGGGCCTGATCGCGGGCGGCGCGCACCCGTCCCCGGTGCCGCACGCCGACGTGATCTCCACGACCACCCACAAGACCCTGCGCGGCCCGCGCGGCGCCATGCTGATGTCCCGCGAGCAGCACGCCAAGGCCATCGACAAGGCGGTCTTCCCGGGCCTCCAGGGCGGTCCGCACAACCAGACCACCGCCGCGATCGCCGTCGCCCTGCACGAGGCGGCCCAGCCCTCGTTCCGCGACTACGCGGCGGCCGTCGTCGCCAACGCCAGGGAGCTCGCCGAGCAGCTGCTCGCGCGCGGCTTCGACCTGGTCTCCGGCGGCACCGACAACCACCTGATCCTGATGGACCTCACCCCCAAGGACGTCCCGGGCAAGGTGGCCGCGAAGGCCCTGGACCGGGCCGGGATCGTGGTCAACTACAACACCGTCCCGTACGACCCGAGGAAGCCGTTCGACCCCTCGGGCATCCGCATCGGCACCCCCTCGCTGACCTCCCGTGGCCTGGGCACCGAGCACATGGCGGCCGTGGCCGAGTGGATCGACCGGGGCGTCACCGCGGCCCGCGCCGGCGACGAGGACGCGCTCGCCGCGATCCGCGCGGAGGTCGCCGGGCTGATGGCCGAGTTCCCGGCGCCGGGCCTGCCCACGGACTAGCCGGACCACCCCGAGGTGCCGTCGTCCGCGACGGCACCTCACCACTGTGTTCCTCATCTCATCGGGCGCGTCCGGGCTGGTCGTGGATTCCTACCGGCCCGCGCGCCGGGGTTCGTACCGGCAACGGTTTCCGAGCTGTCGGCGCCACCTGAGAGAATGATGAACATGGCCATTGATCGTCCTCGTGTGCTCTCCGGAATCCAGCCCACCGCAGGCTCGTTCCACCTCGGCAACTACCTCGGTGCGGTCCGTCAGTGGGTGGCTCTCCAGGAGTCCCACGACGCCTTCTACATGGTCGTGGACCTGCACGCGATCACGGTTCCGCAGGACCCGAAGGAGCTGCGCGCCAACACCCGGCTCGCCGCCGCCCAGCTGCTCGCCGCCGGGCTCGACCCGGACCGGTGCACGCTCTTCGTGCAGAGCCATGTGCCCGAGCACGCCCAGCTCGCCTGGGTCATGAACTGTCTGGCGGGCTTCGGCGAGGCGTCCCGGATGACGCAGTTCAAGGACAAGTCGGCGAAGCAGGGCGCCGACCGCGCCACCGTCGGCCTCTTCACCTACCCGATCCTCCAGGTCGCGGACATCCTGCTCTACCAGGCCAACGAGGTCCCGGTCGGCGAGGACCAGCGCCAGCACGTCGAGCTCACCCGTGACCTCGCCGAGCGCTTCAACGGCCGGTTCGGTGACACGTTCAAGATCCCGGCGCCGTACATCCTCAAGGAGACGGCGAAGATCTACGACCTCCAGGACCCGTCGATCAAGATGAGCAAGTCGGCGTCGACGCCGAAGGGCCTCATCAACCTGCTCGACGAGCCGAAGGCGACCGCCAAGAAGGTCAAGAGCGCCGTCACGGACACCGACACCGTGATCAAGTACGACGCCGTGAACAAGCCGGGCGTCTCCAACCTGCTCACGATCTACTCCACCCTCACCGGCAAGGCGATCGCCGAGCTGGAGACGGAGTACGAGGGCAAGATGTACGGGGCGCTGAAGACGGACCTCGCCGAGGTGATGGTGGACTTCGTCACCCCGTTCAAGACCCGTACGCAGGAATATCTGGACGACCCGGAGACGCTGGACGCTGTCCTGGCCAAGGGCGCCGAGAAGGCGCGTGCGGTGGCCGCCGAGACGCTGGCGACGGCGTACGACAGGGTCGGGTTCCTGCCCGCGAAGCACTGAAGACGCCCTGACGGCTCTGGCAGAACGGCGGCGCGACCGCCACACTGCACACTGACGCACACAGACGTACCCGGACAACGACGGAGGAGAACGACGTGGGGACCGTAACGCTCGGCGTTTCGATCGCGGTCCCGGAGCCGTACGGCAGCCTGCTCCAGGAGCGGCGCGCGGGCTTCGGGGATCCCGCCGCGTACGGGATCCCCACCCATGTCACCCTCCTCCCGCCCACCGAGGTCGACGCGGCCCGGCTGCCCGGGATCCGGGCGCATCTCGCCGAGGTCGCGGCGGCCGGGCGCGCCTTCCCGATGCGGCTCTCGGGGACGGGGACGTTCCGGCCGCTCTCGCCGGTCGTGTTCGTGCAGGTCGTCGAGGGCGGGCCGGACTGCGCCCGCCTTCAGCAGCGGGTCCGCGACGAGGCGGGCCCGCTCGTGCGCGAGCTGCACTTCCCGTACCACCCGCATGTGACCGTGGCGCACGGCATCCCCGAGGAGGGGATGGACCGGGCGTACGAGGAGCTGGCCGCCTTCGAGGCGGAGTGGACCTGCGGCGGCTTCGCCCTGTACGAGCAGGGCGCGGACGGCGTGTGGCGCAAGCTGTACGAGTACGGGTTCGGCCTCAGCGGGGTCCCCGCCCAGGGCACCTCACGGGACGAGCCGTCGGTTCGCGCCTGAGCTTTCAGGGTCTAGACCGGCAGCCGCCGGAAAATCGGGCGCGGTACGTGTCGTAGCGCCGACATCACCACCCGTAGCGTCCCCGGCACCCACACCACCTCCGCGCGGCGGCGCAGCCCCGACTCGATGGCCTGCGCGACCGCCTCCGGCGTCGTCGCCAGCGGAGCCTCCGGCAGCCCCGCCGTCATCTTCGTCCGGACGAAGCCCGGACGCACGACCATCACGTGCACCCCCGAGCCGTGCAGCGCGTCCCCCAGGCCCTGCGCGAAGGCGTCGAGGCCCGCCTTGCTGGAGCCGTAGATGAAGTTGGCCCGGCGGGCGCGTTCACCGGCCACCGAGGACAGGATCACCAGCGAGCCGTGCCCCTGGGACTGTACGGCTTTCGCGCAGATCAGGGCCGAGGAGACCGCACCCGTGTAATTCGTCTGGGCGACCCGCACGGCCGCCAGCGGCGCGCTCTCGTCGCGGACCTGGTCGCCCAGAATCCCGAACGCCAGCAGCACCATGTCGATGTCTCCCTCGGCGAAGACCTTGGACAGGGCCGACTCGTGCGAGGCCGCGTCCAGAGCGTCGAACGCGACCGTGCGCACATCCGCGCCCCGCTCCCGCAGCTCGGCCGCCGCCGCGTCCAGGGCCGGGGACGGGCGCCCGGCGAGCCACACCTTCCGGGTGCGCCGGGCCACCAGACGGCGGGCCGTGGCCAGGGCGATCTCGGACGTACCGCCGAGGACGAGCAGGGACTGCGGGGTGCCGAAAGCGTCCTTCATGGCTGCCAACTCCGTTGTGTGGGGCCTTGGTTGCTCACAGGTCCAGGCGTCTGGACAGGTCCGAGGTGAAGACCGCGTCCGGGTCGAGTCGCGCCCGCAGTTCCCGGAACTCCGCCAGTCGCGGGTACATCGCCGCCAGCGTCTGGGGTCGCACCCGCGCGTCCTTCGCCAGGTACACCCGGCCGCCCGCGCCCGCGACCTCCTCGTCCAGCTCGTCCAGGAAGTCGGCGAGGCCCGGCAGGCCCGTCGGGATGTCCAGGGCCAGGGTCCAGCCGGGGAGCGGGAAGGAGAGCCAGCCGGGGTCGGCCTCGCCGAAGCGCTTGAGGACGGCGAGGAAGGACGGGCAGCCGCGCCCGGAGATGCGGCGCACGATCCGGCGCAGCGCCTCCTCCTGCCCGTATCCGACCACGAACTGGTACTGGACGAAGCCGCCCCGGCCGTAGACGCGGTTCCAGTGCGGGACGCCGTCGAGGGGGTGGAAGAAGGTGGGGATGCGCTGGAGTTCGCCGGTGCGGTGCTTGGGTGCGCGGCGGTACCAGAGCTCGTTGAACGCCGTCACCGAGGCGCGGTTCAGCAACCCGGAGGGGAAATACCTTGGTGCGGGCGGGAGTTGGCCGGGGCGGAAGTGGAGCGGGGTGCGGCGGGTGCGGGCGGGCAGGGTGTCCAGGGGGGCGTGGTCGCCCCTCGTCAGCACCGCGCGACCGGTGCGGGCGCCGCGCGCGAGCAGGTCGATCCAGGCGACCGAGTAGCGGTAGCGGTGGTCCGTCGCGGTGAGGCGGGCCATCAAGTCGTCGAGATCCGCAGCCCGCTCGGTGTCGACCGACATCAACGAGGTCTCGACGCGGTGGAGTTGGATCGTCGCCGACAGGATCACGCCCGTCAGGCCCATCCCTCCCGCTGTCGCGTCGAACAGTTCGTCGCCGGGCGTGAGGGTGCGTACCGTGCCGTCCGCCGTCAGCAGGTCGAGCGCGCGGACATGGCGGGTGAAGGAGCCCGAGCCGTGGTGGTTCTTGCCGTGGATGTCCGCGCCGATCGCGCCGCCGACGGTCACGTACCGGGTCCCGGGGGTCACCGGCACGAACCAGCCCAGCGGCAGCAGGACTTCCATCAGGCGGTGCAGGCTCACCCCCGCCTCGCAGACCAGCACGCCCGCCTCGGCGTCGATGGTGCGGACGCGGTCGAGGCCGGTCATGTCCAGGACGGCGCCGCCCGCGTTCTGCGCCGCGTCGCCGTACGCCCGGCCCAGCCCCCGCGCGATGCCCCCGCGCGGCCCGCAGGCGCGGACCGCCGCCACCGCTTCCTCGTACGTACGCGGCGCGAGCAGCCGCGCGGCCGTCGGCGCGGTGCGGCCCCAGCCGGTCACGGGGGTCAGGGGGGTGGCAGGCATGGGGCCGACCGTAGCGCCGGTTGGTTGTTTTCCTTGGTGTTATGTCCTATTCATTCAGATACTCACCGAAATGGGTGATTGAGTGAGTGTCAAGCCGCATTGACGCGGATCCGGCGCCGTGGCCCGGGAGAGTCGCGTACGGCCGACGCGGTGCCCTACGGCCGGTCGGCGGGCTGTCTTACGGAAGCGGGGTGGCAGATGCGGTACACCGACGCGGACCGCCGGCTCCTGTCGGCGCTGCGCGACTGCGGGACGGACCCACGCGTGGCCGCCGTCGCCCGCGTGCTCTCGCTGGCCGGGGAGCACGGCGCGGTGTGGCTGGTGGCCGGGGCCGTGGCCGCCGCCGTCGACCGGGACCGGCGCGGCGACTGGCTGCGCGGCACGGCGCTGGTCGCGGCCGCGCATCTGGCCAGCATGGGGGTCAAGCGGGTGGTGCGGCGGCCCCGGCCGAGGCTGCCCGCCCGGGACCCGCTGGTGCGCACGGCCGGGCGGCACTCGTTCCCCAGCTCGCACGCCACCTCGGCGGCCGCGGCGGCGGTGGCGTACGGCGGACTGCGGCCCGCCGGGGCCCGGCTCGCGCCGCCGCTCGCGGCCGCGATGTGCGTGTCCCGCCTGGTCGTCGGCGTCCACTACCCCTCGGACGTGCTGGTCGGCGCCCTCCTCGGCGGCGCGACCGCCCGCCTCGGCGCCAGGTGGATGGGGGCGGGCTCGTGAACCGGCCCGGGCTCGTCGTCCTCGACGAGCGGCCCGCCGGACCCGCGCGCCGGGCGCTCGCGCTGCCCGCCGGGCTGCTGAGGACCGCGCGGCCCCGCCAGTGGATCAAGAACGTGCTGGTGGCCGCCGCACCCGCCGCCGCCGGACAGCTGGACTCGCGCCACACCCTGCGCCAACTCGCCGTCGTCTTCGTGCTGTTCACGGCCGCCGCCTCCGCCGTCTACCTCGTCAACGACGCACGCGACGCGGCCGCCGACCGCGCGCATCCGCAGAAGTGCCACCGCCCGGTGGCGACCGGACAGGTGCCGGTGCCCCTCGCGTACGCGGTCGGCGCCGTGCTCGCGGTGCTCGCCCCGCTCGCCGCCGCCCTCACCTGCAACGCGATGACGGCGACCCTGCTCACCGGATACGTGGTGATGCAGCTCGCCTACTGCGTGAAGCTCAAGCACGTCCTCGTCGTCGACCTGGTGGTCGTCACTGCCGGGTTCCTGATGCGGGCGATGGTCGGCGGGGTCGCGCTCGCCATTCCGCTCTCGCGCTGGTTCCTGATCACCGCCGGGTTCGGCGCGCTGTTCATGGTGGCGGCCAAGCGGTACTCGGAGGCCGTCCAGATGGAGGGGCAGGGCGGCGCCACCCGCGCGTTGCTGGATGCGTACACCACCGGCTATCTGCGGTTCGTCTGGCAGCTCGCGGCCGGGGTCGCGGTGCTCGCGTACTGCATGTGGGCGCTGGAGGCGGGCGGCATGGCGGGCGGCTCGCTGCTGCCGTGGCGGCAGTTGTCGATGGTCCCGTTCATCGGCGGGATCCTGCGGTACGCGGTCTTCGCCGACCGGGGCACGGCCGGCGCCCCCGAGGACGTGATCTTGCACGACCGGGCGCTCGCCGTCATCGGCCTGGTCTGGGTCGCACTGTACGGCCTTGCGGTGGCGGACCTGTGAGGCCCGTCGGTGTGCGGCGCGCCGAGCTCGTCGGCTTCGCGCTAGCCGGGATCTGCGCGTACGCCGCCGACCTCGGCCTCTTCGTCTGGCTGCGGTCAGGCCTCGGCTGGGACCCGATCGCCGCCAAGTCCCTCTCGTTCGTGGTGGGTTGCACCGTCGCGTACGTAGGGAACGCCTTCGGCACATACCGGGGCAGCCGGGCCGGGCGGCGCCAGTATGTCGTCTTCTTCGCCGTGAACATCGCGGGCGCACTCGTGCAACTGCTCTGCCTCGGCATCACGCACTACGGCCTCGGCCTCACCTCGCCGCGTGCCGACACGCTCTCGGGGGCCGTCTTTGGCATGGCCCTCGCCACCTGCCTGCGCTTTTGGGGCACCAGGACGCTTGTCTTCCCCGTCGAGAGGGGTACTCGGACCTCATGGACTGGCTGAAGAATCTTCCCGTCATCGGGCCGCTGGTGGCACGTTTCATGCGGACGCACGTCTGGCGTTCGTACGAGCGGCTCGACCGGGTGAAATGGTCCCGGCTCGCCGCCGCGATCACCTTCATCAGCTTCCTGGCGCTCTTCCCGCTGCTCACCGTGAGCGCGGCCGTCGCCGCCGCGTTGCTGACCCCCGGCCGGGTGCAGAAACTCCAGAACACCCTCGCCGACCAGGTCCCCGGCATCTCCGACCAGCTCAACCTCCAGGACCTCACCCGTAACGCGGGCACGGTCGGGGTCGTCGCCGGAGCGCTCCTGCTGTTCACCGGCATCGGCTGGATCGGCTCGATGCGGGGCTGTCTGCGGGCGGTGTGGGAGCGGGACGACGACGAGGGCGAGAACCCGTTCCTGCGCACCCTCAAGGACGGCGGCATCCTGCTCGGCCTCGGCGGCGCGGGCCTCGCCTCGTTCCTGGCCTCCTCCGTCGGCTCGACGGCCGTCGGCTGGAGCGCGAACCACCTCGGCATCGACGAGAACAGCGCGGGCCGGGTCCTGCTGCGGATCGCCGCCATCGCCATCGCGGTCGCCGCCGACTTCCTGGTCCTGCTGTACGTACTGACGCTGCTGCCGGGGGTGTCCCCGCCGCGCCGCAGACTGATGGTGGCCGCGCTGATCGGCGCGGTCGGGTTCGAGCTCCTGAAGCTGCTGCTCGGCGGCTATATGCAGGGCGTCGCGGGCAAGAGCATGTACGGCGCCTTCGGGGTGCCCATCGCGCTGCTGCTGTGGATCAACTTTACCGCGAAACTGCTGCTGTTCTGCGCGGCCTGGACGGCCACCCCGTCGAAGACGGACGAGGCGGCCGAACCGGCGGAGCCGGGCCCGAAGGAATCCGACGGGCCCCGCACCCCGGAGATCACTTCTTCCGGCGGACCAGCTCCGGGAGCGGCCAGCGGCGGTTGAGCAGGAACAGCCCGCCCGCGACCACCACCAGCGCGCCGCCCGTGATCGCCAGCGCGGTCCCGACGCCGCCGGAGCCGGGCCCCTTGCGGGCGGCGACCGACGCCTTCGCCGGGTCCTGCGCGCCCGCCTGGCTCGGCCGGGAGCCGGGCGGGGTGCCGCTGGGCAGGGCGGACCTGGGCGCCACCAGCGCGCCGACCGGGGTCACCTTGCCGGCCGCCGCGAAGCCCCAGTCGAGCAGGCGGGCGGCCTCCTTGTAGACGGCCTGGCTCTCGCCGGAGTCCGGATTCATCACGGTGACCAGCAGCACCCGGCCGTTGCGCTCGGCGACCCCGGTGAAGGTCGCGCCCGCGTTGGTGGTGTTGCCGTTCTTGACGCCCGCGATGCCCTTGTACGGGCTGATGCCGTAGTCGCCGGTGAGCAGCCGGTTGGTGTTCTGGATCTCGAAGTAGTCGCGCTCGTTGTTCTTGCCCTCGCCGCCGGGGAACTTCGCGGAGGCGGTCGAGCAGTACTCGCGGAAGTCCTTCTTCTGCAGCCCCGAGCGGGCGAACAGCGTCAGGTCGTACGCGCTGGAGACCTGGCCCGGCGCGTCATAGCCGTCCGGCGAGATGACATGGGTGTCGAGCGCCTGGAGGTCGTCGGCGTGCGCCTGCATGTCCTGGACGGTCTTGGGCACACCGCCGTTCATCGAGGAGAGCACATGCACGGCGTCGTTGCCCGAGCGCAGGAAGACGCCGAGCCACAGGTCGTGCACGGTGTACGACTCGTTCTCCTTGACCCCGACCAGGCTGCTGCCCTCGCCGACGCCCTCCAGATCGGCCTGGGTGACCTTGCGCACCTCGGTCTTGGGCAGGCTCGGCAGCACGGTGTCCGCGAAGAGCATCTTCAGGGTGGAGGCGGGGGGCAGCCGCCAGTGCGCGTTGTGCGAGGCGAGCACCTCGCCGCTCTTGGCGTCCGCGACGATCCACGAACGGCCCGTCAGATCCATCGGCAGCACCGGCGCCCCCGGACCGAGCTTGGCCTGGGTGCCCGGCTGGGCGAGCAGTGCGCCGCCGACCGTCGACATCGAGGCCGGCGGCGGGTCGGGGTCCTTGCGGGTCCGGCCGGGCTTCGCGTCGGTTCCCGGCTTGCCCGGTGAGGCCGACGCGCCGGGTGAGGCCGACAGGCTGGGGGAGGGGCCCGGCGTGCCCGGCTTGACGTCGTACGGCACGGCCACGGCGGGCGCGGCGGCGAGCACGGGCAGCAGCGCGGCGGCGGCCGCCGCCAGTGCGATTCTCGCGGGCTTGTTCACAGCAGACACGGACGAGAACGTACAGGTCGTGCCCGGCGATCCCGACACCGGCGGGGGGACCCGCCGGGAGCTCCCACCCGCCCGGGGGTGCCCGGCCCCCAAGTCGGATACTGAACCCATGAAGCTCAATCGCCCCGTCTCCTGGTTCCTGCTCGCGTTCGGAGTGTGGAGCTGGGCCATTTGGGTCACTTTCGTTAAAAATCTATGGAAGGACGGCAGCGGGCTCGCCTTCGACGACGCCGGCCACCCCACCGCGTACTTCTGGGTGCACCTGACGCTCGCCATCGTGTCCTTTCTTCTGGGGACGGTCGTCGGCCTCATCGGGTTGCGTTCCGTACGCCAACTGCGTACGGAGAGCATGGACGCGGCTGGGTCACGGGCTGCTAACGACTAGTCGCGGCCCCCTTGTCACGCGCGGCTAACGAGTACCTGTGCAGTGAAGATTTCCTCTTCCGAATGTGAAACCCGTGTGATTGGGTGAGCGCCATCACAGGCTGTGCGCGAGGGGGTTCGGCACGCCTGAAGGGGTGGGGCGTTCCGAGGAGAGCACGGCGATGCGGTCGATCCGTATGCGGATTCTGGCGGTTAGTGCGGCCCTGGTGGTCGTCGGGGTGGGGGGATGGCAGCTGCTGCCGTCCGATCAGCAGAAGAAGGACCCGATCACGGTCGGCACCACCGACGTGATCACCTCGCTCGATCCGGCCGGCGCCTATGACGCCGGCTCCTGGGCGCTCTACAGCAACGTGTACCAGTCGCTGCTCACCTTCCGGCCGGGCTCCGCCGAGCCGGTGCCGGATGCCGCGCGCAGCTGCAAGTTCATCGGCATGACGCTGAAGACGTATCAGTGCGTGCTCCGGGACGACCTGACGTTCTCCTCCGGCCGCAAGATCACTCCGGCGGACGTCAAGTTCTCCTTCGACCGGGTGGCGAAGATCAACAGCGAGCTGGGGCCGTCCCCGCTGCTGTCCGTCATCGGCTCGGTCCAGGCCGACGGCTCCAACATCACCTTCAACCTGAAGACCAAGGACGCGACCTTCCCGTCGAAGCTCGCGACCGGCGCGGGTGCCATCGTCGACAGCAGTACGTACCCGGACAAGGCGCTGCGCAAGGGCAACTCGGTCGTCGGCTCCGGCCCGTATCTGCTCAAGACGTACAAGCGCGGCCAGAGCGCGGTCCTCGAACCGAACCCGCACTACAAGGGCGCGGTGACCCGCAAGGGCCTGCCGGTCGAGGTGCGCTACTTCGCCGAGTCCGACCAGCTCAACCGGGCGTGGCAGGCCGGGGACGTGCAGGTGGCGCACCGCGAGATGCCGCCGGCCGTGCTCGCCAAGCTCTCGCCCGGCGACCCGAGCATCCGCATCAGCGAGACGCCGGGCGCCGAGACCCGCAACCTGAACCTCAACGTCCGCCCCGGGCGCCCGCTCGCGAAGGCCAAGGTCCGCGAGGCCGCGGCCACGCTGATCGACCGGCCCGCGCTCGCGGCCGCGGTCTACCAGGGCACGGTCGAGCCGCTGTTCTCGCTCATCCCGCAGGGCTTCACCGGCCACAGCACCGCGTTCTTCGACACCTACCCCAAGGTCGACGTGGCGAAGGCGAAGGGGCTGCTGCGGTCGGCGGGGGTGCAGACGCCGGTCAAGTTCACGCTGGCGTACCGCAAGCTGGGCGCCAACGGCGCGGAGGCCGAGCAGCTCAAGTCCCAGCTGGAGAAGGGCGGCCTGTTCAAGATCGAGCTGATCGCCGAGTCCGACTGGCCGAAGATGCAGAAGAACTACGCGGCGGGTGTGTACGACGCGTACACCGCGGGCTGGATCGCCGACTTCCCCGACCCCGACAACTTCAGCCAGCCGCTGGTCGGGACGGGCAACAGCCTGCACACCGGGTACTCGGACAAGTCCGTCGACGAGATCATCCAGCGTACGCAGCAGTACAGCGACCGGGGGCGTACCGCCGACGACTTCAAGGCGCTTCAGGACAAGATCGCGGAGGATGTGCCGCTGATTCCGCTGTGGCAGGGCAAGAACTATGTGGTGTCCCACCGGAGTGTGAGCGGGTTGCAGTATCTGTCCGATGGGACGGGGGTTTGGCGGCTGTGGGAGCTGGGCTGGATCTGAGGGCCGCTCAGCGCTTCTTTCGGGACGTCGCCGCCTGCGCCATTCCCGGCAGGAAGTCCGTGAAGAGCTCGTGCACCTCGTGGACCAGCGGGCGCAGTACGCGGAAGCGGGCCAGGGCCACGCCCCGCGTCGTCAGCTTCGCGCCGCGCGCCGCCAGGCGGTAGCTGCGCTCGCTGCCTTCCGAGCGGTCGAAGACCCAGTACAGGACCAGGCCCATCTGGGACAGCCACATCAACTCGGGCAGTACGTCGGTGAGTTCGGCCGAGACCTTGGTCTTGGTTCCGGCCAGCACCTCGCGATGCACGGAGATCGCTGCGTCGCGGGCGTGCTGGGACTCGGGGGAGAACGGGCTGAGCGGGCTGTCCGGGTCCGCCGCGTTCTTGAAGAACTGCGCGGCGAACTCGTGGTACGGCGCCGCGATGTCCAGCCAGACGCGCAGCACCCCGGCGAGCCGCGCCTCCAGATCGGTCTCGCGGTCGAGCACGTCCCGGACCGCCGCCTGGTGTTCGGCGGCGATCCGGTCGTAGAAGCCCTGGATCAGGTGCTCTTTGCCGTCGAAGTAGTAGTACGCGTTGCCGACGGAGACCCCCGCTTCCTTGGCGATCGCCCGCATGGTCGTCTTGTCGTAACCGAGTTCCTGGAACAGCCGCATCGCGGTCTCCAGGATCAGGGTGCGGGTCTGCTCGCCCTTGGCGGGGCTCGACTCGCTGCGGGAAGGCTCGGAGGCGGCGGGCACACGCTCGTTCTCTGCTGGCACGGCACGAGCGTAATGGGCCGTCCTTTGAGCGATACCGCAGGTCACCCCTTTGCGAGCACCGGTGCTGTGCGCGCCGCCTGCGATTCGTCCTGCTGCCCGAACCGGCGGACACCCGGGACCGCCGCCGTCGCCAGGCATGCCCCGCCGACGAGCAACGCGGCCGCGATGAGCGGGACTTCGGGGCCCCAGGCGTCGGCGGCCAGCGGCGCGAGCGCGTAACCCACCGGGGCAGCCGCCAGGGAGAGCAGCCAGTCGTACGAGGTGACGCGGGCCAGGGCGTGCGAGGGGATGGCCGACTGGACCGAGGTCTCCCAGACCGGCGAGAGGAAGCCGAGGCCCGCCTGGGCGATGCCGTACGCGGCGATGGCGAGCGGCGCCGGGGCCGACACGGCGAGCAGCGTGAGCGGCAGGGCGTAGGTGGCCAGGCCCAGATTGGCGGTGAGGATGGGCCGCTTGGGCCGGGCGCGCCCGGCGACCAGCGAGCCGAGCAGCAGCCCGATGGCGCCCGCCTGGAGGAACACCAGCCAGAACGTCTTGCCGCCGAACTCCTTGAAGGCGATGGCGGGGCCGAGCGTCATCAGGACGGCGGCCGCGCCGTTCCAGGCGGAGTGGGCGAACAGACTGGTCCAGTACCAGTCGCGGGAACGGACCTCGCCCCAGCCCTCCTTGAGGTCGGCGACCAGCGAGCGCCGCACCGGCGGAACGTGCCGCACCCGTATCGCGCTCAGCAGCGCCGCGCTGATCGCGAAGGACGCGGCGTCCAGGACGAAGGCCCAGCCGGGGCCCGCGGTGAGGATGAGCGCGCCCGCGACCGCCGGGCCGCCGATCCGGGTCGTGCTGTTGACCACCCCCATCAGGGCGTTGGCGCGCTGCCGGTTCTCCTTGTCGACCGTGCCGGTGAGCAGCGGCGCCAGCGCGGGCATCGCGAACGCGGACGCGCTGCCGCCGATCGCCTCCGCGAGCGCGATCTGCCACAACTTCGGGTCCCCGCCGAGCAGTTCGTAGCCGACGAAGAGCTGGGTTGCACACCGTACGAGGTCGGTGGTGAGCGCGACCGTACGCGCGTTGAAGCGGTCGCCCGCCACCCCGCCGAACGGCAGGAGCAGCAGTTTGGGAACCATCGAGCAGCCGAGCACGATCGCGAGGTCGGCCGTGGAGCCGGTCGCCATGTAGACGGCGAGGGCGAGAGCGGCGGGGATGACGGCGTCGCCGAGCAGCGAGAGCGACCGGCCGATGAACAGCAGCCGGAAGGAGCGGGTGCGGAGGGGGTGGGGGAGAGGGGGCATGTCCCGGAATATATTTCGGTACCGAATAATTCGTCAACGAAATATCTGGTGCTGAAGGGGTGGCGCCGCTCCTCGGCGTACGTACGATCAAGGCATGGAGCACGCAGGCGGGGCGCAGGACTGGACCGACGGGCATGTGGAGCGGTGGCTGCCCGTCCTGCCGGGGCTCGACCCGGTCGTCGAGGGCGCGGTGACCCGGATGAAGCGGCTCTCCGTCCACCTCAAGCGGGTACGGGAGCAGTCCCTGGTCGACTTCGCGCTTGACCGGCCGGAGTTCGACACGCTGCACAAGCTGGCGGGGCGTGGGGGTACCGCGACGCCGTCCCAACTGGCCACGGATTTGGATCTCGCGCCTGCGTCCGTCACGGGGCGCCTGGACGCGCTGGAGCGGCGCGGTTTCGTACGCCGTACGCCGTCCACGACGGACCGGCGACGGGTCCACGTCGAACTGACCGAGTCCGGCCGGGCCACGTGGACGGGCGCGATGGACATGCTCGGCGACGAGGAGTCCCGGGTCCTGAGCGCCCTGTCCCCTACCGAACGCGAGCTCCTCAACGACATGCTGCGGCGGATCATGGTCGTCGCCGAGGCACGGGGCTGAGCGCTGGACGTGGGGTGACCTACAGGGGCGCGGGGAACTGCGCGGCCAGCCCCCACCGGCCCGCAGACGAAACGAACCGCGCGGTACGCGAAAGCCCCACCTCCCGGACGGGAAGCGGGGCCCTCGTACGCGTACGACAGGAAAGATCAGAACCGGCGCGTAATCAGCGCGCGCTTCACTTCCTGGATCGCCTTCGTGACCTCAATGCCTCGCGGGCACGCGTCCGTGCAGTTGAACGTGGTGCGGCAACGCCACACGCCGTCCTTGTCGTTCAGGATCTCCAGCCGCTGCTCCGCCGCCTCGTCACGCGAGTCGAAGATGAAGCGGTGCGCGTTGACGATCGCCGCCGGGCCGAAGTACTGGCCGTCGTTCCAGAACACCGGGCACGACGAGGTGCACGCGGCGCACAGGATGCACTTGGTGGTGTCGTCGAAGCGCTCGCGGTCCTCGGGGGACTGCAGACGCTCGCGCGTCGGCTCGTTGCCCTTGGTGATCAGGAAGGGCATCACATCGCGGTACGCCTGGAAGAACGGGTCCATGTCCACGACCAGGTCCTTGAGGACCGTGAGGCCCTTGATGGCCTCGACCGTGATCGGCTTCTCCGGGTTGATGTCCTTGATCAGCGTCTTGCAGGCGAGCCTGTTCTTGCCGTTGATCCGCATCGCGTCGGAGCCGCAGATGCCGTGGGCGCAGGAGCGGCGGAAGGTGAGCGAGCCGTCCAGGTCCCACTTGATCTTGTGGAGACCGTCGAGCACGCGCTCCTTCGGGTCGATCTCCAGCTGGAAGTCCTCCCACGTCGCCTCGTCCGAGATCTCCGGGTTGAACCGGCGGATCCGGAAGGTGACCGTGATGAGGTGCGAGGACGTGGAGTCCGCCTCAAGCTTGTCCAGGGTCGGGGTGGCCATCAGTACTTACGCTCCATCGGCTGGTAGCGGGTCTGGACGACGGGCTTGTAGTCGAGGCGGATCGAGTCCTTGCCGCCGTCCGCGACCTCGCGGTACGCCATGGTGTGGCGCATGAAGTTGACGTCGTCGCGGTTGGGGTAGTCCTCGCGGTAGTGACCGCCGCGGGACTCCTTGCGCGCCAGGGCCGACACGGCCATGACCTCGGCCAGGTCGAGCAGGTTGCCCAGCTCGATGGCCTCCAGGAGGTCGGTGTTGAAGCGCTTGCCCTTGTCCTGGACGGACACGTTCTTGTAGCGCTCGCGCAGCTCGGCGATCTTCTCGACCGCCGTCTTGATCGTCTGCTCGGTGCGGAAGACCATGACGTTGGCGTCCATGGTCTCCTGCAGCTCCTTGCGGATGACCGCGACCCGCTCGGTGCCGGTGGATGCGAGCAGGTTCTTGACCTGCTTCTCGACCAGCTCGGCCGGGTTCTCCGGCAGCTCGACGTAGTCGGCCTTCGCCGAGTACTCCGCCGCCGCGATGCCCGCGCGCTTGCCGAACACGTTGATGTCCAGGAGCGAGTTGGTGCCCAGGCGGTTGGCGCCGTGCACGGAGACACAGGCGACCTCGCCGGCCGCGTACAGACCCGGGACGACGGTGGTGTTGTCCGACAGGACCTCACCCTCGACGTTGGTCGGGATGCCGCCCATGGCGTAGTGCGCGGTGGGCTGGATCGGGATCGGGTCCGTGTACGGCTCGATACCCAGGTACGTCCGCGCGAACTCGGTGATGTCCGGGAGCTTGGCGTCCAGCTGCTCCGGCGGGAGGTGCGTCAGGTCCAGGTAGACGTGGTCGCCCTCGGGACCGCAGCCGCGGCCCTCGCGGATCTCCGTGTAGATGGAGCGCGACACGACGTCACGGGACGCGAGGTCCTTCATGACCGGCGCGTACTTCTCCATGAAGCGCTCGCCGTCCTTGTTGCGGAGGATGCCGCCCTCACCACGGGCGCCCTCCGTCAGCAGGATGCCCATGCGCCAGATGCCCGTCGGGTGGAACTGGAAGAACTCCATGTCCTCCAGGGGCAGACCGCGGCGGTAGCAGGCGGCCTGGCCGTCACCGGTCAGGGTGTGCGCGTTGGAGGTCACCTTGAAGAACTTGCCGGTGCCGCCGGAGGCGTAGATCACGGACTTCGCCTGGAAGACGTGGATCTCGCCGGTCGCGAGCTCGTACGCCACCACACCGGCGGACGTCTTGACGCCGTCGACCTCGGTGATGAGCTGGTCGAGCACGTAGAACTCGTTGAAGAACTCCACGCCCTCCTTGATGCAGTTCTGGTACAGCGTCTGGAGGATCATGTGGCCGGTGCGGTCGCCCGAGTAGCAGGCACGACGGACCGGGGCCTCGCCGTGGTTGCGGGAGTGACCGCCGAAACGGCGCTGGTCGATCTCGCCGGCCGGCGTACGGCCGAACGGCAGGCCCATCTTCTCCAGGTCGAGGACCGCGTCGATGGCCTCCTTCGCCAGGATCTCGGCGGCGTCCTGGTCGACCAGGTAGTCACCACCCTTGATCGTGTCGAAGGTGTGCCACTCCCAGTTGTCCTCCTCCACGTTGGCGAGCGCGGCGGCCATGCCGCCCTGCGCCGCGCCCGTGTGGGAACGCGTGGGGTAGAGCTTCGTGAGCACGGCGGTGCGGCTGCGCTTCGTCGCCTCGATGGCGGCGCGCATACCGGCGCCACCGGCGCCGACGATGACGGTGTCGTACTTGTGGATCTTCATCAGTGAATTCCTCAGTCCCTCAGCCCGTGGCCTAGCGGATGTTCGGGTCGAAGGTGAAGATCACCAGCGTGCCCAGCAGGACGGTGAACACCGTGGCGGTGTAGAGCAGCATCTTCAGCCAGAAGCGGGTGTTGTCCCGCTGCGCGTAGTCGTTGATGACCGTGCGCAGGCCGTTGGCGCCGTGCAGCATCGCGAGCCACAGCATGGCCAGGTCCCAGACCTGCCAGAAGGGGTTCGCCCAGCGGCCCGCCACGAAGGCGAAGCCGATCTTGGAGACGCCGCCGTCGAGCACCAGCTGGATGCACAGGTGGGTGACGACGAGGACGACCAGGACGACGCCGGACAGCCGCATGAACAGCCAGCCGTACAGCTCGAAGTTGGTGCGCGTCGACTTCGGCGTCTTCTTGGTCCGCTGACGCGGGGCCTCGATGAGCGGCGCCGGATTGTCGGCGTCGTACAGGCTCGCGCCCTCGACCTCGCCGATCGCGGCAGTGGTTTCGGCAGACATGATCAGACCTCAGCTCCCGAACAGTTCACGGGCGGCGTGACCGAGCACGGGGTACAGCGCGCCGATCATCAGAACGACCCAGATGCCCACGACGGACCACAGCATCTGCTTCTGGTATCGGGGGCCCTTGGCCCAGAAGTCGACCGCGATGATGCGGAGACCGTTGAGCGCGTGGAAGAGGATGGCGGCGACGAGGCCGTACTCCAAAAGCGCCACGATGGGCGTCTTGTAGGTAGCGACGACCTTGTCGTAGTCCTCGGGGGAGACACGCACGAGTGCGGTGTCGAGGACATGGACGAACAGGAAGAAGAAGATGAGGACACCGGTGACTCGATGAGCCACCCACGACCACATACCTTCCCGGCCGCGGTACAGCGTTCCAGCCGGCACGGAAAAACCCTCCGGGAGCGGGGACTAGGGCCGGCCGGCTTGACTGTCGGTCTGACCCGGCCGGGTACGGTCCACCGGCCCCGGTCATCGTAGCGACGAGATGTCGGTTCGTTCGCGCGGGGTCCGCAGGTGTGATCAAACAGGCAATCAAACAGCCTCGGACGGGCTATCCGACGGGCCCACTGCGGGCGTGGACGAGCCGTCAGCGGGCCGGTGGCGGACAGGCGTTCAGCGGGTGGCGACCGCGCTGTCCGTTTCTGGATGATTGGTTACGAGATGGGCGAGCCGCGCACGGGCGAGTCGGCGCAGCTCCTCCGCGGCGATGACGGACTCCTCCTCGCGCTCGTTGGTCATCCGCACCCGGATCCCCGCGAGCATCTGGTTGAGGTGCTCGGTGGGCCGCAGCCCTTCCAGGCAGATCACGAAGGCGTACTTGAACCTGCTCTCGTACGCGGCGTGCGCGGCCCGCAGCGCGGTGTGCGCCGACTGCGGGGCCGAGGGGTGCAGACCGGGCGAGCGCTCGTCGGCCAGGGCCTCGGCGAGATCGCCGGGGGAGAGGTCGTAGCTGGCCTCGTCGGCGGCGGCGAGCAGCGCGTCCAGGTCCGGGTACGGCCGGTGGGCGGTCAGCCGCAGCGCCCACCGGCGGCTGGCACAGCAGGCGAGCAGCGCGGCTTCGGCGGCCGCCGCCGGGGCATGGTTGAGGCGCCGGAGTCCATCGGCCAGAGCCTCGTACGGGCCCGGAATGCCGGGGTTCGCATGGGATTGCCCCACTGTGGCCGGACGGGGCGCGGGGCAGGGAGTGTGATGAAGTGGCGAAGGTCGCTTCCGGGGGCCGGCGTGGGATTCGCTGGACAGCGTGGGCTCCTAGAGCGGGCGACGAGCTGGAGGAACGTACGGGGGAACGGCGGCTTCATACGCACGCCGCCGGGGAGACGACGCAGAGGCGGGAGGGGAAGCAGAGGTGGGAGTGCCGCCACGCTATCGACGCGAGGTGGGGGGTGCCCGACGGATGCGCGAATTTCACCCGGACGTGCGGGGTGAGGTGCGCATAGTGGACGCCTCCGGGCCACTTTCGCTCGCTTTCGCCGGACTTGTTCCCGTATGGGAGGATTCTGAGTGATGTCGCAGTCCAGGAGTGCCGGCGCCGATGGCGCCCGGGGTGACCGGACGACCCGGATGTCCCGGGGCGCCCTGGTGGCACGCGTCGCCGTGGTGGCGGCCGCCGCCCTCGCGCTCACCGTGGTGGTCTGGCCCGAGGACGACACCCACGGCGGCCACGGCGGGCGTGTCGACGCCAAGCCGGGCGCGACCGCCTCGCCCACCCCGATCTACCCGCTCTCCTCGCCGCCCCGCACCATCCCCGCCGTGGCCCGCCACGAGCCCGCGCGCGGCCCCGGTTTCCGGCCCGTCGCGACCACCCGCGTGGTCGTGGCCACCGGCAGCGAGGCGCTGACCGACGAGGGCCAGCTGCTCGCCGGGGAGCTGTCCGCGGAGTACGCGCAGGGCGCGGCGCCGCGCCCCGGCGACATAGAGCTGGCCCTGACCCCCACCAAGCAGGCCGCCCCCGAGTCGTACACGCTGACCGCCCGCGACCGTACGGTGAAGATCACCGGGCCCGACGAGGCCGGGGTCTTCTACGGCACCCGCACCCTCAAGCAGGCGCTGCGCGGCGGCGGGGTGATGCCCGAGGGCACCGTCGAGGACAAGCCCGACCGCCCGCAGCGGGGGCTCAACCTCGACATCGCGCGCAAGCCCTTCACCGCGGCCTGGATAGAGGCCCGGCTGCGCGAGATGGCCGACCTCAAGATGAACCAGCTGGGGCTGCACTTCTCCGACGACCAGGGCTTCCGTATCGAGTCCGCCTCGCACCCCGAGGTGGTCTCGCGCGACCACCTCAGCAAGCGCGAGGTGGAGCGGATCGTGGCGCTCGCCCGGCGCCTGCACATCGAGGTGGTCCCGGAGATCGACTCGCCGGGGCACCTGGGCGCGGTCCTCAAGGCGCACCCCGACCTGGAGCTGAAGGACGCCACCGGCAAGGTCACCAAGGGCGCGGTCGACATCGCCGACCCGGCCGCGGCGAAGCTCGTGGACGATCTGCTGCGCGAGTACGCGGACCTCTTCCCGGGCGCGTACTGGCACCTCGGCGGCGACGAGTACCTGGCGCTGATGGCCAAGGACCCCGAGGCCGCCTACCCGGGACTGGCCGCCGCCGCGCAGGCCAAGTACGGCGCCAAGGGCGACATACAGGACCTCGCGACCGGCTGGCTGAACGACCGGGCGGCGACGTTGCGGCCGTTCGGCAAGACGTTCAAGGCGTGGAACGACGGCTACTTCAAGGGCACCCACGTCGCCCCCGACCCGGCCCGCGAGGTCGAGTACTGGACCGGCAAGGAGCTGGGCGCGCGCCCGCCCGAGGAGTACCTGGCCGAGGGCCGCAGGACGGTCAACCTCAACGACGAGTACCTGTACTACGTGCTCGGCGAGCCCAACGACTTCAAGTACCCCACCGGCCGCCGCATCTACCAGGAGTGGACCCCGCTGGTGCTGCGCGGCACCACGCCGGTGCCCGCGCGCTACTCGGACCAGATCCTCGGCGCCCGGCTCGCGGTGTGGTGCGACTACGCCGACGCGCAGACCCAGGACCAGGTGGCCAAGGGCATCCGGATGCCGCTGCGGGCGCTGGCCCAGAAGCTCTGGGACCCGCGGACGCCCGCCCTGGAGTGGGAGGCGTTCAAGGAGCTCGCGGACAAGCTGGGCTGAGCGCGGTGCCGCACGGGGGCGCGGAAGTGACACTTCCGCGCCCCCGCGCGCAGAACAGACCATGGGCAGGGGTGGGGACCAGCGCCGTGGCCGGAACCGGAGCGACGACGCGGAGCTCGGAGCGGCCGTCGCGCGTGCCCAGGAGGGGGACGAGCGGGCCTTCGCGGTCGCCTACCGGCTCGTTCACCCGGGGCTGCTCGCGTACGTACGCGGTCTGGTGGGGGCCGACGCCGAGGACGTGATGTCCGAGGCGTGGCTGGAGATAGCCCGTGATCTGGCGCGCTTCCGGGGCGACGGGGCCGGGTTCCGGGCCTGGAGCGCCACGATCGCCCGCCATCGCGCCATGGACCATCTGCGCCGCCAGCGCCGAAGACCCCGGGGCGTACCGCTCGACCAGGAGGCCCTGGAACTCCCCGGCGGCCAGGACACGGCCGAAGCGGCCCTGGAGGCGCTGGCGACGAGCTGGGTCCTGGAGGTGATCGCCACGCTGCCCCGCGAACAGGCGGAGGCGGTACTGCTACGGGTGGTGGCCGGGCTCGACGGGGCCGCGGCGGGAAGGGTCCTCGGCAAACGCCCGGGGTCGGTCCGCACCGCCGCACACCGGGGGTTGCGCCGCCTCGCGGCACGGCTGTCGCCGGAGGAGGACTCGTGACCGGCTCGCGCGGCGCCGTAACGGGCGCACGGGGAGCGGGAGTCGGAGATCGGGAGGACGACCGGGGCCGCCACCCCCCACAGGAGAGGCCCCGGTCGCCTTCCGTCGGGGCCGTGTGGCGACCCCGTACTCCTCTCAGCGCCAACGCTGCGGTTTCTGTCACACCGCGCTGAGTCAGTGAATTGTTGCGGGTTGTACAAGTAATGGACTTAACCGCCGTACAGGCCGTAGCGTGCTCCTTCGCGCCGATCGGCGCGGCAGCGGGACCGGCTGCGACACCAGGGCAGGGTGCGGAGAGTGCAGGGGGAAGACGCGGAGCTGACCACCGCGATACTCGCGGCACAGGACGGCGACGAGAACGCGTTCCGTGCCGTGTACCGCGCGGTGCACCCGAGGCTGCTCGGCTACACCCGCACACTCGTGGGCGAGGCCGAGGCCGAGGACGTGACCTCCGAGGCGTGGCTCCAGATAGCGCGGGACATCGAGCGGTTCAGCGGCGACGCGGACCGCTTCCGGGGCTGGGCCGCCACCATCGCGCGCAACCGGGCGCTCGACCACATACGCATGCGGGGCCGGCGCCCCGCCGTCGGCGGCGACGAGACCGAGCTGACCGGCCGCGCCGCCGACTCGGACACGGCGGGCGAGGCGATGGAGTCCCTCGCCACGGGACGTACGATGGCGCTCATCGCACAACTGCCGCAGGACCAGGCCGAGGCCGTGGTGCTGCGGGTGGTGGTCGGGCTCGACGCGAAGAGCGCGGCCGAGACGCTGGGCAAGCGGCCCGGCGCGGTGCGCACGGCCGCCCATCGCGGCCTCAAGAGGCTGGCCGAGCTGCTCGGCTCGGAGAACGGCCCGGATCTCGGTGGTGTGCCGCCGCAACGCAATCGGTCGTGCGGTGTGACGCAATCGGGCGCGCCGACGCAGAAGGACATGTGATGGCCGACGAGCGCCACGAGTGGCTGGACGAGGACGCCGCAGAGCGGCTGCTCCGCGGCGAACCGGTCGTACCCGTCGACGATCACGCGCGCGAGCAGGCCGAACGGCTCTCCGCGGTGCTGCGCGCGATCGAGCACCCGCAGACCGCGCCCGCCCCGGCCGCCCGTGAACTCCCCGGTGAGGCGGCCGCGCTGGCCGCCTTCCGGCAGGCGCGCGCGCAGAGCGCCGCCGCACCCACCGCCGCCGTGGCCGACCACGTCGTCCAGGTCGGCCGCAGCTCGAAGAAGTCCCGCGAGCCCGGGCGGAGCCGCCGCCTGCGGCCCGTCCGCTTCGGCCTGGCCGCGGCCCTGGCCGGGTGCGCGCTCGGCGGGGTGGCCGTGGCCGCCGGTACCGGTGTGCTGCCCGGGCTCGGCACCGCCGACCCCGAGCCCGTCTCGTCGGTGTCGGGCGCCGCGACCCCCGGGCCCATCTCCTCGGACTCGCCCGCGAGTACGGGCCGGTCGCACGCCCCGAAGTCGCCGTCGCCGAGCCGTACGCCCTCGGGCGGGCCCGGCTCGCCGAGCGCCGGCGCGTCCGCCGGTACCGACGGGCACCCGTCGGCCACGCCCGACCCGGCGACCAAGGACGATGTGCCCGCCGCCGACTGGGCCGCCAAGACCGTCGAGGCGTGCCGCGACTACCGCTCGGACCGGCTCGACCAGACGCGTCGGCACTGGCTGGAAAACGCCGCTCAGGGCGCCGCCAATGTGAAGCGGCTGTGCGACCGGGTGATCGACGAGGCGGACAAGGCCGCCAAGAAGGGCTCCGGCGGCAAGGGCGACTCGGGCGGCAAGGGCGACTCCGGTGACTCGGGCGGCAAGGGCGGCTCCGGCGACGACAAGGGGGACGGCCATTGGGCCCCCGGCGGCACGGACGGCGGACGCGGCGGACGTGACGGCTCGGCCCCGAAGCTGCCCACCGTGAGCTGGAGCAGCGCGCCCTCGGCGAACCCGTGGCCGCCCGTCGTTCCGGGCGGCGCGGACGCCTCGCCGAGCCTGCCGACGCAGGCGCCGGTGCTGTCGTCGGCGTACCGGACGAGCGTCACCGCGTCCCCGCAGCAGACCCCGGACACCGCCGCGCGAACGGCCGATCGACGGCTCGACAGCGGCCTCGATCGCTGGGTGTGACACTTTTCGGCCCGGTGGCGCAGTAAGAAGTGAGCCGACTGGTCATCGGCGGCGCACAGAGCCGGGGTTCCCCCCGTACCCACGGCTCGGCGCGAATGGCGCGGGCGGGACACGTTCCCCCGATCCCGCCCGCGCCCTCTCCCGTACGACCGAGCCCCCCACCGGTGATCCGGTGGGGGGCTCGGTCTTGTTCAGGGGTGGCTCCGGCTCACCAGTAGATGACGACCTTGTCGTTGATCTTCACCTGGTCGAAGAGCGCGGCGATCTTCTTCTTGTCGCGCACGTTGACGCAGCCGTGCGAGGCGCCCGCGTAGCCGCGCTTGGCGAAGTCCGACGAGTAGTGCACGGCCTGGCCGCCGCTGAAGAACATCGCGTACGGCATCGGCGTGTGGTAGATCGTCGAGACGTGGTTCTTGCTCTTCAGGAACACCTTGAAGGTGCCCTCGCGGGTCGGCGTGTACTGCGAGCCGAAGCGCACGTCCATGGAGGAGAGGACCTTGCCGTTCACCACCCAGTTGAGGGTGCGGGTGGTCTTGCTGATGCACAGCACGCGGCCGGTCATACAGCGCTTGTCCAGCTTGGTCTTCTGCTTGACGACCGTCGTTCCGGCGAGCTCCTCGCGGGTCGGCCTGGTCGTCATCGCGGACAGCTTCTGCCAGGTCGCGGTGTCCATGGAGCCGGTGGCGGGGAGCTGACGCTTGTCCTGGAAGCCCCTGACGGCGGCGGAGGTGACACTGCCGTACGTTCCGGAGGGCGTGTCGTCGAACCAGCCGACCTGGGCGAGCCGGGCCTGGAGGTCCTTGACCTGGTCGCCCTTGGCGCCGCTGGCCATCAGGACCTTGCCGGGCGTCTTCGCGGCGGTCCTGTCGGTGGACGAGGCCGGGCTCGCGGCGCCGTCGGCCTTGTTGTCGTTGGTGGTGTCGTCGGCCGCGGCCGCAGCGGGCACCGACGCCGCCGGTGTCGTCGGAGCGACCCCCACCGCGGCCTTGTCCGTCCCGGCGCCGCACGCGGCTGTGACCGTCAGCACGGTCGCCGCGGCGAGCGTCCTGGCTATGACAGTGGTGAGATGGATCCGGCGCATCGTCGCCCCCCTTATGAGTCTCTGGTGCACCCAGAGACTCTTACGCGGGCCGAACGGTTGCAGAGAAGCCGCGAGGAAAGCGAGGCGAGCACATGGCGCGCGACGCCGAGGATGCCCGGCGCACCGAGAGCGGGCTGCCCATCGAGGCGGTGTACGGGCCGGACGCCCTGGAGGGCTGGGATCCGTCGGAGCGGCTCGGCGAGCCGGGGGCGTACCCGTTCACGCGGGGTGTGTACCCGACGATGTACACCGGGAGGCCCTGGACGATGCGGCAGTACGCCGGGTTCGGCACGGCGGCCGAGTCCAACGCGCGCTACCGGCAGCTGATCGCCCACGGCACGACCGGCCTCTCCGTCGCCTTCGACCTGCCCACCCAGATGGGCCACGACAGCGACGCGCCGCTCGCGCACGGCGAGGTCGGCAAGGTGGGCGTGGCGATCGACTCGGTCCACGACATGCGGGTGCTCTTCGACGGCATCCCGCTCGACCGGGTCTCCACCTCGATGACGATCAACGCGCCCGCCGCGCTGCTGTTGCTCATGTACCAGCTGGTGGCGGAGGAACAGGGCGTATCGGCGGGGCAGTTGACGGGCACGATCCAGAACGACGTGCTCAAGGAGTACATCGCCCGGGGCACGTACATCTTCCCGCCGAAGCCGTCGCTGCGGCTGACCGCCGACATCTTCCGCTACTGCGGGGCCGAGATCCCGAAGTGGAACACGATCTCGATCTCCGGGTACCACATGGCGGAGGCGGGTGCCTCGCCCGCGCAGGAGATCGCGTTCACGCTGGCGGACGGCATCGAGTACGTACGTACGGCTGTGGCGGCCGGGATGGACGTCGACGACTTCGCCCCGCGGCTGTCGTTCTTCTTCGTCGCGCGGACGACGCTGCTTGAGGAAGTGGCCAAGTTCCGTGCGGCCAGGAGGATTTGGGCGCGGGTGATGCGGGACGAGTTCGGGGCGCGGAACCCGAAGTCGCTGATGCTGCGCTTCCACACGCAGACGGCCGGGGTGCAACTCACCGCGCAGCAGCCCGAGGTGAACCTGGTGCGGGTCGCCGTCCAGGGCCTTGCGGCGGTCCTCGGCGGTACGCAGTCGCTGCACACCAACTCCTTCGACGAGGCCATCGCGCTGCCCACGGACAAGTCCGCGCGGCTCGCCCTGCGTACGCAGCAGGTGCTCGCGTACGAGACGGATGTGACGGCTACCGTCGATCCGTTCGCGGGGTCGTACGCGGTGGAGGCCATGACGGACGATGTGGAGGCGGCCGCGCTCGCGCTCATGGAGCGGGTCGAGGACCTTGGCGGTGCCGTCAGCGCGATTGAACAGGGGTTCCAGAAGGGGGAGATCGAGCGGTCGGCGTATCGGATCGCTCGGGAGACGGATGCGGGTGAGCGGGTGGTGGTCGGGGTGAATCGCTTTCAGCTCGATGCGGAGGAGCCTTATTCGCCCCTGCGCGTCGATCCGGCGATTGAGGACCGTCAGGCTGCTCGCCTGGAGCGGTTGCGGGCCGAGCGTGACGGTCGTTCCGTGGAGGCGGCACTCACCGAGCTGCGGCGGGCCGCGTCGGGCGCCGACAACGTTCTGTATCCGATGAAGTCGGCGCTGGCCGCTCGCGCGACGGTGGGGGAGGTTTGTGGGGCGCTGCGGGAGGTGTGGGGCGCGTATGTGCCGCACGAGGTGTTCTGAGTTGTACGTTGCCTGCGGGCCGGTGGGGGCTTGTCGCGCAGTTCCCCGCGCCCCTTAGGTATTACGGCGTGCCCCGGGCGGAGGGATCGGGCGGCCCGGGGATCAGGCGGAACGCGGGCCGTACACCGTCTCCATCCCCGCGATCAGTACCCTCAGTCCCTCCTCGAAGCGTTCCTCGTACGAGGTGAAGAGGTCCGGGCCCGCCGCTGCTGCCAGGGGGTAGGACGCCAGGCGGTTGGCTCGGTCGGGGACGTCCATGGGGTGGGGGGCCATGCCCTGTTCCTCGGCGACGAAGCCCATCGTGTACGCGTACGCGGTCATCACGGCCCGGGCCGCGTCGCGCAGGGGGAAGCCCGCCGCGGTCATCAGGGCGAGGAACGCCTCCAGGGACTCGGCGTGGTCGGTGCCGGTGAAGCTCGCGCCGCCGTACACCTTCGCGCCGTCCCGGTAGCTCAGGAGCATCTTCCGCAGCTCGGTGTTGGTGGCGACGAGGAGCTGTTGCCAGGTGGCGCCGCGGGCCAGGCCGGGGACGCCGCCTGCCGCGTGCGTCATGCGGCGGTGCATCACCGTCGCCATCTCGTCGAGCAGCTCCTGCTTGTTCTTGAAGTGCCAGTACAGCGCGGGCGCCTGGACCTGGAGCTCCTTGGCGATCGCGCGGAGGGTGAGGCCGTCGAGGCCCACCTCGTTCAGGAGCCGCAGCGCGGTGTCGGCGACCAGCGCGCGGTCGATTCTCGTCGTAGCCACCTTGACAATTTAACACCGTTAAGCGCATCCTCGCGGCATGGAACTTAACAACGTTAAGGAAGCCTTCGGCGGCTCGACCACCGTCGACGTCGACGTACTCATCTGCGGTGCGGGCCCCACCGGTCTTGTGCTCGCCATGGACCTCGCCCGCCGGGGCGTGTCCGCGCTGCTCGTGGAGAAGTCCGACCGGCTCTTCCCCGGTTCGCGCGGCAAGGGACTCCAGCCGCGCACCCAGGAGGTGCTGCACGACTTCGGGATCCTGGACACGGTCCGCGCGGCCGGGCGCGAGTACCCCCGGATGCTCGGCTGGGAGGGCCCGGACGGCACCGTGCGCGGGCGCGAGTGGGACATGATGGAGGTCTCGGAGCCCACCGAGCAGACCCCGTACGCGAACGGCCTGCTCATCGGGCAGGCACACCTCCAGGCGCTGCTGCACGACGAGTTGCGCGCCCTCGGCGGCGAGGTCGTCTTCGACGCCGAGCTGACCGGGCTCGACCAGGACGCCGACGCGGTCACGGCCACGTTCGCGGACGGCCGTGAGGTCCGCGCCCGCTATCTGGTCGCCGCGGACGGCGGCCGGTCCACCGTGCGCCGACTGCTCGGCGTCGCCATGAACGGCGATGCGGTCGACCCCAAGCCGATGCTGGTGGCCGACGTGGTCGTCGCGCCGGACGCGTTCGTCGACGGGGACCACTGGCACGCGTGGACCGGCGCGAGCGGCGGCGCCGTGGTGCTCTGCCCGCTGCCGGGCGCCCCCCGGCTGTTCCAGCTGGTCGCCCAGTACGAGGACGTGGAGGCGGTGCCGGACGCCACCCCCGAAGGCGTACGGAAGCTGATCGCCACCCGTACGCCGGTGACCGCCGACGAGATCACCGAGGTCGTCTGGGCCTCGGAGTTCCGGCCGCGGGCCGCACTGGCCGAGCGGTACCGGGTGGGCCGGGTCTTCCTCGCCGGGGACGCCGCCCATGTGCACTCGCCGGCCGGTGCCCAGGGCCTCAACACCAGTGTCCAGGACGCCTACAACCTCGGCTGGAAGCTCGGCCAGGTGCTGCGGCACGGCGCTCCGGCCGAGCTGCTCGACACCTACGAGCAGGAGCGGCAGCCGGTCGCCGCCGACGTCCTCGGCATGAGCACCCGGCTGCACCGCCAGGCCCTGCTCGGCGGGGACAGCCAGCGCGGCAACGTGGTCAAGCAGCTCGGCATCGGCTACCGGGGCGGCCCGCTCTCCTCGGGCGCGGCCGGAGCCCTGGAGGCCGGCGACCGCGCCCCCGACGGCGTCCTGCCCGAGGGCCGCCTCTTCGACCTGTTCAGCGGCCCCCACTTCACCCTCCTCGCCATCGGCACGGAGCCCCCGGCGGTGCGGAGCGAGCTGGTCCACGTGCATACCCTGAGCGCGTACGAGACGTACGGGCGCGGCCTGTTCCTCGTCCGCCCGGACGGCTACGTCGGCTGGGCCGGGGAGACGGACCGGGGGCTGGGGGAGTACCTGACGCGGTGCGGCGCCGCTAAGTGAGCCGGGCCCGGCGGGCCACCGCTCTGGCCCGCCGGGCCAGCTTCCGTACCGTCGCGTTCCGCGGGATGAACGCCAGCTGCGACGGGATCGCGCCCGGGAGGCCCAGTGTGGTCAGGCGGCGGCGTTTGAAGTAGCGCCAGGTGTGGTCGGTCAGGTGGTGCGAGAGGTATCGCTCCGCCGTGCCGCGCAGGTCCGGGCGGATCTCGGACTGCATCGCGTAGCCGACCGCCGCCACCAGGGCCGCCAGGTCCTTCGGCGGCTCGGGCGCGGGCCCGGTCAGCGGTGGCAGCAGCGCGTCCACCAGCGTCACCGGCACCCGGTTGCTGTTCTGGTACGGCGTGAGCCGGTCGAGCAGCAACTCGGTGCCGGTGCGGGCGGCCGGGATGCCGTAGAACGCCGACGCCGTGAGCAGCGCGGTCGAGAAGCAGCCCACCACCAGCTCGGGGCCGATCCGCTCGTACAGCACCTCGGCCAGCAACGGGCTTTCCAGGATGGTCAGTTCGACGTCGAGCTTCGCCGCCTCGGTGCGCAGCGACCGCGACCACGCGGGCGGGGCCGACGGGTGCGGCTTGAAGACGATCCGGCGGTGGCCCCGCCCGGCCGCCCCCTTCAGCATGCTGATGTGGAGCTCCTCCTCCTCCGCCTCGGTGAGGATCGAGAGTGCGGCGAGGTACTGGCCGAGGAGCAGCGCCGCGCCTTCGGGCACGTCCAACTCGCCGCTATCCACTGCTAGTTCGTTCACCACCTTCGTGAACGCCGCCGTCGGGATCACCTCCGCCGGGGTGTCGAACTCGCCCAGGAGCAGCGGCTCCAGGCCCGGCACCAGGTCGAGGTGGAGCACCCGGCGCACCCGCGAACCCACCAGCGGGTCCAGCTTGTTGCGGGTGGGGCCGTAGCTCATCAGGCCGTCCGCGTACACGTGCAGCGGCGCGTCCGGGAAGAGCTGGGCGACCGCGCCCGCCGGGTTGACCTGGAGGGACTCCACCGCCAGCTCGATCCGGTCGTCGCCGAGGTCCCACTCGCGCCGCAGCTGCCGCTCCCACAGCGGTACGTCGTCGGCGCGCGGCCCCCAGCCGCCCGGGTGCAGCGGGGCGATCGCGGCGTTCCACGACAGCACGCCGTCGAAGCGCTCCCGTAGCAGCTCGAAGCCCGGCATCGTGTCGAGCGAGGGTGAAGTCTCCGGAATCGGCGCGTTGTTGCTGATCAGCAGCAGTCGCCGGTCGGCCGGGGCGAAGCAGTCGCTGTCGATCGCGGCGGCCAGCGTCGCCATCCCGTACAGCGTGGTCGCGAGGAAGATCTGCGTCGTACGCATCAGGCCGCGGCCCCCGCGCTCCGGGCGGCGGTGGCGGACGGCGTCGAGACCGTGCGGCCGCGCAGTCGCCGCAGCCGGGAGGCGCGGCCCGCGTCCATCGCGTTCAGCGCCTCGTTCAGTACGTCCTGCGGCATCCTTTTCAGCGCTCCCGCGCTCATTGTCCGCAGTTTCCGTGCCACGGCGGGTTCGAACCTTTCACTGTTCCCCAGGTGATGGGAAATAATGGCGCAGTACGTCCGTACCGCCTTCGGAAGCAGTTCCGCCGAATTTGGATCTTGGGCGGTGTCCTCGATTACCTGGTCGAATGCCCGGATGAAATCGAGCTGGCGTACGTCTCCGATCTGGGTCAGAGAAGTCGCCACTCCCCGGCGGTAGTAGACGCCGAGCAGACCCACCACCGCGAACGATTCCGCCTCGCGGTGCAGCCGCCAGATCCACGGCCGGTCCTCGGCGGTGCGCAGCCCGTCCGTGAAGTGCAGCAGGCCCCGCTCGACCAGGCGGCGGTGGTAGATCCCCGCCCAGGCGAACGCGTAGTCCACCGAGGTGGAGCGGGTGGTGGGCAGGATCGCGTCGCGCGGGTTCATCACCTCGCCGCGCCGCCCGTGCGGCACCCGCTGCACCGTGCGGTCCTTGCCGGTGCACTGCACGTGGTCGGTGCGCAGGAAGTCGCAGCCCAACTCCTCGATGGTGGCGACCAGTTGGGAGTAGTAGCCGGGCGCCAGCCAGTCGTCGCCGTCGAGGAACGTGACGTACTCGCCGCGCGCCGCGTCGATGCCGGTGTTGCGCGCCGTGGCGAGGCCGCCGTTCTTCTCGTGTCTGAGGACCACCGCCCCCGGCAGCTCGCGCTCGGCGCGGGCGAGCAGTTCGGCCGTCCCGTCCGAGGAGCAGTCGTCGACCAGAAGGAACTCGAAGTCGTCGCGCGCGTTGTCGCGCAGACTTCTCAGGGTGTCGGGGGCATATGTCCGCACATTGTAGAACGGCACTACCACGGAGAGCTTGACCACCCGCGTGACGCTAAGTGCCGCCGCGTCATTCGTACTGGCCGGGCGAGGGACGGTGGGTGAACACTGGGCGGCCGGATTGTTAACCGGTTCGCTTTGCGGGCTCTTTCCCCTTGAGTAGTCGCGCTGTTAACCATCTGTTGCGGTCCAGTTGGGCCATCAATCGGAATGGATTCCTAGCTTCTTCGACGTGCCATCACGTACCCGTCCCGCCGACGCCCCGCTCCGGATCGCCGTTGTCGCGGATTCCGACACCCGGTGGAAATGGGGTGCCCTCACCGCCCGCCGCATAGCCGAGCGCGCACCCGAACTCAGCGGATTCCTGGTGCGCTGCCGGGCCACGCCCACCGCCCGGCAGCTCGCCGAGGTCGGCGAGGTCGGGGTCGACGCGGACGCGCTGCGCGAGGTGACGATGGCCGCGTTCCTGCGGGCGATCGAGCGGGAGCCGTACGACGTGGTGGTCCTCGCGCTCGTCGGTGGCGCGGCCCAGGCGGCGCTGCACGGCCTCGCCCGCCTGTGGCCCGGCCACACACAAAGGCCCGTCCTGGTCACCGGCTATGTGGGCGTCGTCTACGAGAAGCTGGCGGACGGGCTGCTGCTGCGCCACGGCGCCGATGTCGTCCTCGCCAACTCCCGTCATGACGCGGAGCGTTTCCGCGCGGTGTACGAGGGGGTGGGCGCCGAAGCGTCGGCGGTGACCGAGGCCGCGCTGCCGTTCCTGGGCGGCGCGCCCTACCGGCCCGAACCCGGCCGCGAGACCGTGGTGTTCGCCGCGCAGCCGTCGGTGCCGGAGAGCCGCGCCGACCGGCTGTACCTCCTGCGGCGCCTGGTCGGGCACGCCCGCCGCCACCCCGGCCGCGAGGTGCTGCTCAAGCTGCGCTCCAAGCCCGGTGAGCACACCACGCACATCGAGGAGCAGCCGTACCAGAAGCTCGCCCGCTCGATGGAGCTGCCGCCCAACTTCCGTCTGGTGTACGGGAACATGGGCGAGGTCCTGGACCGCACCGACCTCCTGGTCACGGTCTCCTCGACGGCCGCCCTGGAGTCCCTGCACCGCTCGGTGCCGACCGCCGTCCTCACCGATCTGGGCGTCCGCGAAACCCTGGGCAACCACCACTTCGTCGGCTCCGGCTGCCTCGCCTCCTGGGATCAGCTGGACGCCGGACACCGCCCCGCCCCCGCCGCCGACTGGCTCGCCGCGCAGGGAGTGGCCCCGGGGGAGGCGTACGCGACCGCCTTCGACGGCGTACGCGAGCGGATCGCGGAACTCGTGTCACGGCCCCAACTCCCGCCCGTACAGCCCTACTACACGCTCGCCACCGCGCCCGGATACCTCCCGGGCCTCCTCGCCCGCCACCACCTCGCCCCCGACGGCACCCCGCTGCCGGGCGCCGCACCCGAAGCGGAGGCCACCGGCGTACGCCGTCTGGTGCGCGACGCGGTACGGGACGCGGCCCGCGGGGCCTATCGCCACGGCGTCCAGCGCGTGGCCCCGGTCATCCGCCGGATGGGAGAACTGTGACCCCGCCTTACGAGACCCCGCCCGCCGAGCCCGAGGCCGCGGCGACGCAGGCCGCGCCCGGGCGCCGCAAGGTGCTCGCCGTCATCCCCGCCCGGGGCGGCTCCAAGGGCGTCCCCGGCAAGAACCTCGCCCCGGTCGGCGGCATCCCGCTGGTGGTGCGGGCCGTACAGGCCTGTCTCGCCGCGCGGTACGTCACCGACGTCGCCGTCTCCACGGACGACCCGGGCATCGCGGCGGCGGCGGCCTCCGCCGGGGCGCACGTGGTGGTCCGGCCCGCCGCCATCGCGGGGGACACCGCGTCCAGCGAGGCGGCCGTGCTGCACGCGCTCGAAGGCCACGCGGACGCCGAGGTCGTCCTCCTCGTCCAGTGCACCAGCCCGTTCCTCAGCCACGAGGACGTCGAGGGCGTCGCCGAGGCCGTCGTCGTGGACGGCGCCGACACGGCCGTCACCGTCGCCCCCTTCCACGGCTTCGTCTGGCGCGAGTCGGCGGACGAGGGCGGCGGCGAGGGCATGGGCCACGACAAGGCGTACCGCCCGCGCCGCCAGGACCGTCCGCAGGACTTCCTGGAGACCGGCGCCGCGTACGCCATGGACGCGGCCGGGTTCCGCACCCACCGGCACCGCTTCTTCGGCCGCACCGCGCTCGTGCGCACCGACCCCGCGCGGGTCCTGGAGATCGACGACCCGCACGACCTGGCCCGCGCCCGCGCGCTCGCCCCGCTGCTCGACCCGGTCCGCACCCCGTTCCGCGAGGACGTCGACGCGGTCGTCCTGGACTTCGACGGCACCCAGACCGACGACCGGGTCCTCATCGACTCCGAGGGCCGCGAACTCGTCGCCGTGCACCGGGGCGACGGGCTCGGCGTCGCGGCCCTGCGCCGCGCCGGGCTGAAGCTGCTGATCCTGTCCACCGAGCAGAACCCGGTGGTCGCCGCCCGCGCCCGCAAGCTCCAGATCCCCGTACTGCACGGCATCGACCGCAAGGACCTCGCGCTCAAGCAGTGGTGCGAGGAGGCGGGGATCGACCCGGCACGGGTGCTCTACGCGGGCAACGACGTCAACGACCTGCCCTGCTTCTCCCTCGTCGGCTGGCCGGTCGCGGTCGCCGACGCCCATGACTCCGTACGCGCCGCCGCGCGCGCGGTCACCGCCACCCCCGGCGGCGAGGGCGCGATCCGCGAGATCGCCGCCTGGCTCCTCGGACCCGAGCTCCACCACACCCCTCGGCCACACCCCACCCCCTCCCCCGAGCTCCACAACTCCCCCGCCCAGTAAGGAATCACCCTCATGAGCAACCGTCTGCGCACCTTCGGCAGCCGCACCGCCGGACCGGGTCAGCCGGTGTACGTCACCGGTGAGATCGGCATCAACCACAACGGTGACCTGGGCAACGCCCTCGCCCTCATCGACGCCGCCGCCGACGCGGGCTGCGACGCCGTCAAGTTCCAGAAGCGCACGCCGGAGATCTGCACCCCGCGCGACCAGTGGGACATCGAGCGCGACACCCCGTGGGGCCGGATGACCTACATCGACTACCGCCACCGGGTGGAGTTCGGCGAGTCGGAGTACCGCGCCATCGACGAGCACTGCAAGAAGCGCGGCATCGACTGGTTCGCCTCCCCGTGGGACACCGAGGCCGTCGCGTTCCTGGAGAAGTTCGACCTGCCGGCCCACAAGGTCGCCTCCGCCTCGCTCACCGACGACGAGCTGCTGCGCGCCCTGCGCGCCACCGGCCGTACGGTCATCCTCTCGACCGGCATGTCCACCCCGAAGCAGATCCGCCACGCCGTCGAGGTCCTGGGCAGCGACAACATCCTGCTCTGCCACGCCACCTCCACGTACCCGGCGAAGGCCGAGGAGCTCAACCTGCGGGTCATCAACAGCCTGATGGCCGAGTACCCCAACGTGCCCATCGGCTACAGCGGCCACGAGACGGGCCTGCAGACCACGCTGGCCGCGGTCGCCCTCGGCGCCACGTTCGTCGAGCGCCACATCACCCTGGACCGCGCGATGTGGGGCTCGGACCAGGCCGCGTCCGTCGAGCCGGGCGGCCTGCAGCGCCTGGTCCGCGACATCCGCACCATCGAGGCCGCGCTCGGCGACGGCGTCAAGAAGGTGTACGAGTCGGAGCGCGCCCCGATGAAGAAGCTGCGCCGGGTCGCGGGTGTCGTCGCCGAGGCCGAGGCCGCCGAGGCCGACCGCGCGCCGGTCGCGGTCTGAGCCGGGCCGGCCGCCGTGCCTCCTCGGGACACCTCCGCCACGATCGCCTTCGTGGAGAGCCCGGTCCAGCTGCTCAACGTGCTGGAGTGGGCCCATTCGACGCGCCCGCTCCTGAACGGTGTGCCGGCCCAGCGGACCGGACCCGGGGACGCGGCGGCCGTCCACGACGACCTCACCGTCGTCGTCCTGTCGCCCACCGACCCGATGTCGCGCGGCCAGCTGCGCCGGATGGCCGAGCTCGCCCGTGACGAGGGCATGCGGGTGCGCTGGGAGGAGGCGCGCGGCGGGCCGCTGGCGCCGCTGCAGACCATCGCCGGGCTCTCCTCGCTGCTGCGCGGCGCCGAGCGGATCGTCATCGGCGACCCGTTCTCGCGCTATGTGCAGCTGCTGCTGACCGTGGCGCGCTCGCGCGACCTGGTCGTCGTCGACGACGGCACGGCCACCATGGAGTTCGTCTCCCAACTGGCCAGCGGCGAGCGGCTGGTGCGCTGGCACCGGCGCGGCAGCCGGGCCGGGGCGCGCGATCTGCTCTTCGCACCGGTCGCGGCCTCCGCGCGCCGCCGCCTCACCCCGTCGTGCAGCCGTACGGTCGAGGTGTTCAGCGCGATGCCCGTGGAGGCCCCCGAGGCGGTCACGGTCACCCGCAACACCTTCGGCTGGACGCGGTCCCGGTTCGGCCCGCCGCGCATCACCAAGGGCGCCGACATGGTGGGCACCTCGCTGGTGGAGACGGGCGTGGTCGACCCGGAGCGCTATCTGGAGGCGGTCGCGACGCTGGCCCGCACCCACGGCGTGACCCGCTACTTCGCGCACCGCCGCGAGTCCACCGAGAAGCTGCACACCCTGCACGCGCGGACCGGTCTGGAGATCGTACGACCGGACCTGCCGCTCGAACTCATCGCCCGCCGGGGCCCGGTGGGGCGTACCGTCCTGAGCTTTCCGTCCACCGTCGTCCACACCCTGCCGCCCGCGCTCGACGGCACCGGCGTGCGCCTGCTGGTCTGCGACATCGACCCCGCATGGCTCACCGAGAAGGCGTCCCCGCGCGCCCAGGGCTTCCTCGCGGACGTGACCGGCACGGCCCGCGACGCCCACGGCCTGCGCATGGTGGCGGCCCGGCCGCCCGACTGCCTGACCGCCTGAACACCCGTACGGATGAGGCATGGGCGCAGACCTGAGACGGCGCTGAGAGCCCGCTGAGAGGGGGCTGCGACCCGGCTGGCACGGAGCTGAGAACCGGGCGCCGAGTTTACCCAGCCCGCGTGGGCGATATGCGCCGCGCGGCCAGGATTCTTTCCCCTATCGGGCTGAACTTTTGTTGATCGCCGGTTAGTTGGCCCCTGAAGGGGCCTACCCTTCAACAGGTGAACCAGTTGATGTCGCGCGCCTCCGACGAGTCCGAAGCCGATCTGCCCGGGGAAGCTCCGCTGCCCGGCGCGCTGCCCGAGTCGCTGCGCGCCGAACTCATCGCATTCCGCCGGGACTTGCACATGCACCCCGAGCTCGGGAACCAGGAGTTCCGGACCACCGCCGCGATCAAGAAGCGCCTTGAGGCGGACGGGCTCAAGCCGCGGGTGCTCGCCAGCGGCACCGGACTGGTGTGCGACATCGGTACCTGGGACGGCGTACGGCCCATGCTGGCCATTCGGGCGGACATCGACGCGCTGCCGATCCCGGACGCCAAAGTCAACACGCCGTACCGCTCGACCGTCCCCGATCGGGCGCATGCGTGCGGCCACGACATCCACACCACCGTGGTGCTCGGCACCGGTCTGGTGCTCGCCGAACTCGACCGGCAGGGCCTGCTGCCGCACCCGGTGCGCCTGATCTTCCAGCCCGCCGAGGAGGTGCTGCCCGGCGGCGCCGCCGACGCGATCCTGGGCGGGGTGCTCGACGGTGTGGGGAAGATCGTCGCGGTGCACTGCGACCCGCGCGTGGACGCGGGCCGGATCGGGCTGCGGGTCGGGGCGATCACCTCCGCCTGCGACCGGCTGGAGATCGCGCTGGCCGGGCCCGGCGGCCACACCGCCCGCCCGCATCTGACCACCGACCTGGTCACCGCCGCCGCCCGGGTGGTCACCGACGTGCCCGCGCTGCTCGCCCGCCGTATCGACGCGCGCGCCGGGCTCGCGGTGACCTGGGGCCGCATCGACGCGGGCCACGCCTGCAACGTCATCCCGATGCGCGCCGAGCTGGCCGGAACCGTTCGCTGCCTGGACCTCGACGCCTGGCGCGACGCGCCCGACCAGGTGCACGCCGCGATCGACGAGATCGCCACCCTGCACCGGGCCAAGTCCGAGATCACGTACGTACGAGGGGTGCCGCCGGTCGTCAACGACCCGGCGGTGACCGAACTCCTGCGCGAGGCTCAGACGGCGCGCCGAGGGGCGTATTCGATCGAGGACACCGAGCAGAGTCTGGGTGGCGAGGACTTTTCGTGGTACCTGGAGCATGTGCCGGGCGCGATGGCCCGGCTCGGCGTGCGCACCCCGGGCTCCAATGCCCGCCTTGACCTGCATAGGGGTGATTTCGACGCCGATGAGGCGGCCATCGAGGTCGGAGTCGAGCTCTTCACTGCCACTGCGCTGCTGGAAGGACACCGTTCGTAACCGGACACTTCATCCCCTGTTCGCGACGATCCGATAACGGCTTCCGAACAGGTCTTTACGCGACATCTACGCGCGTTACGATCCGACGCGAAACCAGCGCCGGTAGGGGCGCTCTCGGTTCGTTGTGAAGGGACCTCCTCGTGCGCCGGGTATCCAAGATCGCTGCGGCAGGTATCGCCACCGCCGCGCTCGCGCTTTCCGCCACCGCGTGTGGCAGCACGTCCTCCGAGAAGGACAAGGGCTCCACCGCGTCGTCCAGCGCGGGCGGCAAGGGTGTCAAGGTCGGTGTCGCGTACGACGTCGGCGGCCGTGGCGACCACTCGTTCAACGACTCCGCCGCGCGCGGCATCGACAAGGCCAAGGGGGAGTTCGGCGGTGAGATCAAGGAGCTGACCGCCAAGACCACGGACACCGAGGCCGACCGCGTCCAGCGCCTCACCGACCTGGCCCAGGCGGGCTACAACCCGGTCGTCGGCATCGGCTACGCCTACGCCACCTCGATGACGAAGGTCGCCGCCAAGTTCCCGAAGGTCACCTTCGGCATCGTCGACTCCGTCGTGGACGCGCCGAACGTCGACAGCATCACCTTCACCGAGGAGCAGGGCTCCTACCTCGCGGGTGTCGCCGCGGCGCTGAAGTCGAAGTCCGGCCACGTCGGCTTCATCGGTGGCGTGGACGTCCCGCTCATCAAGAAGTTCGAGGCGGGCTTCACCCAGGGCGTCAAGGACACCAAGCCGGCCGACCAGGTCGAGGTCCAGTACCTGTCGCACGGTTCGGACACCTCCGGCTTCGCCAGCCCCGACAAGGGCAAGGAAGCCGCCCAGGGCATGCTCGACAAGGGCATCGACGTCATCTACACCGCGGCCGGCTCCTCCGGCACCGGTGCCATCGAGGCCGTCGCGGGCAAGAAGGGCGCCTGGGCGATCGGCGTCGACTCCGACCAGTACAACCAGGCTTCGCTCGCCAAGTACAAGGCGTCGATCCTGACCTCGGTCGTCAAGAACGTCGACGTCGGCGTCTACGAGCTGGTCAAGTCCGTCAAGGACGGCAAGCCGCTGACCGGCACCAACAGCTACTCGCTGGCCAAGGGCGGCGTTTCGCTCGCCACCAGCGGCGGCTTCATCGACGACATCAAGGCCCAGCTCGACGCGGCCCAGAAGAAGATCGTCGACGGTTCGGTCAAGGTCAAGACCACCCCGTGACCCGGTCCGTGACCCGGCCTCCTCGCGGGGGCCGGCTCCGGTCACGGCACCTGTAGTGCACGGGCTCGGCGGGGAGGGTGAGCCCCCTCCCCGCCGAGCCCATAACGATGTGTCAACTCTACGCGCGTAGGCGCGAGTTGGCGCGCTAGCGTCTCCACGCCCTCTGCCCCCACCCCCCTCCTTCTCGTAGGAGAGTGCGCCATCAACGCGTCCAGCCCTCCCGCCGTCGAACTGCGCGGCATCACCAAACGATTCCCCGGCGTCGTCGCCAACAAGGACATCGACATCACCGTCGCCAAGGGCACCGTCCACGCCCTCTGCGGTGAGAACGGTGCCGGCAAGTCGACCCTGATGAAGATCCTCTACGGCATGCAGAAGCCCGACGAGGGAACCATCACCATCGACGGCGACCAGGCGGTCTTCCACAGCCCCGCCGACGCCATCGCGCGCGGAATCGGCATGGTGCACCAGCACTTCATGCTCGCCGACAACCTCACCGTCCTGGAGAACGTCGTTCTCGGCGGCGAGAAGCTGTACGGCATCGGCGCCAAGGCCCGTAACAAGATCAAGGAGATCTCGGACGCGTACGGCCTGGGGGTGCGTCCCGACGCCCTCGTCGAGGACCTCGGCGTCGCCGACCGTCAGCGCGTCGAGATCCTCAAGGTCCTCTACCGCGGCGCCCGCACGCTGATCCTCGACGAGCCCACCGCCGTCCTGGTGCCCCAGGAGGTCGAGGCGCTCTTCGACAACCTGCGCGAGCTCAAGGCCGAGGGCCTGACCGTCATCTTCATCTCCCACAAGCTGGGCGAGGTCCTGAAGGTCGCGGACGAGATCACCGTCATCCGGCGCGGTACGACGGTGGGCACGGCCGACCCGAAGACCACCACCTCCAAGCAGCTCGCCGAGCTGATGGTCGGCAGCGAGCTCCCGTCCCCGGAGACCCGCGAGTCGACCGTCACCGATGTGGCGATGCTGAAGGTGGCCGGGCTCCAGCTGGCCGCGACCGACCCCGACGGGGTCGTGCGCGACGTGCTCTCCAACGTCTCGTTCACCATCCACAAGGGCGAGGTGCTGGGCATCGCCGGTGTCGAGGGCAACGGCCAGGCCGAGCTCGTCGAGGCCATCATGGGCATGCGCGACCCGGACGGCGGTGTCATCACCCTCGACGACATCGACATCTCGCACGCGCCGACCCGCAAGCGCCGCGAGAGCGGCGTGGGGTACATCCCCGAGGACCGCCACCGCCACGGCCTGCTCCTGGAAGCGCCGCTGTGGGAGAACCGCATCCTCGGCCATGTCACCGAGCGCCCCAACTCCAAGGGCGGCCTGCTCGACAACCGGGCGGCCCGCGTCGACACCGAGCGGATCGTGCGCGAGTACGACGTGCGCACCCCCGGCATCGACGTCACCGCGGCCTCGCTCTCCGGCGGCAACCAGCAGAAGCTGATCGTCGGCCGCGAGATGAGCCACACCCCCAAGCTGCTGATCGCCGCGCACCCCACCCGGGGCGTGGACGTCGGCGCGCAGGCGCAGATCTGGGACCAGATCCGGGAGGCCCGCCGCGAGGGCCTCGCGGTGCTGCTGATCTCCGCCGACCTGGACGAGCTGATCGGCCTGTCCGACACCCTGCGGGTGATGTACCGCGGCCGCCTGGTCGCCGACGCCGACCCCGCCACGATCACCCCCGAGGAACTCGGCTCCGCGATGACGGGTGCGGCCTCCGGCCACCTGGAGCACGTTGAGGGCGAAGAGTCCGGTACGGACGGGGGAGAGGACCGATGAAGAAGCTCACCTCCAGGATCGACAAGGAGCGCCTGCTCCTCGCGATCGCGGCCCCGGTGCTCGCGGTGGTCGCCGCGCTCGCCGTGACGGCCGTGGTCATCCTGATCACCGGCAAGAACCCGTTCACGGCCTTCAACGACATGCTGTCGTACGGCTCGGCCAGTGACAGCCAGATCTACATCCTGAACAAGGCGACCACGTACTACCTGGCGGGTATCGCGGTGGCCATCGGCTTCCGGATGAACCTGTTCAACATCGGTGTGGACGGTCAGTACCGTATGGCGGCGTTCTTCGCGGCCGTCGCCGGCGGTGCGATGTCCCTGCCGGGCTTCGTCGCCATCCCGCTGATGATCATCGTGGCGATGCTCGTCGGCGCGATGTGGGCGGCCGTCGCGGGCATCCTCAAGGTGACCCGGGGCGTCAGCGAGGTCATCTCGACGATCATGCTGAACGCGATCGCGACCGCCGTCATCGCGTATCTGCTCCAGCCGGACCGCCTCGGCCAGCTCGACTCGGCGGGGACCCTGGTCTCCACCAAGCCGCTGCCGAAGGACTCGTGGTTCTTCAGCATCGACACCGGCGCCGCCGGCACGCTGTGGGGCTTCATCTTCGTGGCCGCCCTCGCGGGTGTCGCCTACTGGTTCGTGCTCGGCCGCACCCGCTTCGGCTTCGACCTGCGGGCGGTGGGCCAGTCCGAGTCCGCGGCCGCCGCGAGCGGTGTCAGCGTCAAGAAGATGGTCGCCACCAGCATGATCATCTCGGGTGCCGTCGCGGGTCTGGTCGGTCTGCCGACCCTGCTCAACGACAGCCACCAGTACGACAACAGCTTCCCGGTGGGCCTCGGCTTCACCGGTATCGCGATCGCGCTGCTCGGCCGCAACCACCCGGTCGGCATCGCGCTCGGCGCGCTCCTGTGGGGCTTCCTGGAGCGCACCACCAGCCACCTCGAATTCATCGGCTTCGACAAGGAGATCCTCGGCGTGATCCAGGGCGTCATCGTCCTGTGCGTCGTCATCGCCTACGAAGTCGTCCGCCGCTACGGCCTGAAGCGCCAGCAGCAGCGCGTCGGCGCCGAGCTCGCGGCCCAGGCCGCCAAGTCCGACCAGCAGGAGGTGACGGCATGAGCGTCACGACCGACACGACCACGACCCCGCCTCCGGCCGGGGTCAAGCGCGGCAACCTCAAGCGCAAGGCCTCCCTCGCGCAGATCCTGCTGATCGTCGCGGGCGCCCTGCTCCTGGTCTCCGCCGTACGCATCATCACCGGCGCCGACCAGCTCACCTCCGCCGGCCAGATCAGCGCCGCCCTGGGTCTTGCCGTGCCGATCGGCCTCGCGGGCCTGGCGGGCCTGTGGTCCGAGCGGGCCGGCGTGGTCAACATCGGCCTCGAAGGCATGATGATCCTCGGTACGTTCGGCGCCGGCTGGGTCGGCTGGCAGACCAGCCCCTGGCTCGGCCTGCTCGCCGGTGTCGGCTTCGGCGTGCTCGGCGGTCTCGTCCACGCGGTCGCCACCATCACCTTCGGCGTCGACCACATCGTCTCCGGTGTGGCGGTCAACCTGCTGGCGCTCGGCGCCACGCAGTACATGGCCAAGCTCTTCTTCAACGAGGGCGACGCGGCGACCAAGGGCGGCAACCCCAAGCAGTCGCCGCCCGCCGATGCCCTGCCCAGCTTCACCATCCCCGGTCTCTCGTCGGGTCTCCACTCGATCGAGAAGCACCACTGGTTCCTGGTCTCGGACCTCGCCGGCATCCTCGGCGGTCTGGTCACCGACGTCTCGTGGGTGACGGTCCTCGCGGTCGCGCTCTTCGTCGGCACCTGGTGGCTGCTGTGGAAGACCGCGTTCGGTCTGCGGCTGCGCTCCTGCGGCGAGAACCCGGTGGCCGCCGAGTCCCTCGGCGTCAACGTCTACTCGTACAAGTACGCGGCGGTCGCCGTCTCCGGCGGTCTGGCCGGGCTCGGCGGCGCGTTCCTCTCGCTCGTCACCTCGCACATCTACCTGGAGGGCCAGACGGGCGGGCGCGGCTACATCGGTCTCGCCGCGATGATCTTCGGCAACTGGCGGCCGGGCGGACTCGCCATGGGCGCCGGCCTGTTCGGCTTCTCCGACGCGCTCCAGCTGCGCAACGGCGGCGAGACCGTCCACGCGCTGCTGCTGCTCCTGGTGGTCCTGCTCGGCCTCCTGGCGGCCTGGAAGGCGTACAAGAAGGCCCTGGTCCAGGCCGTCGTGAGCGCGGTGATCGCCGCGGTCATCCTGGTCTGGTACCTGATGACCGACACGGTCCCGGGTGACTTCGTCGGCGCCACGCCGTACGTCGTCACGCTGCTGGTGCTCTCGCTCTCCGCGCAGCGCCTGCGGATGCCCAAGGCCGACGGCATGCGCTACCGCAAGGGCCAGGGCAAGTGACCGCCCCCGCCGTCGACTGGGAGGCCCTGCGCGAGGCCGCCCGGGACGCCATGTCCCGCGCGTACGCCCCGTACTCGGGCTACCCGGTCGGCGCGGCGGCCCTGGTCGACGACGGCCGCACCGTCACCGGCTGCAACGTCGAGAACGCCTCGTACGGACTCGCGCTGTGCGCCGAGTGCGGCCTGGTCTCGGCGCTGCGCCTGGGCGGCGGCGGCCGGCTGACGCACTTCGTCTGCGTCGACGGCCACGGCGCCGCCCTGGTGCCCTGCGGCCGCTGCCGCCAGCTCCTGTTCGAGCACGGCGGTCCGGAGCTGCTGGTGGAGACCCCGGAAGGCATCCTGCCGCTCTCCGCGATGCTCCCGCAGGCCTTCGGCCCGGACCATCTCAGGACGGGCCCGCTCAACTGACCACGGTGGCCCCTTCGTTGCTGATCAGCGATGGAGGGGCCGCCCTCGTCACCCCTCTCTATGCGCGTAGAGTCGCGTGTACCGTACGGACGAACCGCACTTGCCGGAAGGAATGCCATGGACGTCATCTCCGTCATCCGCACCAAGCGAGATCGGGGCGAGCTGAGCCCCGAGCAGATCGACTGGGTCATCGACGCGTACACGCGCGGTGTCGTGGCCGACGAGCAGATGTCGGCGCTCGCGATGGCGATCCTGCTCAACGGCATGAACCGCACGGAGATCGCCCGTTGGACCGCCGCGATGATCGCCTCCGGCGAGCGGATGAACTTCGACGCGCTGTCGCGGCCCACCGCCGACAAGCACTCCACCGGCGGCGTCGGCGACAAGATCACGCTGCCGCTCGCCCCGCTGGTCGCCGCGTGCGGCGCGGCCGTGCCGCAGCTCTCCGGCCGGGGTCTGGGCCACACCGGCGGCACCCTGGACAAGCTGGAGTCCATCCCCGGCTGGCGCGCGCTGCTCTCCAACGAGGAGATGCTGAACGTCCTGGACACCACCGGCGCGGTCATCTGCGCGGCGGGCGACGGCCTGGCCCCGGCGGACAAGAAGCTGTACGCGCTGCGCGATGTGACCGGCACCGTCGAGGCGATCCCGCTGATCGCCTCCTCGATCATGTCGAAGAAGATCGCCGAGGGCACCGGCTCGCTGGTCCTGGACGTCAAGGTCGGCACCGGCGCCTTCATGAAGACCATCGAGGACGCCCGCGAACTGGCCTCCACCATGGTCGCGTTGGGCACCGACAGCGGCGTCAAGACGGTGGCCCTGCTCACCGACATGTCCACCCCGCTCGGCCTCACGGCGGGCAACGCCCTGGAAGTACGCGAGTCCGTCGAGGTGCTGGCGGGCGGCGGCCCGAGGGACGTCGTCGACCTCACCCTGGCACTGGCCCGCGAGATGCTGGACGCGGCCGGGATCAAGGACGCCGACCCCGAGAAGGCTCTCGCCGACGGCTCCGCGATGGACGTGTGGCGCCGGATGATCGCGGCCCAGGGCGGCGACCCGGACGCGACCCTGCCGGTCGCCCGCGAGCAGCACGTCGTCACCGCCCCGAGCTCGGGCGTCCTGACCCGCCTCGACGCGTACGACATCGGCGTCGCCGCCTGGCGCCTCGGTGCGGGCCGGGCCCGCAAGGAGGACCCGGTGCAGGCGGGTGCGGGCATCGAGCTGCACGCCAAGCCCGGCGACACGGTCACGGCCGGCCAGCCGCTGCTCACCCTGCACACGGACACCCCCGAGAAGTTCGACTACGCGCTGCAGACGCTCGGCGAGTCGTACGACATCGCCCCGGCGGGCACCGCGTTCACCGCGAACCCGATCGTCCTCGACCGGATCGCCTGACACCCCGTAACCACCCCTCCACGAGCCCGGCGCGCCCTCCCGCCGCCGGGCCCGGCCCTCGGCCGGATCCGGTCCGTCCACCGGGTCCGGCCGATGAGTTTTCCGCCGACGTCCGGTCTGACTGCTGTGCACCCCACCGACCCCGAACCCGTGCTCGTGATACCCGAGCGGGTCCTCCTCGCCGATGTCCCGCCGCTGTGCGCCCATTTGGAGGCGCTGTACGCGGCGGGGGCAGTGGCGGTGGTCTGCGACGTGGGCGCGCTGCTGAGGGCGGACCTGGCAGCGGTGGAGACGGTGGCCCGCCTGGCACTGACGGCGAGGAGGGCGGGCGGCGGAATCACGTTACGGAACGCCGGCCCGGGGTTGCGTGCATTGCTGCACCTGACGGGCTTGGCGGGATTGCTGGAGCGCTAGTGCGGTACGGGGTCACCTACAGGGGCGCGGGGCTGTGACATTTGCGGCTCCGCCGCGTGGGCGCGACCAGCCCCCACCGGCCCGCACCCGAAACGACACCCCTAGTCGTCCAGCTGCTCCGGCAACCCGAACAACGGAAACCAACGGGCTGTGTCCAAGAACGCGTTGAGCCCGACTATCTTCCCGTCGGAGATCTCCACGACTTGGAGCGACCAGGGCTCATGCCGCCCGCCAGGGCCACTGGCCCGGTACTGCCCAAACGCGGGCGTCCCATTGGCCACCGTCGGCACCAGACGCGAGCCACGGCAGCCGTGGCCGGGCCCGACATGCCAAGCCACGATGTCCTCATGCCCCCGCAGCCACAAGTCATACGGCGGCATCGACAGCGTCGCGTCCTCATGGAGCAGCGCGGTGAGGGCCGTCATGTCGTACCCCTCGAACGCCTCCACATAGCGGGCGAGCAGCCTCTGCTGCGCCTCGGAGAGCGGATCCGCCGCATCCGAGGCGCGCGGCTCCGACTCCGCAAGGGTCGAACGCGCCCGCTGGAGCGCGCTGTTGACCGACGCGACCGTCGTCCCGAGCAGCTCCGCGACCTCGCTCGCCTTCCACGCCAGCACCTCGCGCAGGATGAGCACCGCCCGCTGCCGGGGCGGCAGATGCTGGAGCGCGGCGACGAAGGCGAGCCGGACGCTCTCGCGCGCGACCGCCGTCTCGGCCGGATCGTCGACCGACGGCAGCACGCGCGCGTCCGGCACCGGCTCCAGCCAGGTCACCTCCGGCCGTGAGTTGAGCACCGCCGAGGACGCGGTCTGCGGGGCCGTGAGGTCCATCGGGCGGGCCCGCTTGCCGCTCGCGCTCAGCATGTCGAGGCAGACGTTGGTGGCGATCCGGTAGAGCCAGGACCGCAGGGACGAGCGGCCCTCGAACTTCTCGTAACTCCGCCACGCCCGTACCAGCGTGTCCTGTACCGCGTCCTCCGCCTCGAAGGCCGAGCCGAGCATCCGGTAGCAGTACCCCGTCAGCTCGACCCGGTGCCTCTCCAGGCGTGCGTCCAGGTCCGTCGCCGTTGACAGATCACTCATCGCGTCCACCCCAGGTCGCCCATGTGCTCCAGCCCTTCGGAAGCTACAGGAGCCCACTGACAATCGCGCCTCGGGCGGACGTTTCAGCAGGTCACATGGGGCGTGGCGAGTCGGCGCTCGACCCGGGCCGCGTGGCTGCCGTACAGCGTCACGGAGACCACGCCGAGGACCGCGAGCAGACCGAGCAGGACGGTCGCGGGCCAGCCGCCCGCGTGGAAGGCGATCGCCCCGAGCGTGCCGCCCGCGCTGCTGCCCAGGTAGTACGCGGACTGGTACAGCGCGGAGGCCTGCGCGCGGCCCCGTTCGGCGGTCCGGCTCACCGAGGAGGAGGCCACCGCGTGGCCCGCGAAGAACCCTGCGGTGATCAGGACCAGGCCCGCGAGGATCGCGGCCAGCGAGTCGAGCAGGCTCAGCATCAGCCCGGCGGCGGTCGTCGAGACGGCCAGGTACAGCGCGCCCCGGCGGCCGAGCCGTGCGACCAGCTTCCCGGCCGCGGCCGAGGAGACCGTACCGACCAGATAGACCAGGAAGATCGAGCCGACGACGCCCTGCGGGAGGTGGAAGGGCGCGGCGGTGAGCCGGTAGCCGATCACCGTGTAGACCGCGCCGAACACGGTCATGAAGAGCGCGCCGATCGCGTACAGGCGGACAAGCAGCGGGTTGGCGAGGTGGCCGCGCACGGTCGCCGCCAGCGCGCTCGGGTTGAGCGAGACCGCCGTGAAGTTACGGGACTTGGGGAGCAGCAGCCGGAAGGCCACCGCGCAGACGGCGGCGAGCGCGCCCACCGCGAGCAGCGCCGCGCGCCAGCCCCACGCCTGGGCCACCCAGCCGGTCAGGATGCGGCCGCTCATGCCGCCGATGGAGTTGCCCGCGACGAACAGGCCGATCGCCGCGACCAGCGCCTTGGGCCGCACCTCCTCCGCGAGGTAGGCCATGGCGGAGGCGGGCAGTCCCGCGAGGGCCGCGCCCTGGACCGCGCGCAGCGCCACCAGAGCGCCCACGTTCGGCGCGAACGGGACGAGCAGCCCCACCGCCACCGCGACCACCAGCGACACCGTCATCATCCGGGACCGCCCGAACCGCTCGGACAGCGCGCTCAGCGGCAGCACACACAGGGCCAGCGCGCCGGTCGCCGCCGACACGGTCCAGCTCGCCGCCGAGGCGGACACCCCCAAGTCGCCGGAGATCAGCGGGAGCAGGGCCTGGGTGGAGTAGAGGAGGGCGAAGGTCGCGACCCCGGCGGCGAAGAGCGCGAAGCTCATCCGGCGGTAGCCGGGCGCGCCCGGGGCGAGCTGAACGGGGGAGGGCGCAACAGGGGACGGCGCGGTGGAGGCACCCACGGTGGTGGGTGCCCCGGTACTGGCAGGAGGCATGGCTCGACCGTAGGCCCGCCGGCATTTATGCGTCCAATGCGAAAAGTGGCCATAATCGATCCACGTACGCATAAGCACAGTTCAGGCGGGTGTCTGTCATTGAACAGTAACGAAGAAGACATCGTCACGGTGCTCGCACCCCGCCTCGCGTACTTCGCCGGGGTGGCCCGGCACGAGCACGTCACGCGCGCGGCGCACGAGCTCGGGGTGCCCCAGTCGACGCTCTCGCGCGCGATGGTGCGGCTCGAAGAGGACCTGGGGGTCGCGCTGTTCGCCCGCAAGGGCCGCACCGTCTCGCTCACCCCGGCCGGCCGCACCTTCCTCGGCTCGGCCGAGCGCGCCCTCGCCGAGGTCGAACGGGCCGCCGACTCGGTACGGGCCGACGCGGACCCCGCCACCGGCAAGGTCGCCTTCGGCTTTCTGCACACCATGGGCTCGGAGACCGTCCCCGGCCTCATCCGCGCCTTCCGGGTCGACCATCCCCGGGTGCGCTTCACGCTGGTGCAGAACTACGGCGAGGCGATGATCGAGCGGCTGCGCGCGGGGGAGCTGGACCTCTGCCTCACCTCGCCCGTCCCCGACGCGCCCGACCTCGTGGCCCGGCGTCTGGACGAGCAGCGGCTCCGCCTCGTCGTCCCCGACGACCACCGTCTGGCGGCCCGCAAGCGCGTCCGGCTCGCGGAGGCCGCCGACGAGACGTTCGTGACCCTGGAGCCCGGCTACGGGCTGCGGCGCATCACGGACGACCTGTGCGCCGAGGCGGGGTTCACACCGAAGGTGGCGTTCGAGGGGGAGGAGGCGGAGACTCTGCGCGGGCTCGTGGCGGCGGGCCTGGGCGTGGCCCTGCTGCCGCCGCCCGCCGTGGCCCGCCCGGGCGTCGTCGAGCTGACGGTGACGGCGCCGCGCGCGGTCCGCGAGATCGGCGTGGCCTGGCTGGACGGCCACCCGGACACCCCGCCGGTGGCCGCCTTCAAGGCGTTCCTGCTGTCCCGCCGGGGGCAGTTGCTGCCGGAGTGAAGGCGTACACGTGCGTGGCGCTTGTGCGGCCGTACGCGCGCGTAGCGACTGTCACGCCCGCAGTGACTTCCCGAACCCCGCCGCCAGTGGCATCCGCAGGCCCAGCGGCGGTGGCGCGGCCAGCGCGTCGGCCACCGGGCGCGCGTACGGGTGGGCGAAGAGGGAGCCCGCGACGAAGTCGACCGCAAGGTTGAGGACTTCGAAGCGGTGCTGGCGTAACGCGTGACCGTCGGAGTGGACCTCGAAGCGGCAGGTGTCGCGGTTCGTCTTCTTCGCGCGCGCAGCGAGCCGGAACGACAACTCCGGGTCGCTGCGCCGGTCGTTGGTGCCGTGCACGATCATCACCCGCCGCCCGACCAGCTGCTTCACCGGCTCCGACGTCGCCGCCAGATCGTCCTCGGGCAGCCAAGGGGCAAGGGAGAGAACGCAGTTGACCGCCGGATGGCCTGCCGCGCGCAGCGCCGCCCGGCCGCCCATGCCCTGCCCGACCAGGCACACCGGCACGTCCCCGTACCGCCGCACCACCTCGTCCAGCGCCCACTCGGCGTCCGCCGCGAGCCGGGCGTCGCCGCCGTTCCAGCCCCGGCCCCGGTAGTGGACGAGGTGCGCCACCAGGCCGTCGTCGCGGCCCGCCCGGGCCAGTCGGCGGGCCAGCGGCAGCACCGAGACGTACGCGAGGGACGAGGGGCGGCGCGCCGAGACGGGATCGCCGTCGGGCAGCACCAGCGCCACACCGCCGACCGACGAGCCGGCGCCGGGTGCGCCGACGGCCCGTCCGAGCCTGGCGGCAGGCTGGGGGATCGCAAGCTGAGCCATGGCAGAACAGTCTCAGAAGGCGAGGTGTACGCCACCCGTCCGCGCGGTCACTGTTACGTATCGGCAACCGATCGACTCCCGGCGATCTACGCGCGTAGGGGCTAGCATGCGCAGATGACGAGCCAGACCACCGACGTACCGACCCCGGACCAGATCCGCCGTGCCCCGAAGGTGCTGCTCCACGACCACCTCGACGGCGGTCTGCGTCCGGGAACCATCATCGACATCGCCCAAGAGACCGGGTATTCGGGTCTCCCGGAGACCGAGGCCGACAAGCTCGGCATCTGGTTCCGCGAAGCCGCCGACTCCGGTTCCCTGGAGCGGTATCTGGAGACGTTCGCGCACACCTGCGCCGTCATGCAGACCCGCGACGCGCTCTTCCGCGTCGCCGCCGAGTGCGCCGAGGACCTGGCCCAGGACGGGGTCGTCTACGCCGAGGTGCGCTACGCCCCGGAGCAGCACCTGGAGGCGGGGCTGACCCTCCAGGAGGTCGTGGAGGCCGTCAACGAGGGCTTCCGCGAGGGTGAGCGCCGCGCCCGCGCCAACGGCCACCGCATCCGCGTGGGGGCGCTCCTGACGGCGATGCGGCATGCCGCCCGCGCCCTGGAGATCGCCGAACTGGCCAACTCCTACCGGGACTCGGGCGTCGTCGGCTTCGACATCGCGGGCGCCGAGGCCGGCTTCCCGCCCACCCGCCACCTCGACGCGTTCGAGTATCTGAAGCGGGAGAACAACCACTTCACCATCCACGCCGGCGAGGCGTTCGGCCTGCCGTCCATCTGGCAGGCGCTCCAGTGGTGCGGCGCCGACCGGCTGGGCCACGGTGTGCGCATCATCGACGACATCGAGGTCGCCGAGGACGGCTCGGTGAAGCTGGGGCGGCTCGCGGCGTACGTACGGGACAAGCGCGTCCCGCTGGAGATGTGCCCGACCTCCAACCTCCAGACCGGCGCCGCCTCCTCGTACGCCGAGCACCCCATCGGACTGCTGCGCAAGCTGCACTTCCGGCTGACCGTCAACACCGACAACCGGCTGATGAGCGGCACCAGCATGACCCAGGAATTCGAGCACCTGACCGACGCGTTCGGTTATTCGCTCGACGACATGCAGTGGTTCACTGTCAATGCGATGAAATCAGCGTTCATTCCTTTCGACGAACGCCTCGCCATGATCAATGACGTGATCAAGCCCGGTTACGCGGAATTGAAATCCGAATGGCTGTTCCAGCAGACCTCTGCGACCAGCGGATCCTCCGCATCCATGGGCTGATCAGGTAAAACGCAGAAGCGGCCGGGAATCACCTTTCCCGGCCGTTTCTGTCATATTCGCGGGTTTGCGGGCCGTGCGGCGGCGTGACTAGCTTGCAGAGCCGCTCACATCCCCTTCCCTAGGATGAATTCCAGATGAAGCAGTCTGCCGTCAAGACTCTCGGTGCCGCCGCTGTCGGTGTCGCCTTCGCCGCCGCCGCTGCGGGTACGGCCTCGGCCGCCCCCGCCGTGGCCGGAGTCCCCGACCTCCCGGCGCTGTCCGGGCTCACCAAGTCGCTGCCCCTCGAAAACGTCACCAACAAGCTCACGCCCGGGGCTCCGCAGTCCCTGGCGGCCGGTCAGAACGCCCTGGCCAAGGGCGCGTCCACGCTGCCGACCAGTGGCGCCGACCCGGTGAGCGGTCTGCTCGGCGGGCTGCCGGCCGGCGGCGGCCTGCCGACCGGCGCGCTGGGCGGGCTGCCTCTCGGCGGCTGACGGCCGATGGCCGAATCGCGCCGTTCTGCGGCGTGTTGAGGCGTTGTGGTGGGGCGCACATCCGGTTCCGGGTGTGCGCCCCACCGCGTGTGTGTCAGGATCGCCGCTCGTACGCTGGGAATTGACAGGTGAGTAGGGTTGCGACGATGCGTGTGAAGGCGACTGGACTTGCCGTGCTGACGGCGTCGGCGCTGCTGTTCACCGCCGCCTGTGGCGGCTCGTCCGGCGGCGGTTCGGACAACAGGGGCGCCACCGCCAAGCCGAACGGCTCCTCGTCCTCGGCCAAGACCCGCACCAGACTCCAGATGGCCGCCCTCGAACAGGGCGACGTCCCCGGCTACCAGGTCTCCGCCGACTCCACGGCGACGGGCCGGACCCGCCCGCAGGCCGACAAGAAGGCCTGCCAGCCGCTCGCCGACATCATGGGCGACGAGCCCAACCCGCAGGCGCACGAGACCGTCAACCGGGGCCTCGGCTCGCAACGCGAGCTCGGCCTCGCCGTCGCCGCCTCGCTCAGCTCGTACAAGGAAGGCGACGCGCAGCGCCTGATCAAGGACCTGCGCACGGCCGTCGCCGGGTGCTCCGGTTTCAGCGCCGCGCTCGGCGGCGGCAGCAGCAGTACGTACGCACAGGTGAAGGCGCGGCCGTACCGGATCGGCGGCGACGAGTCGGTGAGCTGGTCCGCGGCGTCCACGCAGGTGAACGTCACGACGCCGGTCCACATCGTCGTCGTCCGCCAGGGCTCGGTCATCGTCCGGTTCATGACGATCAACCTCGGCGCGCCCGTGCAGGGCAAGGCGCAGGAGCTGGTCGAGGTACCCAAGGATGTGGCCGACAAGCAACTGGCGAAGGTGCGCGAGGTACTGGGCTGAGGGCTCGTGCGGGCCCCCTAGGGGTTCACCACGCGGTGCTGGGGCGCTTCTCGGCCGGGAACAGGATCCACAGCGCTATGTAGAGCACGAACTGCGGGCCGGGCAGTAGACAGGACAGCAGGAAGATCACGCGCATGGTGGTCGCCGAGGTGCCGAAGCGCCGAGCCAGCGCCGCGCACACCCCGCCGATCATCCGTCCGTCACGGGGGCGGGCGAGGGTGTTCATTGTGGGGCTCCTTCTAGGAGTGAGGTGGTGTGGTGCGATGCCTCAATCCTGGGCCCCGAATCGGGCGAAAGCCTCGGACTACGGGGCGATTCCGACCCTGGGAATCGTCGGGGTCCGACCCTGAGCCGGTACCGGGACGGAGACCGGAACGGCCCGCTCCTGCCGGTGCCGCAGCGCGATGCGCCCGAACGGCACCACGGCGATGTGCGCGAAGGCGACCCCGGCGGTGTTCAGGAGCAGCGCGTCCACATCGGCGACCTGGCCCGGCACCGCGGTCTGCAACAGCGCGATGCCGAGCGAGACGAGCGCGCCGGACGCGGTCGTACGCAGCAGGGAGGCGACCGGGGAGACGTCCAGACGCCCGCCCACCAGCGGCAGCAGTACGCCGAGGGGCGCGAGCAGCAGCAGCCCCTCGCCGATCTGCCGCGCGGCCTCCAGGGGGCCCAGAGCCAGATCGGCTCTGATCCCGGCGAGCGGGGTGAGATTGGGGGCGGTCACCCACATGACGTCGCGGGGCCGCAGCGTGAGCCACGCCACGAGCACCAGATGCGCGAGGAGGAGAGCGCATCCCACCACGCGGAACCCGAGGGCGGCGCTGCCGCCGAGACCATGACGCTGTTGCACGCCCCCCAAGACGCGCCGGATCGCGCGATCGGTTCCGCGTTCTCGGGGACGGCGTCCCCGGAGCCCCTTTCCGCGCCCTGGAGCGGGGTGCGGGGGCCGCTGGGCGCCCGCCGAGGGGACGGGAGCCCCCGGACCGACAGGACCCCGGCCCCCGACCGGCTCAGGTGTGCAGCGCGTCGCCCAGGGTCGGGGAGGCGTCCGGGCGGGTCTTCATCTCCGCCGTGCAGGCGTAGCCGCGCGCGGGGTCCTCGCCGGGGCCGCCCAGGACCACCTGCTGGGTGCCCGAGGACGTCGGGGTGTTCTCCGCGTACGTACACACGATCTGCGAGAGCGCGAGGGCCGGCAGGTCCTCGGGGCGGCGGCTCAGGCGCAGCGCGCCCGCCGGGTCGCCCTTGCGCGGGCCCATGACGGTCAGCGGGCCCCGTACGTCGGTGGTGTACCCGGCGGCCTTCTCGTCGCCCGCCGGGGTCACCTCCAGCTCACCGAGCAGCGCCTCCGCGAAGCGCAGCCGGTCCGCCGAGGCCCGGCCCTCCGGGATGCGCACCGACCGCTCGGCGGAGACCAGTTGGGCCCCGCAGACCAGATAGACCCGTACGGTCACGCCCTCGAACTGCGGGGTCACCGCGTTGCCCGGGAGCTCGCAGGGGACCCGGGAGGGGGCCGGGCCCGCGTCCACCGGGACGGCCGTGGGCCGGATGCCGCAGCCCGTGGCGGCCCCGCCGAGCGCGAGCAGCGCGAGCACCCCGCCGAACAGCCGGGCACGCCGTGGCGCGGGTCTGAGAAGTCGTCCGATCACGCCTCCTCACCCCCGTCGCGCGGCAGCCGCAGCACGAACACCGCGCCGCCCTCGGGCGAGTTGGCGGCGGTGATGTCGCCGCCGTGGATATGGGCGTTCTCCATGGCGATGGAGAGGCCCAGACCGCTGCCCTCGGAGCGCGGCCGGGACGCGCTCGCCTTGTAGAACCGGTCGAAGACGTGCGGCAGCACGTCCTCGGGGATGCCCGGGCCGTGGTCCCGTACGGAGATCACCAGTTCCTCGCCCTCCACCCGCACCGAGACCCGCACCGGGGAGCCGCCGTGCTTCAGCGCGTTCCCGATCAGGTTGGCCAGGATCACGTCCAGGCGGCGCGGGTCGAGCCGCGCCATGATGCCGCGTTCGGCGTCCAGGTCCACCGCGTCCAGCCACGCGCGCGCGTCGATGCACGCGGTGATCTGGTCGGCGATGTCGACGTTGTCGAGGACCAGCCTGGCGGTGCCGGCGTCGAAGCGGGTGACCTCCATCAGGTTCTCGACCAGGACGTTCAGGCGCCGGGTCTCGGAGACCACCAGCTGCACGGCCGGGGCGATCATCGGGTCGAGGCTGTCCGCCTCGTCCTCCAGGACCTCGGTGACGGCGGTGAGCGCGGTCAGCGGGGTGCGCAGCTCGTGCGACATGTCGGCGACGAACCGCCGGCTCGCCTCCTCGCGCGCGCTCATGTCGCTGACCTTCTTCTCCAGGCTCTCGGCGGTCTTGTTGAACGTACGTGACAGATCGGCCAGTTCGTCCGTGCCCGAGACCCGCAGCCGGGTGTCGAGCTTGCCCTCGCCGAGCTGGCGGGCCGCGTCGCCGAGCCGCTGGACGGGCCGCAGCACGGTCGTTGCGGCGGCCTGCGCGAGCAGCGCGGAGCCGAGCAGCGCGAGCGCGGTGGCGATGCCGAGCGACCAGGCGAGCGAGTTGAGGTCCTGGCGCTCCTGGTCGAGCGAGGCCAGCATGTAGCCGGTCGCGCCGCCGCCGATGATCTTCGTCCCGCCCACCAGGTACGGCTTGCCGCGCAGGGTCCTGCGCTGCCAGAACAGGTGGTACGGATACGCGTTGGAGTCGGTGACCTTCTGCTTCTTGTCCACCGCCTCCTGGAGCGAGGCCGGTACGTCGTCGAGCGTGAAGCGGTCCACGTCGGACGCGCCGATGATCGGCTTGCCCGGGTCGCGCTGGTCCACCAGGAGCACCTGGTAGCCGGAGCTGACGTGGTAGCCGGAGCGGCTGCTGGCTGCCATCTGCTGGGCCGTCACCTGGAGGTCGTGCTCGGTGGGCTGGAGCGGCAGCGAGGCGGCCCGGTTCTGCATCTCCTGCCGGAAGTCGCCGAGAGCCGCGTCCTGCGTACGGACGAGGACGGCCTCGCGGTTGAGCCAGTACGCGATCCCCGACGCGGAGACGGCGGCGGTCAGCGCGACGAGCGCGAACACGACGACCAGACGCAGGCGCAGGCTGGTCCAGCGGAGGCCGGCGAGTATCGCCTTCTTCACGTTCCGAAACGCTGCTTTCTTGGGGTCATCCGGGAAGCGAGGGTCAGGAGGGGGTGTCGAGGCGGTAGCCCACCCCGCGCACCGTACGGATCAGTGTCGGGGACGAGGGCACGTCCTCGACCTTGGCGCGCAGCCGCTGCACACACGCGTCGACCAGGCGGGAGTCGCCGAGGTAGTCGTGCTCCCACACCAGCCGCAGCAGCTGCTGCCGGGACAGCGCCTGCCCCGGCCGTCGGCTCAGTTCGAGCAGCAACCGCAGCTCGGTGGGCGTCAGTTGCAGGTCCTCGCCGTTCTTGGTGACCGTCATCGCGGCGCGGTCGATCACCACACTGCCGAACGTCGCCGAGTCCGTCGCCTCGCGCTCGCCACGCCGCAGCACCGCGCGGATACGGGCGTCGAGGACCCGGCCCTGGACCGGCTTGACCACATAGTCGTCGGCGCCGGACTCCAGGCCCACCACCACGTCGATGTCGTCGCTGCGGGCGGTCAGCAGGATGATCGGCAGCTGGTCGGTGCGCCGGATACGGCGGCACACCTCGAAGCCGTCGATGCCGGGCAGCATCACGTCCAGCACGACAAGGTCCGGCCGCTGCTCACGGAGCAGCTTCAGGCCGTCCTCTCCCGTCGCCGCGGTGGCCACACGGTGGCCCTGGCGGGACAGGGAGAGTTCGAGCGCCGTGCGGATGGCGTCGTCGTCCTCGATCAGCAACAGGAAAGGCACGGAGGTCATTCTGGCCCATGGGGGAGCGGAGTTCGACCTCCCCCGGACTTCGCTCGTACAACGCCGTTCACAGGGCGCTGTGACAGGCCTGTGACAGTCGTCGGACACCGCCATGAAACTGGCCGGGCAGAGTCTTCCTCGTACCGACCGAAACAAGACTCCACCGACGGGGGGCGCGAGATGAACGCACTGCACAGCACCACCTCAAGCGCAGTTGTCACGCGTCTCCACGACGTCGTGCGGAGCGAGAAGTCCGGTGCCGTGGGCGGACGGGGGTGCGCTCGCGGCACCGGGCGTCAGCACCAGACGTACATGACGGTGCTCGACGCGGTGCCCGTCACGCCGCTGCGCGGCGTGGGGACGAGCGGGGATGCGGCGTACGGGGAGCCCACGGGGGAGCGTTCCGCCTCCGAGGCCGAGTTCACGGCCTATGTGCAGGAGCGCCGGGCCTCCCTGTACGCCACCGCCTACCACCTGACCGGCGACCGGTACGAGGCCGAGGACCTGCTGCAGAGCGCGCTGTTCTCGACCTACCGGGCCTGGGACCGGATCAGCGACAAGGCCGCGGTCGGGGGCTACCTCCGCCGCACCATGACCAATCTCCACATCAGCGCGTGGCGCCGCCGCAAGCTGAACGAGTACCCGACCGAGGAGCTGCCGGAGACGGCGGGCGACACGGACGCGATGCGCGGCACGGAGCTGCGCGCGGTCCTGTGGCAGGCGCTTGCGCGACTGCCCGAACTCCAGCGCACGATGCTGGTCCTGCGGTACTACGAGGGCCGCACCGACCCGGAGATCGCGGACATACTCGACATCAGTGTCGGCACGGTCAAGTCGAGCATCTGGCGGTCGCTCCGCCGGCTGCGCGAGGACGAGGTCCTCGCCTTCGGCCGTGACGAGGAAGAGTCCTTCGGCGAGCTGGTGGCCTGAAGGTCGGGGCCGGTGGTGGCAGCCACCGGAGTACGGGGATCAGGGGGGAGCGTACGGGGGCCGGCGTCTCGGGGGATACGTCGGACGTACGGATGACGGGGGAAACGGGAAAGCGGGACCGATGGGGCCGGGGGGCCCACTCGGTCCCGCTTTTCGCTGTTACGGGGAACTTCAGACCCGCGCCTTGGGCGCGGCGACACACCGGCCGGCGGCCGCCGCCGCGAGGCGGCCCAGGGCCTCCTCCTTGCCGCACGGGTGCGCGCCCAGGGCGGACTGCCGGGCCACGATCCCGCGTTCGGCGCGCATCAGGCGCCAGCCCCGACGCAACAGGAACGGAACCGACTTGCGCCCCTCCTTGAGGTCGCGGGCGAGCCGGCGGCGGAAGGTCGTCGAGGGGCGCCCGCGCAGACAGAGCGCGTCGGCGAGCACGCCGAGCTCCCGGCACCGGGCCACGATGTCGGCGGCGAAGATGCCCTCGGCGACGAACAGCGGGGTCCGGTCGATGGAGAACAGGCTCGTCCCGGTCCGCGAACTGGTCGCGATGTCGTACTCGGGCACGGCCGTACGCCCCGTACGGCACAGCTCGACGACGGCCGCCACGGCCGCGTCGGCGTCCCAGGAGAGCGGGGAGTCCCAGTCGATGTCCGTGGAGGCGGGCACACGCGGCAGGGTCGGGTCGTCGCCCTCCTTGTAGAAGTCGTCGAGGCGCAGGACGGGCAGGCCCGTACGGGCGGCGAGGGACGACTTTCCGGAACCGGAGGGGCCGGCGAGCAGAACGACGCGGGTCGGGATGGCGTGTGCGGTCACGGGACACCAGTCTGAGGCATCCACCCGGGAGGTGGACCCCTCGGGGAGCCCGTTGGTATCGAGCATCACACCTCAACTACGCTGCGTGCTCGTATCGATACGGAGGAGAGTGGACGACCATGGCACGAAATCGCGTACTGCTGCGCGCCGGGCTCACCATGACGATGGCCGGAGCGGCCCTCGTGGGCGCGGCCGCGCTGGCCGAGGCGGCCCCGCCGCCGGTGGGCCGCCCGGCCGCCGACCCGGCCGCGCTCGACGGACCGACACGCTCCGTGATGGGCGACCTGTCGGCGGGCGTGACGAACGGCCTCGCTCCCGCGAAGACGCTCAGTCTCAACCCCTTCGCCAAGACGTCGGTGGACCCGCTGGACAACGCGGTCGGCACCCAGGTGGCCGACTTCAAGCCGATCTCCACGGCGCTCGCCACAGCCCCGCTACACGAAAGCGGCGCCCTGAAGGACCTCCCGATCCTGGGCGCCGCTTCGCGACTGCTTCCGGGCTGAGCTTTATGCCCCAGGGGGCACGGCGCTCCTGTTCTTCCCCGGCTGAGGTGGCGCCCCCTTGGGGGCGCGGGGAACTGCGCGACCAGCCACATACGGCCCGCAGTCAAACAACCGACCTAGTAGGCGGAGCCCGACGCGCCAAGCGATCCCGTCGGGTGCCACACGGTCTTGGTCTCCAGGAACGCAGTCATCCGCTGAGTCCCCTGGTCCGCCGACCAGTCCACGGCACCAGGCCGAAGCACCCGCTTCAGGTTGTCCGCCGCGGCGACTTCCAGCTCGCGCGCGAGCTCGGCATCCGCACCCGCCAGATCCAGCGCGTTCACATCCTGGTGCGAAGCCAACGGCACCGCCAGCTCCGCCGTCTTGCCCGAGAGGATGTTGACGACACCACCCGGCACGTCGGACGTGGCAAGCACCTCGCCGAGCGACAGTGCAGGCAGCGGCGCGGTCTCACTCGCGATCACCACGACCGTGTTGCCCGTCGCGATCACCGGAGCGATCACCGACACCAGACCCAGGAACGACGACTCCTGCGGCGCGACGACCGTCACGACACCGGACGGCTCGGGCGTGGACAGGTTGAAGTACGGCCCGGCGACCGGGTTGGCGCCGCCGACGATCTGCCCGATCTTGTCGGTCCACCCGGCGTACCAGACCCACCGGTCGATGGCGGCGTCGACAACGGCCGCGGCCTTCGACTTCGACAGGCCCTCGGCCTCGCCGACCTCCCGTACGAACTGCTCCCGGCGGCCTTCGAGCATCTCCGCGACGCGGTACAGCACCTGACCGCGGTTGTACGCGGTCGCGCCCGACCACCCGCCGAACGCCTTGCGCGCGGCGACGACCGCGTCACGGGCGTCCTTGCGGGAGGACAGCGGGGCGTTCGCCAGCCACTTGCCCTTGGAGTCGCTCACCTCGTACACCCGGCCGCTCTCGGAACGCGGGAACTTCCCGCCCACGTACAGCTTGTAGGTCTTGAAGACGCTCAGACGCGTTGCGGACGTTGCGGACTCAGACATCGAGGTAGCCCTCCAGACCGTGCCGGCCGCCCTCGCGGCCGAAGCCCGACTCCTTGTAGCCGCCGAACGGCGAGGTCGGGTCGAACTTGTTGAACGTGTTGGCCCAGACGACACCGGCTCGCAGCTTGCCCGCGACCGCGAGGATGCGGGAGCCCTTCTCGGTCCAGATGCCCGCCGACAGGCCGTACTGGCTGTTGTTGGCCTTGGCGACGGCCTCGTCCGGCGTACGGAACGACAGCACGGACAGGACCGGGCCGAAGATCTCGTCGCGGGCGATGGTGTGCGCCTGCGTCACGTTCGTGAAGAGCGTCGGCGCGAACCAGTAGCCGTTCTCGGGCAGTTCGCACGCCGGGGACCAGCGCTCGGCGCCCTCGGCCTCGCCGGTGTCGGCGAGCGCGGTGATACGGGCCAGCTGCTCGGCCGAGTTGATGGCGCCGATGTCGGTGTTCTTGTCCAGCGGGTCGCCGAGGCGAAGGGTGGACAGGCGGCGCTTCAGCGCGTCCAGCAGCTCGTCCTGGATCGACTCCTGGACCAGCAGGCGCGAGCCCGCGCAGCAGACCTGGCCCTGGTTGAAGAAGATGCCGTTGACGATGCCCTCGACGGCCTGGTCGATGGGGGCGTCGTCGAAGACGATGTTGGCGCCCTTGCCACCCAGCTCCAGGGTGACCTTCTTGTCGGTGCCCGCGATCGACCGGGCGATCGCCTTGCCGACGGCGGTCGAGCCGGTGAAGGCGACCTTGTTGACGTCCGGGTGCTCGACGAGGGCCGCGCCCGCGTCGCCGTACCCGGTGAGGATGTTGACGACGCCCTTGGGCAGGCCCGCCTGGCGGCAGATGTCCGCGAAGAACAGCGCGGTCAGCGGGGTCGTCTCGGCGGGCTTGAGGACGACCGTGTTACCGGTCGCCAGCGCCGGGGCGATCTTCCACGCCAGCATCAGGAGCGGGAAGTTCCACGGGATGACCTGGCCCGCCACACCGAGCGGCTTCGGGTTCGGCCCGTAACCGGCGTGGTCGAGCTTGTCGGCCCAGCCCGCGTAGTAGAAGAAGTGCGCGGCGACCAGCGGGAGGTCCGCGTCGCGGGTCTCCTTGATCGGCTTGCCGTTGTCCAGCGTCTCCAGGACGGCCAGCTCGCGCGAGCGCTCCTGGATGATCCGGGCGATACGGAACAGGTACTTGGCGCGCTCGGAGCCGGGCAGCGCCGACCACTTCTCGAACGCCTTGCGGGCGGCCTTCACGGCCCGGTCCACGTCCGCCTCGCCCGCCTGGGCGACCTCGGACAGGACCTCCTCCGACGAGGGGCTGACGGTCTTGAAGACCTTGCCGTCGGCCGCGTCGACGAACTCGCCGTCGATGAACAGGCCGTACGAAGGCGCGATGTCGACGACCGAACGCGACTCGGGCGCCGGTGCGTACTCGAAAACAGATGCCATGGTGATCAGTCCACCGTCACGTAGTCGGGGCCGGAGTAACGGCCGGTCGCCAGCTTCTGACGCTGCATCAGCAGGTCGTTGAGCAGCGAGGAGGCGCCGAAGCGGAACCAGTGGTTGTCCAGCCAGTCCTCGCCCACGGTCTCGTTGACCAGGACCAGGAACTTGATGGCGTCCTTGGTCGAGCGGATGCCGCCGGCGGGCTTGACACCGACCTGGACGCCGGTCTGGGCGCGGTAGTCGCGCACGGCCTCAAGCAGGACCAGGGTGTTGGCGGGCGTCGCGTTCACCGCGACCTTGCCGGTCGACGTCTTGATGAAGTCGGCGCCGCCCATCATGCCGAGCCAGGAGGCGCGGCGGATGTTGTCGTACGTGGAGAGCTCGCCGGTCTCGAAGATGACCTTGAGGCGGGCCTTGTCACCGCACTCGGCCTTCACGGCCGCGATCTCCTCGTACACCTTGAGGTAGTGACCGGCCAGGAACGCGCCCCGGTCGATCACCATGTCGATCTCGTCGGCCCCGGCGGCCACGGCGTCGCGTACGTCCGCGAGCTTCACCGGGAGCGCGGCGCGGCCGGCCGGGAAGGCCGTGGCGACGGACGCGACCTTCACGGTCGAGCCCTTCAGGGTCTCCTTGGCGGTGGCGACCATGTCGGGGTAGACACAGACGGCGGCGGTGGCCGGGGTGGTGCGGTCCAGCGGGTCGGGGTGGACGGCCTTGGCGGCGAGCGCCCGGACCTTGCCCGGGGTGTCCGCGCCTTCGAGCGTCGTCAGGTCGATCATCGAGATGGCCAGGTCGATGGCGTACGCCTTGGCCGTCGTCTTGATCGAACGGGTGCCGAGGGACGCGGCGCGCGCTTCCAGGCCCACCGGATCGATGCCGGGGAGCCCGTGGAGGAAGCGGCGCAGAGCCGCGTCCGACGCGGTCGCGTCGGCGAGGGCAGCTGCGGGTGCATTGGTGGGCATGGTCACCAGATGAGCATATCTACGCGCGTAGCGTCCTGTACAGCCCCGCTGACCAGGGGCGCTTTGGAACGAGGGCCTCCGGTCTTGATCGAACCGCTGCGAGCGGGTTCCTGTCACACCGCTGTGACATGGAGCGGACGGCTCCGAAGAACAAGATCAATAGATTTATCCATGCAGCCCGCCGAACGCTCACCGGCCCCGACCGAACGAGAAAACAGCGGCATGCGGCTCTTCCCACTCACACCACTTGTCTCCAAGGGAGTCGTCATGCGTAACGTCCTTCGCACCGCCCTCGCCAGCGCGGTCGTCGCCGGTGTAGCCCTCACCCCGGTTGTCGCCGCGACCACCGCGCTCGCCGCGCCGTCCGTCCCGGTCTCCGTCTCCAAGGCGGCCCCGTCGAACAACGACCGCTACTCCGGAACGCCGGTCTACATCGGCAAGGGGTACGTCGCGGTGCTGCGCAACCACACCTCCGACGGCGGCCCCGAGGCCTGGATCCGCGCCGTGGGCCCGAACTGGAAGCCCGGCGACAACTACATGCTCCACGTCATGGAGGTGCTGGACGACAACAAGACCAGCGCCGTGGTCGACGGCATCGACCTGTACCTGGACCGGGGCGACCTGCCGAAGCTCGTCGTCTCGGGCAAGGGCAGCACCAACACCACGGTCTCCTTCCCCGAGCGCGTGCACGACGGCGCGACCGCGGGCCAGGACCTGGGCGCCCGCGCGCTGGCCGACGGCTCGTCCGCCGAGCTGTGGAAGAAGGACGACGGCACGTACGTCCTGGAGCTCGGCACGCGGGACGGCAAGCCGCGCGGCTCCGTCACGGCCTGGCCGGGCATCGAGGACGGCAAGCAGATCGGCGGCATGTGGGTCGGCCTCAACGGCAGCGGCAAGGTGGGCTCCTGGCTCAACCCGGCGCCCGGCCGTTTCGACGGCGACTTCGACGCCACCAAGGGCTGCACGACGTTCCGTACCAGCGGCACCCCGTTCGAGGGCCTGAACCTGAAGCTGTCGAACGGCCCGGAGGGCGCGATCGCCGAGGTGGGTGACGTCCACGGCGGCCCGGTCTACGACCGTCTCTCCGCCACCCACCCGACCGGGGTGCTCGGCGGCGCCCGGGTGATGATGGACGTGGCGGGCGGGCCCGTCTTCCAGATGCACGTGGCGAGCGCCCCGGGCACGAAGATGTGGGCCACCATCCCGTTCCCGGCGAAGCCGTCGGGCAAGGGCTGCGCGACCACCACCGGTACGTCCGGTAAGTCCGGCAGCAAGGCGGGCGCGCCGACGGCCAAGACCGCCACCGCCACCTCCGACGTCACCCCGCAGACCGCCTCCACCGGCCCGCAGATCGTCCCCCAGGGCGCCGTCGCGGCCGGGGCCGAGGTCAAGGGCTCCGGCAACGGCAACACCGCGCTCGTCGCCGGTGGCGCGGGCCTCGCGTCCGTGGGCGTCGCCGGGCTCGGCTTCGCCGCGCTGCGCCGCCGGTCCGCGCGCCGCTGACCCGAGCCGCACCCGTACCCGGGGCGCCGCCACGACCTGACACCGTGGCGGCGCCCCGCTCCGCTGTGGCGCCCCTCTCGGCCGTACTCGAACACGTACGGCACAATCGGCCCCATGACGAGCCCCACGCCGCCCGCCGAGCCCACCTACGCCGACCGCGTGTACCGGTCACCCGCCGGTATCGCCGCGGGCGTGCTGCTGCTCGGCCTCGGGCTGTGGCTCGCCGGGGACGCGATCGTGCGGGGCCACGGCAGTGCGCCGTGGCTGGCGCTGGCGGGGGTGATCTGCCTGGTTCCGCTGGTGTTCGCGTTCACCCTTCGGCCCGCCGTGTACGCCAACGACGAGCGGCTGCGGGTGCGCAATCCGTTCCGGACGATCACGCTGCCGTGGGCGTCGGTCGCGGACGTGCGGTCCGGGTACTCCAGTGAAGTCTTCGACCAGGGCGGTAAGAAGTACCAGCTGTGGGCCATTCCTGTTTCGCTGCGGCAGCGGAAGCGGGCGGCTCGGGCGCAGGTTCGTGACGCGGCGAATGATCCGTACGGGCGTACGTCCACTTCTGCGCGGGCCGATGACGAGAAGTCCCGGCTTGCTCCTGCGGACCGGACCATTCGTGAGCTTCGGGAGCTTGCCGAGCGCAACGGTGGGCGTGAGGGTGCGCAGGGGTCGCCCAGCGTGCGGTGGGCTTACGAGGTCATCGCGCCCGTTGTCGTGGGGGCGGTGCTGCTTGTGGTGCTGCTTGCCGTTGGCTGAGCGGTTGTAGGTGCGGTTTCGTCTGCGGGTCGTCTGTGGCTGGTCGCGCAGTTCCCCGCGCCCCTAAAAGCCTGGGCACCCCAGCCGTCATCGCGAGCCCGGCCGCCGCGCCCCGACCCTCACGGTGGGCCCGGCCACACCAGCAGCATGTAGGCGCCCAGCCAGGCCGATGACAGTGCCGCCGCCACCGTCAGCAATGCCGCCACATGGCGTCTCGCCCGCGACAGGGAGAGGGCCAGGGGGAGCAGGAGGGGGAAGCCGGGGATCAGGAAGCGGGCTCTGGGGAAGTAGACGCCGCCGCTGCCCAGGACCACCACCAGCAGCATTCCCGTGAAGATCAGCAGCACCAGTGGCTGGCGGTCCGCCAGGCACAGCAGGAACAGCGCTCCTGACATGATCAGCACCAGGGATACGACCACCAGGAAGAGCGCCGGGGAGCGGTCGTACACCAGGAGTGTGCGCAGTTCGCGCAGGGTGTCCGCGCCGCCGTCCCACTGGTTGCCCCAGAGCTTCTGGACCGCGAAGTAGCCGTCCCAGCGGCCCAGTCGGGCCCCTACCCAGGCCACGTATCCGAACCAGCCCAGGGGGGCCAGGAGCGCCCCCGCGAGTGGCCTCTTGGCGAAGCCCGAGCGCCATAGCGTCGCCAGGGCCGCCAGGGTCACCGCCGCCGCCACCGCGATCCCCGTCGGTCGCGTGAGGCCCGCCAGGGCGGCCAGGGTTCCCGCCGTCACCCAGCGGCCCGTCAGGGCGCAGTACAGGGACCACGCCGCCAGCGCCGTGAAGAGTGATTCCGTGTAGCCCATCCACTGCACCACCGCCACCGGCAGCGAGCCCCACAGGATCGCCAGTACGGTTCCGGTGCGCCGCCCGTACAAGCGGTCGCCCACCGCGAACACGCCCCACGCGGCGAATGCCGAACACACCACCGCGACCACCAGCCCGACGCTCGCGCGCGAGCCGGGCGTTACCGCCGCGCACGCCTTCACCACGACCGGGTAGAGCGGGAAGAACGCCAGGTCGTTGTGGTTGAGCTGGGTCCCGAGCACCTGGTCGTAGCCGTGGTCGGCGATGCCCAGGTACCAGTGGGAGTCCCAGGACGTGGCCAGCGTCGTCCAGACGCCGTGGCCCTTGAGGTGCGCCCACTTGGCGAGGACCGCCAGGCCCAGCAGCCGGACCGCGAGATAGCCGAGCAGCGCGGGCGCGGCCCGGGCGAGGGCGTCGCCCAGCCGGGCCGGCGGCGAACGGAAACCGTCCCCGCCGCCCGGGGCCTGGTGGCGGCGGGCTGCGGGGACGGGACGGCGGCCCGTACGCGTGCGCGTACGGGCCGCCGGTGCGGCGATCGGGGGCACTGCGGCTGCTCCTGGGCTCGGCGGACGGTACCGGCCCACCCTTTCTCGGATGATCCGGAAAGGGCCGGGAGCTGCGTCGGACGCCGTACGGGATTCACTCGTACGGGCGGACTCCGCAGGGGGTTCAGATGCCCGCGGCCACCGCCAGGTCCTTCTTGATCCCGGCGAGCAGGACGGTCGCCCTGTCGCGCGCCTCGGGCAGCCTGTCGGCGGAGCCGACCGGGACCACGACCTCCAGGTAGCATTTGAGCTTGGGCTCGGTGCCGCTGGGGCGGACGATCACGCGGGCGCCTTCGAGGTAGTACCGCAGACCGTCGGTCGGCGGCAGCTCCTCGGTGCCCTCGGTCAGGTCCTCGGCCTTGGTGACCGCGAGGCCCGCGAGCGAGGTCGGCGCCTTCTCGCGCAGCCGCCGCATCGCGTCCGAGATGATCGAGAGGTCCTCGACGCGCACCGACAGCTGGTCGGTGGCGTGCAGCCCGTGCTCCACGGCCAGGTCGTCGAGGAGGTCCAGGAGCGTACGCCCCTGCTCCTTGAGGACGGACGCGAGCTCGGCGACGAGCAGGGCGGCGGTGATGCCGTCCTTGTCGCGCACGCCCTCGGGGTCGACGCAGTAGCCCAGCGCCTCCTCGTAGCCGTAGCGCAGACCGTCGACGCGGGCGATCCACTTGAAGCCGGTCAGCGTCTCCTCGTAACCGACACCGGCCGCCTCGGCGATCCGGCCGAGCAGCGAGGACGACACGATCGACTCGGCGAAGACGCCGGAGACGCCCCTGGAGACGAGGTGGGCGGCGAGCAGCGAGCCGACCTCGTCGCCGCGCAGCATCCGCCAGCCGCCCTCGACCGACGCGTCCGGCACGGCGACCGCGCAGCGGTCCGCGTCCGGGTCGTTGGCGATGACGATGTCCGGAGTGACCGCGCGCGCGGCCTCGAACGCGAGGTCCATCGCGCCCGGCTCCTCCGGGTTGGGGAACGCGACCGTCGGGAACGCCGGGTCGGGCTCGGCCTGTTCGGCCACCAGCGCCGGCGGCGGGAAGCCCGCCCGGGCGAAGGCCGCCGTCAGGACGTCCTTGCCGACGCCGTGCATGGCCGTGTAGACGACGCGGGCGGTGCGGGGGGACCCAGGGGTCAACACCGCGTCCGTACGCGCCAGATAGGCCTCCAGGACCTCCTCGCCCAGCGTCTCCCAGCCGTTCTCGGGCCGGGGGACGTCGTGCAGGGAGGCGATCGCCGCGATCTCGGCGGCGATCTCCGCGTCGGCGGGCGGCACGATCTGCGAGCCGTCGCCGAGGTAGACCTTGTAGCCGTTGTCGCGCGGCGGGTTGTGGCTCGCGGTCACCTCGACGCCCGCGACGGCGCCCAGGTGCCTTATCGCGTACGCGAGGACCGGCGTCGGCAGCGGGCGCGGCAGCACGACCGCCTTCAGGCCCGCGCCGGTCATCACGGCGGCCGTGTCGCGCGCGAAGTCCGCGGACTTGTAGCGCGCGTCGTAGCCGACGACGACCAGGCCGTCGCCCTGGCCCTTCGCCTTCAGATACGCGGCGAGCCCGGCGGCGGCGCGGATGACGACCGAGCGGTTCATCCGCATCGGGCCGGCGCCCAGCTCGCCGCGGAGCCCGGCCGTGCCGAACTGGAGCGTGCCCGCGAACCGCGCGGCCAGCTCCGTCAGGTCCTCGCCGTCGATGAGCTTGGCCAGCTCCTCGCGCGTCTCGCCGTCCGGGTCCTCGGCCAGCCAGGCCTTGGCCAGCGCGATCAGGTCCTGCGTCACGTCGAAATCCCTTCCGATACGGATCGGGGTCAGATGCGGTCGAGTACCCGGGTCAGCAGCGAGCCCATGCGCGCCGCCGAGTCACGGCCGGCCTGGAGCACCTCTTCGTGGTTGAGGGGCTCACCGGTCAGGCCCGCGGCCAGGTTGGTGACCAGCGAGATGCCGAGCACCTCGGCGCCGGCCTCACGGGCGGCGATGGCCTCCAGGACGGTCGACATGCCGACGAGGTCGCCGCCGAGCACGCGGACCATGTTGATCTCGGCCGGGGTCTCGTAGTGCGGCCCGGGGAACTGGACGTACACGCCCTCTTCGAGGGTCGGGTCCACCTCCTTGCACAGCGCGCGCAGCCGCGGCGAGTACAGGTCGGTCAGGTCCACGAAGTTGGCGCCGATGATCGGGGACGCGGCCGTGAGGTTGAGGTGGTCGCTGATCAGCACGGGCTGACCGGGGCGCATGCCCTCGCGCAGACCGCCGCAGCCGTTGGTCAGCACGACGGTCTTGCAGCCGGCGGCGACGGCGGTGCGCACACCGTGCGAGACGGCGGTGACGTCACGCTTCTCGTAGTAGTGCGTACGGCCCAGGAAGACCAGCGCGCGCTTCTCACCGATCTTGTACGAGCGGACCTTGCCGCCGTGACCCTCCACGGCCGGCGGCGGGAAGCCGGGCAGCTCGGTGACGGGGAACTCGGCCTCGGGCTCACCGAGCGCGTCGACGGCCGGCGCCCAGCCGGAGCCCATCACGAGGGCGACGTCGTGGGTCTCGGCGCCGGTCAGCTCGCGAAGGCGCGCGGCGGCGGCGTCGGCGGCGGCGTGGGGGTCGCCCTGGATGTTGTCCGGAATAACAGATGCGTTCACGACGACGAGGGTAACTGCTGGTTCCCTACGCGCGTAGATGACTGGCGGCACAAGGGTTGGATCGTTGCGTTGTCGTTTCCCACGAGCCCCGACCCCCTAGGGGCGCGGGGCTGTGACATGTGCGGCTCCGCCGCGTGGGCGCGACCAGCCCAGCACGGTCCGCAGATGAACGGGGGTCCACTCAGCAGGGGCGCTTGCGCAACTCCATGACGTAGTCATGTGGCGCGCCAGCGGACTCCGCCGCGTCGGCCAGTTCGCCCAGGTAGCGCGCGGACGGCAGACCGCCCTCGTAGGCGTTGAGTACGTAGATCCACGCCGGCTCCTCCCCGTCCAGCGTGTCCACACGTACCCGCATGCGGCGGTAGATGTCGAGGCCGACGCCCTCCCAGCGGTCCATCGAGTCCTCGTCGAGCGGCGCGATGTCGTACAGGGCGACGAAGACCTGGGAGCGCGGTGCCTCCACGATCGTGGCGAGGGCGCCTTCCCAGCCCATCTGCTCCCCGCCGAAGGTCAGCCGCCAGCCGTTGAGCCAGCCGGTGCCGCGCAGCGGGGAGTGCGGGGCGCGGCGCGTCATCAGCCGCGGATCCATGTTGCCGGCGTACGCGGCGTAGAGCGACATGGTGTCGAGGGTACGACAGCGGCCCGTGCGTGCTCGCGCGAGAATGGCACACGGGTGTGACGGCCGGATGGCGCCCCGGGGACGAAGCATCTTGAAGCGTGCGGGACAATGAGCTACGTACTGCATTTCCACAATGCGAGGCGGAACATTTCGTGACCCGGATCGTGATCATCGGTGGCGGACCCGGCGGATACGAGGCGGCCCTGGTGGGCGCCCAGCTCGGCGCGGAGGTGACCGTCGTCGACTGCGACGGTCTCGGCGGGGCGTCGGTGCTCACCGACTGCGTGCCGTCGAAGACTCTGATCGCGACGGCCGAGGTGATGACCACCTTCGACTCTTCGTACGAGGAGTTGGGCATCCTGGTCGCCGACGACACCCCTCCGAACGAGCAGGCGGCCCGCGTCGTCGGCGTCGACCTCGGCAAGGTCAACCGACGCGTCAAGCGCCTCGCGCTGGCGCAGTCCCACGACATCACCGCGTCCGTCACGCGTGCGGGTGCGCGCGTGCTGCGCGGCCGAGGCAAGCTCGGCGGACCCCAGGGCATCGACGGCACCCGTGACGTCATCGTCACCGCCGCCGACGGCAGCGAGGAGATCCTCACCGCCGACGCCGTACTGATCGCCACCGGCGGCCACCCGCGCGAGATCCCCGACGCCCTGCCGGACGGCGAGCGGATCCTCAACTGGACCCAGGTCTACGACCTGGAGGAGCTGCCCGAGGAGCTGATCGTGGTCGGCTCCGGCGTCACCGGCGCCGAGTTCGCGGGCGCCTACCAGGCGCTCGGCTCCAAGGTCACGCTCGTCTCGTCCCGCGACCGGGTGCTGCCGGGCGAGGACCCGGACGCGGCCGCGGTCCTGGAGGACGTGTTCCGCCGCCGCGGCATGAACGTCATGGCCCGCTCCCGCGCCCAGTCCGCCAAGCGCGTCGGCGACCGGGTCGAGGTCACGCTCTCCGACGGCCGGGTCATCAGCGGCACGCACTGCCTGATGGCGGTCGGCGCGATCCCGAACACGGCGGGCATGAACCTGGAGGAGTCCGGGGTCAAGCTCCTGGAGTCCGGCCACATCTGGACCGACAAGGTCTCCCGTACGTCCACGCCCGGCGTGTACGCGGCCGGTGACGTCACCGGGATCTTCGCGCTCGCCTCGGTCGCGGCCATGCAGGGCCGGATCGCGATGTACCACTTCCTGGGCGACGCGGTGGCCCCGCTGAACCTGAAGACGGTCTCCTCGAACGTCTTCACCGACCCCGAGATCGCCACCGTCGGCTACTCGCAGGCCGACGTGGACGCGGGCAAGATCGACGCGCGCGTGGTCAAGCTGCCGCTGCTGCGCAACCCGCGCGCCAAGATGCAGGGCATCCGCGACGGCTTCGTCAAGATCTTCTGCCGCCCGGGCACCGGGATCGTCGTCGGCGGCGTGGTCGTCTCGCCGCGCGCCTCGGAGCTGATCCACCCGATCTCGCTCGCGGTCGACAACAACCTGACCGTCGAGCAGATCGCGAACGCGTTCACGGTCTACCCGTCCCTGTCGGGTTCGATCGCCGAGGTCGCACGGCAGCTGCACACCCGCAAGAAGGCGGGGGAGGCGTAACAGAGGCGCGCGGGGAGCGCGGCGGCGCGGAACAAGGCGCCCGAGAGGGCGCCTATACCACTTCGTGGACACCTCTGTGCACACCTTCTGTTATTCGGCGCAAACTGCTGAAAACAATCGGCCGCTCAGGTTACTGTCAGTTTCGTGTTCGCTGCAGAACGTCGCCAATTGATCCTCGAAATGGTGCGCGCCAACGGGGCGGTATCGCTCCGGGAGCTCGCCCGCGTCGTCCAGACCTCCGAAGTGACCGTACGGCGAGACGTGCGGGCACTGGAGGCCGAAGGACTCCTCGACCGCCGGCACGGCGGTGCGGTACTGCCGGGCGGATTCACGCGAGAGTCCGGCTTTCCGCAGAAATCCCATCTCGCGACCGCGGAGAAGACGGCCATCGCCGATCTCGCCGCAAGTCTTGTCGAAGAGGGCGAGGCCATCGTGGTCGGCGCGGGGACGACCACGCAGGAGCTGGCCCGCCGGCTCGCCCGGGTCCCCGGCCTGACCGTCGTCACCAACTCCCTGCTGGTGGCCCAGGCGTTGGCCCACGCCAACCGCGTGGAGGTCGTCATGACCGGCGGCACCCTGCGCGGCTCCAACTACGCCCTGGTGGGCAGCGGGGCCGAGCAGTCGCTCCAGGGGCTGCGGGTCTCCCGCGCCTTCCTCTCGGGGAGCGGGCTCACCGCCGAGCGCGGCCTGTCGACGTCCAACATGCTCTCCGCGAGCGTCGACCGCGCCCTGGTGCAGGCCGCGGCCGAGGTCGTGGTCCTGGCCGACCACACCAAGCTCGGCACCGACACCATGTTCCAGACGGTGCCGACGGACGTGATCACGCGCCTGGTCACCGACGAGCCCCCCGGCCATGATGACCGGGCCGGTACCGAGCTCCAGGCTCTGGCCGATCAGGGCGTGCAGATCGCGGTGGCCGGGACGGGCTCGGGCGGCGAGGGCGTCCCGCCGGGGCGCCAGCCCCGCCGGGACGTGCCGGTTCCCGGCCAGCGCCGCAGCCATGTCCCGGGCGCGGGCCCCCAGTTGCGCAGCGCGGCAGCGCTCGGTGACCAGCAGGGACCCGGCGACCGGGCGAGAGTGGCCGACCTGCGGCGCCGCTAGAGGCTATTCGGCCACGTGCGGACCCGGGCCCTCCGGTCCGGGTGCGCCAAGCTGGTGCAGGCTGTCACGGCTTCAGGCCCCGCAACGTCAGTGCGAGGAGGCGGTCGGCCAACTCCGGGTCGTCCGGGGCCTGTTCGGCCGCCAGTGCGATGGCGTTGGTGAGCTGCATCAGATCGCCGATGGTCACGTCGACTCGTACGGTCCCGGCCAGCTGGGCCCGTACGAGCAGTGCGCTGCCCGCCTCGCGCATCGGCACGCTGCACTGCGCGAGGGCCGAACTGTCGTCGTGCGACGCCGACATGAGGGCTCGGGCCACCCCTCTGTACTCACCCGTATGAGTGATGATGGCGCGCAGCCACTCCACGAGCGCCGTGCACGGCTGCTCGGCGTCCAGCAACTCCCGTGAGCGCGTGAGGAGTACGTCCACCTCGCTCTGGAAGATCGCGTTCATCAGCGCCTGCCGGTTCGGGAAGTGCCGGTACAGGGTGCCGATCCCGACGCCCGCGCGCTTGGCCACGTCTTCGAGCGAGGCGTCCGTCCCGTGCTCCGCGAACGCGGTCCTGGCCACGCCCAGGAGCCGCTCGTAGTTGCGCCGCGCGTCGGCACGCATGGGCCTCGTCGTCATAGTCCAAGGATGCCCGAACACCGCGCTCACGGGGCCGCCCGGTACCGGTCCAGGGCCGAGGCCCGCTCATGGAACGGGATGCGGGACAGACGCGACACCATCGTCCACATCTTGCGCTCCTCGGCGAGCTCCTTGGGCAGCACCAGGCCGAGCGCGTCCGCGAGCGGCTTGCGGCCCGCGTTGACCAGCGCGCGTACCGACGCCGCCCACTCGTCGGTCGCGGTCACCGCCGCCCGGTACCAGAGCGGCACCAGCACACCGAGCGCCACCGCCGTGGTCAGCAGCAGCGGTACGTCCGCCGAGGCGGCGGGGAGCGTGGCGAGCGCGATCAGCGCGACCGCCGTGTGCCCGGCGAGCAGCGCGACGAAGAAGTCCACGCTGGTGCGCGCGAGTTCGACCTGACGGCACAGCTTGTCGGGACCCGCCCCGGTCAGCTCGTTCCACAGCAGCTGGGTGTCCAGGCGGTACCGGTCGTGCCCGTACTCCTCGAAGCGGCGGATCGCGTTGCCGAGCCGGGTCGGCGCGATCTGCGCGGAGTCCACCGGGAACCGGCTCAGGCGCTCCTGGAGCAGCGCCCGCTGCGCCGACGTGCGCCGCCGGTCCTTGCGCACGGCCCGCGCGAGCCGTGGATCACTGCTGACGCGTACGAGATCGGCGGCGGCGAGCGGTGCCAGCGCGGTCCCGTCCCTGCGGCGCCGCTCCAGGCCGAGCAGCAGCAGCCGGTCGGCGAGCGCGCCCTGCGCGGCCCGCGCCCGCCGGCACCCCGCCTCGTACGCCCGCGCGGGCCACAACACGTACCCCTCAAGGAGGCGGTACAGCAGGTTCTGCAGCGCGCTGAGGACCAGGCCGAACAGGAGCGCGGAGGTCAGCAGCACCAGCATCGCGCCGGGCGCGCTGCCCGGCCACAGCCGCTGGGCGACGGCGGTCCGGCGCAGGCTCGGCGCGACGGCCAGCGCGAAGACGCCGAGGTTCAGCGCGGTCGGCAGTATCCACCCCACGAGCAGCGTCCACGCCCCGCCGAGCACCCCCTTGGCGATGTCACCCAAGGTCGTCGTCCCAGGAGTCGTCGTCGGGGTTGGTGGTGGGGCCGGGGGAGGTGTGGCGGAGGGGGCCGGTCGCGCGGGCCGAGCTGCCGGTGGCCATGTTGCCGGGGGTGATGTTGCCGATCTGGATCTGGATACCGCCACGGCTCTCGTACGACTCGTGTTCGCGGTCGGTGAGGCCCGGCGCCGACAGTCCGAGGGCGGCCAGCTCGGCCCGCACGGTGTCGAGCACCAACTGCCGTACGATCCCGGCGATCCGGTGGCTGTCCAGGAGCTCCGGTTCCGACAGCTCCCGCTCGGCGGCGAGTTCGCGGATCGAGACGCGGGGACCGGTGACCCCGAGGCTGTCGAGCAGCGACAGCGCCCGCAGTCGGCGCACCGGCCATACGGCCAGCTCGGCGAGGGCGCCCGCACCGGCCGAGGGCGTGCGCAGGAACGCCAGGGCCAGAGACCGGCCTTCGGAGCGCGGCACGAACGGGTGGCCGCTGGATTGCCACCCTTCCCCGGGCCGCCCGGCCGCCGCGAAGTCCGGCCGTACCGGTGGGAGTACGTAGGTGTGGAGCTCGACGCTGAGGTACGGGTTGACGAGCCGGACGCGTACGAACACGGTGGTCAGCTGGGAGCGAGGGCCGCGGCAGACGATCCGCAGCAGCCTGATGCCGGGGCCGGAGCCGCCCAACGCGCTGTCGTGGAGCCGATCCAGGTCCCGCGAGTCGTACAGCCGGGAGGGGGGCGGTGCCACGTCCTCGGACAGGAACAGGCAGTTGTCCACCTGCTGGGCGAGAGCGCTCACGCGTGCGACGGAAGCGCCGACGACGTCCAGGATCCTGCGGGCGACGAAGCGCTCCACGTCGGGCCGGTCCGACGGCCGCAGCCGGGTGGTGACGCACTCCGCGTGCAGCGCTGTGCCCGACCCGACGAAGGGGTCGCCGGGTGGGTGCACGACCATCCGCGAAGCCTGGGTGCGGGTGATCTGGGAGATCGTCGGGCCCAGTTCGGCGAGGGTGGCGCCGGGCCCGCGCGAGCTCGGCGGATGCGACTGGATCCCGGTCAACTGCCGGACGACCGAGCGCCGATGGAACCCCGTCACCACCACCATCATCGCGGTCAGAGGGATCGCCGCGACGAAGGGGGCCACGCCCCACACGCGCGGCCCGTCCACCCCGGACAAGGCCACCACCAGCGTCGCGTACCCCACCAGCGTCAGCCGTCCGAAGCCACGCAGGGCCCCGCCCCACAGCCGCGCCCCGCGCGTCGGCGGTGGGCGGCGGGCGACCACGGCGGTGGGCAGCGGCGACGCCCGGTCGCCCAGCACCCGGGCCGCGCCGAACAGCGCCGACGCCCCCACCGCATACACCGCGAAGAGCCAGCCGAGCAGGACGAAACCGGTGATCCACAGAAGTGCGGTCGGCAGCGCCCAGAGCCGGGCCAGGCGGCGAGCGCGGAAGGCTTCGACAAGGACGGGGACCGCGTCGAAGTCGTACGCGGGGGCGGCGACGCGTGCCGGGTGCTCGTACAGCTCGTCGATGACCGCGTCGCGGAAGCGGGCGTCGAGATGGACACCGGCCATCAACTGCCGGGTGGCCTCGGTGCGTTGATCGGACACCGCCGCAGCGTACCGCCGGGCCGAACGCCGAGACCCCCGCTCGGACGAACCGGCGGGGGCCTCAACAGCTCAGCTGGGTGCGGGAGTTCAGTCCTTGATCTCGCAGATCGTCGCGCCCGAGGTGACGGAGGCGCCGACTTCGGCGGAGAGGCCCTTGATGGTGCCGGAGCGGTGGGCGTTGAGCGGCTGTTCCATCTTCATGGCCTCAAGGACGACGATGAGGTCGCCTTCCTTGACCTCCTGGCCTTCCTCGACGGCGACCTTGACGATGGTGCCCTGCATCGGGGACGCGAGGGTGTCGCCGGAGACGGCGGAGCCTGCCTTCTTGGTGGCGCGGCGCTTGGGCTTGGCACCGGCGGCGAGGCCGGTACGGGCCAGCGACATGCCGAGCGACGAGGGCAGGGAGACCTCGAGGCGCTTGCCGCCGACCTCGACGACGACCGTTTCGCGACCGGCCTCTTCGTCCGTCTCGGCGTCGGCCGGGGCGGCGAAGGGCTTGATCTCGTTGACGAACTCGGTCTCGATCCAGCGGGTGTGGATGGTGAAGGGGTCGCTGGTGAAGGCGGGGTCGACCACGACGGCGCGGTGGAAGGGGATGGCGGTGGCCATGCCCTCGACATTGAACTCGGCAAGCGCGCGGGAGGCGCGCTGGAGGGCCTGCTCGCGGGTGGCGCCGGTGACGATCAGCTTCGCCAGCAGCGAGTCCCAGGCCGGGCCGATGACCGAGCCGGATTCGACGCCCGCGTCCAGGCGCACGCCCGGGCCGGTGGGCGGGTTGAAGGTGGTGACGGTGCCGGGGGCGGGCAGGAAGTTGCGGCCCGGGTCTTCGCCGTTGATGCGGAACTCGAAGGAGTGCCCGCGCACCGCCGGGTCGTCGTAGCCGAGGGCTTCGCCGTCGGCGATGCGGAACATCTCGCGGACCAGGTCGATGCCGGTGACCTCTTCGGTGACCGGGTGCTCGACCTGGAGGCGGGTGTTGACCTCAAGGAAGGAGATCGTGCCGTCCACGCCGACCAGGAACTCGACGGTGCCCGCGCCGACGTAGCCGGCTTCCTTCAGGATCGCCTTGGAAGCGCTGTAGAGCTGTGCGTTCTGCTCCGGGGAGAGGAACGGTGCGGGGGCCTCTTCCACGAGCTTCTGGTGGCGGCGCTGGAGCGAGCAGTCGCGGGTGGAGACGACGACGACGTTGCCGTGGGTGTCGGCGAGGCACTGGGTTTCGACGTGGCGGGGCTTGTCGAGGTAGCGCTCGACGAAGCACTCGCCGCGTCCGAAGGCGGCAACGGCTTCGCGGACGGCCGACTCGTAGAGCTCGGGCACTTCTTCGAGGGTGCGGGCGACTTTGAGGCCGCGTCCGCCGCCGCCGAAGGCCGCCTTGATCGCGATCGGCAGGCCGTGCTCCTCGGCGAAGGCGACGACCTCATGGGCACCTGCAACCGGGTCGGGAGTACCCGCCACCAGCGGCGCACCCGCCCGCTGCGCGATATGCCGGGCCGCGACCTTGTCGCCCAGGTCGCGGATGGCCTGCGGGGGCGGGCCGATCCAGGTCAGCCCGGCATCCAGCACCGCCTGCGCGAATTCCGCGTTCTCCGACAGGAAGCCGTAGCCGGGGTGGATGGCGTCGGCGCCGGAGTCGGCTGCGGCCTGGAGGACTTTGGTGATGTCCAGGTAGCTGGCGGCCGGGGTGTCACCGCCCAGAGCGAATGCTTCGTCGGCCGCGCGGACGTGCAGAGCGTCCCGGTCCGGGTCGGCGTAGACGGCTACGCTGGCGATCCCGGCGTCCCGGCAGGCCCGGGCAACGCGGACAGCGATTTCGCCACGGTTGGCGATGAGCACCTTGCGCACGATGGCTCCCTCCTTGAAACAAGCTGAGTTTAGGGAAGCCGTACACCGGCCCACGACCCGTCCCCTGTGGTGAGCTTGCCCACACGGAGTGTGATCCGGGGCTCGCTCGTGTGACGAAATCCCTTGTCGCACCACGGTACGCCGGGTCCCTGTCCGGCACATTAGCGTTCCGGTGTGGTCAAGGTCTCTGTCCGCCCGGCCAGTGGGCGGCTCGCATTCTTTGTGGAGTCCCTACGAATGGCCGAATGATTCTTTGCGAGTGAAAGGTCCGGTTCAAGGTCACGTCCGGACCCTTGCCCACAGGTTTACCCGTTAGTAGCGTTCCCATGTCAGACGTACTACCGGTAACAGGGGTAGGTCGCAGGAACACAGGGGGTGGTGCGCCCATGGCGCGCAGACCGGTGGCCGTGGTGGCCGCGATCGTTCTCTTGGGCGAAGCCCTCGGCATCGTGCTGATCAACTGGTTCATGGGCCGGCTCGTCGATCAGCAGAACATGTCCCTCGGCGGCATCTCCTCGGACACGATGAGAAACAGCACGTACATCATGGGGGGCGTGTCCGGTTTCTACCTTGCCGTGTGCGGGGTGGCCATGCTGCTCATCGCCGTACGCGACCGTGCGCCCGGGCGTTTCGGCCGGATCCTGCTGATCAGCTGCGCGGTGGTGCACGGGGTGCTGGGCGCGCTGACGGTCGGTCTGGTGGGCTGGACCGCCTTCGCGTTCATGATGGTCGTGCTGGCCCTGATCGTGCTCGTCCTGATGATGTACGCGCCCGCCGCGCCGCCCGAGCCGGAGGACGGGGAGCCCGCGGAGGTCCCGACGGAGAACGGCACCCCGCCGAGCCCTGCCACCGCCTGAAGTCTTACGCCCAGAGGTCGGTGATGCCGATCCCCAGCTCCGCGAGCAGCGCGCGCAGCAGCGGGAGCGAGAGGCCGATGACGTTGCCGGGGTCGCCGTCGATGCCGTCCACGAACGGCGCCGAGCGCCCGTCCAGGGTGAACGCGCCCGCCACGTGCAGCGGTTCGCCGCTCGCCACGTACGCGGCGATCTCCGCGTCGCTCGGCTCGCCGAAGCGGACCGTGGTGGAGGCGGTGGCCGAGGCGCGCGCCCCGGTCGCGGTGTCGATCACGCAGTGGCCGGTGCGGAGCACGCCCGCGCGGCCGCGCATGGACTTCCAGCGGGCGGTGGCCTCCTCGGCGTCGGCGGGCTTGCCCAGCGCCTCGCCGTCCAGCTCCAGGACCGAGTCGCAGCCGATGAGCAGGGCTCCGGCGGCCTCGGGGCGGGCGGCCACCGCGTCGGCCTTCGCCTCGGCCAGGACGAGGGCCAGCTCGCCGGGCGTGGGCGCGGTGAGCGCGTCCTCGTCGACCCCGCTGACGATCACCTCGGGGGCGAGCCCGGCCTGACGCAGCAGCCCGAGGCGGGCGGGCGAGGCGGAGGCGAGAACGAGACGGCGCGCGGCGGAAGTCATACGGGCCATCGTAGACAGCGCGCACGCGAGGCTCTGACGGCGTACGGCGTCCCCGCACGTCAGCCGTCAGTGCACGCTCACCACGAGCATCGCGAACATCATCAGCAGCGCGAGCACCAGCCCCGCGCGGCGCATCTTCGCCTGTGCCTCGCGCAGTTCCTTCGGCGGCTCGTTCTTCGGGTCGGACCACAGCATGCCTTCGATACTGCGGCGGCGAGGGCCCGGGCGCCTGAGTACGAGTACTCAGGCGCCCGGGCCCTCGGGACTACGCCGGCCAGTACGTACGTGCCCACGCGCGCGGACCCGGCCTCGGGACCGGGTGGCGGGCGATGCGGGCCGGGGTCGACCACTCCTCGGGCGGCAGCGGCGCACCGGACGACACCGATGCCGTCGCCGCGGCGCGCGCACGGACCACCGCCAGTGCGGCGGCCAGCTCCTCCGGGGTCGGATTGCCCCGTACGACCTTGATCATGACGGCTCCTCGGGGCCTAGAGGGGAATGTTGCCGTGCTTCTTCGGGGGAAGGCTTTCCCGCTTCGTGCGCAGCTGACGCAGCCCGCGCACGATGTGCGCCCGGGTGTCGGACGGCATGATCACCGCGTCGACGTAACCGCGCTCGGCCGCGATGTACGGGTTGAGGAGCGTGTCCTCGTAGTCCGCGATCAGCTCTGCACGCGTGGCCTCGACGTCGTCGGCGGCCGCGATCGTGCGGCGGTGCAGGATGTTCACCGCACCCTGCGCGCCCATCACCGCGATCTGCGCGGTCGGCCAGGCGAGGTTGAGGTCGGCGCCCAGGTGCTTGGAGCCCATGACGTCGTACGCGCCGCCGAACGCCTTGCGGGTGATGACCGTGATCAGCGGGACCGTGGCCTCGGCGTACGCGTAGATCAGCTTGGCGCCACGCCGGATGATGCCGCCGTACTCCTGGTCGACGCCGGGCAGGAAGCCGGGCACGTCGACGAAGGTGAGGACCGGCACGTTGAACGCGTCGCAGGTGCGCACGAACCGCGCGGCCTTCTCGGACGCGTCGATGTCCAGACAGCCCGCGAACTGCATCGGCTGGTTGGCCACGATGCCGACCGGGTAGCCCTCGACGCGCCCGAACCCGGTGAGGATGTTCGGCGCGAACAGGGCCTGCGTCTCCAGGAACTCGCCGTCGTCCAGGACGTGCTCGATCGCCGTGTGCATGTCGTACGGCTGGTTCGCGGAGTCCGGGATGAGGGTGTCCAACTCCCGGTCGGTGTCCGACACTTCGAGGTCGGCCTCCTCGGGGAAGGCCGGGGCCTCGCTCAGGTTGTTCGACGGCAGGTACGACAGCAGCGACTTGACGTACTCGATGGCGTCCTTCTCGTCGCCCGCCATGTGGTGCGCCACGCCCGACGTGGTGTTGTGGGTGCGCGCGCCGCCCAGCTCCTCGAAGCCGACGTCCTCGCCGGTGACCGTCTTGATGACGTCCGGGCCGGTGATGAACATGTGCGAGGTCTGGTCGACCATCACCGTGAAGTCGGTGATGGCGGGCGAGTACACCGCACCGCCCGCGCACGGGCCGACGATCAGCGAGATCTGCGGGACGACACCCGAGGCGTGCACGTTGCGGCGGAAGATCTCGGCGAACAGGCCGAGCGCGACCACGCCCTCCTGGATCCGGGCGCCACCGCCGTCGTTGATGCCGATGACCGGGCAGCCGGTCTTCAGCGCGAAGTCCATGACCTTGACGATCTTCTCGCCGTAGACCTCGCCGAGCGAGCCGCCGAAGATGGTGAAGTCCTGGGAGTAGACGCAGACGGGGCGGCCGTCGACGGTTCCGTAACCGGTGACGACACCGTCGCCGTACGGGCGGTTCTTCTCGATCCCGAAGTTGGTCGAGCGGTGCCGGGCGAACTCGTCGAGTTCGACGAACGACCCCTCGTCGAGGAGCAGGTCGACCCGCTCACGGGCGGTCAACTTGCCCTTCGCGTGCTGCTTTTCCACAGCGCGTTCGGAGCCGGCGTGCGTTGCCTCGCCGATACGGCGCTGCAGATCCGCGAGCTTGCCCGCGGTGGTGTGGATGTCGGTCTTTTCCGGCTCGGACATCGGGATGCGGCTCCCTGCCTGGTCACGGGTTCGGCTGGCTACTGACTCGTAGGGTAGTGGCGCGGATACCGTTCGGCAGTGCGGCGTTGGCCACACCGGCGTGCGCCCCCGCAGGTGTCCCGAACCGGCTGTTCTCCCGCCTAACCTGGCTACATGACGCCCTCGGACGCACCCGACAGCCGCTGGTCCGACCTCGACCGGCCGCCGCTCAACGCCGCCGCCCTGCGCCACGCGCTGGTGCGGCCCGGCGCCCTGTGGACCTCCCTGGAGGTGGTCCAGGAGACCGGCTCCACCAACTCCGACCTCGCGGCCCGGGCGGCCTCGCTCCCCGAGGGGGCGGTCCTGGTGGCCGAGGAGCAGACGGCGGGCCGGGGCCGCCTCGACCGCAGCTGGACGGCGCCCTCGCGCTCCGGCCTGTTCTTCTCCGTCCTGCTCAAGCCCGGCCCGGGCGTCCCGATGGAGCGCTGGGGCTGGCTGCCGCTGCTCACCGGTGTCGCGGCGGCCACGGGTCTGTCCCGCGCCGGGGGCGTCGACACCGCGCTGAAGTGGCCCAACGACCTGCTGGTCACGGTCGACGGCGAGGAGCGCAAGGCGGGCGGCATCCTGGCCGAGCGCGCGGGCGAGGACGCGGTGGTGGTCGGAATCGGCCTGAACGTGTCGCTGCGCGCCGACGAACTCCCCGTCCCCGCCGCCGGTTCGCTGGCGCTCGCCGGCGCCGTCTCCACCGACCGCGACACACTGCTGCGGGCCGTACTGCGCTCGCTTGAGCAGTGGTACGTGGACTGGCGCGAGGCGGGCGGCGACCCGGCGGCGTCCCGGTTGCAGGAGACGTATACGGCGGGCTGCGCGACGCTCGGCCGGAGCGTGCGCGCGGAGCTGCCGGGCGACCGCTCCCTGACCGGCGAGGCGGTCGCGGTCGACGGCGACGGGCGGCTGGTCCTGGCCACGGAGGAGGGCGTACGCGAGCCCGTTGCGGCGGGCGACATCGTCCACCTGCGCCCCGCCGCGAGCTGACGCGCCGGGCGGACGGGTAGCGACAGCACCACCCTGGCGGAGAGTCGACGGGCCACAGGGACGTGAGCTACGGCACACCTGCCGTATCGTGGAGCCCGATCCAGCGACAGATCGGCAGGGAATGCGCAGGGAACGGGCAGGAGGCGGCTGGTGACCGTCGACGACAAGCAGTCCGGCGAGGGGGGCCGCCCTCCGTCGGAACCGGCCCCAAGCTCCGCGTACCCGACCCCGCACCACGCCGTGGACCACACCGCCGAGCCGACGCACGACCCGCTCGCGATCCGGCTTGAGCAGCTGATCCTCGGCGCGGACCGCCGCTATACGCCGTTCCAGGCGGCTCGTACGGCTGGTGTCTCCATGGAGCTCGCCTCGCGGTTCTGGCGGGCCATGGGGTTCGCCGACATCGGACAGGCCAAGGCGCTCACCGAGGCGGACGTGCTCGCGCTGCGGCGCCTGGCCGGTCTGGTCGAGGCGGGGCTGCTCAGCGAGCCCATGGCCGTCCAGGTGGCCCGCTCCACCGGGCAGACCACCGCCCGGCTGGCGGAGTGGCAGATCGATTCCTTCCTGGAGGGCCTGACCGAGCCGCCCGAGCCCGGTATGACCCGTACGGAAGTGACGTATCCGCTGGTCGAGCTGTTGCTGCCGGAGCTGGAGGAGTTCCTGGTCTATGTGTGGCGGCGCCAGCTCGCCGCCGCGACCGGGCGCGTGGTGCAGGCCGCCGACGACGAGGAGATGGTCGACCGGCGTCTCGCCGTCGGCTTCGCCGACCTCGTCGGCTTCACCCGGCTGACCCGGCGCCTTGAGGAGGAGGAGCTCGGCGAGCTGGTCGAGGCGTTCGAGACGACCGCTGCCGACCTCGTCGCGGCCCATGGCGGCCGCCTCATCAAGACGCTCGGCGACGAGGTCCTGTTCGCGGCCGACGACGCCGGGACCGCCGCCGAGATATCGCTCCGGCTGATCGAGACCATGAGCCATGACGAGACGATGCCGGCGCTGCGCGTCGGCATCGCGTTCGGCACGGTCACCACCCGGATGGGCGATGTCTTCGGCACGACCGTGAACCTGGCGAGCCGGCTCACGTCGATAGCGCCGAAGGACTCCGTGCTGGTCGACGGCGCCTTCGCGGAGGAGCTGACCCGGGCCGGGGACGCGCCGGTCTCGGAGGCGCAGGCCGCCGAGGAGGCGGCGGCCGCCGAGAAGGAGGGCGAGGAGCCGCCTCGGTACCGGTTCGCGCTCCAGCCGATGTGGCAGCGGCCGGTGCGTGGCTTGGGCGTGGTGGAGCCGTGGATGCTGCACCGGCGTACGTAGCTCCGCCTAGCCAGGGGTGCGGTTACTCGTCTGCGGGCCGTCGTGGGCTGGTCGCGCAGTTCCCCGCGCCCCTAGTAGGGCACCCGGCGCCGTATCGGCCTTCCAAGAGTCCGCCTAGGATCCCCGACGTAACGTTCGTTAACGTCGTCGGGAGGGTCTGATGGGTACGGATGAGCAGCGGTACGGGGAGTTCGTGGCCGTGCGGCGGCATGAGTACGTCGCCGAGCTGGTTCTGGACCGGCCCAAGGCGATGAACGCCGTCTCGTCCGAGATGGCCCGCTCGATCGCGGCCGCCTGCGACGCGCTCGCGGCCGACGCGCAGGTGCGCGCCACCGTGCTGACGTCGACGCACGAGCGGGCGTTCTGCGTGGGCGCGGACCTGAAGGAACGCAACTCCTTCACCGACGCAGAGCTCGTACGCCAGCGGCCGACCGCGCGGGCCTGCTACACCGGCGTGCTCGACCTGCCGATGCCGACGGTCGCGGCCGTGCACGGCTTCGCGCTCGGTGGCGGGTTCGAGCTGGCGCTGGCCTGCGATCTGATCGTGGCGGACGCGACGGCCGTCGTCGGGCTGCCCGAGGTCTCCGTCGGTGTCATCCCCGGCGGCGGCGGTACGCAGCTGCTGCCCCGGCGGGTGGGGGCGGCCCGGGCGGCCGAACTGGTCTTCACCGCGCGGCGGGTGGAGTCGGCGGAGGCGCGCGAGCTGGGCCTCGTGGACGTACTCGTCGACGCGGGCGAGGACCGTACCGAGGCGCTGGCGCTCGCCGCGCGGATCGCCGCGAACTCGCCGGTCGGGCTGCGCGCGGCCAAGCGGGCGATGCGGCTCGGCCACGGCCTCGACCTGCGGGCGGGCCTGGAGGTCGAGGACGCGGCCTGGCGGTCGGTGGCCTTCTCCGGGGACCGGGCGGAGGGCGTGGCGGCGTTCAACGAGAAGCGGAAGCCGAAGTGGCCGGGGGAGTGAGCCGGTAGGTGGGCCGGGGGCGTGAACGGCTGGCCCGGCCAGTGGCTCAAAACCGGGCAAACCTACCTAAGCTGGAGGGATGCGCGGTGAGGGTGAGGGTGTCGGCGGAGCCGAGGACGTACGGCTGAGGGCCGTGGTGTCGCTGGCGCAGGCCATGGCGGCGGCCCACACCCCGCGCGAGTCCTGGCGGGCGGCCGCGCTCGGCGCGCGGGACGCGCTCGCCGGGAACTTCGCCGCGCTCTCCACCTGGGAGCGGGAGCTGGGGCGGCTGCGGGTGCTGGTGAACGCGGGCGAACGGGCTGCGGGGGAGGAGGAGTTCCCCGAGGACGAGACGTATCCGGTGCACCAGTTCCCCGAGATCACCGAGTTCCTGCACGAGCGCTGGGCAGGCGGGGGCGAGCCCAACGCGTGGGTGGAGACTGCGGCCGGGCCCGACGACTCGGCGGGCTACTGCCACGAGCGGGTGACGGCCCTGCGCCGGCGCGGGCGCGGCTGCTGTGTGGTCGCGCCGATCGTGCTGCACGGGCGGGCGTGGGGCGAGTTGTACGTGGCCCGTCCGCTCGGCGCCCCCGTCTTCGACGCGTCCGACGCCGACTTCGCCACCGTTCTCGCCTCCGTCGCGGCGGCGGGGATCGCCCAGACGGAACGCCTGGAAGAGGTCCGCCGCCTCGCCTTCACCGACCCGCTGACGGGTCTGGCCAACCGCCGCGCGGTGGACGTACGTCTCGACGAGGCGATCGAGGCGCATCGGCGGGACGGGGTGGTGGTGAGCCTGGTCGTGTGCGACCTGAACGGGCTGAAGCGGGTGAACGACACGCGGGGGCACGCGGTGGGCGACCGGCTGCTGGAGCGCTTCGGCTCCGTCCTGTCGCTGTGCGGCGCGATGCTCCCGGGCGCGCTCGCGGCACGCCTGGGCGGTGACGAGTTCTGCCTTCTGACGCTGGGTCCGTCGGCGGAGGAGGTGGTGCGGGTGGCATCCGAACTGTGCCTGCGGGCGGGGGAGTTGGAGCTGGGTGAGGGTGTGGCGTGCGGTGTCGCCTCGACGGGTGACCCCATCGGGCCGGTCCGCTCGGCCCGCCGCCTCTTCCGCCTCGCGGACGCGGCCCAGTACCGCGCGAAGGCTGCGCGCGCGCCGAAGCCGGTGGTGGCGGGCCGGGACGACGCGGTGGTCCCCCTGGCGGACGCGCCTGTGCCGGAACGGGCGGAACGCCGCCGCTTCCGTGGCCGGGGGTGAATTCCCCACCCCGCCCCTTCCCGAAACTCTCCGAGGGGGCTCTTCGGGTGCGGACCGTGCTGGGTTGCGCGCGCAGTTCCCCGCGCCCCTTAGATGGGCCCTTCGGGCCCTCCTTTAGGGGCGCGGGGAACTGCGCGACAAGCCCCCACCGGCGGTCAGCCAAAGAACCCGGCCGCCCGCCCAGGGCTTTCGGGAAGGGGCGGGGTGGGGAATCGCCCCCGTAAGGGGTCCTCCCCCCGCCCACTAGTGACACGCGGCGATTCAGTCCGTACGCTGCTGAATATGGATATGCACACTGTCGTGGTGGGGACGTCCGGGACGACCCCGGAGGACGTCGTCGCCGTCGCCCGTCAGGGCGCCCGGGTCGAACTCTCGGCCGAAGCGCTCGACGCCCTCGCCAGAGCCCGCGAGATCGTCGACGCCCTCGCGGCGAAGCCGGAGCCCGTGTACGGCGTCTCCACCGGCTTCGGCGCCCTCGCCAGCCGGCACATCAGCCCCGACCTGCGCGCCCAGCTCCAGCGCAACATCGTGCGCTCGCACGCCGCCGGCATGGGCCCGCGCGTGGAGCGCGAGGTCGTGCGCGCGCTGATGTTCCTGCGGCTCAAGACCGTCGCCTCGGGCCACACCGGCGTACGCCCGTCCGTCGCGCAGACCATGGCGGACATCCTCAACGCCGGCATCACCCCGGTCGTCCACGAGTACGGCTCGCTCGGCTGTTCCGGCGACCTCGCCCCGCTCTCGCACTGCGCGATGACGCTCATGGGCGAGGGGGACGCGGAAGGCCCCGACGGCGTCGTGCGGCCCGCCGGTGAACTGCTCGCCGAGGCCGGTATCGAGCCCGTCGTGCTGCGCGAGAAGGAGGGCCTGGCCCTCCTCAACGGCACCGACGGCATGCTCGGCATGCTGGTCATGGCCATCGCCGACCTGAAGAAGCTCTACACGTCGGCCGACATCACGGCCGCCCTCTCCCTCGAAGCGCTCCTCGGCACCGCCAAGGTCCTCGCGCCCGAGCTGCACGCGATCCGCCCGCACCCCGGCCAGGGCGCCTCCGCCGCCAACATGCTGTCCGTGCTGAAGGGTTCGGGCCTGACCGGACACTTCCAGCAGGACGAGGCCCCGCGTGTCCAGGACGCGTACTCGGTGCGCTGCGCGCCCCAGGTCGCGGGCGCCGGACGCGACACCATCGCGTACGCCCTGACCGTGGCCGAGCGCGAGCTCGCCTCGGCCGTCGACAACCCGGTCGTCCTGCCCGACGGCCGCGTCGAGTCCAACGGCAACTTCCACGGCGCCCCCGTCGCGTACGTCCTGGACTTCCTCGCCATCGCCGCCGCCGACCTCGGCTCGATCGCCGAGCGCCGCACCGACCGGCTGCTCGACAAGAACCGGTCGCACGGCCTGCCGCCGTTCCTCGCGGACGACGCCGGTGTCGACTCCGGCCTGATGATCGCCCAGTACACCCAGGCCGCCCTGGTCAGTGAGATGAAACGTCTCGCCGTCCCGGCGTCCGCCGACTCGATTCCCTCCTCCGCCATGCAGGAGGACCACGTCTCGATGGGCTGGTCGGCCGCCCGCAAGCTGCGGACCGCGATCGACAACCTGACCCGGATCATCGCCGTCGAGCTGTACGCGGCGACCCGCGGCATCGAGCTGCGCCACGGCCTGACCCCCGCGCCCGCCTCGCAGGCCGCCATCGCGGCCGCCCGCGCGGCCGGTGTCGGCGGCCCCGGCCCCGACCGCTTCCTGGCGCCCGACCTGGCCGCCGCCGACGCGTTCGTGCGCAGCGGTGAGCTGGTCGCCGCCGTGGAGCCGGTGACGGGCCCGCTGGCCTGATCCGTACGTACGGCAAAGGGCGCCCTGGATTTCCGGGGCGCCCTTTCTCGTACGGTCTCGTACGTGCTCAGTACTGCTGGCGCGCCCGCCGTACCGAGAACGCGACGAAACCGGCGCCCACGCCCAGGAACAGCGTGCCGCCGAAGAGGTACGGGGACGTGTCCACGCTGCCCGTGTCGGCGAGGGCCGGGTCCGACTCCGTGCCGGAGGTGGTCGCCGAAGAGTGGGCCGGGGCCGACTGCGGCTTGCCGGGCGCGTCCGTGGCGTTGGCGGATGGGACGAACCACAGGGCGCAGAGCAGCGAGCCCGCCGCGGTGGCGGTGAGCAGCGGCCGGCGAGCGATGGGCACCTGGTCGATCCCCCTTGTGGATACGGCGAATTGGTGGTGTGTGCCGATGCTAGTGAAAGCAGCGGGTCGCAGGAAAGTCGCGGCGGCCCGGAGCCCTACGCTCCGTCGCATGACCACTGAAGAGACACCACGTTATGTACGCCTCCGGGTTGATTTGATCCTGGAGATCGACGACACGGAGGCGCTGACGGGCGCGGCGCTTGAGCGCATCACGGCGGACGAACTCCTTCCGGAGCTCGAACGCGCGCATGCCGAGTCGGCGGTGCGGGAAGACGAGGCGGAGGCCCTGGCGTATCTGGTCGATCCGTTCGACCTGATCGCCGAGGTGCCGGGGGTCGAGCTCGCCCAGGCTTCGTGGAGCAGCGAGGAGATCGAGTACGACCCCGACGACGAGGACTGGGACCTCGACGAGGAAGATGAGACGGACGAGGAGGACGGGGACGGCGGCCCGAGGCCGTAGCGTCCGCGGAGCCGCAGGGCCGGGGTCACCCGGCCCGGGTGGCGCCGCCGGGTGGGCTTTCCCACACCTCCTCCGGAAATGGAACCACAGCCTCAGCGGCTACGTTGTTCAGTCGATGGTTGGGGACCGGCGATGATGGAGAAGCGTGTGATAACGGAGAGTAAGCGGCGCAAGGGACTTGTGGTCGCGTCCGCCGTGCTCGGTGGCGTTCTGGTGCTGTCGGCCTGCAACGACAGTTCCAAGGACAAGGGCGGCGCCGACGCCTCGAAGACGTCACAGTCCCAGGTCGACAAGGCGGCCGAGAAGGACACCTCCGACGCCAAGATCACCATCACGCCCAAGAACGGCGCCGACAACGTCGGCATCAACAACGGCACCAAGGTCACCGTCGCCGACGGCAAGCTGACCTCGGTCACCATGACCTCGGCCGACGGCACCGCGGTCACCGGCAAGATCTCGGCGGACGGCGCCAGCTGGGCGCCGGACAAGCAGCTGAAGCGCTCCGCCAAGTACAAGATCACGGCGGCCGCGAAGGACGCGAAGGGCCGCGAGGCCCACGAGAACGCCTCGTTCTCGACCGTCTCGCCCAGCAACAGCTTCATCGGCAACTTCACGCCGGAGGACGGCTCGACGGTCGGCGTGGGCATGCCGGTCTCGGTCACCTTCGACAAGGCGATCACCAACAAGAAGGACGTCCAGTCCCACATCTCGGTGACGTCCAGCAGCGGCCAGGAGGTCGTCGGCCACTGGTTCGGCGCCCAGCGCCTGGACTTCCGTCCGCAGGACTACTGGAAGTCCGGCTCGACCGTGACGATGAAGCTCGACCTGGACGGCGTCCAGGCGTCCAACGGCATCACCGGCGTCCAGGAGAAGACGGTCACCTTCAAGATCGGCCGCAACCAGGTCTCGACGGTCGACGCCAACACGCACCAGATGACCGTCACCCAGGACGGCAAGACGGTCAAGACCATCCCGATCTCGGCCGGCGCGCCCGACCACAAGACGTACAACGGCACGATGGTGATCTCCGAGAAGTTCAAGGAGACCCGGATGAACGGCGCCACGGTCGGCTTCACCGACGGTGACGGCAAGGGCGAGTACGACATCAAGGACGTCCCGCACGCCATGCGGCTCTCCGCCTCCGGCACGTTCATCCACGGCAACTACTGGGGTGACAAGTCCATCTTCGGCAGCGTCAACACCAGCCACGGCTGTGTGGGCCTGTCCGACACCAAGGGCGCCGACGACGCGGGCACCGCGGGTGCCTGGTTCTACGAGCACTCGATCGTCGGTGACGTGGTCATCGTCAAGAACACCGGCGACAAGACCATCGCGCCCGACAACGGCTTCAGCGACTGGAACCTGAGCTGGTCGGCCTGGCAGGCCGGCTCGGCCGCCTGAGCCCCTTCCGTCCGTACGACAGCGGCCGCGCCCGGATTCCGGTGCGCGGCCACTGTCGTACGTCCGTACACAGAGCCGTCGTTGAGGGTTCTCATGGCGCTCTCATCGCGGCCTTAACTCCTCATCACCCCTCGCGCCTACCTTCGCGCCCATGTTCTTCACCTATCTCCGGCGCGAGCTGCGCCGCCGCAGAAAAGCGGCGCTCGTCGTCGCGTCGGGGCTCGCGCTCGGCATCGCGCTGGTCATCGTGGTCAGTTCGGTGTCGACCGGGATGACGCGGGCGCAGGGCAAGGTCCTGCAGTCGTTGTACGGGCTCGGCACCGACATGACCGTCACCAAGGCCGCGCCCCCGCCCGGCTCCTCGGACGGCGGCCGCCCCCGCTTCAAGTTCGACGCCAAGGGCAGCGGCGACACCGGCGACCAGAGCAGCGACCGGGTGATGGTGCAGGGCTTCCAGACCCTGGCGTCCTCGACGGTGGGCCAGGTGGACAAGCAGGACGGCGTCGCGGACGCGGTCGGCGGCCTGAACCTGACCGTCCTGAAGGTCAACGGCCAGTTCACGCGCGGCGAGTTCAAGCAGTACCGCCAGCAGCAGAAGTCCCGGCGCGGCTCGGGCGGCACCGGCCCGCAGGGCGAGGTCCAGGGCGGCGGCGCCTCCTTCGACGTCAACTCCTTCACGGTGTACGGCACGGACGTCACCAAGCAGCAGCTCGGCCCGCTGACCTCCTCCAAGATCACCTCGGGCCGTACCTTCCGCAGCGACGAGAGCGCCGGCAAGGTCGCGGTCGTCGACAGCGCGTACGCCAAGGAGAAGCAGTTGGCCGCCGGCGGCAGCGTCACCATCTCCAGCACCAAGTACACGATCATCGGCCTGGCCACCGCCGACAGCGGGAACGCCGCCGCCAACGTCTATCTGCCGCTCGGCGAGGCGCAGGCGCTCGCGGGCGCCAAGGACAAGATCACCACGGTGTATGTGAAGGCGGCCGACTCGCAGCGGATCGCGGGCGTGAAGACGGCCATCCAGAAGAACGTCTCGGGGACGACGGTCACCACCTCCGCCGATCTCGCCGACACCGTGTCCGGCTCGCTGTCCACCGCCTCCAGCCTCGCCTCCAACGTCGGCAAGTGGCTCTCGATCGCGGTGCTCGCCGCCGCCTTCCTGGTGGCCGGGCTGCTCACCTCGTCGGCGGTCAGCCGCCGGGTGCGGGAGTTCGGCACGCTCAAGGCGCTCGGCTGGAAGAGCGGCCGGGTCACCCGCCAGGTCGTCGGAGAAGCCCTGGTCAACGGCCTGATGGGCGGCGCACTCGGCATCGCGCTCGGCCTCGCGGGCGCGTACGCGGTCACCGCGATCAGCCCGACGCTCACCGCGCAGCTCGGCGGCGGTGGCGGCAACGGCGGCGGAGGTTTCGGTGGCGGCGGCTTCGGGCGCCGGAGCGCCGCCAAGGCCGTCGACATCGCGCTGACCGCGCCGGTCTCCCTCACCACCATCGGCCTCGCCGTGGCCCTCGCGGTCGCGGGCGGTCTCGTCGCGGGCGGCTTCGGCGGCTGGCGCGCCTCCCGGCTGCGCCCGGCCGACGCCCTGCGCCGCGTCGAGTAGCCGTCCGCGCACCGCCCATCTCACGTACGTACGAAAGGAACCGACCCCGAGTCATGTACGAACTCAGCGGCGTCACCAAGCGGTACCGGCGGGGCAAGGACACCATCAACGCGCTCGACGGGGTCGATCTGACCATCGAGGACGGCGGACGCCTGGTCATCCAGGGGCCCACCGGCGGCGGCAAGTCCACCCTGCTCCAGATGCTCGGCGGGCTCGACCGGCCGACCGAGGGCAGCGTCGTCCTCGACGGCGTCGACCTCGGGCGCCTGCCCGAGGCCCGGCTCACCAAGGTGCGGGCCGAGTCCATCGGCTTCGTCTTCCAGAGCTTCAACCTGATCCCGACGCTCACCGCCCAGGAGAACGTCGAGACCGCCCTCGTCCCGCTCGGCCTCAAGGCCGCCGACCGCCGTGAGCGCGCCGCCGAGGCGCTGACGTCGGTGGGCCTGGGCGAGCGGCTGTCCCATCTGCCCGGCGAGATGTCCGGCGGTCAGCAGCAGCGCGTCGCGATCGCCCGCGCGGTCGTCAAGCGCCCCAAGGTGCTGCTCGCCGACGAGCCCACCGGCAACCTCGACGAGGGCATGCGCGACGAGATCATGGAGGTGCTCGAAGCGCTCTGGAAGGAGCACCACCTCACGTTCGTGATGGTCACCCACGACACCGCGCTGGCCCGCCGCGCCCCGCGCATCGCGGTCATCCGCAAGGGCAGGGTGACGATCACGGAGAACGCGTCGGCGGCGTGACGTCTACGCGGCGCCGGTGGGCGGTGTGACGGGTGTGGGGCGGCTCCCGGTCTCGGGGGCCGCCGCCCAGCTCGCGAGCAGCCGCAGCGAGTCGGCCGAGGCCGAGCCGGGTTCCGCGTAATAGGTCACCAGCGACAGATCGTGCTCGTCGGGCATCTTCAACGTCTCGTACGAGAGGGTCAGTTCACCCACCACCGGGTGGTGCAGCCGCTTGCTGCCGTGGCCCTTCTGGCGGACGGTGTGGGCCGCCCACAACGTACGGAACTCGTCGCTCTTCACCGACAGCTCGCCGACCAGCGCGGTGAGCAGCGGGTCGTCCGGGTAGCAGCCCGCGCACAGCCGCAGCACGCCCACCACCTCGGCCGCCTTGTCCTCCCATTCGAGGTAGCGCTCGCGGGCGGTCGGGTCGAGGAAGACATGGCGGGCGAAGTTGCGCTCCTCCGGCGGCAGTTCGACGAAGTCGCCGATCAGGGCGGCCGCCATCCGGTTCCAGGCCAGCAGGTCGAGCCGGCGGCCGAGCAGATACGCCGGGACCGACTCCATCGAGTCGATCAGATGCTGGAGCTCCGGCCGCACCCGCTGCTGGCGGGCCATCGCCGCCCGCTTCTTCTTCGTCGTGGTCGGCTTGGCGAGGTGCGTCAGATGCTGCTGCTCGGCCTCGGTCAGCCGCAGCGCCCGGGCGATCGCGTCCAGGACCTCGGTCGACACGTTCTGCCCGTTCCCCTGCTCCAGGCGGGTGTAGTACGCGACCGACACCCCGGCCAGCTGCGCCAGCTCCTCGCGGCGCAGCCCCGGCACCCGCCGGTGCCGCCCGAAGTCGGGCAGCCCCACGTCCCCGGGCTTGAGCCGGGCCCGGCGGGAGCGGAGGAATTCGCTGAGTTCGGCACGCTGGTCCATGACATCCCAGTATCCGCTGTCGTACGACCGTGAGCCTGACCCTGCCAGTAGTACGCACACCGGTGGTACGCACGGCGGACGTACGTAGACCAGGGGGCTGGGTGACAGGCCCCGGACGCGGCACCGTGGTGGACGTATCCGAGATCTTGAGGAGAAGGCAATGACCACCGTCGCCGCCTACGCCGCCCCCGCCGCCAAGGCACCGCTGGAGCGCACCACCATCGAGCGCCGTCCCGTCGGCGCGCACGACATCCTGATCGAGATCAAGTACGCGGGCATCTGCCACTCCGACATCCACCAGGCCCGCGAGGGCTGGGGCGAGGCCATCTTCCCGATGGTCCCGGGCCACGAGATCGCGGGCGTGGTCGCCGAGACCGGCTCGGCCGTGACGAAGTACGCGGTCGGCGACCGGGTCGGCGTCGGCTGCTTCGTCGACTCCTGCGGCGAGTGCGAGCAGTGCCGGGCCGGGCAGGAGCAGTTCTGCGCCCAGGGCGTCGGCACGTACAACGCGATCGGCCGCGACGGCGAGCCCACCTACGGCGGCTACTCCACCCACGTCGTCGTCGACGAGCGCTTCGCCCTGCGCATCCCCGACAGCCTCTCCCTGGACGTCGCGGCGCCGCTGCTGTGCGCCGGGATCACGCTGTACTCGCCGCTGCGCCGCTGGCAGACGGGCCCCGGCAAGAAGGTCGCGATCCTCGGGCTCGGCGGCCTCGGCCACATGGGCGTCAAGATCGCGCACGCGCTGGGCGCCGAGGTGACCGTGCTCAGCCAGACGCTGCGCAAGCAGGAGGACGGCCTGAAGCTCGGCGCGGACCACTTCCACGCGACGAGCGACCCGGAGACCTTCTCGAAGCTCGCGGGCTCGCTCGACCTGATCGTCTCCACGGTCTCGGCCCCGCTGGACCTCGGCGCCTACCTCTCGCTCCTGAAGCCGGGCGGCGCGCTGGTGAACGTGGGCGCCCCCGAGGAGCCGAACGCGCTCAACATGTTCGGCCTCATCGGCGGCAACAAGATCCTCGCCGGTTCGATGATCGGCGGCATCGCGGAGACCCAGGAAATGCTGGACTTCTGCGCGGAGCACGGCCTGGGCGCGGAGATCGAGCTGATCCGCGCGGAGCAGGTGAACGAGGCGTACGAGCGGGTGCTGGCCAGCGATGTGCGCTACCGGTTCGTGATCGACGCGGCGACGATCTGAGTCCGTTTGCCTTACGTCTGAGGTAATCGACGGTGCGGCGGTGGCCCGGCAGGATCGGGGCATCGCCGCACCGGCATATCCGGGCGGGGACTGCCGACCGAGGAGGTCACTGCCATGACCGCGTACGCCATCGCCAACCTGCGCCGCACCGCGACGATGCCCGAGGACGTCTTCGTCTACATGGAGACCATCCAGTCCACCCTGGCCCCCTTCGACGGCCACTTCCTGGTCCACGGTGCGACCTTGGAGGTGCGGGAGGGGACGTGGCCGAACGCCCTGGTGGTCATCGCGTTCCCGGACATAGCCGCGGCCCGGGCCTGGTACGACTCCCCGGAGTACCAGGCCCTGCTCCCGCTGCGTACGAACCACATCGAGGGGGATGCGGTGCTGGTGGAGGGGGTGGGGGAGGGTTACCAGGCGGCGACGACGGCAGCCCGTCTCAGGGCCGCGCAGTCGGCGTAGTTGGGGCGCCCTACAGGGCTTTTAGGGGCGCGGGGAACTGCGCGATCAACCAAGCACGGTCCGCACGGTGACGACGGCGGAGCCGAAGATTCCTAGGGGCGCGGGGCTGTGACATTGTGCGGCTCCGCCGCGTGGGCGCGACAAGCCACACACAACCCGCACCGCACCACTCACCCAAACCCCGGCGGCGCTCAACACCCGCCCCCACGAGGCCACCGATACGGCGACTCAAGCCGATACTCCCCGGCCCGCGGCACGGTGAGCCGAACAAACTCCCCGTCACGAGCAACGCACGCACCCCCCGTCGCCCGCAACCACGGCGAGTACGCGATCCGCACCACCGCGGATCCCGCACGCGGCATCCGCACCACGAGCGACGCGTCATCACCCCCCACGGCCACCCCCGGCGCGGACACCAACGGCACGGCACCCCGCACCCGGTACACCGTCCAGTGCTCATCCCGCCACACATGCTCCAACCACGGCGGCTGCTCCCGAACGAGCGAGGCCTCCGCCGTGGCGGGCCCGTCGGGCAGCCCGTCGTGCACGGCGACGTATCCGACGGCCCACCGATCGAGCCAGTCGCGATACCGCGCCGCCGTGAACGACCCGTCGTAGAACAGGCGGCCGCGCTCGACGTCGAGCTGCCGATTCCAGCCGCGAGCGGAATTGACGTCCGCCGCCAGCACCGCGGCCTCGCGATGGTTGCGCGCCGGTACGACCTCGACCCGCGTGCGGTCCGCCCCGAGCCGCCGCAACTCGCTGACCAGCCCGTCCGTATGCGCCGCCCACGCGGGCGTGACGGTGGAGACGTGAATGTCGTCGAGCGTCTTGTCGCGCAGCCAGTTGACGGAGACGAGCAGCGTCACGGCCAGCACGACCCGCCGCGTCCGGTCGAGCCCGGGCGCGAGCAGCGCGGCGAGCAGGACGGGCGGCCCGGCGAGCCCGACGAGCCGTTCCACGTTCGACCCGACGGGCGAGGCGACGAGGTACGTGAGCACCACACCGACCGCGTACACGGCGGCCCCGACCCGCACCACCTTCCACGTACGGGCGACGGGCGCGGCGAGCAGCAGCGCGGCGCATACGGCCAGCGGCATCCACACCTTGCCCAGCGCCATGGGCTGTTCGCCCTCGAAGGGGAAGAGAAGGGTGGTGGCTCCGACGACCGCGCACGGCGGCGCGCTCAGCACGGCGGCCTTCGCCCACTGCCTGTCGAGCCCGTACGCGGCGCCGACGACGAGCAGGAAGAGCCCGGCGACGGGGCTGGCCATGGTGGCGAGAGCGGTGCTCACACATGCGAGCACGAGTCGCGTTCCGGACCGCTCGGCCGATCCGAGAGCACTGCTCCGATCCCGGACCACTGCTCGCCGAACGGTTGTTGACCCCGCCCCCTGCACAAACAGACAGGCGGCCAGGGCGAACGACACCCCCACCGCGAACGTGGTCCGCCCCGAGACGACATTGCACCAGAGCGCGGCCGCCGCCAGAAGCGCGGGCCACAGCCCCCGCCAGGGACGGTCACCCCCGTCGCCCCGCGCGCCCTCCGCCCGTACGAACAGCAGGGCCATCAGCCACGTACCGGACAACCCCGCCGCGACCGAGACGGCCCGCACCCCGAACGCGGCCATCAACCACGGCGTGAGCAGGCTGTAGTTGGCGGTGTGCGCGCCGCCATACCAGGAGAGGTTGTACGCGGAGACCGGATGCCGCGCCGCGAAGCCCGCCCAGGCGAGCTGGGCCGCGAGGTCGCCGCCGCCGGTCGCGAGGAGCAGCGCCCACACCACGTACAGCGGAACGACGACCGCGGTGACGACGGCGGGCACGCGCCACTCGGGTCGCAGCCATCCGCCGCGCAACGGCGAGATGGCTCCGTCCCTGGTCGCGTCGGTCCTGTCGGTCCACAGGACTTGGCTGATCCCCACGTCGCCCCACCCTACGGTCCCGCACTGACACAGACAGTGATCGCTCTCACGGGCTGTCCACAGGGACGCACCAGGACGCACGGGGGTTGCCACGGCCGGTCGCCGGGCGGCGATTGTCAGACCTGGTCCCTACCCTCGAAGACATGATCACCACGCTGGCCGTCGAGAACTACCGCTCACTGAGGCACCTGGTCGTACGACTCGACCGCCTCAATGTGGTGACGGGTGCCAACGGGACCGGGAAGTCGTCCCTGTACCGCGCGCTGCGGCTGCTCGCCGACTCCGCGCGCGGGGGCGCGGTCGCGGCCCTCGCGCGCGAGGGCGGACTGCCGTCGACGCTGTGGGCGGGCCCCGAGCGGACGGGCCGGGCGGTCCGCGAGGGCCGCAGCCCGCTCCAGGGCACGGTCCGCACCGAACCGGTGAGCCTGCGCCTCGGATTCGCGGGCGACGACTTCGGTTACGCGGTCGACTTCGGCCACCCCGGCGGCGCGGCGGGCGACCCCGACTCGCTCTTCACGCTCGACCCGGAGATCAAACGCGAGTCGATCTGGAGCGGCCCGGTGCTGCGCCCGGCGACCGTGCTCTCCGAGCGGGCCGGGCAGGCGGTGAAGGTCCGGTCGGCCGACGGCACCTGGCAGCGTTCGGCGGGCGAGATCCGTCCGTACGACTCGATGCTCGGCGAACTCGCCGACCCGCAGCGGGCACCGGACGTCCTGGCGGTCCGCGAACGCGTCCGTGCGTGGCGCTTCTACGACCATGTACGTACGGACGCGCACGCGCCGGCCCGGGGCACGCACATCGGCACCCGTACGCCGGTCCTGAGCGGCGACGGCGCGGACCTCGCCGCCGCGCTCCAGACGATCCGGGAGATCGGCGACCGGGAGGGGCTGGACGAGGCGGTGGACGCGGCGTTCCCCGGCAGCCGCGTCGAGATCGACCTGGTCGGCGGCCGCCTCGAACTCCGCCTGCGCCAACACGGCCTGCTCCGCCCCCTGACCGCGCCGGAACTCTCCGACGGCACCCTGCGCTACCTGCTCTGGGTGGCGGCCCTCCTGACCCCGCGCCCCCCGGCGCTGATGGTCCTGAACGAGCCGGAGACAAGCCTCCACCCCGACCTGCTCACCCCCCTGTCCGCCCTGATCCGCAAGGCGACGAAGCACACCCAACTGGTGGTGGTCACCCACGCCCGCCCCCTGGCCGACGCCCTGTCCCACCGGGCCAACGTCATAGAACTGGTCAAGGAGTTCGGCCAGACGGTGGTGGAGGGACAGGGGGTGCTGGACGAGCCGGTCTGGCATTGGCCGAAGAGGTGACAGGGCCGCCTGAAGCGGCTACTCGGCGCGTTCGACGCGAGCGAACGAGGTACACACCCGACGGAACCCCGGGTGCCCCGACCGCCCTGTGTGGCTCATGCACTCCACGTCGACGGCCGCGCCGTCCGTTGAGGCCGCCGCCTGCCAGTCGCACCCCAGGCACTCCGCCTCGAACGTCACGTCCGTGCCGGGATGTCGAGCGATCCGATGCTCGACATACCGCAGTACCGAGCGGGCGGTCATCGCGGGCCCCGAGTCCGATGCGGATGGTTACGGATCTCCACGTCCGCATCCGTAACACCCGACAGATCTCCCCGATCCCGCGCGCCCTGCCGCTGCCCGACCAGCGCGACGCACACGTCGCAGCCCTTCGCCGGCTCGGGCGGATTGCACGGCAGGGACAGATTGACTGGGCTGTCCATTGTCGTCCTCGTGTTTCTCACGCTCTACGCCTCCCTGGGCGGTTGCTCACGTCGCGAGCAATCGTCGCCCGGAAAACAGGCAGGACGCGCATTCAGTCGCGCTGTCGACTAAAGATCAGGAACGGCAAACAGCTGCCCACTCGGACAGCTTCCCTCTCGCTTCGTATCCGAAGAGCGCGCACCTCTCGTATCCGGAGAAGTCGGCGAGGTAGCTGCGAATATCCTGGTGGTCACGCAGCACCAGGCTCCCTGTCGACGTCTCGACCGTCGCCAATGACGAGTCGTAAACAGTGAACGTATTCAAGGGGACTGTCGGTGTGGACGCTCCCACGGGAATCACGCCGAGCCGCACATTCGGCAGGTATGTGAGAGACGACAGGCGGTCCATCTGTTCGGCGAGAGCGAGGGGGCTGACGACGGGCCATCTGACGGCTTGCTCGGTGAGGAGGAACCGAAACGTCTTGGAGGTGTCGTACAGGACAGCCTGTCGCTCCAGCTTCCCGGCGACGGCCTTGCGCGTATCCGCCGTGGAGTGGGCAAGACTGGCCCGGACGTATTCGGGCGTCGCCAGCAGTCCTGTGACCATGGAGAGCAGGAAGAAGCGGATCTCGGTCGAGGAAGCTTCGAGCGCCTTCAGCTCCGACTGCCGGGTGCCCAGTCCCTTTCGCCGCAGATCCCGCAGGTTGCGCCACTCGGTGTTGGCGATCCGGGCCAGCGCGGAGACCTCCGCGACCAGGTCGGGCGGCGCATCGAGAGCCTTCAGGATCTGCTCGATGTCGACCAGGGAAGGGCGTACCTTCCCGTTCTCGATACGGCTCACCTTCGACTGGGACATGTTGCAACGCGCCGCAAGCCGATCCCCCGAGAGACCGGCTTGCTTGCGCAGCGAGCGGAGTTTCGCGGCCAGCTCCTGAGAGGAACGACCGAGCCGCTCAGGGTCGAACGTCACCCTTCACGTACTCCAGTCACGTACTCCGGAAATGGCACGGATTCGGATATCGCGATGTGCTGATACGCGATGAACGGCGCGACGTCGCCCTCGTACAGCTCGCGGCCGATCTGTGTTCCGTCGGTCTCGTAGTGCATGAGGACGACCGTGGAGCGGTCGAACATCCAGAAATCCGGGACTTTCGGGAGTGGATTCTTGCGGCCCGTGACGTCCAGAATTCTGATGTCCTCACCGGCGAGAGAGTGAGGTGTGTAGTAGCGGGAGAACTCGAAGCGCAGGTAGTCCGAGAGTGGCTGACTGAGAAGATGGACCCGTCCCTTTTGCTTGCCCTCGTTGCGCAACCGTTTCAAGTCCTCCGTATATGGAGACGAGTACGAACGGGGATCGACCTGCGCGCCGTTCTTGAACGCTTCGAACTCCGCGGACTCCTGGGGGACCAGATACTGCGGCAGGGTTTCCAGCCGCCAAGCTTCCCTCTGGAACTCCCGGAGCTTTGCGCGCCACTCGTCACCATCCAAGAGCACGAACTGCCTCCCGCAGCACCGATTCCGGGATCTCGACGAGCCCTTCCCCTTGAGGCGGAGTGAAGTCGCCGAACACAACGCCCTGGACGACGAACGACCCACGATCGGTGGCGTACACATGGGGGCAGTCGTCCTCGCCGCACTCCCCGTTCCCGTTGCCCGTGCCGGTGAGGCGGGTCAGCCCTGCACGCTCGGCCATGCGAAACCCCCTGCTGCGAGGCCCCGGTTGGAGCCGGTGAGGCCGACGGTACGGAGGTCGCGCGCGGCCGTCCATGCATACACGCGACTATGCACGTCCTCGCATAAACCCGGTGCCCCCGGGACAGAGGACATCGACCGTCGACGCCTCAACGGCTGGAACCTGAGCCGGGCCGACGGGCGGGCCGGCACGACCTCCGGACACCCCCCCATGTGAAGTGAACGTCGCCGTCCGTGCGTTCAGCTCCGCTGTACCTCGCTACCCTCCGCCGCTGTGGTGTTCCGCGGCCTCCTTGACGTTCCCCAGTGTCGTGAGAATGGCCGCGCGCTGCTTCTTCGGGAGGTTCAGCACCTTGTACATCGCCTTCATCGGCAGTGCGCCCCTGGCCGGTTCCTCCACCCGCATGTGGTGGGACAGCCGGGTGCCGCCGTTCTCGGGTTCCAGGTGGTAGTCCCAGTACGCACGGCCGCCCGAGCCCCGGTTCTCCTCCTTCATCGGAAGGAACGAGACCCAGCCGAAGTCATGCCCGCGGTCCACCGCCGTGACCTCCGACGGGGCGTCGAACCTCGACGGCCCGAACCTCTCGTGCGCCACCCACCGCGCCCCGATCTCCAGCGGCCCGTCGAACTCGATGCCCTTGGTGATGCTCTTGGGCCCGGCGAACTCCGGGTGCCGCCGCACGTCCGCCACGAGCGTCCACACCTCGTCCGGAGCGGCATCCACGTGAACGCTCTCCGTGATCTCCGACAGCGTCATCGCGCACCTCCGCGTGCCTCTCCTCCGATCATGCGCGCCCGGCCGCCGCCCCGCCATACTCAGGTCGGTGAGCCCACGCTCCTGCGGGCTGCACCCCTTGCCATCCGACGTCCCTGAGACGTCCCCGCAGGTCGGGGCTGGTGCCCGCCGGATTCGGCGGGCCAGCGTGAGTCTCGTATGAGGTTGTCGTACGCGATCCAGCTCTGCGGGACAGGTACGGGTGGCATCAGCATGGTCCCTCCACCAGGGAGGCCCGCGAGAAGCTGGTGATGATGTTCCGAAAGCCCGTGTGGCCCGTCCGCCCTGCGTGTCGGAGGCTCCAGATCTCCGGCGCCGCCGTGTCCTCCGCGCCGTCTGAGGCGTCCCCGCAGGTCGTGCACTCCGCCGCGTAGATCGGCCCGCTCCCGGAGGAGTCCGGCCTCAGTACCCAGTCTGCGTAGCGCCAGACCGCCCGCGTCCTCACGCCGACCGCCTCCCACCAGCAGTCGTAGACGGCGCTCCGCCGGAGCCTCGGTCAAGGTCGAAGCGACAAAGCACGCTCTTACCCCCGCCGTCATCAGGCGCCCACCACAAGCCATCGGCCAGGGTGCGCACGATGTGCAGCCCCCGCCCGTGATCGGGCAACAGTGCTTCGGGCAGGTCCTCGGCCAGATCCGGGCCGAAGCCGTCACCGAGCGGCAGCGTCGGCGGGTCGGTATCTTCGTCGGCCACCTCCACGAACAGCCATCGCGGCCAGGACCGCAGGGTGAGCGTGACGACGGGACGGTGTCCGGGCTCCATCGGGTCACGACCAGTGGTCACATGGAGCACCACGTTGCTGACCAATTCCGAGACGCACAGCTCCACGTCTTCTGCCAGGCGGCCGAGGTCCCAGTTCATGAGTGTCCCGACAGCCATACGCCGTGCAGCCTGCGGGGTGTCCTCCGCATCCGCGAAGAGCATGAGCGCACGGAAACGGTCCGTTGCGGCTACCCCGGCCTGCCCGACAACTCCCACCGCGGATGCCGGGAGTAAGCCGCGCACGATCTTTCCGGATTCCATGACACGATCGACCGCCCTCGGTCACGTCTGCCGGGACGTTCCCGGCAGGGTGGGCCGAGGATGCACCCCCTGTACCCGCCGTCGCTCCCCCCTCTTGGGGACCCCCCTCGTGGGTACACTCGCGACACGCACACCGAAGAGTTGTCAGGTCAATCACGACGGGGAAGTGAGATGACCGGAGTTGCTCCGACGCCAGCAGCGCTCCCGCCGCATGTGCTGGAACGTGCCGACGTCCGTTCAGCGATCGCCAACCACGACTTCGGCGAGGTCTTCAGACTCGCCCGGCTGCACGGCAAGATCAGCTACGCCAAGATCGCCGAAGCCGTCGGCTACAAGCGCGAGCACATCGGCAAGATGGCCAAGGACGAAACCGAAGGCAAAGGCGTCCGGCCCCGGATCACCCAGTACCGCAAGATCCTTGAAGTGGTCGACGGGCTACGTATCCCCGGCCGCCTCGCTGGGTTCTCCCCACGCCCGTGGGAGCTGGAGCAGCGGGCGAACACGTCCCAGCCGGAGGACCCGAGCACGTTGCTCGCGGAGGGGGGTGCGGGCCTCTGGGACATCGCCGAGCTACTGCGGCGGACAGAGATGTCCAGCATCAACAGTGCGGCGCTGGAGTCGATCGAGCTGGGCATCGACCAACTGGCCCGCGCCTACCCGTACGCCGATGCCGACTACCTGCACCAGCGCACCCGGAACGGCTTGCAGTACGTCACCAGGCAGCTTGAGAGCCGGATGACACTGCGCCAGCACCGGGAACTGCTGGTCGATGCCGGGTGGCTGTTCCTGCTGAACGCCTGCGTCCAGTACGACCGGGGCCAGCGGGAGGCCGCCAACCTCAGCAAGGCCGCAGCACTCCGGATAGGTGACGAGGCCGGACACGGCGAGATCAAGGCATGGGCGTGGGAGATCGAGGCATGGTTCGCCCTCACCCAGAACCGGTGGCAGGACATGCTCGACGCGGTCGAGGCCGGGCACATCGCTGACCAGGCGCACTCCGTCGGCGTGCAGCTGTACGCGCACAAGGCCCGCGCCGCCGCCCGCATGGGAAACCATCGACTGGTCCGCGACTCCCTGGACGCCGGGCGCGCGAGGCTCGACCGCCTGCCCCGCCCTGAGCACCCCGAACACCACTTCATCATCGACCCGGACAAGTGGGACTTCTACGAAATGGACGCGTACCGTCTGCTCGGAGACGACGAGCGCGCCGCCACCCACGCCCGGTCGGTGATCCGAATCAGCACGGGCCCGGACGGCACCGAGATCTCTCCCATGCGTGCAGCGGAGGCCCGCCTGACCCTCGGAGTCGCCGCCGCCCGAACCGGCGAGATAGAAGAAGCCGTCGGCATGGGCACCGAAGCCCTTGATGCCGACCGGAAGTCTCTGCCGTCCCTGCTTTTAGTCGCCAACGAGCTGGACGAGGAACTACGCGCCCGCTTCCCCCGCGAGATCGCCACGCGCGACTTCCACGAACGGGTCCTGAGCATCACGCGAGGCGCGATCACGCCCGAGCTTCCGTTCTGAACCCGGCCTGCTCGTGACCCCGGCCCCACTCCGCCAGGGAATGGAGCTGCGGTTCCAACGGTGCCGACGAGAGCGGGCCGTCCCTCCGGGAGGTCACTCCTCGTTCGGAGCAGGCGCGATACCTGTCGGGCAGGACGCCCCCCAGTTCGTCTCGAACGGGTCGCTCAGCTTGACCCCCGTGCCGCCTATGCCGCAGTACCCGTCCGGGTTCTTGTCGAGGTACTGCTGGTGGTACGGCTCCGCCGGGTAGAACGTGCGGCCCTGTGCCGGGAGGATCTCCGTGGTGATCGTCCGGTGGCCCGCCGCCGTCAGGACCTGCTGGTACGCCTCGCGGGACGCCTCCGCCACCGTGGCCTGCTCCGGGGTGTGGGTGTAGATCGCGGAGCGGTACTGGGTGCCCACGTCGTTGCCCTGGCGGAAGCCCTGGGTCGGGTTGTGGGATTCCCAGAAGAGCTTCACGAGGGTCGCGTACGAGACGATCTTGGGGTCGAAGACCACGCGGACCGCCTCCGTGTGGCCCGTCAGGCCCGAGCAGACCTCCTCGTACGCCGGGTTCACGGTGTAGCCGCCCTGGTAGCCGACCAGGGTCGTCCACACGCCTTCCGTCTGCCAGAACTTGCGCTCGGCGCCCCAGAAGCAGCCCAGGCCGAAGTCCGCCACCTCCAGGCCCTCGGGGTACGGGCCGAGCAGCGGGTTGCCGAGGACCGTGTGGCGGGACGGAACCGTGAATTCGGGCTCCGGGCGGCCCTTGAGGGCCTGCTCGGGGGTGGGGAGTACGGGCGTACGGCTGTTCAGGAACATCGCGGGGGCTCCTCCGCCAGGAGAGTCGGGTCGGGCGCAGTCAGTTCGGTTCCGTCGGGTGCAACCCGTTCAACGTTTCGGGAGTGCGAGGGATTCCGGCCACCGCTACCTCGGCAGCGTCGCCGGGTTCCCGCCGTTCGCCTCGTACCCCGCCACCGCCAGCGCGCGGTATATCGCGTACTGCTCCGCCGGGTCCTCGGACAGGGTCCACGGGAGCGCGCCGACGTAGCCGTCGAGGTGGACGAACTGGTCCATCGACTCGGACCAGCGCTGGGCGCCGACCAGGAAGAAGGCGAGCAGGTGGCGTACGTGGGCCAGGACCGGGTCGTCGGGGCGGGCCACGTGGACCGCGTGCAGCGCGCCCTCCATCGCGCGGCTCACCACCGCCGTGCGGTGGAAGTCGCTGACCATGACGATGTCGTCCATGTGCTCGTACACCGCGAACAGCGGCAGCGCGGACAGCAGCGAGCCGCGCGGGGCCCGCGCCGCCGCCGACGTCGCGAACTCGTCCGCCAGCTCGCGCGAGCCGTGCCACTTCTCGCACCAGTAGTGCAGGGCCGACAGATGCGCCCCCATGTGCTGCGGCGCGCGGTCGATCACCTTGGCCCACAGCTGCTCGAACTCCGCGTGCGGGTACGCCAGTCCGCGGGCCACCGCCAGCTCAGTGATGTACGGGACCGGGTCGCCCGGGGCCAGCAGCGCGGCCTCGGCGCAGACCGTGCGCGCCTCCTCCAGGATGATCCGGAAGTCGTCCTTGCCGGCCGACGACGACCGCCACGCCTGCTGCACAAGGAACTCCGCGTGCACCTGCGCCGCGCCCGCGTCCTTGGGCGCCTCCGAGCGCCACTTGCGCAGCCACGCGCCGCCCACGCCGGGGCGCTGCGCCAGTTCGAGCGACGCCGCGCCCGCGAACGCCTGGACGCGCTGCCAGCGCACCTCGCCCTCCTTGGGCGTGCCCGCGAGCAGCTGCGCCGCGGCCCGCCACTCCTGCGTCTGCTGCACCACGTCCAGTACGTCCAGGAGGTCCTGGTCCGGGCCCGGCAGCCGCACGTCCAGCTCCTCCTGGCGCGCGAAGCCGTACGCCTGAGGGTCCGCCGCGTCGGGCGCGCCCGGCTCGGCCAGCTGGATGCCGGCCCGGCGGCGGCGCATCATCCATGGGCCGAGGGCCATGCTCAGCATGCACGCGGCGATCAGGATCCAGAGAATCTCCATGCCTCAAGCGAACCAGACCCCACGGACATCTGGCCAACCCGCGCCCCGCCCTGTGGATAACCCGGCCCGACCCGCACGGCCGACCCGCGTCGGACCCGGCCCCACCGACGCCCTGCTCCGGGCCGGTTCGCCCCCGCCCCGTCTCACCCCCCGCCGCCCCGTGTCTCATCACCCGGTGACCGCCCCCAATGTCGCCACCGGGCGAACTAGGCTCTGGCCTCATGAGCCACGAGCACCTCGACAAGAGCTTCGAGACCATCGCGATCCATGCCGGAAACACCGCGGATCCGCTGACCGGTGCGGTCGTACCCCCGATCTACCAGGTCTCCACCTACAAGCAGGACGGCGTGGGCGGGCTGCGCGGCGGTTACGAGTACAGCCGCAGCGCCAACCCGACCCGTACGGCCCTGGAAGAGAACCTGGCCGCCCTGGAGGGCGGTGTCCGCGGGCTCGCCTTCGCGTCGGGCCTGGCGGCCGAGGACTGCCTGCTGCGAACGCTGCTGGTCCCCGGCGACCACGTCGTCATCCCCAACGACGCGTACGGCGGCACCTTCCGCCTCTTCGCCAAGGTCGTCTCCCGGTGGGGCGTGGAGTGGTCGGTCGCCGACACCTCCGACCCGGCGGCCGTACGGGCCGCCGTCAACGACCGTACGAAGGTCATCTGGGTCGAGACGCCCTCGAACCCGCTGCTCGGCATCACCGACATCGCGGCGGTCGCGGCGGTCGCCAAGGACGTCGGCGCGAAGCTGGTCGTCGACAACACCTTCGCGAGCCCCTACCTCCAGCAGCCGCTCGCGCTCGGCGCGGACGTCGTCGTGCACTCGCTGACGAAGTACATGGGGGGCCACTCGGACGTCGTCGGCGGCGCCCTGGTCACCAACTCGGCCGAGCTGGGCGAGGAGTTGGCGTACCACCAGAACGCGATGGGCGCGGTCGCCGGGCCGTTCGACTCCTGGCTGGTGCTGCGCGGCATCAAGACGCTGCCGGTCCGTATGGACCGGCACAGCGAGAACGCCGGGAAGATCGCGGAGATGCTGACCCGCCACCCGAAGGTGTCGCACGTCCTCTACCCGGGGCTGCCCGAGCACCCCGGCCACGAGATCGCGGCCAAGCAGATGCGCGCCTTCGGCGGCATGATCTCCTTCCGGGTCACGGGCGGCGAGCAGGAGGCGGTCGACCTGTGCGCCCGCACCAAGGTCTTCACGCTCGGCGAGTCCCTGGGCGGCGTCGAGTCGCTGATCGAGCACCCGGGCCGGATGACGCACGCCAGCGTCGCCGGGTCCGCGCTTGAGGTGCCGGGTGACCTGGTGCGTCTTTCGGTGGGCATCGAGAACGTCGACGACCTGCTGGCCGACCTCCAGCAGGCGCTGGGCTGATCCCTTCATGACCCCGTAGGGGTCCTGGGGTCGACGGCCCCAGGACCCTCACTACGTATGCGGCTCAGAAGCCGTCCACCGGTGGCGCCACCGTCGACGGCGGCGCCGTCCACGGGTGGACCCGCGCCGCCCACACCGTGAAGGCGACCGTCGCCGCAAGGATCACCAGCCACATCAGCCGCCGCGCGGCCTGTCGGCGGCGCAGCATCCGTAGCCCCAACTCGGCCGCCTGTGTGGCGAGTTCGGCCGGGACCGGCGGATGCGGGCCCTCCAGGAGGCGGCGGACCTCCGCCTCCTTGCGGTCGGGCAGGCTCATGACACCCCCTCCGCCGTCGCCCTCGGGCGCGGTTGCCGGGCACCCGTCGGGGTGCTGCGCATCGTCGCGATCGCGCGCGTGCAGATCACCCGGACCCGGTCCACCGGCAGCCCGATCAGCGCGGCGACCTGCTCCTCCGCGACCCCTTCGTACAGCCGCAGCACCAGGATCAGCCGCTCCTGCGGGGTGAGCGGGGCCAGGACACCCGCCGAGCGGTCGTGGTGCAGATGGTGGCGCCAGGCCGTGGCGGCGAACCTGGCGGCCAGCTCCTGGCGGGTGCGGACGTACGGGTCGTCGCCGCGCAGCGGGTCCCAGCGCGCGTACGTGCGGGCGAGGGCGGCCGTCAGCAGGCGGCGGGCCCGTTCGTTGTGCTCGGGGGGCTCGGCGGTGAGCAGGGTGGCGGCATGCAGCAGCCTGCCGCCCGCGCCCGCCACGAACGCCTCGAACTCGCGGGTGCTGCGGCGCCGCAGTTCCGCCTGGCGCGCGCGCATGGCCTCATCTGAAGGCAGCGCGCGCAGCAGGTCAAGAGGTCGGCGCCGCCGGTTCCTGGGTCGCCGACTGGCGGGCCGAGAGAGCTGAGTTGAAGCGGGTCAGGAGGGTGCAGAAGGACTCGCGTTCGTCCTCGGTCCACCCGTCGGTCACCCGCGCCATCAGCTCGCGCCGCGAGGAGCGCACCTCTTCGAGGCGGGCCTGGCCGCGCGGGGAGAGCTGCAGGACGACGGCGCGGCCGTCCTCCGGGTGCGAAGTCCGCTTCACCAGGCCCGTGTCGACGAGCGGCGCGACCTGGCGGGTGACGGTCGAGGAGTCGATGCCCATGCCCGCGGCGAGCGCCTTGACGCCCATCGGGCCTTCCTGGTCAAGCCTGTTGAGCAGCAGATAGGCGGCGCGGTCCATCGAGTTGCGGACCTGGCCGACGCCGCCGAGACGGGTCTGCTCCGCGCGGCGCGCGAAGATGGCCACCTGGTGCTGGAGGGCATCGAGGAGACCTGGGTCGAGATGGGAAGTCATGTCCTGAGTAGTGGGCATGGCCGGGGCTCTCTCGTGCGGCGGTCGGTGTGGTGGGGGACAGAGTACGCGGCCCGACCCGTACGCGTACCGGCCCTGCGCAAAGCTGTGGACAACTGCCCGGCGGATCCGGTCCGCAGCGGCCCCGGGGCCGATGAGCTGCGAGACTTGACGTCATGAGCTTCAGCACGCCTGGCCCCTTGCGTCCCCTCATCCTCGATGACATCAGAGGCGCGCAGAAGATGCTCGCGGGCGTCGCGCGGATGACCGCGATGGAGGGGTCGCGGCACCTGACGCAGCTGGTCGGCGCCCCGGTCCACCTCAAGTGCGAGAACCTTCAGCGCACCGGTTCGTTCAAGCTGCGCGGCGCCTACGTACGCATCGCCGGGCTGCGGCCGGAGGAGCGGGCGGCCGGGGTGGTGGCCGCGAGCGCGGGCAACCACGCACAGGGCGTGGCCCTCGCCTCCTCGCTCCTGGGCGTGCGCTCCACCGTGTTCATGCCGGTCGGCGCGCCCCTGCCGAAGGTCGCCGCGACCCGCGAGTACGGCGCGGAGGTGGTGCTGCACGGCGCCGTCGTCGACGAGACCCTTGAGGCCGCCGAGGAGTACGCGCGCGAGACGGGCGCCGTCTTCATCCACCCCTTCGACCACCCGGACATCATCGCGGGCCAGGGCACGGTCGGCCTGGAGATCCTGGAGCAGTGCCCGGAGGTACGCACGATCGTCGTCGGGATCGGCGGCGGCGGGCTCGCGGCGGGCATCGCGGTCGCGGTGAAGGCGGTCCGCCCCGATGTGAAGGTGATCGGCGTGCAGGCGGCGGCGTCCGCCTCGTATCCGCCCTCGCTCGCGGCCGGGCACCCGGTGGCGATCGACCCGGCGCCGACGATGGCCGACGGGATCAAGGTGGGCCGGCCCGGGGACGTGCCGTTCGCGCTGATCAGGGAGTTGGTGGACGACATCGTCACGGTCTCCGAGGACGATCTGTCCTCGGCGCTGCTGCTCTGCCTGGAGCGGGCCAAGCTGGTCGTGGAGCCCGCGGGCGCCAGCCCGGTGGCGGCGCTGCTGAGCGATCCGGGGCGGTTCCGGGGGCCGGTGGTGGCGGTGCTGTCGGGCGGCAATGTGGACCCGGTCCTTCTGCAGCGGATCCTGCGGCACGGGATGGCGGCGGCCGGGCGCTATCTGAGCCTGCGGGTGCGGATCATGGACCGGCCGGGGGTGCTCGCCGAGCTTCTCAGGGCGTTGTCAGTGGTCGACGCTAACGTCCTTGATGTGGGCCACGTACGGACCGACCCGCGGCTCGGACTCACGGAAGTGGAGGTGGAGTTGCACCTGGAGACGAAGGGGCCGGAGCACTGCCTGGAGGTCTCGGCGGCGCTGCGGGAGGCGGGCTACCAGATCATCTCCTGACGCCCGCGCCGAGGCCGCCGAAAACCCCTTGAGAAAACGCGATACATCGCGTTAGCCTGTGTCCTGCGCCACAGCTCCACCGGGCACTCCATGTCCGGCAAATCTAGGATTTGTGTACAAACGACACCCAACTCTGGGGGTACCTCATGCCAGGCGCCATCTATGCCGAAGGCCTGGTGAAGACGTTCGGCGACGTAAAGGCTCTGGACGGCGTGGACCTCGATGTCCCCGAGGGCACGGTCCTGGGCCTGCTCGGCCCCAACGGCGCCGGCAAGACCACCACCGTGCGCGTGCTCACCACCCTGCTCCAGCCCGACAGCGGCCGGGCCACGGTCGCGGGCATCGACGTGCTGAAGCACCCCAACGAGGTGCGCCGCGCGATCGGCCTGTCCGGCCAGTTCGCGGCGGTCGACGAGTATCTGACCGGCCGCGAGAACCTCCAAATGGTCGGCCAGCTCTACCAGATGAAGTCCAAGGAGGCGAAGGTCCGGGCGGGCGAGCTCCTGGAGAAGTTCAACCTCGCCGACGCGGCCGACCGCCCCGCCAAGACGTACTCCGGCGGTATGCGCCGTCGGCTCGACCTCGCCGCGGCCCTGGTCGTGTCACCGCCCGTGATGTTCATGGACGAGCCGACGACGGGCCTGGACCCGCGCAACCGGCAGCAGCTGTGGGAGGTCATCCAGGAACTCGTCGCGGGCGGCACCACGTTGCTGCTCACCACGCAGTACCTGGAGGAGGCCGACCACCTCGCGCACGACATCTGCGTCGTCGACCACGGCCGTGTCATCGAGCGCGGCACCGCCGACCAGCTCAAGGCCCGCACCGGCGGCGAGCGCGTCGAGGTCGTGGTGCACGAGCACGACGAGCTGGGCCCGGCCCGGGCCGTGCTCGCCGGGTTCGGCAAGGGCGAGGTCACCGTCGCCGAGCACACCCGCAAGCTCACGGTCCCGGTCAGCGGCGGCGCCAAGCTGCTGGCCGAGGTCATCCGCGAGCTCGACAACCGGGGTGTGGAGATCGACGACATCGGGCTGCGCCGCCCCACGCTCGACGACGTGTTCATCTCCCTGACCGGCCACGCGGCCGAGCTCAGGGAGGAGAACGGCGAGGCGCAGGACCCCAAGTCCCGTAAGCGCGGCAAGAACCCGACCGAGCAGGAGGTCTCCTCGTGACCGCCGTCATCGATGCCCCGCGCCTCGTCGCTCCGCAGCCGCGCGGCGGCGTCGTCCAGTCGATCAACGATTCGCTGGTCGTCGCCAAGCGCAACCTCATACGGATGATGCGCATCCCGGAGATGATCATCTTCGGGCTGATCCAGCCGATCATGTTCGTGGTGCTGTTCAGCTACGTCTTCGGCGGATCGATGAACATCGGCGGCTCCACTAGCGCCGATGTGTACCGGAACTTCCTGATGGCAGGCATCTTCGCCCAGACCGTCACGTTCGCCACGGCGGGCGCGGGCGCGGGCATCGCCGACGACATGCACAAGGGGCTCATCGACCGGTTCCGGTCGCTGCCCATGGCCCGTGGTGCGGTCCTCACCGGCCGTACGCTGGCCGACCTGGTGCAGACGGCGCTGACCGTCGTGGTGCTCGCCGTCGTTGCCTTCCTGGTCGGCTGGCGGATCCACCACGGCATACCGAAGGCGCTCGGCGCGTTCGCGCTGCTGCTTCTGCTGGGGTACGCGTTCTCGTGGATCGGCGCGCTGATCGGGCTCACAGTGCGGACGCCCGAGGCGGCCACGTCGGGCGGGCTGATCTGGCTGTTCCCGGTCACCTTCATCTCGAACGCGTTCGTGGACTCCGGCCAGATGACCCCCTGGCTGCGCCACATCGCCGAGTGGAACCCGTTCAGCGCCACCGTCCAGGCCTGCCGCGACCTCTTCGGCAACCCTGGCGTTTCACAGTCGGGCGCCTGGCCGATGCAGCACCCCGTGTACGCGTCGCTGCTGTGGTCTGTGGTGATCATCGTGCTGTTCCGGACGCTTGCGGTGCGTAAGTATCGGTCTGCCACTGCGTGACGCGTCGCTGGATGCGTTGATGTTCGGGTGCGGACCGGTGGGGGCTGGTCGCGCAGTTCCCCGCGCCCCTTAGGTGACCCCGGAACGCGGCACATGACGAAGCCCCCGGCATCCCGCCGGGGGCTTCGTGGGACGGATCTGCTGATCTCGTACGCGGGCTCAGCCCGTGTACGGCGTCGCCGCGAGGATCTTCACCGAGGCCTTGCGGCCGTTCGGGAGCTCGTACTGGGCGTCCTCGCCGATCTTCTTGCCGTTCACGCCCGAGCCGAGCGGGGACTGCGGGGAGTACGTCTCGATCTCGGTCGACGCGTACTCACGGGAGGCCAGCAGGAACTCCAGGGTGTCGTCCTCGTCGCCGTCGAAGGCGATCGTGACGAGCATGCCGGGGGCCACCACGCCGTCGGCGGCGGGGGCCTCGCCGACCTTGGCGTGCTCAAGGAGCTGGGTCAGCTGACGGACCCGGAGCTCCATCTTGCCCTGCTCCTCCTTGGCCGCGTGGTACCCGCCGTTCTCCCGGAGGTCACCCTCCTCACGGGCCGCCGCGATCTTTACGGCGATCTCCGTGCGCGCGGGACCAGACAGGTACTCCAGCTCGGCCTTGAGCTGGTTGTACGCCTCCTGGGTCAGCCAGGTGACGTTGTCGCTGGTCTGGGTCACAGGTGCTCCTCGTCGGTACTGGGAATACAAGCGCATCGCCCTACCCAGAAGGATGTTCCCTCTCGGGTGGGCGAAACCACGAGCCTAACAATTCAGGGCCCGAAGGGGGAGGACGGAAACCGTATGGGAATCGTCGCCGCAGGTCAGCGCCGTCGGGGCGGGGGCGTCGACGCTCCGGGCCGACCGGGTCGGGTTGACCGGCCGGGGTCGAGCGGGGCCGAGCGGGCCGAACCGCGGAAGATCCGGTCAGGCCGACTTGCAGCCCACCAGGTCGACCGCGGTCGCCCGCGACGTCGTCTGGACCCTGATCACCTGGTCGATCCGGCCGGAGTGCTGCTCGAAGCGGACGTCCTTGCGGCCGACCTCGTCGCCGTCGGCCTCCAGGGCGCGCAGCGTGCAGACACCGGTCTCGCCGCTGTCCTTGCGCACTTCCAGATGCACGTCAACGGCCTTGGCGGAGACCACCTGGAACGTGATGACCTGGGCCGAAACCGACTTCCCGGACACATAGTCGTATCCGATCCAGCCGATCACACCGAGCGCGACCGCGCCGAGCACGGCGCCGATGACCTTGAGCTTGTGGTCGGCACGCTGGTCCGCGGTGCGTCCGTAGCGCCCCTCCGGGAGCGGTTGGCTTGCCGCGGCCATGATCGTCCTCCTGCTGCTGGGGGTGCCGGAATTTTCCGTCCCCCGATTCGGTCACTATAGAAGCCGCCCATCGCGCCGGATCACAGAGGGCAACACAGAGGGCGCCGAAATCACTGAGGATCTTGTCTTGACTGAGCAGCTGCGACTGATGGCCGTGCACGCCCACCCCGACGACGAGTCGAGCAAGGGCGCGGCCACCATGGCGAAGTACGTGTCCGAGGGGGTGGACGTGCTGGTGGTGACCTGCACGGGCGGCGAGCGCGGCTCCATCCTCAATCCGAAGCTCCAGGGCGACAAGTACATCGAGGAGCACATCCACGAGGTGCGCAAGAAGGAGATGGACGAGGCCCGCGAGATCCTCGGGGTCAAGCAGGAGTGGCTGGGCTTCGTCGACTCCGGGCTGCCCGAGGGCGACCCGCTGCCGCCGCTGCCGGAGGGCTGCTTCGCGCTGGAGGACGTCGACAAGGCGGCCGGCGAGCTGGTGAAGCAGATCCGCTCGTTCCGTCCCCAGGTGATCACCACGTACGACGAGAACGGCGGCTATCCGCACCCCGACCACATCATGACCCACAAGATCTCGATGGTGGCGTTCGAGGGCGCGGCGGACGCGGAGAAGTTCCCGGAGTCCGAGTTCGGCCCGGCGTACCAGCCGCAGAAGCTCTACTACAACCAGGGCTTCAACAAGCCGCGCACCCTGGCGCTGCACCACGCGCTCCTTGACCGGGGCATGGAGTCCCCGTACGCGGAGTGGCTGGAGCGCTGGAAGGAGTTCGAGCGGGTCGAGCGCACGCTGACCACGCACGTTCCGTGCGCCGAGTTCTTCGAGATCCGCGACAAGGCGCTGATCGCGCACGCCACGCAGATCGACCCCGACGGCGGCTGGTTCCGGGTCCCGATGGAGATCCAGAAGGAGGTCTGGCCGACGGAGGAGTACGAGCTGGCGAAGTCGCTCGTGGACACTTCCCTCCCCGAGGACGACCTCTTCGCGGGCGTACGCGAGAATGCCTGATATGAGCGCAAGCCTCGCACTGACACATCTCGTCCCTCTGGCCAAGGAGGTCGACGACAACAAGGTGACGCCCGGCGTCCTCGGCTTCATCGTCTTCGCGGCGCTCGCCGTGGGCGTGTGGATGCTGATGAAGTCGATGAACCGCCACATGCGCAAGGTCGACTTCGAGGAGCCGCCGGAGGCGGCGGAGCCGACCCCGGCCGCCGCCTCGGGCAACGGTGCCCCGAAGAAGGCCTGACGCAGGTCACCCGAGGCCGCGCCTCAGCGGGCGTGGTCGGCGAGGGACAGCAGCAGGTGCGCGGACTCCGGCCGCAGCTGGTCGGAGTGCGCGCCCGCGGGGCCCCGTCCCTCGCTGAAGACCCCGCCCGCGTCGACACTGACGAACCAGTGGTCGAGCGCGCGGCGGGGATACGGCGTGTCCGGCGCCATCATCCGGATCGCCGATACGGGCTCGGGCGCGGTCCCGATGCCCTGGCCGCCGATCCCGGCGCGCTGCTCGGCGAGGCGGTGCCACAGGCCGGTGGCCCGGTCGTGATGCGAGTACGTGGCGACGACCGGCCCCCGCAGCGGCGCCTCGGCGAGCGCCGTGAAGATCTCCTCGAAGGCGTCGCGCGGCGCTGCCATCTGCAACAGCAGCATGCTGTCCACCGTGAACGGCCGCCCGGGCGGCCCCGGTCGGCTCCAGCCGAGCGTGCCGCTCTCCCTCGCCGCCCACTGCACGGCCTCGCACAGCACCCGGCAGCCGAACGAGTGCCCCACCAGATGCAGGAACTGCCCGTCCCGGTTGGCGAGCACACCCCCGGCGGCCGGGTCGGCTCGGCGCGCGTCGAGATAGCCGAGCAGCTGCCCGATCACCCGGCCCGCGTGCCCGTCGCCCCTGCTCAGTACGTGCGCACGGTCGCGGATGCGCCGATAGCCCGGCAGGGACGGACTGCTGTGCGACGGCCAGCGCACGAGCACCGGCCAGGGCGCGAAGTCGGCGCCGAGCGCCGGATAGAGGGCGCCGTGGCGCGCGTACTGCTCGGTGGTGAGCGCGAGGAGGCGCTCGGCCGCCGCGTGCGCCGCGTCCGACCCGGTCCGCCAGCCGTGGACGTACACGACGATGTCGGTGGCGTACGGCGGCGGCCGCAGCTCGGCGGCGAAGTGGTCGTCGAGACGGTGTACGGGGACGGGGTGCCCGGCGTCGAGCACGCGCCCGCTCTCGTCGAGATCGACGACGTTCATACGGTGGCTTCCTGTTCCCCGACGGGTTCGTCGGCGCGCTCCAGACGGCTGTCCATGCCGCAGCGCAGGGCGTACGCGAAGCCGAGCGGATTGCGGCAGGTGTCCGCGAAGTGGCGGGCCAGGGCGTGGGCGATCTCGCCGGCGGTCCGCCCGCCGCGAAGATAGCGGGTGACGAACTCCAGCGCGTACTCGGCGGCGAACGCCTGCGGCATCGCGATCTGCGGGCCGAGCACCCCGCGCGCCCCGCTCCTGATGAGGGCGCGGCCGAGGTCGGCGTGGTCCTCCTCGGCGTCGGACGCGCCCGCGTGGCAGGCGTTGAGCAGCACGAACGGCCGGAACGGGCTGTCGGGGCCGAACGCCCGCCGCCGCTCTCGTACGAGCTGCGCGTCGATGGCGACGTCGTCGCTCAACTTGAGGACCAGATAAGGCGGTTGACCCCCGTCGTACGCGAAGTGACCGTGGCACCAGAAGTACATCAACTGGTCGTCGAGATCGCGGTCGTCGAGCGCGGCCATCAGCTCCCGGCGGGTGGTGCGCTCGACGAGCTTGGTGTCCCGCGCGAGCGCGGCGGCGACGTCGGCGGCGCGGGTGAGTCGGCGGCGGTCGATGGCGGTGTCGTGGTTGAGGCTGACGACGGGCGTGCAGGGCGCGGCCGGGTACTCGTCCGGCCAGGGGTAGGAGAGCCCGGTCTGCTCGATCTGGTGCCGGTGGCCGAGGAAGCGGTGCAGAGGCGCTTTGGCGTGCTCCTTTGGCATGGCCAGCATCGACCAGGGGATGAAGAGATCCGAGTCGAACCGGATGCGGAGGTCCTGCTGGGCGAGCGTGTCGACGAGATAGCCCCGGAAGACGTCGACTTCGCGGCTGCCGCCGTGGAGCAGTACGCCGAAGAGCAGGTCCATGCCGATGTGCGCGAGCTCGTCGACGATCGCGTCGAGCTCGCCCGGCGGCTGGCCGGTGAGATCGGTGAGTTCGGTGTACGGGAACTCCGGGCGCCCGGGTTCAGGCATGCCGTCCGGCCCCAACGGCCGGTGCCGTACGAGCAGTTCGTTCCACTTCGAGCAGAGCCGGGCCGCCGCCCGTACGGCGTCCGGCCGGGCAGCGAGCTCGGCCTTGTGCTCGCACCCCTTGAGCGTGGGCACGCGCGGCCCGTACATCCGGGCCAGCAGCCGGTCGCCGCCCAGGTCGAGGCTGAACACGACGTCGGGGCCGGTGACATGGAGGCCCGGGAGGCGGGTGAAGCCGTCGCTGGGGTCGTCGACGACGCGGACGGGGAGGTCTTTCGGCATCGTGCTCAGACCCCCCGGACGTGTTCGGGGTGCGGCGCGCTGACGTTGTCGTTCTGCAGCGCCTCCGGGATGTCCATCTCCGTCTCGACCCGCTGGAGGACGGTTCCGGTGCGCTCGTCGGTGATCGTGAACCGGACGCGGTGGGTGCCCGCGCAGTGCGGGGTGAAGGTGAACTCGGCCTGGTGGGCGGGGTTCCTGGACGGCCGGACGAGTGCGGTCGGGGGGTCGAGGGTGGCGGGGGTGAGGGGGGTTGCGGTGGCTTGCAGCCAGGGGGTGTCGGTGTCTGTGGCTTCGGTGGACCAGGGGTGGGCGGGGCCGGGGGTGAGGGTTAGGCGGATGCGGTGGGGTTGGGTGTCGTCGAGGAGTGTTAGGCGGACTTGGCAGTGGGTGGGGGCGGGGGGCAGACGCTTCAGCAGGGTGACGGGCCGGTCCCATGTGCCGGAGGTGACGGTGTCGCGGGCGATACGGGGGAGAGGGCGCGGGGCACGCGGTTGCCCGGGGCCGCGCCCCTCGTGGGCGGCGAGCCTCGTGCGGGCCGTGAGGTGGGCCGGGTACTTCGCATCGCACAGCGCTCTCAGTGCGGCCGGGCCCGACCCCTCAGGCGGTGGATACCCGATGTACTCGGCCCATAGCCATCCGCTCCGGTCGCCGATCTCTTCGAAATACCGTTGGGCCGTGCGCACAAGGGTGAGTCCGTCTTCCGTGTAGCGATCGAGATGGCCCTCTTGCGCCCACAACGCCAGCTCCAGCTCTGTCCAGGCGGCACCGTGCGGGCAAGGGCATTCGCTGAACAGCCGGGCAGCCGCGGTCAGATGGGCCACCGCCTGTTCGGGGTCGCGGGTGAGTACGCCCAGGTGGTGCTCGGCCCACGCCTCGCCCAGGGAGTCCTTCACGTGCCGGAAGCCGAGCCGTGCCGTGGTCAGGATCAGCTTGGCCCGATGCATGTTGGCGCGGTCGGCGAACACCAGCGCCAACCAGTACTGCGTCCATGCCACGCCCCGTGCATCCCCTGCGGCCCGATGCAGCGCGATAGCCTCGTCCCACTGATGCCGGAGCAGCGTCGCCCTCTCGTCGCTCAGGTGGTTCGCCCGCAACTGCAGCGTGGCGACCCAGGCGCGCCCGCGTGCGTCGTCCACCTTCGAGAAGGTCCGGGACACCGAACCCAGCACCATGACGCATCGGGCCGCGTCGCCGCGCAGCAGGTGCAACCGTGCCGCGTGCAGGTCGTTCCAGGCCGCCCCGTGGTGGTCGTTCGCCATGATGTGGGCGGTCCGGGCCATGCGCAGGGCGGCGTCGGCCTCGTCGGCCCGGCCCAGGTCGATCAGGACAGCTCCCCGGGCGGTGAGAGCCGCCCTCTGGTATTGCATCGCTCGGCTGGTATCGGCTGAATCCATCAAGTCCAGTCGTGCGACGGCGAGTTCCAGTTGTCCGAGCTGGCGCAGGGTCACCGCCTGCACGACGAGGGATTCCGGGTCCGAGTCTTCGCCGAGCCGGTCGAGTGCCGCCAGGGGATCGCCCGTGTCGCGGGCGGACACCGCCAGCGGAACGCGCAGGTCCTCCAGTACGACGGGTTCTCCCCTGGCCGCGTGGGCCAGGGCCGCCAGTTCATGGTGCTCACCGCGCATCACCAGCAGACGGCTCAGCCGCTCCAGCAGCAGGCGGCGGGCGAGTGGGGACCGGACGGCCGCATTGACGTACTCGTCGAGGGAACCGGCGGGCAGGGACAGCAGGCGTTGGTTCATGGCTCGGTAGGCGGTGTCGAGCGTGGCCCTGCCTGGCCCCGAGAGCTGTCCCTCGTTCGGAGGCCGGTCCCGTACGACCGAGTGTAGGACGTGCAACCCCTCCCGCACCGGCTCGACGAGCCCCGCGCGGACCAGTTCCGCGACGGCCTCGTCGGCGTCACTGTTCCGTGCGAGGACGGCGTGGGGCATCAACTCGCGGGCGGTCTTGAGGCTGAACTCGGGTGCTGGATACATCCGTAGTACGTCGAGAAGTGCCCGGGCCCCTATTGGCAGTTCGTTCAGCCGCCGTGTCCTCTCTGTCCCGGCCTCGGAGCCGGCCTTCACAAAGCCCACAGCGTGGCGGTGGGGCCGCTCGTGCCCCTCCCACCAGCTCTCGTCCCGCGTGGTGATCACGACGGTGACCGGGATGCCGGGGTGGAGGAGGCTCAGGAACTCCGCGCCCCACTCCCGCGACGGAACGTCATCCAATACGAGTACGGCGGCTCCGCCGAACAGACTCGTAAGCCGCAGCCGTACCACCTCGGCCTCCGGCACGAGCCCCCCCACCGGCACCCAACAAGCCGGCACCCCCAGCTCCTCCGCCGCCTCCCGCGCCACCCGCACGGCCAGCGCCGACTTCCCCACGCCCGCCGCACCGCACAGAACCAGCGCACGCGGGACCGGGGCGGAGGCACCCGCGCCCTGCACCACGACCTCCCGTAACTCCCCAACCTCCCCCTCCCGCCCCGAAAACGGCACAGGATCCGGCGGCAGCGGGCGCGGTCCCCGGCTCACCGCGCCGCCCCCACCGGCACCCCCATGACCTCCCGGGAGTGTCGTGTCGGGACCATGCCGAGGAGCCACGCCTGCCAGCCGTCCTCCAGCTCGATGCCGCGCTCCAGCATCAGGGCGTACGCCTCCGCGCAGTCCTCCAGTTTGCTGTCGCGGGTGGCGTGGCGGGCGCGGATCAGTTGGGAGAGTTCCTCCTGGGCGACCGCCGCGCCGATCTCCGAGCCGCCCGCCGAGGCGTACGGGAGGAGGGTGCAGCGCAGGAAGCGGGCCCAGTCGCCGCCTCGTAGGTCGCCGTAGGAGGCGAAGAGCTCCACCGCCTCGTCGCACAGGGAAAGTGCCTGCGGGGCGCGGTTGTTGCCCGCGTCGATCAGGGCGAGTTCGAGGCACGTCCAGGCTTCGCCGTGGGCCACGCCGATGCGGTGGAAGTCGGCGCGGGCGTCGACCAGGAGCTGGCGGGCGAAGCCGGAGTTGCGCAGGTTGCCCGTCTGGGCGGCGCGCTGGTCCCTCGTCACGCGGCCGGAGTGGTGGCGGGCGCAGGCGAGGCCGTACACGTCCCGCATGCGGGAGAACATCGTGCGGGCGCGCTCCAGTTCGCGGACCGCCTGGTCGCGGTCGCCGCGCTCTTCCAGGGCCTGGCCCAGGTAGTACAGCGTCCACGCCTCGCCGCGCGCGTCCTCCTGTTCGCGGTGGCGCGAGAGCGCCTGGCGCAGCTGGTCGACGGCCACCGACGGGTCGCCGTCGACGAGGCGGGCGCGGGCCAGCTGAGTGAGCGCCCAGGCCACGCCGCGGCCGTCGCGGGTGCGCCCGTACAGGTCGAGCGCCGTGCGCAACTCGTCCTCCGCGCGCGGCACATCGCCCATCCGCAGACACACCTGGCCCAGCTGGAAGTGGGACCAGGCCTCGCCGTGCAGCGACTCGCCCTCGCGGTGCAGGGCGAGCGCGGTGTCGAGGAGAGTCAGCGCCTGGGCGAGGTCGGCGCGGTCGCGCTCGACGGCCGCGAGCGCGTGCAGCGACCACGCCCGGTCCTCGTCCTGCTCGGGCGCGGACTGGAGGGCGATCGCCTCGCGCAGCTTCGCGGCCGCCTCGGTGAGGTTGCCCTGGTGGTGCAGGGTGATGCCGAGCGAGCAGAGCGCGAGCGCCGCGCCCGCGTCGTTCTGCGCCTCGCGGTAAAGGCCGACGACGGACGACAGGGTCGTACGGGCCTTGTCGAGCTCGCCCAGCTGGCGGGCCGCGATGCCGGTGCGCCAGCGCACCGAGCGTTCGAGCAGTCCCTGGTCGACGGCCTGCGACAGTTCGCTGATCTCGCCCAGGCGGTAGAGGTCGCCGCGCAGCAGGCAGTAGTCGCAGAGCGCGCCCAGGAGGTTGAGCACCGCCTGCTGGTCGACGCCCTCCACCCCGCGCAGCGCGGCCGTGATGAAGCTCGACTCGTCGTCGAGCCAGCGCAGCGCCGCGTCCAGCGAGGTGAAGCCGTGGCTGCCGAACTGCCCGGCGCGGGTGGAGAGTTTGCCGTCGACCATACGGATCACCGCGTCGGCGAGCTCCGCGTAGTTCTGGATCAGCCGTTCCTGCGCGGCCGTGCGCTCGGCGGGCTCCTCCTCGTCCAGCAGCCTGGCCTGCGCGAACGCCCGTACGGTGTCGTGGAGGCGGAAGCGGTCGGCGCGGACGCGGTCGATCAGGCCCGTCTCCGCGAGCGCGGACAGGAGCTGGCCCGCCTCCGCCTCGCTCGTGGCCAGCAGCGCTGCTGCCGCAGCCGCGCCCAGCGAGGCCCGGCCCGCCAGCGCGAGCCGCCGCAGCAGCTTGCGGGCGGACTCGCTCTGGTCGGTGTAGCGCAGCTACAGCGCGCGCTCGACGGGCGCCACCGGCCCGTACGCCCCGAGGTCGGCGGCGAGCGCCCGCGCGTCCCGGGGGCCGAGCGAGGAGCCCGCGATGCGCAGCGCGAGCGGCAGTCCGCCGCACAACTCCCGTACGAGCAGGGCGGCTTCGGCGTCGTACGGCTCCTTGGGCTCGTCCTGGGTCGCCTCCCGCAGCAGCTCCTCGGCGCCCGCCTCGTCCAGCGGCTCGACGGGCAGCTGGTGCACCCAGGCGGGGAAGTCGGCGGGCAGCTCAAGGGGCCCGGCGGCGGTCACCAGGACCAAACTGTCGGACCGCTCGGGCACCAGCGTGCGCACCTGCTCGGCGTCCGAGGCGTCGTCCAGGACGACCGTGACCGGCAGGCCCGTCAGATGCTGGTGGTAGAGCTCGGCCAGTCGGCGTACCTGCTGGTCGGCCGAGGAACGCTCGCGGAACAGCAGCTGTTCGCGGGGTGCGCCCAGGCGGTTGAGCAGATGCAGCAGCGCGTCCCGGGTGGGCAGCGGTGCCTCGCCGCCCCCGCCGCCGCGCAGATCGACCAGGCACGCGCCCCGGAACTGGTCCCTCAGCTCATGCGTGGCCCGTACGGCGAGCGTGGTGCGGCCCGCGCCCGCCGGGCCGTGCAGCACCACGACCACCGGCCGGGTCTCGGTCGCGGCGCGCGCCGAGTGCACCCACTGGGCGATCCGGGTGATCTCCGCGCGGCGGCCCGCGAACGGCCCCTGCGGCTCGGGGAGATGGGCGAACGACTGCTCCAGGACCGAGCGCCGCCTCGCCGCCGCGCTCTTGTCCGTGCCACGCAGCTGCGTCGGTACGGACGTGGCCGTCTTCTTGCTCGTACGGGTCGTCGGCGTCACCATCCGCTGCTGGTCCAGGAACGGCCGGATGCCCCGGACGTCCAGGGCCGTCAGCCACTGGAGGCGCAACTGTTCGGCGCCGCCGGGGCGGCCGAGCTCGCCTGCGCGGCGGTGCGCGGCAGGCCAGTGCGCTGCGGTCACCCGTACGACGGTGGTCGCGGCCCCGGCGACGGCGACGGCGGCCGCAGCGCCCGCGGCGGGTCCCGCGCCCGTGCCGAGCCCCGTGTCGGCGAGGCCCGCGGCGACGGCCGCGACCCCGGTCACCCAGAAGGCCGTTCCCGCCTTCTCCTTCGCGAACCGCGCGCCGAGCGTCAGCTGCCCGGCCGCGCCTTCGTCCAGCGCCGAGGTGTACGCGGCGTACTCCTCGGCGGCGCTCTCCGCCAGCGCGTCGAGCGCGGCCCGCCCCCGTGTCAGGAGCGCGTTGGCGTCCGCTCTGCCGCCGGAGCGCCGTACTTCCTCCTCGACGGCGCGTACCAACAGCCGCTCGGCCTCCGCCCGATGGCCGTCCCGCATATGGGTCCCCCTCCAGGAGCGATCTGGTGCTGGTCGAGTCCGTGTCGCGGCTCAAGTGTCCTGCCTGCCGCGCGTCGGCGCGAGGGAGTCGGCGGATCATTCCCCGGGTGGGGGAGTATGGGCCCATGCCGAACCGCCTGGCCCATGAGACGTCCCCGTATCTGCTCCAGCACGCCGAGAACCCCGTCGACTGGTGGCCCTGGTCGCCCGAGGCGTTCGCGAAGGCGCGCGAGCGCGGGGTCCCGGTGCTGCTCAGCGTCGGGTACAGCAGCTGCCACTGGTGCCATGTGATGGCCCATGAGTCGTTCGAGGACGAGGCGACGGCCGCGTATCTCAACGAGAACTTCGTGAACGTGAAGGTCGACCGGGAGGAGCGCCCGGACGTCGACGCCGTCTACATGGAGGCGGTGCAGGCGGCGACCGGCCAGGGCGGCTGGCCGATGACCGTCTTTTTGACGGCGGACGCCGAACCGTTCTACTTCGGCACCTACTTCCCGCCCGACCCCCGCCACGGCATGCCGTCGTTCCGGCAGGTCCTGGAAGGGGTGAACGCTGCCTGGACCGACCGGCGCGAGGAGGTCGGCGAGGTCGCGGTGAGGGTCGTACGGGATCTGTCCGAGCGCGAGCTGAGCTACGGCGGGGACGCCGGGGTGCCCGGTGAGGAGGAGCTGGCGGGCGCGCTGCTCGGGCTCACCCGCGACTACGACGAGCGGCACGGCGGCTTCGGCGGCGCGCCCAAGTTCCCGCCGTCGATGACCTTGGAGTTCCTGCTGCGCCACCATGCCCGTACGGGTGCGGAGGGCGCGCTCCAGATGGCCGCCGACACCTGTGAGCGGATGGCGCGCGGCGGTATCTACGACCAGCTCGGCGGCGGTTTCGCGCGCTACTCGGTGGACCGCGAGTGGGTGGTCCCGCACTTCGAGAAGATGCTGTACGACAACGCGCTGCTGTGCCGGGTGTACGCGCACCTGTGGCGCGCCACCGGCTCGGACCTCGCCCGCCGGGTCGCCCTGGAGACCGCCGACTTCATGGTCCGCGAGCTGCGCACCGCCGAGGGCGGCTACGCCTCGGCCCTCGACGCGGACAGCGACGACGGCAGCGGGCGGCATGTGGAGGGCGCGTTCTATGTGTGGACGCCCGCGCAGCTGGCCGAAGTCCTCGGCGAGCGCGAGGGCGAGGCGGCCGCGCGCCACTACGGCGTGACCGAGGAGGGCACCTTCGAGGAGGGCGCCTCGGTCCTCCAACTCCCGCAGGACGGCGGCCTGTTGGAGGCGGGTGTACGCGACCGGCTCTTCGCGGCCCGCGAGGCGCGGCCCCGCCCGGGCCGGGACGACAAGGTGGTCGCGGCCTGGAACGGTCTGGCGATTGCCGCGCTCGCCGAGACGGGCGCCTACTTCGACCGGCCGGACCTGGTGGAGCGCGCCACCGAGGCGGCGGACCTGCTGGTGCGGGTGCACTTCGACGTGTCGGGTGGCCGCGCGCGTCTGGCCCGTACGTCCAAGGACGGCAAGGTCGGCGCGAACGCAGGCGTCCTGGAGGACTACGCGGACGTCGCCGAGGGCTTCCTGGCGCTGGCCGGGGTGACCGGCGAGGGTGCCTGGCTGGAGTTCTCGGGCTTCCTGCTGGACATCGTCCTGGACCAGTTCAGGGGCGACGGCGGGGCGCTGTACGACACGGCGCACGACGCGGAGCCGCTGATCCGGCGGCCGCAGGACCCGACGGACAGCGCGACCCCGTCCGGCTGGACGGCGGCGGCCTCCGCCCTGCTCTCGTACGCGGCGCACACCGGCTCGTCGGCCCATCGCGCCGCCGCCGAGGGCGCGTTGGGGGTGGTGAAGGCGCTGGGGCCGCGCGCCCCGCGGTTCATCGGCTGGGGTCTGGCGACCGCCGAGGCCCTGCTCGACGGCCCCCGCGAGGTCGCCGTGGTGGGCCCGCCCGGGGGCGAGCTGCACCGGGCCGCGCTGCTCGGCAACGCCCCGGGCGCGGTGGTGGCGGTGGGGCTGCCCAAGGACGCGTCCGAGTTCCCCCTGCTCGCCGATCGCCCGCTGGTCAACGGTGAGGCGGCGGCGTATGTGTGCCGGCACTTCACGTGCGATGCGCCGGTTACGGGGGTTGAGGCGTTGCGGGACGCGCTGCGTTAAGGGCGGGTTTTCGGCTGCGGACCGTGCGTGGCTGGTCGCGCAGTTCCCCGCGCCCCTTCAGGGGTGCGGGGAACCGAACAGCTCGACTAGTTGTCGTTCTTGAAGATGCCGATGTAGTACCAGTCACCCCGGTCCGGCGCCATCCACGCCGGGACCATCTCGTCCTGCGAGCCCAGCCAGCTGCCGCCGCTCTTGCCGCAGGTCTTGTCGGTCCACTTGCTGAAGTGCATGTAGTCACGCCACCACCAGCCGGGCATCCGGGTCTCGTAACCCGACGTGACCAGGCACGCGGTGGCGGGCGCGCCGTGCTGGTCGTTGCCCTGGATCTTGATCGACTCGACCCGGCGGGTCTGGTCGTCGATGACGATCTGCTGTCCGTCGGTACCGGCGAACGCGGTCCCGCCCGTGGCGGCGAGGCCCGCGACGGTCATCACGCCGGTCGCCGTGGCTACGGCGAACTTCTTGCCCATACCCATGAGTTGTCCCCCTAGATCGTAAATGATCACTTGCAGGGGGAGATATTACGACAGGTCAGAGCGTGGCTTGTACATGCCGAGTGGTGCGTTTCCGTCGGCTATGATCACCGCACCATCGGCAGTCGACGGGGGAAGCCGACGCCGAGGTGATGCGGGGAATTCTGCCCACGCGCGCCGCTGTGACCACCCTGCCCGCATGGGCAGTTGAGCCGCGCCCGTAAGCCGGCATGCCTTCCGCCATCAGGATTCACGCACCCCCGAGTCCCGAGCCCCGCTCATCAGAAAGAGAAACATGGCGGACGACAAGGTCCTTGCTGCCCAGAGATGGGTCAACGCCACCTACGTGAACGTTCCCGGCTATGTGAAGTGCCCCGAAGACGGGCACACCGGCTGGTCGACGATGTTCTCGCTGACCATGGCGCTCCAGTCGGAGCTGGCGATGGGCCCGCTGATGGCGAGCTTCGGCCCGGGCACGCTCTCCGAGCTGGCCAAGCGCGGCGACATCGGCCCGAACGAGTCGAACACCAACATCAAGAAGATCGTCGAGCACGCCCTGTTCTGCAAGGGCTACTGGGGCGGCGACGGCACCGGCTCGTACGGCGCCGCCACCGACAAGTCGGTGCGCAACCTCAAGAACGACGCCGGTGTCGACGCCTCGAACGGCCTCGTCTCGCCGAAGGTCTTCAAGGCGCTCCTGAGCATGGACGCCTACGTCTCGGTCACGGGCGGCACCGACACCGTCCGCGAGGTCCAGCGCTGGCTCAACAGCCGCTACGTCGGCCGGTCGTCGTTCTTCATCGGCCCCGCCGACGGCGTCTACTCGCGCGATGTGCAGAAGTCGCTGATGAAGGCGATCCAGTACGAGCTCGGCATACCCGACGAGCAGGCGACCGGCGCGTTCGGTCCCGGCACCCAGGCGGGTCTGAAGAACCACGTGGTGAAGCAGGGCGACACGGGCATCTTCGTCCAGCTCTTCTCCGCCGCGTGCGTCTTCAACTCCCCGGTCGTCAAGGGCACCTCCAACGTCGCCACCACGTTCCGGAGCACCTTCGACTCCAAGCTCACGGAGTTCGTCAAGATCTTCCAGGAGTTCTCGGAGCTGGACACCCGGGACGGCCGGGGCGACTTCCGCACCTGGGCGCAGCTGCTGGTCTCCACCGGTGACCCGGACCGCTCCACCCTGGGGTGCGACACCCGATTCCGGATCACCCGCCCGCGAGCGGACGCCCTGTACAAGGCGGGCTACCGCTATGTCGGCCGCTACCTGTTCGACCCGCCGGGCAGCACGCTCGACAAGAACATCAAGGACGGCGAGCTCGACGACATCTTCGCCGCCGGTCTGCGCGTCTTCCCGATCTACCAGGACAACGCCCGGCGCCTGGTCGACTTCACGTACGAGCAGGGCTTCAACCACGCGCTGAACGCCCACTCGCACGCGGAGCAGTACGGCTTCAACCGGGGCACGGTCATCTACTTCGCGGTCGACTACGACGCGACGGCGGACGAGATCACCTCCAACATCGTCCCCTACTTCCAGGGGATCAAGGCGGGCCTCGCCAACAAGGGCGCGTACTACGTCCACGGCGTCTACGGCTCGCGCAACGTCTGCACGCAGGTCAGCCAGCACGCGGACGCCGCGTACTCCTTCGTGTCCGGCATGTCCTGGGGCTTCTCCGGCAACCTCGGCTTCCCGCTGCCGCCGAACTGGGCGTTCAACCAGATCAAGGAGTTCAGGTTCAGCTCCGGCGGTGACACGTTCGACCTCGACAACGACGCGCACCGCCAGAACAGCGACGAGGGGCAGGACTCGGTCCGCAAGACCGTGAACCCGGCCGACGACTTCATCAAGTACCTCGAAGTCGTCTTCCCGCTGGCGGTGCAGTACACGAACACCAAGGCGGGTGACCCGAACCGGCTCACCATGGAGTACGCCCGGCACAAGGCGTACGGCGGTTTCCAGTGGGGGACGCTGATCGGCTCTCCCGACGACGACTTCATCAAGTTCGCCGACAGCCACGGCGCCCACGTCTTCGACGGGTTCAAGGACCCGGTCACCGGGGTCACGGTGGGTGCCGAGCACCTGCTGGCCACGGCCAACGGCCACTACGTCAAGCCCCAGTCGAGCAGCAACATCCGCCAGGTCGGCGCGGGTGACGTCGCGGGCTGGGGCGGCGACCTCATGACGCTCTACGGCGAGTGGCAGCGCGACATCAAGGCCTACCCGTCCGCCGGGTCCTACGTCCACGCGAAGTTCGCGAAGATCGGCGTGCAGTCCACGTTCCCGCTGGACGACCTCATCGAGGACGCGGACGGCTATCTGATCGCCCGGCGGGTGGAGCAGGGCGGGCAGTTCCTGGACGTGGCGCGCGAGCACTACGGCAAGGGCGAGCGCGACATGGGCGCCCTGACCCGCTTCCGGGACTTCTTCGAGATGCGGTTCGGCGGCAGCGTGGACAATGTCGCGGCCATGGCCAAGGGCATGCTCACGATGTTCAGTGACCCGGTCATCTCGGCCGGTCGCTGGTACCTCATCACGCAGATCGCACCCCACGCCACGATGCCCCTCGATCTTCCGGAGGCGCAGCTGAAGGAGTTCTGCCAGGCCTTCGCCGACGAGCTCCACGACCGCGTCATGCAGGAAGCGAACGCGAGGGGGCTGTAGCCCGTTTTGGGGTGCGGTCTCTTTGCGGCTGCGGGCCGGTGGGGGCTGGTCGCGCAGTTCCCCGCGCCCCTGTAGGCCGTCCCGGAATGCTCCTGCCTCCGTCAGTCTTGAAAGGAATCCTTTATTCATGCGTGATGTCATACCGCCCGCCATACGGCTCGACCGGCGCCGCTTCCTGTTCGCCGGGCTCGGTGTTGCCGGTGGGGCCGTGCTCGCCTCCGGTGGGATGGCCACAACTGCCGTCGCCGCTACGCCCGTTGCTCCCCGGAACGCCCAGTGGGGCAAGAGCACCAGCGCCAACGGGTGGCCCGTGCTCGCCCACGCCCCGGCGCACCGCGTCGAGGGCACCGGCGGGGTCCACTTCGACGCCGTCGACGGCGACGTCGCCACCGTGCTGACGCACGTCGTGCGGCGGTTCCACTACGAGATCGACACGCTCGGCGCGGGCGAGGTCGGCGGGCACACCACCTCGCGCACCGTCGCGGCCGCGTACGAGAGCAACTACCTCTCGGGCACCGCGATCGCGATCCGGCCGCTGCTCTACCCGGCGCGGGCGCAGGGCGGGTTCTTCCCGCACGAGCTCGTCGTGATCCGCGACATCCTGGCCGACCTGGAGGGTGTCGTGAAGTGGGGCGGCGACCTGACGCCGGCCAAGGAGTCGCACTTCCAGATCGACGTGAAGCCGGGTGACGCGGCGCTGCGCCGGGTCGCGGCGAAGCTGCGGGGCTGGGAGCTCACGCCCGGCGAGGGCGCGGGCACCATCGAGGCCACCGCCCCGGCCCGGATGAAGGCGGCCAAGGCCCTGGCGGCCCGCCAGCGCTGAGGGCGACAAAAGCGATGGCCGGGCCCGACCTTCGGCGGAAGGTCGGGCCCGGCCTCGTCACATGCCGCCCAGGGCCCGGCCTCGTCACATGCCGTCCCGTACGGTGTCGAGCGCCCGGTTCACCAGGTCCACCAGGTCGTCCTCGTGGTCGTGTTCGGCCCAGTACACCGTCGTCTCGTGGAGCGCGCCCAGGACCGCCATCGAGTAGACCCGCACCTCCAGGTCCGCCGCGCCCCGCCCGGTCCGTTCCGCCAGCACCTCGCAGACCATCCCGCAGGTCACCGAGATCGACTGCATCATCCGGGCCCGCAGCACGGGGACCTCGACCAGCAGCCGGGTGCGCTGGTACATCTCCTCGGGGTCGTGCTCCAGGGCGAGCCGGACCCCCATGAGGACGACGTGCCGCAGGGATTCCAGGACCGGCTCGTCCGCCGGGCGCGCCCGCAGTTCGGCGACCATGAGCGGGTCGAACTCGTCCGTGAGGACGATGTCCTCCTTGGTCGGGAAGTAGCGGAACACCGTCGAGGGGGAGACCTCGGCCGCCTCCGCGATCTGCTCGACCGTCGTCGCCTCGTACCCCTGTGAGGCGATCAGCTCGTACGTGGCGCGCCGGATCGCGATGCGGGTCTTGAGCTTCTTGCGTTCGCGCAGGCCCAGCTGCGGCTGCAGGTCCTCGGCGAGCGAGTCGAGGGACTTGGGTGTACGTGCGGTGGCGGGCATGTCGACATTCTCCGGCATCCGTCGACGTTCTCAGGCATCCACTGCGGTCGGCACCACGTCGTCCTCCGGCTGGCCGGAAGGCGCCGCCGGGTTCCTGAGCAGGGCCGCAGCGAGCAGCGCGGTGATCACCGCCGCCACGCCGCAGACCAGCAGCACCATGTCCATGCCGTGGACGTAGGCCGAGTCGGCGGAGGTGGCGAGCCGCCCGTCGTGGAGTTTGGCGGCGACCAGATGCGCCGCCACCACCGAGTCCCCGGCCCTGTCGGCCGCGGCCCCGGGCAGCCCGGCCACATCGAGGCGGTCCGCGAAGATCCCCGCGAGCAGCGAGCCGAGCAGGGCGATACCGATCGCGCTGCCCACCTGACGTACCGTCATCAGCAGCCCGGAGCCGCTGCCCGCGCGGTCCGGCGGCAGGGTCGCCAGCGCCGCCGTCATCGCGGGCACCATGGCGAAGCCGAAGCCGACGCCGGTGATCGTCAGCCACAGCGCCGTGAAGCCGTAACCGCTGTCCACGGTCGTACGAGCGCCGAGGAACGCGGCGAAGGCGAGGACGGCAAGACCGGCGGTGATCGCGCCGCGCGCCCCGAACCGCCGCACCACCGGCTCGCTGCCCTTGGCCGCGACCATCAGCCCGGCCATCAGCGGCATCATCCGCACCCCGGTGCCGAACGCGTCGTTGCCGAGGACCGCCTGGAGGTACTGCGGCAGCACGAACATCAGGCCGGACAGGATGAACATCACCAGCGTCGCGGCCAGGGTGTTGAGCAGGAACGGGCGGTGTCCGAGCAGCTTCATGTCCAGCATCGGACGCGCCGCGCGCCGCTCCCGTACGACCAGGCCCGCGATCAGCACCACGCCGGCGGCCAGCGTCGCGAGCACCACCGAGTCGCCCCAGCCGCGCGTCGGGGCCTCGATGATGCCGTAGATCAGCGAGCCGAGTCCGGCGGCGGTGAGCGCGGTCGAGACGGCGTCGACGCGGGGAGCCGACGGGTCGCGGGTCTCCGGGAGCAGCAGCGCGCAGGCCGTGATGCCGATGGCGACCATGGGCACGTTGACCAGGAAGACCGAGCCCCACCAGAAGTGGTCGAGCAGGAAGCCGCCCACCAGCGGGCCGAGCGGCAGGCCGAGCGCGGAGGCGGCGGTGACGATGCCCATCGCCTTGGTGCGCTCCTCGGTCGGGAAGAGCGTCGGCAGGACGGCCATGGCGAGCGGCATGACGAGCGCGCCGCCGATGCCCATGACCGCGCGGGCCGCGATGACCGCGCCGACGCTGGTGGTGAGCGAGCCGATGAGCGAGCCCGCGAGGAAGATCCCGAGCCCGGTGATCAGCATCTTGCGGCGGCCGAACCGGTCGCCGAGGAGTCCCGCCGGGAGCATCAGGGCGGCGAAGACGACGACATAGGCGTCGGCCATCCACTGCTGCTGGCCGGTGGTGGCGCCGAGCTGCTGGGCCATGGTCGGCAGCGCGACATTGAGGATCGTCATGTCGAAGCCGAGCACCAGCATGCTCGCGACCATCGCCCCGAGCGCCCACCAGCGCCGTGGATCGGGACCTGACGCCTGGGTCATGGCACACCTCCGTAAGAGTTACCGTCAAGTGACAGTAACTCTCAAAAAGTAGCTCGCGTCAAGAAATTATCCGTGCTGGTACGCCACCAGGGAGATGCCGACGTAGTGCACGACGAACGCGGCGAGGGTGAGGGAGTGGAACACCTCGTGGAAGCCGAACCAGCGAGGGGAGGGGTTGGGACGCTTGATGCCGTAGATCACGCCGCCCGCGCTGTAGAGCAGCCCGCCGACGACGACCAGGACGAGCACCGCGATGCCGCCGGTGCGCATGAAGTCGGGCAGGAAGAAGACCGCCGCCCAGCCCATGGCTATGTAGCAGGGCGTGTACAGCCAGCGCGGCGCGCCGACCCAGAAGACCCGGAACGCTATCCCCGCGGCCGCCGCCGCCCACACCGCCCACAGCAGTACCCGGCCGGTGGAGTCCGGGAGCAGCAGCAGGGTGAGCGGGGTGTAGGTGCCCGCGATGATCAGGAAGATGTTGGCGTGGTCGAGTCGGCGCAGGATGGCCTCGCCGCGTGGCCCCCAGTCGCCCCGGTGGTAGAGCGCGCTGACGCCGAAGAGCAGACAGGCGGTCAGGACGTAGATCCCGCAGGCGATGCGCCCCCGGGTCGAGTGGGCGAGCGCGGTCAGCACCAGGCCCGAGATGATCACCGCCGGGAACATCCCGGCGTGCAGCCACCCTCGCAGCTTGGGCTTCTGAGGCCTCGTCGGCGCGAGGTCCGTCACCTGATCAGTCATGTCCCGCATGCTACCTACGCCTCCGTAAGTTACGGATAGGTGCGGCCCGTAACCGTATGCCCTCGCCGTGTCGGCCCCTTACGCCCGTCAGATGCCCCCGAGGTGAACAATGAGTGGCGATGCTCACGTGAGAGTGCCTCTGGACATATGGGCGAGTGGCACGGATGATCAGATGAGTGCGGTCGGCACCGGATGAGCGCCAGGGAACACCGAAGCGTCCGGGTCGCAGCCCCCACGGGGCAACGAACGAAGAGACCCTCACAAGGGAATCACCGAACCCTCTACAAGGAGCGATCGTGGCGCGCGACATCGCGGCTCCCACTTCTGTCCCGACCAACCACCAGGAACTGATCTCCTGGGTAGACGAGATCGCTGCCATCACGCAGCCGGACAGCATCGTCTGGTGCGACGGCTCCGAGGGCGAGTACGAGCGTCTGTGCGCGGAGCTCGTCGCCAAGGGGACGTTCAAGAAGCTCGACCCGGTCAAGCGCCCGAACTCGTACTACGCCGCGTCCGACCCGACCGATGTCGCACGGGTCGAGGACCGCACCTTCATCTGCTCCGAGAAGGAGGAGGACGCGGGGCCGACCAACCACTGGAAGGCTCCGGCGGAGATGAAGGAGATCTTCGCGGGCGAGAAGGGGATCTTCCGGGGCTCGATGCGCGGCCGCACCATGTACGTCGTGCCCTTCTGCATGGGCCCGCTCGGCTCGGACCTCTCCGCCATCGGCGTCGAGATCACCGACTCCGCGTACGTCGCCGTCTCCATGCGCACCATGACCCGCATGGGCCAGGCCGTCCTGGACGAGCTCGGCACCGACGGCTTCTTCGTCAAGGCCGTCCACACGCTCGGCGCGCCGCTGGCGGAGGGCGAGGCCGACGTGCCGTGGCCCTGCAACTCCACCAAGTACATCTCGCACTTCCCCGAGACCCGCGAGATCTGGTCGTACGGTTCGGGCTACGGCGGCAACGCCCTGCTCGGCAAGAAGTGCTACGCGCTGCGCATCGCCTCCGTCATGGCGCGCGACGAGGGCTGGCTGGCCGAGCACATGCTCATCCTGAAGCTCACGCCCCCGCAGGGCGAGTCGAAGTACGTGGCCGCCGCCTTCCCGTCCGCCTGCGGCAAGACCAACCTCGCCATGCTGGAGCCCACGATCTCCGGCTGGACCGTCGAGACGATCGGCGACGACATCGCGTGGATGCGGTTCGGCGAGGACGGCCGGCTGTACGCGATCAACCCCGAGGCGGGCTTCTTCGGCGTCGCGCCCGGCACCGGTGAGCACACCAACGCCAACGCGATGAAGACGATGTGGGGCAACTCCGTCTTCACCAACGTCGCGCTCACCGACGACAACGACGTGTGGTGGGAGGGCATGACGGAGACCGCTCCGGCCCACCTGACGGACTGGAAGGGCAACGACTGGACGCCCGCCTCCGACACCCCGGCCGCCCACCCCAACGCCCGCTTCACCGTGCCGGCCGGGCAGTGCCCGATCATCGCGCCGGAGTGGGAGGACCCCAAGGGCGTGCCGATCTCGGCGATCCTGTTCGGCGGCCGCCGCGCCTCGGCCGTGCCGCTGGTCACCGAGTCCTTCGACTGGAACCACGGCGTCTTCCTCGGCGCGAACGTCGCCTCCGAGAAGACCGCCGCCGCCGAGGGCAAGGTCGGCGAGCTGCGCCGCGACCCGTTCGCCATGCTGCCGTTCTGCGGCTACAACATGGGCGACTACATGGGCCACTGGATCGACGTCGCCAAGGGCAAGGACCAGGCGAAGCTGCCCAAGATCTACTACGTGAACTGGTTCCGCAAGAACGACGCGGGCAAGTTCGTGTGGCCCGGCTTCGGCGAGAACAGCCGCGTCCTGAAGTGGATCGTGGAGCGCCTTGAGGGCAAGGCCGAGGGCGTCGAGACCCCGATCGGCATCCTGCCGACCGCCGACTCGATCGACACCGACGGGCTCGACCTGCCGGCCGCCGACCTCGACTTCCTGCTGAAGGTCGACACCGAGGTATGGCGCGAGGAGGCCGCGCTGGTGCCGGAGCACCTCAACACCTTCGGCGACCACACGCCGAAGGAGCTGTGGGACGAGTACCGCGCGCTGGTGGCGCGACTGGGCTGAGTCCCACCCGCAGATTCGCGCGGCGGTGCAACCCGACATCCGCCCTGACCTGTGGGGTCACGAATTGCCCCGTCGCGTGAACGCCGGACCCCGGAGCCCCCTCACGGCTCCGGGGCCGGCATGTTTTCGGGGGCGTTTTTTCGTCATCCCGGCAGCCACGCACGGGCGTTAGCGGGACACTCGGACCCTGGACGAGCACGGTCGAACCGAGTGCCGAGCGAGGTGGCGGGGTTGCGCACACCGGTCAGCGATCCGATGCGGGTGGGGCCGTACCGCATCGTCGGGCGGCTCGGCTCCGGCGGGATGGGGTGGGTCTATCTGGGCCGCTCGCCCGCGGGCCGGGCTCTGGCGGTCAAGGTCGTACGCCCCGAACACGCCGCCGACCCCGAGTTCCGCCGCCGCTTCGCCCGCGAGGTCGCGGCCGCGCGGCTGGTCGGCGGGGCGTTCACGGCGGCGGTCGTCGACGCCGACCCGGAGGCCGAACTGCCGTGGCTGGCAACGGCGTACGTACCCGGCCCGGCCCTGTCGGAGGCGATCACGACGGACGGCACGCTCACCGAAGGGCAGACGCGCAGGCTCGGGGCCGGTCTGGTCGAGGCGTTGCAGGCCATCCACGCGGCCGGGGTCGTGCATCGCGACCTCAAGCCGTCGAACGTCCTGCTCGCCGCCGACGGGCCGCGCGTCATCGACTTCGGCATCTCGCTGGTGGCCGACGCGCCCGGCCTCACCCGGGCCGGGACCGTGCTGGGGACGCCGCCGTACATGTCGCCCGAGCAGCTGACCGGCAAGCGGGTCGGGCCGCCGAGCGACGTGTTCTCGCTGGGCGGGACCCTGGTGTACGCGGTCGCCGGGCATCCCCCGCACGGGCACGGCGCCGGGGTCAGCTACCGGGTGGTGCACGGCGAGCCCGAACTCGACGACGTACCGGGGGAGTTGAGGGAGCTGGTCGGGCGGTGTCTGGCCAAGCGGCCCGAGGACCGTCCCGGGCTCGACGACCTCCTCGCGGCACTGCTCGGCCCGGACGCGGCGACCGCGCAGGCGCTGACCTGGCCGCCGCCCACGGTCGCCCGGCGCATCCGGGTGCGCACCAGGGAGATGCAGGCCCCCCGCGTGGCGGCCACCGGCGTCTCCGTACCGTCCTGTCTGCTGCTGCACGCGCAGACGCTGCTCGACGCGGGGCTCGACGATGCCATGGTGATCGAGGCGGTGGGACGTGCCGCACGCTGAGGGGGCGCCGGTGATGAGCGAGGGGACCGAACTGGGCTTCCGCTGGCGGACGTTGGTCCACCGATGGGCGACCGGTCACCATTTCCACTGCTATGAGGACACCGTCTCGCTGTCCCTGACATTCGATCTCTCGGAGGCGGGGAAATCCGTCACCATCCGGTTCATGACCACCAAAAGGCTGCTGGTCGCGTTTATGACCGACGGCCGCTTTCTGCGCGGTGACCAATTGGCGACGGCCGCCGCCGCGGCGAACGCGTGGAACACCGAACAACTGGTTCCCATGCTCTCGGTGTGGGACGTACGCGGCCCCAGACCCTGTATCGCCGGGGTCTGCACCCTGCCGCTCTCCTGTCGGATGAACCAGCAGGAATTCGATGCTCTGGCCAGTGATTGGGTGGAACAGGCGCGGCAGATGTTCACACGGTGCCACCAGGTGTTCCAGTTGTAGGTGGGGTTGGTGCGAATGGCCAAAACCCTTTCGGACACCCCGTCCAGGCGCCATATTTGCGATGTGCGTTCCGGGGTCGGGGGAGGTTTTTCGCTCATGGGGTTTCTCCGGTGGATCCGGTCGAGACGTCTTGTGACCGGTTCGGTCGGCCTCGCCGGGCGGGTCGGGCTGCTCGCCCTCGCGCTGCTGGCGCTGCTGCTGGTCCCGGCGACCTCGGCCGCCGCCAAGGACGGCTGCTCGGGGGACCTGGCCAAGCGGCTCGCCTGCTGGGCCGACCGGGTCGGCACCCAGGACGCCGTGATCGTCACCCTCCACACCCCGCTCGCGCTCGACGGCAAGCGGGACGACTGGAAGATCTCCCAGCGCAAGTCCGTGTTCGCCCAGGGTCCGCTGGTCGTCCTCGTCCCCGCCGGGCATGCCACCGGGCAGGGCGGCACGCTGCTGCTGGTCCTCGCCGGTGACCGGCTCGTCGCCCCGGACGCCGAGATCACCCGGCTCGACGCCGAGACCGTGACCGAGCTCAAGAACGCCGGGGCCTGCCCGGGGACGGTGTGCAAGCTCGTCGACGCCACCGGCCGCAAGGGCAAGGCGCTGACCGGTCAGGACCTCATCGACGCGGGCCTGGCCGCCCCGCTCGACAAGAACACCGACAGCGTGGGCACGGCGGACGGCGGCTCCTCGCTGCTGCTGCCCGCGCTCGGGGTCGCCGCGCTGCTGCTCGTCCTCCTGGCGGCGTTCGTGATCGTCGTACGCCGCTCCCGGGGCCCGCGACCGGCGTACGCGACGCTCTCGTCCGGGTCGCACGCGAAGCAGACGCCCACCCATCGGGCGACCACGGCGACCACCACGATCCCCGCCACGCGCCACCGCACCCACGGCCGTGACGTGGGCGGCCCCTCCGGCCCCAGCCGTACCGCGGTGGTCCGCACCGAACTGCACCCGCAGGGATACGTGGAGCTCGACGACTGCCTCTACCGGGCCGTCTGGGCCGAGCCCGAGACCCCCGCGCCCGGGCCCGGCGCGCGGGTCGAGGTGACGGAGGGGCGAGGCAGGGACGCCGGAGTGCTTTACGCGTACGGGGCCGACGACAAGACCGTACGTATCACCAACCACCATGCTCCACACGGCAGTTGAGACACAGAACCGACGGGGAGAGACCGCGATGCGCAGGCAGCAGCCACCCAGGACGCTTCCGGCGGAGTACGCCGACATCGAGTTCGAGAACAACGCCCAACGGCTGCCGCTGGTGCTCTGCCTCGACACCTCCAGCTCGATGACCGGCCCGCCCATAGACGCGCTCAACCAGGCGCTGAGCGAATGGACCCGCGAGCTCCACGACGACGTCAGCCTCAGCTACAGCGTCGAGGTCGCCGTGATCACGTTCGGCGGGCGGGGCGTGACCGCGTGGCGCGGGGCGCGGCCGCTCGAACCGGGCGCGCCCGTCGGCCCGTTCGTGGCGGCCCACCAGTTCGAGGCGCCGCGCCTGGCCGCTTCCGGGGTGACGCTGATGACGGAGGCGCTGGAGCTCGCGATGCAGGTGGTGGCCGCGCGCAAGACCGAGCTGCGCTCGCAGGGGCTCCAGTACTACCGCCCGCAGATCTGCCTGGTCACCGACGGTCTGCCGACCGACGGCATGGGTCATCTCACCCATTCCTGGCAGCGGTTGGTGCCGGTGCTCGCCGAGGAGCAGGCGGCGCGGCGCTTCCGGCTGTACGCGATCGGGGTGGGCGGCCTGACGGACATGGCGGAGCAGGTACTCCAAGCATTCGCACCGAAGTTCAACGCGCGCCTGCAAGGTTTCCCGTTCCGCCAGCTGCTCCAGATGATGTCGGCGAGCGCGGGCGCCGAGCAGAAGGGCGCGGGCGACGAGGTCTTCGAGAAGATCTTCAGCCAGTTCAAGACGCAGCGCCCGGCCTGGGAGGCCTGAGCGCCCATGGCCGCCCGGACGAACGGGAGTTGGCGGGTGCACGGCCTCAGCGTGGAGGGCTACCGGCACCGCCGCGACAACGTGCCCTGCCAGGACGCCTGGAGCTGCGCCACGAACGGCTCTGTGACGGTGCTCGCGGTCGCCGACGGCGCGGGCAGCAGGCCGCGCTCGGACGAGGGCTCGCGGCTCGCGGTCGACCTGGCGGTGGAGCACTTCGGCCGGTTGCCCGCGTCGGAGGGCGACGGCCCGTTCGTGAACCGGGTGCTGCGCCAGGCGTTTCTCCGGGTGGCGGACGACTTCGCGGACAGTACGAGCGGTTCGGGCGGCGGCGGTTCGGCGGACTTCGCGACGACGCTCACCGTGGTGGTGCTCGCGCCCGGCTGGCTGGGGCACTGCAGCGTGGGGGACGGTTTCGTGGTGCTGCGGGCCGGGACCGAGGACGGCGAGCGCCAGTTCCATCTTCTCCCGCAGCCCGACGCGGTGAGCGAGTACAGCAACGAGACGGTCTTCCTCACCTCACCGGACGCGGCCCGTCGGATGCGTACGGACTGTGTACGCGACGAGGGCGTCGACGCGGTCCTGCTCTCCACGGACGGCCTCGCCCAGGCGGCCCTGTCCTGGTCGGGCGGGGTCCCGCAGTCGGCCAACGAGTCCTTCGCCGCAGCGGTGTTGCGCTCGCTGGACGCGGGGACGGTCGCGGCCGAGGACGAGAAGCTGGCCGCGCTGCTCAGGTCCGACCGGCTGACGGCACTCAACGGCGACGACAAGACGCTGCTGCGGGCGGTACGGGTAGGGGGCGCGGTATGACGGACCCGGGCGGGCGGACCGTGATGCTCGGCGGTACGGCGGTGGTCCTGGCGCCGACTCCCCTCAAGGGCGGCGGCCAGGCGGCGGTTTACACGGTCGAGGGCCACGACGGGATCGTGGTCAAGCTGTACCGCGACCGGCCGGGCCCGGAGCAGGAGCGACGCCTGAACCGGATGCTGACGATGGCCCCTTTGGGCGGCCGCCCCACGGACCGCTCCCAGCGCCCGGAGCTGGCCTGGCCGACCGCGCCCGCGCGCTCACCCGGCGGGGAGTTCCTGGGCTACGCGATGCAACGGTTCGGCGAGCCCGAACACGTCCAGCTGGTCGGCCTGTTCACGCGGGCGCAGCGCGTGCGGCTGTTCCACGACCGGGCGGACTGGCGGTTCCTGCTCGGCGTGAGCTGGAACCTCGCCTTCATGACGGCCCGGATGCATCACGAGAACCTGGTGATCGGCGACTTCTCCAGCAGCAACGTGGTGGTCGACGCGAACGGCTTCGTCACGTTCCTGGACTGCGACTCGATCGCGTTCACGGACCCGGTGACGGGGGAGCTGTTCCCGTGCCTGATGCATACGACGGACTACTCGGCGCCGGAGAGGCAGGCGGGGGGTCCGGCGACGAGGGAGAGCGACGACTTCGCGCTGGCGGTGCTGGTGTACCAGCTCCTGACAGCAGGCAACCACCCCTTCGGAGGCGTGCCCCACGAATCCGTCTCGGAGTCGACGGTGCAGGACAACATCGCGGCGAGCATTTCGTACGTGGTGTCGCCGGAGGTCGTGGTGGTGCCGCGCGGGACGGTCGACCCGTCGGTGCTCCCGCCGGAGCTGTTGGGGTTGGCGCGGGCGGCGTTCGGGTCCGGGGTGCACAACCCCGGGGCCCGCCCCACGGCCGAGGACTGGCTCCGGGCGCTGGATCGTGAGCGGTCACGTGTACGGGTGTGCTCTGTGCGGCCGATGCACTCGTACGGGTCGCACTTGTCGGGGTGCCCGTGGTGCGCCCGGGCGGCGGCGACGGGCCATGACGTGTTCAACCTGGGCCCGGTTGCGGTGCCTGCGCCGCCCACTTCGTGGAGGGACGCGCTGCTGGTCGGGCTGGTGCTGCTAGTGGTGCTGGTGGTGATCCTGGGGTCGGTGCTGTAGCCCCCACCCCACCCCTCCCCGAAACTCTCCGAGGGACCTGTTCGCCTGCGGGCCGGTGGGGGCTGGTCGCGCAGTTCCCCGCGCCCCTTGATGGGCCCTTCGGGCCCTCCTGGGGGCGCGGGGAACTGCGCGAGCAACCCAGCACGATCCGCAGACGACCGACACCCGCCGGAGGCTTTCGGGAAGGGGCGGGGTGGGGTGCCAATGCGCGAGCAACCCAGCACGGCCCGTACCCGACAACGCAACATCGCCCGTCATCGTGACGCATGCAGCCTGACGCCGAAGGCGACAGAAAGGATGGCTCCCGGTCCGCGGGCCTCCGCGGTTCGCGGACCGGGGCCGTTCAGGAGGCGGCAGCCGCCGCGGAGTGGGCATCCATCCGGGACGCGGCCAGGATCGCCGCAGAAGTGTCGGCACGCGAGGCCGCGACCACCAGGGCCCGCCCCGCCAGCGCATGCGCACGCGCGTGCAGCGCAGCCACACTGAGCCGGCTCAGCCCCGCATGCCGCACCGGCGGCATGCCACCCCGCAGCCGAGCAACCTGCGCGGCTATCGCATCCCCGGCCTCGCTCAACCCCAGCTCGTCCGTCACAGCCAGCAGCGCCGCGAGATGACCCGCCAGCTGGATGTCGAGCTCCTCCTCGCGGGAGCGGGACGGAACGCCCGCAACAGTGGCGGCCATCGTGCTGTGCACCGACTTGGTCCGGATCGGCTCGTACATGAGATGGCCTCCTTCTGTTGCAGGAGACCATCCTAGCTTAGATTCTGTCTAAAGTTGAGCGGAGACCAGAACGCGCGGCCGGAAGACGCGCCCTACGTCTGGCTGTAGCCGTCCAGAAACGCCCCGATCCGCGTGACCGCCTGCGCCAGATCCTTCGCCGCCGGCAGCGTCACGATCCGGAAGTGGTCCGGCTCGGGCCAGTTGAAGCCCGTCCCGTGCACCACCATGATCTTCTCGGCCCGGAGCAGATCCAGGACCATCTGCCGGTCGTCCTTCACCTTGTAGACCGAGGGGTCCAGGCGCGGGAACAGATACAGCGCGCCCTTCGGCTTCACGCAGGTCACGCCGGGGATCTGCGTAAGCAGCTCGTACGCCGTGTCCCGCTGCTCAAGCAGCCGCCCGCCCGGCAGCACCAGGTCCTCGATCGACTGCCGTCCCCCCAGCGCCGTCGCCACCGCGTGCTGCGACGGCATGTTGGCGCACAGTCGCATGTTGGCGAGGATCGTCAGGCCCTCGATGTACGAGGACGCGTGCTGCTTGGGGCCGCAGACCGCGAGCCAGCCGGAGCGGAATCCGGCCACCCGGTAGTTCTTGGAGAGCCCGTTGAAGGTCAGCACCATCAGGTCCGGGGCGACGACCGCCGTCGGCGTGTGCGTGGCGCCGTCGTAGAGGATGCGGTCGTAGATCTCGTCCGAGCAGACGATCAGGTTGTGGCGGCGGGCGATCTCGGTGAGACCGCGCAGCATCTCCTCGTCGTACACCGCACCCGTCGGGTTGTTCGGGTTGATGATCACGAGCGCCTTGGTGCGGTCGGTGATCTTCCGCTCGATGTCGGCGAGGTCCGGCATCCAGTCGGCCTGCTCGTCGCAGCGGTAGTGCACGGCCGTGCCGCCGGCCAGCGAGACCGAGGCGGTCCACAGCGGGTAGTCCGGCGCCGGGACCAGCACCTCGTCGCCGTCGTCGAGCAGTGCCTGCATCGACATCTGGATCAGCTCGGAGACGCCGTTGCCGAGGTAGATGTCCTCGACGTCGAGGTCGATGCCCTTGGTCTGGTAGTGCTGCATCACCGCGCGCCGGGCCGACAGCAGGCCCTTGGCGTCGCCGTAGCCGTGCGCCCCGGAGAGGTTGCGGAGCATGTCCTCCAGGATCTCCGGCGGGCACTCGAAGCCGAACGCGGCGGGGTTGCCGGTGTTGAGCTTGAGGATGCGGTGTCCTGCCGCCTCCAGCCGCATGGCTTCTTCGAGAACCGGGCCCCGGATCTCGTAACAGACATTGGCGAGCTTCGTCGACTGGATCACCTGCATGTCGGAAACCTTACGGGCGCGTTTCGGGCCACGCGCGGTGTTTGTACGCCGGTACGCCCGCCGGGGGCGGTACGAGCGGACGCCGGGCTTCCATCGGAATGCGGCGGCACCCGGTGAACCGTGGGAACGCCGGGCCGCGGCCGGGCCCCGGCTTGGATTGCGTCGCCGGGGGCCGCGCCGGGTGAGATGTACCACTCCTGTCCGGTACGGGCGGTTGTCGGCCAGCGGGGCCCGCCGAAGAGGAACACGCCCTACCGTTCCCGCCCGCCCGGAGTTACGTTCCCCGCCTGCACCCCGGCCGTACGCACCGCTCCGTGCACCGTACGCACCTCTCAGGTGCGGCTTCCGCATGCCGAGGCGCCATGCCGAGACGCCTGTCGCGAGGCATGCCGTGAAGCCGCGCCGAGCAGCCTTCAGGAGGCAGCGCCATGACCAACGGCAAGCAGCACGAGACCGTCGCACCGACCCCGTTCGTCATCCAGAGCAACCGTCCCGCCGAGCAGAGCGCCCCCGCCGACGGCTCCGACTTCCGGGGCGCCTCCCAGGGGCTGATCGCGGGGCCGGACGTCGAGGCGATCCCCGCGCGCGACGGGACCGGCGACGGCACGGGCCACGCCTGGCACCACGGCCGCTTCGACTTCCTGCGCGAGGCCGAGGAGATCCCCGTCTCGGTCAACGCGCGCGTGTGGCGGCAGGGCCGGATGAACGCGATGGCGGGGCTGTACCTGGTGACCGGCGGCGACGGGGGCGGCGTCTACCAGGTGCGCGGCTACGACCTGGCGAACATGACGATCGTCGAGGGCGCCACCGGCCTGATCGTGATCGACCCGCTGGGTTCGTACGAGACCGCGCAGTACGCGCTGCGTCTGTACCGCAGGACGACCGGCGACCACCGCCCCGTCACGGCCGTGATCTACACCGCGAGCTGCGTCGACCACTTCGGCGGCTCGCGCGGCCTGTTCGCCGAGTGCGGCGACGAGATCCCGGACGATCTGAAGGTGTACGCGCCCGACGGCTTCCTCGACGACGCCGTGCGCCGCCATGTGGTCGAGGGCATGGCCACGGCGTGCCTGGTGGACCACACGTACGGCACCCGCCTGGAAGCCGGCCCGTACGGCCTGATCGACAGCGGCCCCGGCCTGACCGTCTCGGCGGGCGAGGCCACGCTGATCCCGCCGACGGACCACCTCGCGGGGAGGGTCGAGGTAGACGGCGTCGACATCGTCTTCCAGCCCGCAGCCGGGTTGCAGTCCCCGGCCGAGATGAACCTCTACCTGCCCGACCGCAAGGTCCTCTACCTCACCGCCCCCGGCCTGCTCGGCGGCCTCGGGGACGTACGGGCCCGCCACCTCGACGAGACCCTGCGCGCGTTCGGCCCGGTCGCGGAGACGGTCGCCGGGGCGTACGAGTGGCCCGGCTGGGGCCGCAAGAACGTCACCGCTCGTCTGGCCGCGCGCCGCGACGCCTGGGTGCGCCGCCAGTCCCAACCGTCCAACAGGCCGTTCTACGCGTCCGGTTACGTCGGCACCGCGACGCAGGCCGCCCGCCAGACCTGGCTCAGGCTCCTCGGCCACGAGTTCGTCGCGGCCACGGACGCGGTCGCCGCGACCCCCGCCACGGGCGCCACCGCCAAGCGGTACGTGCGCGCGCTCGGCGGTGCGCACGAGGTGCTGAGCGCCGCGCGCCGCGAGTACGAGGCCGAGGCGCCCCACTACGAGCGGGTCGTCGAACTCCTCGACCACGTCGTGGCCGCCGCCTGCGACCCGGCGACGGTCTCCGCCGGAGTCCTGGGCGCGGCGAAGACACTCCAGGCGCTGGCCCTGACCCAGCTCGGCTACCTCGCCGAGTACGGCCCCCTGCGCAACATCTATCTGACGGCCGCGCGCAATCTGCACACCGACGGTCCGCAGCCGACGGCCGTACGGCCGGTCGTCGGCGACCTGGTGCGGTACGCCAACCCCGCCCAGTACTTCGCCACGGTCGCCGCCCGTCTCGACGGCCCCCGGGCGGCCGAACAGGCCGTCCCCATCGTGCTGTTGTGGCACCTGACGGACACTGGCCAGTCGGGCGTCACGGTGTTACGCGACGGCGTGCTGGTCTACGCGGACACGCGCGGCGATACCCTGCCGCCCGGCGTCGACAAGCCCCAGGCGACGATCGCCCTGACCCGCGCCGCGCTCGACCGACTCCTCGTCGACGGCCCGGACTTCCTCGCCAACTTCGACGAGGCGGTACGGGCAGGACGCGCCCGCATCGACGACGACCGCACGGCCGCCGACACGGTCTTCGCCTACTTATCCCCGGCGATCCCGGCCGTGAACTGAGCCCAGGCCCCGGCGGGGACGGCGAACGTCGGCCCGTCCCCGCCGAGCTTGGAGTCCCGGACGTGGATGGTGTGGGGGCAGGCGGATATCTCTACGCAGGCGCCGCCCTGGCTGTCGCTGTAGCTCGACTTGCGCCAATCCAGGGCGACTTCGATGCAGTTGCCGCCCTGATCGTCGCTGTAGCTGGACTTGAACCATACGAGCTGGCCGCTCATAGCTCCTCCGCCATGTTGCCGATGAACTCCGCCGACTCCTCAACACTGAGGGCGTGCAAGCGGATCATGCCATGGGTCTGCGCCAACAGACTGACTTTGGCGGGATCGGCGTAGAGCGCGCTCGTCTCCTGGCCTTCTACATAACCGACGTGCTCGTGGTCAGGAGTCTCCAGCAGCACGAGCGAACCGTTGAGTGCGGCACCGGGGCAACGGCTCATGGGCAGCACCTGTACGGAGACGTTGCGCAACTCGCCCGCCGCCAGCACGTGGTCGAACTGCCGCTTCATCAAGCCCCGGTCGCCGACCACGGTGCGCAGGGCCGCTTCGTACATCACAAAGTTGAAGATGGTCGTCGGTCGCTTCCGCAGCGCTTCAGCCCTTTGCAAGCGCGCGTTCACGCGCTCCTCGACGGTCTCCTCGTCCAGCGGCGGGAAACTTCCGCTGATCAGCGCCCGCGCGTACTCCTCGGTCTGCAACAGGCCGGGGATGAGCAACGGCTCGTACCAGTCGAGGGCGATGGCCGCCGCTTCGAGCAGCATGAACTCCTGCGACCTCGCCGGGAACGGCTCGGGCTTCAAATACCGGTGCGCGGCCAGCAACTTCCCATTTGCCCCGCACAGTTCGTCAGCGGCCCGAAGGAGTCGCAGGGTGGGCTTGCGGCGGCCGTTCTCCATCGACTTGACGTACTCGTACTGGTAGTTCGCCTTCTTGCACAGCTCCTCGCGGCTCACACCCGTGCTCTCCCGCCAGAGCTTGACCTGGTCGCCGCAGTAGCACCAGGCCATCGGCGGGTGTGAGTTCGCCTCGGTCATCGGAAACCGCCTCTCCGGGTACATCGCGGGTACAGGGGTGGCCTGTACCCGGGCTGTCACTCCCCGAGGCTATGCCCGGCCCGACACCGTATGAGCCATGGACAACACAACTACCCCCCGTTCGAAGGACGTTGAGTGGCGGTTTTCGCGCGGACCCCGCAGCGTCGGGCGGGCGCGGGCGCTGCTGGCAGAGCAGGCGCGCGCCTGGAAGGTGCCCGACCGGCTGACTGAGACCGCCGTCCTGCTGCTCAGCGAGCTGATGACCAACGCCGTACGGCACGGGCGGGCCCCGGCCGACCGGGAGGTGCGGGCGCGGTGCGTGCTCGGCGGGGACATCTTCCGCGTCGAGGTGGTCGACGCGAACGCGGTGCTGCCGTACCCGAGAGCGGCGGGTCCGGACGATGAGTCGGGGCGCGGGCTCGCGCTGGTCGAGGCGCTGTCCGACGCCTGGGGCGCCAACCACCGCCCGTGCGGGATCGGCAAGACCGTGTGGTTCGAGCTGATCGTGCCGGGGGGTGTGCACCTGTGAGGGCCGTTCGCGCAGTTCCCCGCGCCCCTGGGGCGGAGAAATCGATCTCTCACTCCCGCTAATGCATATCGCTGGAAACCGTTAGGGAAACGTTGGCGCCGCGTGAAAGCTTCGTGCCCGACCGCCCGCGAGAGGAACCGATGCACGCCGACGACCAGGCCCGGACGCCCCAGGCCAAGAAGTCCCCCCGCCCCGCTGCCAAGGCTCCCGCCGGTGGTGGCGGGATCCTCGCCCTGCAGAGCGGCGCGGGCAACGCCGCCGTCGTCCAGATGCTGCGTCAGGCCGGACATCGGTGGGCGCAGCCGGAGCAGCATCAGCACGGTGCCGGATGCGGGCATCAGCAGGTGCAGCGCTCCGCTGTCCACGACGTCCTGCGTTCCGGCGGTCGGCCGCTCGACGACACGACCCGTACCGACATGGAGGCCCGGCTCGGCGCGGACTTCTCCGATGTGCGCGTCCACAACGACAGCGCGGCCAAGGCCTCTGCCGCCGAAGTGGGCGCCCGCGCCTACACCTCCGGCAACCACGTCGTCATCGGCAACGGCGGAACGGACAAGCACACCCTCGCCCATGAGCTGACCCACGTCATTCAGCAGCGCCGAGGCCCTGTCGCGGGCACCGACAACGGGGCGGGTCTGTCCGTCAGCGACCCTTCCGACCGTTTCGAACGCGAGGCGGAAGCCAACGCGACCCGGGTGATGGCGCAGAGCCCGGCGCCACTGACCGCGGAGAGCGCCGCCCCCTCCCGGGGTGGAGCGGAGCCCACCTCCGCAGGCGTGGCGGTGCAGCGCATGTTCCAGCAGCCCGCCCTGACCCCGCAGCAGCAGTATCGCCAGCAGATGGAGCAGATGGCCCAGGACCAACTCGACGCGCAGACGCAGCACATGGCTCTGCGGAACCAGCAGGCGGCCGGGAATATCACCAATAACCCTGCCGCCTACCCGGGGAGAGTGGCCATCCCCGGCGCCGACACGTTGGGCATCTACGACTACAACGAGGGCAATGGGCCGGGCTCGCCGCGCGCGGAACTCCGAAGGCTGGGCATCCAGGACAACGGAGGAGGATCCAACCACTTCAATATGGACGGACATGCGAACTATTCGGCAACTAGAACCATGGGCGCGGATCGGAACGGAGTCTCCATATCCCGGAACCACAGGCTCTCCGATCACTACATAGCCCATATCCTCAATGAGGTCCTGCAGAGGTACGACGCCACCAATGCAGGTCACAGTACGGCCGTGCTGGACTTCATTCGGGCGTGCGTGCCAGGTCGCAGCGTGAACGACGTCGTGGACCGATTCTTCGCGTTCGCGGTGGGGCAGGGGCCCGCAGGCAACGCGCAGCAGGCTCCAGGGGAATTCCAGGGGCTCGTCTCCGACGCCTCGAACAATCCGAGGAATCTCAGGTTCGGTGCATCCGGGGTGAACAGCGGCATCGGAAAGCTTTTTGATGCCGCGTATTTCTCGGATGCGAACGGCGGGGAGATGACGCCCATTTCCGAGAGTCTTCATCTGGCGGTCTGGGGTCTGGTGGACGCGGGGCTGCTGGCACTGGCCACCGCCGAGGCCTCACTCGACGTACGCCTGGGCAAGGACACGTCATCCGACCTGCTGTAGGGCCCTTTCAGGGGCGCGGGGAACTGCGGATCAGCCACGGGCGCGGCGGACCGATCGGCCCGCCAGGACGTCCGTGCGCCGCCCGTCCTCGATGACGAACTTCCCGTCGATCAGGACGTACGGGATGCCGACCGGCAGCGCGCGCGGGTGCTCGAAGGACGAACCCGCCGCGACGGTGTCCGGGTCGAAGAGGACGACGTCCGCGCGGTAGCCCTCCCTGATCAGGCCCCGGTCGGGCAGGCGCAGGCGGGCCGCCGGGCGGGAGGTCAGATGCGCGACCATCTCCTCCAGTGGGAGTACGTGCAGGTCACGCGCGTAGTGGCCGAGGTAGTGCGGGAACGTGCCGTACGCGCGCGGGTGCGGCTTCTCGCCCTGGAGGATGCCGTCGCTGCCGCCCGTGTGCACGCGGTGCCGCATGATCTCCCGGACGTTCTCCTCATGCCCCACATGCTGGAGGATCGTCGACCCGAGCCCGTCGTCGAGGAGCAGACGGCGGGCGACGGCCCACGGCGACTCGCCGCGCAGCTGCGCCGACTCGGCGACCGTACGGCCCACGTACGAGGCGAGACCCGCATCGCTCACGCCGGAGATCTCGACGGTGTCCCACTCGATCGGCACCCCGTGACAGCCGTCCGAGCCGACGACTTCGAGGTGGTGGCGTATGCGCTCGGCCATGGCGTCGTCCCGCAGCCGCTCCAGAACGGCCGCCGGGCCGCCCGCGTTGGCCCAACTGGGCAGCATCGCCACGAGAGTTGTACAGCCGGGGGTGTACGGATATGTGTCGAGGCTGATGTCGGCCCCGGCTGCCAGCGCCTCGTCGAGCAGGGTCAGCAGCTCGGCCGCGCGGCCCTTGTTCACGCCGAAGTTCATGGTGGCGTGGGCCAGGTGCAGCGCACACCCGGCCTCGCGGGTGAGGGCGACCATCTCCTCGTACGCTTCGAGCGCCCCGGCCCCGTACGAACGGTGATGCGGGCAGTAGTAGCCCCCGTACCGCGCCACCACCTTGCAGAGCTCGGCGAGCTCGGCGTCGGGGGCGTACATGCCGGGTGTGTACGTGAGCCCCGACGACATCCCCACCGCACCCTGCTCCAGCCCCTCGGCCACCAACTCCCGCATCCGGTCGAGCTCTTGGGGCGTGGCGGGGCGGTCCTCCCACCCGATCGCGTACATCCGGACCGTGCCCTGCGGGACCAGGTACGCGGCGTTGACCGCGATGCCCCGGTCGAGCCGGTCCAGGTATCCGCCGACCGACCGCCAGTCGAAGTCGATGTCGCCGCCGTCGCCGTTCCAGCCGGTGACCGTCCGGCGGACCTCGGCGAGGGTGCGGTCGTCGACGGGCGCGTACGAGAGTCCGTCCTGGCCAAGGACCTCAAGGGTCACGCCCTGCGCGGCCTTCGCGCTGTGGTCCGGGTCGCGCAGCAGGGCGAGGTCGGAGTGGGCGTGCATGTCGATGAAGCCGGGCGCGAGGGCGAGCCCGCCGGCGTCCAGGGTGCGGACGCCGGACAGTCTCGGCTCGCCCCGGCGGCGCAGGGCCGCGATACGGCCGCCCTGGATGCCGACGTCGGCGCGGTAGGAGGGCCCGCCGCTGCCGTCGATCACGCGCGCGTCACGGATGACGAGGTCCATTGGCTTAGAAGTACGTACGGATGTAGTCGACGACGGTTCCGTCCGCCTCCACCAGGGGGATCATCTGCCACTTGTCGAAGCTGGTGCACGGGTGGGAGAGGCCCAGGCCCACCCAGTCGCCGACCTCGATCGCCGCGTCCGGTCCCGTGTCCAGCCAGGCGTGCTGGTCGGAGAGCTTGGTGACCGTGATGCCGGTGGCGGGCCGCACTTCACCGCTGACCGCGTCCCGTACGACCTGCGCCTCGGGCAGATCCAGGTCGTACGCCGCGTCCCGCTTGCCCGCGTTCACGAACGCCTGGTCGGCGGTGGGCTTGGAGACGACCTGCGCCCACAGGCGGAACGCGGGGTGCAGGGCGCCTTCGCCGGGGACGCGGTTGAAGGGGGTCAGGCGCTTGTAGTGGCCGTCGTCGTGCGAGACGTACGCGCCGGAGCGGAGCAACTTCAGTACGGGGAGCGAGAGTTCGGGCAGCTCGGCGAAGACGTCCGCGACCGTGTCAAACCAGGCGCTGCCGCCCGCGCTGACCACGATCTCGTCCAGGCCGGAGCCGGAGAAGCGGCCCGCCTTGTCGAACTCGACGGCGAGCGAGGTGAGCCGCCGCAGCCAGACGTCCACCTTTTCCGGGGTGGCCTGCGGGACCTCGCCCTCGTATCCAGCGACACCTACGAGGCGCAGGGTCTGCGTCGCTGCCACCGCATCGGCGACGGCGGCGGCGTCGGCCTCGGTGCGTACGCCGGTACGGGCCCCGTCGCCCGCGCCGAGCTCGACGACGACGTCGAGGGGGCGGGCCGCTCCGGTGAGGGCGGCGTCCATGAGCTGTACGCCGCGTACGGAGTCCACGTAACAGATGAGCTGGAAGTCAGGGTCGCGGGCGAGCTCCCCGGCGACCCACTTCAGGGCGGGGGCGTCGACGAGCTGGTTGGCGAGGAAGATCCGCTTGACGTCGAACTGCCGCGCCACGCGCACCTGGTGGGGCACGGCGAGCGTGATGCCCCAGGCGCCGTGGTCGAGCTGACGGGCGAAGAGCTCGGGAGCCATGGTCGTCTTGCCGTGCGGGGCGAAGGCGAGGCCGTGACGGGTGGCGTACTGCTCCATCAGCGCGAGGTTGTGCTCCAGGCGCTCGGCGGAGAGGGCGAGTACGGGGGTGGTGAAGCCGTCCGTGAAAAGGTTCCTGCGCTGGGCGGCGAGCTCACCGACGGTCAGCCCGTCGGCGTCCGGCGGAAGCCCCTTGAAGCGGTGGTCCACACGCTCGTCGGCCAGTCCTGCCAGGAACCCCATGGAAGCCTCCTCGGAGAATGTCGTTGCACGGTGTGCAACGGTCATTGCGTATCTCGCTGACCGCTGTCTAACATCCGGGCCAACGTCGGGTCAATGGTCGCTCTGGTGGTGCTGGGAGGTGTGTACGCGGGTGGACGTGGATGTCGTCTGTCTCGGGGAGTCCATGGTCGCGTTCCTGCCGTCGCGGCCGGGGCGCCTCGCCGAGGTGCCGTCCTTCGAGCGGGGGGTCGGCGGGGCCGAGTCGAATGTGGCGTGCGCGCTTGCGGCGGCCGGGCACGCGGTGAAGTGGGTCAGCCGGGTGGGGGCGGACGCTTTCGGGGACGCGGTGGTCTCGGCGGTGTCTGCTTACAGGGTGGATGTGTCGGGGGTGCGGCGGGATGCGGTGCGGCCGACCGGCGTGTACTTCCGCACCGCCGACGACCGCTCGGCGGGGTCGCACGAGGTGGCGTACTACCGGGCGGGGTCGGCCGCGTCCGCGATGTCTTCGGCGAACGTGCCGTGGGGTGACGTGTGGGCGGGGCGGGTGCTGCATCTGTCGGGGATCACGGCGGCGTTGTCTGCGGATTGTTTGTCGCTGATGCGTTCGCTGTTGGTGCGTCGACCTGGTCGTCCGCTGGTGTCGTTCGACGTGAACTACCGAGCGGGGTTGTGGGGTTCGGGGTCTGCTGGTCCCGAGGTGTTGCTGGAGTTGGCTCGGGGGGCGGATGTGGTGTTCGTGGGGGAGGACGAGGCGGAGTCGGCGTGGGGGTTGCGGGGGCCTTCGGCCGTGCGGGCCGCGTTGCCGGAGGTGGGGGTGGTCGTGGTGAAGCGGGGCGAGCGGGGGGTGACGGTTTTTGAGAGCCCTGCGGACCGTGCCGGGTTGCGCGCGCAGTTCCCCGCACCCCTAGAGGGGCCCGAAGGGCCCGCTGAGGGGCGCGGGGAACTGCGCGACCAGCCCCCACCGGCGGCCAGCCGAACGACATCCGCCGGAGGCTTTCGGGAAGGGGCGGGGTGGGGAAAGGTCACCGAAGTCCCGGCGCCCCGCGTACACGTCGTCGCCCCCACCGGCGCCGGCGACGCCTTCGCAGCAGGCTTCCTCCACGGCACCCTGCGAGGGCTGAACGCAAGGGAACGGGCGCGCCACGGCCACCTCATGGCCGCAGCCGTACTCACGGCCCCCGGCGACCACGCACCCCCACCACCCCGCCCGCACGCCGAAAAACTCACCGCTCTGAGCGACGAAGCCTGGGGCAGACTGCGACTCGGCCCCGGCTGGACGGGGGACGAGCAGGAGGTACGTACGCCATGAGCCAGACCGTCGACCGTGCACTGAGCATTCTGCCGCGCCTCGCCCAGGGCCCCGCCGACCTCGGCCAGGTCGCCGACCACCTCGGCGTACACAAGTCCACCGCACTGCGTCTGCTCCGCACCCTGCACGAGCACGGACTCGTATACCGCCAGGAGGACCAGCGCTACCGCCTCGGCGCGCGCCTGTTCGCCCTCGCCCAGGAGGCCGTCGAGAACCTGGACGTACGGGAGATCGCGCACCCCCACCTCGTCGCGCTCAACGAACAGGTCGGACACACCGTGCACCTCGCGGTGTACGAGGACGGCGAGGTCCTCTACATCGACAAGGTCGAGAGCAGGTACCCGGTCCGGATGTACTCGCGGGTCGGCAAGCCGGTCGCGATCACGGTCGCCGCCGTCGCCAAACTGCTCCTCGCCGACCTCCGCGAGCCTGAGCGCCGCACGGTCGCCGACAAGCTCGACTACCCCATGTACACGCCCCGTTCGACCCCGCACGCCGCCGCGTTCCTGAAGGAGCTCGCGACCGTACGTGAACAGGGCTGGGCCACTGACCTCGGCGGCCACGAGGAGTCCATCAACTGCGTCGCCGCGCCCGTGACGGGCACGGACGGCCGCGTCGTCGCCGCGATGTCCGTCTCCGCCCCGAACGTCGTCGTCACCGCCGAGGAACTCCTCGGCCTCCTCCCGCAGGTGCGCCGCACTGCGGAAGCCATCAGCCGGGAGTACTCCGGCAAGCCCGAGAAGAAGGAAGCACGTCGATGACCGAGAAGGTCGCTCTCACTCCCGCAACCCACACCACCCCGCCCGCGAAGTTCTCCCACGGCGTGCGCAAGGGGAACATCCTCCAGGTCGCCGGACAGGTCGGCTTCCGGCCGGCGGTCGAGGGCGAGCCCGCGACGGTCGCCGGGCCCACCCTGCGCGAGCAGACCCTCCAGACCTTCGCCAACGTCAAGGCGATCCTGGAGGAGGGCGGCGCGAGCTGGGACGACGTGATGATGATGCGCGTCTACCTCACCGATGTGTCCCACTTCGCGGAGATGAACGAGATCTACAACGCGTACTTCGAGGACCAGGCCCTGAAGGCCCCGGCGTCGGCGCGTACGACGGTGTACGTGGGTCTGCCGAAGGGCGTGCTGATCGAGATCGACGCGCTCGCGGTACTGGACAACTGACCCTCAACTGACCGCCCCATGCCCTTAGTTCGACATCTCGACAGGCCGCACGGAGCGGCGTCCCGGACCGCCGGGTCGCCGCCCCGCGGTCCCCCACGCCCTGGAACACCCCTGCGAGTCACCGGAGTTGCAGAATGTCGTTCCCGCTCACCACCGCGCCTCCTGCCGCACCCCCACCGCACACGGGCGGAATCCTTCCGCTCATCGGCGGCACGACGGGCCTGCTGACGGTGGCGACGCTGGGCATAGCCCTGCTGCTGTTCCTGATCATCAGGATCAGACTCCAGCCGTTCGTGGCGCTCCTGGCGGTGTCGATAGCCGTAGGCCTGGGCGCGGGCCTGTCGGTGACGGAGTTGTTCGGCACGGTGCAGAAGTCCGCCGCGGTCTCGACGATCGAGGCGGGCATGGGCGGCATCCTCGGGCACGTGGCGATCATCATCGGGCTCGGGACGATGCTGGGCGCGATTCTCGAAGTGAGCGGCGGGGCGGAGGTGTTGAGCGCGCGCCTGCTGAGCTTGTTCGGTGAACGCCGTGCCCCCCTGGCGATGGGCCTGACCGGCCTGATCTTCGGCATCCCGGTCTTCTTCGACGTGGGCATCTTCGTCCTGGCACCGATCGTGTACGCGGCAGCGAAGCGCTCCGGCAAGTCGATTCTGCTGTACGCCATGCCACTCCTGGCAGGCCTGTCGATGACGCACGCGTTCCTGCCCCCGCACCCGGGTCCCGTGGCGGCGGCCGGACTCTTCCACGTCTCGCTGGGCTGGGTCATCCTGATGGGCGCGCTGGTCGGCATCCCGTCGGTACTCGCCGCGTGGGCGTACGCCGCGTGGATCGGCAAGCGCATCTTCGTGGACGTCCCCCAGGACATGGTGGAGGCGGCCGATGAGGCGAAGGCGGCGGTGGCGGCGGAGCAGCGGGCGGCGGGGGTGACCCCCCAGGAGCAGCCGGTGGCGCTGACCACGGTCCTGACGATCATCGGCACGCCCCTGATCCTGATCCTGGCGGCAACGTTCGGCTCGATAGCCCTCTCCCCATCCACCTTCCGCTCGGTGGTCGAGTTCTTCGGCAACCCGTTCGTGGCGCTGACGATCGCGCTGCTGCTGGCGTACTACTTGCTGGGTCTGAGGCGGGGCTGGTCCCGCAAGTCCCTGGAAACGGTGTCCACGTCATCGCTCAAGCCGGTGGGCAACATCTTGCTGGTGGTGGGCGCGGGAGGGGTCTTCGGGGCGGTCCTGAAGGCGAGCGGGATCGCGGACGCGCTGGCGAAGACGTTCAACGACGTCGGCCTCCCGATCGTCGTCCTGGCGTGGCTGATCGCGGTGGTCCTGCGGGTGGCCCAGGGTTCGGCGACGGTGGCGATCGTGACGACGGCGGGCATAGTGGTCCCCCTGGTAGATGGCGCGTCCTACTCCCAGGCCCACCTCGCCCTGATCATCATGGCCATCTCAGCAGGCTCGATCTTCGCGTCCCACGTCAACGACGGCGGCTTCTGGATGGTGGCGAAGTACTTCGGGATCACTGAGCGGGACACGCTGAAGTCGTGGACGGTGCTGGAGACGGTGCTGTCGGTGACGGGGTTCGGGGTGACGGGGGTACTGAGCCTGCTGATCTAGCCCCCACCCCGCCCCTTCCCACTGTGACATTTGCGGCTCCGCCGCGTGGCCTCCGGGGGTGGGGGCGGGTTGAGGTGGGGCTCCCGGGGGCAACGCCCCCATCCCCCCGAGGCGGGGGCTCCGCCCCTAGCACCCCTGGCGGGGCCTGCGGCCCCTGCACCCCGCTTGGCTCGCGGGCTGAGTGATTCCCCTTCCCGTCCCGGCGAGACAGTCTCTAGCGCGTTCGGATGCGGGGCGCAGGGTGCGGGTGGTTCCTGATCTCGGCCGCGCTGTCGTACGCCGTGCCGTGGTCCTTGGCCTGGCGTGCCGCCTCCAGCTCCTTCACGAGGACGGTACACACGCCGCACCCGGCTGCGGGCAGGCACCCGTACAGGTAGTTGTCGACGAACCCGGTCAGTTCAACCGCCGGTCGGGGGTGCGTGGGTGAGGTGGTCATCGCCGTGTCGCCGTTTCCGTTGTGTCGTCCGATGACCACCACGCTAGGGACGGCCGAGTCTCAACTCGCAGCAGATTGCACGCGATTGCGAGGCGATCACCGCAGCGCGTCCATCGCTGCGGTGATCAGTGCGCGGGCCTTCGCGCCGTAGACCGCGATGTCGGACAGCCCGGCGAACGTGTCGGCGTACGCGGCCACCTCGGTGGGCTGGGTGAGCGTGAGGTAGCCGGAGACCAGCTCGACGTTGACCTGTGCTTTGTCGTAGATCCAGAAGCCCTCCACCGGCATCCGGGACCGGCCGAGGCGCGTGGGCACCACGCTCAGGCTGACGTTGGCCAGCGCCCCGACCGTGAGCAGGTGCTCAAGCTGCTCGCGCTGGGTGTCGGCGCTGCCGAGCCCGTTGCTCAGCACCGACTCCTCGACGAGGAACGCGAAGCGGCGCTGCCCCTCGTACAGCATGCGCTGGCGTTCCATCCGTACGGCCACCGCGTCGGCCACGTCGTCCACCTCGACGCGTCTTCGCTGTACGGCACGCAATACGTCCTCGGTGTACCCGTACGTCTGGAGAAGTCCGGGTACGAGCCATGACGAGTACGAGCGGAACCAGCGCGTTCTCTCATACAGCGGCAAACGCGCCTCCTGGGCGCGCCGCAGCCCCGTACGTTCCATCCGCCGCCACTCCACCCACATGCCCTCGACGGCTTGGAGCGAAGCGATCAGGTCGTCCGTTCGATCCTCCCTGCCGCATGCCCGACACCAAGCGCGGATGTCGTCGGCGGACGGCGAAGTCCTCGCGGTCGAGATCCGGGACACCTTGGACGGATGCCACCCGCATGCTTCGGCGAGTCGCTTGCCGTCCAGCCCGGCGTCCCGGCACATCTCCCGGAGACGATCAGCGAGGACTTGCCGGGCGGCTTGAACGCTTGACGATCCTGATTGGGGCATGGCGCGGACCGGTCAGACCGGCTTGTACTCCTCGTGTGGCGTCGCTCGTTCCCAGACCGTTTCGAACGCCGAACTCACCAGTGCCACCGTGGCCGGATCGGAGCGCCATTCCCGGTCGACCACCTCACCGATCCCGGAGAAGTACGTGAACAGTACGGACGTGCCGTCGAACATCCACAGGTCGGTGCCGGGGAGCGCGATGTCGGCGGCCTTACGCCGGGGTAGCCAGCGGACCAGCTCGCCCGCCGCGACGTTCGGGAACGTCACGTCGTACTCGTACTTGATGTAGTCCGTCACCGGCTCGGAGACGATCCGGGCACGCCTCATCACGACTCCGCGCGCCGTTGTCTCGGCCACCACGTCCATGAATGGACGCCACCACGACGACCGGTCGGCAGGGTCGAGACGTTTGCCGCGCTGCCACGCGATGAACTCGGGGTCGTTGGGCTCGTAGGCATCGCGCATCTCCAAATGCACGGCCGAATGCTGCGCCTGCGCCAGGGCCTCTTGTACCGGTGTCGTCATATGCGCTACTCACTGCCGGGGTGCGGGATGTACTGGAGCATGACCTTAGGAAGCCTGATGATCGTCTCGTGATCTGGGACGTCTGTGGAGTGTCCGGGGATTGAGCCGACCTCCTGACACCCCTTCACCTCCTCCTTGGTCGCCTTGTACGACTGGATCAGCAGGTCCCCTGTGTCCTCGTCCAGCCATATGGTCGGCGAGTCCGTGTCAGGTGTGTTGGGGATGATCCCAAGAAACCGAAGCTTCATGGCCGCTCCCGGTGTCGGTGCGATTGCGCTCGGTTGCACGAGCGTTGCGTGCTTGCTAGAACTCGTCAAGAGGGCCTGTTCAGCCATTACTTGAGGTGGCGCGCGGCGCGGCAAAGGGGGCCCGGGGCGTGCCCCGAGACCCTAAGCCGCCCAGCCGTCAGCTCCCCGCGCAGTACCGCGACGCCTTCCCGATGGACCGGTACATGCAGTCGGAATTCTCCAGCAGCTGCAACACCGCATCCCGGTTCCGGGACGTCTCCCGGTCGATCACCTTGTCCGGGGGATAGAAGCCACCCCCCGCTCCCGAATCACCCGGGTACATCTCGAACGTGAAGTCGAAGATCTTCTGGGTGCCCCAGAGGTAGTCGTCGATCGTGCCGTCCGTGAGGTACAGGTCGCTGGACTGCTCCGGCGTGTAGCCGTTGCTCGCGGCCATCTTGGCGCCTACCGCCGCGTACGCGGCGTGGTCGTCCTGGGTGAGGCCCGGTGCCGTGGCGTTGTACGTCCAGCCGAACGGCCACATCACCAGCTCGCCGTACGTGTGGAAGTCGATGCCCGCCTTGATCTGCTGCTTGCCGTTGATCACCCGGCTGCGGGCGAAGTCGGCGACCACCTTCACCTCGGGGGACGACTCCGGCGCCGAACCCCGATACGTCTCCGTACCCTTGCTGCCCGAAGAGCCGCCGCAGCAGCCCCACTTGTAGTTCCAGTTGCGGTTCAGGTCCGTGCCGACCGAGAGCGAACTCCCACTGGGCTGGCGGTTCTTGCGCCAGCTGCGGTACCGGCCCGTCGCGATGTCGTACTCGCCGCCGTCCGGGTTCAGATCCGGCACGATCCAGATCTCGCGGCTGTTCACCATGGCGGTGATCCGCGCGTCCTTTCCGTACCCCGCGCCGAATTCCCGCAGCAGATACAGCGCCATCTCCACCGTCAGATGCTCACGCGCGTGCTGGTGGAAGGTGAGCAGCACCTCCGGCACGTCCTTGTCCGTCGTCACGTTGTCGCTGATCTTGATCGCGACGATGTCCCGCCCCTCGTACGACTTCCCGATCACGCGCTTGCTCATGATCGAGGGGTACTGGGCGATCCGCTGGTCGATCTCCGCCGTCATCTCCGCGTAGGTGTGGTAGCCGGAGTCCGCGGGAGGGAAGTCGAACGGTTTGGCCTTCAGGCCGTTCGTACGGGACGGCGGGCCGGGCAACGCCTTGAGCTTGTAGCCCAGCGTGCGCAGCCTCTTCGCCTCGGTCGCGTCCGCGCTCACCACCACCGCGTGCTCGCGCACCTCGTCGATCGACACCCCGGTCGCGGCGATCACCGTGCGCGCGGCGGGGGTGGACGGGCCGGGGATCTCGTACTGGGTCGTCGTCTCGTCACCCCCAGGGGGAGACACGGTGGCTCTCGCCGTCACCGGGGCCGCCAGCGCCAGGGCCAGCAGGGCTGCCAGACCCGCCGTCCGCGTGGTCCTTGCGTGCGTGCGGCGTCGGCCTTCTCTGGGGAGTCGCATGAATGCTCCTGGTGGGGTCCGGAGGTGGGGGTGTTCATGTCGACGTAGCTGTGGTGCTGCGGCTGAGCGCACTCATCGTGCTCGGTGCGGTGGCCGAAAAGTGGCGTACGGAGGGTCCCCGTGGGCCGTACGGGCGTACTGGATGCCCCTGTGGTGGCGGCGCCCTGTGTGGTGCGCCGACCAGGTGCTTTGTGTCATGCGGGCCGTGCGACCTCCCCACCGCGCCACCCGCGCGCCCCACCCACCCCACCCGCAACTGACCGCCCCGGCCTGAACTCACCCGTTGCCCAAGGGGGTTGGCGCACTCAACAATGCGCATGACAAATCCAGGAACCCACTCCTGGATCCCGCAGAGGGGAACCCCCACATGAACAAGCCTCTCGTCGGCGCGCTGCTCTCCCTCACCCTGGTGGGAGCCGGCGCCGCCCCGGCCCTGGCGATGCAGCCCGCGGACAGCACGGCCACCGCGAAAGCCGGCAAGCCCGCCCCCGCCGTCAAGGCGGTCGACTTCGCCGGCACCGTCGCGCTCAGCAACTGCTCCGGCTCGCTGATCCGCACCCCCAGCTCCCAGCCGAACGACCCCGCCCTGATCCTCTCCAACGGCCACTGCCTGGAGACCGGCTTCCCGGGGCCGGGCGAGGTCATCACCGACCAGGCCTCGTCCCGTACGTTCTCGCTGCTCAACGGCTCGGCGGGCAGGGTCGCCACGCTGCGCGCCAGCAAGGTGGCGTACGCGACGATGACCGACACCGACATCTCGGTCTACCAGCTGAACACCACGTACGCCCAGATCCAGAGCCGGTACGGGATCAGCGCGCTCACGCTGAACGACGCGCACCCGACGGCGGGCACCGCCATCAAGGTGGTCTCGGGATACTGGAAGCGGACGTACAGCTGCAACGTCGACGGGTTCGTCTACCGCCTCAAGGAGGGCGACTGGACCTGGAAGGACTCGGTCCGTTACACCCCCGCCTGCCAGACCATCGGCGGCACCTCGGGCTCCCCGGTCATCGACACGGCCACCGGCAAGGTCGTCGCGGTGAACAACACCGGCAACGAGGACGGCGAGAGCTGCACGGAGAACAACCCGTGCGAGGTGGACGAGAACGGCAACGTCACCGTCCACTACAAGATCAATTACGCCGAGGAGACGTACATCATCGTGCCGTGCATAGGCGCCGGCAACAAGTTCGACCTCAGCCGCCCGGGCTGCACCCTGCCCAAGCCGTAACGCGACTTCTCCCCGCGCCCCGGCGACGGGGTGCGGGGAGGTCGCTCCGGCTTACGGCAGCGCGTGGACGTGCGGCCCCACCGCGTTCGACCAGGCGTTGCCCGACTTGGCGTCCCAGTTGGTCGACCAGGTCATCGCGCCGCGCAGACCCGGATACGTCCGCGAGGGCTTGAACGAGCCGCAGTTGGTGCCCTGGGTGAGGCAGTCGAGCGCCGCGTTCACCACCGACGGGGAGACATAGCCGCTGCCCGCGCCGCTCGTCGAGGCCGGCAGGCCGAGGCCCACCTGGGACGGGTCGAGGCCGCCCTGGAGCTGGATGCACGCGAGTGCGGTCAGGAAGTCGACCGTGCCCTGTGAGTAGACGTTTCCGTCGCAGCCGTTCATCGAACCGCTGTTGTAGTACTGCATGTTGACGACGGTCAGGATGTCCTTGATGTTGAGCGCCGTCTTGAAGTACTCGCCCGACGTCGACTGCATGTCGATGGTCTGCGGCGCCATCGTGATGACCAGCTTGCTGCCCGCCTTCGACGACAACGACTTCAACGCCTGCGTCATGTACGTGGAGTTGAGGCCGTTCTCCAGGTCGATGTCGACGCCGTCGAAGCCGTACGTCTGCATCAGCGAGTAGACCGAGTTCGCGAAGTTCGCCGCCGACGTGGAGTCGTTGATCGACACCGTGCCGTTCTGGCCGCCGATGGAGATGACGACCGCCTTTCCGGCCGCGTGCTTGGCGGCGATGTCCGCCTTGAACTGGTCGACGGTGTAGCCGCCCAGGCCATTGCTGTCGAGGCTGAAGGTCACCGCGCCCGGGGTGCCGGTCGCGTCGGCGAAGGCGACCGCGATGATGTCGTAGTTCGACGGCACATCGCTGATCTTCTGCACGGTCGCGCCATTGTTGAAGTTCTGCCAGTACCCGGTCACCGCGTGCTTGGGCACGGTCGTGCCGCCGCCCGGGTTGCCGGTCGCGGAGGTCGTGGCGCTCACCGCCGCCGACTTCGGCGACTCACCCGCCGCGTTGGTCGCGGTCACCTGGAACTGGTACGAGGTGGACGCGCTCAGCCCGGTCACGGTCGCCGAACTGCCGCTGGTGGACTGCACCTTCGTACCGTCGCGGTAGATGTTGTAGCCGGTCGCGTTGGAGACCGCGCCCCAGGTCAGGTCCACGGACGACGAAGTCGCCGTGCCCGCCGTGAGGCCCGTCGGGGCCGCCGGGATCGTGGGGGAAGGGGTGCCGCTGCCTCCGCCGTCGGGGCCGAAGACCGAGATGTCGTCGGCGTAGTAGGCGGGCTGGCCGTACCACCCGTGCGTGTAGATCTGCACCGAGGTCGTCGAGGAGCCGGTGGTGAAGGTCGTCGACAGCTGGCCCCAGCCGCCGCCGGTGCCGGGCGTCCAGGTGGAGACGTCGCTGGTACCCGTCCCCGTGGCGCCGAGGTAGACGTAACTGCCCTGCACCCAGGTGCTCAACGTGTACGTCGAGTTGGGCTTCACGGCGACGGTCTGGGTGCACTGGCCGGTGTCGGAGTTGGACGGAGTCGCTTTGAGGGCGGCGGCCCCGGTGTGCACCGGCGAGGAGACGGTGGCGCCGCTCCCGGCCGTACAACTCCAGCCCGCAAGACCCGACTCGAAGCCCGCGTTCTGGGCGTTGTTGACATCGGCGGCGTGTGCGGTGCCGGTGAGCCCGGCTATGGACAGGGCGCCGGCGGCGGCCACGGCCAGGCCGATTCTGCCGCTTGCTCGTTTCACGTGCTGCCTCCGGTGGGGGAGTGGGGAGGTCGGTGGGGAGTGGGCGCGCGCCGCTGCTGGTACAAGTTGGTCCAGACCAATCCGGTTGTCAAGACCTCTGGCGGCACTCGGGGCATCACAGAAACGAGAAGACTGTTCACCCGCAGCTATGTCGTGGATACAGTGCTGTTGCAGCAGGGAACAGCAGTGATCGAACGCGCCCGTGGGGACCGGACCCGGCCGAAGACCGGAGTGAGCGGGGGGACTTGATGTGCCAACTGCGATAGCCGTCACCAGCCCGGACCTGGTGCTGCCGCCGACCGATCCGCAGACCCCGCTCGCGGCGCTGCTCCAGGCACCCGAGGCGCAGCCGCTGGACGCGGCGCTCGCCGACATGAACCGGCTGCTCGACCAGCACGGTTACGTGATCGTCCTGTATCCGCAGTCCCTTCCGCCCGCCCATGAACAGCGCCTGCACACCGTCCGCTCGCTCCTGGAGAGCGACCGGATCACGCTGATCGGCTCCGCGCTGCCGCCGCTCGGCCTCGCCGTGCTCGTACGCCAGTTGCGCCAGCTCTCGGTCTGCGACTTCAGCCCCGGTGTGCTCGCCTCGGCCGCCCGGCTGCTCGCGCACTATGTGCACGCGGGCGCGGTGCTCGGCTCGGTCACCAAGCTCGACCGGGTCCCGGTCGGCCTCAAGGCGCACGCCAAGTCCTGGTTGCCCGGCAGTCAGTTCGCGGTGCTCGCGCATCCGACTCCGCAGCTGGTCAGAGTGGGTACGGGCGAGCTCGAAGGGCCCGACTACGCCTGCCATCTGCTGGCGGCGGGCAACCCCGCGCCCGCCGACTGGGTCACCGCGACGCTCGCCGCGCGCTGGCAGGTCGGGGGTGTCGAGCGGTGCGCGCTGCCCGTGTACTCGCCCGGTTGGTGGGGTACTTCGAAGCTCACCGAGTTCGCCGCGTATCTGCCCGACCTCTCCGTGCTCTACCAGCTGGTCGCCTCCGTACGGCGGGAGTCGTGCCGGTGGTGCGGCATGGAACTCATCGGTGACCGCTGCGGGTTCTGCTCGTCCCCGGTCCCGGCCCCCGAACTCCGGCTGCCCGCCGGGGGCAGCGCGCGCTAGCCGGATGGCCCTTGTCCGCCAAGTCCCACGTCATCGAACGAGGTCGTACGGTCAATGAACTCCCGTCAGCGCCGTGGCGTCATCCTTCTCCTGGTCTCGGTCCTGTGCGCCATCGGCGCGCTCGGCGGGGTCATCTCGGTGGTCGACGACGCGAACGCGAAGGTCGGCCCCGAGGTGACGGCGTACCGGGTGAAGTCCGATGTGGCGCCCTATACGAAGCTGGAGGAGAGCCAGTTCGAGCAGACCAAGATGCCCAAGAAGTGGCTCTCGGGGAACGCGGTCACCGATCTCTCCGCGATCGACGGGAAGATCGCCGTCACCCAGCTCAAGGCCGGTTCGCTCCTCCAGTCCGACATGATCGTCAAACGTCCGCAACTCCAGCCGGGCGAACAGGAGATCGCGATCATGATCGACGCGGCCACCGGGGTGGCGGGCAAGATCCAGCCGGGCTCGGCGGTGAACATCTTCGCCACCTTCGCGGCGGGGAAGCAGGGTGACACGCCCCAGTCGAAGATCATCGTCTCCGGCGCCAAAGTCCTCGACGTCGGCAAGCTCACCCCGATCGACGCCAACCGCGACGACCGGAACAAGAGCACCGAGGCGGTCCCGATCACCTTCGCCCTGAACACCCTCGACGCCCAGCGCGTCGCGTACGCGGAGTCCTTCGCCCAGCATGTGCGGCTCGCGCTGGTGGCGCCCGGCAGCGACTCCTCGGTCCGGCCGGGCGACCGTACGTACCGCCTCGAAAAGGACCAGTGAGGTAGCGGATGACCACCAGGATCCTCCCGGCCGTCGGCGACGCCGACGCCGCCCGGTCCGTCACCACCCTGCTCAGCCAGCTCCCGGACGCCGAGCCCGCGATGCCCGTCGGCGACTCCACCCAGCTCCTGGACACCCTCGCCCGGCTCGCGGGGGAGTCGCTGGACGAACTGCCCGAGGTCGTCCTGGTGCACGAGCGCATCGGGCCGGTCCCGGCGCTCGACCTGGTCCGCGAGGTCGCGCTGCGCTTCCCGGCGGTCGGCGTCGTCCTGATCACCGCCGACGCGGGCCCGGGCCTGTTCGCCGCCGCCATGGACTCCGGCGCGCGCGGCCTGGTCACCCTGCCGCTGCACTACGAGGAGCTGGTCAGCCGGGTGCAGGTGGCGGCCCAGTGGTCGGTGGGCGTGCGCCGCCATCTGGGCGGCACGGGCGAAGTGCTCAGCGGCCCCGGCGGTACGGTCGTGACGGTCACCGGCGCCAAGGGTGGGGTCGGCACGACGGTCACCGCCGTCCAACTCGCCCTCGCGGCACGGGCGTCGGGGCACAGTACGGCCCTGGTCGACATGGACCTCCAGGCCGGGGACGTGGCCTCCTACCTCGACGTGCAGTTCCGCCGTTCCGTCGCCGACCTCGCCGCGATCACCGACATCTCGCCCCGGGTCCTCCAGGACGCCCTGTTCACCCACCCCAGCGGCGTCGCCCTGCTGCTCGCCCCGGCCGACGGCGAACGGGCCGAGGAGGTCACCGACCGCGCGGCCCGCCAGATCCTCTCCGCGCTGCGCAACCGCCACGACGTGGTGATCGCCGACTGCGGCACCCAGATGAACGGCGCGAACGCCGCCGCCGTGGAGATGGCGGACATCGCCCTCCTGGTCACCACCCCGGACGTGGTGTCCGTACGCGCGGCGAAGCGGATCGTACGGATGTGGGACCGGCTCCAGATCCGCAAGGCCGAGGAGACGACGACGGTGGTCAACCGGCACACGCGCACCACCGAGATCCAGCCTGCCCTGGTCCAGAAGGTCACCGGCACCCGGATCACCCGGACGTCCGTCCCCGCCAACTTCAAGGAGCTCCAGGCCGTCGTCGACTCCGGGCGGCTGCACGACCTGGAGGCCAAGTCCACGGTGAAGCAGGCGTTGTGGACGCTGGCGGGGGAGCTTGGCCTGGTGAAGGCGTCGGCGGCCGCTGCGGACAAGAGCGGGCGGGGAGCCCTGGTACTGCGGCGGCGGGCGCACGGATGAGGGGCATACGGTCGCGGGGCCTGGGGATGCCCGGCTTCCTGGCGCGGGCCGAACGGGACCGGGGTCAGGTCGTCGTCGAGTTCACCGGGATGGTGCCGATCATCCTGGTCACCCTCGCCGCCATCTGGCAACTGGTGCTCACCGGCTACACGTTCACGGTCGCGGGCAACGTCGCGGACGAGGGCGCGCGGGCCGGGGCGGCGAAGGGCGGGGGGCCGGGCGCGTGCGCGGCGGCGGTGGCGAAGGCCGTGCCGGACGGGTGGAGCGCCGACACCGACTGCTCCGGGGGCGGTGACCCCGCCGTCTTCACGGCGACCGTCGGGCTGAAGGTGCCGGTGCTGTTCCCGGGCGCGCTGAACTTCGGGTTCACGGTGCACGGGCACGCCGGGGCGGCCAGGGAGGAGACGCCGTGAGGCGCGGCCCGCGCGAAAGCCGTCGCGCCCGGGGCGACCGGGGCGCCGCCGCCGTCGAGTACCTCGGCTTCCTGCCGTTGCTCCTGCTGGTCGCGCTCGCGGGCGTACAGCTGGGCATCGCGGCGTACGCGGCCCAGCAGGCGGGCACGGCGGCCCGGGCGGCCGCGCGGACCGCCGCGCAGAAGGACCGCGCCGACGGATACGTACAGGCGGCGAGGGCGGCCATGAGCGGCTGGGTCGGCAAGGACAGCGACATCAGCGCGGCGGGCTGCCCCGGCGCGACGGTGACGGCCAAGGTCACCGTCCCCGTTCCGTCCGTCTTCCTCGTCGGCCACTTCGGCCCGATCACCAAGACCGCCACCATGCCCTGCGACGACCGGAACTGACCGAGGAGGCACGCCAGATGAGCCTGCGGGCCCGTATCACCGCCCCCGAGGAGACCCGGGGGAGCGAGGGCGACGCCCATCTCGTCGCCACCTACCGGGGCAAGCTCCTGGAGGAGATCGACCTCGCGGAGATGTCGTCGCTGGCGGCCGCCGAGCGCCGGGCGCGGCTCGAACGCGTGCTGGGCCACATCCTCAGCCGCGAGGGCCCGGTCCTGTCCACCGGCGAGCGGGCCCAGCTGATCCGCCGGGTCGTCGACGAGGCGCTGGGCCTCGGCGTACTGGAACCGCTCCTCGAAGACGCCTCCGTCACCGAGATCATGGTCAACGGCCCGGACCACATCTATGTCGAGCGCGGCGGCCGGGTCGAGCGGCTGCCGATGCGGTTCGCCTCGCACGAGCAGCTGATGCAGACCATCGAGCGGATCGTGTCGACCGTCAACCGCCGGGTCGACGAGTCCAACCCGATGGTGGACGCGCGGCTGCCGTCCGGCGAGCGCGTCAACGTGATCATCCCGCCGCTCTCGCTGACCGGCGCCACCCTCACCATCCGCCGCTTCCCGCGCTCCTTCACGCTGCCCGAGCTGATCGGCTTCGGCTCGCTCGACCAGCACATGCTGCTGCTGCTCGCCGGGCTCATCCAGGCCAAGTTCAACGTGATCGTCTCGGGCGCCACCGGCACCGGCAAGACGACCCTGCTCAACGCCCTGTCGGGGCTGATCCCCGAGCACGAGCGGATCATCACCATCGAGGACTCCGCCGAGCTCCAGCTCCAGCAGTCCCATGTGATCCGCCTGGAGGCCCGCCCGGCCAACGTCGAGGGCAAGGGACACATCTCGATCCGTGACCTCGTCCGCAACTCGCTGCGCATGCGCCCCGACCGGATCGTCGTCGGCGAGGTGCGCGGCGGTGAATCACTCGACATGCTCCAGGCGATGTCCACCGGCCACGACGGCTCGCTCGCCACCGTCCACGCCAACAGCGCCGAGGACGCCCTGATGCGCCTCCAGACCCTCGCCTCCATGTCCGAGATCAAGATCCCGTTCGAGGCGCTGCACGACCAGATCAACTCGGCCGTCGACGTCCTGGTCCAGCTCACCCGGCACGCCGACGGCTCCCGCCGGGTCACCGAGATCGCCCTGCTCGACTCGCACGGCCGCGACCCCTACCGGCTCGCCACCGTCGCCCGGTTCGCCGCCCTCCCGATGGGCGCCGACGGGCGCGTGCACGGCGAGTTCCAGTACTTCCCGGTCCCGCGCCGCGTCGCCGACCGCCTCTACCTCGCCGGGCAGCCCGTCCCGCCGGCGTTCGGCATCGCGTCCTTCGACGAACAGCTCGCCACCCGAGAGGCAAGGTAAGCAGCGCCATGGACGGACTCGCCCAGCTGACGATCGGGGTCACGCTGCTCGCCTGCGCGGCGGCCGCCGCCGGCACGCACGCGTACGCCACGGGCCGCGCCCAGCGCCGCGCCCTGGTCGAACGGCTCTCCGCGGCGGGCGAAGCGTCGCCCGCCGGGCGCCACCGCCGGTTCGCCGGGATCGACCGCAGGCTGCGCCGCACCGACCTCGGCAAGCGCATCGAGCGCAAGCTCGCGGTGACCGGCCTGAACGTGACGCCCGGCGAGTACGCCGTCTACGTACTCGCCGCCGTGGTGGGCCTGTGGGTGGTGGCGGCCTCCGTGCTCGCCTCCTTCTTCGGCCCGCTCGCCGCCCTCGCGGGCCTGTGGGCGGCCAATACCTTCCTCACCTGGCAGCGCACCCGCCGCACCGAGGCGTTCATCAACCAGCTCCCCGAGATCTCCCGCGTGATCGCCAACGCCACCCAGGCCGGACTCGCCCTGCGCACCGCGATCGCGATGGCGGCGGACGAGCTGGAGGCCCCGGCGGGCGACGAACTCAAGGCGGTGGCCGACCAGTTGGCGGTGGGCCGCACGCTGGACGACGCACTCGACGAGCTGGCACGAAGGCTGCCATCGCGCGAACTGGTGGTCCTGGTCTCGACGTTGATCCTCTCCAACCGGGCGGGCGGCGCGGTCGTCAACTCGCTGCGCAACCTCACCACCACCCTGGAGGAGCGCAAGGAGACCCGCCGCGAGGTGCGCACCCAGCTGTCCCAGGTGAACACCACGGCGTACGCGGTCCCGGCGATCGGGGTCGGCGCGATGCTGCTGGTCAACCAGATCGCGCCGGGCTCGCTCGCCAAGATGACCGGCACGTTCCTCGGCCAGGCCGCCGTGGTGGTCGCCCTCGGCCTGTACGCCCTCGGCTTCGTGGCGATCCGCCGTATCTCGAAGATCGACGTCTGAGGACCACGGAGGAACCGGGCATGGAGTCGGACACGTACAGGTGGAGTGGGGCATGGAACTGATCCTCGGACTGGTCCTGGCGCTCAGCGTCCTGGGCGCCTTCCAGGGCGTACGGATGTACCGCGCCGAGACCAAGCTCCCCACCGACCTGCGGCTCGCCCTGGAGGTCGGCGCCACCCGCACCACCAGGACCGGCGGCGCCGTCGACCGCCTCGGCATCCGCTACGCGCCGTTCGTGCTGCGTCTGATGGGCCCCAAGCGGGTCAACGACAAGCGCCGCAGGATCGACATGGCGGGCAACCCCGGGGGCCTGACCATCGACCGGTACGCGGCCCGGCGCGCGGTGTACGGGGCGCTGGGCGCGGTCGGCGCGGTGGTGATGCTGACCGGCGGCAACTACCTCCTGGCCGTGCTGATGCTCGCGTTCGCGTACTACTGGGTCGAGGTCGGCATCTGGGTCGCCGTACGCCAGCGCCGCGACGACATCGAGCGCACCCTGCCGGACTTCCTCGACGTCCTCGCCGTCGTCGTCTCGGCCGGACTCGGCTTCCGCCAGGCGCTGGAGCGGGTCGCCGAGAAGTACGAGGGCCCGTGGGCCGACGAAGTACGCATCGCCCTGCGCCAGATGGACATGGGCGTGAGCCGCCGCCAGGCCTTCGACGACCTGCGCCGACGCAACGACTCCGAGCAGGTCGCCATGTTCGTCACCGCACTCCAGCAGGGCGAGGAGCTGGGCGCGCCCATCGTCGACACGTTGATAGCGATCGCCACCGACATGCGCCGCACCGACGCCCAGAACGCCCGCCGCAAGGCCGCGAAGGCGGTGCCGAAGGCGACGCTGATGGTCACCACCTTCATGGTGCCCGCCACCATGATCCTCATGGCGTCGGCGATGCTGCTCGGGTCGGACGCGGATCTCGGCTCACTGACGGGGAAGTGACATGTCCGAGAGTCCGGCGCCCGAGGTGTCCCTCCAGCTCAACGCCTTACAGGCACTGTGCAGACAGGTGTTCCTGTTCCGCCTGGCGATGATAGGTCTGGCGACCCCCTTCGCCCTGACCAACACGGCGGCGGGGGGTCCGACGTGGCTGGTGTCCGGGGCGGTCCTGATCACCTTCATGGGCTCGTACGCGCTCTACCGCGACTGGGAACGCTTCGGCCCGCTCCTCCTGCGCCACCCGTCCCTGCTCGCCGTGGACACGGTCTTCGGCGCGCTGCTGCTGTTCACGGCGACACCCGACTCGACCCTCGCGTACGTGGTGGTCTGCACCCCGCTCCTGGCCGGTCTGGTGTACGGGTGGCGGGGCGCGGGGGTCTTCGCCGGGCTCCAGTGCGTGATCCTGGCGCTCGCGTACATGGCCGAGCGGCGCTATCACGAGGCGGTGCCGTCCTCGCTCCTGCTGCCGGGCTTCTGCGTGCTGTCCGGGGCGGCGGGTGTGGGGCTCGGCGGCCTGCTGCTGAGATTCGGCGAGGCGTCCCGGGCCCTGGCCCGTACGCGAGAGCGCCTGGCGGTGGAAGAGGAACGGGCATACCTGGCAAGGGAGTTGCACGACTCGGTCGCAAAGACGCTGCACGGTGTGGCGCTGGCGGCCGAGGGCCTGGCGGCGGCTTCGGCCGAGGATCCGTCGGCGGTCCGCCGCCGCGCCCTGCTGGTGGCCCGCTCGGCCCGCCGGGCGGCGGCGGAGTCGCGGGAGCTGCTGGCGGATCTGCGGCGGGAGGAGGACGAGGGCGGTGGCATCGACGTCATGCGTGAACTGGCCTCACGAGTAAGGGAGTTCGCACTCCGAAGTGGGGACATCTGGTTCACCTATCAGGCGCTCGACGGCTCCCCGGCCCTGCCGCCCGTACCGCACCCGATCGCGCGCCAGCTCCTCACGATCACGGCAGAGGCCCTGGAGAACGCCCATCGCCACGCGGGTCCGTCCCGGGTCGACGTGTCGGCGGGGGTGGTCGGCGATCTGTTCCGGATCAGCGTGTACGACGACGGGCGCGGCTTGCCGCCCGGCACGACCCTCGAAGGGTTGAGGCGGGCGGGCCACTTCGGGGTGGTCGGGATGGTCGAGCGGGCGGCGGGCCTGGGCGCGCGGATCCGTATCGGCCGGGGCGAGGCGGTCAGGGGTACGGAGGTCCGGGTGGACCTGCCGCTGACGGCGCTGAGGGTGTGACGTTGAACAGGAGGGGACCCGGCATGCGGGTGGTGGTGGCGGACGACAACCCGGTCGTACGGGCCGGGCTCACCGCGCTGCTGTGCGGCCGCGACGGTATGGAGGTCGTGGCGGAGGCGGCGGACGGGGGTGCGGCGTACGAGGCGGCGGTACGGCATCGGCCGGACGTGGTCCTGCTCGATGTGCGTATGCCGGGTGTGGACGGACTGACGGCCCTGCCCCGCCTGGTGCGGGTGGCGCCGGTGCTGATGCTGACGTACAGCGGGGAGAGCGCGACCGTACGGGAGGCGCTGCGGCTCGGCGCGGGCGGCTATCTGGTGCACGGCGAGTTCACGGTGGAGCAACTGGTGGGCGCGGTGCGGGATGTCACGGCGGGCCGCGCACGGTTCACGGAGACGGCGGCGCGGGCGCTGGCGGAGCCGTCGGCGGGGGGCTCGGGAAGTGTCATGGACCCGTTCGTTTCGTTAAATCCGAACGAAGAGGCTTCGCGGATGCAACCGAATGTGGGACAGTCGTCCCCGGGACTCCGGAGGCTAACTCCGGCCCTTGGGAAGGGGCTTGGCGAGCACCTGCTGAGCAGGAGGGAGGTGGAGGTGATGGAGCTGATCGCGGTGGGCATGAGCAATCGGCAGATCGCCGCCGCCTGCTTCATCAGCGAGAAGACGGTGAAGAACCACATCAACCGGATCTTCGCGAAGCTGCACAGCAACAGCCGCACCCAGGCGGTCGCGACGTGGCTGGGTACGCGGGCGGGTCAGGGGGTGCCGGGATGAGGCTGTCGCCGCCGCGGCGGCTGGTGGCCCGGGCCCGGAGGCTGCCCCAACTGGCCCGCAGGGCTCGGAATTGGGCCCAGGGACCCTGTGCCCCCACCGGAACCCCCCGGTACGGTGCCGCTGTCGAATGCGGCACCGCCGTCGAACCCGGAGGGGACCCCCGCCATGAACGACAAACTCCTCAAGCCCGCGACCGCCGCCAGGACCCGGGTTCACAGCTGGCTCGACACCACGACCGAGGCCCTGCGGCGCCGGGGGGACCGGGGGCAGGGCGCGGTGGAGTACATGGGGATCATCATCGTGGTGGTGGCGATCATTCTGGTGCTTACGCAGACGAATTTCGGCACGGCCATCGCGCAGAAGATCACCGCCGCGATCAACAAGATCAACCCCTGACCGCGCGTACGTCCCGTACATCTCGCCCCTCTCGTACGTCCCGTCGTCTCCGAGGCGACCGCGGGCAGGCCTTCCCCCTCTACATCACGGCGGTGGCGGGCCTGCTCTTTCTCGCGTTCGCGTACTTCGCGGTGGGCCAGGCCGCGGTGAAGCGCAACGAGGCCCAGACGGCTGCGGACGCCGCGGCCCTGGCGGCCGCGCAGGACTTCCGTGACCAGCTCCGGAACGGGATGCTCGACGCCTTCGACCTCGACCGCTGGCAGAAGCTGCTCGACGGCGACCGGGGCGGGCTGCTCCCGCACGACTCCTGCGCGGCGGCGAACGACCTCGCGGGGCGCAACGACGCCACGGTCGAACCGGGCGGCTGCGCCCTCGACTTCGCGCCCGATCCCACCTACCGGGTCGCGGTGCGGACCAACAAGACGGCCGGTCACTCGGTCATCGCCGCCACGAGCGACCACAAGGGCGCCGCGAAGGCGACCGCCGTGGTCGTACCGCGCTGTCATCTCCAGGAGGGCCAGCCGGGGCAGTCGCCCCAGCCGAAGCCGACAGTGACTCCCAGCGAGTCGCCCGGGCCGGGCGGACCCGGGGGCGACCCGAAGGCGTACCGACTGGTCTGCGACAAGCGGGACTTCGACGTCGACCCGGCACACCTCGACCTGCTGCCCAAGGCGTCCGACCTGTTCTCCGTCCAGTTGGCCGACAAGTAAGCGTAGGAAGAAGCGAGGGACTGACTGATGGATAGGGCCAAGAACAGAGCGTGGGTGAGAGGTGTGGCCGCCGCGACGGCCGCTGCCGCCCTGGCTCTCACCTTGACCGCCTGCGGCGGGGACGGCGGCGGCAAGAAGCCGGACGACAAGACGTCCACCCCGGCCGCCGCGTCCGGCGGGAAGTCCCAGTCCCAGAGCAACGCGCCCTCCACACAGAACAACGAGGTGCTGGCGACCGTCACGGGCGGCGACGGCATCGAGATCGTGGTCAACAGCGCGAAGCGCGACACGGGTGGGTTCGTCACCGTCGAGGGTGTGGTGGCGAACAACTCGTCGCAGGGCTTCACGGCCCCCGGCTGGCAGGGCAGCGAGCAGGAGTTGAGGGACAACGGGGCGTCGATGGCGGGCGCGTCCCTGGTGGACAAGACGGGCAAGAAGCGTTACTTGATCCTGCGCGACACCGACGGCCGCTGCCTGTGCACCCGCTTCCCGACCGGCCTGACCGCCGGTCAGAAAATCCCCTTCTACGCCCAGTTCCCCGCACCCCCCGCCAACGTCACCGACGTCGACTTCCAGCTCCCCACCATGCCCACCGCCACCATCAAGATCTCCGGCTGAGGCACGCGATGCGCGAACTGAGAAGCCAGGCGTACGCGGGCGCGCCACGCACCAGTCGGCTCGGCGCGGCGACGATGGCGGCGGTCGCCGTCGGGGCGCTGCTGTTCGCGGGGACGGTCCCGGCCGTCGCCGACGACCCGAACCCCACCGCCGTACCCTCCGCGTCCCCGCCCGTACGGGTCGACGCGAACGCGCCCGGGCTCAAGCTCTCCGACGGGGCCACGCTCGCCGCGCCGAGGGTCATCGACATCAAGTCGGTGGTGGAGGACATGGGCGGCGAGGAACGCCGTTCCGACACCAACGCCGACATCTCGTTCGCGCTCCAGGCCGAAGTCCTCTTCGGCAAGGACAGCGCGGAGCTGTCGCCCGAGGCGACCGGCCGTATCCAGGCGATCGCGGACGAGGTCAAGAAGCAGAAGGCCACGAACGTCCGGGTGTTCGGCTTCACCGACAACCTCGGTACGCACGAACACGGCGTGGTGCTGTCCAAGCAGCGCGCGGACGCGGTCCAGGGCGCGCTCTCGCAGGCGGTGGGCGGCGGATCGGTGACCTTCGACATCCGGGGTTATGCGGAGGACTACCCCATCGCCGACAACTCCTCGGAGGACGGCCGCCGCAAGAACCGCCGCGTGGAGGTCTCGTTCCCGCGCGGGGCGACCCCGTAGCGCGGTGGAGAGGGTGGGCCCGGCCGGCCGGGTGGAGGTGCGGTCGGCCGGGTCCCGTATGCGCGCGGGCCCCCCGTCAACGTCCGTAGAGGTGACGCTCCCGCGCACCACACAGACTGCCGGGGGCGGACGGCGCGTGGCTTGGAAAAAAGCGCACGCGCCGCGTAATGGCCCGACCCTAGGGCTTGTTGACCTCACGGCCGCCGCCACCGTACGGGACGGTGATCAGCTCCATGGCGTGGCCGGACGGGTCGAGGAAGTAGACGCCCCGGCCGCCGTCGTTGTGGTTGATCTCGTTCGGGCGCTTCATGTACGGGTCCGCGAAGTACCGCACGCCCGCCTGCTTGATCTTCTCGAAGCCGACGTCGAACTCGTCCTCGGAGATGAGGAACGCGTAGTGCTGCGGCACGATCTTGTCCGGGTCGCCGGTGGCGAAGTCCAGGGTGACGCCGTTGGCCGTCTCGACGGGGACGAACGGTCCCCACTCGTCGCCGACCCGCAGCCCCAGGATGTCCGCCAGGAACTCGGCGGAGGCCCGGTTGTCCCGGGAATGGATGATGGTGTGATTCAACTCGACTGACACGGTGGAATGCCTCCAACGGGCATCTCACGGGCACCTCCACGCTCACCCGGCCGGTGACCAACGCGCGATGCCGTGCGGTGATCGTAGGCAGGCGCGTGTTGGCCCCGCAAGGCTGCGCGTCACCGCACCCGGAGCTGCACCCCGGGCCGTATGCCCCATTCCGCCATCGCGCCGGCTTCCGCCTCCAGGATGTGGCGGGCGCGGAGGCGGGGGGCGGTGAGGCGGTTCGGGGGGACGGTGTGCAGCGCGATCACGCGGAGCGTGCGGTCGAGGTAGGCGACGTCGATGGCGAATCGCATACGGAAGGTGTGTACGGAGGTGGCGGGGGTGAGGAGGATGGCCCCGTCGATGCCGGTGCGGCCTAGGAGGCCGCGGGTGCGGGCGCGATAGGACCCGGCCACCTGGAGCGGCACGCCGAGGCGACCGCCATCGACGTCCAACTCCCCTTCCCCGTCCACCCATCGAGCCATGGGCATAGGCTATCGGTGGGGTTTCGCGCCAGCCCCCATGATCGGCTGCGAGGTCGCACTGGGCCGGTGGCCTCTCCCGTCAACTCCCGCCGTCACAGCGGACTGACGCCGCCTACCACCCTCAGAGTAAGCGCACCAGATTCTTAAGCAGCCGGAATGCCCTCGCACGCCGGGAGGCCGCTGCGAGCCATTCCAGGTCCTTCTGGACGCTCAAGCGCGTAACTCCTGCTCTACCACTGCTGTTATGGGCAGGAACCAAGTGTTCGCACATAACGCGAAACCCCAACCGCACTAACGATACCCCCAGTATCTTGGCCGCTTCAGGTTGAGAAACCCACTCGTCATCCGGGCAGGATACAGGGGCATTTCTCCAGTACTTCATAACGTGTGGATACGACCGCTCAACCACTCTGACTCCTGTTCGTATTCAGAATATTGCCCGGAAGAGACACATGGTGCCGACGCCGAAGGTCTCGGTGAAGGCGATTAAGGGCATCGGGCTCTTTGCGCTGATCGCCTAAATCCCGTCCACGGAGAGCCGGCTATTGATGCACCCGCACGAGCAGCGTGCGCACCCCGGTCGCCCAAGCTCCGACCCGTGACTTGGTCGGAGCGGATGCCGCTCAATTACCCCAAGTGGACTTCAGAATAGAGCGGACAATTTCAGCGCCCCCGGAACTGACCAAGATCCTGACATCCCCACTCAAATTTGACCTGTACTTGAGAACCTCCTTTCCGCCTCGCCAATTTTTTTCGGCACCTAAGTACGCAGCCGGCGGGACCTGCACTGGTTTGCGGAATGTCCGCTCGAACCAAACCCGCCCATCGGTCGAGACAAACTTCCCGGGCATCGAGAGATCGCTCCCGGCCAACTCTCTCCATGTAACACGACAGGGCACCGCTACCCGCTTCCCCGCATCGAACGCCCGGCAACGCGAATTCGCCCTACGTCGAACCGCTGCTCTGGCGGCAGTGCCGGATGCAGTCGAGACCAGAGCCAGCATGGCAAGTTCCAAAATTGTTGACACTCGAAAGATACCTGCTTATCCCCTAGAGGAATTCCGCGAACTGGAAAGGCCAGCGAACGGCGAGAAGGGCCGCACACCTCGCCCTGTGGCCGACAGTCAGGCAAATAATGAATACCAAGGCGAGCGACAGGCACAGGACTGCGAAAACGAGTAATCCCCAAAGGGGGCCCACCAAGAATCCCAGGAGTGCGCCAGTGGTAACCGACACCAGCATGCCGCCGAGAGCGTCGCGAAATATCTGCGGGAACCCGATCGTTGAATCTCGGACCCCTCGCTTGTCTAGATAGTTGACGTAAATGTGATCTTGCGTCAGGCGTTTACTCTTTTGTACCTTCATTGTGAATTCCTTCCGATGGATCATGATCGCGACGCTTGGGGGGTGCGTCCGGCTCCTGGTGTCGGACGCACCCCCATGCAGCTTCAGCGCTCAAAACCGATCTCGCGGGATCAACGCAGATTCTTGATCCAGTCGCCGATGGTGCGCGGCCACTGAGCCATCCCAACCCCGTGGAGCAGTGGCGGGGATCCCTTCTCCAGTGTCCGCTCGAATCCTCGGCGAGCGAAGAAGTTGTACATGCCTGCGACGGCGGTTGGTCTGACTACGACCTTGCCGCCCCCGGGGACCGCACCGGAGACGGACGCGTGGACCTGATCGCCCGTAACAAGACCACAGGAGAACTACGGCAGTACGCGGGCACCGGCCCCAACGGCGAAGGGCTCGGCTACGGCCCGGCGGCCACGGTGATCGGGACGAGCTGGACGCCCGCCTACCGCCCGCTGTTCACCGCCGTTCCGGACGCCAACGGCGACGGGAGGCCGGACCTGTGGTCCACCGGCGGTGACGGCAAGCTCTACTTCTACTCCGACATCCAAGGCGGCGGCACCGAAGTCGGCCTCGGCGGCTGGCGGAACTTCCAGAACCTCAGCTGAACGGCCGAGCCGCGTGGGTGGGGGCGAGCCGCCCCTCACCCACGCACGCGCTCCGGGGCGGAGTCCTGCCACCCACCCCACCCCCCCCAGCCGGGGTCCGGGGCGGAGCCCCGAAGCGGGGTGCAGGGGCCGCAGGCCCCGCAAGGGGGTCCGGGGGGCGGAGCCCCCCCCGGGAAACGCACCTTCGCCCCCACCCACCCCCGGAGGGTTTAGGGAAGGGGCGGGGTGGGGGAGCTCACCGGCGTGCGTGTCCTGCTCGTTCTCCTCGCCGCCGGCTACGGACTGACCCTCGGTCGGCTTCTGCCGCGTGCCGCGTACCGGCTCGCCGTGGAGCCGGACGAGCTGTGGCGCACCGAATGTCCCGCCGGGCACCGACTCACGGGGTGGCTCGGCGGGCCGCCGTGCCGCACCACGAGCGCGGCCGCCACCGTCGCCGCCACCACCTGCGCCGCCCTCGCCGCCACCACCGGCCCCCACCCCGAACTCGCCGTCTGGCTGCTGCTCGTCCCCCCGGCCGTACTTCTCGGCGTCGTCGACGCGCGCGTCAAACGGCTGCCGGACGTTCTCACCGTCCCGCTCGCCGCGGCCGCCGCCGTCCTCCTCGGGGCCGCCGCGCTCGTACCGGATCACGCCGGGTCCTGGCGGCACGCGCTGCTGGGCGGACTCGCGCTCGGGGGCGCGTATTTCACCCTGTTCCTCATCAACCCCCGCGGCCTCGGCTTCGGCGATGTGAAGCTCGCCGTCAGCCTGGGCCTGGTGCTCGGGTGGTACGGCTGGGCCACCCTCTTCACCGGCGCCTTCGCCGGTTTCCTGCTGGGCGGCGGCTACGGCCTCGCACTCGTCGTCGCCCGCCGGGCAAGCCGTAAAGCCGCGATCCCGTTCGGCCCCTTCATGCTCGGCGGCGCGTTCCTCGGCCTGCTCCTCGGCGGTCTGGCCGCACAGGGCACGTAACGAGCACCCCACCCCGGTTCGGCCTCCTCGGCGGTCTCGCCGCACAGGGCACGTAGCAAGCACGCCATCCCCGTTCGGCCCCCTCGCCCCACAAGGCGCGTAGGGTCCGCGCTATGGCGCATACCATCCGGAACCACAACAACCGCACCTTCGAAGAGCTGATCGCCGAGGCTGAGGCCGCCCCCGTGGACGGCTGGGACTTCTCGTGGCTGGACGGCCGGGCGACCGAGGAGCGGCCGTCCTGGGGGTACGCCCAGGCCATGGCCGCGCGCTGGGCCCGGGCGACCGCCGCCCTGGACGTGCAGACCGGCGGCGGCGAGGTCCTGGCCGCCGCGCCGCAGCTCCCGCCGCTCGCCGTAGCGACCGAGGGGTGGCCGCCGAACGTCGCCCGCGCGACCGCCCTGCTGCACCCGCGCGGCGTCGCGGTGGTGGCCGACGCCGACGAGCCGCCGCTGCCGTTCGGGGACGGCGCGTTCGACTTGGTGACCAGCCGTCACCCGGTGAAGACGTGGTGGCCGGAGATCGCCCGGGTGCTCACTCCCGGCGGCACCTTCTTCTCCCAACAGGTCGGCCCGGCCAGTGTGTTCGAGCTCGTGGAGTACTTCCTCGGGCCGCAGTCCGCCGACGTACGCAATCGGCGCGACCCGGGCCGGGCCCGTACCGAGGCCGAGGCGGCCGGGCTCCAGGTCGCCGATCTGCGGCTGGAGAAGCTGCGCACCGAGTTCCACGACATCGGCGCGGTCGTCTACTTCCTGCGCAAGGTCATCTGGATGGTGCCGGGCTTCACCGTCGAGGAGCACCGGGACCGGCTCAAGGCCCTGGACGAGCAGATCCGTACCGAAGGCCCCTTCGTCGCGCACACGACACGGTTTCTCATCGAGGCCAGGAAGCCGCTTCGGTCCTTCTGACACGATCTAGCATCCGGTCATATGGAACGGATGCGGACAATTGTCAGCGAAGTGGAAGCCGTCGTACGGCGGGCGGTGCCTGCCAAGACCGCGGTCCGTGCGGGGCGGCCCGCCCTCCTGTGGTGGGGGTGGGCCGCCGCGCTCTTCCTGCTCTACGCCGCCGTCGGCGCCCGCCGCCAGGCCCTGATCCGTACCACCGGCTACGACCTCGGCATCTTCGAGCAGGCGGTCAAGCAGTACGCCCAACTCCGCGCCCCGATCGCCCCGTTGCGCGGCGACGGATTCAACCTCCTCGGGGATCATTTCCACCCCGTGCTCGTCGTGCTCGCACCCCTCTACCGGCTCGCCCCCTCCCCGTACACCCTGCTCTTCGCGCAGGCCGCGCTGCTCGCCGTCGCCGTCGTGCCGCTGGCCCGGCGGGCGCACCAGGTGCTCGGGCGGCGCGCCGCGCACGTCATCGCCTTCGGGTACGGGCTGAGCTGGGGCATCGCCTCGGCCGTCGCCTTCGACTTCCATGAGGTGTGCTTCGCGGTCCCGCTGGTCGCGTACGCCCTGGAGGCGCTGGCGCTGCGGAGGTGGCGGCTCGCCGTGGCGTGGGCCGCGCCGCTGCTCCTTGTCAAGGAGGACCTGGGGCTGACCCTCGCCGCGATCGGCGGGTACATCGCCTGGCAGGGGCGCCGCCGCCTCGGGCTCGTGACCGCCGCCGCCGGACTGCTGGGCAGCGCCCTGGAGTTCAAGGTGCTGATGCCGTTCTTCAGCCCGGCCGGCACCTACGCGCACGCCGCCAACCTGGAGCCCGGCCACGGCTCGCTGCTCACCACCCTCGCCCTCGCCCCGCTCGACGCGGTGCGGCCCGAGGTCAAGGCCACCACCCTCGTCCTCGTCTTCGCGCCCGCCGCCCTGATCGCCCTGCGCTCACCGCTCGCCTGGCTCGCCGTGCCCACGCTCGGCTGGCGGATGCTGTCGCAGAACCCGTTCCACTGGGGCACCTCGTTCCACTACACGGCCGTGCTGATGCCCGTCGTCCTCGCCGCCCTGACCGACGCGCTCGCCCCCTACCGGCGCTCCGGCGACGCCCTGGCCCGCCGCCATGTGCGCGCCTCGCTCGCCACCACCCTCGCGGTGACGGCCGTCCTGCTCCCGTCCTTCCCGCTCGCCCAGCTCGCCCACCGCTCCACCTGGCGCTCCACCGCGCACGTCGCCGCCGCCCGCGACCTGCTGCGCCGCATCCCGGACGGCGCGACCGTCGCCGCCTCCAACCGCCTTGTCCCGCAGCTCACTTCCCGTACGGACGTGGTGCTCTTCCCGACCTACCCCGTCCACTGGCGGCTCTACGACACCGGCGCGCCGGTTCCCCCGCCGACCGCCCAGTGGATCGTGTACGACCGGGTGCCCGCGGAGTCCTGGCCGTATCCGCCGGGCTACTGGCCCTACCCCAGGGAGCGCCAGGAGGCCGAGCTGATCAAGGCGGAGCAGGCGTACGGCTACCGGGTCGTCGCCCAGCGGGAGGGAATCACCCTGCTCAGGCGTTGAGATCACGGACGCGAAGGAAGCACAGGGGAGAGGGAGCTCAGGTATGACCAAGCACAGCAAAGGCGGTATCACCTACAACTGCGGGCTGGACGCGGCGGTCGACGTCGTCGGGGGGAAGTGGAAGCCGCTGATCCTGTGGGCGCTGCACGCCGGCACCCACCGCTTCGGCGAGCTCAGGCGCCAGGTGGGCGGGGTCACCGAGAAGGTGCTCATCCAGCAGCTGCGCGAGCTGGAGGCGGACGGGATCGTCCACCGCGAGGTCTACCGGGAGGTCCCGCCCCGGGTGGAGTACTCGCTGACTGCGCAGGGGTGAGGCGCTGAACACGGCACTCGCTCCATTGGGCGAGTGGGGTGAGGCACACATGGACCGCATTCTGGATCTCAAGATCGAGCAGCGCGGTCCGGCCGAGGCGGCGCCGGTCGGCCCCTGACCTGCACGGTCAAAGAAGCGTTCCGCCATCGGGTACCCCTTGGGAGGTACCCGTGGGCGGTCCGTTCCGGTGTCCCGGCGGTTTCGGAGCGTAATTCCGGCACGCCGTGGGCCCCACCATCACTTACGAAGGGTTATGGTGGAAACCCCCCCTCGGGCCGGTCCGTATCCCCCCCACGGACCGGCCCGTTTTTTTGTGCCCGGTTTTCTGTGCGCGCGCTGTGAGTTGGCGATCACCTAGGTGATCAGCCGCGCCCGGCCCAGATGTTGGTGCCCGCGGTGTCCACGGCGAAGGTGTCGATCTCCTTCAACTCCTCGGCCGTCAGCGGCGGTCCGGCGAGCGCCGCCACGTTCTCCTCCAGCTGCTTCACGCTGGACGCGCCGATCAGCGCGGAGGTCATCCGGGGGTCGCGCAGCACCCAGGAGATCGCCAGCTGGGCGAGCGACTGGCCGCGCCGGGCGGCGATCTCGTTCAGCCCGTTCAGACGCCGCAGCACCTCGTCGCTGAGCAGGTCCGGGTCCAGCGACTTGCCTTGGGTTGCCCGCGAGCCCTCCGGGATGCCCGTGAGGTACTTGTTGGTGAGCAGCCCCTGTGCCAGCGGCACGAAGGAGATGCAGCCCATCCCGGCCGTCTCCAGCGTGTCGAGCAGCCCGTCGTCCTCGGTCCAGCGGTTGATCATCGAGTACGACGGCTGGTGGATCAGGGCCGGCACCCCCATCTCGCGCAGCAGCCGCGCCGCCTGGTCCGTCTGCTCGCTGTTGTACGAGGACACACCCACGTACAGCGCCTTGCCCTGCTGGACGGCGGACGCCAGGGCGCCCATCGTCTCCTCAAGCGGGGTGTGCGGGTCGAAGCGGTGCGAGTAGAAGATGTCGACGTAGTCGAGGCCCATCCGGTTCAGCGAGGCGTCGAGCGAGGACAGCAGGTACTTGCGCGAGCCCCACTCGCCGTACGGGCCGGGGTGCATCTCGTAGCCCGCCTTGGTGGAGATGATCAGCTCGTCCCGGTATGCCCGGAAGTCCTGGCCGAAAATCTTCCCGAAGTTCAGCTCGGCGGAGCCGGGCGGCGGGCCGTAGTTGTTGGCCAGGTCGAAGTGGGTGACACCCAGGTCGAAGGCGCGGCGCAGAATCGCGCGCTGGCTGCTCAGCGCCCGGTCGTCGCCGAAGTTGTGCCACAGGCCGAGGGAGAGCGCGGGCAGTTTCAGGCCGCTGCGACCGGTCCGCCGGTACTCCATGGAGTCGTAGCGGTGGGGGGCGGCGAGGTAGTTCAGGGGGAGGGATTCAGTCACGTTTCCCTGCTTATCACGGACTTGTGACCCACCGAGTTGGGCCGCTGTGACCCGTCCGCAGTACTGTGCCTTCCCTGGGGCAGCCCGGCAGCGGGCCGTATACGGCGCAGCGGCGGCCCCCGGAAGGCAACGAGAGGGTGGAATCGGTGAACTTGCGCGACCTGGTGTACGGGCTCTACGCACGCCGGGTGGAAGGACGCCTCGACCACGACCAGGTGCCCAAGCACATCGGTGTCATCCTGGACGGCAACCGGCGCTGGGCCAAGGCGTCCGGCGGGAGCCCCGAGCAGGGGCACCAGGCGGGCGCCAGCAAGATCCACGAGCTGCTCGGCTGGTGTGCCGAGACGGACGTCGAGGTCGTGACGCTCTGGATGCTGTCCACGGACAACCTGGACCGTCCCGACAACGAGCTGGTCCCGCTCCTGGGCATCATCGAGGGCGTGGTGCGCGACCTCGCGGCGGACGGGCGCTGGCGCGTCAACCACGTCGGCACGATGGACCTGCTGCCCGGGCGCACCCAGTCGGTGCTCAAGGAGGCCGAGCAGGCCACCCACGACGTCGGCGGCATACTCGTCAACGTCGCCGTGGGCTACGGCGGCCGCCAGGAGATCGCGGACGCGGTCCGCTCGCTGATCCTCGACGCCGCGTCGAAGGGGACCAGCTTCGAGGAACTGGCCGAAATCGTCGACGTCGACCACATCTCGGAGCATCTCTACACGCGCGGCCAGCCCGACCCGGACCTCGTGATCCGCACCAGCGGCGAACAGCGCCTGTCCGGCTTCATGCTGTGGCAGTCCGCTCACTCCGAGTACTACTTCTGTGAAGTCTTCTGGCCCGCGTTCCGCAAGGTGGACTTCCTGCGTGCGCTGCGCGACTACGCGGCCAGGCACCGGCGTTACGGAACCTGACCGGACGCGATCGCTCCTGACCTGGGGTCAACCCGTTTGGTCCCCACCAAGCGAATATGCCTGTGCATGGCTGCGCTTGTTCGAGGGAATACCACCTCCAGTTGAGCGGCTCGAAATGGCCACTCACCCGGGAGGCCCTTTGCACCACGACGCACGTGCGCTGAGCACGGACGGAGCGGAGGGCCGGCGCTCGGCCCGCGCACCGCGGCCACAGCCCGGCCCCCACCCCCGCGACGCCGTCGCACCCCGACCTCTTCTGAGGGGGTACGTCCTTCCGTGGTGACCAGCACGAAGCGCCGCATGCCCGACCGGCGCACCTACGTCCTCGACACCAGCGTCCTGCTGGCCGACCCCAGCGCCATGACCCGGTTCGACGAGCACGAAGTGGTGCTCCCGATCGTCGTGGTCACGGAACTGGAGGCCAAGAGGCACCATCCGGAACTCGGCTATTTCGCCCGTCAGGCCCTGCGCCTGCTCGACGACTTCCGGGTCCGGTACGGACGCCTCGACGCCCCCATCCCGCTGGGCGATCTCGGCGGCACGCTCCGCGTCGAGCTCAACCATTCCGATCCCGGCGTGCTGCCCGCCGGCTACAGGTTGGGGGACAACGACTCAAGGATCCTCGCCGTCGCCCGCAATCTCCAGGCCGAGGGGTACGACGTCACCGTCGTCTCCAAGGACCTGCCGCTGCGGATCAAGGCGTCGTCGGTCGGCCTGCTCGCCGAGGAGTACCGGGCGGAACTGGCCATCACCGACTCGGGCTTCACCGGAATGTCCGAACTGTCGCTCTCGGGCGAGCAGGTGGACCTTCTCTACGAGGAGGAGACGCTGTACGTGCCGGAGGCCGCCGACCTCCCGGTGCACAACGGACTGGTGCTCCAGTCCGAGCGCGGCAAGGCGCTCGGCCGCGTCACCGCCGACGGCAACGTCCGTCTGGTGCGCGGCGACCGGGAGGCGTTCGGCCTGCGCGGCCGCAGCGCCGAGCAGCGCGTCGCGCTCGACCTGCTGCTCGACCCCGAGGTCGGCATCGTGTCGATGGGCGGCCGGGCCGGCACCGGCAAGTCCGCGCTCGCGCTCTGCGCGGGCCTGGAGGCCGTCCTGGAGCGCCGCCAGCACAAGAAGGTGATGGTCTTCCGTCCGCTGTACGCGGTGGGCGGGCAGGAGCTCGGCTATCTGCCCGGCTCCGAGGCCGAGAAGATGGGCCCGTGGGCGCAGGCGGTCTTCGACACGCTGTCGGCGGTCACCACGCGCGAGGTGATCGAGGAGGTGACGTCGCGCGGCATGCTGGAGGTCCTGCCGCTCACCCACATCCGCGGCCGCTCCCTGCACGACGCGTTCGTGATCGTGGACGAGGCCCAGTCGCTCGAACGGAACGTCCTGCTGACCGTGTTGTCCCGAATCGGGGCGAACTCGCGGGTGGTGCTCACGCATGACGTGGCCCAGCGCGACAACCTCCGGGTCGGGCGGTACGACGGTGTGGTCGCCGTCGTGGAGAAGCTGAAGGGCCACCCGCTCTTCGCGCACGTCACCCTGACCCGCTCCGAGCGGTCCCAGATCGCCGCACTCGTGACCGAAATGCTGGAGGACGGCCAGATCTGATCCTGTACGTCCCAATTGGCGCCGCCCGCGAAGCTGTTGAGCTTAGCCGGGCGGCGCCTTCGCGTGCGAGGGATTGAGGAAAACACCTGGGCCGCAGGGGATGTGAGGTTTCACACCCGGCGAATAATTGCCTTGCGGCGCCGCTCTCCGGCAGAGTCTTGCATCCGTCAGGCCCCGCATACGGCACACCTGTACCTCGTAACTCAATAGCGTCGCCGTATGCCGCCCGAGCACCACGCGGCGCTCCCGCAAGGGAGTTGCCCACCGGGTCAGTTCCTCCCGTGACCTGAGCAGTTGGGAGGAGAGAGCCAGGGGCACGATTGCGTCCGTCAGGTCACCAGTGCGGGCGCTGCTGGAAGGAAACCGTGTGAGCCGGATCTCGGTCCGGGGATTCGCGGTGGCGTCAGCCACTGCGGTCACCACTGTCGGCGCCGTCGTCGGCGTTGCCTCGGGCGCGCCCCAGACCGCCTCGAACGACAACGTCGAGGCGACCGCTGCCGACACGACGCTCCTGGCGGACATCCCCGCGGGCCAGCAGGCCCAGGTGCAGACCGCGTCCCTGACGCAGCAGGCCGACGCCCAGTCGGCCCAGGCCAGTGCCGCCGCGAAGAAGTCCGCGGAAGAGTCCGCGCGCCTCCAGGCAGCCAAGGACGCCAAGTCCAAGAAGGACTCGGCGGACCAGAAGGCCAAGGAAGCCAAGGACCGCGAGCAGGAGCAGGTCGCCAGCCGCTCCGCGACCCGCGACCCTTCGTCGTTCCCGGTGCAGAGCTCGTACTCGGTGGACGAGGTCAAGGCGATCGCACGGCAGATCGTGCCCGCCGACCAGTTCCAGTGCTTCAGCAACATCGTGAACAACGAGTCGACCTGGAACTACCTCGCGGTCAACTCCAGTTCCGGCGCGTACGGCCTGGTCCAGGCGCTCCCGGGCTCGAAGATGTCGTCCGTCGGCTCCGACTGGCGGACCAACCCGGCCACCCAGATCAAGTGGGGCCTGAACTACATGAACGACAGCTACCACAGCCCGTGCGGCGCCTGGTCGTTCTGGCAGGCCAACTCCTGGTACTAGGCGGCCGCGCGCGAGGTATTCCGGTCACGATCTTTACCTCGCACACGTCAACCTTTCGAAGCCCCTCACCGTCCTTCGGTGAGGGGCTTCGCCCGTGTACGGTCATGCGGGACGACTCCAGTGGGAGGGGAGTGGTGGGGAGCATCGGCGGGGGAAAGGGAAGCGGCGGCATCATGTCGAAAGTGCCGGGACTGCTCGGAGCGCTGGGCGCGAGTCTCACGAAGATGGGACAACGCCTGGACGAGCGCCGGGTGGAGACGGAGGGGCGCGACGCGGACGTGCCCGACGCCGGGACCGCAGCCGTCCCGGAGGCGGTCGTTCCGGCCGAGGCGCCGGTCGTTCCCGTAGAGGTCGCCAAGCCTGCGGTCGACGATGTGGCCGCCCGGGCCGCGACGCCCACGCCGGCCGACACCGCCTCCTCGAACGGGGCTTCCTCCTCGAACGGGGCCGGGCCCGGACGCCCGGCCCCCGAGCACGTCCCGGCGCCGCCCGCGTACGCCCCCGCCGTCGCCGCGCGGCCCGACCCCGTGGCCGCCGTGCCGTGGGGGATGCGGGTCTCCGCCGAGATCGGCTGGCGGCTTCTCGTCCTCGCGGGCACGCTCTGGGTCCTGATGCGGGTGATCAGTGCCGTACGGCTGGTGGTCCTGGCGTTCGTGGCCGCGCTGTTCATCACCGCGCTGCTCCAGCCGACGGTGTCCCGCCTGAAGCGGATGGGTCTGCCGCGCGGTCTGGCGACCGCCGTGACCGCGATCTTCGGCTTCATCGTGATGGGCCTGCTCGGCTGGTTCGTGGTCTGGCAGGTCATGGACAACCTGGACACGCTCTCCGAGAAGGTCAGAGCGGGTATCGAGGAGCTCAAACGCTGGCTCCTCAACAGCCCGTTCCATGTGACCGAGGACCAGATCAACCAGGTCGCCAAGAACCTCAGCGACACCATCGGCCACAACACCAACGAGATAACGTCCGCGGGCCTCCAGGGCGTGACCGTCCTGGTCGAAGTCCTCACCGGCATCCTGCTCGCGATGTTCTCGACGCTGTTCCTGCTCTACGACGGCCCGCGCATCTGGCAGTGGGTGCTGCACCTGGTCCCGGCCCAGGCCCGGGACAGCGTGGCGGGAGCGGGGCCGCGCGCCTGGCGCACGCTCACGGCGTATGTGCGGGGCACGGTGATAGTGGCGTTGATCGACGCGATCTTCATCGGCCTCGGGATCTACTTCCTGCACGTCCCGATGGCCGTACCGCTCTCCGTCTTCATCTTCCTGTTCGCCTTCATCCCGCTGGTGGGCGCGGTCATCTCGGGCGCGCTGGCGGTGGTGGTCGCGCTGGTCACCGAGGGTGTGTTCACGGCGGTGATGGTGCTGGTCGTGGTCCTGCTCGTCCAGCAGATAGAGGGCCACGTCCTCCAGCCCTTCATCCTGGGCCGCGCGGTCCGGGTCCACCCCCTCGCGGTCGTCCTCTCGGTCGCGGCCGGCGGCCTGATCGGCGGCATCGGCGGCTCGGTGGTCGCGGTCCCGCTGGTCGCGGTGACGAACACGGTGGTGGGCTATCTGCGGGCGACGGCGAAGGAGAACGCACTGCGCAGCGCGGCGCCGCCGTCGCCGGAGCCGGTACCGGTACCGGACGTGGACCCGGCGCCGGCGCCGGCGCCGACTCCGGCGGAGAAGTAGGTGCGTGTTCGCCTGCGGACCGTGCTGGGTTGCTCGCGCAGTTCCCCGCGCCCCTAAAGGCATAACGGCCGCGCCGTACGTACGCGAAGGCCCCCGCCGACATCATCGGCGGGGGCCACATCACGTACCTACCTACTCGGCCAGCACGGACTCCGCGTCCAGGGTGACGCCCACCGCCTGGATCACCGAGGCGATCTTGACGGCTTCCTGGATCGTCTCGCGGGAGACGTCGGCCTTGCGCAGCACCTGCTCGTGGGAGTCGAGGCACTGGCCACAGCCGTTGACCGCGGAGACGGCCAGCGACCACAGCTCGAAGTCGACCTTCTCCACGCCCGGGTTGCCGATGACGTTCATCCGCAGACCCGCGCGCAGCGTCCCGTACTCCGGGTCGGAGAGCAGATGACGCGTCCGGTAGAAGACGTTGTTCATCGCCATGATCGCCGCGGCGGACTTGGCGGCGGTGTACGCCTCGGCGGAGAGGTTGGCCTTGGCCTCGGGCTCCAGCTCGCGCAGGACCTTCGGCGAGCGGGAGGCGATCGCGCAGGCGAGGACCGTGCCCCACAGCTGCTGGGCCGGGAGCTCGCTGTTGCCGATGACCGAGCCGAGGTTCAGCTTGAGGTCCTTGGCGTAGTCCGGCAGGGCGGACTTGAGTTCGTCGAGAGCCATGTCAGGTCAGCTCCCGCTCACTCGCCCGAGAGGAGCTTGACCGGGTCCAGGGTCTCGTCGCCCTTGGACCAGTTGCACGGGCACAGCTCGTCGGTCTGCAGGGCGTCGAGGACCCGCAGGACCTCCTTGGGGTTACGGCCGACGGAACCGGCGGTCACCATGGAGAACTGGATCTCGTTGTTCTGGTCGACGATGAAGACGGCGCGCTTGGCGAAGCCGTCCTCGCCCTCGATGCCGAGGTCGCGCATGAGCTCGTGCTTCGAGTCGGCCATCATCGGGAAGGGCAGGTCACGCAGGTCGGCGTGGTCCTTGCGCCAGGCGTGGTGGACGAACTCGGAGTCGCCGGAGAAGCCGAGGACCTGGGCGTCACGGTCGGCGAACTCCTCGTTCAGCTTGCCGAACGCGGCGATCTCGGTCGGGCACACGAAGGTGAAGTCCTTGGGCCACGCGAAGACGATCTTCCACTTGCCCTCGTAGGTCTTGTGGTTGATCTGCTCGAACTCCTGGCCGCTCTCCAGCGAGACGCAGGCGGTCAGGTCGAACTCGGGGAACTTGTCACCGACAGTGAGCACGCGCACTCCTTGCGATCGGGAAGGGTCCTTTTTGAGGGCTTCCCTGGGGGTTGGACGGATTACGGATGGTGTCACAGGAGGCATTGATCAGTGAAATAGCTAGACTCGGTCATCGTGATCGGAGGTGGTTATCAGTGGCCGTAAGTAATGGTGTGGGCGGTGGTGGCGCGGCGCATCGCGCGAGGACCGCGCCCAGGGCCGCCAAGCAGCCGAGCCTCGCGCAGCTGCGGGCGTTCGCCGCCGTGGCCGAGCATCTGCACTTCCGGGACGCGGCGGCCGCGATCGGCATGAGCCAGCCCGCGCTGTCCGGGGCCGTGTCGGCGCTGGAGGAGACGCTGGGGGTGCAGCTCCTGGAGCGTACGACCCGGCGGGTGCTGCTCTCGCCGGCCGGGGAGCGGCTCGCGGTCCGGGCGCAGGTGGTCCTGGACGCGGTGGGTGAGCTCCTGGAGGAGGCCGAGGCGGTACGGGCCCCGTTCACCGGGGTGCTGCGGCTCGGGGTGATTCCGACGGTGGCCCCGTATCTGCTGCCGACGGTGCTGCGGCTGGTACGCGACCGGTATCCCGAGCTCGACCTCCAGGTGCACGAGGAGCAGACGGCGTCGCTGCTCGACGGGCTGGCGGCGGGGCGGCTTGACGTGCTGCTGCTCGCGGTCCCGCTGGGCGTGCCCGGTGTGACCGAACTCCCGCTCTTCGACGAGGACTTCGTGCTCGTGATGCCGCGTGAGCACTGGCTGGGCGGGCGTTCGGACGTGCCGCGCGAGGCGTTGCGCGAGCTGGATCTGCTGCTGCTGGACGAGGGGCACTGCCTGCGCGATCAGGCGCTCGACATCTGCCGGGAGGCGGGGCGGGAGGAGGGGGCGGCGGTCACGACCACGGCGGCGGGGTTGTCCACGCTGGTCCAGTTGGTGGCCGGGGGGTTGGGGGTGACGCTTCTGCCGCGTACGGCTGTGGAGGTGGAGACGGCTCGCAACGATCGGCTGGTGACGGGGTACTTCGCGGATCCCGCGCCGTCGCGTCGCGTCGCCCTGGCGATCCGTACGGGTACGGCGCGGCAGGACGAATTCGAGGAGTTCGCTTCCGCGCTGCGGTCCGCGATGCGCAAGCTCCCGGTTCGAACCCCCACCCCGCCCCTTCCCTAAACCCTCCGGGAGTGGGTGGGGGTCGAGGAGGGTTTCCCGGGGCTGCGCCCCGGACCCGGCGGGGCTTCGCCCCTGCACCCCGTTTCGTCTGCGGACCGTGCTGGGTTGCTCGCGCAGTTCCCCGCGCCCCTAAAGGTCGACGGTCGCATCCCGGGTTGCCAGGTACCTCCTAGGGGCGCGGGGAACTGCGCGACAAGCCCCCACCGGCCCGCAGCCAAAGCACCCGGCTGCCCGCCCAGGGCTTTAGGGAAGGGGCGGGGTGGGGCAACTGCCGCCCTACTCCGTCCGCAGTCCATCCGGTCGCATCAGGCGCCACATCGGTGGCAGTGACAGTGCCGTCACCATCAGGACCACCGTTCCCCCGATGCCCACCATCCCCAGTACCGACGGCCAGTCGACGTGCAGGGGGCGGCCCACCATGCGCAGCAGCATGGCGCCGAGGCCCAGGCCCACCGCTGTGGCCAGGGCCAGGCCCAGGGCCACCGGGACCGCCGTCTGCCACAGGATCGACCAGCTCAGGGTGGTGCGGCGGGTGCCGAAAGCCACCAGGGACGACAACAGGCGGCGGCGGTCGCGGAGTTGCTCCAGCATCGAGACCAGCAGGCTCGTGCCGATCAGCATCAGGACGGCCGCCGCCCCGATGTACAGCCCGCGCCGCACCCCCGCGAACTTCGTCGCCGTCTTCTGGTCGTTGAGCGCCCGCGCGCCGGTGAGCGGGTCGGCCGCCCACGACGCGTTCAGGACCCGGTCCGCGGCCTTGGCATCGCCCGGCCGCAGCGTCACGAACGTCGTGGACTGGACCGGGACCCGCTCGAACCCCTTCAGCTTCAGCGCGCCCGGCGTGGCCAGCAGACCGCTCGTGTGGCTGCCCATCGGGTCCCGGCGGGCGGGGACCGTCTTCGCCTCGCGCGGGATCGTGTACGCCAGCCCGACACCCTTGTTCTCGCCGTACGACGGCTCGAAGTACAGCTTCGCGCCCGGCTTCGCCGCCGTGCCGCCGAACTCGTTCCCGGTGGCGACGAACACGTCGCCGTCCTTGCAGGACGGCAGTTCGCCGACCTCCCGCAGCGCCGCGCAGTCCCCGATGGTCGCCGCCGCGTACTGGTCGGGGTCCGCCGGACGGCTGCCCAGGGTCGCGTGGCCGAGTGTCACGGTGCCCGTGACGCCCTGCGTCGAGCGGAGGATCGACACCCTGCGCTGCTGCTCCGCCTTCGATACGTCGGCGTTCATCGGTACGTACATCTGCGCCCGCGCCGTGTCCTCGCCGCTCGACGTCACGTAGTCGCTCTCGACACCGCTGAGCAGCATCTGCAGCGCGATCGCCCCGGCGACCGCCACCGCGATGCCGTTCACCAGGCGGGCGGCGCCGCCGGAGTTCAACTGGAGCCTGCGGACGGCCAGTTGCCAGCCCAGCCCGCCGCTGCCCAGCCGTCGTACCACCGTCTCCACCAGCCATGGCAGCAGCGCGGTCACGCCGATGAGCAGCAGCACCGTGCCGCCGATCACCTGCGCCTGGTTGAAGAACCCTCGGTCTCGGCCCTTGCCCATCATGGGTGCGAGGAGACCGAGGCCCACGACCGGGAGCAGTACGCGCCACCACAGCCGCCGGCCCCGCCGCACCGACTTCCGTACGACACCCAGCGGTTCGATCACCACACCGCGCAGCGCGAACAGCGTCACGCCGACCGCCGCCGCCGGGACCGCCACCCCCACGAGCAGCGCGAGACCCACGCTCGGGTTCACGTCGGAGGGGAAGACGTTGAGCTGCGCGATCGTGATGTCGCCCACGTACTGCCGCACGATCAGGAAGAACACCGTGCCGAGGACGAGTCCGAGCGCCGAGCCCGCCAGCGCCTCGCCCGCCGCGATCCAGCGCGTCATCCGGCTGTCCGCGCCGACCAGGCGCAGCGCGGCCAGCCGCCGGTCGCGTCCCTCGCCGCCGAACCGTACGGCCGCCGCGATGAACACCGCCACCGGCAGCAGCAGCACCACGAAGATGATCACGATCAGGAGGGCGAGGATCGGGTCGATCCTGTCACCCGGGGCCTTGTCCGGGAACGAGCTGATCCGGTCGACCTCGCCCCGTTCCGAGCCCGACCCCTTGCGGGCCTTCAGTGTGTCGCTGCCCGCGTAGTAGGCGAGTTCATGCGGGCCGCGCAGGCCCTCGTCGCCGATCGTGGCGGTGATCCTGTACGGGATCCGCTCGCGCAGCAGCGCGCCCGCCGGGGACTCCAGCAGGTCGCGCAGGTCGGGCGAGGCAGCCATCGTGCCCGGCGCGGGCAGCGCCGACAGGCCCGGCGGCACCGGGGCCTTGTCGCCCTCGGGCTGCAGCAGACGGCCGCGGATGTCGTCGTGCCGGTACACCGTGTCGGTGCGCGCGAGCAGCATGGTGTCGGCGGCCGGGCCCGAGGTGACGTCGGCGCCGAAGTCGTTGCGGGCGACCTCGCGCGCGTCCCGGGCGCTGAGCGCGCCGGGCAGCGCGGTCGTCGCGAGCAGCAGCGCCACGCCGAGGCCGACGCCGAGCGCGGTCATCAGCGTGCGGGTCCAGCCCTCGCGGCCGCCGGTGAGCGCGAACTTGGCCCCCAGGGCGAGGTCCCTCAGGCGGTTCATACGGAGTGCTCCAGCATCATGTCGCGGGACTTGCCGTCGCGTACGACGACCTCGCGGTCGGAGTAGGCGGCGACCCGGGCCTCGTGGGTGACCAGGACGACCGCCGCGTTGGTGGACCGGGCGGCCTCGGTGAGCAGCTGCATCACGCGCTCGCCGTTGAGCGAGTCGAGGGCGCCGGTCGGCTCGTCCGCGAAGACCACCCGGGGCGAGGTGACCAGGGAGCGGGCGACCGCGACGCGCTGGCCCTGGCCGCCGGAGACCTCGCCGGGCCGCTTGTGCCCGAGGTCGTCGACCTCCAGGCGCTCCATCCAGGACAGGGCCGTGCGCTCGGCCTCCTTGCGCCGCACGCCGGTCAGCCGCAGCGGCAGGGCCACGTTCTCCACGCAGGTCAGCTCGGGGACGAGCTGGCCGAACTGGAAGACGAAGCCGAACTCGGTACGCCGCAGCGCGCTGCGCTCGGCGTCCTTCATCGAGGAGAGCTCACGGCCGTTGTAGACGATCGACCCCGAGTCGGGGGTGACGATCCCGGCCAGGCAGTGCAGCAGCGTCGACTTGCCGGACCCCGAGGGGCCCATCACCGCGACGACCTCGCCGGGGTGGATGGAGAACTCGGCGCCGTCGAGCGCGGGGGTGGGCCCGTACGCCTTGCGCAGCTCCCGGGCGATGAGCAGAGAACCGGCGGGCGTCATGCGCGTACCTCCGTGGCGAGCTGGTCGAGGCGGGCGGCGGTCAGTTCGAGCCACCGCAGGTCCGCCTCCAGATGGAACAGGGCGTGGTCGCAGATCAGCTGGTCGGGGAGGTCGCCCCGGCGCTTGCGGTCGGTGAGGATGCGCATCAGCCGCAGATGCTCGGCCCGCTGGGTGTCCAGGAGCTCACCGGCGCTGCGGCCGGTGAGCAGGGCGAGCACGACCTTGGTGTAGAGGGTCGACTGGAGGTACGGCTCGGGCTTCTCCGGCTGCTTGAGCCAGGCCTCGACATCGGTGATGCCGGCGTCGGTGATCGCGTACCGCTTGCGCTCGGGACCGCCGCCGGCCTCCACGCCGTCGACCTCGACGAGGCCGTTCTTGAGCAGGCGCGACATGGTCGAGTAGACCTGCCCGTAGTGCAGCGGGCGGTCGTGCCCGAACTTCTCGTCGAAGGCACGCTTGAGGTCGTACCCATGGCGGGGGCCCGACTCAAGGAGTCCGAGGAGGGTGTGGCCGATCGACATGCTCGGAGCCTTTCTGAAGGTCAAGTCTGCGTACGGGTGGGGGGTCACTCGGTGCGGAGTCCGTCGGGGCGCATCAGCCGCCACAGCGGCGGCAGGCTGAGCAGGGTCACCACGAGCACCGCGGCGGCGCCCGCCCCGGCCAGCGGCACGAACGTCCACCAGTCGGTGATCTCCTTGTCGACCATGTGCAGCAGGGCCGCGCCCAGGGCGGTCCCGCCCGTCACGGCGACCGCGAGGCCGAGGACGACCGGCACGGCCGTCTGCCAGAGCACCGACAGGCCGAGCGAGGAGCGCCGGGTGCCGAAGGCCACCAGGACCGACAACAGCCGCCTGCGCTCGCGCAGTTGCTCGATCTGGGAGACGAGCAGGCTCAGCGCGATCAGCAGCATCGTGGCGATCGCCCCGGCCCGCAGGCCCTTCTGGATGCTGGCGTAGTTCTTGTCGCGCTCGACGTTCCTGATGGTACGCACGGTCATGGCCGGGTCGATCGCGGCCGCCGTGTTGCGTACGTACTCGACGGCGTCCGGCAGCTCGGGGTCGACCTTGACCATCGCCTTCGTCTCGGCCGACGGCAGCTTGGTGACGTCGACCGCGCCGGGGGTGGCGAAGATGCCGGAGCGCTGCTCGCCCATCGGGTCGGGGCGGGAGTCGACCGGGCGGGCCGACTTCGGCAGGGTCCACAGGAGCGGCTCGACCGAGGAGTCGTAGTCCGCGGTGGTGTCGAGGTTGACGGCCTCGCCCGGGCGGGCCGACCGGTCGACCCAGGCGGCCTGCTTCTTGTCGTCGGTGGGATGGACGACGAAGGTGTCGCCGTCCTTGCAGGAGCCGACGTGGGCGAGTTCGGCGAGGGTGGCGCAGTCGCCGACGGTCAGGGTGGTGGTGGGCCGAATGTCGCCCTCGGCGACGGGGCCGGGCCTGGTCGCGTACGTCTCCACCGTGCCGATCACCGACGTGACGCCCGTGGTCTCGCGGAAGTCCCAGATCATCCGCTGGGCCCGCTCGCCGCTCGGTATCTGTGACACCACGTCGATCTGGGCGCGGCTGGGATCGTGGTCGTTCGTCCGGACGAAGTCGTCGTGGATCCCGGCGGACATCATCGTCAGTGAGATCGCGCCCGCCACGGCCACGGTGATCCCGCCGACCGCGCGGCTCGCGGTGCCGCCGCTCAACTGGAGCCTGCGCACGGCCAGTTGCCAGGAGACCGGGCCGCCGCGCAGCCGGGCCACCGCCGCCTCCACCACCCACGGCAGCAGCGCGGCGAGACCGAACAGGGTGAGGACCGTGCCGAAGGCGACGAGGTCGGGGTCCGGCGTCACCCGGTCGAGGCCGCCGGTCGGGGAGAGGGCGATGACCGCGACCCCGAGGGCCGGCAGCACCAGACGCCACCAGAGCCTGCGCCGGCGCGGCCTGCTCTCGCGTACGACACCCAGCGGCTCGACCGTCACCGAGCGCATCGCGAACAGCGTGACCACCACGGCGGCCAGCGGCACCGCGAGCAGCACCAGGGCGGCGAGCGCCGGGACCGGGGTGAAGTCGACGGGGAAGGCGGCGAAGCTCCACAGCTGGACGCCCCCGATGAGCTCACGGCCGCCGAGGAAGAGGGCCACGCCGAGCACGAGCCCGAACGCCGAGCCCGCGAGCGCCTCACCGGCCGCGACCCAGCGGGTCATCGCGGTGTCCGCGCCGACCAGGCGCAGCGCGGCGAGCCGCCGGTCGCGCCGCTCTCCGCCGAACCGTACGGCGGTGGCGATGAAGATCAGGACCGGGGTGAGCAGGACGACACAGCTGACCACGGTGAGCGCCACCAGGGTCGGCGTCAGCGGCACCTTGTCGAGGTGGCCGCCGAAGGCGTTGGTGCGGCTCGCGCCGTCGGCCTTGGAGAGGGTGGCGCTGCCCGCGTAGTAGAAGAGCTCGTTCGGGTCGATCAGACCGGCGTCGCCGATCGACGCCGTGATCTTGTACGGGAGCCGCTTGCGCAGTACTTCACCGGACGGGGAGGCGAGCAGATCGCGCAGGGCGGGCGAGGCGGCCATCTCGCCGGGGCCGGGCAGGGCGCTCAGACCGGGCGGAACGGCGGGGTGCGCACCCTCGGGGCGCAGCAGCAGTCCGGCGATGCCGTCGTCGTGGTACTCGGTGTGGGCGGGGTTGAAGAGCACCGAGGCGTCGGTGTGCGCGAACCCCTTGGCGGAGCCGGACGCGGCGGGCACCCGGGCGTCGCCGCGCCGGGTGTTGGCCTCGTTGACGTGCGGGATCGAGGCGGCGACGAAGAGCAGGGCGACGCCGAGCCCGACCCCGATCGCGGTGAGGACCGTACGGATCCAGCCCTCGCGGCCACCGGTGACGGCGAACTTGGCGCCGAGGGCGAGCTGGTGGAGCCGGCGGATCATCGCGCGCCGCTCCCGGCGAGGGTGAGGTCGCGGGACTTTCCGTCCCGGACGGTGATCTCGCGGTCGGAGTAGGCGGCGACCCGGGCCTCATGGGTGACCAGGACCACGGCCGCGCCACAGTCGCGGGCGGCCTCGGTGAACAGCTTCATCACCAGCTCGCCGCTGAGGGAGTCCAGGGCGCCGGTCGGCTCGTCCGCGAAGACCACGCGGGGCGAGGTGGCCAGGGCGCGGGCCACGGCGACGCGCTGGCCCTGGCCGCCGGATATCTCGCCGGGCCGCCGCTTGGCCAGCTCGGCGACCTCAAGCCGCTCCAGCCAGTGCAGGGCCGTGCGGTCGGCGTCCTTGCGCCGCACCCCGTCGAGCCGCAGCGGGAGCGCCACGTTCTCTACGCAGGTCAGCTCCGGGACGAGCTGGCCGAACTGGAAGACGAAGCCGAAGTCCGAGCGGCGCAGCGCGGAGCGCCGGGCGTCGTTCAGCGCGGTCAGCTCACGGCCGTCGTACGTGATCGTCCCCTCGTCGGGCGGCACGATCCCGGCCAGGCAGTGCAGCAGCGTGGACTTGCCGGAGCCCGACGGGCCCATGACCGCGACGATCTCGCCGGGCGCGATGGCGAAGTCCGCGCCGTCGAGCGCCGGGGTGGAGCCGAAGGCCTTGCGCAGACCGGTGGCCGCGAGCAGCGGTCCGAGGGAAGAGCCGTATGACATGCCGACGACTATACGCACTAGGTATACGCGGTGTGTATACCCCCCGTGCATAGTGACCCGGCGAGCATGACATTCCCTGGCAAAAACGGGCAGGATCCAAAGGTCTGGCAACCTTGTACACCGTTTGGCAGTCGGTTCCCATGGACCGGGTGCTGATTGTCACGTACGGAAAAGACGTGATCGGCTCCTCTTTGTCCGTACGTGCGGTGTTAGTTTTCTGAGCTGATCTGGCGAGTCAAGAAGGCGAGCGACTGAGGTTATGGGCCGAGCGGAAGAGCGGCGGGCCCGGCAGCGCGGTGCGCGCCGGGACCAGCAGAAGAAGGGCGGGCGGATACGCAGGCTCTTCACCTGGAAGAAGATGCTCGGCGCGTTCTTCGGGTTCATCCTGCTGGTCATGGGCGGCTTCTACATCATCTATCTGATGACGCCGATCCCGAAGGCGAACGCGGCGGCGCAGTTGGAGAGCAACGTCTACAAGCTCTCCAACGGCAAGATCATCGCTCGCACCGGGCAGCTCAACCGTGAGGTCGTCGGGCTCGACAAGATCCCCGAGAAGGTCCAGCTGGACTTCGTGGCCGCCGAGAACATGTCCTTCTACAAGGACTCCGGCGTCGACTTCAGGGGCACCGCCCGAGGTCTGCTCAACACCCTGTCCGGCAAGGGCAAGCAGGGTGGCTCGACCATCACCCAGCAGTACGTCAAGAACTTCTACCTCAGCCAGGACCAGACGGTCACCCGCAAGCTCAAGGAGCTGGTGATCTCCCTCAAGGTCGACCAGAAGTACGACAAGAAGGAGATCCTGGCCGGGTACATCAACACCAGCTACTACGGCCGCAACGCCTACGGCATCCAGGCCGCGGCGCAGGCGTACTACGGGGTCGACTCCTCCAAGCTGACCACCGAGCAGGGCGCCTACCTCGCGGCGCTGCTCCAGGCCCCCAGCCAGTACGACTGGGCGGTGGCCTCGGAGACCGGCAAGAAGCTGGTGACGGCCCGCTGGAACTACGTCCTCGACAACATGGTCAAGATGAATGAGCTGGATGCGGCCCAGCGGGCGGGGATGAAGTTCCCGACGCCCATGGAGCCCAAGCCCGACCCCGGCATGGAGGGCCAGACCGGCTACTTCGTGCAGGCGGCCAAGGCCGAGCTGGTGCGCAACGGCATCAGCGAGGCGGACCTGGCCAAGGGCGGCTGGACCATCACGCTCAACATCGACCCCAAGAAGCAGGCTCTCCTTGAGGGCGCGGTCAAGCAGGAGCTGACCAGCAAGCTCGACAAGAAGCGCAAGGTCGACCAGGACATCCAGGCGGGCGCCGTCTCGGTCGACCCGAAGACCGGTTCGGTCGTCGCCCTGTACGGCGGCCAGGACTATATGAAGCACCAGCTCAGCAACGCGAGGACGGCCGCCTACCAGCCCGCCTCGACCTTCAAGCCGCTGATCCTCGCCGCCGCGCTCAACAACAAGTCCGAGACGCAGGACGGCAAGGAGATCAAGGCCAGCACCATCTACAACGGTGACAGCAAGCGGCCGGTGAAGGGTGACGGCGGCAAGAGCTACAACCCGCCCAACGAAGACGACATGAGCTACGGCCCTATCACCGTCCAGACGGCGATGAACAAGTCCGTGAACAGCGTCTTCGCCCAGATGGGCGTGGACGTGGGGCTGCCCAAGCTGCGGGACACGGCCGTCGCGCTCGGCCTCAACCACATGAAGGGCGTCAGTGCCGAGCCCTCCATGACCCTGGGCTCCTACGGCGCGAGCCCGATGGAGATGGCCGGCGCGTACGCCACGCTCGACAACCACGGCAAGCTGGTCACGCCGTCCATCGTCAAGTCGGCGACGCACAAGGTGGCCAAGTACAACAAGCCGGACCCGATCGGCGACCAGGTGATCAGCCGGGAGGCGGCCGACTCCGTCACCTCGGTGCTCACCGGTGTGGTCGACGACGGTACGGCCAAGACCTCGGTGCGGGACGCGCCGAACCGGGACGGGCAGCCGGTCGCGGGCAAGACCGGTACCTCCGACGACAACAAGTCGGCCTGGTTCACCGGCTACACCCCGTCCCTGGTCACCTCGGTCGGCCTGTGGGGCGAGGCCGCGGGTCCCCGCACGATCAAGGTCGACGGCAAGGACGTCACGGTCGGCAAGGGCAGTCAGGTCCCCCTCACCGACGCGGCCGGCACCGATGGCCGGGTCAACGGTGGCGGCCTCCCGGCGAAGATCTGGTCCGCGTACACCTTCGACGCGGTCGGCAGCGACGACTCCAAGTTCGACCTGAACACCGACCAGGGCGCCGCCGTCCAGCCGGACGAGGTCGTCCCCTCCAACACGCCGTCGCACACTCCGTCCAACACGCCGTCGCACACCCCGAGCAAGGATCCGACCAAGTCCCCCACGCACAGCCCGACCCACACCCCGACCAAGTCGCCCACGACCGGCGGGACGAGCACCGGGCAGGCCAACGGCGGGACCAGTACGGGCCAGGCCAACGGCGGCACGACCACCGGGCAGGCCAACGGCGGCACGACCACCGGGCAGGCCAACGGCGGGACCACCACCGGCCAGGCCAACGGCGGCACGACCGCCGGACCCGGCGGCGGCACGGCCGACCCGACACAAGGCGGCGGCACGCTGCCCTAGCGCCCTTGCACACGACGACGGCCCCCGCCCTTCCCCGGCGGGGGCCGTCCTCGTATCAGCTGGCGTCAGGTCCCGTTGACCGCCGTGGCGACCCGGTCGCCGAGCGCCTTGTCGACATTGCGCCAGTACTGGATCGCGCGGTCCAGGACGGGCCTGCTCACGCCGTCCTTGAGGTGGCCCGCGATATTGCCCACCAGCCGCTCGCGCGCGGCGTCGTCGAGCACCTGGCGCACCTGGGTGCCCGCCTGGCCCCAGTCGTCGTCCTCGCGGTGCAGCTGGTACGCCTCGCGGACCATCTCGCCGGACGCCTGCCACCCGGCGATGTCGCCGAACCGCTCGGTGGCCGCCGCCGGGCCGCCGTAGGAGTTGGGCGCGTACGGCGCGCCGGTGCGGGCGGGCTCGTAGCGCATGGGCCCGTCCTTCGCGTACGAGTTGACCTGCGAGCGGGCCCGGTTGGGCGGCAGCTGGGAGTAGTTGGGGCCGATCCGGTAGCGGTGGGTGTCCGGGTAGGAGAAGAGCCGGCCGAGCAGCATCTTGTCGGGGGACGGGCCGATGCCCGGCACCATGTTGGACGGCTCGAAGGCGGCCTGCTCGATGTGGACGAAGTAGTCCTCGGGGTTCTTGTTCAGCGTCATCCGGCCGACCTCGATCAGCGGGTAGTCGCCGTGCGGCCACACCTTGGTCAGGTCGAACGGGTTGAAGCGGTAGTCCGGAGCGTCGTCGAACGGCATGACCTGCACGTTCATCGTCCAGCTCGGCGCGTTCCCGGAGTTGATCGAGTCGTACAGATCGCGGCGGTGGACGTCGGCGTCGCGGCCCGCCATGTCGTCGGCCTCGGTCTGGGTGTAGAACTCGATGCCCTGGTCGGTCTTCATGTGGTACTTGACCCAGAACCGCTCGCCGCCGCCGTTCACCCACAGATAGGTGTGCGAGGAGTAGCCGTTCATGTGGCGGTAGGTCCTCGGGATGCCCCGGTCGCCCATCAGCCAGGTCACCATGTGCGCCGACTCGGGGGACAGCGTCCAGAAGTCCCATTGCATGTCGTGGTCGCGCAGCCCGTTGTCCGGGCGGCGCTTCTGCGAGCGGATGAAGTCCTGGAACTTCTGCGGGTCGCGGACGAAGAAGACCGGCGTGTTGTTGCCGACCAGGTCGTAATTGCCGTGTTCCGTATAGAACTTGAGGGCGAAGCCGCGCGGGTCGCGCCAGGTGTCGGGGGAGCCCTGCTCACCGGCGACGGTCGAGAAGCGGGCCAGCATCTCGGTGCGTTTGCCCGGCTGGAAGAGGTCGGCCTTGCTGAACTGGCTTACGTCGTTGGTGACTTCGAACGTGCCGTACGCACCCGCGCCCTTCGCGTGGACCACCCGCTCGGGCACCCGTTCCCGGTTGAACTGGGCCATCTTCTCGATGAGGTAGTGGTCCTGGAGCAGGATCGGTCCGGTGTGCCCGATGGTGAGCGAGTGCTCGTCGCTCTCCACCGGGATACCGACGTTGTTGGTCGTGTACGGGGTCTGGGGTGCGTCCGACACGAGCGTTCTCCCGTCGCGTGGGGTCTATGAGGTCGCTTCGTCCACGACGCCAGTCAACTCCGCCGACGGGGTGTCGGCAACACTTGGACCCGGTCCAGTCTTGGCCTAAGTACGGACAGGGTCCTTACGTAGGGGTGGGCAGCTCGAACCAGACCACTTTGCCGCCGGAGAGCCGGGTCGCGCCCCACCGCCTGGCCAGCCGGTTCACCAGGAACAGCCCGCGCCCGCCCTCGTCGGTGTCGCGCGCCCGGCGCTGGCGGGGCAGCTGCGGGGAGTCGTCGCCGACCTCGCAGCGCAGCACGTCGGTCTTGAGCAGGCGCAGGGTGACCGGCCGCTCCGCGTACCGCACGGCGTTGGTGACGACCTCGCTGACCAGCAGTTCCACCGAGTCCGTGAGCTCGCCGAGATCCCAGCGCTCAAGGGCCCGGCGGGCCAGGCGGCGGGCCCGGCCGGGGGCCGAGTCCTCCGGGTCCAGGAACCAGTACGCCACATCGGACGGCGCGATTCCGTCGAAGCGGGCCGCGAGGAGCGCGATGTCGTCGTCGCGGTCGCCGGGGCCCAGCATGTCCAGGACGTCGTCGCAGAGCGCCTCCAGGGGTGGCGAGTGGTCCGGGCCGGTGAGCTGGGCGGTCGCGGCCAGCCGCTCGCGCAGCTGCTCGATGCCGGTCCACACGTCCCGCAGCCGGGACTCCACGAGCCCGTCCGTGTAGAGGAGCAGGGTGGCGCCCGCCGGGGCGTCCAGCTCGACCGCCTCGAAGTCGACCCCGCCCACGCCGATCGGCGCGCCCGGAGGCACCCGCAGCACCTCCGCGCGCCCGCCCAGATGGAGCAGGACCGGCGGCGGATGTCCGGCGTTGGCGATGGTGATGCGGTGGGCGACCGGGTCGTACACCGCGTACATGCAGGTCGCCATGCGGTCGGTGCCGAGGCGCTGGGCCTGCTCGTCGAGGTGGTGCAGCACCTCCTGCGGCGGCAGGTCGAGCCCGGCCAGGGTCTGCGCGGTGGTGCGCAGCTGGCCCATGATCGCGGCCGAGGTCATCGAGTGGCCCATGACGTCGCCGACGACGAGCGCGACCCGGCTGCCGGGCAGCGGGATCGCGTCGTACCAGTCGCCGCCGACCCGGGCGGTCTCGGCGGCCGGGAGGTAGCGGGAGGCGAGGCGGACGCCGGTCGGCTGGGGCAGCGAGTCGGGCAGCATGGTCCGCTGGAGCTCGTCGGCGATGTACGCCTCGCGCCCGTACAGGACGGCCTTGTCGATGCCGAGGGCCGTGTGCGTCGCCAACTGGGCGGCGACCAGCAGGTCGTTGGCCTCGAAGGCGGGCCGCTCCAGGCCGCGCACGAAGACGGCGGCGCCGATGACGCGGCGCCTGCCCCGGAGCGGGGCGAGTATGGTCCGGTGGCCCGCGGGGACCGGACGGTCGGGGCCGAGCAGTTCGGCGAGGGCGAGCCGGGCGGGCACGGAGTCGCCGAAGACCGGCCGCACCCCGCGCAGCACCTCGGCGAGCGCGCCGCCGGTGCGCACCTCGCAGAGCTCGGCGGCCGGGGTCAGATCCGTCTGCGCGTTCAGCAGCGACAGGGCGTCGATCGCCTCCGGCTCCTGAAGCGATTCATCGACTAAACGCAGCCGGTCGGTACGGCGCAGTCGCAGCACGAAGGGGCTGGCTGGGCGCTCGTCACCGACCGGGAGCGGGTCGCGAAGATGCACGAGTATCGCGTCGGAGAAGGTCGGCACGGTGGCCCGGCACAGCCCCAGCACGATCTCGTCGAGGTCGATGCCGCGCGCGATCCGCCGGGTCGCGGCGCCCACGAACCGCAGCCGGTCGCCCTCGCGGCGGGCCACGGCCGCGCTCTCGCCGCCCGGCGGGTTCCCGCCGCCGCTGTCGCCGCCGGAGCCTGCGGAGCCGCCGCCGGGGGTGCCGGAGAAGCCCCCGCCTGTCGGGGCTCCCGTGCCGGAGTCGCGGGCGAGGTCACGGGCGCCGGGGTCGGGCTGGCCGGGCACGGACACGGACGCGGTGGCCGCGCGGGCCGCTCCCCGCCGTACGCCCGTCCGGTCCGCGGCCCCGGGGGCGGGCGCGGCGGAGCCCGCGCCCGGCTCGTCCGGGCGCGGTCGGGCCGCTTCTGGCGGCCGGGCCAGCTGGTCCTGCTGCCGGCTCTCGTGCGAAGTGGGCTGGTGCTCCGTCACGCGTCGGGTTCCGTCCGTCCGGAGTGAGACATCCACCGTGCTGGGGGCAGGTCTTGGATGCGCGAGGCAGTCGCTTCACGCGGTATACCCGTCCCCGGGCTCCTGCGGAGCGGGGACGGCCCCATTCGCCGGGCGGCCGCGACACCGGTCACGTCTCGACCCCCCTTGAAGTGACATACGGTCAATTTGCGCCCTGGGTTCCCTCGTTGCTGATGCGCAGCCTTGCGGAGGACGATCCTACGTTTGAACCCCGGGGGCGCATCAAGGGTCTCACGACGGCATATGCGCCGGGGTGCGATCCCAGTCCGCCGGAAGTACCGGAACAGGCCAGCGCGGATCGGGCCGCCACTGCTCCCATCCCTGGGAGAACGGCCCGCCCCACGCCTTGATGACATCGACCGCCGCCGCCCCGGCCGCCCTCACCCGCCGGGCCTGGGCCGCGTCCATCAGCCCGACCCGCTGGGCCTGCGCGAACTCGTCCTCGTCCCGCCACTGCCAACTGCGGTCCGGGTAGACGGAGATGTCGAGAAAATGGTCCTCGGAGTCGATCCCGTCCGACCACCGCGTGCGCGGCTCCTCCAGGTTCACGTACCAGCTCTTGAAGCGCCAGCCCCGTTCCCAGAACAGCCAGACCGACCAGGGCTCGCCGGGGCGCGCGAGCTTGAGCACGCCGGTGCCGAACCAGCGCGCGCGCTCCGTCGTGCGCGGGGCGGTGTACCGGGTCGCCAGCGGCTCCTCGTGCACCGGCGTGCCGTCGGCGAGCACCGGCTTGACGCACTCCGTGCCGGGCGCCATCCACACCGCGAGCAGTTCGTCGGTGTCCTGGACGACGGTGACCGGGCGGCAGATGTGGAACCCGCGCTTCGGACCGGGGGCATGGTCGCGGTAGCGCCAGAGGATCTGGTCCCCCGGCGCCCAGTGGTGCATGCCTCCGGTACCTGTCATGCGCAGATCTTAGGAGCACGGTCAAGGGGGCGCTGCGATGCAGGTCACGACCTGCTCGTCAGGGGTGCGTCATCCGCATGACGTCCAGTGCCTCGTCCAGCTGCGCCTCGGTGAGGTCGCCGCGCTCCACGTAACCGCCCTCAAGCACCACCTCGCGGATCGTCTTGCGCTCGGCCAGCGACTTCTTGGCGACCTTCGCGGCCTCCTCGTATCCGATGTACTTGTTGAGCGGGGTGACCACCGACGGCGAGGACTCCGCGTACTCCCGGGCCCGCTCGCGGTTCGCGGTGATCCCGTCGACCGTGCGGTCCGCCAGCAGCCGGGAGACGTTGGCGAGCAGCCGCACCGACTCCAGCAGGTTCCGGGCGATGACCGGAAGCATCACGTTCAGCTCGAAGTTGCCGGCCGCGCCCGCCGCCGCGACCGTGGCGTCGTTGCCGGTGACCTGCGCGGCGACCATCAGTACGGCCTCCGGAATGACCGGATTGACCTTGCCGGGCATGATCGAGGAGCCCGGCTGGAGGTCGGGAAGGCTGATCTCGGCCAATCCCGTACGAGGCCCGGACGCCATCCAGCGCAGATCGTTGGAGATCTTGGTGAGCGAGACGCCGATGGTGCGGAGCTGGCCGGACGTCTCCACCAGGCCGTCCCGCGCGCCCTGTGCCTCGAAGTGGTCGCGGGCCTCGGTGAGCGGCAGCCCGGTGGCGCGCGCGACCTCGGCGATCACGGCCGCCGAGAACCCGGGCGGGGTATTGATCCCGGTGCCCACGGCGGTGCCGCCGAGCGGGAGTTCGGCGAGCCGGGGCAGCGAGGCCCGCAGCCGCTCCACGCCGTATCGCATCGCCGCCGCGTAGCCGCCGAACTCCTGTCCCAGGGTGACGGGAGTGGCGTCCATGAGATGCGTACGCCCCGACTTCACCACGTCCGCGAACTCGGCGGCCTTGCGCTCCAGCGCTTCGGCGAGGTGGTCCAGGGCCGGGACCAGATCGCCGGTGACGGCGGCGGTGGCGGCGATGTGGATGGAGGAGGGGAAGACGTCGTTGGAGGACTGCGAGGCGTTGACGTGGTCGTTGGGGTGGACGCCCCGGCCGAGCTTCTCGCTCGCCAGCGTCGCCAGGACCTCGTTCATGTTCATGTTCGACGAGGTGCCCGAGCCGGTCTGGAAGACGTCGACCGGGAAGTGCTCGTCCCAGCGCCCCTCGGCGACCTCGGCGGCCGCCTCCTGGATCGCGCCCGCGATGTCCTTGTCGAGCACGCCGAGTTCGGCGTTGACCTTGGCGGCGGCCGCCTTGATCCGGGCCAGCGCCTCGATGTGGGCGCGCTCCAGACGCTGCCCGGAGACGGGGAAGTTCTCCACCGCCCGCTGGGTCTGGGCCCGCCACTTGGCGTGCGCGGGGACCCGCACCTCGCCCATGGAGTCGTGCTCGATGCGGTACGCAATGTCGTTCATGTCGATGAACCTCCTGGCAAAGTTGAGCAGTTGTCTTGTTCCAGCTATTCCCCCTGCGCCCTACTGGCCGGTAAATACCGGTGGTAACAAACCACCGGGGAGGCGCAATGAGGCGCACCAGGCACAGACTTCGCACCACGTTCGCGGCCACCGTGGCCGCGGCGGCCGCGTTCGGCGGCATGACGGCGACAGCGGCGACCGCGCACGCGACGACGACCGGGACGACCGCGCACGGGGCGACGGTACAGTCGACCCCTCTGTCGCCCGACCTGGAGAAGATCCGCGCCGCCGAGGCGGTCAAGCTGTACGGGGATTCCGCCGAGCGGCCCATGGATCAGCGCAAGACCGGGCTGATCTCGCTCGGCGACAGCGAGATCTCCGGCGAGGGCGTCGGCACCTACGAGGCCGGCACCAACGGCCCCGACAACTGGTGCCACCGCGCCCCCGACTCCGCGATCCACCGCACCGGCATCCCCGCCGACGAGACGTACAACGTGGCGTGTTCCGGCGCGTACACCGGCAACATCAAGATAGGCGGCACCAAGCAGTACGCCGACGAACTGGTCCAGAGCGACAGCCTCGCCATCAAGGCCCGCAACACCCGGATCAAGATGGTGCTGCTGGTCGCGGGGGCCAACGACGACCTCCAGTTCGGCCCGGTGATGACGGACTGCGTCGAGCGGTATCTGCTGCTCCAGGGCCCGTGCGAGTCCAAGTACGCGCCCGGCTGGCAGGCGAGGGTGGACGGCCTGGTGCCCAAGGTCGAGGCGACCGTCAACGACCTGAAGACCGTGATGCGCGACGCCGGGTACGCCGACGGCGACTACAAGCTGGTCGTGATGGGCTACCCGAGCCCGATCGGCCCCGACTTCCACGACAACCCGAACTTCCCCGGAAAGCTCGTCTGCGGCGGCCTCGGCTACGACTCCGACACCGTCTGGGGCCGCAACACCGCGGTGCCCGCCTTCGAGCGCGGGATGCGCAAGGCGGCCGCCGACACCGGCGCGGTCTTCCTCGACAACTCGCGGCTCTTCAACGGCCATGAGGTGTGCATGGAGGACACCTGGGCGCGCGGCCTGTACATCGACCTCTCCAAGCCCGGCCTGCCGGACTCCAACTCGGTCCGCCAGTCCTTCCACCCCAACTACCGGGGCCACGGCGCCTTCGCGTCCTGCCTCACCCAGATCTACGACGCGGACGTACGCGAGGGCAGCTGCGCCGACCCCGCGTCCACCGGCTCGCCGGTGCTCTACCCGCTCGCCTGGGACGACGCGTACCAGCCGCTGAAGAACACGGCCACCGGCAGCTGCCTGGACGTGTCGGGCGCCAGCAGCGCGAACAACACCGCCGTCATCGGCTGGGACTGCCACGGCGGCCGCAACCAGGGCTGGTGGTACGACACCGACCGCAGGTCGCTGCACACCCAGCTCACCCAGGACCGCTGCCTGGACGTCCCGGGCGCGAACTACACGGCCGGGGCCAGGCTGATCATCTGGAACTGCCACGGCGGCGCCAACCAGGAGTTCGTACGGGACGGCTCCACCCTGCGCCCGGCGGCGGCCACGGGCCTGTGCGCCACGCTGTCGGCGGCGAAGGACCCGCTGACGCTGAGGGCGTGCGACGGATCGGCGGCGCAGACCTTCGCGTGACGACGAAGGCCTCCGCATAGCCGACGACCCCTCCCTTTAGGTTAGGCTGTCCTAACTTACAGGGAGGGGATCGGGTGTGAGTGCCGAGGTCTATCGCGACACCTGGGGCGTCCCGCATCTGCGGGCGGCCGACGCCCGTGAGCTGGCGTACGCACAGGGACGGGTCACCGCCGTCGACCGGGCCTGGCAGATCGAGGTCGAACGGCACCGGGTGCAGGGCACCACGGCCGCCTTCCTCGGCCCCGACGCCCTCGGCTGGGACCGCTTCGCCCGCCAGACGCGGCTCGCGGACACCGCCCGGCGGTGCTTCGAGGCGCTGGACGCGGAGACGGCGGAGTGGGTCACGGAGTACGTGGCCGGGGTCAACGCGGGACTGGCCGAAGTGAGCGTCCACGAGGGCCAGTTCGCGGCTGTCGGCCTCGCTCCGGGCCGCTGGGAGCCCTGGACCCCGCTGGGCGTGTGGCTCTCCACGCACATCCTGTTCGCCGGATTCCCCGCCAAGCTGTGGCGCGAGCGGGCGCTGGCCCTGCTCGGCCCGGACGCGGTGGACCTGTTCGCCACCGACGGCCCCGGCACCTCCGGCTCCAACGGCTGGCTCGTCACCGGCGAGCACACCGCGACCGGCGCCGCGCTCATCGCGGGCGACCCGCACCGCTTCATCGAGGACCCTGGCGTCTACCAGCAGATCCGGCTGGCCTGCCCGGAGTTCGACGTCGTGGGCCTCGCCGTGCCCGGCGTCCCCGGCATCGCCCACTTCGGCCACACCGGCTCGGTCGCCTGGGCCATCACCAACGCCATGGCCGACTACCAGGACCTCTACCGCGAACGCCTGCGCCGCGGCGATACGGGAGTGGAGGCGCTGGGCCCCGACGGCTGGCGCCCCGTACCCGCCCACACGGAGACGATCGAGGTGGCGGGCGCGGCCCCGGCCACGGTCGAGGTGATCGAGACCGAACGCGGCCCGGTGATCATCGGCGGCCCCGACGCGTCGGACGCCATCAGCCTGCGCCACCCGCCCCGGGCGACGGCGGACCTGGGCTTCGCGGTGCTCCCGGCGCTGCTCCGAGCGAAGACTTCCGACGACATCGACAGGGCGGTGGACGCCTGGGTCGAGCCGGTCAACGTCGTCCAGGCGGCGGACACCGAGGGCGGCGTACTGCACCGGGTGGCGGGCCGCGTACCCCTGCGGCACGGCGACAACCGCGTACGGGTCGTACCGGCCTGGGAGCCGGGTCACGAGTGGACGGGCTGGGCGGAGATGCCGCGCGCGGAGGTGTCCGGGACGGCGGTGATGGCGAACCAGCGGGGCCTGGCGGAGCCGCTCGGGGTGGAGTTCGCGCCGCCGTACCGGGCGGACCGTATACGGCAGTTGCTGTCGACGCAGACGGCCTGGACGCCGGCCGGGATGGCGCGGATCCACACGGACACGCACCTCCAGTCGGCGGCGCCGCTCCTGTCGTTGCTCTGCTCCCTGACGGGCCTGAGCCCGGCGGCGGAGGGGCTGAGGAATCGTCTGATGGCCTGGGACCGCCGGATGGAGGCGGATTCGAGCGACGCGATGGCGTACGCGACGGTCCGCGCGGCGGTGGTACGCAACCTGGCGGCGGCGCCCGCCTTCTCGGACCTGACCGAACTCCCGCCCCTGCCGGACCTGTTCCTGCCGTGGCTGGCGCTGACCCCGCGCATTGCCTTCGCGCTGGAGACGATCCTGACGGCGGAGTGGATGCTGCCGGATCTGGACCGGGTGGGGGCGGTGCGTTCGGCGCTGGAGGAAGTGGCGGGGCAGGAGTTCGCCGCGTGGGGCGAGGCGCACCGGCTGGCCCCGTGGCAGGCGCTGCCCACGACCGAGGAGTGGCCGGGGTTGGCGGGCGACCACGACTGCGTGCTGTCGACGAGCAGCGTGCCGGGCGTGACGCACCTCAGCGCCCGTGGCCCGGCGGCGCGTTACGTCTGGGACCTGGCGAACCGCGACAACAGCCTGTGGGTGGTCCCGCTGGGCGCCTCCGGGGTGCCCGGGAGCCCCCACCAGCGGGACCAGCTTCCGCTGTGGCGGGCGGGGGAGTTGGCGCCCGTGGTGACGGACTGGAACGAGTTGAGGAGAGAAGTGGGCGCGGTGCGGGCGAGCGTGTACGAGCAGAAGGTCGAAGGGTTCGGAACGGTACGGGTGTTGCCGCTGGATCCGGCGGGGGACGCGGAGGTCGTCCATGGGTGGGTGACGGAGGAGCGGGCGGAGTTCTGGGGCATGCGGGACGCGTCGCTGGATGACGTCCGCGCCACCTACGAGTACGTGGCGTCGCTCGCCACGCACCACGCGTTCCTGGTGCATCTGGACGATGAGCCGGTCGGGCTGTTCCAGACGTACGACCCTGCGGCGGATCCGGTGGGGGAGTGCTACGAGGTGCGGCCGGGGGACTGGGGCGTCCACATCCTGGTGGCCCCGTCGTCGTCGCCCCGCGCCGGGTTCACGGGCGTCCTGATGTCGGTCCTGACGGCGTACGCGTTCCAGGACCCTGCGCATCTGCGCCTCGTGGTCGAGCCGGACGTCCGCAACGAGAAGTCCATCGCGCGCATGGTCCGCTCGGGGTTCGTCCTCGGCCCGGAGGTGACGAAGCCGGAGAAGCGTGCGCGACTGGCGTTCTTGGACCGTTCTTCGATCCCCACCCCACCCCTTCCCTAAAGCCCTGGGCGGGCGGCCGGGTGGTGGGTGGAGGGCGACTTCCCGGGGGCGAGGCCCCCGGACCCCGTTTTTCGGCTGCGGGCCGGTGGGGGCTGGTCGCGCAGTTCCCCGCGCCCCTTAAGGGGCCCTTCGGGCCCTCCTTGATGGGCCCGAAGGGCCCTCTTAGGGGCGCGGGGAACTGCGCGAGCAACCCAGCACGATCCGCAGCCAAAGCGGGGTGCAGGGGCGCAGCCCCGCGTACCCACCCCCAGGGGCGAGCCCCGTAACCCACCCACCCCCAGGGGCGAGCCCCGTAACCCACCCACCCCCAGGGGCGAGCCCCGTAACCCACCCACCCCCAGGGGCGAGCCCCGTAACCCACCCACCCCCAACGGCGCAGCCGCGCAACCCACCCACCCAGCAGGGTCCGGGGCGGAGCCCCGTAGCGGGGTGCAGGGGCCGCAGGCCCGCCCGGGGTCCAGGGGGCGGAGCACCCAGGGGGTGCAGGGGCGCAGCCCCGCTTGGGGGTTCGGGGGCCCAGCCCCCGGGAAAACACCTCCGCCCCCTCCCGCCCCCGGAGGGTTTAGGGAAGGGGCGGGGTGGGGGCTGTCCCGGCGTCAGGACTGCGTCGCGCCGCGCAGCGGAATGTTCAAGAACGTCGGCGGCTCAGCCGGGGCCTGGAAGAAGTCGTTGCCCTTGTCGTCGACCACGATGAACGCCGGGAAGTCCTCGACCTCGATCTTCCACACCGCCTCCATCCCGAGCTCCTCGTACTCGACGACCTCGACCTTCTTGATGCAGTCCTGGGCGAGCCGGGCCGCAGGGCCACCGATCGAGCCGAGGTAGAACCCGCCGTGCGCGTCGCACGCCTTGGTCACCTGCGCCGACCGGTTCCCCTTGGCCAGCATCACCTTGGACCCACCCGCCGCCTGGAACTGCTCCACGTACGAGTCCATACGGCCGGCCGTCGTCGGCCCGAAGGAGCCGGACGCGTAACCCTCCGGAGTCTTCGCGGGACCGGCGTAGTACACCGGGTGGTCCTTCAGGTACTGCGGCATCTCCTCACCCGCGTCCAGCCGCTCCTTGATCTTCGCGTGCGCGATGTCGCGCGCCACGACCAGCGGGCCGGTCAGCGAGAGCCGGGTCTTGACCGGGTACTTGGTGAGCTCGGCGAGGATGTCGTCCATCGGCCGGTTGAGGTCGATCCGTACGACGTCGTCCGAGTCCGCGGACAGGTGCTCGTCCGTCGTCTCCGGCAGGAACCGCGCCGGGTCCTTCTCCAGTTCCTCCAGGAACACACCCTCGGCCGTGATCTTCGCGACCGCCTGGCGGTCCGCCGAGCAGGACACGGCGATGGCGACGGGCAGCGAGGCGCCGTGCCGGGGCAGACGCACCACGCGTACGTCGTGGCAGAAGTACTTGCCGCCGAACTGCGCGCCGATCCCGATCTTCTGCGTCAGCTCGAAGACCTTCTGCTCCAGCTCCTGGTCACGGAAGCCGTGCCCGGTCGCCGAGCCCTCGGTGGGCAGCTCGTCGAGGTAGTGCGCGGAGGCGTACTTCGCGGTCTTCAGCGCGAACTCGGCGCTGGTGCCGCCGACCACGATCGCCAGGTGGTACGGCGGGCACGCCGCCGTACCGAGCGAGCGGATCTTCTCCTCCAGGAACTTCATCATGGAGGCCTCGTTGAGGACGGCCTTCGTCTCCTGGTACAGGAACGACTTGTTGGCCGAGCCGCCGCCCTTCGCCATGAAGAGGAACTTGTACGCGCCGCCGTCCGTCGCGTACAGCTCGATCTGCGCCGGCAGGTTCGAGCCGGTGTTCTTCTCCTCCCACATGGTGAGCGGAGCCATCTGCGAGTAGCGGAGGTTGAGCTGCGTGTACGCGTCGTAGATGCCGCGCGAGAGGGCTTGTTCGTCGCCGCCCTCGGTCAGCACGTTCTGCCCGCGCTTGCCCATCACGATCGCCGTGCCGGTGTCCTGGCACATCGGCAGCACGCCCGCCGCCGCGATGTTCGCGTTCTTCAGCAGGTCGAGCGCCACGAACTTGTCGTTGCTCGACGCCTCGGGGTCGTCGATGATCTTGCGCAGCTGGGCCAGGTGGGCCGGGCGCAGATAGTGCTGGATGTCGTGGATCGCCTCGGCGGCGAGCTTGCGCAGCGCCTCCGGCTCGACCTTGAGGAACGTACGGCCGTCGGCCTCGAAGGTGGAGACACCCTCGGAGGTCACCAGGCGATACGGGGTGGCGTCCTCGCCCAGGGGGAGCAGATCGGAGTACGCAAACTCTGGCATTACGGCCATTCCTCACTCGGCAGACAGCGACTGAACCTCCATTGGCGCAGCACCCTCAAGCGTATGCGGCCGACGCGGTGGTGATTCTGTGAGGTAAGGCTCAGTTCCGCCCATCCCTGACGCGACCCTGGTCGGACCCTGAGTTCACCCCTGATCCGCCCCTGATCCGCCGGTCGCCCCCTAGTCGCGATCTATCGCGTCTCGGTACGCTGAAACCGTGGATCTCGAAAAGCACGCCCAGCCGCCGCAGCCCGCGCCGACCGCCGGGGCCCTGCGGGCCTCCGACGCCGACCGGGACCGGGTCGCCGACATCCTGCGCGAGGCCCTGGCCGAGGGGCGGCTCGACGCGGAGGAGCACGCGGAGCGCGTCGACGGTGTGTACCGCGCGAAGACCATGAGCGAACTGGAGCCGCTGGTACGGGACCTGCCCGCGGCCGCCGACGGCGCGCCCCGCTTCGCCGCCCCGGCCGCGCACCCCTCGTACGCGACCGCACGCGCCGAGGACGAGGCCGCGGGGCCCGTCGCCGCCGAGAACCTGGTGGCGGTCTTCTCCAGCTCGACCCGCAAGGGCCGCTGGCGCATCGGGCGCCGGACCAACGCGTTCGCGCTCTTCGGCAGCGTCGAGATCGACCTCACCGAGGCGTACTTCGAGCAGCGTCTCTCCGTCATCAACGCGACCTCGATCTTCGGCAACATCGAGGTCCGGGTGCCGGAGAACCTGACGCTGCGCGGCAGCGGCACCAACGTCTTCGGGAATTTCGAAGTGGACACGCTGGAGGCCGAGCATCCCGAGGCGCCGGTCGTGGTCGTGAACGGGTACTCGGTATTCGGCAACATCGAGGCCAAGCCCAAGCGCGGCAAGCGGATCGCCGACCTCCACGACCGCCTGCGCAAACGCCTCGACTCCTGACCCATCGCAACCGCACACTTTTGGACACCGGCGCACGATCGGAGTTCCGCCAAGGGAACTCAGTGCATAGGCGCGCGCACAGCGGGTAGGGACTGTCGCATCGTCGCTCGCTCGCGAAGCCGTCGTCAGCCGTCGTCAGGAGTTGGCCGTGCTGCATCCGCCGCATCAGTCCCTGCAGGTCGCCGCCGCCGTACCGCCGCAGCGCGGCCCAGTACGGGAGGACGGCGCGGGCCCGTGGCACACGGAGGCGGTCTGTCGCCGGGACGAGGCGGGACTTTTCTTCGCCCCTTCGAAGGAGCCGACGGCCGCCCGGCTGTCGCGCGAGGAGGCGGCCAAGCGCGTCTGCGCGCGCTGCCCCGTGATGGTGGAGTGCCGCGAGCACGCCCTGCTCATGCCCGAGCCGTACGGGGTGTGGGGCGGCCTGACGGCGGCGGAGCGGCGTGTGGTGCTGGCCCGGCGGCGCCGGCGCGAGGTGGAGCTCAAGAAGGCCGCGTCGGCCGCCTGACGTACGTGAAGGGGCGCCCCCGTCCGCACAACGGGGGCGCCCCTTCACGTACGTAGTACGTGCTCGCTACTTCGCGCGGTCGAAGTCGATCTGGCTGTAGGCGCGCAGCTTCGAGAGGCGGTGGGTGGAGTCGATCTGGCGGATGGTGCCGGACTTGGAGCGCATGACGAGCGACTGCGTGGTCGCGGTCTCGCCGCGGTAGCGCACGCCGCGCAGCAGTTCGCCGTCGGTGATGCCGGTGGCGACGAAGAAGACGTTCTCGCCGGAGACCAGGTCGTTGGTGCTGAGCACGCGGTCCAGGTCGTGGCCGGCGTCGAGGGCGCGCTGCTTCTCGGCCTCGTCCTTGGGCCACAGTTTGCCCTGGATGGTGCCGCCGAGGCACTTGATGGCGCAGGCGGAGATGATGCCTTCGGGGGTGCCGCCGATGCCCATGAGCAGGTCGACGCCGGTGCCCTCGCGGACGGCCATGATCGAACCGGCGACGTCGCCGTCGGTGATGAACTTGATGCGTGCGCCGGTCTCGCGGATCTCCTTGACGATGCCCTCGTGGCGGGGGCGGTCGAGGATGACGACCGTGACGTCCTCGGGTGCGGAGTTCTTGGCCTTGGCGACGCGGCGGATGTTCACCGAGACGGGGGCGTTGATGTCGACGAAGTCGGCGGCCTCGGGGCCGGTGACGAGCTTGTCCATGTAGAAGACGGCCGAGGGGTCGAACATGGTGCCGCGGTCGGCGGCGGCCAGGACGGCGATCGCGTTGGGCATGCCCTTGGCGTTGAGCGTGGTGCCGTCGATCGGGTCGACCGCGATGTCGACCTCGGGGCCGGTGCCGTCACCGATGCGCTCCCCGTTGTAGAGCATGGGAGCTTCGTCCTTCTCGCCTTCCCCGATGACGACGACGCCGTTCATGGAGACGGTGGAGACGAGGGTGCGCATGGCGTTGACCGCGGCGCCGTCCGCGCCGAGCTTGTCGCCGCGACCGACCCACCGGCCCGCGGCCATGGCGGCGGCCTCGGTGACCCGGACCAGCTCCAGGGCGAGGTTGCGGTCGGGAGCCTCGGGCGAGACCTCAAGCTGGGGCGGCAGGTTGTGCTCGGTCATCGGAGCGCACCTTTCTGTACGGCGACGGCCGGGGAAAAGAGGGTGCCCCGACTCTATCGGTACGTCGACAAAATGAGCAGAGGGGGCCACGTATGAGCAGCGACATGACCTGAGACCATGGGTGCGTGGCAGGAACGCGTGGCAAGCAGAGTGTGCGGAACATGCTGCAGTCGTTGGCGGTGATCGGTATCGCCGTGGCTGTGATCTACATGTTCGTCCCGCACGACGAGAACAAGGACCCGAACGTCAAGGCGATCGACTACCGCGTCGAACTCCTGACGGCCCGGCGCGCCGCGCCGTACCCGGTGGCGGCACCGGTGGGGCTCCCCGACCAGGCCAAGTGGAAGGCGACCTCGGTCACCTTCGACGGCAAGGACAACAACGCCTGGCACCTGGGCTTCCTCGACCCCGACACCCAGTACGTGGGGATCGAGCAGTCCTCGGCGCCGGACCGCGACAAGTTCGTGGGGTCGGTCGCCAAGCAGGCGACGAAGACGGACCACACCCAGCAGATCGCGGGAGCGACCTGGCGCCGCTGGGACGGCCCGAAGTACCACGCGCTCGTACGCGAGGACAAGGGCTCCACGACGGTGGTGACCGGCACGGCGCCGTTCGCGCAGCTGGAGAAGGTGGCGGCGGCGCTGGAACTGAAGAAGTCGTAAAGGCGCAGTCCAGACGGCGAAAGGCCGCCGCACCGGTGGGATCGGTGCGGCGGCCTTTCGGCGTTGCTGTGGGGCTCAGACGGTGGTGACGACCTCGTCGAAGGCGAGGCGGGGGCTGCGCGGGAACGAGGCGCCCTCGCCCGGCTTGCCGATGTTGACGACCATCAGCGGGGTGTGGTCGCCGTCCAGGAACTCCTTCTGGACGCCGGCGGCGTCGAACCCGGTCATCGGGCCGGCGGCGAGCCCGGCGGCGCGGACGCCGACGATGAAGTAGGCGGCCTGCATGGCGGCGTTCAGACCGGCGGCGCTCTCACGGACCGGGCGCTCGCTGAAGAACACGTCCTTGGCCTGCGGGAAGTGCGGGAAGAGCTTCGGCAGCTCCTCGTGGAACTCGTTGTCCGCGGCGAGGATCGCGACCAGCGGGGCGGCGGCGGTCTTGGCCTGGTTGCCCTCGGCCATCTGCGCCACGAGCCGCTCCCGGGCCTCGGCCGACCGCACCAGGACGATCCGCAGCGGCGTCTGGTTGAAGGCGGTCGGCCCGTACTTGACCAGGTCGTAGATCGCCTGGACCTGCTCCTCGGTCACCGGCTCGTCGGTGAACGTGTTGGCGGTACGGGCCTCACGGAAGAGGAGGTCCTGGGCGGTGGGGTCAAGGGCGAGAGACATTGCGTACGTACCTTCCGGACTTACGGGGTCCGCTTGCGGGGGATCAAGCGGTGTCGCCACGGTACGACGGAGTTAGGTTAACTTTCAACTAAATGGGGGGTCGGGTGATGGGGTTCACAAGGGGGGTCGGTTTCCAGCCAGGGTTGGCCCCCACCCTGCCCGTTCCCTAAACCCTCCGGGGGTGGGTGGGTGGTCGCCCGGGGGCTGCGCCCCCGGACCCCGAGGTGCGTGTTCAGGTGCGGGCCGGTGGGGGCTGGTCGCGCAGTTCCCCGCGCCCCTGGGTAGTTAGGGGCGCGGGGAACTGCGCGAGCAACCCAGCACGATCCGCAGACGAACGCCCTCCGGGGCGGGGTGCAGGGGCCGCAGGACCCGCGAGAGGTTCAGGGGGCGGAGCTCCCAGGGGGTTCAGGGGGCGCAGCCCCGCTCGGGGTCCGGGGGCGCAGCCCCCGGGTAGCCACCTTCACCCCCACCCACCCCCGGAGGGTTCAGGGAAGGGGTGGGGTGGGGAACGTCACCGCTCGACCTCCAGCGCCGCATCCAGCCGCGCCCGCGCCCCCTCCAGCCACCGCCCGCACACCTTCGCCAGCGCCTCCCCCCGCTCCCACAGCGCCAACGACTCCTCCAGCGTCGTGCCCCCCGCCTCCAACTGCCGTACCACGTCGATCAGTTCGTCCCGAGCCTGCTCGTACCCGAGCGACTCGGACGACGCCGACGCCCCTGAGGCACCGCCCGCACCCGGCTCGGCCACATCCTTCGCACCCATACCCGTCACCCTACGCATCCGTCCCGACGACAACCGTGAACCCACCCTCGGCCACCCTGGCCCGCAACTCCTCGCCCCCGGCGACCTCCGACGGCGACCGCACCACCGCCCCGTCCGCCCGCTGAAGCACCGCGTACCCCCGCTCCAGCGTCGCCGCCGGCGACAGCGCGACCACGCGCGCGCGGGTGTGGGACAGCTCCGAGTCGGCCCGGTCGAGCAGATGGCCGAGGACCCGGCGCGAACGGTGGACCAGGGCGTCCACCTCGTCCGCCCGGTCGTCCACCATCCGGTGCGGCCGCTCCATCCAGGGCCGCGCCAGCATCCCGGCGAGCCCCCGCTCCTCCCGGTCGACGAGCCCGACGACGTGCCGCCGCGCGCGGTCCCGCAGCATCCGGACCCGGTCCAGCTCCTCCCCGACGTCGGGGACGACCTTCTTCGCCGCGTCCGTGGGCGTGGACGCCCGCAGGTCCGCGACCAGGTCGAGCAGCGGCGAGTCCGGCTCGTGCCCGATCGCCGACACCACCGGCGTACGGCACTCGGACACCGTCCGCACCACCCGCTCGTCCGAGAACGGCAGCAGATCCTCCACACTGCCGCCGCCCCGCGCCACGATGATCACGTCGACGTCCGCCTGCGCGTCCAGCTCCTTCACCGCCGCCACGACCTGCGGCACCGCGTGCACCCCCTGCACCGCCACGTTCCGCACCTCGAACCGCACCGCGGGCCAGCGCCGCCGCGCGTTCTCCAGGACGTCCCGCTCGGCCGCCGAGGCGCGGCCCACCACGAGCCCGACGAGCTGCGGCAGAAACGGCAGCGGCCGCTTGCGGTCCAGCGCGAACAGCCCCTCCGCCGCGAGGGACCTCTTCAACTGCTCAAGGCGCGCGAGCAGTTCGCCGATCCCCACGGGCCGTATCTCCGTGGCCCGCAGCGACAGCTGCCCACGCGGCGCGTACCACTCCGGCTTCGCGAGGAGCACCACGCGCGCGCCCTCCGCGACGACGTCGGCCACCGCGTCGAACACTTGCCGGTAGCAGGTGACCGACACCGAGATGTCGTGCGCCGGGTCACGCAGCGTCAGGAACACCACGCCCGCGCCGGGCCGCCGCGAGAGCTGGGTGATCTGCCCCTCGACCCACACCGCCCCCAGCCGGTCGATCCACCCGCCGATGAGGCGCGACACCTCACCGACCGGCAGCGGCGCCTCGGCACTCGTATTCAGACCCATGTACGCAGGCTAACGGCCCCCACTGACACCGGCCCCGACCCGCCCGCGACGCGCCCTTGGCACCGGCCCCGACACAGGTCCCGGCGCGGCGTACCCGCCCGCTACCCAGGCGCCCCCAGCGCGACCCTGACGCACCCGCAGCGCACTCGCCCGCCACCGCACCCCCTACCCCGCCCGCCCGAACCGCTCCGCCCCCTGCACCATCAGCACCCCCACCCCCAGCACCAGCCACACGAACCCCACCACCTGCGCCGTACGCGTCGCCTCCCACATCACCGCCACGATCACCGCCCCGCCGAGCAGCGGCAGCACCAGATGCCTCAGCCAGTCGGGCGCGCCCTCGCGTTGCCGTACCACGTACCAGCCGATCACCGACGCGTGCAGCAGCAGGAACGCGGTCAGGGCGCCCATGTCGACCACCGAGACCAGCTTGTCCATGCCGTCGTCGCGCCGGGCCGCCCATACCGCCGCCACCAGCGTCACCACGGCCGCGCCGAGCAGCGCCGCGCGCGGTACGCCCGACTGGGTCCGCGACAGGAGCTTCGGCAGCCGCCGCTCGCGGGCCATCGCGAAGACCAGCCGCCCGGCCGCCGCCTGCCCGGCCAGCGCCGCGAACGCCGCCCCGATCGCCTTGCTCGCCGCCACCAGATCGTGCAGCCAGGTGCCCATGGACGCCTGGACCGTGTCGTAGAAGGCCGAGCCCTGCTGGGCCGGCTCGGCGGCCAGCCGCGCCGACGGCACCGGCTCCAGGAGCGCCGCCAGATACGTCTGCGCCACGAACAGCACGCCCGCGAGCGCCAGACAGAACAGCACCGCGCGCGCGACCTTGTCGGAACCCCCGGTGACCTCCTCCGCGAAGGCGGCGATCGCGTCGAAGCCGAGATACGAGAGCACCGCCACCGAGACCGCGCTGAGCACCGCCGACAGCGAGAACCCGGCGTCCCCGGTCAGCGGCGACAGCCAGTCGCGCTGCGTCCCGTCCCGTACGAGTACGACCACCGCCGAGACCAGGAAGACGAGCAGCACGCCGATCTCCATCGCGAGCACCGCGAACCCCACGCGCGCGGCCGCCCGTACGCCCCAGAGATTGAGCGCCGTGGTGATCACCACGGCAAGGGCGGTCCACACCCACCGGGAGACCGAGGGGACCAGGGAGTTCATGGCGATCCCCGAGAAGAGGTACGCGACCGCCGGGATCAGCAGATAGTCGAGCATCGCCATCCATCCGGCGATGAACCCGGCGCCTTCGCCGAGGCCCGCGCGCGCGTAGGCGAAGACAGAACCCGCCTGCGGGGCTACCCGCACCATCTGCGCGTAACTCAGAGCGGTGAACGCCATCGCGGCGGTCGCCACCAGATAGACAAGCGCCACGGCGCCGTGCGACTTGGCATCCAGCGTGCCGAAGATCCCGACGGGCGCCATGGGGGCGATGAACAGCAGCCCGTACACGACCAGGTCACGGAAGCCCAGGCTCCGCCGCAGCTCACCGGCCTCCGCAGGCTCCTCGCTCTCCTCGGCGCTGTGCACACTCATGCGGCCAGTCTCATGGCCCGGACGATCTTTGGCCCGCCGGGCGGGCCACGGGTGTCGCGCTCCACGCGCGCGTGGGACGCGGCGGGGCGGGCGTACCCGGGGCTGTCGCAGCCCGGCCGTACCATGGACCGCATGACTGCTACGCCTGCCCGCCGTGTCCTGCTCGCCGCGCCCCGTGGCTACTGCGCGGGTGTCGACCGCGCCGTGATCGCCGTCGAGAAGGCCCTGGAGCAGTACGGGTCGCCGATCTACGTCCGGCACGAGATCGTCCACAACAAGTACGTCGTGCAGACCCTGGAGCGGAAGGGCGCGATCTTCGTCGACGCGACGGCGGAGGTCCCCGAGGGCTCCATCGTGATGTTCTCGGCGCACGGCGTGGCGCCGACCGTGCACGCGGAGGCGGCCGAGCGGAAGCTGGCCACCATCGACGCGACCTGCCCCCTGGTGACCAAGGTCCACAAGGAGGCCGTGCGGTTCGCCAACGAGGACTACGACATCCTGCTGATCGGCCACGAGGGCCACGAGGAGGTCATCGGCACCTCCGGCGAGGCCCCCGACCACATCACGCTGGTCGACGGCCCCGAGGACGTCGCCAACGTCGAGGTCCGCGACGAGTCGAAGGTCGTCTGGCTCTCCCAGACGACGCTCTCGGTCGACGAGACCATGGAGACGGTCGACGCGCTGAAGCAGAAGTTCCCGCTGCTGATCTCGCCGCCGAGCGACGACATCTGCTACGCCACGCAGAACCGCCAGACGGCGGTGAAGCAGATGGGCGCGGACGCGGACCTGGTCATCGTCGTCGGCTCCAAGAACTCCTCGAACTCGGTACGCCTGGTCGAGGTCGCCCTCGGCGCGGGCGCGCGCGACGCCCACCTGGTGGACTTCGCCGAGGAGATCGACGAGGCGTGGCTGGAGGGCGTGAGCACGGTCGGTCTGACGTCCGGCGCGTCCGTCCCCGAGGTCCTGGTCGAGGGCGTACTGGAATGGCTCGCCCAGCGAGGCTTCGAGGACGTCGAGATCGTCAAGGCGGCGGAGGAGTCGATCACGTTCTCGCTGCCGAAGGAGCTGCGCCGCGATCTGCGCGCGGAGGCGGCGGAGCTGTCGGGGGAGTAGGCGGCCGGCGGTGCGCGTACGGGGTGCGCGAGCCGTTCTCCAGGTGACTGTCAGTGCCCACCCGTAACGTGGTGTCCATGAACGTGTTCGGAGTGGACATCGGCGGGTCCGGGATCAAGGGCGCTCCCGTGGACCTGGAGCGCGGAGACCTGGCCCAGGAGCGGTACAAGGTCCTGACCCCGCAGCCCGCGACGCCGGAGGGCGTGGCGGGCAAGGTCGCGGAGGTCGTCAGCCATTTCGGCTGGTCGGGCCCGATCGGCATCACGTTCCCGGGTGTCGTCACGGGCAATACGATCCGGACGGCGGCCAACGTGGACGCCGCGTGGATAGGCGTGGACGGGGCACGGCTGCTCGGCGCCCGCCTGGGCGGCCTGCCGGTGACCGTCATGAACGACGCGGACGCGGCGGGCGTGGCCGAGATGAACTTCGGCGCGGGCCGGGGCCGCAAGGGCACAGTGATCCTGCTGACGTTCGGCACGGGCATCGGCAGCGCGCTCTTCGTCGACGGCCGCCTGGTCCCCAACACCGAGCTCGGCCATCTCGAACTGCACGGCCACGACGCGGAGAAGCGCGCGTCGACCAAGGCCAAGGAGGACGAGGACCTGACCTGGCCCCACTGGGCCCACCGCGTCCAGAAGTACCTGGCCCACGTCGAGATGCTCTTCTCCCCGGAGCTCTTCATCATCGGCGGCGGCGTGAGCCGCAAGGCCGAGAAGTTCCTGCCCCTGATCGAGGGCATCCGCGCGGAGATGGTCCCGGCGGAACTGCAGAACAACGCGGGGATCGTGGGGGCGGCGATGACGGCGGGGCGGCGGTAGGTCGGCGCGGCCGGGCATCGCGTGATGCCCGGCCACCGCCCGGGGCCCGCCGACCGAGGTCGCTCCTGGGGCCTACCGCCGGGGCGCGGTGGGCCGCGGCCGGCGCCGCCCCATCAGCCGTAGCTTCCGTACGCTCGCGATCACACCCGCTACCAGCGTGCCGCCGTAAAGCCAGCCGGCGTGCAGAGCGAGGGCGGTGACGACGGCCATGGCCTGGCCGCCGAGGCCCCCGGCGCCGTCCGCGATGGGGACGATGCCGAAGGCGAAGGCGATCGGGACGCTGATGGGCGCGCTGACCAGGTCGGCGGGGCGCACCCAGAGCGCGGTGACGGCGCTGACCGGCAGGAACAGCACGCCGTACACGGCCGCCGAGCCGTCGAAGATCAGCCAGTCCAGACAGCCGACCAGGAACATGACAGCAGCGGCGAAGAGCCCGCCGCCGAGGCTGGTGAGCCGGGGCTGGGGGAGCCGGCGCAGGGCGAGCACGAACGGCGGGGCGGGCCGGGCCGCCACCCGGTACACGGCGGCCGCCTCCCCGGCGGCCTGCGGCCCCAGCGGTGCGCGCCGGGGCGTACGTCCGGGCGCGCCTCCGGGCGTACGTCCCGACGGCCCACCGGCCGTGCGGGCTCGCTGTCCGGGCTGCGGGGTCTGCGTCCTGTAGTGCTCCACCGGACCAACGTAGGTCGACAGGGGGGAGTAACCACCCGTGGGACACGCCCTTTGGGTGAGGTTGGCGTTGCGTTCGACGTGAAACCGCCCCTGGGGGCGGTAATGGGAGCCCCGGGTGCCGCCCGGACGCGGACGCGGTGAGGGCCGTCGCTGACGGCACGGCGCGCCCGTAAACTGGTGAGTCGGCCCCCATTCGCGGGGGCGTCGGCCCCCGGCCCGGGGGCGGACGGACCACCACCCTCGTACCGGGAAGTCGCCAACGTGTCGCTCACGATCGGAATCGTCGGTCTGCCGAATGTCGGCAAGTCGACCCTGTTCAACGCCCTGACCAAGAACGACGTGCTGGCGGCCAACTACCCGTTCGCCACCATCGAGCCGAACGTCGGCGTCGTCGGCGTCCCGGACGCCCGCCTGGGCAAGCTGGCCGAGGTCTTCGCCTCGCAGCGCCAGCTGCCCGCCACGGTCGACTTCGTCGACATCGCCGGCATCGTGCGCGGCGCCAGCGAGGGCGAGGGCCTGGGCAACAAGTTCCTCGCGAACATCCGCGAGTCGGACGCGATCTGCCAGGTCATCCGCGCCTTCAAGGACGAGAACGTCGTCCACGTCGACGGCAAGGTGTCCCCGAAGGACGACATCGAGACGATCAACACCGAGCTGATCCTCGCCGACCTCCAGACCATCGAGAAGGTCCTGCCGCGCCTCCAGAAGGAGTCTCGGATCAAGAAGGACGTCGTCCCGAAGGTGGCGGCGGTCGAGGCGGCCAAGGAGATCCTGGAGAAGGGCGACACCCTGTTCTCGCAGGGCATCGTCCAGGGCACGGAGAAGTCGGAGCTCCTGCACGACCTCCACCTCCTCACCACGAAGCCGTTCCTGTACGTCTTCAACGTCGACGAGGACGAGCTGACCGACGACGCCTTCAAGGCCGACCAGCGCGCGCTGGTCGCCCCGGCCGAGGCGATCTTCCTCAACGCCAAGCTGGAGCAGGACCTCGCCGAGCTCGACGAGGAGGACGCCCTGGAGCTCCTCCAGTCCGTCGGCGCCGAGGAGCCGGGCCTGGCCACCCTCGCCCGCGTCGGCTTCGACACCCTGGGCCTGCAGACCTACCTGACGGCCGGCCCCAAGGAAGCCCGCGCCTGGACCATCAAGAAGGGCGCCACGGCCCCCGAGGCGGCCGGTGTCATCCACACCGACTTCCAGAAGGGCTTCATCAAGGCGGAGGTCATCTCCTTCCACGACCTGATCGAAACGGGCTCGGTGGCCGAGGCCCGCGCCAAGGGCAAGGCGCGGATGGAAGGCAAGGAGTATGTGATGCAGGACGGGGACGTGGTGGAGTTCCGCTTCAACGTCTAGTCGCGCACGCCAAAACGGGGTCGGCCTGAGGGATTCAGGCCGACCCCGTTGTCGTAACAGGAAATCAGCGGCCGGCCGGAGCCGTGACCGGCTCGCCGAGGATTCGGCCCGCCAGTTCCAGGGCCATGACGTCGACGTACGGGCGCAGTTCGGATTCGGCCGATGCGCGGGCCGTGGCGATGGTCGCGGTGCCTGCGGCCACGATCTCGTCGCGTTCGCGGATGGCCTCGGCGCGCGCGGACACTATTGCCGCCGTGCCTTCCTCGTGGGCCTGCTGGCGGATGCGGGCCGCGTCGTGGCGGGCGGCGGCGAGTTCGGACTCGTACTGGGCGCGGATCGCCGCGGCCTCCGCGAGGATGGCCTCGGCCTCCTCGGAGCGGCCCGCCGTGAGGGCCTCGCGCTCCTCCTGCACCTGCTTCACGCGCGGCAGCAGCACCCCCGCCAGCATCCAGAAGCAGAACGCGAACAGCACCAGGCCGATGAGGAGGTCGGGCACGGTGGGATTGAGGGGGCCCACATTGATGGGAAGCAGTTTCACGCCTGGCACCTTCTCTCTCGCACGCGCCGACGCTCATGCGCCTCGGCATTCGTACTGGAGATCGTATTGCAGGGGCCCAAAGGGATAACCAGGCGGGTGCGTGGGCGAGTTGGGGGCCGGAACCGCTCGGGTCCGGCCCCTGCCGCGTGGCGGTACGGCCTGTCAGGTGTGCCGGGGCGGAGTCAGCTTCTCCAGGTCGAGACTGATCTCGAAGGGCACCGGGCGTTGGAGCGAGCCTCGGCAGATGCCGACGGGCACGTAGGTGCGGGTCGGTTCGTCCAGCTCGTAGACGTGGACGACGGGCGCTCCGTCCTCGTCCTCGATGCACCAGTAGTGCGGGATGCCGGCTTCCGCGTACTTGCGGAGCTTGACCGTACGGTCCCGGTGGGCGGACTCCGGGGAGACGACCTCGACGACGAGTCGAACTTCTTCCGGTGAGAACCAGGTGCGGTCGCCGTCGAAGTCGGCAGTGGTCACCAGTAGATCTGGCTCAGGCCGGTTGCGCGGATCGAGCTTGATGGTCATTTCGCGGCTGACTCGGGAGTCGGGAGGTGCCTGCTCCATCAGTGCGACGGTGAGCATGGTGACGAGGTGGCCGTGCCACCACCGCTGGGGCGACATCATGAAGACAAGTGCTCCATCGATCAGCTCGGTGTGGCGTGGTGCCTCGGGGAGGCGGTCCAGGTCCTCCGCGAACCAGCCTTCCGCGCGCGGTGGGCGCATCCAGTCGGGCAGTGCGGTCATCATGCTTTCACCGTAGCGACTGACCCTGGCCGACGCGGGTCAGATGCCCTTCACATACGCCACCGTGAACGGAGTCTCCGGCGTTCCCGGGCCCATCGGGCCGCCCTTGTCGAACTGGGAGCGGACCACCAGCGTGCGGCCCTGGACGTGGATCAGGGTGGTGGGGATCTGGAGGGACGTGTCGGTTACGTGGCGTTCCAGGCGGGCCGATGTGCCGTCGGGGGAGACGTGCCAGCGGGTGAGGGTGTTCGACTTGTTCTGGGCGGCGCGCAGGGTGTGGCCGGTGAGGTCGAGGCCGTCGCCGTTCACCAGGTCTCCGCCGGTCAGGGCCACCTTGCTGGTCGTGCCCGAGGCGATGTCCACGCGGTAGAGACCGCCGCCGGTCATGTCGACCGCGAGGAGGTAGCGGCCGGACGGGTCCGCCGCGATGCCGTTGAGGGTGAACGAGCCGGCGGGGTGCGACGGGACCGCGGCGCTCAGGTCGTAGTGGTCGGCCAGTGCGGCGCGGCCGCCGTGTGCCGCCGCGTCGGTCAGCTGCGCGGGGGTGATGCGGTAGATCACCGGGCGCAGGCTGTCCGTCACGTACGCCGTGCCGTCCGGCCCGATCGCCAGGTCGTTGAGGAAGCGCGTCGTGCCGGTGGGCACGTCGAAGCGGGCCAGGAGCGTGCGGTTGTGGACGTCGTAGACCGCGACTCCGGTCGTCGAGTCGATGACCCACAGCCGTCCGACCCGGTCGACCTTCAGCCCGTTGGCCGTCTTGCGGCCGTCCGTGCCCGAGGGCAGGAAGACCTGGGCGGCGCGGTGTCCGGGGGTGGCCTTGTAGACGGCGCCTGTCGTGTACGAGCCGACGTAGACGTCCCCGGTGCGGGGGTCGGCCGCGATCCCCTCCGGGTACGCGTGGTCGCCGGGGAGTTCGTACGCCGTGGAGATGCCAGTGGTGGGGTGGTGCGTGTGGGCTGATGCCTGCGACGGGATCGCTACGAGGGCTGCCGCGGCGGCGGCGATCAGGGAGCGGCGCAGGAGCGTACGGGACACGGCGATGCCTTTCGGGTGTGGCCGAGGTGGTGCGGGTGGGCGGGCTGGCCCCGCTTGAGGACGAATCTAGGTTAGAGCTCTAATGCTCGTCAACATCGTTATCTTTGAATGAATGCTTTGCTTCTGTTCGGTCGATATCATCCGGAGATGACGTCCCTGCCCGCCTCCGAGCGCCTCGGCTCCCACCTCAAGCGGGCCGAACAGGCCCTCATCGCGACGAAGGCCGCCGTGCTCAAGCCGACGGGCCTGACCGTGCCGCAGTACGCGGCGCTGCTCCATCTCGCGGAGAGCCCGGGCATCTCGGCCGCGGCCCTCGCGCGCCTGTGCGGGGTCACGCCGCCCACGATGAACACGGTCCTGAAGAACCTCCAGGAGCGCGGGCTGATCGTGCGCACCCCGCACGAGTGGCACCGCAACGTTCTGGAGACCCGGCTCACCGACGAGGGCCGCGCGGTCATGGCCGACGCCGATGGTCGGGCCGTGCGGGTGGAGCGGGCGCTGGCCGCCGAGTTCACGGACGAGGAGCGGGACGCGCTCATCGGGCTGCTCGGGCGGTGCGTCTCCCTGCTGGAGCGGGAGCGTCCCGGAGCCTGACGCCGTACCTGTGGAAGGGGTGGACCGGATCCTGATGCCCTTCTGGAAGCGATCACCCCGGGGTAGGGTCGAGATCCGTGATCGACTTCCCGATACCCTCCCGTCCCCTCCGTATCGCCGCAGCTCAGGCGCACGTTGTCGCCGGTGACGTCGGCGCCAACGCCGCCACTGCCGCCCGGCTCGTACGGGCCGCCGGGGCCGGTGGGGCGCAAGTCGTCGTGCTCGCCGAGAAGTTCCTGAGCGGGTACGAGCCCGAGCTCATCCGGGCCGAGCCCGAGCGGTGCGCCGTGAACGGGGCCGGGGACCCCCGGCTCGGGGTGATCGTGGACGCCTGCCGGGAGAGCGGCGTGGTCGCGGTCGTCGGCGCGGCGGTGTACGACGGCGGTGAGCTGTACGTATCGGCGCTGGTCATCGACGGGAGCGGGGTTCGCGCCCGCTACGACAAGCAGACGCTGTTCAAGTCCGAGCAGGCCGTCTACCGGCACGGCCGGGCCGGGTGCACCCTCGAAGTGGGCGAGTGGCGGCTCGGGTTGGGGATCTGTTACGACTCCGGGTTCCCCGAGCACGCGCGCGCGGCGGCTCTGGACGGCTGCCACGCGTACGTGGTGGGCGCGCTGTTCAGCGTCGGCAACGGGTACCACGAGTCGCGGATCTGGTTCCCCGCGCGGGCCTTCGACAACACGGTGTACGCGGTCCTCGCCAACCACATCGGCCGCACCGGCGACTGGACGACCTGCGGCAGCAGCGCGGTGTGGGGCCCGGACGGCCGTGTCGTGACCGAGGCGGGCCCCACGGACGAGGAGATCGTGTACGCCGACCTCGACCCGGCCGCGTTGCGCTCCGCGCGGGAGGCCGAGCCGATGCTGCGGGATTTGCGGGAGACGGGGGGCGAGCCGAGGGTGTCGGTACGGGCGGCGACCCCGGTACGGCCGGTGGCCCCCACCCCACCCCTTCCCTAAACCCTCCGGGGGTGGGTGGGGCTGCGCCCCGGACCCTGTTTGCCTGCGGATCGTGCTGGGTTGCTCGCGCAGTTCCCCGCGCCCCTAGGTAGTCAGGGGCGCGGGGAACTGCGCGATCAGCCCCTACGGTCCGCAGCCAAACGACCCAGCTACCCGCTGAGGCCCGTCTTGAGCCCCGCTCCGCACAACGGCACCACCACACTCCGCCCCGCGAACGCGTCCGCCGCCGCGCTCACCGCCGCCCAGCAGGCAACCCCGGTCGACTCAACGAACAGACCCCGTCCCGCCAAGTCCCGTTGTGCGGCGTGGAGTTGGGCCTCCGTAGCCGTCAGGAACGTACCGCCCGACGAACGCACCGCCCGCAGGATCTGCCGTGCCCGGGGCGGCCGCGGGATGGCGATCCCCTCGGCCAGAGTGTCAGCGGCGGCCAAGTCCCCCGCGTCCAGCAACCCCTCCGCCCCCGCCCGGAACGCCGACGCCAGCGGTGACACCGCCTCCGCCTGCACCGCGACCAGTGCGGGTCGCGACGCGATCAGCCCGTGCGCGTACAGCTCGGACGTGGCGAGTGCCGCGCCGAGCAGCAGCGTGCCGTTGCCGACGGGCACCACGATCGCGTCGGGCAGCCGTCCGCCCAGCTCCTCCCAGAGCTCGTACACGTACGTCTTCGTGCCGTGCAGGAAGTACGGGTTGAAGACGTGCGAGGCGTAGAACGTGCCGGGCGCGTCGGCGGCGGAACGGGCGGCCCGGGCCGTGGCCTCGCGGTCGCCGGGGATCCGCTCGACCCGCGCCCCGTGCGCCCCGATCTGCTCGACCTTCTTCGGCGAGGTCGACTCGGGCACGTACACCGTGCAGGGCAGACCGGCCCGGGCCAGATACGCGGCGACGGACGTGCCCGCGTTGCCGCTGCTGTCCGCGACCACCCGCTCGGGCCCCAACCGCCGTGCCAGTTCGGCGAGTACGACCGCGCCCCGGTCCTTGAACGACAGCGTCGGCATCAGGAAGTCCAGCTTGGCCGAGACGGTGTCGGTGAGCGGAACCAGCGGGGTGCGGCCCTCGCCCAGGGTGACCGGCGGCGGTCCGTCGAGCGGCAGTGCCTCCGCGTAGCGCCAGAGCGAATTGACGCGTCCGGCAAGCGACTTGAGGTCGACCGGCGCGGGGGAGAAGTCCAGGTCCCAGGGGCCCCGGCAGACCGGGCAGCACCAGGGGGCGGCGGCCTCGACGGGGACGCGCGTCCCGTCCTCGGGGCAGCGGTAGACCGCCGCCCGCTCCTGCGCACCGGGAAGCGTCGCGTTCAGAGAGGTCATACGACGACCCTAGATCGACTCCGGGAATCCACCCGTGCCGAGCTCGCCGCCAGGCGGACCGCGCACGCCCGGAACGCGGCGGTCCACAACCCCCGTCACCCCTACCCCGCCCCCGCGTACGATTCGCGCAGCAGTTCGTCTGACCTCGACGAGGAGCCCTTACCCGTGGACATACCGCCGCCGCCCGCGCCCGAGCCGCACCCGCAGCCGGGCCAGGGCCACGGCCCCGGCTGGCCGCCCCCGTATCCCGGGCCGCAGCAGCCCTGGTACCCGTATCCGCAGCCGTTCCCGGAGCCGGCCAGGACCAGTGGTCTGGCCGTCGCCTCGCTGGTCACCGGCATCGTCTGCTGTGTGCCGCCGCTCGGCGCGGTGCTCGGCGGCGTCGCGCTCGGGCATATCAGGAAGAAGGGGCTGCGCGGCAAGGGCATGGCCGTCACCGGTGTGGTGCTCTCCTCGGTCAGTACGGTCCTGGCGGTGGTCTTCGTCGTCAGCGGCGCGGCGGGCTCGTTCTGGGACGGGTTCAAGAGCGGTGTCCACGACGCCCAGCACACCCGCAGCACCATGAACCTGCGCAGGGGCGACTGCTTCAACGTCCCCGGAGGGGAGTTGGAGCGCGAGGTCGTGAACGTCACGGTCGTGCCGTGCGACAAGCCGCACGACGGCGAGGTCTCCGGCTCCTTCAAGCTGTCGGGGTCCGCCTTCCCCGGCGACAAGGCCATCACCGCGCTCGCCGACCGCCGCTGCTGGCCGGTCGAGCAGGAGTACGCGATGGACAGCTGGGCCCTGCCGGCCGAGGCCGAGTCGTACTACTACACGCCGAGCCAACGCAGTTGGCGGCTCGGCGACCACTCCGTGACCTGCGCGTTCGCCACCTCCAGCGGCAAGCTCCACGGGTCGGTGCGCAATGACGCGCTCCGGCTCGACGCCGACCAGATGACGTATCTGCGGTCCTCCAACGCGTACGACCGCGCGTTCGCGTCCGCCCCCGACAAGGACCGGGTCGAGGAGGACCTCGACGGGTTCAGGAAGTGGGCCGGGAAGCTCTCGGACGTACTGACGCAGGAGAGCGCGCGGCTGCGCGGGCGCACCTGGCCCGCGAGCGCCGACGCGCAGGTCCAGGCCCGGATCAAGGAGTTCGAACTCGCGCAGAAGGAATGGGCGAAGGCGGCCACGGCCACCGACGCGGACGCCTTCTATCTGCACTCGGGCGCGGCGGACCACGCGCTGCGGCAGGCCACGGAGATCGCGGCCCGGCGCGCGCTGCACCTCGCCACGACCCCGCCGGCCACCGACTCCGGCGGCAGCACGGGCGGTACCAGCGGCGCCGATGGCGGCTCCACCGGCGAGTCCGACAACGGCGGCACGGACGCCGGACCCGGCACCGGGAGCGGATCCGGCAACGGGTCGGGCAGCGGAACCGGAAGTGACGGTTCCAAATCGGTCTGAGGCGAGGATGGGACGGGTAGCCCCCTGGGGCCGGACAGCCGGCTGATCGGTTGGATACCCGCGGTACGCCCTGCGTAAAAGCCACGTCATCACATCGGGTGAAACTCTGGCCTTGGCTTGCGGCGCACAACCGACGGTTGCCACGCTGTTGCAGTCTGTCAACCTGATGGGAGTGGCCAGTGACTTTCGGTGAGCAGCCGGCCTATCTGCGCGTCGCCAGCGATCTCCGGCAGAAGATCGTCAGTGGTTCGCTGCCGCCGCACACCCGCCTTCCCTCGCAGGCGCGCATCCGCGAGCAGTACGGGGTGTCCGACACCGTCGCCCTGGAGGCCCGCAAGGTCCTCATGGCGGAGGGCCTGGTCGAGGGCCGCTCCGGGTCGGGTACGTACGTGCGCGAGCGCCCGGTCCCGCGCCGGATCGCCCGCTCCGGGTACCGCCCGGCCAAGGGGGCCAGCCCCTTTCGCCAGGAGCAGGCCGAGGACGGCACCCGGGGCACCTGGGAGTCGGGCAGCGAGCAGGAGGAGGCGTCCCCCGAGATCGCCAAGCGGCTCGGCATCCGGGTCGGCGACCGGGTCATGCGCACGCGGTACGTGTACCGGGACGCGGGCGAGCAGATGATGCTCTCCACCTCCTGGGAGCCGCTCGCGGTCACCGGGCGCACCCCGGTGATGCTGCCCGAGGAGGGCCCGCTCGGGGGGTGCGGCGTGGTGGAGCGGATGGCCGCGATCGAGGTGGTCGTGGACAACGTGGTGGAGGAGGTCGGCGCGCGCCCGGGGCTGGCGGAGGAGCTCCTGGCGCTCGGCGGGGTCCCGGGCCATGTGGTGCTGGTCATCGAGCGGACGTACTACGCGTCGGGGCTCGCCGTGGAGACGGCCGACGTCGTCGTCCCGGCGGACCGCTACCGGATCGCGTACCACCTGCCGGTGAAGTGACCGCCTACCGCGCGTCGGTTACGTGGGGGTGACGACGACGGGCTGACACAGTGTCAACTCCCGTAACGAGGGCGCACTCGAATGAGTGCGCCCCCGTCGGCATGCCCTCTGTGGCCGGATCCGTATCTCTTTGTGAGAACACGTATCCGGTGCGTAAAGGTCAGGCGTAGGCTCAGGCATATGCGGAATGCGGTTTCCTGGGGATCTCGGCCGACCTGCATGCCGACGGCGGGAGGGGTGCGATGAACGAGAGCGGAACGGTGCTTTCCTGGCAGGTGATACGCCAGGACGACAACGGCAACCGCTACCGCGTCGGCAGGTACGCCACTCGCGCCGAGGCGCAGAAGATCGTCGACAGCCTCGACGACCGGGGCCACCGGCAGCTCTACTGGGTCGAGCGCATCGGCCAGCCGGCGCAGTAACGGGCCCGTGGGTGGGGCCGCGCCGGGTGCGGGTTACGCTCCGGCGCATGGACGATCGTGTGGTGGTGGCCGGGGCCGTGTTCGACGGGGGCAGGCTGCTGGCCGCGCGCCGCAGCGCCCCGCCCGAGCTCGCCGGACGCTGGGAGCTGCCCGGCGGCAAGGTGGAGCCGGGCGAGAGCCCCGAGCAGGCCCTGGTGCGCGAGCTGCGCGAGGAACTGGGCGTGGAGGTCGAGACGCTGGAGCGGATCCCTGGGGAGTGGCCGCTCAAGCCGGGCTATGTGCTGTGGGTGTGGACCGCCCGGCTGCTCTCCGGTGACCCGCGCCCCCTGGAGGACCACGACGCCCTGCGCTGGCTCGCCCCGGACGCTACGGACGAGGTCGACTGGCTGCCCCAGGACCGCCCGGCGGTGGCGCGGGCGGCCCGCATCCTCGCCGAGCGCACCCTGGCGGCGGGGGAGCGGCACGCGGGGAGCTGACCGGGGTCCCCGCGCGGCAGGACAGCACCCCGCGCTCCACGCCGTACGCCGTTCGTGCCACCGTGCGCCCCGCGTGGGGATAGTTGACGTCATATATCGGGTATGTGGCTATTAATCCTTCTAAACCCCCCGAAGAGTCGGATGCGGGTGAGCGGTGTGATCGACACCTCCGGCGGCTGCGCCGAGTGGACCTTCCCGGCGGAGGCGGGTGCCGTGCGCACCGCTCGGCACGCCGTCAGGGACACCTTGCGCGGCTGGTCGTTCGACCCGGCCGTGAGCGATGTGGCGGTGCTGCTGGTCAGCGAACTCGTGACCAATTCCCTGCGGTACGCGTCGGGGCCCATCGGGGTCCGCATGGCCTGCCTGGAGCCCGGCGCCCTGCTGGTGGAGGTCTCCGACCCGCTGCCCGAGGAGCCCGTCGAGCGGGACGCCGGGCCGGACGACGAGGGCGGCCGGGGACTTCAGTTGGTGGCTTGTTCTGCTCGGCGGTGGGGGACCAGACGCGGCAGGACGGGCAAGACCGTGTGGTTCGAGCTGGCCCTGCCTGGTTAGAAGGAGGGAGGGACGAACGATCACCACCGCCTCGGACGACGAGGTCGCGCGGCGGCCGGAAAAGAACGAGACCGGGATGTGATCGTGAACGCCGTGTCGGTGGGGGCCGTAGTACTGAATACTGCGGTCAAGGCCGGTCCGGTGCGGTGAGCTGGAGGGGACGGTCGCGTGAGCGAGATACCTGAGACGTCTGGCGGTGTCGTGTGGCAGAGCAGCCCGCCTGGCTCGATCTATGACTACATCAGGGTCGCCTCGTTCTCGATCGGACCCGACGGGCTGATCGAGCAGTGGAGCCTGCGGGCCGAGGAGCAGTTCGGCCTGGCCGCCCGCGAGGTCGTGGGGCTCGACCCGGTGGACGCCTTCATGCCTCCTGAGCTGCGCTCGCAGGGCCATCGACGGGTCACCGAGATCCTGGACGGCCGGGAGTGGACGGGCATCGTCCCGTTCCGGCTGCCGGAGAACGAGGGGCGGCACGGGTTCGCCGAGCTCTATGTGATGCCGAGTGAGACGGCGGCCGGTGAACGCGGCGCGCTCTGCATCGTCGTCGACGTCCGGGCGCTGCGCGGCATCGAGACGGACCTCGCCGCGTCGCAGGCCATTTTTGGCCAATCTCCCTTCGGTTTCCTGCTGTTCGGTACGGACCTCACCGTGCTCCGGGCCAACAAGCGCTTCGCCACCGTCTTCGGCGGCGACCCCGCCGACCACCGCGGCCACACCGTCCACGACTATCTGAACCGCGCCGAGGCCGACCGGATGGCCGCCGCCCTCCAGCGCGTCCTGGAGACCGGCGAGTCCGTCACCGACCTCCAGCTCGTCGGCACCGCACCCGGCGACCCGGCCCGCCGGCACTGGTCGATCAACCTCTACCGGGTGCACAGCGGCACCGGCCGGCCCATCGGCGTCGCCAGCCTCGGCATCGATGTGACCCGCCGTCACAACGCGGCCCGCGAGGCCGCCGACGCCCGCCGCAACCTCGCCCTGCTCAACGAGGCGGGCAACCGGATCGGCAACTCGCTGGACCTGGAGACCACCGCCCGCGAACTCCTCGACGTCGCCGTCCCCGGCTTCTGCGACCTCGCCTCCGTCGACCTCTACACGGCCCTGCTCGCCGGGGACGACGCCCTCCAGAACCGGGCCGACGGCAGCGCCGAGCTGCGCCGCGTCGCGTTCGCCAGCGCCGTCTCGGACGGGCCCCTCACCGGGTCCGGCCCGGGCCCGGTGGTCGCCGTCGGCGATGTCCATCGCTACCTCTTCCACTCGCCCTGTGCCGGCGCCCTGCGCACCGGCCGTCTGCATGCCGTACCGGGCGACGAGGGGAGCCTGGTGCACACGACGCTCGCCGTCCCGATGGTCGCCCACGACACCGTGGTCGGCCTCGTCCAGTTCTCCCGCGCCAAGGGCAGCGAGCCCTTCGGCGACCGCGACCGCGCGCTCGCCACCGAACTCGCCTCCCGCGCCGCCGTCTGCATCGACAACGCCCGCCTCTACCGCAGGGAGCACGAACGCGCGCTGATCCTCCAGCGCTCCCTGCTCCCGCCCGGCGACCCCGAGGCCGCCGGGCTCGACATCGCCTGCCGCTATCTGCCCGGCAACGCGGCCACCGAGGTCGGCGGCGACTGGTTCGACGTGATCGAACTCCCCGGCCACCGCACCGCCCTGGTCGTCGGCGACGTGATGGGCCGCGGTCTGCGGGCCGCCGTCGCCATGGGCGAACTGCGCACCGCCGTACGGACCCTGGCCATGCTCGACCTGGAGCCGGCCGAGGTGCTCTCGCACCTCGACGAGATCGCCCGGGGCCTGGGCGACCCCGGCGGCCCCGACCGCGACTCCGGCGGTGCCCGACGCGGCCGCCCCGGCTCGCGCGGCTCTCACAAGTCCCGCGAGGCCGACCTCTCCGAGGTCTACCTGGCGACCTGTGTGTACGCGGTGTACGACCCGGTGACACGGCGCTGCGCCATCGCCAACGCCGGCCATCTCCCTCCCGTCCTGGTCGAGCCCGGTGAGCCCGCGCTCTTCCTCGACATGCCGCCCGGCCTGCCGCTCGGCGTCGGCGGCGAGCCGTTCGAGGAGATCGAGGTGGAACTACCCGAGGGCGCCCTGCTGGCCCTCTACACCGACGGCCTCGTGGAGTCCCGCGACCACCCCCTGGACGAGGGCCTACGGGCCTTCCGCAAGGCCATCAGCGACCCGGTCGCCGAACTGGAGGACGTCTGCGACCAGGTCCTCAACACCCTCGACACCCGCCATGGCGAGGACGACATCGCCCTGCTCATGGCCCGTATCCAGGGCCTGGAGTCGGACGCGGTCGGCGACTGGCGACTGCCGCGCGAGCCCCGCTCGGTCGGCCGCGCCCGTGAGCTCGCCCGCGCCCAGCTGCTCGCCTGGGATCTGGGCGACCTCGTCGACACCACCGAGCTCCTGGTCAGCGAGCTCGTCACCAACGCCCTGCGGTACGGCGAGGGCGAGGTCAGACTCCGGCTGCTGCGCGACCGCGCCCTCGTCTGCGAGGTGTGGGACGCGGGCCTGGTCCAGCCCAGACGGCGGCGCGCCCGCGACACCGACGAGGGCGGCCGGGGTCTCCAGCTCGTCGGCCTGCTGAGCGCGTCGTGGGGCTCGCGCCGCACCCCGCGCGGCAAGACGGTCTGGTTCGAACTCTCCCTGCCCGACGGCGAGTCCGGCCCCACCGAGCTCACGGAGGAGCAACTGCTGAGCATGTTCTGAGCCCCGCGGACCACCGAGTGCTACGTCGTCGCCTTCAGTGCCGCCAGTCTCGCCGCCACCTCCGCCGTGTCGTCGAAGGCGTCCAGTTGCTCGAACTGGGCGTCCAGCGACGACACTTCGAGCGTCTGCGTGCCCCGTGCCCGCGCCTCCTCGCGCCGTATCTTGTCCTCGAAGCGGGATATCTCGCCGGTCGGGTCGAGCACACTGATGCCCTTGACCACGTCCGCCATCCGGCTCGGTGCCGTCGCCGATGTCGATGTCTGTGCCGCCGACGTGGCGCTGGTCGCCAACTCATCCCGCTTCGACGCCAGTTCGGCCAACCTCGACCTCATCTGCTCCACGCCCGACTTCAATCTCTCCACCACCCCCGTCTGTGCGGCGATCGTCGGCTCGGCCGTACGCGCCTCCTTCTCCGCTTGCAGTTCTCTGCCGATCGCCACCTTGGCGAGGCGGTCGAAGCGGTCGGCCTCGTCGGCCGAGCCGTCGGCGCGCAGCACATCGGCTCTACGGCTGGCAGCGAGCGCCTGGTCGCCCCACTCCTTGGCGGCCACCAGGTCCTCGTGCCGGTCCTGCTCCATGAGGCGCAGTTCGCCGAGGGTGGCGGCGGCTGTCTGCTCCGCCTCCGCGATGTTGCTCGTGTACTCCCGTATCAGCTGGTCCAACGTCTTCTGCGGGTCCTCGGCCTGGTCGAGGAGCGCGTTGATGTTGGCCTTCGCCAGCTGGCCGACCCGGCCGAGAACCGACTGCCTGTCGCTCATGGTTCTTCTCCTTGCACCGATCGGGGCGACTGCGCCCATGGTCAGAAGCGGCCACCACCACCTTTCCGTCGCCGGGTGCCCCCGCCCCCGAAGCTGCCCGGTCCGCCTGTCTCGCCCAAGTCCCCTGTTCCCCCTGTCCCGTCGCCACCCCCTGCTCCGTCTGTGTCCGTTCCACTGAGGATGATCCCGCCGAGCACCGCCCCGCTCAGCCCGCCTTCCCCTCGTGATACGAGTGCCGATTCGCCGGTGTTCCCGGTTTCCTCGAACGAGTGAACGTCGGTTTCGGCGAGGCTCTGTGCCTGCCGGGCCAGCGCGCCCGCCGGGCCCGACTCGGCCGCGCCACCGGCCAGTTCGAGGTGGCGCCGGGCCGCGTACAACCGTGTGCGGGCCTCACATCCCACCGCGCCCCGGTGCGTGGTGATGTAGACCTCGGCCATGGCGACGGCGGCCTCCACCTCGGCGACCGAGGTCTCCGCGCCGACCGCCGTCCCCTCGTCCACCTTCCCCTCGTCCACCTTCCCCTCACCCACCGCCCCCTCGGCGTCGGCCAGTTCGCGCCCGCGCCGCTCCACCGCCTCGACCAGCAACGTCGTCTGGGCGACCGCACCCTCGGCGGCGCGTACGTACACCGCCGCCGTGTCGTTGTCGTCCGCGTCGAGTGCTTGGCGGGCCAGGTTCAGGGTGGTCGTCGCGAAGACCAGACGGTCCTTGGCCTCCTCGACATGGCCCGCGACGGGCGCGAACGCCGACGGCTCGTACTGCTGGTGCAGTGCGGTCAGCGTCGAATCCGCCGCCGCCGTACGGCCGGTGAGCGTACGGAAGGACGCTTCGGCGGCGGCGAGCGCCTGCGGGGCGTTGTGCTCCAGGTCGCGCAGCCGGTCGAAGGCGGCGGCCTCGGCGTCGAGGCGTTCGTCGGCGTCGGCGCAGCGCGAGACGATCTCGTCGAGCAGCGCCCGCCGGGCCTCGTCGTCCTCCGGGTCACCGTCGTCGAGCTGCTGGCGCAGCCTGAACGCCGCCGACACTTCCGACCTGGCGTACGCGACGGCCTCCGCGAACGGGCGGACCGCCTCTTCCTCCAACTGGTCGGCGGCGAAACCCAGTTCCTCTTCACTCGTACGAATGGCGTCATCGGCGGCGACCAGCGCCTCCTTGCTCCCGGTGTCGAGAGCGCCCAGCGCGTCGAGGTTGAGGCTTTCCCGAGACTCGGCCGCCCCCTCCCCGCCGGCCCCCGCCCCCGCCCCCGGCGCACTCGCGGGCGTCGTCCGGGTCAGGGACCGCCGGTTCCTGTGGGCATACGCGTACGCGGCCGCCGCGCCCGCCCCCACGAGGACGGCGACGGGCAGCACGTAGTCACTGGAGGAGAAGGATCCGTTGTGCGTGGAGGCGGCCACAGGGGGCGCCGCGGGCATCTCCACAGCCGCCGTCAGGGCGTCCGCGCGCGCTGACGGAACGCCGGGCAGGGCGAGCCAGCCCGCCGCCAGTAGCACGGCCACGAGGCCCCGGACGGCCCGGACGGCTATGTGCGGCCTGGTGCGACTGACACACGGCGTCACATTTGTGAGGGTATGGCCGGATCTGCCGCTCCGCGACCGGGCGGAATTCGCCCGCCTCGGCCGGACGCGGCCCGCTCGTTATGCCATCCGCCACCGGGACGTCATACTTCCACGGCACACTGACAGTCAGGGGTTCTCGTGCGGACAGCTATATCGGCCGGAGTGGAAGGCCTGCGCCGGTGGTTCCGGCGCCCGGCACGGACCTGGGTGCGGCGTGCCGTGCTCGCGGCCGTGCTGCTGGTGATGGCTCCGATGGTGGTCGGCGCCGTGGCGCTGCGCAGCAGCTACGCGGGCGACCCGGGGGACGGCACCAGAACGCGGGGCCGGGACGCCATCTGGCTCGGCCACGCCTGGGTCGACGGCCGTAAGAGCGAGCACGACCTCGACGTCTTCGCCGCGCGCGTGCGGGACACCGGGATACACGACCTGTACGTCCACACCGGGCCACTGGAGCACGACGGCACCCTGCCCGCCGCGCGCTACCCGAAGGCGCGCTGGCTGGTCGACGGGATGCACAGCAGGCTTCCCGGCGTACGCGTCCAGGCCTGGCTCGGTGACAAGCTCGCCACCGAGAGCCCCAAGGGGCTGCGTCTGGAGCGACCGGAGACCCGCAGCGCGATGGTGGACTCCGCCCGCCAGGTGCTGACCGGCGGCTTCGACGGCGTGCACTTCGACGTGGAGCCGGTGCCCTCGGGCGACCGCCACTTCCTGGAGTTCCTGGACGTGGTGCGGCCCATGACGCGCGCGCACAACGCGACGCTCTCCGTGGCGGCGCACCAGATAGACCCGGTCCCGAAGCTGCACTCGGCGGCCGGCAAGATCGCCGGACACCCCAAGTGGTGGTCGCAGGCGTACTTCGGGCAGGTCGCCAAGCGCGTCGACCAGATCGCGGTCATGTCGTACGACACCTCGATGCCGCTGGAGAGCCTGTACGGCGGCTATGTCGCCCAGCAGGCGTCGCTCGCGCTTGAGGTGACGCCCAAGACCACCGACCTGCTGATGGGGCTGCCGTTCTTCCAGACGGAGAACATGGGGCACCACGGCTCGGCCGAGACGGTCAAGGCGGCCGTGCGCGGCGTCCGGCTCGGGCTGGGCCGAACCGACCGGCACCGCGAGCACTTCGGCGTGGCCCTGTACGTCGACTTCACGGCCCGGGACAAGGACTGGGCCGCGTACGACAAGGGCTGGAACTGAGCCACGGGTACGAGCGGTACGACGGCGGGGCCCGGCATCCACGGATGCCGGGCCCCGTCCCGTATCGCCTAGCTTCCCGGCCGTCGGCCGATCTTGTTGCCCAGCCAGATCAGCGGGTCGTACTTGCGGTCCACCGCCCGTTCCTTCAGCGGGATCAGGGCGTTGTCGGTGATCTTGATGTGTTCGGGGCAGACCTCCGTGCAGCACTTGGTGATGTTGCAGTAGCCCAGGCCGTGTTCGTCCTGGGCGGTGCGCTTGCGGTCCAGGCCCGTCTCGTCCGCCGCGTCCAGCGGGTGCATGTCGAGCTCCGCGATCCGCATCAGGAAGCGGGGGCCCGCGAAGGCCGTCTTGTTCTCCTCGTGGTCGCGCACCACATGGCAGGTGTCCTGGCACAGGAAGCACTCGATGCACTTGCGGAACTCCTGCGAGCGCTCCACGTCGACCTGCTGCATCCGGTACTCGCCGGGAGCCACCCCCTTCGGGGGAACGAAGGCGGGAACTTCTCGCGCCTTCTCGTAGTTGAAGGTGACGTCGGTCACCAAGTCGCGGACGACCGGGAACGCCCGCAGCGGAGTGACCGTGATCGTCTCCTCGCGGGAGAACACCGACATCCGCGTCATGCACATCAGGCGCGGGCGGCCGTTGATCTCCGCCGAGCAGGAACCGCACTTGCCCGCCTTGCAGTTCCAGCGCACCGCGAGGTCGGGCGCCTGGGTCGCCTGGAGCCGGTGGATGATGTCGAGGACGACCTCGCCCTCGTTCACCTCGACCTTGTAGTCCGTCAGATCGCCGCCGCCGGTGTCGCCCCGCCAGACCCGGAAGCTCGCGTCATACGTGGTCACTCGTAGAGCTCCTCTTCGGCGAGGTACTTGACCAGCTCCTCCTTCTCGAAGAGGGCGAGCAGGTCGGCACGGATGGGTTCGGTCTCTTCGCGTGTCAGCCGGATCTGGCCCCGTACCGGGTCGGTGGCCGCCAGGCCGCCGGTGGGGTCGGCCAGGCTGCACAGCAGATTGGCCCGGCGCCAGGCGCGGTCCATCGCCGGCCAGTCCTCGCGGGTGTGGCCGCCCCGGCTCTCGGTGCGCTCCAGGGCCGCGCGCGCCACGCACTCGCTGACCAGCAGCATGTTCCGCAGGTCCAGGGCGAGGTGCCAGCCGGGGTTGAACTGGCGGTGCCCCTCCACCCCGGCGCGCCGGGCCCGTACGCGCAGCTCGCCCAGTTTCTCCAGCGCCTGCCGCATCTCCGCGTCCCGCCGGATGATGCCGACCAGGTCGTTCATGGCCTGCTGGAGCTCCTGGTGGAGGGTGTACGGGTTCTCGGGCGCGGCGGTCGTGGCCTCGGCGGGCTCGGCGCTGAACGGGCGCAGCGCCTCGGCGGCAGCGGCGTCCACCTGCGCCTCGTCCACGGCGGGTCGGGCGGAGCCGAGCGCCGAGGTGTACTCGGCGGCGTGCAGTCCGGCCCGGCGGCCGAAGACCAGCAGGTCGGAGAGGGAGTTGCCGCCCAGGCGGTTGGAGCCGTGCATGCCGCCGGCCACCTCGCCCGCCGCGAAGAGCCCGGGCACCCCGCGCGCGGCCGCCGTCTCCGAGTCGACCGCGATGCCGCCCATCACGTAGTGGCAGGTCGGGCCGACCTCCATGGGCTCGGCCGTGATGTCCACGTCGGCCAGCTCCTTGAACTGGTGGTGCATGGACGGCAGCCGGCGCCGGATGACCTCGGCGGGCATCCGGGTCGACACATCCAGGAAGACGCCGCCGTGCGGGGAGCCGCGACCCGCCTTGACCTCGGAGTTGATGGCCCGGGCGACCTCGTCGCGGGGCAGCAGTTCGGGCGGGCGGCGGTTGTGGTCCGGGTCCTCGTACCAGCGGTCGCCCTCCGCCTCGGACTCCGCGTACTTCTCCTTGAAGACGTCCGGCACGTAGTCGAACATGAAGCGTTTGCCCTCGGAGTTGCGCAGCACCCCGCCGTCGCCCCGGACCGACTCGGTTACCAGGATGCCCTTCACCGACGGCGGCCAGACCATGCCGGTGGGGTGGAACTGCACGAACTCCATGTTGAGCAGCGGCGCGCCCGCGAGCAGCGCGAGCGCGTGGCCGTCGCCGGTGTACTCCCAGGAGTTCGACGTCACCTTGAAGGACTTGCCGATGCCGCCGGTCGCGAGCACCACGGCCGGGGCCTGGAGGACGAAGAAGCGGCCGGACTCTCGCTCGTAGCAGAAGGCGCCGGACACCCGCTCGCCGTCCTTGAGGACGCGGGTGACCGTGCACTCCTGGAAGACCTTCAACCGGGCTTCGTAGTCGCCGAATTCGCGTTTGTCGTCCTGCTGGAGCGAGACGATCTTCTGCTGGAGCGTACGGATGAGCTCCAGGCCGGTGCGGTCGCCGACGTGGGCCAGGCGCGGGTACTCATGGCCGCCGAAGTTGCGCTGGGAGATCCGGCCGTCGGGCGTACGGTCGAAGAGGGCGCCCCAGGTCTCCAGTTCCCACACCCGGTCGGGCGCCTCGCGCGCGTGGAGCTCGGCCATCCGCCACTGGTTGAGGAACTTGCCGCCGCGCATGGTGTCGCGGAAGTGCACCTGCCAGTTGTCGCCGGAGTTCACATTGCCCATGGAGGCGGCGATGCCGCCCTCGGCCATGACCGTATGGGCCTTGCCGAACAGGGACTTGCAGATGACCGCGGTACGGGCGCCCTGCTCGCGTGCCTCGATGGCGGCCCGCAGGCCCGCCCCGCCCGCGCCCACCACGACGACGTCCCACTGCTGCCGTTCGAGCTGCGTCATCTCAGGCGGCCCCATGTCCCGTTGTGGTCAGAAGTCCCGTTGTCATCAGAAGAACCTCGGATCGTCGAACGCCCCGGTGGAGAGCAGGTACACATACAGATCGGCGACGGAGACGCTGATCAGCGACGACCAGGCGAGCAGCATGTGACGGTTGTTCAGCTTCCCCGCCCAGCCCCACAGCCGGTAGCGCACCGGGTGCTTGGAGAAGTGCCGCAGCTTGCCGCCGACGATGTGCCGGCAGGAGTGGCAGGAGAGGGTGTACGCCCAGATCAGCACGATGTTGGCCACGAAGATCAGCGAGCCGAGACCCATGTGGCCCCAGCGGTAGTGGTCGTCGCGGAAGGTGAGGACCGTGTCGTACGTGAGGAAGCCGGCGACCGGCAGGGCGAAGTAGAACGTGTAGCGGTGGATGTTCTGGATCACCAGCGGGAAGCGGGTCTCGCCCGAGTACTTCTTGTGCGGCTCGGCGACCGCGCAGGCCGGTGGCGAGGCCCAGAAGCCCCGGTAGTAGGCCTTGCGGTAGTAGTAGCAGGTGCCCCGGAACGCGAGCGGGAAGATCAGGATCAGCAGGGCGGGGGACAGGCCCCACCAGCTGCCGATCAGATCGGCGTTCGGGCCGCCGTGCATGGGCGCGCAGTTGTCGGCGACGCACGGCGAGTAGAAGGGCGACACATAGGGAGCCGCGTAGTAGTTGTCGTTCACGAAGGCCCGCCAGGTCGAGTAGACGACGAAGGCGAGCAGTCCGGCGGCGGTCACGGCCGGCGCCAGCCACCAGCGGTCCGTCCGCAGATGGCGTGGCGCGATGGCGGCGCGCGAGGCGTCGTGAACGCCGGTGATGGGTTGGGGTTCGGTGCCTGTGGCCAACAGTGGCTCCAGTCAGCTGGGTCAGGGGGCGCGCCGGTCGCGGGCGCCGAGACCTTCGTCGTCCGAGTCCGTCCAGAGGGAGGTGTCGTACGGCGTGTCCGGGATGGTCACCAGGTCCGGGCGGACCGCGGCGGTGCGGGGAACGGTCTCGCGCAGCAGCGCCACGCTCTCGCGCAGATGGTCGGTGTCGGTCCGCACCCGCCGGATGTCCAGGCCGCCGTCGCCGGCCTTCTCCAGCCGTCCGACCGACCTGACGAGGTCGTCGAGACAGCGCTGAACTGCCGTCAACTCGTCCTGCAGGGACATGACGTGCCCTACCTTCCGCAGTAGCGGGCGGTGAACCGGTCATTCCGGAGGGCGACCTCCGGATCCCCCCGAAAGGTCATGCGCCCAAGAGTGTCGCGCGTCACTTCCGTGGTTGTGAAGGCGCGTGCACGGGGTTATAGGGGGCGCGCGGTCCGCCGTTCGCGCCGTCATTGCGCCGCATGGGTGGGATCCGGCCGCCCGCACGCCGTGTCGCGGTACGGGCAGGGGGGCCGTCCTCTTCAGTGGGTGGGCAATACGTGTGATCATCGCGAAATGCCACCAAGCAAACAAAACTGACGAAGAGGTACAAGCCATGGCCCACGTCGGAGTCCAGCGCGGGAGGGCATCCCGGGCGGTCCGCACCGTCGCCGCCATCCGCACCGCCGCGTCGCTGCGGTCCGTCGCGCTCCTCGCCTCCGGTGTGCTGGCACTGCCCGCACTGGCGGGCTGCTCCTCGGACGACGACGCGTCCGCGTCCGCCGTCCCCCAGGACATCGGTGCGGCCGCCCGGCCCCAGGTCGCCGACGGGGGCACCCTGCGCTGGGCCGTCGACGCGATGCCGCAGACGCTCAACGCGTTCCAGGCCGACGCAGACGCCGCGACCGCGCGGATCACCGGCGCCGTGCTGCCCAGCCTCTTCACCCTGGACGACCGGGGCAGACCGCAGCGCAACCCGGACTTCCTGGAGAAGGCCGAGGTCGTGCAGCGCGAGCCGAAGCAGGTCGTGCTCTACAAGCTCAACCAGAAGGCGGTGTGGAGCGACGGCCGGGAGATCGGGGCGCCCGACTTCGTCGCCCAGTGGCGCGCGCTCAGCGGCCGCGACTCGGCGTACTGGACCGCGCGCAACGCGGGGTACGAGCGGATCGAGAAGATCGAGAAGGGCGCCAACGACCTGGAGGTCAAGGTCACCTTCAACAAGCCGTACGCGGACTGGCGGGCGCTCTTCAATCCGCTCTACCCGAAGGACGTGACCGGTACGCCGGACGCCTTCAACGACGGCGCCCGCACCAAGCTCAAGGCCACCGCAGGACCGTTTCTCCTGAAGGCGACGGACCGCGACAAGGGCACCCTCACGCTCACCCGCAACCCGCGCTGGTGGGGTCGGCCCAGCAAGCTCGACGAGCTCGTCTTCCGGGCCGTGCCGCGCGACAAGCGGGTCGCCGCCCTCGCCGACGGCAGCCTCGACGTGGCCGAGATCGACCGGCCCGCCGCCGAGCGCATCACGCTCGCCGAACGCGACAAGAGCGCGGGCCGGGGCAACGACGGCCCCGAGCTCGCCCACGGCCCCGGCGCCGCGATCACCCCGGCCTCCGCACTGCGCTCCTGGGCGCTCGCGCACGGCTCCGACGAGGAGCGGGCCGACTCGGAGGTGCGCGCCCGCAAGCAGACCCGCGAGGCCATCGAGCGCTACGCCCAGGAGCAGGCGGGCCTGGGCGGGCTCGTCATCCGCAGATCCCTGGAGCCCGCCTACACCCAGCTCGCCCTCAACGGCAGCTCCGGCCCGCTCGCCGACGAACGGGTGCGCCGGGCCATCGCCCGCGCCCTCGACCGCAAGGAGCTCGCAGAGATCGTGCTCAAGCCGCTCGGGCTGCCCGCGCACCCGCCCGGCAGCCATCTGGCGCTCGCCGGACAGCAGGCGTACGCGGACAACAGCGACGCGCTCGGCGGCCAGGACACCCATGAGGCGCAGGCCCTGCTGGCCGACGCGGGCTTCACGCCGGGCGGCGCCCGCCAGAAGCCCGGCTCGACCAAGGCGGGCAGCAAGGCGTCCGGTGCGGGCGCCGACGACGACGCCAAGCGCGAGGGCGCCGAGGGCGACGGCACGTACATCGTCGGCGACGACAAGGCGGCCGACCGGCCGGGCAAGGTGACCTACCGGGTCGGTGGCCGGAAGGTCGGCGAGGGGCCGTACTACGCGGGCGAGGAGAAGCCGGACGCGGGCGGCGCCGGTGACGACAAGCCCGGGGACAACCGGCCCGGCGGCTCGGGCCCCGGCAGCGACACCCACGTGCTCGCCCCGGCCCGCGCGGCCGCCCTCCAGGAGATCGCCCTGATGCGCCAGGCCGAGGCGATCGACGACGCGGGCTCCGGCCACGGCGCCCGCCGCCAGGAGGAGATCCACCGCACCGAGGCGCACCGCCAGGGCGGCGCCCCCGGCGCGTACGCCCCCAAGGGCACGGCGGCCCCGGCCGCCGCGGGCGGGCCGCTCGGCAAGGACGGCAAGCCGCTGTCCCTGCGGTTCGTGCTCCCCTCGGGCGCGGGCTCGGAGTCGCTGCGCGCGGTCGGCGACAAAATCGCGCAGATGCTGAAGGCGGTCGGCATCAACACCGAGATCACCAAGGTGGCCGACGACAGCTACTTCAAGGACCACATCGCCTCGGGCGACTTCGATCTGGCGCTGTACTCCTGGCCCGGCACCGCCTACCCGGCCACCGACGACCGGCCGGTGTTCGCCAAGCCCGAGCCCGCCTCGGACGGCTCGCTGCTGGTCGAGCAGAACTACACCCGGATCGGCACCGACCGCATCGACCAGCTCTTCGACCGGGCGGCGGGCGAGCTCGACGAGGACGAGGCCCGCGATCTCGTACGCAAGGCGGACGCCCGGATCTGGGCGGCGGCCGCGTCCCTGCCGATCTATCAGCGCCCGCAGCTGGTCGCGGTGAAGCCGAACGTCGTCAACGCCGGTGCCTTCGGCTTCGCGGCCCCGCATTTCGAGGACATCGGTTTCAAGAAGGCACCGAGTGCCGCGAAGGGTGCCGAATCTTCCCAGAAGTGATCGATCGGCCCTGAAGCAATAGTTTCAGCCACCACGAATCAGCAGGTCAGAACCTCAGAAGTGGCTCAAGTCCCTTGCCCGCCGGCCCGCCGGCGGGCAAGGTCGTGCATGCCCTTGACCCGGCCTTGAGGCTGCGCAGGAACCGGCTTCTCGCTGCTTTCCCACCCCGTAGAAACGATCATAGGTTCGGCCCGGGAGGCCCCGGGCGCGTCAGCCCCGTACCATAGGACTAGCCGTGGCGTGTCCGCGCCCGGCGGGCGGACGAGGCTTCGACCGTCAGACGCCTGATTCCCGATCGAGAGAAGCGCCAGCCAGCATGCCCACGCGCCACGACATCCGCAATGTCGCCATCGTCGCCCACGTCGACCACGGTAAGACGACCATCGTCGACGCCATGCTCAAGCAGGCGGGTGCGTTTGCCGCGCACCAGCACCTCGACGACCGCATGATGGACTCGAACGACCTGGAGCGTGAGAAGGGCATCACGATCCTGGCGAAGAACACCGCCGTGAAGTACCACCCCAAGGACGGCGGGGCCCCGATCACGATCAACATCATCGACACCCCCGGCCACGCCGACTTCGGCGGTGAGGTCGAGCGTGGTCTGTCGATGGTGGACGCCGTCGTGCTGCTCGTCGACGCCTCCGAGGGTCCGCTGCCGCAGACCCGCTTCGTGCTGCGCAAGGCGCTCCAGCAGCGCCTGCCCGTCATCCTCTGCATCAACAAGACGGACCGCCCGGACTCCCGGATCGACGAGGTCGTCAACGAGACGTACGACCTGTTCCTGGACCTGGACGCGGACGAGGACCAGATCGAGTTCCCGATCGTCTACGCCTGCGGCCGCGACGGCATCGCCTCGCTGACCAAGCCGCAGGACGGCACGGTCCCGGCGGACTCCACCAACCTGGAGCCGTTCTTCTCCACCATCCTGGAGCACGTCCCGGCCCCGACGTACGAGGAGGACGCGCCGCTCCAGGCCCACGTCACCAACCTCGACGCCGACAACTTCCTCGGCCGTATCGCGCTGCTCCGTGTCGAGCAGGGCGAGCTGCGCAAGGGCCAGACGGTCGCCTGGATCAAGCGCGACGGCTCGATCTCGAACGTCCGCATCTCCGAGCTGATGATGACCGAGGCGCTCACCCGCAAGCCGGCCGAGGTGGCGGGCCCCGGTGACATCTGCGCCGTCGCCGGTATCCCCGACATCATGATCGGCGAGACGCTGGCCGACCCGGAGAACCCGGTCGCCCTGCCGCTGATCACGGTCGACCAGCCGGCCATCTCCATGACCATCGGCACCAACACCTCGCCGCTCGTCGGCCGTGGCGGCACCGGCAAGGGCGCGGACGCCAAGTCCGCCGTCAAGGACCGCAAGGTCACCGCCCGCCAGGTCAAGGACCGCCTGGACCGCGAGCTGATCGGTAACGTCTCGCTGCGAGTCCTGGACACCGAGCGCCCGGACGCCTGGGAGGTCCAGGGCCGTGGTGAGCTCGCGCTCGCCATCCTGGTCGAGCAGATGCGCCGCGAGGGCTTCGAGCTCACCATCGGCAAGCCGCAGGTCGTCACCAAGGAGGTCGACGGCAAGACGCACGAGCCGGTCGAGCGCCTCACGGTGGACGTCCCCGAGGAGCACATGGGCGCGGTCACGCAGCTCATGGGTGTCCGCAAGGGCCGGATGGACAACATGTCCAACCACGGTTCCGGCTGGGTCCGCATGGAGTTCGTCGTCCCGTCCCGTGGCCTCATCGGCTTCCGTACGGAGTTCCTGACCAACACCCGCGGTACGGGTATCGCCCACTCGATCCACGAGGGCCACGAGCCGTGGTTCGGCAACCTGGTGACCCGTAACAACGGCTCCCTGGTCGCCGACCGCGCCGGTGCGGTCACGCCGTTCGCGATGATCAACCTCCAGGAGCGCGGTGTGCTGTTCACCGAGCCCGGCACCGAGGTGTACGAGGGCATGATCGTCGGTGAGAACTCGCGCTCCGACGACATGGACGTGAACATCACCAAGGAGAAGAAGCTCACCAACATGCGTGCGGCTTCCGCGGACAACACCGAGAACGTGGTGCCCCCGCGCAAGCTCTCCCTGGAGCAGTCCCTGGAGTTCTGCCGCGACGACGAGTGCGTCGAGGTGACCCCGGAGGCCGTCCGTATCCGGAAGGTCGTCCTGGACCAGAAGGAGCGCGGCCGCACGGCCTCGCGCGCCAAGCACGGCTGATCGCAGACCAGTTGAGCCTGTCGGCCCGGCCCCCCGCGAAGATCGCGGGGGGCCGGGCCGTTGTCGTACGGTGGGGCGGGCGCGGCCCATGCGCAGTGATCATCATCTGGCGCGGGGTCAAGTTGTTTTAAGGGACATCCTGTTCGGATATCGATCCCCGCGCTCCGGAAGATGTGTTAACGGTCCGTTTCGGGCGTGTCTGTCTGTGCTCTGTTTGTCCGGATTTCGGACTGTTGGCCTGTCCTGATGTTGTCAAAACGAGACCCTTTAAGTGTGGTTTACAGCCCGGCCGTACTTAATAGTTGGCTCCATTGAGCTCGGGTCAATGGGTCACGCACTGTGGGGAGTGCCGACTCACGAGCACACTCGGGGCGCTTCATCGATCGCCGTCAGGGGTGTCGGCGATCTTTTTGTGCCCCTCTTGTAGTGACAAGTGGACTCATGAGGAGGAACCCATGCGTGGTGCCAACAGCGCCAAGTGGGTCGCGGGCGCGGTGATGGTCGCCATGGCAGCGACTGCCTGTGGCGGCGGCAAGGACAGCACGGACAACTCGGGCGCGGCTGCCGACCCGGCAGGTGTCTTCAGCTACCAGAGCAGCGAGCCGCAGCACCCGATCCAGCCGGCCAACGTGATGGAGACCGGCGGTGGCCGTATCACCGACGTGCTCTTCTCGAAGCTCGTCGACTTCGACCCGAAGTCGGGCGCGATCGTCAACGTCGTCGCGGACTCGATCAAGCAGGACGACGCCAGCCACTACACCATCAAGGTGAAGCAGGGCTGGACCTTCCACAACGGTGAGAAGGTCACGGCGAAGTCCTTCGTCGACGCCTGGAACTGGGGCGCCAACGCCAAGAACGCGCAGCAGAACGCTTCGTGGTTCTCGGACATCAAGGGCTACACCGACGTCCACCCGGACAAGGGTGACCCGACGGCCGACAAGATGTCGGGTCTGTCCACCCCGGACGACTACACCATCAAGGTCGAGCTCGGCACGCCGGCTCCGTACTGGACCTACAAGCTCGGCTACAGCGCCTACTCGCCGCTGCCGCAGGTCTTCTTCACCAACCCGAAGAAGTACGGCAACGAGCCGATCGGCAACGGCCCGTACCAGTTCGTGAAGTGGAACCACAACCAGGACTTCCTCACCAAGGCGTACGACAAGTACGCGGGTGCGGACAAGCCGAAGAACGGTGGTGTGGACTTCAAGTTCTACACGACCTCCGAGGCCGCCTATAAGGACACCGTCTCCAACAACCTGGACGTGCTGGACCAGGTCGCCCCGAGCGGCATGGCCACGTACCACCAGGACCTCGGCAAGCGCGCCGTGGACGCTCCGCAGAACTCGATCCAGACCATCGCCATCGCGGCCTACTCGCCGACGATGAAGGGTGTCAAGGACCGCGCGAAGTTCGTGCAGGGCCTCTCGATGGCCATCGACCGGGACACCATCACCAAGACGGTGCTCCAGGGCTCGCGCACCCCGGCCACCGGCTTCGTGCCGCCGGCCGTCAAGGGCTACCTCGCGGACGCCTGTGGCGACACCTGCAAGTACAACCCGACCAAGGCCAAGGAGCTCGTCACCGAGGCCGGCGGCACCAACGCCCAGATCTCGGTGCTCTACAACGCCGACGGCGGCCACAAGGAATGGGTCACGGCGGTCTGCGCCAACATCACCCAGGCCACCGGCGTCAAGTGCGAGAGCGACGCCAAGGCGGACTTCAAGACCGTCCTGGACATCCGCACCGGCAAGAAGGTCCAGAGCCTCTACCGCTCCGGCTGGGTGCAGGACTACCCGCTGAACGCCAACTTCCTCAAGGACCTGTACGGCACCACCGCCGCGGGCAACGAGGGCGGCTACTCCAACAAGGCGTTCGACGACCTGGCCGCCAAGGCGGACAAGGCGACGACCCTGGACGAGTCGGTCAAGCTGTACCAGGACGCCGAGAAGGCCCTGTACGCCGACATGCCGGCCATCCCGCTCTGGTACTACAAGACGAACGCCGGCTACTCGGCCAACGTCAAGAACGTCACGTACGACACCTTCGGCAAGCCGGTGTTCACCGCCGTCGAGGTGCTGAAGAAGTAGTTCCAGGCCGCTAACGGTCGATTCACCCAGGCGTTCCGGCATCGCCGGCGCCACACCGTTCGCGCAGGGCAGCCGGCCCGCCCCTCCCACGAGGAGCGGGGCGGGCCGGCTGCTGGCGGCTGACAATGGAGGCTCGATGGGGCGCTACGTCGCGAGGCGACTGCTCCAGATGATCCCGGTGTTCATCGGGACCACTCTGCTCATCTTTCTGATGGTGTACTCACTCCCCGGCGACCCCGTCCGGGCGCTGTGGGGCGACAGACCTGCCGACCCGCAGGCGATGGCGCGGCTGCGCCACGAGTACTGGTTCGACCGACCGGTGCTCGCGCAGTACTGGCACTACATCAGCAATGTCATCACCGGGGACTTCGGCACGAGCTTCGTCACCGGCCGTAAGGTGCTCGACGTCATGTCGGAGACCTTCCCGGTCACGATCCGGCTGTCGTTGATCGCCTTCACCATCGAGATCGTCGTGGGTATCGTGCTCGGCCTCCTGGCCGGCCTCAACCGCGGTCGTATCGCGGACAAGCTGGTCCTCGTGGTCACGCTTCTGCTGATCTCGATCCCGATCTTCGTCCTCGGTTTCATCTTCCAGACGGTCTTCGCCGACCAGCTCGGCTGGGTCACGCCCACCGTGCAGGACTCCAACGACATCACGCAGCTGCTGCTGCCCGGTGTGGTCCTCGGCTCGCTGTCCTTCGCGTACATCGCGCGGCTCAGCAGAACGTCGATCGCCGAGAACCTGCGCGCGGACTACATCCGCACCGCCGTCGCCAAGGGCCTGCCGCGCCGCCGCGTCGTCGGTATCCACCTGATGCGCAACTCGCTCATCCCGGTGGTCACCTTCCTCGGTACGGACCTCGGCGCCCTCATGGGCGGCGCCATCGTCACCGAGGGCATCTTCAACGTGCACGGCATCGGCAACACGCTGTACCGCTCGATCAACCAGTCGGACAACACCACGGTGGTCGGCATCGTGACGATCCTCGTGATCGTCTACCTGCTCTCCAGCCTTGCCGTCGACCTGCTGTACGCCGCTCTGGACCCGAGGATCCGCTATGCCTGAGACCCTCAAGAAGGCCGAGGCCACAACCGAGACTCCGGCCGTCGCCGTCGCCGCCACCGCGTCGTCGGAGAAGCCGCGCAGCCTGTGGTCCGACGCCTGGCGGGACCTGCGCCGCAACCCGTTCTTCATCGTCTCGGCGCTGCTGATCGTCCTGTTGGCGCTCATCGCGATCGCCCCGGGGATGTTCACCTCGGTCGACCCGGACCACGCGGACCTCGCCAAGCACTACCTCGGCGACCCGAACTACGGCCATGTCTTCCAGGAGGACTGGTTCGGTTACGACGTCCAGGGCCGCAGCATCTACTCGCGCGTCCTGTACGGCGCCCGCGCCTCGATCATCGTCGGCGTCTGCGTCACGGTCTTCGTGACGCTGCTCGGCGGCTTCGTCGGCATGCTGGCCGGCTACTTCGGCGGCTGGATCGACTCGCTGCTCTCGCGTCTGACCGACGTGTTCTTCGGCATCCCGCTGCTGCTCGGCGCGATCGTCATCCTGAACGCCTTCACCCACCGCACCGTCTGGTCCGTGGTGCTCGGCCTCGGCCTGCTCGGCTGGACCCAGCTCGCCCGGGTCATGCGCGGTTCGGTGATCACGGTCAAGCAGGCCGACTACGTCCAGGCCGCCAGGGCGCTGGGCGCGAGCACGAACCGGATCATGATCCGGCACATCCTGCCGAACGCGGTCGCGCCGGTGATCGTCGTCGCGACCATCGCGCTCGGCGGATACATCGCCACCGAGGCGACGCTGTCCTTCCTCGGTATCGGCCTGCCGCCGTCCACCGTCTCGTGGGGCAACGACATTTCCTCGGGCCAGACCGTCATCCGTACCGCTCCGCACGTGCTGTTCTTCCCCAGCGCCATGCTGAGCCTCACGGTGCTCGCCTTCATCATGCTCGGCGACGCGGTGCGCGACGCCCTCGACCCCAAGCTGCGCTGAGGAGGGCGTACGACGTGAGCATCATCGACAAGACAGCAAGCGTCCCGGCGCCCCGCGCCGACGACGACAAGAGCGGTCCGCTGCTCGAAGTCCGGGACCTGCACGTGGAGTTCCACACCCGTGACGGTGTGGCCAAGGCGGTCAACGGCGTCAACTACAGCGTCAGCGCGGGCGAGACCCTCGCCGTGCTCGGCGAGTCCGGCTCGGGCAAGTCCGTGACCGCTCAGGCGATCATGGGCATCCTCGACATGCCGCCCGGCAAGATCCCGCAGGGCGAGATCCTGTTCCGCGGCGAGGACATGCTGAAGATGAGCGCGGAGGACCGTCGCGCCATCCGTGGCCAGAAGATCGCGATGATCTTCCAGGACGCGCTCTCCGCGCTGAACCCGGTGCTGAGCGTCGGCTACCAGCTCGGCGAGATGTTCCGGGTGCACCAGGGCGCCTCCCGCAAGGAGGCGAAGGCCAAGGCCATCGAGCTGATGGACAAGGTCAAGATCCCCGCGGCCGCCGCGCGGGTCAACGACTACCCCCACCAGTTCTCCGGCGGTATGCGCCAGCGCATCATGATCGCGATGGCGCTCGCCCTGGAGCCCGACCTGATCATCGCGGACGAGCCGACCACCGCGCTCGACGTGACGGTGCAGGCGCAGGTCATGGACCTGCTCGCGGAGCTCCAGCGCGAGTACCACATGGGCCTGATCCTGATCACCCACGACCTCGGTGTGGTCGCGGACGTCGCGGACAAGATCGCCGTGATGTACGCGGGCCGGATCGTGGAGACCGCGCCGGTGCACGAGCTGTACAAGCGCCCCGCGCACCCGTACACCCGGGGTCTGCTCGACTCGATCCCGCGCCTGGACCAGAAGGGCCAGGAGCTGTACGCGATCAAGGGTCTGCCGCCCAACCTGCTGAAGATCCCCACCGGTTGCGCGTTCAACCCGCGCTGCCCCAAGGCGCAGGACATCTGCCGTACCGAGGTGCCGAAGCTCGCTCCGGTCACCGAGGCGGACGGCGCGGACCTGCCCGGCCGCGGCAGCGCCTGCCACTTCTGGAAGGAGACGATCCATGGCTGAGCCGATCAAGAAGGACGAGGCCGTGGACGCCGCCCCCACCGCGAGCGTCACGGACGTGGTGAAGGCGGACGCCTCCACGACCACCGAGGTCGAGGCGCTCCTCGACGTCAAGGTCGACCGCGGTGAGCCGATCCTCCAGGTGCGCAACCTGGTCAAGCACTTCCCGCTGACCCAGGGCATCCTCTTCAAGAAGCAGATCGGCGCGGTCAAGGCCGTCGACGGGGTCTCCTTCGACCTGTACCAGGGCGAGACCCTGGGCATCGTCGGCGAGTCCGGCTGCGGCAAGTCGACCGTCGCCAAGCTGCTGATGACGCTGGAGCGGGCGACCGCCGGCGAGGTCTTCTACAAGGGCCAGGACATCACCAAGCTGTCCGGGCGCGCGCTGAAGGCGGTCCGCCGCAACATCCAGATGGTGTTCCAGGACCCGTACACCTCGCTCAACCCCCGTATGACGGTGGGCGACATCATCGGGGAGCCCTTCGAGATCCACCCCGAGGTGGCTCCCAAGGGCGACCGCCGCAAGCGCGTCCAGGAGCTGCTGGACGTCGTCGGCCTCAACCCGGAGTACATCAACCGGTACCCGCACCAGTTCTCGGGCGGTCAGCGCCAGCGCATCGGCATCGCCCGCGGCCTCGCGCTCAACCCCGAGATCATCATCTGCGACGAGCCGGTCTCCGCGCTCGACGTGTCGGTGCAGGCGCAGGTCATCAACCTGATGGAGAAGCTCCAGGACGAGTTCAACCTGTCCTACATCTTCATCGCGCACGACCTCTCGATCGTCCGGCACATCTCCGACCGCGTCGGTGTGATGTACCTCGGCAAGATGGCCGAGATCGGCACGGACGAGGAGATCTACGAGCACCCGACGCATCCGTACACCCAGGCGCTGCTCTCCGCCGTCCCGGTCCCGGACCCGGACGCGCGCGAGCACCGCGAGCGGATCATCCTGACCGGCGACGTCCCGTCCCCGGCCAACCCGCCGTCGGGCTGCCGCTTCCGCACCCGCTGCTGGAAGGCGGAGGAGCGCTGCTCCACCGAGGTCCCGCTGCTGGCGATCCCGGAGCGGTTCCAGGGCAAGGACACCCTGGCCGCCCACGACTCGGCGTGCCACTTCGCCGAGGAGAAGGACGTGGTGGGCGCGGCCTGATCGCGGCTCACGTCATACGACGAGGGGCGCCCGGAACTTCACGGTTCCGGGCGCCCCTCTCGCGTACCTCGCGTTGTTCAGCCCGTGAAGTCCAGCACCAGATGGTCCTGGACCTGCTGATACCCAAGCCGTTGGTAGAGCGCGTTGCTCGTCGGGTTGGCGAGGTCCGTGAAGAGGACGACCTCGGCCGCGCCCCAGCCGGTGGCGAGGCGGGTGGCCGCCGCCGTGGCCGCGGCCGCGTAGCCCCGGCCGCGCAGGGCCGGTGGGGTGTAGACCGGGCCGATACGGGACTGGCCCGCCAGCACCGCCGAGGCCGCGGCGAGGGACGCCGGGCCCTCCTCGCCCTCCCAGAGCACCAGTTGCCCGGCCGAGGTGCGGCGGGACGCGGTCCGCGCGGCGCCCAGCTCCGCGGGCAGCCCCAGCTCGTCGATGAAGGCGTTCATCCACTCGGTCACCAGCGGCACGTCCGCCTCGGTCGCGAGCCGGGAGCGGCCGCCGACGGGTGCCGGTTCGGCGAGCTCGGCGAGCCGGAACAGCCGCTCCTCGCGGTCCACCTGGTACGGGCCCCACGCCTCGCCGAAGGCCCGCGCGGTGGCGGTGGCGCCGTTCACCCCGACGAGGCCGCTGCCGCGCAGCGCCCCGGCGAGCGCGCGGGCCGCCTCGTCCGGCATCGTGCCGAGCACCGGAGGCATCCCCGGGGTCTGTATGTACGCACCCCCCACCGCGCCGTCCGGCCCGGTCCACCAGCCGAAGCGCGCGCCCGGCCAGACCCCGGACCGCGCTCCCTCGGTGAGGGTGAGCAACACGGTATTGCGGGCCGGATCGGTGGCCAGGAACGTCTCCGTGACGGTCCGGAACTCTTCTACGTCATCCGTCAGATGCCAGGTCATGCCCTATTTTCCAACCTCCGCACGGTCGGGCGCAGCCGATTTCCGGTGCCCGCCTCCCTTTTCGCCGTACGCCCGAATGGGTGTGGTGACATGCGCTCTGTCCACTCCTGGGGTGATATTTGGGCCTAAGTCAGTTTTGAGATCCCAGGAGGACTCCATGCGCGGAGCCACGCAGGCCAAGTGGGCCGCAGGTGCGGTGGTCGTCGCCCTCGCGGCGACGGCCTGCGGAGGCGGAGGCGGTGGCGGCGGAGGAAGCGGCGCCGCCGGCATCGTGAGCTCGTCCTGGGGCGATCCGCAGAACCCGCTGGAGCCCGCCAACACCAACGAGGTGCAGGGCGGCAAGGTCCTCGACATGCTCTTCCGCGGGCTCAAGCGGTACGACCCGAAGACCGGCGCGGCCAAGGACATGCTCGCCGAGAAGATCGAGACCACCGACTCGACCACCTTCAACATCACCGTCAAGGACGGCTGGACGTTCTCCAACGGCGAGAAGGTCACCGCCAAGTCCTTCGTGGACGCCTGGAACTACGGCGCCAACCTCAAGAACAACCAGAAGAACGCGTACTTCTTCGGGTACATCGACGGGTACGACAAGGTCCACCCCGAGAAGGGCGAGGCGACCGCGGACACGCTCTCCGGCCTGAAGGTCACCGGGGACCGCACCTTCACCGTCAAGCTCAACCAGAAGTTCTCGCTGTGGCCCGACACCCTCGGCTACGCGGCCTTCGCGCCGCTGCCCAAGGCGTTCTTCGACAACCACTCGGCGTGGCTCTCCAAGCCGATCGGCAACGGCCCGTACACCGTCAACTCGTACACCAAGGGCTCGAAGCTGGAAATGCGCAAGTGGGACGGGTACATGGGGGCGGACAAGGCGCAGAACGGCGGTGTGGACCTCAAGGTCTACACCGACAACAACACCGCCTACACCGACCTGACCGCCGGCAACCTCGACCTCGTCGACGACGTGCCCGCCTCCCAGCTCAAGAACGTCAAGGCCGACCTCGGCGACCGGTACATCAACACCCCGGCCGGCATCATCCAGACGCTCGCGTTCCCGTACTACGACGCGGCCTGGAACACCCCGGGCGCGGCCAAGGTCCGCAAGGGCCTGTCGATGGCGATCAACCGCGCCCAGATCACCGACACGATCTTCCAGAAGACCCGCACCCCGGCCACCGACTGGACCTCGCCGGTGCTCGGCGCGGCCGGCGGCTACAAGGACGGGCTGTGCGGGGACGCCTGCAAGTACGACCCCGCCGCCGCCAAGAAGCTCATCCAGGACGGCGGCGGCATCCCCGGCGGCCAGGTGAAGATCTCGTACAACGCGGACACCGGCTCGCACAAGGAGTGGGTCGACGCCATCTGCAACAGCGTCAACAACGCGCTGGGCAACGACAAGGCGTGCGTCGGCAACCCGATCGGCACCTTCGCCGACTTCCGCAACCAGATCACCCAGAGCAAGATGTCCGGGCCGTTCCGGGCGGGCTGGCAGATGGACTATCCGCTGATCCAGAACTTCCTCCAGCCGCTGTACTACACCGACGCCTCCTCCAACGACGGCAAGTGGACCAACGCCGACTTCGACAAGCTGGTCAACGAGGCCAACGCCGAGACGGACAAGGCCAAGGCGGTCGAGCTGTTCCAGAAGGCCGAGGGCGTGCTGCGGGACCAGATGGGCGCCATCCCGCTCTGGTACCAGAACGGCAGCGCCGGCTACTCGACCCGGGTCTCCAACGTCGCGCTGAACCCGTTCAGCGTCCCGGTCTACAACGAGATCAAGGTCAGCTGACGCCGGCGGAGGTGCGGCCCGGCGTGCACATCGCGCCGGGCCGGACCTCTTCCCCGACTCCCGGAGCGGTTCATGGGACGTTATGTGATCCGGCGGCTGCTGCAGATGATCCCGGTGTTCATCGGCGCCACGCTGCTGATCTTCCTGATGGTCAACGTCATGGGCGACCCCATCGCCGGGCTCTGCGGCGAGCGGGCCTGCGATCCGGCGACCGCCGCCCGCCTCAAGCAGGAGTTCGGCCTCGACAAGCCGGTCTGGCAGCAATACACGACCTACATGGGGAACGTGTTCACCGGTGACTTCGGGACCGCGTTCAACGGTCAGAAGGTCACCGAGCTGATGTCGACCGCCTTCCCCGTCACCATCCGGCTCACGATCGTCGCGATCGTCTTCGAGATCGTCATCGGCATCACCCTCGGCGTCGTCACCGGTCTGCGGCGCGGGCGCCCGGTCGACACCGGGGTGCTGGTCCTCACGCTCGTCGTCATCGCGATCCCGACCTTCGTCACCGGTCTGGTGCTCCAGCTGCTGCTCGGCGTCGAGTGGGGCTGGATCAAGCCGTCGGTGTCCCCGGAGGCGCCGTTCAACGAGCTCCTGATCCCCGGCCTGGTGCTCGCCTCGGTCTCCCTGGCGTACGTCACCCGGCTCACCCGGACCTCGATCGCCGAGAACTCCCGCGCCGACTACGTCCGTACGGCCGTCGCCAAGGGCCTGCCCCGGCACCGGGTGATCACCCGGCATCTGCTGCGCAACTCGCTGATCCCGGTGGTCACCTTCATCGGTACGGATGTGGGCGCCCTGATGGGCGGGGCGATCGTGACCGAGCGGATCTTCAACATCCACGGCGTCGGCTACCAGCTCTACCAGGGCATCCTGCGCCAGAGCACCCAGACCGTCGTCGGCTTCGTGACCGTTCTGGTGCTGGTGTTCCTGGTGGCGAATCTCGTCGTCGACCTCCTGTACGCCGTACTCGACCCGAGGATCCGCTATGCCTGAGCCCGACTTCGACGAACGTTCGGTCGCCGCGACCGGTGCGGGCGGCGTTGGCCAGGGAGCCATCGCCCCGACCGGCACCGGCGGCGCGATGGACCTCGCGCTGAGCGAGGGCGCGACGCTGGACAAGACGCCCGGAGGACCGGAGGGCACGGGCCCCGGGGAGAAGCCCCGCAGCCTGTGGGGCGACGCCTGGCGGGATCTGCGGCGCAACCCGGTCTTCATCATCTCGGGCCTGATCATCCTGTTCCTGATCTTCATCTCGCTCTGGCCCTCGGTGATCGCCTCCGGCAACCCGCTCAAGTGCGATCTGGCCAAGGCCCAGTTGGGCTCCCGGCCCGGCCATCCCTTCGGCTACGACGGGCAGGGCTGCGACGTCTACACGCGTACGGTCTACGGCGCGCGCACCTCGGTCACCGTCGGCGTCTGCACCACGCTCGGGGTCGCGCTCCTCGGCTCGACGCTGGGCGGGCTCGCCGGGTTCTTCGGGGGCGGCTGGGACGCGCTGCTCTCCCGGATCACCGACATCTTCTTCGGCATCCCGGTGGTGCTCGGCGGTCTGGTCTTCCTGTCCGTGGTCACCTCCACCACGGTCTGGCCGGTGATCGGTTTCATGATCCTGCTGGGCTGGCCGCAGATCGCCCGGATCGCGCGCGGTTCGGTGATCACCGCCAAACAGAACGACTACGTGCAGGCGGCCCGGGCGCTCGGCGCCTCCAACTCCCGGATGCTGCTGCGCCACATCACACCCAACGCGGTGGCCCCGGTGATCGTGGTGGCGACCATCGCGCTCGGTACGTACATCTCCCTCGAAGCGACGCTCTCCTACCTCGGTGTCGGGCTCAAGCCGCCGTCGGTCTCCTGGGGCATCGACATCTCGGCCGCCTCCCAGTACATCCGCAACGCCCCGCACATGCTCCTGTGGCCCGCCGGGGCGCTCGCGATCACGGTGCTCGCGTTCATCATGCTCGGCGACGCGGTGCGCGACGCCCTCGACCCCAAGCTGCGCTGAGGAGTTGGACGCCATGCTGCTCGAAGTGCGCGACCTCCAGGTCGAGTTCAAGACGCGGGACGGGATCGCCAAGGCCGTCAACGGCGTCACCTACTCGGTGGCGGCCGGGGAGACGCTGGCCGTGCTCGGCGAGTCCGGCTCCGGCAAGTCGGTCACCGCGCAGGCCGTGATGGGCATCCTCGACATGCCGCCCGGGAGGATCACCGGCGGCGAGATCCTCTTCAAGGGCCAGGACCTGCTGAAGCTCAAGGAGGACGAGCGGCGCAAGGTGCGCGGCTCCGGGATGGCGATGATCTTCCAGGACGCGCTGTCGTCGCTCAACCCGGTGCTGAGCGTGGGCGCGCAGCTCGGCGAGATGTTCACCGTCCACCAGGGGATGTCGCGCAAGGACGCCAAGGCCAAGGCCGTCGAGCTGATGGACCGGGTGCGGATCCCGGCCGCGCAGGAGCGGGTCGGGCAGTATCCGCACCAGTTCTCCGGCGGTATGCGCCAGCGCATCATGATCGCGATGGCGATGGCCCTGGAGCCCGCGCTGATCATCGCGGACGAGCCGACGACGGCGCTCGACGTGACGGTCCAGGCCCAGGTCATGGACCTGCTCGCCGAGCTCCAGCGCGAGTTCACGATGGGCCTGATCCTGATCACCCATGACCTCGGGGTGGTCGCGGACGTCGCCGACCGGATCGCGGTGATGTACGCGGGCCGGATCGTCGAACAGGCCCCGGTCCACGAGATCTACAAGGCGCCCGCGCACCCGTACACCCGGGGTCTGCTCGACTCGATCCCGCGCCTGGACCAGAAGGGCCAGGAGCTGTACGCGATCAAGGGCCTGCCGCCCAACCTGATGCACATCCCGTCCGGCTGCGCCTTCCATCCGCGCTGCCCGATGGCGCAGGACGTGTGCCGCACCGACGTGCCGCCGCTCGCGGACGTCGCCGAGGGCCGCAAGAGCGCGTGCCACTTCTGGAAGGAGTGCCTGAATGGCTGAGGCGATTCTGGAAGTGCGCGACCTGGTCAAGCACTACCCGCTGACCCAGGGGATCCTCTTCAAGAAGCAGGTCGGCGCGGTGAAGGCGGTCGATGGCGTGTCCTTCGACCTGGCGGCGGGGGAGACGCTGGGGATCGTCGGGGAGTCGGGCTGCGGCAAGTCGACGGTGGCCAGGATGCTGGTGAACCTGGAGCGCCCGACGGCGGGGCAGATCAAGTACAAGGGGACGGACATCACGCAGATGTCCGGCAAGGCGTTGCGGTCCGTGCGCCGGAACATCCAGATGGTGTTCCAGGACCCGTACACCTCGCTCAACCCCCGGATGACGGTCGGCGACATCATCGGGGAGCCGTACGAGATCCATCCCGAGGTGGCCCCGAAGGGGGACCGGCGGCGCAAGGTGCAGGACCTGCTGGACGTGGTGGGCCTCAACCCGGAGTACATCAACCGCTACCCGCACCAGTTCAGCGGCGGCCAGCGCCAACGCATCGGTATCGCACGGGGGTTGGCGCTCCAGCCCGAGATCATCGTGGCGGACGAGCCGGTGTCGGCGCTCGATGTCTCGGTGCAGGCGCAGGTGGTGAACCTGCTGGAACGCCTCCAGTCGGAGTTCTCGCTCTCGTACGTGTTCATCGCCCATGACTTGTCGATCGTGCGGCACATCTCGGACCGGGTGGGGGTGATGTACCTGGGCCGGATCGTGGAGACCGGGCGGGACGAGGAGATCTACGACCATCCGACGCATCCGTACACGCAGGCGCTGCTCTCCGCCGTCCCGGTGCCGGACCCGGCGGCGCGGGAGCGTCGCGAACGGATCATTCTCGCCGGGGATGTGCCGTCCCCGGCGAACATCCCCTCCGGGTGCCGCTTCCGTACGCGCTGCTGGAAAGCCCAGGAGCGCTGCACCCTGGAGGTCCCGGAGCTGGCCGTCCCGGCCGCGTTCCGCCTGGCCGCGGGCCCGGCCCAGCACCCGTCGGCGTGCCACTTCGCGGAGGAGAAGACGGTGGTGCCACCGGAGTGAGGTGCCGGGCGACGGCGAAGCCGAGCAATTAAGGGGCGCGGGGAACTGCGCGACCAGCCACGCACGGTCCGCAGCTGAAGGACGTCATCTGACGGCGTACGCCGAGGCCCGCGTCCGCGGTGGTGACTGGGGTGTGCGGGCGCGGGCCCCGGCTCCGAGCGGAGGCTCAGGCTCGGGTCAATGGGTGTCCGTCGCCTCCTCGATCGCGGCGAGCGCGGGATCGAGGACGACGTCCTCGTCCCGCGCCGCGACCGTCGGTTCCTCGGGGAAGTGGCACGCGGTCAGATGCCCTTCCCGGTTGCCCTCAAGACGTACCAGCGGCGGGGTCTCGGAGGCGCAGAGATCGGCCGCCTTCCAGCACCGCGTGCGGAAGCGGCAGCCCGACGGCGGGTCGATCGGGGACGGCACGTCACCGGCGAGCCGGATCCGCTCGCGGCCCTCGCCCTCGTCGTCGACCACGGCCTCCGGCACGGCCGAGAGCAGCGCGTGCGTGTACGGGTGGCGGGGCCGCTCGTAGATCGAGTCGCGGTCGCCGATCTCGACGATCCGGCCGAGGTACATCACCGCGATCCGCTGCGAGAAGTGCCGCACGATCGCCAGGTCGTGGGCGACGAACAGGAACGCGATGTCCAGCTCGCGCTGGAGGTTCTGGAGCAGGTTGACGACCTGCGCCTGGATCGAGACGTCCAGCGCCGAGACCGGCTCGTCCGCGACGATCAGGCGTGGCTTGAGCCCCAACGCCCTTGCCACACCGATGCGTTGACGCTGACCGCCGGAGAACTCGTGCGGGAACCGGTTGTAGTGCTCCGGGTTGAGACCGACGATCTCCAACAGCTCGCGCACGCGCTTCTCGCGGCCGCCCGGTGGATTGACGCCGTTGACGACCATCGGGTTGGAGATGATGTCGCCGACCGTCTGACGCGGGTTGAGCGAGGCGAACGGGTCCTGGAAGATCATCTGGATCTCGGACCTGATCGGCGCCATCTGCTTGCGCGAGGCATGGCTGATGTCCCGGCCGTCGTACGTGATGGTGCCCCGGGTCGGCTCCAGCAGGCGCGTGATGAGGCGCCCGGTGGTCGACTTGCCGCACCCCGACTCGCCCACCAGACCCAGGCTCTCGCCCTGCGCGATGGCGAAGTCCACCCCGTCCACGGCCCGTACGTCACCGACGTGGCGCTTGAGCACGAACCCGCTGTGGATGGGGAAGTACTTGACGAGCCCGGCCACTTCCAGCAGCGGTGACCGCTCCCGGCCGCCGGGGTCGGCGACCTGGTCGCGGGGGCCGGGAACCTTGGTGAGGTCCAGCTGTTCGCTCATGATGTGTTCTCGACTCCTGGTCGGGTCAGCGCAGCCGCGGCCGGATCTGCTCGGCGAAGATCGTGTCCTTCTGCTCGCCGCTCAGATGGCAGGCGGCGCCGTGCGGCTGGTCCTCCGGGATGGCGGGCCGCACCGTACGGCACAGGCCGCCCGCGACCTGGTCGGGGAAGGCGCAGCGCGGATGGAAGGGGCACCCCGGCGGCGGCGAGAGCAGACTGGGCGGCGCCCCCGGGATCGGCACGAGCGGCAGGTCGACGGGCGAGTCGAGGCGGGGGATCGAACCGAGCAGCCCCCAGCTGTAGGGGTGGCGCGGGGTGCGCATGATCTCCCGTACCGTGCCGCGCTCCACACAGCGGCCCGCGTACATCACCATCACGTCGTCCGCGGTCTTCGCCACCACGCCCAGGTCGTGCGTGATGATGATGATCGCCGAACCGGTCTCCTGCTGAAGGTCTTTGAGCAGGTCGAGGATCTGCGCCTGGACGGTGACGTCGAGCGCGGTGGTCGGCTCGTCCGCGATGATCAGCGCCGGGTCGCAGACGAGGGCCATCGCGATCATCACGCGCTGGCGCATCCCGCCGGAGAACTGGTGCGGGTAGTCGTCGACCCGCAGCCTCGGCTGCGGGATGCCGACCTTGCCGAGCATCTGGATCGCCCGCTCCTTGGCCTCCTTGCGGGAGGCGCCCATGTGCTTCATGAACGGCTCGGCGATCTGGCGCCCGACCGTGTAGTACGGCGAGAGCGCGGCCAGCGAGTCCTGGAAGATCATCGCCATCTTCTTGCCGCGCAGCTGGGCGAGTTGGCGCTCGGAGGCGCCGGTCAGCTCCTGCCCGTCGAGTAGGATCTCGCCCCGGATCGTGGTGTTGCGCGGGTTGTGCAGCCCGAGGACGGCCAGGTTGGTGACCGACTTGCCGGAGCCCGACTCGCCCACGATGCCCAGCGTCGAGCCGCGCGCCAGGTCGAAGGAGAGCCCGTCGACGGCCTTGACGACGCCGTCCTCGGTGGCGAAGTGCACATACAGATCACGGACCGAGAGGAAGCCCCGGGACGCGGCGGTGTCCGGCGCGGCCTCGGTCTGGCTGAGGGTGCTCACGGAGGGTTCTCCTCAGAGTTTCCGGGATCCCGTGGTGCGGGATCGGAAGGGACGACGAGCTCTCAGGAGAGCCGGATCCGCGGATCGATGAACGCGTACGCCATGTCGACGACGATGTTGCAGAGCACGATGATCGTGGCGCCGATCAGCATCACGGCCATCTCCAGCGGCAGATCGCTGCGGAGCACGGCCTGCACCGACAGCGACCCCAGACCGTGCAGCCCGAAGGTGACCTCGGTGATGATCGCGCCGCCGAGCACCGCGCTGAGGTCGACGCCGAAGATGGTGATGACGGTGGCCATCGCGCCGCGCAGGGCGTAGCGCAGGAAGACGTAGCGCGAGCTCATGCCCTTGGCGCGGGCCGCGCGGATATGGTCCTCCGACATCTGCTCGACCATCAGCGAGCGGGTCTGCCGGCTGTAGTTCGACCAGAAGATCACCGACAGGATCAGACACGGCAGCAGCAGTCCGGAGACCGAACCGGCCGGGTCGCTCGCCCAGTGCGGATCCTGGCCGCGGTTGAAGATGTGGGTCTTGGTGGAGAGCAGCAGGATCGCGATCGGGCCGATGAAGTAGATCTGCACGGACTGGCCGACCAGCGAGGCCGCGCTGGCGATCCGGTCGAAGAGCTTGCCCTGCTGCCAGGCGGAGATGAGGCCGAGGCCGACGCCGACGGTCAGGAAGATCGCGGCGCCGCCGACGCCCAGCGAGAGCGTCGTCGGATAGCGGTCCGAGATGGTGCTCCACACCAGCTGCTGGTCGGCGAAAGAGTAGCCGAAGCAGGGCGCCGGGCAGTGCCCGACGGGCATGTCGCGCCCGGCGAAGATGCCCGTCATGAAGTGCCAGTACTGCACCCAGATCGGATGGTCGAGCCCCAGGTTCTTGCGGATCAGTGCCACGTTCTGCGGGTCGCAGTTCTTGCCGCAGGACAACAGCGCCGGGTCGGAGGGCAGGAAGAAGAAGAGGAAATACGTAATGGCGCTGATCAGCAGCAGGATGACCGCGGCGCCGAGCAGTCGTCGCACAAGGAAACGGAGCATCGGACTCTTCCGTCTGTATGCGGCCCCCGGCCCGTGAGGCGGGCCGGGGACCGGGCCGCCACTACTGCTTCACGTAGATGGTGCTGGGGTTGATCGTGCCGAACACCTGGTTGTAGGTGACGCCGCCGAGGCCGTCGCCGTACAGGTTGAAGTACTTGTCGTAGATGAACGGGATCTGCGACGTGTCGGACTGCAGCACGTACTCGGAGAGCTTGCGCCACTCGGTGTTCTGCTGGTTGATGTCCGTGAGCGCCATGATCCGGTCGATCTCGGAGTTGACCTTCGGGTCGTTCAGGAACGCGTAGTTGTTGGTGCCGTCCTGGAGGTTGCGGCCGTCCATGGTCGGCGGGACCACGGTCGACGCGCTCGGCCAGTCGGCGCCCCAGCCGGTGCGGTAGATGTCGAACGGCGTGTTCACCTTGCCGACCACCGTGTAGTACGAGGTCGGGTCGATGGCCTTGCGCTCCACCTGGAAGCCGGCCTTCTCCAGCGCCTTCGCCAGCGTCAGCGAGACGTTCTGCCAGCGCGGGGTGTTGGCGTACGCGTAGCTGAGCTTGACCGGTGTGGTGACCCCGGCCTCCTTCAGGAGCTCCTTGGCCTTCTCGGGGTCGCCCATCGGCTTGGCGAGCTTGCCGAACGGGTCGAACTTCTGCCAGCCGGCCACCGTCGGGCTGATCAGCGTGGTGCCGAGCTCACCCTGCGCGCCGCCGCCGAACGCCTGCTGGACCTGCTGCATCGGGAAGGCGTACATGATCGCCTGGCGGACCTTGGGGTTGGTGATCCGCTTGGTGTTGACGTTCATGACCTCGACGTACGGCTGGTACTCGTTGACCGTCCGCGACTTGTACTGCGAGTCCGACGTCAGCGTCTGCATCTTCGACGGGTCCGCGGAGCCGGACAGGTTCACGGCGTACTTGTCGGGCCCGGACTGCGCGGCCATCCGGTTGGTCAGACCCGGCTCGGCGATCCCGAGCTGGAACTCCCACTTGTCGGGGTAGGCGTTGCGGATCGGGTCGCTCTTGGGGTCCCAGTTGGTGTTGCGCACGAACGAGAGCGACTTGCCCGGCTTGTAGTCGGCGATCTTGTACGGACCGGACGCGACCGGGTGGTTGTTGTACTTCTGCTTGTCGTCCTTGGCCTTGGGCACCGGCGACACGTTCGGCATGGACATCGCGTACGGGGCGTCCGCGTGCGGGTCCTTGAAGTGGAAGACGATGGTCTTGTCGTTCGGCGTCGCGAGCGCCGTGTCGGGCAGCTCCTGGCCGGTGTACGGGCCCGCGTACGCCTTGCGGTAGTCGGGGCCGAACATCCACTTCTGGACGTACTGCGGGCCCTGCGTCTCGAAGTCCGCGAAGAGCCGCTCGATGCCGTACTTGATGTCCTTGGACGTGATGGGCGTGCCGTCCTCGAACTTCAGGTTGTCCTTGAGGGTGTACGTCCAGGTCTTGGCGCCGTCCGACGGGGTACCGGTGTCGGTGGCGAGATCGCCCACCAGAATCGTTTTACCGGTCTTGGCGTCGATCTTGTATCCGGTGAGCGAGCGGTTGTAGAGCAGTTGCAGCGAGAGCATGTCGCTGACGTACTGCTGGCCCGGGTCCAGATAGTCGAAGCCCGCCTGGTCCAGGTCGTAGGCCGTGCCTCCGGGCTTCGCGCCCGTGACGGCGGCCGCCGGGCCGGTGGAGTCGGCCTTGGTGCCGATGCCGAAGTTCTGTACCGATGCCTTCTTGTCGTCACCGGAAGGGTTCTTCCCGGTGTCGCCCCCGCCGCTGCTGCACGCTGCGGACAGTGTCAAAGCCCCCACCGCCAGAAACGCGGAGGCGTAGCGCGCCTTGCGAGTTCTCATTGATTCCTGCCTGTCAGGATGTGGACGGTTCAGCGGACGGTCTTGGGGTCGAGTGCGTCCCGGACCGAATCCCCGAGCAGGTTGAAGGCGACGACGAAGATCAGCATCGCGATGCCGGGGAAGAACATGAAGGTGACGTCGGACTCGAAGTACGAGGCGCCCGACTGGAAAAGCAGTCCCCAGTCCGGGGTCGGCGGCTGAATACCGACGCCCAGGAAGGAAAGTCCCGCCTCCGCCGTGACATTGGCCGGAAGCAGGAGTGTCGCCTGTACCAGGACCGTGGACCAGATGTTGGGCAGCACTTCTTTGCGGATGATCCGCCAGTTCGAGGCGCCGCTGAGTCTGGCCGCCTCGATGAACTCGCGTTCCCGCAGCGAAAGGACCTGGGCCCGCACGAGGCGGCCCACCACCATCCAGCCGAGCAGGAACTGCACGAGGATCAGCGCCACGATCCGTACGTACGTCGGTTCCTCGTCGCGCGGCGAGACGAAGAGCGCGACGATCACCGGGGTGAAGGCGATGAAGAACAGCTGCTGCGGGAACGACAGCATCAGGTCCGAGAAGCGGCCCAGGAAGTAGTCCACCTTGCCGTGCATATAGCCCTGGACCAGGCCGATCAGCACCCCGGTGGCCACCGAGACGAGGGTGACGGCCAGCGAGATGAACAGCGAGGTCCGGATCCCGTAGATCAACAGCGTGAACACGTCGCGGCCCAGGTTGGGTTCGACGCCGAACCAGAAGTCGCCGTCGACGCCGCCGTTGGGTTTCAGCGGAATTCCGTAGCTGTTCAGGAGCCCGCGGTCCTGTCCGTACAGCTGATAAGGATCTTTGCCGTAGAGCTTCGCGATCAAGGGCGCCGCGAAAGCGATGAGAATGAAGGCGAGCACGGTGACCGCGCACGCGATACCCACCCGGTCGCGTTTGAATCGCGCCCAGGCGAGCCGGCCGGGAGAACGCCCGATGAGTTCGGTCGCCGTGAGTCCCGTGCCGGAATCCGCCCCCTGTGGAAGAGGATCAGTTGGTTCCGTGGCGGCCTGGGTTGAACTCGTCATCGCACATAGCCCCCGCACAGAGAGAGAGTCGAAGAGAGTCGAACGGCGCCCGCAGGCGTCATTGATTGACCGGAACATTCATGCGCTCAGCCTTGTGCGTCAAGAGGTTTGAGCATGCTTGTGTGCGATCACGGGAGAACTTGGCACAAGATTTCGCACATCGAGGCGACTGCGTGCTTGACAAGGCGGCGGAGCGGGCGACATGACTCCATAAATGCCCATCAATTTCGTTAACAAGCAGGCAACTTGACTGACGCAACACCGATATACGAACGCGTCACGCTGAACACCGTACGGCCGTGCGGGTGCCGTGGGCCGGCCGGGGTGTCTCGTCACCCCGGCCGGCCGCTGCCGTCCCGCCCAGGTCATGCGCCCCTCTTGTCGGCCCGAGCACCGTGGGTGGAGGATGCGGCGGAGCATGCGCTCACCAAGCCAACCGGGGGGACGGCAAGGGGCATGAGGCAGGCACAGACACTCACGGGCGGGGCGCGGCTCACCGGGGCCGTGCTGTGCGCGTTCCTCGCGCTGCTCACGGCCGCCTGGATCGCCCGCGATCTGCACACCGCGCGGTCCGCCGCGGACCTGTGGTGGTTCTGGTCGGGTGCGCCCAGGCACACCGGTGGCACCCCGCTGACCACCGGTTTCCTCGACCCCGTGCTGCTCGTGGTGTACGTGGTGGCGGTCGCCGTGGTCCCCCGATCGCCGCTGGCCACGGGCGTGTTGGCGGCTGTCGGGGCCGTCACCGCCGCGCTGCGGATCTCCTCGCTGTGGGTGCTGCACGACCACTGGCTGGACACCACCGCGCTGCACGAACTCCATCGCCGGGCGCTGCTCAGCACGTTCGCGGCGCTGGCGGCGGGGTTGGCCATGCTGATCACGGCTGCGGCGGGGCGTCGGCCGTCTCCGGAAGTCGGGCCTCCGTCGCCGACCCGGCCGGGCGCGGGGGCCGGGATCACCGCGTTCGTGCTGCTGGTCGCCGCCGCGGCGGTCGCGGTGGCGTGGGAGATCTATACGGCGGTACAGGTCCCCGGGGACCTGTACAAGGTGCGGTTCAGCGGCGAGAACCTGCCGCTGCTGTGGGTGCCGGCGGGGTGGCTGACGGTGGTGCTGGCCGTGGTCGCGCTGACCGCGGCGGTGGGCGGACTGGCCCGGGCCGCCTTCTCCCGGCCGCTCGGTCTGATGGCGGCCGCCGTGCTCGCCGCGTCGGGGGCGCTGGGGATCGCCGTGGTCGTACGGTTCAAGCTGCTCGACCGCTTCGACTCGTTGTCGACCGCCGGTCAGTTGCAGGTCGTGACGTTCTTCTTCGAGGTGGTGGTGGGGGTGGTGCTGGTTCCGGTGCTGGTGCGGCGGGGGCCGCCGGAGCCGGTGGACACGGCGGGGGCGTGGCCGCCTGCGCCTGGCGGCGGCGGGTTTGGGCCGCCGCCACCGTCGTTCCCACCGCCCGGGTGGTGAGTTCGTCTGCGGGCCGGTGGGGGCTGGTCGCGCCCACGCGGCGGAGCCGCACAATGTCACAGCCCCGCGCCCCTGTAGGTACAGCCACTCAGCTCGGCAACGACCGCCTCAGGAAGTCCACTTGGAGCAGGAGCAGGTTCTCCGCCACCTGTTCCTGCGGGGTCATGTGGGTCACGCCCGTCAGCGGCAGGACCTCGTGGGGGCGGCCCGCCGACAGGAGGGCCGAGGAGAGGCGCAGGGTGTGGGCCGCCACCACGTTGTCGTCCGCCAGGCCGTGGATGAGCATCAACGGGCGGTGCTGCTCGGCCGGTTGGGACAGGCCCGCGTCGGTGACGAGCGAGTTCGTCTCGTACGCCGAGGGGCTGGTCTGCGGGTCGCCGAGGTAGCGCTCGGTGTAGTGGGTGTCGTACAGGCGCCAGTCGGTCACCGGAGCGCCCGCGATCGCCGCGTGGAAGACGTCGGGGCGGCGCAGGACCGCGAGCGCCGAGAGGTAGCCGCCGTACGACCAGCCGCGCATAGCGACCCGGCCGAGGTCCAGCGGGAAGCGCTTCGCGAGGTCGTGCAGCGCCTCGATCTGGTCGTCGAGGCTGAGCGTGAAGTCGTCGCGGATCGCCTTCTCCCAGCCGGGGGAGCGGCCCGGGGAGCCGCGGCCGTCGACGACGATCACCGCGAAGCCCTGGTCGGCGAACCACTGGGAGGTGAGATGGGAGTTCTGGGAAGCCAGGACGCGCGGGCCGTGGGGGCCGGCGTAGGGGTCCAGCAGCACCGGAAGCGGGCCGTCCGATTCCGTGTACCCGGCGGGGAGCAGTACGGCGCACGGGATGCGCCTCGCGCCCCCCTCGGTCAGTCGCACTCCGGCCGTGAGCACGGGTGTCTCGGCGTACGAGTCGATCACCGCGAGCTGCTTGCCGTCCCGTTCCACCCGTACCGTGGTGCCCGGGATGTCCGGACGGGCGGATGTGAGGACGGTCGCCGGTCCGCCCCGCACTGCCGAGTGGACGCCCGGACCCTCCGAAACCCGCTCAATACCCAGCTCGTTGACCCGGTACACATGGATCTCCCCGGTCTCGGGAGCAGAGGCCCCCTCCCCGGCCGACGCGGAGAGCAGGATGTCGTCCGGTCCGATGTCGAGCACGGCCCGGACATGCAGCTGGTCACCGGTGAGCGGGCGGTCCCCGACGGCGAGCACCCGCGCCCCGCCCTCGTCGGCGATCCGCACCAGTCGGCCGTCCGGAGCCCAGGCCGGGACACCGGGGAAAAGATCGAGCCAGACCTCGTCCTCGTCGACATGGACGGTCCGGGTCGTCCCGGACTCCGTGTCCACGGCCAGATACGTCTGGGTCCGCTGGTCCCTGGCCTGCACCAGGAGCAGCGGGGCGCCCGCCGCCGACCAGTGCACCCGCGAGAGATACGGGTGGCGCGCCCGGTCCCAGACGACCTCGGTCCTGGAGCCGTCCAGACCGTACAGAAACAGCCGGACCTCGGCGTTGGGCGTGCCCGCCGCCGGGTACGCGACGCGCTGCGGCTCGCGGTCCGGGTGGGCCGGGTCGGCGATCCACCAGCGCTTCACCGGGCTCTCGTCGGCCCGCGCCACAAGGAGCCGGTCGGAGTCGGGCGACCACCAGAAACCCCGGGAGCGGCCCATCTCCTCGGCCGCGATGAACTCGGCGAGACCGTACGTCACCTCGGGCGACTCCGGCTCGGCGAGCGCCCGGTCGTCCTCGCCACCGGCCCCGGCGACCCGCAGCACACCCTGTACGACATAGGCGAGAAGGCGGCCGTCGGGGGACGGGCGGGGGTCGATGACCGGGCCGGGGGCGGGCAGTTCACGGGTGGTGCCGGCCCGCAGCTCGGCCGTGAACAGGCGGCCCGACAGCGCGAACGCGGCCAACTCCACGGCCGCGTCGGTCGCGTAGCCGACGATGCCCGCCGCGCCCTCGCGGCTGCGCTCGCGCCGCGCCCGCTCCTGCGGGGAGAGGTCCTCCGCGTGCCCGCCGAGCAGCGCGCGCGGGTCGGCCGCGAGCCGTTCACCGCCGCCGGGCGCCAGGTCGAGCACCCAGAGGCTGTTGGCCGGATCCGTACCGTCCGGAGACCTCAGAAAGGCCACCCGGCTGCCGTCCGGCGCCACCGTGAAGGCGCGGGGCGCACCGAGCGTGTAGCGCTGGGTCCTGGCGTACTGACGGGGAAACGAGGGTTCCCCGGGGGCATTTGAGGTCATGAACCGAACCTAGCGGCCCTCGCCCCGACGTGCCTGGCCGTGGCCGGTGTGCGCCCCTTGTGCGCCCGTGCACCGATCAATGCGTTCCGTCGGATAGTTATGATCCATAGTGGGGCATGGGTATGACTCCGCATGCCCCCTCGCACACGCTCTTCCCGACCGACTGGCTCTGCCTGACCGACAGATGGAGGTGAACCGCCGTGGCACTCTCTATTTCGGCGGTGGTGCTGTTGGCGATCATCGTCTTCCTGCTGGTCAGGAAGTCCGGACTGAAGGCCGGACACGCGGTGGTCTGCACTCTGCTCGGTTTCTACCTCGCCAGTTCGTCCATGGCACCCAGCATCAACAACCTGACCAACAACGTGGCGGGCATGATCAGCGACATCAAGTTCTGACGCCGGTGACGCGGCCCGGCGCGGCCGGGGGATCCGAGGCATGCCGCCGCGAGCCATGCCTCGTAGGCTGTCGGGTATGACGGATCTCCCCGCCCGGCGTCTGCTCCTGGTGCACGCGCACCCCGACGACGAGTCGATCAACAACGGCGCCACCATGGCCGCCTACGCCGCCGACGGCGCCCTGGTCACGCTGGTGACCTGCACCCTCGGCGAGGAGGGCGAGGTCATCCCGGCGGACCTCGCACATCTCGCCGCCGACCGCGACGACCGCCTCGGCGCCCACCGGATCGGCGAACTCGCGGCCGCGATGAAGGAGCTGGGGGTCACCGACCACCGCTTCCTCGGCGGCCCCGGCCGCTTCCGCGACTCCGGGATGATGGGCGCGGAGCAGAACGGCCGCGCGGGCGCGTTCTGGAACACCGACGTGGACGACGCCGCCCCGCACCTGGTCGAGGTGATCCGCGAGGTCCGGCCGCAGGTGCTCGTGACGTACGACACCAACGGCGGGTACGGTCACCCCGACCACATCCAGGCCCACCGCGTCGCGATGCGCGCGGCCGAGCTGGCCGGTGACGCCGCGTACCGCCCGGACCTGGGCGAACCGCACACCATCGGCAAGATCTACTGGAACCGGGTGCCGAGGTCCGCCGCCGAGGAGGGCTTCGCGCGGCTGCGCGACTCGGGCGTCTCCTTCCCGGGGATCGCCGAAGTGTCCGACATCCCCGGCGTCGTCGAGGACGAGCAGATCACGGCGGAGATCGACGGCACGCCGTACGCGCAGGCCAAGGCCGCCGCGATGCGCGCGCACCTCACCCAGATCGCCGTGGACGGCCCCTTCTTCGCCCTCTCCAACGACCTGGGCCAGCCGCTGTTCGCCAAGGAGTACTACGAGTTGGTGCGCGGCGAGTCCGGGGCGCCCGAGGGCGAGCGCGAGCACGACCTGTTCGCCGGGCTGGAGCTGTCGTGAGCACGAAGCCCCGTACGTCCCCCGTCGACGTCAACCCCCGTACGGCGGGCGCCCGCCCCGGGCGGATCGCCGCCTTCGCCGGGCTGTTCGTGCTCGGCGCGCTGACCGGGGTCGCGGGCGCGCTGGTCCAAGCCGCCTGGTTCCCCGGCGGGTTGCTGCTCTCGCTGGCCGGTGCGGCCGGACTGTTCTGGGTGGGTTCGTCCCTGACGAACAGCCGGGTCGGCGTCGCCGCTCCCGGTGCCGGATGGCTGGTCGCGGTGCTGTTCCTGACGGCCACCCGGCCCGAGGGCGACTTCGTGTTCGGCGCGGGCCTCGGCTCGTACATCTTCCTGCTCGGCGGGATGGCCTCGGCTGTGATCTGTGCCACGATCGGCAACCTCGTACAACCGGCCGGTGATTCGGCCCGACTTGGCAAGTGACGTGCGCGGGCGGCGTGGCGCAGTAGTGGGTGTGGTGTGCCGCTTCCCCGGGCCGACCCGTGCGTGCGCGCGGCGGCCAGTATGGTGGTGCGCGCCGCCGAGCCGCCCGCACACAGGCACACGAGACAAGAGCGGGTGGCGGAGCCGATCGGGAGAGAACCTGCCTTGAGTCGTGAAACTGACAGTTCGACCTCCGGCCCCCACGGGCGCGGCGGAGCTGCGTACCCGTCGGGTACCCCGCCGTACGGAACGCCGCACTCTCCGGCGCACGACGCCCCGGAAGCCGCCGCCGCAGAGCCGGACGAACCCAAGACCGAGACCACGCTGACGACCCGGATCCGGATCAACATCCCCGGATCCCGGCCGATTCCGCCGGTGGTGATGCGTACGCCGGTGAGCGACGCGGACAAGGCGTCCGTTTCGTCCCCTTCCGAGGGCGAGCGCGCGCAGAGCGTCGCGGACGCGGAGGAGACCGGCACGCATGCCGCGCCCCCCGCCGATGACAAGCCGGCCAGCGACTGGTTCGCGCCCCGCAAGTCGGGCCCCGGCGCGCCGACGCCGCCGTCCGGCACCCCGCGCTCGAACCTCCCGTACTTCTCGGACGCCCCGCAGGGCGGTCCCGCCGACGGCTCCACGAACGGGAGCGGCTTCCCCGGCGCGGGCTCCACGAACGGGAGCGGCTTCGCCCCCGGCGCGGGCTCCACGAACGGCCAGGGCTTCGCAGCCGGGAACGGCGGCTCGCCCAACGGAAGCGGCAGTTCCGGGCTCTCCGCCAACGGCGGCCCCGCCGGACCCACCACCGGCCCCATGACCGGCACCTCCGCGCTGCCCACCCGGCCGACCGGCAGCGGCAAGGGCCAGCAGCGGCTCGGCGGCCAGGGCCGCGCCGCTTCGCAGGGCCCCGCGAGCACCCCGAGCCACGGCTCGCCGGTCTTCGGCACGGAGGGCCCCGGCGGTACGCCGAGCCACGGCACCCCGGTCTTCGGCGGCGACGGTACGCCCGGTCGCGGGACCTCGGCCCCGGGTGTGCGGCCCGGTCCGATGACGCCTTCGGTGCCCCGGATGTCCGACGACACCGCGATCCTGACCCCGCAGGCCCCGGCCCCGGTGCCCGGGCGCGGTGGGATGACCCCGCCCCCGCCGGTCGAGCATGTCTCCGGTGACACGCTGACCAGCGGTATCCCGGTCGTCCCGGGCGACAACCGGGCCGCGTTCGCGGGCGGGCCGGGCATGGGTCCCGACCTCACGCCGCGCATCCCCGACGGCTCGGGCTCCGCGCAGGCGCAGGAGGCCCCCCAGGCCCCGGCCCGTACGAGCGCGCCCGCCGCCAAGAAGCAGAAGAAGGGCCGCTCCAAGCTGGTCCTCCTCGGTGTCGCGACCGTCGTGCTCGCCGGTGTCGCGTACTGCGCGGGCCTGCTGCTCAACCACTCCGAGGTCCCCAAGGGCACCACGGTCCTCGGCGTCGACATCGGCGGCGGCACCAAGGAGCAGGCCGTCGCCAAGCTGGACGCCACGCTCGGCAAGCGCGCGGCCCAGCCGCTGCGGCTCACCGTCGACGGCAAGAAGGAGACGCTCGCCCCGGACAAGGCGGGTCTGACCCTGGACAGCCAGGCGACCGTGCGCAACGCGGCGGGCAGCGACTACAACCCGGTCTCGGTCATCTCCTCGCTCTTCGGCGGCAAGCGGGTCGCCGAGCCGGTCATCCCGGTCGACGAGGAGAAGCTGGGCGTCGCCCTGACCGACCTCGCGGGCGCCTCCGGCTCCGCCGTCGAGGGCACGATCAAGTTCGTCCCGGGCAAGGCCGTGGCCGTACCCGGCAAGGCGGGCAAGGCGCTCGACGTCAACCGCTCGATGAACTCGGTCAAGGACGCCTACCGGGCGCAGGTGGAGACGGGCACGCCCAACGAGGTGCAGCTGCCGGTCACCAGCCGCCAGCCGACCGTCTCGGCGGCCGAGATCGAGCGGGCGATGAACGACTTCGCCAAGCCCGCCATGTCGGACAAGATCACCATCAAGGCCGGCGGCAAGCAGATCGTCTTCGGCCCGGTGAAGTCGCTCCCGAAGATCCTTTCCATGAAGCCGATCGAGGGCAAGCTGGTCGAGGTCTACGACAAGAAGGCGATCGAGGAGCTCATGGGCAGCTCCTTCAACGGCGTGATGGTGATGAAGGGCGACGGCCAGAAGCACCAGCTGTCCTCGGACGACGTGGCCAAGGCGATGCAGAGCGCCCTGCGCGGCAAGACCACCGCGCAGCGCACCGTGACGATCGACCTGAACGCCAACTGACCCGCGGTTCCTGTGCCCGGCCCCCGTACGCGCCACGCGTGCGGGGGCCGTGTCACGCCGTACGCATGACATCTGTCATCCAGGAGTCACGACAGGCGGCACTGCCCCGGGCCGGCGTCCGCGGGCGAACCTTGGGTCATGACCACAACGACGACCTCCACCGCCACCTCCGTGGTGAGTTTCGAGAACGTGAGCAAGAGCTACGGGGACGTCCGCGCCGTCGCGGACCTCTCGCTCACCCTCCACCCCGGCGAGACGGTCGCACTGCTCGGGCCGAACGGCGCGGGCAAGTCCTCCACGCTCGACCTGCTCCTCGGGCTGCGCCGCGCCGACGCCGGTGCGGTCCGGCTCTTCGGCACCAGCCCCGAGCAGGCCATCCAGGACGGCCGGGTCGGCGCGATGCTCCAGAGCGGCGGCCTGATGGAGGAGGTCAAGGTCCGCGAGCTGGTCAAGCTCGCCTGCGATCTGCACCCCCGTCCGTACCCGGTCCAGGAGGTCCTGGACCGCGCGGGCATCGCGCAGATCGCCGACCGGATGGTCAACAAGCTCTCCGGCGGCCAGGAGCAGCGTGTGCGCTTCGCGCTCGCGACCGCCGGTGCCAACGACCTGATCGTCCTGGACGAGCCGACCACGGGCATGGACGTCACCGCCCGCCAGGCGTTCTGGGCGACCATGCGCGAGCAGGCGCAGCAGGGCCGTACGGTCCTGTTCGCCACCCACTACCTGGAGGAGGCGGACGCGATCGCCGACCGCGTCCTGGTGCTCCACAAGGGCCGGCTGCTCGCCGACGGCACCGCCTCCGAGATCAAGGCGAAGGCCGGTGCCCGCCGGATCGCCTTCGACCTGGAGGGCGCGATCGACGAGTCGGCCCTGCGCGGGCTGCCGTTCCTGGCGAGCCTGGACATCTCGGGCCGCACGGTCCGCCTCCAGTCCACGGACGCCGACGCCACCGTCCACGCGGTGTACGGGCTCGGCCTGTACCCGCGCAACCTCGAAGTCGCAGGCCTCGGCCTGGAGCAGGCCTTCGTCGCCATCACCGAGGCCGAGGAGGCCAGGACCGCATGAACACCCTGATCAAGCTCGAAATCGCCCGCACTCTGCGGAACAAGAAGTTCATGTTCTTCTCGGTGATCTACCCCTCCGCGCTGTATCTGCTGATCTCCGGCTCGCAGAACACCACGGACAGGATCGGCGGCACCGATCTGACCTTCCCGGCCTTCTTCATGGTCTCGATGGCCTCGTTCGGCGCGATCACCGCCGTCCTGATGGGCAACAGCGAGAAGATCGCCAAGGAGCGCGAGAAGGGCTGGGTGCGCCAGCTGCGGCTGACCGCGCTGCCCGGCCGCGGCTATGTGCTGGCGAAGATCGCGAGCGCCGCCGTGGTCACCCTGCCCTGCATCGTGGTGGTCTTCCTGGTCGCGGCCACGGTCAAGGACGTACGGTTCGACACCTGGCAGTGGCTGGCCCTGACCGGCTCCATCTGGGCGGGCTCGCTCTGCTTCGCCGCGCTCGGCGTGGCCATCGGCTACCTCGCCAGCGGTGACGCGGTCCGCCCGATCACGATGATCATCTACTTCGGCCTCTCCATCCTGGGCGGCCTGTGGATGCCCACCACGACCTTCGCGCCCTGGCTCCAGTCGCTCGCCAAGTGGCTGCCCACCCACGCGTACGCTGCGCTCGGGCAGGCCATCGAGGCGGGCAACGCCCCGCGCGCCTTGGACGTGGCCGTCCTCGCCGTCTACTTCCTGCTCTTCGCGGGCGGCGCGGCCTGGCTGTACCGGAAGGACACCCTGAAGGCGTGAGCAGCGTGACGGAGGACCGCAAGCCCATGGCCGCCATCGGCCGCCCGCCGGAGAACCGCCAGGAGGCGGGGCGCAAGCTGCTGTGGATCGGCATCTGGCTGGCGTTCCTCGGGGCGCCCGTCTCCGACCTGCTCAAGGGCCATCACACGGTGTGGGCGACCGTGCTCGGCTGGCTCGCCCTGGTGGCGTTCGTCGCCGCCTACCTGGCCCTGGTCTTCCGCCACACCGCCCGCCCCTACGCCCGCTCCACGGTCGCCTCGATCCTGGCCTTCATGGCCGCCCTCGCGATCCTCACCTCGCTGACCCTGGACGCGCCCTGGCTGGTGCTCTTCGTGTACGTGTCGGTGGGCTGCGGGGCGGCGCTGCCGATGTCGATCGCGAAGTTCGCGATCCCGGCCGTGACGGGCGTCATGGCCCTGCTCGGCCTCACCACCAAGGGCGCCTGGGGCGACTTCGTCCCGGGCCTGACGATCCCGGCCCTGCTCGGCGGCTTCGCCATGAGCGGCGTGCGCCAACTGGTGCGTACGACCGTGGAGCTGCGCCAGGCGCGGGCCACGGTCGCGCAGCTGGCCGCCAACGAGGAGCGGCTGCGCCTGGCCCGCGATCTGCACGACCTGCTCGGCCACTCGCTCTCACTGATCACGCTGAAGAGCGAGCTGGCGGGCCGGATGCTCCCCGACCATCCCGACCAGGCGGCCCAGCAGGTCGCCGACATCGAACAGGTCAGCCGCCAGGCCCTGGTGGACGTACGGGAAGCGGTGTCCGGCTATCGCAGGGCGACACTCGCCGGTGAACTGGCGGGCGCCCGGACCGCGTTGACGGCGGCCGGGGTGACGGCCGATCTGCCCGCCACCGCCGAGCTGCCCGACGAGGCACCGGAGGGCGCGGAGGAGGCGCTCGCCTGGGTGGTCCGGGAGGCGGCGACCAACGTGGTGCGCCACAGCGGCGCCAAGAAGTGCGCGATCACCCTCGACGTACGCCAGACGCTGGACGGCCGCTTCGTCGAGCTGCGCATCAGCGACGACGGCCGAGGCGGCCCGGGCGCCCCCGTTCCCGGCAACGGCCTGACGGGCCTGGCGGAACGCCTGGCCAAGACGGGCGGAACAGTGGAGTCCGCGTCCTCCAAGGGGTTCACGCTGATCGCGAGGATCCCGCTGGACGAGGCCCCGGCGGCCGGGCTCGGAGCGTCCCCGGAGTCCCACTAAAATCGGCTCATGATCCGACTCCTGCTGGCCGAAGACCAGTCCATGGTCCGCGAGGCCCTCGCAGCACTGCTCGGCCTGGAGCCGGACTTCGAGGTCGTGGCCCAGGCCGCGCGCGGCGACGAGGTGCTCCCCGCCGCCCGGGCCCGAGAGATCGATGTGGCGCTCCTGGACATCGAGATGCCGGGCTGTACGGGCATCGAGGCGGCGGCCGCCCTGCACCGCGAGTTCCCGGCCATGAAGATCGTGATCCTGACGACCTTCGGGCGCCCCGGGTATCTGCGCAGCGCGATGGAGTCGGGCGCCGACGCCTTCCTGGTCAAGGACGCCCCGGCCGCTCAACTCGCGGCAGCCGTACGCAAGGTGCTCGCGGGGGAGCGGGTCATCGACCCGACCCTGGCGGCCGCCGCGCTCGCGGAGGGCGCGAACCCGCTGACCGACCGCGAGCGCGATGTCCTGCGCGCGGCGGCGAACGGCGCCACCAACGCCGAGCTCGCCCGCACCCTCTCGCTCTCCCAGGGCACGGTCCGCAACTACCTCTCGATGGCCATCCAGAAGCTCGCGGCCCGCAACCGGGCGGAGGCGGTGGGGATCGCGCGGGAGAAGGGCTGGCTGTAGGCCGGTCCCCTCGTACGGAGCCTCAGTTCAGCATCGCCCGCGCCGCCCGGGCGCGCCCGCGGACCGTATCGGCGGTACGGGGTTCCACCGGCTCCAGGACGTCCGCGTACAGGTCGAGTTCGGCGGCTCCCCCGAGGAAGTCGCCGCGCTGGACGAGCAGTTGGGCCCGGTCGTAGCGCAGCCGGGCCGGGTGCGTGGGCAGCAGGAGGCTGAGGTCCAGCGCCCACAGGGCCACCGCGCTGTGCTCCGGGCGGGCCGACGCCCAGGCGCGGATGTTGTTGAGGATGCGCAGCACGATCGCCAGCGGGTCGGCCGGGGTCAGCATCGACGGGTCGAGCGGGGCGCCGGTGGCCCCGGCGACCAGCAGCTCCGCGTCCGCGCCGGTCAGCGGGCGGCCCCCGTTGAACGGGTCGGCCAGGATCCGCTCCTCCGGCCCGCCGAACCCGACGACGAAGTGGCCGGGCAGCGCCACCCCGTACACCGGGGCCCCGGCCCGACGGGCCACCTCGATCCAGATCACCGAGAGCAGGATCGGCAGCCCCCGGCGGCGCCGCAGTACCTCCGGCAGCAGCGACGACTCCAGGCGCTGGTACTCCGCCGGGGTGCCCCGGAAGTCACAGGCGCCGCCGAGCAGTTCCGCCAGCGCCTCGGCCCAGGCGCCCGCGCTGTCGACCCCGTACGGGAGCAGGCCCGCCAGCCGGTCGAGCTCCACCTGGGCCGCGTCCAGGCCGGGTTGGCCGAGCTCCGGGTCGGCCACCGCGCCGATCAGCAGGCACAGCATCGCGAGGTCCGGCCGCTCGCAGCGGGCCTCCTCGGTGAACTGCCCTCGCCAGTCGTCCGCGCCGGGGCTTTCGGGGTCCATAACCGCCTCGTACCCGTTCAGTGAGTTCGGAAGTGTGGTGCCGGGGTTCCGGTTTCGGTCGGTCGGTTCCGGGAGTGCCGATGGGACCGGAGGTTCCGGTTCCGACCGGGGTTCGTCAACCCGAGGGATGCCTGAAGTGGTGATACATGTGATGCGTCGCGAAGCCGAGCGCGTCGTACAGCGCCGCCGCCCCTTCATTGTCCGCCTCGACCTGGAGCCACGCCGCCGACGCGCCCTCGTCCAGGGCCTGCCGGGCCAACGCGGCCATCACGGCGGTCGCGAGGCCCTGGCGGCGCTGATCCGGGTCCACCTCGACCGCCATGAACCCGGCCCAGCGGCCGTCGATCACACACCGCCCGATGGCGGCGGGCGCGGCGCCCTCTGCCGAGGAGCCCTCCCCGGCCACCGTCGCGAACCACGTCGACGGGCCGCTCTCCAGGACCTTCAGGACGTGCGGGCCCGGAGTGCCCGTGCGCTGGTAGCGGCTGAGCCAGGCGGGGCCGACGGTGCGCGACAGCTCGACCCGTGAGACGTCCGCGTCGACGTCCCCGATCGGGGCAAGTGCGGCGATCCGCAGTTGGGCGCTTACTTCGCGGATCCACCCATCCTGTTCAAGATCGACACAGAGCTGTTCCTGGGTGCCCTCGGCGCCGGTCGCCGTTTGCACATACGTGGGAAGTCCACGCGCCGCGTACCACTGACGTACGTACGAAAGAGCGTCCGCGAGCGGTCTGCCCGGGTCGCCGAGCGGGAGGACCGAATTGGCCCGGCGGGTGAATCCGCCGACCGCCCGCAGCGTCCAGTCGCCCAGCGGCGCGCTCTCCACCGGCTGCCAGGAGCGCGCGCTGACCAGCGACAACTCCCGGAAGGTGGCGGCCGGGCCGCGCCGCCGGGCGGGCTCGGCCGGGACGACCTTGCCCGCGACCATCTCGCGCTCCGGGATGCGGACCGTCTCGCCGGTCCTGCGTGTGATCGACAGCACCCCGGCCTCCCACGATGTGAGAACGCCGATCGTGTCGGTGAACTTCTCGCCCCGCTCCCCGGTCGTCGCGAGGTGCCTGACTGATACCCGTTTGCCCTGATCTTCAGGCGTGATGCGGACGATCAACCGTCCGCCGGTGGTGAACTCCACAGCTCTCTTCGCCCCTCCTGTTCGGATCGCGCCCCGGAACGGAGATACTAGGTGTGGGCATCGACGACGCCGCGCTCCCGCGCGCCACGTGGACGGAGCCGCAGACCGGCCCGCCGCGCCCTATCGAGGAGGAACGACAGCGTGACCTACGTCATTGCGGAGCCTTGTGTCGACCTTAAGGACAAGGCATGCATCGAAGAGTGCCCGGTCGACTGCATCTATGAGGGCCAGCGGTCCCTCTACATCCACCCGGACGAATGTGTCGACTGTGGCGCCTGTGAGCCGGTCTGCCCGGTCGAGGCCATCTTCTACGAGGACGACACCCCGGAGGAGTGGAAGGACTACTACAAGGCGAACGTCGAGTTCTTCGACGAGCTCGGTTCGCCCGGTGGTGCCTCCAAGCTCGGCCTGATCGAGCGCGATCACCCCTTCATCGCTGCGCTGCCCGCCGACATCAACGCCGACAGCGAGCACTGACACCGACACCGACACCGTGTGTCCCCCCGGTCCCGTACGGCGCCCACCGCCTACGGGACCGAGGCGTTTCCTCACGTACGGAAACCGGTACGAGAAAGTGAGCACCTTCGTGGGCGCAGTCTCCGCACGTCTGCCCGTCTTCCCCTGGGACAAGCTGGAGCCGTACAAGGCGACGGCCGCGCAGCACCCGGACGGGATCGTGGACCTCTCCGTGGGCACCCCGGTCGACCCGGTCCCGGCGCTGATCCAGAAAGCGCTGGTCGCGGCCGCGGACTCGCCGGGCTATCCGACGGTGTGGGGCACCACCGAGCTGCGGGACGCGCTCACAGGATGGGTGGAGCGGCGGCTCGGCGCGGTCGGCGTCGGCCACCGCAACGTCCTGCCGGTCGTCGGCTCCAAGGAGCTGGTGGCCTGGCTGCCGACCCAGCTCGGCCTAGGCGCGGGCGACAAGGTCGCCTACCCGCGCCTCGCCTACCCGACGTACGAGGTCGGCGCGCGGCTCTGCGGCGCGGAGGCCGTCGTCTACGACGACCCGACCGAGCTCGACCCGGCCGGTCTCAAGCTGCTCTGGCTGAACTCGCCGTCCAACCCGACCGGCCGGGTCCTCGCCAAGGACGAGCTGGTCCGGATCGTCGCCTGGGCGCGCGAGCACGGCGTGCTGGTCTTCTCGGACGAGTGCTACCTGGAGCTGGGCTGGGAGGCCGAGCCCGTCTCGGTGCTGCACCCGGACGTCTGCGGCGGTACGTACGAGGGCATCGTCGCCGTCCACTCGCTCTCCAAGCGGTCCAACCTCGCGGGCTACCGCGCCGCGTTCATCGCGGGCGACGAGGCCGTGCTCGGCGAGCTGCTCCAGATCCGCAAGCACGGCGGCATGATGACCGCCGCGCCCGTGCAGGCGGCCACGGTGGCGGCGCTCGGCGACGACGCCCACGTCCAGGAGCAACGGGCGCGCTACGCCGCCCGCCGCACCGCCCTGCGTGACGCCCTGGTCAAGCACGGCTTCCGCATCGAGCACAGCGAGGCCAGCCTCTACCTCTGGGCGACCCGCGACGAGGGCTGCTGGGAGACCGTGGCGCACCTCGCCGAGCTCGGCATCCTGGTCGCCCCCGGCGACTTCTACGGCGAGGCGGGCGAGCGGTTCGTGCGGGTGGCCTTCACGGCGACGGACGAGCGCGTCGAGGCGGCCGTGAAGCGCCTGGGCGCCTAGGCGCGGTCGCTCTCGTACGCACGAGAAGGGGCCCCGGGGACAGGATCCCGGGGCCCCTTCGGCGTGTGCGGCAGGTGCTCAGCCGACGGGCAGGCCCTTGAGCGGCAGGGAGTCGGTGGACGGCAGGCCGCCCGTCGGCAGCTGGCCGCCGACCGGGAGGCCGTCCAGGGAGGCCGACTTGGCGGTCTGGCCGAGGAGGTCGCCCGCGTTGCCCGCCGCGTCGCCCGCCGCCTTCTGCGCGGCCGGGGTCGCCGTCTTGCCCGCCTTGCCGACGGTCTTGCCCGCGGCCGGGACCGCCTTCTTGACCGCCGAGCTGCCGGCGTCGCCCGCCAGGTTGGTGGCCTTCTGTGCGGCGCCGTCGACCGTGTTGCCGAGGTTGGCGCCGTCGAGCGCGCTCAGGCCGCTCAGGTTCGGGGTCTCCGGGAGACCGGCGGCGCTTGCGGAGCCGGCCGCACCGACCACGGGCGCTGCGCCCGCCGCGATGAGCAGCGCGACACGGGCGATCCGACGGGTCAGGGGGAGGGACATGATGCTCCTTCAGACAGGGACTGTTCTGATCTGTCCGGCGTTCGGACGCAGTGACAACCGGTCCAAGGGCGGCGGAGGTTGCGGTGATCCCATGTAAAGAGTTCGCAATGCGTCGCATTATCGGGTTCGGATAAAAACGGGCAAACGAACCGGTGGGTAGTCGTCTGATGTGACGTCAGATCCCCTTGTTCTCAAGGGAATTGACGATTCTTCGAGCCGGTGCGGGGGTGGGTGTACGAAACGGTGTACGGCGAAGGGTTCGGTGGCCCCTTACGAGTGGCCGACCGAATGGGCGGCCGAATGGGTGAAAGGCGCATTCACGGGTATCGCGAGCGCTGTTCGGTGCGCGCTATCCGGCGAGCGTGATCCGGACCTGGCCGAAGGCGCCGGACTGGGCGGCGTCACCGGCGGAGCCGGTGCTGGTGTCCGAGGCCGTGCCCGAGTCGGTGCGCCAGCCCTTGTGCGAGCCGGACACGTTCCAGGTGTGCCCGGCGTACGCCACCTGCTCGACGCGCAGGGTCGCCGCGTGGGCGACCGCCCAGTGCGCGAGCGCCCAGCCGCGCTGCTCGGCGCCGCCGTCGGCGTTGGCACCGGCCCGGGCGGGCGAGTGCACCGGGATGGTGACCTCGCGGCCGTCGCCCTTGTCGGGGGCCACGCCCGCGCCGAACGCGCGGGTCAGCTCGGCGCGCACCCTCGCCGGGTCGCCCGGGTGGGCGTCCTTGGCGACAGTGCAGGTCAGCGAGGCGGGCGAGCGGCCGGTGAGGGCCGCGGTGAGCAGCGTGGCATCCGGCTCGTGCTTCGCGTACGCCTGTGGGAAGCCGCTGCGCTGCACCTTCTGCGCGGCGACGGTCAGCGGCATCCGCGAGTAGCCGGGGACCTCGGCCAGGCGCTGGTAGAACTTCCCGGCCGCGTAGACCGGGTCCATGATCTGGTCCACGGTGCCCCAGCCCTGCGAGGGGCGCTGCTGGAAGAGGCCCAGCGAGTCACGGTCGCCGCGCGTGATGTTGCGCAGCCCGGACTCCTGGAGCGCGGTCGCGAGCGCGATCGTCACCGCGCGCTCGGGCATCCCGCGCGAGGTGCCGACCGCGGAGATCGTCGCCGCGTTCTCGGCCTGCTCGGGGCTGAGCTTGTAGGTGTCCCCGTCCCCGGATCCGACCGTGCATCTCGGCGCCCCGGGGCCTCCGCTCACGTACTGCGCCACCAGGTATCCGGCGACGGCGAGCAGAACGACGGCCGCGGCCGCGATACGGAAGAGGCGGCCGCGCCGGGCGGGTCGGGGGTGAGTGGCGGGGTGGGACACGGGACCACCGTACTGGAGGCCGCGGGAGGGGTCCGGGGCGGTGTGGGGCCGTACGGGGACCGGGGGCCGTGGCCGGAACCGGGGTGGTGCGGGGGGTGGGGGCGCACGTCGGCCGGAACACCCCGTCGGTGGTGCTCGCACTTCGGACAGTTCGGTCGGGGCCGGGTGGGGGCGCGCTAGGGTCGGAGCCATGGCTGACACCTCCCTTGACCTGACCCTTGACGGCCCCGAGCTCACCGCGTGGCTCGTCGACTTCCCGTCGGTGAGCGGGACGGAGAAGCCGCTCGCGGACGCGATCGAGGCGGCCCTGCGGACGCTGCCGCACCTCACCGTCGACCGGTACGGCAACAACGTGGTGGCGCGCACCGACCTGGGCCGGGCCGAACGGGTCGTCCTGGCCGGGCACATCGACACCGTCCCGATCGCCGACAACGTGCCGTCGCGGCTCGACGAGAAGGGCGTGCTGTGGGGCTGCGGCACCTCGGACATGAAGTCCGGTGTGGCGGTGCAGCTGCGCATCGCGGCGACCGTCCCCGAGCCCAACCGCGACCTGACCTTCGTCTTCTACGACAACGAAGAGGTCGCCGCACACCTCAACGGTCTCGGGCATGTGGCCGACGCACACCCTGACTGGATCGAGGGCGACTTCGCGATCCTCCTGGAGTCCTCCCGGGCCGAGGTCGAGGGCGGCTGCCAGGGCACCCTGCGGGTCCTGCTGCGTACGGAGGGGGAGCGGTCCCACTCCGCGCGCAGCTGGATGGGGTCCAACGCGATCCACTCGGCCGCCCCGATCCTGGCCAAGCTCGCCGCGTACGAGCCGCGCCGCCCGGTGATCGACGGCCTGGAGTACCGCGAGGGCCTGAACGCGGTACGGATCGAGGGCGGCGTCGCCAACAACGTCATCCCCGACGCCTGCACGGTCACCGTCAACTACCGCTACGCCCCCGACCTCAGCGCCGAGGAGGCGATCGCCCACGTACGCGAGGTCTTCGCGGACTGCGGCGTCGCCGAGTTCATCGTCGACGACCACTCGGGCGCGGCCCTGCCGGGGCTCTCGCACCCGGCCGCGGCGGCCTTCATGGCGGCGGTCGGCGGCACCCCGCAGCCCAAGTTCGGCTGGACCGACGTGGCCCGCTTCAGCGCGCTGGGCGTCCCCGCCGTCAACTACGGCCCGGGCGACCCGCAGTACGCGCACAAGCGGGACGAGCACGTGGTGGTCGAGCGCATCACCCAGTGCGAGGAGCGCCTGCGCGCCTGGCTGACCGCCTGAATTCAGCCATTGGTCACGTAGGCGGTCTTACGCTGGCGGGAGCACCATAAGCACCAAGCACGACCGCACCATCGCTTTTACGCACCATTGCACGACGCAACGACGTCAGCGGAGGGAGCACGGCATGGCCAACCCCGAGGGAGAGTTTCCGGCGGAGCAGCGGCTGGAGCAGCGGCTCGGGCCGGTGCTCCGCCGACGCGAGCAGGTCAAGCCAGGCACCACCGATCAGCGCCTCCTCGACACCGAGGGCGGCGACTCGGAGTGGGTGCACACCGACCCCTGGCGGGTGATGCGCATCCAGTCGGAGTTCGTGGAAGGCTTCGGCGCGCTCGCCGAACTGCCCAGCGCCATCAGCGTCTTCGGCTCCGCCCGTACGCCGGTGGGCTCACCGGAGTACGAGGCGGGCGTGCGGATCGGGCACGCGCTGGTCGACGCGGGCTTCGCGGTGATCACCGGCGGCGGGCCGGGCGCGATGGAGGCGGCGAACCGGGGCGCGCGCGAGGCGCGGGGCGTCTCGGTCGGGCTCGGCATCGAGCTCCCCTTCGAGCAGGGGCTCAACCCGCACGTCGACATCGGCGTCAACTTCCGCTACTTCTTCGTCCGCAAGACGATGTTCGTGAAGTACGCGCAGGGCTTCGTCGTGCTGCCCGGCGGGCTCGGCACCCTGGACGAGCTCTTCGAGGCGCTCACCCTCGTCCAGACCGGCAAGGTGACCCGCTTCCCGATCGTCCTGTTCGGCTCGGCGTACTGGTCGGGCCTGATCGACTGGCTCCGCGACACGGTGGTCGGCGGCGGCAAGGCCTCCGAACGCGACCTGCTCCTCTTCCACGTCACGGACAGCGTGGAGGAGGCGGTGGCGCTGGTGACGAAGGAGGTCGGCCGGTAGGGGGCCCCACCCCGCCCCTTCCCTAAACCCTCCGGGGGATCTCTTCAGCTGCGGACCGTGCTGGCTTGCTCGCGCAGTTCCCCGCGCCCCTTGATGGGCCCTTCGGGCCCCCTTAGGGGCGCGGGGAACTGCGCGACCAGCCCCCACCGGCGGTCAGTCGAACGTCAGCTCCCGGCAGGGTTTCGGGAAGGGGTGGGGTGGGGTCAAAAACCCGCTATGCCAGCCCGCGCCGCGCGACCGCCGGGGCCCGGTGGCCCGCGATGGACGCCACCATGTCCAGGACCTGCCGCGTCTCGGCGACCTCGTGCACCCGGTACACCTGCGCCCCCAGCCACGCCGACACCGCAGTCGTCGCCAGCGTCCCGATCACCCGCTCCTTGACCGGCCGATCCAGCGTCTCCCCCACAAAGTCCTTGTTGGAGAGCGAGACAAGGACGGGCCACCCCGTCGCCGTCATCTCCGACAGCCGACGCGTCGCCTCAAGACTGTGCCGCGTGTTCTTCCCGAAGTCATGACCGGGATCGATCATGATCCCGTCCCGCCGCACGCCCAGCGCGACGGCCCGCTCGGCCAGCCCCACGGTGACCCGCAGGATGTCCGCCATGACGTCGTCGTACGCGATCCGGTGCGGCCGCGTACGAGGCTCCACACCGCCCGCGTGCGTACACACAAGCCCCACCCCGTACCGCGCCGCGACCTCGGCCAGCTTCGGGTCGACCCCGCCCCACGCGTCGTTCAGCACGTCCGCGCCCGCCTCGCAGACCGCCTCCCCGACATCGTGCCGCCAGGTGTCGACGCTGATCACCACGTCCGGATGCCGCCGCCGCACCTCGGCCACGAAGCCGACCGTGCGCCGCGCCTCCTCCTCGGCCGTCACCTCCTCGCCGGGGCCCGCCTTGACCCCGCCGATGTCGATGATGGCAGCACCCTCTGACACCGCCTGCTCCACGCGGGCCAGCGCGGGCTCGTCGCGGAACGTCGCACCCTGGTCGTAGAAGGAGTCCGGGGTCCGGTTGACGATCGCCATGATCACCGGCTCGTGCGCGTCGAACTCGCGCCGTCCCAGCCGCAGCATCAGCTGTTTCCTCCTCGTATAGGTCGCCTGCGACCTTAACTGTCAGTCCCGCATGGCACGATCGGACCCGACGGTTTCCGGCTGCCGGGGAGAGGCTTCGCGCGTGTTCTGGTTCTTGCTGATCGCGTTGGTCGTGGTGGTCGCCGCGGTCACCCTGGCCGTGGTGGGCGGCGGCGACGACAGCGCCGTACTGCCGGATGCGGCGCCCGAGCGGCTGGTGGACCCGCTGCCGGCCGGCCGTCCCGTCGAGCGCGCGGACATCGACGCCCTGCGGCTGCCGATGACGGCCCGCGGCTACCGGATGGCGGACGTCGACGACGTGCTGAACCGGCTCGGCGCGGAGCTCGCCGAGCGTGACGCCCGTATCGCCGAGCTCTCCGCCGCGCTGGCCGCCGCGACCGCCCCGACGGACCAGGAGCCGCACCAGTGAGCTCCGCGATCCCCGGCCCGGACGGCCGGCTGCGCTGCCCCTGGGGGCTGTCCACGGCGGACTACGTCGCGTACCACGACACCGAGTGGGGCCGCCCGGTCCACGGCGACGACGCCCTCTACGAACGGCTGTGCCTGGAGGCGTTCCAGTCCGGGCTGTCCTGGATCACCATCCTGCGCCGCCGCGAGGGGTTCCGCCGCGCGTTCGCCGACTTCAAGATCGCCGAAGTGGCCGTCTTCACGGACGCCGACGCGGCGCGGCTGCTCACCGACGAATCGATCATCCGCAACCGCGCCAAGATCGAGGCGACGCTCGCCAACGCGCGCGTACTGGCCGACTGGGCCCCCGGCGAGCTCGACGAACTGATCTGGTCGTACGCCCCGGACCCCGCCACCCGCCCGGCCCCCCGCACCCTCGCGGACGTCCCCGCCGTCACGGACGAGTCCACGGCCCTCTCCAAGGCCCTGAAGAAGCGCGGCCTCCGCTTCATCGGCCCCACGACGGCGTACGCCCTGATGCAGGCGTGCGGCCTGGTGGACGACCATCTGGCCGACTGCGTCGCCCGAGGGGCGTGACGCGCGCGTAGCGAGTGACGGGGTACGCGGACCTCACGTACCCCGCATTTCACCCACACGGCCCAACGGGCATCCGCTGCGGTACCGCGTGCCTTTGTCCAGGAGGGCCTAGCGGCCCACGTACTTCGGCCGCTCCTTGGCGAGGAACGCCGCAACCGCGATCGAGTGGTCCTCGGACGCGCCAGCCCGAGTCTGGAGCTCGTCCTCCTTCTCCAGCGCCTCGGAGAGCGAGTGCCCCGCCCCGTACGCCAGGGACTCTTTCAGCGCCGCGTACGCCAGCGTCGGCCCGTCGGCCAGCGCGCGCGCCACGGCCGCCGCCTCGGCCGCCAGGTCGGCGGCCGGGACCAGCTTGTTCACGATGCCGAGCTCGTACGCCTCCTGCGCGGAGATCGAGCGCGGGAAGAGCAGCAGGTCGGCCGCGCGGGACTGGCCGATCAGCCGGGGCAGCGTCCAGGAGACGCCCGAGTCGGCGGTCAGGGCGACCCCCGCGAAGGACGTGTTGAAGGCCGCCGTGTCCGCGACCACGCGGTAGTCGGCCGCGAGGGCGAAGCCGAAGCCCGCGCCCGCCGCGACGCCGTTGACCCCGGCCACGACCGGCTTCGGCATCTCCGTGAGCGCCTTCAGGATCGGGTTGTAGTGCTCGCGGACCGTGCTCATCGTGGAGCCGGTGCCCGCCTCCCGGTCGGCCGCCAGCAGAGCGACGTGCTCCTTGAGGTCCTGGCCCACGCAGAAGGCCCGGCCGGTCGCGGTGAGCAGGACGGCCCGTACGGCGGGGTCGGCCGCCGCCTGGCGTGCCGCGTCCCGCAGGGCGACCTTCGCCTCGGTGTTCATGGCGTTCATGGCGTCGGGACGATTGATCGTGATCGTCGCGAGCCCGTCGGTCACCTCGTAGAGCACGGTGTCGGCCATTGGGATGGATCCCCTCCGTTGCGGTGTCGTGTCCGCCCAGCATGGCGGAGATCGTCACGGCCGCACATGTGACCTGCGTCAAACAAACTTCGGGCCCACCCCGACCCGAGGCGGCGAAGTATCGCAGGCGGATCGCCGAATTGGGTGGTTTTGATCGAGCGCGTTGCGCAAGCGATGCCGACCGATGTTGGTCATCGGGTCCTGCGATGCGGGATAATGACCTGGAAGCAATGTGTTCGATGCCGGTAACACGGTGCCTGTCATGGGGCCGCCGGCTGCGATGAGCTGGTTTCAGGAAGGGGAAACAGCATGGCGGCCATGAAGCCGCGGACGGGCGACGGCCCGCTCGAGGTGACCAAGGAGGGGCGGGGCATCGTCATGCGCGTTCCGCTCGAAGGCGGCGGTCGGCTTGTCGTCGAGCTGACCCCGGACGAGGCCGAGGCGCTCGGTGACGCGCTCAAGAAGGTCGTCGGCTGATACAGCGGGCTCGACCCGATTACTCTTCACCGCCCCGGCTCGGTACGCAGGTACCGGCCCGGGGCGGAGTCGTATCCCCAGGGCGTACGTTCGATGAAGGCGCGCCCCGCGCGAGGCGGTCGGAACCCGCGCCACGCGCGCGAGAGTTCGGACCCGCGCCACGCGCGCGCTCAGGCTGCGGCGAAACGCCCGGCGCTCAGACCCGCTTCACCGCGCACAGCAGCCCGTCGCCGACCGGCAGCAGCGACTCCACGAGCTCCTGGCTCTCCCGTACGGTCCGCAGCAGATCGCGCAGCCGCAGCACCTCGGCGGGCTGGACGCCCGAGTCGACCGTGCGGCCGTCCGCGAAGACGCCCTCGAAGCAGACGATTCCGCCGGGCCGCAGCAGGCGCAACGATTCAGCTAGGCAGTCGAGCGACTCCATCCGGTCGCCGTCGCAGAACACCAGGTCGTATCCGCCGTCCGCGAGCCGGGGCAGTACGTCCAGGGCGCGCCCGGGGATGAAACGCGCCCGGTTCCCGGCGAAGCCCGCCGCGCGGAACGCCTGCTTGGCGAACTGCTGGCGGTCCGGCTCCGGGTCGACGGTGGTCAGCACGCCGTCCGGCCGCAGGCCCTGGAGCAGATAGATCCCGGAGACGCCGGTTCCGGTGCCGATCTCGGCGACCGCCTTGGCGTCGGCGGTGGCAGCGAGCAGGCGCAGAGCGGCGCCCGTCCCCGGGGAAACCGAACGCAGGCCTGCCTCCCGAGCCCGCTCGCGAGCCCAGCGCAGCGCGTCGTCCTCGGCGACAAAGGCGTCGGCGAACGCCCAGCTCGTCTGCCGGTTGGCGGTAATGGCCCTCTCCTGTCCCCGTAGTTGGCGCGCAACGGTGACTGTATCCGCTGGACCCGGGAACCCGCAGATGGGACCGGGCGTTAAGAAGGGCGGGGGGAGCATATGGACGAGTACGGAAACCCGGTCCCCGAGCGGTCCGGGAAGCAGCGCGGTTCAAGGGATACGAACCCAGTCCCAAATGCGCGTAAAGATTCTTATCCGGAGCTAACGGGCGAGGTGGCTATGGTAGGGGCTCCACTGGACACCACCAGAGCCGACAGGGGAGGTGCGGCTGCGCCTGTGGATCGGGGAGGAGTGCTCCGGCGCTTTCTCAGGTCGGCGGGTGAGCCGAAATCCGTGACCAAGTTCGCTGACCGTTCCACGCCCGCAGACTCCGCAGCCACCGCGACCTTCGCCGACGCGGATTCCCCGGCGTGGACCCCTCCCACCTGGGAGGAGATCGTCAGCACGCACAGCGGCCGCGTCTACCGCCTCGCCTACCGCCTGACGGGCAACCAGCACGACGCCGAGGACCTCACCCAGGAGGTCTTCGTCCGCGTCTTCCGCTCGCTGTCGACGTACACGCCGGGCACGTTCGAGGGCTGGCTGCACCGGATCACCACCAACCTGTTCCTGGACATGGTCCGCCGCCGCCAGCGCATCCGCTTCGACGCGCTCGGCGACGACGCGGCCGAGCGGCTGCCCAGCCGTGACCCGTCCCCCCAGCAGGTCTTCAACGACGCGCACTTCGACGCCGACGTCCAGCAGGCCCTGGACACCCTCGCGCCCGAGTTCCGCGCCGCCGTCGTCCTCTGCGACATCGAGGGACTGTCGTACGAGGAGATCGCGGCCACGCTCGGCGTGAAGCTCGGGACCGTGCGCAGCCGTATCCACCGGGGCCGCTCGCATCTGCGCAAGGCCCTCCAGCACCGCTCGCCCGAGGCCCGTGCGGAGCAGCAGCGCGCCCTCGCGGGGGTGGCGCACGGCGCCCCGGGGGCGGTCGGAGAGGGGACCGCGTGACCGGCACCAGTCCCACCCCCGCCGAGCAGCATCTGGGGGACCGGCTCGCCGCCCTCGTCGACGGCGAGCTCAACCATGACGCCCGCGAGCGGGTCCTGTCGCATCTGGCGACCTGTCCCAAGTGCAAGGCCGAGGCCGACGCCCAGCGCCGCCTCAAGAACGTGTTCGCGCAGACCGCCCCGCCGCCGCCCTCCGAAGGGCTGCTCGCCCGGCTCCAGGGGCTGCCCGGCGGTCCCGGAGGTGACGCCGACGGTCGGGGACCACTCGGCGGGGGGCGCTTCTCCGGGGGCGTCTTCACCACCCCGGGCTCGCTGAGCGATCCCATGAGCGGCTTCGAGTACGTGCCCGGTGGGGCGCACGCGGCCGTCCTCGGCGGCGACCTGCCCGGACGCGGCTTCCGCATCCACGAGGTGGGCCGCCCGGAGGAGCGCTCCGGCTCGCCGTGGCGCGGGCGCCGGTTCGCGTTCGCCGCCGCGAGCGCGGTGTCCCTGGCCGCTATCGCCCTCGGCGGCGCGATGCCGTCGGACTCGGGGCCGGATACGACGGCCCGGGGCGAGGGGTCCGGGAGCAATGTGACTCCTTTGCGAGCCCAGGGTCCGTCGGCCGGGTCGGCTTCGGGGACGCCGCTGTCCGTTGAGTCGGAGCGTCGGTACGGTGGCGCGGCGAGTGCGCCCGTCGTCCCGGAGTCCTCGGCGCCCGCGACCATGGGCTTGGCCGGGCTCAACGGGGTGCCGTCGCAGCCCACGTCGCAGAACGCGTTCCGTGCAGCGTTGTTGAGCGGGTCGTCTCTGCCGCCGCTGATACGTCCCGCCGTCGCCGTGCTGGCCGTGCGGCCTGCTTCCCTGATGCCTACGCTCCCGGGGGCGACACCGTCCTCGCCGCCTACGCATTTGGCTGCGCCTCAGCGTTGAGCGCTTCGCGTGGGGTGCGGTGTTTTCGGCTGCGGACCGTGCTGGCTCGTCGCTCCCCCAAGCTCTCCCGTGTCACAACCCCGCGCCCCTTATGGGGCGCGCACCCCGTCAAACCTGGTTGAATTCCCGGGAGGGTGCCCCTCAGGGGCACGCGCGTCAGTTGCGGGGAGAGCATGAACGACGGGAAGCCCACCGGGGCCAAGGCGAGATGGTGGAGCCGTCCCACCCAGCGCGGGGGCGGTTCCGGCGCCGAGGAGACGTACGACCTGGCTCCGCCTGTCGGAGCGGAACCCGCGCCGGACGCGGAGCCGTACCCGCTGGCCGAGGGCGTGCCCGTCGAGGACGAGTCGGCGTATCGGCTGGCGCCGCCCGCGCCGGCGGGGCAGACCGGTGCGGGCGAGCCCGACGGCGCTCCGGAGACGCCCTCGGAGATACCCGCCGAGCCCGTCGACGCTGCGGCGCAGCCCGCCGCACCCGTTGACGGCTCGGCCGAGGCCGCTGACGTCGCCGAAGTCGCTTCGCCGGTGCGGCCGTTGCACGACCCCGATCCGTATGGGACTCCGCCCTACGGCGGGCCCGGGCCGTGGGCGCCCGCGCCGCCGGTGCAGCGGCCGACGCCGCCCGGCGCGCCCGTGGTGCCGCCGCAGGCCGCGTACCCGGCACCGCCCGAGGGCCCGGCACCCGTACCGCAGCCGGGTGCCGCCTACCCCGCACCTGAAGGCGTACCGCAGGCGTCGCCGTCGTCGCAGTGGGTGCAGTACGACCCCTGGGGCGCGAGCGGGCAGCCGCTGAGCTCGGCCGGGGTGCCGCAGAAGGCGAAGTCGCGGCGCGGCGCGCTGGTGCTCGGGGCCGTCGCCCTCGCGCTGGTCGCCGGTGGCATCGGCGGCGGGGTCGGGGCGTACGTCGAACGCAACGGCGGTGTCACCCACGTGAACCTGCCGCAGGCGGGCAAGGGGCCCGTCGGGCGGGCGCCCGACAGCGTCGCCGGGATCGCCGCCAGCGCCCTGCCGAGCGTGGTCACGCTGCACGTCAGCGGGGACAGCGAGTCCGGCACCGGCACCGGCTTCGTGCTCGACACCGCCGGGCACATCCTCACCAACAACCATGTGGTGCAGCCCGCGGGCTCGTCCGGCGACATCAGTGTGACGTTCAGCGGCGGCGAGACCGCCCGCGCCACGGTGGTCGGCCGCGACTCCGGGTACGACCTCGCGGTGGTCCGGGTCACCGGTGTCTCCGGGCTGAAGCCGCTGCCGCTCGGGAACTCCGAGAACGTGCAGGTCGGCGACCCGGTGGTGGCCATCGGCGCCCCCTTCGACCTCTCCAACACCGTCACCTCGGGCATCATCAGCGCCAAGGAGCGCCCGATCACGGCGGGCGGTGAGAAGGGCGACGGCAGCGACGTCAGCTATGTCGACGCGCTCCAGACCGACGCCCCCATAAACCCGGGCAACTCGGGCGGCCCGCTGCTCGACTCGCGTGCCCACGTCGTCGGCATCAACAGCGCCATCCGCGCCGCCGGCAACAGCGACAGCGGCGGCCAGGGCGGCTCCATCGGCCTGGGCTTCGCGATCCCGATCAACCAGGGCAAGCGGGTCGCCGAAGAGCTGATCAACACCGGCAAGGCCACCCACCCGGTCATCGGTGTGACCCTCGACATGAAGTACACCGGCGACGGGGCCCGGGTCGGCACCAAGGCCGCCGACGGCAAGCCGTCCGTCACCCCCGACGGCCCCGGCGCCGCCGCCGGCATCAAGCCCGAGGACGTGATCACCAAGGTCGACGGCCAGCGGGTGCACAGCGCCGAGGAGCTGATAGTCAAGATCCGCGCCCATCGCCCCGGCGACCGTCTGGAGCTGACCCTCAAGCGCGGCGGCCAGGAGCAGCGCCTGACCCTCACGCTCGGCTCGGCGACCTCCTGACGTCCGTACGGCGCTGGTAGGACGCCTGTCCTCCGCTTGTCCCACCGGGTCACCTCTCGGTCACCCGTGGGCAAGCGGCGGCCAAACGTCACCGGGTAGGTACCGTTTCGACAGTTTCGACGGGTACCGTGGAGCGGTCCATGACTGGACCCGGGAGCAGAGCCACGAGGAGCAGCAGGTGTTCAACGACATAGGGCCCATGGAGCTCGTCACCCTGGTGATCCTCGCCGTGCTCATCTTCGGCCCGGACAAGCTCCCCAAGCTGATCCAGGACGTCACCGGGTTCATCCGCAAGATCCGCAGCTTCTCGGAGACCGCCAAGGCGGACATCCGTGCCGAACTCGGCCCGGAGTTCAAGGACTTCGAGTTCGAGGACCTGAACCCGAAGACGTTCGTACGCAAGCAGCTCATGGACAACGACGACCTGGGTCTCAAGGAGATCCGCAACAGCTTCGACCTGCGCAAGGACATGGAAGAGGTCGCGGACGCGGTGCACGGCCGCGAGAGCGCGCCCACCACGGCCGCCAACGGCTCGGCGGGCGCCTCCTCCGCGACGCCCGACCTCCTCAAGAAGCGCGAGAAGCTGGATCCGGGCGAGCGCCCCCCGTTCGACGCCGACGCGACCTGACACGCCCCCACTGCTTCCGTCTGCTTGCGCACGGGGCGTCAATCTGAGCCACGTCAGCACCGTCTTTCCCGGTGACCACGGCCGGGGTGGCTATCCTCCATAAGTCCGGCAGCCAGGTCGCCCGAGGGGGGCGGGCCGCGCCGGACACCTACGGATCGAGGAGGCGGCCGGGCAGTGGAGACGACGAGTCGGGTAACGGCACAGGGGGCCACCGAGGACACCCCGTCCACACCAGAAGGGGTGCCGGCGGCCCGGCGTACGGTCGACGGCTATCTTCGGGCGCCGTTCGCCTGGTACGGCCTGGACGAGGCCTTCACGGGGCCGCGCTGGCTGATGCAGGTGGCCACGGCGGCCGACGGCACCGTCCAGCACGGGTCCACCGGCCACGGCGACGAGCCGTCGATACGGCCCGACGCGGCCGACCGCTCGGCCGCCGAGCGCGAGCGGTTCGCGGTGGTCGTGAGCGTCCCCGCCAACCCGATGCGCCGCAGCGGCGACGGTACGGGCGTCCTGGAGGCCACCTCGGTCTCCTCCGCGGCCTGGCTGGCCGGGTCGGGGCTGCTCGCGTTCACCTGGCCCGCGCAGATGGACCACGTCCTGCGCGGCGACTGGCTGGACCAGCAGACCGAGGCGGCGTGGGAGCTGGCGGACGATCTCGCGGGTCCTGACTGGACCACGCTGTCGCTGCCGGTCGACGGCGTCGCCACCCCGTTCCACTACCGGGAGTCGGAGTTCGGCTGGGTACTGGCTGGCTCTGCCGGAGACGGTGTGCATCTGGGGGCGTACGGGCGCGGCATGAGCGCGTACGGGCTCGGTTTCGCCGTTGTCAAGGACATCACGAGCTACGCGTGACGCTTCGCGGGCGCGGTGTTCGTCTGCGGGCCGGTGGGGGCTTGTCGCGCAGTTCCCCGCGCCCCTAGGCAGCTGTGGTTCGGGTACACGTAAGGGGCGCCCCCAATTGCGGGGCGCCCCTTACGTATATCAGCCCTAGAACTTATTACGCGGCGTGATCCCCAGCGACATCCCCGACAGACCGCGCGCCCGGCCGCCCAGCTTGCCCGCGATCGCTCGCAGGGCGGCGCCCGCGGGGGAGTCCGGGTCGGAGAGGACGACCGGCTTGCCGTCGTCGCCGCCCTCGCGCAGACGGACGTCGATCGGGATGGAGCCGAGCACCGGCACGTTCGCGCCGGTCGTCTTCGTCAGGCCCTCGGCGACCTTCTCGCCGCCGCCCGTGCCGAACACGTCGACCATCTCGTCGCAGTGCGGGCACGGCAGGCCCGCCATGTTCTCGACGACGCCGACGATCTTCTGGTGGGTCTGGACCGCGATCGAACCGGCCCGCTCGGCGACCTCGGCGGCCGCCTGCTGCGGGGTGGTGACGACCAGGATCTCCGCGTTCGGGACCAGCTGGGCCACCGAGATCGCGATGTCGCCCGTGCCCGGCGGGAGGTCCAGCAGGAGCACGTCCAGGTCGCCCCAGTAGACGTCCGCCAGGAACTGCTGGAGGGCGCGGTGGAGCATCGGGCCGCGCCAGACCACCGGGGCGTTGCCCGGGGTGAACATGCCGATCGAGATGACCTTCACACCGTTCGCCGACGGCGGCATGATCATGTTCTCGACCTGGGTGGGACGGCCGTCCACGCCCAGCATGCGGGGCACCGAGTGCCCGTAGATGTCGGCGTCGACGACACCGACCTTCAGCCCGTCCGCCGCCATCGCCGCGGCCAGGTTCACCGTCACCGAGGACTTGCCGACGCCGCCCTTGCCGGACGCCACCGCGTACACGCGGGTCAGCGAGCCGGGCTTGGCGAAGGGCACCTCGCGCTCGGCCGTGCCGCCGCGCAGCGACGTGGCGAGCTCCTTGCGCTGCTCGTCGCTCATCACGTCGAGCGTGACGTCGACGCGCGTGACGCCCTCGACCCGCTCGACCGCCTCGGTCACGTTCTTCGTGATCGTGTCGCGCATCGGGCAGCCGGAGACGGTCAGATACACCGTGACGGCGACCGCCCCGTCCGCCCCGATCTCGACCGTCTTGACCATGCCGAGCTCAGTGATCGGGCGGTGGATCTCTGGGTCGTTCACCGTCGCCAGTGCTTCGCGCACCGCGTCATCCGTAACCATATGGAGATGGTACGGCGCCGGGTCCCGCCCCCGGAAAGCCCTAACGGCGGTCTGATTCGTCACTTCCGTACGGGGGCTCCGCCGGGAATACGACGCGGCGGTCCTCCATCTCCTTCATCAGGTCCTGCAGTTCCGAGCGGATCCAGTCACGTGTGGCGACCTCGCCCAGGCCCATCCGCAGCGCCGCGATCTCCCTGGTCAGGTACTCGGTGTCGGCGATGGAGCGCTCGTTCTGCTTGCGGTCCTGCTCCAGGTTGACCCGGTCGCGGTCGTCCTGCCGGTTCTGCGCGAGCAGGATCAGCGGGGCCGCGTACGAGGCCTGGAGCGAGAGCGCCAGGGTCAGGAAGATGAACGGGTACTCGTCGAAGCGCACGTCGGCCGGCGCGAAGATGTTCCAGACCACCCACAGGATGATGATCAGGGTCATCCAGACGATGAACCGCCCGGTCCCCAGGAAGCGGGCGATCCGCTCCGAGAACCGGCCGAACGCCTCCGGGTCGTACTCCGGCAGCAGCCGGGGCCGGGGCGCGCGCGGCTGGTCGAGCCGTGCGCGGCCGCGCACCACCGCGCTCGCGCCGGCCGCTGCGCGCGTGCGCTCGCGCTCCTCCGTGCGATCAGCCATGCGGGACCCCCTCCGAGCCGTCCGTGCTGTGGAACTCCGTCTCGCGCCAGTCGTCGGGCAGCAGGTGGTCGAGTACGTCGTCGACGGTCACCGCGCCGAGCAGCGACCCGCTCTCGTCCACGACCGGCGCCGCCACCATGTTGTACGCGGCGAGGAAACTGGTCACGGCGGGCAGCGAGGCGTCCGGCGACAGCGGCGGCAGATCGCTGTCCACGATCGACGACACCAGCGTGAACGGCGGATCGCGCAGCAGCCGCTGGAAGTGCACGGTGCCCAGGTACTTGCCGGTCGGCGTCTCGTCGGGCGGCCGGCACACGTACACCTGCGCGGCGAGCGCGGGCGAGAGGTCCTGCTGGCGCACGCGCGCGAGGGCGTCGGCGACGGTGGCGTCCGGCCGCAGCACGATCGGCTCGGTGGTCATCAGACCGCCCGCCGTGCGCTCCTCGTACGAGAGCAGTCGTCGCACGTCCGCCGCGTCGTCCGGCTGCATCAGCGTGAGGAGGCGCTCCTTGTCCTCCTCGGGCAGCTCGGAGAGCAGGTCGGCGGCGTCGTCCGGGTCCATCGCCTCCAGGACGTCGGCGGCCCGCTCGTCCTTGAGCTTGCCGAGGATCTCCACCTGGTCGTCGTCCGGCAGCTCTTCGAGTACGTCGGCGAGCCGGTCGTCGTCGAGGGCCGCGGCCACTTCCGCGCGCCGCTTGGGGGAGAGGTGGTGCATCACATTGGCGAGGTCGGCCGGACGCAGCTGCTCGAAGGTGGCCAGCAGGTTCTCGGCGCCCTGGCCGTGCTCCTCCAGCGAGAAGCCGGTGACGGCCGACCACTCGACGGTCAGCGTCTCGCCCTTGCGCCGCAGTGCGCCGCCCTTGCCCCGGCGTACGAAGACCTTGTCGATCTCCCAGTCGCGGCGGGCGGGCAGCTGCTGGATGGCCACGTCCAGGACCGTCGCCTGCTCGCCGGTCTCGACCAGGGTGACCCGGCGGTCCAGGAGTTCGCCGAGGACGAGCCGTTCGGTGGGGCGCTGTTCGAAGCGGCGCAGATTGACGACGCCGGTGGTGATGACCTGGCCCGACTCGACGCCGGAGACCCGGGTCATCGGCAGGAAGATGAGCCGACGTCCGACCACCTCGACCACCACGCCGAGCAGCCGGGGCGGGCGGCGGCCGACCCGGAGCATCGCGACCAGATCGCGCACCCGGCCCACCTGGTCGCCGTTGGGGTCGAAGACGGCGACACCGGCCAGGTGCGAGACAAAGATCCGGGGGGCGCCTGCCGCCATGCTGAGCGCCTCCTAGTGGCGTGATCCGACCTTGTTGCGGCCTGAAATGGCGCTGAATATCTGATTCAGGTTAGCCGGTGATCATCCGGTACGCCCTTGCGGGTCGTCCGTACGGCTCTCCGCTGGGCAGCGTAGACCGCCCGGGTAGGGTGCGGTCTGCCGACCCCGACTTCGCGCCCACGTCGCGCGCCTCGACGAAAGGCTGTGTGCCGGTGAGCACTCGCTTCCTGTCCGTACGTGCCCGCCGGGCCGCGCTCCCCGTCGCGCTCTGCGCGGGGCTCGCCACGGCCGTCACGGCGTGCGCCTCGGACCCGGACGAGGGCACCAACGGCGTCGGCAAGCTCTCCGCCACCGACATCGAGGGCAGGGCGCGCACGGCGGCGGACGGGGCCGACGCGGTCCGGCTCAGCGGCACCCTGGTGAGCAAGGGCGGCTCGTACAGGATCGACATGCGGCTGAAGGGGACCGGCGGCACCGGCACGGTCACCTCGAAGGACAGCACGTTCGCGCTGCTGCGGGTCGGCGACGAGCTCTATCTCAAGGCGAGCGCGGGGTTCTGGTCGCACAACGACAAGGGCTCGGACAGCGCGGCCGCCGCCGGCAAGCTCGACGACAAGTACGTCAAGGTGCCCTCGGGCGACCCCTCGTACCAGGAGCTGCGCGGCTTCACCGAGAAGGGCGCGCTGCTCAAGGGCATGCTCGGGCTCCAGGGCGAACTGTCCAAGGGCGACCGGTCCAAGGTCGGCGAGGTCCGCACGATCCGCGTGAAGGCGGGCAAGGACGGCGAGGGCGGCACGCTGGACGTCGCCCTGCAGGGCACCCCGTATCCGCTGCGCTTCGAGCGCGCGGGCGGCGCGGGTGTGCTCGAACTCGCCGACTGGAACAAGGACTTCACGCTCGCGCCCCCGTCGAAGGACGCCACGGTCGACTACGGCCGCCAGCTGCCGAAGGCGTAGGGCGCGGTACGCGTCACCGCCCTCGTCAGCCCCGCCTGCCCTTGCGCTTGCGCTTCATCAGCAGCCTCGGCAGCGCCGCCGGGACCGGGTGGCGGGTGGTGGCCGGGGTCTCGACCGGGCGGGCCGCCAGCGAGCCCTCGGGCATCTCCGTACGCGTCCGAAGCGGTGCGAGGCGCAGCAGTCGGCACTCGCGCGCCCAGCGCCCGGTCATCGCCTCGCCGTCCGGCGCGTTCAGCCGCTTGCCCTTGAGCTCGGCGACCACCGCGTCCCACAGCTCACTGCCCGGAGCGACCTCGCTCACCGCGGCGGTCCAGGCGACCAGGCGGCCGCCCTTGTCCTTGCTGCGGACGGTCACCTCGGCGGTGCCGCCGTCGGCCAGGCCCTCCAGCGGCTGCTCGCCGGGGCCGCCGCCCACGACGTAGGCCGCGCCCTCGTGCCAGGCGTGCCACAGCGGACGGTCGGCGGTCCCGGTGCCGCGCACCCAGATCAGCCCCGACTTCTTGGTGGCCTCCTCGACGAGGGCCTGGTCGAGCAGCGCACTTGTCATGGGGTCACCTTATGGGACGGCCACGACCCCACCGGAGGGTTGTCCACAGCACGGGCCGACAGTTACGTAAATATGTTTAGCCCCTTACGATGCCGTTGTGCCCTCCACCGCCACCACTCCTGCCGTGACAGCCGGGAACGCCGCTCCGGCCGTCCCCCGGCTGGACTTCGCGCTGCTCGCCGTCGCGATCCTGAGCGTGTCGCTCTCCGCGCCGCTCATCGCCGCGACGGCGGCTCCCGCGCTCGCCATCGCGTTCTGGCGCAACGCCATGGCGGTGGGAGCGCTGACCCCGCTGGCGGCGCTCAAGTACCGGGCCCAGCTGCGCGGGCTGACGCGGCGCGAGGTGGGGCTCGCGGTCGCGGCCGGTGCGCTGCTCGCGGTGCACTTCGGGCTGTGGCTGCCGAGCCTGCGGATGACGTCCGTGGCGTCCTCGACCGCGCTGTGCACGACCACGCCGATCTGGACGACCATCGCGCTGCGCCTGCGGGGCCACCGGCCGCCCATGCTGGTGTGGGCCGGGACGATGGTCGCGTGCGTGGGCGTGGTGATGCTCACCGGTATCGATCTGACCACGTCCTCGCGCGCGTTGGCCGGTGACGCGCTCGCGCTCGGCGGCGGCATCGCAGCGGCCGGATACGTGCTGCTCGGGGCCGAGGTGCGGCGCACCGTCGACACCGTCCCGTACACGTACGTCTGCTACGGCACGGCGGCCCTCGGCCTGCTCACCGCCTGCCTGTTCAGCGGCGCGGACCTCACCTCGTACTCGGGCACCACCTGGGCCAAGCTGGCCGCGCTCACCGTCGCCGCCCAGCTGCTCGGGCACTCGCTGCTCAACCGCGTGGTGCGCGCGCTGGGGGCGTCCGTGACGTCCACGGCGATCCTCCTGGAGACGCCGGGCGCGGCCCTGATCGCCGCGCTCTGGCTCGGTCAGCAGCCGCCCGCGCTCGCGTGGCCCGCGCTCGCCGTGATCCTCGCCGGACTCGCGCTCGTCGTCAGAGCCAGCCGTTCCGCTTGAGCGTGCGGTGGATGACCAGGCAGCTGCCGGCGATGGCGGCGAGCACGATCGGGTAGCCGTACTTCCAGTGCAGCTCCGGCATGTAGTCGAAGTTCATGCCGTACACACCGCACACCATCGTCGGTACGGCGATGATCGCCGCCCATGAGGTGATCTTGCGCGCGTCCTCGTTCTGCGCGAACGACGCCTGCGCGAGGTTCGCCTGGAGGATCGAGTTCAGGAGCTCGTCGAAGGCGACGACGTGCTCCTGCACGCGCGCGAGGTGGTCGGCGACGTCGCGGAAGTACTTCTGGATGTCGGGGTCGACCAGCCGCATCGGGCGCTCGCTGAGCAGCTGCATCGGCCGCAGCAGCGGCGAGACGGCCCGCTTGAACTCCAGCACCTCGCGCTTGAGCTGGTAGATCCGTCCGGCGTCCGTGCCGCGCGGGCTGCCCTTCGTCGGTGGCGAGAACACATCGATCTCGACCTCGTCGATGTCGTCCTGCATCGCGTCCACGACCGCCAGATAGCCGTCGACGACCTGGTCGGCGATGGCGTGCAGCACCGCCGAGGGGCCCTTCGCCAGCAGCTCGGGGTCGTCCTGAAGTCGCTTGCGCAGCGCCCGCAGTGAGCCCTGGCCGCCGTGCCGGACGGTGATCACGAAGTCCCGCCCGGTGAAGCACATCACCTCGCCGGTCTCCACGACCTCGCTGGTCGCGGTGAGTTCGGTGTGCTCCACGTAGTGGACCGTCTTGAAGACGGTGAAGAGCGTGTCGTCGTAGCGCTCCAGCTTGGGCCGCTGGTGGGCGTGCACCGCGTCCTCGACGGCCAGCGGGTGCAGCCCGAACTCGGCGGCGATCCCGGCGAATTCGGCCTCGGTCGGCTCGTGCAGACCGATCCAGGCGAACCCGCCGTCGTCCCGTACGCACCGCATCGCCTCGCGCGGCGACAGGCACGACTGCGCCTCGGTGCGCACCCCGTCGCGGTAGACCGCGCAGTCGACGACCGCGCTGCTGGCGGACGGGTCGCGGGTCGGGTCGTACGAGTTGTACGGGGCGGAGGTCTTGCGCAGCGACGGGCGCAGCGAGGGGCGGACCGCGGCGCGCAGGTCACGGATCATCGACATGGCAGGACTCCTTCACGGAGGGGCCGCCGGCGGGCGTGGCGCTGCCCGGAATGGGGACGTGACGCGACGACTGCGTACATCTGCGTACGTCCGCAAAGCGGGCGGTACCGCGGGCGCGGTGACGGCGTTCGCTACTGAAACGGACAAGGCAAGGCGATGTGCTCTTCCGTCGTGCGCGATGCCACGAGATGCAGGAGACTCATGTGTTTCCCGGCATGTTCGCCGGGTAGGGAGGTCTCGATCACAGGGAACAACGAAGGTGCACGGAAGAGCGGTTGGTACTGCCAGGCCGACTTCGATCCATCGCAGCCCCACCTCCTCCGGCCGGTCCCCCGTGAGGGACTTCCTGCTGCCCTGAACAGCGGCTAAGACTATCAGTCGACGTAAGTGTCAAGTCCGTACTTTGCTGGTTCGATACGGCTTCTATGCTCACTGCATGGTTGATGTTCTTGCTCTTGTCGAGGCCAGGCTGCGCACCGCCCTCGGCGAACCGGACGCGCGCGCCGCGGTGACCTTTCTCGGCACGGAGCGCATCGAGGTGCTGCGCTTCACCGACGGGGACATCGTCCGCTACGCCACGCTCGGCATGTCCGCCCAGCCGATGACGGACCCGGCCGCCGCCCTCGCCGACCCGGTCAAGGGCCCGCGCGCGGAGCTGGTCCTGTCGGTGCGGGCCGGGCTCGCCGACACGGACAAGGTGCTCCGGCCGCTCGCCGTCCTCGCCTCCACACCGCAGGTGGAGGGCGTCATCGTGGCCCCCGGCGCCTCGCTGGACATCGGCGAACCGCTGTGGCCCGGGGCGCCGTTCAGCTCGGTCCTGGTCGCCGAGTCGGGCGGCCTGGTCGAGGACCTGGAGCTCGACGACCCGATGGAGGCGGTCCGCTTCCTGCCGCTGCTGCCGATGACGACCAACGAGGCCGCCTGGAAGCGGGTGCGCGGGGCGCAGGAGCTGGAGGAGCGCTGGCTGGCGCAGGGCACGGATCTGCGGGATCCGCTGCGTAGGTCCGTGCAGCTGGACTAGTCCGGTCGCCCCGCTCGCCACACGCCGAGGGGTGATCGTCCTTGACGCGGCGCGGGACGGGGAGGACCGTTGGCAGGTATGAGGGGCGAACCCAGTTGCCCGAAGTGCGGAGGCCGGGTCAGGGCGCCCGGTCTCTTTGCCGACTCGTGGCAGTGCGACGTGCACGGCACGGTGCACCCGCTGCAGCCCGTGGTTCCCCCCAGCGTCGAGGCGCTCGGCGTCGCGGTGCACCGGACGAAGGTGCCGGTGTGGATGCCCTGGCCGCTGCCGATCGGCTGGCTGTTCACCGGAGTGGCGATCGCGGGCGACGACCGCAGCGGCGGGCGGGCGACCGCCGTGGCCTGCTCGGGCCCCGGCCCGCTCGGCGGCATGGGCGAGCTGCTGCTGGTCGCGGAGGAGCTGGGCGTGGGCCTCGGCGCGCGGTACGCGGGCATCGACGGCCCCGACCCCGGCCCCTACATGAGCGTCGACAAGCCGCCGCAGGCCAAGGTCCTCGCGGCGGGCCGCCCCACCCCGCTGTGGCACGTCACCGCGACCCCCGACGACCGCGCGGTCTTCGCGGGCGAGGCGCGCGGGCTCTGGCTCTGGGCGATCGTCTGGCCCGAGCAGTCGGGCCTGCTGCTCTACGACGAGCTGGTCCTCACCGATCTGCGCGACGCGGGCGCGGAGGTCGAACTGGTGCCGTGCGGGGCGCTGTCGCCGCGGATCCTGTCGTGACGCTCTCGCGTACGACGTCACGTACGCACGCGTGGGCGCTGTCTCGCGCCACGCGCGCGTACGCGGGGAGTGCGGTGGGTGCCACAGCTGTTTCGGGCCGTACAGGGGTGACGCGCAGTTATCCTTGAGTGTCCCCCTGTCCGTCCCGACCGCTGGAGTCACGCGTGCGCATCGATCTGCACACCCACTCCACGGCGTCGGACGGTACGGACACCCCGGCCGAGCTGGTCCGCAACGCGGCCGCCGCCGGTCTGGACGTCATCGCGCTGACCGACCACGACACCACCCGCGGCTACGCGGAGGCGACCGCGGCACTGCCCGCCGGTCTGACCCTGGTGACCGGCGCCGAGCTCTCCTGCCGTGTCGACGGCATCGGGATGCACGTGCTGGCGTACCTCTTCGACCCCGAGGAGCCGGAGCTGGCGCGCGAGCGCGAGCTCGTGCGTGACGACCGGGTGCCGCGCGCCCGGGGCATGGTGGCCAAGCTCCAGGAGCTCGGCGTCCCCGTGACCTGGGAGCAGGTCGCCAGGATCGCGGGCGACGGCTCGGTCGGCCGCCCGCACGTCGCCGAGGCGATGGTCGAGCTGGGCGTCGTCGACACCGTCTCCGACGCCTTCGTCCCGGACTGGCTGGCCGACGGCGGCCGGGCGTACGTCGGCAAGCACGAGCTCGACCCCTTCGACGCGATCCGCCTGGTCAAGGCGGCCGGCGGCGTCACCGTCTTCGCGCACCCGCTCGCCCTCAAGCGCGGCCAGGTCGTGCCCGAGACGGTCATAGCCGAGCTCGCGTCGGCCGGCCTCGACGGCATCGAGGTCGACCACACGGACCACGACGCGCCCACGCGCGCGCGGCTGCGCTCACTGGCCGCCGAGCTCGGTCTGCTGACCACCGGCTCCAGCGACTACCACGGCAGCCGCAAGGCCGTACGGCTCGGGGAGTGCACCACCGACCCCGAGATCTACGGCGAGATCACGCGCCGCGCGACGGGCGCGTTCCCCGTCCCGGGCGCGGGCGGAACCGGCCGCTGACCCGGCGGGGCCGCGCCCCGGCCCCCACCTCGCTTTCCCCGAGGACTCCGCCCACGCGGGGTCCCCCTTTCCGTACACCCCATCTCCTGCAAGGCACCACCGTGTTCGACGCTGCCGTCTTCGGCTCCCTCTTCCTCACCCTTTTTGTCATCATGGATCCCCCCGGGATCACACCGATCTTCCTGGCGCTCACCTCCGGCCGCCCCGCCAAGGTGCAGCGCAAGATGGCGTGGCAGGCCGCTGCCGTGGCCCTCGGTGTGATCACCGTCTTCGGTCTGGTGGGCCACCAGATCCTGGCGTATCTGCACATCGACGTCCCCGCGCTGATGATCGCGGGTGGTCTTCTGCTGCTGCTCATCGCGCTCGACCTGCTCACCGGCAAGACGGACGAGCCGAAGCAGACCAAGGACGTCAACGTCGCGCTCGTCCCGCTGGGCATGCCGCTGCTCGCCGGGCCCGGCGCGATCGTCCAGGTGATCCTGGCGGTCCAGAACCACGACACGTTCGGCGGGCAGGTCGCGGTCTGGACGGCGATCCTCGCGATGCACATCGTGCTGTGGCTGGTCATGCGGTACTCGCTGCTGATCATCCGCGTGATCAAGGACGGCGGTGTCGTCCTGGTGACCCGGCTCGCGGGCATGATGCTGTCGGCGCTCGCGGTGCAGCAGATCATCAACGGGATCACCCAGGTGATCCACGGGGCCTGAGCCTTACGTACGTAGTACGTAAGGCGTTCGTACGCGCAGCACGTCACGCACGAACGCGAAAAAGCGCCCCCTGCGCATCGACGACCTCGTCGGTGTACGGGGGGCGCTTCGGCTTTCGCCGCGCAGGAGATCCTTACGCGTTACGAAGCCGAGCTGTCGGCCGGGCGGATGTAGATGCGCTGGCCGATTGCGGCGGCCTGCTGCACGATCCGGTTGACGGAGGCGGCGTCCACGACGGTGCTGTCCACGGCGGAGCCGTCGACGTCGTTGAGGCGCATGATTTCGAAGCGCATGGCTTCTCCCTTCGTCTGATCCTCCTGAAGGAGAACTACTGGTGCGGGGGGCTGCGCCTGTGCAGCCTGCTCCCGCGGTTCTGTCCTGTTCAACGGGTTGCCCTTGGCAAACATTCCCTACGCTAAGGAAATTTTTTCACGAGCTAAATACTCGACGGTAAGGCGATCGGTTGTGTGGGGTCGGTCACGCCACGGACAATGGGTGGCATATGAGCGAAGCAGGCGACACCACTGGTAACCCCGACCGCACGCGTGCCCCGGGCGGGCCCGCCGCGTCCGCCAACGGCGCTGACATCGCCGTACAGCTGGAGCGCACCAACCAGCTGCTGCGGCGGATGCTCGCCGAGGTGGCGAAGACGCCGTCGACCCATGCGATCTTCGTGGACGCGGGGTACGTGTACGCGGCTGCGGGCCTCCTCGTCACCGGGACCGAGGACCGCCGGTCCTTCGACCTCGACGCCGAAGGACTGATCGAGGCGTTCATCGACAAGGCGCGCACGATCTTCGCGGACAGTCGGCTGCTCCGCGTGTACTGGTACGACGGCGCCCGCCGCCGGATCCACACCGCCGAGCAGCAGTCCATCGCGGAGCTGCCGGACGTGAAGGTCCGCCTCGGCAACCTCAACGCCAACAACCAGCAGAAGGGCGTCGACTCACTGATCCGCTCGGACCTGGAGTCCCTGGCCCGGCACCGCGCGATCAGCGACGCGGCGCTCATCGGCGGCGACGAGGACCTGGTCTCGGCGGTCGAGGCGGCGCAGGGGTATGGCGCGCGGGTCCACCTCTGGGGCATCGAGGCGGCCGAGGGCCGCAACCAGGCGGAGCCGCTGCTGTGGGAGGTCGACAGCCAGCGCACGTTCGACCTGGACTTCTGCAAGCCGTACGTCACCCGGCGGCCGGTGACGATGTACGAGGAGAGCGGGCCCGCGCCGACGCGGGACGATGTGCGGTTCGTGGGGGCGCGGATCGCTGCGACGTGGCTGTCGGAGCGGGGGCGGGCCGAACTGGCGCAGCTGCTGCCCGGGCATCCGTTCCTGCCCGGGCCTGTTGACCAGGACCTGCTCGTCGAGGCGGAGCGGTTGCTCCAGCGGTCGCTACGCGGCCATGCGGATCTGCGGCGGGCCCTGCGGGACGGGTTCTGGCAGCACTTGCAGTCGCAGTACTAGTCGCTGCGCTTGGCCGGCGTGACTTTTGCTGCGGGCCGGTGGGGGCTGGTCGCGCAGTTCCCCGCGCCCCTAGGTAGTTCGCCGCAGCCGGAGAACTTGGCTCGGCCGCAGGCTTTTAGGGGCGCGGGGAACTGCGCGACAAGCCCCCACCGGCCCGCAGACGACCTACGCGCTCCGCTCTGCCGCCAAAGCCGTCGCCCAGAACTCGGTCAGCGCCGTTGCCAGTTGCTCGGGGTGGGAGACGTTGGGGGAGTGGCCCGCGCCTGCGATGACCGTGTGGCGGGCGTCGGTGTCCCGGGCGAGCGCCGCCAGCTCGTCAAGGGTCCACACGGACTCCTCGTCCCCGTACGCCACATGCAGCGGCAACGGGAGCGCGGCGATGCCCTCGGTGCGGTCCGGTTCCGTTCTCAACTGGCGCCCGGTGGCGATGAGTTGGGCCGGACGGGTGTTGTACCACCGCCGCTGGAGGAACGCGGCGATGTCGGGCGCGTCGGGGACGTACGTCGGGTCGCGGCGGTCCAGCCAGCGGGTCACCGCCCAGACGACCGCCGTCGGCAGTACGGGCAGGGCGGCCCGCAGCAGCCGGATCTTGGCGCGCTGCTCCGCGCCGACATGCCCCGGCCCCGACGACAGCAGCGTCAACGACCGGAAGGATTCGGGGGAGAGGCGGGCGGCGGAGCGGGCGACCAGGCCGCCGAAGGAGTGGCCGACGAGGTGCACGGGGCCGTCGCCGAGGGCCGCGCTCTGCGCGAGTACGTCCTCGGCGAGGGTGCGCGGGGTGTACCCGGAGGTGCGGCGCGGTCCGGGGCTCTCGTGCTGGCCGCGTCCGTCGACCGCGACCGCGCGGTAGCCGGCCCGGGTGAGCGGCTCCAGGAGGGCGAGGAAGTCCTCCTTGCTCCCCGTGTACCCCGGAACGAGCAGCGCGGTCCCGACCGGCGCCGCCGTGGGGCGCGCGTCGAGCACGGCGAAGCGGCCGCGGGGCGTGACGAGGGCGTACGCGCGCGTGCCGGCGGGGAGGGCGAGGGAGCGGGGTGTGCTCATACGCCGAGCGTAATCGGGGATTCCGGCCGCCCCCAATCCGACCCCTGACCTGCGACTCCGCACCCCATAACGCGTTCGGCCCGGCACCCCCGTGAAGGGGTGCCGGGCCGAACATGGCGCTGTGCTCGCCGTGGTTGCTTACGCCTCCGGCGTCGCGGCCTTGCGCGTCCGGGTGCGGCGCGGCTTGGCCTCGGCCTCGGGGGTCGCCTCGGGGGCGGCCTCCGCCGTCTTCTTCGCGCGCGTGCGACGCGGCTTGGCCTCGACGGGCGCCTCGGCCTCGGCCACGACGGCCACGGCCTTCTTGCGCGTACGGGCCGGCTTGGCGGCGGCCTCGGCGGCCTTCGCCGCGGCGATCTCCAGCGCGGCCGACTCCGGGGTCAGGAACCCGACCTCGGCGACCGGCGCGACGACCTTGCGGGTGCGGCGACGCGGCGCCGGGGGCGCCTCGACGACGGCCTCGACGACCGGCTCCGCGACCTTGCGCGTACGGCGGCGCGGGGCGGCCACGGGGGCCTCCACGACGACCTCGGCGACCGGCTCGGCCACCTTGCGGGTGCGGCGGCGCGGGGCCGAGGGGGCCTCCGGCTCGGCGGCGGGCGCCGGGACGACGGGCGCCTCGACGACCGCGACGGCCTCGGCCGTCTTGCGCGTACGGGTACGGCGCGGCTTCGGCTCGGCCTCGACGACGGCCTCGGCGACCGGCTGCTCGGCCGGCACCTTCTCCGCCACGACCTTCTCGGCCGCTGCCTGCTCGACCACGGCCTCGGCGGCGGCCACCACGGCCTCGGCCGGGGCCACGGCACGGGTGCGGCGGCGACGGCGCGGGGTGCGCGGCTCGGCGGCCTCGGCCTCGACGGCCGGCTCCGGCGTCACGGACTGCGGCTCGGTCTCCTCGACCGAGGACCCGCCCCGCGTACGACGGCGCTGGCGCGGCGTACGGGCCGGACGCTCCTCCGTCACGACCGGGGCCGCGGCGGCGGACTTGCGGCCGCGGCCGCCCGTCTCGCCCAGGTCCTCCACTTCCTCGGCCGCCAGACCCGCACGGGTCCGCTCGGCGCGGGGCAGGACGCCCTTGGTGCCCGCCGGGATGCTGAGCTCCTCGAAGAGGTGCGCGGACGTGGAGTACGTCTCGACCGGGTCGTGGAACTTCAGGTCCAGCGCCTTGTTGATCAGCTGCCAGCGCGGGATGTCGTCCCAGTCGACCAGGGTGACGGCGGTGCCCTTGTTGCCCGCGCGGCCGGTGCGGCCCACGCGGTGCAGGAAGGTCTTCTCGTCCTCCGGCGACTGGTAGTTGATGACGTGCGTCACGCCCTCGACGTCGATGCCGCGCGCGGCGACGTCGGTGCAGACCAGCACGTCGACCTTGCCGTTGCGGAAGGCGCGCAGCGCCTGCTCGCGGGCGCCCTGGCCGAGGTCGCCGTGGACCGCGCCGGAGGCGAAGCCGCGCTTGGCGAGCTGCTCGGCGATGTCGGCGGCCGTCCGCTTCGTACGGCAGAAGATCATCGCGAGTCCGCGGCCGTCGGCCTGCAGGATGCGCGCGACGAGCTCCGGCTTGTCCATCGAGTGGGCGCGGAAGACGTGCTGCGAGATGTTGGCGACGGTCGCGCCCTCGTCGTCCGGCGCGGTGGCGCGGATGTGCGTGGGCTGCGACATGTAGCGACGGGCCAGGCCGATGACCGCGCCCGGCATGGTCGCCGAGAACAGCATCGTCTGGCGCTTCGGCGGAAGCATGTTGATGATCTTCTCGACGTCGGGCAGGAAGCCCAGGTCGAGCATCTCGTCGGCCTCGTCGAGGACGAGCACGCGGACGTGGGAGAGGTCGAGCTTGCGCTGACCCGCCAGGTCGAGCAGGCGCCCCGGGGTGCCGACGATCACGTCGACGCCCTTCTTGAGCGCCTCGACCTGCGGCTCGTACGCCCGGCCGCCGTAGATGGCGAGCACGCGGACGTTACGGACCTTGCCGGCGGTCAGCAGGTCGTTGGTGACCTGGGTGCACAGCTCGCGGGTGGGGACGACGACGAGCGCCTGCGGGGCGTCGGTGAGCTGCTCGGGCTTGGCCCGGCCCGCCTCGACGTCCGCGGGGACGGTGACGCGCTCCAGGATCGGCAGACCGAAGCCGAGCGTCTTGCCGGTGCCGGTCTTGGCCTGGCCGATCACGTCGGAGCCGGAGAGCGCGACGGGGAGCGTCATCTCCTGGATGGGGAACGGGGACACGATGCCGACGGCTTCAAGGGCTTCGGCGGTCTCGGGAAGGATCCCGAGCTCTCGGAACGTAGTCAGGGTGCTGCCTCTTCTGTGAGACGCGGCACGGGGCGAACGGGGCGGGTCGTACCGTGCCGGGTTCATCCGGCCGGAGTCGGGAATCGACCTGTGCCGGGTGGCGCGGGACCACTGCCGTCGCTCAAGCGCTCATGCCGCTGAGGGTCCCTCATCTGCGGTCACGCACTGTCACGTGCCGCACGAGGGCTGTCGGGTCGGAGCCGACCGGGCGACCGACCGGGCATCCTCATTCATCAAGCCGCCCGCCGATACATGATCCTCGGCAGGCTCATTACCACTGTACCCCGGATTCGCGCATGTGTGTTGGGCGAATCTGCGGGAAGCGCCGGGACCCGGTTCCTGACCAGGGCCTTCCGTCGTGCCGCCAGCGGGCTATTGTGCGGACCATGGAGACGCCTGACAACGCCGCCGCCGCCGGAACCGAAGCGGCCGGACACGCCGAAGAACCCGCCGCGCAGCCCACCGGGATCGCCGCCCAGGACTGGGCGACGGCCTCCGCCGAGCCCCAGTACCGCGCCGCCGTCGTGGATCTGCTCGGCGCGCTCGCGTACGGCGAGCTGGCGGCCTTCGAGCGCCTCGCCGACGACGCCAAGCTGGCACCCTCGCTCGCCGACAAGGCGGAACTGGCGAAGATGGCCTCGGCCGAGTTCCATCACTTCGAGCGGCTTCGCGACCGCCTCGCGGAGATCGACGCCGAGCCGACCGCCGCCATGGAGCCGTTCGCCAAGGCCCTGGACGACTTCCACCACCAGACCGCGCCGTCGGACTGGCTGGAGGGCCTGGTCAAGGCGTACGTGGGCGACTCGATCGCCAGTGACTTCTACCGCGAGGTCGCGGCCCGGCTCGACGCGGACACCCGCGGCCTGGTGCTCGCCGTCCTCGACGACACCGGCCACGGCAACTTCGCGGTCGAGAAGGTGCGCGCCGCGATCGAGGCGGACCCGCGCGTCGGCGGGCGCCTCGCGCTGTGGGCGCGCCGCCTGATGGGCGAGGCCCTGTCGCAGGCCCAGCGCGTGGTCGCGGAGCGCGACGCTCTCTCCACGATGCTGGTCGGCGGCATGGCGGACGGTTTCGACCTGGCCGCCGTCGGCGAGATGTTCACCCGGATCACCAAGGCGCACACCAAGCGGATGGCCGCGCTGGGGCTGGCCGCGTAACCGAAAGCCGCGTAACCGAAAAGGGGTGCCGCCTACGCCGCTGATCGGCGCAGGCGGCCCGTCGGGCGCAGGAGCAGGGACAGCGCGACCACGGCGATGAACGTCGCGCCGACGATCGTGGTCACCGTGTGGCCCGGGCCGACCGCCGAGTGGGTCAGGAAGGCGCCGAACAGGGCGCCGAGCGGGCCCGCCGCCAAAACGGTTCGCCGATCGGGCAGGCGGTGTGGCAGGCGGGTCGCGGCTGTCCAGGCAAGGGCGAGTCCGAGCAAAACGGAGCTGAGCGCTTCCAGGAGCATGTGCGTCCCTCCCGCGGTGTGGACCAGGCGAAATCGGTCACAGCCGTCCTACCCGACGCTCGCGGAGCGCAATCCTCCCCTCACCGTGTGGAGCACAGGGAGCGCACAGTCGGCGCAAAGAAGCCCGAACACACAGGAGCGGCCCGGCAGTCGACGACTGCCGGGCCGCTCCTGTTGTCATACGCGTCTACGGGCTACAGCTGGCCGAAGCCCACCCGGCGGACCGCCGGCTCGCCGATCTCCACGTACGCGATCCGGTCGGCCGGCACGAGGACCTTGCGGCCCTTGTCGTCCTGGAGGCTGAGCAGCTGCGCCTTGCCGGCGAGGGCGTCGGCTACCGCGCTCTCGACCTCTTCGGCGGACTGCCCGCTCTCCAGAACGATCTCCCGGGGTGCGTGCTGCACGCCGATCTTGACCTCCACGGCTATGTCCCTCCGACGGTCTGCGGTGCGCGGTCAGCCGCGCCGTACCCCGCACACATTAGCCCGGTGAGGGGACCCGGACGGGCGCGCGCCGCACGCTACGAGCGAACACCGCGGCCTGCCGGGGCCGGTCGTGGAGCCGGTCAGTGGCCGTCCACGCCGTGCAGCGGGAAGCCCGCGATGCCGCGCCAGGCCAGCGACGTCAGCAGCTGCACCGCCTTCTCGCGCGGGATCGCCGACTCGCTGGAGAGCCAGTAGCGGGCCACCACCTGGGAGACCCCGCCCAGGCCCACGGCGAGCAGCATCGACTCGTCCTTGGAGAGCCCGGTGTCCTCGGCGATCACGTCCGAGATCGCCTCGGCGCACTGCAGGCTGACCCGCTCGACGCGCTCGCGCACGGCGGGCTCGTTGGTCAGGTCGGACTCGAAGACGAGCCGGAAGGCGCCGCCCTCGTCCTCCACGTACGCGAAGTAGGCGTCCATGGTGGCGGCGACGCGCAGCTTGTTGTCGCTGGTCGAGGCGAGCGCCGTGCGCACCGCCAGGAGCAGTGCCTCGCAGTGCTGGTCGAGCAGGGCGAGGTAGAGCTCCAGCTTTCCGGGGAAGTGCTGGTAGAGGACCGGCTTGGAGACGCCCGCCCGCTCCGCGATGTCGTCCATCGCGGCCGAGTGGTAGCCCTGTGCGACGAAGACTTCCTGGGCGGCGCCCAGAAGCTGATTGCGGCGGGCCCGGCGCGGCAGGCGGGTGCCCCGCGGGCGCGCCGCCTCGGTCTGCTCGATGGCTGTCACGCCGCCTCCCAAAGGTTGATCTCGTGCGCGATGTACGCGCGCCGCCATCGTACTTTTGGGTAACCCGGCTGTGCGCGGTGCGCACGCAGAATTTCACGGACCGGACAGGCTGGGTAGCTGGAGATACGCCCGGTTATCCGAACAAATCAGCGGTAGTCGTCTTCGTTGAGTGCGACGACGCGAGCCTGTTCGACGGCGTCCGCCTCGTTCGCCGCGTCCGGGTGGACGCGGGTCAGCGGCTCGTCGCGTTCCTGTCGTACGTCCGTGTGCTGCTCGGCGGCATCCGCTTCGGGGGTTTCCTCGGAGAGTTCGGCTGCGTCGTCTTCTTCCTGGAAGGTGTCAGGATCGGTCGGGTCGACGGGCATGGCTACTCCCTTGAAGAGGCCTTGCTACGAGCCTATGGGGTTGCTCTGCGCAGCGCTATGCGATCTGTGACGGCGAACACATGAACCACGGTGTGATCGTCTCGTAACATTGCCCGCATGTCTTCGACCGAGCTGCCGGAATCCCCAGTCGCCGCTGTCGCCCCGGCACCCCGGGTGGGCGCGGTCCGGGTGGCGCCGGGCGAGGAGCTGCGTTCGGTGGGCCTGCCCGGCCTGACGCTGAACGTCCGGTCGCGCCCCGGGAACCGGCCCGGCCTGGCCCCCGCCCTGTATGTGCACGGGCTCGGCGGGTCCTCGCAGAACTGGTCGGCGCTGATGCCGCACCTGTCCGACATAGTCGACGGCGAGGCCCTGGACCTGCCCGGCTTCGGGGACTCCCCGCCGCCGGACGACGGCAACTACTCGGTCACCGGCCACGCGCGCGCGGTGATCCGGCTGCTCGAATCGGGCGGGCGCGGGCCCGTCCACCTCTTCGGCAACTCGCTGGGCGGCGCCGTCGCCACCCGCGTCGCGGCCGTCCGCCCGGACCTGGTCCGCACCCTCACCCTCGTCTCGCCCGCGCTGCCCGAGCTGCGCCCCCAGCGCACCGCCTGGCCCACCGGGCTGCTCGCGGTGCCGGGAGTGGCCGCCCTTTTCATGAAGCTGTCCAAGGACTGGACGGCCGAGGACCGTACGCGCGGGGTCATGGCCCTTTGTTACGGAGACCCGGGCCGGGTCGGCCCCGAGGCGTTCCGGGCGGCCGTCGAGGAGATGGAGCGCCGTCTTCAGCTCCCGTACTTCTGGGACGCGATGGCCCGCTCGGCGCGGGGCGTCGTGGACGCGTACACGCTGGGCGGCCAGCACGGACTGTGGCGGCAGGCCGAGCGGGTGCTCGCGCCGACGCTGCTCGTCTACGGCGGCCGCGACCAGCTGGTCGGCTACCGGATGGCCCGCAAGGCGGCCACCGCGTTCCGTGATGCGAGACTGCTGACCCTGCCCGATGCCGGGCACGTGGCGATGATGGAGTACCCGGAGGTGGTCGCGCAGGCCTTCCGGGACCTGGTCGACGACTGCGGAAACAGGAGCTGATCCGGCGCGTGGGACGACACAGCCGACCCAAGGGCGTCACGTCCGGCGACCCCGGCATACCCGCCGGCGAATCCGGCATACGCGCGGCGGACCCGGGGATCCCCGCCGACTCCGGGACGCGTGCCGGTAACCCCGGGTTCCCCGCCGACCACTTCGCCGCACCCGCCGGGCACCCCGGTGCGGCCGAGGCCGCGCCCGCAGCTCCCGGCGTGGGCAGACGCCGCCGTATCGACGGTCCCGCCACCGGGCCGATTCCGCGGGTCCGACCGGTTCCCGACGGCCCCGCGCCCGAGCACTTCGGCGGCTCGACCCCGTCGCACGGCGTGCCCCGGGTGCGCGGCGGCCACCCCGAACACCATGAGGGCGGCGGCGGTTGGGGCGAGCCCTCGGCCGTACGCCATGACGACCGGTACGACACCCCGCGCCCGACGGCCCCGACCGGTTCGGTCGGCCCCACCACCCCGACCGCCGGCCCCGGTGTCCGAATACCGGGACCCCGGCGCGAGTACGTGGACGCCTTCGACGGGCGGGCGCAGACCGACGCCTTCGACAGGCGCGCACAGAACGACCCCTTCGGCGACCGCGACCCGTCGGACACCGGCACGCAGCGCACAGCGGCACCGACCGTCCCCGCCCCCCGGCCGGTCCCCGTCGTGGATCTGCCCGACGACGCGGAGATCCCCGCCGACCCCAGGCCGGAAAAGGCCAGGTCCAAGGGCAAGGGCCGCACCCTCACCGGGATCGCGGCCGCCGCCGTGACCACCGTGCTCGCGGTCGTCGTGGCCGGGCAGGTCACCTCCGACGGCGGCCACCACACCGGCGCCCAGTCCGCCGGGGACAGCAGCCGGGACGACGAGGGGACGGCGTCGCGCTCCAACAGCCGGGCCACGCCCGAGCAGGCGGCCCCGGCCGTGCAGGCCTCGTACGAGCAGAAGATGGCGCTGCAGTACCCGATCGACCCGAAGCTGAAAGGTTCCGGCGACTTCGAGGCGGTGCCCGGGTTCGTGGCGGCGCCCGGCAAGGGGCGCAAGTACCGCTACCGGGTCGACGTCGAGAAGGGCCTTGGCCTCGACGGTCAGCTCTTCGCCGACGCCGTGCAGAAGACCCTCAACGACGACCGCAGCTGGGCGCACGACGGGGCGATGACCTTCGAGCGGATCTCGTCCGGGCAGCCGGACTTCGTGGTCACGCTGGCCAGTCCCGGCACCACCGCCACCTGGTGCGGCAAGTCGGGGCTCGACACCACCGAGGACAACGTCTCCTGCGACTCGGCCGCCACCGAGCGCGTGATGATCAACGCGTTCCGCTGGGCACAGGGCTCGGAGACGTTCGGGCCCCAGGCGATGTACGCCTACCGGCAGATGCTCATCAACCACGAAGTGGGGCACCGGCTCGGCCACGGTCATGTGAGCTGTCGCACTCCCGGCGCCCTCGCTCCGGTGATGCAGCAGCAGACCAAGTCCCTGGACATAGACGGGATCAAGTGCCGTCCCAACCCCTGGGTCTTCCCGACTGGTTGAGACCAGTACGACCCCGCTGTCCACACTGTGGGACAACTGTCCCAATCCTGGTTGACAGTGGACAGCGGGGCTTTGCATAGTTCTCGGCATGCCGCACCGCCCCGTCACCCCCGCACGCGCCGCCATCGAGCTGGCGCTGATCGGCGTGACCGGGCTCTGCGTAGCCGACATTCACTGTTGCTGACGCCCACCCGCGCGCCCCTTCGTTCCTTCCTCGCGCCCGGGTACTCCGCCGTCGTCGTTCATCCGCGCGGGCGCAGCACTCCCTCTTCTTTTGAAGACCCATGACCTCTTCATGGGCCGAGGCAGACGTCCGCGTCCCGTTTGCCCCAGCCCGGCAGTCATCGAGAGGTCTTCAGTCCCATGCGCCAGATGTCCGGAAACGTCGCAAGAGCGGCAGCGATAGCCGTGGTTCTCGCCGTGGGCGCTGTCGCCTGCGGCCCCGACGACAGCGGCGCCAAGAACGCCGGGGGCGCGGACGGCAAGCCGCGCAACGGCGGCACGCTCTCCGTCCTCAACAACGAGCCGCAGACCGACTTCGACCCGGCCCGCCTCTACACCTCCGGCGGCGGAAACGTTCCGTCCCTGATCTTCCGTACGCTCACCACCCGCAACCGCGAGGCGGGCGCCGCCGGCACCAAGGTCGTCCCGGACCTCGCCACCGACACCGGCAAGCCCAACGCCGACGCCACGGTGTGGACGTACACCCTCAAGGACGGCCTCAAGTACGAGGACGGCACGCCGATCACGACGGCCGACATCAAGTACGGCATCGAGCGGTCCTTCGCGGCCGAGCTCTCCGGCGGCGCGCCCTATCTGCGCGACTGGCTGGTCGGCGGCGCCGACTACCAGGGCCCGTACAAGGACGGCGGCAAGGGCCTGGCCGCCATCGAGACGCCCGACGCCAAGACGATCGTCTTCCATCTGAACAAGCCCGAGGGCGAGTTCCCCTACCTGGCGACCCAGACGCAGTTCGCGCCGGTCCCCAAGGCCAAGGACAAGGGAACCAAGTACGAGGAGCACCCCGTCTCGTCCGGCCCGTACAAGGTCGTCAAGAACGAGAACGACGGCGAGCACCTGGTCCTGGAGCGCAACCCCAACTGGTCGCAGGCGACCGACTCCCAGCGCAAGGCCTACCCGGACAGCATCGACGTCCGCTCCGGCCTGGACGCCTCCGTCATCAACCAGCGCCTCTCCGCCTCGCAGGGCCCGGACGCGGCGGCCGTCACCACCGACACCAACCTGGGCCCGGCCGAGCTCGCCAAGATCGGCGGCGACAAGGCGCTCAACGCGCGCGTGGGCACCGGCCACTTCGGCTACACCAACTACATCGCCTTCAACCCGAAGGTGAAGCCGTTCGACAACCCCAAGGTGCGCCAGGCCGTCGCGTACGCCGTGGACCGCACCTCGGCCGTCAACGCGGTCGGCGGCTCCTCGCTCGCCGAGCCCGCCACCACCTTCCTGCCGAACCAGAAGGCGTTCGGCTACACCGCCTTCGACCACTTCCCGGCCGGTGACTCGGGCAACGCGGCCAAGGCCAAGGAGCTCCTGAAGGAAGCGGGTTACGCGGACGGCCTCACCGTCACGCTCACCCACTCCAACGCCAAGGGCGGCCCCAAGGGCCCCGAGGTCGCCACCGCCCTCCAGGACGCGCTGAAGAAGGCCGGCATCACGGTCAAGCTCCAGGGCCTGGAGGCCAACGCCTACGCCGACACCGTCCAGAGCGTGAACAAGGAGCCCGGCTTCTTCCTGCGCGGCTGGGGCGCGGACTGGCCCTCCGGCGGCCCGTTCCTCGCGCCGATCTTCGACGGCCGCCAGATCGTCAAGGACGGTGCCAACTTCAACACCGGCTTCCTCGACGACCCCTCGGTCAACAAGGAGATCGACGAGATCAACAAGCTGACCGACCTGTCGGCGGCGGCTCCGCGCTGGGGCGCGCTCGACAAGAAGATCGGTGAGCAGGCCGTCGTGGTCCCGCTCTTCCACCCGGTCTACAAGCGGCTCGTCGGCAAGGATGTCAAGAACGTCGTCATCAGCGACTGGACCGGCGTGCTCGACATCTCCCAGGTCGCGGTCAAGTAGTCATGACCGAAGCCCTGTTGGCTCCCGACGCGGGAGCGGCCACCGCGGTCGCTCCCGCTTCCGGGGCCCGTCAGTTCTGGCGACGGCTGCGCGCCCAGCGTGCCGTGACCGTCGCCGCCGTCGTCTTCGCGCTGCTCGTCCTCGTGGCGCTCGCCGCGCCCCTGCTCACCGCCCTGGAGGGGCAGGACCCCAACACGTACCACCCGGGTCTCGTCGACTCGGCGGCCGGCGGTGTGCCCAAGGGCTCCTTCGGCGGGATCAGCGCCGAGCACTGGCTCGGCGTCGAGCCCCAGACCGGCCGCGATCTGTTCGCGCGACTCGTGTACGGGGCCCGGGTCTCGCTCGGGATCGCCTTCATCGCCACCGTCTTCCAGGTGTTCATCGGCGTGAGCCTCGGCCTGCTCGCCGCGCTCGGCGGGCGCTGGGCCGACCAGGTCATCAGCCGTTTCACCGATGTCGTCGTCGCGCTGCCCCTGCTCGTCATCGGGCTCGGCCTGATCGCCGTCGTCCCGGACTCGGTGCCGCGCCCGGTGCTGATCACCCTGGTCATCGCGGTCGTCGGCTGGTCCGGCACCTCCAAGATCGTGCGCTCCTCCGCCCTCGCCCTCAAGTCGCTCGACTATGTCTCGGCGGCCCGGCTCAGCGGCTGGGGCCGCCTCGCCATCGCCCGGCGCGAGCTGCTGCCCGCCCTCGCGGCGCCCGTCATCACGTACGGCGTGCTCCTGGTGCCCGCCAACGTCTCGATCGAGGCGGCCCTGTCGTTCCTCGGCGTCGGTATCAAGCCGCCCACCCCGTCGTGGGGGCAGATGCTCACCGAGGCCAACACCTGGTACCAGTCGGCGCCCACGTATCTGCTGCTGCCGGCCGCTTTCCTGTTCGTGACGGTGCTCTCGCTGACCGTCGTCGGCGAAGGCGTGCGCACCGCGCTCGACCCCAGGGCCGCCTCCCGGCTCAAGGTCGGCGTCAAGTCCCGTAAGGAGGCCGCGAAGTGACCGGCTTCCTGCTGCGGCGGATCGGCGGCGCGGTCTTCGTACTGCTGGCCCTGTCCGTCGTCGTCTACCTCGTCTTCTACGCCGCTCCCGGCAACGTCGCCCAGATCGTCTGCGGCGAGCGCTGCTCCCCGGCGCAGGTCGCCCAGGTGCACGACCGCCTCCAGCTCGGCGATCCGCTCTACGTGCAGTACTGGCACTTCCTTGAGGGCCTGTTCGTCGGCCGCGACTTCTCCTCCGGCATCGGCGTCGTCCACTGCGACGCGCCGTGCCTGGGACTGTCGTACCGCCAGGACTCGCCGGTCACCGACATCCTGCTGAACAAGCTGCCGGTCACCGGGTCGCTGGTGATCGGGGCGTTCGTCCTGTGGATCGTCCTCGGCGTCGGCACCGGGCTGCTCTCCGCGTGGAAGCGCGGCTCGGCCGTCGAGCGCGTACTGACCGGGCTCACCCTGGTCGGCTTCTCCACGCCGGTCTTCGTGGTCGGCCTGGTCCTGATCATCGTCTTCTGCTCGACGCTGGCCTGGCTGCCGTTCCCGCAGTACACCCCGTTCTCCGACAACCCGGAGCAGTGGTTCTGGGGGCTGCTGCTGCCGTGGATCTCGCTGGCGCTGATCGAGAGCGCCAAGTACGCCCGCCTGGTGCGCAGTTCGATGCTGGAGACGCTGGCCGAGGACCATGTGCGCACCTTCCGCGCGTACGGAGTGACCGAGCGGGCCATCGTCGGCAAGCACGCGCTGCGCGGCGCCCTGGCCCCCGTCATCGCGCTGAGCGCGCTGGACGCGGGCTCGATGTTCGGCGGTGCGGTGCTCACCGAGTCGCTCTTCGGCATCCAGGGCATCGGCAAGCTCCTGGTGGACTCGGTCCGCCAGGTCGACCTGCCCATCGTGGTCGGCGTCGTGATGACGACCGGGTTCTTCGTGGTACTGGCCAATGCCGTCGCGGACGCGCTGTACGCGGTGGCGGACCGACGGGTGGTGCTGTCATGACCGAGCCCCTGGTGGAGGTCGTCGATCTCGGCATCTCCTTCGGCGAGACGCGGGCCGTGGACGGGCTCTCCTTCAGCCTGGCGCCCGGCGCCGCGCTCGGTGTGGTCGGCGAGTCCGGCTCCGGCAAGAGCGCGTCCGCGTACGCGCTGCTCGGACTGCACCGGGGCACCGGCGCCGTCGTCGAGGGCAGCGTCAAGGTGGCCGGAACCGATGTCCACGAGGCGTCGGACGCCGAACTGCGGCGGCTGCGCGGGGGAGTGGCCGCGATGGTCTTCCAGGACCCGCTCTCCTCCCTCGACCCGTACTACGCGATCGGCGACCAGATCGCCGAGGTGTACCGGGTGCACCGGGGCGGCTCACGCAAGGCGGCACGCGCGCGTGCCGTCGACGTGCTCGACCGCGTCGGCATCCCGGACGCGGCCCGCAAGGCGCGCTCGCGCCCGCACGAGTTCTCCGGCGGCATGCGCCAGCGCGCGCTCATCGCGATGGCGCTGGCCTGCGAGCCGAAGCTGCTCATCGCCGACGAGCCGACCACCGCCCTGGACGTCACCGTCCAGGCCCAGATCCTCGACCTGCTGCACGGGCTGCGCCACGAGACCGGGATGGGCCTGCTGCTCGTCACCCATGACGTGGGCGTCGCGGCGGAGAGCGTCGACGACGTCCTGGTGATGCGGCAGGGGCGCGCGGTCGAACGCGGGCCGGTGCGCGAGGTACTGGGCGCGCCCAAGGCCGCGTACACCAAGGAGCTCCTTTCGGCCGTGCCGCGCCTGGACGCGCCGAAGGCGGCAGGCGAGCCCGCCGGTGAGCCGCTGCTCGAAGCCGTCGACCTGCGCAAGGTCTTCGGCCGCGGCAAGTCGTCGTTCACCGCCGTCGACGGTGTCTCGCTCACCGTGCGGCGCGGCGAGACGCTGGGCGTGGTCGGCGAGAGTGGCAGCGGCAAGACGACACTCGGCCGGATGCTGGTGGGCCTGCTCGACACCACGTCGGGCACCATCCGCCGCGAGGGCACGGCCGTCCAGATGGTCTTCCAGGACCCGGTCGCCTCCCTCAACCCCAGGCGCTCGATCGGCGAGTCGGTCGCCGACCCGCTGCGGGCCTCGGGCGTACGGGACGACAAGCGCATCCGCGCGCGCGTGGGCGAGCTCCTGGAGCGGGTCGGCCTCGACCCGGACCGCTACGACCGCTACCCGCACGAGTTCAGCGGCGGCCAGCGCCAGCGGGTCGGCATCGCGCGGGCGCTCGCGGCCGAGCCGCAGCTGATCGTCTGCGACGAGCCGGTGTCCGCGCTCGATGTGACGACGCAGGCCCATGTCACCGAGCTGCTCGCCGAGTTGCAGCGCGAACTCGGGCTCGGGCTCGTCTTCATCGCGCACGACCTCGCCGTCGTACGCCAGGTCAGCGACCGGGTCGCGGTGATGCGCCAGGGCCGGATCGTGGAGGAGGGCGCGGTGGACGAGGTCTACGGCTCGCCCCAGGACCCGTACACCCGGCAGCTGCTCGCCGCCGTCCCCACCGTCGACCCGGTGCTCGCGGCGGTGCGCCGCGCGGCCCGCAAGGAGCTGCGCGACCAGCTGCGCGAGCAGAACCGCGATGAACTGGCCGCGGCCTGACGCTGGGTGACTCTCCCGCCCCGTAGCGCGACAAAACGCTACCGGGGTGGGAAAGTTACGTGCATTCACCCCTTCCGGTGGCGCGATGGACAACCGTCCATCGCGCCACCGTCGTATCCGCTTACGTTCTTCCCGCTGCGAGTCGCCGAGGCAACGGCGGCCGCCCACAAGGGAGATCGGGGGTGCGTTGCATGCGGATCGGACTGCTCACGGACGGTGGATATCCGTACACGACCGGCGAGTCCAGGCTGTGGTGCGACCGGCTTGTGCGCGGGCTCGCGCGGCACGAGTTCGACATATACGCGCTGAGCCGCACGGCGGCCCAGGAGGAACGCGGCTGGGTGGCCCTGCCGCCCCACGTCCGCAGGGTGCGCACGGCCCCGCTGTGGGCCCCGGAGGAGTGCGCCAACCCCCGCTTCGACCGGCGTGGTTACGGCCGCCGCGAACGCACCCGCTTCGCGGGGTGCTTCCGGGAGCTGGCGGGGGCGATCTGCGGGGACGGGGTCGGGACGAGCCCCGGTGCGCCCTCCGCACAGGGCACGCGGGGCCGCAGCGCTGCGGCCGGGCTCGCGGCCGACGCGGCCCGCACCTTCGGCGAGTTCGGGCTCGCGGCGGGCGGGGGCGGGGTGTTCGGCGTGGCGGGCCCCGGTGCGGACGCGGCCGGGGCCGAGGCGCCTTCCGTCCCCGTGACCGGCGCGTCGCGGTTCGCCGAGGGGCTGTACGGGCTCGCCGACCTCGCCCGGGAGTGCGGCGGGCTGCACACCGCGCTGCGCTCCGAGACGGCCGTGCGCGTCCTGGAGGCCGCCTGCCGCGCACCCGGCGCGAGCCGCGCCGTGCAGGCCGCACGCGTCCCCGACTACCTCGCCTTCGCCGACCTCCTGGAGCGCGCCCTGCGGCCGCTCTCGCTCGACTGGTACGACGCGGCGAGCCTCGGCGACGTCGACCTCTGCCATGCGGCGGGCGGTGGCTCCGCCGCCCTCCCCGGTCTGCTGGCCAAACGCTTCTTCGGGGTTCCGCTGCTGGTCACCGAGTACGGCGTCCAACTGCGCCGGCAGTACCTCGCGGCCCGCGAGGCGCGCGTCCCCGTACGGGCGCTGCTGGCCGCCTTCCACCGGCGGCTCGCGGCCGAGGTGTACGACCGGGCCGCGCTCATCACCCCCGGCAACACCCACACCCGCCGCTGGCAGGAGAAGTGCGGCGCGGACCGCGTGAAGCTGCGCACGGTGTACCCGGGGATGGCCGCCGACCGCTTCCAGGCGGTCGGCGAGGGCCCGTCCGGCGGCGACCCCGGCACGCTGGTCTGGGTCGGCCGCGTCGACCCCACCAAGGACCTCATCGCCCTGCTCCACGCCTTCACCGAGGTCCGCCGCAAGGAGCCGGACGCCCGCCTGCGGATTTTCTACGCGGGTGCGGGGGCGGTGTCCGGGGCGGTGGGGTCCGGCGAGTCCGGTACGGCCTCGTACGATGTGGGTGCGCAGGGGAGCGGCGCCTTCGGCCCGGCTCCGTACAGCGCGGCTTCGTACAGCGCCGCCCATGGGTACGCCTCGCCGCACGGATACGGCGCGGGTGCGGGGTCCGGCGGGCTGTCTCCCGAATCGGCCGCCTACCTCGCCCACTGCCGCGCCCTCGCGGCCCAGCTCTTCCCCGACGAGGCGGCCGACGCGCACGCGGTCGGCGACAACCCCGTCTCCTTCGAGGAGATCGGCGGCCCGGAGGCCCCGGACCTGGCCGACGCGTACGCCTCCGGCAGCGTCGTCGTCCTCTCCAGCGTCGTCGAGGGCTTCCCGATCAGCCTGGTCGAGGCGATGTTCTGTGGCCGGGCCACGGTCTCCACGGACGCGGGCGCGGTGGTCGAAGTGATCGGCGGCACCGGGCTCGTGGTGCCGCCGCGCAACCCCCGCGCGCTCGCGGACGCGTGCGTGGCGCTGCTGCGCGACCCGGAACGGCGCGAACGGCTCGGCGCCGCCGCCCGCGCCCGCGCGCTCGAACTCTTCACGGTCGAGCAGAACCTCGCGGCATTTCGCGGCATTTACCTGGAGCTGATGTCGCACTGCCCGGTCCGCCGCGAAGAGCTCGACGACAGCGCCGACCCGGTGCCGTTCGCGCATCCCGCCGAGGCCCATGTCCCCGGCAACTGGGCCGCGTCGGGCACCACCGGCCCGGCCGCCGGGCACGCCCCGAGCTGGGCGGACCCGGGTACGCGCGCGAGGAGGACGCCCGGCGCGGGTGCGGTACGCGACACCCTCGGGGACGTGGACCGGGACTCGGCCGTGGCCGCCGGGTCGACGCTCCCGGCCGACTCCGACAGCCGCAACGGATCCAGCCACTCCGCTACTTGGCACTCTGGCCTCTCCCGCCCCACACCCGGAGACTCTGACCCGAACGTTCCGGGTCCGACCGCCCCCGACTCCGACCCCGACTCCGACCCCGACGCCGGCCGCGCGGAGGTCCGTCCGCCGCACTCCCCGCCGCCCCTCTCCTCGCCCTCGTCCGACATCGGCCGCTCCGGCTCCGCCCGCGCCGAGGAGGCGACTCGATGACCATTCCCCCCACGACCCGCCCGGCGGACGGTCCCGCCGACAGCGACATCCCGCGCGCCCCGGAGAGCGCCGGGGCCTGGGACATCCGCTCGGAGGCCCTGCTCAACGACCCGCCCCCGAAGCGCAGCACCGGCCCCCGCCGGCCCCGCACACCGGCACGCGTCTCCAACTCCCTTCTCCCGGCGGCGGGTTCGCCCTGGCGGGCGACGGAGCCGTCGCCTGCGGATGCGCCGACCGAAGAGGCCCCGGCGGCACCGCCCGCCGAACCGGCGGAGTCACCCGAATCGGCCAAGTCATCCGCACCGGCCGAAACATCCGGCCCACCCGGATCGGCCGAACCATCCGGATCATCCGCACCGGCCGAGCCCGACCGCCCCGCGCCGCCCGCGAAGCCCCGCACCCGGCGCGGCCCCGCCGACCCCGTCAAGGCCCTCATGCACCGCCACCGCGAACTCTGCGAGCGGGCCGTCGACCCGCTGGAGATCGCGGCCGGTCTGGAGGCGCACGGGATGACCGACCGGACCGCCGCCCGCTTCCGGCACCGCGATGTGTTCTCGCTCGCCGAGGAGCTCTACGCGCGCGTGCCGCGCGGCACCGAACCACCGGGCGGCGACGTGGAGTTCGCGCCCCAGCCCGGCGGGCGGACCCTTCGGGTGCTGCGCTCGCTGCTGCCCGGTGCCCTGTGCGCCCTGTCCGTGACGGCCGCCCGCCTCACCGTCGGCCATGTGCGGCTCTCCGTAGTGGCCGCCGGGACCGCCGTGGTCGGCGCCGCCCTCGCGTACACCGTGCGGCGCGGCGCGCTGCGGGCCGGGCGCGGCACCGGGCTCCCCTGGGCGCTCTGGCTCGCCGTGTACGCCGTCGTCGGCGACGGACTCCTCGACGCGCTGCTCGCCGGCGGCCCGTCCGGTGCGCCGGGGCACGGCTGGGCCACCGACCCGGCCGCCGCCGTCGGCCTGACGCTGGCCGTCGCGCCCGCCACCTGGTGCGCCCGCCTCTTCGCCGTACGGGCCCGCCGCTCCCTCGCCACCAGCCGCGGCCTGGACGAGTTCGCCGCCCGCTCCCGCCCGCTGCTGCTCGGCGCGGTCGCCCTCTTCCTCCTCGCCCTCACCTTGGTCCTGCTGATCGCCCAACTCGCGTACGGACACGGCTCGTTCGCGTCCGCCGTCGCGCCCGGCGCCCTGCTCTTCCTGGCCCGGCTGCTCGCCCTGCACGGCTTCGCCACCACGGCCGTCGCCGGGCTGCGGGCGGCCGCGTGCGCGGAGGCGACCGCCCTCGCCCTCGTGCTCGCCGGACGCCTGCCGGGCTGCGGCTTGCTCGCCCGGCCCATCTCCGCCGCCGTGGCGGCGGGCGGCGCCGCAACCGTTCCGGCGGCGCTGTGTGCCGTCGCGGCCCTCGCCCTGCTCGTCCGGGCCACCGCGGTCCTCGCCCGCGCGTCGGCCCACGCGGAACGCCCACCGACCCTCTGACCCGCACTACACGCATCGACGCGCACTGACGCCCGAAGGAGAAAGAGACACATGACCGCCCTGCCCCCGGCCTCCTGCCGCCCGCACGGAAAGGCCGCGCGATGAGGGTGCTACTGCTCGGTGCCAACGGATATCTGGGCCGTTTCGTCGCCGACCGCCTGCTCGCCGACCCGGCCGTCCAGCTCACCGCGCTCGGGCGCGGCGACGACGCCGACGTACGGTTCGACCTCGCCTCCGGCAGCCCGGGAGCCCTCACCCGCTTCCTGGACGCCGTCCACCCCGGGGTCGTCATCAACTGCGCCGGAGCCACCCGGGGCGGCGCCCGCGAACTGACCCGGCACAACACCGTCGCCGTCGCCACCGTCTGCGAGGCCCTGCGCCGCAGCGGCTGCGGCGCCCGGCTCGTCCAGCTGGGCTGCGCCTCCGAGTACGGCCCCTCGCAGCCGGGCTCGTCCACCGCCGAGGACGCGGTGCCGCGCCCCGGCGGCCCGTACGGCGTGAGCAAGCTCGCCGGCACCGAGCTCGTCCTCGGCTCCGGCCTGGACGCCATCGTGCTGCGGGTCTTCTCACCGGTCGGCCCCGGCACCCCCGCCGGGTCCCCGCTCGGGCGGCTCGCGGAGGCGATGCGCCGCGCCATGCAGTCCGGCGACGGTGAGCTCAAGCTGGGCGGCCTCGGGGTGCAGCGCGACTTCGTCGACGTACGCGATGTCGCGCGCGCGGTGCACGCCGCCTCGCTCTCCGCCGCCCAGGGCGTCGTCAACATCGGCACCGGCCGCTCGGTGAAGCTGCGCGACGCGGCCGCCGTACTGGCCAGGGTCGCCGGATACGGCGGCGCGCTGCACGAACTGGACGGCCCGTCCGGGCTGCGGCCGGGCGTCATCGGTGCCCCCCGCCCGTCCGCCGACGCGGTCCTGGAGCACCTGGCCGCCTCCCCGGCCCCGTACCCCGACGGCTGCGGCAGCTGGCAGCAGGCGGACGTCCGCACCGCGCGCGACCGGCTCGGCTGGCGGCCGCGGATCAACCTGGAGGAGTCCCTGGCGGACATCTGGATGGAGGCGGCGTGCCGCATCTGACCACCACCGGCGCCCTGTGCGCGGCGACCTCGGGCAGGCTCGGCTTCGGCGTCCCCGGCTGTGCCCACCCGCTGGTCGCACCGGTCGAGTGGGCCGAGCTGACCCGCCCCGGCACCCCGCTGCACTGGGCCGTCCTGAACGTCGCCGACGGCCCCGGCACCCGCCCCGACCCGCACTGCCTGGAGGCCGCCGGGAAGCTCCGCAACGCGGGCGTGCGGGTGCTCGGTCACCTCGACACCGCGTACGGCACCCGCTCCTTCGGCGAGCAGATCTCCGACGCGCACCGCTTCCTCGACTGGTACCGCGTCGACGGCTTCCTTCTGGACCGCTGTCCCACGGACCGGGACGCGCTGCCCGAGGTGCGGCGCACGGTGTCGGCCCTGCGGGCCCTGTGCGACGGCGCCCACCTGGTCCTCGGTCAGGGCACCCACCCGTATCCCGGTTACGTGGAGAGCGCCGACCAGTTGGTCACCTTCACCGGGCCGTGGAGCGAGTACCGGTGGTCGCAGGTCGCCGAGTGGACCGCCGACTACCCGCCGGAGAGGTTCTGCCACTTCGTCCACGGAGTGCCCCGTACCCACCTCGAAGAGGCCCTGCGCATCGCCCGCTGGCAGGGCGCGGGAACGATCTACTTCACCGACCGCGGCGACCGAGGGGGACAGATCGACCCATTCGAGACACTGCCCGGCTACTGGGACGAAATCGTCTCGCGGATCGGACCGGGTATCTCGGAATGAGAAGCAGCGTGGCAGTGTTACGGGGAGAACAACCGTACTGACATACCGACCGACTGCGTAATAGAGGTTCACGTGTCGCTGCCACCCCTGGTAGAGCCGGCTGCCGAGCTCACCGTAGACGAGGTCCGCAGGTACTCGCGCCACCTGATCATCCCGGATGTCGGGATGGACGGCCAGAAGCGGCTGAAGAACGCCAAGGTGCTCTGCGTGGGCGCCGGCGGCCTCGGCTCGCCGGCCCTGATGTACCTGGCCGCCGCCGGTGTCGGCACGCTCGGCATCGTGGAGTTCGACGAGGTCGACGAGTCGAACCTGCAGCGCCAGATCATCCACAGCCAGGCCGACATCGGCCGCTCCAAGGCGGAGTCCGCCAAGGACTCGGTGCTCGGCATCAACCCGTACGTGAACGTCGTCCTGCACGAAGAGCGGCTCGAAGCCGAGAACGTGATGGACATCTTCAGCCAGTACGACCTGATCGTCGACGGCACGGACAACTTCGCCACGCGGTACCTCGTCAACGACGCGTGCGTGCTGCTCGACAAGCCGTATGTGTGGGGCTCGATCTACCGCTTCGACGGCCAGGCCTCGGTCTTCTGGTCCGAGCACGGCCCCTGCTACCGCTGCCTCTACCCGGAGCCCCCGCCGCCGGGCATGGTCCCTTCCTGCGCCGAGGGCGGCGTTCTGGGCGTGCTCTGCGCGTCCATCGGCTCCATCCAGGTCACCGAGGCGATCAAGGTCCTCACCGGCGTCGGCGACGCGCTGGTCGGCCGCCTGATGATCTACGACGCCCTGGAGATGCAGTACCGCCAGGTCAAGGTCCGCAAGGACCCGAACTGCGCGGTCTGCGGCGAGAACCCCACCGTCACCGAGCTCATCGACTACGAGGCCTTCTGCGGCGTCGTCTCCGAGGAGGCCCAGGAGGCGGCGCTCGGCTCGACGATCACTCCCAAGCAGCTCAAGGAGTGGATCGACGCCGACGAGAAGATCGAGATCATCGACGTCCGCGAGCCGAACGAGTACGAGATCGTCTCCATCCCGGGCGCCAAGCTGATCCCGAAGAACGAGTTCCTGATGGGCAACGCCCTGAAGGACCTCCCGCAGGACAAGCGCATCGTGCTCCACTGCAAGACCGGTGTCCGCTCGGCCGAGGTGCTGGCCGTCCTGAAGTCCGCGGGCTTCGCGGACGCGGTCCACGTGGGCGGCGGTGTCATCGGCTGGGTCCACCAGATCGAGCCGGAGAAGCCCGTCTACTAACCCCGACGACCGTTCCCCGGGCGACCAGGACATTTGTCCTGCGGGACCCGGGACGGTTCTCTCTGCCGGGCACAGTGCCCCCTGAGCGAAGCTCTTTCTTGTCAGCGAGAGAGCGTGAGCGAAGGGGGCACTGTGATGAGCACGGTGGCAATCGAGAACCAGGTCCGCACGGTCGGAACCGAGGCGCAGGCGGAGACCGAGGCGCAGGCCGCAAGCGCGGCGCAGCCGGAGATCAAGGGCCTGCCCACCTGGTACTTCCCGCTGGTCGGCTGCTTCGCCGGAGTCTTCGACATCGCCCGCGCCTACCCGGTGGTCTACTGGCTGATCCCGGTCGTGGCCGCCGTGAACATCGTCCTCACGCTCACCGTGCTGCGGGCCCGGATGCGCTACATGAAGGCGCTCTGGAAGAACAAGCGCACCCGCCTGCTCGCCCTCGGCCTGCTCGTCATCCGCTTCGCGGTCCGCTTCGGCCTGAGCCTCGCGGGCCTCGCGATGGGCGCGGAGAGCGGCAGCCTGGTCATCGGCATCGTGATGGCGGTGCTGGGCACGGCGATGGCCTGGGGCGACCAGTGGCTGATCCTGCGCACCCTGAAGCGCGCCCAGGCCTGACGAGGCTCGCCGACCGCCCTGCTAGGAGCAGACGGTCCCGGCCGCCGGGACCTTGCCGTCCAGCAGATAGGTGTTCACCGCATCCTGCACGCATGTGTTCTTGCTGTTGTACGAGCCGTGGCCCTGCCCCTTGTACGTCAGCTCCACGCCGACGCCCGGGCCGAGCTTCTCGACCATGTGCTGGGCGCCCGCGTACGGCGTGGCCGGGTCGCCGGTGTTGCCGATGACGACGATCGGCGCCGCGCCCGGTGCGCTCACGTCCGGGGTGCTCCACTGACCCGGCACCGGCCAGGAGGTGCAGCCCATGAGACCCCAGCCGAGGAAGTCACCGAAAACCTCCGACGCCTTGCGGAACTCCGGCAGCTTGGCCTTCGTTTGGTCCAGTGAGTAACGATCCTTGAAATCAGCACAGTTGACGGCCGTGTTGGCGGCCTGGATGTTGCTGTACGTGCCGTCCTTGGCCCTGCCGTTCATCGCGTCCGACAGGGCGAGCAGGAGGGCGCCGTCCCCGCCCTCCGCGTCGTCCACGCCCTGTTCGAGCAGCTGCCAGTACTCCTTGGAGTAGAGGGACTGGGCGATGCCGTTGGTCGCCTCGGTCTGGGTGAGCAGCCGGGGGCCGCTGCCCGGGATGGGCTGCTTGTCGAGGTCGGCGAGGAGCTTGACGATGCCCGCCTCGACCTCCTTCACGGTGGCCCCTTTGAGCCGGCACTTGTCGCCCCGGTTCACGCAGTCCTGGGCGAAGTTGTCGAGGGCGAGCTGGAAGCCCTTGGCCTGGCCGAGCGCGCCCTGCTCGGCGGTGCTGGTGGGGTCGACGACGGCGTCGAAGACGGCCCGGCCGACGTTCTTCGAGAACAAGTGGGCGTACACGCCGCCCAGTTCGGTCCCGTAGGAGATGCCGAAGTAGTACAGCTTGTCGTCGCCCAGGACCTGGCGCATCAGGTCCATGTCGCGCGCGGCGCTGGTGGTGCCGACATGGGGCAGGACCCGCCCCGAGTTGGTCTGGCAGGTCGCGGCGAACGCCTTCGCGTTGTCGACGAGGCTCTTCTCCTCGGCCGCGTCGTCGGGTGTGGAGTCCTGGGCGAAGTAGCGGTCGAGCTGGCTGTCGCTCTCGCACTCCACGGGCGCGCTGGAGCCGACGCCGCGCGGGTCGAAGCTCACCAGGTCGTAGCGGGTCCTGAGCTTCTCGTAGTCGCTCGCGGCGGCGGGCAGGGTGGTCACCCCGGAGCCGCCGGGACCGCCGAAGTTGAAGATCAGCGACCCGATGCGCTTGTCCTTCTGGGTGGCCTCGGCCCGGATGAGGGCGAGCTCGATCGTCCCGGCGGCGGGCTTGTCGTAGTCGAGCGGCACACGCAGGGTGGCGCACTTCCACTGACCCCCGCCGGGCGGCGGCGAGGGCGCGTCCCCGCTGCCCTCCGCCTGGGAGGGCGCGGCGCACTTCTTCCAGCTCAGCTTCTGGGAGGCGAGCTTCGACGGCTTGGCCGGGGACGACTCCTTGGTCCCGCCGCTGGAGCAGCCGGTGGCGGCCAGCAGGACGACGGCGGTGGCGGTGGCGAGAGAGGCGGCACGCAGAGCGGCGGAGTTCTCCATGCTCTCCATCGTGGGCCCGTCGGCCGGGACCCGCGCGCATCCGCAGGCCATGCGGGTGGCCATCGGGCGCACGCGAGGGTCGCGCACGCCCGCCCTTCACCCCAGAGCCTGTCTTTGAACCCCCGCCTGCGCCCCGACGCACGGCAGGATCTCAGAGCTCGCCCCTGCGCGTCAGGTAGTTGAAGCACAGCCACCCCGGGAGCACCGGCAGCCAGAAGGTGAGCAGCCGGTAGAGCAGCACGGCCGAGGCCGCTGTCTCGGCCGGCAGGCCCGCGAAGGTCAGCGCCGTGGACAGAGCCAGCTCCACCGCGCCGACACCGCCCGGCGTGGGCGCGGCCGACCCCAGCGCGTTGGCGGTCAGGAAGACCACCGCCACGCTCGCGTAGCTGAGGGTGTTGGAGCCGGAGCCGAAGGCCCGGATCGACGCGTCGAGGCACATCACGAAGGTGCCGGTGATCAGCAGTATCCCGCCGATGCCGGTGAGCAGCTTCTGCGGACGCTGGAGCACATCGAGCATGCGCGGCACGACACCGGCGAAGAGCGAGCGGACCCGGGTGACGACGAACTTCCGCAGGAAGGGGATGGCGGTCACCACCAGGATCAGCACGGCTGCCGTCAGCAGACCCGCGATGACCGTGCGGGAGGGCGACAGGTCGGGCGTCTTCTCGGTGCCCGTCACATAGCCGAAGACGAGCAGCAGCGAGATGTGCGAAGCCAGCCCGAACAGCTGGGAGGCGCCCACACTGGCCACCGCGAGCCCCGGCCGCACCCCCGCGCGCTGGAGGAACCGCGTGTTGAGCGCGACACCGCCGACGGCGGCGGGGGCGACGAGCTTCACGAACGACCCCGCGACCTGGGCGATCACGGCCCGCCTGAACGGCACCTTCTCGGGGACGAAGCCCAGCAGGCTCGCCGCTGCCGCCGGATAGGAGAGCGCCGAGAAGAGCACGGCGGCCGCCACCCAGCCCCACTGCGCGTTCGCGACGAGCTCGCCGAACTGGATGTGGGTGATCTGCACCAGCAGGTAGTACGCGGCGATCGCACCGGCGACGAACGTCAGCAGCGTCTTCACCTTGATGCGTTCGAGCCGCACCGGCTCCACCGGCGCCTGCGGGCGGATCAGCAGCACCTGACGGCGGATCTGGGTGAGCAGGTCGTCCTCGCGCGCGTTCTCCAGCGCCTCGTCGATGGCCTCCTTCTCGGCCTTCTTCTCTGCGCGCACGGCCTTGCTCTCGGCCCGTCCCGCCTTGCGCTCGTCGTCCGCGCCGACGGCCGTCGCGCCCGTGACACCCGCCTCCGTGCCGTTCGCCGCCTCGGCGTCGCGCTGCCGGGAAGCGGCGGCCTCGGCGACCCGCACCTCCTTGGCCGCGAGGGACGCCTCGATGACGGCCTCGCGCTCGCGCTGCGCCTGCTCGCGCGCCAGCTTGCGCAGCGTCGCGCGCGTGGAGCGGCTCAGCGCGATCGGCTGGAGCAGCGGGAGGCTGTCGGCGACGGTGTCGGGGCCGAGCACGTCCACGGCGGCGGCCACCGCCCGCTCGGCGCCGACCCGCAGCCCCAGGGTGACCAGGAGCTGGGCGATGTCCATCCGCAGCACCACATCACCGGCCGCGATCTCGCCGCCGCGCAGATCCGTCAGGATCACGGTGCCGGAACGATCCACCAGAATCGCGTCTCCCGCGAGCCTGCGGTGCGCGATGCGCCGCGACTTCAGCGCCCGCACCTGGCGCCAGGCGCTGCGCATCAGCTCGTCGGTGATCTCCTCGTCGCCGAGCGAGTCCAGGGAGCGGCCGCCGGTGTGCTCGTACACGAGCATCACGGCGTCCGGGCCGAGCTCGGAGGTGGCGATGAGCTTCGGCGCGTTGGCCCCGGCGGCGATCGCCGCGTACGCGAGCAGCGCCTCCTGCTCCAGGGCCTGGCGCAGCGACTGGATGGAACGGCGGGTGCTGATGGACCGCAGCGTTAGCCGGCGCCACACCCGGTAGAAGAAGCCCTGCGCCTGCTGTTCGCGGTCGACGACGGTGACGTCGAGCGGCGGCGCGTCCTCCAGCGTGACGAAGTAGCGGCGGCCCCGGTCGCCCTGCTCCATGGAGTCCGGCACATCCTCCGCGCGCATCGCGGTGAGCGGCCGGAAGCCGACGTTGCGCAGCCCGGCGAGCAGCGTCTGGCCGGTGGGCCGGACGTTCGGCGACCCGACCGCGTACAGCGTTCCGTACGCGACGGTCCAGCCGATCAGGACCGTGACCAGGATCGAGAACGGGGTCGTCTGGCCGCCGACGAGGACGGCGAACGAGTTGAGCAGCAGAACCGCCCACAGGGCGACTCGCCAGCGGGGTCTGCGGGCCATGCCGACGGCCGTCATATAGGCGATGACCGGCGCGAGATAGCCGTGCACAGGGTCGGTGAGCCCGCCCGCGCCGGACGGCTGGGTGAGCGCGTCGGTGATCGACTCCGGCGCCGACCTGGCCACCCACAGGTCGGTCGCGAGGGCGACCCCGTGGGCGAGGACCGCCGCCAGCACACCGTCCGCGATGCGCAGCCCGTCGCGTTTGATCAGCCGCTCGATGGCGAAGCCGACCGGCAGGATCAGCACGGCGATGGAGGACACCAGCCCGGCCAGCCGGATCAGCACGTCCGGTGCCTGGTCCGAGCCCTTGCTGATGTCCTGCTCAAGGCCGGACGTGGTGTGGTGGGCGATCGCGGCGATGGTGAGGACGATCGCGATGGCGAGGATGCCGCTGATCAGCCGCACGAGGTCGGAGGGGCGGTGCACGCGCGCGGGGAGCAGCGGCTCGTCCACGGAGACACGGTCGATGGAGGCGGTGGCCTCACAGCCGTCGAGGTCGGCGCCCTTCTGCGCGCTCGCCGCGCCCGCCGAGGCGGCCGTCGCGCCCGCCGGATGCCGGGGAGCCGTCGCACCGGCCGCGGGCACGGACTCGGCGCCGGACGCGGGTACGTCGGGGCGCGCCCCCGCCTCCGGGGTGCTGCTGGCCGCCGCTTCGGGTGGCTGCACGCCCCGCTCCTTCGCCGTCTGGTCCGCTGTGTCGTGGTCCGCTGTCTCGCCGGTCTGGTCTTCCGTCCGGTCTTCGTGCTCTCGTATCACCGGTCACCGCCCGGATGATGGTGGCATGACCAGGCCCCCCAGGGGGGCATCAGGGTGCGTCGAGGGGGCGTACGCGGTGCGGTACATGCCCTACAGCCATAGTGCGCGCGGTTTCCGGGAGCCTGCTCCCGGCTCCACTGTCGGTGGCGTACGGCAGGATGAACAGGGTGAGCGATGAGCTGCCGGAACTCCCGGAGTATGCCGAACGGGTGCTGGACGTCGCCGAGCGGATCCCGCCGGGCCGGGTGATGACGTACGGGGACGTCGCCGAATGGCTCGGCGAGGGCGGGCCCCGCCAGGTCGGCCGCGTCATGGCGCTGTACGGCGGCGGTGTGGCGTGGTGGCGTGTGGTGCGCGCGGACGGCGCGCTGCTCCCGGGCCACGAGCTGCGCGCGCTCGGGCACTACCGGGAGGAGTCCACCCCGCTGCGCGAGGCGAGCCGGTCCGCCGAGGGCCATGTGCCGCGCCTCGACATGCGCCGCGCCCGCTGGGACGGCGGCGCACTGGACGGGGCGGGGAGCCGGGACGGCGGAGCTGTGGGCCGGGACGGCGCCGGGCGTGCCGAGGACATACCGCTGGAGGCGGGCGCGGAGCGCGAGGTCGGCGGCGGGGCGGCTCATATCTGACAGCTTCGACCATCGGGCGCCGGCGGGGGCGACCACAGGCCCGTACGGATGACTGGCCGCACGACGGGTCCGCTTCGGCGTACCGTCGAGGGTCGGCACGGGCACCTTCCCCACCGTCACCACCAGCACACCCACCAGGACCGGCGATCCACGTGAGCTCCTCCAATTTCACCGGGCGTACGACGTACCCGCAGGTACGACGGCGGTCCGCCGGCGCGTACCGACTGGTGCGTACCCCGCCGAGCCCCGTGGATCCCCCTTTGCTGGACGCACGCCAGCGGGCGGTGGTTGACCATGCTCACGGACCGCTGCTCGTCCTCGCCGGACCCGGCACCGGCAAGACCACCACACTCGTCGAGGCGGTCGCCGCGCGCGTGGCCGCCGGTGCCGACCCCGAGCGGATCCTCGTCCTCACCTTCAGCCGCAAGGCGGCGGTCGAACTGCGCGACCGGATGGCGCTGCGCCTCGGCGGTACGCGCGGACCGCAGGCCACGACCTTCCACTCGTACTGCTACGCCCTGGTCCGCGCCCACCAGGACGCCGACCTGTTCGCCGAACCGCTGCGCCTGCTGTCCGGCCCCGAACAGGACGTCGCCGTCCGCGATCTGCTGGCCGGCCACCTCGGCCTGGAGAAGGCGGGCCTGGACCACGTCCGTTGGCCCGACGAACTGCGCGTCTGCCTGACCACGCGCGGCTTCGCCGACGAGGTGCGCGCGGTGCTCGCCCGCAGCCGCGAACTGGGCCTGGGCCCGGACTCGCTGGCCGACTTCGCCCGGCGCACCGGCCGCCCCGACTGGCGGGCGGCAGCGGGGTTCTTGGCCGAATATCTCGACGTCCTCGATCTGCAGGGCGTACTGGACTACGCGGAACTGGTCCACCGGGCCGTCCTGCTCGCCGAGCGCGGCGGCCGCTTTGGCCCGTCGTCCCACGTCTCCTCCTCCGCCCCGCACGGCACCTGGCTTGCCGATGCGTACGACGCCGTGTTCGTGGACGAGTACCAGGACACCGACCCGGCTCAGGTCCGCCTGCTGCGGGCCCTCGCGGGCGACGGCCGCACGCTGGTCGCCTTCGGCGACCCGGACCAGTCGATCTACGCGTTCCGGGGCGCCGACGTCAACGGGATCCTTGACTTTCCGGACACGTTTCGGCGCGTTGACGGCGCTCCGGCGCCGGTCGAGGTCCTGACGACGTCCCGCCGCTCGGGCGCCGAGCTGCTCACCGCGACCCGGCTGCTGACCCGGCGGATGCCGCTGCCTCGGCTGCCCGCCGAGAAGGTACGGGCCCACCGCGAGCTGACGGCGGTACGGGCGGGGGGCCGCGTCGAGGCGTACACCTACCCGACGGCCTCCGCCGAGCTGGAGAACATCGCCGACATCGTCCGCCGCGCCCACCTGGAGGAGGACGTCCCGTGGCACGAGATCGCGGTCCTCACCCGAGCGGGCACCCGCGCGCTGCCCGCCCTGCGCCGCGCCCTGACCTCGGCGGGCGTCCCGGTCGAGGTGGACGGCACCGACGTTCCGCTGCGCCATGAGCCCGCCGTGACGCCCCTGCTGTCCGCCCTGCGGGCGGTGGCTGCTGCGGCGCTGTCCTCGCCGCCGCAGGCAGTGGGGGAGTCGGGACCGGCTTCCGCCGACGTCGTGTCCGAGGCCGCCGCCCTGGAGGGCGAGCCGCAGGCTGACGCTCCTGGTCCGGACGAGGGCGCGCCGCAGGCCGACGCCCCCGGTCCGGAGGACGGCACACCGCAGGCCGACGCCCCTGCTCCGAAGGGCGCCGCCGCGCCCGCCTGGCTCGACCCCGAGACCGCCCTCGACCTGCTCGCCTCCCCCCTCGGCGGCATGGACAGCGCCGACATCCGACGCCTGGGCCGGGCCCTGCGCGACGAGGAGCGGGCGGCGGGCAACAGGGTGCCGCCGCCCTCCGACGTCCTCCTCGCGCGCGCGCTCGCCGAGCCCGAGCGGCTCGTCGCCCACGACCCCGCGTACGCCCGGGGCGCCCAGCGCCTGAGCGCGCTGCTCCGCAAGGCCCGTGAGCTCCTGGAGGGCGGCGGCACCGCGGCCGAGGCCCTCTGGGAGCTGTGGAGCGGCACTCCGTGGCCCCAGCGACTGGAGCGCGCGGCCCTGCGCGGCGGCCCCGCGGGCCGCAACGCCGACCGCGATCTCGACGCGGTGTGCGCGCTGTTCGACACCGCCGCGCGCGCCGAGGAGCGCACCGGCGGCCGGGGCGCGCTCAACTTCCTGGAGGAGGTCGACGCGCAGGACATCGCCGCCGACACCCTCACCCGGCGGGCCGCGCGGCCCGACGCCGTACGCCTGATGACCGCCCACCGCTCCAAGGGCCTGGAGTGGAGCCTGGTCGTCGTCGCGGGCGTCCAGGAAGGGCTCTGGCCCGATCTGCGCCGCCGCGGCTCCCTCCTGGAGGCCGACCGCATCGGCCGCGACGGGCTCGCTGAACCGCTCACCCCGGGCGCCCTGCTGGCCGAGGAGCGCCGCCTCTTCTACGTCGCCGCCACCCGCGCGCGCGACCGTGTCGTCGTGACCGCCGTCAAGGCCACCGCCGACGATGGTGACCAGCCCTCCCGCTTCCTCGCCGAACTCGGCCAAGAGCCCAAGGACGTCACCGGCCGCCCCCGCCGCCCCCTCGCCGTCGCCGCACTGGTGGCGGAGCTGCGCGCCACCACCGTCGACCCCGAAGCGTCGCCCGAGCTGCGGGACGCCGCCGCCCGCCGCCTCGCCCGCCTCGCCGCCCTCGCCGACGACGAGGGCCAGCCGCTGGTGCCCGCGGCCCACCCGTACCGCTGGTGGGGGTTGAACGAGCCGACGCGTTCCGAGGTTCCCCTGCGCGACCGCAACCACCCGGTCGTGCTCTCGGGCAGCGCGCTCGACCAGCTCGCCAACACCTGTGCGCTGCAATGGTTTTTGGGGCGCGAGGTGAAGGCGGACGCGCCCGCCACCGCCGCGCAGGGCTTCGGCAACGTAGTGCACGTGCTCGCCGACGAGGTCGCCTCCGGGCGTACGCCCGCGGACCTCGCCGTACTGATGGAACGGCTCGACTCGGTGTGGGACGCGCTCGCCTTCGACGCGCCCTGGAAGTCGCTCCAGGAGAAGAACAACGCGCGCGTGGCGCTGGAGAGGTTCCTGCGCTGGCACACCCTGGACCGCACCGGCCGCACCCCGGTCGCGACCGAGCACGACTTCGACGTGACGCTGGAGGCGGGCGAGTACGAGGTCCGCATCCGGGGCTCGATGGACCGGGTCGAGCAGGACGAGGCGGGCCGCGCCTACGTAGTCGACTTCAAGACCGGCAAGCAGGCGCCCACCGCCAACGAGGTGGCCGCGCATCCGCAGCTGGCGGTCTACCAGCTGGCGGTCGCCGAGGGCGCGGTCGACGAGGCGTTCGCGGGCGAGCGCCCGGTCCCCGGCGGCGCCGAACTGGTCCATCTGCGCCAGGCCGCGCCCAAGAAGGAGGGCGGCGAGGCGTACCCGAAGGTGCAGGCCCAGCAGCCCCTGGCGGGGGAGTGGGTCGGCGACCTCCTCGCCACGGCGGCGGGCCGTGTCCTGGACGAACACTTCACCCCGAACCCGGGCCAGCACTGCACGACCTGCACGTTCCGTACATCGTGCTCGGCCCAGCCGGAGGGGCGACAGGTACTGGAGTGACGTCTGGGGGCTGGGGGCCGCCGCTGGCGGCGGAACCCACCGCTTACGAGCCCTCACGCATCATGACGGGAACCACGGTTGTCAGTGGTCCCCGTTAGCCTCTCTGGGGTGCCCATCCTCACCGACCCCGAGGAGCTCAAAGAGCTCCTCGGCATCCCGTTCACCCCGGAGCAGACGGCGTGCATCACCGCCCCGCCCGCCCCGCAGGTCGTCGTGGCCGGAGCAGGGTCCGGGAAGACCACCGTGATGGCGGCCCGGGTGGTCTGGCTGGTCGGCACCGGACAGGTCGCCCCCGAGCAGGTCCTCGGGCTCACCTTCACCAACAAGGCCGCGGGCGAGCTCGCCGAACGCGTGCGTACGGCCCTGGTCCGCGCGGGCATCACCGACCCCGACGTGATCGACCCGGACAACCCCCCGGGCGAGCCCCGCATCTCCACGTACCACGCCTTCGCGGGCCAGCTCCTCGCCGACCACGGCCTGCGCATAGGGCTCGAACCCACCTCGCGGCTGCTCGCCGACGCCACCCGCTACCAGCTCGCCGCGCGCGTGCTGCGCGAGGCCCCCGGCCCCTACCCCGCGCTGACCAAGTCCTTCGCCTCCCTGGTCAGCGATCTGCTGGCGCTGGACGCGGAGCTCGCCGAGCACCTCGTACGACCGGACGCGCTGCGGACGTACGACCGTGAGCTGCTGCGCGCGCTGGAGGGCGCGAAGCTCAGCAACGCCGATCTGCGCAAGGTGCCCGAGGCGGCCGAGGGAAGGCTGGAACTCCTCGACCTCACTGTCCGTTACCGGGATGCCAAGAAAAGCCGTGACCTCCTCGACTTCGGTGACCAGATCGCCCTCTCCGCCGAGCTGGCCCTGACCCGCCCCGAAGTCGGCGCGATCCTGCGCGACGAGTTCCGCGTCGTGCTGCTCGACGAGTACCAGGACACCTCGGTCGCCCAGCGCCGTCTGCTCGCCGCCCTGTTCGGAGAAGGCACGGGACACGCCGTGACCGCCGTCGGCGACCCCTGCCAGGCCATCTACGGCTGGCGCGGCGCCTCCGTGGCCAACCTCGACGACTTCCCGCGCCACTTCGCGTACGCGGACGGCCGCCCCGCCACCCGCCACTCGCTCAGCGAGAACCGCCGCAGCGGCGGCCGCCTCCTGGACCTCGCCAACTCGCTGGCCGCCCCCCTGCGCGCGATGCACGCGGGCGTCGAGGCGCTGCGCCCCGCCCCGGGCGCCGAGCGCGACGGCACCGTGCGCATCGCCCTGCTCGACACCCACCAGGAGGAGATCGACTGGCTCGCGGACTCCCTCGCGCATCTCGTACGCACCGGCAAGGAGCCCGGCGAGATCGCCGTCCTGTGCCGGACGGCGGGCGACTTCCCGCAGATCCAGGGCGCGCTCGTCGCGCGCGACATCCCGGTCGAGGTCGTCGGCCTGTCCGGGCTGCTCCACCTCCCCGAGGTCGCCGACCTGGTGGCCGTCTGCGAGGTTCTTCAGGACCCGGGCGCCAACGCCTCGCTCGTCCGCGTCCTGACCGGCCCCCGCTGGCGCATCGGCCCCCGTGACCTCGCCCTGCTCGGCCGTCGGGCCCGCCGTCTGGTCAGCCGGGACAGGGCCGGGTCCCACGACCTGGACCAGCGCCTCGCGGACGCCGTCGAAGGCGTCGACCCGGCCGAGGTGATCTCCCTCGCCGACGCCCTCGACACCTTCCTGGAGGCGGCCGACGGCGAGGACGACGGGCTGCCGTTCTCCGCCGACGCGCGCGTGCGCTTCGCCCGGCTCGCCGCAGAGCTGCGCGATCTGCGCCGCTCGCTCGCCGATCCGCTCATGGACGTACTCCACCGCGTCCTCACCGTGACCGGCCTGGAGGTCGAGCTCTCCGCCTCGCCGCACGCGCTGGCGGCCCGCCGCCGCGAGACCCTCGCCAACTTCCTCGACATAGCGGCCGGGTTCGCCGCGCTCGACGGCGAGGCCTCGCTCCTCGCCTTCCTCGGCTTCCTGCGCACCGCCGCCCAGTACGAGAAGGGCCTGGACAACGCCCTGCCCGGCGGCGAGAACACGGTGAAGGTGCTCACCGCCCACAAGTCCAAAGGACTTGAGTGGGACGTGGTCGCCGTCCCGGGCCTGGTCACCGGAACCTTCCCGTCCACCCAGCCGCGCGACGCCTGGACCGCCCAGGCCAAGGTCCTGCCGCACGCGCTGCGCGGCGACGCCCCGACGCTGCCGGGCACCCCGGAGTGGGACGCCAAGGGCCTCAAGGCGTTCAAGGAGGAGCTGAAGGAGCACCAGCACACGGAAGAACTGCGCCTGGGCTACGTCACGTTCACCCGCCCGCGCTCGCTGCTCCTCGGCTCGGGTCACTGGTGGGGCCCCAGCCAGAAGAAGAGGCGCGGCCCGTCCGAGTTCCTGCATGCCCTGTACGCCCACTGTGAGGCCGGCCACGGCGAGATCGAGGTGTGGGCCGACGAACCGGCCGAGGACGCCGAGAACCCCGCCCTGGGCGAGTCCGCCGCCACGCAAGCGTGGCCGCTCCCCCTCGACCCCACGTCCCTGGCACGCAGGCGTGCCGCGGCCGAGACGGTCCTGGCGTATCTCGACGCGGAGGGAACGACCGGCGCGGACTCGCACTACGCGCGAGAGGAGCGGGAGTTCGCGCACGAGGAACACGTGTACGTGGACGGCGCCTACGAAGGCGACGTCTACGAGGACAGCGTCTACGAAGACGACGCCCACGCGGACGGCGCCTACGAAGGCGATCCCTTTCCGCCGGACGACCTCGCCGACCTCGACTTCCCGCCGGACGACGGCACGGGCGCCTTCGACGACCTGTCCGCCCTGGCGGACGACTGGGACGGCCTCCCGACCCAGCGCCCGGCCCCACCGCAGCCCCCCACACACAGCCACGCACCTCACGCGGCCCCGCCGCAGGCCCGCCCGCGCGCCGACGTGCCCGTGCAGCACAGCCGCGCCGACGCCGACCCCCCGTACGCGCTCACCCCCGAGGAGCGCCGCGCCATCGCCTCCTGGGACCGCGACCTGGAGGCGCTCACCACCGAGCTCCGCCGCTCCCGCGCCGCCACCCGTGACGTCCCCGTGCCGTCCTCGCTCACCGCCTCCGAGCTGCTGCGGCTCGCCGCCGACCCCGACGGTTTCGCCCAGGACCTGGCCCGTCCCATGCCGAAGCCGCCGCAGCCCGCGGCCCGCCGGGGCACCCGGTTCCACGCCTGGGTGGAGTCCCGGTTCGAGGAGCTGCCGCTGCCCATGCTCGGCCCCGACGAGCTCCCCGGCGGCGACGACACCGACGCCGACATCGCCGACGAGCGCGATCTGGCCGCCCTCAAGGAGGCCTTCGAGCGCTCCCCGTACGCGCGACGCACCCCGCTCCGCACCGAAGCGCCGGTCCAGCTCACGCTCGCGGGCCGGGTGATCCGCGGCCGTATCGACGCGGTGTACGCGGGCGAGGCCCCCGACACGTACGAGATCGTCGACTGGAAGACCGGCCGCGGCGCCACCGGCGACCCGCTCCAGCTCGCCGTCTACCGCCTCGCCTGGGCCGAGCAGCACGGTGTCCCGCTCGCATCCGTCACCGCCGCCTTCCTGTACGTACGTACAGGGGAGACCGTGCGTCCGGCCCGTCTGCCTGGCCGCGCGGAACTGGAACGGATCCTGCTCGGCGAGGGCGAGCACGCGCGCGAACGCGGCGCGGAGGACGGCCACGCGCGCGAGGCGGCCGCTCTCGCGTCCCCGCGGGGCCGGGCCGGGGCACCGGCGGACATGCCACCACCAGCGGCCGGATAGGCTCAATGGCATGAGCGAGACCCCGGACAGCGCCGTCCAGACCGCAGTCGACGCGACCGTACGCGCGTACATCGAGCAGCACCGCGCCGCCTTCCTCGACGACCTCGCCGAGTGGCTGCGGATCCCGTCCGTGTCGGCCCAGCCCGAACACGACGCCGACGTACGACGCAGCGCCGACTGGCTCGCCGCCAAGCTCAAGGAGACCGGCTTCCCGGTCGCCGAGGTCCTCGAAACCCCGGGCGCCCCGGCCGTCTACGCCGAGTGGCCCTCCGGCGACCCCGAGGCGCCCACCGTGCTCGTCTACGGCCACCACGACGTGCAGCCCGCCGCGCGCGAGGACGGCTGGCACACCGAGCCGTTCGAGCCGGAGCTGCGGGACGGCCGCCTGTACGGGCGTGGCGCGGCGGACGACAAGGGCCAGGTGTTCTTCCACACCCTGGGCGTCCGCGCGCATCTGGCCGCCACCGGCCGCACCGCTCCCGCCGTCAACCTGAAGTTGCTGATCGAGGGCGAGGAGGAGTCCGGTTCGCCGAACTTCCGCGCCCTCGTCGAGGCGCACGCGGACCGGCTCGCCGCCGACGCCGTGATCGTCTCCGACACCGGCATGTGGTCGCAGAACACACCTACGGTGTGTACGGGGATGCGCGGCCTCGCCGAGTGCGAGATCCGGCTGTACGGGCCGGACCAGGACATCCACTCCGGCTCCTTCGGCGGCGCCGTGCCCAACCCGGCCACCGCCGTCGCCCGCCTGGTCGCGGCGCTGCACGACGCCCACGCGCGCGTCACCGTGCCCGGCTTCTACGACGGCATCGCCGAACTGACCGACGCCGAGCGGCAGCTCGTGGCCGAGCTGCCCTTCGACGAGGAGGAGTGGCTGCGGACCGCCAAGTCGCGCGCGCCCCACGGTGAAGCCGGATACTCCACGCTCGAACGCGTCTGGGCCCGGCCGACCGCCGAGGTCAACGGCATCGGCGGCGGTTACCAGGGCCCCGGCGGCAAGACGATCATCCCGTCGTCGGCGATGGTGAAGCTGTCCTTCCGGCTGGTCGCCGGGCAGGACCCGGACCGCATCGAGAAGCTGGTCACGGAGTGGGTCGCCACCCAGGTCCCGGACGGCATCCGGCACGAGATCGCCTTCAGCGCGGGCACGCGCCCGTGCCTGACACCGCTGGACCACCCGGCCCTGCAGTCGGTCGTACGGGCCATGGGCCGCGCCTTCGGGCAGAAGATCCGCTTCACGCGTGAGGGCGGCTCGGGCCCGGCCGCCGACCTCCAGGACGTGCTCGGCGCGCCGGTCCTCTTCCTGGGGATCTCCGTCCCGTCCGACGGCTGGCACGCGCCCAACGAGAAGGTCGAGATCGACCTCCTGCTCAAGGGCGTCGAGACCACCGCCCACCTGTGGGGCGACCTCGCGTCCGTACGCACGTGAACCACCAGGTCTCACGACCTGGTGGCCGCGCGGTCCACGGCCCGCGCCGGAGCACCACCGCTGAACGAACACCGCTGAACCCATCCACCCGGGGGAGTTGGAAGCACCTGTGAGCACCACCAGCACCACCAGCAGTGACGCCACCGCGGACCGGCCGATCGGGCTCACCACGCCCATCAGCCTCACCGAGCCCAGCGACATCGACCGCGCGGCGCACCACCGCCTGGACGAGGCCTGGCTGGCGGCGGCCTGGAGCCACCCGTCGACCAGGGTCTTCGTGGTCTCCGGCGGGCAGGTACTGATCGACGACACCGCCGACGGCCGCACGGAACTCGTGATGACCCCGGCCTTCGAAGCCCCGGTCACCGAGACCCACCGCTACTTCCTGGGCACCGACGACGACGGCGTCAGCTACTTCGCGCTGCAGAAGGACTCCCTGCCGGGCCGCATGGACCAGTCCGCGCGCGCGGCCGGGCTGCGCGAGGCGGGGCTGCTGCTCTCGCCCCGCGATGCGGGCCTGATGGTCCACGCGGTCGCCCTGGAGAACTGGCAGCGGCTGCACCGTTTCTGCTCGCGCTGCGGCGAGCGCACCGTCATTGCGGCCGCCGGCCACATCCGGCGCTGCCAGGCGTGCGGCGCCGAGCACTACCCGCGTACCGACCCGGCCGTGATCATGCTGGTCACGGACGAGGAGGACCGCGCGCTGCTCGGCCGCCAGGTGCACTGGCCGGAGGGCCGCTTCTCGACGCTCGCGGGCTTCGTCGAGCCCGGCGAGTCCATCGAGCAGTCGGTACGCCGCGAGGTCTTCGAGGAGGCGGGCGTCACGGTCGGCGAGGTCGAGTACGTCGCCAGCCAGCCCTGGCCGTTCCCGTCCAGCCTGATGCTCGGCTTCATGGCGCACGCCACATCGTCCGAGATCAACGTGGACGGCGAGGAGATCCACGAGGCCCGCTGGTTCTCCCGCGAGGACCTGCGCGCCGCCTTCGAGTCCGGCGAGGTGCTGCCCCCGTTCGGCATCTCGATCGCGGCCCGGCTCATCGAGCTCTGGTACGGCAAGCCCCTGCCGAAGCCCACGCACTGAGGCCCGGCACAGTCCGCACGCGAAAGGCCCCCACCTGCGCGGTGGGGGCCTTTCGCGCGTGCGCGTCAACCGCGTCAAGGCAGACGCGGGACGGCGACATCAGGGCGGATCAGACGCCGACCTTCTGCTTGACCTGGGCGAGCGACGGGTTCGTCAGGGTCGAGCCGTCGGCGAAGAGCACGGTCGGAACCGTCTGGTTGCCACCGTTCGCCTTCTCGACGAAAGCCGCCGACTCCGGGTCCTGCTCGATGTTGATCTCGTTGTACGCGATGCCCTCGCGGTCCATCTGGCTCTTCAGCCGGCGGCAGTAGCCGCACCACGTGGTGCTGTACATCGTCACAGTGCCCGGCATGCTCTCGCACTCCTCATGTTCGGCTGGATGGGGGAACGCCAAGGGCTTGAACGTACGCGATCTGGTCGCCATTCCCGCATTAGTACGATGAATCTCACCCCCTGTGGACAACGCGTCCCGTCCGCCTCCGCCGACCTGGCAGCATGGTCGGGTGACAGCAGCAACGCGCTCCTCCCTCTTCCCACAGGTCCCCGACTCGGCGGACGCGGTGCTCGACGGGCTCGACCCCGAGCAGCGCGAGGTCGCGACGGCCCTGCAGGGACCGGTGTGCGTGCTGGCAGGAGCCGGCACGGGCAAGACGCGCGCGATCACCCACCGGATCGCGTACGGAGTGCGGGCCGGAATACTGCACCCCGGCAGTGTGCTGGCCGTCACCTTCACCAACCGCGCCGCGGGCGAGATGCGCGGCCGGCTCCGCCAGCTCGGCGCGGGCGGCGTCCAGGCCCGCACCTTCCACTCCGCCGCCCTGCGCCAGCTCCAGTACTTCTGGCCCAAGGCCGTCGGCGGCGAGCTGCCCCGGCTCGTCGAGCGGAAGATCCAGCTGGTCGCCGAGGCGGGCGCCCGCTGCCGCGTCCGGCTCGACCGCAACGAACTGCGCGATGTCACCAGCGAGATCGAATGGGCGAAGGTCACCCAGACCGTCCCCGCCGACTACCCGGCCGCGGTCGCCAAATCCCTGCGCGACGCCCCGCGCGACCCCGCCGAGATCTCCCAGATCTACGCGACCTACGAAGAGCTCAAGCGCGACCGCGGGGTGATCGACTTCGAGGATGTGCTGCTCCTCACAGTCGGCGTCCTCCAGGACCGCCACGACATCGCCGAGCAGATCCGCAGCCAGTACCAGCACTTCGTGGTCGACGAATACCAGGACGTCAGCCCCCTCCAGCAGCGCCTCCTGGAACTGTGGCTCGGCGACCGGGACAACCTCTGCGTCGTCGGCGACGCCAGCCAGACGATCTACTCGTTCACCGGCGCCACCCCCGACCACCTGCTGAACTTCCGCACCCGCCACCCCAACGCGACGGTCGTCAAGCTCGTCCGGGACTACCGGTCGACACCCCAGGTCGTCCACCTCGCCAACGGCCTGCTCGGCCAGGCGCGCGGCCGCGCCGCCGAACACCGCCTGGAGCTCGTCTCCCAGCGCGAGCCCGGCCCCGATCCGCACTACACGGAGTACGCGGACGAGCCCGCCGAGGCCGAGGGCACGGCCCGGCGCATCCGCGACCTCATCGCCTCCGGGATCTCCGCCGGCGAGATCGCCGTGCTCTACCGGATCAACGCCCAGTCGGAGATCTACGAACAGGCCCTGGCCGACGCGGGCGTGCCGTACCAGCTGCGCGGCGCCGAGCGGTTCTTCGAACGGCCGGAAGTACGGGAGGCGGGCGTGGCCCTGCGCGGCGCCGCCCGCGCGGGCGGCAACGACTCGCTGCTCGACGACGCCGTCGACCTGCCGTCCCAGGTGCGCGCCGTCCTCGGCACCAAGGGCTGGACCTCCCAGCCCCCGGCCGGTTCGGGCGCGGTGCGCGACCGCTGGGAATCGCTGGCGGCGCTGGTCCGGCTGGCGGAGGACTTCGCGCGTGCCAAGACCGGCGCGACCCTCTCCGACCTGGTCGCCGAGCTCGACGAACGCGCCGCCGCCCAGCACGCGCCGACCGTCGAGGGCGTCACCCTTGCCTCCCTGCACGCCGCCAAGGGCCTGGAGTGGGACGCGGTCTTCCTGGTCGGCCTCACCGAGGGCATGATGCCGATCACTTACGCGAAGACCGACGAGCAGGTCGAGGAGGAGCGGCGCCTGCTGTACGTGGGCGTCACCAGAGCCCGGGTGCACCTGACGCTGTCCTGGTCGCTCTCGCGGGCCCCGGGCGGACGCCCCTCACGACGCCCCAGCCGCTTCCTGAACGGCCTGCGGCCGGGCTCCGCAGGGCTCGGCGCCCGGTCGACGGCGGGCGGCGGGACGGCCGGCGTCGAGCGCGGCCCCGCCCGCAAGCGGACCCGGCGCGGCCCGGTCCTGTGCCGGGTGTGCGGCAAGACGCTCACCGAAGCCGGCGAGATGAAGCTGATGCGCTGCGAGGACTGCCCCTCCGACATGGACGAAGGCCTGTACGAGCGGCTGCGCGACTGGCGGTCCGGCCAGGCCGGCCGGCTGGGGCAGCCGCCGTACTGCGTGTTCACCGACAAGACGCTGATGGCGATCGCCGAGGCCGTGCCGTCCACCGGCGGGGAGCTCGCGGTGATCTCCGGCGTCGGCGCCCGCAAGCTGGACCGGTTCGGCACCGATGTCCTGGCCATCTGTGCAGGTCAGGAGGTTGTGGGAGACGGCGAGGAAGGTTCCTGAAAACTCGTCGGAAAAATAGTTTGCGCCCGCCCCAGGAATCCCCATAGGTTCTTAACCACGGAAACAGTGGCTTCTCAGAGGCCCTGCGGCCGTGTTCTACTTGCTGTACTTATCCGAATACGCATGGGATCAAGGCCCCCGGGCCGAGCTCCCCGAGACGCCGAGAGGAGGCGAGACCAGTGATCAGCTTCATGAACTTCACCAGCTTCAGCACCGCCAAAATGACCGATCGCTCGGTCGTCGTCACCTGCCCGCTCGGCTCTTCCTTCCAGGGCACCGGTCTGTCCACCGGCGTCTCCGGTCTGCTCGGCCTCTCGGTCGTCATTCCGTCCTCCCTGGCGAAGCTCCCCGTGCGTAATGGCAATGAGCGACCGACCCAGGCACCGGAAGCAGTAGTGGCGAAGGAGCAGGCCCAGGCCTATGCCTTCGCAGCGGCCGGTGCCGGAGCCGAGAAGCAGACGACGCAGCACCACACGATGTGGGCCTTCCGTGGGCTCGAACCCTGGAGTGATCCAGCCTGATCCAGGATCAGGCAGGCGCCTTCAGGGCCGCGGAACCCCACCAGGGATCCGCGGCCCTTCTGTTTGTCCCCGAACGGGGACGACAGCGCGAAGGGGCCTCGGTACCAGCCGAAACCCGGCCGACCGGCCGGACCGACAACAAGACGAGGAAGAAAAACACCGTGCAACTCGAAGCGCACGCCCCGTCCGTACCGCCCGCCCAGACGATCCCCCCGCCCGGTCTCACGGAGGACCCCGCCTTGACTCCCCTCACCGCGCTCACCGCGCTCGACGACGCCATCGAGAACCTCGGCGTACCCGTCCCCTGCCGCTCGTACGACCCGGAGGTCTTCTTCGCCGAGTCCCCGGCAGACGTCGAGTACGCCAAGTCCCTCTGCGCCACCTGCCCGCTGGTCGAGGCCTGCCTCGCCGGCGCCAAGGAGCGGCGCGAGCCGTGGGGCGTCTGGGGTGGCGAGCTCTTCGTCCAGGGCGTGGTCGTGGCCCGCAAGCGGCCGCGTGGCCGCCCGCGCAAGAACCCGGTCGCCGCATGAACCGCCCGGGAACCATCGACCGCCCCCTCACGAACGACCCCCAGAAGCAGGCCCCGATGACGACGTCCGCCACTGAGCCCATGGGCTCCGCGACCCCAGACTTCACCACCACCGGCGCGAACGCCTCGCGTCAGAACAGGACCCTCGAAATGCAACTCATGCCAGAAGCCCTGGCCCGTGCCCATATGCACGAGCGCCTGCGGGAAGCCGAGGTCGAGCGACAGGCCCTGCGCCTGCTCGCCGCCCGGCGGATGCAGCGCCGCGCCGAGCGCGTGTCGCTGCGTGCCCGCCGCGCCCTGGCCATGGCCGTCATGCAGTAACGGCCGTACCACCGGGCAGCGCAAGCAGTAACGAATCAGCCCGCGGGGGCCGGTCCGAACGGACCGGCCCCCGCGGTGCGTTGTGTCCGCGCAACCACCGGCCGCGGCGGTATCGTCACGAAATGGACGACCCGACTCAGCCGGTTGCCGAGACCGTTGTGTGCTCGCGCTGCGGCACCCCCGCCGAGAGCACTCCGCCGACCTGGACCTACTCCGTCGAGAACGGCACCCGTCTCTACTTCTGCGACACATGCGCACGCGCCAACATCAGGGCGATCGAGAGCCGACTCGACTCCGTGTGGTGGTGAACGGGGGGGTGGGGCCCTCCCCCTCCCCCCCCGCCCCACCCCTCCCCAACCCCCGCCCCGCGCGCACCCCGCAGCCCGGCCTGGCCCCCGGCCCTATGCCCCAGCGGGCTGCTCGTTCTCCTCGCCGTCCAGCTCGTCCAAGTCCTCGGGCATGTCGGGCAGGAACCCGGGAACCCATTCCTCCAGCTCGTCCCGCAGTCGCACTGTCGCGTCCAGCTGGCACAGCACGCCGATGGTGGAGAGCGTGACCCGGTGTATCAGGAGATACGAGGGCGGCAGGTTGAGCTGCTTGCCCAGTTGGTGGGCGGGGGAGCGGGGGTCGGCGATCCTGGCTGCCTGGCCGCGCATCCAGGATCGGGTGAAGGTGAACTCCTCGGCCTGTGCGGGCTCGATGATCGGCAGCAGATAGTCGAGTACCGCGTCCGGGTCGAGGTCTATCGACTCCTTGACGAAGCCTTCTTCGCGCAGCAGCCGGTAGACCGCTTCCGCGTCACCTTCCAGGGTCATCCGCAGGGAGTCGCCGATCGTCTGCGGCAGCCCGCCCGGCAGTCGGTCGACCGTTCCGAAGTCCAGCACCCCCAGTCGGCACTCGCCGCCCTCCTTCTCGGGCGGCAGCAGTCGGAAGTTGCCCGGATGCGGGTCCGCGTGCAGCAGTCCGGTCCGGGCGGGGCCCGAGAAGAGGAATCTCGCCAGCAGCTGGCCCGCCCGGTCGCGCTGCTCGGGTGTCCCGTCGGCGATCACCTCGGAGAGCGGCGTGCCGTCGATCCACTCCGTCACCAGCACCTGATCGCGCTGGTGGACCACATCGGGCACCACCACATCCGGGTCGTCGGCGAACTCCGCCGCGTGCTCCCGCTGGGCCCGTGCCTCCAGTTCGTAGTCCAGCTCCTCGGAGACCCGGTCGCGCAGCTCGGAGATGAGCGGCTTGATGTCCATCCCGGGAATCAGGGGTCCGAGCAGTCGGGCGAACCGGCTGAGCTGGGTGAGGTCCGAGAGCAGTGCTTCGCCGGCGCCCGGGTACTGGACCTTGACCGCGACTTCGCGGCCGTCGTGCCAGACGGCCCGGTGTACCTGGCCGATCGACGCGGCGGCGGCCGGCTTCTCCTCGAACTCCAGGAACAACTCCCGCCAGTTCGGCCCGAGCCGTTCCGCGAGTACGGCGTGCACCGTGCGGGTCGGCATGGGCGGGGCCGCTTCCTGGAGCTTGGTCAGCGCCGCCCGGTAGGGCCCGGCGACCTCTTCGGGCAGTGCCGATTCGAAGACGGACATGGCCTGTCCGAACTTCATCGCCCCGCCCTTCAGTTCGCCCAGGACCTTGAAGAGCTGTTCGGCGGTGCGCTGTTGCAGCTCCCGGCCGACGATCTCCGCGGACTTGCCGCCGATTCTCTTGCCCAGCCCCCAGGTGGCACGGCCGGCGAAGCCAAGTGGCAGCGCGGCCAACTTGGCGGTCCGGGTGACCGCCTTCCGGGGAAGATCAGACATACGCCCCTCCAATTCCCAGCCGGCCGTGCCGCGGGTGCCTTGCGGCAGTGCGTCGTTGACAGCGGTTACCGGGCCATTGTGTCCTGCGGCTGCTCGCCCCCCGAGGCGTCCTCCCCTTCAGTGTTCCCGCCGGCGCCGCAGGAGCAGTCGAGGCGCGCCCCGACGCGCTCGGGGCGCCAGCCGAGCAGCGGCAGCGATGTCTCCCATCGCGTGCCCGTACTCGCCGGGAGGTCGCCGTCGAGGAAGGCCAGCGCATGGGCTGCCGCCAGGCCGGCGACCGCTGTCGCGAGCGCGATGTCGCAGGCCGGTACGGCCCCCTCACGGCGGCCCGAGCGCCACTGCGCCAGCATCCGGGGCCAGCCCGGGTCGTGCTCGGCGCGGGCGAGCGCAAGGCACCCCGCGCACCCGGTGCCGCCGGGCAGGACCAGCGGGCCCACCAGGCCCGTCGTCTCCACAACTCCCGCGTACAGGTGGGGGATTCCCGCCGTCAGCCACTCCTCGGCGGCGGCCGGGTCCGGTGCGTACACCTCAAGGCCGTCTCTCGGGGCCACCACGATCAGTGAGAGGCCGGGCGGGTCGGTGCCCTCGACGGCGCGGGGCGGGCGGCCCGGCGCGGCGCTCCGCACCAGCCGCTTCGCCGCCGGGGTTCGCCGCTCGCCGACCGCTTCCTCGGGCAGGGCGCCGGGCGCGACGTCCCACGGCCGGACCGTCCCGCCGTCCAGCACGTCGACCCGGCCCACCCCCGCCGCGGCGAGCACGGAGGCGATCGTCGCCCCGACGCGGCCCGCGCCGCGCACCTGGACCCGTAAGGACCGGCGGGCGGCCAGTCGTCGTGCGCCGCCGCCGGGTTCCCGGTGGACCAGGGAGAGCGAGGCGAGGTCGGATCTGGTCCGGTCGAAGGCGTCGGTCCGTTCGCGCAGTGCGTCGGCCGCCGGGCCCCCGGCCGTCGGATCGTCGAGCACGCCTGCGGTCGTCAACCGCTCGACCATCGCGTCCACTTGGCCGGGCGACAGATCCAGGGCTCTGGCTTCCTCGTACAGCAGGGGCAGTCCGCGTGTGCCGTCGAGGAGGCCGAGGAAGCTTCCCGTCGCCGTGTCCACCGGCGACACCACGACCGCCCGTGCGGGGGTGACCCCGAACTGCACGGTGTTCCGGTTCCGCCATGCCCGGCGCAGTGCCGGTTTCACCATCGGATGCATGTCAACCCCCGTTGTCCTGCCTTGTCGTGTGTTGTCCGGACCGGGCCGGGTCGGCCACGCGGCAGGCCAGGTCTCCGTCCGGTCACGATTTTTCGTGTGATCCGTTGCCAGAATGACCGCTGCGGCGGGCGGGCGGGAGAAGTTATCCACAGGGGCGGGGTATTAGTCGTTCAAATGGTGCACGCCCGGAATGGATCATGGGCCAACCCTTCCGGAGGCGGGACTTCCCCCACTGACAGCGGGTAACGTCGGGGCGTGCCCGCCGACCCACTGCAGAGTGCCGGAAGCCCGCCACGCAGTCCGACAAGTCCGCCGCCCCGCGGTCATGCGACGAGCGCGGTCGAGGTGCGCAGAAGCGCCCGGCGCAGCAGGACGGTCTCGGCGTACCGCGAGGGCGACCGCACCATCGTCCTGATTCCGGCCCGGATGTCCGAGGCCGAGGAGCAGCGCTGGGTGAGCGTGATGCTCGACAAGCTCGCCGCCCAGGAGAGCAAGCGGATGCTCGGCGACGCGGAACTGACCGAGCGCGCCGAGCGGTTGTCGGACCTGTACTTCGACGGCCGGGCCCGTCCGGCGTCGGTGCGCTGGGTGACCAACCAGAACACCCGCTGGGGCTCGTGCACTCCGGCGGAGGGCAGCATCCGTCTCTCGCACCGGCTGCAGGGGATGCCCGAGTACGTACTGGACTATGTGCTCGTGCATGAACTGGCGCATCTGTTGGTGCCGGGGCACGGCCCGCGGTTCTGGCGGCTCCTGGAGGCGTACCCCCGGACCGAGCGTGCGCGCGGATACCTCGAAGGAGTGGTCGCGGCCGACCGGCTTCCGTATCTGCCCGCCGCCCGCGGTGAGTGATCTCCCCGGTTGTGTACCGAACGCGTACCGGACCCCCATCGGTTTGGCCGGTTGTCGCAGGCAGCCGCTAGCCTGGCGCGACCAATCACACTCGGGATGGGGGACGGTCGTTACGCATGGCCAGGGAATTCCAACGCGGCCACAAGGCCAGGATCAGTGATCTGACGGCAGGGACGGATCTGTATGTGGGCGTGCAGATCGCCGCCCCCGGACTGTCCTTCGACATCAGCTGCTTCGGCCTCGACGCGAACGAGCAGCTCTCCGACGACCGGTACTTCGTCTTCTTCAACCAGCCCAAGTCGCCCGAGGAGTCCATTCAGCTGCTCGGCGCGCAGGCCGGTGACACCGAGTCGTTCCGCGTCACCCTGGACCGCGTCCCGGCCCACATCCAGAAGCTCTCCTTCACCGCGACGATCGACGGCGCAGGCCAGATGTCGCAGGTCGGACCGGGGTACATCCGGGTCGTCGCCGGTGGCGAGGAGGTCGCGAGATACGCGTTCACGGGCGCCGAGTTCTCCACCGAACGCGCCGTCATGCTGGGCGACTTCTACCTGAAGGACGTCTGGCGGTTCGCGGCCGTGGGCCAGGGCTTCGACGGCGGTCTTGAGGCGCTGCTGAAGAACTTCGGCGGCGAGGTCGCCGAGGAGGAGCCCGAGGCGGCGCAGCAGCCGCAGGGCGCGACTCCGGGCTTCGCCCCGCCCGCGCAGGCGGCCGCTCCCGCGCAGCCCGCCCCCGCACCGCAGTTCGGCGCCCCGGCGGCCCCGCCGCAGCCCCAAGCCCCGCAGCCGTCCCCGCAGTTCGGCGCGCCGGCCCCGGCTCCCGCGCAGCGCTACACGCCCCCGCGGGGGGCCACGCCGCCCCCCGCTCCCGCGCCCAGCCCGCAGATCCACGCGGCGCCGACCATCGCCGCGCCGATGACGTTTCCGCCGGGCACCGTCCCGCCCCCGGCCCCGCCCGCCCCGTACGGACAGCCCCACCAGCCCTCGTACGGGCAGGTCCCGGGCCAGTACCCCGGCCAGGTCCCGCCGCCCGGCGCGCCCGCCCCGTACGGCCAGCCCGCTCCCTACGGGCAGCAGCCCGGCTTCCCGCAGGGGATGCCGCAGGCCGGCGGTGGGCTCGCGGGGGCCATGCAGCTGTACAAGGAAGTGCCCACCGGGCAGCGCTGGGCCTCGCAGAACAAGCAGCTCGTCCGCGTCGACCTGGGCATGGGCGGCACTCCGGTGCTGGCCCGCCAGGGCAGCATGGTGATGTACCAGGGCAAGGTCGACTTCGGCTACAAGGGCGCCGGTTTCGCCGGACGGCTCGTCGGCCACGCCACCGGCCAGGAGATGCAGCTGATGCGCTGCAGCGGCCGCGGCCAGGTCTTCCTCGCCGAGAACAGCGCCTATCTGCACCCCATCGAGCTCCAGGGCGACGGCATCTGTGTCTCCGCCGACCACGTCCTCGCGTTCGACGAGTCCCTTCAGTACGAAGTGCGCCGCATCGAGGGCCACGGGCTGCCCGGCGGCGCGCTGTTCACGATGCAGTTCCAGGGCACCGGAACGATCGTGGTCATGACCCACGGCACTCCGGTCGTCCTGCCGGTCACCCCGACCACGTTCGCCGACAGCGACGCGATCGTGGCCTGGTCGTCCGCCTCGCAGGTGATCGTCTCCAGCCAGGTCAGGCTGCGCCGCAACGCCTATCCGGGCCACAGCGGCGAGTCCGTCAACCTGCAGTTCCGGGGCGCACCCGGGAACTTCATCGTCGTCCAGCCGTACGAGGTCTGAGGGAGCCCGGCCAATGAACCAGCAACTCGCGGGCTATGCCCCCACACCCGTCGCCGCCCGGATGGAGAACCACGGCAGCGCCATGCTCAAGGTGGCCATGGCCACCGGGCAGGACCTCTTCGCGCGCGTGGGCTCGATGGTCGCCTACGAAGGCTTCGTCCAGTACGAGCCGAACCCGCCCGCCGTACGCCAGATCGCCCGCGACTGGATCACCGGCGAGGGCGCCCCGCTGATGAAGTGCACCGGCGACGGGCTGCTCTACCTCGCCGACTACGGGGCCAACGTCGTCGTCATCCACCTGAACAACGACGCGCTCTCCGTCAACGGCACCAATGTGCTGGCCTTCGACGCGAGCCTGCAGTGGGGCGTCGAGCGGGTCAAGGGCCTCGCCAAGTTCGCCGGCCAGGGCCTGTTCAACGTGAAGATCTCCGGCACCGGCTGGGTCGCGCTCACCTCGCGCGGCACGCCCGTCGTCGTCGACTGCGGCAGCGGCGAGGACGAGACGTACGTCGACCCGGACGCCCTCGTCGCCTGGTCCCCGAACCTCAAGGTCAAGGGCAAGCGCAGCTTCAAGGCGTCCTCGCTGATCGGCCGGGGCAGCGGAGAGGCGTACCAGATGGCGTTCTCGGGCCAGGGCATCGTCGTCGTACAGCCGAGTGAGGACAGCACCGACCGCCTGCGGGCCCGGGGCTGAGGGGAGCGAACACACCATGCAGAGCCCGCTTTTCAGCTACACCGAGCAGCAGTCCCAGGAGCGCTACAGTGCGCAGAACGCGCAGCTGCTGCGTGTGGTGCTCACCGGCCACGACGACATCCTCGCCCGCAAGGGCTCGATGGTCGCCTACCAGGGGCTGATGGAGTTCGACGGCGAGTACGTGTCCAGTGGCCACCAGCGCGCGCATGCCAACACCGGCGAGGGCCTGGACCTGATGCGTGTCTCCGGTCAGGGCACCGTCTACCTCGCCAACCTCGCCCAGCACGTCCACGTAGTGGACGTGGACCACGACGGGCTGACCGTGGACGGCGGTTACGTCCTCGCGATGGACTCCTCGCTGCACTACGAGGTCATCGCCGTCGACAGCCAGTACGGCATCTCCGGCACCGGCAAGTTCCAGCTCAACATCACCGGCACCGGCAAGGTCGTCCTGATGACGTCGGGTCAGCCGCTGATGCTCCAGGTCACGCCGGACAAGTACGTCAACGCCGACGCCGACGCGATCGTGGCCTGGTCCACCTCGCTGCGGGTGCAGATGCAGGCGCAGACGCACTCCACGGGCGTGTGGCGGCGGCGCGGCAACACGGGCGAGGGCTGGGAGCTCAGCTTCCTCGGCCAGGGCTTCGCGCTGGTCCAGCCCAGCGAGGTGCTGCCGCCGCAGAACGCGGTGATCGGCCAGGGCCTGCGGGCCCAGTACGGCATGGGACAGCAGGGCGTCCACGCCCAGAACCAGGGCAACGCCTGGAGCTGATCCGGTCAGCAGTGACGGGTAAGGGGCGGTCGTCCATGGCGACCGCCCCTTACCCGTGTCCTCAACGCGACCTGAGCGCGCCTGGCCTCACAGCCGTGCCCGGGTCGCCTCCATCAGCCGTACGACCGACTCGTCGGCCACCGCGGCGACCTCGTCGTACGCGTACCAGCGCAGGTCCAGGGACTCGTCGCTGATCGCCTCGACGGCGTCCGCCGGGGCCAGCGCCGCGTACTGCACGTCCAGGTGCCAGTGGCAGGGCGCCGGGATCGGGTGGCGGTCGAGGCGGACCGGGCCGCCCGGCAGCAGCGTGAGATGGGCGATCCCGGACTCCTCGGTGGCCTCGCGCAGCGCGGCGGCGGCCACCGAGACATCACCGGGCTCGCAGTGGCCGCCCATCTGGAGCCACATGTTGAGCTTCTTGTGCAGCGTCAGCAGCACCCGGCCGCGCTCGGGGTCGACGACCAGCGCGCTCGCCGTCAGATGCCCGGCCCCGCACGCCTTCCACATGCCGTCGTCGTGCGCCGCGAGATGGTCCAGGTACAGCCGACGCATCTCCGGCTGGTCCTCGTACGACTTCAGTACGAGGACCGCGTCTTCGTGCAGGCTCACTTCTCGGATTCGCCCTTGCCGTCGGTCCCGTCGTCCTTCTTGGGCTCGTCCGCCCTGGGCTCGTCCTTGGTCAGCGACGGACCGTTCTGCTGGGCCGCCTCGCCGAGCATCTTGTCGATCTCCGAGAAGTCGAGCTGCTCGCGGTGGACGAAGCCGTCCGGGTCGTCCAGGTCCGAGGCGGTCGGCAGCATGTCCGGGTGCTCCCAGAGGTCGTCGCGGCCGTCGACCCCGCGCGCGTCCGTGAGCGAGGCCCACAGGCGCGAGGCGTCCCGCAGCCGGCGCGGGCGCAGCTGGAGGCCGATCAGCGTGGCGAAGGTCTGCTCGGCCGGACCACCGGTCGCGCGGCGGCGGCGCAGCGTCTCGCGCAGCGCGTCGGCCGACGTGAGGCGGGGCTTGGCGGCCTCGTGGACCACCGCGTCCACCCAGCCCTCCACCAGCGCCAGGGCCGTCTCCAGACGGGCCAGGGCGGCCTTCTGCTCCGGGGTGTCCTCCGGCTGGAACATGCCCTGCTGGAGGGCTTCCTGGAGCTGCTCGGGGTTGGACACGTCGAGCTGGCCCACCGCGTCCTCCAGCTTCGCGGTGTCGACCTTGATCCCGCGCGCATAGCCCTCGACCGCGCCGAACAGATGCGAGCGCAGCCACGGCACATGGGCGAAGAGCCGCTGGTGGGCGGCCTCGCGCAGGGCCAGATAGAGCCTGACCTCGTCCTTGGGGACGCCCAGGTCCTTGCCGAAGACCTCGATGTTCAGCGGCAGCAGCGCGGCCTTGCCGGCCGGGCCGAGCGGCAGACCGATGTCGGTCGAGCCGACGACCTCGCCCGCGAGGACGCCCACGGCCTGGCCGATCTGCTGGCCGAACATGGCGCCGCCCATGGAGCGCATCATGCCGATCAGCGGGCCCGCCATGGCCTGCATCTCCTCGGGCAGCACACCGCCCATGGCCGCGCCGACGCGCTCGGCGACCGGGTCGACGAGCTCCTTCCAGGCCGGCTGGGTCGCCTCGACCCACTCCGCGCGGCTCCACGCGACGGCGGTCGACGCGCCCGAGGGCAGCGACGTCACCCCGTCCAGCCACAGGTCGGCCAGGCGCACGGCCTCCTCGACGGCGGCGCGCTCGGCCGGGCCGACGCTCTCGTCCTTGGTGCCGTCCGCGGTGCCCTGGGCCACCGTCTGACGCGCGATCTGCTTGGCCATGTCCCAGTTCACGGGACCGCCCTCGTAGCTGAGCATCTGGCCGAGCTGCTGGAACGCCGCTCCCAGGTCGTTCGGGTTCAGCGAACCGAACATCGCCGCGAACGGATTGTCCGCGCCGCCGGCCCCGGCGCCGAACCCGAACGGATTCGCCGGGCCGCCCTGGTTGCCCTTGCCCTTCTCCTTGCCCTCGTCGCCGTTCTCCGGCTCCTCCGGCGGAAGGCCGAATCCGAATGGGTTGTCGCTCACTGGTTTCCTCGGCTCCTAGGGCCGTCGACTGCTGTCGACGGCGACTGCGCACCAACACCACCAGCGTAGACATCCGCGCCGGATAAGGGCTCGGTGCTCCGCCGACTCTTGGCCTGCGGCAGGATGGACGTCACCTGGTCCGTACGCGTCATTCGTGTACGTACTGAAGACAACCGCTGGAGACGCCCGGTGAGTTCCCCAGATCCGCAGGTTCGCGCAGCGCGAAACCATTCCCCCTCCGCAGCGCGGGGTCCCGTCGTCGCGGTCACCGGTGCCGCGGCCGGGATCGGCGCCCTGCTCACCGCGCGGCTCGCCGCGTCCGAGGAGGTCAAGCAGGTCATCGCCATCGACGAGCGCCGGGGCGAGGTCTCCGAGGCCACCTGGCACATCCTGGACGTGCGCGACCCGGCGATCGCCGAGAAGCTGCGCGGCGCCGATGTCGTGGTGCACCTGGCGCTCGACCTCGACCTGGAGACCGACGCGGCCGCCCGGACCGCGTACAACGTACGCGGCACGCAGACCGTGCTGACCGCCGCGGCGGCCGCCGGGGTCCACCGGGTGGTGCTGTGCACCTCCGCGATGGTCTACGGGGCGCTGCCCGACAACGACATCCCGCTCTCCGAGGACGCCGAGCTGCGGGCCACCGCCGAGGCGACCGGGGTCGGCGACCTGCTGGAGATCGAGCGCCTGGGGCGGCGTGCGCCGCGCGCCCACCCCGGCCTGAACGTCACCGTGGTGCGGCCCGCCGTCCTGGTCGGCGGCACGGACACGGCGCTCACCCGCTACTTCGAGTCGCCGCGCCTCCTGGTGGTCGCCGGATCCCGGCCGACCTGGCAGTTCTGCCACGTCGAGGACCTGTGCAGCGCGCTGGAGTACGCGGCCCTGGAGAAGGTCGACGGGGAGTTCGCGGTCGGCTGCGACGGCTGGCTGGAGCAGGAGGAGGTCGAGGAGCTGAGCGGCATCCGGCGCATGGAGCTGCCCTCCGCGGTCGCGCTCGGGGCCGCCGCCCGGCTGCACCGGATCGGGCTCACCCCGTCCCCGGCGGGCGACCTCGCGTACACGATGCACCCCTGGGTGGTCAGCGTCGGAAGGCTGCACGACGCGGGCTGGCGGCCGCAGTGGACCAACGAGGAGGTCCTCGCGGAACTCCTCGAAGAGGTCGCCGGCCGGCACACCGTGGCGGGCCGCCGCCTCGGCCGCAAGGACGCCACCGCCGCCGGCGCCGCCGGTGCGACGGTCGCCCTGCTGGGCGCGGCCGCCGTGGTCCGCAGGGCCCGCAAACGGCGCGGTCTGTGAGCGCTCCGTAGGAGGGTCTGTAGAACCCTCCTACGGAGGGTCGGGGCGACCGGGTGAAAGATCTATTACGCGATGTCAGTGCCGTACGGCACGATGGACTCATGGCACGCACGTACCCCGAGCACCCCGGCGAGCAGGCGGCGCAGGACCCGATCCGGCTGCTGGCGATCCGTGACACCCCGCTCTCCCTGGACGAGGTGTTCACCGCGGCCGGTGACAGCGCCGCGGGCGGCACCGCGCTGTTCGTCGGCACCGTGCGCGATCACGACGGCGGCGCCGACGTGGACGCGCTCGGGTACTCCTGCCACCCCACGGCCGAGGCGGAGATGCGCCGAGTGGCCGAGAAGGTCGTGGCGCGGTTCCCGGTGCGCGCCCTTGCGGCCGTCCACCGTGTGGGCGATCTGGCGGTGGGCGATCTGGCGGTCGTCGTCGCGGTCTCCTGCCCGCACCGCGCGGAGGCCTTCGAGGCGTGCCGCATGCTGATCGACGACCTGAAACACGAGGTCCCGATCTGGAAGCACCAGCAGTTCTCGGACGGAACCGAGGAGTGGGTGGGCGCGGGCTGACGCCCGCCGGTCGCCACGAACGGGTGGCCCGGCGCCACCAACCGGTGAACGGGCAGGTCGCGGTGGCTGTCTGAAACCCTGTCGGGGGGATCCGCCCCGATTTGCGTAACCGCACCCCGGCCCCGAGCGTTGACCTTGCAGAGGATTAATCTGCTGATCTGTCAGCTGCGGTCGGCCTGTGGGGTGCGGTCGCTCATCGGGGACGGGAGGACGGAATGGCTGCACTCACGTGGCTGCTGATTCCGCTTTTCGCTGCTGTCGGCGCGGCGATATGGGCGAGCTGGGCAGCTCGCAATCGCACGGCCGGCGACGTCGCGGAACTCGCCGGGTACAGCAGGTTCCGCGAAGCGATGGACAAATCCGGCTCCGGAACCGAGGCCGTCTGACCCCCTCCGGCGCCTTCTGAGCGCCCCGCCCGTACGCGGATGTCCACGCTCCCCGGACGGACCGGCCCCGGCGGTGCACTGACAGGCACGTCCCGTACTGTCGTTCCATGCCACGCCGCACCGCGACGATGCTCGCCTCCACCTTGATCCTGATCGCGCTGCTCTGCGCAGGCGTCCTCATCAAAGTGCCGTACTCGGAGATGTCGCCCGGCCCCACGGTGAACACCCTCGGCGAGGCGCGCGGCGAGCCCGTGCTGCAGATCACCGGTCACCAGACCTACCCCACGACCGGTCATCTCAACATGACGACGGTCCGGGTCACCGGTGCGAACTACAAGATGAACCTGGTCGAGGCCGTCTACGGCTGGCTGTCGCACGACAACAAGATCGTGCCGCACGACACGCTCTACCCGGACGGCAAGACCGAGCAGCAGTCCTCGCAGGAGAACGCCGAGGAGTTCAGCCAGTCCCAGGAGAGCGCGAAGGTCGCCGCCCTCAACGAGCTGAAGATCCCGGTGAAGAGCCGCGTCATCGTGGCGTCGGTGGTCAAGGGCAGCCCGGCCGAGGGCAAGCTGCACGCGGGCGATGTGATCAAGTCCGTCGACGGTGCGGCCGTCAAGGACCCGGCGGACGTGGCGAAGCTGGTCACCAAGCACAGCCCCGGCCAGAACGCGGTGTTCACGGTCATCCCCGCCAAGGACGCGGCCGCCGCCGAGAAGGCGGGCAAGGAGCCCGAGGGCTCCGAGAAGGTCACCATCACCACCGCGAAGGCCAAGGACGGCGACCGCGCGATCGTCGGCATCCAGGCCGGGACCGATCACACCTTCCCGTTCTCCATCGACATCAAGCTCTCCGACGTCGGCGGCCCGAGCGCGGGTCTGATGTTCGCCCTCGGCATCGTCGACAAGCTCACCCCCGGCGATCTGACCGGCGGCAAGTTCGTCGCGGGCACCGGCACGATCGACGACAGCGGCAAGGTCGGCCCGATCGGCGGCATCGAGCTGAAGCTGATCGGCGCGCGCAACGCGGGCGCCCGCTACTTCCTCACCCCCGGCGAGAACTGCGCGGCGGCCGCCTCGGACACGCCCAGCGGGCTGACCCTGGTCAAGGTCGCGACCATCGGCGACGCCACCAAGGCGCTGGAGAAGATCCGCACGGGGGACACGGCCGGTCTGCCGAGCTGCTCGGCGAAGTGACCGGCCGCGCCCTCCACGCGCGCGTGGCAGCGGTGACGAAGCAACCGCTGCCAGAAAGTGCCGCTACTCCGCGAACGTCGCGGCCAGCGCCTCGGCGAGCCCCGGGACCAGGCCCGCGCCGGTGAGCACCTCGGTCGCCGAGTCCTTCTCGCGCAGCCGCACCGCCGACTCGCGGGCGCCGTCGCGCAGCACCGCGACCGTCATCCGGACCTCCTGGCGGTCGGGGTGCTTGGCCACCCACTTCGCCAGCTGCTTGTCGCTCATGCCCTCCGGCACGGACGTCTCGGCGGACGGCGGGAGCATCAGGCGCTCGACGGTGAGGGCGCAGCCCACCACCGCGTCGGGCCAGGCGATGGTGCCCAGGAACTGGTCGAGGGCCTGGCCGGCCGGGATCTCGTCCTGCTCGATGGGGGTCAGGGGAGCGGCCGCCTCGGCCTGGTCGAGGCCCAGCTGGGAGGCGAGGGAGGGCTCCTGGGTGCGGAGCTTGGCGGTGTCGACGAGGGCGAACAGGCGGGCCGGCTGATCCCAGCCGAGGCCGGCCGCGTACTCGTCGATCTCGAGTACTGCGCGGGTGAGCGGGCTCGCGGCCATCGGGGGGCCGGAGGGGGAAACGTTGGACATGAGCAATATCCTGCCCTCTCCCACCCCCGGATCGGGAACTGAGTAAAGCCTCAGTAAGTTGCATAGGTGGGCTCTACGATCGCGGGGCCTGCTCAACCACCACCGAATTTCGAGGTGCGCACCTTGGCTTTCCAGATGCCGGACCGCGGCGGAGGCCCTTCCGGGTCCCGGATCAGAGTCGGCCGACCGTCCCGCCGGGTCCGGACGCTGCTCATGACACTGGGCGTCCTGGCCGTGCTGGCCATGGCGTTCGTCATGTTCGCCGGGTTCTGGACGGACTGGCTGTGGTACCGCTCGGTGCACTATTCGTCCGTCTTCACCACCACCCTGTGGACCAAGATCGGTCTGTTCTCGTTCTTCGGCGTCCTGATGGCCCTGGCCGTCGGCCTGAACATCTGGCTGGCGCACCGGCTGCGGCCGCCGCTCAGCGCGATGTCGCTGGAACAGCAGAGCCTGGACCGCTACCGGATGGGCATCGCCCCGTTCAAGAAGTGGCTGCTGCTCGGCATCACCGCGCTCGTCGGGCTGATCGCCGGCGCCTCCGCCTCCGGGCAGTGGCGCACCTGGCTGATGTGGGTCAACGGGGTGCCGTTCGGGCAGAAGGACCCCCAGTTCCATCTGGACGTCTCCTTCTACGCCTTCGACCTGCCCTGGTACCGCTTCCTGGTGGGCTTCGGCTTCGCGGCCACCGTGCTGTCCCTGATCGCCGCAGCCCTCACGCACTACCTGTACGGCGGGCTGCGGATCACCAGCCCGGGCGCGCGCGCCACGGGCGCCGCCACGGGCCATCTGTCGGTGCTGCTCGGCGTGTTCGTCGTCCTGAAGGCCGTGGCGTACTGGCTGGACCGGTACGGGCTCGCGGTGAAGTCCAGCGACTTCAAGGCCAGCAGCAACTGGACGGGCCTGCGGTACGTGGACGCCAACGCCTATCTGCCGGCGAAGACGATCCTCTTCTGCATCGCGGTCATCTGCGCGCTGCTGTTCTTCGCGACGCTGTGGCGCCGCACCTGGCAGCTGCCGGTGATCGGCTTCGGCCTGATGGTCCTCTCGGCGATCCTGATCGGCGGGCTCTACCCGGCGATCGTGCAGAAGTTCCAGGTCCAGCCGAACGAGCAGGCCAAGGAAGCGCCGTACATCCAGAAGAACATCGACGCCACGCGCAAGGCGTACGGCATCGACGCCACCGAGGTGAGGGACTACAAGGGGGCCACGGCGGCGGAGGACAACGCGAAGCTGCGCGCCGACGCCGACACGGCCGCCAGCTACCGGCTGATCGACCCCAACGTGGTCACGCCCGCGTTCCAGCAGCTGGAGCAGCGGCGCAAGTACTACCAGTTCACCGTGCCGCTGGACGTGGACCGCTACACGGACAAGGACGGCAAGGAGCAGGACACCGTCGTCGGTCTGCGTGAGCTGAACCTCAACGGCATCGACAAGCGCAACTGGATCAACGACCACTTCACGTACACCCACGGCTACGGCGCCATCGCGGCCAAGGGCACCACGGTGGACTCGACGGGCTCGCCGGACTTCACCGAGTCCGGTCTGCCGACCACCGGCCAGATGCCGAAGTACGAGCAGCGGATCTACTACGGCGAGAAGACCGAGCAGTACTCGATCGTCGGCGGTCCGCAGAAGGAGCTCGACTACGAGGCCGAGGGCAAGGGCCAGGCGACGACGAGCTTCAAGGGCAAGGGCGGGGTCAGCCTGTCCAACGCCTTCAACCGCGCCGCGTACGCGGTGGCCTTCAGCGAGCCGCAGATCCTCTACTCGGGGGCCATCGGCGACGGCTCGAAGATCCTCTACAACCGCACGCCGAAGCAGCGCGTGGAGGCGGTCGCCCCCTGGCTGACCATCGACGCGGACTCCTACCCGGCGGTCATCAAGGGGCGCATCCAGTGGGTCGTCGACGCGTACACGACGACCAACGGCTATCCGTACGCCTCGCGCACGACGCTCGGTGAGACGACGGCCGACTCGCTGACGACCCGTCAGCGCGCGGTGGTCGCCCAGCAGAACCAGGTCAACTACATCCGCAACTCGGTGAAGGCCACCGTCGACGCGTACGACGGCACGGTCACGCTGTACCAGTGGGACACCCAGGACCCGGTCCTGAAGACCTGGATGAAGGCGTTCCCGCACACGGTGAAGCCGAAGAGCGACATCTCCCCGGATCTGCTCGCCCATCTGCGGTACCCGCAGGACATGTTCAAGGTCCAGCGCGAGCTGCTGACCCGCTACCACGTCACCGACCCCGCGCAGTTCTACAGCGGCAGTGACGCCTGGCAGGTCCCGGACGACCCGACCAACAAGGACGGGGTGGCGGTCCCGCCGTACTACCTGTCCATGAAGATGCCGGGCGCCGAGCCGCAGGGGAAGAAGTTCTCGCTGACGACGACGTTCACGCCGAACGGCCGGCCCAACCTGGGCGGGTTCATGGCGATCGACGCCGACGCCGCCAGCAAGGACTACGGCACCATCAGACTCCTCAGAGTCACGGACAACGTCCAAGGCCCACAGCAGGTGCAGAGCAAGCTGAACGGTCTGCCGGAGGTCGCCGAGTTCGTACGGAACCTCAGAGGCAGTGACTCCGAGATCGACTACGGCAATCTGCTCACCGTGCCGCTGGGCGGGGGCTTCCTGTACATCGAGCCCGTCTACGCGCGCGGTGGCTCCGCCAACTATCCGCTGCTGAAGAAGGTCGGCGTCTCCTACGGGGACAAGACCGTCTTCAAGGACACGCTGGCGCAGGCGCTGAACGCGGTGTTCGGGGTGGACGCTTCCGAGCCGCCACCCGCGACCAAGCCGCCGACCGACACCACCAAGCCGCCGTCCACCGGGACGAACGCCACGGTGGAGCAGGCCATCAAGGACGCCCAGAAGGCGTACGACGACGGTCAGAAGGCGCTGCAGAAGGGCGACTTCACGGCGTACGGCAAGGCCCAGCAGGACCTTCAGGCGGCGCTTCAGCGGGCCGCCGACGCCGAGGCCAAGGCGAAGGGCTCCGGCTAGAGCGGTCAGACTCCGTTCCGCGTCGTGATACGTTGTATTCACCGACGCGGGGTGGAGCAGCTCGGTAGCTCGCTGGGCTCATAACCCAGAGGTCGCAGGTTCAAATCCTGTCCCCGCTACTCACAGACGAGGGCCCGGATCCTTAAGGATCCGGGCCCTCGTCATGTCGTGTGCCGGATGAGGGTCAGACGGTCGCGTGTGCTGCGTTTGGCTTATCTCTCTGTGGGCATGTCGACAAAACGCTGAAGTGACCTCACCGGCTGCGGTATACCAGGTGTACGCGGGTTGCGGGTGGTGCGACGATGGTATTTATGGGGGACAGGGCAACTCTGTTGGAGACAGGGCGGTTTGCGCAGATGCGCTCCGATGACGCCGCCGACGCCGAGACCGAGGCGCGGCACCGGCGTGCTGCCGACGGCGGCGACGCCGCGTCCATGAGCGTTCTCGGATCCCTGCTGCTGCGCCGCGGCGACCTCGACAGCGCCGAGCCCTATCTGCGCGGTGCCACCGCCGAGGGCGACCGTGCCGCGGCCAACAACCTGGGCGTACTGCTGCACCAGCGGGGCTACGCGGACGAGGCGGCGGGCTGGTGGCGCATCGCCGCCGTCGCGGGCTCCGCCGCGGCCGCGCACGCGCTTGGCCGGCACTACCGGGAGCGGGGCGACGAGCCGGCCGCCGAGTACTGGCTGCGCCAGTCCGCCGAGCAGGGCCACGCGCTGGGCGCGTACGCGCTGGCCGACCTGCTGGAACACCGCAGTGACGTGGGCGCCGAGCGCTGGCTGCGCGCCGCCGCCGAGCAGGGCCACCGCGAGGCCGCGTACCGGCTCGCCCGGCTCATCGACCAGCGGGCCGAGCGCGACAGCGGCGAGCCTGACATCGCTGTCGAGGCCGATCAGGACGCGGCCTCCGCCCTCGCCGAGGCCGAGCAGTACTACCGCCAGGCCGCCGCGCGCGGGCACCGGCGGGCCGCGCTGCACCTCGGCGCGATCCTGGAGAAGCGCGGCGAGCTGAAGGAGGCCGGGCGCTGGTATCTGACCTCGGCCAAGGACGGCGAGGCCAAGGCCGCCTGCGCGCTCGGGTTCCTGCTGCGGGACGCGGGGGACGAGGAGAGCGCGGCCGTGTGGTGGCTGCGGGCCGCCCAGGACGGCGACGGCAACGCCGCCAACGCCCTGGGCGCGCTGCACGCCGCCCGGGGCGAGCCGCAGACCGCCGAGCGGTGGTACCGGGCCGCGATGGACGCCGGGGACGACAACGGGGCGTACAACCTCGGGCTGCTCTGCACCGCCCAGGAGCGCACCGCCCAGGCCGAGCAGTGGTACCGGCGCGCGGCGTACGCGGGCCACCGCGAGGCCGCCAACGCGCTCGCCGTGCTGCTGCTCCAGGCCGGGGACGCGACGGGCGCCGAGCCGTGGTTCTCCAAGGCCGCCGAGGCGGGCAGCGTGGACGCGGCCTTCAACCTGGGCATCCTCTTCGCCAGCCGTGACGACGACCGCACCGCTCTGAAGTGGTACGAGCGGGCGGCGGCGGCAGGGCACACCGAGGCCGCGCTCCAGGTCGGCATGGCGCTGCTCAGGGACGGCGAGGAGGCCGCCGCCGAGCGGCATCTGCGGTGTGCGGCGGGCGGCGGCAGCGCGGAGGCGGCGTTCCGCCTCGCCACCGTGCTCGACGCGCGCCAGCCGCCGCCCGGCGCGCCGGCCCTCGGCGAGCCGGTGGCCGAGAAGACGGAGTGCGAGGAGTGGTACGAGCGGGCGGCCGGGCAGGGCCACCGGCGCGCCCAGGTCCGGGTCGGCATGCTGGCTGCGGCCCGGGGTGACCAGGAGGGCGCCGCGCGCTGGTACCGGGAGGCGGCCGAGGCGGGCAGCCGCAACGGCGCCTTCAACCTCGGGCTGCTCCTCGCGCGCGAGGGGCGCGAGCGTGAGGCCGCGCTGTGGTGGGCCCGGGCCGCCAACGCCGGGCACGGGCGTGCGGCGCTGCGCCTCGCGCTGCTCGCCGCGCGGTGCGGGGAGCTCGCGGAGGGCCAGCGGTGGTGCGCGCGGGCGGTCGAGCTGGGACCGGCGGAGGTGGCCGAGCGGGCGGGCCGGCTGCGCGAGGCCCTGCACCAGGAACTGACGGCCTGAGCGGCCGGGCCCGGGCGGCTGCGTGCCCCCGGGCCGGGCCGCCACCGGGGCTGGGCCGAACGGGTTTGCGCTGGTCGGCGCCGTGACGTACTGTTGGGTTCAACGACGCGGGGTGGAGCAGCTCGGTAGCTCGCTGGGCTCATAACCCAGAGGTCGCAGGTTCAAATCCTGTCCCCGCTACCAAGGAATCAGGGCCCGGATCCAATGGATCCGGGCCCTGATTCGTATGCGCGACCGTCGACAGCGCAGCGAAAAGCGGGACGAGCCTCAAGGCCCGTCCCGCTTTTCGCTTGGATCTTGTGTTTACGCCCCGGCGCAGTTCGGGCAGATGCCCCGGTACGTGACCTCCACGTCCGAGACCGTGAAGCCGAAGCGCTCCGCGGCCGGGAGGTCGGCCAGGGGGTTGCCGGTGGGATGCACATCTCGGATCGCGCCGCACTGGGCGCACACGAGGTGCTGATGAGGCTGGTGCGCGTTCGGGTCGTACCGCTTGGCGCGGCGGTCCGTGGACACCTCGATCACTTCGCCGAGGGTCACCATCTCGCCCAGTGTGTTGTAGACGGTCGCGCGCGAGATCTCGGGCAGCTTGGCCACAGCACGCGCGTGGACCTCGTCCGCCGTCAGGTGCATGTGGTCGCCGTCGAGGACCTCGGCCACGACACGCCGCTGTGCCGTCATGCGCCAGCCGCGTCCGCGAAGTCGTTCCAGCAGGTCACTCATAAGGGCCAGCCTAACAGCCGGGGGAGCGTATCCCGAACGGGTGTGACTTTGGATGCTTACTTGACTTAGACAACGTCCATTGTAGGATCGGGAACGGCAAACGCCAAGGGACAGGACTTGCAGGAAATGACGCAGGAGGCGCACGTGACGCAGGGACCGCTCACCACGGAGGCCGGCGCGCCGGTCGCGGACAACCAGAACAGCGAGACCGCGGGCGTCGGCGGTCCGGTGCTCGTCCAGGACCAGTTGCTCCTGGAGAAGCTGGCGCACTTCAACCGTGAGCGCATCCCGGAGCGCATCGTCCACGCGCGCGGCGCGGGCGCCTACGGCACGTTCACCCTGACCCGTGACGTCTCGCAGTGGACGCGCGCGAAGTTCCTCTCCGAGGTCGGCAAGCAGACCGAGACGTTCCTGCGCTTCTCCACGGTGGCCGGCAACCTCGGCTCGGCCGACGCCGTGCGCGACCCCCGCGGCTTTGCGCTGAAGTTCTACACGGAGGACGGCAACTACGACCTGGTCGGGAACAACACGCCGGTCTTCTTCATCAAGGACGCCATCAAGTTCCCCGACTTCATCCACACGCAGAAGCGCGACCCGTACACGGGCTCGCAGGAGGCCGACAACGTGTGGGACTTCTGGGGTCTGAGCCCCGAGTCCACCCACCAGGTCACCTGGCTCTTCGGCGACCGCGGCATCCCGGCCACGCTGCGCCACATGAACGGGTACGGCTCGCACACGTACCAGTGGAACAACGAGGCCGGCGAGGTCTTCTGGGTCAAGTACCACTTCAAGACCGACCAGGGCATCAAGAACCTCACCCAGGCCGAGGCCAACAAGCTCGCCGGTGAGGACCCGGACAGCCACCAGCGCGATCTGCGCGAGGCCATCGAGCGCGGCGAGTTCCCGAGCTGGACCGTGCAGGTGCAGATCATGCCCGCCGCCGACGCCGCGACCTACCGCTTCAACCCGTTCGACCTCACCAAGGTGTGGCCGCACGCGGACTACCCGCCGATCGAGATCGGCAAGCTGGAGCTCAACCGCAACCCGGAGAACATCTTCGCCGAGGTCGAGCAGTCGATCTTCAGCCCCGCGCACTTCGTGCCCGGCATCGGCCCGTCCCCGGACAAGATGCTCCAGGGCCGCCTGTTCGCGTACGGCGACGCGCACCGCTACCGCGTCGGCATCAACGCCGACCACCTGCCGGTGAACCGCCCGCACGCCACCGAGGCGCGCACCAACTCCCGTGACGGCTACCTCTACGACGGCCGCCACAAGGGCGCGAAGAACTACGAGCCGAACAGCTTCGGCGGCCCGCACCAGACGGACCGTCCGCTGTGGCAGCCGGTGCCGGTGAGCTCCACGACCGGCAACCACGCGGCGCCGGTGCACGCCGAGGACAACGACTTCGTCCAGGCGGGCAACCTGTACCGGATGTACTCGGAGGACGAGAAGGCGCGCCTGATCGACAACCTCGCCGGGTTCATCGCCAAGGTCTCGCGCGACGACATCGCCGAGCGCGCGATCAACAACTTCCGCCAGGCGGACGGAGACTTCGGCAAGCGGCTGGAGGCCGCGGTCCAGGCCCTGCGCGGCTGAACAGCACTGGATCGCTTGCCGTAGGCAGTCAGAGGGCCGGTTCCCTTCGGGGGGCCGGCCCTCTGTGCGTACCGCTCCGGTCCCGTACGTACGTACGCAGGCTCAGCCGACCAGTTCGGCCGGGTGGCGGCGGGTGGGGGCCCAGCAGCGGATGATGTCCCGGACCGAGACCACACCGACCGGGCCGTCCCCGTCGAGGACGATCAGATGCCGGAAGCCGCCGTGCGACATCGCCTCGGCGGCCTCCTCCAGGGTCCAGGACGGCGCCGCGAAGACGACGTCGGTGGTGGTGTGGGTGCTGGCGGTCTCGTGGTCCGGGTTCTGGCCCTGGCCCAGCGAGTTGAGGATGTCGCGCTCGGTGAGGATGCCGAGCCCGCTGGTGTCGGGGTCGAGGACGACGGCCGCCCCGACCCGGCGCGCGGCCATCAGCCGGGCCGCCTGCCGGAGTGTGTGCGCGGGTCCGATGGTGAGGACCACCGTGCTCATGGCGTCACGGACGAGCATGGATGGAGCCACCTCCTTGGTGAAGTGCCGTTGCTCGACCGCGGGTACCCGACTGCGGGTGCCCGGCCGCGAGAACGGATTCACAAGTTCACAAGTGGGGGGACTCTTAGAGTCGCAGGAGGACATGCCCGTCAACAAGGGGGTGGTAGAGGTCAGTTGAGGGGCGCGTAAAAGTACGACCCACGCCCCTCTCGCACCCCAGGTGCCTGTATCCGCTTGTCGCGCGCGCTTACGAGCGCCCCACTGAACGCCTCAGTCGCCCAGGCCCACGTAGTTCAGCAGCTCGCCGTGGAGCAGGCCGTTGGAGGCCGCCGCGTTGCCGCTGTGCGGGCCGGGCCGGCCGTCGAGGCCGGTGAAGACGCCGCCCGCTTCCTCCACGACGATCACGTTCGCCGCCATGTCCCACATAGACAGCTCCGGCTCGGCACAGATGTCCACGGCCCCTTCGGCGATCATCATGTACGGCCAGAAGTCGCCGTACGCGCGCGTGCGCCAGCACTCGCGGGTCAGATCCAGGAAGTCGTCGAGCTTGCCGCGCTCCTCCCAGCCGCTCAGCGAGGAGTACGCGAAGGACGCGTCCGCGAGCTTCGACACGCTGGAGACCCGCAGCCGGCTGGCCTGCGACAGGCTGCGGCCCGTGTACGCGCCGAGCCCCTTCGCCGCCCACCAGCGTCGGTTCAGGGCGGGCGCCGACACCACGCCGACCACCGGCCGGTAGCCGCCCTCACCCGCCTCCATCAGCGCGATGAGCGTCGCCCAGACCGGCACCCCGCGTACGTAGTTCTTCGTACCGTCGATGGGGTCGATCACCCAGCGGCGCGGGCCGGTGCCCTCCAGGCCGTACTCCTCGCCCAGGATCGCGTCCCGTGGGCGTGCCCGCTGGAGATGGCCGCGGATCAGCTCCTCGGCGGCCTTGTCGGCCTCGCTCACCGGCGTCATGTCCGGCTTGGTCTCGACCTTGAGGTCGAGCGCCTTGAACCGGTCCATCGTGGCGGCGTCGGCGGCGTCCGCGAGGACGTGGGCGAGACGCAGATCATCGTGGTAGTCGGGCATGGCCACACCGTATCGACCAGCACCTGCGGCGACCACATGGCCCGGGATGCGGACACCCCGGCAGGACTGCCTCCGCCTGCCGCCGGGCGCACCGGTACGGCCCGCTCCGGCTATTGACAGTGCCGGGGCGCACGTCAACTCTGAGGGCGGAGCCCCGCCCACGCTCTTGAGGAGCAGGGGGGACCCCCATCGGCCTCGGGAGGCGCGATGCCCACAGCGCGAGAAGCCTTACTGGACGCCGCCGTCTCGGCCCTTGCCGCGCTGCCCTGGTCGGGGGTGCGGATGGTGGACGTGGCCTCGGCCGCGGGCGTGTCCCGGCAGACGCTCTACAACGAGTTCGGCAGCAAGGAGGGCCTGGCCAGGGCCCTGGTGCGGCGCGAGGCCGACATCTATCTGCGCGGGGTCGACCGGGTGCTCGCCGACCACGCGGTGCCCGCCGACCGGCTGGTGGCGCTGGTCGAGTGGACCGTCGGCTCGGCCCGCTCCAGCGCGCTGATCCGGGCGCTGCTCACCGGCTGCTGGGGCGAGCGCCTGCCCGCCCCCCGCCCGGGCCGCACGCCCGGCGCGCACTCGCCCGTACCGGCGCAACGGCGCGCGGACGCCGGGGTTCCGGGACCGTCCGAACTGGTGGCCACGGTCCGGGACCGCTCGCTCGCCGCCCTGGAGAAGGAGCTCCCGGCCGTGGACCCGGTCGAAGTGGCGCGCTGCTGCGAGACGGTGGTGCGCCTCGCGCTCTCGTACGTGGTGGCGCCTGATCCGGCGAGGCCGGGGACGCCCGGGGGTGGCCATGCGGCGCACGTACGCGCGGTGCTGGCCCGTACGCCGATACGCCCGGCGCCTTAGCCGCGCTCCTCCCGACCGCCAGGCGTCAGTGCGCCGACCCCGAGATCTGCAGCCCGATCACGCCCACGATCACCAGTGAGATCGACACCAGCTTCAGCGTGGAGACCACGTCGTCGAGGAAGACCATGCCGTAGATCGCGGTGCCCGCCGCCCCGATGCCCGTCCACACCGCGTACGCCGGACCCACGTCCAGCTTCTTCAGGGACAGGGTCAGCAGCCCGAACGAGCCGAGGGCGAACGCCGCGAAGGCGATGGTCGGCCCGATCCGGGTGAAGCCGTGCGACAGTTTGAGGCAGACGGCGAACCCGGTCTCCAGGATCCCGGCGACCACCACGAGCAGCCACGCCATGTCCAGTGCCTCCCGCAACGCATAGGTGACTGCTTGTCAGAGCTACGTGCGATTATGCACGGGGGGTCCGTCAGTCGCCCTCGTGGCGCTCCCGGGTGGCCAGCAGGCGCCGCAGCGAGTAGAGCCGGGCCGGGTCGGCGTGGCCCTCCGCGACCCAGGCGTCCAGCGCGCACTCCGCCTCGTCGTGGCTGCACGCGCGCGGGCAGTTCTCGGTGCCGGGCACCAGGTCGGGGAAGGCGAGGATCACCCGGGACGGCTCGACGTGGTGCAGGCCGAACGACCGTACGCCCGGGGTGTCGATCACCCAGCCGCCGTCGCTGCTGGCCAGCGGCAGGGCGAGCGCTGAGGTGGTGGTGTGCCGGCCGCGGCCGGTGACCGCGTTCACATGCCCGGTGACCCGGCGGCGGTCCTCCGGGACCAGCGCGTTGACCAGGGTCGTCTTGCCGACGCCGGAGTGGCCGACGAACGCGGTCACCTTGCCGTCGAGGTGCTCGCGCACCCGGTCCGCCGCGTCCCCGCTGTAGAGCTCCTCGCGGGAGGTGACGACGTACGGAACGCCCAACGCCCCGTACATCTCCAGGAGTTCGTCCGCCGGGGCGAGGTCGGACTTGGTGAGCACGAGCAGCGGGGTGAGCCCCGCGTCGTACGCCGCGACCAGACAGCGGTCGATCAGGCGCGGGCGCGGCTCGGGGTCGGCGAGTGCGGTGACGATCGCCAGCTGGTCGGCGTTGGCGACGATCACGCGCTCGAACGGGTCGTCGTCGTCGGCCGTGCGCCGCAGCACGGAGCTGCGCTCCTGGATGCGGACGATCCGCGCCAGGGTGTCCTTGGCGCCCGAGAGATCACCGACGATCATGACCCGGTCGCCCACCACCGCGGCCTTGCGGCCCAGCTCACGGGCCTTCATCGCGGTGATCGTACGGTCCTCGACGAGGCAGGTCAGGCGGCCCCGGTCGACGGTGAGGACCATCCCCTCCGAGGCGTCCTCGTGCTTGGGCCGGATGTTGGTGCGGGGACGGTTGCCCTTGCGGTTGGGGCGGACCCGGATGTCGTCCTCGTCGGGGTTCTTGCCGTAGCGGCGCATCTGCTCAGGCCCCGCTCAGTTTCCGGCCCCGGCCAGCATCTCGGTCCACATCCGCGGGAAGTCGGGCAGGGTCTTGGCGGTCGTCGCCACGTTCTCGATCTGCACGCCCTCGACGGCGAGGCCGATGATCGAACCGGCCGTCGCCATGCGGTGGTCGTCGTAGGTGTGGAAGATGCCGCCGTGCAGCCGGCGCGGGCGGATGTGCAGCCCGTCCTCGGTCTCGGTGACATCGCCGCCGAGCTCGTTGATCTCCTTGGTGAGCGCCGCGAGCCGGTCGGTCTCGTGCAGGCGCAGATGCGCGACGCCGCGCAGCGTCGAGGGGGAGTCGGCGAGCGCCGCGACCGCCGCGATGCCCGGGGTGAGCTCGCCGACCTCGCTCAGGTCCACGTCGATGCCGTGGATCGAGCCGGAGCCGGTGAAGACCAGGCCCCGGTCGGTGAGTTCGCAGGAACCGCCCATCTCCGTGAAGATCCGGCGCAGCTGGTCGCCCGGCTGGGTGGTGCGCTCGGGCCAGTCCGGGACGGTCACCTTGCCGCCGGTGATCAGCGCGGCCGCCAGGAACGGCTGGGCGTTGGAGAGGTCCGGCTCGATCGTGAGGTCGCGGCCGAGCAGCGCGGACGGGGAGACCCGCCACACGTTCGGCTCGCCGCCGGTCTCCGGCTCGTCCACCTGCGCGCCGACCTGGCGCAGCATGTCCACGGTCATCCGGATGTGCGGCATCGACGGCAGCGAGCCGCCGACGTGCCGTACCTCGACGCCCTGGTTGAAGCGGGGCGCGGAGAGCAGCAGCGCGGAGACGAACTGGGAGGACGAGGACGCGTCGATCTCGACCCGGCCGCCGTCCAGGGCGCCGCCGCCGTGCACGGTCATCGGGAGCGCGCCCCGGCCGTCGTCGTCGATCCGGGCGCCCAGCACCCGCAGCGCGTCGATCACCCCATTGAGGGGTCGCTCGTACGAGCGCGGGTCGCCGTCGAAGCGGACCGGGCCGTCGGCGAGGGCGGCGACCGGCGGCATGAAGCGCATGACCGTACCGGCGTTGCCGACGTCGACCGTGGCCGGGCCGTGCAGACCGGCCGGGATGACCCGCCACGCCTCGCCCGAGCCGTCGGGGTCGCCCGCCGGGGTGGAGCTGGAGGACACCGTCTCCTCGATGCCGACGCCCAGGGCACGCAGTGCCTCGGCCATCAGCAGGGTGTCGCGGGAGCGCAGGGGCCGGCGCAGCCAGCCGGGCTCGGCGGCCAGCGAGGCCAGCACGAGCGCGCGGTTGGTGACCGACTTCGAGCCGGGCACGGTGACCGTCGCGTCGACGGCCCCGATTGCGACAGGAGCGGGCCAGAGGGCGGGGTGGACGGGCGTTTCGGTCATGGCTCTCACTTTAGTGGGGGACGAACCTAGAGTCCGAGCAGCCACCGTCCGCCACCGATGAGCGAGCAGACCGAGACGGCGTGGAACATGAACAGCCACAGCGCCGGTGGTACGTGGGTGAGCCGGGCCAGCTGGTCGGCATCGGAGTCGCCGCTGTTGTGGCGCCTGCGCTTTCCCTGGAGCTCGAAGGCGGGCCGTACGCCCCCGAGCAGCAGGAACCACACCACGGCGTACGCGAACACCGACTGCACATCGGGCGAGGTCAGCCAGGACACCAGCAGGAAGGCCGCGCCGCTGAGGACCACGGTGAGCACGCCGTACGCGTTGCGGATCATCACCAGCATCGCGATGAGCAGGGCCGTGGCGAGCCAGAGCAGCAGGGTGACGTGGTGCGCGGCGAGCAGATAGGCGCCGCCGAGGCCGAGGAGCGGGGGAGCGGTGTATCCGGCGGCGGCTGTCAGGATCATGCCGAGGCCGGTGGGCCTGCCCCGGCTCACGGTGAGGCCGCTGGTGTCGGAGTGCAGCCGGATGCCGTCGAGGCGGCGGCCGGTGAGGAGCGCGACCAGGCCGTGCCCGCCCTCGTGGGCGATGGTGATCGCGTTGCGCGAGAGGCGCCAGACGCCGTGCGGGACGACGACGGCGAGCGCCGCTATCCCGGTGACGACGACCAGCCACTGGGCCGGTGCGGCCTGGGTGCCGAAGACGTGCAGGTCGGGCATTTTGCCGGGCATTTCCGGGACGGCTCCTCTTGATCGGCTGCCGCGTGGCAGGGTTGCTGTCATGTGTGGGAGGTATGCAGCGAGTCGTAGGCCCGAGGATCTCGCGGGAATCTTTGAAATAGAGAAGTGGGATCCCCAGGAGAGCCTGGAACCGGACTGGAACGTGGCCCCGACCAAGGAGGTCTACGCGGTCCTTGAGCGCCCACTGAAAGACGCGGATGACCGGCGTCCGGTTCGCCAGCTGCGCAAGCTGAAGTGGGGGCTCGTCCCGTCCTGGGCGAAGTCGCCGGAGGGCGCGGCGCGGATGATCAACGCGCGCGCGGAGACGGTCCATGAGAAGCCGTCCTATCGCAAGGCGTTCGCGGCCCGCCGCTGCATCCTGCCCGCCGACGGCTACTACGAGTGGGTCACCGGGGCGGACGAGCGGGAACTGGAGGTCGAGGGCAAGAAGAAGCGGCCGCGCAAGCAGCCGTACTTCATCTCGCCCGCCGACGGCTCGGTCTTCGCCATGGCCGGGCTCTATGAGTTCTGGCGCGACCGGACGCTGCCGGACGACCATCCGGCGGCCTGGTGGGCGACCTGCTCGGTGATCACCACGGAGGCGGAGACGGGCCCGCTGGGCGTGGCCCCGGCCGAGGGCCCCTCGTCGCTGACGCAGATCCACCCCCGGATGCCGCTGATGCTGACGCCGGACCGCTGGGCCGAGTGGCTGGACCCGTCCACCACGGACGTGGAGTCGCTGCGCGCACTGCTCGCGCCGCCGCCGGAGGGGCTGATGCGGGCGTACGCGGTGTCGACGGCGGTCAGCAATGTGCGCAACAACGGGCCGGAGCTGCTGAAGGAACTGTCGGGGCCGGAGGAGGGCACGCTGTTCTGAGCGGGACGCCTTTTCTGCGCCGGATCCCGTTCTGAGCCGGAACCCGAGCCTCCGGGCCTGCGCCCCCGCCCCCGCCGCGCCGTGCACTATGTGACGGTGACCACCACCCACGTAGTAGCGACAGCAACCGGCGACGCCCGGATCACCTGGCACCGGGCCGCCAAGGCCCGGCTCGTGCTCGCCCTCGGGCACGGCGCCGGGGGCGGGATCGAGGCGCGGGACCTCCAGGCGCTGGCCGGTGCGCTGCCCGCGCTCGGGGTGAGCGTCGCGCTCGTCGAACAGCCCTGGCGGGTCGCCGGGAAGAAGGTGGCGCCCGCACCCAAGACCCTCGACACCGGGTGGCGCGGGGTGTGGCCCGCGCTCGCGGAACCCGGACTGCCGGTCGTCGCGGGCGGGCGCAGCGCGGGCGCGCGCGTGGCCTGCCGCCTCGCCACGGAGCTGGGCGCCCACGCGGTGCTCGCCCTGAGTTTCCCGCTGCACCCGCCGGGGAAGCCCGAGAAGTCCCGCGCGGACGAACTGCTCGGGGCCGGGGTGCCCACCCTCGTAGTGCAGGGTGGAAACGATCCGTTCGGCCGACCCGGGGAGTTCCCGGCCGGAAAGTACGAGCTGGTCGAAGTCCCCTTCGGGGACCACTCCTTCGCGGTGCCCAAGCGGGCGGACATCGGCCAGGACGAGGCGTTGCGGGTGATCACGGACGGCGTCGGGCGCTGGGCGGCCGGGCTCGGCTGACCCGCCGGTAACCCCGGGGAACCCCAAGTGGCCCCCCGACAGCGGCGGACGGACCCCCGGGAATGCCGGGTGGCGGGCCGCTGTTGTGAGGACATACGCAATCGCAAGCCTGGCCTTATGTGGAGAGGGAGTCCGTCGCATGGGTTCGACCATCTGCCCCAGCCGCTCGCACGCCGCTGACCTGGAGTGGACGGTGCTGTCGGCGGCGAAGACCGCTCCTATTCGAGCGGCGGGCGGACCGGATCGTCGTCTATCCTCCGATTCGAGCGGGTCCAGCTTCGGACTCGTCACACCGTTCGAGGAGGTGGGTCCGGTCACAGGGACCGACGACGGCCACGTGGAAGAGTCGACCGCCGAGCGCAACGCGCGCTTCGAGCGGGATGCCCTCGGCTACCTCGACCAGATGTACTCGGCGGCGCTGCGCATGACGCGCAACCCGGCGGACGCCGAGGACCTGGTGCAGGAGACGTACGCCAAGGCGTACGGATCCTTCCACCAGTTCCGGGAGGGGACGAACCTCAAGGCTTGGCTCTACCGGATTCTCACCAACACGTTCATCAACTCGTACCGGAAGAAGCAGCGCGAACCGCAGCGCAGCGCCGCCGAGGAGATCGAGGACTGGCAGCTCGCGCGCGCCGAGTCGCACATGTCGACCGGTCTGCGCTCGGCCGAGTCCCAGGCACTGGACCATCTGCCCGACTCCGATGTGAAGGAAGCCCTCCAGGCCATTCCGGAGGAGTTCCGTATCGCCGTGTATCTCGCGGACGTAGAGGGCTTTGCGTACAAGGAGATCGCGGACATCATGGGTACACCCATCGGTACGGTGATGTCCCGGTTGCACCGGGGCCGCCGCCAACTGCGCGGAATGCTGGAGGACTACGCCCGCGACCGCGGGCTCGTCCCGGCCGGCGCCGGCGATTCGGACGAAGCGAAAGGCTCGGGCTCATGAGCTGCGGAGAGCCGCACGAGACGGACTGCTCTGAGGTCCTGGACCATCTCTACGAGTTCCTCGACCACGAGATGCCCGACAGCGACTGCAACAAGTTCGAGACGCACTTCGAGGAGTGCTCGCCGTGCCTGGAGAAGTACGGGCTCGAACAGGCCGTGAAGAAACTGGTCAAGCGGTGCTGCGGGTCGGACGACGTACCCGCCGACCTGCGGTCGAAGGTCATGGGCCGGATCGATCTGATCCGCTCCGGCCAGGCAGTGCCCGACCAGGACATCGTCGCCGAGGGCTGAGACTTGGGCTGATCCACAGCTGAAGCGTGAACAGAGGGGCCGCAACCATGCGTTGCGGCCCCTTTCGTCACTCGAAGGTGCTAATCCGGCGGGACCGAAAACGGTTCAATCCGACAATGCGCCTACTCGCCGATCCGCGCGGGCCTATCCTCCCGATCCGGAGCAGGAGGGAGGCGCGCCATGGACGGATCGCAGCCACGGACCATGCCATGGGGGGCGCGTGCCGCGCTCCTGGGCGCTGTCGTGGCCGCAGGGGCGTGCGCGCTGCCCCTTGCGCTCGGGCCGGTGCCCTGGGGCGCGCTGGGGCTGCTCGCCGGTCTCTACGCGCTCTGCGAGTGGCCCGCGCGCTGCCCGCTGCTCCTGGGCCGGGTCAGCGTGCCGCCGGTGTCCGGCTCGTTCTTCCCCGTGCTGCTCGCCGCCGCGTTCCTGCTGCCACCTGCGGCCGCCGCGCTGGTCGCCGTCCCCGGCGCGCTGCTGGCGCCCGTCGAGGAGCCGCCCCGGGCCGTACGCCGTGTCTGGCGGGCCGCGCAGCTCGCGCTCGCCGTGTGCGCCGCGGCCGGGGCGCACGAACTGCTCGGCGGGCGCGCGGCACTGGGAGGCACCGCTCGCACGCCCGCGCCCGACTTCCCGTACGCCCTGCTGCCCGCCGGGGCCGCGGCCCTCGTCTTCTGTCTCGTCCTGACCGCCCTCGACGGGCTGATCCTGTGGACCGCCGAGCGGCTGCCCGCCCGCACCGCCTGGCGCGGGCTGCTGCTGCGCTCCCTGGCCCCGTACTGCGTGCACGGCCTCGCCGGGCTGATGATGGCGGTGCTCTGGCGCAGCCGGTACGGGCCGCCCTCGGCGCTCCTCGTCCTGCTGCCGATGTACGTCTCCTGCTGGGTCTTCACGCAGTACCACCGCGAGCACGCCGCCCACCAGGCCACCATCCGCGCCCTGGTCCAGGCCGTCGACATCAAGGACACCTACACGCGTGGCCACAGCGAGCGCGTCGGCCTCGCCTCGGTGCTGATCGCGCGTGAACTCGGCATGGACGAGGGCCGGTTGGAGGTGCTGCGGTTCGCCGGGATCCTGCACGACGTGGGCAAGCTGGGCGTGCCCACCCGGCTGCTGCGCAAGGAGGGCCCGCTCACCCCGCAGGAGCGCGCGGTGATCGAGCTGCACCCCGAGTACGGGCATGAGATGGTGCGCGGCATCGGCTTCCTCGGGGAGGCGCGCGCCGCGATCCTGCACCACCACGAACGGCTCGACGGCAGCGGCTACCCGTACGGGCTCGCGGGTCCCCAGATCCCCGAGTTCGCGCGCGTGGTGGCCGTCGCCGACGCCTTCGACGCGATGACGTCGACCCGCTCCTACCGGCGCGCCCGGCCCGTCGAGGCGGCCGTCGAGGAGCTTCAGCGGTGCGCGGGGCGCCAGTTCGACCCGCAAATGGTGCGGGCGCTGGTGCGCGCGGTCGAGCGGCACGGCTGGCACCCGGCGGTGACGGCGGACGAGCCGGAGGGGGCCGTGCGCGCGGGGCGCGGAAACGTCTCGGCGGTGTGCCCCCCTGCTGACTCGAACGGACAGGTGCTGACGGGGGTTCCGCGCAATGCCGCTGGGCGCGGCGGTTTCGGGTGACGGGGACGGAGGAGGCCGGGGAGCTTGGCGCGGCCGGGGAGCACACCGGGGCGGCGGCCGAGGGACTGGACGGGACTGTGGGCCGGGGGCCGGGCTGGGCGTTCGCCGGGTTGTCCGGCGGGGTGCCTACCCGCGCGTCCGCCACACGCTCGTCGCGAAGACCACCGCACCACGCCCGCCCGCACCGCACGCGCGCGTACCGCGTGCCGTTCACCGTCGTCGCCGTGTACGGGGCCGCCGCCGCGCTCGCCGTGTGGGCACTGGGGCGGACGCTGTGGTGCGGGGTGGTGGAGCCGGGGATCGCGCTGGCCTTCGGGGCGCTCGTCGCCGTCGGTGAGCTGGCCCGGTGGCGGGCCCGGGGCCAGGACCGGGAACAGGAGCGCGAGTCCGCGCCGCTCGGCTCGGCCGGGGCGCTCGCGTACGCGCTGCTCGGTGAGAACGGCGGCCGCACCACCCACCACGGCGTCCTCCAGGTCGTCGCCGTGGTGCTCGCGGCCGCGCTCGTCGGGGCCGTGCCGCACGTGGCGCTCGGCCGGGGTCCGAGCGCGGACCAGGTGGCCCGGCGGGTGCTCACGGTCGCCTTCGCGGCCGCCTGCTTCCAGCCGCTGTACAACTCCGGAATCCTGGCGCGCTGGACCGGCGACGGCCCGTACTACGCGCTCTTCCTGCTCCTGGTCCTGGTGCTCACCGCGCTGTGCGACGCGGTGCTCGCCGCCGCCCTGCTGCGGGCCCGCACCTCCTTCCCGTACGGGCCTGTGCTGCGCGACGAGCTGCGGGCGCTGCTCGGGATCGGCTCTGCGGTCTGCGCGACCGGCGCCGTGATCGCGCTCGCGGTCGCGGTGGCAGGGCTGTGGGCGCTGCCGGTGTTCTGCGTACCGCTGCTGCTGACCCAGCTGGCCTTCAGGCGGTACGCGGCGGTGCGCACCACCTACCGGCAGACCATCACCTCGCTCGCCCGCGCCACCGAGATCGCCGGGTACACCCAGCCGGGCCACGCCCGCCGGGTCGCGCGGCTGAGCCGGGCCGTGGGGCGCGAGCTGGGGCTCTCGGAGGCCGAGCTGGGCGTCCTGGAGTACGCGGCCCTGATGCACGACATCGGGCAGCTCTCGCTCGTCGATCCCGTGCCCGCCGGGGCCACCGCACCGCTGCCCCCGGCCGAGCAGCGCCGGATCGCCCTGCTCGGCGGGGCCGTGGTGCGCCAGACCGGGGTGCCCGCCGAGGTCGCGGTGATCGTGGAGCGCCAGGCCGACCCGTATCGCGAGCAGCCGCTGCCCGCCCGGATCGTGCGGGCCGTCAACGCCTACGACGACCTCGCGGGGGCACCCGGGGGCCCAGGGGGCTCCCTGAGCGCCCTGGAGCAACTGCGACTCGGTACCGGACGCGACTACCAGCCCGAGGTCGTGGAATCGTTGGCCCGGGTCCTGGCCCATCAGCGGGGCGGTCCGCCAGGCCTCGGCTGAGGACCTGCGGCGGGAGTGGACCCGGGCGTCTTACGCCCGTGGCCGCTGGGTAACCCAGGAGTAATGAGCGGCCTTCCGGCCGGGCATGGTTGGATGCGAAAGAACCCAGAAAACTGGGCGACGAAAGACCGGAGGCAGGTCGGTCTGGGCAGGCGGGAATCGTGAGGATCTTCGGCAAGGGACGGCACCGGCCCTCCGCCTCGTGGCGGCAGGCCACGGACCGTGCGTTCACGCTGATCGGCGACGGCAGGTACGAGGACGCCGGCGCGCTGCTGACGCGCGCCGCCGACCTGGAGCCCTGGCTCTCCGAGTCCTGGTTCAACCTGGCGCTGCTGCACAAGTTCCGGCACGACTGGGAGCAGGCGCGCGCCGCGGGCCTGCGGGCCGTCGCGCTGCTCGACAAGGAGACCGGCGCCCCCGACTGGTGGAACGTGGGGATCGCCGCCACCGCCCTCCAGGACTGGCCGCTGGCCCGCCGCGCCTGGCAGGCGTACGGCCTCAAGGTGCGCGGCTACCAGGAGACCGCCACCGGCACCGGCGAGCCGTCCGGCATGGAGCTGGGCAGCGCGGCCGTGCGGCTCTCCCCGGAGGGCGAGGCCGAGGTCGTGTGGGGCCGCAGGCTGGACCCGGCGCGCATCGAGGTGCTGTCGATCCCGCTGCCCTCGTCCGGGCGTCGCTGGGGCGAAGTGGTGCTGCACGACGGGGTGCCGCACGGCGAGCGCACGGTCGCGGCCGGCCCGTCCTTCCCCGTCTTCGACGAGATCGAGCTGTGGGCGCCGTCGCCGGTGCCCACCTGGGTGGTGCTCCTGGAGGCCGCCACCGAGGCCGACCGGGACGCGCTTGAGCGCCTGGCCGCCGACGCCGGGTTCGCCGCCGAGGACTGGTCCTCGTCGGTGCGGCTGCTGTGCCGGGCCTGCTCGGAGTCGCGGATGCCCAGCGACGAGGGCGACGGCGAGCACCTGGACCCGCACGACCACAGCGAGCCGGGCCACCCCGGCCCCCTCGGCCACCGCACCGCCGGCGACCTGTGGGTGCCGGAGCGCGAGTGCGGCATCGCGGCGCCCCCGGGCCTGGTGCGCGGGCTGCTCGACGGCTGGGTCGCGGACAGCCCGGACAGCCGCGAGTGGCGGGATCTCGAAGAAGTCTGCTGAGGGTGCCCGTAGGCTGTACGGGTTCGGAATCGGGTTTTTGAGGAAGGCGTACGGCGGAGATGTCGCAGCAGGAGACGGACCAGCAGGTCGAGAACGACGGGTTCGTCGTCGACACGGAGGACTGCGAGGAGCGCGAGGAGGCGTACCGCTCGCGGGGTACGTCCCGGCCGATCACGGTCGTCGGCAACCCGGTGCTGCACAAGGAGTGCAAGGACGTCACCGAGTTCGACGACAAACTTGCCGCGCTGATCGACGACATGTTCGCCAGCCAGCGCACCGCCGAGGGCGTGGGCCTGGCCGCCAACCAGATCGGTGTCGACCTCAAGGTCTTCGTCTACGACTGCATGGACGACGACGGCGTGCGCCACGTCGGCGTGGTGTGCAACCCGGTCCTGGAGGAGCTGCCGGCCGACCGCCGCGTCCTGGACGAGTCCAACGAGGGCTGCCTGTCGGTCCCGACCGCCTACGCGGAGCTGGCCCGCCCGGACTACGCGGTGGTCAGCGGCCAGGACGCCGAGGGCAACCCGATCCGCGTGCGCGGCACCGGCTACTTCGCCCGCTGCCTCCAGCACGAGACGGACCACCTGTACGGCTACCTGTACATCGACCGCCTCTCCAAGCGCGACCGCAAGGACGCGCTGAAGCAGATGGCGGAGAACACCCCGCGCTACGAGGTCGTCCCCAACGCCTAAGCGTCCGCACGCAGCCGAAGGGCCCCGCACCAACCCTGGTGCGGGGCCCTTCGGTTCGCGGTGCCTAGTCCCAGGCGATGGACCCCGGCGCGGGCGTGTCCCAGCCGATCGACTGCGGCGCGGGCGCGTCCCAGCCGATGGACTTCGGAGCCGGGGTGTCCCAGCCGATGGACGTCGGGGCGGCCGACGCGGTCGCGGTGCCCGCGGCGGCGAGCAGCGCGGTCAGGCCCGCGGTGGCGATCAGACGGGTGGTACGCGACATGAACTTCCCCCAGAGTCTGTGCATTTGGTGAAGATCACGTTACGACACCGTCACCCGGCTGACCAGCCCTCACCGGCCGCTCCGCCGGGCGCGGATCAGAAGTCCTCGTCGAAGCCCACCGAGCCCTCGACCGCCACCTGGTAGGCGGACGGGCGGCGCTCGAAGAAGTTCGTCAGTTCCTGGACGCCCTGGAGCTCCATGAAGGAGAACGGGTTCGAGGAGCCGTACACCGGGGCGAAGCCGAGGCGCTGGAGGCGCTGGTCGGCGACGCACTGGAGGTACTCGCGCATCGACTCGGTGTTCATGCCCGGCAGACCGTCGCCGCACAGGTCGCGGCCGAACTGGAGCTCGGCCTCCACCGCTTCCTTGATCATGTCGGTGACCTGCTGCTGGAGCGCGTCGTCGAAGAGTTCCGGCTCCTCCTTGCGGACGGTGTCCACGACCTCGAAGGCGAAGTTCATGTGCATCGTCTCGTCGCGGAACACCCAGTTGGTGCCGGTCGCGAGACCGTGCAGCAGGCCGCGCGAGCGGAACCAGTACACGTACGCGAAGGCGCCGTAGAAGAACAGGCCCTCGATGCACGCCGCGAAGCAGATCAGGTTCAGCAGGAAGCGGCGGCGGTCGGCCTGGGTCTCCAGGCGCTCCAGCTTCTCGACCTCGTTGATCCACTTGAAGCAGAACTGCGCCTTCTCGCGGATGGAGGGGATGTTCTCCACCGCGTCGAACGCGGCCGCGCGGTCCTCCGGGTCGGGCAGGTACGTGTCGAGCAGCGTCAGATAGAACTGGACGTGCACGGCCTCCTCGAAGAGCTGACGGCTCAAGTACAGCCGCGCCTCGGGGGAGTTGATGTGCTTGTACAGCGTCAGCACCAGGTTGTTCGCCACGATCGAGTCGCCCGTCGCGAAGAACGCGACCAGCCGGCCGATCATGTGCTGCTCACCCGGCGACAGCTTGGCGAGGTCGGCGACGTCGGAGTGGAGGTCGACCTCCTCCACCGTCCAGGTGTTCTTGATCGCGTCCCGGTAGCGCTCGTAGAAGTCCGGGTAGCGCATCGGACGCAGGGTCAGTTCGAAGCCCGGGTCGAGCAGGTTCTTGTTCTCGGCGGTCATTACTGGCAGGCCTCGCAGGACTCGGGGTTCTCAAGGGAGCAGGCGATCGCGTCGGCGTCGGGGGCCGCCTGCTGGACGGGGATGGTGGCGCTGGCCTGGGCGGCGCGGGCGATCCGGGTCGCCGGGCGCGAGCGCAGGTAGTACGTGGTCTTCAGCCCCTGCTTCCAGGCGTACGCGTACATCGACGACAGCTTGCCGATGGTGGGCGTCTCCAGGAACAGGTTCAGCGACTGCGACTGGTCCAGGAACGGGGTGCGGGCCGCCGCCATGTCGATCAGGCCGCGCTGCGGGATCTCCCACGCCGTGCGGTACAGGGCGCGCACGTCGGCGGGGATCCAGCTGAAGTCCTGGACCGAGCCGCTCGCCTCGCGCAGCGCCTCGCGGGACTGCGCGTCCCACACGCCGAGCTTCTTCAGGTCCTCGACCAAGTAGCCGTTGACCTGGAGGAACTCACCGGACAGCGTCTCGCGCTTGAAGAGGTTGGAGACCTGCGGCTCGATGCACTCGTACACGCCCGCGATCGACGCGATGGTCGCGGTCGGGGCGATCGCGAGCAGCAGCGAGTTGCGCATGCCGACCGCGGCGATCCGCTCGCGCAGGGCCGCCCAGCGCTCGGGCCAGTTGAGCTCGACGTCGTAGTGGTCGGGGTGCAGGACGCCGCGGGCCGTGCGGGTCTTGTCCCAGGCCGGGAGCGGGCCGGAGCGCTCGGCGAGGTCGCAGGACGCCTCGTACGCGGTGAGCATGATGCGCTCGGCGAGCCGGGTCGACAGCGCCTTCGCCTCGGGGGAGTCGAAGGGCAGGCGCAGCTTGAAGAAGACGTCCTGCAGACCCATCGCGCCCAGGCCCACCGGACGCCACTTGGCGTTGGAGCGGCCGGCCTGCTCGGTCGGGTAGAAGTTGATGTCGACGACGCGGTCGAGGAACGTCACGGCCGTGCGGACGGTCTCGTCCAGGCGCTCCCAGTCGATCTCGCCGGACGCCAGCACGAACGCGCCGAGGTTGACCGAGCCGAGGTTGCAGACCGCCGTCTCGCCGTCGTCGGTGACCTCCAGGATCTCGGTGCAGAGATTCGAGGAGTGGACCGTGTGGCCGGGCTCCGCCGTCTGGTTGGCGGTGCGGTTGGAGGCGTCCTTGAAGGTCATCCAGCCGTTGCCGGTCTGCGCCAGGGTGCGCATCATCCGGCCGTACAGGTCCCGGGCGGGGATGGTCTTCTGGGCCAGACCCGCGGCCTCCGCCTTGCGGTACGCGGCGTCGAACTCGTCGCCCCACAGGTCGACCAGCTCCGGCACGTCGGCCGGCGAGAACAGCGACCAGGTGCCGTCCGTGTCCACACGGCGCATGAACTCGTCCGGGATCCAGTGCGCCAGGTTGAGGTTGTGCGTACGCCGGGCGTCCTCACCGGTGTTGTCGCGCAGCTCCAGGAACTCCTCGATGTCGGAGTGCCAGGTCTCCAGGTACACCGCGGCCGCGCCCTTGCGCCGCCCGCCCTGGTTGACCGCCGCCACCGAGGCGTCCAGCGTCTTCAGGAACGGGACGATGCCGTTGGAGTGCCCGTTGGTGCCCCGGATGAGCGAACCGCGCGAGCGGATACGGGAGTACGAGAGGCCGATGCCGCCCGCGTGCTTCGACAGCCGCGCCACCTGGTGGTAGCGGTCGTAGATCGAGTCCAGCTCGTCCAGCGGCGAGTCCAGCAGGTAGCAGCTGGACATCTGCGGGTGGCGGGTGCCGGAGTTGAAGAGCGTGGGGGAGGACGGCAGGTAGTCCAGGCGGCTCATCAGGCCGTACAGCGCGGCGACCTGGTCCAGGGCGCGCACCGAGTCGTCCTCCGCCAGGCCCGAGGCGACCCGGAGCATGAAGTGCTGCGGGGTCTCGATGACCTTGCGGGTGATCGGGTGGCGCAGCAGGTAGCGGGAGTAGAGGGTGCGCAGGCCGAAGTAGCCGAAGCGGTCGTCGGCGCCCTCGGCGAGCGACGCCTCGACCAGCGCGTCCAGGCGGGCGCGGTGCAGCCGTACGAAGTCGGCGGTGCGGTCCGCGATCAGGCCCTCGCGGTGGCCGACCTCGACCGACTCGGAGAACGACACCGAGCCCTGGGTCGCGGCCTCCTCGGCGATCGTGACCGTCAGCAGCCGGGCGGCGAGCCGGGAGTACGCCGGGTCCTCGGAGATGAGACCGGCGGCCGCCTCGGTGGCCAGCCCACGCAGCTCCGCCTCGTCCGAGCGCGCGTTGCGGCCGCGCAGCGCGGCGGCGGCGACACGGCCGGGGTCGGTGTCCGGCAGATCGGCGGTGAAGTCGGTCAGGATCCGCAGCAGGGCGGTCCCGGGGGCATTTGCCGGCTCTTCGATCGCTGAAGCGGGATCCGCTGGGGCGATGGTCACGTGGGGGCACTCCTCGCTCGGCACGGGGCCAAGCAGGGGTGCGGGCACACGACCACCCGCGCAGGGGTATGCCGCATCCACCAGCCCACTCCGCGAGGCCCGGACGTCTGGGCACCCTTGACCGGACGGCCAGGGCGCGCTGTCGGCAGGTCCTCGGACTGACCAAGTACGCGAATGCGTACGAGTACACCGTTGCGGGACAGTTCCGGATTTGCACCGGATTCCCCTGCGGCGACAGCGAGGACGAGCATACATCTTGTGTCGGGCTCCGAGCCCACCCCCACATGTTGTGTCGTGGCGGCTTCGGAGGGTGTCCGAGTACCCAACTCCCGTAGCGGCGCGGACATTCCCGCAGCACACGACGACGGGCCGCCGGATCTCCCGGCGGCCCGTCGTCGGCCACGCGCGCGTGGTGCTCGGTTCAGCGGTGGTTCAGTGCGCGGCGCCCGCCGTCGCGGGCGGCAGTTCGGTCTGTACGCCCGGATCCCCCGCGTCCGCCGTGTAGTCCTCCGGGGACGTCTCGTCGACGCCGTCGGGGGCCTTCAGGGCCCGCAGGACGACCGTGAGGACCACCGTCACCGCGACGTTCAGGACGAACGCCGTGAGGCCGATGTAGCCGATCTCGCCGATGCCCGGGATCTCCTTGGAGCTGCCGCCGAAGTGCTTCTGGGTGGGGGAGGCGACCCCGTACGCGGCGAGCGTGCCGTACGCCATGCCGACCGCCCAGCCCGCGAGCAGTGCCCAGCGGTGGAACCAGCGGGTGAACAGACCGCCGACCAGCGCCGGGAACGTCTGCAGGATCCAGATGCCGCCGAGCAGCTGGAAGTTGATCGCGACCGTCTTGTCCATTGTGAGGACGAAGACCAGCGCGCCCACCTTCACCACGAGCGAGACCAGCTTGGAGACCTTGGCCTCCTGCGCGGGCGAGGCGTCCGGCTTGATGAAGTCCTTGTAGATGTTCCTCGTGAACAGGTTCGCCGCCGCGATCGACATGATCGCCGCGGGCACCAGCGCGCCGATGCCGATCGCCGCGAAGGCCACGCCCGCGAACCAGTCCGGGAACATGTCCTCGAAGAGCTGCGGGATCGCCAGCTGGCCGTTCTTGACCTTGACCCCGGCCGCGATCGCCATGAAGCCGAGCAGCGCGAGCAGGCCCAGCATCAGCGAGTACAGCGGCAGGATCGTGGTGTTGCGGCGGATCACGTTGCGGCTGCGCGAGGAGAGCGTCGCCGTGATCGAGTGCGGGTACATGAAGAGCGCGAGCGCGGAGCCGAGCGCGAGCGTGGCGTACGTCCACTGGCTCTTGTCGCCGGGCACCAGCGCGCCCGTGGGCTTCCCGGCCGCGTTCGGGGTGTCGAACTTGTGCTGGGCGGCGGCGAAGATGTCGTGGAAGCCGCCCAGTTTGATCGGGATGTAGATGATCGCGACCAGAATGACGAGGTAGATCAGGCCGTCCTTCACGAACGCGATCAGCGCGGGCGCGCGCAGGCCCGAGGAGTACGTGTAGGCCGCGAGCACCGCGAACGCGATCAGCAGCGGCAGGTCCTTGAGGAACCAGTTGCCGGACCCGCCGACGCCCATCACGTCGAGCACCGCCTGGATGCCGACCAGCTGGAGCGCGATGTACGGCATCGTGGCGAGGATGCCGGTGATCGCGACCGCGAGCGAGAGGCCCTTGGAGCCGAAGCGGCCGCGCACGAAGTCCGACGTCGTCACGTAGCCGTGCTTGTGCGAGACCGACCAGAGCCGGGGCAGGAACGTGAAGATCAGCGGGTAGACGAGGATCGTGTAGGGCACGGCGAAGAACCCGGCCGCGCCCGCCGCGTACACCGCGGCCGGGACCGCCACGAACGTATACGCCGTGTACAGGTCGCCGCCGAGCAGGAACCAGGTGACCCAGGTGCCGAACGAGCGCCCGCCCAGGCCCCATTCGTCCAGGCTCTGCTCGTTCTCGGCCTTGCGCCAGCGCGCGGCCATGAAGCCGATGACCGTGACGGCCAGGAAGAAGAAGATGAAGACACCGAGCGCGACGCCGTTCACGCCGCCTTCTGCTGCGAGAGTCACTTCGACGCACCTGCCTTACGGGCGGTGCGCTGGTCGTGCTGCCACAGCTTGTACGCGAGCATGGTGAGCGCGGTCGAGATCAGCACCCACAGCATCTGGTACCAGTAGAAGAACGGGATTCCGATGAACGCCGGGTCGGCCTTCGCGTAAGAACCGACCCAGAGCATCGCCACGAAGGGCGCGATCAGGCAGAAGGCGATGACCACGCGCACGGGCGTGATCAGCGGTCTGCTCTCCTGTGTGGACTGCGGCATATGGTGGCTCCGTCCCCTCGCTGCTCACCTGTGTAATGCGCAGGCAATCTAGGGGACGGAATCCCGCCCCGGGAACCCCTGTACCGGATACCGGACGCGGGGTCGGGGCCCGGCCGCCGGACATGTCGGTCCTTGGACCGCTTCGGGCTCTCAGTCGGTCGGCCGCTTGAGCCTGGCGACGAACTTGTAGCGGTCGCCGCGGTACACCGAGCGCACCCACTCCACCGGTTCGCCGTCGCCGTCGATGGAGTGGCGCGAGAGCATCAGCATCGGCAGGCCCACGTCCGTGCCGAGCAGCCCGGCCTCGCGCGGGGTGGCGAGCGATGTCTCGATGGTCTCCTCGGCCTCGGCGAGCCGCACCCCGTACACCTCGTTGAGCGCGGTGTAGAGAGAGGTGTACTTGACCAGCGAGCGGCGCAGGGCCGGGAAGCGCTTGGCGGACAGATGCGTCGTCTCGATCGCCATCGGCTCGCCGCTCGCCAGGCGCAGCCGCTCGATGCGCAGGACGCGGCCGCCGGTGGTGATGTCGAGCAGCCCCGCGAGGGTGTCGTCGGCGGTGACATAGCCGATGTCGAGCAGCTGGGAGGTCGGCTCCAGGCCCTGGGCGCGCATGTCCTCGGTGTACGAGGTGAGTTGCAGCGCCTGGGAGACCTTGGGCTTGGCGACGAAGGTGCCCTTGCCCTGGATGCGCTCCAGGCGGCCCTCGACGACCAGCTCCTGGAGGGCCTGGCGCACGGTGGTGCGGGAGGTGTCGAACTCGGCCGCGAGCGTGCGCTCCGGCGGCACCGGGGTGCCCGGCGGCAGGGTCTCCGTCATCTCCAGGAGATGCCGCTTGAGGCGGTAGTACTTGGGCACGCGAGCGGTACGGGCGCCGGCGCCCGCCTCTGTCTCCGTACCGCTCCCGTCCGTGGCCATGGCCCGCCCTCCCGAGTGCTGCGCTGCTGCCGTCACCGGCTCCTCCGTCTGTCGCGGCTCACATGGTGGCACGGACCGGTCACGGGTCGTCCCCTCCCTCTCAGGTGTCGGTCCGATAACGGACGCGACAGCCCTTCTTATACACCCTTGACACCCCTAAAGGTCTAGGCCAAGCTCCCGGTACTGGTCTAAACCATTAAAGACCAGGTCCCAGCCCCACAGGCAGTACACGTCGTATGTCTTCGCGGTGGGCGGGGGGTTGCAGCATCCCTGAGGAGGGTGGCGTGAAGCGCAAGCTCATCGCGGCGATCGGCGTCGCGGGCATGTTGGTCGGCGTCGCGGCGTGTGGTTCGGACGACAAGAAGGACGGCGCCAGCGGCGGCGACGCCAAGCAGCTCACCGTCTGGCTCACGGTCGACGCCCAGAAGAACTGGCCGGACCTGGTCAAGGCCGCCGACGACGCGATCGTCGCCAAGCACCCCGGCCTCAAGATCAGCCACGAGTACTACGGCTGGCCGGACAAGAACGCCAAGCTCGACGCGGTCCTCGCCACCGACAAGGCCCCCGACGTCGTCGAGATGGGCAACACCGAGATGCTCGCCTACTCGGTCAAGGGCGCCTTCGCCGAGGTCGACCCGTCGAAGTTCGACAACTCCGCCGCCTGGCTCGACGGCCTCAAGGCCTCCGTCACGTACGACGGCAAGACCTACGGCGTCCCCTACTACGCCGGTGGCCGCACGGCGACCTGGCGCAAGGACATCGCGGCGTCCGCGGGCGTCACCGCCACGCCGAAGTCGTACACCGAGCTCACCGCCGACCTGGACAAGATCCAGGCCAAGGAGGGCGACAAGTTCAGCGCCTGGTACCAGCCTTCGCGTGACTGGTACGCGGCCATGTCGTACGTGTACGACGCCGGCGGCTCCATCGCCAAGGAGGACGGCGGCAAGTTCAAGGCGAACCTGTCCTCGCCGGAGTCCCTCAAGGGCCTGACCGAGTACAAGAACATCCTCGACAAGTACATGCACGGCGACAAGACGAAGGACGAGGCCGACCGCCCGATCGTCTACGGCCAGGGCAAGTCCAACCTGATCTTCGCCTCCGCCTGGGAGGGCGGCAGCGCGGCCCTGCCGGAGAACGACAAGGTCGGCAAGCTCGCCGACAAGATCGAGTCGTTCGTGATGCCCGGCCCGTCCGGCAAGGCCATGCCGGTCTTCCTCGGCGGCTCCGACCTGGCCGTGCCGGTCAAGTCCAAGGCGCAGGGCCTCGCCGCCGAGTGGATCAACGCGTTCACCGGCACCCAGGGCCAGAAGGGCCTCGTCGCCAAGCAGAACCTGCCCAACAACAAGACGGCGCTCGCCCCGCTGAAGTCGGACCCGAAGACGGCGGTCGCGGCCACCGCGGCCGAGTCCAGCTGGTTCGTGCCCATGGCGCCGGGCTGGGGCCAGGTCGAGAAGGCCAAGGTCCTCCAGGACATGCTCCAGTCCATCGGCACCGGCAAGAAGTCGGTCGAGCAGGCCGCGAAGGACGCGGACACCGCGATCGACAAGGTCATCAACACCAAGTGACCTGTGGGCGAGGGCCCCGTCCGACAAACGACGGGGCCCTCGCCCGGCCAGTACCGGAGAGGGACCGCTAGGAGCGCGCGATGAGTGCCGCAGAGACAACCACCGCCAAGGTGCCGCCGGCGCGGCGCGACCCACAACACAGTGGGGAATCCGGGAAGCCGAACGGGCCGGCCAGAAAGCGCGGCGTGGGACAGGCGGCGGTGCCCTGGGCGCTGCTCGCCCCGTGCCTGATCGCGCTCGCCGTCGTACTCGGCTATCCGCTGGTACGCCTGGTCACCCTGTCCTTCCAGAAGTTCGGCCAGCCGCAGCTGTGGGGCTTCAAGAGCCCCGAGTCGGTCGGCTTCGACAACTTCACCAACGTCCTGAGCGACAACGAGTTCTGGACCGTCGTCGTCCGTACGGTCCTGTTCGCCTTCACCGCGGTCGTGCTGACCATGGTGCTCGGCATGCTGGTCGCCCTGCTGCTCCAGCGGGTCTCCGGCTGGGTCAAGACGCTCGTCAACATCGCGCTGGTGGCGAGCTGGGGCATGCCCGTCGTCGTCGCCATCACCATCTTCAAGTGGATGTTCGACAGTGACTTCGGCGTACTGAACTGGCTGCTCAGCCGGTTGCCCGGGGTCGACATGGACGGCCACAACTGGTTCGCCAGCGGCCCGCAGGGCCTCGCCGTGATCATGCTGCTCGTGGTGTGGGGCGCGGTGCCGTTCGTCGTGATCACGCTGAGCGCGGGCCTCACCCAGGTCCCCAAGGAGCTCGAAGAGGCCGCCCGGCTCGACGGGGCGGGCGCCTGGGGCGTGTTCCGGCACGTCACCCTGCCGATCCTCAAGCCGATCATCGTGATGCTGGCGACGCTTTCCGTCATCTGGGACATGGGCGTCTTCCCGCAGGTCTTCGTGATGCGCGGCGGCCACCCCGAGCCCGAGTTCCAGCTCCTCACCACGTACTCGTACGACAAGGCGTTCGTGGTCAACGACTACTCGCAGGGCTCCGCGATCGCGCTGCTCACCGTGCTGCTGCTGCTCGGTGTGATCGCCGTGTACATGCGTCAGATGCTGAAGATCGGAGAGGTGGAGTAACCATGGCTGCCTCCGTATCGGCGCCCGCGCGCCCTCGCCGCAAGAAGTCCAAGCTCGGCTGGAACCTGCTCGGCCTGCTCGTCTTCGCCACCGCCGGCTTCCCCGTCTACTGGATGCTCAACACGGCGCTGAAGCCCGCCAAGGACGCGATCGACCCGAACCCGCACTTCTTCCCGCGGACGTTCACCCTGGAGAACTTCCGCCGGGCGCTGGACATCGGCGACTTCTGGGGCTCGATCGGCCGCTCGCTGATCGTCTCGCTCGTCGTCGTGGTCATCGGGATCGCGGTCGGCCTGCTCGCGGCGCTCGCCATCTCGCGGTTCGCCTTCCGGGGCCGCAAGATCGTGATCGTCGGCATCCTCGCGGTGCAGATGATCCCGCTGGTCGCGATGATCATCCCGGTCTTCCTGCTCCTCAACGACCTGGGTCAGTACGACAAGTTGTCCGGCCTGATCCTCACCTACCTCACCTTCATCCTGCCCTTCACGGTCTGGACGCTGCGCGGCTTCATCGTCAACGTCCCCAAGGAGCTGGAGGAGGCGGCGATGGTCGACGGGTGCAGCCGCACCGGCGCGTTCCTGCGCGTCGTGTTCCCGCTGCTCGCCCCGGGCATGGTGGCCACCTCGGTTTACGGCTTCATCCAGGCGTGGAACGAATACCTCTACGCCCTGATGCTGATGAGCCAGAACCACCAGACCGCCACCGTCTGGCTCTCCAGCTTCACCACCCAGCACGGCACCGAGTTCGCCCCGATGATGGCCGGCTCCACCTTGATGGCCGTCCCCATCGTGGCGCTCTTCCTCCTCGTCCAGCGCAAGATGGCCGCGGGTCTGACGGCCGGCGCCGTGAAGGGATGACGCCGCTCCATGACGACGATCGCACGCAGCACAGACACTCTGACGCGTGATGCTCTCACCGTTCTGCAGCCCGGTTTCGTCGGCACCACCGCCCCCGACTGGCTGCTGCGCCGGATCGGCGAGGGCCTGACCTCGGTCGGCCTGTTCGGCCGCAACATCGCCTCGGCCGCCCAACTGGCCGCGCTCACCGCCCAGTTGAGGGCCGAGCGGGGCGATGTCCTGGTCGCCATCGACGAGGAGGGCGGGGACGTCACCCGCCTCGAAGTCCGTACGGGTTCGTCCTTCCCCGGCAACCTCGCGCTCGGCGCGGTCGACGACACGGCGCTGACCCGGGACGTCGCCCATGAGCTGGGCCGCCGCCTGGCCGCCTGCGGGGTCGACCTCAACTGGGCGCCGTCCGCCGACGTCAACTCCAATCCGGGCAATCCGGTCATCGGCGTACGGTCGTTCGGCGCCGACCCGCAGCTGGTCGCCCGGCACACCGCCGCGTACATCGAGGGGCTCCAGTCCGCCGGAGTCGCCGCCTGCACCAAGCACTTCCCGGGCCATGGCGACACCGCCGTCGACTCGCACCACGCGCTGCCCCGCATCGACGTGGACCTCGACACGCTGCACGCCCGTGAACTGGTGCCCTTCCGTGCGGCGATCGCCGCGGGTTCCAAGTCGGTCATGAGTGCGCATATTCTTCTTCCCGCGCTCGACCCGACCCGCCCGGCGACGCTGAGCCCGCGTGTCCTGACCGGACTGCTGCGGGACGAACTCGGCTACGACGGGCTGATCGTCACCGACGCCGTGGAGATGCAGGCCATCGCCTCGACGTACGGCATCGAGCGCGGCTCGGTCCTCGCGATCGCGGCGGGCGCCGACGCGTTGTGCGTCGGCGGCGGCCTTGCGGACGAGGACACCGTGCTGCGGTTGCGCGACGCCCTCGTCGCCGCGGTACGGGCCGGCGAACTGCCCGAGTCACGCCTGGCGGACGCGGCGGCGCGGGTGCGCGCCCTCGCGTCCTGGACCCGGCGGGCCAGGGGGGACGTTGCGGCGCCGGGCGCGGACGTGCAGGAGGGGACCGCGCCCGGCACCGACATCGGCCTGGTCGCGGCGCGGCGGGCGCTGCGCGTGACGGGGGATGCGGCGCCGCTCGCCGCCGCGCCCTATGTGGCGTCGTTCACCCCGGTCGCGAACATCGCCGTCGGGGACGAGACGCCGTGGGGGGTGGCGGCGGAGCTTTCGGCGCTGGTGCCGGGGACGGAGACGGGGACGTACGGGCCGGACGCGGATCCGTCCGAGGTTCTCGCCGCGGCGGGCACCCGCCGTATCGTCGCGGTCGTCCGCGACGAGCACCGGCATCCGTGGATGTCGGCGGCCCTGCACACCCTGCTGTCGGCGCGCCCCGACACGGTGGTGATCGAAATGGGCGTGCCCCAGGCGCCCCCGAGGGGGGCGGTGCACATCGCCACGCATGGCGCGGCGAGGGTGTGCGGCCGGGCGGCGGCGGAGGTTGTGGCGGGGGCCTGATCCCCCACCCCGCCCCTTCCCGAAAGCCTCCGGCGGGTGTTGTTCGTCTGCGGACCGTGCGTGGTTGCTCGCGCAGTTCCCCGCGCCCCTTAGATGCGCCCGGAGGGCGCTCCTAGGGGCGCGGGGAACTGCGCGACAAGCCCCCACCGGCGTTCAGACAAAGAGGGGGGTCCGGGGGCAAAGCCCCCGGCAGCCCACCCCGACCCCCACCCGGCCGCCCGCCAAGGGCTTTCGGGAAGGGGCGGGGTGGGGTGCAAACAGGGGGCTACAGGCCCTGCCACACCGGCTTGTTGGCGTACGTGTGGCGGAAATAGTGCGCCAGCTTCAGCTTGGACGCGGCCGCCTCGTCCACCACCACCGTCGCGTGCGGGTGGAGCTGGAGCGCGGAGGCGGGGACGACCGAGGCGACCGGGCCCTCGACGGTCTGGGCGACCGCCTCGGCCTTGCCCTCGCCGGTGGCGAGCAGCACCAGGTGCCGGGCCTCCAGGATGGTGCCGATCCCCTGGGTGATGACGTGGTGCGGCACCTGCTCGATGTCGTCGTCGAAGAAGCGCGCGTTGTCGATCCGGGTCTGCTCGGTCAGCGTCTTGATCCGGGTGCGCGAGGCGAGCGAGGAGCAGGGCTCGTTGAAGCCGATGTGCCCGTCGGTGCCGATGCCGAGGATCTGCAGGTCGACCCCGCCGGCCTCGGCCAGCGCCCGGTCGTACGCCTCGCACGCGGCCTGGACGTCGTCCGCCGAGCCGTCCGGGCCCAGGAAGGAGTCGGCCGCGAGCCCCAGCGGCTCGACGACCTGGCGCAGCACGGTCGCGCGGTACGACTCGGGGTGCCCGGTCGGCAGCCCGACGTACTCGTCGAGCTGGCAGACCCGGGCCCGCGAGACGTCGACGGCACCGGCGGCGACCTTGGCCGTCAGGGCGTCGTAGATGGGCAGCGGGGTCGAGCCGGTGGCCACGCCCAGGAGGGCGTCGGGCTTGCGGCGCCACAGGGCCGCGATGGACTCCGCGATGAGCTCGCCGCCCGCCTTGGCGTCCGGGACGATGACAACTTCCACGTGGGCCTGCCGATCTGGAGACGTGAGAACCGTATGTGGTATAGACCAATCTAGCAGAGCCGAGGGCCTTTTCGGCGGGTGGTCGCGCCTTCTGTCGCCCTCCTGTCATGGTCGGTCGCGAGGGTTTCCGGAACGCATACGGAGACCGCCATTTGGAGGCATCGCGCATGTCGGCGCCGAACGTGGCACTCTGGGCCGGGGCGTCCGTGGCCGGGACGCGTCAACGCAAACGGATGGACACCCAGGAATGGTCTAGTCCACAATGGCCAGCAGACCTCCGGCCTCCCCGCACAGGAGACCGGACGAGGTGCACGGCACTCTCTGCCCTGACCGGGCCGGGCACCTCCCGTAAGGCCGAGGGGCACCGCACACCCGTCGGCCGGCAATATCCGGGCTGCGGTGCCGGACGGGCCGAGGGTCCCGACCCGGCGCCGCGGCCCGCGCGGGTACCCTCGCTGACGTGCCCTCCATGAACGACCTCGTACGCCAGCACACCGCTCTCAGTGAGTCCGACCTGGAGTGGTTGCACCTGCTGGTCTCGGAGTGGCAGCTGCTCTCCGACCTCTCCTTCGCCGACCTGGTGCTGTGGGTCCCGACCCTGGACGGCACCCGGTACGTGTCCGTCGCGCAGATGCGGCCCAACACCGGACCCACCTCCTACCAGGACGACATGGTCGGCCACCTCGTCCCGCGCGGGCGCCGCCCGCTGCTCGACGCCGCGCTCGACGAGGGTCGGATCGTGCGCGAGGGCGACCCGGAGTGGCGCGAGGAGGTCCCGGTCCGGGTCGAGTCCATCCCCGTCCGCAGGGAGGGCCGTGTACTGGGAGTGATCGCGCGCAACACGAACCTGCTCACCGTGCGCACCCCCTCCCGGCTTGAGCTCACCTACCTCCAGTCCGCCTCCGACCTGGCGCAGATGATCGCCGCCGGGTCGTTCCCGTTCCCGGGGCAGCAGGTCGACATGGACGCGTCGCCGCGCGCGGGCGACGGGCTGATCAGGCTGGACGCGGACGGCATCGTCCAGTACGCCTCGCCGAACGCCCTCTCCGCGTACCACCGGCTCGGGCTCGCCTCCGACCTCGTCGGCCACCACCTCGGCGAGCTCACCGCCCAACTCGCGCCCTCGCGCGGCCCGGTGGACGAGGCGATCGCCAAACTGGCCAGCGGATACGCCCCGCGCGAGGCCGAGGTGGAGGGCAGCGGCGGGGTCATCCAGCTGCGCGCCATCCCGCTCAAGCCCAAGGGCACGCGCATCGGCTCGCTCGTGCTGCTGCGGGACGTCACGGAACTGCGCCGCCGTGAGCGCGAGTTGATCACCAAGGACGCCACCATCCGGGAGATCCACCACCGGGTGAAGAACAACCTCCAGACGGTCGCGGCCCTGCTGCGCCTGCAGTCCCGGCGGATCGAGTCCGAGGAGGGCCGCGAGGCGCTGAACGAGGCCGTGCGGCGCGTCGGCTCGATCGCGATCGTGCACGAGACGCTCTCGCAGAACCTGGACGAGCGCGTCGAGTTCGACGAGATCGCCGACCGGGTGCTCGCGATGGTCGCGGAGATCTCCCCGGGCAAGGTCACCTGCCGGCGTACGGGCCGGTTCGGCATCCTCGACGCCGAGGTCGCCACCCCGCTCGCGATGGTCCTGACCGAGATCCTCCAGAACGCCCTGGAGCACGCCTTCGCCCAGGGGGAGCACGGCACGGTCGAGGTCTCGGCCGTACGCGGCGGTACCCGCGAGGACGCGCGGCTGCTGATCACTGTGCGCGACGACGGCCGCGGGCTGCCCGAGGGATTCGACCCGCAGAAGGCCGGGAACCTCGGCCTCCAGATCGTCCGGACCCTGGTCGAGGGCGAACTGGGCGGCGCCTTCGACATGGTCGCGGCTCCCGAGCGCGGCACCCAGGTCGTCCTCGACGTGCCGGTGCGGGCGGAGAAGTAACCCGGGCCGCCGGTTTTCCCCGTACGCGATCGTGAACACCGCACACAGCAGCGAGCCCCGGACCAAGTGAATCGGTCCGGGGCTCGGATGCTGTGGGTTACTGCTGCGCGCTGCGGCTCGGGGGGCGGTGAGTGCGTACTCGCTGTACGCGCCGCGCGGGCCTAGGCAGAGGGGGGATCAGGCGGTCGCGTTGCGCGCCCGGTTGCGAGCGGCACGGCGCTTCATCGCGCGGCGCTCGTCCTCGCTGAGGCCACCCCAGACGCCGGAGTCCTGGCCGGACTCAAGCGCCCACTGCAGGCACTGCTCCATCACGGGGCAGCGACGGCAGACGGCCTTGGCTTCCTCGATCTGCAGCAGCGCAGGACCGGTGTTGCCGATGGGGAAGAACAGCTCGGGGTCTTCCTCACGACAAACGGCGTTGTGACGCCAGTCCATGGCTGCTACCTCTCTTGGTATTTCATACGGTGGCTTGTGAATGTGAACGCTTTCACGAATCCCCCCGCAAGGGAAGGGCCGACTTCCAGGTGAACTGGTTGTGGTCCGAAGCTGAGGAGGGGTTCTGGCTCTCACGGAGGCCGGTGTTGCGGGCCGTCCCGATCGCCATGTAGAGATTCGCAAACCTCGGCGGCGGATACAACCCCTTCCGGAAAGTTTTTTTTGATTCCTCGGTGTCGACTGGGTCACAGTCGTACTTCTATGGGGTGGGGCCCAGCCCAAACGTTCGAGTTAAAGGACTTTCGGCCCTTCCACTCACACAATCACACGCAGTGCACGGCGTACGCCTGTGAACGTCACGCTGGTGCGCAGACCCAGGTGGTCGCCGTCCATCTGGAAGGGGAGCGGGGCCTTGGAATGCAAGGTGAAGTCCGTGAGGTCATGCATGGAGACGGCGTGCTTGCCGTGTGGACCCTTTTCGGGTGTCGAGGTCAGCAGCTGGGTCGCGTAACGGGTCGCCGTGGACATCGACAGCTTGGTGAGCGCCAGCATGTCGAGGCCGGTCTCGAAGGACGCGTCCGGAGCCGCGAAGACCGGGCGATTGCCCAGGTAGGTCCAGGGGGCGGTGTTGCACACTATCGACATCACCAGGTTCTCGACCGGGTCCTGGTCCGGCCGCTCCAGGGTGATCCTGCCCTTGCCGCGGTGCGGCTCGGAGAGGAACTGTCTGGCCACCTGGCGCAGATACAGCGCGTGCGTCGAGCGCTTTCCGCGCTCCCGCTGCTGTTCGACCCGGCCGATGACCCCGGCGTCGAAGCCGAATCCGGCGCAGAAGGTGAACCAGCGGGACGGGACGCCCTCGTCCTCGGTGCCCGGCGTGCCGGCCGCGAGGCCCAGGCTCACCACCCGGCTCCGCTCCTCGCGCAGCGCGTCGAGGAGTATGCCGGTCGCCTCCACCGGCTCGTTCGGCAGACCGACCGCGCGCGCGAAGACATTGGTGGAGCCGCCGGGGACGACCGCGAAGTTCGGCAGGTTCTCCGGGTCGGGGCCGTTGTGCAGCAGACCGTTGACGACCTCGTTGACGGTGCCGTCGCCGCCGAGCGCCACGACCAGGTCGATGTCGCTGTCGTCCGCCGCCCGCCGCCCCAGATCGCGGGCGTGCCCCCGGTACTCCGTGGTCACGACCTCCAGCTTCATCTCGCTGGCCAGGGCGTGGATGAGGACGTCACGGGTGCGGGCACTGGTGGTGGTAGCCGCCGGGTTGACCACGAGAAGTGCACGCATGGTCGCCAGGGTACCTACCGGGCGGTACCCGGCGCAGTCCCGCCCCTGTGTGACGTACGCGGGCGCACGCAAGATCCTTTACGTGCGGGGCTACCCTGCTGGGGTGAGTACTGAGCAGCACCCCGACAGCGAGCAGCAGCACGACGGCGCCGGAGCCCCGGACGGGCCACGCCCCCGCCGGCTCACGCAGGCGGCCGCGATCGCCGCGATCGAGGGCCTGGCCCTGGTCGGCGTCGGCCTCTACATGCTGACCATCGGGCTGATGGGCCGGCCGCACCAGCCGCGCACGGCGGAGACGGGCGGCGTGACCATGATCGTCCTCGGCCTCATCCCGCTGCTGGCCGCGCGCGGGCTCTTCCTGCGCCGCCGCTGGAGCCGCGGGCCCGCGCTGATCACCCAGATCCTGGCGCTCCCGGTGGCCTGGATGTTCCTCACCGCGAACGGCCCGGCGATCCCGGTGGGCATCGCGGTGGCCGTCGCCGCGGTGACCGGCCTCGTCCTGCTGGTCAACCCGGCCACGGCCCAGGCGCTGGGCGTGCGGGGCGCGGGCGGGACGGACGCGCCCTAGGACGCGTACACGCGGGAGCGGGTTTTCGCTCCCGTACGCCCCTCGCTCAGGGGCCTACTCCTCCACCAGCAGCTTCTCCCGCAGCTGGGCCAGCGTGCGGGCCAGCAGGCGGGAGACGTGCATCTGCGAGATGCCGACCTCCTGGGCGATCTGCGACTGCGTCATGTTGCCGAAGAACCGCAGCAGCAGGATCCGCTTCTCGCGCGGCGGCAGGTCCTCCAGGAGCGGCTTGAGCGACTCCCGGTACTCGACGCCCTCCAGCGCCTCGTCCTCGGCGCCCAGGGTGTCCGCGACCGCCGGCGACTCGTCGTCCGTGTCCGGGACGTCGAGGGAGAGCGTGGAGTACGCGTTGGCCGACTCCAGGCCCTCCAGGACCTCCTCCTCCGAGATGCCCAGGCGCTCCGCCAGCTCGTGCACCGTGGGCGAGCGGCCGTGCTGCTGGGAGAGCTCGGCGGTGGCCGTGGTGAGGGCGAGGCGGAGCTCCTGGAGGCGGCGCGGCACCCGGACCGCCCAGCCCTTGTCGCGGAAGTGCCGCTTGATCTCGCCGACGACCGTCGGGGTCGCGTACGTCGAGAACTCCACGCCGCGCTCCGGGTCGAACCGGTCGACCGACTTGATCAGGCCGATCGTGGCGACCTGGGTCAGGTCGTCGAGCGGCTCGCCGCGGTTGCGGAAGCGCCGGGCCAGGTGCTCGACCAGCGGCAGATGCATCCGGACCAGCTTGTTGCGCAGCTCGGCCTTCTCCGGCGAGCCGTCCGGAAGCTTGCGCAGCTCGATGAACATCGCCCGCGCCCCGCTGCGGTCCTGCGGGTCGTGGTGGTGTTGCGTGTGCTCGATGTGCTCGCTCATGTGGGCCGCCCGCTCTGCCTGCCGCGTCTGCTCCGCCACGGCCCTGAGGCCGTCAAGTCCGTCCACCGGGTGCGGCCGGGCCTGCTGCTCCGGGATTCCCGCAGGGCGCCGCGTCTGTGCCAGCGTCTCGGGGATGTGCTCGTCGTCCCGCACCGGACCCTCCCCGCTCACGCCGGTCCGGGTCCCGCGCCGCGCTGTTTGTACAGGCTGATGGAGACCGTACGGTCGTCGGCGACCGAGGAGTCGACCTTGCCGGCCAGCGCCGAGAGCACCGTCCAGGCGAAGGTGTCGCGCTCGGGGGCCCGGCCGTCGGTCGTCGGCGCGGAGACCGTGACCTCCAGCGAGTCGTCGACGAGGCGGAAGACACAGCTGAGTACGGAGCCGGGAACGGCCTGCTGGAGCAGGATCGCGCAGGCCTCGTCGACCGCGATACGCAGATCCTCGATCTCGTCGAGGGTGAAGTCCAAACGTGCCGCGAGGCCGGCCGTGGCCGTACGCAGCACCGACAGGTAGGCACCCGCGGCCGGCAGCCGGACTTCCACGAAGTCCTGATTCCCGGGCTCGCCTGCGATCTGGGACACCCTCACCTCCAAGGTGGCACAAGCTCTCTCGGGCCCCGGCGGAGGGGACGCCTCCGGGGCCATGCGGTACGTAATGCGGTGATCGTGCGTCGTCCACGCGATCTGGTGCTCGGGGGGCGACGCTATCGCGATCCATGGTGCCGTGTCGCCGGGACCCCTCCCGGCAGCTGTCACTCATGGTAAGCATATGAGCACGGACAGTGGCTAGGGGTGTGCGGTGCCCAATTGCTGTGAACCGGCGCCGGGTTGACGTACCCAGGCCGAAGGCCGTCGAACCGTCCAGGCCCGCCCGACCTCACGCCTCACACCAGGAGGTTGTCCACAAAGCACCAGCGCCAGTTCTCACCCGGCTCCATGGTGCGCATCACCGGATGGCCGGTGTGCTTGTGGTGCGCGGTCGAGTGGCGCATCGGCGAGGAGTCGCAGCAGCCCACATAGCCGCAGACCAGACAGAGCCGCAGCTGGACGTAGTGGGTCCCGGCGGCCCGGCACTCGGGGCACGTGTCGCTCAGCGGCGCGGGCTCGGGGCGCGGCAGTTCGGCAACGTGCGGGCACTCGCTCATGATTGCCAGGTTACGACGGTCCGGCTGTGAGGGGGCTGGGATGGAAGCACTGCCGTTGGTGGCACTGGTGGCGGGCAGCGCGGCGGTGGCCGGGGCGGCCCGCCGCACACCGGTGCCGGCGCCGCTGCTGCTGGTCGCCGCGGGGCTGGTCGCGGCCTATGTGCCGGGCGTGCCCGCGTACACGCTCGATCCGCACATCGTGCTGCCGCTGATCCTGCCGCCGCTGCTGTACACGGCCGCCGTGGACAGCTCGTATCTCGATCTGCGCGCCAATCTGCGGCCGGTCGCGCTGCTCTCGGTCGGTTACGTACTGTTCGCGACCCTGGCCGTCGGCTGGCTCGCGTATCTGATGGTGCCGGACCTGCCGCTGACCGAGGCCCTGGTGCTGGGGGCGGTGGTGGCGCCGCCGGACGCGGTCGCGGCCACCGCGATCGCCCGGCGGCTCAGGCTGCCGGGGCGGATCACCACGGTTCTGCAAGGGGAGTCGCTGGTCAACGACGCGACCGCGATCACCGCGTACAAGGTGGCGCTCGCGGCCGCCGTCGGGGAGGGGGCGACCTGGGCGGGCGGGGTGCGGGAGTTCGCGCTCGCGGCCGTCGGCGGGGTCGGGATCGGCCTGATCCTGATGGCGCCGATCCACTGGCTGCGCACGCATCTGACCGAGGCGCTGCTCCAGAACACGCTCTCGCTGCTCATCCCGTTCGTCGCGTACGCGGCGGCCGAGCAGGTCGGGGCGTCCGGGGTGCTTGCCGTGGTGGTCGTGGCGCTCTATCTGGGCCATCGCTCCTGGCAGGTGGACTTCGCGACCCGGCTCCAGGAGGCGGCGGTCTGGAAGATGGTCGCGTTCGTCCTGGAGTCGGCGGTGTTCGCGCTGATCGGGCTGCAACTGCCGGTGGTGCTCAAGGGCCTGGGCGCGTACGAGGGCTGGGAGGCGGCCCTGTACGCGGTGGCGGTCTTCGCGGCGGTCGTCGTGGTCCGCTTCGTCTGGGTCTTCCCGGCGACCTTCCTGCCCCGGGTGCTCTCGGAGCGGATCCGCACGCGCGAGCCCGACACGAACTGGACGGCGCCGGTGATCGTGGGCTGGGCGGGGATGCGGGGCGTGGTCTCGCTCGCCATCGCGTTCTCGATCCCGATGACGACCCACGACGACCTGCCGTTCCCGGCGCGGGACCTGGTGCTCTTCCTGACGTTCACGACGGTCATCGCCACGCTGGTGGTGCAGGGGCTCACGCTGCCGCCGCTGATCCGGGCGCTGAAGCTGCCGGGGCGGGACACGCGGGCCGAGACACTGGCCGAGGCACAGGCGCAGAGCCAGGCCTCGACGGCCGCCGAGGCCCGTCTGGACGAGCTCCTGGCCGACGAGGCCAACGCGCTGCCCGCGCCGCTCGCCGACCGGCTGCGCACGGTCCTGGAGCGGCGCCGCAACTCCGTGTGGGAGCGCCTGGGCGAGGTGAACGCGGTGACCGGCGAGTCGGCCGACGACGTCTACCGCAGGCTGTCGCGGGAGATGATCGGCGCCGAGCGCGAGGTCTTCGTGCAGCTGCGGGACGCGCGGCGCATCGACGACGAGATGCTGCGGACGCTGCTGCGCAGGCTGGACCTGGAGGAGGCGGCGGCGTACCGGGAGGGCGAGTCGTGACCCCTAGAGGGGCTGTCCGGTGATGACGGCGGCCACGCTCGTTCCCTTCGGGAACGAGCCCTCTTCGGCGAGCGTGAGCAGCCCGTACAGCATTTTGGCGACATAGAGACGTTCGACGGGCAGCTGGTGGCGGGCCTCGAAGTCGGCGGCGAAGGCGTCGAGTTCGGGGGTGGTACGGGCGTACCCGCCGCAGTGGAAGCGCTCGTCCAGGGACCAGTTGGCGGTGGGTGCGCCGAGGGTGTGCCGCTGCAACTCCCGTATCTCCTCGGCCAGAAAGCCGCCTCGCAGCACCGGGAACCCGATGGCCCGCTGCCCTTCCGCGAGCCCGGCGGCCAGCCCGGCGAGGGTGCCGCCGGTCCCGCAGGCGACGGCGACGACATCGGCGAGGCCGTGCAGCTCGCGCCCGAGGGCGGTGCAGCCCTGCACGGCGAGGGAGTTGCTGCCGCCTTCGGGGACGAGGTAGAGGTCGCCGCCGAAGAGCTCCTTGAGGCCGTCCAGCATCTCGGGCTCCGCCTTGCGCCGGTAGGTCGAGCGGTCGAAGAAGTGCAGCCGCATGCCGTCCGCCGCGCATTGGGCGAGCGACGGGTTCAGCGGGCGGTGGGCGAGCTCGTCGCCCCGGACGACGCCGATGGTGGGAAAGCCCAGTAGGCGCCCGGCGGCGGCCGTGGCGCGCAGATGGTTCGAATAGGCCCCGCCGAAGGTGAGCACCGGCCGCCCGGCCGCCTCCCGCAGGTTCAGCGAGAGCTTGCGCCATTTGTTGCCGGGCAGGGCCGGATGGATCAGGTCGTCGCGCTTGAGCAGGAGGCGTACGCCGTGACGGGTGAAGCGCTCGTCCTCGATCCGTTGCAGTGGCGAAGGGATACGCGGCCGCAGGCGGGTGGTGAGGTCGAGCGCTTCGGGGGTCACGCGTCCATTGTCGCTTTCCCCGTCATTTCAGCAGCTCGGCGACCCTGCCCCGGAGCCAGTCCATGGTGAAGCCGCGCGGGTCCACCTTGCCGGGCTGCCACTCCTTGTGGCCGATCACCGACCGCTCGGTCCATCCGTAGTGGCGGCAGATCGCGGCCGCCGCTCTCTCGATGGCTTCGAGCTGGGCGTCCGGCCAGGGGTCGTTCCCGTCGCCGAGGTTCTCGCACTCGAACCCGTAGAAGCGCGCGTTGCCGTCGGTGTCGGCCTCGTCGCACGGCGGCAGGCGCTTCTCGGCGATGACGGCCGCCAGGACGTCGCCGTCGCCCGCGCCCGCGTGGTTGGCGCGGCCGTTGCCGACGAGGTGGACGGTGCCGTCCTTGGTGATCACGCCGTGGCAGAGCGGGCCGGGCAGGCCCTCGTAACCGTCGTAGCAGATGCGTACGGTCGCGTCGGCGCCCTCGGTGGCGGTGTGGTGGATCATCACGCCGTTGAGCGGGCCCCAGGCGCCGTGCCCGGCCCGGTTGTGGGTGCGCCACTCGCCGACCTCGACGACCCGCAGGCCTTCGGCACGCAGTACGGCGAGGAACTGGTCAGCGGACATGGGTGGGGCCATGGCCGACTCCTTTGCAGGTGGTACGGAATGAAGTGTGCCGATTATTACCGGAACTTCCGTACCTGGGCGATCTGTTCGGGCGCTGTGCGAGCCGATCCGGACAGACCGCCCGGTTCGTCTCAGTCCCGCGTCAGCCAGAGGTCGGGGCCGAACACCTCGTAGTGGATGTCGGCGGCGGCGACGCCCTTGGCGAGCAGCTGTGTGCGTACCGCCCGCATGAAGGGCAGCGGTCCGCACAGGTACGCGCGCGTGCCCGACGGGACCGCGACCGAGGCCAGGTCCACCAGGCCCGTACGGTCGGCGGGGTGACCGGCGTCCGGCCGCTCGTACCAGAAGTGGGCGGCGCCATCGGGGAGTTTGGCGGTCAGTGCCGCGTGGTCCTCACACAGCGCGTGCTCGGCGGGGGAGCGGTCGCCGTGCACCACGGTCACCGGGGCGCGGTGCCCGGCGTCCGCCAGCTGCTCCAGCATCGACAGCATCGGCGTGCAGCCGATCCCCGCCGAGGCGAGCAGCAGCGGCGCGTCCGTGTCGTCGAGGACGAGATCGCCGTACGGGGCCGAGACGCGCAGCCGGTCGCCCTCGCGCACGCGCGCGTGGAGATGCTGGGAGACCTCGCCGTCGGGTGCCCCGGCCGCGCCCCGGACCCGCTTGACGGTGATCGAGCGGGTGGTGGAGCCGGGGGCGCCGCTGAGGCTGTACTGGCGTATCTGGCGGGCGCCGTCCGGGAGTTCGACCTGGACGGAGACGTACTGGCCGGCGCGGAAGCGGGGCGCGGGGGCGTCGTCGGCGGGGCGCAGCCGGAAGGTGGCCGCGTCGGCGGTCTCGTCGCGGCGCCCCACCACGGTCCACTCGCGCCAGACGTCCCCGGCGAGGACGCCCTGCTCGGCGTAGAGCCGCGCCTCGATGGCGATCAGGGCGTTCGCCATCAGCCAGTAGACCTCGTCCCAGGCGGCGGCGACCTCGGGCGTGACGGCCTCACCGAGCACCTCGACGATCGCGTCGAAGAGATGCCGATGCACGACCTCGTACTGCTCGGCCGTGATGCCGAGCGAGGCGTGCTTGTGGGCGATCCGGCCGAGCATCACGTCGGGACGGTCGTCCGGGTGGTCCACCAGGTGGGTCGCGAAGGCGGCGATGGCCCCCGCGAGCGCCTGCTTCTGGACCCCGGCGGCCTGGTTGCCCCGGTTGAACAGATCGCGCAGCAGCTCGGGACGGGCCGCGAACAGCCGCTCGTAGAACCGCTCGGTGATGGTGCCGATGGCCGCGCCGACGGCGGGCAGGGTGGCGCGGACGGTCGCGGTCGACTTCTCGGACAGCAACGGAGCTCCTCGATGACGTGGTGGCTTGGTCGGCGGTCGATAATTGGCATCTGAAAGTCGTATTTTTGGGTGTGACGAAGCCCGAAGGTGTGTCGGTTCAGTGGCTGCCGCTCGGGTCCGCTGCCCGTTTACGACACCGGCGCCCGGCCCAGGCCGATCAGCAGGGGGCCCGTCGGCGAGGTGACGAGGTCGCCGATGGTGAGCGGGTCCAGCGAGGCGAAGAACGCCTCCTGGGCGCGGCGCAGCGCCCCGCGCAGCAGGCACGCCGAGTTCAGCGGGCACGGCGTGCTGCCCTCGCACTCCACCACGTCGCCGGCGCCCTCCAGTTCGCGGACGAGTCCGCCGACCGAGGCCCGGCGGCCGGCCGGGGTGAGCGCGAGCCCGCCGCCGCGGCCGCGCCGTGCCTCGACGAGCCCGAGGTGCTGGAGCTTGGCGACGACCTTCGCGGTGTGCGTATAAGGCACCCGCATGATCTCGGCCACCTCGCGGGTGGTGGGCGGAACCTCCTGGGCGCCGTCCCCGACGACGGCCAGCCGCATCAGTACGCGAAGCGCCAGGTCCGTGAATCTCGTCAGCCGCATGACCTCACCGTAGATAACTTGCATATTGTGTGCAACTTTGTGGCCGGATGGTGAGGTTGGCCTCCCGGGAAAACGCAACATGCCCCGCCGACGCCGTTCCATTCCCACTCATTTGTGTGATGGCGTCGGCACGGTCCGTGCTGGAAGGCTTCTTGGCGCAGGTCAGCTCATGATCGGAAGATCGAGAGGGAGTCACATGTCGGTCGAGGCAGGGTCCGAGAACCGCGCGCAGCAGAGTCTTGGCACGGCGGCCGCGCGGAATCTGGCGACCACGACCAAGTCCGCTCCTCAGATGCAGGAGATCACCTCTCGGTGGTTGCTGCGGATGCTGCCGTGGGTGCAGGTGCAGGGTGGTACGTACCGGGTGAACC
>NZ_MECJ01000027.1 GCF_014596475.1 Streptomyces sp. CBMA152 | reverse complement strand
CTGCCCGCCGAGGCCGCACCGGCCCCCGCCCGCACCCCCGAGGAGTCCGCCGCCGCGCTCGGCGCGCTGCAGTCCGGCACCGCCGCGGCCCGCTCCGCCGCCCCCACCGAAGGGAACGAACCGCGATGAACAGCGGAACCACCGGCGAGACGGCGTGGGTGCTCGACGCGATCCTGGAGATCCCGCATGTGCGGGCCGCCGTCCTGCTCACCCGGGACGGCCTCGTCTCCGGCTACACCAAGGCGCTCTCGCAGGCCTCCGCCGAGCGCACCGCCGCCATCATGAGCACCGTGCAGGGCGCCTGCCGCACCGCCGCGGCCGCCTTCGCCGACCAGGACGACGCCCGGATCCGCCAGGTCGTCATCGAGTCCGACCACGGCTACATCCTGGTCGCGCCGACCGCGCACGGCACCTGTGTGGCCGCCTACGGCGACCCGGAGGTCCGGCTCGACCTGCTCGCCCACCGCGTCCACTCCCAGGTGGCCCGGCTCGGCGAGAAGACCATGGCGGCGGCGCCCCGCGGAGCCGACGGCGCCGTCCAGGCATGACCGCCCGTAGCGGCGGCCGTCCGCTGGTCCCCGCCTATCTGTCCACCGGCGGGGTCGCCCGGCCGAGCCGCAACAGCCTGGAGCGGCTCTCGGTGCTGACCGGCGGGGGCGGGCCCGAGCCCGCCGGGCTGCCCGCCGCCCAGCACGCGCTGCTCGACGTCCTGGACGGTGGGTCGCTCACCGTGGTGGAGACCGCGGCCCTGCTCGAACTGCCGGTCTCCGCCGTGCGCGTGCTCGCCGCCGACCTCGTCGACCAGGGTCTGGTGAGCGCCCGCCCGCCGGTCCCCGTCGCCGCCCTGCCCGCCCCCGACCTCTTGAAGAGAGTGGCCGATGGCCTCCGCGCCCTCAAGCAGTAGTCCCGGCTCCACCGGTACGAGGGGGGCCGCCGGGATCCATCTGCCCGACACCGCCCGCGAGTTGGTGAAGATCCTCGTCGCGGGCCCCTTCGGGGTGGGCAAGACCACGCTGATCGACTCGGTCTCCGAGATCCGCCCGCTGCACACCGAGGAGCATCTGAGCGAGGCGTCCGTCGCGGTGGACGACCTCGCCGGCGTACGGGACAAGACCACCACCACGGTCGCCATCGACTTCGGCCGGATCAGCCTGGGCGGGGGAGTGGTGCTCTATCTCTTCGGCACCCCCGGGCAGGAACGATTCCGCTCGCTGTGGGCGGACATCGCGTACGGGGCGCTCGGCGCGCTCGTCCTGGTCGACACCCGACGTATCGACGACTCCTTCGACGTGCTCGGCCTGGTCGAGGAGACCGGACTGCCGTACGCGGTAGCCCTCAACACCTTCCCCGACTCGCGCCCGTACACCGAGGAACAGCTGCGCCGCTCGCTCGACCTGGAGCCCGGCACCCCGATGGTGATCTGCGACGCCCGCGACACCAACTCCTCCATCGACGCGCTGCTCGCCCTCGTCCAGCACCTGATCGCCCGCAACCGTCCGGAGACCCGGTGAACCCGCACCCCGCATACCCCGCCCCCGCAGCCGCCTTCTCGCTCTCCGCGCCGGTGCGGCTCTGGGAGGAGGGCTTCGCCGCCGACCCGCACGCCTACTACGCGGCGCTGCGGGCACAGGGCCCGATCGGCTGGGCCGAACTCGCCCCGGGCGTCCCCGCGTACGTGGTCACCGACCGGCGCGCGGCCCTCGACCTGCTGCACGACCCGGACACCTGGTCGCACGACCCCAGGCCCTGGGAGTCCACGGTCGCCGAGGACTCGCCGATCCTCGGCATGATGCGCTGGCGGCCCAACGCGCTGTTCTCCGACGGCGACGCGCACATCCGCTACCGGCGCACCCTGCTCGACGCCTTCGACCTGGTGGAGCCGCACGACCTGCGCGAGCGGGTGCACCGGGCCGTCGACATCCTGGTCGGCCGGTTCGGCCCGGCCGGGCACGCCGACCTCGTCGCCGACTTCGCCCGCCCCCTGATGGCGCTGATCTTCAACAACCTCTTCGGTCTGCCCGACAGCGAGAGCAGCCGCCTCAACGACGCGCTCGGCCAGATGATGGAGGGCGGCGCCCGGGCGGCGCACGGCGAGATGGAGTACGGCCGTTACGTCCTCGAACTCGTCGCCGCCAAGAGCGCGCAGCGCGGCGAGGACCTGACCAGCCGGCTCCTCGACCACCCGGCGGCCCTCACCCCCGAGGAGGTCACCTGGCAGGTGTTCCTGACTCTCGGCGCGGGCCACGAGCCGACCGCCAACCTCGTCTCCAACGCCCTCTCGCGCATCCTCGGCAACCCCGCCTACTACTCCACCCTCACCAGTGGTTCCCGCCCGGTCGCGGACGCCGTCGCCGAGGTGCTGCGCTACGAGACCCCGCTCTCCAACTACGGCATCCACTTCGCCCGTGAGTCGCTGAGCTTCCACGGCGTCTGGGTCCAGGCCGCCGTTCCCGTGGTCGTCTCCTTCGGCGCGCTCGGCCACTTCGCCGAGCGGGAGTTCGCCGGGGCCCACCACCGGCACGACGCCTCGCATCTGTCCTGGTCGGCCGGGAACCACGGCTGCCCGGTCAAGCAGCACACCCTGCTGATCGCGACCGAGGCCATCGAACGCCTCACCCAGTGGCTCCCGGACCTCGACCCCACCACCCCGCGCGAGCGCCTGACCTGGCGCCCCGGACCGTTCCACCGCTCCCTGACGGCGCTGCCCGTCCGCTTCACCCCGCGCACCCCCGACCAGCCAGGAGACCGAGCATGACCTCGTCCACGCGTGTGCCCCTCGACCCGTTCGGCGCCGACATCCCGGCCGAGAGCGCCCGGCTGCGCGCCTTGGGCCCGGTGGTGCCCGTCGAGCTGCCAGGAGGCATCCCCGCCTGGGCGCCCACGAGGTACGACACGCTCAAGAAGCTGATCCTCGACCCCCAGGTCAGCAAGGACCCGCGCCGTCACTGGGCGCTCTGGCCCGAGCTCGGCGAACACCCCGACTGGGGCTGGATCCTGGGCTGGGTCGGCGTGATCAACATGCTCTCCACGTACGGCGCCGACCACACCCGGCTGCGCAGGCTCGTCGCGCCCAGCTTCACGGCCCGGCGCACCGAGGCGATGCGCGCCCGGGTGGAGCAGATCACCGCCGAGCTCCTCGACAGCCTGGCCCAGGAGGCCGCGTCCGGGAACCCGGTCGACCTCAAGGCCGGGTACGCCCACCCGCTGCCGATGCGGTTGATCTGCGAACTCTTCGGCGTGCCCGGCTACTTGGTCAAGGACATGGCCAAGCTGATCGCCGACATCATGGACACCAGCGACCCCAGCCCCGAGCACGGTGAGTCCGTCCAGCGGCAGATCGCCACGGTGCTGCCCTCGCTCATCGCGTTCAAGAGCGAGGTGCCCGGCGACGACATGACCACCGAGCTGATCAAGGTACGGGACGAGGACGGCGACCGGCTCAGCAACGAGGAACTGGTCTACACCCTGCTGCTCGTCATCGGCGCGGGCTTCGAGACGACCGTCAACCTCATCGGCAACGCCGTCGTCGACCTGCTCGAACACCCCGACCAGCTCGCCGCCGTACGGGCCGGGGAGATCAGCTGGGACCAGGTGGTCGACGAGGTGCTGCGGGTCCACCCGTCCATCGCCACGCTGCCGCTGCGGTTCGCCGTCACCGACATCACCGTCGACGGGGTCACCATCCCGGCGGGCGACGCCATCGTCACCACGTACGCCGCCGCCGGTCACGACCCGGCCCACTACGGCGAGGACGCCGGCGCCTTCGACGCGACGCGCGCCGCCGACGACCATCTGGCCTTCGGGATCGGCGTCCACCGCTGCATCGGCGCGCCGCTGGCCCGGATGGAGGCGCTGACCGCTCTCCCGGCCCTCTTCGACCGCTACCCGGACCTCCGACTCGCCGCCAAGGCCGATGAGTTGAGCCAGGTCCCGTCGTTCATCGCGTACGGCTACCAGGAGATCCCGGTACGGCTCGGCGACTGACGTCACGTCAGTTCATCAGCAGTGGCAGGAGCTGGGCGTGGAGCGCGGCCGGTGCGGCCAGGAAGCCGGTCGCGCCCGCCTGCCACGGCTGACCTGCCGCGTCCGTGACCAGCGCGCCCGCCTCCCGGGCGAGCAGCGCGCCCGGCAGCAGATTGGTGTCGTCGCGGCCGAACTGCCAGAAGGCGTCCAGGCGTCCGGCCGCGGTGTCGGCGATCTGCCAGGTGGTCGGGCCGAGGTTGCGCACAGCGGCCACGGCCGGGGCGACGGCGGTGAACGAGCGGCCCGCCGCCTCGGCGACACCCAGCTGCGTGGCGACGAACGGCGGAGTGCTGGTCGCCACGACCGTCGCCGCCAACTCCCTCTTCCCGGAGGGGGCGAGCGGCACTCCGTCGCGGGTGGCACCGTGTCCGGCGGCCACCTGGTAGGTCTCGCCGAGGCGCGGGCAGTGGAGCACCGCCGCCACCGGCACCCGGTCGCGTACGAGGGTGATGCTCACGCAGTACTGCGGCATGTCCTGGAGGAACTGCACGGCCCCGTCGATCGCGTCCACCACCCACACCTCGCCCTCGCGCGGCAGCACGGTGTCCATCTCGTCGGCCCACGCCACCCCCGGCCGCACCGCCTCCAGACGCGACCGCAGCGCGGCCACCAGCGGCGCCTCCGCCGCCATGAAGGCGGACTTGAACTCCTCGAACGTCGTGGCCCGCGCCGGGCGGGGCGCCGCGAGCAGCAACTCACCCGCCTCCACGGCGGCGTCGGTCATCGGCGCGAGCAGGTGGGCGTACGACATGGAGAGCTCCCGTTGGGGTTGGGCGTGGCGTCCGGTTGATGTCTCCATGGTGGGTGGGCGGGGAGCGGTACGGGCGCTCGGAGCCGTAGGAATGAGCGATGATGCACTTCATGGCGGCCAATGCAGCGGTTCAGGTACTCGACATGCAGGATCAGCGGCTGATCGCGGCTCTCCAGTGCGACGGCCGCCTCGGCGCGGAGCGAGCCGGTGAGGTGCTGGGCATCAGCGCCCGCACGGTGGGGCGGCGTTGGCGCGCGCTCATGGCGGACGGCGCGGTCCGGGTCGTCGCGTTGCCCGCCGTGCCGGACACCATCGGTGCGGTGCTGCTGCGGATCAAGGTGCTCCGGGGCAAGCTCGACGCGATCACGGCGGCGCTCGCGGCCCGCCCGGACGTGCCGTTCATCGACGTCAGCGCGTCCGGCGACGAGATCGGGGCGGTGGCCCGCACCGCGCCCGGCTCGCGCGATCCGCTGCTCTTCGGGCAGTTGCCCGCCACCCAGGCCGTCACCTCGGTCAACGCAGCGACCGTGCTGCACGCCTTCCGTTACGCGTTCGAGTGGCGCCACGACGTACTGAGCGCCGCCGAACGGGACGCGCTCACCCCGCCCCGGTCCGCGCCGACCGACGGCCCCGCCGCGTACGACGAACTGGACCGTGCCGTCCTCGCGGAGCTCACCGCCGACGCCCGCGCGGCTGCCGCGACGGTCGCCGCCCGGACCGGGCAGCCGGAGTCCACCGTCCGGCGCCGTATCGCCCGGCTCGTCGACGAAGGCAGGCTGCTCACCCAAGTGGCCGTCGACGTACGGCTGTTGGGACTCGCCATCGACGCCAATGTGATGCTCGAAGTGCCCCCGGACCGCCTCGACGCGGCGGGCCGCGCGCTGGCCGCCCATCCCGCCGTGCACGGCGCGTTCGCCACCACCGGCTCGTTCAATCTGTACGCGGCCGTCTGGGTGCGCGATCTGGCGGCGCTCTACCGATTCGTTTCGGACGATCTGAGCGGCCTCGGCATCAGCCGGATGGAGACGGTGATCGTCGGCCAGTCCGTCAAGCGCCCGGGCTCGCCCACGGTGATCGGGCGGCGCGTCCGGGACCACCGTTCCACCTCGGCGGTCCCGGACGCGTAAGGGCGGTGAACGCCGCTACTGCACGCGGACCTCGCCGCCCTCGGACCCGCCGTCGTCCGGCAGATGGACGTCGTCGACGGAGATGTTGACCTCGACCACCTCAAGGCCGGTCATCCGCTCCACCGCCGCGATCACGTTCTCCCGCACCTCTGCAGCGACCGCGGTGATGCTCACGCCGTACTCCACCACGACGTCCAGGTCGATGGCCGTCTGCCGCTCCCCGACCTCGACCTTCACGCCCCGGCTGACCGCCGCCCGCGAGCGCGGCACCCGGTCGCGCATCGCGCCGATGGTGCGGGCGAATCCGCCGCCCAGCGCGTGGATGCCCTCCACCTCGCGCGCCGCGAGTCCGGCGATCTTCTCCACCACACCGCCTGCGATCGTCGTGCGACCCCGGGTCGCGGGTGGCTGACCGGCACCGCTGCGCGCGGTCTGCAGGGTGGTGCCGGTTGTGCCCGTGCGGTATTCGTCGGTGTCGGGTTTCTCAACGGTCGGGCTGATCGGCTCCGTCATACGAAGCCACCTCCTAGGCGCCTGGGGCGAATGGGCAGGGCGCGAAATCCGCGCGTTGTCGTCCTGCAAGTACCGTGCGCGCGGCGCGTCATGCGGGCAAGGGGGCGTTCCTTTGTGCAACCTGCGTCAAGACGGGCGCCGTCAGCCGCACCGGCCGGGTTCTCCTGCTGTACAAGAACACGCGAGACGGTAGTGCTCGCACGAGCCGCCGTGGCAACTGATGCCCCGTCAAGAGAGGGCGCCGCAGGCGCCTTCCCGACTGGAGGAAACATGAGACGTATCCGGTTGGCCAGCTCTCTGTTCGCACTCGTCGGCGCGTTCTCCCTGGCGGCGCTGCCCGCGGGCCCCTCGGCCGCGACGCAGAAGGGCACCCCCGTACTGCGTGTGATGCCGCTCGGCGACTCGATCACCTGGGGCGGCGGCAGCCCCACCCTCTCCTCGTACCGGCGGCCGCTGTACAAGATCCTGAACCTCGAAAAGCGGTACTCCGTACGGTTCGTCGGCTCCAAGGCGTCCGGCAGCCTCCCCGACTTCTCCAACGAGGGCCACAGCGGTTACGTCATCGACCAGCTCACCGCGGGCATCGACGGCTGGATGGCCGGCGCCCGGCCCGACGTCGTCCTGCTGCACATCGGGATCAACGACATCGCCCGCGGCATCGACCTGCCGCACGCGCCCGACCGGCTCGCCGCCCTGGTCGACCGGATCTACGCGGACAAGCCGGGCGTCACCGTCCTGGTGATGGGCCTCATCCCGACCACCAGCGGCCTGGAGGAGCCCGCCAAGGCGTTCAACGTACGGGCCAGAGAGCTGGAGATGACTGAGCGGCAGGCCGGGCAGAAGTTCCGCTATGTGGAGCCGCCCGCGCTCACCCAGGCGCAGTTCACCGACCAGCTGCACCCCAACGACGCCGGGTTCCTGCGGATTGCCTGGGCGTTCTACCAGCCGCTCAACGCCGTGTGGCGCGAGGGCTGGGAGTCCGGCGGACCCGCGCTCGGCGCCGGTACCGAGGCGGGCGGCGCGGGCAAGGTGCGCTGGGCGGACTTCGACGGCGACGGGCGGATGGACTACGTCAGCGTCGACTCCAAGGGCTCGGTCTCCGTACGCCTCAACCGGGGCGGCGACGGCCGGGGCGGCTGGAAGGAGCTCGGCCGGGTCCTGCACGGCGTCACCAACGACCCGGCCCGGCTGCGGTTCGCCGACTTCGACGGCGACGGCCGCGCCGACGCCATCGTCCTGGACGCGAGCGGCGCCGTACGCGTCTATCTCAACCGGGGCGGCGACGGCCACGGCGGCTGGCAGCCGCTGGGCAGGGTGAGCGCCGGGACGACGGCCGACGCGAGCCATGTGGTGTTCGCGGACTTCGACGGCGACGGCCGCGCCGACTATGTGACGCTCGGCGCCACCGGTGAGGTACGGGTCAAACTCAACCGGGGCGGCGACGGTCACGGCGGCTGGCTGGACTGGGGCCGGGTCGCCACCGGTGTGACCGCCGACGCGAGCCGGGTGCGGTTCGCCGACCTAGACGGCGATGGCCGCCCCGACTACAGCGTCATCGGGGCGAACGGCGCCGTCCGCAGCTTCCTCAACCGGGGTGGCGACGGCCGGGGCAGCTGGGTCGACCTCGGCAACACGACCACCGGATTCACCACCAGCGCCGCGCGCGTCTCCCTCGCGGACGTCACCGGCGACGGCAACGCCGACTACGTCCTCGCCGACCCGGCGACCAACGCCGCCTCCGTCCACGCCTGGGCGGGCGGCGACGGCCACGGCGGCTGGGTCGACCGGGGCCGGGTCATCGGGAGCGTGCACATCCCGTAGCTCGACACACGAAGTGAACGCAATACCGTCCCCAACTCCCCTTCTCCTTCAAGGAATTTGACGCACGCTCATTGACACACCCCCTCCCGGCCACGATTCTGAGAGCGCTCTCACGGGTCGGAGGGGGTGATTCCTCCTTGCGGTGCCTCCCCCACGGAACCCACCGAATCTGATGAGGAGTTGGAGCGTGTCTCCACAGAAGAAGCTGCTGGCACCCCTGGTCGCCGCCGTGCTCGTCGCGGCGGCCGGCACGGCCACCGGCGCCGCCGTCCCCACCGAGGCGGCGGTGCCCTCGACCATCCCGCTCACCTTCACCAACAACTCCGGGCGCGGCGAACCCGTCTACCTCTACAACCTCGGAACGCTGCTCTCGACCGGACAGCAGGGCTGGGCCGACGCGAACGGCACCTTCCACCCCTGGCCGGCCGGGGGCAACCCGCCCACCCCGGCCCCCGACGCCTCGATCGCCGGACCGGCCGCCGGGCACTCGACGACGATCCGGATACCCAAGTTCTCGGGCCGGATCTACTTCAGCTACGGCCAGAAGCTGGTCTTCAAGCTGACCACCGGCGGTCTGGTGCAGCCCGCGGTGCAGAACCCGAGCGACCCCAACCGGAACATCCTCTTCAACTGGTCCGAGTACACACTCAACGACGCAGGACTGTGGCTCAACAGCACACAGGTCGATATGTTCTCGGCCCCCTACGCCGTGGGCGTCAGGCGCGCCGACGGCACCACCGCGTCCACCGGACACCTCAAGCCGGGCGGCTACAGCGGCCTGTTCAACGCGCTCAAGGCGAAGCCCGGCGGATGGGGCAAGCTGATCCAGACCCGGTCCGACGGAACGATCCTGCGCGCGCTGTCCCCGGGCCACGGCATCGAGACGGGCGCGCTCGCGAACACCGTCATGGACGACTACATCAACCGCGTCTGGCAGAAGTACAGCACCTCGACGCTGACCGTCACCCCGTTCGCGGACCAGCCGAACACCAAGTACTTCGGCCGTGTCTCGGGCACCACCATGAACTTCAGTAACAGCGCGGGCGCGGTCGTCACCAGCTTCCAGAAGCCCGATGCCGACAGCGTCTTCGGCTGCTACAAACTGCTCGACGCACCCAACGACCTCGTACGGGGACCGATCTCCCGCACGCTCTGCGCGGGCTACAACCGCTCCACGCTGCTGGTCGACCCGAATCAGCCGGACCCGAGCGACGCGAACTTCTACCAGGACGCGGTGACCAACCAGTACGCCCGTGAGATCCATGCGCGGATGGCCGACACGAAGGCGTACGCGTTCGCCTTCGACGACGTCGGCCACCACGAGTCGCTGGTCAACGACGGCAATCCGCAGCAGGCGTACGTCACCCTCGACCCCTTCAGCTAGGGCCTCATGGGGGAAAGAGGTTCGACCGGGCGGCTCATTCGGCGGGGCGATCCCCGCTTCCGGGGAAGGCTCGCAGGATGTACGCGAGTCCAGCGGGAAGGAGACGGGGATGAGCCGCCCCGACGACAGCGACACAGTGGGCCCCGAGGGCACGGACGGCAACGCGGGATACGGGACGAAGCGCTTCACACGTTCCCGGAGCCACTTCGCCGACCGCATCACGGCCGACGGACGCGACGGCTGGCCCGTCGAGCACGGCCGCTACCGGCTGGTCGTCAGCAGGGCCTGCCCCTGGGCGAGCCGCGCCCTGGTCTCCCGGCGGCTGCTCGGCCTGGAGGACGCGCTGTCGCTGTCGGTCGCCGATCCCATCCAGGACGACCGCAGCTGGCGCTTCACGCTGTATCCGGACGGCCGAGACCCGGTCCTCGGCATCCGCTACCTCAGCGAGGCGTACGAAGCCCGCGAGCACGGCTATTCCGGGGGCGTCAGCGTCCCCGCGATCGTGGACGTGCCCAGCGGGGAACTGGTCACCAACGACTTCCAGCGGATCACCCTGGACCTGGCCACCGAGTGGCGCCCGCTGCACCGCGACGGCGCCCCCGACCTCTACCCCGAGCGGCTGCGCGACGAGATCGACGAGGTGATGGCGGGCGTCTACCGGGACGTCAACAACGGGGTCTACCGGGCCGGTTTCGCGATCGAGCAGAGCGAGTACGAGGACGCGTACGGCGATGTGTTCCGCCGGCTAGGCCTGCTCTCCGAACGGCTCGCCGAGCGCCGCTATCTGGTCGGCGACACCATCACCGAGGCGGACATCCGCCTGTTCACCACGCTCGTACGGTTCGACGCCGTCTACCACGGACACTTCAAGTGCAACCGGTACAAGCTGACGGAGGACCGGGTGCTCTGGGCGTACGCCCGTGACCTCTTCCAGACTCCGGGGTTCGGCGACACGGTCGACTTCGACCACATCAAACGGCACTACTACCTCGTGCACTCCAGCATCAACCCGACCGGCATCGTGCCCGCAGGACCGGATCTCTCCGGCTGGCTGACGCCCCATCACCGAGGGGAGCTGGGCGGCAGGCCGTTCGGCGACGGCACCGCGCCCGGGCCGGTGGGGCGCGGCGAGGCGGTCCCGGCGGCGGGCCGCCCCTGAGTTCCCCGTGTCTCGTCAGAGCGCGCTGTACACCGCGTCGACGAGCGCCATCTTGCGCGGGTCGTCGGCGATGTGCCAGCCCATGCGGTTCATGACATAGCCGAGGGAGATCCCGGCCTCCGGGTCGGCCAGGCCGCAGGAGCCGCCGAAGCCGTCGTGCCCGACCGCGCGCGGGTTCGGGCCGTACGAGCCGTTGGGGCCGCTCAGCCAGAGGCCGAGGCCGAGCTCCGTCTCGTGCGGGAAACCGACGCCGATGACCAGGTCGCGGCAGCGGCCCTGGCCCTTGAGGACCCGCTCGGCGGCCTCGGGCGACATGACCTGCCGCTCGCCGCAGCGGCCGCCGCGCGCGAGGATCCCGTAGAGCGCGGCGACCGCGCGGGCGGTGCCGTGGCCGTTGGCCGCGGGGATCTCGGCGGCCCGCCACTCGGGGGAGTTGGCGTCGGCGGCCCCCACGAACGGATTGCCGAGCGCGGCCGCCGCGACCGGCTCCAACTTGGCGAAGAGCTCGGCCAGTTCATTGTTCTCGGCGACCGGCGGCTGGTCAGCTCCCAGTCGTAGAGCTGCGCGAGGGCGTGCGGCTCGCGCAGCCCGGCGAGGCCCGCACGGTGCGCGAGCAGATGGCGTACGCGGACGGACTCCTTGCCCGTGGCCGCGAACTCGGGCCAGTACGCGGCGACCGGCGCGTCCAGGTCGAGCAGTCCCCGGTCGGCCAGCAGATGGGCGCAGAGCGCGGTCACGCCCTTCGTCGTCGACCACACGTTGACCACGGTGTCCCGCTCCCAGGGGCGGGTGCGGGCGGCGTCGGCCCATCCCGCCCACAGGTCGACGACGCTCTCGCCGTCGACGAGGACGGTGACCGCCGCGCCCAGCTCGGCGCGGTCGCGGAAGTTCTCCTCGAAGGCGGTGCGGACCGCCGAGAAGCGGGGGTCGCAGTGGCCGTGGACCGGCGGCACGGGCTCAGTCGTAGAGGGCATGCGGCGAACCGTACCGACTGGTCGGACTGCGGGGAAGAGTGCGTACGCGCCATGGGTGCGGCGGTCGGGTGTGGCGGATGTAGGGGCGATATCGGCAGGTCGATTTATCGACTCTCTACACTGGGCATGTTGACCTTGAAGCGTTCACACGTGCTAACTCAGGAAGCGGCGATGAGCGAAGACCAGGTGATGGGCGGGGAGTGCTGTCTCCTCACGACGGGGGAACTCGTACCCGGCGACGTGATCGCCACCGGCGTCGACAGCTGGCATGTGGTGATGCGCACCGCGCCCGCCAGCGAGGCCCGCACCCGGCTCGTGCTGCGCCCCGTGCATGGCGGCCCGGACCAGGAGCGGCTGGTCGCCCGGCGGGCGCGGCAGGTGGTGCGCACGGTCCGGGTCGACCCCCTGGAGCTCCCGAAGCCGGACGGCCCGGGACCGGGTCGGCGGCGCGTCGTGGTGACCGGGCTCGGTGCGCTCACCCCGCTCGGACCCGATGTGGCCGGGCTGTGGCAGGGCCTGCTGTCGGGGCGGTCGGCGGTGGGGGCGGTGACGGGGGAGGAGTTCGACGGGCTGCCGGTGCGGCTCGCCGCCGTGGCCGCGGTCGACCCGGCTCAGCTGCTGCCCAGGACGGTGGCGCGGCGGATGAACCGGTCCGCGCAACTGGCCGTGGTGGCCGCGCGCGAGGCCTGGCAGGACGCCGGCCTGGATCTTGAGGGCACGCGCGCCAGTGGGCTGCTGCCCACCCGTACCGGGGTGTCGATGGGGACGATCATCGGCGGTGCGCCGGTGCTCGTCGAAGCCCAGCGGCGCCTTGCCGAACGGGGGCCGCGCGCGGTGTCGCCGTTCACCGCGCCCATGACCGTGCCGTCCTCCTGCGCCGCCCAGATCTCCATGGACCTCGACATCCGGGGCGAGGCCAGCACGCTGGTCTCGGCCTGCGCTTCCGGCACCGAGGCGATCGGGCACGCCATCGACCGCATCCGCGCCGGACACGTCGACCTCATGGTGACGGGAGGCGCGGAGGCGGTGATCGTCCCGGCGATCCTGGCGTCCTTCGCGGCGATGCGGGCCGTTTCCACTCGCAATGACGAACCGGCGTCCGCCTCCCGCCCGTTCGACAAGAACCGCGACGGATTCGTCCTCGGGGAGGGCGCCGGAGTGCTCGTCCTGGAGGCCGAGGAACACGCGAGAGCCCGTGGCGCCCACATCTACTGCGAGGCCGCTGGATGGGGTTTGTCCGCCGACGCCTTCCATATGGTGGCGCCCGAACCGAGCGGCCGGGGCATCGAGGCCGCGCTACGGGCGGCCCTCGCCGACGCGGACGCCACGGCGGCGGACGTCGTGCACGTCAACGCCCACGCCACGGCCACCGTCGAGGGCGACCGCGCCGAAGCCCGCGCGCTCGGCAGGGTCCTCGGCGCCCACGCCCCCGACGTCCCGGTCACCGCGAACAAGGGCGCGCTCGGCCACCTCCAGGGCGGCGCGGGCGGTGTGGAGGCGATCGCGACCGTACTGGCGCTGCGGGACGGGCTCGTCCCGCCCACGGCCGGATGCGACGACGTCGAGGACGGGATCGCCCTCGACGTCGTGCGACGCTCCCCGCGCTCGCTGCCGCTCGACGGCGACATCGCGCTCAGCGACTCGTTCGGCTTCGGCGGGCACAACGCCGTGCTGGCGTTCCGTGCGCTCGGCTGAGCTGGGGCATTGCGGCGCGGGTCAGCCAAGACCCCCGGCCAGCGCGCTCATCAGCGTGCCGCCCGGAGTGTCGCCGGACATCTCCCAGACCATGGCGCCCAGCAGCCCCTTGGACTTGAGGTAGGCCGTCTTCTGCCCGATCGACCAGGTGTCGTCGAAGGTCCACCACTGTCCGCCGGAACCGGTGTACGCGTACGTCGAGACGGACTGCTCGTCGTGGTAGACGGTGAGGCCCGGCACGCCGGTGATCAGGTTGTTGTAGCCGCGCACCCCCGCCTCCTCCGGGAACTGGCCCGGCGCGGCCCCGTTCGCGGACTGCCACTCGCCGTGCGCCCCGCCGTCGGCGACGCTCTGCCAGCCGCGCCCGTAGAACGGGAACCCCACAGTGATCTTGCGCGGGTTGACCCCCGCGTCCAGATACGCGTGCACGGCCGCGTCCACGCTGAAGTGGGTGGCGTACGGGTCCTGCGCGTCGGTGTAGAGGTTCGCCTGGTGGCCGGTGCGGTTCGGCTCCCAGGAGTTGTCGCTTCCGGCGCCGTGGAAGTCGTACCCCTGCACATTGGCGAAATCGAGCGAGGAGAAGACCTTGGTGAGGTCCCAGCCCTGCTGGATCTTGGCCGGGTCGGCGGGCGTGAACGCGGTGAGCAGCCTGTGGGGGCCGCCGACCGCGTCGAGCTGCTTGCGGAACTCGGCCAGCAGCAGGGCGAGATTGGCCTTGTCCGCCGTGGAGTAGTGGTTGCCCGCGTGGCCGTCGGGCGAGCCGGGCCACTCCCAGTCGAGGTCGATGCCGTCGAAGACCCCGGCGCCGGTGCCGGGGCCGCCCGCGCCGTTGTAGACGGGCAGGTTGCCCTTGATCCATACGTCCACGCAGGACGAGACGAACTTCTTGCGCGAGGCGTCGGTGGCGGCGGCGTCGGTGAAGAACTTGGAGTACGTCCAGCCGCCGAGCGAGACGACGACCTTGAGGTTGGGGTACTTGGCCTTGAGCTTCTTCAACTGGTTGAAGTTGCCCCGGAGTTTGGCGTATCCGTCGTCGGCGACGCCGTCGACGGACTGGTCGGCGCTGAACGCCCGGCCGTAGTCGGCGTCCGCGTCGCCCGCGCCGGTGCCCTGGTCGGGGTCCTGCGGATCGGCCCCGACGCCCTTGGTGACCCCGGCGAGGCAGGTCAGATTTGCCGGATCGAGGTTCTCGAAGGCGTAGTTGACGACGTCCAGCTTCGCGGCCGAACCCGAGGTGTCGAGGTTCTTCACGAAGTACTGACGGCCATAGATGCCCCACTGGGCGAAGTATCCGACCTTCAGATACTTGCCGCTGCCCGCCTGGTCGTCGGTGGTGACGGCGAGAGCGTTGGAAGCGGCCGACGCGTTGTCCGCCGCGTCCCGCGCCTTCACGGTGAAGGTGTACGACGTGGCCGGGGTCAGCCCGCCGACGGTCGTCGCGAGCGTCGTGCCGGGGACGGTCTGGGAGAGCGTCCCGTCGCGGTACACGTCGTACGCCACCACGCCGACGTTGTCGGTCGACGCGTCCCAGGCGAGGCTCACGCTCGTCGAACTGCGGCCCGTGGAGCGCAAGTTGGCGGGCGCGGTCGGCGGGACCGGGTCGGACGCCGGGTCGGTGGTCGTCGCGCCGACCGCCGCGCTCTGCGGCCCGGTGTTGCCCCGCGTGTCCCTGGCGCGCACGGTGAAGCTGTACGCGGTGGCCGGGGTGAGCCCGGAGACGGTGGCCGAGGTGGCGCTCGCAGTGGCCACGACCGTACCGCCGCCGTTCAGGACGTCGTACGAGGCGATCGGGTAGTCGCCCGCCGTCGCGGCGGCCCAGCCGAGCGAGACGGTGTGCGCGGTGACCGAGGTGACCTTGGGTGCGCCGGGCGCTGTGGGCGGCACATCAGGGGTGCCGTCGCACTTGTCGCCGTTGACCGTGCAGGCGGTGGGGGAGCCGATCGGGCCGCTGGCCACGAACCAGTAACTGTACGGCTCGGTGGTCGAGTTGGCCGGGACCGTGGCGTTGTAGTACGCGTTCTTCACCGTCACATGGCGGCCGCTGACGGTGGCGTCGCCGTTGTAGTTGCCGCTGATGGTGACCCCTGCGGGGAGATCGAACGCCAGGGTCCAGCCGGTGACGGGGGAGGCGGTGGTGTTGCGGACCATGTATGTCCCCTTCCACCAGGAGCCGTTGTCCTGGCTGGTGAAGGATGCCGTGAGTCCGCCGGTCGCTTGCGGGGCCGCTTGCGCGGGGGTTGCGGTGAGGATGGCTGCGGGGAGCAGGAGGGTGCCGAGCAGGGCGAGGAGTCTTCGGCGCAGCGGTACGAACATGGTTCCTCCCTGGTGCCGTGGGGGATGGGGCAGGGTGGATTGCTGCGCACGGTAGAAGGTCTGGACCAATCGGTCAACGGGTTGGTCCAGACCTTTTGCGGTCAGTTTGGCTGCGGACCGTGCGTGGCTGGTCGCGCAGTTCCCCGCGCCCCTTAACTCGCCCGGGATCGCAGCGTTTGCCGCAGCGTCTCCGCGAACCTCACCGGATGCGTGCTCAACCCGACATGTCCGCCCGGGAATTCGGCGAGATCGGTGCCGAAGCGCTCCGCGAGTACCGTTGCCGGGCGGGCCAGTAGCAGGCCACGGGAGGCGCGGCCCGCCGCCGGGATCAAGCGGTCGGCATGTGCTGCCAGTGTCGCCAGGTCCGGCATATGGCCGCTGAACTGCCGCAGTTCGCGTTCCACGAACTGCGGCATGTTCGCGATCGTGCGCCGCATCCGGTCGGGGTCGGGTTCGGGCGCGCCGGGGGTGTCCGGCTCGTCCGGGGTCTCCGCGCCCGCGGCGGCGCCGAGTACGGTCATGGCCGCCCCCAGCCCCTCGCGGCGGAACGCGTCGACGACCTCGGCGAAGGCCGCGTGCCAGCGGTCCGCGTCGGGGAGCAGTCCCAGCGTCGGCGGCTCGTGCGCGACGACGAGGCGCAGTCGCTGCGGATGCCGGGTCAGCAGGTCGAGCGCGGTGATCGCGCCCGAGCTGGTGCCGAACACGAACGCGGGCTCGTCCGGCGAGACTTCGTCGAGCAGTCGGCGCATGTCGTCGCTGTGCACCTCGACCTTCTGGTCCAGACCGACCTCGTGCGCCGCGCTGCGGGACTTGCCGCGCGGGTCGACGGAGACCACGGTGAACCGGTCCGCGAGGTACGCGCCCACGATGTCGAAGGTGCCGGCGTCCCCGCCGCCGCCCGGGATCATCAGGAGTACGGGTCCGGTGCCGCGTATCTCGTAGTGCAGGGTCGCGTCGGGTACGCGCAGTTCAGGCATCGGTGTTTCCCCCTCCGGCCGGTGAAGGCCAGTGTTCGAGCGCGATGTGCAGCGCGGCGACGGCCCGCCGCCACGAGGTCTCCACGTCCCGCGTGTGGTTGAAGCCGCCCTGGGCGGCGATCGTGCTGAAGCCGTGGAAGGTGCTGCGCAGCAGGCGCACGGCGTCCGTGAGGTCCGGCTCGGCGAGGCCGTAGCCGCGCAGCATCCCGTACGTGATCTCGACGGTCCGGCGCAGCGCGGCCGATCCGGCGGCGGCCTCGGGGTCGACGCTGATCTGGGTCGCCGCGTACCGCCCGGGGTGCTCGACGGCGTACGCCCGGTAGGCGTCGGCGAACGCGAACAGCGCGTCCTCGCCGGACCGGCCCGCCACCGCGACGGCGATCCGGTCGATCATCTCGCCGCCCGCGAGCAGCGCCACCCGCGTCCGGAGCTCCCGCACGTTCCTGACGTGCGAGTACAGGCTCGCGTCCTTGACCCCGAAGTGCCGTGCCACGGCCGACAGGGTGACCTTCTCGAAGCCGATCTCGTCGGCCAGGTCCGCGGCGGCCGCCGTGACCCGGTCGGCCGTCAGTCCCGCACGCGCCATGCGCCCGCCTCCTCCGCAGTGCAGCGTTACCTAGGGCTCCTAGGTTCATTCCTAATATACATAGGTACGGTGTGCGGGTCATCCAACAAGTGGTCGGGGTGATTCGGAACGCGTGTCACCGGGGACTGAGAGGGCACGGCGGCTCTCCGTACCGGGAGGGGTGAGGTGGCATGGCGCGAAGATCGGGCACGGGCGTGCTCCTGGTCCTGCCGTACGCGGTCATGGCGGTGGTCGCGTTCGTCGACGTGGCGGCCGGGCCTGGCGTCGGGCTGCTCGCGCTCGTCTCGCTCGGCCCGGCCTTCGCGGGCCTGGTGGGCGGCTGGCGGCGCACGGTGACGGTCGGCGTGGTGGCCCTGCTCGTGGGCTGTGGACTCGGGCTGTACAACGGGCTGTTCCAGGAGCGCCGGGGTTTCGCCGCGCTCGCCTCCGTCGTGGGGGTGACCATCGCGGGCGTGGTCGCGGCCGTGATGCGACAGCGGCGCGAGCGGGAGCTCGCCAGCGTCCGATCGATCGCCGAGGTCGCCCAGCGGGTCCTGCTGCGCCCGGTGCCGCGCAGCGCCGGACATCTGCGGGCGGCCGTCTCGTACACCTCGGCGGTCGCCGAGGCGAGGATCGGCGGCGATCTGTACGAAGTGGTCGCGTCGCCGGAAGGTGTGCGGGTGATCATCGGGGACGTCCAGGGCAAGGGCCTGGAGGCGGTGGAGACCGCGGCCGCCGTCCTCGGCGCCTTCCGCGAGGCCGCGCACGACGAACCCGACCTCAAAGGCGTCGGGGAGCGCGTCGAGCGCGCGGCCGAACGCTCGCTGCGAGGCGAGAAGTTCGTCACCGCGCTCATCGCCGAGCTGTCCCCGGAGCGGGGCGCGGTGCTGCTCAACTACGGGCATCCGCTGCCGGTCCTGCTGCGCGCGGACGGCGAGGTCGGCTTCCCCGAACCGCCGGAGTACGCCCTGCCGTTGGGGCTCGGGCTGCTGCCGGGCGAGGGACCCCAGCCGCACCACGTCGACTTCGGCCCCGGCGACCAGCTCCTCCTCTACACCGACGGCGTCACCGAGGCACGCGACCGCTCGGGCGCCTTCTATCCGCTGCACCGGCGCACCCATCTGCTCGACCACCCCGACCCCGAGACCGCGCTCGCCCTGCTGCGCCAGGACCTGATGCTGCACACCGGCGGCCCGCTCCTCGACGACGCCGCCATGCTGCTGTTGCGCTACCGCGACTAGGGTCTGGTTGCGTCACCGCGACTAGTCTCTGGCGGCGAGGGGACTTTTGGTGTCGGAGAGTCTGAGGGGGCAGCCGTGCCGCAGGATCCGGCGGAACGCCGCGAGGTCGTCACCGGGGTGCCCCGGCAGGCCCGCAGGGTCGGCGGCTACCGCCCCCGTACCGAGATCGACGAGCAGACCACCCTCGGCCACACCTATGTGCGCTCCCTGATGCGCAGTCAACTCCTCACCGGACTCGCGGTGTTCGCCGTTCTGGTACTGCTTGTCGGGCCGCTGCCGCTGGTGTTCGCCGCGCGGCGGGACGACCCGGGGCTCGTGTGGGGCGTGCTCGGCTTCGGCGTCTACGCACCGTTCGTGCTGCTCGGCCGCTGGTACGTACGGCGCGCCGAGCGCAACGAGCGGGACTTCGCCCGCCTCGTCGAGGACCGCTGACCGCGCCCCGCCGCCGAGGAACGTGAGCCGTGAACCAGAACTACGCCGTACCGGCCGTGGCGCTCGTGGTCGTCGCCACCGTCCTCGTCGGCGCGCTCGGCCTGCGGGTCTCGCGTACCACCTCCGACTTCTACGTGGCCTCGCGTACGGTGGGACCGCGCCTCAACGCGGCCGCGATCAGCGGCGAATACCTCTCCGCCGCCTCGTTCCTCGGCATCGCGGGACTCGTCCTCGTCCAAGGCCCCGACATGCTCTGGTACCCCGTCGGATACACGGCGGGCTATCTCGTGCTCCTGGTGTTCGTCGCGGCACCGCTGCGCCGCTCCGGCGCGTACACGCTGCCCGACTTCGCCGAGGCCCGGCTCGAATCGCGTTCGGTGCGGCGGTTCGCGGCCGCCCTAGTCGTCGGCGTGGGCTGGCTCTATCTGCTGCCGCAACTCCAGGGCGCGGGGCTGACCCTGAAGGTGCTCACGGGTGCGCCGCGCTGGTTCGGCGGGGTGCTGGTCGCGGTGGTCGTCGTCGCCACCGTGGCCGCGGGCGGCATGCGCAGCGTCACCTTCGTGCAGGCCTTCCAGTACTGGCTGAAACTCACCGCGCTCCTCGTGCCCGCGCTCTTCCTGCTGCTCGCCTGGCACAGCGACGGCACTCCGCGCGTGGCCTTCGACGAGCCGCCCGCCTTCCGCGAGCAGCGGACCGTACGCGTCGACGACACCCTCGACATGCGGCTCGCCCGTCCGCTCACGATCACCGCGACCGGCACGGTCGACGGCACCCGCCGCAGCGCCGAGCGCATCCTGCTGCCCGCCGGCACCCACCGCGTGGAGCGCGGCACCCGCCTGGTCTTCGCCACCGGCGACCCGGTCCCGACCACCGACGCGGACGCCCCGCACACCCCCGCGCGTCCGGAGCGGCCGCTGTACGCCACGTACGGACTGATCGTCGCCACCTTCCTCGGCACCATGGGACTTCCGCACGTCGTGGTCCGCTTCTACACCAGCCCGCACGGCGTCGCGGCCCGCCGCACCACCGTCGTCGTGCTCGGCCTGATCGGCGCCTTCTATCTGCTGCCGCCCGTCTACGGCGCGCTCGGCAGGCTGTACGCGCCCGAGCTCACCCTCACCGGTCAGGCCGACGCGGCCGTGCTCGTCCTGCCGCATCTGGTGATCGGCGGGGTCGGCGGCAATCTGCTCGGGGCGCTGCTCGCGGGCGGCGCGTTCGCGGCGTTCCTGTCCACCGCGTCCGGACTGACCATGGCGGTGGCGGGCGTCCTCACCCAGGACGTGCTGCCCGCCCGGGGAGTGCGGCACGGGGGAGTGCGGCACTTCCGCCTCGCCACCGTGCTCGCCATCGCCGTACCGCTCGCGGCCAGCGGAACGGCGAAACTGCCGGTGGCCGACGCGGTGGGCTTGGCGTTCGCGGTCTCCGCGTCCTCGTTCTGCCCGCTGCTCGTGCTCGGCATCTGGTGGCGCGGGCTCACCCCGCCGGGCGCGGTCGCCGGGATGGTCATGGGCGGCGGCTCGGCGCTGTGCGCGGTCACGGCCACCATGGCGGGCCTGCCGGGCGGCGGGCCGCTGCGCGCGCTGCTCGCCTGGCCCGCGCTCTGGTCGGTGCCGCTCGGCTTCCTGACGATGGTGCTGGTCTCACTCGCGACCCCGGGCCGGATCCCGCCCGGCACGGCCGCGATACTGGCCCGCTTCCATCTGCCCGAAGCGCTGTACGGCGGCCCCGCACCCCGGGAGGCGCAGCCGTGATCGGATTCCTGGCCGGGATGTTCGCGGCGGCGCTCCCGCTGGTCGCCGTCGGCTTCTGGGCCGGCCGGCGCACCGCGCGCAGGCCCGGGCTCGGCGACCTCGGCACCCCGGTCGAGCACGCCACCTTCCAGACCCTGCACACCGCGTCCCTCGCCGCGCCCCCGCTGCGCGCCGGGCTCACCCACGACACCGCCCGCCGGGCCGCGCGCGGCCTGCGCACCCTGCTCGGCACGGACGCGCTCTGCCTCACCGACCGCAATACCGTGCTGACCTGGGACGGGGCGGGGGAGCACCACAGTGCGGAGATCCTGGAGCGGCTCGCCCGCATCCGCGAGAGCGGCCGGGGCGAGGCGTTCCGTATCCACTGCGACGACGACGGCTGCGCCCTGCGCTGGGCGGTCGTCGCCCCGCTCACCGTCGACGACCGGGTGCACGGCGCGCTCGTCGCCTGTGCGCCGCGGGAGTCCGCCGTCCTGGTACGGGCCGCCGCCGAAGTCGCGCGCTGGGTCTCGGTCCAGCTGGAGCTCGCCGACCTCGACCGCTCCCGCACCCGGCTGATCGAGGCCGAGATCAGGGCGCTACGGGCCCAGATCTCCCCGCACTTCATCTTCAACTCGCTGGCCGTGATCGCCTCGTTCGTCCGCACCGATCCGGACCGGGCGCGTGAACTGCTCCTGGAATTCGCCGACTTCACCCGCTACTCGTTCCGCAGGCACGGCGACTTCACCACGCTCGCCGAGGAGCTGCACGCCATCGACCAGTACCTGGCGCTTGTCCGCGCCCGGTTCGGCGAGCGCCTTTCGGTGACGTTGCAGATCGCCCCCGAGGTGCTGCCCGTGACGCTGCCGTTCCTGTGTCTGCAACCGCTCGTGGAGAACGCGGTCAAACACGGCCTGGAGGGCAGCGCCGCCCCGCAGGACAGGAGCCATATCGACATCACCGCGCGGGACGCCGGGTCCGAGGCGCTCGTGGTCATCGAGGACAACGGCGTCGGGATGGACCCCGACCGGCTGCGCCGCATCCTCGCGGGCGAGCCGGGCGCGTCCGGCGGCATCGGCCTGTCCAACGTCGACGACCGGCTGCGCCAGGTGTACGGGGACGGGCACGGCCTGGTCATCGAGACGGCGGTGGGGGCCGGAATGAAGATCACGGTCCGGCTCCCCAAGTACCAGCCGGGCGTCCACCCGGCCCCCGGGCCCGGCGAGAGCTAACCCTCGTACTCCGTGAGGTCGATCGAGTGCACCGCCAGGTCATGGCCGTACTCCGGGTGCCTCATGGTGCGCTCCGGGGCCATGCCGAGCTTGCCCAGCACGTTCGCCGAGGCGCTGTCGCCCACCCGCGCGACGCCGATGACCTTGTCCAGGCCTCGGTCCTGGAGCGCGAACTCCAGCGACGCCTGCGCGGCCTCCGACGCGTACCCCTGGCCCCAGAACTGCCGCCCGAGCCGCCAGCAGATGCCCGTGGTGGGCATGAGCTCGGGCAGGGAGGTGGGCAGGGTCAGACCGGTGAACCCGGCGAGCTCGCCCGAGCCGAGGAGCTCGACGGCGAAGAGCCCGAAGCCCTCCTCGTCCCACTCCTCCTCCCAGCGCTCGATGTCGTCGGCGGTCTGCTCCAGATCGCGCACCGAGCCGTCGCCGGTCCACTGCATGACAGTGGGGTCCGCGTTGATGTCGGCCATGGCGATGAGGTCGTCCTCGTCCCAGCGGCGCAGGAGCAGACGGGGGGTGTGGATCTCGGTCATGCGCCCATCCTGTCGAATACGCGCCCGGATCGGTAATCGGCGCGCGCCGGGGCGACCGGGGCGCCGGACCGCCGAGCCCGTCACCCGACTCGGCGGCACCGGGGTCGCCCTCGTCGCTGCTACAGCCAGGTGTTGAACTTCCGTATGTACCACGTCTTCACCAGCTGGGTGAGCGCACAGTACGCGAGGAGCGTGCCGAAGAGGTACGGGAAGTAGCTCATCGGCAGGGCCGTGAAGCCCAGGCTGTCCGCCAGCGGGGAGAAGGGCAGGAAGAGCCCGGTCGCCACCGCGAGGACCGTCGTCACCATCACCGGCCAGGAGGCGCGGGACTGGATGAAGGGGATCTTGCGGGTACGGATCATGTGCACGATCAGCGTCTGCGAGAGCAGGCCCTCGACGAACCAGCCCGACTGGAACAGGCTCTGGTGGGCCTCGCTGTCGGCGCCGAACACGTTCCACATCACCAGGAACGTGGTGATGTCGAAGACCGAGCTGATCGGCCCGATCGTCACCATGAACCGCCCGATGCCCTTGGCGTCCCAGTTACGCGGCTTGCGCAGGTACTCCTCGTCCATCCGGTCCCACGGCGTGGCCAGCTGGGCGATGTCGTACACCAGGTTCTGGACCAGGAGATGGATCGCCAGCATCGGCTGGAAGGGGATGAAGGCGCTCGCCACCAGAACCGAGAAGACATTGCCGAAGTTCGACGACGCCGTCATCTTGATGTACTTGATGGTGTTGCCGAACGTGGTGCGGCCCTGCACCACGCCCTGCTCCAGAACCGTGAGGTCCTTCTCCAGCAGGATGATGTCCGCCGACTCCTTGGCGATGTCGACGGCGGTGTCGACCGAGATGCCGACATCGGCGTCGCGCAGCGCGGCGGCGTCGTTGATGCCGTCGCCGAGGAAGCCGACCGTGTGGCCCTCCGCCTGGAGCGCGCGCACGACGCGGGCCTTCTGGACCGGGTTGACCTTGGCGAACAGCGTGGTGCGGACGGCCAGTTCGCGCAGTTCCAGATCGTCGAGGGTGTCGATGACCGAGCCGGTGACGACCTCGCCGACCTCCAGGCCGACCTCGGCGCACACCCGCGCCGCGACCAGTTCGTTGTCGCCGGTGACGACCTTCACCGCGATGCCCTTGTCGGCAAGCCCCCGCAGGGCGTCCGCCGCGTCCGCCTTCGGCGGGTCGAGGAAGGCCAGGTAGCCGATGAGGGTGAGCTCCGCCTCGTCCGCGACGGTGTACGTGTCGCGCGGCTCGGGCAGGGTGCGGGTGGCGACGGCCAGGACCCGCAGGCCCTCGCGGTTGTTCTTCTCGGCGATCCGGGTGACGTGCCACCGCAGCTGGTCGGTGAGGGCGACGCGCTCGCCCCGGTCCATCATGTGGGTGCACAGGCCGAGGACTTCCTCGACCGCGCCCTTGGTGACCATGACGTGCTCGGGCCGGGCGTTGGTGCCGATGAGGCTGTCGGGGTCCAGGAAGCTGTTGCGGTTGAGGACCACCGACATCCGGCGCCGGGCGAAGTCGAAGGGGATCTCGTCGACCAGGGAGAACCGGGCGTCGACGACAACCTCCTCGGCCTCGTTGACGCGGTCGATCACCGCCTGGTCCATCAGGTTCTTCAGACCGGTCTGGAAGTGGGCGTTGAGGTAGCCGTACTCCAGGACCTCGTTGTCGTCGTCGCCGTGCACGTCGAGATAGCGGTCGAGGACGATCCGGTCCTCGGTGAGCGTGCCGGTCTTGTCGGTGCACAGGACGTCCATCGCGCCCAGGTTCTGGATCGCGTTGAGCCGCTTGACGACCACCTTGCGCTTGGACATCGCGACCGCGCCGCGCGCCAGGTTGGCGGAGACGACCATCGGCAGCATCTCGGGGGTGAGCCCGACGGCGACCGCGACGGCGAAGAGGAACGCCTCGTTCCAGTCGCCCTTGGTGACCCCGTTGATCGCGAACACGACCGGGACCATCACCAGCATGAAGCGGATCAGCAGAAAGCTGACCTTGCGTACGCCGTTGTCGAAGTTGGTCTGCGGCCGCTCACCGGCGAGCGATCCGGCCATCGAGCCGAAGTAGGTGTCCGCGCCGGTGGCCACGACGACACCGGTGGCGGTCCCGGAGGTCACCGACGTGCCCATCAGGCAGAGGTTGTCGGCGTCGACGGGGTCGGAAGTGGCGTGCTGGCCCTGGTCGTTCGTACGGGTGTCGGCCTTGGCAACCGGCAACGACTCGCCGGACAGCGCGGCCTGAGAGACCATCAGATCCTTGGCCGAGATGATCCGCAGGTCGGCCGGGATCAGGTCACCGGCCGCCAGCTTCACGATGTCACCGGGGACCACCTGGTCCATCGGCACCTCGACGGCGGTCGGCTGCGCGGCCCGACCGGCCCTGCGCTGTACGGCCGTGGTGGTGGTCACCAGCTTCTTGAGGGCGTCCGCCGCCCGGCCCGAGCGGTACTCCTGCCAGAACCGCAGCAGCCCGCTGACCCCCACCATCACAGAGAGGATGACGACACCCGGGTCCGCCGGGTCCTGCCAGTACATGACGGCGGCGAGGAAGACCAGGACGGCGATGAAGGGGTTCGCGTACGCCCTGGCCAGCTGGGCCGGCCAGCTCGGGGTCCTCTCATGGGCGACGACATTGGGGCCGAACCGCTCCTGGCGCTCCAGGACGTCGGCGTGGCCCAGGCCCGTGCGGTCGGCGTCGAGCTCCTTGAGGACCCGGGCGGCGGGGTGTGCGCTGAGGGCGGCGAGCCGCGCGCCGACGGCCCGGGTGCGGGCCTCCAGCTCGGCGGCCTTGCGCTCGCGGCGGCCGGGGGTGCCCCGGCCCGGCGGAGCGATCTTCTCCGGGGTAAGCATGGTCATGACGAAATCTCCCTCCGAGCATGACGGCAGGACGCGTCCGTGCGGTCACATGGAGTGGTGAGGAATGAGCGTGCGTACGCGATGACATGGGCGTACGCAGGTAACGGCGCGGCGGGAAAGCGCCGCGTGCCGCAGTAAGAAGTGCCGAGAAAAGGCGGCTGTCAGCCCGAAGGCGTCAGAAGGTCAGCCGGTCGGCGCGGTGCGGCGAGGACTTCGGTCGGGACTCATCCCGAACACCTCCTCGGCTCGCACGGGCATGGCAAGGACGCCGGTTCCGCAGGGTGCGGATCCTTATTTGCGTCTTCACGAAAGTAGCATGGATGCGCGGCCCACCCGGACTACCGGCCGGTAATCCGTGCTGTGCGATGCCTGTCGTCCTCGGGCCGTCTGTGCTTCCATGCGACGCGACGCACAGATGTGCCGACCGAGGCCGCAGAGCGGCAGGGGGAGCGTGGGCATGGACCGGCGGGGGTTCCTCAAGGGCGCGGCCGTGCTTCCGGCCGCCGGACTGCTGGCCTACGCGGGCGCCGCACCGGCCACCGCCCGCACGCTCGCAGTCGCCGACTGGATGGCGGGCATCAGCGGCTCAACTCCCTTGCGCCAGTTGACGATTCCGGGCACGCACGACTCGGGCGCGCGGTTCGGCGGGCTCTGGGTGAAGTGCCAGAACGCGGTGATCGCCGACCAGCTCGGCGCCGGGATCCGCTTCCTGGACGTGCGCTGCCGGGTCACCGGCGACTCCTTCGCCATCCACCACGCCGCCTTCTACCAGAACCTGATGTTCGGCGATGTGCTCATCGCCTGCCGGGACTTCCTCGCGGCGCACCCCACCGAGACCGTCCTGATGCGCGTCAAGCAGGAGTACTCGACGGAGAGCGACGCCGAGTTCCGCCGGATCTTCGACATCTACCTCGACCAGAAGGGCTGGCGGCCGCTGTTCCGGCTCGACTCCACCCTGCCGACGCTCGGCGAGGCCCGGGGCAAGGTCGTGCTGCTCGCCGACAACGGCGGTCTGCCGGGCGTGCGTTACGGCGATCCGGCGCTCTTCGACATCCAGGACGACTACAACGCCGAGCCCTTCGGCAAGTATCCCAAGATCGAGGCCCAGTTCCGCAAGGCCGCCGACCAGCCCGGCAAGCTCTATATGAACTATGTCAGCACAGCGGCCGGGCTGCCGCCCGAATGGAACGCGGACCGGCTCAACCCGCAGGTCCGTACCTTCCTGAACGGTTCGGCGCTCACCGGCAGGACCGGCCTCGGCATCGTCCCGATGGACTTCCCCGAGGCGACCTCGGGCCTGATCGACGCGGTGCTGCGGCACAACCCGGGCCCCACCGCCCGCTCATCGCGGCCGAACGGGTGACTGTGTGCCGCACCCGCCGCGATCGGCGTCCGGGGCGCTCCTCCGTGATGCGGAGGAAAAACCCGCGAAGATAAGCTGACGCAGTGGCTGGACGCGACCGACGGAGGATCGGGCCGGGCGAGAGGCTGGCCCTCAACCGCATGGGCAGCTTCGACTGGGACCTGGACGCCGGGACCCTGGAGTTCGACGACGCGGGTCTCGCCGTCTTCGACCTGCGGCCCGAGGAGTACGACGGGCTCCCCGGGACCGTCTCCACCCGCGTCCCGCCCGAGGAGGGCGTCCGGATCGCCGCGGTGATCGAGGAGGCCATGCAGACCGGGCGCTCTTCGTACGGCGCGTACTTCCAGGTGCGGCGGCGCAACGGGCACCGGCAGTGGACCCATGTGCGCGGCCGGATCCTGCGGGACAAGCGGGGCACCGCGTACCGCGTCATCGGGATCGTCCGCAACGCCTCGACCGAACTCACCGAGTTCACCGTGATCAGCCCGCTGGAGGCGGGCCGCCGGCGTATCACCGGGATGGTCCAGGGCACCACGGAGGCACTGTCCAAGGCGGTGACCGTGGACGATGTCGCGGCCGTGCTCACCGGCACCGGCGGCATGGAGCGCTTCGGCGCCGACGGGCTTGTCCTGGGCCTGGTCGAGGGCGGTGTGCTGAAGGTGATCGCGGCGGCCGGTGACTCGATGGAGGCGCTGGAGGAGTTGTCGCTGCACCGGCTCGACGACTCGCTGCCGCTCGCCGAGGCCGTGCTGACCGGCCAGGCCCGGTTCGTGACCTCGCTCGCGGAGCTCGGCGACACCTTCCCGCGCCTGGCCCCGTACATCCAGAGCCTCGAAGTGGACGCGGCGGCGTTCCTGCCGCTGATCGCCCAGGCCCGGCCGGTCGGCGGTCTCGCGCTGTTCTTCCGGGGGCGCAGCGACTTCTCGGCCGAGGACCGCAATCTCTGTCTGGGTCTGGCGGGCATCGTCGCCCAGTCGCTCCAGCGGGCCATCCTCTTCGACCAGGAGCGCGAGTTCGCCACCGGGCTCCAGGCGTCGATGCTGCCGCGCCATGTGCCCGTGTTCACCGGCGCCGAGATCGCGGTGCGCTACCACGCGGCCTGGGGCGGCCGGGAGGTCGGCGGCGACTGGTACGACGTGATCGCGCTGCCCCGGGGCCGGGTCGGGGTCGTCGTCGGCGACGTCCAGGGCCATGACACCCACGCCGCCGCCATCATGGGCCAGCTGCGGATCGCGCTGCGCGCGTACGCGGGCGAGGGCCACCCGCCCGCGACCGTCCTCGCCCGGGCCTCGCGCTTCCTCGCCGAACTCGACACCGAACGCTTCGCGACCTGTACGTACGCGCAGGTGGACCTGGAATCCGGCGGTGTACGGGCCGTGCGCGCGGGCCACTTGGGGCCGTTCATCCGGCACACCGACGGCCGGGTCGGCCGCCCCAACCTGCGCGGCGGCCTGCCGCTCGGGCTCGCCACCGAGTTCGACGACGAGGAGTTCCCGGAGACCCGGCTCGACCTGGTGCCCGGCGAGATGCTGGTGCTGTGCACCGACGGACTCGTCGAGGAGCCGGGTCTGGACATCGCGGCCGGGATGGACGCGCTGGAGGCGGCCGTCCGGGCGGGCCCGGAGTCGCCGGACGCGCTGGCCGACCATCTCTCCGCCAGCCTCTGGGAGCGCTGGGGCACCGGCGACGACGTCGCCCTCCTGCTGCTGCGCCGGGCGCCCGACCCGGGCACTCCGCAGGCGCCCCGCATCCACCAGTACATCCACCAGGCCGACCCGGAGGGCCTGGCCGAGTCCCGGGTCGCCCTGCGCCGCGCCCTGGAGGACTGGGGCTTCGCCGAACTCGTCGACGACGTGGAACTGGCGGCCGGTGAACTCCTCGGCAACGTCCTGCTGCACACCGAGGGCGGCGCGGTCCTCACCCTGGAGGTGCTGCCCCAGCCGGTGCGGCGCGTACGGCTGTGGGTCAAGGACCGCTCCAGCGTCCGCCCGCGCCGCCGCACCCCGGGCGAGGCGGCGACCTCCGGGCGCGGTCTGATGCTGATCGAGGCGGTGTCGTCCCGCTGGGGGGTGGAGCCCAGGGGCGACGGCAAGGCGGTGTGGTGCGAGTTCGTCCCGGAGGGCAGCAGGATCGAGGAGAACGCCAGGACCGACCTGTTCGCCGAGCCGCCCGTGGTACCGCCGGAGGAACCCCCGGAGGACTGACGACCGTGCGGCCCGCGCCGGAGCACGGGCCGCACCGGAGTGCTCAGGGCTTGATGACCCAGGCGTTGCCGAGCGAGCGCTCGCCCGAGGAGTCCGACGGGCGGTTGATGACCCCGTCGGCCGCCGTGACCATCACGCTGGAGCCGCCGCCGTCGAGGTTGAGCGCCTCGCGCGCACCGAGCTGGTGCATCAGATCGGCGGTCCGCGCGATGCTCAGCCCCTCGCTGTAGCCCGCCTGGCGCCCGTCGACGACCACCAGCATCAGCCGCCCGTCGCCGTCGACGCCGATCATCGAGCGCGGGTTGGCGCGGTTGGTCCAGTCGTACGTGAAGGTGTGGTCGGAGCCGAACCTGATGATCCCGTCGCCCATCGCGTTGACCGACACCTTGCCCTTGCGCACCAGCGTCGGGCCGACCTGCATGATCTGGGTGTCCCTGGTGAGCGGGATCGTGCGGCCGTAGCCGTCCCTGACCCGGGTGCTGATGTCGAGCTGGTCGCCCACCCGCACCTTCTTGAGCAGCCAGTCGGCGCTGTCGCCGATGGCCTGGACGGTGGAGCCGCCGGGCGGAACAGCCGCCCCGCGCGAGGAGTTGACCGCGACGACCTCACCGCTCGCGTCGATGACCGCCTCGGCCCCTGTGCCGGTCGGCGGGGTGCCCCACTCGGGGGTGAACTGGATCAGCTCGTTCGGGTCGGTGCACTCGAAGTCGTGCTGCGGCTTGTCGGTCGGGATGTCGTCGCTGTCCCCGCCGCAGTTCCAGACGTCCCCGGGGAAGCGGTTGACGCCGTCCAGCTCCTGGATAGCGCCCCGGGACGTACGCATCGAGATGTGCGCGGTGAGCGTGTCGACGCGGACCGAACGGCCGCCCTTGGTGGAGATGATGGCGCCGCGGCCCTGGGTGGCGGTGCCGAGGACCTTGCCGTCCTTGACGTAGAACCCGCCGGGCGCGTCGTTGTAGAACCACTGGCCGTTGATGCCCGCGACCGCGTGTGCCAGGGAGATCAGCTCGGTGGCGGGCTCGGTGCCGTGCAGCGTGGGCCCGAACTCGGTGCCCACGCTGCCGTGGAACCTGCGGAAGTCCACTCTGAGGACGTGGACCTTCTCGGGCGCGTTGGTGTCCGTGCCGTCCTGCCCGGTGTAGCGGGTGTCCCCGGTGAACCCGGCGGCCTTCACCTTCGCGAGCTCGGCGGTGGCCTCGGCGCGTTCGGCGTAGGCGCCGATGCGGACCGTCCAGCCGAGCGTGCCCGCCGGCAGGTCGGCGTAGGCGGGCGAGCGGACCTCTTCGACGCGCGGGGCGAACCCCTTCTCCCGCAGGGCGTCCGCGACCTGGTCCGCGGTGTCCTTGGGGCCGAGCTCCGTGGTGGCCTTCCCGACCGGACCGCCGGGGTCCGCGGGCAGGAACACATGCGCGGTCCAGTAGTCGGCCGCGTTCTTCCTGCCGAAGGTGAGCGCGGTGAGCGTGACGCCGGGGCTCAGGGTCCGGGTGACCGGCGGCGCGGTCGTCGGCAGCGGCGGCAGGAACGGCTGGGCGGCGGATGCGGAGGCGGGCCGAAGGACACTGTGGGGCGTGGCCTCGGCGGCGGGCAGGGCGACCGCGGTGGTCAGGGCGACGGCGACTGACAACGCGGCGGCGAGGGTGGTTCGGCGCATGAGGCTTCCTTCATGGGTGGGAAGGTGCGTCGAAAATTAGATGGTGTGGACATGACTTGTGCTGATACGTCACACGCTGCCCACGTGAAGTGACTCTCACTGATGGGTGAACGAGCCGGGAGGCCAGAAGTAGTGGGGTGGACGGATAGTCAACTCCGGTACGGAGAAGGGCTGCTGTGCCCCTCGCCGGGGCATTCGTCTCATCGGCCCCATCCCGGTGATCGGATGATCTGTCAGATATTTCGTCCGATTCATAACGGAGTCGGGCGGATCTTCCACGCGAAACGCCGTCCGCGCCGTCGCGCTGTCCCCCGGTCGGCTGCCGTCCGCCGTGCCGCGTGCGGCCGGCGGGCGCTCTCGCCGTGCGCGCGGGCCCCGCGAGGGGGAGCCTGGATCAGAGGTGTCGCGGGGCCGTGGAGGAGGTGGTCGGCCATGCCCGACCGGGATGCGCCCGGCTCCCCGGCCGATCGCGCGCCCCCGCACGAGGCGGTGCTCTCCCGGGTGCTCACCGGGATGCTCGACGACGTCCAGGCCCACTCCGGCGCCGTCTATGTGCTCGATCCGGGCGAGAACGTGCTGGTCATGAATGCGATGGCCGGGCTGCCCCGGGTGTTCGCCGCGCCCTGGGAGCGGGTAGGGCTCGGCGCCCCCATCCCGGTCGCCGACGCGGCCCGCGAGCGGCGGCTCGTCTGGGTGGGCGGCGAGGAGGAGATGGCCGGGCGCTACCCCCGGATCGCCGTGGTGCTGCCCTATCCGTTCGCCCTGGCCGCCCTGCCCGTGGCGAGCGCGGAGACCGTGTACGGGGCGGTCTACGTGACCTGGCCCGGCTCGCACCCGCCCGACCTCTCCAGCCGCGAGCGCGAACGCCTGGCTGCGGCCTGCGACCGGCTGGCCGAGTACATGGAGTGGGCGGCGGCGCAGGGCCGCCCGGTGCTGCCCGATTCCGGCGTCCGCCTCCAGGAGACCGACCTGGGGGAGAACGTCGCCGCCGAGGCCGTACGGATGGCCGCGCGCCTCCCGTACGGGCTGTGCGCGCTCGATCTCGACGGGCGGATCGGCTACGCCAACCAGGCGGCGGGCGATCTGCTCGGCATCCCGGCCGAGCGGCTGCTCGGCGCGACCCCCTGGACCACACTGCCGTGGCTCGACGACCCGATGTACGAGGACAGCTATCGCGCGGCGCTGCTCAGCCAGCAGATCACCTCGTTCGTGGCGCTGCGCCCGCCCGGCGACTGGCTCTCCTTCCGGCTCTACCCCAGCACCACAGGCCTGAGCGTGCGCATCACCCGGGCCCGCGCCGCGCCCCGCCCGGGCCGCCCGCCCCGCGACTCCGGCGAGGGCCCGGGGCGGCTCGTGACCATCTCGCACATCCTCAGCCTGGCCAGCGCCCTGACCGAGGCCGTCGGCGTCCAGGACGTGATCGACCTGGTGGCCGTCGAGATCATGCCGGCCGTCGGCAGCCGGACCCTGGTGATGCTCGGCTCCTCCGGCGGGCGCCTGCACGTTCTGGGCCAGCGCGGATACGAGGACGCCTCGGTCGTCGAGCGGTTCGACGGGATGCCGCTGAGCGCCCGCACCCCGGGCACCCGCGCCCTGCTCACCGGGGTGCCCGCCTTCTTCGAGTCGCAGCGCCAGCTGGAGCGCCTCTACCCCAGCCGGTACGCCACGCCCGATGGCATGGCCGCCTGGGCCTATCTGCCGCTGATCGCCTCCGGCCGCCCCGTGGGCACCTGCGTGCTTGGCTTCGCCGAGCAGCGCACCTTCTCCGCCGAGGAGCGCGCGGTGCTGACCAGTGTGGGCGGCCTCATCGCCCAGGCCCTGGAGCGGGCCCTGCTGTACGACGCCAAGCACCGGCTCGCCCACGGCCTCCAGGAAGCCCTGCTGCCGCACACCCTGCCCGAGCTGCCCGGCCTGGAGGTCGCGGCCCGCTATCTGCCCGGCACCCAGGGCATGGACATCGGCGGCGACTTCTACGACCTGCTGCCCGTCGGCACCGCGGCCGCCGCCGTCATCGGGGACGTCCAGGGCCACAACGTCACCGCGGCGGGCCTGATGGGACAGGTGCGTACCGCCGTACGGGCCTACACGGCCGTCGGACAGAGTCCCGGCCGGGTCATGGAGTCCACCAACCGGCTCCTGGTCGACCTCGCCACCGAACGCTTCGCCAGCTGCATCTACCTGCACCTGGACGCCGCGCGCGGGCGCGCCCTGCTGGCCCGGGCCGGACATCCGCAGCCGCTGCTGCGGACCCCGGACGGCCGGGTGCGGGTGCTCGACCTCGCGGGCGGGCCGCTGCTCGGCATCGAGGCGGGCGCGGTCTACCCGACCACGGAGGTGCCGCTGGCGCCCGGATCCGTGCTCGCGCTGTACACCGACGGTCTGATCGAGATCCCGGGCGTCGACCTCGACGAGTCGCTGGCCGCCGTCGCCGACCGGCTGGCCGCCGCCGGAAGCCGCCCCCTGGAGGAGGTGGCCGACGCGCTCGTACGGCATGTGGCCGAGGCCCGCGAGCGCGGCGACGACGTGGCGCTGCTGCTGCTCAGGCCCCGCTGAGCGGCGGGGGAGCGGTGCTCTCGCGCTCGATCAGACGGGGCAGCGGCATGGGCACCGACCGGGCCGCGCCGCCGTCGAGCAGCGCGGTCAATTCCCGTGCGGCCAGCCGTCCGAACGCGACGGTGTCCCGGGAGAGCGCGGTCAGCCACGGGTGGACCATCCGGCACAGCACCGAGTCCTCCCAGGACACGATCGACACATCGTGCGGCACCGAGAAGCCGAGTCCGGTGGCCACGGCCGCTCCCGCCGCCGCCATCACGTCGTTGTCGTAGACGAGCGCGGTCGGCGGCGTGTCCCCGGTGAGCATCCGGCGGGTGACGGCGGCGCCTTCCGTGTCCGAGTAGTCCGTGGTCACCGAGCGCACCCCGGTCAGGCCGCGCCGATCGGCCTCGGCGCGCAGCGAGCGGATACGGCGGTCGGTGTGGGCCAGCGACTCCAGACCGGCGATGTGCACGATCCGCCGGTGCCCAAGGGCGTACAGCCGTCCGACGACCGCGGCCATCGCCCCGGTGTCGTCCGCGCGCACCTGGGACAGATTCGGGTGGGTGTCGGGCAGTCCGCCGATGACGACGCCCGGCAGCCCGAGCTCGTCCAGGAGCTCCGGGCGCGGGTCATCGGTGCGCGGGTCCACCACCAGCACCCCGTCCACCCGGTGCTCGGCCCACCACCGCCGGTACACCGCGCACTCGGCCCGGACGTCCTCCACCACCTGGAAGAGCAGGCCGAGTTGACGCTCCGCCAGGACTTCCTGGATGCCGGAGATCAGCTGGAGGAAGAACGAGTCCACGCCGAGCGTCGCGGCCGGGCGCGCCACCACCAGGCCGACCGTCGCCGAGCCCTCGCCGGACAGCGCGCGGGCCGCCGTGCTCGGCCGCCAGCCCAGCTGCTCGGCGACCCGGCGGACCCGGTCGCGGGTGACCTCCGAGACGCCCGGCCGGTCGTTGAGCGCGAACGACACCGCGCTCTCCGACACCCCGGCCCGCTGGGCGATGTCCTTCATGGTCGGGCGGCGCGCGGGAGTGCGCCGCCCCGCCGACGTGTCCTTGCCGGACGGCGGGCCCTGTGTCACCCGTGCCCCTTTCCCGGTGGATCCGGCCGTCTGCGACCGATGAATGCCCCGGCGTACTAAAGCGCTTGAGCTCCATGACTCTAAAGCGCATTAGTAGATCGCCGCAACTTCCTTTGTCCACAACGCTGACCTGCACATACGGCATCCAACTGGGGCTGCCTATTGACTTTTTGAAGATTCGCACCGCAAAGTCTGCCGATGTGAGCGGCCGGTGCCGTGCCTTTCTGGGGGGCGCCCCCCGACCCCCGGTGCCGGCCCGGTCGCTCATGCCCGCACCGCTGGTCCGAGCACTCGCACGTCTGGTCCGAGCAAAGGAGCCGTACACCGTGCGCATCTCCCGCAGGGCACTCGCCGCTGCCGCCGTCCTCGCCACCGTCCTGCCGCTGAGCGCCTGCTCCAGCGACTCCGACTCCGGTTCGTCCGACGCGTCCGGCAAGGTCGAAGGGAAGATCACCTTCCAGACCTGGAACCTCCAGGCCAACTTCAAGGACTACTTCAACGGCGTGATCGCGGACTTCGAGAAGAAGTACCCCGGCACCGAGGTCAAGTGGGTCGACCGGCCCGCGGAGGGCTACCCCGACAAGATCAGCGCCGACGCGGCCGGCGGCACGCTGCCCGATGTCGTCAACGTCTCGCCGGACCTGGTCGCCCCGCTGGCCAAGGCAGGGCTCGCGCTCGACCTCGACAAGGCCGCCGCCGACTACCGCAAGGAGTATCTGCCCGGCGCCTGGCAGAGCCACCAGGTGCCCGGTCTGCAGGGCACGTACGCCTTCCCCTGGTATCTGAACACCGGCCCGCTCTTCTACAACAAGCGGCTCTTCAAGGACGCCGGTCTGGACGCCGACAAGCCGCCGAAGACGTACGACGAGGTCTTCGCGGCGGGGATGAGGATGGCGCAGCAGAGCAACGGCAAGATCGCCACCTTCGCCAATGTCCCGACCATCGAGGACTTCGGCCGCTACGGCGTCGAGCTGATGAACAAGACGGGCGACGGCTTCGCGTTCAACGACGCCAAGGGAGTCGAACTCCTCGCGCACTACAAGGAGTTGTACGACGCCAAGGCGCTCGATTCGCAGGCGCTGACCGCGACTCCCGAGTCGGCCGGGCACAAGTTCCTCACCGAGTCGGTCGCCCTGAACCCGGGCAGCGCGCTCGACCTCGCCAACTTCAAGAAGCAGGCCCCGACGCTCTACAAGAACATCGGGATCACCGACCAGATCAGCAGCACCGGCAAGGCCAACATGTATGTCATGGGCGTCATGGTCAACGCCAAGAGCAAGCAGAAGCCCGCCGCCGTCGCCTTCGCCCACTTCGTCACCGACGCGACCCGTCAGATGGAGTTCGCCAAGAAGGTCGCCATCTTCCCCAGCACCGCGGGCTCGCTCGACGACCCGTACTTCACCAAGGAGGACGGCACCGACGAGACGCGGGTGCGGATCGCCGCAGCCAAGTCCCTGAAGACGGCGGTCAATTACACGCCGGTGCTGTTCAGCGACCAGATGAAAACCGCGCTGCGCAACGAGGTGGCCAAGGCGCTCCAGGGCAAGGAGAGCCCCAAAGAAGCGCTTGACAACGCTGTCAAGGCCTGCGACCGGCTGCTGAAGCAGAGCTGAGCCGTCCATGAAGAGTCCCACCGCCTCCGAGGCGAACCCGTCCGGCCCGCTCGTGGCGGGCCCGGCGGCCCTCGCGCCCCGCTCCGGCGCCCGTCGGCCCGGCCGCTCCATCCGGCGCCATCTCCCGTCCAGCCCCTGGCTGTTCGCGGCGCCCGGCCTCGTGATCGTCGGCGTGTTCAGCCTGTACCCGTTCGTCAGCACCGTGGCCAACGCCTTCACCGACCGCCGCACCCTGGTGCCCGGCCACTACGTCGGCCTCGCCAACTTCCGCGAGCTGTGGCACGACGACATGTTCTGGACCGGGCTGCGCAACAGCACGCTGTACGTCCTCGGTGTCGTCCCGGCCCTCGTCGTGCTGCCGCTGCTCCTGGCGCTGCTCGTCCAGCGGCACATCCCCGGGATCACCTTCTTCCGGGCGGCGTTCTTCACCCCGGTCGTGGCGTCCATCGTGGTGGTCGGCCTGATCTGGGTGTGGATGCTGGACGACCGGGGGCTGATCAACTCGGTCCTGGAGGCGGTGGGCGTCGGCAAGGTCGGCTTCCTCAGCGACCAGTGGCTGCTGCTGTGCAGCGCGATGGCCGTCACGGTCTGGAAGGGCCTCGGCTACTACATGATCATTTACTTGGCCGCGCTGGCCAATGTGCCGCGCGAGCTGCACGAGGCCGCCGCCGTCGACGGGGCCGGGGCCGTACGCCGGTTCTTCACCGTCACCGTGCCGGCCGTCCGCTCGACCATGGTCCTGGTCGCCGCGCTCTCCTCGGTCTCCGCCTTCAAGGTGTTCTCCGAGGTCTATCTGATCGCCGGTCCCCCCGGCGGACCGGCGGGCGAGGACACCACCCTGGTGATGCTGGTCCAGCGCGTCGGCACCGGCCTCACCGGCCGGGTCGGCTACGCCTCGGCCATCTCCGTCGTCGTCTTCGTCGTCACCGTCGTCCTGATGCTGCTCGTGCTGCGCGCGGACCGGAAGGAGGGGGCGTGAGCACTTCTACCGACACCGGGACCCGGACCAGGGCGCCGCGCAGGGGTGTCACCGACGCCGAGGGACGGCGGATCCCCGTCTGGCAGCTCGTAGTGCGTTACGTCCTGCTCCTCGCGGTCCTCGCGCTCACCGTGGGCCCGTTCCTGTGGCAGCTGTCCACCTCGCTCAAGGGTCCGCACGAGGACATCTTCAGCTCCCCGCCGAGGTTCCTGCCCCAGCAGCCCACTCTCCACAACTACGCGCGCGTGGCCGACACCATCCCCGTCTGGGACTATGCGCTGAACTCGCTGAAGGTCGCCTCGGCCAACGTGGTCACCAACTGCGTCGGCGCCTCGCTCGCCGGATACGCGCTGGCGAGGATGCGCTTCCGGGGCCGCCGCGCGGCCACCCTCGCCTTCATCCTGGCGATGCTGGTCCCCGTGGAGGGCATCATCATCGCCCAGTTCACCACCATGCGGGACCTCGGCCTCAACAACACCCTGATCGCGGTGCTGCTGCCGGGCTCCATCGGCGCCATGAACGTCCTGCTGATGCGCAACGCCTTCCTCAACCTGCCGTACGAGGTGGAGGAGGCGGCGTACGTCGACGGCGCCAACGCCTGGCAGCGGTATCTGCTGATCGCGCTGCCCGCGGTCAAGGGCACCCTCGCCGTGGTCGCCATCTTCGCCTTCATGGGCGCCTGGGACGACTTCCTGTGGCCGCTCATCGTCCTCAGCGACCCCGACCGCTTCACCCTGACCATCGGTCTGAACTATCTGCACGGCACCTTCGCCAACGACGAACGGCTCGTCGCGGCGGGCACCGTCATCGCGGTGGCCCCGCTCATCGTGCTCTTCGCCGCCCTGCAGCGTTACTTCTTCCGCGGTGTCGGCGAGGGCGCCGTCAAGGGCTGAGCACCCCCGCGCCACGTCCCACCGCACGCCCACAGAACGGAACCGCATGCCTTCTGCCGTGCGCTTCGGCGCCAACTACACGCCCGGCCAGGGGTGGTTCCACCACTGGCTCGACTTCGACCTCGACGCGGTCCGCGCCGACCTCGACGCGATCGCGGCGCTCGGCCTCGACCACATCCGGGTCTTCCCGGTGTGGCCCTACTTCCAGCCCAACCGCACGCTGATCCGGCCGCGCGCGGTCGAGCAGCTGGTCGCGCTCGCGGACGCGGCGGCCGAGCGCGGCCTCGACGTCAACGTCGACGGGATCCAGGGCCATCTGTCGAGCTTCGACTTCCTGCCCGCGTGGACGCAGACCTGGCACCGGCGCAACCTCTTCACCGACCCCGAGGTGATCGAGGGGCAGGCCGCGTATCTGCGTACGCTCGCCGCCGCGCTCGCCGACCGGCCCAACTTCATCGGGATGACGCTGGGGAACGAGGTCAACCAGTTCGCTGCCGGGCCGCACCCCGACCCCGACCGCATCACCTCCGGCCAGGCCGAGGCGTGGCTGCGGCGGCTGCTCGGGGCGTGCGAGGAGGGCGCGCCCGGTCGGCCCCATGTGCACGCCGAGTACGACGCGTCCTGGTACCAGGACGACCAGCCGTTCACCCCCGCGCACGCGGCACGGCTCGGTGCGATGACCGCCGTGCACTCGTGGGTGTTCAACGGCACCGCCCAGGCGCACGGCCGTACGGGTGTCGCGACCGAGCACCACGCCGCGTATCTCGTCGAGCTGTCGAAGGCGTGGGCCGACGACCCGCGTCGGCCGGTGTGGCTCCAGGAGGTAGGCGCGCCCGCGCCGCTGATCCCGGCCGAGCACGCGGCCGCGTTCACCGAGGCGACCGTGGTGAACGCGCTGGACTGCGCGGATCTGTGGGGCGTCACATGGTGGTGCTCCCATGACGTGGACCGGTCGCTCGCGGATTTTCCTGAACTGGAGTACAGCCTGGGGCTGTTGACCAGTGGCGGGGCGGTCAAACCGGCGGGGTCGGTGGTGGCGCGGCTCGCTGGGGAGTGGCGGGGGCGGGTGCATGCGCCCGCGCCCCGTACGACCGCGCTTGTTGTTGACGTGGGGGACGAGGTTGGTGCGCCTCGGCGGTCTGTGTGTGCGCCCGGGGGGTCCGTTTTTGAGGCGTTCGCTCGGCTTGTGGCCGATGGGGTGCGGCCTGCTGTTGTTCTCGCTGGTCGCGTGGAGGACGAGTCGTACTTGGCGTCTCGGGGGATTGGGGAGGTCGTTTTCCCCGAGGCGGTGAGCTGAAGCGCTCGGCGGGTTCGGATGTTCGTCTGCGGATCGTGCGTGGCTGGTCGCGCAGTTCCCCGCGCCCCTGGTTCGTTGCCCCACTTCGATAGGTCGAGCCGAAACGGAGATCGCCATGAAGCAGCACCCAACCCGTCGGGCCGTCGTTCTCGCCGGGGCGGGGACGGCCGCCGCCGTCGTCCTTCCCGCCTCCGCCGCCCGCGCTGCGCCCACCGACCTTCAGCCCTACGCCTCCTACTGGTATCCCGACTCCCTCCCCTCCGGTTCGCCCGGGCCTGGCATCACCTGGCGGAGCCTGAAAGAGTGGCGGGTCGAGGACGACAGGGACCTTGCCTTCAACCGTGCCTCCGTGCCGCTCGCCGCGCGGTTCACCCCCGTCCCGGTGAACCGGACCGCCCGCCGTGGCCAGGCCCGTATCCAGTCGTTGGTGTCCTTCGACCACACGGCGGGCAACCCGTCGCAGGGTGCGGCCACCGCTGATTACTACGCGCTCACTCACTGGGCGTACCTCGATGAGCTGGTCTTCTGGGGCGGTTCGGCGGGGGAGGGGCTGATCCTGGCGCCCAACGCGCCGATCGTGGACGCCGCTCACCGCAACGGTGTGCCCGTTCTCGGTACGGTCTTTCTGCCGCCGACCGCCTGGGGCGGTGAGCTGCGATGGACCCGCGATCTGGTGCGGCGCGACTCGCTGGGGCGGTTTCCGCTGGCCGCCAAGCTGGTCGAGGTCGCCGTCGCGTACGGCTTCGACGGGTGGTTCCTCAACGCCGAGACCGACGGCGGCGACGCGGCGCTCGGCGCCGACATGCTCGCGTTCGTACGGGATCTCACGGCGCACGCGAAGGCGGCCGGGCTGCGGGTCACCTGGTACGACGCGATGACGACCGGTGGCGATGTCGGCTGGCAGGGGCAACTGGACGACGAGAACAAGGAGTTCTTCGCGAGCGCCGACTCGATGTTCGTGGACTTCCGCTGGTCGCGCGCCACACTCGCGTCCTCGGGCGACCTCGCGGGACGGCTCGGTCGCAGTCGTTACGAGCTGTGGGCGGGCGTCGACGTCGAGGCCAACGGGTGGAACACCTCGGTGGACTGGGACGCCATCGTCCCCAGGGACCGCTCGCACATCGTGTCGTATGGCCTCTACCGGCCCGAGTGGACCCGCAACCAGCTGCCCGCGGGCCGCACCCCGGCGCAGTTCCACGCGGCCGACGACCGGTTCTGGACCGGGCGTTCACTCGATCCGTCGCAGCCCGACACGGACGGCTGGCGCGCCCCCGCGACGGTGGTGGCCGACCGGGCCACGGTCGACCGGCTGCCGTTCGCCACCTCTTTCAACACCGGGCACGGGCTGCGCTGGTACGAGGGCGGCCGGGTCACCTCGACCGCCGAGTGGAACCATCTCGGCCTCCAGGACCGCCTTCCCGGTCGGCGCTGGGTCGTGCGCACCGGCGGTCGGCGGCCCGCCGTCGCCTTCGACTTCGCCGACGCCTGGCGCGGCGGATCCAGCCTCCTGGTCGACGGCGACTTCGACGCCCCGGCCACCGTCGAGCTGTACGCGACCCGGCTGTCCCTGTCGAAGTCCACGGTCGTCGAGCTCACCCACCGGGCCGACGAGGGCACGGTCAAGGTCGAGCTCGCGATCGCCCTGCGCCAGCCCGCCCGGCCGGGCGATCCCGTCCCGTACACCTACCTCCCGGCGGGCACCCTGCACGCGGGCAGGAGCGGCTGGACCACCTCGACCCTGCGCCTCAACTCCCTCTCCGGAACGGCCCGTTCACTCGGTGTGCGGCTGACCGCGCAGGGCAGCGTGAAGTGGCGGCTCGGAGCGCTCGCCGTGCGCGACGGCGCCGCCACGCCGCCGGCCGCGCCCGCCCGAGCGCGCATCACCGATTCCGCGACCGGAGCCGCGGGCACCTCGCTGCGCTTCGCGTGGGACCGTGCGCCCGCAGCCGTGCGCCACTACGAGCTGCATCGCGTCCTGCCCGACAAAAGTCGCCGCTTCGTAGGGGGAACGTGCGGCACCGCCTTCTTCGTTCCCGGTGTGACACCGCAAGGAGCGGAGCGGTCGGCCCGGTTCGAGATACGGGCCGTCGGCGAGCTCTACACGGCGTCCGCACCCGTCTCCGTCGTCCATCCCTGGTAGCACCGGCAGTCAGCACTCCCTCGCATCCGCATCTGCACCCCGCTCGACCCTCGACCCAACGGAGCAGACCCTCATGCATGACGACCGCAATCTGGTCGAAGCCCGCCTCAAGCGTGTCCTCGACGAGCGCATCCGCCCCGCCGTGTATCCCGAATCCGTACCGCTCCAGGTGGCGGTCTGGCATGCGCCGGGCGAGCCCGTGCCGGTCGCCGAGGGGCTGGCCGGCGTCCCCGAACCGATCGCGGTCGGGGACGCGTGGGGCGCGCCCTGGGGGACCAGCTGGTTCCGGGTGACCGGGACCGTTCCGCAGGAGTGGGCCGGGAGGACCGTGGAGGCGATCCTCGACCTAGGCTTCGACGAGAACATGCCCGGCTTCCAGTGCGAGGGCTTGGTCTACCGGCCGGACGGCACCCCGGTGAAGGGCCTCAACCCGCGCAACCAGTGGGTGCGTATCGGTGCTCCGGTCGCGGGCGGCGAGGAGGTGCGGCTGCACATCGAGGCCGCGTCCAACCCGGTCATCCTCGACTACCACCCCTTCGTGCCGACCGCGCTCGGCGACAAGGAGACGGCGGGCAGCGAGCCGCAGTACCGGCTGGCCAGGATGGACCTCGCCGTCTTCGACGAGAGCGTCTGGCAGCTCGTCCTCGACCTGGAAGTGCTCGGCGAGCTGATGCACGAGCTGCCCGTCGAGGGCGCCCGGCGCTGGGACATCCTGCGGGCCGTCGGCCGCGCGCTGGACGTGGTGGACCTCCAGGACGTCAACGCGAGCGCGGACGCGGCCCGCGCCGAGCTCGCCGATGTCCTCGCCGTGCCCGCAGGCCCGACCGCCCACCGCATCAGCGCGGTCGGCCACGCCCACATCGACTCGGCGTGGCTGTGGCCGCTGCGCGAGACCGTGCGCAAGGTGGCCCGTACGACGTCGAACATGACCGCGCTCCTGGAGGACGAGCCGGACTTCGTCTTCACCATGTCGCAGGCGCAGCAGTTCGCCTGGATCAAGGAACACCGGCCCGAGGTCTACGCGCGCGTGAAGAAGGCCGTCTCCGAGGGGCGGTTCGTTCCCGCCGGTGGGATGTGGGTGGAGTCGGACACCAACATGCCGGGCTCGGAGGCGATGGCGCGGCAGTTCGTCCACGGCAAGCGGTTCTTCCTGGACGAGTTCGGCATCGAGAACGACGAGGCGTGGCTGCCGGACACCTTCGGGTTCGCGGCCGGGCTGCCGCAGATCATCAAGGCGGCGGGCGCCAAGTGGCTGCTCACCCAGAAGATCTCCTGGTCGCAGACGAACAAGTTCCCGCACCACACCTTCCAGTGGGAGGGCATCGACGGCACCCGGATCTTCACGCACTTCCCGCCCGTCGACACCTACAACTGCTCGATGAAGGGCAGCGAGATCGCCCACGCGGCCCGGAACTTCAAGGACAAGGGCGCCGCCCGGCACTCGCTGGCGCCGACCGGCTGGGGCGACGGGGGCGGCGGCACCACCCGGGAGATGGTCGCGAAGGCGGCCCGGCTGCGGAACCTGGACGGCTCGGCGACCGTTGAATGGGAGAGCCCGGCCGAGTTCTTCGCCAAGGCGCAGGCGGAGTATCCGAACGCGCCGGTGTGGGTCGGCGAGCTCTATCTGGAGCTGCACCGCGCGACGCTGACCAGCCAGGCGAAGACCAAGCAGGGCAACCGGCGCAGCGAGCACCTGCTGCGCGAGGCCGAGCTGTGGGCCGCGACGGCGGCCGTGCGGGCCGGATTCCCTTATCCGTACGAGCAGTTGGACCGCATCTGGAAGACGGTCCTCCTCCACCAGTTCCACGACATCCTGCCCGGCTCCTCCATCGCCTGGGTGCACCGCGAGGCGGAGCGGACGTACGCGGCGGTCGCCGAGGAGCTGAACACGATCATCGACGGATCGCAGCGGGTGCTCGCCGGAGAGCCCGCGCCCGGCCGCACGCTCGTCTTCAACTCCGCGCCGCACGTGCGCGCCTCGGTGGCGGCGGGCGCGGCGGCCGAGCCCGTCCGCACGGGAGTGAGCCGGGCGGCTCCGCGCGAGGGCGGCGGCTTCGTGCTCGACGACGGGCTGCTGCGGGTGGAGATCGACGGCCGTGGCCTGGTGGTCTCCGCGTACGACATCGCCGCCGCGCGCGAGACGGTCGCGCCCGGCCAGGCCGCGAATCTGCTCCAGATCCACCCGGACTTCCCGAACATGTGGGACGCGTGGGACGTGGACGCGTTCTACCGCAATACGGTGACCGATCTGACGGCCGTCGATCAGCTCGTCGCGGTGGAGGACGCGGGCGTGGCCGCCGTCCGGATCGTGCGCACCTTCGGCGACTCCAAGGTCACCCAGCTGCTCGGCCTCGCCCCGGACGCCAAGCGGCTCGACATCGACACCGAGGTCGACTGGCACGAGACGGAGAAGTTCCTCAAGGCCGCGTTCCCGCTGGACATCCACGCCGAGCGCTACGCCTCGGAGACCCAGTTCGGCCACTTCCACCGGCCCACCCACACCAACACCAGTTGGGAGGCGGCCAAGTTCGAGGCGTGCAACCACCGGTTCGTGCATCTGGAGGAGCCCGGCTGGGGTGTGGCACTGGTCAACGACTCGACGTACGGGCACGACGTGACCCGTACGGTCCGCGAGGCGGGGGACCGGGGCACGACCACCACGGTCCGGGTCTCGCTGCTGCGCGCCCCACGCTTCCCCGACCCGGAGACCGACCAGGGCGTCCACCGCTTCCGGCACGCGCTCGTGCCGGGCGCCACGATCGGGGACGCGGTGCGCGAGGGCTATCGCGTCAATCTGCCGGAGCGGCGGGTCGCGGGCGGGGGCGAGGTGGCGCCGCTGGTGTCCGTCGACAACGACGCGGTGGTCGTCAGCGCGGTGAAGCTGGCGGACGACGCGAGCGGTGATGTGGTCGTCCGCCTCTACGAATCACATGGCGGCCGGGCCCGCGCCAGGCTCACCGCGGGCTTCGCGGCGGACGCGGTGGTCGCGACCGACCTGCTGGAGCGGCCGCTGGGCGAGGGTGATCAGCCCGAACTGGCCGATGGGTCGGTCGAGTTGAGCCTGCGACCGTTCGAGCTCGTCACTCTGCGGTGGACACGGTCCGCTTCGCGGGGCTGAACGACTCCAGGGCCTGCTCCAGCGTGGGAGCAGGCCCCAGGGTGCTCAGCAGGGAGGTGATCCGCAGGATCCGCAGGGTGAGCGGATGGTCGCAGGCCAGCGCCCATAAACCGCCGCGCTCGGCGGCCCGGCGACGGCTGCGCACCAGCAGCGCCAGGCCCGAGCAGTCCAGGAACTCGATGCGGGACAGGTCGACCGCGAGCGCGGGCCGATCGCTCGACGTGAGGACGTCCAGGCGCGGCTGGAGCGTCTGCACCGCGTGGATGTCGATCTCGCCGCGCAGCTCGGCGACGGTGACCCCGCGCAGGGTGCGCACACGCATCAGCGGTTGTCCGATACGGCCTCTGGGCGTAGGCAGGATGTCCCGTACACCTTTGTCGATGTGTTCGTCGGAGCGCACGTCATTCCCCCCTCATACGTGGCGATATGGCGACCGGGGGCTGGGGAGGCCAAGGAGCACGCTAAGGGTTCGGCGGAGCCCAGAAGTTGCAGAAACAATTCACACGACCGTTTCATCACTCGATCGAGTGAACTAGCCCGGTCGTGGTTGCCAGTACGTTCTCCGGAACCCGGGCCGACATGAACCGGGTGGTGCGGCGCAGCCGGAACCCGAGCGACTCGTACAGCCGGATCGCGGTGGTGTTGCGCGCGCCGGTGTGCAGGAAGGGGCGCTCGCCCCGGGACCGGATGTTCGCGGCGACCGCGAGGACGAGCTTGGTGCCCAGGCCCTGGCCGCGGTACGCGTCATCGGTGCAGACCGCGCTGATCTCCGTCCAGCCCGGCGGGTGCAGCCGCTCCCCGGCCATCGCGACCAGGGCGCCGTCCCTGCGGACGCCGAGATAGGTGCCGAGCTCGATGGTGCGCGGCAGGAACGGGCCCGGCTGCGTCCGCTCCACCAGCTCCAGCATCTCGGGCACATCGGCCGTGCCGAGCACGACCGCCTCCTCGAAGGGCGCGGCGGGCACCCCGTCGTCGACGAGCTGGACGCCGTCCGCCTCGAACGTCAACTCCCAGCCGGGCGGCGGCTGATGGGTCATTCCCAGCAGCGGAACCTCCCCGCCGGGCCCGGCCAGCGCGGCCAGATCGGCCCAGTCCTCGGGGCCGGGCTCATCCGAGATCGCCAGCCACGGCGTCACCTCGGGCGGATACCGCAGCACCCGCCCGAAGCGCTCGGCGAAGTGCGCGTGCGGCCCGGTCAGCGAGGAGCGCGCGGGGTTGTCGAGGGGGTGCGGGGTGAACTCGTTCACTGGCCCACCTCGATCACGACCTTGCCGCGCGCGTGGCCTTCCTCGACCGTCCGCAGTGCGTCGGCCGCGCGCTGGAGCGGGAAGGCGGCCGTGACGTGGGGCCGCAGCGCCCCGCTGAGCACGAGCTTCGCCACCTCGTCCAGGACCTCCGAGGTGCGCGCGCGCTGGACCGGCGAGCCGCCGAGCTTGAGCGCCGCCGGCGGGTCGGCGGCCGTGATCAGCTTCGTACGGTCCTCGACGAGCTCGGCCACCTCCGCCAGCACCTCGCCGCCGACCAGGTCGAAGACCGCGTCCACAGCGCCGCCGGGAGCCGCTGCCCGGATGCGGTCGGCGAGAGCGCCACCGGCCGAGGGGACGTGGATCGCGCCCAGCGCCTCCACGAAGTCCTTCTTGCCCTCGCTCGCCGTGCCCACGACCCGCAGCCCGAAGGCGCGGGCGATCTGGGCCGCGGCCACGCCCACACCGCCGCCGACGCCCGTGATCAGCACCGTCGCCCCGGCCGGCAGCGCCAGCTGGCGCAGCCCGTCGTAGGCTGTCGCGGCGGCCACCGGCAGCGTCGCCGCATCGGCGAAGGACAGCGCCTCGGGCTTGTGCGCGGCTATGGACGCGGGCAGCAGTGCGTACTCCGCGTAACCGCCGCCGACCGGGTTGCCGAAGACGGCGTCCCCGACCGCGAAGCCCGTGACATCCGGCCCCAGCGCCACGACCTCACCGGCTATCTCACTGCCGAACACGGCGGGCAGCGGCGTTTCCGGCGCCCCTGGCCTGCGGAAACCGTTGCGCAGCTTCCAGTCGACCGGGTTCACCCCGGCCGCGCGGACCGCGACCAGCAGCTGGCCGGGGCCGGGCTCGGGCCGGTCCCGCTCGATGAAGGCCTCCGTCTCGGGCCCACCGTTCCGGGTGTACGCGTACGCCTTGGGCATCTGCCGTCTCCTCGCTCTCAGCAGCTCCAAGGTCGAATCCGGTGTCGCTATTCCCGACCGCGTCCGCTGTTCACGTGACGGCAATGAAGGGGCGGCGCGCGACAGGGCCCGGAGTCGCCTCCGGGCCCTGTGTCCCCGCAAAGGGGGCGCTCAGCAGTTCGGTACGTCCCCGTTGGCCTGGAAGAACGCCGCCGTGGCCCAGCCCTGGGCGCCGGTCAGCCAGTACCAGGTGGAGGTTCCGTTGACATTCGAACCATGTGTCTTGCACGCGATCCGGTCCGTGCTGCCCGGGCTGAGGGCGACGCCGACGTCGGCGTTCAGGCTCGGGTTGTCGCGGACGTTCAGCTCGATACGGGAGGTCACCGTGCCGAACACGCGTCCGTCGTCATGTCGGCCGTCATCGCGACGGCCGTCGTCATGCCGACGATCATCGTGGCGTCCGTCGTCATGGCGTCCGTCGCCACCGTGGTCGTGGCCACCCCAGTCCTGTCCGCCGTCGTGGTTGTCCCAGCTCCTGCCGTTGTCCTGGTTGCTCCACACCCAGCCGCTGGCGCTCCATGCCCACTGGGTGCCGTGATCGCGGTCGTGACCGTCGCCCCCGTCGTGCGCCGGGGCGGCCGCTGCCGTGGTGGCGAGACCGCCTATCGCCAGGCCGCACGACAGCAGGGTCGTGGCGGCCGCTCGACGTATCCGTCCGGTACCCATACCGGCTCCTTTCGTCGCTCCCGCCCCTTTTGCCCAACCCTTCCATGACACACCCGCACGGTGCGGGATGCGATCCGACGGGGAAATCCGGCCCGGAAACGGTCACTTAGCGTCAGAATTCCGGTCGATGTTCAACCAAAAAGGGCAGCCAGAGACGTCACAGGTCCGACAGCCGCGCCGCCTCCCGGAACACGTCGACGAGCATCGGGAACGTCAGCCGTCCCGTGTTGGTGTTGTGCCGGCTCGGGTGGTAACAGCCCAGTACGTTCAGGGTGTTGCGGCCCTCGTCCGTGCCGGGCAGCGTCACCCGCACCGCGTGCCCGAACTTCGGCCGGGGGCGCGGGACCTCCCAGCCCGCCGCGCTCAGCACCGGGAACAGCGCCTGCCAGCCGAACGCGCCGAGCACCACGACCGTACGCAACGTCGGGCTCAGCAGCTCCAGTTCGGCCGCCAGCCACGGGCGGCAGGTGTCGCGCTCCTCGGGGGTCGGCTTGTTGTCCGGCGGCGCGCAGTGCACGGGCGCCGCGAGCCGTACGCCGCGCAGCGTGAGCCCGTCGTCGGCATCGATCGACTCGGCCTGCGAGGCGAGGCCCACGGCGTGCAGCGCGGCGAAGAGGCTGTCGCCGGACGCGTCCCCGGTGAACATCCGGCCGGTCCGGTTGCCGCCGTGCGCGGCCGGGGCCAGGCCCACGACCGCGACGGCCGCGTCCGGCGGGCCGAAGCCAGGTACCGGCCGCCCCCAGTACTCCCAGTCCCGGAACGCCGCGCGCTTGGTGGCGGCGACCTCCTCGCGCCAGGCCACCAGCCTCGGGCAGGCCCGGCAGTGGATCACCTGGGCGTCGAGCTCGTCGAGGCTGCGGCAGCGCGGCGCCCGGTGCGCGGGAAACGCGGGATCGTCCACGCGCGCCGACGCGCCCGCGGCCTTCGGGGCCTTGTCCATGCCCCCACGCTATGCGGGGCGGGTCGGCCGCGCCGGTCCACCGGGAGCGCAGAAGAGCCAAAATGGGGAGTGACAACCGGCCTAATTAATTCGAACGGATCGGGCCCCGGAATACGAAGGACCGCGCCCGGAGCTTCCGTTTGCGCTGGCGGACGCCCGTAGACGACCGCCGACAGGCCCCCGGGGGCCATCGGGCGGGGGTGCAGATGCCGTTGGCAGGTACCCCTGGCCTCCTGCCGCTCCGCCTCCGGTCGCACTACTGTGAAAGTCCGGCTGCAGGGGAGTGTGGTTGGGGCGTGGACAGTACGTGGAAGATCCTTGTGGTGGACGACCGCGAGGACAACCTCTTCGCGATGGAGAGTGTGTTACGTCCCGTCGGCCGACCGGTGATCTGCGCGCGCAACGGCGACGAGGCCCTGAAGACCGTGCTGCGCGGCGGTGTCGCCGTGATCCTGCTCGATGTGCTGATGCCGCACATGGACGGCCTCGAAGTGGTCGAATACCTTAAGCGGCTCGATCACACCCGTTCTCTTCCGGTCATCCTGGTGACAGGGATCGGCCGCGACGACGACCTCGCGGCCCGCGCGTACCGCCTGGGCGTCGCGGACTTTCTGGTGAAGCCGGTCGACCCGTGGGCGGTGCGGTCCAAGGTCCGCGTGCTCGCCGATCTCTATGTGGAGAACCAGATCCTGCGCCGCCGTGTCGACGCCCTGAGCGCGCCCCGGGCCGAGATCCCCACGGTCCCGCCGCAGCATCCGCATCGCGGGCCCCAGCGCGCCGACATCGGCTGACGGGTGGTGGACGAGACCGATCGTCCACCACCCGTCAGCCGTCGACCGGTCAGGCCGCCTGCTGCAACTGCCGCAGCGACGCCACCAGTTGGTCCACCTCCTGCGAGGTGTTGTAGAGCGCGAGCGACGCGCGTGCGGCCGATTCGAGGCCGTAGTGCGCGAGCGCGGGCTGCGCGCAGTGGTGGCCCGCGCGGATCGCGATCCCGTCGCGGTCCAGCCAGTCGGCGATGGTGCCCGGATCCTGGCCCGCGAGCGTGAACGTCAGCACCGCGATCCGCTCGGGCGCGGCGCCCACCAGCTCCAGACCGGGCACCATGGCCAGCGCCTGCTGGGCGTAGGCCATCAACCCTTCCTCGTACGCGGCGACGGCGTTGCGGTCGAAGCCGCTCAGCCAGTTCAGCGCGGCGAGGAGCCCCACCACACCGCCGATGTTGCCGGTGCCGGCCTCCAGGCGGTGCGGTACCGGTGCGAACGTCGTCTGACCGAAGTCCACCGAGTCGATCATGTTGCCGCCGCCCTGATAGGGCCGCATCGACTCCAGGATCTCCGGCTTGGCGTAGAGGGCGCCGATGCCGGTCGGGGCGAACAGCTTGTGCCCCGAGAACGCGTAGAAGTCCGCGTCCAGATCAGTCACGTCCACCGGGAAGTGGGCGACCGCCTGTGCCCCGTCCACCAGCACCTTCGCCCCGTACCGATGGGCCAGCGCGGTCATCTCCTTGACCGGCGGGACGGTCCCCAGGACGTTGGAGGCATGGCTGAGGGCGACCAGCTGGGTGCGTGAGGAGAGCAGATCGGCGTACGCGGACTGGTCGATCTCCCCCTCGGGCGTCAGCGGGATGGGAACCACCCGCGCCCGGGTCTCCTTGGCGATCAGCTGCCAGGGGACGATGTTGGAGTGGTGCTCCAGGACCGGTACGAGGATGTCGTCGCCGGGCCCGAGGTTGTCCCGGCCCCACGTCTGGGCGACCAGGTTGATGGCCTCGGTGGTGCCCCGCACGAACACGATGCTCTCGGGTGCCGGGGCCCCCAGGAACGACGCGACCGCCGCGCGCCCCGCCTCGTACATCTCGGTGGCCTCGCGCGCCATGGTGTGCGCGCCCCGGTGGATGTTGGAGTTGGCGGCGCCGTAGTACGCGCCGAGCGCCTCGATCACCTGGCGGGGCTTCTGCGTGGTCGCCCCGTTGTCCAGCCACACCAGCGGATGGCCGTTGACCGTGCGGTGCAGGATCGGCACGTCCGCGCGGGCCGCCTCGGGCGAGAACACACCCGGCATGGCGGGGCGTTGCGCCATGTCGGGGCGAGCTCCGGGACCCGCCATGTCGAGACCCGTGGCCTCCGGGCGGGCGGTCTCCAGGGACGGCGTCCCGAGCCCGGTGGCTTCCGGGCGGGCGGTGTCCACGGGCGGCATCCCGAGGCCCGCGGCTTCCGGGCGGGCCGCGCCGGGACCTGCCATGTCGAGGCCCGTGGCCTCCGGCCGCGCCGTGTCCAGGCGCGGCATCCCGAGGCCCGCGGCCTCGGGTCGCACAACGTCAGGAGTAGTCATGGTAGTTGCCGACCTCGACGTTCTGCAGCACGGCGATGGCGTCCTCCACCAGCACGGCCGTGTTGAAGTAGGCGGTCATCAGATACGAGGTGATGCCCTTCTGGTCGACGCCCATGTTCCGTACGGACAGGCCCGGTTCGGCCTCGTCCGCGACGTGCGAGGGACGCAGACCGACCACGCCCTGCTCGGCCTCGCCCATCCGCATCAGCAAGATCTCGGTGGTGCCGTGGCCGTTGCCGCCGTTGCTGAACTTGACCTTGTCGGACGGCAGCAGCGGCACCCCGCGCCAGGTGATCAGCGGGCTGCCGAACCGCGTGTCCGTGACCGGGGGCACCCCCCGCCGGGTACATTCGCGGCCGAACGCGGCGATCGCCCGGGGGTGCGCGAGGAAGTACGCGGGCTGCTTCCACACCCGGGTCAGCAGCTCGTCCAGGTCGTCGGGCGTGGGCGAGCCGGTGCGGGACTGCACGCGCTGACCTGCGGAGACGTTGTTGAACAGACCGAACTCGGGGTGGTTCAGGAGCAGGTTCTCCTGGCGCTCGCGCAGCGCCTGGATGGTGAGGTTGTGCTGGGCGCGCGTCTGGTCGATGGGGCCGTTGTAGAGATCGGCGACGCGGCTGTGGACCTTCAGCACGGTCTGCGCCAGCGTCATGTGGTACTCGCGCGGCTCGTCCTCGTAGTCGACGAACGTGGCGGGCAGATCCGGCTCGCCGACATGGCCGGAGGAGAGATCCACCGGCACTTCGCCGCCCGGCGGCATGTGGTTCCCGGCGGCGTAGTCCTCCATCGCGGCCCGGACCCCCGCGTCCCGGTCGGTGAGGGCGGCGAGCGCGCTGCGTTCGGCGACCAGCGCCACGCCCGGGGTGAGCGCCTGCACGCGGTACGGCATGGGCTCGGACTTGGTCCAGGACGCCAGGTCGAAGAACTGCCCGTCGCCGACCACTTCGAGCAGTTCGTCCTGGCCGTAGCGGCCGGTCAGACGCTTCTCGGCGCGGCCGCGCACGATCACCCACAGTCGGTCGGCCGGGTCGCCGCTCTGCGCGAGCACCTGTCCCGACTCGAAGGTGACCTCGGTGAACGCGCCCGCGAGTTCGGTCAGGAGCGCGTCGTCGGCGTCGCCCAGGAAGGGCAGCTCGCGTAAGTCGCCGGGGACGACACGGTTGGTGCCGTCGTTGTCGGCGTAGGTCTCGATCCGGTCGTCGCCGAGCTCGAAGGTCCGGCGGCGGTTGACCCGGTAGACACCGGATTCCAGATCGATCCACGGGAGGGCGCGCAGCAGATAGCGCGGGGTGATGCCGCGCATCTGCGGTGTGGTCTTGGTGGCGGTGGCGAGCTGCCGTGCCGCGTCCGTGCCGAGACTCTGCCGGTTGTTGACGGGAACGCTCATAGGACCCTCCTCGAAGACAAGTGGGCGACCGCGCCGGGCGGCCGCCGCACGGGAACGAGGACCGATCGTCTGCTCGCCCGACGGGGGTTCACAAGACGCCAATTGACGGGGCGCGGACCCGACCGGCCTGAAACCGTTCCTTCACGCAATACGGGAGTGAAATGGAAGCGGTCATTCTGCTCCCCGCCTGCTTGCGGGCACTGGCCTGCGCGCGGGCGGAGCCTCATTCCGGGGATTTTTGAAGAGAATTCAATTCCCCGCAAAAAGGCGCGATATGACCCAATGGCGAGGCTATGAGCGCCTGAAAGTCCGGCTTATGACGGCCGATTAGGGAGTGGGCGATCCCCAGCCATTGGGGCACTGTGCGAAAGGTGTTCCGTAGACGAGCGAGACGAAGTCCTTGAGGTCTTCCGTCCAGTACCGATAGCTGTGTTCACCGGGTCCGGTGCAGAAACGGTGCTGGGCGCCGCGGCTGTCGAGGTTCTCGTGCAGCGTGTGGTTCCAGCCGTAGATATCGGTTTCACCGGTCCCGTTCGCCCCGCCCGCGTATAAGGCGAGTTTCCCGGCGTATCCGTTGTACGCGTCGTGGAGCGCGAGACTCACGGGTGTGACGGCGGCCCAGCCGCTCTGGGGGCCGAACACCGTCTCCATGCGGTGGAGGGTGTCGCCGCCGACGCGGTACCAGGGGTTGAGCAGTCCGGTCCAGCCGATCGAGGCGCCCACCTGCCACATCGAATCGGCGATGATCTTCTGGGCACCGGCCTGGTAGAGGTCGGTGCCCGCCGAGAACGCGCCGACCGCCGAGAACAGCTCAGGATGGCGCCCGCCGTAGCGCAGTGCTCCGTAACCGCCCATGGAGACACCGGCGATGGCGCGGCCGGAACGTTCCCTCACCGTAGGGAAGTTGGCGTCGATCCACGGCAGCAGCTGCTCGATGTGGAATGTCTCCCACTGCGGGGCGAAGTGGCCGTCGGTGGCCCCGGCCCAGTCGCTGTACCAGCCCGCCCGGCCGCCCTCCGGCATCACCACGATCCCGTCGAACGCCGAACCGGCCAGCGTGGCGGCCAGGTTGCCCGAGTCCGACTGCGACCACTGCTGGAAGTCGGCGCCGCCGCCGTGCAGCAGATACAGCACGGGGTACGGCCTGGCCGGATCGCCGCGGTACCCGGCGGGGAGGTAGATCCTGACCTTGACCGGGACTTGCACCGGATTGATCCACGGGGTGCCGCCGCGCGGGGTGAACACGGCGGCGGTGGTGAAGGTCGCGTCGGCCATCCGGTCCCCGTACCCGGCGACGAGTGTCCAGCTCTTCAGGGTCAGCCCATGGGAGTTGGGTTGCGGCAGAGGTGGCAGGTCCGTGGCGGAGCGTACGGATCCGGCCGCAGCGGAACGTATGGATCCGGTCGTGTTTCCGGCGGCTGAGGCGCCCGTGATCGGCAGGGCGAGGGTGAGCGCGGACGTGATCGCGAGTGGTCCAACTGCTCTGCGCAGCAAGGTAGTTCGTCTCATGAGTCCCCCGGGGCGGTGTGCGTGACGGCGGTGGCGCGTGTATAGCACGGCTGTGCCATCCGGAACAGGACAGGTGACGCCAGTGATGTGCGGGACAGCCGGTCGGGCATGGGGCGGGAGCGGTAGTGTGCGCGCACCGTCAATCCGGCGGTGCGGTACCAGTGGAGGATTTCGTGACCGTCAACAGAGGAACGGGGCGTCGCCGTGGAGCGCTCATAGGGGCAGCCGCCGCGGGTCTCGTCGGCGTCGGCCTGACCGCGGTGCCCGCTCAGGCGCACACCCCGGTGTGGCAGGTGACCTGCACCCAGGTCACCGTGGACCTGACCAGGTACTCCGACCAGGCCGTCAACACGGTGACCATCACGGCGGACGGCAAGGACCTGCTGTCCACCGAGCAGTTCAAGGGCGAGTTCCACAAGAAGCTGCAACTCCCCGACCACAAGAAGCAGTTGACCCTGCGGCTCGTCGTGAAGGCGGGCGACGGGGACCAGTACTCGCGGGACGAGACCAAGACCGCGCCGGTGTGCGACACCCCTCCGCCCACCAAGCCGTCGACCAAGCCGTCCCCGCCGGCCAAGCCGACCCCGACCCCCTCGGCGAAGCCCGGCAAGCCCGCCCCCGGCCCCGCCACGTCCTCGGCTGCGGCCCCGGCGCCTCAGCCGAGCGCCAACCTGGCCGAGACCGGTTCGTCGAGCTCGACCCCGCTCGTCGCCGGCATGGGCGGTGCCGTACTGCTCGCGGGCGGCGGCATCGTGTGGGCCGCGCGCAGGCGCCGTACCGGAGAGCACTGAGACACGCACCCCGTGGCGACCGCGCCGGTGATCCGGGATCCGGACACCGGCGCGGTCATGTTCCCGGGCGGTCCCCGGATTCCGCGAGATGCGCCGCCAGCCGGTCGAGTAACACCCGCTGGCCCGCCACCAGCTTCTGTGACGCCGCGTCGGGCGCGAGCCAGGCGAAGCGGTCGATCTCCGGGAACTCCTGCATCGTGCCGGAGCCCCGTGGCCACTCCATCGTGAAGGTGCCGGGCACGACGGCGGTGAGATCGACGTCGGCCTCGACCGCCCAGACGGTCACCACCTTGCCGCTGGCCTGCCGGGACTCCCCTAGCGGCACCGGCGTGCCCTCGGGGGCCGGCAGGCCCAGCTCCTCCTCGAACTCGCGCAGGGCGGCCGCTTCCGGCGCCTCCTCCGGCTCGTACTCACCCTTCGGGATCGACCAGGCCGAGGCGTCCCGCCCGGCCCAGAACGGGCCGCCCATGTGCCCGATCAGCACCTCGACACCGAGGTCGGTACGGCGATAGCAGAGGAGTCCCGCGCTGCGTTTCCCGGCCATGGCGACCAGTGTGGCCGGTGATTAGGTTCCGGGCGATCGGGTTATAGCAGACAAGAGCCCGATATCTACGCATTCAGGGCGCGTGTCTTTCCGGAATCCGTCCGAAGTCCGTTGGGCGTCGTTCCGAGACACGCCTCGGAGAGGGAGCGCCGTGGCCCGTCGCCGTCTGCTGCCGTGGAAGCGCCGCAGGGATCTGACCCCGCCCCAGCTGCGCCGACGCCGGATAGCCGTCCGGTCCACCCTGGTGGTCTGTCTGCTGGGCGCCGGGACGGTGGGCTGGTCGGTGTCGGACGCGCTGACCTATCCGGGTGATGACAGCACGGCGGCCCGCCTCGCGGGCTGGGCACGCGAACACCGGCTGGGCTTCGTCGTCGACAAGCTGGAGAACCTCCAGTACGAACTGGACCCGCCGAAGGTCGGCGGCACGCTGCCGCAGGAGTCGCTGGCCCGGATGCGCAAGGCGGCCGCGCTCCCGCCGCCCGCCGCGCGGAGCGGACTGCCGTTGCGCGCCCCGATGCGTCCGCTGGTCGCCCCGGCGCTGCCCGGCGAGGGCGTGTGGCGTCCGCTGGTGGAGGCCCACGGCCGCCCGATCGTGCAGGGCACGTATGTACGTCCCGACTCCGCCCACACCTCGTACGAGGCGGCCGTCGCGTGGGTCAGCGCCAAGGACGCCCGCTTCCAGCTGCACCCCGGACTGCGCGAGCCGGGCGGTTCCTTCTCCGTACCGCCGAACATCCCCAAGGGGGAGCGCGCGGGCCTGGTGGCGTCCTGGAACGGCGGCTTCAAGGTCACCGACGGCGGCTCCCGGGGCGGCTTCTACCTCGACGGCAGAACCGCCGGGCAGCTCCGCGACGGCGCCGCCTCCGAGGTGTTCTACCGCGACGGCTCGATCCGGATCGGCGTGTGGGGCCGGGACATGCGGATGACACCCGACGTCGTCGGGGTGCGGCAGTGCCTGGAGCTGATGGTCGACGGCGGCTCGGTCGTCCCGGACATCGACAACGACTCCAAGTGGGGCGCCACCGACCAGAGCAAGATGTACGTGGCCCGCTCCGGGGTCGGGGTCACGGCGGAGGGCGACGTCATCATGGTCGTCGGCCAGGCCCTGTCGGCGCGTACGCTCGCCGAACTCATGGAGCGCGCGGGCGCGGTGCGGGCCATGCCGCTCGACATGAACCGCGCCTGGCCGTCCTTCATGAGCTACGACGGCAGCCGTACCCCGGACAGCCCGGTGCCCACCAACATCCTCGACTTCGAGAACCCGCCGGAGCGCTACTACAACCAGGCCACCCGCGACTTCGTCGCCGTCTACGCCCGCTGAGGACTCCGCGTACGGCCTACGGCAGCTCGTAGAGGTACGGCGTGGTCGTGCTCAACTGCGCGAAGCCCAGGCGGTGCAGGATCGGGCGGCTGTCGTCGGAGGCGTCGACCTGGAGGTAGCGGTAGCCGCGCTCGGCGGCGATACGGGCGCGATAGGAGACCAACGCGCGGTAGATGCCCTTGCCGCGCCAGGCCTCGGCGGTGCCACCGCCCCAGAGCCCGGCGAACTGCGTGCCCGGGATCAGCTCCATCCGGGCGGCGGAGACCGGCACGCCGTGCGCCGTCGCGAGCACCGCGACCAGGGTGTCGGGCGCCTCGGCGAGCTGGAGCTTCATACTCCGGGCGAGCCGCGAGGAGTCGGTGCCGAACGCCTGCTCGTGCACGGCCGCCATCAGGTCGATCCCGGCCTCGTCGGTCACCGGCACCAGCTCGATGCCCTCGGCCAGCGCCACCTCGCCGGCCTGCGCCGCGCTCTCGGCGACCATCAGGGCCTCGGTGGGCTCCGGCACGAACCCGGCCGCCATGAGCCGTTCGCCGAGGTCGCCGGGGGTGTCGTGGGCGTACAGCTTCCACTCGAACTCGCGGCCGAGCTCCGTGAAGTGCCGCACCTGCGCGGCGATTTCACGCTCGGCGCCGGCCTCGTCGAGGTCCGACCAGATCACCCCGTTCCAGGTCGGGTCGGGGCCGAAGTGCCGCACCACGCCGCCCACCCGCTCGACCCGGGCCGCGGGGCTCTCGGGCCGAGCGCCCTCGCGCATCTGCTGGTCGAACAGGGCCAGCACCTTGTCGTTGTCCATCCGCACACTTCAACATCGCGGGACCCGGCTGACAAACGGGTTTCGGACCGCGGTGCCGGACCGCGCCGGAAGGAGTGGGTCCGTCTACAACCCCTGCGGTAGAGCGTGCACCGCCATTGGTTGACGCCGCGCGTCTGACCTGCAATTAGGCTGCGGCAATGCGGATCCGCCCAGTCACCGCCGATGTGTTCATCGCGCTGGCACAGACGTGTGTCGCCGTGCTCCTGGGCCAGGAGGCGGCCCGGCAGGGGCAGCAGCCGCTCGACGTGCTCGGATACGCCCTCGCCGTGATCATCAACATGGCGTGCGCGTTCCGCTCCGGAGCGCCGGTGGGTGTCTGCGCGTTCGTCATCGCGATGTGGACGCTCTACATCTCCCTGGGGAACTGGCCGGTCGTGGGCTCCTACGGGGCATTGATCGCGGGGTACACGGTGGCCGCGACCCGGCCCGCCCGCATCTCCCTCTCCTGCATGGCGGTCTTGGCGGTGGTGTGGGTGTTCGCCGGGATCCGCACCGGCAGCGACGCGATGCCCTCGGTCGTCGTGCAGGCGCTCGCCGTGCCCGCCGTGCTGTGGCGGTTCGGCCGGGTGGCCCGCCGCTCCACCAAGCTCGCCGAGCAGTTGGCGAAGGAGCAGGAGGCCCGGGCCAAGCGCGAAGTGGCCGAGGAACGCGGGCGTATCGCCCGGGAGTTGCACGACATCATCGCCCACCACATGTCGGTGATATCCGTGCAGTCGGGGCTCGCGCGCTTCGTCTTCGAGTCCGATCCGCCCACCGCGCGCGGGGCGCTCGGCACCATCTCCGCGACCAGCCAGGAGGCGCTGGAGGAGCTGCGGCGGATGCTGCACCTCCTGCGCGCGGAGGACGTCGACGGAGAACCGTCGGCTCCGATGCCGGGCCTGTCCCGCCTCTCCGACATGGTGGAGCGGCTACGGGCCGGCGGACTGCCGGTCGAGCTGCGCGTCCAGGGCGAGGCCCGCCCGCTCGCGCCCGGCGTGGACCTGTGCGCCTACCGGGTGGCGCAGGAGGCACTCACCAATGTCCTGAAACACGCGCCCGGCGCACGGACGACGGTGGAACTCTGTTACGAGCGGAACCATGTCGCTCTCGCCGTCGTGAACGACACTACGGGAGCGAATCCGGTCAGAAATCGATCGGGTGGTGGACATGGGTTGATCGGGATGCGGGAGCGGGCCAAGCTCTACGGCGGCACGATCAGCACCGGCCCGAGAAGCGAGGGAGGCTTCGCGGTCCGTCTGCTCCTGCCGACCTCGGCTCAGCCGACCGCCTGACCGGGACCGCATGACACAGGGGGAAGACGCGTTGCCATGACCAGGGCACTCGTGGTCGACGACCAGTTCCTCGTACGGGCCGGTCTGGTCGCCCTGCTACGGGCGGCGGGCGTCGACGTCGTCGGAGAGGCCAGCGACGGGGCGGAGGCCGTGGCCCAGGCGGCGGCGACCCGGCCCGATGTGATCCTCATGGACATCCGCATGCCCGGCATGAGCGGCATCACCGCCACCGAGCGCATCCTCGCCGAGGCCCCCGACCCGCCGCCGCGCATCCTCATCCTCACCACGTTCGACCTCGACGAGTACGTGTACTCCGCGCTGCGGGCCGGTGCCTCGGGGTTCCTGCTCAAGGACTCGGGGCCGGAGCGGCTGCTGAACGCGGTGGCGGCGGTGGGCGGCGGCGACACGCTCTTCGCGCCGAGCGTGACGCGCCGGCTCGTGGAGGCGTTCGCGCGCCCGGTCGAGCAGACCCCGCAGGTGTCGTCGGACCTCGCGGCGCTCACGGCCCGCGAGACGGAGGTCCTCAAACTCACCGCACGCGGCCTGTCGAACCAGGAGATCTCCGACCAGCTCTTCATCAGCGAGGCGACGGTCAAGACCCACCTCAACCGAGCGATGAGCAAACTGGACCTGGCGAGCCGGGCCCAGGCGGTGGTGCTGGCGTACGAGTCGGGCTTGGTCACGCCGGGGGGAGGGCGGTAGGTCGGGGCTGCGCCTGACTGTTGCCGTTACCTAAGGGGCGCGGGGAACTGCGCGACCAGCCAAGCACGGTCCGCAGCTGAACGCTCAACTCCAGCTAGCCGCAGTGCTGTTGTACCGCAGCAAATACTCCGCGAACTGTTCGAGATCCCCCGCGTCCCACTCCGCCAGGCGCTCGGTGAACGCCTGCTTCCGCAGCTCCGCTGCTTCGGCGAGCTTCGCCGTCCCCGCAGGGGTGAGATGCAGCAGCTGGATGCGATGATCGGCAGGATCGGTGCGGCGCTCGATGAACGACAACCGCTCAAGCGCCGCGATCTGCCGACTGATCGTCGACTTGTCGAGCATGTAGTACGCGGCGAGATCCGTCGCCCGGCACCCCTGCTGGTCCTCAAGGTGCGAGAGCAGCGTGAACGAGACCAGCGAGAGCTCAGGGTGCATCCGCGCGGCGGCGGCCCGGGCGCGGCGGGCGAACGCGGTCATCTCGCGCTGGATGGTGGCGACCGACTGGTCTCGACTGGGCACGGCGGGTCCTCTCACTGGCTAGTTGCATAATACAACGCCAGTGTGCGGACCCGCTCACTCCGGACCCGCTCACTCTGGCTCGGCCACCGTGTCCAGCGCCTGGGTCAGCCAGCGGATCCAGAACGTCTCCAGCTCGATGCCGCCGCGCAGCACCAGATGCCGCAGCCGGTCCTGCTCGCTGTCCCGCTCCGGCGGGAAATCCCGCCGCTCGATCCCCTCGTACATCTCCAACTGGCGCTCGTGCAGGGCCAGATGGCGGCGCAGCTCGGCGTCGAGCCCGTCCGTGCCGACGACCGCCGCCGCCCGCATCCGCAGCAGCAGCGGGTCGCGCATCGGGCGGGGTTCCTGCCCGGCACTCGCCCATGCGGCGAGCTCCGCACGGCCCGCGGGCAGGACCTCGTACTCCTTCTTCTGTCCGCGCGCCGGCGCCTGCGACGCCAGCGCGCGGATGAACCCGGACGCCTCCAGCTTGCCCAGCTCACGATAGATCTGCTGGTGCGTCGCGGACCAGAAGAAGCCGAACGACTTGTCGAAGCGGCGCGTCAGCTCAAGCCCCGACGAGGGCTTTTCGAGCAGAGCGGTCAGGATCGCGTGCGGGAGGGACATGACCGCATCCTAGGTTCGCCGCGGGCGGCGCCGGTCAGAGGGCCGCCGCCAGCCTGGTGCCCTGGTCGATGGCGCGCTTGGCGTCCAGCTCGGCGGCCACGTCCGCGCCGCCGATCAGATGCGCGGTGACCCCGGCCGCCGTCAGCTCCTCGTACAGGTCGCGGCGCGGCTCCTGGCCGGCGCACAGGACGACGGTGTCCACCGGCAGTACGGAGGAGGTGCCGTCGACGGTGATGTGCAGCCCGGCGTCGTCGACCAGGTCGTAGCTCACGCCCGGCACCATGGTCACGCCCCGGTGCTTCAGCTCGGTGCGGTGGATCCAGCCCGTGGTCTTGCCCAGGCCCGCGCCGACCTTGGAGGTCTTGCGCTGGAGGAGGTGGACCGCGCGCGGCGGCTTGGGCCGCTCGGGCGCGCGCAGCCCGCCGCGCTCGCCGTACGTGGTGTCGACGCCCCACTGCCGGAAGTACGTCTCGGCGTCCAGGCTCGCCGCGTCGCCGCCGTCGGTGAGGTACTCGGCGACGTCGAAGCCGATGCCACCCGCGCCGACGATCGCCACCCGCTCGCCCACCGGCGCCCCGTCGCGCAGTACGTCGAGGTAGGTGACGACGCTCGGGTGGTCGCGGCCGGGGATCTCCGGGGTGCGGGGGGTGACACCGGTGGCGACGACGACCTCGTCGTACGGGCCGTCCGCGAGGTCGGCGGCCGAGACGGAGGTGTTCAACCGGACGTCCACACCGTGCAGTTCGAGCATGGTGCGGTAGTACCGCAGCGTCTCCTCGAACTCCTCCTTGCCCGGGACCCGCTTGGCGATGTTCAGCTGGCCGCCGACCTCGGCGGCCGCGTCGAAGAGCGTGACCGCGTGGCCGCGCTCGGCCGCCGAGACCGCGAAGGCGAGCCCGGCCGGGCCCGCGCCGACCACGGCCAGGTTCTTGCGGCGCCGGGTGGGCGAGAGCACCAGCTCGGTCTCGTTGCAGGCGCGCGGGTTCACCAGGCAGGAGGTGATCTTCCCGCTGAAGGTGTGGTCGAGGCAGGCCTGGTTGCAGCCGATGCAGGTGTTGATGGTCTCGGACCGCCCCGCCCGCGCCTTGGCGACGAACTCGGGGTCGGCGAGGAACGGCCGCGCCATCGACACCATGTCCGCGCGTCCCTCGGCGAGCAACTGCTCGGCCACTTCGGGGGTGTTGATGCGGTTGCTGGTGATGAGCGGGATCGAGACCGACCCCATCAGCTTCTTGGTCACCCAGGTGTACGCGCCGCGAGGCACCGAGGTCGCGATGGTGGGGATGCGCGCCTCGTGCCAGCCGATGCCGGTGTTGATGAGCGTCGCCCCGGCCGCCTCGATGGCGCGGGCGAGCGTGATCACCTCGTCGAGCGTGGAGCCGCCGGGCACCAGGTCCAGCATGGAGAGCCGGTAGATGATGATGAAGTCGGCGCCGACGCGCTCGCGCGTACGGCGGACGATCTCGACCGGGAAGCGCATCCGGTTCTCGTACGAGCCGCCCCAGCTGTCGGTGCGCTGGTTCACCGCGCCCGCCACGAACTCGTTGATCAGATAGCCCTCGGACCCCATGATCTCGACGCCGTCGTACCCGGCGGACTTGGCGAGCTCGGCGGCGCGCACGAAGTCCTCGACGGTCTGCTCGACCTCGTCCTCGGTCAGGGCGTGCGGCACGAACGGGCTGATCGGCGCCTGGAGCGCGCTCGGCGCGACCAGGTCCTGGTGGTAGGCGTACCGCCCGAAGTGCAGGATCTGCATCGCGATCCGCCCGCCCGCCGCGTGCACGGCGTCGGTGACGGTGCGGCGCTGCGCGGCCTCCGCCTCGGTGGTGATCTTGGCGCCGCCCTCGTACGGGCGGCCCGCGTCGTTGGGCGCGATGCCGCCGGTGACCATGAGCCCGACCCCGCCGCGCGCCCGCTCGGCGTAGAAGGCCGCCATCCGCTCGAACCCGTTCTCGGCCTCTTCGAGCCCGATGTGCATGGACCCCATCAGCACCCGGTTGGGCAGGGTGGTGAAGCCGAGGTCGAGGGGGCGCAGCAGGTGGGGGTAGTCGCTCATCGGGGGGCCTCCGGATACGGCGGTGTCGTCAGCTCCAGTTGTAGAGCACGGGGCCCGCTTGTGCAACAAGTTGCATAAAGGGTCTGGGTCACATCGGGCCCGGCTGTTGTGGGGATACGTGGATGGGCCCGGCGGGGGAGTCCCGCCGGGCCCATCCAGGTCAGCGCGCCGGTATCAGACCTTCCGGTAGCCGTACGCCTCCGACGCCGCCGCCTCCACCGCGTCCAGGTCCGCCCCGGCCGAGGCGGTGACCACGGCGGCCACCGCGCCCTCGACGAACGGCGCGTCGATCAGCCGTGTCCCCTCCGGCAGCTCGTCGCCCTCGGCGAGCAGCGCCTTCACGGTGAGCACCGCGCTGCCGAGGTCGACCAGGACCGCGACGCCCGCGCCGCTGTCCACGGCGGCCGCCGCCTGCGCGATCAGCTCGGAACTGGTGCCGAGGCCGCCGTCGGGGGTGCCGCCCGCAGGGGCGACCGGGGCGGTCGTACCGCCGCCCGCGAGCCCCGTCGCAAGCTCGGCCACGGCCGCCGCGACCGCCGCGCTGTGCGAGACGAGTACGACCCCGACGAGCTTCCCGTCCCCGCTCATCCGGCAGCCTCCACGAGCGCGGCGATGAGCAGGGCCGACGAGGTCGCGCCCGGGTCCTGGTGGCCGATGGACCGCTCGCCGAGATAGCTGGCCCGCCCCTTGCGCGCTTGCAGCGGTACGGTCGCGAGCGCTCCGGCCTCGGCAGCCGTGCTCGCGGCCGCGAAGGACTCGCCGAGCGCGTCGACGGCGGGCAGCAGCGCGTCCAGCATCGTCTTGTCCCCGGCCGCCGCCCCGCCGAGCTGGGCCACCGCAGCCACACCCGCGCCCAGCGCCTCGGCGAGCTGCGCCCGGTCGACCTCGGCCGCGTCGCCGAGCGCCTTGCCGGTGCGGCGCAGGAGCGTCCCGTACAACGGTCCGGAGGCGCCGCCGACGGTGGAGATCAACTCGCGCCCGGCGAGGGTGAGTACGCCCCCGGGGGTGTCCGGGTTGTCCTTGTCCAGCACGGCGGCCACGGCAGTGAAGCCGCGCCGCAGGTTGCTGCCGTGGTCGGCGTCGCCGATGGCCGAGTCCAGTTCGGTCAGCCGGTCCGCCTCCCGGTCGACGGCGGCGGCCGTCGCGGTCATCCAGCGGCGGAAGAACGCGGTGTCGAGCACAAGTCCTCCTTCGGGAATCATCAGGGTGTCGTGGGCGTCGGGTTCAGCAACCCCACCGCAGCGCGGGCGTGTTGACCGGCGCGTCCCACAGGCGCAGCAGCTCCTCGTCGGCCTGACAGAGCGTCACCGAGCAGCCCGCCATGTCGAGCGAGGTGACGTAGTTGCCCACGAGCGTGCGGGCGACGGGGACGCGGCGCTCGGCCAGCACCCGGTGCACCTCGGCGTTGAACCCGTACAGTTCGAGCAGCGGTGTCGCCCCCATGCCGTTGACGAGCAGCAGGACGGGACTCGACGGCTTCAGGTCCTCCAGGACGGCGTCCACCGCGAAGTCGGCGATCTCCCGCGAGGTCATCATGGGCCGCCGCTCACGCCCCGGCTCGCCATGGATGCCGACACCCAACTCCAGCTCACCGGGCGGCAGTTCGAAGGTCGGGCTCCCCTTGGCCGGGGTGGTGCAGGCGCCGAGGGCGACGCCGAAGCTGCGCGAGCCCTCGTTCACCCGGCGGGCGATCGCCTCCACCCGCTCCAGCGGCGCGCCCTCCTCGGCCAGGGCGCCCGCGATCTTCTCCACGAACAGGGTCGCCCCGGTCCCGCGCCGCCCGGCGGTGTACAGGCTGTCGGTGACCGCGACGTCGTCGTTGACCAGCACCTTGGCGACCTGTACGCCCTCGTCCTCGGCGAGTTCGGCGGCCATCTCGAAGTTGAGCACGTCACCGGTGTAGTTCTTGACGACGAACAGCACCCCGGCCCCGCTGTCCACGGCGGCCGCGGCGCGCACCATCTGGTCCGGCACGGGCGAGGTGAACACCTCGCCGGGGCAGGCGGCGGCGAGCATCCCGGGCCCCACGAACCCGCCGTGCAGCGGCTCGTGCCCCGACCCGCCCCCCGACACCAGCGCGACCTTCCCGGCCATCGGCGCGTCCCGGCGCACGATCACGCGGTTCTCCACGTCGACGGTGAGTTCCGGATGGGCGGCCGCCATCCCGCGCAGCGCGTCCGCCACGACTGTCTCGGCCACGTTGATCAGCATCTTCATGCGTGCCTCCGGGGGAGAAGCGCAGCCGGGCGGCTGCTGACCGGGACCTTACCGACCCCGGCTCGCGCGCGGCCCGGACCGTGTCGGGGCCGTCCGGGTACGGCGAGTGTTGCCGACGGCATCGTCCACGTAGGCAGCGACGACGGCCGCCTCCACGCCCTGGACGCTCGCGACCGGAGCCCCCACGTAAGCTCCCGTCTCATGCGCGTGCTGGTGGTGGAGGACGACCCTGAGCTCGGCCCGGTCGTCGTGGAGGGGCTGCGGGCGGCCGGGTTCGCCGTCGATCTCGCCGTGCGGCTCGACGAGGCCGAGCTCAAGCTCGACGTGAACACGTACGACTGCCTCGTGGCGGACCGGGGGCTGCCCGACGGCGACGCGCTCGACCTCGTACGAAAGCGGCGCCGCGCCGGATCCACGCTGCCCGTGCTGCTGCTCACCGCGCTCGGCACCGTCGACGACCGGGTCGCCGGGTTCGAGCACGGGGCGGACGACTACCTCGTCAAGCCGTTCGCGTTCGCCGAACTCACCGCGCGCGTACGCAGCCTGTGCCGACGGGCGCAGCCCGCCCGGCTTCCCGAACTGCGGGTCGCCGACCTGGAGTTGGACCTGCCGCGCCGCCGGGTGCGGCGCGCCGGGGTGCTGCTCACGCTCACGGCCAAGGAGTTCGCGGTACTGGAGGCGCTGATGCTGCGGGCGGGCGAGGTCGTCAGCCGCAGCGAGCTGATCGAGAGCTGCTGGGACGAGATGAGTGACCCGATGTCGAACGTGGTCGACGTCGTCATCGGGCAGCTGCGCCGCAAGCTGGGCTCCGACGAGCTGATCGGCACGGTGCGCGGGGTCGGCTACCGGATCGACGGCAACGGTACGGAGTGAGCGCGCGGTCCACGAGGACGCGTCCGGCCCTGGCCCGGCTCGTCCGGCTGCGCCGGCGCCTCACCGCTCTGTTCGCCGTGACTACGGCCGTGTGTCTGGTCGTGCTGGCCTTCGTCGCCTCGTCCATCGACGGCCGCTCCCGTGCCGACGGCCTCGACAAGGAGATCGCCCGCCGCGCCGACGGCCTCGCCCGCGCCGTCTGGATGGACAACGGCACACTCCACCTCGAACCCCTCGCCGAGGACACGCTCGCCCGCGAACCCGGCGCTCTCGCGGTACTGAGCGGGTCCAAGGCGTCCAAGGTGCCCGCAGTCCGCTGGTCGCGCCCCGGCCCGGCGCAGCTGCCCGACGCGGGCCGCCTCGACGGGCTGTGGCGCAAGGTCCTCGAGCAGCAGGAGACGGTGTACGCGACCGAGACCTCCCGGGACGGCCGCACCCTGCGCTGGGCCGCCTCGCCGGTCTGGGACGAGGACAGCATCGGCGCCGCCGTCCTGGCCGCCGCCGACCCGGGCCCCGGCGAACGCGACCACGAGACGCTGGTCCGCTGGCTCGCCCTCGGTGGTACGGGACTTGTGCTGGCCGCCGCCCTCGTCGGGCATCTGCTGTCCGGCCGCAGCATGCGGGAGGCGCTTCGGGCACTGGACCAGCAGGAGCAGTTCCTCGCCGAGGCCGCGCACGAACTGCGCACCCCGCTCGCCACACTCCGGGTGACCTTGGAGGCGGGCAGCGCGACGGAGTCGGCGCGGTTGGTCGACCGGATGGGCCGCCTGGTGGGCGGGCTGCTGACGCGGGCGCGGGTGGAGGCGGGCGCGCAAGAGGTGGAGCTGACCCCGCTCCGGCTCGACCAGTTGGTGGAGCAGGTGGTGGACGAGGTGGGTCAGGTCTGGCCGGGTGCGGACATCGCGGTGACGGCCGAGTCCGTGGTGGTCGAGGGCGACCCCGACCTCCTTGAGCAGGCCGTGCGCAACCTCGTCGAGAACGCGCTTCGACACGGCGGCGCGACCCCGGTCGAGGTACGCGTCCACCCGGGCGGCGTCGCGGTCCGCGACCACGGCCCGGGCTTCGAGGCCACATCGGGCACGGGCGGCAACGGCATCGGCCTGGCGATCGTCCGCTGGGTCGCGGACCTGCACGGCGGCACGGTCGCGCTGGCGCCCGCACCAGGCGGCGGGGCGCTGGCCGAGCTGCGGATCGGCGCTCCGGAACGAGAGCGGTGATCTGGCCGGCCGTGTGAAGTGCGATGCGGCATTTAGGGGCGCGGGGAACTGCGCGACCAGCCAAGCACGATCCGCAGCCGAATATCCGCCCTCCCAGCGGAGCGCCCCTCATCCTCCCCTCATGATCCGCACGGCAAGCTGACCCCATGGTTTCGAGAATCCCCGGCCCGCGCGCCCGCGCCCTGTCCCTGACCCTCGCCGTCGCGCTCGGCGCCGGAGTGGTCTGGTACGCACTGCCCTCGGCGGGAGCCCCGACGCCCGCCGCCGAGATCCGCGTCGACCAGGGCGGTTACGTCACGGGCGAGCACAAGGAGGCGTTCGTACTGGGCCGCGACGACGCCCTCGCGGACGCGCGCTTCGAAGTGCTGGACGAGTCCGGCCGTACGGTACTCGGTGGCGCGCCCGGCCCCCGTACCGGCAGTTGGAACAAGACGTACGACTCCGTACGCACCCTCGATCTCTCCGCGCTCACCGCACCCGGCACCTACCGGCTGCGGCTCACCGGCTCGGCCAGCGCCACCTCGCCGCGCTTCCGCATAGCCCCCGCGAAGGAGCTGATGAAGAACCTGGCGGCCGACAACGTCCGCTTCTTCCAGGCCCAGCGGGACGGCGCGGACGTCGTACCGGGCGGCGAGCTGAACCGTAAACCCGCCCACCTGAATGACCGTCAGGCGACCGTCTACGCCACACCCCGCTACAACGGCGACGGCACGGAGCTGACGGAGCCGCTGCGGCGGGTCGGCGGGCCCGTCGATGTGTCGGGCGGGTGGTTCGACGCGGGGGACTTCCTCAAGTTCACCCACACCGCGTCGTACTCCACGGCCCAACTGCTGCTCGCGCAGCGGGCGTTGCCCGATACGCCCGGCGTCGCCGACGAGGCGCGGCACGGTCTGGCGTGGCTCGACAGGATGTGGGACGGCCGTACCGGCACCCTCTACGCCCAGGTCGGCATCGGCGCGGGCAGCAAGGACTTCCGCAGCGACCACGACGTATGGCGGCTGCCGGAAGCGGACGACGCGCTGAAGGCTTCCGAGGGCGACCCCGACTACGTACTGAAGCACCGGCCGGTGTTCCGGGCGAACGAGCCCGGCGAGCCGATCAGCCCCAACCTCGCGGGCCGGGTCGCGGCAGCCTTTGCGCTCGCCGCGCAGACGGACGCCAAGAGCGATCCCGAGCGGGCCCGGCAGTGGCTGGAGAAGGCGGCGGCGGTCTACGGGCAGGCCGACACCGAGCACAGCGGAGAGCTGGTCACCACGTTCCCGCACAGCTTCTACCCGGAGGACTCCTGGCAGGACGACATGGAGTTCGGTGCGGTGGAACTCGCCCTCGCCGCACGGCAGTTGGACGACGATCGGGCGGGCAAGTGGCAGCGGGAGGCCGGGGACTGGGCGCGGAAGTACATCGCCTCGGACGCACGCGGGACGCTCGGGGTCGCCGATGTCAGCGCGCTGGCCCACGCCGACCTCGTACGCCTCGCACCCTCCGACGAGGCCGTCGGCGATCTGCGGCGCCAGCTGACTGAGGGTGAGAAGCGCGCGGCCAAGGACCCGTTCCGGGCGGGCGCGGTCTACACCGACTTCGACGCCGTCCCGCACACCTTCGGCCTCGCCGCCACCGCCCGGCTGTACGCGCAGGCGACCGGTGACCACCGCTACGACGCCTTCGCGGCCGGCCAGCGCGGCTGGGCGCTCGGCGCCAACGCCTGGGGCGCCAGCTTCATGATCGGCACCGGCGAGGTCTTCCCGCACTGCCCCGAGCACCAGGTGGCCAACCTGGCGGGCAGCCTCACCGGCGAGGGAAAAATCCTGCGTGGGGCAGTGGTCAACGGCCCCAACGCGGCGGCCAAACTCGGCGAGCACAACTCCTTCGACACCATGCGCCCCTGCGAGTCGGGCACCGACACCTTCAAGCGCTTCGACGGCAAGGGCGCCCGCTACCTCGACCACGTCGGCGCGTGGCAGACGGTGGAACCGGCCGACGACTTCACCTCCACCGCGCTGCTGGCGTTCGCCCTCACCGCGATGTGATCCGTACGGGGAGCACGCCGGGGGAGTCGCACGAGTCGCCCGTACATCGGCGGACCGCTCGTGCACGATGTCCGCATGATCTTCCACGACGGTACGGAGTCGCGGCGGGCGCCGCGGAGGAGGACTTCCCGGACGCGGCTCGGTCTCGCCCTGGCCGCGTCCGGTGCGCTCCTGCTGGCCGGAGGTGCCGCCCACGCGGCGGACCCGCCCACCGGGCCGCACCACCGGGCCCCCGGCGACGGCGACTGGTCGGACGCGGACGCGCTCGGCTTCTGGACGCCCGGGCGGATCGCCACCGCCACCGACCCCGCCCGGCCCGGGGGCGCTCCCGCGACCGGTCTGCCCGGGCCCCCGGCGGCCGTGCCCGGCATCCCGACCGCCGAGCACATCCCCGGGCTCGCCTCCGTCGGCGTCCTGTTCACCACCAGCGGCCCGGACCCGACGAACGGCGAGATGCGCGCGCACAAGTGCTCGGCGAGCGTCGTGGAGAGCGGCGGGCGCAACCTCGTCCTGACGGCCGGTCACTGCGCGGGCGGCCGGGCCGTCTTCGTACCGCAGTACAGCCCGGAGGCGGACCTGGAGGACCAGCCGTACGAGTTCTACCGGGTCACCGACTGGTATGTGGACAACAAGTACGTCCGCAACACCAAGGCGGCCGTCTCCGACCTCGACTACGCCTTCGCGCGGCTCGCGCCGGGGCCCGGCGGCCGCAACATCCAGGACGTGGTGGGCGCCAACAAGCTGGTGCGTACCCCCGGTTACGCGCAGGACGTGACGATGGTGGGCTACCCCCGGGTGGGCCGCAACCCGGAGGACCTGCCGGTGCGGTGCCCGGCCCGGTCGGGGCGGCTCTCGGGCTACCGGCAGATGCGGGTGGCGTGCGCGGGGATGTGGGGCGGCGTCTCCGGCGGCCCGTGGTTCTCCGACATCGACTGGGACGCGGGGACGGGCCAGATCATCGGGAACGTCGGCGGCTTCCACGGCGGCGGCCCGGACGTGCCCGAGTCCGACCCCCGCTACAACCAGATCACCTACAGCCCCGTCTACGGCGACCGCTTCTTCCGGCTCTACCGGGACGCCCAGGACAACCGCCGCCCGCATTACGGGGAGTACGGCTGACACCGCACGTACGTGAGGTCGTTGGGCGGACGGCGGGCGGGCACCGGGCATCCGGGCCCGCCCGCCGTCCTGACCGCGCCGCGGCCCACTGCCATGGGTACCCTCGGGGCCGCCTGGCGGGGGCGCAGGAGGCAGGAGGGGGCGGGGCCGCGGGGCGGCCGTTCACGGGGCGAGCGGGGGCGTCACCGGGAAGTCCGGCGCGCCCCCGTCGTGGCGGGGTCGGGGCGTCAGACGACTTCCATCGTCGCCATCATGCCCATCGACGCGTGGTCGAACATGTGGCAGTGGTAGACGTACTTGCCGCGGTAGCCGGTGAAGGTCGCCTGCACCTTCACCTTCTCGCCCGGCATCAGCCGGACCGTGTCCTTGAGCCCGAACTCGGGCCCGGACGTCACCGGCACACCGTTGCGCTCCAGGACCCGGAACTGCACCAGGTGGATGTGGAAGTTGTGCGGCACCCGCTGGTTGACGTTGGAGACCGTCCAGATCTCCGTGTCGCCGTACTGGATGGTGTTGTCGACGCGCTTGTCGTCGTAGATCTTGTCGTCGATGTAGCCGAGGCCGTCGGGGGACGTCTCGTCGACGCGCAGCACCACGTTGCGGTTGACGGTGGCCGTCTTCAGCTCGGGCAGCGTGCGCAGACGGCTCGGGACGCGGCTGTAGTCCGCGGCCTTCTTGGTCACCCGGAACTGCATGACCTGCGAGGCGGGGCTGCCGGGAGGGGCGTTCTCGGTGTTGGTGAGGATGATGGTGGTGCCCTCGGCGTACTTCGAGAAGTCGATGACGATGTCCGCGCGCTCGCCCGAGGTGAGCGAGATCGTGTCGGTCGTCAGCGGCGCCTCCAGGAGGCCACCGTCGGTCCCGATCTGCTGGACGGTGGAGCCGTCCGACAGCTTGAGGGTGAAGAACCGCATGTTGGAGGTGTTGTACAGCCGGAAGCGGTATTTGCGCGCGGCGACGTCGAAGTACGGCCACGCCTTGCCGTTGGCGAGGATGACGTTCCGGTTGCGGAAGTCGTTCATCACGTACAGGAGCTGCCCGTTGTCGTCGAACCGGGCGTCACGGATCGCGATCGGGATGTCGTACGCGCCCGACGGCAGCCCCAGCGCCTTCTCCGGCAGGTCCATCAGCGTGTAGAACCCGGTGAGCCCGCGGAAGACGTTCTCCGACTCGATGTGGTGCGCGTGGTCGTGGAACCACAGGTTCGCGTTGGGCTGGTTGTTCGGGTACGTGTACGTCTTCTCGTCGCCCGGCTGGATGAGGTCCATCGGCGTGCCGTCGCTGGACTCCGGGACGTGGCCGCCGTGGAGGTGGATGGAGGCCGGGGTAGGAAGGCTGTTGCTCTGGGTGACGACCACGCGGTGGCCCGAGCAGGCCTTGATCCAGGGGCCGGGGAAGTAGCCGTCGAAGGTGCGGACGGTCGTCTGCTTGCCCGGAATGATCTCCGTCTGGACTTCCTGCATCTCAAAGCTGTAGTACGCGGTCGTCCCCGATATCCGGTCCGGCTTGGTGACCTCGGGAACGGGCATCGCCTGGGCGAACTTGGGGATGGTGGTGGGGTCTATGTCGGTCGTGGTCTGACCGTCGGCCTGCGCCGCGCTGCTCAAGGCCGGCATCAGCAGCCCCGCGCCCCCCACGGCGCCGGTGAGCGCGACACCGGCCTTCATCGCGTTCCTGCGTGTGATCATCAAAGACTCTCCCAGCGAGACATGCTGAGGACGCCCCCGCGGCGCCCTGGCGATATTCGTGCGGGCGGCGTGCGGAGAGGTCCGCAGCGGCCGCCGGCCCGCCACGCGGCCCGACGAGTGGGTCGGCTCGTCGCCGCCTGGCCGGCAGTCCCGGGGAACAGCCCCACCTCGTTCATGAAGCTCGGCCTCGGGGTAGTGCGTGGGTGGTCGGCGCCCTTCCGGGGTGGGGCCCGGCGCGACGCGGTAGATCTTGCCCCTCAGTCTCCTGGTGGCGCTCTGGCCGAACAAGCCACTCTGGTTTCAGAGTTGTGTCAGATTTCGCAAATTACTTGCCACTTGTGTAGGAGCTCTGGCATCTGAACGTCAGAGTCCGTCAGGTCCCCGAGGATGGGTTGTACGCGGTCGGGGAGCTATGGTCAGAAGTCCGGATCGGTCGCACGTCCGGATCCAGACGATGGGAGGAGGTCCGGGCGATGGAGCAGGACGACGCCGTGATCGGCTGCGTGGGGGAAGTGCTCGTCGACACGCGCGGCCCCGCGGGCCCCGGCGAGGTCCTGGTACGCGTCAGGGGCGGCTCCGAGACCTTCCTCGCCTGGTCCGAGGAGCCCCTGCCGCGCGGCGCGAAGGTCCTTGTCGTGGATTCGCGCGGTATACGTCAGGTCGACGTCATCGAATGGGCCGACCCGCTCCAGGAACTGGGCATCGAGCCCGACTGACACCGGCAGTTCCACCGCACCGCGTACCGGCTGTGCCCGCACACCACGTACGTCACAGAGCAGACGACAAGAGGGAGACAAGGATGTTCGGTTACCGCGTTCCCGCCCCGGACGAGGCGATGCTGATCTCGGGCGGCAGGCGGGGCCTGGGAGGTGCGCCGTTCCGGGTGGTGACCGGCCACGGCAAGTTCGTGCTCCCCGTCTTCCGCAAGACCCGGTTCCTCACCCTCGCCATGTGCGAGTCCGAGGTCACCGAGACCTGCGTGACGCGGCAGGGCATCGCGCTGAGCGTGCGGGCCGTGATCGCCTTCAAGGTCGGCAACGACACCGAGAGCATCGTCAACGCGGGCCAGCGCTTCCTCTCCGACCAGGAGCAGATGTCGGTCCTCACCGGCCGGATCTTCGCCGGTCATCTGCGGGCGATCATCGGCTCGATGACCGTCGAGGAGATCGTGACGGAGCGCCAGAAGCTGGCCGCCGAGGTCCTGGACACCTCGAAGGCCGAGATGGCCAAGATCGGACTGATCGTGGACTCGCTCCAGATCCAGTCCATCGACGACGGCGACACCGGATACATCGACGCGATGTCGGCCCCGCACAAGGCGGCCATCCAGCGCCAGGCCCAGATCGCTCAGGCACAGGCCACCCAGGCCTCCACGGAGGCCGAGCAGGAGGCCGCGCGCAACCAGGCCGAGTACGCCCGCCAGACCGCCGTCGTCAAGGCCGAGTACTCGGCCGAGGTCGACCGCGCCCAGGCCAAGGCCGCCCAGGCCGGTCCGCTCGCGCAGGCCCACGCCCAGCAGGAAGTCCTCGCCGCCCAGACCGAACTGGCCCTTCGCCAGGCGAAACTGCGCCAGCAGCAGCTGGTGGCCGAGATCGTCAAGCCCGCCGAGGCCGAGGCCGAACGGATCCGGGTGCTGGCCGTGGCCGAGGCCGAGCGGATGAAGATCCAGGCCGCGGCGGCCGCCTCGTACGACCGCGTCGCGCTCGACCGGATGCTCATCGACCAGCTGCCGCAGATCGTGAAGGAGGCCGCCGGCGGCCTCGCGGGCGCCAACGTCAACGTACTGAACGGCGCCGACGGACTCGGCGAGATCGCGGCGGGCCTGGTCGGCCAGGGCCTGACGATCCTCGACTCGGTCCGGCAGAACCTGAGCGGTTCCGGCCAGAGCCAGGACAAGGGCGACGGCCCCGGCAGGGCCGGTGCCTACCTTGAGCTGCCCGGTTACCCCGGTACGGCCGGTAAGGGCGCGGCGGAAGGGACCCGGGGGCAGACGGGGAAGGACGACCCGCAGGCCGGAAAGGGCGACGGTCCGGTCCAGCTGGACTAGACGGCGCTTCTTCTCGTACGGCCACGGAATGGTCAAGCGGCGTACGAGAAGGTTGAGGGGGGTGTCCTGCGGGTGAATCGTGCGCGAGGATGGGGTTATGACCGCGGCCCATCGCGCCATGGCTCAGTTGGAGACATGGCCGAATCTGGTAAGTGGCCCGCCCCGGTGCGCCGTTGGGCAAGCCTTCCGCACGACGGAGTACGAGGTGGTGCACTTCCACTCGGACTATGCCGCTGATCTGCACCTCACCCATACGGCGATAGAACGGCTGCTGCCGGAGCTGCGGCGCAGCAGCGCGATCCGGGTGACACCCGGATCCGCCTGGCTCACGGTCCTCCTCGACTGCGACGCCGACGTCGAACTACTGCTCAGTCTGGTCAGTGTGGCGCTGAAGGCCCATGGCGACGCGCGGCAGCGGCATCCGGGGGCCCCGTGCGAGTGGTACGGCTCGGCGGTCCCCGGGCCGCGCGCCGTCGTCACGGCGGGCGCGGCCCCGGCCGTCGCGCACGGCCTGGTCCCCGCGGCCCGTCGCGCGATGGGACGGCTCCTGCCGCACGGCCACAGACCGCTCTGAGAACTCCGGACATCAGAAGCGGGAACCACCCCGGCCCCCGGGCCGACTGCTGAGGTACGCCGCCACCAGGCGGCAACGACCTTGGCAGTAAGGGGTGTTGAGGGATGAGCGTCGAGCACGGGCACAGCCGTCGTCAGGTCCTGCGGACCGCCGTGGCGGGAGGCGTGGGCGCCTCGGTCGCGGTCACCGTCGGGATGGGCGGTCCGGCCCACGCGGCCGAGCGCCGTGAGACCCGCGCGGCCGAGCGCCGCCAGATCCGGGTCGCCATTCTGCTTTACGACGGCTTCACGGCGCTGGATGCGATCGGCCCGTACGAAGTGCTCTGCCGGGTGCCCGATGTGCGGGTCACCATGGTGGCCAAGGAGGCCGGACCGGTCCTCACCGACACGGGCGAGCTGTCGCTCGTGGCGGAACGCTCGCTGCGCGATGTCGACCGCGCCGAGGTGCTGCTCATCCCCGGCGGCGGTGAGCCGGGCGCGGTCGCGATGATGAAGGACAGCGCGGTGCACGAATGGATCCGCCGCGTCCACCGGCACACCCTGTGGACCACATCGGTGTGCACCGGATCCCTGATCCTCGGCGCCGCCGGACTGCTGCGGGGCGTGCCCGCCACCACGTACTGGGCCGCGCGGCCCTCCCTCAAGGATCTCGGCGCGATCGACACCCCTGGGCGGTTCGTCGAGAGCGGCAAGATCATCACGGCCGCCGGGGTGTCCGCGGGCATCGACATGGGGCTCCATCTCGCCGCCCGGCTGTCCGACGACCGGATCGCCCAGGCGATGCAGCTCGCCATCGAATACGACCCCCAGCCGCCGTACGACACGGGGTCGCCGGAGAAAGCGGGGGGCGAGCTTCAGAAGCTTGCGTTGAAGTTGCTGGCGGATGCGGGGCGCTAGCGCGCGGCGGTAAGCGCGGATATTTGGCTGCGGACCGTAGGGGCTGGTCGCGCAGTTCCCCGCGCCCCTTTGGGGGCTGCCCACTCCGTCGGGAACTACCTGACCCTTCCTCCCGACTCCTTGTCGTGAACTAGGAGGTGGGATGGACGGTCTGGATGTGCGGATGCGTGGTGTCGCGTGCCGGCACGGTCGGGTCGAGGCCGTGCGGGCTGTGGATCTCGATGTCGCCGCCGGTGAGCGTGTGGCGCTCACCGGCACGAACGGGTCCGGGAAGACCACGCTCGTACGGGCCGTGCTCGGGCTGCATCGGCAGGCGGGCGGGACGATCCTGGTCGGCGGGCAGGGCGCCCGTACCGCCGCCGAGTGGGCCTCGCGGCGCCGGGTCTGCGCCTGGATTCCGCAGAAGCCCGCCACCGGCCGGTTCCCGCTGCTTGCACGGGAGTTGCTGGCCAGCAGTGGTGCGCCCGCCGAGGCCGCCGAGGCGGCCGCGAAGCTGGGCGTCGGGCCGATGGTGGACCGTCCGCTGCACACCCTCTCCGGCGGTCAGCTCCAGCGGATGTATCTGGCCCGCGCGGTCGGGTGCGTCGCCGCCGGGGCCGGGGTGCTCCTCGCCGACGAGCCCACCGCCGCGCTGGACTTCGCCGGTCAGGAGGAGGCGGCGGACGTCCTGCTGTCCCTGCCGGTCACCCTGATCGTCGTCACCCATGACCGCGCGCTCGCCGACCGTTGCGAGCGCGTCCTCGAAATGGCCGCGGGCTGTCTGCGGGAGGTCGCGTGAACCTGGCCGCCGCCGATCTCGGTGAACTCCTCCAGCTCGTACCGGTCCAACGGGCGGGCGCCGCGCTGCTGTTGGCGGCCGTCGGGCTTCCGGTGGTCGGGGTCGTGATCGTCGGGCTCGACATCATGCCCGTACGGTTCGCGATGATGCACGTGGCCCTGCTCGGCATCGCGGTCGGCCTGCTGACCGGGCTCGACCCGATGCTGTGCGCGCTGGTCGCGTGCGCGCTCGCGGGCGCCGGGGTCGCGCCGCTCGCCCGTACCCCGGATGGCCTGTCGGGCGCGATGGGGCTGTTGATGAGCCTCGCGATCGCGGCCGCGCTGCTGGTCCTGTCGATCTCCGGGGTCAACGCGTCCGGCGCGTTCGCGCTGCTGTGGGGGTCGATCCTGTCGGTGGGCAGCGCGGACCTGTGGCTCCTTGGCGCGCTGGCCGCCGCCGTACCGGCCCTGTTCTGGTGGCGGCGCCGCGACCTCGCGCTCCTGCTGTACGACCGTGAACTCGCCCTCAGCGCGGGTGTGCGCGTCGACCGGCTGACCCTGCTGCTCCTGGTCCTGGTCGCCGTCGCGGTCGCCGGGGCCATCAAGCTCACCGGCGCCCTGCTCGTCGACGCGCTGACCCTGCTGCCCGCGCTCGCGGCCCGGCGCCTCGGCGCCTCCCTCACCTCGATCACCGCCTGGGCGGTGGGCATCGGTCTGACGGTCAACGCGACGGGGTTCCTCGTCGCGCTCCGGCTCGACCTGCCGCCCGGCCCCGTGCTTGTCCTGACGGCCGGGGCCGTGGTCCTCGCCGTCCATCTCATCCCCGAACGGAGAATCAGCTCATGGCGCAGTACCGCCGCGTCCGTATCCCTTCCCTCCTGGCACTGAGCGTGAGTGCCGGGCTCGTCCTCACCGCGACCGCGTGCGGCAGCGACAAGAAGGACGACTCCTCGTCCGGGAACGGCGGCGGCAGCGGTACGCCGGTGGTAGTCGCCACCACCGCCTGGGAGGGTGCCTTCGCCAAGGCGGCGGGCATCAAGGACGTCAAGGTGATCGTCCCCCAGTCGGTGCACCACGCGCCCGACTACGACCCCAAGCCGTCCGACCTCGCGGCCGTGGCCGGGGCCGACTTCGTGCTGTACGCGCCGTTCGAGCCGTACGCCTCGAAGATCAAGGACGCGGCGGGGTCGAAGGCGAAGCTCGTCGAGGTGAACCTCGACAATGACGCGGACAAGGCAGTGGCCGAAGTGGTGCGCCTGGGCAAGCTGTTCGGTACCCAGCCCGCCGCCGCGCAGTGGAAGACGTCGTTCGATGCGGAGTACGCGAAGCTCAAGCAGGACGTCAAGAGCGCGTGGCCCGGGGGGAAGGCGCCCGTCGTTGTGGCGCAGGTGTTCTCGACGTGGTCGGCGAAGCTTGCTGGCGCGGATGTTGTTGGTACGTACGGGCCGGAGGCCGTGACCGCGCAGCAGCTCGCGGGGCTGTCGAAGAAGAAGCCCGCGCTGGTTCTGGACAACGCGCACATGTCCACGGGGAAGGTGTTGCCCGACTCGGGCGCCAAGCAGATCGAGATCGTCAACTATCCCGACAAGGATATGGACTTGCTGGGTGTGTACCGGAAGGCCGCAGCCGATGTTAAGCAGGCCATGGTTGGCTGAGCGGTTATTCGGCTGCGGACCGTAGGGGCTGATCGCGCAGTTCCCCGCGCCCCTTAGACGCTCGGGACCCCAGGTATGAGCGGGGTGTGGATCTGGCAACCAGTCCACACCCCGCCCCCGTTCTCACACCGCCGGTTCCGGTTCCCTCGTGCACCACCCCCTCAGCCTCGCCCGGTCCGGCTTGCCCGCCGGGGTGAGGGGGAACTCCGTTACGAGCAGGAGCCGTTCGGGGTGCTTGCGGCGTTCCAGGCCCCTCGCGTCCAGGTGTGCGGACAGCTGGTCCAGTGTCAGGTCCGGGCCCTCGCGGCCCACCACGCACACCGCGAGCCGTTCGCCCATCAGGGGGTCGGGGACGCCGACGCACACCACGTCCCGTATCAGGGGGTGGGTGGCGAGTTCCAGTTCCACCTCGGCGGGGCTGATGTTGGCGCCGCCCCGGATCACCACATCCTTGAGTCGGCCGACGACCCGTAGCGTGCCGTCGTCCTCAAGGCGGCCGAGGTCGCCCGTGCGGACCCAGCCGTCGGGGGTGCGGTAGCGGGCGTCCAGGTCCGGGGCCGCGACGTAGCAGAGCGGGGACATCGGGCCCCGGGCGACGATCTCGCCGACCGTTCCCTGGGGTGCCTCCTCCAGGTCGCGCGTGCCCGGTACCGCGATGCGGATGTCGGCCACGCGGGGGTCCGGGCGGCCCGCGAGTACCCCGGGACCGTCGGCTCGTACGGCCGAACTGTCCAGTGACGTATGGCAGTTGACGCCGTCGGCCGAGCCGTAGAGGTTGACCACCGGGCAGCCGAAGACGCGGCGGGCCTCGGCGGCGGTGGTCTCGTCGAGCGGGGAGCCGCCGACGATCACGGCGGTGGGCGGGGTGAAGCGCGGGGCGCCGGTGTCGGCGAGCCGGTCGAGCATCATGCGGATCATCGTCGGAACGCCGAGGACATGCGTCGGCTCGTGGGCGACGAGCGCGTCGACGGCGGCCTCCGGCGTGAAGTGGTCGAGCACGATGAGCGTGCCGCCGTGCCGGGCGAGGGTCACCGCCGTACCGCTGCTGCCGAACGCCGAGGCGAGCGGCACCAGGAACAGACAGCGCGGCGGGCGCCCGTCCGGCAGCAGCGAGCCGAGGAAGTTGCCGCGCCCGCCCGCCAGCGCGTTGTGCGAGTACGCCACCATCTTGGGTTCGGACTCCGAACCCGACGACACCAGGATCCGGGCGGCGGAATCGGGGTTGGGTCGGGCTGGGAGGAAGGCGTGCGGGTCCGTGCGGGTCAACTCCGCCAGCGTGACGGCTCCTTGGGGCACAATTCCCGGCCCAGCCGCCACTACCGTACGCAGCAACGGGAGTTCGCCGGACAGGGCGAGCAGGTCGGCGGCGTGTCGGCTGCCCCGGTGTTCGGTGGCCGCGATGACCGCGACCGCCTCCGATCGCGCCAGCAGCGACACCGCCTCGCGTCCGCCCCGCCCGACCGGGAACGGCAGGGAGACGGCGCCGAGGGCGGCCAGGGCGATGTCGGCGATCACGGCGTTGCGGCCGCTGGGCAGCTGGACGCCGACCACGTCGCCCGCGCCGATGCCGAGCCCCGCGAGCCCGGCGGCCAGACATCGGGCCTTGCGTTCAAGGGCCGTGTAACAGAGTTTCCCCTTGGCGTCGATGACCGCCGTGCGGTGCGGATCGGCTATCTGGCGGGCTCGGTAGAGGCTGTAGAGGTCGAGGTCGGGGCAGGTGCCGTCGACGGCCCAGGAGCGGCGCAGCCGGGCGGGGAGCAGATCGCGCAGGACGACGGTCACAGGAAGCTCCAGGGGTCGCGGACGGCGGGCGCGCCGTGCGGGTCGCGGCTGATGGACCCGGTGAACCGGGGGTCGCGGGGGAGTGCGGCGAGATCGGTGGTGACGGCGGCGGCGCTCAGACCGTGGCCGTGCAGCAGCTCCAGCGCGTCCGGCGTGGACAGTTCGCACAGGTCGTACGCCGAAGCCGCCGCGGCGCACACATCGCTGGGCGCGACCCAGCCGTCCGCCGTCGGCAGTGGGCGGCGGAACCCGGCGGGGCGGCGCGGCTCCTGGCCGCATCCGATGCGTTCGCGGGCGGGCGCGGTGAGGATGTCGGCGGCTCCGAGCAGGGACGAGTCGACGCGTACGCCATTGCCGGAACGTTCCCGCAGCAGCAGTCCCGCCAGGATCGCCTCCGTACCGAGCAGCCCGCCCAGTACGTCGAGCAGGGTCATCAGGGAGGGCGCGGGCGGCTCGTCGGCGGGCCTGACGGCCTCGCCGACCCCGGTACGCGCCTGGACCATGAAGTCGGTGCCCATCGGTGCGCCCGGCAGCCGGTCCACCCAGCCGCTGGTGTACGCGTAGACGAGTGCGGGGTTCGCGGCGGCCAGCTGCGGCCGGTCGAGCCCGAGCTGCGCGGCCTTGCCCGGCGCCCAGTTGTGCAGGAAGACGTCCGATCCGGCCGCCAGGTCGAGCAGATCCCGACGCCCGGCTGTGGACTTGATGTCGAGCTCGACCGCCCGCTTGCCCCGGTTCAGCGCCAGCCAGCGCGCCGAGACTCCGTCGCAGGTGGGCGGCATTCCGCGCAACGGGTCGCCGCCCGGCGGCTCGATCCGTACGACGTCGGCCCCGAGCAGCCCGAGCAGATGTGCGGCGAGCGGCGCCTGGACGCGGCGTCCGGCCTCCAGGACGGTGAACCCGGCGAGCGGACGGCCGGTGGTGGCGGCCGTGGTCGTGCGGTACGCGGCCTCGTACGAGGCCAGCGTCCAGGGCGCGGCCCCGTTCTGCTCGGCGACCCGTTCGGCGAGCGAGTGGAGGCGGCACACCTCGGCGCCGGAGGCCGACGCCGCCTGCCGCACGTGCTCCCAGCCGTTCGCCCGCACCGTGTCGTGCAGGGCCTGCGGGAAGGGCGCGCAGGCGGTCGCGTAACGGAACTGGAAGGGTCGCCAGCCCCGCCGTATCGCTTCTTCGGGTGCTTCGAGCGCGCGCCAGAACGCGGCCCACGCGCCCGGGTCCAGGGTCTCCAGCTCGAAGACGACGCCGTCGCGGGAGGTGAACGGCGGTCCGCCCGGGGCGAGTTCGGCCGCCTCGCCCTCCTCGGCTCCGGCGGCGGCCAGGTACTGGGAGACGGTCAGCAGCGCGGCCCGCTCGGCGCCGACCTCCACCCGGCTCACCGCGGCGCCCCGCGCCTGCGCGAGCAGCCCGGCGAGGAGCCCCTGCACGGTGAGGAGCCCGGTGGCGGTGGTCACGTAGTCGGCGGCGAGTCCGCGCGGGACGCCGTCGCGGCGGCCGTGCACGGCCATCACACCGGTGGCGGCCTGCACGGTGACCTCGTCGACCAGTGTGTCCGAGCCCCATGCGGTGTGTGCGGTGAGGTCGGTGAACTCGGCGCCGGAGAGCGTGAGTCCTCCGTCCGAGGGCCCGATGGTCTCCGCGCCGAGCAGCCGCAGGTGTTCCGCGACGAGTGCGTCGGCCGGTCCGTCCGGTCCGGATGTGCTCAGGCGCAGCCCGTCGAGCGGCCCGGCGGTCCGCCGGGCGGCCGATCTCGCCGCGTCGGCAGGGCCGGCTGTTGTCGCTGCCATGCCTCTCCTCTTTCTCTGACCTCGTGGGTGACCTTGTGCGCTACGGGAACCCGGGGGCGCTCGCCCCCGACCAGTTCCACGAAGGAAGCAGTCGGACCGCCGTTCGAGGGGGTTCCCGGAAGCTGGAGGAAACTGGTGGACGAGCGAGCGGAACGGCTGCGCGGCGGCCCCGAATGTCCGCACGATGTGCTGGAGTTGCGGGACCGGGTCGCCGCGTTCGTACGGGAGCGGGTGCAGCCGCAGGAGGCGCTGCTCGACGCGGGCGGCCGGGAGGCGCGCGTCGCGCTGCGCGCGCTCCAGAAGGAGGCGCGGGCGCACGGCTTGTGGGCGCTGCCGCACCCCGTCGAACTCGGCGGACAGGGGCTGCCCCTGCGGTCGTACGCGCATGTCGCCGAGGCGGAGGGCGCCAGCGACCACGGCCCGGCGGCCCTCGGTTCCGCGTCCCTGCTCGACGCGCTGATGCTCGCGCGGCATGGCGCTCCTGGCGTCGGAATGGAGCACGCCGCACGGCTCACCGCCGGAGAGCTGCGGGCCTGCTACGCGATGACCGAGCCGGAGACCCCGGGCACCGACCCGTCCCTGACCGCCACCCACGCGCGCGAGGACGCCGACGGCAACTGGCGTATCAGCGGCCGCAAGTGGTTCACCAGCGGAGCCGCCGACGCCGACCTGGTGACCGTCCTCGCCCGCACCGACGGCGAACCGGGCGACCGCGAGGGGCTGTCCCTGCTCCTCGTCCCGACCGACGCGCCCGGCTTCCGCGTGGTGCGCGAACTGCCCGTGCTCGGCACGGGCGGACAGTGGGAGATCGAACTGGACGAGGTCGTGGTCGGCCCCGATCACCTGGTCGGCGCACGCGGCAGGGCGCTCGCCGTCGCGGGCGAGCGGCTGCAACTGGGCCGGACCCTGCGCTGTCTGCGCTGGCTCGGCCAGGCACAGCGCGCGTTCGACCTGCTGCGCGAGCGGGCGGCGACCCGGACGCGTTCACGCGGTCGTCTCGGCGACCTCCAGCTCGTCCAACTCCATGTGTTCGAAGCCCTGTTGGCGCTGCGGACCACCCGGCCGCTGGTGTACGAGGCGGTCGCGCGCGTGGACGCCGGGCTCGACGCCCATGTGGAGGTGGGCCTCGCGAAGGTCGCGGCCGCCCGGACGCTCCAGCAGGTCGCGGACGCGGCCATCCAGGTGTACGGCGCCGCCGGACTCGGCCCCGACACACCCCTGCCCGCCCTGCTCCGCACCGGCCGCGCGGCCCGCATCCTCGACGGCCCGGACGAGCTGCACATCGCGTCGGTGGCGCGGAGGGTGCTGCGCGGCGAGGGGTGAGCTGACGAGCGCCTGCTATCCGCTGGTCAGCGTCGCCAGCGCGTACGCCAGGAAGAACGTCCCCCAGATCAGCTCATGCCGGACGGCGGTTCCCTCGTCGAGGTCGTAACACCCGTCAAGGAGACGTCCGTCGGCGGTGAGGTGGACGCGGACGAGCTCGTCCAGTATGTCGACCGCGTGCTGCGTCCGGCCGAGCTGGAGGAGGGCGAGGGCGGTGATGGCGGCGGCGGAGGTGTCGAGCGGACCGTCGGGGTGCTCGTCGTCGGCCGACGGGACGAGCCGCGAAGTGGTCAACTGGTCGACGGCAGGCGGTAGTTCAGCAATTTCAAGGTGGCGCGCCCCCTCCGCGATCCCGAGCAGCAGCCACGCCCGGCCTCGGGACCATCTCAGCGGGGGGCACAGCTTCAGATGGCGTCGCAGATGGGACTCGGCAGCGGCCTTGTCGACCGTGGCGAGCAGCGGAACCATGCCGGGTACGCCGTCGGTGCGGACGGCCAGGCGGGGGCCGCCGAAGGCCGCGCCCCAGGGCACCATGCCCCGCTCCGGGTCGAAGGCGTCGAGGCAGGCCCGCGCCGCCCGGCGTTGCAGCGCGGCGGAGCCTTCGTCGTCCGCGAGCGCCGTGCCGTACCAGAGGATCAGTCCGCGCGTGGCGGTGTCCGCGTCCACCCAGCGGGCGAGCCGGGCCGTACACGCCTGGGCGGCGGCGCGATCCCGAGCCGCACCCGTACGCCGGGCCCGCAGCCACAGCAGTCCCGCCCAGAACCCGCCGGTCCACGAACCGCGCCCCGTCGTCGTCCAGGTCCCGGTACCGGGGTCGGCGTACAACGGGAAGCGTTCGCCGACCTGGGCCTCGGTGGCGGTGACCCGGTCGAGGAGCGCGTCCAGTGCTGGCAAAGCCCAGCCCGGGGCGCTCATCCGCGTACCACCGCAGCCCGCGTCCGTACGGCCGTACCGCGCTCGCGTACCGCCCACACCAGGGCCACCGCGCCCGCCCCGGCGAACTCGGCCGCGACGAGCAGCCAGCCGGGGCCGTAGCGTCCGGCCGACGCCAGCAGGCCGAACAGGGGTGGGCCGACTGCGAATCCGGCGAAGAATCCGGCCGAGACCAGCGCCGAGTCCTGTCCGGCGCGGCCAGGTTCGGCGCGCTGCATGACGAGGACCATCGAGACCGCGTTGGCGGAGACCGCGAACACGCCGACGGCGATCGCCGCGAGCCACGCCAGGGGGTGCGCGTACGCCGAGGCGGCGAGGAGCAGGGCCGCGCCGACCGCGCCCGCCGCGAGGGCGCCCGGCAGCCACACCGCCCGGTCGGGCCGTCCGGCCACCTTCGACCAGCCCACCCGGCCCGCGATCCCGGCGACGCCGAGGACCGCGACCAGCGCGGCGGCGGCCGTGGGACCGAGGCCGAGGCGCCGTGAACCGTACAGCGCGAGATAGGTGTTCACCGAGGCTATGCCGCAGCCGAGCAGCAGCGAGAACGCGGTCAGCCAGGCGATCGCGCCCTGCGGCAGCCGGATCGCGGCGGCGGGCTTCGGCGGGGGATCGGCAGGCAGCACGCGTGCTGCCCAGGCCGCCGCCACGAGCGCTGCGCCCGCCGCAGTCCAGACCGCGCCGCGCCACCCGGTGAGCCCGGCCAGCGCGGCGAGCGGCAACCCGGCGGCGAAGGCGCCCAGTTGGACGCCCGACTGCTTCATCCCGGTCACCGAGCCGCGTCGCGCGGGCGCCACGGCGGCCAGGATCGCCTTGTTGGTGGCGGGGTTGGCGAGCGCCTGCGGAAGCCCGCCCAGCGCGACCGCCACCAGCAGGAACCCGGCCCCCGGCGCCGCACCGATCAGGGCGAGAGCCACCGCCGACACCACGAGCAGCGCCACCAGACAGCGGCGCGGACCCACCGCGTCCACCACCCGGCCGCCCAGCGGGGAGAGCAGCGCGGCGGCGCCGAACCCGATGGTCGTGGTCAGCCCGAGGACGGTCGGCGAGACATCGAGAGCGGCGGTGATACGCGGACCCAGCGCCCCGAGCAGGAACAGTTGCAGCATCGAGAACGCCATCGCGCACGTCAGCAGCGCCGTCACCGCGCCAGTCGGCCGACTGCTCTCCGTGTCCGCTGGCCGACCGCTCTCCTCGCTCCGGTCCACTGCCACCGGCGCCCCTCCGCTCCCGTCCGTCGCACCGGGCGATCTCCCGAGCTCTCCCAGGAGTCGGCCCGAACTCCCGCCGGGTTCCGACGCGTTGATGTGTGCTGGATCACAGGAGGTGCCGGGGGGAAACGCCGGATTCGTATACGCACCCGCCGTCGCGGCGCGGAGGGCGGATGCGAGGATGAGCGCGCCATGACTGCCGGAGACTGTTGCCGCACCGTGCGGGCCGCGATGTTCGCGGCCCTCTGCGTGCTGCTCACGGCCTTCGGGCACGCCCTCATGTCCGGCGCCCCGGTGCCCTGGTGGGCGCTGGGCTGCGCGACGGTCGCGACCGGCGGTACGGCGTGGTGCCTGGCGGGCCGCGAGCGCGGCTTCGGCCAGGTCGTGGCGGTCGCGGTCGCGACACAGGCGGTGCTGCACGAGCTGTTCTCGGTGGCGCAGGAGGCGGCGGGGCCGTCGATGGCGTCCATGTCCATGCCGATGGGGCATTCGGGCATGCCGATGACCATGCCGATGGACATGTCGCCGGGCCGGCACGCCGAAGCCATGGGACACATGGGTTCCATGGGGCATGACATGGCGGGGATGTCCTCCACCGGCATGTTCGCCGCCCACCTGCTCGCCGCGCTGCTCTGCGGACTGTGGCTCGCGTACGGCGAGCGGGCCGCCTTCCGCATCCTGCGGGCCTTCGCAGGATGGATCTTCGCCCCGCTGCGGATGGCCCTGCTCCGCGCGGTGCCCCCGAGCCGCCCGCGCCCGCGCGCCCGCCGGGACCGTACGGCCCGGGTGCCGCGCCGGCTCTTCCTCGTACACGCGATCACCTCAAGGGGTCCGCCCGTCGGGACCGCTGTCGTCTGACGACAGCCGGTTCCCCGTGGCGCCTTGGGAGTTGTCCTCCCGGTGCCCCGGGCATCGGCCGCACGCCCGTGTGCCGCCGTACCCCTTCACCGGACCCGCGCCACCTCTTCGCGCCGGTCCGGACCCGGATTCCAGAAGGACATCAGGTGATCACTTCTGCCCCGCGCCGCCCGCGCGACGAGTCGACGGACCAGGCGATAACGGCCTGGGCGCTTGCCGCCCGCGGCGGCGACCCCGAAGCCGTCGAGCACTTCGTGCGTGCGCTGCACCGTGACGTACGCCGCTATGTCACCTACCTCGGCGCCGATCCGCAGGCCGCCGACGACCTCACCCAGGACACCTTCCTGCGGGCGCTCGGCAGCCTGCACCGCTTCGAGGGCCGCTCCTCCGCCCGCACCTGGCTGCTCTCGATCGCCCGCCGCGCGGTGATCGACAACCTCCGGTACGCGGCCGCCCGGCCCCGCGTGTCGGACACCGACGACTGGCAGTCCGCCGCCGAGCGCGCCCAACCCCGGGGCCTGCCCGGCTTCGACGACGGGGTCGCGCTCGCCGACCTGCTGGCCGCGCTGCCGGAGGAGCGTCGCGAGGCGTTCGTCCTGACCCAGCTGCTGGGGCTGCCCTACGCGGACGCGGCCAACGTCAGCAACTGCCCGGTCGGCACAGTCCGCTCCCGAGTGGCCCGAGCCCGAGCCGCCCTCATCGAGCGCCTGCGTGACGCGGAGGGTTCGGCACTGGCGGTCGCGACGGTGTGAATGAGTAGGTGGCCCGGACCCTTTCGGTCCGGGCCACCTACAAGGGGCGCGGGGAACTGCGCGACCAGCCACCCACGGTCCGCAGTCGAATCCCTCACTACACCTGGCGCTCCCCCTGAAACGCGCTAAGAATCCGCTCTGCGGCGAGCGTCGCAGTCAACTCCCCGTCCCGAACCCGCTGTTCAAGCGCAGGAGCCAGCGACCGTACGCCAGGATGGGCCCGCAGCCGACCCAACAGCTCGTCATGGACCATCGACCACGTCCAGTCGATCTGCTGGTCACGACGCTTGGCGGCAAGGCGGCCCGTGGAGTCGAGCAGCGTACGGTGCTGGTCGAGCCGCTCCCAGACGGTGTCCAGCCCAAGGGACTCGCGCGCGCTGCAACTGAGCACCGGCGGCGTCCACGCGGCATCCGCCGGGTGCATCAGCCGCAGCGCACCGGCCAGTTCACGCGCCGCCGACTTCGCGTCGCGCTCGTGCGGCCCGTCCGCCTTGTTCACGGCGATCACATCGGCGAGCTCCAGGACGCCCTTCTTGATGCCCTGGAGCTGGTCGCCCGTGCGCGCCAGCGTCAGCAGCAGGAACGAGTCGACCATGTTGGCCACCGTCGTCTCGGACTGGCCGACGCCGACGGTCTCCACCAGGACGACGTCGTAACCCGCCGCCTCCATCACGACCATGGACTCGCGCGTCGCCTTGGCGACCCCACCGAGCGTGCCCGCGCTGGGCGAGGGCCGTACGAACGCCGCCGGATCCACCGCCAGCCGCTCCATCCGCGTCTTGTCGCCGAGGATGGAGCCGCCGGTACGGGTCGACGACGGGTCGACGGCGAGCACCGCCACCCGGTGGCCGAGCCCCGTCAGCATGGTGCCGAACGCGTCGATGAAGGTGGACTTGCCCACGCCCGGCACACCGCTGATGCCGATCCGCCGCGCGGCGCCCGTGTGCGGCAGCAGCTCGGTGAGCAGTTGCTGGGCGAGCGCGCGGTGGTCGGGCCGGGTGGACTCGACGAGGGTGATGGCGCGCGCGATGAACGCCCGCTTCCCGTCGAGCACACCCTTGACGTAGCTGTCGAGATCGATGCGCACGGGCGGCTACAGCTCGTCGTGGCCCAGCGCCGCGCCGAGCCGCGTCACCAGGTCGTACGCCGCGTCCGGGATGACCGTCCCCGGCGGGAACACCGCAGCGGCGCCCATCTCCAGGAGGGTCGGGACGTCCTGCGGCGGAATGACACCGCCCACCACGATCATGATGTCCTCCCGGCCCTCGGCGGCCAGCTCCTCGCGGAGCGCCGGTACGAGGGTCAGGTGACCGGCGGCGAGCGACGACACACCCACGATGTGCACATCCGCCTCGACCGCCTGCCGGGCCACCTCGCCCGGCGTCTGGAACAGCGGGCCGACGTCGACGTCGAAGCCGAGGTCGGCGAAGGCGGTGGCGATCACCTTCTGTCCCCGGTCGTGGCCGTCCTGGCCCATCTTGGCGACGAGGATGCGCGGACGTCGGCCTTCCGCCTCGTCGAAACGATCCACCAGCGCGCGTGTGCGGTCCACCGAAGGGGACGCTCCTGCCTCGTTGCGATAGACGCCGGAGATCGTACGGATCTGGCCCGCGTGGCGGCCGTACACCTTCTCCAGGGCGTCCGAGATCTCCCCGACGGTGGCCTTCGCCCGGGCCGCGTCGACCGCGAGCGCCAGCAGGTTGCCCTCCAGGCCCTGGCCCGGGCCGCGCTCGGCGGACGCGGTGAGCGCGTGCAGCGCGGCCTGGCAGGCCGCCTCGTCGCGCTCCTCGCGCAGCCGCCGCAGCTTGGCGATCTGCTGGGCGCGCACCGAGGAGTTGTCGACCTTGAGGACGTCGATCTGCTCGTCGGTCTCGACCCGGTACTTGTTGACGCCGATCACCGGCTGGCGCCCCGAGTCGATGCGCGCCTGGGTGCGGGCGGCCGCCTCCTCGACGCGCAGCTTCGGGATGCCCGCGTCGATGGCCTGCGCCATGCCGCCGGCCGCCTCGACCTCCTGGATGTGCTGCCAGGCGCGCCGCGCCAGGTCGTACGTCAGCTTCTCGACGTACGCGCTGCCGCCCCACGGGTCGATGGACCGCGTGGTGCCCGACTCCTGCTGGATGAGCAGCTGGGTGTTGCGCGCGATCCGCGCCGAGAAGTCGGTCGGCAGCGCCAGCGCCTCGTCAAGGGCGTTGGTGTGCAGCGACTGGGTGTGGCCCTGCGTCGCGGCCATCGCCTCCACACACGTACGCGTGACGTTGTTGAACACGTCCTGCGCGGTCAGCGACCAGCCCGAGGTCTGCGAATGGGTGCGCAGCGAAAGGGACTTGGTGTTCTTCGGGTCGAACTGCTTGACCAGGCGGGCCCACAGCAGCCGGGCCGCCCGCATCTTCGCGATCTCCATGAAGAAGTTCATGCCGATCGCCCAGAAGAAGGAGAGCCGGGGCGCGAACGCGTCGACGTCGAGGCCCGCCTCCTGCCCGGCCCGCAGATACTCCACCCCGTCCGCGAGCGTGTACGCCAGCTCCAGATCGGCCGTCGCACCCGCTTCCTGGATGTGATAGCCCGAGATGGAGATCGAGTTGTAGCGCGGCATCTTCTGCGAGGTGTACGCGAAGATGTCGGAGATGATCCGCATCGAGGGCTTGGGCGGATAGATGTAGGTGTTGCGGACCATGAACTCTTTGAGAATGTCGTTCTGAATGGTCCCGGCCAGCTTCTCGGGCGGTACGCCCTGCTCCTCGGCGGCCACGATGTAGAGCGCGAGAACGGGCAGCACGGCCCCGTTCATCGTCATCGACACCGTCATCTTGTCCAGCGGAATCCCGTCGAACAGCTGGCGCATGTCGTAGATGGAGTCGATGGCGACACCCGCCATGCCGACGTCACCGGTGACGCGCGGGTGGTCGCTGTCGTAGCCGCGGTGGGTCGGCAGGTCGAAGGCGACCGACAGACCCTTCTGCCCGGCGGCGAGGTTGCGCCGGTAGAAGGCGTTGGACTCCTCGGCGGTCGAGAAGCCCGCGTACTGCCGGATCGTCCAGGGCTGGTTGACGTACATCGTCGGGTAGGGGCCCCGCAGATACGGCGCCACGCCCGGGTACGTACCGAGGAAGTCCAGGCCCTCCAGGTCCCGCGCGGTGTACAGCGGCTTGACCGCGATGCCCTCCGGGGTCTCCCACAGCAGATCGCCGTCGGCCTTGCCGGTGGACTCCTTCACGGCGGTGCGCCACTGGTCGTCGGAGCCGTCGGCGCCGGCGTCCGACGCCAGCGGCAGCTCCGAGAAGTCGGGGATCGTCATGACGCCACTCCCAGGCGGTCGAGGGCGGAGGTGAGCACGGCCACCGCGTCGCAGCCGGCGAAGACGTACTCGTCGACGCCCGCGTACTCACCGCGCCCGGCCAGGAACACATGTTTGGCGCCCGCCGACTTGAGGGCCTTGGCGACCGCCTCGGCCTGCTCCTCGTACAGCGCGTCGGAGGAGACCACACAGGCCACGGCGGCGCCGCTCGCGGCGAACGCCTCCCCGGCCGTGGTCGCGTCCACCGACACCGGGTCGTGGACCGGCTCGACGCCACCGGCCTGGAACAGGTTCGCGGCGAAGGTCGCGCGCCCGGTGTGGGCGGCGGCCGGGCCGAGCGCGGCGAGGAACACCCGGGGGCGGGTGCCGGTCTCGGCGAGGTGCGCGTCCGAGCGGGCGCGCAGTTCCTCGTACGCCTCGTCGCGGCGCACCTTCGGCAGTCCGCCCGACGGCTCGGCGGGGGCCGGGGCGCGCTCGACGGGACGCTCGGCGAGATGCGGGAACTCGCTGACGCCGGTGACCGGTTCGCGTCGGCGCGCCAGCTTCTTGCTCCGCTCGGCCCAGGTCGCGGCGAGCTCGTCGCCGATCAGACCGGAGCGCAGGGCCGCCGCCAGGCCGCCCGCGCGCTCGATCGTACGGAAGAACTCCCAGGCACTGTCGGCGAGTTCGGCGGTCAGGCGCTCCACGTACCAGGAGCCGCCCGCCGGGTCGATCACCCGGGCCAGCTGCGACTCCTCCAGGAGGATCGTCGAGGTGTTGCGGGCGATGCGCCGTGCGAAACCGTCGGGCAGGCCGAGCGAGTGGTCGAAGGGCAGCACGGTGACGGCGTCCGCGCCGCCGACCCCGGCGCCCAGACAGGCCACCGTGGTGCGCAGCATGTTCACCCACGGGTCGCGGCGGGTCATCATCACCGGCGAGGTGACGGCGTGCTGGCGCTGGGCGCCCGCGGCGGGAGCCCCACTCGCCTCGGCGACGCGCGCCCACAGCCGCCGCGCGGCGCGCAGCTTGGCGATGGTCAGGAACTGGTCGGCGGTGGCCGCGTAACGGAACTCCAGCTGCGCGCACGCCTCCTCGACGGACAGGCCCGCCGACGTGAGCTCACGCAAATAGGCGACACCGGTGGCCAGTGACGCGCCGAGTTCCTGCGCGGCCGAGCCGCCCGCCTCGTGGTACGGCAGCGCGTCCACGGTCAACGCCCGAAGCCCGGGGTACCGCTCGCCGCAGAGGCGGGCGAGTGCCACGGCGGGTGCCGCCTCGATCGCCTCGCCGGTACGGGCCTCGTGGCCCAGCGGGTCGGCGCCGAGGTTGCCGCGCGCCGCCTCGGCGGGGACGCCCCGCTCGGCGTACAGATGCAGCAACTCCTGTGCGGCCGCCTCGAATTCGGCGCCCGCGTCGAGAACGACGGGCGCGAGGTCGAGGTAGACGCCGTCGAGTACCCGGGCGAGCCCGGAGACCGGAACGCCGCCCCGGCCTACGGCCAGCCAGAGCGAGGTCACTCCGTTCTCCAGGTCCGCGAGCACGGCGGCGTTGGCCGCGGCGGGATCCGGATCGGTGTGGCGCTGTCGTACGCCCCAGCCGTCCGCCGCGTTGCCCTCGGCCCGGCTTCCCCGGACAAACGGGGCGAAGCCCGGATATCCGGCATCGGGCGCGGAGTCTCGCGCGGTGTACAGGGGCCGGGTGGTGAGCCCGTGCTCCACGGGGGTGGACAGCGCTTCCTCGGCAGCCGCGCCCGAGACATCTTTACCCGATTTGCGCAGCACGCCCTCCACGAGGCGCTGCCACTGCTCATGGGTTGCATCAGGGAACTCGGCGGCCAGGGAAAGCCCGTCGTCAGGCAGGACCGTCATGGTCCGATGCTAGGGCAGTGGCGCAAAGGTGCAGGAGGGGGCAGGGCTGTGACCTTGCCCTCTTCGGAACGCTCTTGATCCTTGCAGGTGGATGCCCTATTTCAACGACACTTGTTTCTCGACGGCACCCTGCTCCTCAGAGCAGCTTGCGTACGTCGTCCCGCGTGATCAGTCCGATGCCGTGGCCGTCGTACAGCACCACCGCCACCTCGTCGTCCCGTTGCTCCCACTCGGCGAGGACCGCGTCGGCCCGCTCACCCGCGCCGAAGTGCGGCAGCGGTGCGGCGAGGTGATCGCGTACCAGCGCGTCCGGCGCCACCTCCCCCTGCTCGACCGCCGCCGCCAGCATGTCGAGGGAAACGGATCCCGCGAGCTCGGGCGCCGTCGGCCGGCGGTCGGGGCCCACCGGGCACGGACCGGCCGGAAGCACCGGCGGCAGCCCGAGATCGCGCCGCGCCCGCAGCACGGTCAGCGCCTCGGCCACCGTGCTGAGCCGGTTCACATAAGGGAGAGGAGCGTCCCGCAGCGAGTCGGGCACCGCGTCCCCGGCCCGCGCCGCGTCGTCCTCGCCGTCCAGGAACCCGAGCCGCAGCAGCCACGCGTCGTTGAAGTACTTCGAGAGGTACTGCCGCCCGGAGTCCGGCAGGATCACCACGACCAGCGACTCGGGGCCGAGCCCGGCCGCCACCCGCTGTGCGGCCGCGACCGCCAGACCGGCCGAGCCGCCGACCATCAGACCCTGTTCCCGGGCGAGTTGACGAAGCGTCAGCAGTGCGTCGCGGTCGCCGACGGGGACCAGCTCGTCGACGACGTCCTGGTCGTAGGACTCGGGCCAGACGTCCTCGATCGTCTCCGGATGGCACACATGCCCGGTCGCCTCGACGAAGTACGGCCGTCCGTCGCCGCCCGAGTAGACGGAGGCCGCCGGGTCCGCGCCGACGACCTTCACCGCGCCGCCGCTGACGTCCTTGAGGTAGCGGCCGGTGCCGCTGATGGTGCCGCCGGTGCCGACGCACGACACCAGATGCGTGATCCGCCCGTCCGTCTGGCGCCAGATCTCCGGCCCGGTCGTCGCGTAGTGCGCCCCGGGGTTGGCCGGGTTGTCGTACTGCCCGGCGAGCCAGCTGCCCGGCGTCTGCTCGGCGATCCGGGCCGCCGTGTTGAACACGTTCCCCGGATCCTCCGCCGGCAGCCCGCCCGGCCGCACGACCACCTCGGCGCCGAACCCGCGCAGCGTGGCGATCTTCTCCGCGCTCGTCTTGTCGGGCACGACGAGGACGGCCCGGTAGCCCTTGGCCGCGGCCACCATGGCGAGCCCGGCCCCGGTGTTGCCGGAGGTCGCCTCCACGACGGTGGCGCCCGGGCGCAGCAGCCCGTCCCGCTCCGCCTGCTCGATCATGTGCAGACCGATGCGGTCCTTCACACTGCCGCCCGCGCTCAGGTATTCGAGCTTGGCGTAGAGCGCGGCCGAGCCCTCCGGCGTGCGCAGCCGCACCATCGGTGTGCCGCCGACGAGTTCGAGCACTGACTCATGTACGTCCATGCCGGTGAGCTTACGAGGCGCGGGCCCGGCGCGGACGGGCGTGACCCCGCCGGGCGGATGCCCGGCGGGGCCACTCACGCGCGCGTCAGGCCGCGTCGAACGTGTAGAACTTCTTGTGGTCCAGCATGTCCGCCGGCGTGACGTTGTTCCACGGGCGCATGGTCTCGCGCAGGTCCACCACGTTCGGCGTCCCGGCGGCCGGGAGGTAGGGCGAGTCGGGGTGACGCTCCTGCCACTGCGCCCAGAGTCGGTCGATGAACGCGTGGTGCAGCCAGAAGACCGGGTCGTTGGGGGAGACGCCGGTGCCCATCTGGCCGCCGACCCAGACGTGCACGCGGTTGTGGAGGTTGACCCCGCGCCAGCCCTCCAGGTGGTTGCGGAAGCCGCCGGTGGACTGGCTGTTCCAGGGGGCCTCGTCATACGTCGACATGGCGAGGACGCTGTCGACCTCGGCCTTGGTGGGCAGCTGCGGGACGCCCGCGCCGAGCGCGCGGCGCAGGTAGGTGCGGCCGTCCACGCGGACGTTGATGGTCCACTGGCCGCCGGCGGAGGCGAACGGCCCGTCCATCACCTGGCCGTCGCGGCTGCGGCCGGTGCCGCCGAGGAAGTCCGCGGCCCAGAGCGAGGAGGCGGGGGTGCGGTCGGCCGTCCAGTCCCAGTACGGCAGCGTGACGGACGAGTCCACCGACTGGAGGGCCTGCTCGAACTCTATGAGGAATCTGCGGTGCCACGGGAGGAAGGACGGCGAGCGGTGGCCCACGCGGTCCGTGTCGTCGCCGTCGCTCATGATGAAGGCGTTGTGCGTGGTGACGAAGGCGTCGTACTTGCCGTTGCGCTTCAGCGTCAGGATCGCATTGACGAAGCGCTTCTTCTCGTCGGCGGTGAGCGTCGCCTGGTTCTTGCGTACGGTCATGGAAATGCTCCAGATAGTGGTGCCGTGCGGGGCGGTACGGAAGGTCAGGCGAGCGGGACGAGCGTGGCGCCCTGGAGCTCCACCACGGCGGCGCGGGCCACGGCGAGCGGCGTCGTGAACGTCTCGTAGTGGTTGACGACACTGATCCAGGTGCCGTCGCCGTTCCGCATCACATGCAGTTCCTTGCCGTCTATCTGGACGGAGTAGCCCCCGTGGTGGGCGTGCTCGCCGCCCATCGTGGGCGCGCCCTGTATACGACGGCCTTGGTAGACCTCGTCGAACGGCGCGGGCGCGCCGTGGCCCGAGTGGTCCATGCCGCCCATGTGGCCGGTGTGTTCATCGCCCGCAGTGGGTACGGCACCGTGTGCCGGGGCGCTCGACGTCGCGGCGTAGGCGGTGCCGGCCAGGCCGAGGCCGGCGACCGCGGTCGCGGTGATGCCCAGTGCGCTGCGGCGGGTGAGTTGGGACATGGGTAACCCCCAGTGGTTCAACAGTTGCTCGATGGTGGTCCCGCGCGACTGGGGGCCCGCATGGCGAATTCGCGGCCCTGTCAACGCGGTTGACGCCTCGCTGACGGGCCTTCGTCCGGCTTGGTCATGGCCGGGAGGTCCGTCGGGGGCGTGCTGACCCATGCCTACAGCCCGGCAACGAAACGGCAAAGTGCCGCCCAAGTGGTTGGCCGCAATACGGACATGTCCAGATTCGAAGTGCAATGTTGAACAAAGATGATCTTGCTGTCCGCCGCCCCCCGGCCCTCCGAAAGCGCAGATCCTTCACAGAATTTGTCGATTCTGTGAAGAGTTTGTTGCAGATGCGGTCAATGTGTGTCCGCGCTCACGCGCGAAAGCTGGCCGGTTTCGAGCCTGGAGGGGCGGGGGTTGTGGCGTGATGACTTCGATGGAGGAGGTGTGGCTGACTTCGGCGGTTGTCAGGGGCGGATGACGATCCGGATCGGGTTGCCGTCCTTCTCCGCCAGGCGGCGCACCCCCTCGGCGATCTCCGCGAGCGGCAGTTGCGCGCTGACCGACCGGCCGATGTCGAGGCGGCCCGCCGCCACCAGGTCGACGAGCTGCTGGATGTGCTCCTTGCGGTAGCCGAGGTGGCCGGTGACGGCGTGCCGGTCGCGGGTGAACGCGGCCAGCGGGCCGAGCTCGACCGTGTCCATCGACATGCCGACCAGGACGAGCCGGCCGCGGTGCCCCAGCGCCCGATTGGCCTGGGCGATGGTGCTCGCCCGGCCCACCGCGTCGATCGCGACCCGCAGGCCACGGCCGCCGGTGAGCTCGGCGATACGGTCGAGCGCGTCCTCGGCGGTCGGGTCCACGGCGTGGTCCGCGCCCAGTTCCAGGGCGCGCTCGCGGGCCGCAGGCAGCGGATCGAGGCCGATGACGGGCGCGGCCCCGGCCAGTCGGGCCGCCTGGAGCGCGTGTGTACCGATGCCGCCGAGCCCCCATACGCCGACGCTCTCGGCCGGGCGGACCGAGGCGGTGTCGACGACCGCCGCGTACGGCGTGGACACGGCGTCGGCCAGGACGGCGGCCTGCTCCAGCGGGATCGAGTCGGGCACCCTCACCAGCGCGGCGACCGGCACCACCACGTACTCCGCCCAGGCGCCGTCGTAGTCGAACGCCATGATCTGCACGCGCTCGCAGTCGTCGGGTGCCGCGCCCGAGACGCACGCGATGCAACTGCCGCAGGCGCGCCCCGCGTGCAGCACGACCCGGTCGCCGCGCTCCCAGCCGGGGGTCGGCGCGCCCAGTTCGTCGATGGTGCCGGAGGCCTCGTGGCCTGGGGTGATGACCGGGAGCTCGGTGCGGAAGACGCCGTTCAGGAGGCTCAGGTCGGAGTGGCAGATCCCGCAGGCGGCGACCTTCACCAGCGCCTCGCCGGGGCCGGGCCGGGGAACCGGCACCTCCTCGACGGCGAGCGTGCCGGAGGCGGGACGGAAGCGGGCGGCGCGCATCATGCGCATGGCGGTCTCCTCGGGAAAGCGCTGTGAGCCGTGAGCCTTGTTAAGCGATGCTCAACAAATCTGTACGACCGTTGTACGACTCCTGTTGAGCAATTGTCAACAGGCTCATCGGTCGGCTTGGCCGGGGTGGCGCGCAGTGGCGCGGACCGCTCGTACACTGCGGGCATGTCCGGAAAGCGCATCACCCGCCTGACCCCCGACCAACGCAGGACCCAGCTGGTCGAGATCGGACTGGAGATGCTCGCCGACCGCTCGCTCGACGAGCTGTCCACGGACGAGGTGGCCCGCCGCGCCGGGATCTCCCGGGGCCTGCTCTTCCACTACTTCGACTCCAAGCGCGACTTCTACCGCGCGGTGGTGGCGAAGGAGTGCGCGCGGTTCATCGAGGCCGTCGAGCCGGACCCGGCCCTGCCACCCGTCGCCTGGCTGCGGTCGTTCATCGACGGCTTCGTCGCCTACGTACGGGAGCACCGCCAGGTGTACGTCGCCCTGGTGAGGGGCGCGTCCGGCAGCCATCCGGCGGTCGCCGACATCCTGTGGGAGACGCGCGAAGCCGTGGCCCGCCATGTGATCGACGCGCAGCGGCGCATAGGCCTGCCCCCCTCGCCCCGGCTCGACATCGCCTCGCGCGCGTGGATGGCGTTCGCGGAGGAGGCGGTCACCAGCTGGCCGCTGGAGGAGCCGGACGCGCGCGACGAGCTGGCGGGGTTCCTGGAGTCCAGCTTCGTGAGCCTCCTCGGCACGCTGGACCGGCCCGTGCTGCTGGTGGACGCGGCGGGGCTGGGGCGGGAGCTGCAGGGCTGAGGCGGCGGTTTCGGATCGGGGGCTTGGGGGCTTCCGGCCTCGGCGGCCGTTGCCCGGGCTGCGGCCCTCGGGGCCGGGGGCCGTGGCGGCAGCCTTCGGTACCGCGGCTCTGCTCCTCGGGCCGCGGCAGTCGGCCCCTGCCGTGTCAGACCAGGCCGAACAGCTGGGTCCAGTACGTGCCCGCGCGGCCCCCGCCCGCGAAGCCCACGCCTATGTGGGTGAAGTCGGGCTTGAGGATGTTCGCCCGGTGGCCGGGGCTGTTCATCCAGCCCTCCACCACCTCGGCCGCCGTGCGCTGCCCGCACGCGATGTTCTCGCCGATGCCCCGGTGCGCGGCCCCGGCTGCCCGCGCCCGGTCCCATGGCTCAAGCCCCTCGGGCGAGGTGTGCGAGTAGAAGCCGCGCTCGGCCATGTCCGTGCTGTACGCCTGGGCCGCCGAGGCGAGCCGGGTGTCGTCGGCCAGGGGCCGCAATCCGGCCGTGGCGCGATGGCCGTTGGTCAGCGCGACCACCTCCGACACCGTCCGCCGCAGCCCGTCCGCGCTCAGCGGCCTCGCCCAGAGCGCGGTCCAGTAGACATCGCCCGTACGCCGGTCGGTGGCGCTCGCGATCCCCGCGTCGGTGAAGGCGGCGTCGCGCAGCGGGCGGCGGGTGTGGGGGTCCTTGAGGCAGTACGTCAGGAAGTCGGCCGGGTTGCGTGGCCCGGAGACCAGATGTTCGGCGACGGTCAGATACGCGTACCCCTGGGTGGTCACCCGCTGGAAGACGGACACGCCGTCCGGGCTCTCCACACTGAGGCGGCCCTGGGCGGCCATGGTCGCGGCGTGCGCCTCGGCGGCCGAGACGAGACGTGCGTCGATCGTCACCGGCGGGGCCCCGGCCCGGGCCCGCTCGGCGTTGACCAGTGCGCCGAAGCCGTGGCTTGCGCCGCTTCCGTCCGGCCCCGGGCGTCGGGCGGCCGGGACCGAGGCCATCGGAGCCGTCGGCATCTGGACCGTGGGGGCGTGGGCGGAGGACGGGGGAGATGCCGGGTCCTCGTCGGTCACGTCGACCCCGAAGTCCCGGGCGACCCCGGCGAGCCCGTCCGCGTACCCCTGTCCCAGCGCACGGACCTTCCAGCCGGTGCCGCGCCGGTAGATCTCGGCGAGCAGCAGCACCGTCTCCCGCTCGGGCTTCGGCGGGGTGAACCGGGCCAGGACCTCGCCGCCGGGACCGCTCAGGCGCAGGCTCGGCACGGGGAGCCGGCCGAGCGGGGTGTCCGGGTCGGCCGGGCTGACGACCACGGTGATCCGGCTCGCCCCGGCCCGAAGGCGGCGCGGGTCGACCGTGATGACGTCGTCGGTGAGCCGGGTGCCCGGCGCCGACGGCTGGTTGTAGAAGACGAAGTCGGCGTCGCCGCCGACCTTTCCGGTGTCGTCGGTGATCAGTACGGACAGGTCGAAGGGCCCCGGGACACCGATCGTCAGCATGCCGTCCGGGAGCGGCCGATTGCCTCCGGGAACCAACTCGCTCATCGACACCACCCGTTCACGCCCCGCCGCCGCGATCCGCCGTCGCGCCGTGCTGTGGGGAGAACGCGGCGGGGACGGCCCCCGGTTCCCGCCTCCGGCGTGTCGCGCATACCCGATTTACCGGGCAGTCGGGTGGTTCATGGCAACCCCGCGGCGGGCGGCCCCCGGGCGGGGACTACGGTGAACGCGGTCCGCGTCAGCCCTGCGGGCCGGTGAGGAGGCCGGGCCGGAATGTCCGGAACGCAACAACTGATCGAAGCCGTCGCCGGACGGTCGCCGTCGCAGTCCGTCGCGGTGACCGAGCTACCGCAGCTGACCTGGGGAAACTTCCCCTCGCACTGGCAGCTCGACCTGCCCGCGCTCGTGCTCGTCGTCGTGCTCGGCGCGCTGTACGGCTGGGGCGTGCTCCGGCTGCGCCGCAGGGGCGAGCAGTGGTCGGTGGCCCGTACCGTCGTCTTCGCGGTCCTCGGTCTCGGCACGATCGTGTTCTCCACGATGTCGGCGCTGGCCGTCTACGACGAGGTCCTGTTCTGGCCCGCCGCCCTGCAGAACATCCTCCTCGACCTGATCGCCCCGCTCGGCCTCGCGCTCGGCGACCCGCTCTCGCTCGCCCTGCGGGCGCTCCCCGAGCGGAGCGCCGGTCCCGTCCGCCGCGCCATGACCGGCAAAGTGGCCCGCATCCTGGCGTTTCCGCTGGTCAGCTCGGCGCTGGTGCTCGCGTCCGAGCTGTGCGTCTACTTCACCCCGTACTTCGAGACCGCGCTGCGCGTCGGCGCTCTGCACCAGCTGATGTACCTCCAGCTTTTGCTGGCGGGCAGCCTCTTCGTCCTGCCGCTGCTCACCAAGGAGGAGTTGCTCCCGAAGTGGTGCGGGCACCCCATGCGGGCGGCGTTCGTCTTCCTGGACGGGCTGATCGACGCGGTGCCGGGCATCGTCGTGATGACCAGCGGCTCGGTCATCGCGGGCAGCTGGTACACCCGGCACGCCCCCGCCTGGGCGCCCGACCTGCACGCGGACCAGCAGCTCGGCGGCGGCGCGATGATCACGGTGGCGGAGCTGGTCGGGGTGCCGTTCCTGATGGTGATCTTCGTCCAGTGGTTCCGGGCCGAACGGGCCGAGACGGCCGCGCTCGACCGGCGCCTGGACGCGGAGCTGGTACCCGCGCAGGCGGCGCCCACGGCCGTCGCGGCCTCCGTGGCCACCACGGCCCCGGCCGCCGAGGACCCCGCCGAGCCCGAGCTCGTACGCCCTTGGTGGGAGTCCGACAACGGCGTCGTCGGCGAGCGCATGCGGCGCCGACACCCCTGAGAGCCTGTCGCCGCCGCGTGTGGCGGACGGTCGCGTCCGGCTCGTACGACTGGGCCGAACGGGTGACATCTCTGGGGCGGATGCGGTCCGCGTGACCGGGTACCAGAATGGAGCCCAGCCGGACGAACAAGGAGGCGGCATGAACGCTCAGTCCGATTCCGCACCCCAGCGGGAGGCGGTCACCCCCGATTCGCTGTTGCACACCGGGTCGGGCGGTGAGGTCACCGCCGAGGACCTGGTGCTGGCGTCCGGGCGCGACATCACGCCCAAGAACCTGAAGTGGGCCGAACGCCGACTGGCGGAGGACCCCGCCGCCATGGACAAGCTGCTGCCCTGACCCGGATCCCGGGAGCCGCCGATCCGCCCCGGACCCCGGGAGCTGCCGCCTGCGCGCAGCCCCGGGGTCCGCGCTTTGCCCGTCTGCCGACCCTTCCAGATTCTTGCAACACGTTCTACTGTGCCCTCCATTCCGTGTCCCGGCGTTCGCCGCCGTGGGTGCGGACCGCGACGGACACGGGGACGGACAGCGAGACGCCTGGAGGGGCCGTGCACCTCGAATACACGCCTGAGCAGCAGCGGTTGCGAGCCGAGCTGCGCGCCTACCTCGCCGAGCTGGTGCCCGACAACGCGTACGCACTCCCCCATAGCCCTAAAGGCATGGGAGGTGCCCCCACCGCCGAGCCGGCCGCCCAGAAGCGGTTCTACCGCGAGACCGTGCGCCGCCTGGGCGCGGACGGCTGGCTGGGGGTGGGCTGGCCGGAGGAGTACGGCGGGCGCGGGCTCGGCGCGATGGAGCAGTTCATCTTCTTCGACGAGGCCGCCCAGGCCGGGGTCCCGCTGCCGCTGATGGCGCTGAACACGGTCGGCCCGACGCTGATGCGGTTCGGTACGGCGGAGCAGAAGGCGTACTTCCTGCCGAGGATCCTCTCCGGCGAGATCGACTTCGCGATCGGCTACAGCGAGCCGGACGCGGGGACGGACCTGGCCGCCCTCAAGACCCGGGCGGTACGGGACGGGGACGAGTACGTCGTCAACGGGCAGAAGATCTGGACCACGAACGGCGACACCGCCGACTGGGTCTGGCTCGCCGTGCGCACCGACCCCGACGCACCGCCGCACAAGGGCATCACGATGCTTCTCGTGCCTACCGCCGACCCGGGCTACTCCTGCATCGTGATCAACACCCTCGCCTCGCACGACACCACCGCGAGCTACTACGAGAACATCCGCGTCCCCGCCTCGCGCCGGGTCGGCGAGGAGAACGAGGGCTGGCGGCTGATCACCAACCAGCTCAACCACGAGCGCGTCACGCTCGCCGCACACGGCACCATGGCGATCCGCGCCCTGCATGACGTCCAGCGCTGGGCGATGGACACCAAGCTCGCCGACGGCCGCCGCGTCATCGACCTCGGCTGGGTCCGCGGCCGCCTGGCCCGCACCCACACCAAGCTCGACGCGATGAAACTCCTCAACTGGCAGATGGTGAACGCCGTCCAGCACTCCACCCTCACCCCCCAGGACGCCTCCGCCGTAAAGGTCTACGGCTCCGAGGCCCGCCGCGACGCGTACGCCTGGCTGATGGAGGTCGTCGGCGCGGCGGGCCCCCTGAAGGAGGGCTCGGCGGGCGCGGTACTCCACGGCGACCTGGAACGCGGCTACCGCTCGGCCGTGATCTTCACCTTCGGCGGCGGCAACAACGAGATCCAGCGGGAGATCATCTCGTGGATCGGGTTGGGGATGCCGCGGGTGCGGCGGTAGGCGGGTGTGACGAGGTTTTTGCTGGCGCAGAAGCTGGATAAGTCGTGGAGGTCGGGCCGACAGCGTGAATGCCCCCGTGCAGCGGGCTATGTACGGGGGCATCGTCGTGTGCAGGTGCTTCTGAGGAGCCGACCCCGCGCTCCATGTTGAGTGCTGTGTTCCCGGCAGGGCGGGCTGATCGGGTATGCGGAACCGAACTCCATGCCCCACCCCTTTCCCCGAGGGTGCAGTGTGGCACTAGCAGATGCTCCGGGAGCACGTGTGAGGCTCATCCGCCCCTGGGAAGTACGTGATCCGGGTCGGGAGGTAGTGACTGCTTGAGGCTCCGGGGGCGAATTCTGTCCAAAGCCCGGACGGTCGGGAATCGGGGGGCTACCGTTTCCTCTCTCGGCGATCGGAGGGGCGAGGATGCAGTCGTCGTCGTTGCGTAAAGGGGAGAACAGCGAGCTCACGGCAGCGCCGGTGATGCTGGCGGTGTCAGTTCAGGGCTTGGCTACGGACGTCTCGGCACTGATGCTCGGACCGAACGGCAGGGTTCGGAGCGACGACTTGGTCTTCTACAACCACCCTGCCCAGGACGGCGTATCAATCGCCGGCTCGACCGTAACGGCTGACCTTGTGCGCGTTCCGGCCGACGTGGACCGGGTAGTTGTCGTGGTGAGCGCCGATCCGCTGCATTCGGGTGAAGTCTTCACTCGCGCACCGCTTTTGTCGATCACCCAGACAGGCTCGCCGGTCAGGTTGTTCACGGCGCCCGCTCCTTGCTGCAGAACACTGCATCGCTTGGGGTGTTCTGGCTGTTCGTCGGGTTTGGGCGCGGCAAGCTTGCCTTCTACAAAAACCTCAACGCTTCCGCCTGCGCCACCTTCACCAACGTCGCCTTCTACGACGCGAGCAAGAACCCGGGATCGGTGCCGGATGAGCGGTTCTACGTCGGCCTTGTCGATAGCCTTCGCTGCCTGGTTGCGGCATTGAAGCAGCCTCGGATTTCGCCCATGCCCACAGCTGCCCCACAGTCTCTGGCTCACCGGCTGAGCAGCCTCATCGACTCTGACCAGGCCGTCTCGAACCTTCAGCTTTATTTTGGCACTGGTCTGCCGCGTGAAGCGACGGCGTTCACGGGCAGTCGGTTCGAGCACCTCGTCGGCGGGGGTGACCGCCCGGCAGTCGCGAATTCAGTGACCGCCGATGACCTGATCGCAGTGCAGACCTTATCGGTCAGGATTCCCGTCCAGGCTGCCATTGACCTCCTTGAAGGCCACCTTGGTGTCCAGGTGTCCAAGTTGCTGAGCGAAGTTCGCTTCGACATCGACATGGTCGAAGCCGAGACTGCCGACCTGGCTGATGGATCACCGGCACACGATGCCTGGCGCCTTCTTAAGAGCCAGCGCGGAATCGGGTGGGTCACGGCCGGCAAACTCCTTGCCCGGAAGCGCCCGCGGTTGCTGCCTGTCTACGATCACGTCGTTCGATGCGTCCTCGGTCGGCCCAAGACCTTCTGGCTCGACCTGCATGCCGCGCTGCGTGCCGACAACTGGGCGCTGCATCACGACCTGATGGCCTTACGGCAGGCCGCAGACCTCCCCGAGACCGTCAGTGTGCTGCGGGTCTGTGACGTGGTGCTCTGGATGCATCACCGTACGGATCATCAGTAGCGGAGATGCATCAGGACCTGAAGTCCATCGGCCGCGCACGAGGGAGCCTGCGCCCGGCGGCAGTTGGATCCCCTGCGAATCCCGGGCACAGCGGGTGCGCCTCTACGGTAGGGGCTCACGCGATCACGAAGGGGCGGGGGAACATGCCGACGTGGGGGCTGGTCATCGAGACGACCGTGGGTACCGGCGAGCACAAGCACAGGGACGCGTACGTGGTGGCGCACATCTCCGGATCTCGTGCGGAGGCGCTCACGGAGCTGGAACGGCGGGCGCGGAACCACTCGCCCGAGCACCCCAGAAGGCCCAAGCGCCGTCGCCTCCTCCGGGAGGGCGACGCGTTCCTCCTCGTCGTCGACGGCGCGTGGCAGTCGTTCGTCACCCGGTTCTCGGTGGCGGAGCTCCTGGAGGACTCCGGCGCGCCGACTGGTTGGTAAGTGGAGTTGGTGCACTTGATCGCCCACCGGAATGCCCTCGCGGAGCCCAACTGGCCAACCTGGCCTTGCTACGCCCTTCCGGAGGTCCCGTTGCCACCTCTTGAAGGAAGGCCCATTCCTGGACCTTCACGAGGTGGGTCGGCTGGAGTCCGACGTATGGGTCGGGCTGGACGAGCAGTGTGGGGTGGCCTCGGGCGGTGCGTTCGGTGGCCCAGGCGTGGTCGAGGTCGGTGAAGTCGTCGTCGATCCAGGCGACCGCCGAATCACCGAGCCACTGCTCGACGTGATCACGCTTCCATAGGTAGCCGTTGGGGTGGCTCGTGGTGATCCGGGGACGGGGCAGGTCGAGGTACGGGAACTTCGGGAGTGCGAGGAGCGGCCCGACGATGGTGGTCGCGTCCTTGCGCCAGCTCGTGCACCACACGGGCGTCACGAGTCCGCCGGCCGGGAAGCCGGTGAGCAAAGGGCCGTGGGCCGGGTTGAGCCAGACGGGCACCGGGGCGTCGGGGTCGCGGCCCATGGGCACAACGGTGTGGCGGACGTGTGTGGGCGGGGTGCTGCCGTCGGCCGCCGGGAACGGTATGAGGACGCCATCGATGTCCAGCAGGAGGTAGGGCAGGGGCATCGTTGCCTCCGTCGGTCAGCGTTTGCGGGCGGTGATGAGGAGGGTGGTGGGCCACGGATCGCGGCGCGGGTGCCGTAGGTCGAGGGCAGAAGTGATCCGCAGGCCGGTTCTGGAGAGATGGGCGGCCCAGCGGTGGGAGTCGAACTCCCAGCGCGCGATGGGCAGTCGGGTGCGGTCGGGCATGGTGACGTAGTCCTCGCGTGGACGGTCGTCCGGCGAAGGATGTCTTCCGGCCCGTGTCGGGTGGGGTACGGAGAAGGCCAGTACGCCGCCGGGCAGCAGGCGTCGGGAGATCGCGCCGAGCAGGAACTCCGGGGCGACCAGGCCGACGGCGCCGAAGATCGAGTAGATCGCGTCGAAGGTCTGACCGGTGGCCTGGAGGTGGTGCAGGGCGTGGCCGGCGGTGAAGGTGGCACCGGCGATGTGGCCGTAGTGCGAGCGTGCTCGCCGCACCTGGAGGCCGACCAGGTCGACGCCGGTGACGCGGGCCCGGTGGTGCTGGGCGAGGTGAGCGACGTTGTGGCCGGGGCCGCAGCCCAGCTCCAGAACGCGCTTGCCGCGCAGGTCCCGGCCGAGGATCTCCGCGCCGGGGCCCAGACCATGGTGGGTGCTCCACTCCATCCGCGAGGGAGGGATAAGAGCATGGGCCGGGGCGGTGGCGAGGCGCTGGGCGGCGTGGGTGTACCAGGGGGAGACCTGGGTGAGCACCTAGACCTCCAGGAGTTGGACCACGTCGTTCAGGTGGCGGCGGACGACGGGGATGTACGCGGGGTCCTCGGCGGGGTCGTCGATCCAGCGGACGGCCTGCTCCATGAACCACTCGACGGCCCACATGCGGTGCCAGCCCAGTGCCCACGCCTCGGCGGCGAGGCCATCCCTCGGGGCGAGGGCATCTTCGTGGCCGCCTGCGGTGACGTACTGCTCCAGCAACACCCGTAGCCGGACGGGGCTCGGTGTGTCGATGGTGCCGTGGTACGAGGCGAGGTCGATCAGGCCGGGACCCGTGAACGCGCGGGCGAAGTCGAGGAGGTGCAAGCCGTTCTCCCCGATGTGGATGCTCGTGGGGTGGAACTCGGAGTGGACCCAGCCGAACGGGGCGAGCGTCGTCCCTTGGACCCGAGCCTCGGCCGCGGCGGAAATCTTCCCTAGAGCGGACTCGACGTCGTCGCAGTCCGTCCATCGACCGGTCTTGCGCAGCCGCTGGAGGTGGTCGAGGGCTCGGCCGGGCAAGGCCGTGAGGCCTGCGCCGTCGAGGAGGGGCAGGCCACCGGCCGGGCGGGCGGCGTGGAGCATCACGGCGGCGGCGACGCCGTCGAGGTCGTCGGCGTCCCGTACGGGGATGCCGAGGTCGTCCATGAGCATCCCGAGCCACTTGTCCTGCATGGCGGTGGCGTGGAGCTCAGGGACCGGCAGCCCGCGCTGATGAGCCACGCGCAGGGCCTGGGCCTCGCGGTCGAAGGGCTGCTTGGCGTACTTGAAGACGGCCGTCTTGCCGTCGGGGAAGGTGACGCGCTCGACTCCGGACATGCCCCAGACCCGGATCTCGGCACGTACGGGGAGGGGCTTGTCCACGAGGGTGCACAGGTCGTGCAGCAGGGCGGCGGGCAGGTTCTGGTCCATGGGGTGCTCCAGGGGCTGGTTGGCTTCGGGGCGGGCGAGCGGGCCGACCGCCCCGAAGCCGTACGGGGGGGCTACTCGGAGGCGATCACGCGGTGGGCGTAGACCTGCTCGATCCAGCCCGCCTTGAACTGGGTGAGTTCGTCACGGAAGTTGGCCATCGCGGCACCGTAGGGCGCGACGACACCGCCGGTCTGGTCCGGCACGGACTGGCAGCCGTGCACGAGGCGTCCGCCGAGTGCGGCGTGGGCCTTGATGGACTCGATGCGGCGGGGCTCGTTGAACCAGCCGCCGTGGTAGACCTCGTCGAGCATCCCGCCCATCTCGTCGTCCAGGTCGAAGACGACGGAGGTGGCGGCCGGGAAGAACCAGCACGGGCCGACGTTGGAGATGTGGCCATCCAGTTCGACCTTGTTGAGCGCCATGAGTGTCGCGGCCTCGCGGAGCATCCGCAGGTGGTCGGCGGTGATCTGCGGCAGGCCGAGGCCGACTAAGTGCTCCTCGCGGAAGAGGTACGAGTAGACCGCGTACGCCGTCGTCAGCACGCGGGCGGCATCTGACGTGGACTCGCCGTGCTTCTTGATGAAGTCGAGCGCGAGTTGCTCGACCGCGCTCTCGGTCGTCTCGTCCACGTTCAGGAGCTGGGACTTGACGAGCTTCCAGTCGGCGACGAGCCAGGTGTTGGCCTCGAAGCGGAAGAAGTATTCGGCGGGGTCGATGGTGAGGCGTAAGCCCTCGACCTGGATGCCGGGCAGGCGGCTCCAGCGCGGGTCGAAGGCGTCGGGCAGCTCGACCGTGATGGTCGCGGTGTCGATGGTGGTCACCGTGTCTCCGTCTCTGATCGGCCGGGCCGAGGCACAGGAATGCCCGAGCCCGGTGGGCGTACGGAACTTGGGGGCCGCGGACTCAGGAGTGGGCGGCTGTCGACAAGTGAACCGCCCGCTACGCAGAGTGGGTACGGTGTGACCGAAGCCAACCGGTATACGCGGTTTACAGCTCCGGGACGGAGGAACGTGCCAGCGTCGAACGACTCCAACTCCGGCCTGTGCGAGACCATCCGCGCTGCTGGATGCACGTACGAGGCACTCGCCAAGGACGTACGCCGGATCGCGGCAGAGAACGGCGAATTACTCCAGACCAACAAGTCCGCCATCTCCCACTGGGCGAACGGCACGCGTACCCCGTCCGGTCGAGCAGGGCAGTACCTCGCCGAGGCCCTCTCCCGTCGAGTGGGACGCGTCGTCACCCAGACCGAGATCGGCCTCCAGTCACCCGACGTGGAGCCCGCCACATACGGTGACCCGGTCGAGACGGTCACGGGCCTCGCCCGCGCGGACGTCGAACGGCGTCGCTTCCTCGCCATTGCCGCCTTCACCACAGCCGGCGTCGCGATGCCGCTACTCCACGATCACGAAGCCACCGCCCGTGTCCTCCGGGCCCGCACTGGCCGTTCCCTCGTCGGAGCGGATGACATCGACGTTGTACGACAGATCACGGCAGCTTTCAGCGCCGCTGACGAGCGCCTCGGTGGCGGACACGGCCTTACCACGGTCACCGCGTACCTCGCAGACACAGCGGCCCCGATGCTCCGTGGACGCTTCTCTTCGGAGGCGTTACGCCAGGCAGCCTTCGGCGCCGTGGCCGAACTCGCCTACCTGGCCGGGTGGAAACACCACGACCTGGGCCAGGAGGGCGCTGCCCAGAGTTACTATCACGTGGGCTACCAGCTCGCCTGCGAGGCTGATCCGCATGGTCATGCCGCCTGGATGATGCGCTCTTTGGCTCACCAAGCCCTGAAACTCAAGCAGCCTCACCACTGCGTTGACCTTGTGGAACGGGCCCTTGCCCGTGGCGTCGGCCATGTCGACGGACAGACCGAGGCGCTGCTCCACATCACGCATGCCCGTGCCTGCGCGGCCGTCGGTGAGCACGCTTCGGCCAGCCGTGCTCTCCTTGCTGCGGAGGACGCGCTCCTGCGTGAGGACGGCCCACAGCCCAGCTTCTCCCTCTTGAGTGGCCCAGCCGCAGGTACCGTCGCCAGCCACACAGCCAAGGCACTGACCGAGATGAAAGACTTCACCGGTACGGAGCAGCAGCACCGCGACGCGCTCACCCGCTGGGACCCGATCAGGTTCAAGCGCGTGCACGTTCTCACGTACGCCGACCTCGGTGACAGCCTTGCCGCTCAGGCCCGTGCCGACGAAGCGGTGGACTCCTGGACGCAGGCGCTAAGCCTCATGGACGGCATGACCTCCGACCGCGCCCGTAAGGCGATCACGTCGATCCGCCCCACCCTGGCGGTCTACCAGAACCGCAGAGTTCCCGGGGCGGCGGATCTCGCCCGCCACGCTCGTGAGGCCCTCGCCTGACGTTCCCAGACCCGCGCGGGGAGGGAACAATCATCGACGCTCAGCCGACCGAGGCCACTGCGTGTTCTCACCCCGCGCTCGAATTGCCTGCTGGTCGCCGCCGTCATCGTCCACGACAAGGCCACCAACCGCGTCGTCCTCCTCCAGCGCAGCGAGAACGCCAAGTTCGCGCAGGGAATGTGGGACCTCCCCGTCGGCAAGAGTGAGCCGGGCGAGCCCATCACCGAGACCGCCGTCCGCGAGCTGTACGAGGAGACCGGCCTCACGGTGAAGCCCGAGTCCCTCAAGGTCGCCCACGTCATTCACGGCGCTCGGGGCGTCGAGGCTCCCAACGGCTTCCTTACGGTCGTCTTCGCGACTCACGAATGGACCGGCGAACCCGAAAACCGCGAACCCCGCAAGCACTCCCAGGTCTGCTGGGTCGACACCAAAGCCATCCCAGAAGCCTTTGTGGACACTACGGCCAGTGCCCTCCACCGATACCTCACGGGCGGGCGCCCCGTCTCTCTCGACGGGTGGCACTAATCGTCGTCACACTGGCCGTACAGGAGGTGGCCGGCGATGGGTGGTGGCGAGGGGGATCCCGGGTACTTCGGGCCCCGGTCCGTGACCTGGCAGATGCATGGGGATCCGATGATGTGGGTCGCCGGGGTGCGGGCGCTCTATCTGCAGGCGCTGCATCCGCGTGCCGTCCGTGGGGTCATGCAGAACAGTGACTTCCGCAAGGACGCCTGGGGGCGGCTGCTGCGTACCGCGCGGTTCGTGGGCACCCTCTCGTACGGGACCAAGGCCGATGCGGAACGGGCCAGCGCTCGGGTTCGGCGCATTCACGGGTTCCTCAAAGCCGACGACCCCGTTACCGGTGAGCGGTTCCGGGTCGATGATCCCGCGCTGCTGCTCTGGGTGCACTGCGCCGAGGTCGCCAGCTATCTGGACGTCGTGCGGCGCTCGGGGTTCCCGCTCAGTGACGCGCAGGCCGATCGTTATGTCGACGAACAGCGCGAGGCCGCCCGGCTCATCGGGCTCGAACCGGCCGGCGTGCCGCTGTCCATCGCCCAGCTCGATGCGTACTTCCAAGACGTACGGCCGCACCTTGCCGCCACCGGCGACGCGCGCGACGTGGACGACTTTCTTGCGCGGCCGCCCGTCCCTCCTCTGCTCGTACCCGTCCGCGCGCTGCTGTGGCGGCCCATCGCCCGGCTCGCCTATGACTCGCTGCCCGCGTACGCGCATGAGCTGTACGGCAGACCCGCGCCCAAGGCCGCGCAGGTCAGCCGTCGACTCCGCCTCGCCGGGCGGTTGTTGCGGTGCATCCCCGCGACGCTGCGCTGGCAGCTGCCGCCGAAGCACATTCTGCGGGCCGTCGAACGACTCGGGCCCGGAACTCGCCCTTCACCGTACAAACTTCGCAGACAGGCCGCCATACTGGACGGAGCCGGGGAGGGCGCAGCGGAGTGACGGGGGCGACATCGCGCGATGGCGGACACCAGGCTGATCCACGGCCGGTACCGGCTGCTCGAACTGATCGGGCGTGGCGGGATGGGCGAGGTGTGGGCGGCCCGCGACGAGTCGCTGGGGCGGCGCGTCGCCGTCAAGTGTCTCAAGCCGCTCGGTCCGCAGCACGAGCAGTCGTTCGCCAGGGTGCTGCGCGAGCGGTTCCGGCGCGAGGCGCGGGTCGCGGCCGCGCTCCAGCACCGCGGCGTCACCGTCGTCCATGACTTCGGGGAGTACGACGGCGGGCTCTACCTCGTCATGGAGCTGCTCGACGGGCGCAATCTGAGCCAGCTCCTGGAGGACAACAAGGGGCATCCGCTGCCAGTCGCGGACGTCGTGGACATCGCCGAGCAGCTGGCGTCGGCCCTCGCCTACACCCATGAACAGGGCATCGTCCACCGGGACTTGAAGCCCGCCAACGTCATGCGACTCGGCGACGGCACCGTGAAGATCCTCGATTTCGGCATCGCCCGGCTCGGCGCCGACATCGGCTTCACCTCCCGGCTCACCGGCACCGGTATCGCCATGGGGACCCCGCACTACATGTCGCCGGAGCAGATCGGCGGCGCGCCCGTCGACCATCGCAGCGATCTTTATTCGCTGGGCTGCGTCCTGTACGAACTGGCCACCGGGGCACCGCCGTTCGATCTCGACGACGCCTGGGCGATTCTCGTCGGGCACCGTGATACCCCGCCCGAGCCGCCACGCGGGCGGCGGGCCGAACTGCCCGAGTACTTCGAGCGGATCGTGCTCGATCTGCTGGCCAAGGAACCCGGTCAACGGCCCGCCGACGCACGGGAGTTGGCGCGTCGGCTCGCCGCCGGGCATGGGCGGTTCCGGGCCGCCGCCGCGCTGGAGGCGCCGCCAGCGACGCGTACGCCCCGGCTGCCGTCCTGGACGCGCGGGATGACCACCGGCCACAAGGCGACCGGCAGCGCCGACCCCGCCCCGCCCGACCTCGACGCCAGCCTCACCGGTGCGTGGACCACCGCGCTTCCGCCCGCCCCGCCCGAGCCCGACCGGCCGCCACCGCCACCGCCGGAGCTCCTGGCCAAGCTCACCGACCGCCACGACGCGGCCCTCGACCTCGCCCGGCGCGGCCGCTGGGCGGAGGCGGGCGAGGTGCACCGCGCGGTCGCCGCCGAACGCGAAATCGCGCTCGGCCCCGACCATCCCGACACCCTGGCCAGCCAGTACGAGGTCGCGTTCACCCTCGGCAGGACCGGGCGCTCGGCCGACGCCCTGCGCGAGTTCGGACGGGTCGCCGAGGCCCGGGCCCGCACGCTCGGCCCCGACCACCCGGCGACCCTCGACGCCCGCCAGGAGACCGCGTACGTCCTGGGCCGCCTCGGCCGGCATTTCGAGGCGCACCAGGTGTACGCGTCGGTGCTCGCCGACCGGGAGCGCGTGATGGGTCCCGATCATCCGGCCACCCTGCGCTGCCGTCACAACCTCGCCTTCAACCTGGGCAGTCTGGGGCGCCTGGAGGACTCGTACCGTATGGCCCGAGAGGTGGCGCAGGACCGGGCGCGGGTGCTCGGGCCCGGCCACCCGGACACCTTGGTCAGCCGGAACGAAGTCGCGTATACGCTCGGCCAGTTGGGGCGGTGGATCGAGGCGTTGCAGACCTATCGCGAGGTCGCCTCGGCGCGTACGGCCATGCTCGGCCCGGACCACCGCGACACCCTCGCCACCCGGTACGAGATCGGCATCAGCCTGGGCCGGCTCGGGCGCAGCGCTGAAGCGCTTGAGCTGTATCGGGTGCTCGTCGACGACCGTACTCGCGTCGACGGGCCCGACGACCCCGAGACACTGCGCGCCCGGCACGGTCTGGGCGTCAACCTGGGGCGGCTGGCCCGCTGGGAGGAGGCCCTGGCCGAGTCCCGGGAGGTCGCGGCCGTACGCGAGCGAGTCCTTGGCCGCGACCATCCCGACACGCTGGTCAGCCGCCGCGAGATCGCCGTCGGGCTCGGCTGGCTCGGGCGCTGGAGCGAGGCGCTGACCGCCTACCGCCAGGTGGCCGACGCCCGCGAGCGCGTCCTGGGCGCGGCTCACCCGGACGCCCTGGCCAGCCGGAACGAAGAAGCGCACTGCCTGGAGCAGCTGGGACGCGGGACCGAGGCGGTCGAGCTGTACCGCCGGGTGGCGGCGCTGCGGCGGAGTGGGGGGCGGGGGTAGCGGGGGCGCCTGTGCCCTGGCCGCCGGACATCCGTGGTGCGTGGCCGCGCGCCCCGGCCGCCGCCGATCGCCACGTACAGCCCTGTAGTGCGGGATCGCACCCTGGTCCCCGCCGATCACCCCGTGCTAGGAAGGGCCATGCCCGCACAGCAGGTCTATGACACCGTGATCGTCGGCGGGGGCCACAACGGCCTCGTGGCGGCCGCCTATCTCGCCCGCGCCGGACAGTCGGTCCTGGTCCTGGAACGCCTCGACCACACGGGCGGCGCGGCCGTGTCGACCCGCCCGTTCGAGGGCGTCGACGCCCGGCTCTCGCGCTACTCGTATCTGGTCTCGCTGCTGCCGCAGAAGATCGTGGACGAGCTGGGGCTGCGGTTCGCCGTCCGCAAGCGGAACGTCTCCTCGTACACACCCGTCGTCCGCGACGGCCGTCCCACCGGCCTGCTTGTCGGCGGCGGCGAGGAGCGCACCCGCGCTGCGTTCCGGCGGCTGACCGGCTCCGATGCCGAGTACGCGGCCTGGGAGGAGTTCTACGGGATGACCCGGCGGGTCGCCGAGCGGGTCTTCCCGACCCTGACCGAGCCGCTGCCGACAGCCGCCGCCCTGCGGGAGCGCGTCGGTGACGATGCGGCCTGGCGGGCGCTGTTCGAGGAGCCGATCGGGGTCGCGGTGGAGGAGCGGTTCACGGACGACCTCGTACGCGGAGTCGTGCTCACCGACGCCCTGATCGGCACCTTCGCCGACGCCCACGACCCCTCGCTCGCCCAGAACCGCTGCTTCCTGTACCACGTGATCGGCGGCGGCACCGGTGACTGGGACGTTCCGGTCGGCGGGATGGGGGCGTTCACGGACGCGCTCGCCGATGCCGCGCGGGCGGCGGGCGCGGAGATCGTCACCGGTCACGAGGCGACCGCGCTGCGCACGGACGGAAGTGCGGCCGAGGTGGACTTCCGTACGGGGACGGACGAGGGCACGGTCGCGGCCCGGCACGTCCTGGTGAACGCCTCGCCGCAAGCGCTGGCCGCCCTCACCGGCGACGTGGCCCCGCCGCCCGCCGAGGGCGCCCAGCTCAAGGTGAACATGCTGCTCACGCGGTTGCCCCGGCTCCGGGACACCGCTGTCGACCCGCGCGAGGCGTTCGCCGGGACCTTCCACATCGGCGAGGGATACGGCGAGTTGGCGGCCGCGTACGCCCAGGCTCTGTCCGGGCAGCTGCCCGCCGCACCGCCGTCCGAGATCTACTGCCACTCGCTCACGGACCCCTCCATCCTCGGCCCGGACCTCGCGGCGCGCGGCTACCAGACCCTGACCCTCTTCGGGCTGCACACCCCCGCGCGGCTGTTCGCCGACGACAACGACAAGACGCGCGAGGAACTGCTTGCCGCGACGCTGGCCCAGCTCGACGCGCATCTGGCCGAGCCCATCGCCGACTGCCTGGCCACGGACGCCCAGGGGCGGCCCTGCATCGAGGCGAAGACTCCGCTCGACCTGGAACGGGACCTGCGGCTGCCCGGCGGCAACATCTTCCACCGCGCACTCGCGTTCCCGTACGCGGAGGTTTCCACCGGCCGGTGGGGCGTGGAGACGGCCCACGCCAATGTGCTGCTGTGCGGTGCGGGCGCGGTGCGGGGCGGCGGGGTCAGCGGCATCCCGGGCCACAACGCGGCGATGGCGGTGCTGGGGTTGTAGGGCGCGCCTACTGCGCGATCGCGCGCGCCAGCGCGTCGGCCAGCGCCACACGAGGCGCCGACCCAGAGCGCCAACTCCTCACCGGATGAACGGAGTTGGCGAGCACGATCAGAAACGTATCGGTGGTCGGGTCCAGGACCATGCTGGTGCCGGTGAACCCCGTGTGGCCTGCCGTGCGCGGCGAGGTGAGCGCGCCCATGTACCAGCGCTGGTCGAGTTCGAAGCCGAGGCCGTGGGCGTGGCCGGGGAAGGCGGTGTTGAAGTCGGTGAAGAGCAGGGCGGTGGCATCGGCGCCGAGGATTCTCGTACGGCCGTGGGCGCCGCCGTCGAGGAGCATACGGGCCAGGACCGCCAGGTCCCAGGCGCAGGAGAAGATCCCGGCGTGCCCGGCGACCCCGCCGAGCGCGTACGCGTTCTCGTCGTGCACCTCGCCCCACACCAGACCCAGGTCCAGGCCCGACCACGGCTTGCGGGCGTCCTCGGTGGCCGCGATCCGGGGCCGCCAGGAGGCGGGCGGGTTGTAGCGAGTGCGGTGCATCCGAAGCGGAGCAGTGATCTCGTCGTGGAGCAGGGTGTCCAAACGGTGACCGCTGATCCGTTCCAAGAGCAGCTGTAGCGCGAGCATATTGAGGTCGGAGTAGAGGTACGCGGTGCCCGGCGGGCTGATCGGCGCGTCGTTCAGCAGCCGCCGCACCTTCCCCTCGTACGTCGGCTCGTCGTACAGCGGAAGCCAGGCGCGCAGCCCGGAGGTGTGCGTCAGCAGCTGTCGTACGGTGATGTCCTGCTTACCGGCCGCCCCGAACTCCGGGAGATACGCGGACACTTCGTCCTCAAGGGCCAGCTCGCCGCGCTCGATCCGTCGTACCGCGAGCAGTGCCGTGAACAGTTTGGTGAGCGACGCGAGGTCGAAGATGGTGTCCTCGGCCATCGCGATCCGCCGCCCGGGCGGGAGCTCGACGCCCGTGTCCGTCTTCTCGTCGTACGCCGAGTAGCGCACCGCCGTGCCGAGGGCGTGGTGCAGCGCGACCGTCCGGCCTCGGCCGGCGAGTACTACCGCGCCTGCGTACCAGGGGTGCGTCGGGTGCGTCGGCGTCGGCCCGAGGAACCCTTCGGCCTCCGTGACCAGCTCGGCCAGTCGCTCCGGTAGCAGTCCGGCCTCTGCGGCGGTGCCGTGCCGCAGCGCCATCCCCGTGTCGTCGTCCCGGACCATGGCCGCCACCCTAAGCCGCTGGAAGCGCGAATCTCGGACTGCGGACCGTGCGTGGCTTGTCGCGCAGTTCCCCGCGCCCCTTAGGTGACGCGGGACCGCATCGGACTGCCACCACGCCGCACGGTCAACCTCGGATCCCCACTCCCACGTAAATTATCTGACGCAGCATCAGAAAATCTCTTCCCTCGGCACCCCCGCTGCGGCATCCTGCGCCCCATGCAGACGGAGCTGAGCAGGAGACTGGGAGTCGAGCACGCCATCTTCGGTTTCACGCCCTTTCCCGCGGTGGCCGCCGCGATCACCCGGGCCGGTGGGTTCGGGGTGCTCGGCGCGGTCCGCTACACCGCGCCCGACGACCTCGCGCGCGATCTCGACTGGATGCAGGACCGCACCGACGGACTGCCCTACGGGCTCGACGTCGTGATGCCCGCGCGCAAGGTGGAGGGCGTCAGCGAGGCCGATGTCGAGGCCATGATCCCGGAAGGGCACCGGCAGTTCGTCCGGGAGACTCTGGCCAAGCACGGGGTGCCCGAGCTCGCCGTGGGCGAGGCGTCCGGCTGGCGCATCACGGGCTGGATGGAGCAGGTCGCCCGTAACCAGCTCGATGTCGCCTTCGAGTATCCGATCAAACTGCTCGCCAACGCGCTGGGGTCGCCGCCCGCCGACGTCGTCGAGCGGGCCCATGGCGCCGGTGTCCTGGTCGCGGCCCTCGCGGGCAGCGCCAAGCACGCCCGCCACCACGCCGACGCGGGCATCGACATCGTCGTCGCGCAGGGCTACGAAGCCGGCGGCCACACCGGTGAGATCGCCTCCATGGTGCTTGTGCCCGAAGTCGTCGAGGCCGTCGGCCCGTTGCCCGTGCTCGCCGCCGGGGGCATCGGCAGCGGTGCCCAGGCGGCCGCCGGGCTCGCGCTCGGCGCGCAGGGCGTCTGGCTCGGCTCGCTCTGGCTCACCACCACCGAGGCCGATCTGCACTCTCGCGCGCTCACTCAGAAGCTGCTCGCGGCGGGCTCCGGCGACACCGTCCGCTCGCGCGCGCTGACCGGCAAGCCCGCGCGCCAGCTGCGCACCGAGTGGACCGACGCCTGGGACGACCCGAGCGGACCCGGCACGCTGCCGATGCCGTTGCAGGGACTGCTGGTCGCGGAGGCGCTGTCCCGTATCCAGAAGTACGAGGTCGGACCGCTGCTCGGCACGCCGGTCGGCCAGATTGTTGGCCGGATGAACTCCGAGCGCAGTGTCCAGGAGGTCTTCGACGAGCTGACGCGGGGCTTCGAGCAGGCCGTGGACCGTATCAACCGCATCGCCGGAAGGGGTGGGGCATGACCGCCGACCAGCAGCCGCCCAACGGGTTCTGGGCGCAGGCCGCCGCCGACCCGGACCGTGTCGTGCTGACGGCCCCGGACGGGGTCGGCTGGACGGCGGGCCGACTGCACGCCGCCGTCAATCAGTTGGTCCACGGGCTGCGCGCGGCCGGGCTCGAACAGGGTGACGCGTTCGCCGTCGTGCTGCCCAACGGGGTCGAGTTCTTCACCGCGTATCTGGCTGCGTCCCAGGCCGGTTTCTATCTCGTCCCCGTCAACCACCATCTGGTCGGGCCCGAGATCGCGTGGATCGTCGCGGACTCCGGCGCCAAGGTGCTGATCGCGCACGAGCGGTTCGCGGACGCGGCGACCGCGGCGGCCGACGAGGCGAAGTTGCCGGGCAGCCACCGCTATGCGGTGGGCGAGGTGGCCGGGTTCCGTCCGTACGCCCAACTCCTGGACGGACAGCCCGCGTCGGTGCCCGACGGCCGCACGCTCGGCTGGGTGATGAACTACACCTCGGGCACCACCGGCCGCCCGCGCGGCATCCGGCGCCCGCTCTCCGGCAAGCTCCCCGAGGAGTCGTATCTCGGCGGCTTCCTGGGCATCTTCGGCATCAAGCCGTTCGACGGCAATGTCCATCTGGTCTGCTCGCCGCTCTACCACACGGCCGTTCTGCAGTTCGCGGGCGCGTCGCTGCACGTCGGCCATCCGCTCGTCCTGATGGACAAGTGGACGCCGGAGGAGATGCTGCGCCTGATCGACACGTACGGCTGTACGCACACCCATATGGTGCCGACCCAGTTCCATCGGCTGCTTTCGCTGCCCGCCGAGGTGCGTGCGCGGTACGACGTGGGCTCGCTGCGGCACGCCATCCATGGCGCGGCTCCCTGCCCCGATCACGTCAAGCGGGCGATGATCGAGTGGTGGGGGAGCTGCGTGGAGGAGTACTACGCGGCGAGCGAGGGCGGTGGTGCCTTCGCCACGGCCGAGGACTGGCTGAAGAAGCCGGGCACGGTGGGCAAGGCGTGGCCCATCAGCGAGTTGGCGGTCTTCGACGACGACGGTGAGCGGCTGCCCGCAGGTCAACTCGGCACCGTCTATATGAAGATGTCGACCGGCGGCTTCAGCTACCACAAGGACGAGAGCAAGACGCGGAAGAACCGTATCGGCGACTTCTTCACCGTGGGAGATCTGGGGTACCTCGACGAGGACGGCTATCTCTTCCTGCGCGACCGCAAGATCGACATGATCATCTCGGGCGGGGTGAATGTCTATCCTGCCGAGATCGAGGCCGAGCTCCTCACGCACCCGGCCGTCGCCGACGCCGCCGTGTTCGGCATCCCGCATCCGGACTGGGGCGAGGAGGTCAAGGCGGTCGTCGAACCCGCCCCCGGCCACGAGCCCGGCCCTGCGCTCGCCGCCGCGATACTCGCCCACTGCGAACAGCGGCTCGCGGGCTTCAAGCGGCCGAGGTCGGTCGACTTCATCGCCGCGATGCCGCGCGACCCCAACGGCAAGCTCTACAAACGACGGCTGCGCGAGCCGTACTGGGAGGGGCACGAGCGGGCGATGTGACGGGCCATTCCGGCCTGTGGCCCAGGTCACATCGCGCGACTGTCACGCGCGGTGGGCCTCGCCCGTCCTGATGCCGACACACCCCCGGGGCAGCGAATCCGTTCCCGGGGGACGGACATCAGGAGGAACCCCATGCGTGTTCTCGTCGCCGGAGCCACCGGAGTCATCGGGCGTGCCCTCGTGCCGCTGCTCTCCTCGGTCGGCCACGACGTCATCGGCCTGTCCCGCTCGACCGGGCGGGCCGCGGCCCTGGAGCGGGCGGGGGCGAAGGCGGTCGTCGCCGACGCCCTCGACGCCGCGGCCCTCGACCGGGCGGTGCGCGAAGCCGCCCCGGACGCCGTCGTCCATCTCCTCACGGCCATCCCGGCCGAGCTCAACCCCCGTAAGATGCCGAAGGAGTTCGCCCTCACCGACCGGCTGCGCACCGAGGGCACCCGCAATCTCGTCGAGGCGGCCCGGCACGCGGGCGTGCGGCGGATCGTCTCGCAGAGCGTCGCCTTCGCGTACGACCCGGACGGCGACGGGCTCGCCAACGAGGACACTCCGCTGTGGCAGGCGCCGCCCAAGCAGTTCCGGCGCTCGCTGGACGCGCTGCGCGAGTTGGAGCTGCGCACCCGGGACGCGGGCGGTCTGGTGCTGCGCTTCGGGCACCTCTACGGGCCGGGTTCGGCGTTCGACACCGACGGGCAGTTCACGCGTCAGATCAAGGACGGCAGGTTCCCGCTGGTCGGCGGCGGTCCGGCCGTCTTCTCCTTCACGCACGCGCATGACGCCGCCACGGCTGTGGTCGCGGCCCTGGACCGGAGCGTGACCGGTGCCCTCAACGTCGTCGACGACGACCCGGCCCCGATGAGCACCTGGGTGCCCGAGGTCGCCCGGCTGCTCGGCGCTCCCGCGCCCAAGCGCCTGCCCACCTTCGTCGCGCGGCTGGTCGCCGGAAGCTGGGGCGTGTCGTACATGACCCGGCTGCGCGGCGCCGACAACGCCCGTGCCCAGCTCAGCCTGGACTGGCGGCCGCGTCACACCTCCTGGCGCAGCGGCTTCGCCGTCGAGTTGAATGGCCCGGCGGCCGCGGCGATCTGATGCCGGTGGCCGGTACAGGGGAGAGGACACGCACGATGGCAGGACCCGCGCACCAGGAGAACGCGGCACCGGAACGGCCAGGGGATCCCGCCGCGGAGTTCGAGCGGTACCGGCCGCTGCTGCTCGGGCTCGCCTATCGTTTTCTCGGCTCCATGTGGGACGCGGAGGACGTCGTCCAGGACGCCTATCTGCGCTGGCGGGGCGTCGATCACGAGGAGATCCGGGAGCCGCGCGCGTTCCTGATCAAAGTGGTCTCGCGGCTCGCCCTCGACCAGCTGCGCTCGGCGCGTGTGACCCGTGAGGCGTATACCGGCCCCTGGCTGCCCGAGCCGGTCGCCACCGACGCGCTCGGGCCGATGGACACGGCCGAGCTGCGCGACACGGTCGCGTTCGCCACCGTGCATCTGATGGAGCGTCTGACACCGCCTGAGCGGGCCGTGTTCGTGCTGCGCGAGGCGTTCGAGCTGCCGTACGAGGAGATCGCCGACATCCTCGGCGTGACCGTCGCCAACTGCCGTCAGATGTTCCGCCGGGCCGGACAGCATCTGGCCGCCGGGCGCGAGCGCTTCAAGCCCGCCGACGAGGACCACGAGAAGCTGTTCACCCGCTTCCTGGCGGCGGCCCAGAACGGCGATCTCGCCGGGCTCACCGAGCTGCTGAGCGAGGACGTCGTCGCCTGGAACGACGGCGGCGGCAAGGTCCGCGCCGCCCTGCGCCCGGTCCTCGGCCGCGCCAAGGTCCTCGCGTTCCTCACCGGTCTGCTCAAGAAGTACGGGGTCGAAGCGACCCGCATCCTGCACATCAACGGCGCCCCCGCGCTGTACACCACCCTCGACGACCGCTCCCAGCTCACCTCCCTCGACGTCCGCGAGGGCCGCATCCACGGGATCTACTCGGTGCTCAACCCCGACAAGCTCGGGCATGTAGCCGTGTGACGGGGCGATGCGGCCCGCCGTGTGGCGGCGGGCCGCGCCTCTCGTCAGTGGTGCTCGTGCACGCGTACCACCCGCAGTGCGGGCGAGGCGAGGATGTCGCGTTCGCAGAAGCGGGACGTCACCCAGCGCTTGGCCGAGTAGAGCTTCGTCTGGTCGCTGTAGTGCGGGGAGTTGGGGTTCTCGGACTGGGAGTAGGTGAGGAGCGTGCGGGCCATGGGGCAGCTGCTGCCGTTCCAGCCGACCGCCTGGATGTGGCTGGAGCCGGTGGCCACCTCGGTGTAGCCGGCCGTCGGGTCCCAGATGCCTTCGACCTTGTTCCAGATGCCGAGCCCTTCCGTGCCGCCGGACAGCGGGATGCGCTTCCCGTTCCGTACGACGTACTGGTGCTCGCCCAGGGCCGAGTCCAGCGGGATGCCCGCCGTGCGCAGCTCGGTGACGGCGTCGGCCAGGGCGCGCGCGACGCCCGGTGATGCGGTGTTGAGCGTGTTGGGCGTGCGGACCGGATCGGCGGCGGAGAACGGTACCTTCCACAGCTCGGCCGCCGGTACGGTCGCGGTCAGCTTGCGCCAGTAGCGGTCGAAGAGCAGCGCTCCCCGGCTCGTGGAGTCGACCGTACGGTCCCACTTGGCCAGCACCGCGCACGCCGACGAGACATCAACTGCCGTGCCGCTGCTGTTCGTTGCAGTACCGCCGGGCAGGGCCGTGCAGGCCTTCGCCGTGTCGGCCGCCGTCAGGTTTCCGGCGGGCGCCCGGTCGGCGAACTCCTGCCGCTGGAGATCGGCGACCGTCAGCTCGCCCTTCGCCGCCATCGCCGACACGTCCTCGACGGCGCCGCGCGTACGCAGCGAGCGAGGCGTGCCGATGGTGCCGAAGACGCGCTCGTAGCCGGTCAGCGGGTGGTCGGTGTTGGTCAGCCAGGCGCTGTCGTTGGAGTTCTCGGCGTACGCGGCGTCCTTGAGCACCGGCATCTTGGCGGGCCCGAACACCCCGGGCTGCACGGCGTCCGGGTCTGAGCCGAGCGCGCAGTCACCGCGCGAGCCGTCCAGGACCGCGACGCCCGACGCCGGGTAGAGCGCCTTGCCGAGTGGGGTCGAGCAGCGCGCGGCCAGCTTGTCGGTGATGCGCGGGAGGACCTGGGACTGGGTGAACAGGGAGTGCCCCGAGGCGTCGGCGGCGATCGTGTTCACCCACGGCAGGTCCTGGGTGCGGCCGAGCGCCTTGGACATGTCGGCGGTGCTGCGCGCCTTCGCGAAGCCGAGAGCTGTGTCGGCGCGCAGATTCAGCGCGTTGGGGTCGTTGAGCGCGAACGCCGTGGTCCTGGTCCACGGAAGCGGCAGCGAGGGGCCGAGGTTGCTGACGATCGGGCCGTACCGGGTCCACCACTGCGTACGCGTGACGGTCGCGCCGTCCTTCACCGGAACGGTCACCGTACGCCGGGTCATGTGCTCGGGCTTGCCGTCGACGAGATACGCGGTCGGGTCCGCCGGGTCGAGGCTCAGCTGGTGGAGGTTGAGCGTGACGCCGGTCGCGACGGTGTGGCTCCAGGCCACCTTGTCGTTGAAGCCGATGCTCACCGTCGCGGTGCCGAGCAGGGCCCCGCCCGAGACGTTCAGCTCGCCCGGGATGGTCTGCTGCATCTGCCAGAAGCGGCGCCCGCCGTGCCAGGGGTAGTGCGGGTTGCCGAGGAGCAGCCCGCGTCCGTTCGCCGTGGCGGCGCCGCTGAACGCGACCGCGTTGGAGCCCATGTCGGCCTGGTCCTGGGCGAACAGCTCACTGGCCGCCTTGGCGCTGCCGGCCGGGTCCGGGGCGGTGGTCGGCGTGGCGGCGGTCGGTGGCTGCGCGGCCGTGATGCCGTCGACGCCGCGCCCCTGCCCGCCGAGCACAGAAATCGCGAAGCCGTGCGCGGCCACGTCGGTGATCGTCACCGGACGGACCCAGCGCGCACCCTTGCAGGCCGGGTCGGTGATCCGGTTCTGCTTCAGCCAGGCGTTGTAGCCCGCCGCCCAGCCGCGCATCAGCTCCTTCGACTGCGCGCTCGGCCCGGCGGGCGCGCGGGTCGCGAGCAGCTTCTCGACGACGTGTGAGTCCCTGACGCCCTTGAAATACAGGTCGCTTGAGAGGTTCTTGCTGGCCGAGGAGAGCGAGCCGTCGGTCACGCCGTCCGCGCCGAACCACCGCGACCGCTCCCCGCGGACCGTGACGAACCCGTCCGCGAGGGTGCACACCTGGTCGGCCGCCTGGGCGTAGCCGGTGCCGAAGCCGAGGTCCGCGTAGTCCTTGGCGACGATGTGCGGGATGCCGTACTCGGTGTAGCGGATGACGGCGGACAGGCCGCCGCCCGAGGGGTGGTGATCGCGGCCCCGGTTCTCGGCGGCGGCCGCCGGGGAGAGCGAGGCGGCGACGGTGAACAGGGCGATCCCGGCGAGCGCGAGCCGTCTGACCCGGGCCGTCGTACGTGTGCGTGTACGTGTACGTGTTCCTGTGCGCGTGCGGAGAGCCAACGTTCCTCCCAAATGGGCGGGTGACACTGGTGGTTGCTCATGACATACGTCGTACCGCAGCCACTCATTCAGCCCGGGCGCACACCTGTCAACAGGCCGACCGGCACCACCGCCCGCCCCAGGGGAAGATCGTCAGCCGTGAGTAGCCGGACCGTTCCGCAGATCCACGATCCGCTTGAACTTGCCCACCGACCGCTCGATCGTCTCCGGGTCGACGACCTCGACCCCGACCGAGACTCCGATGCCGTCCTTGACCGCCGAGGCGATCGAGGCGGCGGCCGCCTCTCGCTGCTCGGGCGCCGTGTCCGCGCGCGCCTCCACCCGTACGGTGAGCGCGTCGAGCCTGCCCTCCCGGGTGAGCCGCAGCTGGAAGTGCGGGGCGACGCCGGGTGTGCGCAGCACGATCTCCTCGATCTGGGTGGGGAAGAGGTTGACCCCGCGCAGGATCACCAGGTCGTCGCTGCGGCCGGTCACCTTCTCCATCCGCCGGAACACCCGCGCCGTACCGGGCAGCAGCCGGGTCAGGTCCCGCGTCCGGTACCGGATCACGGGCATGGCCTCCTTGGTGAGCGAGGTGAAGACCAGCTCGCCCCGCTCGCCCTCGGGCAGCACCTCGCCGGTGAGCGGGTCGACGATCTCCGGGTAGAAGTGGTCCTCCCAGATGTGCAGCCCGTCCTTGGTCTCCACGCACTCCTGCGCCACACCGGGCCCGATGACCTCGGACAGGCCGTAGATGTCGACCGCGTCGATGGCGAACCGCTCCTCGATCTCGCGGCGCATCTCCTCCGTCCACGGCTCGGCCCCGAAGGTGCCGATCTTCAGCGAGGTCGTCCGGGGATCGACGCCCTGGCGCTCGAACTCGTCGAGGAGCGTCAGCATGTACGACGGGGTCACCATGATGATCTCGGGGCGGAAGTCCTGGATCAGCTGGACCTGGCGGGCCGTCATGCCGCCGGACGCCGGGATCACCGTGCAGCCGAGCCGCTCGGCACCGTAATGCGCCCCCAGGCCGCCCGTGAACAGCCCGTATCCGTACGCGATATGGACCTTGTGGCCCGGCCTGCCGCCCGCCGCGCGGATCGAGCGGGCCACCACGTCGGCCCAGGTGTCCAGATCCCGCTCGGTGTAGCCGACGACGGTCGGGCGGCCGGTCGTCCCGCTGGAGGCATGCACGCGCCGGATCTGCTCCTCGGGGACGGCGAACATCCCGAAGGGGTAGTGGTCGCGCAGATCCGCCTTGGCGGTGAAGGGGAAGCGGGCCAGATCGGCGAGCGAGCGGCAGTCCTCGGGCCGTATCCCCGCCTTGTCGAACGCCTCCCGGTAGAAGCCCACATGCTCGTACGCATGGCGCAGCGAGGCCCGCAGCCGGTCGAGCTGCAGGGCTTCGAGCTCCGGCCTGCTCAGCCGTTCCGCCGCGTCCAGCAGAGGTGCCGCCATGGACCGCTCCCGTCATCACTCCGTACGAATCGGACGACCGATCATTCGGTCGATCCTCTCGGAATCAGTAATCCAGCCATCCGGCCGGACCGTCAAGACCTGTGGACAACCCGCTTCGCGCGTCGCCGTGCGCGCTCTCGGCGAAATCCCTTGGCGAGATCACCACGGGCTGTGAGGATCTTCGGTATGCCTGAGTTCACGACGCATGACGAGACCGCGCAGGACGAGATTTCGGATGACGGGACCGAGCTCGTCGACGGCGTCCGCAGCGTGCGGACCGCGTCGGGGATCCGGCTCGCGTACCGCGTCTGGGGCGAGGAGTCCGCGCCGCCCGTCGTCCTCGTGCACGGCCGTGGCGGCACCGGCGCCGACTGGACCCGGACCGCCGAAGCACTCGCGGCGACGCGTCGCGTGTACGCCCTCGACCTGCGCGGCCACGGCCTCAGCGACTGGCCCGGCAGCTACTCGTTCGAGGGGTTCCGCGACGATCTGCGCGGCTTCATCGAAGCCCTGGGGCTGGCCGGTGCCGATGTGGTGGGCCACTCCATGGGGGCCGCCGCCTGCGTGCTGCTCGCCGAGAACGCGCCCGGGCTGATCGGGCGGCTGGTCCTGGAGGAGTGCCCGCCGCTGATCCCCATCGTGCCGAGGCGCGGGTTCGTGGCGCGGCCGGAAGGAGAGCTCTCCTTCGACTGGGCGATCATCGCCGACATCAACGCCCAGCTGAACGACCCCGATCCCGCCTGGTACGAGGGCTACGCGACCCTGACCACCCCGACCCTGCTCGTCGCGGGCGGCCCGGACAGTCACATCGACCAGAAGGTGATAGCCGAGATGGCCGCCCGCATCCCCGGTGCCCGGCTCGTCACGATCGACGCTGGCCACTCGGTCCACGCCGAGCGGCCGGACGAATTCCTCGCGGAGATACGGGAGTTCGGCATCTGACAACCCGGCACCGCCGTCCGTCACCCCGTCGCCGACTCCGCCGCCACCGCCCGGGCCCAGCGGTAGTCGGCCTTGCCGCTGGGCGAGCGCTGGATGCTGGGCGCGATCACCAGCTGGCGCGGCACCTTGTAACCCGCGAGCCGGGTCCGGCAGTGGCTCTGGATGTCGTCGAGGGACGGCGTCCCGGCGCCCTCGCGCAGCTGCACCACCGCCGCCACATGGTTGCCCCACTTCGCGTCCGGCACCCCGGCGACCAGCGCGTCGTACACATCCGGATGGGACTTGAGCGCCTGCTCGACCTCCTCCGGATACACCTTCTCGCCGCCCGTGTTGATGCACTGCGAGCCCCGGCCGAGAACCGTGACGATGCCCTCTTCGTCGACCGTGGCCATGTCGCCGAGCAGCACCCAGCGCTCGCCGTCCTTCTGGAAGAACGTGTCGGCGGTCTTGGCGGGGTCGTTGTAGTAGCCGAGCGGTACGTGACCGCGCTGGGCGATACGGCCCGGCTCGCCGGGCTTCACCGGCTCGTACGTGGCCGGGTCGACCACCGCCGTACGGGAGTTGACGCGCAGCCTGAAGCCCTTGTCGGGGCCGGAGTCGTCGGTCGCCGTACCGTTGAAGCCGGACTCGGACGAGCCGAAGTTGTTGAGCAGCATCGCGTTCGGGACCAGTGCGCTGAACTGGGCGCGGACCGTCTCCGACATGATCGCGCCGGAGGAGGAGACGCTGAACACGGACGAGCAGTCGGTGCCCTTCATGGGGCCGCTCAGCGCGTCGATCAGCGGCCGCAGCATCGCGTCGCCGACCAGCGAGACACTGGTGACCCGCTCTTTTTCGATCGTACGCAGAACTTCCTCGGGCACGAACTTACGGTGGATGACCACGCGTTGACCGAAGTTGAAGCCGATGAAGGCGGTGAGGGTGGAGGTGCCGTGCATCAGCGGGGGAGTGGGGAAGAAGGTGATGCCCTCGCCGCCGGCCGCGACCCGCTCCGCCAGCTCCTCCGGCCGCCCGACGGGCTCGCCGGTCGGGGCGCCGCCGCCCAACCCGGAGAAGAACAGATCCTCCTGGCGCCACATCACGCCCTTGGGCATGCCGGTGGTGCCGCCGGTGTAGATGATGAAGAGGTCGTCGGCCGATCTGGGTGCGAAGCCGCGCTCGGCGGAACCGGCGGCCTCGGCCTCGGCGAACGGTACGGCGTCGAGCGCGGGCGCTTCCTCGGGCGGCTGTCCGACCCGTATGAGATGGCGCAGCTTCTCGGTGTGCGGCAGCGCGCCCGCGACCCGCTCGGTGAACTCGGCGTCGAAGACCAGTGCCGCCAGGTCCGCGTCGCGGTAGAGGTAGACCAACTCCTCTTCGACATAGCGATAGTTGACGTTGACCGGCACCACTCGGGCCTTGAGGCAGCCGAGGACCGTCTGGAGGTATTCGACGCCGTTGTAGAGGTGCAGCCCCAGATGTTCGCCCGGGCGGATGTCGCTGTCGAGCAGATGGTGGGCGATCCGGTTGGCCGCCGCGTCGAGCTGCGCATAGGTCACACGGCGCTCCGCGCCCGTGCCGGGGTGGTCGACGTACAGCAGGGCCTCGCGGTCGGGGACCACGTCGACGACCGACTCGAACAGGTCGGCAAGGTTGTACTCCACCGCTCCTCCTGACCCCGGCGTCATCCCGTGTGGCCGTCATCAGAGCAGAGCCGACCGCAACTGGGAAGGGTCCCCGGCGAAAGAATCTGACTGACTGTCAGAAAACTCTTGTACTGGGCCCCCGGCTCCTGCAACCTGTTCCAGTCCGATGACGGGAGGCACGCCCATGGGTGGCACCGAACACCTCGCCGTGCGCCGCGAAGGCGCCACACTCGTACTCACCCTCAACCGGCCGCAGGCCAAGAACGCGCTCTCGCTCGCCATGCTGGTCGGCCTCTACGACGGATGGCTGGAGGCCGACGCCGACGACGCGGTCCGCTCCATCGTCCTCACCGGCGCGGGCGGCGCGTTCTGCGCGGGCATGGACCTCAAGGCGCTCGCGGGGCGGGGGATGGAGGGCGAGCAGTACCGCGACCGGCTCAAGGCCGACCCCGACCTGCACTGGAAGGCGATGCTGCGCCATCACCGTCCGCGCAAACCCGTGATCGCGGCGGTCGAGGGTGCTTGTGTGGCGGGCGGTACGGAGATCCTTCAGGGAACCGACATCCGGGTCGCCGGGGAGAGCGCGGTCTTCGGGCTCTTTGAGGTCCGACGCGGCCTGTTCCCGATCGGCGGCTCGACCGTACGGCTCCAGCGTCAGATTCCGCGTACACACGCGCTGGAGATGCTGCTCACCGGGCGCCCGTACAGCGCGGCCGAGGCGCGGGACATCGGGCTCGTCGGCCGCGTGGTGCCCGACGGCAGCGCGCTCGATACGGCGCTGGAGATCGCCGAGCAGATCAACGCCTGCGGCCCGCTCGCCGTCGAGGCGGTCAAGGCGTCGGTGTACGAGAGCGCGGAGATGACCGAGACGGATGGGCTCGCCGCCGAGCTGAAACGCGGCTGGCCGGTGTTCGACACGGCGGATGCCAAGGAAGGCGCTCGCGCCTTCGCCGAGAAGCGTGCGCCGGTGTATCGGCGCGTGTAGCTGCCGCCGCGCGGCATGGGCTGGTTGGAACCTGCGGGCCGGTGGGGGCTTGTCGCGCAGTTCCCCGCGCCCCTTAGGGGGTGCACCGGGTCGATGCCAGTCAGGTGCCCCCCGCCCTTGCAAGCCCGACCTCCGAAGGAGGCACGCCCTCGATGCCTGAAGTCCTCAAAGCACCGCTCGTCGTCGAGTTTCCCTTTACCCGCTCTCTCGGGCCGGTTCAGAGCGCCTTTCTGACCGGGCTGCGCGAGCGCGTTCTTCTCGGAGTGAAGACCAGTGACGGTCGGACCCTCGTCCCGCCCGTCGAGTACGACCCCGTCACCGCCGAGGAGATCCGCGAGCTCGTCGAGGTCGCCGATACCGGGACCGTCTCCACCTGGGCCTGGAACCCGTCGCCGCGCCGCGACCAGCCCCTTGGCACCCCCTTCGCCTGGGTCCTGGTCCGGCTCGACGGGGCCGACACCGCGCTGCTGCACGTTCTGGACGCGCCCGGACCCGACGCCGTGCGGAGCGGGATGCGGGTCAAGGTGCGCTGGGCGCCGGAACGCAGTGGCGCGATCACCGACATCGCCTGCTTCGTGCCGTACGAGAGTGAACCCGTGGACCAACCCTCGCCGCACAGCGGTGAGTTCACCGATCCCGTCACCCAGATCGTCGCCCCCGCCCGGCTCGACTACACCTACAGCCCCGGCCGCGCCCAGACCGGGTACATCAACGCGCTCGCCGAGCGGCGGGCGGTCGGTGAGCGGTGTCCCGTGTGCCGCAAGGTGTACGTGCCGCCCCGGGGCGCCTGCCCCACCTGCGGCGTCGCCACCGAAGAGCGGGTCGAGGTGGGACCGGCCGGCACGGTCACCACGTACTGCATCGTCAACATCAAGGCGAAGAATCTCGACATTGAAGTGCCGTACGTGTACGCGCACATCGCGCTCGACGGCGCCGACCTCGCGCTGCACGGCCGGATCGGCGGCATCCCGTACGACCAGGTGCGGATGGGGCTGCGCGTCGAGCCGGTGTGGAGCGAGGGCGGGCGCTACCCCGACCACTACCGGCCCACGGGCGAGCCGGACGCCGACTACGACACGTACAAGGAGCTGATCTGATGGATCCGGCCAGGGACGTCGCCGTCGTCGCCTTCGCGCAGACCGACCACCGGCGCCGCACGGACGAGCTCTCCGAGGTCGAGATGCTGATGCCGGTGCTGCACCAGGTCCTGGACGCGACCGGCCTGAAGACCAGCGACATCGGGTTCACCTGCTCGGGCTCCTCGGACTATCTCGCGGGCCGGGCCTTCTCGTTCACGATGGCGCTCGACGGGGTCGGCGCCTGGCCGCCGATCGCCGAGTCGCATGTCGAGATGGACGGCGCCTGGGCGCTCTACGAGGCCTGGGTGAAGATCCTCACCGGCGAGGCGGACACCGCGCTCGTCTACGCGTACGGGAAGTCCTCGCCCGGCGAGGTCCGCGACGTACTGACCCGGCAGCTCGACCCGTACTACCTCGCACCCCTGTGGCCCGACTCGGTCGCGCTCGCCGCCCTCCAGGCGCAAGCTCTGATCGACGCGGGCGATACGGACGAGGTCGCCTTGGCCGGGATCGCGGCCCGTAGCCGCTCCGACGCCGGCGCCAACTCCCATGCCCAGGTGCGTGGTTCGCGTCCGCAGGGGGACTACCTCGTGCATCCGCTGCGTACCGGCGACTGTCCGCCGGTCGGTGACGGGGCCGCCGCCGTGATCCTCGCCGCCGGGGACGTGGCACGCGGTCTGTGCGCGCGGCCCGCCTGGATCCGGGGCATGGACCACCGCATCGAGGCGCACTCCCTGGGGGTGCGCGACCTCACCGACTCGCCGTCCACCCGGCTCGCGGCCGAGCGCGCCGGAGCTTTCGAACGGCCGGTGGACACCGCTGAGTTGCATGCACCCTTCACTTCCCAGGAAGTCGTGCTGCGCAAGGCGCTGCGGCTCGGCGCCGACGTACGCGTCAACCCGTCCGGGGGAGCGCTCGCGGCGAACCCGGTGATGGCCGCGGGTCTCGTACGGATCGGTGAGGCGGCCGCCCGGATCCACCGGGGCGAGTCCGACCGGGCACTGGCCCATGCCACCTCCGGGCCGTGCCTCCAGCAGAACCTCGTCGCCGTCCTGGAGGGGGAACCGTCATGAGCGTCGTTGGTAAGGAGCCCGTGGCCGTCGTCGGGATCGGCCAGACCAAGCACGTCGCCGCCCGCCGGGACGTCTCCATTGCTGGGTTGGTCCGGGAGGCCGCCCAACGCGCCCTGGAAGAGGCCGAGTTGACGTGGAGCGACATCGACGCCGTCGTCATCGGCAAGGCCCCCGACTTCTTCGAGGGGCTGATGATGCCCGAGCTGTACCTCGCCGACGCGCTCGGTGCGGTCGGCAAACCGATGCTGCGGGTGCACACCGCGGGCTCGGTCGGCGGCTCCACCGCGCTGGTCGCCGCCAATCTGGTGGCCGCGCGGGTCCACCGCACGGTCCTGACCCTGGCCTTCGAGAAGCAGTCCGAGTCCAACGCCATGTGGGGCCTGTCGCTGCCGGTCCCCTTCCAGCAGCCGCTGCTCGCCGGGGCGGGCGGCTTCTTCGCGCCGCACGTCCGTGCGTACATGCGGCGCACCGGCGCGCCCGACACGGTCGGCTCGCTTGTCGCCTACAAGGACCGGCGCAACGCGCTTCTGAACCCGTACGCGCATCTGCACGAGCACGACATCACCCTGGAGAAGGTCCAGGCATCGCCGATGCTCTGGGACCCGATCCGGTATTCGGAGACCTGCCCGTCGTCGGACGGGGCGTGCGCGATGGTCCTCACCGACCGTACGGGTGCGGCCCGTTCGCCGCATGCGCCCGCCTGGGTGCACGGCGGGGCGATGCGCAGCGAGCCGACCATGTTCGCCGGCAAGGACTTCGTCTCGCCGCGCGCGGGCAAGGACTGCGCCGCCGATGTCTACCGTCAGGCCCAGATCGCCGACCCGCGAAGGGAGATCGACGCCGTCGAGATGTATGTGCCGTTCTCCTGGTACGAGCCGATGTGGCTGGAGAACCTGGGGTTCGCGGCGGAGGGGGAGGGCTGGAAGCTCACCGAGTCCGGGGTCACCGAGCTCGACGGCGATCTGCCCGTCAACCCCTCCGGCGGGGTCCTCTCCACCAACCCCATCGGGGCCTCCGGCATGATCCGCTTCGCCGAGGCGGCCCTCCAGGTGCGGGGGCGGGCGGGGGAGCATCAGGTCGAGGGGGCGCGCAAGGCGCTGGGACACGCTTATGGCGGCGGTTCGCAGTTCTTCGCCATGTGGCTGGTCGGGGCGGAGCGGCCGGATCGCTAGCCGGGCTCAGGGGCCCTGTTCGGCCGTCGACGTGGACGCGGCGCGGTACTCCTTCCGTGGCCTGTCCGTCACCGGACACGATCGCTAGTCTGGCCCCGGACGACAGGGAACCGGGAGGAGCAGGGACGTGGCCGAGAGCACCACCCAGCAGACCCTTGTGGGTTGGGACAAGCCGGAGCTCGATCTCAGCAACGCCGACTGGAGGTCGAGCAGTCAGGGGATGGGAGACGTCCAGATCGCCTTCGTCGAGGGGTTCATCGCGATGCGCAACGGCGGCAGCCCCACCAGTCCGTCGCTGATCTTCAGCCCGGCCGAGTGGCGCGCCTTCGTACTGAACGCGCGGGACGGCGAGTTCGACCTGACCTGAGCGGCGGGCGGCGACAGGAGAAGCCGGGCGCACCCGTATCCGTGGGTGCGGCCCGGCATGCCCATGCCCCGTGCCCGGTGTGCCCGTGTCCGACGATCGTGGTCCTGGTTACCATGAGACACATGGCCGACCACTCCCTCGTCCTCGACCTCGCCCTCACGATCCGGCACGACGGACACGGGGGCGTCGCCGACGACCTCGACGGAGCCGAGGGGCTGACCCGCTGGGCGCGCGAGCACGCGGCCGCGCCCGGCGCCGAGGGCTTCGTCGCGGACGACGCGGCCCTGGCCTCGGTGCGCGCGCTGCGGGCCGCCGTGCGCGCCCTGCTCGCCCACGCGGTACGGCCCGGACCGCCCAGCTCCGCCGACGCCGACCGGCTGCCGCCCGTCGAGGCGGCCCTCGATCTGGTGAACCGCGCCGCCGCGGCCGTGCCCACCGTGCCCCGGCTGGAGTGGCCCGAGGGCGCCGACCCGTACCTGGAGCGCCGCGCCGACGCGGTGCCGGACGCGGTCACGGTGCTGTGTGCCGGGCTCGCCCGGGCCGCCGTCGAGTTCCTGGCCGGGCCCGATCGCGAGAAGCTGCGGGCCTGCCACGGCCCGCGCTGTGTGCGGTACTTCCTCAAGGAGCATCCGCGCCAGGAGTGGTGCAAGCCGTCCTGCGGCAACCGCGCCCGCGTCGCCCGCCACCAGCAGCGCCACCGGGTGCCGGCGTAGCGCCCGTGACCGATCAGGCGTCCAGCGCGTCCGCCTCCTCGAAGAGATGGGCCCACGGCCGCTGGCCCCGCGTCGCGGCCTCGATGCCCGCCTCGTTGTAGCGCGCCGTCGTACGCGACCAGGCCAGATTGCCGCTCATCAGCGCCCGCATGCCCTGCACGTAGTCGTCGACATGCGCGCGCAGCCGGTCGGAGACGCCCGACCCCGCGAGCGCGGCCGTCAGCTCGGCTGCCAGCGTCTGGAAGTGCGCCACACGGGAGTTGGCGAGCCGGGCGACCTCGCGGGCGGCGCGCTCCACGGAGAGGCCGGAGCCCTTGTGCAGGATGATGACGCTGTTGTTGACGTCCCCGGCGGCCAGCTCCTTGTCCACGGACACGATGTCGTTCACGAAGATCACCACATCGGCGGTGATCCACCGCATCTCGGCGAGCGGGCTGCCGCTGTGCAGCTCCACGGGCAGCGTGTAGCGGCCGCAGCGCTCGACGAGGTCCAGACAGGGCTGTACGCCGATGGAGTCGCGGCGCCCGCGCAGGAATCCGGGCAGCGACGGCAGTCCCGTACGGGTGCGGTTGAGGGCCTCCCAGTGGTACGCCGTCAGATAGTCGCGCCAGTGGTCGCGGAAGCGCGCCTGCCACAGCAGCGGGGTGCCCTCGCTCAGGCGGCGCCACAACTGGGCGAGCGTGTCGGCGAGATGGTTGCTGGGGTCGCCCGGGGCCGGCCCCTGGTCGGTCATCGTGCGCAGCATGGTGTCGATCTGCCGGGCGACGGCGTCGGGCTGCCGCCCGATCGGGCCGTCGAACTGGTCGTCGAAGACGAAGAACCAGGCATTGAGATCGGTCGCCAGCGCGAGATCGGAATCCGTGGCGTCCGGATAGAAGTACGCCATCAGACGTTCGAGCCCCATCGCGTCGTACTCGTCCGTCGCATGCTGGCCGGAAAGCATCCCGAACTGGTGAAGCCAGTCGAGCGTGTGCTGACGCGCCACCGCGTGGCGCGGATGGCATCGCGCGGGGAAGGGGATGTCGACCAGCCCGGTGCGCGACTCGGGCCGACGCGGGGTTCCTGGGGACATCATCGCTCCGCCTCCTGCGCTCCGATGTGTGAGCAGCCTTGGGCGGAGCTGCTGTCCGGAAACCACATAGTGCGCCGCTGACCGGCACTCCACAAGCCGCGTGCGGACCGTTGCCGTGCGCCCCCTGCGGGCGCGTCAACACCGAGCAGATCCAAGAAAGTTAGTCAAGCCGACTTTGCAAGACGGTCACATCGGTGTCACGGTGCGTGTCCGAAAGCGTAGGCTCGGCCCTACTGCCAAAAGGGGACGGTTGTGGCGGACACCAGAGGCCGGCGGACCAGTGGTACGCGCAGGCGACTGTTTGAGCGGGACAATGAACTCCTGTTGATTCACGGCATGTTGGACGACTTGTGCGGGACGCGGGGTGACGTGGAGGCGGCCGCTCCATCCGGCGGCCTGCTGGCGATCTCCGGGGCGGCGGGTCTCGGCAAGACCACCCTGGTCGCCGAGTTGCGCAGAGACGCCGCCGTGCGGGGCTGCACCTTGCTGACGGCCCGGGGCGGCGAGCAGGAGCAGGGCGTGGCCTTCCACGTCGTGCGCCAGCTCGTCCAGCCCGTGCTCGCGGCCGCCGGGGAGGAGGAACACCGGCGGATACTCGGCACCTGGTACGACATCGTGGCGCCCGCCGTCGGCCTGGTCGCCGACCGCAGCGGCGGCTCGCCCGACCCGCAGGGCGTCCGGGACGGCCTCGACTGGCTGGTGACCCGGTTCGCCGTCCAGCACGCGCCCATCGTGCTCATCGTCGACGACGCGCACTGGGCGGACGACGAGTCGCTGTCCTGGCTGAGCTCGTTCGCGCTGCGGGCCGGCGATCTGCCGATCCTGATCGTGGTCGCCTACCGGCCCGAGGAACTGCCCGCGCAGGCGGGCGAGTTCCGCAGGCTGGCCGAGCGGCACGGCTCGCGGCCGCTCAACCTGGCACCGCTCTCCCCGCACGGGGTGAGTCGCCTCGTCCACGAGGTGCTGCAGAACGGCGCCGACGACCTGTTCTCCCGGGAGTGCTGGGCGCTCACCGGAGGCAACCCGTTCGAGGCGGTCGAACTGATCGCCAAGATCCGCGAGCGGGACATCAAACCGCACTACGCCAACGCCGCCGAGCTGCGCGAACTCGCCTCCTCGGCACGCGGCAGCGGACTCGTCGAACGCCTGGAGCGGCTCGGCCCCTCGCCGGTCAGACTGGCCTGGGCCGTCGCCATCCTGGGCACCTCGGTCGACCCGCACATGGCGAGCAGCGTCGCAGGCCTCGGCGTCGAGGAGTCGGTCGACGCGATCGAGAAGCTGCGCCAGACCCGTATCCTCGCCGCCCGCCAGGGCGATCCCGACCGGCTGGACTTCTTCCACCCGCTGGTCGGCACCGCCGTCTACCGCGCCATTCCGCCCGCGATGCGGGTGGCGATGCACGGACAGGCCGCCGTCTCCGTCACCGAGGCGGGCCTCGGCCCCACGGTCGCCGCCCGGCATCTCCTGGAGATGCATCCGGACAACGACCGCTGGGCCGTGCAGCAGCTGCGGGCGGCCGCGCGCGAGTGCATGCGCGCCGGTGCACCCGAGGCGGCCAAGCGCTGTCTGGCCCGCGCCCTGCGGGAACCGCCCGGTCTGGAGGACCGGGCCGAGGTGCTCTTCGAGCTCGGCTGCTCGGCGCTGCTCAGCGAGCCCGCCACCACGGTCAACCACCTCCAGGCGGCGCTTGAGGAACCGGAGCTCGCCCCCGCCCTGCGCGAGGCGATCACCTATCGGCTCGCCCAGGCGCTCGCGCACACCGACCGGTTGGGCGAGGCGGCCGAAGTGGTCGCCAATGAGGCCAGGAACTCCACCAGCGCCCGCACCCGGCTGCGGATGCAGGCCGAGGGGTTCATGTGGAACGCGTTCCGGGCCGACGAGGAGGAGTCGGCCGCCCGCTCGCGGCGGCTGGCCCGGCTCGCCGACCACATCACCACCCGCGGCATGGCCGAGCGCTACATCCTGGGGCTGCGGGCCTGGGACGCGATGGTCCGGGGCGAGCCCGCCGCCGTCGCGCTGCCGTACGCGGAGGAGGCGCTGGGCGAGGGCCTTTCCTGGACCGACGAGAACTGGGGCTTCGAGGTCCCCGTCCTGGTCGCGCTCACCTTCATGTACTGCGACCAGCCCGGCCGCGCCGACGAGCTGTTCACCAAGGGCATCGCGGAGTGCGAGAGCCGGGGCTGGCGCGGCGCCCACCTCTCGTTCGGGCTCACCCTGCTGGGGTACATCCGGTTCCGGCGCGGGCGGCTCGCCGAGGCCGAGGACCTGGTACACGGCGGGCTGCGGATCGCCGACCGGGTGGGCCAGCGCATCCCGGCCCAGTGGTTCGCCCTCGGCATCCTCATCGAGATCCTGCTGGCCCGGGGCCGGATCGACGAGGCGCAGGAGCTCTCCGACCGGTACAACTACGGCCAGGTCGTGCCCAACGCCGTGGTCTACCCCGACTCCGAGACCGTCTACGCCGAGCTGCTGCTCGCCCGCGGCCTGCGCAGTGACGCCGAACGGCGACTGCGCGCGGTCGGGCGCCGCCTGGACCGACGCAGCATGCGCAATCCCGCCTGGTGCCCCTGGCGGCCGCTGCTCGCCGAGTCACTGGCGCAGACGGACCCGGTGGAGGCGCTCGCGGTGGCCGAGGAGGGAGTGGAGCTAGCCCGCCGGTTCGGCACGGCGGGCGCCATCGGCCGGGCCCTGCACTCCGCGGCCAAGGTCACCACGGGCGCACAGAGCCTGTCGCTGCTCGCGGAGGCCGTGCACCACCTGGAGCGCTCGCCCTCCGCGTACGAGCTGGCCTGCGCGCTGGTCGACCACGGCACGGCGCTCACCCGTGCGGGTCTCCACCAGGACGCCGCCGACCTGCTGGTACGGGGCATGGAGAGCGCGGTGCTCTGCGGTGCCGACGGCTTGGCGGGCCGGGCGCGCGACGAGCTGGCCGCGTCGGGCCTGCGGCCACTGAGGCTGCGCGCCGTCGGTACGGACTCGCTCACCGCGCAGGAGAAGACGGCCGCCGACCGGGCGGCCCGGGGCTGGGCGAACAGCCGGATCGCCGAGGAGCTGGGCATCCGGGAGCGGGCCGTGGAGCTGCTGCTCTCCGGCGTCTTCCGCAAGATCGGCACGGACCTCGCCGGGTTGCCGGATCTCCTGCGGCACACCGAGAACCGGCCGGAACCGGGGGCGGCGGCCAACTGAACCGCCGCACGTGGGCCGGGGCCCGGCACGGCGCCCCGGCCACGTACCATTGGCGGCATGTCGTTCCTCCGCCGCCGCAGCTCCGCCACTCCCGCGGGCCCGGACTTCGATGTCCTGGCCATGGACCCGGGCGACTGGCCCGGAAATCTCGGTGCCGGGCTGCTGCCCGCCCCCGACGGAAGCTGCCAGGGCGTCTTCCTGCGCTACGACCTGTTCGGCGGCCGCGGTCCCTCCATGGTCATCGGCAACCTGCCGGAGGGCTCCCCGGCGCGGGACCTGGAGGACGGCCAGGTGCCGTTCGAGGTCTCCCAGCTCCTGGTGGCGCTGGAGAACGACGAGCCCATCGAGGTCGTCGGTTCCGAGGACATGCCGGTGATGCAGGGCGACAACCTGCTGATCGTGCGCCGCCTCAAGCTCTCCGAGAGCCGTATCTCCTGTGTGCAGTTCGACCGCAGCGACAATGTGCTCGTCACCATCGCCAGCTGGGACCGGCCGATCACCGACGACCTCTACGCGCTTTTGAAGCCGCTGCCCGCCGAGCTCTTCCAGCAGGGCTGAAGCCGCTCCCCGCAGGACTCTTCCAGCAGGGCCGAACCCGCAGGTCGGCGGCCCCTCCACTGGTCTGATCCACTGACACAACCCACCCGTGTGGGCGTACTCTTGACGCGCCCTCACCTGGGGTCACACAGTGTGCGCGCACCGCACCAGAGGTGAACCCCCGGCAGGAAGGGTTGTCATGACGTTCCATCAGAGGCCCCGGCTCGCGCTCGCACTGACCGCCACCGGGGCCTTCGGCCTCGCCCTGCTCGCCCCCGCCTCCCCGGCCGGCGCCCAGCAGCGGGCGACGACCGAGTGCCCCCGCGTCCTGAAGTGCGACTGGATCCCGGCCGCCTATCAGCAGAACGGCGATCCGGCCAACAAACAGGCGTACGGGAACTACGACATCGCCGACCGGCCGTCCACCAACGCCGTCAAGTACATCGTGCTGCACGATACGGAAGAGGACTACGCCGGAACGATCCGTATCTTCCAGGATCCCAAGAGATCCGTCTCCGCCCACTACGTCGTGCGCTCCTCCGACGGACACGTGGCGCAGATGGTGAAGACCAAGGACGTCGCCTGGCAGGCCGGGAACTGGTACGTCAACACGCACTCCATCGGCATCGAGCAGGAGGGCGTCGCCCTGGAGGGCGCCAAGTGGTACACGCCCGCGATGTACCGCTCCACGGCCGCCCTGGTGCGCTATCTGGCCGCCAAGTACGACATCCCGCTCGACCGCCAGCACATCCTCGGCCATGAGAACGTCCCGCCGACCACCGCCGCCGGCACCAAGAACATGCACTGGGACCCGGGCCCGTACTGGGACTGGAACCGTTTCATGGCCGTCCTCGGCGAGCCCACCCATCCGACGGCCCGGCCGAGCAGCCAACTGGTCACCATCAGCCCGAAGTTCAGTGCCAACCAACAGGCGTTCCGCGACTGCGAGAAGAACGTCGACCTGCCGGTGCAGGGCAGCAGCGCCGTCCCGCTGCACACCGAACCCTCCGCCACCGCCCCGCTGTTCGCCGACCCCGGCCTGCACGCGCCCGGCCAGCCCGGCACCAACTGCGCCAACGACTGGGGCAGCAAGGTCAGCGCCACCCAGCAGGCGGTCGTCGCCGAGCGCAGACCGGGCTGGACCGCGATCTGGTGGTACGGCCAGAAGGCCTGGTTCGAGACGCCCGAGCACGCCCGGGTGACCACCCCGACCGCCGGCTATGTCGTGCGGCCGAAGGCGGGCCGGGCCGAGGTCGCCGTGTATGGCGTCGCCTACCCCGACAAGGCCGACTACCCGGCGGACTTCACCGCCCCGCACCTCGGCACCCCGCTCCCGTACACGATCAAGGCGGGCCAGTCCTACCCGGGCGGCGGCGAGGCGCCCACCGGCTACTACTACGCGCCGACCATCGACTCGTCCCTGCCGTACGACCACACGTACTTCGCGGGCGGGAGCAAGTATGTGACCGTGCAGATCGGGCACCGGATCGGCGTGGTGAAGGCCGACGACGTGGACGTCGTGCGGGTGCGCTGAGCGCGGACGCGGCAGCGCGCTGCGCCCACGGTGTGTCGGCACCGTGCGCGCAGCGCGCTCCTTTTCCCCGGGGCCCGTCCCGCTGAGCAGGTGACGGGACGGGCCCCCGTACAGCAGCGGTCAGCGGGTCCCGACCGCCGCACGCACGGCCCGACGCGCGAGGGCGCAGTCGTCGTGCAGCCTGCGCAGCAGCAGCCGCTGCTGCTCCCCGGCCGAGGGCACACCGGGCTGCTGAGCCATCGCGCCCGAGGGCGCCGACTCGCGCATGGTGCGCTGCACGGCCGTCTCGTACGTCCGGATTTCCCGCGTCAGTACGAGCATCAGGTTCACCAGGAACGCGTCCCGCGCCGCCGGGCCGGACGCCTGGGCCGCCTGGCTGATCTGCCGCCGGGCCACCGGCGCGTCCCCGAGCACCGCCCACAGCGTCGCCAGGTCGTACCCCGGCAGATACCAGCCGGCGTGCTCCCAGTCGACGAGCACCGGACCCGCCGGCGAGAGCAGGACGTTCGTCAGCAGCGCCTCGCCGTGCGAGAACTGCCAGGCGACCGGCCGGCCCGAGTGGGCCAGACCGTGCACCAGCTTCTGCAGATCGCTCAGATCACGGTCGGTGAAGAGACCGAGCTCGTGGTAGCGGGCGATACGCGAGGCGTACTCCAGCGGCTGGGTGAACATCTCCACCGGCGGCCGCCAGGCGTTGACCCGCCCGATGGCGCCGAGGGCGGCCCTCACGTCGGCACGGGGCGGAGCCTCGACCGGGTGCCGGGTGAGGGCCGCCGCACGGCCTGGCATCCGCTCGATCACCAGCGTGCAGTTGTCCGGGTCCGCGGCGATCAGACGAGGCACCCGCACTGGTGGGCGGTGCCGGACGAACGCGCGGTATGCCGCTATTTCGTGCCTGAACCGCTCCGCCCAGCCGGGCGAGTGGTCCAGCAGACACTTGGCGACCGCCGTGGCGCGCCCGGTGGATCCGACGAGCAGGACGGACCGGCCGCTGCGCCGCAGCACCTGCACCGGATTGAACTCCGGGCAGATCCGGTGCACCGAGGCGATCGCCATCCGCAGCTGCGCGCCCTGGGGACCGGAGAGGTCGATCCTCCCGCTGGGCGGCTGGACGCCCGCCCCGGGGCGGCGCACGCCCCGGCCGGCGCCGAGCGCGGCCGGTGCGGCGTGGGAGGGGTCGAGGTACGGTCCGCCACCCGCCACCAGGTGACGGTGCGGCCGGGGCGGGGCTGACACGGAGGACGATGCTGTGTACATGGGCGAACAGATCCCTTCGTGCGCCGACAAGTTGCCTGCCACCAGCCCGGCCCGGTGGCCCTGATCCCACCCTGGGGAATGGGGTCCGCCTGCCGGGGCGGGGTGGCGCCTTCTTACCTGACACCCGACTGCGGGTGGCACACCATCTGGCGTGCCCTGGCGAACCGTGGCGAATAGTCCCACCGCATCTGACAGGGGGTTACTGTCAACTCAGCCGAGAACCTGGGGGCTTGACGTGAACGGACAACCCAACACTCGCCTGAACGACCTCTTCGGCCTCGCCGGCTGGTCCAAGGGCGAACTCGCGAGACTGGTGAACCGGCAGGCGGCCGCGATGGGTCACCCCCAACTGGCCACCGACACCTCGCGGGTGCGGCGTTGGATCGACATGGGGGAGTCCCCGCGCGATCCGGTGCCGCGGGTGCTGGCGGCTCTGTTCACCGAGCGACTCGGCCGTGTCGTGACCATCGAGGACCTCGGTTTCGACCGGCAAGGGCGCGCCGGAAAGCGGCGGGACGTCGGACCCAAGCAGAACCCCGACGGCCTTCCGTGGGCGCCCGAACGGACGGCGGCGGTCCTCACCGAATTCACGGGAATGGACCTCATGCTCAACCGACGCGGTCTGGTGGGCGCGGGCGCCGCGCTCGCCGCAGGCTCCGCACTCAGCAGCGCCATGCACGACTGGCTGCACACCGACCCCGTACTCTCGGCCGACGCCCCCATCTTCGACGATCCCCTGCACGCCGATCCCGCCGGGTACGACCGCTATGAGGCCGCCCCGATCGGATCGCAGGAGATCGCGGCGCTGGAGCGCTCGGTCGAGGTCTTCCGCGCCTGGGACGCGTCCCGGGGCGGCGGACTCCAGCGCAAGGCGGTGGTCGGCCAGCTCAACGAGGTGGGCGGCATGCTCGCCTACCGACACCCCGATCATCTCCAGCGGCGCCTGTGGGGCGTCGCCGCCAACCTCGCCGTACTGGCCGGCTGGATGTCCCACGACATCGGCCTCGAACCCACTGCCCAGAAGTACTTCGTCATCGCCGCGCACGCGGCCCGCGAGGGCGGCGACCGCCCGCGCGCCGGCGAAGCGCTCTCCCGCGCGGCGCGTCAGATGGTCCATCTGGGCCGTCCCGACGACGCGTTGGACCTGATGAAGCTCGCCAAGTCCGGTTCCGGCGAGGAGACCCTGCCGCGTACGCACGCGATGCTGCACACCATCGAGGCCTGGGCGCAGGCGTCGATGGGGCAGGGCCAGCAGATGCGGCGCACCCTCGGCGAGGCCGAGGAGCTCTTCGTCTCGGACAGGGGCGATGTGCCACCGCCCAGTTGGATGCAGATGTTCGACGAGGCGGACCTCCACGGCATGCAGGCCCTGGCGTTCCGTACGCTCGCCGACCACGACCCCAGCGTGGCCGGCATCGCCGCCCGCCACGCCAAGCAGGCGCTGGAGCTGAGGGTCAACGGCCGTCAGCGCTCCAAGATCTTCGACTACATCTCGCTCGCGTCGGCCTGCTTCATCGCCGACGACCCGGAGCAGGCGGACCGCTACGCCCGGCTGGCCCTGGTGTCGATGGGGGAGACCTCGTCCCACCGCACCTGGGACCGGTTGCGCGAGATGTACCGGCTGACCGGGCAGTACGCCGGGTACCAGAAGATCCAGGACCTGCGCGAGGAGATCCAGCTGGCCCTGCCGAAGGGCCCGGTCCGGCGGGGCAGGACCATGGGGGTCTGAGCCCCGCGCCGTCGATTCCGATCCGCCTTTTTCCGTAGACACCGCCAGTACGGCAGTTCAACTGGCTGCATCTACGGGCGACTTGTATCCGCTAAGACCGCCGGGCGTTCACGAACCGATCCGTGCCACTAGCACGCACGCGTCGTCCTCGCGGTCCGTCTCGCCGAACTCCTCGACCACCATCCGTACGCCGTCCTGGGCGGTGCGGACGGTTTCGAGGCGACCGGCGAGTTCCAACAGCCTGCGGCACCCCGACTCGTCCGAGGTGCCCCGACGGGTCAGTCCGTCGGTGTGCAGGACCAGCAGATCGCCGGGACGGAGCTGCACCTCGGCCTGTCCGTACCCGGCACCTGACGTCGCGCCGAGCAACACCCCATCAGGCGGCGTCAGGGCGCGCCCCGTCCCGTCTCGGAAGAGCACAGGGGCGGGGTGTCCTGCCTGCGCCCAGGACAGGACGCGGGTGGCCGGGTCGTACTGGCAGCAGACCGCGCTGCCGAGCGCCGGCTGGACGGAGTGGTCGAGCAGCTGGTTGAGGTGGCTCATCAGGTCGCCGGGGCGGATGCCCGCGACGGCCATGCCGCGCAGCGCGCCGAGCAGCATTGCCATGGCGCCGGTCGCGGTCACGCCGTGGCCCGTGAGATCGCCGACGGTCAGTAACGACCTGCCGTCGGGCAGTTCGAGCGCGTCGTACCAGTCGCCGCCGATCAGCGCGCTGGTGGCGGCCGGCAGATAGTGCGCGGCGATGTCGAGCGCCGCCGGGTTGCCCTGCGGGAGCCGCAACGAGCCGCGCCACGGCGGCAGCACGGCCTCCTGGAGCTCGACCGCGAGCCGGTGCTCGGTCTGCGCGATGTGCCGCTGGCGCTGGAGCGAGTCGCGCGACTCCCGTACGGCGCGCTGGCTGCGGCGCAGTTCGCTGACATCGCGCAGGACGGCCCACATCGACGCGGTGCAGCCGTCGGTGTCGAGCACGGGCTCGCCCATCATGTGCAGCGTCCGCACCCGTCCGTCGGTCCGGACGATGCGGAACTCGCCGTCGATCGGCTTCCCGTCCACCAGGCAGTCCGTCACCATCGCGGTGAGCAGCCCCTGGTCCTCCGCGAAGACCATCGACGGGAGTTCGTCGAGGGACATGGCTCCGCTCTCGGGTGTCCGTCCGAATATCTGGAAGAGCTCCTCGGACCAGTTCACTTCGTCGGTCAGGAGGTTCCACTCGGCGCTGCCGACCCTGCTGAGCAGCGATCCGGGGAGGAGCGCGTCGGCCTCGAACCCGGGCTGCTCGTCCTCTTCCTGGTCCTCGTCGTCCGGTCCGGCCTCGGGCAGCCCCTCCTTGAGCTGGTCCAGGTGGGTGCCGAGGTCGTCGAGGTGATGGACCGCCAGATCGCAGAGCGCCCGCTGCCACCGGCCGTGGGCGTCGTCGTCCACGAGCGCGTCCCGGCGCACCGCGTCGACTCCGCCGCGCAGCCGACGGGTCTGCGTGATCAGCGCGTCGACCGTGTCCCGCTCGGGAGGTTGCGGGCTGGGTCGGTCCGCGAACAGATGGGACGGCATGACGTACTCCGATACAGGCGCGGCTGTGCCAGGTCTGAATGGATGGACCGGTAACGACTGTTGCACAGCGAGCGATGCCTCGTAAGGGATTTGGCAACACTCGATACGGTGGTGCTTCTGGCATATACCGGAGGCCGACCATGCGGGATCAGCGCACCCGCCGCCGAACAGGGAAACCATGCCCGCGCGCGATCCAAACCACCCATGCGGCACCGGTGACGAGAGGCAGCGCGGTCCAGGGCAGTGCGCCCGCCCCCGCGTTCTCCAGGACCACCCCTCCGGTCAGCGAACCGGCGGCGATACCGACGTTGTACACGGTCGCCTGGAGCGAGGTGGCCACGTCCGCGTGCTCGGGGCCCGAGACATCGACCAGTGCCGTCTGGATGAGGGTCGGCGCACCCCCGAAGGCCGCGCCCCACAGGGCGGCCGCGACCGGCAAAACCCCTGGCACATGCCCCAATGTGCCGAGCGCGGCCATGACGGCGGCGATCAGCGCCAGGGCCCCGAGCAGCGTCGTGCGCAGCCTGCGGTCGACCAGCAGACCGGCCAGCCAGATGCCCGCGACGGTGGCCGCGCCGAAGACGAACAGGACCAGACTCGCCTGTCCGAAGCCGCAGTTCTCGGCGAACGGGACGAGGAACGTGTACATCGCCTGATGGCCCAGGAGCAGGAGCAGAGTCACTGAGAGGACGGTCCGGATGCCCGGCAGGGCGGCGATACGGCGCAGCGGAACCCGCCCGCCGCTCGGCTCCCCGGGGAAGTCGGGCACGTATCGCAGCGCGCAGACCGTCAGGAGCACGGCGAGGCCCGCGAGCCCCCCGAAGCTCGCGCGCCACCCCACCGCACCCGCGAGCGCCGTACCTGCCGGAACGCCCAGCGAGAGCGCGACCGTGATGCCCGCGAGCACGATCGCGATGGCACGCCCTCGGCGTTCGGCGGGGACCAGCCGGGCCCCGTACCCCGCGAGCATCGCCCAGAGCGTGCCGCCCATGGCCCCGGCGAGCAGCCGGGCCGCGCACGTGAGGACATACGAGGAGGAGACGGCGGTGACGGCGTCGGCGAGCGCGAGGCCGGTGAGCGCGCCGACCAGGACGGTACGGCGGGGCAGTCCGCGCAGCAGGGCGGTGAGCGGTATCGCGGACAGGAACGAGGCGGCCGCGTACAAGGTGACCAGGAAGCCGACCCGGCCCTCCGAGACGCCCAGACCGCCGCCCATGCGCGGCAGCAGACCGGCGGGCAGCAGCTCGGTCAGCACGGCGGTGAACGCCGTCGCGGAGAGCGTGAGCAGCCCGGGCAGAGGCGACTTGGCGGGTCGGACGGAGAGCGGCGCGGCGGTGGGCGCCGGTGGTGCGGTCGTCATACGGCCATGGTGAAACCCTCACATTAGTGTGAGGGGCAAGCCCCGGCCGCGATCTTCTCGGCGGGCAGCCACGCTGAGCTGCGCAGGGGCCCGTTCGGGGCGGGGAACGAGGTTCGCTCGCGTTCATGACATCCTGTGTCGTCACAGCTCGCCGGACAGAAAGACTGGCGGACGTCCGGGGGGCTACAGGGGAAGGTCGATGAGGCTCTGCTTTCTGGTGGAGGAGCACTACCGCCACGACGGCATGCCGGTGGAGGTGATCCGCCAACTCGACGCCTGGGGTCACCGCGTGGACGTGCTGCGTCCCGGCGGATCCCTGCTGTGCATGTCCGAGGTGGTGAACGCGGGCAGCCACGACGCCTGGGTGCTCAAGACGGTGTCCGGCGGTCCCGGTCTCACCCTGCTTGAGGCCGCCGCCTCGGTCGGGCTGACCACCGTCAACGACGCGCGCTCCATCCGTGGCGTACGGGACAAGGCCCTCGCGGCCGCGATCGGGCGCGCCCGGGGGCTGCCGATGCCGGCGACCTACGCGGCGGCCGTCCCCGAACTGCTCACCGAGATACCCGAGTCGGAGTACCCGCTGGTGGTCAAGCCCGCCGACGGGAGTGCCGGACGCGGGGTGTGCCTGGTGCCGACGCCGGACCATCTGGTGGCGATGCTGCCGGAACTGGCCGACCAGGGCATGCTCGTGGCCCAGCCGTATGTGCCCAACTCGGGCGTGGATCTCAAGGTGTACTGCGTCGGCGGCGAGCTCTACGCCACCGAGCGCTGCTCGCCGCTCCACCCCGACCACTCGGTGCGCGAGCGGCAGGTCGCGCTCCCCGCCGAAGTGGCCGCGACCGTCTCGCAGGTCGGTGCGGTGTACGGCCTGGATCTGTACGGCGTCGATGTGCTGCTCGGTCCCGACGGGCCGGTGGTGGTCGACGTGAACGACTTCCCGAGCTTCCGTCAGGTCCCGGACGCGGCGGCGCGGGTCGCGCGCGCCGTGCTGGAACTGGCCCGCCACGGCCGCCAGAGCGGACCGGGCACACCGATGTCCGCCCTGATCTCGGAGCAGCCGGGAGCGTCGGTATGAGGGCCTCGCAGCTGCCCGGAGCGGCCGGATGAGGATCGGTCTGATCACGCCCGAGCCCGGTCATCCGCTGCTCGCGGCGGCCACCGCGCTGCTCCGCCGCGACCACGAGGTGGAGGCGGTGGACCCGGCGGCCGTGGACGAGGTGCCCGGGCCGCTCGCGGATGTGTACCTGCTCAAGTCGCGCACGCCCCGCGCGCTGGCGCTTGCCCGCGATCTGGCGGGGCGCGGTGCGGCTGTGCTCAACTCCCCGGCCGCGACCGCCCTGTGCCAGGACCGCCTCGCGATGGCGGAGCTGGCCGGGCGGGCCGGGCTGCCGTTCGCCTCGACCCGCGCGTACGCCTCGGTGGCCGCGCTGGCCGACGATCCGGACGTGGCGGGTCCGGTGGTGGTCAAGAGCCACCACAGCCGCCGCCATGACCTGGTGGCCCGCGCCGACGACCGCGTACAGCTGAAGGCGCTGGCCGTCGAGTGGGCGGACGAACCGGTCGTGGTCCAGGAGTTCACGCCCAACAGCGGCTGGGACCACAAGCTGTGGGTGATCGGCGAGCAGGTCTTCGCGGCCCTGCGGCGCTCGGAACTCTCGCCCGACGGACGCGGCCCGACCCGCTCGCTGCCGCTCGCCGAGCTGCCGCCCGGCTGGGCGGAGCTGGCGTTGCGGGTCGGCGAGGTCTTCGCCCTCGACGTCTACGGCGTGGACATCATCGACGCGGGCGAGGGCGCTCCGCTGATCGTGGACATCAACGCCTTTCCGGGCGTACGAGGGCAATTGGGTGCCCCCGAAGCCTTGGCGGAACTCGCGCTGCGGGCGGGGAAGAAGTAGCCGAGCTCAGCCGACGCGTACGGGCACATCCGCCGGAAGCGTCGTGTTCCAGGCCGTGATCACCGGCCGGTCGTGCTCCGTCCCCAGCCGGGACACGGCGCCGGTGCCGAGCAGGAACAGCGATCCGGCCGAGGCGGGCAGCCCCAGGTAGCGGGCGGTGAGCACGCGCAGGAAGTGGGAGTGGGCGACCAGTACGACGTCGTCGTCGCAGGAGGTGAGCGCGGCCCGTGCCTCGGCGAGGACGCGGTCGGCCCGCTCGCCGACCTCCTCGGCCCGTTCGCCCGGGTGGGCGGCGGGCCCGGCGGCGACGCCGTCCGTCCAGAGGTTCCAGTCGGGGTGGGTGCGCTGGATCTCCGGGGTGGTGACGCCTTCGTAGCCGCCGTAGTCCCACTCGCTCAGATCGGGCCGCACCCGCAGGTCCGTGAGCCCGGCGAGCTCGGCGGTGCGCCGGGCCCGGGCCGCCGGGCTGACCAGGACGAGCCCGATCCGGCGCCCGGTGAGCAGTGGCGCCACCGCCCGGGCCTGGGCCTCGCCGTGCTCGGTGAGGGGCAGGTCGGTGTGGCTGGTGTGCTGCCCGGTCAGGGTCCAGGCCGTCTCGCCGTGCCGTATCAGGATCAACTCGCCCATGGGTGGTTCCCGTCCTCCGCGACCGGCCCGCCGGGCTCGTCCCGTCGGGCCGCTAGGGGACAACCATGCCGGACCGGGTGCGCATTCCGGCAGGTGAGCAGGCGAGACGGAGATCACCGCCGACGCCCGGGAGCTACTGGGCGAGGAAGTCGCGTACGCCCTGTGAGACGCCCTCTCTCCGGGTTGATCACCTCGTCGCAGTTCGACCACCAGGTCGCGTACCGGACGGAGCCCGGCGTCTCGTCGCCGTCGGCCAGCCGCCTCTGTACGTACGAGCCCGGTGTCATGTCGCGGCAGGCCTGGGACCACAGCGCGCAGGCCCACGCGGTCGGCGTGCCATGGTTGGGGCCCGCGAGCGAGGCCCAGTGGGCGACGGTCGCGGTGCCGCCGCCGAACTTCACGTACCAGCGGGTCACCAGGCTCCCGAAGGAGTGCGCCCCGTCAGTTGCCCGGCACCGGCAGTGGGTTGGCCGCGCAGGTCGTGTCCGTCGCTGGGATCTTGTCGTCGAGGAAGTAGTCGTTGACGAACGTGTCCACGCACGCGTTGTGGTTCCGGTACTGGCCGTGGTCACCGCCCCCGACGACCGTCACCAGCCGGGACGTGGGCAGGGCGCGGTGGGCCCGCACCGCGGCCTCGTAGTACGTGGCCGGGTCGTGCGTGGAGTTGAGCATCAGGACGGGCGGCAGGTTCTTGCCCGTGACCTTGATGTGCGGCGCCGGCGAGTGCGGCCAGGCGGCGCAGATCGAGGTGAACGTCAACTCGCGGGCGCCCGCCAGCGGATAGTCGCGCGTGGCCTTGGCGCTGTCGCGGATCCAGTCGCGGCTGCTGCGGTCCCACGGGGTGTCGCCGCAGGTCACCGAGAAGAAGTCGGCGAAGAAGCCGGCGTTCATGGGGTGCTGGAGCTGCTCCGCGATCGCCTTGCGGGCGGCCGCAGGCGCGGCGTCGGGGTGCTCCAGGACTTCGAGCGCGGTGGCGAAGTCCGCGAAGTTGTCCTTGGCGTTGTACATCGCGCCGGTCGTGGCCACGTCCAGGTGGTTGGGGGTGACCAGGGTGCCTTCGAGGTCGAGCGGGTGGTCGTGCAGCGCCTTGCGCAGCCGCTCGTAGCTCGCCTTGGCCTCGGCCGGGGTGCGGCCCTGGTGGTAGGTGGCGTCGTTCTTCGCCAGCCACGGCAGGAAGTCCTGTTCGTAGCGGCGCTGGAAGCTGAGCGGCTGCCCCTTGAGGAACGACTGCCAGTCGCCGCTGAAGTCGATGTTGCTGTCCAGGACCATCCGCTCGACCCGGCCGGGGAACTCGGTCGCGTAGTACGCGCCGAGGAAGGTGGCGTAGGACGGGCCGTAGTACGAGATCTTGTCGACGCCCAGCAGCGCGCGGTAGAGATCCATGTCGCGGGTGGCCTGGTCGGTGGTGATGTACGGCAGCAGATCGCCCGAGGTGCGCCGGCAGTCCCGTACGAACGCGCGGGCCCGCTCGAAGGTCTGACGGATCGCCTGGTCCGAGCGGTCGCGCAGGTCGCCGCTGGTGAAGAACGAGTCCACCGTGGCCTGGTCCGAGCAGACGACCGGTGTGCTGCCGTTGCCGCCGACCCCGCGCTGGTCGAAGCCGACGATGTCGTACGCGGCCGCCAGCGTCGGCTCGTCCCTGGCGAGGCCGGCGGGCCGCTTCAGGCCGGAGGCGCCCGGGCCGCCCGCGGCCATCATCAGGACGCCCTTGCGCGCGCCGGTGCCGGTCGCGCGGTGGCGGGACACCTCGACGGTGATCGCCGGTGAGGTGTCCGCGTGGTGCCAGTCGCGCGGCACGGACATGGCCGCGCACTCCAGCGCGCCGGACACGCAGGACGTCCAGTCCAGCTTCTGCTTCAGATAGCGGTCGGGCACCTGCGCGGCGGTGCCGGACGTGCGCGCGGTCGAGGCGTTGGCCGTGGCGAGCGGCAGTGTCGCCGCCACGAGGAGCCCGGCCGTGGCGGCCAGCGACCACCGCGCCGCGTTCCTGAACTTGCTCATGTGTACTCCCCCGTCGGGTCGATCGAACGTATCGATCCTCCTGCGGGGGAGGGGGCGCGATCGATCCCGCAGGCACCCGAATCGGGGGTGGCACTAGTACCACCGGACAGGTGTTCAGCGCTCGGCGAGCGTGTTCCAGAACATCGACTCGTACGTCTGGAGCAGCCTGCCGTACCGTCGGGCCAGCTCGACGTCGGCCTCGCTGTGGACCCCCGAGGCGACGGCCGCGAGTGCCTGGCGTTCGAGGTCGGGGGCGGGCTGTGCGAAGAAGTCGAAGAAGCCGCACGCCTCGTCCGAGAAGCCGTACCGGGAGCGCAGCGACTCGGCCACGGTGGCGCAATAGCCGCCCCACGCCGCGAAGTTGGCGGTGAGCGCGAGCGCCACGAGCGGCGGCTCGGCGTTCAGTGCCAGCCATGCCACGTACGCGGGGTAGGCCTGGCAGCCGGGCAGTGGCTCGTACCGCTCGACGGCGTCCGCGTCGATCCCGCAGGCGCTCTCGTATGCGCCGAGCCGGTCGAGCGCCAGCGTCTCGCCGGTCGCCAGCGCGCCGAAGAACTCCGCGCACGCCGAGTTCCCGGCGCCCGCCGCGCGGTCGGCGAGGAAGGAGAAGGCGCGCAGGTCGGAGGCGATGATGTGGCGCTGCTCAAGGGCGAGTGCGGCCAGTGCGGTCGGCGTGGCCGTGCCCGAGGCGATCAGCGGGACCAGCCGGTTGGCGTCCTTGTCCGGCGCGAGCTCCGCCGTGACGCTCTCCACCAGTTCCCGGGTCGTGTCTGCCATTCGGGGCCCCCTTTGTTCCGGTCGCGCTCGCGATGGTCGCCCCCAGCCTCTCACCGCGATGTGCTCCGAAGCAGCCGAATGGGGTGGATTTCCACCCTGTCGTCCCGCACGGGTGATTCGGCCGAACTCTGCGTAGACTACTTAGCTGCCTTGGGCATGTAGTGGAGATCGGCAAGACGGACTCTTCGCTTGCGAGGTTCACCCATGACCGAATCTGTCTCCTTCCCCCAGGACCGCACCTGCCCCTATCACCCGCCCGCCGGGTACGAACCGGCGCGCCAGGAGGGCCCGGTCGGGCGCGTGACGCTCTTCGACGGCCGGTCGGTGTGGTTCGTGACCGGCCACGCCGAGGCACGCGCGCTGCTCGTCGACCCCCGGCTCTCCTCCGACCGCCTCGACCCCGGCTTCCCGCTGCCCATGGAGCGGTTCACGGCGCTGCGCCGACGCCGGACCGAACTCCTCGGGGTCGACGATCCCGAACACAACACCCAGCGCCGCAAGGTCATCCCCGGCTTCACCCTCAAACGTACGGCGGCGCTGCGGCCGATGATCCAGCAGACCGTCGACGACCTGCTGGACACGATGGTGGCCAAGGGCCCGCCCGCCGACCTGGTCACCGCGTTCGCGCTGCCGGTGCCGTCGATGGTGATCTGCGCGCTGCTCGGTGTGCCCTACGACGACCACGACTTCTTCGAGGTGCAGTCCCGGCGGCTGCTGCGCGGGCCGGAAGCGGCCGACACGGACGACGCCCGGGAGCGACTGGACGCGTATCTGGGCGAGTTGATCGACCGAAAGGTCCGCGAGCGCGGCGACGGGCTGCTCGACGAGCTCATCGACGATCAGCTGAACACGGGCGGCATGGACCGCGAGGAACTGGTCAGGATGGCCGTCCTGCTGCTGGTCGCGGGCCATGAGACCACCGCGAACATGCTCTCGCTCGGCACCTTCACGCTCCTCGAACACCCCAAGCGGCTGGCGGAGTTGCGGGCCGATCCGTCGCTGATGCCGACGGCGGTCGAGGAGCTGATGCGGTTCCTCTCCATCGCCGACGGGATACTCCGGGTGGCCGGGGCGGACATCGAGGTGGCCGGTACGACCATCCGGGCCGGTGAGGGCGTCATCCTCGCCACCTCCGTGATCAACCGGGACGCCTCGGTCTACCCGGAGCCTGACACCCTGGACTGGCACCGCTCGGCCCGCCACCACGTGGGGTTCGGGTTCGGTATCCACCAGTGCCTCGGGCAGAACCTGGCGCGGGCCGAGATGGAGATCGCGCTGGGCACCCTCTTCGCCCGGCTGCCGGATCTGCGCCTCGCGGCGCCCGCCGACCGCATCCCGTTCAAACCCGGCGACACGCTCCAGGGAATGGTGGAACTCCCGGTCTCCTGGTAGCCGAGTGGGAGAGTGATTCGATGGACATCAGCATCAACAAGGACGTCTGCATCGGTTCGGGCCAGTGCGCCCTGACGGCACCGAAGGTGTTCACCCAGGACGACGACGGATTCAGCGAGTTGCTGCCCGGCCGCGCGGACGGCGGGGGCGACCCCATGGTCCGCGAGGCGGCCCGCGCCTGCCCGGTGCAGGCCATCGCGCTCGGGGAGTGAGTGCTCCGGCGGTACGGCGCGGCGCCGTACCGCCGGGCACGGCGCTCAGTTGTCGGTGCGCCGCAGCCGTACCACGGGAATGTCGCGCTCGATCCGCCGGTCGTACTCCTCGTAGGGCGCGTACAACGCCACCAGCCGCGGCCACACCCGGGCCTTCTCCTCGGGGGAGAGCGTCTCGGCGCGGGCCGCGAACCGCTGGGTGCCGACCCGGACCCTGACGTCCGGCTCGGCCACGATGTTGAGGTACCAGAGCGGATGTGTCGGAGATCCGCCCTTGGATCCCACGACCAGATAGTCGTCGCCGTCGCGCCCGTAGATCAGCACGGTGCGGAGTACGGTGCCGGAGCGCCGGCCGACGTAGTCCATGAGCAGACAGGGCGCGCCCTCGAAGGTGGTGCCCTCCGTCCCGCCGGACTCCGCGTACAACCGGGCCTGTTCGGCGCCCCAGTTGTGGGGGCTGACCTCCGCGTCGTCGCCGTCGCCGGGTATCAGAGCCACTGTTTCCTCCTTGCCGGGGGTGAGTCGGCTCCCAGCCTGCCGTACGGGAACGCGGGCGTCACCCACCCGTGGTGGAGCCCGGCCGGAGGATCATGAGGACGGTGACCACGGCCCACAGGAGGTTGAACACGCCGGTGAACATGGCCAGTTGGACGGTCCGGCGTACATCGGTGGCCGTTTCCGGACCGCCCGTGGCCGTCGCCTCCAGCTCCGTCAGGATCGCGTCCTGGCGCGGCAGTACGAGGGCTATCAGCGCGCCCGCCGCGACCGTGGTCAGGACGATCGAGACGATGATCCAGGTGTCGCCGAGGATGCCCATGTTCTTCGCCGTGGCGAACCCGAACACCGGCACGGCGACGCCCACGGCCGCGTAGACCCGGCAGATCCGGTGCAGCAGCCGCACCGGCGCCAGTGCCTGGGCGTCCGTGGGATCGGCCAGCGCGCGGCGGGCGGTCGGCGGGAACATGCTGGCGGCCACCGCGACCGGCCCGATGGCCAGGATCGCGAACAGGATATGGACGGTGAGCAGGAACTTCGTCACGGGTCGCGCGCTTTCGTACGGGTGGAAGGCCGCCGGCCGGGGGCCCCGGCCGAACGCTATGCCGTCCGTGCGAAGTGGAGAAAGTGGCGAGAGTGCCAGCATCCAACGGGTTCTCGCCAAAGGGCGTGAGGTTCCGGGGTGCCCCACGGGCTGGCGGTGCCGAATCCTAGGATGACGGAAGATCGCTTCCGTTCGGAGCGATCGTCTTGGAGCGATCACCCGCCCGGCGCCGGAGGTTTCCCTTGAACCAGCTGGACCAGCAGTTCGTCACCGTCGTCACCGGCGGCAGCCGAGGCATCGGCGCCGCGGTCTGCGCCCGCCTGGCCGCCGACGGCCACGACGTCGTCATCGGCTACCGCACCGACGCCACCGCCGCCGCAGAGGTCGCCGAACAGATCCGCGCGACGGGCCGGCGTGCTCTGGTCGTACGCGTCGACACGGCCGACGAGGACTCGGTCGACCGGCTCTTCGACGCCGCCGCCGAACTCGGCCCGGTCACCGGCCTCGTCAACAACGCGGGGGTCAGCGGCCCCAACGGCCGTCTCGCGGACGCCGACGCGCAGGGCATGCGCCGCGCCATCGACGTCAATGTGCTCGGCTATCTGCTGTGCGCCCGCCGCGCCATACGCGACATGGCCGGGCGTGGGGCCGGGGCCATCGTCAACATCTCCTCGGCCGCCGCCACCCTCGGCAGCCCCGGGCAGTATGTGCACTACGCGGCGACGAAGGCGGCCGTCGACGCCATGACCGTGGGCCTCGCCAAGGAGGTCGCGACCGACGGCATCCGCGTCAACTGCGTGGCGCCGGGCATCATCTGGACCGAGTTCCACGAGGACCCGCAGCGCCCCGCGAAGCTCGCCGACACCATCCCGATGGGCCGGGCCGGACGGCCCGAGGAGATCGCCGGAGCAGTCTCGTGGCTGCTGTCCCCGGACGCCTCGTACGCCACGGGGACGGTCATGCGGGTGGCGGGCGGAATGTAGTCGCGCCGGGCCCCCGGCTCAGGTGATCGGCCCCGGCGAGGGCATGGGCTCGGGCACGGGGTCGGGTCCCGGCGGATGCGGTACGGGGTCGGGCTCCGGGACCGGCAGCGGCCCGGGCAGCGGTCCCGGCCCGGGTGCGGGCGGCCCGGGCGCCGGGCCGGGGTGGCCCTCGCCGGTGGCGCACGACCAGCGGGAGCGTTCCGTGCCGGGCGCGCCGCTGGGGTACACGGCCGCGGTGGAGCTCTCCTCCGACCGGCTGCTGCGCAACAACAAGCAGAAGGCGAAGA
>NZ_MECJ01000026.1 GCF_014596475.1 Streptomyces sp. CBMA152 | reverse complement strand
GCCGGGCTGTACCGGCCGCACGGAATCGTGGCGGGCGGGGTCCTCGACGAGGTGCCCGCGCTGGCCTTCCGGGCGGCCGTCGCCTGGTGCGTGCTCGCGGCCGTGCTCGCCGCGCTGCGCCCGGACCTGGCGCTGGGACCTGGGGCACTGGCCGGGGCGTGCGCGGCGCAGCTCGGGGCGAGTTGCTGCGGGCGTGCGGCCGTGTACGGCGTACGGAGGCGCGGGGCGGCGCGCGCGCCGCGTTCCGCGCTGGTCGTGGGCCCGGCCCAGGCCGCGCTGCGGGTGACGGCGGCGCTCGCCCGGCGCCCGCACGGCGGGATCCGGCCGGTCGGGGTGGTGGTGCCGGTGGCCGCGCAGCCGCCGGAAAGCGCCGGGGTGCCGGTGCTGCGGACCATCGAGGAGGTGCAGCGCGCGATCATCCAGAACAGCGTGCGGGACGTCCTGTTCACCGACGCCGACGCCGCCGACCACTCGGTCCTGCTGAGCCAGCTCGGCGGCTGGGGCTGCACCCTGTGGTACGTGGACACCCGCGCCCCCGTGGTGGCGGCGGGCGGGCGGGGCGGACAGCTCGCGGCGTTCCCGGTGCGGCAGGTGCAGATGGCGGACGTGGCCCGGCCCGGGTTCGCGGTGAAGCGTCTGCTGGATCTGGCCGTCGCCGTCACCGCGTTGCTCCTGGCCGCTCCCGTACTCCTGGTGTGCGCGGTACTGCTGCGGTGGAGCGACGGGCCGGGGGTGGTGTTCCGCCAGGAGCGCGTGGGGCGCGACGGGCACACGTTCACGCTTCTCAAGTTCCGCACCCTGCGCCCCGCCGACGCGCACGAGGCGGCCACCCGCTGGAGCGTCGCGGGCGACGAGCGGATGAGCCGGATCGGCCACTTCATGCGGCTCACCTCGCTCGACGAGCTGCTGAACCTGTGGAACGTGGTGCGCGGCGACATGAGCCTGGTGGGGCCGCGCCCGGAACGCCCGTACTTCGTCGCCCAGTTCGGGCAGACCCACCGCGGCTACCTCGCCCGCCACCGCATGCCGGTCGGCATCACCGGCCTCGCCCAGGTCCAGGGCCTGCGCGGCGACACCTCCATCGAGGACCGCGCGCGCTACGACAACTACTACATCGACCACTGGTCGCCCTGGCAGGACGTGTGCGTCCTGGCGCGCACGGCGGCGTCCCTTGTGCGTCCGACGGGGAGCTGACGATGGGTCACATCACGTACGTACGGGTGCGCCCGGTGCGGGGAGGGGCGTGAGCGCGGTCGCGGCGGCGCCGAGGGTCACCGCCGGGCCCTTAACGTCCCGCGCCGCCCGCCGCCTCGTCCATCTCCTGCCGCTGCTCGCCGTGCTCGCGCTGCTCGCGGTGCCGCCGCCGGGCGGGGCGGGCGACGGCTCGGGCACCGGCACCCTCGCGGACGCCGCCTCCGGCGTCCTCGTCCTGTGGGCCTTCGGGTCCGCCCTGCGCGCCGGGTCCCGGCCGCTCACGCCGTTCGCGGCCGGGCTGTTCGCGCTCGCGGGAGTGGGGATCGCGGTGGCGGCGACGGGCGCGGGCGAGGTCTCGGACGCCCTGCCCGGGATGGCCCGCTACCTCCAGATCTTCGTCCTGGTCCCGGTCTCGGTGCTGCTCCTGGTCCGCGACCGGCACGACTTCCGCGTGGTCACCGGGGCGCTGGTGGCGCTCGCGCTGTTCGAGGGCGGGGTCGGCGTCCACCAGTATCTGACCGTAACCGGCGCCTCGTACATGGGCGAGGACATCCGCGCGGTCGGCACGTTCGGCGCCTCGGACATCATGGGCATGGCCACGGTCGTCGCGTACGGAGTGGTGGGCGCGGTGGGTCTCGCGCTGGCGCCCGGTGCACGGACGCCGGAGCCCGGTGTACGGGTGGGGCGCGGGGTATGGGCGTGGGGCGCGCGGCGGCCGCTCGCGCTGGCGTGTGCGGCGGTGCTTCCGCTGCCGCTCGCCCTGTCGTTCAGCCGGGGCGCGTGGATCGCGACGGCGGTGGCCTGCGGCGTACTGCTGCTTCTGTCGGGCGTACGGCGGGCGTTGCTCATCGTCGTGGCGGGGGCAGCGCTCGCGGTCGTCCTGGTGGGGGGCGTGGGAGCGGGCACCGCGCTGCTCCAGGAGCGCCTGTCCAGCATCACCCAGGTCACCGACGCCCCCGACCAGTCGGTCACCGACCGGTACACGCTGTGGAGCGCGGCTGTCGGGATGTGGCGCGAGTCGCCGGTGACCGGCGTCGGCCTCAAGGGCTTCCCGGCCCACCGCGACAGCCACGCCCCGCTCGCCCTGTCCTCGGGCAGCGACACGGCGGGCGCGGGCGCCGCGTTCCACCGCCAGCCGCTGCTCTCCCCGCACAACATGTACCTCCTCGTCCTCAGCGAACAGGGCCTGGTGGGCGTGTGCACGCTGGTGGCGGGGTGGGGGGCGCTGGTGGTGTGTGCGGTGCGGAGGTTGTACGTGGCCGGGCGCGCGGGCGCCGGTGACATCGACTGCGCCCTCGTCGCCACCGGGCTGCTCGTGTGGCTGCTCGTCGACTTCTTCTACGGGGACATCGGCGGGCCGTCCACCGTCCTGACCGCGGTCGTTCTCGGGCTCGCGGCGTGGTGGGCGGTGGGGCTGCGGGAAGTCCCGGACGGTGGGCGGGGGTTGGGGCGATGAGCGATGCTTCCCGCACCGGCGCTTCCCGCACCGACCCTTCCCGCACGGACGCCGACCGCACTCGGTCCCCCCGCACCGATGCCCCCCGCGCTCTGCCGGGGCACGGGCCCGGGCCCGGCGCTCTGGAGCGGGGGCCGCTCGGCCACGAGCTCGAACCGGCCTCCTCCGCCGGGCGGTTCCTGGCCCGTGCGGCCGCCGTCACCGCTGCTCTCACCGTGGCCGGTGCGGTGCTCGGACTGGTGCGGGACCAGACGTTCGCGCATGTCTTCGGGGCGGACGGGGACACGGACGCGTTCCTGGTGGCGTGGACCGTGCCGGAGGTGGCGTCGACGCTGCTCATCGAGGACGGGCTGGCGCTGGTCCTCGTACCGGCGTTCAGCCTGGCGGCGGTGCGGCGGGGGCGTACACGTGCGGACCGCCCCGACCCCGTACGCGCGCTGGTGGCGGCGACCCTCCCCCGGCTGATGCTCGCGCTCGCGGCGGTGGCGCTGCTGCTGATCGTGGCGGCGCCCGAGCTGGTGGACCTGCTCGCGCCCGGGCTGACCGAGCCCGGCCTGGCGGTCGACTGCACCCGGCTGACGGCCACGTGCGCGCTCACCTTCGGGCTCGCCGGGTACTGCAGCGCGGCCCTGCGCGGCCACGGCCGCTTCCTCGCCCCCGCCACGATCTACCTCGCGTACAACGCGGGCATCATCACCGTGTTGCTCGCCTTCGGCCCCCGCTGGGGCGTACGGGCGGCGGCGGCCGGGGTCGCGGTCGGCGGCTGCCTGATGGTGGCGGCCCAGGCGCCGTCGCTGTGGCGGGGGGTGCGGCGTACGACTCGTACGCGGGCGACAAGGGCACCACGACAACGGACCCGACCCGACGCCCTCCGCCTGGCCATGGTCGCCCCCGTGATCGTCTTCGCGCTGAGCCGTCAGTGCCAGACCCTGGTCGAGCGCCATCTCGCCGCCCCGCTCCCGGCGGGCGCCATCTCGCATCTCAACTACGCCCAGAAAGTGGCGCAGATGCCGATGGTGCTCTCGCTCATGCTCTGTACGGTCACCTTCCCCGTGGTCGCCCGGGCGCTCGCGGCGGGCGAGCGGGAGCGGGCCCGGCGGCGCGTCGAGGGCGACCTCATGGTCGCCGGGGCGATCGTGCTGCTCGGCGCGGCGGTGGTGATCGGCTGCGCGCCGCAGATCGTCCAACTCCTGTTCCAGCGCGGTGCGTTCGGCCCCGCCGACACGGCCGCCACGGCCTCCGTGATGCGGGTGTACGCGCTTGGACTGCTCGCCCAGACGATGGTGGGCGTCCTGGTCCGCTCGTACTTCTCGGCCGCCCGCCCCACCTGGTACCCGGCCGCCACCATGCTGGTGTGCCTGGCGGTGACGGCGGCGGCCGGGGCGTGGGCCGCGCCCATCTGGGGCGCTTCGGGCATCGCCGCCGCCAACGCGCTCGGCATCGCGGCCGGCGCGCTGCTGCTGCTCGCCGGTACCGGTCGGCGTTCCGTCGGGCTCGACCGGTGGCGCCTGGGCCGCGAACTGCTGAAGCTGGCCGCCGCCGGGGCCGGGGCGAGCGCCGTCTGCTGGTGGTGCGCGGCCCAAGTGGCCGACCCCGCCGCCGCGATCGCCGCCGGATCACTGGCGGCCCTGCCGACCTTCCTCGTCCTGGCCCGGGCCGCGCGGGTGCGCGGCTTCGCCCCGCTGTCCCTGCTCGCCCTGCTCGTCCGCCCCGTCACCCGAAGGCTCCGGCATGCCCGCTGACACCACCCCTCCGCTCTGGGTCGCGATGTACCACTCGGTCGGCGCCCGCGAGCGCCCGAGCGACGACGACCCGTACAACATCACGGTCACTCCGGACCGCCTGGAGCGACAACTGCGCTGGCTGCGAGCGCGCGGGCTGCTCGGCGTCGGCATGGCCCGACTGCTGCGGGCCCGCGCGGCGGGCGGCGGCAGCAAGCTGGTCGGGCTGACCTTCGACGACGGGTACGCCGACTTCACCGAGGAAGCGCTCCCCCTTCTGCGCCGCTACGACTGCACGGCCACCCTGTTCGCCCTGCCCGGGCGCCTGGGCGGCACCAACGAGTGGGACCCGCTCGGCCCGCGCCGCCCGCTCCTCGACGAGGCGGGCATCCGGCGGGCGCTGACCTGGGGCATGGAGATCGGCTCGCACGGCCTGCTCCACACCGACCTCACGAAGGCCGACGACGCCACCCTGCGCCGCGAGACCGAACAGAGCCGCGCCCTGCTGTGCGCGCTGACCGGCCGGGACGTGCTGGGCTTCTGCTACCCGTACGGAACGGTCGACCAGCGCGCCATGGACGCCGTGCGCGCGGCGGGCTACAGCTACGCGTGCGCCATCGACCCCGGCCCCCTGACCGGCCGTTACGCCCTCCCGCGCGTCCACATCGGCGACAACGACACCGGCCTGCGGCTGCACCTCAAACGCCGCCTGCACCGCTGGAGGCGGCGTCCGCCGGGGGACGGTCCGGGGGCGGGATTCGTCCCGGAGGACCGGTCGGGGGTGCTGGGTGCGCAGCGGGGGCCGCAGCCGTCGGAGAGCGTGCAGGGGAGCACGGCGGCGAGTACGTCCGAGAGCGCGGCCGACGACAGTCCCGTAAAGCCCTCGCCTCCGGAGACGACCCCATGAAGGTCCTCCACGTCATCACCGGACTCGGCATCGGCGGCGCCGAGCAGCAGCTGCGGCTGATGCTGCGTCAACTCCCCGCCGGGGCCGAGGTGGTGACGCTCACCAACCCGGGTGCGGTGGCCGAGGGCCTGGCCGCCGACGGCGTCCGCGTCCACCACCTCGGCATGTCCGGCAACCGCGACCTGACCGCACTCCCCCGCCTCACCCGCCTGATCCGCCGGGGCGAGTACGACCTGGTCCACACCCACCTCTACCGCGCCTGCCTGTACGGGCGGATCGCGGCCCGGCTCGCGGGAGTACGGGCGATCGTGGCCACCGAGCACTCCCTCGGCGCCACCACCATCGAGGGCCGCCCGCTCGGCGCCGGGGTGCGCGCGCTGTATCTGGCCGCCGAACGTCTGGGCACCTCCACGGTCGCCGTCTCGGCGACGATCGCCCGCCGCCTGCGGGAGTGGGGCGTCCCGGCCCACCGCGTCCACGTCGTCCCCAACGCCGTCGACGCACCCCGCTTCCGCTTCGACACGCTGCTGCGGACCCGGGCGCGGGCGCTCCTCGGACTCCCCCGGGACGCGTACGTGATCGGCGGGGTCGGCCGCCTGGTCGAGGGCAAGCGGTTCGAGGTCCTGGTGCGTGCGCTGCCCCAACTCCCTTACGCACGGCTTCTGTTGGTGGGCAGCGGGGAACAGGAGACGTCGCTGCGGGCACTGGCGCAACAGCTCGGCGTGGCGGACCGGGTGTGCTTCGCGGGCGAGTGCGCGTACGAGGGAAGTTTGACAGGGACGGGCTCCCTGACCCTCCCGGCCCTGCTCGCCGCGATGGACGTCCTCGCCTCCCCCTCCGCCGACGAGGCCTTCGGCCTCGCGGTGGTGGAGGCGCTGGCGGCGGGCCTTCCGGTGGTCTACGTGACGTGCCCGGCCGTCGACGACCTGCCGCCCGGGGACGCGCCGGGCGCGGTGCGTACGGACGAGGCGTCCTTCGCGGATGCGCTGCGCCGCGTACAGGAGAACGGGTGCGAACGGCTGCCCGTGCCCCCGGCGGTGGAGCACTACACGGTCGCCGCGTCGACGGCCCGCCTGACCGCCGTGTACGAGGCGGCGCTGCACCGCCCGGTCGGCAAGCAGGTCACATCAGGAGTCTCAGGAGAATCAGGAGTGAGCGTTCGATGAGCGAATCCCCCAGCCCCTGGCGCCGGGTGCGGTCGTCCGTGGGCACCTACCGCGCCCGGCCGCTGCCCCGTTGGTGGCCGCTGCCCGCGTGCGCGCTGCTCGGCACGGTGATCGGTGGTGTGTACGGGCTGGTGCGCCCGCCCGAGTACAGCGCGACCAGCTATGTCGTGGTGACGCCCACCGGAAAGTCCGACCCGGCCACCGCCCTCGGCTTCGCCCAGGCGTACGGGCGGGTCGCGACCCAGGTCGCGGTGATCGGGGACGCGCAGGCGTGGGCGGGGGTGCCCGCCGACACGATCCGCCGCAATGTGCAGACGGCGACGTCGCCGGACGCGCCGATGATCGCGATCACGGGCAGTTCGCGGCGCCCGGCGGAGGCGGCGGACATCGCCAACGCGGTGGCACGCGCGCTGACGCTGAACGGCCGCCACACGCAGGACAGCACCGGCGTACGCCTGGTCCAGTTCTCGCGCGCGGCCAGGCCCGTGGACCCGTCGTCGGCGCCCGCATCCTTGACGGCCCTGGTCGGCGGGTGTGCCGGGGGCCTGACGGGCGGGCTGACCCTGCTCGTACGACGGCGTCCGGGCAGGAAGGAACAGGCCGCACCGGTACCGGCCCCGGCGGGGGAACTGATGGCGGCGCGGCCGGGGGGCGGCGCGCAGTGACGGTGATGGAGGAAACCACCACCTCCTCCGTGCTGGTGGAAGTCTGCACGGACGCGGGCCGGTTCGGGGCGCTGGCCCCCGAGTGGCGACGACTGCACGCCCGCTGCCGCACCGCGACCCCGTTCCAGAGCCACGCCTGGCTGCACTCGTGGTGGCTGTCGTACGGGGTGAACGGCCGCCTGCGCGTAGTCCTGGTGCGCCGGAACGGCGAACTGGTGGCGGCGGCGCCACTGATGCTGACGTACCGCCCGTACAGGGTGCTCGTCGGGCTGGGCGGCGCGATCTCGGACTACAAGGACGTACTCCTCGACGACACCTGCGCGGCCGAGGCGGCGCACGCCCTGGTGACGGCGGTACGGGAGACGGCCCGGGGCGCGCTGGTCGACCTGCGGGAGGTACGCCCGTCAGGCGCGGCCGAACTCCTGCACACCCACTGGCCGGGCGCCCGCGCGAGCCTGCCGGACTCGGCCTGCCTGGAACTCCCCTCGGCCCCGATGGACGAACTCCTGACCCGCCTCGCCGCCAACCGCGCCCAACGCGTCCGCGCGAAGCTCCGCAAGATCGACGCGCTGGGGGTGACGGAGCGGGCGGTACCGGTGGCAGAGGTCCCGTCAACGCTGGAGGCGCTGCTGTCCCTGCATCAGATGCAGTGGCGGGGCCGGGGTGTGACACGCGAACACGTACGCCCCAGGTTCGCCGACCACTTGACGCGCTCGGTACGCCAGATGGTGGCGGACGGCGAGGCGGTGGTGACGGAATTCCGCCTGGAGGACAGGGTGGTGGCGGTCGACCTGACGCTGCGCGCCCCGTCCCTGACCGGCGCGTACCTGTACGGCGCGCACCCGGGCCTGCGCGCCCGCAAGGTGGACGTGGCCACGCTGCTGCTCCGCTCCTGCACCCGCACCGCCCACCCCTCGTCAGTGCTGAGCCTCCTACGTGGCAACGAGCCCTACAAACACCACTGGCGCCCCGAACCCACCCTCAACCAGCGCTACTTGCTGGCGGGGCGCGCCCGGTGGACACCGCTGCTGTGGTGGTGCGTGGGGTACGCGCGGGTACGGGGGCGGGTCGCGGGGGGTGTGCGGCGGGTGCGGGGGTGGCGGGGGGCGTGGAAACGCCGCAACGCGAGCACCTAGTGCAGGCAGAGCATCAGGGACGGCGGACGGGCCGGATCATCGCCGTGTACACGGTCGATTCGCGCAGCTCCCGGTGGTCGGCGACCCTGCGGTAGCCCCAGGCTTCGCAGGCGGTCTGGAGCGCGCCGTCGCCGATCGCGGAGTCCACGAGCAGCGTGACGCGCTCCTCCGGCCTCAGCGAGAGCCAGATCTCGTGGAGCTGCGTGGCGACGCCCGTGCCGCGCCAGGGCTTGCAGACGACTATCTCGCTGAGGACGGCCGTGCGTTGCCCGGTCTCCCAGGTGACGTATTTCGGCAGCGGCAGGATCATGTTCGACCACCAGTCGGTGTCCGCCGCCAGGGAGAATCCATGGCAGTAACCGACGGGACGGCCTTTTTCGTAGCCGATGGCAACGGTCCAGCCCGGCATGGCCGCGGCCGCTTCCAGACGCGCCTCGAAGGCCCCGTCCGGCCCCGGCTCCAGGTCCTTCCCGGAGCCCATCCCCCAGACCTCCGTGTGCACTTCGACCAAGCTGTGCTTGACGTACGGCAGGTGCTTGGCGTCGGCCAGGCTGTATTCGACAGTCACAGACATGCCGCCCTCTCACTCGGTCCCGCCCCCGCGGGCAAGACTCACGGGCACCAGCCCATCCCAGGAGCCAAGACAACAAGGCTAACCGAAATCCGACCGGACCGGCTGTTTCCATGGCGGTATCAGCGGCTCCAGTAGTCGCCCATCGATGTGGGATGGATCTGGCGCGGCGTGGTGTTCAGGCGGTGATCGACAGTCCCGCCCCCTCTCCCAGTTGCCGCAAGCACTAGCGCTCGTGCCCAGTCGGACGGCGACCGCCTCCTGGCTCAATCCCAGGTGTCCGCGCCTGCCGCCATGGCCGATGGCGGCAGGCGATCACCCAGTCCGGCGGCTCTGCGCATCACCTCGGGACCGGGCCCGCAGTAGGACGCGGCGTCTGGCCTTCAGGCTGGGCAAGAGCCCATTTCGCTTGCGGCGGTTGGCGGGCAGGATCGGGGCATGCGACACATCCTCTTGCTCGGTGGCACTTGGTTTCTGGGACGGGCCGTCGCGGAAACCGCTCTCCTTCGCGGCTGGAAGGTCACCACGTTCAACCGTGGACGCTCGGCACCCGACCTTGCGGGCGTCGAACCCGTCCACGGTGATCGGGCGAACCCCGACGATCTCCGGCGCCTGGCGGCTCGCGGCCCATGGGACGTAGTGATCGACACATCCGCGTCCGAGATGGCGCCCCGGCAAGTCCTCGCGGGCACCACCGTGCTCTCCCCGGTGGCCGACCGGTATGTGTATGTGTCCACGGTGAACGCGTACACGGGGTGGCCCAACGAGCCTCTGACCGAGGACAGTCCGGTCTATCCGGCGCCACCGGACGCCGACCGCGACTTCGGCGCCGACGACGGTGTGACCGTCCGCTACGGGAAGCAGAAGGCCGGGGCCGAAGCGGCGGTGTCCAGCGTGTTCGGCGCACGCGCCACGATCCTGCGTCCGGGCATCATCCTGGGTCCCGGCGAGTATGTCGGTCGCCTCCCGTGGTGGCTGCGCCGAGCGGAGCGCGGCGGCTACATCCTCGCCCCAGGACGGCCCGACCAGTCGATCCAGCCCATCGACGTACGCGACGTCGCGCAGTTCGCACTCAACGACACCATCAGCGGGCCCTACAACCTGGCCGCACCCCGTGGCCGCGACACGATGAGCGGACTCCTGACCGCGTGCGTGACGGTGACCGGCGGGCATGGGCAACTCGTGTGGGCCGATGACGAACGACTCACGGCGCACGGAGTCCGGGAGTGGACAGAACTTCCACTGTGGCGTACCACCGCCGGCACATGGGCCATCGAGACAACCAGAGCCCGGGCCGCGGGCTTGGTGTGCCGACCGCTCGCTGACACCGTCACCGACACCTGGACGTGGCTTCGGAGCGGTGATGGCCCGGTGGAACACCCGCGCTGGAACGACCACGGGATCGACCCGACGAAGGAAGCCGCAATCCTCGCCGGACTGGTCTAGCTTTCCAAGGCGATACGGCTGCCCGGCAGCGGGCGGGCAGCCGTTACGGCGATGAAGTCCTCGATACGCTCGGCCAGTTCGCGTCCAAGAGGTGCACGCCCCATGTCATGCCGGGTGAGGCTCGTTCGCAGATGTGACACCCGGTCGACCAAGCCGATGGTCCGCCACTCGACCGACGTCGCGAACACGGGAGCGAGTGCTTCGTCCGCGCCATCCAGCTCGTCGCGTTGCAGCCGGGCCCGCGCCAGGTCCACAGTCACCTGCATGAGTACCGGGCGATCCGCGTGCGGCACGTTCTCCAGCAGGTGCAACGCGTGGAGAGCCGATGCTTCAGCCCGCTGATGGTCCCCGAGTACCAGGTAGGTGGTGGTGTGGCTCATGGCGGCACGCTCGGGCGCGAACGCGAACTCCCCGCCGACGTCGTCGTGCAGTTCATCGCGGGCGCCACTGCCCGGCTCCAGAGCGGTCCGCAGGGCCCGCTCGGCCTCGCGTACCCTCCCGAGGTGCGCGTACGCCCGTGCTTCGATCGCTGACAGCCGGATGCGACCCGTATCACCCACACCGGCGAACGACTTGGCGACCTGGACATCCCGAAGTGCTGCCGTGGGCCGCCCGTCCCAGTACGCCAAGTAGGCGAGTACACCGTGTGCGTACGCCTGGAGCGGGCCGTGCTCGATGACCTGTCCGTACATGGCCGCTGTTCTGGCGAACTGCGTTGCCGGGCCGAGCATTCCGAGATCGAACGACGCAACAGACAACAGCGCCCCAGCCTGCCCGGCCGCCAGGTACAGGCGAGAGTGCTGGCTGGGTCGTCGAGTCCGCGTCAGCTTGTCCTGTGCGTCGAGCAACAACGCCTCCGCCTTACGGAACGCGGTAACCGGATCGGTGGTCTCGTAATCCACAGCCAAAGCCTGGACATCATCGTCGAGCTGATCGAGGGTCATGTCGGGAAGGTGAGCCGAGGCAGCGTCCCCGGCATGGGCAGCGGCTTCGCGAGCAGTCATGGTGATGTCGCTTTCAGTGAGCACTGATTCCAAGGAGGCCGCTCCTGACGTCGGAGCAGGCCCCATCAACTCCCGTACCGTGTAGCCGAACAGTCGCTCCAGGATGTGCGGTGCCGGCTTGTTCGGGATCAGCGGATGACCGCTTGTCCACCGGCGCCACGTCGGTTCGGAGATCTCCGCGTTCCGGAACAGGTCGTCGTCGTACTCGTCACCGATCTGCATTCCGACCCGCCGGTACTCGATGGCCACAACCGCATATGGCCAGCCACGGGCCAGCGTCAGGGCGTGAAGCAGATTTCGTGGCTGCTGCGACATGGGGCCTCCGGAGCGCCGGTCAGCACGGTGACTATCGCCCTCCCGGACTGCTGTCGAACCTTTCACCACGAGGTGATACCCACCTGATACCCCGCCTGGCCTTGTGAGACCTGAGTGATAGCTCCAGCGCATGGTGTGCGTCCGTGCAGGTAGCGAGCCTGGATGGCTACACGATCCGGCCGATGTCGGCCAACTCCAACGGAGGCACACGGGGATGACAATGAACCAGTCAACTGACAGAGCGACCTCCTCATGGCTGGCCTCGGCGCACACCACGCCCTCGACGGCCCGGCTGGAGTGGGAGCAGGGCGGCATCGCAATGCTGCCGACCGGGCGCGCGTTCGACACGGTGCGTATCTCCGCCGCGATCATCCACGCGGCCGCGCAGAGCGGCGACTCGGACACCGTCGCCGCCTACCTCGGCCGCGTACTGGACGGGCCCGTCATCAACGACGCCTACGACACGAGCGTGTGGTACTACGCCCTTGTACCACTGGGCAGTTGTACCCACCACCACGCTCCCGACGCCCTGCGGCTCACCCCCGACACCACCTGGCTCGGCGTCCCCGCCGTGCACCGCACCGCCCGCCCCGGCGCGTACTGGATGCACCCACCCCGGCACCACGAGGACTTCTGCGTTCCGGAAGGTGTCGACGAGGTGATCAGCCTCGGCCGTCAGCGGGCCATCCGACCGCGCACGCCCGGCCCCACCGGGCCCGAGCTCGACAGCATTGCGCAAGCCTGCACCGAGCTGTTCGAAGAACAGCGCGACGGACAGTGCAGCGTCGACGACGCCACGGACTCCGTGATGCGGGCTCGCGGCCACCTGATGGTGCTGCTGCCCGTCATCGAGGACGCCGTGTCACGGATGCCGTTGGACGACCGCACGCGCGCCCATATGGAGCGGGGCATCGAGGAGGCGCACCGCGAGATGGAGCTCGACTGCTCGTCATCGAACCTTCCACGCCAGTACGCGCACGCCCTGCGCCTGGCCCGCTGCTGCCTCGATCAGGTGCGGCTCCTGCGCGAACTCGACGCGGCGGGCATCGCTCAGTGACCGCCCGCCCCCTGGCCGGACTTGGGCACCCGGGGGGGGCGGCCTTCCGGTCTCGGTCACTGCCACAGGCGGGCCGCCGCGCCAGCACCCCGCGCCGCCCCAGCACAATGCACCCATGCGTATTCCTTCCGAACTGACCTCGATCGACAGCCAGGTCCACGCGTGGCTGCCGCACTTCCCCGGCACCTGGGGCATGGCCAACTGCGTGGTGGTGGGCTCCGGGGACGAGGCCCTGCTCGTCGACACCCCGTACACCGGACATCTGACGAAGACTCTGATCGCGGCGGCCGAGCGCGTACTGCCGCCCGGCGCCCGGATATCCACGGTCGTCAACACGCACGCCAACGGTGACCACAGTTACGGCAACGCGCTCTTCCCCGACGCGGAGATCATCAGCACCGACGCCAATCTGACGCATCTGTGCGCCGAACCCGCCCCGGAGCAACTCCAGGCGATGCTGGACGGCTGCGGGGACCAGGTGCCGTTCGAGCGCTACCTGCTGACGCACTTCGGCCGCTACGACTACGCCGGTCTGGAACTCACCCCGCCCACCCGCACCTTCAGCGGCCGCCTGGACCTCCTCGTCGGTTCGACGCCGGTCGAACTGTACGAGGTCGGGCCCGCGCACACCGCCGGGGACCTCATCGTCCACCTGCCGGACAGCGGGGTCGTCTGCGCCGGGGACGTCCTGTTCATCGGCGACGTCCCGGTCCACTGGGCCGGTCCGCTCAGCGGCGTGACCGACGCCTGCCAGAAGATCCTCGACCTCGACCCGCGCGTGGTCGTCCCCGGCCACGGGCCGCTGGTGGGACAGGCGGAAGTGCGTACGTACATGGGTTACGTGGAGGAGCTGCGCGGGCGGATCCACGCCCTGCACGAGGCGGGCACCGACGTCGACGAGGCGTCCCGGGTGCTGCTGCGCGACCACCGGCGGCCGGAGCTCGGGCTGTGGGAGCGGCTCGCGGTGCTGACGGCGGTGGAGTACCGCCACCTCGACGACGTGTCCGACCCGTTGTCCCTGGTCCAGATCCTCGGCTCGGCGGTCCGCCTCGCCCCCGACTGCGTACCGGCGTCGGTGGCGTCGCGCGGGGATCTCACGGCGGAGCTGAGCCGGACTATCACGGCGTGATAGATCGTCCACTCCCCTGGCTCGGCGCCCGGATTATCACGGCGTGATAGGTCCCCCACTCCCCCGGCGGGAGCTGCCACCTATCACGCCGTGATAATCGGCCGACGCACACTCAGCGCGCGTTCGTCGACGCGGCGGTGAGGTGCGCTTCCTTGTCGGCCTCCGCCTGGAGGCGGTCGAGCATCCGGCCGCGTTCGGCCGGGGTCATCCGAGAGATCGCGATCTCGGCGCAGGCGACCCCGTCGGTCCAGGGCATCTTGACGACGGGCCGGGCCCCGGGACCGGAGTGGGCCTCGGGCCGGGGGGCGGGCACGGGATCGGCTCCGGCTGCGGACCTATCACGGCGTGATAGGTCCCCATCGGTCGCGGCCGACTTATCACGCCGTGATAGGTCGGTGTCGCGGGCCGGGCTATCACGGCGTGATAGATCATCTTCGCGCTCGTGGCTATCACGCCGTGATAGATCGCCGGAGGAGTCGCCCTCCCCCGCTGAGCTATCACGGCGTGATACCTCAGCCACTCCCCCGCCCGCCCCGGGCTCCGAGCTATCACGCCGTGATAGGTCCCCGTCGGCGGCCGCCGAATTATCACGGCGTGATAGATCCGCGTCGGTCGCGGCCGAGTTATCACGCCGTGATAGCTCCTCCCCCGCCCGTCGCGTCGCCTCGCGGCGCTCCTCCGCGGCTGCCGCCCGCGCGTCGGCCTGTGCGCGTTGCTCGTTCGGCTCGTACTTGGACAGGTTGCGTACGTGCTCGACCTTGCGGCGGCCTTCGAGGAGGTCGGACTGGAGGTCGGGGGCGAGATCGAGGACCGACAGCTTGGAGGAGATCGTGGACTGGGCGATGCCCAGGCGCTTGGCGGCGCGGCTCTGGGAGCCGTAGAACTCGACGAGCTTCTTCAGCGCGTGCGCCTGCTCCAGCGGGTTCATGTCGTCGCGGTGGACGTTCGCGACGAACGCCGCCTCCAGCAGCGACTCGTCGGTCGACACGAGCGCGTTGTCGACGCTGACCCGTACCACCGCCACGCCCGCCAGCCGCGCGGCCGCGAGCCGGCGGTGGCCGTCGATGACGATGTAGCGGGTGTCGGGGTCGAGGTCGTCAGCGCGCTCGGGGCGTTCCAGGAGATACGCCTCGACCGAGGCGACCGTGATCGCGTTGACGAGTCCGATCTCCCGGATGCTGTCGGCCAGGCCCTCCAGATCGCGCAGTTGCTCGCGCGGGTTGTCGGGGTTCTGGCTGATCCGGCCGACGGGCAGTTCCGTCGGGTCCGGGACTCCGGCGGTCGGAGCGACGGTCGCCGCGCCGATCGCGGCCCGGCGGGCGGAGACCGCCCGGGCCTGACCGAACGACGACCCGGCTCCCAGGTCCTTGGCCTTGCTACTCACTTGCTGATCTCCCGGGCGAGGGCGCGCAGCCCGACGGACTGGTCGCAGCGGGGGGCGTACGACAGGAGCGGACGCTTGACCCGTACCGCTTCCTTCTGTTCTTTCAGGTCGCCGATGACGCCGACGACCCGTGGGTCCTTGATGTCCATCCACGACTGGAGGGAGGAGGTGGCGATGTACCCGCGCCGGGCGTCGTAGTGGTTGACGACGATCCCGAGGTAGTCGAGCTCAAGCGCCAGGTCGGCGCGCATGTCCTCTATCTGCGACGTCAGCAGGTCGTACGCGTCCGCGCTGCTGTCCTCGGCCTGGACGACGATGAGCGTGCCGGAGTTGCCGGGCACCTCGTCGGGGCGACGGCGTCCGTAGTACGCGGCCGCGTCCATGCTCAGGCCCAGGCTCGGCGGGCAGTCGATGAGGATGACGTCGTAGTCGGACTCGACGGGAGCCAGCGCCCGTTCGAGGGCTGCCTCCCTCGCCCGTACGGACGCCAGACGTACGTCGAGGAGGAACGCGTCCGTGCACGCGGGCAGCAGATGCAGCCGGTCGCCGAAGCGGTCCTCGTCGATGGCGACGATCACCTCGCGCAGCTCGCCCTTGGCGTCGCCCGCCATGTGGTTGGTGAGCGAGTCGCCGCCCATCGGCAGCGGCTCCTGGCCGAGCTGCTTGGTGAGGTGGCCCTGCGGGTCGAAGTCGACGAGCAGGACGCGCTGGCCGAGGCCGGGCAGGTCTTCGAGGGCGAGCGGGTCGCTGTCCCCTTCTTCCATGAGCGCGGCGAAGTGCTTCGAGACGCGTACGGGCATGAGGACCGCGGGGTCCTCGGCCAGCGCCTCGCCGGTCCCGGCGGTGATCGCAGTCTTGCCGACGCCGCCCTTCTGGTTGCAGACGATGATGCGCCGCACGATCGCGGGCCGCCGTACGGCGGGGGCCGGGTGGTGGTCGAGCCACACCTGTACGGACTGGGCGAGGCCCTGGATCAGGGAGACGCCCCGGTCCTTGCAGTCGGCCCGGAAGCCGGACCACTGGACGGTGGGCAGGAAGGTGGCGAACGATTCGGCGCCGGAGGTGTCGATGGGGGAAAGGTTCGAACCGAGGCTGCGCCACGTCGTGATGCCGGTCTCGACGGCCTCCTGGATGTCGACACCGAGCTGAGCCGCCCGGATCTTCAATTCCTGGCGGAGCCGCAGCGGAAGCTTCGAAACGACCTTCTCCCGGTCGCCTCTGGTTGCAGGTGAGGTCATGGGGAGTAACTGTACTAACGCCGGAGATCATTTGATGGACCGACACGTTAGTTTTCTGGCTTGCGGTGGGGGCGTGGGGGAGTACGGGGGCGTACGTAGGGGACGAGGCGGGGCAAAGTGACCGGTGGGGGAGGGGAGTTATCACGGCGTGATAGGTCGATGGCGCGGGTCGGGCTATCACGCCGTGATAATCCGGCGGCTCTGCGGCGACGCGGGCGGAGCTATCACGGCGTGATAGCTCGGCTCCTCCCGGACCGGCACCTATCACGGCGTGATAGCTCGGCTCGGCGGCCGACCGACCTATCACGCCGTGATAATCCGAGCCGTCGGCCGGGGGAGTGGGCGGGCTATCACGCCGTGATGAGTCGGTGTCGCGGGCCGGGGCTATCACGGCGTGATAGCTCGGGAGCCCCATTGGCGATCTATCACGGCGTGATAGCCCCACCGCCTACCAGACCTTGCCCGCCTGCTCCCGGGTCGTGCGGTTGATGCGGTTGAAGAAGTTGGTCATCGCGATCTCCAGGATGATCGAGGACAGCTGCTCCTCGGTGAAGTGGTCGGCGACCGCGTCCCATATCGCGTCGGTCACGCCCGGCGCGCCGTCCTGGATGCGGGTCGCGGCCTCGGTCAGCTCCAGCGCCGCCCGCTCCTCGTCCGTGAAGAAGGGCGTCTCGCGCCAAGTGACCACGCTGTGCAGCCGCTCGTCCGTCTCGCCGTGCTTCTTCGCCGACGCGACACCGGCATGGACGCACGGGCTGCACCCGTTGATCTGGCTGGCCCGCAGATGGACCAGCTCCAGCAGCCGGGGCTCGACGCCCCCGGTATGGATCGCCTTGTACAAGTGCTGGATCGCGGTGGTCAGATCGGGGCTCGCCACACCCTTCATACGTGCTTCCACGGTCCTGCTCCCTCATCGGTTACGTACGCCCTTCCGGGCCCGTCATCACCCATGACGGAACAGTTCCGAGGAAGGTAACCACATGCCCGACACCAGCCCGACGGAGACGACGACGGAGACGACGCCCGACCAGGCCGACCCCGTCGCCGACGCGTTCCAGGCGCAGCGCGACCGGCTGCGCGCGGTCGCCTACCGCATGCTCGGGTCTCACGCCGACGCCGAGGACGTCGTCCAGGAGGCCTGGCTGCGGCTGTCGCGCCAGGACGCGGCGAGCATCCACAACCTCTCCGGCTGGCTCACCACGGTGGTCGGCCGGATCAGCCTCGACGTGCTGCGTTCGCGCAAGTCCCGCCCCGAGGCGTCCTACGACGACCGGCTGCCCGAGCTCGTGGTGACGCTCGACGACGCTCCCGCCCCCGAGGACGACGTCGTGCTCGCCGATTCGGTCGGGCTCGCGCTCCTGGTCGTACTGGAGTCGCTGCGGCCGGGCGAACGGCTGGCGTTCGTGCTGCACGACATGTTCGCGGTGCCGTTCGACGAGATCGGCACGATCCTCGGCAAGTCCACCGACGCCACCAAGATGCTCGCCAGCCGCGCCCGCCGGAAGGTGCAGGCGACCGAGCGGCCGACGGGCGCCGGGCCGGAACAGCGGGCCGTGGTCCAGGCGTTCCTGGCGGCGTCGCGCCACGGCGACTTCGAGGGGCTGCTGCGGGTGCTCGACCCCGAGGTGCGCTTCACCGTCGACACCCCGGCCGGCGTGGTCGTCACCCTCGGCGCCACCGAAGTCGCGGCCGGGGCCAAGCTGTCCGCGAGTGCGGCCGCGGTGGGACGGGCCGCACTCGTCAACGGCCTGCCCGGAGTGGTGTCCTGGCGCGAGGACGGCACCCCGCTCGCGGTCCTCGCGTTCACCGTGGTCGACGGCCGGATCACCGACATCACGGCGTACACGGACCCTGCCAAGCTCGCGCGCATGCACCTGATCGACTGAGACGGACGCGGATTATCACGGCGTGATAGGTCGATGTCCCGGGCCGGGCTATCACGGCGTGATAGATCGCCGACGCGGCTCCCGACCTATCACGCCGTGATAATCCGTCGGCCCTATACATCTATCTACGTCTACGTCAGCGCCACGTACAGCACCCCCACCATCCCGTACACCCCCGTCACCACACCGCCCCACGAGAACGCGACGAGGATCTTGCTGCGGTGGCGTATCGCGTACGGGTCGTTGCGTGCGCGGGAGCGGCTGAACGACGTGCGTACGCCTCGGAAGTCGGCGAGCATCGCCACCGACGCCAGCGTCCAGCAGACGAAGACCAGGAGCAGGAATAAGTCGAGAAGGCTCATGGTCGTCCCAACGTCCCGGCGCCCGCATCTGTTCGCGGATCTCTGCCGGAGTCCGCCCGCAGCATCGGCGTACGGGCGTGCCGCCGCCGGTCGCCCGGGTGGAAGACCAGGATGATCATGCGCGCCCCGGGCGCCGCCATCGGCTGGGCCGCGCACATCGTCACCCAGCCCGGGCCGCGGGCGAGATGGTGCAGGGGGCGTTCGTCGCCGTCGAGGTGGATGTAGGCGCTGGCGCGGTCGTATATAGGGGAGGTGACCGGGTCCGCGAGGACTTCCTTCTCTATCTGCCGCAGCGTCTCGTCATGCGGGTCAGCGGCCAGTGCTCCGCGCAGGTGGGGGAGGACGAGCGGGGCCCAGGCGTTCTCCCAGTCCATCAGGATCGAGCGCGCGGCCCGGTCCAGGGCCATCCACCGCATGGTGTTGTGCGGGACGCGGCCCGCCGGGAACAGCGTCGCGAACGCCGAGTTCCACGCCAGCAGGTTCCAGGAGCGGTCATGGACGTACGCCATGTGCGCGATGCCGTCGACGGCTTCCTGCCAGACCCCGGGGATCTCCTCGCCGGACTGCGCCCTCAGCGGGTACGGCGGATCTTGGCCGAGACCGTACCGCCACAGCGCGATCCACTCCTGCTCGTTCATATCGAGCAGCCGGGCCACGTCCTCCAGGAGGTCGGCGGGCGGTTTGGCGTAACGGCCGGACTCCAGGCGCCCGTACGTGTCGGGGGAGCGGTGCAGCAGCTGGTCCATCTGGGCCTGCGAGAGGCCGGGGGCGCGGCGGCCCTGACGGGTCGGGCGGTGCAGTCCCTGGCTCTCGGGCGTGATCAGCGCACGGCGTTCGCGCAACAGGCCACCCAGGGCGACCTTGTCCGCAACCTTGTCCATGACTCGTGTTTCCCCAGTGACCTGTCGAACACCGACCGCCTCCCACCGCTCGCCAGTGCGAGCGTTTTCAGCCGGAACCGGTGCGGGGGCGGCGCCGGGCGCCTGGGCCGTATCGGCCCACCGGTTACGCTGCCTGTTCTGACATGCAGCGATCAAGCGGTTACGGCTGCGTACGTACGCCCGGCGTACACACGCAGCCGCCCGGCGGGGGCGGACCAGGTGGACAGCGAGATTCCCAGACTGCCCGGAGAGCCCGGACAGGGGGAGCGGACGGTCCCTCTCACAAACGTCCGGCTACCGCCGGAGGCCGTCGAGTTGTACGGGCGGATCACCCGGCACGAGCCGCTCACCGAGCACGACGAGCCCGTCCTGGCCAAGCTGCGCGCCCGCGGCCTGGTGGCGGTCGACCCGGACCTGCCGGACATCCCCGTGGCCCTGGACCCGCAGGAGGCGGCCCGGCGCCAACTGGACGCCGATCTGCGGGAGATGGCGGCCCGGGCGGCCCGGATGGCGGCGATACCGGAGGACGCGGACGAGCTGAGCGTGCACTTCGAACGGGCCAAGTGGCGCTCGGGGCGCGGCTCGGAGTTCCTGACGGAGCCGGGGCTCGTCAACGCCCGGATCGAGCACGCGATCAGCCAGGCGCAGAGCGAGCTGCTCACCGCCCAGCCCGGGGGCCCGCGCGGCCGGGAGCTGCTGTCGGTCGCGATGGACCGGGACAGCAGGGCGCTGGAGCGCGGGGTGAGCGTGCGCACGCTGTACCGCGACAGCCTGCGCGACGACGAAGCGACCCGGGAGTGGGCGCGGGTGATGACCGGCCGGGGCGCCCAGTTCCGTACGCTCATCGGGCCGTTCCAGCGGTGCATCATCGTCGACCGGCGCACCGCGTTCATCTCCGACCACATCGTGAACTCGGTGCCCAGCCATGCGGCCTGGCACGTCCTGGACCGGGCGGCCGTCGCGTACATGGCGGAGGGCTTCGACCAGGAGTGGCGCCGGGCGGAGATCTGGCACGGCGACCCGCGACCCTCGGACGTGGCGGCCGGGGCCCGTACGACCCGGCTCCAGCGGGAGATCCTGCGGGACACGGCGGCGGGCATCGAGCAGCGGATCACCGCCCAGCGCCTCGGCATCGGGCTGCGCACCCTGTCCAAGGAGATCGGCAGGCTGCGCGAACTGTGGCAGGTCTCCACGCTCGCGGAACTCACGTACTGCTGGGCGCTGTCGGCGGAACGGCTGATCGACGACGAGTAAGCGGTTGAGGGGACACGAACCAGCCAACCGGTTTTTCTGCGGAAAAATCATCGGGAGAAAACCCGGTCAGCTCTGTTGCATGCTGAGCCCGGCCGACCGGAAACACCCCGCAGCCTGGGGCGACTCCGGTCCGTACGTCCGCTGTCACGGGGGACTGCCATCCGTGCGCATGCCAGAACCGGCAGTGCGGGGTCTACCGTCAGGCCCTGCCGGGCATCGCGCGGGGCCGGGTGCCCGAGCCGGGGCCTCCGGACGCTGCCGAGTCTCGGCAACCTCCCGTGCCCAGCGCCGGCGTGCCCGGCGCCCGTCCCGCCCCCGTGTCCCGGCGTGGACGGTCGCCCGAAATCGTCTCTGCGAGCGTCCCTTTGCTACCGCTGTCGCAGGGAGAGGGGCCTGGATGCCGCGACTCGCCCGGTGCTCCACAGAGGCCAGGACTGACGGCTCGTCCCAGCTACCGAAGCGACTCAAGCGACTGAGGCCCGGAGTTCTTGGCGTGTCCCGGACCAGTCGGGGGAGCAGGTGCGGCGCTCGGTCGCTTCAGTCGCTTCGGTAGCTGCGGCTCAAGCCCGGCCCGGAGGGGTTCAGTCGCTGCCGGTTGGTCGCTGCGGAGGCGTTCGGTCGCTGATTCGGGGCCCGAGAGTGACGGGTTCCGGGGCTCCAGGAGGGCCAGCTACTGAACGCAGCTACCCAGGAAAGTTCGGTCGCTGTTCAGTCGCTGGCAGAAAACCGCAGGTCAGATGATGTTTCGTCAGACAATCAGCGACTGAAGCGACTCTGGCTCCAGTATTAGGTGGCGCTTTTGCAGTTTTCCTCCTGTGCGCGTGCGACTCATAGATAGAGTGATTCAGTCGCTTTGAGTCGCTGATTGATCTTCCACAAGCCTGTGACCTGCGGTTTTGTGCAACGCGCAGCACAGCGACTGAAAAAGCTTCGGTCGCTGCGGTTCAGTCGCTGGGTCTTCAGTCGCTGCCGAGAGGCCTCAGCCCCTGCCCGGCCCCGCCGCTCACCGGGCCAAGTCCCGCCCCGGGCCGCCGACTGTCCCATCATCGACACGGACACCGGCTTTTGTGTGGGCCTGCGCTCCCTCAGCCCGAAGCTTCGCTAACCTATGTCCGTCGTTGAGTCGCTTCAGTCGCTGAGTAGGGGAACCGCATGACTGCTGAGCTGCGTTTTTCGCGCAGCGACTCAGACCAGTCAGCCCCTGCGCACCCGGCCCCGGCCGCCCCCGCATCTCAGCTCGCTGCGCCTTCAGTCGCTGCCCCCCAGACCGGGAACCCCGGCCAACCCCTGGCCATGGCCCGCTGGTGTGCCTCGCGGGGCTGGCCCGTGCACCCGCTCTCGCCGGGCCGCAAGACCCCCGTCGCCAACTGCGCGGACTGCCGCCTGCCGGGCCACCGCCGGGAAGGCTGCGCCTGTCTGGACGCCGGCCGCTGGTGCCACGGCTTCCACGCAGCGACCGTCGACCCCGAGCGCATCGGTACGTGGTGGGGCGCGCACCCCGGACTCGGAGTCGGGGTCGCCTGCGGTCCAGCGGGCCTGGTCGTCGTCGACGTCGACGACCACGACCAGCCGCCGCCCGCCCGGGACCTGCTCCTGCCGGGCATCCCGATCCACCCCGACGTCGACCTGCGCGGACTGTCCAACGGCTTCCACACCCTCGCCGTCCTGGCCGCCCTGCGCGGGCACCCCAGCCCCGCCGACGACGCCTCGACGCTGCGGGTGCGCACCCCCTCGGGCGGGCTGCACGTCTGGTACCGGGCGGCCGAGGACGGGCGCCGCTGGCACTCCTCCGTCGGTTCGGGCGGCGGCAGTTCGCTGGCCTGGCAGGTCGACGTACGGGCGCACGGCGGCTACATCGTCGCGCCCGGGACCGTGACCCCCGCCGGGACCTACACACCCCTGGAAGGGGCCAAGGAGCCCGCTGTGCTGCCTTCCTGGCTCGCGGGGGAGCTGGAGCGCACCGGGCACCTGCGGGACGCTCAGGAGGCCGCACAGCGGCTCGTACGCCCCATGGCGCCCTCCCGTGCCCGCCAGGCCGTCATCGCGGCGGGCGGCGGACGCGACCAGGCCACCCGGGTGCTGGCCTCGGCGCTCGCCGAAGTCGCCGACTGCGCCTCGGTTCCCGAGGGCGCGGGCTTCACGGACAAGCTGAACCGGGCCGCGTACACCGTGGGCGGGCTCGTGGCCGCCGGGTACCTCACCGAGGAGGCCGCCGAGCGGGGCCTGATGGAGGCCGCCGAGTTCGCCCGGCCCGGCCAGGACCGCCGCTCGGCCGCGGTGGTCCGCAGTGGCATGGCCGCCGGCTCCCGCCGCCCCCTTCAGCTCCGGAGCCGCCCGTGACCGCCTCCGGCAACGGCAGCAACGACAATGTGCTGTTCGACTTCGACCCGCAGACCGTCGCGTCGCAGATCCTTGCGCACACGGCCCCCACAGGGCACGCCAAGGCCCCCGACCACGCCGGGCCCGTACTGCCCGCCCAGGGCGGCTCGGAGGCCCGTACGCACGCCCCTGACGCGACCGAGGCCGGGCTGCTGCCCGACACGCTCACCGACCGCGGCAACGCCAAGCTGTTCGTGAGGCTGTTCGCCGACGACTACCGCCATGTCCCGGGCCTTGGCTGGTACCGCTGGGACACCACACGCTGGCAGCTCGACGAGGACGACACCGTGATGTGGGCGGCCGGGGACCTGGCCGAGAACATCGCCGCCAACGACCCGCGCGGCCTCTACACCGTCCAGGCGCTCCAGCAGCACCGCCGCCGGGCCCTGTCGACGTCCGGGATGAACGCGATGCTGGCGCAGGCGCGTTCGGCCCCCGGGATGGTCCTGAACGCGGCCCTGCTCGACGCCGACCCGTACGCGCTGTGCACCCCCGCCGGGATCGTCGACCTGCGTACGGGCCTGGTGCGCACCCCCGACCCCAACAAGGACTTCCACTCCCGCTCGACCTCGACCGGGCCCCGCCAGATGGCAACGCCCCGCTGGAACCGCTTCCTGACCGACACGTTCGGTGAGGACGAGGAATCCGCGGAGATGATCGCGTTCCTGCATCTGCTGCTCGGCTACTCGATCACCGGGGACGTCGGCGGGCAGATCATGCCGTTCCTGTTCGGCTCGGGCAAGAACGGCAAATCGGTACTTCTGGATGTGGTGATGAAGCTGCTCGGCGACTACGCCGACGCCGGGCCCCCCGGTTTCCTGATGGCCCGGCCCTTCGAGGGCCACCCCACGGACCTGGCCGAACTGCACGGGCGGCGCGTCATCGTGTGCTCCGAGGTCAAGCCCGGCGACAAGTTCGACGAGGCCCGCGTCAAGCTGCTCACCGGCGGCGACCGCATCAAGGCCCGCCGGATGCGGCAGGACTTCTTCAGCTTCCAGCCCACCCACAAGCTCTGGCTGCTGGGCAACCACCGCCCCGAGGTCGGCACCGGCGGCTTCGCGTTCTGGCGGCGCATGCGGCTGATCCCGTTCGAGCGCGTCGTCTCCGACGAGCGCAAGATCGACAACCTGGCGGACGTGCTGGTCACCGAGGAGGGCCCCGGCATCCTCAACTGGCTCATCGACGGCGCCCGCCGCTACCTGGGCGGCGACAAGGACCTCACCGGCCCCGCGCGCGTACGCATCGCCACGACCGTGTACGCGGAGACCGAGGACCACACCGGGCGCTTCTTCGAGGAGAGCTGCGCCCTGCACCCCGACCACCGGGCGGAGCAGACCCGCCTCTACGCCGCGTACCGGGCCTGGTGTCAGAATGAGGGGGCACCCGTCATCACCTCCCGCGCGTTCGCCGCGCGCGCACGCGAACTGGTCGGGCTGGCCTCGCCCAAGGAGATGATCTTGTCCAATTCGCGGAAGTACTACCCGGGCATCGGACTGCTCGCCGACGAGGAGAGGGCATGAGCTCCCTGATCACCGACGACGAGATCAGCCACGAGACCGAGCTGGTCTGGCTGGAGGACATCTCCGTACTCGACTACGTGCGCCAGAGCCTGGACAGGCTGCCGACGCGGCGCAGCAAGCCCGCCTACCACCGCGACGGCCGCATGGTCGGCTACGCGCTGCTCGGCCCCAAGGCCAAGGCGTCCCCGTCGTCCGGCACCTGGCGACGGCGCGTCTTCTGGGTCCTGCCGCACGACCGCGACAGCGAGCCGGACGGCCTGTACGCGACGGGCGCCCCCGCCGAGGCCATCGACCCGCGCACGCTGGCCCCGGGCAGCAAGGGCCGCAAGACCGAGCGCTCGGAGGGCGGTCCGCCGTCCTCGGCGATGCGCGAGCTCGGGATAACGCTGCCGCTCTGAGCTGCTGCTCTGATACGCGTAGGGGACCTGGTTACCAGGTCGCCCCGGCCGGCTGCCGCGTCGCCGCGTTGAGCCGGTTGAACAGGTTCGTCAAAGCGATCATCAGGGTCAGCGCGGCGAGCTGCGTCTCGTCGTAGTGGCGGGCGGCCTCGTCCCAGACGGCGTCCGGCACCGGATCGGGGCGGTCGGCCAGGCGCGTCGCGGCCTCGGCCAGGGCGAGCGCCGCCCGCTCGGGCGCGGTGAAGCAGCCCGCCTCGCGCCAGGCGGCCACCACATGCAGCCGCTCGTCGCTCTCGCCCGCCTTCTTGGCGCTGGCCACCCCGCCGAACACGCAGTAGCTGCACCCGTTGATCTGGCTGGCCCGCAGATGGACCAGCTCCAGGGTCCGCTGCGGCACTCCGCCCTGCTTGGCGGCCTCGAAGATGTCCAGGAGCGGGCGCATCGCGGCGGGCAGCACCACGGCGGGGTTGCGCATCCGGGACGGGCGGGTCGTCGTCGGCGCGGTCATGAAGTGCCTCCTTGTGCTCATCTCACGAAGCCCAACGAGCCAGTACGGCAAACGGGACGCCTCCGTACGACAGAAGACGCCCCCGTACGACAGCACAGGACCGGGCACAACAGAACCGGGTCGGCGCACCCCCTGGCGGAGATGCGCCGACCCGGTGTCCGTGGCGTGGCTCAGCTGTTCCGGGCGCCGTTCCCGGACAGGATCGGGATGTTGCTGGCGATGTGCGAGCCCGGCTCGTCGCCCTTGGCCTGCGTGGAGTTCTCGGTGCACTGCTGGTTCTGCGGGGCGGAGAGGACCGGCACGTCCTGCAGGACGGTGACCGGGACCCAACCGACGACCGAGCCCACGTTCAGCTTCGCCGGAACGCCGAAGCAGGCCTTGTTGAGGGTGCCCTGGATGACGCCGAGCTGCGGGCTCATGTTCCCCTTGGTGACCGAGTTGCCGAACTTCTGCTCGGCGTCGTTGCCGCTGAACGACGTGGTCCCGCCGTCGTTCCCGATGGCCAGGGCCTGCGGCGCCACCATCACCGTGGCACCGGAGACGGCTGCGGCGACGGCCGCGACCGACCACAACTTCTGCATGTTGGCTCCTCTATGAGTCCGACTCCACTGACGGAGATCTGCAACGATCAACGGGTGGACGGGGCGCTGGATGCTGGGAATGGGGAGGAATAGCCCGGATGGCTCATTCAGGCTGTTAACCGGCGTGCCGCACGGTATGGGTGAAGACATCTGTCCGCCGGATCGCGAGGTGAGGAAACATGACGGAGCCCGAACGCGCCTGGCACAGACAGGCGTTCATCCCCGCCAGCCGCACCGCGAGCCGCACCGAGTCCGCCCCGCCCGCGCCCGGGGCACCGGAACCACCGATCTACCGGGAGCTCGCCGCCACTTGGGCCGCCGAGGGCCGAACCCTGCCCGGCCGCCCCGACCGCGAGTGGACGGCCGTGATCACCCGCCCCTGCTGGCCCGCCTGAGCACGCGTACGTACGGGAAAGGGCCGGACCACCGCGGTGGTCCGGCCCTTTGTGCGCGTCAGCCGGCGTCCGTCAGCTGTGGTGCGCGCCGTTTCCGGACAGGACCGGGATGTTGTCGAGGATGTGCGAGAGCGGCTCGTCGCCCTTGGCCTGGGTCGAGTTCTCGGTGCACTGCTGGTTCTGCGGGGCGGAGAGGACCGGCACGTCCTGGAGGACGGTGACCGGGACGACACCGACGACCGAGCCGATGTTCCCCTTCGCCGGAAGCGCGATACAGGGCTTGTTGAAAGAGCCCTGAATAAGTGCGAACTGCGGGCTCATGTTTCCGTACGTGGAGGAATTGCCGTAGGCCTGCATCGCGTTGTTGCCGCTGAAAGTGGTGGTCCCGTTGTCGTTCCCGATGGCCAGGGCCTGGGGCGCCGCGGTCGCGGAAACTCCCACGACCGACGCGGAAACGGCAACTGCCGCCATAGCCTTCTTGAACACGCTGGTCCCTTCCTCATGGATGCCCCGCCCGGAATGGATGCCCCGGACGGAGCTGTCGGAGCTATCTGGTCAACTGACTTGTCGCGCTTAGGTTTCCCGCTGTCACCCGTACGGCCGATATCATCCGCTCCCCGGCAATACCGGACAGACGGACGAGGGGGAGACGCCGGAACGAATGCCGATGCCAGGTGTCAACCGCGCTTCGCCGCCGCCATGTTGGGACGCCGGTGCAGATGGAGGAAGGACAGCCGGGTGTTGGTCTCGGCCGTGCGCAGATGGGGTAGTTTGTCGGCCGGCGCCGGGGCCGGGCGGTCACCGAGGCCTGCGAACAGATGCCAGTCGTCCGGCGCGACCCGCCACGACAGCCGGCCCGCCGCCGTGTGCACATGCACCAGTGACCAGCCCGTACGCTCCGAGGTGACATCGCCGCCGTGCAGCCGCGCCACATAGGAGATCAGGGCGGCGCGCTCCTGGTGCAGGGCGTCGAGCTGGGTGTGCAGCGCCGCGAGGCGGTCCACCAGCCTCAGCTCCCTGTCGCTCCAGAAACCGCGGCGCCGCCGTCTGCCGGCACCCGCGTCAGCCGCGCTCGCGCGCTTCAAAGGGCCTCCTGTTGTCGTCCCGCTACCGGTTCCGAAGATCCGCTGGAGATCTCCGGAGAAACGAAACGGAATGATAAACGGCCTGCATACGTTCGCCCCCGTGGCGCGCCGCGCGACACCCTGAATTCGGGTCCCCACCGATCGGGTGAATGGGCATAACTAAACCCCACCAAGGCAGTTGATCGGAGTGCAGTAAACGCGTGAACTCCTCTCTCCAGAAAAGGAACACCCCGTGATCAAGAAGGTTATGGCGGCTACCGCGGTCACCGCGTCCATCCTCGGTGCCGCGGCCGTCACCGCCCCCCAGGCCATGGCCATCGGCAACGACAACGGCACCACGTCGTTCAGCGGCAACAACGCCAAGCAGGCCTTCGGCAACCAGAAGACCGAGGGTGACATGAGCCCGCAGCTGGGCCTGGTCCAGGGCACGCTCAACAAGCCCTGTGTCGGCCTGCCGATCAAGGCGAACGTCGGCTCCGTCGTCGGCTTCGTCCCGGTCACCGTCCTCCAGGACGTGCCGATCCTGTCGGCCCCGCAGAACCAGCAGTGCACGGAGAACTCCACGCAGGCCAAGGGCGACGAGCCGCTGTCGCACATCCTCTCCAACATCCCGGTCCTGTCCGGGAACGGCGCGAGCGGCAGCTGATTTCCGACGGCGGCCGTTTCCGTCGGCGGCTGATTCCAGCCTGCCGGGTTCCGGCCTGCCGGGCGCGACGCTGAGGCTCCGAGCGACCGGGCTGCCGGCACCTCGTTTCCCGAGGTGCCGGCAGCTTCATTTCTTTGCCGGTTACGCGTGTGTGGTGCACCGGCCCGGCCGAGTGCCAAGCGAGTGAATACGCGGCGTACGCCCCGCCGCTGGTTTCCTTTACCGGGCGCGATCGTTACCAATTCGTCAGCGGTGCCTCTCCGGAGTGTGCCGCGCGCAACAATTCGTTGCGATGGGCTTTCTCAGAGGAAAGAGAAAACAAGTGACGTACAAGAAGACTGCGACCGTCCTGGCCGGCCTCATGATGGCGGCGGGCGCGGCCGCCCCGGCCCTCGCCGACTCCGACGCGCACGGCGCTGCCCACGGCTCCCCGGGTGTCCTGTCGGGCAACGTCATCCAGGTCCCGGTCCACGTGCCGGTCAACGTGTGCGGTAACTCGGTCAACCTCCTCGCGCTGCTGAACCCCGCGTTCGGCAACACGTGCGTGAACGACTGACAACGCACAACGGATTTCTCCCGCCGGCTTCGGGACGTGCGGCGGCATATCCCGAAGCCGGCACCCGACAGGGACCGTGAGCAGGATCAAGGAAGGCATCGCATTGCGACAGGTCATCACCAAGACACTGTTCACGGCCATGGCGGCCACCAGTGTTCTCTCCATGAGCGGCGCCGGCGCTCATGCGGCCGAAGCGAATTCCGAGAACGGGGAATCGCCCGGTGTCCTGTCGGGCAACTCCATTCAGGCGCCGCTCGAAGTCCCGGTGAACGTGTGCGGCAACACGGTGGACCCGGTGGGCGCGCTCAACCCGGCGTTCGGCAACGGGTGTTCGCACGGAGAGCAGGAGTCGGGCCGGCACGAGCGGCACGAGTCCTACCGTGAGCACTACCGCGACTCGGACGACGACCGTTCGTCGTACCGGGACGACGAGGACGACTACGGCTCCGAGCGGTCGTACGACGAGGACCGCGGCTACGGCGGACACCGCCACCATCGCGAGTACTACGACGAGGAGCGCGAGTACGGCTCCGAGCACCGCCACGGCGCCCCTTCCGGCGAGACGCACGCCGATGTCCACGGCTCCCCGGGCGTGCTGTCCGGCAACGCGGCCCAGGCGCCCGTGAAGGCGCCGGTGAACCTGTGCGGCAACACGGCCGACCTCATCGGGCTGCTGAACCCGGCGTTCGGCAACCGCTGCGCCGCCGCTACGGAGAAGGCCCCGCACCACGAGGCGCCCCCGTACCACCCCCAGCGGGCCCACGCCCCGACGCCGCCGCCCACTCCGGCGCCGCCCGCCCCCGCGCCGCCGGTCGCGCAGCCCCCGATGGCCAAGCCGCCTGTCTCGAAGCCGCCGACGCACCCCGCGCCGCCCATGCAGCACGCGCCGAAGCCGCACCGCCCGGTCGTCCACCACCAGGTGCCGCACGCGCCGCCGTTGATGCCGCCGGTGCATCACATGCCCCCGGTGCACCACGTTCCGCCGGTCCACCACACGCCCCCGATGCACCATGTTCCACCCGTGCACCACACCCCGCCGGTGCACACCCCACCCGTGCATCACACCCCGGCCCCGAAGCCGCCCGTGCACCACCGTCCGGCCCCGAAGCCGCCGGTGACCCAGGTCCCGCCCGCGCCGCAGCCCCCGGCGGCCAAGCCGCCCGTGGTCACGCCCCCGGTGACCCCGCCGGTCACGGTCCCGCCGCGCCACGAGCAGACGCCTCCAGCCCAGCACGTGACGCCCCCTCAGCACGCGACGCCGATGACCCCGCACCGCACCGTGGCGCCGCCCGCGTCCCGGGCGATGCCGCCGCACGTACGCGAGTCCGTGCCGCACCACGGCCCCCGGCACGCAAAGCCCCCGGTCACGGCGGCGCCCGAGCGTGCGCAGCTCGCCGCGACCGGCGGGAACGCCGACGTGCTCGGCGCGGCCGCGGCGGCCAGCATCGGGCTGCTGATCGGCGGCGGGATCCTCTACCGCCGGGGCACGGCCACGGCGTCCGCCCGCCGCTGACCCGACCGTACGAGCGCGGTCAGCCCCTTGCGGGCGGCGTGCAGACCCCAGCCCGCGGTCATGGCGACCGCGGGCGCGGGGTCGTCGAGAGCGAACCAGGCACCCTCGGTCCGGCCGGTGGCGGGCCGGGGCCGCCTGCCTTCCACCAGCAGCGACAACAGCGCGTAGTTCTCGACGACGAAACGGCGGCCCGGCGCCGTCCCGCCCGTACGCACCTGGCGGCCCGTCAGATCCAGATGGAGCGCGCGGACGACGTCGAGCCCCGACCGGTCGGTGAACAGGCGGAACTGGGCGCCGGGGCGGGGGTTGAAGTCCAGCAGGTGGTACGCGCCGGTCGCCGGGTCGAGGCGGAAGTCGAGGTCGGCGATGCCCCGGTAGCCGAGAGCGGCGATCAGACGGCGGGCGGTCGCCTCGACGGCCGGGTTGGGCACCCAGCGGCCGACGGCGGTCAGACCGGCCTCGGCGGGCCAGGCGCGGTCCTTGCGCCCGACGCCGCCCGCCCGGACCGTACCGTCGCGGCCCGCGCACCCGTGGAAGAACCAGTCCCGGCCGGGCCCGGCGGGCAGGAACCGCTGAAGCAGCAGCGCACTGCCGGCCGCGCCCCGCCGGGCGTACAGCTCGCCCGCCTCGCGCGCCGAGCGCACCAGCGTCGTACTGCGCAGCCCCGAGCCGTACGGAAGCAGCCACGGCCGACTCCACTTGGCGACGACGGGCAGCCCGAGCTCGGCGACGGCCGCCGCCGCTTCTTCGGCGCTCGCGGGAATGACGGTGGTGGGATGCGCGATGTCGTACGCCGCGCACAGGCGGGCCAGTTCCGCTTTGTCGGCGAGGGATTCGACGATGTCGGCGCGCTGCTCAGGAAGCAGAAATCTCCCGCCGATCTGCTCCCGCAGCCGGGCGACGGCGAGCGCGCCGAGATCGTCCAGGGGGATGAGTACGGCCGGTCGGCCGATGAAGTCCGAAACGCGGAGGAGCGAGGCGAGTACGTCCTCGTCCGTACGGCCGCGCGGTGGCGGGTGAATGCGGCCGGGGCGCAGATATCGCGAGCGGGTGACGGGACTTGACGCGGATTCGGCGACGAGGTGTACGTCCACACCAGCTCGGCCGAGTGAACGGACGGCTCCCAGGGTGCCATGGTGGAACGGGTTCTGATCGATCCTCAGAAGTACTGCGGGAATGCGGCGGTCGAGCGTGTGCAGGGGATGTGGCATCCTCACGATGCCCTTCTGGGTCTCGGTGAACTGCGTATGCGGGTTACCCGAACGGATTATCTTCCCAATCAGAGCAATAAGAATATTTTCCCACCGGGTATATCGAGTATGGGGAGTGACTCGGCACCAAGGAGTGGACATGCGCCAGGGGAAGCACCGCCACGTGAAGCAGCGCCACGGGAAGCACCGGCAAAAGCGCGGGGCGGCCACGGCGACGTACAAAGTGGCGTGCTCGGCGCTCGCGGCCGGCGCGCTCCTCTCCTGCCTCGCCGTCGCCCCGCCGCTCCGCGACCCGGACCCCACCAGCGGCGTCGGCCCCGGCCCGGTGCACCCCTCCACCACGTGGTTCGGCGCGTTCCTGGAGTCCGACGACCGAGGTGTCCAGCGCATGGGCGAACTGGAGAAATGGCTCGGGGGAGCGGAACTGAGAGTGGGTCACACCTATCTGCCCGGCGGGAGCTGGGCGGATATCGAGGGCCGCGCCCGATTCCTGGAGAGCTGGGCCGCCTGGCGCCGCCAGCGCGCCGACCGCCTTTTCGTCCTCAACGTCCCCATGCAGGCGTCCAACGAGGACGGCCTTTCCGACCACGCGGTGCGACGCCTGCTGCAGGCGGGCGAAGAAGGACGCTTCGACCGGCATTTCAAGGCGCTCGCCGAACGCCTGGTGGCGCTGAACATCCCGGACACCGTGATCGTGCTCGGCTGGGAGATGAACGGCACCACGTACACCCATCGCTGCGGACCCGACCCGGAGGCCTGGAAGAAATACTGGCGGCGGGCCGTCACCGCGATGCGCTCGGTACCCGGCCAGAAATTCCGATTCGATTTCGCACCGAGCCGGGGGCGGGACGCCGTACCGTGGACCGAATGCTATCCCGGTGACGACGTGGTCGACATCATCGGCATGGATTCGTACGACCAGCCGCCGGGACGGAAGTTCGACGAACAGATCAAGGAACCGTACGGGCTGCAGCAGCAGGTGGACTTCGCCGCCGCCCACAAAAAGCAGATCTCGTATCCCGAATGGGGCCTGTTCCGCAACGGCGACAACCCCGAATACATGCGGCGCATGCTGGACTGGATGGACGCGCACAAGCCGCTCTACAACACGATCACGGACTACTGCCCGCACGGCGTCTGGCAGTGCGCGGCGAACCCCAAGGCGTCACAGGTCTACAAGTCGATCCTGTTCGGCCGCACGGACCCGACACCGCTGCCTACGCCGCCGGTGAAGCCCCCGGTCACCCCGCCCGTCACCCCACCGGTGACCCCGCCGGTCACGCCGCCGACCACTCCGACGCCGGTCACACCCCCGGCGACCCCGCCCGTCGTCCCGCCCACCGTGCCCCCGGCGACCCCGCCGACCGGCAAGCTGCCGCCGCCCAACTGTCAGCCGCTGGACCTCGGGGAGTGGGTCGAGTACTGGCTCGGCGGCAAGCTGTGCCTGCGGTTGGACTGGTACTCGCGCCGGAAGTAGGTGGTATCGCGTACGGAGGGACCCGTTCCACGGGGCGGTGGGGATGGGCTATATTGGATCTTGAGCTTGCGGCCGTGATGAGCGGCGGCGGGCCCGGCGTTGGTGGTCCAAGGAAAGGCGCCCCACTTCCTGTGGGGAGATGTAGGTGCAAGGCCTGCCCAGCGCTCGATGAACAAGGGCCCTGGTCTCCGTACGGAGACCAGGGCCCTTGGCGTTCATGGCGGTTCAGGCCTCCGGGGCGGGGTCGGATCCCGCCGCCAGGCTCCGGCTCGCCGCCTGGAGCGCGGTGGGCAGGTCGCTGGTCCAGCCGTCCGACTTCCCACCCGCGTGGACGGAGAGCGCGGGGCTGCGCGGCACCACGGTGTAGCCGTCGTCGTGCAGGGTGCGCAGGTTGCGGCGGACCGCCGGGCGGCGCAGGGCGGTGGCGGGGATGGACGGGCCGATCACCACGGGGGCCGAGGTGTTGAGGACCGTGGTGAGGGCGAGGTTGTCGGCGATGCCGGCGGCCAGCTTGCCGATGAAGTCCACCGTGGCGGGCAGGACGAGTACGAGGTCGGCCCAGTCGGCCAGTTCCTGGTGCGGCACCCGTCCCGGGGCGATGTCCCAGTCCGGCCCGCTCACCGGTGCCTGGGTGATCGCGGCCAGCGCCTGCCGGGAGACCAGGGCGTCCGCCGCCGCGGTCAGACAGACCCGGATCGACCAGCCGTACACCCGCAGCGCCATGGCCCAGCCGGGCAGATTGACGACGCCGATCGCGCCGGTCCCGATCAGGAGCAGCTGACCGCGCGGCAGATCCAGCGGCGGCTGTTCGTCGGTGACGGTCATTCAGAGATCTCCAGGGAAGGGGGCCGGGGCCCGGGGAGTGTCAGGACAGCAGCAGGACCCGGTCCCAGACCGGATCCGCCGCCCTCTGCGCGCCGGACGTGACGCTGAGCAGGGCCGCCGCCACCCCGGCGGCGCCCTCCAGGACGCCGGGGTTGTCCTCCAGGCCCAGTGGCTGGTCGCTCTCCCAGCCGCTCTGCCGGTCGACCGGGGCGACATGGCGGTAGCCGAAGGCGGCCGCCGGGTCCCAGAGCCCGGCCAACTGCTCGGCGACGGTGGCGGCGTGATCGAGCAGCACCGCGTCCTCGGCCAGCGTGCCGAGCCGCCACAGGCTCTGGACGAACCCGGCCAGGCCGTGGCAGACGGTCGGGCCCTGGAGGCGCTCCAGGGCATCGGGCCGGTGCAGCAGGGCGTGGGCGCTCTGCAGGGCGAGTCGGCCCCAGTCCTCCTCGCCGGTCAGCCGTCCGGCCCGGAACAGCGCGTTGGCGATGCCCACCGCCCCGTAACACCAGGCGCCGCCGAACGCGCCACTGAACGCGGTGGTGTACGCGGAGACTTCGGCCGAGCCGGAGCCCGAGGCAGAGCCAGGGCCAGGGCCCGATCCTGGTCCCGCCCCGGAGCCCGCACCCCGCGCCCGGGCGATCTCCTCGTCCAGGCCGAGCCGGGGTTCCCAGGCGGGGCCGAACGTGTCGTGGCGGGCGCGGGTGGCCAGCCACCCGGCGATCGCGTACACGGCGTCCACCTGGCCGTCCACCGTGATGCCGTATTCGGCGCTGCGGACCAGCAGGGCCAGCGGGCCCGCGATGCCGTGCGCGAGGCCCAGGTTGACGTCACCGCGCGGAAAGACCCGGCGGTCACCGGCGGACGCCTGCCGCTCGTTCGGCACCCACCAGCCCGGCACCAGCTGCCCGTCCACACGGATGGGCCGGGCGAGCGTGACCAGATGGTCGAGGGTGGCGTGCAGGGCGGGCTCGGCGGCGGCGCGTTCGGCCGTGTCGCCTTCGGTCACCGCGGCCAGCAGCAGACGGCCGGTGCCGGTCGGGCCGGTGATCACGTCGTAGTCGGACCAGCCCACGCCCGGGCCGGGCGAGGGTGCGGAGAGCCGGGCCAGCTGCTCGGACGCCAGGTGGGTGGTCAGCGTCTGTCGCAGCCGTACGTAATGGTCGCCGATCCGGGCGGCCTGGACGGCGGCCAGGACCGCCGCCGGGCCGTGGCTGAGACCGGCCGAGGCGGTACCGGCCAGCGCCCGGGCGGCCGGGGCGATCCGGGCGTGCGCGGCGGGCAGCCGGGCCGGGTCGCGGCGGGCCAGTTCGGCCAGGAGGAGCGCGGTGCCGGTGCCGCCTTCGAGTGAGACGGGTGCGGCGCGTTGCGACTCGGGCCAGGGCGCGGCCAGGGCGGCGGCGACCCGCTCGACGGTGGATTCGATGAGGGTGGTGGCCGCGGTCACCGCTGGTGCCTCCTTCGGTCGGCGTTCCCCATCACACAGGCGCGGGCCAGCGCCATCGCCCGCCGCTCGGCCTCCCGGTCGGGGCCGAGCAGCCGGTTGCAGCTCATGTGGAGCAGGGCGGAGAGCACCCGGTGCAGCGGTGACGCGATCGCGCCCTGCTCCGCGAGATGGTCCAACTCGGCGCGGTACGACTTGAGTTGGTCCGCTTGGTCGGTGAGTGCGGCGAGCACCGCAGGTCCCGCCGGATGGGCCGCGAGCCCGGGGTGGCCGCCGGCCGGGTCGATCAGAGCGAGCCAGTACGCCCGCTGGGCCCGGAAGTCGGCGGGCAGCTCGGCGGGGTCGGCCGGGACGCCGGAAAGCCAGGCGGCGGCGGGCTCCTGATAGCGGGCGGAGGGGTCCGAAGGGCCGGTGGGCCGATCCGCATCGCGAGCGGACGGGTCCGAGGGCCGATCCGCGTCGCGAGCGGACCGGTCCGGGGCGGCGCCTCGCCCGAGCGGATCGGCGACCGTATCGGGCCGCGCCGCGGGACCGAAGGCGTGCGCGATCGAGGCGATCGACAGCGCGCCCAGGACTTCCTTGTCCCACGGCGGCTCGGCCCCGGGGGGTCGGCGCCGTTCGGCGGCGAGCAGGGCGAGCGCGGTGCGGCTGTCGGCGGTGAAGAACCGTTCGGCGGCCGCCTGGGCCTGCGGCCCGCCGTACCGCTCCCACTCGGGCTCGTAACCGTCCAGCACGAACCGCCCCACCAACCCCTGCGCACGCCACCGCGCCACCGCGCCCCGCAGCAGCGGAAGCAGCTGCGGCCAGAGCCGGTCGGCCGGGCCGTGGAAACGTAACCGCAGGTGGTCCGCGTCGTCCCGGTACCGGACGAAGAACCACCGGTCGATCAGCTCGCCGACCGGGCCCGGCAACTGGGCCAGGAACGCGGGAAGGTGCTCGACGAGAAAACCCTCGGTGTGCCGCCCGGCCAGGTAGAGCCGCGCGTAGAGCCAGTCGCCGCCGGGGTCGCTCGTACGGTCGTGGGCGGGCTCGGTGGTGGGGGACACCGGATGCGCCGCCTCGATGCGATGCTCCGACTTATTGAGAAACGCGACGCACAGCTCGGCAGCGTGGGCGTGGCCCTGCGCGTCCCGGAGCCAGCCGTCGCTCCGGTCCTCGCCGCCGTCCCTTTCGACGGCGATCAGCTCCGGATCCTTGGCGAGCGCGGTACGCAGGAGTTCGAGGTGCCAGGCCTGCGAGAGATCCAGCGGCAGCCGGAGGTCGAACTTCGTCAGGACGATCCGCTCGGGCGCCCGCCAGCGCCGGCGCCAACCGTCCACCGCCGTACGCCAGTCGGCCGGTCCGAGCGCGGTCGACTCGCGCAGCTCGTCGAGGCGCCACATGGCCGGGCTGAGCACCACCCTGCCGTAGCGGACCCGTGGGAGGAACGGCGCGTGGACACTCGTGCCCCAGTCCCACGGCGCGCACATCCGGTAGGCGTCCCGGCCCACCTCCACCAGGAAGCGGGCGGCGTTCGGCGCCTGACGGTGCAGGTTGAGGGCGTTGTGCGCGTGCGGCAGCAGCCGGCGGCCGGTCGGCAGGTGCACCGCGTACAGGTGGTCCGGGGTCGCGGACACCCCGATCTGCTCCAGCGGTACGGCCCTCGCACCGGGGTCCGGCGGCAGGCCGATGGCCACCTGGTGCCGGGCGGACCGGCGGCTGTTGGCCAGGTTGAGCGCCCGGGTGGCACGTGGCTGATAGGCGACGCCGAGGTGCAGGGCGCCCTCGACGTCGGGGAAGGCCAGGTCGGCCAGCTCGTCGAGGACCGAGTCCACCGGTTCGGCGGCTGAGGGCAGGCCCGCGGCCGGTTCGACTTCGACGGCTCCGGGCAGGCCCGCGAACCGGCCGAAGGTGGCACCGGCCTCGGCGTCGCTCGGCCCGCTGGTGAGGACCAGCAGGAAATCCCCTTCGGCCAGGGCCTGTTGGTCGGTGGCGACCAGCGAGCCCAGGAGCTGGAAGGAGCGCGGCGCCGGCCCGGATCCGGTGGTGGCGGCGGCCAGCCGGGCCACCAGCTCGTCGTCCAGGACGACCTCCCGCGCGCCCGCCTGGACGGCGGTGCCGACCATCGTGGCGAGCAGTGGTTCCCGGGCGCCGGCGGGCTGGGGCGGCGGTGCCTGCGTCCTGGCGGAGGGCGGCCACTCGTAACCGGCCGGCGCGCCCAGGCCGACCGTGTCGTCGAGCAGCTCGGTCAACGGGACGACCCGGTCGAGGCCGTAACGCTCCAGGAACTCCCGGTGGAACGACCGCAGATGAGGCACACCACGGCCGTGCGGAGCGAGCCGCCAGAGCACGTCCACGGCGCGGGCCGCCTCGTCGGCGACGGTCTGCGGCAGCCGCACCTGAGCGCCGAGGGCGAGATCGACGTGGAGCGGCCGCTCGGTGCCGGCCAGTTCGTGTATGCGGTCTTCCAGCGCCGACAGGGCGGCGGCGCGCTCGCCCAGCGGTGCGAGGTCGTACCGGTCGCGGTCGGCGGCGACGGCCCGCAGTGCGGCGAGCGTGGGCAGCGGACGCCCGGCCGAGCGCTCGGCGGCGGCCAGCACCTCGATGACCCAGCCGAGCGGATCGCCACCGTCGAGCACCGGACGAAGCCCGGTGATCAGGAACTCCTGCCGGACCAGGGCGGCGAGAAGACCGGAGATCTGCTCGGCACCGGCCTGGGGAAACCGCTGCTGGAGCCCGGCGGCGAGCGAGGCACCGGTCGGCCCCGAACCGGCCAGCTCCAGCGCGGCGGCGACCACCGGGGTGAGCCGCACGGACACCTCGCTGCGCGCGGTGTCCCCGGCGCTGCTGCCCGGGTTGGAGGGGGCGGTCATCACCAGCCGCCCGCCGCGCCGGACGGTGCCGGCGTGCCCGTGCAGGGTCAGATGCCCAAGCAGCTCCGGCTGCCGCTCCAGCTGACGTATCACTTGCAAGAGCCAGTCGAGATCCACGCGAGTACGGCTGATGGGCGCGCAGCTCCAGACGACGTCGGCCGACCCGTCCGCCTCCTCGAAGCGCAAGGGGGCGACCCCGGCGAAGAGCCCGAAGGGCGTGCACCGCGTACGCAGCCGCAGCTCGTAGCGCAGCACGGACAGAACGGCCCGGCGCAACTGGGCGTCGCTGCGCCCGTTCACCGCGCCGACGGTCGCCGCCACGAGCCGGGCGAGCGAGGGGCTGGCCACCCGCAGCGCGTCCATGAAGAGCGAGTCGCCGGCGGCCCCGCGCAGCAGCGACAAACAGGCCGCACGATCGGTACCGGCCACCGCGGCCCAGTCCGGTCTCTGCGACCGTCCGCGCAGCGGGGCACGCAGCAGGGCGACCGGTGCGGCGCGGAAGAGGGGAGTGGCAGGCTGAGCGGGCATCAGAGGCGGTCCCTCGGGGCGGCGGGGCGAAGAACACGGGGCACGGGGCCGGCGGCTTGAGCCGCCGGCCCCGTGCGGTCGAGCATCTGCCGGGGTCGGGCGCGGAACGTCAGCAGCAGAACGTGGGCTGGAAGCACGAACAGCTCAGGCTGCACCCCCAGGAGGTGAAGCCGAGCTCGCCGTCGGTCTTCTTGACTTCGATCTGGATGTCCAGATCGAAGAGGTCGTCCAGCTGGGTCTTGTCGAGCGTGGTCTCCGCGGTGGCGGTGGACATCATGAGCTCCTTCGCTGCGAGAACAGATCGAACAGAGACGGACAGGGCGCGCGCCCACCAGCGGAGTCTCGGTCGGCGCCGGGCAGCCGGGGAAGAGTTTTGGACGATCTTGGACAGTTTTGGACGCTCTGGGACACCTTCCGGATGTTTGTATTCCGCTGGTCGGGCACACCGCGGTCGTTCTCGCGGTCTTGGCGGCGGACGGTTACGCGCCGGGCGGGACGGCGAGGGCGGCGCAGCGGAAGCCGGTGTCGTCGTCGGCCATCGTGGCGCAGGCGTCGTTGAACGCGGACGGTGCGGCTTGTTCGAACGGGCTGGTGAAGGCGCTGCCCTTGAGTTCGTAGCGGCCGGGCCTGGTCTGGCTGGAGGTCCATTCCCAGGTGTTGCCGCACAGGTCGTAGACGCCGTACGGGCTCGCTCCGCTGCGGTACCGGGAGACCGGGGTGGTGCTGGTGATCCCGGACTCACGGACGTTGGCCTTGGCGGCCGTGGCCGCCTCGCCCCACGGGTAGGTGCTGCCCTTGGGGCCGCGCGCCGCTTTCTCCCACTGCGCGCTCGTCGGCAGCGTCTTGTGGGCCCACCGTGCGTACGCGGTGGCGTCGTGCCAGTCCACCCAGACCACGGGATGGTCGAACAAGGCCTCGGGGGAGTGCCCTTCGGGACTCCAGTGCCGGGGCGAGGTGTGGCTGGTGGCCGTGAGGTAGCGGGCGTAGTCGGCGTTCGTGGTCGGGAAGACGTCGATCCAGAAGCCGGACAGCCACACCGGCTCGTCATCGGGTCCGGCGAGGTAGATGCCCTCCTCGACCTGCACCATGACCTTCCCGTCGACGGGGTGGGTGCGGTAGATGCGGGTGTCGGCGGACAGCAGGGTTTCGGTGCGCGGATCGGCAGTGGCGGCGGCCTGTTCGGTGATGAGCGTGGCGAACCGCTCCTGTACCGCCTTGTCCGCCAGCGCGAGCATGGTGTCCAAAGCGGCCTGGTTGGCCGGGCGTGGCTCGACGGTGGCCCCGCCCTTCTCCCACTTGGACACCATGCGGTCGCTGACGCCGATGGCCGCTGCGAACGTGCGGACCGTCATCCGCTGGGCGAGGCGTAATACGCGCGTCTCGCGTCCGGTCCACCGGACAACCATCCCGGCTCCTAGACTTCCTCGCCCGGCAGGGCCAAGTAGCCCTCCCGCATGGCTGCGAGCACCGGGTGCTCGGTGGGCAGCACGGTGTCCTCGATCGCCGAGATCGCGCGCACCCCGATACTCGTGTTCGTCGCGAACGCGGCTTGCATACCGCGCGCCGCCTCCACCGTCACGGGGGCCGTGACGTGTTCGTGCTGCTGCTGGAGCAGCGCCATCGTCACCCCGGGCAGGACATCGTGCTTGGGCCACACGATGGCGCCGTCGTCGTCGATGAACCCCACGTTCCATGTGCCGCCTTCGGACACCAGGTCATCGGGCCCGTAGAACAGCGCGTCGTCGAAGCCGTCGAGCTGCGCGGTGCGCCGTGCGTGGAGCGCGCCGAACAGGCCCACGTGCTTGACCGTCGCCACGTCGCGGATGTACGGGACGGCCTTGACGCGCATCGGAGGCATCGGCAGGGACCCAGCCGGGCGCGTGGTCACCAGGATGCTGGGGGCCGACGTCTTGCCGGGGTGACCCATGTCCAGCGCGGGGTCGAAGACGGTCACACGGACGATGAACGAGCCGCTGGTGCCCTCGACGGCACGGCGGACGAATCCACGGACCTGGTCGAGGTCGAGCTGCTGGCTGAACACCGCGCGGCAGTCCCGCCCGAGGCGCTCCAGGTGCAGGGACAGACCGCGTACACGCCGGTCGTCCACACGCATAGAGGTGAAGTGGCTGTAGGGCACCAGCGCGAGGGCCTTCACAGCCTCAAGGTCAGCGGGTTTTCCGTTGAGTTCCATCACGCCGGCCAGTGTCGCAGCGCCCGCCCGGCAGGACAGTCCCCTGCCCGGTCAGATGAGCGCAAGTTCAGCAAAAGTTCCACACCCTCCCCAAAGACGGGCTGCTCCCGCCCCGGCCTGCACAGAACACACCGCCCTTGGCCGCCGGGTTGCCCGCACGCCAGTCCCAAGGCCGCGAAGTTCAGCAGAAGTTCCTTCCCCCCGCCCCCTGTCACGCCGTTCTCTGGGCACCGCCCCGCTACCTACTGTCGCGAAGAGGCACCCCATGACGCGCCGCTCACCCACCGCTCTGCCGACCACCACCGCGAGCAACCCAATCCCGGTCGACCACGAGGCCATCACGGACACCGTGGCCCGAATCCTCGCCCCCCGCGCAGGTCTCCCCGACCCGGAGATGGTGGAGGAGTGGCTGGAACTGCTGCGCGGCCACATCGCGCTGCTCGTCCCCGTGGTGGAGGACCGGTGCGCTCCCGGCTGGCAGGAGGTCGTGGCCGAGGTACGGGCGGAACTCGACAAAGGCCCCGGCAACCACCGGGCCGCTGCCTGTGTCCACGCCCAGGTACTGGCCCGCTGCACCCGCCAGCTCCTCGGGATGGCCCTGGAGCAGCCTGGAGCCGGGCAGTGACCGGCCTCGGCCGGGTGCCGGTCATCATCTACCTGGCGCTCCCCGACGACGACACCAACCCGGAGCCCTACCTGCTCCCGTGCCGGGAGTTCGCCGCGCGCTACGGCTATGGGGTGCGGGCGGAGCTGACCGGCCGCCTGACAGGCTCGGGGCGCCGCCCCTTCCGCAAGGTGGCGCGGGAAGCGATGGAGGCCGGGCGGGCACGCGGTCTGATCACCTACACGCGGCCCATGCTCGCGACCCGTACCGAAACGTGGGCCGAACTCGCCAAATGGGCCGGACGGCGGCCCGCGTTCATCGAAGCAGCATGGCAGCCGGTCACGGCCCTGGGCTCCCTGGTGTACGACACGGCCCACGGCCGCACTGGCCGCCTGGTGGCCTTCTACCCGGACGGGCTGGCGTGGCTGCGCCCGGACCCTGCGGGCGGCCAGGAGTGGACCACCGACCCCGACTGCCTCATGCCGCCGCTGACAGCCCACGCACCCGGGGGCAGACGGTGAGCGCGCACCGCAGGCCCGAGCTGCCTGGCCGGTTACCCGGCGGCACCACGGTCGGACTGGTCCTCATCGTCGGCAACGCGCTCGGCCTGACCGGCTACGCCGCCACCATCAACCACGACATCAACCGGCCGTCGACCGCCTCCGAAGATCCCGCTTCGGCCTCTGTGGCCGAGCAGCCGGACGGCGGGCCGCGTACCTGCCGCTGTGGAAGCCGCCCCCCTTGAGCTCCGTGGCCCCGGCCGTCCCGCCGGACCACGGGCCGAACCTTCCAGCACTCATCCACGTGACCGGGAGCTTGGGGCCGACGCAAGTGCTCGCCATCACCTGAACCGCGCACGCACAACTCGCTTCTCACAAAGGAGGTTGACGCCATGGCCACAACTGCCGAGCCGGTCGCCACGATCCCGTCGTTCCTTGAGTTGGAGATCACCGGCCGCTGCCAGCTCACGTGTTCCTCGCACTGCTACGCCGAGGCCGGTCCCACCAAGGGCCACGGCAGCATGACCGGCGGTGACTGGATGCGGGTGCTGGCCGAGGCTGCCGTGATCGGCGTCGAGAAGGTCCAGTTGATCGGCGGTGAGCCGACTCTGCACCCGCAGTTCGCCGAGCTGGTCGAGCATGCCCTGTGTCTGGGTCTCGGTGTGGAGGTCTACAGCAACCTGTACAAGGTCCGACTCGCGCACTGGAAGCTGTTCGAGCGCGACGGCGTCAGTCTGGCGACGTCGTACTACTGCGTCACCGACGACGGGCACGATGCCGTCACCGGCCGCGAAGGCAGCCACGCCGCCACCCGCGCGAACATCGCCGAGGCCCTGCGCCGGGGGATTACCGTCCGGGTGGGCATCGTGGACGTGTCCGACAAGCAGCGCGTCGAAGAAGCCCGCGCCGAACTCGAAGCCCTCGGGGTCACCGGTGTCCACATCGACCGTGTCCGCGCCGTGGGCAACGCCGCGAAGATTCTCCTCCCGTCCGCGTCGCAGCTGTGCGGGAAATGCGCTCACGGGACGGCGGCCATCATGCCGGATGGCACGGTAACTCCCTGCGTACTGGGGCGTTTTCTGCCCGCAGGGTCGGTGAAGGAGAAGAATCTGGCGGAGGTCTTCGGCGGCGAAGGGTGGGCCCGGGTGAAGGAGTTGATCCCGCCGCGCCAAGGGTGTGGCTGTACCCCCGACGAGGACTCGTGCATGCCCTCTCCGGGCGTGGACCCCTGCGCTCCGGACTGCCATCCCACCAACGACAGCGGGTGCGACCCCCAAACCGGCGGTGGGGCATGCGACCCGGCGAAATGACCACACGGAAGGGAACGGCGCCTTGAACTGGGAAACCCACGCCCGCGCTCTCGCGGCCGACACGGTCCACCCCGCTTCCCGCTGGCATGACCCGCTCGCCTCCACGCCCCGGCACCTGTTCGTGCCGCGCTGGTGGGAGTGGGTCGACGACGGCCGGGTCGTTCGTGACGGTCCCGAAGACGTTGAACGGTGGCTGAACGCGGCCTACAGCAACGACACCTTGGTCACGCGGCTGGGGCCGCTGCACGCCGATCAGGCCGCACCCGGCCAGATCGTCCCGCCCGGCACATGGCCCACGTCGTCCTCCACGCTGCCCTCGCTGGTGGTGGCGATGTACCGGCACGCGATGATCACGGACGACTGCGATGTCCTGGTCACCACAGGTTCGGGGTACGGCACGGCGCTTGCCTGCCGGCGTCTGGGGGATCAGCACGTCACCTCCGTGGACGTCGACCCCTATCTCGTGAAGGCCGCGACCGAGCGTTGCGACTCGATCGGCCTGCACCCCCGCACGGTGGTCTGTGACCTCACCGGCCCTCTGCCGGGGACGTACGACCGCATCGTGTCCACCGTCGCCGTCCGGCACATCCCCGCGTCGTGGCTGGTGGCCTTGCGGCCGGGCGGGCGGTTGGTGACGACGATCGCCGGTACCGGCCTGATCGTTGTCGCGGACAAGACCGAAGACGGCGGCGCGAGCGGACTCACCTCCATTGACACGGCCTCGTTCATGCGGACCCGCCACGGCGCCGACTACGACGACAAGCCCGCCCTGAACGACCTGTTCGCACACGCCCGGCAAGCCGACGGCGACATCACCACCAGCCGCTACCCACTGCTGTATGTGCCGGACACGTGGGATGTGCGGTCCATGCTCGAACTGATCGCCCCCGGGATCGACCACCGCCAGGACCACGACGGCGAGACGCGCACCGTGTATCTGGTCCACGAGGACGGCTCTTGGGCGCGGGCCACCGCCACGGGGACCTACGGGGTTCCCCAAGTTCACCAGGGCGGCCCGCGCCGTCTGTGGGATCAGCTGGAGAAGATCCGCAACTGGTTGAACGTGGACGGCGGCTTGCCCGTCTACGGGGCCCGGGTAGTGGTGACCCCCGACGGCGTCACCACGCTGTCCCGGAGCGGATGGACGGCGACGCTGTGAACGACAAAAGCGCGGCGCCTGGTCGGCGGCATCGCGGTCTGCTTCCAGGCTCGAGACGGAGGGGGAGAGATGAGCAGGAGTGATCGTCCTGTTGGTGCGCAGGCGGCTGTCGACCGGTGCGATGCCGCGTTCGTGGCCGGGGACGTCGACACGGCGGTCGGGGAGTTCACCACGGTGCTGCGCCGGACCACGCCCGCTGACCGTGAACGTCTGATCGCCAACATGGTGAAGGCACTTCAGGACCGACGGCCGGACACCACAGCGCGACCGCAGACGCGGGCCCTGTTCCCGGTCTCGGTCGCTGCCGGTCGCTCTCGGGAGCCGCGCCCGTGGTGTGTCCCGGCCATTCCGTGGAAGGCGCTGTTGCGCGGTCGATGGCGGCCGGGGTAAGCGTCGGCAGTGTGGGCAGCGGTCCGCGCGGCGGTGGCCGCGTGTCTTCGACCACCACTTTCAGGGCGTTGAGCTGCTTGAGCTGGTAGGCGACCGACGACGTGCTGGACAGGCCGACGGCTGCGGCGAGTTCGCGGACCGAGGGTGCTTCGCCGTGGTCGGTGACCCAGTTCCGGGCGGCGCGGGTGAGGCGTGTCTGGGTTTCGGTGAGGTGGCGAGCACTCATGCCGATCTGCCGGTGCCGGTGTGGGTCGTACGAGGTTCTTCAGTGCCATCCGCGCGCTGGGTGTGGCCCCGGCCGGGGTGCGCCAGTAGGAGTGGGCAGCGATGCGGACGGACAACTGCTGGAGCCGCCGCCGGTGGGCAGCCTTTCCGGCGTGGTCGACGGTCGGGTCGGCCCGGCCAAGAGGAACGTCCTGATGTCGATGTCAAGCCGGCGCCCTGTGCCCGCGGTTGGTGTCGCCGCGGTCCTCGAACAAGTGGGCTGCCCCCTGTGAATGGCGACCGCACCCGCGATGGAAGGGGCGCCCCGCGCTTCGTGCTCGTGTTCCCTGCTGTGCGCCGGGCTGGAGATGAAGGCCCTGGCCGAGCGTGTCCCCGGCCTGCGGGTGCTCGTCTGTGGAGACCCGTGGGCCGCGGCGGGCTCGCCGAGCGGCTGGGCCGGGACGAGGCGTGTCTGCCTCATCTCGGCTCGGTAACTGGCCTTCCAGCTGGAGAACTTCACCCTTTTCGGGTGTTTATATGCTGATGTGTTGAGATGAGGTATGGGGTATCGGCATGCTCGGAGTGCAACGGCGGCGGACGATCTGTCGTCGACTGCACTGTCCCGGTCGCGGCGGCTGTCCTCCATCCGCGGGCAGCCGCCTTCCGTGAGAAAGGCCCAGCATGCCCAACATCACTGCCGCAGGCCGCACCGCCGCAGGTTCCGGCTGGCAGCAGTACGTCGACAGCAACGGCCAGACGACCGACTACGCGATCTACATCGACATCGACACCACCGTCGGTGGCTTCATCCCCAGCCAGGACATCCCCACCTACACCGCCTCGCTGGGCGGTGACAGCCGCATGTGGGACTCCAACGGCGCCCAGTGTGTCTACCAAGCCACCCACACCGGCTTCCGTATCTACCTGCGCGCCAATTTCCGGGATGCGAAGGACGAGGACCAGGAGCTCGACGTGGCGTTCGCCCAGGCGAACAACTGGTTCATCAACTGGCAAGGCATCCAGCAATTCTGACCCGGGCGTTCCGTGCAACGGTGGTGGCCCGCGCCTGCCGGGTGAGGGCCACTCCTTGGTTGATCGCGTTCTGCGAGACAGGGCCGTGCCCTTACGGCGATGCGGTTTGGAACGGCGTCTTGTCCCAGATCATGGCTCACAGGACATGGGTCTGCCGACGCGCCAAGGCCCCCGTGCAGCCGGGGCCCTGGCTCCCTTCCCGGAGGTCCCGTGTCTGCAACGCCCCAGATCGTTGTCACCTCGTACGGTGCCCGCTGGAGTGACCCGCCCCGCCTTGACGGGCCGGTGCTCAAGCTCGATGTGTCCGGCACGTTGTGGGATCCGGCTGCGCACGCCATCACCCGGGGCCTGGTCCCGCTGACGGGACTCGATCCGGCCGTACGCGATCACGTCCTTGCGACTCCGGGTGCTGCCGCTCTGATCGAAGGTGCCGGCAGCGACGTCCTGGTGGTGCGCGAGGGTCGTGTCGACGGCGGGCCGGTCCACCTGGACGTGCACTGTTGGTATGGCCGCCACCGTGCCCCGGCTGTTGCCGAAGCCGTCGCTTCGTGGCTTCGCGAACACGGCGCGGACGTCGAGGTGGTGCACCGGCATATCGGGCGTCCGCTGGTCCACCGCGACCCCACCGTGGGCGCCACGTGCGGGTTCTGCCGGTTCATCGCGGGCACCGAGCCCGCCACCGTGGTGCGCGCATGGGACGGACGACGCGATCGCGATCGTGCCGCGCGGCGGGGTGACCGCCGGGCACACCCTGGTCATCCCGCGCCGCCACGTCGACAACGCCGTCGTCGACCCCATCACAGCCGCTCAGCTGGTCGCACTCCAGGCGCTTCCGCTCCGAAGTCGCGTTCGCCGCCTTGCCGGTGTCGCACCGATCCCCGCGTTCTCCGGACTGACCAACCGGCACCGGATCAGCCGCAGCGGTGACCGGCAGCTGAATCGGGCACTGCACACCATCACGCCAATACAGTGCAACGGGGGCGAGCGAGGGGTTCGGGCGGCGTGAGTTCAGGGGTGTGAAAGATGGTCGTGCGGTGCCACCGGCCGTACGGGTGGTGCGCATTGTGGGCGGTCGGGCCGATGAGCCAGGGTGAGTGGGCACCTGGTCAAGACGGATCGGGGTCGACAGATCGGATGAGCCGTGACCCTGCGTTTGCGTCATGCCGCTGCCCTGGCCGTTGTCGCGTCATGCGGCATGGCCCTGCTGATCGCCCCCGCCCAAGCCACTTCCGTTGCCACCTCCCACAGCGTCACGGTCCAGGCCCCATCGGGCTCCGTTCCCAGGCTTGGCATCACCAAGGCCGAAACCTCGGCGACGGCTGCTCGGGCGCCTGCGGAGACATCGTCGGCGTCAAGATGGTGGAACTGGACCCGAACGGACCTGCCGCCAAGGCTGGGTTGGAGCGGGCTGACACCCTCGACTTCATCGACAGCAAGGGCACGTACGGAGGCGGTACGCATCTCGACCGCGGCATCGACCAGCTGAACTCGGATCTCGCGAAGCGCCCGGAGGGCGCGCAAGTGAGGTTCGAGGTAACCAAGAACAGCGCCAGGGAGGCCTACCCCGTGGTCACACTCAACTGACAGCCGCTGGAGTTCGTCGTCCTTGGCGGCCAGGGTGGACAGCAGGAGTTGGTCGTGCTGTCCGCGTCCGGCGTGCCGGGTGCGGTGTCGGCGTACGGCTGCGTTTGTGCCCCGATGCTCACGGCCTGGGTGGAAGGATCTGGCAGAGCGCGTCGAGGGCGGCGGCGTAGGCGTGGTCCGGCGGCGTGGCGTAGCCGACGACCAGGCCGTCGAACGGGACCGTCGCGGCGTCGGGGTGGCGGTAGCCGGCGAGGCCGTCGAGCGCGAGGCCCGTCCAGGAGGCGGCCTTCACCGTGGAGGTCTCGGTGCCCGGCGGCAGGCGCAGCACCGCGTGCAGACCTGCGGCGATCCCGGTGACCTCGATGTGCGGCGTCTGCTCGGCGAGCGCGGCGGCCAAGCGGTTGCGGCGGTCACGGTAGCGCTGGCGCATCTGCCGGATGTGCCGGTCGTAGGCCCCGGAGGTGATCAGGTCCGCGAAGGTGAGCTGGTCAACCACGCTGGTCCAGCGCTCGCGCTGACCCTTCGTCGCCAGGACGGGATCGACCAGCCGTTCCGGCAGCACCATCCAGCCCAGCCGAAGCGCGGTCGACACACTCTTGCTGGCCGACCCGACGTACAGCACGTGGTCGGGGTCCAGCGCCTGGACCGCACCGACCGGTTCGCGGTCGTACCGGAACTCCCCGTCGTAGTCGTCCTCGATCACCACGCTGCTTTGGGCGCGCGCCCAGTCGACCGCCGCGTTGCGCCGTGCCGGGTCGAGAGGCCCCCCGACGGGGAACTGGTGGGCCGGGGTCAGCAGCGCAGAGCGAACACCGCGATGTCCGGCCAGTTCCTCGGTCCTCGTGCCGTGGTCGTCCAGGCCGAGCGGTACCGTCCGTACGCCTTCGGCTGCCAGCAGGGCCCGGTGGAACGCCAGGCCGTACGCCTCGACCGCCAGCGTGCCGCGCAGGACGCCGCCGCCGAACAACAGGCGCAGCGCGTCGGAAAAGCCCGAGCAGATCACGATGCGGTCCGGGCCGGTCCGAACCCCTCGGACGCGGGCGAGGTAGTCCGCGAGCGCCTTTCGCAGTTCGATCCGGCCCTGGGGGTCGCCCGGCCCGAAGGCGTCGCTGGGCGCGGCGGTGAGCGCACGACGGGTCGAGACCGACCACGCGTTCCTCGGGAACGAGGAGGCATCCGGCTGCCCCTGCATCAGATTGTGGGCGGGGGCGCTGGAACCGGGTGCCGCCTTCTTGGGCAGGCGGGCCGGCTTGGCCGGTACGGCGCGCTCCGCGACCCGGGTGCCCGAACCCTGGCGGGCGGTCAACCAGCCCTCGGCGACCAGTTCCGCGTAGGCATCGGCGACCGTGTTCCGCGCGAGGCCAAGGTCGGCCGCAAGCGACCGGTAGGGCGGCAGCCGGACCCCCGCACCCAGCCGCCCGTCCTGGACCGCCTCACGCAGTGCCTGCGCGAGCGCAGCGCGGCGCGGTCCGGTCGCGGCCAGCTCGAGGTGCAGGTCGGCACCGATGCGCTCGGCGGAATTGACCCAAGATCCAGGCATCTGAATGCACCCCTCCAGCGGTCTGTGGACTCTCTACATTAGTGATCATGACGAACGCCATCGCCCCCCGAGTCAACTTCGCCGCCGCCGCACCCAAGGCGTTCAAGGCCCTCATCGGTTTCGACGCCGCCGCCCGCGAGGGCCTGGACCCCGCACTGGTCGAGCTGATCCAGATCCGTTCCTCCCAACTCAACGGCTGCGCCTACTGCCTCCACATGCATGTCAGCGACGCCCGCAAGGCGGGCGAGGACGACCTGCGGCTGCACATGGTTGCGGTCTGGCACGAGGCCAAGCACCACTTCTCCGCCAAGGAACAAGCCGCTCTCGCACTGACCGAAGCGGTGACACTGGTCGCGGCCGACGGCGTCCAGGACGAGGTGTACGCACAAGCCGCCTCCCAGTTCGACGAGACCGAACTCGCCCACGTCCTCGCCGTCATCTTCACGATCAACACCTGGAACCGCCTCGCCCTGAGCACCGGCAAGGTCGCCGGCACCGACGAACGCCGCTAAGGACCTCGTGCATGGTGGGCCATGGCCCGTCGAGGTGCGTGTCGTTGTCGGTGTTCACGCTCGAAGGCCGTGGCCGAGGGTGGCGGTCTGCTGGTGTGAGAGCAGTGCGGCGACGGCTTGGACGATGTCACTCATGCGCTGACGGTTCCTGATGTCGGTGTCGCCCACAAGGCCCGAGGGAGACGCTGCGGAGAAGGACCGTGTCGTGCCTGTGACACCGTGTCCGCGTGACGCGATCCGACGTAGTAGAACTTGATGACCGCTGGCGGCTTCCGCTCGCCGGCCTCGCCGTCAGCCAGTTGCGGGTGGACCACCAGCTGTGCCTGCGGCTGGGCGAAGACGCCTGGGTCAGCGTAGAAGCCGACGCCGCACTCGAAGAGGAAGGCGGCGGCCCGGCGACGCCGCTCGTTCCCGAGCGGCAGGCGTTAGCCGCCGCCCTGGGACTGTTCGGCATGACGGTCACCGACGTGACCGCCTTCAAGGACGGGCGCCTGGTCGTGGAGTTCGACAAGCGCGCCCGGCTCACCGTCGCGGCCCGGCCCCCACTTCGAAGTCTGGAACATCACCGGCCCGAACAACCTGCGCGTGGTGTGCACGCCGGGCGGTGACCTCGCCATCTGGCAGTGAAGACCGCGCGAACTCGCCCGCTCAGCTGCTGATCGCGGGCGAGGGATCGTCGAACTCACGCCAGTACGACGGCTCGCCCAACAGCGGTGCCTCACTCCCGCCCGTCAGAGATCGAGGCGCTGGATGAGGCCCGCGATAACTGAGATATCACCCGGCGCTGGTAGCGCTGCGATCAAGTGACCCGGCGGCGCGCCTCTCAGGAACAGCTTCGTGCCCCAGCCCAGTGCCGTGACCGCAACAGGCGTCAGCGGACCGTCAGAAACGGAGTCCGGGACGACGATGATAGGGCTCGTTGAAATTCCCCACCCTGTGCTCGGGGTGCGGGACAGACCTGCTCACTTGATCTCCCCACCCTCAGAGCGTTGACCTGCGATGGAGCGTCAGGGCTCCGGAGTCGCCCGTCAGTCAGCAGCACTTCGGGTCGGACCGGGCTGTCCAAGGGACCTGTCCACGGTCCTCCGGCCCTGCAGGGGCTGCCGCTTGGGCAGACGCCGGGGCGTCGTCACAGGGCCGCGAGTCGCCGAGGCTGCGTCAGAGTTGGGTTGCGCCGCCGTCGACGAAGAGTTCGGCACCGGTGGTGAACGAGCTCTGGTCGGCCGCGAGGTAGAGGGCGGTGGCGGCGACCTCCCCGGGTCGGCCGACGCGACCGAGGGGGGTCGGTGCGGCATGCTCGGCCGCCGCAGACTGCCCACCTTGCGGCATGGCGGCCCGCAGCTCGTCGGCCCCGGGGGTCTCGACGGGACCGGGAGTCAGGGCGTTGACCCGGATCCCGCGATCGGCCAGCTCGGCAGCCCAGGTACGCGCCAGGCTCCGGATCGCGGCCTTTGTGGCGGCGTAGACGCCGAGGCCCGGAGCCGCTCGTAGCGCGGCGCTGGAGGAGAGCAGGATCACCGAGGCTCCGGCCGACAGCAGCGGCAGGGCCTTTTGGACGGTGAAGACGGTGCCCTTGAAGTTGATGGAGGTGGTGCGCTCGTATTCCTCTTCGGTGATCTCCCCCAGTGGGCCGTAGTCCCCGACGCCGGCGTTGGCCAGGACGATGTCCAGCCGGCCGCTGCGCTCGGTGATCTCGGCGAACAGCCGGTCGAGGTCGTCCAGATTCGACGCGTCGCTCTGGATGCCGATGCCGCGCGGGCCGACCAGTGCGACGGCAGCGTCCAGTTCGGCCTTGCGGCGGCCGGTGAGGTAGACGGTCGCCCCCTCTGCGGCGAACCGGCGGGCGGTGGCGAGGCCGATGCCGGTCGATGCACCGGTCACCAGGGCGGTCTTGTGCTCCAGCAGTCCCATGTCGTTCTCCAGTCCTAGAGGTAACCATCTTTGTTACATTTATGGGCGGAAAAACATCCCCGCAAAGGGGAGCGGTCGGATCAGGTTGCTTTGAGGACGTCCCGCAGGACGTCTTCCAGCGTCGTTCTCGCCAGCTCCTTGCGGAGGGCCGCTTCGATCTCGTCGTAGACAGCGGTCATCGCCGGCCCGATGCCGTGACCCACGACGCACTCCGGGTCGGGGGTCGAGCGATGCAGGGCGAAGATCGGCCCCACCTCGACCGCCTCGTAGACATCGAGAAGGGTGATGTCCGCCAGGTCTCGCGAGAGCATCCAGCCGGCCCCCGCGCCTCGCCGCGAGTCGACCAGTCCGGCCTTGCGCAGTTCGGCCAGCAAGCGGCGGATCACCACCGGATTGGTGTTGACGCTCGTCGCGATCTGCTCGGAGGTGGCAACCTCATGGCCACGGCGCTGATAGAGCCCGATCCAGGTCAGGGCGTGTGCCGCGATCGTCAGTCTGCTGTTGGCGCTCACGCCGCACCTCCCTTGCCTTGAAGCAACAGTAATAGTTACAACAGAACCTGGCAAGCCTCTCCGGGACGTCCCGTTCGGACCGCGCCCGGAACCGTTCCCGGGCGTGGTGGAGCGCGGTCGTCAGGCAGCGCTGCTCATGAACGGAGCCGGTGGCGACCTGGCCGACGGCGGCAGGAGACGGGAACGTGGTTTCGTTGAACGCGGGAGCAGTGACAGTCTTGGCGATTGCCCAGAAGCACGACGAGGATCTTCCAGGCCGGCCCGGAGACCCCGAGGGGATGGGTGCTCGTGGCCCTGGCTCTGAGACAGGGTGGGCGGAGCCCATCGCGCAGCGACGCCGCAGGCGCCCTTGACCGACCGGGCCGGCCCTGACCCTACGGAGACGGGCGACTCCGGCCTTCGATGCACGCGCAACCAAGTGGGGAATCGGGAGCGGGCCTGGCCGTTTTCGCCGATCCTCATCAGCTTCAGCTGAAGGCCGTGTTGTTCATCTCGGTGATGGTCCGGCGTCGGCGGTCGTCGAATGTGCGGCCCCACTTGGTGTTGGAGTAGTACACGAGGTCTCCTGTGCCGGGTTCCCGGAAGTCGATGGTGCAGCCGATGTCGGTGTGGGTGTGGTCGCACAGGCAGGTGCACCTCTTGTGATCGACTTTCCAGCCCAGTCCGGTGGGGCCGTCACCGAGGAGCCGGATGAGGTCGGGGCACGGCGGGCCGTCGGTCGTCTCCAGCCTGAAGCCGCCGATGGAGCTCCATGCGTCGGTGCCGTTGATCGGGCCGGGTCCGGCGGTTGCACGGATGCGGCGCAGCAGGGGCGAGAACAGTGAGGCCGGCTCGAAGGGCGATGTCACGGCCGCGGTGTAGGCGGCTCGTTCTGTTGGTGTCCAGTCCGGCTCGTCTTGGAGCAGGTCGTAGTAGTTGGTGGCGAACCGGTCGGCGATGCGTTCCCACCAGCGGGGGTTGAAGCCGGTCAGGTCAATGCGGGCCGGCATCCCGGGGCGGTACAGGCAGATGCTGCTGCCTTCGCGGCGGTAGCGCAGCCCGGGCACGCCGGAGACAGCGTCGCGGGGATCGCTGGGGCAGTCGGTGTTCAGGCGGGGCAGGAGGTACTCGGCCCAATAGTGGATGACGTACGGCTCGGCAAGGAGGCGGAGGGTGAGCTGGTCCTGTGCGGGACGCACCTGGACGATGCCCAGCGGGTGCGGCGAGAGCCCGCCGATCTTGCACCAGGCGAGGAAGAGCGCGGCCTCCAGCTGTGCCTGTTCCGGGTGTCGGGCCGAAGGGATGGTGAGCGGCTGGTCGGCATCCGTGAGGAATGCGTGGAGCGCTTGATGGGACTCGCCGGTGCTGCGGCGGCGGTCTTCGGTGAGGGCCAGGGCGGCCTGAGGCATCGTAGTTGCTGTTCCGCGCCGGACCGGCCCCCGGCGGCGAGGCGCTTGGGTGAGATGCGCTGGCCGTGTCGTACGCGTGGTGATGCCTCTGGCCGGTCCTCGGTGAAGAGCTGCGGGGGCTTCTGCTTCACGCGGCCGGGCGTTCACGAGCCCGGGCACATCCAAGCCTGCGGCGAGCCGCTGGATCAAGGCGCCACAGCGGGCCGTGACCCCATCGGGTGAGGAAGGGGCCGGAGAGGCCGCACTGGGCGAGGCGACTTGGGAAGGTCCCATGGCGGCCAGGCCGGCCTCGCCGTCGACGCATCGCGGGCCACATTCAGCTGCAGGGGAGGACGACGGAACAGACGTCGTGCGGAAGTACGGGCGCGATATTGTGCAGTCTTCTTATCTGCGGTTTCGTGATCTGGCAGGAGTACCCGCGTGCCCGAGGGCCCCATCGCCCACAGCGAGCTCGCTGCCCTGACGCGACGCTTCGAAGAGGTCGCTGAGAAGCACGACCGAGAGTTCGGGATCATCAAGTCCGACCTCACCGCGGTACGTCTCCAGGTCGGCAACCTGGACCAGAAGGCGGACTGTCTCGACGGCCGTCTTGAACCTCTTGGCCAGCAGATGAACCGCAACCAGACCCAGATCATCAACCTGCTCACCGAGCTCGTCGGCCGGCGCCCCGACGCCAGCTGACTCCCCGGGCCCGGCACCCTCTGCCCGTACGCGGGACGGCCCCGAAGCAGAATGTGTCTGATCGGGGCCGTCACGCGTACGGGGTCAGTTTCCGGTGCGGGGGTGTTCCTGGCGGGCCTGGACCAGGCCGCGCTATGCGGAGCGGACGTGTTCTTCGCTCTCGGTCCAGCGGGTGGCCGATGGCCCTGGCAGGGGCGCCGTCGGTCTTCCAGATGCCGCTCTCCTCCCGCGCGGTCGCGGGATCCGGCGGCAAGGTCTCGGCCGCGGCAACCAGATCGGCCTTGGAGTCAGCAACCAGCCGGTGAAGAAAACAGCGGGACGTATATTCAGAAGTCTGTCGCCTGCTATCGCGGGCCGCTGCGGGTGCCTGGTCACCCTATCCTGCGAGGAATTTCCGGAATGTTAGGCGCGGTCTTCCGAGTGTGCCACCACTCGATCACATTGGCCTGAACCATGAGGGTCAACCAGCGATAGGCTTCTGCTGGCGCATCAGCGCGGGCCGCATCGGCATCACTTCCGGAAATATCCAGACGCAGGATCCATTTCTCCCTGCCTCCGCTATGCACTGTCACAGACACATGCATCGACAGCGTGAGCTTTTCGGCGTCGCCGTAAAGAGATATTTCCGAAAGTCTAAATTCCGGGTCTCCTGCCCCGCCGAAGCTTTCCGACAACGCGGACTGAAAACCGGCGGGGACAGTGACTTGTTCCATGAATTTACCCTAGCAGGCGGAAGGGTTCTTGGTGTGGGCTATCGAGGTGATGTGCCCCGGCTGGTAGTACGCGGTGATGATGCCCTGCGGCCGAACCCCGGTTCCACCCAGCGCACCATCGTTGAACACGACCTTGAACGCCATCGGCGGGCACTGGCTCAGGTTGGTGTAGTAGAACCCGAAGCTCTGGCTCCCCCGGGCTACCGTATTGGCGATCTGACTGTCCTCGAAGCCATGCTTCGCGGCAAGGTGGCGATATCCCCAAGTCGACGTCCCGCAGCGCAACGGGACAGCCTGGAAGTTCCTCGTGTAGGTCTTGATGACGAACGTCTCAGACTTCCCTGCGCACGGGTCGGCGGTGGCCGCCGCGTTCGACGGCGCCGCAGATGAGAAAAGTAGAGCGGATGCAGAAATACCGAGCGCTGCCCCGATCGAAGAAACGCGACGAGCAAGCCTCATCAGATCCCCTTTTATACTCGAACACTTGTTCCTACCCGGTGAACGCTACCGGTGGCAACTCGTCGAGCGCCACCACGTTTTCGGTCTGGCCTAATCCCGTTGAATGGATGAGATCAAGACGTTTTCCAGTTGGCTGGATAGGTTGGCGTCCGGCATCTGCCGATAAAACAATTTGCGCCGCCGCAGGTCGGCAAACTCGACTCCCGTCGCGCCGGTTCCTCAAGCCGGGGCCGTCGCCTTCGGGGAGTTGCGCGCGGCGGGCGTGGCGCGTTGGCGGGTGGCTGTCCCGGGATCAGTCGTCCGGGGCGAGATAGTGCTTGTGGTTCAGCGTCGACGGCCGAATGGCCACCAGCTCCGACGGGTGCGGCTGCGGGGCGGGGCAGCTGGTTGTGGCGGTAGAGGCGGGCGTGCCGGGGGCGTGGGGTGAGGTGGTACCGGATCCGGTACACCCGGACCGGGCGGGGACGTCGGCATGGGCGCAGCGGGAGAGACCGCAGACGTCGGCATCGCCGCCGTGGGTGGGGCGTGGACTGGCAGGGGAGCGGTTGGTGGCGGTGCGCTGGGCCGCGGCCGGGGGGAGGGGGCGGCAGCCCGCCGCGGTGCGGGCTTGCGGGTGGCTGCCGCGCGGGTCTGCCGCAGGACACGCTGGGCGAGGGAGAGCGGCGGTGGGCAGGCGGGCGGGCTGCTCGGGCCGGTGGCGGCGTCGTAGGTCCAGTGCGCGAGCTGCCAGTGTTTTTCGGCGAACATCTGGAGCTCGGGCCTGCCCCTGCGGGGTGTCCAGACCTTCCAGACGCCGACGGCCAGGACAAAGGCTCCGACCGTGAGCGGGGCGAGGAGGCTGGCGTGTTCGGACCGGACGCGTACGGTGAAGCCGTGCCCGTCGGCGAGCCGGAGGACCGGCCGGTCCTGGCTGTCGTGCTCGACAGCGGTGACACGGCCGTAGACGGCTACCGGGTACCCGGGCTTCATCCCGCCGGTCAGACGTGCGTACAGGCGGGCCTGGTCGCCGGGCAGCGGACCGTGGCAGAACTCGCCCCAGTCCACCGCCTTGGTCTCTCCGGGGCGGCGCACCTTGAACTGGGCGACCACCTCGTCGTCGAAGTCGTGTTTCTGCAGGAACCGGGCGATGACGACCGCGCTATTGATCACTGGGGGCAGCAGCGGCCGCACCGTGGAGATGTCCATGTTGACCCGTTTGACGGGGGCAGGGGAGTCGGCATCGATGACGGGTGTGGCGGCGCCGAATTGGCCCGGGTCGTCGGGCAGCACCAGGTGCAGTTCGTCGCCTTCGATGACGGCCACGCCCTGGGATCCGTGCGCGATCTTCTGCAGGACTTCGGTGGGGTTGAGGGGGCAGGTGTCCTCGTGCTGCCGGTCCGCAGTGAGCCGGAACAGCGCGCCCCGGGGAGCGCGGCCCACTGTGGTGCGCTGGGAGACCACCGGCGTCATACAGAACGCGCAGATCAGCGGGATCTTGTCGCGGCGCCACCAGGGCTCGTCGTCGGTCTCGTACGCGAAGACCTTTGTGCCGATCCTGCCGTGCTGGTAAAGGCTGCTTTGTCCACCGCTTCCCACCCCCTGATCCACAGGGGATCACGAATGCCGGTGCACGGGAAGACAGCGCTGACGGACGCGTCTGCGCCCCGCAGCAGCCCGCCCTGGTCGAATCTCTGGCGGTCGTGGCCAGCACGCAGCGGGTACGGGTACGGGTACGTACCCTGTGGTTATGGGAAGGAGCACCACGATGCCGGACGCGAACATCAGAATCCCCGAAGAGGCCAAGGAGCGCTTGGCGGCGATTGCCGCGGGCGAGAAGATGTCACTGCGCGCCTACCTCGCGCACCTCGCCGACACCTTGCTGACCCCGGCCGAGCGCGCCGAGCAGGCCGAGAAGGCCCGTGCCGTGCTTGAGGCGTGGAACGGGTACGCGCCGAGCGCGGCCGAGCAGCGGGACCTGGACAGCGAGCTGGACCGGCGCCTGGCACAGGCGGGCGGCCGGTGAGCGGCAGCGTGCACATCGTCCTGGACGAGACGGCGATGGCCGCC
>NZ_MECJ01000025.1 GCF_014596475.1 Streptomyces sp. CBMA152 | reverse complement strand
AGGTCAAGTCCCAGGGCAAGGTGGTCGGTTCCGAGCTCATCGGGCAGACCTACAACCTCCCGAAGAAGAACCCCAACGACGCCGAAGAGGCCGCCCGCCCGGACCTGCACTGGTTCCAGCCGCGCCCGTCCAACGGCCTCGGCGCCAACACCCTCAACACCCAGTACCAGCTGATCGTCTCCGGCGCCACCAACCTCTCCGGTGACAACGACAAGCTGATCCAGCAGGTCAAGGACGCCAAGGCGGCCGTGGTCAAGGACAACTCGACGGCCACGTACAAGGTGAACCCGTCCGACGTCCCGGCCGAAGCGGTCACCTCGTCGGGTTCGGGCCTGGACCCGGACATCTCCCCGGACTACGCCAAGCTCCAGGTCCACCGCGTCGCCGAGGTCAACCACCTCGACGTCAAGCAGGTGGACAAGCTGGTCGCGGACAACACCACGGGCCGCATCCTCGGCTTCATCGGTGAACCCCGCGTCAACGTCCTCAAGTTGAACATCGCGCTGAAGTCCCTGGTCGCGAAGTGACGGTGACGGTGTGACGGCGGCGGGTTTACGGGTACGGGTACGGATCGCGAGCGACGGAAAGGCGGCACACCGATGACCCGGGTGCTGGTGGTGGAGGACGAACCACAGCTCGTACGGGCACTGGAGATCAACCTCCGAGCGCGCAAGTACGACGTCGACGCGGCGGGGGACGGCGCGACCGCGCTGAGTCTGGCGGCCCAGCACCCGCCGGACGCGGTCCTGCTCGACCTGGGCCTGCCGGACATGGACGGCATCCAGGTCATGCGGACGCTCCGCCGCTGGTCACGGGCCCCGATCCTGGTGGTGTCGGCCCGTAACACCTCGGACGAGAAGGTCGAGGCGCTGGACGCGGGCGCGGACGACTACATCACCAAGCCGTTCAGCATGAACGAGCTGCTGGCCCGGTTGCGGGCGGCGACCCGTCGTACGGACGGGCCGAAGGGGGCGTCCTCCGCGGAGGCGACGGGGGCGGAGTCAGGGGTGGTGCGGACCGGGGGGTTCACGCTCGACCTGCTGGCGAAGAAGGCGACGCGTGACGGCGCCGCCATCCGCCTCACCCCCACGGAATGGCACCTCCTGGAGGTCCTGATCCGCAACCGGGGCCGTCTGGTCACCCAGCGGCAGCTGCTCCAGGAGGTCTGGGGCCCGACGTATCGGACGCAGAGCAACTATCTGCGGGTGTACATGGCCCAGTTGAGACGGAAACTGGAGACGGACCCGTCGCATCCGAGGTATCTGGTGACGGCGCCGGGGATGGGGTACCGCTTCGAGGGGTGAGGCCGCCGCGATGCGGGTCGGGAGGGCGGCTCATAGACTGGCGTGGGGTGATATGCCCCTGCTTGTCCCGTGAGTCGTCCGATGAGGGAGATGGCGGTCCATGTCGAAGCGAGGCAACAAGCGGCGCGCGCGGAAGAAGAAGAGCGCGAACCACGGAAAGCGCCCGAACACCTGAAACCCGTGCCCCAGGAGCACCGCGGACGTCTTGCGGGCTCCGGCCCCGGCTGCTGCCATGGTGATGGCATCAGCCGGGGTTTTGTGCGTCCGGGACGGTTTGCGGTCGGGACGTTCATGGCGGGGACGATTGTGGTCGGTCGGGGACGTTTGTGGTCGGGGGCCGGGGCTTGGGGGCTCACGTGGGCGATCTGCGTATCACGGCGTGGCAGCGGTACGGACACGACCGGCTCTATGTGAACCTGCGCGACGGTACGGCCGTGGCGTATCTGGACCGGACGACCGGCCGGGTCACGGTGGTGCGCCCGGAGTACCGCGTCGCCGCGAACGAGGCGCTGGCGGGGTACGTGGCCGCGCTCCCGTGCGCCAGACCGCCGTGCCGGCCGCTGCCCGCGCTGGACGCGGGCGAGGACCTGGCCCTTCGTCGCCCCGGCGCGGCCCTGCGCGCCAAGCTCGTACGCGAGGGCCCCGGGCCGCTGCGCCGGGCCGCCGACCGCCTGCTGCGCCGCGACTCGCCATGGGACTCCTGGCGCAAGGGCCTGGCGGGGGAGCAGCGCGTGGGTCGTGAGCTGCGCCGATTACGTACGGTGGCGCCCGGCTGGCACGTACTGCACTCCATTGCTTTGCCCCGGGACGTCGACATAGACCATCTGCTGCTCGGCCCGGGCGGGGTGTTCAGCATCAACACCAAGCACCACGACGGTAGGACGGTCTGGGTCGGCGACGACGTCGTCAAGGTCGACCACGGCAGGCCGCAGCCGTACGTCCGCAAGAGCCGCTCCGAGGCGCGTCGGGTGCGGCGGGTCCTGGAGTGCTACTGCGACTTCGACGTCCCGGTCACCCCGGTCCTGGTCTTCGTCGGCGTACGCCGCCTGGACCGCGCGGTCACCCAACTCGACGTACGCGTCTACCGCGAACGCGACCTGGCGGCCCTCGCGCCGACGGCCGGTGTGTTCAGCGGGGCGCAGGTGGAGCGGTTGTACGAGATCGCGCGGCGGGGGAGTGTATGGGCGGAGGCGTGAGCGGTTTTCTTTCGCGGGCAGGTCCCCAGCATGCAGAGGCGTGACCCGTTATCTTTCACGGCCAGGCCCACAATGTGGCGCATGGACCTGGAAGCGGCACGCACCCTGCTCACGACCGCACTGGAGGAGGCCCGGGCGGGCCGGGCCGAGGGCGGCATCCCCATCGGAGCGGCGCTCTTCGACGAGAGCGGTGCTCTCCTGGGGCGTGGCCACAACCGCCGTGTCCAGGACGGCGATCCGTCCACGCACGCCGAGACGGCAGCGTTCCGCGCGGCGGGCCGCCAGCGCACGTACCGCGGCACGACAATGGTGACGACCCTGGCCCCCTGCTGGTACTGCAGCGGCCTGGTCCGCCAGTTCGGCATCTCCCGAGTGGTGATCGGCGAGACACGCACGTTCCGTGGCGGGGAGGAGTGGCTGGCCGAGCACGGAGTGGAGATCGTGGTGGTCGACGACGCGGAATGCCGGGGGTTGATGCGGGAGTTCATCGCGGCTCGGCCGGAGGTGTGGTTCGAGGACATCGGGGAGGCGTCGGCGGGCTCGTAGTTGGTCCGGGTTGTCCGTGCGGGTGTGTATGGCTCGCCAGAGCCCCGAAACGATCCGGGTCCCTCGCCGCCATGGGCGGACAGCTACTGGACGTCGCGGGAAGCCAGCCCGATGAAGCGGTGCAAGGCTTCCTTGGCGTCATCGCCATGGTCCCGTAGCTCGTGCTTGGTCGACGCGTCGTGCAGCCGAGCGGCCGTGTCGAAGGCGTTGCGTGCGGCGTCGACAAGTTCGGGAGAGCTGGCTATGAGCCGGACGCGGAACAGCTCGTGCTGGGCAACTCCCTTGATCCGATACGACTCCTGACGCGCCTCTCCGGCCGCCGCGCTGTCCGGATCCTCGTTCCTACGGTGCCACCGGTCGTACTGGCTGCGACGGTACTCCGTCACCGCTCCGGCAAAGTCGCTGTACACAGCCATCCGCTCCGAACGCAGCTGCTGCCGATGAGCGAAACTCTCGGTCCGATCGGCCGATTTCCGCTGAAACAGGTAAGCCACAGCAGAGCCCAACAACGTGCCCAGCACGGCGATCAGAGTCGAGGCAGCACCATCCATGGGGGTCAGGAGATCACATGTGGTCGGGGGGTGTGACGGGGCCTTCGAATCCGTGTGGACAAGTGGCCTCGGCGCCCGTGCAGCAGGCAGTGATACTCGACGCAACGAGTACGCCGCCCTGCAGCAGATGGTCAAAGCGAAGCGGGACCTCAGCGCTGCACCGTAATTGGCTAAGAAACCGCGATTCACGAACAATCCAGGCATGGTTGAGGGAGCGTCGGCCATCTACAACGGGACGTATCCGTGACCTACAACCTCCTTCATCGATGCCATCAGCCCCGAGACCATGGCCCTCGCGCTTGCCGGATGCCTCGGTCTCGCGGTCGGGGATGTGGAAGTGGCCGATCCTGACGGCGACCCCGACCTCCGGAACTGGGATGCGCCCGTCTCGTGCGAACACCGGGCAGTCCACGGTGACGTGGCCTGGTCGCTGGACATCTACGCCCAGGAGCAAGTCGCCTATCAGCCACTTGAGTCCGACCTCGCCGCGGGGTTCGCGAAGGCGGCGATGACGACCGTCCTGTTTCCCGCTGTGGAAGCACCACCCAGTGCCTACTGGGCAGTTACGCCAGAAGGTCTTCTCACTCGTGCCCGGCTCGAACTCTCCGACGACGAGCGTCCCGTTTACACGGTCACCGCCGTCGAGGCGCCCGTTCCGCAGCTCCCCCGCGCGGCCGTGACGAGATTCGCCGAGATCGTACGGGAACAGCGGCCGGACACTCCTGTCGCCGAGGCCTTCGCAGCATCGGTGGACAGGTTGCGGGAGACCGCCTCGGGCCTTGCGAGGTTTTCCCTCGACGACGCCACGGGCAGTTCCGTCTGGTCTGCGAAGCAGAACCTGGTGGTCTGGGAGAGAGTCATCAGGCAGATGGAATCCGCGTGGGCGCCATCGGGCTGGTATCCAGCCGACCTCTATCGAGAGCGGCTGGAAGCCCGCGACGAGCTCGCCGGTATCGGCGCCCGCCTGCCGCGTGAGGTCACCGAACTGCTCGGCACGGCACGGGAGGAATTGGACAGGCGGTTCGTCGCGGCAACAGCGGAAGACCCATCGGGGAGCCTCCGCAGGGAACTGACCGGCGCGTCCGCAGATCCGGCTTCGGTCAACTGGTGGTGGCATCGCCGACCGAAACACACGCCCTGGGAATAGCGCTTACTCCGTTCACGCCAGCCTCATCTCGGCTGTGCGGCAACACCGCAGGCCCGGTTTGTGATGGGCATCGTGCATTGGGCTCGCTGTGCGTCTGGCAGTACGGGGATTAGCTGCTGCCCCCTTTGGGGCGGGGCTTGCGCGTGTTCACCCAGGGACCGGAGAAGAGTAGCCGCGCTGTGGATCAAGCGGCACATGTCTATTGGGCGGCGCGGTTGGCTTCGGCTGCGTGGCGGCGGGTCTCGACTGCGGCCTGGTGGGCCTCGTCGGAATGCGCGCCTGCGGCATTGGCGCTCTTGTCGGCCTGGTCGGCCGCATCGGCGGCGTCGTCGGAGTCGCCGGCGGCGCTCAGGGCCGCGTTCACCGCGGTGGCGGTGGCGGCGGCGCGTGAGGCCGCAGCGGCGCGCTCGGCGGCGATGCCTGACTGCTTGGCCAGGTCGGAGGCCGTCATGGTGCGGGCGGATGCCTCCTCGGCCTCCTTGGTGGCCACATCGGCCTGCGCACCCGCCAGCTTGGCCTGCTCGAGCAACTGCTGCAGGGTGGCGGTTTCCTGGTCACGGTTGCGGGCCGTGAACTGCCCGATCTCCAGGAACTCCCGTACATCGTCCGGGGTGCCCTGCAGGGCGACGGTGCCCGCGGCCTGCATCGCGAGCCCACCGAAGTTGATCAGCTTGGAGACCGCGACGCGGTCGTCCGTCTCGCGGGCCTTGTGCTGGCCGACCTTGAGGAACTGCTTGACGTCCTCGGGCGTGCCCTTCAGAGCCTCGGTGCCCGCCAACTGCACACCTCGGCCACCCGCGTTGATGATCGTGGAAACCTCAACACGCCGGTCCTGCTCCAGCGGAGCCTTCCACCCATCCGTCAGGAACGCCTGCACCTCCTCGCGCTTGCCGCTCGCCAGCGCCGCCGTGCCCGCGGCACGCACGCCCCGGCCACCAAAGTTGATCACGCGGCTGACCACCACGCGATCGTCCACGTCCCGCGTCTTGTCCTTCCCTGCCAGGAACGCCGAGGCCGGGGATGCCCCCAGAAGGCCTGCGACCAGGGCGGCGGGGATCAGCGTGGCGCAGGTGATGCGCAGACGCATCGTTCTGCGACGGCTGGGTCTTGTGGGCTGCGGCGCTCCTTAGGGGTGCAGTGGTTAATTCATATTTGTTCCCCTCCGGTTGACGCACTGCTGTGGCATGCCACCGTGGCGGGAACCGCCTTTTCGGGCAGGCGCTGCGCACAATCGGAAGCAAGAATTCCGTTCTTGCGGCCGACCGTTCAAACGGAAACCGCAAGGTAGACGCGCTACAACAGGCCCCGAGCAGAGAGTGCTTAGGGCGAGTGATGCGTGATTCTTACATATGCTTTACTTGCGTCCATATCACGGACACATGGTGCCCTCTCATCGATCGGAAGTACCCGTGGGGACAACTCCTGCCCGGAGGACCGTAGTCACCGGCGCTATAGCCGCACTCACCGTTTGCTCGCCGTCGCGGCTCTCTCCGCCGCCCAGGCGCCCCCCGCGACAGCAAAGAGGCGGTTAGTACCGCCTCGCCCGCCACGGACATGCCGTCCTCGGTGGAGCAGTTCGCGTACCCGAATGCCGCGCAGATCCTCAAGGACCAGAAGATCACCCTGGCTGGCAAGCCCGAGGTGAAGACGACGGTCACCGTGGGCCGTGCGGATCTGACCCAGGCGACCGGCAGCGTGCAGGAGGCTGTCGAGCTGGTCCCGCGCCCGGACCGCGATGTGGTGATGGTCAAGCTCGCCCAGCGCGTCCCGGAGAGCGTGGCCAAGCCGGTCAAGGTCGCCATCAAGGCCCCGGCCGAGGGTGAGCAGTTGCAGGTCGCCGGGTTCGGGCGGCCCAAGACCGAGTGGGTGCCCAGCAAGCTCCACACCTCCCTCTTCACCGTCGCCTCCACCGACCCCGCCTCCGTCGCGCTGCACGGCTCCGAGAACGCGGTGATCTGCCAGGGCGACGTCGGCGCCCCTGCGGTGCGCGGCACTGGTGACAGCGCAGAGCTTGTCGCGCTAAACATCCGTTCCTGGCAAGGCGGTTGCCTGGGTACCGACGAGAGCGAGAAGCGCACCAGCGCCCTGGATGCCCGCCTCGGCAACCTCGCGGCGTGGGTGAGCACCGTGGCGTTCCGGGACGCGGCTGCGGCCCCGGCCGTGACGGTCGCCGGTGACGACAACGGTGATGCTGTCGGCAGCGGTTCCTACAGCGCGCCCAAGAAGCTGACCGATGGCTGGAACTTCACCCAGACCACCACAGGCGACTTCACCGGCGACGGCAAGACCGACCTGACTGCCCGCACCGCCAGCGGTGACCTGCGCCTGTGGGTCGGCAACGGCAACGGCACCTTCGGCGGCGCCACCGCACCCGGGCAATGGCACCCGTACCGGCCGATCAGTGCCCTGGCCGGTGCATAGCCAGGGGGGTCCGCGTGTCTCACGGACACCCTTCACGGCGCGCCGGATGCCGGGCTCTGCCTCGCGGTGGCTCCGATGCCCTTGGCACCGTCCCGGCAGCACCACGCATGCGCGCCTTCGCGTCGCAGCGGCTCCCGCACCGACTTGTCAGGCCACCCATCCCATCCCTGCCTTGGCGTGACCAGTGCTTGTCACATGCCTCAACCCGCACCAAAGGAGAACTGTTCATGGGGACCCATCGCAAACCCCGGGACCGGCGCAGCACGCGTGTGCGCGCGGCGGTGCTGGGCATCCACACCGCTGGAATGTCCACCGCGCTGTTGGCCTTCGGCGTGCCCAGCCAGGCAGCCGAGCAGCCTTCACCCGCGGGGCCGTCGGCACCCGACGCGCAGCCTTCACCCGAGGAGTCGTCCGCGGCCGACGCACAGCCTTCACACACGGGGCCGTCCGCGGCCACCACGCAGCCGTCACCCGCGAGATCCTCCGCGGCCGCCGCGCAGCGTTCACCCGCTAGATCGCCCGCGGCCGCCGCGCAGCCGTCACCCGCGAGATCGTCCGCGGCCGCCGCGCAGCCCTCCAGCGGGTCGTGGACCCGGACCTGGGGCACGGCCCTTGCCACCGCGGCCCCCGCCAGCGAGTCGAAGGTGACCGGAGGGCAGACGATCCGCATGGTGGTGCACACCAGCATCGCCGGCAGCACCGCACGTATCCACCTGGCCAACACCTTCAGCAAAGAGCCCGTGACCATCGGGCATGCCACGATCGCCCGCCAGGACCACGGGCCCTCGGCCCAGGGCACTCCTGTCTCCCTGACGTTCAACGGTGCCCGCCAGACCGAGATCCAGCCGGGCGCCGGCATCGACAGCGATCCCGCGGCGTTCCCCGTCAAGGCCGACGAGAACCTCCTGGTCACCCTCTACCTGCCCAAGCCGGTCACGACGGCTCCGTACCACGAGTACACCCTGACGACGTCGTACGCCTCGGCGCCGGGAGACACCGCTGACCGTGCCGCAGCCAGCAGCGGTACGAGCTTTCCCGCACGCTTCGGGAACTGGGCCTTCCTCAGCGGACTGGACGTTACGGCCAGCGGCGGCGGCACCATCGTGGCCATCGGCGACTCGCAGACCGACGGCGGCCACACCACCCCCGACACCAACCAGCGCTGGACCAACGACTACAGCCGCGCCCTGCAGAGAACCGCGCACCCCAGCGGCATCGTCAACGTCGGGATCTCCGGCAACCGGCTCCTCACCGACAGCACCGGAACCCGTGCCTTCTACGGGCCTTCACTGCTCAACCGGTTCGACCGCGACGCCCTGGCCCAGCCCAACGCCCGCCAGGTCATCATCTACGCCGGCGTCAACGACATCCTCTACGACCACGCCACCAGCCAGCCCCTCATCCAGGCCATCCGCGACCTCGCCCAGCGCGCACACGCCGCAGGGCTCACCGTGACCGTCGCCACCATCCCCCCGTTCAGGGGCAATCCCGACTACACCGCGGCCAAGGAACAGACCCGCCAGGAGTTCAACGACTACATCCGCACCACCCACGACATCGACAGCTACGCCGATTTCGACCAGGCCACCCGTGACCCCCTGGATCCCACGCGCCTGTTCGCCGGCTACTACAACCGCGGCGACGACCGCCTCCACCTCAACGACAACGGCAACCAGGCCTTGGCCAACACCCTGGCTCCCGCCCCTGCCACCCACCCCGCCGCCCACTACACCCAGACCAGAGCAGCCGACTTCGACCGCGACGGCACCGCGGACCTCCTCGCCCGTGACGGTCGCGGCAACCTCTACCTCTGGCCCGGCAATCAGGACATCGACGCCCCGGGGCACGGCGACGGCACCTTCGGCGGCCGCCGTCTGCTGACCGATGGCTGGAACTTCACCCAGACCACGACGGGCGACTTCAACGCCGACGGCAAAATCGACCTCATTGCCCAGGACTCCGCCAAGAACCTCTACTTGTGGGCGGGTCGGGGCAATGGCACCTTCCAGCGCCCCCGCCTTCTGACCGATGGCTGGAACTTCACCCAGACCACTGCGGGTGACTTCAACGGCGACGGAAAAGTCGACCTTATTGCCCAGGACTCCGCCAAGAACCTTTACTTGTGGGCGGGTCGGGGCAATGGCACCTTCCAGCGCCCTCGCCTTCTGACCGATGGCTGGAACTTTACTCAGACTACTGCGGGCGACTTCAACGGCGACGGCAAAACCGACCTCGTCGCCCAGGACAACCGAGGCGACCTCTTCATCTGGAAGGGCAAGGGAGACGGCACATTCCGCTCCAAGGAACTCCTCAGCCGCAATTGGGCCAATACCCAGACCACCGCAGGAGCCTTCCGCGGACCAGGTCGTGACTACCTCATCGCCCGCAGCGACGCCACCGGCGACCTCAACCAGTGGACCACCACGGCCCCGCAGCTCACCGACCCCCTCCGAATCACCGACGGCTGGTAAGGGAAACATGATGGTCGGAGTTGTTCTCCCCTACCTCAAAGACCCCTTCCACGTCGCCCAAACCCTCGGGCTCTGCCGAGCGGTATAGCCGTGGCACGCCGGGCAGCGGCGCTCCCCGGCGAACGCCACTCCTGACCGGATAACCCTGGCGAGGCTGCGGCATTCCAGCCGCTCTTCCCGTCCGACGGCGGGGGGTGTCCGTGTGCCCGCACACGGACACCCCCCGCCAAGTCGTCACCACAGCCTGCCGCACGCATCAACACGTACAAGGAGAACAACCGATGGCGCCCTCCCGCTCGCGTTGGTACCGGGGGAACACACGCATACGCGGGACGGTGATACTGGCGGCAGGACTGTCGACCGCCCTGTTCGCCGTTGATGTGTCCGGCCCGGCACCTGTGCAAGCACCGCAGGCGTGGTCACTCGCGGCGGCGGCCCAGCCCTCGGCGGACCAGTGGACCCGGACCTGGGGCACAGCTCTCGGCACCGCGGCCCCCGCCGCCGAATAGAGGATCACCGGGCGCCAGACGGTCCGTATGGTGGTGCACACCAGCATCGCCGGCAGCACTGCCCGCATCCACCTGGCCAACACCTTCAGCAAAGAGCCCGTGACGATCGGGCATGCCACGATCGCCCGCCAGGACCAGGGAGCCGCTGCCCAAGGCACCCCCGTCTCCTTGTCGTTCGGTGGCGCGCGGGAGGCCGAGATCCAGCCGGGCGACCGCCAGTGCTTTCCGCGGGCCGGGCCGCGACCACCTCATCGCCCGCAGCGACGCCACTGGCGACCTCGACCAATGGCAAAGCTACGGAACCACCCAGCTCACCTGCGCCGTCCGACTCACCGGCGGCTGGTAGCACCCCTCAGCACCGTACGCACCCAGTCCTTGCGGGAGCGGTGGGCATCGGGAGCAGTGGTGGATGCGCCCGGGCACCTCTGCGCTGGGCGGTGTCTGAATCGCAGGGGCCGACAAGGGCGGGTTCCACTGGCCTCAGCGATGCCGGATCGACGCATTCACCGAGTTCCAGAGCCTCGCGTACGCCCTGCGTCGCGGACACGAACCAGAAGCAGACAGTCGCGGCCTCTCTCGGGATGTGGCGCGACATGGCGGATGCCGGGAAGGGTTCTGGCGGCTCGCCCCGGAGCGGCAGTTCCCGCTCTGGCCGACGGCCCGTGGGGGAACGTCGACTGCTCTCAGAATCCTCATCCGGGTTGCGAGCTCTGCGCCGGCCGGGGAGGGCGGGACAGCACTCCCCGCCGCGTCCCCTGTGACAACGGGGGAAATGGGAGTCGCGGCGGGGAGGCGGCAGCAGCAGCGATGGTGGCGAGGCAGTCAACCCGGACCTCGCCGACTGCTCGTACCAGCGCAGCGACTACAAGCCGCCACCCGGTGTCGTACAGGCTGCCTACTTCGACCAGTCGCGCGCCGGAATGGCGAGAGCAATCGTGTGGTCGTCGAAGTGGGGACGGTTGCCTGAGTGGGCCAGGCGTTCCAACGAGTCTTCGTACGCGGCACTCCACGCCTGTGGGTGCTCCTCATCAAAGAGGACGTCCAAGACGATCGCCCCTGCGGCTCCGCCCAGTGGATGCCTGACCCACGCAGCATCGAAGGGTTCGCCCACCTGTGCCTTGTGGACTCTGATCATCTACCTGCACACGCAAGAAGACCCCGCACCCAGCGAAGTGGCTGGTGGCGGGGTCTTTAGGCACCTACTAACAGGTGCCCCCGGCAGGATTCGAACCTGCGCACACGGCTCCGGAGGCCGTTGCTCTATCCCCTGAGCTACGGGGGCGTTCACCGCGCTTGGCGGCGACGGGTAGAACCCTACCAGCTCGTGCGGGGTGGCTGTGAACAGGTATTTCGGGTGGTCGGCGGGGGCGGGGTCCCCCGCAGGGGGCGGAAGTGGGGAAAACCCGGACGCGGCGACGGTCGCGGACCTAACCTCAAGATGTGTCAGGCGTGTCCGGCCGGGTGCTTGTTGTCGACGACAACAAGGTCATCCGGCAGCTGATCAGGGTCAACCTCGAGCTGGAGGGCTTCGAGGTCGTGACCGCGGCCGATGGTGCCGAGTGTCTGGAAGTGGTGCATCGGGTCTGTCCTGATGTGATCACTCTGGACGTCGTGATGCCACGGCTCGACGGGCTGCGTACGGCCGCGCGGCTGCGGTCGGATCCGCGTACGAGTCGGTTGCCGCTCGCGATCGTCAGTGCGTGTACGCAGTACGAGGTCGAGACCGGGCTCGCGGCCGGCGTCGACGCGTTCCTGGCCAAGCCCTTCGAGCCGGCCGAGCTGGTCAAGGTCGTACGACAGTTGATGCATCGGGAGGCTCCGCCGTCTCCCGACGGCAACAGGCAGCCCGGCCGAGCCGGGCGCGCGGCCGGCACCTCCAGAGGATGAGTGTGGAGGGGACCCGTGGATGAGGCCTGGGGGCTGCCGGCCTGAGTCCCCGGTTGACCCCGGTCCGCCTCGGTCCGCAGTGGGCTGGCGCCCCGCCCCCCGCCCCATCCCCTTATCTCTCTGTCCCGCCCCGCCCGGGCGCCGATGCCCTTGCCCGCGCGCTGTCCGACCGCCCCCCCCGCCCGCCGGGCGCCCGTGCCCCTGCCCACGCGCAGTCGGGCCGCACCCGCCACCCCGCCCGACCCCCGGCTCCACCCCCGCCCCCACCGAGCCGCACCCCACCACCCTGCCCGACCCCCACCCCGTCACCCCGCCCCCCGGCACGCCCCCGTTCACATCGCGAAACCGGTTGGCCGACCCACCCCCCCTCTCCCATACGCTTGTCCCGTGACCCCCGCCGAGCTCTCCCTTACCGTCGTGCGTGCCGTGCGCAGCGCCGTCGACGAGGGTGTGCTGTGTGTGGACGTGCCCGCCGAACGGGACGTGAAGGTGGAGCGGCCGCGGCCCGGTGGGGGCGGGGACTACGCCAGTGCCGTCGCCCTCAAGCTCGCCGCCGCCTCCGGGCTCTCCCCCCGCGCCGTGGCCGAGGCCCTGCGTGGGCGGCTCGCCGACGCACCCGGGGTCGCCCGCGTCGACATCAGCGGACCCGGGTTCCTGAACTTCACGCTCGACGCCGCGTCCGCCCAGGAGGAGTGCGTACGTAGCGTCCTCGCGTTCGGACCCCGATACGGGCACGGCGACGCCCTCGCCGGGCAGCACATCGCCTTCGCCGCCGTGACCGAGCCCCGCGCCCTCGCCCTCACCTCAGCTGTTGTGGCGCTGCTGCGCTCGCAGGGAGCGACCGCCGCCATGGGACCGGACGGTGCCGAGCGGCTGCACGTTCTGCCGGAGCCCGCCCTCCCCGACCTCGTCGGGCCCGACGCCGCCCGGTGGGCCTACCTCCGCGCCGCCCCGCACGACCGGCCCGCCCCCGCCGCCGAGCTCCTCGCCCAGCGCGACAGCAACCCGTACTTCCGAGTGCGCTACGCGTACGCCCGCACCCGCGCCCTCACCCGTAACGCCCACGCCCTCGGCTTCACCAGCACCCCCGGCGACCTCGGCCCGGCGGCAGGCCCCGGCGCCCCCGGCGACCCGGGCACCACCGCAGCAACCGCCCCCGGCGACCTCGGCCCGGCGGCAAGCCACGGCGCAAACGCCCCCCACCCCGCCGCAACCGCCCTCCTCACCCACCTGGCCGATCACCCCTCCACCCTCCTCCGCGCCGCCGAGCTCCGTGCCCCCGACCGGGTCGCCCGGCATCTCGAAGGTGTCGCCGACGCTCTGCTCGACTTTCAGCACTGTGTGCTGCCCCTCGGTGACGAGAAACCCTTGGCCGCCCACCGTGCCCGGCTCGCGCTCGCCGAAGCCGCCGGGGCGGTGCTGGCCGGTGGCCTGTCCCTGTTCGGCATCCGCGTACCCGAATACCTGTGAGAGTTGAGAGACAGCAATGAGCCGTTCCGCACACCCCGCCGGGCCCCGTCACGCAGATGTCCTTCCTGAGGGGCACTATTCGGCGCCGCCCGCCGACCTCAACTCCCTTGACCCGAAGGTCTGGTCGCAGACGGTCGGCCGCAACGCCGACGGTGTCGCCACCGTCGGCGGGCTCGATGTCACCGCGCTCGCCGAGGAGTTCGGCACCCCCGCCTACTTCCTCGACGAGGACGACTTCCGCGCCCGCTGCCGCGCCTGGGCCGAGGCCTTCGGCAAGGACGCCGATGTCTTCTACGCCGGGAAGGCGTTCCTCTCGCGAGCCATCGTGCGGTGGTTGCACGAAGAAGGCCTCAACCTCGACGTCTGCTCCGGCACCGAACTCGCCACCGCCCTCTCCGCCGGAATGCCCGCCGGACGCATCGCTTTCCATGGCAATAACAAGTCCGAAGACGAAATTCTGCGGGCTGTTGAAGTGGGAGTGGGGCGCATCGTTCTCGACTCCTTCCAGGAAATCGTTCGCGTCGCCCACATCGCCCACAGCCTCGGCAAGCGTCAGCGCGTTCAGATCCGTGTGACCGTCGGTGTCGAGGCGCACACCCATGAATTCATCGCCACCGCCCACGAGGACCAGAAGTTCGGCATCGCGCTGGCCGGGGGACAGGCCGCCGAGGCCGTGCGGCGCGCTCTGAAGCTCGACGGGCTCGAACTCATCGGGATTCACTCCCACATCGGGTCCCAGATCTTCGACATGGCCGGTTTCGAGGTTTCCGCCCGTCGCGTCGTGCAGCTTCTCGCCGAGGTACGCGACGAGCACGGGGTGGAGCTGCCCGAGATCGACCTCGGTGGTGGGCTCGGTATCGCGTACACCTCCGACGACGACCCCCGCGAGCCGCACGAGATCGCCAAGGCGCTCAACGAGATCGTCTCCCGTGAGTGCGAGGCCGCCGGGCTGCGTACGCCGCGTATCTCCGTCGAGCCGGGGCGCGCCATCGTCGGGCCCAGCGCCTTCACGCTGTACGAGGTCGGGACGATCAAGCCGCTGGAGGGGCTGCGTACGTATGTGAGTGTGGACGGGGGGATGTCGGACAACATCCGGACCGCCCTTTACGACGCCGAGTACTCCGTCGCGCTCGTCTCGCGCACCTCCGACGCCGAGCCGATGCTGGTACGGGTCGTCGGCAAGCACTGCGAGAGCGGGGACATCGTGGTGCGGGACGCGTTCCTGCCCGCCGACCTGGCCCCCGGCGACCTCGTCGCGGTGCCGGCCACCGGGGCGTACTGCCGCTCCATGGCCAGCAACTACAACCACGCCCTTCGCCCGCCCGTCGTCGCCGTGCGCGACGGTGAGGCGCGGGTGATCGTCCGGCGCGAGACCGAGGAGGACCTCCTGCGGCTCGATGTCGGGTGAGGCTGTTCGACCGAGACGTCGGCCGAAAGGCCGACAGCGCTCAATAATGGAATAAGCGTCTCGGGATCCGGACGGGGGGCGGAAATCCCCGTCCGGTGAGTGAGACTGGATCGCATTCAAGCTGGTAGAAGGAAACGAGGTCGGATGATGCGTACGCGTCCGCTGAAGGTGGCGCTGCTGGGCTGTGGAGTGGTCGGCTCAGAGGTGGCGCGCATCATGACGACGCACGCCGACGACCTCACGGCGCGCATCGGCGCGCCCGTCGAGCTCGCCGGTGTCGCCGTCCGCCGGCCCTCCAAGGTGCGCGAGGGCATCGACCCCGCCCTCGTCACCACCGACGCCACCGCCCTCGTCAAACGCGGCGACATCGATGTGGTGGTGGAGGTCATCGGCGGCATCGAGCCTGCTCGTACGCTCATCACCACCGCCTTCTCGCACGGCGCCTCCGTCGTCTCCGCCAACAAGGCGCTGCTCGCGCAGGACGGGGCCGCGCTGCACGCCGCCGCCGTCGAGCACGGTCGGGATCTGTACTACGAGGCCGCCGTCGCGGGCGCCATTCCGCTGATCCGGCCGCTGCGCGAGTCCCTCGCCGGGGACAAGGTCAACCGGGTGCTCGGCATCGTCAACGGGACCACCAACTTCATCCTCGACAAGATGGACTCCACCGGCGCCGGGTACCAGGAGGCTCTGGACGAAGCCACCGCCCTCGGGTATGCCGAAGCCGACCCCACCGCCGATGTGGAAGGGTTCGACGCCGCCGCCAAGGCCGCCATCCTCGCCGGGATCGCCTTCCATACGCGCGTACGCCTCGACGACGTGTACCGCGAGGGTATGACCGAGGTCACCGCCGCCGACTTCGCCTCCGCGAAGGAGATGGGCTGCACCATCAAGCTGCTCGCCATCTGTGAGCGCGCCGCCGACGGCGGGTCCGTCACCGCGCGCGTGCATCCCGCGATGATTCCGCTCGACCACCCGCTGGCCTCCGTGCGCGGCGCGTACAACGCCGTCTTCGTCGAGGCCGAGGCCGCCGGACAGCTCATGTTCTACGGGCCCGGCGCGGGCGGCGCGCCCACCGCGTCCGCCGTTCTCGGCGACCTGGTCGCGGTCTGCCGCAACAAGCTCGCCGAGTCCACCGGACCCGGCGAGTCCGCGTACACGCAGCTGCCCGTGAGTCCCATGGGCGACGTCGTGACGCGCTACCACATCAGCCTGGACGTGGCCGACAAACCGGGCGTGCTCGCCCAGGTCGCCACCGTCTTCGCCGAGCACGGGGTCAGCATTGACACCGTGCGCCAGCAGGGCAAGGACGGCGAGGCCTCCCTCGTCGTCGTGACCCACCGCGCGGCCGACGCGGCCCTCACCGGGACCGTGGACGCCCTGCGCAAGCTCGACACCGTGCGGGGTGTCGCCAGCATCATGCGTGTTGAAGGGGAGTAACGAGCAATGACCCACCAGTGGCGCGGAATCATCGAGGAGTACCGGGACCGGCTCCCCGTCTCCGCTACGACCCCGGTCGTCACCCTCCGCGAGGGCGGTACGCCGCTCGTGCCCGCGCAGGTGCTCTCCGAGCGCACGGGCTGCGAGGTGCACCTCAAGGTCGAGGGTGCCAACCCCACCGGGTCCTTCAAGGACCGCGGTATGACCATGGCCATCACCCGGGCGAAGGAGGAGGGTGCGAAGGCGGTCATCTGCGCCTCCACCGGCAACACCTCCGCCTCGGCCGCCGCGTACGCGGTACGGGCCGGGATGGTGTGTGCCGTCCTGGTGCCGCAGGGCAAGATCGCGCTCGGCAAGATGGGCCAGGCGCTGGTGCACGGCGCGAAGATCCTCCAGGTGGACGGGAACTTCGACGACTGCCTGACCCTGGCGCGCAACCTCTCGGACAACTACCCGGTGGCGCTGGTCAATTCGGTCAACCCGGTCCGTATCGAGGGCCAGAAGACCGCCGCGTTCGAGATCGTGGACGCGCTCGGTGACGCGCCCGACATCCACGTCCTTCCCGTGGGCAACGCCGGCAACATCACGGCGTACTGGCGGGGGTACCGGGAGTACGCGGCGGACAAGGTGTCCACCCACACGCCTCGTATGTGGGGCTTCCAGGCCTCGGGTTCGGCGCCGATCGTGCGCGGCGAGGTGGTCAAGGACCCCTCGACCATCGCCACCGCGATTCGCATCGGCAACCCCGCGTCCTGGGAGTTCGCGGTGGCCGCGCGCGATGAATCGGGCGGTCTCATCGACGAGGTGACGGACCGTGAGATCCTGCGCGCCTACCGGCTGCTCGCCTCGCAGGAGGGCGTCTTCGTGGAGCCCGCGTCGGCCGCGTCGGTCGCCGGTCTGCTGAAGGCCGCCGAGCAGGGGCTGGTCGACCCGGGCCAGAAGATCGTGTGCACGGTGACCGGAAACGGTCTGAAGGACCCGGACTGGGCAGTCGCGGGTGCTCCGCAGCCGGTCACGGTTCCGGTGGACGCGGCTACTGCCGCACAGCGTCTGGGCCTGGTGTAATCAGGTCGTACGGGTTCCGCGCGGGGCGCTCTGCATGCGCCCCGGGCATAAACCCGCGCAACACGGCACGTAGGGGCATAGGGGGCTCGCGACACGCATCGTGCGCCTCCTGTGCGCCCTATGTCGCCACAGAACCTTCCTTCGATAGGCTGTACCCAACCCGCCCCGCCGCATATGCCGCGGTGCAGTTGCCCACGTGGCCGTCGGGCCTTGGGTACCTCTTCGAAAACCTCGCAGCAGTCTCACAAGGAGAGTCATCAGAGCGATGGCCGGTCCCGCATTCCGCGCCGCCGCCGTACGGGTGCGCGTCCCCGCCACCAGTGCCAACCTCGGCCCGGGTTTCGACTCCCTCGGCCTGTCACTGGGGCTGTACGACGACGTGGTCGTCCGCGTCGCCGACTCCGGCCTGCACATCGACATCGCGGGCGAGGGCGCCGAGACGCTGCCCCGCGACGAGAGCCACCTTCTTGTACGTTCGCTGCGCACCGCGTTCGACCTGCTCGGCGGGCAGCCGCGGGGACTTGAGGTCGTCTGCGCCAACCGCATCCCGCACGGCCGGGGCCTGGGCTCCTCGTCGGCCGCCATCTGCGCCGGCATCGTCGCGGCGCGCGCGGTGACGATAGGCGGCGACGCACGGCTCGACGACGCGGCGCTGCTCGAACTGGCCACCGAGATCGAGGGCCACCCCGACAACGTCGCCGCCTGTCTGCTCGGCGGGTTCACGCTCTCCTGGATGGAGGGGGGAGCGGCGCGGGCCATCAGGATGGACCCGGCGGATTCCATCGTTCCGGTGGTCTTCGTACCGGGGAAGCCGGTCCTGACGGAGACCGCGAGGGGGCTGCTGCCGCGCACCGTCCCGCATGTGGACGCGGCGGCCAACGCCGGGCGTGCGGCACTGCTCGTGGAGGCGCTGACCAGGCGCCCCGAGCTGCTGCTCCCGGCCACCGAGGACCGGCTCCACCAGGAATACCGGGCACCGGCGATGCCCGAGAGTGTGGCGCTGGTCAACCGGCTGCGGGCGGACGGTGTCCCCGCAGTCATCTCCGGCGCGGGCCCCACGGTGCTCGCGCTGGTCGAGGACGGTGCGGCCGACAAGGTCGCACGGCTGGCAGGTGAGGGGTGGGCCGCGAACCGGCTCCGCCTCGACGCCACGGGCGCGAGCGTCCTGCCGCTGGGCTCATAGGGCCAGGCGGAGGGGGCGCGCGGCTTGCCGGTGAACGAGAGGGGGAATGTTTGTTGGATCCGGTAGTGTTAACCTCAAGTCTGCATCGGTCGTCATTGTGGCGCGGTGCTTCGTGTCCCCTTCAGGGACCGCCATTCTTCCGGGAGCCTCCCAAACTGCCTGCGCAGCCTGCCTGAGCAGTTTCCGAGCACGCTCCGGAACCGGCACGACACCCCCCGCTTTTCCCAGGGGGCCGAGTAGGGGAACTCGGGCCGGACCCCACGCACGTTTATCTCTCCGCCGTACGCGGCGGACCACCGCCCCGGCACGGTCAGTGACCCCAGGTCACGGGCCATGTTCGGACAGCACAACCGGTCGCCGAGCCAGACAGGCCGACGTCCGCTCCAGGGAAGGACCCTTCGTGAGCGACACCACCGATCTGATGGGCGTGACAGCCGACACTTCTGTCGACAGCGCCGCGCCCGCCGCAGGTGCTGCCTCTGGCACCACCTCACGGCGCCGCCGCTCCGGCACCGGCCTCGACGGCATGGTCCTGGCCGAGCTGCAGCAGGTCGCGTCCGGCCTCGGCATCAGGGGCACCGCGCGGATGCGCAAGAGCCAGCTGATCGAGGTCATCAAGGAGGCGCAGGCAGGCGGCTCCTCCTCCGCACCGGCCAAGGCCGACGCGGGCGAGACCAAGCCGAAGCGCCGCGCCACCTCCAAGGCCCGTACGGGTGACGAGGCCGCCGAGAAGCCTGCCGCCCAGCAGCAGATCGAGATCCCCGGCCAGCCGTCCGCCAAGGTCTCCGACCAGGGCGACGAGCAGCCCGTCGGCGAGCGCCGCCGCCGTCGCGCCACCGCCGCCGCCGGCTCCCCGGAGTCGTCGACCGCCGTGGCCGAGCCGCAGGCGAAGGCCGACGTCAAGGCCGAGTCGAAGACCGACGCGCAGCCCGAGGCCAAGGCCGCGGACGCCGTCGACACCGCCGAGGGCCGGCGCGAGCGCCGCGACCGCGGTGAGCGCGGTGGCGAGCGCGGCGAGCGCCGGGACCGCCAGCGCGGCGACCGGGGAGACCGCGGGGACCGCGGCGACCGTGGGGACCGCCAGCGCGGCGACCGCGGCAAGGGCGACGACCAGCAGGGTCAGGGCGGCCAGCGCCAGCAGCGTCAGGGCGGCCAGCAGGGCCAGCAGAACAACGGCCCGCAGGACGACTTCGACGACGAGGGCCGCCGCGGCCGCCGTGGCCGGTACCGGGACCGTCGCGGGCGCCGTGGTGGCCGCGAGGAGTTCGGCGCCGAGCCGCAGGTCGCGGACGACGACGTCCTGATCCCCGTCGCGGGCATCCTGGACATCCTGGACAACTACGCGTTCATCCGTACGTCCGGCTACCTGCCGGGCCCGAACGACGTGTACGTCTCGCTCGCCCAGGTCCGCAAGAACGGTCTGCGCAAGGGTGACCACGTCACCGGCGCGGTCCGCCAGCCCAAGGACGGCGAGCGCCGCGAGAAGTTCAACGCGCTGGTGCGCCTGGACTCCTCCAACGGCATGGCGGCCGACTCGGGCCGTGGCCGCCCGGAGTTCAACAAGCTCACCCCGCTCTACCCGCAGGACCGGCTCCGTCTGGAGACCGACCCGGGCGTGCTGACCACGCGGATCATCGACCTCGTGTCGCCGATCGGCAAGGGCCAGCGCGGCCTGATCGTGGCCCCGCCGAAGACCGGCAAGACCATGATCATGCAGGCGATCGCCAACGCGATCACGCACAACAACCCCGAGTGCCACCTGATGGTCGTCCTGGTCGACGAGCGTCCGGAAGAGGTCACCGACATGCAGCGGTCGGTCAAGGGCGAGGTCATCTCCTCGACCTTCGACCGCCCGGCCGAGGACCACACCACGGTCGCCGAGCTCGCCATCGAGCGCGCCAAGCGTCTGGTGGAGCTCGGCCACGACGTGGTCGTGCTGCTCGACTCGATCACCCGTCTGGGCCGTGCGTACAACCTGGCGGCCCCGGCCTCCGGCCGCATCCTGTCCGGTGGTGTCGACTCGACCGCGCTCTACCCGCCGAAGCGCTTCTTCGGTGCGGCGCGCAACATCGAGGACGGCGGCTCGCTGACCATCCTCGCCACCGCGCTCGTGGAGACCGGCTCGCGCATGGACGAGGTGATCTTCGAGGAGTTCAAGGGCACCGGCAACATGGAGCTCAAGCTCGACCGCAAGCTCGCCGACAAGCGCATCTTCCCGGCGGTGGACGTGGACGCGTCCGGCACCCGTAAGGAAGAGATCCTGCTCGGCAGCGACGAGCTGGCCGTCGTCTGGAAGCTGCGCCGGGTGCTGCACGCGCTCGACCAGCAGCAGGCGATCGAGCTCCTGCTGGACAAGATGAAGCAGACGAAGTCCAACGCGGAGTTCCTGCTCCAGATCCAGAAGACGACCCCGGGCAACGGCAACGACTGATCCGGTTGCCCCGGCTTCGTCGAAACGCCCCCCTCACCTCGGTGAGGGGGGCGTTTCGCGCGTGACGGGACCATCATGGGCTCATGAGGCAGTGCGAGAGCTTCACCACACGCTCCGGTCGCTCTTAGGGCCTTCTTAGAACCCTGTGCAACCCTTCTTGGTGCTTCTCCGTCTGACAAGTGTCGACAAACCGTGCCTGACCGACAGGGCGGGGGGTACCAGGAGCTGCGAGGACTGAGGAGAACATGGCCGACCAGAGTGAGAGCGGCAGCGCCCACATATCCGGCGGTGGCCGCGGCAGGCGCCACAAGCGCCCCCCGCGCCGCCGTGCGCTGAAGATCGCGGCATGGTCCGCGGCGGGCGTCGTGATGGTGGGCGGCGTCGGCCTCGGCTACGTCTACTTCAAGCTGAACGGCAACATCAAGGGCGTCGACATCAACGCCCAGCTCGGCACCGACCGCCCGCAGGACGTCGACAACGGATCCATGGACATCCTGGTCCTCGGCTCCGACTCCCGGGCGGGGGCCAACAAGGAGTACGGGCAGGACGACGGGGGAGCCCGCTCCGACACCGCGATGATCGTGCACGTGTACCCGGGTCACAAGACGGCCAGCGTCGTCTCGGTCCCGCGCGACACCCTGGTCACCCGGCCCTCCTGCACCACCCCGGACGGCAAGACCGATCCCGGCGGCAAGCGCCAGATGTTCAATACGGCGTACGAGGTCGGCGGGCCCGCCTGCGCGGTCAAGACGGTCGAGCAGATGTCCGGCATCCGCATGGACCACTACATCGAGGTCGACTTCACCGGCTTCAAGAAGCTCATCGACGAGCTCGGCGGGGTCCCCGTCACCACCGCGAAGCCGATCAAGGACAGCAAGAGCCACCTCGATCTGCCGGCCGGCAAGCACAACCTCAACGGCGAGCAGGCGCTCGGCCTGGTCCGCACCCGGCACGGCGTCGGCGACGGCTCCGACCTCGGCCGCATCCAGCTCCAGCAGGCGTTCGTCAAGGCGCTGATCGAGCGGGTCAAGGGCGTCGGCGTCTTCCACAGCCCCACCAAGCTCTACGGGCTCGCCAACGCCGCCACCAAGGCCATCACCACCGACTCCGACCTCAGCTCCATCAACGCGCTGATCGGCTTCGGCAACGGCCTCAAGGGCCTCGGCTCCGAGAACGTCAAGATGGTCACGCTGCCGGTCATGTACGACCCGGCCGACCCCAACCGCGTCCTGCCCCAGCAGGCCCAGTCCGAGCAGGTCTGGGACGCGCTGCGCAAGGACCTGCCGATCCCGGCCTCCGCGACGAAGGACTCCGCGGGTGACAAGGGTGACGCCGGAACTGTGGTCAAAACGGGCTGACCTGCGGTTTCGCCGTAGTGAGGCCGCCGTGGAATAGAACGGGGCCGACCCCCGTTTTGGGAGATACGGCCAGTCCTGGCAGACTGGTACGTCGGCCCCGGTTCACGTGCGCGCATCCCCGCGCGGACGACCCGGAGCCCTCCATGAACTAGGAGACACCCTTGAAGCGCGACATCCACCCCGAGTACGTCGAGACGCAGGTCAGCTGCACCTGTGGCGCGTCGTTCACCACCCGTAGCACCCTCGCCGAGGGCACCATCCGTGCCGAGGTCTGCTCCGAGTGCCACCCGTTCTACACGGGCAAGCAGAAGATCCTCGACACCGGTGGCCGTGTGGCCCGCTTCGAGGCCCGCTTCGGCAAGGCTGCCGGCTCCGCCAAGTAGCGAGCCACTGCGCCGGTCTTCGGCTGCCCCCGCGCGGGGTGGCCGGGACCGGCGCTTTGCCGTCTGTCGCAGCCACATTTTTCACTGAACCAGGAGCCCCCGATGTTCGAGGCGGTCGAGGAACTGATCGGCGAGCACGCCGATCTGGAGAAGAAGCTCGCCGACCCGTCGGTCCACGCGGACCAGGCGAACGCGCGCAAGCTCAACAAGCGCTACGCCGAGCTGACGCCGATCGTCGCCACGTACCGCTCCTGGAAGCAGACCGGCGAGGACATCGAGACGGCCAAGGAGTTCGCGGCCGACGACCCCGACTTCGCGGCCGAGGTCAAGGAGCTGGACAAGCAGCGCGACGAGCTGACCGAGAAGCTGCGCCTTCTCCTGGTCCCGCGCGACCCCAGCGACGACAAGGACGTGCTCCTGGAGATCAAGGCGGGCGCGGGCGGCGACGAGTCGGCCCTGTTCGCCGGCGACCTGCTGCGCATGTATCTGCGGTACGCCGAGCGGATCGGCTGGAAGACCGAGATCATCGACGCCACCGAGTCCGAGCTGGGCGGCTACAAGGACGTCCAGGTCTCCGTGAAGACCAAGGGCGGCAACGGCGCCACCGAGCCCGGCCAGGGCGTCTGGGCGCGGCTGAAGTACGAGGGCGGGGTGCACCGCGTGCAGCGCGTGCCCGCCACCGAGTCGCAGGGCCGCATCCACACCTCCGCCGCCGGTGTGCTGGTCACGCCCGAGGCCGAGGAGGTCGAGGTCGAGATCAACATGAACGATCTGCGCATCGACGTCTACCGCTCGTCGGGCCCCGGCGGCCAGTCCGTCAACACGACCGACTCGGCCGTGCGCATCACGCACGTCCCGACCGGTGTGGTCGCCTCCTGCCAGAACGAGAAGAGCCAGCTCCAGAACAAGGAGCAGGCCATGCGCATCCTGCGCTCCCGGCTGCTCGCCGCCGCCCAGGAGAAGGCCGAGGCGGAGGCCGCCGACGCCCGGCGCAGCCAGGTGCGTACCGTGGACCGCTCCGAGAAGATCCGCACGTACAACTTCCCCGAGAACCGCATCTCGGACCACCGCGTGGGCTTCAAGGCGTACAACTTGGACCAGGTGCTCGACGGCGATCTGGACGCGATGATCCAGGCGTGCGTCGACGCCGACTCCGCCGCCAAGCTCGCCGCGGCGAGCTGACACCCGTAAGACACCCCGTACTTCCCCGGGCTCGTTGAGCAAGGGGAGGCCCATTGCAGCCCGGAGGACCAGCGTGCCGCAACATTCTGGGGGGCGAACCCCAGGCCCCCGCAGTGTGCTGCTCGCGGAGGTGGCGCAGGCCACCCAGCGGCTGGCCGACGCCGGCGTGCCCTCACCGCGGTTCGACGCGGAAGAGCTCGCCGCGCACATCCACGGGGTGAAGCGGGGCGAGCTGCACCTCGTCAAGGACGCCGACTTCGACGCCCGTTACTGGGAGGCGGTCGCCCGGCGCGAGGCGCGCGAGCCGCTCCAGCACATCACCGGCCGCGCGTTCTTCCGCTATCTGGAACTCCAGGTCGGCCCCGGCGTCTTCGTGCCCCGTCCCGAGACCGAGTCGGTCGTCGGCTGGGCCATAGACGCCGTGCGCGCCATGGACGTGGTCGAGCCGCTCATCGTCGACCTGTGCACCGGCTCCGGCGCGATCGCGCTCGCCATGGCCCAGGAGGTGCCCCGCTCGCGGGTGCACGCCGTGGAACTGTCCGAGGACGCGCTCAACTGGACCCGCAAGAACGTCGAGGGCTCGCGCGTCGTGCTGCACCAGGGCGACGCGTTGACCGCGCTGCCCGAGCTCGACGGCCAGGTCGACCTGGTCATCTCCAACCCGCCGTACATCCCGCTCACCGAGTGGGAGTACGTCGCCCCCGAGGCCCGGGACCACGATCCCGAACTCGCCCTCTTCTCCGGCGAGGACGGCCTCGACACCATCCGCGGCATCGAGCGCACCGCGCACCGTCTCCTGCGGCCCGGCGGGCTCGTCGTCATCGAGCACGCCGACACCCAGGGCGGCCAGGTTCCGTGGATCTTCAACGAGGAGGCCGGCTGGGCGGACGCGGCCGACCACCCCGACCTGAACAACCGCCCGCGCTTCGCCACGGCCCGCAAGGCCCTGCCGTGACCATCCTGACCCTTACCTGCTTCAAGACCGCGTACGTGTACGAGGAGGCCCGTTAAATGGCTCGGCGATACGACTGCAACGACGCGACCGACCGCACGACCGGTCTGCGCGAGGCCGCCTCCGCAGTGCGCCGCGGCGAACTCGTCGTCCTCCCGACGGACACCGTGTACGGCATCGGCGCCGACGCGTTCAGCTCCGAGGCCGTCGCCGGCCTGCTGGACGCCAAGGGGCGCGGCCGCAACATGCCCACCCCTGTGCTCATCGGGTCCCCGAACACGCTGCACGGCCTGGTCACGGACTTCTCCGAGCAGGCGTGGGAGCTCGTGGACGCGTTCTGGCCGGGTGCCCTCACCCTGGTCGCCCGCCACCAGCCGTCGCTGCAGTGGGACCTCGGCGACACCCGGGGCACGGTCGCGATCCGGATGCCGCTGCACCCGGTCGCCATCGAGCTGCTGACCGAGGTCGGCCCGATGGCCGTGTCCTCAGCCAACCTCACCGGGCACCCCTCGCCCGAGGACTGCGACGCCGCGCAGGAGATGCTGGGCGACTCCGTCTCGGTCTACCTGGACGGCGGCCCGACCCCGGGCATCGTCCCGTCGTCGATCGTGGACGTCACGGGCAAGGTCCCGGTACTGCTGCGCGCGGGCGCGCTCGACGCCGACGAGCTGCGCAAGGTGGTACCCGACCTTGAGGTGGCGAATTGACAGCCCCTGAGACGGGGCGTGGCATAGGCACCGGGATCACCGGCACCACCTTCCGCATCCTCCACGTCAGCACCGGCAACGTGTGCCGCTCGCCCATCACCGAGCGGCTGACGCGGCATGCCCTGTGCGACCGCCTCGGCGACCCGTACACCGGGGGTCTGATCGTGGAGTCCGCGGGCACCTGGGGCCACGAGGGCGCCCCGATGGAGGCCAACGCGGCGGCGGTCCTCGCCGACTTCGGCGCGGACGCCTCCGGCTTCACCGGACGCGAGCTGCTCGACGAGCACGTCATCACCGCGGACCTGGTCCTCACCGCCACCCGGGACCACCGCGCCCAGGTCATCTCGATGGGCCACTCGGCGGGGCTGCGCACCTTCACGCTCAAGGAGTTCACCCGCCTGGTGCGCGCCATAGACCCGGCGACGCTGCCCGACCCGGACCAGGACGGCATGGTCGAGCGCGCCCGCGCCCTGGTGCGCGCGGCCGCCGCCCTGCGCGGCTGGCTGCTGGCCCCCAGCGCCGAGGCGGACGAGGTCAACGACCCGTACGGCGCCCCGATCACGTTCTTCCGCTCGATCGGCGACGAGATCAACACGGCCCTTGAGCCGGTGGTCACGGCGCTCACGGGTGTGCCGGCGCCGCACTGACGGGCGTCCACGCGCTGTTTACGGGCGTCCCCGCGCCGCACTGTCGCGGGCGCGGGCCCTGCGCCGCTCTGACGGGCTATCGGCCCCGTGCCGGCCCCGGCGTACCGGTCGCGTACCGAAAGGCCCGCAGGCGGCGCCAGGCGGGTTGTGCGGGGCATCGCCCGCGCCCGGCGCGCGCAGGGGTGACGTGAATCCGCCGGGCGCGGGCGCACGCGGCGGCCTACATTGGATCTGACGCCCCCACGCCCCCTGCCAGGCCCGGAGACCCCGATGACGGTCACCACCGCAGCCGTATCCGCCGCCCGCGGGAAAGCCCCCGACAAGGCCCCCGAGGGGGCGCTCGACGCTCTGCGGCGCCAGGACCCCGAGATCGCCGAGGTGCTGCTCGCCGAGGAGGCCCGCCAGGGCGCGTCCCTCCAGCTCATCGCCGCCGAGAACTTCACCTCGCCCGCCGTCCTCGCGGCGCTCGGCTCCCGGCTCAGCAACAAGTACGCCGAGGGCTACCCGGGCGCGCGCCACCACGGCGGCTGCGAGGTCGTCGACGTGGCCGAGCGGATCGCGGTGGACCGGGCCAAGGCGCTCTTCGGGGCCGAGCACGCCAACGTCCAGCCGCACAGCGGCAGTTCGGCCGTGCTCGCGGCCTACGCGGCGCTCCTGCGGCCGGGCGACACCGTCCTCGCGATGGGGCTCCCGTACGGCGGACACCTCACGCACGGCTCGCCCGCCAACTTCTCCGGGCGGTGGTTCGACTTCGTGGGCTACGGCGTCGACCCGGAGACCGGGATCATCGACTACGCCGAGGTCGCCGAACTGGCCGAGCGCCACCGCCCCAAAGCGATCGTCTGCGGCTCGATCTGCTACCCGCGCCACATCGACTACGCGGCCTTCCGCGAGGTCGCCGACGCGGTGGGGGCGTATCTGATCGCGGACGCCGCGCACCCCATGGGTCTAGTGGCCGGGGGAGCGGCGCCCAACCCCGTCCCGTACGCGGACGTCGTCTGCGCGACCACCCACAAGGTGCTGCGCGGCCCGCGCGGCGGGATGCTGCTGTGCGGCGAGCAGCTGGCGGCCCGTATCGACCGGGCGGTCTTCCCGTTCACCCAGGGCGGCGCCCAGATGCACACCATCGCGGCGAAGGCGGTCGCGTTCGGCGAGGCGGCGACGCCCGCGTTCAGCGGGTACGCCCATCAGGTGGTCGCCAACGCGCGCGTGCTCGCGGCCGGGCTCGCCGCCGAGGGGTTCTCGCTGGTCACCGGCGGCACCGACACCCATCTGATCCTGGCCGACCCGGCACCGCTGGGCACCGACGGCCGCAGCGCCCGGGGCCGGCTCGCGGGCACCGGGATCGTGCTTGACACCTGCGCCCTGCCGTACGACGACGCCCGCGGCATCCGGCTCGGCACGGCCGCCGTGACCACCCAGGGGATGGGCGAGGCGGAGATGGCGAGGATCGCGGTGCTGTTCTCGGCGGCGCTGGGAGAGGACCCCGACATCCGTGCCGAAGTGCGCGAACTGGCCGAAAGGTTCCCTCCTTACGCGCACTAGACGGGGTTGACTGCAACCATCTCGTGTACCCGCATGTCCTCAACCATGTGGTCGCGAAGCTAGTGTGTGGGGCTGAGATGGCCAGCGATACCTCTGGGGCAGCCCGTGCGTGAATACCTGCTGACGTTGTGCGTCACGGCCGCGGTGACCTACCTGCTGACCGGGCCGGTGCGGAAGTTCGCCATCGCGACCGGTGCGATGCCGGAGATCCGTGCCCGCGACGTGCACCGGGAGCCGACGCCGCGGCTCGGCGGTATCGCCATGTTCGGCGGCCTGTGCGCGGGTCTGCTCGTCGCCGACCACCTCGACAGCCTCAACGGCGTCTTCGAGCGGTCCAACGAGCCGCGCGCGCTGCTCTCCGGCGCCGCCCTGATCTGGATCATCGGCGTCCTCGACGACAAGTTCGAGATCGACGCGCTGATCAAGCTCGGCGGCCAGATGATCGCGGCGGGTGTGATGGTCGTGCAGGGTCTGACGATCCTGTGGCTGCCCATTCCCGGCATCGGCACGGTCTCGCTGACCTCCTGGCAGTCGACCCTGCTCACGGTCGCCCTGGTGGTCATCACCATCAACGCGGTGAACTTCGTGGACGGCCTCGACGGCCTCGCCGCCGGCACGGTCTGCATCGCCTCGGCGGCGTTCTTCATCTACGCGTACCGGATCTGGTTCGGATACGGCATCGAGGCCGCGGCCCCGGCCACCCTCTTCGCGGCCATCCTGATGGGCATGTGCCTGGGCTTCCTGCCGCACAACATGCACCCCGCGCGGATCTTCATGGGCGACTCCGGCTCGATGCTGATCGGCCTGGTGCTCGCGGCGGGCGCGATCTCGATCACCGGGCAGGTCGACCCGGACTCGATGAACCTGTTCGTCGGCGGCGAGCGCGCGGCCACCCACGCGATGCTGCCGGTCTTCATCCCGCTGCTGCTGCCGCTGACGATCATCGCGCTGCCGATGACCGACCTGGTGCTCGCGATCGTGCGCCGCACGTGGAAGGGCCAGTCGCCGTTCGCGGCCGACCGCGGGCATCTGCACCACCGCCTGCTGGAGATCGGCCACTCGCACAGCCGGGCCGTGCTGATCATGTACTTCTGGTCGGCGCTGCTGTCCTTCGGCGCGGTGGCGTACTCGGTGCACTCGGCGTCGATGTGGATCGTGTTCCTGATCGTCGCGCTGAGCGCGGTGGGTCTGGTGCTGCTCCTGCTGCCGCGCTTCACGCCGCGCGCGCCGCGTTGGGCGGAGGCGTTCGTCCCGCCGCGCTACCGGCGCCGTACGCGGCTCGCCGCCGCCTCGGCCGGGGCCGGTGGTGCGCAGGAGTGGGACGGGACGGAAGAGGAGCGCACGCCGGTCGGCGCGGGTGTCTCCGGCGTCAACGGAGCGACCGCCGTCGGCCCCCGTTCGCGCTTCCCCGACCGACGGAAGACGAGTGCGTCACGCTGACGAATTGCCGCACCGGGTCCCAATACCAGACAAGTCGCCGCCCGTTTTGCACATGCGCGCATGTTCACTCTCATGTGTGACGGGCAGCACATCACCATGGTAAAGACCTCATCAAATAGTTTGTGATACGGTTCACGAGACCCGGCAACAGAGCCGAAGGACCGTAGTGCGACGGCCCATTGGCCCGAGGGATCACACCTCGGCCGGGGCCTACGCTCGTCCATGACGACACCCTGCCCCCACCAGTAAGCGGAGCTGCCGCCATGCCGTCCAACGACGCCCGCACCCTCCTTCAGACCGCCGTACCCACCGCTGCCGCCGGCGCGCTCGCCGTCGTGATCAGCTCCGTGGTCGCGGGCGGCAAGGGGGCCATCGGCGCCGCCATCGCGACGGTCGTGGTCATCGCTTTCATGGGGATCGGGCTCATCGTCCTGCAACGTACGGCGCGGAACCTGCCGCATCTGTTCCAGGGCATGGGACTGATGCTGTACACGGCTCAGCTGTTGCTGCTCTTCATCTTCGTCGCGGTCTTCAAGAACACGACGCTGTTCAACCCCAAGGCATTCGCCGCCACGCTCGTCGCGCTGACCCTCGTCTGGATCGGCATGCAGGCGCGTGCGCACATGAAGGCCAAGATCCTTTACGTGGAGCCGGATTCGGAGGGCCACAAGCCCGAGAAGTCCGGGTCTTCGTCGTGAAGGGTAGGGGCGGGATAAATGCGAGTTCGAGACCCTGCTATCGTCCGGTGCCAACTGCGGCACTGCGGACGCGGGCATCTGAGCTGACGCCTGCTCGATCGCGAGGCTCGATGCCCGACCGCCGCCCCATCATCCGTAACACCAGTCCAGTGCCGAACCGCGGCTGCGCGCCGCGCCGACACAACGAGGTTGCCGTACCTATGCGCCACGCTGAAGGAGCCCGCGGTGAGTGCTGACCCGACGCAGCTCGCTTTCGACACCAGTTGCCACCTGTTCCAGGACTGCGGTGGCTTCGAGGGTCCGGGCCTGCACTCGTTCCTGTTCAAGCCTCTCTGGGGCGACGCGGACGGCAACGGCGTTTATTTCAACAAGCCGATGCTGCTCGCCCTGCTGGGTTCGGTCATCATCCTCGGCTTCTTCTGGGCCGCCTTCCGCAAGCCGAAGGTCGTCCCCGGCAAGCTCCAGATGGTCGCCGAGGCGGGCTACGACTTCGTACGCCGCGGCATCGTCTACGAGACGATCGGCAAGAAGGAGGGCGAGAAGTGGGTTCCCCTCATGGTCTCGCTGTTCTTCTTCGTCTGGATGATGAACCTGTGGTCGATCGTTCCGGTCGCGCAGTTCCCGGTGACGTCGATCATCGCGTACCCGGCGGCTCTCGCGGGGATCGTCTACGTCGTCTGGATGAGCCTCACCTTTAAGCGCCACGGCTTCATCGGCGGCTTCAAGAACCTCACGGGTTACGACAAGTCGCTCGGCGCGGTGCTGCCGATGGTCATGGTCATCGAGTTCTTCTCGAACGTGATCGTGCGCCCCTTCACCCACGCGGTGCGACTGTTCGCGAACATGTTCGCCGGTCACACCCTGCTGCTGCTCTTCACGATCGCCAGCTGGTACATGCTCAACGGCATCGGTATCGCCTACTCGGGTGTGTCGTTCGTGATGGTCGTCGTGATGACCGGCTTCGAGCTCTTCATCCAGGCCGTCCAGGCGTACGTGTTCGTGCTTCTGGCCTGCAGCTTCATCCAGGGCGCCGTCGCCGAGCACCACTGACCGCCCGCCCCCTCAAAACCCCCCAGTCGTCCGGTGGCCAACCCCCACCGGTCCGTGAAAGAGAAGGAAGAACTGGCATGTCCCAGATCCTCGCTGCTGCTTCCGATGGCGTCACCGGCTCCCTCAGCTCCGTCGGTTACGGCCTTGCCGCGATCGGCCCCGGCGTCGGCGTCGGCATCATCTTCGGTAACGGCACCCAGGCCATGGCCCGTCAGCCCGAGGCGGCCGGCCTGATCCGCGCCAACCAGATCCTCGGTTTCGCGTTCTGTGAGGCGCTGGCCCTCATCGGCCTCGTCATGCCGTTCGTCTACTAAGACGAACGACGACTAGACCGATCCGACGAAAGGCACTGATGTGAACCTCACCATGGTTCAGCTGGCGGCCGAGGGCAAGGAAAACCCCCTCGTTCCGCCGTGGCCTGAGCTGGTCATCGGCCTGATCGCCTTCGTCATCGTCTTCGGCTTCCTCGCCAAGAAGCTCCTCCCGAACATCAACAAGGTTCTGGACGAGCGTCGCGAGGCCATCGAGGGCGGTATCGAGAAGGCCGAGGCCGCGCAGACCGAGGCTCAGAGCGTGCTGGAGCAGTACAAGGCCCAGCTCGCCGAGGCCCGCCACGAGGCTGCCCGCCTGCGCCAGGAGGCGACCGAGCAGGGCACCGCGCTCATCCAGGAGATGAGGGCGGAAGGCCAGCGGCAGCGTGAGGAGATCATCGCTGCCGGTCACGCCCAGATCGAGGCGGACCGCAAGGCCGCCGCGCACGCGCTCCGTCAGGACGTGGGCAAGCTCGCCACCGACCTGGCCGGCAAGCTCGTCGGCGAGTCCCTCGAGGACCACGCCCGACAGAGCCGCACCATCGACCGCTTCCTCGAGGGTCTTGAGGACAGCGCGGCGAAGGCCGAGGCCACGCGATGAACGGAGCGAGCCGCGAGGCACTGGCTGCCGCGCGCGAGCGACTCGACGCGCTGATGGACAACACGTCCGTCGACGCGGCGAAGCTCGCCGGTGAGCTGGCCGCCGTCACCGCGCTGCTCGACCGCGAGGTGTCGCTGCGTCGGGTCCTGACCGACCCGGCGCAGGCCGGCGAGGCCAAGGCCGAGCTGGCCGGACGCATCCTCGGCGGCCAGGTCGGCGGCGAGAGCGCCGACCTGGTGAGCGGCATGGTCCGCTCCCGCTGGTCGCGTTCGCGCGACCTGGTGGACGCGCTGGAGGAGCTGGCGAACACCGCCGACCTCACCGCCGCGCAGAAGTCCGGCGCGCTGGACGACGTCGAGGACGAGCTGTTCCGGTTCGGCCGGATCGTCACCTCGAACCCCGAGCTGCGGTCCGCCCTGACCAACCGCGCCGCCGCCTCGTCCGCCAAGGGCGAGCTGCTGCGCAGCCTGCTGGGCGGCAAGGCGAACGCGGCCACCGAGCGGATCGTCACGCGGCTTGTGACCCAGCCCCGTGGACGTAGCCTGGAAGCGGGCCTCGAGTCCCTTTCCAAGCTCGCCGCGGCGCGCCGGGACCGCATGGTCGCGGTCGTCACCTCGGCGGTGCCGCTGACCGACGCCCAGAAGCAGCGCCTCGGTGCGGCTCTGGCGAAGGTGTACGGCCGCCAGATGCACCTGAACCTGGACGTGGACCCGACGGTCCTCGGCGGGATCTCGGTGCGGGTCGGTGACGAGCTCATCGACGGGACCGTCGCGGAGCGTCTCGACGAGGCGAGCCGGCGGCTGGCCGGCTGACCTGCTCCGGCAGCGTCACCAACTCAACAAAGCATCACCAGCGGCCCGGTTGGGCCGTGCAGAGATTGCAGAAGATTCCTGGGGGTCGGCCCCCAGACCCCCAAAGAAACTTCGGGCCCAACAAGGAGAGCAGGGAACCCAGATGGCGGAGCTCACGATCCGGCCGGAGGAGATCCGGGACGCGCTGGAGACCTTTGTCCAGTCGTACAAGCCGGACGCGGCCTCGCGCGAGGAGGTCGGTACGGTCAGCCTTGCCGGCGACGGCATTGCCAAGGTCGAGGGCCTTCCCTCGGCGATGGCCAACGAGCTGCTGAAGTTCGAGGACGGCACCCTCGGTCTCGCCCTCAACCTCGAGGAGCGCGAGATCGGTGCGATCGTCCTCGGCGAGTTCAGCGGCATCGAAGAGGGCCAGCCGGTCACCCGTACCGGCGAGGTCCTGTCCGTCGCCGTCGGCGAGGGCTACCTGGGTCGCGTCGTCGACCCGCTCGGCAACCCGATCGACGGCCTCGGCGAGATCGAGACCGACGGCCGCCGCGCCCTTGAGCTGCAGGCCCCGGGCGTCATGGTCCGCAAGTCGGTCCACGAGCCGATGCAGACCGGCTACAAGGCCGTCGACGCGATGGTGCCGATCGGCCGCGGCCAGCGTCAGCTGATCATCGGCGACCGTCAGACCGGCAAGACCGCGCTGGCCGTCGACACGATCATCAACCAGCGCGACAACTGGCGCACGGGCGACCCGAAGAAGCAGGTCCGCTGCATCTACGTCGCCATCGGCCAGAAGGGCTCCACCATCGCCTCGGTGCGCGGTGCCCTGGAAGAGGCCGGCGCGCTGGAGTACACGACCATCGTCGCCGCCCCGGCGTCCGACCCGGCCGGCTTCAAGTACCTTGCGCCGTACACCGGTTCGGCCATCGGTCAGCACTGGATGTACCAGGGCAAGCACGTCCTGATCATCTTCGACGACCTGTCGAAGCAGGCCGACGCCTACCGCGCCGTGTCGCTGCTGCTGCGCCGTCCGCCGGGCCGCGAGGCCTACCCGGGCGACGTCTTCTACTTGCACTCGCGTCTGCTGGAGCGCTGCGCCAAGCTCTCCGACGACATGGGTGCCGGTTCGATGACGGGCCTCCCGATCGTCGAGACCAAGGCGAACGACGTGTCGGCGTTCATCCCGACCAACGTCATCTCCATCACCGACGGCCAGTGCTTCCTGGAGTCCGACCTGTTCAACGCCGGCCAGCGTCCGGCCCTGAACGTCGGTATCTCGGTCTCCCGTGTCGGTGGCTCGGCCCAGCACAAGGCGATGCGCCAGGTGTCCGGCCGACTGCGTGTGGACCTCGCCCAGTACCGCGAGCTGGAGGCGTTCGCCGCCTTCGGTTCCGACCTGGACGCGGCCTCCAAGGCGTCGCTGGAGCGCGGTAAGCGCATGGTCGAGCTGCTGAAGCAGGGCCAGTACCAGCCGATGCCGGTCGAGGAGCAGGTCGTCTCCGTCTGGGCCGGTACCACCGGCAAGATGGACGACGTCCCGGTCGAGGACATCCGCCGCTTCGAGGCCGAGCTGCTGGAGTACCTGCGCCGCGAGCGCAAGGAGCTCCTCACCTCGATCGCCGAGGGCGCCAAGATGTCGGACGACACGCTGCAGTCGATCGCCGACGCCATCGCTGCCTTCAAGCGCCAGTTCGAGACCTCGGACGGCAAGCTCCTGGGCGACGACGCGCCGGTCTCCACCAGCAAGTGACGACGGAAGGGACCTGACTCATGGGAGCGCAGCTCCGGGTCTACAAGCGTCGCATCCGATCCGTCACCGCGACCAAGAAGATCACCAAGGCGATGGAGATGATCGCCGCCTCGCGCATCGTCAAGGCGCAGCGCAAGGTGGCCGCCTCCAAGCCGTACGCGACCGAGCTCACCCGCGCGGTGACCGCGGTGGCGAACGGTTCGACCACCAAGCACCCGCTCACCACCGAGGCCGAGTCCCCGGTCCGGGCCGCGGTCCTGCTCGTCACGAGCGACCGCGGTCTGGCCGGCGGCTACTCCTCCAACGCCATCAAGGCGGCGGAGCAGCTCACCGCGCGGCTGCGCGGCGAGGGCAAGGAGGTCGACACGTACATCGTCGGCCGCAAGGGTGTCGCCTACTACGCATTCCGTGAGCGCAAGGTCGCGGACGCGTGGACCGGCTTCACCGACAGCCCGACGTACGCGGACGCCAAGCAGGTGGCCGCCCCCCTCATCGAGGCCGTCCAGACGGACACGGCCGAGGGTGGCGTGGACGAGCTGCACATCGTCTTCACGGAGTTCGTGTCGATGATGACGCAGACGCCGGTGGACAACCGGATGCTGCCGCTGTCGCTGGACCAGGTCGAGGAGGAGAGCGGCAAGAAGGGCGAGATCCTTCCGCTGTTCGACTTCGAGCCGTCGGCGGAGGACGTCCTCGACGCCCTGCTGCCGCGCTACGTCGAGAGCCGTATCTACAACGCGCTGCTGCAGGCCGCGGCTTCCGAGCACGCCGCCCGCCGCCGCGCGATGAAGTCGGCGACCGACAACGCCGGGGAGCTCATCAAGAGCCTCTCCCGGCTTGCCAACGCGGCCCGCCAGGCCGAAATCACCCAGGAAATCAGCGAGATCGTCGGTGGCGCGAGCGCCCTGGCCGACGCGACCGCGGGGAGTGACAAGTAATGACGACGACAGTTGAGACGGCCGTTGCCACGGGCCGCGTCGCCCGGGTCATCGGCCCGGTCGTCGACGTGGAGTTCCCCGTCGACGCCATGCCGGAGATCTACAACGCGCTGCACGTCGAGGTGGCCGACCCGGCCGAGGACGGCAAGCTCAAGACGCTGACCCTGGAAGTGGCCCAGCACCTGGGTGACGGCCTGGTCCGCACCATCTCGATGCAGCCCACCGACGGTCTGGTCCGCCAGGCCCCGGTCGTCGACACCGGCAACGGCATCACCGTTCCGGTCGGCGACGTCACCAAGGGCAAGGTGTTCAACACCCTCGGCGAGATCCTGAACGTGGACCCGTCCACGGTCGAGGTCACCGAGCGCTGGCCGATCCACCGCAAGGCCCCGAACTTCGACCAGCTCGAGTCGAAGACGGAGATGTTCGAGACCGGCGTCAAGGTCATCGACCTTCTCACCCCGTACGTCAAGGGTGGAAAGATCGGCCTCTTCGGCGGCGCCGGCGTCGGCAAGACGGTGCTCATCCAGGAGATGATCTACCGTGTCGCCAACAACCACGACGGTGTGTCGGTGTTCGCGGGCGTCGGTGAGCGTACCCGTGAGGGCAACGACCTCATCGAGGAGATGACGGACTCCGGCGTCATCGACAAGACCGCGCTGGTCTTCGGCCAGATGGACGAGCCCCCGGGCACGCGTCTTCGGGTCGCCCTGGCCGGTCTGACGATGGCGGAGTACTTCCGTGACGTCCAGAAGCAGGACGTCCTCTTCTTCATCGACAACATCTTCCGGTACACCCAGGCGGGTTCCGAGGTGTCGACCCTGCTCGGCCGTATGCCCTCCGCGGTGGGCTACCAGCCGAACCTGGCCGACGAGATGGGTCTCCTCCAGGAGCGCATCACCTCGACCCGTGGTCACTCGATCACCTCGATGCAGGCGATCTACGTCCCCGCGGACGACCTGACCGACCCGGCCCCGGCCACCACGTTCGCCCACCTCGACGCGACGACGGTTCTCTCCCGTCCGATCTCCGAGAAGGGCATCTACCCGGCCGTGGACCCGCTGGACTCCACGTCCCGCATCCTGGACCCGCGGTACATCGCGGCGGACCACTACAACGCCGCGATGCGCGTCAAGGGGATCCTGCAGAAGTACAAGGACCTCCAGGACATCATCGCGATCCTCGGTATCGACGAGCTGGGCGAAGAGGACAAGCTCGTTGTCCACCGCGCCCGTCGCGTCGAGCGCTTCCTGTCCCAGAACACCCACGTCGCCAAGCAGTTCACCGGCGTGGACGGCTCGGACGTGCCGCTCGACGAGTCGATCGCCGCGTTCAACTCGATCTGCGACGGTGAGTACGACCACTTCCCCGAGCAGGCGTTCTTCATGTGCGGTGGCATCGAGGACCTGAAGGCCAACGCCAAGGAGCTGGGCGTCTCCTGAATCGCCTGACTCGTAAGAGTCGCGTTTCGGTGGAGAGGGGCGGGCCGGTCCCGCCCCTCTCCTCACGCCTACTAGACTTTGACCCAACACCCGGCAGTAACCGCCGGGTGGTGACCCGAGGAGCCCACCTTGGCTGCTGAGCTGCACGTCGAGCTCGTCGCCGCGGACCGTAGTGTCTGGTCCGGCGAGGCCACCCTGGTCGTCGCGCGCACCGCGTCCGGCGACATCGGCGTCATGCCCGGTCACCAGCCGCTCCTCGGAGTGCTGGAGTCCGGCCCGGTGACCATCCGTACGAGCGAGGGCAGCACCGTCGTCGCCGCTGTGCACGGCGGGTTCATCTCGTTCGCGGACAACAAGCTCTCTCTGCTCGCGGAGATCGCGGAGCTCGCGGACGAGATCGACGTCCAGCGTGCCGAGCGCGCGCTGGAGAGCGCCAAGTCGGCCGAGGACGCCGTCGCCGAGCGGCGCGCCGAGGTCCGGCTGCGTACGGTGTCGGTGCGCTAGCGCCCCGCCGAACAGTTTTGCCCTCAGCCGCGGTCACGGGTCTGGAATTTTCCACACCCGGCCGCGGCTGAGGCGATGCAGGCACAGTGAGACCGGGGTGATCCCCCGGCCCCGAATGGAGCGAGGAGGTCGGTGGAGATGACCCTCGTTCTGCTTGTGGGCGGCGTGGTTGTCGCGCTGGTACTGGTGGGACTCTTCGTCTTCGGTCTGCGCCGACGCCTGATCCAGCGTTCCGGCGGGACCTTCGACTGCAGTCTCCGCTGGAACGTGCCGGAGGGGGGCGACCCCGGGGGCAAGGGCTGGGTGTACGGGGTGGCCCGCTACAGCGGCGACCGTATCGAGTGGTACCGCGTCTTCTCGTACGCGCCTCGGCCCCGCCGTCTTCTTGAGCGCTCCGCCATCGAGGTGGTCGCCCGGCGCAAGCCCGCGGGCGAGGAGGAGCTGGCGCTCCTGTCCGACGCGATCGTGCTCGGCTGTACGCACCGTGGCGTGCGCCTCGAACTCGCGATGAGCGAGGACGCGCTGACGGGGTTCCTGGCATGGCTGGAGGCGGCGCCGCCCGGCCAACGGGTGAACGTGGCTTAGGGATTAGCCCCCACCCCGCCCCTTCCCGAAATCCTGCGGAGCCCCATAGGGGCGCGGGGAACTGCGCGATCAGCCCAGCACGGTCCGCAGGCGAAAACTGTTCCTTTGGCCGCAGGCCGTCTGTGGCTTGTCGCGCAGTTCCCCGCGCCCCTGAGGGGTACCCGGGCAAGCGGGGACGGGCCGCCTGCCCGGGAGCGTGGTCGGGCCTGCTATCGCAAGCCCGCGTCGATCGCCGACACCAGCTCGCCGCCAGGCGTGTCGCCGCTGAACTCCCAGAAGAACGCGCCCTTGAGGCCCTGGTTCTTCACGTAGGACATCTTCCCCGCGATCGTCGACGGGGTGTCGTAGCTCCACCAGTTGGTGCCGCAGTGGGCGTACGCCGTGCCGGCGATCGTTCCGGTCGTGGGGCACGCGGTCTTGAGGACCTTGTAGTCCTCGATGCCCTGCTCGTACGTGCCGGGCGCCGGGCCCGTCGCCGTGCCGCCGGGGGCGTCCTGGGTGACGCCCGTCCAGCCGCGGCCGTAGAAGCCGATCCCCAGGTTCAGTTTGGCCGCGGGGATCCCCTTGACCTTGTACTTCTGGATCGCCGCGTCCGTGTTGAAGCCCGCGATCGGGATGCCGGCGTACGAGGTGAGCGGCGAGTGCGGAGCCGTCGGCCCCTTCGCGTCCCACGCACCGAAGAAGTCGTACGTCATCACGTTGTACCAGTCGACGTACTGTGCCGCCCCGGCGTAGTCCGCCTGGTCCATCTTGCCGTTGGCCGAGCCGTCGGCGGTGACGGCGGCCGTCACCAGCGCCGAGGAGCCGAACTTGGCCCGCAGCGCCGCCAGCAGGTTCTTCAGCGACGCCTGACCACTGGTGTCGCAGGACAGGCCGCACGCGTTCGGGTACTCCCAGTCGATGTCGATGCCGTCGAAGACGTCGGCCCAGCGCGGGTCCTTGACCAGGGAGTAGCAGGAGTCGGCGAACGCGGCCGGGTTGGCCGCCGCGGCGCCGAAGCCGCCCGACCAGGTCCAGCCGCCGAACGACCACAGCACCTTGAGGTTCGGGTACTTCTTCTTCAGCTCGCGCAGCTGGTTGATGTTGCCCGCGACCGGCTGGTCCCAGGTGTCGGCGGTGCCGTCGACGCTGGAGGAGGCGTCGTACGTCTTCTGGTAGTCGGCGTACGCGTCACCGATGGCGCACTGGCCGTTGGTGACGTTCCCGAACGCGTAGTTGATGTGGGTGAGCTTCGCCGCCGAGCCCGAGGTGACGATGTTCTTCACCTGGTAGTTGCGCTGGTAGATGCCCCAGTCGGTGAAGTAGCCGAGCTTGACGGTGGAGCCCGGGTTCGGGGTGCCGCCACCGCCCGTGGTGGTGACGGTGAGCGAGCCGGAGGAGGGCCCCATCTGGTCGGCGCTGTCGCGCGCGGTCACGCTGTACGTGTACGTCGTCCCGGCGGTGAGGCCGGAGTCGGCGTACGTCGTGCCGGTGACCGTCGCGATCTTCGTCGAGCCGCGGTAGACGTCGTAGTTCTTGACGCCCTTGTCGTCGGTGGCCGCGCTCCACGACAGGCTCAGCGAGGTGTCGGTGACGTTGCTCGCGGTCGGGGTGCCGGGCGCGGAGGGCGGGTTGTCGCCGGGCGGGGTCGAACTCCCGTCACAGGAGCCGCCGTTGAGCTTGCAGCCCGACGGGGCACCGGAGCCCGCGCCGTTGAAGCCGAAGGTGACGCTGGCGCCGGGGGCGAGCGTGCCGTTGTACGACTTGTTCTTGGCGGTCCAGTGGTCGGCGGTGTGGGTGACGTCCGCGTCCCAGAACGAGGTGACGGACGTACCGGAGGGGTAGTCCCACTCCACGGTCCAGGAGGTGAGCGTCGTGGTGCCGGTGTTCTTGACGGTCCACTGGGCGCCGAAGCCGGAGCCCCAGTCCTGGGTCTTGGCGTAGGTGGCGGAGGCCGAGGCGGCGGCCTCGGCGGGGGACGCGGCGGCCAGGCCGACGAGTGCGGCCAGGGGGAGTGCCAGCGCGGTCAGGGCCGCGGTCGCTCTCGATCTCAAGCGGGTGCGCAGGCGTGGTGCAGTGCTCAAGGGAGACTCCCTGAGTGAGGTCCGACGGGTGTGGGGGTGGGACCCTGCTCCGTCCGGTGAGCACACGGATGTCGTGGCACGCTCACACAGCAGTGCCGTGAGCGTAGGAAGGTCTGGACCAATCGTCAAGAGGTCCAGACCAACGGCCGGAAGTCGTCGTCATATCCCCAACTCCTGGGCGAGAACCGCAGCTTGGACCCTGCTGCGCAGCTCCAGCTTCCCCAGCAGACGGCTGACATGCGTCTTCACCGTGGCCTCCGCCATCTCCAGGCGTACCGCGATCTCGGCGTTGGAGAGACCCTCGCCCAGACACGACAGGACCTCGCGCTCGCGGCGGGTGAGTGCGTCGAGGGCGGCCGGCGGCTCGGCCGGGGCCTTCGGGGTCGGCGCCGCGAACTCCGCGATCAGACGGCGGGTGACCGCCGGGGCGATCAGGCCCTCGCCGCGCGCCACCGTCCGTACCGCCTCGATCAGGTCCTTCGCCTCCGTGTTCTTCAGCAGAAAGCCCGCGGCGCCCGCGCGCAGCGCGCCGAAGACGTACTCGTCGAGGTCGAAGGTGGTCAGGACCAGGACGTCGGCGAGCTGTTCCGCGACCACCTGACGCGTCGCCGATACGCCGTCCAGCCTCGGCATCTGCACGTCCATCAGGACCAGATCCGGGCGCAGTTCGCGCGCGAGGCGCACCGCCTCCTCGCCGTCGGCGGCCTCCCCGGCCACCTCGATGTCGGGGGCGCTGCCCAGGATCAGCACCAGACCCGCCCGCACCGACGACTGGTCCTCGGCGACCAGTACCCGGATCGTCATACGCTCGACTCGCCTTCCGTGATGGGCAGTTCGGCCCACACCCGCCAGATCCTGCCGCCGTCGCCGCCCGGTTCCGGGCCCGCCGCGAAGGTCCCGCCGAGCAGCGCGGTCCGCTCCCGCATCCCCACCAGACCCGCCCCCGACCCGGGCGCGCGCGACCCCGGCCGGTCGCCGTACGGGCTGGTCACCTCGACCGTGAGCGCCCGCCCGGTGTGCGCGAGGGTTGTCGTGACCGTGCCCGGCGAGGCGTGTTTGAGGGCGTTGGTCAGCGACTCCTGGACGATCCGGTACGCGGCGAGCTCGACCGGTGCGGGCAGCACGGCGCCCGGTGGCCGGGTGTCGTCGAGGGCGAAGTCGAGCCCGCTGGAGGCGCCGTTGGTACGGGCCCGTCGGAGCAGTGCGTCGAGCGCGGCGAGCGTGGGCGCGGCGGCCGGTTCGCTCTCGGCGCCGCTGTCCCGGAGCAGCCCGATGAGCCGGCGCATCTCGTCGAGCCCGGCCACGCTGTTTTCGCGGATCACGGTGAGCGCCCGGCCGGTGGTCGCCGGATCGTCCAGGGAGAGCGCGGCGGTGGAGTGGATCGCGATGGCGGAGAGGTGGCCCGCGACCAGGTCGTGCAGCTCGCGGGCCATCCGGGCGCGCTCGCCGACCACGGCCTGGGCGCGGTCGATCTCGGCGAGCAGCGCGGTCTGCTCGGCGCGCAGCGTCGCCGTCTCGGCCGCGTCGCGATGGTTGCGCACCAGCGCGCCGGTGGTGGCGGGCGTGAAGAGGACGAGCCCGGCGGCGATGCCGATGAGCAGGGCCTGCGGGGTGCGGAACCAGGCGAGGAAGCCGATGGTCAGGGCGACGCTGACCAGTCCGGTGGCGACCGGGACACGGCGGGCGGCGGCGGGCGTGCCGTACAGGACGGCCGCGTAGACGAGGTCCGTGAACATCAGGACCGTGGCCAGGTTCCCCGCGGTGAACTGGTCGGCGACCACCATGGCCGCACCGCCGGCCAGGGTGGCCTGCGGGCGGGTGCGGCGCAGCAGCTCCAGGCCCGCGGTCACCCCGAGCGGCACCAGCGACCAGCCCCAGCCGAGCAGCCCGCTGCCCCCGGAGACCAGCCGCAGCACCCACAGCAGCACACCGCCGCCGAGCCCGACGACGGCGATCTGGACGTCGTGGCGGTGCGGGCGGGGAAAGCGTTTCACCGCCCCATGAAACACGGTGGCAGGGGCCCGGGCGTCCTCTTACCGGCCGAGACGGCGCTACACCGAAGGATGCAGTGGCCGCGCTCTTCCTACCGCTCGCCGCCCGGCACCCACAACACGTCCCCGACCTCCTTGTTCGCGGTGCGGGCCAGGATGAACAGGAGGTCGGAGAGGCGGTTCAGATACGTCGCGGTCAGCGGGTTCATCGCCTCGCCGTGCACCTCAAGCGCCGCCCACGTCGAACGCTCCGCGCGGCGCACCACCGTGCACGCCTGGTGCAGCAGCGCGGCGCCGGGAGTGCCGCCCGGGAGGATGAAGCTGCGCAGCTTCTCCAACTGCTCGTTGAAGCGGTCGCAGTCCGCCTCAAGGCGGTCGACGTAGAACTGCTCGACCCGCAGCGGCGGGTACTTGGGGTCCTCGACCACCGGCGTCGACAGGTCCGCGCCCACGTCGAACAGGTCGTTCTGGACCCGGACGAGAACCTTCGCCACCTCCTCGGACAGCTGCCCGAGCGCCAGCGCCGTGCCGATCACGGCGTTCGCCTCGTTGGCGTCCGCGTACGCCGAGATCCGCAGATCCGTCTTGGCGGTACGGCTCATGTCACCCAGGGCCGTCGTGCCCTTGTCGCCGGTACGGGTGTAGATACGCGTCAGATTGACCATGGGGTCAGAGTAGTTAGCCCCAGGCCGTCCCCAAAGTGACCCGCGACGCCCTCGTGGTCCTCGATGACATTGAGGAGGTGTGGGGCCAAAAGGTGCTCAAGTACGCGGTAAAGCCCGAGCGATGACCATGATCCCTGCCCCCGATGAGACCCGGCACACCCATCTCGGTGTGATGTCCGTCATCTGAGACGTGACGCGCATCTCTTAGGGCTCCCAAGACGGCTCACGGCCGATAGCCTCCGCCGGAGAGCCGTACAAGTAAGCCGTCAAAGGGGTGTGAAGTGGCCAGGAAGCTCGCCGTCATCGGGGCCGGACTCATGGGTTCGGGTATCGCGCAGGTCTCCGCCCAGGCGGGCTGGGACGTGGTGCTGCGCGACGTCACCGACGCGGCGCTGACCCGGGGCACCGACGGCATCAAGGCCTCGTACGACAAGTTCGTGAGCAAGGGCAAGCTGGCCGCCGAGGACGCGGAGGCCGCGCTCGCCCGCATCACCACCACGACCGACCTGGACGCGGTGGCCGACGCGGACATCGTCGTCGAGGCCGTCTTCGAGAAGCTGGAGGTCAAGCACGACATCTTCCGCGCGCTCGACCAGATCGTGCGGGACGACACCGTGCTCGCCTCCAACACCTCCGCCATCCCGATCACCAAGATCGCGGCGGTCACCAAGCGCCCCGAGCGGGTCGTCGGCGCGCACTTCTTCTCGCCGGTCCCGCTGATGCAGCTGTGCGAGCTCGTACGCGGCTACAAGACCAGCGACGAAACCCTCGCCATCACCCGTGAGTTCGCCGAGTCGGTCGGCAAGACCTGCATCGTCGTCAACCGCGACGTCGCCGGTTTCGTCACCACCCGCCTCATCTCGGCGCTCGTCGTCGAGGCGGCGAAGCTGTACGAGTCGGGCGTGGCCACCGCCGAGGACATCGACCTCGCCTGCAAGCTGGGCTTCGGCCACGCGATGGGACCGCTGGCCACCGCCGACATGACCGGCGTGGACATCCTGCTCCACGCCACCGGCAACATCTACACCGAGTCCCAGGACGAGAAGTTCGCGCCGCCGGAGCTGATGCGCCGGATGGTTGACGCGGGTGACATCGGGCGCAAGAGCGGGCAGGGCTTCTACAAGCACTGATTGACACACCCTCACCTCCTGTCTCCCCAGCATCACTCCATGGGGTGAATTAGGTATCGGTTCGCTCACAGACGGCAACTTCCCTGCGTTCTGTGCAGTCAGTTGGTGCAGTAAGAGACGACAGGCAGACAGGCATACGGAGCACTCCGGGGAGTACACATGCATATCAGGGGCGACCACGTCGAGCTGGTCGTCGGGGGCCGCCTCGACGTCCGCAGCGCGGCGGACGCCCGTACGGTCCTGCACTCGGCCGTCGACGACGGAGCCGGCGACCTGGTGCTCGACCTGACCGAACTCGACTCCTGGGACGCCACCGGGCTCGGCGTGATCATGGGCGCCCACCGGCGGGCCGGCCGCTGCGGCCGACGGCTCGTCCTGCGCGGCGTGCCACCCCAGATGCAGCGCCTGCTCGTGGCGACCCGGCTGCACCGCATCCTCGCCATCGAGGGCGGCATCGCGGCCGAGGCGCTGCCGCGCGTATGACCATGGCAGGTGGCTCCCGCGGACGACTTGTGCAGTAGTTGTGCGCGGGGTGTGAGAGCGGCACTCCGCGCGCAATCCTCACCGGACTGTGACGCTCTGGGCGGGGTGGCACCCCGCCGCTACAGAGATACTGGGCGAAGGATTAAGGTGCGGTCTCCCGCCGGTCGACATCCCAAGCGGCGGGGTCCGGACCAGAGCGACAGCGCAGTACGTAGCGGCCGGGAGGGGCACCGTTACGCACGCGCATCTGGGGGGCTTTCACCATGGACCCGATGGACGACAACCGGGGACCGGAAGAGTTCGACCACGATTCGGACGGCCCGGACGCCTCGGGCGCCGGTGCCGGTGCGCCGCATCCGCAGCGCGACCGTGACGCCGTGACCCCCAGCCTCGGCCGGCGCAGCGCCGGTCCGGCCCGTACGGTCCAGCTCGTCTCCGGCGACTTCCTGCTCACCGTCAACCCCGTCGACGGCAGCGAGATCGAGCCGTGCCCGCCCGGCGAGATACCCGGACGGCCCGCCCGCCGCACCGCCGCCGAGCGCGCCGAGCGCGAACGCTCGCTCAGGCCCCCGGTGCCCGCGGCCCCCGCCGCGCCCGCGCCCGTCCTGCTTGAGCGCGGCGAGGAGCGCGAGCGTCTTGGCCGGCTGCTCGGGCGCGGCCGCTCGGTGCGGCTCACCGGTCCGGCCGGCTCCGGGCGCACCGTGCTGCTCGACGCCGTCGCCGCCGACTGCGCGCGCCTCGCGCCCGACGGCGTCGTCCGCCTCAACGGCCACCGCCGCACCGCCCATGAACTGCTGCACGAGCTGTACGCGGCCGTCTACCGCTCCCCGCTGCACCGGCCCGACCGGGCGGGGCTGCGGGAGCGGGTGCGCGAGATCGGCGCGGTCGTCCTCGTCGACGACCTGGAGTTCGGCGGGGCCGCGCTGGAGGAACTGCTCGACGCCGCGCCCGAGTGCGCGTTCCTGCTCGCGGCGACGCCCGAGGTCGCGGCGCCGCTCGCCGACTCGCACCTCGAAGAGGTCTTCCTGGCCGGTCTCGGCCGGGGCGCCTCCCTTGAACTCCTTGAGCAGGCCGTGGAGCGGCCGCTCACCGACGACGAGGCCAACTGGGCGGGCGACCTCTGGTTCGAGTCGGAGGGCCTGCCACTGCGGTTCGTCCAGGCGGGTGCGCTGCTGCGGCAGCGGGACACGCTGCGCGGCGAGGGCGTCGCGCGCGACGAGTTCGGGCTGCCGGTGGAGGAGCCGTCCGACCTGTCCGTGTTCTCGGCCGAGGGCCGGGAAGTGCCGCTGCCCTCGCTCGGCGACGGCGCGGCCCCCGCCGCCCCGCTCGCGGCCCGACTCGGCCAGGCCGCCCGGGACACCCTGCGGTTCGCCGTCGCGCTCGGCGGCGAGGTGCCGCACCAGGCGCATCTGCCCGCGCTCATCGGGGACACCCACGCCGACGCCGCGCTCGGCGAACTGCTCGGCTGTGGCCTGCTCTCCCCGGCCGGTACGCGCTACCGGCTCGCGGCGGGCGTGCTCACCCAGCTCGACGCGGCCGGATACGGCGAGGAGGCGGGGGAGCGGGCGCACACGGCGGCCCAGCACTACGTCTGGTGGACCGGGCACCCTTCGGTCACCCCCGAGCGCGCGGCCGCCGAGTCGGACGCGGTGCTCGCGGCGCTCGGCGCGCTGGTGCCGGGCGGCGACTCCGGCCACCCCGCGACGGCGGTCGAGCTCGCGCGCAGCGCGGCCCCCGCTTTTGCGGCCGGGTTGCAGTGGGGCGCGTGGGAACGGGCGCTGCGCATAGGCTCGGCAGCAGCACGCGTGACAGGCGAGGTGGCCCAAGAGGCGTACTTCCACCACGAGTTGGGCGTACTGGCGCTGTGCAGCGGGAACGTGGACCGCGCACGGGCCGAGCTGGAGGCGTCCATCGGGCTCAAGGGCGCGCTCTCCGACAAGCGCGGCACGGTCGCGGGCCGGCGGGCGCTGGCCCTGGTCGAGGACCGCTCCGGCGGCCCGGTGGTCTCCGGCGGCCGCACCCCGGCGGGCGACGAGGTCCCGGCGGCGCGGTACGAGGAGTCCCAGTCGCCCCCGGCCGGCGTCCCGGCGCCGCCGATACCGCTCGAACTCCCGGACTCCACGCCCACCTTGCTGACCCCGCGCGCGGTCACCGCCCCGGCCCGTCGTCGCCGTACGTTGCTGACCGGCACGCGCCGCAACCTGGTGGCGGCGGGGGCGGGCGCGCTGCTGGCGGCGGTCCTGGGCACGGTGGTCACCCTGGGCGCCACGTCCAGCGGCTCCTCGGACTCGCCCGGCGACAAGGTCAAGCAGCAGCAGTCGGCGAACGAGGGGGATGTGGGGGGCGAGGGCGGGGTGCCCGCGCAGACGCCGTCGGACGGTGCGACGGAGCGGACGCCGGGCGGCGGCTCCCACTCGACTCCCGGCCACTCGTCCAAGCCCGGCACCCCCGGGACGACCCCGGACACCCCCGGCACCACGCCGCCGGGTTCCACGACGCCCTCGGGCAAGCCGTCCACGCCGACGTCGAAGCCGACGAAGCCGACCGGGAAGCCGTCGTCGCCCACGACCGGGGGGACGTCGGGGTCGCCCACGACGGGGGGCACGACGTCGACCGGGGGGTCGAGCACGGGGGGTACGACGGGTGGCACCTCGACGGGTCCGACCACGGGCGGGTCGACGACCACGTCGGGCGGTTCGGGGTCGACGGGCGGGTCGGGCACGGGTGGCACGACGGGGCCGACCTCGGGTGGGTCGACGACATCGGGAGGGACGGGGTCGGGCGGTACGACGGGGTCGACCACCGGCGGTACGACGACGACCGGCACGTCCGCGGGCACGACGGGCTCGGGCACGTCCGGCACGCCGGGCGGCAGCACGTCCCCGAGCCCGTCGAAGTCGTAGTCCCCCACCCCGCCCCTTCCCGAAAGCCTCCGGCGGATGTCTTTCGGCTGGCCGCCGGTGGGGGCTTGTCGCGCAGTTCCCCGCGCCCCTAAGAGAGGGCCCGAAGGGCCCATTTAAGGGGCGCGGGGAACTGCGCGAGCAACCCAGCACGATCCGCAGACGAAGAACGGGGTGCAGGGGCGCAGCCCCGCTTGAGGGGTCCGGGGGCCTAGCCCCCGGGAAACACCTCCGCCCCCCACCCACCCCCGGAGGGTCTAGGTGAAGGGGCGGGGTGGGGCCCGGAACCGGGGGGCTAGAACAGGCGGAGTTTGTCGTCCTCGATGCCGCGCATCGCGTTGTAGTCCAGGACCACACACCCGATGCCCCGGTCCGTGGCGAGCACGCGAGCCTGCGGCTTGATCTCCTGCGCCGCGAACACCCCCTGCACAGGGGCAAGGTGCGGATCGCGGTTCAGCAGCTCCAGGTAGCGCGTGAGCTGCTCGACCCCGTCGATCTCGCCCCGGCGCTTGATCTCGACCGCCACCGTCCCGCCGGACGCGTTGCGGCACAGGATGTCGACCGGCCCGATCGCCGTCGGGTACTCGCGGCGGATCAGCGTGTACCCCTCGCCCAGCGTCTCGATCCGGTCCGCGAGCAGCTCCTGCAGATGCGCTTCCACGCCGTCCTTGATGAGACCAGGGTCCACACCCAGTTCGTGCGAGGAGTCGTGCAGGATCTCCTCCATCGTGATGATGAGCTTCTCGCCCGCTTTGTTGACGACCGTCCAGACGCCGGAGTCGTCCCCGGTCCCCTCCTTGAGGGTGCAGGGCGGAGACATCCAGTTGAGGGGCTTGTACGCCCGGTCGTCCGCGTGAATGGAGACACTGTTGTCCGCCTTCACCAGGATCAGCCGGGTGGCGGAGGGCAGATGGGCGGTGAGGCGGCCCGCGTAGTCGACGGAGCAGCGGGCGATGACGAGACGCATGGTCGACAACGCTACTCGAATCCCCCCGCCGAACGCGATTCGTCCGGCAAAGCGTTGTTCGTTATTGGCCGGTTACGTGCCGAGTACCTGTCGCGGGCCCCATACCGCGCCTACCGTATAAGCGGGAGGTTGTCGGCCAAGCACGCTGCGTGGCCGACTTCGTTCCTTTCCCTGCCCGTAAGACCCCCACGTTCGGGGTCGCGAGAGGAGAAACCATGTCGCTCGACGTCTCACCGGCCCTACTCGAACAGGCCGAGCGAGGCGAGGTCGACGAAGCCGATTTCGTCGACTGCGTCCGGAACTCCCTACCGTACGCATGGGAGATGATCAGTTCGCTGGTGGCTCAGCTGAAGGTGGACGGCGGCGAGTTCGCCGACAACCAGACGCCTCCGCCGGATGAACAGGCACGTGGCCAGCTGCTGCGTGCGCTCGCGAGTGACGCCATCCGCGGTGCTCTCCAGCGGCACTTCGGTGTCCGTCTGGCGTTCCAGAACTGCCACCGTGTCGCGGTGTTCCCGTTGGACCCGTCGTCCGACGAGCGGCTCGCCCGCTTCACGTCGATCCGGGGCCAGCTGCTCAACCAGTCGCCGGAGCTGAGGGACTGCTGAAACCTTGCCGCCGCTCCGCATCGCGGGAGGTGCAACTGATGCGGAGCGGGGGTCCGATCGCGGGGCTCCGCCCACCAGCCCCGCCCAACGCCCGTCACGGTCTTCCGGCGGCGTTACGTACGGTCCCTCCGGCGGCGCACATATCCCTCACGGTCCCTCCGGCACCCCCGTCACGTCCCCTCCGGCCGCTCAAGGAGCGGCACCACCTCAGCGCCCAGACGTCGTACGTTCTCCTCCGTCGCCGCCAGGTCGCCCGCGCCCTCGACCAGGAAGGCGAAGCGCGTGACCCCCGTCTTCTCGGACGTCGCCGCGATCCGGTCGGCCGCCAGCTGCGGAGGGCCCACCGGGTGCAGGGAGCACAGGAGTTCCGTGTACGCGATGGGGTCGCGCATCGGGCGGTGGCGGCCGTCGACCGTCACATGGGCGTCGAGCCCCGTCTTCAGCCAGCCGGGCATCGACTTGAGCAGCGTCTCGGCCGCGTCGGCCTGGCTGTCCGCGATCTGGGCCACTCCGGCCGACACATGCGGCGCGGCCGCGACCGCGTCCGGCGCCACACCGGACGCCAGCGCGTGCGAGCGCCACAGGGCGACCATCTCCGCCTTCTCCTCGTCGCCGCAGTGCATCCCGAGCAGCATCGGCAGGCCGCGCTCGGCGGCGAGTTTGACGCTCTTGGGCGAGGTGCACGCCACGATGACCTCGGGCCCGGGCGGGCCGTCCGCGAGGAGCTCGTCGGGCCGGGGCACCACCGGGACCTCCCGGAAGGCGAAACGTTCTCCCAGACTCGAGACCCGCGGTTCGGTCAGCCAGCGCAGAAGCAGGTCGAGGGACTCCGGGAAGCCCTCCTCGTACGCCTTCAGGCCGGAGCCGAAGACCTCCAGGTCGACCCAGGGCCCGCCGCGGCCCACGCCCAGCGAGAACCGGCCACCGGACGTCAGGTGCAGCAGCGCCGCCTGTTCGCCGAGTGCCACCGGGTGCGCGCTGGGCAGCACGCTGACGGCCGTCCCGACGCGGATCCTGCGCGTACGCCCCAGGAGCAGCGCGGCCAGGGTCACGGCCGACGGGCACACCCCGTACGGCACGAAATGGTGTTCGGCGAGCCACACGGAGTCGAGGCCCGACTCCTCGGCCACTTCGGCGGACCGCACCGCCCGGTGCAGTGCCTCCCCCTGGCCCTGGCCCGGGAACTGGGCTGCCAGTACAAAAGTTCCGACGCGCATCGCTCTTGCCTCCTTACGGCCGACGCGGCCCCCCTCTTACCGGCAACAACGCATGACAAGTGCCAAGGGCACGGCCCGGCGTGAACTTCTTGCGATAGTCCGGTAAGTGTCCCCCGTACGAGTCAACGTGCCACTTCGGTCCGGGCTCGGGTACCCGGGTCCGGTGGCTCTACGCTGGAGGCAGCCCGTCCGCCCGGCCCCGTGAGGTGTTTCCGTGTCCCCGCGCCGCAACCGCCCCAAGGGCGGCGACCAGCCGACCGAGCCGACCGCCGCGGGAAGCGGCGACCGCTACGGCCTTCAGCGCACCGAGACGTATCAGGGCGAGGAGTGGTCCGTACGTCATGTGAGCGGTGCGAGCTCAGGCGGCAAGCGGTACCGCTGTCCTGGCTGTGACCAGGAGATCCCGGCCGGGGTCCCGCACGTCGTGGCGTGGCCCGAGTACGGCGGCGTCGACGACCGGCGGCACTGGCACAAGGCGTGCTGGAACGCGAAGGACCGCCGCACCAGCAGGGTGCAGCGGTCCAGGAACGCGCCGAGGTACTGACCGTACGTAGTACGGAAGATGGCGTCAGACGTCGCGCCTGCCCAGGGCCGCGAACGCGCCACCGAGGGCGACCGCCGTCACACCCGCCAGGATCAGCAGCGGCATCCAGCCGTGCGGACCGGAATCGGTCACCGACGCGCCGTAGAACACGGCCAGTTGGCTCGGGATCGAGTACTGGAACAGGGCCTGGCGCACCGAGTCGAGCGACGGCGAGAACATGAACAGCGCCAGCACGAGCGGCAGCAGCACCACGCCGATCATGACGGTGATCGCGCCGGCCGAGTGCCGGATCAGCGCGCCGATGGCGAGCGAGAGCAGGCCGAGCGTCGAGATGTAGAGCCCGACGCCGACGGTCGCCTTCAGCAGCTCGCCGCCGGACGGCTGCCTGCCGCTGGTCACCATGCTGGTCTGGAACATCGCCACCAGGAAGGTGGAGGCCGTCACGATGACGAACGACAGCAGGAAGAAGACGACCGCCTTCGCGGTGAGGATCCGGGCCCGGCTGGGGCACGCGGTCAGCGTCGTGCGGATCATGCCGGTGCCGTACTCGGAGGCGATGGTCAGCACGCCGAGCGTGATCACACAGATCGAGCCGAGCAGCACGCCGTAGAAGCCGAGGCTCACCACCGGGGTGTCGCCCATGTGCGAGTCCGACGAGTTCACGGCGACGGCCGCGAGCAGCCCGATGCCGAGCACGAGCACGATCAGCACGCCGAGCGTCCACATCGTGGAACGCACCGAGCGGATCTTGGTCCACTCCGAGGCGAGCGCGTCGCCGAGGGTGGCGGGCCGCACCGGGATCGGCGAGGTGTACGCGCCGTAGGCCGCACCCTGCGCCTGCTGCGGGGCCTGCTGGTAGGGGGTGCTCATCGGGCGTCCTCGGGCTCGGTCAGGGAGGGTGCGGCGGCGGGGGCCGGGGGAGCGGCGGGAGCGGCCACCGGGGGCTGCGCCGGGGCGGCCGGGGCCACAGGAGCCTGGCCCGGGGCCGCGTACGGGTTCTGTCCCGGCGGCGGCGGTGCGTACCAGCCCTGGGTGGGCACCTCGGGGATCACCGGCGGCGGCGCGTACCCGGGCGGCACCGGCGGCATCAGACCGGCCTTCTGGTCGGCCGTGGAGCGGTAGTCCACCGCGCCCTGCGTCATCCGCATGTACGCCTCCTCAAGGGAGGCCTGGTGCGGCGAGAGCTCCCACAGGCGTACGTCGGCGCCGTGCGCCAGGTCGCTGATGCGCGGCAGCGCGAGACCGGTCACCCGCAGGGCGCCGTCCGGCTCCGGCATGACCTGGCCGCCGGCCTCGGTGAGTGCGGCCGTCAGCTTCTCGCGCCCGGTCTGCTCGGGCGTGCGCACGCGCGCGAAGTCGGCGGAGTTGTGCGAGATGAAGTCCTTGACGCTCATGTCGGCGAGCAGCTGGCCCCGGCCGATCACGATCAAGTGGTCGGCGGTCAGCGCCATTTCGCTCATCAGGTGCGAGGAGACGAAGACGGTCCGGCCCTCGGCGGCGAGCTGCTTCATGAGGTTGCGCACCCACAGGATGCCCTCGGGGTCGAGCCCGTTGACCGGCTCGTCGAAGAGCAGGACGTGCGGGTCGCCGAGGAGCGCGGCGGCGATGCCGAGCCGCTGGCCCATGCCGAGCGAGAACCCCTTGGAGCGTCTGCCCGCCACGTCCTGGAGGCCGACGACCCCCAGCACCTCGTCGACGCGGCGGGCCGGGATGCCGGAGAGCTGGGCGAGGGAGAGCAGATGGTTGCGGGCGCTGCGGCCGCCGTGCACGGCCTTGGCGTCGAGCAGCGCGCCGACCTGACGGGGCGCGTTGGGGAGCGTACGGAAGGGGTGGCCGCCGATGGTGACATGGCCGGAAGTGGGCTGGTCCAGGCCGAGGATCATGCGCATGGTCGTCGACTTGCCGGAGCCGTTGGGCCCCAGGAAGCCGGTGACGGCGCCGGGCCTCACCTGGAAGGAAAGGTTGTACACGGCTGTCTTGGCGCCATAGCGCTTCGTCAGGCCGACTGCCTCGATCATTCTCCAGCCCCATCGACGGTGTGGGTCGTCGGGGCGGTGGCCGTCCGCAGCCAGGGTGCCCCCGTATGAGTGAGGAGCTTATCCAGGACTTTACGGTTCCGGCCAAGCGAAGAGACGTGCGTTACGTGTGCTTCTGCCCGGTATGCACTGCACGCCTCCCGGCCCTCACCAGGCGCTACGCGTCCCGCTCCTTCAGCACCAGATAGCCGCCCACGAGCGCCGCGACCACCCACAGCGCCATGATCCCGAGCCCCGCCCAGGGCCCGTACGGCGGTGGCTCGCTGTTCATCGCGTCCGGCACCACCCGCATGATCTTCGAGCCTGCCTGGTCCGGGAAGTAGCGGGCCACCTTCTTGGCGCCCGGCACCGCCGACAGGATCTGCGAGACCAGGAAGAAGAACGGCATCAGGATGCCGAGCGAGAGCATCGAGCTGCGCAGCATCGTGGCCACGCCCATCGAGAAGAGCGCGATCAGCGCCATGTAGAGGCCCGCGCCGAAGACCGCGCGCAGCACGTTGGGCTCGCCGATGGTGGTGCGGTGCGGGCCGAGCAGCGCCTGGCCCAGGAAGAAGGAGAGGAAGCTGGTCGCCATGCCCACGACCAGCGCGAGGGCGGTGGCGACCGCGAGCTTGGCGAAGAGGAAGGTGGCCCGCTGCGGCACGGCGGCCAGTGAGGTGCGGATCATGCCGGAGCTGTACTCGGTGCCGACCACCAGGACGCCGAAGACGACCATCGCGAGCTGGCCGAGCACCATCCCGGAGAAGCTGATGAAGGTCGGGTCGAAGGTGGCGCGCTCGGCCGGCTTGAGGTCGTTGAACTGCGACTTCATCAGCGCGCTCAGGGCCGCGCTCACCGCGACCGTGACGACGAACGCGCTGATCAGGGTCCAGGAGGTGGAGGAGACCGAACGGATCTTGGTCCACTCCGAGCGCAGTACGGCGGGTGCCGATGCCATGTCAGACCCCCTCGCCCCGGGAGGTGGCGTCCTCGTTCCTCGCCCGGTAGTCCTCGCCCCAGTTCGGCGCGGGCGCCTTGGGGCTCTGTGGCGGACCGTGGGCGGTGTCCGAGTGCGCGTGGTACTCCACCGAAGCCGCCGTCATCTGCATGAACGCCTCCTCCAGGGACGCCTGCTGGCCGGAGAGTTCATGCAGCACGATCTGGTGCTGGGCGGCCAGTTCGCCGAGCCGCTCGATCCTGCCGTTGTCGATCTCCAGGGCGCCGTCGGCGGTCTGCGTCACGGTGATCCCGGCCCGGCTCAATACGTCGAGCAGGTGTTCCCATTGGGGTGAGCGAAGTCGTACGAAACTCCGAGAATTCTGGCGAATGAAATCCGCCATCGATGTATCGGCGAGCAGTCGCCCCTGCCCGATAACGATCAAGTGATCCGCCGTCAGCGCCATTTCGCTCATCAGGTGAGACGACACGAAGATCGTTCTGCCTTCGGCGGCGAGGGCTTTCATGAGATTGCGGATCCAGTGAATTCCCTCGGGGTCCAGACCATTGACGGGTTCGTCGAACATCAGGATCTCGGGGTCGCCGAGCAGCGCGGACGCGATTCCCAGACGCTGGCCCATGCCGAGCGAGAAGCCCTTCGACTTCTTCTTCGCGACCGGCGTGAGACCCACCGTGTCCAGGACCTCCGCGACCCGCCGCTCGGGGATGCGGTTCGACTGGGCAAGGCACAGCAGGTTGTTGTACGCGCTGCGGCCGCCGTGCATCGCCTTGGCGTCCAGGAGCGCCCCGATGTACTTCAGCGGCTCGTCGAGGTCGCGGTAGTGGCGGCCGTCGATGCGCACCGTGCCGCTGGTCGGGTTGTCGAGATCGAGCATCATGCGCATCGTCGTGGACTTGCCGGCGCCGTTGGGGCCCAGGAACCCGGTCACCACACCCGGTCTGACCTGGAAGGACAGGTCGTCGACCGCGACTTTGGAACCGAAGCGCTTGGTAAGACCCGCTAGCTCGATCATGGAGTCACGCTAAACGCGGACAAAGCCCCCCGCCACTTGTGTGACGGGGGGCTTCATGTCGTACTCATACGTCCCGTACCACCGCGTGCCGTACGCACGCGGTGGACACGGACGCAGCCCACGGGGGAGGAGCTGCGGCCGCTGCGGACTAGCGGGACTGCTGGGCCGGGACGCCGCGCGAGACGGGCTCGTCGTCGACCGGGGAACCGGCGGCGGCCACGGCCGCACCGGTCAGCGTCGCCAGCATTTCGCGGACGTTGGTCAGCTGCGCGTTGATCGAGTCGCGGCGGTTGGTGAGCGCCGCCAGCTCCCGCTCGGATTCCGAACGGATGCGGTCGGCCTTGGCGTTGGCGTCCGCCACGATGTCCTCGGCCTGACGCTGGGCCGTCTCGACCGTCTGACGGGCCCGGCGCTCCGCGTCCGTACGCAGCTTCTCGGCCTCCAGGCGCAGCTGCTCCGCGCGGTGCTCGATCTCCGCGAGGCGCTTCTCGGCCTTGGCCTGACGCGACGCCAGGTCGCGCTCGGACTGCTCGCGGCGCTTGGCGAGGTTCGTCTCGAAGTCGGCGGCGGCCTGCGCGGCCTTGGCGCGGGTCTCCTCGAAGAGGGCGTCTGCCTCCTCGCGCTTGGACTGCGCGTCCTTCTGGGCCTCGGTGCGCAGCTGGGAGGCGTCACCCTTCGCCTTCTCGACGATGCGGACGCCCTCGTCCTCCGCCTTCGCCTTGCGCTCGGCGGCGAACGATTCTGCGTCGTTGCGCACCTGCTGGGCCGCCGACTCGGCGAGCTCACGGTGCTGCTCGGCGGCCCGACGGGCCTCCTCGCGCAGGTCCTTCGCCTCTTCCTCGGCGAGGCGGAGGATCTTCTCGACCCGCGCGCCGAGGCCCGCGTACGACGGCTCCGCGTCGCTCACCTGGGCCTGGGCGTTCTGCGTTTCGAGGTGCAGCTCCTCGATGCGCTTTTCCAGAGAAGTGATCCGTGCCAGAGCGCTGTCACGGTCGGCGACGAGCTTGGTAATGCGGTCGTCCACCTGACCGCGGTCGTAACCACGCCGCACGAGCTCGAAGCCGAAGGGGGAGGAAGTGTCGCTCATGGGGTTCCTGTCGAATGAGACCGGTGAGGTGATAGGGGGAATCCTAGGGGCCCAGGCGGCGTGTCATCGAGCGGATGCCCGTTTGATCTGGAGAATTACCAGCCTTTTGAGTGGCTACCCCTCCGAAGACTTGCCACTCGAACGTGTACTTCCCGCCGCCGCCCCAGCCTTGGCCGCCTCCTTGCCCGCGGCCTTGCCGCCCAAGGACGGGGCCTCGAAAGACTCCAACGCCTCAAGTACGTCCTGGACACGGGAGATCTCGGCATTGATGTCCGCGCGCCGCCTGACCAGCACGTCCAGCTCGCGCTTGCCCTCCTCGACGGTGCGCTTGGCCTCCGCCTCCGCCTCGTCGCGCAACTTGGTGGCCTCGCGGATCAGCTCGGCCTTCTTGGCCTCGGCCTCCTTGAGCAGACCCTCCGCCTTCTTGACGGCGGCGATACGGACCTTGCTCGCCTCGGAGTTGGCGTCCGACAGAAGTTCCTTGGCCTTCGCCTCGGCCTCGACGGTCTGCTCGGTGGCCGCCGTGACCAGTTTGTCGACGCGCTCGCCCGCCGTCTTCATCTGCTCGGCGCTCTCCCGCCGGGCCCGCTCGTGCAGCTCCTCGATCTCCGACTCGGTCCGCGCGCGCATCTCCTCGGTGCGCTCCCTTATGGCGGTGGCGTCCGTACGGGCGCCGGCCAGCAGCTCGTCCGCGTCCGTACGGGCCTTCTCCACCAGGGAGTTGCCCTCCACGGTCGCCTCGGAGACGATCCGCTCGGCCTCCTTGCGGGCAGCGCCCACCATCGTGTCGGCCTGCTCCTCGGCCAGGGTCGCCGCGAGCAGCGCCTCCTCCTGGGCCTTGTTGATGAGCTGGTCGGCCTGCTCGGCCGCGTCCGCCCGGCGCTTGGCCGCGGCCGTACGGGCCTCGTCGAGCAGCCGGTCGGCCTCCTCGCGGGCCTCGCTGCGGGCCTGCTCGGCGGCCTCCTCGGCCTGGACCCGCGTCTTGTCGGCCTCCGCACGGATGCGCTGCGCGGCCTGCTGGGCGGAGCCCACGGTCTCGGCGGCCTCGGCACGCAGCCGCTCGGCCTCACCATTGGCCTCGGTGCGCACGCGCTCGGCGTCCGCGCTCGCCTCGGAGAGGATCCGCTCGGCCTCGCTGCTCGCCTCGCCGATGAGCTGGTCGGCCTGCTCGGCGGCGTCGGTCCGGCGCTTGTCGGCGGCCTGACGGGCCTCGTCGAGCAGCCGCTCCGACTCCGTACGGGCCTCGCCCACCAGCTGTTCGGCCTCGGCGCGCGCCTCGGCGACGGTCTGCTCGGCCTCGGCGGCCGCGGCCCCGAGGGTCGAACCGGCGTCCGCGCGCGCCTCGGTGGTGACCAGCTCGGCGTAGGTGTCGGCCTCGGAGGTGGTGCGCTCGGCCTGCGCGGTCGCCTCCGCGATGAGACGGTCGTGCTCCGACTGGCCCTCGTCGCGCAGCTGCTGGGCCTCCGAGAGCAACCGCTCGGCGGTCGCCGTCGACTCGGCGGCGAGCAGTTCGGCCTGCGAAGTCGCCTCGGTGACCAGGCGGTCGGCCTGGCTCGCGGCGTCGCTGCGGATGCGGTTGGCGTCCTCGCGGGCGTCCGCCCGGGTGCGCGCGGCGTCCTGCTCGGAGGAGGCGAGCGCGTCGGAGGCCTCGGTGCGCATCCGCTGCGCGTACTCGGACGCGTCCGAACGGGCCTTCTCCGCCTCGGCGATGGCGTCCGCCATCGTCCGCTCGGCGAGCGCCTTGGCGGCCTCGGCCTCCTCGTTGGCGCGCTCACGGGTGCGGTTGGCGTCCTCGGTGGCGCGCTCGCGCTCGGCGTAGGCGTCGGCGCGGACCCGGTCCGCCTCCTCCTGCGCCTCGTTCTTGGTCCGCTCGGCGACATGCTCGGCGGTCGAGCGCAGACCGGAGATCTCCTGCTCGGCCTCCTCGCGCAGCCCCGCCACGGAGTCGCGCACCTGCTGGGCGGTCTGCTCGGCGGCGGCCACCAGCTCGGTGGCGCGCCGGTCGGCCTCCTCGCCGAGCCGCTGCGCCTCGGCCTGCGCCTCCTCGACCCGGCGACGGGCCGAGGCGAGCAGTTCCTCGCTCTGCTCGCGGGCCTGCGCCCGCTCCGAATCGGCCTCGGCGCGCGCCGAGTTCAGCGTCTCCTCGGCCTCGCGGCGACGACGGGTCGCCTCCTCCTGGGCGGCGGCCAGTGCCTCGGCGGCCTCGGCGCCGACCCGCTCGGCGGCGGCCGCGGCCTCCGCGCGCATCCGGTCGGCGGTGTCCTGGGCCTCGCTCTTGAGCCGCTCGGCCTCGGCGGCGGCCTCGGTGCGCAGTCGTACGGCCGCGCTCTCCGCCTCCGCGCGGGCCTCCGACGCGTCGGACGCGGCCTCGGTGCGCAGCCGCTCGGCCTCCTGCTCGGCCTGGGCCTGGAGCGTACGGACGCGCTCGGCGGCCTCGGTGCGCAGCCGCTCGGTCTCCTCGGCGGCCTCGCGGCGGATGCGCTCGCTCTCGGCGCGCGCCTCGGTCAGGGCCTGGTCGGCGGAGGTGTGCCGCTGCTCGGCCTCGGTGTGCAGCCGGGTCAGCTCGTCGGCGGCCTCGGCCTGGCGGGCGGCGACGGCCCGCTCGGTCTCCTCGCGCAGCAGGACGGCCGCCTGCTCGGCGGACGTACGGGTGGACTCGGCGTGCTCCTCGGCCTCGGCGCGCATCCGCTCGGCCTCGGCGCGGGTGCGCTCCAGGGTCTCCTCGGCCTGCTTGCGCAGCGTGGTCGCGCGCTCCAGGGCTTCGTTCCGCACACGCTCGGACTCGGCGCCCGCGGAGGTGCGCAGCTCCTCGGCGTCCGCCTTCGCCTTGGTCAGCAGCTCCTCGGCGGTCCTGGCCGCCTCCTCGATCTGCTGGACGCCCTCGCGGCGGGCCTCGCCGCGGATGCGCTCGCCCTCGGCGACCGCCTCGGCCCGCAGCTGCTCGGCCTCGCCGCGCAGCCTGCGTGCCTCCTCCTGGAGTTCGACCGTCTTGGCCCGGTACTCCTTGGTGTCGTCCTTGGCCGCGCCCTTGAGCTCGACGGCCTGCTCCTCGGCCTGCGAGCGCAGCCGTTCGGCCTCCGCCTCGGCCTCGCGGCGGATCCGCTCGGCCTCCTCGGACGCCTTGCGGGTGGTCTCCTGGGCGTCCGCGGACGCCTTGGTGAGGACTTCCTCGGCGCTGCGGGCGGCCTTGGCGAGCTGGGCCGCGGTGTCCTCGGCGGCGCTGGTGCGGGCCTTGTCGGCGGCCTCGGCGACCAGCCGCTCGGCCTCGGCGCGCGCGTCGTCACGGGCCTGCTGGGCCTCGGCCTTGAGGGCCTCGGCCTCCTGGGTCGCCTCGGCCACCAGACGGGCGACCTCGGTCCTGGCGGTGCGGGTGCGCTGCTCGTTGGCCGACTCGGCGGCGGCGAGCTGCTTGCTCGCCGAGTCCTTGGCCTCGGTGAGGACCTTGTCGGCCTCGGCGCGCGCCTCGCGCAGCGCGCTCTCGGCCTCCTGCATCCGCTGCTCGGCGGCCCGGCTCAGCTCGGCGGCCTGCTGGCGCGCCTGGTCGGACTCGGCGGTGGTGGAGGAGCGCAGCTGCTCGGCGTGGGAGGTGGCCTCCTGGGCCTGTGTGGAGGCGGCGTTGAGGAGGCGCTCGGCGTCCTTGCGGGCGCGCAGCAGGGTCGCCTCGGCCTCGGCGCGGGCCGACTCGGCCTCGGCGCCCAGGCGTTGACGGGTCTCCTCGGCGACTCGGGCGGCCTCCGCGCGGGCGGCGGCCAGCGCCGCCTCGCTCTCGGCGCGCGACTCATCCAGCAGCCGGCGGGCCTGCGCCTCGGTACGGGCGCGCAGCTGCTCGGCCCACGCCACGTTCTCGTTGACGTGCGACTCGACGGTCGCGCGGCGCTCGGCCAGCTCCTGGTCGAGCCGCTGGCGGCGGTTGACCGCCTCCGCGTGCAGCTCGGCCTGGAGCCGGGCCTGGTGCTCGGCGTGCTCCTGGAGGATGCGCTGGGTCTGGGCCCGGGCGTCGCGCAGCTCGCGCTCGGCGTCCGTGCGTAGCTGCTCGGCCTGCATCTGGGCGTTGCGCAGCAGCTGTTCGGCCTGGTAGCCGATGTCCGCCGCGTCGTAGGCAGGGCGAGTCGCGAGGTTGCGGCGCGCCTCGTGCAGCTTGGCGCGCAGCACCTCGACCTGGTAGCCGAGGTCCTCGGCGTGCTGAACGGCCTTCTCCCGCTCGGTCTTCAGCCGGTCCATCTCGGCCTCGAACCGCGAGAGGTGGTCGTCAGGCCGGTGGCTGTCCTGGCGTTCGTAGCCCCGCACTGCGCGGTCCCATCCGTCCCCTGGTCGCGAACACTGCCCGTACGAGCACCGTCCGACGACGGACGGGCCCCCGGTGAATGGTGTCAGATCGACAAGGGGGCGTGGGTCCCAGGCCCCGACCCGACCCCGGCCCGGAACCGCCCACTGTACCGGCCCCGGAATCCGGTGGTCAGTGCTCCGTTGCCGAGGTGACCAGTTCGGTCAGTACGCCGTGGCAGTCCTTGGGGTGCAGGAACGTGATGCGGGAGCCCATCGAACCGATGCGCGGCTCGTCGTAGAGGACCCGGACGCCCTTGTTCCGGATGGCCTCGGCGTCGCCGTCGACGTCGGCCGTGCCGAAGGCGATGTGGTGCACTCCTTCGCCGTTCTTGGCCAGCCACTTGCCCACCGCGGAGTCCTCCCGGGTGGGCTCCAGGAGCTGGAGGTACGAGGCGCCGCCGTCCGACGTACCGTTGATCTTGAGCATGGCCTCGCGCACGCCCTGCTCCTCGTTGACCTCGGAGTGGAACACCTCGAATCCGTACGTAGCACGATAGAACTCGACGGTCTTGTCGAGGTCGAAACAGGCGATTCCGATGTGGTCGATTCGCGTCAGCATGGGTCCAGTGCAGCGCCCCGGAGGTGGTTACGCAACGTGCGCGCGATCACACCGGCTGGCCGGTGACGCCGCCGGTACCGCTCAGTACATTTCCAGTAAACCCTCGTTCACTTCTCACCTCCCAAGGGGCTGTGCCTCATGTCTGGAACGACCGGTACCACTTCAGTGATCGTCGCGGGCGCCCGGACGCCCATGGGCCGACTGCTCGGCTCGCTCAAGACCTTCTCGGGCGCCGACCTCGGCGGCGTCGCCATCAAGGCCGCGCTCGACCGGGCCGGCATCGGCGGCGACCAGGTCCAGTACGTGATCATGGGCCAGGTGCTCCAGGCCGGCGCGGGCCAGATCCCGGCCCGCCAGGCGGCCGTCAAGGCCGGCATCCCGATGAACGTTCCCGCGCTCACGATCAACAAGGTCTGCCTCTCGGGCCTGGACGCGATCGCGCTCGCCGACCAGCTGATCCGCGCGGGCGAGTTCGACATCGTGGTGGCGGGCGGCCAGGAGTCGATGACCAACGCCCCGCACCTGCTGCCGAAGTCCCGCGAGGGCTACAAGTACGGCGCGATCGAGATGCTGGACGCGATGGCGCACGACGGTCTGACCGACGCCTTCGAGAACATCGCCATGGGCGAGTCCACCGAGAAGCACAACGCGCGCCTGGGCATCCAGCGCGCCGACCAGGACGAGATCGCCGCGCTCTCCCACCAGCGCGCGGCCGCCGCCCAGAAGAACGGGCTCTTCGAGGCCGAGATCACCCCGGTCGAGATCCCGCAGCGCAAGGGCGAGCCGGTGGTCTTTGCCAAGGACGAGGGCATCCGCGCCGAGACCACGGTCGAGTCGCTCGGCAAGCTGCGCCCGGCGTTCGCCAAGGACGGCACCATCACGGCCGGCACCTCCTCGCAGATCTCGGACGGCGCGGCCGCGGTGGTCGTCATGTCCAAGGCGAAGGCCGAGGAGCTGGGCCTGGAGTGGATCGCGGAGATCGGGGCGCACGGCAACGTGGCGGGCCCGGACAACTCGCTCCAGTCGCAGCCCTCCAACGCCATCAAGCACGCGCTGGGCAAGGAGGGCATCGGCGTCGAGGACCTCGACCTCATCGAGATCAACGAGGCGTTCGCGGCGGTCGCGGTCCAGTCGATGAAGGACCTCGGGGTGTCCCCGGAAAAGGTGAACGTCAACGGTGGCGCGATCGCCCTGGGCCACCCGATCGGCATGTCCGGCGCGCGCGTGGTGCTCCACCTCGCGCTGGAGCTGAAGCGCCGGGGCGGCGGCACGGGCGCGGCCGCGCTGTGCGGCGGCGGTGGCCAGGGCGACGCCCTGATCATCCGCGTGCCCGGCAAGTAAGCGCCACTCCTGTACGTACGCACTGAACCCTGAACCGAACGGAGCGGCAATGGTGGACGTCCCCGAACTGGTGGCCCGGGCGAGGGAGGGCAGGCCGCGTGCGGTGGCCCGGCTGATCTCGCTGGTCGAGGGGGCGTCCCCGCAACTGCGCGAGGTGATGGCGCAGTTGGCTCCGCTGACGGGCGGTGCGTACGTGGTGGGGCTCACGGGGTCGCCGGGTGTCGGCAAGTCGACATCCACCTCGGCGCTGGTGACGGCGTACCGGCGGGCGGGCAAGCGGGTCGGCGTCCTGGCGGTCGACCCGTCCTCGCCGTTCTCGGGCGGCGCGCTCCTGGGCGACCGGGTCCGCATGTCCGACCACGCGTCCGACCCGGGTGTGTACATCCGCTCCATGGCCACCCGTGGCCACCTGGGCGGGCTTGCCTGGGCCGCCCCGCAGGCGATCCGGGTGCTGGACGCGGCGGGGTGCGAGGTGATCCTGGTGGAGACGGTCGGCGTCGGCCAGTCGGAGGTGGAGATCGCCTCGCAGGCGGACACGTCGGTGGTGCTCCTCGCGCCCGGCATGGGCGACGGGATCCAGGCCGCGAAGGCGGGAATCCTGGAGATCGGCGACGTGTACGTGGTGAACAAGGCGGACCGGGACGGCGCGGACGCCACGGCCCGGGAGCTGAACCACATGCTGGGCCTGGGCGAGTCCCGGGGGCCCGGCGACTGGCGCCCGCCCATCGTGAAGACGGTCGCCGCCCGTTCCGAGGGCATCGACGAGGTGGTCGAGGCGCTGGAGAAGCATCACGCGTGGATGGCGGAGCGGGGGGTGCTGGCGGAGCGGCGGCTGGCGCGGGCGTCGCGGGAGGTCGAGACGATCGCGGTCACGGCCCTGCGCGAGCGCATCGGCGACCTCCACGGCGACCGCCGCCTCTCCGCCCTCGCGTCCCGCATCGTCGAGGGCACCCTGGACCCGTACGCGGCGGCGGACGAGCTGGTGGCGGGGCTGACGGGCGAGTCCTGATCCCCACCCCGCCCCTTCCCTGAAGCCCTTGGCGGGCGGCCGGGTGGGGGTCGGGGTGGGCTGCCGGGGGCTTTGCCCCCGGACCCCCTTGGTTTGTCTGCGGCCCGGTGGGGGCTTGTCGCGCAGTTCCCCGCGCCCCTAGGTATTTAGGGGCGCGGGGAACTGCGCGAGCAACCCAGCACGGTCCGCAGCCGAAGTGGGGTGCAGGGGCGCAGCCCCGCGTACCCACCCGCCCCACCGGGGCCCGGGGCGGAGCCCCGTAGCGGGGTGCAGGGGGCGCAGCCCCCGCCCAGGGGGTCCGGGGGGCGCGCCCCCCGGCAAACCCACCTCAACCCCCACCCACCCCCGGAGGGTTTAGGGAAGGGGCGGGGTGGGGCCTACGACTTGGCGCGGTGGCCGCGCAGATGGTCCGCCACCGGCCCCAGCGCGGCCCGCAGGTCCGAGAGCGCCTCGCTCGACAGCAGGTCGATGAAGTGCTTGCGCACGGACGAGACATGGTGCGGCGCGACCTTCTCCATGGTCTCCGCCCCCGTCTCGGTGAGCACCGCGAACAACCCCCGCCGATCCGACTCGCAGTTCTCCCGCCGCACAAGACCCGCGTTCTCCATCCGCGTGATCTGATGCGAGAGTCGGCTCTTGGACTGGAGGGTCGCGGCGGCGAGGTCGCTCATCCGCAGCCGTTGCCCCTCGGCCTCCGAGAGGTTGACCAGGATCTCGTAGTCGTTGTTGGTCAGGCCGAACGGCTGCAGGTCCTTTTCCATCTGGTGCGTCAGCATCCTGTTGACGTCCAGATAGGTACGCCAGGCGCACTGCTCGCTATCGGTCAGCCAGTTGGTGGCCGTCTCGGTCTCCATATGTGGATTCTACCTAAGAAGTTGAATTCTGAACGAAGCCTGGGAGTGTGACGCCCCGCACGCACCGGCACAAGGGTCGTGGTCAGCGCCCGGCAAGGGTGCACGCGTTCGACGTCACACTCCGCAGACTACCGCTCACAGGCCGAAGCGACGCTGGAGGTCCCCGAGCTGGCCGGGAAGGCGCGGTACGGAACCCGCCTGACCGCCCGGCCCGCCCGACGCCCCGCCACCCGGAACGCCCGGCTCACGGGGCACTTCCCCGGTGCTCTGCTCGGCCATCAGCACTTCGGTCGACTGGAGCAGGACCGTTCCGGCGCCCACGAACTCGAACTGGTGCTCCTCGCCCGAGGTGCCCCCGAGGCCCGTGAGTGACCGGATTCCGCCCAACACACCGGTCATATAGGCATGATCGTAGTGGTGGCAGGGCGACGGACAGTCCGACCAGCCGACCAGCGCCTGCGGGTCGACCCGGATCGGCGGCTCCATGAACACCACCGGCCCGTTCGAGGCCGCCACGAACTTCCCGGTCCCGATCAGCGTCAGGAAACCCGGCACGATCGACTGCTTCAGGGCCAGCGTCGGCTGGTACGCGAGCAGGTTCCCGGCCCGGATCGTCAGGTTGCCGTCGTCCAGGTCGTACGAGTTCACGTCGAAGGCCCGGTCCGCGAGCAGCATCTTGCCGGAGCCGTCCGCGACCACCCAGTCGCTGGCGTGCAGCGGTGAGTGGAAGCTGGTGCGCAGCAGCCGGTCGAGGCGCCCGTGGCCGATGCCGTTGAACTCGATCCGCCCGTAATAGGCGATCATCTTGCCCTTCTGCAGGAACCACTGGCTCGATTTGAGCTCCACGCAGAAGGTGTACTTGTTGACGTTGTCGTCGTACGGAAGCGAGTACGGGTCGAAGATCACAGGGGCGGTCACAGCTTCTCCTCCGAGGCCTGGACGTACACCGCGCCGCTGCCGGACAGTTCGAGCTGGAACGCCTCGCCCGAGCCCCGGCCCACCATGTCGCGCCAGCCGAGCGCCGTGGAGAGCTTGTTGCGTACGTCTCCGTGGTGCGCCACATACGCCTGCGGGTCGACGTGGACCGGGCGCTGCGGGGTGATCGGCAGCTCGACGACCCCGCCGTGCGCCATCACCGCCACCGCGCCGTGGCCCTTCAGCGTGGTCGTGAACAGGCCCTGGCCGGTCACCTGGCCCCGGACCATGCCCATGACACCGCCCTGCGAGCCCATGAACATCGTGCCCTGCTGGAGCGTCCCGTCGAAGGCGAGCAGCCGGTCCGCCTCCACATAGAGCGTGTCCCCGGCGAGGTTGATGACCTGGATGTGGTGGCCGCCGTGGCCGAACATCACCGTGCCGTTGCCCTCGACGGTCATCAGCGGGGTCGCCTCGTTGGCCACCCGCCGGCCGATCATCGACATGAACCCGCCCTGGCCGCCCTGGATGTTGGGCGTGAAGGACACGTCGCCCTTGTACGCGAGCATCGCGCCGCGCTGGCTGAACATCTTCTGGCCGGGGGCCACGGTGGCCTCGACCATCTTGGAGTTGATCTCGCGGAACGGCATCAGAGCTCGCCCCCGATGGTGTTGCGCTCGCTGGGCTGCACGTACACCAGGCCCTCGCCCTCGAACCGGATCTGGAACGCCTCGCCCGAGCCCTCGCCCAGGAACGTCCGGAAGGTCACCCCGGACTGGAAGTGCTGCTGGAGGTTGCCCTGGTGCGCGATGTAGGCGCCGGGGTCGACGGAGAGCGGGTACTGCGCGCTCACCCGCAGCACCACGGCCGGGCCGTCCGACATGATCGCCGCCTGGCCGTGGCCCTCGACCGTGGTGGTGAACAGGCCGTTGCCCTGGCTCGCGCCGCGCAGGCCGGTGAAGGTGGTGCCGGTGCGCAGCCCGGCGTCCGTGGCGAGCAGATTGCTCGCCTCCACGTAGAGCTTGTCGCCCTGGAGCGAGACCAGGTTGATCTCACTGGCCCGGTCCGCGAAGTAGCAGGTGCCGTTTCCCTTCACCTCCATCACGGTCATCGATTCGCCGGTGAGGCGGCGGGTCACCATGCCGCGCAGGCCCTCGCCGCCGCCGGTCATCTTCTTGAAGGTCATCTGGCCGTCATAGGCGACCATCGAGCCGTTCTTCGCCTTGACGGCGTCGCCGGTCATCTCGACGGCCAGCATTTTGCTGCCTTGGAGTCGGAACGTTGCCACGGGGTGAAGGTAGCGGCCCGCCGCCCCGGCCGGACAGGGCCCTGGGGATGATCCCGCCCCTGGTCCGACCCGGATTCCGGTCCCGGGTGCGTGCTCGGCCCGACCCCCACCAAGATCCCCCCGCCACCGATGTCACAATAGGGAACGTTTGTGCTTGCGTTCACAAGCGTTGTCGCACGCCCCGCCCGTCAGACCCCTCCCACCGAAGGTGCCCCCGTGGACATCAAGACCGCATCCGCGTTCCACCGTCTCCGACTGGTCTCGGCCCCGGAGGCCGTCTCCTTCCTGCTGCTGCTCGTCTGCTCGGTGCTGAAGCGGACGACCGACATCAACGCCGTCCCGGTGATGGGCGCCGTCCACGGCATCCTCTTCATCCTGTACGTGATCTTCTGGGCGGACGCCTGGAACAAGGCGAAGTGGCCCGCGAAGACCGCCGCCCTGTTCTTCGTCCTGTCCGTGCTGCCGTTCGGCGGCTTCGTGGCCGAGCGCAAGCTCAAGCGCCAGGCCACGGACGCGGTCATCGCCGCCCGCGCCCGCAAGGAAGGCGTGGTCGCGTGATCGTCGCCTTCTCGGTCACCCCGCTGGGTGTGGGCGAGGACGTCGGGGAGTACGTCGCCGACGCCGTACGGGTCGTCCGCGAGTCGGGACTGCCCAACCGCACCGACGCCATGTTCACCTCGATCGAGGGGGAGTGGGACGAGGTGATGGACGTGGTGAAGCGGGCCGTCGCCGCTGTCGAGGCCCGCGCCCCGCGCGTCTCGGTCGTCCTGAAGGCCGACATCCGTCCGGGCGTCACCGACGGCCTCACCTCCAAGGTGGACGCGGTGGAGCGCCACCTCTCCGCCTGAGCCCCGCAGTTCGAGCCCCCGGCCGCCGCCCCCGGCAACCGGGGGCTCTGCCGTGCCTCGACCCGGGCACGACCCCGTACGCACCGCTCAAACCAAGATCGCTCACTCGGAGTACTCCGCTCGACACGCCGAGGAATATCCACTTCTGTGGGGATATCTACCTGGCTCGATCAGCTGGAGGGCACAGTGCGGTCGGAGAGTACGTCGGAGCACTACGACTACGAGACCCACAGCCGGCTCGCCGGACCGCTCACGGAACCGGACAGGCTGGCCTACCGCGTGCGGTACCGGAGTCTCCTCTCCGCCGAGCCCCGCCGAATACGCGCCGTCCTGCTGATGACGCTGGCGCCCGTGCTCACCGCCGTCCTGCTGATCTACCTCGTGTGGCCGACCCACTGGGTGGAGCGCGAGGGCGGCGACGAGTGGCTGGTCGCCCTGGACATCGCGATGCTCGTGGCCATCGGCCTGATCGAGTTCTTCATGGTCGTCAACGTCCTCTCCATCGCCCACGCCACGATGGTCGCCCGCGACCCCGTACCCGTGGTCCCCGAGCCCGGCACCCGGGTCGCCTTCCTCACCACGTACGTGCCCGGCAAGGAACCCATATCCATGGTCCGGGCCACCCTCGAAGGCGCGGTCCGGCTGCACCACACCGGCCCCCTCGACGTCTGGCTGCTCGACGAGGGTGACGACGCCCAGGCCAAGGCGCTCTGCGAGGAACTGGGTGTACGGCACTTCACCCGCAGCGGCGTCCCCGAATGGAACCGCGACAAGGGCCCCCACAAGGCCCGTACCAAACACGGCAACTACAACGCCTGGCTGGCCATGCACGGCCGGTCCTACGACTTCTTCGCCTCCGTCGACACCGACCACGTGCCGCTCCCCAACTTCCTGGAGCGGATGATGGGCTACTTCCGCGACCCGGATGTCGCGTTCGTGGTCGGACCGCAGGTGTACGGGAACTACGACTCGCCCGTGACCAAGGCCGCCGAGTCCCAGCAGTTCCTCTTCCACGCGCTGATCCAGCGGGCCGGCAACCGCTACCGCGCCCCGATGTTCGTCGGCACCAACAACATCGTCCGGATCACCGCGCTCATCCAGGTCGGCGGGCTCTACGACTCGATCACCGAGGACATGGCCACCGGCTTCGAGCTGCACCGCCGCAAGAACCCCAAGACCGGCCACTTCTGGAGATCGGTGTACACCCCGGACGTGCTGGCCGTCGGAGAGGGCCCGGAGTCCTGGACCGACTTCTTCACCCAGCAGACGCGCTGGTCGCGCGGGACGTACGAGACGCTGCTCCGGCAGTACTGGAAAGCGCCGTTCCGGGTCCCGCCCGGGCGGCTCCTCTCGTACACCCTGATGCTCGTCTACTACCCCATGACTGCCGTCAACTGGCTGCTCGGCATGGTCAGTTGTGTGCTCTTCCTCTGGTTCGGCGCCTCCGGCACCCAGGTCTCCGCCTCCGTCTGGCTGATGCTCTACAGCGACGCCGCCGCCCTCCAGATCGGGCTCTACCTCTGGAACCGCCGCCACAACGTCTCCCCGCACGAGCCCGAGGGCTCCGGCGGACTCGCCGGGATGGGGATGTCCGCGCTCTGCGCGCCCATCTACCTCAAGTCGCTCGGCTCGGCGCTGCTGCGCACCCGGGGCCGGTTCGTCGTCACCCCCAAGGGCGACGAGGCCAGCCCCGACCGGCTGTGGACGTTCCGGATCCATCTGTTCTGGGCGGCCGTGCTCGTCACCTCGCTCGGCGCCTCCGTGGTCTACCGGCACACCCACGCGGCGATGCGCACCTGGGCCGTGCTCGCCCTGGCCATCGCGCTCGCCCCGGTCGCGGTCTGGTCCCTGACCACGCTGCGCGAACGCGCCGCCGCCCGCCGGCGCGCGGCCGTCGAGCCCGCCGAGGCCGAGGCCCCGCTCGCCGCCGCACCGGCCGCCACGACGACCGGAGGGAACTGACCCATGGCCTACCGGCCCTCGAAGCAGATGAAGAAGACCCTGCTCGGCGGCGGCGCGATCGTGCTGCTCGCCGGGCTCAACGCCCCGGCCGCGCTCTCCTTCGCCGAGGAGCAGTACCACGCGTACCAGATCCGCCGACCCGACTACATGCGCAAGTACGGCGCCTGGGACACCGTCGACATCCCCGCGAAGTACCGCACCAACGCGATCCACGCGGCCCTGCTGCACACCGGCAAGGTCCTCATCATCGCGGGCTCCGGCAACAAGCAGGAGAAGTTCGACGCGGGCTCCTTCGACACCGTGCTGTGGAACCCGAAGGACAACACCTTCAAGAAGGTCCACACCCCCGAGGACTTCTTCTGCGGCGGCCACGCCCAACTGCCGGACGGCAGGCTCCTGGTGGCGGGCGGCACCGCGCGCTACGAGGTCCTGGACGGCCATGTGAAGCGGGCCGCGGGCGGCATGCGCGTCAAGAACGAGAACCCGGAGAAGGACGTCACCATCAAGAAGGGGACCAAGTTCCGCTCCCCGTCCGGCGTCGAGTACGTGGCGAAGTTCGACGTGACCGTGCCGAAGGCCAAGCGCGAGTTCGAAGTCAGCTACTTCGCGACCGGCCAGATGAAGCCCTGGAAGACCAAGGTCACCGCCGCCGAGGCGCGGGTCTTCGTGGAGGCGGTCGCCGACGGCCCGAAATCGGTCGCCACCGACCAGGCCCAGTACGAGATCGAGGGCCTCAAGGGCCACGACGCCGACAACACGTACGGGCTGGCCGAGAAGATCACCATGGAGAAGCAGGACTTCCAGGGGATCCGGGCGGCCTACGAGTTCGACCCCAAGGCCGAGAAGTACGTGCCCGTCGCGCCGATGCAGCAGGCGCGCTGGTACCCGACGCTGACCACCCTCCAGGACGGCAAGGTGCTCGCCGTCTCCGGGCTCGACGACGTCGGGACGATCCTCGCGGGCGACAACGAGATCTACGACCCGAAGACCAAGAAGTGGGGCAAGGGGCCGTTCCGCTACTTCCCCACGTACCCCTCGCTCTTCCTCACCAAGAGCGGCAAGCTCTTCTACTCCGGCGCCAACGCGGGCTACGGACCGGCCGACAAGGGCCGCGAGCCGGGCCTGTGGGACGTGACGACCAACACCTTCAAGAAGATCGACGGCCTCGGCGACCACGACCAGACCGAGACGGCCAGCTCCCTGCTGCTCCCGCCGGCCCAGAACCAGAAGTTCATGATCCTCGGTGGCGGCGGGGTCGGTGAATCCGAGAAGTCCACACCGCGCACCGCGTTGATCGACCTCAAGGAGAACAGCCCCGCGTTCAAGACCGGGCCCGAACTCCCGCAGGGCACACGGTATTTGAACAGCGTCATCCTTCCCGACGACTCGGTCTTCACCAGCGGCGGCTCCGAGGACTACCGGGGGCGCGGCGGCAGCAACATCCTCAAGGCCCAGTTCTACGACCCCCGGGCCAACGCCTTCCGCGAGGCCGCCGACCCCACGGTGGGCCGCAACTACCACTCCGAGGCGCTGCTGCTGCCCGACGGCCGGGTCGCCACCTTCGGCTCCGACTCGCTCTTCGGCGACAAGGACAACACCAAGCTCGGCAGGTTCGAGCAGCGCATGGAGGTCTACACCCCGCCGTACCTCTACCGGGACAAGGAGAAGCGGCCCGTGCTCGGCGACGGCCCGGAGGCGGTCGGCCAGGACCGGCGGGCCACGTTCAAGGCCGAGCACCCCGAGCGGATCGCCAAGGCGCGCCTGATGCGGCCGAGCGCGGTCACCCACACCACCGACGTCGAGCAGCGCTCGATCGACGTGGGTCTGACCAAGGACCGCAACTCGGTGACGGTGACGGTGCCGCGCGACAAGGCCCTGGTGCCGCCCGGCTGGTACATGCTCTTCGTCACGGACACGGAGGGGACGCCGTCGGAGGCCAAGTGGCTGCTGGTGGACTGAGGGTTTTACGTTTTCGCGCGGCGGGCAAGACCCAGCGCGTAATCCGGCCACCAGGCGCCCGCCGCCGGGCCGCCCCGGCAGGTGCCGTCCGAGTCGCCGGGCCGCTTGATCCAGAGATACGCGTCGACCAGCGGGAACCCGGTACTGGCGGTCGGCGGCGTGCCCAGGGCGCGGCCCGGCGGGTTGCACCACGCCTGGTCGCGGCCGTCGAGCAGCGGCCCCGCCCCGTTGCGGCTGGTGTCGACGACGAAGTGCTTGCCGCCGAGGCCCTGGGAGACCTTCGTGCCGTACGCGCGTACGGCGTCGTCGGTCTGGAAGTTGGAGACGTTCAGGGCGAACCCGTCGGCCCGGGCGACCCCGGCGCGGGTCAGCGGCTCGACGAGCTTGGTCGGGTCGGGGATCCAGGCCGGGTTGCCCGCGTCCAGGTAGACCTTGGTGTTGGGCAGCTTCTTGAAGTGGTCGACCGCCTCGTTGAGCAGCTGGTAGCGCTCGTCCCAGTGCTCGGGGGTGGTGCAGCCGTCGACCATGTGGGCCACCGCGTCCGGCTCCAGGACCACGATCGCCTTCGCGTCGCCGATCGCCTCGCCGAACATGCCGTACCAGGTGCGGTACGCGGCCACGTCCGGGGCGCCGCCCGCCGAGAGACCGCCGCAGTCGCGGTGCGGGATGTTGTACGCCACCAGCAGGATCGTCCGCTGGTCCTTGGCGGCGCCCGCGACCGCGGCGCGGATGCCGGGCCGCGGGTCGTCCCAGGCGGCCCAGAGCGCCGTCGGCCGGTCCGCGATCCGCCGCAGCGCCTCGGCGTCGGCCGTACGGCCCTCGCCCTCCCAGATCTTGATCTGCTTGGCCGCGCTGCTGTCCGGGTCCACCCAGAACGGGCCCCCGGGAGCGGGCTCGGCGCCCTCGCCGGAGGACCGCCCCTGACCGGCGGGGGTGGCGGTGCCGGGGCTCGGGTCGGCGGAGCCGGAGCAGCCGACGGCGAGGGCGAGGAGGGCGACGGCGGCGAGCAGGCCGCCGGGCCGGGAGATGTGCCGGGACATTCGGCCCCTCGGGGTCACGGGCGTACACGGGACAGCGACAATCGTGACATAACGGTCACCGTCCGCAGTGGAGCGCCACGGGTCGTACGCGGGCCGAAGTGTGAGACGGGGCTGACCGGCATGTGACCAGTCGGTAAGGTCGACGCGTGCCGAAGCCCCTCAGCCTCCCGTTCGACCCCATCGCCCGCGCCGACGAACTCTGGCAGCAGCGGTGGGGGCCGGTGCCCTCGATGGGCGCGATCACCTCGATCATGCGCGCGCATCAGATCCTGCTCGCGGAGGTCGACGCGGTGGTGAAGCCGTACGGGCTGACGTTCGCGCGGTACGAGGCGCTGGTGCTGCTCACCTTCTCCAAGGCGGGGGAGTTGCCGATGTCGAAGATCGGCGAGCGGTTGATGGTCCATCCGACGTCGGTGACGAACACCGTCGACCGGCTGGTGCGGTCGGGGCTCGTCGACAAGCGGCCCAATCCGAACGACGGGCGGGGCACGCTCGCGTCCATCACGGACAAGGGTCGCGAGGTCGTGGAGAACGCGACGCGGGATCTGATGGAGATGGACTTCGGGCTGGGGGTGTACGACTCGGAGGAGTGCGGCGAGATTTTCGCCCTGCTGAGGCCCCTTCGGGTTGCTGCGCGGGATTTCGAGGACGAGTAGTCGGGGGTGCGCTTTCGCCTGCGGGCCGTCTTGGGCTGGTCGCGCAGTTCCCCGCGCCCCTAAAGGCAAAAGCGGCAGCAGGGGCCCGGCCAAGAGCTGACAGGGGCCCGGCCAAGATCGCATTCGTGCGGCCGTTACGCTCGTAGGCATGAAAAAGAGCGTGCTGACCCGGTACCGGGCGATGGCCTACATCACGGGTGTCCTTCTCGTCCTGCTGACCTTGGGCGTCATCGCCAAGTACGTGCTGGACATGAACGGTGCCGCGGACTTCACCAAGATCGTGGGCATCGCGCACGGCTGGCTGTACGTGATCTACCTCGTGGTCGCCTTCGATCTGGGGTCCAAGGCGAAGTGGCCGGTCGGGAAGCAGCTCTGGGTCCTGCTCGCCGGCACGATTCCCACCGCCGCGTTTTTCGTCGAGCGCAAGGTCTCCCGTGAGGTAGAGGCCCTGGTCACGGACTCGGCGCCGGTCGCGGCCAAGGCGTAACCCCACCGCCCACGGAGAACCGTGGGCGGTCGGCCATCGACATTTACTAGGACGTCCTAGTAAATTCGGGGTATGGACGCTGACGCCATCGAGGAAGGCCGCCGTCGCTGGCAGGCCCGTTACGACAAGGCCCGCAAGCGGGACGCGGACTTCACCACGCTCTCCGGGGACGAGGTCGAGCCGGTCTACGGCCCTCGCCCCGGCGACACCTACGAGGGCTTCGAGCGGATCGGGTGGCCCGGCGAGTACCCGTACACGCGCGGGCTGCACGCCACCGGCTACCGGGGGCGTACGTGGACGATCCGGCAGTTCGCCGGGTTCGGCAACGCCGAGCAGACCAACGAGCGCTACAAGATGATCCTCGCGGCGGGCGGCGGCGGTCTCTCGGTCGCCTTCGACATGCCGACCCTGATGGGCCGCGACTCCGACGACCCGCGCTCGCTGGGCGAGGTCGGGCACTGCGGTGTCGCCATCGACTCGGCCGCCGACATGGAGGTCCTGTTCAAGGACATCCCGCTCGGTGACGTCACCACGTCCATGACGATCAGCGGCCCGGCCGTCCCGGTCTTCTGCATGTACCTGGTTGCCGCCGAGCGCCAGGGCGTCGACCCGGCGATCCTCAACGGCACGCTCCAGACGGACATCTTCAAGGAGTACATCGCGCAGAAGGAGTGGCTCTTCCAGCCCGAGCCGCATCTGCGCCTCATCGGCGACCTGATGGAGCACTGCGCGCAGGGCATCCCCGCGTACAAGCCGCTCTCGGTCTCCGGGTACCACATCCGCGAGGCGGGCGCGACGGCCGCGCAGGAGCTGGCGTACACGCTGGCGGACGGTTTCGGCTACGTGGAGCTGGGACTCAGCCGTGGGCTCGATGTCGATGTCTTCGCTCCCGGCCTCTCCTTCTTCTTCGACGCCCACCTCGACTTCTTCGAGGAGATCGCCAAGTTCCGGGCCGCGCGCCGGATCTGGGCGCGGTGGATGAAGGAGGTGTACGGGGCGAAGTCCGACAAGGCGCAGTGGCTGCGCTTCCACACCCAGACCGCCGGTGTCTCGCTGACCGCGCAGCAGCCGTACAACAACGTCGTCCGTACGGCGGTGGAGGCGCTGTCCGCCATCCTCGGCGGCACGAACTCGCTGCACACCAACGCCCTGGACGAGACCCTGGCCCTGCCGAGCGAGCAGGCGGCCGAGATCGCCCTGCGGACGCAGCAGGTGATCATGGAGGAGACGGGTGTGGCCAATGTGGCCGACCCGCTGGGCGGCGCCTGGTACGTGGAGCAGCTCACCGACCGCATCGAGGCGGACGCGGAGAAGATCTTCGACCAGATCAAGGAGCGGGGCACCCGGGCGCACCCCGACGGGCAGCACCCCATCGGCCCGATCACCTCGGGCATCCTGCGCGGGATCGAGGACGGCTGGTTCACCGGGGAGATCGCGGAGTCGGCGTTCCAGTACCAGCGGTCCCTGGAGAAGGGCGACAAGCGGGTCGTGGGCGTCAACGTCCACCACGGGTCTGTCACCGGTGACCTGGAGATCCTGCGGGTCAGCCACGAGGTGGAGCGCGAGCAGGTCCGCGTCCTGGGCGACCGCAAGGCGGGCCGGAACGAGGCGGCGGTTCGTTCTGCGCTCGACTCGATGCTGGCCGCCGCGCGCGACGGCTCGAACATGATCGCGCCGATGCTCGACGCGGTGCGCGCGGAGGCGACTCTGGGCGAGATCTGCGGGGTGCTGCGCGACGAGTGGGGCGTGTATACGGAGCCGGCGGGGTTCTAGGCGCGGGTTGACTGTGGCTGAGCGCGCAGTTCCCCGCGCCCCTAGGAGGGCCCTTCGGGCCCATTAAGGGGCGCGGGGAACTGCGCGCTCAGCCCCCACCGGCTCGCAGCCGAAGACCCCGGCCGCCCGCCCAGGGCTTTCGGGAAGGGGCGGGGTGGGGAATCGCCCGCCGCAGGCGGCAACCGGCCCGCAGGGCTACGACGGCCACGTCACGCGAAACTCCGCACCCCCGCCCGGCGCGTTCCCGGCGGTCAGCTCCGCCCCATGCGCCCGGGCGATCTGACGGGCCATGGCCAGCCCCAGGCCCGACCCGGGCAACGCACGCGCCCGGTCGGCCCGATAGAAGCGGTCGAAGACGTACGGCAGATCCTCCTCGGCGATGCCGGGCCCATGGTCCCGTACCGCCAACTCCCGGTCAGACAGGACCACTTCGACAGGCGCGCCCGCCGGGCTGAACTTCGCCGCGTTGTCCAGCAGGTTGGACAGCAACCGGGCGAGCCGGGCCGGAACCCCGGGAACAGTGGCGGCCGCATCCGTCAGATCGAGCCGGAACGGCGTCGCGGGCCAGTGCGCACGCGCCGTGTCCACGGTGTGCGCGACCAGAGGCGCGAGCCGGACCTGCTCCAGGAGCGGGGTCGGTTCCTCGTCCCGCGCAAGGTCGATCAGGTCGTTCACCATCACGGTCACCTCCCGGATCTGACGCCCGAGCGCAGACGACGCCCGAGTGCGCTGAGCATCCGTCAGACGATCGGCCCGCGCGAGGAGTTCGGCGTTCGTACGCAGCGCGGTGAGCGGCGTACGCAGCTCGTGGGACGCGTCCGCGACGAGCCGGCGCTGGGCCGTCACCGACTGCTCCAGCTCGCCCAGCATCGTGTTGAAGGACGCGGCGAGCCGGGTCACCTCGTCCTCCTTGCGGGCCGGTCCCGGCGGCAGCTCGATGCGATGGCTCGGGTCCCGCGTCGCCGCGATGTGCTCGGCGGTCGCGGTGAGCCGGGCGACCGGGGCGAGGCCGGTGCGCGAGACCCAGTAGCCGAGCCCGGCCGCGAGCAGCACCCCGGTGGCCCCGACCCCGGTGAGCAGCTGCGCCGCCTGCCGTACGCCCTGCTCCACCGTGTCGGCGCGCAGGGCGACCTGCAACGCCTCGCCGCGCGGCAGGCCGGTGGTGAGCATGCGCGCGGGGTGGCCGGAGAGGGTGATGTTGGTGAAGTACGGGCGGCGCTGCCCGGCCGCGACCTCGCGGGCCTGCGGCGGGACCGGCAGCAGATACGGCCGCGCGGGGTCCTTCGCCCGGTCGGCCGGGACGATCTGGGCGCAGGCCGGGGCGGAGAGGAAGCGGCACTCGCCGTTGAGCACGCCGGGTGCCTCGCCCCGGTTCTGCTGGGCGGCCAGGGTCGCGGACTGGGTGAGGTTCAGATCGAGTTGATGGAACAGCTCGTAACGGATCACGAAGAACGCGGCCGCGCAGACGCCGAGCGCGACCAGTGCCACCGCCGCCGAGGCAGCAACCGCCAGACGCGTGCGCAGCGGGCGATGGCGCCGCCAGCGGGCGCCGAGCCTGCGCCGCGCGCTCACGGGGTGTCCAGCCGGTAGCCGACGCCGTGGACGGTGTGGACCAGGCGCGGCTCGCCGCCCGCCTCCAGTTTGCGGCGCAGATAACCCACGTACACCGCGAGGGAGTTGGAGTCCGGGCCGAAGTCGCGGCCCCAGACGATCTCCAGGATCATCTCGCGCGGCAGGACCTGGCCCGGGTGGCGCATCAGCAGTTCCAGCAGGGCGAACTCGGTGCGGCTGAACTCCAGCGGGCGCCCGGCGCGGTGGCCGGTGCGGGTCGCCGGGTCGACCACCAGATCCGCGAACGACAGCTGCTCCGGCTCGGGCTGGTCGGGCGCGGCCCGGCGCAGCAACGCCCGTACGCGCGCGACCAGTTCGTCGAGCGCGAAGGGCTTGACGAGGTAGTCGTCCGCGCCCGCCTCCAGGCCGTCGACGCGCTCGCTCACCGAGTCGAGCGCGGTCAGGACGAGGACGGGAGTGCGGTCGCCCATCGCCCGCAGCTGACGGCAGACGGCCAGCCCGTCCAGAACCGGCATCATCACATCGAGGACGACCGCGTCCGGCTGCCAGGAGCCGATCTCGGAGAGCGCCGCGAGGCCGTCGGCGGCGCCCCGCACCTCGTACCCCTCGACCGCGAGCCCGTCCTCGACGGCGGCCCGCACCTCCGGCTCGTCGTCGACGACGAGGATACGGACGGGGGGCCGGGCGGGGGCGGGGCCGCCGTTCTGGGGGCCGCTGCCTGCGGGACCGCTGCTCATGGGGCTGCTGCTCATGGGCAAAGAGTGCCAAAGGGCGCTCTTAGAAGCCTCTTAAGCCACCCCGCGAACGTTTCGGCCATGCGCACACCACTCTCCGTCGTGATCGGTGCGGGCGGCACCGGCGGCCACATCTATCCCGGGCTCGCGCTCGCCGAGGCGCTGCGCCGGGCCGTCCCGGACGCGGTGATCTCCTTCGTCGGTACGGACCGGGGCCTGGAGACCGAGCTGATCCCCGGCGCCGGACACCGGCTGCACACCGTCGACATGATCCCCTTCGACCCGGCGCTCGGCGCCCGGCGGTATCTGCTCCCCGCAGCGCTGCTGAAGTCGGGCGCGCAGTGCCGCGCGATCCTGCGGGCGCAGGGCGCGCACGTCGCCGTCGGGATGGGCGGCTATCCCAGCGCGCCCGTCATCGTCGGCGCCAGACTCGCCGGACTGCCCAGCCTCATCCATGAGTCCAACGCGGTGCCGGGGCGGGCCAACCAGTTCGCGGCCCGGCTCACCCGGAACATCGCGGTCGCCTTCGACCGCAGCCGGGCGCATCTGACCGGCGGCGCGGACGCCATCACCACCGGGATGCCGATCTCGGCAGCGCTGGCCCGGATGGACCGGCCCACGATGCGCGCCGAGGCCCGCCGCGCCCTCGACGTCCCGCCCGGCGCGCGTCTCGTACTCGTCAACGGCGGCAGCCTGGGCGCGGCCCGGCTCACCGAGGCGGCCGTCGGGCTGGCCCAGCGCTGGCACGGCCGTGACGACGTCCACCTGATCATCAAGACCGGGCCCGCCGCCCTCGACGAGACCCGGCGGCGGCTCACCGGGCTGTGGGGCGCGCGGGCCGTGCCGTATCTCGACCGGATGGACCTGGCGTACGCGGCGGCCGATCTGGTGGTCTGCCGCGCAGGTTCGGCGACCGTCGCGGAACTCGCCACCACGGGCGTGCCATCGGTGCTCGTCCCGTATCCGCACGCGCCCGGCGACCACCAGACGCACAACGCGCGCGTGCTCTCCGACGCGGGCGCCGGGCTGCTGCTGCCGGACGCCGAGACCACGCCCGAACGCCTCGCCGCGCTCGTCGAGCCGCTGCTCGCCGACCCGGCCCGGCTCGCCGCGATGAGCGGCGCGGCCGACCCCGGCACGCACGCCCGGGCGGCGGAACTGCTCGCGGCGAAGGTCATCGAACTCGCGGCACGCACCACCCCGTACACCCTCTCGTACAAGAAGGAGCACGCAGCATGAGCAACTGGAACAACCGGACGGTCCTGGTCACCGGGGCCGAGGGGTTCATCGGCTCGACGCTCGTCGACCTGCTGGTCGAACAGGGCGCGCGGGTGCGGGCGTTGGTGCACTACAAGCCGTACGCGGAGAAGGGCCACCTCGCGCATCTGCTCGACCACCCGGCGGTCGAGATGATCGCGGGCGACGTACGCGACGCGGGCCGGGTCTCGGACGCGGTCGCGGGCTGCGACACGGTCTTCCACCTCGCCGCCCTGATCGGCATTCCGTACAGCTACGACTCGCCGGGTGCGTACGTGCAGACGAACGTGGTCGGCACCGAGAACATCGCGGAGGCGTGCCGCCGGCATGCGGTGCGGCGTCTTGTGCACACCTCCACGAGCGAGGTGTACGGGACCGCGCTGACCGCCCCGATCGGCGAGGACCACCCGCTCCAGCCCCAATCCCCCTACTCCGCCTCGAAGATCGGCGCGGACATGATGGCGCTGTCGCACTGGCACGCGTTCGAGCTGCCGGTGACGGTGGTGCGGCCGTTCAACACGTACGGGCCGCGGCAGTCGGCGCGGGCCGTGATCCCGACGATCCTGGCCCAACTGCACGCGGGCGCACGGGAGATCCGCCTCGGCTCACTTTCGCCGACGCGCGACTTCACGTACGTCACGGACACCGCGCGGGGGTTCCTGGCGGTGGCGTCGTGCGACCGGGCGCTGGGGGAGGTGGTGAACCTCGGCACCGGCCGCGAGATTTCGATCGGCGACCTGGCGTCTGCGCTGATCGCGGCGTCGGGGCGCGACGCGCGTGTCGTGGTCGACCCGGCGCGTCTGCGGCCCTCGGGCAGCGAGGTGGAACGTCTGCTTTCGGACAACACTCGGGCGCGGGAGTGGGCGGGTTGGGAGCCGGAGGTGTCCCTGGAGGAGGGGCTGAAGCGGACGTCGGAGTGGGTGGAGGGGAACTTGGGGGTGTTCGCGCCGGGGCGGTATGCGGTGTGAGTTTGGAGGCCCCTCCCCGCCCCTTCCCGCTGTGACATTTGCGGCTCCGCCGCGTGGCCTCCGGGGGATCTGTTCGGCTGCGGACCGGTGGGGGCTTGTCGCGCAGTTCCCCGCGCCCCTAGGTATTTAGGGGCGCGGGGAACTGCGCGATCAGCCACAGACGGCTCGCAGCCGACGAACCCGGCTGCCCGCCAAGGGCTTTCGGGAAGGGGCGGGGTGGGGGCCAAAGGGGGCGCGGGGAACTGCGCGAGCAACCCACTACGGCCCGCAGGCGAACTACATGCCCGCGGGCCGCCTAGGCCGTCGCCGTCAACCCCGTGCACACCAGGAGGGTGAAGTCGCGGGCCCACTCCGCGTCGACCGGCTCCGCGCTGACCAGAGCGCGGTGGACCACCGCGCCCGCGACCACGTCGAAGATGAGGTCGGCGTGGCGCGCGGAGGTGGCGGGGTCGTCCTCGTAAGGGAGTTCGCCCCGCACCTGCGCCCGCTCGCGGCCGATCAGTACGAGCCGTTTCTGGCGGTCGACGATCGCGGAGCGGATACGGCCGCGCAGGGCGTCGTCGCGGGTGGACTCGGCGACCACCGCCATCAGCGCGGTCTTCGTCTCGGGCCGTTCCAGGATCGAGGCGAACTGGAGCACCACGCCCTCCACGTCCGCCGCGAGGCTGCCGAGGTCGGGCAGTTCCAGCTCGTCGAAGAGGACCGCGACCGCGTCCACGACCAGCTCGTTCTTGCCCGCCCAGCGCCGGTACAGCGTCGTCTTGGCGACGCCCGCGCGGGTCGCCACGTCCCCCATCGTCAGCTTGGACCAGCCCAGCTCGACCAGCGCCTGCCGGGTCGCCAGCAGGATCGCCGCGTCGGCCTCGGTGCTGCGGGGGCGACCGGGGCGCGCGGTTCTGCCGGGGCTGGATTGGGAACACATGACGCACGACCATACCGGCCGGTAGGGAATGCGCCAGGGGCTCCGCCACAGGGCCCGCTGTGGGGCAGATCACGGCGTACGAGAGGACGGAGTCGACCCGCTCCAGTTACGCTACGGCTCGTAGCGAAAGACTTTGAGCGGTCATTGAGCGACAACCACATGAGGCGTCCGGTGGGGACCGGACGCCGCCAGGCACCGGGTGGGGACCGGGTGCCGAGCCGGACCGAGCTCGTCCGTGTGCCTCGCAAACCGGCGGGGGGCCATGGATGGGCCCGGATCCTGCCACCGGATTCACCACAGCCGTGCGCGGAAGGGGGAGGATGTACGCATGCAGCCTAGGAACATGTCCATGAGCGGCGTCGTCGACCTCGCCGCGGTGAAGGCGGCCGGTGAGGCCAAGGTCAAGGCGGAGCAGGCGCGCGCCGAGGCCGCCCGGCAGGGCGGGAGCGCGGCGGTACCCCCGTCGGCCCTCGTGATCGATGTCGACGAGGCCGGATTCGAGCGCGACATCCTCCAGCGCTCCGCCGAGGTGCCGGTCGTCATCGACTTCTGGGCCGAGTGGTGCGAGCCGTGCAAGCAGCTCGGCCCGCTCCTCGAACGCCTCGCCGTCGAGTACAACGGCCGTTTCCTCCTCGCCAAGATCGATGTCGACGCCAACCAGATGCTGATGCAGCAGTTCGGGATCCAGGGGATCCCGGCCGTCTTCGCGGTGGTCGCGGGACAGGCGCTGCCGCTCTTCCAGGGCGCGGCCCCGGAGCAGCAGATCCGCGAGACCCTGGACCAGCTGATCCAGGTCGCGGAGGAGCGCTTCGGCCTCACCGGTATCGCGGTCGACGCCGACGCGTCCGCGACCGACGTCGCCGACGCCCCGGTCCCGGCGGGCCCGTACGACGCCCTGCTCGAAGCGGCCGTGACGGCCCTCGACTCCGGCGATCTGGCCGGCGCCGTCCAGGCGTACAAGAACGTACTGGCCGACGACCCCGGCCATCCCGAGGCCAAGCTCGGCCTCGCCCAGGCCGAACTGCTGCGCCGCGTCCAGGGGATGGACGTGCCGCAGGTCCGCAAGGACGCGGCGGAGAAGCCCACCGACGTCACCGCGCAGATCGCCGCGGCGGATCTGGATCTGGTGGGCGGCCATGTCGAGGACGCGTTCGGCCGACTCGTCGAGACGGTCCGCGTCACGGCGGGCGAGGACCGCAACGCGGTGCGCCTGCGCCTTCTCGAACTGTTCGAGGTCGTCGGCGCGGAGGACCCGCGGGTGACGGCGGCGCGGGGCGCGCTGGCGCGGGTGCTGTTCTGACGTCCCTGTCCTGAGCTGGTCGTGGATCGGCCGAGCGGCACATGTGCGCCGCACGTGCCCGGCCCGCGTGACACTCGTGAACCGGCGGTACGCCGCTGACGATTTGGCGACACGGAGACATCCGGCGACCGCGTTTTACCAAAACTTGGTAAACGCGGTCGCTGTTACTCGCAGTAAATTGAACTGCTTCTTACGTCCGCATTGAGACGTCTATTTCCGCTTCTGTCCGGTGACTTGGGGGCACGAAGTGTGGCCACGCGATGCCGGGCTGTCGCGCCACGGTTATCCCTCCGTTACTGGCAAGTAACGAACCCCCTTGCGCCCCTCCTCCGAATGGACAACGATCGGCCACGCTCGGTCCAATAACGCACCAGCCCGACAGCCACTCGGCGCTGCGCGTTTCCTGGGTCCCCACCGAGTCGGCCGGCGGCCAGTGACGCCGACCGTGGACAGGGGGGTCTCTGCCGTACGGCGGAGCCTGTCCAGCAGGTTGTGCGTGATGCGTCAGGCGCGACCAGTGGTTGTCGCTCGGGGGTGATCGCCGGTGATTCGGACGCGGTAAGCGCCTGAAGACTCGGGCGCTCTCCTTCCCGAGGACGTAGCACTTCTCCCATCCCTGGACAGCCTGCGAGGGTCCGTCCCGGAGATGTACGTCCGAGAAGGAGGAAAGTCATGGAGTCCCAAGTACGTGGCGGGACCAGATGGAAGCGGTTCGCTCTGGTCATGGTGCCGAGCGTGGCCGCCACGGCGGCGATAGGCATCGGGCTCGCCCAGGGTGCCCTCGCGGCGTCGTTCAGTGTTTCCGGCGTTGACTTCAAGGTGACGGCGGACCGGTTGGAAGGTGACGACCTCCTTCAGTACGGGTCGATCGCCACCGGCACGGACCTCGACGGCAACAAGGCCGCGCACCCTGTCGTGGTGTCGGGCTTCAGCCACGCCGAGATCTACAACATGTGCCAGTCCGTCGTGACGCCGAAGGTTCCGTTCTTCGGCAACATCACGATGACGATCAACGCGGGCGGCGGCAGCGAGCCGGTGAAGGCGGACAACATCTACCTCGATGTGTCCCAGCTCGACACCGACGCCGAGTTCAAGAACATCGACATCGGTGTCGCGGCCGGCGAGGGTACGACCAACGGCAAGACGAAGATGCAGGGCAACGCGACGCCCAAGTCGAACCCTTACGGTTTCGCGCAGCGCGCCGATCACGCGACCCTGAAGCGGGTCGAGCAGCGTGCGTGGGCGACCACAGCGGGCAGCTTCAAGCTGAGCGGCCTCAAGATCCGCCTGTCCACCGGCGCCAACGAGTGCCAGTTGTCCCACTAGGCGGACTCTCCGGTGGCCGGGGGCGGACGCCGCCCGCGGCCACCGGTATCACCATCTTTCTCACAGCAACAGCGGTACCAGGGAGCTGTTTTCCATGAGCGCCGAGACCACCGGTTCCCGCGGTTTCACCTACTGGCGGCTTCGTTTCCGGGCCTGGCGGGGCAGCCGTCCGTTCTGGGCGGGCCTGTTCACCATGGCGGGCGGGGTGCCCATCGCGTACTTCCCGTACGCCAATATCCACCTCGGGAACATCACGCTGGCCATGTCGACGACGGCGGGCGCGGGTTCGCTGATCATCGGCGTACTGCTCATCACGCTCGGCCTGACGATGTGGTACCACCGGCCCGTGCGGGTGTTTGCCGGCGTGGCCGCGATCCTGCTCGCGCTGATCTCCCTGCCCGTCGCCAACATCGGCGGCTTCCTGATGGGCTTCCTGCTCGCCCTGTTCGGCGGCGCCCTCGCGCTGTCGTGGGTGCCGGCGAAGCCGAAGCGGCGTGACCGGCACGCCAAGGCCGCCGACCCCTCGGACGATGAGCCGGACGGTCAGACCGTCCCCGGCCCGCGCGAGGAGGAGTCCGGAACGGCCGTCACCGAAACGACAGTCGACGCCAATGGCGGGAGGAACAGTGCGGGGTGACGAGACGCAGCTGAACTCGACCGGAGGCGACAACTCCCGTGAGAGAGGCGGGCCGCGCCATGCGGCCCCGAGGAAGTCGCTCTTCACGAAGCTGCACATGCCCGCGGGCAAGGCGATGGCGCTGGCCGCCATGCCGACGGCCATGTTCGTCGGGATGAGCCTCACGCCCAAGCTCGCGATGGCCGACGACAAGACGGACATCCCGTTCGCGCCCGGCCCGTGTGTGACCCGCTCCGACCAGCCGAGCGCGTCGGCGAGCCCGTCGAAGTCGCCGAGCCCGTCGTCGAGCAAGTCGAGCACGCCGACGCCTTCTCCGTCCGGGACGGCGGACAAGAAGCCCGCCGAGCCGACTCCCACCGAGAGCCCGTCGGCGGCGAAGACGCAGTCCCAGACGCAGCCGAAGCCCGCCACCTCGCAGGCGCCCGCCACCAAGCCGACCTCGGACCCGACGCCGACCAAGTCCACCAACCCGCTGGACCCGTTGGGGCTGGGGGACGTACTGGGCGACATCCTGGGCGTACACCCGAGCCAGTCGTCGACGCCGGTGACCCCGAAGCCGTCTACGTCCACGGCTCCGACGACCACGCCGTCCACCAAGGCGTCGACGCCGAGCACGCCCACCAAGAAGCCCACCACCAAGTCGCCCGTGACGACCGCCACCGACCAGGCGGCGCAGGCGATCCGTGACGCGGCCAACCAGGCGGGCCAGAAGGTCGAGGACCTGGCGCCCGGTGCGAAGGGCCTGGACGTCAAGAAGGACACCAACGTCCCCGACGGCGCCAAGCAGCCCTTCCCGTGTCCGACGGCCGACCCGAAGGCGCTCGCCAACGCGAAGCTCGCGTCGGAGGTCCCGCTGCTGCCGGACCAGCCGTGGATCCTCAAGACGTCGAAGCTGACCCTGAGCGGCCTGAACTACGAGGGCATCGTCGAGGTCAAGACGGGCGGCGGCAAGGTCAAGAAGGTCCTCAAGTTCACGGCGAAGTCGGTGGACATCGACAACCTGCACCAGCTGGTGTACGGCCCGGAGCTCAACGGCAAGCCGACGACCGCCCACGTCAAGGCGCGCGCGGGCTCCGAGTCGACGATCCGCAACGGCACCGTGACGATGTACACGGAGGAGCTGAAGGGCAACCTCTTCGGCCTCATCCCGATCACGTTCAGCCCGCAGACCCCGCCCCCGCTGAACATCCCGTACGTCTTCTTCACCAACGCGACGGTCCACCAGGCCGGCCAGTTCGGCGGCACCCTGACGGTCCCGGGCCTCCAGAACTACATCACGGACGGCAACCCCGAGTAGCCGTCCACCATTCAAAGACCCATCCGGGAGCCGCAGTTAGGCCGTGGCCCGCACCGATCTCGGTGCGGGCCACGGTCGTCTCATTTTCATCACTACCTTCACAGGTGGCTCAAATAACCTTCACAGAAATTCGCAACCTTCACTAGAGTGACGGGTGCTGCGGTCGTGGACCCGGCGCGGGGGCATTCATGGGGGAGGCAACGAGCTATTTGGCGTGCCCACGTGCATGTCTGCGCTCGTGACCCCTGTGAGGAGCCCTTTCTTCATGCTGAGTTCAGTCAGTCGCTCGGTCCGCCGGGCGGTGGTGTACGCGACGGCTTTCGCTATAGCCGTTGTTGCGGTGTTGGTAGCGAGATCGACCCTTCCAGCCATCGGGGGCCGGACGGCCGAGACAGCGGCCCAGAAGCCCAACGCGGCCGATCCCCCAGCTCAAACCCCGCAAATGTTCCCGCTGTTCGGGCGGAAGACCAATGGCCATCTCGTCGACTATGAGCCGTCGGGCAACGGCGGCGTCAATGCCGGGGTGGACATGGGCGGTGGGTTCGGCGACATGACGGCCATCGTGCAGGCGAATGTGTCGGCCAACGGTACGGGCAATGACCTCTACTACCGGATGAACGGCAACCTCTACTACACCGCCGAGCGCGGCAACGACACCAAGCTCATCGGTGGCGGCTGGGACATGTTCAATCTCCTGGTCTCGGTGGGGAACATGGGTGGTACCGCCGAGCCCGATCTGATCGGGCGGGACGCCGCCGGACAGCTTTGGCTCTACCAAGGTCGTGCCGACGGGCAGTTGGAGGCAAGGATCAGGATCGGGAGTGGTGGCTGGAACGGAATGGACCGTCTGGTCGGCCGGGGCGACTACACCGGTGACGGCAAAGCCGACCTCATAGCACGCGGCACCGACGGCACGCTCTACATCTACCCGGGCACGGGCAACGCGGTGGCGGACTCGGCTCTGGGGAGCCGCATCACTGTGGGCAAGGGCTGGGACCAGTACGTCCTGCTGGCATCCACCGGCGACAACGACGGTGACGGCAAAGCCGACTTGATCGCCAGCGACAAGGCCGGAGCGCTGTGGCTGTTCAAGGGCACTGGCAACCCGAGTGCCCCCTTTGCTCCCCGGGTGCAGATCGGCACCGGTGGTTGGGAAGGCTTCAACACCCTCTTCTGAGCGCGGCGTTCCCCCTATCCCCACCCAGCAGAAGGCTGATTCCACATGCGTATCAACGCACCCTGGACCAGACGCCGACGCCTCGGCAAATGGTCGAAACTGGCAGCCGCCACGGCCTTGGCCACTTCGGTGGCTGTCACTGTCTCCGGCAGTGGAGTGCAACCCCTCCCGGCCATCCACTCGGCCGCAGCGAGCTCGGACGCACCTGACCAATTCGATCTCAACGCGGCGGCACAGGTCCGTGAGGACCAGTGCAGGCTCGGCTTCGTCCTGCGCAAGGGCGGCGCCGAGATGAAGGCGGTGGCGCGGGCCGGCCTCCACGGCACCGATGCCGAGTTGCATGCCGCTGCGGCCCCGAACTTCTGGGACCACACCCCGCTCAGCTTGGCGTTCGACAAGGACCAGAAGTGGTCCGATGTCAAAATGGCTGAGGTCAACGGCAATTTGCTCGATGCAGATAGCCGCTACACCGCCTGGTCGAAGGAGGTGAGCTTCAACTGGAATGACTGGACGCCGAACTACCCGACCGATCGCCTGGATACTGTCTTCAGCGAGACCGGTTATGGTGGCTGGCTCGCAGCGCAGTTCTGGGCGAACCAGTCAGACTTCTACTCGGATCCTGCTGCACTGGCGAGCAAGGAATCTGTCGAGGCGGCAACTCAGATCGCCAAGGCGCGATACTACCCCGAGTCCTCGGACAACTATGACGATCGGGCTGCTTGGGAAGGGAAGATGTCGGATTCGACAATCAATCCCAAGTATCACGCGGACGACATCCGCATCTTCCTGCAGAACGGCGGATTCCCTACCACTGCGCCTGACCCGGGCTCGCTGGAGTTCCGGATCGACGTCGAAAACCTCAAGGCGCGCTTTGCCTCCTGCACCAGCACGAACCCGCCCGACCCGCACAAGGTTCTCGGTCCTGAGCTGACCATCGCGTCCACCGAATGGCAGGCGGAGATATCCGGCCAGAAGGGCCAGAGCGACGACATCCTCGACGCCGAGGCCAAGGCCAATAAGAATCTTCAGGTGGCCGCGCAGGCGATGGGTGAGGCCATTGCTCAGTCGAGGATCGCGAGTCGACTGACGTACTGGCAGGCTTATTGGACCGGGCAGGATCCGAACACGAATCACGACTACCCCAAGGCGGACCAATTCGCCGAGGTCAAAAGACGTATCGGCAACGCCCAGGCCCGCGCAACCGGCCGGGTGTTCGTCGCCTCACGGGCAGCCTTGGACGCAAAGACCCAAGCAGCCAAGGTGGATGCGGCCCAGCAGGCCGCCTACGCCGTCGCCGACGCCGCCGGGCTACCGCGTGGCCGGGGCCTGATGTACGCGCAGCAGGCCGCCCAGATCACCAAGGCGTCGGCAGCCGCAGCCCTGGCCGCCTCCAAGGCCACGGAGACCGCGATGAACGCGACCCGTGCGTCGGTTGCGGACGGCAAGACACTGAATGCCCTGGCCATGACGCAGGCACACGCGTCCAAGGCGGAGTTCAGGAGGAAGGCGGCAGAGGAGGCGGCATCCCAGGCCAAGGCCGCTGCCGACGGTGCCGCTCTTCAGGCCACCAAGGCCGCCGAGAACGCGACCAAGGCCAAGGCCGCCCAGGCCAAGGCGGAGGCTGCCGAGAAGACGGCCAAGGACGCCGCAGCCGATGCCAAGGCCAAGCGGGCCACCGCCGAGACCGAGCGCGACAACGCCAAGGCACAGAAGGAGATCGCGGCCACCGAGCAGGCCAAGGCCGCTGCCGCCGACAAGCAGGCGCAAGGTCAACGGGACATTGCCGCGTCGAAGTTGAGCGAGGCACAGGCGGCGGGCAAGACGGCAGCCGACAAGAAGGACGCGGCGGTGGCGGCCGAGGGGAAGGCGGCCACGGCACGCAACAATGCTGCGGAAGCCGAAAGCAATCGGGATGTCCTGTCAGCGAAGGCCGACGCCCTTGAGGCGAAGGCCGACGCCGACGACAGCACCGACGCGGCCCAAGCCTCGCGCGATGCGGCGACCCGGGCCCGTACGGCTGCCAATGAGGCGACCACGGCAGCGACCAACGCGCGTGCGGCGGCGGATGATGCCACCAGCGCGGCGGCCAATGCCCGTGAGGCGGCGACGAAGGCGGAAGCTGCTGCGGCGCGTTCCAAGGCGGCGTCCGACGCCGCGCAGCGGGACGTGGCTGTCACACACGCGGCGGTGACGAAGGCGCACGCAGCTGCCGCCGACGCGATCGAGGCATCCGAGGCGGCCGCACAGAACGTCCGGGCGGCCAAGGCGCTCGCCGACACGGCTCAGGCCAGGGCAGCCGAGGCCAAGGCCGATGCCGCCATCGCCCGCACGGAGGCCAACGCGGCGGGCGGGACCTCGATCCAGGCAGCGGGCTTCGCCTATGCCACCGCACAGGCCTCGCTCGCGGCCCGTGACTCGGCGGCACAGGTGGTCCAACCGGCCAACGACGCCATCGAGCTGGGCTCGCCGTACAAGGAGACCGACTCCTCGGCCGGCCTCGCTGTGCTGACTGGTCAGGCCGCCAAGACGGCAGCCGAGCAGCAGCAGGCGGTCGCCAAGGCCAAGGCCGACCAGGCCGCGAAGGCGGCGGCCGACGCCGCCAAGCTCGCCGCACAGGCCGACGCCGACGCCAAGGCCGCGGTCACCGCTGCCGCTCAGGCTGCCGATTCCGCAGCTCAGGCCCTGCTCTCGCTGGCCAAGGCGCAGGCATCGGCCAAGGAAGCGGCGGACGCGGCGAAGGCCGCGAAGAAGGCCGAGGCGAACACCATCGAGTACGACCGCCAGGCGACGGCCGACGCGGCGGCTGCCCTCTCGGCTTCCACCGAGGCGAGCGGTTACGCGAGCGACGCCCGGAGTTCGGCGGACGCCGCCGAGCAGAGCGCGAGCTCGGCTCGCAAGGCTGCCTCTGACGCCGAGAGCGACGCGTCCACCGCACGTGGTGTCGCCGACAAGGCGGAGACCGACGCCACCACGGCGGAGCAGGCGGCCACTCGTGCCCAGCAGGACGCCAAGGACGCCCAGGACGCGGCGACCCGGGCGGAGAACCAGGAGTCCCGCCGGACCATCGACACCGGCGGTGCCACCGCCGTCGCCGGCATGTTCACCAAGCAGGAAGTCACTCCGCTGGAGGACCCCAAGCCCCTGAACGACTGCGTTCTGGGCATGGGCAACAGCGGTTGTGACGTGAAGTTCCGGATGCACTTCAAGCTCACGATCGACTTCTACCTGTGCAACGCCCCGGACGCGGGCGCCGATGTCTCGGCGGCCACGTGCCCGGCGGACGCCATCGTCTGGCTCGGTCGCAACACCACCGAGCGGACGGCCGAGGTCACGAAGCACTTCAGCAACTGGGACATCACGAAGATCGTCGACAAGGCGGTCCTGGCAGCACTGTGGGAAGGGCTCACGCACGACTTCGTCGAATGCGCCAAGGGCAGCATCAGCGGTTGTGCTTGGTCCGCCAGCTGGTTCGTACCGCCGGCCAAGATTGCTGAGGCCGTCGATCTCTTCCGGGCCCTTGATGCCTCCCTCCACACCGGGCTCGGTATCGGGGATGCCTACAAGGCGCTCAAAGTCCTGGGGCTCGACGCCGAAGTGATGGCTGCCATCGAGCGTGAAGTCCTCGTCGTCGAGGATGCACTCACGGTGTGCACTCGCAACAGCTTTCCCGAACACACTCGGGTGCTGATGGCAGATGGATCTCACCGGCCCATCAGCTCACTTCGCTCAGGCGATACGGTCCTCTCGACCGATCCGGATACCGGCGAAAGCCGGGCGGAGCGGGTGAGTTCCACGTTCAAGCACGACACCGAGCGGTTGGTGGATATCGCCTTCGCTGATGGTGGCAATCTCACCAGTACCGCAGGCCATCGCGTGTACGTCTGGGATCGCGGCTGGACGTTCGCATCCGATGTGCATGTTGGAGACCGACTGCGAGGCCCTGAGAGTACCGTTCGCATGGTTAGTGCCCTCAATGACCGCTCCAGTATTGCTCCGGAGACGGTTTATGACCTGACCGTCGATGCGTTCCACACCTTCTACGTAAGTACCGAAGGCGCAAAAACCCAGGATGTTCTTGTCCATAACTGTCTGAATCTCACGCTTCACGAAGGTGACCGGGGTGCACACACAATCCTGGATCACGTCAAAACCACTGCGCAGCGTGCGATACAGAAAGCCAAAGATGAGCTGCTGAAAAACCCTAGATCTCCCGGTGAGACGGGGGTCTGGGCGGACCTTGACACCGCCCAGCGGTCGGTGGATGAGGGATTCAAGAAGTGGCTTACAGGTGGCTCGCCGAAGCAAAACGGCGCAAACCAGAAGAAGCTGGACAACTGGATGAGAAAAACTAGGGCAGATTCGGAGAATCCACTAGACCTCTTCTCCTTTAGGGTCACGCTGGACGATCCCGCCTCGCTCGGGACCGTTTGGAGTCACACCGAGGAGAGCTACCCGGCTGGGAACTCCCTGACCATCACTCTGAAGCGGTCCAAACACAAGCCCGGTTATATCGTCTACACGTCCTATCCGCTTCGGTAGAGGTCATGATGAACGGCAGGCAGGAAATCTGGATCGACTTCGGGCTCAGCGGGCTCACCAAGTGGTTCCACGGGCCATTGAGCATGGAGATGTCGGAGCGCGACCTTGTCGCTGCCGCTGCGGACTGGGGCGACGGCAGCTACGCCCCGACGCTCCTGGAAGACGTCCTCAGGTTGCTGGAGTCCCCGCTTTCCACCGAGGCGATCGACATGCTGTGGTGTGCGGCGACAGGGCGGAGCTATGCTCCGGATCGCTGGGAAACCGGCGGCAGAGACTGGCTCCGCGAGGTCGCGCGGGTCTGCGTGGAACGGATCCGTCAGGACGATCCTGCCTTCGAGCCCGGCCAACCCGGGCCAGTCCCGAACGGGCTCGGAGAAGACGTGCTGTCCGAGATCCGGTCCGTGAGGGCGGCGTTGGAAGCAGCCACCATCCGCGACGGTATCCGGGACGTGGTGCCGACGCTGGAGCAGGTCGTCACGCAGGTCGATCCGGATCTGGGCTTCCGGCTCTTCCTCCGGGTGATGAAGGCGTACCGAGTTCCGATTGGTGAAACGCAGCACGACCGTTACCACGAACTCGGTGAGACGTTCGGCTACAACGAGTTTGTTGTCGACGACGGCGACTTGTATGTGGGGCCTGGCATGGAGTAACAGCACACAGCTCCGAGGGTGGCACGCACGTGATCACGTGCGTGCCACCCTCGGGTGTGCTTCATGCTCACTCCACCCCGGGCTACCGATCACGGATGGGCACTCTGATCAGCTGGATGCCCGGGCCCAGGCACTGGGGCAGCTTCAGACGCCCACACAAAGACCCATCCGGGAGCCGCAGTTAGGCCGTGGCCCGCACCGATATCGGTGCGGGCCACGGTCGTTCTAATTGGCGCTGGGGGTACCGTCGGAGTGTTGCCGCAGAACGGAGTTCGTCGTGCCGCAGAGCGTCGAGGAGCACACCGGTGCGCGGATCGCCCGGATCCGTAAACAGAGGGGTCTGACGCAGCAGGGGTTGGCGATGCGTGCCAATGTCTCCAAGTCGCTGTTGTCGAAGGCCGAGTGCGGGCAGAAGCCGGCCTCTCCGGCGCTCGTCTCCGCCTGTGCCCGCGCGCTGGGGGTCTCGACGTCCGATCTGCTGGGCCAGCCTTATGCCGAAGAGCTGCGCCGCGACCGTATGGACGCGTTGATCCAGCCCATCCGGGAGGGCCTGGAGAACTGGGATGTCGCTCTCGACTGGGAGAGCGCGCCGCGTCCGGCCGCATTGATCCGGGCCGATGTCCAGCAGGCGCTCACGCACCGGCGTCAGGCGCAGTACACGGATATGGTGCGCGATCTGCCGGCGTTGATCGACGAGTCGGTGCACGCGGTGCACACCACCGCCGGTGACGATCAGCGGCTGGCGTACGAGTGCCTGGCGGGGACGTTCCGGTGCGTGTTCACCGTGGCGTGGAACTTCGGTTATGTCGACCTCGCCACCGTCGCGCTGGACCGGCTGGCGTGGACTGCGCCGCGCGCCGATGAGCCCGGTCTCGCCGCCATGCATGCCTACCTGCGAGCGCAGACGACGATGTCGTCCGGGCGGTACGACGTGGGGATGCGGGTCATCGACCGAGGGTTGCGGGATCTCGAAGGCCAGGACGCGCGCCGCCCCGGCGGCCTTGAGGCCATGCGGGGCGTGATGCACCTGCGGGCCGCGGTGCTCGCGGGACGGATGAAGGACCGGGAGCACGCGGACGCCCGGCTTGCCGAAGCCCGCGCTCTTGCCCGGACCACGGGCGAGCTGCCCGACTTCGGCGTGACGTGGGGGCCCACGAACGTCGGAGTCCACGCTGTGGCCATCGCCTCGGAGATGGACGACTTCGGGCGCGCCGTCGAACTGGCCGAGGACGTACGGATTCCGAGTGGCTGGACCCGCTCCCGGGCCGGTCACCACTGGATGGACCTCGGCCGGGCACATGCCTGGGCAGGCCACCCGGAGCAGGCCCTTGACTGTCTGCAACGCGCCCGGCGCATCGCACCGCAGCAGACGCGCTATCACCCCACCGTGCGGGAAAGCGTGCTGGCCCTCAAGCGGCGAGAGCGGGCGCGCAGCAGTTCGTTGGCGCGGTTTGCGGAGTGGGTCGGGATCTAGCAGATCCAGGGCGCGAGGAGTTGCACGGTTCGGTGCAACTGCACGGCGTTGCAGGGCGACAGGCTGACGTCCAGTCAGCACCCCCGCGACCGTGCAACCGGTCCGGGGGCATGGCCAACGCCGATGGGAGCGTCGACATGCCGCACTGTATCGCCCGTACCTTCGAACTGTTGTTGAGGTCGTTGCGTCCCGTGCCGGGCCGTCACCGGACGGCTGCCGGGCCGCCGATCGTGCCGGAACGCATGGACTCGCTGACGCTGCCTCTGCCGCGCGTGCGCGTGGGCCGGTGAGCGCAGTGGGGTACGGGCCCGTGGAGAAGGATGCTAAGCCTCGGGGGCTGTGCTGGGAGGAGACGCCCGGCAATCCGGCCCGCAACTGCACCCTCGAAGACCGCCACGACGGGCATCACTTCCATGAGTACTCCGGTGCTGCTTGGGACCGGAGAGGCACGCTGCTGTGAGCCCGCTTGAGCAGACGCCGTCTGTCGGGCTGACCCTGCGGGTCTCGCGGGACAGCGGCCGGACATGGGGGCCACTGCGGGTGGTCTCCCTCACGGGTCCGCTCGTGCCGCTGTTGACCAGCGAGTGGCCACTGTGCCGGTGTCCCCGGTGCGTCCCGGGATCCCCGAGGGCGTTGCGGATCGTGGCAGGCGCCGTGCCGACGGCCAGTGACAGATGACGCCGGTCGGGTCAGAGACGGCCGCGCGCCTGCTTCGCGGTCCTCAAGGCGACGGGCAGGCGGTCTGTGTCGGGGTCCGGAGTCGTGCCGGAGCACGGTTTCGGACCCGTCCGCATGCCAGGCGCCGTCCATCGGTGCGCGCAGTTCAGGCACCCACCCCCTACCCCCTCCGCCGCCCCCGCACAGGCCGACGCTTCAGCACCACATACACCGCTCCCACCCCCACAATCGCCGCCGCACCCACACCTGTCCACCCCAGGGCGCCCATCGAGCTCGACGAGTCCGTTGAGGCCGCTGCCGTGCCGGGGGACTTCGATGACGACGACGGCTTCTCGGGGTCCAGGGTGCCGATTGACGGGGACTTCGCCGCGATCGCGTTGAAGCCCCAGTCCAGGAGCGCGCGGGTTTCCGTGTAGACCTTGTCGTGCTTGTTCTCCTGGGGGTTCATCACCGTCACCAGGACCGTGTGGCCGTCGCGGGTGGCGGCTTCGGACAGGGTGTTGCCGGCGTGGGTGGTGTAGCCGTTCTTGCCGCCGATCAGGCCGGGGTACTTGGCCACCCCGTCGATGCCGGACAGCATGCGGTTGGTGTTCGAGATCCCGAACGGCTTGCCCTTGGTGTTCGGGCCGCCCGGGAATTTTGCGTCCGCTGTCGAGCAGTATTCCTTGAAGTCCTTGTTGCCCAGGCCTGAGCGGAGGAACAGCGACAAGTCGTACGCCGACGACACCTGGCCCTCCGCGTCGTAGCCGTCGGGGCTGCGTACGTGGGTGTCCTTCGCGCCCAGCACGTCCGCCTTCGCCTGCATGTCCGCGACCGTCTTCGCCACGCCGCCGTTCATCGACGCGAGGACGTGCACCGCGTCGTTGCCCGAGCGCAGGAACACGCCGCGCCACAGGTCCGCGCCCTGGTACGTCTGGCCCGGGACGATGCCGACCGCGCTGCTGCCGTCGCCCATGCCGGTGAGTTCGCCCGGTTCCACCTTGTGGGTGGCCGTGGCCGGGACCGCCGGCAGGACCGTGTCCGCGAAGAGCATCTTGAGGGTGGAGGCCGGTGGCAGTGGCCAGTGCGCGTTGCTGGCGGCCAACACCTGGCCCGTATCCGCGTCCGAGACGATCCAGGAGAGGGCCGATAGACCGGTGGGAAGTGCTGGGGCGCCCGCGCCCGTCTGCGGGCCCGGGCGGCCCAGCTGCTCGCCGCCGACCGTCGACATGTTCGCCGGGGGCTCCTTGGGGGCCCCGGCGCGCGGCACCCCGGGCGTCGGCTTCCCCGGCGCCGACTTCCCCGACGCGGGCGTGCCCGGCTTGGCGGTGTGGGCGGCTTCGGGCGTGCCCGGTCTGACGGTGTGGGCGGCCGCGGGGGCGACACCGGAGACCACCGCCGTCACGGCGAGGGCCGCGGTGGCCAGCGGGCGGCTGAACTGCACAGTTATCGGGGCACGCATGAACGCGAACGTACCCCACGGAATGTGTAGATCCTGTTGCGGGCTCTCCGCGACTGCGCAACGGACCGTAACGGCTGCATCCATGTGCCCCTATGGGCGAGGGCGACACCCCGGGAATCCCTCCGTGGTGCCGCCCTCACATACGTACGTACGCGTACGTATGAACCCGTACGTACGAAATCAGCCCTGCTGGCCGCCGCCCAGGTGGTGCACCCGGACCATGTTCGTGGTGCCGGGGACGCCGGGGGGCGAGCCCGCTGTGATGATCATGGTGTCGCCCTCGGTGTACCGCTTCAGCTTCAGCAGCTCCGCGTCCACCAGGTCCACCATCGCGTCCGTGTTGTCCACGTGCGGGACGACGAACGACTCGACGCCCCAGCTCAGCGCCAGCTGGTTGCGGGTGCCGGCGTCCGTGGTGAAGGCCAGGATCGGCTGGACCGTGCGGTAGCGGGACAGACGGCGGGCCGTGTCGCCCGACTTGGTGAAGGCGACCAGCGCCTTGCCGTCCAGGAAGTCCGCGATCTCGCAGGCCGCGCGGGCCACCGAACCGCCCTGCGTGCGCGGCTTCTTGCCGGGGACCAGGGGCTGCAGGCCCTTGGAGAGCAGCTCCTCCTCGGCGGCCTCGACGATGCGGGACATCGTCTTGACCGTCTCGATCGGGTACGCGCCGACCGAGGACTCGGCGGACAGCATGACTGCGTCCGCGCCGTCCAGGATCGCGTTGGCCACGTCGGAGGCCTCCGCGCGGGTCGGGCGCGAGTTGGTGATCATCGACTCCATCATCTGGGTCGCGACGATCACCGGCTTGGCGTTGCGGCGGCACATCTCCACGAGGCGCTTCTGCACCATCGGGACCTTCTCCAGCGGATACTCCACCGCGAGGTCGCCACGGGCCACCATCACACCGTCGAAGGCGGCGACGACGCCCTCCATGTTGGCGACGGCCTGCGGCTTCTCGACCTTGGCGATGACCGGCACACGGCGGCCGACCTCGTCCATGACCTTGTGGACGTCCTTGACGTCGTCGGCGTCGCGCACGAAGGACAGCGCCACCAGGTCGCAGCCCATCCGCAGCGCGAAGCGCAGGTCGTCCTTGTCCTTCTCGGACAGGGCCGGGACGTTCACCGCCGCGCCGGGCAGGTTGATGCCCTTGTGGTCGGAGATGACACCGCCCTCGATGACGATGGTCTTCACCCGGGGGCCGTCGACCGAGACGACCTTGAGCTCGACGTTGCCGTCGTTGATCAGGACCGGGTCGCCCTTGGAGACGTCGCCCGGCAGGCCCTTGTAGGTGGTGCCGCAGATCGACTTGTCGCCCGGGACGTCCTCGGTGGTGATCGTGAACTCATCACCGCGGACCAGCTCGACCGGACCTTCCGCGAACTTCGCCAGCCGGATCTTCGGGCCCTGGAGGTCGGCGAGCACGCCCACCGCCCGCCCGGTCTCCTCGGCGGCCTTGCGGACCCGGTCGTAGCGGGTCTGGTGCTCGGCCTGGGAGCCGTGGCTGAAGTTGAAACGGGCCACGCTCATGCCGGCCTCGATCAGAGCGACGAGCTGCTCGTGAGAGTCGACGGCGGGGCCCAGTGTGCAGACGATTTTGGAACGGCGCATAAGGCGGATCCTATCGGTTTGTTTCGCTGCGGAATATTCCGTCTGGTGGAATGTACAAATGGGCGGGATGACGCTCAGGTGTCATCCGGACCAACCGGAATTCCGGTCAGGAATTCACCAGGGCATACGTCTGCCGCGCGATCTCCAGCTCCTCGTCCGTCGGTACCACCGCGACGGCCACCCGCGCGTATTCCGGCGAGATCAGCCGCGGTGTGTCGGACCGTACGGCGTTGAGCTCGCCGTCGACCGCCAGGCCCAGCTCCTCCAGGCCCGCCACGGCCGCCTCGCGCACCGGCGCCGCGTTCTCGCCCACGCCCGCGGTGAAGACGACCGCGTCCACCTTGCCGAGCACCGCGTAATAGGCGCCTATGTACTTCTTCAGCCGGTGGATGTAGATGTCGAAGGCGAGCGCGGCCCGCTCGTCGCCCTCGTCGATACGGCGCCGGATCTCCCGCATGTCGTTGTCGCCGCAGAGCCCGACCAGGCCGCTCTTCTTGTTGAGCAGGGTGTCGATCTCGTCCACCGACATCCCGGCGACCCGTTTGAGGTGGAAGGTCACCGCCGGGTCGATGTCGCCGGACCGGGTGCCCATGACCAGGCCTTCGAGCGGGGTCAGACCCATCGAGGTGTCCACGCAGCGCCCGCCCCGGACCGCCGACGCCGAGGCGCCGTTGCCCAGGTGCAGGACGATCACGTTGACCTCGGAGGGGTCCTTGCCCAGCAGCTTCGCGGTCTCGCGCGAGACGTACGCGTGCGAGGTGCCGTGGAAGCCGTAGCGGCGGATGCGGTGGGCGTCGGCGGTCTCCACGTCGATCGCGTAGCGCGCGGCGCTCTCCGGCATCGTCGTGTGGAACGCGGTGTCGAAGACCGCGACCTGCGGCAGGTCCGGGCGCAGGGTCTGCGCGGTGCGGATGCCGGTGATGTTCGCCGGGTTGTGCAGCGGGGCGACCGGGACCAGGCGCTCGATCTCCGCCATGACCTCGTCGGTGATCACGGTCGGCGCGGTGAACTTCAGACCGCCGTGCACCACGCGGTGGCCGATGGCCGCGAGCTCGGGGGAGTCGAGGCCGAGACCGTCGGCGGCGAGCTCCTCGGCGACCGCCTTGAGGGCGGCCGCGTGGTCGGCGATCGGGCCGGTCACCTCGCGCTTGTCGCCACCGGCCGCCAGCGGGCTGTGCACCAGACGCGAGGTGGCCTCGCCGATCCGCTCGACCAGACCGGCGGCCAGGCGCGCCGAGTCGTTCATGTCGAGCAACTGGTACTTCACCGACGACGAGCCCGAGTTGAGCACGAGGACGCGCGACGGCGTCGGGGTCGGGTGGGCGGTGGTCATGCGGAGGTCTCCTGCCCCTGTGCCTGGGCCTGGATGGCCGTGATGGCGACGGTGTTGACGATGTCCTGGACGAGGGCGCCGCGCGAGAGGTCGTTGACCGGCTTGCGCAGACCCTGGAGCACCGGGCCCACGGCCACGGCGCCGGCCGAGCGCTGCACGGCCTTGTAGGTGTTGTTGCCGGTGTTGAGGTCCGGGAAGATCAGTACGGTCGCCTGCCCGGCCACCTCCGAACCCGGAAGCTTGGTCGCGGCCACGGACGGCTCGACGGCCGCGTCGTACTGGATCGGGCCCTCGATCCGCAGGTCCGGGCGGGCCTCGCGGACCAGCTTGGTGGCCTCGCGCACCTTGTCGACGTCGGCGCCGGAGCCGGAGGTGCCCGTGGAGTACGAGAGCATCGCGATCCTCGGGTCCACGCCGAAGCGGGCCGCGGTGGCGGCCGCCTGGACCGCGATGTCGGCCAGCTGCTCGGCGTTCGGGTCCGGGTTGACCGCGCAGTCGCCGTACACGAGGACCTTGTCGGCGAGGCACATGAAGAAGACGGACGAGACGATCGAGGCGTCCGGCTTCGTCTTGATGATCTCGAATGCGGGGCGGATGGTGGCGGCGGTGGAGTGCACCGAGCCGGAGACCATGCCGTCGGCCAGGCCCTCCTGGACCATCAGCGTGCCGAAGTAGTTCACGTCCGCGACCACGTCGTACGCGAGCTCCACCGTCACGCCCTTGTGCGCACGTAGCTCGGCGTACCGCTCGGCGAAGCGCTGGCGCAGTTCGGACGTCTGCGGGTCGATGAGCTCGCACTTGGTGACGTCGATGCCCAGGTCGGCGGCCTTCTTGCGGATGACCTCGACGTCGCCGAGCAGGGTGAGGTCGCAGACGTTGCGGCGCAGCAGGACGTCGGCGGCGCGCAGCACGCGCTCCTCGGAGCCCTCGGGCAGCACGACCCGGCGGCGGTCGGCGCGGGCCGTCTCCAGGAGGTCGTGCTCGAACATCATCGGGGTGACGCGGCCGCTGCGGGCCACCGACATCCGGGCCAAGAGGTCGGCGGTGTCGGTGTGGCGCTCGAAGAGGCCGAGCGCGGTCTCCGCCTTGCGCGGGGTCGCGGCGTTCAACTTGCCCTCAAGGGCGAAGAGTTCCTGCGCGGTGGGGAAGGAGCCGCCGCTCACCGCGACGACCGGGGTGCCGGGCGCGAGCTTGTCGGCGAGCGTGAGGATGGCCTCGCCGGGCCGCTCGTCCAGGGTGAGCACCACGCCCGCTATCGGGGGAGTGCCGGCGCTGTGCGCGGCCAGCGAGCCGACGACCAGGTCGGCGCGGTCGCCCGGGGTCACCACGAGGCAGCCCGGGGTCAGGGCGTTCAGGAAGTTCGGCAGCATCGCGCCGCCGAAGACGAAGTTGAGCGCGTCACGGGCGAGACCCGCGTCATCGCCGAGCAGAACCGTTCCGCCGAGTGCCGAGGTGACCTGGGCGACGGTCGGCGCGGCCAGCGCGGCCTCGTCGGGCAGCACATAGCAGGGCACCGGAAAACGGGCCGAGAGCCGCTCGGCGATCGCGTCGCGGTCCTGCGGATTCACCCGGTTGACCACCATCGCCAGCACATCGCAGCCCAGGACCTCGTACGCGCGGTGGGCGTTGCGCGCCTCGGCCCGCACCGACTCGGCCGTCTGGCCCTTGCCGCCGACCACCGGGATCACGGACGCGCCGAACTCGTTGGCGAGCCGGGCGTTGAGCGCGAGCTCGTCCGGGAGCTGGGTGTCGGCGAAGTCGGTGCCCAGGACGAGGACGACCTCGTAGTCGCGGGCGACCTTGTGGAAGCGGTCGACGAGCTCGGAGACCAGCTCGTCGGTGCCGCGCTCGGCCTGGAGCGCGGACGCCTCGTGGTAGTCCATCCCGTACACGGTCGCCGCGTCCTGCGACAGCCGGTAGCGGGCGCGGAGCAGATCGAACAGCCGGTCGGGGCCGTCGTGCACCAGCGGACGGAACACGCCCACCCGGTCCACCTGGCGGGTCAGGAGCTCCATGACTCCCAGCTCGATGACCTGGCGGCCGTCTCCCCGGTCGATCCCGGTCACGTACACGCTGCGCGTCACGCGTGCTCTCCCGTTCTTCTCTTCGTCGCCTGGCCTCATGGATGGAACCGGCTACATCAGCAGAAAAAGTGCAGATGAGGCACGGTTTCCCTCTTGACAATACCTCTGCGGGTGGTTAGGGCGCCCGCCGGGCCGGGGGTCCGTGCGGAGGCCGGGGCGAAGGTCCCGGAGCGGTGGGACCAACGGCCCGGGGGCCGGTCGGCCGGGAGGCGGTGGGCGGGCGGGGGCTGTGCTGTGCGTGTGACAATCGGGGCGTCGGCGCGGTTGTGGGACGTCTGCGGGATGTCCTGCGGACGTCCTGGCGTACGTCCAGTACGTCTCGTACGTCCATGGCCCGCGCCGCCGAGCACGGCACCGAACGAGCAGGAGACTGAGCACGATGCGCATCGGAGTTCTCACCGCAGGCGGCGACTGCCCCGGCCTGAACGCAGTGATCCGGTCGGTCGTGCACCGGGCCATGACCGGCCACGGCGACGAGGTCATCGGCTTCGAGGACGGCTTCAAGGGCCTGCTCGACGGACACTTCCGCCCGCTCGACCTCAACGCGGTGAGCGGCATCCTCGCGCGCGGCGGCACCATCCTGGGCTCGGCCCGTCTGGAGCGCGCCCGGCTGCGCGAGGCCGCCGAGAACTGCGCGGAACTCGCCCGCCGCTACGGCATCGACGCGCTCATCCCGATCGGCGGCGAGGGCACGCTCACCGCTGCCCGGATGCTGTCGGATGCGGGGATGCCGGTGGTCGGCGTGCCCAAGACCATCGACAACGACATCTCCTCCACCGACCGCACCTTCGGCTTCGACACCGCCGTCATGGTCGCCACCGAAGCCATCGACCGGCTGAAGACGACCGCCGAGTCGCATCAGCGGGTGATGGTCGTCGAGGTCATGGGGCGCCACGCGGGGTGGATCGCGCTGGAGTCCGGGATGGCGGGCGGCGCGCACGGCATCTGTCTGCCGGAGCGGCAGTTCGAGGTCGACGACCTGGTGAAGATGGTCGAGGAGCGGTTCGCGCGCGGCAAGAAGTTCGCGGTCATCTGCGTCGCCGAGGGCGCGCATCCGGCCGAGGGGTCCATGCCGTACGAGAAGGGCGCGATCGACCAGTACGGGCATGAGCGGTTCGCGGGCATCGGCAACCGGCTCGCCGTGGAGCTGGAGCGGCGCCTGGGCAAGGAGGCCCGGCCGGTCATCCTCGGGCATGTGCAGCGCGGCGGTGTGCCGACGGCGTACGACCGGGTGTTGGCGACCCGTTTCGGGTGGCACGCGGTGGAGGCGGTGCACCGGGGCGACTTCGGCAACATGACTGCGCTGCGGGGCACGGACATCGTGATGGCGCCGCTTGCGTCGGCGGTCACGGAGCTGAAGACGGTCCCGACGGACCGGATGTTCGAGGCGGAGTCGGTGTTCTGACCTGATCCGGCCCCCCGGGCGGGTGCGTCACACCTGCGCCAGCGCCCAGAAGTGGTCGACTATGCGGTCCAGGAATTCCCGGCCCGCGTCCCCCGCCGTCTGGTCCGCTGCCGCGCCGCTCGTTCCCCAGCTCATCGTCGACACCATGCGGCCCTGGTAGTCCGTGTGGAGTTGTTCCAGGACGTCCTGGAGGTGGTGGCGGGGGAGGGGGAGGAGTTTGGTGGCGGGGCGGACGTAGGCCTGCCAGCGGGTGGTGACCGCGCTGCGGAGCAGTTCCGCCAGGTCGTCCTCCTGGCCCGTCGCCGTGACGTACTCGCGGAGCGACAGGCCCAGTGCCTCGGACAGGGCTTCCGACTGGCGTTCGTTGCCGCGCCAGCGGCCCGACTCCTCCATCTTCAGATACGCCCCGGCCTCCACTCCGACCCGGCGCGCCAGGTCCTCGGGGCTCAGCCCGCGCGCCATCCGGTGTTCGCGCAGCGTCGCGGCCGCGGCCATCAGGTCGCCCGGCGAGCACCACAGCACCCCCGCGAGCGCGGTGAGCTCACGGGAGTCGGGCGTGGTCAGGCCCCGCTCCCACAGGACGACGGTCTCGGGGGAGACCCGCAGCCCGTACTGGGCGTACAGGCCGTAGGCGACATGGCCGGGCGCCATGCCCAGCGCCTCGCGCAGACGGCGCATGGCGGGGGCGTTGAAGGGCGGGGTGGGGTGCACGGGCACACCGTAGGTGCACAGGGTGACGGGTGACCACGGTGTGTTCGCCCAAATCTGGCAGTCCGTAGGAACGTACGTCTCCATTTATCGGATACGTCACGACGTCCGCTCAGCCCTTGACCGCTCCTGACAGCGCGAATCCGCCGCCCAGGCGCTGCGCGATCGCCACGTACAGAAGGAGCACCGGTGTCGAGTAGAGGATGGAGAACGCGGCGAGTTCGCCGTAGACCACCGAACCGTAGTTGCCGAAGAAAGTGAAGATCGAGACCGAGGCGGGCAGACGGTCGGGGGAGAGCAGGAGCATGAAGGGGACGAAGAAGTTCCCCCACAGCATGATGAAGGTGTAGATCGTCACCACCGTCACGCCCGGCCCCATCAGCGGCAGGATCACCCGCCACAGCGTCTGCGGCATCGACGCCCCGTCGGTCCAGGCCGCCTCTTCCAGGACGCGTGGCACGCCGTCCATGAAGTTCTTCATCAGCCAGATGGCGAACGGGAGTTGGGAGGCGGCGAGGAAGAGCGCCGTGCCGTACGTCGTGTCGATCAGGTTCACCTGCACGAACAGCCCGTACACCGGCACCATGACCGCCGTGATCGGCAGGCACGTGGTGAACAGGATCGTCAGGAGGTACGGGCGGGTCAGGCGCGAGCGGTAGCGCGAGAGCGGATACGCGGCGAGCACCGCGCACGCCACCGTCAGCGCGGTCGCCCCGCCGCACAGGACCAGGCTGTTGAGCATCGGCGTGAACGTGATGCCGTCGGTCCACACCGCCGAGAAGTTGTCCAGGGTCGGCGACTCGGGCAGCCGTACCCGTAGGTCCGCGTCGACGTTCAGGGACGAGAGCACCACCCACAGCAGCGGGAGCGCGAAGGCCGCGGCGACGCCGAGCAGTGCGGTGTCGGCCGCGAGGCGCTGCTTGGTGCGGCGCCGCATCACACCTCCACCCGCATCAGCCGCAGATAGACCACGGAGAACAACGCTCCCACCACAAGGAGCAGTAGGGCAACGGCCGTTCCGTATCCGATCAGGCTCTTCAGGAACGCCTGGTCGTACATGAACACCGGCAGCGTCTGGCTGCGCCGGCCCGGGCCGCCCCGGGTCATCGCCCAGATCAGCCCGAAGACGGAGAGCGTCTGGAGGGTGTTGAGCATCAGGTTGGTGCCGATGGAACGGCGGATCATCGGCAGCGTGATGTGCCACAGGCGCCGGATCCCGCTCGCGCCGTCGACCTCGGCCGCCTCGGTGATCTCCTGCGGGATCTCGGCGAGCGCGGCCGAGTAGATCAGCATCGAGAACGCGGTGCCGCGCCACACGTTGGCGAACGACACCGCGAGGATCGGCAGCCCGAACAGCCAGTTCTGGGTGGGCAGATGGAGCCAGTCGAGGATCGCGTTGAGGGTGCCCTCGCGGCGGAAGAAGGCGTACAGCAGGAACGCCGCGACGATCTCCGGCAGCACCCAGGCCGCGATCACCAGCGCCCCGGTGAGCGTGCGCACCGGCTTCGAGGCGCGCCGCATCAGCGCGGCGAGCGCGAGGCCCAGCGTGTTCTGCCCGACGATCGAGGACAGCACGGTGAACACCAGCGTCAGCCAGACGGCGTTGCGGAACCCGGGGTCGGCGAACGCCCGCCGGAAGTTGGCGAACCCGACGAAGCTGGTGCCGGACGAACCGGTCAACTGCATGTCCGTGAACGCGATGTAGACGCAGTAGCCGATGGGGCCGGCCAGGAAGAGCAGCAGGAGCAGAGTGGCGGGGGCGAGCGGGAGCCAGCGCAGCGGCCGCGCCGTCACCGGGCCGTCACCGCGCCCTGCGTGATCGTCTTCAGTTGGGAGTCGTACGACTTCGCCGCGTCCGCCGCCGAGGAGTCACCCGTGGTCACCGCCTCCATCGCCTCGCCGATCGCGGTCGACACCTGCGGATAGACCGGCAGCGCGGGGCGGTAGCGGGTGTACTTCACCAGACCCGTGAAGAAGTCGATGCCCGGCATCGACTTCAGATACGCGGGGTCCGCCGCCACGTCGTCGCGCACCGCGATCTGCGCGTCGACCACGTCCCACTTCACCGCGTTGACGGGCGTCTGCATCAGCTTGATGAACTCCCAGGCCAGGTCCGGGTTCTTGGCCTTCTGCGGGATCGCCCAGGTGAAGCCGCCGGACAGGGAGATCCGGCCGGGGGCCTGCCCGTCCTTGGTCGGCATCGCGGCCCGGCCGAGCGCGGTCGGCCAGGACGGCCACGGTTTGGCGCCCTTGGCGGTCCAGAACTGGCCCAGCCACGACCCGTCGAGCGCGATCGCGAGCTTGCCCTCGGGCAGCCACTCGGTGGCGACCCGGGTGTTCACATTGGCGTCGAGCGCGTCGGAGACATCGGGGCCGAGCTTCTCCCCGTACACCGTCCGTACGAAGGAGAGCGCGTCCCGGAAGCCCTGCGAGCCGGTGATCCACTTCCGCTCGGTGGGGTCGTACAGCGGGTTCTCGCCCGTGCCGTACAGCAGCATCTCGAAGCCCTGCATCACCGCAGCCTCGCCGACCGCCTTGCCGGTCAGGACGTTGAGCGGGATGACGCCCGGGACCTTCTGCTTGATGGTGCGGGCGGCGGCCAGGATGTCCGCCCAGTTCCTCGGCTGCCAGTCGGTGGGCAGGCCCGCCTTCGCGAAGATCTGCTTGTTGAACCACAGGCCCCGGGTGTCGGTGCCGTCCGGCACCCCGTACGTCTTGCCGTCCTCGGCCTTGGCCGCCGCCTTCGCCGTGGGGACGAAGCGGTTCCAGGAGACCCAGGCGTTCAGTCTGTCGTCCAGCGGTCTCAAGTACCCGGCTTTGATGTCGGAGTTGATACGGAAGGTGTCCTCGTAGACGAGGTCCGGCGCGGTCTTGGAGGACCGCATCATCTGCTGCGCCTTGGTGGCGTAGTCGTTGTCCGGGGCCTGGATCGGGACGAGCTTGACCTTCTTGCCGGGGTTGTCCTTCTCGAACTCCTCCTTCACCGACTGCAGGAAGTCGTCCTTGAAGCGGACCTTGTTGTCGGTCGAGCGGTTGTAGGCGACCTTGAGGGTGCCCGAGTCACCGCCGGAGCCGCCGCAGGCGGCGAGCGAACCGGCGGCGAGCGCGGTGGCGAGGATGAACGGGGCAAGGGCGGTGGGGCGCACGGCACGACCTCCTCTGGCCACGAATGGCTGCCCGGTGAACGTAAAGCCGCCGGTGGGCAGGGTCAATGGGGCCTGGCGGGCGTGACTGGTCGTCAACTGCCCTGTCAGCGGCGGGAGTCGACCCAGCGGTACTGGAGCTCCGGGCGCCCGATCTGCCCGTACTGCGGGGTGCGCTCGGCGCGGCCCGTGTCGACCAGGTGCTCCAGATAGCGGCGGGCCGTGATCCGCGAGATGCCGACCGCCTCGCCCGCCGCCGTCGCCGTGACGCCCGCCGCCGAGGCACGCAGGGTGCGGGTGACGGCCTGGAGCGTGGGCGCGCTGAGCCCCTTGGGCAGGGCGGTGGGCTGCGGCGCGCGCAGCGTGGAAAGGGCCCGGTCCACCTCCTCCTGCCCGCTGGCCTCCCCGGCCGTCGCGCGGAACTCGGCGTAGCGCACCAGCCGGTCGCGCAGGGTGGCGAAGGTGAACGGCTTCAGTACGTACTGGACCACGCCGAGCGAGACGCCCTCGCGGACCATCGTCAGATCGCGCGCCGAGGTCACCGCGATGACATCCGCGCCGTGCCCGGCCGCCCGCAGCGAGCGGACCAGGTGGAGGCCGTGCCCGTCGGGGAGGTAGAGGTCGAGCAGGAGCAGATCGACCTCGACGCGGTCGAGCGCGCGCAGCGCCTCGGCCCGCGAGTGGGCGACCCCGGCGACCGTGAAGCCGGGCACCCGCCCGACGTACAGCCGGTGCGCGTCGGCGGCGACCGGGTCGTCCTCGACGACCAGCACTCTGATGGGGCCTTCGCCGCTCATACCGGCACGGCCTCACTGCGCAGCAGCGGCAGCCGTACGGTGAACTCGGCGCCGCCGTAAGGCCCTTGGGTGAGCTCCACACTGCCGCCGTGCCGTGCCACGGTCAGCCGGACCAGCGCGAGCCCGATCCCGCGCCCGGGGCTCTTGGTGGACCAGCCGCGCTCGAAGACCGCGTCGGCGGCCGCCGGGTCGACACCCGCCCCGCTGTCGGCCACCCGTACGAGAAGTTCCTCGCCCTCGGTGGCGAGCGTGACCGCCACCCGGGCGCCCGCGCTGCCCTGGGCCGCGTCGACCGCGTTGTCCACCAGGTTGCCGAGCACGGTGACCAGGTCGCGCGAGGGCAGGGTCGGCGGCAGCAGACCGTCCTCGATGGCGCTGCCCTCGGTCAGGCTCAGCTCGACGCCGTGTTCGTTGGCCTGCGCGGCCTTGCCGAGCAGCAGCGCGGCGAGCACCGGCTCGCCGACGGCCGTCACCACCTGGTCGGTGAGCGCCTGGGCGAGCTCCAGCTCGGCGGTGGCGAACTCCACGGCCTCCTCGGCCCGGCCCAGCTCGATCAGCGAGACCACGGCGTGCAGCCGGTTGGCGGCCTCGTGCGCCTGCGCCCGCAGCGCCTGGGTGAAGCCGCGCTCGGAGTCCAACTCCCCTGAAAGCGCCTGGAGTTCGGTGTGGTCGCGCAGGGTCACGACCGTGCCCCGGCGGCCGCCGCTGGTGACCGGCCGGGTGTTCACCACCACGATCCGGTCGGCCGTCATATGGACCTCGTCCGCCCTCGGCTCGCTGGCGAGCAGCGCCCCGACGAGCGACGCGGGCAGCCCGAGCCCGGCGACGGACTGCCCCACCGCGTCCTCGCCGAGCCCGAGCAGCTCCCGCCCGCCGTCGTTGATCAGCGCGATCCGGCGCTGCCCGTCCAGCATCAGCAGCCCCTCGCGCACGGCGTGCAGCGCGGCCTGGTGGTAGTCGTGCATCTGGCTGAGCTCGGCCGCGTTCATCCCATGGGTGTGCCGCCGCAGCCGCGCGTTGATCACATACGTGCCGAGGCCGCCGAACGCCAGCACCCCGGAGGCGACCGCGAGCAGCGCCGCGACCTGCTTGCGCACCTGCTCGCTGATCTTGTCGATGGTGATGCCCGCGCTGACCAGGGCGGTGATTCTGCCGTGGTCGAGTACGGGCGCCACGACCCTCACCGAGGGCCCGAGCACGCCCATGTGCGTCTCACTGAACGTTTCTCCCCGCAGCGCGGGCCGGATGTCGCCGAGGTACTTGCGGCCGATCTCGCCGGGCACCGGATGCGTCCAGCGCGTCCCGTCCGGCGCGAGGACCACCACGAAGTCGACGCCCGAGGTGTGCCGCAGCGTCTCCGCGTACGGCTGGAGGACGGCCGTCGGGTCCTTGGAGCGGGCCGCCTCCACGACCGCGGGCGAGGTGGCGACGGCGGTCGCGATCGCGGTGGTCTGGCGCCGCGCGGTCTCCTCGGCCTGCGCCCGGTCCTGTACGTACGAGTAGAGCGCGCAGCCCGCCACGATCGCCGCGACCAGCACCACCTGCATGGCGAAGAGCTGGCCCGCGAGGCTGCGGGGACGGGGAATGCGCATGCCGGACAGTGTGCACCGGCGCAGGTCGCAGTTTGAACAAGGTGCGTGAACGAAATGCACGCAACGGTGACGCGTGTCACAGCCTGGTGGATAGTCGCGGGGATCCACCGGGACGTGGACCGCCGTACGCGGGACGCGTACGGGAAGCAGGAGGAGGCACCCCGTGACCACAGCAGCCGCCAGGCGGGACCGACCCCAGGCCCCCGAGGGCCGGGGGGACCGCCGTACCCACTACCTCTACCTCGCCGTCGTCGGCGCGGTACTGATCGGCATCGCGGTGGGCTTCGCGGCTCCCGGCGTCGCCGTCGAGCTGAAGCCCATCGGCACCGGCTTCGTGAACCTGATCAAGATGCTGATCTCGCCGATCATCTTCTGCACGATCGTGCTCGGCATCGGCTCGGTCCGCAAAGCCGCCAAGGTCGGCGTGGTCGGCGGCCTCGCGCTCGGCTACTTCCTGGTGATGTCGACCGTGGCGCTCGCCATCGGCCTGGTCGTCGGCAACATCCTGGAGCCCGGCTCCGGACTGCACCTGACCGAGGCCACCCGGCACGTGGGCGCCAAGCAGGCGGCCGGCGCCAGCGAGTCGACGGCCGACTTCCTGCTCGGGATCATCCCCAAGACGATGGTCTCGGCGTTCACCGAGGGCCAGGTCCTCCAGACGCTCCTGATCGCCCTGCTCGTCGGCTTCGCGCTGCAGGCCATGGGCAAGGCGGGCGAGCCGGTGCTGCGCGGGATCGGCCACATCCAGAAGCTGGTCTTCCGGATCCTGTCGATGGTGATGTGGGCCGCTCCCGTGGGCGCGTTCGGCGCCATCGCGGCGGTGGTCGGCGAGACCGGCACGGACGCGCTGAAATCGCTGGCCGTCATCATGATCGGCTTCTACATCACCTGCGCGCTCTTCGTCTTCGTGGTCCTCGGCACCCTGCTGCGGCTGCTCGCCGGGGTGAACATCTTCCGGCTCCTGAAGTACCTGGGCCGCGAGTTCCTGCTGATCCTGTCCACCTCGTCCTCGGAGACCGCGCTGCCGCGCCTGATCGCCAAGATGGAGCACCTCGGCGTGAGCCGGGCAGTGGCGGGCATCACGGTCCCGACCGGCTACTCCTTCAACCTCGACGGCACCGCGATCTACCTCACGATGTCCTCACTGTTCATCGCCAACGCGATGGGCGAGCCGCTCAGCGCGGGCCAGCAGATCTCGCTGCTCCTGTTCATGATCGTCGCCTCCAAGGGCGCGGCGGGCGTCACCGGCGCGGGCCTGGCCACCCTGGCCGGCGGTCTCCAGTCGCACCGCCCCGAACTGGTCGACGGCGTCGGCCTGATCGTCGGCATCGACCGCTTCATGAGCGAGGCGCGGGCGCTGACGAACTTCGCGGGCAACGCGGTGGCGACGGTTCTGGTGGGTACCTGGACCAAGGAGATCGACAAGGCGCGCGTGGAGGAGGTGCTGGCGGGCAGGGCGCCGTTCGACGACGTGCTGTTCGCGTCGGGCGACGACCACGGCGGTCCTTCGGTTGAGGATGCTCCGGCCGAAGTCCCTGATCAGCGGGAACCCGCCACCCCCTGAGCGCGTCTGGACAGGCGTCCACTACGGTGCGGGGCGTCCGTCCGGAAGCGGGTGACGGGGAGATGAAGGCGAGCATGAAGATCGACTGGGACCGGCGTACCTGCGCACGGCGCGGCCATGTGACGTACGAGCCGCACGAGGCGCAGCTGAAGCACCGGCTGCGCGCCCACACCGGGCTCGGCGAGGCCTGGCGCTGTCTGCGCTGCGGCGACTTCGCCCTCGGCACCCCGCACGGCTCGGGCCCGGCGGACGACGCGCCGCTGGTGCCGCGCGGAAAGGTGCTGCGGGACCTGTTCATCCTGCGGTTCCTGGCCGTCGAGCGGCTGGTGCGCGGGGTGTTCATCGTCCTGGTGGCGCTCGCCATCTGGAAGTTCAGCAACAGCCAGGACTCGGTGCGCCAGCTCTTCGACGAGAACCTGGACGTCTTCCGCCCGGTCTTCCAGCACTTCCACTACGACCTGGACCACTCGCCGGTCGTCGACTCCATCCGCAAGTCGTTCGGCTACAAGCACTCCACGCTGGTGGCCGTGGCAGCGGCGCTGCTCGTGTACGCGCTGATCGAGCTCGTCGAGGCCGTCGGCCTGTGGCGGGGCGAGCGCTGGGCGGAGTACCTGACGGTGGTGGCGACGGCGGCGTTCCTTCCGCTGGAGATCTACGAACTCACCGAGAAGGTCAGCCCCTTCAAGATCGTCACGCTGGCGCTCAATGTGCTCGCCGTGCTCTGGATCCTGCTCTCCAAGCGCCTGTTCGGCCTGCGCGGCGGACGGGCAGCCTTTGAGGCGGAGCGACACAGCGCGTCGCTGATGGAAGTCGAGGCGACGGCCGGTCTCGCGGTGGGGACGACGTGAAGGGACTCGGACGATGACAACAACGACAACAGCGACGAGGGCAATGAACAACCGAGGTATTCGTAAGGCAGCCGTGGTGCTGTCCCTGCTGCTGGGCGGGGCCCTGATGGCCCCGGCGGCGGCCGAGGCGGCGCCGTCGAGCGCGGTGGTGCGTACGGTGTCGGCGGCGACGTCCACCACGGCTTCCGAGGCGCGCACGACGGGCGCACAGGCGCCCGCCGCGCAGTCCGCGGCGTACGTGACGTACGACAAGTCGGCGCACACCACCCTCGCCAAGCCGAAGAAGAAAAAGAAGAGCTTCCTCAAGAAGCTGGGCATCTTCCTGTTGGTGATCTTCCTGCTCTTCGTCGCGCTGGTGGTCCTGGTGATCTGGTGGATCGTGCGGAAGATCCGCAACCGGCGCCGCCACTGAGCACGGCGCACGGCGGTCAGGGCAACAACGCCAGTTCGTCGTCGTCCAGGACCAGGTCGGCGGCCGCGGCCGAGTCCCGTACGGACTCGGGGCGGCTGCCGCCCGGGATGGGCACGACGTTGGGCGAGCGGCCGAGCAGCCAGGCCAGCGCGACCTGTTGAGGGCTGACGCCGCGTTCGCGGGCCACGGTGTGGAACCCGTCGAACGCGGGGTCGGCCGCGACCGCCGACGCCCCGTCCAGCGAACTGCGCGAGATCCCGCCGAGCGGACTCCAGGGCAGGAAGGCAAGACCCAGCTCGGCGGTGAGACGCAGCTCGGGCTCGGCGTCGCGTACGGCGGCGGAGTACCGGTTCTGCACGGAGACCAGCCGGTCCCCGAGAATGTCCCGCGCCTGCCGGATCTGCGCCTCGTCGACATTGGAGAGCCCGGCGAGCCGGATGACACCCTCGTCGAGGAGTTCGCGCAGCGCGCCGAGGGATTCGGCGAACGGGACGGCGGGATCGGGCTTGTGCAGCTGGTACAGCCCGATGGCGTCGGTGCCGAGCCGCCCCAACGACTCCTTCGCGGCCCGCTTCAGATGCTCCGGCCGCCCGTCGACACTCCAGTCCCCGTCGTCCGTACGCCCCCGCCCGCCCTTCGTGGCGACCAGTACGCCGTCGAGCGAGCTGCCGTACGAGGCGAGCGCGCGGGCGAGCAGTGATTCGTTGTGGCCGGGGTTGCCGCCGGGGGCGTAGTACGAGTCGGCGGTGTCGAGCAGGGTGACGCCCGCGTCGAGGGCGGCGTGAACGGTGGCGAGGGCGCGGCTCTCGTCGGGCCGCCCTTCGATGGAGAGCGGCATGGCGCCGTACCCGATGGCGCTGACCTTCAGATCCCCAAGTGCGCGGTACTGCATGCTAGTTGACTCCTCTGGTCGTGTTCTTGAGGGTTTCGGCCACGGCGTCCGTGAGCCAGTCCTTGGTCTGGGAGAAGGCGAAGCCGAGGCGTTCGGCGCGGGAGTTGTCCATGGCGTACGCGCGACGGAAGGAGAAGGGGGAGACTTCGCCGACGTCGACGGTTTGGTAGATGGCGGGTCGGTTTTCGGCGACGGCGTCGACGATGTCGTGGGTGGTGAGCGGCCCGTGGGAGGCGGCGTTGACGGGTCCGGTGAAGTCCTGTCCGCCGACCCAGAACAGGAAATCGGCGATCTCGTCGACGTTGATGTAGGTGGCGGGCTGGTTGCGGACGGGCACGGCGACGGCTTCGCCGTTACGCATGCGGTCCGCGTAGTGCGCGATACGCCCGGTGAAGTCGTCGGCGCCGCCGAGGACGTGGGCGACGCGGACGGAGACGTACGGGAAGTCGGCGGGGCGTGCGGCGAGGACGGCTTCGGCCTGCCGCTTGCCTTCGCCGTAGTGGGCGTTGAGGAACTCGCGGTCGCCCCAGGGGAGTTCAAGGTCGATGTCGATATGGGCGGGGTCGATGGCGGTTTCTGACACCGGTAGGGGAGAGTCCTCGTACTCGTACACCTCGACGGTGGAGGTCATGACATACCGGCGGGTGCGGTGGGCGAAGACGCGGCGGGCGATGGCGGCCTGGCGCGGGGTGTAGCAGACCTGGTCGAAGACGACGTCGAAGGTGCGGTGCGCGAGGGCGGTTTCGAGGGCGGCCTCGTCGTCGCGGTCGGCGACGAGGTGTTCGGCGCCGGGCGGGGGTGGCGCGGACCCCCGGTTCAGTACGGTGACCCGGTCCCCGGCGCCGAGCAGCCGGGCGATGAGCCGCTTGCCGAAGTAGCGGTTACCGCCGATGACCAGCACGTTTCGTGTCCTTGCCGCCTCTTGTGTCATGTCCACAAGTGTTACGTTGACGGGGCGCGTCCTGAAGGGGGAAACATGGGAGAACTGGTCGCTGTACCAAAGGAATCGCGGAGTTCGAAGGGTCCGGCCAACGATTCCTCACCGACCTTCGATCAGGTCGATCGGCACCTGCTGGAAGTGGTCCAGGCGGAGGGCCGGATCAAGCTGAGTGAGCTGGGCCGCCGGGTGCGGCTGAGCCCGGCGGCGGTGACGGAACGGCTGCGGCGGCTTGAGTCGAGCGGCGCGATCACGGGTTACGGCGCGCGGGTCGACCCGGCCCGCCTCGGCTACGGCATCCAGGCGTTCATCCGCGTCAACCCGCACGGCGGCTACACGCTGAAACACCCCAGGACCCTGGAGCTGATGGCCCGCCAGGAGATCCGCGAGGTCCACCACGTGGTGGGCGAGGACTGCTGGATCATCAAGGTCGCGGTCGCGGACACGGGGCACTTGGAAGAGATCCTGTCGGAGGTGTCGGCGCTGGGCCGCACGACGACGTCGATCGTGCTGTCGTCTCCGGTGGAGGGGAGGGGGTTGGGGCCGGTGGGGTGAGGGCCGCGCGGTGGTACTGGTCGTCCGCGGTCCCGGCGAACCTCCGACCCCGTGGAGGTGACCTCCGTGGCAGGGTGAACTCGTGGCACGGACCGAGTTCTACGACGATCCCGAGGCCCCCGAACCCAACAGCCTGGTGGTGGCGGCCTCCGCCGTGATCACGGACGACGACGGCCGCATCCTGCTCCAGCGACGGCGGGACAACGGCCTGTGGGCGCTGCCGGGCGGCGGCATGGAGATGACCGACTCACTGCCGGGCACGGCGGTGCGGGAGGTCAAGGAGGAGACGGGGCTGGACGTGGAGATCACCGGGCTGGTCGGCACGTACACGGACCCGCGCCATGTGATCGCGTACACGGACGGCGAAGTGCGCCGCCAGTTCAACATCTGCTTCACGGCACGCGTGACCGGGGGAACGCTGGCCCTCTCGGACGAGAGCACAGAACTCCGCTTCGTGGCCCCGGCCGAGCTCAACGCCCTGCCGATCCACCACACCCAGCGGCCGCGGCTCGACCACTTCTTGGCGAATCGGGATACGCCGTATTTGGGGTAGGGGAGCGAGCCGTGGCGGTCACGATGTACGCGGGCGGCCCATCGGCGAAGCGGCGGGACCGGATCCGGCTCGCAGGACCTCCGCGACCTTCTCCGCCAGCCCGGCGGGGATCGCCCCGACGTCGACCCATGGCGTGCCGCGACCACTCACCACCGGCCGCAGCCGCGCCCTGGCGTTGTCCGGTGCGCCGATGGCCCCGAGCGCGTCCTCGAGCGCATCGGTGGCCTCAGCGGCTCTGTCCCAGCCGCCCTTCCACTGCGACATCTCCATGCGGATTCACCCGTCCTGTGTGGCTGCTGATCGTGCTGTGATCTTGCCGTCGCGGGATCGGCGGCCACAGGGACGTAACGGGCTACTTTGGAGGGCTTAGTTGGCCTCAGCTGCCTACGGGCTTGCCGTGTTCGAGGTACACGGGATGCCCGTGTACCCGGGCCGCGGCGGCCTGCTCGACCCGACGGGCGAGTCTCGGGATGAGAAGCCGGTCAAGGTCCTGCACGGGGTGAAACTCCGCGGCCAGCAACTCGTCAGGGGCAAGCCTGAGCGATGCCGCCTCGTCCGCGCTGAGCTCTCCGCCGTCGAAGATGTACAGGACCTTGTCGCCCTCGCGCTCGCTGGGTGCCCAGTCGACGACGAGGAGTGGGCCGATGGGCGGAGTGATGCCCAGCTCTTCCTGAACCTCGCGGCGGCACGCGGCCAGCGGGGACTCGCCTGACTCGACGTAACCACCGGGAATCTCCCACATCGGCTTGTACGAGGGACGGACCAGAAGTACGCGACCCCGGAAGTCCGAGAACACCGCGCCCGCCGCCATGCGCGGCCGTGCCATCCGCTGCTCTTCGTCGTTCTCGGGCACGGCAGGAGCCTACTTGCCCGAATTCGGCGGCTGGAGCCGGTCGTTGACGCGCCGGGTCGGTCTCTTCCCGCACCGTGGCTCGCGGGAGCAAGCGGCCCACTACGCTCGCACGCATGGCAGCGAGTGCGGCGAAGGCCCTGACGGCACACGCCGTGCGGGACGCCGCCGCGCGGCTCGGGGAATGGCAGAGCACGCGCGGCTGGGCGGAGATCGAGGATCTTCAGGACCTCGTGCTCGACGCGCTGCCGGGCGGTGGGAGGTGAGCGCGGCTCCGCCCGTACATCGGTGCATCCCTGCGCGGGACCGGCCGTCGTGACGGTAGCTTCAGACTCATGGCCACTGAGCACCTGGGCGATCGTGTGGCGAGGTTGCGGCGTCTTGCGGATCTGACGCAGGAGGGGCTGGCCGAGCGGTCGGGCGTGTCTGTTGACGTGATTCGGAAGCTGGAGCAGCGGCGTAAGCACAGTGCGCGGCTTCCGACGCTGCACGCCCTGTCCAAGGGGCTCGGGGCCGAGTTGACCGCTCTTCTCGGTGATCCGCCCGGCGTGCCGTCCACCGGGGAGGCCGATCCGCCTCAACTCGTCGCCGTGCGGCGCGCGATCATGCCGCCGCTGTTCGCCCCGCCCCCGGAGCCGTCCGGTGGCGAGCAGCTCTCGTTGCCGCTGCTGCGGGCCGAGCTGTCGCAGGGCTGGACCCTCTATCACGACGCCGAGTTCGTCCGTCTCATGGATGTGCTGCCCGGCATCATCGCGGATGCGCGTCTCATGGCCGCCGTGGGCAGTGCCGATCAACGGGCGGACGGACAGGCCGCGTTGGGCAAGGCCCTGCAACTCGGCGGTCACCTCGCGATTCGGCTCGGCAAGTCCGATCTGGCGCTTTCGGCGCTGGAACGCGCCATAGACGCCGCCGGGCAGTCGTCCGACCCGCTGCTGGCGGCGATGGCGTCCAACTCCGTCGCGTGGGCGTACCAGCGGCAGAACCGTCTCGACGATGCGACCCACCTGGCCGTACATGCCGCCGACGGCGTCGAGCGGGACCACACGCACACCTCGGAGGGGGTACGGGTGTGGGGCGGGCTGCTCATGTCGGCGGCGACCAGTTACGCCCGGCGCGACGACTACGCCACGGCCGACGAGATGATGCGGACCGCCGAGCGGGCGGCCGGCCGTCTGGCGACGCTTCCGCCCCCGGCCGACGGCAAGTTGGTGTCGGTCTTCTCGAAGTCGTCCGTACGTATCGAACGGGTCCGCCTCGCCGTGCAGCACGCACGCCCCGAGGAGGCACTGGCCCTGGCCAAGGGCATGCGCCTCAGTGCCGACACCCCACCGTCGTGGCGCACCTGGCTGCTGCTGGACGTGGCCCGGGCGCACACGGACATCGGGGACGCCGGGGGTGCCGTACGAGCGCTGGAGTCGCTGCGGAAGGTCGCGCCCGCGTGGATGCGGCACCACACCTTCGCGGTCGCGATCGTGTCGGACCTCTGGGCGGGGCCGAACCGCCCACCCGGCCTGCGCAAGCTCGCCGAGTTCCTGGGCATCGCCAACTGAGCGGCGGCCACGGCACACCCCGCCCCCGAAAACCCCCTTGCCTTGACGTCCGCGTCAAGGATTACCGTCGCAGTATGCGAATCGGCGAGCTGGCCGCTCGGGCCGGGACCACCACTCGGGCGCTGCGGTATTACGAGTCGCGGGGGCTGTTGGCCGCGCGGCGTGCGGAGAACGGGTATCGCACGTATGACGAGGAGGACCTGCGGCTGCTTCAGCAGATCCGGACCCTGCAGGACTTCGGGTTCGAGCTGGAGGAGACGCGGCCCTTTGTGGAGTGTCTGCGGGCGGGGCATCCGGCGGGGGACACCTGTCCGGCCTCGCTCGCCGTCTATCGGCGCAAGCTCGCCGAGCTCGACGGGCTGATCGGGCAGCTCGGTGCCGTACGCGATCAGGTCGGTGCGCAATTGGCGCGGGCCGAGCTGGAGGCCGGTTCGCGGGAACCTCGATGTGAGATGACAGGGGAGTGAGTTCAATGGGGCAGGCAGTAGCAGGTGTGGATGTGGTGACCGATGCGACCTTCGCCCGGGAAGTGCTGGAGGCCGATCTTCCCGTTCTCGTGGAGTTCACCGCCGAATGGTGCGGGCCCTGCCGGCAGCTCGCGCCGGTGCTGCGGGACATCGCCTTCGAGGAGGGCGACCGGCTCAAGGTCGTCCAGCTGGATGTTGACAAGGATCCGGAGACGACCGTCAGGTACGGGGTGCTCTCGATGCCGACCCTCATGGTGTTCCGCGCCGGCGAGCCCGTGAAGTCCATGGTGGGGGCGCGCCCCAAGCGCCGTCTGCTTCAGGAGCTCGACGATGTGTTGTGAGGTGACGTGCTGTAGGGGAGTGGGAGAGTAACCCCCTAATACACAACAAACCCCGGTCCGATATTGCGGCCGGGGTTTTTCTCTGCGTATAGTGGGCTCTTCGTGTGTTCGCGCATTAGGAATGCACGTAAAGCCCTTACGAAAAACACTGTATCGCGTCAGGAGCGGAATTGTCAACCGAGGAAATTCGGAAAGAACAGCAATTCATCGACGCGCTCTACGCGCGCCTCGACGACCTGCGCGAGTTGGCCGAGGGGTCGGTCCGGGGCGCGTTGGGGTCGGTCGGGACCGGGCAGCAGGCGCGCCTTGAGCGGGACGTGATCGTCGCCGAGCAGTCGGGGCTGCTCAGCGCGTACCAGGCCGGCGAGAACGGGCTCTGCTTCGGGCGGCTCGACCACGCCGACTCCCGCTCGCACCACATCGGCCGCATCGGCATCCGCCGCGACGACCCCGACCGTACGCCCCTCGTCGTCGACTGGCGGGCCGACGTGGCGCGGCCGTTCTATCTGGCGACCGGGCACACCCCGATGGGGCTGCGCCGCAGGCGTCACATCACCACCGACGGCCGCACGGTCACCGCGCTCCACGACGAGATCCTCGACCTCGCCGACTCGGCCCGCACCGGGCACGAGGGCACGGACGCCGACGACGTACTGCTCGCCGCCCTCGACGCGGCCCGCACCGGCCGCATGCACGACATCGTGCAGACCATCCAGGCCGAGCAGGACCGGATCATCCGCGCCCCGCAGCGCGGCGTCCTGGTCGTCGAGGGCGGGCCCGGCACCGGCAAGACCGCGGTCGCGCTGCACCGCGCCGCGTATCTGCTCTACGCGTACCGCGAGCAGCTGGCCCGGCGCGCCGTCCTGATCGTCGGCCCCAACCCCGCCTTCCTCGGCTACATCGGGGAGGTGTTGCCGTCCCTGGGTGAGACCGGGGTGCTGCTCTCCACCATGGGTGAGCTCTTCCCGGGTGTTGTCGCGACCGGCGTCGACACCCCCGCGGCCGCCGAGACAAAGGGGCGGGCGGCCATGGCCGACGTCCTCGCCCAGGTCGTCCGCGACCGCCAGACCGTCCCGGACGTCGCCGCCGAGATCGACCACGACGGGTACGGGACCCTCCTCCTCGATCGCGCCATGGCCGAGGACGCGCGCCACCGCGCCCGCGAGAGCGGACTGCCGCACAACCTCGCCCGGCCCCACTTCGCCTTCCACATCATCGACGCGCTCACCGCCCAGCTCGCCGAGCGGATCGGCGCCGACCCCTTCGGCGGCGAGAACCTCCTCGGGCCCGACGACCTCGCCCAGCTCGGCAAGGAGATCGCCACCAGCCCGACCGTCCACGCCGCCATCGACGACTTCTGGCCCGACCTCACCCCGCAGCGACTCATCGAGGAGTTCCTTGAGGAGCCCTCCCATCTCGCCGAAGGGGACGGGGAGTTGATTCGGCGCCCGGCCGGATCAGCTTGGACCGTGGCCGACATCCCCCTCCTCGACGAAGCCGCCGAACTGCTCGGTGACGACGACTCCGCCGCCCGCGCCGCCGCCGAGGCTGCGCGGCAGGACCGGATCGCGTACGCGCAGGGCGTGCTCGACCTCTCGGCGGGCTCGGAGAGCTTCGAGTTCGAGGACGAGGAGTCGGAGGTGCTGGCCGCGCACGACATCATCGACGCCGAGCGGTTCGCCGACCGCCACGAGGAGGCCGACCACCGCAGCGCGGCCGAGCGCGCGGCCGCCGACCGGACCTGGGCGTTCGGCCACATCATCGTCGACGAGGCGCAGGAGCTCTCCGCGATGGCCTGGCGGCTGCTGATGCGGCGCTGCCCGACCCGCTCGTTCACGCTGGTCGGCGACCCGGCCCAGACCGCCGAACCGGCCGGTGTCGGCTCCTGGCAGCGGATCCTCGAACCGTACGTGGAGGACCGCTGGGAGCACGTCCGGCTCGGGGTCAACTACCGTACGCCCGCCGAGATCATGGAGGTGGCGGCCCAGGTGTGGCGGGCGGAGGACCCGGCCTTTGAGCCGCCCAGTTCCGTACGGGCCACCGGAGTTCGGCCCTGGGTGCGTGCGGCCGCCGCCGACGACCTCGCCCAGGCCGTCGCCCATGCCGTGAAGGAGGAGACGCCCGAGGTGGGGCGGCTTGCCGTCGTCGCGCCGCGCGGGCTGCATGCGGCGCTCGCCGCCGCGCTGCCGGACATCCCGCCGGGCGAGCCCGATCTGACGTGCCCGGTCGTCCTGCTCGACCCCCGGCAGGCCAAGGGGCTCGAATTCGACACCGTGCTGGTGGTGGAGCCGGGTGAGTACGGCGTGAGTGATCTGTACGTGGCGCTCACCCGGGCCACTCAGCGGCTCGGCGTGCTCCACTCGGCGCCGCTGCCGAAGGCGCTGGCGGACGCGCTCACACCGGCCGCAGCCACACCGTAGCCAGCGGCGGCAGCGTCAGCTGGATGCTGACCTGCTGCCCGTGGCTCGGGACGGAGTCGGGCTTGAGGGGGTCGGGGTTGGCGACGCCGCCGCCTCCGTACCGGGTCGCGTCGGTGTTCAGGACCTCCGTCCAGGCCGGGACGGTGTCGGGGACGCCCAGGCGGTAGTCGTGGCGCACCACCGGGGAGAAGTGGGAGACGGCGAGCAGGGGGGCGCCCGTGGTGTCGTAGCGGAGGAAGGCGAAGACGTTGTCCTCCGCCGCGTCGCCCGCCACCCATGCGAAGCCGCCGGGGTCGGTGTCGCGCTGCCACAGGGGCGGGGCGTCGCGGTAGACCGTGTTCAGGTCGCGGACCAGGTCGCGCACGCCCCGGTGGTCCGGCTCGGCCGCGTACGACGGGTCGAGCAGCCACCAGTCGGGGCCGGTCGTCTCCGACCACTCCGCGCCCTGGGCGAACTCCTGGCCCATGAAGAGGAGTTGCTTGCCGGGGTGCGCCCACATGAAGCCGAGGTAGGCGCGGTGGGTGGCGCGCTGCTGCCACCAGTCGCCGGGCATCTTGGAGACCAGCGAGCGCTTGCCGTGGACGACCTCGTCGTGCGAGATCGGCAGGACGTAGTTCTCGCTGTACGCGTACACCATCGAGAACGTCATCTCGTTGTGGTGGTACTTGCGGTGGACCGGCTCATGGGCCGCGTAGCCCAGCGAGTCGTGCATCCAGCCCATGTTCCACTTCAGGCCGAAGCCGAGCCCGCCGAAGCCGCCGGGGCCCACGTGGTGGGTCGCGCGGGTCACGCCGTCCCAGGCGGTGGACTCCTCCGCGATGGTGATCACGCCGGGGCAGCGGCGGTAGACGGTGGCGTTCATCTCCTGGAGGAAGGCCACCGCGTCCAGGTTCTCCCGGCCGCCGTGCTCGTTCGGCGCCCACTCGCCGTGCTCGCGCGAGTAGTCCAGGTAGAGCATCGAGGCGACCGCGTCCACCCGCAGCCCGTCGATGTGGAACTCCTGGCACCAGTACGTCGCGTTCGCCACCAGGAAGTTACGGACCTCCTTGCGGCCGTAGTCGAATTCGAGGGTGCCCCAGTCGGGGTGCTCGGAGCGGGCCGGGTCCTCGTGCTCGTACAGGGTGCGCCCGTCGAAGGAGGCCAGCGCCCAGTCGTCCTTCGGGAAGTGCGCGGGCACCCAGTCGACGAGCACGCCGATGCCGGCCCGGTGCAGCGCGTCCACCAGGAAGCGGAAGTCGTCGGGGGTGCCCATCCGGGCGGTGGGGGCGTAGAAGCCGGTCACCTGGTAGCCCCACGAGCCGCCGAAGGGGTGCTCGGAGACCGGCAGGAACTCCACGTGGGTGAAGCCCAAGTCTCTTACGTAGGCGGGGAGTTGTTGGGCCAGTTGACGGTACGTCAGCCTTGGGCGCCAGGACGGGAGGTGCACCTCGTACACCGAGAACGGGGACTCGTGGACCGGGCGGTCGCCGCGGGCCGCCATCCACCGCTCGTCCTGCCACTCGTGGTGCGACTCGGTCACGATCGACGCGGTCGCGGGCGGCACCTCGGTGCGCCGGGCCATCGGGTCGGCGCGCAGGGTGTGCGAGCCGTCGGGGCGGGTGATGTCGAACTTGTAGAGCGCGCCGTCGCCGATGCCCGGCAGGAACAGCTCCCACACACCCGACGAGCCGAGCGAGCGCATGGGGTGCGCGGTGCCGTCCCAGTAGCAGAAGTCCCCGGTGACGCGGACGCCCAGCGCGTTGGGCGCCCACACCGTGAACCGGGTGCCCGCGACGCCCTGGTGGGTCATCGGGCGCGCGCCCAGCGCCGTCCACAGCTCCTCGTGGCGGCCCTCGCTGATCAGATGCAGATCGAGGTCGCCGAGCGCGGGCAGGAAGCGGTACGGGTCCTCGGCCTCGATCTCGTTGTCGTCGTAGGTGACCAGCAGCGTGTACTCGGGCACCTCGCGCAGCGGCAGCACCCCGCTGAACAGCCCGTCGCCGTCCTCGTGCAGCTCGGCCCTGAGCCCCTTGGCCAGTACGGTCACGGCCTGCGCGTACGGGCGCAGGACGCGGAAGGCGATGCCGCCGCGCACGGAGTGGGCGCCCAGGAGCGCGTGCGGATCGTGGTGCGCCCCGGCGAGCAGCCGCGCGCGGTCGTCGGCGCCGATCGGCCGTGCGGCCCGTACGCCATGGCTCCCCGCGCGCTTGGCTGTCGGCTTCACCGCAGGAGACTTCGCCGTGGGCCTCGGCTTCTCGGCGGCGCTCTTGCGCGTGCGGCGGTCGGGGGATTGCGGGCTGTCGCCGGTCGGCGGGCGGGCGGTCACGGGTACGGCCTCCTCGGGGTGGGGGGAACGCGGGCGGTGGGGTCAGGTGCCGGCCAGACGGCGGACGGCCGCCATCGGGACGGCCAGCCAGTCGGGGCGGTGGCGGGCCTCGTACAGCACCTCGTACACCGCCTTGTCGGTCTCGTACGCCCGCAGCAGCTCGGGCTCGTCGCGCGGATCGGTGCCGGACGCGGCCGCGTAACCGGCGCAGTAGGCGCTGCGGCAGGACTCGGCCCACTCCAGGCGCCAGGGCTGGGGAGCCCGTTGGGTGTGGCCGGGACCGGGGTCGGGGGCCTGCGGGAGCGTGCGGGCCGCGTAGTCGAAGGAGCGCAGCATGCCCGCCACGTCCCGGACCGGCGGCTGCGGGCGGCGGCGTTCGGTCAGCGGCCGGGCGGGCTCGCCCTCGAAGTCGATGACTGACCACTGCCCGCCCGATGCCCGCAGGGTCTGGCCCAGATGCAGATCGCCGTGGACGCGCTGGGCGGGCCGGGGCCCGCGCACCGCCGTCACCGCGTCGAACGCGGCCCGCAGGCCCGGCACATGGGGCCGCAGCACCGGCACCGCCCGGGCCGCCGCCTCCAGGCGCTCGCGCATCGCGGTGGCCAGGAGCTCGGTCTGCGGGCGGCCGAGCGTGACCACCGGCAGTGCGGCGGCGAGCGCGGTGTGCACCTCGGCGGTGGCCCGGCCGAGCGCGTGCGCCTCGGTGGTGAAGTCGCGTTGCTCGGCGAGGGCGCGCAGCGCGAGCTGCCAGCCGTCCTGCGAGCCGCGCAGAAACGGCTGGAGCACCGCGAGCGTCGCCTCCTCGGGCCGGTCCGTCTGGATCCAGGCCGCGGGCGCGGGCACCCGGTCGCATCCGTGCCGGGCCAGGACCAGCGGAAGTTCCAGGTCGGGGTTGACCCCGAAGTGGATCCGACGAAATACCTTGAGGATGAACGTATCTCCGTACACCAGCGAGGAGTTGGACTGCTCGACGGCCAGCAGACGGGGCGTGAGTCCGGCGGGGACGGGGACGGTCGCGTCGCAGCCGAAGCGCAGCGGCCCCAGGCGCCCCGGGGTGCGCAGCCGTTCCAGCAGGAGCGCGGCGATCTGGGGGTCCTGGAGCGCGTCGTACACGGTGAGCCCGGTCAGCGGTCCGGCGCCGGCGTGCCCGACGAGCGCGGGCGCGAGCGGTGGCGGCAGCACTTTCCGTACGCCGAGCAGCAGCTGGTAGACGTCGCCGGGATCGGGGGCGGGGGTGGCGCTCGGCTGCTCGGCCCGGACGAGAAGGTGCAGACAGCCGGGCAGCAGCTCGGTGACGGAGGTCAGCGAGAAGCCGGTGACCGGGCGGCCCTTGCCCGCGAACCAGCGCTGGCGGGGCAGCCACTCGTGCAGCAGCGGCGCCAGCGAGGGGAGCAGCGCGACGGGAGTCAGGGTGGGTGCGGCCTTGGGCATGGCAGCGCGTCCTTTCCCCGGGCTCACAGCAGGATGTGCGCAGAGTGTCCCGGATTGCGGCAATGGCTGTCCGGCGGCGCGCGGGGCCTCCGGCGTGCCTCTGGGAGAGCGGTCCGGAGCGTCGCTGAGGAGAGTGCCCCGGGCGGGCCGGAGGAAACCGGCCCGCCCGGGGCCGCCCGAAAGGGGCCCTCGGTCTGGTGTCGCTAACCGATCACGATGCAGTCCTTGCGCAGCCGGAACCAGTAGAAGCCGTGCCCCGCCAGGGTGAGCAGGTACGGCCACTGGCCGATGGCCGGGAACCGCACCCCGCCGATCAGCTCCACCGGATGGCGGCCGGCGAACGCCCGCAGGTCCAGCTCGGTGGGCTGGGCGAACCGCGAGAAGTTGTTCACGCACAGCACGAGGTCGTCGCCCCCGCCGTCGACAGCGGGGACCTCCCGCAGGAACGCCAGGACCGCCGGGTTGGACGACTGGAGTTCGGTGTACGAGCCGAGTCCGAAAGCGGGGTTCTGCTTACGGATCTCGATCATCCTGCGGGTCCAGTGCAGCAGCGACGACGGCGATGCCATGGCCGCCTCGACGTTGGTGACCTGGTAGCCGTAGACGGGGTCCATGATCGTGGGAAGGAAGAGGCGTCCTGGATCGCAGGACGAGAAGCCCGCGTTGCGGTCGGGCGTCCACTGCATGGGGGTCCGTACGGCGTCCCGGTCGCCCAGCCAGATGTTGTCGCCCATCCCGATCTCGTCCCCGTAGTAGAGGATCGGCGAGCCGGGCAGCGACAGGAGCAGGGCGGTGAACAGTTCGATCTGGTTGCGGTCGTTGTCCAGCAGGGAGGCGAGCCGGCGCCGGATGCCGATGTTGGCGCGCATCCGGGGATCCTTGGCGTACTCCGCGTACATGTAGTCGCGCTCTTCGTCCGTGACCATTTCGAGGGTCAGCTCGTCGTGGTTGCGCAGGAAGATGCCCCACTGGCAGGTCTTGGGGATGGCCGGGGTCTTGGCGAGCACCTCGGAGACCGGGTAGCGGCTCTCGCGGCGCACGGCCATGAAGATGCGCGGCATCACGGGGAAGTGGAACGCCATGTGGCACTCGTCGCCGCCCGCCGCGTAGTCGCCGAAGTAGTCGACGACGTCCTCGGGCCACTGGTTGGCCTCGGCGAGCAGCACCGTGTCCGGGTAGCTCGCGTCGATCTCGGCGCGCACCCGCTTGAGGAACTCATGGGTGGCGGGCAGGTTCTCGCAGTTGGTGCCCTCCTCCTGGTAGAGGTACGGGACGGCGTCCAGGCGGAAGCCGTCGATGCCCAGGTCCAGCCAGAACCGCAGGGCGGCCAGGATCTCGTCCTGGACGGCCGGGTTCTCGTAGTTGAGGTCCGGCTGGTGGGAGAAGAAGCGGTGCCAGTAGTACTTCTTGCGGACGGGGTCGAAGGTCCAGTTGGAGGTCTCGGTGTCGACGAAGATGATCCGGGCGTCCTGGAACTGCTTGTCGTTGTCGGCCCAGACGTAGTAGTCGCCGTACGGGCCCTCGGGGTCCTTGCGCGACTCCTGGAACCACGGGTGCTGGTCGCTGGTGTGGTTCATGACGAAGTCGATGATCACGCGCATGCCGCGTTGGTGGGCGGCGTCCACGAACTCCACGAAGTCGGCGAGGTCGCCGAACTCGGGGAGTACCGCGGTGTAGTCCGAGACGTCGTAACCGCCGTCCCGCAGCGGGGACTTGAAGAAGGGCGGAAGCCACAGGCAGTCCACCCCCAGCCACTGCAGGTAGTCCAGTTTGGCGGTGATGCCCTTGAGATCCCCGACGCCGTCGCCGTTGCTGTCCTGGAAGGACCGGACGAGCACCTCGTAGAACACCGCTCGCTTGAACCACTCGGGATCGCGGTCCTTGGCGGGAGTGTCCTCGAAGGTGTCGTGGACGGGCTCGTTGACGATCATGGTGTGGGTGACCCTCCGATCGGCGGGGACGGTCGCAGGACCAGGATGTGCGCGGGCGCGCGGCCCGGCTCTAGGCGCACGTAGTTGGCCCTGCCCCAGTGGTAGGTCTCACCGGTGAGCTCGTCGCGCACCGGGACGGTCTCGTGCCATTCGAGGCCGAGTTCCGGCATGTCCAACGAGACCGTGGCCTCCTGGGTGTGGTGGGGGTCGAGGTTGGCGACCACCAGGACGGTGTCGGCCCCCGAGCGCTTGCTGTACGCGATGACCGCGTCGTTGTCGGTGGAGTGGAAGCGGACCGAGCGCAGCCGGCGCAGCGCCGGGTGGTGCCGGCGGATGCGGTTGAGCGCGGTGATCAGCGGGGCGAGAGAACGCCCGTCGCGCTCGGCGGCCGCCCAGTCGCGGGGCCGCAGCTCGTACTTCTCGGAGTGCAGGTACTCCTCGCTGCCGTCGCGCAGGGCGGTGTTCTCGCACAGCTCGTACCCCGCGTACACGCCCCAGCTGGGCGACAGCGTGGCGGCGAGCACCGCCCGCACCTCGAACGCGGGGCGGCCGCCGTGCTGGAGGTAGGCGTGCAGGATGTCCGGGGTGTTCACGAAGAAGTTGGGCCGCATGTACGCGGCGCTCTCACCGGAGAGCTCGGTGAGGTAGTCGGTGAGCTCCTGCTTGGAGTTGCGCCAGGTGAAGTACGTGTACGACTGCTGGAAGCCGACCTTGGCGAGGGTGTGCATCATCGCGGGCCGGGTGAACGCCTCGGCCAGGAAGACCACATCGGGGTCGGTGCCGTTGACCTCGGCCAGCACCTGTTCCCAGAAGACCACCGGCTTGGTGTGCGGATTGTCGACGCGGAAGATCCGTACCCCGTGGTCCATCCAGAACCGCAGCAGCCGCACGGTCTCGGCGACCAGGCCCGGCATGTCGCGGTCGAAGGCGAGCGGGTAGATGTCCTGGTACTTCTTCGGCGGGTTCTCGGCGTACGCGATGGAGCCGTCCACCCGGTGGTGGAACCACTCTGGGTGCTTGTCCACCCAGGGGTGGTCGGGCGAGCACTGGAGCGCGAAGTCGAGGGCGACCTCCATGCGCAGATCGCGGGCGGTCGCCACGAAGTGGTCGAAGTCGTCGAGGGTGCCGAGGTCCGGGTGGATCGCGTCGTGGCCGCCGTCCGGCGAGCCGATCGCCCAGGGCACGCCGACGTCACCGGGCGCCGCCGCCAGGCTGTTGTCGCGACCCTTGCGGAAGGTGGTGCCGATGGGGTGCACGGGCGGCAGATAGACCACGTCGAACCCCATCGCCGCGACCGCGGGCAGCCGCTCGGCGGCGGTCCGCAGTGTGCCGCTCACCGGGGGCTTCCCGGCCTCGACCACCGCGCCCTCGGAGCGCGGGAACAGCTCGTACCAGGAGCCGAAGAGCGCCCGCTCGCGCTCCACGAGCAGAGGCAACGGCTCGCTGGCGCTGACCAGTTCGCGCAGTGGATGCCGGGCCAGCGCCTCGTCGGCCGCCGGGGTCAGGGCCGCGGCGAGCCGGGCGTGCGCCGGGCGGGAGGTGTCGCGCAGCGCGTCCGCGGCGGCCAGCACCGCCTCGCGCCCTTCGTCCTTGGGCACCCCGGGCGCGGCCCGCTCGTACAGCTCGGCGCCCTCCGCGAGCACCAGCTCGGTGTCCAGGCCCGCCGGGATCTTGATACGGGCGTGGTGGCGCCAGGTGGCGACCGGGTCGCTCCACGCCTCGACCGTGTACGACCAGCGGCCCTCGGAATCCGGGGTGACCTCGGCGCCCCACCGGTCGGTGCCGGGGGCGAGCTCGCGCATCGGCGTCCAGGGCCCCGGCCGCCCGTGCGGGTCGCGCAGCACGACATTGGCGGCGACGGCGTCATGGCCCTCGCGGAAGACGGTGGCGGTGACCAGGAACGTCTCTCCGGCCACCGCCTTCGCGGGCCTCGTGCCGCAGTCGACGGCGGGGCGGACGTCCAGGACGGGGATACGGCCGATCGGCATCTTCACGGTCTCACCTGGTGGCTGGGGTGTACGGGGCGTGGCGGGGTCTGCTCTTTGTAGCTCCGCTGACGGTTGACGGGCTGCGGGCATGGCCGCTCCTGTCCGCGTTCACTCGGGTGGCGGGTGACGGGTGTCTCAGACGGCGTCCTACCGGATGAGCCTTCCACAGGGTCCGAGTGCGCATTCCGGTGGTTTGTTAACTACCTGGGCGTAACGGTTCAGGCAACGAAGCGGCCCTCTCTTTCGGTGGAACCGCCCCAGAATTTGCCTACCCACAAGTTCCTTGAGCGTCAGGGGAGTTCAGTGCTGACCGGTCACGGTGGGTCAGTCCTGGCCGGTCACCTGGAGCAGCCGGTCGGGGGAGCCGGGGCCCGCGTCGGTGATCCTCCCGGTGGCCGAGCGGGCCACCAGCGCGTCGCTGACCTCGGCCGGAGTCGCCGACGGGTGGCCGCCCAGATAGAGCGCCGCAGCGCCCGCCGCGTACGGGGCCGCCATCGAGGTGCCGGTCAGGGTCCGGGACGCGGTGTCGTCGGTGTTCCACGCCGAGGTGACCGACACGCCCGGCGCGAACAGGTCGAGCGCCGGACCCCAGTTCGAGAAGGCCGCGCGGGCGCCGGAGCGGTCGCTCGCCCCGACCGTGACCGCCTCCGGGACCCGGGCGGGCGAGTACCGCGCGGCCGGGGCCCCCTCGTTACCGGCGGCGACCGTGAACGTCACCCCGGCCGCGATCGCGTTCCGTACGGCCTGGTCGAGCTCGGGGTTGGCGGCGCCGCCCAGGCTCAGATTGGCGACGGCCGGACGGCGGGCGTTGCGGGCCACCCAGTCGATCCCGGCGATGACCTGTGCGGTGGTGCCGACGCCGTGGTCGTCCAGGACGCGCACCGCGACCACGTCCGCCCGCTTGGCCACGCCGTACGTGGCGCCCGCGAGCGTCGCCGCGACATGCGTGCCGTGCCCGCTGCCGTCCTCGGCGTCCGCGTCGTCGTCGACGAAGTCCCAGCCGCTGCTCGCCCGGCCGCCGAACTCGCGGTGCGTGGTGCGGATGCCGGTGTCGATGACGTACGCGGTGACGCCCGCGCCCTGGCCGGGGGGCCAGTCCGAGGGCTGTTGCGGTGTGGGATCGGGTGGGGCGGTCCGGTCGGCGGGGCCCGCCTCGCCGTCGTCGAGCGAGACCGCCGTGTCCTGGACCACCGACGCCACGGCCGGATCGGCCGCGAGCTCCCCGGCGTGTTCGGCGTCGACGTGGACCGCGTACCCGTTCAGGGCGGTTTCGTACGTACGGCTGATGTGCGCCCCGTACTTGGCGGCGATGCTGCGGCCCGCACCGGTGGGCGCGCCGGTGGAGTCCTTGAGCGTGACGATGTAGCTGCCGCCGACCGCGCCCGGGGCGTCCGCGCCGAGTACGCGCCCCTCGGGCGGCGGGAGTGGTGTGGGCGGTGCGGCCTGTGCGGGCAGCGCGCAGGACAGCGCCGCCGCCGTGACAAGCGCGGTCAGCGCCCCGGCCGCGCGCAGGCGCCCGGTGTGTGTCCGTCCCATGGCGTCTCTTCCCCTCCTCGGTCCGGCGCGCGCCCGGCGGAATCGATCCGCCGGGCCCGGAACCCCCTCCGCGCACGCCGGACGGCCCGCTTGGCAGCCTGCCGCCCGGACGGGAGAGCCCACAAGGGCGCACTCGGGGGGCGCCCGCTTCCGTGCGCCGTGGTTGTGCGGCGCCGTGGCCCACTACCGTCGGGGGTGAAGGACCGACGAACTGAGCGGTACGTGCACCCAGTTGCGTACATCCCCTGCGAAGGTGGAACACGTGAAGGCAATCCGTCGATTCACCGTCCGTCCCGTCCTCCCCGAGCCCCTGCGGCCGCTGAGCGGACTGGCCCGCAATCTGCGCTGGTCCTGGCATACCGAGACCCGCGAACTGTTCGAATCCGTCGACCCCGAGGGGTGGCGGGCGGCCCAGGAGGACCCCGTGCGCCTCCTCGGGGCGGTCTCCGCCGCCCGGCTCGCCGCGCTGGCCGAGGACCGCCGCTTCCTGCGGGCGCTCACCGCCTGCGCCGACGACCTGGCCGACTATCTGGGCGGGCGGCGGTGGTACCAGGAACAGCCCGAGGGGCTGCCGCGCGCGGTCGCCTACTTCTCGCCGGAGTTCGGGATCACGGCCGCGCTGCCGCAGTACTCGGGCGGGCTCGGCATCCTCGCCGGCGACCATCTCAAATCCGCCTCCGACCTCGGCGTACCGCTCGTCGGCGTCGGACTCCTGTACAGACATGGCTACTTCCGCCAGTCGCTCTCGCGCGACGGCTGGCAGCAGGAGCACTATCCCGTCCTCGACCCCAACGAACTGCCACTGGCGCTGCTGCGCGAGAGCGACGGCGAGCCCGCGCGCATCTCGCTGCGGCTGCCCGGCGGGCGCTCGCTGCACGCCGTGGTGTGGATCGCGCGCGTCGGCCGCGTCCCGCTCCTGATGCTCGACTCGGACGTGGAGGAGAACGGGCCCGGCGAGCGGGACGTCACCGACCGGCTGTACGGCGGCGGCAGCGAGCACCGGCTCCTCCAGGAGATGCTGCTCGGCATCGGCGGGGTGCGGGCGGTGCGCGCGTACTGCCGGATCAGCGGCCACCCCGAGCCCGAGGTCTTCCACACCAACGAGGGCCACGCCGGGTTCCTCGGCCTGGAGCGGATCCGCGAACTCGCAGGTGAGGGGCTGGAGTTCGATGCCGCCCTGGAGTCCGTGCGGGCCGGGACCGTCTTCACCACCCACACCCCGGTCCCGGCCGGGATCGACCGGTTCGACCGCGAGCTGGTCGCCCGCCACCTCGGCGACGACGGCGAACTGGAGGGCGTCGACGTCGCCAGGATCCTCCAGCTGGGCATGGAGACCTACCCCGGCGGCGAGCCGAACCTCTTCAACATGGCCGTGATGGGGCTGCGGCTCGCCCAGCGCGCCAACGGCGTCTCGACCCTGCACGGCGCGGTCAGCCGGGGGATGTTCGCGGGCCTGTGGCCGGGGTTCGACCCCGCCGAGGTGCCGATCACCTCGGTCACCAACGGGGTGCACGCGCCGACCTGGGTCGCGCCCGAGGTGTTCCGCCTCGGCGCCCGCCAGGTCGGGGCCGGGCGCGTCGAGGACGCGCTGAGCGTCGGCGGTTCGCCCCGCTGGGACGCGGTCGCCGACATCCCGGACGCGGAGATCTGGGAGCTGCGGCGGGAGTTGCGCGAACAGCTGGTGCTCGAAGTGCGCGAGCGGCTGTACGCGTCGTGGCGCGGGCGCGGCGCCGGGACGGCGGAACTGGGCTGGGTGGACGGGGTGCTCGACCCCTCCGTCCTCACCATCGGCTTCGCCCGCCGCGTCCCCTCGTACAAGCGACTCACCCTGATGCTGCGCGACCGGGACCGGCTGATGGAGCTGCTGCTGCATCCGACCCGGCCGGTGCAGATCGTGGTGGCCGGCAAGGCGCACCCCGCCGACGACAGCGGAAAGCGGCTGGTCCAGGAGCTGGTGCGGTTCGCGGACGATCCCCGGGTGCGTCACCGCATCGTCTTCCTGCCCGACTACGGCATGGCGATGGCCAAGCGGCTCTACCCCGGCTGCGACGTCTGGCTCAACAATCCGCTGCGGCCCCTTGAGGCGTGCGGGACCAGTGGGATGAAGGCCGCGCTCAACGGGTGCCTCAACCTGTCGGTCCTGGACGGCTGGTGGGACGAGTGGTTCGAGCCGGACTTCGGCTGGGCCATCCCGACCGCCGACGGCGCGGCCACCGACGAGGACCGCCGCGACCAGCTGGAGGCGACCGCGCTCTACGACCTGATCGAGGACCGGGTCGCGCCGCGTTTCTACGACCGGGGTGCGGACGGGCTGCCCGGCCGCTGGATCGAAATGGTCCGCGAGACCCTGGCCGCGCTGGGGCCGAAGGTGCTGGCGGGCCGGATGGTGCGGGAGTACGTGGAGCGTCTTTACGCGCCCGCCGCCCGCGCCCATCGCTCCCTGGAGCACGACACCGCCCGGGAGCTCGCGGCCTGGAAGTCCCGGGTGCGGGAGGCCTGGCCGCAGGTCGGCGTCGACCATGTGGAGGCGCTGGCGGCCACCGCCCTCAACGGCAACGCCGAGCTCGGCTCCACGCTGTCGCTGCGGGTGTGCGTCCGGCTCGGCGGGTTGCAGCCCGACGACGTCGAGGTGCAGGCGGTCTCGGGCCGGGTGGACGCCGCCGACACGATCGGGGAGGCCCGCACGGTCGCGCTGAAGCCCGCGGGCGGCCCCGACCTGGAGGGCCGCTGGGTGTACGAGGGCCCGCTGGCCCTGGATCGGACCGGCGCGTACGGCTACACGGTCCGGGTGCTTCCGGCCCACCGCCTGCTCGCCACCGGAGCCGATCTCGGCCTGGTCGCGCTGCCCACGGAGACCACGGGGGAGGGCGCGGGGGTGCTGATGCGCTGAGGCGGAACGTGGCGGTGCCCGGCCCCTTGCGGGGTCCGGGCACCTTCATCACGTTCCGATCAGCCGCCTGACCGAAAGGTGAGCTCCGAAGCTCAGAACGTGAGCTTGAAGTCGGTGATGTAACCGACGTCCTGCCGCGCCTTGTCCTGGACCTTCAGCTTCCAGGTCCCGTTCGCGGCCACCGCCGAGGCGTTGACCGTGTACGTGGTGTCCAGGTTCTGCGTGGAGTCGCCGGAGGAGTTCTTCAGGCGGTAGCTCGTCCCGTTCGGGGCCACCAGGTCGATCTGGAGGTCGCCGATGTAGGTGTGGGTGATCTTCACGCCGACCTTGAGGGCGCTGGGCGCGTTGCCCGTGATGCCGGTGACGTTGACCGACGAGGTCACGGCCGCACCCGGGTAGTCCGGGATGTTGACCTTGGTGCTGTTGTCGAAGACGTTGCCGCTCGGCGGGTTGCCGCCGTCGTGACGGGCGCCGACGTTGATGGCCGCCCACGCGTCGGTGATGTTGTTGACCTCGGCGCTGCCCGCACCGTACAGCTCGGTCGCCGCGGCGATCGTGCCGTCACGCGCGCCCGCGTAGTCGGTGGAGGAGTTGAACTTGGTGGTGAGCGCCTTGTACCAGATCAGCTGGGCCTTCTCGCGGCCGATGCCGGTGACCGGCAGACCGTCGGAGGTCGGCGAGTCGTAGCTGAATCCGTTGATGGTCTTGGCGCCGCTGCCCTCGGAGGCCAGGTAGAACCAGTGGTTCGCCGGGCCCGAGGAGTAGTGGACGTCGAGGTTGCCGACGCCGGAGTACCAGCTGTCCGCGGAGCCGCCGTCCTTGCTCGGCTTGTCCATGTAGCGCAGCGGGGTGCCGTTGCCGTTGATGTTGATCTGCTCGCCGATGAGGTAGTTGCCCGGCGCGCTGGGGTTGTTGGCGTAGAACTCGACCGACGTGCCCATGATGTCGGAGGTCGCCTCGTTCAGACCGCCGGACTCGTCCGCGTAGTTGAGGCCCGCGGTGGCGGCGGTGACGCCGTGCGTCATCTCGTGGCCGGCCACGTCCAGCGAGGTAAGCGGGTCGTTGTCGCCCGAGCCGTCGCCGTACGTCATGCAGAAGCAGCTGTCGTCCCAGAACGCGTTGACGTACGCGTTGCCGTAGTGGACGCGGGAGTAGGCGGCGACGCCGTCGCCGCGGATGCCGCTGCGGCCGAAGACGTTCTTGTAGAAGTCCCAGGTGACGCCCGCGCCGTAGGCGGCGTCGGCGCCGGCGGTCGCGGCGTTGGAGTTGGTCCCGTCGCCCCAGGTGTCGTTGTTCTGCGTGAACAGCGAACCGGTGCCGGACGAGCCGTGGTTCAGGTTGTACGTCTTGTGGCCGCCGCGGCCCGCGTCGTTCAGCGTGTAGCTCGACCCGGACTGCGAGGTGCCCAGGGTGACCTGGCCGCTGTAGTGGGTGTTGCCGATGCCGGTCTCGATGCCCTGCCACTGGTAGAGCTTGGCGCCGGTCACCGCGTCCGTGATGACGTGCAGCTGGTTCGGCGTGCCGTCGTCCTGCACACCGCCGACGACCGTCTCGTACGCGAGGGTCGGCGCGCCCTTGGCCATCCAGACGACCTTGCGCGGGGCGCGGTCGGCGGTGGGCTTCTTGGCGCCCTTGCCGGTGGCGGCCGCCAGCGCCTGCTTCTGGGCGGCGGCCGGGCCCTGCTTGGCGGTGGTGGCGACGTTCTTCAGCTCGGCGCGGTTCGCCTTGATGACGCCCTGGGTGCGCCCGGCGGAGGACGCGTCGACGACCAGGTCGCCGCCGAGGACGGGGAGTCCGGCGTAGGTGCGCTCGTAGCGGGTGTGCGTCGTGCCGTTCTGGTCCTTGATCACATCGCGGACGACGAGCTTCTCCTGCGCGCCGAGGCCGAGCTGCGCGGCGGTCTGCGCCGTCTTGTCGCCGGCCTGGCGGATGAGCTCCGCGCGCTGCGAGGGGGAGAGCTTGGCGGGCAGGGCGCCCGGGTTGCGGACCGCCTGCGCCTTGAGGGCGTTGGTGGCCGCGGAGTCGTCGGGGCGTGCGCTGGCGCTGCCGGACTGGACTCCGACGGAGAGCAGGGCGGCTGCGGAGAGCAGGGCGGCGGTGGCGGTGACACGACGACGGTGCGTGGATCTCACGCGAACTCCTTCTGCGAGGGGGGTACCGGAGGCTGGGTGGGCCGTCCGGGCGGGGCATGCGGAGCAGTGGTGGTGCGTCGATCGGCGGTACTGGGTGGTACTGGGTGGTACGGGATTGGGGAGAGAGTGCCAGGCGTGACGAAGCCCTGTCAGGAGCGCGTCAAGAACTTGGCTGGAATTCGTCCGTTGTCCGGCGGACGCCGTTCGTTAAGCGGACGTTTCCTGGGTCAACACCAGGACGCAACCGGGGTCTTGGAGGCGACCGGATCGACGGGAGTGTCCGGATAAGGACCGTGCTCGACCTCTACGAACAGGGTGTGCGGCGGTCCGTTTGGGCCCCCGCCACATTGGCCTCAATCCGACTCCGCACTTGCCCTGCGGGATGTCCACCACGCGGACGTTGCCCCACCCCGGGGTCCCGTTTTGTCTGCGGATCGTGCTGGGTTGCTCGCGCAGTTCCACCGGAGGGCCCGTCAGACCAGGCTCTCTCTCCACGCCCGGTGCAGGTCCGCGAAGCGGCCCGTTCCTGCGATCAGTTCGGACGGGGTGCCGTCCTCGACGACCCGGCCGTGTTCCATCACCAGCACCCGGTCCGCGATCTCCACCGTCGACAGGCGGTGGGCGATCACCACGGCCGTGCGGCCGTGCAGGACCGTGTGCATCGCGCGCTGTACCGCCCGCTCGCCGGGGATGTCGAGCGACGACGTCGCCTCGTCGAGAATCAGGACGGAAGGGTCGGCGAGCAACGCACGGGCGAACGCGACGAGTTGGCGCTGGCCCGCCGAGATGCGACCGCCCCGCTTGCGTACGTCCGTGTCGTACCCGTCCGGCAGCCGCGCGATGAAGTCGTGCGCGCCGATCGCCTTCGCGGCCCGCTCGATCTCCTCGCGGGTGGCGTCCGGGCGGCCGATCGCGATGTTGTCGGCGACCGTGCCGGAGAAGAGGAACGCCTCCTGGGTGACCATGACCACCCCTCGGCGCAGATCCGCCCCCGCGAGCTCGCGGAGGTCGACCGAGTCGAGCAGGACGCGGCCCTCCGTCGGGTCGTAGAACCGCGCCAGCAGCTTCGCCAGCGTGGACTTGCCCGCGCCCGTCGAGCCGACCACCGCGACCGTCTGCCCCGCCGGGATCGTCAGGTCGAAGCGGGGCAGCACCTCGCCGCCCGTACGGTACGAGAAGCCCACGCCCTCGAACTCGACCGCGCGGCCCGGCAGTTCGGTGCGCCGCTCCGGCAGCGGCCGGGGGTGCTCCGGCTCCGGCACCGTCGGCGTCTGGGCCAGCAGCCCGGCGATCTTCCCCAGCGACGAGACCGCCGACTCGTACGAGTTGAGGAACATCCCCAGCCGGTCGATCGGGTCGTACAGCCGCCGCATGTACAGCACGGCCGCCGCCAGTACGCCGAGCGCGAGCGTGCCGTCCGCGACCCGGTAGGCGCCCCACAGCACCATCGCGGCGACGGCGGTGTTGGCCACGAGCCGGGAGCCGACCACGTACTGGGCCATTTCGAGGATCGCGTCGCCGTTGGCGCGCTCGTGCGTGCGGTTGAGCTGCTGGAACTCCGCGTCGTTGGCGCGCTCCCGGCGGAACGCCTGGACCGGGCGGATGCCGTTCAACGTCTCCGCGAACTTCACGATCACGGCCGCGATCGCCGTCGAGCGGGCGTCGAACGCCACGGACGCCCGGCGCCGGTAGCGCCGGATCAGCAGATGCAGCGGCGCGTACGAGGCCACCGCGACCGCGCCGATGCCCCAGTCGAGCCAGAGCAGCATCGCGCAGATGTAGACGGAGGAGAGCACGACGCCGATGAGCTCCTGGAGCCCCTCGTTGAGGAGTTCGCGGATCGACTCCACGTCGGAGGTGGAGCGGGAGATGAGGCGGCCCGAGGTGTAGCGCTCGTGGAAGTCGACGCTGAGCGCCTGCGCGTGCCGGAAGATCCGGCCGCGCAGATCGAGCAGGACGTCCTGGCCGACCCGGCTGGACGCGCCGATGAACGCGTACTGGAGCAGGCCCGAGCCCACCGCGCAGACCAGGTAGCCGACGGCGACGGCGATCAGCGGCCCGTGGTCGTGCGCCCGGAAGGCGGGCACGCCCCGGTCGATCGCGTACGCGACCAGCAGTGGTCCGGCCTGCACGGCGGCCTGTTGGAGCAGGATGAGCAGGACGGTGACCGCGACGCGGCCCCGCATCGGCCGCAGCAGATCGCGCAGCAGCCCCCGCGTCGCACCGACGGGCGCGGGCAGCTCGTCCCGGTCGAAGGGGTCCCCGGTCGCGGCGGACTTGGCGTCGCCGAGTGCGTCGTCGGTGCCCGATGCGGCGGCTGGGTCGGGCGCGTCCACGACGGCCTTCGCCATCGAAACGGCCCCCGCCGCACCCGATCCCGCCCCCGCCGGTTCCTCCGGATCCGTCTGGCGTTCCGCGCCCGCTGTCGTGGTCATCGGTTCTCCCCCTCGTCGCCCTCGCCCGACATCAGCCAGGCGTACTCGGCGTTGCCGCGCAGTAGTTCCTGATGTGTGCCCACGGCGGTGACGCGGCCGCCGGAGAGCAGTGCGACCCGGTCGGCGAGCATCACCGTCGACGGGCGGTGCGCCACCACCAGCGCGGTCGTGTCGCGCAGCACGTCGCGCAGGGCCGCCTCCACCCGCGCCTCGGTGTGCACGTCGAGCGCGGAGAGCGGGTCGTCGAGGACCAGGAACCTCGGCCGCCCCACCACCGCCCGCGCCAGCGCGAGCCGTTGGCGCTGTCCGCCGGACAGGCTCAGCCCCTGCTCGCCGACCTGGGTGTCGACTCCGTGCGGGAGCTCTCGTACGAACGCGGCCTGCGCGACGTCGAGCGCGCGGTCCAGGTCCTCGGGTCCGCCGCCGCCCATGAGGACGTTCTCGCCGACGGCGGCCGAGAAGAGCGTGGGCTCCTCGAAGGCCACGGCCACGAGTTCGCGCACGCGCTCGCGCGGCATCGTGGCGATGTCGACGCCGTCGAGCGTGATGCGCCCGCCGGTCGCGTCGTACAGCCTCGGCACCAGCGCGGTCAGGGTCGTCTTGCCGGACCCGGTCCCGCCGACGATGGCCATGGTCTCGCCGGAGCGGATGTGCAGATCGATGTGGTCGAGTACGGGGGCGGTGTCGTCGGGTGCGTCCGGGTACCGGAAGCTGACGCCTTCGAACCGCAGCCCGTCCGCGGCGACGGGCGCGCCACCTCGGCGGGGCGCGGGAACGACGGCACCCCCGGAACCGGAACCGGAAGCGGCACCCCCGGAACCGGAAGCCGCCCCCGCCCCCGCCTCCTCTTCCTCCCGCTCGTCCATCGCCTCGAAGAACCGCTCCGTCGCCGTCGCCGCCTCCTGGCTCATCGCGAGGAGGAACCCGATGGAGTCGACCGGCCAGCGCAGGGCGAGCGCGGTGGACAGGAACGCCACCAGCGTCCCCGCCGACAGGTCGCCGTCCGCGACCCGTACCGTGCCGAGCACCAGCGCGGCCCCGATGGCGAGTTCGGGGATCGTGGTGATCAGGCCCCAAAGGGCCGCGAGGAGGCGGGCCTTGTGCAGCTCGGTGCCGCGCAGCCCGCGCGCGTGCTCGGCGAAGGCGCGGGACTGGCTGCGGTGGCGGCCGAAGCCCTTGATGATGCGGATGCCGAGGACGCTCTCCTCGACCACCGTCGTCAGATCGCCCACCTGGTCCTGCGCCTTGCGCGCCGCCAGCGAGTACCGCGTCTCGAAGAGCGAGCACAGGATCATCAGCGGCAGCACCGGGACGATCAGGACCAGACCGAGCGTCCACTCCTGCGACAGCAGGATCACAAACCCGGCCAGGATCGTCACACTGTTGACCAGCAGGAACGTCAACGGGAACGCCAGGAACATCCGGACCAGGCTCAGGTCCGTCGTGCCGCGCGACAGCAGCTGGCCCGACGCCCACCGGTCGTGGAACGCCACCGGCAGCCGTTGCACATGCCGGTACAGATCCGCCCGCATCGCCGCCTCGACCCCCGCGAGCGGCCGCGCCACCAGCCACCGCCGCAGCCCGAAGAGCAGCGCCTCCGCGACCCCGAGCAGCAGCAGGACGAACGCGCCCAGCCACACCCCGCCGGGGTCGCTGTCGCTCACCGGCCCGTCGACGATCCACTTCAGTACGAGCGGGATCACCAGGCCGAGGCAGGAGGCGACGATCGCGACAATTGCCGCGGTGAACAGCCGCGTTCGGATCGGGCGTACGTATGGCCAGAGCCTCAGCAGCGTACGTACGGACGACTGGTTCTTGGTGGGTGCATGTATATCGGGCATCAATCAACGAGCCTAAACTTCGGCACTGACAACTCCCACCGGCTTTTCGGCGGAGGACCAAGGTCGTAGCCGCCATCAACCGATCGGTTGATGCGCGGTCGAGCGCGTTGGGCGATGTGGGGGCACCCCGCCCCCGGCGATTCTCGATGCATGCCCATCATCGAAGTCACTGCACTCCACAAGGCGTACGGCCGCACCAAAGCCGTCGACGGGGTGAGCCTCGCGGTCGAGGAAGGCGAGATCTTCGGCGTCCTCGGCCCCAACGGCGCCGGCAAGACCACCACCGTCGAGTGCGTCGAGGGACTGCGCGTCCCGGACGCCGGTACGGTCCGGGTCGCCGGGTACGACCCCGTCGCGGACCACGCCGAGGTCACCCGCGTCCTCGGCGCCCAGCTCCAGGAGAGCGAGCTCCAGCCCAAGCTCACCGTCCGCGAGGCGCTCGAACTGTACGCCGCGTTCTACCCGGCCCCGGCCGACTGGCGCCCGCTCGCCGAACGCCTCGGCCTCAGCCGCCACTTGAACGCCCGCTTCGGCAAGCTCTCCGGCGGCCAGAAGCAGCGCCTGTCCATCGCGCTCGCGCTCATCGGCAACCCCAAGGTGGTGGTCCTCGACGAGCTGACCACGGGCCTGGACCCGCGCGCCCGGCGCGACACCTGGGAGCTCATCGAGGACGTGCGGCGCGGCGGCGTCACGGTCCTGCTCGTCACCCACTTCATGGAGGAGGCCGAGCGCCTCTGCGACCGGATCGCGGTCATCGACAAGGGCCGCGTCGTCGCCCTGGACACCCCGTCCGGTCTCATCGGCCGTGCGCCCGGCTCGACCGTCGTCTCCTTCATCCCGTCCGCCCCGCTCGACGCGGACCAGCTGCGCGGCCTGCCCGCGGTGTCGGCGGTCGAGCAGAGCGGCGGCCGGTGGACCGTGCACGGCGGCGACGACACGGTCAACGCCGTCCTCACCCTGCTCGCCCGCCTCCACATCACCGCCCACCAGCTCCGCGTCACCGAGGCCACGCTGGACGACGCTTTCCTGGACCTCACCGAGAACACCCCGCACGGAAAGGCCCGTTGAGCCATGTCGACCCTCACCGCCGCCCCTGTTCGTACGCCCTCCGCCACCCGTGCCGTACTCCGCTCCGAACTGCGCCTCTTCCGCCGCGAGCCCGGCGCCCTCTTCTGGATCATGGTGTTCCCGACCCTGCTCCTCACGGTGCTCGGCTCCATCCCGTACTTCCGCGAGCCGGACGCCTCGCTCGGGCAGCTGCGGCCCGTCGACCTGTACGTGCCGGTCAGCGTGCTGCTCGCGATGGTGATGGCCGGGCTCCAGGCGATGCCGCCGGTGCTCACCGGGTACCGCGAGCGCGGCATCCTGCGCCGGATGTCGACCACACCGGTGCGGCCCGGCGCGCTGCTCACCGCCCAGATGGGGCTGCACGGCGCCGCCGCGCTGGTCTCGGCGCTGCTCGCGCTCACCGTCGGCCGCCTCGCCTTCGACGTGCCGCTGCCGGGTCAACCGGTCGGTTACGTCCTGGCGTTGGCCCTCTCGATCGTCGCGGCCCTCTCGCTCGGCGCCCTGGTCTCCGCGCTCTCGCGTACCGCGAAGGTCGCCAACTCGGCCGGTGCCGCGATGTTCTTCCCGATGATGTTCAGCGCCGGGCTGTGGCTGCCGGTCCGCTCGATGCCGGACGTGCTGGCCCGGATCGTCGAGTCCCTGCCGTTCGGCGCCGCCGCCCAGGCCCTCACCGAGGCGGGCGCCGGGGACTGGCCCGACTGGAAGTACCTCGGCGTGCTCGCCCTGTGGACGGCGGTGCTGTCGGGCGCGGCGACCCGCTGGTTCCGCTGGGAGTGAGGACTTCATGGACCGGGCGGTGTACGAGACTGGGCGCATGGACGACGGGGTGACGGAAGTGGCGGAGCGGCCCACCAGTGCGCGGGTCGAGGAGCGGTGGGGGCTTTTCCACCGCTGGGGCCCCTTCGGGCTGCTCGGCTTCGGCACCCTCGCCTCGGCCGCCACCGCCGACAAGATCATGAACACCGGCACACGGTGGGCGGCGGCCGCGCTGGTCGTCGCGGCCCTGGTGCTGATGGCCGGATGGGACCGCGTACGCCTGCGCCATCCGGGCCCGTCCGCCTCCTCCGCCGTCTACTACTGGGTGCGCTGGGCGATCGCCTTCGCGCTGACCTGGCTCAACCCGTTCTTCGCGTTCTACGCGGTCGTCGGCTACTTCGGGACCGAGCTGCTGCTCCCGCGCCGCTGGTCGCGGGTGGGCGTGTGCGCCTCCGCGGTGACCATGGCCGGTTCGCAGTCCGGCGGGATGCCGCCGCACGGCGCGAGCGGCTGGGTGGTGTTCGGCGCGCTGCTCGTCGTCAACCTCGTCCTGCTCAGCGTCTTCGCCCATCTGGCGGCCCAGGAGGACGAACGGGCCCGCTTCCAGGCCGTCACCATCGACGAGCTGGAGACCGCCAACGCCCGGCTCCAGCAGGCCCTCGACGAGAACGCGGCGCTGCACGCCCAACTCCTCGTCCAGGCCCGGGAGGCGGGCGTCGCCGACGAGCGGCGCCGGCTCGCCGCCGAGATCCACGACACGATCGCCCAGGGACTCGCCGGCATCATCACCCAGCTCCAGGTGGTGACGAACAGCCAGGACCCGGCGGTGGTGAGTACCCACCTCGCCAGCGCACAGTCGCTCGCCCGCGCCAGCCTCGGCGAGGCCCGCCGCTCGGTGCAGAACCTGGGACCCGCGGCGCTTGAGCACGACGCGCTGCCCGAGGCGCTGAAGAAGACCGTCGCGGAGTGGGGCGCGCAGCAGGGGGTACGGGCCGAGTTCACCGTCACCGGCACCGCCGAGCCGCTGCACGACGAGATCGAGGCGACTCTGCTGAGGATCGCCCAGGAGGCGCTGGCGAACGCGGGGCGGCACTCGGGCGCGGGACGGGTCGGGGTGACCCTCTCGTACATGGGTGACGAGGTCTCCCTCGATGTCCGCGACGACGGGCGGGGGTTCGACCCGCTGAAGCTGCCGCCGCGCTCCGGTACCGGCGGCTTCGGTCTTGACGGGATGCGGGCCCGCGCCGAGCGGATCGCGGGCTCGGTGACCGTCGAGGCCGAGCCCGGTCATGGCACGGCGGTCTCGGCCCGCGTACCGTTGGTCCGCCATGGCTGACGAAAAACCCCTCATCACGCTCCTGATCTGCGACGACCATCCCGTGGTACGGGACGGTCTGCGCGGCATGTTCGCCTCCGCCGACGGCTTCGAGGTCCTCGGCGAGGCGTCCGACGGCGTCGAGGGGGTGGAACTCGCCGCCCGCCTCGACCCGGACGTGGTCCTGATGGACCTGCGGATGCCGGGCGGCGGGGGAGTGGCGGCGATCGCCGAGCTCACCCGGCGCGGGCTGCGCGCGAAAGTGCTGGTCCTCACCACGTACGACACGGACTCGGACACGCTCCCCGCGATCGAGGCGGGCGCGACGGGTTACCTGCTCAAGGACGCGCCGCGCGACGAACTCTTCACGGCGGTGCGCGCCGCCGCAGAAGGCCGCACGGTGCTGTCCCCGGCGGTCGCCTCCCGCCTGGTCTCCCGCGTCCGTACCCCGGCCCGCCCCGACGAGTCGCTGTCCGCCCGCGAGCGGGAAGTGCTCGTGCTGGTGGCGAAGGGCACGTCGAACCGTGAGATCGCCCGGGTGCTGTTCATCAGCGAGGCGACGGTGAAGACCCATCTGACGCATATCTACGCCAAGTTGGACGTCAAGGACCGCGCGGCGGCGGTCGCGGTCGGCTACGACCGCAAGATCCTGGGCTAACACCTATTCGGAGCTGTTACGCGGTCACCCGCAGCACCAGCACCGACCGCGCCCCCACCGTCACCCCCTCCCCGCCCCGATGCGTCCGCGCGGGCGCGTCGGACTGCGGCTCCAGGGCCGTGTCCACCAGCACCTCGTACGCCTCGGCCCACGGCGCCCCCGGGACCGTGAAGCGGGCCGGGCGCGGTCCCGCGTGCAGGACGATCAGGAAGCTGTCGTCCGTGATCGGCGCGCCCCGCGCGTCCCGGCCCGGTATGTCACGGCCGGAGAGATAGAGGCCGAGGGTCGCGGTCTGCCCGTACCAGTCCCGCTCGGTCATCTCCTCGCCCCGCACCGTGAACCACGCCAAGTCCCGCAGCCCGTCCGCCCCTTGGGCCCGGCCGGAGAAGAACGCGCGGCGGCGCAGCACCGGGTGGCGGTGGCGCAGCTCGACGAGGCGGCGCGCCAGATCGAGCAGCCCGCTCGGGCCCGGCTGTTCCAGGAGGGACCAGTCGACCCACCCCACCTCGCCGTCCTGGCAGTACGCGTTGTTGTTGCCCCCTTGTGTACGCCCCATCTCGTCCCCGGCGACCAGCATCGGCACCCCGGTCGACACGAGCAGGGTCGTCAGTAAGTTGCGCAGCTGCCGGCGGCGCAGGGCGTTGATCCGGGGGTCGTCCGTCTCGCCCTCGACCCCGCAGTTCCAGGACCGGTTGTCGTCGGTGCCGTCCCGGTTGCCCTCGCCGTTCGCCTCGTTGTGCTTGCGCTCGTACGAGACCAGGTCGCGCAGCGTGAAGCCGTCGTGCGCGGTGATGAAGTTGATCGAGGCGTACGGGCGGCGACCGCCCCACGCGTACAGGTCGCTCGACCCCGACAGGCGATAGCCCAGATCGCGCACGTCCGGCAGCGCCCCGCGCCAGAAATCCCGTACCGCGTCCCGGTAGCGGTCGTTCCACTCGGTCCACAGCGGTGGGAAGGAGCCGACCTGGTAGCCGCCCCGGCCCACGTCCCACGGCTCCGCGATCAGCTTGACCCGACGCAGGACCGGGTCCTGCGCGATCACCGCCAGGAACGGCGAGAGCATGTCCACGTCGTGCATCGAGCGGGCGAGGGCCGCCGCGAGGTCGAAGCGGAAGCCGTCCACGCCCATCTCGGTGACCCAGTACCGCAGTGAGTCCGTGATCAGCCGCAGCACCTGCGGCTGCACCACGTGCAGGGTGTTGCCGCAGCCCGTGTAGTCCGCGTACCGGCGCCCGTCGGACTGGAGGCGGTAGTAGCCCCGGTTGTCGATGCCGCGCAGCGAAAGCGTCGGGCCCAGCTCGCCCGCCTCCGCCGTGTGGTTGTAGACCACGTCGAGGATGACCTCGATGCCCGCCGCGTGCAGTGCCCGCACCATCCGCTTGAACTCGCCGACCTGCTGCCCGGCCGTCCCGGACGCGGAGTAGGCGGCGTGCGGCGCGAAGTAGCCGATCGAGTTGTAGCCCCAGTAGTTGCGCAGACCCCGCCGCAGCAGATGGTCCTCGTGGGCGAACTGGTGCACCGGAAGCAGCTCGACCGCCGTCACCCCCAGCCGTACGAGATGGTCGAGCGCGGCCGGGTGCGCCAGGCCCGCGTAGGTGCCGCGCAGCTCCTCGGGGATGTCCGGGTGCCGCTTGGTGAAGCCGCGTACATGCAGCTCGTAGATGACCGAGTCCGCCCACGGCGTCTTGGGGCGGCGGTCGTCGGCCCAGTCGTCGTCATCGTGGACGACGACGCCCTTGGGGACGTACGGCGCCGAGTCGCGGTCGTCGCGCACGGTGTCCGCGACGTGCTGCTGCGTCCAGTCCCGGACGTGCCCGTACACCTGCGGCGGCAGTGCGAAGTCCCCGTCCACCGCGCGCGCGTACGGGTCGAGGAGCAGCTTCGCCGGGTTCCAGCGCGCGCCCGTCCACGGGTCCCAGCGGCCGTGCACCCGGTAGCCGTACCGCTGCCCCGGCCGGATGCCGGGCACGAAGCCGTGCCAGATCTCATGAGTGAGTTCGGCGAGCGCGAGGCGGCGCTCGGCTCCCTCCGCGTCGAAGAGACACAGCTCGACCGACTCCGCCCCGCCCGCCCACAGCGCGAAGTTGGTGCCCGCCACCCCGTCGGGACCGACCCGGAACCGGGCCCCCAGCGGGGTCGGGGCGCCCGGCCAGACCGGCGGGCGCAGCGCCCCCGGCTCGCCCCGGTGGCCTCGGTGCCCATTGAGCCCGCGGCGCCGTTCCTCCTCCGGAACCGGCCGCTCCACGCCCCGCTCTGCCTCCTGCTCGGCTGCGCTCGACACCCCTCGGCCTCCCGCGGCTCGGCGCCTGGACGGAGCGCGGCGTCCCGGCCGTGCTCCCCACGCGTGTCCTTGCACGTTTTCTTCCCGTTACCCGGCTCGTACTCACGTTTCCCTGGGCGGGGCGCGGTCGTTGAACGGGCGTGAGATTCGTACTGAAGCGGGCAGGAGCGACCGGCGCGGGCGCTCCTACATGGGTGGTGCTGGCGGTCGCACTGGTGGCCGGGCTGAGCGGGTGCAGCGGCGACCGCCTCGACATCGGCGACGTCGGCAAGGTCGGCGACGTGGTCGCGGGCAAGGCGGCCTCGCCCCGGCAAGCGATTCTGGTGACCCCCGACGACGGGGCCAAGGGCGTCAAGGCGGACGGGAGGATCGAGGTGCGGGTGCCGGGCGGGCGCCTGGAGCGGGTCAGGGTGATGAAGGCCGAGGACGCCCAGCCCGAGGAGGTGCCCGGCACGATCGCCGACGACGGGCTCTCCTGGTCGCCGAGCCAGGACGCGCCGGGGCGGCTCGAACTGGCCGCCAAATACACGGTGGACGCGGTGGCGCTGGACGGCCAGGGCCACCGCCAGGCCCGGCACACCAGCTTCACCACGCTGGTGCCCGAGCACCGGTTCATCGGCTACTTCAAGCCCGAGAACCGCTCGACGGTCGGCGTCGGGATGATCGTCTCGTTCAGCTTCAACCAGGCGATCGTGAACCGGGCGGCCGTCGAGCGCGCCATCAAGGTCACCTCGAAGCCGCCGGTCGCGGTGGTCGGCCACTGGTTCGGCAAGGAGCGCCTGGACTTCCGCCCCAAGGAGTACTGGAAGCCCGGCACCAAGGTCACCGTCGACATGAAGCTGCGCGATGTGCCCGCGGCGCCCGGTGTCTACGGCATCCAGGAGAAGAAGGTCGGCTTCACCATCGGCCGCGACCAGGAGTCCCTGGTGGACGCCGAGGCGCACACCATGGAGGTGCGGCGGGGCGGCGAGCTGGTCAGTACGATCCCGATCTCGGCGGGGTCGCCCAAGAACACCACCTACAACGGCAAGATGGTCGCGATGGAGATGTTCGACGTGACCCGGATGAACAGCCGGACCGTCGGCTTCGGCGGCGAGTACGACATCCCGGACGTCCCGCACGCCATCCGGCTCACCGCCACCGGCACCTTCCTGCACGGCAACTACTGGGCCCCCTCCGGCACGTTCGGCAGCTCCAACACCAGCCACGGCTGCGTCGGGCTGCGCGATGTGAAGGGCGGCAGCCCGGACACCCCGGCCGGCTGGTTCTTCGACCGCACGCTCGTCGGGGACGTGGTGGAGGTGGTCAACTCCCGCGACCGGACGGTCGCCGCCGACAACGGGCTCGGTGGCTGGAACCTGGACTGGGCGAAGTGGAGGGCGGGCTCGGCCCTCTGACCGCCCCTCGGCCGGCGTACGGCCCGTACAGGTCCCGATGACGTCCAGATGTCGCCACAGCGAACGCACAGGACCATTGGGACTGAACAGTGACATTCGCGAGGCCTTGAGCGCGCTTCCGGTGTGATTACCTAAGCAACCGTGCGCGCGCGAGGACGCGCGCGGGGGTGATTGTTCAGTGCGGGCCGTGGCGTGAAGCAGGCCGTGCGAGGGGAGAGAACTGTCGTGAACGGGCAGCCAATTTCGGGGGCTCCACACAGAGCGGCGGGACGTCGGCGGGGTACGCCGGGTCTGCTGGCTCTGCTGCTGGGGGCGCTGCTTCTGCTGGTCACCGCGTGCGGTGGCGGCGACGACTCGGGCAGCGGCGACGGCAAGGGCAAGGGCGGCGCCGGCAAGGCGGCCGAGGACACCAAGGCCTCGGCCGCCGTCGTGACGATCGCGCCCAAGGACGGCGCCGGCGATGTGGAGACCAGCGGGGCGCTGAAGATATCCGCTGCCCAGGGCAAGCTCTCCGCCGTCGCGGTCGCCGACACCAAGGGCAACGCGGTGGCCGGAAAGATATCCGCCGACGGCAGCTCCTGGGCCCCGGACCTGCACCTCGCCGCGGCCACCAAGTACAAGGTCCACGCGGTCGCCAAGGACGACAAGGGCCGTGAATCGGCCAAGGACACCACCTTCACCACGCTGGTCCCGAAGGACACCTTCGTCGGCCAGTACACCCCGGAGGACGGCGACACCGTCGGCGTCGGGATGCCGGTCTCCATCAACTTCAGCCGGGGCATCACCAACCCGGACGCCGTCCAGAAGGCCATCAAGGTCACGGCCGAGCCGGCCGTCCCGGTCGAGGGCCACTGGTTCGGCAACGACCGCCTCGACTTCCGCCCCGAGAAGTACTGGGCGGCGGGCACCAAGGTGACCGTCAAGTTCGACCTCGACGGCGTCGAGGGCCGGCCCGGCGTCTACGGCAAGCAGACCCGTACGGTGAAGTTCACCGTCGGCCGCTCGCAGGTCTCCACGGTCGACGCCAAGGCCCACACCATGACGATCGTGAACGACGGCAAGGCCCTCAAGACCATCCCGATCAGCGCGGGTGCGCCCTCGACGACCACGTACAACGGCCAGATGGTCATCAGCGAGAAGTACGAGATCACCCGGATGAACGGCGCCACCGTGGGCTTCGGCGGCGAGTACGACATCAAGGACGTGCCGCACGCGATGCGCCTGTCCAGCTCGGGCACCTTCATCCACGGCAACTACTGGGGCGACCCGTCGGTGTTCGGCTCGACCAACACCAGCCACGGCTGCGTCGGCCTGGAGGACGACCGCGGCGCGGGCAACCCCTCGACCCCGGCGGCGTGGTTCTACAACCACTCGCTGATCGGTGACGTGGTCATCGTCAAGAACTCCAAGGACAAGCAGATCGAGCCGGACAACGGCCTCAACGGCTGGAACCTGTCCTGGGCGGAGTGGACCAAGAAGTAGCCGTACAGGACACGCCTGACGGGACGGACCCGGTCGCTGTGACGCACAGCACCGGGTCCCTCGTCGTTAACGCCGATTAACCTGCTGCCATGACTGTGACCCTCGAAGTCTCCGAAGGCGTCGGCACCATCCGCCTGGACCGCCCCCCGATGAACGCCCTGGACATCGCGATCCAGGACCGGCTGCGCGAGCTCGCCGAGGAGGCGACCCGGCGCGACGACGTGCGCGCGGTCGTCCTCTACGGAGGGGAGAAGGTGTTCGCGGCCGGCGCGGACATCAAGGAGATGCAGGCGATGGACCACACGGGGATGGTCCTGCGGTCCCGCGCCCTGCAGGAGTCCTTCACCGCCGTCGCCCGTATCCCCAAGCCCGTCGTCGCGGCGGTCACCGGCTACGCGCTGGGCGGCGGCTGCGAGCTCACGCTCTGCGCCGACTTCCGTATCGCCGCCGACAACGCCAAGCTCGGTCAGCCGGAGGTCCTGCTCGGCCTGATCCCGGGCGCGGGCGGCACCCAGCGCCTCGCGCGCCTGATCGGCCCGTCCAAGGCCAAGGACCTCATCTTCACCGGCCGGATGGTCAAGGCGGACGAGGCGCTCGCGCTCGGCCTCGTCGACCGCGTGGTCGCGGCGGACAAGGTGTACGAGGAGGCGCACGCGTGGGCCGCGAAGCTCGCCCAGGGTCCGGCGCTGGCGCTGCGCGCGGCCAAGGAGTGCGTGGACGCGGGTCTGGAGACGGACATCGAGACCGGGCTCGCCATCGAACGGAACTGGTTCGCGGGCCTGTTCGCGACCGAGGACCGCGAGCGCGGGATGCGCAGCTTCGTCGAGGAGGGCCCGGGCAAGGCCAAGTTCCTCTGAGAGGCGGCCGGTTGACGGGTGCGGGCGTGCGGTGGACGGCCTTGCGGACAACAGCCGTCCACCCTGCGGGTGGATTAGCCTGGCCTTAAAGAAACCTTAAGTACGACCGCTTCCGAACGCTTGGTGATCATTCGGGTGCGGGCTGTCAGCGCAGGCCGGGGGTGGTTTGTGCGGAGTCGACCGCCCCCGGCATATGCTGAACGGGCCCTGCGGAACCTCTGGTTCCGGGGGCCGTTTTCCCCGGGAACGGCCCCGCGGACCCCTTCGGGCGGCCATGATGGGTCCATGGCGGGGCTGGAGGGTGTGGAACAACCGCGGCAGCGCGGCAGCGCGACCGCGGCTCGGTGGACGCCGGCCGTCGAGGACGAACGGGCGCTCCAGGCACTGGAGTTGTTCGGCAACCCGACGGAAGAAGAGGTGCGGCTGCCGTCCCGCCCCGAGTCCGCGGCCACCGCGAGACGGCTCACCCAGTGCGTGATACTGCGCCAGTGGGGCCTGTCCCCGGCGCTCGCCGAGCAGGCGATCCTGCTCGTCTCCGAACTCGTCGGCAACGCCGTGCGGCACACCGGCGCGCGCGCCTTCGGGCTGCGGATGCTGCGCCGCCGGGGCTGGATCAGGATCGAGGTGCGCGACCCCTCACGTGGGCTGCCCTGTCTGATGCCGGTCCATGAGATGGACACCAGCGGCCGCGGGCTCTTCCTCGTCGACAAGCTCTCCGACCGGTGGGGCGTCGACCTGCTGCCCCGGGGCAAGACGACGTGGTTCGAGATGCGCGTCGCCGACCGCTGAGCCGGGCCGTCGAGCCGGGCCACGGCCGTGCCCCGGATGCGCCGAAGCCCCCGTGCGCGCCGGGGTGGGGCATGGCTGCGGGGGCTTCTGCGGAGCGCCGCCGCGGACCGAAAGGGGTGTGATCCACGGCGACTGAAGACGACCGAACTCGGGTCAATGAGGGGTCGTGTCCCCGACTATGGCAGACGGGGGGCCTTCACGCCAAAAGTCCTTACTCGGACAAACTTCCACAGACCGCCACAGTTTAGCTGTGAATCGTAGGTGAGCTAGAGCACGGACCTTCCAAATGATGAATAAGTATCGAACTCTATGGGTGATTCCTCGATCCAGACGATCTCGATCATGGCGTGTCCGGGGCGACCCGCAAAGGTCCTCAATTGGGTCAATCATTACGTTCCGCCCCCCGCCGCACTTAAATGTCCATGTGCTGAATCCATTTCCCCGTGGGGTCGACCGCCGCAGCGCACTGCGAGCCGGGGCGGGGGCGGCCGTCGCGGGGGCCTTCGCCGCCGCCTGCTCGGACGACAAGGGCGGCGCGGCCCCGGCGTCCCGCTCGCCCACCCCCGCCGCGTCCCGGGCCTCCGCCCGTCCCGGCACCACCCGCGCCGCCCCCGCGCCCCGCTCGTATCCCGGTCAGCCCGGCCAGATCGCGCACGGGCCGAGAGACCGCCCGATGGTCGCCCTCACCTTCCACGGCCAGGGCGACCCCAAGATCGCCAACGCCGTCCTCGCCGAGGCCGAGCGCGGCGGCGCCCATGTCACGGTCCTCGCCGTCGGCAGTTGGCTCGACGAACACCCCGAGATGGCCCGCCGCATCCTCGACGGCGGCCACGACCTCGGCAACCACACCCAGCGCCACATCGACATCTCGGCCCTGCCGGAGCAGGAGGCGTACGCGGAGATCAGCGAGTGCGCGGACCGGCTGCGCCGGCTCACCGGCTCCGTCGGGACCTGGTTCCGCCCGTCCCGCACCCAGTACGCGACACCGCTCGTGCTGCGACTGGCCCGGCGGGCCGGGTACCCGCACGTCCTGTCGTACGACGTCGACTCGCTCGACTTCACCTCGCCCGGCGCGTCGGCCGTGACGCGCAACGTCACCGGGCGGATCCGCAACGGATCCGTGGTGAGTCTGCACTTCGGCTACGCGGACACGGTCGCCGCGCTGCCGGCCCTCCTCGCCGACCTCGACCGCCGCCATCTGCGCGCGGTGACCACCACGGAGTTGCTGACCTGATGCTGACCGCCACCAAGAGGACCGCCGCGCTGCTCGCCGGCCTCCTGCTCGCCGCGCTCGCCGGCTGTTCGTCCGGGGACAAGGGCGGGGACGAGGCCCTGGGCACCAAGGCCGTCGCGCCGCCCGTGCAGAAGAAGGCCGCGGTGCAGGGCCTGCCCGGGATGCCGCCGGTCCTGGACCCCAAGGACGCCTACGCCGCCGACCGGCCGAACGCCCTCCAGCCCGCAGTGAAGGACTTCCTCGACCGCGTCTACGTGCCCAACACCAACTCCAACACGGTCTCGGTGATCGACCCCAAGACGTACAAGGTCATCGAGACCATCAAGGTCGGCCACCAGCCCCAGCACGTGGTCCCCTCCTGGGACATGAAGACGCTGTGGGTCAACAACGACCTCGGGGACAGCCTCACCGCCATCGACCCGGCGACCGGCAAGGCCGGCCGCACGGTCCAGGTCTCGGACCCGTACAACCTCTACTTCACGCCCAACGGCAAGTACGCGGTCGTCATGGCGTCGATGGACCGCGAGCTGGCGTTCCGCGACCCGGTCACCATGAAGCGGGTCAAGACCGTCCCGGTGCACTGCGCGGGCGTCAACCACGCCGACTTCTCCATGGACGGGCGGTACTTCATCGTCTCCTGCGAGTTCTCCGGCGAACTGCTCAAGGTCGACACCGAGAAGATGGAGGTCGTCGCCCATCAGAAGCTGCCGTTCGACGGGGCGATGCCGCAGGACGTCAAGATGTCCCCGGACGGCAAGACCTTCTACATCGCCGACATGATGGCGCACGGGATGTGGGTGCTCGACGGCGACCGGTTCGGCACGCCGACGCTGCTGCCCACCGGCAAGGGCTGCCACGGCCTCTACATCAGCCGCGACTCGAAGGAGATGTACATCTCCAACCGCGGCGAGGGCTCCATCTCCATCTTCGACTTCGGCCAGAACAAACTCACCAAGAAATGGCATCTGCCGGACGGCGGCAGCCCCGACATGGGCGGTGTCTCGGCGGACGGCAAGGTCCTGTGGCTGTCGGGCCGTTACGACGGCGAGGTGTACGCGATCGACACCGCCACCGGCCAGGAGCTCGCCCGGATCCCGGTCGGCTCCGGCCCGCACGGCCTGGCGGTCTACCCGCAGCCCGGCCGCTACTCGCTGGGCCACACCGGCATCTTCCGCTGAGGCAGGGCGCGTTCGTACGTACGGCTGCCCCCGGGGATCGCCCGGGGGCAGCCGTGTGTCCGCCGTCCTCCGGGTTCACCAGAGGACGGGCAGCCGCTCCGGCAGACGCTTGATGAAGCCGGTGCGCCACACCAGTTGCTCGGGCGGGACCGCCAGGCGCAGCCCCGGCAGCCGCTCGACCAGGGCGGTGAGCGCGATCTCCGCGTGCACCCGGCCCAGGCCCGTCGCCGGGCAGAAGTGGCGGCCCGCGCCGAAGGAGAGGTGCGGGTTGTGCTCGCGGTCCAGGTCGAGGCGGTCCGGGTCGGTGAAGACCTCCGGGTCGAAGTTGGCCCCCTCGACCAGGACGAGCACCAACTCGCCCTTCTTCACCAGGACTTCGCCGACCTGGGCGTCCTCGGTCGCCAGCCTCGGCAGGCCGTCGCCGATGGACAGGTTCCAGCGCAGCAGCTCGTCCACGGCCCGGCCGATGCGCTCCGGGTGCTCCCGCAGATACGTGATGAGCTCGGGGTGCTGGAGCAGCGCGAGCACCGCCAGGACCAGGAACGCGGACGTCGACACCGCTCCCGCGCCGAAGAGCGAGACCGCGACCGTCGCCAGCATCTCGTCGGTAAGATGCGCGGACTCCTCCTCCGTACGCAGGTCGGCGAGGCGGGCGAGCAGGCCCGCGCGCTGGTCCGGGGGCGCGTTGAGCCGGTCGACCATGTAGCCGAGGTCCTTGTACCAGTTGAGGCGGGAGCCCTCGAAGGAGTGCGGGCTGGTCATGAACGCGATGTCCAGGCCCGACATCAGGCGGCGCCAGTCCGCGAACGGCACGCCGATGACCTTGCAGTGCAGCGCCGCCGAGAAGGGGTCGGCGAACCCCGCCCGGAAGTCCGCCGGAGGCCCCTCGGCGAGCAGCCCGTCGACGAACTCGTCGGCCCGCTCCCGCAGCCACTCGCGCAGGTCGTCGGTGCGCGGATTGAGCGCCTTCATCACGGCGCCGCGCAGCCCCGCGCTGTTGATGTTGCCCATGTTGTTGACGACTTCCGGCGGGATCGTCAGCGCGTACTGGCGCGGCGCGTCGGGGGCGGCGGTGTCCTTGAGGCTGAACCGGTCGTCCTCCAGGACCCGTTTGGCCAGCGCGTAACTGCTCACCAGCCAGGCGGTGTCGCCGGTCATGGTGCGCACCTTGGCCACCGGCTCCTTGGCGCGCAGCGCGGCGCACTCCTCGGGGAGTACGTCGCCGCGCCGGCCGAGCGGGAAGTCGAGCAGCCGCTGGGTGCCGGTGCCGGTGTCGGTCGTGCCGCTCATGCCGCGACTCCTTCCGCGGGAACGGGGTGCGGGCGCACGACCGCGTACGCCTGGTTGCGTGAGGCGCGCAGGCCGCCGCCCTTGGCGTACAGCAGCTCGGTGAGCGGGATCAGCGCGTGGTAGCAGGACACCGAGGACGGGACGCCGAGGATGCCCGGGGTGTCGAGGAAGAAGGGCAGTTCGGCGGCGATGTAGTCGAGGCAGGCGGCCAATTGCTCGGGGCTCGCCTGGGTGCCGTCGGCCTTGCCCGAGAGGAACGCCGCGGCCATCTCCTCGCAGCCCGTGCGGAATTCGCGGTCGATGGCGAGGAAGTGCCGCACCCGGCGGTGCAGCAGGTCGTACACCTGGTTCCCGGCGAACTCCGAGAGCGCGTGCACGCCGACCGGCAGACCCGGCCGGGCCGCCTCCTCGACACCGCGCACGATGCGCCTGCGGACCGCCTTCAGCTCCTTCGACGCCCGCCGCTCGGCGTGCTCCTCGTCGTAGCCGAACGCGGCGAACATCCGGGCCACATGGCGGTCGGCGTAGACGAGATCGACCCGGTCGAAGCGGGTGGAGGCCCAGCGGACGAGTTCGGCGATGCGGTCCGCGCTGAAGTAGCTGTTGCCCGGGCTCACCCCGATGAGGACGTGATCGCCCTCGTCCCAGATGAAGCGGCAACTGCGGGTGAATGGCTGGAAGGTAAACGTGGTGGTTGCTTCAGTGGTGGCAGTCACTCCTGAATCGCCCCAGCGCCGCGAGTCCCTGGGAGCCCTGTGCTCCCGGTGTGGCGGCGACAGCACGAAGTTATCGCCCGGGTGCGGAGCGTAGGGAAGGGGGTCCCGGCCTTTTGGCGGGAATTCGCCCCCTCGAAACACCGGGGGTGATGTTTGCGGGCGGGGCGACGACCAAGTGCGTTGGCGACCGGCCGCCGCACCGGGCGGGCCCGGGGCCCGTTAGTCTGACCCCCGTCAAAAACGCACCAAGATAGGGGTGGACCCAGTGGCGGACATCGAAGAGGCCCGCAAGGCGTTCGCGAAGCTCGACATCAACGGCGACGGTGAGATCACCGCGGCCGAGTACAAGCAGGTCATGGCGCAGCTGGGCGACTACCACGTCACCGAGACCGTGGCCAAGGCGATCATCGCGGCCAAGGACGCCAACGGCGACGGCAAGCTCTCCTTCGAGGAGTTCTGGGCGTCCCTGAACAAGTGACCCCGCCTCCGGCCGGGCGGCCCGCCAGATTCGTGCCGCCCGCCCGGAATTTCCTTCCGGCCACCCGAGTTGTGGATCTCGCAACACAAGGCAACGACACGGGGAAGGCCAGTTTCATGAAGATCGGCATCATCGGCGCGGGCAACATCGGCGGCAACCTGACCCGTCGTCTCACCGCGCTCGGGCACGACGTCTCCGTCGCCAACTCGCGCGGCCCGCACACCCTGACGGCCCTCGCCGAGGAGACCGGGGCCACGCCCGCCGACATCGCGGACGTCGCCAAGGGCGCGCGGCTCGTCGTCGTCACCATCCCGCTCAAGAACGTCCCCGACCTGCCCGCCGGGTTCCTGGACGGCGCGGACGAGAACGTCGCCGTGCTCGACACCGGCAACTACTACCCCCAGCAGCGCGACGGCCTGATCGCCGAGATCGAGGCGGGGCTCACCGAGAGCCGCTGGACCGAGCAGCACATCGGCCACGCGGTCGTGAAGGCGTTCAACGGCACGTACGCCGAGGACATCATCACCAAGGCCCTGCCCCAGGGCGACCCCGACCGCGTCGCGCTGCCGGTGGCGGGCGACGACAAGGCCGCCAAGCAACTGATCCGCGACCTCATCGACGAGCTGGGCTTCGACACCGTGGACGCGGGCGGCATCGACGAGTCCTGGCGCCAGCAGCCCAACACCCCGGTGTACGGGCTCCGGGGCGGCGTCGAGGAGATCACCGAGGCGCTCGCGGCGGCCTCGCCGGAGCGCACGGACGACTTCAAGGCGTAACGGTTCATCCCGTACCACGCACGACGGGCGCGCCCCGCAAGGAGCGCGCCCGTCGCGTACGTACGGATCAGTGAGCGATCAGCATTCGATGATGTTGACCGCGAGCCCGCCGCGCGCGGTCTCCTTGTACTTGACCGACATGTCCGCGCCGGTCTCCTTCATGGTCTTGATGACCTTGTCGAGGGAGACCTTGTGGCTGCCGTCGCCGCGCATCGCCATCTTCGCGGCGGTCACGGCCTTCACGGCCGCCATGCCGTTGCGCTCGATGCACGGGATCTGGACCAGACCACCGACGGGGTCGCAGGTCAGGCCGAGGTTGTGCTCCATGCCGATCTCGGCGGCGTTCTCGACCTGCTCGGGGGTGCCGCCCAGGACCTCGGCGAGGGCGCCCGCGGCCATCGAGCAGGCGGAGCCGACCTCGCCCTGGCAGCCGACCTCGGCGCCGGAGATCGAGGCGTTCTCCTTGAAGAGCATGCCGATCGCGCCGGCCGAGAGCAGGAAGCGGACCACGCCCTCGTCGTCGGCGCCGGGCACGAAGTTCATGTAGTAGTGCAGCACGGCCGGGATGATGCCCGCGGCGCCGTTGGTGGGCGCGGTGACCACGCGGCCGCCCGCCGCGTTCTCCTCGTTCACCGCCATCGCGTACAGCGTCGCCCACTCCATCGCGTGCGCGTCCGGGTTGCCCTCGGCGCGCAGCTGGCGGGCGGTGGTGGCGGCGCGGCGGCGGACCTTCAGGCCGCCCGGCAGGATGCCCTCGCGGGACATGCCGCGCGAGACGCACGCCTGCATCACCCGCCAGATCTCCAGCAGCCCGGTGCGGATCTCGTCCTCGGTGCGCCAGGCCTTCTCGTTCTCCAGCATCATCGCGGAGATCGACAGACCGGTCTCCTTCGCCAGGCGCAGCAGCTCGTCACCGGTGCGGAAGGGGTACTTCAGGACGGTGTCGTCCGGCATGATCGGGTTCTCGCCCGCGACCGCGTCCTCGTCCACGACGAAGCCGCCGCCGACCGAGTAGTACGTCTTCTCCAGGACCAGCGCGCCCTCGCTGTCGTACGCGAAGATCGTCATCCCGTTGGCGTGGTACGGCAGCGCCTTGCGGCGGTGCAGGATCAGGTCCTCGTCGAAGTCGAAGGGGATCTCGTGGGCGCCGAGCAGGTTGATCCGCCCGTCCGCCTTGATCCGCTCGACCTGCTCGTCGGCGCTCTCCACGTCGACCGTGCGCGGCGAGTTGCCCTCCAGGCCCAGCAGGACCGCCTTGGGGGTGCCGTGGCCGTGGCCGGTGGCGCCGAGCGAGCCGTACAGCTCGGCCCGTATCGAGGCGGTGTGGGCCAGCAGGCCCTCGTTCTTCAGGCGGCGCGCGAACATCCGGGCAGCACGCATCGGGCCGACCGTGTGGGAGCTGGACGGGCCGATGCCGATCGAGAACAGGTCGAAGACCGAGATGGCCACGAGAGACTCCTTGGTGAGGTAGACGCCGTTGTCTGCCAGGTGGTGCAGAGCGAGCAGGTGGAACGGGCGGTGCAAGGGTTCGGGGCACCGCACTCACTGTCCAGTGTGCGCGGTGCCCCGAAGGTTCGTACGAATAAAAGGGTACGAAACTACTTCAGGCCGGGGTACAGCGGGTGCTTCGCGGCCAGGGCGGAGACCCGGGCGGCAAGGGCGTCCTTGTCGAAGTCCGGCTTCAGGGTCTCGGCGATGATGTCGGCGACCTCACGGAAGTCGTCCGCGCCGAAACCGCGGGTGGCCAGCGCCGGGGTGCCGATCCGCAGGCCCGAGGTGACCATCGGGGGCCGCGGGTCGTTCGGGACGGCGTTCCGGTTGACCGTGATGCCGACCTCGTGGAGGCGGTCCTCGGCCTGCTGGCCGTCGAGCTCGGAGTTGCGCAGGTCCACCAGGACCAGGTGCACGTCCGTGCCGCCGGACAGGACCGAGACGCCGTGCGCGGTGACGTCGTCCTGGACCAGGCGCTCGGCCAGGATGCGGGCGCCGTCCAGGGTGCGCTGCTGGCGCTCCTTGAACTCCTCCGAGGCGGCGACCTTGAAGGACACCGCCTTGGCCGCGATCACGTGCTCCAGCGGGCCGCCCTGGAAGCCCGGGAAGACCGCGGAGTTCAGCTTCTTCGCGAAGTCCTTGTTCCGGGCCAGGATGATGCCGCCGCGCGGGCCGCCGAGCGTCTTGTGCGTGGTGGAGGTGACCACGTCCGCGAACGGCACCGGGTTCGGGTGCAGCCCGGCCGCGACCAGCCCTGCGAAGTGCGCCATGTCGACCCACAGGAGGGCCTCGACCTCGTCCGCGATGCGGCGGAACTCCGCGAAGTCCAGCTGGCGCGGGTAGGCGGACCAGCCCGCGATGATGACCTTGGGACGGTACTCCTTGGCCAGGCGCTCGACCTCGGCCATGTCGACCAGACCGGCCTCGTCGACGTGGTACGGGACCACGTTGAACTGCTTGCCGGAGAAGTTCAGCCGCATGCCGTGGGTGAGGTGGCCGCCGTGCGCCAGGTCCAGGCCGAGGATCGTGTCGCCGGGCTGGGCGATCGCGAACAGGGCGGCCTGGTTGGCGGAGGCGCCGGAGTGCGGCTGGACGTTGGCGTACTCCGCGCCGAACAGGTCCTTGACCCGGTCGATCGCGATCTGCTCGGTCACGTCCACGTGCTCGCAGCCGCCGTAGTAGCGGCGTCCCGGGTAGCCCTCGGCGTACTTGTTGGTAAGGACCGTGCCCTGGGCCTCCATGACCGCGACCGGAGCGAAGTTCTCCGAGGCGATCATTTCGAGGGTGGACTGCTGACGGTGGAGCTCGGCGTCGACGGCGGCGGCGACGTCCGGGTCCAGCTCATGGAGGGGGGTGTTCAGAAGCGACATCGGAAGATCAGTCCTTACGCCGGGGTCAGCTGCCTGCGAACGCGGTGTACTCGTCGGCGGAGAGCAGGTCGTCCGGCTCGCCCTCGACGCGCACCTTGAACAGCCAACCGCCCTCGAACGGGGCCGAGTTGACCAGCGAGGGGTCGTCCACGACGTCCTGGTTGGCCTCGACGACCTCGCCCGAAACCGGCGAGTACAGGTCGCTGACCGACTTGGTCGACTCCAGCTCACCGCAGGTCTCGCCCGCGGTCACCGTGTCACCGACCGCCGGGAGCTGGACGAACACGACGTCACCGAGCGCGTTGGCCGCGTGCTCCGTGATGCCGACCGTCGAGACGCCGTCCTCGGCGCCCGACAGCCACTCGTGCTCCTTGCTGTAGCGCAGCTGCTGGGGGTTGCTCATGACCTGAATTCTCCTGTACGAGGGGGAGTGGTGGTGAACAAGGAAGTGGTGCGGGGTGTGTGCGAGGGGTCACTTCTGGCGCTTGTAGAACGGCAGCGCCACGACCTCGTACGGCTCATGCGTACCGCGAATGTCCACGCCGACGCCGGAGGTGCCCGGTGCGGCGTGCGCGGCGTCCACGTACGCCATGGCGATCGGCTTGCCGAGGGTCGGGGACGGGGCGCCCGAGGTCACCTCGCCGATCATCTGACCGTCCGCGACCACGGCGAACCCGGCGCGCGGCACCCGGCGGCCCTCGGCGATCAGGCCGACCAGCTTGCGCGGGGCCTTGGCGGCGGCGCGCTCGGCGGCGGCCTCCAGGGCGGCGCGCCCCACGAAGTCGCCCTCCTTCTCGAACTTCACGACCCGGCCGAGCCCCGCGTCGAACGGGGTCAGCGAGGTGGTGAGCTCGTGCCCGTACAGCGGCATGCCCGCCTCAAGGCGCAGTGTGTCGCGGCAGGACAGGCCGCACGGCACCAGGCCCGCGTCCTTGCCCGCCTCCGTCAGCGCCTGCCACAGCTTCTCGGCGTCGGCCGGGGCCACGAAGAGCTCGAAGCCGTCCTCACCGGTGTACCCCGTACGGGCGATCAGCGCCGGGACGCCCGCGACGGTGCCGGGCAGGCCCGCGTAGTACTTCAGACCGTCGAGGTCGGCGTCGGTGACGGACTTCAGGATGCCGGGGGACTCGGGGCCCTGGATGGCGATCAGCGCGTAGTTGTCGCGGTCGTCGCGGACCTCGGCGTCGAAGCCGGCCGCGCGCTCGGTGACCGCGTCCAGGACGACCTGGGCGTTGCCCGCGTTGGCGACGACCATGTACTCGCTCTCGCCGAGGCGGTAGACGATCAGGTCGTCGACGATGCCGCCGTCCTCCTGGCAGATCATCGTGTACCGGGCGCGGCCGACGCCGATGGTGGCCATGTTGCCGACCAGCGCGTAGTCCAGGGCCTTGACGGCCTCCGGGCCGGTGACGGTGATCTCGCCCATGTGGGAGAGGTCGAAGAGACCGGCCTTGGTGCGTACGGCGGTGTGCTCGTCGCGCTCGCTGCCGTACCGCAGCGGCATGTCCCAGCCCGCGAAGTCGGTCATGGTCGCGCCCAGCGAACGGTGCAGCGCGTCAAGGGCGGTGAGACGGGGGGCGTTGCTCATAAGGATGTGGCTCCCAGGGCATGACGGCGAGGACGATCCTCCCCATCTGTCATCGGAACCTGAGAGGTTCGCCGGACGCCCGTCGGGGTCACGGCTTGCACCTTGGGTGGAGCCACACGCGTGGGCTCGCTTTTCAGATCTGCCTCATCCACGCGGTACGGGGCCTGAGAGATTCAAGGGAGGGACTTGCTCCTTCGGCGCCCCAGGGCAACACGTACTGGGGACTCTCCCGCGCGGATTCAAGCGGCCGGTATGCAGTTGGCGCGCACATCATTGCACGCATCCCCGGGGCGGCAAACGCCTGCGTCGCATTACCGGTTCTTTACACTGCCTGGGCAGGGTCCGTACGACCCGGCAGGGGGAGGGCCGATGAAGGTTCACAGGCAGGCGGCGGCGCAGGGGTACGCCGCACAGTGCTCGGCCGTGCCCGCGCGCACCAAGGTGGTCTGGGATCTGCGCGGCCGCGGCGGGCGCACCCCGCACACGCTGTCGTTCGCCGAGGGCGACGTGGTGGTGGTCTCCGGGCTGCCGGGCAGCGGCAAGACGACACTACTGCGCCGGGCCGCCGCGGGCCTGGGCATCGACTCCCAGGACACCCGCCGGGCCTGGGAGGCCCGGATGGGCCCGGTGCCGTATGTGCTGTACCGCCCGGTGGTACGGGTCGCCCACTTCCTGCGGACGCACTGGAGGCTGCGGTCGGGCGCGAGCCTGGTCGTCCACGACTGCGGCACGCACGCGTGGGTGCGCTGGTCCCTGGCCCGGGGCGCGGCCCGCGACGGCCGCGCGCTGCATCTGGTGCTGCTCGACGTCCCCCCGGAGCTCGCCCTGGAGGGCCAGCGCTCCCGGGGCCGCAAGGTCTCCGCGTACGCCTTCGCCCGCCACCGCAGGGCGGTCCCGCGCCTCATAGACGAGGTGGCGGAGGGCCGCCTGCCGCGCGGGGTGGCGTCGGCGGTGCTGCTTGACCGGGAGGCGGCGGAGGTGGTGGGGCGGATCGCCTTCGAGGAGAGCCCGCGCCGACGCTAGAGTTCGGTGCCGGGGGACTTCAGGTGCCGGGGCACCCGTACCCCCTTGTTGTTTTGCTTTTAGGGGCGCGGGGCTGTGACATTTGCGGCTCCGCCGCGTGGGCGCGACCAGCCACTGACGGCCAGCAGACAAAGGACGACGGCACATGGAATTCCCCCACCCGCTGGGCGGCGGCGGTTGGCCGGGCAACGAGCTGGAAGAGGCCCTGGCGGCGGCCCTGGGCAACCCCACGGCGGGCCCGAGGCTGATAGAGGTCCTGGGACGCAACGCGGTATGGGTCCCGCTGCCGAACGGTGGCGCCCAGGACAGCCGCGACCTCGACCTCCCCACGATGGAGATCGACGGCGCCCCCTACGTTCCGGTGTACAGCTCCGAGCAGCAGTTCCTCCAGTGCGTCGGCCCCCATATGTCGTTCGCGATCGCCCCCGCCGTGGAGTTCGCCCGCGGACTGCCCCCGCAGCTCGGCATCGCGGTGAACCCCGAGGGCGCGGTCGGCGTGCCCCTGCCGCCGCCCGCCGTCGCCGAGTTGTGCCGTACGGGACGCACCGCACTGGACGGCCCCGCCACCGGCGGCCGGGTGCGGCTCTTCGAGCCGGACTGGCAGGAGGACCCGGTCGACTTCCTGACCGCCGCCGCCGCCGAGTTCGAGGCGACCGGCGTGGTGCGCACCGCCCGCCGCGCGCTCGCCTCCATCGAGGGCAACGCGCCGACCCTGTTCATCGGCGTCGAGTTCTCCACCTGGGACGGGGCGGGCCGCAACGCCCCCATGGAGGCGCTGGGCCGGGCGCTCGGCCGCGTCCCGGTGGGCTGGCCGGTGAACCTGGTCCTGCTCGACGTGGCCCAGGACCCGGTGGTCACCTGGATGCGCGAGCGCGTACGCCCCTTCTACACAAGGGCCACGGCCCAGTAGTCCCGCATAAGCTGGTTTCATAATCCGTAGACCCCCACGGCGGCACGCCTGTGCACCGGCGGCGCGGGGGACCGAAGAGGGGCGGGACCCAGGGTGAGTGCGTCAGGCACCGCGGCGGCCGGGCAGGTCGAGCACATGCTGCGCCAGGTGGCCCCCGGACGCTACGACGCGTACGAGGCGCTCCTCCACGCCCTCGCCGACCCCTCCGCCGGCCGGCTCTGGATGCTGCTCTGGCACGGCCGGGCCGGTGCCCCCGACGCCCAGTACGGGAACATGGAGGTCGACGGCATCGCGTACGCGCCCTGTGTGACCTCCGCCCAGGAACTCGCCGCCAGCGGCTGGAACCGCGAGCACGAGGTGGTCACCGGCCGCGACATCGCGCGTGCCCTCTACCCCGACCGGTACGGGATCTGGCTGAATCCACACGCCCCCGGCGGCGGCGTCGGCATCCCCTGGCCCGATCTGCGCCGGATCGCCACCGGCCTCGACCGGATGCCCGCCGGGCCCCTGCGGCTGTCCGAACCGGCCGTGGAGATCCCGCAGTTCTACGCCCTGCTCGCGCAGAACGCGCACCGCACCCCGGCCGTCCGCTCGCTGCGGCGCGCCTGGGTGCAGCCCGCGATCGGCGCGCCCTATCTGGCCATCGGCCTCGATCTCTACGACACCGGTCGCCAGTCCGTGGACGCGGTGCGCGCCATGATGCAGCAGTCCGTGGCCGCCGTACCGGACGGGCTGCCGGTCTCCACGGTCGCGATGTCGGACGAGTACGACCCGGTCGGGATGTGGCTGCGCGCCCACGCGCGCCCGTTCTACGACCGCGAGGCGCACGCCGCCCCGGCTCCCACCGGCGGATACGGCTACCCGCCGGCCGCCCCGCGCGCGTACTGATCCGGCAGCCCCGCCCGCCCCCGCGCACTTACTGACGGTAGCCACCGTGTGCGTCCACCGACGCCACTCCTTTTTCTCCCGCACCGCCTCTCTGTATTTCTCCCGCGCCCTCGCTCCCTTCAAATGCGACGGACAATTCCCCCACCCGCCTTTCTATCCGAGGCGGTGACCCCCCTTGCTCCGGCATTGCACTCAAATACGCTCCGCTTCAAGGGAGTTGGGTGACATGACCGTTCTGGTCGCTTAGTGCCCGACTGGTCCGCTCAGACGATCACGACGTCCGGATAACGGAAGCTGTCTGACCGCATCACGTTTAGGCAACCATTCCCCGCCAGGTCTGGCGGGTGATCGCAAACGCGTTGAAGACTCCCGGCTAACAGAGGGCCGGTTGGCCCGTCGCAGCATCACCGCACCACCTGATGGAACAAGCCGCCACAGCGGCTGGTACGGGCCGGCCACCGCCGGCCGGGAGGGGTCAGAGGCACTGTGACCGCACCGCTGGAGACCACCGGATCGGCTGCCGAGGTGCCGCCGGAGGCAGTACTCACGGGGGCCAAGCAGAGCCAGATCGAAGGCCGTTCGCTCGGACAGATCGCCTGGACGCGCTTCAAGCGCGACAAGCTTGCCGTCGCGGGTGGAGTGGTCGTCGTCCTGCTCATCCTGCTCGCCGTTCTCTCCAAGCCCATCCAATGGGCGTTCGGGCTCGACCCGAACGAGTTCCACCAGGACCTGATCGACCCGGCCCTCCTGGCACCCAAGGGCGCCTGGGGCGGCATGAGTTGGGAGCACCCGCTGGGTGTCGACCCGCAGTACGGACGCGACATCCTCTCCCGCATCATCGAGGGCTCCTGGGTGTCGCTGCTCGTCGCGGGCGGTGCCACGCTGCTCTCCGTGGTCATCGGCGTGATCATGGGCGTCACGGCAGGTTTCTACGGCGGTTGGGCGGACAGCCTGATCAGCCGTGCGATGGACGTCTTCCTGGCGTTCCCGCTCCTGCTGTTCGCCATCTCCATCTCCGCGTCCCTCCAGGACGGAGCGTTCGGCATGTCGGGGCTGCCACTGAGGATCAGCGTGCTGATCTTCGTGATCGGCTTCTTCAGCTGGCCGTACATGGGCCGTATCGTCCGGGCCCAGACGCTCAGCCTGCGGGAACGCGAGTTCGTCGAGGCCGCCAAGAGCCTCGGCGCCCGTGGTCCGTTCATTCTGATCCGGGAGCTGCTGCCGAACCTGATCGCTCCGATCCTGGTCTACGCGACGCTCCTGATCCCCACGAACATCCTGTTCGAGGCCGGACTCAGCTTCCTCGGCGTCGGTATCTCGCCGCCGCAGGCCTCCTGGGGCGGAATGCTCAGCACCGCGACCGACCTGTACCAGGCGGACCCGCAGTACATGATCGTGCCGGGCCTGGCGATCTTCATCACCGTCCTGGCGTTCAACCTGCTGGGCGACGGGCTGCGAGACGCCCTCGACCCGCGCAGCAAGTAAGCACGCGGCACCGCCACATGCTCACGTCCGCCGCAACCATCCAAAGAGGGGGCTTCCTCAGGTGAAGTCAAGAAAAGCAACCCTTGTGCTCGCCACTGGCGTGGCGCTGACCCTTGGTCTGTCCGCGTGCAACGACTCGAAGAGCAACAGCGGCGATGGCAAGAAGGGCGTCACTGACGCCGCTCTGAGCTCCATCGTCAACAAGTCCGACAAGAAGGGGGGCACGGCCACCTACGCACTGTCGGACGTGCCGGACTCCCTGGACCCGGGCAACACGTACTACGGCTGGGTGCAGAACTTCTCCCGTCTGTACGGCCGCACCCTCACCACGTTCAAGCCGGCCGCCGGCAAGGACGGCCTGACCGTCGTCCCGGACCTTGCGGAAGGGCTGGGCAAGGCCAGCCCCGACGCGAAGACGTGGACGTACACCCTGCGCAAGGGTCTGAAGTACGACGACGGCACGCCGATCACCTCGAAGGACGTCAAGTACGCCGTCGAGCGCTCGAACTTCGCCCCCGAGGCGCTGTCCAACGGCCCGACGTACTTCAAGTCCCACCTGGAGGGTGGCGACAAGTACCAGGGTCCGTACAAGGACAAGAACCCGAACGGCATCGCGTCGATCGAGACCCCCGACGACAACACCATCGTCTTCAAGCTGAAGGACGCCTTCGCGGACTTCGACTACCTGGCGACCTTCTCGCAGACGGCCCCCGTGCCGCAGTCGAAGGACAAGGGCGCGGCGTACGTCCAGCACATCGTCTCCTCCGGCCCGTACAAGTTCGAGTCGTACGAGGAGGGCAAGGGCGCGACCCTCGTCCGCAACCCGCAGTGGGACCCGAAGACCGACCCGATCCGCCCGGCCCTGCCGGACAAGATCGACATCCGCTTCAAGGTCAACGGGGTCACGGTCGACAACGACCTGCTCGCCGACAACCTGACCGTCGACGCGGCCGGTACCGGTGTCTCCCCGCAGACCCAGCCGAAGGTGCTCCAGAGCACCAAGTACAAGTCGCAGACGGACGGTTCGTACGCCGGCGCGACCTCGTACATCGGTCTGAACGTCAACGTCGCGCCGTTCGACAACATCCACTGCCGCAAGGCCGTCCAGTGGGGCATCGACAAGGCGTCGGTCCAGGCCGCCGCCGGTGGCGCGCCCAAGGGTGACGTCGCCACGACGCTGCTGCCGCCGACCGTCAACGGGTACAGCAAGTTCAACCTGTACGAGACCCCCGGTGACAAGGGCGACGAGGCCAAGGCCAAGGACGAGCTCAAGCAGTGTGGTCAGCCGAACGGCTTCACCACCAGCCTGACCGCTCGCTCGGACCGCGCTTCCGAGATGTCGATGGCGACCGCCGTGCAGGCGTCGCTGAAGAAGATCGGCATCAACATGGACATCAAGTCCTTCCCCGCGGGCAAGTACTTCCAGAACTTCGCCGGCAACCCGCAGTACGTGCACGACCACAAGCTCGGCATGATCATGACCGCGTGGGGTGCCGACTGGCCGACCGGCTTCGGCTTCCTGGACCAGATCGTCAACGGCGCGGCCATCAAGCCGTCCGGTGGCAACAACGTCCAGGAGCTGAACGACCCGGCGATCAACAAGGCGCTGAACGACGCCATCGCCAACACGGACAAGGCCGGCCGTGAGAAGGCCTGGGGCGACATCGACAAGATGGTCGCCGAGAACGCCTCCGCCGTTCCGCTGATCTACCGCAAGAACCTGCTGTTCCGCCCGACGTCGGCCACCAACGTCACCGTCACCCAGGCGTACCTCGGTATGTACGACTACCTGCTGATGGGTTCCTCCAAGTAAGCAAGCGGCTGAACCCCCGAGTTCTTTTGAAAGGCAGGTGAAGGCACCGGTGCCCGCCGGGTCGGGAGACCCCCGGCCGGGCGGGCACCGGTTGCCGGACAGCTGTGGCTGCGTACATCATCCGACGCGTTTTCGGCGCGGTGCTCCTGCTGCTGATCGTCAGCGCGGTCACCTTCGCGATTTACTTCCTGGTGCCCCGGCTCGCCGGCCAGACGATGGACCAGCTGGCCGCCCAGTACGTGGGCAAGGACGCCAATGCCAGTGCGATCGCAGCGGTGAAGAAGAACCTCGGGTTCGATCAACCGCTCTACACCCAGTACTGGCACTTCATCAAGCAGATCTTCGTCGGCGCGACCTACAAGTTCGGTCCCGACGCCTCGGTCTGCCACGCCCCCTGCTTCGGCTACTCGTTCAAGAACCACGTCGAGGTCTGGCCGCAGCTGACCGCACGTATCCCGGTCACCTTCTCGCTCGCCATCGGTGCGGCCGTCATCTGGCTGATCTCCGGTGTGGGCGTGGGTGTGGTCTCCGCCCTCAAGCGCGGATCGCTCCTGGACCGGTTCTTCATGGGCGTCGCCCTCGCCGGCGTCTCCCTCCCGATCTTCTTCACCGGAATGCTGTTCCTCGGACTGTTCACGGTCCAATGGCCCATCTGGTCCGGAGTGAACTACGTATCGTTCACGGACAATCCGGCCGACTGGGCATGGAACCTGCTGATCCCCTGGTGCAGCCTCGCCTTCCTCTACTCCGCGCTCTACGCCCGGCTCACCCGGGCCGGAATGCTGGAGACCATGGGGGAGGACTACATCCGCACCGCCCGCGCCAAGGGCCTGCGGGAGCGGACCGTCATCGGCAAGCACGGCCTGCGTGCCGCGCTCACCCCGATCGTCACCATCTTCGGCATGGACTTCGGTCTGCTGATCGGCGGCGCGGTCATCACCGAGCAGGTCTTCTCCTTCCAGGGCCTCGGCTTCTACGCGGTCGACGGCGTCCGCAACAACGACCTCCCGGTCGTCATGGGAGTGACCCTGGTCGCCGCCTTCTTCATCGTTCTCTGCAATCTGCTGGTGGACCTGGTGTACGCCGCGATCGACCCCAGGGTGAGGCTCTCGTGAGCGACCTGAACAAGACCGGCGCCGCCGTGGGCGAGCCCGAGGCCGAGCGTCCCGCCGACGCCGGTGACGCGTTCCTGTCCGTACGGGACCTGCGCATCCACTTCGACACCGACGACGGCCTGGTCAAGTCCGTCGACGGGGTCAGCTTCGACATCAAGCCCGGCCAGACCCTCGGCATCGTGGGCGAGTCCGGCTCCGGCAAGTCGGTGACCTCGCTCGGCGTGATGGGGCTGCACCGCAGCGCCAACGCCAAGATCTCCGGCGAGGTCTGGCTGGACGGCGAGGAGTTGATCGGCGCCGACCCCGAACGCGTACGGCGCCTGCGCGGCCGGAAGATGGCGATGATCTTCCAGGACCCGCTCTCCGCGATGCACCCGTACTACTCGGTCGGCGCGCAGATCGTGGAGGCCTACCGGGTCCACAACGAGGTCTCCAAGAAGGTCGCCCGCACCCGGGCCATCGAGATGCTCGACCGCGTCGGCATCCCCGAGCCCGGCAAGCGGGTCGACTCCTACCCGCACGAGTTCTCCGGCGGTATGCGCCAGCGCGCGATGATCGCGATGGCGCTGGTCAACAACCCGGAGCTCTTGATCGCGGACGAGCCGACCACCGCCCTGGACGTCACCGTCCAGGCACAGATCCTGGACCTGATCCGGGATCTGCAGAAGGAGTTCGGCTCCGCCGTCATCATGATCACGCACGACCTGGGCGTCGTCGCCGAGATGGCGGACAACCTGCTGGTCATGTACGGCGGCCGGTGCATCGAGCGGGGCCCTGCCGAGCAGGTCTTCTACGAGCCCCAGCACCCGTACACCTGGGGCCTGTTGGGGTCCATGCCGCGCATCGACCGCGAGGAGACGGACCGGCTCATCCCGGTCAAGGGCTCCCCGCCGTCCCTGATCAACGTGCCGTCCGGCTGCGCCTTCAACCCGCGCTGCCCGTACGCGGACATCCCCAAGGACGACGTCACGCGCACTGTGCGTCCCGAGCTCAAGCAGTGGGACGACACCGAGGGGCACTTCTCGGCCTGCCATATGTCGCAGGAGGAGCGGACCCGTATCTGGACCGAAGAGATTGCGCCGAAGCTGTGAGCGAGAAGAAACCCACTGAGGGCACTCCTGTCGAGGACACTCCTGCCGCGAGTGCCGAGAAGGCGATCCCGGCGCAGTCGGCCGCCTCGCCCGAGCCGCTTCTCAAGGTGGAAGGGCTGGTCAAGCACTTCCCCATCAAGAAGGGCCTGTTCGGGCGGCAGTCCGGCGCGGTCAAGGCGGTCGACGGCATCTCGTTCGACGTGCTGCCGGGGGAGACCCTCGGCGTCGTCGGCGAGTCGGGCTGCGGCAAGTCGACGATGGGCCGCCTGGTGACGCGCCTCCTCGAACCGACCGGCGGCAAGGTCGAGTTCCAGGGCAACGACATCACGCACATGTCGGCCGGGCAGATGCGTCCGCTGCGCCGCGACATGCAGATGATCTTCCAGGACCCGTACGGCTCGCTCAACCCGCGCCACACCATCGGCGGGATCGTCTCCACCCCGTTCCGGCTACAGGGCGTCACGCCCGAGGGCGGGGTGAAGAAGGAGGTCCAGCGGCTGATGGAGCTGGTGGGCCTCAACCCCGAGCACTACAACCGCTATCCGCACGAGTTCTCCGGCGGCCAGCGCCAGCGCATCGGCATCGCCCGCGCTCTCGCGCTCAACCCGAAGCTGGTCGTGGCGGACGAGCCGGTCTCCGCGCTCGACGTGTCGATCCAGGCGCAGGTGGTCAACCTGCTGGACGACCTCCAGCAGGAGCTCGGCCTCACGTACGTGATCATCGCCCATGACCTGTCGGTGATCCGGCACGTCTCGGACCGGATCGCGGTGATGTACCTCGGCAAGATCGTGGAGCTCGCCGACCGCAAGTCGCTGTACTCGGCGCCCATGCACCCGTACACCAAGGCGCTGCTCTCGGCCGTGCCGGTGCCGGACCCCAAGCGCAAGGGTGTCAAGAGCGAGCGGATCCTGCTCAAGGGCGATGTCCCCTCGCCGATCTCGCCGCCGAGCGGCTGCCGCTTCCACACCCGGTGCTGGAAGGCGACGGAGATCTGCAAGACGCAGGAGCCGCCGCTGATCGCGCTGAAGACCGGCCACCAGGTGGCCTGCCACCACCCGGAGAACGCGCCGGACCAGGCCCCGGGCGAGACGGTGCTGCCGTCGGCGCGGGAGTCGGTGGAGGTGGTGTCGGTGACCAAGGACGCGGTTCCGGCGGAGGCCGAGGAGGCTGCGGCTGTGGCTTCGGAGGCTCCTGCGTCGGCCGGGGCCGAGGCTGCCGCGACGGCCGAGGAGCCCGAGGCGGAAGCGGCTGCCGACGCCTCGACGGAGGCAGCACCGGTGGCCGAAACCGGACCGGACTCCGCCGTTCAGGAGTCAACCGACAAGTAACGCATGACAGTTCGGCAAAGTCATGTTCATGCCGATACGGGAGAGTGCAGAGTCTGCGTGTCCGTACCCACGGAAACGCGTTCGAAGGGCAGACTCATGGCACTCTCCCGTTCGGCCCGTCGTACCAGCAGGCTGCTCGCCCTCGCCACCGCGGCGGCATCGGCCTTCACCATCGCCGCCGCCCCCGGCGGCGGCTCGCCCGGCGCCCCGGGCATTGGCGACCCCTACTTCCCCAACCTCGGCAACGGCGGCTTCGACGCCCTCCACTACGACCTCGGCGTCAGCTACAACCCCGACTCCGGGCGGCTCGACGGGCGTACGACCCTCACCGCCCGCGCCACCCAGACGCTGACCAGCTTCGACCTCGATCTGCAGAAGCTCACCGTCGACACGGTACGGGTGGACGGCAGACCTGCCGACTTCACGCGCAAGGGCGACGAGATCGTCATCACGCCCCGTCACAAACTGCGCAAGGGCCATGAGTTCGATGTCACCGTCGCCTACGGCGGCGTGCCGATGCCGCTCAACGGCCCGATCGTCTTCGGCTCCGACTACGGCTGGATGAAGACCAAGGACGGCGTGTTCGTCGCCTGCGAACCCAACGCCGCCTCCACCTGGTTCCCCTCCAGCGACCACCCCGCCGACAAGGCCACGTACGACATCCGCATCGACGCGCCCAAGGGCCTGACCGGCGTCTCCAACGGCCACCTCGTCTCGTCGTACGACAAGGGCGACCGCTCGTACTTCCACTGGCGCGAGAACAAGCCGATGGCGACGTACCTGGCGACCGCGACCATCGGCAAGTTCGATGTGCAGACCGGAAAGACGCCCGCCGGGACGCCGATCTACGTGGCCATCGACCCGGTGCTCAAGGGGCAGAACCAGGTCGACGTGTACGCGGTGACGGCCGAGGCGACCGACTACTGGTCCAAGCTCTTCGGCCCGTACCCGTTCGAGGAGACCGGCGCGATCGTCGACGACATGCCGCAGGCGGGCTTCTCCCTGGAGGTGCAGTCCAAGCCCGCGTACTCGGCGGTGCGCAACGAGACGACCATCGTCCACGAGCTCGCCCACCAGTGGTTCGGCGACTCCGTCTCGGTGGCCCAGTGGAAGGACATCTGGCTCAACGAGGGCTTCGCGAGCTACGCGCAGTGGCTGTGGGAGGAGCACAAGGGGCGGGGCACCGCGCACGACTTGGCCCGTGCCTACTACAACCGGGTGCCGGCCACGGACGCGTTCTGGAAGACCGAGGTCGCCGATCCGCAGCGCGACACGATGTTCGCCTCGGCCGTCTACCGGCGTGGCGCGATGACGCTCCAGGCGCTGCGCGAGCGCATCGGCGACGACGCGTTCTTCAAGCTGCTGCCCGCGTGGACGAAGTCGCACCGCTACGGCAACGGGAACACGGCCCAGTTCGTGAAGCTCGCGGAGAAGATCTCGGGCCAGCAGCTCGGTGACCTGTTCCAGAAGTGGATCTACACGACGGGGAAGCCGACGTGGTCGTAACGGCTTGGCCGTGTCGGCCCGGTCGTAGTGGCGTGGTCCTGACAGGCGCACCCGGCGGGTGCTGCATTTCCCGGGGGCCAACCCCCGGACCCCCGGCCGGTTGGTCCTGACAGGAGCACCCGGCGGGTAAAAATGTCGGGTGCTCCACGAACTGTTCACCCCCTCCGTCCAGCATGCGCTCGACCTCGTCGGGATCTTCGTCTTCGCGATCTCCGGCGCGCTGCTCGCCGTACGCAAGAACTTCGACGTGTTCGGCATCGCGGTACTGGCCGAGGTCACCGCGCTGGGCGGAGGGCTGTTCCGGGACCTGATCATCGGCGCGGTGCCGCCCGCCGCGTTCAGCGATCTCGGCTACTTCCTCACCCCGCTGTTCGCCGCCGCCCTGGTGTTCTTCCTCCACCCGGAGGTCGAGCGCACCCAGAACGCGGTCAACGTCTTCGACGCGGCGGGCCTCGGCCTGTTCTGCGTCACGGGCACGACGAAGGCGTACGACTACGGGCTCGGGCTCACCTCGTCCGCGACCCTGGGGCTCGCGACGGCGGTCGGCGGCGGTGTGCTGCGCGACATCCTGGCCAACGAGGTCCCCTCGCTGCTGCGCTGGGACCGCGATCTGTACGCGGTGCCGGCGATCGTGGGCGCCACGATCGTGGCCCTGTGCATCCGTTTCGACGCCCTGAACGCGGCGACCAGCGGCTTCGCCATCGTCACCGCGTTCGGACTCCGGCTCGCGGCGATGCGCTACCACTGGCGGGCGCCGAGGGCGTGGAACCGCAGGAGCGCGGCGGAGGAGGAGTAGTACGGGGGCGGTCCGCTTGGCGGCTGTTGGTGGACGCAAAAGAAAAGCTACCGCTCAGTAACGTAAGCGTGTACCGTACGCCGCATGGCACAGGCAACGATCGGGGACAGCGAGTTCGACCGGGACACCGCAGTCATCCCGCGTGAAGACGAAGAAGGCGTCTACGACGCCCACCTCTCCGCCGGCTGGACGATCATCCAGGCCGTCAACGGCGGCTACCTCCTCGCGCTGCTCGGCCGCACACTCGGCCAGGCGCTCCCGCATCCGGACCCGTTCAGCGTGACGGCGCACTACCTCACGCCGTCCGCCCCCGGCCCGGCCGTGGTGCGCACCCAGCGCGTACGCACCGGCCGCACGCTCTCCACCGGTCAGGCGTCGCTGTTCCAGTACGACGAGAACGGCGCCGAGGTCGAGCGGATCCGCGTCCTCGCCTCCTACGGCGACCTGGACGCGCTCCCCGACGACGTGCGCACCACCGCCAAGCCGCCCGCGATCCCGCCGCTCGAACACTGCCTCGGCCCGGCCGACGGCCCCTCGCCGATCCCCGGCAGCTCGGCGATCACCGACCGCCTGATGTTGAAGCTCGACCCGACCACGCTCGGCTGGGCGGTCGGCGCGCCCTCCGGCAAGGGCGAGATGCGCGGCTGGTTCGGCCTGGCCGACGGGCGTGACGCCGATCCGTACTCGCTGCTGCTCGCGGTCGACGCGCTGCCGCCCACCGCGTTCGAGATGGGCCTGACGGGCTGGACCCCGACGGTCGAACTCACCGCCCACATCCGCTGCCGCCCCGCCCCCGGCCCCCTCCGCGTCTCCATCACCACCCGCAACCTGGCGGGCGGCTTCCTGGAGGAGGACGCGGAAGTCTGGGACAGCGCGGACCGGTTGGTGGCGCAGTCGCGCCAGTTGGCGCGGGCTCAGCGCTAGACGCTCCGCGGGGGTGCGGATTTTCGTCTGCGGATCGTTCTGGGTTGCTCGCGCAGTTCCCCGCGCCCCTTGATGGGCCCTTCGGGCCCTCCTTAGGGGCGCGGGGAACTGCGCGACAAGCCCCCACCGGCCCGCACCCGACCAACCAGGCTCAATCCAGCCAGTGGCGACGGCCGAGCGTGACGAGCCGCAACTGCCGCCGCGCCGTGGCGATAACGGCCTCCTCGGCCTGCAGGGCGGCGACCGAATCGCCGCACGAGGCGCCCGCCTCAAGGATCGCCGACGCAGTCATCACCATGTGATCGACGTACACCCCCGCCAGCATCCGCAGATCCTCCGCGCTCCACCCGCGCGCCTCCGGATCCGCCCCCAGCGCCGCCGCAACCTCGTCGGCGAACCGGCGCAGCTGGACGCCGATGGCCTCCCGGACCGGGGCGACCCCACCGTGCCGCTCGCGCGCGATGAAGCGCACATGCGCCGGATGCGCCCGCACATGCGCGGCGATCAGGGCCACCGCCCGATCGATCCGCTCCTCACTGCCCCCGGTCGTCACGATCGCCGCCCGGATCGTCTCGTGCAGGCTCCCGAGGGCCTCCTCGACCAGGGCCACTCCGAGGTCCGCGGTGTCCTTGAAGTGCCGGTAGAACGCGGCGGGCGCGACCCCCACGGCCCGGGTCACCTCGCGCAGCCCCAGGCTGCTGAGGCTCTGGTGCTCCAACAGCCCGAGCGCCGCGTCCAGGAGTGCCTGACGCGTCTTCTGCTTCTGGGCCTGCCGGATCCCGAGAGTGTGGCTCATACCACTCAGTAAACAGCTGTTCGCCCAATTTGGAAAGGCTAGACTGAGGAGTCAGTGAACAGTCGTACTCTGAAATCGACTTGAGAGGCACGTCATGCTTTTCCTCGTCGCAGCCCTCCTCCTGCTGGGGGTCGTGCTGGGCTCAGCGGCGCACCTTCCGCTCCCGGTCACGCTCGTCGCCGCAGGCGCCATCGGCGTCTGGCTGCTCGTCTTCGCCGTACGTGAACGACTCGCATCACACCGGAGGGCCTGACCATGGAACTCGTCCTGAAGAGCAGCCGCGTCCGCGACAAGGACGCCGACGGCATGGCCGTCGCCGCCTTCGTCCTCGGTCTGCTCGGGCTGCTCGTCATGAACATCGTGCTCGGCCCGATGGCCATCGTGCTGGCCGGACTGGCCCTGCGGTACGGCACCGCACGGCGCGGCCGCGCCTGGCTCGGCCTGGCGCTCGGTGTCGCCGATCTCGCGGTGCTCGCGGGTCTGGTCATGGCCGACGGAACCGTCTCCTGGGGGCTCGGCGGCTGAGAGCCGACGGCAGGGGAGTCCCTTGGTAGGGCCTTGGGGCCCCTTGTAGGGGGCTCGGCGCCGGGGTCCGCTCCGGGTGACTCGTAGAATCGGGCCCACCATGGCTTACCTCGACCACGCCGCGACCACTCCGATGCTTCCCGAGGCGGTCCGGGCGATGACCGCCCAGCTGGCCGTCACCGGCAACGCGTCCTCACTGCACGCCGCCGGACGCCGCGCCCGCCGCACCGCCGAGGAGGCCCGCGAGGAACTCGCCGAGGCACTCGGCGCGCGCCCCAGCGAGGTCGTCTTCACGGCCGGCGGCACCGAGGCCGACAACCTCGCCGTCAAGGGCCTGTACTGGGCCCGCCGCGACGCCGACCCGCGCCGGGTCCGCGTCCTGGCCAGCCCCGTCGAGCACCACGCCGTGCTCGACGCGGTCGACTGGCTCGCCGAGCACGAGGGCGCCACCGTGGAGTACCTGCCGGTGGACTCGTACGGACGGGTGCACCCCGCGGCCCTGCGCGAGGCGATCGAACGCGACCCCTCCGACGTGGCCCTGGCCACCGTGATGTGGGCCAACAACGAGATCGGCACGGTCCAGCCGGTACGTGAACTCGCCGATGTGGCCCGGGAGTTCGACATCCCGCTGCACGCGGACGCGGTCCAGGCGGTCGGCCAGCTCGACGTCGACTTCGCGGCGTCCGGCCTCGCGGCGATGACCGTGTCGGGCCACAAGATCGGCGGCCCGTACGGTATCGGCGCGCTCCTCCTCGGCCGTGAGTACACCCCCGTCCCCGTGCTGCACGGCGGCGGCCAGGAGCGGCACGTGCGCTCCGGCACGCTCGACGTCCCGGCGATCGCCGCGTTCGCCGTGGCGGGCCGCCTGGCCGCCGAGCGCCGCGCCGACTTCGCCCGCGAGGTCGGCGGGCTGCGCGACGCCCTGGTCGACGCGGTCCGCACGGCGGTCCCGGACGCGATCCTCGGCGGCGACCCGGCCCCCGGCGGCCGCCTCCCCGCCAACGCGCACTTCACCTTCCCCGGCTGCGAGGGCGACTCCCTTCTGCTCCTCCTGGACGCCCAGGGCATCGAATGCTCCACCGGCTCCGCGTGCACGGCGGGCGTGGCCCAGCCCAGCCACGTCCTCCTGGCCACCGGCACCCCCCCGGACCTGGCCCGAGGCACCCTCCGCTTCTCCCTCGGCCACACCTCGACGCGGTCGGACATCGAAGCGGTGACGAAGGCGATCGGCCCGGCGGTGGAACGGGCACGGACGGCGGGGTTGAGCTAGGCGCTCGGCGGGGTCGTCCTTCGGCTGCGGGCCGGTGGGGGCTGGTCGCGCAGTTCCCCGCGCCCCCAGGAGGGCCCGAAGGGCCCATCAAGGGGCGCGGGGAACTGCGCGAGCAACCCAGCACGATCCGCAGCCGAAGAGATCCGCGGGGTGCAGGGGCCACAGGCCCCGCGAAGGGGTCCGGGGCGAAGCCCCGGGAAACCACCTTCACCCCCACCCGCCCCCGGAGGGTTTAGGGAAGGGGCGGGGTGGGGCCATACTCGCGAGCCACCACCGGCCCGACCCACGTACCCTGGTGGATGCTATGACGAAGACATCCCCGCGCCCCCTCCGCGTGCTCGCCGCCATGTCCGGCGGTGTCGACTCGGCCGTCGCCGCCGCCCGCGCCGCCGAGGCGGGCCACGACGTCACCGGCGTCCACCTCGCCCTGTCCGCGAATCCGCAGTCCTTCCGCACCGGCGCGCGCGGCTGCTGCACCATCGAGGACTCGCGCGACGCACGCCGCGCCGCCGATGTCATCGGCATCCCCTTCTACGTGTGGGACCTGGCGGAACGCTTCCGCGAGGACGTCGTCGAGGACTTCATCGCGGAGTACGAGGCCGGCCGCACCCCCAACCCCTGCCTGCGCTGCAACGAGAAGATCAAGTTCGCCGCGCTGCTCGACAAGGCGCTCGCCCTCGGCTTCGACGCGGTGTGCACCGGCCACTACGCCACGGTCGTCCTCAACGAGAACGGCAGCCGCGAGCTGCACCGCGCCAGCGACATGGCCAAGGACCAGTCGTACGTGCTCGGCGTCCTCGACGAGAAGCAGCTCGCCCACGCCATGTTCCCGCTCGGCGACACCCTCACCACCAAGGACGAGATCCGCGCCGAGGCCGAGCGCCGGGGCCTGGCCGTCGCCAAGAAGCCCGACAGCCACGACATCTGCTTCATCGCCGACGGTGACACCCAGGGCTTCCTGGCCGGACGCCTCGGCAAGGCGGAGGGCGACATCGTCGACGAGTCCGGCGCGAAGCTGGGCACGCACGAGGGCGCGTACGGCTTCACCATCGGTCAGCGCAAGGGTCTGCGCATCGGCCACCCCGCCGCCGACGGCAAGCCCCGCTACGTCCTGGACATCTCCCCGGTGAACAACACGGTCACCGTCGGCCCGGTGGAGGCCCTGGACGTCACCGGACTCACCGCGATCAAGCCCCGCTGGTGCGGCGACGCCCCGACGGGCCCCGGCACGTACACCGCCCAGCTGCGCGCCCACGGCGGCGAGACCGAGGTCACGGCCGAACTCGTCGGCGACGAGCTGCGGGTGAGCTTCACCGAGCCGGTCCGCGGCGTGGCGCCCGGCCAGGCGATCGTCCTGTACGACGACACGCGCGTAGTCGGCTCGGCGACGATCGCGACGACTGCCCGGGCCGCGTCAGCGCTGGCGTAACGGACGAGACCAGGCCCGGGTGCCGGGCTGCGTCGGCGCAGCCCACGTGCCCGGGTGCCGGGCTGCGCCAGCGCCGGCGTAGCCCACGTGCCCGGGCCCGGGGTGCTCAGCCCTCGGTGTCCGTGCTCTCGGCGTCCGCGCTCTCGGACTCCGTCCCGATGAAGCACAGGTGGTCCTTTAGCAGCGTCACGGCCGCCAGCGGCTCGTGATAGGCCCAGGCTATGTCGGGCGCGTCCGGCAGCGACCAGTACGAGGCAACTCCCTTGTACGGGCAGGTGGTCCGGGTGTCGGACGGGGTCAGCAGATCCAGTCGGACATCCTCGGACGGCAGGTAATAGCGGACCGGCAGCCCGTCCTCGCGCACCAGCAGCGGGCGGGTGCTCTCCGCGAGCACCTGCCCGTCCCGCAGGACGCGCACGCGGAGCGCGCCCTCCTCGGCGGCCTCGGCCGTGACGAGGTGATCCGGGTCGTAGGGCGGCCGCGGGCCCGGCGGGGGCGCGGAGGCGTTCGTGGGTTCGGCGAGAATCGTGTAAATCGTCGTCATGCCCGCTCAACGGCCTTTCGCCCGCCGCTTGTTCCCGCGATTCGCCGTTCGGGACATGGTTCATCCGTTCGAGTGCCGGAGGAGTCCCGACGTACGGTTGAGCCATGAACATCTGCGTCTTCCTCTCCGCCGCCGACCTCGACGACCGCTACACCCGCCCGGCCCGTGAGTTCGCCGAGCTGCTCGGCAAGGGCGGTCACACCCTGGTGTGGGGCGGCTCGGACAGCGGGCTGATGAAGGTCGTCGCCGACGGCGTGCAGGAGGCGGGCGGGCGGCTCGTCGGGGTCTCCGTCGACTTCCTGGCCGCCTCCGTCCGTCCGAACGCCGACGAGATGGTCGTCGCCAAGGACCTCGCCGAGCGCAAGGCGCTGCTCCTGGAGAAGTCCGACGCCGTCGTGATCATGGTCGGTGGCACCGGCACGCTCGACGAGGCGACCGAGATCCTGGAGCTGAAGAAGCACGGCAGGACCACCAAGCCGGTCGTCCTGCTGAACACGGCGGGCTTCTATGACGGGCTCAAGGCGCAGTTCCGCCGCATGGAAGAGGAGGGGTTCCTGCCCGTTCCCCTCACTGACCTGGTCTTCTTCGCGGAGGACGGCGTCGGCGCGCTCGCCTACCTGGAGGAGAGCGTGGGCGTCCAGTAGTGCGAGCATTGCGGGTATGGCTACACACCTGATCACCGGGGCAGGCTCTGGCATCGGCGCGGCGGTCGCACGGCGGCTGCACGCGCGCGGCGACGAGCTCGTACTCCTTGCACGCGACGCCGGGCGCGCCAAGGAACTCGCGGGGCGCTTCCCCGGCGCCCGCACCCTCGTCGGCGACCTCGCCGAGCCGGACCGCCTCTCCTGGGCCTTCTCGCACCAGGCGCTGCCCGACCGCCTCGACTCGCTCCTGCACATCGCCGGGATCGTCGACCTCGGGCCCATCGGCGAGCTGCGCCCCAAGACCTGGCACCAGCAGCTCAACGTCAACCTGATCGCACCCGCCGAGATCACCCGCCATGTGCTGCCCCAACTGCGCGCCACCCAGGGCCATGTGGTGTTCGTGAACTCCGGCGCCGGGCTCAACGCGCACGCCGAGTGGGGCGCCTACGCCGCGTCCAAGCACGGCCTGAAGGCGCTCGCCGACTCGCTGCGCCAGGAGGAGCACGCCAACGGCGTCCGCGTCACCTCCGTCTACCCGGGCCGCACCGCCAGCCCCATGCAGGCGAAGGTGCACTCGCAGGAGGGCAAGGAGTACGTCCCGGCCCGGTTCATCGACCCCGAGTCGGTGGCCACGACCGTCGTCATGGCCATCGACCTGCCGCGCGACGCGGAGGTCAACGACCTGACCGTACGGCCCGGCCGATGAGCGACGCCAGCACCGGCTTCCCGTGGGGGGCCGCGACCGGCGTCGGGTCCATGCCCGGCGGCGACGCGCGCGAGGCCGCCAAGACCGTCACCGGGTCCTTCATCGGGGCCGACGGGTCGGCCGGGGACTTCCCGTTCCTGCCCGAGCTGCCCGCGCGCGGCCCCGGCGCCGACATGATCGGGCGCACCACCGGGCTGCTCGTCGAGATGTACGCGCGCGTGGAGCCCAGCGGCTGGCGGCTCGGCGACCGGCCGGGCCGCGACACCAAGCGGGCCGTCTCCTGGCTCGGCGAGGACCTGGACGCCCTGGAGGAGTTCACCCAGGGGTACGAGGGGCCGCTGAAGGTCCAAGCGGTCGGGCCGTGGACGCTCGCCGCGGCCCTTGAGCTGCGCGGCGGCGAGGCGGCGCTCGGCGACCCCGGCGCCTGTCGCGACCTGGCCGGCTCGCTCGCCGAGGGCCTGCGCGGCCATCTCGCGGACGTACGGCGCCGGGTGCCCGGCGCCAAGGTCGTGCTCCAGCTCGACGAGCCGTCGCTGACGGCCGTGCTGCGCGGGCAGATCAGGACCGCCAGCGGCTACCGCACCCACCGGGCGGTCGACCGGCAGGTCGTCGAGGGCGCGCTGCGCGATGTGTTCGCGGTGCACGACGGCCCGGTCGTCGTCCACTCCTGCGCGCCCGACGTGCCGTTCGCCCTGCTGCGCCGCGCCGGAGCCGCCGGTGTCTCGTTCGACTTCTCCCTGCTCACCGAGCGTGACGACGACGCGATCGGCGAGGCGGTGGAGAGCGGCACCAAGCTGCTCGCCGGAGTGGTCGGCGGCGTGGACGGCCCATTGTCAGACCCTGCCGGTAGCGTCATGGGTGTCAGGACGTTGTGGCGCAGGCTGGGGCTGCGACCGGGGACTCTCGCCGAGTCCGTGGTGATCACCCCGTCGTGCGGGCTCGCGGGTGCTTCGCCGGCGTACGCCCGCGCGGCCCTCGCCCACTGCGTCCGGGCGGCGAGATCGCTCGCGGACAACCCTGAGTGACGGGGAAGACGGGAAACGGGAGGACATGACAGTGGCTGGCGAACAGAACGCAGTGGTGCCCGCGGACGCACGGGAGAAGCACGCGCTCCTCGCCGAGCAGGTCGAGGAGCACCGCTTCCGGTACTACGTGAAGGACCAACCGGTCATCAGCGACGGCGACTTCGACAAGCTGTTGCGGTCGCTGGAGGCCCTGGAGGAGGAGTACCCGGAGCTGCGCACGCCGGACTCGCCGACCCAGAAGGTCGCCGGTGCGTACGAGACGGACTTCGCGTCGGTCGAGCACCGCGAGCGGATGCTGTCGCTGGACAACGCGTTCGACGACGAGGAGCTGGCCGCCTGGGCCGAGCGCGTCGCCAAGGACGTCGGCACCGCCGACTTCCACTACCTCTGCGAGCTGAAGGTCGACGGCCTCGCGGTCAACCTGACGTACGAGCACGGGCGGCTGACCCGCGCCGCCACCCGGGGCGACGGCCGCACCGGCGAGGACATCACGCCCAACGTCCGCACCATCGCCGACATCCCCGACCGCCTCAAGGGCGACCGCGTCCCGGACCTCGTCGAGATCCGCGGCGAGGTCTACTTCCCGATGGAGGCGTTCGAGGGGCTGAACGCGCGCCTGGTGGAGGCGGGCGACAAGCCGTTCGCCAACCCGCGCAACGCGGCGGCCGGTTCGCTTCGCCAGAAGGACCCCAAGGTCACCGCCACCCGCCCGCTCCACATGGTGGTGCACGGCATCGGCGCCCGCGACGGCTTCACCATCGACTGCCTCTCGCACGCCTACGAGCTGCTGCGCGAGTGGGGCCTGCCCACCGCCCAGCACAACAAGGTGGTCTCCTCCCTCGACGAAGTACGCGAGTTCATCGGGTACTTCGGGGAGAACCGGCACTCGGTGGAGCACGAGATCGACGGCGTCGTCGTCAAGCTCGACGAGATCCCGCTCCAGGGCCGCCTGGGCTCCACCGCGCGCGCCCCGCGCTGGGCGATCGCCTGGAAGTACGCGCCGGAGGAGGTCAACAGCAAGCTGCTCAACATCCGCGTCGGCGTCGGCCGCACCGGCCGCGTCACGCCGTACGCGCAGGTGGAGCCGGTCACCGTGGCGGGCTCCGAGGTCGAGTTCGCCACCCTGCACAACCAGGAGGTGGTGAAGGCCAAGGGCGTCCTCATCGGCGACACGGTGGTGCTGCGCAAGGCCGGTGACGTGATCCCGGAGATCCTGGGGCCCGTCGCGGATCTGCGGGACGGCACCGAGCGGGAGTTCGTGATGCCCGCCGAGTGCCCCGAGTGCGGCACCGCGCTGCGCCCCATGAAGGAGGGCGACATCGACCTGCGCTGCCCCAACGCGCAGTCGTGTCCCGCCCAGTTGCGCGAGCGGCTGTTCTATCTCGCGGGCCGCAAGAGCCTGGACATCGAGAACTTCGGCTATGTCGCCGCCGCCGCGCTCACCAAGCCGCTGGAGCCGGCCGAGCCGCCGCTGCTCGACGAGGGCGACCTCTTCGACCTCACGATGGACCGGCTGCTGCCCATCAAGGCGTACGTCCTGGACCAGGACAGCGGACTGCCCAAGCGCGATCCGAAGACCGGCGAGGAGAAGATCGCCCTGGTCTTCGCCAATATGAACGGCGAGCCGCGCAAGAACGCGGTCTCGATGCTGGAGAACATCGCGGCCGCCAAGGAGCGCCCGCTGGCCCGGTTCCTCACCGGTCTGTCGATCCGTCATGTCGGCCCGGTCGCCGCCGAGGCGCTGGCGCGCGAGTTCCGCTCCATCGACCGCATCGAACAGGCCACCCAGGAGGAGCTGTCGGCGGTCGAGGGCGTCGGGCCGACCATCGCGGCCTCGCTCAAGGAGTGGTTCGCCGAGGACTGGCACCGCGAGATCCTGCGCAAGTGGAAGGCGGCCGGCGTCCGGATGGAGGACGAAGGCGCAGGTGAGGACGAAGGCCCGCGTCCGCTGGAGGGTTTGACGGTCGTCGTCACGGGAACGCTGGAGCGGCACACCAGAGATGGCGCGAAAGAAGCGCTGCAGAGCCGTGGAGCGAAGGTGACCGGTTCCGTTTCCAAGAAGACATCGTTCGTTGTCGTCGGCGACAACCCGGGTTCCAAGTACGACAAGGCGATGCAGCTGAAGGTTCCGGTTCTCGACGAGGACGGCTTCGCTGTCCTGCTGGAACAGGGTCCGGAAGCCGCCGTCGCCGCCGCTGTGCCGACTGCTCAGGAGGGGGAATAAGAGGAGGGGAGGGCTCCCTTCGGGGCGCCCTCGGTCACCCGTTCAGCGCATACCAGACGGATCAGGGTGGCCAGGCCGCATTCGGGCAAGACCTGTAGACCGCTGCCCGTCAGAGCCTTGTGCGGCCTACTGTTGGGATGTGCGCCGGTCGTGCACGGCTGAAACGGGGTGCCCTCTGCTCATCGTGAGCTTGGGGAAGGGTCCCAGTCGTGGTGCCATGACAACGGGGCCATCGCGTGGCATCGGCACCGCCGGCTGTGAGAGGGACGGGAATGAAACCGACCGAGAGCGCCGCCCCGGCCGCACGGCTGCGCGGGTTCGCGGGATTCTCCTCCAGGCTGACCGCCGGCATCCTCTCGACCGCCGCCGTCGCCCTGGCCGCCGGGTTCTATCGCGCCCTGCACGCCGGAGACGCCCTGTTCCCCGGCTCCACCACGGGCTGGGCGCTGGCCGTCCTGACCGGGATCATCGTGGGCCACCTCGTCGCGCTCGGCCGCGACCGGTGGTGGGGCGGCACCGGCTCCGGCGCCGCCCTCACCCTGGCCGTGCTGCTGCTGTACGGCTGGGTGCCGGCCGGGCTCGTCTCGCTCGCGGTGGTGGCGCTGGTCGGCGCGGCCCGCCGCCACCGCTGGCGCCAGGGCGTGCTGCACGGCTCGGTGGACGTCCTCGGGATCGGCGCGGCCGCGCTGGTGCTCGCCGCGTTCGGCCACACCCCGACCGTCGGCTCCCCCTGGTGGCCCACCGACTGGAGCATCTCCTCGGTGCCCGTGGTGGTGCTCGCCGCCGGTGCGTACCTGGTGGTCACCCGGATGCTGCTCTGGTACGCGCTGGCGCCCCGGGGCGGCGGGCTGCCCACGGTCGCCCGGACGGCCCTGATGCGCCAGGGCCTCGTAGCGGTCGCACTGCTCGGCATCGCCCCGCTGATCTGCGTGGTCGCGATGGCGATGCCGGTCCTGCTGCCGCTGTTCGCGGTGCCGCTGATCGCGCTCGACTCCACGCTGTGGATCGCCCGGGCCCGCGCCGAGGAGCAGCTGCGCGACCCGCTCACCGGTCTGCCCAACCGCCAGTGGCTGCTTGAGCGGACCTGGGCGGCCCTGGAGGAGGCCGAGGACCACGGCGCCCGCGCCGCGCTCGTCCTCATCGACATGGACCGCTTCCGCTCGGTCAACGACACCCTCGGCCACCTCGCGGGCGACCGGCTGCTCCTCCAGATCGCCGACCGGCTGCGGCTCGCCCTGCCGCGCGGCGCGGAGGCGGCCCGGCTCGGCGGCGACGAGTTCGCCGTACTGCTGCCGGTGGCCGACTCCGCGACCAGCACCATGCGCATAGCCCGAGGCCTGGTCGCCGAACTCTCCTCGCCGCTCGACCTCGACGGGCTCACCCTGGTCCTGGAGGCCAGCGCGGGCGTCGCCGTCTACCCCGACCACGCGCTCGACGCGGAAGGGCTGCTGCGCCGCGCGGATGTGGCGATGTACCAGGCCAAGCGCGACCGTACGGGAGTCGAGGTGTACGAGTCGAAGCGGGACTCCAACACCCCTGACCGCCTCGGCCTGTTGGGCGATCTGCGGCGCGCGCTGGACGCGGGCGACGTGGAGCTCCACTACCAGCCGAAGGTCCGCTTCGACGGCCAGGTGGCCGGGCTCGAAGCGCTGGTGCGCTGGGTGCACCCGGAGCGCGGGCGGGTGCCTCCCGACGAGTTCATCGCGATCGCCGAGTCGTCCGGGCTGATGCCGCATCTGACGGAGTACGTGCTTGAGACGGCGCTCGCCCAGGTCGCCCGGTGGCGGGCACAGGGCCTCACCGTCCCGGTCGCCGTGAACGTGTCGCCGCGCGATGTCCACACCCCGGGCTTCGCGGGGGCGGTCGCGGCGCGGCTGGCCCGGCACGGTGTCCCGGCCGGCTCGCTCCAGCTGGAGATAACCGAGCATGTGCTGTTGGAGGACCCGCAGCGGGCCGCCGACACGCTGGCCGGGCTCACCGGCCACGGCGTGAAGATGTCCCTGGACGACTTCGGTACGGGGTACTCGTCGCTGGTCCATCTGCGTCGGCTGCCGGTCAGCGAGCTCAAGATCGACCGCTCCTTCGTGGCCCGCCTCGCCATCGACAACGAGGACGCCGAGATCGTCCGCTGCACCCTTGACCTCGCCCATTCGCTCGGCCTCCTCGTCGTCGCCGAGGGCGTGGAGGACGACGAGACCTGGGAGCGCCTGCGGGACCTGGGCTGCGACGCCGTCCAGGGCTGGCTGGTCGCCGCCGCGATGCCGCCCGCCGAGGCCACGGCATGGCTGCTCGCCCGTGGCTCGCGCGGCTGGCAGCGCCCCGCCGACCTGGAGGCGGCCGCCAGGTCCGCGGCCGCGGCGGAGGAGCCGTCGGGCACCCCGGTCCAGTGACCGGGCGTGCCCGCCCGCCCGAGCCCGACGTCACCGTAACGCCGTAACGGCCTTGGAGGTCACGGCCGTTTCGGGATCGGTCGGGCCGTGATCAAGGGCCCCGGGGGAAACCGTTTAGTGCGGCGGCCACCGCGCCCCATAGGATTGGCCCCAAACCACACACACTCACCCCAGAGGATCGCTGCATGCCTGGCATTACGCGCGAGGAGGTCGCCCACCTCGCCCGGCTGGCACGTCTGGAGCTGAAGAGCGAAGAGCTGGACCACTTCGCCGGACAGCTCGACGACATTCTTGGCGCGGTCGCCCGCGTCTCCGAGGTCGCCGACCAAGACGTACCCCCGACCTCCCACCCGCTGCCGCTGACCAACGTCATGCGCGCGGACGAGGTCCGTCCGTCGCTCACCCCCGCGCAGGCGCTCTCCGGCGCCCCGGCCCAGGAGCAGCAGCGTTTCAAGGTGCCGCAGATCCTGGGGGAGGACTAACCACCATGACGGACAGCAACATCATCAAGCTCACCGCCGCCGAGATCGCCGACAAGATCGCGTCCGGCGAGCTCACGGCCGTCGAGGTCACCGAGGCCCACCTGGCCCGGATCGAGGCCGTCGACGAGAAGGTGCACGCCTTCCTGTACGTCGACCGCGAGGGCGCGCTCGCGCAGGCCCGCGCCGTCGACGAGAAGCGGGCCAAGGGCGAGAAGCTCGGCCCGCTGGCCGGTGTGCCGCTCGCGCTGAAGGACATCTTCACCACCGAGGGCATCCCGACCACCGTCGGCTCGAAGATCCTCGAAGGCTGGATCCCGCCGTACGACGCGACGCTCACCAAGCGGCTGAAGGCTGCCGACGTCGTGATCCTCGGCAAGACCAACATGGACGAGTTCGCCATGGGGTCGTCGACGGAGAACAGCGCGTACGGGCCCACCGGCAACCCGTGGGACCTGACCCGCATCCCGGGTGGTTCGGGTGGTGGGTCGAGTGCGGCCCTCGCCTCCTACGAAGCGCCGCTCGCCATCGGCACGGACACCGGCGGCTCCATCCGCCAGCCCGCCGCCGTCACCGGCACCGTCGGCGTCAAGCCGACCTACGGCGCGGTCTCCCGCTTCGGCATGGTCGCCTTCTCGTCCTCCCTCGACCAGGGCGGTCCCTGCGCCCGTACGGTCCTGGACGCGGCGCTCCTGCACGAGGTCATCGCCGGGCACGACCCGCTCGACTCGACGTCCATCGACGCGCCGGTTCCGCCGGTCGTCGAGGCCGCGAAGAACGGTTCCGTCGCCGGGATGCGCGTCGGCGTCGTCAAGCAGTTCGCGGGCGAGGGCTACCAGGCCGGTGTCGTCCAGCGCTTCAACGAGTCGGTCGAGCTGCTGAAGTCGCTCGGTGCCGAGATCGTCGAGCTGGACTGCCCGTCCTTCGACCTGGCGCTCTCCGCGTACTACCTGATCGCGCCGAGCGAGTGCTCCTCGAACCTCGCCCGCTTCGACGCCATGCGCTACGGCCTGCGGGTCGGCGACGACGGCACGAAGTCGGCCGAGGAGGTCACCGCGCTCACCCGCGAGGCGGGCTTCGGCGACGAGGTCAAGCGCCGCATCATCCTCGGTACGTACGCGCTGAGCTCCGGCTACTACGACGCGTACTACGGCAGCGCCCAGAAGGTCCGCACGCTCATCACGCGCGACTTCGAGAAGGCCTTCGAGCAGGTCGACGTGATCGTCTCGCCGACCACGCCGACCACCGCCTTCCCGATCGGCGAGCGCGCCGACGACCCGATGGCGATGTACCTCGCGGACCTGTGCACCATCCCGACCAACATGGCCGGCAACGCCGCCATGTCGCTGCCCTGCGGCCTCGCGCCGGAGGACGGGCTGCCGGTCGGGCTGCAGATCATCGCCCCCGCCATGAAGGACGACCGCCTGTACAAGGTGGGCGCCGCCGTCGAGGCCGCCTTCGTGGAAAAGTGGGGTCACCCGCTGCTGGAGGAGGCACCGTCGCTGTGAGCGCACTGACCAAGGCCAAGGGCTTCAAGAAGTCGAAGGCCGGTACGTACCTGTCCATCGGCACCACCGCGTTCGGCGCCATCAGCGTGATCAAGCAGGCCAAGAAGGCCCGCACCGAGCAGGACACGCTGAAGCTGCTCGACGCCGTCGTCTCCGCCGCCGCCATCGCCACCGGCATCGCTCTGCTCTACCGCGAGCTGAAGCGCCTGGGCGACGACGACGTCCTGCTGGGCTGAGAGGGAAAGTTTCACCGTGACTGTCACTGATCTGGTCTCGTACGAGGACGCCCTCGCGTCGTACGACCCCGTCATGGGCCTGGAGGTCCATGTCGAGCTCGGCACGAAGACCAAGATGTTCTGCGGCTGCTCGACCGAGCTGGGCGCCGAGCCCAACTCGCAGACCTGCCCCACCTGCCTCGGCCTGCCCGGCTCGCTCCCGGTCGTCAACGCGATCGGCGTCGAGTCGGCCGTCAAGATCGGCCTCGCGCTGAACTGCGAGATCGCCGAGTGGTGCCGCTTCGCCCGGAAGAACTACTTCTATCCGGACATGCCGAAGAACTTCCAGACCTCGCAGTACGACGAGCCGATCGCCTTCAACGGCTATCTGGACGTCCAGCTGGAGGACGGCGAGATCTTCCGTGTGGAGATCGAGCGCGCCCACATGGAGGAGGACACCGGCAAGTCGACGCACGTCGGCGGCGCGACGGGCCGTATCCACGGCGCCTCGCACTCCCTCCTGGACTACAACCGGGCCGGCATCCCGCTCATCGAGATCGTCACCAAGCCGATCGAGGGCGCGGGCGAGCGGGCCCCGGAGGTCGCCAAGGCGTACGTCGCCGAGCTGCGCGAGCTCATCAAGGCGCTCGGCGTCTCCGAGGCCCGGATGGACAAGGGCCAGATGCGCTGCGACGTGAACCTGTCGCTGCGGCCCAACGGGACCGAGAAGTTCGGCACCCGCAGCGAGACGAAGAACGTCAACTCGCTGCGTTCGGTCGAGCGCGCGGCCCGCTTCGAGATCCAGCGCCACGCCGCGGTGCTGAACTCGGGCGGGACGATCATCCAGGAGACCCGTCACTTCCACGAGGAGGACGGCTCCACCACCTCGGGCCGCATCAAGGACAACGCCGAGGACTACCGGTACTTCCCGGAGCCCGACCTCGTCCCCGTCGCCCCGGCCCGCGAGTGGGTCGAAGAGCTGCGCAAGGGGTTGCCCGAGCTGCCGCGCGTGCGCCGCAACCGGCTGCGCGAGGAGTGGGGCGTCTCCGAGTTCGACATGCAGTCGATCCTCAACGCGGGCGCGGTCGACCCGATCGTCGCCACCATCGAGGCGGGCGCGGACTCCGCCGCCGCGCGCAAGTGGTGGATGGGCGAGCTGGCCCGTAACGCCAACGAGCAGGGCGTCGCCCTCGACGAGCTGCCCGTCACCCCGGCGCAGGTCGCTCGCATCGCGGCCCTGGTGGCCTCCGGCGACCTCAACGACAAGCTGGCGCGCCAGGTCATCGAGGGCGTCCTCGCGGGCGAGGGCGACCCGGACGCGGTCGTCGAGAAGCGCGGTCTGAAGGTCGTCTCGGACGAGGGCGCGCTGGGCGCGGCCGTGGACGAGGCCATCGCGGGCAACGCGGCCATCGCGGACAAGATCCGCGGCGGCAAGGTGCAGGCCGTCGGCGCGCTGGTCGGCGCGGTCATGAAGACCACGCGCGGCCAGGCGGACGCGGCCCGCGTCAAGGAGCTCATCCTGGAGAAGCTGGGCGTCAGCGAGGGCTGATCCTCAGCCGAAGCCCTTACGTACGTAGTACGTGTACGACTCGGCCCCGCCGCATCACCTGATGCGGCGGGGCCGAGTCGTATCCGAAGGACCTTCAGGTGATCAGGCGGACTCGGTGGGCAGACCCGCGTCCGTCCAGTCCTCTATGCCTTCCTTGTACTTGCGTACGTTCGTGTAGCCGAGCGCGGTGAGGCGGTCGGCGACCTGGCCGCTGTTGGGGCAGGCGGGGTTGGAGCAGTAGGTGACGATCGCGGCGTCGCGGTCGGGCAGCAGGGCCGGCGCGTGCGCGTCGACGTCCGCCCGGACCAGCGCGATGGCGCCGGGCAGATGCTGCTTCGCGTAGTACTCGCCGCCGAGCGCGTCGACGACGGTCACCGTGCCGGCGTCGATCGCCGCCTTGAGGTCGTCACGGGAAATGAGCGCGGTCATGGGACACCCTCCAGGGTTCCGGACTATAGTCCGCTTGTGATGAACGACAGTACCGGACCGCAGTCCGTTTCTGCTACCCCGCTTGAGCTGCTGCGCACCCGGCCGCCCAAGGAGCGCGCCGACGCGGCCCGCAACCGCGCGGCCGTACTCGACGCGGCGGCGCGGCTCTTCGCCGAGCACGGGGTGACGGCGGTCTCGATGGACCAGATCGCGGCGGCCGCCGGCGTGGGCAAGGGCACGCTCTTCCGCCGCTTCGGCGACAAGGCCGGGCTCGCGACCGCGCTGCTCGACGCGCGCGAGAAGGAGCTCCAGGAGGCGATCATCTCGGGCCCTCCGCCGCTGGGCCCGGGGGCCGAGGCGGGGGAGCGGCTGGTCGCCTTCGTGGAGGCGTACGTGGACTACCTCCTCGACCACCTGGAGCTCGGCCGGATGTCCGAGAACGCCTCACCGGGAGCGCGCTACCGCATCGGCGCCTACCGCTTCTGGCACCAGCACCTGTCGATCCTGCTGTCCGGCACCCCGGACCCGGCGTACACGGCGCACGCGCTGCTGGCCCCGCTGGGGGCCGAGCATGTCACCGCCGCGCTGGCCGAGTTGGGCGAGAAGCGGGTGCGGGAGGGGGCGGTGCGGCTGGCCCGGGCGCTGGCGCCGTGACTATAGGGTGCCGAGCGTGGACGGGCGAGAAGCGGTGAGAGTGCTCGGGCGCCGTACGGCGCTGCGGTATCTGGCGCTGGGGACGGTGTCGGCAGCCGTGTCGGCCTGCACAGGTGCGGGAGCCGTGGAGGGCCCCCGGAAGCAGGCGCTGAAGGCGTTCGTGAAGGGCGACTGGGTCTACCGCTCGAACCGGGACCATGAGGGCGTCCTCAGCGTCACCCCCGACGGGCACTGGTCTGTCACTCAATGGGGTGGACTGTCCGGGCAGTGGGTGCTCGACGGCGCGGTGCTCTCGGTGAGCGCGGACACGCCCACCGCCGACGCGGAGGCCGAGGAGCAGGAGGCCTTCAGGGTGTCGAGCATGCCGGAGAAGGTGTCCCGCTCGTTCTCCGAGCTGCTGACGCTGTCGGGCGGCTGGTCGAGCGTCGGCACGGCCGTCGAGGCCGGGTACAAGAAGGGCGCGCTCACCCTGGCGTTCCGGGGCGACGGCTCGGAGGATCTGCTCGTCACCTGCACGCGCCGCAAGTGACCTCGCGCAAGTGACACATGGGGCCGGTATGGCCCTCGCGCGCGCTTCCCTGTGAGTAAGCCCACGAAACGGGCAAACGATCACTATTCGCTGTCACAGTGGCAGCGCGTAGGTCATGCGTTCTTTGCGGGCTGTTCAATATCGTATCGTCTGCTCCCGTACCGGCTGTTCCCGGGCAAAGATCCACGAACCATCCAGGGAGCACATTCGTTGGCAGCCATCGCACGGTGGTGCATCAGGCACCGCCTCGTCGCCGTCCTGCTCTGGCTCCTCGCGTTCGGCGGCGCCACGGCCGCCTCCGCCGCAGCGGGCTCCGCGTACTCCAACGACTACGAAGTCCCCGGGACCGAGTCCGGCCGCGCCACCGCCCTGCTCGACGCCGGATTCCACGGCGGCCGGGGCGGCGACACCGACACCGTTGTCTGGCACACCGACCACGGCACCGTGCGCGCCCCCGACATCGAGCAGCGCATCGCCAAGACGCTCGACAAGGTGGCCAAGCTGCCCGGTGTGGCGCAGGTGACCGGCCCGTACGGACGGGACGGCGGCGCGCAGATCAGCCGCGACGGGCACACCGCGTACGCCTCGGTCACCTTCGACCGGACCGCCGAAACCCTCCCCAAGGCACAGGCCCAGGCCTTCGTCGAGACCGCGCGGGCCGCCTCCGCGCCCGGCCTCGACGTCGCCGTCGGCGGCAGCGCGGCGGCCCTCACCGAGACCACCTCCGCGCACCTCAGCGAGATCGTCGGCGTGGTCGTCGCGGCCGTCGTCCTCTTCCTCGCCTTCGGCTCGCTCGCCGCCAGCACCCTGCCCATCGTCACCGCCGTGATCTCGGTCGGCACCGCGTACGCGGGCATAGGGCTGCTCGGCCACGCCATGGCCGTCGCCGACTTCGCGCCCATGCTCGGCCTGCTCATCGGGCTCGGTGTCGGCATCGACTACGCGCTGTTCATCGTCACCCGGCACCGGCGCGGACTGCGCCAGGGACTCACCGTCGACGAGGCCGCGACCCGGGCCGTGGCGACGACCGGGCGGGCCGTGGTGTTCGCGGGTGCGACGGTCTGCATCGCGCTGCTCGGGATGCTCATCCTGCGGCTCGGCTTCCTCAACGGCGTCGCCATCGCGGCCTCGCTGACCGTCGTCCTCACCGTCGCCGCGTCCGTCACCCTGCTGCCCGCGCTGCTCTCGCTCATCGGAACGCGCGCGCTCAGCCGCCGCGAACGGCGCAGACTGAGCGAGCACGGGCCCGAGCCGGAGCTGCCCACCGGGTTCGCGGCGCGCTGGTCGGCGTTCGTCGAGCGGCACCCCAAACTCCTCGGGGGCCTGGCCGCCGTGGTGATGCTGGCACTCGCGCTGCCCACGCTCTCGCTCCACCTCGGCACCTCCGACCAGGGCAACAACCCCGCCAAGTCGACCACCCGCGTCGCCTACGACCTGCTCGCCGACGGCTTCGGGCCCGGCGTCAACGGACCGCTGACGCTGGCCGCGAAGCTGGACGGCGCCGACGACCGCATCGCGATGGATCAGCTGCCGCAGCTGCTGCGGCACACCTCCGGCGTCGCCTCGGTCGGGCCGGTGACGTACAACGCCAGCGGCGAGGTCGCCGTCCTCACCGTGGTGCCGGACTCGGCGCCGCAGTCCCAGCAGACCAGCGCGCTCGTCGACCGGCTGCGCCACGAGGTGCTGCCGAAGGCCGAGAAGGGCACCTCGCTCGATGTGTACGTCGGCGGTGTCACCGCGAGCTACGACGACTTCGCAGGCGTGATCATCGGCAAACTGCCGCTCTTCATCGGCGTGGTGATCACCCTCGGCTGCATCCTGCTGCTCCTCGCCTTCCGCTCGATCGGCATCCCGCTGAAGGCCGCCGCGATGAACGTGGCGGCGGTGGCGTCCGCGTTCGGCATCGTCGTCGCGATCTTCCAGTGGGGCTGGGGGAGCGAGCTGTTGGGCCTGGGCCGCTCCGGCCCGATCGAGCCGTTCCTCCCCGTGATCATGGTCTCGGTACTCTTCGGGCTCTCGATGGACTACCAGGTGTTCCTGGTGAGTCGGATGTACGAGGAGTGGCTGGAGACGCGCGACAACCGGCGGGCCGTCCGGGTCGGCCACGCCGAGACCAGCCGCGTGATCAACTCCGCGGCCGTGATCATGATTTCGGTCTTCCTCGCGTTCGTGCTCAGCGGGGAACGGGTGATCGCGATGTTCGGCATAGCACTGGCGGCCGCCGTCGCCCTCGACGCGTTCGTCCTGCGCACCCTGCTCGTACCGGCCCTCATGCACATGCTCGGCGGCGCCAACTGGTGGCTGCCCGCCTGGCTGGACAGACGGCTGCCGAGGATCAGCATCGAACCGCCCGAGTGCCGCCGTGCGACGATCTCCGTGCAGCGCACGAGCGAGCCGGTCGACGAACCGGTGGACGAGCTCGTGGGCTCGTAGACCGGTTGGGTTTTTGGGACGTGAGGGACGGGATGTTCGCGATATCGCTGGGTGACGACGGTGCCGAGCTGCGGCCGCTGGAGCCGCACCACACCGAGGAGTTCCTGGCCCATATGGACCGGGGGCGCGAGTTCATCGGGCAGTTCATCTCGCTGGCCGAGGTGTGCAAGGACCTCGACTCCTCGCGCGCCTTCCTCCAGGCGTACGCGGACAAGACCGCGGCGGACGAGGGGCGGCTGTACGGGATCTGGCTCGACGGCACGCTGGTCGGCGGCGTGCTTTTCCGCACGTTCGACGTGAAGCTCGGCGTGGCCGAGGCGGGGTGCTGGCTGGAGTCGGCGGGGGCCGGGCGTGGGCTTGTGACCCGGGCGATTCGGGTGCTGATCGACTGGGCGATGGATCAGCGCGGGATCCATCGCGTGGAGTGGCGTGTCGCGTCCGGCAACATTCCCAGCATCAATGTTGCGAAGCGGCTTGGCATGGTGCGGGATGGGGTGTTGCGGGACAACCATCCTCATCGGGGTGTGCGGCAGGACACGGAGGTGTGGTCCGTGCTGGCCCCTGAGTGGCGGGCGGCTCGCTGATCGCTTCGCCGAGGTTCGTGTGACAGCTGCGGGCCGGTGGGGGCTGGTCGCGCCCACGCGGCGGAGCCGCAAATGTCACAGCCCCGCGCCCCTGTAGGTCATCGTTAAGGGCTCTCTCAGAAACGGCACCTAGCGTCGGGCGCATGAACGCCACCCCCTCCGACACCAAGACCGACAACGAGACCGACGTCGACGTAGACGTCGAGGAAATCGAAGAGCACGACGACTCGCTCGGCGACGACGTACCGCCCACCGACGCCACCCCCGCCCCCACCCGCATCGGCGCCGGTGCCGCCGCCGTCGTTTCCGCCGCCCTCGGGATCGTCGCGCTCAGCGGGACCTGGATGGGCAAGGTGCTGTCCGAGCGGGAGACCCTGGTCGGGCAGATCAAGACCGCCCAGGGCGGCTCGGCTGCGTCGCAGATTCAGGCGATCTACGGCGACTCCTGGCACACCACCGCCGCCGTGAACGGCGGCTTCGCGCTGCTCGCCCTGCTGGTCGGCGCGTTCGTGCTGGTCCGCCCGGCCTTCGGCGCCCCCGACGCCCACCCGCAGCCCGTGTGGGTGCGGGCGGTCGCGCTGGGCGGGTTGGTCCTCGGCGCGATCGGGCTGCTGATCTCCGTCGGGATGTACTTCGACCTGTTCGCCGCGCTGCCCTCCGCCCCCTCCACCAAGGGGTAGCTCAGAGCGCCGGTGGCGACATCGTGAAGCGGGCGAGTACGGCGGCGCGTACGGTCTGGCGCTGCGGCTCCAGGTCGAGCGGCGGGATGCCCTCCGGCGCGCCGGCCCCGTACGCCGACCGCATCATCCCCGGCGCGGGCGCCGCATAGGGCCGCGCGTCCTCGGCGCCCTCGTCGGCGAGTTCGAGCAGGGCCACCAGGTCGCTGCCCAGCGCCGCCGCGTACTCGCGGGCGCGTTCCACGGCCTGCTCGACGGCCCGGCGGCGCGCCTTCGCGTACGCGGGGGAGGCGGGGCGCAGGCCCCACCAGGGGCCGTCGACGCGGGTCAGCTCCAAGGTGGCCAGGCGCGAGGCGAGTTCGCCGAGCGCGGTGAAGTCGCCGAGCTCGGCGGTCAGCCGCACCTGCCCCTGGTACGCGCGGACCCGCTCGCCCCGGCCGTGCTTGCCCAGCTCGGGGCTGACCGAGAACGAGCCGGTCTCCAACTGCTCCACCGCGTCCCCGTACGACTTCACCAGGTCGAGGACGGCCGCGTTGCGGCGGGTGAGGTCCTCCAGCGCGCTGCGGCGGTCGGTGCCGCGCGCGATCACCGTCACGCCGAGCCGGGCGATCTCCGGGTCCACGTCCAGGACGGCCTCGCCCCGGACCGCGATGCGCGGCGCCTCGGGGGTTCCGTAGGGAAGGTGCGGGGACGGATGGGTCATATCGGCTCCCTGAGTGGGTGGTTGCGGCCACTCTTCCATCGCGGGCCGTCCGCGACGACCGTAGGGAGCCACGGCCTAGGTGTCGTCTAAGGCATCCGCCCCGCGCCTAGGGCATGCCTCCCCCGGCACGTACTCCTTCTAAGGCCCCGCCGCCCCACAGATGCGGCACTCTCCCGATGTGGCGACACCCCCTGGGAAGCGAGAGTTGAGACATCGCAGAGAGCGATGGAAACAACAACGAAGCCCCGGAACGACGGGGCACCAGGGAGCACGAAATGTTCGCGTACGAACTGCACCAGGTGAACCAGGCCGAGCTGCTCCGCGAGGCCGCCGCCCAGCGGCTGGTCCGCGAGGCCCGCCGGGCCCGCCGCACCGCCGGCCACGTTGCGGAGGGGCGGGTGACTCATCTGCGGGACCTGCGCCACCTCTTCGCGCACGCCGCGTGAGCACCCGAGATGACCGTGATCCCGATCAGGGGTGCCGCCGGGCCGGACTGCTGTGCGATGCTCACCGGCGTGGAGACCAGGTCTTTCAGCCCCGTGTTCGTCGGCCGCGCCGGTGAACTGACCGCCTTGAACGAAGCGCTCGCCCGCGCCCACGCGGGCGAGCCGCAGGCGTTGCTCGTGGGCGGTGAGGCCGGGGTCGGCAAGACCCGGCTCGTCGAGGAGTTCACCTCGGCCGCGTGCGCGGCGGGGGCCGTCGTCGCGGTCGGCGGCTGTGTCGAGATCGGCGCCGACGGACTGCCGTTCGCCCCCTTCTCCACCGCCCTGCGCACCCTGCGCCGCCGCCTGCCCGACGAGCTCACCGCAGCCGCTGAGGGCCAGGAGGAAGAGCTCGCCCGGCTGCTGCCCGAGCTCGGCGAGGCCAGCCGCGGGAGCGGCCAGGACGGCACGGCCCGCCTCTTCGAACTCACCGTACGGCTCCTGGAGCGGCTCGCCGCCGACCGTACGGTCGTGCTCGTCCTGGAGGACCTGCACTGGGCCGACACCTCGACCCGGCATCTGCTCGCCTATCTCTTCCGCACCCTGCGGCGCGGCCGTCTCGTCGTCGTCGCCACCTACCGCGCGGACGACATCCACCGCCGCCACCCGCTGCGCCCGCTCCTCGCCGAGCTCGACCGGCTGCGCACGGTGCGCCGTATCGAGCTGGACCGCTTCAACCGGGGCGAGGTCCGCCGCCAGCTCACCGGGATCCTCGCCGCCGAGCCCGAACAGTGGCTGGTGGACGAGATATTCGAGCGCTCCGACGGCAACGCCTTCTTCGTCGAGGAGCTGAGTGTGTGCCTCGATTCGGGCTGCTCCACCGGCGGGATGAGCGACTCCCTGCGCGACCTCTTGCTCGTACGGGTCGAGGCGCTGTCCGAGAACGCCCAGCTGGTGGTCCGCATCCTCGCCGAGGGCGGCTCCATGGTGGAGCACCCGCTGCTCGTCGCCGTCTGCAAGCTCGCCGAGGACGACCTCATCGAGGCGCTGCGGGCCGCCGTCGGCGCCAACATCCTGCTGCCCGCGCCGGACGGCGACGGCTACCGGTTCCGGCACTCGCTGGTCCGCGAGGCCGTCAGCGACGATCTGCTGCCGGGCGAGCGCTCCCGCCTCAACCGCCAGTACGCCGAGGCCCTGGAGGCCGACGCCTCGCTGGTCCGCGCCGACGAGCGCGCCACCCGGCTGGCCAGCTACTGGTACTCCGCGCACGACGCCGCCAAGGCGCTGCCCATGGTGCTGACCGCCGCCGCCGAGGCCCGCAAGCGGCACGCGTACGCGGAGCAGCTGAGCCTGCTTGAGCGCGGCATGGAGCTGTGGGACTCGGTCCCGGCCGAAGTCCGCGCGCGGCTGCGGCCGTTGGACTACGCGGGCGCCTACCCGGCGTGCGGCTGCGACTCCGACACCACGCCCCTGGGCTATCTCGACCTCCTCGCCGAGGCGAGTGTCGCGGCCCGGCTGTGCGGCGAGCGCGAGCGCGCTCTGAAGATCGCCAAGCGCGCGCTGCGGCTGATCGAGGCGGAGAACCAGAACGCGCCCTGCGACGAGCTGTCGTGCGACCCGCTGCGGGCCGCCTGGTTCTGGACCGAGGTGTCCAAGCTGGTGCAGAACCTGGGCCGCGGTGACGGCTGGGACGAGATCGCCACCGCCCAGGAGCTGGTGCGCGGGCTGCCGCCGTCGGCCGTGCACGCGGCGGTCCTGGCCACGGCCGCCGGCTGGGGCATGCTGCACCGGCCCGGCCCCGAGTCGCTGGCCGCCGCCGAACGGGCCGTGGAATACGCCCAGTTGGTCCACGCCGAGGAGATCGAGCTCAACGCCCGGCTCACGCTCGGCGGACTGATGGTCGACGCCGGTGACACCGAGGACGGCATCGCCATGATGCGCGAGGTGGCCGAGCGCTCGCTGCGGATCGGCCTCCTCGGCGAGGCGGGCCGCGGCTATGTGAACCTCTCCTCCAGCCTGGAGTCCATGGGCCGCTACCGGGAGGCCGTGGAGGCCGCCGCCGAGGGGGTGCGGGTCTCCCGGCGGTACGGACTGCTCGACAGCGGGGCGTGGGCCGCGGCGAACGAGGCCTGTGCGCTGCTGGGTCTGGGCGACTGGGACGAGGCCGCCGCCCGCGCCGAGCACGTCCAGCGCTCGGGCGCCAGCGGCAAGCCCCGGGGGCTTGCCGCGCTGATCCGGGCCGAACTGGGCGTACTGCGAGGGGAGTTCGACCTCGCCGCGCACTGTCTGGCCGAGGCCGTCGGCTACTTCGGGCCGCATGACCCGATGCCCCAGCACACCATCCCGATGGCCCGCCTGGAGCTGGGGCTCGCGGCCGGGCAGGGCCGGTTCGCGGACGCCCGCGCCGAGTTCGCCCGTATCGTCGAGGCCGGGTTCCCGCCCGGCACCCAGCGCTACGGCTGGCCGCTGCTGCTGACCGCCGTCTGCGTGGAGGCCGATGTGCGCGGGCTGCCCGCCGCCGAAGAGGGCCGGGCCGCGTCCCTCGCCCTCATCCGGGACTCGGCCAAGAAGATGACCACGCCCGGAGCGCTGGCCAAGGCGTACGCGCTGTGCGTCGAGGCGGAGCTCGCGCGGGCCGAGGGCCGGGACGACGTGGCCCGCTGGGAGGCGGCGGCCACCGCGTTCCGGCCGCTGGAGCGCCCGTACGAACTGGCGCAGGTCTGCCATCGCTGGGCCGCAGCCCTGCTCGCCGAGGGCAAGGACCGCGCGACCGCGGGCACCCTGCTCCGCCAGGCGTACGCGGTCGCTGTGCGCCTGGGGGCCCGGCCGCTGGTGGAGGAGCTGGAACTGCTGGCCCGCCGGGCGCGGTTGGCGCTGGTCGAGGAGGAGAGCGTGGTGCCGGACGAGCCCGTCGATCCGGCCGGGGCGCTCGGGCTGACCAGTCGCGAACAGGATGTACTGCGCCTGGTCGCCGCCGGGCACAGCAACCGGCAGATCGCCGAGGAGCTGTACATCTCGCCGAAGACGGCCAGCGTGCACGTCTCCAACATCCTTGCCAAGCTGGGGGTTTCGGGCCGTGGTGAGGCGGCCGCGCTGGCGCACCGGCTCAACCTGTTCGCACCGAGCGCGGCCTGAGCTGGCCCCTTCTACGTCACGTCGAGTTCCAGGATGCGGTCGTCGCCGGGGCGCGGGGTGCCCCGGCCGTCGGTCGCGCTGGTGACCAGGAGCAGGGTGTGCGGCCCGGTCGCGATCACCGTACGTAGCCTGCCGTACTGCGACGTCAGGAACGCCTCGGGCTCCGCGAGCGGCTTGGCGCCGTCGAGCGGGATGCGCCACAGCCGCTCGCCGCGCAGCGCCGCCATCCAGATGCTGCCCGCCGCGTACGCGATCCCGCTCGGCGAGGCGTCGGCCGTGCGCCACTGCTCCACCGGGTCCACGAACCCCGGTTTGTTCCCCTTGCCCTCGACCAGCGGCCAGCCGTCGTTCTCGCCCGGCCCGATCAGGTTCAGCTCGTCCCAGGTGTCCTGGCCGAACTCCGAGGCCCACAGCCGCCCCGCGTCGTCCCAGGCCAGGCCCTGCACATTGCGGTGGCCGTAGGAGTACACCACCGAGTCCGCCTCGGGGTTGCCGTGCACCGGCTGCCCGTCCGGGGTCATGCGCAGGATCTTGCCGCCCAGCGACTTCTTGTCCTGGGCAAGCCCGCGCTCGCCGGTCTCGCCGGTCCCCACGTAGAGCATCTTGTCCGGCCCGAACGCGATCCGGCCGCCGTTGTGGATGGTGCCCTTGGGAATGCCCCGAAGGACGGTGTCCGGCGCCCCGAGCTGCTGGCCCGCCGGGCGCTTGTCGTCGTAGAGCATCCGGGCGACGCGGTTGTCGGACTCGGTGGTGAAGTACGCGTACACGAGGTGGTCCGAGGCGTACGAGGGGGAGAGCGCGAGGCCCAGCAGGCCGCCCTCGCCGCCGGGTTTGACGCCCGTGACGGTGCCGAGCAGGGTCTTCTTCCCGGCCGCGTCGATCCGCGTGACGGTGCCGTCGTCGCGCGAGGCGACCAGGAGGCCCCCGTCGGGCAGCGGGGCCACGCCCCACGGGGACTTCAGGCCGTCGGCGAGCGTCCGTACGACCTTCACCGAGCCCTTCTTGGGCGGGAGTTGGGCGGTGGAGGTCGCCGAGGGTCCGGAAGTGGCCGTAGAAGGAGTGCCGCCCGGCAGGCGCGGTGAGGTCCCGGACGTACACCCGGCCGCGAGCACCAGCGCGCTAGCGGCCAACAGGGCTCTCACAGCGGGACGTCGCACGGTTCGCTTCCTTTCGGGCGCACGAGCTTCAGGCCTCTACGGTACGGGGCCCGACAACGCCCCCTCAGTCCCACGACCCCCGTGCCGCCGGGAGCCGGGCGATCTCCACCTCGTCCTGCGGGGTGAGGGCGAGCCGGGACGCCGCCGCGTTCTCGCGGGCCCACGCCTCGCGCTTGGTGCCCGGCACCGGCACCACGTGCGGGCCCCGCCCCAGCAGCCAGGCGAGGGCGACCTGCGCCGGGGTCACCTCGTCCCCGTGGCGCGCCGCGACCCGGCGAAGGCCCGCCACCACGGGCTGGTTGGCGGCCATCATCTCGGCGGTGAAACGAGGGTGGCGGGCGCGTACGTCGTCCGGCTCGAAGCCCTGGCCCGGGGTGAGCGTGCCCGTAAGAAAGCCGTTGCCCAGCGGCATCGCGGCCAGGAAGCCGACGCCGCGCGCGGCGCACCACGGCAGCAGCGCGTCCAGCGCCTCCCGCGACCACACCGACAGCTCAGCCTGCACGGCGCTGACCGGGAACACCTGCTGCATCCGCTCCAGTTGACGGATCGTCACTTCGTACAGGGTGCCGGACCTGCGGGCGGCGCGCGCGCCCATCGCGCTCACCCCGAGCGCCCGCACCTTGCCCGCCGTCACCAGCTCCGCCATCGCGCCCCAGGTCTCCTCGACGGGCACCTCAGGGTCGGCGCGGTGCAACTGGTAGAGGTCGATGACGTCGGTGCGCAGCCGCCGCAGCGAGGCGTCGCAGGCGCGCTTCACATAGCCGGGGCGGCCGTTCGCCACCACATGCGCGTCGCCGCCGACGAGCAGCCCGACCTTGGTGGAGACGAAGGCGTCGGCCCGGCGCTCCTTCAGGGCCCGGCCCACCAGGAGCTCGTTCTTGAACGGCCCGTACATGTCCGCCGTGTCGAGCAGTGTGGACCCGGCGTCGAGCGCGGCGTGCACGGTGCGCAGCGAGCGCTCACCATGCTGCTGCGAACTGGTGTAACCCCAGCTCATGGGCATACAGCCGAGGCCGATCGCGCCCACCTCCAGGGCCGCCGCACCGATAGTCCTGCGCTCCAACTCCCCGTACCCTCCTCAAGCCGCACCCCAAAGTAACCTCTGGCCACCGCATCGCCTGACATAGCCTCCGACCATGACTGCAGACGTGTGGCTCCCCCTCCCTCCCGAGGAGATCCCCGGCCTCCCCGACGCCTTCGCCTACCGCTTCTGGGACGGCGGCCCCGACTACCCGGCCGACCCGGCCGACTGCGCGTACTACGTCGTCCCGTACATGAAGGGAGTGGACATCGCCGTACGCCCGCTCGCCGCGATGACCGGGGTGCGGGTCGTACAGACGCTGTCGGCCGGGATCGACCAGATGGAACCGGGTTTGGGCGCACTGGCCCCAGGGGTACTCCTCTGCAACGCGCGCGGGGTGCACGAGGCGTCCACCGCCGAGCTCACCCTCGCCCTGATCCTGGCCTCGCTGCGCGGCATCCCGTCGTTCGTCGCCGGTCAGGACAAGGAGGAGTGGCGCTCCGGCTTCTATCCGGCGCTCGCCGACAAGTCGGTGCTCATCGTGGGGTACGGATCGATCGGCGCGGCCATCGAGGACCGGCTCGCGCCCTTTGAGTGCGCGCGAGTGGCGCGCGTCGCGCGCTCCTGGCGCGCGACCGCGCGCGGCCCCGTGCATCCCCTCACCGAACTGCCGGAACTGCTACCGCAGGCCGATGTCGTCATCCTGTCCACACCGCTCACGGAGCAGACGAAAGGCCTGGCCGGAGCCGCGTTCCTGAGTCGGATGAAGGACGGGGCGCTGCTGGTGAACGTGGCCCGCGGGCCGGTCGTGGACACCGAGGCGCTCCTGGCCGAGCTGGAGAGCGGGCGCCTGCGGGCCGCCCTCGATGTCACCGACCCGGAACCGCTGCCCGCCGGACACCCCCTGTGGCATGCGCCGCATGTGCTGATCAGCCCTCATGTCGGTGGATCCACCTCGGCGTTCATGCCGCGCGCCAAGCGTCTGGTGGTCCGTCAGCTCACCCGGTTCGCGGCCGGGGAGCCGCTCGACAACGTGGTCCTGACGACGTCGTGAAAGGACGTCCCGAAGGCCTACAGACCCCGCCCCGCCTTGGATTGACCACTCTCCGCGTCGGCCCGGGTGCGATCCGTATCCACAACTCCCTTGGTGGTCACGGAGCGTAGAGGGACTATGTCCCTGAGTGACGAGACTGGTGTATCGTCCCGACCGGGGGCTGCGCCGCGCGACTTGACGGCGCGGGGGAGCAATGTCACAGCGAGGGGGGCGACGGGCGATGCACGGCCAATGGACCAACGATCCGACGCGGCGGAGCCGCCGACGGCTACCCCGAGGCGCGCGTGCCGGACTGCCCCGGGCCCATACGCGGCCCCGGCTCCGATGCCGGGCGCGAACCCGGCCCCCGGCCCGGACCGCCCGCCCGCCGGCGCCCCGTCCCCGGGGCGCGCGGGCCCATCCACCGGACCGCGGCGCGGGCCCGGGAGCAACCCGCTGTTGTACGGCGAGCGGGTCCGGAGGGGCCCGGTGAGCGCCCCGGGCGCGGTGCTCGCCCGCCCGCCGGTCCCCGAGATGTCCGACGGCGGATCGGGCCTGGTGTCCCAGCTGGTCCTCGCGGTGGTCTGCGCGGGGTATGCGACCGGGGCGGCGCTCGGCTGGGGATCGCATGAAGTCGCCCTGTTCATGGGGGACTTCGGCCTCAGCGGAGCGGCGCTGATGGCCTCGGCCTCCTGCTTCCTCTACGCGCGCGGAGGCGGCGGGGAAGGGGAGAGCCGTTTTCGGCCGGCCTGGCTGCTGTTCTCCTTCTCCTCCGCCATGGCGGCGAGCGGCAACGGAGTCTGGGGGTGGTACGAGGTGGTGCTCCACTACACGACCGTGCCCTCGCCCTCCCTGGCCGATCTGTTCTTCCTGCTCTTCGCGCCGCCCGCGATCGTCGGCCTGCTGGTGCTCGCCAAGCGTCCGGTCACCCGGGCCGGGTGGGTGTGCCTGGCCCTCGACTCCTGGCTGATCGGCGGCTCGCTGCTGACGCTCTCCTGGAGCCTGGCGCTCGAACACACCGCGCGCACCGAGGGCGAGAGCGTCGCCGGGGCCGCGCTGTCGCTCGCGTATCCGCTGCTCGACATCGTGCTGGTGAGCATGGTGCTCGCGCTGCACTTCCGGCGCTCGTCGGCCAACCGGTCGGCGATCAACACCGCGATCGCCTCGCTGGCGCTGACCGTGCTGTGCGACGCGCTGTTCACCTCGCCGCTGCTGCGCGACACCTACCGCTCCGGGCAGCTCCTGGACGCGGGCTGGTTCGCCGGGTCGCTGCTGCTCGCGTATGCGCCCTGGGGTGCCCGTCGGCTCGCCTCGGCGGGCCGGGTCGTGCCGCCCCCGCCGCGTCGGCCGGGCGCGCCCGCCACCACCCGCCCCATCGCGGGCTCGCTGGGCGCGCTCACGCCGTACCTCGCGGCGGCCGTCTGCACCCTGGGGATCCTCTACAACGTCATCGAGGGCCGCCGGGTCGACCGGGTGGTGGTCTTCACCGGGTGCACGGTGGTGCTCGCGCTCGTCGTGCGCCAGGGCATCATGCTCGTCGACAACATCGCGCTCACGCACGAACTGGCCCAGAAGGAGAACCACTTCCGCTCCCTGGTGCAGGGCTCCAGCGACGTCATCATGATCGCCGCCCCCACCGGAATACTGCGGTACGTGAGCCCCGCCGCCGCGGGCGTCTACGGACGCGACGCGGAGGACCTGGTCGGCTCGGAGCTGGCTTCGATCATCCACCCGGAGGACCTGGGCAGAGTCGTGCACGAGGTGCGGCGCTTTCTGGCCACGTCGCCGCTGGACGAGCCGACCAGCCGCATCGAGTGCCGCTTCAAGTCCGGTACGGGGGAGTGGCTGAACGTCGAGTCCACCATCAACCGCCACCAGGGCGGGCTCATCCTCAACAGCCGGGACGTCACCGAACGGGTGCGCCTGCAGGCCCAGTTGCAGCACAACGCCGAGCACGACCCCCTCACCGACCTGCCCAACCGCGCGCTGTTCACCGAGCGCACCCGCCAGGCGCTGACCGGCAGGCGCGCCGGTGACCCCGGCACGGCCGTGCTCTTCATCGACCTCGACGGCTTCAAGCAGGTCAACGACACCATCGGCCACCAGGCCGGCGACGAGCTGCTGATCCAGGCGGCCCGGCGCCTGCAGGACTCGGTCAGATCCGGGGACACCGCGGCGCGCCTCGGCGGTGACGAGTTCGCCGCCCTGATCGTCGGCGACGGCGGCCGCGACCGCGCGGCCCGCCAGCGCCAGGTGTACGAGATCGCCGACAGACTCCGCCTCACGCTCTCGCAGCCGTACCAGATCGACGGCAACGAGGTGCGGGTCGCGGCCTCCATCGGGGTCGCCTTCGCCGAGCGCGACATCAGTGCCCGCGAGCTGATGCGCAACGCCGACCTCGCGATGTACCGGGCCAAGTCGGGAGGCAAGAACCGGGTCGAGATGTACGCGCCGCAGATGCAGGCCGAGGTCGTGCGCAAGTCCGAGGTCGCGGCCCGGCTGCGCACCGCGCTGCACGACGGCGAGTTCACGCTGCTGCACCAGCCGGTGGTCAACCTCACCACCGGGCGGGTGGCCGCCGTGGCCGCGCAGGCGCGCTGGAGATCGGCCCAGGGGATCCTGTTCACCCCGGCCGAGTTCCTGCGGGTCGCCGACGACAGCGAGCGCACCGCCGAGCTGGGCCGCTGGCTGCTCGAAGAGGCCGTGGAGCAGGCCGCCGAGCGGTGCAGGGCCGGGCACGAGGCCCCGGTGGCGGTCCGCCTGCCGGCCCGCCGGCTCCTCGACAGGTCGATGCCGCTGGGGTCCGTGGAGTCCCTGCTGACCCGGCACGGGCTGCCGTCCGGCGCCCTGGTCATCGAGCTGGCCGACAGCGACCCCAGGATCTCCTTCGACGACCTGGAGCGGCGTCTGGTGAGCCTGCGCCGGCTCGGGGTGCGGATCGCCCTGGACGGCTTCGGCAGCGGCTACGCGGCGATCAACGCCCTGCGTCGGCTCCCCATCGACGTACTGAAACTGGACAGGGGACTGGTCGAGGGCGTGGTCGAGTCCGCCCGGCTGCACAAGATCACCAGTGGGCTGCTGCGGATCGCCTGCGACCTGGGGATGCAGTCCGTGGCCGACGGGGTGGACGTGCCGGAGCAGGTCCTCGCGCTGCGGGCCATGGGATGCACCCATGGGCAGGGCATGGCGTTTTCCGGCCCTCTGGACGAGTACCGGCTGCGGCGGGCCCTGGTGCGCGGTACTTTCCCGGTGCCGGGCGGGGCCGCGTTGCCCGTGCTCAGCGGCCGGAAGGTGCCCGCCGTCCGGGTCAATCACTCAAATAGTGAGACACCCGTCCCACCCACTTGACACGTCCAGGGCGCCGGGGGGAGGGTCAATGCCATGCGCACCCGAATTCTCGTACTTGGAAAGCGCGTCGGCTGAAGCCGGGCCCCGTCGTGGGCCCAGCGGACCATCCCCGACGCGCTCCCCTCGCTTGCCTCACGGCACGAGGGGTTTTTTGTTGCACCGGCACCCCCGGGGCGGCAGAGCGAACTCGACCAAACCCCCGCAAAAACCCTCAGCTTCGAGAAGAGATTGCCGATGACCGAGCAGGCCTCCGGGGCCCACCATCCGCAGCCGCGGGCCCGTAACGGCGGACACCACGCAACCCCCGTCGAGCACGTCACGGGTGCGCAGTCCCTCATCCGCTCTCTTGAGGAAGTCGGGGCCGAGACCGTGTTCGGCATTCCGGGCGGCGCGATCCTCCCGGCGTACGACCCGATGATGGACTCCACCCGGGTCCGCCACGTCCTGGTCCGCCACGAGCAGGGCGCGGGTCACGCGGCCACCGGTTACGCGCAGGCCACCGGCAAGGTCGGCGTCTGTATGGCGACCTCCGGCCCGGGTGCCACCAACCTGGTCACGCCGATCGCCGACGCGCACATGGACTCCGTGCCGCTGGTCGCGATCACCGGCCAGGTCTCCTCCAAGGCGATCGGCACCGACGCCTTCCAGGAGGCGGACATCGTCGGCATCACGATGCCCATCACCAAGCACAACTTCCTGGTCACCAAGGCCGAGGACATCCCGCGCACCATCGCCGAGGCGTTCCACATCGCCTCCACCGGCCGCCCGGGCCCGGTCCTGGTCGACATCGCCAAGGACGCCCTCCAGGCGCGCACCACCTTCTCCTGGCCGCCGCACACCGACCTGCCGGGCTACCGGCCGGTCACCAAGCCGCACGCCAAGCAGATCCGCGAGGCCGCCAAGCTGATCGTCGCGGCCAAGCGCCCGGTCCTGTACGTCGGCGGCGGCGTCCTGAAGGCCGGTGCCACGGCCGAGCTGAAGGTCCTCGCGGAGCTCACCGGAGCGCCCGTCACCACCACCCTGATGGCGCTCGGCGCCTTCCCCGACAGCCACCCGCTGCACGTGGGAATGCCCGGCATGCACGGTGCGGTCACCGCCGTCACCGCGCTGCAGAAGTCCGACCTGCTGGTCGCGCTCGGCACCCGCTTCGACGACCGCGTCACCGGCAAGCTGGACAGCTTCGCCCCGTACGCGAAGGTCATCCACGCGGACATCGACCCGGCCGAGATCGGCAAGAACCGCGAGGTCGACGTCCCGATCGTGGGCGACGCGCGCGAGGTCATCGCCGACCTGGTCCAGGCCGTCCAGGCCGAGCACACCGAGGGTCACACCGGCGACTACACCGCCTGGTGGAACGACCTGAACCGGTGGCGCGAGACCTACCCGCTCGGCTACGACCAGCCCGACGACGGCAGCCTCTCGCCGCAGCAGGTCATCCAGCGCATCGGCGAGCTCGCCCCGGCCGACACCATCTACGCGGCCGGCGTCGGCCAGCACCAGATGTGGGCGGCCCACTTCGTCAACTACGAGCTCCCGGCCACCTGGTTGAACTCCGGCGGCGCCGGAACCATGGGCTACGCGGTCCCGGCCGCGATGGGCGCCAAGGCCGGTATGCCGGACCGTACGGTCTGGGCGATCGACGGCGACGGCTGCTTCCAGATGACCAACCAGGAGCTCACCACCTGTGCGCTCAACAACATCCCGATCAAGGTCGCCATCATCAACAACGGCGCCCTCGGGATGGTCCGCCAGTGGCAGACCCTCTTCTACAACGAGCGCTACTCCAGCACGGTCCTGCACGCCGACGACACGGGCCACGACACCATCGGCTCCCAGGTCGGCGCGTCCACCGGACCCCGCAAGGGAACCCGCGTCCCCGACTTCGTGAAGCTGTCGGAAGCCATGGGCTGCTACGCGATCCGCTGCGAGCGCCCCGAGGACCTGGACAAGGTCATCGAAGAGGCCAACTCGATCAACGACCGCCCGGTCGTCATCGACTTCATCGTCCACGAGGACGCCCAGGTCTGGCCGATGGTGGCCGCCGGCACCTCCAACGACGAGGTCATGGCCGCGCGCGGCGTCCGCCCCGACTTCGGCGACAACGAAGACTGAGAGAGCAGGAAGACCGCCACCATGTCCACCAAGCACACGCTCTCCGTCCTCGTGGAGAACACCCCCGGCATCCTCGCCCGGATCGCCGCGCTCTTCTCCCGCCGCGGCTTCAACATCGACTCGCTCGCGGTCGGTGTCACCGAACACCCCGACATCTCCCGCATCACCATTGTGGTCAATGTCGAGGACCTGCCCCTGGAGCAGGTGACGAAACAGCTCAACAAGCTGGTCAACGTCCTGAAGATCGTCGAATTGGAGCCCAGCGCTGCGATCCAGCGCGAGCTCGTTCTGGTGAAGGTGCGGGCCGACAACGAAACGCGCTCCCAGATCGTCGAGATCGTCCAGCTGTTCCGCGCCAAGACCGTCGACGTCTCGCCCGAGGCCGTCACCATCGAGGCCACCGGCGGCGCGGACAAGCTGGAGGCGATGCTCAAGATGCTGGAGCAGTTCGGCATCAAGGAGCTCGTGCAGTCCGGCACGATCGCCATAGGGCGCGGCTCGCGCTCGATCACCGACCGCAGCCTGCGGGCCCTGGACCGTACGGCCTGATCCCGCCCCCTCGCGGTGTTCGCATCGCGAGACTTGAAACGTCCCGACGCATCCCCGCCGTACGGTGGGACGCAACACCAGCACACCAAGGAGATATCCCAGTGGCCGAGCTGTTCTACGACGACGACGCCGACCTGTCCATCATCCAGGGCCGCAAGGTCGCGGTGATCGGTTACGGCAGCCAGGGCCACGCCCACGCGCTGTCGCTCCGTGACTCGGGTGTCGACGTCCGCGTCGGTCTGCACGAGGGCTCCAAGTCCAAGGCCAAGGCCGAGGAGCAGGGCCTGCGCGTGGTGACGCCCGCCGAGGCCGCCGCCGAGGCCGACGTCATCATGATCCTGGTCCCGGACCCGATCCAGGCCCAGGTCTACGAGGAGTCCATCAAGGACAACCTGAAGAGCGGCGACGCGCTGTTCTTCGGCCACGGCCTCAACATCCGCTTCGGCTTCATCAAGGCCCCCGAGGGTGTCGACGTCTGCATGGTCGCCCCGAAGGGTCCGGGCCACCTGGTCCGCCGTCAGTACGAGGAGGGCCGCGGCGTTCCGTGTATCGCGGCCGTCGAGCAGGACGCGACCGGCAACGGCTTCGCGCTCGCGCTCTCGTACGCCAAGGGCATCGGCGGCACCCGGGCCGGCGTCATCAAGACGACCTTCACCGAGGAGACCGAGACCGACCTGTTCGGCGAGCAGGCCGTGCTCTGCGGCGGTACCTCCGCGCTGGTCAAGGCGGGCTTCGAGACCCTGGTCGAGGCGGGCTACCAGCCGGAGATCGCGTACTTCGAGTGCCTGCACGAGCTGAAGCTCATCGTGGACCTCATGTACGAGGGCGGCCTGGAGAAGATGCGCTGGTCGGTCTCCGAGACCGCCGAGTGGGGCGACTACGTCACGGGCCCGCGCATCATCACCGCCGACACCAAGGCCGAGATGAAGAAGGTCCTCACCGAGATCCAGGACGGCACCTTCGCCAAGAACTGGATGGACGAGTACCACGGCGGTCTGAAGAAGTACAACGAGTACAAGACCCAGGATGAGAACCACCTCCTGGAGACCACCGGCAAGGAGCTGCGCAAGCTCATGAGCTGGGTGAACGACGAGGAGGCGTAAGCCTTCACGGGGGCCGCGGCACTGCGCCGCGGCCCCTTTGTCCATCCCGTCCACCCCCGGACGAGTGGTTTTCCGCCACGGCGGAAATCCCCACCTTGAGCACCACTACACTGCTGCTCAACACATCGCGTTCAGGCCCACAGCGTCGTGCGTCTTCCACGCGGCTAGCAAACCTCCACCGCCTGCGGCCGTCGGGACGGCAGTCCGCAGCATTGGACTTGTGAGGACTCACGTGAGCTCGAAACCTGTCGTACTCATCGCTGAAGAGCTGTCGCCCGCCACCGTCGACGCCCTCGGTCCGGACTTCGAGATCCGGCACTGCAACGGCGCGGACCGCGCCGAACTGCTGCCCGCCATCGCGGAAGTGGACGCGATCCTGATCCGCTCGGCGACCAAGGTCGACGCCGAGGCGATCGCCGCCGCGAAGAAGCTGAAGGTCGTCGCCCGCGCGGGCGTGGGCCTCGACAACGTGGACGTCTCCGCCGCCACCAAGGCCGGCGTGATGGTCGTGAACGCGCCGACCTCCAACATCGTCACCGCCGCCGAGCTCGCCTGCGGTCTGCTCGTGGCCACCGCGCGCAACATCCCGCAGGCCAACACCGCGCTGAAGAACGGCGAGTGGAAGCGGAACAAGTACACCGGCGTCGAGCTGAGCGAGAAGACCCTCGGCGTCGTCGGCCTCGGCCGCATCGGCGTCCTGGTCGCGCAGCGCATGTCGGCCTTCGGCATGAAGATCGTGGCGTACGACCCCTACGTACAGCCCGCGCGGGCCGCGCAGATGGGCGTGAAGCTGCTGACCCTGGACGAGCTCCTGGAGGTCGCGGACTTCATCACCGTGCACCTGCCCAAGACCCCTGAGACCCTTGGCCTGATCGGCGACGAGGCGCTGCACAAGGTGCAGCCGCACGTACGGATCGTGAACGCGGCGCGCGGCGGGATCGTCGACGAGGCCGCGCTGTTCTCGGCGCTGAAGGAGGGACGCGTCGCGGGCGCGGGCCTGGACGTGTACGCCAAGGAGCCCTGCGTGGACTCCCCGCTCTTCGAGCTCGACCAGGTCGTGTGCACCCCGCACCTGGGCGCCTCCACCGACGAGGCCCAGGAGAAGGCGGGCATCGCGGTCGCCCGCTCGGTGCGCCTGGCGCTCGCCGGTGAGCTGGTGCCGGACGCGGTGAACGTCCAGGGCGGCGTCATCGCCGAGGACGTGAAGCCGGGCCTGCCGCTCGCCGAGCGCCTGGGCCGGATCTTCACCGCGCTCGCGGGCGAGGTCGCGGTCCGCCTCGACGTCGAGGTGTACGGCGAGATCACCCAGCACGACGTCAAGGTGCTCGAACTCAGCGCGCTCAAGGGCGTGTTCGAGGACGTGGTGGACGAGACGGTGTCGTACGTCAACGCCCCGCTGTTCGCGCAGGAGCGCGGCGTGGAGGTCCGGCTGACCACGAGCTCGGAGTCCCCGGACCACCGCAACGTGGTCACCGTGCGCGGCACGCTCTCGGATGGCGACGAGGTGTCGGTCTCCGGCACCCTGGCCGGTCCCAAGCACCTCCAGAAGATCGTGGCCATCGGCGAGTACGACGTGGACCTGGCGCTCGCCGACCACATGGTCGTGCTGCGCTACGAGGACCGCCCCGGCGTCGTCGGCACGGTCGGCCGCGTCCTGGGTGAGGCGGGCCTCAACATCGCGGGCATGCAGGTCGCTCGCGCGTCGGAGGGCGGGGAGGCGCTGGCCGTCCTCACGGTCGACGACTCGGTCCCGCAGCCGGTCCTCACCGAACTGGCCGAGGAGATCGGCGCGGCGTCGGCGCGCTCGGTGAACCTGGTCTGAGAGTCCAGAACGGTTCCCGACCCGGCCCGTAGACGCTTGTCTTAGACATCCGTCTACGGGCCGAGTACGCTCCCCGTATGGGACACCGTGAAGATCTGCTAGAGGGCGCCAAGCGCTGCCTGCTGGAGAAGGGTTTCGTGCGCACCACCGCGCGCGACATCGTGAAGGAGTCCGGGACCAACCTGGCCTCGATCGGCTACCACTACGGCTCCAAGGACGCCCTGCTCGCGCAGGCGTACGTGGAGATGATCGAGAGCATCGGCGAGGACTTCGAGGGCGGGCACGGCGTGGAGCCGACCGGTACGCCCGGCTCGCTGGAGCGGTTCCAGGAGGTGTGGGCCAACGTCATCGCGACCATGGACACGGCCCGCCCGATCTGGCTGCTCAGCCTGGAGGTCGTCACCCAGGCCGACCGGATGCCCGGGGTGCGCGAGCACCTGGCGAAGGCGTCCATCCAAGGGCGCTCGGGGCTGATCCCGATGTTCCAGGGCGGCGCCGAGCCCGACGGGAGCGACCCCGTGGTCTCCTCGCTCGGCGGGCTCTACCAGGCGCTGCTCAACGGCCTGATGATCCAGTGGACGTTCGACCCGGACACGGCCACCGACGCCGCGAAGCTCACCGAGGGAATGCGCCTGCTCATCGAGGGCGCCCGCAAGGCGGAACAGTCCTCACAGGCGTGACGCCTTCAGCGCCATATGGAGCAGCAGCCGGTCCTCCCCGTCGTCGAGGTCGAGCCCGGTGAGCTGTTCGACCCGGGAGAGCCGGTAGTAGAGGGTCTGGCGGTGGATGCCGAGCGCCGCCGCCGTACGTCCCGCCTGGCCCGCGCAGTCGAGGAACACCTCGGCGGTGCGGGCCAGTTCGGTGTGGGCGGGGGAGAGCAGGGCACGGACCGCCACGTCGTGCGGCGCGGTGTCGGGGAGCGCGGTCAGCAGCCGGTACGGGCCGATGCCGCTCCACTGCGCCACCGGCCCCAGCCGGGCCTCGGCGCGGGCCGCCCGGGCCGCGGCGGTCGCCTCGTGCCAGGAGGTGGGGAGCTCGGCAAGTCCCCGGCGGGGGACGGCGACCCCGGCGGCCGCGCCCGGCCCCGCCGAGGCGCGCAGCCGCTCGGCGGCGGTCAGCGCGGGCGCGAGCGCGTCGGCGGACCGCAGCCGCACGAGCGCGGCGAGCGCCTGCGGTACGGCGTCGCCCGCGTCCTCGTCCGAGGGAGCCTCCCCGTACGACCCCCACGGCACCACGCACAGCGCCGCCGTGCCCGCCACCGTGCGCACCGACGGGGCCTCGCCGGGCCAGGGGGTCGTGCAGACCACCGCGTGCAGGCCGTCCGCGTCCGGGCCGAGCGCCGCGCGCAGGGCCGCCATCGCCATGTCGCGCTGCCAGCCCCGCCCCGCCGTCAGGACCGCCCGGAACTCCCGGGAGAGATCGGCGCCCGCCTGGGCCTCGTCCGCGAGCAGACCGCCGATCCGGGACGCCACCTCCATCGCGGCCGCGAGCCGGTCCTCGGCCGGGCCGGGGTCGGCGTCGAGCAGCCATACGTAACCGAGCACGATGCCCCGATGGCGCACCGGCAGACAGACCCGGTCGCGGTTGACGCCCGCCTCGGGGGCGGCCGGGATGCGCACCGGGCCGGTGGCACGCGTGATGCCGAACCCCTCGAACCAGGCGCGGACCGCCGGGGTCGAGCGACGGGTGAGGATCGAGCGGGTGCGCACGGGGTCCATGGCGGTGTCGTCGTCGGAGTCGTGCGCGCCGAAGGCGATCAGCTTGAAGTCCCGGTCCTCCAGGGTCGCGGGGGCGCCGAGCAGCGCCGAGATCTCATCGACCAGGTCCTGGTAGTCGCCCTTCACGTCAGACATTCTCGCGCACATCGGCGCTGCCTTCAGACATCTGTCTGAGATGCGGGGCACGGATGCGTGACAGGTGTCGATGGCAGAGGATCGAAACGGTCCCTAGGTTTCACGGTGGTTCTCCGTGCCGTTCCCCATTAGTCGGGTTTCGGCCTCCTGCTACCCCTTTCCATGGAGGTGCCCCGTGCTGGGTCCCGTGATCCTCGCCGCGTCGCGCAGCGACAAGATGCGCCGTTTCATCTCGGCCGCACCCGGCACCAAGCAGGTCGTCGACCGGTTCATCGCCGGTGAGACGGTCGACCAGGTCGTGCCGATCGTCAAGGACGCCGCCGGCAAGGGCCTGGAGGTCACCCTGGACGTGGTGGGCGAGGACATCACCACGGTCGAGCAGTCGCACGCCGCCCGGGACGCCTACCTGGAGCTCATCGGCCGCCTCAAGGACCTGGACCTGGGCGCCCGCGCCGAGATGTCCGTGAAGCTCTCCATGTTCGGCCAGGCGCTGGAGGGCGGCCACGAGCTCGCCCTCGCCAACGTCCGCCCGGTCGTCGAGGCCGCCGCCGAGATCGGCACCACGGTCACCCTGGACGCCGAGGACCACACCACCCTCGACTCGATGTTCGCCATCCACGAGGAGCTGCGGAAGGACTTCCCGCAGACCGGCTGCGTCATCCAGGCGTACCTCTTCCGCACCGAGGACGACGCGCGCCGCCTCTCCGCCGCCGGCAGCCGGGTCCGGATCGTGAAGGGCGCCTACAAGGAGCCCGCCTCCGTCGCGTACCAGGACAAGGCCGAGATCGACAAGGCGTACGTCCGCATCCTGAAGATCCTGATGGAGGGCGAGGGCTACCCGATGATCGGGTCGCACGACCCGCGCCTGATAGCCATCACCCAGGAGCTCGCGCGGCGCGCCGGGCGCAAACTGGACGAGTACGAGTTCCAGATGCTGTACGGCATCCGCAGCGACGAGCACGTCCGGCTCGCGGCCGAGGGCCACCGGATGCGCGTCTACACCGCGTACGGCACCGACTGGTACGGCTACTTCATGCGCCGCCTCGCGGAGAAGCCCGCCAACCTGCTCTTCTTCGCCCGCTCCATCCTCACCAAGGGCTGAGCCCACCCCTCACAAAGGAGTTCAGAGACTCATGGACGCTGTAACCCAGGTCCCCGCTCCCGTCAACGAGCCGGTGCACGGCTACGCCCCCGGTTCCCCGGAGCGCGCGCGCCTCGAAGCCAAGCTCAAGGAGCTGGCCGAGAACCCCGTCGAGCTGCCGATGACGATCAACGGCGAGCGCCGGATGGGCGGCGGCGAGCGCTTCGACGTCGTGCAGCCGCACAACCACAAGGCCGTCATCGGTACGTACGCCAACGCGACGACCCAGGACGCCCAGGACGCGATCGACGCCGCCCTCGCCGCCGCCCCGGCGTGGCGCGCGATGTCCTTCGACGACCGCGCCGCGATCATCCTGCGCGCCGCCGAGCTGCTCGCCGGCCCGTGGCGCGAGACGCTGGCCGCTTCCACGATGCTCGGCCAGTCGAAGACCGCCCAGCAGGCCGAGATCGACACCCCGTGCGAGCTCGTCGACTTCTGGCGCTTCAACGTCCACTACGCCCGCCAGCTGCTCGCCGAGCAGCCCCCGGCGAACGCACCGGGCGTGTGGAACCGCATGGACCACCGTCCGCTGGAAGGTTTCGTCTACGCGATCACGCCGTTCAACTTCACGGCCATCGCGGGCAACCTGCCCACCGCCCCGGCCCTGATGGGCAACGTCGTAGTGTGGAAGCCGTCCCCGACGCAGACCCACGCCGCCGTGCTGCTGATGCAGCTCCTGGAGGAGGCGGGCCTGCCCAAGGGCGTCATCAACCTGGTCACCGGTGACGGCCTCGCGGTCTCCGAGATCGCGCTGAACCACCGCGACCTGGCGGGCATCCACTTCACGGGTTCCACCAAGACCTTCCAGCACCTGTGGAAGACGGTCGGCACCAACATCGAGAAGTACCGCACCTACCCGCGTCTGGTCGGCGAGACCGGCGGCAAGGACTTCGTCGTCGCGCACCCCAGCGCCGACCGCGCCGTCCTGAAGACCGCGCTGACCCGCGGTTCCTTCGAGTACCAGGGCCAGAAGTGCTCGGCGTCGTCGCGTGCGTACGTCCCGGCGTCGATCTGGAACGACGGCTTCAAGGAGGAGTTCGCGGCCGAGGTCGACGGCATCACCATGGGTGACGTCACCGACCTGTCGAACTTCATCGGCGCGGTCATCGACGAGCGCTCGTTCGCCAAGAACAAGGCGGCCATCGACCGTGCGAAGGCCGACGCCTCCTGCACGATCGTCGCGGGCGGCACCTACGACGACTCGGTCGGCTACTTCGTCCGCCCGACCGTCATCGAGTGCTCGGACCCGGCCAACGAGGTCTTCACGACCGAGTACTTCGGCCCGATCCTGGCGATCCACGTTTACGACGACGCGAAGTACGACGAGATGCTGACCCAGATGGAGTCGGTCTCGGACTACGCGCTGACGGGTGCGGTCATCTCCAACGACCGCGCCGCGGCCGCGTACACGATGGACAAGCTCCGCTACGCCGCGGGCAACTTCTACATCAACGACAAGTCGACCGGCGCCGTCGTCGGCCAGCAGCCCTTCGGCGGCGGCCGCGCGTCCGGCACCAACGACAAGGCGGGCGCGCCGCAGAACCTGATGCGCTGGACGCTGACCCGCGCCATCAAGGAGACCCTGGTGCCTCCGACCGACTACACGTACCCGCACATGGGCTGACGAGCAGTCACTTTCTGAACCCCGCCCCCGTCCTTGGTCCCCCAACCGAGGACGGGGGCGGTTTCCATTTCTGCTGGTGTTCAGACCTTCCGGGCCAGGAAGTCGCCGATGAGGGCGCCGATCTGGCGGGCGTGGGTCTCCAGGGCGAAGTGGCCGGTGGGCAGGAGGTGGACCTCCGCCTGCGGCAGGTCGCGCTGGAAGGCGAGGGCCCCGGCCGGGACGAAGATCTCGTCGTGCGCGCCCCAGGTGGCGAGGACCGGGACCTGGGTGGTGCGGAAGTACTCCTGGAACGCCGGGTAGAGGTCGAAGTTGGACCCGTAGTCGGCCATCAGGTCGAGCTGGATCTCGTCCTGGCCGTCGCGGGCCATGAGGGCGGCGTCGTAGTGGTACGCGTCCGGGCTGACCAGTGACGGGTCCGGAAGCCCGTGCAGGTACTGCCACTTGATGCCCTCCAGCGACCGGATCTCGCGCACCGGCGCCTCGGTCTCCGGGGTGCGCTCCGCGATCAGCGCGAGCGGTGCTTCCCAGGCCTCGCCCAGGCCCTCGGTGTAGGCGTTGCCGTTCTGCGTGACGATCGCGGTGACGCGCTCGGGGTGCTTGAGGGCGAGCCGCAGCCCGATGGGGGCGCCGTAGTCCTGGATGTACAGCGCGTACCGGCTGAGCCCGACCAGCTCGGTGAACTGGTCGGTCAGATCGGCCAGGTTGGCGAAGGTGTACGCGAACTCCTTGGCCGACGGCGCCGAGGAGTAGCCGAACCCCAGGTGGTCGGGGGCGATCACGCGGTACCGGTCGGCCAGCAGGGGGATCAGGTCCCGGAACATGTGCGAGCTGGTGGGGAAGCCGTGCAGCAGCAGGATCGCGGGGGCGTCGGGCGCGCCGGCCTCCCGGTAGAAGATCTCCTGACCGTCGACGGTCACGCTCCGGTAGTGGATCTGCCCTGCGTCCATCTCTAACCCCTCATGACGCTATGACTGGTTGTTGCGGTGCGCGTACAGCTAACCGCACCCATCTATAACCTGTCAATGTTTGTTCAGTGGTTAGATCTCGATCAGTACCTGATCGAGCGACTTACGGACCAGGTCCGGGACTTGGCAGTCGTCCGCCGGATACCCGACCGGGATCACCGCGAACGCCTTCTCGTTGACGGGCCGGCCGAGCACCTCGGACAGGAACCGCATCGGGCTCGGGGTGTGGATCAGCGCGGCCAGTCCGCACTGGTGCAGCGCCGACAGCAGCATGCCGACGGCCATCCCGACCGACTCGTCCACGTAGTAGTGCTTGTGCTTGGTGCCGTCCTCGGCCAGCCAGTACCGCTGCTGGAAGACGACGATCAGGGCCGGGGCGTCGGTGAGATGCGCCTTCACCGCGTCGGTGCCGAGCGGGCGCAGCGCCGCCAGCCACTCCTCGCCGAGCCGGCCGTCGTAGGAGCGGCGCTCCTCGTGCTCGGCGGCCTCACGGATCCGCCGCCGCACCTCGGGGTCGCGGACGAGTACGAAGGTCCAGGGCTGCTGGTGCGCGCCCGACGGGGCGGTCGCGGCGCACGCGATGGCGTCGCGGATCGCCTGCTCGGGGACCGGGTCGGTGGAGAACTGCCGTACGGTCCGGCGCCGGTCCATCGTGGCGCGCAGCTCGGCCGCCCGCGCCAGGGATTCGGTGGCGGGCATCCGGTCGGGCCGGTAGGGGACGGGGCGGTAGGGATCGCCGTGGGTGGGCGTCCACCGCTGCTCTGTCGACGGTGACATGCCACCGAGTCTGCGGCACGGCCGCCGGGCACGGTAGATCGCGAACCGGCCTGCCACAGTGGGCGCATGACTGAGTCACAGCACACCGCCCACACCTCGCAGCTCGGCCCGGACGGCCTGCCGAGGATCCGCGCGCTGCTCGACGCGGCCTTCGAGGGCGACTTCGGCGACGAGGACTGGGACCACGGTCTCGGCGGTGTCCACTCCTTCCTCGACGACGAGTCGGGGCTCGCCGCGCACGGCAGCGTCATCATGCGCCGGGTGCTGCACGGCGGCCGTTCGTACCGCATCGGCTATGTCGAGGCCGTCGCCGTGCGCGCGGACCGCCGTCGGCAGGGGCTCGGCGGGCGGGTCATGGCCGCGCTTGAGCATGTGATCGACGAGGCGTACGAGTTCGGCGCGCTCTCGGCGTCCGACGACGGCGTGGCGCTCTACCGGGCGCGCGGCTGGCAGGTCTGGGAGGGGCGGATCGAGGTGCTGAGCCCGGACGGGGTGGTGCGGCTCGCCGAGGAGGAGGGCAGCACGTACGTCCGCGCGGCGGCGGGCCGTCCGCTGCCCGACCCCGCGCAGCCGCTGATCTTCGACTGGCGCGACGGCGACGTGTTGTGAGAGTGCTGCGCGGGGCGGCGGTACGGACCCCCGTGCCGTACCGCCGCCCCGTAACTCTGTAACGGCGTTACAGAACCCCCGCGTCCCGTGCCGTCCACACCGACGGGTACAGCGGGCGGAAGCCCAGCTCGTCCCGGATCCGCAGCGTCGACACGATCGTGTAGAACGGGTCCGGGTCGGTGCGCTCGGCCAGCTCCGGCGGCACCTCGACCCCGTTGAGCTGGAGCAGTTCGACCGCCGTCACGGGGCTGTCGTCCGCGATGTTGTACTTGCGGCCCGCGACGCCGGGCGCGTAGAGGAGTCGCGTCAACCCCTGGGCCACGTCCGCGTGGTGGACCATCGGCAGCCGCTGGTGTCCGGCCCACTGGGACGCCCAGTACACCGACGCCGCCAGGTGCGGGTCGCCCTCGCCGTAGACGAAGGCGAGCACGCCGATGCGTACGTCGAGGCCGTGGTCGCGGTGGAGCGCGAGCAGCCCGGCCTCGGCCGCCACCTTGGACTCCGAGTACGGGCCCCACAGCGGGCCGCCGGGCCGCGGTTCGTCGTCCTCGGTCAGCGGCCGCCCTCGCCCGAGCCCGTACGCGAGGTTCGAGGACACCTGGACGAACCGGCTCACCCCGGCCTCCAGCGCGGCCCGGCCGAGCGCGATGGCCGCCGCGCCGTTGACCGCCCGGTTCTCCTCCTCCGGCACATCGCGGTAGGCGACCGCCAGGTTCACCACCGCGTCGACCCCGGCCAGCGCCTTGCGCACCGACTCCGCGTCCCGTACGTCGCCGACCACCACTTCATGGGCGCCGAGCGCGTGGCCACGGGCTTCGTCGCGCACCAGGACGCGCACCACGTCGGACCGTTGCAACAGCCTCGGCACATACCGCCGACCGACCTGGCCCGTCGCGCCCGTCACCAGAATCCGCATGGTCCGCTCCTCTCGGTTGCCTGGCCCAAGGCTGGCGCGAGGTGGCCGACGGCGGGAGGGACGTACGTATCCAGGGAGCGGCACTCCCTGGTTACGGGTCGGGACCGACCGTCATGATGTGGGCGTGGACAGAGAAGAACTCGCGGACTTCCTGCGGCACTGCCGGGCCCGTCTGGAACCCTCGGACGTGGGCCTGGCGGCCGGGCCCCGGCGGCGTACGGCGGGGCTGCGCAGGGAAGAGGTCGCCCAGCTCACCGGGATGTCGGTCGACTACTACACCCGGCTTGAGCAGGCTCGCGGCTCGCGCCCGTCCCGGCAGATGCTGACCGCGCTGGCGCGGGCGCTGAGGCTGAGCCAGGACGGGCGCGATCACCTCTTCCATCTCGCGGGCGAGGAGCCGCCGCGCGAGCGGCACGGCTCGGTCCATGTGCGCCCCGGTCTGATGCTGATCCTCGACCGGCTGCACGACGCGCCCGCGCAGGTGATGAGCGACTGGGGCGAGGTGCTGGCCCAGAACGCCATGGCGGCCGCCCTGGTCGGCGAGGCCATGCCCGGCCGGAACATCGTCCGCGGCTACTTCACCGAGCCCTCGGTGCGCCGGCTCTTCCCGCCCGAGGACCACGCCGAGCACGCCCGCAACCATGTGGGCCAGCTGCGCGCGGTGCTCGCGGCCCGCCCGGACGACCCGGGACCGGCGGCCCTGGTCGCCGAACTGCGCGCGGCCAGCGAGGAGTTCGCGGCGCTGTGGGACGAGCACGAGGTGGCGGTGCGGCGCTCCAAGGTGAAGCGGTTCGTCCATCCGGTGGTCGGCCTCCTGGAGCTCGACTGCGAGGTGCTGCTGAGCTCCGAGCACGGCCAGTACCTGGTGGTGCACTCGGCCCGGCCCGGCACGGAGGCCCACCAGCGGCTCGAACTGCTGCGGGTGGTGGGCCTCCAGGACCTCACCGTCAGCCGCTGACCGAGGTGTCGCCGGTCTCGATGTGGCCGGTGTAGCGCCGCGACCACGTCGAGTCGACGTCCGCCGTGATCGTGAGGTCGTACCAGCCGTTCTGGTACGCCACCGCGTTGAAGTAGTCCTCGGTGGAGGCGCCCGCCGCGACCTGGTACGTCCAGGGGCCGTCCGTACGGTAGTTGTTCGGCTTGACCGTGAAGGTCACCGGCGCCGAGGAGGTGTTGGTCATCTTGAACCAGATCGCCATCTTGCCGGTGCCGCTCTCCACGCCGTACCGGGCCGCGACCTCGATCGCCTTGCCGGCCGCGTTCGCGTCCCCGGTGAAGCGGCGCTGGAAGCGGTTGGGGCCGACCATGGTGAAGTCGTACTTGCCGCTGCCGAAGCCGAAGCCGATGTTGAAGTAGTCGGTGGCGGTGCCGCCCGGGTCGACCGTGTACTGCCACGGCGTGGTGTCGCGGTTGGCGTTGGGCTGGAGGGAGAAGTGGGCGGCCGAGGTCGCCGGGTCGCCCTGGTTGGCCATGGTGAACCAGGCCAGGACCTTGCCCGCGGCCCCGTACTCGAAGTGGTCGAGGTTGCCGCCCGGCTGGTACGGCAAAGCGCGGGCCGGGCGGGTGCCGCTCTCCTGCACGGGCAGCGCGTTGTTCTGCGGCGACGGGTTGGGCAGCGGGCCGCAGTTCACGCCGAGCGCCTTGGTGGCGGGCAGGCCGGACGGGACGCCGTAGACCGGGTTCGTGAAGTCGAAGACGCCGGTCAGGTCGCCGGTCACCTTGCGGCGCCAGGGGCTGATGTTCGGGCAGGTGGCGGGGGTGCCGAGCGCGGCGGTCCAGGTCTCCAGGAAGCGCAGCACCGAGGTGTGGTCGAAGACCTCGGACGACACCCAGCCGCCGCGCGTCCACGGTGACATCACCAGCATCGGCACGCGGAAGCCGAGGCCGATGGGAACGCCGCTGACGAACTCCCCGGCCGCGCCCGCGGGCGGTGACGGCGGCGGGACATGGTCGAAGAAGCCGTCGTTCTCGTCGTAGTTGAGGAACAGGACGGTCGAGTCGAAGACCTCGGGGCTGGCCGCGAGCGCCCGGTACACCAGGTCGACGAAGTGCGCGCCGTCACCGGGCGGGGCGTAGGGGTGCTCGGAGAACGCCTGGTTGGCGACGACCCAGGAGACCTGGGGCAGTGTGCCCGCGAGCGCGTCGGCCTTGATGGCGGCGGCGATGTCGTCCGGAGTCGAGCCGGTGGTGGCCGGGACCGAGGACATGCCCCGGTCGTGCAGCGGGTCGCCGGCCGGGGCGCTGGTGAACCTGGTGAAGTACGCCAGACCGTTGTCGCCGTAGTTGTCGTTGGCGTTCTGGTACACCTTCCAGCTGACCCCGGCCCGCTGGAGCGCCTCCGCGTACGTCTCCCAGGTCAGGCCCGACTCGTCGCCGCCGTCCTTGCTGGCCGCGTCGACCTTGCCGCTCCACAGGAACGTACGGTTGGGGCCGGTGGCGCTCATCGCGGAGCTGAAGTAGGCGTCGCAGATGGTGTAGTTGTCGGCGAGCGCGTAGTGGAACGGGATGTCGTCGCGGTCCAGGTAGCCGAGCGAGCGGACGTTGCCGACGCCCAGGACCCAGTTGTCCATCCGGCCCTTGTTCCAGGCGGAGTGCTGCGAGGTCCAGCTGTGCGGCAGATCGCCGTTGCACTGGGCGAGCGTCTCGCCGTCGACGCCGCCCGAGGCCGGGGTGGAGCTGAGCTTCCACGGGTACTGCCGGTTCAGCCCGTTGGGCTGGTTGAAGACCGACTGCCCGCCCGAGAGCAGGATCCCGCTGCGGTCGCCGAAGCCGCGTACGCCCTTGAGGCGGCCGAAGTAGTGGTCGAAGCTGCGGTTCTCCTGCATCAGGATCACCACGTGCTTGACGTCCTTGACCGTGCCGGTGGCCGAGGCGGCGGCCGTGCCGGTGACCGCCGTGCCGGTGACCGCCGTGCCCCCGGCCGCGCAGGCCGTCCCCATGGGCAGTACGGCGCCCGCCGCCACGCCCGCGCCCAGTGCCACGAACCCTCTACGACTGATCGGTGTCATTCCCGAACCGCCCGCCCTCTTGGCCTGCTTGTGCCCCGGTGGCACACCGAGCAGAAGGGTGGACCGTCCAAAGGTATGAAGCCATACCTCTAGCGGGAGAGAAGGGTGAACACTCGGTCAACGGGCGGTATGTTTGCGTAACGCGGTGGCCGGATGTGTGTTCTCGTACCGGTTTCGCTCACCGCTCGCGGTCATACGTCCTCGACGCCCGCAGCGACCTCGCGCTTGATCCGGCGGAAGCCGAACGCCGTCCCGATCACCGCCGAGAGCATCGCCGCAACGAAGAAGAACGGGAGGATGCCGTCGCCCGCGTAGTGGATCGCCACGGCCGTCACCGTGCCCGAGGCCACCGCGCCCGCGGCCATCTGCTTCAGCTTGCCCCGGTAGGTACGGCTGAGGAAGAGCTGCTTGGCGGGCGGCGCGACGAGCTCGTCGAGCTCGGCGGCGGGACCGGCGCTCGCGGCCTTGGGGCGCTTGAAGTACATGAAGAGCATCCAGTGCCCGCACGGCTCCCAGCCGTCCGGGGCCAGCGTCGCGGTGACCGACTCGCGCTCGGCCGGGTTGTTGGCGGCCTCGCGCCGGTACTCCCAGCGCAGCGCCGCCGACGGGTCGCGGCGGCACACGAACCGGCCGAGCCGGTCCAGGCCCTCGACCTCCCAGCCCTGGTCGCCGTAGTGGTTGAGGTGCTTGCGGTCGGTGTAGATGTCGGTGGCCCACTTCCAGGTCTCCGCCTCGGCGGCCGGCTCCTCGGCCGCCCGGCCCCCGGTGAGCCGGGCCGCGAAGTCCTTGGGATCGCCGAACTCCTCGTACGCGTCCGTCGATCCGGTCTCCGTGAGATACCCGGTGAGCTCGGCGACGGTGGTCGTCGCCTGCTCCTCGGACATGCCCCCGGTCAGCAGCCAGGCGGCGAGCTCGATGAAGTAGTCGGGCCGTGCGGCCTCGTCCGTCCCGGTCATGCGGTTCCCCCTGATGTCGCGTTCTTCAGCATGGTCTGTACGGCGGTGTGGAACTCCAGCCAGGACGCGCCCTGTTCGGCGAGTGCCCGGTGCCCGTCGTCGGTCAGCCGGTAGTACCGGCGGCCCGGCCCGCGCTCGGCGGCACGGAACTCCCCGACGGCGAGCCCGGCCTCTTCGAGTCGGTTCAGTACGGGGTAGAGCGTTCCGCCCTTGATCTCGCCGAGTCCGGCTGCGGCCAGGGCCTTGGAGATCTCGTAGCCGTAGCTTTCGCCCTCGGTCAGACAGGTGAGGACGAGGAGGTCAAGGACGCCCTTGAGCCAGCTGGATCTGCGGTCTGCGGCCATGCATGTATTCCACCACCAGCTAGATAGGAATGCAACCTAGGTGGTGGTGTCGAACCAGGGGGTACGCGATGAGTGAGGGGGTGGCGGCGATTCGGGAGCGGGCGGCGGGCTACTCGCCGACGCGGATCAGCATCTTCCCCGTGTTGCCGCCGCGCAGCATGCCGATGAAGCCCTCCACCGTCCGCTCGATCCCGTCGACGACCGTCTCGTCCGAGGTCACGCGTCCGGACCGCAGATGCGGGACCAGGAACTCCTCCAACTCGCCCTGTGCGTCCCGGTGGTTGCGTACGAGCACGCCCTCCAGGCGCAGGCTCTTCTCGACCACGTCGTACAGGTTGCGGGGCGCGGCGGGCGGTGTGGCGAGGTTGTTGTACTGGGCGACCGCGCCTACCCACGCGATCCGGCCATGATCACGCAGTGCCGAGATCGCGCCCTCCAGATGGTCGCCGCCCACGTTGTCCACGTACGCGTCGATGCCCTCCGGGGCCGCCTTCGCCAGCTGCTCGCCGACCGGGCCGTCGTGGTAGTCGAACGCGGCGTCGTAGCCGACCACTCGGGTCAGGAAGCCGACCTTCGCGGCCGAGCCCGCGCTGCCCACGATCCGCCCCGCGCCGAGCAGTCGCGCGATCCGCCCCGCCGCCGTGCCCACGCCGCCCGCGGCCGCCGAGACGAACAGGTCCTGGCCGGGCCGGAGTTGCAGGGTGCGGGTGAGCGCCACGTACGCGGTGAGGCCGGTGCCGCCGAGGATGCCCAGATGCGCGGAGAGCGGGACGCCTTCGTACGACCGGATCGTGCGGGTGCCGTCCGTGCCGAGGGTGACCAGGGCGTGGGTGCGCCAGCCCTGGCGGTGGAAGACGAGGTCGCCCTCGCGCAGCCCGGGGTCGCGGGAGGCGACGACACGGCCGAGCGCGCGGCCCTCCAGCGGCTCGTGCAGCGGATCGAAGTCCATGGCCTCGCGGTGGTACGGGTCCACGGAGAGGTAGAGGTTCTCCACCAGCGCGGTGCCGGGCGCCGGGTCGGGGACCGGGGCCTCGACGAAGGCGAAGTCGTCGGGGGTCGGCAGGCCCGTGGGGCGGGCGGTCTGGTGCACGGTGATCGAGGTCGTCGTCATGGATGAGGACGGTAGGCAGGAATGCGCGGGGTGGGCAGGGGGTTGCGTCGATGGAACGTGCCGATCCATCAATTCCGCTCATACGTCCAGGTGGGAGCCCCATGCCGAACGATCTCGCCCCGCGTGAACTACGGGTGCTCGTCGCGGTCGAGGAGGAGCGCAGCTTCTCCGGCGCCGCAGCGCGGCTCAGTATGGCCCAGTCGGCGGTCTCGCACTCGGTGCGTTCCAGCGAGGCGAAGATCGGCGCGGTGCTCTTCGAGCGGGGTCGCAGCGGCGCGGCCCCGACACCTGCGGGGGTGCGGGCCGCCGCTCATGCCCGGCGAGTGCTGCGGCTTCTCGACATGCTGGTGGCGGAGGCGCGCGGGGCGGCGCCGGATCCGGCCGACGACACCGTGGCGGGACCGCTGCGGATCGCCGCCTTCCGCAGCGCCGCGCTGCATCTGCTGCCGCCCGCCCTGGAACGGCTCACTGCCCGCCACCCCGGGATCGTGCCCGAGGTCAGGCTCGTACGGGAGGTGGGGCCGGGGACGGCGGGGGAGGTCGCGGCGGGGCGGGCGGATCTGGGCATCGCGACGATCGGGACGACCTCGCCGGTGCCGTCGGGGCTGGTCGGGGGCGTCCTGCTGGAGGAGGGGTATGCGCTGGTCCACCCGGCCGGGCACCCGGCGCCGCGCTCGCTGCCGCTGGTGGACTGGACCGAGAACTGCACCTCGTACACCAGGGAGTGGTGGGCCGGTCAGGAGTGGATCCCGGCGGCGACGGTTCGGGCCGAGGATGACGGAGCAGTGCTCTCGATGGTGAGCAGTGGTTTCGGTATGGCGATCATGCCGGAGTTGTCGCTGGTCGGAGCACCGCACACGGTCGAGATCACTGATCTCGGTCCGGAGCGCCCGACGCGGGACGTCGGCTATGTGACCACGCCCGAGCTCGCCTCGACGGTCGCCGTACGCGCCCTGATCCGGGAGCTGCGGGCGCTGCGGCGCTGAAGCCGCCGTCTCAGATAGTAGGAAGTCCGAGTAATTGTGGAGACAGGAGCGGGGTCCTCCCTTAGCTTTGTAGAAGCCGAACGTCTCGCTAGATCCAGCGAATGGCGGTCGCGAGCGCGGTGCCCCTTGGCAGGCAACCCCTGCGGCAGCGCTCCCCGCCCCTTCCGGCGCCCTGATATCCCCGTGATCTCAAGGAGTCGATCCCTCATGTCCGAGACGATGAACGTCCGCCGTGTCCGTCACGCTTCCCGTACGAGCGATGCCGACCGCAAGAACGCGGCGGCCGCGCTTCAGCGCGCGCTTGACCGCCGTGACAACGGGGGTGCGACCGGGCATGGGCGCGGGTAGTTGCGCGCGTTGTCGGGTGCGGGCCGGTGGGGGCTGGTCGCGCCCACGCGGCGGAGCCGCAAAATGTCACAGCCCCGCGCCCCTAAAAGCCGAAGGCCTAGGGGCGCGGGGGGACCGTTGACCTCTGCCCCTACCTACCGCGGCTGATCTCGAAGTGGTCGATCCTCGCGCCGGACTCTGCCAGGGCCGAGACCTTCATTGACGGGTGGCGGCCTGCCGACACCTCCACCGCGAGGAACGAGTAGCCGGTGTAGCGCACGCGCGACCACTCCACCGTTTCCTTCACCTTCGCGCCGCCCTTGGCCCAGTGGTACGTCGGGACGCTCTCCTGGTCCTTGACGTGGCCCTCGTAGCTGTCGGGGGCCGGGAAGTCGTAGAGCGAGCGGCCCGCGCCGCCGGCCGTGACGTAGACGATGCCGTCGCGCGTCGGGTCGGTGCGCTCGCCGACCGGGACCTTGCGGCCGACCGCGTTCGCCTTGATGGCGTCAGTGCGCTCGTACACGTGGTTGTGGCCGTTGATGACCAGGTCGACCTGGTGCTTCTCGAAGAGCGGCACCCACACGTCGCGCGCGCCGCCGTCCGAGGCGTGCCCGTTGGTGGTGGAGAAGGCGCAGTGGTGGAAGAACGCCACGATGAAGTCGACGTTCCGGTCCGCGCGCAGCTCGGCCAGACGCCGGTCCAGCCACTGGGTCTGCTTGCCCGCGCTGATCCCGAAGTTGGCGGGGATCTCGTACGAGATGTCGTTGGCGTCCAGCGCCACGACACCCACGTTGCCGTGCACGAACGAGTAGACGCCGGGCTGGTTCACCGGGTCCGGGCCGTTGCGCGGCAGGGACCAGCGGGCGTTCTGGCCGCCGTAGCCGTCGGGCGAGTACCAGGCCTCCATGTCGTGGTTGCCGGTGGTCACCATCCACGGCACGGTCTTGGCGACCGACTCCGTCTGGGCCAGGAACTGGTCCCAGGTGCGGGCGTCGTAGGTGTCGCCCGAGGTGCCCGAGCCCGACGGGTCGGCGTAGCAGATGTCGCCCGCGTGGAGGTGGAACGACGGGTTCTGACCGAGGATCAGCTGGTCGTTGCCGAGCGCGTGGTAGCTGACGCCCTGGTCGCCGAAGGCCGTGAAGGTGAACGACTCGGCGCGCTCGGGCGCGGTGGTGAAGGTGCCGAGCGTGCCCAGGTTGCGCGGGTCCGCCGGGTCGAAGCCGTCGTGGCCGACGCCGTAGTAGTACGTGGTGCCGGGCCGCAGCCGCTCCAGGCCGGCGTGCACGTAGTACTGCTCGGCCGCCGCGATCTTCCCGCCGTTGAGCGCGGGCGTGGTGAGGTGACGCACCTCGGCGCCGATGCGGTGGCTGAGCGACCACGGCTTGAGGCCGATGCGGATGTACGGACGGCGCACCGCGAACGGGACCTGCCAGGAGACCGTCATCTGGGTCTTGGCGTCCGCCCCGTACTGGAGGTGGCGGCCGAACGGCGCGACCAGCGAACCGTCCACCTGCGGCGCCGAGTTGCGCGAGGTGAGCACGGTGGGCGCGGCGTAGGCCGGCGACGACGTGGCCAGTCCGGTGCCCACCCCGGCACCGGCGATCGCTGCGGTCGCCACGGAAGTACGCAGTACGCCGCGCCTGGTCAGACGCGTCCGCAGGTACTCGTGCTGCTCGGCCATGGTCATGCGGCCGGCGAGCTTCTCGGGTATACCGAAACGAGGGATGTCCATGGCCGAAACGTCCTCTTCCCAGGCGACGCGAATCTCACCAACAGGTGAACGGGGTGCATACAGCTCCCCATGCAACTCCCCCGAATCTCCCCGCACATCACCTTGTCCAGCCATTCGGCGGCCGCCCGGAGGAACTACGTACGGGCCGTTGAGCACTACCGGGCCCGGACCGGCTCCACCGTCCGGGGGAGCGACGGGTGTCCGCATGGTGGACTCGACATGTCAACGAATGGGACGCGGAGTACGGTGCTTCCATGTCTCGCAGCATCGATCTCGCAGTGATCCCCGGTGACGGCATCGGCCAGGAAGTCGTGGCGCAGGGCCTCAAGGTCCTGAACGCGGTCCTTCCGGCGGACGTGAAGCTGGAGACCAAGGAGTACGACCTCGGCGCCCGGCGCTGGCACCGCACCGGCGAGACCCTGCCGGACGCGGAGCTCGAAGCGCTCAGGACCCACGACGCGATCCTGCTCGGCGCGATCGGCGACCCGAGCGTGCCGTCCGGCGTCCTGGAGCGCGGGCTGCTCCTCAAGCTGCGCTTCGCCTTCGACCACTTCATCAACCTGCGCCCGTCGAAGCTGTTCCCGAACACCGCGACCCCGCTGGCCGGGCGTCCCGACATCGACTTCGTGGTGGTCCGCGAGGGCACCGAGGGCCCGTACACGGGCAACGGCGGCTCGCTGCGCACCGGTACGCCGGCCGAGGTCGCCACCGAGGTCAGCGTCAACACCGCGTACGGCGTGGAGCGGGTGGTGCGGGACGCGTTCGCGCGGGCCCAGGCGCGGCCGCGCAAGAAGCTGACGCTGGTCCACAAGAACAACGTCCTCGTCTTCGCCGGCCACCTGTGGAAGAACATCTTCGACACGGTGGCGAAGGAGTACCCGGACGTCACCACCGACTATCTGCACGTCGACGCCGCGACGATCTTCTTCGTCACCCAGCCCGAGCGCTTCGACGTGATCGTCACCGACAACCTCTTCGGCGACATCCTGACCGACCTCGCCGCGGCCGTGACCGGCGGCATCGGCCTGGCCGCGTCCGGCAACATCAACCCGACCGGCGCGTTCCCCTCGATGTTCGAGCCCGTGCACGGCTCGGCGCCGGACATCGCGGGCCAGGGCAAGGCCGACCCGACCGCCACGGTCCTCTCGGTCGCCCTGCTCCTGCGCCACCTCGGTTACGAGGCCGAGGCGGCCCGGATCGAGGACGCCGTCCAGGCCGATCTGGCCGCGCGGGACGGCTCCGCCCGCACCACGGACGAGATCGGCGACGCGCTCGCCGTACGCGTATCGGGCTGACCCGAGCGCTCTTCCTCACGAAAGCCGCCGGGTCGCACCAGAACCCGGCGGCTTTTCCTGTACGGCCCCGGGGTGCCACCATCATTCCCGGGCCGCAACCACACCACTTCTGTCATGGTCCCGCACGAGCGATAATCGAACGTGGGACCGCGGCATGCGGAAAGCTCGGACGTCCAAGCAGTAGGGGACGTGCGGGCTGCGGTCCGACCCACACAACCGGTGAAGGACACGCAACCATGACGACGCCCACGATCGAGCTCAAGCCCTCCGCGAACCCGCTGTCGGACGCGGAGCGTGACGCGATCCTGGCCGGCCCCGGATTCGGCCGCCACTTCACCGATCACATGGTGACGGTGAAGTGGACCGAGGGGCGCGGCTGGCACGACGCGGAGCTTGTCCCGTACGCGCCGCTGTCGATGGACCCGGCGAACATGACGCTGCACTACGCGCAGACGATCTTCGAGGGCCTGAAGGCCTACCGCCAGCCCGACGGTACGGTGGCGACCTTCCGCCCCGAGGCCAACGCGGAGCGCTTCCGCGCCTCGGCCCGCCGGATGGCGATGCCCGAGCTGCCGGACGAGCTGTTCATCGGCGCCTGTGACGCGCTGATCCAGCAGGACAAGGCGTGGGTGCCGCCGTCGACCGGCGAGGCGTCGCTGTACCTGCGCCCGTTCATGATCGCGAGCGAGGTCGGGCTGGGTGTGCGCCCGGCCAACGAGTACCTGTTCATCGTGATCGCCTCGCCCGCCGGGGCGTACTTCCCGGGCGGCGTGAAGCCCGTCTCGGTCTGGCTCTCCGAGGAGTACGTGCGGGCCGTCAAGGGCGGCACGGGCGCGGCCAAGACCGGCGGCAACTACGCGGCGTCCCTCGTCGCCCAGGCCGAGGCGGCCGAGCACGGGTGCGACCAGGTGGTCTGGCTGGACGCGGTGGAGCACCGGTGGATCGAGGAGATGGGGGGGATGAACCTGTACTTCGTGTACGGCGACCGCATCGTGACACCCTCTCTGACGGGCTCGCTGCTCCCGGGCATCACCCGCGACTCCCTCCTGAAGATCGCCCGTGACCTCGGCTACACGGCGGAGGAGGGGCGGATCTCCACGGACGACTGGAAGCGGGACAACGAGGCCGGGACGCTGACGGAGGTGTTCGCCTGCGGTACGGCCGCGGTGATCACGCCGGTGGGTTCGGTTAAGTCGGCCCGGGCGAACTGGACGCAGGGGGACGGTGAGCCGGGCGAGGTCACGATGCGTCTGCGCCAGGCGCTCTTGGACCTCCAGATGGGCCGGTCCGCGGACACGCACGGCTGGATGCACCCCCTGGGCTAGGGGCTTTCACCTGCGGATCGTGCTGGGTTGCTCGCGCCCACGCGGCGGAGCCGCAAATCGACACAGCCCCGCGCCCCTAAGAGGGCCCTCCGGGCCCATCAAGGGGCGCGGGGAACTGCGCGACCAGCCCCCACCGGCCGGCAGGCAAAACGCGGGCCTCAACTCACCTCCACCCCCGGAGGGTTCAGGGAAGGGGTGGGGTGGGGGACTCGGCCTCGGGTCAGGGTCGCGTACGTGGCGCCTCCCACCAGCCCCGACAGCAGGAAGCTGACGTCCACCCCGCCCGTGAACCGGAGCAGCGGACCCTCGTAGCCCGGCAACGACACCGCCAGCAGGCCCGCCCCGGCGCCGAGCGCCCACGCAACCACGGCCCGCCAGTTCCACCCGCCCCGGTACCAGTACACCCCGCCCCGCGAACGCCGGTTGAAGACCTGGAGCGCGTCCGCGTCGTACACACCCCGGCAGCGGACGAAGCCGATCAGAGTGATCACCGCCCACGGCGTGCCTATCGCCGTCAGGAGCAGCACGAACGACGTCATCGCCGCCTGCGCGTCCCACGCGTAATGGCCCGCGAAGACGCACACCGTCGCCACCCCCGCCACCGCGAACGTCGCCTGCGTCCGCGACGCACGCGGCAGGATCGCGTCCAGGTCGAGGCCCATCGAATACAGCATCAGGCCCGCGTTGCCCACCGAACCCGCCGACGCCGCGAGCAGGAGCGGGACCAGGTACCAACCGGGGGACGCGGCGACCAGCGGGCCCGCGTAGTCCGCCGCCGCCCGCGCCGCGTACGCCGTGAACGTGCCGAACAGCTGCGGCACCAGAAGTCCCGCGACCAGGCCCAGCCACGTCGCGTGGAGCACGCGGCGCGGGGTGTGGCGGGTGGGGGAGATGTAGCGCGTGTAGTCGCCGAGCAGCGTGATGAACGCGATCGGGCCGCTCAGACCCGCTGCCACCAGCCCCAGCAGCCACGTCGGCCAGAACGAGCCGAGGAGGTAGCCGCCCGCGTCCGGGAGCGCCGCCGAAGTGAAGTGGGGGGCGTACGCCGCCACGCCCAGGACCAGCAGCGCCGTCATCCCGAACGCCAGGAACCGCGACAGCCGCAGCAGCACCCGGTACCCGTACACCGCGCCGATCACCGTCGCCGCCGCCAGCACCGCGTACACGATCCCGTACGAGACTCCGCCCGTCGGCAGGCCGAAGAGGCGGTGCAGCACGCCCGTCATCGCGTCGCCGCCGATCCACACCGTGAGCGCGGTGTAGCCGAGGGACAGCAGCAGGCCGACCACCGAACCGACCAGGCGGCCGCGTACGCCGAACTGCGCGCCCGACGACGTCGACAGGTTCGTCGCCGTGCGCAGGGACACCAGCGCCAGCGGGGCGGTGAGCAGCGTGCCGACCAGCGTGCCCGCGACGATCGCGGTCACCGACGCCCACCAGCCGAGGCCGAAGGAGACCGGCAGCCAGCCGAAGACGATCACGCCGAGGCAGAGGTTGGAGCCGAGCAGGATCGACACCAGATCGCGGGGGCCGCTGGTGCGTTCCGCCTCCGGGATCGTGTCGACTCCGCGTTGTTCGATCTGCATGGGCTGCCCCTGACGCTCGACGGCCGTGACGCTCGATGGCCTGATTTCGACGTTCCGGTTATTTGAGTGGCGTTCAATGTCGGCCATCGTCGCTGGACGCGTCAACCCCTTGTCTCACGGATTTATGCGGTTAGAGTGGTGTTCTAATCGGAGGTGTGGTGCGTGCGACTTACCCCTACAGAACGTGACCGGCTGCTGCTCTTCGGCGCCGCCGAGCTCGCCCGGGCCCGCCGGGCGCGCGGCCTGAAGCTGAACGTCCCGGAGGCGACCGCGCTCATCGCGGACACCGTCTGCGAGGCGGCCCGCGACGGGCACCGGCTCGCCGACGCGATCGCGGCGGCCCGGAGCGTGCTCGGCCCCGACGACGTGCTGCCGGGCGTCGCCGACGTGGTCACCGAGGTGCATGTCGAGGCCGTCTTCGACGACGGCTCGCGGCTCGCCGTGGTCCCCGCGCCGATCCGAGGTGGCGAACCGCTCGGCGAGGACGCGCCCGGCGCCGTACTGCCCGGGCCGCAGAGCCCGGACCCCGAGCCCGCCGTCCGGCTGACCGTGCGCAACACCGCCGCCGTCCCCGTCAGCGTCACCTCGCACTTCCACTTCTTCGAGGCCAACCCGCGTCTCGACTTCGACCGCGCCGCCGCGTACGGGATGCGGCTGTGCGTACCCGCCGGGTCCTCGGTCCGGTTCGACCCCGGCGGCGAGGGCGAGGTCGGGCTCGTCCCGATCGGCGGCGCCCGGATCGCCATCGGCTTCGCCGGACTGGTCGACGGGCCGCTGGACGCGCCCGGCGCCAAGGAAGAGGCCCTGCGCCGGGCCGCCGCCTGCGGCTATCTCGGCGTGCCCGGAGGCGTCCCCGAAGGCGTCCGCGAAAGCGTCACCGAAGGCCCCGAAGGAGGAACCGCATGAGCAGGCCCAGCAGTCACAGCGACCACTGCGCGCCCGGCAGCCGCCATATCGACCCGCAGGAGTACGCGGCCGTCTTCGGACCCCGGGCCGGGGACCGGATCAGGCTCGGCGACTCGGGGCTCACCGTCCGCGTCGAGTCCGACGCCCAGCGCCCCGGCGACGAATTCCTCGCCGGGTTCGGCAAGACCGCACGCGACGGGCTGCACCTGAAGGCCGCGGCCGTCCGCGAGACCTGTGACGTCGTGATCAGCAACGTCGTCGTCATCGACGCCGTCCTCGGCATCCGCAAGGTCTCCATCGGCATCCGCGAGGGCCGTATCCACGCGATCGGGCGGGCCGGGAACCCGGACACGCTCGACGGGGTGGACGTCGTCGTCGGCACCGGGACCAGCATCGTCTCCGGCGAAGGGCTCATCGCCACCGCCGGAGCCGTGGACACCCATGTGCATCTGCTCTCGCCGCGCATCATGGAGGCCTCGCTCTCCTCCGGGGTCACCACGCTCATCGGCCAGGAGTTCGGGCCGGTGTGGGGCGTGGGCGTCAACTCGCCCTGGGCGCTGCGCAACGCCTTCGCCGCCTTCGACGCCTGGCCCGTCAACATCGGCTTCCTGGGCCGGGGTTCGTCCTCCGACGGCGCCCCGCTGGTGGAGGCGCTGGCCGAGGGCGGGGCCTGCGGCTTCAAGGTGCACGAGGACATGGGCGCGCACACCCGCGCCCTGGACACGGCCCTGCGCGTCGCCGAGGAGCACGACGTCCAGGTCGCCCTGCACAGCGACGGCCTCAACGAGTGCCTGTCGGTGGAGGACACCCTGCGCGTGCTGGAGGGGCGTACGATCCACGCCTTCCACATCGAAGGGTGCGGCGGCGGGCATGTACCCAATGTGCTGAAGATGGCGGGCGTGCCCAACGTCATCGGCTCGTCCACCAACCCGACCCTGCCGTTCGGCCGGGACGCGGTCGCCGAGCACTACGGGATGATCGTCTCCGTACACGGCCTCAAGCCCGATCTGCCCGGCGACGCCGCCATGGCGCGCGACCGCATCCGGGCCGGGACGATGGGCGCCGAGGACGTGCTGCACGACCTGGGCGCGATCGGCATCACCTCGTCCGACGCCCAGGGCATGGGCCGTGCGGGCGAGACGGTGCGCCGCACCTTCGCCATGGCCGGGAAGATGAAGGCCGAGCTCGGCCCCATGGAGGGCGACGGCGAGGGCGACGACAACGCGCGCGTGCTGCGCTACATCGCCAAGCTGACCATCAACCCCGCGATCGCGCACGGCCTTTCGCACGAGATCGGCTCCATCGAGGTCGGCAAGCTCGCCGACATCGTGCTGTGGCGGCCCGCCTTCTTCGGCGCCAAGCCGCAGATGGTGCTCAAGTCCGGCTTCCCCGCGTGGGGCGTTACGGGTGATCCGAACGCGGCCACCGAGACCTGTGAACCGTTGGTCCTCGGCCCGCTGTTCGGCGCCCACGGTGCCACGCCCGCCGAGCTCTCCGTCGCCTTCGTCGCCCGGGCCGCCGTCGAGCAGGGCGGCGACCTGATGCCGACCCGCCGGCGCCGGGTCGCCGTGCGCGGCACCCGGGGCATCGGCCCGGCCGACCTGCTGCTCAACTCCCGTACCGGAGCCGTGGACGTGGACGGCCGCACCGGTCTGGTCACCCTCGACGGCGACCCGCTGCGCTCCGAGCCCGCCGAGTCCGTCTCCCTCAACCGCCTCTACTTCCTGTAAGGATCCCTCTCATGACTGCTGCCGCCGACGGCTTCCGGATGCCCGCCGAGTGGACCCCGCACGAGCGGACCTGGATGGCCTGGCCGGGCCCCAACGTCACGTTCCCGAACGAGGCCGAGCTCGCCGAGTCGCGCGCGGCCTGGGCCGCCGTCGCCCGGGCCGTACGCCGCTTCGAGCCGGTCACCGTCGTCTGCGGCCCCGGCCAGAGCGCCGAGGCGGCCGCCCTGCTCGGCCCGGACATCGACCTGGTGGAGCGCGAGCTCGACGACGCCTGGATGCGCGACATCGGCCCCACGTTCCTGACCAACGGCTCGGAACTGGCCGCCGTGGACTGGACGTTCAACGGCTGGGGCGCCCAGGACTGGGCGCGCTGGGAGCACGACGCCAAGATCGGCGCGTATGTCTCGGATCTCGCCGGGGCGCGTACGTACACGTCTCAGCTGGTCAACGAGGGCGGCGCGATACACGTCGACGGCGAGGGCACGGTGCTGCTCACCGAGACCGTGCAGCTCGGGCCCGAGCGCAATCCGCACTGGACGCGCGAGGAGGTCGAGGCGGAGATCCACTCCATGCTCGGCACCCGCAAGGCGATCTGGCTGCCGCGCGGCCTGACCGCCGACTACCCCCCGCACGGCTACGGCACGCTCGGCCACGTCGACATCGTGGCCGCGTTCGCCCGCCCCGGCGTGGTCGTCGCGCACACCCAGCCCGACCCGGCCCACCCCGACCACGAGGTGTGCAAGGAGAACGTGGCGCTGCTGCGCTCCCAGACCGACGCCCGGGGCCGGAGCCTCGAAGTCGTCGAGATCCCCGCCCCGACCGTGGTCGCCGACGACGAGGGCTGGGTCGACTACTCGTATATCAACCACTACCTCTGCAACGGCGGCGTCGTCCTGTGCGGCTTCGACGACCCCAGGGACGAGCAGGCGGCCGGGATCTTCCGGCGGCTGTTCCCGGAGCGGACCGTGACCCTCGTGGACGCACGTACGATCTTCGCGGGGGGCGGTGGCATCCACTGCATCACCCAGCAGCAGCCCAGGGTGGGATCCAGAGGGATCTAGGAGGAGTGGCATGGCCGGTCCGGCCCGCGCGCGCAGGAACGCGCCGCCGCGCGAGGAAGTGCTGGCCGCCGCCATGGCCACGATCGCCGAGCGCGGTCTGGACGGCCTGACCATGGCCGGACTCGGCCGCGAGGTCGGCATGTCCAGCGGCCATCTCCTCTACTACTTCCACAGCAAGGACGAGCTGCTGCTCCAGACCCTGGAGTGGAGCGAGGGGCAGCTCGGCGGCGAGCGCCGGGCGCTGCTCTCGCGGCCGGGCACGGTCCGCGAGCGCCTGGACGGCTATGTCGACCTGTACGTCCCGGACGGGCCGCGCGATCCGCACTGGATCCTGTGGCTGGAGGTCTGGAACCGCTCGCAGAACGCCGACGGCGAGGCCCGCGCCCGCCAGGCCGCCATCGAGGGCGCCTGGCACCGCGACCTGGTCGCGCTGATCGCCGAGGGCGTCTCCCACGGCGAGTTCCGCCCGGTCGACGCGGACCGTTTCGCGGCCCGCCTGCGCGCGCTGCTCGACGGCTTCAGCGTCCATGTGGCGGTCGGCCTGCCGGGCACCGGACGGGCCCAAGTGCTCGACCACGTACGGGAGTTCGTGGACGAGTCGCTGGCCGCGCCCGCGACCGGCCGCTGAACACAACGTACGCAAGTACGCCTTATCGTTGCGTCCACCACCCTTGTCGGCCCGTCCGACCTGGGCCAACGTGATCGTTCATGGGACGAGAGCAGTGGAAGAAGATCTGGGTCGGCTCGGCCGGGAACATGGTCGAGTGGTTCGACTGGTTCGTGTACGCGACCTTCGCGGTGTACTTCGCGGACGCGTTCTTCCCCAAGGGGAACGACACCGCGAACCTGATGAACACCATGGGGATCTTCGCCGTCGGCTTCTTCATGCGGCCGGTGGGCGGCTGGTTCCTCGGCCGCATCGGCGACCGGCGCGGCCGCAAGGCGGCGCTCACCCTGACCGTCACGCTGATGTCGGCCTCCGCGATCCTGATCGCGGTGGCGCCGACGTACGGCGTGGCCGGATACGGGGGAGTGGCGGTCCTGCTCGTCGCGCGACTGCTCCAGGGCCTGTCGGTGGGCGGTGAGTACGCGGCCAGCGCGACCTATCTGACCGAGGCGTCCACCCCCGAGCGGCGCGGCTTCGCCTCCAGCTTCCAGTACGTGTCGATGACCGCGGGCCAGCTCGTCGGCCTCGGCCTCCAGATCGTCATGCAGCGCACGATGTCCGAGGACGCGCTGCACAGCTGGGGCTGGCGCATCCCGTTCATCGTGGGCGCGCTCGGCGCGGCGATCGTCTTCTATCTGCGGCGCTCGATGCTGGAGACCGAGGTGTACGCGGAGTCGGGCGCGGCGCGCGACGACGACCGGGGCACGCTGAAGGCGCTGTGGCGCCACCGCCGGGAGGCGTTCCTGGTAGTCGCGCTGACGATGGGCGGCACGGTCGCGTACTACACGTACACCACGTATCTGACGAAGTTCCTCTCCAAGAGCGCGGGCATGGAGAAGCAGACGGCCTCGCTGGTCAGCTTCTGCGCGCTGTTCGTCTTCATGTGCCTCCAGCCGCTGGCCGGGATGCTCTCGGACCGGATCGGGCGCCGCCCGCTGCTGATCACCTTCGCGGTCGGCTCGACGTTCCTGACCGTGCCGATCATGACCATGCTCAAGCACGCGGGCACGTTCTGGCCCGCCTTCGGCCTGGCGCTGCTCGCGCTGGTCGTGGTCACCGGCTACACCTCGATCAACGCGTGCGTGAAGGCGGAGCTGTTCCCGACCGGCATCCGAGCCCTGGGCGTCGCCCTCCCGTACGCCGTCGCCAACGCCCTGTTCGGCGGCACGGCGGAATACGTGGCCCTGTGGTTCAAGAAGGGCGGCATCGAGTCGGGCTTCTACTGGTACGTGGCGGGCTGCGCGGCGGTGAGCCTGGTGGTGTACCTGACGATGCGCGAGACGCGGGACATCGACCTGAACCGTGTCACCGCGCCCGCCGCCGTCACTCCCGCTCCCGCCGAGGCGGACGGGGTGCCCGCATCCTGAGACCCCGGCCCACCCCTCGTGCGGCGTATGGCAGACTGCGGACCGTGCTCGCTTTCATGATGATTATGGACAGCAGCGCGCCGGTCCGCAGTGACCGCTGAAACCGCGGCAAACCCCCGCGGCAGCGGACATCGTGCCCCAGACCCGCGCGCAGACCCTTCGCACCCGCGAGGGGTTTTTTCGTTTCCCGGCCCACCACGGCCGGAGGCGAGCGGCACGCGATGATGGGGGCAAGTGGAGCCAGACGAATCCGGAGCCACTCACCCGACAGGAGTCACCGAGCATGACGACCAACGAGGCATCCGAAGAGAGCCATCGCGTCGACGACAGCTTCCACGTCTTCGACACGACGCTGCGCGACGGCGCCCAGCGCGAGGGCATCAACCTCACTGTCGCGGACAAGCTCACGATCGCACGGCACCTGGACGACTTCGGGGTCGGTTTCATCGAGGGCGGCTGGCCGGGCGCCAACCCCCGCGACACCGAGTTCTTCGCCCGCGCCAAGCAGGAGATCAGCTTCAGGAACGCCCAGCTGGTCGCGTTCGGCGCCACCCGCCGCCCGGGCGGCAGCGCGGCCACGGACCCGCAGGTCAAGGCGCTGCTGGCGTCCGGTGCGCCGGTGATCACGCTGGTCGCCAAGTCCCATGACCGCCATGTCGAGCTCGCCCTGCGCACCACGCTGGACGAGAACCTGGAGATGGTCCGGGACACGGTCTCGCATCTGCGCGAGCAGGGACGGCGGGTCTTCGTCGACTGCGAGCACTTCTTCGACGGCTACCGGGCCAACCCCGAGTACGCCAAGTCGGTCGTCCGGGCCGCCAGCGAGGCGGGCGCCGACGTCGTCATCCTCTGCGACACCAACGGCGGCATGCTGCCCGCCCAGATCCAGGCCGTGGTCGCCACCGTCCTCGCCGACACCGGCGCCCGGCTCGGCATCCACGCCCAGGACGACACGGGCTGCGCCGTCGCCAACACCCTCGCGGCCGTCGACGCGGGCGCCACCCACGTCCAGTGCACCGCCAACGGTTACGGCGAGCGCGTCGGCAACGCCAACCTCTTCCCGGTCGTCGCCGCCCTGGAGCTGAAGTACGGCAAGACGGTGCTGCCCGAGGGCGCGCTCGCCGAGATGACCCGGATCTCGCACGCGATCGCCGAGGTCGTCAACCTCACCCCCGCCACCCACCAGCCGTACGTCGGCGTCTCCGCGTTCGCGCACAAGGCCGGGCTGCACGCCTCCGCGATCAAGGTCGACCCGGACCTCTACCAGCACATCGACCCGGGCCTGGTGGGCAACCGGATCCGGATGCTGGTCTCCGACATGGCGGGCCGCGCCTCCATCGAGCTCAAGGGCAAGGAGCTCGGCGTCGACCTCGGCGGCGACCGCGAACTGGTCGCCCGCGTCGTCGCCCGCGTCAAGGAGCGCGAGCTCAAGGGCTATACGTACGAGGCCGCCGACGCCTCCTTCGAGCTGCTGCTGCGCGCCGAGGCGGAGGGCCGGGCCCGCAAGTACTTCCGGGTCGAGTCCTGGCGCGCCATCGTCGAGGACCGCCCCGACGGCACCCACGCCAACGAGGCGACGGTGAAGCTGTGGGCCAAGGGCGAGCGGATCGTGGCGGTGGCGGAGGGCAATGGCCCCGTCAACGCGCTCGACCGGGCGCTGCGGGTGGGCCTTGAGCGCATCTACCCGCAGCTCGCCAAGCTGGAACTGGTCGACTACAAGGTCCGCATCCTGGAGGGCCGCCACGGCACCGACTCCACCACCCGCGTCCTGATCACCACGACGGACGGCTCCGGCGAATGGTCCACGGTAGGAGTCGCCACCAACATCATCGGCGCGTCCTGGGGCGCGCTTGAGGACGCGTACACCTATGGCCTGCTGCGGGCCGGGGTGGTTCCGGCGGAGTAAGGGGCCCGGGGTTCGTCTGCGGGTGAGTGGGGGCTGATCGCGCAGTTCCCCGCGCCCCTAAAGATCTCGGGCTGAGCTGAGTACCCCGGCTGCGGCCGACTACCTGAGGGGCGCGGGGAACTGCGCGACCAGCCCCCACCGGTCCGCAGGTGAACTCAGGGGCCGGGGCGCAGCCCCGGAGGGTTTGTCCGTTTCGTGAGGTAGCTTCGGAAGCATGAGGTTCCGCGTACTGCTCGCGTCCACCGCCGCCGCACTGATCGCCCTGGCCCCCGTGGCCACGGCCACCGCCGTGCCCGCCGCCCCCGCCGCATCCGGCGTGGCCGAGGTCGCCGCCGCGCTCAAGAAGGCGCCGGTGTACGTCGACCCCGCCGCCGCCGGACAGCTCTCGACGGCGCAGGCCGACGCGCTCGCCAAGAAGATCAAGGACGCCGACAAGCCGCTGTTCGTCGCCGTGCTGCCCGCGACCTCCGCGTTCCCCAAGGACACGCTGCTGCGGAACCTGCGCACCGACACCGGCGTCACCGGTCTGTACGCGGTCCGCCTCGGCGACGCGTTCAACGCGGGCGCGGACCGCAAGGTCATGCCGCAGCAGGCCGTCGAGAACCTGAAGAGCGCGGTACGGGCGCCGGGCACCGCCGCCGACGCGTCGACGCAGCTCAACGCCTTCGTCGACCAGGCGCTTCCGACCATGCGCGGCCGCGCCCCGTCCTCCTGGGGCGGCGGCTCGGGTTCGAACGGAGGGGTGTCGTCCACCGCGCTGATCGCCACCGGCGCGGTCGTCGTCGCGGGCGGCGCCGGGGCGTACGCGCTGGTGCGGCGCAGCCGCAGGAAGAAGGCCGAGGAGGAGCGGGCCGCGCTCCAGCGGCTCCAGGTGGTCGTCGACGAGGACATCACCGCGTTCGGCGAGGAGCTGGACCGGCTCGACTTCCACCCGGCCGAGGCGGGCGCCGACGACGCGATGCGCGCCGACTACGAGCGCGCCCTCGACTCGTACGAGACCTCCAAGACCTTGATGGCGGCGGCTCAACACCCCAGTGATGTGCGCGGGGTGACGCAGGCGCTTGAGGACGGGCGGTTCTCGCTCGCCACGCTCGCCGCCCGCCGCGAGCACAAGCCGCTGCCCGAGCGGCGCGCGCCCTGCTTCTTCGACCCGCGCCACGGGCCGTCCGTCCAGGACGCCACCTGGGCCCCGGCGGGCGGGGCGGCGCGCGAGGTGCCGGTGTGCCTGGCGGACGCGACCCGGCTGCGCGACGGCCAGGACCCGATGGTCCGCGAGGTCGACACCGACCAGGGCCGCCGCCCGTACTACGACGCCGGTCCCGCGTACGGCCCCTGGGCCGGCGGCTACTTCGGCGGCGGCATCCTGCCCGGCCTGCTGATGGGCACGATGCTCGGCTCGATGCTCTCGACCCCGGCGTACGCGGCCGACTACGGCGGCGCCGACTTCGCGGGCCAGAACTACGACGGCGGCGACGTCTCCGGCGCCGACTTCAACTCCTCCGATTTCGGCGGGGGTTGGGGCGACGGAGGAGGCGGTGGCGGCGACGGTGGCGGCTTCGGGGGCGGGGACTGGTAGAAGCCGGCCTGCCGGTGGACGAGGCGACGGCGGCCTTCCTCGCGGCGGCCGCCGCCCGGCTCACGCGGACTTGATGGCGGAGATGTCGAAGGTCAGCTTCACCTTGTCGCTGACCACGACGCCGCCGGTCTCCAGGGCCGCATTCCAGGTCAGGCCCCAGTCGGAGCGCAGGATGTCGGCGCTGCCCTCGAAGCCGACGCGCTGGTTGCCGTAGGGGTCGGTCGCCGAGCCGTTGAACTCCAGGTCGATGGCGAGCGGGCGGGTGACGTCCTTGATGGTCAGGTCGCCGATGATCCGGTAGCTGTCGCCGCCGAGCTGCTGGGCCTCGGTGGAGCGGAAGGTCATCAGCGGGAACTGCTCGGCGTCGAAGAAGTCGCCGCTGCGCAGGTGGTTGTCACGGTCGGCGATGCCGGTGTCGACGGTGGCGACCTTGACGTCGAGCACGGCGGAGGAGGCGGCCGGCGCGGCGCCGTTCAGCTCCAGGGTGCCCTCGAAGCCGGCGAACGAGCCGCGCACATTGGTGACCATGGCGTGCCGGACGGTGAAGCCGATCCGGGAGTGCGCCGGGTCGATGGTGTACGTGCCGGTCAGCGCGGCCAGGGCCGGGTCGACCTCGGCGACGGCGGTGGCGACGGCGGTGCTCTTGCGGCCGAAGAGAGCCATGACGTTCTCCTTTGAAGGACGCGCTGCGGCCGGATGCCCAGCGGTTTAACTTTCAACAAGAACGACCGTAGACCCATTCCGTACGAGATTCAACTACTACTTTGGGTGTGTCCTCGCGTACTTTCCGTACGTCCCGTTCGCTACGGCCGCACGCGCGGCGGTGCCGGGGCCGGGCCCAGGGTCGTGGTGCCCGGGGCCGCGCGATGGCCAAGGCCCGTGCGGTAGGCGTCCATGGCCGCTTCCGTGCGGCCGGTGCGGCGCAGCAGATCGCCCAGCAGGCGGCACAGGTCCGCCAGGTCGCCGCTCGCGCCGCTGCGCTCCAGCAGGCCGAGCGCCGTCACATAGTGCTCCTCGGCCGACTCCAGCTCGCCGTGCTCCTCGCGGATCAGGCCGAGCAGGCGGTGCGCGCCCCCCGCGTGGACCGCGCCGTGCCGGTCGCCCAGCTCCGGCGCCGTCTCCACCAGCGGATCGAGCAGTGCTGCCGCCTCCGTGAAGCGGCCCAGGCGCCGCAGCACATCGGCGAGCTCGACCTCCACCTGGCAGGTGAAGAGCGCGGCCCGCTTCGCCGCGAGCATGTCGCGCGCGGTCCGCAACTCCCGCTCGGCAGCGCCCAGTTCGCCGTCCTGCGCGTACACATAGCCGCGCATCCAGTGGCAGTGCGCCAGATCCGTACGCAGCCGCAGCTGGCGGTAGACCGCCTGGGCCTTGGCGAGCGAGGCGTCGGCGTCGGCCGTGCGGCCCTCGGCGAGGAACGTGCGGGCCACCTGGCGGTGCATCCCGGCGACCAGGGCGGGGTCGGAGACCTGCGGCGCGAGCGCGAGCGCCAGCTCGGCGGCGTGCGCGGCGCGGGCCTGCGCGCCCATGTCCAGATACGGGCCGATGATCGCCGAGTAGAGCAGCACCAGCGACTCGGGGTCGTCCAGCCCCGAGGTGCCCAGCTCGTCGATGGTGGACTCAAGGAGATAGCAGGCGTAACGGAGCTCGCCCGCCAGTACGTGGGCGATCGCCCGGCCCCGGATCGCGCGGGTGCGGCGGGGCAGCGGCTCGCCCGACTGCTGGCGCTCGGCGGCCTCGAAGTGGCGGATGGCGTCGGCGAGTTCACCGGACTCCAGGGCGCACTCGCCCAGGCCCAGCAGTGCCTCGGCCTGTTCGGGGGCCAGCTCGTGCAGCTCGGCCTCGGTGAGCAGCTGGCGGTAGCGCACGGCGGCCTCGTCCGCGTCGCCGGTGGCGAGCAGGCGCTGGGCGTCAGTGAGGGCGAGCCGCAGCTCGGTGGCGAGGTGTGCGGGGCGGCCGGTGGCCAGCTCCTCGTAGCTGGTGCCGAGCCGTTCGGCGAGATGGCGAAGGGCCGCCTCGGACGGTCTGACCTTGCCGGACTCCAGGGTCGACACATAGGCCGGGGTGTAGGCGGGCTCGGCCAACTGTCGCTGGGTCAGACCCCGTTCGGCCCGCAGCCGCTGCACCCTGCGGCCGATCACGGCAGGTTCGTCCATCGTGTCCCCCTGGTCCCAGGGCATTGCGCCCGCCTCGTGCGCCCCCTAACTTAAGCACGCCGATCAACAGAGTTAATCGACCGCTTAACTTCCGACTTAACTTCCGTCACTGGGGGAGGACTTCATGCGCTCAGCCATGCGTCCGTCGCTGCGCAGAACCATAGCGGCGACCGCGCTCACCGCCGCCGCCGCGGCCGCGCTCATATCGGGGCCCGGCACCGCGGCCGCCGTCGACCCGGACCGGCCGGCGCCCCGGCCGCAGGTCCAGGTCGAGATACCCGGCCCGGAGACCGGCGGCGAGGCCGGCTCCGGACATACGCTCGTCCCGGTCACCGGGCAGAGCCACGGCCGCCCCGCGCCCGCGCTCACCGGCCGCGCCGCCGCGGCCGACGGCCAGGTCACCAAGATCGTCGACAATGGCTCGACGGCCGACCGCCTCGACATCGTCATCGTCGGCGACGGCTACACCGCCGACCAGCTCGACCAGTTCCACGCGGACGCCAAGGAGAAGTGGGGCGAGGTGACCGGCGTCGAGCCGTACACCACGTACCAGAACCTCTTCAACGTATGGACCGTGGACGCCGTCTCCGCCCAGTCCGGTGTCTCCGGCGACCCGGCCAAGGGCGATGTGAAGAACACCGCGCTCGGCGCCTACTTCTGGTGCGACGGGGTGGAGCGGCTGCTCTGTGTCGACCAGGACAAGGTCGACTCGTATGTGGCGAAGGCGCCGCAGGCCGACCTGGTGATCGTCCTCGCCAACAGCGCCAAGTACGGCGGCGCGGGCTACAACGAGCCCAGCAAGAAGCTCGGTTACGAGGGGATCTCCACCGCGTCGGCCGGCAACGCCAAGTCCGGCCAGGTCGCCATCCACGAGACCGGCCACTCGCTGGGCAAGCTCGCGGACGAGTACGCCTACCCGGGCACGCCCGGCTACGAGCACTACTCCGGCCCCGAGGCCACCCAGCCCAACATCTCGGTGCTCAGCGCGGAGCAGATGACCGCGCAGAGGACCAAGTGGTACCGCTGGCTCGGCGAGACGTCGCCGGACGGCGGCACGGTCGGGGCGTACGAGGGCGGCGGCTACTACGTCACCGGCCTCAACCGCCCCACCGACAACTCGATCATGCGCATCCTGGGCAAGCCCTTCAACCTGCCCGGGCGCGAGGCGATGATCGGCGGGTTCTACCGGCACGCGTCGATCGCGACGGCGGCCGTGCGCACCGACCGCACGCTGCGGGCGTACGACAGCGCGAAGGTCACCGTGCCGCGCCTGGTGGGCGAGGGCGTCAAGCAGCTGCGGGTGCGCTGGTACCTGGACGGCAAGGAGCTGCGCTGGTTCGAGGGCCGCACTTCGCTGAAGGTCGCCCAGGCCGTGCTGAACCTGTGGGACCACAAGGCGCACAAGCTGTCGGCCACGGTCTCCGACCCGACGGCCTCGGTGCGCGATCCTCGGATCGCCGCGACGCTCGCCGACACGGTGACCTGGACCGTACGCCGCTGACCCCGGTCGACGGTCGGCACTCGTACAACAAGCGCTTTCTACAAGGTGCGTCCGGGGCATTGAACGCCTCGGGCGCACCGTGCTACACCAGCGGGCAGCGGTCTATACCACCTCCCCGGGAGCCCCTGTGTCCGAGTCGCCCGCACTGCCCGCGTGGTCCCGTCGCACGTTCCTCGCCGCCACCGGAGCAAGCGCTCTCCTGCTCGGTACGGCGCCGGGGGCCCGGGCCGCCGACGACGAGTACGCGGTCCTGCGCAAGCGCTGGCGGGATCTGTCGCTGGGCACCGGGTTCGACGCGGGCGCCGAGCCGTTCGCCTCGCGACTCAAGGAGACCGGCGACCTCGCGCGCACCTTCCGCGCCTCGATGGCCCCGGCGGCCACCTCCCTGTGGCCCGACGCCCCGTTCGACCCGCCGGCCGGGATCACCCAGAGCTACTCCCGGCTGTGGACCATGGCCCAGGCCTACCTCCAGCCCGGCACCGGACTGACCGGCGACGCCTCCCTGTTCGCCGATGTCGTCACCGGCCTCGACCATGTCTCCGCGAAGGTCTACAACCCCACCACCACCCGCTACGGCAACTGGTGGGAGTGGCAGATCGGCAGCCCCAGACTGCTCATGGACCTCGTCAACGCGCTCCACGACGAGCTCACCGACGACCGCGTCCAGGCGGCCTGCGCGGCCGTCGACCACTTCGTCCCCGACTCCGCGCTCGCGGTCTACTCGGGCACCTCCACCGGCGCCAACCGCGTCGACCTGTGCCGCTCGGTAGCGGTGCGCGGCGCCGTCGGCCGCGCCCCCGCCAAGCTCGCGCTCGCCCGCGACGCCCTCTCCCCGGTCTTCCCGTACGTCACCAAGGGCGACGGCCTCTACGCCGACGGATCGTTCGTCCAGCACACCTCGATCGCCTACTCCGGTACGTACGGACAGGTCATGCTCGACGGGCTCGGGCGGCTGTTCACGCTGCTCGCGGGGTCGAGCTGGGCGGTGACCGACCCCAACCGGCAGATCATCCTGGACAGCGTGGAGCACGCGTACGCGCCGACGATCCACAACGGTCTGGTGATGGACAGCGTCAACGGGCGTGCGGTGAGCCGGGGTTATCTGCTGAACGACGATCTGCGGGTGATGCGCAGTGACCACTTCCACGGGCAGGGGCTGATCGCCGCGATCGCGGTGCTCGCGGGCGGCGCCTCCGAGGCCGAGCGGACCCGCTGGTACGGGATGGTCAAGGGCTGGGCCGAGCGCGACCCCGGCCATCTCGACCTCGCCGCCCGCCAGTTCGGCGTGGCCGACCTCGCCCGGCTCCAGGCCGTCGCCGACTCGCCGGTGGCGGCCGCGCCCGAGCCGGTCGGGCACACCCTGTTCGCCGCGATGGACCGGGCCGTCCACCGCCGCCCCGGCTGGACCGCGAACATCTCGATGGCCTCGGAGCGGATCTCGTACTACGAGTGCGGCAACGGCGAGAACCCGCGCGGCTGGCACACCGGTGCCGGGATGCTCTACTGGTGGCCCGGCGAGCAGGGCAACGACCAGTACACCGACTGGTTCTGGCCAACCGTCGACCCGTACCGGCTGCCGGGGACGACGGTCTCCACCAAGCGGCTCGCCGACAAGGCGGGCGGCGAGTGGGGCGCGGCCAAGCCCGCCGTGACCTGGGTGGGCGGGGCGAGCGACGGCGAGTTCGCGGCGGTGGGCCAGCACGTGAAGGGGCTCGGTTCGACCCTTGAGGCCCGTAAGTCCTGGTTCTGCACGGCCGGTACGGTCGTCTGCCTCGGCGCCGGGATCACCGCGAGCGACGGCGTTCCGGTCGAGACGGTCGTCGACAACCGCAACCTGGGGGAGGGCGGCACCGACGCGTTCACGGTCGATCCCGGCCCCCGCCCGCGCTGGGCGCATCTCGACGGGCACGGCGGCTGGGCCTTCCCCGGCGGCACGGGCGCGCTGCACACCCTGCGCGAGGCCCGGACCGGGGCGTGGGGCGACATCAACACCGGCAGCTCGACCGAGCGCCGCACCCGGACGTATCAGACGCTGTGGCTGGACCACGGGGTCGACCCGGTGGGCGCCTCGTACCATTACCAGCTGCTGCCGGGCGCCTCGGCGGCCACCGTCGCGGCGCGCGCGGCGGACCGGGGATGGCTGTCGGTGCTGGCCAACACGGCCGCCTGCCAGGCCGTCTCGGTGCCCTCGCTGGGGCTTGTCGGCGCGAACTTCTGGCAGGCGGGGAGCGCGGGCCCGCTCGCGGTCACCGCACCGGCGAGCGTGCTCGTACGGAGCAAGGGGGCGAGCGCCGAGCTGCGGACGAGCGAGCCGCCGCGCACCGGTCGGCCCTTCGAGCTGACCTGGCACCATCCCGTACGACGGGTGACCAGCGCCGATCCGTCGGTCGAGGTGCTGGCCACCGGAGCGGTGCTGCGGCTGCGGATCACGCCGGGCACGGCCGGTGCGAGCCACCGGTGTGACGTGGGTCTCATGTGACCCGGTTGTTGGACCCCAACAAAGCCGGACGGGCCTGAGCTGGCACTTCGCCTGCATCGCGGGATAGTTCTGTTCAGGGGTACCAGGAAATAGGTCCGGAGACTGTGTGAAGTCGACGGCGGGAAATTCTTGGTCGACTTCGTAGGGTCGATGCATGACCGTTGTGGACGAAACCCCGGGTGAGCCGAGTGACGCGCGTGGCCGCGTGGCCGAGCTGCTGGCCCTGCGCGAGCAGGCCCGGCGCGGGCCGAGTGAGCGCGCGACCGAAGCGCAGCACGCCAAGGGCAAGCTGACCGCGCGCGAGCGCATCGAGCTGCTTCTCGACCCGGGTTCGTTCAAGGAGGTCGAGCAGCTGCGCCGCCACCGGGCGACCGGGTTCGGCCTGGAGGCCAAGAAGCCGTACACGGACGGTGTCATCACCGGCTGGGGCACGGTCGAGGGCCGTACGGTCTTCGTCTACGCGCACGACTTCCGGATCTTCGGCGGTGCGCTGGGCGAGGCCCACGCGACGAAGATCCACAAGATCATGGACATGGCCATCGCGGCCGGTGCCCCGCTGGTCTCCCTGAACGACGGTGCCGGCGCCCGTATCCAGGAGGGCGTCTCGGCGCTCGCCGGGTACGGCGGCATCTTCCAGCGCAACACGCGGGCCTCGGGTGTCATCCCGCAGATCTCCGTGATGCTCGGCCCGTGCGCCGGTGGCGCGGCCTACAGCCCCGCCCTCACCGACTTCGTGTTCATGGTCCGCGAGACCTCGCAGATGTTCATCACCGGCCCGGACGTCGTCCGTGCGGTGACGGGCGAGGAGATCTCGCAGAACGGCCTGGGCGGCGCGGACGTGCACGCCGAGACGTCCGGTGTGGCGCACTTCGCGTACGACGACGAGGAGAGCTGCCTCCAGGAGGTGCGCTACCTCCTGTCGATGCTGCCGTCCAACAACCGCGAGAACCCGCCCTCGCACCCCGCCGAGGACCCGGCCGACCGGCGCGGCGACGTGCTGCTCGACCTGGTGCCCGCCGACGGCAACCGCCCGTACGACATGCACAAGGTCATCGAGGAGCTCGTCGACGACGGCGACTACCTGGAGATCCACGAGCGCTGGGCCCGCAACATCATCTGCGCGCTGGCCCGACTCGACGGCCAGGTCGTCGGCATCGTGGCCAACCAGCCGCAGACGCTGGCGGGCGTCCTGGACATCGAGGCGTCGGAAAAGGCTGCCCGTTTCGTCCAGATGTGCGATGCTTTCAACATTCCGATTATCACCCTTTTGGACGTACCCGGGTTCCTGCCCGGCGTCGATCAGGAGCACGGTGGAATCATCCGGCACGGCGCCAAGCTGCTGTACGCGTACTGCAACGCCACCGTGCCCCGGATCTCGCTGATCCTGCGCAAGGCCTACGGCGGGGCGTACATCGTCATGGACTCCCAGTCCATCGGCGCCGACCTCACCTACGCCTGGCCGACCAACGAGATCGCGGTCATGGGCGCCGAAGGTGCCGCCAACGTCATCTTCCGCAAGCAGATCGCGGAGGCCGAGGACCCCGAGGCGATGCGTGTACGCATGGTCAAGGAGTACAAGGCCGAGCTGATGCACCCCTACTACGCGGCCGAGCGGGGCCTGGTCGACGACGTCATCGACCCCGCCGAGACCCGCGAGGTGCTCATCGCCTCCCTCGCGATGCTGCGCACCAAGCACGCCGACCTGCCGTCCCGCAAGCACGGCAATCCGCCTCAGTAACGAGGAGCCCGAGTGAACACCCCGACTTCCGTCCCTTCCGCGTCCGTCCTGCGGGTCGAGAAGGGCGACGCCGCCCCGGAGGAGCTGGCTGCCATCACGGCCGTCCTGCTCGCCCGCGCCGCCGCCCGGACCACCACGACCCCGTCCCGGGGCCGCGACACGGCCGGCTGGCGCCGCCTGGAGCGCACGCCCGGCTTCCGCGCACCGCACTCCTGGCAGGGCTAGGCCCGTAAACGCCTGAGAAGGCCCCGCCGCTCCTCTTGGAGCGGCGGGGCCTTCTGCGTTCTTGAACGGCTTCCCCGGACAGCACGAACGCCGGGACCCGTGGCGGGTCCCGGCGTCGGTGAAGGGGGGTGGGCTGCTAGCGCAGCCGGGCCATCAGCGCGTGCTCGACCAGAGTGATCAGCGCGCTCTTCGCGTCCGCGCGGTGGCGGGCGTCGGTGGTGATGATCGGGGTGTCCGGGCCGATCTGGAGGGCCTCGCGGACTTCGTCGGGGGTGTACGGCTGGTGGCCGTCGAAGCCGTTGAGGGCGATGACGAACGGCAGGCCGCTGTTCTCGAAGTAGTCGACCGCGGGGAAGCAGTCGGCGAGGCGGCGGGTGTCGACGAGCACGACGGCGCCGATGGCGCCGCGTACCAGGTCGTCCCACATGAACCAGAAGCGGTCCTGACCGGGGGTACCGAACAGGTACAGGATCAGGTCCTGGTCGAGCGTGATGCGGCCGAAGTCCATCGCGACCGTGGTGGTCGTCTTGTCGCCCGTGTGCGTGAGGTCGTCGATGCCCGCCGAGGCGGACGTCATGACGGCTTCGGTGCGCAGGGGGTTGATCTCCGAGACCGCGCCGACGAACGTGGTCTTGCCCACGCCGAAGCCGCCCGCCACCACGATCTTCGCGGAAGTAGTGGAGCGGGCAGCACCGCCGCTAGAGCTTGCGAAGTCCACTGAGCACCCTTTCGAGCAGTGTCACATCTGGCTGGCCGCCGGCGGACTCGTCGCCGCCGGGCTGGTGGATGGCGACAAGTCCGGCCTCGGCCAGGTCGGCGACGAGGATTCGGGCGACGCCGAGGGGGATGGAAAGGAGTGCCGAGATCTCGGCGACCGACTTGATCTCACGGCACAGATGGCAGATCCGCTGGTGCTCGGGCAACTGCCCTTGCAGCCGCGACGGTTCCGCCGTGGTGTGCACCAGCGCCTCGATGGCGAGCTGGTAGCGCGGCCGGGTGCGGCCGCCGGTCATGGCGTACGGACGCACAAGGGGGTTGTGCGTGCCGCCCGCCGGGGAAGGCTTGGGGACCTGCCGCGGCGCCACCGGCTCGATGCGGGGCTGCGGCGGCTGGTCGTAGGGGCTGGGCTGCCGGTGCGGCTGCTGGTAAGGCTGCTGACCCTGGCCGTGTCTGCTGGGCGCGGAGGGAAAGTTGAACCGGTTGTGCCCGTGCTCACCCGGAGACTGCTGGCCACCGCTGTATGGGTGTCCGCCTGGGGGTGTTGTCACGTTTCCTCCTCCGACTGCCGGTCGCCCATCGCATTGGGGCCGCGCCACCGCACCTTATGGCGCGGTGGCGAGAAACGCACTGCCTGTCTGCCGGTTGAGAACCGGAATTTCACAATTAATTGAGAAGGCTGCCCTGGAGTTCCGCCCGCAGGTCGGGGGTGAGAACCGTGCCCGCACGGTCCACGAGGAGAGCCATCTCATAGCCCACCAGACCGATGTCGGCCTCGGGGTGGGAGAGTACGGCGAGCGAGGACCCGTCCGAGATGGACATGATGAAGAGGAAGCCGCGCTCCATCTCCACGACCGTCTGGTTGACGGCGCCGCCCTCGAAGATCCGGGAGGCTCCCGCGGTCAGGGACGTCAGACCGGAGGCGACCGCCGCCAGCTGATCGGCCCGGTCCCGGGGGAAGCCTTCGGACATCGCCAGCAGGAGTCCGTCGGCGGAGACCACCACCGTGTGGGACACCCCGGGGGTGTTGTCCACGAAGTTGGTGATCAACCAGTTCAGATTCTGCGCCGCCTGGCTCATCGGGCTCACACTAACGCTCCTGGTTGTAGGTGTTACTGGTGTCCGACCCCGCGCTGCGGCCCTGCTGGACGCCGCGGCGCAGGTTGCTCAACCTGCCGCGTACGTCCTCCGGAGCGCGGGAGACCTGTGGGCCGCCCTGCGGGGTCTGCTCGGCCGCGCCCTCGACCAGGTTGGCCTTGGGCACCCGCCGGGGGAGACCGGAGGGGGTGACCCCGCCGGCCTTCGGCTCACGCAGCTTCTCGGCGCGCGTCCAGCGCTCGTCGTTGGTCGAACGCCAGTCGCCCGTCGGCCCGTCGCCGGTGGCCGGGGCGTCGTCGGTGGCGGCGCCGGACTCGGGAGAGGTTCCGTTTCGGGAGCCGTCACGGGTCGCGGGGCCGCTGCCGTTGACGGGCTGCTGCGGCTGCTCGGGGCGCTGCGGCTCGGACTGCTGCTGCGGCTCCTGAGCGGCGGGCTGCCAGCGCTGCTGGTGCGGCTGCTGGCTGCCGCGCCGGGGCAGACCGGCGCCGGTCAGCTCGTGGGCGGAGGCCGGGGTGGGGCCCGGCCGGTCGAAGCCTACGCGCTCGTTGCTGTTCACGGGAACGTCCGGAGCGGATTCCGCTTCCTGGCCGCCCTGCTGGTACTCGGAGGCGTACGGCGCCTGGTAGGAGCCGGTCTCGCTCTCCTGGTAGGAGGTGCTGCCCGGCCAGTCGTCCTGCTGGGACGTGGTGCCGTAACCGCCGTCGTAGTGCTGCCCGTCGGCCGTCGGCGCCTGGTAGGCGGCGTCCGCGTAACCCTGCTCGGCGTAGCCCTCGCGGTGGCCGTTCTGCTGGCCGTACGACTCCTGCTGGTATCCGTCGGAGTAGTCCTGCGCGTACTGCTGCGAGCCGTCGTACTGGCCCTCGTAGCCGCCCTGTTGCGGGTTGTACGCGTCGAACTGGGCCGTCTCGCCCTGGCCCTCGTAGGACTGCTGGTCGTAACTGTCGTCGTACTGCTGCCGGCCGTCGACCTCGTCGCGGAAGAGCGGGCGGTCGCCGCCGTGCGCCTGGGCCTCCAGGGCCGCGCGGCGCTCCTCGCGCATCAGCGAGCGGTTGACCGGGTCGAGCTGAAGGGCCTCGCCCTGCTCGCCCGTCTCGTAACGGGAGTCGTCGAAGCCGAGCTCGGCGGCGGTGCGCATCGCCGGGGCGGCCGGGGCCTCGAAGCTCTGCTGCTCCGGGATGATCTGCGAGACCGTGAAGTCGTCGCCGGGCAGCGCCTGGCCACCGCCACCGTGGGTGATCGCGTCCGGGAGCATGACCAGCGAGGTGGTGCCCGCCTGCTCGCCGGAGGGACGCAGCTGCACGCGGATGCCGTGGCGGTCGGAGAGCCGGCCGACCACGAACAGGCCCATGCGCTGCGAGACGGCCGCGTCCACGGTCGGCGGGTTCGCCAGCTTGTGGTTGATGTCCGCGAAGTCCTCGGCGGTGAGGCCGATGCCCTTGTCGTGGATCTCGACCATGACGCGACCGTCCGGGAGCCGGGTGGCGGTCACGCGAACCTTGGTCTGCGGGGAGGAGAACGTCGTGGCGTTCTCCAGGAGCTCGGCGAGCAGGTGCACGAGGTCGGTCACGGCCTGGCCGTGGATCTCGCTCTCCGGCACACCGGTCAGCTCGATGCGCTCGTACGACTCCACCTCGGAGGAGGCGGCGCGCAGCACGTCGACCAGCGGGACCGGCTGGTTCCAGCGGCGGCCCGGCTCCTCGCCGGCGAGGACCAGGAGGTTCTCGCCGTTGCGGCGCATACGGGTCGCGAGGTGGTCCAGCTTGAAGAGGCTTTCGAGCTGGTCCGGGTCGGCCTCGTTGTTCTCCAGGTCGGTGATGAGGGTCAGCTGGCCCTCGATCAGGGACTGGTTGCGGCGCGACAGGTTGGTGAAGATCGCGTTGACGTTGCCCCGCAGCAGCGCCTGCTCGGCGGCGAGCCGGACGGCCTCGCGGTGGACCTGGTCGAAGGCGCGGGCGACCTCGCCGATCTCGTCCGTGGAGGTGATCGGTATCGGCTCGACGCGGGTGTCGACCCGGCCGGGCTCGGTGCGCGAGAGCTGGTCGACGAGCATCGGCAGGCGCGTCTCGGCCACCTCGAAGGCGGCGGAGCGCAGGCGGCGCATCGAGCGGCTCATCTGGCGGGCCACCATGCCGGCCAGGATGAACGCGGCGAGCAGCGAGACCACGACGATCGCGCCGTTGATGTACGCGGAGGTCTTGGCGTCGTCGGCGATCTGACCGGCCTCGGTCACGGCCCGGTCGACCAGGTCGGTCTCGATCTCGGTGTAGCCGTCGAACTTGGCGGTGGCGGCGGACATCCACGCGTCGGGGGAGATCTTCTGGGCCTTGAGCTCCTTGACGCTCGTGGCCTCGCCGAGGGCCGCAGCCATGCCGTTGTAGACCGAGCCGTCACGGACCGGGGCGGCACCGATGTGCGCGCCGGTGTCGGGCTGCTGGGTCGCACCGGGGAAGTCCTTGGCGGACTGCGCGGCCTTGGCGGCCATGACCTGCTTGAGGTGCGCGCTGTCGGCGTCCGTACCACCGGCGTCGAACTCGCCCAGCGCGATGAACTCCAGGTAGTTGTACGAGTTGAACGCCTTGACCTGCATCTGGAAGGTCTGCGGGTCCTCGCTGGGGCGGATCAGCAGGTGCATGCCGATCGAGCGCTGCAGCGACTCCGCGGCCTTGGCGAGGTCGACGGCGTACACCATGCGGCCGTAGCTGGTGATGTTGCCGGTGCCGAGGCCGAGCTCGTTGGAGAAGGTGCTCAGGTAGTGCGGGATGGCCGTGTAGCCCTCCTCGGTGAGCACCGGGTTCTTCGCCTCGACGCCCTTGGTGAAGGCCGTCTTGCGGAGCATGTCGAGGTTCTTCTCGGCGTCGCGGACCTTGGCCAGACGGCGCTTGAGGCTCGCGGTGTCCGGCATGCCCTTGACGACGTCGTCGAACTTGGCGCGGGCCGCGTCCGAGGTGGCGTACGCCTTGTTGATGACGTCGCTGTCGCGCTTGTTCTGCAGCAGCGGCTGAGCGGTGAGGTCACGCTCGTTGAGCAGGGCCTGGCCGTACTCCGAGGCGGCGCGCACGATGAGCGCCGTCTTCTCGGCGTCCTTGGCCTCGGTCCAGGTGTCGATGGACCCCTTGACCTCGAAGCCGCCCATGACGAGGCCGACGAGGACGGGGATGAGGAGGATGGCGTTCAGACGGGTGGCCACCCGCCAGTTGCGCGGCGAGAACTTGCTCTGGCTGCCGGTGTCGGGACCGGAAGCCTTGCCCCCGCCCTTGCCCCCGGAGGGCGTCGGCAACTCGTCAGGCTGCACCGCATTGCGCTGCGGCGGGGTGAAGTTGCCCCGCGCCTGCTGCGTCGCGGAGCTCGTCGTGCTTCGCCTCACTCGACCAACAACCTCTCGGCGCCGGCACCTCTCGCGGTGTGCCTTTAAATGTTCTGAGCCGTACTACTCGGGAGTTCGTCGAATTCCAGCACGCCGGGCGGTTCCGTTCCAAACAGCTGGAATCTGCGGTTCCGAGTGGCACACGCCTCAGATAAAACGGGCATAAAGAGCGAGCCCCGTCAAAAGGCGGGGCCAATGTGAGCGCAGCGACACCGTGTGAACGCGCCGGGTGTCCGTGACGTGCGAATTCTCTGTCGAAACGTTATGAACACAGGGGCGGATCGTGTCAAAGGACACAGTCCGCCCCCCGTTCCTCTACGACAACTGCCGTATGACCCTGCCTACTTGAGTCGTGCCATCAGTGCGTGCTCCACCAGCGTGATCAGCGCACTCTTCGCATCGCCGCGGTGGCGGGCGTCGGTGGTGATGATCGGGGCGTCCGGACCGATCTGCAGCGCCTCGCGCACCTCGTCCGGCGTGTACGGCTGGTGGCCGTCGAAGCCGTTCAGCGCGATCACGAACGGCAGGCCGCTGTTCTCGAAGTAGTCGACCGCCGGGAAGCAGTCGGCCAGGCGGCGGGTGTCGACCAGGACCACGGCGCCGATCGCGCCGCGCACCAGGTCGTCCCACATGAACCAGAAGCGGTCCTGACCCGGAGTACCGAACAGGTACAGGATCAGGTCCTGGTCCAGGGTGATGCGGCCGAAGTCCATGGCGACGGTCGTCGTCGTCTTGTCCCCGGTGTGCGTCAGGTCGTCGATCCCGGCGCTCGCGCTCGTCATCACGGCTTCGGTACGCAGAGGGTTGATCTCCGAGACCGCGCCGACGAACGTGGTCTTGCCCACGCCGAAGCCGCCCGCCACCACGATCTTCGCGGAAGTGGTGGAGCGGGCAGCACCGCCGCTAGAGCTTGCGAAGTCCACTGAGCACCCTTTCGAGCAGCGTCACATCCGGCGTGCCGCCGGCCTCTCCATTGCCCGGCTGGTGGATCGCCACCATGCCGGCCTCCGCCAGGTCGGCGACAAGAATCCGGGCGACGCCGAGTGGCATCTGCAGCAGCGCCGAGACCTCCGCCACCGACTTGACCTCGCGGCACAGGTGGCAGATGCGCTGGTGCTCGGGCAGCAGCGTGGCCAGGTGCGCGGGGTCCGCGGTCGTGCTGACCAGTGCCTCGATGGCGAGCTGGTAGCGCGGCCGGGTGCGGCCGCCCGTCATGGCGTACGGGCGGACCAGCGGCTGGTCGCCATCACTGTCGTAGTGCGCGTCGTGCAGAGCGCCGTACGAATCGTGTGAGGCGGGTGGCGGGGTCATGGATCCTCCGGGCGGGACAGCAGTGACAGCGAGTGTCTTCGAGCCGTCTGATGTGGCCGGTGGGGGGCGATGTGCGGCCGGACGGTGGTTTCTGACTGAGTGGGGGGCCTCAGTGGAGCAGGCTCCCCTGGAGTTCCGCGCGCAGGTCCGGGGTGAGGACGGAGCCGGCACGGTCGACCAGGAGGGCCATCTCGTATCCCACCAGGCCGATGTCGCACTCGGGGTGTGCGAGCACGGCCAGGGAGGAGCCGTCGGAGACGGACATCAGGAAGAGGAAACCGCGCTCCATCTCGACCACGGTCTGGGCGACGGTGCCGCCCTCGAAGATCCGGGACGCACCCGCGGTCAGCGAGGTGAGACCGGACGCCACGGCCGCGAGCTGGTCGGCCCGGTCCCGCGGGAATCCCTCGGACATGGCCAGCAGCAGGCCGTCGGCGGAGACCACCACCGTGTGGGACACCCCGGGGGTGTTGTCCACGAAGTTGGTGATCAACCAGTTCAGATTCTGCGCCGCCTGGCTCATCTGACTCAACTAACGCTCCTGCTGGTGAGTGGGGTCCATCGAGAAACTGCCGGTCGACGGGCCGTTGCCGGCCTGTCGCCCCTGCTGGATACCCCGGCGGAGATTGGTCAGGCGACCGCGCACATCGTCGGGCGCACGCGAGACCTGGGGGCCTGCCTGGTTCTGCTGTTGCTGGGCGGTGCCCGCGACCAGGTTGGCACGCGGGACCCGCTTGGGCAGACCGGAAGTGGTGATACCGCCGGCCGCGGGCTTGCGGGCCCGCTCGGCCTGGCGGACGAGTTCGTCGTTGGGCGAGGGGCGCCAGGAGCCGCTGCCGCCTGCGCCGTTGGCACCGGCGTCGCGGGACGCGGGCGCCGGACGGCGCTCGGCGGGCTGCTGCGGCGCGGCCGGGCGCTGCGCGGGACGCGCACCCTGCTGCGGACCGCCCTGACCGCCCTGGCCCTGCGGGGCCTGGCCGTCCTGCTGACCGCCCTGCTGGTTGAACCAGTTGGTTTCCAGCGTGTCGTACAGCGGCGTACGGCCGTCACCGGCATTGGGGGCCGGCGGCAGAGCCTCGGGCTGCGTCCGCTCCGGCAGGTTACCGGAGGCCGGACGCGGTCCCTGGTTCTGCCGGGGCTGCTGCGGCTGCTGGTACTGCTGGGGCTGAGGCTGCTGTGGGACGGGCGGACGCGGCGCGTCGAAGTCCGGCCGCGCGAACTCGGAGGTCGCCCCCGGGCCTTGGCGGTCGTCCATCGGCGGCCGGGCGAACTGGCCGGTGTGCTGACCGGCGTTCTGGCCGCTGCTCGGTCCCGCGTTCTGGCCGTTGTACGAGGTGGGGCTCGGGAACTGGCCGGTCTGCGACGGGTCCTGGTTGCCCTGGCCCTGGTTGCTCTGGCTCTGGTTGCCCTGGGGCGCGCCGAACACGTCGCCGCGGACGAACTGACCGCCCGCCTGCGGCGGCTGGGGCGTGGTGCCCTGGCCGGGCGGCGGCCCGTCGAAGTCGGGGCGGGCGAACTCGGCGGTGGAGCCGGGGCCCTGGCGGTCGTCGAGCTGCGGCACCGGGTACTGACCGGTGTGCTCCTCGTGGCCGCGCGGCACGTCCAGCGACGGCTGGTCGTTGCCCCAGCTCGCTGCCTGCGGGCGCTGCTGCTGCGGGTTGCCGCCGGGCAGCTCGGCGCGCGGGGCGCCGGGCGGCGGGGTCAGCGGACGGTCGCCGCGGCGCGGGGCCGGG
>NZ_MECJ01000024.1 GCF_014596475.1 Streptomyces sp. CBMA152 | reverse complement strand
TAAGGCTCCCAGTAGACGACTGGGTTGATAGGCCAGATGTGGAAGCCTCGTAAGGGGTGGAGCTGACTGGTACTAATAGGCCGAGGGCTTGTCCTCAGTTGCTCGCGTCCACTGTGTTAGTTCTGAAATAACGAACAGCTGTGTTCATGCCAGCGTTCAAATTTCATAGTGTTTCGGTGGTCATAGCGTTAGGGAAACGCCCGGTTACATTCCGAACCCGGAAGCTAAGCCTTTCAGCGCCGATGGTACTGCAGGGGGGACCCTGTGGGAGAGTAGGACGCCGCCGAACAAATCTTCAACGCTGGTCCCCGAGCTTCGGCTCAGGGACCAGCGTTTTTTTATGCCCGCTCACCTGTTGTTCATATGGTGCGAGCATCATGCCCAGCTATGGGGATCATCGCAGGGCTGAAGTCCGCCGGCTTCGCGGCCGGGGACGAAGTGATCGTGTCGGCGTACGACGACGGTGAAGTGGCCCGTGCGGTGGTCGTAGCCGGGGCCGTGCCGGTGTTCGCCGACATAGACCCGGACACCTACTGCCTCGGAGTCGGGGGCATCGAAGCGGTGGTCACCTCGCGGACCGCCGGGCTCGTGCTCGTACACCGCTTCGGACATCCGGCGGACTCCGAACAGTTCCGCCAGCTCGCGGCCCGGTTGGGGCTGGTCCTGGTGGAGAAGCACGAAGACGACGGCCAGGTCGGCGATGTCGCTCAACGACGGCAGCACGCCGGGTACTTGGACCGGCGACTCGTCGGCGTACGGACGCCCGTACCGGCGGACGGGCACGGGTATCAGCGGTATGTCGTGCGGGTGCCCGGGAACGGGCGGCCCGATCGGGACGCGTTCGCGCGGCTGTTGCGGCGGCGCGGGGTGGAGTGCGAGGTGCCCGTGGTCACTCCCGTACACAGGACGCGGGAGTTCCGACGGGTCGGGTGTGTGCTGCCGGAGACCGAGCGGGCCGTCGACGAGACGCTGGCGCTGCCCCGTCTCGACGGGCTTTCCGACGCCGGCGTACGGAAGTTGGTCTCGGTCTGCAACGCGCTCGGCGGGCTGCTTCAGCCTGCCTAGCGGGGCGTCCTGCGAGCACCCGTGAGGAACGGGTGCGCGTGGTTCGGAACACCGTCTGATTCAGGGTATGCTTTATCTCGTTGGTGAGGGGGAAACCCCGAAACAACAACCGGCCCCTATAGCTCAGTCGGTAGAGCGTCTCCATGGTAAGGAGAAGGTCTGCGGTTCGATTCCGCATGGGGGCTCCACAGCAAGATGAAAGGCCCCGCCCAATTGGGCGGGGCCTTTCGTGTATCTGCCCGCGTATCCGCCCTCTCCGGGAGGGCGGATACGGTCGTCCGGCTACCGCTTGGGTTGTTCCGGGATGCGCATCGACAGGATCGCCATGTCGTCGGACGCGGGCTCGGCGGCGAAGCGCTCCACCGCGCGCAGGACGCGGGCCGCGACGGCACCTGCGGTCAGACCCGTACAGGTGGCGAGGACGTCCGTCAGACCGTCGTCTCCGAGCATCCGGGTGCCCTCGCGGCGCTCGGTGATGCCGTCGGTGACACAGAGCAGGACATCGCCCGGGTCGAGGGTGATCGTCTGCTCGTACAGCTCCAGGTCCTCCATGACGCCGAGCAGCGGCTGGGGCTCGGCGGCGGGCTCCACCGTGCCGTCCTGACGCAGGCGCAGCGGGAGCGGATGGCCCGCGCAGACCACCTTGAGGACCGCGCTGCCGTCCTCCTGCGGCCACAACTCGCCGTAAAGGAGCGTCAGGAAGCGGCTGCGGGCGCCCTCGTCGAGGATCGCCGCGTTGAGGCGCTCCAGGACCGCGGGGCCGCCGAATCCCTCGCGGGCGAGCAGGCGCAGCGCGTGCCGGGCGAGGCCTGTGACGGCCGCCGCCTCCGGGCCGGTGCCGCAGACGTCGCCGATGGCGAAGCCGTACGCGCCGTCGCGGATCGGGAAGAGGTCGTAGAAGTCGCCGCCCACCTCGTTGCCCTCGCCGGCCGCGCGGTAGATGACCTCGACCTCGACGCCCGGGATCTGGGGCAGGCCCGGCGGCAGCAGGCTGCGCTGGAGGGAGCGGCTGATGGCCATGCGCTCCGAGTACAGGCGGGCGTTGTCCAGGGCCAGCGCGGCCCGGCGCGAGAGGTCTTCGGCGAGCTCCAGGATCTCCTGGCGGAAGTGGTCGTCGGAGGGCTTGCCGAGCGTGAGCATGCCGATGACGCGGTTACGGGCGACCAGCGGCAGGACGACCGTCTCGCCGCCGACGGCGGCCGCCGTGGACAGGGTGGTGCCGAGGCCACTGCCCAGATACGGGCTGGTGCTGCGGCCGAGGTCGCGCATGGAGGTGCGCAGGGCGGCCTGGTGGGCCGCTTCGGCGGGGGCGGTCCACACGCGTGCGCCCGGCGTGGGCACCGGCTCCGGTGGGGCGATCTTGGAGAGCAGTGCCTTCAGGCCGTCAATGCGCTCCTCGTCCTCGTGCAGGACATAGGAGAGATACGGGTCGGACGCCTGGTCCGCGATCGTGTACACCGCGCACCAGGTGGCGAGAGTGGGGACGGTCATCTGCGCCATCAGGGCCAACGTCTGGTCCCGGTCCAGAGTTCCCGCCAGCAGGTCCGAGGCTTCGACGAGGAAGCTCAGCGAGCCGCGGCGCAGGCGTTCGAGCTCGCCCAGGCGCGCCGATTCGACGGCGAGCGCGATGCGGTCGGCGGCGAACTGGAGGCGCAACGCTTCTTCGTTGGAGTAGCGGCCGGGGGCTTCGGCGGCGACGCCGAGCGAGCCGGTGAGGCGGCCCTCGACCTTGAGCGGGACGGTGACGACCGAGCGCATGCCGGAGCCGCCGAGGATCGGGACGGCGCCGGGGACCGTGGCCAAGTCCTCGTGGACGGCGGGCATCCTGGCCGAGCCGTAGCGGCCGGTGCCGGCTTCGACGGGCACGCGCGCGAAGCGCTGGCGTGCGGAGGGCAGGCCGGTGGTGGCCCGTACTTCCAGTTCGGTCTCGTCGTCGGTGGCGAGCAGCAGGAACGCGGAGTCGCCGTCGAGCATGTCGCGGGCGCGTTCCACGGTCCGTTGCAGCAGGCCGTCGAGGTCGTCGGGGGCCGGGGAGCCGATGAAGACCTCGAACGGGTCGACATGTCGGCTCTCGCCGAGGGCCGCCGGATCGGCGGCGGGGGCGCGTACGGGGGTCTGCAGGACGGCCCGTTCGTCGTCGCGGACCAGCAGGCAGACGGTGGAGGGCTCGCCGTTGGTGTCGCGTACCCGCAGATGGGAGGCGTACACGGGCAGGACGCGGCCGTCGGCGCCGCGGATGCCGTAACTGCCTTCCCAGCGCGAGAGTTGCAGGGCCTCGACGATGCCGGTGGAGGTGCCGGGGGTGTGCGGCCAGGCGGCGAAGTCGGTCAGCGGTTTGCCGGTGACCTGCTCGGCGGGGTAGCCGAAGAGCTCTTCGGCGTCCTCGTTCCAGGCGCTGACGGCGCCGGTGCGGTCGATCTGGATGACCGCGACGCGGACTCTGCCGTCGGTGACGGGCAGCAGGGCGATGGGAAGCGCGGGGCCGGCCGAGCGGGTGCCCACTGCGCGCGCGGGGAGGTCGAGTTGGAACCAGACGTGCTTCTTCGTGGGCGTGTACTCGACGCCCCAGCGGGAGGCGATGGCCGCGCAGAGCAGGAGGCCGCGGCCGTTCTCGCGGTCGGGTCCGGTGACTTCGGCGGGGGAGGCGTGAAGCGGAATTTCACGTTCGGGGTAGTGATCGGCGACCTCGACCCGCACCCCGTCCTCGGAGCGCAGACACAGGACGTCGGCGGCGGTGCCGGCGTGGACCACCGCGTTGGTGACCAGCTCACTGGTGAGGACGACCGCGTCGTCGACGACGTCCGCGTACCCCCAGCCCTGCAGTGTGTCGCGGACGAAGGCGCGGGCGGTCGCGACGGACCGCCCGACGGGGTCGAAACTGGCTGCCGCCCGCGCGGTGATCACAGAACTCCTCGTACGCGTCTCGACTGCGGGTTTCCCCTGCCGGGGCTCGGGAAGGTGCCCCCCGGGAATCAACACTCCCATGTGTGGCCCGCTCCCTCCGGTGTCCCGTGGTCGTCCTTGTGGCGCCCCGCCCCCGAGCTCTTACCGAGCAGGGGGGACCCCACACCGGACGGACCGGGGCGGTTGGACAGCCGGAAGCCAGGTTACTTACCTTCACTGTCCTGGCGGATGCCGGTCACCAGTGTTTCCGCCCTCCGAGGGCGGGGACGGTATGCGAAGCTGCCGAACTGTTATGGCCGGGTTCGGCCATGGTGAAACACTGGGAAGGCTTCAGAGAAAGCCCGACGAGGGCGGTCGACCCCTGCGGGAGGGACACGGTGGAGTCTGGCGTGGCGGCGCGTGGCAAGAGCACGCGCGCGAAAGGCGGACGTTCCCGCAGTCATGGGACGACCGAGGTGGACACGGCTGCGCTGCAGCGGCTGCTGGCCGCTCTGGCGTCGATGCGGGACGGGAACTTCCGCAAGCGGCTGACCGTCTCCGGCGACGGTGTGATGGCCGAGATCGCCGCCGTGTTCAACGAGGTCGCCGACCGCAATCTCCATCTGACCGGCGAGATCGCCCGGGTCCGGCGGATGGTCGGGCGCGAGGGCAAGCTGACCGAGCGCCTGGAGAACGGGGCCTGTGAGGGCTCCTGGGCGGCCGCCATCGACGCCTCCAATGCCCTGGTGGACGATCTGGCGCGGCCGGTCTCCGAGGTCGGCAGAGTGCTGTCGGCGGTCGCCGAGGGCGATCTGGAACAGCGCATGGACCTGCGCTCGCACGGCGTGGACAACGCCGAGCGGCCGTTGCGGGGCGAATTCCTCAAAGTGGGGCGAACCGTCAACAATCTGGTCGACCAGTTGTCGGCGTTCACCGACGAGGTGACGAGGGTCGCCCTGGAGGTCGGCACCGAGGGCAAGCTCGGCGGTCAGGCCCAGGTGCGTGGAATGTCCGGTTCGTGGAAGGATCTCACGGATTCGGTGAACACCATGGCGTACCGACTGACGGCCCAGGTACGTGATATCGCTCTCGTTACGACGGCGGTCGCCAAGGGCGATCTGTCGCGCAAGGTCACCGTGCATGTGGCCGGCGAGATGCTCCAGCTGAAGAACACCGTGAACACGATGGTCGACCAGCTGTCGTCGTTCTCCTCCGAGGTGACCCGTGTCGCGCGCGAGGTCGGTACCGAGGGCGAGCTCGGCGGTCAGGCGCAGGTGCCCGGCGTCGCGGGTGTGTGGAAGGACCTGACCGACTCCGTCAACCTGATGGCGGGCAACCTCACCGCCCAGGTGCGCGGCATCGCGCAGGTGACGACGGCGGTCGCCAACGGCGATCTGTCGCAGAAGGTCACGGTCAACGCGCGCGGTGAGGTCGCCCAACTCGCCGAGACCATCAATCAGATGACCGAGACGCTGCGTACGTTCGCGGACGAGGTCACCCGGGTCGCCAACGAGGTGGGCGCCGAGGGTCTGCTCGGCGGGCAGGCGCAGGTGCCGGGGGCCGCGGGGACCTGGAAGGACCTCACGGACTCGGTCAACACGGTCTTCCGCAACCTGACCACGCAGGTGCGCGACATCGCCCAGGTGACCACGGCGGTCGCCAACGGCGACATGACCCAGAAGGTCACGGTCGATGTCGCGGGCGAGATGCTGGAGTTGAAGAACACCGTCAACACGATGGTGGACCAGCTGCAGTCGTTCGGTTCCGAAGTGACCAGGGTGGCCCGGGAGGTCGGCGTCGAGGGCCGGCTCGGCGGGCAGGCCGAGGTGCCGGGCGCGGCCGGCACCTGGAAGGACCTCACCGACTCCGTCAACAACGCCTTCCGCAACCTCACCGGCCAGGTCCGCAACATCGCCCAGGTGACGACGGCGGTCGCCAACGGCGATCTGTCGCAGAAGGTCACGGTCGACGTCTCCGGCGAGATGCTGGAGCTGAAGAACACCGTCAACACGATGGTCGACCAGCTGGCGTCGTTCGCCGACCAGTTGACGCGGATGGCCCGTGACGTGGGCACCGAGGGCCGGCTCGGCGGCCAGGCGCGCGTGGACGGCGTCTCCGGTACGTGGAAGGGCCTCACCGACTCAGTCAACTTCATGGCGGGCAACCTGACCTCCCAGGTGCGCCAGATCGCCCAGGTGACCACGGCGGTCGCGCGCGGTGACCTCTCCCAGAAGATCGACGTGGACGCGCGCGGCGAGATCCTGGAGCTCAAGAACACCATCAACAACATGGTCGACCAGCTGTCCGGCTTCGCCGAGCAGGTGACCCGCGTCGCGCGCGAGGTGGGCACCGACGGCCGCCTCGGCGGGCAGGCGCAGGTGCCGGGCGTGGCCGGTGTGTGGCGCGACCTGACCGACTCGGTGAACGGCATGGCCGGCAACCTCACCGCGCAGGTCCGCAACATCGCCCAGGTCGCCACGGCGGTCGCGCGCGGTGACCTGTCCCAGAAGATCGACGTGGACGCGCGTGGCGAGATTCTTGAGCTCAAGAACGTCCTGAACGCGATGGTCGACCAGCTCTCGAACTTCGCGGAGCAGGTCACGAGGGTGGCCCGCGAGGTGGGCACCGAGGGCATCCTGGGCGGCCAGGCCGAGGTCCAGGGCGTCTCGGGCACCTGGAAGGACCTGACCCAGTCCGTCAACTTCATGGCCAACAACCTGACCTCGCAGGTGCGCAACATCGCCGAGGTCACCACGGCCGTCGCCAAGGGCGACCTGTCGAAGAAGATCACCGTCGACGCCAAGGGCGAGATCCTGGAGCTGGTGACGACCGTCAACACGATGGTCGACCAGCTCTCCAACTTCGCCGACGAGGTGACCAGGGTCGCCCGTGAGGTGGGCACGGAGGGCATCCTCGGCGGTCAGGCCCGGGTGCGCGGGGTGACCGGCATCTGGAAGGACCTCAGCGACAACGTCAACCTGATGGCCGCCAACCTCACCTACCAGGTGCGCAACATCGCGCGCGTCTCGGCGGCGGTCGCCAACGGCGATCTGACCAAGAAGGTCACGGTCGAGGCGCGCGGCGAGGTCGCCGAGCTCGCCGACACCGTCAACACGATGGTGACGACGCTCTCCTCGTTCGCCGACCAGGTCACCAGGGTCGCGCGCGAGGTGGGCACCGACGGCATCCTCGGCGGCCAGGCGCGCGTGCCCGGCGTCTCCGGTACGTGGAAGGACCTCACCGAATCGGTGAACTCCATGGCCGACAACCTCACCGGCCAGGTGCGCCAGATCGCCACCGTCACCACCGCCATCGCCAAGGGCGATCTCACCAAGAAGATCGACATCGACGCGCGCGGCGAGATCCAGGAGCTGAAGAACACCATCAACACGATGGTCGACCAGCTCTCCTCGTTCGCGGTGGAGGTCACCAGGGTCGCGCGCGAGGTGGGTACCGAGGGACAGCTCGGCGGCCACGCGCGCGTACGCGACGTCGACGGCACCTGGCGCGATCTGACCGAGTCGGTGAACGAGATGGCCGGGAACCTGACCCGGCAGGTGCGCGCGATCGCGGCCGTCGCCACCGCGGTGACCCGAGGCGACCTCAATCTCAAGATCGACGTGGATGCGGCGGGCGAGATCCAGGCCCTCCAGGACAACATCAACACGATGATCGCCAACCTGCGCGACACCACCGTCGCCAACAAGGAGCAGGACTGGCTGAAGGGCAACCTGGCCCGTATCTCCGGTCTGATGCAGGGCCGCCGGGACCTGGACGACGTCGCCTCGCTGATCATGACCGAGCTGACGCCGGTGGTCTCGGCGCAGCACGGCGCGTTCTTCCTGGCGCTGCCCACCGGCGGCACCGCCGAGGTCGGCGGCGACGAGGACAGCCCGTACGAGCTGAGGATGCGCGGGAGTTACGGCTACTCGGCGGGCTCGATGCCCACCTCGTTCCGGCCCGGCGAGACGCTGATCGGCACGGCGGCGGAGGAGAAGCGCACCATCCTGGTGGAGAACGTGCCGCCGGGCTATCTGAAGATCTCCTCCGGGCTCGGCGAGGCGCCGCCCGCGCATGTGATCGTGCTGCCGGTGCTCTTCGAGGGGAAGGTCCTCGGGGTGATCGAGCTGGCGTCGTTCCAGCCGTTCACGCACATCCAGAAGGACTTCCTGAACCAGATCGCGGAGATGATCGCGACCAGCGTCAACACGATCAGCGTCAACTCCAAGACCGAGGTGCTGCTCAAGCAGTCCCAGGAGCTCACCGAGCAGCTGCGCGAGCGCTCCGCGGAGCTGGAGAACCGGCAGAAGGCGCTCCAGGCCTCCAATGCGGAGCTGGAGGAGAAGGCCGAGCTGCTGGCCCAGCAGAACCGTGACATCGAGGTGAAGAACACCGAGATCGAGGAGGCCCGGCAGGTCCTGGAAGAGCGCGCCGAGCAGCTCGCGGTCTCCATGCGCTACAAGTCCGAGTTCCTGGCCAACATGTCGCACGAGCTGCGCACGCCGCTCAACTCCCTGCTGATCCTCGCCAAGTTGCTCGCCGACAACGCGGAGGGCAACCTCTCGCCCAAGCAGGTCGAGTTCGCCGAAACGATCCATGGTGCGGGTTCGGACCTGCTCCAGCTGATCAACGACATCCTCGACCTCTCCAAGGTCGAGGCGGGCAAGATGGACGTCAGCCCGACCCGGATCGCGCTGGTCCAGCTCGTCGACTACGTGGAGGCGACGTTCCGGCCGCTCACCGCGGAGAAGGGTCTCGACTTCTCCGTACGGGTCTCTCCGGAGCTTCCGGCGACGCTGCACACCGACGAGCAGCGCCTCCTCCAGGTGCTGCGCAACCTGCTGTCGAACGCGGTGAAGTTCACCGACAGCGGCGCGGTGGAGCTGGTGATCAGGCCCGCGCACGCCGATGTCCCGCACGCGATCCGCGAACAGCTGCTTGAGGCGGGCTCGTTGCGGGACGCGGACGCCGATCTGATCGCGTTCTCGGTCACCGACACCGGGATCGGCATCGCGGCCAGCAAGATGCGGGTGATCTTCGAGGCGTTCAAGCAGGCCGACGGCACGACCAGCCGCAAGTACGGCGGCACGGGTCTGGGTCTGTCCATCAGCCGGGAGATCGCGCGGCTGCTCGGCGGCGAGATCCACGCGGCGAGCGAACCCGGCCGCGGCTCCACCTTCACGCTCTATCTGCCTCTTCACCCCAGCGAGTTGCCCCCGCAGGGCTACCCGCAGCTGCCGCCCGGCGGCGAGACGGGGACCGGTGGGGCAGCGTTTGATGTCCGACAGGACCTTGTGCCGCAGGAGCTGGCGCCGCCCGCGCCGAGCGAGGCGCAGGTGGGCGCGGCCGGGCTGTTCCGGCGTCGCCGCAAGACGCTGGGCGCGGACGGACAGGTTCCGGCGCTGCCCGGGCAGCAGCCCGGGGCCCCGCAGGAGGCCTGGGCGCAGGAGCCGGAGCGGGCGCCCGCGCGCACTTTCCAGTTCGGCGGCGAGAAGGTTCTGATCGTCGACGACGACGTACGGAACGTCTTCGCGCTCACCAGCGTCCTGGAACAGCACGGGCTTTCGGTGCTGTACGCGGAGAACGGCCGGGAGGGCATCGAGGTCCTGGAACAGCACGAGGACACGGCTGTTGTCCTGATGGACATCATGATGCCGGAGATGGATGGATACGCCACGACATCGGCGATTCGCCGGATGCCCCAGTTCGCCGGGTTGCCGATCATCGCGCTCACCGCGAAGGCGATGAAGGGCGACCGGGAGAAGGCCATCGAGTCCGGCGCTTCCGACTACGTCACCAAGCCGGTCGACCCTGATCATCTGCTCTCGGTGATGGAGCAGTGGATGCGAGGGAAGTGATCGGTGGCTGTACGGTTCACCCCGAGTTGCTGACTGAGTGTGGCCGAAGGCGTGTGAGGCGGCGGTATTCGGGGAACCTTCTGGTCTCCCACTACGTTTCTGCTACGTGCACAGTGACATCGCGGTGACAGGGTGTGGCGACAGGCGGGGTGCGGCTACCATGACCGGCACAAGGACGGGCGGCGCAAGGGAGTCGTCCCCTGGGGCGGCGCCCGGCGCACTGCCGGGGCGAGGAGGACGGGCCATGGTGCAGAAGGCCAAGATCCTCCTGGTCGATGACCGGCCGGAGAATCTGCTGGCGCTGGAGGCCATCCTCTCTGCGCTCGATCAGACACTGGTGCGGGCATCGTCAGGGGAGGAAGCGCTCAAAGCGCTGCTGACGGACGATTTCGCAGTGATCCTGCTGGACGTCCAGATGCCGGGAATGGACGGTTTCGAGACGGCCGCGCACATCAAGCGCCGCGAGCGGACCCGGGACATCCCGATCATCTTCCTCACGGCGATCAACCACGGCCCGCACCACACCTTCCGGGGCTACGCGGCGGGCGCAGTCGACTACATCTCCAAGCCCTTCGACCCCTGGGTGCTGCGCGCCAAGGTGTCGGTGTTCGTCGAGCTGTACATGAAGAACTGCCAGCTGCGCGAGCAGGCGGCGCTGCTGCGGCTCCAGCTGGAGGGCGGCGGCCACACGGTCGGCGACCCCAAGGAGCCGGCGGGGCTGCTCGCCGAACTGTCCGCGCGACTGGCGGCAGTTGAGGAGCAGGCCGAGGCGCTCTCCAAACAGCTCGACGACGAGTCGGCGGACGCGGCGGCGGTGGCGACCGCCGCCCATCTGGAGCGCAAGCTGACCGGGCTGCGCAGGGCGCTGGACGCCCTGGAGCCGGGCACGGGCAGCGGTACGGCGACCCTGCCCTCGCAGAACTGACGCGCGGCCACCGCCGGGGCCGACGCGTCCCGGCGCTGAGCGTGCGTCAGTCTCCTTCGCCCGTATGTCCGTACTGAGTTGTCCGTACGTCAGCACCCTCCGTATGTCCGACACGGACGGGTGAAGCGGCGGGCGTCGTGTCCACCGCCGTCGGCACCGGTAACCTCAGCACCATGGCCTCACGTACGTCCGGCAAGGGTTCCCAGGGCACGGCGGGCACCGCGAAGCGCACCGGCCGTACCGCGGCACCCGCCAAGAAGGCGGCCGCGCCTGCCAAGAAGGCGCCCGCGAAGAAAACCGCCGCGCCCGCGAAGAAAGCCGCTGCCAAGAAGGCACCCGCCAAGAAGTCGGTGGCGAGCAAGCCCGCGCCCAAGCCGGCGCCTTCGCCCACAGGGGGCGTGTACCGGATGGCGCGCGCCGTCTGGCTCGGCGCCGCGCACGGCGTGGGGGCGATGTTCCGCGGCATAGGGCGTGGCGCCAAGGGCCTGGACCCCGCCCACCGCAAGGACGGGCTCGCCCTGCTGCTGCTCGGCCTCGCGCTGATCGTCGCGGCGGGCACCTGGTCGAATCTGCAAGGACCGGTCGGCGACCTCGTCGAGATGCTGGTGACCGGCGCGTTCGGCCGCCTCGACCTCCTGGTACCGCTGCTGCTCGGCGCGATCGCCGTGCGGCTGATCCTCTACCCGGAGAAGCCGGAGGCCAACGGGCGGATCGTGATCGGCCTGTCCGCCCTGGTGCTCGGCGTGCTCGGCCAGGTCCACATCGCCTGCGGCTCGCCGGGCCGGGGCGACGGCACCAGCGCGATGCAGGACGCGGGCGGCCTCATCGGCTGGGCCGCGTCCAAGCCGCTGGAATTCCTGATGGGCGATGTGCTGGCCGTACCGCTGCTGGTGCTCCTGACCGTCTTCGGGCTGCTCGTCGTCACCGCGACCCCGGTCAACGCCATCCCGCAGCGGCTGCGCGCCCTGGGCGCCCGTCTCGGCGTCGTCGAGCCGCTGCCCGGGGAGCCGGGCGAGGACGAGGCGTACGACGACGGCTGGCGGGAGGAGGAGCCCGCGCCGCGCGCCCGGCGTGCGCCCGCGCGCCGCGTCGACGCACTGAACGAGATCGCCCAGGACATCGCCGAACAGGAGGCGCTCTCGCAGCGCCGCAAGCCCCGGCGCGCCTCGGTGCAACCGGCGTTCGACGGGCCGATGGACCCGGTCGACGTGGCCGCCGCCGCGGCCGCCGCGCTGGACGGCGCCGTACTCAACGGACTGCCGCCGTCCCCGATCGTCGCCGACCTCACCCAGGGCGTCTCCGTCGAGCGGGAGCGCGAGAACGCGACGCCGCTGCCGACGGCCCGCAGTGAGGAACAGGCAGCCCCCAAGGCCGACTTCACGAAGGCAGCACCCAAGAAGGCGGCTCCCAGGGCGACCCCGGGCGCGCCCGACGTCGTACCGGACCTGACCAAGTCCGCGCCCGAGCACTCCGAGATGCCGGTGCGGGCCGAGCAGTTGCAGCTCGCCGGGGACATCACGTACGCGCTGCCCTCGCTCGACCTGCTGGAGCGCGGCGGCCCGGGCAAGACGCGCAGCGCCGCCAACGACGCCATAGTGGCCGCGTTGCAGAACGTGTTCACCGAGTTCAAGGTCGACGCCGCCGTCACCGGCTTCACCCGGGGCCCGACGGTCACCCGTTACGAGGTGGAGCTGGGCCCGGCCGTGAAGGTCGAGCGGATCACCGCGCTCGCCAAGAACATCGCGTACGCGGTCGCCAGTCCCGACGTGCGGATCATCTCGCCGATCCCCGGCAAGTCCGCGGTCGGCATCGAGATCCCCAACACCGACCGCGAGATGGTCAATCTCGGCGATGTGCTGCGGCTCGCGGACGCGGCCGAGGACGACCACCCGATGCTGGTCGCGCTCGGCAAGGACGTCGAGGGCGGCTATGTGATGGCCAACCTCGCGAAGATGCCGCACGTCCTGGTGGCCGGTGCGACCGGTTCCGGCAAGTCGTCCTGCATCAACTGCCTGATCACCTCGGTGATGGTGCGGGCGACGCCCGAGGACGTACGGATGGTGCTGGTCGACCCCAAGCGCGTGGAGCTCACCGCGTACGAGGGCATTCCGCACTTGATCACGCCGATCATCACCAACCCGAAGCGGGCCGCCGAGGCGCTGCAGTGGGTCGTGCGCGAGATGGACCTGCGCTACGACGACCTCGCGGCGTTCGGTTTCCGCCATATCGACGACTTCAACGAGGCGATCCGCAACGGCAAGGTGAAGCTGCCCGAGGGCAGCGAGCGGGAGCTGACGCCGTATCCGTATCTGCTGGTGATCGTCGACGAGCTCGCGGACCTGATGATGGTCGCGCCGCGTGACGTCGAGGACGCGATCGTGCGCATCACCCAGTTGGCCCGCGCCGCCGGCATCCATCTGGTGCTCGCCACCCAGCGTCCGTCGGTCGATGTCGTGACCGGTCTGATCAAGGCGAACGTGCCGTCCAGGCTCGCCTTCGCGACCTCCTCGCTCGCCGACAGCCGGGTCATCCTCGACCAGCCGGGCGCCGAGAAGCTCATCGGAAAGGGTGACGGACTGTTCCTCCCGATGGGTGCGAACAAGCCGACCCGTCTCCAGGGCGCGTTCGTCACCGAGGCCGAGATCGGGGCGATCGTCCAGCACTGCAAGGACCAGATGGCGCCGGTCTTCCGGGACGACGTCACGGTCGGGCAGAAGCAGAAGAAGGAGATCGACGAGGAGATCGGCGACGACCTCGATCTGCTGTGCCAGGCCGCCGAGCTGGTCGTTTCCACCCAGTTCGGGTCGACCTCGATGCTCCAGCGCAAGCTGCGCGTCGGCTTCGCCAAGGCCGGGCGGCTGATGGACCTGATGGAGTCGCGCGGGATCGTCGGGCCGAGCGAGGGCTCCAAGGCGCGTGATGTCCTGGTCAAACCCGATGAACTCGACGGTGTGCTCGCGGTGATCCGCGGGGAGGCTCCCTGAAGGCCCGGGGCGGGCCCCGGCGGCCCGTCCCGCGACCTGGAGGACCACTCGAAAGGGAGCGTGGGGCAACCTTTTGCCTTGGTTGTACGTCCAGTTGGGCGAAGGGCAGGAACATGCCCGCCTCCTGACCCGTTAGGAGGAAGGGAGGAGGCCATTCCGATGGCGTACAAACTCCGCCCTCCCGGTTGCCCCACCCTTTCGTACCCCCCCTAGACTGAACACCCAGCAGGTGGCTCACGCTCGAAAGGCGCCCCCGTGTCCATCGGCAACTCTCCCGAAGACGACCGGCCTTCCCTCGGCGACGACGACCGGCCCTCCTTTGCTGACGACGACCGGCCCACCATCGGTCATGCCCTCAAGCAGGCCCGCATCGCGTCCGGACTGACCGTCGACGAGGTCAGTTCGATCACGAGAGTGCGCGTCCCCATCGTCCACGGGCTCGAAGAGGACGACTTCTCCCGGTGCGGCGGCGACGTCTACGCGCGCGGTCACATCCGTACGGTGGCCCGAGCCGTGGGGCTCGATTCGGAGCCCCTGGTCGCGCAGTACGACGCGGAGCACGGCGGCCGACCCGCGCCCACGCCCGCGGCGCCCATGTTCGAGGCCGAGCGGATCAGGCCCGAGCGGCGCCGGCCCAACTGGACCGCGGCCATGGTCGCCGCCATCGTGGTGGTCGTCGGCTTCGCCGGCTTCACGATGTTCAGCGGCAGCGGCGACTCCAAGGACAGGAACACCCAGGTCGCCGAGGGCCCCACCCAGACCCAGCAGAGCCCCGCCCCCAAGCCGGCCCCGAGCACGCCCCCCGCCTCCAAGCCCGCCCCCTCGGACAGCGCCATCGCGGCCGCGCCGCAGGACAAGGTCACGGTCAAGCTGAGCGCGATCTCCGACCGGAGCTGGATCTCCGCCAAGGCGCACAACGGCAAGGTGCTCTACGACGGCCTCCTGGAGAAGGGCGAGTCGAAGACCTTCGTGGACGGCGAGAAGATCGATCTCATCCTCGGCAACGCGGGCGCGATCGAGCTCTACGTCAACGGCAAGAAGGTCGGTGACCAGTTCGAGGACGGCCAGGTGGAGCGGCTGACGTACACCAAGGGCGACCCGGTCGTCGGCTGAGCACGGCCCCCCGGTTCCTTGATCAACCCTCGGGGCGGGGGTGAGGGCCGGGACAAAGTAGTCTTGAGTCCATGCCCGAACGCCGTACCGTCGCCCTTGTCACTCTCGGCTGCGCCCGTAACGAGGTGGACTCGGAGGAGCTTGCAGGCCGCTTGGCAGCGGACGGCTGGGAGCTCGTCGAGGACGCCTCGGACGCGGATGTCGCCGTCGTCAACACCTGTGGGTTCGTCGAAGCCGCCAAGAAGGACTCCGTCGACGCCCTCCTCGAAGCCAATGATCTGAAGGACCACGGCAGGACCCAGGCCGTGGTCGCCGTCGGCTGCATGGCCGAGCGGTACGGCAAGGAGCTCGCCGACGCGCTGCCCGAGGCCGACGGCGTGCTCGGCTTCGACGACTACGCCGACATCTCCAACCGCCTCCAGACCATCCTCAGCGGTGGCAGCGTAGAGGCGCACACCCCGCGCGACCGGCGCAAGCTGCTGCCGCTGAGCCCCGTCGAGCGCCAGAGCGCCGACGTGGCCCTGCCCGGCCACGCGCAGGACGCCCAGGAGAGCGCCCCCGAGGACCTGCCCGACGGCCTCGCGCCCGCCTCCGGGCCGCGCGCGCCGCTGCGCCGCCGCCTGGACACCAGCCCGGTGGCCTCGGTGAAGCTCGCCTCCGGCTGCGACCGCCGCTGCACCTTCTGCGCCATCCCGTCCTTCCGCGGCTCGTTCATCTCGCGCCGCCCCTCGGACGTGCTCGGCGAGACGCGCTGGCTGGCCGAGCAGGGCGTCAAGGAGGTCATGCTGGTCTCCGAGAACAACACCTCGTACGGCAAGGACCTCGGCGACATCCGGCTCCTGGAGACGCTGCTGCCCGAGCTCGCGGCCGTCGAGGGCATTGAGCGTGTACGTGTCAGCTACCTCCAGCCCGCCGAGATGCGGCCGGGCCTGATCGACGTGCTGACCTCGACCGACAAGGTCGTGCCGTACTTCGACCTGTCCTTCCAGCACTCCGCGCCCGGTGTGCTGCGCGCGATGCGGCGCTTCGGCGACACCGAGCGGTTCCTGGAGCTCCTGGAGACCATCCGCGCCAAGGCCCCGCAGGCCGGTGTGCGGTCCAACTTCATCGTGGGCTTCCCCGGTGAGACCGAGGACGACTTCAAGGAGCTGGAACGCTTCCTCTCCAGCGCCCGCCTCGACGCCATCGGCGTCTTCGGCTACTCCGACGAGGAGGGCACCGAGGCGGTCACGTACGAGAACAAGCTCTCCGACGAGGTGATCGCCGAGCGGCTCGACCACCTCTCGCGGCTCGCCGAGGAGCTGACCGCCCAGCGCGCCGAGGAGCGCATCGGCGACACCGTGCGGGTGCTGGTCGAGTCGGTGGACCCCGAGGACGGCGTGATCGGCCGCGCCGAGCACCAGGCGCCCGAGACCGATGGTCAAGTGCGGTTCACCGAGGGCGCGGGCCTGACCCCGGGCCGTATCGTCGAGGCGAAGGTCGTCGCCGCCGAGGGTGTCGACCTGGTGGTGACGAGTCTCGACGTCCTTGAGGAGGCGGCCAGATGACCGGAGTCCCGGCATCCGCGGCGGGCGGTACCGGCCGGACGCCGGCGCCCGGCGGCAAGCTGGGCGCTGCGGCCGTCAACCAGGCCAGCCTCTGGAACATCGCCAACATCCTCACCATGGTGCGGCTCGTGCTCGTCCCGGGCTTCGTGGTGCTGATGCTGCAGGACGGCGGCTACGACCCGGCCTGGCGGGCCTGGGCGTGGGCTGCGTTCGCCGTCGCCATGATCACGGACATCTTCGACGGGCATCTGGCCCGTACGTACAACCTGGTCACGGACTTCGGGAAGATCGCCGACCCGATCGCCGACAAGGCGATCATGGGTTCCGCGCTGATCTGTCTCTCCTCGCTGGGCGATCTGCCGTGGTGGGTCACCGGAGTGATCCTGTTCCGGGAACTCGGGATCACGCTCCTTCGTTTCTGGGTCATCAGGCATGGGGTGATTCCCGCCAGCCGGGGCGGGAAGCTCAAGACCCTGGCGCAGGGCACGGCGACGGGGATGTACGTGCTGGCGCTCACGGGTCCGCTGGCCACCCTGCGCTTGTGGGTGATGGTGGTCGCCGTGGTGCTGACCGTTGTCACCGGGCTCGACTATGTGCGACAGGCGGTCGTACTGAGGCGTTCGGGGCTCGCGGCGCAGCGCGCGGAGCGCGCCGCCGAGACCGCCGTGGAGGGACCGGGCCGGTGAGCGAGGCGGCCCGGGTCCTGCAACTGCTCACGGAGCGTGACCAGACGGTCGCGGCTGCGGAGTCGCTGACCGGTGGTCTGGTGGCCGCCGAGCTGACCGGGGTGCCGGGTGCGTCGCGGGCCTTCCGGGGCTCGGTGACGGCGTACGCGACGGAGCTGAAGCGGGACGTGCTGGGCGTCGACGGGACCCTTCTGGCCGAGCGCGGAGCGGTCGATCCCGAGGTCGCGCAGCAGATGGCGGCGGGTGTGCGGGCCGTTCTGGGTGCCGACTGGGGCATCGCGACGACCGGCGTCGCGGGGCCCGAGCAGCAGGATGGACAGCCGGTCGGGACCGTGTACGTGGCGGTCCGGGGACCGGACGGGAAAGGGAAAACCGCCGCTTTGCGGTTGAACGGCGACAGGGCGGAAATCCGTAGAGAGAGTGTACGGAGCGTGCTCGAACTGCTCTCCGGTGAACTCGGCGAAGATGCGCGGGCACAGGATACGGAACAGAACGGGGGGAATTGATGTTTGCAGCCCTGAGTGAACACGACATCGCTCCCCGCACGGCCGCAGCGCGAGGCGGTACGGTGGGGCGTGAAGGATGCGGCTACGCGGTCCGAGGAGGGAGCCACCGATGATTCTGCTCCGTCGCCTGCTGGGTGACGTGCTGCGTCGGCAGCGCCAGCGCCAGGGCCGTACTCTGCGCGAAGTCTCCTCGTCCGCCCGAGTCTCACTCGGCTATCTCTCCGAGGTGGAGCGGGGGCAGAAGGAGGCTTCCTCCGAGCTGCTCTCCGCGATCTGCGACGCGCTTGACGTACGGATGTCCGAGCTCATGCGGGAAGTGAGCGACGAGCTGGCACTCGCCGAGCTGGCCGAGTCGGCAGCGGCGAGCGATCCGGTGCGTGCACCGGTACGTCCGATGCTCAATTCGATCTCTGTGACGTCGGTGACCGGTGTCCCGACCGAGCGGGTGACGATCAAGGCACCCGCGGAAGCGGTGGACGTCGTCGCGGCCTGACTCTGTCGGGCGTTGTGCGTGAGTGGGCCCCGGCCGGTCGAACGTTGACCGGCCGGGGCTTCTCTTTGCCTCGGCATGCCCCATTTGCTGCTTATGTGCCAAGGTGGGGGAGCCGGTGCGTGTGTGCGTGTGTGGGCGTGCCGGTGTGTGGAACTCGTCGCGCACGGAAGTCGACGCGTACGGAACGGAGTGCCTGGATGTCTGTCGTGAAGAGCTCGCTGTCCGAGGCGGAACTCAAAGTCGTCGGCGACGCGCTGCAAGGCGCCCTCGTCGATCTGGTGGATCTGTCGCTGGTCGCCAAGCAGGTGCACTGGAATGTCGTCGGGCCGCGCTTCAGGTCCGTACACCTCCAGCTCGACGAGGTGGTGGACACGGCCAGGCTGCACTCGGACACGGTGGCCGAGCGGGCCGCCGCGCTGGGTGTGACCCCGGACGGGCGGGCGGCGACCGTGGCGTCGTCGAGCGCGATCGGCAAGGTGCCGACCGGCTGGGTGAAGGACGGCGACGCGGTACGGATCCTCGTCGACGCGCTGGGTGCGGTGGTCGCGCGGATGCGGGAGCGGATCGACGCCACGGCCGAGCCGGACCCCATCAGCCAGGACGTGCTGATCGGGCTCACGGCCGAGCTGGAGAAGCATGCGTGGATGTTCCAGGCGGAACAGGCCTGAGAGGGCTTGCGGGGGCGTGCGTGGTGGTGGGCGCGCCGGGGCCGTACTCGGTGCGCCCTCCCGGCGTATGAGGGGGGCCGTCTAGCGTCGGCCTGAGGAGGCGGCCATGAAAGTGGCGGTGCGATGGGTGCCGGCGCTCGTGGTGGGGGCGCTGTGGTGGTGGGCCGCGCTGCGGCTGCTGACGGTGCCGGGCGAGGCGGGAGTGACCGAGGGCGCGATGGTGGTGGGCGGCTGGGGGCTGAGCCTGCTGCCGGTGCACGTGGTGGGGCCGGTACGTGTGACGGGCTCGGTGCGCGGCGGGGACTCGGCGCGTGCCTCAGGTCCGGCGCGTGTCGAGGACACGGCGATCACCAGGGCATCGCGACGCCGCCGTTCGGGCGGAGGATCTGGCCCGTCGTGAACGACGAGGCGTCCGACGCCAGATGGAGCACGGTGTGGGCGATGTCCTCGGGCGCGCCGACCCGGCCGAGCGGGGAGAGCCGCACCATCGTCGACTCGATCCGTTGCTGCTGGTCGGCCTCGTGCCGCTCGGTCATCGGGGTACGGACCCACCCCGGGGCCACGGCGTTGACGCGGATGGAGTGCGGGCCGAGCTCGGTGGCGAGGGTCTTGGTGAGCTGGACGACGGCCGCCTTCGAGGCGCTGTAGCAGAACAGACCGGGCCCGGCGGAGTCGACGGCCCCGGACGCCATCGTGATGATGCTCCCCGGGGTGCCGTTCTCGATCATGACGCGGGCCGCCTCCTGGCAGGCGTACAGCACGCCCTTGAAGTTGACGGCGAGGACGCGGTCGAGATCGGCGTCGTCGGTGTCCAGGACCGCGCCGAAGTGCATGATCCCGGCGATGGCGGCCAGGATGTCGATCCGGCCCGCGCTCCGGACGGCCGCGCGCAGTGGGGCGCGGTCGGTCACGTCGAGCGTGTGGGTGTACGCGGTGCCGCCCGCCTTGGCGATCAGCTCCTGGGTCTCCCGCAGGCCCCCTTCGTCGCGGTCCGCGCAGTGCACGACGGCACCGGCCTCGGCAAGCAGAACGGCGCTGGCCCGCCCGATACCCCCGGCGGCGCCGGTGACGAAGGCGGTGCGATCGGTGAGGTCGTACGCCGAGAGGGGCATGCGGGGACGGTACGACCGGATCTGACGGCCCGTCAACTATGCTGGTCGTGTGGGGTTGTTGTTGGTCGGTGAGTTGTCGGCCGGAGGGTTGGGCTGGCAGCGGGGGCACCAGTACGTGGGGCGCTCGCTGCCGGCGGGGTCGCGCTGGGTGGTGGTGCGCAGGGCGGTCCCGCAGCGCGGGCAGGGCTGGCCGCTGCGGCCGTACACGTACACCTTGCGCGACGTGCGTTCCCGGTTGGCTTCGAGGATCTTCTTGGCGGCGGCCACGACCCGTTCGGGGGCGGGGAGTTCGCCGACCCGGAGCCAGGGGACGGCCCGTACCGCGAAGCAGATCTCGGACTTGTAGATGTTGCCCACACCGGCGAGGTTGCGCTGGTCGAGCAGGGCCTCGCCGAGGGGGCGGTCGGGGTCCTGGAGCAGATTGCTCAGGGCGAGCTCCGGGTCCCAGTCGGGTCCGAGCAGATCGGGGCCGAGGTGGCCGACGACGCGGTGTTCGTCGCGGGTGCGGAGCAGGTCGAGCACGGCCAGCCGGTATCCGACGGCCGTGCGGTCTTCGGTGGCGAGGATCGCCCGGATCTGGTCCCCGCGCCCGCCGCGCCACCGCTCGCCGGGCGCGAACACCCGCCAGGAGCCCTCCATCCGCAGATGCGAGTGGAGGGTGAGGCCGCCCTCGATCCGGGTGAGCAGGTGCTTGCCGCGCGGGGTGACGTCCAGCACGGTGCGTCCGGCGAGGTCGACGGTGGCGAGGCGGGGTACGCGCAGGTCGGACCGGGTCAGCGTGCGCCCACTCAGCGCCTCGTCCAGCCGCCGAGCGGTCTGCCAGACCGTGTCTCCTTCGGGCATGGGGCCATTGTCCCTCCGGGGGGCGGGGTTTCGTCTGCGGGGCGGTGCCGCCTGCGGCGGGTGCTTTTCCCCACCCCGCCCCTTCCCGAAAGCCCTGGGCGGGCGGCCGGGTTCTTCGGCTGGCCGCCGGTGGGGGCTGGTCGCGCAGTTCCCCGCGCCCCTTGATGGGCCCTTCGGGCCCTCCTTAGGGGCGCGGGGAACTGCGCGAGCGACCCAGCACGGCCCGCAGACAAACGGGAACCGGGGCGCAGCCCCCGGGAGAGCCACCTCCACCCCACCCCCGGAGGGTTACGGGGAGGGGCGGGGTGGGGGATCAAGGCCGCAGCCGCAACCCCCTCGGCGTCGGGACGAACCCCGCCGATTCCAGCGTGCGGGCGAGCGGCGACGTGAGCGCGGCCTCGCCGTTGACCCGCTCCACCGTCACCGTGCCCAGCCGACCCGCCCGCGCAGCCCCCGCCAGCGCCTCGACGGCCGCGACCAGCGCAGGATCGTCGGCCTCGGTCGGCCAGAGCAACAGGGACTTGCCGCCGCGCTCCATGTAGAGCGCGAGCTCGCCGTCGACCAGGACCACCATCGACCCGGCCTTGCGCCCCGGCTTGTGCCCGGCCCCGGCGGGCGGCTCGGGCCAGGGCAGCGCCGCCCCGTACGCGTTGGCCGGGTCCGCGGCCGCCAGCACCACCCCGCGCGCGACCGGGCGGGCCTCGGCGCGGTCGCGCGCGGTGGCCGCCGCCCGCAGCCGGTCCACGGCCCCGTCCATCGCGAACTGGGCGGCGCCGAGCCCCTCGACCACATAGCCGCGCCGCGCCTGACCGCTGTCCTCGAACGCCGCCAGGATCCGGTAAGTCGCCGAGAAGCCGCCCTCGACCCCCTCGGCCGCGACCGCGCCCCGGGTGACGACGCCGTGGCGGTCCAGCAGGGTGCGGGCCAGGGCGTGGGCCCGGTGGGTGGGGTCCGGCTCCCGGGCCGGGAGCAGGGACCAGCGGCCCGACACGGTCGGTGGTCCGGTGCGCGAGGCGGGCCGCGCGGCCGCGGTCAGCGTCCCGTAACGCCCGCGCGGCACCGTCCGTTTGGCGCGGTGCGCGGTGGACCCGGCCGTGCGGCCGGAGCCGAGGAGCGCCCGCAGCGGCGCGAGCGTGTCGTTGGTGAGCCGTCCGGACCACGCCAAGTCCCACAGCGCGTCCGCCAGTTGCGGATCGGTCGCCTCCGGATGGGTGGTGGCCCGAACCTGGTCGGCGATCTGGCGGAAGAACAGCCCGTATCCGGGGGCGAGCGCGGTGAGCACCGACTCATGGAGCGCGGTGAGCTCCAGGGGGTGCGGCGATGGCAGCAGCAGGGGCGCGGCGTCCGCGACGAACAGTGAGACCCAGCCGTCCTTGCCCGGCAGCGCGCCCGCCCCGGCCCACAGCACCTCGCCCGTGGTGGTGAGCTCGTCGAGCAGCGCCGGGCCGTAGTCGGAGACCCGGGACGGCAGGATCAGCTTCTCCAGCGCGGAGGCGGGCACGGCGGCGCCCTGCAACTGCTCGATCGCCCGGGCCAGTCCGTCGATGCCGCGCAGACTGTTGGCGCCCAGATGCTGCCACTGCGGCAGGAACGTGGCGAGCGCCGCGGGCGGCACCGGCTCCACCTCGTGGCGCAGCGCGGCCAGCGAGCGGCGGCGCAGCCGGCGCAGCACCGTCGCGTCGCACCATTCCTGCCCGATCCCCGCCGGGTGGAACTCGCCCTGCACCACCCGCCCGCCCGCCGCGAGCCGCTGGAGCGCGCCGTCGGTGACGGCGGTGCCGAGGCCGAACCGGGCGGCGGCGGTGGCGGAGGTGAACGGGCCGTGCGTACGCGCGTACCGCGACAGGAGGTCGCCGAGCGGGTCCTTGACCGGCTCGGTGAACGCCTCGGGGACGCCGACCGGCAGTGCCGTGCCGAGAGCGTCGCGCAGCCGTCCCGCGTCCTCGATCGCCGCCCAGTGCTCGGCGCCGCCGACCCGCACCCGAATGGCGCGACGGGCGCCCGCGAGCTCCTGCGGCCACGCCGGATCGGTGCCGCGCGCGGCCAACTCGGCGTCGGTGAGCGGGCCGAGGACGCGCAGCAGGTCGGCGACGCCCTCCGCGTCCTTGATCCGGCGGTCCTCGGTGAGCCACTGGAGCTCCTGCTCCAGCTCGGTCAGGACATCGGCGTCCAGGAGCTCGCGCAGCTCCGCCTGGCCCAGCAGCTCGGACAGGAGCCGGGAGTCGAGGGAGAGCGCCGCGGCCCGCCGCTCGGCCAGCGGCGAGTCCCCCTCGTACAGGAACTGGGCGACGTAACCGAAGAGCAGCGAGCGTGCGAAGGGCGACGGCTCCGGTGTGGTGACCTCGACCAGACGGACCCGGCGCGCTTCGAGATCGCCCATCAGCTCGGTGAGACCGGGCACGTCGAAGACGTCCTGGAGGCATTCGCGGACCGCTTCCAAGACGATCGGGAACGACCCGAACTCGCTTGCCACCTGAAGCAGTTGGGCTGCCCGCTGGCGCTGCTGCCACAGCGGGGTGCGCTTGCCGGGGTTGCGCCGGGGGAGCAGCAACGCGCGCGCGGCGCACTCGCGGAAGCGGGCGGCGAACAGCGCGGACCCGCCCACCTGGTCGGTGACGATCTGCTCGATCTCGCCCTTGTCGAAGACGGCGTCCGCCGCGCCGACGGGAGCCTGCTCGCTGTCATACGTGGAGTCGAGGTGGCCGGGGTCCTGGTCGAGGAGGTCCAGACCCATCAGATCGGCGTCGGGCAGCCGCAGCACGATGCCGTCGTCGGCGTGCATGACCTGGGCGTCCATGCCGTACCGCTCGGCGAGGCGGGCGCCGAGCGCCAGGGCCCACGGCGCGTGCACCTGGGCCCCGAAGGGGGAGTGGATGACGACCCGCCAGTCGCCCAGCTCGTCGCGGAACCGCTCGACGAGGATCGTGCGGTCGTCGGGGACATGGCCGCAGGCGCGGCGCTGCTCGTCGAGGTAGGCCAGCACGTTGTCCGCCGCCCACGCGTCCAGGCCCGCGCTCAGCAGCCGCAGCCGGGCGTCCTCCGGCGTCAGCGAGCCGACCTCGCGCAGGAACGCGCCCAGCGCGCGCCCCAGTTCGAGCGGGCGGCCCAGCTGGTCGCCCTTCCAGAAGGGGAGCCTGCCCGGCACGCCCGGGGCGGGCAGGACCAGCACGCGGTCGCGCGTGATGTCCTGGATCCGCCAGGACGTCGTCCCGAGAGTGAACACATCGCCGACCCGGGACTCGTAGACCATCTCCTCGTCGAGCTCGCCGACCCGGCCGCCGCCCTTCTTGGGGTCGGAGCCGGCCAGGAAGACCCCGAAGAGGCCGCGGTCGGGGATGGTGCCGCCGGAGGTGACCGCCAGCCGCTGCGCGCCGGGGCGGCCGGTGACCGTGCCCGCGACCCGGTCCCACACCACGCGCGGGCGCAACTCCGCGAAGGCGTCGGAGGGATAGCGGCCCGCCAGCATGTCGAGCACCGCCGTGAACGCCGACTCCGGAAGTGCCGCGAACGGCGCCGCCCGGCGGACCAGCGCAAGGAGGTCGTCCACCTGCCAGCTGTCCAGCGCCGTCATGGCGACCAGCTGCTGCGCCAGCACGTCCAGCGGGTTGGACGGGATCCGCAGCGACTCGATGGCCCCGGAGCGCATCCGCTCGGTGACCACCGCCGACTGGACCAGGTCGCCCCGGTACTTGGGGAAGACCACTCCGGTGGAGACCGCGCCCACCTGGTGGCCCGCGCGGCCGACCCGCTGGAGCCCGGAGGCGACCGAGGGCGGCGACTCGACCTGGACGACCAGGTCCACGGCGCCCATGTCGATGCCCAGTTCAAGACTGGAGGTGGCCACGACCGCCGGCAGCCGGCCCGCCTTCAGATCCTCCTCGACCAGGGCGCGCTGCTCCTTGGAGACCGAGCCGTGATGGGCGCGCGCGAGGACGGCGGGCGCGCCCTTGGAGGCGCCCGACTGGGCCATGATCTCGGCCGGGGAGTGGGCCTCGTCCAGCGGCACGGCGGTCTCGCCCGCGTCGAGCGCCGCAGCTGCCGCCCGTTCGTACGCGATCTCGTTGAGCCGGTTGCACAGACGCTCGGCGAGGCGGCGGGAGTTGGCGAAGACGATCGTCGAGCGGTGTGCCTGGACCAGGTCGACGATGCGCTCCTCGACATGCGGCCAGATCGACGGCTTCTCTGCGCCCTCGTCCGCGTCGGCCGCCGGGGAGCCGCCCAGCTCGCCCAGGTCCTCCACCGGCACGACCACCGACAGGTCGAACTCCTTGGTGGACGGCGGCTGGACGATCTCCACCTTGCGCTGCGGGGAGAGGAAGCGCGCCACCTCGTCCACCGGACGCACCGTCGCCGACAGACCGATCCGGCGGGCGGGCCTGGTCAGCAGCTCGTCCAACCGCTCCAGGGAGAGCGCGAGATGGGCCCCGCGCTTGGTGCCCGCGACCGCGTGCACCTCGTCCAGGATCACCGTCTCGATGCCCGACAGGGCTTCGCGCGCCGAGGACGTGAGCATCAGGAACAGCGACTCGGGAGTGGTGATCAGGATGTCCGGCGGCCGGGTCGACAGGGCGCGGCGCTCGGCGGGCGGGGTGTCCCCGGAACGGATCCCGACCCGCACCTCCGGCTCGGGCAGGCCAAGGCGCACCGACTCCTGGCGGATACCGGTGAGCGGGGAGCGCAGATTGCGCTCGACGTCGACCGCGAGCGCCTTCAGCGGCGACACGTACAGCACGCGGCAGCGCTTCTTCGCCTCGGCGGGCGGCGGGACGGCCGCCAGCCGGTCGAGCGCGGCGAGGAACGCGGCGAGGGTCTTGCCCGAGCCCGTCGGCGCGACGACCAGGACGTCCGAGCCCTCCGCGATCGCCCGCCAGGCGCCTTCCTGGGCGGCAGTGGGCGCGGTGAAGGCTCCCGTGAACCATCCCCTGGTCGCGGGAGAGAAGGAGTCCAGCGCTGTCCGTGCCATGGTCCCCATCGTGCACCCACCCACTGACAATGGCCCCCAGCTGCGAGAATGCGGGTATGAACGCGGCCGAGGAGTGGGCACGGCACTGGCAGTACCCGGGGCTGCCCGGCCTCGATCTGCTCCGCGCCCGCTACGTCAGCCACTCCTTCGCCCGGCACAGCCACGAGGGCCAGGAGCGCGGGCCCGGCCCGTACGGGGAGGAGCGCGCAAGAACGTACAAGAACGTCGAGGGCGGTCCCCCGTAACGTCCGGGACGTGGCAGCAGAACAGACAGCACTTCCAGACATACGCCCCCAGGGCGCGGCCAAGCCGGACTCCGCCGTCGTCAGGGACGCCCTCGGCGTCGGTGTCGCCGTGGGCCTGTCCGGCTTCGCCTTCGGTGTGACCTCGGCGGGGTCGGGGCTGACGGTCCTGCAGACGTGTGCGCTCAGCCTTCTCGTCTTCACGGGGGCCTCGCAGTTCGCCCTGGTGGGTGCGCTGGCGGCGGGCGGCAACCCGTTCACCGCCGCGGCCGGCGCGTTCTTCCTCGGCGTGCGCAACGCGTTCTACGGGCTGCGGCTCTCGCAGCTGCTCGCGCTCCCGCGCGCGGTGCGGCCGTTCGCCGCCCAGTGGGTGATCGACGAGACGACCGCGGTGACGCTCGCCCAGCCCACCCGCAGGGCCGCGCGGATCGGCTTCACCGTCACCGGGCTCACGCTCTACGTGCTGTGGAACCTGACGACGCTGGGCGGGGCGCTGGGTGCGGAGGCGATCGGCGACACCGACGCGTGGGGGCTGGACGCGGCGAGCCCCGCCGTCTTCCTGGCGCTGCTCGCGCCGATGCTCACGACCGCCACCGAGCGCATCACCGCCGGGGTCGCCGTGCTGCTGGTGCTGGGACTGCTGCCGGTGCTGCCCGCCGGGGCGCCGGTCCTGGTGGCCGCGCTCGCCGCACCCGTCGTGCTCTTCCTGAAGGGGCGCGGCATGGACGCGCGTGTGGAGGACGCGATGGGCGCCGGGGGTCCCGCCCGCACGGGGGAATCCTCCGGTGCCGAAGACTCCGCGAACGCGGACGGGAACTTCGGGAAGGGAGTGGGGCGTTGACTGTCTGGATCGCGATCGCGGCCACCGCCGTCGGCTGCTACCTCGTCAAGCTGCTCGGGCTCCTCGTCCCCGCCGGGGCGCTGGAGCGGCCACTGGTGAGACGCCTCGCGGCACTGCTGCCGGTGGCGCTGCTCGCCGCCCTCACCGCCCAGCAGACCTTCAGCACCGGCCACCACCTGGAGCTCGACGCCAGGGGCGCGGGTCTCGCGGCGGCAGCCGTCGCCCTGCTGCTGCGCGCCCCCTTCCTGGTCATCGTCGGGGCCGCCGTCCTGGTGACGGCTGGTGTGCGGGCACTGGGCGGCTAGGGCCTGTCGAGCCTCATGCCGGCCAGCACCCGCACCAGGTGCGTACGCCGTCAGTCGATCGGTCGGCCGTGGGCGCGCAGGGTCCGCAGCGCCTCGACCGTCACGATCGGACGCCACTCCAGGGCCGTGCCCGGCGCCCACTCGCGCCAGTGGATGGGCCAGCCGCCGTCCTCGCGCTGCTCGGCCGCGAGGTGGTCGAGCGAGCGCGCCATCTCCGTGTCGGTGAACCAGCGGCGGGCCAGTGACTCGGGCACGCGCGCGTAGTCGTGCGGGAAGTGGTGCTCGCCCGGCGCGTATCCGGGGGCGACCGGGAAGTCGTCGAGCCGGTCCGGATCGAGGACCGCGAGCCGCTGCTCGCGCACCAGGCGCCCGAGCCGGTCCGCCGCCGCCTCGGCCCGCACGCGGTCGGGCACGCCGTCCAGGAAGGCGATCGCGGCCTCGATCTCGTACGGATGGGACTTCTCCATCCCCTCGACCGCCGCCCAGCAGAAGTCCGTGGCCCGGAAGAGCCACGCGTGCCACACCTGGTTGCGGTGGAGCAGCCCGACCACCGGACCGGTGGCCAGCAGTTCGCTGGGCGGGTCGTCGACGACCTGGACGAACGGCGCCGAGGGGTAGCCGCGCAGCGACGGATGGAGCGCCGGCAGGGCGCCGTCCTGCGCCGAGACCCCCGTCAGATAGCGGCAGACCCGCTCGGCCCGCCGACCGCTGAGACGGCCTACGGAGTCGAGGACGCGCAGCGCGTGCGCGGTGTGCAGAGGCTGGCTGACGGGGCCGCGCAGATCGGGTTCGAGCGCGTGCCCGTAGCCGCCGTCGTCGTTCTCGTAGGCGGCGAGCGCGGTCTCCACCGCGTCGGCGGCGCCGCCGAGGAAGTGGTACGCGAACCGTCGCTGCTCCAGCACGCGGGCCGTCAGCCACACGAAGTGCTCGGCGCGCGCGAGGGGCGTGCGGGCGGTGCGGACAGTCGAGGGTGGTGCTCCGGATCCGGCCATGGTCCGACCGTAGGGCGCACAGCGCCGCAGGCAAGGGGGGACGGGCCCGGCTGCACTCTCAGGGGCGGGATACTGGGGTCATGCGGTTGACGATTTTCTGGGAGCGGATGGCCGACCACTTCGGCGCGGGGTACGCCGAGTCCTTCGCGCGCGACCATGTGATGGCCGAATTGGGCGGGCGTACCGTGCACCAGGCGCTCGACGCGGGGTGGGAGACCAAGGACGTCTGGCGGGCCGTGTGCGCCGCCATGGACGTGCCCGCGCACCTGCGGTGACGACGACCCGCTCCGGCCTGACACGCGAGCGCTGACGACCGCCCCGGCCCCGGCCTGACAAAGGCCTCCTGACAGTCGCTGTCTGCGGCATGGGTGAGACTTGCTGGGTGGCACCGACTGACGACAGCGACACCCAGACAGACCGCCGGGCCGACCGCCCGACCGACGGCTTGACCGAAAACGAGCGCCGGACGGTCGCGCCCGAGGGCGCCATTCCGCGCGCGGCCACGGGCGAGGACGCGCGCGTGGACGGCGGCGCGGCCCTGGGCGCCGGGACCGCCGAACCGCCGCCCGTCCCCGGGACCGGCGGCGCCGCGCACATGCCCCGGTGGCTGCCGCGTGCCATCGTGCTCGCGCTCGGGCTCTACGCCTGCTTCCAGCTCGGCAGCTGGGCGTTCCACCAGCTCATCGGGCTGCTGATCAACATTCTGATCTCGTTCTTCCTCGCCCTCGCGGTCGAGCCGGCCGTCAGCCGGATGTCCGCGCGCGGGATGCGCCGCGGGCTCGCCACCTTCCTGGTCTTCTTCGCGGTGTTCCTCGCCACGGTCGGGTTCGTCGTGCTGCTCGGCTCGATGCTGGCGGGCCAGATCGTCGACATGGTCGAGCACTTCCCGAAGTACCTCGACTCGGTGATCAGCTGGGTCAACCAGACCTTCCACACCGACCTCTCCCGGGTCGAGGTGCAGGACAGCGTGCTGCACTCGGACTGGCTGCAGAAGTACGTGCAGAACAGCGCGAGCGGTGTGCTCGATGTCTCGACCACCGTCCTCGGCGGGCTCTTCCGGCTGCTGACGATCTTCCTGTTCTCGTTCTACTTCGCGGCGGACGGGCCCCGACTGCGGCGCACCGTCTGCTCCATGCTGCCGCCGGCCCGCCAGGCCGAGGTGCTGCGCGCCTGGGAGATCGCGGTCGACAAGACCGGCGGCTACCTCTACTCGCGCGGTCTGATGGCGCTCATCTCCGGCGTCGCGCACTACATCCTGCTGCAGATCCTGGGCGTGCCGTACGCCCCGGTGCTCGGCGTCTGGGTGGGCCTGGTCTCCCAGTTCATCCCCACCATCGGTACGTATCTGGCGGGCGCCCTGCCGATGCTGGTCGCCTTCACCGTCGACCCCTGGTACGCGGTGTGGGTGCTCGGATTCGTCGTGGTCTACCAGCAGTTCGAGAACTACATGCTGCAGCCCAAGCTCACCGCCAGGACCGTCGACATCCACCCGGCGGTGGCCTTCGGCTCGGTCATCGCGGGCACCGCGCTGATGGGCGCGGTGGGCGCGCTGATCGCGATCCCGGCGGTCGCGACGCTCCAGGCGTTCCTGGGCGCCTATGTGAAGCGCTACGACGTGACGGACGACCCGCGGGTGCACGGCAGGCGCGAGCCGCGCGTGCGCGGTGGGGACTCGGCGTCGGCGCGGCTGCGGCGGGCGCTGGGGCGGGACGGGGCCGCCCAGCCGGTGTCGCCGACCGGCGGCGACGGGGTCTGAGCCGGGGGCCTTCCACGAGCCCGGACCGAGGGTCGCGGCGGGGTCGGGCGTGCCGCGTGGTGCGCTTGACACCAAAATCGAACATCCATTCAGATGGAGTCAGGGCCCTGTGTTTGCTTGGGTTCCGCCGGTTCGACGGCGGAGTTATCCACAGGCCGGGAGGGACTCCGGGGCCCATTGTCAGTGGCAGGGGTTAGCGTCTTTGACGTGAAGCGATCGACTCAAGCAAACCGGGTGGAACCCATGGCAGGAACCGACCGCGAGAAGGCGCTGGACGCCGCGCTCGCACAGATTGAACGGCAATTCGGCAAGGGCGCGGTGATGCGCCTGGGCGAGCGGCCGAACGAGCCCATCGAGGTCATCCCCACCGGGTCGACCGCGCTCGACGTGGCGCTCGGCGTCGGCGGGCTGCCGCGCGGCCGAGTGGTGGAGGTGTACGGACCGGAGTCCTCCGGTAAGACGACCCTGACGCTGCACGCGGTGGCGAACGCGCAGAAGGCCGGCGGCCAGGTCGCGTTCGTGGACGCGGAGCACGCGCTCGACCCCGAGTACGCGAAGAAGCTCGGCGTCGACATCGACAACCTGATCCTGTCCCAGCCGGACAACGGCGAGCAGGCTCTGGAGATCGTCGACATGCTGGTCCGCTCCGGCGCCCTCGACCTCATCGTCATCGACTCCGTCGCGGCCCTCGTGCCGCGCGCGGAGATCGAGGGCGAGATGGGCGACTCGCACGTGGGTCTGCAGGCCCGTCTGATGTCCCAGGCGCTCCGGAAGATCACCAGTGCGCTGAACCAGTCCAAGACCACCGCGATCTTCATCAACCAGCTCCGCGAGAAGATCGGCGTGATGTTCGGCTCGCCGGAGACCACGACCGGTGGCCGCGCGCTCAAGTTCTACGCCTCGGTGCGCCTCGACATCCGCCGTATCGAGACGCTGAAGGACGGCACCGACGCGGTCGGCAACCGCACCCGCGTCAAGGTCGTCAAGAACAAGGTCGCGCCGCCCTTCAAGCAGGCCGAGTTCGACATCCTGTACGGCCAGGGCATCAGCCGTGAGGGCGGCCTGATCGACATGGGCGTCGAGCACGGCTTCGTCCGCAAGGCCGGCGCCTGGTACACGTACGAGGGCGACCAGCTCGGCCAGGGCAAGGAGAACGCGCGCAACTTCCTGAAGGACAACCCCGATCTCGCCAATGAGATCGAGAAGAAGATCAAGGAGAAGCTGGGCGTCGGCGTCCGGCCCGAGGAGCCGAAGGCCGAGCCCGGCCAGGACGCGGCTGGAGCCCCGGAGGCGGAGGCGGCATCCGTGCCCGCTCCCGCCACCAAGGCCAAGACGGCCAAGGCCGCCGCTGCCAAGAGCTAGGCCATGACACGCAGGACCGAATGGGCCGAGCCGGACGGAGCGGGTCCCGAGCGGGCCCGGTCCGAGCGGCCGGGCCCGGGGCGGGCCGGCTCCCGACGGGCCGGCCCGGCGGGGACCGAGGGCGGTGCCGACTCGTCGAGGGCCGAGAAGGAACCGCCGCCGCAGGACCCGGCCGAGCGGGCGCGGGCGATCTGTCTGCGCCTGCTCACCGGGCAGCCCAGGACCCGTAAGCAACTGGCCGACGCCCTGAAGAAGCGGGAGATCCCCGACGAGGTCGCCGAGGAGGTGCTCTCGCGCTTCGAGGAGGTCGGGCTGATCAACGACGCGGCGTTCGCCGACGCCTGGGTGGAGTCCCGCCACCACGGGCGCGGCCTCGCCCGCCGTGCCCTGGCGCGCGAGCTCCGCACCAAGGGGGTGGAGTCCTCGGTCGTCGACGAGGCGGTCGGGCAGCTCGACTCCGACCAGGAGGAGGAGACCGCGCGGGAGCTGGTGGCCCGCAAGCTCCGCTCCACCCGGGGCCTGGACCGCGACCGCCGTATCCGCCGCCTTGCGGGCATGCTGGCCCGCAAGGGCTACCCGGAAGGCATGGCCCTACGGGTCGTCCGCCAGGCCCTGGAGGCCGAGGGCGAGGCGTCGGACGACTTGTACGAGACGTACTGAGGGGGGCGGGGCCCAGCGGGGGGCCTGGGGCCTACCCGCGCCGGGACGGAGGACGGGCCTCCGGCAGCCACGCCGGGCTTCGGCCCGCCCGAGCCGGGGCCGCCGCCCTCAGACAGCGCCCCTCAGCCCTCCGGTGCCACCACCGGCAGGCCCTCGGCGCGCCAGGACTGGAAGCCGCCCACCAGGTCCGTGGCGCGGTGGAGGCCCAACTGGCGCAGGGACGCGGCCGCGAGGCTCGACGCGTAGCCCTCGTTGCAGATCACCACGACCCGGAGGTCATGGCTGGTCGCCTCGGGGGCGCGGTGGCTGCCCTGGGGGTCCAGGCGCCACTCCAGCTCATTGCGCTCCACGACGAGCGCGCCGGGGATCAGCCCGTCCCGCTCGCGCAGCGCCGCGTAGCGGATGTCGACGAGCAGCGCCTCGCCCGCCCGCGCGGCGTCGTACGCCTGCCGGGCGCCGATCCGGTCGAGGCCGTCGCGGACCCGGTCCAGCAACTCGTCGATTCCCAGCGGCCGTTCACTCGCTCCGCTCACTGCCAGTCCTCCGGGCGCTCGACCTGCTCAAGGCGCAGCACCGCGCCCGTACGGCTGTAGCGCCGGATCAGCGGCAGGGGCGGATAGTAGGCGTGGACCGAGACGGTGTGCTCGGTCGTCGACTCGTTGCGGACCTCGTGCACATGGTGCGGTCCGAACGCTCGCCCCGTTCCGGCCGCCACACTCCGTGAACGGTCGAGGTCCTCCGCGAGTTCCAGCGTCTTCCATCCCTCGGTCGGCAACCTGGCCGCCAGGGATTCCTCCCTGAGCGTGCCCGCCGCCGTGGCGAAGGCGCCGTGCGAGCCGCCGTGGTCGTGCCAGCCGGTGCCGGTGCCGGGCGGCCAGCCGATCAGCCACGCCTCGCTGCCACCGGGACCGTCGAGCCGGATCCAGGTCCGGCCCTGCGGATCGAGCGGCAGGGAGGCCACCAGCGAGGCGTCGGCGGCGGTGCGGCGGGCGAAGTCGAGCAGATCCGCCTGGCTCGGCCCGGACGGCAGCGTCACGGAGGCGGAACCGGGCGTGGGGGAGTGCGGGGAAGGTGACACGGAGGACCGTCCTGGAGAGTTCGCGAGAACGCGCGTACGCCGGACAGCGGCCCGGCGGCGCGAGAAGGAGAGGGCGAATCAGCAGGACGGGCGACACACGCAGCCCGCGTAACGGACGAGGTCCATATGGACCCTCCGCCACAGGCGCACATCGGTGTCGGTCACGTTTCGGAGTACACCATGCGTGCCCGCGATGGTCAATTGACGTCCGCCGTACGGTCCTCCACGCGCGCGTGGGCGAGGGATCCGCCGCGCGCCGCGTCCGCCGCCGTGTACAGCTCGGCCGGCCACACCCCGCCGAACGCGGCCACCAGATGGCCGTCGGGGCGGACGAGCAGCACCGAGTGGGCGGCCGCGCCCGGGTACTCCTCGGCGACCAGCAGCTCGGCGTCCGCGGGCAGCGAGCCGACCGCCGCCGCCAGGCGCGGCATCACCCCGGCGGTCAGCCAGTGCCGCCGGTCCCAGACGCCGGTGCCGGGTGCGATCAGGACCACCAGGAGCCGCCCCCGGCCCAGCCGTTCGCGCAGCGCCACGGTGGAGCCGTCCGGCGCCGTCACCGGTACGTCCTCGACGGGCGCCCCCGGCGCCGTGCCGACCGGTGTGTGCGCCTCGGCGGGTGGGGGTGCGAGGGGGGAGTGCGGGTAGGAGGGGGGCGCGCCGAGCGGGCCGTGCCCCAAGTGGCCGTCCGCGAGCAGCGCGTCGTGGGCGCGCGCGGTGCCCGGGATGTACGCGCGCAGCCCGCCACCGCCGCGCAGCACCGGCAGCGCCTGGTCGGCGGCGCGCAGCCGGGCGGCCACGCTCGCGCGCCGCTCGGTCTGGTAGCTGTCGAGCAGCACCTCGGACGCCCCGTGGTGCCAGGCCTGGGCGAGCTTCCAGGCCAGGTTCGCGGCGTCCCGCAGCCCTTCGTCGAGCCCCTGGATGCCCACCGCGCCCAGCAGATGCGCGGCGTCCCCGGCGAGGAAGGCGCGGCGTACCCGCCAGCGCCGGGCGAGGCGGTGGTGCAGCGTGTACACACCGGTGTCGAGCAGCTCGAACGGCGGCGTCGTGCCGCACCAGCCGGCCAGGGTGTCGCGCAGCCGGCCCAACAGCGCGTCCGGCGTGACCAGTTCGGCGCGCGGCGGCAGCAGCCAGTCGATGCGCCACACCCCGTCCGGCAGCGGCCGGGCGGACACCTCGTCGCCACCGGTGCGCCAGGGCGGCAGCCGGTGCAGCAACGCCTCCTGGGGCCACGGCAGTTCGGTCCGCAGCGCCACCACGGCCTGGCGCTCCACCGCCGTACGACCGGCGAAACGGATGTCCAGGAGCTTGCGCACGGTGGAGCGGGCGCCGTCGCAGCCCACCAGGTAACTGCCGCGCCACCAGGTCGCGTCCGGCCCCACGGAGTGCGCGGCGACACCGCTCTCGTCCTGCTCCAGCGCGTCAAGGCGGCTGTGCGGCACCACCCGGACGAGGCCGGAGGCGGCCGCGGCGTCGCGCAGCCCGCGGGTCAGGGCGTGCTGCGGCAGGTGGACCGGGGACGGGCCGCCGTCGTGACCGTCTCCGAAGGAGACCTGTCGTTGCAGATGGCCCCGGCGCATGGCCCGCCAGCCCGTCCAGCGGGCGCTCTCGTCGCGTACCGTGGCGCTGCCGAGGCATTCGGCGAACGCGGCCGTGTCGGGCCGCAGGACGGCCGTACGGGCCGGTCGGGTCTCCTCGTGGCCGGAGCCCTCGTCCAGGACGACGCTGGGCACGCCCTGGGCGGCGAGCGAGAGGGCGAGCGCCAGTCCGACCGGGCCCGCGCCGACGACGATCACCGGGTCCACGGCGCGTCCCCTCCGGCCCGTCGGGACGGCTGGCAGGTGGCGCTGGGGACCCGGTGCACGATCACAGAACGTATGCAACCCACTGCGGGTGCTTGCGTCAAGTGACGGCGGCAGTGACGCGGTCGCCACTGCCTCACATACCGTCAGTTCGTCGTACCACCAGGCCCGTCGGGCACTCCCGCCCCGGCGCCCGCGATGGCGCCGACCGGGTCGGCGGCGGTCACGGGAGCGGCGGCCGCGCCCATCGTGATACCGGTCTTGGCGCGCCGCCCGCGCCGCTCGATCCAGGTGGCGAGCCCGGAGAGCGCCAGGCACATCGCCACGTAGATGGTGCCGATGACGACGATCGTCGAGACATACGGGTACTGGCCGTTGACCTGCGTGTTGCTGGCGATCAGCCGGGCCGTCTGGAGCAGTTCGGGGTACAGGATGATGAAGCCGAGCGAGGTGTCCTTGAGCGTGACCACCAGCTGGCTGATGATCGTCGGCAGCATCGCCCGGACCGCCTGCGGGATCAGCACGCTGGTCATGACCTGCGTCTTGCTCATGCCGAGTGCGTACGCCGCCTCGCGCTGGCCCTTGGGCACCGAGTTGACGCCCGCCCGCAGCACCTCGGCCTGGACGCAGCCGTTGTAGATCGACAGGCCGAGCGCGAGGGCCCACATCGAGTAGTCGGTGAGGAATCCGACCCAGACGGCGTAGATCGTGATCAGCAGCGGGATGGAGCGGAAGAGCTCGACGAACGCCGTCGCGGCCCAGCGGACGGGTCGGTGGTCGGAGAGCCGGGCGACCGCGAGGAGCACGCCGAGCACCAGCGACCCGACGGCCGCCAGGCCGAAGGCCTTCAGGGTGGCGACGACGCCGTCGGCGATGTTCTGCCGGATGCCCGCGTAGTTGAAGATGTCCCACATCTCGGGGGCGAGATGGCCCTTGTCCTTCAGCCGTACGACGCTGACCGCGAGCAGCGCGACGATGGCGAGGGAGCCGACGACGGCGTAGATCCGGTTGCGTACGACGGCCTTGGGGCCCGGGGCGTCGTAGAGAACGCTGGCGCTCATCGGGCGACCTCCATACGGCTCTCCAGCAGGCGGAAGGCGCCGCTGATGGCGAAGGTGACGACCAGGTAGCCGAGGGCGACCCAGACGAAGAGGGACGTGATGCCGTAGCCCTGGTCGCTCATCAGCTTCTGCCAGCCGAAGAGTTCGGTGACGCTGAAGGCGCCGGCGATCGCCGAGTTCTTGGTGAGCGCGATGAAGATCGAGCTCAGCGGCGGGATGACGGTCCTGGTGGCCTGCGGCAGCACGATCAGACGCAGGGTCTGCGTGAACGACATCCCGATCGAGCGGGCGGCCTCGGCCTGGCCCAGCGGGACGGTGTTGATGCCCGAGCGGACGGTCTCGCACACAAAGGAGGCGGTGTAGAAGCCGAGGGCGAGCGAGCCGAGCAGGAACGGGTCCATGCCGGGGAAGAAGATCTCCGGCACGACGAAGAAGAACACCAGGAAGAGCAGGGTCAGCGGGGTGTTGCGCAGCAGCGTCACCCAGGCGGTGCCGAAGAACCGCAGCGGCGGCACCGGAGAGACCCGGAATCCGGCCAGCAGCAGGCCGAGGACCAGCGCGATGACCGAACTGACGGCGGTGATCTCCACGGTTCCTATGAAGCCGTCACGGAATTCCGAGAAGTTGTCGAGCAGTACGTTCATGAGGTCTCCGCGTCGGCGGGCGTCGGCTGGGCGGGCAGGGCCGTCAGCGCCCTCTACGCGCGCGTAGAGGGCGCTTCGGCAGCGGGTGGGGTCAGTAGCGCTGGACGGCCGGCGGGTCGACGTAGGTGGCGTTGGACAGGCCGAGCGTCGCCTCGTAGATCTTCTTGTAGGTGCCGTCCTGGACGTGCTTCTCGATGGCGCTGTCGATGAAGTCGCGCAGCGCCTTGTCGTCCTTGTTCATGCCGATGCCGTACGGCTCCTGCGTGAACGGGTGGCCGGTCACCTTGAGCTTGCCGGAGTTGGCGGCGGCGTAGCCCTTGAGGATCGCGTCGTCGGTGGTGACCGCGTCGACCTGCTTGGTGAGCAACTGCTGTACGCAGTCGGAGTACTTGGCGAGCTCCACGACCTTCGCGCCGTACTCCGGCTTCTTGATCTCCTGGAGCGGGGTGGAGCCGACGATCGAGCAGACCTTCTTGCCCTTGACGGTCGACTTGTCGGTGATCGCCGTCTCGTCCTTGCGCACCAGCAGGTCGGCGCCCGCCTTGTAGTACGGGCCCGCGAAACCGACCAGCTTCTTGCGCTTGTCGTTGATCGTGTACGTACCGACGTAGTAGTCGACCTGGCCCTTGGAGATCGCGGTCTCGCGGATGCCGGAGTCGACGGTCTTCCACTCGATCTGGTCGGCCGTGAAGCCCAGGTCGGCGGCGATCATCTTGGCGATCTCGACGTCGAACCCGGAGCGCACCTTGGTCGACTGGTCCTCGAAGCCGAGGTACGGCTGGTCGGCCTTGGAGCCGATGACCAGCTTGCCGCGGGCCTTGGCGGCCTTGAAGGTCGGGGAGTCGAGGGTGACGTCCTTGGCGACCGTGTACGTGGGCAGCTGCGGGGCACCCGACTGGCCGGGCTTGGCGGCCTGCTTGTCGCCCGCGGAGCCGGACTTGCCGCCGCAGGCGGTCGCGGTCAGCGCGAGCACAGCGATCGCCGCGACGGCGGCGGACTGGCGGAGCTTCATGTGAACATCCCTACGTATCGCTTGAAACACTCAGGTCGTGGGGCCGCCGGCGGTGACGTCGTGGCGGCGGAGCTGCCCGGGGCAGTCGCTTCTTTGAAGAAGCGCGCGCCTCAGTGGTGGAGGATCTTCGACAGGAAGTCCTTGGCCCGGTCGCTGCGGGGGTTGCTGAAGAACTGGTCGGGCGCGGCCTCTTCGACGATCCGGCCGTCGGCCATGAACACGACCCGGTTGGCGGCGGAGCGGGCGAAGCCCATCTCATGGGTGACGACGATCATCGTCATGCCGTCGCGCGCCAGCTGCTGCATGACCTCGAGGACCTCGTTGATCATCTCGGGGTCGAGCGCCGAGGTGGGCTCGTCGAAGAGCATGACCTTCGGGTCCATCGCCAACGCGCGCGCGATGGCGACGCGTTGCTGCTGGCCGCCGGAGAGCTGCGCGGGGTACTTGTCCGCCTGGGTGCCGACGCCGACCCGGTCGAGCAGCGCGCGGCCCTTCTCCTCGGCCTGCTTCTTCTCCGTCCGGCGGACCTTGGTCTGGCCCAGCATGACGTTCTCCAGCACGGTCTTGTGCGCGAAGAGGTTGAACGACTGGAAGACCATGCCGACGTCGGCGCGGAGCCGGGCCAGCTCGCGGCCCTCCTGGGGGAGCGGCTTCCCGTCGATCGATATCGCCCCGGAGTCGATCGTCTCCAGGCGGTTGATGGTGCGGCACAGGGTGGACTTGCCGGACCCGGAGGGCCCGATCACCACCACGACCTCGCCGCGCGCGATCGTCAGGTCGATGTCCTGGAGCACGTGCAGCGCGCCGAAGTGCTTGTTGACGTTGCTCAGCACGACCAGGTCGCCCGACGCGGGTACGGCGTCCTCGGCGTCCTTGGCCACTGATACTCCGCTCATCGGCTTTCCAGCTCCGCTCTTCCTTGGTTGGGGAGGAACGTAATGCGCCGCCACGACCAGCGTCATCACATCTGAGCGGAACTTGAGCATCACGATCGGGTAGCGGGGTGGCACTCTCCGTGAAGGGGGCGCGCGATGCAATACCGGCTGCGTAACGGATACCGCGCTCCGGTGGGCGCCCCCTTGACTCACACCGCCGGGATGGGCGTGGATGCGGGGGTACATGCCTGGCGGGGACCACGGAAGGGGGGACGATGAGACTGCTGCTCGTCGAGGACGACGACCATGTCGCCGCGGCCCTGTCCGCCGTGCTCGCCAAGCACGGCTTCGCCGTGGTGCACGCGCGCAACGGCGAGGAGGCGCTGCGGGCGCTGCTGCCCGACGACCGCGCGCCCAAGGACCCCTTCGCGGTCGTCCTGCTCGACCTCGGACTGCCCGACCAGGACGGCTACGAGGTCTGCGGCAAGATCCGCAAGCGCACCGCCATCCCGGTGATCATGGTCACCGCGCGCGCGGACGTCCGCTCGCGCATCCACGGGCTGAACCTCGGCGCCGACGACTACGTTGTCAAGCCGTACGACACCGGCGAGCTCCTGGCCCGTATCCACGCGGTCAGCCGGCGCACCACGGCGGGCGAGGACACCGGGGCGCTGCCCGCCGTGGCCCTGCGGCTCGGGCCGGTCCACATCGAGCTGCCGACCCGCCGGGTCAGCGTCGACGGCGAGAGCGTCCAGCTCACCCGCAAGGAGTTCGACCTGCTCGCGCTGCTCGCGCAGCGGCCCGGGGTGGTCTTTAGGCGCGAGCAGATCATCAGCGAGGTGTGGCGCACCAGTTGGGAGGGGACCGGGCGCACCCTGGAAGTGCATGTCGCGTCCCTGCGTTCCAAGCTGCGGATGCCCGCCCTGATCGAGACCGTGCGCGGCGTGGGCTACCGGCTCGTCGCACCGGCCGCGCTGTAAGGCCCGACGTCCGCGGTGCGCGCCCGACTTCTCCCGCTGCTGATCTTCCTGCTCGCGCTCGTCCTGATGGCGCTGGGCTTCCCGCTCGCGATCAGTGTGGCCGCCGCCGAGCAGCAGAAGGTGGTCGTCGACCGCATCGACGACACCGCCCGCTTCTCGGCGCTCGCCCAGTTCGTCAGCGCCGCCGACGACAAGGACCCCAGCAGCAAGGAGCGGCTCACCACGCTGGTGGAGGAACTCGCCCGCTACCACGACCTGTACGGGATCCGCGCGGGCGTGTTCTTCCGCAACGGCGTCGCCATGGCGAGCTCGCCCGGCGACTGGGGCGTGCCGGACGACAGCAAGGGCGGCGACGCCTTCCAGGAGGCGCTGGCGGGCCGCCGCAGCCACGACCCGCCCCAGGTGTGGCCGTGGCAGCGCGGACGCCTCGTGGTGGCCTCCCCGGTCGTACGGGAGGGCGATGTGATCGCGGTGGTGGTCACCGACTCGCCCACCGGGCACATGCGTTCGCGCGTGCTGCGGTCCTGGCTGCTGATCGCGGCGGGCGAGGTGGCGGCGATGCTGCTCGCGGTCGGCGCGGCCTTCCGACTGACCAGTTGGGTGCTGCGGCCCGTACGGGTCCTGGACGCGGCCGCCCACGGCATAGCGACCGGACGGATGAAGTCGCGGGTCGCGGCGGCCGGCGGACCCCCGGAACTCAGAAGGCTGGCCCGGTCGTTCAACGAGATGGCGGACAACGTCGAGGACGTACTGGACCAGCAGCGCGCCTTCGTCGCCGACGCCTCCCACCAGTTGCGCAACCCGCTCTCCGCGCTGCTCCTGCGCATCGAGCTCCTCGCGCTCGAACTCCCCGAGGGCAACGAGGAGATCGCCTCCGTGCAGGCCGAGGGCAAGCGCCTGGCCCAGGTCCTCGACGACTTGCTGGGCCTGGCGCTGGCCGAGCACGCCGAGGCGGACCTCCGGCTGACCGATGTGGGCGCGCTGGCGGGCGAGCGGGTCGAGGCATGGCGCCCGCTCGCCGAGGACCGGGGCGTCCACCTGGTCGAGAAGCGGGCCGCCGTCACCGGGTGGGCGGACCCGGTGGCGCTCTCCAGCGCGCTGGACGCCGTCATCGACAACGCGTTGAAGTTCACTCCGGCGGGTGAGGAGGTCAGCGTCGCCGTCGCGGCCGACGGCGAGTTCTCCCGGATCACGGTGACCGACCGCGGTCCGGGCCTGTCCGACGACGAGCTGAGCCGGATCGGCGACCGCTTCTGGCGCGCGGGCCGCCACCAGAACGTGAAGGGCTCGGGCCTTGGCCTGTCCATCTCCCGCACGCTGCTCGCCGCGGGCGACGCCACCATCGCGTACGCCCACAACGAGCCGCACGGCCTGCGGGTGACGGTCAGCGTGCCGCGCACCTCATCGACGGGCTGAATCCAGGCCCGCCGTTTTCGTCGGGCAATGCGGGTTTACGGCTTGGCCGACAGGTAATAGCGGCGGGCACCGTCGTGCAGCGGCAGAGGGTCCGTGTAGATGGCGGTGCGCAGATCCACGAGCTGGGCGGCGTGCACCTCGCGGCCGATCACGTCCCGGCTGCGGATCACCGTATGGGTGAACTCCTCGGTCAGCCCCGCGTCGGTGCGGTCGGTGGTGACGAGCAGGTTCGCTATGGCGATCGTCGGTACGGCGGTGCCGCGCTGGGCCTGCGGATAGGCGTCGGCGGGCATGGTCGCGGGCCGGTAGAAGCCGGTGGTGCCGTCCTCCGCGTGCAGCGCGGCGACCAGGTCGTCCAGCGGCACGAGCCGGATCTGGTCCTCCTCGGACAGCAGCCGCACCGCCGAGGTGGGCAGCCCGCCGGACCAGAAGAACGCGTCGATCTTCCCGCTGCGCAGCAGGTCCGGCATGGTGTCGATGCCCGCCGAGACCGGGGTGATGTCCCGGGCCGGGTCCAGCTTGGCGGCCGTCAGCAGCCGGTCCGCGAGCAGCCGCACCCCGGAGCCCGCCTGGCCGACACCGACCCGCCGGGAGCGCAGGTCCGCCGTCGTGCGCACCGGTGAGTCACGCGGCACCACCAGCTGGACGTAGTCGTCGTACAGCCGGGCGCAGCCGCGCAGTCGGTCGGCGCCGGGGCTGCCGTCGCGGCGGTACTTGTCGACGGCGTCGGCGGTGGCGATGGTGAAGTCGGCCTGACCGGTGGCCACCCGCTGGAGGTTCTGCTGGGAGCCCTCACTGGTCTGCAGCTTGATCCGCACATCGGGCAGATCGTCGGCGAGCGCCCGCTGAAGGAGCTCCCCGTAACGCTGGTAGACACCGGTCCGTACGCCCGTACTGAACGTGATCGTCCCCGACGGCTGGGACGCCCCGAAGGGCAGCAGCCACCACAGCAGCATCCCCAACACCACCAGGGCGGCTACCGCCCCCTGGAGGGCACGGCGGCGGCTGACGCGGGGGAGGGCCTGGAGCATGGCGCGATCCTGCCAGCTCACTCCCCGTAATGGCCAGGCCCCCGGTCGGGCAATGCGGGGCGGCGGGCGGTCGCGACCTCGTACCCTGGTGTACGAGATGAGCGAGGTAGAGGGTTTGAAAACGTACGAGGTGCGCACCTACGGGTGCCAGATGAACGTGCACGACTCCGAGCGGCTGTCGGGCCTCCTGGAGGACGCGGGCTACGTACGCGCGCCCGAGGGCGCCGACGGTGACGCCGACGTCGTCGTCTTCAACACCTGCGCGGTGCGGGAGAACGCCGACAACAAGCTGTACGGCAATCTCGGCCGGCTCGCCCCGATGAAGACGAAGCGGCCCGGGATGCAGATCGCCGTCGGCGGCTGCCTCGCCCAGAAGGACCGCGACACCATCGTGCAGCGGGCGCCCTGGGTCGACGTCGTCTTCGGCACGCACAACATCGGCAAGCTGCCGGTGCTCCTTGAGCGCGCCCGCATCCAGGAAGAGGCGCAGGTCGAGATCGCCGAGTCGCTGGAGGCGTTCCCCTCGACGCTGCCGACCCGCCGCGAGTCCGCCTACGCCGCCTGGGTCTCCATCTCCGTCGGCTGCAACAACACCTGCACCTTCTGCATCGTCCCGGCGCTGCGCGGCAAGGAGAAGGACCGCCGTCCCGGCGACATCCTCGCCGAGGTCGAGGCGCTGGTCGCCGAGGGCGTCTCCGAGATCACCCTGCTCGGCCAGAACGTCAACGCGTACGGCTCGGACATCGGCGACCGCGAGGCGTTCTCCAAGCTGCTGCGCGCCTGCGGGAACATCGAGGGCCTGGAGCGGGTCCGCTTCACCTCGCCGCACCCGCGCGACTTCACGGACGACGTGATCGCCGCGATGGCCGAGACCCCGAACGTGATGCCGCAGCTGCACATGCCGCTGCAGTCCGGCTCGGACACGGTCCTGAAGGCGATGCGCCGCTCGTACCGGCAGGAGCGTTTCCTCGGGATCATCGAGAAGGTCCGCGCGGCCATTCCGCACGCGGCCATCTCCACCGACATCATCGTGGGCTTCCCCGGCGAGACCGAGGAGGACTTCGAGCAGACCATGCACGCGGTCCGCGAGGCCCGCTTCGCGAACGCCTTCACCTTCCAGTACTCCAAGCGCCCCGGCACGCCCGCGGCGACCATGGACGGGCAGATCCCCAAGGAGGTCGTGCAGGCGCGTTACGAGCGTCTGGTCGCCCTCCAGGAGGAGATCTCCTGGGAGGAGAACAAGAAGCAGGTCGGCCGCACCCTGGAGGTCATGGTCGCCGAGGGCGAGGGCCGCAAGGACGGCAGCACGCACCGCCTCTCCGGCCGCGCCCCCGACAACCGGCTGGTCCACTTCACCAAGCCGGAGCAGGACGTGCGCCCCGGTGACGTGGTGACCGTCGAGATCACCTACGCCGCCCCGCACCACCTGCTCGCCGAGGGCCCGACGGCGGCCGTGCGCCGCACCCGCGCGGGCGACGCGTGGGAGAAGCGCAATGCCGCCCCGGCGCAGCCCGCCGGAGTCCTGCTGGGCCTGCCGAAGATCGGCGTCCCCGAGCCGCTGCCGGCGGCGACGCGCGGTTGCAGCGTCCTCTGACGGCGGTAGGTCGCCTCATCGATAAGTCGGTACGGCAGTACCTCTTCACGCGCGCGTAGCCGCGGCCCTGGAGCCAGGCCACGCCTACGCGCGCGTGGCCGTTTGCGGGAGGCGGTCGCCATGCGCGCGTAGGCGTGGTTCCGCGGCCGTCACCCCCGCGCGCGTGGCCGGTTCCCGGTGGCCATACCGCGCGGCGGCGCGGGCGCACCCACTACGCTGCGGATCATGCTCGTAGCCGCCGCCGTCTGCCCCTGTCCGCCGCTTCTGGTGCCCGCGGTCGCCGCCGGTGCCGCGCCCGAGCTCGACGCGGCGCGGGCCGCCTGTGCCGACGCGGTCGGGCTGCTCGCCGCCTCCCGGCCCGATCTGCTGGTCGTGGTCGGTCCCGCCGACCAGGACGGGCGCGGGCCGCATCCGCAGGGCGCACCCGGGTCCTTCGCGGGCTTCGGGGTCGACCTGCGGGTCCGGCTCGGCGCCTCGGAACCCGACGCCGACGCGCGCGAGGAGCGGGAGCTGCCGTCCTCCCTTGCCGTCGCCGCGTGGCTGCTCGAACGCGCCGACTGGTCGGACGCGCCGGTGGAGGGCCTGGGCGTCGGCGAGCCGCTGGAAGCGGTGCGCTGCGCGACGGCGGGCCGTGAACTAGGGGGCAGGGCCGACCGGGTGGCCCTGCTCGTCATGGGCGACGGCAGTGCCTGCCGCACCCTGAAGGCCCCCGGCTACCTGGACGAACGCGCGGCCGCCTTCGACGAAGGGGTGGCGAACGCGCTGGGCGCCGCCGACACGCGCGCGTTGATGGCGCTGGACACCGAGCTCGCGTACGAGCTGAAGGCCGCCGGCCGGGCCCCCTGGCAGGTCCTCGCGGGCGCCGCCGAGGGCACGGATCTGGCGGGCCGACTGCTGTACGACGACGCGCCCTACGGCGTGGGGTACTTCGTCGCCGTCTGGTCCTGACGGGGCGACACGCGCGGCCGGGCACCCGCCCGAAGGCAACGAAGGCAACGCAGGCACCTGGGACAGCACACGGGGACGGCCGCGGAGCCCAAGTGCTCCGCGGCCGTCCCCGAGGTGATCAGGACGCCGTCGGCGGTTTCCCGTCGTCGTCCTTGTGCGCGATCCGGTCCAGGGCTTCCTTCGCCTTCCCGGTACCCGATTCGATCTTGTCGCTGTACTTGCCCTTGGTCTTGTCGTCGACCGTCTTGGCGACCTTTTCGAGCCCCTGCCCGATCTTGTCCTCGTGCTGCTGCGCGAAGTCCGAGACCTTGTCCTTGGCGGGGGCCAGCTTGGCCTTCAGGTTGTCCAGGAAGCCCATGTGGTCACCTTCCCTCTGCCCTCGTCTCGGGGTCGGTGATACGCCCTCGACTCGGGGACCGTGCGGAGTACATTTCTACATCAGCCTACTTGCGGGCGCCCTCACCGGCCTCGTTGTCCGCCGCCTCCTCCGCAGACTGCTGCTTCGGAATCTCCACGCCCTCGCCGGCCGCGGCCTCGGCGGGTTCGTCCGCGGCTGCCTCCGCGGTGGCCTCGGACGACTCCGAGACCTCGGCCTCGTCCTCCGCGGCCGCCTCGGCCGTCAGGGTGGCGGACTTGACCTCCTCGGTTGACTCCGCGACAGCCTCTTCGGCCTTGCGGCGAAACCTTGAAAAAACACCCATATCTACTCCATAGCGTACTCGTGTGGGCGAAATCCCGCGCCATCCGGAGCGCCTCATTGCGTCGCCCGGGGCTACCGGTTCGGCAAACCGGCGGTCGGAACCTCGCAACAGGCAACGAACCCGCATGCACGCCGTCACGTAGCTCGTTCGAGGACGGCCCTGGAGGTTTGCGAGACTGTGACAGTGAGAACTGCAGCTCCCGCACCGCGGGTCATCGCCGTCGTCGGCCCCACGGCGGCCGGAAAGTCCGATCTGGGTGTCTTCCTGGCCCAGCAGCTCGGCGGCGAGGTCGTCAACGCCGACTCGATGCAGCTCTACCGGGGGATGGACATCGGCACCGCCAAGCTGACGCTCGAAGAGCGCGGCGGTGTCCCGCACCACCTCCTCGACATCTGGGACGTGACCGAGCCCGCCAGCGTCGCCGAGTACCAGAAGCTGGCGCGCGCGGAGATCGACCGGCTGCTCGCCGAGGGCCGCACTCCCGTCCTCGTCGGCGGCTCCGGCCTCTACGTACGCGGCGCCATCGACGTACTGGAGTTCCCGGGCACCGACCCCGAGGTACGCGCGCGTCTGGAGCGGGAGCTGGAGCAGGACGGGCCGGGCGCGCTGCACCGGCTGCTCGCCGAGGCCGACCCGGAGGCTGCCCGCGTGATCCTGCCGAGCAACGGCCGGCGGATCGTGCGCGCCCTGGAGGTCATCGAGATCACCGGCAAGCCGTTCACCGCCAACCTGCCCGGCCACGACTCCGTATACGACACCGTGCAGATCGGCGTCGACGTCGGCCGCCCGGAGCTCGACGAGCGCATCACGGTCCGCGTCGACCGGATGTGGGAGGCGGGACTCGTCGACGAGGTGCGGGAGCTGGAGGCGCGCGGGCTGCGCGAGGGCCGCACCGCGTCCCGGGCGCTCGGGTACCAGCAGGTGCTCGACGTCCTCGCGGGCGAGTGCACCGAGGAGGACGCGCGCGTGGAGACCGTCCGTGCCACCAAGCGCTTCGCGCGCAGGCAGGACTCCTGGTTCCGCCGGGACCCGCGCGTGCACTGGCTGGGCGGCGCCGCCGAGGACCGCGCGGAACTCCCGCACCGGGCGCTGGCGTTGGTCGAACGGGCGGTCACAGCCTGATCACGTGATGGCATCGGGACGCACCACCGGTCATTTTGGCCCCCGCGCGCGTGCCATCATCGAGCTCGATCGACCAGTGGAGTCCGAGTTGGGAGGGCGCGTGGCGATGGAGGCCGGCCCTCGCGACAGAGAGCAGGAACCGCAGAACGACGCTGCGCGACCAGGTCCTTCGGAAATGACAGCGATGTCGGAGGGGCCGGACGTGAGCGACGGGGGACGAGAGCCCGCGCACGGCGACGTCCCTGAGCCCCGCCCCGCCGAGCTGAGCCTCCCGCCCCTGGGCCCGACCGTTCCCGGCGCCGTCGGGCTCACCCCCGACGGCCCCCAGGACGAGGGCGTGGCCGTCGACGGCGGCGAGGTCGAGGTCGAGATCCGCCCCCAGCGCAGGCTGCGGATCTGGCAGCTCGCCCCGATCGTGATGCTCGCGGCGATCGGCTCCTTGATGTTCGCCTTCCCGCTCGCCTTCGAGTTCGGCGACGGCGGCCCCGTCGTCGCCATGCTCGGCCTCCTGATCAGCTGCTGCGCCGCAGGCTGGGGCATGATGGCCGCCCGCCGGGTCGGCTACACCTGGCCCGGGCTGCCCGCGCGCGGCTCCGGCGAGCGGCCCGACTGGCGGGTCATCGGCCTGTACGTGGCGGGCCTCGGTGTGGCCGTCGCGCTGGCCGTGTTGCGGGTCGCCCGGCTGCGCTGAGCGCCGTCCGGTGCGGGTCGTGCCGGATCCTCGGGCCGACTCCCGGTGCCTGCCCATACGGCTGAGCGCCGCCCGGTGAGCGTTGTCCACAGCCCCCGGCCGGTTGTCGGTGTCTGCCCGTACGATTGACGGCGTGAACAACACCTCGCCGCTCACGTTCCTCAAGGGTCACGGGACCCAGAACGACTTCGTGATCGTTCCCGACCCGGACAACGCCCTGGACCTGCCCGCGTCCGTCGTCGCCCGCCTCTGCGACCGGCGGGCCGGCATCGGTGGCGACGGGCTGCTCCATGTCGTCCGCAGCGCCGCGCACCCCGACGCGCAGACCATGGCCGGCGAGGCCGAGTGGTTCATGGACTACCGCAACGCGGACGGCTCGATCGCCGAGATGTGCGGCAACGGGGTCCGGGTCTTCGCCGGCTACCTCCAGCGCGCCGGGCTCGTCGAGGAGGGCGACCTGGCCATCGCCACCCGGGGCGGTGTCAAGAAGGCGCACATCGCCAAGGACGGCGACGTCACCGTCTCCATGGGCAAGGCCGTGCTGCCGGCGGACGGCGTCACCGTCACGGTCGACGGCCGCAGCTGGCCCGCGCGCAACGTCAACATGGGCAACCCGCACGCGGTCGCCTTCGTGGCGGACCTGGCCCACGCGGGAGAGCTGCGCTCGGTGCCGCCCTTCAGCCCCGCCGAGGTCTATCCCGACGGCGTGAACGTCGAGTTCGTCGTCGACCGGGGCCCCGGCCATGTGGCGATGCGGGTGCACGAGCGGGGCTCGGGCGAGACGCGCTCGTGCGGCACGGGCGCGTGCGCGGTCGCGGTCGCCGCGGCGCGCAGGGACGGCGTGGACCCCGCCGTCACCGGCGCCCCCGTGACGTACACGGTGGACCTGCCGGGCGGCACGCTGGTGATCACCGAGTACCCGGACGGGGAGATCGAGATGACCGGGCCCGCCGTGATCGTCGCCGAAGGCGTGATCGACCCCGCGCTCATTGAAACGGCTGTGGCCTGAACCTTCGCTCGAATGGGTGATCCGGTTCACGCTGAGCGAGAGCCGGACTGCGCCACGTGGTGGGGTCGGTAGCATCAAGCACCGGCCCGGAGGGCACGCCTGCCTTTCCACCGCCGGTCGATGCTGCCGGAGGTGCCCCATGAGTGCAGAGGCCACGAATCCTGACGCGCAGAGTCGCCGACGCGGCCTTCCCAGGATCGACCTCCGCAGGCTGGGCCGGGCCGCCCTGCTCGGCCCCACCTCCCGCGACCGGCTGCCCGACGCCATCGGCCATGTGGCCGAGGCGCACCGGGCCCACCACCCCGACGCCGACCTGGCGGTGCTGCGACGGGCCTACGTCCTCGCGGAAACGTCCCACCGGGGCCAGTTCCGCAAGAGCGGCGAGCCGTTCATCACGCATCCCCTCGCGGTCACGCTGATTCTCGCCGAACTGGGCGCCGAGACCACCACGTTGACCGCCTCGCTCCTTCACGACACCGTCGAGGACACCGAGGTGACGCTCGATCAGGTACGGGTGGAGTTCGGCGAGGAAGTCACCTATCTGGTGGACGGCGTCACCAAGTTGGAGAAGGTCGACTACGGCGCGGCGGCCGAGCCCGAGACCTTCCGCAAGATGCTGGTGGCCACCGGCAACGACGTACGCGTGATGTCGATCAAACTGGCCGACCGGCTGCATAACATGCGCACCCTGGGCGTGATGCGCCCGGAGAAACAGGCGAGGATCGCCAAGGTCACCCGTGATGTGCTCATTCCCCTCGCGGAACGGCTGGGCGTGCAGGCGATCAAGACCGAGCTGGAGGATCTGGTTTTCGCCATCCTGCACCCCGAGGAGTACGAGCACACCCGCGCCCTCATCGCGGCCAACTCGGGCACCGAGGACCCGCTCACGGCCATCGCCGACGGGGTGCGGGGCGTGCTGCGCGAGGCGGGCATCAGCGCCGAAGTCCTCATCAGGCCACGGCACTTCGTCTCCGTCCACCGCGTCCAGCTCAAACGCGGCGAGCTGCGCGGCACCGACTTCGGGCGGCTGCTCGTCCTGGTCGCCGAGGACGCCGACTGCTACGCGGTCCTGGGCGAGCTGCACACCTGCTTCACGCCGGTGATCTCCGAGTTCAAGGACTTCATCGCCGCCCCCAAGTTCAACCTCTACCAGTCGCTGCACACAGCGGTGGCGAGCCCCGACGGCGCCGTCGCCGAAGTCCTCATCCGCACCCACCAGATGCACAACGTCGCCGAGGCCGGGGTCGTCGCCCTCGGCAACCCGTACGCGGCGGGCGGCCCCGGCGACGGCGCCGACGCACCGGCCGGCGAGCGCGAGGACCCCACCCGGCCCGGCTGGCTCTCGCGCCTGCTCGACTGGCAGCAGAGCGCGCCCGATCCCGACACCTTCTGGTCCTCCCTACGGGAGGAGTTGGCGCAGGACCGCGAGATCACCGTGTTCCGCGCCGACGGCCGAACCCTGGGCCTGCCGGCCGGCGCCAGCTGTGTGGACGCCGCGTACGCGCAGTACGGCGAGGACGCCCACCGCTGCATCGGCGCGCGCGTCAACGGCCGTCTGGCGACGCTCAGTACGGTGCTGGGCGACGGTGACACCGTGCAGTTGCTGCTCGCCCAGGACGCGGCCTCCGGGCCCTCCCCGGAGTGGCTGGAGCACGCCAGGACCCCGGCCGCGCGGATCGCCATCACCGGCTGGCTCGCCGAGCACCCCGAGGGCGTCAAGGTCCCGGCGGCCGCGCCCCGGCCGCAGATCTCGGTGGCCACCGACCGGCGCAGCGCCGCGAACGCGGTCACCGATCTGCCGCAGGCGACGGTACGGCTCGCGGGCTGTTGTACGCCGGTGCCGCCGGACGCGGTCACCGGCTTCGCGGTACGCGGCGGCGCGGTCACCGTGCACCGCGAGGAGTGCCCGGCGGTGGCCCGGATGACGGCGCTCGGACGGGCCAGGGTCGGGGTGCGCTGGGGCGACACCGCCGCCTGCCGGGTGACCCTGGTCGCCGAGGCGTTCGGGCGGCCGAGGCTCCTGGCCGACCTCACCGAGGCGATCGCCACGGCGGGCGCCGCGATCGTGTCGGCCACCGTGGAGCCGCCCAGCGAGCAGCGGGTGCGGCACACGTACACCCTCCAGCTGGCGGACGCCGCCGAACTGCCCGCCCTGATGCGGGTGATGCGTGATGTGCCGGGCGTCTACGACGTGACCCGCGCCCAGCACCCGGCGGCCGCGGGCTGAACCGACGGGCCGACGCTCGTTCGGGTGGGAGTGATGCGCGTCGGAGCCGTCACCGGGGTCCGTGCTGGTAGCGGTAGGGCATGCTGCTCTCCTCCCGTCCGCCGTCCGCTTCTCGTCCGCGCCCGTCCCGTCGGCTGCGTGCCGCTCTGCTGGCCACCGCCGCGGCCTGTGTGCTCGCCGCGGCCCCGCCCCCCGCGGTTCCTCTGGGCATCGGCGATCCGCTCTTCCCGCATCTGGGCAACCCGGGCTACGACGTCCTCTCGTACGACATCGGATTCACCTATCAGGGCGACAACAAGAAGCCGATGGAGGCCGTCACCACCATCGACGCGCTGGCCACCGACTGGCTGGAGCGGATCAACCTCGACTTCGCGCGCGGCACCGTCCACAGCGTCGAGGTGAACGGGAGCCCGGCGACGTTCGCGAGCGCCGACGAGGACCTGGTGATCACCCCCGGGCACCCGGTGTACGCGGGTCAGCCGATGCGGATCACCGTCCGGCACACCAGCGACCCCGGCACCGAGGACGGCGGCTGGGTGCGCACCTCCGACGGTCTGGTGATGGCCAATCAGGCCGACGCCGCGCACCGGGTGTTCCCGTGCAACGACCACCCCTCCGACAAGGCCATGTTCACCTTCCACGTGGACGCGCCGAAGGACTACACGGTGGTCGCCAACGGGCTGCCGGTCGGCCGCGAGCGGGCCGGCAACCGCGTCCTGTCCACGTACCGCACCGAACACCCCATGGCGACCGAGCTCGCCCAGGTCTCCATCGGCCGCTCGGCGGTGCTGCACCGCGAGGGGCCGCACGGGCTGCCGGTGCGCGATGTGGTCCCGGCGGCGGACAAGGCGAAGCTGGAGCGCTGGCTGAAGAAGACGCCGGACGAGATCGCGTGGATGGAGCGGCTCGTCGGGCCGTACCCCTTCGAGACGTACGGCGTCCTCATCGCGGGCGCGGACACCGGCTTCGAGCTGGAGACGCAGACCCTGTCGCTCTTCGAGCGCTCGCTGTTCGTCCGGCCCGGCTTCCCCGAGTGGTACGTCGACTCGGTGATGGTGCACGAGCTGGCGCACCACTGGTTCGGCGACAGCGTCTCCCCGCGCGCGTGGTCCGACCTCTGGCTCAACGAGGGGCACGCGACCTGGTACGAGGCGCTGTACGCCCAGGAGCACGGCAAGCACCCCATGGAGGCGCGGCTGCGCGAGGCCTACCGCCAGTCCGACGCGTGGCGCGCGCAGGGCGGTCCGCCCGCCGCTCCCAAGCCGCCCGCCCCCGGGCAGAAGATCAGCATCTTCCGGCCGGTCGTCTACGACGGCAGCGCGCTGGTGCTGTACGCGCTGCGGCAGGAGATCGGGGCGCCGAAGTTCGAGGAGCTGGAGCGGCGCTGGGTGAGCGAGCACCGGGACGGGACGGCGACGACCGCCGACTTCGTGCACCTCGCGTCCGACGTCGCCGGACGTGATCTCTCGGCGTTCCTGAAGGGCTGGCTGTACGGGGCGAAGACACCGCCGATGCCGGGGCACCCGGACTGGCGCGCCGCCGCGCCCGTGGCGGGACGCGTCACCGCACCCCGCCACGCCTGACCGATACGGTCGGTCATCCCGTACGACCCGGGAAAACCGGGATGACGGCCCCGGCGGCACCGTGCGACCATCGACCAGTCGGCGGCGCTGCCGGGGCCGGATTCCGTACGGGAATCTTTCGGAGCCATTACGCGTTGTGACCGACGTAACCCGAAATTCCAACGACGTAAGGATCCAATGACCTCCTCTTCATCCCCTTCCCAGGACGAGCAGAGCTTCGCGGACAAGAACCGCACCGAGAGCCTTCGGGCCGATGCCCTGATGGAAGAGGACGTCGCCTGGAGCCACGAGATCGACGGCGCGCGCGACGGCGCCCAGCTCGACCGCTCCGAGCGCGCGGCCCTGCGGCGCGTGGCGGGCCTCTCCACCGAGCTGGAAGACGTCACCGAGGTCGAGTACCGGCAGCTGCGCCTGGAGCGCGTGGTGCTGGTCGGCGTCTGGACCACGGGCACGCTGCAGGACGCGGAGAACTCACTGGCGGAGCTCGCCGCGCTGGCCGAGACGGCCGGCGCGATGGTGCTCGACGGCGTCTACCAGCGTCGTGACAAGCCCGACCCGGCCACCTACATCGGCTCCGGCAAGGCGCTGGAGCTGCGGGACATAGTCCTGGAGTCCGGCGCCGACACCGTGGTCTGCGACGGTGAGCTGAGCCCCGGCCAGCTCATCCATCTCGAAGACGTCGTCAAGGTGAAGGTGGTCGACCGGACCGCGCTGATCCTCGACATCTTCGCCCAGCACGCCAAGTCCCGAGAGGGCAAGGCGCAGGTCTCGCTCGCGCAGATGCAGTACATGCTGCCGAGGCTGCGCGGCTGGGGTCAGTCGCTGTCCCGGCAGATGGGTGGTGGTGGCTCCGGTTCGTCCGGCGGCGGCATGGCCACCCGTGGTCCCGGTGAGACCAAGATCGAGACGGACCGGCGGCGGATCCGCGAGAAGATGGCGAAGATGCGCCGGGAGATCGCGGAGATGAAGACCGGCCGCGAGATCAAGCGCCAGGAGCGCCGTCGGAACAAGGTTCCCTCGGTCGCCATCGCGGGCTACACCAACGCCGGCAAGTCCTCGCTGCTCAACCGCCTCACGGGCGCGGGCGTGCTGGTGGAGAACGCGCTGTTCGCCACCCTCGACCCGACCGTGCGCCGGGCCGAGACGCCCAGCGGGCGGCTCTACACGCTGGCCGACACCGTCGGGTTCGTCCGGCATCTGCCGCACCACCTGGTCGAGGCGTTCCGCTCCACCATGGAGGAGGTCGGCGACTCCGACCTGATCCTGCACGTGGTGGACGGCTCGCACCCGGCTCCGGAGGAGCAGCTGGCCGCCGTGCGCGAGGTGATCCGCGAGGTGGGCGCGGTCGACGTGCCCGAGATCGTGGTGATCAACAAGGCGGACGCGGCGGACCCGCTGGTGCTCCAGCGCCTGCTGCGGATCGAGAAGCACTCCATCGCGGTCTCGGCCCGTACGGGCATGGGCATCGAGCAGCTGCTCGGCATCATCGACGCCGAACTGCCGCGCCCCCGGGTCGAGATCGAGGCGCTCGTGCCGTACACGCACGGACAGCTGGTCTCGCGTGCGCACGCCGAGGGCGAGGTGATCTCCGAGGAGCACACCCCGGAGGGCACGCTGCTCAAGGCGCGGGTGCACGAGGTGCTGGCGGCGGAGCTCGCTCCGTACGTACCGGCCAAGCACTGACCGTACGCGGTACACGAACGAGGCCCGCCCTCTCCGTCCGGAGGGGGCGGGCCTCGTCGTTCGTGGCCTGGGCTCACGAACTCACGGCCTTACTGGCCGCCGTACTTCTGGCTCATCTGGGTGAGGAGCTGCTCGGCACCCGCGCCGAGCTGCGGGCCCGCCAGCCAGCCCGAAGTGACCGGGCCGATCGAGGTGTTGGAGACGAGCTCCGCCTTGCCGTCGGCGCCGGTGATGAACCAGCCGCCACCGGAGGAGCCGCCCGTCATGGTGCAGCCGATGCGGTACATCGGGGCCGTGCCGGGAGCGACCGTGAGGCGACCGGGACGGTCGATGCACTTGAACATCTTGACGCCGTCGTACGGCGGGGCCGCCGGGTAACCCCAGGCGCCCATCGCGGAGATGGAGCTCACGGGGGGCGTCGAGAAGTTGACGGTCAGGGCGTTGCCGACCGTCTCCTCAAGCGACTTGGTGCCGTTCTCCGGCTTCACATGCAGCACCGCGTAGTCGTTCGCGGCGCCGGTGCCACCGGTCGGACCGCCGCCGGAGATCCACTCGTTGGAGGTCGAGACCCAGTCGGCCCAGTACGCGCCGTACGGAGCGACCTCCTGCGGCTGCGCGTTCTGCAGCTGCGTCGCCGACTTGCCCTGGTCGTTGTAGGCCGGGACGAAGGCGATGTTGCGGTACCAGCCGCCCTGGGCGCCCTGGTGGACACAGTGGCCCGCGGTCCACACGAGGTTGGACTTGCCGGGGTGCGCCGGGTCCTTGACGACGGTGCCCGAGCAGACCATGGGGCCCTTGGGGGAGTCGAAGAAGACCTTGCCGACCGGGGCCGCGTAGTTGTGGTACGGCAGGCTCTCGGCCTTGGCCTGCACCGGACGCGGCTCCGGGTCGGTGACGCCCTGGCCGCCGCTGATGTCACTGGCGTCCATGGTCTTCTGCGGGTCCTTGGCGGACTTCATCCGCTCGGGCTTCCACAGGCCGGCGATGACCGGGTTGACGAAGTCCTTGGCGTCGCGCAGCCACTTGGACTTGTCCCAGTTCTTCCAGTCGCCGTTCTTCCACCTGTCGAGGTCGACACCGTGCTTCTTGAGGGTGTCGGCGACGTCGGCGGGAAGGCCCGCACCGCCCTTGCCCTGGGCCGTGGTGGACGCGGACGGCTTGCCGTCCGCGTTGTCGCCGCCGGGGCCGCACGCGGTGGCCGTCAGCGCGAGAGCCGCGGCGAGGCCGGTGGAGGCCAGCAGCGGACGTATGGATCGCATGGAAACGATTCCCCCTGAGATTCTTGCTCTTACCTTGATCACTCGCCAGGCGGTACGGCCGTGTCGCACCGCCGTACCGGCGTGCCGTGACAGCGAGTATTGCCATGGGCACGTCATGTTGGGAGACGGGGTCTTCCGGGACCGCCGTGTCGCAGCCCCCCACTATGCCGGTAGTTCGTGAGGGTTTCGGACAGGGGTCCCGGAGCTCTCGTGGAGAGTGCCGGGACCCCTCATCGGGTCTACTGACCCGCGTACTTGCCGCTCACCGAGTCGTACACGCCCTTGGCCTCCTTGCCCAGGCGCGGACCCGCCAGCCAGCCGGCCGTCACCGGGCCGATGGAGGTGTTGGAGACCAGCGCGGGCTTGCCGTCGGCGCCCGCCGCGATCCAGCCGCCGCCGGAGGAACCGCCGGTCATCGTGCAGCCCAGGCGGTACATCGTCGGCAGGCTCGCGTCCAGCGAGAGCCGGCCCGGCTTGTCCTTGCACTGGTACAGCTTCTGGCCGTCGTACGGCGGCGCGGCCGGGTAGCCGTTCGCCGTCATGCTCGCGATCTTCGGCACGGCGGGAGCGTTGAAGTCGACCGGCAGCGACGAACCGACCGTCTCCTCAAGGGACTTGCCGCCCTTGCCCTTCTCGGGCGTGACGTGCAGCACCGCGAAGTCGTACGGGGCGCCCTGGCCGCCGGTCGGGCCGCCGCCCTCGATCCACTGCTGCGAGGTCTGCGCCCAGTCGGCCCAGAACACGCCGTAGGGAGCGATCTGCTCCCTGGTGGCCTTCTTCAGCTGCGCGAGCGGCAGGTCGGCGTTGTTGTACGAGGGCACGAAGGCGATGTTGCGGTACCAGCCGCCCTTGGCGCCCGCGTGCACGCAGTGGCCCGCCGTCCAGACCATGTTGGACTTGCCGGGGTGCGCCGGGTCCTTCACGACGGTCGCGGAGCAGACCATCGAGCCCTCGGGGCCGTCGAAGAAGAGCTTGCCGAGCTCCGGCAGGCTCTGGTGGTACGGGGCCTGCTGCGCCCGGGCCTTCACCGGCAGCGGGGTCGGGTCCGTGACGCCCTTGTCGCCGGAGATGTCGTTGGGGACGGGCGTCTGCGGGGGCTTGTCGGCCTTGCGCATCCGGTCCGGGTCCCACAGTCCGGCGATGATCGGGTTGACGAAGTCCTTCGCCTCACGCAGCCACTTGGCCTTGTCCCAGTTCTTCCACTCGCCGTTCTTCCACTTGTCCGGGTCGATCCCGTGCTTCTTGAGCTGGTCCGCGATGTCGCTCGGGATCTGCAGGCCGTCGCCGCCCGCCGTCGCCGACGAGGTCGGCTTGGCGTCGGCCTTGTCGTCGCCGCCCGGGCCACAGGCGGTGGCGGTCATGGCGAGCGCCGCCGTGAGGCCGAGCGCGGCCAGCGCGGGGGCGGTCCGGCGAGCTGCGCGCCGCTCACCCCGGGCGGCGAAGGTCGGACGTGTCGGTCGCATGTTCTTGATCCCCCTGGGACTTCGGTACTGACTACTGCTCCGGTACTTCTTCGTACCGACGCTACTGATGCGCGGCGCGGCCACAGTTGCTGCACCGCTCGTTGGTTACTGAAGCGAACTCCCGGCCCGTGCGAAGCCGGTGGTCCACTCGCCCCGGCCGAAAACTACCGGCCGAAGCGCGGCCCCCACTATGCCGGTGCCGATGGGGACGGTACGCGGCAGGGCCCCGGTTCCGCTCCTCAAGGATCTTGACGCTTGCCCGTGATCCTCCGGCCCCGGCGTCGTTGGTACGTACGGGGGACAACACGTCAGCGTTCAGCCCCACCGTTCGCACCGGGCAACGGGCGTGCCACGGAACCGTCACAGCGGACCCGGTACGACGGGCACAGCGGACACATGGCGACACAACAGGCACAGCACAGCGGGGCGCACACCGTGGGAGGACCAACAGCCGTGGCCGTGACCGAATCCGCTCCGGCGCCGTCGAGGGACGGGACCGCGACCGTACCGCCGCAGGTGGCGCCCGCCGCGCACGAGGGCATCCTGCGGCGGCAGTCGCTGCGCGAGTCGGCGGCGCGGACGTACGCCCGGTCGCTGCCCATCGTGCCCGTGCGGGCGCGCGGGCTGACGATCGAGGGGGCCGACGGGCGGCGCTACCTCGACTGCCTCGCGGGCGCGGGCACCCTGGCGCTCGGCCACAACCACCCGGTGGTGCTGGAGGCGATCAGAAAGGTCATCGACTCGGGTGCGCCCCTGCACGCGCTGGATCTCGCCACCCCGGTCAAGGACGCCTTCACCACCGAGCTGTTCGCCACCCTGCCGCGCCCCCTCGTGGAGCGCGCCCGGATCCAGTTCTGCAGCCCGGCCGGTACGGACGCGGTCGAGGCGGCCCTGAAGCTGGTCCGCACGGCCACCGGCCGCAGCGGACTGCTCGCCTTCACCGGGGCGTACCACGGGATGACGGCGGGCGCCCTGGAAGCCTCCGGCGGCGCCCGCGACGCGCGCGTGACCCGGCTGCCCTACCCGCTGAACTACCGCTGTCCGTACGGGGTCGGCGGCGAGCGGGGCGCCGAGCTCGCGGCCCGCTGGACCGAGAGCCTGCTGGACGACCCCAAGGGCGGGGTGCCCGAACCGGGCGCGATGATCCTCGAACCGGTACAGGGCGAAGGCGGGGTGAACCCGGCGCCGGACTCCTGGATGCGCCGGATGCGCGAGATCACGGCGGCCCGGTCGATCCCGCTCATCGCCGACGAGGTCCAGACCGGCGTGGGGCGCACCGGCGTGTTCTGGGCCGTCGAGCACAGCGGCATCGTCCCGGACGTGTTGGTCCTCTCCAAGGCCATCGGCGGCTCGCTGCCGCTGGCCGTGATCGTCTACCGCGACGACCTCGACGTCTGGGAGCCCGGCGCCCACGCCGGCACCTTCCGGGGCAACCAGCTCGCGATGGCGGCGGGCGCGGCCACACTCGCGTACGTCCGTGAGAACCGGCTCGCCGAACGCGCCGCGCTGCTCGGCGCGCGGATCCTCGCCCGGCTCCAGGACCTCGCGGTGGACCACCCCTGCGTCGGCGACGTAAGGGGTCGGGGGCTGATGATCGGCGTCGAACTCGTGGACCCCGAGCGGCTGGACGCGGCCAGTGGCGTGCCGGTGGCCGCGCCCGCGCTCGCCACCGCCGTCCAGCAGGAGTGCCTGCGGCGCGGCCTCATCGTCGAGATCGGCGGCCGCCACTCCAGCGTCGTGAGGCTGCTGCCGCCGCTCACCCTCACCGACGAACAGGCCGACGCCGTCCTCGACCGGCTGGCCGACGCGTTGGCCGCCGCCGAGCGCGCCCCGCACCACCGGACCGATCCCGGGCCGTCCCGCTGACCCGGACCACCACACAAGGAAGCCCACCGTGAACCGCATCCCCGCGCCCGAAGCGCCCGACGGCTCCGGCCGTCCCACCGCCCCCTGCGGCCCCCTTGTGGCAGAGGCGACGACGGTGCCGCGCCAGAAGGCGGGGATCCACGGTGAACGGCTCACACCTCCGGAAGAAACGCGCGGCGCGGACCTCCTGGACGACCCGGACCCGGCCATGGCCGCCGAAGCCGCCGCCGTGGAGAACCTGCTGCGCTGCTGGGTACGCGAGAACGACCTGGCCGCGCCCGCCGGGGCCGTGCTGCGCATCCCGCTCGACGCCAGCGGCACCGCGCTGCTCGTCCCCGTCCGGTACTGGTCGGCCACCGGATGGCACCGGTTCGGGATGCCGGAGCTCGAAGGCGCCCCGGCGGGCGCGTCCGCTGTCGACGCCGTCACCGTCGCCGCGCTCATCGGACGCGAGGCAGGGCTGCGCGAGAGTGCCGACCTGGTGGGCCGGGTCGCCGACTCGGTCCGCCGCACCGCCCACTTCATCGCCGAGCGCCGCCGCCACCCCGGCCCCGCCGACGCGGCCGACCTCTTCCTCTCCGCCGAGCAGTCCCTCCTCCTCGGCCACCCCCTCCACCCCACCCCGAAGAGCCGCGAGGGCCTTTCCGAGGCCGAAGTGCGGTGCTACTCGCCCGAGTTGCACGGCGCGTTCCCGCTGCACTGGATGGCCGTCGACCGTTCCGTCCTCGCCGCCGACTCGGCCTGGACGGACGGCGGCCGCGAGGTCACCGCCGACGAGATCACCACCCGGCTCGCCGACGGGCTCAGCGTCCCGGCGGGCACCGTCCCGTTGCCGATGCACCCCTGGCAGGCCCGGGAGCTCGCCCATCAGCCGGCCGTCGCCGAGCTCCTGGACGCCGGATTCCTGCGCGACCTCGGCCCGCACGGCAGCCCCTGGTACCCCACCTCCTCCGTGCGCACCGTGCACCGGCCCGGCACCGACATGATGCTCAAGCTCTCCCTCGGCCTGCGCATCACCAACTCCCGCCGGGAGAACCTGCGCAAGGAGCTCCACCGGGGTGTGGAGGTCCACCGGCTGCTGCGCGCCGGGCTCGCCGAGCGGTGGCGGGCCGCGCACCCCGGCTTCGACATCGTCCGCGACCCCGCCTGGCTCGCCGTCGACGCCCTGGACGGGCAACCGGTGCGCGGGCTCGACGTGATGATCCGGAACAACCCGTTCGGCCCCAGCGACGACGCCGTCTGCATCGCGGCGCTCACCGCACCGCGCCCCCTGCCCGGCCGCCCGGGGCCCGCGATGCACTCGCGCCTCGCCGACATCGTGGCCCGGCTCGCCGCCCGCACCGGCCGCCCCACCCCGGCCGTGGCCGCGGAGTGGTTCCTGCGCTACCTCGACCAGGTCGTACGCCCCGTGCTCTGGCTCGACGCCACGGCGGGCATCGCCCTCGAAGCCCATCAGCAGAACACCCTGGTGCTGCTCGACCCCCACGGCTGGCCGGTCGGCGGCCGCTACCGCGACAACCAGGGCTACTACTTCCGCGAGTCCCACCGCACCGCCCTGGAGCGCCTGCTGCCCGGAGTCGGCGCCGACAGCGACACGTTCGTCTCCGACGCCGTCACCGACGAGCGCTTCGCGTACTACCTCGGCATCAACAACGTCCTCGGCCTGGTCGGCGCGTTCGGCGCCCAGCGCCTGGCCGACGAGCGCGTACTGCTGGCCGCCCTGCGGCAGTTCCTCGCCCGTACGACCGCGCTCGGCTCACCGCTGCCAGCCCAGCTCCTGGAGAGCCCGACCCTGCGCTGCAAGGCCAACCTCATGACCCGACTGCACGGCCTCGACGAGCTCGTCGGCCCGGTCGACACCCAGTCCGTGTACGTCACGATCGCCAACCCCCTGCACACCAGCGGAACGTGACCTCACGGCCCACAGACGAGAGGAGCGTCGGCGTGCCTTCCACCGATGCGAGCACCGAGGCCGGAACCGGTCCCGTCCCCGAGACCGACGGCGCCGAGGACACCCTGGACCTGCATCTGCCCGATGAACTCGTCTCCGAGCCTGTAGGGGCCGCAGGGAGCGTCGCGCAGCCGTTGTCGGACGCGTACGGCACGATCGGTGAGGACCTGCTGGATTCCCCCGGCGCGTGGGATCAAGTGGCCACCTCTGTGGGCGACTTCAGGCTCGTTCCCGTACGTGTCGGACGCGACCTCGCGATGCTGAGCGGCTGGATGAACGATCCCGCCGTCGCCGCCTTCTGGGAGCTGGCCGGGCCCGACTCGGTCACCGCGGCCCATCTGCGCCCCCAGCTCGACGGAGACGGGCGCAGCGTCCCGTGCCTCGGCCTCCTGAACGGCGTCCCGATGAGCTACTGGGAGATCTACCGCGCCGACCTCGACCCGCTGGCCCGCCACTACCCGGCCCGCCCGCACGACACCGGGATCCACCTCCTCATCGGCGCCGTCGCTGACCGGGGACGCGGCGTCGGCACCACGCTGCTGAGGGCCGTCGCCGACCTCGTCCTCGACCATCGGCCGCTCTGCTCCCGGGTCGTCGCCGAGCCCGATCTGCGGAACACCCCTTCCGTATCCGCCTTCTTGAGCGCCGGGTTCCGGTTCGCCGCGGAAGTCGAACTCCCCGACAAGCGGGCCGCCTTGATGGTCCGCGACCGCGCGCTCAGGAGCCTGCTGTGAACACACCGCCGCTCTCGATGCACCGCGTACACCGCATACACCGCCCGAACCGCTTCGGTTCCACCCCGAGGAGTCGCCTTGCCGAATCCGCTTGTCCCCGATGATCACGACGAACGGGAGGAACAGACTCCGCTGCTCGCGCCGCCCGAGCTGAACCGCGAGGCATGGGAGCGCGCCGCCCGTCGGCTGCTGGCCAAGATGCTCGGGGCCTTCGCGTACGAGGGAATCATCGAGCCGGTCGCGGTGCCGCAGCACGATGGGTCGCGGGGCGGCCACGGTACGGACGAAGGGTCGTCGCGTGCACGGGAAGACCTCCGCACGGGGGATCTCTACTCCCAGCCCCTGGACGACGGCTCCGCGCTCACCTTCCGCGCCCGGCGCGGCGCGTACGACGACTGGCGCGTCGGCGAGGAATCGATCGGCCACCACGGACAGCCCTTCGGCGACCCCCTCCGCTTCCTCGTCCTCGCCCGCCGCACGCTCGGGCTCGACGGCGCCACCTTCGGCCACCTGGTGCGCGAACTGTCGGCCACCCTCGCCGCCGACACGCGCCTGGACCACACCGCGCTGTCCGCCGCCCGCCTCGCCGACGTCGGGTACGAGGAGCTGGAGGGCCACCAGACCGGTCACCCCTGGCTGGTCCTGAACAAGGGCCGGCTCGGGTTCTCGGCCGCCGAGACCGAGCAGTGGGCGCCCGAGGCCCGCCGCGCCGCCCCGCTGTCGTGGCTCGCGGTCCGCACCGACCTCGCCAGCTACCGGGGTGTGCCGGGGCTCGCCGCCCCCGAGCAGCTCTACCGCCGCGAGCTCGACCCGGCGGTCCGTGAGCGCTTCGCCGCGACGCTCCAAGGCCGTGGCCTGGACCCGGCCGACTATCTCTATCTGCCCGTCCACCCCTGGCAGTGGGACGAGGTGGTGCTGCCGCTGTTCGCCCCGGCCGTGGCCGACGAGGCGATCGTGCCGCTGCCCGGTGACGCGGATCTGCGCCTTCCCCAGCAGTCCATCCGGACCTTCGTGAACACCTCGCGGCCCGAGCGGCACACGGTGAAGCTGCCGCTGTCGATCCTCAACACGCTCGTCTGGCGCGGCCTGCCCACCGAGCGCACCCTCGCCGCCCCCGCCGTCACCGCCTGGGTGCACTCCCTGCGCGACCGGGACCCCTTCCTGCGCGACGAGTGCGGGGTGATCCTGCTCGGCGAGGTCGCCTCGGTGGCGGTCGAGCACCCCGTGTACGACCACGTCGCCGAGGTTCCATACCAGTACAAAGAACTGCTCGGGGCGATCTGGCGGGAGCCGCTGCGGAGCCGGCTCGCGCCCGGGGAACGCGCGCGTACGCTCGCCTCGCTGCTCCACACCGATCCGCGCGGGCGGGCCTTCACCGCCGAGCTCGTCGCCCGCTCGGGCCTGCCCCCCCACGTCTGGCTGCGCCGGCTCTTCGGCGCGCTGCTGCCGCCGCTGCTGCGCTTCCTCTACCGCTACGGGACCGTCTTCTCCCCGCACGGCGAGAACGCCATCGTCGTCTTCGACGAGCGGGACGTCCCCGTACGGCTGGCGATCAAGGACTTCGTGGACGACGTGAACATCAGCGCGGAGCCGCTGCCCGAGCACGACGCGATGCCCGGCGACGTACGGCAGGTGCTGCTCACCGAGCCGCCCTCCTTCCTCACCCAGTTCATCCACTCCGGGCTCTTCGTCGGCGTCTTCCGCTTCCTCGCGCCGCTGTGCGAGGAGCAACTGGACGTCGCGGAGCACGACTTCTGGGCATTGGTGCGGGACGAGATCCTGCGCCACCAGGCCCGGTTCCCCGAGCTGAAGGACCGGTACGAGACGTTCGACCTGCTCACCCCGCGTATCGAGCGGTTGTGCCTGAACCGGAACCGGCTGCACCTGGACGGCTACCGGGACCGTTCCGAGCGCCCGCACGCGGCCGTGGCGGGGACCGTCCCGAACCCGCTCGCACCTCCGTCGTGATCGGATTGTCAGTGGCGCCCCGTAGGGTGGACGGGCTATGACGAAGCCATCTCTCCCCGAGCTCCTGCACGCCGCCGTCTCCGCCGTCGGCGGTGTGGAGCGGCCCGGCCAGGTCACGATGGCCACGGCCGTCGCCGACGCCATCGACGACAGCTCCCACCTGCTCGTCCAGGCCGGTACCGGCACCGGAAAGTCCCTGGGCTATCTGGTGCCCGCGCTCGCGCACGGCGAGCGTGTCGTGGTGGCCACGGCGACGCTCGCGCTCCAGCGCCAGCTCGTGGAGCGTGACCTTCCGCGTACGGTCGAGGCGCTGCACCCGCAGCTGCGCCGGCGCCCGCAGTTCGCCATGCTCAAGGGCCGCTCCAACTACCTCTGTCTGCACCGTCTGCACGAGGGCGTGCCGCAGGAAGAGGAGGAGGGGCTCTTCGACCAGTTCGAGGCGGCCGCGCCCACCAGCAAGCTCGGCCAGGACCTGCTGCGGATGCGGGACTGGGCGGACGAGACCGAGACCGGGGACCGGGACGATCTGACGCCGGGCGTCTCCGACAAGGCCTGGGCCCAGGTGTCCGTGTCGTCCCGCGAGTGCCTGGGCGCCACGAAGTGCGCGTACGGGGCGGAGTGCTTCGCCGAGTCGGCCCGCGAGCGCGCCAAGCTCGCCGACGTCGTGGTCACCAACCACGCGCTGCTCGCCATCGACGCCATCGAGGGCGCCCCGGTGCTGCCGCAGCACGAGGTGCTGATCGTCGACGAGGCCCATGAGCTGGTCTCCCGGGTCACCGGCGTCGCGACCGGCGAGCTCACGCCCGGACAGGTCAACCGGGCCGTGCGCCGCGCCGCCAAGCTCGTCAACGAGAAGGCGGCCGACCAGCTCCAGACGGCCGCCGAGGGCTTCGAGCGGCTGATGGAGCTCGCGCTGCCCGGCCGTCTGGAGGAGATCCCGGAGGATCTGGGTTACGCGCTGATGGCGCTGCGCGACGCGGCCCGCACGGTGATCTCGGCGATCGGCTCGACCCGCGACAAGTCGGTCCAGGACGAGGACGCCGTACGCAAGCAGGCGCTCGCGGCGGTCGAGAGCGTCCATGACGTCGCCGAGCGGATCACGAACGGCTCCGAGTGGGACGTCGTCTGGTACGAGCGGCACGACCGGTTCGGCGCGTCGCTGCGGGTCGCCCCGCTCTCGGTCTCCGGGCTGCTGCGCGAGAAGCTGTTCGCCGAGCGCTCGGTGGTGCTCACCTCGGCCACGCTCAAGCTCGGCGGCGACTTCAACGGGGTGGGCGCGTCGCTCGGCCTGGCTCCGGAGGGCACCGAGGGCGAGGACGTCCCGCAGTGGAAGGGCCTCGACGTCGGCTCGCCCTTCGACTACCCCAAGCAGGGCATTCTCTATGTCGCGCGCCATCTGGCCACGCCGGGCCGGGAGGGCTCGCGGGGCGACATGATGGACGAGCTGGCGGAGCTGGTCGAGGCGGCCGGGGGCCGTACGCTCGGCCTCTTCTCCTCGATGCGGGCGGCTCAGGCCGCGGCAGAGGAGCTGCGCGGACGCATCGACAAGCCGATCCTGCTCCAGGGCGAGGACACGCTCGGCGAACTGATCAAGACGTTCGCGGGCGATCCGGAGACCTGTCTGTTCGGCACGCTGTCGCTGTGGCAGGGCGTGGACGTCCCGGGCGCGAGCTGCCAGCTCGTGGTCATGGACCGGATTCCGTTCCCGCGTCCGGACGACCCGCTGATGAGCGCACGCCAGAAGGCGGTGGAGGAGGGCGGCGGCAATGGCTTCATGGCGGTCGCCGCGACCCATGCCGCGCTGCTGATGGCGCAGGGCGCGGGCCGACTGGTGCGGGCGACCGGGGACCGGGGCGTCGTCGCCGTCCTCGACCCGAGGCTGGCGAACGCGCGCTACGGCAGCTATCTGCGGGCCTCGCTGCCCGACTTCTGGTACACCACCGACCGCAACCAGGTACGCCGCTCGCTCGCCGCGATCGACGCGGTGGCGAAGGCGGACGGGAAGTAGCCCGCATCAGGGGCGGACGGGAAGTAGCCGCCCCCCGGACACAACAGGGCCCCGGGACCGGCGCAGTGGGTCCCGGGGCCGGTCCTTGGCGGCCGGTCGGTCAGACCCGCCGCAGCACCGCCACGACCTTGCCGAGGATCGTCGCCTCGTCGCCGGGGATCGGCTGGTAGGCGGCGTTGTGCGGGAGCAGCCAGATGTGGTTGTCCTCGCGCTTGAAGCGCTTCACGGTGGCTTCGCCGTCGAGCATGGCGGCCACGATGTCACCGTTCTCGGCGACCGGCTGGCGGCGCACCGTGACCCAGTCGCCGTCGCAGATCGCGGCCTCGATCATCGAGTCGCCGACGACCTTCAGGACGAAGAGCTCGCCGTCCCCGACCAGCTGGCGGGGGAGCGGGAACACGTCCTCCACCGACTCCTCGGCGAGGATCGGGCCACCGGCGGCGATCCGGCCGACCAGCGGGACATAGGACGCGGCCGGCTTGCCGGTGGTGTCCGTCGGCTGGGTGCTGGGCTGGTCCGAGCCGCGCACCTCGTACGCGCGCGGCCGGTGCGGGTCGCGGCGCAGGAAGCCCTTGCGCTCCAGGGCCATCAGCTGGTGGGCGACCGACGACGTGCTGGAGAGACCCACCGCCTGACCGATCTCCCGCATCGACGGCGGGTAGCCCCGGCGCTGGACGGAGTCACGGATGACCTCGATGACCCGCCGCTGGCGGTCCGTGAGACCCGAGCTGTCGGCCCTGATGCCCGGAGGTCGGCCGGGCAGCGAGCGCGCGGGCCGCGCGGGGTCGCCGCCCTCCTGGTTCGTGACTACGTCATTCATGGCATGCACCGGCTCAAGTCGGGTCTGGGAGCGGTCCTGGGCAGTGATGGTGGCACTGTCTGCGGTGGTGGTCACGTCGGCCCCTCTCGAAATGGTCTCCCTAGCTGGACAACGGTAGTTGCTTTCGAAAGGTTGCGCCAAACACACGTTCGAGTGAAAAAACGCAGAAAGCGTGACGCGATTATGGGGCGGGGTGTATGCGAGCCCTCTTCACGGGGGCCGATCGGCAGGCAATTCGGTCGATTAGGTACCCTTCACCACGGGAACCGCATCCGGAGCCGAACGCCGGGGCGACGCCCCCGAAGGCTCCGCCGACGACCGCCGCACCCTGCGTACGTACGACGTACGTACGACGACGGCGCGCCGGCCGATACCGGTCACCCAGTTTGCCATCCGGCCCCCGGGAAACCCCGGCGGGGCGCGCCCGTTCCTGTTCCGCGTCGTCGCGCGGCGCCGTTTCGTCGCCCTGCGGCTGCGGGTGGACACGGCCCGGAACCAAGCCGCTCCAAGGCGTTCCGTAGGCGATGGCGCCGCGACACGCGGTAGTGGGTCGATGACGGCGAAACCCCAGATGTAGTGGTTGGATGGACACAGTCACCCAGAAGTTGTGGTCTTGGTCCTTCGGGGCTGCGGCCATCGCCTATGCTTGTGGCTGCTTCGCGGGGTCCAACGGGCCTGGCGGGGCTATTCAGTCGTGCTGTGAAGGAGGGTTGGGATTTATGCACTGCCCCTTCTGCAGGCACCCCGACAGCCGTGTCGTCGACAGCCGCACCACCGACGACGGCACGTCGATCCGCAGGCGCCGTCAGTGCCCCGACTGCTCCCGTCGCTTCACGACGGTGGAGACGGCCTCGCTGATGGTGATCAAGAGGTCGGGCGTCACTGAACCCTTCTCGCGCACCAAGGTCATCTCTGGCGTCCGCAAGGCGTGCCAGGGGCGGCCGGTCACCGAGGACGCCCTCGCCAAGCTCGGCCAGCGGGTCGAGGAGGCGGTGCGCGCCACCGGGAGCGCCGAGCTGACCACCCACGACGTGGGGCTGGCCATACTCGGCCCGTTGCAGGAGCTCGACCTCGTCGCGTACCTGCGCTTCGCGTCCGTGTACCGGGCATTCGACACCCTTGAAGACTTCGAGGCCGCCATCGCGGAACTCCGCGAACAACGGCCTCCCGCGAACCTCGCGGACGCACGCGTGGCCGGAGTGACCCCCGAGGTCCCCGTGCCCGCCACCGCCGCCGACTGACCGGCGGCCCGGCCGCCTAGCGGCGGCAATCCAGGACCTGCAACGGGCGCTCTGCGCGGCGCCCGGGGCACAAGACAGACACCGTGCCACGGGAACATTCGGGCACTTCTGGGCGTTTTCGCCCGCGTATGGGAGGCGGCATGACAGAGACGGCGAGCGGCCCGGCACGAGGATCCCGCACCAAGGGATCCAAGGCGAGCAAGGGTCTGCGCATCGAGCGCATCCACACCACTCCGGGCGTGCATCCGTACGACGAGGTGGCCTGGGAGCGCCGTGACGTCGTCATGACCAACTGGCGCGACGGCTCGATCAACTTCGAGCAGTGTGGCGTCGAGTTCCCCGACTTCTGGTCGGTGAACGCGGTCAACATCGTCACCAGCAAGTACTTCCGCGGAGCCGTCGGCACCCCGCAGCGCGAGACCGGTCTCAAGCAGCTCATCGACCGGATCGTGAAGACGTACCGCAAGGCCGGTGAGGACTACGGCTACTTCGCCTCGCCCGCCGACGCGGAGATCTTCGAGCACGAGCTGGCGTACGCCCTCCTGCACCAGATCTTCAGCTTCAACTCGCCGGTGTGGTTCAACGTCGGCACGCCCCAGCCGCAGCAGGTCTCGGCCTGCTTCATCCTGTCCGTCGACGACTCCATGGAGTCGATCCTCGACTGGTACAAGGAAGAGGGCATGATCTTCAAGGGCGGCTCCGGCGCCGGCCTGAACCTCTCCCGTATCCGCTCCTCCAAGGAGCTGCTGTCCTCCGGCGGCAACGCCTCGGGTCCGGTCTCCTTCATGCGCGGCGCGGACGCCTCCGCCGGCACCATCAAGTCCGGTGGCGCCACCCGCCGCGCGGCCAAGATGGTCATCCTCGACGTCGACCACCCCGACATCGAGAACTTCATCGAGACCAAGGTGAAGGAGGAGGAGAAGATCCGCGCGCTGCGCGACGCGGGCTTCGACATGGACCTGGGCGGCGACGACATCACGTCCGTCCAGTACCAGAACGCCAACAACTCGGTCCGTGTGAACGACGAGTTCATGAAGGCGGTCGAGACCGGCGGCAAGTTCGGGCTGCGCGCCCGGATGACCGGTGACGTCATCGAAGAGGTCGACGCCAAGTCCCTCTTCCGCAAGATGGCCGAGGCGGCCTGGGCCTGCGCCGACCCGGGCATCCAGTATGACGACACCATCAACCACTGGCACACCTGCCCCGAGTCCGGCCGGATCAACGGCTCGAACCCGTGCAGCGAGTACATGCACCTGGACAACACGTCCTGCAACCTCGCCTCGCTGAACCTCATGAAGTTCCTCAAGGACGACGGCGAGGGCCACCAGTCCTTCGAGGTCGAGCGGTTCGCCAAGGTCGTCGAGCTGGTCATCACCGCGATGGACATCTCGATCTGCTTCGCGGACTTCCCGACCCAGAAGATCGGCGAGAACACCCGCGCCTTCCGCCAGCTCGGCATCGGCTACGCCAACCTCGGCGCCCTGCTGATGGCGACCGGCCACGCGTACGACTCGGACGGCGGCCGCGCGCTCGCCGGCGCCATCACCTCGCTGATGACCGGCACCTCGTACAAGCGCTCCGCCGAGCTCGCCGCGGTCGTCGGTCCCTACGACGGCTACGCCCGCAACGCCGCGCCGCACCAGCGCGTCATGAAGCAGCACGCCGACGAGAACACCAAGGCCGTCCGCATGGACGACCTGGACTCGCCGATCTGGGCCGCCGCCACGGAGGCCTGGCAGGACGTCGTCCGCCTCGGCGAGAAGAACGGCTTCCGTAACGCGCAGGCCTCCGTCATCGCCCCCACCGGCACCATCGGTCTCGCGATGTCCTGCGACACCACCGGTCTTGAGCCCGACCTCGCGCTGGTCAAGTTCAAGAAGCTGGTCGGCGGCGGCTCGATGCAGATCGTCAACGGCACGGTCCCGCAGGCGCTGCGCCGCCTCGGCTACCAGCCGGAGCAGATCGAGGCGATCGTCGCCCACATCGCCGAGAACGGCAACGTGATCGACGCCCCGGGTCTGAAGGCCGAGCACTACGAGGTCTTCGACTGCGCGATGGGCGAGCGCTCCATCTCCGCGATGGGCCACGTCCGCATGATGGCGGCCATCCAGCCGTGGATCTCGGGCGCGCTCTCCAAGACGGTCAACCTGCCGGAGACGGCGACCGTCGAGGACGTCGAAGAGGTCTACTTCGAGGCGTGGAAGATGGGCGTCAAGGCGCTCGCGATCTACCGCGACAACTGCAAGGTCGGCCAGCCCCTCTCCGCCAAGACCAAGGAGAAGGAGAAGGTCGAGGTCACCGAGAAGGCCGAGGCGGAGATCCGCAAGGCCGTCGAGAAGGTCGTCGAGTACCGCCCGGTCCGCAAGCGTCTGCCCAAGGGCCGCCCGGGCATCACCACCTCCTTCACGGTCGGTGGCGCCGAGGGGTACATGACCGCCAACTCCTACCCGGACGACGGTCTGGGCGAGGTCTTCCTGAAGATGTCCAAGCAGGGCTCGACCCTCGCGGGCATGATGGACGCCTTCTCGATCGCCGTCTCGGTCGGTCTGCAGTACGGCGTCCCGCTGGAGACGTACGTCTCGAAGTTCACCAACATGCGCTTCGAGCCGGCCGGTATGACGGACGACCCGGACGTGCGGATGGCGCAGTCGATCGTCGACTACATCTTCCGCCGCCTGGCGCTGGACTTCCTGCCGTTCGAGACGCGCTCCGCGCTCGGCATCCACTCCGCCGAGGAGCGTCAGCGCCACCTGGACACCGGTTCGTACGAGCCGACCCTGGAGGATGAGGAGGTGGACGTCGAGGGTCTGGCCCAGTCCGCCCCGCGTCACACCGAGACCCTGAAGGCCGTGGCCGCGCCCAAGGCGGCGGTCGTCGAGGCCCCCAAGGTCGTGCACAACTCGGCGGAGCTCGTCGAGATGCAGCTCGGTGTCAGCGCCGACGCGCCGCTCTGCTTCTCCTGCGGTACGAAGATGCAGCGGGCCGGTTCCTGCTACATCTGCGAGGGCTGCGGCTCGACCAGCGGTTGCAGCTGACACGGCGAGTGTCGTTGAGGGCTGAGGGGCCCTGAAGAAGCGGGGACCGGTTCAACTACCGGTCCCCGCTTCGGCGTTACGCGGCCGAGCCCATCGCCGCGGTGAACGCGTCCGGGTCCAGGTCGAAGCCGCGCAGGCACGGGTGGAACTCCCAGGCGCCGGACTCGGCGCGGACGAACTCGGCGACCACCGCGGCCGTGCTCCCCGCCACCGCCGAGAAGTCGTGCTCGGCGAGCAGGGTGTAGCCCTCGCGGATCCGTACGGCCGGGGCGGCGATGTCCGCGAAGACCAGTCTGCCCGCGTGCTGCTGGATCACCACGCCGACCACCACGCGCGCGTGGGCGTCCGGCTGGCGGGCGAACTCGATGGTCATGACCTCGTCGTCGCCGAAGCCCTGGCCGGTCGTGCTGTCGCGGCTGAGGTAGACCGTTCCGTCGGGGGAGCGGCTGTCGAAGTGCACCAGATAGGCGGGCGGCCCGTAGGGCGCCCCGGCCGGGTAGACGGCGGCGATCACATCGAGGTCGTGGTCCGGGGCCCCCACGGGACTGGGGTCCCAGCGCAGCGCCACCTCGACCTTGTCGAGCCCCTTGCTGATGCTCATCTCCCCATGCTGCCACGCTCTTCGCGCGCGTGGCGCGATCATTGTGATGGGCGGGGGTCACGAAGTCCCCCGGATATGCAGGAGGTTGGAGATGTGGAACGGTGAAGAGATCGACCTGGACGCGTACTTCGCGCGGATCGGATACGCGGGCGACACGGCGCCGACGCTGAGCACGCTGCGCGCCCTGCACCGGGCGCACACGGTCGCCATACCCTTCGAGAACCTGGACGTGGCGCTCGGCAGACCCGTACCGCTGGACGTCAAGAGCATCCAGCGCAAGCTGGTGGAGCAGTCGCGCGGGGGCTACTGCTACGAGCACAACACGCTCTTCGCCGCCGTCGTGGAGCGCCTCGGCTTCGAGGTGGTGGCGCGCGGGGCGCGCAACCGTACCCGCGGTGCCGTACTGCCGCCGGTCACGCACGCGTTGCTGGTGGTCACCGTCGACGGCGAGCAGTGGCTGTGCGACACCGGCTTCGGCAGTCAGGGCCCGCTGGAGCCGGTGCCGCTGTGCGACGGCGCGGTGGTCGAGCAGGGCGGCTGGACGTTCGGGATCAACGCCGAGGACGACGGCATCCAGGTGCTGAGCTCGCTGCGGCCCGAGGGGTGGGTGGGGCTGTACGCCTTCGCCCCGCAGAGGCTCTACCCCGCCGATTTCGCGGTCATGAACCACTACAGCTCCTCGCATCCGGCGTCCAAGTTCGTCGGCCAGGTGGTGGCGCAGCGCAGGGCGCCCGACGTGCGTCGCGCGCTGGTGCGTGATGAGCTCACCACCACCCGTACGGATGGTTCGGTCGATCAAGTGACCGTGCCCACCGGGGAGTTGGGACGTGTGCTGACCGACGTGTTCGGGATCGTGCTGACCGACGACGAGGTCGCCCGTCTCGCCGAGCTCGGGGCGGGCGGGTCCGCCGGAGCGTGACCGGGGCGGTGCTCCGCGCCGTACGATGGCGCGGTGCTGGTCAAGTGGATTCGCTGCACCGTCGTCGACCGTCCCGGTTTCGACCGGGGTCAGCGGAAGTGGGCGGGGCTGCTGGGGGAGCCGGGGTTCCGGGGCCAGGGCGGCGGGTGGAGCCGGGGGCGGCCGGATGTCGCCCATGTGTTCACGTTCTGGGAGAGTCGGCCGTTCTACGACTCGTTCATGGCGCGGGCGCACGACCGGCTCGCGGCCGCCCAGTCCGGCACCTACCGGGACGCCCGCGCCGCGCTCTTCGCCCATCGCTTCGACGTGAAGACCGGCTTCGAGCCGCGCTTCACGGACGCCGACGTGGTCCGGGTCGCGCACTGCCGGGTTTATGAGGACCGCGTCGAGCACTTCGCGCTGGCGCAGGAGAAGATCTGGAACCCGGCGATGGCCGGGTCGCCGGGGATGCTGCGCGGGGTGTTCGCCGAGGCGCCGGGGAACGAGTTCCTGGTGCTCTCCATGTGGCAGTCCGCCGCCGAACACGGAAAATACCGGGCCGACCGGGTCGAGCGCCTGTCGCTGCGGGCCCAGACGGAGGCCGATGTGGCCGGGCTGACGGGTGACGTCGTCGACCTGAATCCCACCTGGACGGTCTGACCGGCCCGGGCCCGTACGTCGTACGACAAAACGCCCCGGTACGCCGTACGGGCCCGGACGAGTGCTCGAACGCGCGCGCGGCGATCTAGGGTTTGTGCATGGCAAGACCGCGTCGCATCGTCCTCGTCCGGCACGGCGAGTCGGAGGGGAACACCGATGACACCGTGTACGAGCGCGAGCCGGACCACGCGCTGCGGCTCACCGAGACCGGGCGGCGCCAGGCCCGGGCGAGCGGGGAGCTGCTGCGCGAGATATTCGGGCGCGAGCGGGTCAGCGTGTACGTCTCGCCGTATCGCCGCACCCATGAGACGTTCCGGGAGTTCGGACTCGACCCGGAGCTGGTGCGCATCCGCGAGGAGCCGAGACTGCGCGAGCAGGACTGGGGGAACTGGCAGGACCGCGACGACGTGCGCCTGCAGAAGGCCTACCGGGACGCCTACGGGCACTTCTTCTACCGCTTCGCGCAGGGCGAGTCGGGGGCGGACGTGTACGACCGGGTGGGGTCGTTCCTGGAGAGTCTGCACCGCAGCTTCGAGGCGCCGGACCATCCGCCGAACGTCCTGCTCGTCACCCACGGTCTGACCATGCGGCTGTTCTGCATGCGCTGGTTCCACTGGACGGTGGCCGACTTCGAGTCGCTGTCCAACCCCGGGAACGCGGAGACGCGCACGCTCGTTCTCGGTACGGACGGGCGCTACACCCTGGACCGGCCGTTCGCACGCTGGCGTGTCCCCGAGCCGTATGGGATCTCCGGTTAGAGTGGGTGTGCGATGACCGCTGACTCCACACTCGAAGTGCGCTTCGAACGCGCGCTGGCCAGCCTGCGCGGACTGGCCGTGGGAGACGCCCTGGGCTCCCAGTTCTTCGTCCCCGTCAACTATCCGCTGCTCAAGCGCCGAGACCTGCCCGCCGGCCGCTGGCAGTGGACCGACGACACCGAGATGGCCTGCTCGGTCCTCGCGGTCCTGGCCGCGAGCGGCCGGATCGACCAGGACCTGCTGGCCCGCTCCTTCGCCGAGCACCATGACTTCGACCGGGGGTACGGCCCGGCCGTGAACCGGATGCTCCGGCTGATCCGGGAGGGCGGGGACTGGCGCGAGCTGGCCGCCGGGCTCTTCAACGGCCAGGGCTCCTGGGGCAACGGCTCCGCGATGCGGATCGCGCCGCTCGGCGCCTGGTACGCCGACGACCCGGAGCAGGCCACGCATCAGGCCGAGATCTCCTCGTACACCACCCACCAGCACCGCGAGGCCGTGGTGGGCGCGATGGCGGTGGCCGCGGCCGCGGCGCTCGTGGCCGCTCCGGCGGGCCCGCCGAGCCCGGGTGACCTCCTGGACGGCGTGGTCGCGCTGGTGCCGCGCAGCGCGGTCGGCGCGGGGCTGCGGCGGGCGCGGGACATGCTCGATTACGGGGACGCGACCACGGTGGCCGCGGTGCTCGGCTGCGGCCGGCGCACCAGCGCGCACGACACCGTGCCGTTCGCGCTCTGGTCGGCGGCGCGCGGGCTCGGGGCGTACGAGAAGGCGTTCTGGACGACCGCGCAGGCGGGCGGAGACATCGACACGACCTGCGCGATCGTCGGCGGTGTGGTCGCCGCGGCCTCCGCCGGGGCGCCCCCGGCCGAGTGGCTGGAGCGGACCGAGGAGCTGCCCGACTGGGTCCCGGCGACCGCGCCGCGCTGATCTCTATCCGGCCGGGGCCCCGGTCCGGCCGCTGAGGGCTTCGAGGTCGCTCTTGCGGACCTGGATGACGAAGAGGGCGACCACGGCCGCGACCGCGACCAGCGCCACGGCGGCGATGAAGGCCGTGCCGATGCCATGGGCGAGGACCTCGTCGCTCCAAGGGGCGGGCAGCTGATGCGACTTGGCGAACGCCGCCTTCTGCTCGGGTGAGCCGTGTGCCAGGAAGTCCTTGACCTGCGTCTTGCCCTCGTTGCGGCTCGCGGTGCCGAAGACCGTGGTCAGGATCGACAGGCCGAGCGCGCCGCCGACCTGCTGGGTGGTGTTGAGCAGGCCGGACGCGGCGCCCGACTCGTGCTCGGCGATGCCGGAGACCGCGGTGAGGGTGAGGGTGACGAAGTTGAGGCCCATGCCGAAGCCGAACAGGAGCAGCGGGCCGATGATCCCGCCCGCGTAGGTGCTGTCCGGCTTGATCAGGGTCAGCCAGGCCATCGCGCCGCCGGTGATCAGCGAGCCGGTGACCACGATCGGCTTGGGGCCGATGCGTGGCAGGAAGGTCGTCGCGAGGCCCGCCGCCAGGACGATGGCCAGCGTCGACGGGAAGAACGCGACACCCGCCTTGACCGGGCTGTAGTGCAGCACGTTCTGCACGAAGAGCACGATGAAGAAGAACATGCCGAACATGGCGGCCGCCAGGCTCAGCATGATCACGTACGTGCCGGAGCGGTTGCGGTCGGCGAACATCCGCAACGGCGTGATGGGCTGCGCCGAGCGGCGCTCCACCGCGACGAAGGAGAGCAGCAGGACCACGGCCGCGCCGAAGGAAGCCAGCGTTCCGCCGTCGCGCCAGCCGTCGTTCGCGGCGCGGATGAACCCGTAGACCAGCGCGGCCATGCCACCCGTCGAGGTGAAGGCGCCGGCGAGGTCGAAGGAGCCCGAATGGCGCTGCGACTCCCTGATGTAGCGGGGCGCGAGGGCGGCGATGACCAGGCCGATGGGGACGTTGACGAAGAGCACCCAGCGCCAGTTGAGCCAGTCCGTGAGCATGCCGCCCGCGATCAGACCGATGGCGCCGCCGCCCGCCGAGACCGCCGAGAAGACCCCGAACGCCCGGTTGCGCTCGGGCCCTTCGGGGAACGTCGTCGCGATCAGGGCGAGCGAGGTGGGGGAGGCGATGGCGCCGCCGACGCCCTGGAGGGCGCGGGCCGCGAGCAGCTGCCAGGGCTCCTGGGAGAAGCCGCCGAGCAGCGAGGCGAGGGTGAAGAGCAGGATGCCGGTGATGAACATCCGGCGCCGGCCGAGCAGGTCGCCGGCCCGCCCGCCGAGCAGCAGCAGTCCGCCGAAGGTCAGCGCGTACGCGTTGATGACCCAGGTCAGATCGCTGGTGGAGAAGCCGAGGGAGGTCTGGATGTGGGGGAGCGCGATGTTCACGATCGTCGCGTCGAGCACCACCATCAGCTGGCACATCGCGATCACGGCGAGGGCTATGCCTTTGTGGTCCGCGCGCGGGGGGCCGGTCTCGGGCGTGGAGGAGTGGGGCTGTGCGTCTATCTGTTCCGACGTCATATGTCGTCCCCTTGAGGGGTGTTAGGAAACGCCACCGTTCACTATCGACGACTGTAACGAGCGGAAAACAGTGAACGCAATCGTTCTCTAAGGGGAGTTGGGGCGGTCCTGGTCAAACGATCGGGCGGCGACCACCATGAGGGCATACCGTCCCCCATGACGCCCCTCATGGCGTCTCCCCAACGGAGAGAAGACGATGGCTACTTCGCGACCGCCCGCGGCCGACGAGGCCCCGCCGGTCTCGCCGCGCCGCCGGGGGCCCGTCCTGGAGCGGGCGATCCTCGACGCGACCCTGGAGCAGCTGAGCACGGTCGGCTGGAACGCCCTGACCATGGAGGGCGTGGCGGCCCGCGCGCAGACCGGCAAGGCCGCCGTGTACCGGCGCTGGTCGTCCAAGGAGGAGCTGGTCGCCGACGCGCTGCGCTCGGGGCTGCCCGACCTGGACCACGCGGACGACCACGGATCGGTGCGCGAGGACCTCTACCGGCTCTGTCTGCGGCTGCGGGACGCGATGTACTCCCGCTCGGGATTCGCGCTCCGCTCGGTGCTTTACGAATGCGACGCCGCCAGCGCCGAACGGTTCCACGGCATGGTGCTGCACCGTATGGTCGCGCCCGCCCAGCGGCTCTTCGCGCAGGCGATACGGCACGGAATCGAGCGGGGTGACGTACGGCGTGACGCCGACGCCGAAGTGATCTTCGATGTGATTCCCGGGCTCATGATGTTCCGCACGAAAGTGCGCGGCAGCGAATGGCCCGACCAGGCGGTCGCCGAGATGGTCGACCTGGTGCTGGTCCCGCTGCTGCGGCCCCTGACGCGCTGACCGGCCCCGATCGCGCGGGGCGGGCGGGCCGGGGTGTCATCGGCGGCCGCGGCGGCGTAACCTTGCTGGCGCCATGCCGTACGAACCACCCACCCACAGCGTCGAGCGCTCGATCCGCGCCACCACCGGCTACAAGATCATCGCCGGAGTCGACGAAGTCGGACGCGGGGCGTGGGCCGGTCCCGTCACGGTGTGCGCCGCCATCACGGGGCTGCGCCGACCGCCCGAGGGCCTGACCGACTCCAAGCTGATCAGCCCCAAGCGCCGCCTCGAACTGGCCGGGGAACTGGAATCCTGGGTGAGCGCGTACGCACTCGGGCATTCCTCGCCCGAGGAGATCGACGAGCTCGGAATGACCGCCGCGCTCCGTCTCGCCGCCGTACGCGCGCTGGATCAGCTTCCGGTACGGCCCCAGGCGGTGATCCTCGACGGCAAGCACGACTACCTCGGCGAGCCGTGGTGGGTCCGTACCGTCATCAAGGGGGACCAGTCCTGCATCGCGGTCGCGGCCGCCTCGGTGATCGCCAAGGTGCGCCGGGACGCGATGATGGCCGAACTGGGGGCAGCGGCAGGGGAGTACGCGGCGTTCGGCTTCGCCGACAACGCCGGTTACCCCTCGCCCACGCACAAGACGGCCCTGGTGGAGCGGGGTCCCACCCCGTACCACCGGCTGTCCTGGTCGTATCTCGACGCGCTGCCCCAGTGGCGGCACTTGAAGAAGGTCCGGGTCTCCGCGGCGGCGGCCGCACTGGAAAGCGGGGGCCAGCTCGGCTTCGACTTCTGAAATCCCTGGACTTTCCCCGCCCTTTACGGGGAGACTCCCGCCCGATCGCACTTTTGTGCCCACCCGGTGGTGTTCCCTTCACCGGCGTTTGATAGACATTCACTCATGCCTCTCATCCCCGAGGAGCCTCAGATTCACGAGAGCGCCCAGGGTCCCCGCGTCACTCCGGCCGCCGGCCGCACCGCGCCGACCCCCCGTCCCGTTCCTGGTCCGCGTACCGCGGCCGCACCGCGTCCCGGACACCCGGGCCCCGGTCCCGCCCGGCCCACGCCCCCCGCGCAGCGCACCCACGGTGCCGCGCAGCCCCAGGCACCTGTTTCCGAGCCCGCCGAGCCCGTTTCCGGGCCTGTTTCCGGGCCGCAGATCCAGCTGATCCCGGCCCCGGCCGACGGCGCGCTCGACGCCGCCGGTGAGGCCGTGGACCTGCTGCTCGACACCGGTCGCGCGCCGGGCGACATCCTGGTCCTCACCACCGGTGAGCCGCACCCGTGGGCGGCGCACGAGCTGTCCTTCGGGGAGGCGTCGTACTGGGCCCAGCACGACGCCCGCGACGACGTGTTCTACGCGTCCGCCGCCTCGGTCGCCCGGGCCTCGGCCCGGCCCGTGGTGATCGTCGCCGTCAACGGCGGGGACGACGCGGCCCTCGCGTCGCTGCCTCTCGCCCGCGAGCGGGCGGGTGCGCTGCTGATCGTCTGCGGCGATCCTCAGCGGATCGACTCGGCGTTGGGCTCGGGCGTCTAGGGGTTGTTCTTCGACTGCGGGCCGTCCTGGGTCGGCCGCGCAGTTCCCCGCGCCCCTTGGTGGGCGCGCCACTTTTGGAAGACCGATGCGGTTCCGTGTCCCTTTAGGGGCGCGGGGAACTGCGCGACAAGCCACGCACGGTCCGCAGACGGATATCGCACCCCCGCGGAGCGCCTACCGGGCTGCCACTTTGCGCAGTGGCTCCGTCGCTCCGCCCGCCGTGCGCAGGGGCAGTGGGGACGGGTCGGTGGACGCGTCCGCCAGGGAGCCCGGCGGACTCGTGGAGCTGGGGCGGCGGCCGCCGCGGCCCTCGCCGAGCACCTGCCAGCCGGCGCGCGTCAGCGTGATGTACGCGCCGCAGCGCAGGCCGTGCAGGGTGCAGGCATCGCGCAGACCCCACATCCACGCGCCGTCCTCCTCCGTCCAACGCTCGTCGCCGTCACGGCAGTAGAGCAGTACGGCGGTGCGCACGGGGGTGCGGCGGCGCAGGTCGTGCGGGATCACCCGGCGCAGATGCGCGAGCAGCGCGTTGCGCAGCTCCCAGCCGTCGGCGGGTATCGCGCGCCGCGCGAACGACGCGCTGGCGGCGAGCCGTTCCTCGTGGTCGAGGACGGCGACGACGGCCGTCGACGGGGTCGGGTGGTGCCGGGCGTGCAGCCCGCTCACCACCTCACGCGGGTTGCGCAGCAGCGGGATCCCCGCCGAGGCCCACTCGGCGGGTTCCAGGGTGCGGCCCAGGCGGTTGGCGGAGCCGGCGGAGGCGAGCGACGACGAGGCCGCCGAGGCTGCGGACGGAGCGAATCCGAAGGTCACGGTCCTCCCTTCCGGATACGCGCCCACAGTGCGGGCAGGGTCGGGTGAGGGCGCAGCACGACAGGGCCCGTGAACACCGGGCGAAGCGTGAAGGCACGGCTCCAATTCTCGCTGGCGCGCCGGTGCGCGGCAACGAGCAAATGGCGCCGCTGACTGGAATCGGAGGGTATGACGCTCATATCCCTGCCCAGCCGCACCCGCGGCCACGCCATCGGCGCCACAACCGTCCCCTCCGTACGGCAAGGACCAGCGGAAACACGCCCTGGCCTGATCTTCACGGCGGGGGATTGGGCCGTTGTCAGTGGTGTGCGGTTGCATGGGGGGCATGAGCAACCAGGAGCTGCGTGCCGAAGCCGACGCCATCCTCGCCGAGCTGGTCGGCGACCCGGGGGGTTCCGCGCGGCTGCGCGAGGACCAGTGGCAGGCGGTGGCGGCTCTGGTCCAGGAGCGCCGGCGGGCCCTGGTGGTGCAGCGCACCGGCTGGGGCAAGTCGGCGGTGTACTTCGTGGCGACCGCCCTGCTGCGCCGGCGCGGCGCCGGTCCCACGGTGATCATCTCGCCGCTGCTCGCGCTGATGCGCAACCAGGTCGAGTCGGCGGCGCGGGCCGGCATCCGCGCGCACACCATCAACTCGGCCAACCCCGAGGAGTGGGACGCCATTTACGGGGAGGTCGAGCGCGGCGAGACCGATGTTCTCCTGGTGAGTCCGGAACGGCTCAACTCCGTCGATTTCCGCGATCAGGTGCTGCCCAAGCTCGCGGCCACCACCGGTCTGCTGGTGGTGGACGAGGCGCACTGCATCTCCGACTGGGGGCATGACTTCCGGCCGGACTACCGGCGGCTGCGGGCGATGCTGACCGAGCTGCCCGTCGGTGTGCCGGTGCTCGCCACCACCGCGACCGCGAACGCCCGGGTCACCGCCGATGTGGCCGAGCAGCTGGGCACCGGCGCGGGCGAGGCGCTGGTACTGCGCGGCCCGCTGGAGCGCGAGAGCCTGCGCCTGGGCGTGGTCCGGCTGCCGGACGCCCCGCACCGCCTGGCCTGGCTCGCCGAGCACCTCGACGAGCTCCAGGGCTCCGGGATCATCTACACCCTCACCGTCGCCGCGGCCGAGGAGGCCACCGCCTTCCTGCGCCAGCGCGGCTTCACGGTGGCCTCGTACACGGGTCGTACGGAGAACGCGGACCGGCTGCAGGCCGAGGTCGACCTCCAGGAGAACCGCGTCAAGGCGCTGGTCGCGACCTCCGCGCTCGGCATGGGCTTCGACAAGCCGGACCTGGGCTTCGTGATCCATCTCGGCTCGCCGTCCTCGCCGATCGCGTACTACCAGCAGGTCGGGCGCGCCGGTCGTGGCGTCGAGCACGCCGATGTCCTGCTGCTGCCGGGCAAGGAGGACGAAGCCATCTGGCGCTACTTCGCCGACACCGCGTTCCCGCCCGAGGTCCAGGTCCGCCAGACCCTCTCGGCTCTCGCGGGCGCGGGACGGCCGTTGTCCGTACCGGCCCTGGAGGCGGCGGTCGACCTCCGGCGCAGCCGGTTGGAGACGATGCTGAAGGTGCTGGACGTCGACGGCGCCGTGAAGCGGGTGAAGGGCGGCTGGACGGCCACGGGGGCGGACTGGGTGTACGACGCCGAGCGGTACGCGTGGGTGGCGCGGCAGCGGGCGGCCGAGCAGCAGGCCATGCGCGACTACGTGAGCACGACCGGGTGCCGGATGGAGTTCCTGCGTCGGCAGCTGGACGACGAGGGGGCGGCCCCGTGCGGCCGCTGCGACAACTGCGCGGGGGCCTGGGCCGATTCCGCCGTGTCGGCGGAGACGGTGACGGGGGCGGCGAAGGAGCTGGACCGGCCGGGCGTGGAGGTCGAGCCGCGCCGGATGTGGCCGACGGGGATGCCCGCGCTCGGCATCGAGCTCAAGGGGCGCATCCCCGCCAAGGAGCAGTGCTCCACCGGACGCGCCCTGGGGCGACTGTCCGACATCGGCTGGGGCAACCGGCTGCGCCCGCTGCTGGCCGAGAACGCGCCGGACGGGCCGGTCCCCGACGACGTCCTGCGGGCCGCCGTGTCGGTCCTCGCCGACTGGGCGCGCTCGGCGGGCGGCTGGGCACCGAACGTCCCGGACGCCATCGCCCGGCCGGTGGGAGTCGTCGCGATGCCGTCCCTGGCCCGCCCGCACCTGGTCGGCTCCCTCGCCCAGGGCATCGCGACGGTCGGCCGCCTGCCCTTCCTCGGCAGCCTGACGTACACGGGGCCGGGCGACGCGGCGCACACGGCCCGCCGCAGCAACTCCGCGCAACGCCTGCGGGCGCTGTCGGGTGCCTTCACCGTCTCGGAGGACCTGGCCGCCGCGCTGGCCGCCGCACCCGGCCCGGTCCTGCTCGTCGACGACTACACCGACTCCGGCTGGACCCTCGCGGTCGCCGCGCGGCTGCTGCGGCGGGCGGGCAGCGAGGGGGTTCTGCCGCTGGTGCTGGCGGCGGCGGGCTGAGCTTCTCCGTTCCGGCGTGACCGTCGTCTAGGATCACGGAACTCGGCCCGCAGGCGGGCCACTTAGCAGAGGATCACGCGTGCCGAGCCACATACGCTCCTTCTGGGTCACCGCCCCGGGACAGGGTGAGATCGTGTCCTCGGCCCGCCTGCCCGCCTGCCCGCCTGCCCGCCTGCCCGCCTGCTAATGACGAGGTCGTAGTCCGGACGCTGTATTCCGGCGTGAGCCGTGGCACGGAGTCGCTCGTTTTCCACGGCCGGGTGCCCGCGAGTCAGTACACAGCGATGCGTGCCCCGTTTCAGGAAGGTGACTTCCCCGGGCCCGTCAAGTACGGGTATCTCAATGTCGGCCGCGTGGAGGAGGGGCCGGCCCAGCTTGTGGGCCGGGTCGTGTTCAGTCTGTATCCGCATCAGACCCGGTTCCGGGTCCCCGTCGGCGCCCTTACGCCGGTGCCCGACGAGGTGCCGCCGGAGCGGGCCGTGCTGGCCGGGACCGTCGAGACCGCGCTCAACGCGCTGTGGGACGCGCCGCCCCGGATCGGTGACCGCATCGCCGTGGTGGGCGCGGGCATGGTCGGCTGCTGTGCGGCCGCGCTGCTGGCCCGGTTCCCCGGAGTGCGGGTACAGCTCGTCGACGTCGATCCGGCCCGCGAGGAGGTCGCCGAGGCGCTCGGCGTCGCCTTCGCCAATCCGGCACGCGCGAGTGCCGACTGCGATCTCGTCTTCCACGCCAGCGCCACCGAGGCAGGGCTGCGGCGCTCCCTGGAACTGCTCGCTCCCGAGGGCTGCGTGGTCGACCTGAGCTGGTACGGCGATCAGCCGGTGACGTTGCCGCTGGGGGAGTTCTTCCACTCCCGGCGGCTGTCGCTGCGCAGCAGCCAGGTCGGCGCCATCGCGCCGGACCGGCGCGCACGCCACACGACCGCCGACCGGCTCACCCTCGCGCTCGACCTCCTCCGGGACCCGGTCTTCGACTCACTGATCACCGGCGAGTCCCACTTCGACGACCTCCCGCAGGTCATGGCCGAGATCGCCAACGGCGCGCTGCCCGGCCTCTGCCACCGCATCCGCTACGGCCCCCGCTGACCCGCGCCCGCCGTCAGCCGCCGTCAACGCCCTTCCGGAGAGGTCATGTTCACCGTCACCGTCCGCGATCACCTCATGATCGCCCACAGCTTCAGCGGCGAGGTCTTCGGGCCCGCGCAGCGCCTGCACGGAGCGACGTATCTGGTCGACGCGACCTTCCAGCGGCCGGAGCTGGACGACGACAACATCGTCATAGACATGGGCTTGGCGGCCAGGGAAGTGCGCGGGATCGTCGGCGACCTGTCCTACCGCAACCTCGACGAGGACCCCGACTTCGCCGGAACCAACACCACCACCGAGTTCCTGGCCAAGGTCATCGCCGACCGGATCGCCACCCGCGTACACGACGGCTCCCTCGGCCCCGGCGCCCGTGGCCTGACCGGACTCACCGTCCGGCTCCATGAGTCGCACATCGCGTGGGCCGACTACCACCGCACGCTCTGACCGGCCCCGGTCATGGCCATACGCCCGTACGTACTGCTGTCCGCAGCCGTCTCCCTGGACGGCCGTCTGGACGACACCTCGCGTGACCGGCTCGTGCTCTCCAACCGGCGCGACCTCGACCGTGTCGACCATGAACGCGCCGCGGCGGACGCCATCCTCGTCGGCGCCACCACCCTGCGCCGGGACGACCCGCGGCTGCTGGTGGCGAGCGCCCGACGGCGCGCCCGGCGGATCGTGCTCGGCAAGCCGGAGCATCCGCTGAAGGTCACGGTCACCGGGTCCGCCGAGCTCGACGCGTCGTACGCGTTCTGGCACTGCGGCGGGGAGAAGCTGGTCTTCACGGTGGACAGCGCACTCGCCCGGGCCCGCCGTGCCCTCGGAGCCTTCGCCGACGTCGTCAGTACTGGCCCAGCTCTCCACTGGCCCCGCCTCCTCGACGAACTCGGCCGACGTGGGGTGGAACGGCTTCTGGTCGAAGGCGGCGGTACCGTCCACACCCAGCTCCTGGCGCAGGACCTGGCCGATGAACTCCACCTCGTCGTCGCCCCGTTGCTGGTGGGCGAGGCCGCCGCACCGGCGTTCCTGGGCCCGGCACCGTACCCCGGTGGCCCCACGGCCCGTATGAGACTCCTTGAGGCGCGCCCCGTCGACGACGTCGTGCTGCTGCGCTACGCCCCGAAACTCCGCTCCTGAGCCGGTGCTGGTGCGTAAGTCGGCCAGTGCCGAGCCGAGTTGACGATCCGTCGGTATGCTCCTCGGGCGCGTGGCCGGACGGTGGCGGACGAGACGGGGACGAGAGTGGACGACGCGGTGGAACTGGCGGAGATGATCGGCCAGTTGCGGAGCGAGCTGAGCCGGGCCATGGCGGACGGGGCGGGTGAAGGGCTGCGGTTCCAGGCGGAGAAGCTGGAGCTCGAACTCACGGTGGCAGTGGAGCGCAGCCGCGAGCCGGGCGCGAAGGTGCGGTTCTGGGTGCTCGACGTCCACGGCTCCGCCCGTTCCGCGCACACGGCCACCCAACGGATCAAGCTCACCCTTCAGCCGGTGCTCGGCGACGCACCCGACAGCCCCGCGCTGATCTCGGGCGCGGAGCTGCCCGATGAGAGCTGAGCCGTTGTCCGACGGTCTTGACCCGCATCGGATCGCCGAGATCATCGTCGAGAGCGGCGACGGCAGACGGCGCGGTTCCGGCTACCGGATCTCCGCCCGGACGGTCCTCACCGCCGCCCATGTGGTCGCCGACGCGACCTCGACAGTCGTACGGTGCGACGCCGACCAGCCAGGACAGTGGTCGGTCCCAGCGGCCGTGATCTGGGCGGACATGGACAGCGACCTCGCCGTGCTGAGTATCGAGGCACCGGCCGCCGCCCCCGTCGTCACCGAACCCGCCCGCTTCGGGCGCATCGCCGACGACCGGCACGGGGTGATCGGCGTGCACGCCGCCGGGTTCCCGCTGTGGAAGCGTCGCCGTCGGGCCGACGGCGCGTATTTCCGTGAACTGCACCAGGCGGACGGGACGGTGGCGACGCTCTCCAATCTGCGGACCGGCACGCTGGAGATGACCGTGGCACCGGCCGGTACCGATCCCGACCCGTTGGCGTCGCCGTGGGCGGGCATGTCGGGCGCGGCGGTGTGGGCCGGGAGCCGCATCGTCGGCGTGGTTGCCGAACACCATCGCTTCGAGGGCCCGGGACGGCTCACCGCCGTCCGTCTCGACCACGCGCTGCGCGGGCTCGACGCCGTGGAGCGCGCCGAGTTGGCCCGGTTGCTCGCGCTCCCCGACATGTCGGCCCTGCCCCTCGCCGTCCCCGGGGAATCACCTGGCATACGGGTGGTCGGCGTCCCCGTGGCGTACGGCATCGAGCTGTTCAAGAACCGCACCCGCGAAAGCGACGTGATCGCACGCCACTTGAGCGATCCCGCCATCCGTATGGTGACCGTCGTCGGGCGGCGCGGAATCGGCAAGAGCGCGCTGGCCGCCAAGGTCATGGACCTCCTCGACCGGGGCGAATGGCCGGGCCCCGCCGCAGGACCCCTCCCGTCCGGCCTGGTCAATCTCTCCACCCGTACCTCGGGCATCTCCCTGGAGCGGCTCTACTTCGACTGCGCCCGGCTGCTCGGCCCTGAGCGGGAGGAACATCTGCGCGGGGTCTGGGCGGGCGGCGGCAGCACGCAGGACCGGCTCGCCGCGCTGTTCGACGCGATGGGCGAGCGGCTGATCGTCATCCTCATGGACAACGTGGAGGAACTGCTCGGCGACGACGGCACCATCGAGGACGAGGAGTTGGCCCTCTTCCTGGACTGGCTGTTCCGGGCCCGCACCACCCCGCGTCTGCTGGTCACCAGCCAGGTGCCGGTGCGACTCGCGCCCGAACTTCGCCGCTTCGCCGCCGAGGTGCCGCTCTCGGAGGGACTGCGCCCCGCCGAGGCCGCCGCGCTGCTGCGCGAACTCGACCGCGACGGCAGCCTCGGCATCGCCGACCTGTCCGACGACGAACTCCTCGACGCGGCGTTACGGGTCCACGGCGTCCCGCGCGCCCTTGAACTCCTCGTCGGCGCCGTCGCCGAGGAAACGGTGCTGCTGCCCAGCCTCAAGGACGTGTTGCAGGACTTCACCCGTCGCCACGACGTCGTCGCGGACCTCGCGCAGGACCGCTACCGTCGCCTCGACGAGCCCGCGCGTGCCGTCCTCGGTGTCCTCGCCGCGCTGCGTACCCCGGTGGAGCAGAGCGCGGTGGCACAGATCGCGGGCGGACTCGACCCGGAGCTGCGGGTGGGCCCGGTCCTCAAGGCGCTCGTCCGGGTACGCCTGGTCTCCGTCGACCGGGCCAGCCGGACGGTCGTCCTGCATCCGTTGGACGCGGACATCGCCCGCGACCAGATGCCCTGGTACGGACCTTTCGGGAGGCAAGCGGTGGAACGGCGGATCGCATCCTGGTACGCGCTGAAGGCGAAGCCGCGTGGCGCCTGGCGGACGCTGGGGGACGTCGAGCCGCACCGGCGGCAGTTCGACCACCTTGTCGCCGCCGGGGACCACGACGGCGCCGCACGGGTGTTGAGCGAGATCAGCGAATGGCTCGTCTGGCACGGCTCGGTGCTCGCCGCGGTCACGATGCACCTGGCGGTCGACGGACACCTCACCGACGAGCGGGTACGCCTCGCCCATACCGTCGCGTACGGGCACGCCCGGCTCAGCGCCGGTCCGATGGAGCAGGCGGTCGAGTTGTTCACCGAAGCCGCGGCCCTCGCCGAACGCCTCGGCGACCGGCCCGCGTTGCAGAACGCGCTGTTCGGCCTGGGCGACGCCCACCGTCAGCTCGGCGATCAGGGCGCCACGGTCGAACCGCTCGCCCGCGCCGCCGAGTTGGCCCATGAACTCGGCGACGCCGAGCGCGAAGCGCACGCGCTGCTCTCGCTCAGCCTCGCCCACAGCTACCTCGGCGACGGCGAGCGTGCGCTGGACGGCGCCGACCGGCTGGCCGTGCTGGCGGGGGCGAGCGGCGACCTGCTCGCCATCGCCCGCGCGGGCAACGCGCGCACCATCGCCCTGCTCGCCCTGGGCCGCTGGCAGGAGACGGCCGACGCGGGCGCCGAGACGGCCCGCGCGTATCGCGCCGCAGACAGCCAGGAAGCGGTCGCGTACGCGCTGAACGCGCGGGGCCTTGCCCTGCTGGCGCTCGATGCCCCGGCGCGGGCGGCCGCGGTCCTCGAAGAGGCCCGCCACGAGGGTTCGCTGATGGAGAGCCCCCGGGCCGAGGGCGTCTGCCTGCTCAACCTCTCCTGGGCGTACTGGCGGGACGGCCGCCCGGAGGAGTGCGCCGCCACGGCCGAACGCGCCTCGACCGCCCTCCAGATCGCCGGAGCGGCGCAGGAGGCGGCGGCCCGCTTCCTCGCCGAGGCCGCCCGCGCCCTGCCCGACGACCCCCGGGCCGCCGCCGACGCCCTGATCCGCGCGGCGGCAGCCCTCGACGGCAACGCCGAGGTCGTCACCCCCGCCTGGCTCACCGCCGAGGCACGCCGCCTGGTGGGCTGAGCGCCGTTACGACGTGACGTGGGCGGAGCGCAGACCGTCGAGGACGATGTCGATGTAGCGTCGCCAGTCGCCGCTGCGCCGGTGCACGATCGAGGTGAGGCCGCAGGTCAGTGCGAGGATGTCGGCGCCCGCGATATCGGTGCGGATGGAGCCCGCCGCCTGGCCCTTGCCGACCAGGTCCACCAGCTCGGCCTCCAGGTCGGCGCGCATGGTGCTGGGCGGTCCCTCGGAGCCGAGCGTGCCGCCGACGACGCTGGCGAAACCCCGGTCGCGCGCCTCCACCTCGCCGACCCGGGTGAGCAGCATCTGGAGTGCTTCCAGCGGCTCGGCCGACTCGCGGCAGACCGTGCGGTAGTACGTGAGGATCTCGCCGAAGCGCTGCTGGGAGGCCGCGACGACCATGGCTTCCTTGGTGGGGAAGTGCCGGTAGAGCGTCCCCACGCCGACCTCGGCGCGGCGGGCCACCTCGTCCATGGACACGTTGGCGCCGCGTTCCGCGAAGAGCTCCCGGGCCGCGTTCAGCACCCTGGCCCGGTTGCGCTCCGCGTCGGCCCGGAGCCGACGGGGACCGTTCTCGGTGACTGGCGTTGACGTTGGCATACGGAACCTCCCTCCGTTTGACTCTACTATGCCCTGCCGTTACCTACTGAACCAGCCCTGACTTCGCGCCAGTTGGGGTATGCGGTTCGCAGTTGCCCAGTCGGTTACGCAGTGCGGCCCGGGGTGTTGACAATGGCCTGGTCGCACAGTGAAACGGAAGGACGAACACGATGTCGTTGCCCCTGGGGCGTACGAGTGCGCCGGAGGTGTCGGCGTCGGTGGAGGCATTCCTGTCGGAGCCGCACATCGGCGTGCTGACCACGATCCGGCCCGACGGGTCCCCGCATGTGGCGCCGGTGCGGTTCACCTGGGACGCGCAGGCGGGTCTCGCCCGGGTGATGACGGTGTCCACCTCCCGCAAGGCGCGCAACCTGATCGCCGCGCCCGGCAGCCGGGTCGCGATATGCCAGGTGGCCGGGTTCGCCTGGGTCACCCTCGAAGGCTCCGCCGTGGTGGCCGACGACCCGGTGCGGGTCACCGAGGGCGCGCGCCGCTACACCCGCCGCTACCGGTCCGGCCCGCCCAACCCGCCCGGCCGGGTGGTCGTGGAGATCGCGGTCGACCGGGTCATGACCCTCAACGTCTGAGCCGGTTCCGTACAACGGCAGAGCGCGGCGGTACGGGGAGGACGCTCCCCGTACCGCCGCGCTCTTGTCGTCGGTGTCAGCCCTTGCGGGGCGGGGTGCCCGTCACCCAGATCATGCGCAGCGACAGCAGGCTGAGCCGCCAGCCGTCCGGGGTGCGTCGGGCCTTGGCGCTCACCAGGCTTCCGTTGGCGAATATCGGATCGCGGTCGGCGTCCTCCGGATGGTCGGACGGGTGGTGCACATGGGTGGAGACGATGTTGCACCGCAAAGACGCCTGGTCACCGTCGATTTCCACGACGGCGGGCGAGTTGATGTGCTGGGTGCGCGCGAAGGCCGCGAGCGCCGTGCTGTGGTACTCGGCGAGTCCGGTGATCCCCTCGTGCCGGCTCATCGGGAACTCGACGACCGCGTCCTCGGTGAACAGCCCCTTGGCCCAGGCGTCATCGAGCTTGTCGTCGTCCAGATTGATCAGGTAGCGGTTCAGCAGTCCCGCGACATCGGCGGAGGATTGGCTTGAGGTCATGGTTGAGGATGGCTCCGGAACAAGCCTCTGACCAAGAGTCCTTGTCGCAGACTTGACGTACTTGTCAGAGGTCTGTACTAGCGGCTATTTACGCCCGCCGGACCCCTCGGGATACTGGTGAAACGCCAGTCGGAAGAGGGTAGATGGATAACTTTGACGCGGACGTAATTATCGCGGGAGCCGGCCCCACTGGACTCATGCTCGCAGGCGAACTGCGCCTGAACGGCGTGTCCGTGATTGTCGTCGATCGCCTTGCCGAGCCCATTCAGCAGTCCCGTGCGCTGGGATTCTCGGCACGTACCATCGAGGAATTCGGCCAGCGTGGCCTGCTGTCCCGTTTCGGTGAAGTCGACGTCATTCCGGTCGGTCATTTCGGCGGAGTGTCCATCGATTACCGTTTGGTCGAGGGCGGTTCGTACGGGGCGCGGGGCATCCCCCAGTCGCGCACCGAGGGCGTCCTGGCCGACTGGGCCGGGCAGCTCGGCGCCGAGGTGCGGCGCGGGGTCGAGGTCACCGGCCTGGACAATGGGACCGACGGCGTGAGCGTGGAGGTCAGCACCCCCGAGGGGCCCGCCACGCTGCGCGGCCGCTACCTGGTGGGCGCGGACGGCGCCCGCAGCGCGGTGCGCAAGCTCGCGGGCATCGACTTCCCGGGCACCGACCCGGCCATCGAGCTCCGGTTCGCCGACATCAGCGGGGTGCCGTTGCGCCCGCGCTTCAGCGGCGAGCGGGTGCCCGGCGGCATGGTCATGGTGCTGCCGCTCGGCCCGGAGCGCTGCCGGATCGTCTACTTCGACCGCAGCGAGCCGCTGCGCAAGAGCCCGGACCCGATCACCTTCGACGAGGTGGCCGAGGCGTTCAAGCGCCTGTCCGGCGAGGACATCAGCGGCGCCACCGTGCACTGGGTCTCCACCACCAGCGATGTGAGCCGGCAGGCCGCCGAGTACCGCAGGGGCCGGGTCTTCCTGGCCGGCGACGCGGCCCACATCCATCTGCCCATCGGCGCCCAGGGAATGAGCGCCGGTGTGCAGGACGCGGTGAACCTCGGCTGGAAGCTCGCCCTGGAGATCAAGGGCCAGGCTCCCGAGGGCCTGCTCGACACGTACCACTCCGAGCGGCACCCGGTCGGCGCGCGGGTCCTCACCAACACGCTCGCCCAGCGGATCCTCTACCTCGGCGGCGACGAGATCACCCCGCTGCTCGATGTGTTCACCGAGCTCACCGGGTTCGAGGACGTCCAGAAGACGCTGATCGGCATGGTCACCGGCCTGGACATCCGCCACGACGTGGGCGCGGGCGACCATCCGCTGCTCGGCCGGCGTCTCAAGGACGAGGAGTTGGTGGTCGACGGCAAGAAGACCACCAACTTCGAGCTCCTTTCGGCCGGCAAGGCCATCCTGTTCAACCTCACCGATGACCCCCACCTGCGGGAGCTCGCCGCAGGCTGGGCCGACCGTGTCATCACGGTCACCGCCGAGCAACACGACTGCGACAACGGGCTGGACGCCTTCCTGGTCCGTCCCGACGGCTATGTCGCATGGGTCGCCCCTGCCGCGTCGCGCACGGAGGGGCTCGCCGAAGCACTCAACCGATGGTTCGGCCGACCCAACTGAGCTGGGCCTGACTCCCTTTCACATCCGTAGAGACCGAAGGAAGCGAAGAACATGCCCAAGATTTCCTCCGATGACAAGCACCTGACCGTCCTCAACCTGTTCTCCACGGACGCCCCGGAGAAGCAGGAGGGGCTGCTCGGCGCGATGCGCGAGATCGTCGACGCGGCGGCCTACCCGGGCTGGATGTCGTCCACCGTGCACGCCGGTGTGGACAAGCCGGGCACGGCCAACTTCATCCAGTGGCGCAGCCGCGCGGACCTTGAGGACCGTTACGACGGCGAGGAGTTCAAGCACCGCACGCTCCCGCTCTTCGGCGAGCTGACCACGTCGATCCGCCTGCTCCAGAACGAGGTCGCGTACTCGCAGACCAAGTCGGGCGACGGCGTCGAGATCTCCCCGGCCCGCACCGACTACACCGTCATCGCGGTCTTCGGTGTCGAGGAGAAGAACCAGGACGACCTGGTGGACGCGCTCGGCCCGTCGATGAAGTTCCTCAGCGACGTTCCCGGCTACGTCTCGCACACCATCCTCAAGGGCATCGCTGCCCGTGGCCTTGAGGGCTCCTTCGTCGTCTCCTACTCGCAGTGGGAGAGCAAGGAGGCCTTCGACGCCTACCAGGCCACGGCGCAGGGCGACAAGCCCGCCGCCCGCCAGGACGCGGAGAGGCGCACCGGCTCGCTCCTGACGTCGGTGGACTCCAACACCTACCGCGTGGTCCACACCCGCGCGGCCGGCGAGTAACGAAACAGAGCATTCCGCTGAGGCGGAATGAGCACATCCGGACGCCCGACTCCCTTTATGGAGCCGGGCGTTCCGGCTTTTCAGGCCCGTTCGGGCGGCTTTCCGATGGCAAGACGGTCCGGTTCGCGACCTGACGGCACCTGACGCCGACGTGACAATTCCGCACGGGTCAGCTGCTGATTACTGCGGGTTCTCTGACATGGCTGCGGGACATTTGCGGAACCTGACCGAACCGGACGTAGACCTGAACCGGGGCGCCTTGAAAGGACATGCCCGCTCAGCGGACCCTTGAATGCATGATCCGGGGCGTGGTTCGCCACCGCTGATCCTCTCGCTCAACTCCCGTTCATGGCTCTCGCATTCGGCCGCGTCCGACGTCGTACGCGCAGGAAGCGGGGCCAGTGCCGGATCAACCGCAACCGCTGAGGAGCGAATACGTATGCACAGCACGCTCATCGTCGCCCGCATGGAACCCGGTTCGAGCACCGACGTCGCCAAGCTCTTCGCCGAGTTCGACGCGACGGAGATGCCGCACCGGATGGGAACGCTGCGCCGCCAGCTGTTCTCCTACCGGGGCCTCTACTTCCACCTGCAGGACTTCGACGCGGACAACGGCGGTGAGCTGATCGAGGCCGCGAAGAACGACCCGCGGTTCATCGGGATCAGCAACGACCTCAAGCCGTTCATCCAGGCGTACGACCCGGCCACCTGGCGCTCGCCCGCCGACGCCATGGCCACGCGCTTCTACAACTGGGAGGGGCGCGCGTGAGTACGCCTCGCAGGGTGGTCATCACCGGGATGGAGGTTCTCGCCCCCGGTGGTATCGGCGCCAAGAACTTCTGGAGCCTTCTCAGCGAGGGCCGCACGGCGACCCGGGGGATCACGTTCTTCGACCCCACGCCGTTCCGCTCGCGGGTGGCCGCAGAGATCGACTTCGACCCGTACGAGCACGGTCTGAGCCCGCAGGAGGTCCGGCGCATGGACCGCGCCGGCCAGTTCGCGGTCGTCGCCTCGCGCGGCGCGCTCGCGGACAGCGGTCTGGAGCTCGGCGCGCTCGACCCGTACCGGGTCGGTGTCACGGTCGGCAGCGCGGTCGGCGCCACCATGGGCCTGGACGAGGAGTACCGGGTCGTCAGCGACGGCGGCCGGCTCGACCTCGTGGACCACCAGTACGCCGCGCCGCACCTCTACAACCACCTGGTGCCGAGCTCGTTCGCGGCCGAGGTGGCCTGGGCGGTCGGCGCCGAGGGCCCCAGCACCGTGGTCTCCACCGGCTGCACCTCCGGCATCGACTCGGTCGGCTACGCCGTCGAGCTGATCCGCGAGGGCTCCGCCGACGTCATGATCGCCGGTTCCTCGGACGCGCCGATCTCGCCGATCACCATGGCGTGCTTCGACGCGATCAAGGCCACGACGAATCGTTACGACGAGCCCGAGACGGCCTCGCGGCCCTTCGACAACTCGCGCAACGGCTTCGTCCTCGGCGAGGGCACCGCGTTCTTCGTCCTTCAGGAGCTGGAGAGCGCGCAGAAGCGTGGCGCGCACATCTACGCGGAGATCGCGGGCTACGCCACGCGCTCCAACGCGTACCACATGACCGGACTGCGCCCCGACGGCGCGGAGATGGCCGAGGCGATCCGCGTGGCGCTCGACGAGGCGCGGATGAACGGCGACGAGATCGACTACATCAACGCCCACGGCTCCGGCACCAAGCAGAACGACCGCCACGAGACGGCGGCCGTCAAGCGGATCCTCGGTGACCACGCCTACCGGACGCCGATGAGCTCCATCAAGTCGATGGTGGGGCACTCGCTCGGCGCGATCGGCTCCATCGAGATCGCCGCGTCCGCGCTCGCCATGGAGTACAACGTCGTACCGCCCACGGCCAATCTGCACACGCCCGACCCCGAGTGCGACCTGGACTACGTCCCGCTGACCGCCCGCGACCGCAAGACCGACGCGGTCCTCTCGGTCGGCAGCGGCTTCGGTGGATTCCAGAGCGCCGTGGTGCTCGCCCGTCCCGAGAGGAAGCTCGCATGACGTCGTCCGTGGTGGTCACCGGTCTGGGGGTGGCGTCCCCCAACGGGCTCGGCATCGAGGACTTCTGGGCGGCGACCGTCGGTGGCAAGAGCGGCATCGGCCGCATCACCCGCTTCGACCCGTCGTCCTACCCGGCCAAGCTGGCCGGCGAGGTCCCGGGCTTCGTCGCGGAGGAGCTGCTGCCCAGCCGTCTGCTCCCGCAGACCGACCGGGTCACCCGGCTCGCGCTCGTCGCCGCCGACTGGGCGCTCGCCGACGCGGGCATCACCCCGTCCGAACTCGGCGAGTTCGACATGGGCGTGGTGACCGCGAGCGCGGCCGGCGGCTTCGAGTTCGGCCAGAACGAGCTCCAGGCGCTGTGGTCCAAGGGCAGCCAGTACGTCTCGGCATACCAGTCCTTCGCCTGGTTCTACGCGGTCAACAGCGGCCAGATCTCCATCCGCAACGGCATGAAGGGCCCCAGCGGCGTGGTCGTCAGCGACCAGGCCGGCGGGCTCGACGCGGTGGCGCAGGCGCGGCGGCAGATCCGCAAGGGCACCAGCGTGGTCGTCTCCGGCGCCATCGACGCCTCGGTCTGCCCGTGGGGCTGGGTGGCACAGCTGGCCAGCGACCGGCTCTCCACCAGCGAGGAGCCGACCCGCGCCTACCTCCCCTTCGACCGCGAGGCCGCGGGGTACGTGCCCGGCGAGGGCGGCGCGATCCTGATCATGGAGGACGCCGAGTCGGCGCGCGCCCGTGGCGCCCGCGTCTACGGCGAGATCTCGGGCTACGGCTCGACGATCGACCCCAAGGCCGGCTCCGGCCGTCCGCCGGGGCTGCGCAAGGCCATCGAACTCGCCCTGGCGGACGCGGGGGTCGCCCCGGGTGACGTGGACGTGGTCTTCGCCGACGCGGCCGCCGACCCCGAGCTCGACCGGCAGGAGGCCGAGGCCATCAACGCCGTGTTCGGCGTGCGCGGCGTGCCGGTCACCGCTCCCAAGACGATGACCGGACGGCTCTACTCGGGCGCGGCCCCGCTGGACCTGGCCGCCGCGTTCCTCGCCATGAAGGACGGTCTGATCCCGCCGACCGTGCACGTCGATCCGGCCGCCGAGTACGACCTGGACCTGGTCACCGGCCAGCCGCGCACCGCCGAGGTGCGCACCGCGCTGGTCCTGGCCCGCGGCTACGGGGGCTTCAACTCGGCCGTCGTCGTACGCGCAGCCGAGTAGCTGGTACGCACCAGCTCCACCGCTCCACCCGATATTCACGCACCACCGCTGAACACCACTGCGACCAGCCACTTGGGCACGCGTACTGAGGAAGGGAAATCCCATGGCCACCACGTTCACCCTCGAAGACCTGAAGCGCATTCTGCTGGAGGCGGCGGGCGCCGACGAGGGCGTCGACCTGGACGGCGACATTCTGGACACCGAGTTCGAGGTCCTGGGATACGAGTCGCTCGCTCTGCTGGAGACCGGCGGCCGCATCGAGCGCGAGTACGGCATCTCGCTCGACGACGACGCGCTGACCGACGCGGTCACCCCGCGCGCCCTCATCGAGGTCGTCAACGCCCAGCTGTCCTCCGCGTCCGCCGCCTGAGCCGCTCGAAAAGGAAGAGGAATCATGACCGAGAACACCGCACGGGTCGCGCTGGTCACGGGTGCCACGAGCGGCATCGGGCTCTCCGTCGCCCGGCTGCTCGGCTCGCAGGGCCACAAGGTCTTCATCGGCGCGCGCAACGCCGACAACGTCGCCGAGACGGTCAAGCAGCTCCAGGGCGAGGGTCTGGAGGCCGACGGCTCGGCGCTGGACGTCACCGACGCCGACAGCGTCAAGGCCTTCGTCCAGGCGGCCGTCGACCGCTTCGGCACCGTCGACGTGCTGGTGAACAACGCCGGCCGCTCCGGTGGCGGCGTCACCGCCGACATCGAGGACGAGCTGTGGGACGCCGTCATCGACACCAACCTGAACAGTGTCTTCCGGGTCACCCGTGAGGTCCTGAACACCGGCGGCATGCGTCACAAGGACCGCGGCCGGATCATCAACATCGCCTCCACCGCCGGCAAGCAGGGTGTCGTCCTCGGCGCCCCGTACTCGGCCTCCAAGCACGGCGTGGTCGGCTTCACCAAGGCGCTGGGCAACGAGCTCGCGCCGACCGGCATCACGGTCAACGCCGTCTGCCCCGGATACGTCGAGACGCCGATGGCGCAGCGGGTTCGCCAGGGTTACGCGGCCGCGTACTCCACCTCCGAGGACGCGATCCTGGAGAAGTTCCAGTCCAAGATCCCGCTCGGCCGCTACTCCACCCCGGACGAGGTCGCGGGTCTGGTCGGCTACCTCGCCTCGGACACGGCCGCGTCCATCACCGCGCAGGCGCTCAACGTCTGCGGCGGCCTCGGCAACTTCTAGTCCCGCCACGTACCCGAAGGAGCAGCGGATATGACGACCCGCGAGGTCGAGCACGAGATCACCGTCGAAGCCCCCGCCGCCGCCGTGTACCGGCTGCTGGCGGAGGTCACCAACTGGCCGCGGATCTTCCCGCCGACGATCTACGTCGACCAGGTGGGCGAGCACAACAACCACGAGCGCATCCGGATCTGGGCCACCGCCAACGGCGAGGCCAAGAACTGGACCTCGCACCGTGAGCTCGACCCCGAGGCCCTGCGGATCACCTTCCGCCAGGAGGTCACCACGCCGCCGGTCGCCGCGATGGGCGGCACCTGGATCATCGAGACCCTGGGCGAGTCCACCTCGCGGGTCCGGCTGCTCCACGACTACCGGGCCATCGACGACGACCCCGAGGGCCTGGCCTGGATCGACGAGGCGGTCGACAAGAACAGCCGCTCGGAGCTGGCCGCGCTGAAGCAGAACGTCGAACTGGCCCACGCGACCGAAGAGGTGACGTTCTCGTTCACCGACACCGTCATCGTCCAGGGCTCGCCCAAGGACCTGTACGACTTCATCAACGAGGCCAACCTCTGGTCCGAGCGGCTGCCGCACGTGGCCGTCGTCCGGCTCACCGAGGACACCCCGGGCCTGCAGACCCTGGAGATGGACACCCGCGCCAAGGACGGCTCGGTGCACACCACCAAGTCGTACCGGGTGACCTTCCCGCACCACAAGATCGCGTACAAGCAGATCACGCTGCCCGCGCTGATGACCCTGCACACCGGGATCTGGACGTTCGAGGAGACCCCGGAGGGCACGGCCGCCTCCTCGCAGCACACCGTCACGCTCAACACGGACAACATCGCGAAGATCCTCGGCCCCGAGGCCACCGTCGCGGACGCCCGTGAGTACGTCCACACCGCGCTGTCCACCAACAGCACGGCCACGCTCAACCACGCCAAGACGTACGCCGAGTCGAAGGGCTGAACCGGAGATGACCACCACGGACCGCCTCGACACCCAGGTCATCGTCGTCGGCGCCGGCCCCGTCGGGCTTCTGCTCGCCGGTGAGCTGCGTCTTGGCGGTGCCGATGTGGTCGTACTGGAACAGCGGGCCACGCCCACCACGGAGTCGAGGGCCTCCACGCTGCACGCCCGCACCATGGAGCTCCTCGACAGCCGCGGCCTCCTGGAGATGTTCGGGACGCCGCCGAACGAGCCGCGTGGCCACTTCGGCGGCATCCCGATGGACCTCACGCTGCCCAGCCCCTTCCCGGGGCAGTGGAAGATGCCCCAGACCCGGACCGAGGCGCTGCTCCAGGAGTGGGCGCTGTCGCTGGGCGCGGACATCCGGCGCGGCCACGAGCTGGTCGCCGTGTCCGACGAGGGCGACTTCGTCGAGGCCCGGGCGGCTGGGCCCGAGGGCGCGGTCGTGGTGCGCGGGCGGTTCCTCGTCGGGTGCGACGGCGAGGAGTCGGCCGTGCGCCGCCTGACGGGCGCCGACTTCCCGGGCAACGACGCCGGCCGCGAGCTGCTGCGCGCGGACGTGGCCGGTGTCACCATCCCCAACCGCCGCTTCGAGCGGCTGCCCGCCGGGCTCGCCATCGCGGCGACCCGCGACGGGGTGACCCGGGTGATGGTGCACGAGTTCGGCTCGAAGGCCGAACCCCGCACCGGCGACCCGGAGTTCAGCGAGATCGCCGGGGTCTGGAAGCGTGTCACCGGCGAGGACATCAGCGGCGGAACCCCGCTGTGGGCGAACTCGTTCGGCGACGCCAACCGCCAGCTCACGCAGTACCGCGCCGGCCGGATCCTGTTCGCCGGTGACGCCGCCCACCGGCAGATGCCGATCGGCGGCCAGGCCCTCAACCTGGGCCTCCAGGACGCCTTCAACCTGGGCTGGAAGCTGGCCCTGCACCTGGGCGAGTCGGCCCCCGAGGGCCTGCTCGACACCTACCACGACGAGCGGCACGAGGTCGGCCGGCGGGTCCTGTCCAACATCAGGGCGCAGGCCATGCTGCTGCTCGGCGGGCAGGAGGTCGAGCCGCTGCGCTCGGTCCTCACCGAACTCCTGCCGTACGACGACGTCCGGGCGCACCTCGCCGGGATGATCAGCGGCCTCGACATCCGTTACGACGTGGGCGGCCCCGAGCACCCGCTGCTCGGCGCGCGGCTGCCGGACGCCGGGCTCACCACCGGCGAAGGCCCCCTGAACACCGCCCAGTTGCTGCGCACCGCACGCGGTGTGCTCCTCGATCTGTCCGGTGGCAGTGCGGTGCTGCCGGACGCCTCCGGCTGGGCGGACCGGGTCACCGCTCTGCCCGCCGTGCCGGAGAAGGACGGCGCCCTCGACTCGGTGGGCGCCGTCCTGGTCCGCCCCGACGGCCATGTGGCCTGGGCCGGTAGCCCGGACACCGACGGCACCGGGCTGCGGGAGGCCCTGGAGCGCTGGTTCGGCCCCTCGCACTGAGTCCCCGTACGAGAAGAACCCCCCACCCCCGCGCACGACCGTATGACTCCACCTCACAGCACCACCGGGCACGCCCAGGAAAGGGAACACTATGGAGGGGACAGCCGTGGACACCGATGTGATCATCGTCGGCGCGGGTCCGACCGGTCTCATGCTCGCCGGGGAACTGCGCCTCGGCGGGGCGAACGTCGTCGTCGTCGAGCGGCTGACGAAGCCCACCGGCCAGTCCCGCGGCCTGGGCTTCACCGCCCGCGCCATGGAGATCTTCGACCAGCGCGGGCTGCTGCCCCGGTTCGGCCAGGGCGAGACGCTGGAGATCAGCCCGCTCGGGCACTTCGGCGGCGTGCAGTTCGACTACACCGTGCTTGAGGGCGCCCACTTCGGGGCGCGCGGCATCCCGCAGAACATCACCGAGACGGTGCTTGAGGAGTGGGCGACCGAGCTCGGCGTCGACATCCGGCGCGGCTGGGACTTCCTGGAGATAGCCGACGGCTACCTGGACGGCGACGGCGTCGAGATCAAGGTGCAGACGCCCAACTCCGTACGGAAGTTGCGCGCTTCGTACCTCGTGGGCGCCGACGGCGGTCGCAGTGTGGTGCGCGAGGCGGCCGGGTTCGACTTCCCGGGTACCTCGGCGACCCGGGCGATGTTCCTGGCCGATGTGACCGGCTGCAACCTCAAGCCGCGCTTCCTCGGCGAGCGGCTGAACAACGGCATGGTGATGGCGGCCCCGCTCGCCGAGGGCGTCGACCGCATCATCGTCTGCCCCGACGGCACGCCCGCGCGCGCCAGCGGCGACACGGTCAGCTTCGAAGAGGTCGCCGCCGCCTGGCAGTCGATCACCGGCGAGGACATCTCGCACGGCGGCGCCGAGTGGGTCAGCTTCTTCAGCGACGCGACCCGCCAGGCCTCCGAGTACCGGCGCGGCCGGGTCCTGCTGGTCGGCGACGCCGCCCACATCCACCTCCCGGCCGGCGGCCAGGGCCTGAGCACCGGCGTCCAGGACGCGGTCAACCTCGGCTGGAAGCTGGCCGCGTCGGTCGCCGGGACCGCGCCGGAAGGGCTGCTCGACACGTACCACGGCGAGCGGCACCCGGTCGGCGCGCGGCTCCTGATGAACACCCGCGCCCAGGGCATGGTGTTCCTCGGCGGGCCCGAGGCCGAGCCGCTGCGGCAGCTCTTCGGCGAGCTCATCCAGTACGACGATGTGAAGCGGCATCTCGCGGGTGTCGTCAGTGGTCTGGACATCCGGTACGAGATCGGGGACGCGCACCCGTTGGTGGGGCGCCGGATCCCGCCTCGGCGGTTGGTGGGTGCGGCGGGGGAGACCAGCACCACGGAGTTGCTGCACCCGGCGCGCGGGGTGTTCCTCGACCTCACCGACGACAGCTCGCTGCGGGCGGCCGCCGCCGCGTGGTCGGAGCGAGTGGACGTCTTCACCGCCTCGCCCAAGCCGGTGGACGGTGGCGTCGACCCGCTCGCGGGTGCGGCTGCCGTGCTCGTACGGCCCGATGGATACGTCGCCTGGGCCGGAGAGAGCGCGGTGGGCCTCGCGGACGCGCTGAACCAGTGGTTCGGTCCGGCCAGTTCGTGACGCCCACCGGCTCGGTTCTCGTGGTCGTTTCGCGGCTGCGGGCCGTCCCTGGCTTGTCGCGCAGTTCCCCGCGCCCCTATCGGGGCGCGGGCACCTGGCCACTCAACAGTCAACGCAAACGGGGGCATTGATGGAAAGCACGCTCGCACCGGGCGCGGTCTCCCAGGGCGTTCGCAGGATCACCCTGGACGCCGGGGGAGTCACGCTGTCCGCGCTGCTGTGCGAGCCGGAAGGGACGCCCCGCGCCACCGTCGTCGCCGTGCACGGTGGCGGGATGAACGCCGGGTACTTCGACGGTCAGGCGCACCCCGAGCTGTCCCTGCTCACCCTCGGCGCGCGGCTCGGCTACACCGTGCTCGCGGTGGACCGACCCGGCTACGGCCACTCCGCCGCGCAGCTGCCCGAGGGGCTGACCGTCGCCGAGCAGACCGAGGTGCTGCGGGCCGGGATCGACGACTTCACCTCCAAGTACCCGACCGGCGCGGGGGTGTTGCTGGTCGCCCACTCCTTCGGCGGCAAGCTCGCGCTCTCGGCCGCCGCGCACTGCACCGGTGACGGTCTGCTCGGCATCGACATCTCCGGCTGCGGCCACCGCTACGCCGTCACCCCGGGCGTCCTGCGCAAGGGCCTCAAGCACATCGCCCGCCACTGGGGCCCGCTGCGGCTCTACCCGCCGGACACCTTCCGCAGCAGCGGCAACCTGGTGGCGCCGATGCCGGAGCGCGAGGCGGGCGAACTCAAGCGCTGGCCCGAGCTGTTCGCGACCCTCGCGCCGCGCGTACGCATCCCGGTGCGGCTCACCTTCGCCGAGCACGAGGGCTGGTGGCTGCACGGCGAGCAGGACCTCGCCGACCTCGCCGCCCAGCTGACCGCCTCGCCCCGTATCGTCGTCGACCGCCAGCCGGACGCCGGCCACAACATCAGCCTCGGCTGGGCGGCCCGCTCCTACCACCTGCGCACCCTCGCGTTCCTGGAGGACTGCATCACGCGGGCAGGACGCGATGGGTGATCCGAGCCTATGACCAGCACTCTCGCAACCCCCTTCCGTTCCCTGTCCGTACGGAACTTCCGGCTCTTCGCGGCCGGGCAGGTGGTCTCCGTCGCGGGCACCTGGATGATGGTCGTGGCCCAGGACTGGATCGTCCTGGGCCTGGCCGACAACTCCGGCACGGCGCTGGGCGTGGTGACCGCGCTGCAGTTCACTCCGCTGCTGCTGTTCACCCTGTACGGCGGGCGGCTCGCCGACCGCTACGACAAGCGCTTGCTGCTGACCTGCGCCAACCTGGCGTCCGGGGCGCTGGCGCTGGTCCTCGCGATGCTCGCGTTCGCGGACGCGGTGCAGCTGTGGCACATCTGGCTGTGCGCGTTCGGCCTCGGGGTGGTCAACGCCGTCGAGGTGCCGACCCGGATGTCGTTCGTCAGCGAGCTCGTCGGGCCCGAACTGCTGCCCAACGCCTCGGCGTTGAGCGCCGCGTACTTCAACACCGCCCGGGTCGTCGGCCCGGCCCTTGCCGGACTGCTCATCACCGGCTTCGGCACCGGCTGGGTCATGCTGTTCAACTCCGTCAGCTATCTGGCCACCGTCGCCGGGCTGCGGATGATGCGGCCGGACGAGCTGCTGCGGGGCGCACAGCCGGACACCCGGCCCCGGGTGATCGACGGGCTGCGGTACATCCGCAGCCGTCCCGATCTGAAGCTGCCGCTCGCCCTCGTCGGGGTGATCTCGCTCTTCGGGCTCAACTTCCAGCTGACGCTGCCGCTGTTTGCCAAAACGGTTTTCCATGCCGACGCGGCCTCGTTCGGGCTGCTCACGACCGGCTTCGCGGCGGGCTCGCTGGTCGCCGCGTTCGTCACCACGGCGCGGCGCGGCCGTCCCTCCAGCCGTCTGGTGGTCGCCTCGGCGATCGTGTTCGCGGCCCTGGAGACGGTAGCGGGCTGGGCGCCCGACTTCGCCTCCGCGATCGTGCTGCTCTCGCTCACCGGCGGCGCGACCATCTACTTCGTCCAGGCGGCCAACCACCGCGTCCAGCTCGGCAGCGACCCGCAGTACCGGGGCCGGGTGATGGCGCTCTACACGCTCATCGTCCAGGGCTCGACGCCGCTGGGCTCGCTCCTCATCGGCGCTCTCGCCGAACACCTGGGTGCCCGCTCGGGGTTCTACGTGGGCGGCCTGGTCTCGCTCGCGGCGGCCCTGACGGCCCTGGCCTTCGACCGGCGTACGGGCAAGGAGGCGTCCGAGGACGTGACGATGACCAAGGACGTCGAACCCGAAGGCGTGGCCATCGCAAAGGAAGCCGCGCCCGGACAGGACGGCTTCGAGCCCGAGGCGGTGCGCCGGTGAACGCGACCGTGACCCCGCTGAAGGCGCCGCCGGAGGCCGGGCAGCTGCATCTGACCGTCTTCCGCCCGCCCGCCGAGGACGTGGCGACGGTGTGCCCGCTGATGCAGGCCCTGGACGAGCTGGAGGCGGCCCGCGCGGCCACCTTCGTCCACGACAGGGACCGCCGCCAGTACGTGGCGGCGCACGCCACCCTGCGGCGCGTCCTCGCCGAGTACACCGGGCACGAACCCAACCGGGTGCCGCTCGGCCGGGCCGAAGGGCCGTACGGAAAGCCGCAGTTGATCGACCCGCCCGTGCCGCTGCACTTCAACCTCTCGCACAGCCACGGCCTGATCGCCATCGGGGTCGCGGCGGACCCGGTGGGCGTCGACGTCCAGCGCGTCCCGACGCCCGAGGCCGTCGAGGTGGTCCTGCCCAGACTGCATCCGCGCGAGCGCGAGGAACTGCGCGCTCTGCCCGCATCGGAGCGCCCGGAGGCGTTCGCGCGGCTGTGGACCCGCAAGGAGGCCTACCTCAAGGGCCTGGGCACCGGCCTCACCCGCTCGCCCGCGGCGGACTATCTGGGCGATCTGGAGGCCGCGGCCCGCCCGGCGGGCTGGACGGTGCGCAACGTGTCCGTACAGCCGGGCTACGCGGCCGCGGCCGCGCTCCGCCACCAACCGACCTGATCGAGAAGGCAGTCGATTCCGCACCAGGATTCCGCAACCAACAGGGGGAAACCGAACCATGCCGACCACGCCGACCACACAGTCCTCCGCCGAGGTCTCCGACCGGCTGGACGAACTCAGCGAACGCAAGGAACAGGCCGTACGCGGGCCCAGCGACAAGGCGACCGAGGCGCAGCACGCCAAGGGCAAGCTGACCGCACGCGAGCGGATCGAACTCCTCCTGGACAAGGGCAGCTTCACCGAGGTCGAGCAGCTGCGGCGGCACCGTGCCACCGGGTTCGGCCTGGAGGCCAAGAAGCCGTACACGGACGGTGTCATCACCGGCTGGGGGACGGTCGAGGGCCGTACGGTCTTCGTCTACGCGCATGACTTCCGCATCTTCGGCGGCGCGCTGGGCGAGGCCCACGCCGCCAAGATCCACAAGATCATGGACATGGCGCTGGCGGCGGGCGCGCCGCTGGTCTCGCTCAACGACGGCGCGGGCGCCCGTATCCAGGAGGGCGTCAGCGCCCTCGCGGGCTACGGCGGCATCTTCCAGCGCAACACCCGGGCCAGCGGCGTCATCCCGCAGATCTCCGTGATGCTCGGCCCGTGCGCCGGCGGCGCGGCGTACTCGCCCGCCCTGACCGACTTCGTGTTCATGGTCCGCGAGACCTCGCAGATGTTCATCACCGGTCCGGACGTCGTCCAGGCCGTGACGGGTGAGGAGATCAGCCAGAACGGGCTCGGCGGCGCCGATGTGCACGCCGGGACCTCGGGCGTGGCGCACTTCGCGTACGACGACGAGGAGAGCTGCCTCGCCGAGGTGCGCTATCTGCTGTCGCTGCTGCCGTCCAACAACCGGGAGATGCCGCCGCTGGCGCAGACCTCGGACCCGGTGGACCGCGAGGCCACGGCCCTGCTCGATCTGGTGCCGGCCGACGGCAACCGCTCGTACGACGTGCGCGGGGTGATCGAGGAGCTCGTCGACGACGGCGAGTACATGGAGATCCACGCCAACTGGGCGCCCAACCTGGTGGTGGCCCTGGCCCGGCTCGACGGCCATGTCGTCGGCGTCGTCGCCAACCAGCCGTCCGCCATGGCCGGAGTCCTGGACATCAAGGCGAGCGAGAAGGGCGCCAGGTTCGTCCAGTTCTGCGACTCGTTCAGCATCCCGCTGATCACCCTCGTGGACGTGCCCGGGTTCCTGCCGGGCGTCGACCAGGAGCACGACGGCATCATCCGGCGCGGCGCCAAGCTGCTCTACGCCTACTGCAACGCGACGGTGCCTCGTATCTCGGTGGTGCTGCGCAAGGCGTACGGCGGTGCCTACATCGTGATGGACTCGCGTTCCATCGGTGCCGACCTGTCGTTCGCCTGGCCCACCAACGAGATCGCGGTGATGGGCGCCGAGGGCGCGGCCAACGTGGTGTTCCGCCGGGAGATCGCCGCGGCCGACGACCCGGACGCGATGCGCAAGCAGAAGATCGACGAGTACAAGAACGAGCTGGTGCACCCCTACTTCGCGGCGGAGCGCGGTCTGGTCGACGACGTCATCGACCCGCGCGAGACCCGCTCGGTGCTGTGCCGCTCGGTCACGATGCTCATCGCCAAGGACGCCGAGCTGCCCCGCCGCAAGCACGGCAACCCGCCCCAGTAGGCCCGACGACCCAGAAGAGGTGACCGACATGAGCGAGATGACGCAGCTCACCGAGACCGCCGAGACCGCGGCCGAGCCTGCCGAGATGACCCTGGAGGACTGCCGCGAGCTGTTGCGGATCGAACGGGGCAACCCCGATCCGGAGGAACTCGCGGCGCTCGCGGCGCTGTTCTTCGCGCACTTCTCGGCGATCGAGGCGCGGCGGGAGGCCGCCCGTGTCCTGATCCCGAGGCAGCGGCGCTCCGCGAGCTGGCGCCGCACCGAGCGGGCGCCGGGCTTCGACGGCCCGCGCACCTGGCGGGCGGGCGGCCCCGCACTCGTCTGACGATTCGTCAATTACCAGGCGACTGAAGCGCTTTCCCTCCCTCGCATACCACGCGCGCACCCCGTGCGGGCCGCCCCACCAGGGCGGCACCGCCCGGGGTGCGCCCCTGTTCAGGGTGCCCGGACTTTACTTGACACACGCTCGGCCGGACGACCATTCTGTGCGGTGAATGGGGGTCTTCGTCATGCAGGTGTTGCCGTACTGCAAGCTACTGCCCGATCACTGGGAGCGCTGGGGCGCTCCGGCAGCGCCCGACTGAGGCGCAGGCAGACGAAATTCAGCCAACGGCCATCATGGCGCCACTTGGACACCCGTTATTTAACTTGCTGTCAACAGACCTGCCGGAATTCTGTATACGGGCAGGCCGATGTGGCGAACGTCATGTCATGACTCTGCCAACATCAGAGCTCCGCCAAGATGGCCGGTTTATGCGAGTCGCGGCGAGTTACGCTTGGTTGAATCGACAGCAGTACCGGTCTTCCGCTTCCGCATGGCGAGGACTGGTTGACGAGGGCTTCCGGCCGTGATCACGTATGGAAACGAGCAGGCAGCCTGTCCGATCCCGCTCAATAACCGACACAGTTTATTTGTTATTTGCTCGAACCTCTTTGAATTCCGTAGCAGCGGTCTGTAGGTTCGTCGGTGAGATCTGGATCGGATCTCGTATTGGACTCACTCAGATGGGGGAGGGACATGACTCGCGGGGGAGGCATGACTCAGAGTTCGTCAGAGGCAGTGCTGGAGCCTCATATACCTGTCCAGCGTGGTCCCGGTGGACCACACCTGATCGAAGAGGGCGTGTCGGAAGCGGTGCGCAGGGTGGCCGGCCTCTCGCGGGGCCGGCGGATCCTCGTGGTCGACAGCGACGTCGACGGCGCGGAGTCCCTGGTGTGCAGGCTGCGCAGGCACGGCCACGAGGCCATCGGCGTAAAGAGCGGCAGCACCGCGCTGCAGGCGTACGAGGACGTGGACCTTGTCCTCCTCGACCTCGAACTCCCGGACCTGGACGGGCTGGAGGTGTGCCGGGCCATCCGCTCCGTGAGCGGCATCCCTGTGATCATCGTCACCGCCCGGGGCTCCGAGCTCGACTGTGTGCTCGGCCTACAGGCCGGCGCAGACGACTATGTGGTCAAGCCCTATGGCTTCCGGGAGTTAATGGCACGGATCGAAGCCGTCATGCGTCGCGCTAGGTTCCAACCGCCTGTTGCCAGAGAGATCTTGCACGGGCGGTTGCGCATTGACGTGAGCTCCCGCGAGGTGAGCCTGGACGGCCGTGAGGTCGGGCTGACCCGCAAGGAATTCGATCTGCTCTGCCTGCTCGCGTCCCACCCGGACACGGTCATTCCGCGAAAGCGCCTGCTCCAGCAGGTCTGGGGGGACTCCTGGTCCCGCCGTACTGTCGACACCCATGTCAGCAGCCTTCGTGGAAAACTCGGCGACAGCGGCTGGATCATTACCGTGCGCGGAGTCGGTTTCAAGCTGGGCAACGGGTGAATTCCTGCCTTTCCGCCCGGTGAGGGAAACAGAAAAACAAGTTGAACAACCGTCTTATATCCGAAGAATTCTCTGGTGCCGCAGCCGGTAATGATTGCCGAGTGTGAGACGGGTTTTCGGGCGGGGCCCCGGGGGTATTATTCCTCCCCCGGGGCCCCGCCCGTATTAGCAGTAACTCCCGAAAATATCAATTCCGTGCAACATGGCATCCTGCACACCTTGCCAGGCCCCTTGTGCGCAGAAAAAGGCCCCCGCGACCGGCCGAGAAGCCGGACCGCGGGGGCCTTTGCCGTACTGCCGCCGTGTGCCTACGGGTTGAGGACCCAGGCGGAGTTGTGCTGGGTGAAGCCGATGTGCGGGTAGTACTCCACCGCCGCCGGCGCCGACAGGAGAATGATCTTCGCCTGCGGGGCCTCCTTCTGCGTCGCGTCGATCAGCGCGCGGCCGATGCCGGAGCGCTGGTAGTCGCCGCTCACCGCGATGTCCGAGAGGTACGTCGCGTAGGAGAAGTCGGAGATGCTGCGGGCGATGCCGATGAGCCTGCCCTGGGCGTCACGCGCCACGAGTACGAGGTTGGCGCCTCGCACCATGGCGGCGAACCGCTCCACGTCCTCGATGGGACGGCGCTCGCCCAGGCCCGAGGTGCGGTAGACGTCGAGGACCTCGTCCAGGTCCAGGTCGGCGCCCTCGACCCGCTCAGTCGTCCAGGTCACGAAGCTGCTCCAATCGCTTGAGAATCACACCGTGGTTGACGAGGAAACGCTCCGGGCGGAGCTGGCCGATGTCCATGCCCTCCTGCCGCAGCGTGTCCCCGAAGTGCTCGCCGGTCGTGATGGTGCGGTTCGCGGCGGCCTGGACGGCCCGGTAGGCCTTCTCCCGCTCCACCCCGTCCGCCAGCAGATCGGCGAGTACGGCCGAGCTGAACACAAGACCGTCGGTCTGGTCGATACCCGCCCGCATCCGCTCCGGGAAGACCTTGAGGTTGCGGACCAGGTCGGCCGCCATCGTGGCCTGGAAGTGCCCCACCGACAGCGCGTCCGGCAGGATCACCCGCTCCACCGACTGGTGGGCCAGATCGCGCTCGTGCCACAGCGCCACGTTCTCCAGCGCCGTGGTCGCGTAACCGCGCAGCAGCCGGGCCAGACCCGTCAGGCGCTCGCTGGTGGTCGGGTTGCGCTTGTGGGGCATGGCGCTGGAGCCCTGGTACGCGGACGTGCGCTGCTCCTCCACCTCGCGGACCTCGGTGCGCTGGAGCAGCCGCAGCTCCAGGGCGATCTGCTCGACGCTCGCGCCGAGGACGGCGACGGCCTGGATGAGCTGGGCGTGCCGGTCGCGGGCGACGACCTGGCTCGGGGCCGGCTCGACCCCGAGGTCCAACTCCTCGCAGACGTACGCCTCGACGGAGGGGTCGATCAGCGCGTACGTGCCGACCGAGCCGGAGATCGTGCCCACCGCCACGGCCTTGCGCGCCGCGCGCAGCCGGGTGATCGAGCGGTCCACCGCGAACGCGAACTGCGCCAGCTTGTGGCCGAAGGACGTCGGCTCGGCGTGGACGCCGTGGGTGCGGCCGACGATGACCGTCTCCCAGTGCTCAAGCGCTCGCTCGACCAGCACCTTGCGCAGCTCCACCCCGGCCGCGATCACCAGGTCGGTGGCGCGGGCCAGGTTGTAGCCGAGCGAGGTGTCGACCAGGTCGTAGCTGGTCATGCCGAGGTGGACCCAGCGGGCCGACTCGTCCGGGATGTCCTCGCAGTAGGCGGCGAGGAACGAGAGCACTTCGTGGTCGCGCTCGCGCTCGATCTCCTGCACCCGCTCGGGCGTCGGGACCTTGGCCCGCCGCATGTCCTCGACCGCGTCCTCGGGCACCCGTCCCAGGCGCGCCTGCGCCTCGGAAGCCAGGATCTCCACCCGGACCCAGGTCGCGTACCGCGCCTGGTCCGAGAAGATGTCCGCCATCGCGGGCAGGGTATAGCGGGGAATCATTTGGGCCAGCACCCCCAGGGTGAGCTTGTCGACAAGTGGATCGGACGGACCGTCAGCGGTGCGCGGGCCGTCGGGAGGGGACGGGCCGTCATCAGAAGGCCTCGAAGTATTCGCGCTGCTCCCACTCGGTGACCTGGCCGTCGGCGGGCTGCTCGATCGCGCGCCAGGCCTCGAAGCGGGCGAGCTCGCTCTCCTTCAGCTTGGCCATCGTGGCGGCCAGCGGCTTGCCGAGCAGCTCGGCGGCCTGCCCGGCCCGGAAGGCCTCAAGAGCCTCGCCGAGGTCCTGCGGCAGCGTCTCGTACGACTCCTCGCCGCCTGCACGCGGGCTCGCGCCGACCTCGGCGGCCATGCCGTCGAACCCGGCGGAGAGCTGGGCGGCGATGTTGAGGTACGGGTTGGCGGTGGGCTCGCCCACCCGGTTCTCGATGTGGGTGCCGGCGCCGCCGCCGACCACGCGGATCATCGCGCTGCGGTCCTCGTAGCTCCAGCCGAGCCGGGTCGGCGAGAGCGAGAAGTCCGCGCCCATCCGGCGGTAGCCGTTGACCGTCGGGACCGAGAGCAGACACAGGTCGCGGGCGCGGGAGAGCAGCCCCTCGATGTACGCGACGCCCCGGTCCGAGATGCCGCCGCCCTCGGCCGCGAAGAGGTTGCGGCCGGACTTGGCGTCCATCACCGACTGGTGCAGATGCCAGCCGCACGGGTCGAAGCTGTCGACGCGGGGCAGCGCCATGAAGGAGGCGTGGTAGCCCTGGCGCGCGGCGGTCTGCTTGACCACGGTGCGGAACAGCAGCATCGCGTCGGCGGTGTCCAGCGCGTGCATCGGGTTGAAGGTCGTCTCGATCTGGCCCGGGCCCGACTCGTGCTCGATCGAGCGCAGCGGCAGGCCGAGTTCGAGCAGCTTCATCGCCAGCGGGCTGGTGAAGTGGGCCACCGAGTCGTAGTTGGCATCCAGGTTGAACTGGTAGCCCGAGTTCATCGCCTCGACCCGGGGGGCCGCGCCCTGGAGACCGAAGCCGTTGCCCGCGTTCCCGGGCGGACCCGCGAGCCTGCGGGTCAGGTACCACTCGACCTCCAGGCCGAGCACCGGCGTGAGGTCGCGGGCCGCGTACCGGGCGACGACCTGGCGCAGCACGTTCCGCGCGGAGAGCGGGTGCGGGGAGCCGTCGCGCAGATACTCGTCGCCGAGCACCCACGCGGTGCGCGGCCCCTCGTGGGGGAGCACCTGGAACGTCAGCGGGTCCGGGACCAGGACGAAGCTGCCCGCGCCCGCGATCTCGTCGACGCCGACGCCCGGGTCGGCCAGGAAGTCCAGCGCGGCCGCGTGGCCGGTGTCGAAGATGAACGGGCCCGAGCTGAAGTCCATGCCGTTGCGCAGCACCGAGCGGAACGCGTCGACGGTCAGGGTCTTGGAGCGGGCCAGGCCGTGCGGGTCGGCGAAGGCGAGGCGGACGAGGTCGATCTCGTCGAGCGACGCCTCGATCTGCTCGGCCGCAGCGGCCTGTTCGTCGGTCCACAGGCCGAACTCGGTGACGAACGCGGGACGTCCTGTGCCGCCCGCCTCGGAGAAGGGGCTGGACCACGACCGGGAGTACATGGGTTACAGGATCCTTTCGGTTACTCGGTCCGGTGCGGCCGGCAGCGGCCCGAGGTCCGCCTCCAGACGGCGTGCGGCGGACAGGACCAGATCGTCCGCGCCGAAGGGGCCCACGAGTTGGAGCCCCACCGGGAGACCGGCGCGGGTGAGTCCGGCCGGGAGGGAAACGGCCGGCTGGCCAGTCATATTGAAGGGATACGCGGCGGGTGTCCACGCCAGCCAGAGCAGGTCCTCCGGACGGCTCGCCCACTCCGGGCCGATCATGTGGGGATCGATCGGCTCGATGGGCACGGTGGCCATCGCGAGCAGGTCGTACCGGTCGAAGATCTGGTGCAGGGTGGTGCGCAGCGCGAGGCGCACCTCCTCGGCCCGCATCACGGTGGCCGCGCTGAGCGTGCGCCCGTGCCGCACGATGGCGAGGCGGCCCGGGTCGCACCACTCCTCGTCGGCGGGCGAGGTACCGGCCGCGTCGCTCGCGGCGAGGATGTCGACGAGCGCGGGATACGGGTCGCGGAACGGCACCTCGATGCGCTCCACGCGGTGCCCCTGCGAGGCGAGGGCGTCGAGCCCCTGCTCGCTGACCCTGCGGACCTCCGGGGACGTGCCCGGGAACTCGATCCAGCCGATCCGCAACCGGCGCCGCTGGCGCGGGAGTTCATGCACCCCGAGCAGCGAGTCCGGGTCCTGGGGATGCCCGCCGGTGATCACCGAGGCGAGCTCGACGACGTCCGGCACGGTCCGCGCGATCGGCCCCTGGTGGGAGAGCCGGTCGGCGCACGCGGGCACATAGGGCACCTTGGCGAACGACGGCTTGTAGCCGACGACACCGCAGAACGCCGACGGGATACGGATCGAGCCCGCGCCGTCGGTGCCGAGCGCCCCCGAGCCGAGCCCCGCCGCGACCGCGGCCGCGGCGCCGCCGCTGGACCCGCCGGCGGAGCGCTCCAGGTCCCACGGGTTGCGGGTGGGCGGCGCCACCCGGCTCACCGTGGAGGCGCTCCACCCGTACTCCGACGTCGTGGTCTTGCCGATGACGATGGCGCCGGCGGCCCGCAGCCGCGCGACCGAGGGCGCGTCGGCCCGGGGCCGCCGGTTCTCCAGCAGGGACCCACGGGCAGTGGGCAGGTCCCCGGTCTGGATGAGGTCCTTCACCGAGACCGTGATCCCGAGCAGGGGCCGGCGCTCGAAAGCGGCCGGGCCCTCCTCGCGGATCCGGGCGTCGGCCAGTTCGGCCTCCCGTACGGCCTCGTCGCCCGCGACCGAGACGAAGGCGCCGAGCTCGATGTCGGTCTTCTGGATCGCGGTGAGGACCGACTGCACATGGTCGGCGGCGGACAGCTCTCCCCGGGCGAACAGGTCGCGTATCTCGCCGATGGACGCTGAGGTCAACGGAGCTCCTCGTCAGGACAGGGCGGGCCGCCGGTCACGACACCTGCAGCGGCTGCTTGGCGCGCGCCGCCGCGGCCTGGACCGACTTGAGGTGCCACTCGGAGTCGAAGGCGGTGACCTCGATGTCCTCGCCCTGGGCCACCAGGGCCGCTGCCGCGCTCATGGCGCCGGCGATGAACCCGGAGGTGCGGTGCGCGGCGAGCAGGTCGCTCTCGTCGAACGGCGTGCCCTCGCAGCGCAGCAGCCGCAGGTCCATGAACCCGTTGAACGTGCGGTCCAGGACCTCGACCGCCTGCGGGCTGCGGATGCTGAAGCGCACCTTGGCCGCCACATGGCCGTGGTGGTGCTGGTCGGAGTAGAAGGCGACATCGGGAATGGTCGGCGGGATGAAGTGGTCGCGCTCCACCACGGCGGCCACCTTGGGCAGGTTGCCGGCGATGAAGTGCCAGGAGTTGTACTGCATACGGGACGACATCGCCCAGGCGGTGTCGGCGAGTTGGGGCACCGAGTCCTCGAAGTAGCGCTTGGCCGCCGGGGCGGGCACCACGCAGCAGAAGAAGTCGGTGATGTCCCACTTGGTGATCTCGGCCCAGCTCTGCTCCCGCAGTGCGCGCATCAGTTCGGGGATCGAACGCATGCCACGGCTCATGGCGAAGTCGGCCTCGAAGACCTGCGTCGCCCCGGCCACCGTCTCGTACACCAGCGCCTCAAGTCCGGTGCCGAACTCGCCGTACGGCCGGGCGAGCCAGGAGGGGGACGCGGCCAGGCTCGCGCGGAGCTCGGCGAAGGTGGCGCCGGTGACCGGGAGGCGGTCGCTGAGCAGGGCGGCGAGCTCCGCCTCGCGCTGCTGCGACTTCTCCCCGTACGGACCGGCCAGGCGCTCGATCTTGTGCATCAGCGCGCCGTGGATCTCGCGGTAGAGCTGGGCGTTGGGGATGACATGGCCGATGCGGCGCTCGCGCAGCGCCATGGCGAGGGCGTTCAGCGCCTCGACGCGGTGCGTGGGAGCGGCCGGGACCGGCTCGCCGCCGGGGACCGCGTTGTAGTTGCCGCGCGTGCGCTCCAGCATGTACGCGATGTGATCCAGCGTCAGCTGGGTGCCGTTGGCCTCCTCGATGCGCCCGGCGCCCGCGGAGCGCACCAGCAGCGTGAGGCAGACGACCATCACCGCGTCGTGGTCGGACCACTGCTCCATGGAGACGCCCATGAGACGGCTGAACGTCTCGTTCGGGTGGCCCGCCCACAGCGTCTTGCCGATGACGTTGTTGGTCTCGCGGAAGTTGGTGTAGAGCTTCCCCTCCTGGTGCAGTACGAAGGGGGCGGTCCGCAGCGCGGACTCCCGCACCATCTCCAGGAGTTCGTCACGGGCCTGGGTGCCGAGCGCCGCCAGCCACTGGCGGCAGTCGACGACCTGGTCGGCGAAGCGGGCGGCGGCCCGGTCGACCTCGGACTCGTAGTCGAGCAGGTCCTGCGCCGACCACGGCACGCTCATGACGCCCTCGACCAGCTTCTCCTCGTCCTCCAGCGGCCCCTGGGAAGGGACGCGGACGACGATGCGGCCGGTCGTGGTCAGGCCCAGCTCGCCGAGGAACGCCGGGCGCTCCTTGACGTCGCGTATCGGCGTCGGCAGGTTCTCCTCGCGCCACGAGATGCCGCAGAGCACCTTGAGCGCGGCCTCGTCGGCGGTGCGCAGGGCGCGCAGCTGGACCTCGGCGGGGACATGACCGTCCAGCGTGAGCAGGGTGTCCACCGCGCTCCGCAGGTCCGGGGCTTCGGTGGCGCGCTCCCAGGCGCGCTTGAGGAGAGTGGGGAAACCGGCCTCCTCGTCTTTCAGGCGGTCCGGCTTCGGCGTGGCCCCGGCCACCGCGCCCTGGCGGCTCGGCCGGCGGCTCTGCCGCTTCTTGGCGTTGATGGCCCGGCGGGAGGTGCCGTTGCGCTCGGCGGAACTTGTCATGACACACCCTCAGCGGTAAGCCCGATGTGCTTCCACATCTCGTCGGTCGTGGGCGTCCAGTCCTCGTCGACGTAGATGCAGTCGACCGGGCACTCCAGGACGCACTTGGGGCAGCCGGAGCACAGTTCGGGGATGATGACGACGTCGAGTCCGTTGTCGAAGATCGCGTTGAACTCGGGCGGGCAGGCGCGCAGGCAGGTGTCGCAGGTGATGCACTCCGCGCGCTCGATACGGCGTGGCGGCTTCTTCCACGTTTCGCTGCGGGTCCGCTCGGCGATCAGCTTGTCGCGCCCGGCCGCCGAGCCTTCCACTGTCTCGTCCAGCGAGTCGTCCGAAGTGTTCGTGGGCATTGGGCCCCCCTCTTGTCCTGTTTCGCTCGTGCCACGGTAAGAGAGCATTAATAACTGCGCCGCAGTGCGGCGACGACGGCCAGAATTACACGCGGCCCCGCTCCATGGGAACGGCGGGAGAGCGGTGTGCAGGCGCGGATTTCGTGGGTGCGGTGGATTCCTGCTAGAGGGAATCTCGAACCCGCGGGCTTCTGATAATCCCGCGTTCCGCAAGGGGACGCAATATGCTCAAGTCGGCGCGCGGACGTCCACCGGACGACGGCGTGGGGGATCCCCTTCGGGTTCACCGGGACCTGCTCTGACCTGCTTCGATGGGGTGATCGGAACTTCGGCGGCGCCTCTGCGGCCCGGGCCGGGGCGAGCACCGGCGTACGACGGTATAGGCGAACGGAGCCCGTGCAACCGCGGAACTCACGCAGTCGAACACCGCGACCTGTGCACTCCGGTCTGTCAACTCCGTGCACGAAAACCCACTGGTCGCAGCCTACCGTTTTAGCGGTCTTCTGTCCGTCGCCGGATACGCGTGTATATCGCACGCGGCGAATCGCTCTTAAAGAGGGAAGAGGGCGGGAGGGGCAGGTCCTGTGCCACGTTATTTCAGGGGGAAAGGGAATCCGTTGTCCGGGAAGAGCGGCAGTGCGCCGCCGGACGGAGCAGCAGTGCGCCGCCGGGTCAAATGCCCGGCGGCGCACTGGTGTTGGAGCTGTGTCACCTCAAGTTCCGTCGCCGTACGCCCAGTTCATGAGGGGGATTGGGGGAATCCGTCGCACGGGAGGGGTCGCGGGGAAGCCGCTCACCCGTCCAGGATCGTGAGGTCGAGCCGGCTCAGCCGGTCGGGCGCGGCCCGCATGTCGATCCCGGTGATCTTCTCGTCCACGACGGTGAACCCGAAGACGACCCTCGGCCGCCCGCGCGGCGCCCACACCGCCCCGACCACGCCGTCGATGAGGGCGAGCTGGGCGAACTTGGCCCGCCCCGAGAACGCGTTCGCCACCGAGCTCGCGCCCCGCACCTCCGTCGGCGCCCCCACCGCCACCGCCTCCGGGTCGGCGAGGAGCACCACGTCCGGGGCGAGCATCGCGGTCAGGGTGTCGAAGTCGCCGCCGCGCGAGGCGGTCAGGAACGCGTCGACGATCCGGCGCAGCCGCGTCGCCCCCTCGTCCGGCATCGGATCGACCCGCTGCACCCGCGCCCGCGCCCGGTCGGCCAGCTCGCACGCCTCCTCGGCGCTGGCCCCCACGATCGGTGCCACCTCGTCATAGGGGAGGCCGAACAGATCGTGCAGCACGAACGCCATCCGCTCGGCCGGGTCCAGCGTCTCCAATACGACAAGGAAGGCGAGGCCCACCGAGTCCGCCAGCAACTCCTCGTGCGCGGGGCCCATCTGCCCGAGCCGGGCGACCAGTTCGGCCGGGACCGGGTCGGCCAGATCGTCCGGCGGCCGCCGCGCCGCCGGTACCCGGGGCTCGGTGGCATCGGGGGAAACCGTTCTGCGCGAGCGCAGCCGGTCCAGGGAGACGTTCGCGACCACCGTCATCAGCCAGGCGGGCAGCCCCCGGACACCCTCGTCCTCCGGGTCGCCCCCGTCACTGATCCTTAACCAGGCTTCCTCGACGGCTTCGTCGGCCTCGTTCAGCGTCCCCAGCATGCGGTACGCCACGGCCCGCAGATGCGGGCGGTTCTCCTCGAAACGCCGCGCCAGCCATTCGCCGTCGTCCATCGGTCACATTCCTCCGTCGCGCTCCGTCAGTGAGTGACGAACGCGTCACGGTCACACCCTCTGGCCACGTTCCGTCATAGCAGTGACGAACAAAACCCAGCTCATGTGACAGGAAGAGGTACCCCGATCGAGTCGAGGCGATCGGGTCGTACAGGGGAGGCCCCTCGAACAGACCGAGTTCGACCGAGCCCTGAGCGCAGGACTCCCAACCCTTAGCGAGCAGTCATGACGACGCATCCTCCATCACCTGGGCTGGCCACCGAGGAGCCGCCGCCCCCGTCCACGTTCGCCCACAAGTACGCGAAGACCGTGGCCGGCCATCGTTCCAAGTGGGCCGTACTCGTGCTCTGGGTCCTGCTCATCGCGGTGGGCGGATCCCTGGCGACCAAGCTCGGCGACGTACAGAACAACGAAGCCCAGACGTGGTTGCCGAACAACGCGCAGTCGACGAAGGCGGTGAAGATCGCCGAGGACTACTTCCAGGACAAGGGCCGCATCGGCGCCGTCGTCGTCTACGCCCGTGAAAGCGGCCTGACCGCCGCCGACCTGGCGAAGATCGACAGTGACCGCGGCGCGTTCGTGGCCGACAAGCTCGCGGCGGGGCCGGTCCCCTCGGTCACGATCTCCGGTGACAAGCAGGCCGCGTTCCTCAGCGTGCCCGTCAAGTCCGACAAGGCCGACAACAGCGTCCTCGGCGACGGCGTCAAGGACCTGCGCAAGGCCGCGCAGAAGAACGCCCCCGACGGTCTCGAAGTGAAGATCGCGGGCCAGGCCGGCAACATCGCCGACTTCATCGATGTCTACTCCGGCATGGACGGCGCCCTGCTCGGCGCGACCCTCGGACTTGTCGCCATCTTCCTGCTGTTCACCTACCGCAGCCCCGTCCTGTGGCTGATCCCGCTGCTCTCGGTGGGTCTGGCCAGCCAGGTCGCCAGCGCCGTGGTCTATCTGCTCGCCAAACACGCGGGTCTCACGGTCAACGGCCAAAGTGCTTACGTACTGACGGTGTTGGTGCTCGGCGTCGGTACCGACTACGCGCTGCTGCTCATCGCCCGCTATCGAGAAGAGCTGCACCGCCACGAGGACCGGCACGAGGCGATGGTGTCCGCGCTGCGCCGCTGCCTGCCCGCGATCACGGCCTCGGCGGCGACCGTCGGCATCGCCACCATCTGCCTGGTGTTCGGCTCCATGAACTCCACCCGGGGTCTGGGCCCGGTGGTGGCGATCGGCGTCGTGGTCGTCTATCTGGCGATGGTCTCGCTGCTGCCCGCCTTCCTGGTCATCCTCGGCCGCTGGGCGTTCTGGCCGTTCATCCCGCGCTTCTCGCACGAGTTCGACCATGCGAGCGTCGAGAAGGAGCACGGCTTCTGGGCGAAGATCTCCGGCTTCGTGGGCCGTTCGCCGCGCCCGATCTGGATCGGTACGGTGCTGGTCCTCGCGGCTCTCGCGTTCGGGGCGATGTCGCTGTCGACCGGGCAGACCCAGGCCGAGCAGTTCACCAAGACGGTGGACTCGGTCTCGGGTCAGAACCTGATGTCGAAGCACTTCCCGGCCGGTTCGTCGGCGCCCGCCGATGTGTACGTCAAGGACGCGGGCACACAGAGCGCGCTCGCCGCGCTCCACAACGTCCCCGGCGTCTCCCTGGCCACTCCCGTCGCGTCCAGGAACGGCTACACCCATATCGAGGCGGTGCTGAAGGACGCGCCCGACACCCAGGCCGCCCGGACGACCGTCGACCGGATGCGCTCCGCGCTCGACAAGACCTCGGGTGAGGCCAAGGACGCGAAGGTCGGCGGCCAGAGCGCGGTCGCACTCGATACGTCCAACGCCCAGGGCAAGGAGGAGAAGGTACTGATCCCGCTCATCCTCGCGGTGGTGCTGATCATGCTGATCATCCTGCTGCGGGCGCTGGTGGCACCGATCGTCCTGCTGCTGTCCGTGGTGCTCTCGTACACGGCGGCCGTGGGCACGGCGGCGCTGCTCTTCCACGCCATCGGCTACCCGAGGATCGACCGCGGACTGCTGCTCTTCGGCTTCCTGTTCCTGGTCGCCCTCGGTGTCGACTACACCATCTTCCTGATGACCCGGGCCCGGGAGGAGGTCGGCAAACGCGGCCACCGCGGCGGTGTGCTCACCAGCCTCACCGTCACCGGCGGCGTGATCACCTCGGCGGGACTCGTGCTGGCCGCCACCTTCAGCGTGCTGGCCGCGATCCCGACGGTGGCCTCACTCCAGCAGGGTCTGCTCGTCGCGGTCGGCATCCTGCTGGACACGTTCATCGTCCGCAGCCTGCTGATCCCGGCGCTCGCCCTGGAGATCGGCCCGAGGTTCTGGCGCCCCGGCCATCCGGAGCGCGACGAGGCGGACATCCCGGTCCAGCTCAGCCCCGAATCGGCCCGTCTGGGCTGAGTCCGTACGTACGCCACTCGCACCGGCGCGTACGTACGGTTCCTTGATCACGGGCGTGCCGCTTCCTTCCGGGAGCGGTGCGCCCGTGGTCGTCCTCCGAAGCGGCTTTGGGGCCGTCCGGAACCGGGAGTCACACTTCTGCGGGCCGGATCGTCAGTGTGGCGACACTTCAACGGAGGAGGAGCCATGACGTCGCCCATCCTGGTGACCGGCGGCACGGGCACGCTGGGACGACTGGTCGTCGCGCGGCTGCGGGACGCGGGCCGTGACGTACGGGTGCTCAGCAGGAAGAGCCACCCGGACGCTAACGGTCTCAGCTACGCCACCGGTGACCTGGCCAAGAACGAGGGCATCGGCCCGGCGGTGGAAGGCGTCTCGGCGATCGTCCACTGCGCCAGTGACAAGAAGGGCGACGCCGACGCCACCCGCAACCTGGTCCGGGCGGCGGAGCAGGCCGACGTCCCGCATCTCGTCTACATCTCGATCGTCGGTGTCGACGACGTCACCTTCGGCTACTTCAAGTCGAAGCTGGAGTCCGAGCAGGTGATCAAGGAGTCCGGGGTGCCGTGGACGATGCTGCGGGTCACCCAGTTCTACGACTTCATCCTCAACGGCGCCCAGAAGGCCAAGAAGCTGCCGCTGGTCCCGGTGCCCGCCGGGTTCAAGGTGCAGCCGATCGACCCGGAGGAGGTGGCGGTCAAGCTCGCCGAGCTGGCGGTGGGCAAGCCGGCCGGGCGGGTGCCCGACCTGGTGGGACCCGAGGCCACCGACGCGGCGGACATGATCCGCGCCTATCTCAAGGCCATCCACAAGGGCGCGCCCGTGCTGCCGGTGTGGATGCCCGGCATCGGCAAGATCCGCTCCGGTGGCCTGCTCCCGAAGGGGGCCGAGGGCGAGTACGCGACGGCCCGGGTGACCTGGGAGGAGTTCCTGGCCGCGAAGCTCGCCTGACAGCTCTGTCCCGGACGCCGGGGGGCGTCCGGGACAGACGGGGATCGCGGGCTGCCTGCGAGCAGATTTCCTGTGAATTGCCCGAACTGGATACCGAACATCCAAGATTCTGAGATTGATGTGACTTGTCCCATAGGCTGGGTTTCGCTTCACGGCGATGACGGACCCGGCGGAGGAATGTGACCGATGGACGACAGTGAACGGCTGGCTGAGCGCTTCGAGGAGTACCGCACCCATCTGCGGGCGGTCGCCTACCGGATGCTGGGCTCGCTGAGCGAGGCCGAGGACGCCGTGCAGGAGTCCTGGTTCCGGCTCAGCCGCTCGGACGTCAGCGCCGTCGAGAACCTGGGCGGCTGGCTGACGACGGTCGTCGGGCGCGTCTGCCTGGACATGCTGCGGGCCCGCGAGTCGCGCCGCGAGGACCTGCTCGGCGAGCGCCCGCCGCCCGCCCCGGACGCCCATGAGGGCGCCGACCCCGAACAGCAGGCGGTCCTGGTCGACACCGTCGGCCCGGCGCTGCTCGTCGTGCTCGACACGCTCTCCCCGGCGGAGCGGCTCGCATTCGTGCTGCACGACATGTTCGCGGTGCCGTTCGACGACATCGCCCCCGTCGTCGGGCGCTCCACCATCGCGACCCGGCAACTGGCGAGCCGGGCGCGCCGCCGCGTCCAGGGCGCCGAGGCCCCGGCCGCCGACCGGGGCCGGCAGCGCCAGATCGTCGACGCCTTCCTCGCCGCCTCGCGCGGCGGCCGCTTCGACGACCTGCTCGCGCTGCTCGACCCGGAGGTCGTGGTCCGCGTCGACGGCGCGGCCCTGGCGATGGGCGCGAGCGGTGCCCTCGGTGCGCAGGCGGTCGCGAAGACGTTCTCGGGCCGGGCCCAGGTCGCCCAGCTCGCGCTGGTGGACGGGGCTCCGGGCCTGGTCTGGGCGCCGAACGGCAGTGTGCGCGTCGTCTTCGACTTCATCGTCGTGGACGGCCAGGTCGTCGCCATCGACATGCTCGCCGACGCCGAGCAACTGTCGGAAATGGACGTCAAGGTGCTGGAGGGCTGACCCGGGCGCGGTCACTTCTCCAGCAAACACGAAGAGGCGCAGCGCGGCCATCGGGCCGGGCTGCGCCTCTGTCGTTCCTTGAGCGGTTCTGAAGTCGCCGCTCTTTCCCGGGTGTTCGGGTCAGCGGGCGCGGACCGACATCCGTTGGCGGGCCGCCTCGGCGAGCGCGATGAACGGGCTGTCGTCGTCGGACTCCTCGGCGTGCCACTGCACGCCGACCGCGAACGGGTGGTCGTTCACCTCGATGGCCTCGACCGTCCCGTCCTCGGACCACGCGGTGACCGTCAGGCCGTCGCCGACCTGGTCGATGACCTGGTGGTGATGGCACGGCACGACGTCCTTGGCCAGGAACTTGGCGAGATGGCTGCCCGGCTCCAGGCGCACCTTCTGCTGCCCGTACTCCTTTCCGCCCGGCGAGTGGTTGTCGTGCCCGACGATGTCCGGCAGATGCTGCTGGAGCGTGCCGCCGCGCAGGATGTTGATCAGCTGCTCACCCCGGCAGATGCCGAGGGTGGGCAGATCGGCCTCCAACGCGGCCTCGATCAGAGCGAGTTCGGCCGTGTCGCGCACCGTGTCGCTCCAGCCGGTCTTCTCGTGCTTCTCCTGCCCGTACAGGACCGGATTGGCATCGGGACCCGCGAGCAGCAGCAGACCGTCCAGACCACTGACGGTCTGTTCGACGCCGGGCTGCGGAGCCAGGAGTACCGGTATGCAGCCGGCGTCGGCGACCTTCTGGACGAACGTCTGGGGTACGAACGTCGCGTCCATCTCGAAGATCGCGAATTTGATCTGGGTCACGACGGCGGTGATCCCGATGATCGGCCGGCGTGTGCGGTCCAGCGAGCTCAAGGTCTCATTGACGGCGGAATGCACAGTGCACCTCACAAAGTGTCAGAGCTGGAGTACGGGGCGGAACTCCGCCTCGTGGTGGGCGATCCACTCGGCGTACGTGTAGGGCGGCCGGCCGGTGACGATCTCGACGGTGGGAAGTGCTGTGCCGATGACGCCTCGCATCGACGCCCGCACGGCCAGGACCTGGTCGGCCACGGACTCGGACAAGTACATGAGCATTTGCTTGCGGACGCGCTCGCGGGGCACCTCTTGGAATCGGGTCTCGATTCCGAGGGCCTCGCCGAGCATGCGGACCCTTTCCGCCTGGCTCAGCGACTGGGGTCCGGTGATGGAGTGGATTGCCCCGGAGGTCACCGAGAGCAGTGACTTCACGGCGACGGCCGCGATGTCGCGCTCATGGATCGGGATCATCGAGGCACTTCCGTACACGCCGTGCACCACCCCGTCCTTGGCGATCTGGGGTATCCAGAGGAGATCGTTGGACATGAACGCACTGGGACGCAGGAACGTCCAGGACATTCCCGACTCGGCGACTGCCTTCTCGCACGCGATATGCGGCTCTCCGGCAGCATAGGTGACGGCTTCCGAGGACAGCAGGACGACATGTTGCACCCCTGCCCGCACGGCGGCGTCGACGGCTCCCTGGAGTTCCCCGAACGCGGGCCAGAGATAGAGGCGTTCGACCCCGCGCAGCGCGCGCTCCAGGGTCTCGGGCCGGCTGAGGTCGGCGGCGACGACCTCGACTTCCCCCGGCAGGTTGCACTTCGCGGGGTCCCGGGCGATGGCCCGCACCCGCTCACCTGCCGCTAACAGTTCTTCGACGATGTTCCTGCCGACGTTTCCGGACGCGCCGGTTACCAAGATCATGTGCTCTCCCGTGGTCAAGGGGATTCCAATGGATCTTTGCGAAGGTAACGCGATACGTGGTGCCGGGACCCTGGTGGCGGCCAACGGTGCCGTGGGTACGCGTCGGCCATGAGGCGGTGTCACCTCATGGCCGACGGTGGTGCTGTGGAATTCGGGGTTACTTGACCTTGCTCTCGGAAAGGTTGATGCGCCAGGAGACGCCGAAGCGGTCGTTGACCCAGGCGAACTTGGCGCTGAAGCCGTAGGTGCCGACCGGCATGATCACCTCACCCTTCTCGGAGAGGCCCTCGAAGACCCGGTCGAACTCCTCGTCGTCGTCGCACTGGATGTACACCGCCATCGCGGGCGAGAAGGAGTACGTGTCCCAAGGGGCGTGGTCGGAACCGCGGGCTCCGTCCGGTGGGATGTTGATGCACATGAACTGCTGCCCCGCGATCGTGAAGACCGCGTGCTGCAGGGTTCCCTCCGTCCAGCCCGGCTCACCGGCCCGGGCGCGGATGGTGTTGATCACCTCGGAGTTGTCGAAAAGCGACGTGTAGAACGTCACCGCTTCCTCTGCGTCCTGCGGGAACGCCAGAAAAACCGTCAGCTTCTGGGTGACTGCGGAGGACATCGTGGCTCTCCTTATTAAGTCCGGTGTGCTGCGCGGAGCAGCCTTCCAACTCGGAAATCATGAAGTCAAGAGGGCAACCGCGGAATCACCGCTGTCGCGCGGCCGTGAATTCCAAGATCAATAATTGTCGATCTTTGGGCGCCGGATATCCGGAAGCGGATCTTTCGGATATATGAACGATCAATTCCTATTACCGGCGCGTAATAAAGGGGACCCTATTAAGGATCACGAAAACGATCGTAAAAAGGATCTCGAAAAACCGTAGGGAACATTCCCCTTGACGCTTCTGATCGCAGAGTTGCAGACTTCTTCGGCGGCCCGAAAGGTCTGTTCAGGCGCTGCTGGGCGCCATTGAATTCAACGCTCCGTTTTCGATCCCGAAGGCCGTTCGAGCGGCATCGCGAGGCGTTGTGAGCCGATTCCCGATGCGCGGAATCACCTCTCGCATTTCTGATCCAGGAGGGCGAAAAAATGGGTACTGGCGTGATCATTGCCGGGGCCGGTCCGGTAGGGCTGATGCTGGCCGGAGAGCTCCGGCTGAACGGTGTCGACGTGGTTGTCTACGAGCAGCGCGCCACCCCGAGCGGCGAGTCGCGCGGGGTCGGTTTCACCCGGCGCGCCGCCGAGGTCTTCCATCAGCGCGGACTGCTGGCCCGCTTCGGCGACATCGAGATCGGCAACGAGGGCCACTTCGGTGGCGTGCGCATCGACTTCACGGCCCTGGAGGACAACCACTTCGGCATCCGGGGCGTGCCGCAGTACCGCATCGAGGAGATCCTGGAGTCCTGGATCACCGAGCTCGGCGCGGACGTACGCCGTGGATACGAGGTGGTCGACTACCGGGAAGGCCCGGACGACATCACCGTGGCGGTCGAGGGGCCCGACGGCCGCCAGGAGCACACGGCCCAGTACCTGGTGGGCTGTGACGGAGGGCGGTCCGCCGTCCGCAGACTGGCCGGCATCGAGTTCCCGGGGCGCGAGGCGACGCGCGGTATGTACGTCGCCGACGTCGTCGACCGCGACGACATCAAGCCCCGGGTGATCGGCGAGCGCGTCGAGGGCGGGATGGTGATGGCGATCCGTCTTGAGGAAGGGGTGACCCGGATCATCATCCACCCGGCGAAGCTGACACCCCGGGACAGCAGCAAGCTGACGTTCACCGAGATCGCCGACTCCTGGCAGGAGCTCACCGGGCAGTCGCTGCACGGCGCCGAGACGAAGTGGGTGAGCGCGTTCACCAACGCCACCCGTCAGGCGGCCGAGTACCGGCGCGGCCGGGTCCTGCTCTCCGGCGACTCCACCCACATCCACATCCCGGCCGGGGCCCAGGGGCTGAGCGTCGGTGTCCAGGACGCGGTGAACCTCGGCTGGAAGCTGGCCGCCACCGTCAAGGGCTGGGCGCCCGAGGGTCTGCTCGACACGTACCACGCCGAGCGGCACCCGGTGGGCGAGAAGCTGCTGCGCAACACCCTCGCCCAGGCGTCCCTCTATCTCACCGGTGACGAGATGGAGCCGATGCGGCAGGTGATGCGCGAGCTGGTGCAGTCGCCGGACGCGGCCCGGCGCCTGGCCGGACACGTCAGCGGCCTCGGCATCCGCTACGACATGGGCGGCGTCACCGGCCACCCGCTGCTCGGACTGCGCATGCCCGACCGCGAGTTGAAGCTGTCGGACGGCTCGACCACGCGCGTGTCCGAGCTGCTGCACCCGGCGCGCGGTGTGCTCATCACCGCGGACGGCAGCACCGAGGCGGCCCGGCTCGCCGGCGGCTGGTCGGACCGGATCGACATCGTGGAGGGCGGCTGGTCGGACCGGGTGGACATCGTCCCGGACGGCTGGGTCCCGGCGGACACGGCCGAGGGGACGACGCCGGACGCCGTCCTGCTCCGTCCCGACGGACATGTCGCCTGGGCGGCGCCCGACGGCGGTGAACTGCTCGACGCGCTGATCCGCTGGTTCGGCTCGCCCCGCTGACCCGAAGCGGGAACCGGAGGAACCTGGGGGAACCGAGAGGTACTTCAGGACAACCGAGAGGAGGCTTCGTGATCGAGTTCGTGGAGGTCGACGAGTCCACTCCTTATATAAGGCAGCTGGAGGAGGAGACCGGGCCGGTGGTCCTCATCAACACCTTCACCGTGCCCGAGGGCAAGACCGAGGAGTTCCTGGCGCTCTGGCGGCGCGACGCCGCATACTTCACCGGGCAGCCGGGCTTCATCTCCACCCAGATGCACCGGGGCGTCGGCGGCAGCCGGGTGCTGGTGAACGTCGCCGTCTGGCAGTCCGCCGCCCATCTGGCGGCCGCCCACGCCAAGCCCGGCTTCCGTGTCGCCGGTGAGGGCTACCCGGAGGGCTGCACCGTCTCTCCCCACCTGTACGAGAAGGTCGCCGTCGACGGCATCTGCGTCGCCTGACCCGGCGAACGGCCCGGGACCCGTCACCGCCGGTGTGACAGGTTCCGGGTCCTTTCTCGGCCAAAAAACCAGCCAACTTCATTCAGTCACAGGCAAGTTGGCCGACCAGCCTCGGCCCCGTGGGCGACCGGCGGTTACCCCGGGGTCGGGCGACCGCCCGACGAGCATCACGAGTGCGAAGCCGATCAGCCGGGCGGAATGTGAAATTCCAACCGCACTTCTGACGGTCCCTGACGTCCGGGCCATTCCTGCGCGCCGATTCCACCGACGCTTCACCGCTCGCGCTACAGGAAGTTGTCCGGACTTGACGGAACCTGAACTTCCGCTCTGACCAACCGATGTTTGCCCCCGTACAGCTGTGCGGAAAGCGCGGCTCCGGGGGCGCTCAGGCACGCCCCGACGGCCATCGCCGAAGGTATGAACCACCCTTGTCCGTACGGGAATCGAAGCCGTCCCAGCCCGCCGCAGGGTGGTTGACAAGGCTTCGCCCGTCGCCTTTCATTTCGCACACCGGAAGTGGATTCCGGTTCCGATTCATTGCGAGGGGGCGCAAAGTGAGTCTGGCCGAGCAATCAATTGACGAGTCATTACTGAAACTGCATGCGGCCGACCTGGACGAGGTCGTGACCTCCATGGTCTGGATCGAGTCGCATCCCGCCGGTGAAGTGCGCATCGACTCCCTGGTCTTCGAGGACTCGCCCCGCCTCGGCGGAGCGGACGAGGACCACGTGCGCGTCCTCGCCGAAGCAGGGGATTCGCTGCCGCCCATCACCGTCCACCGCCCGTCGATGCGCGTCATCGACGGCACCCACCGGGTGCGCGCGGCCCTGCTCAACGGGCGCACCACGATCCAGGCCCGGATGGTCGACTGCGACGAGGGCGCAGCCTACGTCCTCGCGGTGAAGGCCAACGTCACCCACGGTCTGCCGCTGTCGCGGTCCGACCGCTCGGTGGCCGCGGCGCGCATCATCATGACCCATCCGCAGTGGTCGGACCGGGCCGTCGCGGCCGCCGTGGGCCTGTCCGACAAGACGATCTCCCGCATCCGTTCCCGCTCGTCCGCCGATGCTCCGCAGTCGAACGCGCGCCTCGGGCGTGACGGCCGGCTGCGCCCGCTGGACAGCGGATACCGCCGCCAGCAGGCCGCCGCGATGATCCACGAGCGGCCCAACGCGGGGCTGCGCGAGGTGGCCCGCGCCACCGGCCTCTCGCCGGCGACGGTACGGGACGTACGGCAGCGCATCGACCGGGGCGAGGACCCCGTGCCGGGCCGCTACCGTGCGGCGGCGGGCCAGAACCCGGCGCCGGGCGCGCCCGTGGTGCCGCGCCAGACGCAGCGAGCGGTGAGCGCGCGCAGCGAGCGGCGGGACGTGTCGGTCGACCGGCAGAAGCTGCTGGCCAAGCTGAGCGAGGACCCGTCGCTGCGGCTCAACGAGGCGGGCCGGCGCACCCTGCGCTGGCTCCACCACTACACGGTGGACGGCGAGGGCATGGAGTCGCTGGGCCGCGGTCTGCCCGGCCACTGGGCGCCCGAGGTCGCCGACCTCGCGCGCAGCTGCGCCGCCGCCTGGCAGACGCTCGCCGAGCAGCTCCAGCAGCGGGCCGAGTAGAGCAGTTCGCGGACACCGGCCACAACCGAACACCGTGGGCCGGGACGGACAGAGGAGTGCTGGTCGCGGGCGTGTGCCGCGACCAGCACTCCGCCCGTTCGCCCGTGCAACTGCGGCATAAGCCCATCGATACGAATGAACAGCTGCGCAACCGGCCCCCACTACCGTCAGGTTGGAAAGGCTTCAACGCGCTGACGTCACCAGGAGGCTGCCCGTGTCCCCTTCCGCAGATACCCGCGACAACAGCTCCAGGACGGGGGTCTGGTTCATCGGAGCCCGGGGCTCCGTCGCCACCACGGCCGTCGCCGGCTGCGCCGCCGTCGCCGCCGGGCTCCAGCCCGCGACCGGCATGGTCACCGAGACCCTCGCGTTCGCCGACAGCGGTCTGCCCGCTCTCACGTCCTTCGTCTTCGGCGGCCATGACGTCGCCGGCGGTCCGCTGCCCAAACGGGCCGAGGAGCTGGCCGACGGGGGAGTGCTGCCGTACGGGCTGCCCGCGGCCGTACGCGCCGAACTCGCCGCCGCCGACGCGGAGATACGCATGGGCGGACCGCTGCCCGGCGACACCCGCGACGACGAGGAGCTGATCGCCGCGTTCGCCGCGGACATCGCCTCCTTCGCCGAGCGCACGGGCGTGGCCCGTACCGTCGTCGTCAATGTCTCCTCGACCGAGCCCGCGCCCGCCGAGGGCGCCAGTCGGCTGCCCGCGTCCTCGCTGTACGCGGCGGCCGCGCTGCGCGCCGGATGCGCGTATGTGAACTTCACTCCGTCGACCGGAGTGCACCACCCGGACCTCGCCCCGCTCGCCGAGGCGGCCGGTGTGCCGTACGCGGGCCGCGACGGCAAGACCGGTCAGACCCTGCTGCGGGCGGTGCTCGCGCCGATGTTCCACCAGCGGGCCCTGGCCGTACGGGCCTGGTCCGGCAGCAATCTGCTCGGCGGCGGCGACGGCGCCTCGCTCGCCGACCCGGCGGCGGCCGCCGCCAAGAACGCCGGAAAGAACCGGGTCCTTGAGGACAACCTGGGGGCGCTTCCCGAGGGCGAGGTGCACATCGACGACGTGCCCGCGCTCGGCGACTGGAAGACCGCGTGGGACCACATCGTCTTCGAGGGCTTCCTCGGCTCGCGGATGGTGCTCCAGACGATCTGGCAGGGCTGTGACTCGGCGCTCGCCGCCCCCCTCGTCTTGGACCTCGCCCGGCTGACCGCCCGTGCCCATGAGCTCCAACTGACGGGTCCACGGCCGGAGTTGGGCTTCTACTTCAAGGACCCGGACGGCGGCTCGTCCGCGCTGGCCGAGCAGTACGCGGCCCTGCTGGCGTTCGGTGAGCGGCTGCGGGAGGCCCGGTGAAGCCGGTGCTGCGCGACTGGGCCGAACTGCTCCGGATCTCCGCCCTGTTCAGTGTTCCCGGCGACGCCCTCGCGGGGGCGGCGGCCGCCGGGCTGCGCCCCAACCGGAAAACGGCGCTCGCCGTGGGCGCCTCGCTCTGTCTGTACGAGGCCGGGATGGCGCTCAACGACTGGGCCGACCGCGAGGAGGACGCGCGCGAACGTCCGCACCGCCCGATCCCGTCGGGCCGTATCAAGCCGGGCGCTGCCCTGGCGGCGGCGGCCGGACTGACCGGCGCGGGCCTGGCCCTTGCCTACCGTGCGGGCCGCCCGGCGGGAGCGGTCGCGACCGCGCTCGCGGGCACGGTCTGGGCGTACGACCTGCGGCTGAAGCACACCCCGGCGGGCCCGGCGGCGATGGCCGCCGCGCGCTCCCTGGACCTGCTGCTCGGCGCGACGGCCACCTCCGGCGAGCCGTCCCCGGCCGCGCTGCTGCCGGCGACGGCCCTGGGCGCGCACACCTACGCGGTCACCACCGTCTCGCGCCATGAGACGCAGGGCGGCTCGGTCCGGGCGCCGATGGCGGCGCTGGCCTCCACGGTGGCCCTGGGCGCGCTCACCAGCCGCCGTCGCGGCTCCACGGGTGCGCTCCAACTCCCCACTCAGCCAAGGGACATAGCGCAGAGCGCCCTGGCCGCCACCTATGTGGCCACGGCCGCCAAACCCCTCTTCCACGCCGTGCTCAACCCCTCGCCCCCGCTCACCCAGCGCGCCGTCGGCGGCGGCATCCGGGCGATGATCCCGCTCCAGGCGGCGCTCGCCGCACGCGCGGGCGCGGTGCGCAGCGCGGCCGCACTCATCGCTCTCGTTCCCGCCGCCCGCACCCTCGCACGGAAGGTGAGCCCCACATGAGCGTCCGCCTCGGCTACGGCACCAACGGGCTGACCGACCTCCGGCTCGACGACGCCCTGTCCCTGCTCGCCGACCTCGGATACGAGGGCGTCGGGCTGACCCTCGACCATATGCACCTCGACCCGATGGCCCCCGAACTGGCCGCGCGTACCGGCAAGGTGGCCCGGCGGCTCGGTGAACTCGGGCTCGGCGTGACCGTCGAGACCGGCGCCCGCTACGTACTCGATCCCCGGCGCAAACACGGGCCGACGCTGCTGGACGCCGACCCGGACGCGCGCGCCCGGCGTACCGAACTGCTGGTCACGGCCGTGCGGGTGGCCGCCGACCTCGGTGCGCACGCCGTGCACTGCTTCAGCGGCATCACACCCGAGGGCACCGACGGCGACATCGCCTGGAAGCGGCTCGGCGAGTCGCTGGCGCCGGTGCTGGACGCGGCCGAGCGGGCCGGGGTGCCGCTGGCGATCGAGCCCGAGCCGGGCCATCTGCTCGCCACGCTCGCCGACTTCCACCGGCTGCGGGAGCAGTTGGGCGATCCGGAACTCCTCGGGCTCACGCTCGACATCGGGCACTGCCAGTGCCTGGAGCCCGCCTCGCCCGTGGAGTGCGTCCGCGCCGCCGCGCCCTGGCTGCGGCACGTCCAGATCGAGGACATGCGGCGGGGGGTGCACGAGCATCTGCCGTTCGGGGACGGGGAGATCGACTTCCCGCCCGTACTGGAGGCGCTGAGCGCCACCGGCTACCAGGGGCTGACCGTCGTCGAGCTGCCCCGCCACTCGCACGCGGGCCCCGAACAGGCCCGCAGATCCATCGAGTTCCTGCGCACGGTCCTGCCCGACCGCGCCGCCGATCCCGCGAAGGGAGTGTGACCGTGACATCTCGTGCGGAACTCGACGCCCGCTTGAGCGGCGCCGCCCGCGCCTGGCTCGACGAGGCGCTGGACGAGGCGGCGCATACCGCCGCCAGGCCCTCGCAGGGGTACGGCGTCGCGCCCTGGGAGCTGCGGTTCGCCTCGGCGGGCCGCCAGCTCGGCTCGGACGCCGTGGACGACGCCCGTGTGCTGCTGCTGTGCGCCGCCCGCGTGGACGCCGCCACCGCGACCCGGATCTACCAGCAGGGCAACGCGGCCGAGCGCCGCGCGGTGCTGCTCGCCCTTCCGGAACTCGGCCTGGACGCGGCGGCCGGGGTGCCGCTCGTCGAGGACGCGCTGCGCGCCAACGACACCCGTCTGGTGGCGGCGGCCGTCGGCCCGTACGCGGCGACGCACCTGGACCCGCACGCCTGGCGGCACGCCGTGCTGAAGTGCCTGTTCACCGGCGTGCCCGTGAGCGCCGTCGCCTCGCTCGCCGAACGCGCCCAGGGTGATACGGAGTTGGCCCGGATGCTCGGCGACTTCGCGAAGGAACGTATCGCCGCGGGCCGCCCCGTACCCGAAGACCTGCACCACGTACTGGCCCTGACCGGGGCCGAGGAGCACTGAACCATGCGTATCTTCGACCCGCACATCCATATGACGTCCCGCACCACCGACGACTACGAGGCCATGTACGCGGCGGGCGTGCGCGCGGTCGTCGAGCCCGCCTTCTGGCTGGGCCAGCCCCGTACCTCGCCCGAGAGCTTCTTCGACTACTTCGACGCGCTGCTCGGCTGGGAGCCGTTCCGGGCCGCCCAGTACGGCATAGCCCACCACTGCACGATCGCCCTCAACCCCAAGGAGGCGAACGACCCGCGCTGTACGCCCGTCATCGACGAACTGCCGCGCTATCTCGTCAAGGACGGGGTCGTCGCGGTCGGCGAGATCGGCTACGACTCGATGACGCCCGCCGAGGACACCGCGCTCGCGGCCCAGCTCCAGCTCGCCGCCGAGCACGGTCTGCCCGCCATGGTCCACACCCCGCACCGCGACAAGCTCACCGGTCTGCGCCGCACGATCGACGTCGTACGCGAGTCGGCGCTCGCCACCGACCGGGTGCTGCTCGACCACCTGAACGAGACGACGGTGCGCGAGGCCAAGGACAGCGGCGCCTGGCTCGGCTTCTCGGTCTACCCGGACACCAAGATGGACGAGGACCGGATGGTCGCGATCCTCGACGAGTACGGCCCGGAGAAGGTGCTGGTCAACTCGGCGGCGGACTGGGGCAAGAGCGATCCGCTCAAGACCCGCAAGGTCGCCGACGCCATGCTGAAGGCCGGGTTCGACGAGGACGCGGTGGACCTGGTGCTGTGGCGCAACCCCGTCGCGTTCTACGGGCTCAGCGGCCGCCTCGACCTCTCGGTGACCGCGCCGGAGGCCCTGCACGAGGGCAACTCCATTCTGCGCGGCGGAGAGTGACCTGATGCGTCTGCGCCACCCCGACGGCTCCACGGTCCACCTCGCGTACTGCACCAACGTCCACCCCGCCGAAACCCTCGACGGCGTCCTCGCCCAGCTGCGCGACCACTGCGAGCCGGTCCGCCGACGCCTGGGCACCGACCGGCTCGGCATCGGCCTGTGGCTGGCCCGGAGCGCGGCCGAGGAGCTGAGCGCCGATCCGGCCGCCCTGCGCGGGCTGCGCTCCGAACTCGAAGGGCGCGGCCTGGAGGTCGTCACCCTCAACGGCTTCCCGTACGACGGATTCGGCGCCGAGGAGGTCAAGTACCGCGTCTACAAGCCGGACTGGACCGATCCGGAACGCCTGGAGCACACCGCCGACCTCGCCAAGCTGCTCGCCGCGCTGCTCCCCGACGACGTCACCGAAGGCACCATCTCCACCCTGCCGCTCGCCTGGCGCACCGGCTTCGATGCGGCGGCGGCCGAGACGGCGCACTCCGCACTCCGCACGCTGGCGGTGCGCCTCGACGCGCTGGAGGAGGAGACCGGCAAATCGATCCGGATCGGCCTGGAGCCGGAGCCGGGCTGCACGGTGGAGACCACCGCCGACGCCATCGCGCCGCTCACCGCGATCGGCTCGCCGCGCATCGGGATCTGCGTGGACACCTGCCACCTCGCCACCTCCTTCGAGGACCCGGCGACCGCGCTGGAGGCGCTGCACACGGCCGGGATCACGATCCCGAAGGTCCAGCTGTCGGCCGCGCTGCACGCCGAGGACCCGAGCAGGCCCGAAGTGCGGTCCGCGCTCGCCGAGTTCGCCGAGCCGCGCTTCCTGCACCAGACCCGTACGAGGAACGGCGCCGATCTGCTCGGCACCGACGACCTCGACGAGGCGCTGACCGGCAACGCCCTGCCGGACACCGCGCCTTGGCGCGCCCACTTCCATGTACCGCTGCACGCGACGCCCGAGGCGCCGCTGACCTCCACCCTGCCGGTGCTGCGCGAGACCCTGGACGGTCTGGTCGGCGGACCCGTCGCGCACACGCACCACCTGGAGGTCGAGACGTACACCTGGCAGGCTCTGCCCGCCGGGCTGCGTCCGCGCGACCGGGACCAGCTCGCCGACGGCATCGCCGCCGAACTCTCCCTCGCCCGGGACCTGTTGACCGACCTCGGCCTCAAGGAACTGTCATGACGGACGACCGCACCCCGACCCCCTTGCTGGTCCTGGACGTCGTCGGGCTGACCCCCCGGCTGCTCGACCACATGCCCCGCCTCAGGCAGCTCGCGCGGTCCGGCTCGAAGGCGCAGCTCGGCACGGTGCTGCCCGCCGTGACCTGCGCGGCCCAGTCCACGTTCCTGACCGGCACGCTCCCCGCCGAGCACGGCATCGTCGGCAACGGGTGGTACTTCCGCGACCTCGGCGAGGTCCTGCTGTGGCGCCAGCACAACGGCCTGGTCGAGGGCGACAAGCTGTGGGACGCGGCCCGCCGCGCGCACCCCGGCTACACGGTCGCCAACATCTGCTGGTGGTACGCGATGGGCGCGGACACCGACTTCACGGTCACTCCGCGTCCGGTCTACTACGCGGACGGCCGCAAGGAACCCGACTGCTACACCCGCCCCCCGGCCCTCCACGACGAACTGCACGAGAAGTTCGGCACGTTCCCGCTCTTCAACTTCTGGGGACCGACCGCCGACATCGTGTCCTCCCAGTGGATCGTCGACGCGACCCGCCACATCCTGGCGACCCGCAACCCGGACCTCGCGCTCTGCTATCTCCCGCACCTGGACTACGACCTCCAGCGGTACGGGCCCGACGACCCGCGCTCGTACCAGGCGGCCCGGGACCTGGACGCGGCGATGGCACCGCTCCTGGACGACGCCGAGGCCGCGGGCCGCACCGTGGTCGCCCTCTCCGAGTACGGGATCACCAAGGTCAGCCGCCCGGTCGACATCAACCGGGCGCTGCGCCGCGCGGGGCTCCTCGAAGTCCACACCCAGGACGGCATGGAGTATCTGGACCCGATGGCCTCGCGGGCGTTCGCGGTCGCCGACCATCAGCTCGCGCACATCTACGTACGTAAATCCCAGGACCTGGAGGCGACCCGGGAAGCCCTCGCGGACCTGCCGGGCATCGACCGACTCCTGGACGACGACGGCAAGAAGAGCTTCGGCCTGGACCACCCGCGCGCGGGCGAACTGGTCGCCATCGCGGAGCCGGACGCCTGGTTCACGTACTACTACTGGCTCGACGACGATCGCGCCCCCGACTTCGCGCAGCTCGTCGAGATCCACCGCAAGCCCGGATACGACCCGGTCGAGTTGTTCATGGACCCGCTCGATCCGTATGTGAAGGTGAAGGCCGCCAAGGCGCTGGCCCGCAAGAAGCTCGGGATGCGCTACCGGATGGCGGTGGTGCCGCTCGACCCCTCGCCGATCCGCGGCAGCCACGGCCGCCTGCCCGACGACCCGCAGGACGGGCCGGTGCTGCTGTGCTCGACACCGGACGCGGTCGGGGACGCGGTGGAGGCGACGGAGGTGAAGGGGCTGTTGCTGGGCCTTGCGGGCCTGGCGTAGTACTCGGTTCGTACATGCAGAAGCTCCTGGCGGAATCGTTCCGCCAGGAGCTTCTGTGCAGGGGGTGAAGCGCTGGATCAGATGGGGCGGGCCTCGACGATCGAGACGCCCGCGGCCGTCTGCACGATGCGGTCGAGCTGGAAGCCGGTCGCGCGCAGGATCTCCGAGTACTGGCGCTCCGTACGCTCCTTGCCGCCGACCAGGATCATCAGCCACAGGTCGACCAGCTTGGCCGGGTGCGGCTTGTTGCCCTCCGGAGGAACGAATTCCATGACAAGAAGGCGGCCGTCGGGGCTGATTGCCTCACGCGTGTTCTTGAGGATCTCAAGAGCCTTCGGTTCGGGCCATTCATGCAGAATGTGCTTGAGCATGTAGGCGTCCGCGCCGGCGGGCAGCGGACCGAAGAGATCGCCCTTGTCGATCGTGACCCGGTCGACCACGCCCTCTTCGGTGAGAAACGCGTCGGCGCCGAGCTCGTCCGCACGCGAATCGAAGAGGATTCCCTGCGCGGTGGGCGTCTTCTTGAGGATCGCCGACAGCAGACCGCCACGGCCGCCGAAGACGTCCACCAGCGTCTTGTACTTGGAGAAGTCGTACGCCGCGAGAATGGGCTCGGTCTCCATATCCGAGAGCGTGCCCATGCCGTTGAGGAAGATCTCGGCGAATTCCGGGTTCTGGCCCAGATACTCGTACGCGTGCATGCCGCGGTTCTTCTCAAGGCTCGGCTGTCCCGTGCGCACCGTGTGGATGAGCGCGCCCCAGTCCTCCCAGCTCGCGGGGTGACCGGTCAAGAGCGCCATGTCGCGCATCGAGTTCGGCGTGCCGGTGCGCAGCGCGTCGGCCATCGGGGTCAGCTTGAAGCGCCCGTCGCTCTCCTCGCTGAATATCCGGTAACTGGCCAGCGCGCGCAGCAGCCGGTGCACGGCGTCCGGGTCGGCCTCGATCCGCCGGGCGATCTCGTCCGAGGTCAGCGGGCCGTCGGCGAGCTGGTCGGCGATCTTCAGCTCGGCCGCCACGTAGATCGCCTGGGACACCCAGGCGCCCTGGGCGAGTTCGAGCACGGCGACCGGCGCGGGCACCAACAACTGGGCGAGCCGTTGCACCCGCGCGCGCACACCTTCGACGATGCGGACGACTCGGGCGGGCGGAATGGGGGGCATGCGTATCCTCCATGGGCGGTTGCGCAGCGGTATCAAGAGTCTTAATTACCGGGGATACCGGAAACTATGGGCGTCGCCCGGCAGACTCTAGAGCCGTACATCGGCGCGGAACAACCACTCGACACGCGCAATCCGGCCCCGAGTTGGCCGATTGTGCACGGAAGATCCGCCACGGGATCCGACGCGAGATCCGCCCCAGATCAGCACCAGTGAATTCCGAGTGCGAATCAAGTGTTCAACTGCGGAGGCGCCGCAGTCGGCCACCCACTTACAAGTGGCCTATAAGTACGGGACGGTTGAGGTAGAAGCGTCTATCGTGGCGCCCGGTTGAGACGGCTCCCAATGACGGGGGCTCGCCATGATGAGGGAGAGACATGTCGAGAATACGCAGGTCTTGGAGTGGGGCCTTCGTGGCGGCGGCGGCCGTGGGGACCTTGACGGCCACGCTGGTCCCGGGCCCCGCACAGGCCTCGCCGAAGGAGGCGAAGGCCACTGCTGCTACTGCCAACATCGAGGTTATTGCGAGCAAGCTCAACAACCCGCGCGGTATATCCGTGCAGGACGACGGCACGATCCTGGTCGCCGAGTCCGGAGTGGGCAAGCCGGGCTGCGCGCCCGGCACCAAGTGCGTCGGCCTGACCGGTTCGATCTACCGCGTCAAGGGCTCGGAGCAGGGCCGCGTCGTCACCGGCCTGCCGTCCTCGGCGGTCGCCCCGACCAAGCCGTACGAGCCGATCTCGGCCGCCGGCCCCAACGACGTCGAGGCCAGCGGCTCGGGCTACCTCGTGCTCAACGGCTTCGGCGGCGGCACGGACGACCGTGACAAGCTCGGCAAGGACGCTGCCAAGCTCGGCACGCTCCAGACCGCGAGCGGCTGGGTCGTCGGCGACCTGGCGAAGCACGAGACGCTGCTCGACCCCGACTGGATCCTCGGCCACGCGCCGAACCCGGAAGAGGCGTCGATCCACAGCAACCCGTGGCGCTTCGCGCGCAACGGCCGGGGCTTCCTGGTGGCCGACGCGGGCGGCAACGACCTGGTCGGCATCGGCTTCGGCGGCAAGACCACCACCGAGGCGATCTTCCCCGACAACGAGATCCCGGCGCCGGGCGGTGCCGCCGCGGCTCCGTCGGCCAAGGAGAAGAAGGCCCTCAACTCGCTCGTCCCGCAGACCACGAAGATCGCGGCCGACGGCACGGTCAAGGTCCAGTCGGTGCCCAGCGGCATCCTCAAGGGCCAGGACGGTGCCTTCTACGTCGCCGACATGGGCGGTCTGCGTCCGGGTGGCTCGCGCATCTGGCGGATCGTGCCGGGCCACCGCGCCGAGGTCTTCGCCAGCGGCCTGACCGCCGTCAGCGACCTGGCGCAGGACAGCGACGGCAACCTGATCGCCCTGACGCTCACCGGCGGCTTCCAGCAGCAGGGCCCGCCGCTGCCGGGCAAGCTGAACCGGATCGACATCAAGACCAAGGCGGTCACCGAGATCCCGACCGACGGCAAGCTGTCGATGGCCACCGGCCTGGCGGTCGGCCCGGACGACGAGATCTACGTGACCAACAACTCGGTCGGCACCGAGGGTCAGCTGATCAAGATCACCGAGTAGTACGGGTGTGGTGACGGGCCGGTCTGCGGGTCGGATCGGCGCGTGACATGCGGCCCCGCCAGGCTCTTGAGCCCGGCGGGGCCGCTTCGTCGTGCCTCCGGAAGATCGCCTGGAAAATTCTTTTTCTCCTCCGGTCACACTCTCCCGCCGGGACCCGTCAGACGGGTGACGCGGGATCCCGACCGATGGGATCGAGCCAGCGTCACCGCTGAAAGATCGCATAGATCTCTGAAGGAGAGCAGTCATGGAAGCACGGATGCAGAACCCGGCGATGGTCCTCCCCGACGCGATGCAGGCCATCCAGGGTCTGTACAAGGCCACGTACGCGGGTGGCGTCCCGGCGGGCCTGCTCGCCCTGAGCCACCTGCGCGCGAGCCAGATCAATGGCTGCAGCCCCTGTGTGGAGTCGGCGTCCGGCCAGGCGCGCAAGGCGGGCGAGAGCGACGAGAAGATCTTCTCCGTCGGCGCCTGGCGCGAGACCCCCTTCTACACCGACTCCGAGCGCGCGGCCCTCGCCCTCACCGAGCACGTCACGCGCCTGGCCGACCGCGAGGACCCGGTTCCGGACGCGGTGTGGAACGAGGCCACCAAGCACTTCAACGAGCAGGAACTCGCTGCCCTGGTGCTGCACATCGCGGTCAGCAACCTGTTCAACCGCCTGAACGCCACGACGAAGCAGCAGGCCGGGCAGAAGTGGTAGGTGCGGCTCGCGCCTGACTGCCGGTCGGACCGGGCGGGCGGCGCGGCCGTCGCGACGACACGCGAGGGCCGCGCCGTGACCGGGACGACTCGGTGCGCCGGGCGACGGCTGCCACCTCAGTATGCCGGGCAGGGGCGTGGCTTGTTCTGGCCTGTGGACAACGTTTTCCACAGGGGTGGTGGCGGGTGCCCGGAGACGGGACCGTCGAGACATGAACAAGCACCACGAATCTCATGAACTGCCCGACTCCCACGGATCCCGGGGACTGCCCGACGACGACTCGCAGATCACGCTGCGCGACCCGGCCGATCTCGCGGACGCGCTGCCGTATTTGATGGGCTTCCACCCGACGGACTCCGTCGTGATGGTCGCCCTCCATGGTCGCCGGGGCCGCTTCGGCGGGCGGCTCCGGCTCGGCATCCCGCGTTCGCCCGGGGAATGGCCGCATGCCGCGGAGCAACTGGCCGAGTGCCTGGTCACCGGAAGCGAGCGGCGCGGGCCGCGCCCGGACGGGATCATCGTGTTCCTCTGCCAGGACCCGGACCCGGTCGGGGATATGACGGGCAGTCACGTCATGGAAAAGCTGAGGCCGTTGGCGCAACAGCTGCGTACGGCCTGCGGCGCCCTGGACGTACCGGTCCTGGAGGCGCTGTGCATCTCGGACGGGCGGTACTGGTCGTACTGCTGCCCGGACGCGCGCTGCTGCCCGCCCGAGGGCAGGGCGCTGGCCCTGCCCGGTACGTCGGCGCTGGCGGCGGCCGCGACCTACGCCGGGCTCCAAGTGCGCGGAACGTTACGGGAGATGGAGGCGCGGCTCACTCCGTGGCCGCGCCCGGCGGCGGCCGCCGAGCAGGAACGGGTGCTCGCGGCGACCGAGGAGCGGCTGGTGCCCCGCATCCTGGACGAGGAGGAGCGGGCGCGGGTCGGACACGAGACGCTGGACCTGGCGGGCCTGTTGATGCGGCGCCTGTCCGGCGCACCCCCGGCGTCGGGCCGCTCCGACGGGGACGCGCTCGACGACGGCCTGATCGCCCACGACGAGGCGGCGGCACTGGTCCTCGGCCTCCAGGACCGCACCACACGGGACCGCGCGGCGGAGTGGATGGAGGGCCCGGACGCGGCCCCGGCCCTGCGCCTGTGGCGCGCCCTGTCCCGCCGCTGCGTCGGCCGCTATACGGAACACGCGGCGGCGCCCCTGACCCTGGCGGGCTGGGTGGCCTGGTCGACCGGCGACGAGCCCGCCGCCCGGGTGGCCCTGGGCCTGGCCCTGCGCGTCGACCCCGGCTGCCAGTTCGCCCAACTCCTCCACCAGGCCTGCAACGAGGGCCTGGACCCGGAGGCCCTGCGGAAGTGTTTGCGGGAGGAGCGGGCGGAGCGAGAACGGGCGGAACGGGAGGCGTGCGAGGGGCGGGACGTGTGCGAGGAGCGGGCGGCCCGGGACGAGCGTGAGGAGTGGGCCGAACTGGAACGGCGGGGGCCGGGGCAACCCGTGACCTCGCCTCATCGGCCGAAGCCCCGCCGGAAGGCGCCGCTCAACCGGAAGGAAACCGCGAACCGGCCTGCGGGGCCCGACGGGGGCACGCAGGGTGCCCGGCCCGCCCCGCGCGGGATCCGGCGTGCGGGCAAGGTGGGCCGGCGTGACGGGACCGGCCGATGAAACCGGGTCCATGCCACGGCGTGTCGCTCCGTGACCCGCGTACGGCCCGCCGCGTTCACCGGTGGGACGGCGCACCAGGGCCGTCCGCTCGACGGACGGATGTGGCCCGAGTGCCCGGAAGGCAGCGTATGGCGTTCAAAGTCCCGCCCCGGGCCCCCGCCCCGGGCGGCCCGGTGTCCACGGCGCCGGGACCGGCGCGACGGCAGGTGCCCGCGCCCGGCCTCCCCGACGCCCGGCGGATCGGCGGCGGTCCCGGCGGTGGCCCCGGCCACGGCGAACTTCCGCCGGTGCACTCGGCCCTGATCTCGGTCGCCCTGCCCGGCCTGGTCGTCTCGGCCGAGCACGGCCAGCTCACCGGGCACGGCCTGGAGGGCTTCTACCAGAACGGCCGACGGCTGCTGGCGCGCTGCCAGTTGAAGGTGGCCGGGCGCGAGCCGATCGCGCTCCAGGGCCGACCGATATCGGCCGACCGCGCCCGCTTCAGCGCCGTGGTCCGCACCCCCTCCGACAGCGGCCCCGACCCCGAGATCGCCATCGAACGGGTGCGCCGGGCCGACGGCAGCGAGCGGATCACCCTGCGCAGCGCGTCGCCCCGCCCGCTGCGGCTGCCCGTGGAGATCGCGCTCGGCACCGACCTCGCCGAGCTGGGCGCGGTCGCGGCGGGCCGGGCCGGGCCCGAACTGCCGGGCAGCGTCCATGACTCGGGGATGCGCTGGACGGGCCCCGGCGCGCACGCGGTGGTGAGCGCCCAGCCGCCCCCGGCCGACGCGCTGGCCTCGGCGGGCGTGCTGCGCTGGGACGTGGAGCTGCCCCCGGGCGGCTCGTACACGATCGAGCTGCACATCCGAAGCGACCGCGCGGACCGCCCGGTCAGGTCGCCGGGCCAGGCCGCGGGCCAAGCGCTGCCGCTCGCCGAGGCGGAGGGCGACGACCCCAGGGTCGCGCCGCTGTTCCAGAGCGGCCTCGACGACCTGCGGGCGCTCCTGGTGCGCGACCCGGCGCACCCGGCGGATGTGTACGCGGCGGCGGGAGTGCCCTGGCGCACCGGACCGGCCCCGGCGGAGGCGTTGTGGGCCGCGCGGATGGCGCTGCCGCTGACCACCCGGCTCGCGGCGGCGACCCTGCGCGCGGTGGCTCGTACACAACTGCCGGACACAGGGCGGGAGTTGGGCCCGCTGCCCGGTCCGGTCCGGGACGCGGGGCCGCATCTGCCGCCCAGCTGCACCGGGGTGGAGGCGACCCTGGCGTTTCCCGTGGTGCTCGCGGAGGCGCGGCGCTGGGGGCTGCCCGAGTCCGACGTGGCGGAGCTGCTGCCGGTGGCGGAGCGCTGTCTGCGCTGGCTGCGTACCAGCGCGGGCGGTGGATATCTGGTCGAGCCGGGCCCGGCGGTGGGTCTGGTGCGCGCCGAGACCCAGGCCCACGCGCACCGCGCCGCCGTACTGGGGGCGGAGCTGCTGCGCGAGTGCGGCCGCCCGGGGGCCCAGGAGTGCGCCGGGTGGGCGGCGGCGCTGCGGGAGCGGTTCCGGGAGGAGTTCTGGATCGAGGACCTCGCGGGCGGGCGCCCGGCCGCCGCCCGTACCGCCGACGGCCGCCTGGTCCCGCCGCTCGGCGCGGGCGCCGCCCACCTCCTGGACACCGGCCTCCTCGGCGCGGGCCGGCTCGCACCCGGGCTGCTCGACAAGGTGCAGACGGAACAGCTGGCGAGACTGCTCGGCAGCCCGGTCATGGACTCGGGGTGGGGCCTGCGCGGGCTCGGCGCCAAGGAACCGGGGTACAACCCGTTCGGCCACCGGGCGGGCGCGGTGCGGGTGTATGACACGGCCGTCGCGGTCACGGGCCTGGCGGCCGCGGGGTACGAGAAGGAGGCGAGCGCGCTGCTGCGCGGGGTCCTGGACGCGGCCGAGACGTTCGGCTACCGCCTTCCCGAGATGTACGCGGGGGAGCAGCGCACCGCCGACAGCGCCCCGCTGCCGCACCCGGCCGCCTGCCGCCCGGCTGCGGTGGCGGCGGCCTCGGTGGTCCAGTTGCTCACCGCGCTCGCCGGGATCCGCCCGGACGCCCCGGCGGGCACGGTCGCGCTGGCTCCCGTGCGATCCGCCCCGCTCGGCGCGGTGCGGCTTTCGGGGCTGAGCGTGGCGGGGGAGCCCTTCGCCGTACGGGTCAGCAGGCTCGGCGTCGGCATGGTCGAGCAGGCCGCCGCCCGGCTGCAGTTGGGAGGCTGAACGCAGTGCTGAGTGAATCCGGTGCCGAGGCCGAGGAGGACGTCCTGGTGAGCGACGCGGCGGACGACGGCAGGACCTTCGCGCGAGGCGTCATGGGTGGGAGGCGTGGGATGACCGGTGAAGGCGTTACGGCCAGAGGCGTCCGAGGGCGTGTTTATCGTCAAGGAGACGACTATGATCGCTTCATGTCTCCCTACGACCCGTCGGCCTTCCCGCCCTTCGCCGTGACCGTCGACCTGGTCGTGCTCACCGTGCGCCGCCATGCGCTGTGCGCGCTGGTCGTGCGCCGGGGTGAGCCGCCGTTCCAGGGGCGGTGGGCGCTGCCCGGCGGATTCGTCCGGGGCGATGAGGATCTGTCGGCTGCGGCGGCCCGCGAGCTGAGCGAGGAGACCGGGCTGTGCGCCCAGGACCCGGCGGGCCCGGCTCCGGCGCCGGGCAACGGCGCCCACCTGGAGCAGCTGGCCACGTATGGAGATCCCCGGCGCGACCCCCGCATGCGGGTGGTCAGCGTGGCGCACCTGGCGCTCGCACCCGATCTGCCGGCCCCCCGCGCGGGCGGCGACGCGCACAGCGCCCGCTGGGCACCGGTGGAGGACCTGCTGAGCCAGGACGGCGGCTTCGGCCGCGAGGACGAACAGCCCGCGCCGCTCGCCTTCGACCACGCCCAGATCCTCGCGGACGGCGTGGAGCGGGCCCGGTCCAAGATCGAGTACTCGTCGCTGGCCACGGCGTTCTGCCCCGCCGAGTTCACCGTGGGGGAGCTGCGCCGGGTGTACGAGGCGGTGTGGGGCGTGGCCCTCGACCCGCGCAACTTCCACCGCAAGGTGACCGGCACGCCGGGCTTCCTGGTGCCGGCGGGCGGCACCACCACCCGCCAGGGCGGCCGCCCGGCCCAGCTCTTCCGCGCGGGCGGAGCGACGCTCCTGAACCCGCCGATGCTGCGGCCGGAGGTCTGAGCCGGGCTCTGCGGGCGGGGGGCGGGGCAGCCCGGTTCGTGGTGCTGCCGGGACCGGCGGGGGCGGGATAGCGCGGGCTTCGTGCTGCTGCCGCCGGGCCGGACGGACGCCGCTGAGCGTGCGGTGGGTGCACCCGGCGTGCTGACACCCGCTCACCACGGTCCCGTTTGCATGAAAAGTCTGAAATGTCGCGTTATGTTACTCCGGTACCCGCCCTCCCGCCGTGCCGTCGAGCGGTCTCACCCCCGCGAGAGAAGCGATGCTCCAGGCCATCGGACTCACCAGTGCCCCCCGCCGCGACCGTCCGCCCGAGGTGGACGACCTGACCTTCGAGGCCCTGCCGGGCCGGATCACCGCCCTGCTCGGCGCCCCCGGCTCGGGCAAGACGATGGCCCTGCGCCTGATGCTGGAGCTCGAACCCGGCCGGGGCGTCACCTACTTCCGGGGCCGACCCCTGCACCGGGTCGCCCACCCGGCCCGCGAGGTCGGCACCCTGCTCGGCGATGTGCCGGGCCACCCGGCCCGTACGGTCCGGGGCCAGCTGCGCCTCATGTGCGCGGTCGCCGGGGTCCCGGTGACCAGGGCCGAGGAAATGCTGCACGTCGTCGGCCTCGACGGCCTCGGCGACCAACGCCTTGGCACCCTCTCGCTCGGCATGGACCGCAGACTCGGGCTCGCCGCGGCCCTCCTCGGCGACCCGCACACCCTCGTCCTCGACGAGCCCGCCGAGGACCTTTCGCCGCGCGACAACAGCTGGCTGTACGGACTGCTGCGCGGCCACGCCGACCACGGCGGCACTGTGCTGTGCACCTTCTCCGACCCCAAGGAGGCGGCCCGGGTGGCCGACCGCGTGGTCACCGTCGACGGTGGCCGCCTGGTCGCGGACCAGGACGCCGTCGCCTTCGCCCGCACCCGGCTGCGCCCGCGCGTGGCCGTCGCCACCCCGCACGCGGCCCGCCTCGGCGCCCTCGTCAGCCGCGAGGCCAGGGCCGCCCGCCGCTCGGTCGAGGTGGTCGCCGAGGACGGCGCCCATCTGTCCGTCTACGGCACCACCTGCGCCGAGGTGGGCGAGACGGCCTTCCGCAACGGCGTCCTCGTCCACCGCCTGACCGAGGAGTTCGGCGAAACGAACCCGCCCCCACCACCGGCGCCCCGCCCGGCAGAGCCCCCGAGCCCGCCGGGCGAAGCGACCAGCGCCCTCCCCGTGACAGATACGCTCAACGGTTACAGCGCACCCACGAACCTCCCGGCACCGCCAAGCACTTCGCGCCCCCACATCACCCCCACCCGCCCCCGCACCCCCCTGCGTCCGCTCCGCTATGAACTCCGCCGACTCCTCGGCGTCCGCACCACGTATCTGCTGGGCGCCGCCGTGCTCGTCGGGTCGGTCGTGCTCGCAGTACTGCTCGGGCGCGGCGGGCGCACCCCGCTGCCGCACCTGGCCGCCGCCTGGCCCGGGCTGCTGCCGCTGCCACCGGCGGCGTTCGGTGCGGGCGTCCTCGGCGCGCTCGCCTTCGGCGAGGAGTACCGCTACCCCGCGCTCGCCGCCGACCGCGGCACCGTGCCGCGCAGACTCGGGCTGCTGCTCGCCAAGCTCGCCGTGTCGGCCGCCGCCGCGCTGCTGCTCGCCGCGCTCACGGTCGTACTGGACGGGCAGGCCCTGCGGCTGGTGTACGGGCACGACTTGGCGCGGATCCCACCGGACTGGCCGACGCTCGCGGCGAGTTGGGCCGGGCTGACCGTCGGCTGCGCCTGGGCGGGGCTGCTCGCGGCCGGCATCTTCCGGGCCACCACGGCCGGGCTCGCGGCCGTCCTGGCGGTGCCCGTACTCGTCGTACCGCTCGTACAGAAGGCGTTGTCGAGTCCGCACGCGCGCTCGGTCGCCGGGTTGCCCGCGCGGCTGCGGGAGGTGGCCTGGCTGCGCTGGCCGCACGAGCTGGACGGCTGGCTCACGACCGCGCTGCACCTGCTCGCCAGGCCCCAGGGCGCGGCGCTCGCGCTGTCGCTGGCGGTACTGCTCTGCGCCTATGTGTTCACCGGCCTTCGCGGCAGGGCCCGTTGGTGACCGCGCTGCGACCCCGGCGCACGGGCCCGGCCACAACTCCCCTGGGAATGCCCGCTTCTTTCCGATAAAGCGTCAATTGCGAGGGGTCCGGAGATCACCCTTTCGTGTGCTTTTCACCAAAGACCTCAAGGGCCGTGGGAGTCCCGCCGACAAAGGATGCGTGAGTACCCTTGCGCACACCATGATGACCACCGCCCGCGCCGCCGACAACGGCCTCGCAGGACCGGGCGAACTCGACCGCTACCCCTACGCGGAGGCGCGCGGCGCCGACCGCGTGGCCCTCCCCGCGTGGGACGGGCCCGAGGCCGACCTCGGCCGGGTGGGCCGCCGCGCGGCGGGCAGCCGCGGCAGAGGGCTGCACGGCCAACTCGTCCAGCAGCTCGGCCAGATGATCGTCTCCGGCGATCTCGGCGCCGACCGCCCGCTGGTCCCCGAGGAGATCGGCCAGCGCTTCGAGGTCTCCCGGACCGTCGTCCGCGAGTCGCTGCGCGTCCTGGAGGCCAAGGGCCTGGTCAGCGCCCGCCCCAACGTCGGCACCCGGGTCCGCCCGGTCAGCGACTGGAACCTGCTGGACCCCGACATCATCGAGTGGCGGGCCTTCGGGCCGCAGCGCGACGACCAGCGCCGCGAGCTCAGCGAGCTGCGCTGGACGATCGAGCCGCTGGCCGCCCGGCTCGCGGCGGGCCACGGCCGGGACGACATCCAGCAGCGCCTCGGCGACATGGTGGAGATCATGGGCCACTCGCTCGGCCAGGGCGATGTGATCACCTTCTCGCGGGCCGACGCCGAGTTCCACTCCCTGCTGATCCAGGCCGCGGGCAACCGCATGCTGGAGCACCTCTCCGGCATCGTCGGCGCCGCCCTCCAGGTCTCCGGAGGCCCGGTCACCGGCTGTGACCGCCCCTCCGAGGTCGCGCTCACCCACCACGCCCGGATCGTGGACGCGCTGGCGGGCGCCGACGGCGTGGCGGCGGAGACGGCCATGCGGCAGCTGCTCACCGTCCACCCAGAGGTGGAGCGCGTCGTCCCCGCCCCGCGCGAGCACTGACGGCGCGGAGCGTGGGCGGGGTATGGGTTCGCACCACCAGGTCCCGTACCGCCGTGAAGGAAGGAAGCGCGTGTCGCCGGGCCTCGGGGGGTCCGGCGACGCGATTGCGGGCACTTTGTCCCTATGTGGTCTGCTATGTCGCGAATGAGGTGTGACTCGGGCCACGTAGATTGGGCGTAACACTCTTCGAAACCGTGCGATGACCTAAGAGGTAACAGCCGAGGAAGGAATACAGCGACCGCTCGCGGCGCTGTGCAGCTCCGAGGTTCAGCCCGCGCCGTCGGCACAATCCCCAGCCGACGGTCGTCGGCTCCGGCCCGATCATGGGCGGGGCCGGAAGCCGTTTTCCATCGTTCCGAGAGGTTGTTCGTGTCGGCCAGCACATCCCGTACGCTCCCGCCGGAGATCGCCGAGTCAGAGTCTGTGATGGCGCTCATCGAGCGGGGAAAGGCTGATGGGCAGATCGCCGGCGATGACGTGCGTCGGGCCTTCGAAGCCGACCAGATTCCGCCAACCCAGTGGAAGAATGTTCTGCGCAGCCTCAACCAGATCCTCGAGGAAGAGGGTGTGACGCTGATGGTCAGTGCCGCGGAATCTCCCAAGCGCACCCGGAAGAGCGTCGCAGCGAAGAGCCCGGCGAAGCGCACCGCCACCAAGACTGTCGCGGCCAAGACGACCGTGACGAAGACTGTCGCGGCCACCGCCGCCCCGGCGACCGAGACCGTGGACGTATCGGCCGACGACGCCGACGCGCCCCGCAAGGCCGCCGCCAAGAAGACGGTCGCGAAGAAGACCGTCGCCAAGAAGGCCGTGGCCAAGAAGACGGCCGCGAAGAAGACCGCCGGCAAGAAGGGCGACGAAGAGGCCCTTGAGGGCGAGGAGCTCCTTGAGGACGTCGCGCCCGGCAAGGGTGAGGAAGAGGAGGCCGAGGGCGAGAACAAGGGCTTCGTCCTCTCCGACGACGACGAGGACGACGCTCCCGCTCAGCAGGTCGCCGTCGCCGGTGCCACCGCCGACCCGGTCAAGGACTACCTGAAGCAGATCGGCAAGGTCCCGCTGCTCAACGCCGAGCAGGAGGTCGAGCTCGCCAAGCGCATCGAGGCCGGCCTGTTCGCCGAGGACAAGCTGTCGGCCGCCGACAAGCTCGCCCCCAAGCTCAAGCGCGAGCTGGAGATCATCGCCGAGGACGGCCGCCGCGCCAAGAACCACCTGCTGGAGGCCAACCTCCGTCTGGTGGTCTCGCTGGCCAAGCGCTACACCGGCCGCGGCATGCTCTTCCTGGACCTGATCCAGGAGGGCAACCTCGGTCTGATCCGCGCGGTCGAGAAGTTCGACTACACCAAGGGCTACAAGTTCTCCACGTACGCCACCTGGTGGATCCGTCAGGCGATCACCCGCGCCATGGCCGACCAGGCCCGCACCATCCGTATCCCGGTGCACATGGTCGAGGTCATCAACAAGCTCGCGCGCGTGCAGCGCCAGATGCTCCAGGACCTGGGCCGTGAGCCCACCCCGGAGGAGCTGGCCAAGGAACTCGACATGACCCCGGAGAAGGTCATCGAGGTCCAGAAGTACGGCCGCGAGCCCATCTCGCTGCACACCCCCCTGGGTGAGGACGGCGACAGCGAGTTCGGTGACCTCATCGAGGACTCCGAGGCCGTCGTGCCGGCCGACGCGGTGAGCTTCACGCTCCTCCAGGAGCAGCTGCACTCGGTCCTGGACACCCTGTCCGAGCGTGAGGCGGGTGTGGTCTCCATGCGCTTCGGTCTCACCGACGGTCAGCCGAAGACGCTGGACGAGATCGGCAAGGTCTACGGAGTGACGCGTGAGCGCATCCGTCAGATCGAGTCGAAGACCATGTCGAAGCTGCGCCACCCGTCGCGTTCGCAGGTGCTGCGCGACTACCTCGACTAGGTCGTACGCCGCGTATCTCTGCGCCACTGGGGCCCGGTTCCGTCAGGAGCCGGGCCCTCGCGCGTGTCTGAGCGGGTGCGGGGCGTCATCAGCTCGTTGACTCTGAGGTATGCCCGTCTCACCCGGAGTCAGGAGAGCGTATGCGACGTCCCACCGCCCGAGCGCTGCGAGGAGCGCTGGCCCTGACGGCGGCCGCGACCGCCGTGCCACTGGCCGCGCCCGCCCCGGCGGCCGCCGACAGCATCGTCATCGGGGGCATGCCCGTACGCGTCGAGGACAGCCCGTACGTCGTCGCGCTCTCCAGCCGTGACCGGTTCGGACGTACGCGCGCGGGCCAGTTCTGCGGGGGAGCGGTGGTGACGCCCACGAAAGTGGTCACCGCCGCGCACTGCCTCAGCCGGGAGGTGCTCGGCGCGAACGGGGTGCGGGACCTCAAGGTGATCGCGGGCCGCACCCAGCTGCGGGGCAAGGGCGGCAAGGAGCTCACCGTGCGGGACACCTGGGTCAACCCGAAGTACGACCCGGTCACCAACGCCGGTGACCTGGCGGTGCTCACGCTGGCCGCCGCGCTGCCCGAGTCGTACGTGATCGGGCTCGCCGGACCGGGCGACGGGGCGTACGCGGTGGGCACGCCGGCCACCGTCTACGGCTGGGGGGACACCTCGGGCCGGGGCAGTTATGCCTCCGGGCTGCGGGCGGCCCGGGTCCAGGTGCTTGCTGACGGGGTCTGTGCGCGCGCCTACCCGGGGAACTCGGAGGGCGAGTACCAGGAGGCCACCATGCTCTGCGCAGGCGATCCAGCGGGCGGCCACGACGCCTGCCAGGGCGACAGCGGAGGGCCGTTGATCTCCCGGGGGCGGCTCATCGGGCTCGTGTCCTGGGGCAGCGGCTGCGGCGAGGCCGAGAGCCCCGGCGTCTACACCCGGATCTCGGCGTTCACGCCCTCGTCCCGCAACGCGGCGCCCCTGTAGTCGGCGTGCGGGCATGAGAACGGGCGGCCGCCCCCGCACGCGGGGGCGGCCGCCCGTCGCCGGTCCTGGACCGGCCCTGGCTCGTCGTCAGTGCGAGGTTCAGCGATCCTCTTCACCTGCGGATTCGGGCACCGCCGTGAGGCGGTCCGTCTCGTCCTGTATCTCAGCGGCGATCTTCTTCAGTTCCGGCTCGAACTTGCGTCCGTGGTGAGCACAGAAGAGCAGTTCGCCGCCGCTGGTCAGAAGGACGCGCAGGTATGCCTGTGCGCCGCAGCGGTCGCAACGGTCGGCGGCCGTCAGGGGGCTCGCGGGGGTCAGAACAGTAGTCACGTCGCCTCTTCTCTAGCTCGACGAGCTGTCGTACCAGGGTCAACATCCAACCAGGCCGAAAACGTTCCCGCTCGTGCCTTTTCCTCGAAACTTCTTGGTCAAGGTGGCTGTCTGCTGCCGGTTGGCGGCGAATGAGCCGTATTGCGTTGCTCTACGGTTTCGCGTTGCTTGTCTCGTTTGGCCCTCCCGGCGGGGTTGCCGGTTGTTCATGAGGACGTGCCCGGAGCCTAAATGGTTCATGCCTGGATGGGAACGTGATATCCGCATCACTCCAACGAGGGATCGAACACGTATACGACCCTGGACTAGCATGAGTAAACGCGAGGGTGGCGTGACAACGGCTCTACCAGGCCTCGGTACCCTCTGACCGGCGACCGACGCCGGCCCCCTGCTCATCGGGGGCGAAGTGAAATTCAGCGAGGAGCGAACTGCGTGACCGCCGAGACGTCCGTTCCGTCCACTGCGCTGCTGTCCGGCGCCGACCGGGACGGCTCCAACTACACCGCGCGGCACCTGCTCGTCCTTGAAGGCCTCGAAGCGGTCCGCAAGCGCCCCGGTATGTACATCGGCTCGACCGACAGCCGCGGCCTGATGCACTGCCTCTGGGAGATCATCGACAACTCCGTCGACGAGGCCCTGGGCGGGTTCTGCGACTTCATCGAGGTGATCCTGCACGACGACGGCTCGGTCGAGGTGCGGGACAACGGCCGGGGCATCCCGGTCGACGTCGAGCCCAAGACCGGCCTTTCCGGCGTCGAGGTCGTCATGACCAAGCTGCACGCCGGCGGCAAGTTCGGCGGCGGCTCCTACGCCGCCTCCGGCGGTCTGCACGGCGTGGGCGCGTCCGTAGTGAACGCGCTCTCGGCCCGCCTCGACGTCGAGGTCGACCGCAACAGTGCGACGCACTCGATCAGCTTCCGCCGCGGCACCCCGGGCATGTTCACCGAGCAGGGCCCCGACGCGCCCTTCGACCCCTCCAGCGGCCTCCTCAAGGGCAAGCGGGTGCCCAAGACGCGCACGGGCACGCGCATCCGCTACTGGGCCGACCGCCAGATCTTCCTCAAGGACGCCAAGCTCTCCCTGGACACGCTGCACCAGCGCGCGCGTCAGACCGCCTTCCTGGTGCCCGGCCTGACCATCGTCGTACGCGACGAGCGCGGCCTGGACGGCGAGGGCAAGACGGAAGAGACGTTCCGCTTCGACGGCGGGATCAGCGAGTTCTGCGAGTACCTGGCCCAGGACAAGGGCGTCTGCGACGTGCTGCGGCTGACCGGCCAGGGCACCTTCAAGGAGACCGTCCCGGTCCTCGACGAGCGCGGCCACATGACCCCCACCGAGGTCACCCGCGAGCTGGTCGTCGACGTCGCGCTGCGCTGGGGCACGGGCTACGACACCAACCTGAAGTCGTTCGTGAACATCATCGCCACCCCCAAGGGCGGCACCCATGTCACCGGCTTCGAGCGCTCGGTCACCAAGACCGTCAACGAGGTGCTGCGCTCCGCGAAGCTGCTGCGCGTCGCCGAGGACGACGTCGTCAAGGACGACGCCCTGGAGGGCCTCACCGCGGTGGTGACCGTGCGGCTCGCCGAGCCGCAGTTCGAGGGCCAGACCAAGGAGGTCCTCGGCACCTCGGCGGCCAACCGGATCGTCGCCAATGTCATCGCCAAGGAGCTCAAGGAGTTCCTGACCTCCACCAAGCGCGACGCCAAGGCGCAGGCGCGCGCGGTGCTCGACAAGATCGTGGCCGCCGCCCGGACCCGGATCGCGGCCCGCCAGCACAAGGAGGCCCAGCGGCGGAAGACCGCCCTGGAGTCCTCCTCGCTGCCGGCCAAGCTCGCCGACTGCCGCAGCGACGACGTGGAGCGCAGCGAGCTCTTCATCGTCGAGGGCGACTCGGCGCTGGGTACCGCCAAGCTCGCCCGGAACTCGGAGTTCCAGGCGCTGCTGCCGATCCGCGGCAAGATCCTCAACGTTCAGAAGGCGTCCGTCTCGGACATGCTGAAGAACGCCGAGTGCGGCGCGATCATCCAGGTCATAGGAGCCGGCTCGGGCCGCACCTTCGACATCGACGCCGCGCGGTACGGCAAGATCGTGCTGCTCGTCGACGCCGACGTCGACGGCGCGCACATCCGCATCCTGCTGCTGACCCTCTTCCAGCGCTATATGCGCCCGATGGTCGAGGCGGGCCGGGTCTTCGCGGCCGTGCCGCCGCTGCACCGCATCGAGCTGGTCCAGCCCAAGAAGGGCCAGGACAAGTACGTGTACACGTACTCGGACAACGAGCTGCGCCAGACGCTTCTGGAGTTCCAGCGCAAGGGCATCCGGTACAAGGACGCCATCCAGCGTTACAAGGGCCTCGGCGAGATGGACGCGGACCAGCTGGCGGAGACCACGATGGACCCGCGGTTCCGCACCCTGCGCCGGATCAACATCGGCGACCTGGAGGCCTCGGAGCAGGTCTTCGACCTGCTGATGGGCAACGAGGTGGCGCCGCGCAAGGAGTTCATCACCAGCTCGGCGGCGACGCTGGACCGGTCGCGGATCGACGCGTAGTCGCCCCGTCCGGGCGAAGGGTCGGGTGTCCGCCCGACCCGCTGACCGTGGGTTGTCCACCCGTGGGTGGAGCCGCTGGCTCCACCCACGTTCAACCCCAGCTCCGATGTGTCTGACCAGGCCGTTTCCGTAACTTCGATGGCGTAGGAACTTCCTCGCAGTCGTCGTTGTGGAGGCCCGGATGTCCGCGCTCGTGAGTGTGCTGGTGGCGGTGGCCGTCGTCGTGCTGATCGTCTCGCGTCAGGTGCGGCCCCAGCGGTTGGCGGACGCCAAGCGCTGGTGGCTCGTCCCGGCGGTGCTGGTGTACCTGTCGATACGGGAGAAGGGCCTGGTCGACCCGGACCACCACGCCCTGTCGGTGATGCTGCTCGGCGCCGAGTTGCTCACTGGGCTGCTGATGGGCGCGGCCTGGGCCTGGACCACCAAGGTGTGGACCGAGCCGGACGGCTCGGTGTGGAGCAAGGGGACCAGGGCGACCGCGCTCGTCTGGGTCGTGGGCATAGCCGTCCGGGTGGGGCTCGCCGGCCTCGGCGCCCTGGCCGGGATCCATATGGGCATGGGCGCGCTGCTGCTCGGTCTCGCGGCCGCGATCCTGGTCCGCAGCGGCATCCTGGTATGGCGGGCCCGGTCCGTGCGCGCGTCGTACGGTGTTGCCGACGACAGCATGGCCACCCCGCTGTGGAAGGACCGTGTGTGACCCGGGACGTCTGGTTCGCCTGGCCCTCGCGGGAAGCGCTCACCCACGAGGGCCTGAGCCGTGTGCGGCGCGGCATCGCCTGGACCGTGCGCGCGGTGCTGCTCGGCGCGCTGCTGTGGACGGCGGTCAACGAGCGGGGTCCGCACGGCTGGTCCTGGGTCGCCGGGGTCGCCATCGTCGCGGCGACCGTGGCGCTGGCCCGCGGCTTCTGGCACCAGACGCTCGCGCACCGGCTGTGGCCCTCGCTCGCTCTGCTGGCGTCGCTGATGACGGTGGCGGTGGTGGCCCAGCAGACCGGCTGGCACATCGTCGCGATCATCGTGTGGTGCGGCACCGCCGTCTCCGCGCTCGAACGGCTCCCGCTCGGCGCCGCCGTGCCCTGCACGATGGTGGCGCTCGGGGCGTACGCGGTGGTGAACACCGACAGCTGGATGCCCACCGCGATCAGTACCGCCGGGCTCGGGCTCGCCGGGTATGTGCTGCGGCTCGACGCCGAGGCGCGCGGCAACGCGCAGCGGCTGCTCGCCCAGGAACGGGCCGCGCGGGCCGCCGAGTCGGAGTCCGCCGCGCTCGCCGAGCGGGCCAGGATCGCCCGGGAGATCCACGACGTGCTGGCGCACAGCCTCTCCGCGCAGCTGGTGCATCTGGAGGCGGCCCGGCTGATGATCGAGCGCGAGCCCGCCGGGGAGTTCAGGGACCGGATCCTGGAGCGGGTGGTGGCGGCGCGGTCGATGGCGCGGGACGGGCTGGCCGAGACCCGGCAGGCGCTCTCGGCGCTGCGCGGCGAGATGACCCCGGTCGAGGACTATCTGCGCACGCTCGTCGAAGGCGGCGGCCCCGTCGGGCCGGCGGGCGTCGAGGTGTCGGGGGAGCGGCGGCCGATCGCGGCGGAGGCGTCACAGGCGGTGCGGCGGGTGGCGCAGGAGGCCCTGACGAACGTACGCAAGCACGCGCCGGGTGCCACCGTCGCGATGCGGCTCGAATACCTGCCGGACGAAGTGGCGCTGGAGGTGCGGGACTTCGGCGGCGGGGTGGCGGATGAGCTGGCAGTCAGTGGTTCCGGATACGGTCTGCTGGGGATGAGGGAGCGCGCCGAACTGCTCGGCGGGACTCTGGAGGCGGGACCGGACGAGGAGGGCTTCGTGGTGCGGCTGAGGGTGCCGGCATGACCGGCGTCGGGGGCGGTGCGACCGGCGGTGGCGTCGGAGTGGGGGACGGGCACGCGGGGGCTCGGGCGATACGGGTGGTCGTGGCGGACGACCAGTCGGTGGTGCGCGAGGGGATCGTGATGCTGCTCGGGCTGCTGCCCGGCGTCGAGGTGGTCGGCGCGGCCAAGGACGGGGAGGAGGCGGTGGCGCTGGTGGCCGAACTGGCCCCGGACGTGGTCCTGATGGACCTGCGGATGCCGCGCTGCGACGGGGCGGAGGCGACCCGCCGTATCCGCTCGCAGTACCCGGGAACGCAGGTCGTGATCCTGACGACCTACGCGGACGACGACTCGCTCTTCCCGGCGCTGCAGGCCGGGGCGCGCGGATATCTCACCAAGGACGCGGGCGGCGACGAGATCGTCAAGGCCATACAGGACGTGCTGGCCGGGCAGGCCGGGCTCGCGCCCTCGGTGCAGCGGCGGTTGCTCGAAAGGGTGACGTCGCCGCCGCCCGCGCCCTCTTTGGTGGTGCTGCCGGACGGGCTCACCGGACGCGAGGGCGAAGTGCTCGGCCTGGTCGCCGAGGGCCTGTCCAACCCCGAGATCTCCCGGGCGCTGCACATCTCGACCGCGACCGTGAAGACCCACATCAACAACATCTTCGCCAAGACGGGGGCCAGGGACCGGGCGCAGGCCGTGCGGTACGCGTACCAGCACGGCCTCGCGCAGCCGCCGGGTTCCGCCATCACCTAGCTTTCGCCATCACCTAATGGGGTGAAGAGGGGGCGTTGAAGAGTGCGGGGGCGTCCCCTCTGCCCATCCTTGGGCACGCGGCCGAACAGGGCCGTGGACAAGGAGAGTTGTTCGGTGGACAGACAGGAAGGGCACGAACCGGCGGCGGCGCGGATCGACGACCCCTGGTACGACGCGCTCGCCTCCGGGTGGGGCGAGCTGGACGGCACGACGGCGCCGGCGCCCGTCCCGCAGCAACAGCAGGCCGCCGACGCGGAGCACGTCCGCAGCGCCGCCGACATCTATCTGGAGGTGCAGCGCAGCGCCGCCTTCCAGGAGGTGCGCGGCCGCTACCGCCGCTTCGTCGTCCCGGCCGCGTTCGCCTTCCTCGCCTGGTACGTCGCGTACGTCGTCGCGGCCACCACCGCACCGGACTTGATGGCGCGTCAGGTGTTCGGGGCGGTCAATGTCGCGATGCTCGCCGGGCTCGGGCAGTTCCTCTCCACCTTCCTGCTGACCTGGGCGTATGCCCGGCATGCCCGGCTGCGCCGGGACCGGGCGGCGCTTGAGCTGCGCTGGACCGTGTTCGAGCAGAAGCGGGAGCAGGACATGACCGGGGGGATCGCCAGGTGAGCGTCGGCAGGGACCATCAGGCGCTGGCGCTACTGCTGTTCAGCGCGTTCGTCGCGGCGACGCTCGCGATCACCACCTGGGTGAGCCGGGACCGGCACGGCTCGGCGGAGGAGTTCTACGCGGGCGGGCGGCTGTTCTCCCCCATGGAGAACGGTTTCGCCATCGCGGGCGACTATATGTCGGCCGCCTCCTTCCTCGGTATCTCCGGGCTCATCGCCCTCTTCGGCTACGACGGGATGCTCTACTCCGTCGGTTTCCTGGTGGCGTGGCTGGTGGTGCTGCTGCTCGTGGCCGAACTGGTGCGCAACTGCGGGCGGTTCACGCTCGCCGACGTGGTCGCGGCCCGGATGCGCGAGCGCCCGGTGCGGATCGCGGCGGGAACTTCTTCGGTGACCGTGTCCGTTCTGTATCTGGTGGCGCAGATGGTCGGCGCGGGCAGCCTGGTGGCGCTGCTGCTCGGCGGGGCCAGCTCGGCCGCCCGCTCGTGGACCGTCATCGGCGTGGGCGCGCTGATGGTGATCTATGTGTCGCTGGGTGGGATGCGGGCCACCACCTGGATCCAGATCGTGAAGGCCGTCCTGCTCATGGCCGGTGCGATCACGCTGACCGTGCTGGTGCTGATGCGCTTCCACGGGAACATCAACCTGCTGCTCAACACGGCGGCCGAACGGAGCGGCCATGGAAAGGAGTTCCTCTCCCCGGGGCTGAGATACGGCGGCGGCTGGACCGCGCGGCTCGACTTCATCAGCCTGGGCCTCGCGCTGGTCCTGGGTACGGCGGGGCTGCCGCACATCCTGTCCCGTTTCTACACGGTGCCCACCGCGCGGGCCGCCCGGCGTTCGGTGGTCTGGGCGATCGGACTCATCGGCGGCTTCTATCTGATGACCATCGTGCTCGGCTTCGGCGCCGCCGCCGTGGTCGGCCCCGCCGAGGTCAAGTCGGCGAACGCCGCCGGGAACACGGCTGTTCCGCTGCTCGCGCTCAATCTGGGCGGCGGTGCGGCTTCCACAGGCGGAACGGTTCTCTTCGCGGTCGTGGCCGCCGTCGCCTTCGCCACCATCCTGGCCGTCGTCGCCGGTATCACCCTCGCCTCCTCCGCCTCCGTCGCCCATGACCTGTACGCGTCGCTGCGGCGTCGGCACGCCAAGCAGCGCAGCGAGGTCGCGGTGGCCCGGGTCGCCGCCGTCGGGATCGGGGCCGTCGCCATCGCGCTCGGGCTGCTCGCCCGGGACCTGAACGTGGCGTTCCTGGTCGGTCTGGCCTTCGCGGTGGCCGCCTCGGCCAATCTGCCGGTGCTGCTCTACTCGCTGTTCTGGCGGAACTTCACCACCCGGGGCGCGGTGTGGTCGGTGTACGGCGGACTGGTTCCGGCCCTTGTCCTGGTGGTGCTCTCGCCGGTGGTCTCCGGTGGGCCGCACGCGCTCTTCCCGGGGATGGACTTCCAGTTCTTCCCGCTGGAGAACCCCGGCCTCGTCTCCATCCCGCTGGGCTTCCTCGCGGGCTGGCTGGGCACTTTGACCTCGCACGAGCCCGCGGACGCGGCCCGCCACGCGGAGACGGAGGTGCGGTCGCTGACGGGGGCGGGGGCCGTGTAGCCGTACGCAGGATCGATCCTCCTGGGCCGGGCCCGCTCGTCCTGCCCGGCCAGGGTCGCGCGCCCCTCACACCGCCCAGGCGTAGCGGTGTTCCGGGCGGCCCGTCTCCCCGTAGCGCAGGGTCAGGCGGAGGCGGCCGGACTGTTCCAGGAGGCGGAGGTAGCGCTGGGCGGTGGAGCGGCTCAGGCCCGTGCGGCCGGCGACCTCGTGCGCGGAGAGCGGGTGGTCCGCGTGGTGCAGGACCTCCCGGATCAGCTCCGCCGTCGGCAGGGAGTGGCCGCTGGGCAGCCCCGGGGCGGTGGCGGCGGTGCGCAGCGCCCCGAAGATCCGGTCCACCTGGTCCTGTCCGGCGCCCTCGGCCCCGTCCTCGCCCGCGCGGTCGACGGTGCGGCGCAGGCTCGCGTACGCGTCGAGCTTGGCCCGCAGGGCCGCGAAGGTGAACGGTTTGACCAGGTAGTGCAGCGCGCCATGGCGCATCGCGGCCTGGACGGTGGCCACGTCGCTCGCCGAGGTCACCATGATCACATCGGTGTGGTGGCCGAGTTGGCGCATCCGGCGCACCAGGGACAGACCGGTCTCGTCCGGCAGGAAGTGGTCGAGCAGCACCAGATCGACCCGGTGCCGCTCCAGCGTCGCCAGCGCCTGGGCAGCACTGTGCGCACGGGCGACGACCCGGAACCCGGGAACCTTCCCGACGTATGCGGCGTTGATCTCGACGACACGGAAGTCGTCGTCCACGACCAGGACGTCAATCAACGTGTTTCCTTCCCGTTGAATCCCCGCAGTTGTAGCGCGAGCAAAACGAGCACAACAGGGGTTTGCGAGCAGAAGTGCGTCTTGCGCCCACAAGGCTGCCGCTGTGCCGTGAACCACATCTACGGTCCCGCTCCATGAGTACTGAGCAGAGGGGCCCCAGCACGTGCCCCGCTATCGAGCTGCGGAGCGCGGGCAAGTCGTTCCGTACGCCGTCCGGCGCGCTGCACACGGCCGTACGGGACCTGGACCTCACCGTGGAGCGCGGTGAGTTCGTCGCCGTGGTCGGCCCGACCGGCTGCGGGAAGTCCACGACGCTGACGCTGGTCAGCGGCCTGGAGGAGCCCACCGAGGGCGAAGTCCTGGTCGGTGGCGAGCCGGTCGACGGCATCGGCGACAAGGTCGGCTTCGTCTTCCAGCAGGACGCTGTCTTCCCCTGGCGGACCGTTCTGTCGAACGTGATGGCCGGGCCGCGCTTCAGGGGCGTACCGAAGGCGGAGGCGAAGGAGCGGGCGCGCGCGTGGCTGGCCCGTGTCGGTCTCGCCGCCTTCGAGGACCGCTATCCGCACCAGCTCTCCGGTGGCCAGCGCAAGCGCGTCGCGCTCGCCGCGACCTTCGTCAACGACCCCGAGATCCTGCTGATGGACGAGCCGTTCTCGGCGCTCGACGTGCAGACCAGGGCGCTGATGTCGGACGAACTCCTCGACCTGTGGTCCGGCACCGGATCCTCCGTCGTCTTCGTCACCCATGACCTGGAGGAGTCCATCGCCCTGGCCGACCGGGTCGTCGTGATGACGGCGGGTCCCGCCACCGTCAAGCAGATCTTCTCGATCGATCTGCCGCGCCCCCGCAAGGTCGAGTCGATCCGCCTGGAGCCCCGGTTCATCGAGATCTACCGGGAGATCTGGGAAGCGCTCGGCGAAGAGGTACGCATCACCCGTGAGCGGGGTGCCGCAAATGTCGCCTGACGCCATCGCCGCCGCCCCGGTCCGGGTCACCGAGCGCACCAAGGCCCGGGCGCGCGCCGCCCGCAACCGCCGCCTCCTCGTCCACGGCAGCCGCATTCTGCTGCTGGTCACGGTGCTCGCGCTCTGGGAGATCCTGGCCCGCACCAAGGCCATCGACCCGTTCAACTTCTCGATGCCGTCGAAGATCTGGGACCAGATACGCGACTGGGCCGTCAACGGCACCGCCCAGGGCTCCCTCTGGGAGCAGATCTGGTACACGCTCTACGAGGCGCTGCTCGGCTGGGTCCTGGGCGTCGCGGGCGGTGTCGTCCTCGGCATCACGCTCGGCCGGATCCGCTTCCTCGCCGATGTGCTCGGCCCGTACATCAAGGTCCTCAACGCGATCCCGCGCATCGTTCTCGCGCCGGTCTTCCTCATCTGGTTCGGGCTCGGCCCGGCGTCGAAGGTCGCCTCGGCGGTCGTCCTCGTCTTCTTCCCGGTCTTCTTCAACGCCTTCCAGGGCGCCCGCGAGGTCGACCGCAATCTGGTGCACAACGCCCGCATCCTGGGCGCGAGCAACCGCCGGGTCACCTTCCAGGTCGTCATCCCCTCCGCCACGTCCTGGATCTTCACCAGCCTCCACGTCAGCTTCGGCTTCGCCCTGATCGGCGCGATCGTCGGCGAGTACATCGGCGCGACCAAGGGCCTCGGCCTGCTCGTCGCCTCCTCGCAGGGGACGTTCAACGCCGCCGGTGTGTACGCGGCGATGGTCATCCTCGCGGTCGTCGCGCTGCTCACCGAGGGCCTGCTCACGTTCGCGGAACGGCGACTGTTCCGCTGGCGCCCCGCCGAGCCGGGCACCGACCGCTGATCCCCCCACCCCTCCGCACCTACCCCCTCTCACCGGGACGTGACGACATGCGCAGCCACCACCACCTCAGCAGAATCCCCGCAGCGGTCCTGGCCGGAGCCCTCGCCGCCACCACCCTCACCGCCTGCGGCTCGGACGACTCCGGTTCCGGCGGCTCGTCGAACAAGGTCAAGATCATGGTCGGCGGTCTCGACAAGGTCATCTATCTGCCCGCGATGCTCACCGAGCGGCTCGGCTACTTCAAGGCTGAGGGCCTGGACGTCCAACTGCTCAGCGAGCCCGCTGGAGTGCAGGCGGAGACCGCGCTGATATCCGGCGACGTCCAGGGCACGGTCGGCTTCTACGACCACACGCTCGACCTCCAGGCCAAGGGCAAGCAGGTGGAGTCCGTGGTGCAGTTCTCGCACGCGCCCGGCGAGGTCGAGGTCGTCTCCACCAAGGCCGCGGGCGACATAGCGAGCCCCAAGGACTTCAAGGGCAAGAAGCTCGGCGTCACCGGCCTCGGCTCGTCCACCGACTTCCTCACCAAGTACCTGGCGGTCCGCGACGGCGTGAAGACCAGCGACTTCACGCCGGTCGCGGTCGGGGCCGGACAGACGTTCCTCGCCGCGCTGAAGCAGGGCGCGATCCAGGGCGGGATGACGACCGACCCCACCGTCGCCAACATCCTCGACCAGAAGCTCGGCAAGGTCCTGATCGACATGCGTACGCCGGAGGGCTCGCAGCAGGCGCTCGGCGGCCCGTACCCCTCGTCCAGCCTCTATATGAACGCCAGTTGGGTGAACGGACACAAGGAGACCGTCCAGAAGCTCGCCAACGCGCTGGTCAAGACGTTGCGTTGGATGTCCTCGCACAGCGCGGAGGAGATCGCCGCGAAGATGCCGGCCGACTACGCGAAGGGCGGCAAGGCGCTCTACGCGGAGTCGATCAAGGCCACGCTGCCCATGTTCACCAAGGACGGCGTGATGCCCGCCAACGGACCGGAGACGGTCGAGAAGGTGCTCAAGGCGTTCAGCCCCAACCTCAAGAACACCGATGTCGATCTCGCCAAGACGTTCACCAGCGAGTTCGTGAACAAGGTCCCCAAGGGCTGAGGCCCTTCACCCTGTCGGGGTCAGCGGTCGGCCGCCCATGCGTAGCGGTGCTCGGGGCGGCCGGTCTCCCCGTACCGCAGGCCGAGTCGCACCCGGCCCGTGCGCTCCAGGAGTTTCAGATAGCGCTGGGCCGTCTGCCGGCTCACCCCCGCCCGCTCCGCGATCTCCTGCGCCGAGAGCGGGCCCTCGGCCGCGAGCAGCACCTGGCGCAGCAGCTCGGCGGTGGTGGGGGAGTGGCCCTTGGGCAGGCCGGGCTCGGTGGGGACGGAGAGGGCGCCGAAGATCCGGTCCACCTGGGCCTGTTCGGCCTCGCCGCCGCCGTCGAGGGTGCGGCGCAGGGCCGCGTACGCCTCCAGTCTGGTGCGCAGTCCCGCGAAGTTGAACGGCTTGACGAGGTACTGGAGCGCGCCCTGGCGCATCGCGGCCTGGACGGTGGCCACGTCGCGGGCCGCCGTCACCATGATCACGTCGGTGTGGTGCCCCAGCCGGCGCAGCTCCCGTACGACGGCGAGGCCGTTCTCGTCCGGCAGATAGTGGTCGAGCAGGATCAGATCGACGGGGCGCTCGGCGAGCAGCGCGAGCGCCTCGGCGGCCGAATGCGCCGTCGCGACCACCCGGAAACCGGGAACTTTTCCGGCGTACGCGGCATTGATGTCGGCGACACGGTGGTCGTCGTCCACGACGAGGACGTCGATCATCGAGCCTCCTCGTGCAGCGCGGTCGCGCCGGCGTCGTCCCTCGCACTGTCGTCGGTCTCGTCCAGCGCCTCCGGGAGGACGACGGTGAACTCGGCGCCGCCGTCCGGAGCGGCCGCCACGCGTGCGTGGCCGCCCTGTCGCTCGGCGAAGCGCCGTACCAGCGCGAGTCCCAGGCCCCGCTTGCCGTGGGCGGGCAGCGCCTTGGTCGACCAGCCCTCGGTGAAGATCTGTTCGCGCCGCTCGGTGGCGACGCCGGGGCCGCTGTCCCGTACGCGCAGGACGACCGTACGTCCCTCGGCGCGCAGCATGACCTCGACCGAGGCGTCGGGGGATCCGGCCGCCGCGTCCAGCGCGTTGTCGACGAGGTTGCCGACGACCGTGACCAGGCCGCGCGGGTCGACGAGCCGGTCGGGCAGCAGGCTGTCCGCCGAGATCCGCAGCGCGACGGCCCGCTCGGCCGCGACCGTGGCCTTGCCGACCAGCATCGCCGCCAGCAGCGGGTCGCGGACCTTCTCGGTGACCTGCTCGGCGGTGGTGCGATGCACCCCGACGACCTCGGTCACGAACTCGACCGCCTCGTCGTGCATCTCCAGTTCGAGCAGGCCGAGCAGGGTGTGCAGCCGGTTGGCGTGTTCGTGGTCCTGGGCGCGCAGGGCGTCGATGAGGCCGTGGGTGGAGTCCAGTTCGCGGCCCAGGCGCTCCAGTTCGGTGCGGTCGCGCAGGGTGGCCACGGCGCCGCCGTCGTCGGTCGGCATCCGGTTGGCGACCAGGACGCGATGGCCGCGTACGGTCAGCAGATCGGTGCCCGAGACGCGGCCCGCGAGGACATCGGTCGTCCGCCCGGTGCCCAGCACTTCTTCCAAGGAGCGGCCGCTCGCCTCGGGGCCGACGCCGAGCAGCCGCTGGGCCTCGTCGTTGAGCAGCCGGATCCGGCCCGTACGGTCCAGCGCGACCACGCCCTCGCGGATCGAGTGCAGCATCGCCTCGCGCTCCGCCAGCAGCGCCGAGATATCGGAGAAGGCCAGGTCACGGGTCTGCTTGTGGATCCTGCGGGAGATCAGATACGCGGCCAGGGCGCCCGCCGCCAGCGCGCCGCCCGCGTACGCGAGCAGTCCGGGGATCGCGGCGAGCAGCCGGGCGCGCACGCTGTCGTACTCGATGCCGACGGACACCGCGCCGACGATCGCGCCGCCGGAGTCCCGCAGCGGCACCTTGCCGCGCGCCGAGCGGCCGAGCGTGCCGCTGTCGATCTCCATGACGTTCTCGCCCGCGAGCGCGTCGCTGGGGTCGGTGGAGACGACCTTGCCGATCTGCCGGACGTCCGGGTGCGACCAGCGCACTCCGCGCCGGTCCATGACCACCACGTACTCGGCGCCGGTGGCTCGCCGGACCCGCTCGGCCTCCCGCTGCACCGGGCCGTCGGGGCTCGGGCGGGAGGCCAGCAGATCGGCCGTGATCTGCGGCTGGGCGGCGGTCGACTGGGCGATGGCGAGCGCGCGGCGCATCGCCTGGTCGTCGAGCTGATGGCTGAGCGGCGCGAGGAAGAGGCCGGTCGCGACCACGGCGACACCGGCGGCGATGGCCAGCTGCATCAGCAGCACCTGGGAGAAGACGCGCTGTGGCCAGCCGAACCGCCGCCGTCTCGGCGCGGGCGGGCTGGGAACGGCGCTCATGCGTATGCACGGTAGACGGCCGTGCGGCGCTTTCCGAAATCACTTCGGCCCCGCCCGCACCGAATGCGCTCCCTCGCCCCTGTCAGGGAAGCGGCTGCGGTGGCTTCGGGCCCGTGTAGTGGCCGCTCGGGCGCATCCGCAGGGGGCGCTCCTCGTACTCCTCCAGGGCATGCGCGAGCCACCCCGCCGTACGGGCCACCGCGAACACCGTCTCGCCCGCCTCGGCGGGCATGTCCGCCGCGACGGTCAGGACCGCGAGGGCGAGGTCGACATTGGCGTGCAGTGCGGTGTGGCGGGCGGTGGTGGCGACCACGTCGCGGGCCGCGTCCAGTGCGCGGGCGGCGTACGGAAGCTCCTCCAGGAGCGCGAACAGCGCCTGCGCGCGGGGGTCCTCGGCCGGGTAGAGCCGGTGGCCTAGGCCCGGGACGCGGCGGCCGGAGCGGAGGTGGTCGGCGACGACGGGGGCCGCGCCGCCGCGCTCCAGGACCTCGGCGAGCATCCGGTGGGCGAGCCCGCTGGCGGCTCCGTGCAGCGGCCCCTCCAGCACCCCGAGCCCGGCCGAGACCACCGCGTACGGATGTGCCCGCGCGGAGGCGGCGACCCGCGCGGCGAGCGTGGAGGCCGCCAGGTCGTGGTCGATGAGCAGGGCAAGTGCCGTGTTGAGCAGGTTGATTGACGCTGTATCAGATGTACGGGCGGTCAAGCGCGGCCACAGTTGCGCGGCCAGGCTGCGGTCGCCGGGGCGGTCCGGGCGCTCGGAGCCACCGGCCTTCGGCAGGGCGCGGACCAGGGTCGGGATGAGGGCGCGCCCGCAGCCCAGAACGGCCTCGGGGGAGAGGTCGAAGCGCAGCGGGTCGGCGGCCGAGGCGGCGATCGCCGCGACCCGCAGCCGGTCCATGGCGCTGGCGTGCGCGGGCAGCGCGCCGACCGCGAACCGCGCCGCGTCCAGCGACTCCCGGGGCGCGGTGAAGCGCACACCGGGTCGCAGTTCACCGGTCCACAGCCACTCGACGATTTCCTCGTACCCGTACGTCCGGGACAGTTCGACCGCGTCGACGCCCCGGTAGTAGTACCGGTCGCGGTCGATGAGGGTGATGCCGGTACGGAAGCTCAGCTCGGCGCCCGCGCCCGTGGCGGGTTCGCGGCGGCCGCCGCGCCGGGCCAGCGCCTCGATCTCCTTGGCGTCGAAGGTCGAGCCCCGGCCGCCGGGCGCCCGCTCGCTGCTCAGCTGGCCCCGGCTGACATACGCGTACACGGTCTCCGGCTTCACGCCGAGCCGGTCCGCCGCCTCGCGGGTGGTGAGTCGCGCCTGATCCGTCATCGCACCTGATCCGTCATGGGGTCACCGTATCCAAAGTGGATAACATTGATTCAATCAATATTGACAGCTGTCTCGTCAATCATAGACAGTCGAAATCAAGATTGAGGGAGGAACAGACATGCCGACCACCACCACGGCAGTACCCCGCGGACTCGCGGGCGTCGTCGTCACGGACACCGCACTCGGAGACGTCCGCGGCCTCGAAGGCTTCTACCACTACCGCCAGTACTCGGCCGTCGAGCTCGCGCAGACCCGCAGCTTCGAGGACGTCTGGCATCTGATGTTCCACGGCGAGCTGCCCGACGCCGCCGCCCGCGCCGAGTTCACCGCCCGCACCGCGGCCCTGCGCCATCTGCCGCCGCAGGTCAGCGCCGCGCTCCCCGGCATCGCCGCCGCGGGCAGGGCCTCCGGGCCGCTCGCCGGACTGCGCACCGCGCTCTCGCTGCTCGGCGCCGCCCAGGGCTTCCGGCCGGTCTACGACCTCGACGCCGACCGGCGCCGCGAGGACGCGCTCGCCGCCTGCGCGGCCGTCCCGACCCTGCTCACCGCGCTGTACCGGCTGGGGCAGGGGCTCGCGCCCGTCGAGCCGCGCGACGACCTCTCGTACGCCGCCAACTACCTCTACATGATGACCGGTTCACAGCCCTCGCCCGAGCGGGTGCGGGCGATCGAGCGGTATCTCATCTCCACCGTGGACCACGGCTTCAACGCCTCCACCTTCACCGCCCGCGTCGTCGCCTCCACCGGAGCCGACGTGGCGGCGTCCCTGGTCGCGGCGGTCGGCGCGCTCTCCGGGCCGCTGCACGGCGGCGCCCCCAGCCGCGCCCTGGACACCCTCGACGCCATCGGCGGCCCGGACCGCATCGACGGCTGGGTGCGTGAGCGCGTGCTCGCCGGTGACCGGATCATGGGCTTCGGCCACCCCGTCTACCGCACCGAGGACCCGCGCTCGCGGATGCTGCGCGGTATCGCGGAGGGCTTCGGCGGCCCGCTCGTCGCGTTCGCCGTCGAGGTCGAGAGGCACGTCGAGGCGATCCTCGCCGAGCTGAAGCCGGGCCGCGAGCTGCACACCAACGTCGAGTTCTACGCGGGTGTGGTCATGGAGCTGTGCGGGGTGCCGCGCGAGATGTTCACGCCGACGTTCTGTGCGGCCCGGGTGGTCGGCTGGAGCGCCAATATCCTGGAGCAGGCGGAGGACTCGAAGATCATCCGCCCGGCGGCCCGCTATGTCGGTCCGCCCGTGCCACAGCCCGTGCCCGCGCCCTGAGAGAGGTCCCCCTTGAGCCCGACCGGTCCGAGCCAGCGTCCCAGCCAGCCCGGAAGCGGGTCGGTGAGTCGGCAGATTCCCGTCGTGGTCCTCGCGGGATTCCTCGGCTCGGGCAAGACGACGCTGCTCAACCATCTGCTGCGGGCGAGCCGGGGGACCCGTATCGGCGCGATCGTCAACGACTTCGGGTCCATCGAGATCGACGCCATGACCGTGGCCGGTCAGCTCGGCGACTCCACGCTGTCGCTCGGCAACGGCTGTCTGTGCTGCGCGGTCGACGCGAGCGAGCTCGACGTCTATCTGGAGAAGCTGACCCGGCCCGCCGCCCGTCTCGACGTCGTCGTCATCGAGGCGAGCGGTCTCGCCGAGCCGCAGGAACTGGTCAGGATGGTGCTGGCCAGCGAGAACCCCCGGGTCGTCTACGGCGGTCTGGTCGAGGTCGTCGACGCCGCCGAGTACGAGGACACCCGCGAGCGGCACCCCGAGATCGACCGGCACCTCGCCGTCGCCGACCTCGTGGTGCTCAACAAGACGGACCGGGTGGAGCGGGCCCGGCTCGACCGGCTGCGGGAGTCCCTGGGCGGGGCGTCGGTGGTCGAGGCCAGGTACGGGCGGGTCGACCCGGAGCTGTTCTTCGACCGCAGGCCCGCCGCCGAACGCGTCGGCCAGCTCGTCTTCGAGGATCTGCTGGACGACGACGCGTACGGGCCGGAAAGCGGCCACGGTGATCACTGCGGCTCCGACTGCGGCCACAGCCACGCCGCCCATCTGCACACCGCGTACGAGTCCGTCGCCTTCACCTCGGCCGTGCCCATGGACCCGCGTCGGCTGATGGCCTTCCTCGACAGCCGCCCCGAAGGGCTCTACCGCATCAAGGGGTTCGTCGACTTCGGCGCCGCCGATCCGCGCAACCGGTACGCCGTCCACGCCGTCGGCCGCTTCCTGCGCTTCTACCCGGAGCCCTGGCCGCCCGGCGAGGAGCGGCTGACCCAGCTCGTCCTCATCGGCTCCCGCATCGACGCCGAGGGGCTGCGTAAATCCCTGGACGCGGCCGTGGCGCAGGACATTCCGGACGAGCACGCGATGTGGGGCGTGCTGCGTTACGTACGCCAGGACGAGGCCGAGGAGGAGCCGGACGCGGAGATGCCGGACGCGGAGATGTGAGCGCGCCGGAACACGACGACGCGGCCCGGCTTTCGAAAAAGCCGGGCCGCGTCGTCGTGTTCGTACGTCCTGTTACGAGGCCGGGCCCGCCAGGTCCGTGATCGGGTGGGCCAGCGGTGTGCCCGAGCCGTCGCGGCGCGGGTCCGGCTCCGGGAGCTCGGCGGGCGTGCCGTTGGCCTGCGCCGCCCGGGCCGGGGCCGCGCCTGCCCAGGCCAGCACCAGCATGTCCTCGCCCTTCAGGAACCGCTGGCAGCGCACTCCGCCGGTGGCCCGGCCCTTGCGCGGATACTGGTCGAACGGGGTGAGCTTGGCGGTCGCCGCCGAGTCCCCGAGCAGCGTGCCGCGCGAGCCCGCGACCGTGAACACCGCACCGTCCACCGCCGGGTCGACCACGGTGAACGAGATCACCTTGGCGCCGTCGGCCAGCTTGATGCCCGCCATACCGCCCGCCGGGCGGCCCTGCGGGCGGACCTGGGAGGCCTGGTAGCGCAGCAGCTGGGCGTCGTCCGTGATGAAGACCAGGTCCTCCTCGCCGGTGCGCAGCTCGGCCGCGCCGACGATCCGGTCACCGTCCTTGAGGGTGATGACCTCCAACTCGTCCTTGTTCGCCGGGTAGTCGGGCACCACCCGCTTGACGACACCCTGCTCGGTGCCGATCGCGAGCCCCGGCGACGACTCGTCCAGCGTCGTCAGACAGACCAGCTTCTCGTCCGCGTCGAGGGACAGGAACTCCGAAACCGGCGCCCCGCCCGACAGGTTGGGCGCGGCCGCCGTGTCCGGCAGCTGCGGCAGGTCGATCACCGCGAGCCGCAGCAGCCGCCCGGTGGAGGTCACCGCGCCGACGTCACCGCGCTGGGTGGCGGGCACGGCACAGACGATCACATCGTGCTTGGTGCGCCGCTCGGCATCCGTGGCCAGCGGCTCCGCGTTCGCCGTACGGGCCAGCAGACCCGTCGAGGAGAGCAGCACCCGGCACGGGTCGTCGGCGACCTCCAGGGCCACCGCGGCGACCGGGGCGCCGGCTGATTCGAGCAGGACGGTCCGCCGCTCGGTGCCGAACTTCTTGGCCACCGCCGCAAGTTCCGCCGAGACCAGCTTGCGCAGCTCGGTGTCGGACTCCAGGATCCCGGTCAGCTCGTCGATCTCGCCGGTGAGGCGGTCGCGCTCACTCTCCAGCTCGATGCGGTCGAACTTGGTGAGCCGGCGCAGCGGGGTGTCCAGGATGTACTGCGTCTGGATCTCGCTCAGCGAGAAGTGCTCGATCAGGCGTTGCTTGGCCTGCGCCGAGTTGTCACTCGACCGGATGAGACGGATGACCTCGTCGATGTCGAGGAGCGCGACGAGCAGACCCTCGACCAGGTGCAGCCGGTCGCGGCGCTTGGTGCGGCGGAACTCGCTGCGCCGGCGCACCACGTCGAAGCGGTGGTCGAGGTAGACCTCAAGGAGCTCCTTGAGCCCCATGGTGAGCGGCTGGCCGTCGACCAGCGCCACGTTGTTGATGCCGAAGGACTCCTCCATCGGCGTCAGCTTGTAGAGCTGCTCCAGGACCGCCTCGGGCACGAAGCCGTTCTTGACCTCGATGACCAGGCGCAGACCGTGCGAGCGGTCGGTGAGGTCCTTGACGTCGGCGATGCCCTGGAGCTTCTTCGAGCCGACCAGGTCCTTGATCTTGGAGATCACCTTCTCCGGGCCGACCGTGAACGGCAGTTCGGTGACGACCAGGCCCTTGCGGCGGGCCGTCACGTTCTCCACGGACACCGTCGCGCGGATCTTGAAGGTGCCGCGGCCCGACTCGTACGCGTCCTTGATCCCCGACAGGCCCACGATCCGGCCACCGGTCGGCAGGTCCGGACCGGGCACGAAGCGCATCAGCGCCTCCAGGTCCGCGCCCGGGTGCCGGATCAGATGGCGGGCGGCGGCGATGACCTCGCCCAGGTTGTGCGGCGGCATATTGGTGGCCATGCCGACCGCGATGCCGGTCGCGCCGTTGACCAGCAGGTTCGGGAACGCGGCGGGCAGTGCCACCGGCTCCTTCTCCTGGCCGTCGTAGTTCGGCGAGAAATCGACGGTGTCCTCGTCGATCGACTCGGTCATCAGCGAGGTGGCGTCGGCCATCTTGCACTCGGTGTAGCGCATGGCGGCCGGCGGGTCGTCGTTGCCGAGCGAGCCGAAGTTGCCGTGGCCGTCGACCAGCGGCAGGCGCATCGAGAACGGCTGGGCCATCCGCACCAGCGCGTCGTAGATCGACGCGTCGCCGTGCGGATGCAGCTTGCCCATGACCTCGCCGACCACGCGCGCGCACTTCACATAGCCGCGCTCGGGGCGCAGGCCCATCTCGTTCATCTGGTAGACGATGCGGCGGTGGACCGGCTTCATGCCGTCGCGGGCGTCCGGCAGGGCCCGCGAGTAGATCACCGAGTAGGCGTACTCAAGGAAGGAGCCCTGCATTTCGTCCACGACGTCGATGTCGAGGATCTTCTCCTCGAAATCGTCCGGCGGCGGGGTCTTCGTGCTGCGGCGGGCCATCGCGGCTGCGGCTCCTTCACCAACGAGTTCTTCTCAGCGACCACCAACAAGGTCTGCTCCTGACGCCGACCATTGTGGACCGTCCCACTGACAACGCCGACCGCGACCCGGAACAACGCGGACCGAGACCCGGGAACTTCGCCAGGTGTCGGTGCGCTTGCATACAGTGGCAGGACTTCTTCCTGACTTCTTCACCGCGATCGAAGGGACGTACATGCCCATGGGTCACACGGCCACCGCCCAGGCCGGCTCCGGCGGCCTGACAGCGACCGAGCACCGGCTGGCCAACGGCCTGCGCGTGGTGCTCTCCGAGGACCACCTGACCCCGGTCGCCGCGGTCTGCCTCTGGTACGACGTGGGTTCCCGCCACGAGGTCAAGGGCCGTACGGGCCTTGCTCACCTCTTCGAGCACCTGATGTTCCAGGGCTCCCACCAGGTCCACGGAAACGGTCACTTCGAGCTGGTGCAGGGCGCCGGTGGTTCGCTCAACGGCACCACCAGCTTCGAGCGCACCAACTACTTCGAGACCATGCCCACCCACCAGCTGGAGCTGGCGCTGTGGCTGGAGGCCGACCGGATGGGCTCGCTGCTGGCCGCCCTGGACGAGGAGTCCATGGAGAACCAGCGCGACGTCGTCAAGAACGAGCGCCGCCAGCGCTACGACAACGTGCCGTACGGCACGGCGTTCGAGAAGCTGACCGCGCTCGCCTACCCCGAGGGCCACCCCTACCACCACACGCCGATCGGCTCGATGGCCGACCTGGACGCGGCGACCCTTGAGGACGCGCGGAACTTCTTCCGTACGTACTACGCGCCGAACAACGCGGTCCTCGCGGTCGTCGGCGACATCGACCCGGAGCAGACGCTCGCCTGGATCGAGAAGTACTTCGGTTCCATCCCGCTGCACGACGGCAAGCAGCCGCCGCGCGACGGCGCGCTGCCCGACGTCATCGGCGAGCAGCTGCGCGAGGTCGTCCACGAGGACGTGCCGGCGCGCGCGCTGATGGCCGCCTACCGGCTGCCGCACGACGGCACGCGCGAGTGCGACGCGGCGGACCTGGCGCTCACCGTGCTCGGCGGCGGCGAGTCGTCCCGGCTCCACAACCGCTTGGTGCGCCGCGATCAGAGCGCCGTCGCCGCGGGCTTCGGCCTGCTGCGGCTCGCCGGTGCGCCCTCGCTCGGCTGGCTGGACGTGAAGACGTCCGGCGGCGTCGAGGTCCCGGACATCGAGTCGGCCGTCGACGAGGAGCTGGCCCGGTTCGCCGAAGAGGGCCCCACGGCCGAGGAGATGGAGCGCGCCCAGGCCCAGCTGGAGCGCGAGTGGCTGGACCGGCTCGGCACGGTCGCGGGCCGCGCCGACGAACTCTGCCGGTACGCGGTGCTGTTCGGCGACCCCCAGCTCGCCCTGACCGCCGTCGACCGGGTGCTCGACATCACCGCCGACGAGGTGCGGGACGTCGCCCGGGCCACCCTGCGCCCGGACAACAGGGCGGTGCTGGTCTACGAGCCGACCACCGCCGAAGCAGACGAGGACGAGGCGGCCGACGCCGACGCCAAGGGAGCAGAGCAGTGAGCGAGACCGGCGTGACCATGGAGTTCCACCCGCAGCCGGCGGCGGGCACCGCGCGCCCCTGGGCGTTCCCCGCCCCGGGCCGTTCCACCCTGTCCAACGGGCTGACCGTGCTGCGCTGCGACCGCCCGGGCCAGCAGGTCGTGGCCGTCGAGATCTTCCTCGCCGCCCCGCTGGACGCCGAGCCGGCCGGTCTGGACGGCGTCGCCACGATCATGGCGCGCGCGTTCTCCGAGGGCACCGACAAGCGCTCCGCCGAGGAGTTCGCCGCCGACCTGGAGCGCTGCGGCGCCACCCTGGACGCGCACGCGGACCACCCGGGCGTGCGAGTCTCCCTGGAGGTGCCGGTCTCCCGGCTCCCCAAGGCGCTCGCTCTGCTCGCGGAGGCGCTGCGCGCGCCCGCGTTCGCCGACGCGGAGGTCGACCGCCTGGTCCGCAACCGCCTCGACGAGATCCCGCACGAGCTGGCCAACCCGGCCCGCCGCGCCGCCCAGCAGCTCTCCAAGGAGCTCTTCCCGGCGTCCGCGCGCATGTCGCGCCCGCGCCAGGGCACCGAGGAGACCGTCACGCGGATCGACGCGTCGGCCGTGCGGGCCTTCTACGAGGCGTATGTGCGCCCGGCGGCGGCCACCGCGGTCGTCGTCGGCGACTTCGGCGCCACCGACCTGGACGCGGTCCTCGCGGACACCCTGGGCGCCTGGACCGGTACCGCGGCCGAGGAGCGCCCGATGCCGCCGATCACCGCCGACGACACCGGCCGTGTGGTCATCGTCGACCGGCCCGGCGCCGTCCAGACGCAGCTGCTCATCGGCCGGATCGGCCCGGACCGCCACGACCGCGTCTGGCCCGCCCAGGTCCTCGGGACGTACTGCCTGGGCGGCACGCTCACCTCCCGGCTGGACCGCGTCCTGCGCGAGGAGAAGGGCTACACGTACGGAGTACGTGCGTACGGTCAGGTGCTGCGCTCCGGCGCCGAGGGCACCGGTGCGGCCATGCTCGCCATCAGCGGCTCGGTCGACACCCCGAACACCGGCCCGGCCCTGGACGACCTGTGGACGGTGTTGCGCAAGCTCGCCGCCGAGGGTCTGACCGACCCCGAGCGCGAGACGGCCGTGCAGAACCTGGTGGGCGTCGCCCCACTGAAGTACGAGACGGCGGCGGCCGTCGCCGGGACGCTGGCCGACCAGGTCGAGCAGCACCTCCCGGACGACTTCCAGGCGCAGTTGTACGCGCGCCTCGCCGAGACGGGCACCGTGGAGGCGACGGCGGCCGTCGTCAGCGCCTTCCCGGTGGACCGTCTGGTGACCGTCCTCGTCGGTGACGCGGCGCAGATCGCGGAGCCGGTCAAGGCCCTCGGAATCGGTGAAGTCACCGTCGTGGCGGGCTGATTGGGAACAGCGTCGCGCGCGTGGCGTGGCGTACGGGAAGGACCCCGGTGGCACATCTGCCACCGGGGTCCTCCTATATGTCCCATTTAGTGGGGAGGTTGCCTGTCTGTCATGTGGCGTGCGCTACAAAAACAGGCGTCTGTTTGGCGATTGAAAGATCAGCCGTCTAGCGTCGGTCGGGCTGTCCGTCACCACCCGTCGCAGCCGCGGCACCGGACAGCGATCGCCGAGTCCCCAACTGGCGCGAGCCAGGGGAGCCGGGGACCCACTCAGTCCCTGGGGTGAATCGGACGCCTCCGCCCGCGGAGGGGCCCGTAGGAGACCTTCCAGCTCCGAACCCGTCAGCTAACCCGGTAGGCGAGATGGAAGGAAAGGACACCGCCTCTCCATGGCGTTCACCCGTGCCACCGGGAAACACCGTCGTCCGAGCGCCATGTCGCGCAAGAGCGCGAACATAGCCGGCATCGCCACCCTGGCCACCGCCGGAGTCGTGGGCACCCTCGCCTCGCCGGCCCTCGCCGCCGAGAACGCCGCGTCCACCTCGGCCTCCGTCGAGGACACCGGCATCACCCAGGCCATCGTCATCGGCGACACGCTCGCCGACCGCATCGGCGCCCAGGCCGAGGCCCAGCGGCACGCCGCCGACAAGGCCCGCGCCGCCGCCGAGGCCCAGCGCAAGGCCGAGGCCCGGGCCAAGGAGGAGCGCGCCGCCAAGGAGCGGGCCGCCCGCGAGGCCGAGCGCAAGCGCCTCAACACCTTCGTCGCGCCGATAGCGAACTCGTACGTCTCCACCGGCTACAAGACCGGCGGCTCGCTGTGGTCCTCCGGCAGTCACACCGGCATCGACTTCCACGCGGACAGCGGCACCCCGGTGCACGCCGTCGGGCTCGGCACCGTGGTCGAGGCGGGCTGGGGCGGGGCGTACGGCAACAACATCGTGATCAAGATGAACGACGGCACGTACACCCAGTACGGTCATCTGCTGTCCATCGAGGTCTCCGTCGGCCAGTCCGTCGAGCCGGGCCAGCAGATAGCCCTCTCCGGCAACACCGGCAACACCACCGGCCCGCACCTCCACTTCGAGGCCCGCACGGCCCCCACGTACGGCTCCGACATCGACCCGGTCGCGTATCTGCGCGCGCACGGCGTCAACGTCTGACGGACCGACGCACCTTCCTTCCGCGAAGCCCCCGGCACCTGTGTGCCGGGGGCTTCGTGCGTTGGCCAAAAGATATCGCTGGAATAGGCCATGTCACGGGGAATTAACAGCCGCTGGAATAGAGTCGCCGAACAGGCGTCGATCGACCGCGTTTCGCGGGGATTAAGGCGGAGGTTCGGTCATGCGCATTCCGGCGCAATCGGTATGCACGGCAATCCGTGACGACATCGTCGCGGGACTCTTCGAGCGCGGCAGCCGGCTCACCGAGGAAGTGCTCGCCCGGCGTTACGGAGTCTCGCGCGTCCCGGTCCGCGAGGCGCTGCGCACCCTGGAGTCCGAGGGCTTCGTGACCACCCGCCGGCACGCCGGGGCCTGTGTCGCCGAGCCCACCGAGCAGGAGGCGGCCGACCTGCTCGAAATGCGCGTACTCCTGGAGCCGCTGGCCGCCGCGCGCGCGGCGACGCGGCACACCGAGGCCCATCTCAAGGTGCTGCGCGGCCTGGTCAGGCTGGGTCAGGAGCGCATCCGGCGGGCCCAGGGCGAGGACCTGCGCTCGCTGGGCGTCTGGTTCCACGAGACGCTCGCCCAGGCGTCCGGCAGCCCCGGCCTGATCGCGCTGCTCACCCAGCTGCGGCACAAGATCGCCTGGATGTACGTGGTGGAGCACCCCGCGCTGCCCGGTGAGTCCTGGGCGGAGCACGGGGCGATCGTGGACGCGGTGGCGCGCGGCGACGCAGAGCGGACCAGATCGCTGGCGACCCTCCACGCCGAGCGTGCCTTTTCCGCCTATCGGCTGCGCCGCCCGGCGGACGTGAGGAGTTCGCAACATGCCGTACACACCGCGAGCGTCCGTGCTTAACAAAGCCGCCGTATACAAAGGGAAGTAATTCGAGGGGCCGGTTTCTGCTGCCCGAAATCAGCAGTCGCGTACGTGGAGTCGCGTAAAAGAAAGCGAGCCGTGGATCCCGAATTCGGGATCCACGGCTCGCTTCGTGAAGCGTGGGGCTCGGCCGACCGGGGTCAGACGGTCTCCGGGAGCTCCTCAAGGCCCTCGGCGACGAGCTTCGCCAGACGGTCCAGGGCCGCGTCGGAGCCCTCCGCCTCGGAAGCCAGCACGATCTCCTCGCCGCCCTGCGCGCCCAGGCCGAGCACCGCGAGCATGGAGGCGGCGTTGACCGGGTTGCCGTCGGCCTTGGCGATCGTCACGGGGACGCCGGAGGCCGTGGCGGCGCGGACGAAGATGGAAGCGGGGCGGGCGTGCAGGCCCTCGGCCCAGCCGACATTGACGCGGCGCTCAGCCATGGTGATGCCCTTCGAAATCTCTGACGGTTGTCTAGACCATTCTCTCATGTCCTGCGGAGTGCTCATACCGACCTCGGACCCCGGCCCGGAGGCCGTTCGGCCCTGTGCTCCTCTCCCTGTCCTGTCCCTGTCCGGGCGCCCTGCTCCGGCTCCCTACCTTGGCCCGCCCCAACCGGCGCCGCGACCCGTAGGCTGCCCGTATGCAGGCTCCGCAGGAGAAGACGCAGGACCCCGCGTACCCGGCCCACTGGGAGGCCGACGTCGTGCTGCGCGACGGGGGCACGGCCCGGATCAGGCCCATCACGACCGCCGACGCCGAGCGGCTCGTCTCCTTCTACGAGCAGGTGTCGGACGAGTCCAAGTACTACCGCTTCTTCGCGCCCTACCCCCGGCTGTCCGCCAAGGACGTGCACCGCTTCACCCATCACGACTATGTGGACCGGGTCGGCCTGGCGGCGACGGTCGGCGGCGAGTTCATCGCGACCGTCCGCTTCGACCGGATCAACGCGCAGGGCCGCCCCGCCTCCGCCCCGGCCGACGAGGCCGAGGTGGCCTTCCTGGTGCAGGACGCCCATCAGGGGCGCGGGGTGGCGTCCGCGCTGCTCGAACACATCGCGGAGGTCGCGCGCGAGCGGGGGATCCGGCGGTTCGCGGCGGAGGTGCTGCCCGCCAACAACAAGATGATCAAGGTGTTCACCGACGCGGGCTATCAGCAGAAGCGTTCCTTCGAGGATGGTTCGGTCCATCTGACGCTCGACCTGGAGCCGACGGCCGAGTCGCTGGCCGTGCAGCGCGCGCGTGAGCAGCGCGCCGAGTCACGCTCGGTGCAGCGGCTGCTGGCGCCCGGCTCGCTCGCCGTGATCGGCGTCGGCCGCGCGCCGGGCGGGGTGGGGCGCACGGTGCTGCGCAATGTGCTGGGGGCGGGGTTCACGGGCCGGGTGTACGCGGTCAACCGGGCGTTCGGGGACGGGAGTTCCGCTGCCGACGGCGGCTCGTGGTTCGGTGGTGGCCCCACGGTCGACGGCGTACCCGCGGTCCGCTCGCTCGCGGAGATCGCCGAGCCGGTCGACCTGGCGGTCGTCGCCGTACCGGCCGAGCGGGTGCCGGAGGCGGTCGCGGAGTGCGGCGAGCACGGGGTGCAGGGGCTGGTCGTCCTCTCCGCCGGTTACGCCGAGAGCGGCGCGGCGGGCCGCGAGCGCCAGCGCGAACTGCTGCGGCAGGTGCGGTCGTACGGGATGCGGCTGATCGGGCCGAACGCGTTCGGCGTGATCAACACAGCCCCTGGGGTGCGGCTGAACGCGTCCCTGGCGCCGGAGCCGCCCGACCGTGGCCGGATCGGCCTGTTCACCCAGTCCGGAGCGATCGGCATCGCGCTGCTCTCGGGTCTGTACCGGCGCGGGGCGGGCCTGTCGACGTTCATCTCGTCCGGCAACCGGGCGGACGTCTCGGGCAACGACATCCTCCAGTACTGGTACGAGGACGCCGATACGGACGTGGTCCTGCTGTACCTCGAATCCATCGGCAACCCGAGGAAGTTCACCCGGCTCGCGCGGCGGACGGCGGCGGTGAAGCCGGTGGTCGCGGTGAAGGGCGCGCGCCACAGTGGCTCGACCCCGCCGGGCCACGCGGTCCCGGTGACGCGCGTCCCGGACGCGGCGGTCTCGGCGCTGCTGCGCCAGGCCGGGGTGATCCGGGTGGACACGGTGACCGAACTGGTCGACGTGGGCGTGCTCCTCGCGGACCAGCCGCTGCCGGCGGGCCCGCGCGTGGCGATCCTGGGCAACTCCGAGTCGCTCGGCCTGCTGACGTACGACGCCTGCCTCACCGAGGGCCTGCGCCCCCTGCCGCCCCGCGACCTGACGACGGCGGCCACTCCCGCCGACTTCCGGGACGCGCTGGCGCAGGCGCTCGCGGACGAGTTCTGCGACGCGGTGGTGGTCACGGCGATCCCCTGGGTGGGCACTCCCGGCCACCCCGACGAGGCCCTGGCCACCGCCCTGAAGGAAGCCACGGCCACGTCCCCGGCGAAGCCGGTGGCAGTGGTCCACGTGGAGCTGGGCGGCCTGGCCCAGGCGCTCGCGAGCGCGGCGGACACGGCACCGCGGGCGGCGACGGCGAACCGGGGGAGGGTGGTGCCGGCGCGGCCGGAGCCAGGAAGCGGGGGCGTGGCACCGGAGGGGGTGCAGGGGCGCATCCCCGCCTATCCCGCCGCCGAGCGTGCCGTACGGGCGCTCGCACAGGCCGTGCGGTACGGGCAGTGGCGGCGGCAGGCCGCCGAGCAGGGGAAGGTGGCGGAGTGCGACGACATCGACGAGGCCGGGGCCGCCCGGGACATCGCGGGGCTGCTCGGCGACGCCCCGGACCCCCGGGGCGTGACGCTCGGCAGCGACGCCGCCGAGGCGCTGCTCGGCCGGTACGGCATCCGGGTGCGCCCCGCCCGCCCCGCCCCGGACCCGGACGCCGCCGTCGAGGCCGCCGCCCGCCTCGGCTACCCCGTCGCGCTCAAGACCACCGCCCCGCATCTGCGCCACCGCCCCGACCTCGGCGGGGTCCGCCTGGACCTGGCGAACGAGGAGCAACTGCGGCGCGCGTACGCCGAGTTGACCCACGCGCTCGGCAAGCCGGAGGAGCTGCAGCCGGTCGTCCAGGCGATGGCGCCGCGCGGGGTGGACACCGTGGTGCGCGCCGCCATCGACCCGGCCGTCGGTGCCGTGCTCTCCTTCGGCCTGGCAGGCGCCGCCTCCGAGCTGCTCGGCGACACCGGCCACCGTCTGGTTCCGGCCACCGACCGCGACGCCGCCGAGCTGATCCGGTCGATCCGGACCGCCCCGCTCCTGTTCGGCTGGCGCGGCTCGGCCCCGGTGGACACGGCGGCGCTGGAAGAGCTCCTGCTGCGGGTGTCGCGCCTGGTCGACGACCATCCGGAGGTCGTCGCCGTCACCCTGGAACCGGTCGTCGTCGCCCAGCACGGCCTCACCGCCCTCGCCGCCACCGTCCGCCTCGCCCCGCCCCCCGCCCGCACCGACCTCGGCCCCCGCCGCCTGCCCAGCTACTGAAACGATCGGGCCCCAAGGCCCCGTAGGATGGAGTCCATGGCGAAGACCGGCACGATGACCCAGGGGCTGCGCGCGGCGATCGAGCGCAGCGGCTACTACCCGGCCCTTGTGGCCGAGGCGGTGGAGGCCGCCGTCGGTGGTGAGCCGATCGCGTCGTACCTGGTGCACCAGGAGACCACCTTCGACGCCAACGAGGTGCGTCGCCACGTCACGGTCCTCGTCCTCACGGACAATCGTTTCATCGTGAGCCACACCGACGAGCAGAACGCCGACACCAGCTCCCCGACGCCGTACGCGACGACCTCGACGGAGTCCGTGAAGATCGGCCGGATCTCGTCCGTGGTGGTCAGCCGCGTCGTCGCCAACCCCGAGTCGTACACGCCGGGCGTGCTGCCCCGCGAAGTGGTCCTCACCATCGGCTGGGGCGCGGTGTCCCGTATCGACCTGGAGCCCGCCGCCTGCGGCGACCCCAACTGCGACGCCGACCACGGCTACACCGGCAACGCCACGGCCGACGACCTGAGCCTGCGGGTCAGCGAGGCCGGCGACGGCCCGGACACCGTGCGCCAGACCCTCGCCTTCGCGCAGGCGCTCTCCGAGGCGACCGCGGCGACCGGCCGCTGATGGCCCAGCCCTACTGGCAGGATCCGGAACCCCTCGCCCTCGACACCGCCCCCCTGCCCGAGTACGGCAGCGGCTCGCTCGCCGATCTGCTGCCCACGCTCGTGGCGGGCCAGGGCGTGCCCGGCGTGAGCGCCGCGATCCCCGAGCTCACCCCGGCCGACCGGAACTGTGTCTTCCTGATCGACGGCCTCGGCTGGGAGCAGATCAAGGCGCACCCGGACGAGGCCCCGTATCTGCACTCGCTGCTCGGCACCTCGCGCGGCGGCACCGGCCGCCCGATCACCGCGGGCTTCCCGGCGACCACCGCCACCTCGCTCGCCTCCGTCGGCACGGGCCTGCCGCCCGCCGCGCACGGCCTGCCCGGCTACACCGCGCGCAACCCCGAGACCGGCCAGCTGATGAACCAGCTGCGCTGGCGGCCGTGGACCGACCCGCACGAGTGGCAGCCGTACCCCACGGTCTTCCAACTGGCCGACGCGGCCGGGGTGCACACCGCCCAGGTGTCGTCGCCGACGTTCGAACACACCCCGCTGACCAAGGTCGCGCTCAGTGGCGGAACGTTTCACGGGCGGCTCTCCGGCGAGGAGCGCATGGACCTCGCGGCCGAGCAACTGGCCGCCGGGGACCGCTCGTTGGTCTACACGTACTACAGCGAGGTCGACGGCAAGGGCCACCGCTTCGGTGTCGACTCCGACGCCTGGCGCGGCCAGCTGATGTACGTCGACCGGCTCGTCCAGCGCCTCGCCGAGCAGCTGCCGCCCCGCGCGGCGCTGTACGTCACCGCCGACCACGGCATGATCGACATCCCCTTCGACGAAGAGTCCCGTATCGACTTCGACGAGGACTGGGAGCTGCGCGCGGGCGTCGCCCTGCTCGGCGGCGAGGGCCGGGCCCGCCATGTGTACGCGGTCCCGGGCGCCCAGTCCGACGTCCTCGCCGTCTGGCGCGAGGTGCTCGGCGAGCAGTTCTGGGTGGCCAGCCGCGAGGAGGCCATAGCCGCGGGCTGGTTCGGGCAGCCGGGCGCCTGCGACGAGCGGGTGTACGGGCGGATCGGCGACGTCGTCGCGGCGGCCCACGCCGATGTGGTGATCACCGCCTCGCAGAACGAGCCGAACGAGTCCGCGATGGTCGGCATGCACGGCTCGATGACCCCCGTCGAGCAGCTGGTGCCGCTCATAGAAGTACGCTCGTAACCCTTCCCGTACTTCTCCCGTCCTCTACGCGCGCGTGCGCGCAGACCCGAAAGGCCGTCACCCTCCCATGCCCGAGCTGGTGTTCTTCTCCGGAACGATGGACTGCGGAAAGAGCACCCTCGCTCTTCAGATCGAGCACAACCGGTCCGCGCGCGGACTCCAGGGCATGATCTTCACGCGTGACGACCGCGCGGGCGAGGGCAAGCTGTCCTCCCGCCTCGGCCTGGTGACGGACGCCGTCGAGGCCGCCGAGGGCTTCGACTTCTACGCGTACCTCGTCGCCCACCTCTCCAAGGGCGGCCGCTGCGACTATGTGATCGCGGACGAGGCGCAGTTCCTCGCGCCCGAGCAGATCGACCAGCTCGCCCGGGTCGTCGACGACCTCGACCTGGACGTCTTCGCCTTCGGCATCACCACCGACTTCCGCTCCAAGCTCTTCCCCGGCTCCCAGCGGCTCGTTGAGCTCGCCGACCGCGTCGAGGTGCTCCAGGTCGAGGCGCTGTGCTGGTGCGGCGCACGGGCCACGCACAACGCCCGTACGGTCGGCGGCGAGATGGTCGTCGAGGGCGCCCAGGTGGTCGTCGGCGACGTCAACCAGTCCGAGGACGAGATCGGTTACGAGGTGCTGTGCCGACGCCACCACCGCCGCCGGATGACGGCCGCGGCCGCGCGTGCGGCTGCGCTGTCGCCGGACGTGCTCCCCGTCGACGCGTAGTCGCTCCGCGGGGGCGGGTTATTCGGCTGCGGACCGTGCGTGGCTGGTCGCGCCCACGCGGCGGAGCCGCAAAATGTCACAGCCCCGCGCCCCTGTAGGTGCAGGGCGATGCGTTCGCTCGGGTCATTCGTGCGACCGCACCAGTGTGAAGACCGCGCCCTCCGGGTCCGCCACCGTCGTCACGCGGCCGCTCGAACCGTCGCGTGGGGGCTTGATCACGTGGCCGCCCAGCTCGGTGACCCGGCGGGCCGCCGCGTCGGCGTCCGTGACCTCGAAGTACGTCATCCAGTGCGCGCCCTTGTCGCGCGGCAGCGCGTGGCCGACGCCGTGCAGGGAGGCGACCGGGCGGCCGTCGAGGTGGAGCGTCACATAGTCGAAGTCGGCCGAGACCACCGCCTCCTCCTCGTAGCCGAACACCGACTCGTAGAACTTGGCGACCGCCGAGGTCTCCCGGGTCACCAGCTCGTTCCACACGGGCGTGCCCGGCGCGCCCGCCACCGTGTTGCCGACGTGCGCCTCGGCCTGCCAGGCGCCGAAGACCGCGCCCTCCGGGTCCGAGGCGATCACCAGCCGGCCCGCGTCGCCCGCGTCCAGCGGACCCACCCCGACCGTGCCGCCGCAGTGCCGGATCGCCTCGGCCGTCGCGTCCGCGTCGTCGGTGGCCAGATAGGTGGTCCAGGCGATCGGCAGATGGCGGTCTGGCGGCAGCTGCCCGATGCCCGCGACCTCGGCGCCGTCGAGCACGGCCCGTACGTACGGGCCGAGCGATGCGGGCCCGGGCCGGAACTCCCAGCCGAACAGCGCCGCGTAGAACTCCTGTGTAGGCGCCAGGCCGTGCACCATGAGGCTCACCCAGCAGGGTGTTCCGGGTGTGTGCCGGGTCTCTGCCTGGGACATCGTGACTCTCTCCTCGGACCATCGCTGTGACACCGCGCCCTAAAGAAGTGGGCGGCCGGCCGCGCCGCGCGCCCACCCCCTCGCAGATGCTTGCACCACCGGAGGCGATGCGCGCCCCGGCCGCGCCGCTTTTGGCGTGTTCCCGCAGGAGGGATGCCCACTTTGGCATTTCTCATCCGTTTCGCGCCCGTTACGTTGCGGCGGGCACTGCGCGAGGATGGCCCCATGAACGCCATCATCAGCGCATCCGAACTGGCGAGCGAGCTGGCCGGGGCGCGGCCGCCGGTCCTGCTCGACGTCCGCTGGCAGTTGAGCCTGGCCAAGGCGGCCGGCGCCGCCCCCTTCGACGGCCGGGCCGAGTACGCGGCCGGGCACATCCCCGGCGCGGTCTTCGTCGACCTCGACGCGGAACTGGCCGCCCCGCCCGGCCCGGACGGGCGCCATCCGCTGCCCGATGTGGCCGCCTTCGGCGCGGTGATGCGCCGCGCGGGCGTGTCGGCCGGGACGCCGGTGGTCGTGTACGACGGCGGCCAGGGCTGGGCGGCCGCGCGCGCGTGGTGGCTGCTGCGCTGGACGGGGCACCAGGATGTACGGGTCCTCGACGGCGGCCTCGCCACCTGGAGCGGCCCGCTCTCCACCGAGCTTCCGGCGCCCGCCGAGGGCGACTTCGAGCCGGCGCCCGGCGCGCTGGGGCTGCTCGACGCGGACGCGGCGGCCGCCCTCGCCCGATCGGGGCTGCTCCTGGACGCGCGTGCGGGGGAGCGCTACCGGGGCGAGGTCGAGCCGATCGACCGGGTCGGCGGCCACATCCCGGGCGCGGTCTCGGCGCCGACCACCGAGAACGTGGGCCCCGACGGGCGCTTCCTGGCCGCCGAGGTCCTCGCCGACCGCTTCAAGGCGCTGGGCGCCTCCGGCAGCGAGGTCGGCGTCTACTGCGGCTCCGGGGTCTCCGGCGCCCATGAGGTGCTGGCCCTGGCGGTCGCGGGCATCCCGGCCGCGCTGTACGCGGGCTCCTGGTCGCACTGGTCCTCGGACGAGTCGCGCCCGGTGGCCACCGGCCCCGACCCGCAGTAGCGCGACGCACACCGAGGGGCCCGCGCGCGGCGCGGGCCCCTCGGGTCGTTACGGGCTTCCCCTACGGGGAAGCGGTTGCCGCGGAGAAGCGGCTACTCCTGTTTCTTGCGGCGCGTGCCGAAGACGATCTCGTCCCAGCTCGGCACGGCGGCGCGACGGCCGGGCCGCACGCCATCGGCCTCGGCCTGGCGGTCGGTCGTCCCGGTGAGCCGGTCGCGGTGACCGCTCACCGAGCGCGGCATCAGGACGTCCGCGTACGCGGCACCCGCACCCGCCGAGGCGGCGGGCGCCGGCGGCTCCTCGATCTCCGGCTCGGCCTCGGGCTCGCTCGCCGGGGGCTCGGGCGGGGCGGTGGGCCGCTCGGGCACCACCATGTCGCCCCGGAAGCTGGGCACCGCCTCCAGGAGGCTGGTGAGCGAGTCGCTCTCGTCCGCAGCGGGCTCGGGTGCGGGAGCGGTGGGACGCTCCAGAGGCCGGTCCAACTGCCGGTCCAGGGCGCGGTCCAGCGGCCGGTCCCGGGGCAGCCGGGCGATCCTGGGCACGAACGGGAAGCTCGGCTCGGGGGTGTCGTCGCTCTCGCCGATCAGCGAGCGGGCCTCGTCGTCGACGGCCTGGACGAGACGGCGCGGCGGGTCGTACGTCCAGCTCGCCGCGTGCGGCTCGGTGGCCACGCGGTAGACGAGCAGGACTTCCCAGGTGCCGTCGTCGCGGCGCCAGGAGTCCCACTGGACGCTGTCCTTGTCGGCGCCGCGCAGCAGCAGCCGCTCCTGGACCGCCTCGCCGAGCTGGGGTCCGGTGTTCTCGCCGGGACGCCGGACCGGGGTCTTGCGGGCCCGCTCGGCCATGAAGGCGCGCTCCGCGAGCACCGGGCCCTCGAAGCGGCGCACCCGGTCGACGGGGATCCCGGCGAGCTGGGCGACCTCTTCGGCCGAGGCACCGGCCCGTATACGCGCCTGGATGTCGCGGGGCCGGAGGTGGCTCTCCACCTCGATCTCGATCTGGCCCAGGCGAGCACGGTCGTTGCGCACGGCGGCGCGCAGCCGCTCATCGATCGGAAGCGTGTATTCCGTGCTGTCCGCAGCCTTGAGCACCAGTCGTGTGCCGTCGTTGGAGACGGCCACGACACGCAGTTCGGGCATGGGGACCTCCCGGGTGGTGCCTGCCGACGTCACCTGCGTCGCTGCTTCCGCTAGTCGAGTGTGGCCTGCCCGGGTGCAGCCTGCCACAACATTGCCGAGTTGCCCGGCGTGTCGGGCATGTGCCCTGGTACGCCGTTATGGCACGGTTACCTATTTGCAACGCAGAGTGACCGAAGTGGTCGCTCCACCAGCAGGCGCCCGTGCGGTGCCACGGCTCCGCCGGTTCGAGTGCCGGTTTCGGCCCCCTCCCGCAGGACCCGGAAACCCGTGAGGGAGACCAGGCCCAGGGCTCGCCACAGTACTCCATTCGGGCCACCTGGGTGGACCGCCGCGCCGCCGAAGTTCTCCCGGGGGGCGGGAGTTGGATGCCGTGCGCCGTGACGACACGTACTTCGTACGTGTCGTGCTTCACACAATCGCCAGAAACGGAACTATTCGCTTCGCCCATAGGTCCCCTCTACGTACAAGCTGGCGGAGAAGGGCGAACAGAGGCTGTAGATGGGTGAGAAGCCGGATACCGGGACGAAGCAGGACGAAAAGCGCCTCGACCTGAGCGTTCCCCAGGTCGCGGGCAGCGCGCTCGCGGCGATCGCGGCCGCCGTGCTCGCCTCCAAGCTCGGCGTCTACGGGACGATCCTCGGCGCCGGTGTGGTCAGCGTCGTCGCCACCTGTGGCGGCACGGTCTTCCAGCATCTGTTCCGCCGGACCGGCGAGCAGTTGCGCGACGTCACCGTCCAGACGATCCCGAAGGCCCGTCAGACGCCGGGGCTGCCCGCGTATGAGGAGACGCGCCAGGGCGAGTTCGGCGCGGCCACCGTCCACGGCACCCGCGTCCGGGGCTGGAAGCGCTCCGCGCTGGGCGCCGCGGTCGTCTTCGTCATCGCGATGGCCGGCATCACCACGTACGAACTGGCGTCCGACTCGAAGCTGAGCGGCGGCAAGGGCGGCACCACCTTCGGCTCGGTCGTCAGCGGCAGCGGCGCCAGGTCGTCCGACAAGGAGCCGGAGACCGATCGCGACAACCGCCACACCCCGGGCACGGGCACCGGCGGCGGGCAGTCGCCCTCCAAGGACCCGGGCCAGGGCGGCGGTTCGACGTCCGGCACGAGCGGCACGTCCGGCGGCTCGACCGGTACGAGCCCGACGCCCTCCCCGTCCACCTCGCCCGGCACCACCACCGGCGGCCAGGGCACGACCGGCGGCACCCCGAGCCCGCCGCCGTCCCCGTCCCCGAGCGCGGACACGGGCCCGGCCGCCGGCGGCACGGGCGCGACCGGGAACCCCGGGTCCTCCGCGGCCCCGCCCGCCACCTGAGCGTCAGTCGCCCAGCACCCGCCGCAGATACGCGTTGGCGAACCGCCGCTCCGGGTCGAGCCGGTCGCGCAGCGCGGTGAACTCGCCGAAGCGCGGATAGGCCTCGGCGAAGTACTCCGCGTCCTGGGTGTGCACCTTGCCCCAGTGCGGACGGCCGCCGTGCGCGGTCATGATCCGCTCCACGGCGGTGAAGTACGCCTGGTACGGCGTGCCCTTGTACAGGTGTACGGCGATGTACGCGGTGTCGCGGCCGGACGCCGTGGAGAGCGCGATGTCGTCGGCCGGCGCCGTGCGCACCTCGACCGGGAAGCTGACCCGCAGGCCGGAGCGGTCGACCAGCGCGCGCACCTCGCGCAGCACGTCGACGACGTCCTCGCGCGCGAGGGCGTACTCCATCTCCACGAACCGCACCCGGCGAGGGCTTGTGAAGACCTTGTACGGAATGTCGGTGTACGTACGGGCGGAGAGGGCGCGGCTGGAGATCCTGGCGATGGCCGGGATGGTCGCGGGCACGGCCCGGCCCAGTGAACAGGCCAGCTGGAAGACCCCGTTGGAGAGCAGCTCGTCCTCGATCCAGCCGCTCACCCGGCCGGCCGGGGCGGCGGGGCCCGCGCTGCGGTTGTTGCGCTTGGTGTTGCAGTTGCCGGTGTGCGGGAACCAGTAGAACTCGAAGTGCTCGTTCTCCGCGAACAGTTCGTCGAACTCGCCCGTCACCCGGTCGAACGTCATCGGCTCCTCGCGCGCGGTGAGCAGGAACTCCGGCTCCACCGCGAAGGTGATCGCCGTGACCACCCCGAGCGCCCCGAGCCCGATCCGGGCCGCCGCGAAGACCTCCGGGTTCTCCTTCGCCGAGCAGGTGAGGAGCGAGCCGTCCGCGGTGACCAGCTCAAGTGCCGTGATCTGGGCGGCTATTGACGCCGAGTCGCGGCCGGTGCCATGGGTTCCGGTCGCGGTGGCCCCGGCCACCGTCTGCTCCATGATGTCGCCCATGTTGGTGAGGGAGAGTCCCTCGCGCGCGAGGACCGCGTTCAGCCGCTTCAGGGGCGTGCCCGCCGCGACGGTCACGGTCATCGCCGTACGGTCGATCTCCCGTATGCCGGTGAGCAGATCGGGGCGTATGAGCACACCGTCGGTGGCCGCCGCCGTGGTGAAGGAGTGGCCGGTGCCGACCGCCTTCACCTTCAGGCCGTCCTCGGCCGCCCTGCGGACCACCGCGGCCACCTCGGCCGCCGAGGCGGGGGACACCTCCCGGACCGGCCGTGCGGTGACGTTGCCCGCCCAGTTACGCCACGTGCTGTTGCTCGCTCCGCTCATCTGCCAGCCCCTCCCGTCGTGGCGCCGGCCTGCGCAGCCGGCGGTACCCCGAGAACGCCACCGCGGCCGCGAGCGCTCCCGCCACGACGGGCACCAGATACCCCGAGCGCGCGCCCGCCGCGTCGACCGCCCACCCGGCGGCCGACGAACCGAGCGCCACACCGACCGCGAGCCCGGTACTCGTCCAGGTCATGCCCTCGGTGAGCTTGCTGCGCGGTACGTGCTGTTCGACGAGGGCCATGGTCGACACCATCGTCGGCGCGATGGACAGGCCCGCGACAAAGAGCGCCACGGCCAGGAACGGCAGGCTCCCGGCCAGTTGGAGCGGGATCATACTCACCGCCATCGCACACACGCCCACCAGCCACCTCTTGGCGGGGGCGCCCTTGAACCGCAGCAGCCCGAACACCGCACCCGCCAGACACGAGCCCAGCGCGTACGCCGCGAGCACCAGACTGGCCGCCGCCTTGTGGCCGCGCTCGTCCGCGAAGGCCACGGTGACCACGTCGACCGCACCGAAGATCGCACCCGTCGCGACGAAGGTGGCGACCAGGACCTGGAGGCCGGGGGAGCGCAGGGCCGTGCCGCCGCTGTGGTGTTCGCGCGGATGCGGAACCGGTTCGGTGGCGCGCTGGGCGGTCAGCCAGAAGACGCCGGCGACCAGGAAGGCGGCCGCCATCAGCGGCCCCGCCTCGGCGAACCAGGCGGTGGAGAGCCCGATGGAGAGGATCGGGCCGACGATGAAGCAGAGCTCGTCGACGATCGACTCCCAGGAGTACGCCGCGTGCAGGCTCTGGCCGTCGCCCCGGTAGATCTCGGCCCAGCGGGCCCGGACCATCGAGCCGACGCTCGGCACACAGCCCGCGCCCGCCGAGAACACGAACAGCGTCCAGTCCGGCGCCCCCTGCTGGGCGCAGACGAGCAGTCCGGCGACGGCCGCCACAGCGGCGAGCGTGGCGGGCCGCAGCACCAGGCGCTGCCCGTGCCGGTCGACCAGACGGGAGATGTACGGCCCGAGCACGGCGGCCGACATGGCGAGCGTCGCCGAGAGCGCGCCCGCGAGCCCGTAACGGCCGGTGAGCTGGGAGACCATCGTGACGACGCCGATGCCCATCATCGACAGCGGCATCCGCCCGAGGAGACCGGCGGCGGAGAACCCCTTGGTGCCGGGGGCGGCGAATATCGCGCGGTAGGGACTGGCCATGCGGGGCTCCGGCTTCCGGCTCAACCGAGCAGTTAATTCCTAAAGCTTACGGTGTTGAACTTACGGTGCAGAGTGGCGTGTGTGCACCATGTTTTCCGTGCGCCGCCGCCCTCGGCCGCCGATGTCCGGTTCGGCGGGGTCCCGTTCCCGGTGCCCCGGTTGTCAGTGGCGGATGGCAGGATCGATGTCATGTCCGATCTGCGCGATCAAGCTCCAGGAGCGGCCCTCGAAGCGGCTCCGTACGACGCCCTGCTGCTGCTCTCCTTCGGCGGCCCGGAAGGTCCCGACGACGTGGTCCCGTTCCTGGAGAACGTGACGCGCGGCCGGGGCATCCCCCGGGAGCGGCTGAAGGAAGTCGGTCAGCACTACTTCCTCTTCGGCGGGGTCAGCCCCATCAACGAGCAGAACCGCGCCCTGCTCGACGCCCTGCGCAAGGACTTCGCGCAGAACAGCCTGGACCTCCCGGTCCACTGGGGCAACCGGAACTGGGCGCCGTACCTCACGGACACGCTGCGCGAGATGGCCCAGGCCGGCCACCGCCGTATCGCCGTGCTCACCACCAGCGCGTACGCGTCGTACTCGGGCTGCCGCCAGTACCGCGAGAACCTGGCGGACGCGCTGGCCGCGCTGGAAGCGGAGGGCATCGAGCCGCCCCGCGTGGACAAGCTGCGGCACTACTTCAACCACCCCGGCTTCGTGCGCCCGATGATCGACGGCGTGCTCGCCGCGCTGGCCGCGCTGCCGGAGGAGGTCCGCGCTGGCGCCCATCTCGCGTTCACCACGCACTCGATCCCCACCGCGTCCGCCGACACCTCGGGCCCGGTGGAGGAGCACGGGGACGGCGGCGCGTACGTGAGCGAGCACCTGGACGTCGCCCGGGTGATCGCCGACGCCGTCCGTGAGGAGACCGGGGTGCAGCGGCCCTGGGAGCTCGTCTACCAGTCGCGCTCGGGCGCCCCGCACATCCCGTGGCTGGAGCCGGACATCTGCGACCACCTGGAGGCGCTGCACGGGGACGGCGCACCGGCGGTCGTGATGGTGCCCATCGGGTTCGTGTCGGACCACATGGAGGTCCTGTACGACCTGGACACCGAGGCCACGGCCAAGGCGGCCGAGCTCGGCCTTCCGATCGCCCGCTCCGCCACGGTCGGCGCGGACCCGAGGTTCGCCGCGGCCGTGCGCGAGCTCGTCCTGGAGCGGGCGGCGGCCGAGCGCGGGGAGTCCGTGGAGCGCTGCGCCCTGGGCGCGCTCGCCCCCTCGCACGACCTGTGCCCGGTCGGCTGCTGCCCCGCCCGGGCGCTGCGGCCCGCCGCGGCCGGCGCCGACAGCCCGTACGCGTAAGGAGCGACCATGCCCGCCGAGAACACAGAGAACACCGAGAACCGCGAACTGCTCGCGCTCGCCCTGGAGGCCGCCCGGCGGGCCGGGGCGCTGCTGCGCGACGGGCGCCCGGCCGACCTGGGCGTCGCCGCCACCAAGACCAGCCCGATCGACGTCGTCACCGAGATGGACATCGCGGCCGAGAAGCTGATCACCGGCTTCCTCTCCGAACACCGCCCCGACGACGGCTTCCTCGGCGAGGAGGGCGCCTCCAGCGAGGGCACCAGCGGGGTGCGCTGGGTCATCGACCCGCTCGACGGAACCGTCAACTACCTTTACGGGCTCCCCACTTGGGCAGTCTCCATCGCCGCCGAGCGGGACGGGGTGCGGGTCGCGGGCGTGGTCGAGGCCCCGATGCGCGGCGAGACGTACCACGCGGTGCTAGGCGGCGGCGCGTTCATGGGCGAGCGGCCGCTGCGCTGCCGCCCGGCGGCCCCGCTCGACCGCTCGCTGCTCGGGACCGGCTTCGCCTACGTCCAGTCGGTGCGGGTCCACCAGGCGGAGATCGCGGCCAAGCTGATCCCGCAGTTCCGGGATGTGCGGCGCGGCGGCTCGGCGGCGATCGACCTGTGCGACGTGGCGGCCGGGCGCCTGGACGCGTACTACGAGCGCGGGCTCAACCCCTGGGACCTGGCGGCGGGTGACCTCATCGCGCGCGAGGCGGGCGCCCTGACCGGTGGACGCCCGGGCGACCCGCCGTCGCGGGACCTGACGATCGCGGCGACCCCGGAGCTCTTCGGCCCGCTCCAGGCCCTCCTTGAGGAGTACGGGGCCTGGCACGACTGAGCGGGCCTGTGGACAGCGCGAACCCCCGGCACCGTCCTGCGGTGCCGGGGGTTCGCGTGCGTGCTCAGCTTGCCGTGGCCGCCACCTCGACGCCGTGTTCGGCGGCGAGGCGATGGAGATCGTCGAGCTCGGCCTGTTCGACTTCCACCAGGAAGTCGTCGCCGTTCTCGCGGGCCCGCGTGAGGTCCGTCTCCGTGGCCCTTATGCGCTGCAGGAGTCCTGCGGTGAATGCGTCCATGGTGCGCCCCCTCGTCGTGGGTCGGTGGCACGGGGGTGTGCCGACGGTGGGTCACGATCACGAGCAGCGGGTAGTGGCATGCCACATACAGGGCGTGATCGCGGGTGTGCAGTCGTCCTCCCCCGGGCCGGTCCCACAGAAACCTCAACTCGCGTGGGAATCCGCCGAATTCCGTCGCCGCCGATGAAGCCGCAGGTCGGACGGCGACTGTGCGGCGGCACCGTCTTACCGCCGGTTTATGGCCGTAAGGGGCAGGATGGAAGCGCACAGTCACTGCTTCAGTGCCCACAGAACGGCCCACACGGGCTCGGAAGAACCGCCCGCGTGGGCCCGCGTGCCCCTAAGGGGCGCCGCGGCCCGCGGGGGCTCAGAGGAAGGAAAAGCGCCGTGCGCGTACTCGTCGTCGAGGACGAGCAGCTGCTCGCCGATGCGGTGGCCACCGGACTGCGCCGGGAGGCCATGGCCGTCGACGTCGTCTACGACGGCGCCGCCGCCCTGGAGCGCATCGGTGTCAACGACTACGACGTGGTCGTGCTCGACCGGGACCTCCCGCTGGTGCACGGCGACGACGTCTGCCGCAAGATCGTCGAGCTCGGGATGCCCACCCGGGTCCTGATGCTGACCGCCTCCGGCGACGTCAGCGACCGCGTCGAGGGCCTGGAGATCGGCGCCGACGACTATCTGCCCAAGCCCTTCGCGTTCAGCGAGCTCACCGCGCGCGTGCGGGCGCTCGGCCGCCGTACGACGGTGCCGCTGCCGCCCATCCTGGAGCGGGCCGGCATCAAGCTCGACCCGAACCGGCGCGAGATCTTCCGCGACGGCAAGGAGATCCAGCTGGCCCCGAAGGAGTTCGCGGTCCTGGAGGTCCTGATGCGCAGCGAGGGCGCCGTCGTCTCGGCCGAGCAGCTGCTTGAGAAGGCGTGGGACGAGAACACCGACCCGTTCACCAACGTGGTGCGCGTGACCGTCATGACGCTGCGCCGCAAGCTCGGCGAGCCGCCCGTCATCGTCACGGTGCCGGGCTCGGGATACCGGATCTGACCCCGATGGCCACGACCCCCGCGCCACCGACGGCGCCACCGAAACCGACCTGGGACCCCAGGGGAGCCGAGCCTCCGTTCCCATGGGTGCGGCCGACCATCCGGATACGGCTCACCCTGCTCTACGGCGGCATGTTCATGATCGCGGGCATCCTGCTGCTCTCGATCATCTACCTGCTCGCGGCCGCCGCCCTGCACACGGCCAACGATCTGCCGTTCAAGCTGCTGCCCGAGAGCAAGATCCAGCTGACCAGCAACTCATGCCCGGCGCTCGCCCCCGGCCTGTCGGCCGACGAGGCGAACGCCGCGCTGAAGGCGTGCGTCGCCGAGCAGCGCCAGCACGCGCTGGACGATCTGCTGACCCGCTCGCTGATGGCGCTCGTGGGCCTGAGCGTCATCGCGTTCGCGTTCGGATACGCGATGGCCGGCCGCGTCCTGTCGCCGCTGGGCCGGATCACCCGTACCGCCCGCCGGGTGGCCGGGACCGACCTGACCCGGCGGATCGAGCTGGACGGCCCGGACGACGAGCTCAAGGAGCTCGCCGACACCTTCGACGACATGCTGGACCGCCTGGAGCGGGCCTTCACCGCCCAGCAGCGGTTCGTGGCGAACGCCTCGCACGAGCTCAGAACTCCGCTCGCGATCAACCGCACGCTCCTGGAGGTCCATCTCTCCGACCCCGGGGCGCCCGTGGAGCTCCAGCAGCTCGGCAAGACGCTGCTGGCCACCAACGAGCGCAGCGAGCAGCTGGTGGAGGGCCTGCTGCTGCTCGCCCGCAGCGACAACGAGATCGTCGACCGCAAGCCCGTCGACCTCGCCGAGGTCGCCTCGCGCGCCATCGACCAGGCACGCGGGGAGGCCGAGGCCAAGGGCGTGGAGATCCGCGGCGAGCGGGCGCCCGCCGTGGTGCAGGGCAATGGCGTCCTGCTGGAGCGGATCGCGCTGAACCTGGTGCAGAATGCGGTGCGCTACAACGTCCCCGAGGACGGCTGGGTGTCGGTGACCACCGAGCTCCAGCAGGGACAGGCGGTCCTGCTGGTCTCGAACACGGGGCCGGTGGTTCCCGCGTACGAGATCGACAACCTCTTCGAGCCGTTCCGACGGCTGCGCACGGAGCGCACGGGCAGCGACAAGGGGGTCGGGCTCGGGCTTTCCATCGCGCGATCCGTCGCGCGGGCCCACGGAGGCCGTATCATCGCGGAGCCCCGAGAGGGCGGCGGCCTCGTGATGCGTGTCACCATGCCAGTTTGAGATGCTTTTCGATGCCGTCGAGAAGTTCGCTTTGAGCGGAATTTTCGGGACCCGTTCCGGAAGTGTCCGTGTGTGATCAATCACAAGGGCAAATTTCCGGCCATCTACTCTCCGTGATCATTGCCTCCGCCGGAAAACCGGGAAAAGTCCGGGTTTCCGGGGGGTGAGATCACGGGAAGTACACGGGGTGACGCCCGTGAAGTGCGACATTCGGACCGTGTACGGTCCCGATCGCCATCCAAGACGATCACTCTTGAGGAGTGCGGCTGGGTGTCGATTGAGTAACAGACCTTGATGTGAGGCAAAATCTCCGCCTCGGGTCGGGCACAAGTCCGGCCTCTCACGCGTTACGTGCGCTGGAGACACCGCAACCACCCAGAGGGGGAGAGCGACATGGCAACGGACTACGACACCCCACGCAAGACCGATGACGACGTCGATTCCGACAGTCTTGAAGAACTGAAGGCCCGGCGGAACGACAAGTCGGCCTCGGCCGTCGACGTCGACGATTTCGAGGCCGCGGAGGGCATGGAACTGCCCGGCGCGGACCTTTCCAACGAGGAACTCGCCGTTCGGGTCCTGCCCAAGCAGGCCGACGAGTTCACCTGCATGAGCTGCTTCCTCGTGCACCACCGCAGCCAGCTGGCCCGGGAGAAGAACGGTCAGCCGATCTGCCGCGACTGCGACTGATCAGGCACGTCCGTGGAAGGAGGGGAAGGCGCCGAACCGCCCCGGAAGCGACCGTTCCGGCGAAAGGGTGCCCCGGGTACGCCCGAGGCGTCACAGGGCGGCACAGGCCCGGCAGAGGGCGTCCAGACGCCCACCGAGCCCTCCGCCCTCCCCGCGGTGAGCTCTGCCGCTCGTGCACGTGACGACGAGCGGGGCCGGCCGGCCTCGCTCGAAGCAGTACTGGACGACCAGGCGGGGCCCGCGGCCGGGGCCCGACGCCTGGGCGCCCTGAGAAAAGCCGCCGTCGACAAAGGCGTACCGGCACTGAAGAACGGGGTGCGCAAGAGCGGTGCGAGCGCGAAGGCGGGGCTCGGCCATCTCGCCGACCGCGTCATCGAGATCGCCCCGCGCATTCCGGTGCGCGACCTGACCACGTTGCGCACCCAGTTTCCGGGCCTCGGCCCGGAGGAAATCGCCGACAAACTCATCGCGGGCGCGGCCAACGCCACCTCCGCGGTGGGCGCGGGAATCGGCGCCGCCGCGATGCTGCCCGTTCCGCCCGCGATGCCGGCCGAGCTTGCCGCTGAGGTCACCGGAGTCGCGGCCATCGAGCTCAAGCTGATCGCCGAGCTCCACGAGGTCTACGGAATGCGGCCGCCCGGCAATCTCACCCAGCGCTCCACGGCGTATCTGACGTCCTGGACCGAGGAGCGGGGTGTCCAGGTGACCAAGCCGTCGACCGTCAATGCGGCGCTCGGCGTGCAGATGAAGCGTGAGCTGCGCCAGCAGATCACCAAGCGCATGGTGCGGAATCTGCCGAATCTCACGCCGTTCATGGTGGGAGCGGCGGTGGGCGCTGTCATGAACCGGCGCGATACGAAGAAAGTCGCCGCGCGGGTGCGGGCCGATCTGCGGGCCCGGCAGGTGCCGTGGGATGCGCTGGCCGAGCTGCCTCCGCTGGAGCAGCCCACCGACCCGCTGCGGCCGGGTGAGCTGCCCAAGGAACTCGGCAGCTAGCCGAGCTTCACGCCTTCAGCCCGTCCAGTGCCGCCTTCAGCGCCTGCGGGTCCCTCGTCGAGAGGTACACGTACGGGGTCGGGTCCTCGGGGTCCGTGACCTCTACCCGGACCGCCGTCGGGATGTAGCTGCGGAGCAGCATGAACGCGCGGGGGTCGGCCTTGTGGAGGCGCCAGGCCCGGGCCTCCTCCGCGTCCAGGACCTCCGGCTCGCCCAGGGCCGTCACCGGGATCCGGGCGTCGCCCGCGATCAGGGTGCCCGCGACCACCCGGATGCGTACCGAGCCGTACGAACTCACCACCACGGCGGCCGCGGCCGTGCCGCCGATGAGGCCACCGAGGAGCGGCAGGCCGCCGAGCGGCAGCAGCATCAGCGCGCACGCGACACCCACCAGGGCGGCGATCATCCACCAGGAGCGGGGCGCGGTGAGGCGTTCGGTGTACTGAGGGGCGTTCGGCTGCATGACAGCAAGCTTGGCACGACGCGCTTCGCGCCCGGGACCGCGGGTAAGGTCAGCGGCTGTGACTGCTAGATCTGCGTCCCTGACGCCCCCGGCCGACGCCGCGCCGCCGGTCAGGCACCCCGACGCGCCCGCCCCCGGAGAGCTGCTCGGCGCGCACTACGAGCACTGCTTCGGCTGCGGTGGCGGGCAGCCCCACGGGCTGCACCTCCAGGCGCGGGCCGGTGAGGGCGTGCGGGTGACCGCCGAGTTCACCGTGCGCCCCGCCCACCAGGGCGCCCCCGGCCTCGCGCACGGCGGCGTGCTCGCCACCGCGCTCGACGAGACGCTCGGCTCGCTGAACTGGCTGCTCCAGACCATCGCCGTGACCGGCCGCCTGGAGACCGACTTCGTGCGTCCGGTGCCGCTGGACACCGTGCTGTTCCTGGAGGCCGAGGTCACCGCCGTGTCCGGACGGAAGATCTACTCCACCGCGACCGGCCGGATAGGCGGCCCCGACGGGCCCGTGGCGGTCCGGGCCGACGCGCTGTTCATCGAGGTGAAGGTGGACCACTTCATCGAGAACGGCCGCGCCGAGGAGATCCAGGCCGTCATGTCCGACCCCGACCAGGTCAGGCGCGCCCGCGCCTTCGAGGTGAACCCGTGACCCGTAACCCCGTAGACGTCCTCATCCGCCGTGTCGACCCCGAGGTGCCGATTCCGGCGTACGGGCACCCCGGTGACGCGGGCGCCGACCTCGTCACCACCGAGGCCGCCGAACTCGCTCCGGGGGAGCGGGCGGTGCTGCCGACGGGGGTGAGTATCGCCCTGCCCGACGGGTACGCAGCCTTTGTGCATCCGAGGTCCGGCCTGGCCGCACGCTGCGGTGTCGCCCTGGTGAATGCCCCAGGGACGGTGGATGCCGGGTACCGTGGGGAAATCAAGGTGATCGTGGTCAATCTCGACCCGCGCGAGAGCGTGCGGTTCGAGCGATTCGACCGGATTGCCCAACTGGTCGTCCAGCAGGTCGAGAAGGTGCGCTTCCACGAGGTGGCGGAGCTTCCCGGCTCGGCGCGGGCCGAGGGGGGCTTCGGTTCCACCGGCGGTCATGCCGCCGTGGGCGGCACTACGGGTGGGAATCGATACGCTTCGGTCGTATCCGACCGGGAAGGACAGTGACGTGTTCGGACGTCGCAAGAAGAGCGGATCCGCCGAGGACATGGCGGGCGAGGCCGAGCAGGTCGTCGACGGCATCGACGCCGAAGATGCCGACTACGCCGATGACAAGGCCGAAGAGGGCGAGCCGCGCAGGGTGAACCTGCCGCCGGCCCCCCGGCCGGACGGTCCGTGGGACATCTCCGAGGTGTCCGAGGCCGGCGAGGGCCGGGTCGACCTGGGCGGCCTGTTCGTCCCCGGGGTCGAGGGGATGGAGCTGCGGGTCGAGGTCGCGGGCGACGCGATCGTGGCGGCCACCGTCGTGCTGCGCGACAGCGCGGTGCAGCTGCAGGCCTTCGCGGCCCCCAAGAACGAGGGGATCTGGGGCGAGGTCCGCGAGGAGATCGCCTCCGGCATCACCCAGCAGGGCGGGATCATCGACGAGGTCGAGGGTCCGCTGGGCTGGGAGCTGCGGGCCCAGGTGCCGGTGCAGCTGCCGGACGGGACCAACGGGGTCCAGCTGGTCCGCTTCGTGGGTGTGGACGGCCCGCGCTGGTTCCTGCGCGGTGTCATCTCCGGCCAGGGCGCGGTGCAGCCGCAGGCGGCCGGGCTGCTTGAGCAGATCTTCCAGGACACGGTCGTCGTCCGCGGCGAGGGCCCGATGGCCCCGCGCGACCCGATCGTCCTGAAGCTCCCGGACGACGCGCAGATGATGCCCGACGGCGTCCAGCAGGAGGAGCAGGAGGGCTCCCGCTTCTCCGGCGGAATGGGCCAGCTCCAGCGCGGCCCGGAAATCACCGAGGTGCGCTGACCCGAAACGGGTTCACAAGGATGGGCCGTACCCCTATGGGGGGTGCGGCCCATCGGCCTTTTCTTGAGGAGCGCGGGGCCATCGCCGACCGCGCGTGGTGCCGATTGCGTGGTGCCTATAAGGGGCGCGGGGAACTGCGCGACCAGCCCAAGGCGGTCCGCAGTCGCACGACAACATCACCAGTGGAGCATTGGGCGCACATTCTTGACGTGTCCATAGCCGAGCCCTAGGTTCACGGGCCATCGCGAGCGTTCAAAAGGACGCCCATCGTTCACGTACAAGAACGGATGGCCCTCACATGCCCCTGCGCAAACCCCCGCGTGCCCCCCACCGCAGGCGCCGAGCCATAGGCGCGCTGCTCGCCGTCACAGCGGTACTCGGCGCCCTCACCGCCGGGCTCGGCACCACGGCCCGTCCCGCCACGGCGGCGGACGCCACCTTCGTCCACCCCGGAGTCCTCGTCTCAAGGCCCCAGCTCGACTTCGCCCGCCGCCAGGTGGCCGCGGGCGCCCAGCCCTGGAAGAGCGCGTACGACCAGCTGGCGGCGAGCCCGTACGCCGACCTCGCCCGCACCCCCAAGCCACGCGCCGTCGTGGAGTGCGGCTCGTACTCCAACCCCAACTACGGCTGCACGGACGAGCGCGAGGACGCCCTCGCCGCGTACACCGACGCGCTCGCCTGGTACATCACCCAGGACAGCCGGTACGCGAAGAAGGCGATCGAGCTCATGGACGCCTGGTCGGGTGTGATCACGAGTCACACCAACTCCAACGCGCCCCTCCAGACCGGCTGGGCGGGCTCGGTCTGGCCGCGCGCCGCCGAGATCATCCGCGCGACGTACGACGGTGGCTGGGCGAACCAGGGCCGCTTCGCGACCATGCTGCGCACGGTCTATCTGCCCGAGGTGATCAACGGCTCGAACTCCAACGGCAACTGGGAGCTGTCGATGACGGAGGCCGCCGTCGGCATCTCCGTCTTCCTGGACGACCGGACCTCGTACGACAAGGCCATGGCCAGGTTCCGCACCCGCGCCGCCGCCTATGTCTACCTGGCCTCGGACGGGGCGCTGCCCAAGACCGTGCCCTCCCAGCACCTCGACACCCGGGACAAGATCGTCAAGTACTGGCAGGGGCAGTCCACCTTCGTCACCGGCCTCACCCAGGAGACCTGCCGCGACTTCACGCACACCGGATACGGCATCTCCGCGATCTCGCACACCGCCGAGACCAGCCGTATCCAGGGCCAGGACCTCTACTCGACGGACGTCGGCGAGCGGCTGCGGCAGGCGCTGGGCTTCCAGTCCACGTACGAACTGGGTGCGGCCGTGCCCGGCTGGCTCTGCGGCGGCAGCGTCAAGCGCGGCCTCGGCCCGGTCACCGAGGTCGGCTACAACGCCCTGCACAACCGGCTCGGCATCGCCATGGCCCGCACCCAGACGCTCACCGAGCAGAACCGTCCGGCCGGCTCCGACAACCTCTTCGTCGCCTGGGAGACGCTGACGCACGGCGACAACCCGAACTGATCCACAACCGTCCATTGCCCGGCCGGACGCCATCTGCCCATACTGGCGCCCGGCGGGGCATCACGGACGTACGTACGGGGGAGCGCATGAGCGAGAGCACCAGCGGACGCGGCGGCACGACGGCGCTCGCCGATGAGCCGGGCGCCGGGCCGATGGTCCGCGTCGAGGACCTGCGCCGTTCGTACGGGGAGGGCGCGGCGGCCGTGCACGCGCTGCGCGGGGTCTCCTTCGAGGTGCCGCGCGGCGAACTCGTCGCCCTCAAGGGCCGCTCCGGCTCCGGCAAGACGACCCTGCTCAACCTGGTCGGCGGGCTCGACCGGCCCGACGGCGGCAGCATCACCGTGGACTCCACGGATCTGTCCGGGCTCGGCGAGGACGGCCTCCTCGCACTGCGCCGCGACCGTATCGGCTTCATCTTCCAGTCCTTCGGACTGATCCCGATCCTCAGCGCCGCCGAGAACGTAGGTGTGCCGATGCGGCTGCGCCGGACCGACCCCGCCGAGCGCGACGCGCGCGTGGAGCTGCTGCTCGGGCTCGTCGGGCTCGCCGACCACGCCCAGCAGCGGCCCGGCGAGCTCTCCGGCGGCCAGCAGCAGCGCGTCGCCATCGCCCGTGCGCTCGCCAACCGGCCCGCCCTCCTGATCGCCGACGAGCCGACCGGCCAGCTGGACGCCGAGACCGGGCTCGCGGTGATGGAGCTGCTGCGCGCGGTGGTGCGCAGCGAGGGTGTCACGGTCCTCGTCGCCACCCACGACAACCAGCTCCTGGGCCTCGCGGACCGGGTCCTGGAGCTCGGCGACGGACAGATCATCGACCACGGCTGACAGACGCATCACCGACCACGGCTGACGCCACCCCGCCCCGCCTGCGACATCAGAATCGCGTCAATACGCACGCCAGACCGCCCCCCGGTCCGATTTGCCCGGATCAGTGGCCGTAAGGTCGGCAGCGCGTACGCAGCGTTTTTCTGAAAGACAATGGGGCCATGGCACGCGGCAAGCTTCGGATATACCTCGGTTCGGCACCGGGCGTCGGCAAGACGTACGCGATGCTGTCCGAGGGCCACCGGCGCGTGGAGCGCGGCACGGACTGCGTGGTCGCATTCGTGGAGCACCACGGCCGCCCGCGCACCGAGGTGATGCTGCACGGCCTGGAGCAGATCCAGCGCCGCGACATCGAGTACCGCGGCTCGGCCTTCACCGAGATGGACGTCGACGCCGTCCTGGAGCGCAGACCCGCGGTCGCCCTGGTCGACGAGCTCGCCCACACCAACGTCCCCGGCTCGCGCAACACCAAGCGCTGGCAGGACGTCGAGGAGTTGCTCCAGGCGGGCATCGACGTCGTCTCGACCGTCAACATCCAGCATCTGGAGTCGCTCGGCGACGTCGTCGAGTCGATAACCGGCGTACGCCAGCGCGAGACCGTGCCCGACGAGGTGGTGCGGCGCGCGGACCAGATCGAGCTGGTCGACATGTCGCCGCAGGCGCTGCGCCGCCGCATGGCGCACGGCAACATATACAAGTCCGACAAGGTCGACGCGGCCCTGTCCAACTACTTCCGCCCCGGCAATCTGACCGCGCTGCGCGAGCTCGCGCTGCTGTGGGTCGCCGACCGGGTCGACGAATACCTCCAGCAGTACCGGGGCGAGCACAACATCCGCTCCACCTGGCAGGCCCGCGAGCGGATCGTCGTCGGTCTGACCGGCGGGCCCGAGGGCCGCACCCTGATCCGGCGCGCGGCCCGGATGGCCGCCAAGGGCTCCGGCAGCGAGATCCTCGCGGTGTACGTGGCCCGCAGCGACGGCCTGACCTCGGCCTCGCCGAAGGAGCTGGCCGTCCAGCGCACCCTGGTCGAAGACCTCGGCGGAACCTTTCACCACGTCATAGGCGACGACGTGCCCGCCTCGCTCCTGGAGTTCGCCCGGGGCGTCAACGCCACCCAGATCGTCCTCGGCTCCAGCCGCCGCAAGGCCTGGCAGTACGTGTTCGGGCCGGGCGTGGGCGCGACCGTCGCCCGGGACTCGGGGCCCGACCTCGACGTCCACATCGTCACCCACGAAGAGGTGGCCAAGGGGCGCGGGCTGCCGGTGGCGCGCGGTGCGCGGCTCGGGCGGGCCCGGATCATCTGGGGCTGGGCGGCCGCGGTCATCGGGCCGGTGCTGCTGTCCATCCTGCTCACCAACGTCGACGCGGACCTCGGGCTCGCCAACGACATGCTGCTGTTCCTGACGCTTACGGTGGCCGCGGCGCTGCTCGGCGGACTGGTCCCGGCGCTCGCCTCGGCGGCCGTCGGCTCGTTCCTGCTGAACTACTACTTCACGCCGCCGATCCACAAGATCACGATCGCCGACCCGAAGAACATCGTCGCCATCGTGATCTTCGTGTTCGTGGCGGTCTCGGTGGCCTCCGTCGTCGACCTGGCGGCCCGCCGCACCCATCAGGCGGCCCGGCTGCGCGCCGAGTCCGAGATCCTGTCGTTCCTGGCGGGCAGCGTGCTGCGCGGCGAGACCACCCTGGACGCCCTCCTGGAGCGGGTCCGCGAGACCTTCGCCATGGAGTCGGTGGCCCTGCTTGAGCGCGCGAGCGACGTCGAGCCGTGGACCTGCGCGGGCAGCGTCGGGCCGCACCCCGTCGCCCGCCCCGAGGACGCCGATGTCGACATGCCCGTCGGCGACCACATGGCGCTCGCCCTGAGCGGCCGCGTACTGCCCGCCGAGGACCGCCGGGTGCTCGGCGCCTTCGCCGCCCAGGCCGCCGTCGTCCTGGACCGCCAGCGACTGGTGGACGAGGCCGAGGAGTCCCGCAAGCTCGCCGAGGGCAACCGCATCCGCACCGCGCTGCTCGCCGCCGTCAGCCACGACCTGCGCACCCCGCTCGCCTCCATCAAGGCCGCCGTCACCTCGCTGCGCTCCGGCGACGTCGAGTGGTCCGAGGAGGACGAGGCCGAGCTGCTCGCGGGCATCGAGCACGGCGCCGACCGGCTTGACCACCTCGTCGGCAACCTGCTCGACATGTCCCGCCTCAACACCGGCACCGTCGTTCCGATCATCCGCGAGATCGACCTCGACGAGGTGGTCCCGATGGCGCTCGGCGGCGTCCCCGAGGACAGCGTCGAGCTGGACATCCCGGAGACCCTACCGATGGTCGCCGTCGACCCCGGGCTCCTGGAGCGGGCGGTGGCCAACATCGTCGAGAACGCCGTCAAGTACAGCCCCGACGCCGTGCCCGTCGTCGTCGGCGCCAGCGCGCTCGGCGACCGCGTCGAGGTGCGCGTCGCCGACCGCGGCCCCGGCGTGCCCGACGAGAGCAAAGAGCGGATCTTCGAGCCCTTCCAGCGGTACGGTGACGCTCCGCGCGGCGCCGGCGTCGGACTGGGGCTCGCCGTCGCCCGGGGATTCGTCGAGTCGATGGGCGGCACCCTCACCGCTGAGGACACCCCCGGCGGCGGTATGACCATGGTTCTCACCCTCAAGGCGGTGCCCGGCCCCAGCCCGGTCGTCGCCGATCTCTCCGCCCAGGTCACCTCGTGACCCGCGGCCCCCGACAGAAAGCAGGACCCGCATGACCCGGGTGCTCGTGGTGGACGACGAGCCGCAGATCGTCCGAGCGCTGGTGATCAATCTCAAGGCACGGAAGTACGAGGTGGACGCGGCCCCCGACGGGGCGACCGCGCTCCAGCTCGCCGCCGCCCGCCACCCCGACGTGGTCGTCCTCGACCTCGGCCTGCCCGACATGGACGGCGTCGAGGTGATCAAGGGGCTGCGCGGCTGGACCCGGGTCCCGATCCTGGTGCTCTCGGCCCGCCACACCTCGGACGAGAAGGTGGAGGCGCTGGACGCGGGCGCCGACGACTACGTCACCAAGCCGTTCGGCATGGACGAGCTGCTGGCCCGGTTGCGCGCCGCCGTACGGCGGGCCGAGCCGGTCGGGGGCGAGGGCGCGGACGACGTGGTGACCGTGGAGACCGAGGGCTTCACCGTCGACCTGGCCGCGAAGAAGGTCAACCGGGACGGCCGCGACGTACGCCTGACCCCCACCGAGTGGCACCTCCTGGAGGTGCTGGTGCGCAACACCGGCCGCCTGGTCAGCCAGAAGCAGCTCCTCCAGGAGGTCTGGGGCCCCTCCTACGGCACCGAGACGAACTATCTGCGCGTCTACATGGCCCAGCTGCGCCGCAAGCTGGAGCTGGACCCGGCGCACCCCAGGCACTTCATCACCGAGCCGGGGATGGGGTACCGCTTCGAGGCGTGAGCGCGGGCGGGGGCCCGGCCTGCCCGGGGCGTGGGCGAAGGATGGCGCGGGCTGCTCCCGTGTCGGTGGGGGCCGGTACGCTTTCTGTATGAGTGCTGACCTTGGGACCGAGAAGCGCGCGGGGCGGTTCCGCCGGATGCTCGACCGGCTGTCCACCTCGCAGGAGGAGCTGCACTCCGCGGAACTGCAGGAGGACACGCAGGCCACGGGGTGCACACGCATCTCCGACTGCGACGACCGCCAGATCGTCAAGGTGACTGGTACCTTGCGGACGGTCACCCTGCGTCCGAGGGCGGGCGTTCCGGCGCTGGAGGCCGAGCTCTTCGACGGCACCGCCCCGCTGGACGTGGTGTGGCTGGGACGGCGCTCGATCGTGGGCATCGAGCCCGGCCGCAAGCTCATCGCCTCGGGCCGGATCTCGATGAGTCACGGCCGGCGGGTGCTGTTCAACCCCAAATACGAACTGCGACCGCTCGGACAGGAGTAGCCGGTGACGTCAGTCGACAAGCCGACCACCACGACCGCCGCACGGCACGCGCGCACCGCGCCCGACGCCGACGCGGACGCCAAGGCCGTCACCGAGGCAGCCCTCTTCGAGGCGTTCGGCGGCGTGCGCGGCATGGTGGAGACGTGCCTGCCCGGGCTCCTCTTCGTCACGATCTTCACGGTCAACAAGGACCTGCACAGCTCGGCGATCGCCGCCGTCGCGGTCTCGCTGCTGCTCCTGGTGGTCCGCCTGGCCCGCAAGGACACGGTCAAGCACGCCTTCAGCGGCGTCTTCGGAGTCGCCTTCGGCGTGGTCTTCGCGATGATGACCGGCAACGCGAAGGACTTCTATCTGCCGGGCATGCTCTACACGCTGGGCCTGGCTGTCGCGTATCTGGTGACGACGCTCTTCGGCGTCCCGCTGATCGGCCTGATCCTGGGCCCGGTCTTCAAGGAGAACCTGTCCTGGCGGACCCGCAACCCGGGCCGCAAGAAGGCGTACGCGAAGGCGAGTTGGGCCTGGGGCCTGATCCTGCTCGCCAAGTGCGCGGTCCTGTTCCCGCTCTACTGGTGGGCCAACACCTCCCAGTTGGGCTGGGTACTGATCGCCCTGAAGATCCCGCCGTTCCTGCTCGCGGTCTGGCTGACCTGGATCTTCCTCGCCAAGGCCCCGCCGCCCATCGACGTGTTCGCGGAGATGGAGGCCGAGGAGGAAGCGGCGAAGGCGGCCAAGGCCGCTGACGCGGCCCAATAGGGGCGCGGGGAACTGCGCGACCAGCCACAGACGGCCCGCAGCCAGACGACGGCGCAATAGCGGAGGGGCCGGGAGTACGTGACGTACTCCCGGCCCCTCCGCTTGCTGTGAGGGAGCGTCAGCTCGCAGAGCCCTCTCGCCGCACGGACAGCAGGTCCTCCAGCTGCTCCTCGCGGGCCTGCGCGGCCACGAACAGCAGCTCGTCGCCCGCCTCCAGGGTCTCCTCCGACTGCGGAGTGAGCACCCGGGTGCCCCGGATGATGGTGACCAGCGAGGTGTCCTCGGGCCAGGCGACATCGCCGACCTGAGTGCCCGCCAGCGCCGACTCCGGCGGCAGCGTCAGCTCGACGAGGTTGGCGTCGCCGTGGCTGAAGCGCAGCAGCCGTACGAGGTCGCCGACGCTCACCGCCTCCTCGACCAGCGCCGACATCAGACGCGGGGTCGAGACGGCGACGTCGACGCCCCACGACTCGTTGAACAGCCACTCGTTCTTCGGGTTGTTGACCCGGGCGACCACGCGCGGCACGCCGTACTCGGTCTTCGCGAGCAGCGAGACGACCAGGTTCACCTTGTCGTCGCCGGTGGCCGCGATGACCACGTTGCAGCGCTGCAGCGCCGCCTCGTCCAGCGAGGTGATCTCGCAGGCGTCGGCGAGCAGCCACTCCGCCTGCGGCACCCGCTCCACCGAGATGGCGGTGGGCGCCTTGTCCACGAGCAGTACCTCGTGGCCGTTCTCCAGCAGCTCGCCCGCGATGGAACGACCCACCGCGCCGGCCCCGGCAATCGCGACGCGCATCAGTGACCGCCCTCCTCGGGACCCTGGGCGAAGGCCGCCTCGACCTTCTCGACCTCGTCCGCACGCATCATCACGTGGACCAGGTCGCCCTCCTGCAGAACCGTCTGGGAGCTCGGCAGTACCGCTTCGCCCAGCCGGGTGAGGAAGGCGACGCGTACGCCGGTCTCCTCCTGCAACTTGCTGATCTTGTGGCCGATCCAGGCGGTGGAGGTGTGCACCTCCGCCAGCTGGAGCGCGCCGCTCGGGTCGCTCCACAGCGGTTCGGCGCCGGACGGCAGAAGCCGCCGCAGCATCTGGTCGGCGGTCCAGCTGACCGTGGCGACCGTGGGAATGCCGAGCCGCTGGTAGACCTCGGCGCGGCGCGGGTCGTAGATACGGGCCGCGACGTTCTCGATCCCGAACATCTCACGGGCCACCCGGGCCGCGATGATGTTGGAGTTGTCGCCGCTGGAGACGGCCGCGAACGCGCCCGCCTCCTCGATCCCGGCTTCCCGCAGGGTGTCCTGGTCGAAGCCGACACCGGTGACCCGGCGCCCGCCGAACCCGGAACCGAGCCTGCGGAAGGCCGTGGGGTCCTGGTCGACCACGGCGACCGTGTGCCCCTGCTGCTCCAAGGTCTGCGCGAGAGCGGCTCCCACTCGCCCGCAGCCCATGATGACGATGTGCACGTCCCCTCACATACTTCCTTCTCGGCGGTGCCCGGTGACGAGCTTATGCGGCGAGCGGCGGGATGCACTCATCAGCGTCCGTACTTCCCCCGGTGCCCGCTGGTGAAGCGTATGGGGGTGGGCCGGGTCAAGACCTCCATACGGAACCCTTACGCTTCTCTGTTGTGTCCAAACTGACCGACGTGCCCAAACGGATCCTGATCGGCCGGGCGCTGCGCAGCGACAAGCTGGGAGAAACGCTCCTCCCCAAGCGCATCGCGCTCCCCGTCTTCGCGTCCGACCCGCTCTCGTCCGTTGCGTACGCACCCGGAGAAGTCCTCCTGGTGCTCTCCGTGGCGGGTGTGTCGGCGTACCACTTCAGCCCCTGGATCGCGGTCGCGGTCGTGGTGCTGATGTTCACCGTGGTCGCCTCGTACCGGCAGAACGTGCACGCCTACCCCAGCGGCGGCGGCGACTACGAGGTCGCCACCACCAACCTCGGCCCCAAGGCCGGGCTCACGGTGGCCAGCGCGCTTCTCGTCGACTATGTCCTGACCGTCGCCGTCTCGATCGCCTCCGGCATCGAGAACCTCGGCTCGGCGGTCCCCTTCGTCGTCGAGCACAAGGTGCTCTGCGCCGTGGTCGTCATCGTGCTGCTCACGCTGATGAACCTGCGCGGGGTCAAGGAGTCGGGCAAGCTCTTCGCCATCCCGACCTATGTGTTCGTCGGCGGCGTCTTCATCATGATCGCGTGGGGTGCCTTCCGGGGCATGGCTCTGGGCGACACCATGAAGGCCCCGACGGCCGACTACACCGTCCACGCCGAGCACAAGGGACTCGCGGGCTTCGCGCTCGTCTTCCTGCTGCTGCGCGCCTTCTCCTCCGGCTGCGCGGCGCTCACCGGCGTCGAGGCGATCAGCAACGGCGTCCCCGCCTTCCGCAAGCCGAAGTCGAAGAACGCCGCGACCACGCTCGCCCTCATGGGCGGCCTCGCGGTCACCATGTTCTGCGGCATCATCGCGCTGGCCATGGTCACCAAGGTGCGGATGGCCGAGAAGCCCGCCTCCGACCTGCTCAGCAACGGCGTCCCGGTCGGCGACGGCTATGTGCAGAACCCGGTGATCTCGCAGGTCGCCGAGGCCGTCTTCGGCAAGGGCAGCTTCCTCTTCATCATCCTGGCCGCCGCGACCGCGCTGGTGCTGTTCCTGGCCGCGAACACCGCGTACAACGGCTTCCCGCTGCTCGGCTCGATCCTCGCGCAGGACCGCTACCTGCCGCGCCAGCTGCACACCCGCGGCGACCGGCTCGCGTTCTCCAACGGCATCGTGCTGCTCGCCGGGGCCGCGGCCCTGCTCACGGTGATATACGGCGCCGACTCGACCCGGCTGATCCAGCTCTACATCGTCGGCGTCTTCGTCTCCTTCACGCTCAGCCAGACCGGCATGGTCCGGCACTGGAACCGGCACCTGGCCACCGAGCAGGACCCGGCCAAGCGCCGCCACATGGTCCGCTCCCGTGCGATCAACACCTTCGGCGCCTTCTTCACCGGCCTGGTCCTGGTAGTCGTCCTCGCCACCAAGTTCACCCACGGCGCCTGGGTCGCCCTGCTGGGCATGGTGATCTTCTACGGGACGATGACCGCGATCCGGAAGCACTACGACAAGGTCTCGGACGAGATCGCGGCGGCCGAGGAGCGCCCGGACGAGTACGTGCGCCCCTCGCGTGTGCACTCCGTGGTCCTCGTCTCCAAGCTCCACAAGCCCACCCTGCGCGCCCTCGCCTACGCCAAGCTGCTTCACGCCAACCAGCTGGAGGCGATCAGCGTCAGCGTGGACGCGGAGGAGACGAAGGCGCTCAAGGAGGAGTGGGAGCGGCGCGGCATCGACGTACCGCTGAAGATCATCGACTCGCCGTACCGCGAGATCACCCGCCCGGTCATCGAGTACGTCAGGGGCCTGCGCCGCGAGAGCCCGCGCGACGCGGTGAGCGTCTACATCCCCGAGTACGTGGTGGGCCACTGGTACGAGCACCTGCTGCACAACCAGAGCGCCCTGCGCCTCAAGGGCCGACTGCTCTTCACGCCCGGCGTGATGGTGACGTCCGTCCCGTACCAGCTCCAGTCCTCCGAGGCCGCCAAGATGCGGGCCCGCAGGCGGCAGGAGTGGAACGCGCCGGGCTCGGTGCGCCGCGGCCCGGTCGGGCAGCAGCGGTCGAAGGAGCAGAGCGGCAAGAAGTGAGCGGCGGGTCCGGCGGCCGCGGCTTCGGCTTCATGAGGCGAGCGGTCGGCGTCATCGATCGGCACACGTAGACTGAGGGGCTGTCGTCCGCACGCGGGCGGCGGCCCCTCATCCCTGGTACCTCTGGAGTCCCCCCGTCATGCAGAACGAGTCCGATTCCTCGTCTTCCTCTTCGTCTTCGCTCGTCGGGGAGGAGTACGAGGTCGAGGTCGGCCCTGTCGCGCACGGCGGCCACTGCATCGCCCGCACGGAGCAGGGCCGGGTCCTGTTCGTCCGGCACGCGCTGCCGGGCGAGAAGATCGTGGCCCGGGTGACCGAGGGCGAGGAGGACTCCCGCTTCCTGCGCGCCGACGCCGTCCAGATCCTCGAAGCGTCGAAGGACCGCGTGGAGGCTCCGTGTGTGTTCGCGGGCCCCGGCAAGTGCGGCGGCTGCGACTGGCAGCACGCCAAGCCCGGCGCCCAGCGCCGCCTCAAGGGCGAGGTGATCACCGAGCAGCTCCAGCGGCTCGCCGGGCTCACCCCCGAGGACGTCGGCTGGGACGGCACGGTCATGCCCGCCGAGGGCGACAAGCTGCCCGCCGGCCAGGTCCCGGCGTGGCGCACCCGCGTCCAGTACGCCATCGACGAGGACGGCCGGGCGGGCCTGCGCAAGCACCGCTCGCACGACGTCCAGGTGATCGACCACTGCATGATCGCCGCGCCCGGAGTCACCGAGCTCGGCATCGAGAAGCGCGAGTGGCCTCAGATGGAGTCGGTCGAGGCGATCGCCGCGACGGGCTCGCACGACCGCCAGGTGGTCCTGACCCCGCGCCCCGGCGGCCGTCTCCCGCTGGTCGAGCTCGACAAGCCGGTCTCGGTCCTGCGCGTGGAGGAGAAGGACGGCGGTGTGCACCGTGTGCACGGCCGCGCGTTCGTGCGCGAGCGCGCCGGTGAGAACGCCGACGCGCGCACCTACCGCGTGGGCATGGGCGGCTTCTGGCAGGTCCACCCGCAGGCCGCGAACACCCTGATCAAGGCCGTGATGCAGGGCCTGATGCCGCGCAAGGGCGAGATGGCGCTCGACCTGTACTGCGGCGTGGGCCTGTTCACGGGTGCGCTCGCCGAGCGTGTCGGCGAGCAGGGCGCGGTGCTGGGCATCGAGTCCTCCAAGCGCGCGGTCGAGGACGCCCGCCACAACCTCGCGGACCTGCCCCGCGTCCGCGTCGAGCAGGGCAAGGTCGAGCAGGTCCTGCCCCGCACCAAGATCAGCGAGGCCGACCTGATCGTCCTCGACCCGCCGCGCGCGGGCGCGGGCAAGCAGACGGTGAAGTACCTCGCGGGCCTGGGCGCCCGCCGCATCGCCTACGTCGCCTGCGACCCGGCGGCCCTGGCCCGCGACCTGGCGTACTTCGCGACGGGCGGCTACAAGGTCCGCACGCTGCGCGCGTTCGACCTTTTCCCGATGACGCATCATGTGGAGTGCGTGGCGATCCTTGAGCCCGTGAAGGAAGACGCCTGACCTTCGGCGGACTGAGGGTGGGTGCGGTCCCCGTGCCCACCCGCCGGTCCCACCGCCCCGCCCCCTAGAGTGCTCCCCGTGCCGACCTACAGCATTGGCCAGGCAGCGCGGCTGCTGGGTGTGAGTTCCGAGACCGTTCGGCGGTGGGCCGATGGCGGGCGGTTGCGGATGGAGCGGGACGGTACCGGGAACCGGGTGATCGACGGGGTCGGGCTCGCCGGGTTCGCCCGGGAGCGGGCCGCCGGGCAGCACGAGGTGGCGGGCCCGGTGGCCACCTCGGTGCGGAACTCGTTCGTCGGGATCGTGACCGCCGTGGTCGTCGACGACGTGGCCGCGCAGGTGGAGATCCAGTGCGGGCCGCACCGCGTGGTCTCGCTGGTGACCCGCGAGTCCGTGGACGAGCTCGGCATCGAGGTCGGGGTGACCGTCACCGCACGGGTCAAGTCGACCAACGTGCATGTTGATGTGACGTGACGACCGGCGGCTCATCTGCACAGCAGCGCCGCCCGCAGGTCCAGTTTGTGGTCCAGGCGCGACAGGTCGCGGCCGGTGAGCAGTTCGATCCGCTCGATGCGGTAGTGGACCGTGTTGACGTGCAGATGCAGCGCCTCGGCCGTCCGTGCCCACGAGCAGTTGTGCGCCAGGAAGACCTCCAGTGTTTCGAGGAGTGTGGCGTGGGAGGTGGTGTCCGCCTTGAGCAGCGGGCCCAGGGTGCGGGCGCAGTACGCCGCCCTCACGTCCGCCGGGACTCCCGCCAGCAGCGACTCCAGGGTCGACAGGTCCTCGACCGCCGTGACCCTCGCGCCGCCGGGCGACGCGGTCCTGGCCGCCGCGAGCGCGTAACGCGCCTGCCCCAGCGCCGCGCCGAGCTCCGACGCCTCCACGGGCGCGCTCGCCCCGGCATGCAGGGGAACGTCTGGGCGACAGTCCTCCAACAGGGGCCAGGCTGCGGCCAGTTGGGACCAGTCGGCGTCCGGTGCGTGGGCGACCGCGATCGCCCCGCCGTCCGGTGCCGCCCCGACCGCGAACGGCGCCGCGAAGTGGCTCAGCGCCTCCGTGAGGGCGTCGACGGCCACCTCGGTGTCGAGTGTCGCCGCCAGGACGCGGTACGGCCCCTCGGCCGGGAGCCCGCACGCCGCCAGCGCGAGCTCAACCGCCTTGACGTCGTCATGAGTTGACGCGATCAATGTCATCAACTCGTCCTGCGCCCGGCGCCCCGCCGTCCTGCGGCGGTCGTGGTCGTCCCGCGACTGGGCGACGATCTCGGCTATCTCGTGCAGCACACGCGGCGGGACGTCCGCCGCCTCCGGCAGATGCAGATGCCAGGTGTCGTACGGGCCGCTGTCGGCCCGGATCCGCAGGGTCACGCCGGAGCTGCCGCGCAGGCCGAGGGCCGCGCGCCGGGCGGGCAGGGGCGGCGCCGACGGGGTGCGGGCGACCGTACGGCCGCTGCTGGTCAGCAGATAGCAGGGCGGTGCGCCGAGCGGGGAGAACGCGCGGTCCAGGAGCTCGCCGGGGTCAGCGCCGCGGTCGAGGAGCCGGCTGAGCTCGGTGCGTACGTTCTCGGGCAGCGCGTAGTGCGGCGCGGGCAGGCGGCTGAGGTCGCCCCACTGGCGCAGATACACCGCCTCGGTGATCGCGCGGAAGCTGGTCCGCGCGGGCACCGACAGGAGCGGGACGCGGTGCTCGCGGCAGGAGTCGACCAGGTCGGCCGGGACCGCGCCATGCGTCTCCTCGCCCGCGAGCAGCGCGGTCGCGCCCGCCGTGCGCAGGGCCGAGACGAAGCGGTCGGTCCTGACGCGGTCGTCGCCCGGGCTCCACCACACCAGTCCGCTCAGCACGATCTCGCCCTCCTGGAGGAAGCGCGCCGGGTCCTCCAGATCGGTGGCGGTGACGCCGCTGATCTCGCGGCCCAGGAGCGGCTCCTCGCCCCACAGCAGGGCGAGGTCGAGGCTGTCGAGCTGGAGGAGGTGTCCGACGTGCATGCTCTGGCTCCTTGCGCGGCTGCCGGGCGGACGGCCCGGCTTCTCACATTCACGAGGCGAGTGCGAGTTCCGACATCGTAAATGCCAGTCCAATGCCAGTTGAAGGAGAACGAATGCCTCCTGGTTGATCCTCCAGTTCGTGATCGTACGGCTGGGATGTTTTCCGTGTGCCGCACCAGTCGTTTCCGGCCGTGCGCCCGGGCTTCACTGGCTGGAACACGGCGGCCGAACGCGGCGGCGGGTACAGGGGAGACGGTGCGGAGCCATGGATCTGAACACGGTCGTCGAGGTGTGCGACGCCCGCCGGCGCGGGCCCTGGCGGCCCGGCGACGCCTGGCTGGGCGGCGGCACCTACCTCTTCTCGGAGCCCCAGCCGCAGCTGCGTCGGCTCGTCGACCTCGGCCGGATGGGGTGGGAGCCGGTGCGCCGCCTGCCGGACGGCTCGGTCGAGATCGCCGCGACCTGCACCATCGCCGAGCTCTCCCGCTTCGGAAAGCAGCTGCACAGCCCGGCCGCGCCCCTCTTCGAGCAGTGCTGCCGCGCCTTCCTCGCCTCCTTCAAGATCTGGAACATGGCGACGGTCGGCGGAAACCTCTGCAACGGCCTGCCCGCCGGGCCGATGATCTCGCTGACCGCCGCGCTCGACGGCATCTGTCTGCTCCAGGCCCAGGACGGCTCGCTGCGCCGCGTCAAGGTCGCCGACTTCGTCGTCGGGGCCGGGCGCAAGGACCTGGCCCCGGGCGAACTGCTGCGCTCGGTGACCCTTCCCGCCCGCGCCCTGCGCTGCCGTACGGCCTTCCGGCAGGCGTCGTTGTATGGACTCGGCCGATCCGGCGCGCTCGTCATCGGCACGCTCGACCCCGGCGACGGCTCGCTCACGGTCACGGTCACCGCCGCCACCGTGCGCCCGTTCCGGTTCTGGTTCCCGCTGCCGCCGGACGCGAACCGGCTGCGCGGCGCGATCGAGTGGGCCGTCGGCGACGACGACTGGTTCGACGACATCCACGGCCTGCCGGCCTGGCGCCGCCACATGGCCCTGCGCTTCGCGGAGGAGATCCGCCGTGAGCTGACCGACAGCGAAGCCCCTGACTACCGCCGAGGTATGTGATGACGTATCAGATCGACGTGAACAACCGACAGTTCGACGCCGAACCCCGCCCCGGCCAGTGCCTGCGCACGTATCTGCGCGAGCGCGGCTGGTTCGGGGTGAAGAAGGGGTGCGACGCCGGGGACTGCGGGGCCTGCACGGTGCATGTGGACGGCGAGCCCGTGCACAGCTGTCTGTATCCGGCCGTACGGGCCGATGGCAGGTCCGTCACCACCGTCGAGGGCCTGGCGCGGGACGGCGAACTCCACCCCGTACAACAGAAGTTCCTCGACGCCCAGGGCTTCCAGTGCGGGTTCTGCACCGCCGGGTTCCTCATGACCACCGCCGCGCTCGACGACGATCAACTCGCCGATCTGCCGCGCGCCTTCAAGGGGAACATCTGCCGCTGCACCGGCTACCGCGCCGTCGAGGACGCCGTACGCGGAGTGCGGCACACCGAGCGGCCGTGCGCGGGCCAGGCCGTCGGCCGCAACCTCGGGGCGCCGGCCGGGCCGCAGGTCGTCACCGGTACCGCCCGCTACACCTTCGACGTCGACGTTCCCGGGCTGCTGCACATGAAGCTGCTGCGCTCCCCGCATCCGCACGCCCGGATCGCCGCGATCGACACCGCCGCCGCCCTGCGCGTCCCCGGCGTCCACCTCGTCCTCACCCACCACGACGCCCCGGAGCGGCTCTATTCGAGCGCCCGCCACGAACATCCCACCGAGGACCCCGACGACACCCGGCTGCTCGACGACACCGTCCGCTACATCGGCCAGCGGGTCGCCGCGGTCGTCGCCGACAGCGAGGCCGCGGCCGAGGAAGGCTGCCGACGCGTCGAAGTGACGTACGAGCAGCTGCCGTTCGTCGTCGATCCCGAGGAGGCGATGCGGCCGGGCGCGCCCGTCATCCATGACAAGGGGCCCGCGTCGCGCATCGCCCGGCCCGAGAACAACGTCGTCGGCGAGGTCCACGGCGAGATCGGCTCGGTCGAGGACGGCTTCGCCGAGGCGGACACCGTGTACGAGGAAACGTTCCGCACCCAGCGCGTCCAGCACGCCAGCCTCGAAACGCACGGCGCGCTCGCGTACTTCGAGCCGAAGGAAGAGGGTGAGGGCGAGCGGCTGACCGTGCGGTCCAGCACCCAGACCCCGTTCCTGACCCGCCGCGCCCTGTGCGCGCTCTTCGATCTGCCGCCGGACGAGGTACGGGTGGTCGCGGGCCGGGTCGGCGGTGGATTCGGCGGCAAGCAGGAGATGCTGGTCGAGGACATCGTGGTCCTCGCGGCGCTGCGCCTTCGCCGCCCGGTGAAGCTGGAGTACACGCGTGCCGAGCAGTTCTACGGGGCGACCACCCGCCATCCGTTCCTGGTCGGCGTGAAGATCGGCGCCCGTGCGGACGGCACGCTCACCGCCCTTCAGCTGCGGGTGGTCTCCAACACGGGGGCGTACGGGAACCACGGGCCCGCCGTGATGTTCCACAGCGTCGGCGAGTCCATGGCCGTCTACCGCGCCCCGCACAAGAAGGTCGACGCCTTCTCCGTCTACACCAACACCGTCCCCGCCGGTGCCTTCCGCGGCTACGGCCTCGGCCAGGTCACCTTCGCCGTGGAGTCGGCGATGGACGAACTGGCCCGGCGCCTGGGCATCGACCCGCTGGTCCTGCGCGAGCGCAACATCATCGGCCCCGGCGAGCACATGATCAGCCCCGGCGGCGAGGAGGAGGACCTGGAGATCGCCAGCTACGGCCTCGACCAGTGCCTCCAGGTCGTACGCGACGCCATCCGCGAGGACCGCAGCGCCGCCGACGCGCCCGAGGGCTGGCTGGTCGGGCAGGGCACCGGCATGTCCATGATCGCGACCGGCCCGCCCGGCGGCCACTTCGCCGACGCGACGGTGAAGCTCCTGGACGACGGCACGTACGACATCGCCGTCGGCACCGCCGAGTTCGGCAACGGCACCACGACCGTCCACCAGCAGATCACCGCCTCGGCCCTGGGCACGACCGTCGACCGCATCGCGATCCGCCAGTCGGACACGGATGTCGTACGCCATGACACCGGCGCCTTCGGCTCGGCCGGCACGGTCGTCGCCGGCAAGGCCGTCCTGCGGGCCGCCAACTCCCTTGCCGAGCAGGTACTTTCGTACGCCGCCGAGCACACCGGCGTCCCCATCGAGGCGTGCCGGCTGACCGAGGACGCGGTCGAGTGCGAGGGTCGTACGGTCGCGCTCAAGGAGCTGTACGAGGCCGCCCGCGCGGCCGGACGTGAGCTGAGCGCCCACGGCCACTGGGGCGGCTCGCCCCGCTCGGTCGCCTTCAACGCCCAGTGGTTCAGCCTCGCCGTCGACCCCGGCACCGGCGAGATCCGCATCCTGCGCAGTGTGCACGCCGCCGACGCGGGCCGGGTGATGAACCCGATGCAGTGCAGGGGCCAGGTCGAGGGCGGAGTGGCCCAAGCGCTCGGCGCGACCCTCTTCGAGAACGTACGCGTCGACGAACGCGGCGAGGTCACCACGGCCGCCTTCCGCCGCTACCGGTTGCCGCAGTACGCCGATGTGCCGCGCACCGAGGTCCACTTCATGGAGACCGCCGACGCGATCGGGCCGCTGGGCGCCAAGTCGATGAGCGAGAGCCCTTTCAACCCGGTCGCCCCGGCCTTCGCCAACGCGCTGCGCGACGCGACCGGCATCCGCTTCACCGAACTGCCCCTGACCCGGGACCGTGTATGGCTCGCCCTGGATGGGCATGTGCAAGACCATGACGGGTAGTGGATTCACATCAGCGAGGCAGAACCGGGATCTCGGCTCGCAGCCGAGGCCCGTGCTGGGGTCCTTGCCGGAGCCCGTACCGAGGGCGTTCGCTCTGTGCGGGGACGTGGCCCGCCCCGCCGCGCTCACCGTCGCGGACCTGCGCGGCGGCTGGGCGGCGCACCGGGCCGACGTCGTCTTCGACTGCGCGACCAGCGGCCCGCAGCGCCACTCGTTCGAAGGGCCGCTGCTGCGCGAGGTCGTGGGCGACGCGGGGCCCGGGTTCGACATCCGGCGCCGCAAGGACCGCTCGCGCTTCCTGCTGGCCGTCGACGGCGGCGACGGCCACCACACCGTCCTGGCCTGGGCGGAGATCGACGCCGACTTCGGCGACCGCCCGATCCTGCTGGCCACGCGCATGGACGGCCGCGAACTGGACGCCGAGGGCAGCCAGTTGGTGGTCCCGTCCGACCGCTGCGGGGCGCGCTATGTCAGCGCGATCACCCGCATATGGGTCGGCGCATTCCCGGCCGCTGCTGTAGAGGGCGGGGGAGGAGCGGCCGTGTAGAGGTCCGATGCGGTTGCGCGCCTCTGAGGGGTGCGGGGAACTGAGCGACCAGCCATGCACGGTCCGCGGTCGAATATCCGCGCGTCCAGTGGAGCGCTCAGTAGACGTCGCGGACGTACCGCTTCTCGGCCGTCAGCTGCTTCACATACGCCGCCGCCGAGTCCTCGTCGAGCCCGCCGTGCGCGATCGCGATGTCGCGCAGCGCCCTGTCGACGTCCTTGGCCATCCGGGAGGCGTCGCCGCAGACGTAGAAGTGCGCGCCGTCCTGGAGCCAGGACCAGAGCATCGGGCCGTGCTCGCGCATACGATCCTGGACGTACACCTTGGCCCGCTGGTCGCGCGAGAACGCGGTGTCCAGCCGGGTGAGCGTGCCCTCGGTGCTCAGCTTGGCGAGCTCGTCCTCGTAGTAGAAGTCGCTCGCGCGGTGCTGCTCGCCGAAGAACAGCCAGTTCGGGGCGGTATGGCCGAGCGCCCGGCGCTCGTACAGGAAGCCGCGGAACGGGGCGACGCCGGTGCCCGGGCCGACCATCACCATCGGCGTGGTGGGGTCGGAGGGCGGCCGGAAGTGCCGGGTGCGCTGCACGTACACCGGTATCGGCGTGTCCGGCGGGGCGTCCGCGAGCAGGGCCGAGCACACCCCCTGGCGCGGTCGCCCGAGCCGGTTCTCGTACCGCACCACCGACACCGTCAGGGACACCTCGTACGGGTCGGCCAGCGGGCTGGACGATATCGAATACAGCCTGGGCCGAAGCCGTTTGAGCACACCCGCCCACTCCTGCGCACTCGCCCGCACCCCGTACTCGGCGATCGCGTCGATCGCCTGCCGCCCCCAGGACCAGCGCGTCAGCTGCCACTTGTTGTCGGGCCGCAGCAACTGCCGCAGGTCACGGTCGTGGGTGCGCTCGGCGAGGAACTTCAGCAGGTCGTGGCTGACCGTGGTGATGTCCAGATGCTCACGCAGCGCGGTGCCGAACTCCACCGGCCCGACCTCGCCCGCCCTATCGACCCCGCCGATCTCGATGGGCGCCCCGGCGTCGATCCCGGTCACCGCGAGCCATTCGGCCACAAGGGAAGGGGAGTTGACGGGATGCACCCCGAGCGCGTCCCCGGCGGCGTACGTGAGCGGCGTGTCGCTCTCCCGGGTGTCGAACGTGAACCGACGCACCTCCTTGCCCGCCCCCGGCAGACTCAGCAGCGAGTTCCCGGTGAGCTTGGCCGTGACGGCGGCGGCCCGCGAACTCGACAGCGGCAGCGAGGCGCCGACCGATCGGGGAGCGGCGCCCGTGCGCGGCCCAGCGGTGGTGCCCGTTGCGCCCGGCACCCCCGGCGCGCCGGAAGAACGGGACGCGCCGGGTGCCCCTGGTGCCCCCGGTGCGCCGGGCGTCCCGGCCTCGGTCGCGGACGCGTCGAGCAGCGCCAGCACCTCGTCCAGCCACCCCAGCGCGCGCTCCTCGAAGTCCGGTTCGCAGTCCGTACGCGCGAGCAGCCGCACCGCGCCCAGCTCGGCCAGTCGCCGGTCGAGGCGCCGCCCGTGCCCGCAGAACTCGTCGTACGAGGAGTCACCGAAGGCCAGCACGGCATAGCGCCGCCCTTCCAGGCGCGGGGCGCTCGCCGCGGCCAGGGCCTCCCAGAACCCGGTGCCGTTGTCGGGCGCGTCGCCGTCACCGGTGGTGCTGGTGACGAGCAGCAGATCCGCGTCCGGGGACAGCGCGCCCGGGCTGGTGTCGTCCATGGCGAGCAGCGCGGTCCGGTGCCCGGCGGCACTGAGCCGTTCGGCGGTGACCGCCGCGACCTGCTCGGCGTTACCGGTCTGCGAGGCCCACAGGACGACCACGTCACGGCCCGAGGGCTCGGCGGGTGCATCGTTCGGCTCCGCGGCGGTTCGCGGGGCCCGCGAGTACATCCCGGCCAGCGCACCGTTCACCCACAGCGCGTGCTCCTCGGAGAACGGCGCCCCCGGCGGCAGTACGGGAACCCCGGGCGCGCCCGATTCCAGCCCGGCGAGGAATCCGACCAGGTATCGGCGTTCGTGCTCGGTGAGGACCGGCGGTTGGACGTCGAGCCCGAACACGGCAGCGGGACTGCCTGCTCCGCTCGGCAGAATCGTGTCAATAGCCTCCAGTGCATGGGGAGTTGATGGTGTGGTTGCAGCTGTCGTGCCCGCGTCCGTGCCAGCGCCTGCACTCGTGCCTGTGCCCGCACTTGTGCCCGTGCCCGCGTTCGTACCTGTGCCCGCACCCGTCGCCGTCGCCACAGGCCCGGCCGGCGTCGCCACCCTGGTCAGCGACACCGCGCACATCTTGAACCCGGGCTGGAACGAGATCGGGTCGACCTCGTCGCTGGTCACCGCGTTGACGCTCAGATACTCGCCGAACAGGTCGCTCCAGTGGAACGGCGCGAAGCAGCACCCCGGCCGCACCCGGTCGGTCACCACGGCGGGCAGCACGGCCCGCCCACGCCGCGAGGCCACCTCCACCGAGTCTCCGCCGGCGACGCCCAGCGCCTCGGCATCCTGCGGATGCATCTCGACGAACGGCGCCGGGTTGAGCTTGTTGAGCTTGTCCACCTTTCCGGTCTTGGTGAGCGTGTGCCACTGGTGCGGCAGGCGCCCGGTGTTGAGTACGAACGGAAAGGCGTCGTCCGGCATTTCGGCGGCCGGGACGTGTGGTCGTGCGTGGAACACCGCCCGCCCGCTCGCGGTCGGAAACTCCGGGCCACCGCCCTTCCCGTCCACATAACGGATGGGATTGCGGTCCGGTTCCCCGGAGTTGGCGGCAGGCCATTGGACGGGGGTGGTGCGAAGCCGCTCGTAACTGATCCCGCGCAGGTCGTAGCCGGTCACGGGGTTGTGGGCGCGCTTGATCTCCTCGAAGATCTCCTCGGCCGAGGCGTAGGTGAACGCCTCCTCATACCCCATCGCGCGGGCCACCCGGGCGATGATCTGCCAGTCGGGCAGCGCCTCGCCGGGCGGGTCGACGGCGCGGCGGGCCAGTGTCAGTGTGCGCTCGCTGTTGACCAGCACGCCCTCGGCCTCGGTCCACAGCGCGGCGGGCAGGACCACATCGGCGTACGCGGCGGTCTCGGTCTCGGCGAACGCGTCCTGGGCGACGACGAATTCGGCCGCCTCCAGGCCCTCGATGACGGTGCGGCGGTTGGCGACCGAGGCGACCGGGTTGGTGCAGATGATCCAGCACGCCTTGATGTCCCCCTCGGCCATCCGCCGGAACATCTCGACGGTGCCGAGCCCCGCCCCGTCGGTGCGCAGTGTGCCCGCGGGCAGCTTCCACAGCTCCTCGGTGAACGCCCGGTCCGCGTCCACGAGGACCGAGCGCTGTCCGGGCAGCCCGGGGCCCATGTAACCCATCTCGCGGCCGCCCATCGCGTTCGGCTGGCCGGTGAGCGAGAACGGGCCGCTGCCCGGGCGGCAGATCGCGCCGGTCGCCAGATGCAGATTGACCAGGGCGTTGGTGTTCCAGGTGCCATGGGTGGACTGGTTGAGCCCCATCGTCCAGCAGCTCATCCACTCCCCGGCCGCCCCGATCCACCGCGCCGCCGTACGGATGTCGTCCTCGGGGATCCCGGTGATCCCGGCGACCGCGGCCGGCGCGTAGTCGGCCAGGAACTCCTCCATCGCCTCCCAGCCCTCGGTGTGCTCGGCGATGAAGGCGGGGTCGATGTCCCCGTTCTCGTGGAGCAGGTGCAGCAGCCCGTTGAGCAGCGCGAGATCGGCTCCCGGCTCGATCTGGAGGAACAGGTCGGCCTTGGCGGCGGTCGCGGTCCGCCGGGGGTCGACGACGATCAGTTTCGCGCCCGCCTTGACCCGCTGCATCATGCGCAGGAACAGGATCGGGTGGCAGTCGGCCATGTTGGAGCCGATGACGAGGAAGACGTCCGCCGCATCGAAGTCCTCGTACGAGCCGGGCGGGCCGTCCGCGCCGAGCGACAGCTTGTAGCCGCTGCCCGCGCTGGCCATGCACAGCCGGGAGTTGGACTCGATCTGGTTGGTCCCGATGAACCCCTTGGCCAGTTTGTTCGCCAGGTACTGCGCCTCCAGGCTCATCTGGCCGGAGACATACAGCGCGACGGCGTCCGGCCCGTGCTCGTCGACGATGGCCCGCAGCCGGTGAGCCGTGGCGGTGATCGCCCCGTCCGCCGGGGCGGCGACGGGCCCGTCCCCGCGCTCGCCGCGTACGAGCGCGGTGGTGAGGCGCCCGGGTGCGGCCAGCATGTCGGCGGTGGTCGCACCCTTGGTGCACAGTCGGCCGGAATTGGCGGGGTGGTTCTTGTCGCCGGACGCCTTGAGCACGGTGCGTCGGCCGTCGGGGCCCGCACCGATGTCGAGGACCATCCCGCAGCCCACACCGCAGTACGAGCAGACCGTGCGGACCTGCTCGGTGCCGGTCCGCGAGTCCTGTGCGGTCAACGGGGGTCCCCTCTCGTCCCGGCCGGATCCTTCTGTTCCGACCGTACGAAATGCCCGTTACGTCGATGTCACGCGCGGAGAACGTGCGTGGTTACGCAAGCCACACTAACCGTGATCCGAGGATGTGAGCAGCGTGTGCGACTGCGACAACGCGCGCGTGAGCGGGCTCGAAGGGAAGGGCGGGCAAAGGGGGTTGGAACAGGCCATGGGTGGCCGATTTATTACCGAGCGCGATTGTCCGACCTACTCTGTAGGGTGGCTCACGCAGCTGGTTCGCGCCTGTCCGCCAGGCAGGCGCGTCGCAAGAGGGAACCCGGTGGGAATCCGGGACTGCCCCGCAGCGGTGAGCGGGAACGACCGCCGTCATACGCACTGGACCCGACCGGGTCCGGGAAGCGACGGCCACTAGGAGTCCGCCGGGAGACCGGTGTACGAGCCCGCGAGTCCGAAGACCTGCCCGCTGCCCGCGCGCGGACCTACGCGCGCGGAGATCCCGGTGACCTCGTGGGCGGGTCGGCGTGTACGGCGGGCGTATCGGCGCGGAACTTCGCGCGCGTGGCGTCCCGTCCGTCATCCCTTCGCGTCCGCGACCCGTGCCGGGGTCGTTCCGGGACATTCTCGCGAAGGAGAGATCCGTGACCACCAAGTCCGCAGCCGCGGCAGCACGGGCCACCGTGTACGGCTACCCGCGCCAGGGCCAGCACCGGGAACTGAAGAAGGCCGTCGAGGGCTACTGGAAGGGCCGCGTCAGCGCCGAGGAGCTGTGCAAGACGGCTCGCGAGCTGCGCCGCGCCACCTGGCTCCAGCTCGCCGACACGGGCATCCACGAGGTCCCCACCGGCGACTTCTCGTACTACGACCACGTCCTCGACACCAGCGTGATGGTCGGCGCGATCCCCGCCCGCCACCGCGCCGCCGTCGAGGCCGACGCGCTGGACGGCTACTTCGCCATGGCGCGCGGCACCCAGGACGTGGCGCCGCTGGAGATGACCAAGTGGTTCGACACGAACTACCACTACCTGGTGCCCGAACTCGGCCCCGACACCGTATTCGGCGCCGACTCCGCCAAGCAGGTCGCCGAGCTCACCGAGGCGCTCGCGCTCGGCGTCGCCGCCCGGCCCGTCCTGGTCGGCCCGATCACCTACCTCCTGCTCGCCAAGCCCGCCCCCTCGGTCGCCGCGGACTTCGAGCCGCTGACCCTGCTGGAACGGCTGCTGCCCGTCTACGCCGAAGTGCTCGCCGATCTACGGGCGGCGGGCGCCGAGTGGGTCCAGCTCGACGAGCCCGCCCTCGTCCAGGACCGCACCCCGGCCGAACTGACCGCCGCCACGCGCGCGTACGAGACGCTCGGGAGTCTCACCGACCGCCCCAAGCTGCTCGTCGCGTCCTATTTCGACCGGCTCGGCGACGCCCTGCCCGTCCTCGCCAAGGCCCCCGTGGACGGTCTCGGCCTGGACTTCACGGGAGCGGCAGCCGCCAACCTCGACGGCCTCGCGGCCGTCGGCGGACTGCCCGGCAAGCGCCTGGTCGCGGGCGTCGTCGACGGCCGCAACGTCTGGATCAACGACTACGAGAAGTCGCTGGCCACCCTCGGCACGCTCCTGGGCCTCGCCGACCGAGTCGACGTCGCGGCCTCCTGCTCGCTGCTGCACGTCCCGCTCGACGCGACGGCGGAACGCGACATCGACCCGCAGATCGCCCGCTGGCTGGCGTTCGCCCGCCAGAAGACCGCCGAGATCGTCACGCTCGCCCGGGGCCTCGCCCAGGGCCCCGACACCATCGCCGCCGAACTCGCCGCCAACCGGGCCGATCTGGCCTCGCGCGCCGGGTCCGCCCTCACCCGCGACCCGGCGGTACGCGCGCGTAGCGCCGCTGTGACCGAGGCGGACACTCGCCGCTCCCAGCCGTACGGGCAGCGGGCCTCGGCCCAGCGCGCCCGCCTCGGCCTGCCCGTGCTGCCCACGACCACCATCGGCTCGTTTCCGCAGACCGCCGAGGTCCGCACCGCGCGCGCCGATCTGCGCACCGGACGCATCGACACCGAGGGCTACGAGGAGCGGATCAGGGGCGAGATCCGCGAGGTCGTCGCCTTCCAGGAGAAGGCCGGCCTCGACGTCCTGGTCCACGGCGAGGCCGAACGCAACGACATGGTGCAGTACTTCGCCGAACAGCTGACCGGCTACCTCGCCACCCAGCACGGCTGGGTCCAGTCGTACGGCACGCGCTATGTCCGCCCGCCGGTCCTGGCCGGCGACATCTCGCGGCCGCACCCGATGACGGTGCGCTGGACCGGGTACGCCCAGTCGCTCACCAGCCGCCCGGTCAAGGGCATGCTCACCGGGCCGGTCACCATGCTGGCCTGGTCGTTCGTCCGCGACGACCAGCCGCTCGCCGACACCGCCCGCCAGGTCGCACTCGCCCTGCGCGACGAGGTGAACGACCTTGAGCGGTCCGGGACTTCGGTCATCCAGGTCGACGAGCCCGCCCTGCGCGAGACGCTGCCGCTGCGCGCCGCCGATCACGCGGCCTATCTCGCCTGGGCGACAGAATCGTTCCGCCTGACCACCGCGGGCGTACGTCCGGACACCCAGATCCACACGCACATGTGCTACGCCGAGTTCGGCGACATCCTGCGCGCCATCGACGACCTCGACGCGGATGTCATCAGCCTGGAGGCGGCCCGCTCCCATATGCGCGTGGCCGACGAACTCGCGGCCGCGGGCTATCCGCGCGAGGTGGGCCCCGGTGTCTACGACATCCACTCGCCGCGCGTACCGAGCGCAGAGGAGGCGGCCGCCCTGCTTCGTAAGGGACTTGAGGCCGTCCCGGCTGACCGGCTCTGGGTCAACCCGGACTGCGGGCTCAAGACCCGCGGCTGGACGGAGACCCGGCGGTCCCTGGAGAACCTTGTCGCGGCCGCCCGCACGGTAAGGGCGGAGACGGCGGGGCGGTGAGGCCGGGGGAAAAGCGGAGACGGTAAGGCGGTGAAACGGCCGGGGAGGGCCTTCACGCGCGCGTGAAGGCCCTCCCCGGGTCCTGTCGTACGGTCCCGCTACACGTCGGCCATCTGCGGCATGTCGCCCTGCGTCGTCGACATGTCGATCACCGAGAACGCCGCGCCCTGCGAGTCGGTGAGTGCCGCGAACCGGCCGAACGGCGTGTCCATCGGCCCGAACCGCAGGATGCCGCCCTGCTTGGTGGCTTTTTCGACGGCTGTGTCGCAGTTGTCCACGGCGAAGTACACATTGACGTACGGCGGCACCTCCGGCGGGAACTCCTCGCCCATCTTCATCCGCCCCAGGACCATGTCCCCGCCCGCGCTGAAGACCCGGAAGTCGGCCGCGTCGTCCTGCATCTGCTTGGCGCTGTACGGGAAGACCGCAGGCAGGAACGTGTCCACCTTCGCCGGATCACGGGTGAACACCTCGGCCCAGCAGTACGCGCCGGGCACGCCCTTGGCCTCGAAGCCCTCGTGGCTGCCCGCCTGCCAGACGCCGAAGACCGCGCCACTGGGCTCGCGCGCGATGGCCATCGAGCCGAAGTCGCCGACCTGCATCGGCTGCATCAGGACCTCGCCGCCGTTGTCGGTGATCTTCTTGGCGGTCGCGGCGACATCGGGCGACGCGAGGTACAGGCACCACGCCGACTGCCCCTCCTGCCCGGACATCGGCGGCACGATGGCGGCCACCGCCTTGCCGTTCGCGTACGCCTGCGTGTAGTTGCCGTACTCGGAGTTGGCCTCGCCGAACGTCCAGCCCAGCACGTCGCTGTAGAAGCTCTTCGCCTTCTCGACGTCGCTGAACATCGCATCGGCCCAACACGGAGTGCCCTCGGGTTCTGCGGCCATGACAGTGCTCTCTCCTGTGTGACGGACGGTCCGGCCTGCCACGCTAGCCAGCCGTGCGGCGCCCCGCGCGCCGAGCGCTTCCACCCGCCGGGGCGCGGACGCCCGGAGCGCGGAGGGGGGTGACGCGCCGCCTGGCGGGCAGGTACTCGGGTACGGATCCTGGCGGGGCGGGAGACTCGGGCGTACGGCGTCGACCCGGCGCCGGCGCGGAGCAGACGTACAGGGGCGGTGACCTCATGGAAAAGCCGGTCTGGCAGTTCTCGGACGACCGCGGGCAGAGGGCTACGGCGGGTCGGGCGCCCGCCCGGGTGACCGCCTACCTCCAGGCCGCGGCCACGCTGTGGGACCACGGCGTGGGCGTGGAAGCCGTCTTCGGCTCCTTCCACGACGGCGCGGTGCCCGACCGGGCCAAGGCGGGCGGGCTGCCCCTGGACCGCGTCCGCTACCTGGGCGCGGGCCACGCCCTGGACCTGGACGCTCTGCTCCAGGGCGCGCCGGACCTCGTGGTTGCCGTCAGCTATGGCGGCGGCCAGGTCTACGGGCTCGCTCCCGAGACCGCCAAGCACCTGGAGGACCATGTTCCGGTCGTCGTGATCGATGTGGGGCACTCGCGCGACCTCGCCGAGATCAGGAGTCGCTTCACCGAGCTGGCCCACTCGCTCGGCGGCGACCACCACGAAGTGGGCGACCGCCTCCTGGACGCCGCGAGCCGACGGCTGCGCACGGTGACGGCCGCTACGCGCGCGTCCGCGTCGACGGACGAGCCGGCGAGGCCCCGAGTGCTCGCCCTGTCGCCCGCCGGAACCGACCAGGTCCATGTGGCCCGCCCGGGCGCCTGGCCCGAACTGCGCGCACTGGCCGAGCACGGCGTCCACCTGGTGGAGCCGCCGCCCGGCGGCGGGGCGAGCTGGACGACGCTCACCTGGGCCGAGGCCGCGGCCCTGCCCGCCGACATCATCCTTTCGGACATACGGGTGAACGCCACCCCGATCGAGGAGCTGCGCGCCGATCCGCACTGGCGGTCGATCGAGAACCGGTCGCAGGTGCTGCCGTGGAACCCCGAGGCCCCGTGCAGCGCCCGGGCCCACGCCCGTTTCTTCGCCCTGGTCGCGGACGCGGTGGCGGCCGCCGTCGTACGCTAGTACGCCTCGGTCCGGACAACTTCACAGCTCAGGGCCGTGTCGGAGTTGGGCTGAACGGGTGAGCGGCGTCATCATGGCCGAATGCAGATACAGCACATGGGCGAGGTGGTCCGGTGAGCAGGTACGACGTCACCGATGAACAGTGGGAGGGGCTCGCCCAGGTCGTTCCGCTGCGCAGCCGCAACGAGTGGCCGTCGCGGGTCGACCACCGCACCCTCCCCAACGAGTACGCGGCCGTCGAGCAGCGGCGCTTCGTCGTCCTGCGCGTACAGGTCTTCGCGGACGCGCGCGAGGTCGCCGAGTACATGATGGCGCAGACCCCGGTCCTGCTCGATCTGACCGGTGCCGACACCGAAGTCGCCAAGCGGATCCTCGACTTCAGCAGCGGAGTCGTCTTCGGAATAGGCAGCGGAATGCACCGCGTCGACCGCAATGTCTTCCTGCTGGCCCCGGTTGGCACGGAGGTGGAGGGCATCGCGGAGGCCGTCGTCCCTCATTCGTAGGAAGCCGATCGAGGCGTAACGGTTCGTCATCTTTTGTGCTCGTACGGTCCGTTCCATGAACGCAACCTGCGACCGGCCCACCGTCACCGAACTGCGGCTCTCCGCCTTCAAGTCGCACCGGGGCGCGTCCTTCCCGCTCGGCCCGCTGACCTTCCTGGCGGGACCGAGCGGCAGCGGCAAGTCCAGCGTCCTTCAGGCGTACGAGGCGCTGGCCCGGCTCGGCTCCGGCTCCTCGCTGGCCTCGGTCTTCCGCGATCCCGGGGGCTGTGTGCCCGAGCGCGCCGAGGCCGACGCCCAGGGCCGGCGCGGGTTCCGCATCGGCTGCACCGTCGACGGCCCCGTCGGCCCCGTCCGGCTCGACCTCGCCGTTCAGGCCGAGCCGGAACTCCGCGTCGTCGGCGAACGTTTGACCAGTGACGGACGGACCCTGCTGTCCACGGCCCTGCGCGACCCCGGGCGCTCGACCGTGCAGGCCGCCTGGCACACCGCGGGCGCGGTGCCCGTCACCCGCGCCCCGCTCCCCGACGACCGGCTCGGCACCGCCCTGCTGCCGCTGCGGGTCGCCGGAAAGACCGAAGGGCAGCGGCGGGTGCTCGCCGCCGCCGAGCAGGTCGTGGTGGCGCTGCGCTCGGTGTTCTCCTGCGACCCCCAGCCGCAGCAGATGCGCGAGCCTGTGGTGCCCGGCCGGGGTCGGCTGCGGCGCGGTTGTGACAACCTGGCCGAAGTCCTGATGCGCACCGCCGACGAATGCGCCATCCGCCATGCCCGCCTGGTCACGGCGGCCCGCGCGGGTTGCGCCGGCCCCGTCACCGCCCTCACCGGCCAAGCACTCGACGACGGCACGTTAAGGGCGGTGGTGGGCCGGGGCGAGCGGACGCCGACCCCTGTGGACCGCCTCGGCGAGGGCGAACTGCGCTACCTCGCGCTCGCCCTGGTGCTGCTGACCGGCCCCGGCGTCCTCGCCATGGACACCGTCGACGAGGTCCCGTCCGCCATGCAGAACCTCACCGTGCTCGCCGACGGCTTCGACCGAGGCCTCGACCGGCGCCAGGCCGCCGAACTCGTCGCGCTGGCCGTCGAGATGTGCCGACGCGGCCACATCCGGCTCCTCGGCGCCGTCACGGACGCCGGATGCGCGCGTGGGGTGGCCGGGGCGTCAGTGGTAGACCTGGAGCCGTGACCCCACCGGACGTAGCGGGACTGCAGCGCAGACTGGCCGACTTCGCGGCCGCGCGCCACTGGCAGCCCTACCACACCCCCAAGAACCTCGTCTCCGCCCTCAGCGTCGAGGCCTCCGAACTCCTGGAGATCTTCCAGTGGCTGACCCCCGATCAGTCGGACCACGTCATGGAGGACCCGGACACGGCCCATCGCGTACAGGACGAGGTCGCCGACGTCCTCGCCTATCTCCTGCAGTTTTGCGCGGTCCTCGGCATCGATCCGCTCGCCGCGCTCTCCGCCAAGATCGACCGCAATGAACTCCGCTTCCCCCTCCCCAGCGCCCCGCCCCTCGCGCGCCCCACCAGCACAACTCCTGTACAGAATCCCGAAGAAAGCCCAACCGGTCACTCTTCGGAGTGAGCGAGTTATTCAAAACCCCCTGCCTGTCCACAGATTTCCCAATTACCCTGGCTTTCCGAGCCGCAAAAGCTCACTCTAGGTAGTGAACGGGGAAGCGGATCGTCGTATGAACGGGGGCGGCTCATGGACGCGGTACGGCTCATCGGGGTCAGCAGGTCAGCGCTCGCGGGAAGCACCGCGGTGCTCGAAGTCGTCGCCGAGGCCTGGCAGGCACAAGCCCTCGCCCAGGCCATCGGCAGCCATCTGGCGGCCACCGGCCCGCCGGAACTCAGGGGCGAGGCCCGCGGCCTCAGCGAAACCGGCGGACGCGGCTGCGGAGCGCTCGACCACCCCGGGCTGCGCATCGGCGGCATCCGCGCTGCCCAGCTCTCCGAAGTCAGCGACGCCAGACAGACCCTGACCGGGCTCGGCGCCCTGCTCGGAGACGTCGGGATGGCCCTCGTCGGCGTGGCCTGCGCCACCGACGAGGAAGGGCTCTACTGGCAGTGCATCGAAGCCATAGACGCCGCCGACGAGTCGAGCGACCGGGTCCGCGGAATGCTCCGCCGGCTCACCGTACGGGAGCAGGAGAGACGGCCGGGCGCCCTGCGCGACTCGACGGCGGGGCCGTCATGAACGGATGGGACACACACGAAGAACGGGAACGCGATACGAGAGGGGACGCGACCCGGGATACGAGCGCGAAAGGCTCAGCTGCCCGTGGCGCAGCCCCCGCTGTGCCCGTCGCCGTCCCCGCCCGGCAGTGTCCGGTCGGCGGAGGACTGCAGATCCGCGTCCAGCTGCGAGAGATCGGCGGTCAGCGCCGCCATCAGTTCCTCCATCTGCTGCAACAGCCCCTTCGGCGCACCTTGCTGCTCGGGAACGGACTGCGCGGCCGGCTGGTGCGGCGCGGCCTGTTCGGGCACGGCTTCCTGGGACATGGCGGCCTCCTCGGCCCAAGCCCTCCCGCGCTGCTGCGGGACGGCAGATCGGCAGACGCACCGGCAACGGCCGCCGGCACGCGGGCCGGGCGGTCCGGCTCCGCCACAGCAAACGACCACTCAGCGCCACAGTCACTGGTCAGGACGTGTGCCGCCCGCCAGGTTGACGGATATTCACCCGACCGGGCAGCCATACGGCACGCTGCAAGGGCAGGGTTGACGGCAGTTCGAAGGTGCAGGATGGATCCATGGATCTTCGCATCTTCACGGAGCCCCAGCAGGGCGCCGACTACGACACCCTCCTCCGCGTCGCCAAAGCCACCGAAGACCTCGGCTTCGACGCCTTCTTCCGCTCCGACCACTACCTGCGGATGGGCTCCGTCGACGGGCTCCCGGGCCCCACCGACGCCTGGATCACCCTCGCTGGACTCGCCCGTGAGACCCGGCGCATCCGCCTCGGCACCCTGATGACCGCCGGCACCTTCCGGCTCCCCGGCGTGCTCGCCATCCAGGTCGCCCAGGTCGACCAGATGTCCGGCGGGCGCATTGAACTCGGCCTGGGAGCAGGCTGGTTCGAGCAGGAGCACAAGGCGTACGGCATCCCGTTCCCCAAGGAGAAGTCCGCCCGCCTTGAGGAACAGCTGGAGATCATCACCGGACTCTGGGCCACCGAGACCGGCAAGACCTTCGACCACGACGGCACGTACTACCAGCTCACCGACTCGCCCGCGCTCCCCAAGCCCGTCCAGGCCAAGGTGCCGGTCCTGATCGGCGGCCACGGCGCGACCCGCACCCCACGGCTGGCCGCGAAGTACGCGGACGAGTACAACATCCCGTTCGCCTCGCTCGCCGACAGCGAGCGCCAGTTCGGCCGGGTGCGCGCGGCAGCCGAGAGCGCCGGACGCAGCCCGGACGACCTCGTGTACTCCAACGCGCTGGTCGTCTGTGTGGGGAAGAACGACGCAGAGGTCGCGCGCCGCGCGGCCGCCATCGGAAGGGAAGTGGCAGAACTCAAGGCGAACGGACTGGCAGGCTCACCCGCCGAAGTGGTGGAGAAGATCGGTACGTACGAGGCGATCGGCTCGTCCCGCATCTACCTCCAGGTCCTCGACGTGAAGGACCTCGATCACCTGGAACTGATCGCCTCACAGGTCCAGTCCCAGCTGAACCGGGCGTGACCGTGAGCCCCGCCCGCCCGCTCGCGGCCGCACTCGCCGAGCAGACCGTGGTCCTGGACGGCGGTCTCTCCAACCAACTGGCGGCACAGGGCTGCGACTTGACCGACCCCCTGTGGTCGGCCCGGCTGCTCGCCGACGACCCGAGCCAGATCGAGGCCGCACACCGGGCGTACGTACGGGCGGGGGCACAGGTGCTGATCACGTCCAGCTACCAGGCCACGTACGAGGGCTTCGCACACCGAGGCGTGTCCCATCAGGAGGCGACGACACTCCTTGCCCGGAGTGTGGGGCTGGCGAGAAGGGCGGGGGCGGAGGGGGCAGGGGCGGAGGGGGTGGGGGGAGGGGAGGGGGAGCCCCCCGAAGGCGAAGTCTGGGTCGCCGCCTCCATCGGCCCCTACGGCGCCATGCTGGCCGACGGCAGTGAGTACCGGGGCCGGTACGGGCTGACCGTGCGCGAGCTGGAGCGTTTCCACCGCCCACGCGTGGAGGCGCTGGTCGCGGCCGGGCCGGATGTGCTCGCCCTGGAGACGGTGCCCGACGCCGACGAGGCCGAGGCGCTGCTGCGGGCGGTCGAGGGATGCGGGGTGCCGGTGTGGCTCTCGTACAGCGTCGAGGGGCTGCGCACCCGGGCGGGCCAGGCGCTGGAGGGGGCGTTCGAGCTGGCGGCCGGGATCGACCAGGTGATCGCGGTCGGGGTGAACTGCTGCACGCCCGCCGACGCGGACCGGGCGGTGGAGTTGGCGGCTGCGGTGACCGGGAAGCCGGTAGTCGTCTACCCCAACAGCGGGGAGCGCTGGGACGCGGAGTCCCGTTCCTGGCGGGGCGGAAGCACCTTCGACCCGTCGCGCGTGAGGGCCTGGCGCGCCGCCGGTGCCCGTCTGGTGGGCGGCTGCTGCCGAGTGGGTCCGCAGGAGATCGCACGGCTGGCGGAGTATGCGGCGAAGGGGGTGTGAGCGACGCGGGGACAGTCGACCAAGGGTCAGGGGGGAAGGCCCGGTCAGAGCGAAAATGCCTGGTAGGAGTCGGGCGAACCGGGAGATACTCGATGCGTGTTCCTGACAATCACCACCACCGGCACCCCTGAGCGCCCCGCCACCGATCTCGGTTTTCTGCTGCACAAGCACCCCGGGAAGGCGCAGGCGTTCTCCACCTCCCATGGCACCGCGCACGTCCTCTACCCCGAGGCGAGCGTCGAGCGCTGCACGGCCGCGCTGCTCCTGGAGGTCGATCCCGTTGCGCTGGTGCGGCGAGGTAAGGGCAAGGGACGTGGCGGAGCACCCGATTCCGCCCTGGCGCAGTACGTCAACGACCGCCCGTACGCGGCCTCTTCGCTGATGTCCGTCGCGCTCAGCACCGTCTTCAAGAGCGCCCTGCGCGGAGTGTGCAACACGCTGCCGGAACGGGCCGAGGCGCCGTTGCCGCTGCGGATCGAGATACCTGCCCTGCCCGCGCGCGGCGGCGCCGACCTCGTCCGCAAGCTGTTCGAGCCGCTGGGCTGGGCCTCGGTGTCGGCGCAGCCGTGGGCGCTGGACGAGCGGTTCCCGCAGTGGGGCGAGTCGCGTTACGTACGGCTCGTGCTGGAAGGGGAGCTGCGGCTCGCGGACGCGTTGCGGCAGCTGTACGTCCTGCTGCCGGTGCTCGACGACGCCAAGCACTACTGGGTCGCGCCCGACGAGGTGGACAAGTTGCTGCGGGCCGGTGACGGCTGGCTGGCCGACCACCCCGAGCAGAAGCTGATCACCAGCCGCTATCTGTCCCGGCGCTGGGGCCTGACCCGGCAGGCGATGGAGCGCCTTGAGCTGGTCCGGCTCGCCGAGGCCGACGACATCGCGGTCGAGGCGATCGACAACGCCGTCGACGAGACGACCGACACCGAGGACAAGCCCGTGCCGCTCGCCGTGCGGCGCCGTGAGGCGATCATGACGGCGCTCACGGCGGCGGGTGCGAGCCGCGTACTCGACCTCGGCTGCGGTCAGGGCCAGTTGATACACGAACTCCTCAAGGACGTCCGGTTCACCGAGATCGTGGGTGTCGATGTCTCCATGCGCGCCCTGACGATCGCCGCGCGCCGGCTCAAGCTGGAGCGGATGGGTGAGCGGCAGGCCGACCGCATCACGCTGATGCAGGGCTCGCTCGCGTACACCGACAAGAGGCTCAAGGGGTACGACGCGGCGGTGCTCAGCGAGGTCATCGAACACCTCGATCTGCCTCGGCTGCCCGCCCTGGAGTACGCGGTGTTCGGCGGGGCTCGTCCGCGCACGGTGATCGTGACGACGCCGAACGTCGAGTACAACGTGCGCTGGGAGACCCTTCCGGCCGGGCATGTGCGCCATGGCGATCACCGGTTCGAGTGGACTCGTGCGGAGTTCCGTGACTGGGCGGGTTCGGTCGCCGAACGGCACGGTTACGACGTGGAGTTCGTGCCGGTCGGGCCGGACGACCCCGAGGTGGGGCCGCCGACGCAGATGGCCGTATTCAAGATGATCAAGAGTGACGAGCCGTCCCGCCGGAGCGCGACGCACAACGAGAGCCGGACACCCACCGAGACCTCGACGCCCACCGAGGCCGAGACGACCGTGAAGGAGGCGAACGCCGCATGAGTGCCGAGTCCAGCGACAACGCAGTTGCCCGCACGGGTGCCAGCGCAAGTACCGATGCCAGCACCAGCACCACTTCGAGTACCGGTACGGAAGAGACCGCGCCCGCAAAGCGCACGCTCGCCGTCACCGACCTGTCCCTCGTGGTGCTCATCGGGGCCACCGGATCGGGTAAGTCCACTTTCGCGCGGCGGCACTTCAAGCCGACCGAGGTCCTCTCGTCCGACTTCTGCCGGGGGCTCGTCGCCGACGACGAGAACGACCAGAGCGCGAGCGGCGAGGCGTTCGACGTGCTCCACTACATCGCGGGCAAGCGGCTCGCGGCCGGGCGGCTGACCGTCGTCGACGCCACGAGTGTGCAGGTGGAGAGCCGCAGGCAGCTGGTCCGGTTGGCCCGGGAGCACGATGTGCTGCCGATCGCGATCGTCCTCGACCTGCCCGAGGAGGTCTGCGCCGCACGCAACGCGACCCGTCCCGACCGGGCCGGCATGCCCCGTCAGGTCATCGCACGCCACCGCCGTGAGCTGCGGCGTTCATTGCGCGGCCTGGAGCGCGAGGGGTTCCGCAAGGTGCACATCCTGCGCACCGAGGCGGAGGTGGACCGCGCCGAGATCGTGATCGAGCGCCGCTTCAACGACCTCACCCACCTCACCGGCCCCTTCGACATCATCGGTGACATCCACGGCTGCCGCTCCGAGCTGGAGACCTTGCTCGCCAAGCTGGGTTACGTGGACGGCGTCCATCCCGAGGGCCGTACGGCGGTCTTCGTCGGCGACCTGGTCGACCGTGGCCCGGACAGTCCAGGTGTGTTGCGGCGCGTGATGAAAATGGTGGCCGACGGTAACGCTCTGTGTGTTCCCGGGAACCATGAGAACAAGCTCGGACGTTATCTGGGTGGCAAGAAGGTCCAGCGCACCCATGGACTGGCGGAAACCATCGAGCAGTTGGAGAAGGAGGACGATGGATTCAAGGAACAGGTGAAGGAGTTCATCGACGGGCTCGTCAGCCACTATGTGCTCGACGGCGGCAAGCTGGTCGTCTGTCACGCGGGTCTGCCCGAGAAGTACCACGGGCGTACGTCGGGGCGTGTCCGCTCGCACGCGCTGTACGGCGAGACGACCGGCGAGACCGACGAGTTCGGCCTGCCCGTGCGCTACCCGTGGGCCGAGGACTACCGCGGCCGCGCGGCAGTCGTCTACGGGCACACGCCCGTCCCGAACACGTCGTGGATCAACAACACCATCTGCCTGGACACGGGTGCGGTGTTCGGCGGAAAGATGACCGCGCTGCGCTGGCCGGAGCGCGAGCTCGTCGACGTGCCCGCGGAGAAGGTCTGGTACGAGCCGGTCCGTCCGCTGGCCACCGAGGCGCCCGGTGGCCATGACGGCCGACCGCTCGACCTGGCCGATGTGCACGGCCGCCGTGTCGTGGAGACGCGGGAGCTGGGCAATGTGGCGGTGCGCGAGGAGAACGCGGCGGCCGCGCTCGAAGTCATGAGCCGGTTCGCGGTCGACCCCAGGCTGCTCGCGTATCTGCCGCCGACCATGGCACCGACGGCGACTTCTCGGGAGGAGGGCTATCTGGAGCACCCGGCGGAGGCGTTCGCGCAGTACCGGGCGGACGGGGTCGCGCGGGTCGTGTGCGAGGAGAAGCACATGGGCTCGCGGGCGGTGGCGCTGGTGTGCCGTGACGCCGAGGTGGCGCGCGAGCGGTTCGGAGTGGACGGGCCCACGGGGGCGCTGCACACCCGTACCGGACGCCCGTTCTTCGACGACGCGGCGGTCACCGAGGCCGTCCTGGAGCGGCTGCGGACGGCTGTGTCCGCCGCCGGGCTGTGGGACGAGCTCGCCACGGACTGGCTGCTGTTCGACGCCGAGCTGATGCCGTGGTCCCTGAAGGCCTCCGGCCTGTTGCGTTCGCAGTACGCGGCGGTGGGTGCCGCGTCCGGGGCGGTCTTCCCGGACGCGCTGCGGGCCCTGGAGGCGGCCGGGGAGCGCGGGGTCGAGGTGGCCGGGCTGCTGGCGCGCCAGCGGGAACGGGCCGATGACGCGGCCGCGTTCACCGAGGCGTACCGGCGGTACTGCTGGACGACGGACGGTCTGGAGGGGGTGCGGTTCGCCCCGTTCCAGATCCTCGCCGCCCAGGGGCGCAGCCTTGCCGCGGTGCCCCACGACGAGCAACTGGCGTGGCTGGACCGCCTGGTCGAGCACGACCCGACCGGGCTGCTCCAGGTCACCCGGCGCCTCGTCGTGGACACCGGCGACGAGGAGTCGGTGCGGGCGGGTGTGGACTGGTGGCTGGAGCTGACCGGCGCGGGCGGCGAGGGGATGGTCGTCAAGCCGCTCCAGGCGCTCGCCCGGGACGGCAAGGGGCGCCTGGGGCAGCCCGGCATCAAGGTGCGCGGCCGGGAGTACCTGCGGATCATCTACGGTCCGGAGTACGTGCGGCCCGACAACCTCGACCGGCTGCGGCAGCGTTCGCTGGGCCACAAGCGCTCGCTCGCGTTGCGCGAGTACGCGCTGGGTCTGGAGGCGCTGGAGCGGCTGGCGTCGGGCGAGCCGCTGTGGCGCGTCCACGAGGCGGTCTTCGCGGTCCTGGCCCTGGAGTCGGAACCGGTGGACCCGCGGCTCTGACACGGCTGGAGGCGGAGCGGTGCGGCTCCGCCCTCGGCCGGGTGGCCGCGCCTTCCGGGCGCGGCCTGCCCGGCCCCGCCGCGCTCACGGCTTGGCCGCGTCCGGCCTTCCGCCCCGCCCGGCGTGCCCGTTCGTCGGGTGCGGGGGCTTTCGGCGGGACAGGATGGGGGCATGGGATTCCATGTCGACTCCGAGACCGGGCGGCTGCGCCGCGTCATACTGCACCGGCCGGATCTGGAGCTGAAGCGGCTCACTCCGAGCAACAAGGACGCTCTCCTCTTCGACGATGTGCTCTGGGTGCGCCGGGCGCGCCAGGAGCACGACGGCTTCGCGGACGTGCTGCGCGACCGCGGGGTCCAGGTGCATCTCTTCGGCGATCTGCTGCGCGAGTCGCTGGCGATCCCGCAGGCGAGACGGCTCGTACTGGACCGGGTCTTCGACGAGAAGGAGTACGGCCCGCTGGCGACCGGGCATCTGCGGGCGTCCTTCGACGATCTGTCCGCCGCCGATCTCGCCGAGGCGCTGGTGGGCGGGATGACCAAGCGTGAGTTCCTGGAGCGGCACGCCGAGCCCGTCTCGGTCCGTTTCCACGCGCTGGAGCTGGACGACTTCCTGCTCGGCCCGCTGCCCAACCACCTCTTCACCCGGGACACCTCGGCCTGGATCTACGACGGTGTCTCCATCAACGCGATGCGCTGGCCCGCGCGGCAGCGCGAGACCGTGCACTTCGAGGCGATCTACCGCCACCACCCGCTCTTCACGGGCCCGGAGGCGGGTTCGTTCCACACCTGGTCGAAGGGGCAGAGCGACTATCCGTCGACCATCGAGGGCGGTGACGTGCTGGTGATCGGCAATGGCGCGGTGCTCATCGGGATGAGCGAGCGGACCACGCCGCAGGCCGTGGAGATGCTGGCGCGCGGGCTGTTCGCGGCCGGTTCCGCGCAGTGCATCGTGGCGCTCGACATGCCCAAGCGCCGGGCGTTCATGCACCTCGATACGGTGATGACGATGGTCGACGGAGAAACCTTCACCCAGTACGCCGGGCTCGGCATGCTCCGCTCGTACACGATCGAGCCGGGCGCCGGTGAGCAGGAGCTCAAGGTGACCGACCACCCGCCGGAGCATATGCACCGCGCCATCGCGGCCGCGCTGGGTCTGGACGGGATCCGGGTGCTGATGGCCACGCAGGACGTGCATTCGGCGGAGCGTGAGCAGTGGGACGACGGCTGCAATGTGCTGGCCGTCGAGCCCGGCGTGGTCGTGGCGTACGAGCGCAATGTCACCACCAACACGCATCTGCGCAAGCAGGGCATCGAGGTGATCGAGATTCCCGGCAGCGAGCTCGGGCGGGGGCGGGGCGGACCGCGCTGTATGAGCTGTCCGGTGGAGCGCGACGCCGTGTAAGCCGCACCGATGGCCGTATAGCGATGCGTTCAATCGTATATACTTCCAGCCTCCCCGTATCCGTCATCCAGGAGCAGTCACCATGGCGACAGACCTCGCAGGCCGCCACTTCCTCAAGGAGCTGGACTTCACCGCCGAGGAGTTCCGCGCTCTGGTGGAGCTGGCCGCCGAGCTCAAGGCCGCCAAGAAGGCGGGGACCGAGGTCCAGCGGCTGCGTGGGCGGAACATCGCGCTGATCTTCGAGAAGCCGTCGACCCGGACCAGGTGCTCCTTCGAGGTGGCGGCCGCCGACCAGGGCGCTTCCACGACGTATATCGACCCGGCGGGTTCGCACATCGGCAAGAAGGAGTCGGCGCGGGACACCGCGCGCGTGCTCGGGCGGATGTTTGATGCGATCCAGTTCCGCGGGGACGCCCAGAAGACGGCCGAAACGCTCGCCGCGCACGCGGGTGTGCCGGTCTACAACGGGCTCACCGACGCCTGGCACCCCACCCAGATGCTCGCCGACGTCCTCACCATGACCGAGCACACCGACAAGCCCCTTGAGCGGATGTCTTTCGCCTATCTGGGTGATGCCCGGTACAACATGGGCAACTCCTATCTGGTCACCGGCGCCCTGCTCGGTATGGACGTACGCATCGTGGCGCCCCGGGCGTACTGGCCGTCCGACGACGTGGTCGCGCTCGCGGACCAGCTCGCCGGGCAGAGCGGCGCGCGCCTGACGATCACCGAGGACATCGCGCGGGGTGTGGCGGGTGCGGACTTCGTCGCCACCGATGTGTGGGTGTCGATGGGCGAGCCCAAGGAGATCTGGGCCGAGCGCATCAAGGCGCTCGCGCCCTACGCGGTGACCATGGACGTCCTGCGGGCCACCGGCAACCCGGACGTCAAGTTCCTGCACTGCCTGCCCGCCTTCCACGACCTGGGTACGGCGTTCGCCCAGGAGATCCATGAGCAGTACGGGCTCGCCGAGCTCGAAGTCACCGACGAGGTCTTCGAGTCGGCGCACTCGGTCGTCTTCGACGAGGCCGAGAACCGGCTGCACACCATCAAGGCCGTGATGGTCGCGACCCTCGCCGCCTGACCCTCAGCGGCGCGGCGGCAGTGGCGGGCGCGTCGGCAGGGTGAACCAGACCGCCTTGCCGTGCGCGGTGGGGCGGTGACCGCACGCCGAGCTCAGGGTGCGGATCAGCAGAAGGCCCCGGCCGTGTTCCTGCCAGGGGTCGGGCTCGTCGTCCGGGCCCGGGGCGGAGAGATCGCCCGGCGGCAGCGGCGAGCGGTCGTGCACCTCGACCTGGCACCCCGACGCCAGCAGCTCCACGACCAGCTCGATGGGCTGGTCACCGGCGGTGTGCTCGACGGCGTTGGCGACCAGCTCGGCCGTGAGCAGCTCGGCGGTGTCGCTGTCGGCCGAGGCCTCGATGTCCGCGAGCGCGGTACGGATCAGGGCGCGCGCGATCGGCACGGCGGAGTTGGTGTGGGGGAGCGCGATACGCCAGGAGGTCGGGGCGCCGGCCGGTTCGCGGGCGGGGCCGGAGGGCTCGGGCAAGGCGGAGGTTTCCGTTCGGGTCGCGTGGGGTCGTCTCGGACCGGATGGGGTGATTCCCGGACGTAGGGGGACGGCCCGGGCTCTGGTGCTTCCTTCAACTTTACGAAGTGCGGTGCGCGGGCGAGTAGAGGCCCCCGGCAGGCAGAAAAGGGACGTGCGCCACACCGGGAAGGGCCGTTCGCCCCTCTCCGGAGCAGCACTGGAGCTCTACCCCTCATATCGCGTACTCATGACGACAGTCACGTATCGGTGATACCTTCGAGGGGCAGGCATCTGTCGGCTTGCTGAGGAGGCCGCACTCCATGAGCCCGTTTCCCAGCTCCGCGTCCCGCACCGAACACTGGCGCCATCTGCGGCTGACCGTGGCGGACGGGGTCGCGACCGTCACCCTCGCCCGGCCCGAGAAGCTGAACGCGCTCACCTTCGGGGCGTATGCGGATCTGCGCGATCTGCTCGCCGAACTCGCCCGGGAGCGGTCCGTGCGGGCCCTGGTGCTGGCCGGTGAAGGGCGCGGCTTCTGCTCCGGGGGCGATGTCGACGAGATCATCGGCGCGACCCTGTCGATGGACACCTCCCAACTGCTCGACTTCAACCGGATGACCGGACAGGTCGTCCGGGCCGTACGCGAATGCCCCTTCCCGGTGATCGCCGCTGTCCACGGCGTGGCAGCCGGAGCGGGCGCGGTCCTGGCGCTCGCCGCCGACTTCCGTATCGCCGACCCCTCCGCCCGGTTCTCCTTCCTGTTCACCAAGGTCGGCCTCTCCGGCGGCGACATGGGCGCCGCCTATCTGCTGCCGCGCGTCGTCGGGCTCGGACACGCCACCCGGCTGCTGATGCTCGGCGAACCGGTTCGCGCCCCCGAGGCCGAACGGATCGGCCTGATCAGCGAGTTGACCGACGAAGGGCAGGCCGACGCGCGCGCCGGCGAGCTCGCCCGGCACCTCGCCGCCGGCCCCGCCCTCGCGTACGCGCAGACCAAGGCCCTGCTCACGGCCGAGCTCGACATGCCGCTCGCGGCCGCCGTCGAACTCGACGCCGCCACCCAGGCCCTGCTGATGAACGGCCAGGACTACGCCGAGTTCCACGCCGCGTTCAGCGAGAAGCGGCCCCCGAAATGGCAGGGGCGCTGACCGTGCCGGGCCGCCCGGGCGACGGCCCCGACCCCGCCGCGCGAGCGCTGCGGGTCGCCGTCGTCGGCGGCGGCCCCGGCGGGCTCTACGGCGCGGCCCTGCTCAAACGGCTCGGCCCCGACCGAGAGATCACCCTCTGGGAACGCAACGCCCCGCACGACACCTTCGGCTTCGGTGTCGTCCTCTCCGACGAGACCCTCGGCGGGATCGAACACGCCGACCCCGTGGTGTACGAGGCACTGCGCGCCGAGTTCGTACGGTGGGACGACATCGACATCGTCCACCGGGGCCGCACGCTCACCTCCGGCGGACACGGCTTCGCCGCACTCGGCCGGCGCAGGCTCCTGGAGATCCTGCACCAGCGCTGCCGCACGCTCGGCGTGGAGCTCCGGTTCCGGACCGAGGCCCCGCCCGCCGCCGAACTCGCCGCCGCGTACGACCTGGTGATCGCCGCCGACGGAGTGCACAGCCCGACCCGCGAGGCGCACGCCGCGCACTTCGCTCCGCGCGTCACCGGCCACCGCTGCCGCTATATCTGGCTCGCCGCCGACTTCGCCTTCGACTCCTTCCGCTTCGAGATCGCCGAGACCGAGCACGGCGTGATGCAACTGCACGGCTACCCGTTCAGCGCCGACTCCTCCACCGTCATCGTCGAGATGCGCGAAGAGGTGTGGCGGGCCGCCGGGTTCGCCGAGCTCGACGAGCAGGCGTCGGCCGACCGCTGCGCCAAGATCTTCGCGGACGCCCTGGACGGCCGGTCCCTGCGCGGCAACAAATCCGCCTGGACCGTGTTCCGTACGGTCGTCAACGAGCACTGGTCGCACGCGAACACGGTCCTGCTCGGCGACGCCGCCCACACCGCGCACTTCTCCATCGGCTCCGGCACCAAGCTCGCCGTCGAGGACGCCCTGGCGCTGGCCGCCCGCGTCGAGGAGCAGCCCACGTTGACGGCCGCCCTCGCCGCGTACGAGAACGAGCGCAAGCCCGTCGTCGAGTCGACCCAGCGCGCGGCCGTGGCCAGCCTGCGCTGGTTCGAGGAGCTCGGGCTCTACCTCGACCAGCCGCCCCGGCAGTTCGCGTTCAACCTGCTCACCCGCAGCCGCCGGGTCACCCACGACAATCTGCGCCTGCGCGATCCCGCGTTCACCGGCACGGTGGAGCGCGCCTTCGACTGCCCGCCCGACACGCCTCCGATGTTCACCCCCTTCCGGCTGCGCGGACTTGAGCTGCGCAACCGTGTCGTCGTCTCTCCCATGGACATGTACTCGGCCGTGGACGGCGTCCCCGGCGACTTCCATCTCGTCCACCTCGGCGCCCGGGCCCTGGGCGGTGCGGGTCTGGTGATGACCGAGATGGTGTGCGTGAGCGCGCAGGGCCGGATCACTCCGGGCTGCACCGGCCTCTACACCCCCGAGCAGGCCAAGGCCTGGCGCCGGGTCACCGACTTCGTCCACCGACAAGCCCCGGGGACGGCTATCGGTGTCCAGCTCGGTCACTCCGGGCGCAAGGGCTCGACCAAGCTCATGTGGGAGGGCATCGACGAGCCGCTGGACGACGGCAACTGGTCCGTTGTCGCCGCCTCACCGATCCCCTACCAGCCGGGTGTCAACCAGGTCCCGCACGCGCTCGATCGCGCGGGGCTGACCGACATCCGCGAGCAGTTCGCCGCGGCGGCCTGGCGGGCCGCCCGCTGCGACTTCGACCTGCTGGAACTGCACTGCGCCCACGGCTATCTGCTCTCGGGGTTTCTCTCCCCTCTCACCAACCAACGCACGGACATCTACGGGGGTTCCCTCGCGGGCCGACTGCGTTTTCCGCTGGAGGTGTTCGACTCGCTGCGGGGCATCTGGCCCGACGACAAGCCCATGACGGTGCGGATCTCCGCCGCCGACTGGGCGGTGGGCGGCACCACCGCCGAGGAGGCCGTCGAGATCGCCCGCGCGTTCGCCGCGCACGGCGCCGACGCGATCGACGTCTCCACCGGGCAGGTCGTCGCGGACGAGCGCCCCGAGTTCGGCCGCTCGTACCAGACGCCGTACGCCGACCGGATCCGCAACACGCTGGGCATCCCCGTCATCGCGGTCGGGGCGATCTCCTCCTGGGACGACGTGAACTCCCTGCTGCTCGCGGGCCGCGCCGACCTCTGTGCCCTGGCCCGCCCCCATCTCTACGACCCCAACTGGACCCTGCACGCGGCGGCCGAGCAGGGCTACACCGGCCCCGGCGCGCCCTGGCCGCAGCCGTACCGCGCGGGCAGCCGCAAGCCGCCGACGGGGCGTACCGACGCGCCCCGGCCGAGGCTCACCTTGAACTGACGCGCCACGCCACGAGCCAGATCGCCACGTCACGAGCCGAGCGACACACCTGGGAACCATTCGGCCGCGCCATGAGTTTCTACAGCGTTGTAGAAGTGACCAGCGAAAGCAGATGGAGAACCGATGGCCCTGTGGGACCGCTTCAAGGAGTCCGCGTCGACGATGCAGACGCAGCTCGTGGCCAAGAAGAACGACCTGAAGAGCGGGGCGTTCCGGGACGCCAGCATGGCGATGTGCGCCCTCGTCGCGGCTGCCGACGGCACCGTCGACCCCTCCGAGCGGCGCCGGGTGGCCCAGCTCATCGCCACCAACGAGGTGTTGCAGAACTTCCCGGCCGACGACCTTCAGCGCCGCTTCGACGACTACCTGAACAAGCTCACCGCCGACTTCGACTTCGGCAAGGTCAGCGTGCTCCAGGAGGTCGCCAAGGCGAAGAAGAAGCCCGCCGAGGCGCGCGCGGTGATCCAGATAGGCATCGTCATCGGCGGCGCCGACGGCGACTTCGACAAGACCGAGCAGGCCGTGGTCCGCGAGGCCTGCTACGCGCTGGACCTGCCGCCTGCCGAGTTCGACCTCTAGGGACGCCCTTTCCTGTCAGGGCGCCTCTTCGGGGCAGCCGGGCCGCGCGCGTGACAGCGGCCTGCCCGTGAAGCCGGGCTGTCCGTAAGGGGGCGGACCGTCGCAGCGTCGTCGTGACCCGCAGCACGACGGCGAGCGTGGCGGTCGCGCCCGCTCGCGAACCGCGACCCCGTTAGGCCCCGGCCCCCTGACCTGCCGCCCACAGCAGCGTGCGCAACAGCCGCTCGTCGTCCGGCGAGAGCGTGGTGAGGAAGCTGGCGAGCACCGCGCCCCGGTCCGGCTCGCCGTCCAGCACCCGCCGCATCCGCAGCGCCGCGAGCCCGGCCTCGTCGGCCGCCGGGGCCCAGACGAACGAGCGGCCCGAGCGCTCCCGGGTCACCGACTGCTTGGCGTGCAGCCGCGACAGGATCGTCACGACGGTCGTGTACGCGAGCGGTCCGCCTATGCGTTCGCGCACCCATCCGGCGGTCACCGGCTCGGCCGCCCGCCGCAGGGCGGCAAGGACTTGGGCTTCCAATTCGCCCTGTCCCCGCCTGCGGGCGCGCCCGCCCTGATCCGTCACGCCGTCTCCGTGGCGGAAGGTCCCTGCACGGTGGAGTCGGGTTCCGGCGCGGTGGCAGCAGGGCCCCGCTCAGTGGAGGAAGGTCCCTGCACGAACGCCGCGCCCGCGTCCCGCAGGCGGGCGTGCAGGCGGCGGAAGACCTCCGCCGAGCGTTCGCCCGGCCAGTTGGGGGGCAGCAGTGCGGTGGGCAGGCCAGGGTCCGCGTACGGCAGGCGGCGCCAGGAGTCCAGGGCCAGCAGATAGTCCCGGTAGGCCTCTTCGGGCGGGACCTCGGCCGAGGGCGCGGAGTGCGCGCGCGTCTCCCAGCCCCGCAGCACCGGCTCGTGCAGGCCCAGGAACTCCTCGTGCTGTTTGGCGATCGCCGCCAGGTCCCACCAGCGGCCGACCGCCTCGGCCGTCGGTGCGAAGCCCAGGTGCTCGCCCCGGAACAGATCGACGTACAGGGCGAGTTGGAGCCGTTCCAGAGTGTGCCGGGTCTCCTCGTACAGGTGCGCGGGGGCGATCCACACGCCCGGCGCGGCCGTGCCGAAGCCGAGCCCCGCGAGGCGGGAGCGCAGCACATGGCGCTTGTTGCGCTCGGACTCGGGCACCGAGAAGACGGCCAGCACCCAGCCCTCACGCGCGCGTGGCCGCGGGTGCGGATAGATCCGGCGGTCGCCGTCGTCGAGCAGCTGGCGCGCGTCGGCGGAGAGCGCGTACCCGGCGGCGCCCGCCGTGGTCCGCTCGGGCACGAGGAGTCCGCGCCGTTTGAGCCGGGACACCGAGGAGCGCACGGACGGCGCGTCGACGCCGACGGCGGCGAGCAGTCGGATCAGCTCGGCGACCGCGAGGGAGCCCTCCTTCTCGCGTCCGTACGCGCCGTAGAGGGTGACGATCAGGGATCGGGGGGTGTGCTGCTCGGCCACGTGATCACTCTAGGGCCCGCAGCCGGAAGCGCTGCAGCTTGCCGGTCGGTGTCCGGGGGAGCGCGTCCAGGAACACCACCTCGCGCGGGCATTTGTACGGGGCGAGTTCGGCCTTCACATGGTCGCGCAGCAGCCCGGCCGTGGCCTCGCCCGCCACGACGCCCTCGCGCAGCACGCAGTAGGCGACGACCACCTGCCCGCGTGCCTCGTCGGGGCGGCCGATCACGGCGGTCTCGACCACGTCCGGGTGGCGCAGCAGGGCGTCCTCGACCTCGGGGCCCGCGATGTTGTAGCCCGCCGAGATGATCATGTCGTCGGCGCGGGCCACATAGCGGAAGTAGCCGTCGGGCTCGCGTACATAGGTGTCGCCGGTGAGGTTCCAGCCTCCTTTGACGTACTCCGACTGGCGGTCATCGGCCAGATAGCGGCAGCCGACCGGGCCGCGCACGGCGAGCAGGCCCGGCTCGCCGTCAACGACAGGTTGACCTTTGGCGTCCACTACGCGCGCGTGCCACCCCGGTACGGGCTTTCCGGTGGCGCCGGGTCTGATGTCGTCGTCGGCCGCCGAGATGAAGATGTGCAGCAGTTCGGTGGCGCCGATGCCGTTGATGATGCGCAGCCCGGTCCGCTCCCGCCAGGCGCGCCAGGTCGCGGCGGGCAGGTTCTCGCCGGCCGACACACAGCGCCGCAGCGCCCCCACGTCGTATCCGTCGAGCTCGTCCAGCATCGCCCGGTAGGCGGTCGGCGCGGTGAACAGGACGGAGACCCGGTGGCGGGCGAGCGCGGGCAACAGCTGCTTGGGCCCGGCCTGCTCGAGCAGCAGAGACGAGGCGCCCGCCCGCATCGGGAAGACGACGAGACCGCCGAGGCCGAAGGTGAAGCCGAGCGGCGGGCTGCCCGCGAAGACGTCGTCGGGCTCCGGCCGCAGCACATGGCGGGCGAACGTGTCCGCGATGGCCAGCACGTCCCGGTGGAAGTGCATGCACCCTTTGGGGCGGCCGGTGGTGCCCGAGGTGAAAGCGATCAGGGCGACGTCGTCGGCCGCCGTCGTCACTGCTGTGTACGGGACGTCGGCTCCGCGCGCGTCGGCGAGCCGCAGGAGGTCGTCGGCACTGTCACCCCCGTAGGGGGTGACGTGAAGGCCCGGCACGGCAGCCCGCTCCAGCTCCGCGAGCGAGCGTGCGTCGCACAGGGCGTGCTCGATCCGGGCGATCTCGCAGATGGTGGCCAGCTCGTGCGCCCGCTGCTGGGCCAGTACGGTCACGGCCACCGCACCCGTCTTCATCACCGCGAGCCAGCAGGCGGCCAGCCACGGCGTGGTGGGCCCGCGCAGCAGCACCCGGTTGCCGGGGACCACGCCGAGGGCGGCGGTGAGGGTGTGGGCGATCCGGTCGACCCGGCCGCGCAGCTCCCCGTACGTCCACAGACCGCCCTCGGCGGTGCGGAAGACGGGCCGGTCCGCGCCGAAGCGCTCGATCGTGCGGTCCAGGAGCTCGGCGCCGCAGTTGAGCCGCTCGGGATAGCGCAGCTCGGGGAGGTCGAAGACCAGTTCCGGCCACTGATCGGCGGGCGGCAGATGGTCGCGGGAAAACGTGTCGGCATGCGCTGAGGTCTTCAGCTCCATACGGGATCGCCCCCTTGTCGCATCTGGAGCGTATCGTTTGGATGACGACAGTCAACGGTTCGCGATAAGAGTCGAGCAGTGGGAACACTCGCGGTAAGAGCGGGGCAGACGGCGGGACGACAGCGAGACTGGACGCGAGACGAGAGGGGCCGCCATGCCCGTATTCGCGCTGGAGCCCGAACAGCTGGAGTGGTGCGCACGGCTGCGCACCACGGCCGAGGAGCGGCTCCGCCCCCTCGCCGACAAGGGTGACCCGGGGCGCGTGAACCGGCCACTCGTCGCCGCCCTCGGCGAGCTGGGTCTGCTGGAGCGGCTGTTCACCTCCGGCGCGCTCGGCCTGTGTCTGATGCGCGAGTCACTGGCGTACGCGTGCACGGAGGCCGAGACCGCGCTCGCCCTCCAGGGCCTCGGCGCCCACCCCGTGGCCGCGCACGGCAGCCAGGCGCAGCGCGAGCGCTGGCTGCCCGAGGTCACCAGTGGCCGGGCCGTCGCCGCCTTCGCGCTGAGCGAGTCGGACGCGGGCTCGGACGCGGCGGCCCTCGCCCTCAAGGCCGAGCCGGACGGCGCCGGTTGGCGCCTGAGCGGCGAGAAACGCTGGATCTCCAACGCGCCCGAGGCGGATTTCTGCACCGTGTTCGCCCGGACGACGGACGGGGCCGGGGCGCGCGGCGTCACCGCCTTCCTGGTCCCCGCTGACCGGCCCGGGCTCGACGGCGCCGCCCTCGACATGCTCTCGCCGCATCCGATCGGGGCGCTCACCTTCGACGGGGTGCCGGTCGGCGCGGACGACGTCCTCGGCGAGCCGGACCGGGGATTCAGGGTCGCGATGGGCACGCTGAACCTGTTCCGGCCGAGCGTCGGCGCGTTCGCGGTCGGCATGGCGCAGGCCGCGCTGGACGCGACCGTCGCGCACACCGCGCGCCGCACCGCGTTCGGCGGTCCGCTCAAAGACCTTCAGGCGGTCGCGCACCAGGTCGCCGAGATGGCGACGCGCACGGAGGCCGCGCGGATGCTGGTGTACGGGGCGGCGGCCGCGTACGACCGGGGCGCGGCGGAGGTCCCCAAGTACGCGGCGATGGCGAAGCTGTTCGCCACGGAGACCGCGCAGTACGTCGTCGACGCGGCCGTCCAGTTGCACGGCGCGCGGGCGCTGCAACGCGGCCATCTGCTCGAACACCTCTACCGGGAGGTGCGCGCGCCGCGCATCTACGAGGGCGCGACCGAGGTGCAGCGCACGATCATCGCGAAGGAGCTGTACCGATGAGCCGTCACCGGGTGGACAAGGAGCCGTACCGATGAGCCTGCACCGGGTGAACCCCGCCGAACTCTCCCCGCCCACCGGCTTCAGCCATGCCGTCACCGCGACCGGAAGCCGACTGGTCTTCCTGGCCGGGCAGACAGCGCTCGACGCGGACGGCAAGGTGGTCGGCGAGACGCTGCCCGAGCAGTTCCGGACCGCGCTCACCAACCTCCTGGCAGCCCTGGCCGCCGCCGGCGGCACCCCCGCCGACCTGGCCCGGGTCACCGTGTACGCCACGGATGTCGCCGAGTACCGCGCCCAGGCCCATGAACTCGGCCGCATCTGGCGCCGGTTGGCCGGGCGCGACTATCCGGCGATGGCCGTGATCGGGGTCGTACGGCTCTGGGACGAGCAGGCGATGGTGGAGCTGGACGGGTTCGCGATGCTGGAGTGAAGGGTGTGGGTTCACACCCCGACCCACACGCAACTCCAGCCTCACGCCCACCCCGTCACCCCTCCAGCAACGTCCCCATCCACTCCTCGATCCCCGCCACCGTGCGCGGCAGCGCGCCCGACATCAGGCGGGCGCCGTCCGCCGTGATGACCAGGTCGTCCTCGATGCGGACACCCATACCGCGCAGTTCGGCGGGGAGTGTCTCGTCGTCGGGCTGGAGGTAGAGGCCCGGCTCGACGGTGAGCACCTGGCCCTCCTCCAGGACGCCGTCCAGATACGTCTCCGTACGCGCCTTGGCGCAGTCGTGGACGTCGAGGCCGAGCATATGGCCGCTGCTGCACAGGGTATAGCGCCGGTGCAGATCGCCGTCCGGGCTCTTGAGGACGCCCCACTCGGTCAGCCCCTCCGCGATGACCCGCATCCCCGCGCGGTGGAAGTCGCGGAAGCTCGCGCCGGGCCGCAGCGCCGCCATGCCTGCCTCCTGGGCGGCGAGCACGAGTTCGTACACCTGGCGCTGTACGGGGGAGAAGCGGCCGGAGAGGGGGAGGGTGCGGGTGATGTCGGCGGTGTAGAGGGTGTCCGTCTCCACGCCCGCGTCGAGCAGCAGCAGCCGGGACGGGTCCAGCGGCCCGTCGTTGCGGATCCAGTGCAGCACGCACGCGTGGGCGCCGGACGCGACGATCGTGTCGTATCCCGTGCCGTTGCCCTCGGCACGCGCGCGTAGCCCGAAGACGCCCTCCAGCCAGCGCTCACCGCGCGCGTGGGCGAAGGCCTTCGGCAGCGCGCGGACCACGTCCTCGAACCCGTCGGTGGTGTAGTCGACCGCGAGTTGCAGCTGCTCGACCTCCCATACGTCCTTGACCAGGCGCAACTCGGAGAGCGCGGTCGCGAGTTCGGGGTCGGTGGCGGCGTTGCGGCCGGCGGGGCCGAGGTCCTCGAGGTGGGCGCAGCGCAGTCCGGTGAGGCGTTCGGTCTCGGCGAGGTCGGGGCGGCGGCCGACCCAGAACTCGCCGTAGCGCCGGTCGCGGTAGAACTCGTCGCTGACGCCGTCGCGCGGCGAGCGCGGGCGCAGATACAGCACCGCCTCATGGCCGTGCGGCCCGGACGGCTCCAGGACCAGGACGTGGCCCACCTGGTCCTCGCCGGTCAGGCCGGTCAGCCAGGCGTACGCGCTGTGCGGCCGGAAGCGGTGGTCGCAGTCGTTGGAGCGGACCTTCAACTCGCCCGCGGGAACGATCAGCCGCTCCCCGGGGAAGCGGGCCGACAGTCGCGCACGGCGGGCCGGGGTGACGGCGAACCCCGCCACGCGCGTGTCGGCGGGCAGCGGCGAAGGTGCCCAGTCGGCGGCCATGAAGGCGGCCAACTCCGGGGAAACGGGCAGGTCATGGCTGCCGGTGTGCAGGCCGGTAGGGGTGTTCGGGCGGGCCGGTGTCGCGGTCATCAGCGGCTCCCTGGAGTAACGGGCGGGGAAAGGAGTGGTGCACAGGGGTTGTCAGTGCAATTTCACATTACTATGTTACAGCTCACGTTACGGCTCGTCAGTCCCCCAAGTGCCGTATGAGCTCTGGAATTTCACGCGGCACGGCCTGACCGCACCATCGCTGCGAGCCGCAGCGCCGCATTCCCCGCACCGCAGCACCACCCCCACTCCACCTCCCACACAGGAGACTTCGGTGTCCCAGCTGTCCCAGCTCAGATCCGTGCGCAAGCCCCTGCTCTCCGCCGCCGTCGTGGCGACCCTGCTCGTCACCGCCGGACAGTTCGCGCCGAGCGCCCACGCGCAGCCCAACCCCGCCAAGGCGGACGCCTCGCAGGCGCTCCCCGCCGCGTTCGCCGGGCGCACCGCTCCCTCCACGAACCAGGGCGCCAACCCCTTCGACGAGGTGCAGCACCTCGGCAAGGCACCTAAGCAGACGGCCAAGCCGCTGCCCGCCCCGGGCGGCCTCAAGGACGGCCGCGTCGCGGGCCCGCAGACCAAGGCGGCCGCCCCGACCCGGACCCCCCTGCGCGCGGCCGGAGTCGCCTGCACCCTCGACGGCATCACCGGTCTGTCCCCGCAGGGCCTCGCCGACTTCCTCACCGACCCGGCCGTCACCGCCGACGGCTGTCTGCGCGGGCTCGTCTGGACCTGGGACGCGCGCCTGGCGCCGGTCATGTCGCGGGCCCACGTCCAGGCCGTCGCCAACCGCGCCGCGAGCCTCGCCGCCACCCACGACGGCAAGAACAGCAGCCATCTCCTTGAGCTGTTCACCTATCTCCACGCGGTCGCGTACCAGGACTACGGGCACGACGAGATCGACGTCACCGACGCGCCCACGGTCGAGGCGATGCGCCAGGCCGTCGCCGCCCTCGGCTCCGCCGCGCACACCTTCGACGTCACCGCGACGAACGCCCAGACCCTGCGCGAGGCGCTGTACGCCGCGAGCGCCCCGGGGCTGCGCCAGCACCAACTGCCGCTGATCCAGAAGGTCCTGGCGACGATGGCGCCCGGAGCCCCCACCGCCACCAACGCGGACTGGTCCGGTCCCGTGCTCGCCGCGCTCTCGGTCAACTACCTGGGCATCTACCCGGGCAACAACGACACCGCGTTCCGGACCGCCGTGGCCGCCGACCCCACCTACCGCGCCGCCTTCCGCGTCTTCTCCGGCTACACCCACCTCAAGGGCACGGCCAACGAGTGGGCGCCGCGCGACGCCCTGTCGGAGTACGGCCGCTTCGGCCAGATCGACTCGCTCAAGAGCCAGATCGCCGCAGACCTCGGCGCGCTGCTGCCGGCCACCGAGAAGAGCTTCGGCAAGATGAGCGCGCCCTGGATGTCGCTCGCCACCTGGCTCAACTTCTACGGCGACTGCGCCACGTTCAACGTGTGCAAGGACCAGATCGAGAAGCAGCTCTTCACCCACACGTACTCCTACGACAACGGCGCCATCCAGGTCCGCACCGCCCTCGACCAGGCCACCGTCGACCAGCTCTACTACGCGAGCAAGCAGGTCAAGACGCAGTTCTTCCGGGTGCTGGGCACCGACAAGCCGCTCGCGGGCGACACCAACAGCACGCTCCACATCCACCTGTACGCCTCGCGCGCCGACTACGAGGTCTACCAGCCGTTCCTCACCGGCTTCTCGACCGCCAACGGCGGTATGTACATCGAGGACGGCGCCACCTTCTACACCTATCAGCGCCGGGTCCCGCAGGACTCCTCGCTCACCCTCGAAGAGCTCTTCCGGCACGAGTACACGCACTACCTCAACGGCCGCTGGGCGGTGCCCGGGCTGTTCGGGCAGGGCGCCTGGTTCACCGGCGACCGCACCACCGCCATGGACGAGGGAACCGCCGAGTTCTTCGACGGCGGCACCCGCGACGACGGCATAGCCGTGCGCAAGTCTCTGGTCAAGGGCGTCATCGCCGACACCGCCGGCGGCGGCCCGCGCATGAGCGTCGAGCAGCTGCTGCACGCCACGTACGACGGTGACGGCTTCCGCTTCTACAACTACGCGGGCACGTTCTTCGAGTTCCTGTGGAACGAACACCCGTCGCTGCTGCGGGAGATGTACGGCTACGAGCGCGCCGACGACCCCAAGGGCTTCGACGCCTGGCGCGAGCGGATGGGCCACGACGCCGGGATCCAGAAGGAGTACGACAAGTTCCTGGACGAGCAGATAGCCAAGGTGGACACGCTCTACGTGCCCAACACGAAGTACACCCCCAACGCCAAGCTCCGGTACTCCAAGGCGTCCGACGTCCGCGCGGCGTTCGCCAAGGCGACCTACAGCAACCCCGACTGCGTCGACAACGGCGACCCGGGCAAGCACCGCTTCATCTGTACGGGCCGGATCACCGCGCGCCTGGGCGACGCCAACGACGCCGACCAGGTCTTCGAGGACATGTCCGACACCGTCGACTCCTTCATCCTCGACCGGGCCGGTGACGCGGCGAACAACTTCGCCGACATGAACTGCTTCTTCGGGACGGTCGACATCTGGGCCAACAAGCAGGGCGGTACGTCCACTTACACCTGTGAGGGTCCGCTGCGCAGCTGACGCCGTGATCCCAGGGGCCGGGGCGACACCGACCGCTCCGGCCCTTGGCCGCGCCAGAAGAATGTGACATATTACTGTGGTGCCCAAGAGACACCCCCTGGACGCCGTGATCGTCGGCGCCGGAGTCGTCGGGGCGGCCTGCGCGTACTACGCCAGTCGCTCGGGACTCGGTGTCGCCGTGGTCGACCGCGCTCCCGTCGCGGGCGGCACCACGGGTGCGGGGGAAGGCCATCTGCTCGTCTCCGACAAGGAGCCGGGTCCCGAGCTCGACCTCGCGCTGCTGTCCACCCGACTCTGGCGCGACCTCGCCCATGTCCTCCCACCGGAGACGGCGTACGAACGCAGGGGCGGTCTCGTCGTGGCGCCCGACGAGACCGCTCTCGCGGCGCTGCGCGCCTTCGCCGCCCGCCAGCGCGAAGCGGGCGTGGACGCGCGCGAGATCACGCGCGACCGCATGTACGACCTGGAGCCGTATCTGGCCCCGGACCTCGCGGGCGCCGTCCACTACCCGCAGGACGCCCAGGTAGCCCCCACCCAGGCGGCGGCCCAACTCCTGCGCGCGGCACGCCATTTCGGCGCGGAGATCAGACTCGGCGAGGAGGTCGAGGAGATCCTTCTCGGCCCGGACGGCCGGGTGCGCGGAGTGCGCACCGCGCAGGGCGACCTGTCGGCCCCGGCCGTCGTGAACGCCGCCGGAGTCCGGGGCGGCGAGCTCGCCGCGCTCGCCGGCACCACTCTGCCCGTACGCCCCCGGCGCGGCTTCGTCCTGGTCTCCGAACCGCTGCCGCGTGTCGTACGGCAGCGGGTGTACTGCGCATCGGGGGCGACGGCGGTCGAGGCGGCGGCATCGGGCCAGGTCCTCATCGGCGCCACCCGCTCCGAACGGTCCCTGTCCGTCGAGGGGTTGCACCGCCTATCCGGCCGGGCTGCCGCGCTCTTCCCGTTCCTCGCGGGGGTGCGCACCATCCGTACGTACCGGGGTTCCTGGCCCTGCCTGCCGGACCGGCTGCCCGCGATCGGCCCGGATCCCCGGGTGCCGGGGCTGCTGCACGCCTGCGGTCACGAGGGCGCGGGCATCGGGCTCGCGCCGGGTACCGGCCTGTTGATCGCCTCTGCGCTGCGGGGCCAGAGACCCGCCCTCGACCTGCGGCCGTTCCGTCCCGACCGCTTCGCGCGCGTGGACGTCGACGGACTGCCCGCATCGGTGCGCTGAGCCTGTCCGCCCGCAGCGCGACGGGGAGCAGTGTCCGATGACCCCCGTACAGCCCTTGTGGCCGCCGTGCAGGCGCCAGTAAAATGTCACACACCACACGAGGGAGTCATCGATGACGTCTGCCCAGACCGCCGAGTCCGCCCGCTCGTCCGCCGCCCGGCTGCCCTGGCGCGGGATCATGGTCGCCACCGCCCTGCCGCTGCGCGAGGACCTGTCCGTCGACTACGACGCCTACGCGGCGCATGTGCGCTGGCTGATCGACAACGGCTGCGACGGCGTCGTGCCCAACGGCTCCCTCGGCGAGTACCAGACCCTCAGCGGCGAGGAGCGCGCCCGCGTCGTCGAGGTGGCGATCGAGGCGGCGGGCGACGGGGCCAGGGTGATGCCCGGGGTCGCCGCGTACGGCAGCGCCGAGGCGCGCCGCTGGGCCGACCACGCCGCCGAGGCGGGCGCGGGCTCGGTCCTGCTGCTCCCGCCGAACTCCTACCGCGCCGACGAGCCGGCCGTCCGCGCCCACTACGCCGAGGTGGCCCGGGCCGGGCTGCCGGTCGTGGCGTACAACAACCCGTACGACACCAAGGTCGATCTCACCCCCGCGCTGCTCGCGCAGCTGCACCGCGACGGCACCATCGTCGCGGTGAAGGAGTTCAGCGGGGATGTCCGCCGGGCGTACGAGATCGCCGAACTCGCGCCGGAACTCGACCTGTTGGTCGGCGCCGACGACGTGCTCCTCGAACTCGCCCTCGCGGGCGCGGTCGGCTGGGTCGCCGGGTACCCCAACGCGCTGCCCGGCTCCTGCGCCGCCCTCTACCGCGCCGCCGTCGCCGGTGACCTGGAGGCGGCGCTGCCGCTCTACAAGTCGCTGCACCCGCTGCTGCGCTGGGACTCCAAGACCGAGTTCGTGCAGGCCATCAAGTTGTCGATGGACATCGCGGGACGGCCCGGCGGCCCGACCCGACCGCCGCGCGCGGCCCTCACCGGCGAGCAGGAGTCGGTCGTCCGCGCGGCCACCGAGAAGGCACTGGCGGAGGGCCTTCGGTAGCCGCAGTTCCGTACTCTCCATAAAAGAAAGGGCACTTCATGCGCACGCGCCACGTCTACCACGCCGTCGACTCGCACACCGAGGGCATGCCGACCCGGGTCATCACCGGCGGGGTCGGCGTCATCCCCGGCGCCACCATGGCGGAACGCCGGCTCCACTTCATCGAGCACATGGAGCATCTGCGCACCCTGCTGATGTACGAGCCGCGCGGCCACGCCTCGATGAGCGGCGCGATCCTCCAGCCGCCCACCCGGCCGGACGCCGACTACGGGGTCCTCTTCATCGAGGTCTCCGGGCTGCTGCCGATGTGCGGGCACGGCACGATCGGGGTGGCGACGGTGCTGGTCGAGACGGGCATGGTGGTGGTGACCGAGCCGGTCACCACGGTCCGGCTCGACACCCCGGCGGGCCTGGTGAGCGTGGACGTACGGGTCGAGGACGGCGAGGCGAAGTCGGTCACCTTCACCAACGTCCCCGCCTTCTGCCTCGGGCTCGACCGCAAGGTGGAGGTGCCCGGGTACGGCACGGTCACCTATGACATCGCGTACGGCGGCAACTTCTACGCCTTCGTCCAGCTCGACGACCTCGGTCTGCCCTTCGAGAGGGCCCGCAAGGACGACCTGCTCGCCGCCGGGCTCGCGATCATGGACGCCATCAACGCGACCGACCGGCCGGTGCACCCCGACAACCCCGGGATCGGCGGCGTCAAGCACGTCTATCTGGCCGCTCCCGGCTCGGACGCCGTCCGCTCCCGGCACGCCATGGCGATCCACCCGGGCTGGTTCGACCGCTCCCCGTGCGGCACCGGCACCTCGGCCCGGATGGCGCAGCTGCACGCCCGGGGCGAGCTTCCGCTCCACCGCGACTTCGTCAACGAGTCCTTCATCGGTACGGAGTTCACCGGCCGCCTCGTCGACGAGACCACGGTCGGCGGCCTTCCCGCGGTGGTGCCGACGGTGACCGGACGGGCGTGGATCACCGGGACGGCCCAGTACTTCCTGGACCCGTCCGACCCGTTCCCGGCCGGATTCCTGCTGTGAGCCGGTCCGTGCCGCTGCCCTCGATCGGCGCCGACGAGATCGCGCGGCTGATCGATCCGGCCGCAGCCGCCGAGGCGGTCGCCTCCGTGCTCCGCGAGGGCTTCGACCCCGAGTCGGACCCGCCGCGCACCCATGTCCCGGTGCCCGCAGGGCAGTTGTTGCTGATGCCCGCCGCATCGGGTGCGTACGCCGGGGTGAAGATCGCGGGCGTCGCCCCGGCCAATCCGACGCACGGACTGCCCCGGATCACCGGCAGCTATCTGCTCCTCGACGGCGCGACCCTGCTGCCGCTCGCACTCCTCGACGGCGCGGCCCTCACCACCCTGCGCACCCCGGCCGTCTCCGCCGTCGCCATCGACCACCTGGCGGAGCCGGACGCGGAGCGCCTGGTCCTGTTCGGTGCCGGGCCGCAGGCGTACGGGCATCTCCAAGCCGCCCTGGCTGTACGTAAGTTGACCTCGCTCGCCGTGGTGGCCCGGCGCGCGGAGGCCGTCGACGCGCTGGTGGCGTACGCCCGTACGCTCGGTGTCGAAGCATGCGGCGGCACCCCGGCCGACGTCGCGGACGCGGACCTCGTCATCTGCTGCACCACCGCGCGAGAGCCGTTGTTCGACGGGTCGCTGGTGGGGGAGCGGGCCACCGTGGTCGCGGTCGGCTCGCACGAGGTGGACGCCCGCGAGACCGACTCGGCGCTGGTGCGGCGCGCGGCGGTGTACGTGGAGTCGCGGGCGGCGGCCCTGCGCGAGGCGGGCGATCTGCTCGTGCCGCTCGCCGAGGGGGCGATCGGGCCGGACCATCCGGCGGGCACGCTCGCCGAACTCGTCACCGGGCGCATCTCACCGCCGCCGGATCGCCCCCGCCTCTTCAAAAGCGTGGGGATGGCCTGGGAGGATCTGGCCGTGGCGGCGGCAGTGCACCGTGCGCTCTGAGCCCCGGCAGAGCAACGTGACATTGTACGCTGAGCCTCCGCGGATTCACGGAGGAAGTGCCATGGGCGACCTGAAGCAGCGCAATCTCATCACCGCGCAGGAACGCCTGCGCGACCAGGTCGCCCACGCCCTGCGCGCGGCCCTGGTCGCCGGTGAACTGCGGCCCGGCTCCGTGTACTCCGCGCCCGGACTCGCCGCCGACTTCGGCATCTCGGCCACCCCCGTGCGCGAGGCGATGCTCGACCTCGCGCGCGAGGGCCTGGTCGAGCCCGTACGCAACAAGGGCTTTCGCATCACCGAGGTGAGCGAGCGCGACCTCGACCAGTACACCGAGCTGCGCGCGATGATCGAGGTGCCCACGGTCGGCAAGGTCACGCAGCTGGCCACCGTGGAGCAGCTGGAGGAACTGCGGCCGGTCGCCGAGGAGATCGTCGCCCACGCGCGCGACCACAACCTCATCGGCTATCTGGACGCCGACCGCCGCTTCCACCTCCAGCTCCTCGGCCTCGCGGGCAACGAACGGCTGGTAGAGACTGTCGGCGATCTGCGCAAGCGCTCCCGTCTCTACGGCCTCACCCGGCTCGACGAGCGCGGCCAGCTGATCTCGTCCGCCGAGGAGCACATCGAGCTCCTCGACCTGATGGTGGCGGGCGACCACCAGGCCGCCGAGGAGTGCATGGCCCGCCATCTCAGCCATGTCCGCTCACTGTGGGCCCAGGCCCGCGACGAGCCGGTGGAGCCGAGGCCGAAGCGCACGCTGGGCGGCCGCTGAGCTGTACGCGGTCGGCTGTGCTTGATCGACTGGTGGGGCCCGGGGCCCGGGCTTAGGGTCGATAGGTGGACGGCACGGCCCACCGCCGTTCGTCCCTCTCTCCCTTCTGTCCTCGTACGAGGGCGGGTCAGCCATGACCAGTGCGCAGCCGACACCCACGACCCATACCGCCGCCCCCGGCAAAGGAGGCGACGGCAAGGGAATCGCACTGCTCGTCATCGCCTCGTGCCAGCTGATGGTGGTCCTCGACATCACCATCGTGAACATCGCGCTGCCGCACATCCAGCGCGCCCTGAACTTCTCCACCACCAGCCTGTCGTGGGTGGTCAGCGCCTATACGCTCACCTTCGGCGGGCTGCTGCTGCTCGGCGGGCGCACCGGTGACATCCTCGGCCGGCGCCGGGTCTTCATGTTCGGCGTGCTGCTCTTCGCCTTCGCGTCCCTGCTCGGCGGACTCTCCCAGAACAGCGGCGAATTGCTCGCCGCGCGCGCCCTCCAGGGCGTCGGCGGCTCCATCGCCTCGCCGACCGCGCTGGCCCTGATCACCACGACGTTCACCGAAGGCCCGGAACGCAACCGGGCGTTCGGCGTCTTCGCGGCGGTCTCGGCGGGCGGCGGCGCGATCGGTCTGCTGGCGGGCGGCATCCTCGTCGAATGGCTCGACTGGCGCTGGGTGTTCTTCGTCAATGTGCCGATCGCCCTGCTGATCGTGCTGGCCACGCCCCGGCACATCAAGGAGTCCGAGCGCCACCCGGGCCACTTCGACATCGTCGGAGCACTGACCGCGACGCTCGGCATGGTCGCGCTGGTCTACGGCTTCATCCGGGCCGCGCAGGAAGGCTGGCGCGACCCGTTCACCCTGGCGTCGTTCGGCGCGGCGGTGGTGCTGCTCGTGACGTTCGTGCTGGTGGAGCGGCGTTCGGAGCAGCCGATCACCCCGCTGCACATGTTCGCCGACCGCAACCGCGCGGGCACCTACGGGATGATGCTGAGCCTGGCCGCCGCGATCTTCGGCATGTTCTTCTTCCTGACGCTCTTCGTGCAGAACGTCCTCGGCTTCAGCCCGTTGCGCACGGGTCTCGCCTTCCTGCCGATCAGCGCGGTGATCGCGGTGGGCGCGGGCATCGCCTCCCAGCTGCTGCCGAAGTACGGGCCGAAGCCGTTCATGGTGACCGGCTCGCTCCTGGCCGCGGCGGGACTGTCCTGGCTGACCCTCACCGACATCCACTCCACGTACGCGGGCAGCATCCTGGGTCCGATGCTCGTCTTCAGCCTCGGCATGGGCCTCAACTTCGTCTCGCTGACGCTGATGGCCGTCTCGGGTGTGCCGGTGCACGAGACGGGTGCGGCGACCGGCATGCTCAACACCACGCAGCAGGTGGGCGGTTCGCTGGGCCTGTCCATCCTGGTCACGGTCTTCGGCACGGCGAGCCGCAACGAGGCGACCGACCAGGTCCCGAAGTTCCTCGCCCAGGCCACTCCGGCCCAGCGCCTGGCGTTCGCGCGGACGCACCAGCTGCCGCGCCCGTGGAGCGACCAGGTGCTCGCGTCCGGCATCTCCACGGCCTTCATCGTGGCGGCGATCTTCGCGGTCGTCGCCGCGCTGATCGCCCTGCTGGCCATCCAGGTCCGCCCCTCGGACCTGGCCCGCCTCCAGGGCGGAATGACCCCCGGCCCCTGAGGCCGCCCGGCGGGGACGATCTCAGGGGCCGGGGACCGCGAACCCGACCGAACTTTCCGGACGCATCGACATCGCGCCAACCCCTGACACCCGGACCGCTCCGCCGACTTCCGGCCAACCATCCACGCCACGCCCCGTCAGCATCCCGACAAGATTGCTAACGCGGAGTGGCGGAATTGTGTTAAGAACGCAAAGTGGTGGCAAAAAAACACGCCGACCGGAAAACCGTGATGGTCCGCTTCAAGCCACCGGTGCGGAAGTCCGGCCACGTCCGGAGCGGCGCGGGAACAACCGACCGGAACGGCTGGATCCGCGGGGTAGCGCCCCGATCGGCACCCGACCCGGGCAGGTCTGGTCATCGTCCTGGGCGAGGGTTTCGGCCAAAGCAGGGGTACCCCCTACGCCGCTTCCGGGGAGGAGGGGTCCGGTCAAGGTAGGGGTACCCCCTAGTTTGACCGATCTGCTAGACATGGACTCACCGAAACGTGAGTACGTACGAAAGCGTTCGAGGGTTCCGAACGCTGCGACTGCGTCCTGGAACTTAACAGGAAGTTTTAGTCTGTTGATTGAACAGCAAAACACCAGCCGCTGGATCCGCCGCTATCACGCCTCGGACGCGAGTCCGATCAGGCTGGTCTGTCTGCCGCACGCCGGTGGATCGGCTCCCTTCTACTTCCCCATGTCCCAGGCGCTGGCGCCGGCCGTGGACGTCCTGTCGGTGCAGTACCCGGGCAGGCAGGACCGCCGGGACGAACCCGGGTTCACCGACCTCGGCGCCTTCGCCGATGCGCTGACGTCGGCGCTCCTGCCGTGGCTCGACCGGCCGACGGCCTTCTTCGGCCACAGCATGGGCGCGGCCCTGGCCTTCGAGGTCACGCGCAGGCTGGAGCGCGACCACGGCATCCAGCCCGTACGGGTCTTCGCGTCCGGGCGCCGGTCTCCGTCGAGCCATCGGCCCGAGACCGTCCATCTGCGCGACGACGACGGCATCGTGGCGGAAATGCGGGAACTGAGCGGAACCGATTCGAGGATTCTCGGTGACGAGGAAATCCTTCGTATGGTGCTGCCTGCCATCCGCACCGACTACACCGCGATCGAGAATTACCGTGCCGCGATCGAGGACACCGTGAAAACCCCCATCACGGTCATGACCGGGGAAGCCGACCCGAGGACCAGTCGGGAAGAGGCGGACGCCTGGGAGCAGCACACCACCGGTGAATTCGAAATTCACCGTTTCCACGGTGGCCACTTCTTTTTGGCGAATCATCAGCCGGAGATACTGAAGATAGTTTCCGAAGAGCTCTCCAAGGCCGCCCGGAAGGGCTGACCAAGGTCGCGGAAAGCCAGGAAAAACCGGTCGCCCGGTCTTTTGGGTGCCCCGTACGGACGCCGGACCGGGCGGCCGTACGGGCCGATGAGCAGGGCGGGCCGCGGTGACGGCCCGGCGGTGCGTTCGGGGTGCCCACGCACTGCTCATGGATCGCGGATGTGTGAAGCGCGGGCCGAGGACCCTCGAAAAGTCCTCGGAAGTCATACAGCACGGGGGAAAGGGAGTCTGTCGGTGACGGCAAGGCTGGTCGAGCGTGAGAAGCAGTTCAGCACACTCAATGAATTGCTCGGCAGCGCGATGCGCGGCCGGGGGCGGGTCGCCGTCATCAGCGGTCCTGTCGCCAGCGGGAAAACGAGTCTGCTGGAAAGCATCACGGAAGAGGCGATCGCCGCGGGCGCGCTGGTCCTCGAAGCCGCGGGCTCCCGAGCGGAGGGCTATCTTCCCTTCGGAATTCTGCGCAGGATCCTTGACAACGTTGCCCCGTTGTCGCCGGAGCTCCACGACCACGTGGCCGCACTGCTCGACCGTGTCCAGGCCGAGGCGACCGATGCCGAGGGCGCGCTTGAGGCGGGCATGCGGATCATGCCGAGTGTCTCCACCGCGCTGCTGCGGGTCGCCCGGGACCGCACCGTCGTCATCGCCGTCGACGACGTCCACCACGGCGACGAGCTCTCCCTCCACTTCCTGCTGTGCCTGGCCCGCCGGGTGCGGCAGGCGGGCGTACTGATCGTCCTCACCGAGGCCGTCCGGCTGCGGCCCGCGCAACTCGCCTTCCACGCCGAGCTCCAGCGCCAGCCCAACTGCACCAGCCTCCGGCTGCCGCTGCTCACCGCGCACGGTGCGGCCCGCGTCCTCGGCGACCACTTCTCGGCGTCGACGGCGCAGCGTCTGTCCGCCGAGTGCCTGGAGACCACCGGCGGCAACCCGTTGCTGGTGCGGGCGCTCCTGGAGGACGGGCTCGCGGCGCTCGGCGACAGCGAACCGTTCCAGCGGCTCGTCCCCGCCGAGACCTACGGGCAGGCCGTACTCGACTGCCTGCACCGCGGCGACCCCGAACTGCTCACCGTCGCCCGGGGAATCGCCGTACTCGGCGACTCCTGCTCCGCGGTCCTGCTCAGCCGGATCGTCGGCCTGCACGTCAAGGCCACCGAACAGGCCATCCAGGACCTCAACCGGTGCGGGGTCCTGCACGACCGGGCCTTCCGTGACCCGTCGGCGCGCACCGCCGTCCTCGAAGCGGTCCCGGCCACCGCGCTGTCGGCCCTGCACCTGCGCGCCGCGAAACTGCTGCACCAGGAGGGGGCGCCCGCCCTCGTCGTGGCCCGCCACCTCCTGGCCGTCCGCAGGAACGTCGAGGACTGGGCGATCCCCGTGCTCCAGGAGGCGGCCGAGTACGCCCTCGTCGACGACAACCACGAACTCGCCCTGCGCTGCGGCGAACTCGCCGTCGCCTCCTGCCCCGAGGGGCCCCGGCACGCCGCTCTGAAGTCCCGCCTGGTCAGCATCGCGTGGCGCAGCTGCCCGGCCGCCGCGGAAGGTCATCTGCGCCAGCTCTCGCGCGAACTCGCCGTCGGCGGGCTCTCCGACCGCGACCTCGTCCAGGCCGTGTCCCTGCTGGTGTGGGCGGGGGAGGCGCGTACGGCCGGTGAGGCCCTGCTGCGGCTGCGGCAGGAGCGGAGCCCGTCGTACTCACCGTCCGCGCTCGTGGCCGCGCAGAGCTGGCTGACGATGGTCAACCCGCCACTCAGCGCCCTGTTCGAGGCTTTCGACGTGCCGGGGACGCTGCCGGCGGGGACGACCGGTGCGGGCGGGACGGCCTTCGCCACCGCCGGTGCGCCGACCGCCTCCGGGCTCGCCGCCCCGTACGACATGGCCGACAGCGCCTACGTCCAGTCCGCCGCCGCCATGCGCAGCGCCCTGCGCGGCGACCGGGCCGGGGCGGAGGCCGCCGTCCGCGCCGCCATCGGGGTCCTCCAGCGCTTCCACCTCAGCGACGGCACCCTCCAGCCGCTCGTCTTCGCACTGCTGGCCCTCGTCTACGCCGGGCGCCTCGACATCGCCCTCGCCTGGTGCGAGCGGCTGCTGGACGAGTGCGCCGCCCGCAACGCGCCGACCTGGCAGGGCGCCCTCGGTGTCGTGCGGGCCGAGATCGCGCTGCGCCGGGGCGACCTGCCCGGCGCAGCGAGCCAGGCCCGGCAGGCCATGGAACGGATCTCGACGCAGAGCTGGGGCGTGGGAATCGCGCTGCCGCTCGCCATCCGGATCGAGGCCGCACTGCACATGGGCAACCACGAGGAGGCCATGGCACTGCTCGAACAGCCCGTTCCCGAGGCGATGTTCGACACCCTCCCGGGGCTGCAGTACCTCCGGGCCCGCGGTCGCTGCCACCTTGCCACCGGCCGTTACCACGCCGCCCTGCGCGACTTCCTGACCTGCGGCGAGCTGATGCAGGCGTGGGACATGGACGCCGTGCAGCTGCTGCCCTGGCGCCTGGACGCCGCCGAGGCCTGGCTGGCCCTGGGCAAGCGCGAGCGCGCCCGCGAGTACGTCGAGGAGCAGACGCGGCGCGAGGGGGGCGACGTGGGCAACCGCCCGCACGGCTCCCTGCTGCTCCTGCTCGCCCGCACCGGGGGAGACCTCAAGTACCGGCTCAAGCGGCTCACCGAGGCGGTGGAGACACTGGAGGAGGGCGAGGACCGGCTGCAACTCGCCACCGCGCTGGGCGAGCTGGGGCGCGGCTATCGTGCGACCGGTGACTTCAACCGGGCCCGGATGCTGGTGCGCAGGGCGTGGCACATCGCCAAGTCCTGTGGCGCCGAACCGCTGTGCCAGCAGTTCATGCCGGGGCAGGGCGACGGCGAGCTGCCCGCTCAGGGCGGCCGGGAGGCGGAGCCCGCCAAGGAGACCGAGGTCCTCTCGGAGGCGGAGACCCGGGTGGCCCTCCTCGCGGCGCGCGGGCACACCAACCGTGAGATAGCGACCAAGCTGTACGTCACCGTCTCGACGGTCGAGCAGCATCTGACCCGGATCTACCGGAAACTGGCGGTCAAGCGGCGGCGCGATCTGCCCGCCAGGCTGTCGGACATGAGCCTGCCGGGCGTCGCCTGATACCGGGGCGGTCGCCGCCTCAGCTCAGCAGACCCCGCTCCAGCGCGGTGATCACAGCGGCCGTCCGGTCCGAGACCGAGAGCTTCTTGAAGGACCGCAGCAGGTGGGTCTTCACCGTCGCCTCGCTGATGAACAGGCGGCGGCCGATGTCCGCGTTGGTCAGGCCGAGGCTGACCAACTGGAGCACCTCGCGTTCGCGGTCGGAGAGCGCGGGCGGCTCCACCACCCGGGCGCGGAAGAGCTTGGGGGCCAGTGACGGGGTCAGGACCGTCTCGCCGCGGGCCGCCGCCTTCACCGCGTTGACAAGGTCGTCGCGTGAGCTGCCCTTGAGCAGGTAGCCCGCCGCGCCCGCCTCCACGGCCCGCAGGATGTCGGTGTCGCTCTCGTACGTCGTCACGATCACGACCTTGGTGTCCGGGGAGACGCGCAGCAGGTGACCGGTCGTCTCCACGCCGTCCATGCCGCCCATCCGCAGGTCCAGCAGAACGATGTCGGGAGTGAGCTTGTCGACCATCGCGACCGCTTCCTCGCCCGAGCCCGCCTGCCCCACGACGCTCAGGCCGTCGGCGGACTGGAGCATCGAGCTCAGCCCCTCGCGGACCACCGGGTGGTCGTCGACCAGCATCACGGTGATCTCCTTCCGGGGCGCTTCAGAATGCATCGGCTTCCTCTCCGTTCGCGGGCACCGGCACGGTGATCTTGATGGTGGTGCCCTTCCCGGGGCAGCTGTCCACGGTCACCACTCCGCTGATCTCCTGCGCGCGGGCCTGCATCCCGCGCAGCCCGAAGCCCTGCTGGTCCTCGGCGGCGGTGAAGCCGGGGCCGTCGTCGCGGACGAGCAGCCGCACGGTGTCCGGTGCGTACAGCAGCCGGATCTCGGCCGTGCGCGCGCCGCTCGCGTGCTTGCGGATGTTGGAGATGGCCTCCTGCAGGGAGCGCAGGAGGACGACGCTGAGCGCCATCGGCAGTTCCCGCTCGGGGCCCTCGACGGTGACGTCCGCGCGCATGCCGGTCTGGGCGGTCAGGCCCTCGGCCTGCCTGCGCGCCGCCTGGACCAGAGAGGACTCGCGCAGTGCCGGCGGGGTGAGCTCGGCGACGAACTCCCGGGCCTCGGCGAGGCTTTCCCACGCCACGCGGCCCGCCAGCCCCAGGTGCGACCTGGCTCGTTCCGGTTCGGCCGTGAAGTCGCTCTCCGCGGCCTGGATGAGGCTGATGATGCTGGTGAGCCCCTGGGCGAGGGTGTCGTGGATCTCCCGGGCCAGCCGCTCGCGCTCGGCGGACACCCCGGCCTCGCGCGAGAGCCGTGCGACGCGCTCGCGGTTGCGGTGCAGCTCCTCGATCAGCCCCGCCCGTTCCCGGCTCTGCCGGGTCACCCGGGTGATCCACAGCCCGAGCATGACCGACAGGGCGATGCCCAGCAGCGAGGTGGGCAGCACGGCCATGATCTCGCTGTCCAGCGTGCCCCCGTGCAGCCAGACCACGATGGCCGGCATCAGGTTGGCCAGCATGACCACGGGGATCGCCCGGGAGATCGCGAGGCTCATCATCAGCATCGGAACGACGGCGAACAGGGCGAACGACGCGGCCAGGTCGCCGAAGACGGCCACCGTGAACAGCAGGAAGAGGCCGATGGAGAAGACGATGCTGGGGACGCTGTCTCCCTCGCCCTGCCGGCGCATCGCGGTACGCCCGAGGGCCGCGTACCAGGGCACGGACAGGGTCAGCGCCGCCATCGCGACGGCACGGTGGACCTGCTCACCCGCGGAGGTGAACAGCAGCATGGTGGTGATGGCGTAGGAGACGGCGAAGAAGGCGTCCCACAGGCCGAACCAGCGGTCACCCGCCTCAGGGGGAGAATCCAGGCCAACGGCCGTTTCGTCCGGCCGGTTTGCAGTGCTCACCGGACCAGTCCTATCACCCCTGCGGCCCGCTTCACGACGGCGGAGGTGCGGGGCGGCGGCGTACGCCGTGTCCACCGGTCGGTTGACAGCCGGTCCCACCGGTCAGTTGGCGCCACGGCCCCTGCCCCGCACCTAGCGTTGAAGGCAGAGGAAAGGGGCGGCGCCCAGCGGCGCGGAGCCCCACCGCACCAGGAGTACCGACCAGCAGCGGCCGCACCGGATCAGCACCGACGGGCACTGCCAAGGGACAGGAAGAGGAAGAGGCCCGCCCCATGAGCCAGTTCTTGATCGCACTGATCGCCAGCGGAACCATTCTGATCATTATTCTCTCGACCGACCTCGGCACCCGCAAGGTCACCAACATGCGGGTGCTGCGCTCGATCCTCGCGGTCGTCATCGTCATCGCGGCCTTCGTGCACTCGCTGCCGCTCGACGGCAACGACCCCTCGCTCCAGCTGGCGGGCATCGGAGTCGGCGTCATCTCCGGTCTGATCGCCGCCGCGCTGCTCCCGGCCCACCGGGACTCCGCCGGCGACATCGTCACCAAGGGCGGCATCGGCTACGCGCTGGTGTGGATCGTGCTCTCCGCAGGGCGGGTGGCCTTCGCCTACGGTTCGGAGCACTGGTTCGCCGACGGCATCATGCGCTTCAGCATCGACCAGAAGCTCAGCGGCCAGGACGTCTACTCCAACGCCTTCGTCTTCATGTCCCTGTCCATGGTGCTGACCCGGACCGCCGTGCTGCTCGCCAGGCGCCGCCGGCTGCTCGCCGAGGGCGCCCCGGCCGCCGGCAACACCGCTCCGGCCCAGGGAAGTTCCGCCAGGACGCACTGAGGCGACGGCCGTCAGGCCCGGTCGGTGTGTGATCATCTCAAAGCTAGGGTGAAGCAGTGCAGTGCATGGATGATGTGAGGCTCAGGCCCCCCCGTAATCGTGTCGAACGCCGAGCACTCGGCTGGTGGACGCTCCAGTCGGCGATGTTCGCCCTGCCCCTGCCGATCGTCTTCGGCGTGCTGTACCTCACCATCCCGCCCGCTCGACCCTTCTTCGGCTGGGCCTTCCTGATCTCGCTCGTACCGGGCCTCGCCTACATGGCGATCATGCCGGCCTGGCGCTACCGGGTGCACCGCTGGGAGACCACCGAAGACGCCGTCTACTCGGCATCCGGCTGGCTCTGGCAGCGCTGGCGGGTCGTACCGCTCTCCCGCGTCCAGACCGTGGACACCCTGCGGGGCCCGCTCCAGCAGCTCTTCGGCCTCTCCGGGATCACCGTCACCACCGCCTCCTCCTCCAGTGCCGTGAAGATCAAGGGCATCGACCACCGCACCGCGCAGGACGTCGTCGAACACCTCACCAAGTCCACCCAGGCCACGCCGGGAGACGCGACATGAGCCAGCACACCGAGCGGCGGGAGACCACCGGCACCGGCCCCGCGGACGCCGCCGAGTGGGGCAGGCTCAGCCCCCGTCTGCTGGCGGTCAACCTCAGCATGCTGGGCGGGCCCGTCGCCCTCTTCGTCATCACCACCATCCTGACCGGCGCCAACCTCCAGGCGGTCATCACCCTCGGCTCCCTGGTGATCACCTTCCTCGTGATCACCGGGATCAGCACGATGCGGCTGCTCACCACCCGCTACCGGGTCGACGGCGAACGCATCGAACTGCGCTCCGGGCTGCTCTTCCGCAGCCACCGCTCGGTCCCCGTCGACCGCATCCGGAGCATCGACCTCGACGCCAAGCCGGTGCACCGCGTCTTCGGGCTGACCTCGCTGGCCATCGGCACCGGCGAGCAGGTCTCCTCCTCCAGCCGCAGGCTCTCGCTGGACGGCATCACCAAGCAGCAGGCATCGGAACTGCGCCGGCTGCTGCTCGACCGGCGCGGCTCCGGTGCCGTCACCGGCCCGGACGAGGACACCACCATCGTGCAGATGGACTGGGCCTGGCTGCGGTACGCGCCCCTCACCGTCTGGGGCGTCGGCACCGTCTTCCTCGGCGTCGGCACCGCCTACCGCACCCTGCACGAGATGAAGATCGACCCGCTCGACCTCTCCCTCGTCAAGGACATCGAGCACCGCTTCGGTTCCGTACCCCTGTGGTTCGGCATCATCGTCGCGATCGTGCTCACCGCCGTCGTGGGCGTCGCGGTCTCCACCGCCGCCTTCGTGGACTCCTGGGCGAACTTCCGCCTGGAACGCGAGCAGGACGGTGTCTTCCGGGTCCGGCGCGGGCTGCTGATCTCCCGCTCGGTCACCATGGAGGAGCGCCGGCTGCGCGGCGTCGAGATCGTCGAACCGATGCTGCTGCGCTGGGCGGGCGGCGCCCGCCTCAACGCCATCGCCAGCGGCCTCGGCACCGCCGAGGAGAACCGCAGCCGCCGCGCCCTGACCCCGCCCGTGCCCAGGGACGAGGCTCTGCGCGTCGCCGCCGACGTCCTCGCCGAGGCGGAGTCCCCCACCGAGTCCACCAGGCTGACCAGGCACCCGCGCGCGGCCCGCCGCCGCCGTGTCAACCGCGGTCTGATGGTCCTCGGGCCCGTCGTGGCGATCCTGCTGGGGCTGGGCCTGTGGCTGACCCCCGTCCTGGTGCACGCCGCCTGGATCACCGCGCTCGCCGGACTGCCGATCGTCCTCGCCCTCGCCGACGACGCCTACCGCACCCTCGGGCACGGCATCCACGACCGCTACCTCATCGTGCGCGCCGGAACCTTCGCCCACCGCACGGCGGCGCTCCAGCGCGACGGAGTCGTCGGCTGGAACATCACCCGCTCCTACTTCCAGCGCCGCAACGGACTGCTCACCCTGGGCGCCACCACCGCGGCGGGCGACGGCAGTTACAAGGTCCGTGACGTCTCCGTCGGTCACGGCCTCGTCTTCGCCGAGGAGGCCGTACCCGGGCTGCTGGCCCCCTTCATCGAGCGGGTCCCCCGCAGCTGACGGACCACCGGGCCGGGCACACCACCCGGACCCGGTGCACCACCCAAGACCAACTGGCGATCCCCCGAGAGGTGGAGGGGCGGCAACCCCCGTGCCGTCCCTCCACCTCGCACCCCGACCGCCTCGCGTACAAAACACGTACGAAACAGGGGCCGTGACCGGAGAACCCTCCGGTCACGGCCCCTGTCGTACGTCTTGGTGCGTGCCGGTCCGCGTCAGCGCCCGGCGGCCAGCTCCTCCAGGCGCGGCACCAGCGACGCCGGAGTGGGCATCGTGGCGATCTCCTCGCGCACCTCGCGCGCCACCGCCGTCATCTTGTCGTCCGACAGCAGCCCCCCGAGCACCTCCGCGCTCAGATCGTCGGCCGTACCGAACAGGCCGTTGCCCCGGTCCCGTACCGCCTCGGCGTTGATGTAACGGTCCGCCCCGTCCGGCAGGACCAACTGCGGCACCCCTGCGTTGAGCGCCGCCAGCGTCGTCCCCGCACCGCCGTGGTGCACCGCCGCGTCACAGGTCTGGAGCAGCGCCGTCAGCGGCACCCAGCCCACGACCCGCACATTGCCGGGAAGCGTGCCGAGCGCGGCGGTGTCGACCTCACCCAGTGCCAGCACGAACTCCGCGTCCACCTCGGAGGCGGCGGCCAGCAGCCGCTGGACCGGGCCGAGGCCGTTGATGTGCACCGTCGCCGTACCCAGCGTGACCCCGATCCGGCGGCGGCGCGGCTGCTCCAGCAGCCAATCGGGCAGCACCGCACCGCTGTTGTACGGGACCGGGCGCATCGACCACCCGTCGCGCTCGGGCTCCACCATGCTCGGCGGCGCGATGTCGAGGACCGGAACCCGGTCGGGCACCTGCTCCACGCCGTGCCGGGCCATCGTCTCGGTCAGCATCGACAGCGTCAGCTCCCGCAGACCGGTCCCGCGCGCGAAGCCGAAGTTGTGCTGCACGGCCGGAACACCCAGCCGGGCGGCGGCGATCAGACCCGAGACGAAGATCTGCTCGAAGACGATCAGATCGGGCCGGAAGGCGTCGGCGGTCCGCACGATGCCGTCCGCCAGGTGGTCGTTGAGGTGCTGGAAGAGCCGCAGCCCGTCCATCGGGTCCACGCCGTCGGGGCCCGGATTGCGCAGGCGTGACATCAGCTCACCGGCGGTCGACTGGAGGAAGTCCTCCAGCTGGAACCCCGGGGAGACATCCGCCACATGAAGACCGGCGTTGGCCGCCTCCAGCGCGTCACCCGCGCTGGCGACCAGTACCTCGTGGCCGGCCGAGCGCAGCGCCCAGGCCAGCGGAACGGTGGGGAAGACATGGCCAATGGCCGGATACGAGACGAAAAGCACGCGCATGGGGACGCGCTCCTATCGGGTGGCGGTATATTTTCCGGGCTGGAAATCCGTCGATTAATTAACGTCGATATTCTTGCCATCACCGGCCCTCTCGGCGCATCCTGATGGAGTCGCGCACGCGGAGTCAAGCGCTTTACCCGGCCCATTGCTAGGGGGCCGTAGGGGTTTGTTAGGGGTTTCTCGCGCTTCTCCCGCGTGCAAGAGTTACCCCTGGTCTTGGGTTCTTATTCGGGGTACTGGAGCGCGCGATGTTGAATGAGTCCGAGGATTTCACGGCGGAAATCAATGTCGCCCCCGAAGCCGATGGGACGCCGGGCGTGAGCCCGGCGGACGCCCTGTCCTGGCCGCAGCGCCTGACCGGCCTCGGCGAGGCCGAACAGCACGCCGCGCTGCTGGAGTGGGTCGTCTCGCTGGTCACCGCCGCGCTGCGGGACTCCGCCCCCGCCGTCCTCGACCCGCACCGCCCCTTCCTGGAGCTGGGCTTCGACTCGCTCGCCGCCGTCGACCTGCACGCCAGGCTCACCGCCGGTACCGGCCTGCGACTGCCCGTCACCCTGGCGTTCGACCACCCCACGCCCGCCCACCTCGCACGCCATCTGCGCGCCGTGATCCTGGGCCTGAGCGACCTCGACGAGCGGCCCGTCACCGCCGCCGTCGCCAGCGACGAACCCATCGCCATCGTGGGAATCGGCTGCCGCTTCCCCGGCGGCGTGGAGTCCCCCGAAGCCCTCTGGGACCTCGTCGCGGCCGGCACCGACGCCATTTCCGAATTCCCCACCGGGCGCGGCTGGGACCTCGACGCGCTGTACAACCCCGACCCCGACCAGGCCGGTACCAGTTATGCCCGCGAGGGCGGATTCCTCCACGACGCCGACCAGTTCGACGCCGGATTCTTCGGAATATCCCCGCGCGAAGCGCTCGCCATGGACCCGCAGCAGCGACTGCTTCTCGAAACGTCCTGGGAGGCATTCGACCGGGCCGGTGTCGACCCCGCCGGACTGCGCGGCGGACAGGTCGGCGTATTCGTCGGCGCCGAGACCCAGGAATACGGCCCCCGGCTCCAGGACGCCACCGACGGATTCGAGGGATACCTCGTCACCGGAAACGCGGCCAGCGTCGCCTCCGGCCGTATCGCCTACACGTTCGGCTTCGAGGGCCCGACGGTCACCGTCGACACGGCCTGCTCCTCCTCCCTCGCCGCCCTCCACCTCGCCGTCCAGGCGCTGCGCACCGGCGAGTGCTCCCTCGCCCTCGCGGGCGGCGCCGCGGTGATGGCGAGCCCCGGCTCGTTCATCGCCTTCAGCCGCCAGCGCGGGCTCGCCACCGACGGCCGGTGCAAGCCGTTCGCGGCCGCCGCCGACGGTACGGCCTGGGGCGAGGGCGTCGGCATGCTCCTCGTCGAGCGCCTGTCGGACGCACGCGCCAAGGGCCACCCGGTGCTGGCCGTGGTGCGTGGTTCGGCGATCAACCAGGACGGCGCCAGCAACGGTCTCACCGCCCCCAGCGGCCCCGCCCAGCAGCGTGTCATCCGCCAGGCGCTGGCCAACGCGGGTCTGGCGACCGCCGAGGTCGACGTCGTCGAGGCGCACGGCACGGGCACGAAGCTCGGTGACCCGATCGAGGCGCAGGCCCTGCTCGCCACCTACGGCCAGGACCGGGAGACGGACCGGCCGCTGTGGCTGGGCTCCCTGAAGTCGAACATCGGCCACACCCAGGCCGCCGCGGGTGTCGCGGGCATCATCAAGATGATCATGTCGATGCGCCACGGCGTGCTGCCCCGCACCCTGCACATCGACGAGCCGACCCCGCACGTCGACTGGACGGCGGGCGACGTCTCCCTGCTCACGGAGGCCGTCCGGTGGCCGGAAGGCGACCGCCCGCGCCGGGCCGGCATCTCCTCCTTCGGCATGAGCGGCACCAACGCGCACGCCATCATCGAAGAGCCGCCCGTCGAGGACCGCGAGGGCGCAGGGCGGACGTCCGCCGCGGACGGCGAGGGCACCCGGGCGGCCACCGCGACGCAGCCGGACAGCGACGCGACGGACACCGCGGGCCCGCAGAGCGACGCCCCGGACACCGCGACGGCTCCCGGCCTCCTGCCCTGGACGCTGTCCGCCAAGACCTCCGAGGCCCTGCGCGCCCAGGCCCGTAACCTGAGCGCCCATCTCACGGCCCGGCCGGACGCCACCCCCCTCGACATCGGCCACTCGCTGGCGACCACCCGAGGCCTCTTCGACCAGCGTGCCGTCGTCCTCGGCGACGACCGGGAGTCGTTCCTGCGCGCCCTGCACGCCCTGGCCGAAGGCACCGAGACACCCTCGGTCGTCCAGGGTGCGCCCACCACGGGCAAGCTCGCGTTCCTCTTCACCGGCCAGGGCAGCCAGCGGCTCGGCATGGGCCGCGAACTGTACGACACCTACCCGGTGTTCGCCGACGCTCTCGACGACGCGTGCTGGTACCTCGACGAGCAGCTCGAAATCCCCCTCCTCGACGTCATGTTCGCCGACGAGGGCACGCCCGAGGCCGAACTGCTGCACCAGACGGCCTACACCCAGCCCGCGTTGTTCGCGGTCGAGGTGGCGTTGTTCCGGCTGGTGGAGTCCTGGGGCCTGAAGCCGGACTTCGTGGCGGGCCACTCGATCGGTGAGATCGCTGCCGCGCATGTCGCCGGGGTGTTCTCGCTGGAGGACGCGTCCATGCTGGTCGCCTCGCGTGGCCGGTTGATGCAGGCGCTGCCCGTCGGTGGCGTGATGATCGCGGTGCAGGCGTCGGAGGACGAGGTCCTGCCGTACCTCACCGACCGGGTCAGCATCGCGGCGATCAACGGCCCGCAGTCGGTGGTCATCGCGGGTGACGAGGACGCGGCGAACGCGGTCCTGGCGCAGTTCGCGGATCGCAAGTCGAAGCGGCTGACGGTCAGTCACGCGTTCCACTCGCCGCACATGGACGGGATGCTGGCGGAGTTCCTCCGGGTCGCGCAGGTCATCGACTACGGCACGCCCGCCTTCCCCGTCGTCTCCCTCCTCACCGGCCGAGCCGCCGGCCCCGCCGAACTGGCCACCCCCGACTACTGGGTGCGGCACGTCCGAGAGGCCGTGCGTTTCCTCGATGGCGTACGCACGCTCCAGGAGCGCGGCGCCACCACCTTCCTGGAGCTCGGCCCCGACGCCGTGCTCACCGCCATGGCACAGGACAGTGTGTCCTCCCAGGACGCGGCCTTCGCCGCTGTCCTGCGCTCCGGCCGCCCCGAAGCGGCCACGCTCCTCACCGCAGTCGCCCGCGCGCACGTGCGTGGAGCAGAGGTGGAGTGGGCCGGCTGCTTCGCGGGTACCGGCGCGCGTCGGGTCGACCTGCCCACGTACGCCTTCCAGCGCTCGCGTTACTGGATGGACGCGCAGGCCCCCGCCGCGAACTCCGCCCCGGCAGCACACGGCGCCGACCCGGCCGACAGCGCCTTCTGGGAGGCGGTCGAGCATGAGGATGTCGCTTCGCTCGCTGCTGCTCTGGAGTTGGATCTCGGTGGGGATCAGCCGCTGAGTGAGGTGGTTCCGGCTCTGTCTGCGTGGCGTCGTCGTCGGCGTGTGCAGTCGGAGGTGGATGGCTGGCGTTACCGGGCGAGTTGGAAGCCGGTGGGTGCCGGTGTCGAGGCCGGGGTGCGGTTGTCGGGTTCGTGGCTGGTGGTTGTTCCTGCCGGTTTTGAGGATGACGACTGGGCCGTGGGTGTGGTTGGTGGTTTGACCGTTCGTGGTGCTGAGGTTCGCCGGGTTGTGGTGGAGCCGGGTGCGGATCGTGCGGGGCTGGCTGGTCTGTTTGCTGAGGCTGGTGAGTGTGCCGGTGTGGTGTCGCTCGTCGCATTGGACGACGTGTCTGGGCTTGTTCTGACGGCTGGCGTGGTTCAGGCGTTGGGTGATGCCGGGGTTGTTGCGCGGTTGTGGTGTGTGACGCGTGGTGCTGTGTCGGTGGGGCGTTGGGATCGTCTTGGGTCGCCGGTGCAGGCGCAGGTGTGGGGTTTGGGCCGGGTTGCTGCTTTGGAGGTTCCTGAGCGGTGGGGTGGTCTGGTTGATCTGCCGTCGGTTTTGGACGGGCGTGCGCTGTCGCGTTTGACCGCGGTGTTGGTGTCTGGTTCGGGTGAGGACCAGGTTGCGGTGCGTTCGTCGGGTGTGTTCGGCCGTCGTCTGGTGCGTGCTGCGGGTGTGGAGGGTGCTGCGGGTTGGTCTCCTGGTGGCACGGTGTTGGTGACGGGTGGTACGGGTGCTCTGGGTGGCCGTGTTGCTCGTTGGTTGGAGGTCTCGGGTGCGGAGCGGATTGTTCTGACGAGCCGTCGTGGTCTGGAAGCCCCTGGTGCCGCTGAGCTGGTTGCCGAGCTGACGGGTCTCGGGGTCGAGGTGTCGGTGGTCGCGTGCGATGTGGCCGATCGGGATGCTCTGCGGGTCCTGCTGGCATCTGTTGCCGATTCGCTGACCGCTGTGGTGCATACGGCAGGTGTGCTGGACGACGGTGTGCTCGACGCTCTGACGGCGGAGCGTATCGAGGGGGTGCTGCGGGCGAAGGCAGTGTCCGCCCAGCACCTGCACGAGCTGACCGGCGAGCTGGGCATCGAACTCGACGCCTTCGTCCTGTTCTCGTCGATGAGTGGCAGCATCGGTGCCGCCGGGCAAGCCAACTACGCCGCCGCGAACGCCTATTTGGATGCTTTGGCTGAGCAGCGTCGTGCGGATGGTCTTGCGGCGACGTCTTTGGCCTGGGGTCCCTGGGCCGAGGGTGGCATGGCGGCCGACGAGGCCATGGTGGCCCGTATGCGGCAGGAGGGCGTGCCTCCCATGGGCCCCGACTCCGCCATCACCGCGCTGGAGCAGGCCGTCGGCGCGGGCGAAGCGGCGCTCACCGTCGCGGACATCGACTGGGATCGATTCCTGGCGGGCTTCACCGCAGTCCGCCCCAGCCCCCTGATCAGCGACTTCGTCGCCCGCTCGGAGGGCAGCGCCGCCCTCACCGGCCAGGGCTCCGTCGTCACGGGCGCCGATGTCGCGGGCACCGTGGTCGGGCAACTGGCGGGCCTGACCGAGACCGAGCAGACGCGTGAGCTGCTCGACCTGGTGCGTACGCAGGTCGCCGCCGTACTCGGCCACGACGGCTCGGATGCGGTCGGCGCGGACCGTGCCTTCAAGGAGCTCGGGTTCGACTCCCTTACCGCCGTCGAGCTGCGTAATCGACTCGGCTCGGCGGCCGGACTGAGCCTGCCCTCCACGCTGGTGTACGACTACCCGACGTCGGCCGCGCTCGCGGAGTACCTGCGCGGCGAACTGGTCGGCACGCAGCCGACGGTGGCCGGTCCGGTGGTCGCGTCCACGGTCGTGGACGACGATCCGATTGCGATCGTGGCGATGAGCTGCCGGTTCCCCGGTGGCGTACGCACCCCGGAAGACCTCTGGCGCCTGCTCGCGGACGGCACGGACGCGGTCGCCGAATTCCCCGCCGACCGTGGCTGGGACCTGGCGAGCCTCTACAGCGCGGACCCGGACCAGCCCGGTACCTCACACACGCGTCAGGGCGGATTCCTCTACGACGCCGCCGACTTCGACGCCGACTTCTTCGGGATCTCGCCGCGTGAGGCCCTGGCGATGGACCCGCAGCAGCGTCTGCTCCTCGAAACGTCCTGGGAGGCGTTCGAGCAGGCCGGGATCGACCCGTCGTCCCTGCGCGGCAGTCAGGCCGGTGTGTTCGTCGGCACCAACGGCCAGGACTACCTCTCCCTCGTCACGCGCGAGGCGGACGGCCTCGAAGGTCATGTCGCCACGGGCAACGCGGCGAGCGTCGTCTCCGGCCGACTCTCCTACGTATTCGGCCTCGAAGGCCCGGCGATCACGGTCGACACGGCCTGCTCGTCGTCGCTGGTCGCCCTCCATCTGGCTGTGCAGGCGCTGCGGCAGGGCGAGTGCTCGCTCGCGCTGGCCGGTGGCGTGACCATCATGTCGACGCCCGACGCGTTCATCGACTTCAGTCGTCAGCGGGGTCTTGCGGCGGATGGCCGTATCAAGGCGTTCGCGGCGGGTGCGGACGGTACGGGTTGGGGCGAGGGTGTCGGCATGCTGCTCGTCGAGCGGCTGTCCGACGCGCAGGCCAAGGGCCATCCGGTGTTGGCGGTGGTCCGTGGTTCGGCGATCAACCAGGACGGTGCGAGCAACGGTCTGACGGCTCCGAATGGTCCGTCGCAGCAGCGGGTGATCCGTTCCGCTCTGGCGAGCGCGGGTCTTTCGGCTGCTGAGGTCGACGTGGTGGAGGCGCACGGCACGGGCACGAAGCTCGGCGACCCGATCGAGGCCCAGGCGCTGCTGGCCACGTACGGCCAGGACCGGCCGACTGACCAGCCTCTGCTGCTCGGCTCCATCAAGTCGAACATCGGCCACACCCAGGCTGCCGCCGGTGTCGCGGGCATCATCAAGATGGTCCTCGCGATGCGGCACGGGGTGCTCCCGCAGAGCCTGCACGTGGACGCCCCGACCCCGCACGTCGACTGGACGGCGGGGGCGGTGTCCCTGCTGACCGAGCAGGTGGCATGGCCGGAGTCGGGCCGCCCGCGCCGGGCCGGTGTGTCCTCGTTCGGCCTGAGCGGCACGAACGCCCACACGATCATCGAAGAAGCCCCGGCGTTTGACGCCGAGGTGACAGCGGGCGCCGGGAAGACGGTCCCCCCGGTGCTGCCCCTCGCCCTCTCGGCCAAGAGCGAATCCGGTCTGCGGGCACAGGCCGAGCGCCTGACGACGCACCTGGCCGCGCACCCGGACGTCACGGCCGCTGACATCGCCTACTCCCTCGCGACCGGCCGCTCCGCGCTGGACGAGCGCGCGATCCTCGTCGTCGGCCACGAGAACCGCGATGCCCTCGCGGCCGGGCTGCTGAGCCTCGCCGCCGGTGAACAGTCGGCGGGCCTGGTCCGGGGGGCGGTGACCGGTGGCGGTCTGGCGTTCCTGTTCACGGGTCAGGGGAGTCAGCGGCTCGGCATGGGCCGGGAGCTGTACGACACCTACCCGGTGTTCGCGGATGCGCTGGACGAGGTGTGCGCGCACGTGGACACGCACCTCGAAGTTCCGCTGCATGACGTGCTGTTCGGCAACGACCGCGATCTTCTTGACCGTACGGAGTTCACGCAGCCTGCGTTGTTCGCGGTTGAGGTGGCGTTGTTCCGGTTGGTGGAGTCGTGGGGTCTGAAGCCCGATTTCCTGGCGGGGCACTCCATTGGTGAGATTGCCGCCGCGCATGTGGCCGGGGTGTTCTCGCTGGAGGATGCGTGCGCGCTGGTTTCCGCGCGTGGTCGGTTGATGCAGGCGTTGCCTGCTGGTGGCGTGATGATTGCGGTGCAGGCGTCGGAGGACGAGGTCCTTCCGTACCTCACCGACGGTGTGTCCATCGCCGCGATCAACGGTCCTCGGTCGGTGGTCATCGCCGGTGACGAGGACGCGGCGCTTGAGATCGTCGCGCAGTTCGCGGATCGCAAGTCCAAGCAGCTGACGGTCAGTCACGCCTTCCACTCGCCCCACATGGACGGCATGTTGGATGCCTTCCGCGAGGTTGTCGCGGGGCTCTCTTACGAGTCGCCGCGTATCCCGGTCGCCTCGAACCTGACCGGTGCTGTGGTCTCGGACGAGATGGCGTCTCCCGACTTCTGGGTGCGTCATGTCCGTGAGGCCGTACGGTTCCTCGACGGTATCCGCGCGCTCGAAGCGGCCGGTGTCACCTCGTATCTGGAGCTCGGTCCGGACGGGATTCTGTCCGCCATGGCGCAGGAGTGTGTCACCGAGGATGCGGTCTTCGCGCCCGTGCTCCGCAAGGACCGCTCCGAGGCTGAGACGGCGACGGTCGCCCTTGCGCAGGCGCACGTCCGGGGTATTTCTGTCGACTGGGAGGCGTTCTTCGCGGGTACCGGCGCCCAGCGCGTCGATCTGCCGACGTATGCCTTCCAGCGTTCGCGCTACTGGCCCGAGACCACCCTGGCGACGACTGGACCGGTCGCCGGCGGGCTCGAAAATTCCCTGGATGCCGGTTTCTGGGAGGCGGTCGAGCATGAGGATGTTGCTTCGCTCGCTGCTGCTCTGGAGTTGGACCTTGACGGGGATCAGCCGCTGAGCGAGGTGCTTCCCGCGCTGGCGGCCTGGCGCAAGCAGGGCCAGGAGCGGGCGCTGCTTGACGGCTGGCGTTATCGGGCGAGTTGGAAGCCGGTGGGTGTTGAGGCCGGTGCCGGTGCTGGGGTGCGGTTGTCGGGTTCGTGGCTGGTGGTTGTTCCTGCCGGTTTCGAGGATGACGACTGGGTTGCGGGTGTGGTCGGTGGTTTGACCGTTCGTGGTGCTGAGGTTCGCCGGGTTGTGGTGGAGCCGGGTGAGGATCGTGCGGGGTTGGCTGGTCTGTTTGCTGGGGCCGGTGAGTGTGCTGGTGTGGTGTCGCTCTTGGCATTGGACGAGAGCTCTGGGCTTGTTCTGACTGCTGGTGTGGTTGGCGCGTTGGGTGATGCCGAGATTCCCGCGCCGTTGTGGTGTGTGACGCGTGGTGCTGTGTCGGTCGGGCGTTGGGATCGTCTCGGGTCGCCGGTGCAGGCGCAGGTGTGGGGTCTGGGCCGGGTTGCGGCGCTTGAGGTTCCTGAGCGTTGGGGCGGTCTGGTTGATCTGCCCGGTGTGTTGGATGAGCGTGCGGTGTCGCGCCTGGTGGGTGTGCTGGGGTCTGGTTCGGGTGAGGACCAGGTTGCCGTGCGTTCGTCGGGTGTCTTCGGGCGCCGTCTGGTGCGTGCTGCGGGTGTGGAGGGCGGCTCGGGTTGGTCTCCTCGTGGCACGGTGTTGGTGACGGGTGGTACGGGTGCTCTGGGCGGCCGTGTGGCCCGCTGGCTGGCAGTGTCCGGTGCGGAGCGCATTGTTCTGACGAGTCGTCGGGGGCTGGATGCTCCGGGCGCTGGTGAGCTGGTCGCCGAGCTGACGGGTCTCGGGGTCGAGGTGTCGGTGGTCGCGTGCGATGTGGCCGACCGGGATGCTCTGCGGGTCCTGCTGGCATCTGTTGCCGATTCGCTGACCGCTGTGGTGCATACGGCGGGCGTGCTGGACGACGGTGTGCTCGACGCTCTGACGGCGGAGCGTATTGAGGGGGTGCTGCGGGCGAAGGCGGTGTCCGCCCAGCACCTGCACGAGCTGACCGGCGAGCTCGGCATCGAACTCGACGCCTTCGTCCTCTTCTCCTCGATGAGTGGCAGCATCGGTGCGGCCGGGCAGGCCAACTACGCTGCGGCGAACGCCTATTTGGATGCTCTGGCTGAGCAGCGTCATGCGGATGGTCTTGCGGCGACGTCTCTGGCCTGGGGCCCCTGGGCCGAGGGTGGCATGGCGGCCGACAAGGCGCTGGAAGCCCGTATGCGACGGGACGGCGTGCCCCCGATGCGGGCGGATCTGGCGATCGAGGCCCTCCGTCAGGCCATCGGTGCCGACGAGGCCGCGCTCACCGTGGCCGATGTCGAGTGGGACCGGTTCCTCGCGGGCTTCACCGCCGTACGCCGCAGCGAGTTGTTCGCGGAGTTGCGCGAGGTGCGCGAAGCCGCTCGGGCGACGCAGGCCCGTGGCGCGGAGGCACCCGAGGTCGGGCGTCCCGTTTCCCTGGCCGGGCGCCTGGCCGCCCTCGCCCCCGCCGAGCAGGAGCGCGAGCTCCTGGAGCTGGTCCGTACGCACGTCGCCGCCGTGCTCGGCCACGCCGGATCCGACGCGGTCGGTGCGGCACGTGCGTTCAAGGAGTTGGGCTTCGACTCCCTCACGGCTGTCGAGCTGCGTAACCGCCTGGGCGTGGCCACCGAGTTGAAGCTTCCGGCCACGCTGATCTACGACTACCCCACGTCGGCCGCGCTCGCGGAGTACCTGCGCGACGAGTTGGTCGGCAGTGTGCGGGTCGCCGACACCCTGCTGCCCGGTGTGGCCACGGCGGTGGACGACGATCCGATCGCGATCGTGGCGATGAGCTGCCGGTTCCCCGGTGACGTACGTACTCCGGAAGACCTCTGGCGCCTGCTCGCGGACGGCACGGACGCGGTCGCCGAATTCCCGGCGGACCGTGGCTGGGACCTGGAGCGGCTCTACAGCTCCGACCCGGACCAGCCGGGCACCTCGTACACCCGTGAGGGCGGCTTCTTCGACGGCGTGGCGGAGTTCGACCCGGCGTTCTTCGGGATCTCGCCGCGTGAGGCGATGGCGATGGACCCGCAGCAGCGCCTGCTGTTGGAGACGTCGTGGGAGGCGTTCGAGCGGGCGGGGATCGACCCGTCGTCCCTGCGCGGCAGCCAGGCCGGTGTGTTCGTCGGCACCAACGGCCAGGACTACCTCTCCCTCGTCACGCGCGAGGCGGACGGCCTCGAAGGCCACGTGGGCACCGGCAACGCGGGCAGCGTCATGTCCGGCCGGGTCTCCTACGCGCTCGGCCTGGAAGGGCCGGCTGTCACGGTCGACACGGCGTGCTCGTCGTCGCTGGTCGCGCTGCACTGGGCGATCCAGGCGCTCCGGCAGGGCGAGTGCACGATGGCGCTGGCCGGTGGCGTGACCATCATGTCGACGCCCGAGAACTTCATCGACTTCAGCCGTCAGCGGGGTCTTGCGGTCGATGGCCGTATCAAGGCGTTCGCGGCGGGTGCGGACGGTACGGGTTGGGGCGAAGGTGTCGGCATGCTGCTCGTCGAGCGGTTGTCCGATGCGCAGCGCAACGGGCACCCTGTGCTTGCCGTGGTCCGTGGTTCCGCGATCAACCAGGACGGTGCGAGCAACGGCCTGACCGCCCCCAACGGCCCGTCCCAGCAGCGGGTGATCCGTGCGGCTCTGGCGAGTGCGGGTCTGTCGGCTGCGGACGTGGATGTGGTGGAGGCGCACGGTACGGGTACGAAGCTGGGTGACCCGATCGAGGCGCAGGCGCTGTTGGCCACGTACGGCCAGGACCGCGAGGCAGACCGGCCGCTGCTGCTTGGCTCCATCAAGTCGAACATCGGCCACACCCAGGCCGCTGCCGGTGTCGCGGGCATCATCAAGATGGTTCTCGCGATGCAGCATGGTGAGTTGCCGCAGACCTTGCACGTGGACGCGCCGACCCCGCACGTGGACTGGACGGCGGGCGACATCGCCCTGCTGACCGAACAGCGCGCGTGGCCGGAGACCGGCCGCCCCCGCCGGGCGGGCATCTCGTCCTTCGGCATCAGCGGCACCAACGCCCACACGATCATTGAGCAGGCCCCCGAGGCGGTGGAGACGGCCCCGGCCGACGACACGGCTCCCGGCGTCCTGCCGTACCTCCTCTCGGGCAGGAGCCCGGAGGCTCTGCGGGCCCAGGCGGCGGCGCTGCGCGTCCACCTGGAGACCCAGCAGGACGTACCCGGCAACGCCCCCCGAGCCGTCGACCTCGCCTTCTCGCTCGCCACGGCGCGCGCGCACCTCGACCACCGTGCGGTGCTGACCGCCGACGACCAGCAGGAACTCGCCGACGTACTGGCACTGCTGGCCGCAGGCGAGCCCGCACCCGGCACCACCACCGGGGTGGTGGGCGACGGCCGCACCGCGTTCCTGTTCACGGGCCAGGGCAGCCAGCGGCTCGGCATGGGCCGTGAGCTGTACGACACCTACCCGGTGTTCGCGGACGCGCTGGACGAGGTCTGCGCGCACGTGGACACGCACCTTGAAGTCCCGCTGCATGGCGTGCTGTTCGGTGACGACCGTGATCTTCTCGACCGTACGGAGTTCACTCAGCCTGCGTTGTTCGCGGTTGAGGTGGCCCTGTTCCGGCTCGTGGAGTCCTGGGGTCTGAAGCCCGACTTCCTGGCGGGTCACTCCATCGGTGAGATTGCCGCCGCGCACGTCGCCGGGGTGTTCTCGCTCCAGGACGCCTGTGAACTGGTTGCCGCGCGTGGCCGGTTGATGCAGGCGCTGCCCGTCGGTGGCGTGATGATCGCGGTGCAGGCGTCGGAGGACGAGGTGCTTCCGTACCTCACCGACCGGGTCAGCATCGCGGCCATCAACGGCCCGCGGTCGGTGGTCATCGCCGGTGATGAGGACGCCGCGCAGGAGATCGTCGCGCAGTTCCCGGACCGCAAGTCCAAGCAGCTGACGGTCAGTCACGCGTTCCACTCGCCTCACATGGACGGCATGTTGGACGCCTTCCGTGAGGTTGTGGCGGGGCTCTCTTACGAGTCCCCGAGCATCCCGGTCGTCTCCAACCTGACCGGCGCTCTGGTCTCGGACGAGATGGCGTCCCCCGACTTCTGGGTACGCCACGTCCGCGAGGCCGTACGTTTCCTCGACGGTATCCGCGCGCTCGAAGCCGCCGGTGTCACCACCTACCTCGAACTCGGCCCCGACGGAGTCCTCTCCGCCATGGCCCAGGAGTGCGTGACCGGCGAGGACGGTGTCTTCGTGGCCGCCCTGCGCTCCGGGCGCTCCGAGGCCGAGACCGTCACCACGGCCCTTGCGCAGGCGCACGTCCGAGGCACCGCCGTGGACTGGCAGGCGTACTTCTCCGGCAGCGGAACCCGCCGGGTCGACCTGCCCACGTATGCCTTCCAGCGGCAGCGCTACTGGCCCAGCGTGTCGGCTCTCGCCTCCGGCGACCCGGAGGCCATCGGGCTCGGCGACGCCGGGCACCCCCTGCTCGGCGCCGCGGTGGCTCTCGCGGACTCCGAAGGGGTGCTCTTCACCGGGCGGCTGTCGCTCGACACGCATCCCTGGCTGGCCGACCACACCATCCTCGGCAGCGTCCTGCTGCCCGGTACGGCCTTCGTCGACCTGGCGATCCGTGCCGGTGACCAGGTCGGCTGCGACATGGTGGAGGAGCTGACGCTCCAGGCGCCGCTCGTGCTGCCTGAGCGGGGCGGCGTACAGCTCCAGTTGGTCGTCGAGGCACCCAGTGGGCCCGGACAGCGGCCGTTCAGCGTGCACTCACGCCGACCTGACGCCCTCGCGGAGGAACCCTGGACGCGTCACGCCTCCGGCGTGCTGGCCTCCGGTGCGCCTGGTGAGGTCGCGCAGCAGAACTTGGCCGAATGGCCGCCGGCCGGAGCTGTACCGGTGGACGTGCGGGGGCTGTACGAGGAGCTGGCCGAAGGCGGTGTCGCGTACGGGCCGCTGTTCCAGGGGCTCACCGCGGCCTGGCGCCGGGACGGTGAGCTCTTCACCGAGGTGACGCTCCCCGGCGAGGCACGCCGCGAGGCGGCGCGCTTCGGTCTGCACCCCGCCCTGCTCGACGCGGGCCTGCACGCCATCGGGTACGGCGACGGCGAGCAGACAGAGACCGGCGCGCTGCTGCCGTTCGCATGGTCCGGTGTCTCGCTGTACGCGTCGGGAGCGTCGTCGCTCCGGATGCGGCTGACCCCGCACACCCTCGGCGACCCGCACACCCTGGCGCTGCTGGTGGCGGACGAGACCGGGCGTCCGGTGGCCTCGGTGGAGTCCCTGACCCTGCGCACGGCCTCGGCCGACCAGGTGCGCGCGGCCGACGGCGGGCACCTGGAGTCGCTGTTCCGCGTCGAGTGGCTGCCCGTGGTGGCCCCGCGCGCCACCGCGACCGGTCAGCGGTGGGCCGTACTGGGCCGGGACACGCTGGGCCTGGCCGTGACGGGCGCGCAGGTGACGGAGTACGCCGATGTGGCGGCGCTCGGTGCCGCCCTGGAGGCCGGCGAGGCGCTGCCCGATGCCGTCTTCGTACCGCCGGCCGGCGCGCCGGAGAACGGCGCCGACACCGTCGCCTCCGTGCACGCCGCCGTACAGGGCGCGTTGAGTGCCGTGCAGGAATGGACGGCGGACGAGCGGTTCGCCGGGACGCGGCTGGTGTGGCTGACGGCGGGTGCCGTCGCCACGGAGGCCGGTGCGGGTGTGGCGGACCTGGCGGGCGGTGCCGTACGCGGTCTGCTGCGTTCGGCACAGTCGGAGAACCCCGGGCAGCTGCTCCAGATCGACCTCGATGCCGACAGTGAATCGGCTGCGGCGTCGCTCGCCGTGCTGCCGGCCGCGCTGGCCTGCGGCGAGCCGGAGACCGCTGTCCGGCGCGGCGAGATCAGCGCGCCCCGCCTGGCGCGCGTGCCCTCCGCCGACGTGACACGCGAGCCGCTCGGCGACACGCCCGACGGCCTCGGCGTGCTCGGAGCGCTCGCCGATCCGGCCGGCACGGTGCTGGTGACCGGTGCCACCGGGAACCTGGGACGGCTGTTCGCCCGCCACCTGGTGACGGCGTACGGAATCAAGCGCCTGCTGCTCACCAGCCGACGGGGGCCGGAGGCCGACGGTGCCGACGAACTCCTTGCCGAATTGGCAGAGTTGGGAGCCGAGGCCGATCTCGTCGCCTGCGACGCCGCCGACCGTGACGCCCTGGCCGCGCTGCTCGCGGCCGTACCGGCCGAGCACCCGCTGACCGCCGTCGTGCACACGGCCGGTGTGCTCGACGACGGGGTGCTCTCCTCGCTCACCCCGGAACGGGTCGCGGCCGTGCTGCGCCCGAAGGTGGACGCGGCACTCAACCTGCACGAGCTGACCCGGGACCTCGGCCTCGCGGCCTTCGTCCTCTTCTCCGGCGCGGCTGCCGCCTTCGGAGCGGCCGGTCAGGCCAACTATGCGGCGGCCAACGCGTTCCTGGAGGCGCTGGCCGAGCAGCGCCGCGCCGAAGGACTCGCGGCGACCTCCCTCGCCTGGGGCTTGTGGGCCCCGCAGGCGGGCGGTATGGCGCAGCAGCTCGACGAGGTCGACCTGCGGCGCATCGCTAGGGACGGCGTCGGCGCGCTCTCCGGTGACGAGGGCCTGGCGCTCTTCGACACCGCCCTCACCGTCGACGCGGCGCTCCTGCTGCCGATGCGGCTCGACCTCGCGGTGCTGCGCGCGCACGCCGTCTCGACGGGCGAGGTCCCGGCACTGCTGCGCGCTCTGGTGCGCGTGCCGTCCCGGCGGGCGGTCGAACCGCGCGCGGTGGCGGACGGCGGTTCGCCCCTGACGGCCAGGCTGCTCGCCCTGCCCTTCGCCGAGCGCGAGGGTGCGGTGCTGGACCTGGTGTGCGGGCGGGTGGCCGCGGTTCTCGGCCATGCCGGGGCCGACGCGGTCGACGCGGACCGCGCGTTCAAGGAACTCGGCTTCGACTCCCTCACTGCGGTCGAGCTGCGCAACGTCCTGAAGACCGAGACCGGTCTGCGGCTGTCGGCGACTCTCGTCTTCGACTACCCGACGCCGACCGCGCTGGCCCGCCATCTCCTGACGGAGCTGGTCGTCGAAGAGACGCACACGGCTGCGGACGCGACGCGAACGGCCGGACGCGGCACCGTAGTTGCCGTAGGCGCGACCGGTGACGACCCGATCGTCATCGTCGGCATGGGCTGCCGGTTCCCCGGCGGCGTACGGACCCCCGAGGACCTCTGGCAGCTCGTCGCGTCGGGTGGCGACGGCATCACCGCCTTCCCGGTCGACCGCGGCTGGGACGTGGAATCCCTCTACCACCCCGACCCCGACCACGCCGGGACCTCGTACACGCGTGAAGGCGGATTCCTGCACGACGCGGCCGACTTCGACCCGGCGTTCTTCGGGATCTCCCCGCGCGAAGCGCTCGCCATGGACCCGCAGCAGCGACTGCTTCTCGAAACGTCCTGGGAGGCGTTCGAGCGGGCCGGGATCGACCCGGCGACGCTGCGCGGCAGCCGTACGGGCGTCTTCGCGGGCGTCATGTACCACGACTACGTGACCGGTATCGGCGACGGCGGCAGCGAACTGCCCGAGGGCGTCGAGGGCTACATCGGCACCGGCAACGCGGGCAGCATCGCCTCCGGCCGTGTCGCCTACACCTTCGGACTCGAAGGCCCCGCCGTCACGGTCGACACGGCGTGCTCGTCGTCGCTGGTCGCACTGCACTGGGCGATCCAGGCGCTGCGCAGCGGCGAGTGCACGATGGCGCTGGCCGGCGGCGTCGCGGTCATGGCGACCCCCGAGACCTTCGTCGACTTCAGCCGCCAGCGCGGCCTTTCGGTCGACGGCCGGTGCAAGTCCTTCGCGGCGGCAGCCGACGGTACGGGCTGGGGCGAGGGCGCGGGCATGCTGCTCGTGGAGCGGCTGTCGGACGCGCGGAAGAACGGCCACCCGGTGCTGGCGGTGGTCCGTGGTTCGGCGATCAACCAGGACGGTGCGAGCAACGGCCTCACCGCCCCCAACGGCCCTTCGCAGCAGCGGGTGATCCGCGAGGCGCTGGCCGGTGCGGGCCTGTCGGCCGCCGAGGTCGACGCGGTCGAGGCCCACGGCACGGGAACCCGTCTCGGCGACCCGATCGAGGCGCAGGCGCTGCTCGCCACGTACGGGCAGGAGAAGTCGGCGGACCGGCCGCTGTGGCTCGGTTCGATCAAGTCGAACATCGGCCACACCCAGGCGGCGGCGGGTGTCGCGGGCATCATCAAGATGGTCATGGCGATGCGGCACGGCGTGCTGCCCCGGACCCTGCATGTCGACGCCCCCTCGCCGCAGATCGACTGGGAGGACGGCGCGGTCTCGCTGCTGACGGACGCGGTGGAGTGGCCGGAGACGGGCCGTCCGCGCCGCGCGGGCGTGTCGTCCTTCGGTATCAGTGGCACCAACGCCCACACGATCATCGAGCAGCCGCCGACGCCCGAACAGACTGCGGCGGAGCCGCTTCCCGAGGCCCCGGCCGCGACTCCGGTGACGTTGCCGGTGGTGCCGTGGGTGCTCTCGGCGAAGGGACAGGACGCCCTGCGCGCGCAGGCGCGTCAGCTCCAGTCGTACGTACTCGCCGCGCCGGAACTGCGTCCGGTGGACGTTGCTCGTTCGTTGGTGGTGGGGCGTGCGTCGTTCGAGGATCGTGCGGTTGTGGTGGCCGGGGGCCGGGATGGTCTGTTGGCGGGTCTTGGGGTGTTGGCGGAGGGTGGTTCTGCTGCTGGTGTGGTGACGGGTTCGCCGGTTGGTGGGAAGACCGCGTTCCTGTTTACGGGGCAGGGAAGTCAGCGGTTGGGGATGGGGCGTGAGTTGTATGACGCGTATCCCGTGTTCGCGGAGGCGTTGGACGAGGTCTGTGCGCACATCGACACGCATCTCGAAGTACCGCTGGCGGATGTGCTGTTCGGTTCGGACGCTGAGGCGTTGGATCGTACGGAGTTCACGCAGCCTGCTCTGTTCGCGGTTGAGGTGGCGTTGTTCCGGCTGGTGGAGTCGTGGGGTCTGAAGCCCGACTTCCTGGCGGGTCACTCCATCGGTGAGATTGCCGCGGCGCATGCGGCCGGGGTGTTCTCGCTGGAGGACGCGTGCGCGCTGGTTTCGGCACGCGGCCGGTTGATGCAGGCGCTGCCCGCTGGTGGCGTGATGATTGCGGTGCAGGCGTCGGAGGACGAGGTCCTTCCGTACCTGACCGACCGGGTCAGCATCGCGGCCATCAACGGTCCTCGGTCGGTGGTCATCGCCGGTGACGAGGACGCCGCGCAGGACATCGTCGCGCAGTTCCCGGACCGCAAGTCCAAGCAGCTGACGGTCAGTCACGCCTTCCACTCGCCGCACATGGACGGCATGTTGGACGCGTTCCGTGAGGTTGTGGCGGGGCTCTCTTACGAGTCGCCGCGTATCCCGGTCGTATCGAACTTGACGGGTGCGCTGGTCTCGGACGAGATGGCATCGGCCGACTTCTGGGTGCGTCATGTCCGTGAGGCGGTTCGTTTCCTCGACGGTATCCGTGCCCTCGAAGCGGCCGGTGTCACCACGTACCTTGAACTCGGCCCGGACGGGGTTCTCTCCGCCATGGCTCAGGAGTGCGTCACCGAGGGCGCGGCCTTCGTGCCCGTGCTTCGCAAGGGCCGTCCCGAGGCCGAGACGGTCACCACCGCGCTCGCCCGCGCCCACACACACGGCATCACCGTCGACTGGCAGGCGTACTACGCGGGTACTGGCGCCCAGCGCGTCGATCTGCCGACGTATGCCTTCCAGCGCTCGCGCTACTGGCTCCAACTGCCTGGTGCTGTACGGGGAGGTGGCGTCACTGATGAGGTGGACGCACGCTTCTGGGACGCGGTCGAGCGTGAGGACCTGGAGTCGCTCGCCGCGACTCTGGGCGTCGAGGACGAGAACGCGTGGGGCAGCGTGCTGCCGGCTCTGTCTGCGTGGCGTCGTCGTCGGCGTGTGCAGTCGGAGGTGGATGGCTGGCGTTACCGGGTGAGCTGGAAGCCGGTGGGTGTTGAGGCCGGTGCCGGTGCTGGGGTGCGGTTGTCGGGTTCGTGGCTGGTGGTTGTTCCCGCCGGTTTCGAGGATGACGACTGGGTTGCGGGTGTGGTCGGTGGTTTGACCGTTCGTGGTGCTGAGGTTCGCCGGGTTGTTGTGGAGCCGGGTGCGGATCGTGTCGCGTTGGCTGGTCTGTTTGCTGGGGCCGGTGAGTGTGCCGGTGTGGTGTCGCTCTTGGCATTGGACGAGAGCTCTGGGCTTGTTCTGACTGCTGGTGTGGTTGGCGCGTTGGGTGATGCCGAGATTCCCGCGCCGTTGTGGTGTGTGACGCGTGGTGCTGTGTCGGTCGGGCGTTGGGATCGTCTCGGGTCGCCGGTGCAGGCGCAGGTGTGGGGTCTGGGCCGGGTTGCGGCGCTGGAGGTTCCGGAGCGTTGGGGCGGTCTGGTTGATCTTCCCGGTGTGTTGGATGAGCGTGTGGTGTCGCGTCTGGTGGGTGTGCTGGGGTCTGGTTCTGGTGAGGATCAGGTTGCGGTGCGTTCGTCGGGTGTGTTCGGCCGTCGTCTGGTGCGTGCTCCGCGTGTGGAGGGTGCTGCGGGTTGGTCTCCTCGTGGCACGGTGGTGGTGACGGGTGGTACGGGTGCTCTGGGTGGCTGTGTTGCCCGCTGGCTGGCAGTGTCCGGTGCGGAGCGCATTGTTCTGACGAGCCGTCGGGGGCTGGATGCCCCTGGTGCTGCTGAGCTGGTCGCCGAGCTGACCGGTATGGGTGTTGAGGCGTCCGTGGTGGCGTGTGACGCGGCTGACCGTGACGCGCTGCGTGGTCTGTTGTCGTCCGTCGCCGAGTCGCTGACGGCTGTCGTTCATACGGCGGGTGTGCTGGACGACGGTGTTCTCGACGCTCTGACTCCTGACCGCATCGAAAGCGTGCTGCGGGCCAAGGCGGTCTCCGCGCTGAATCTCCACGACCTCACCGGCGAGCTCGGTATCGAACTCGACGCCTTCGTCCTCTTCTCCTCGATGAGTGGCAGCATCGGTGCGGCCGGGCAGGCCAACTACGCTGCGGCGAATGCCTATTTGGATGCTCTGGCGGAGCAGCGTCGTGCTGATGGTCTTGCGGCGACGTCTTTGGCTTGGGGTCCGTGGGCCGAGGGTGGCATGGCGGCCGACGAGGCCATGGAGGCCCGTATGCGTCGCGGTGGTGTGCCGCCGATGGACGCGGATCTCGCCATCGAGGTCATGGGGCGCGCGGTCGGTTCTTCCGATGCGGCTCTGACGATTGTGGATGTGGAGTGGGAGCGGTTCGCGCCCGGTTTCACCGCCGTGCGGGCGAGCAGCCTCCTCGGCGAACTCCCCGAGGCCCAGCGTGCGCTCGCCACAAGCGGGGGCGAGGACGACCGTGCGCAGCATGCTGGTTCGTCCCTGACGCAGCTGCTCCAGGGCCTGGCCGACGCGGACCGTGAGCCGTACCTCCTGGATCTGGTGCGCGCGCAGGTCGCCGAGGTGCTGGGGCACTCCGGTGCCGGGGATATCGAGGCGGGACGTGCGTTCCGTGAGATCGGTTTCGACTCGCTGACGGCTGTCGAGCTGCGTAACCGCCTGGGCGCGGTCACCGAATTGAAGCTCCCGGCCACGTTGGTCTACGACTACCCGACGTCGACCGCGCTCGCGGAGTACCTGCGAGGCGAGTTGGTCGGTACGCAGCCGACAGCGGCCGGTGCGGTGGTCGCGTCCACGGTCGTCGACGACGACCCCATCGCGATCGTGGCGATGAGCTGCCGGTTCCCCGGTGGCGTACGCACCCCGGAAGACCTCTGGCAGCTTCTCTCGACCGGTGGTGACGCCATCGGCGACTTCCCCGCCGACCGTGGCTGGGACCTGGAACGGCTCTACAGCCCCGACCCCGACAAGCAGGGCACCTTCTACGCCCGCGAGGGCGGATTCCTCTACGACGCCGCCGACTTCGACGCCGATTTCTTTGGGATCTCGCCGCGCGAGGCCCTGGCGATGGACCCGCAGCAGCGGCTCCTGCTGGAGACGTCTTGGGAGGCGTTCGAGCGGGCGGGCATCGACCCCTCGTCCGTACGCGGAAGCCAGGCCGGTGTGTTCGTCGGCACCAACGGCCAGGACTACGGAGCGACGCTCCGGACTGTTCCGGACGGCATCGAGGGCTTCCTCGGCACGGGCAACGCGGCGAGCGTGGTGTCCGGTCGGCTCTCGTACGCCTTCGGCCTCGAAGGCCCGGCCGTCACCGTCGATACCGCCTGCTCCGCCTCGCTGGTCGCACTGCACTGGGCCGTCCAAGCCCTGCGCAGCGGTGAGTGCTCGATGGCGCTGGCCGGCGGTGTGACGGTCATGTCGTCGCCGGGCGCGTATATCGACTTCAGTCGTCAGCGGGGTCTTGCGGCGGACGGCCGGATCAAGGCGTTCGCGGCGGCGGCGGATGGTACGGGTTGGGGTGAGGGTGTCGGCATGCTGCTCGTCGAGCGGCTGTCGGACGCGCAGCGCAACGGGCACCCCGTACTCGCCGTGGTCCGTGGTTCGGCGATCAACCAGGACGGTGCGAGCAACGGCCTGACCGCCCCCAACGGCCCGTCCCAGCAGCGGGTGATCCGCGCGGCTCTCGCGAGCGCGGGTCTGTCGGCTGCGGACGTGGACGCTGTGGAGGCGCACGGCACCGGCACCACCCTCGGTGACCCGATCGAGGCGCAGGCCCTCCTTGCCACGTACGGCCAGGACCGGCCTTCTGACCAGCCTCTGCTGGTCGGTTCGATCAAGTCGAACATCGGCCACACGCAGGCCGCCGCGGGCGTGGCGGGCATCATCAAGATGGTTCTCGCGATGCAGCACGGTGAGTTGCCGCAGACCTTGCACGTGGATGAGCCGACCCCGCACGTGGACTGGACTGCGGGTGACATCGCGCTGCTGACCGAACAGCGCGCGTGGCCGGAGACCGGCCGCCCCCGCCGGGCGGGCGTCTCGTCCTTCGGGTTCAGCGGTACGAACGCCCACACCGTCCTGGAACAGGCGCCGCAGGACCAGGGTGGCGAAGCGGCCGGTGAGCGATACCGGCCCGCCATCGTCCCGTGGGCGCTGTCGGCCAAGAGCGACGAGGCCCTGCGCGTGCAGGCCGGGCGGCTGCGCGCACGTATCGCTGTCGATCCGCACCTGGAACCCGCCGACGTGGCCTACTCGCTGGCGATGTCGAGGGCTTCCCTCGAACGGCGCGCCGTGGTCGTCGCCCAGGAGCGCGACGAGTTCCTGAGCGCTCTGAAGGCGCTGGAGGAGGGCTCGCCCGCACCGGGTCTGGTGCAGGGTGCAGCCGCCGGCGGCGGTCTGGCGTTCCTGTTCACGGGTCAGGGCAGCCAGCGGCTCGGCATGGGCCGTGAGCTGTACGACACCTACCCGGTGTTCGCGGATGCGCTGGACGAGGTCTGCGCGCACGTGGACACACACCTTGAAGTGCCGCTGCATGGCGTGCTGTTCGGCGACGACCGTGATCTTCTCGACCGTACGGAGTTCACGCAGCCTGCGTTGTTCGCGGTTGAGGTGGCGTTGTTCCGTCTGGTGGAGTCGTGGGGCGTGAAGCCCGACTTCCTGGCGGGGCACTCCATCGGAGAGATCGCTGCGGCGTACGTCGCCGGGGTGTTCTCGCTGGAGGACGCGTCCAAGCTGGTCGCCTCGCGTGGCCGCTTGATGCAGGCGCTGCCGACGGGCGGCGTGATGATCGCGGTGCAGGCGTCGGAGGACGAGGTGCTTCCGTACCTCACCGACGGTGTGTCCATCGCGGCCATCAACGGTCCTCAGTCGGTGGTCATCGCCGGTGACGAGGACGCGGCCCTTGAGATCGTCACGCACTTCGAAGGCCGCAAGTCGAAGCGGCTGACGGTCAGTCACGCCTTCCACTCGCCTCACATGGGCGGGATGCTCGCGGACTTCCGCAAGGTTGCCGAGGGGCTGTCGTACGGCACCCCGCGTATCCCGGTCGTCTCCAACCTGACCGGTGCCCTGGTCTCCGACGAGATGGCGGACTCCGACTTCTGGGTGCGCCACGTCCGTGAGGCCGTACGGTTCCTCGATGGTGTTCGCGCCCTCGAAGCGGCCGGTGTCACCTCCTACATCGAGCTCGGCCCGGACGGTGTCCTCTCCGCCATGGCCCAGGAGTGCGTGACCGGCGACGGTGCCGCGTTCCTGCCGGTCCTGCGTACCGGACGCGACGAGGCCGGGACACTGCTCTCGGCGCTCGGCGCGGCCCATGTACGCGGTGTCGCCGTCGACTGGCAGGCGTTCTACGCCGGGACCGGCGCCCAGCGCGTCGACCTGCCGACCTACGCCTTCCAGCGCGAGCGCTACTGGCTGGAGGAGGCGGGCTCCGGCGCGGCTGCCGACGGGGCCACCGGAGGATCCTTCGGGGCGGCGGACGCGCAGTTCTGGGAGGCCGTCGACAACGCCGACCTCTCCTCGCTCACCGCCACCCTCGACATCGACGCCGACCAACCGCTCAGCGCTCTGCTGCCCGCCCTGTCCGCCTGGCGGCGGCAGCGGCAGGAGCAGTCGCGCGTCGACGGCTGGCGCTACGGGGTCACGTGGCGGCCGATGGCCGAGCCCGCCGTCGCACGGCCGTCCGGGACCTGGCTCCTGGTGAAGCCCGCAGCCACGTCGGGGGCCGCGGAAAGCCGTGCCGTCGTCGCCGCTCTGACGGCGCAGGGTGTGGACGTACGCGAAGTAGCCGTCGAGGAAACGCAGTTGGATCGCCACGCACTCGCTGCGCGGCTCCGCGAGGCCCTTGCCGACAACAAGGCTGCCGGAGTGCTTTCCCTGCTGGCGCTCGCCGACGGTCCGCACCCCGCCCACCCGGCCGTACCGGCCGGGCTGCTCCTGACGGGAACGCTCGTACAGGCACTGGGTGACGCGGAGATCGACGCCCCGCTGTGGTGCGTCACCGCCGGAGCCGTGGCGGCCACCCCGTCCGACCGGGTCGGGAGCGCCGCGCAGGCACAGGTCTGGGGGCTCGGCCGGGTCGTCGCCCTGGAGCACCCCGAGCGCTGGGGCGGTCTGGTGGACATGCCCGCCTCTGCGGACGAGCGGGCCGTGGACACGCTGCTCGCCGTCCTCGCGGGTGCCGGTGACGAGGACCAGATCGCCATCCGGTCCGCGGGCCTCCTCGCCCGCCGCATCGGGCACGCCGCACCGGTACCCGGCGGCGCGGCGGACCGCGGCGCCTGGCGGCCCCGGGGCACCGTCCTGGTCACCGGAGGCACGGGCGCGCTCGGCGGCCATGTCGCGCGCTGGCTCGCCGCGCACGGCGCGGAACACCTGGTCCTGGTCAGCAGGCGTGGGCCGCAGGCGCCCGGCGCGGACGCCCTCGTCGCGGAGCTCCGCGCGCTGGGCGCACACGCCACGGCCGTCGCCTGCGATGTGACCGACCGGACCGCCGTTCGTGAACTGCTCGCGAACCTGCGGACGGACACCGTCGGGAGCACCCCCGGGAACCCCGACGGCACCCCCGGCGCCCTCACCGCCGTCTTCCACACGGCGGGCGCCGGCCAGTTCGCGCCGCTCGACGAGACCGGGCCCGGCGAGGTCGCCGATGTGGTCGCCGCCAAGGTCGCCGGTGCCGCGCACCTCGACGAGCTGCTCGGCGACACCGAGTTGGACGCCTTCGTCCTCTTCTCCTCCATCGCCGGAGTGTGGGGCAGCGGCGGCCAGGGCGCCTACGCGGCGGCCAACGCCCACCTGGACGCCCTGGCCCAGCAGCGCCGCGCACGCGGACTGACGGCCACCTCCGTGGCCTGGGGCCCGTGGGGCGAGGGCGGCCTCGTCGCCGACGACGAGGCGGCCGAGCAGCTGCGCCGCCGTGGACTGCCCGTCATGGCACCGGAGTTGTCGATCGCCGCTCTGCAGCAGGCGCTGGACGGGGACGAGACCACGGTCACGGTCGCCGACGTCGACTGGGACCTGTTCGTCCCGGCCTTCACCGCCGCCCGGCCGCGCCCGCTGATCGCCGACCTCCCCGAGGTGCGCGACGCGTTCGCCGCCCAGCGGGAGGCGCAGGGCGGCGCGGCCGAGGAGGCCGCCGGTCTGGAGGCCGAGTTGCGGGGCCTGGCGGGTCCGGAGGCGGAGCGGGTCGTGCTCGACCTGGTCCGCGCGCAGGTCGCCGTGGTCCTGGGACACGACGGGTCCGCGAAGGTCGAGGCCGGCCGTGCCTTCAAGGAGCTGGGGTTCGACTCGCTCACCGCCGTCGAACTGCGCAACCGGCTCGGCTCCGCCACCGGCCTGCGCCTCCCGGCCAGTCTCGTCTTCGACCACCCCACCCCCGCCGCGCTGGCCGCCCACATCCGGGCGGAACTCCTCGGCGAGGACGCCACCCCGCAACTCCCCGCCCTCGCGGAGATCGACAAGTTGGAGTTCCTCCTGTCGTCGGTCCCCGAGGACACCACGGAACGCGCCCGCGTCACCGCACGGCTCGAATCGCTCCTGGCCAACTGGAACAGGGTGGAGCGAGCGGCCATCGGAGAGGACGAGGAATTCGAAATCGAATCGGCTTCCGCCGACGACCTCTTCGACATCATCAACAACGAATTCGGAAAATCCTGACCTGATGATCGCCCCGATGACCGGTCCGCCGACCGATCCGAAGTCGATGTCCGTACGTATTCCGCAGTTCCCCAGGGGGTGACGTTTCAGTGGCCAGCGCGAACGAAGCAAAGCTTCTCGAAAATCTGAAGTGGATGACCACGGAGCTGCGGCATGCCCGCCGCCGCCTCCAAGAGGTCGAGTCGGACGCCCAGGAACCCATCGCCATCGTCGCGATGAGCTGCCGGTTCCCGAACGGTGTGCGCTCTCCCGAGGAATTGTGGAAACTGGTCGACGAGGGCGGTGACGCCATTACCGCATTCCCCGCCGACCGAGGCTGGGACATCGCGTCGCTCGCCGACCCCGACCCCGACCGCAAGGGCACCTTCTACAACACCGGCGGCGGATTCCTCGACGGCGCCACCGAATTCGACCCCGGGTTCTTCGGGATCTCGCCGCGCGAGGCGCTGGCGATGGACCCGCAGCAGCGCCTCCTCCTGGAGACCTCCTGGGAGGTGTTCGAGCGCGCGGGCATCGCCCCGTCGGCGATACGCGGCAGCCGCACCGGCGTCTACGTCGGCGCGGGCGCCATGGGATACGCCGCCGATCTCAAGGAGGCCCCGGAAGGACTCGAAGGGCTCCTGCTGACGGGCGGCGCCACCAGCGTCCTGTCCGGCCGGATCAGTTACGTCTTCGGCCTGGAGGGCCCCGCGGCCACCGTCGACACCGCCTGCTCCTCCTCCCTCGTCGCCCTGCACCTCGCCACCCAGGCGCTGCGCCAGCGTGAGTGCTCGCTCGCTCTCGTCGGCGGCGTCTGCGTGATGCCCACCCCTGATGTCTTCGTCGAGTTCAGCCGCCAGCGCGGCCTGTCGCCCGACGGCCGCTGCAAGTCCTTCGCCGCCTCCGCCGACGGCACCGGCTGGTCCGAGGGTGTCGGCGTCCTGCTGGTCGAGCGCCTCTCCGACGCCCGTCGCAACGGTCACCAAGTCCTCGCGGTCGTCCGCGGCTCCGCCGTCAACCAGGACGGCGCCAGCAACGGCCTCACCGCCCCCAACGGCCCCGCCCAGCAGCGCGTCATCCGCCAGGCCCTGGAGAACGCCCGGCTCTCGGTCGCCGAGATCGACGCGGTCGAGGCGCACGGCACCGGCACCACCCTCGGCGACCCCATCGAGGCCCAGGCCCTGCTCGCCACGTACGGACAGGACCGCCCCGAAGGCCGCCCCCTGCGCCTCGGTTCGCTGAAGTCCAACCTCGGCCACACGCAGGCCGCCGCCGGTGTCGCGGGCATCATCAAGATGGTCATGGCCATGCGCCACGGCGTGCTGCCCAAGACCCTCCACGTCGACGAGCCGACGCCCGACGTCGACTGGTCGGCCGGCGACGTCGCCCTGCTCACCGAGCCGATGCCGTGGCCGCAGACCGGCGCACCGCGCCGCGCGGCCGTCTCCGCGTTCGGCGTGAGCGGCACCAACGCCCACACCATCATCGAGCAGGCACCCGCCCCCGAGGCCGACGAGCCCACCGAGGAAGCCGCAGCCCCCACCGTCGCTCCGGCAGTCCTGCCGTGGACGCTCTCCGCCAGGAGCGCCGACGCCCTGCGCGCCCAGGCCGCCCGGCTGCTCACGCACCTGGAGACGCACCCGGAGTACTCCCCGGCGGACATCGGCTACTCCCTCGCCACCACCCGGGCCGCTCTGGAGCACCGCGCCGTGCTGCTCGGCGGCGTCGGGGACGACTTCGGTACGCGCCTGACCGCACTCGCCGAGGGCGGCGAGGCCGCCGGCCTGGTCACGGGCACGGCCGCCGAGGGCAAGACGGCGTTCCTGTTCACGGGTCAGGGGAGTCAGCGGCTGGGGATGGGGCGTGAGCTGTATGACGCGTATCCCGTTTTCGCGGAGGCGTTGGACGCGGTCGCTGCTCACCTCGAAGTCCCGCTGAAGGATGTGCTGTTCGGCGACGACGGTGATCTTCTTGACCGTACGGAGTTCACGCAGCCTGCTCTGTTCGCGGTTGAGGTGGCGTTGTTCCGTCTGGTGGAGTCGTGGGGTCTGAAGCCCGACTTCCTGGCGGGTCACTCCATCGGCGAGATTGCCGCCGCGCATGTGGCCGGGGTGTTCTCGCTGGAGGATGCGTGCGCGCTGGTTTCCGCGCGGGGCCGTCTGATGCAGGCGCTGCCCGCCGGTGGCGTGATGATCGCCGTGCAGGCGTCGGAGGACGAGGTGCTTCCGCACCTCACCGACGGTGTGTCCATCGCCGCCATCAATGGCCCGCAGTCAGTCGTCATCGCCGGTGACGAGGACGCGGCGCTTAAGGTCCTCGCGCACTTCGCGGACCGCAAGTCCAAGCAGCTGACGGTCAGTCACGCGTTCCACTCCCCGCACATGGACGGCATGTTGGACGCCTTCCGCGAGGTAGTCGCGCGGCTGTCGTACGAGTCCCCGAGCATCCCGGTCGTCTCCAACCTGACCGGTGCCCTGGTCTCCGACGAGATGGCGTCACCCGACTTCTGGGTGCGCCACGTCCGTGAGGCCGTACGTTTCCTCGACGGCATCCGAACCCTCGAAGCCGCCGACGTCACCACCTACCTCGAACTCGGCCCCGACGGAGTCCTCTCCGCCATGGCTCAGGAGTGCGTGACCGGCGAGAACACCGTCTTCGTGTCCGCCCTGCGTTCCGGCCGCCCCGAAGCCGAGACGCTGACGTCGGCCGTGGCCCACGCCCATGTCCGGGGCGTGCCCTTGGACTGGGAGGCGTACTTCGGCGGCACCGGTGCCCGGCGCGTCGAGCTGCCCACGTACGCCTTCCAGCGCGAGCGCTACTGGCTGGAGCCCGGCGCGGCCGGTGCCGGTGACGTGAGCGGGGCGGGGCTCGACCCGGCCGCGCATCCGCTGCTCGGCGCGGCCGTCACGCTGGCCGATTCCGACACCGTGCTGTTCACCGGCAGGCTCTCGCTGCGGGACCAGCCGTGGCTGGCCGGTCACACCGTGGCAGGTACGGCCGTACTGCCCGGAGCCGCCTTCGTCGAACTGGCCGTACGCGCCGGGGACCAGGCCGGCTGCGCGCACCTCGAAGCGCTGACGCTCGACGCCCCCCTGGCCCTGCCCGCCGAAGGCGCCGTACGACTCCAACTGCTCGTCGAAGGACCCGACGCCACCGGTCGACGCCCCTTCACGGTCTCCTCCCGGACGGAGGCCGCGCCGACGGACGCACCCTGGGCCCGTCACGCACACGGCGTCCTCGCGCCCGCCGCGCCCGCGGCGTCGTTCGAGCCGGTGCAGTGGCCGCCCGCCTCGGCCGAGGCCGTGGACATCACCGAGCTGTACGCACAGGCCGCGGCGGCACCCGAGCGCGGCGCGCCGTTCCGGGCCGTGCAGGCGGTCTGGCGGCGCGACGGCGAACTGTTCGCCGAGGTGCGCCTGCCCGAAGGAAGCCCGCAGGCCGAGGAGTTCGGGCTGCACCCGGTACTGCTCGACGCCGCGGCCCACGCCGCCGCACTCGCCGGACCTGACACCGGTTCGGGTGCCGGGCTCGGCTCCTGGTCGGACGTGACCCTGTACGCGGTGGGCGCCGGTGCCCTGCGGATACGGGCGTTCCCCGGTGCCGACGGATCCCTCGCGCTCGAACTCGCCGACGACCTCGGCGAGCCCGTGGCCACCGTCGGCGCGCTGACCCCGCGCCCCTTCGGGACGGGCGGGCCCGAGGCGGTACAGGACGGTCAGGCCGTCCAGCACGACTCGTTGTTCCAGCTCGACTGGGTGCCGCTGCCGACCGGCGACGGCACGGCCGCGTCCACCGACGCCTGGGCGGTCCTCGGATCCACGGAATCCGGCCCGGCGGCGCGATACGCCGACCTGGCCGCGCTGGGTGCGGCCGTCGAGGCGGGCGCGCCCGTCCCCGCCCACGTCTTCGCGCCCTTCACGGAACACGGCGCCGGGAACACACCGGAGGCCCTGCGCGAGGCCGCACACCGGGCGCTCGCCCTGGTGACGGCCTGGCTGGCCGACGAGCGGTTCGCGGACGCGAAGCTGGTCGTCGTGACCCGGGGCGCGGTCGCCGCGCCCGGCGAGGACGTCGACGACCTGACGCATGCCGCGGTGTGGGGCCTGGTGCGCTCGGCGGAGACCGAGAACCCCGGACGATTCGTCCTCGCGGACCTGGACGCCCCCGTCGCGGACGTCCTTGAGGGGCCGCTGGCAGCCGCCCTCGCCACCGGCGAACCCGAGCTGCTGCTGCGCGCCGCTGCCGTACGCGTGCCCCGGCTGACCCGCAGCCGCCCCGCCGCCCCCGCGGCCGTGACCCCCACCACCGCGCTCGACCCGAACGGCACCGTCCTCGTCACCGGAGGATCCGGCACCCTCGCCGGCATCGTCGCCCGGCACCTGGTCACCGTCCACGGCGTCCGCCACCTGCTGCTCCTGAGCCGCCGGGGCGGCGGCGCCCCGGGCGCCGCCGAACGCGGCGCCGAACTCGCCGAGTTGGGCGCCGAGGTCACCTGGGCCGCCTGCGACGCGGCGGACCGGGACGCCCTGGCCGCCGTCCTCGCCGCCGTTCCCGCCGAGCACCCGCTGACCGCGGTCGTCCACACGGCGGGCGTCCTCGACGACGGCATGATCGCCTCCCTCACCCCGGACCGCCTCGACGCCGTCCTGCGGCCGAAGGCCGACGCGGCCCTGCACCTGCACGAACTGACCCGAGAGCTGCCCCTGAGCGCCTTCGTGCTTTTCTCCGCGATCGCGGGCACCCTCGGCAGCGCGGGCCAGGGCAACTACGCCGCCGCCAACGTCACTCTGGACGCCCTCGCCCAGCACCGCCACGCCCGGGACCTGCCCGCCACCTCCCTCGCCTGGGGACTGTGGGCCGACGCCAGCGGCATGACCGGCGGACTCGACGCGGCCCAGCTGCGCCGCATGGAACAGCACGGCATGGGCGCCCTGTCGGCCGCCGAGGGCATGGCCCTGCTCGACACGGCCCTCGCCGCCGGCCGGCCCCTCCTCGTCCCGGCCCGCCTCGACCTCGCCGGGCTGCGCACCGCCGCGGGCCCCGGCCCGGTCGCCCCCGTCTTCCGGGCGCTCCTCGGAACGGGCGGCCGGCGGACCGCGCACACCCGCACGGACGGCGGCACCCCGCTGGCCGAGCGGCTGCACCGCCTCGCCGCCCCCGAGCAGGACCGGGCGCTCCTCGACCTCGTACGCACCCAGGTCGCGTCCGTACTCGGCCACGCCTCGGCCGAACGCGTCGATCCCGAGCGGGCGTTCAAGGATCTCGGATTCGACTCGCTGACCGCCGTCGAACTGCGCAACCGCCTCGGCGCCGTCACCGGTCTGCGGCTGGCGACGTCCCTGGTCTTCGATCACCCCTCGCCCGCCGCGCTCGTACGGCACCTGCGCGCCGAACTCCTCGGCGACCCACGGGAAACGGCCGAGGACGCGCACGCCGCGCCCGCGGGCGTCGTCCCGGCCGACGACCCGATCGCGATTGTGGCCATGAGCTGCCGCTACCCCGGCGGTGTCCGCACCCCCGAGGAGCTGTGGCGGCTCGTCGCGAACGGCGGCGACGCGATCTCCGGCCTGCCCGGCAACCGGGGCTGGGACACCGACGAGCTGTACGGCGACGGCGACGGTGACGGCCCGGCCTTCGAGGGCGGCTTCCTCTACGACGCCGACGCCTTCGACGCCGACTTCTTCGGGATCTCGCCCCGCGAGGCCCTGGCGATGGACCCGCAGCAGCGACTGCTGCTCGAAACCTCCTGGGAGGTGATCGAGCGCGCGGGCATCGCCCCGTCCGCCCTGCGCGGCAGCCGGGCCGGGGTGTTCGTCGGCGCCTCCTACAGCGGCTACGACGCCCAGCTGGAGCAGGCCGGCGCGGACGGTGTCCTCGGCCATGTGATGACCGGCAACGCGGGCAGCGTCCTCTCCGGCCGGGTCTCCTACGCGCTGGGCCTGGAGGGTCCGGCGGTCACGGTCGACACGGCCTGCTCATCCTCGCTGGTCGCGTTGCACTGGGCGATCCAGGCGCTGCGCAACGGTGAGTGCTCGATGGCGCTCGCAGGCGGCGTGACCGTGATGTCGACCCCGGGCACCTTCAGCGAGTTCAGCCACCAGGGCGGTCTCTCACCCGACGGACGCTGCAAGGCGTTCGCCGCTGCGGCGGACGGTACGGGTTGGGGTGAGGGTGTCGGCATGCTGCTCGTCGAGCGGCTGTCGGACGCGCGGAAGAACGGTCACCCGGTGCTGGCGGTGGTCTGTGGTTCGGCGATCAACCAGGATGGTGCGAGCAACGGTCTGACGGCTCCGAATGGTCCGTCGCAGCAGCGGGTGATCCGTGCGGCTCTGGCGAGTGCGGGTCTGTCGGCTGCGGACGTGGATGTGGTGGAGGCGCACGGTACGGGTACGAAGCTGGGTGACCCGATCGAGGCGCAGGCGCTGTTGGCCACGTACGGTCAGGACCGGCCTTCTGACCAGCCGCTGCTGCTCGGCTCGATCAAGTCGAACATCGGTCACACGCAGGCCGCCGCGGGCGTGGCGGGCATCATCAAGATGGTCCTCGCGATGCGGCACGGGGTGCTCCCGCAGACCCTGCACGTCGACGCGCCGTCGCCCCACGTCGACTGGTCGGTCGGCGAGGTGGCCCTCCTGACGGAGGCGGCGCCGTGGCCGGTCACCGAGCGGCCGTGGCGAGCGGGTGTGTCGTCCTTCGGCATCAGCGGTACCAACGCCCACACGATCATCGAGCAGGCCCCCGAGGCGGTGGAGACGGCTCCGGCCGACGACACGGCGCCCGGCGCCCTCCCGTACGTCCTCTCGGCGAAGACCCCCGAGGCTCTTCGCGCCCAGGCCGGGCAGCTCCTGTCCGTGCTCGAAGCCGAGGACGGCCCCCGGCCGGTCGACCTCGCGTACTCGTTGGCGACCGGTCGTACGGGTCTCGGCCACCGCGCCGCGATCGTCGCCGACGGGCACGAGGGAGACGGCGACTTCGAGGGCCTGAAGCGTGCCCTCGCGGCACTGGCGGCCGGTGCGGAGGCACCGGGCCTGACACAGGGGACGGTGGCCAACGGCGGTCTGGCGTTCCTGTTCACGGGTCAGGGGAGTCAGCGGCTGGGGATGGGGCGTGAGCTGTATGACGCGTATCCCGTTTTCGCGGAGGCGTTGGACGCGGTGTGTTCGCGCCTGGAACTGCCGCTGAAGGATGTGCTGTTCGGTTCGGATGCTGAGGCGCTGGATCGTACGGAGTTCACTCAGCCTGCGTTGTTCGCGGTCGAGGTGGCGTTGTTCCGTCTGGTGGAGTCGTGGGGTGTGAAGCCGGACTTCCTGGCGGGGCATTCCATTGGTGAGATCGCTGCGGCGCATGTGGCCGGGGTGTTCTCGCTGGAGGATGCCTGTGAACTGGTCGCTGCTCGTGGCAGGTTGATGCAGGCGCTGCCCGCCGGTGGTGTGATGATTGCGGTGCAGGCGTCGGAGGACGAGGTGCTGCCGCATCTCACCGATGGTGTGTCCATCGCCGCCATCAATGGTCCGCAGTCGGTGGTCATCGCCGGTGACGAGGACGCCGCGCAGGAGATCGTGGCGCACTTCGCGGACCGCAAGTCCAAGCAGCTGACGGTCAGTCACGCCTTCCACTCACCGCACATGGACGGTATGCTCGCCGACTTCCGCAAGGTTGCCGAGGGGCTGTCGTACGAGTCCCCGCGTATCCCGGTCGTCTCCAACCTGACCGGCGCTCTGGTCTCCGACGAGATGTCGTCCCCCGACTTCTGGGTACGCCACGTCCGCGAGGCCGTTCGCTTCCTCGACGGCATCCGATCCCTCGAAGCCGCCGGTGTGACCACCTACCTCGAACTCGGCCCCGACGGAGTCCTCTCCGCCATGGCGCAGGAATGCGTCACCGAGGACGCGACCTTCGTACCGGTACTCCGTAAGAACCGCCCCGAGGCCGAGACGGTGACCACCGCGCTCGCCCAGGCCCACACGCACGGCGTCACGGTCGACTGGCAGGCGTACTTCACCGGTACCGGCGCCCGCCGCGTCGATCTGCCGACGTACGCCTTCCAGCGCCAGCGCTACTGGCCCGAGGCCTCCGCCGCCCCGCGCACCGCCGGGGCCGAGCTCGGCGGCAGTGAGGTGGACGCCCGGTTCTGGGACGCGGTCGAGCGCGAGGATCTCGCGTCGCTGGACGGCGGGCCGGAGCTGGACGGTGATCAGCCGCTCAGCGCCGTGCTGCCCGCCCTGTCGCTGTGGCGGCACAACCAGCGGTCGCGGTCGCAGGCGGACGCCCGGCGCTACCGGATCGTCTGGCAGCCGTGGACCGGGGCCGACCGGGGTACGCCGCTGGGTACCTGGCTGGTGGCCCTGCCGGCGCCGTACGCGGACGACCCCTGGGTCCGTACGCTGACCGCACGTCTGGAGGCGGGCGGCGCCCGGCTCGTACCGCTCGTCCTCGACACCGCCGACAGCGATCCGGCGGCGCTGGGCGCACGCCTGGCCGAGCACGTGGACGAGGCGACGCGCGCGTCGACGGCCGGCGTCCTGTCGCTGCTGGCGCTGGACGAACGCGCGCACCCCGAGCACCCCGGCGTCCCCGTCGGCCTCGCCCTCGGCTCGACCCTGACCTCCGTGCTCGCCGAGGCGGGCAGGGGTATCGAGGCACCGCTGTGGTGTGTCACCCGTGACGCCGTCGCAGCCGTCGCGTCCGACGAACTGGACGGGGCCGCGCAGGCACAGACCTGGGGCCTGGGCCGGACGTTCGCGCTGGAGCACCCCGATCGCTGGGGCGGACTCGTCGACCTGCCCGGCTCCGCCGACGAGCGGGCCGTGGACCGGCTGCTCGCCGTGCTCGCCGGAAGCGGCGACGAGGACCAGCTGGCGATCCGTGCCTCGGGCACGCTCGTACGGCGCCTGGTGCGCGTCGCGCCTCAGGGGGCACGTACCGCGGCCTGGACCCCGCGCGGCACCGTACTCGTCACCGGCGGCACGGGCGCGCTCGGCGGGCATGTCGCCCGCTGGCTCGCCACGCACGGCGCGGAGCAGGTGGTCCTGGTCAGCCGACGCGGGCCGGACGCGCCCGGCGCGGCCGAGACCGAGGCGGAGCTGTCCGCGCTGGGCACCACCGTGACCTTCGCGGCCTGCGACGTCGCCGACCGGACCGCGCTTGAGGCACTTGTCGCGCGGCTGGCCGCCGACGGCACCCCGGTACGCGCCGTGGTGCACGCGGCCGGCGTTTCGCAGCCGCCCGGCACCGGCACGGACCTGCCCGGATTCGCCCACGTCGTGGCCGCGAAGACCGCCGGGGCCGTCCACCTCGACGCGCTGTTCGACGCGCCCGACTCCCTCGACGCGTTCGTCCTCTTCTCCTCCATCGCCGGTGTCTGGGGCAGTGGCGGCCAGGGCGCCTACGCAGCGGCCAACGCCTTCCTCGACACCCTCGCCGAACGGCGCAGGGCCCGCGGCCTCACCGCCACGGCCCTCGCCTGGGGCCCCTGGGCGGACGGCGGGATGGCGACCGAAGGCGACGCGGAGGAGCAACTGCGCCGCCGCGGGCTGCCGCCCATGGACCCGGCGACGAACCTGCTGGCCCTCGGGCACGCGGTGGCGGGGAAGGACGCGGCACTGACCGTCGCCGACGTCGACTGGGCCCGGTTCGCGCCCGTGTTCGCCGCCGCCCGGCCCCGTCCGCTCATCGGTGACCTGCCGGAGGTGCGGGACGCCCTGCGCGGCGACGCGCCCGCCGCCCAGGGACCGGCCGCCGACGGCTCCCCGGCCGCACTCCAGCGGCTCAACGAGCTGACCGGCGACGACCGCCAGGCGGCCCTGCTCGACCTCGTGCGCGAACACGCGGCAGCCGCCCTCGGCCACACCTCGGCCGACGCGGTCGCCGCCGACCGGGCCTTCAAGGACCTCGGCTTCGACTCGCTGACCGCGGTCGAGCTGCGCAACCGCCTGGGTGCGGCGTGCGGCCTGCGACTCGCCTCCAGCCTGGTCTTCGACTATCCCAACCCGACCGCCCTGGCCCGGCACTTGGCGCAGATCCTCTTCCCCGCGGGCACCGGAGCCCCCACCGCCCCCGGTGTGGACACCGACCCCCAGGACGCCGAGCTGCGCCGCACGCTCGCGACCATCCCGCTGGGCCGGATCCGCGAGGCCGGGCTGCTGGACACCCTGCTCCGGCTCGCCGGTCCCGATTCCCCCACACCCCCCACAGGTCCCGCCGACGAAGGGGAGTCCATCGACACGATGGACCTCCAGGACCTTCTCGACCTGGCGCTCGACGGCGCCGACAGCAACGACCTCGACGACAGCAACCGTTCCTGACGTGCCCGAAGTGCGGAGTAAGTGATGACAACCCCCAACGAAAAAGTCGTTGAAGCGCTGCGGGCCTCCCTCAAGGAAACCGAGCGGCTGCGCCGCCGGAACCAGGAGCTCACCGACGCCTCGCGCGAACCCATCGCGATCGTCGGTATGAGCTGCCGCTTCCCGGGCGGCGTCCGTTCGCCCGAGGAGCTGTGGGGACTCGTCGAGAGCGGCGGCGACGCCATAGCGGGCTTCCCGACCGACCGCGGCTGGGACATCGAGTCGCTGTACGACCCCGACCCGGACCACGAGGGCACCACTTACGCCCGCGACGGCGGCTTCCTGCACGAGGCGCCCGACTTCGACGCGGCCTTCTTCGGGATCTCACCGCGTGAGGCCCTGGCGATGGACCCGCAGCAGCGTCTCCTCCTGGAGACCACCTGGGAGGCCTTCGAACGCGCCGGGATCGACGCGGCGTCGCTGCGCGGCAGCCGGGCCGGTGTCTTCGTCGGCGCGTCCGCCAACGCCTACGGAGCCGGTTCGCAGGACCTGCCGGACGGTGTGGAGGGCCACCTCCTCACCGGTACCGCCTCCAGTGTGATCTCCGGCCGTCTCGCCTACGTCTTTGGTCTGGAGGGGCCCGCCGCCACCATCGACACGGCCTGCTCGTCCTCCTCCGTCGCTCTGCACATGGCCGTCCAGGCGCTGCGCCAGGGCGAGTGCTCGCTCGCGCTGGCCGCGGGCGTCACCGTGCTCGCCGGCCCGGACGTCTTCGTCGAGTTCAGCCGCCAGCGCGGCCTGTCGCCCGACGGCCGCTGCAAGTCCTTCGCCGAGGCGGCGGACGGCACCGGCTGGGGCGAGGGTGTCGGCGTCCTGCTGGTCGAGCGCCTCTCGGACGCCCGCCGCAACGGTCACCAGGTGCTCGCGGTCGTCCGCGGCTCCGCCGTCAACCAGGACGGCGCGAGCAACGGCCTGACGGCGCCCAACGGCCCCGCCCAGCAGCGCGTCATCCGCCAGGCCCTGGAGAACGCCCGCCTCACCCCGGCCGACATCGACGCGGTCGAGGCGCACGGCACCGGCACCACCCTCGGCGACCCGATCGAGGCGCAGGCCCTGCTCGCCACGTACGGGCAGGAGAAGTCGGCGGACCGCCCGCTGTGGCTGGGCTCGCTCAAGTCGAACATCGGTCACACCCAGAACGCGGCCGGTGTCGCGGGCATCATCAAGATGGTCATGGCGATGCGGCACGGCGTGCTGCCCCGGACCCTGCACGTCGACGAGCCGACCTCGCACGTCGACTGGTCGGCGGGCGGTGTCTCCCTGCTGACCGAAGCAGTGGAGTGGCCGGAGACGGGCCGCCCGCGCCGGGTCGGCGTCTCCGCCTTCGGCGTCAGCGGCACCAACGTCCACACGATCATCGAGCAGGCCCCGGAGCCGGAGGAGACGACGTCCGCCGCTCTGGAGCCGGCTCCGGCGGTCCCGGCGGTGCTGCCGTGGGTGCTCTCGGCGAAGGGCCGGGACGCCCTGCGCGACCAGGCCCGCCGCCTGCAAGCGCACATCGAGGAGAACCCCGGCCTGCGTCCGGTGGACGTTGCTCGTTCGTTGGTGGTGGGGCGTGCGTCGTTCGAGGACCGTGCGGTTGTGGTGGCCGGGGACCGGGATGGTCTGCTGGCGGGCCTTGCGGTGTTGGCGGAGGGTGGCTCCGCTGCTGGTGTGGTGACGGGTTCGCCGGTGGGTGGGAAGACCGCCTTCCTGTTCACGGGTCAGGGGAGTCAGCGGCTGGGGATGGGGCGTGAGCTGTATGACGCCTACCCGGTGTTTGCGGAGGCGCTGGACGCGGTGTGCTCGCGTCTGGAACTGCCGTTGAAGGATGTGCTGTTCGGCTCGGACGCTGAGGCGCTGGATCGTACGGAGTTCACTCAGCCTGCTCTGTTTGCGGTTGAGGTGGCGTTGTTCCGTCTGGTGGAGTCGTGGGGTGTGAAGCCCGACTTCGTGGCGGGTCACTCCATTGGCGAGATTGCCGCCGCGCATGTCGCCGGGGTGTTCTCGCTGGAGGACGCGTGTGAACTGGTCGCCGCGCGTGGCCGTCTGATGCAGGCGCTGCCCGCTGGTGGCGTGATGATTGCGGTGCAGGCGTCGGAGGACGAGGTCCTTCCGTACCTGACCGACAGGGTCAGCATCGCGGCCATCAACGGCCCGCGATCGGTGGTCATCGCCGGTGACGAGGACGCGGCGAACGCGGTCCTCACGCACTTCGCGGACCGCAAGTCCAAGCAGCTGACGGTTAGTCATGCGTTCCACTCCCCGCACATGGACGGGATGCTGGACGCGTTCCGCGAGGTCGTGGCAGGACTGTCGTACGGCACCCCGAGCATCCCGGTCGTCTCCAACCTGACCGGTGCCCTGGTCTCCGACGAGATGGCTTCGGCCGACTTCTGGGTACGCCACGTCCGTGAGGCCGTACGGTTCCTCGACGGCATCCGTGCCCTCGAAGCGGCCGGTGTCACCACCTACCTCGAACTCGGCCCCGACGGAGTCCTCTCCGCCATGGCCCAGGAGTGCGTAACCGGTGAGGACGCGGTCTTCGTGCCCGTACTCCGCAAGGGCCGTCCCGAGGCCGAGGCGGTCACCACCGCGCTCGCCCGCGCCCACACGCACGGCATCGCCATCGACTGGCAGGCGTACTACGGGGGAACCGGCGCCCAGCGCGTCGACCTGCCCACGTACGCCTTCCAGCACCAGCGTTACTGGATCGAGCCGACCTCCGGTGCCGGGGACGTCACCGCCGCCGGACTGGAGGCGGCCGGGCACCCGTTGCTGGGTGCGACCGTGGCGCTCGCGGACTCGGAGGGCTTCCTCTTCACCGGGCGGCTCGGCCTCGACACCCATGGCTGGCTCGCGGACCACGCGATCATGGACACCGTGCTCCTGCCCGGCACGGCCTTCGTGGAACTGGCCGTGCGCGCCGGTGACCAGGTCGGCTGCGACACGGTGGAGGAGCTGACGCTCGAAGCGCCGCTGGTGCTGCCCGAGCGCGGTGCCGTACAGGTGCAGATCCAGGTGGGCCCGCCGGACGCGGACGGCTCCGGGCGGCGGACGTTCACGCTCGCCTCCCGTCCGCAGGGCGGTGTCTTCGACGAGCCGTGGACGCGGCACGCGAGCGGTGTGCTCGCCCAGGGCGCGGCCCGTCCCGGTTTCGAACTGGCCCAGTGGCCCCCGGCGGGCGCCGAGACGATCGGGACGGAGGCTCTGTACGCGGACCTCGCCGAGGTCGGCATGGGCTACGGACCGGTGTTCCGGGGCCTGACGGCCGCGTGGCGGCATGGCGAGAGCGTCTACGTCGAGGTGGCCCTCCCCGAGGAGAACTCCTCCACCGCGAAGGACTTCGGCCTCCACCCCGCCCTGCTGGACGCCGCACTGCACGCCCTGGGCCTCGGCATGCCCGGCGGCTCCGAGGGCGAAGGGCGGCTCCCGTTCTCCTGGAGCGGAGTGACCCTGCACGCGGCCGGCGCCGAGGCGCTGCGCGTGCACCTCGCCCCGGCGGGCGCCAACGGTGTCTGCCTGGAGATCGCGGACGCGGTCGGCGCACCGGTCGCCACCGTCGACTCGCTGGTGCTGCGCCCCGTCTCGGCCGAGCAGGTGCAGGCGGCGCGTACCGCGTACCACGAGTCGGTGTTCCGGACGGAGTGGACCGCCCTGCCGGGATCGCACGACTCCGTCGCCCAGGGTCGCTGGGCGGTACTGGGTGACGCGGACGCCGTCGCGGCCCTGCCGGGCGCGCTGCCCGGCGAGGTCGCCGCCTACGCGGACCTGGCCGAGCTGGCCGCGGCCGTCGAAGCCGGAGCGGCCGTACCGGACGCCGTGTTCGTCGGCTACGGCCCCGCCGCCGCGACGACACCCCAGGCCGTGCACGACGCCGCCCACCACGCTCTGGCCCTCGCCCAGACGTGGTGCGGCGACGAGCCTTTCGCGGGCGACTCCTTCGCCGCCTCCCGCCTGGTCGTCCTCACCCGGGGCACCGTCGCCGCGGTCGCGGCCGACATGGTCACCGACCCCGTGCACGCCGCCGTCCTGGGCCTGCTGCGCTCCGCGCAGTCGGAACACCCCGACCGGCTGCTTCTCGTCGACACCGACGGCCTCGACGTCTCGGCACGCGCCCTGCCCGTCGCGCTGGCCGCGGACGAACCCCAACTCGCGGTGCGCGAGGGCCGCTTGTACGCCCTTCGGCTCGCCCGGGTGGTCGCGCGAGAGGACGCTCCGGTCACGGAGTACGCTCCCGGGTCGACCGTTCTGGTCACCGGTGCCGGCGGCATGCTGGGCGGTCTGATCGCACGGCGGCTCGTCGCCGAGCACGGCGTACGCCACCTCCTGCTGGTCGGACGCCGGGGCGGTACCACTCCCGAGGCCGAACTGCTCGGTGCCGAACTCGCCGCCGCCGGCGCCTCGGTGAGCTGGGCGGCGTGCGATGTGGCCGACCGGGACGCGCTCGCCGCCGTCCTGGCGGCCGTCCCCGCCGAGCACCCTCTCGGCGCGGTCGTCCACACCGCCGGTGTGCTGGACGACGGCGTGCTGGCCTCCCTCACCCCCGAGCGACTCTCGGCCGTGCTGCGCCCGAAGGTGGACGCGGCACTCAACCTGCACGAGCTGACCCGGGACCTCGACCTCTCTGCCTTCGTCCTCTTCTCCTCCATCGGCGGCGTCTTCGGCGGCCCGGGGCAGGGCAACTACGCGGCGGCGAACGTCTTCCTCGACTCCCTCGCCCAGTACCGCAGGGACCAGGGCCTCGTCGCCACCTCGCCGGCCTGGGCCCTGTGGGCCGACAGCGCGGGCATGGCCGGAAGCCTCGACCAGGCCGACATCAACCGCATGCGGCGCAACGGGCTGCCCCCGCTCACCACGGCGGAGGGCCTCGACCTCTTCGGCCTCCTCCACCGCATCGACGAGGCCGCACCGGTCCTGATGCACGCCGACCTCGCCGCCCTGCGCACCCAGGCTCAGGCCGGGGCCATGTCGCCGCTGCTGCGCGGACTCGTACGGGTTCCCGCGCGCCGCACGGCCGGTGGCGTGGCCGGAGCGGGCGGCGAAGCGGGACTGCGCGAGCGCCTGGCCGGGCTCTCCGCCGCCGAACGGGACCGCGCGCTGCTCGACATCGTCCGCAGGCAGGTCGCCACGGCACTCGGCTACCCCGGACCGTCCGCCGTCGAGCCGGGCCGCTCCTTCAAGGAACTGGGCTTCGACTCGCTCACCGCCGTCGAACTGCGCAACCTCCTGGGTGACGCCACCGGCCGACGCCTGCCCGCCACCCTCGTCTTCGACTACCCGACCGCGACGGCGCTCGCCGGATACCTGCGCGAGGAGCTGATCGGCGACCTTGCGGACGATGTGACGGCTCCGCGGCTCGTACCGGCCGGCGCCCCGGCCGCGGCCGACGACGACCCGATCGCCATCGTGGCGATGAGCTGCCGCTTCCCCGGAGGGATCACCTCCCCCGAGGAGCTGTGGCAACTCCTCGCCGCCGGTCGTGACGGCATCACCGGCTTCCCCGCCGACCGAGGCTGGGACCTCGACACCCTCTACAGCGACGATCCGGACCGCGAAGGCACCAGCTACGCCCGCGAGGGCGGCTTCCTGCACGACGCACCCGACTTCGACGCCGCCTTCTTCGGGATCTCGCCGCGCGAGGCCCTGGCGATGGACCCGCAGCAGCGACTGCTGCTCGAAACCTCCTGGGAGGCGTTCGAGCGGGCCGGGATCGACCCGGCGACGCTGCGCGGCAGCCGTACGGGCGTCTTCATCGGCTCCAACGCCCAGGACTACCTCCAGCTCTGGCTGAACGACTCCGACGGGCTCGAAGGCCACCTCGGCACGGGCAACGCGGCCAGCGTCGTCTCCGGCCGCCTCTCCTACACCTTCGGGCTGGAGGGCCCGGCCGTCACCGTCGACACCGCCTGCTCCTCCTCGCTCGTCACCCTCCACCTCGCGGCCCAGGCGCTGCGGCGCGGCGAGTGCTCGATGGCGCTCGCGGGCGCGGTGACCATCATGTCCACGCCGGGCGCGTTCACCGAGTTCAGTCGCCAGCGCGGGCTCGCCGCCGACGGCCGGATCAAGGCGTTCGCGGCGGGCGCCGACGGGACGAGCTGGTCCGAGGGCGTCGGCCTGCTCCTCGTCGAGCGCCTCTCCGACGCCCGTCGCAACGGCCACCAGGTGCTCGCGGTGCTCCGTGGCACCGCCGTCAACCAGGACGGCGCCAGCAACGGCCTCACGGCCCCCAACGGCCCCTCCCAGCAGCGCGTGATCCGTGAGGCCCTAGCGAGCGCCGGGCTGTCGGCCACCGAGGTCGACGCGGTCGAGGCGCACGGCACCGGCACCACCCTCGGCGACCCGATCGAGGCGCAGGCCCTGCTGGCCACCTACGGCCAGGGGCGCTCGGCGGACCGGCCGCTGTGGCTCGGTTCCGTGAAGTCGAACATCGGCCACACCCAGGCCGTGGCCGGTGCGGCCGGTGTCATCAAGATGGTCATGGCGATGCGCCACGGCGTGCTGCCCCAGACGCTGCACATCGACGAACCCACTCCGTACGTGGACTGGTCGGCCGGCGACATCGCCCTGCTGACCGAGCAGGTGGCATGGCCGGAGACGGGCCGCCCGCGCCGCGCGGGCATCTCCTCGTTCGGCTACAGCGGCACCAACGCGCACGCCATCATCGAGCAGGCCCCGGTGGACGCCGGGATCCCGGGCGCCCCGTCCGGCGTGGACGACGCGCCGGAGCGTACGCCCGCGACCCGCGCCCTGCCGGTGCTCCCGTGGCTCGTCTCCGGCCGTACGGCCACAGCCCTGCGAGCCCAGGCGGAGCGCCTGCGCCCGGCGGCGAACGCCGCCGTGACGGCTCCCGGAGCCCTCGGCGCCCTCGACCTCGGCTACTCCCTGGCCACGAGCCGAGCCGCGCTGGAGCACCGCGCGGTCCTGATCGGGGACGCTTCCGACGGTGACGCGTCGGCCTCCCGACTGCTCGCGCAGCTGGACGCCCTGGCAGCCGATGAGCCGTCGACGGGCCTGGTCCGTGGGACGGTGACCGGTGGCGGTCTGGCGTTCCTGTTCACGGGCCAGGGCAGCCAGCGGCTGGGGATGGGCCGGGAGCTGTATGACGTCTACCCGGTGTTCGCGGAGGCATTGGACGCGGTCTGCGCCGAGCTGGATCTTGAAGTCCCGCTGAAGGATGTGCTGTTCGGGGACGATGCGGGTCTGGTGGACCGTACGGAGTTCACGCAGCCCGCGCTGTTCGCCATCGAGGTGGCGTTGTTCCGGCTGGTGGAGTCGTGGGGCTTGAAGCCCGACTTCCTGGCGGGTCACTCCATCGGTGAGATAGCTGCTGCGCATGTGGCCGGGGTGTTCTCACTGGAAGACGCCTGTGAACTGGTCGCTGCCCGTGGCCGGTTGATGCAGGCGCTGCCCGCTGGTGGTGTGATGATCGCGGTGCAGGCGTCGGAGGATGAGGTGCTTCCGTACCTCACCGGCGGTGTGTCCATCGCGGCCATCAACGGCCCTCAGTCGGTGGTCATCGCCGGTGACGAGGACGCGGCGCTTAAGGTCCTCGCGCAGTTCGCGGACCGTAAGTCGAAGCGGTTGACGGTCAGTCATGCGTTCCACTCGCCCCACATGGACGGGATGCTGGAGGACTTCCGTGAGGTTGTTGCGGGGCTGTCGTATGAGTCGCCGCGTATCCCGGTCGTTTCCAACCTGACCGGTGCCCTGGTCTCGGACGAGATGGCGTCGGCCGACTTCTGGGTGCGTCATGTCCGCGAGGCCGTACGGTTCCTCGACGGCATCCGTGCCCTCGAAGCCGAGGGTGTCACCACGTTCGTGGAGCTGGGCCCGGATGGGGTTCTCTCGGCGCTGGCCCAGGAGTGCGTGACCGGTGAGGGCGTGGCCTTCGTACCGGTGCTCCGCAACGGCCGCTCCGAGGCCGAGACGGTCACGACGGCTCTCGCGCAGGCGCACGTCCGGGGCATTGCCGTGGACTGGCAGGCGTTCCTCGCGGGGACCGGTGCGCGCCGGATCGAGCTGCCCACGTACGCCTTCCAGCGGCAGCGCTACTGGCCGGAGACCGTCCTGTCGACGACCGGTCCGGTCGCCGAGGGCGTCGTCGACGCCGTGGACGCCCGTTTCTGGGAGGCCGTCGAGCACGAGGACGTCGCTTCGCTGGCTGCCGCTCTGGAGCTCGACGGTGACCAGCCGCTCAGTGAGGTTGTTCCGGCTCTGTCTGCGTGGCGTCGTCGGCGCCGTACGCAGTCGGAGGTGGACGGCTGGCGTTACCGGGTGAGCTGGAAGCCGGTGGTGTCTTCCGGTGTGGTGGGCGGGGCGTGGTTGGTGCTCCTGCCTGCTGGGTTTGAGGAGGACGCCTGGGTTGCGGATGTGGTGCGTGGTCTGGGCTCCAGTGGTGCTGAGGTTCGCCGGGTTGTGGTGGAGCCGGGTGCGGATCGTGCCGCGTTGGCTGGTCTGTTTGCTGAGGCCGGTCAGTGTGCTGGTGTGGTGTCGCTCGTCGCATTGGACGAGGTGTCTGGTGTTGTTCTGACGGCTGGTGTGGTTCAGGCGTTGGGTGATGCCGGGGTTGCTGCACCGTTGTGGTGTGTGACGCGTGGTGCGGTGTCGGTGGGGCGTTCGGATCGTCTGGTGTCTGCGGTGCAGGCGCAGGTGTGGGGTCTGGGCCGGGTTGCTGCTTTGGAGGTTCCGGAGCGTTGGGGCGGTCTGGTTGATCTGCCTGGTGTGTTGGATGAGCGTGCGTTGTCGCGTCTGGTGGGTGTGCTGGGGTCTGGTTCTGGTGAGGACCAGGTTGCGGTGCGGTCGTCGGGTGTCTTCGGCCGCCGTCTGGTGCGTGCCCCGCGTGTGGAGGGTGCTGCCGGGTGGGCGCCTGGTGGCACGGTGTTGGTGACGGGTGGTACGGGTGCGTTGGGTGGCCGTGTTGCTCGTTGGCTGGCGGTCTCGGGTGCGGAGCGCATTGTTCTGACGAGCCGTCGTGGTCTGGAAGCCCCTGGTGCCGCTGAGCTGGTTGACGAGCTGACCGGCATGGGTGTTGAGGCATCGGTGGTGGCGTGTGACGCGGCTGACCGTGACGCGCTGCGTGGCCTGTTGTCGTCCGTCGCCGAGTCGCTGACGGCTGTCATTCACACGGCGGGTGTGCTGGACGACGGTGTGCTCGACGCTCTGACTCCTGACCGCATCGACAGCGTGCTGCGGGCCAAGGCGGACTCCGCGCTGAACCTGCACGAGCTGACCGTTGAGCTCGGCACGGAACTCGACGCCTTCGTCCTCTTCTCGTCGATGAGTGGCACGTTGGGTGCTGCTGGTCAGGCCAACTACGCGGCTGCGAACGCTTACCTGGATGCGTTGGCCGAGCAGCGTCGTGCTGATGGTCTTGCGGCGACGTCTCTGGCCTGGGGTCCCTGGGCCGAGGGTGGCATGGCGGCGGATGAGGCGCTGGAAGCCCGTATGCGCCGTGGTGGTGTGCCGCCCATGGACGCGGATCTCGCGATCACGGCCCTGGAGCAGGCGGCCGGTTCCCCCGACGCGGCCCTGACGATCGTGGACTTCGACTGGGACCTGTTCGCGCCCGGCTTCACCGCTGTGCGGGCGAGCAACCTCCTGGCCGAACTGCCCGAGGTGCAGTCCCTCGTCAGGACTCCGCAGGATGCGACCGGCTCTGCGCAGATGACGGGCTCGTCCCTGGTACAGCTGCTCCGAGGGCTGGCCGACGCGGACCGTGAGCCGTACCTCCTGGATCTCGTCCGCACGCAGGTCGCCGAGGTGCTGGGGCACTCCGGTGCCGAGGACATCGAGGCGGGGCGTGCGTTCCGCGAGATCGGCTTCGATTCGCTGACCGCGGTCGAGCTGCGCAACCGGCTGGGTGCGGCCACGGAGTTGAAGCTCCCGGCCACGTTGATCTATGACTACCCGACGTCGGCCGCGCTCGCGGAGTATCTGCGCGGTGAACTGCTCGGCACCGAGGCGGCCGTGGCCGGCCCGGTGGTCGCTGCCACGGCCGTGGACGACGACCCCATCGCGATCGTGGCGATGAGCTGCCGGTTCCCCGGCGACGTTCGGACTCCGGAAGACCTCTGGCGCCTGCTCGCGAACGGTGACGACGCGATATCGCACCTTCCGCAGGACCGTGGCTGGGACGTCGAGTCGCTGTACGACGCCGACGCCTCCGTGCAGGGCGCGTCGTACGTCCGTGAGGGCGGGTTCATTTACGACGCCGCCGACTTCGACGCCGACTTCTTCGGGATCTCGCCGCGTGAGGCCCTGGCGATGGACCCGCAGCAGCGGCTGCTGCTGGAGACCTCGTGGGAGGCGTTCGAGCGGGCGGGCATCGACCCGGCGACGCTGCGCGGCAGCCAGGCCGGTGTATTCGTCGGCACCAACGGCCAGGACTACCTCTCGGTGCTCCTGGAGGAGCCCGAGGGCCTTGAGGGTCACTTGGGCACGGGCAACGCGGCGAGCGTCGTGTCCGGCCGGCTCTCGTACGTCTTCGGCCTCGAAGGCCCGGCGGTCACGGTCGACACGGCCTGCTCGTCCTCGCTGGTCGCGCTGCACTGGGCGATCCAGGCGCTGCGCAACGGTGAGTGCTCCCTGGCGCTGGCCGGTGGTGTGACGGTGATGTCGACTCCGGGCACGTTCATCGAGTTCAGCCGGCAGCGCGGCTTGGCGGCGGATGGCCGTATCAAGGCGTTCGCCGCTTCGGCGGACGGTACGGGCTGGGGCGAGGGCGTCGGCATGCTGCTCGTGGAGCGGCTGTCGGACGCGCGGAAGAACGGTCACCCGGTGTTGGCGGTGGTCCGTGGTTCGGCGATCAACCAGGACGGTGCGAGCAACGGCCTCACGGCTCCGAACGGCCCCTCGCAGCAGCGGGTGATTCGTTCCGCTCTGGCGAGCGCGGGCCTGTCGGCTGCGGACGTGGACGTGGTGGAGGCGCACGGTACGGGCACGAAGCTCGGTGACCCGATCGAGGCACAGGCGCTGCTGGCCACGTACGGTCAGGACCGCGAGGCGGACCGGCCGCTGCTGCTCGGCTCCATCAAGTCGAACATCGGCCACACCCAGGCTGCCGCCGGTGTCGCCGGTGTGATCAAGATGGTGCTGGCCATGCAACACGGCCTCCTCCCGCAGAGCCTGCACATCGACGCTCCGACCCCCCAGGTCGATTGGGAGGCCGGGGACATCGCGCTGCTGACCGAGGCGATGGAGTGGCCGGAGACGGGCCGCCCGCGCCGGGCCGGTGTGTCCTCGTTCGGCTTCAGTGGCACGAACGCCCACACGATCATCGAGCAGGCCCCGGAGGCGGTGGAGACGGCCCCGGCCGACGACACGGCCCCCGCACCGGCCGTCCTTCCTCTTGTCCTCTCGGCCAAGAACGACACCGCGCTCCGCGAGCAGGTCGCCAACCTGCACGCCCGGCTCCTCGCAGCCCCCGAGCTGCGTATGGCTGACGTTGCTCGTTCGTTGGTGGTGGGGCGTGCGTCGTTCGAGGATCGTGCGGTTGTGGTGGCCGGGGGCCGGGATGGTCTGTTGGCGGGTCTTGGGGTGTTGGCGGAGGGTGGTTCTGCTGCTGGTGTGGTGACGGGTTCGCCGGTGGGTGGGAAGACTGCCTTCCTGTTTACGGGTCAGGGGAGTCAGCGGCTGGGGATGGGGCGTGAGCTGTATGACGCCTTCCCGGTGTTCGCGGAGGCGTTGGACGCGGTGTGTTCGCGTCTGGAACTGCCGCTGGAGGATGTGCTGTTCGGGGACGACGGTGATCTTCTTGACCGTACGGAGTTCACGCAGCCTGCGTTGTTTGCGGTTGAGGTGGCGTTGTTCCGTCTGGTGGAGTCGTGGGGTGTGAAGCCCGACTTCCTTGCGGGTCATTCCATTGGTGAGATTGCCGCCGCGCATGTGGCGGGGGTGTTCTCACTGGAGGACGCGTGTGAACTGGTCGCCGCGCGTGGCCGGTTGATGCAGGCGCTTCCCGCCGGTGGCGTGATGATTGCGGTGCAGGCGTCGGAGGACGAGGTCCTGCCGTACCTCACCGACCGGGTCAGCATCGCGGCCATCAACGGTCCTCGGTCGGTGGTCATCGCCGGTGACGAGGACGCCGCGCAGGAGATCGTCGCGAACTTCGCGGACCGTAAGTCGAAGCAGTTGACGGTCAGTCACGCGTTCCACTCGCCGCACATGGACGGCATGTTGGACGCCTTCCGTGAGGTTGTGGCGGGGCTGTCGTATGAGTCGCCGCGTATTCCGGTCGTCTCCAACCTGACCGGCGCTCTGGTCTCGGACGAGATGGCGTCGGCCGACTTCTGGGTGCGTCATGTCCGTGAGGCGGTTCGTTTCCTCGACGGCATCCGCGCGCTCGAAGCGGCCGGTGTCACCACGTACCTCGAACTCGGCCCTGATGGGGTTCTTTCGGCGATGGCCCAGGCGTGTGTGACCGGCGAAGGTGCCGCGTTCGTGCCCGTTCTGCGGGCCCGGCGTGATGAGGCCAAGACGTTGCTCTCGGCTCTTGGCGCGGCTCATGTGCGCGGTGTCACCGTGGACTGGGAGGCGTTCTACGCCGGTACCGGCGCCCAGCGCGTCGACCTGCCCACGTACGCCTTCCAGCGCAAGCGCTACTGGCCCGAGAACACACTGGCGGAGAGTGCCCCCGTCGGTGGAACTGTCGATGCCGCGGATGCCCGTTTGTGGGATGTGATCGAGCGTGAGGATCAGGAGTCCCTGGCGGCCATGCTGGGTCTTGATGACCCCAGTGCGTGGGGCAGCGTGCTTCCCGCGCTGGCGGCCTGGCGCAAGCAGGGCCAGGAGCAGACACTGCTTGACGGCTGGCGCTATCGGGCGAGTTGGAAGCCGGTAGGTGTCGAGGCCGGGGTGCGGTTGTCGGGTTCGTGGCTGGTCGTGGTGCCTGCCGGTTCCGAGGATGACGACTGGGTCGCGGATGTGGTCCGTGGTCTGGGCGCCAGTGGTGCTGAGGTTCGCCGGATCGTGGTCGGGGCGGGTGCGGATCGTGCCGCGTTGGCTGGTCTGTTTGCTGAGGCTGGTGAGTGTGCCGGTGTGGTGTCGCTCCTGGCGTTGGATGAGGGTTCTGGGCTTGTTCTGACGGCTGGTGTGGTTCAGGCGTTGGGTGATGCGGGTGTTGTGGCGCCGTTGTGGTGTGTGACGCGTGGTGCTGTGTCGGTGGGGCGTTGGGATCGTCTGGTGTCTGCGGTGCAGGCGCAGGTGTGGGGTCTGGGCCGGGTTGCGGCTTTGGAGGTTCCTGAGCGTTGGGGTGGTCTGGTTGATCTGCCGTCGGTGTTGGACGGGCGTGCGCTGTCGCGGTTGACCGCGGTGTTGGTGGCTGGTTCGGGTGAGGACCAGGTTGCGGTGCGTTCGTCGGGGGTGTTCGGGCGCCGTCTGGTGCGTGCTGCGGGTGTGGAGGGTGCTGCGGGTTGGTCTCCTGGTGGCACGGTGGTGGTGACGGGTGGTACGGGTGCTCTGGGCGGCCGTGTTGCCCGCTGGCTGGCGGTCTCTGGTGCGGAGCGCATTGTTCTGACGAGCCGTCGTGGTCTGGATGCCCCTGGTGCTGCTGAGCTGGTTGATGAGCTGACCGGCATGGGTGTTGAGGTGTCGGTGGTCGCGTGCGACGTGGCCGATCGGGATGCTCTGCGGGTCCTGCTGGCATCTGTTGCCGATTCGTTGACCGCCGTAGTGCATACGGCGGGTGTGCTGGACGATGGTGTGCTCGGCGCTCTGACGGCGGAGCGTATTGAGGGGGTGCTGCGGGCGAAGGCGGTGTCCGCCCGGCACCTGCACGAGCTGACCGGCGAGCTCGGCATCGAACTCGACGCCTTCGTCCTCTTCTCCTCGATGAGTGGCAGCATCGGTGCGGCCGGGCAGGCCAACTACGCCGCCGCGAATGCCTATTTGGACGCTCTGGCTGAGCAGCGTCGTGCCGATGGTCTTACGGCGACGTCTTTGGCCTGGGGCCCCTGGGCCGAGGGCGGCATGGCGGCCGACGAGGCGCTGGAAGCTCGCATGCGTCGGGGTGGTGTGCCGCCCATGGACGCGGATCTCGCCATCGAGGTCATGGGGCGCGCGGTCGGTTCTTCCGATGCGGCTCTGACGATCGTGGATGTGGAGTGGGAGCGGTTCGCGCCCGGCTTCACCGCTGTGCGGGCGAGCAACCTCCTCGCCGAACTCCCCGAGGCCCAGCGTGCGCTCGCCACGAGCGGCGGCGAGGACGACCAGGCCGACGGTGCCGTCCACGATCGCCAGTCGCTGGCCCGGCGGTTGGCGGAGCTGACCGTTGCCGAGCAGGACCGGATGCTGCTGGACCTCGTACGTACGGCAGTGGCTGCTGTGCTCGGCCACGCGGGGACGGACACCGTCGGCGCGGGGCGCGCGTTCAAGGAGTTGGGCTTCGATTCGCTGACGGCTGTCGAGCTGCGTAACCGCTTGGGCGCGGCCACGGAGTTGAAGCTTCCGGCCACGTTGATTTATGACTACCCGACGTCGGCCGCGCTCGCGGAGTACCTGCGCGGCGAACTGCTCGGCACGCAGTCGGCGGTGGCCGGTCCGGTGGTCGCGTCCACGGTCGTGGACGACGATCCGATCGCGATTGTGGCGATGAGCTGCCGGTTCCCCGGCGGCGTACGCACCCCGGAGGACCTCTGGCAGCTTCTCTCGACCGGTGGTGACGCGATCGGCGACTTCCCCGCCGACCGTGGCTGGGACGCGGAGTCGCTGTTCGGCCCGCAGTCCGAGCAGGAGGACTCGTACGCCCGTGAGGGTGGCTTCCTGTACGACGTGGCGGAGTTCGACCCGGCGTTCTTCGGGATCTCGCCGCGTGAGGCCCTGGCGATGGACCCGCAGCAGCGGCTGCTCCTGGAGACCTCGTGGGAGGCGTTCGAGCGGGCGGGCATCGACCCCTCGTCGGTGCGCGGCAGCCAGGCCGGTGTGTTCGTCGGCACCAACGGCCAGGACTACCTCTCCCTCGTGCTGAACTCCGCCGACGGAGGTGACGGCTTCATGAGCACCGGCAACTCCGCGAGCGTCGTCTCCGGCCGGCTCTCCTACGTCTTCGGCCTGGAGGGCCCGGCGGTCACGGTCGACACGGCGTGCTCGTCGTCGCTGGTCGCCCTGCACCTGGCTGTGCAGGCGCTGCGGCAGGGCGAGTGCTCGTTGGCGCTGGCCGGTGGTGTGACGGTGATGTCGACCCCGGGCGCGTTCGTCGAGTTCAGTCGTCAGCGGGGTCTTGCGGCGGATGGCCGTATCAAGGCGTTTGCTGCTTCGGCGGACGGTACGGGTTGGGGTGAGGGTGTCGGCATGCTGCTCGTGGAGCGGCTGTCCGATGCGCAGGCCAACGGCCATCCGGTGCTTGCCGTGGTCCGTGGTTCCGCCGTCAATCAGGATGGTGCGAGTAATGGTCTGACGGCTCCGAATGGTCCGTCGCAGCAGCGGGTGATCCGTGCGGCTCTGGCGAGTGCGGGTCTGTCGGCTGCTGAGGTGGATGTGGTGGAGGCGCACGGTACGGGTACGAAGCTCGGCGACCCGATCGAGGCCCAGGCCCTCCTCGCCACGTACGGCCAGGACCGGCCGACTGACCAGCCTCTGCTGCTCGGCTCCATCAAGTCGAACATCGGCCACACCCAGGCCGCGGCCGGTGTCGCGGGCATCATCAAGATGGTCCTCGCGATGCAGCACGGTGAGCTGCCGCAGACCTTGCACGTGGACGCGCCGACCCCGCACGTGGACTGGTCGGCGGGCGACATCGCCCTGCTGACCGAACAGCGCGCGTGGCCGGAGACCGGCCGCCCCCGCCGGGCGGGCATCTCGTCCTTCGGCGTGAGCGGCACCAACGCCCACACCGTCCTGGAACAGGCGCCGCAGGACCAGGAGTCGGCCGGAGCCGACTCCGACCGGCCGGAGGACGGCCCCGCGACATCGGCGTGGCCGTTGTCCGGCAGGACCGAGGCCGCTCTGCGTGATCAGGCCCAGCGCCTGCGCTCCCACCTCGTCGCCCACGACGAGCTGCGTCCCGTGGACGTCGGCCACTCCCTCGCGACAGGTCGGGCGGCCTTCGACCACCGTGCCGTACTCGTCGCCGGGGAGCGCGAGGAGTTCCTCCAGGCGCTCACCGCACTGGCCACGGGGGACTCCACGGCGCAGGTGATCCAGGGCGTCGCCGCTGCCGAGCAGCAGACGGCGTTCCTGTTCACGGGTCAGGGCAGCCAGCGGCTGGGGATGGGCCGTGAGCTGTACGAGACCTACCCCGTCTTCGCGAAGGCGCTGGACGAGGTCTGTGCGCACGTGGACACGCACCTCGAAGTCCCGCTGGCGGATGTGCTGTTCGGGGACGATGCGGGTCTGGTGGACCGTACGGAGTTCACGCAGCCTGCGTTGTTCGCCGTCGAGGTGGCCTTGTTCCGCCTGGTGGAGTCGTGGGGTGTGAAGCCGGACTTCCTGGCGGGTCATTCCATTGGTGAGATAGCTGCGGCGCATGTGGCCGGGGTGTTCTCGCTGGAGGACGCCTGTGAACTGGTCGCCGCGCGTGGCCGGTTGATGCAGGCGCTGCCGACGGGCGGTGTCATGATCGCAGTCCAGGCGTCGGAGGACGAGGTGCTGCCGTACCTCACCGACGGTGTGTCCATCGCCGCGATCAACGGTCCCCAGTCGGTGGTCATCGCCGGTGATGAGGATGCGGCGGTCAAGATTGTCGCGCAGTTCCCGGACCGCAAGTCGAAGCGCCTGACGGTCAGTCACGCGTTCCACTCGCCGCACATGGACGGGATGCTCGCCGACTTCCGCAAGGTCGCCGAGGGGCTGTCGTACGAGTCGCCGCGTATCCCGGTCGTCTCCAACCTGACCGGCGCGCTGGTCTCGGATGAGATGGCTTCGGCCGACTTCTGGGTGCGTCATGTCCGTGAGGCGGTTCGTTTCCTCGACGGCATCCGCGCCCTCGAAGCGGCCGGTGTCACCACCTACCTCGAACTCGGCCCCGACGGGGTTCTCTCCGCCATGGCGCAGGATTGCCTGGCCGGAGAGGACGCGGTCTTCGTGCCCGTGCTCCGTAAGAACCGTCCCGAGGCCGAGACGGTGACCACCGCGCTCGCCCAGGCTCACACGCACGGTGTCACGGTCGACTGGCAGGCGTACTACGCGGGGACCGGCGCCCGCCGCGTCGATCTGCCGACGTACGCCTTCCAGCGCCAGCGCTACTGGATCGACTCCTTCGCCGAGGCCGATGACGTCACCTCGGTTGGGATCGGCGCGGCGGGGCACCCGCTGCTGGGGGCTGCGGTCGAGCTGCCCGACTCGGACGGGTTCCTGTTCACCGGGCGGCTCTCGCTCCGCACGCACCCCTGGCTCGCCGACCACGTGGTGGCGGACACCGTCGTGGTGCCCGGTGCGGCCTTCGTCGAGCTGGCCGTGCGCGCCGGTGACGAGGTCGGGTGCGACGTGGTGGAGGAGCTGACGCTCGAAGCGCCGCTCGTTCTTCCCGAGCACGGGGCCGTACAACTGCGCGTGACCGTCGGTGGGTTGGACGAGAGCTCGCGCCGTTCGGTGCAGGTGCACAGCCGTATCGAGGCGTCGGACGGGGCCTGGTCCCGTAACGCCGGGGGAGTCCTGTCCTGCGGCGGAGGTTCCTCGGCGGTCGAGACCGCCGTCGCCGACGGGTCGGCGCAGTGGCCGCCCGCCGGGGCCGAACCGGTCGCCGTCGACACGCTGCACGATCGGCTGACGGCCGCCGGGCTCTTCCACGGGCCCGCGTTCCGGACGCTGACCCAGGTGTGGGCACGGGGCGAGGAGGTGTTCGCCGAGGCGCGGCTGTCCGATGAGGTGGGCATGTCCGGCGCCCGGTTCGCCCTGCACCCGGCGTTGCTCGACGCCGCCTCGCAGGCACTCGCGGCCGGCGCCACCGGATCCACCGCGGGAGGCAGGCTGCCGCTCGCCTGGCGCGGGGTGCGGCTGCACGCGGTCGGCGCGGACGTCCTTCGCCTGCGGATCACCCCGGTCGGCGACACCGACAGCACCGACACCGTGTCCGTTGTCCTGGCGGACGAGCAGGGCGCTCCGGTCGCCTCGGTCGAGGCGCTGGTGATGCAGCCGGTCGACACGGAGCGGTTCGCCGTGGCTCCCGCCGGAGTCCACGAGTCGCTGTTCCGGCTCGACTGGGTACCGACAGCGACGCCGACGCCGTCCGCCGCGACCCTCGCGGTCGTACGGGCTCCCGGCCTCGCCGCCGACGACTCGCTCGTCGCCGCGCTGGCGGCCGCGGGCACCACCGCCGAGTCCTACGACGACCTGGCCGCCCTGGACGCGGCCGTCGCGGCCGGGCACCCGGTACCGGACACGTTGCTCGTGCCGTTCGTCGTGGCCCCGGACGCGCAGTCCGCCACGGCCGACTCGGCACAGGAGGTCGCGCACCTCGCCCAGCAGGTACGCGAGGCCACGCACCGTGCGCTCGCGACCGTACAGGGCTGGCTGGACGGCGGCCGGTCCGCCGCAACCCGGCTGGTGTTCGTCACTCGGGGCGCGGTGGCCGCGGGCGACGACGCCGAGGTCGCCGACCTGGTGCACGCACCGGTGTGGGGTCTCGTGCGCGCCGCGCAGACCGAGAACCCCGACCGGTTCGTCCTCGTCGACGTCGACGGATCCGACGCGTCCTACCGGGCGTTGCCGGGTGCCCTCGCCGCCGCCGAGCCCGAACTGGCCGTACGCGGGGGAGCGGTGTACGCGCCCCGGCTGGCCGGGGCGGGCACGGAGCGGACGACGGGCGACACCGGCCGCCGTATCGACCCGGAGGGCACCGTCCTGATCACCGGGGCGAGCGGCGGACTGGCCGGGCTCTTCGCCCGGCACCTGGTCGCGGAGCACGGTGTGCGGCACCTGCTGCTCACCAGCCGCCGGGGAGCAGATGCTCCGGGCGCGGCGCAACTCACCGAAGAGCTCGGTGCGTTGGGCGCGACGGCGGTGTGGGAGGCCTGCGACGTGGCCGACCGGGACGCGCTCGCCGCGCTCCTGGCGGCCATACCCGCCGAGCGTCCGCTGACGGCCGTCGTGCACACCGCGGCCGTCCTGGACGACGGAGTCGTGGACCTGCTCACCCCGGAGCGGGTGGACCGGGTGCTGCGTCCCAAGGCCGAGGCGGCGCTCCACCTGCACGAGCTGACCCGTGAGCTGGATCTGTCGGCGTTCATCCTGTTCTCCGCCGCCGCCGGTACGCTCGGTGGCGCGGGGCAGGCCAACTACGCCGCCGCCAACGTCTTCCTCGACGCGCTGGCCCGGTACCGCAGGGCACGCGGCCTCAGTGCGCTGTCCCTGGTCTGGGGCATGTGGGCCGAGGAGCGCGGCATGGCGGGCCGGCTGACGGAGGCGGAGCGGGGCCGCGCCGCGCGCGGCGGGGTCGTACCGCTGTCACAGGCCGACGGGCTCGCGCTCTTCGACGCGGCCCTCACCGCCGACGAGCCCGTCCTCCTGCCGGTCGGGACCGACCCGGCGACCCTGCGGGCACGGGCCGCGGACGGCGGGCTCCTGCCGATGTTCCGCGGTCTGGTACGGACGCCGGTACGCAGGTCCGTGCAGAGCGCGAGCCGCACACCGGACGCCGTGGCCACGGACGGCGCGGGCGAGCGGACGCTCGCCGACCGGCTCGCCGAGCTGTCGGCCGCCGAGCGGGAGCGGACCGTACTGGACCTGGTGCGCGGCCAGGTGGCCGCCGTACTCGGGTACAAGTCGGCCGAACTCGTCGGCGGCGGGCAGCCGTTCAAGGAGCTGGGCTTCGACTCGCTCACCGCGGTCGAGCTGCGCAACCGGCTGGGGGCGGCGAGCGGTCTGCGCCTCCCCGCCACGCTCATCTACGACTACCCGAACCCGGCCGCCCTCGCCGAGCACCTGCTGAGCGAGGTGGGCCCGGAACAGACGGAGCGCAGGCTCTCCGTACTGGAGGAGCTGGACCGGCTGGAGAGCACCTTCTCCTCGCTGGCTCCGGAGGAACTGTCCGCGGCGGCCGGCGACGAGGCCGCTCATGCGCGGGTGGCGGTGCGCCTGCAGACCCTGCTGGCGCAGTGGAACGACGCCCGTCAGGCGCAGGGCGAGTCCGGAGCCCACGAGATCGACGAGGCGAGCGACGACGAGCTGTTCGCCCTCATCGACAAGAAGTTCGGCCAGGGCTGAGCCGATCCGGCACCCCGGCCCCAGAGTTCTGAGACCCGAGACATTCCGAGCACGTGCGAATACCTCCACGATCTCGATCAGGCGAATAGGAAGCGTCAGTGGCGAACGAAGCAAAGCTCCGCGAGTACCTCAAGAAGGTCACGACGGATCTCGACGAGGCATACGGACGGTTGCGGGAGATCGAGAGCCAGGCTCACGAGCCCATTGCCATCACGGCGATGAGCTGCCGCTTCCCCGGGGGCGTGCGGACGCCGGAGGAATTCTGGGAATTGCTGCGCGCGGGCGGTGACGCCCTCACCGAATTCCCCGCCGACCGCGGCTGGGACCTCGACAACCTCTTCTCGGACGACCCCGACGAGCACGGCACGTCGATCACCCGGGAGGGCGGCTTCCTCGATACGGCGTCCGTGTTCGACGCCGGGTTCTTCGGGATCTCGCCGCGTGAGGCGATGGCGATGGACCCGCAGCAGCGTCTCCTGCTGGAGACGTCGTGGGAGGCGTTCGAGCGGGCCGGGATCGACCCGTCGGCCCTGCGCGGCAGCCAGTCCGGTGTCTTCGTCGGCATCAACGGCTCGGACTACCTCACCCCGCTCCTGGAGGCGGCCGAGGACTACGCCGGGCACCTGGGCACCGGCAACGCGGCCAGCGTCATGTCCGGCCGCCTGTCGTACACGTTCGGTCTCGAAGGCCCGGCGGTCACCGTCGACACCGCGTGCTCGGCCTCGCTGGTCGCCCTGCACCTCGCGGCGCAGGCCCTGCGCAACGGCGAGTGCACGATGGCGCTGGCCGGCGGTGTGCATGTGATGTCGACACCGGGCCTCTTCGTCGAGTTCAGCCGCCAGCGCGGACTGTCCGCGGACGGGCGCTGCAAGGCGTTCTCGGCCGACGCCGACGGGTTCGGCCCGGCGGAGGGTGTCGGCGTCCTCCTCCTGGAGCGGCTTTCCGACGCCCGGAAGAACGGTCGTCCGGTGCTGGGCGTGTTGCGCGGCTCGGCCGTCAACCAGGACGGCGCGAGCAACGGTCTCACCGCTCCGAACGGCCCGTCCCAGCAGCGGGTGATCCGCCAGGCTCTCGCCAACGCCCGGCTCTCCGCCGACCAGGTGGACGTGGTCGAGGCCCACGGCACCGGCACCAGCCTCGGCGACCCGATCGAGGCGCAGGCCCTGATCGCCACTTACGGGCAGGACCGTCCGGCTGACCAGCCCCTTCTGTTGGGGTCGGTCAAGTCGAACATCGGTCATACGCAGGCGGCGGCGGGTGTCGCGGGTGTCATGAAGATGGTGCTGGCGATGCAGCACGGTGTCGTGCCGAAGAGCCTGCACCTGGATTCGCCGTCTCCGCATGTGGATTGGGAGTCGGGTGCGGTGGCGTTGGTCGGTGAGAGTGTGCCGTGGCCCGAGGTGGGTCGGGTGCGTCGTGCGGGTGTGTCGTCGTTCGGGTTCAGTGGGACGAATGCGCATGTGATTGTGGAGCAGGCGCCGGTGGTTGAGGCTGCGGAGGCCGTTGAGCCGGCTGAGGCTCCGGTGGTGCCGTGGGTGTTGTCGGGTAAGAGTGCGGGTGCGTTGCGGGCGCAGGCGGAGCGGTTGTCGGGGTGGCTGGCGGGCGCTGGTGATGTGCGTGCGCTGGATGTGGGTTGGTCGTTGGCGTCGTCGCGCTCTGCTCTGGATCACCGTGCGGTGGTTCTGGGTGATCACGTGGCGGGTGTGGAGGCGGTGGCTTCCGGCGGCCTGGCTGCGGGTGTGGTGAGCGGTTCGGTGGTCGGGGGCAAGACGGTTTTCGTCTTCCCGGGTCAGGGGTCGCAGTGGGTGGGTATGGCGCAGGAACTGCTGGCTTCTTCACCGGTGTTTGCTGCGCGGGTGGATGAGTGTGGGAAGGCGCTTGAGCCGTTTACCGGCTGGTCGCTGCGCGATGTGCTGTGCGGCGTCGAGGGCGCTGCGTCGTTGGAGCGCGTCGATGTGGTGCAGCCTGCCCTGTTCGCGGTGATGGTGTCGTTGGCTGAGGTGTGGCGTGCTGCGGGTGTGGTGCCGGGTGCGGTGATCGGGCATTCGCAGGGTGAGATTGCTGCTGCGTGTGTGGCGGGGATCTTGTCGTTGGAGGATGCGGCGCGTGTGGTGGCGTTGCGTTCGCAGGCGATCGGGCGGGTGCTGGCGGGTCTGGGCGGGATGATCTCGGTGCCGCTTCCGGCTGCTGACGTGCGGGAGCGGATTGCCGGCTGGGATGGCCGTATTTCGGTCGCTGCCGTGAACGGTCCTTCCTCTGTGGTGGTGTCGGGTGAGGTGGCCGCGCTTGATGAGTTCTTCGCCACCTGCGAGAGCGAGGGCGTGCGCGCCCGGCGTATCGCGGTGGATTACGCCTCGCATTCGGCGCAGGTGGAGCTGCTGCGTGAGGAGTTGCTGGACCTGCTTGCTCCGGTGAAGCCGGGTGCGGGTGAGGTGCCGTTCCTGTCGACGGTGACCGGCGAGTGGATCCAGGGCCCGGAACTCGACGCCGGGTATTGGTTCCGGAATCTGCGTCAGACGGTGGAGTTGGAGCAGGCGACCCGGACTTTGCTGGAGCAGGGCTTTGGTGTGTTCATCGAGTCGAGTCCGCATCCGGTGCTGACGGTGGGTGTCGCGGAGACGGTCGAGGACGCGGGCCGCGAGGCGGCTGTGCTGGGCTCGTTGCGCCGTAATGAGGGTGGTCTGGAGCGTTTTTGGCTGTCGTTGGGTGAGGCGTATGTCCGTGGTGTGAAGGTCGACTGGGACGCCGTCTTCTCCGGCACCGGTGCCCGGCGCGTGGACCTGCCCACCTATGCCTTCCAGGGTCAGCGGTTCTGGCCGGAGGCCGCGCCGGTCGAGGCTGTGGCGGTGTCGGCGGGCGATGCGATCGACGCGCGCTTCTGGGAGGCGGTCGAGCGCGAGGACCTTGAAGCGCTGACTGCCGAACTGGACGTCGACGAGGACCAGTCGCTGGCCGCGCTGCTGCCCGCGCTGTCGTCCTGGCGCAAGCAGAGCCGCGAGCAGTCCACGGTCGACGGCTGGCGCTACCGCGTCACCTGGAAGCCGTTGGCCGAGGCCACGACCGCGCGTCTGTCGGGTACTTGGCTGGTTGTCACTCCCGAGGCGCCGACCGGTCCTGCTGCTGAGTGGGCCGAGGCTGTGGCCCGTACGCTGGGTGAGCGTGGCGCTGACGTCCGTACGATCGTGGTCCCCGCCGATGCCGATCGTGACGCTCTCGCCACCGTGCTCAAGGCCGAGACGGCCGAGACCGCTCCCGGTGGTGTCCTCTCCCTCCTCGCCCTCGGCGGCGAGGGGGCCTTCGCCCGCGAACTCGCGTTGTCCCAGGCCCTCGGTGATGCCGACGTCGCCGCACCGCTGTGGTGTGTCACGCGTGGCGCGGTCGCCACCGGCCGCACCGAGCGGGTTACGGACCCCGCTCAGGCGCTCGTCTGGGGCCTCGGGCGCGTCGCGTCCATGGAACAGGGGGGCCGGTGGGGCGGGTTGATCGATCTGCCCGTCGACCTCGACGACCGGGCGCTGACCCGGCTCGTGGGCGTGCTCGCCGGTGACGGGGCGGAGGACCAGGTGGCCCTCCGGGCCTCCGGTCTCCTCGGCCGCCGACTGGTCCGTGCGCGTCTCGCGGACACCGCCGCCGTACGGGAATGGCGTCCCGCCGGTACGACTTTGGTGACTGGTGGTACGGGTGCGCTGGGTGCGCATGTCGCCCGCTGGCTCGCGGAGAACGGTGCCGAGCACCTGCTGCTCACCAGTCGCCGTGGCCCGGATGCGCCCGGTGCCGCCGAACTGCGCGACGAACTGACCGCCTTGGGCGCTCAGGTCACCATCGCCGCCTGCGACGCCGCCGACCGCGACGCCGTCACCGCGCTGCTCGCGTCCGTACCCGCCGAGCACCCGCTGACCGCCGTCATCCACGCGGCCGGCGTCATCGACGACGGCGTCATCGAGACGCTCACGCCCGAGCAGGTGGAGGCCGTGCTGCGCCTCAAGATGGACGCGACCCTCCATCTCCACGAGCTGACGCGGGAGTTGGACCTGTCCGCGTTCGTCCTCTTCTCCTCGTTCTCCGCCACGTTCGGCGCCCCGGGCCAGGGCAACCAGGCCCCGGGCAACGCCTTCCTGGACGCTTTCGCCGAGTACCGCCGCACCGAAGGGCTGCCCGCCACCTCCCTCGCCTGGGGACCCTGGGGCAGCGCGGACGGCGACGACAGTGCGGCGGGCGACCGGATGCGTCGCCACGGCATCCTCACGATGTCGCCCGAGCGCACCCTCGCCTCGCTCCAGCACGCGCTGGACCGCGACGAGACGGCCCTGACGATCGTCGACATGGACTGGAAGCGGTTCACGCTCGCCTTCACCGCCGACCGTGACCGGCCGCTTCTGCTCGGACTGCCGGAGGCCCGGCAGATCATCGAGAGCGCGGAGCGGGAGTCCGCCGACGACCTGGCCGGCGGGGTGCCCCTCACGCAACAGCTCGCCGGGCTGCCCGAGGTCGAGCAGGAGCGGCTGCTCCTGGAACTGGTCCGTACCGCCGTCGCGGCCGTCCTCGGTCACGCGGACCTCGCGGCCGTCGAGGCGGGCCGGGCGTTCAAGGAGCTGGGCTTCGACTCGCTCACCTCGGTCGAACTGCGCAACCGCCTCGGTGCGGTGAGCGGGCTGAAGCTGCCCGCCAGCCTGGTCTTCGACCACCCGACGCCGGCTGCCGTCGCCGCCTACCTGCGCGCCGGGATCGTGCCCGACGCGGCCGCGGGCGGGGCGCCCCTGCTGGAGGAACTGGACAAGCTGGAGACCGCGCTGGACCGGGGTACCACCGACAACGTCGTACGCGCCCGGGTGACCATGCGGCTCCAGTCGCTGCTCTCCAAGTGGAACGAGAGCGGGGATCCGGCGGGCGCGGGGGAGCGGACGGCCCTCGCGGACGGCACCGGAGCCGGCTCGGCCGACGACGTGCTCGACGACGTCGACCAGCTCCAGGAGGCGAGCGACGAGGAACTCTTCGCCTTCATCAACAAGGGGCTCGGCCGCGCCTGAACCACGGCCGGCCCCCGCGGGGGCCGGCCACGGCCGTCACCAATTCCCGTATCAGTACGCGTGAATGAGGTTATTGACGGCGTACTGGTTATCGGCCACGATGATCTGCCCCCCGATATTTTCGCGTAGGGTCACTGCCCCCTGTGCGCCCCGTCAGTCAGGGGTGCGTAGGGGGCAGTTAGGGGTTGTCGGGGAGATTACGCGGCGAATAGCCTGCCGCTGAGCCACCGATTCCGTCGGGAATCGAACCGGCTGTATTCCCGATGTATTTCTCGGTTTTTTGCAAACAGTTTTCCGGTGCCGTCTGCTGCAAATGGGTGGTTGCGTTAAATGGCGAATGAAGAGACGCTGCGGGACTACCTGAAGCTGGTGACAGCGGATCTGCATCAGACGCGTCAGCGGCTGCGCGACGTGGAGGCGAAGAACCAGGACCCCATCGCCATCGTCGGCATGGGCTGCCGCTACCCCGGCGGGATCACGTCGCCGGAAGAGCTCTGGCAGCTGGTCGCCGACGGTGGTGACGCCATCTCCGGCTTCCCCGCCGACCGTGGCTGGGACATGGAGAAGGTCTATCACCCGGACCCGGAGAACCCCGGCACCAGTTACGCGAACCAGGGCGGCTTCGTCCAGGACTTCGCGCGGTTCGACCCCTCGCTCTTCGGCATCTCGCCGCGCGAGGCCCTGTCCATGGACCCGCAGCAGCGACTGCTTCTCGAAACCTCCTGGGAGGCGTTCGAGCGGGCCGGTATCGACCCGACCTCGATGCGGGGCAAGCAGGTCGGCGTCTTCGTCGGCACCAGCAACCACGACTATCTGACGGCGCTGCTGAGCTCCTCCGAGAACGTGGAGGGCTACCTCGGCACCGGCAACGCGGCGAGCGTCGCCTCCGGCCGACTGTCGTACACCTTCGGCCTCGAAGGCCCCGCCGTCACCGTCGACACCGCCTGCTCTTCCTCCTCGGTCGCCCTGCACCTCGCGGTGCAGGCGCTGCGCAACGGCGAGTGCTCGCTCGCCCTCGCGGGCGGCGCGACGCTGATGTCCGCGCCCGGCACCTTCATCGACTACAGCAAGCAGCGGGGCCTGGCCACCGACGGCCGCTGCAAGGCGTTCTCGCCGGACGCCGACGGCTTCAGCCTCGCCGAAGGCGTCGGCATCCTGCTCGTCGAGCGGCTCTCCGACGCCCGCCGCAAGGGGCATCCCGTGCTCGCCGTCGTGCGGGGCACCGCCGTCAACCAGGACGGTGCGAGCAACGGCCTCACGGCCCCCAACGGCCCTTCCCAGCAGCGCGTCATCCTCCAGGCGCTCTCCAACGCCCGCCTCACCCCCGACCAGGTCGACGCGGTCGAGGCGCACGGCACCGGTACGGGCCTCGGTGACCCGATCGAGGCCCAGGCCCTGATCGCCACCTACGGCCAGGACCGCCCCGAGGGCCGCCCGCTGTGGCTCGGCTCCCTCAAGACCAACATCGGTCACGCGCAGGCGGCGGCCGGTGTCGCGGGTGTCATCAAGAGCGTCATGGCCATCCGCCATGGCGTGCTGCCGCGCACCCTGCACGTGGACGAGCCGACCCCGGAGGTCGACTGGAGCGCGGGTGACGTGGCCCTGCTCACCGAGGCGCGCCCCTGGCCGCAGGGCGACCAGCCGCGCCGCATCGGTGTCTCCTCGTTCGGCATGAGCGGCACCAACGCCCACATCATCCTGGAAGCCGCCGCGGAACCCGCGGCCGAGCCGCAGACCGACGCCGTCCCGGACGCCGGGGCGACCGTCCTGCCCGTCGTGCTGTCCGGCAGGACCGAGGCCGCCCTGCGCGCCCAGGCCGCCGCGCTGCACGCCCATGTCACCGCCCACCCCGACCTCGCGCTCGCCGACCTCGCCCTCTCGCAGTCCCTCACCCGGGCCGCCCTGGACCGCCGTGCGGCCGTCGTCGCCGACGACCGTGACGGCCTCCTGACCGGACTCGCCGCACTGGCGCAGGGGAACCCCGGCGGCGATGTGATCGAGGGCAGCGCCACGGAAGGCAAGCTGGCCTTCCTGTTCACGGGTCAGGGCAGCCAGCGGCTCGGCATGGGCCGTGAGCTGTACGACACCTACCCCGTCTTCGCGAAGGCGCTGGACGAGGTCTGTGCGCACATCGACACGCATCTCGAAGTACCGCTGAAGGATGTGTTGTTCGGGGACGACCGCGATCGTCTCGACCGTACGGAGTTCACGCAGCCTGCGTTGTTCGCCGTCGAGGTGGCGTTGTTCCGGCTGGTGGAGTCGTGGGGTCTGAAGCCCGATTTCCTGGCGGGTCATTCGATCGGTGAGATTGCCGCGGCGCATGTCGCCGGGGTGTTCTCGCTCCAGGACGCCTGTGAACTGGTTGCCGCGCGTGGCCGGTTGATGCAGGCGCTGCCCGCTGGTGGCGTGATGATCGCGGTGCAGGCGTCGGAGGACGAGGTGCTTCCGTACCTGACCGACCGGGTCAGCATCGCGGCCATCAACGGTCCGCGGTCGGTGGTCATCGCGGGTGAGGAGGACGCGGCGCTTGAGATCGTCGCGCAGTTCGCGGACCGTAAGTCGAAGCAGTTGACGGTCAGTCATGCGTTCCACTCGCCGCACATGGACGGCATGTTGGACGCCTTCCGCGAGGTCGTGGCGGGGCTGTCGTACGAGTCGCCCCGTATCCCTGTTGTCTCCAACCTGACCGGTGCCCTGGTCTCCGACGAGATGGCGTCCCCCGACTTCTGGGTACGTCACGTCCGTGAGGCCGTACGGTTCCTCGACGGTATCCGCTGGCTGGAGAGCCGCGGTGTCACCACGTACGTCGAACTCGGCCCCGGCGGTGTCCTGTCCGCCCTCGGTCAGGACTGCCAGACCGCCACCGGCCCCCGCGCCGCCGCTTTCCTTCCCGCGCTGCGCTCCGGCCGCCCCGAGGCGCGGTCGCTGAACGCCGCCGTCGCCGGCGCCCATGTGCGCGGCCTCTCCCCGGACTGGGCCGCCCGTTTCGCCGGGACCGGCGCCCGCCGCGTCGACCTGCCCACGTACGCCTTCCAGCGCGAGCTGTACTGGCCCCGCGACCCCTTCACCGACCTGGCGGATGTCGCCGAGGGCGGCGAACTCGGCGCCACCGACGCGAAGTTCTGGGAGGTCGTCGACAGCGAGGACCTCGCCGCGCTCGCCGAGACGCTCGGGGTCGACGGGGACCAGCCGCTCAGCAGTGTGCTGCCCGCGCTCTCCGCGTGGCACCGCCGCCACCGCGACCGCGACACCGTCGACGGCTGGCGCTACCGCGTCACCTGGAAGCCGCTCACCGACACCGCGCCCGCGCCCCTCACCGGCCACTGGCTGCTGGTCGTACCCGCCGCGCACGCCGAGGACCCCTGGGTGTCGGCCGCCGAGCGGGTTCTGACGGCACGCGGCGTCACCGTGGGCACCCTCGTGCTCGACGCGACCCTCGACGACCGCGCCGCCGTCACCCGGCGGATCGGCGAAGCCCTCGCGGACGCCGAGGCGCCCGCCGGGGTGCTCTCCCTGCTCGCGCTCGACGAGCGGCCCCACCCGGAGGACCCGGCCCTGTCCGCCGGGCTCGCCGCCACCGCCGCCCTCGTGCAGGCGCTCGGCGACGCCGGCGTCGACGCCCCGCTGTGGAACGCCACCCGGGGCGCGGTCTCCACCGGCCGCTCCGACCGCCTCACCAGCGCCACCCAGGCACAGGTCTGGGGCTTCGGCCGCACCGCCGCCCTCGAACTGCCCGGCCGCTGGGGCGGTCTCGTCGACCTGCCCCAGGCTCCCGACGAGCGGGCCGCGGGCCGGCTCGCCGACATCCTGGGCGGCCTCGGCGGCGAGGACCACCTCGCCGTCCGCTCCACCGGCGTCTTCGTCCGCAGGCTCACCCGTGCCACCCAGGACGAGCGTCCCGCCACCGAGTGGACGTCCGGCGGTACGGCGCTGGTCACCGGCGGCACGGGCGCGCTCGGCCGACACGTCGCCCGCTGGCTCGCCCGCACCGGCGCCGACCACCTGCTGCTGGTCAGCAGGCGCGGCCCGGGCGCCGAGGGCACCGAGGAACTCGCCGCGGAACTGCGCGCTCTGGGCGCCGAGGTCACCTTCGCGGCCTGTGACGTCGCCGACCGCGACGCGGTCGCGGCGCTGCTCGCCGCCATCCCCGCCGAGCATCCGCTGACCACCGTCGTCCACGCCGCGGGAACCCTCGACGACGGTGTCCTGGACAGCCTGACGCCGCAGCGGTTCGCCGGTGTCCTGCGCCCCAAGGCCCACGCGGCACAGGTCCTGCACGAGCTGACCCGCGACCTCGACCTGTCGGCGTTCGTGCTCTTCTCCTCCGTCGCCGCCGTCTTCGGCGCCGCCGGACAGGCCAACTACGCGGCTGCCAACGCCTTCTTGGACGCCCTGGCCGAGCAGCGCCGCGCCGAAGGGCTGCCCGCCACCGTCCTGTCCTGGGGTGCCTGGGGAGACGGCGGCATGGCCACCGACGAACTCGTCGCCGAGCGCCTGCGCCAGGCGGGACTGCCCGCCCTCGCGCCGGAACTGGCCCTGTCCGCCCTCCACTTGGCACTCACCCAGGACGAGACGGCGTCCGTGGTCGCCGACATCGACTGGGAGAAGCTGGCCCCCGGCCTCACCGCCGTACGCCCCTGCCCGCTGATCGCCGATCTTCCCGAGGCCGCGCACGCGCTCGCCGCGGCCGCCGCGGCCACCACGCCCGGCGCCGCCGCCGACAGCTTCGGGCACCGGCTGGCCGCCGCCCCGGCGGACGAACGCGAGCAGCTCGCCCTGGAATTCGTCCGCACCCAGGTCGCCGCCGTCCTCGGGCACGCGGGACCGGAGTCCGTCGACCCGGCCAGCGCCTTCCGCGACCTCGGCTTCGACTCGCTCACGGCCGTGGAGATCCGCAATCTCCTCACCTCCCGTACGGGCCTGCCGCTGCCCGCCACACTGATCTTCGACTACCCCAACTCCCTGGCCCTGGCCGCCCATCTCCAGGACGAGATCCTGGGCTCCCGGGCGACGGACCCGGCCCTGCCCGCCCTCGCGTCGGCCGGGCGGGACGGCGACGACGACCCCATCGCGATCGTCTCGATGAGCTGCCGCTTCCCCGGCGGCGTACAGACCCCGGAAGACCTCTGGCAGCTCCTGGTCACCGGCCGCGACGCGATCTCGGGCTTCCCCGCCGACCGCGGCTGGGACCTCGACGGGCTGTACGACCCCGAGTCCGCCGCCGAGAACACCAGCTACGTCCGGGAAGGCGGCTTCCTGGACGGCGCCGCTGACTTCGACCCCGCGTTCTTCGGGATCTCGCCGCGTGAGGCGCTGGCGATGGACCCGCAGCAGCGTCTCCTCCTGGAGACCTCGTGGGAGGCGTTCGAGCGCGCCGGGATCGACCCCGCCGTCGTGCGCGGCGAGCAGATCGGCGTGTTCACCGGTACCAACGGCCAGGACTACCTCGACGTCATCCTGGCCGCCCCCGACGGCGTCGAGGGCTTCCTGGGCACCGGCAACGCCGCGAGCGTCGTCTCCGGCCGCGTCAGCTACGTGCTCGGTCTTGAGGGCCCGGCCGTGACGGTCGACACCGCCTGCTCCTCGTCGCTCGTGGCCCTGCACTGGGCGATCCAGGCGCTGCGCAGCGGCGAGTGCACGATGGCCCTGGCCGGTGGCGTGACCGTGATGTCCACACCCGCCTCCTTCATCGACTTCAGCCGTCAGCGCGGGCTCGCGGAGGACGGCCGGATCAAGGCGTTCGCGGCGGGCGCGGACGGTACGGGCTGGGGCGAGGGCGTCGGCATGCTCCTCGTGGAGCGGCTCTCCGACGCACGGGCCAAGGGCCACCCCGTCCTGGCGATCGTGCGCGGCTCGGCCATCAACCAGGATGGCGCCAGCAACGGCCTCACCGCCCCCAACGGCCCCTCCCAGCAGCGCGTCATTCGCCAGGCCCTCGCCAGCGGCGGCCTGACCACCGCGGACGTCGACGCCGTCGAGGCGCACGGCACGGGCACGAAGCTCGGTGACCCGATCGAGGCCCAGGCCCTCCTGGCCACGTACGGTCAGGACCGCGAGGCCGACCGGCCGCTGCTGCTCGGCTCCATCAAGTCCAACCTCGGCCACACGCAGGCCGCGGCCGGTGTCGCCGGCGTGATGAAGATGGTCCTCGCCATGCGGCACGGGATCCTTCCCCCCACGCTGCACGTCGACGAGCCGACCCCGCACGTCGACTGGACGGCCGGCGAGGTGACCCTGCTGACCGAAGCGGTGTCGTGGCCCGAGACCGGCCGCCCGCGCCGGGCCGGTGTCTCCTCCTTCGGCATCAGCGGCACCAACGCCCACACCATCATCGAGCAGGCCCCCGACGAGCCCGAGCCCGTACGGAACAGCGAGCCGGCCGGAACGCCGGCCGACCGCCCCCTGCCGTGGCTGCTCTCCGCCAAGACCGACGACGCCCTGCGCGACCAGGCCCGCCGCCTGCTCGCCCACACGAAGCTGCACCCCGAACTGCGCCCCGCCGACCTGGGCCTCTCGCTGGCCGACGGCCGCTCGGCCTTCGAGCGCCGCGCGGCCGTGGTCGCCGACGGCCGAGAAGGCCTGCTGGCCGGGCTGGAAGCCCTGGCCGAGGGCGGCTCGGCGGCAGGTCTGGTGGCAGGCGCCGTGAACGCCGGGAAGCTCGCCTTCCTGTTCACGGGCCAGGGCAGCCAGCGGCTGGGCATGGGCCGTGAGCTGTACGACACCTACCCGGTGTTCGCGGATGCGCTGGACGCGGTGTGCGCGCACATCGACACGCACCTTGAAGTCCCGTTGAAGGATGTGTTGTTCGGGGACGATGCGGGTCTGGTGGACCGTACGGAGTTCACGCAGCCTGCGTTGTTCGCGGTTGAGGTGGCGTTGTTCCGCCTCGTGGAGTCCTGGGGTGTGAAGCCCGACTTCCTGGCGGGTCATTCGATCGGTGAGATCGCTGCGGCGCATGTGGCGGGGGTGTTCTCGCTCCAGGATGCGTGTGAACTGGTTGCCGCGCGTGGTCGGTTGATGCAGGCGTTGCCGACGGGTGGCGTGATGATCGCGGTGCAGGCGTCGGAGGACGAGGTCCTTCCGTACCTCACCGACGGTGTGTCCATCGCGGCCATCAACGGCCCGCAGTCGGTGGTCATCGCCGGTGACGAGGACGCCGCGCTCAAGGTCGTCGCGCACTTCGAAGGCCGCAAGTCGAAGCGGCTGACGGTCAGTCACGCCTTCCACTCGCCGCACATGGACGGCATGTTGGACGCCTTCCGCGAGGTGGTGGCGGGGCTGTCGTACGAGTCCCCGCGTATCCCGGTTGTCTCCAACCTGACCGGTGCCCTGGTCTCCGACGAGATGGCGTCGCCCGACTTCTGGGTGCGTCACGTCCGTGAGGCGGTTCGTTTCCTCGACGGCATCCGTGCCCTCGAAGCGGCTGGTGTCACCTCGTATCTGGAGCTTGGCCCGGACGGGATTCTGTCCGCCCTCGCGCAGGAGTGCGTCACCGAGGACGCGACCTTCGTACCCGTGCTCCGCAAGAACCGTCCCGAGGCCGAGACGGCGACGCTCGCCCTTGCGCAGGCACACGTCCGGGGCACTGCCGTCGACTGGCAGGCGTACTACGGGGGAACCGGCGCCCAGCGCGTCGACCTGCCGACGTACGCCTTCCAGCGCCAGCGCTACTGGCCCGCCGTCTCCTCGCTCTATCTCGGCGATGTCGAGGCCATCGGCCTGGACGACACCGCCCACCCGCTGCTCAGTGCCGGTGTCGCGCTGCCCGAGTCCGACGGCATGGTGTTCGCCGGACGACTCGCGCTCTCCACGCACCCCTGGCTCGCCGACCACGCCATCCTCGGCAGCGTCCTGCTGCCCGGTACGGCCTTTGTGGAGCTCGCGACCCGCGCCGGGGACCAGCTCGGCTGCGACTACCTGGAGGAGCTGACCCTCGAAGCGCCGCTCGTCCTGCCCGAACACGGCGGCGTACAGCTGCGGGTGTGGGCCGGCGCCGCCGACGAGGCCGGGCGCCGCCCCCTCGCCGTGCACTCCCGCGCCGAAGGGCTGGCCGCCGAGGAGCCGTGGACCCGGCACGCCAGCGGTGTGCTCGCCGAGGGCGGGCGGCCGCCGGCCGCCTTCGACCTGACGGCCTGGCCCCCGGCCGACGCCACCGAGGTGACGCTGGACGGGCGCTACGACGGGCTCGCCGACATCGGATTCGCCTACGGGCCCACCTTCCGTGGCCTGCGCACCGCCTGGCAGCGCGCCGGCGAGATCTTCGCCGAGGTCCGGCTGCCCGAGGGCACCGAGGACCAGGCCGGACGGTTCGGCCTGCACCCGGCGCTGCTCGACGCGGCCCTGCACGCCATCGGACTCGGCGGCATAGGCGCCGACGACGGCCAGGGACGGCTGCCCTTCGCGTGGACCGGCGTGTCCCTGCACGCGGCCGGCGCCGCCGCCCTGCGCGTCCGGCTCGCCCCGGCGGGTGCCGAAGGCGTCCGGCTGGAGATCGCCGATGCCTCGGGCGCGCCCGTCGCCGCCGTGGAGTCGCTCGGCCTGCGCCCGGTGACGGCCGATCAGCTCCGTGCGGCGCGCACCACGTATCACGAGTCCGTCTTCCGCAAGCAGTGGACCGAGCTGCCGGGCCTCGCCGCTCCGGCCGACGTCCGGTACGCGCTCCTCGGCGACGGTGACACCGTCGCGAACGCCGACCGCTACGCCGACCTGTCGGCGCTGACCGCCGCCGTCGACGCGGGAGCGACGGTGCCCGACGAGGTCGTCGTCGCCCTCGCCCCCGTCGCCGGCACCGCACCCGCCGTCCACGGTGCCGCGCACGACGCGCTGGCGCTCGTCCAGACCTGGCTGGCGGAGGACCGGTTCGCCGCCTCCCGCCTGGTGGTCGTCACCCGGGGCGCGCTCGCCGCGGGCCCGGACGACGAGGTGAGCGACCTCGCCGCCGCCACCGTCTGGGGTCTGCTGCGGTCCGCGCAGTCGGAGAACCCCGGCCGCGTCGCGCTCGTCGACACCGACGGCCACGCCCGCGCCGAGCAGGCCCTGCGCGCCGCGCTCGGCTCCGACGAGGAGCGGTTCGCGCTGCGCGCCGGGACCGTGCTCGTGCCCCGGCTCGCCCGCGTGGCGAAGGGGCAGGACGAGCCCGGCACCACCGTCGGCGCCTTCCGGCCCGGCGGCACGGTCCTGATCACCGGTGCCACGGGTGCGCTGGGCGGCCTCGTCGCCCGGCACCTCGTCACCGAGCACGGCGTGGAGCGGCTGCTCCTCGTCGGCCGGCGCGGGGCCGCGGCGCCCGGCGCCGCCGAACTCGTCGCCGAACTGGCCGAGTTGGGCGCCGAGGCGACCTGGGCCGCGTGCGACGTGGCGGACCGGGACGCGCTCGCCGCGCTCCTGGCAGCCGTGCCGGCCGCGCACCCGCTGACCGCCGTCGTGCACACCGCCGGTGTGCTGGACGACGGGATCATCTCCTCGCTGACCCCCGAGCGACTCTCCAAGGTCCTGCGCCCCAAGGTGGACGCGGCCCTGAACCTGCACGAGCTGACCCGGGATCTGGACCTGGCCGCGTTCGTGCTCTTCTCCTCCACCTCCGGCGTCTTCGGCGGTCCCGGGCAGGGCAACTACGCCGCCGCCAACTCCTTCCTGGACGCCCTCGCCGAGTACCGGCACGCCCACGGGCTGCCGGCAACCTCGACGGCCTGGGGCCTGTGGTCCGTGGCCGACGGCATGGCGGGCGCCCTGGACGCGGCCGATGTCAACCGGATGCGCCGGGCCGGACTGCCCCCGCTCACGGCGGCGGACGGCCTGGGGCTTTTCGACGCGGCACTCGCCCTCCCCGACCCGGCCCTCGCCCTGATGCGGGTCGACACCGAGGCCCTGCGCGCCCAGGCGGCCGCGGGGACCGTCGCGCCGCTCCTGCGCTCTCTCGTACGGGGTGTGGCCCGGCGGTCCGTGGACGCGTCGGCCGCTTCCGGTGCGGCGGAGTCCCAGCTGCGTGGCAGGCTCGCCGCCCTCTCCGCGCCCGAGCAGGACCGTGCGCTCCTTGACCTGGTCCGTACCGAGGTCGCGGCCGTCCTCGGCCACGCGGGCCCCGCGGCCGTCGAGTCGGCCCGAGCCTTCAAGGAACTGGGCTTCGACTCGCTCACCGCGGTCGAGCTGCGCAACCGGCTGAACGCGGCCACCGCGTTGCGTCTGCCCGCGACCTTGATCTTCGACTACCCGGACCCGACCGTCCTCGCCCGCCATCTGCGCTCCGAGCTGATCGGCGACGACACGACGGCCGCCGTGGCCGAACCGGTGACGGTGACGGCCGACGGCGACCCCATCGCCATCGTCTCCATGAGCTGCCGCTACCCCGGCGGTGTCCGCACCCCCGAGGACCTGTGGCAGCTCCTGACGGCGGGCGCCGACGGCATCACCCGTCTGCCGGAGAACCGCGGCTGGGACACCGAGGCGCTGTACGACCCCGACCCGGAGAGCCAGGGCACCAGCTACGCCCGGGACGGCGGCTTCCTGCACGACGCCGCCGAGTTCGACGCGGCCTTCTTCGGGATCTCGCCGCGCGAGGCCCTGGCGATGGACCCGCAGCAGCGTCTCCTCCTGGAGACCACGTGGGAGGCCTTCGAGCGGGCCGGCATCGCACCGTCCGCCGTGCGCGGCACCCGTACGGGCGTCTTCGCCGGCGTCATGTACCACGACTACGGCGCGCGCCTGCACGCCGTGCCCGAGGGCGTCGAGGGCTACCTCGGCACCGGCAGCTCCAGCAGCATCGTGTCCGGCCGCGTCGCCTACACCTTCGGCCTGGAGGGCCCGGCGGTCACCGTCGACACGGCGTGCTCGTCGTCGCTGGTGGCCCTGCACCTCGCCGCGCAGGCGCTGCGCAACGGCGAGTGCGACCTCGCGCTGGCGGGCGGTGTCACCGTGATGTTCACGCCCGGCACCTTCATCGAGTTCAGCCGCCAGCGGGGTCTCGCCGCGGACGGCCGCTGCAAGTCCTTCGCGGCCGCCGCCGACGGCACCGGCTGGGGCGAGGGCGCGGGCGTGCTCCTCCTGGAGCGCCTTTCCGACGCCCGCCGCAACGGCCACCAGGTCCACGCGGTCCTGCGGGGCTCCGCCGTCAACCAGGACGGCGCGAGCAACGGCCTGACCGCTCCCAACGGCCCGTCCCAGCAGCGCGTCATCCGCCAGGCACTCGCCAACGCCGGTCTGCCCGCCGGGCAGGTCGACGCGGTCGAGGCGCACGGCACCGGCACCACCCTCGGCGACCCCATCGAGGCCCAGGCCCTCCTGGCCACCTACGGCCAGGAGCACACCGACGACCGGCCCCTGCTGCTCGGCTCGGTGAAGTCCAACCTCGGTCACACCCAGGCCGCCTCCGGTGTCGCCGGAGTCATCAAGATGGTCATGTCGATGCAGCACGGCGTCCTGCCGAAGACCCTGCACGTCGACGAGCCCACCCCGCACGTCGACTGGTCGGCGGGCGCGGTGTCCCTGCTCACCGAGCAGGTGCGGTGGCCCGAGACGGGCCGCCCGCGCCGCGCGGGCGTCTCGTCCTTCGGCATCAGCGGCACCAACGCGCACGCCATCATCGAGCAGGCCCCCGACGCGGCGGAGCCCGCCGCCCGGGAAGGCGAGCCGGAGCCCGCGGGCCCGGCGCTCGTCCCGCTGGTCGTCTCGGCCCGCAGCGAGGAGGCCCTGCGCGCCCAGGCCCGGCGCCTGCACGCCCATGTGCACGCCGACCCCGCGCTGCGCACCGCCGACCTTGGCCTGTCGCTGGCGACCACCCGCTCGGCCCTGGAACAGCGGGCCGCGCTGGTCGCCGGGGACCGGGAGGAGCTGCTGCGCGGCCTGGACGCCCTGGCGCGCGGCGAGGAGACGGCGGGAGTGCTGCGCGGCTCGGCCCGCGACAGCCAGACCGCGTTCCTGTTCACCGGGCAGGGCAGCCAGCGCCTCGGCATGGGCCGCGAGCTGTACGACACCCACCCGGCCTTCGCCGGGGCCCTGGACGAGATCTGCGCCGAGCTGGACCGGCACCTCGAACGTCCCCTGAAGGACGTGCTGTTCGGCGACGACCGTGATCTCCTCGACCGTACGGAGTTCACGCAGCCTGCTCTGTTCGCCGTCGAGGTCGCGCTGTTCCGTCTGGTGGAGTCCCTGGGCCTGAAGCCGGACTTCCTGGCGGGCCACTCCATCGGTGAGATCGCCGCCGCGCACGTCGCCGGTGTGTTCTCGCTCCAGGACGCCTGTGAACTGGTCGCCGCCCGGGGCCGGTTGATGCAGGCGCTGCCTGGTGGTGGCGTGATGATCGCGGTGCAGGCGTCGGAGGACGAGGTGCTTCCATACCTCACCGACGGTGTGTCCATCGCGGCCATCAATGGTCCTCAGTCGGTCGTCATTGCGGGGGACGAGGACGCGGCGGTCAAGATCGTCGCGCAGTTCCCGGACCGCAAGTCCAAGAAGCTGACGGTCAGTCACGCCTTCCACTCGCCGCACATGGACGGCATGCTCGCCGACTTCCGCAAGGTCGCCGAAGGGCTCGTCTACGCGTCCCCGCGTATTCCGGTCGTCTCGAACCTGACCGGTTCCCTGGTCTCCGACGAGATGACCGACGCCGACTTCTGGGTGCGTCATGTCCGTGAGGCCGTACGGTTCCTCGACGGCATCCGGGCCCTGGAGGCCGCGGGCGTCACCACGTACGTCGAGCTCGGCCCCGACGGCATCCTCTCCGCCCTCGCGCAGGACTGCGTGAGCGGCGAGGACGCCGCCTTCGTGCCGGTCCTGCGCGACGGCCGCCCCGAGGCGGAGACGGTCACCACCGCCCTCGCACGGGCCCACGTCCAGGGCGTGCCCGTGGACTGGGAGGCCTGCTTCTCCGGCACGGCCGCCCGGCGGGTGGACCTGCCCACGTACGCCTTCCAGCGCAAGCGCTACTGGCTCGACGTCGGCGTCTCCGTCGAGGACGTGCTGGCCGCCGGCCTCGACTCGGCCGACCACCCGCTGCTCGGCGCCACCGTCGAACTGCCCGCGTCCGACGGGTACGTCCTGACCGGACGTCTCGCGCTCTCCACCCACCCGTGGCTCGCCGACCACACGGTCATGGACACCGTCCTGCTGCCCGGCACGGCCTTCGTCGAACTGGCCCTGCGCGCCGGTGAACAGTGCGGCTGCGACACGGTCGAGGAGCTGGCCATCGAGGCCCCGCTCACCCTGCCCGAACAGGGCGCCGTCCAGCTCCAGGTGAGCGTCGACGCGGCCGACGAGGCCGGGCGCCGCAACCTGACCCTGCACTCCCGCCGCGCCGAGGCCCCCACCGACGAGCCGTGGACCCGCCACGCCACCGGTGTCCTCGCGCCCGCCGCGCAACTGCCCGCGTTCGACCTGGCCCAGTGGCCGCCGGCCGACGCGGTGCCCGTACCCACCGACGGCTTCTACCCGGCCGCGGCGTCGGCCGGACTCGGCTACGGCCCGGTGTTCCGGGGCCTGCGCGCCGCCTGGCGGCGCGGCGAGGAGCTGTTCGCCGAGGTCGCGCTCGACGAGGCGTACGAGGGCGACGCCGCCGCCTACGGCGTGCACCCCGCCCTGCTCGACGCCGCCCTGCACGCGATCGGTCTCGGCGCCCCCGGCGGCGAGGACGAGCCCGAGGGTGCGCGGCTGCCCTTCGCCTGGACCGGTGTGCGGCTGTACGCGGCCGGTGCCGCGGGCATCCGGGTCCGGCTGACCGCCGCCGCGTCCGGGGGAGTGGCCCTCGACGTGGCCGACTCCACCGGTGCCCCGGTGGCCTCCGTCGACTCCCTGGTCCTGCGTCCGGTCTCGGCACAGCAGCTCGGCGGTGACCGGGCCGCACACCACGAGTCCCTGTTCGGCGTCGAGTGGGCCAAGCTGCCCGTCGCGGCGGACGCGGTGCCCTCCGGCGAGCGCTGGACGGTCCTCGGCGACGACGGGCCGGACCTGCGGATCGCCGGCGAGCGGCTGGACGCGTACGCCGGTCTGACCGCGCTGCGCGACGCGCTCACGGCCGGGGCGCCGACGCCGGACGTGGTCTTCGTACCGCTCTCCTCCACCGCCTCCGACAGCGGCCGGGCCGCCACCGCCCGGGCCGCCGCCCACCACGCGCTCGCCCTCCTCAAGGAGTGGCTGGCCGACGAACGCCTGGAGGACGCGCGCCTGGTGTTCGTCACCCGGGGCGCGGTGGCGGCCGGGCCGGACGAGCCGGTCACGGACCTGGCGCACAGCCCGGTATGGGGTCTGGTGCGCTCCGCGCAGTCGGAGAACCCCGGCCGGTTCGTCCTGGCGGACACCGACGGCACCGACGCCTCCCTCGGGGCACTGGCCGCCGCGCTCGCCACCGACGAGCCACAGCTCGCGCTGCGGTCGGGCGAGGCACACGCCTTCCGGCTGCGCCGCGTCGCCCGCGACACGTCCGCGCAGTCCACGGACGGAGCGGGCCGCGCGGAGACAGCCCTGCGGGGCATCGACGCCGGCGGCACCGTCCTGATCACGGGCGCCGGCGGCACCCTCGGCAGGCTCTTCGCCCGCCACCTGGTCGCCGCCCACGGTGCCCGGCACCTGCTGCTGCTCAGCCGTCGTGGCGAGCGGTCGCCGGGTGCGGCCGAACTGGTCGCGGAACTGGCGGAGTTGGGCGCGCAGGCCACGTGGGTTGCGTGCGACGCGGCCGACCGGGACGCGCTGGCCGTGGTCCTGGCCGCCGTACCGCAGGACCGTCCGCTGACGGCGGTCGTGCACACGGCCGGTGTGCTGGACGACGGGATCATCGACTCGCTGACCCCCGAGCGCCTGGACACCGTCCTGCGGCCCAAGGTCGACGCGGCCTGGAACCTGCACGAACTGACCGAGGGCAGCGAACTCTCCGCCTTCGTGCTCTTCTCCTCCGTCGCCGGCTCGTTCGGCGCGGCGGGCCAGGGCAACTACGCGGCGGCCAACAGCTTCCTGGACGCCCTCGCCCAGCACCGCACGGCCCGTGGTCTGACCGCCAGTTCCCTCGCCTGGGGCCTGTGGGGCACCACCGACGGCATGGCGGGCGCCCTCGACGACGCCGACCTGACCAGGATGGCCCGCTCCGGCGTGGCCGCGCTCGCACCCGAGGAGGGGCTGGCGCTGTTCGACGCCTCCCGCACCCTGGACGACGCGGTCCTCGTGCCCATGCGGGTCGAGCTGGGCGCGCTGCGCGCCCAGGCCGCGGACGGCACCCTGCCTCCGCTGCTGCGCGGACTGGTCCGTACGCCCGCGCGCCGGGCCGTCGACTCCGGCACCCGGACCGGGGCGCGCCCCGGCACCGGGAGCGCCCAGCCGCTCGAAGAACGGCTCGCGGGTCTCCCGTCCGCCGAACGCGCCCAGCTGCTCATGGAGTTGGTCCGTACCCAGGTCGCCGCGGTCCTCGGCTACGGCGGACCGGACGACGTCGAGGCCGCACGCGGCTTCCTCGACCTGGGATTCGACTCCCTGACCGCGGTCGACCTGCGCAACCGGCTCACGGCGAGCTCCGGACTCCGGCTGCCCGTCACGCTGATCTTCGACTACCCGTCGCCCGCCGCGCTCGCCGACTACCTCGGCGAGAAGCTCGGCCAGGGCGACCCGGCCCGCAAGTCCGTCCATGCAGAACTCGACAAGCTCGAATCGATCCTCTCGACGGTCGGCTCCGACGACGTCGAACGCGCGGGCATCACTGCTCGGTTGCGAGACCTTCTGGCGAAGTGGAATGAAACGCACAGTGCACAGGACAGCGCCGCAGAAGAGCGGGAAATCCAGTCCGCCACGGCCGACGAGATCTTCGATCTCCTCGACGACGAGCTGGGCTTGTCCTGAGCCGCACCGGTCCAGCCGGTCCGGTTCCCACTTTCCGACCCACAGGCTCCGCGCGAGCTTTCCGACTCTGATCACGGGGATGGCGTAAATGGTGAACGAGGAGAAGTACCTCGATTACCTCAAGCGGGCGACGACCGATCTCCGCGAGGCCCGACGGCGGCTGCGTGAGGTCGAGGAGCGGGAGCAGGAGCCCATCGCCATCGTGGCGATGAGCTGCCGCTACCCCGGGGGCGTCGACACCCCGGAGCAGCTGTGGGAGCTCGTGGCCCGCGGCGGCGACGCGGCCTCCCCGTACCCGGTGAACCGGGGCTGGGACGACGACGTCCTGTTCGACCCCGACCCCGAGAGCGGCATCGAGGAGTACGAGAAGGTCGGCGGCTTCCTGCACGACGCGGCCGAGTTCGACGCGGCGTTCTTCGGGATCTCGCCGCGCGAGGCCCTGGCGATGGACCCGCAGCAGCGGCTCCTGCTTGAGACCTCGTGGGAGGCGTTCGAGCGGGCGGGCATCGCCCCCTCGTCGCTGCGCGGCAGCCGTACGGGCGTCTTCGCCGGCCTCATGTACCACGACTACGCCGCCCGGCTGTTCAGCGTCCCCGAGGAGATCGAGGGCTTCCTCGGCAACGGCAGCTCCGGCAGCATCGCCTCGGGCCGGATCGCGTACACCCTGGGTCTTGAGGGCCCGGCCGTCACCATCGACACCGCCTGTTCGTCCTCGCTGGTCGCGGTCCACCTGGCCGCCCAGGCGCTGCGCAACGGCGAGTGCACGCTGGCCCTGGCCGGTGGTGTCACCGTGATGTCGACGCCCGGCACCTTCACCGAGTTCAGCCGCCAGCGCGGCCTCGCCGGCGACGGCCGCTGCAAGTCCTTCGCGGGCGCCGCCGACGGCACCGGCTGGGGCGAGGGCGCGGGCATGCTCGTCCTGGAGCGGCTGTCCGACGCCCGGAAGAACGGCCACCCCGTCGTCGCGCTCGTCCGCGGCTCCGCCGTCAACCAGGACGGTGCCAGCAGTGGCCTCACGGCCCCGAACGGTCCGTCCCAGCAGCGCGTCATCCGCCAGGCACTGGCCGGCGCCCGCCTGTCGGCCACCCAGGTCGACGTGGTCGAGGCGCACGGCACCGGCACCACCCTCGGCGACCCGATCGAGGCCCAGGCCCTCCTCGCCACCTACGGCCAGGACCGCCCCGAGGGCCGCCCGCTGTGGCTCGGCTCCATCAAGTCGAACATGGGCCACACCCAGGCCGCCGCCGGTGTCGCGGGCATCATCAAGATGGTCATGGCCATGCGCCACGGCGTGCTGCCGCAGACCCTGCACGTCGACGAGCCGACCCCGAACGTCGACTGGACCGACGGCGCCGTCTCCCTCCTCACCAGCAGCATCCCGTGGCCCGAGACCGGCAACCCGCGCCGCGCGGGCGTCTCCTCGTTCGGCATCAGCGGCACCAACGCCCACACCATCCTCGAACAGGCCCCTGAGGCCACCCCCGGTACTGAGGACGAGAGCCCCGCAGCCGTCGCCCCGGCCGTGCCGCCGCTGTGGAACCTCTCGGCCAGGACCCCGGCCGCCCTGCGCGCCCAGGCGGACAAGCTCCGCACCCACCTGGCCGCCCACCCCGGGCTGCGCGCCGGGGACGTCGCCCACTCGCTCGCGGCCGGGCGCACCGACTTCGACCACCGCGCCGTCCTCACCGCCGCCGACGACGCCGGACTCCTCCAGGCACTCGGGAACCTTGCCGCACTCGGCACCGACGCGACGGGACCGGGCATCACCCAGGGCCGCCCGGTCGCCGGAAAGACGGCGTTCCTGTTCACCGGCCAGGGCAGCCAGCGCCTCGGCATGGGCCGGGAGCTGTACGACACGTACCCGGCCTTCGCCGGCGCCCTGGACGAGACCTGTGCCGCACTGGACCCGCACCTCGAACGTCCCCTGAAGGACGTGCTGTTCGGCTCGGACGCGGAGGCGCTGGACCGTACGGAGTTCACGCAGCCTGCGTTGTTCGCGGTTGAGGTGGCGTTGTTCCGTCTGGTGGAGTCGTGGGGTCTGAAGCCCGACTTCCTGACGGGCCATTCGATAGGTGAGATAGCTGCTGCGCATGTGGCCGGGGTGTTCTCGCTCCAGGACGCCTGCGAACTGGTCGCCGCGCGGGGCCGGTTGATGCAGGCGCTGCCGACGGGCGGCGTGATGATCGCCGTTCAGGCGTCGGAGGACGAGGTCCTGCCGCACCTCACCGACCGGGTCAGCATCGCGGCCATCAACGGCCCTCAGTCGGTGGTCATCGCCGGTGACGAGGACGCGGCGAAGGCGGTCCTCGCGCACTTCGAAGGCCGCAAGTCGAAGCGGCTGACGGTCAGTCACGCCTTCCACTCGCCGCACATGGACGGCATGTTGGACGCCTTCCGCGAGGTTGTCGCGAGGCTGTCGTACGGCACCCCGAGCATCCCGGTTGTCTCCAACCTGACCGGTGCCCTCGTCTCCGACGAGATGGCGTCCCCCGACTTCTGGGTGCGACACGTCCGCGAGACCGTACGGTTCCTCGACGGCGTCCGCGCCCTCGCCGACCGCAATGTCGTGCACTTCGTGGAACTCGGCCCGGACGCGGTGCTCTCCGCCCTGGCCCAGGAGTGCGCCACCGGTGACAACGCCGCCTTCGTGCCGGTCCTGCGCAAGGGCCGGACCGAGACCGAGACCCTGACCGGCGCCCTCGCCCGGCTGCACGTCCGTGGTCTGAGCATCGACTGGCAGGCGTACTACGCCGGTTCCGGCGCCCAGCGCGTCGACCTGCCCACCTACGCCTTCCAGCGTGACACCTACTGGCTCGACGCCGGGCGGCCCAGCGGGGACGTCTCGTCGGCCGGTCTCGGCGCGGCCGGCCACCCGCTCCTCGGTGCGGCCGTCGAGCTCGCCGACATCGACGGCTTCCTCTGCACGGGCCGTCTCTCGCTCGACACCCACCCCTGGCTCGCCGACCACGCCGTCATGGGATCGGCCGTGCTGCCCGGCACCGCCTTCGTCGAACTGGCGATCCGCGCGGGCGACCAGGTCGGCTGCGACCTGCTCGAAGAGCTCACCCTCCACGCGCCGCTCGTCCTGCCCGAACAGGGAGGCGTGCAGCTCCAGTTGTGGGTCGGCGCCCCCGACGCCACAGGCCGTCGCACCCTCGGCGTCCACTCCCGCCCGGAGCCCACGACCCAGGACGCCACCGCCGACGAGCCGTGGACGCGGCACGCCGACGGCGTCCTCGCCGCCGGAGCCCCGCAGCCTCTCTTCGCCCCGGACGTCTGGCCCCCGGCCGACACCACCCCGCTGCCCGTGGAGACGCTGTACGCGGGACTCGCCGAGGCGGGGCTGGCGTACGGACCCGCCTTCCAGGGCGTCCGCGAGGCCTGGCGTCACGCGGACGGCACGACGTACGTCGAGGTCGAACTCGACGCCGGACAGCAGGACGAGGCCCGGCGGTTCGGGCTGCATCCCGCGCTGCTCGACGCGGCCCTGCACACCATCGGCCTCGCCGGACTGGTCGAGGACACCGGCCGGGGCAGGCTGCCGTTCTCCTGGAACGGGGTCGCCCTGCACGCCGTGGGCGCTTCGGTGCTGCGCGTGCGCCTGACCCAGGCCGGGCCGGACGCGGTCTCCCTGGCCCTGGCCGACGGTGAGGGTCGGCCCGTGGCCGACATCGCCTCGCTCGCGCTGCGCACCGTCGCCGAGCGGCTCGACGCCGGCCGGACCGGGCACCACGACGCGCTGTTCCAGGTGGAGTGGGCCCCGCTCGCCCTGCCCGACGCGGCCGAGGAGCGCTGGGCGGTGCTCGGTGACCCCGCCGGCCCGGACCGGTCGGCAGCGTCCGCCGTCGACCCGACCGCCGCGCTGATCGCGGCGCTCGACGCGGGCGAGCCCGCGCCCGGCGCCGTGCTCGTACACCACCCCGCGGCACCCCAGCTCACCGCGGAAGCGGTCCACGAGGCCGCCCACCACACGCTCGCCCTGCTGCGGCAGTGGCCGGCCGACCCGCGACTCGACGACACCCGCCTGGTGTTCCTGACCCGGGGCGCGGTCGCCACGGCATCCGGGGAGCCGGTGCCCGACCCCGTCCACGCGGTCGTCCGGGGACTGGTGCGCTCCGCGCAGTCCGAGCACCCGGGCCGTTTCGTCCTCATCGACACCGACGAGCCCCACGACACCGAGGACCGTCTGCGGGTACTCGCCGCCGCACTCGCAACCGGCGAACCCGAACTCGCCCTGCGCTCCGGCGCCGCCCGTGCGCCGCGCCTGGCGAAGGCCCCTGCAACAGCCCCGGCCGAGACCCCGCCGTACGACCGGGACGGCACCGTCCTGATCACCGGCGCCGGCGGCACCCTCGGCGGACTCCTCGCCCGCCATCTCGTCGCCGAGCGCGGCGCCCGGCACCTGCTGCTGCTCAGCCGTCGTGGCGAGCGGTCGCCGGGTGCGGCCGAACTGGTCGCGGAACTGGCGGAGTTGGGTGCGCAGGCGGCGTGGGTCGCGTGTGACGCGGCCGACCGGGACGCGCTGGCCGCGGTCCTGGACTCCGTACCGCAGGACCGTCCGCTGACGGCGGTCGTGCACACGGCCGGTGTGCTGGACGACGGGATCATCGACTCGCTGACCCCCGAGCGCCTGGACACCGTCCTGCGGCCCAAGGTCGACGCAGCCCTCCACCTCCATGAGCTGACCCGCAGCCTCGATCTGTCCGCCTTCGTCCTGTTCTCCTCGGCCGCCGGCGTCTTCGGCGCTCCCGGCCAGGGCAACTACGCGGCGGCCAACACGTTCCTGGACGCCCTCGCCCAGCACCGCCGCGCCCAGGGGCTCCCCGCCCAGTCGCTGGCCTGGGGCCTGTGGGAGGACGCCGACGGAATGGCGGGCACCCTCGGCCGGGCCGACATCGACCGGATGAAGCGCGGCGGCGTACACGGCCTCACCGCCGCCGAAGGCCTCGCACTGTTCGACCTCGCCGACGCCCTCTCCGGCCAAGGGGACGGCGAGTCGGCAGGCCACGCCCTGCTCGTACCGATGCGGCTCACCCTGCCCGCCCCGGGCGCCGACGTCACCCCGCTGCTGCGCGGGCTGGTGCGCACCCCCGCGCGTCGCGTCGCCTCCGCCGGGCGCGGCACCACGGACCCCACCGCCCTCTCGGCCCTCGAACAGCGGCTCCTGGGCCTCGACGCACCCGAGCGCGAGCGGTTGCTCGTGGACCTCGTCCGCGGCCATGTCGCCGATGTGCTCGGCCACGGGTCACCGGACGCCATCGACCCCGAACACGCCTTCAACGAGCTGGGCTTCGACTCCCTCACGGCCGTCGAACTGCGCAACCGGCTGGGCGCCTCGGTCGGCCGGCGCCTCCCCGCCACGCTCGTCTTCGACTACCCGACCTCGCTCGTCCTCGCCCGCCACCTGGTCGGCGAACTCACGGCCGGGACGGCCGAGGTCGCATCCGGCGGCCCCGTCTCCGCCGTCGCCGAGGACCCGATCGCCATCGTGGCGATGAGCTGCCGCTACCCCGGCGGTGTGACCACCCCCGAGGAGCTGTGGCGGCTCCTGGAGAGCGGCACCGACGCGATCTCCGCCTTCCCCGGCGACCGGGGCTGGGACGTCGAGTCGCTGTACGACCCCGACCCGGACAACCGGGGGACCTCGTACACCCGCCACGGCGGATTCCTGCACGACGCCGCCGCGTTCGACCCGACCTTCTTCGGGATCAGCCCGCGCGAGGCCGTCGGCACCGATCCTCAGCAGCGGCTCCTCCTGGAGACCACCTGGGAGGCGTTCGAGCGGGCGGGCATCGACCCGGCCACCGTGCGCGGCAGCCGCACCGGCGTGTTCGCCGGCGTCATGTACCACGACTACGCCGCCCTGCTGGAGAACTCCGCCGACGGCGCGGACGGCTCGCTCGGCTCCGGCAGCACCGGCAGTATCGCCTCCGGCCGGGTCTCGTACGCCTTCGGCCTCGAAGGCCCCGCCGTCACCATCGACACCGCCTGCTCCTCGTCGCTGGTCGCCCTGCACATGGCGGTCCAGGCACTGCGCACGGGCGAGTGCGACATGGCCCTGGCGGGCGGTGTCACCGTCATGGCGACCCCCGGCACATTTGTCGGCTTCAGCCGTCAGCGCGGTCTGTCGGCCGACGGCCGCTGCCGCGCCTTCTCGGCGGATGCCGACGGTACGGGCTGGGGCGAGGGCGCGGGCATGCTGCTCGTGGAACGCCTGTCGGACGCGCGGGCGAAGGGTCACCCGGTCCTGGCGATCGTGCGTGGTTCGGCGATCAACCAGGACGGTGCGAGTAATGGTCTGACGGCTCCGAACGGTCCGTCCCAGCAGCGCGTGATCCGCGCCGCTCTCGCGAGCGCCGGCCTCACCGCCGCCGAGGTGGACGCGGTCGAGGCGCACGGCACCGGTACGACCCTCGGCGACCCGATCGAGGCGCAGGCGCTGCTGGCGACGTATGGCCGGGAGCATTCGGACGAGAGTCCGTTGTGGTTGGGTTCGGTGAAGTCGAACTTCGGTCATACGCAGGCGGCGGCGGGTGTCGCGGGCATCATCAAGATGGTCATGGCCATGCGCCACGGCGTGCTGCCGCAGACCCTGCACGCCGACGAGCCGTCGCCCCACGTCGACTGGTCGCAGGGCGCGGTCTCGCTGCTGACGGACGCGGTGGAGTGGCCCGAGACGGGCCGTCCGCGCCGCGCGGGCGTGTCGTCCTTCGGCATCAGCGGCACCAACGCCCACACCATCATCGAGCAGGCGCCGGAGCTGCCCGAGGCGGCCGGCACCGCACCCGGGTCCGCGCCGGGCGTGCTGCCCCTGCGGCTCTCCGGCCGCAGCGCGGACGCCCTCGCCGCCCAGGCCCGCACCCTGCGGGAACACCTGACGGCCCACCCCGACACCGCTCTCCTGGACCTGGCGTACTCCCTGGCCACCGGCCGCGCCGCGTTCGACCACCGTGCCGTCGTCCTCGCGACGGACGCCGACTCGGTCACCACCGCACTGGACGCGCTGGCGGACCGTCGCCCGACCTCCGGCCTGGTGACAGGCACGGTCGACAGGGGCGGCCGGACCGCCTTCCTGTTCACGGGTCAGGGGAGTCAGCGGTTGGGGATGGGGCGTGAGCTGTATGACGCCTTCCCGGTGTTCGCGGAGGCGTTGGATGCGGTGTGTTCGCGTCTGGAACTGCCGTTGAAGGATGTGCTGTTCGGCGACGACCGTGATCTTCTTGACCGTACGGAGTTCACTCAGCCTGCGTTGTTCGCGGTTGAGGTGGCGTTGTTCCGGTTGGTGGAGTCGTGGGGTGTGAAGCCCGACTTCGTGGCCGGTCACTCCATTGGTGAGATTGCCGCCGCCCATGTGGCCGGGGTGTTCTCACTGGAGGACGCGTGCGCGCTCGTTTCCGCGCGCGGCCGTCTGATGCAGGCGCTGCCGACGGGCGGCGTGATGATCGCCGTGCAGGCGTCAGAGGACGAAGTCCTGCCGCATCTCACCGACGGTGTGTCCATCGCGGCCATCAACGGTCCGCAGTCGGTCGTCATCGCGGGCGACGAGGACGCGGCGCTTAAGGTCGTCGCGCACTTCGAAGGCCGCAAGTCCAAGCAGTTGACGGTCAGTCACGCGTTCCACTCGCCGCACATGGACGGCATGTTGGACGCGTTCCGCGAGGTTGTCGCGGGGCTGTCGTACGGCACCCCGCGTATCCCGGTCGTCTCGAACCTGACCGGCGCGCTGGTCTCGGATGAGATGGCGTCTCCCGACTTCTGGGTACGTCACGTCCGTGAGGCGGTTCGTTTCCTCGACGGCATCCGCGCGCTCGAAGCGGCCGGTGTCACCACGTACCTCGAACTGGGCCCCGGCGGGGTTCTCTCCGCCATGGCGCAGGAGTGCGTGACCGGTGAGGACGCGGTCTTCGTGCCCGTGCTCCGCAAGGACCGCTCCGAAGTCGAAGCGGTCACCAAGGCCCTGGCGCAGGGCCACGTCCGGGGCCTCGCCGCCGACTGGGAGGCGTTCTTCGCGGGGACCGGCGCGCGCCGCGTCGACCTGCCCACGTACGCCTTCCAGCGCGAGCGCTACTGGCCGACGACCGGCATCCCCCTGCCCGGCGACGCCGCCGGGCTCGGACTGGCCGCTGCCGGGCACCCGCTGCTCGGCGCGGCGGTTGCGCTGGCGGACGCCGACGGTCACGTCTTCACCGGCCGCCTCTCGCTGCGGACACACCCCTGGCTGGCGGACCACGTCGTCATGGGGTCCGTGCTCCTGCCCGGCGCGGCCCTCGTCGAACTGGCCCTGCACGCGGGCGAGCACGTCGGCTGCCGGGCCCTGGACGACCTGACGCTCCAGGCGCCGCTGATCCTGCCCGAGCAGGGCGCCGTCCAGCTGCAACTGGCCGTCGGGGCACCCGACGCCTCCGGCCGTCGCCCGGTGGCCGTCCACTCCCGCCCGGACGATGACGCGCCCTGGCTCCAGCACGCCGACGGCCTGCTGTCGGACGAGGTGCGGAGCACCGAAGCCGACCTCACCGTGTGGCCGCCGACCGGCGCGACCGCCGTGCCGGTGGACAGCGCGTACGAGACCCTCGGCGCGGCCGGGCTCGCGTACGGCCCGGTGTTCCAGGGCCTGCGCGCGGCCTGGCGGCGCGACGACGAGCTCTTCGCCGAGCTGGCCCTGCCCATGGACGTGCGGACGGACGCGGAGGCGTTCGGGCTGCACCCCGCGCTGCTCGACTCGGTGCTGCACACCCTGGCGCTCGGCGGCATCCTCACCGGTGCCGACGGCGATGAGGGCGGCGCCAGGTTGCCGTTTGCCTGGGGTGGTGTGCGGTTGCATGCGGTGGGTGCGTCGGTGGTTCGGGTGCGGTTGGCTCGGGCTGGTCGGGATGCGGTGTCGTTGGAGCTGGCTGATGTGGCTGGTGTGCCGGTTGCTTCGGTTGATTCGCTTGTTCTGCGGTCGGTTTCGCCGGAGCAGATCGGTGCGGCGCGTGGTGGTCGGCAGGAGTCGCTGTTCCAGATCGACTGGACGGAGCTTCCGGCCGACCGTACGGACGGATCGGCCGGTCCGCGCCACGCCGTGGTCGGCACCGCGGTGAAGGGGACGGGTGTCCCGGTCCACGCCGACCTCGCTGCCCTGGCGGCCATGGACGACGGCGTGCCCGAGCTGGTGTTCCTCACGGTGGACGACGCCACGGACGACGCCCTGCCGGGCGCGGTGCACGCACGTGCCGCCGATGCCCTCGCTCTCGTACACGACTGGCTGGCCGAGGAGCGATTCGCCTCGTCCCGGCTGGTGTTCGTCACCCGGGGCGCGGTGTCGACCGGCCCCGCCGAGGCCGTCCGTGATCTCGCGGGTGCGGCGGTATGGGGGCTGGTCCGGTCCGCCGGCACCGAGCACCCCGGCCGGTTCGCCCTGCTCGACATCGACGACCACGGTCTGCCGGAGCAGGCGGTGACGGCGGCCCTGGCCGCCGGAGAGCCCGAGCTCCTGGCGCGCGGCGGCGCTGTTCTCGCCCCGAGGCTGGCCCGTGCCGTGGTCGAGGAGACCGCGGGCATCGAACTCGCCTCTGATGGCACGGTGTTGGTGACGGGTGCGAGTGGTGCGTTGGGTGGTTTGTTTGCGCGTCATTTGGTGTCGGTGTGGGGTGTGCGTCATCTGTTGTTGGTGAGTCGTCGGGGTGCTGCGGCTGAGGGTGCT
>NZ_MECJ01000023.1 GCF_014596475.1 Streptomyces sp. CBMA152 | reverse complement strand
GGCCACGTCGGCGGTGAGCCGGGCCGCCCGCCGCCCCGCCCACTCGGGCTGCACCGCGACCACCGCGCCCGAGGTGTCGTACAGCGCCGCCCACCCGTCCACATGCGCCGCGAGCCGCGCGAGCAGTTCGGCGGGGCCTTCGGCGAGCGCCGCGCGCGTCAGCTCGCGCTGGGCCTCGAAACCCGCCGTCACCGCCCGGTACTGGTCGGCCGCGATGGCGGCGGACACCGCCTTGGAGATCGCCAGGAACGGGGTGCGGCGCGGCACTTCGAGCAGCGGGAAGTCCTCGGCCCGCGCCGCGTCGAGCAGCGCGTCCGGCACCGTCTCGTAGTTGACGCCGACGGCGAAGCCGAGCCCGACGACCCCGGCTCCGGCGAGCCTGCGGACATAGCGCCGCATCGTCTCCGGATCCTCCGCGTCCAGCGTCATCGCCGTGATGAGCAGGAGCTCGCCGCCCTCCATGTACGGGACGGGGTCGGCCAGTTCACTGACGTGCGCCCAGCGCACCGGCGTGTCGAGCCGGTCCTCGCCCGCGCGCACGGTGAGTTTCAGCGCCGAGTGCTGGACGAGGGAGGCGAGGGTGGGCGGCATGGGGCCTTCGACGACCTTCGGAGGGAGGGAGGAGAAATGCGCCGTCCCGTATGAACCACGCCCCTCGATTCTGCCAGAACGGCGGGGTCCCGGCGCCCGCCCGAGCCCCGCCACCACCAGCTCGTCAGCCCCGCAGATCCACAAGGAGCGGCGGCGAGTGCTCCCCCCGTACATCGCTCAGCGAGAGCACCGCGTGCCCGGCCGGCACCTGGTGGGCCAGCTGGGACGCCGACCAGCGCTCCCGCTCGACCTTGCGCACGGTCACCGCGTCCCGGGTCACCGGCTTGCCCGTGGCCAGCTTGCGCAGCGCGTGCATCGCGCGCGTGAGCGGCTGATCGGCGAAGACGGCGTGCCGGGCGACCTCGGTGGTCTCGATCCACTCGGTGCCCCACAGCTGGGAGAGCAGCTGCCCGTCCCAGGTGGTGACCCCCCGGAACGCCATATGGCAGCCGACCGCCGCGAGCAGCGAGGTGTGCAGCCGCTCGGGCACGTCCGCGAGCGCCCGCAGGCTGAGCACCACACCGGCGTTGGCCTGCCGCAGCCGCTGCACCGCCCGTACGGAACCGGCGGTCACCGCGTGCGTGGCGTCGTCCACGACCAGGCAGGCGAAGAGCGAACGGTCCCGGCGGGCGGCCGCGCTCGTCGTGAACTGCGCGAGCAGCAGCCGGTTCAGCAGCCGCGCGGCCTCCGGATGCGCCCGCTCGGGCAGGTCGACCCTCACTCGTACGGGGTGCTCCAGAGCCCGCAGCGAGAACGGCCGGGTGTGGCCGGTGGTGTCGAAGAAGGCGGCGAAGGCGGGCCGGTCCAGGCACGCGAGGCGGTCGGCGAGGACCAGGCCGGGCTCGCCCGGGATGTCGGCCTGCCGGGCGCGCGCCTCCAGCTCGCGGTGGAGCGCGGGGTGCGCCGTGCGGTCCAGATCGGCGCGGAGCGCGGCGAACGTGTCGCCGGAGCCGTCCAGGAGCTCGCGCAGCTGCGGCACCGAGGGGAACCGGTCGTACGCGGCCCGGTACGGCCCGAGCAGCTGGGCGAGCGCGGTCGCGGCCCGGCGTACGTCGGCGTCCGGCAGATCGCCCGCACAGGCCTCGGCGAGCAGCGCGGCGGCCTCGTCCGGGTCGTCGGTGCCGCCGTAGAGGTCGAGGTCGTACTCGGACTGCGCGTCGCCCGGCCGCACGATCACGTCGTACGCCTCGTCGGCGCCCAGCGGGGTGCCCGCAGCGCCGACCGCGACCACGGCGGCCTGTCCGGCGAGCGCCTGGAGGGCCAGGGACTCCACCACGGGCCGCACCAGATGGCGCGTCTTGCCCGCGCCGGACGGGCCGAGCGCGAGCAGCGAGGTGCCGAGCGCCGCCGGGTCGACGGCCGCGCCCGCGCCCCGGCGGGCGGGCGGGTTGTTCTCCAGGTCCGCGAACCGGCCGAGCCGCACCTGCGAGGTGAGCAGGTCGTGGGTGGCGGTCCGGGCGGGCAGGTCGCGGTCGCCGGACGGGTGCAGGCACGCGCGCGATCCGTCCCGCAGCACCGCGTCCGTGAACGCGCTCAGGCGGCCCGGGTCGGCGACCACGGACGTCCAGGCCCGCCGGATACGGGCGCAGTCCACGTCATTCATCCGGCCGCTGTCGGCGTCGGCGGCCAGCCGGTCGGCGGCGGCGTGCTGCCCGGCCGCGCGCAACTGCGGCCAGTCGGCGGGACTCTCGGCGGGTCCGGTGGACGTGGCCGCGTTACGGACCGGGGCGCGCCCAGTCCGTTCGCGCCACAGCCCGAGCCAGTCCCCCGCCCGACCGCAGAACCACACCACAGCCACCGCTACCACTACGTGGTAGACGGTCGTCGTCGTGTCGATGGCGTCCTTGGTGGCCACCGGGTCGTCGCTGAAGATCCACGAGTGCGGCACCAGACCGATGGCCAAGGAGTAGAACGGCAGATAGTCGTCGGCCCAGATCAGGAACCACACCAGGGCCCCGGCGACCAGCGCGGTGCGCACCGCGCGCGCGGGCTGCGGGTGGTCGGCCGCGTACCGGCGGAAGATCTCGCGCCAGTTGCCCAGATGCCCGAACCCGTAGATCACCGCACCGGCGACCAGGCTGTTGTACGCGGCGAGCGCGGTCAGGGCCGCCGGGGGCCGCCGATGCAGACCCAGCCACCAGTCGGACGGCGTGAACAGCTCAAGGGGGACCCGGCTGCGCGGCACATACCCGTTGCGCCACAGCGACCACACCAGAATCGCCGCGAGCAGCGCGACCAGGGCGCCGCTGATCAGCGCCCGGTCCGGCACCCGGTGCCCGTCGTCCTGCGCCCGGGGCCGATGCCCGTACCGCCACAGCCCCGGCTCGGCGGCCGCACGCGGCGTCCGCAGCCACTCCCCCAGCGGGGGGCGCCCGGGGGGCCGACCGGGCTGCGGCGGAAACGCGGGCGGCAGCGCCGGAACGGGCGGCGGCACGACCGGCCGCGGCACCGGCCGCGCCTCGATGCCCCGTGCGTCGTGCGTACCTTCGGTGTCCATCGGCCCCTTGCCCCCTGACCAGCCAGGTCCGTAACCAAGTCCAGCCCAATCTAAGCGGACTTGCAGCCGCATGCAGTGATCCCGCGCCCACACAGGGGCGCGGGGAACTGCGCGACAAGCCACAGACGGCCCGCAGCCGACCACGCACCCGGCGCGGAGCGCACCGCACCGCACCGCTATGTCCGCCAAGGACAAGGACACACCCGCACCACTCCCCAACGGAGCATGCCAGCACCCGCCCCCGCGCCCTAGCCTGCGAAGAAAGCCAGGAAGCGTCCAAAAACAGATCATCCAGGGAGCCCCTCATGAGCGCCATCCCGCAGGAGCGCCGCATCGTCACCGCCATCCCCGGCCCGAAGTCGCAGGAGCTGCAGGCCCGCCGTCTGGAGACGGTGGCCGGCGGCGTGGGCTCCGTGCTGCCCGTCTTCACCGCGCGCGCGGGCGGCGGCATCATCGAGGACGTCGACGGCAACCGCCTGATCGACTTCGGCTCCGGCATCGCCGTGACCAGCGTCGGCGCCTCCGCCGAGGCCGTGGTGCGCCGCGCCGCCGCCCAGCTCGCGGACTTCACCCACACCTGCTTCATGGTCACGCCGTACGAGGGTTACGTGGAGGTCTGCGAGCAGCTCGCCGAGCTGACCCCGGGCGACCACGCCAAGAAGTCCGCGCTGTTCAACAGCGGCGCCGAGGCCGTCGAGAACGCGGTCAAGATCGCCCGTGCGTACACCAAGCGCCAGGCCGTCGTCGTCTTCGACCACGGCTACCACGGCCGTACGAACCTGACGATGGCGCTGACCGCCAAGAACATGCCGTACAAGAACGGCTTCGGCCCGTTCGCGCCCGAGGTCTACCGCGTCCCGGTCGCCTACGGGTACCGCTGGCCGACCGGCGCGGAGAACGCCGGCGCCGAGGCGTCCGCCCAGGCCATCGACATGATCAGCAAGCAGATCGGCGCCGACAACGTCGCCGCGATCATCATCGAGCCGGTGCTCGGCGAGGGCGGCTTCATCGAGCCCGCCAAGGGCTTCCTGCCCGCGATCGCCCAGTTCGCCAAGGACAACGGCATCGTCTTCGTCGCGGACGAGATCCAGTCCGGCTTCTGCCGCACCGGCCAGTGGTTCGCCTGCGAGGACGAGGGCATCGTCCCGGACCTGATCACCACCGCCAAGGGCATCGCGGGCGGTCTGCCGCTCTCCGCCGTGACCGGCCGCGCCGAGATCATGGACGCCGCGCACGCGGGCGGCCTCGGTGGCACCTACGGCGGCAACCCGGTGGCCTGCGCCGGTGCGCTGGGCGCGATCGAGACCATGCGCGAGCTGGACCTCAACGGCAAGGCCAAGCGCATCGAGGAGGTCATGAAGGGCCGCCTCGCCGCCATGGCCGAGAAGTTCGACATCATCGGCGACATCCGCGGCCGCGGCGCCATGATCGCCATCGAGCTCGTCGAGGACCGGGACGGCAAGAAGCCGAACGCGGCCGCCGCCGGCGCGCTGGCCAAGGCCTGCCACGCGGAGGGCCTGCTGGTCCTGACCTGTGGCACCTACGGCAACGTGCTGCGTTTCCTGCCGCCGCTGGTCATCGGCGAGGACCTGCTCAACGAGGGTCTCGACATCATCGAGCAGGCCTTTTCCACGCTCTGAGCATGATCTGCGGACGCTCTGACCGGAGCCGTGACCACGGCCTGTGAAGAAGGTGTGCGGGGGCGATGGCGGGATGGAGTGCCGCCTGTCGGTCCCCCGCTCACTGCCGTACGGTTTCTGCAGATGAGAGAAACACCTCGCCCGCAGGAAACTGCGGGCGGCTCCAGGGCGGCGCATCCCCAGCCTCGTTCTGGTCGTGCCCTCGCGCACACCGCCGGCGCCTCTGGCTCCGGAACTCCTCACCGATCGGACGGCCGTACGCCCCACACCCCCCGGGGCGCACGGCACACCGGTCGAACCGGCCGTCCCGGAACCTCCCCCCCTGTTCCGGGACGGCCGGCTTTCCTCTTCTCCGCGCTCGCGGTCCTCACCGCCCTCTTCGCGGTGATCACCTGGCAGGTCGTCGCCGACGGCCCCCTGCGCCGCCTCGACGAGCGCGTGGACCATCACCTCGCCGGGCGCGGCCCCCAGTCACTGGCACAGGTCCTCGCCGACCTCGGCAGCATGCCCGTCGCCCTGCCGGTGCTCGCGCTCGCCCTCGGATACGCGCTGTGGCGCGGCGCCCGGGCGACCGCGCTGATCGCGGCGCTGACGATGGCTCTCGTGCCCGCGCTGATCGTCCCGCTGAAGACCTGGACCGACCGCGCGGGCCCGCTGACCAGCGACACCGGCTACTACCCGTCCGGCCACACGGCCACCGCGATGGTGGCGTACGGCGTCTCGGCGCTGCTCCTCACCTCGTATGTACGCAGACGATGGGTGCCGCCCGTCGCCGCCGGGGTGCTCACGGTGGCGACGGGCATCGGTCTGGTGCTGCACGGCTACCACTGGCCGCTGGATGTACTGGCCAGCGGCTGCCTGTGCGGGGTGCTGCTGATCGTCAGCTCCATGGGTATGCGTCGAAGTTCGAGGAGGGCCGCTGCGAGCGCGGCGGGGAAGATGAAGGATCCGGCTGCGTAGGACCCGTGGGGTTGTCGAGACCTCTGGCAGCGCTCCGGCGGCACCTGACTGCCCGTCAGTTTCGGTGCCCCGCGTACTGCGCCCCTGTGTTTCAGTCCCAGTCCTCCCGGGCGATACGGGCCGCGGCCTCGTGCATCGCGAGTTCTAGCAGCGTCGGGTCGGTGAGGTTGCCCGAGCCGTCCGGCGGGATCAGCCAGCGCACCCCGCCGGAGACCCGGCCCGGGTACGGCACCACGATCCAGGTGCCCTGACCGGCCCCCCGCACCCCCGTGCCGAGCCAGCGCGCGGCCGTGCCCGGCGGCACGAAGAACCCCAGGCGCGCGTCGCCGAAGTCGGCGAGCACGGGCCCGGGGCGGTCGACGAGCCGGGTCAGTACGTCGAGCGTGGGATGCCCCAGCTCGCCCGGCAGGATCAGTACGTCCCAGCGCCTGCCGGCGGGAAGGAGCGCGACCCCCAGGGGGTTGCGTTCCCACTCCCACCGGCAGGCGTCGGGATCCGGCGCGACCGATGCCAGCCATTCCACTGCGGTCTTGGCTCCTGAGCCGTTCATCGCCCGGGCTTCCTTCCGTGAGCGCGGTGTGCTGTCACGGGTGGAGAGCCGGGTGGGGCTCGGCTATGACGCGGGTTTCGCTACTTGTTGGTAGTGAATTGGGGCGCGTCATGATCCGCCGGTCGTGCGCCGGTGCGCTCCGCGGGGTGCGAGGATTTTTGGCTGCGGACCGTGCGTGGCTGGTCGCGCAGTTCCCCGCGCCCCTAAAGGCGCTACCTCTCAAGCGCGATTTAGAGCTCAGCTGTCGAAGCCCAGGCCCGCCCTGTCCATTGCCTTCAGCCACAAGTTGCGTCTGCCGCCGTTCGCGTCTGCTCTGGCCAGGGCCCACTTGGTGATGCCGATGCCTGCCCAGGCGACCGGTTCCGGGGGGAACGGGAGGGGCTTTTTGCGGACCATCTCCAGTTCGGTGCGTTCCGTGCGCTCCCCCGAGAGCAGGTCGAGCATCACGTCCGCCCCGAAGCGGGTCGAGCCGACGCCGAGGCCGGTGTATCCGGCGGCGTAGGCGACCTTGCCGCCGTGGGCCGTGCCGAAGAAGGCCGAGAAGCGCGAGCAGGTGTCGATCGCGCCGCCCCAGGTGTGGCTGAAACGCAGCCCTTCGAGCTGCGGGAAGCAGTCGAAGAAGTGCTCGGCCAGCTTCAGATAGGTGGCCGGGCTGTCGTCGTACTCGGCCCGCACCTTCCCGCCGTACTTGTACACCGCGTCGTAACCGCCCCACAGGATGCGGTGGTCGTCGGTGAGCCGGAAGTAGTGGAACTGGTTGGCCGAGTCGCCCAGGCCCTGCCGGTTCTTCCAGCCGATCGAGGCCAGTTGCTCGGCGCTCAGCGGTTCGGTCATCAGCGCGTAGTCGTAGACCGGCACGGTGTACGCACGTACGCGCTTGACCAGGGACGGGAACACATTGGTGCCGAGCGCCACGTGGCGGGCGCGGATGCGTCCGTACGGGGTGCGCACCGCCATGCCCGGTCCCGCCGACACCAGGTCGAGGCCGGGGGTGTGTTCGTAGATCCGTACGCCCAGTTCCAGACAGGCGCGCTTGAGGCCCCAGGCGAGCTTGGCGGGGTGGAGCATGGCGACACCGCGCCGGTCCCAGAGGCCGCCGAGGAAGGTAGGCGAGTGGACCTCGGCCCGCATCGCGTCGCGGTCCAGGAGTTCGAGCCCCTCGAAGCCGAGCCCGACCGCCTCCTCGTACATCTCGTGGAGCTCGTCCACCTGGTGCGGCTCGGTGGCCACGTCGATCTCGCCGGTGCGCTCGAAGTCGCAGTCCAGTGAGTAGCGGGCGACGGCCGCCTCGATGGCGTCGAGGTTGGCCGCGCCGAGCCGTTCGAGCGTGGGCATCTCGTCGGGCCAGCGGGCCAGGCCGTTGCCGAGGCCGTGGGTGAGGGAGGCGGCGCAGAAGCCGCCGTTGCGGCCGGAGGCGGCCCAGCCGATCTCCTTGCCCTCGATGAGCACCACATCGCGCTGCGGGTCGCGCTCCTTGGCCAGGAGCGCGGTCCACAGTCCGCTGTAGCCGCCGCCGACGACGAGCAGATCGCACCGCTCGTCGCCCGCGAGCGCGGGGTGGGCACCGGGCCTGCCCGGGTCCTCCAGCCAGAAGGGGACGGGCTGGGCGTCCGTCAGTGATTGGGCTGCGGCACTGCTCATGGCTCGGGTTGCGGCCATGATTTCCAACTCCCTCGAAGGGTTCGGCAGTTGTTGCTTAGGCTTTGGCACCTTTGTTGCGCCGGTTGGCTACGAGCTGGCCGGCGACGACCACCACCACGGCGATGACGAACATCGCCGTACCGATGACATTGATCTGAACGGGCGTGCCCCGCTGTGCGGATCCCCAGACGAACATGGGAAACGTCACGGTGGAGCCCGCGTTGAAGTTGGTGATGATGAAGTCGTCGAAGGAGAGCGCGAAGGCGAGCAGCGCGCCCGCGACGATCCCGGGGGCGGCGATCGGCAGGGTGACCCGGACGAACGTCTGCACCGGTCCCGCGTACAGGTCGCGTGCGGCCTCCTCCAGGCGCGGGTCCATCGACATCACGCGCGCCTTGACCGCCGTCACCACGAAGCTCAGGCAGAACATGATGTGCGCGATGAGGATGGTCCAGAAGCCGAGCTGCGCGCCCAGGTTGAGGAAGAGCGTGAGCAGGGACGCGGCCATGACGACCTCGGGCATCGCCATCGGCAGGAAGATCAGCGAGTTGATCGCGCCGCGCGCCCGGAACCGGTAGCGGACCAGGGCGAAGGCGATCATCGTGCCGAGCACGGTCGCGCCGACCGTCGCCCAGGTCGCGATCTGGAGCGAGAGCGAGAGCGAGCCGCACATGTCGGCGACGCCGCAGGGGTCCTTCCAGGCGTCGGTGGAGAACCGCGTCCAGGAGTAGTTGAAGCGCCCGTTCGGCTTGTTGAACGAGAACACCATCACGACGACGTTCGGCAGGATCAGGTACGCGAGGGTCGCGAGTCCCGCGATCACGATCACATTGCGTCGGAGCCAGCGCATCAGACCAGGTCCTCCGTCCCGGCTCGGCGGATGTAGACGGTGACCATCACCAGGACGATCGCCATCAGGATGAAGGAGAGGGCGGCGGCCGTCGGATAGTCGAGGACCCGCAGGAACTGCGACTGGATGACGTTGCCGACCATCTTCTGGTCGGTGGAGCCGAGCAGTTCGGCGTTCACGTAGTCGCCGCTCGCCGGGATGAAGGTGAGCAGCGTGCCCGAGACGACGCCCGGCATGGAGAGCGGGAACGTCACCTTGCGGAAGGTGGTCGCGGGGGTCGCGTACAGATCCCCGGCCGCCTCGTGCAGCCTCGGGTCGATCCGTTCGAGCGAGGTGTAGAGCGGCAGGATCATGAACGGCAGGAAGTTGTACGTGAGTCCGCAGACCACCGCCATGGGCGTGGCGAGCACGCGGTTGCCCTCGGTCCAGCCCAGCCAGTTCGTCACGTCCAGCACATGCAGCGTGTTGAGCGCGTGCACCACCGGCCCGCCGTCGGCCAGGATCGTCTTCCAGGCCAGCGTGCGGATCAGGAAGCTGGTGAAGAACGGCGCGATGACGAGCACCAGGATCACATTGCGCCAGCGGCCCGCTTTGAAGGCGATCAGATACGCGAGCGGATACCCGAGCAGCAGACACAGAACGGTCGCGGTGCCCGCGTACAGCAGGGAGCGCACGAACTGCGGGTAGTACTCCTTGAAGGCGTCCCAGTACGTCTGGAAGTGCCAGGTGACCTGGAAACCCTTCTCCAGGGAGCCGGTCTGCACCGAGGTGGAGGCCTGGTAGACCATCGGCAGCGCGAAGAAGACGATCAGCCACAGGATGCCGGGCAGCAGCAGCCAGTAGGGCACGAGCCGCTTGCGCGCCGACGCCTTGCGTACGGGGAGGTCGGCGGCCGGGGGCGCCTCGGTCAGGGCGCTCACGCGGCGTCCTCGACCTTCTCCACGCCCGCGTCGATCGCCTGCGCCGCGTCCAGGCCGAAGGTGTGCGCCGGGTTCCAGTGCAGGACGACCTCGGCGCCGGGCACCAAGCGGGTGTCGCGCTCGATGTTCTGCTCGTAGACGGCGAGGCCGTCACCCGCCGGTGAGTCGATGACGTACTGGGTGGAGACGCCGATGAAGGAGGAGTCGACGATCGTGCCCGGGACGCGGTTGCGGCCGTCCGCTATCGAGGACTCGTCGTCGCGGTGGGCCAGCGAGATCTTCTCGGGGCGCACCCCGACGAGGATCTTGCCGCCGTCGGTGGCGGGGGCCGAACATCGCCCGCCGGGCAGCGTCAGCTTGGCGCCGCCCGCCGTGACGACGACGTCCTCGCCGCTCCTGGCGACGACCTCGGCCTCGATGAGGTTGGAGGTGCCGAGGAAGTTCGCCACGAACGTGGTGTTCGGGTTCTCGTAGAGGTCGGCCGGGGCGCCCAGTTGCTCGACGCGTCCGCCGTTCATCACCGCGACCGTGTCGGCCATGGTCATGGCCTCCTCCTGGTCGTGGGTGACATGGATGAAGGTGATGCCGACCTCGGTCTGGATGCGCTTGAGCTCCAGCTGCATCTGGCGGCGCAGCTTGAGGTCGAGGGCGCCGAGCGGCTCGTCGAGGAGCAGCACCCGGGGGTGGTTGATGAGGGCGCGGGCGACCGCCACGCGCTGCTGCTGGCCGCCGGAGAGCTGGTGCGGCTTGCGCTTGGCGAAGTCGCCGAGCTGGACCAGCTCCAGCATGTCGTCGACCTGCTTCTTCACCGACTTGATGCCCCGCCGGCGCAGCCCGAAGGCGATGTTCTCGCTGACGTCGAGGTGCGGGAAGAGCGCGTACGACTGGAAGACGGTGTTCACCGGCCGCTTGTACGGCGGCAGATCGGTGACGTCCTTGTCGCCGAGGAAGACGGTCCCGGTGGTGGGCTCCTCCAGGCCGGCGATCATGCGCAGGGTGGTGGTCTTGCCGCATCCGGAGGCGCCGAGCAGGGCGAAGAACGAGCCCTGCGGGACGGTCAGTTCGAGCGGATGGACGGCGGTGAACGAGCCGTACGTCTTGCTGATCCCGGTGAGGCGGACGTCGCCGCCGTCGTTCTTGTCGTCAGTCATGGGTTGCGATCCCAGGGGTGGTGAGGGCTGAGGGGAGGTGTGGGGGGCGCGGGCGCCGCTGTCACGCGCCGATGAGCTTGCCGAACTTCTGCTCGTACGAGGTCTCCTCCGCGCTGCTCAGCGAGCGGAAGGAGTGGGCCTTGGCGGTCATGGCCCTGTCGGGGAGGATCAGCGTGTTCTCCGCCAGCTTCGGATCGATCTTCGCCAGCTCGTCGCGCACACCGTCCACGGGGCAGACGTAGTTGATGAACGCGGCGAGCTTGGCCGCGACCGGTGGCTCGTAGTAGTAGTCGATCAGCCGCTCGGCGTTGGCCTGGTGGCGGGCGTTCGCGGGGATGAGCAGGTTGTCGCTGGAGAGCATGTAACCGGCCGCCGGGACCGCGTACTTGATGTCCGGGTTGTCGGACCGGAGCTGGGTGATGTCGCCGCCCCACGCCACACACGCGGCGAGGTCCCCCTTGTCCAGGTCGCCGGTGTAGTCGTTGCCGGTGAAGCGCCGGATCTGCTTCTTGTCGACGCCCTTCTGGAGCCGCCCGATCGCCGCGTCGAAGTCGGCGTCGGTGAAGTTCGCCGGGTCCTTGCCCATGTCGAGCAGGGTCATCCCGACCGTGTCGCGCATCTCGGTCAGGAAGCCCACCCGGCCCTTCAGCGTCGGGTCGTCGAGCAGCTGCGTGATGGAGTCGACCGTCTTGCCGCCGGTCGCCTTGGAGTTGTACGCGATGACGGTGGGGATGCCGGTCCAGGGATACGAGTAGGCCCGGCCCGGGTCCCAGTCGGGGCTGCGGAAGGCGGCGGAGAGGTTGGCGTAGGCGTGCGGCAGCAGGGACGCGTCGAGCTTCTGCGCCCAGCCGAGCCGGATGAGCCGCCCGGCCAGCCAGTCGGTGAGCACGATGAGGTCGCGGCCGATGTCCTGGCCGGCCGCGAGCTGCGGCTTGACCTTGCCGAAGAACTCGACGTTGTCGTTGATGTCCTCGGTGTACTTGACCTTGATCCCGGTGCGCTTGGTGAACGCCTCCAGCGTCGGCCGGTGCTTCTTGTCGTCGCTGACGTCCATGTACTGGGTCCAGTTGGAGAAGTTGATCTCCTTCTCACTGGCCGAGTGGTCGTTCGACGCCGGGGCCGTGCCGTCCGACCGCTTGGCGGCCGGGATGCCGCAGGCGGTGAGTCCCGCCAGCGAGCCGACGGTGAGCGCGCCGAATCCGGTGGCGCGCAGCACCGAACGGCGGGTGAGCGCGCCCCGGCCGCTGGTCAGAGAGCGCCGTATGGCGGCCGCCTGGGCCGCGGAGAGGCGGTCCGGCTCGTACTGCTCCATGCGCTGTATGCCCTTCCGGGTGGAGGTGACGGCCGCTGGTCAGGCGCCCGGCACGCGGCGGAGCCGCAAGCGGATAGTTATCGGTCCCCGAAGATCGTGCGGTGCCAGTCCTTGGCCGCCACCGCGGTGTTGTCGTACATCACATGCTTGACCTGCGTGTACTCCTCGAAGGAGTAGGCCGACATGTCCTTTCCGAAGCCGCTCGCCTTGAAGCCGCCGTGCGGCATCTCGCTGATGATCGGAATGTGGTCGTTGACCCAGACGCAGCCCGCCTTGATCTCCCGCGTGGCCCGGCCCGCCCGGTAGACGTCCCGGCTCCAGGCGGAGGCGGCCAGGCCGTACGGGGTGTCGTTGGCGAGCGCGATGCCCTCGTCGTCGGAGTCGAAGGGCAGCGCGACCAGGACCGGCCCGAAGATCTCGGACTGGACGACCTCGCTGTCCTGGGCGGCGTCCGCGATGAGCGTCGGAAGGTAGAAGGCGCCGTCGTGGTCGGGCGCCGCGCCGCCGGTGACCACGCGCGCGTAGGAGCGGGCCCGCTCGACGAAGCCCGCCACGCGGTCGCGGTGGACATGGCTGATGAGGGGGCCGAGATCCGTCGTCGCGTCGAACGGGTCGCCGACGCGGACGGTCGCGAACAGGTCCGCGACCCCGGCGACGAAGGCGTCGTAGAGCGGCCGCTGGACGTACGCGCGCGTGGCGGCGGTGCAGTCCTGGCCCGAGTTGATGAGGGAGGCGGCGACGGCGCCGTGGACGGCGGCTTCGAGGTCCGCGTCGTCGAAGACGACGAAGGGGGCCTTGCCGCCGAGTTCCAGGTGCAGGCGCTTGACCGTGGCGGTGGCGATCTCGGCGACCCGCTTGCCGACCGGGGTGGAGCCGGTGAACGAGGTCATCACGACGTCGGGGTGGCCGACCAGGTGCTCCCCGGCGTCCCGCCCTGCGCCCGAGACGATGTTGACGACGCCGTCCGGGATCCCTGCGGCGGTCGCGGCCTCGGCGAAGAGCAGCGAGGTCAGCGGGGTGATCTCGGCGGGCTTGAGGACGATGGTGTTCCCGGCCGCGATCGCCGGGAGCACCTTCCAGGCGGCCATCTGGAGCGGGTAGTTCCAGGGTGCGATGGACCCGACGACACCGATGGCCTCACGGCGTACGTACGAGGTGTGGTCGCCGGAGTACTCGCCGGCCGACTGTCCCTGGAGGTGGCGGGCGGCTCCCGCGAAGAACGCGGTGTTGTCGATCGTGCCCGGGACGTCGAACTCCCGGCTCAGCTTGATCGGCTTGCCGCACTGCAACGACTCGGCCTGCGCGAACTCCTCGGCGCGCTCGGCCAGGACGGCCGCGAAGCGGTGCAGCGCGTCCGAACGCTCGGCCGGGGTCGCGCCCGACCAGCCCGGGAACGCCTCCTTGGCGGCCGCCACGGCCGCGTCCACATCGGCGGTGCCCGCCAGTTCGTACGTGTACACCGTCTCGCCGGTCGCCGGGTCCACGACGTCCTGCTTGCGCCCGGAGGTGCCCGGCCGAAGGCGTCCGCCGATGTACTGCGCACCGGCCTCGAAACGGTCCTGCGCCGGGAAGCGGCCGGCGTGCTCGCTGCTGCTGTTGCCGCTGCTGCTGTTGCCCATCTCGCTCACGGTCTCCGTAGCTCCAGCTCGATTTGAGTGCCGATCCTGACAGAGCGGCATCTGACCAACAAGTGATTCCGTTGTTGCCTTTTGGTTACGCGACGGAATCTGTCGACCATGTGTCGCGTCCGGCTGTAAATACCCGTACGGAGTGTCAGTGGCGGGTGGCAGACTCACGTGCATGGAGAAGATCGACAATTTGATCGCGCAGGTCAAGGATGGTGAGAGGGTCAAGTTCTTGCACTTCTGGGGCCACACGCCCCGGCGGGACGGGAGCCTGGGACCGAGCTGTTTCAGCCAGTGGTGGCCGTCGGCGTTCGCCGTGGACGGTGTGGAGTACGCGACGGCGGAGCACTGGATGATGGCGTCCAAGGCGCAGCTGTTCGGCGACGCGTCCGCCGAGCGGGCGGTGCTCTCGGCCACCTCCCCGGCCGCCGCCAAGAAGGCTGGACGGCTGGTCCAGGGCTTCGACGACGCGGTGTGGTCGCGGGAGCGGTACGACATCGTTGTGGCGGGGAGCGTCCACAAGTTCAGCCAGGACCCGGCGCTTCGGGAGTACCTGCTGGCCACCGGGGACCGCGTGCTGGTGGAAGCCAGCCCGCTGGACCGGATATGGGGGATCGGACTTGCGGCCGACGCGCCCGAGGCGGATGACCCTTCGCGGTGGCGTGGGCTGAACCTCTTGGGCTTCGCCCTCATGGACGCCCGAGAGGCGCTTCGCGCGGCGTAGTTGTTCGGGTGCGGGCCGGCTTGGGCTGGTCGCGCCCACGCGGCGGAGCCGCAAATGTCACGGCCCCGCGCCCCTATAAGTGCGGGGGACCGCAGGGCACTGGCACCAGCCCGCGCCCCTTGTAGGACACCCGGGACCGCCTAGACCCCGTCGTCTTCCACCACCAGCGACGTCGCGAACGGGTCGTCGGCTGTGGAGGTGTCGTCGGACGTGTCGTCGTGGTGGGTCACCGCCCAGATCATCAGGCCCAGGAAGACGGCGCTGACCGCGATGCCGACCGCGCCCAGGATGATCCCGGCCAGGGACTGGCCGCCGTTGGTGGACTGACCGCGCTTCGCCCGGCCCCGGCCCAGGAAGCCGAAGATCAGGGCGAGGATGCCCAGGATGATGCCGAGGCCCCACAGGCAGAACAGGACGACGGAGAGGATGCCGAGGACCATCGCGGCGGTGCCGAAGCCGTTGAGCGGGGCGCCCATACCGGTCCAGCCGGGGTGGCCGTAGCTGTATCCGGGATAGTCCGGGTAGCCGGGGTACGCCGGGTAGCCGTAGCTGCCCGGGACCGCCTGGCCGGGGCCGCCCGGCGCGGTCGGGGGCGGCGGCACGGGACCGGCCCAGCCCTGGCCGCCGACCGGACCCGCCGGACCCGCGGCAGGCGGGACATAGCCCGACGCGGGCGTCGCGTCAGAGGGAGCCGCTGGCATCGACGTCACCGTCGGCTGGTTGTGCACGGGTTGCCCCTGCGGGCCCTGGCCGGTCAGCGGCTGGTCGGTCATCGTCCGGTCATGGCCCGGCTTGTCCAGCGGAACCTTGTGCTCCGGCGGTGCCCACGGGTCCACGGGCTCGGGGCCCGGGGACGACTGATCGCGGTGGTCTGACATGGGCCTCCCCCATCGTGGTTCCGACATGCTAAAGGTCGCGCCCTAGGGCCTGTCCGGTGGATCCGGCCTGGGACGCGGGGGTCTGGTGCGCCCTCCCCCAAGGCCTAAAGGGCCAGGGGGGACCCCCAGCGGCGTTGTCGTCGGTTGCCATGGCTCCGCCATGCCGCCCTCCTCCGCCTTGCAGCTGCACGCACCAGACCCCCACTCACCAGCACCGAAAAGGCGTCCAGCGCCGATAGCGGCCAGACCCACCGGACAGACCCTAGGCGCGAAGCGCGGGATCCGCCCCGCCTAACATGATCCCCGAAGAGCGAAGCCCCCAGCTTGCGGAGGAAACCATGACCGACCTGCACGCGTTCATCGCGGGCCTGCCCAAGGCCGAGCTCCATGTGCACCACGTCGGCTCGGCCTCGCCCCGCATCGTCTCCGAACTCGCCGCCCGGCACGCCGACTCGAAGGTCCCCACCGACCCCGAGGCGCTCGCGGACTACTTCACCTTCACCGACTTCGCGCACTTCATCGAGGTGTATCTGTCGGTCGTGGACCTGATCCGCACCCCGGAAGATGTGCGGCTTCTCACGTACGAGATCGCCCGGGACATGGCCCGGCAGAACATCCGCTACGCCGAGCTGACCATCACCCCGTTCTCCTCCACCCGCCGCGGCATCGACGAGCGCGCCTTCATGGACGCGATCGAGGACGCCCGCAAGTCGGCCGAGCGCGAGCTCGGCACCGTACTGCGCTGGTGCTTCGACATCCCGGGCGAGGCCGGTTCCGAGGCCGCCGCCGAGACCACCCGGCTCGCCACCTCCGACCGCCTGCGCCCCGAGGGCCTGATCTCGTTCGGCCTCGGCGGCCCCGAGATCGGCGTCCCGCGCCCGCAGTTCAAGCCCTTCTTCGACCAGGCCATCGCCGCCGGGCTGCACTCGGTGCCGCACTCGGGCGAGTCCACCGGACCCCAGTCCATCTGGGACGCCCTCAACGATCTGCGGGCCGAGCGCATCGGCCACGGCACCAGCGCCACCCAGGACCGGAATCTCCTGAAGCACCTCGCCGACCACCGGATCGCCCTGGAGGTCTGCCCGACCTCCAACCTCGCGACCCGCGTCGTCACCGACATCGAGCTGCACCCCATCAAGGAGATGGTCGAGGCGGGCGTGCTCGTCACGATCAACAGCGACGACCCGCCGATGTTCGGCAGCGACCTCAACAACGAGTACGCGGTCGCCGCCCGCCTCCTTCAGCTGGACGAGCGGGGCGTGGCCGACCTCGCCAAGAACGCCGTCGAGGCGTCGTTCCTGGACTCGGCGGGCAAGGCGAAGCTCGCCGCCGAGATCGACGAGTACACGGCGAAGTGGCCCGCCTCGTAACGCGTGACGACAATGGGCCCATGCGCACCGTGACTGTCGTGGCCCACCGCGGCGACCCGTACCGCGTCCGTGAGAACACGCTCCCCTCGATCCACTCGGCGATCGAGCGGGGCGCGGACGCGATCGAGCTCGATGTACGCCTCACCCACGACGGCGTTCCCGTGCTGCTGCACGACGAGACGCTCAATCGGCTGTGGGGCGTCGACCGCCCGCTCTCCTCCCTGCTGTACGAGGATGTGCGCGAGCTGACCCACAGCGGCGTCCCGACCCTGCGCGCGGCCCTGATGGCGGCGGGCGCGCACCGGGTGATGCTCGATCTGCCGGGCGCGAGCGAGGCGTGCGTGCGCGCGGTCGTCGGCATGGTGCAGGAGTGCGGGGCGAGCGACCGCGTCTACTACTGCGCGGGCGCGAACGCGATGCTGAAGGTCCGCGCCGCCGACCCGTCCGCCGAGATCGCCCTCACCTGGACGACGCTGGCGCCGCCGCGCCCGGAGCTCATCGCGGCCGTGAAGCCGCGCTGGCTCAACTACCGCTTCGGACTGATGAGTTCGGAGCTCGCCGCACGCGTGCACCGCGACGGCATGCTGGTCTCCGTGTGGACCGCCGACACCCGGCGGACCATGCGCAAGCTGATCGATCGGGGCGTGGACTCGATCACCACGAATCGGGTGGACGCGCTGCGCGCGGTCCTTACGGGGGGTACGGATTGGACGAGGGACGGCTGACGGCACGGCTGCGGTCGGCGAACCCCTGGGCGGTCGACATCGGGCTGACCCTGCTGGTGCAGGCCGCGATGACGATCCCGTTCCTGACCGAGCGCCCGACCGGGCTGCGCCCGGCGACCTCGGCGGACTACGCCCTGATGACGCTGATGGTGCTGCCGCTCGTGTGGCGGCGCCGGGCGCCAGTGACGGTGATGCTGGCGGTCCTGACGGCAGGCTCGCTGTACAAGCTCACCCTCGACGGCCCGGGCCAGCCGCTGCCGTACTCCGGCCTGATCGCGCTGTACACGGTCGCCGCGCTCTCGCCCGTGCGCCAGCGCCTCGGCATGGCGGCGCTGACGGCGGCGCTGATCGCGCCGTCGGTCGCGCTCAACACCCAGGACACGCGGGAGATGCTGTTCAGCTTCTTCGTCTTCGGTGCTGCGTACGCGCTCGGCCGGCTCACCCACACCCGCCAGGCGTACACGGCGGCCGTCGAGGACCGGGCCGCGCAGCTGGAGCGGGCCAACCGGATCGAGGCCGAGCAGGCCGCCGCCCGTGAACGGGCCCGTATCGCCCGGGAGATGCACGACATCCTGTCGCACGCCGTCAGCATCATGATCGTGCAGGCGGAGGCGGGGCCGCTGGCGGTACGGGCCGCGCCCGAGCGGGCCGAGGCGGCGTTCGACGCGATCTCGGAGACCGGCCGGGACGCGATGGTGCAGCTGCGGCGGATGCTGGGCGTACTGCGCGAGGCCCCCGAGTCCCCGCGCCGCCCCCAGCCGGGCCTCGCGGAACTGCCGGAGCTGATCGGCCGCGTGGCGTCGGGCGGCCCGTCCGTCACGTACGAGACGACGGGCGAGCCCCGGGCGCTTCCGCCGGACCTGGAGACGACGCTGTACCGGATCACGCAGGAAGCCCTGACGAACGCGGTGAAGCACGCGCGGGCGGATGCAATTTCGGTCCAACTCGCTTACGACGACGGAGAGTTGGCCCTCACCGTCACGGACGACGGACGCGGCCCCGGCGCCGCATCCGGCCCCGGCACCGGCCACGGCCTCATCGGCATCAGCGAACGCGCGGCCGCGCACGGCGGTACGGCGTGGTCGGGCGCGGGCCCGGACGGCGGGTTCCAGGTCCGGGCGAGACTCCCCCACACCGCGACGAACACCCGTAAGACAGCTGCCCTGTTGATGAAAACGGAGGTGTGAGCAGTGACGATCCGCGTAGTCGTCGCCGACGACCAGGAGCTCGTCCGCAGCGGATTCGCCCTGATCCTGGGCGTCCAGGACGACATCGAGGTGGTGGCCGAAGTGGGCGACGGGGCGAGCGCGGTGGACGCCGTACGCCGGCTGCGCCCCGACGTCGCCCTGCTCGACATCCGGATGCCCGGCACCGACGGCATCGAGGCGTGCCGCACCATCAGCGCCGAGAGCACCTGCCGGACCGTCATGCTGACGACGTTCGACTCGGACGAGTACGTGTACGCGGCGCTGCACGCCGGGGCCAGCGGGTTTCTGCTCAAGGACGTACGGCGGGACGATCTCGTGCACGCGGTACGGGTGGTGGCGGCCGGCGAGTCGCTGGTGGCGCCTTCGGTGGCGCGACGGCTCATCGCCGAGTACACCTCCCGCCCGGCGGCCGCGCCCGCACCGGCCTCCGATCGGCTCGACGTCCTGACCACGCGCGAACGCGAGACATTGGTGCTGCTCGGGCGCGGTCTGTCCAACGCCGAGATCGCGGCCGAGCTCACCGTCTCCGAGCACACGGTGAAGACCCATGTCGGCAATGTGCTGGCGAAGTTGGGGCTGCGCGACCGTATCCAGGCGGTGATCTGCGCGTACGAGACGGGGCTGATCGCGGCGGGGGCGCCGACCGGGCCCTGAGTCTCCCCCGCACGGGGGAGCCGAGCACCCCGTACTCCCCCGCGCCGGGGAGGAAACCCGTCCCCCACAACCGCTCGCCGGGGCGATCCCCCGGCCGCCCGTGATCAGCAGGATGGAATCCGTCAGCACGACGCCCGACCCGACGACGGAGACCCCACGATGAACGCCCGTACCCGCACCACGCTGATCGCCACCGCCCTGGTCCTGGGGATCGCCGCGGGCCCGGCCACCGCCGCCGCTCCGGCCGCCGACCGCACGACGACCGCGAGCCACCAGGACGGCACCGGCTCCGTCGACACCGCCGCCCTCAAGGCCGCCATAGCGAACGCGGGCCGGCCCGGCGCCGACACGACGGCCGCGCTCGTACGGGTCGGGGGCACGGAAGGGACCTGGCGCGGCAGCGCCGGGGTGCACGACATCGAGACGAACCGCCCGGCCGACCCCGGCGCCCGCTTCCGGGCCGGGTCGGTGACCAAGGTGTTCACGGCGGCCGTGGTGCTCCAGCTGGCGGGCGAGGGCAGGGTCGATCTGAACAAGCCGGTCCGCGCGTACCTGCCCGAGCTGATCCCGGCGGCGTACGACCAGGTCACCGTGCGCCAGCTGCTCAACCACACCAGCGGCATCCCGTCCGTCGGCTCGGGGGGCGACACGCTGGACTACTGGTACGCGCACCGCCTGGAGAGCCGCGACCCGGCCGACGTGGTGCGCGAGGCAACCGCGCAGAAGCCGGACTTCGCGCCCGGCACCAAGCAGCACTACGACAACATCGGCTACACGGTAGCCGGTCTGCTGATCGAGCGCGTCACCGGCGACTCGTACGCCCATCAGCTCTCCCGCCGCATCCTGCGGCCGCTGCACCTGAACGACACCTCCGTCACCGGCACCGCCACCACGATCCGCGGCCGCCACAACCACGGCTACCAGGTCTTCACCAAGCCGGACGGCACCACCGAGCTGGTGGACGTGTCGGTGTGGGGCGAGGGCGACACCTTCGCGGCGGGCGATCTGATCTCGACCACCGCCGACCTGGAGCGCTTCACCCGCGCCCTGTTCACCGGGCATGTGGTGCGCGGTCCGCTGCTCAAGGAGATGTTCACGCTGCCGGACGCGTCGGTGCGCGACGCGAAGACGGGCAAGCGGGCCGCGTACAGCGCGGGCCTGACGACGATGCGGCTCGGCGGGCGTGACGTGTGGGGCAAGACGGGCGGGCGCTGGGGCTACACCACCCTGATCGGGGGCGCCTTGTCGCCCACCGGCGAGCTGTCGCGGACCCTCGTCTACAGCCTCAACTCCACGGACGCCAAGGGTACGGACATGAACCGCACGGCCCAGCGGCTCATGCTCGCCGCCTTCGGCACCCCGGACGCCTCCTGACCTCAGACAACCGGCGCCGCTTCCCCCGACGCCGTGGCTTGAACACGTTCAAAAGCAGCCCCGAAGGCCTCCGGGCCCCTACAGCCCCACTATCGAGTTCCACCTCTTCGCGAACTCCACCCGCTCGTCCGAGCTGATGTCCCGGGCGATGGCGAGCCGTTGGCGCATCGTCGCGTCCGGGAAGATCAGCGGGTCCTCGGCGAGTTGGGCCCGGTCCTTGTCCTTGGAGGCGGCAAGGACCTCGCGCGCGGCCGGGACCGGGCAGACGTAGTTGACCCAGACCGCCAGCTCCGCCGCCACCTGCGGGTCGTAGTAGTAGTCGATCAGCGCCTCCGCGTTGGCCTTGTGCGCGGCCAGGTTGGGGATCATCATCGACTCGGCCCACAGCTCGGCGCCCTCCTCGGGCACCACGAACGCGATGTCGGGGTTGTCCGCCTGGAGCTGGATCACATCGCCCGAGTACGCCTGGCAGGCCAGCACATCGCCGGTGGAGAGGTCCTTGATGTAGTCGTTGCCGGTGAAGCGGCGTATCTGCTTCTTGCGCACCTGCTTCTCGACGCGGTCGCACATCCGGTGGAAGTCGTCGGCGGTCCACCGCGTCACATCGACGCCGTCGCCCTGCATCAGCAGCGCGAACGACTCGTCGAGCCCCGACAGCAGCGTCACCTTGCCCGCCAGACGCGGGTCCCACAGATCGCCGGTGTGCTTGATCTCGCGGCCGAGCTTCTTCTTGTTGTACGCGATGCCGGTGATCCCGGACTGCCAGGGCACGCTGTGCAGCCGCCCCTTGTCGAAGGCGGGCGAAGTGAGCTGCGGATCCAGGTACTTGGCCACGTTTGGCTGACGGGAGCGGTCCATCTCCTGCACCCAGCCGAGCCGGACGAACCGGGCCGCCATCCAGTCGCTGACCACGACGATGTCCCGACCGGTCGCCTGATGGTTCATCAGGGCCGGGCTGATCTTCCCGAAGAACTCGTCGTTGTCGTTGATCTCCTCGGTGTACGTGACGGAGATCCCGGTCTTCTTGGTGAAGCCTTCGAGGGTGGGCCGCTTCGACTTGTCGTGCTCGTCGGTGTCGATGTAGAGCGGCCAGTTGGCGAAGGTCAGCCGGTGCTCGGCGGCCGAGCGGTCGCGGGCCGCGCGGTCACCGGGTCCGACGTACGCCGCGGGCACACCGCAGCCCGCCAGCGCGAAGGCGGCTCCGCCGCCTAGGGCACGGAGGAGGTGGCGGCGGGAAAGGTTGTTCATGGGGGTCGCTGGCACCCCGGAAGCATGCCGGGCTGCTGCCGCAGGGGGCAATGGACGCTGCGTACAGCCCTACGTGGCTGGCCCGACAAGGTGTCGACCGGAGCCGTTCCGCTGGAAGTGGGCGGCTTTCGGCTGCGGACCGTGGGGGCTGGTCGCGCAGTTCCCCGCGCCCCTCAAGGGGCGCGGGGCAACCGCTCAGGTCGATCAGCCCTCGTACGACGTCATCACGTGCTTGATGCGCGTGTAGTCCTCGAAGCCGTACGCCGACAGGTCCTTGCCGTAGCCCGACTTCTTGAAGCCGCCGTGCGGCATCTCCGCGACGAGCGGGATGTGCGTGTTGATCCAGACGCAGCCGAAGTCCAGGTACTTGGACATGCGCATCGCGCGGGCGTGGTCCTTCGTCCAGACCGAGGAGGCGAGCGCGTACTCGACGCCGTTCGCGTACTCCAGGGCCTGCTTCTCGTCCGTGAAGGACTGGACGGTGATGACCGGGCCGAAGACCTCGTTCTGGATGATCTCGTCGTCCTGCTTGAGGCCGGAGACGACGGTCGGGGCGTAGAAGTAGCCCTTGTCGCCGACCCGGTGGCCGCCCGCCTCGACCTTGGCGTGGGCGGGCAGGCGCTCGATGAAGCCGCTGACCTGCTTCAGCTGGTTGGCGTTGTTGAGCGGGCCGTACAGCACGTCCTCGTCGTCGGGCTGGCCGGTCTTGGTGTCGGCGGCGGCCTTGGCGAGCGCGGTCACGAACTCGTCGTGGATGGACTCGTGGACCAGGACGCGGGTCGCGGCCGTACAGTCCTGACCGGCGTTGAAGTAGCCCGCGACCGCGATGTCCTCGACGGCCTTGGCGATGTCGGCGTCCTCGAAGACGACGACCGGGGCCTTGCCGCCGAGCTCCAGGTGGACGCGCTTGACGTCCTTGGCCGCGGACTCGGCGACCTGCATGCCGGCCCGTACGGAACCGGTGATGGAGGCCATCGCCGGGGTGGGGTGCTCGACCATGGCGCGGCCGGTGTCGCGGTCGCCGCAGATGACGTTGAAGACGCCCTTGGGGACGATCGCGCCGATGATCTCGGCGATCAGGACGGTCGAGGCGGGCGTGGTGTCCGACGGCTTGAGGACGACGGTGTTGCCCGCGGCGAGCGCCGGGGCGAACTTCCACACGGCCATCATCATCGGGTAGTTCCACGGCGCGACCTGCGCGCAGACGCCGACCGGCTCACGGCGGACGATCGAGGTCATCCCCTCCATGTACTCACCGGCCGAGCGGCCTTCGAGCAGCCGGGCCGCGCCCGCGAAGAAGCGGATCTGGTCCACCATCGGCGGGATCTCCTCGCTCGCGGTGAGCGCGAGCGGCTTGCCGGTGTTCTCCGACTCGGCGGCGATCAGGTCCTCGGCGCGCTCCTCGAAGGCGTCCGCGATCTTCAGCAGGACCTTCTGGCGCTCGGCCGGGGTGGTGTCGCGCCAGGCCGGGAAGGCCGCGGCGGCCGCGGCCATGGCGGCGTCGACGTCCGCCTGGCCGGAGAGCGGCGAGGTGGCGTACGCCTCGCCCGTGGCCGGGTTGACCACCTCGATGGTCCGCCCGTCAGCGGCGTCCCGGAACTCTCCGTCGATGTAGTTGCGCAGACGACGCAGTTCGGTGGTCACGTACGGCCTCCCGGTCCGATGGGATCGGACGCCGTCGTCCGATCTCCTGCCTGATGTCCCTTGTCCGAGGGATGAGACACCCCTCCCCGGCCACCCTAGTCGCCCGGTCGACCATTTCGACAGACCCGACCCCCGGCAACTTCGGATTCAGTTCCCGTGAGGTCACGGAACAACGAATTTCATCGCTTTGGGGTTGCGGGACAGACGAGTCGGGGTGCACAGTGGCTCCGTGGCCAGTCGAAGCGCAGACCCCAGGACCGGGAACGGATCGTCCCCGTCGATCGATGCCGTCTCCCTGGCGATCATCGAGCAGCTCCAAGAAGACGGGCGCCGCCCGTACGCCGCGATCGGCAAGGCCGTGGGCCTGTCGGAGGCGGCCGTGCGCCAGCGCGTGCAGAAGCTGCTCGACCAGGGCGTGATGCAGATCGTCGCCGTCACCGATCCCCTCACCGTGGGGTTCCGGCGCCAGGCGATGGTCGGGATCAACGTCGAGGGCGACCTCGACCCCGTGGCCGACGCCCTGACGGCCATGGCCGAGTGCGAGTACGTGGTGATGACCGCGGGCTCCTTCGACCTGATGGTGGAGGTCGTCTGCGAGGACGACGACCACCTGCTGGACGTCATCAACAAGCGGATCCGCGCCCTCCCCGGCGTGCGCTCCACCGAGAGCTTCGTCTACCTCAAGTTGAAGAAGCAGACCTATATGTGGGGAACCCGATAGCCGTGAGCAAGGACCTGAGCCAGACCGCCTACGACCACCTGTGGATGCACTTCACCCGCATGTCGTCGTACGAGAACGCGCCCGTTCCCACCATCGTGCGGGGCGAGGGCACCTACATCTACGACGACAAGGGCAAGAAGTACCTCGACGGCCTCTCCGGCCTGTTCGTCGTCAACGCCGGCCACGGCCGTCACGAGCTCGCCGAGACCGCCTACAAGCAGGCCCAGGAACTGGCCTTCTTCCCGGTGTGGTCCTACGCCCACCCCAAGGCCGTCGAGCTCGCCGAGCGCCTGGCGCACTACGCGCCGGGCGACCTCAACAAGGTCTTCTTCACCACGGGTGGCGGCGAGGCGGTCGAGACCGCCTGGAAGCTGGCGAAGCAGTACCACAAGCTCACCGGCAACCACACGAAGTACAAGGTCATCTCGCGTGCGGTCGCCTACCACGGCACCCCGCAGGGCGCCCTGTCCATCACCGGTCTGCCCGCCCTGAAGGCGCCCTTCGAGCCGCTGGTCCCCGGCGCGCACAAGGTGCCGAACACGAACATCTACCGCGCGCCGATCCACGGCGACGACCCCGAGGCCTTCGGCCGCTGGGCCGCCGACCAGATCGAGCAGGAGATCCTCTTCGAGGGCCCGGAAACGGTCGCGGCCGTCTTCCTGGAGCCGGTGCAGAACGCGGGCGGCTGCTTCCCGCCGCCGCCCGGCTACTTCCAGCGCGTACGCGAGATCTGCGACAAGTACGACGTGCTGCTCGTCTCCGACGAGGTCATCTGCGCCTTCGGCCGCCTCGGCACGATGTTCGCGTGCGACAAGTTCGACTACGTGCCGGACATGATCACCTGCGCCAAGGGCATGACCTCGGGCTACTCGCCGATCGGCGCCTGCATCATCTCCGACAAGCTCGCCGAGCCGTTCTACAAGGGCGACAACACGTTCCTGCACGGCTACACCTTCGGCGGCCACCCGGTCTCCGCGGCCGTGGGCCTGGCCAACCTCGACATCTTCGAGCGCGAGGGCCTCAACCAGCACGTGCTCGACAACGAGGGCGCCTTCTTCGACACCCTCAAGAAGCTCCACGACCTGCCGATAGTCGGCGACGTGCGTGGCAACGGCTTCTTCTACGGCATCGAGCTGGTGAAGGACAAGAACACCAAGGAGTCCTTCAACGACGAGGAGACCGAGCGCGTCCTGTACGGCTTCCTCTCCAAGGCGCTCTTCGAGAACGGCCTGTACTGCCGCGCCGACGACCGGGGCGACCCGGTGGTCCAGCTGGCCCCGCCGCTGATCTCCAACCAGGAGACCTTCGACGAGATCGAGGGTGTGCTGCGCCAGGTCCTGACGGAGGCCTGGACGAAGCTGTAGTCCTTTCCGGATCCCCGCGATTCGTCTGAACGCACCGGCCCGGGCGCGCCATCCGAGTGAGATGGCGCGACCGGGCCGCGTGCTGTGCGCCCCCGTGCTCCATGAGTCCCTACGGTGCCCAGTGACCGATCGGCCCTGCCTTCGTTCCCCCATACGGGGAAGTAGGAAATCTGATCTGAACCGAGGTGTACCCATGGTGGCCCCGCCGGACAACGATGTGATCTGGGGACGTTCCCTGCACCACTCCCACGGCGGCTCGCCCGCCCTGACCGGCGTCTCGATCGGGATCCGCGAGGGCGAGATCCTGGCCGTCGGCGGCCCGCGCGGCAGCGGCAAGACCACCCTGCTGCGCGCCCTGTCGGGCCAACTGGTGCCCGACGAGGGCGAGGTGTGGTTCAACAGCGCACCCGTCCACACCCTCGGCGCGCTCGCCCGCGAGCGGCTGCGCCGCGACCGGTTCGGCTGGATCGACCCGGAGCCGGCGCTGGTGCCCGAGCTCAAGGCGTGGGAGAACGCCGCGCTGCCGCTGCTGCTGCGCGGCGTCTCGCACCGCACCGCGAAGAAGGCCGCGCTGGAGTGGCTGGAGCGTCTCGACATCGGCGCGTGCGCCCGTAAACGCCCCTGCGCGCTGCTCACGGCGCAGCGTCAGCGCGTGGCGATCGCCCGCGCGCTGGTCACCTCCCCGGCGGTCCTGTTCGCCGACGAGCCGACCGCCACGCTGCACCGCGCCGACCGCGCCCAGGTGCTGCGCACGTTGACGGCGGCCGCGCGCTCGCACGCCATCACCACGGTCCTGGCCACCCATGACGCGGAGGTCGCGGCGCTCGCCGACCGCACGGTGTGGCTGCTCGACGGCCGCCGGGTCACCGCGGCCGGAATCGCGGGCGCCCCCGACGCGGAGGGCCGCGCCGCGTGCTCGCTCTCCGTCTAGCCCGCGGCAGCCATCCGCTGGTCCTGCTGCGCCGTCTGCTGGTGGCGGCGGCGTCGGCGGGCGTCGGCTTCCTGTTCCTGTGCACCCTCGGTTACGCGGTCGGGCACCCGGGCGGTTCGCTGCTGCGGCTGCTGTGGTGCGCGGTGCCGCTCGCCGCGACCGTGCACTTCGCGGTCGCGGTGGCCCGCACCGACCCCAGTACGCGCCCGCGCCCGGGCCTGTCGTCGGTGGGCCTCGGCCCCGGGAAACTGGCCGCGATCGCCGCGTCGTCGACAGCCGTGGCCTGCACCCTCGGCTCCACGGTGGCCCTCGGCACCTACCTCCATCTGCGCGGCGACATCACCGGGCTCCCGTTCGCCGGGGCGGCGGCCGGGCTGCTCGAAGCGGACCAGCCGCTGCCGCCGGCCGCGGCCCTCACCCTGCTCGCGATCCTGCCGGTGACCGCGTCGGCGGCCGCCGGGCTGGCGCTGCGCCCGCGCAAGGAGAAAGGCGGCAAGAGCGCGGCCGAGCGGCGCGCGAGTGCCGTCCCGCTCGGGCTGCCCTGGGGGATCACGCTGGTCACGGCGGGCCTGGCGATGGAGAGCTGGGCGAGCCGGGGCAACCCGAGCTCGGCGATCCCGCTGCCCGGCCACCCCGACTCCAGCCCGGCCGGGGCGCTGGTCGGCTGGTTGCTGACGGCGTTCGGCCTGGCGGTGGCCGGGCCCGCCCTCACCCACCTGTGCGGCCGCCTCCTGCAGTGCGCGCGCCCGGGGGCCGCGCGGCTGCTCGCGGGCCGCGTCCTGATGGCGGAGGCCCGCCGCATCGGCCGCCCGCTGGGCGTGGTGTGCGCGGTGGCGTCCGCGATGATCGCCGCGTCGGTGCTGTACGGGGACGAGGCCGGGCCGCACCCGTTCGGCCCGCTGACCGGCCTGGGCGCGGCCCTGGTGACGAGCTGCACGGTGGCGACACTGCTGACCGCCGCGCTGGAATCCAAGTACGCCCGCGGCGAGACGACGGCGGCGATGCTGCGTCTGGGCACCCCGGCGAAGGTGCTGCGCGCCTCGGCGGCGATGCGCGGGGCCGCGGTTCTGGCCGTGTTCGCGCCCCTGACGTGGGGGATCGCGGAGTTGGCGGCGCTGCCGTTGACAGGGTGACGGGTTCGGACGGGCGGCCCGGCCAGGCCCCCCACTCCCCGCACCGCCTATCGTGGCCAGGTGGCCAGTACTGCGTCTTCCCGGGGGACGACCCCCGGACCCCCAGCCGGAAAAGCAGGTCGTCCGGAGCACCCGGCAGGTCTTCGCGCGGCGCGGGACCGGGAGATCGAGTCCGTCGCCGAGTTCGACGAGGTCGTCACGGGCGGCACGCTCGTCGGATACCGCCTGCAGTCCCTCGATCTGACGGACCGTACGTTCGCGCTCCTGGCCACCGACACCGCGGGCGCGGTTTTCCTTGGCTGCCGGATGGCGCCGGACGCCACCGCCAAGGTGCGGGCCGACGGCGCACTGGTCTTCCCGCCCGTCCCCGACCTGCCGTTCGACCCGTACCGGGGTCTGCTCTACACCCCCGACGAGCTGTTCGACGGCGTCGACGACGGCTACGACCGCACCCCCGACGCCCGCTCGTACGCCTGGTTCCAGCGCACCCGTTCCGACGGCGACATCTTCGCGTCGATGCTGCGCTCGATCCACGACGACTCGGTCTCGGACGCGCTCGACGAATACCTCGCCGGGGCGCGGGTCGTGGGCGTGATGGGCGGGCACGCGATGGGCCGGGGCAGCGAGGAGTACGCGGGGGCCGCGCGGCTCGGACGCACCCTGACCCGGCACGGCTACACGGTCGCCACCGGCGGCGGGCCGGGCGCGATGGAGGCCGCCAACCTCGGCGCGTACGCCGCGCCGTTCCGCGACGCGATGCTCGGCGAGGCGCTCGAACTCCTCGCCGGGGTGCCGTCGTTCACCCCGTCCGTCTCCGACTGGGCCCGGGCGGCCTTCGCGGTACGCAGGCGCCATCCCCGGGGCGGCGAGTCGGTCGGCATCCCCACCTGGTTCTACGGCCACGAGCCGCCGAACGCGTTCGCCAGCCACATCGGCAAGTACTTCGCCAACGCCACCCGCGAGGACGGCCTGCTCGCCCGCTCCACGGCGGGCGTCGTCTTCCTGCCGGGCGCGGCCGGCACCGTACAGGAGATCTTCGACAACGCGACCCCGAACTACTACGGCTCGCGCGGCGCCCCGACCCCGATGGTGCTGGTCAACCGGGCGCACTGGACCGAGCACCTGCCGGTCTGGCCGCTGCTCCAGGCGCTGGCGAAGGAGCGCCCGATGGCGGCGCGGATCGCGCTGGTGGACTCGGTGGACGAGGCCCCGGAGGCGCTGACGCGCCTGGGAGCGTAACCGCACCACGCTCGGTACGCCCGTATAACGCCTAGATCACCAAGGCGACGTCAAGGCAACGCGCGGCGCGCGGCTGACGTCTGCCCTTTGAGCAGGACGTAACCCCATGGAACGGAGCTTTTGGTGCTGATCGGCCTACTGACCGCGATCGCGGCCTCGATCTGTTACGGCACGGGCTCGGTCCTGCAAGCCGTCGGATCCCGCAAGTCCGCGCGCCGCGAGGCGGCGGCGACGGCCCGCACCCAGCACGGCGGCCCCAGCCTGTCGTCGACCGCGAAGGCGGCGATGACATGGGAGTTCATGGTCGGCACGGCACTGGACTTCGTGGGCTTCGCGCTGGGAGCCCTGGCAGCCCGCCTCTTGCCTTTGTTCCTCTCCCAGACGGTGATCAGCGCGAACTTGGTGATCACGGCGGTCCTGAGCGTGAAGCTGCTCGGGATACGGCTGAGCCGTGCCGAGTGGGGCTCGATAGCCGTGGTGTGCTCGGCGTTGGTGCTGCTGGCGACGGCGGCGGGCGCGGAGGGCAGCGGCCACACGCCGCTGGCCACGCACTGGTGGCTGCTGGTGGTGTCGGTGGTGCTGATGGCGGGCGGCGCGGTGGCGGTACGCCTGCTCGGCGCCCGCGCCGCGATCCTGGCGGGCCTGCTGTCGGGGCTCGGCTTCGGCGCGCTGGGCGTGGGCGTACGCGTCCTGAACGGCGTCGACCCCTTCGACCTCGGCGAACTCCTCGCCGACCCGGCCCTCTACGCGATCCTCATCGCCGGCTGCGGCGGCATGTACCTGCACACGGTCGCCCTCCAGATCGGCTCGGTCAACGGCGCGACAGCGGCCCTGGTAGTAGGCGAAACGGTCCTCCCGGGCGCGATAGGCGTCCTCTGGCTCGGCGACGCCTCCCGCGAGGGCTTCGCCTGGATGGCGGTCCTCGGCTTCGTCCTGGCGGTCGCGGGCGCGGTGGCGGTGGCGTGGTTCGGGTCGGAGGGGGCGCACGGGGTGGAGCCGGCGGAGGAGACGCCGGCAGCCGTACCGGAACGCGTGGGCTAGCCGGGGCGGGGGCGGGGCGCAGGGGCGAGGGGGTGCAGGGGCGCAGCCCCGCTGGGGGCCTGGGGGCGAAGCCCCCAGAACCTACCCCGCCAACACCACCACCTCGTCCGCCAAGAACGACACCCCCACCCGCTCCCCCACCTCCGGCGCATCCCGCAGCGCGCACTCCACCTCAAGGACCGCCCCGGACTCCGGCCGCAGCCGTACCGCCACATGGTTGCCCCGGAACGTGCGCGCCAGCACCTCGCACCGCAACCCGTCCGCCGCGACCCGCACCCCCGCCGGGCGGACCAGCAACCGGGCCGAGCCCTGCGGGGAGTCCGCCGGGACCGGCACCTCGCCCCACTCCGTGTCCGCCACCGCCCCCGACACCGTCGCCGCCACCACGTTCTCGAAGCCGAGGAAGCGCGCCACGAACTCGGACGCGGGATGCCGCCACACCTCCAGCGGCGTGCCGGTCTGCGCGATGCGGCCCTCGCGCATCACCACGACCCGGTCGGCGAGCGCGAACGCCTCGCCCTGGTCGTGGGTGACCGCGAGCACGGTCGTACCCAACTGCCCGAACAGGGAACGAAGTTCGACGACGAGACGTTCCCGTAGCGTACGGTCCAGCTGACCGAGCGGCTCGTCCAGCATCAGCAGCCGAGGCTCCGGCGCGAGCGCGCGCGCCAGCGCCACCCGCTGCTGCTCACCGCCCGACAGCGCGGCCACCGCCCGCTTCCCGGCCCCCGGCAGCCCGACGAGCTCCAGCAACTCCGCGACCCGCCGCGCCTGTTCAGCGCGCCCGACCCCGCGCATGCGCAGCCCGAAGCCGACGTTGCCGGCCACGTCCCGCTGCGGGAACAGCTGGTGGTCCTGGAACATCAGGCCCACGCCCCGCCGGTGCACCGGCACGCCCGCCTGGTCGGCGCCCCCGAGCAGCACCCGCCCGCAGTCGACCGCCTGGAGCCCGGCGACGACCCGCAGCAGCGTCGACTTGCCGCTGCCGCTGGGGCCGAGCACGCACACGGTCTCGTGGTCGGCGACCTCCAGGTCCACCGCGTCGAGCGCCGCCCGCTCGCCGAACCGGACCGTCACCCCGTCCAGCTTCAGCATCAGAACTCTCCGGTCCGGTCCGTACGTAGGCGTTCGAGGGCCAGCAGGGCCACCGCGCACACCACCATCAAAATCGTGCTCAGCGCCATCGCCTGGCCGTAGTTGAGATCTCCGGCCCGGCCGAGGAGGCGGGCGACCGCGACCGGCAGGGTCGGGCGGTCAGGGCGCGCGATGAAGACGGTCGCGCCGAACTCGCCGAGGGAGACGGCGAACGCGAACCCCGCCGCGATCAGCAGCGCCCGCCGCACCAGCGGCAGATCCACTTCCCGCCAGGCGCGCAGCGGGGACGCGCCGAGCACGGCCGCCGCCTCGCGCAGCCGCGCGTCCACCGCCCGCAGGACGGGGAGCATGGTGCGTACGACGAACGGCACGCCCACCAATGCCTGCGCCAGCGGCACCAGGATCCAGGAGGTGCGCAGGTCGAGCGGCGGTTTGTCCAGGGTGATCAGGAAGCCGAAGCCGACGGTCACCGCCGACACCCCGAGCGGCAGCATCAGCAGCGCGTCGAAGCCGCGCACCAGGCGTCCGCCGCGCCGCGCCAGGGCCGCGGCCGCGAGTCCCCCGATGACGACCGCGATGGCGGTGGCGGCGAGCGCGTACTGCACGGAGTTCCAGACGGCTTCGAGCGGCGGCACCAGGAACGTGCCGCCCGCGCCCACCGATTGGAGGGAGCTGTAGTAGCCGAAGCCGTAGCCGTCGGGGGTGTCCAGAGAGCGGGTGATCAGGACGCCGAGCGGCAGCAGGATCAGCAGCGCGATGACGGCGAGGACGGAGGCGAGCAGCGTCCACTGCCCGGCGCCGCGCGGGCGCCGCGCGGTCTGCGCCGGGTCCACCAGCTTCAGCGTGCTCTCGCGGCGCCGTACGGTGCGCGCGTGCACGGCGAGGATCGCGCCGACCGCCGCGAACTGGACGAGGGTGAGCACGGCGGCCGTCGGCAGGTCCAGCAGTTCGGCGGTCTGCCGGTAGATCTCGACCTCAAGGGTCGAGAACATCGGCCCGCCGAGGATCTGCACGACGCCGAACGAGGTGAAGGTGAACAGGAAGACCATCAGCGCCGCCGCCGACACGGCGGGCGCGAGCGCGGGCAGCGTGACCTGGCGCCAGGCGGCGAACCGAGAGGCGCCGAGCACCCGCGCGGCCTCCTCCTGACGCGGGTCGAGCTGCGCCCACAGGCCCCCGACCGTGCGCACGACGACCGCGTAGTTGAAGAAGACGTGCGCGAGCAGGATCGCCCACACCGTCGTGTCCAGGCGTACGCCCCACAGCTGGTCGAGCAATCCGCCCCGGCCGAGCAGCGCCAGGAACGCGGTGCCGACGACGACCGTCGGCAGCACGAACGGGACGGTCACCACCGCCCGCAGCAGGTGGCGTCCGGGAAAGTCGAGGCGCGCGAAGACATAGGCGGCGGGCAGCGCGATCAGCAGGGTGAGCGCGGTGGAGGCGAGGGCCTGCCAGGTGGTGAACCACAGGACGTGCCCGATGTCGGGCTCGGTGACCACCTCGCCGATCCGGCCGAACTGCCAGACTCCGTCCACCCGCAGCCCGCGCCCCACGATGGCGGCGACGGGCCAGGCGAAGAAGAGCGCGAAGAACGCGAGCGGCAGGGCCATGAGCCCCAGCCGCACCGCGTTCGCCCGCGCCCTCTTCGCACGGGAGGCGCGTACTACTTCAGCACGAGCGAGGACCACGTCTTGACCCACTGCTCACGGTTCTTGGAGATCTTGTCGGGGGCCACGTCGTGCTTCTCGCTGGAGGCGGCGCCGAACTTGGTGAAGACCTCGGGCAGGGCCGCGTCCTTGACCACCGGGTTCACGAACATGTTCAGCGGCATGTCCTCCTGGAACTTCTTGGTGATCAGGAAGTCGAGGAGTGCCTTGCCGCCGGCCTCGTTCTTGGCGCCCTTGAGCAGGCCCGCGAACTCGGTCTGGCGGAAGCAGGTGCCGGTGGCGACGGCGGTGGGGGCCTCGGTGGGCTGCGGCTTGGCGTAGACGACCTCGGCGGGCGGGCTGGAGGCGTAGCTGACGACCAGCGGGCGCTCCGCCTTGGCCTTCTTGCCGCCGGCCGAGCCGGAGAAGTCCTGGTTGTAGGCCTGCTCCCAGCCGTCGTCGACCTTGACGCCGTTGGCCTTCAGCTTCTTCCAGTAGTCCTGCCAGCCCTCGTCGCCGTACTTGGCGATCGAGCCGAGCAGGAAGCCGAGGCCGGGCGAGGAGGTGGCGACGTTCTCCGTGACCAGCAGGTTCTTGTACTCGGGCTTGATCAGGTCGTCGAAGGAGCTCGGCGGCGTCAGCTTCTTGTCCGCGAAGTACTTCTTGTCGTAGTTGACGCAGATGTCGCCGGAGTCGATGGGCGTGACCCGGTGCTTGTCCTTGTCGAGCTGTACGTCGGCGGCCACCCGGTCCAGGCCCTTGGCCGTGTACGGGGTGAAGATCCCGTTGTCGAGGGCGCGGGAGAGCAGGGTGTTGTCGACGCCGAAGAAGACGTCGCCGCGCGGGGAGCCCTTGGTGAGGATCTCCTGGTTGAGGGCGGCGCCCGCGTCGCCGCTCTTGAGGACCTTGACCGTGTAGCCGGTCTGCGCCGTGAACTCCTTGAGCACGGCGTCGGAGGCGGCGAACGAGTCATGGCTGACCAGCGTGACGGTCTTGGACTTGGTGCCGCCGTCGGACTTCGAGCCGCTGTCGGACTTGCCGCCGCACGCGGCGAGCGTACTGACGCCGAGGGCGGCGGCGAGCGCGCTTGCCGCCAGCTTCTTGGTACTGCTCATTTCTTCCTCCTGGACATGACCAGGAAGAGACGCGGCCCTGCCCACCGGGCCCGAGCGGGCGGCCGGTGGGCAGGGCGCAACAGCTTGAGTGATGACCGAACTTCCTACCCAGAATGACCTGGGCAAGGTTCAGAGGGTCTGCGACCTGACGGTGTCGCACTCTCAGCGCTGTGGCGCTCCCCTGTCGGAATATGCAGATTTTCGAGCCCAGACTACCTCTCGGACGCGGCGAGCTGACCGCACGCTCCGTCGATCTCCTGGCCACGGGTGTCGCGCACGGTCACCGGCACACCGTGGGCGGCGATCGCCTCGACGAACGCCTTCTCGTCCTCGGGGCGCGAGGCGGTCCACTTGGAGCCGGGCGTCGGGTTCAGCGGGATCAGGTTGACGTGGACCCGCTTGCCCTTGAGAAGGCGGCCGAGGAGGTCACCACGCCAGGCCTGGTCGTTGATGTCGCGGATCAGCGCGTACTCGATGGAGATACGGCGGCCCGACTTCTCCGCGTACTCCCAGGCGGCGTCCAGGACCTCGCGGACCTTCCACCGGGTGTTGACCGGCACGAGCGTGTCGCGCAGCTCGTCGTCGGGGGCGTGCAGCGACACGGCGAGGCGGCACTTGAAGCCCTCGTCGGCGAAGCGGTGCATCGCCGGGACCAGGCCGACGGTGGAGACGGTGATGCCGCGCTGGGACAGGCCCAGGCCGTCCGGCTCGGGGTCGGTGAGGCGGCGTATCGCGCCGACGACCCGCTTGTAGTTGGCGAGCGGCTCGCCCATGCCCATGAAGACGATGTTCGACAGGCGTGCCGGGCCGCCGGGGACCTCGCCGTCGCGCAGCGCGCGCATGCCGTCGACGATCTGGTGGACGATCTCGGCGGTCGACAGGTTGCGGTCCAGGCCCGCCTGGCCGGTCGCGCAGAACGGGCAGTTCATGCCGCAGCCCGCCTGCGAGGAGATGCACATGGTGACCCGGTCCGGGTAGCGCATGAGCACCGACTCGACGAGCGTCCCGTCGTGCAGGCGCCACAGCGTCTTACGGGTGGTGTCGTCGTCGCACGAGATGTGCCGCACCACCGACATCAGGTCCGGCAGCAGCTCCTCCTGGAGCCTGGCGCGCGCGCCCGCCGGGATGTCGGTCCACTGGGCCGGGTCGTGCGCGTACCGCGCGAAGTAGTGCTGCGAGAGCTGCTTGGCGCGGAACGGCTTCTCGCCGATCGCGGCGACAGCCTCTTTGCGCTCGGCGGGCGAGAGGTCGGCGAGGTGCCGCGGCGGCTTCTTGGCTCCGCGGGGGGCGACGAAAGTGAGTTCTCCGGGCTTCGGCATGGTCCCACCAGTGTCTCAGACATACGGAAAGGGGCTCGCCGTCCTGTGGACAACGAGCCCCGAACCGTAAGAACAGCAGGTCAGCTGCCGCCGACGAAGATGACGAGCAGCAGCCACACCACGGGTGCCGTGGGCAGCAGGGAGTCCAGGCGGTCCATGATGCCGCCGTGGCCCGGCAGCAGCGTGCCCATGTCCTTGATGCCGAGGTCCCGCTTGATCATCGACTCGCCGAGGTCGCCGAGCGTGGCGCTGGCCGCGACCGCGAGGCCCAGGAGCAGGCCCTGCCACCACTGGCCGTCGTCGATGAGGAACTGCATGCACACCGCGCCCGCCGCCATCGCGAACGTCACCGCGCCGAGCAGGCCCTCACGGGTCTTTCCGGGGCTGATGCGCGGCGCCAGCTTGGTCTTGCCGAAGCGCCAGCCGACCGCGTACGCGCCGGTGTCGCTGACCACGGTCAGCAGCAGGAAGACGAACACCCGCCACGGCCCGTCGTCGGCGGTCAGCATCATCGCGACGAACGTGGCCAGGAACGGCACGTAGAACGCCGCGAAAACGCCCGCCGTGACGTCCTTGAGGTAGCCCTCGGGCTTCTCCGTCATCCGCCACACCAGCACCGCGAGCGCGGTCAGCGCCATCGCGACCCAGGCGCCCTCGGCACCGCGCGCGTAGCCGGCGACGACCATCGCCGCGCCGCCCACCGCGAGCGGCACCAGCGGAGCCTTGATGCCCTTGCGCTCGTCGAGGCGGGAGGTGAGCTCCCACAGCCCGACGACGACCGCGACCGCGATCACGCCGACGAAGACGGCCTTGACCACGAACAGCGAGGCCAGGATGACCGCGCCGAGCCCGACGCCGACCCCTATCGCGGCCCGCAGGTCGCGTCCGGCCCGCTTCTTCTCCGGCTGCGCGGGCCGCTGCGGCTGCTGCGGAGTCGAAGGTGGTACCGAGCTGGGCATGGGCTCCTGCGGCGTCTCTTCGCGGAACAGGGGCCCGCTCAGCCGAGCGGTCCCCCTTTCACGTGCTTCGCGGTCTTCGGTGGCCGGTCCCGCATCGGGCACGATGGGCATGGGCTGCGTCCGGGACGGGGCGTCATACGCATCGTAAGCAGGACCCGCCGACGGCACCTCCTGGGAAGGCCCCTGGTCGGGCGGCCCCCAGTGCTCAGGTCGCGGCGGAGCCCCCCAGGAAGAGTCGTTCATCAGACCTCGAGCAGCTCGGCTTCCTTGTGCTTGAGCAGCTCGTCCACCTGCGCGACGTACTTCGCGGTGGTGTCGTCGAGCTCCTTCTCCGCACGGCGGACCTCGTCCTCGCCGGACTCCTTGTCCTTGACGAGCTTGTCGAGGCCGTCCTTCGCCTTGCGGCGCACGGAGCGGATCGACACCTTGGAGTCCTCGGCCTTGGTGCGCGCGACCTTGATGTAGTCGCGGCGGCGCTCCTCCGTCAGCTCCGGGAAGTTCACCCGGATGATGCTGCCGTCGTTGCTCGGGTTGACGCCGAGGTCCGAGTCGCGGATCGCCTGCTCGATGTTGCGCAGCGCGCTCTTGTCGAACGGGGTCACCACGGCCATGCGCGGCTCCGGCACCGAGAACGAGGCCAGCTGGTTGATCGGCGTCAGCGCGCCGTAGTAGTCCGCCACGATCTTGTTGAACATCGCCGGGTGCGCACGCCCGGTGCGGATCGCGGCGAAGTCCTCCTTGGCGACCACGACGGCCTTCTCCATCTTCTCCTCGGCCTCGAGGAGGATTTCTTCGATCACCACTTGCTCCTGCATGTCTTGAGTGGGCCGGGAGTTCTCAGCGAGCTCATGGCCCTGCGTAAACCCGCGTCTTTCCCTGCACGGTGTCCGACCGTCAGGGGATTGTCCATCCCCCGGTCAGGCCCGGGTGCCCTGGTCGCTCACGAGAGTGCCGATCTTCTCACCCTTGACCGCACGCGCGATATTGCCCTCGGCGAGCAGTTCGAAGACGAGGATGGGGAGGTTGTTGTCGCGGCACAGGGTGATGGCGGTCATGTCCGCCACCTTCAGGTCGCGGGTGATGACCTCGCCGTACTCCAGCGCGTCGAACTTCACGGCGTCCGGGTTGACGCGCGGGTCGGAGTCGTAGACCCCGTCGACCCCGTTCTTGCCCATCAGCATGGCCTCGGCGTCGATCTCCAGGGCGCGCTGGGCGGCGGTGGTGTCGGTGGAGAAGTACGGCATGCCCATGCCCGCGCCGAAGATGACGACGCGACCCTTCTCCAGGTGGCGCACGGCGCGCAGCGGAATGTACGGCTCCGCGACCTGGCCCATGGTGATGGCGGTCTGGACCCGGGAATCGATGCCCTCCTTCTCCAGGAAGTCCTGGAGGGCGAGGCAGTTCATGACGGTGCCGAGCATGCCCATGTAGTCGGAGCGGGCCCGGTCCATGCCGCGCTGCTGCAGCTCTGCGCCGCGGAAGAAGTTTCCGCCGCCGATGACGACGGCGATCTGCGCGCCGTCCCGTACGACCGCGGCGATCTCGCGGGCGATCGCGTGCACGACGTCGGGGTCCACACCGAGACCCCCTCCGCCGGCGAACGCCTCACCGGAGAGCTTCAGCATGAAGCGTCCGGTGACCTTGCCGTCGTCGCGCTTGTGGTCAGCCTGGGTGGCGGCGTCCGCGCCCTGATTCATGGGGATCTCCTCGTACACATACGAAGAAGGCCATTGCCGGTGGGTGCTGTGTCCCTGAGCGGCAATGGCCTCCTCGTCAGATCTGCGGTCGTCCGTCGCGAGCGCGGCCGACGACTGCCTCAGACCCTAGCTGGTCCCAGCCAGGTCTTCCGTCGATCGCTGGACGGACTCAGATGCCGACCTTGATGCGCGTGAAGCGCTTCAGGGTGACACCGGCCTCGTCCAGAACCTTCTGGACCGACTTCTTGTTGTCCAGCGCGTACGGCTGGCCAAGAAGGGTGGCGTCCTTGAAGAAGCCGTTGACACGACCCTCGACGATCTTCGGGAGCGCGGCCTCGGGCTTGCCCTCGGCGCGCGTGGTCTCCTCGGCGACACGACGCTCGGTCTCGACGACCTCGGCCGGGACGTCCTCGCGGGACAGCCACTTCGGCGCGAACGCGGCGATGTGCTGGGCGATGCCCTTGGCGACGTCGGCGTCGGCCTTGTCCAGCTCGACCAGGACACCGATCTGCGGCGGCAGGTCGGGCATGGTGCGGTGCATGTACGCGAAGACGAAACCGTCGGCGTACTGCGCGAAGCGGTCCAGGACGATCTTCTCGCCCAGGTTGGCGTTGGCCTCGTCGACGTACGCCTGGACGGTCTTGCCGGCCTCGATCTCGGAGGCGAGCAGCGCCTCCAGGTCGGCCGGGGAGGTCGCGGCGACGTGCGCGGCGAGCGCGGCGGCGGTGGCCTGGAACTTCTCGCCCTTGGCGACGAAGTCCGTCTCGCACTTCAGCTCGAGGAGGACACCGGAGGTGTTGTCCTCGGCGAGGAGGGAGACCACGGCACCGTTCTCGGCGGAACGGCCCTCGCGCTTGGCGACGCCCTTCTGGCCCTTGATGCGCAGCGCCTCGACGGCCTTGTCGACGTTGCCCTCGGCCTCGTCCAGCGCCTTCTTGCAGTCCATCATGCCGGCGCCGGTGAGCTCGCGGAGCTTCTTGACGTCAGCGGCGGTGTAGTTCGCCATGAGTCTGTGTTTCTCTCTCGAAGTCTGACTCGAAGTCTGAAAGATCTACGGGGCTACGGGGTGACGGCGGGGGCACAGCGTGTGCCCCCGCCGTCATCACCGAAGCGTGGACCCGAAGGTCAGGCCTGCTCGGCGTCCGCGGCCGGCGCCTCGGCGGCCGGAGCCTCCGCAGCGGCCTCGGCCGGCTTCTCGGCCTCGGCGGCCGGAGCCTCGGCCGCGGGGGCCTCGGCGTCATCGGCCTTCTTGTCGCCCTCGAGCAGGTCGCGCTCCCACTCGGCGAGCGGCTCGCCGGCGGCCTTCTCGCCCGGCTTCGAGTCACCGGTGGCGACGCCGGAACGGGCGATGAGGCCCTCGGCGACGGCGTCGGCGATCACGCGGGTGAGCAGGGTGACGGAGCGGATCGCGTCGTCGTTGCCCGGGATCTTGTAGTCGACCTCGTCGGGGTCACAGTTGGTGTCGAGGATCGCGACGACCGGGATGTGGAGCTTGCGCGCCTCACCGACGGCGATGTGCTCCTTCTTGGTGTCGACGATCCAGACGGCGCTGGGGACCTTCGACATCTCGCGGATACCACCGAGGGTCTTCTCCAGCTTGGCCTTCTCACGCGAGAGGACCAGGAGCTCCTTCTTGGTGAGACCCGAGGCCGCGACGTCCTCGAAGTCGATCTGCTCAAGCTCCTTGAGGCGCTGCAGACGCTTGTAGACGGTGGAGAAGTTGGTCAGCATGCCGCCGAGCCAGCGCTGGTTCACGTAGGGCATGCCCACGCGAGTCGCCTGCTCCGCGATGGCCTCCTGGGCCTGCTTCTTCGTACCCACGAACATGATGGAGCCGCCGTGCGCGACGGTCTCCTTGACGAACTCGTAGGCGCGGTCGATGTACGACAGCGACTGGAGCAGGTCGATGATGTAGATGCCGTTGCGCTCGGTGAAGATGAAGCGCTTCATCTTCGGGTTCCAGCGACGGGTCTGGTGACCGAAGTGGACGCCGCTCTCCAGCAGCTCCCGCATCGTGACGACGGCCATGGCCGTACTCCTTGAGGTACTCGGTTACCGCGGCGGCCGGTCGGCTGCCGCGCCTGACGCCCCGATGCGCCGTGCCCCGCACCGGACTGAACAGGTGAAGGACCGAGAGACGCGGCCGGTGACCTTGACCTCTGACGGATCAGAAGTGGACCACTGGCGGGGCGTGCGAAGTCGACCCGGTGACCCGGATCGCCACAAGAAGTGTACGGGACCGTGACAGTGCCGGGTGACGGCACTATCCACAACGGCCTGGTTATCCACAGATCCGGCCCATGATCATCGGGATTCCGGTTCGGCCGCCATCATTTTTCCATGTACCGCACGTACTGCACTTTGCTCGCGTTGGTTGTCACGTCCTCTGTGGGGCCGGTGGGGCCTGTGGTGCCAGGGGGTGGGCTGGCTGGGTCGATGGGTGGGCCCGGCGGCTCGGCTCGGGTGCCGGTGGCCCGTCCGGCTGGCCTTGGTGACTCGGTTCAGGTGCCGGGGCCCCGTCCTGCTGGCTTTGCCGGAGGCGGACTGTGGCCTGTGCCCGGTCCGCCCGTGGTGAAACGGGGCTGGGAACCGCCCGCCACGCCGTACGGCCCCGGCCACCGGGGCGTCGACCTGGCGGCACCACCGGGCACGGAGATCCGTGCGGTGGCGCCGGGCCGGGTCACCTTCGCGGGCCCCGTCGCGGGGCAGGGCGTACTGACGATCACCCTCGACGGGTCCGGAAGCCCACCGCTGCGCACCACATACGAACCGGTGCGCGCGCTGGTCCACCCGGGCGAACGAGTTACGGCCGGGCAACCGGTCGCGGTCCTGGACGCGGGACCGTGGCACTGCGCGGAGGGGTGCCTGCACTGGGGGCTCAGGCGGGGGGACTCGTATCTGAACCCGCTGGTTCTTGTGCGGCGGGGGCATGCGCGGCTGCTGCCGGTGTTTGGGGTGGAGGTGGAGGTGGGGTGAGGGGGTGAGGTGATCGGGGGCGGGGCGGGGGTGGGAGGGGGGCGGGGGGGGAGGCCCCCTCCCCACAGGCCGATTTAGCCGACCACGCCCCGCAGTGCCATCCCCACCGCCGCGTCCGTGATGGCCGCCGGGTCTTCCGCCGCGCCCAGTTCGATGCGGCGCACCGCCGCGTCGACCACGCCCTGGAGCAGCAGGGCCGCGAGTCGGGGCTGGGTGTGGCCGAGTTCGCCGAGGGCTTCGACGATCATGGCGATGAGGCCGCCGTGGGCGGCGCGGATCTTCTCGCGGGCGCCGGCGTCGAGTTCGCTGGCGGAGATGGCGACGACGGCCCGGTGGCGCCGGTCGCCGACGAGTTCGAGCTGGCGGCGTACGTACGCGGCGACCTTGCCCTCGGGGTCGGCGGCCTGCTGCATCGCGGCTTCGACGTCGGCGGCCCAGAACGGGAAGTCGACGGAGCACAGCTCTTCCACCACGGCGGCCCGGGAGCGGAAGTACTCGTACACGGAGGACCGGGCGAGCCCGGTGCGCTCGGCCAGGGCCGGGAAGGTCAGGGCTTCGGTGCCGCCCTCGGACAGCAGGGCGCGTGCGGCGTCCAGCAGTGCGGCACGCTGCATGGTGCGGTGCTCGGCCACCGAGGCCGCTCGAATCCTTGGCACCGGTCCACTGTACGGCCGGGCCGCTGTAAGCGGATGGGGGCGGGGAGGATTCCGGGGCGGTGCTCAGCGGCCTACGTCGGCCAGCTTGGCCCGCAGCTGGAGTACGGATTTGGTGTGGATCTGGCTGACCCGGCTCTCGGTGACCCCGAGGACGTTGCCGATCTCGGCGAGGGTGAGCCCTTCGTAGTAGTAGAGGGTGACGACTGTCTTCTCGCGCTCGGGGAGCGTGTTGATGGCGCGGGCGAGCAGTCGCCGCAGTTCGCGGCCCTCGGCGACCTCGACGGGGTCGTCGGCCGCGGTGTCCTCAAGAGTGTCCATGAGGCTGAGCCGGTCGCCGCCCTCACCGCCGACGTGCAGCAGTTCTTCGAGCGCGACCACGTTGGCGAGGGACAACTGGCTGAATACGGCGTGCAGTTCCTCGACGGCGATGCCCATCTCGGTGGCGACTTCGCTCTCCGAGGGGGTGCGGCGCAGTTGCGCTTCCAGGGTGGCGTAGGCGCGTTCGACGGCGCGGGCCTTCTGGCGTACGGAGCGCGGGATCCAGTCGAGTGCGCGGAGTTCGTCGATCATCGCGCCGCGGATGCGGGTGATGGCGTAGGTCTCGAACTTGATGGCCCGTTCGATGTCGAACTTCTCGATGGCGTCGATGAGTCCGAAGACTCCGGAGGAGACGAAGTCGGCCTGCTCGACGTTGGAGGGCAGTCCTACGCTCACCCGGCCCGCGACGTACTTCACCAGCGGTGAGTAGTGCAGGATCAGCTGCTCGCGCAGGCGCTCGTCGCCGCTGTTCTTGTACGAGCGCCACAGTTCGTCGACGGACGAGGGCGCCGGTGGTCGCACGGTGCCGCCGGCGCGGGCAGCGGGGGGAGCTGCCGTGCGATCAGACCCGGAGGTGTGCTGGGGCATTCGTTGCCTTGAGCCGTTCTGCTGTGACGTGTGCGGGAAGCTGTTTCTGATGCGGGGCCCTCGTGAGCGTAGCGTGACCGGGCTGTCGCGGTGCGCGAACGCCGGGTGGGTAGACCTTGCGCGGTGGGGGCGGCGGGTGGCAGGCGCGGTTCGGGGCCGTCGCGGGGTGCGTCGGCCCCGAAAGCGCTGCGATGCGGCCCTCGGTGGTCATCGGCCTTACCTTTTCACCCGAATGCTCCAGGTCAAGCACCGCCTCGCCGCGCGCCCGGCAGGCGGAGCGCGCTTGACGTCAACCGCCAGCGGTCGCCTTCACGTTCGACGAACCCCAGCGAGTGGAGTTCGTAGAGCCGGTTGAGCGCTTCGTCCTCGGTGGTGGCTGCGTCGCGGGCGATGGCCCGTACGGGGGCTTCGCCGTGGCCTGGCAGGGCGTCGAGTACGCGTGCGGTGGCGGGGCCGAGGAGGTCTCTGGGCAGGACGGGGCCGTGGCGCGCGGGGGCGAGCTCGCCCATCTCTCCGACGAGTTCGACGATTTCGGCGGCGTCGGTGACCAGGACGGCCTCACCGCGCAGCAGTTCGTGCACTCCGGCCGAGAGTCCACTGGTGGCGGGTCCGGGCACTCCTATGGTGTGACGGCCGAGGCGTTGCGCGGTGCGGGCGGTGGCGAGGGAGCCACTGCGGTACGCGGCCTCGACGACGACCGTGCCCCGGGTGAGCGCGGCGATCACGCGGTTGCGCAGGATGAACCGGCTCGGCGTGGGGTGGTCACCGGGCGGCAACTCCGCCACGAGGACGCCCTGTTCGGCGATACGGCCGATCAACTCCGTGTGGCCGCGCGGGTAGACGACATCGACTCCGCTGGCGAGTACGGCGATGGTGGCGCCGCCCGCGGCGAGGGCGCCGCGATGGGCCGCGCCGTCCACCCCTGCCGCCGCGCCGGACACCACCACCCAGCCTTTTTCGGCGAGCCCGGCGCCGAGGCCGGCGCCCATGTGGGCGCCGTAGGGCGTACAGGCGCGGGCGCCGACCACCGCGACCGATCTCAGTGCCCATATCCGCAGGTCGGCCGGGCCCCGCAGCCAGAGTCCGACGGGCCGGGCGTCGCCGAGGTCGTCGAGCTGCCCGGGCCATTCGCCGTCCCCGGGGCAGACGAACCGCCCGCCGATGTCGGCCAGGGTGGCGAGGTCCCGCTCGGGGTCGGCGGCGGCCGCGCGTCTGCGGTAGCTGGCGAGCCGTGCGGTGCTTGCTCCGGTGAGCGGGGCATCGGGGTCCTCGGGCGAGGTGAGGCGCCGCATCAGCTCCACGGCGCCGTAGGTGCGCAGCCAGCGGCCACCGCGTTCGTCGCCGGGCTCGATGACCCGGGTCAGCGCGACCCGCGCGAGCCGCTCGCCGTCGGCCGCGCCGACCGTCACGGCGTCGGCGCCAACCGGCCGGGTACCGGCATCGCCACCGCCACCGCCACCGCCACCGGCCGACTCTGCGTCCACCGGCTCGTCCCTCCTCCGCCCTCCCGACCAGGCCTCGTCGTCGTTCACCCCGCGCCTCCCACCGGCATCGGCGCACCCCGCGAGATGCCGGTTCTCAGTTCCAGGGCGAGCCCGATGTGGTTCTCGTCCGGGCGGTCCTTGCCGCAGAGGTCCGCGATGGTCCAGGCGACGCGCAGGACGCGGTCGAGGCCGCGGGCGGTGAGCAGGCCGCGTTCCATGTCGCGTTCGGCTGCGGCGAGGGCGCCGGGGGCGGTCACCCAGCGGGTGCGCAGTTCGTGTCCGGGGACTTCGCTGTTGGTGGTCCAGGGGGTGCCCGCGAGGCGGGCGGCGGCCCGTTCGCGGGCGGCCAGGACGCGTTCGGCGACCACCGCCGTGGATTCGCCGCGCCCGCCCTGGGCGAGCAGGTCCTCGCGCCGGACGGGCTCGGCCTCGACGCGCAGGTCGACGCGGTCCAGGAGCGGTCCGGAGAGCCGGGACTGGTAGCGGCGGATCATGGACGGGGCGCATTCGCAGCCCGCGCCGTGCAGGGTGTGGCGCCCGCAGGGGCAGGGGTTGGCGGCGAGGATCATCAGGAAGCGGGCGGGCAGGCGCACGACGCCGGCGCTGCGGGCGACGATGACGTGTCCGGCTTCCAGGGGCTGGCGCAGGGAGTCGAGGGCCTTGCCCGTGAACTCCGGGGCCTCATCCAGGAACAGCACGCCCCGGTGGGCTAGGGAGACAGCTCCGGGCCGCGGTAAGCCGTTGCCTCCGCCGACCAGGGACTGCATGGTCGCCGAGTGGTGGGGCGCGCAGTAGGGCGCTTTGCGGACCAGGGGTTTGCCCGGGGGAAGGATGCCCGCGACCGAGTGGATCGCGGTGACTTCGAGGGATTCCTGGCGGGTGAGCGGCGGCAGGATGCCGGGGAGCCGTTCGGCGAGCATGGTTTTGCCCGCGCCCGGCGGTCCGTACAGCATCAGGTGATGGCCGCCGGCGGCGGCGACTTCCAGGGCGGTGCGGGCGCCGTGCTGTCCGGCGACGTCGGCGAGGTCGGGCGGGCTGCTGTCGGCGTCGGCGGACAGACCGGTGCCGACGCCGGCGCCCGGTACTACCAGGCCCGCGAGCATGGCGTCGGGTCTGCCCTCTTCGGCGGGTTCCTCCTCGGGCACGGGTTCGTCGGTGAGGACGGCGATGAGCTGGCGCAGGCTCCGTACGCCGAGGACGGAGATGCCGGGCACCAAGGACGCTTCGGCCGCTGTCTGTTCGGGCACGACGACCTGCTGGTATCCGGCTTCGGCGGCGGCGAGGACGGCGGGCAGGATGCCGCGCACGGGGCGCACGCGGCCGTCGAGTCCGAGCTCTCCGATCATCACCAGGTCGGCGAGCTCGCGGGGGTCGATGCGCTCGGCGGCGCCGAGGACCGCGCAGGCCACGGCGAGGTCGAAGCCGCTGCCGCCCTTGGGGACGGAGGCGGGGCTGAGGCCGACGGTGAGTTTCTTCTGGGGCCAGTCGGCGCCGGAGTTGACGACGGCGGCTCTGACGCGGTCGCGGCTTTCGCTGAGGCTTTTGTCGGGCAGGCCGACGAGGGTGAAGGCGGCGACGCCCGGTTCGAGGTCGGCCTGGACTTCGACGACGACGCCTTCGACTCCGACGAGCGCGACGGAGCAGGTGCGGGCGAATCCCATTCAGGCCACCCCCCGCGCGTGCTCGGCCTGCGGTGCGCCCCGGTCGGGCAGGACGACTCCGACCAGGTCGATGCGGACGCCGCCCGGTGGCGGTCCGCCGTGGTCGGCGAGCCATCGCTCGGCCAGGTGTCTGAGCCGCTCGGCCTTGGCCGGGGTGACGGCCGCCATGGGGTGTTCGAACGCGCCGGCTCTGCGGGTCTTGACCTCGCAGACCACCAGCACGTCACCGTCGCGGGCGACGATGTCGATCTCTCCGGTCCTGCCGCACCGCCAGTTGCGGGCGACCACGGTCATTCCGGCGTCGGCCAGCAGCCTGGCCGCCAGGTCTTCGCCGTACTGTCCGAGTGCTCCTCGTGCGTTCATTCGGCACCACCTCCGGTACCGACTGTCACGCACCCGCCGCGATCGAGTGGATCTTGGTGGATAACCCGGGCGTTGTGGAAAACCCCGCCACCCGAACGAGTGTGATCAGCCGCCCGGAAGTTCGAGGTCGCTCTTGTTGAGCTCCTCGATGTTCACGTCCTTGAACGTGAGGACCCGCACCTGCTTGACGAACCGGGCCGGCCTGTACATGTCCCAGACCCAGGCATCGGCCATCGACACCTCGAAGAACACCTCGCCCTGGACCGAGTGCACCTGCATCTCGTAGTCGTTGGTGAGGTAGAAACGCCGCTCGGTCTCGATCACGTATTTGAACAGACCGACGACGTCGCGGTACTCCCGGTAGAGCTTCAGCTCCATCTCGGTCTCGTACTTTTCGAGGTCCTCGGCGCTCATGGCATGTTCCCCTTCAGCCGTGCGTCCCCCTATTGTGCGTCAGCCCCCCGGATACCTAGACGATTTCCGGAGCCAGGACCACCGGCGTACGCGGAGGACCCTCGTCGAGCAGCGTGCGCAGCAGCTCGGCGAGTCTGGTCGGGTACACCGTCTCATGGGCCGCCGACAGTTCGGCGGAGGTCCACCACCTCAGCCCCGCGGTACTGCGTTGTTCCAGCTCGGTGAGGCCTGTCGGCGCGGCCTCGGTCTGCGTCGTACGGGCCAGGTAGTACCACTCGTCCTGGTCCCAGCGGCGGCCGTCGAACGGGAACGAGCACATCCGCCGCCACAGCACCGGCCCGAGCTCCACGTCCGTGATCCCGGTCTCCTCGGCCAGTTCGCGCAGGGCCGCCTCGGCCCGGGTCTCGTCGCCCTCCAGGCCGCCGCCCGGGGTGAACCACCAGGTGTCGGAGGGATCGTCCGGTTCGTAACCGTGCATCAGCAGAATGCGGTCCTGCGGATCGAGCAATACGACCCGGGCGACCTTGCGGGGCTCGCCGGGCAGCTCTCCGGCCGAGGCCGGGCCCCGCTCACCCGCCGAACCGGACCCGTCCGCCACGCCCCGCGAATCCGCCGGACCCGGCCCGCCGGGCGGACCCGTCTCACGCCCCACCGACCGGCACCTCCCGCCGGCTCCCGGCCCCGCGCCTGCCGAGGCGGCGGGCCACCGGCCCGTACGCCGCTCCCAGGACGATGAGGACCGTCCCGACGACGATGGCGACCACCACGAGCATCAGCGGCCCGGGCTGTGAGATGCCGCCCGGCAGGGCCTTGAAGCCCGTCGGGCGCTTCAGCATGCCGTCCAGTGGCCAGGCGATGGCGTCCACGCGCGCGCTGACGGCGGAGCGCGGTACGGACCCGCTGGCCGCGTCCTCCAGGTGGACCCGGGAGTCCAGCGAGACATCGCGTTCGTCGCCGAGGAGGAAGAGCTGGTCCTTGGGGACGGTGGCGCTGAACTTGGTCGTGGAGGGGGCCGTGCCGTGCAGATACGGTTCGTCGATCGGTTTGCCGTTGACAGTGAGTTTGCCGCCCTCATCGCAGCACTTGACGGTGTCGCCGCCTATGCCGACGACGCGCTTGACCATGGGGACGTTGCCCCAGACCTTGTCCTTGAAGATCACCACGTCGCCGCGCTTCACGTCGGCGCCGTCGATGCGCTGCGCGAGGACGCGGTCGCCCGCCTTGACCGTCGGGTTCATGGACTGGGTGGGCACCGTGTACGGCTTGTACTCCACGGCTCCCCAGGCGAAGCCGCCGAGGAAGAGCACACAGCCGACGGCCACGGCCAGCCCCGACAGCAGATTGCCGAGACCGCGGCCGCGGCCGTCGCCCGTACGTCCTGTTCCGCTCATCCCAGTGCTCCTCCCCCGGCCGCCCGCGCTGTGCGCGCGGGTCCGGAGATCGACGATCTGGGACGGCACCCTACCCGGCGGTATCCCGCCGGGTCAGCCCTCGCGGCTCAGCTCGGTGCGGTCGATCGCGTCACTCTGCCGGGTGAGCCTGCGGCGGCGCCACAGCACGATCGGCACGGCACCGGCCAGCCCGGCCGCGACCGGCGCGCTCGACGCCATGCCGCTGAGGCCCTTCTGGTCGAAGGTGCCCGGGATGCCCAGCCAGTCGATGCGGTTGAGCGGCCAGGCGATGGTGAAGGCGCGGCCCACGACTTCGCCGTCGGAGACGGTGCCGCCGCCGGGCAGCTCCTGGTGGTAGCGGGAGTCCAGCGAGTTCTGCCGGTGGTCGCCCATCACCCAGATCCGGCCCTTGGGGACCTTGATCGGGCCGAACGGCATGTCGTCGCAGGCGCTGTCGCCGGGGAAGATGTACGGCTCGTTCAGGGCGTGGCCGTTGACCTTGACCGGGCCGCCCTTCTTGCACTCCACCGTGTCGCCGCCGGTCGCGATGACCCGCTTGATCAGGTCCTTCTCCTCGGCGGACGGCATCAGCCCGATGAAGCTGAGGAACTTCTGCACCACGTTGGGCTCGGCCGGTTTCTGGTCCTCCAGCCAGCCGCCCGGGTCGTGGAAGACGACGACCTCGCCGCGCTTGGGCGTGGCGCCGAACCACGGCGTCAGCTTGTCCACGAGCACCCGGTCGCCGCGCTGCAGGGTGTCCTGCATCGAGTCGGAGGGGATCGAGAACGCCTGCACGAAGAACGTCTTGATCAGCAGCGCGAGGATCAGCGCGATGCCGATGAGCAGGGGCAGTTCCTTCCAGAAGGAACGCGGCTTCTTGGGGCTGCGCCCTTCGCCGTCCGGCTTCCCGTCATCGCCGGGGCCGGTGCCCTCGATGCCTCCACCGCCGCTGTCGGCCTGAGCCTGTGCGGGAGAATCGGCGGGCCGTTCCGGCCGCTCCTCGGGCTCGTCGTGTCCGGATCGTGCGCCGACCGCCAAATCCCCCACATCCACTCCTCACTCCGTGCCACCGCCCGCGCCATGCCAGACGCAGGCCCACCACTCCCATAACGAGCGGGAGTTCCGCAGGGCTCGGGGGCCGGATCGCTTCGTTCGATATCGGTTCGTTCGACATCGAATCGATTGACATCAGTTCATGCGTTTTGTCGGAATCCGCAGCCGGATCCCGGGAGGACACCCTATGCGACGCACCTCGCGCGGTGTCCGACCTGCCGGGCGCGTCCGGCACCGAGCCGAATGTCCCGGGTTCTTCCAGACGCCGCCAGCGGTCGAACGGCCAGGCGATGACGACGGCCCGTCCGATGACCCCGTCCTCGGAGACCGTCCCGTGGTACGCCTCGTTGAGGTGGAAGCGGGAATCGGCCGAATTCGAGCGGTGGTCGCCCATCACGAAGAGCCTGCCCGGCGGCACCTTCACCTCGAACGGGATCTTCGACGGCGGGTTGCCCGCCTGCACATACGGCTCGTCGAGCGGTACGCCGTTGACGGTGACCTTGCCGTTCGCGTCGCAGCACCTGACCGTGTCCCCGCCGACGGCGATGACCCGTTTGATGAGGTCCTGTTCGTTGTCGGAGGGCAGCAGTCCGATGAAGGTCAGGGCCTGCTTGACCTGTTTGACGACCACCGGGTCGCTGCCGCCGGTGGTCTTCTTCTCGTCCTTCAGCCAGCCGCCGGGGTCCTTGAAGACCACCACGTCCCCGCGCTGCGGCTTCGAGCCGAACCAGGGCGTGAGCTTGTCGACGAGCACCCGGTCGCCGATGGTGATGGTGTCCTGCATCGAGCCGGACGGGATCACGAAGGCCTGCACGAGGAACGTCTTCAGCACGAGGGCGATCAGCAGCGCCACCCCGACGAGCAGGGGTATCTCCCGTACTGCGGACCTGCGTCGGCGCCGCTTCACCTTGCGGGCGAGCCTGCGCCGGTCGGCCCGGCCCTGCTGGGCCCGGCGGCCCGGCGGACGGTCGAAGTCGCCCCCGCCCGCCCCGGACGACGACGTCGACGGCTCGGCGGGCCCGGCCGGTTCGAAGTCCTCGGCCGTCGCGGCGGGCACCGGATCGAATCCCCCGGCACTCGGCTCGAAGCTCTCGCCGGCCGACCCGGACGCGGCCGCGGGTTCGGAGACCGGCGGCGCGACCCGCGACGTACTCCGCGTCCCCGTGGGCAGCGGCTCGTCCACCGGAGGCGGAGGCGTCGAGCGGCCGCCCGAGCGCGGGCGCCCCCGGTTACCCATGGGCGCCGCCCGGTGAGCCCACGCGCGCGAAGGCGCCAGAGCCGGGAACCTGCGACCAGCGGCCGACGGGCCAGCCGATCCAGTCGACGCGCCCCACCACATGGTCGACCGGCACCATGCCGCCGCCCGGTGAGCCCAGGTGGTCGCGGGAGTCGCTGGAGTGGGAGCGGTGGTCGCCCAGGACGAACAGGGTGCCGTCGGGCACGACGATGTCGAACGGCACCTGGGACGGGGTGTCGCCCGGGTACACGTACTCCTCGGTCACCGGTGTCCCGTTCACCCGGAGCCTCCCGCCCTTGTCGCAGCACACGATCCGGTCGCCGCCGACACCGACGACGCGCTTCACGTACACGTTCCCCTCGGACTCACGAAGCCCGAGGGACGCAACCGCTGAACGAAGGGCCCTGCCCACCCAGTTCCCCTCCGGCGGCTCGTCCGTGAACGAGCCCCGGCCGTCGAAGACGACGACGTCACCGCGCGCGGGATGGCCGCCGAAACGGTACGCCAGCTTGTCGACGAGCACCCGGTCGCCCACCTTCAGGGTGGGTTCCATGGAGCCGCTGGGGATGACGAAGGGCTGGACGACGAAGTGGCTGAGCAGCAGCAGGAAGACCAGGCACAGCGCGAGCAGGGCCACGGCCTTGCGCCAGGGCCCTTCCAGGTGGCCGGCGAGGGCGGGAAAACGCGCGGAGCGCGACCCCCGCTCCGGCCCCGGCTGAGGGGTGGAGGGGAGGTCGCGCTCCGTGTGCTGTGCTTCGGTGTCCATCGGGGGCAGAGCCTATCCGCCCGGCCTGTGGACCCGTACGCGAGTGGGTGAGCGGTGGCTCACCCCCGAGCCTGAGCTCAGTTGTCGCGCTTCTCCTTGATCTTCGCGGCCTTGCCGCGGAGCTCGCGCAGGTAGTACAGCTTCGCGCGGCGGACGTCACCGCGGGTGACGAGCTCGATCTTCTCGAAGATCGGGGAGTTCACCGGGAAGGTGCGCTCGACGCCGACGGAGAAGGAGACCTTGCGGACCGTGAAGGTCTCGGAGACGCCCGAGCCCTGACGGCGGATGACGACACCCTTGAACTGCTGGATACGGGAGCGGTTGCCCTCGATCACGCGGACGTGAACGTTGACGGTGTCACCGGGGCGGAAGGCCGGGACGTCGGAGCGCAGCGTGGCCGCGTTGACGGAGTCGAGCAGGTGAGACATGTTCTTCGTCTGCTTTCTTCGCACGACGCCACAGGTCGCCGGGCGGGTTTTCGATGAGAGTTCGGGAGCTGTGCCACCCGGTGTGCGACGGTCCCCCTGTGGCAGGGGCGCAGTCGGGCGTACAGCAGCCGCCTATTCTTCCACGGCTCGGGGCCTGCGCCAAAATCGGCCGTCGTCGGTGGGCTGCCAGCCCATGATGCTCAGCGTTTCGCGGTCCTTCTTGTCGAAGGCGGACGCCTCGCACCGCTCGATCAGGTCGGGCCGGTTCTCGGCGGTGCGCCGGAACGCCTCGTCGCGGCGCCACCGGGCGATCTTGCCGTGGTGGCCGCTGAGCAGGACGTCCGGGATGCCGCGGCCGCGCCACTCGGGGGGCTTGGTGTAGACCGGGCCCTCCAGGAGGTTGGCCATGGCGCCGGGGGCGAAGGAGTCGTCGCGGTGGGACTCGGCGTTGCCGAGCACGCCGGGCAGCAGTCGCGCCACGGCCTCGGTGATCACCAGTACGGCGGCTTCCCCGCCCGCCAGGACGTAGTCGCCGATGGACACCTCGTACACCGGCATCCGGGTCGCGTACTCGTCCATGACGCGGCGGTCGATGCCCTCGTAGCGCGCGGGCGTGAAGATCAGCCACGGCTTGGCGGAGAGCTCGACGGCGAGTTCCTGGGTGAAGGGGCGCCCGCTGGGCGTGGGCACGACCATGACGGGGCCGTGCGCGCCCGCCTCGTACCCGCTCGCGAGCGTGTCGTCGAGGCAGTCGCCCCACGGGTCGGTCTTCATGACCATGCCGGGGCCGCCGCCGTACGGGGTGTCGTCGACCGTGTTGTGCCGGTCATGCGTCCACTGCCGCAGGTCGTGCACCTGGACGTCGAGCTGGCCACGCGCGCGTGCCTTGCCGACGAGGGAGACGTTCAGCGGTTCCAGGTACTCGGGGAAGATCGTGACGACGTCGAGCCGCATCAGGCGTCGTCCCCGCTGGAGTCCTTGATGGAGTCCTCGCCGGATTCCTTGGCCGAGGCCGCCTCGGCTTCGGCCGCGGCTTCCGCCTCGGCGTCCCGGGTGGAGACGATCTCCGCGCGGTCGTCGATCAGGCCGGGCGGCGGCGTGATGACGGCCCGCTGCTCGTCCAGGTCGATCTCGGCGACGATCTCGCCGACGAACGGGATCATGACCTCGGTGCCGTCGGGGCGCTCCACGATGAACAGGTCCTGCGACGGCAGGTGCGAGATCTCGGTGATCCGGCCGACCTCGGTGCCGTCGGCGAGGACCACGTCGAGGTCGATGAGCTGGTGGTCGTAGTACTCGTCGTCCTCTTCGGGACGCATCTCCGGGTCCACGTCGGCGATGAGCAGCGTGTTGCGCAGCGCCTCGGCGGCGGTGCGGTCGTGCACGCCCGCGAAGCGCAGCAGCAGCCGGCCGCTGTGGACGCGGCCCGTCTCGATGGTGAGCGGCCCGGTGGACGCCGGGTCCGTGGCCAGTACGGCGCCGGGCGCGAGCCGCAGCTCCGGCTCGTCGGTGCGCACCTCGACGGTGACCTCGCCCTTGATGCCGTGGGCGCGGCCGACCCGCGCGACTACCAGCTGCACGTCGTTCAACTCTCCTGTCGGGTGCCCTGCGGCATGTGCTCGGAAAACGCCTGTGTTCTAAAGACGCGTTGCTCTGCAGACGTGTGTGTTCTACAGACGACTGCGGGCCGGGGCTGGCCGAAGCCCTCCCCGGCCCGAGCCGGCGCATCACAATGAAACGACCAGATTTTTCAGTGGACCTGGTCCACGTCGACGAGGTCGACGCGGATGCCACGGCCACCGAGCGCCCCCACGACGGTCCGCAGGGCGCGAGCGGTGCGGCCGTTGCGGCCGATCACCTTGCCGAGGTCGTCGGGGTGGACCCGGACCTCCAGCACGCGCCCGCGGCGCAGGGTGCGCGAGGCAACCTGCACGTCGTCGGGGTTGTCGACGATGCCCTTCACGAGGTGCTCAAGAGCCTCCTCGAGCATGCTCAGGCCTCGGTCGACTCGGCGGCGTCGGCCGGAGCCTCGTCCGCCTTCTTGTCAGCCTTCTTGGCCTTGGGGGTGATGGCCTCACCCTTGGCGTCGTCGCCCTCGAGGGACTTGGCGAACTCGTCGAAGGAGCGGCGCTTGCTCTCCTTCGTGACCGGCTGCAGCAGCGGCGCGGGGGCCGGCAGGCCCTTGTGCTTCTGCCAGTCGCCGGTGAGCTTCAGGATGGCGAGGACCGGCTCGGTCGGCTGGGCGCCGACGGACAGCCAGTACTGGGCGCGCTCCGAGTCGACCTCGATGCGCGACGGGTTGTACGTCGGGTGGTACAGACCGATTTCCTCGATCGCGCGGCCATCGCGGCGGGTGCGCGAGTCGGCGATGACGATGCGGTAGTGCGGCTGGCGAATCTTGCCGAGGCGCTTGAGCTTGATCTTGACTGCCACTGGAGTGGTGTCTCCTGGTCTTGACGTGGTGGGGCACAACGGGATGCCACGTGGGGTTGCGGTACTCAAAGTGCCCGATGGACGCGTCAGCCGGAGGCGAGAGGGTTCCTATGCGGCTGTCGAGTACAGCTAGTCATTGTGCCACATGCCGGCGCCGCGCACGCCGGGGGTCCGTGGGGCACCCCCGGGCGGCCGGGCGGCGGCTGACCGGCGGCTGCGCGGATCGTCCGGCAGCCGGCCCGGGATCAGCTCGCCGCTGCCACGACCTCGGGGATACGGAACGGCTTGCCGCAGCCGCCGCAGACGATCGGCGCCTGGGCGAGCACGGACGGGACGACGCGCACATTGCGGCCGCAGTCGCAGACCGCCTTGACGCGCACGCCGCCGCCGGAGGAGCCGTGCCGGGCGGCCGGTCCTCTGAAGGAGCGCTTGGTGTCGGCGGCCGTGGCGACGGTGTGGGCCTTCAGGGCGCGCTGGAGCCGTTCGATGGTCGGCCGGTAGCGGCGCCGTGCCTCGGGGTTCAGCGCGACCAGCGAGAATCCGCTGCTGGGGTGCGGCTCCTCGGGATGGTCCAGGCCCAACTCCTCGGCGATGGCCAGGAATCTGCGGTTGTGGTAGCGGCCGGCCCGGGAGGTGTCGCGGACACCCCGGGCGGCGGCAATGCCGTGGACTGCTTCATGAAGCAGTCGCTCGAAGGAGAGCTCGGCGCCACAGGCGGACGAGGACTCTCCGATCAGGGACTCGGGCGCGGCAAGGTCGGGCAGCTCGGGGTGGTACCGCTGAATGTCGGCCCACGCCTGCGCCAGCTCTGCGGCGAGAACAGGTGGTGTCGTGCTCACGTCGTGACAACGAGCCGGAGTGCCCCGGTGTTCCTATTCCGGGGCATCCCAAATAATTTGCACGTACCCGTCAGTTGCCGTTGATGCGTCCGGACGAGGGCGGGTGCGCTGATCTGCGGAGAAGCCTCACAGCTCACACCAAGGTAGTACGTAGCGGCGCGTACGCCCCGGCGCGTAGATGATGTCCACGCGCCGGGATTACGGGAACCGGCCGTTGCGCAAGAGGCGTTTTCGGCCGACCGGGACGGGCCGGTGGGCCGTCAGTACGCGCGCGCGACGATCGCGACGGTACCGGGTGCGTCGTCGGCCTCGGGGACCGACCCGTCCTCGGCGACCAGACACCGTACGGACACCGCCTGCTCGGCCAGCTTGGCCTCGCCCTCGGCGCCGAGCGTCGCCCACGGGATGCGCGCCCAGCCGCCGGAGGTGGCGGCCTCGGCGGCCTCCTCGATGGTGGCGACCTCACTCGTACGGGCTTCGCGGCGCTCGCGGGACTCGCGCAGCAGCTGCGCCTGGTCCTCTTCGAGGACGGTGGGCAGCAGTTCGGCGAGCGCGTCGATGGAGACGGGCTCCTTGCCGCCGGGGATGCGGCGGGCCAGCATCGCGGTGCCGGCCTCCAGGTCGCGCGGGCCGATCTCGACGCGTACGGGCACGCCCTTGAGCTCCCAGTCCACCGCGCGGCGGCCGAACGGGGTGTCCACACGGTCGTCGACCTGCACGCGGATGCCCGCGGCCTTCAGGCGGTCACCGAGCTCGCGGACCTTGGCGACGGCCTCGTCGCCCTTGATGGCCATGACGACGACCTGGACGGAGGCGAGCCGCGGCGGCACGCGCAGGCCGTTGTCGTCGCCGTGCGACATGATCAGACCGCCGACCATGCGGGTGGAGACGCCCCAGGAGGTCTGCCAGACGAGTTCCTGCTTGCCGTCCTTGGACAGGTACTGGGTGTTGAAGGCCTTGGCGAAGTTGGTGCCCAGCTCGTGGCTGGTGCCCATCTGCAGGGCCTTGCCGTCGCCCATCATGCCTTCGAGCGTGAGGGTGTTGATGGCGCCGGCGAAGCGCTCCTTGGGCGTCTTGCGGCCGAGGACCACGTCGATGCCCAGCACGTTGATCATGAAGTCCGCGTACACGTCCTTGTGGATGCGCGCCGCGTAGTCGCGGGCGTCTTCATAAGAAGCGTGCGCGGTGTGGCCCTCCTGCCAGAGGAACTCACTCGTACGGAGGAAGACGCGCGGCCGCATCTCCCAACGGACCACGTTGGCCCACTGGTTGATGAGCAGCGGCAGGTCCCGGTAGCTCTGCACCCACTTGGAGAAGTAGTCGTTGATGATCGTCTCGGAGGTGGGGCGCACCACGACGGGCTCTTCGAGCTCCTTGCCGCCACCGTGCGTGACCACCGCGAGCTCGGGCGCGAAGCCCTCGACGTGCTCCGCCTCGCGAGTCAGGTAAGACTGGGGGATGAAGAGCGGGAAGTACGCGTTCTGGGCGCCCGCGTCCTTGATGCGTGCGTCCATCTCCTGCTGCATCCGCTCCCACAGGCCGTAGCCGTACGGTCGGATCACCATGGTGCCGCGCACCGGACCGTTGTCCGCGAGCTCGGCCTTGTTGATCAGATCCTGGTACCAGCGGGGGAAGTCTTCCGCCTGGGGCGTGAGAACGGGTGCCTTTGCCATGGCGCGAATGGTACGGGCCCGGCGGCCCCGAACGTGAATCGCCCTCCCTCTGGACGCGGTGGCGGATGCGGAGTTCCCTGGCATACGGGGGGAGTGCGACCGCACGTGTACGGGGGCTGTCATTCAGTGCACGGCTGACCTCTTCTGCGGATTGGGGCGCTTTCCATGACACCTGTGCTCGTCCGGCATCAGTCCTTGGCGGCCTCCGCCCCGCCGGCGCAGGCGTGCGCCCGCGCCCGGGACTGGGCCGAGATCCAGGAACGGATGCTGGTACCGCTCTATGAAGCGGTGTACGAGCGGCTGGAGGTGGGACCCGCCACCCGGCTGCTGGGCCTGGGCTGCGGCTCCGGGCTCGCCCTGTTGATCGCGGCCTCGCGCGGCGCGCGCGTGACGGGCGTCGACAGCCGCCCGGAGCGCCTGTCGCTGGCCCGCGAACGGCTGCTCCCGGACGGTGTGTGGGGCGGCGGCCGCGACGGCGGCGGCACCCGCCTGGTGGACGACTCGGCTGCGGCAGGGCCCGACGGGGCCCCGTACAACCTCGTGACCGCCTTCGAACCGGTGGGCTGCGCGGCGGGCGACTCCGACGGTCTGGCCCCGGCGCTCGCGGCCGCGGTGCCGCTGGCGGAGCGCGGCGGCACGGTGGTGCTGGCCGGCTGGGGCCCGCCGGAACGGTGTGCCACCTCCGGCGTCCTGCGGATCGCCTCCCGCCTCACCGACGCGCCCCGCTGGCGGCCGAGCCTGCGCGACGACCTGGAGGACGTGGCGTCCCGGGCCGGTCTGCGGCCCGACGGGTCGGGGCGGGTGGCGTGCCCGTTCGGCTACGCGGACATGGAGAGCGCGGTGCGCGGGCTGCTGTCGACGGGCCTGTTCGACGCGGCCGAGCGGGCGACCGACCACGTCCAGGTGGTCAAGGAGCTCACCGAGGCGCTCCACCCGTATCTGCGCCGGGACGCGACCGTGTGGATGCCGAACATTTTCCGGTACCTGATCGCGCGTACGCCGTAAGAGACGCGCGTACGCCGTAGGAAAGGGGTCAGGACTCGCTCTTGGCCAGGCGCGGGATGCCCGCAGCCCGGTAGGCGGCCTCCTCCTCCAGCGTCTCGTTCTGCAGCAGCGCCTCGGCCAGCGCGTCCAGGCGGGCGCGGTTGTCGCGCAGCAGGCGGCAGGCCTCGGCGTAGCACTCGTCGACGATGCGGCGCATCTCGCCGTCGATGTTGTCCAGCGTCTGCGGGGCGGCCGAGAGCCCGTACGCCTGCTGGGCGTCGCTGGGCAGGGCGGTGAGTGGGCCGATCTTCTTGCTCATGCCCCAGCGGGCGACCATGCCGCGCGCGAGGTTGGTGACCTGTTCGAGGTCGTTCTCGGCGCCCGTCGTGATGACGTCGAAGACGACGTGCTCGGCCGCCATCCCGCCGAGCGCGCCGATGATCCGGCCGCGCAGATAGTCCTCGGTGTAGGCGTACTTGTCGGCGTCGGGCGTGGAGAGCGTGACGCCCAGCGCCCTCCCCCGGGGCACGATGGTGATCTTGCGGACGGGGTCGGCGCCGGGCTGGAGCATGCCGAGCAGGGCGTGGCCGCTCTCGTGGTACGCGGTGCGCCGGCGCTCCTCCTGCGGCATCACCAGCGGCCGCACCGCGCCGAGCTGCACCTTCTCCAGCGCGTCGGAGAGGTCCGAATGGGTGACCTCGCTCTGGCGGCGTTTGACGGCGAGCAGGGCCGCCTCGTTGGCCAGGTTGGCGAGTTCGGCGCCGGTCATGCCGGGGGTGGTGCGGGCCAGCTGGGCGAGGTCGACGTCCGGGGCCATCGGGATCTCCCGGGTGTGGATCTTCAGGATCGACTCGCGGCCGCCCCGGTCGGGCGGGCTGACCTGCACGATCCTGTCGAATCTGCCGGGCCGGGTGAGCGCCGGGTCGAGCACGTCGGCCCGGTTGGTGGCGGCGATGACCACGACGCCCTCGGACCCGGAGAACCCGTCCATCTCGGTGAGGATCTGGTTGAGCGTCTGTTCGCGCTCGTCGTGCCCGCCCATCCCGGCGCCCCCGCCACGCGCGCGTCCGATGGTGTCGATCTCGTCGATGAAGATGATCGCGGGGGCCACCTTGCGCGCCTCGGCGAAGAGTTCACGTACGCGCGAGGCACCCACGCCCACGATCATCTCGATGAACTCCGAGGCCGACGCGGAGAAGAACGGCACCCCCGCCTCCCCCGCCACGGCCCGGGCCAGCAGTGTCTTGCCGGTGCCGGGCGGGCCCGCGAGCAGCACACCGCCGGGCATCTTGGCGCCCATCCGCCGGTAGGCGTCCGGGTTCTTGAGGAAGTCCACGACGTCGTTGAGCTCGCCCTCCACCTCGTCGATGCCCGCCACGTCCTCGAACGTGGTCCGCTTGTCCTCGGTCAGCTCGACGGGCCTGGGCGGCGCCTTGCGCCCCAGCATCCCGCCGCCGAGGCCCGCGCTCATCCGGCGGGCGATGAACAGCCACAGCACGACGAGCAGCAGCATCGGGGCGAGCGAGATCAGCAGGTTGGAGAGAAAACTGCGGTGCTCGACGACCGGCTGGGCCGTCACCGTGACCTGCTGCTTGGTCAGCTGCGCCCACAGGTCGTCGTCGGCGAAGGTCGGCCGCTGGGTGGTGAACTTCGTGTACTTGCCACCGCCGCTCGGCTGGTCCTGCGCGCTCTTGAGCTGCCCCTGGATCGCGTCGCCCTTGGCGTAGATCTTCTCGACGTTCCCGGCCGCGACCTGCTTGCTGAACTCGGTGTACGACAGGGTCGGCTCATTGCCCTCGTTGAAGAAGGACAGGATGAGATTGGTGATCAGGTAGACGACGAGAGCGGTGAGGATCAGGCTGCCCCAGCCCCCGGGCATCTTCCGCTTCGGCGGAGGCGGCGGGGGCGCGCCCTCCGAGCGCCACGGCTGGTCGGTGCGATCTCGCGGGGGTACGGGAGTGGGCACGCTGCTCTCCTTGGGCCAGTACGGCCAGTATCGAAGAGCACGGCGACCAGGGCATTCCCGGATGGGCCGATGGGGCCTGGACGGAGGACGGGGGCGGACATACGGAAGGGCCCGCGGCCGGTCGGCTCGCGGGCCCTTCTCGTAAGACGCGCTTACGTACTACGTACGTAGGAGGCGGGTCCGTTCCGTACGTCCGTCAGCCCATGAACTTCTTGAAGGCGTCGGGCAGTTCGAAGTCCTCGGGGGCCTGGGCGGCGGACGGGAGGCCGAGGGCGCCCTGCTCGCGGCGTGCGGCGGCGGCCTCTTCCTCGGCCTTGCGCTTCATCGGGTTGCCGCTCTTGCGCTTGCCCTTGGCCTGCTTGACCTGCTTCTTCTGCCGGCCGGGGCCGCCACCCATGCCGGGCATCCCCGGCATGCCGGGCATTCCGCCGCCCTGGGCCATGCGCGACATCATCTTGCGGGCGTCGAAGAACCGCTCGACCAGGTTCTTGACCGCGCTGACCTCGACGCCGGAGCCCTTGGCGATACGGGCGCGGCGCGAGCCGTTGATGAGGTTCGGGTCCTGGCGCTCGCCCGGGGTCATCGACTTGATGATCGCGGCGGTGCGGTCCACGTCGCGCTCGTCGATGTTGTTGATCTGGTCCTTGATCTGCCCCATGCCGGGCAGCATGCCGAGCAGCTTGGAGATGGAGCCCATCTTGCGGACCTGCTCCATCTGCGCCAGGAAGTCGTCGAGCGTGAAGTCCTGGCCCTTCTTCGACGCCAGCTTGGAGGCCATCTTCTCGGCCTCTTCTTGGCTGAACGTCTTCTCCGCCTGCTCGATCAGGGTGAGCAGGTCACCCATGTCGAGGATGCGGGACGCCATGCGGTCCGGGTGGAACGCGTCGAACTCGTCGAGCTTCTCGCCGTTGGAGGCGAACATGATCTGCTTGCCGGTGACGTGGGCGATGGAGAGCGCCGCACCGCCCCGGGCGTCGCCGTCGAGCTTGGAGAGGACCACGCCGTCGAAGCCGACGCCGTCGCGGAAGGCCTCGGCGGTGTTGACCGCGTCCTGGCCGATCATCGCGTCGACGACGAAGAGGATCTCGTCGGGCTTGACGGCATCGCGGATGTCCGCGGCCTGCTGCATCATCTCCTGGTCGATGCCGAGACGGCCGGCGGTGTCGACCACGACCACGTCGTACTGCTTCGACCGGGCGAACTCGATGGAGTCCTGGGCGACCTTGACCGGGTCGCCGACGCCGTTGCCGGGCTCCGGCGCGTACACGGCGACACCGGCGCGCTCGGCGACGACGCTGAGCTGGTTGACGGCGTTGGGGCGCTGGAGGTCACAGGCGACGAGCAGCGGCGAGTGCCCCTGGCCCTTCAGCCACTGGCCGAGCTTGCCCGCGAGGGTGGTCTTACCGGCACCCTGGAGACCGGCCAGCATGATGACCGTCGGGGCGGTCTTGGCGAACCGCAGGCGGCGGGTCTCGCCACCGAGGATGGTGACGAGCTCCTCGTTGACGATCTTGAGGACCTGCTGGCCCGGGTTCAGCGCCTTGGAGACCTCGGCCCCGAGGGCGCGCTCCTTGACGTTCTTGATGAACGCGCGGACTACGGGGAGCGCGACGTCGGCTTCGAGCAGCGCGATACGGATCTCGCGCGCCGTGGCGTCGATGTCCGCCTCGGACAGGCGGCCCTTGCCCCGGAGGTTCTTGAATGTCGCGCTGAGGCGGTCGGAGAGGGTATCGAACACGGTGGTCGCGGATCCTCGGCTCGTAGGGCGGTCGGGTGACGCCCCCCAGGGTATCCCGGGCAGGCTTTTCCCCACCCCGCCCCTTCACCTAAAGCCCTGGGCGGGCGGCCGGGTACGCCGACTGCGGGCCGGTGGGGGCTTGTCGCGCAGTTCCCCGCGCCCCTAGGAGGGCCTGAAGGGCCCATCTAAGGGGCGCGGGGAACTGCGCGAGCGACCAAGCACGATCCGCAGACGTAGCGGGGTGCAGGGGCCGCAGGCCCCGCGAACGGGGTCCGGGGGCGCAGCCCATGGGAGACCGCCCTCACCCCCACCCACCCCCGGAGGGTTCAGGGAAGGGGTGGGGTGGGGGCCAATGACCGTTCCACCAGGCGCGCCACCTCCCCCGCCACCTCCGCCACCAGCGGCGCACCGGACACATCCGTCACGTAAAACGCGTCCACCGCATTCGCCCCCAACGTCGACACCCGCGCACTCCGCACCCGCACCCCCGCCGTCTCCAGCGCCCGCCCGATGCGATGCAGCAGACCCGGCGCGTCCTGGGCGCGGACCTCGATCACCGTGGCCAGGCGGGACGCCGCCGGGTCGACGGTGACGCGGGGCGGCGGGGCCGCGGGGCCACGGCGGCGGGCCGCCTCGCGTTCGGCGAGGCGGGAGCGGATGTCCAGGGAGCCGTCGAGCGCCCGCACCAGATCCGCCCGCAGCCGGGCGGCCTGCGGCAGCGAGCCGTATTCCGCCGCCACCCGCCACTCCAGCAGCAGGATCTCGCCCCCCACCGGATCCGGGAGTTCGATCGCGCGCAACTCCGCCGCCCGCACGGTCAGACGGTGCATCGCCAGCACGCCCGCCGCAGCGGGAAGCACTCCCGGCTGGTCCGGAACCGCGATCACCAGCTCGACACCCAGCGGCTCGCGCGCCCCCTCCTCCCCGGAGACGGGAACGTCCGGCTGGGCACGCAGAGCCAGAACCGGACCGCGCGTGCGGTACGCCTCGACCGCCAGCCGTTCCTGCTCGGCCGTGGTCGCCGGCGCCTCCCGCTCCACCGCCTCCCCCGCGAGCACCGCGCCCACCCGCTTCACCAGATCCGCCACCAGCGAGCCGCGCCACGACGACCACGCGGCGGGGCCGGTGGCCAGCGCGTCCGCCTCGGTGAGCGCGTGCAGCAGCTCCAGCGTGGCGGCGCCGCCGACCGCCTCGGCGACCGCCCGTACCGTCGCGGGATCGTCCAGGTCGCGCCGCGTCGCCGTCTCCACGAGCAGGAGGTGATGGCGTACGAGAGTGGCGACGACGGCCACGTCGTCCTTGTCGAAGCCGATCCTGGCGGCCACATCGCGCGCGATGACCTCGCCCGCCACGCTGTGGTCGCCGGGCCAGCCCTTGCCGATGTCATGGAGCAGGGCCGCGACCAGGAGCAGGTCGGGGCGGCCCACCCGGCGGGTCAGCGAGGAGGCCCGTACCGCCGTTTCCACCAGGTGGCGGTCGACGGTGAAGGTGTGCACCGCGTTGCGCTGCGGGCGGCAGCGCACCCGCTCCCAGTCCGGCAGCAGCCGGGTGATGAGGCCTTCGGCCTCCAGCGCCTCCCACACCGGCAGGGTGGACTCGCCCGCGCCCAGCAGCGTGACCAGCTCGTCGCGGGCCTCGGCGGGCCACGGCACGGGCAGCGGCCGCACCGCCGAGGCGAGGCGGCGTACCGCGTGCAGCGAGATCGGCAGACCGGCCCGGGCGGCGGCCGCGGCGGCCCGCAGCGGCAGCACCGGGTCGCGTTCGGGTTTGGCGGCGAGCGCGAGGACGACCTCGCCGTCCTGCTCGACGACGCCCTCGGCGAGCGGGGTGCGCACGGGCGCGGCCGTCCTGCCGCCGCCGATCAGCCCGCGCAGCCGGGGCCGCGCCGAGCGGGCCCGCAGGACCCGGCCGACCTCGCGCCAGGTGACGTCACCGGCGTACGAGATGGTCCGCGCGGCCTCGTACACCTGCCGCAGCAGGACGTCCGCGTCCAGCAGACCGAGTCCGGCGGCGACGGCGTCCTGTTCCTGGAGGGCGAGGCGGTCGGTGGCGCGGCCGGTCGCCAGGTGCAGCGCGTCGCGGACGTCCAGGAGGCACCGGCGGGCCTCGTCGAGTCCTTCGCGGGGCGCGTCGGCGAGCCAGGACGCGGCGACGGCGCGCAGGGCGGTCGCGTCCCGCAGTCCGCCGCGCGCTTCCTTCAGGTCGGGTTCGAGCAGGAACTGCAACTCGCCCTGGCGCTCGGCCCGTTCGCGGCACATCTCGTCGAGTTCGGGGAGCCTTTTGGTGGCCTGGTTGCGCCAGTCGGCGAGTACGGCGCTGCGCAGCCCGGCGGTGAGGCCCGCGTCGCCCGCCAGATGGCGGGCGTCCAGGAGGCCGAGGTGGACCTTGAGGTCGGCGCCCGCCGTCTTGCGGGCCTCGGCGGGGGTGCGGACCGAGTGGTCGAGGGCGAGGCCGAGGTCCCACACGGGGTACCAGAGGCGGTCGGCGAGCGTGGAGACGGCGCCCGCGCCCGCGCTCCCGTCGTGCAGCAGCACCAGGTCGAGGTCGCTGCGCGGGGAGAGTTCGCCGCGCCCGTAGCCGCCGACGGCGACCAGAGCGGCGCCGCCCGGCACACCGGCCGCCTCGGCCGCGCCCACGAAGAGCGTGGCCAGCCACTCGTCGGTGAGCTTGGCGAGGGCCGCACGGCGCGGCGGCCCGGACTGCGCCTCCTGGTGCAGGAGGCGCAGCCGGGCCGCCGCGTAGCCGCCGGGTCCGGAGTCTTCTGTCTCTGTGCTGACTTCCACGCTCGTCACCCGGCAGCTCCTGTCCGTACCGACTAAGGCCAACTTCTGAGGCGGGCTCAGAGGGCGTCGGGGCCGCGTTCGCCGGTGCGGACGCGTACGGCCGTCTCGACCGGCACGCTCCACACCTTGCCGTCCCCGATCTTCCCGGTTCTGGCCGCCTTGACCACGACGTCGATCAGCTGCTCGGCGTCGTCGTCCTCGACCAGCACCTCTATCCGGATCTTGGGGACGAGGTCGACGGTGTACTCGGCGCCGCGGTAGACCTCGGTGTGGCCGCGCTGGCGGCCGTATCCGCTGGCCTCGGTGACCGTGAGGCCCTGGACTCCGAAGGCCTGGAGGGCTTCCTTGATCTCGTCGAGGCGGTGCGGCTTGACGACCGCGGTGATGAGCTTCATGCGTCCACCTTCTTGTTCTGCGCCGCCGTTCCGCTCGGGGCCGGGGCGGCCGTGCGGGCGACGGTACCGCCGCCGGCGCCGCTGAAGTCGTACGCCGTCTCGGCGTGCTCGACCTGGTCGATGCCGGAGACCTCGTCGTCCTCGCTGACCCGCATGCCGATCGTCTTGTCGAGGGCGAAGGCGAGGACCGCGGAGACGACCAGCGAGTAGCCGAGGACCGCGCCGACGCCGATGGCCTGCTTGCCGAGCTGGTCGAGGCCGCCGCCGTAGAACAGGCCCTTGGCGTCGGACTGTACGCCGCCGGTGGCGAAGAGGCCGATGAGCAGCGAGCCGGCGATGCCGCCGACCATGTGGACGCCGACGACGTCGAGGGAGTCGTCGTAGCCGAAGCGGTACTTCAGGCCCACTGCCATGGCGCACAGCACACCGGCGATGGCGCCGACCGCGATCGCGCCGAGCGGGCTCACGCAGCCGCCGGACGGGGTGATGGCGACGAGGCCCGCGACCGCGCCGGAGGCGGCGCCGAGCGTGGTGAAGGTGCCGTGGCGCAGCTTCTCGTAGAGCAGCCAGGCGAGCATGGCGGCGGCGGTGGCGACCTGGGTGTTGACGAACATCACCGCGCCGACGCCGTCGTCGTTGCCGAGCCAGGACCCGGCGTTGAAGCCGAACCAGCCGAACCACAGCAGGCCCGCGCCGAGCATGACCAGCGGGAGGCTGTGCGGGCGCATCGGGTCCTTCTTGAAGCCGACGCGCTTGCCGATGACGAGGATCACGCCGAGGGCCGCGGCGCCGGCGTTGATGTGGACGGCGGTGCCGCCCGCGAAGTCGATGACGCCCTTCTTGAAGAGCCAGCCGTCGGAGGCCCACACCCAGTGCGCGACCGGGAAGTAGACGACCGTGACCCACAGGGTGATGAACAGGGCCCAGGCGCTGAACTTGACGCGGTCGGCCAGCGCGCCGCTTATCAGCGCCGGGGTGATCACCGCGAACATCAGCTGGAAGACCGCGAAGACGTAGATCGGGATGGTGTATCCGGGCCAGAGCTGGACGAGGCCGATGCCGCTGAGCCCGAAGTAGGCCTTGCTCCAGCCGATGAAGCCGTTGGACTCACCGAAGGTGAGGCTGAAGCCGTAGAGCACCCACAGGATCGTGACGATGCCGAGGCTGATGAAGCTCATCATCAGCATGTTGAGCGTGCTCTTGACGCGGACCATGCCTCCATAGAAGAAGGCCAGGCCGGGGGTCATGATCATCACCAGCGCTGAGCAGATCAGCATGAACCCGGTGTTGGCGCTGGACAGCTGCGGCGTGGCTGCTGCGAGCGTGATGCCTGGGGGCATCGGCGTCTCCTCGTCGTCGGTACGGCGGCCCGTGCGGGGGCGAACGAGTGGGTCAAAACGGTGGGCCGGTTATGCGCCATGAGGTTGGCGCAGCGCCGTTTCGAGGGATGCCGCACGATGTTTCGCGTCCGTGACGAAGAGGTCGGGCGTGTTACGCACACATGAACCGTCGGATCGGTGTCCGGAGGGACGGCTACCCTCCGCGGCCCCCCGAACGGGTGACCGGCCGCGACGTCTCCCGGTTGACCTGGCGTGAGGGAGCCGAGTCGGGCTGTACGGGGCGGGCGCCGCGGCCGGCGTCCTTGTATGCCGGCCGCGGGGCGGCCGGGGGCGTCAGACCGCCTCGGCGGTCTCGGGCAGTTCCTTGCCGAGCAGATCGGTGAAGTCGACGACTTCGGCGACGTCGCCGAACTCGCGCAGGGCGGTGTCGACGGTCTTGCGCAGCCGGGTGTTGACCCGCTCCGAGCGGACCGTCTTGGCGATCTTCAGTGCCTCTCCGGCCAGCACCGTGGACTGCTCGGGCTCGCGTTTGAGGAGGTGGACGGTGGCCATGCCGATGAGGTTGAGCGCGTACGAACGCTGGTGGACGTCGTCCTTGCCGAAGAGCATGACGGCCTTCTCCATCACGGGCTCGGCGAGCGAGGCGTACGTGGGGCTGCGCCCGGCCACATAGGCGAGGTCGCGGAAGGAGTGCGCGTTCTCCCCGTTGAGCTCGGCCTCGGAGAAGAACTGGATCCAGTCGGGCTCCGGCTCGCCGTCGAGCCCGGCGTCGCCGTAGGTGTCCTCGGACATCCGGACGGCCCGCTTGCACTTGCTGGGCTGGCCCATGTTCGCGTACGCGCGCGCCTCCATCGCATACAGCATCGCCTGGGTGCGGGGGGTGGCGCAGTCCCGGCTGCCGTACTGGGCGAGGTGGATGAGTTCCAGGGCGTCGTCGGGGCGGCCCAGATGGATCATCTGGCGGCTCATCGAGGAGAGGATGTACGAGCCGAGCGGCTTGTCGCCGCATTCCTTGGCGGCGTGCAGGGCGAGCACGAAGTACTTCTGGGCGGTGGGCTGCAGGCCCACGTCGTAGCTCATCCACCCGGCCAGTTCCGCGAGTTCGGCGGCGACCCGGAACAGGCGTTTGGCGGTGGCGTCGGGCTGGGGCTCCTGGAGGAGGTCGGTGACCTCGTGGAGCTGGCCGACGACGGCCTTGCGGCGCAGTCCCCCGCCGCACTGCGCGTCCCACTGGCGGAACATCTCGGTGGTGGTCTCCAGGAGGTCGAGCTCCGGTTTGGAGAGCCGGGAGGGGCGCCGGGCGTTGGCGGGGGTCTCGGCGAGGATGCGCTCGTTGCCGGGCGAGGGCACCAGCCAGCGCTGCATGGGCTCGATCAGGGCGGGGCCTGCGGACAGGACGAGCGAGGTGCCGAGGAAGCCGCGCCGGGCCAGCATGAGGTCGCTGCGCGAGTACTCGCTGAGCAGGCTGACGGTCTGGGGGGCGGCCCAGGGCAGGTCGACGCCGGAGACGGACGGGGACTGGTGGGCGGTGCGCAGGCCGAGGTCCTCGACCGCCACGACGCTGCCGAACCGCTCGGAGAACAGCTCGGAGAGGATGCGCGGGATCGGCTCGCGCGGCATCTCGCCGTCGAGCCAGCGGCGCACCCGGGAGGTGTCCGTGCTGATGTGGTGCGCGCCGAGCTGACGCGCCCGCCGGTTGACCTGCCGAGCAAGCTCGCCCTTCGACCAGCCGCTCCGTACGAACCACGAACTCAGCTGCTCGTTGGGGCGCTTCCCGGCGCTCGTACCGCTAGCCCCACTGCCGACCACTGGAACGCCCCCATTCTGCTGAAGCCTTGTGCTTTTTCCGCGCGAACCGCTATCAGAATGCCGCTAGTCGGGCCTTCCTGTCCGCCGGACCTGGCCCCTCGGACGGGAATGCGCCTTGCCGTTGGCATACCCACGAGCGCGTGGGTCTACAGGGTCCATGTACTGAAAGTAATCCTACGATCACTGCTCCCGCGAGGGCGATTGCAGAAACGCCACCATTCGCCACCCCTTCGAATGAACTGCCCTGGCGCTGCGCGCGATTCACTTGACACAGGCCGAAACGGAGTTGGTGGAACGGTGCACGCCGGGGCGCGCGGACCGGTTCACACCACCCTTCCCTCCGCCGCAAGCCGCCGGGTATGCAATGCGTAACGAGGAAACTCCGGTTCGTAACCACCGCAGAGTCAGATCCGTTGGAGGGGGCATGGGCTTCACGATCGGCGGCAGCCGGGGGATCCGCGAAATCCGGCCCGGCCCGCGGCGGCGCGGCCGCGCGACCGAGGTCACCGCGGTGGCCGAGTACACGGGACTGTGGGGCTGGGACGTCGCCCCCGGGGCCCGGGAGCTGTCCGGCGAGTGCTCCTGCGGCGCCCCGGCGTGCCCGGAGCCGGGCGCCCATCCGCTGGGCTTCGCCCCGGAGGTCCCGGCGGGCGCGACCCTGGACGAGGTCTGCAAGGCGTGGGCCGAGTGCCCGGGGGCCACGGTGCTGCTGCCGGTGGGGCGCACCTTCGACATCCTGGACGTGGCCGCCCCGGCGGGTCGGCGCGCGCTGGTGCGCCTGGAGCGGATGGGGCTGCCGCTGGGCCCGGTCTCCACCACCCCGGCGGGCCGTACGCACTTCTTCGTCGCCCCGGGAGCGGCGGCCCAACTCCCGCGCCTGCTCTACCGGATGGGCTGGGACGACGCCGACCTGGACCTGGTCTGCCCGGGGCCGGGCACGTATGTCCCGGCGCCCCCGTCGGCCGACGTGCGCTGGCTGCGCCCGCCGTCCCTGGACACCGCCATCCGCCCCCCGGAGGCCCGGCTACTGCTCGGCACGTTGGCGTACATCTGCCATCGCGCGCCGTCGTGACATGACGGTGCCCCGCCTCCATCTGCACGATGGAGCGGGGCACTTGCCACGCGTACGGGCGTTACCTGCGCAACACCCAAGCCCTGTAAGGGGCGCGGGGAACTGCGCGACCAGCCCAGCACGGTCCGCAGTCGAAAAACCCGCCTCCCCGCGGAGCGCTAGTCGCCGATGAGCGCGTCCACGAAGGCGCCCGGCTCGAACGGCGCCAGATCGTCCGCGCCTTCGCCGAGCCCGATCAGCTTGACCGGGACGCCCAGCTCGCGCTGGACGGCGATGACGATGCCGCCCTTGGCGGTGCCGTCGAGCTTGGTGAGGACGATGCCGGTGATGTCGACGACCTCGGCGAACACCCGGGCCTGGACCAGGCCGTTCTGGCCGGTGGTGGCGTCGAGGACCAGCAGGATCTCGTCCAGCGGGCCGTGCTTCTCCACGACGCGCTTGACCTTGCCGAGCTCGTCCATGAGCCCGGTCTTGGTGTGCAGCCGGCCCGCGGTGTCGATGAGGACGACGTCCGCGCTCTCGGCGATGCCCTCCTTGACCGCGTCGAAGGCGATCGACGCCGGGTCGCCGCCCTCGGGGCCGCGCACGGTGCGGGCACCGACGCGCTCGCCCCAGGTCTGTAGCTGGTCGGCGGCGGCCGCGCGGAAGGTGTCCGCCGCACCCAGGACGACCGACTTGCCGTCGGCGACGAGCACGCGCGCGAGCTTGCCGGTGGTGGTGGTCTTGCCGGTGCCGTTGACGCCGACGACCATCACGACGCCGGGGCTCTCCAGGCCGCCCTCGGTCTTGACCGCGCGGTCGAAGTCCGGGCCGAGGAGCGCGATGAGCTCCTCGCGCAGCAGGGCGCGCAGCTCGGCCGGGGTGCGGGTGCCGAGCACGCGGACGCGCTCGCGCAGCCGCTCGACCAGTTCCTGGGTGGGGGCGACGCCGACGTCGGCGGTGAGGAGGGTGTCCTCGATCTCCTCCCAGGTGTCCTCGTCGAGGTTGTCCCGGGACAGGAGCGTGAGCAGCCCCTTGCCCAGCGAGTTCTGCGAGCGGGCGAGCCGGGCGCGCAGCCGCACGAGGCGGCCGGCCGTCGGCTCGGGCACCTCGATCTCGGGCGCGGCGGGCGCCTCGGGAAGCGCCTCCTCGACCACCACGGGGCTCGCCGGGGCCTCGGGGAGGGCGACCTCCTCGATGGTGCGGCGTTGCTCCTCGGCGGTCTCCGCGGCTTCTTCGCCGACGTGAGGCTCGGCGGGCGGGGCAGTGATGGTCGGCGTGGACGACGGGGCCGAGGGCGGCAGCTGCTTCTTCTTGCGGCTGCTGACCACGAGCCCGCTGATCGCGCCGACCGCGACCAGGGCGATGACTACGGCAAGGATGACGAATTCCATAACCTCCCCAGTATCAGTCATGGGCCGCCGACGGGCCCCGCTCGTGTCTTCCGCCGAAGATCAAAGGGAATTATGGGGCAATCGTCGTATTAAGTTACGATGGAAGAGGTGACGTCAACGCGCGTAGAGTCCCCCGAGATGACCCCCACCGGCTCCCGCCAGAGCCGAGCGAGAGGCAACCGCACCTCATGAGCACCACTTCCCAGTCCGAAGGCGCACTGGAAACCCGTGGCCTTGAGCCCGTCCCCGACAGCGAGCGCACCGCCAGAACCCGGGACCTCTTCCCGACCTGGGTCGCCGCGAACATCAGCGTGCTGCTGCTCACGATGGGCGCCAGCCTCGTCGTGACGTACAAGCTGAACTTCTGGCAGGCGATCGTCGTCGCGATCGCGGCGCCGCTCGTCAGCTACGGCCTCGTCGGGCTCATATCCATCGCCGGCAAGCGCGGTGGCGCGCCCGGTATGGCGCTGTCGCGCGCGGTCTTCGGACAGCGCGGCAACCTGCTGCCCGGCGCCCTGATCTGGGTCGCCCGCTGGGGCTGGGAGACGATCAACGCGGTCACCGGCGCCTACGCGATGCTGACCGTCCTGGACATCGTGTTCGGCATCAAGAGCAACACGTTCCTGATCATCGTGACGCTGCTGCTCTTCGTGGTGACGACCTTCGCGATCTCCGGGCTCGGCATCAACGTCGTACAGAAGTGCAACAAGTACGCGACCTACCTGTTCGGTGCGTTCTCCGTGCTCGTGCTCGCGTATCTCGCCGTGAACACCGACTGGAGCGCGGTCTTCGACCGCCCGGCGGGCAAGATGTCGCTGATGGTCGCCGGTACCGGTCTGATCGCCGCCGGTGGTGTCAGCTGGATCCCGTCCGCCCCGGACTTCACCCGCTATCTGCCGCGTACGGCCTCCTCCAAGGCCATGGTCGCGAGCTCGGTCGGCGGCGCCGGGATCGTCGTGCTGCCGATGGTCCTGATGGGCGCGGTCATGGCCGTCTCCACGCCGGACCTGGCCTCGGCCGCGGACCCGGTCTCCTTCCTCGGCGAGATCCTGCCGATGTGGATCGCGGTGCCGTATCTGCTGATCGCCCTGGTCGGCATGGTGCTGATCAACTCGATGTCGATGTACTCGGCCGGTTTCACCGCGCAGACCCTCGGCTTCAAGATCCCGCGCCACTGGGCGGTCTCGGTCAACGCGGTGATCTCGCTGGTCTTCGGCGGCATCCTGATGCTGGTCGCCAAGAGCTTCATGGGCTCCTTCATCGCCTTCCTCTCGCTGCTCGCCGTCGCGTTCTCGGCCTGGGTCGGCGTCTTCGGCGCGGACATGCTGCGGCGCACCGAGTACGACGCGAAGGCGCTGCTCGACACCACGCCCACCAGCGCCTACTGGTACAAGGGCGGCTTCTCCCCCGCCGCCGTCGCCTCCTGGGCGCTCGGTCTGCTGGCGGGTCTGATGTTCACCACCTCGGACTGGTTCACCGGCCCGCTCTCCTCGAACAACCCGATCGGCGAGTACGGCCTGGGCTGGGTGGCCACCATCGTGGTCTCCGCCCTGCTGTACATGGTCCTGCCGAAGCCCGCCGTGTACGCCCCGGCGAAGGCCGAGGCGGCGGAAGCGGCCGAGGAGCGCGCGCCTCTGGCTGTCTGACGCGTCGTCAGCTACCGTCCCCCTGCACCGAACCCAGCCCGGTGGAGGGGGACTTGCCATGCCGTTCACGGTCGTCCGGATGAACCTGGTGGCCCCGCACGAGCCGCCCGAGTCCCGCTCGGCCCGCTACCGGGCCGCCGTGGAGATGGCCGCGTACGCGGACGAGCACGGCGTCGACACCGTCCAGACCGAGGAGCACCACGGCACCGGCAACGGCTGGCTGCCCTCGCCGTTCACCTTCGCGGGCGCGGTCCTGGGCGCCACGCACCGGATCGCGGTCACGGTCTCCGCGATCATCGGGCCTCTGTACGACCCGCTGCGCCTCGCCGAGGACATCGCCGTACTCGATCTGCTGAGCGGCGGGCGCCTGGTGACGGTGGCGGGGATCGGCTACCGGCCCGAGGAGTACGAGCGGGCGGGCGTCGAGTGGAGCAGGCGCGGCGCGCTCCAGGACCGGCTCCTGGACACCCTGTTGAAGGCGTGGACGGGCGAGCCGTTCGAGCACGAGGGCCGCACGGTACGGGTCACCCCGCGTCCGTTCACCCAGCCGCACCCCATGCTGCTCGTCGGCGGCTCGTCCAGGGCGGCGGCGCGGCGGGCGGCCCGGCTCGGTCTGCCGTTCTTCCCGAGCGCGCATCTGCCGGAGCTGGAGGCGTACTACCGCGAGCAGTTGGCGGCGCACGGCACCGAGGGCTGGACGATGATGCCCGGCGAACACACGCCGCTGCTGCACCTCAGCGAGGACCCCGACCGCACCTGGGCGAAGTACGGCGAGCACTTCCTGCACGAGGCACGGACGTACGCGTCCTGGCAGTCCAAGGACATCCGCTCGGCGGTGCGTTCGGCGGCCGGCACGGTCGAGGAGCTGCGCGCCGAGGGCGTCTACCGGGTGCTGACCCCGGACGAGTGCGCGTCCCTGGGCGCCGACAGCCTGGTCCTGCATCCGCTGTGCGGCGGGATGCCGCCGGAGGAGGGCTGGCGCAGTCTGCGTCTGTTCACCGACGACGTACTGCCCCGGCTCAAGGGCTGAGCCGGGGCAGTACGTGGTTCGAGGAGAGAGGGGCAGCGGGGATTAGCCCATCTCCTCCAACGCCTTGCCCTTGGTCTCCTTCACGTACTTCAGTACGAAGGGGATCGAGAGGGCGGCGAAGATCGTGTAGATCACGTAGGTCGCGGACAGGTTCCAGTCGGCCAGCGACGGGAAGCTCGCGGTGATGGCCCAGTTGGCGATCCACTGCGCGGAGGCGGCGACGCCGAGGGCGGCGGCACGGATCCTGTTCGGGAACATCTCGCCGAGGAAGACCCACACCACGACACCCCAGGACAGGGCGAAGAAGAGCACGAAGACATGGGCGGCGATCAGGGCGACCCAGCCCTGGGTGCCCGGCAGCTTGCCGTCGACGAGGTCGTACGAGAACGCCCAGGCCTCCAGGGCGAGACCAATCGCCATACCGACGGAGCCGATGAGCGCCAGCGGGCGGCGGCCGATCCGGTCGACGAAGATCATCGCGATCACGGTGCCGATGATGTTGATGATCGACGTGGTGAACGAGTAGAAGAACGACTGCGAGGGGTCGACGCCGACCGACTGCCACAGCGTCGAGGAGTAGTAGAACGCGACGTTGATGCCGACGAACTGCTGGAAGACCGAGAGGCCGATGCCGACCCAGACGATCGGCTTGAAGAAGAAGCCGCCGCCGAGCAGGTCCTTGAAGGTCGACTTGTGCTCGCTCTTCATGGCGTGCTCGATCTCGGCGACCCGGGCGTCCAGGTCGATGTCGTCGCCCTCGACCTCCTTGAGCACCTCACGGGCGCGCGCGTCGCGGCCCGCGGAGATGAGGAAGCGCGGCGACTCGGGGATCGCGAAGGAGAGCAGACCGTAGAGGACGGCCGGGATGACCATCACGCCGAGCATGACCTGCCAGGCCTCGATGCCCATCAGCTTGCCGCGCTGGTCGCCGCCCGCGGCGTTGAGGATGCCCCAGTTGACCAGCTGCGAGATCGCGATGCCGATGACGATGGCGGCCTGCTGGAAGGAGCCCAGGCGCCCGCGGTACGCGGCGGGAGCGACCTCGGCGATGTAGGCGGGGCCGATCACCGACGCCATGCCGATGGCGAAGCCGCCGATGATGCGCCAGAACGCCAGGTCCCACAGGGCGAACGGCAGCGCCGAGCCGACGGCGCTGATCGTGAACAGCACGGACGCGATCTGCATACAGCGGATGCGGCCGATGCGGTCGGCGATGCGGCCCGCCGTCGCGGCGCCGACGGCGCAGCCGATCAGGGCGATCGCGATGACCTGGGCGAGGGCCGCGGACCCGATGTCGTAACGGCCCCGGATGGCCTCGACGGCGCCGTTGATCACGGCACTGTCGTAGCCGAACAGGAAACCGCCCATGGCGGCGGCGGCCGCGATGAAGATGACATGGCCGAGGTGCTCGGGGTGTGCCGTGCGGGCTCCCGAGGCCGGTGGGCGCGTAGTGCTGGTCACGTGTACTCCTGGGGCCGCCCGGCAGCGTCGCCGGGCGTTGGGGGCACTTCAAGTGGCGCACAACTTCGGGTCACCCACCACTTGAAGGTAAAAGCAACGTTGCAGAGACTATGCCTTCAAGTTTCGAAGTCAATAGTGGGTGAGGTGTGACTTCGAACGAAGTTTTTGGGCATGATGCTTCAAGTCTTGAAAAGATCTTGATAGGTGATCTTGAGGGCCTCAGCGAAGGCGCTGACTGATGACCTTGGAGACGCCGTCGCCCTGCATCGACACGCCGTACAGCGCGTCCGCGACCTCCATCGTCCGCTTCTGGTGCGTGATCACGATCAGCTGCGAGGACTCCTGGAGCTCCTGCATGATCCGGATCAGCCGCTGGAGGTTGGTGTCGTCGAGGGCCGCCTCGACCTCGTCCATCACATAGAACGGGCTCGGCCGCGCCTTGAAGATGGAGACGAGCAGCGCCACGGCCGTCAGGGAGCGCTCGCCGCCCGAGAGCAGCGACAGGCGCTTGACCTTCTTGCCGGGCGGGCGCGCCTCGACGTCCACGCCGGTGGCCAGCATGTTGTCCGGGTCGGTCAGGATCAGCCGCCCCTCGCCGCCCGGGAACAGGCGCGCGAAGACGCCCTCGAACTCCCGGGCCGTGTCCCGGTACGCCTCGGTGAAGACCTGCTCCACGCGTTCGTCCACCTCCTTCACCACCTGAAGAAGGTCGGCGCGCGTCTTCTTCAGGTCCGCCAGCTGCTCGGAGAGGAACTGATGCCGCTCCTCCAGCGCCGCGAACTCCTCAAGGGCGAGCGGGTTGACCTTCCCCAGCTGCTGATACGCCCGTTCGGCTGACTTGAGCCGCTTCTCCTGGTCGGCCCGGTCGAAGGGCCGGGGCCGGTTGCGCGGGTGGTCCGGGTCGTCGGGCAGCTCCTCTCCTTCGGCGGGCGGCGACGGAGGCACCGGCTGGTCGGGCCCGTACTCGGCGACGAGCCCGGCCGGCTCGACCCCCAGCTCCTCCAGCGCCTTGGTCTCCAGTTGCTCGATCCGCATCCGCTTCTCGGCGCCGAGTACCTCGCCGCGATGAACCGAATCCGTCAACTTGTCGAGCTCGCCCTTGAGGTCGCGGCCCGTGGCCCGGGCGCCCGCCAGATCCTGCTCGCGGGCGGCCTTCGCGGCCTCGGCGGCGGCCCGCTCCCGCTCGGCCCGTACGACGGAGACCTCGACGTGGCCGAGCAGGGTGCGCGCGCCCGCCGCCACGGCTCCGGCGACCTCCGCCTCGTGGCGCAGCCGGGCGCGCCGCTCCTCGGCCCGGGCGCGCGCCTCGCGCTCGGCGCGTGCGCCCCGGTCGAGCGCGTCGGCCCGCCCGGCCAGCCCCTTGACCCGCTCCTCGTGCGTACGCAGCTGGAGGCGCGCCTCCATCTCGGTCTGGCGCGCGTTGGCCCCGTCGGCGGCGAGCCGGTCCCGTACGGAGGTGTCGGGCTCCTCCTCTACGGGCATCTCCTCGGCGACGAGCAGCCGCTCGGCGAGCTCCTCGGCCTCCTCGGTCGCCTTCTCCAGCGCTTCCTGGGCGCGGGCGGCCGCTGCGGCGGTGCGCTCGGCCTCGCCCGCCGCGCCGCGCGCCTGTCCGGCGAGCCGCCCCAGCTGCTGGGCGACGGATGCCTTCTCCTTCTCGGCGGCCCGGCGCCGCTCCCCCAGCTCCTCGACGCGCGCCGCACAGTGCGTGCGCACCTCCTTCGCCGACTGCTCGGCGCCTGCCAACTCCTCGCACTGCACAGCCAGTTCGGCGAGTTCCCTGGCCGCCTCGTCGACGGACGCCTGTACTTCGAGCAGGCTCGGCGCCCCGGCGGACCCGCCCTGTGCGAAGTGCGCCCCGAGCAGATCGCCCTCGGCGGTGACGGCGGTGAGCCCCGGCTGCGCGTAGACGAGGTCCTCGGCGTCCTCCAGCGTGCCGACGACCACGACGCCGCGCAGCAGTCTGCGCACGGCGGGCAGCAACTCCTCGGGCCCCCGTACGAGATCGGCCGCCAACGGCGGACCTCCCGGCCGTACGGGAACGGGCTCCTCCGCCCCGGGCAGCCCGCCCACCAGGAGCGCGGCCCGCCCGGCGTCCTGCTTGCGCAGCAGGCGAATCGCTTCGGCGGCGGTGGCGGGCCCCGACACCGCGAGCGCGTCGGCGGCAGCGCCCAGGGCCGCCGCGACCGCGACCTCATGGCCGGGCGCGACGGTGAGCAGCGCGGCGGCGGGCCCGAGCAGCCCGGTCAGCGAGTCCTTCGCGGCGAGCAGCGCGCCCGTGCCGTCCTTGCGGCGCAGGCCGAGGGCGAGCGCGTCGTGGCGGGCGGCCACGGCGGCACGTTTCCTCTCGGCGGCCGTGACCGCCTCGCGGGCGGCGCCCAGGGCCGCCTCGGCGTCCGCGAGCTCGCGCTTGGCGCCGTCGTGCGCCTCGGCCAGCTCGTGGTCGTCCGCGTCCAGGCCGTCCACCTCGGCCTTCAGCGTCTCGTACTCCTCCTGGGCCAGCGCCGCCCGCTCGCCCGCCTCGTCGCGCGCCGCCGCCAGCCGGTCGATCTCCGCCTGCGCCGAACCCGCCCTGCTCCGCGCCGCGTTGACCTGTCCGTGCAGCCGGGCCAGCCCCTCGCGCCGGTCGGCGATGGCCCGGGCCACATCCTTCAAACGCCGTTCCTCCAGCGCGAGTTCCCGCTCCAGGTCGGCGCGGTGGGACGCGGTGTCCTCCAGGGCCCGGTCGGCCGCCTCGCGGGCCGCCTCCAGCTCCGCCTCCTGCTCGCGGATCCGGGCGGCCTCGCGCTCCATGTCCTCCGGGTCGCGGCCCCTGCGCTCCTCGGGCGGCTGGGCGGTGGCGCTCTTCACGCGCGCGTCGGCGAGCGAGACGGTGCCGCGCACCCTCTCGGCCAGCCGGGAGAGCTCGTACCAGGTCTGCTGGGCGTTCTGCAGCCGGGGCGCGAGGCGGCGGACCTCGTCCTCCAGCTCCGCCTCGCGCGCGAGGGCGGCCTTCAGCTCGGCCTCGGCGCTCTCCTTGCGCCGCTTGAGCTCCGCCTCGTCCTCGATCTCACCGCGCAGCGCCTCCCGCATCCGTACCAGGTCGTCGGCGAGCAACCGCAGCCGGGCGTCGCGCAGATCGGCCTGGATGACGGCGGCCCGGCGGGCGACGGCCGCCTGCCGGCCGAGCGGCTTGAGCTGGCGGCGCAGCTCCTCCGTGAGGTCCTGCACGCGCGCGAGGTTGGCCTGCATCGCGTCCAGCTTGCGCAGCGCCTTCTCCTTGCGCTTGCGGTGCTTGAGGACGCCCGCGGCCTCCTCGATGAACGCGCGGCGGCCCATCGGGTCGGCGTGCAGCACGGAGTCGAGCTGGCCCTGCCCGACGATGACGTGCATCTCGCGCCCGATGCCGGAGTCGGAGAGCAGCTCCTGGATGTCGAGCAGGCGGCACGTGTCACCGTTGATCTGGTACTCGCTGCTGCCGCCCCGGAACATGATCCGGGTGATGGTGACTTCGGCGTACTCGATGGGCAGCGCGCCGTCGGAGTTGTCGATGGTGAGGGAGACCTCGGCGCGGCCCAGCGGCGGGCGGCCGGTCGTCCCGGCGAAGATGACGTCCTCCATCTTGCCGCCGCGCAGCGACTTGGCGCCCTGCTCGCCCATGACCCACGACAACGCGTCCACCACATTGGACTTGCCGGAGCCGTTCGGTCCCACGACACAGGTGATGCCCGGTTCGAACTTCAGTGTCGTCGCGGAAGCGAAGGATTTGAACCCGCGCAGGGTCAGGGCCTTGAGGTGCACGCCGTCGGACTCTACTCTCCGCCCACAGCGAAGCACCGGGAAGGCGCGGTCGCGGCGGTTTCACCACCGGGAACCAGGGGCAGATCAGACGTGAACAGATCAACCGTGGTCTGCGCGCGCGAGCGTGCGTCACCGACGAGCAGCGCCTGGCAACGGCGAGCGACAAGAAAGAAGGGACGCCAAAGCGTCCCTTGCATATCTATCTTGGGAGAGTGTTCCTCACCCTGCGGGCCTTCGGGGTACGGCCCGGATCAGGTGAGCGCAGGCTCCGCCTGGGGTACGTCGATGTCGATGCCTTCGAGCAGCGAGTCTCCGTGGTGCGAAGCAACGGCAGCGGACAGCGCGTCCTTCTCGGACTGGATCCGTACGAGCTCGGACTCAAGGTCCTGGACACGCTGCTGGAGCCGTCGCATCTCGGCGAGGAGTCGCGGGTCGGAACCGCCGACGTAACCGAGAAGCGCCTTTGCCATGATGGATGGTCCTCCACACTGAGTGACCGACCGAAGCGGTGTGGGTCGTGAGGGAATCGCACCCGCGGTGCTTGGACTTGACGGGGTTCTTCATGCCAAACAGCTAAGGTGCGCGGGGCTTCCAGCGTCTCACCAAAAAGTTTGACGGTCAACACGATCACGCCCCGTATCGGCGGGCATTCCGGGGGCCGTTCGGCCCGGAAGCACTCGGGCGCGGCCTCTCCTCGGAGCCCTGGGGGCGTGGAGATCATCCTTACGTCCGCAGCCTTGCACGCCTGAACCGGAATGGCAACAACGAAGTCGTACGAGGTCAGGGGCGTGCGGACGGAACGGACTCGCGAGTAGCGGCGCCGGGGGCCCGCCGGTCGCGGCGGGCGCGCCCTAGCGGATCGCGAAGGTGTCGTAGCCGCCGCGCGGCGCGTCCCAGATCTCGGTGACGCCCGTGACCTCGCCGGGTGTGTCGTCGCCGCGAAGCCACTGAAGCAAACGGTGGCAATTCTCACGTGGACCCTCGGCCACCACCTGCACCCGGCCGTCGTCGAGATTGAGCGCGAATCCGACGAGGTCGCCGATCTCCAAAGCGTTTGCCCTGGTGAACCAGCGGAAGCCCACTCCCTGTACTCGGCCGCGTACCCACGCGACGAGCCGTGCATCTTCGTTCATGGCTGCACGCTAACCGGCCAATTGCACACGGAGCACTTCGCCCTCCTGCGTCATGGCGTACAGTCCCGACGCAATGAGCCTCACCCGTTCGGACTAGACCCAGTCGCCCCCGAAGGCGACCGGGCGCCGGGGGCTCAGGCACCGGAACAGCACTGCAGCCATGAGGGAAGGTCCGCAGATGGGACGCCATCGTCGCTCCGCCCCCGCGCCCGCCGCCGAAGACCACGCGCAGGGCACGGGAAGTACGCCCCAGGGTGCCGCGCGCCGCAAGAAGCGGCCCGTGGTGCCCGTGCGCACCGGCCTGCTCGGCGCGTCCGCAGCCGTCGCCGTGGGCGCCGTCGCCATAGCCTCGGGGCTGCTGCCGGGCGGCTCCACCTTCGCACTGAACGGTGGCAGCAGCGCCGACAAGCACGTCCAGGCGGACGGCACGTCCGATCTGCGCCAGCAGGGCGGCGAGGCGGTGAAGCCGACCAGCGCGGCCCCCTCGGCGACGCCGGCCACCACCTCGCCGAGCACCCACGCGCCCCTCACCTCCCCCTCGGCCTCAGCGCCCAGCAAGACGCCGTCGGCCTCCGCGACCCCGTCGGAGCAGAAGTCGACGGCTCCGGTCGCGCCGAAGACCGAGGCCCCTCTCACGCACGCGCCGAAGGTCACGGTGCTGCCCGAGCAGCGGCAGGCCAAGGCGCCGACCGCCGAGGCCGCAGCGGCCGCCACGGTCGTCTCGCTCGTCAACCAGCAGCGCGCGCAGGCCGGCTGTTCCCCGCTGAAGGCCGACGGCTCGCTCGCCGCCCTGGCCACCGCGTTCAGCGACGACATGGCGGCGCGCGGCTTCTTCGACCACACCGACCCGGACGGCAAAAGCCCCTGGGACCGCGCCGCGAAGGCGGGCATCGGCAACCTGGGCGGCGAGAACATCGCGCGCGGCCAGGCGGACGCCAAGGCGGTCATGGAGGCGTGGATGAACAGCCCCGGCCACCGCGCGAACATCCTGAACTGCGACTACAAGACGCTGGGCGTCGGAGTGCACTTCGGCGAGGGCGGCCCGTGGTGGACGCAGGACTTCGGTTTCTGAGCCGCCCGCACCCCTGATGCAGCGCTAACTTCTGGTTAGCGCTGTGTCGGAGTACGGTGGTGTTCATGGAAGAGACCGCCACCGAGACCGTCACCGCGCCCGCAGACCTGCCCTTCGACGTGTTCTCCAAGGCGTGCCCGTCCCGGGGCACACTGGAGCACGTCACCGGGCGCTGGGGCAGTCTCACGCTGGGCGCGCTGTACGAGGGCGGCTTCCGCTTCAACGAGCTGCGGCGCCGGGTCGACGGCGTCAGCGAGAAGATGCTCTCCCAGACACTGCACGCCTTGGAGCGCGACGGGCTCGTCCACCGCGACGCCCGGCCGACCAATCCGCCGCGCGTCGACTACAGCCTGACCCCGCTCGGCCGAGAGGTCGCCGAACGGCTCGTCGGCCTGATCCACTTCATGGAGGACCGGATGCCCACGGTCCTTGCGGCGCGCGAGAGTTACGACACGGCGCGCGGCGCCCGCTGACAGCGCGGGCAGAAGTAACTGGAGCGGTTCATCCACGGGCGCCGGCGCATCGGGGTACCGCACCGGTGGCACGGTTCGCCCTCGCGCCCGTACGCGTCGAGTGACCGGTCGAAGTACCCCGACTCCCCGTTCACATTCACGTAGAGGCTGTCGAAGCTGGTGCCGCCGACGGCGAGCGCCGCGTTCATCACGTCCCGTACGTGGCCGAGGAGTTCGGCGGACTTGGGGCGTGTGAGGGTCGAAGTGGGGCGCTCGTAGTGCAACTTGGCGCGCCACAGCGCCTCGTCGGCGTAGATGTTGCCGACGCCGCTGATGAGGGACTGGTCGAGCAGCGCGCGCTTGACCGTCGTGCGCCGCAGACGCAGCGCGGTGAAGAGGGCGTCGTCGTCGAAGACTTCGTCGAGCGGGTCGCGCGCGATGTGCGCGATGACGTCGGGCAGGCCGTCGGGGGTGTTGTCGTGCAGCGACAGCCCGCCGAAGGTGCGCTGGTCGACGAAGCGCAGCTCGGTTCCGGCGGCGTCCTGGAACCGGACGCGGATCCGCAGATGCTTCTCGTCGGGCGCGCTCTCGGGCTGTACGAGCAGCTGCCCGCTCATGCCGAGGTGCCCGAGCACGGACTGGTCGGTGTCGTCGAGCGGCAGCCACAGATACTTGCCGCGCCGGCGCGCGACGCCGATGCGGTGGCCCTTGAGGCGGGCCGCGAAGTCCTCCCCGCCGGCGAGGTGGCGGCGCACGGCCCGGGGGTGCAGCACGTCGACGCCCGCGACGGTCCGCCCGGCGACCCAGCGCTCAAGTCCCCTGCGCACGACTTCGACCTCGGGCAACTCGGGCACGGGGTCCTCCGGAGGGGGCGGATTTGCGGGTTGCTGGAAGGGTATCCCGCTCCTCATCCGGGACTACGCCCTGGCCCCCTGTTCGTCTGCGGACCGTGGTCCGCTGTGCCCACCCGTTCCGCCCCAGCGGAACGACTGCCCACAGCGGGGGGCGCAAAAAAACCCGCCCGCACGAAGCTCGTGCGGGCGGGGCTGAAGAAAACGGTTCAGGCAGCCGGGTCGGCGGCGGGGGTCGGCGTCCCGCCGTCCTGCTCGGTGGCGGGGGCCTCGGCCTCCGCCTTCGCCTTCGCGATCCGCTCGTCGGCGGACGCACGAATCGCGAGCCAAGCCGATTCGGCGGCCTGCTGCTCCGCTTCCTTCTTGCTGCGGCCGGTGCCGGTGCCGTACGAGACACCACCGACGCGGGCGGCAGCAGTAAAGGTCTTCTCGTGGTCGGGACCCGTCTCGGAGACCAGGTACTCCGGAACACCGAGGCCTTCGGCCGCGGTCAGCTCCTGGAGACTGGTCTTCCAGTCCAGTCCGGCCCCGAGGTTCGAGGACTTCTCGATCAGGGGGTCGAAGAGCCGGTGGACGAGCTCGGAAGCCGCCTCCAGGCCCTGGTCCAGATACACCGCGCCGATCACCGCTTCAAGGGTGTCGGCGAGGATGGACGCCTTGTCCCGGCCGCCCGTGCCCTCTTCGCCCCGGCCGAGCCGGATGAAGGAGCCGAGGTCGAGCCCGCGGCCCACCTGCGCCAGCGCACGAGAGTTGACCACCGCGGCCCGGAGTTTGGCCAACTGGCCTTCCGGGAGGTCCGGGTGGGTGCGGTACAGCGTGTCCGTGACGACCAGACCGAGCACCGAGTCCCCGAGGAACTCGAGCCGTTCGTTGGTCGGCAGACCGCCGTTCTCGTACGCGTACGACCGGTGGGTCAGTGCACGCACCAGAAGGGCGGACTCAAGGTGATACCCGAGCCGCCCTTCCAGAAGCGTGTGGGACGAGGCCGAGTTGTTGTCGCTGGTGCCCGCCTTCTTGGCGCCGGCATTCGACAGATCAGACATCGGGCCTCTCACCAGCCGCTCAGACCTCGAGGACCTGGCGCTTGTTGTAGGTGCCGCAGCTCGGGCACGCGATGTGCTGCTGCTTCGGCTCCTGGCAACGCTCGCACGAAACCAGGGTGGGGACCGCAGCCTTCCACTGCGACCGGCGGTGGCGCGTGTTGCTGCGCGACATCTTCCGCTTCGGAACAGCCACGGCTACTTCTCCTGCTTCTCGTCGACGCCCGAATCGGCGCCGCTCATGTTGTCCTTCTCGCCGTCCTGGATGGTCCCGGCGAGTCCTTGCAGTGCCGCCCAACGGATGTCGACGGCGTCATGGTGGTGGTCGGGGTCGTCCTCAAGCCTGAATCCACAGGTGGAACACAGGCCGAGACACGTCTCCCGGCACACCGGCTGCATCGGCAGTGCGAGCACCACCGCATCACGCAGCACCGGCTCGAGGTCGAAGAGTCCGTCCTCAAGCGGGATGATGTCCTCGTCCTCGGCGTCGTCGGCCGGCTCCGCCTGCTTGCTGCGGCCCCGGTCGTCGGCGTCAGGGTACGAGAACAACTCCTGGAAGTCCGCGTCGAGCGCAAGCTCCAGCGGCTCCAGACACCTTACGCACTCACCCTCGGCCGATGCACGGGCGGTGCCTGTGACAAGCACCCCTTCCATGACCGACTCCAGGCGGAGCTCGATTTCCACGGGCGCGCCCTCGGGCACTCCCACGACGTCCTGGATCCCGAGATCCTTGGGCGCCTCGACCGTGCGGGAGATCCGCTGCAGGGCACCAGGACGCCGACCCAGCTCGTGTGTGTCGAACACGAGAGGGTTGCGGTGGTCAAGGTGCGTGCTCAGGGTTCTTCCCGCTTTCGGATCGTGGAGGGTGGCCGCCGGGCGTCGCCGTGGGGTGCGGCGCTGCGCGGGCAGCGGTGATCACGGACGTACGCGCGACCGAAGAGCCAGGATACTGGACGGCCGCCGATTGGCCCAATCCACCCCGGCGCTTCAGGGGCGCGCCGAGCGGATGCAGGTGCGGTACCCGTACCTACCTAGGGGCGCGGGGAACTGCGCGACCAGCCACAGACGGCCCGCACCCGAAGATCCGCGCCTACCGGCCCTGCTCGTACTGCCGCAACTGCTCAAGGTCGATCATGCTCGTATCAAAGAGGCTGGTCTCATCCAGCGCACCCTGCTGCGGATGCGCGGGCTGCGGGATGTGGGCCTGCCCCTGGACCTGCCCGTACGCCTGCTGCTCATACCCGTACGGATCCTGCTGCGGCACCTGCTGGTCGTAGCCGTACTGCCCGTACTGCTGATGGGTCTGCGCCGCGTACGGCGTGGCGTACCCGGCCGACCCGTCACCCGCGACGGCGTACGGATCCTGCTGGGGCTGCGCCTGCCCGTAGCCGTACGGGTCGTACACCTGCGCGGGCACCTGGACCTGGGGCGCGGCGGCCTGCGGCGTGGGGTCGGCCAGCTCGGCGAGCCCCGCCAGATAGTCCGCGTCACTGGTGTGCCGGCCAAGGGCGCCCGCGGCGTCCTGCGCGGCCATGTGCGCGCCCAGCTCGTCGGAGGCGATCCGGCCGTGCAGCGTCTCGCGGCCCCGCCCGACCGCCTCCAGCGTCTTGGCGAGCACGGCCTCGAACGCGCCGAGCTTGGCGTCGACGTACTCGTCGGCCCGCGCGATGAGCGTCTGCGGGTCCGCGCTGTACTCGGGGGCGTCCGCGTCCGCCTGTCCCTGCTCGTCGAGGCCGGGACCCCGGCCGAGCAGCTTCTCGCGGCCGCGGTCGACCGAGCCGATGGTCTTGGTGAGGACCACTTCGAAGTTGGCCAGCTTGGAGTCGACGTAGTTGTCGGCCTCGGCGCGGATCTCGTCGGCCTCGCGCTTGGCCTCGGCGAGGATCCGGTCGGCCTCGTCCTGGGACTGCCGGGCGACGGCCGTGTCAGAGATCAGCGTGCCGCGCTGGGCGTGCGCGGACTCGATGATCCGCTCGGCCTCCTGGCGGGCCTGCTCGACCATCTGCTCGCGGCCGCCGATCAGCTCCTGGGCCTGCGCGAGCGAGCCGGGCAGGGCCTGGCGCACCTCTTCGAGGAGCGCGAGCAGCTCGGCGCGGTTGACCACGCACGAGGCCGACATCGGCATGGAGCGGGCGCCGGAGACGGCACCGACGATCTCGTCCAGCTTCTTCTGCACGTCCACCGTGTGCTCGCCACTCTCTACGACTGGTTGGGAGACGGACGGGACGACTGTAAGGCCAGTCGGACCCCGCCCGACACCAGCTGACGGGCAGTCAGTTCAGCGCTGCTCGGCGATCTTCGCGACCAGCGCTTCCTGGACGGTCGCGGGCAGCAGGTGCGAGACGTCGCCGCCCCACGCCGCGACCTCCTTGACCAGCGACGACGACAGGAAGCTGTACGTCGGGTTGGTCGGCACGAACAGGGTCTCGACGCCCGAGAGCCCGTTGTTCATCTGGGCCATCTGGAGCTCGTAGTCGAAGTCGCTGACCGCGCGGAGCCCCTTCACGATGGCCGGGATGTCCCGCTGCTTGCAGAAGTCGACGAGAAGGCCGTGGAAGGACTCGACCTCGACGTTCCCGTAGTCGGCGGTGACCTCGCGGAGCAGGTCGAGCCGCTCCTCGACGGTGAACAGGCCCTTCTTGGCCTGGTTGATCATCACGACGACATGCACCACGTCGTACAGCCTGGAGGCGCGGGCAATGATGTCGAGGTGTCCATTGGTGACGGGGTCGTACGACCCTGGACAAACGGCTCGGCGCAACTGAAGTCCCTCGCTCCCGGTCATGGTGCGTCTTCGCACGTAGAGGCGGCGCGACCGTACCAAAGCGTGCCCTCGCCGTAACGACGGGCCCGCAGCGGCTCGAACCCCTGCGGCCAGCCGAATTCCCCGCCTCTGGTGCTGCGCTCCACGGTGACCAGGCACTCCTCCGCGAGCCAGCCCTCAGTGGCGAGTGTGAGCAGGATCTCGCGAAGATCATCATCTGTCACGGCGTACGGCGGATCGAGAAAGACCACGTCATACGGGGTTTCGGGGGCCGGTCCCGCGACGATCTGTTCCGCTTTTCCGTTACGTACCTCGGCGCCCGGAAGGCCCAGTACGCGCACGTTCTCGCGGACGGTCTTCACGGCCCGGGCGTCCGTCTCCACGAGCAGGGCGTGCGAGGCTCCCCGGGACAGCGCCTCCAGGCCCACCGCGCCCGACCCGGCGTACAGATCGGCGACCCGGATGCCCTCCAGGGTGCCGAGCAGGGCCTCCCAGGTGGAGAAGAGGCCCTCGCGCGCCCGGTCGGAGGTGGGGCGGGTGCCGTTGCCCGGCGGTACGGCCAGGCGGCGTCCGCCGGCCCGGCCGGCGATCACGCGGGTCATCTGAGTCCTTGTCGGTGTACGTACGTCACTGGTGTCCCCCAGTTTCTCAGAACCCGGCGCGGACGCCGCCCGCGCGCCCCTGTCACCCCTTGTCCAGGTACTGCTCACGGTCCTTGTCGAGGAGCGCGTCCAGCGCGGTGCGCAGCGCGGGCAGCTGCTCCAGGTCCGGGTCCTGGCTCACCACCGCCACCGCCTCCTCCCGGGCCGCGGCGATGACCTCCTCGTCCTCGATGACCGCGAGCATCCGCAGCGAGGAGCGCACGCCCGACTGGGCCTGGCCCAGCACATCGCCCTCGCGGCGCTGTTCGAGGTCGATCCGGGAGAGCTCGAAGCCGTCGAGCGTGGCGGCCACCGCGCCGAGCCGGGCCCTGGCGGCGCTCGCCTCCGGCATCTCGCTGACCAGCAGACACAGTCCCGGGGCCGAGCCGCGCCCGACCCGGCCGCGCAGCTGGTGCAGCTGTGAGACACCGAACCGGTCCGCGTCCATGATCACCATCGCGGTGGCGTTGGGGACGTTGACGCCGACCTCGATGACGGTCGTGGCGACCAGCACGTCGACCTCGCCGGCGGCGAACCGGCGCATCACGGCGTCCTTGTCGTCCGGCTGCATCCGACCGTGCAGCACCTCGATGCGCAGGCCCTGGAGCGGGCCCTTGGTGAGCTGGTCGGCGATGTCGAGCACGGCGAGCGGCGGCCGCTTCTCGGCCTCGTCCTCGGCGGACTTCTTCTTGCCCGCCTTCTTCTCGTCCTCATCGTCACCGATGCGCGGACACACCACGTACGCCTGGTGGCCCTTGCCGACCTCCTCGCGCACCCGCTCCCAGGCGCGGGCCAGGAAGTGCGGCTTGTCCTGGGCGGGGACGACATGGCTGGCGATCGGCGAGCGCCCGGCGGGCAGTTGGTCCAGGACCGACGTCTCCAGGTCGCCGAAGACGGTCATGGCGACCGTGCGCGGGATCGGCGTCGCCGTCATGACCAGCAGGTGCGGCGGCTGCTTGCCCTTGCCGCGCAGGGCGTCGCGCTGCTCGACGCCGAACCGGTGCTGCTCGTCGACCACGACCAGGCCCAGATCGTGGAACTGCACCTTGTCCTCGATCAACGCGTGCGTGCCGATCACGATCCCGGCCTCGCCGGTGACCAGGTCGAGCAGCGCCTGACGGCGGGCGGGCATGCCCATGGAGCCGGTGAGCAGCACGACCTTGGTGCCCAGGTCCGAGCCGCCGAGCATGCCGCCCTCGGCGAGCTCGCCCATCATCTCGGTGATGGAGCGGTGGTGCTGCTGGGCGAGGACCTCGGTGGGGGCGAGCATCGCGGCCTGGCCCCCGGAGTCGACCACGGCGAGCATCGCGCGCAGGGCGACCATGGTCTTGCCCGAACCGACCTCGCCCTGGAGCAGGCGGTGCATGGGGTGCTCGGTCGCCAGGTCGTCGAAGATCTCCTTCGAGACGTTGCGCTGGCCGTCGGTGAGGGTGAACGGCAGCTTGGCGTCGAAGGCGTCGAGCAGGCCGCCGGGCGCGGGTCGCCGTGCAACGGCCGGGAGTTGGGCGTCCGCGTACCGGCGCCGGGCCAGCGCCACCTGGAGGACGAACGCCTCGTCCCACTTCAGCCGCTGCCGCGCGTCCTCGACGTCGTCCTTGCTGTGCGGGCGGTGGACCTTGAGCAGCGCCTCGGGCAGCGGCACGAAGCCCCGGCCCTCGCGCAGGGATCCGGGCAGCGGGTCGACGGCCTCCTGGGCGCTGGGCAGCACCGCGTCGACCGCCTTGGCGATCTTCCAGGACTCAAGTCCCTTGCAGGCGGGGTAGATCGGGATCAGCGCGCCCGCCCACGAGTCGACCGTCTCGCCGTCCTCGTCGCCGTCGGCGCCCAGCTTCGCGTACGTGGGATGGGCCAGCTGGAGACGGCGGTTGAACATCGACACCTTGCCCGCGAACATCGCGCGGCTGCCGGGCAGCAGCTCCTTGTGCGGCTTGTGGATACCGCGCCCGAAGAACACCAGCTGGAGGCGGCCGCTGCCGTCCGTGATGGTGATCTCCAGACGCTGGCCGCGGCCGCCGTTGAACGTGTGCACGCGGGCGTCGGCGACCTGCGCGACCACCGTGACGTCCTCGTCGAGGGGCAGCTCGGCGAGCTTGGTCAGCTGGCCGCGCTCCTCGTACCGCCGGGGGTAGTGGTGGAGGAGGTCGCCGACCGTGTGCAGGTCGAGCTGCTCGGCCATCACCTTCGCGGTGGGTCCGCCGAGCAGCTTCTTCAGAGGTTCATCGAGCGCAGGCACGCGATCCATTGCACACCACACCACCGACATCGCGCAGGAACCCCCGGCCGCCTGTGGACAACTCACCCCGCGAGCAGACGGCTACTCCACGCCGATCAGCAGCGGAGCCCCCTGGTGGCCGCCCTCGTAGACCAGCGTGTCCACCGCCAGATGCGTCTCCCGTACGTGGGCCTGAAGGCCCGGCGCCAGGTCCGGCGGGGTGTCGGCGGCCAGCACCAGGGTGACCAGTTCGCCGCCCGCCGCCAGCATCCGGTCCAGGACCGCCGCCGCCGTGGCCGCCAGGTCCTGGCCGATCACCGCGACGTCGCCGTCGATCAGGCCGAGGATGTCCCCGGCCTGGCAGATCCCGGCGGTGGTCCAGGACTGCCGCTCGGCGACGGCGAGTTCGGCGTACCGGGTGGCGCCCGCCGCCGCCGTCATCGCGACCACATCCTCGTCGAAGCGGCGCTCGGGCGCGTGCACGGCGAGGGCGGCGATGCCCTGGACCGGGGAGCGGGTCGGGATGACCGCGACCCGTACGCCCTCGGCGCGCGCCTGTTCGACGGCGGCGGCCGCCGTGTGGCGCAGCTCGGCGTCGTTGGGCAGCAGCACGACCTCGCGCGCGTGGGCGCGGCGGATCGCGTCGACGAGTTCGCCGCTGGCCGGGGCCTCGCCCGGCCTGGCCAGCACGGCGTGGGCCCCGGCCTCGGCGCAGAGCCCGGCCAGGCCTTCGCCCGGCACGACCGCGACGACGGCCCGCTGGACCCGCTCGCGCGGCTCGGGCGGGGTCCCGAAGTGCGTGATGCGGATCCGGTGCGGGCGCCCGGCCTCCACACCGGCCTCGACGGCCGCGCCCGCGTCGTCCACGTGTACGTGGACGTTCCACAGCCCGTCGCCGCCGACGACCACCAGGGAGTCGCCCAGCGCGTCGAGCCGGGTCCGCAGCCGGGCCACGGCCTCGTCGTCGGCGTCCAGGAGGTAGATCACCTCGAAGGCGGGCCCGGACTCCTCGGCGGGGTCGGCCGGGCAGGCGTGCGCGTCGAGGTGCGGATGCGTCTCGTGGCGTACGGCCGGAGCCTCGCCGGACAGTGCCTGCGCCAGCGCCCCCAGGACCGTCACCAGGCCCCAGCCGCCCGCGTCCACGACTCCGGCCCTGCCCAGCACCTCCAACTGCCCCGGAGTGGCCTCCAGGGCCGCACCGGCCCCGTCGAAGGCCGCCCAGGCCACGGCTGCGGCGTCGCCGGACGCGTCCCGGGCCGCCTTGGCGGCGGCGGTGGCGACGGTGAGCACCGTGCCCTCCACCGGGTGCGCGACCGCCTCGTACGCGGCCTCCGCGGCGCGGGCCAGGGCCGCGGCGAGGTCCGCTTCGGGCCGGGCCAGGACCTCGGCCATCCCGCGCAGCAGCTGCGACAGGATCGTGCCGGAGTTGCCCCGGGCGCCGAGCAGGGCGCCGTGGGCCATGGCCCGTATGACGTCGGCCGTCCCGGGCGCCTCGGTGTACGCGGCGAAGACCGCCTCGACGGCCTGGTGGGCGGATTCCACGGTCAGGTAGAGGTTGGTGCCGGTGTCCCCGTCGGCGACCGGGTAGACGTTCACCGAGTCGATCTCCTCGCGGTCCCGGCCGAGCCCGGCCAGCGCGAGCGAGCACCAGGTCCGTACCGCGACGGCGTCGAGTGTCTGCGGCACCTGGTGTCCTCCTTGGGGCTGCTGAGCTGCTGAGCTCCGGGCTAGCGGCAGGTTAGACCCGGGGCGGCCACCCGTCGGCCCGGGGTGGGCGGCGGCCGGCGTCATGGTAGTTTCGTATCTCAGGAGCAGCCGTTGTATGCTGCTTCGGTTGCCCGGCGAGAGTCGGGCCATTCCCCCGGCAAGCCACTTCAGATCTCTGATTCCGGTGCGCCGGATTTCACTGTAAATCTGAAGTCTTTGGAGTGACCCGTGGCTGCCAACTGCGACGTCTGCGGCAAGGGGCCGGGCTTCGGCAACAACATTTCGCACTCGCACCGCCGTACGTCTCGTCGCTGGAACCCGAACATCCAGCGTGTGCGTGCCGTGGTCGGTCGGACGCCGAAGCGGCTCAACGTCTGCACCTCGTGCATCAAGGCCGGCAAGGTCTCGCGCTAACGCCGACGGTTCGTCGTAGCGCAGCCTTTCCGGTTGCCCAAAAAGCCGGTCCACCTCGGTGGACCGGCTTTTTGTCGTGCCCACACGCGTACGCGCGTGGCGGGCGGCTAGCTCTTGAACCGCCAGCCGTGATCCACCGGGCCGATCCCGCCCCCCAGCGCGAACCCCGCCCCGATCGCCCCCGTCACGTACTCCTTCGCCGCCAGCGCCGCCTCCGGGACCGTGAGGCCCTTCGCCAGGCCCGAGGCCAGGGCGGAGGCCAGGGTGCAGCCGGTGCCGTGGGTGTGGCGGTTGTCCAGACGCGGGGTGCGCAGCCAGTGCTCCTGCGTGCCGTCGGTGAGCAGGTCGACCGCCTGCGGCGAGGTCGAGTCCGCCAGGTGGCCGCCCTTGATGAGGGCCCAGCGGGGGCCGAAGGCGAGGATCGCCTCGGCCGCGCGCCGCATCCCGGCCTCGTCCTCGACCCGTACGCCGGTGAGCTGCGCCACTTCGTCGAGGTTGGGCGTGGCCACGGTCGCGGTCGGCAGCAGCCGCTCACGTACCGAATCCAGCGCCTCGGCCGCGAGCAGCGCGTCGCCGTGCTTGGAGATCCCTACGGGGTCCACGACGACGGGCGCGTCCGTGCCGGACAGCAGCTCCGCCACCGTCTCCACCAGCGCGGCCGACGAGAGCATGCCGGTCTTCACCGCCTGGACGCCGATGTCGTCGACGACCGAGCGGTACTGGGCCCGTACCGCCTCGACGGGCAGTTCCCAGGCGCCCTGGACGCCCAGCGAGTTCTGCGCGGTCACCGCGGTGATCACGCTCATCCCGTGGACGCCCAGGGCCAGCATCGTCTTGAGGTCGGCCTGGACGCCCGCGCCGCCGCCGGAGTCGGACCCGGCGACGGTGAGCACGCGCGCGGGAGTCACTCCGCGTCCCCGAAGTGGTCCCAGCCGCCCTTCGCGGTCCAGGGGGCGCCGTCGACGGTCACCTGGGGCAGCGCCGACGGGTTCAGGACCTCGCCGATGACCTTCCAGCGGGCGGGCAGCTTCACGTCCGGCGGGAACGTCGCGACGATCGCGTGGTCCTCTCCCCCGGTCAGCACCCACTGGAGCGGGTCGACGCCGACCGCCTGGCCGATGTCGTTCATCTGCGTGGGGATGTCGATGAGGCCCGAGCGCAGGTCGATACGGACCTTGCTCGCCTCCGCGATGTGCCCGAGGTCGGCGACCAGGCCGTCGCTGACGTCCGTCATGGCGGTCGCGCCGAGCCCGGCGGCGGCGGGGCCCGCGTGGTACGGCGGCTCGGGGCGGCGGTGGGCCTCCACGAAGGCGCGCGGCGAGCGGAAGCCGCGCGAGAGGACCGCGTAGCCCGCGGCGGACCAGCCGAGCCAGCCGGTGACCGCGACCACGTCGCCGGGCTGGGCGCCGCCCCGGGTGACCGGCTCGTGGTTGCGCAGATCGCCGAGCGCGGTGATCGCGACGGTGATGGTGTCGCCGCGCACGACGTCGCCGCCGACCACGGCCGCCCCCGCGACCTGGCACTCGTCGCGGATCCCGTCCATCAGCTCGATCGGCCAGGTCGCCGGGAGCTCGGCGGGCACGACGAGCCCGAGCAGCAGGGCGGTCGGCACGGCGCCCATGGCGGCGATATCGGCCAAGTTCTGCGCGGCGGCCTTGCGGCCCACGTCGTACGCGGTCGACCAGTCGCGGCGGAAGTGGCGGCCCTCCAGGAGGATGTCCGTGCTCGCCACCACCCTGCGGTCGGGTGCGGTCACGACCGCGGCGTCGTCGCCGGGCCCGATCCGGACCGCGGGGGTCGAGGTGAGCCGGGAGGTCAGCTCCCTGATGAGCCCGAACTCCCCCAACTCGCCCACAGTGCCTTTCACCGTGCCACCTCTCATCCTCGTACCCCTCGGCACCCGGCGCGCTCGCGGTCGCGAGCCGTCACCACGGTGGGTACCGTCAACACATACGTCAACTTCTTCTCGGCACACCCGGATGTGCGAGCGCCCGCGCCTGCGCGGGACTCCCCCGGGCGCACGGCGACGCGATACCGTGGCGTCTCTTTCTTCCCCCCTTGGGCCTCCCCGCCGTAGGGAGGGGACATGATCCTCGTGGCCGCCCTGGAGGTTCCGTGGTACAGGCGTACATCCTCATCCAGACCGAGGTGGGCAAGGCGTCGACAGTCGCCGAGACCATCGCAAAGATTCCGGGGGTGATCCAGGCCGAGGACGTCACCGGGCCGTACGACGTGATCGTGCGGGCCCAGGCGGACACGGTCGACGAGCTGGGCCGCATGGTGGTCGCCAAGGTCCAGCAGGTGGACGGGATCACCCGCACCCTGACCTGCCCGGTGGTTCATCTGTAGCCCCCGCTTACCCTTGGCCGGTGACTTCCTCTCGCCGCCGGTCCCTCCTCCTGCCCGCAGCCGCCCTGGTCGTGCTGGCCGCCGCGGGCTGCTCCTCCACGGACGCGAAGGCGACGATCACGGTTCCCAGTCCGCCGAAGGCCACGGCCGCGCTCTGCGGGGCGCTGCACAAGGCGCTGCCCCAGAAGCTCGACGGGCTCAAGCGGAATGATCCCAGCCCGGCGTCGGAGCTGACCGCCGGGTGGGGTGACGACGGGATCGTACTGCGCTGCGGGATCGACCGGCCGGAGAAGATGAGCGATCCCGAGGCGGACGGGGTCACCGTGGACGGCGTGAACTGGCTCCTGGAGCAGCTCAAGGGCGGCTTCCGGTTCACGACGACCTATCGCAAGGCGTACGTGGAAGTGACGATGCCCACGGGGGCCGGCAGGCCGGCCGGGGATATCGGATGGCTCACGGGGCTCTCCGGGCCCATCAAGAAGACGGTCCCGGAGAGCCTGTAGCCGCTGAGCGCCTGCTAGCGCAGACCCGTCCTGCGGCGCAGTGCCGCCTGGATCAGGCGGTCGACCAGCTCCGCGTAGTCGACGCCGGTGGCCTCCCACATGCGCGGGTACATCGAGATCGGGGTGAAGCCCGGCATCGTGTTGATCTCGTTGATGACGAACTCGCCGTTCTCCTGGAGGAAGAAGTCCGCCCGGACGAGCCCCTCGCAGGACGCGGCCTCGAAGGCGTCGACCGCGAGCCGGCGCACCTCGGCGGTGGCCTCGGCGCCGATCGGCGCGGGCACGATGCCGTCCGCCGAGTCGATGTACTTCGCCTCGAAGTCGTAGAAGTCGTGCGCGGTGACCGGCGGGATCTCGGCGGGCACGCTCGCGCGAGGGCCGTCCTCGAACTCCAGGACGCCGCACTCGATCTCGCGGCCCCGCAGCAGCGCCTCGACCAGGAACTTCGGGTCGTGGCGGCGGGCCTCCTCGATGGCCTCGTCCAGGCCCTCGAAGGACTCGACCTTGGTGATGCCGAAGGAGGAGCCGGCCCGGGACGGCTTGATGAACAGCGGCCAGCCGTGCTCACCGGCGAACGCGGCGATCCTCTTGCGCGCGCCCTGCTCGTCCTGCTCCCACTCGCGCGGCCGGACCACCAGGTACGGGCCGACGGGCAGCCCGAACGAGGTGAACACGCGCTTCATGTACTCCTTGTCCTGGCCGACGGCCGAGGCGAGCACGCCCGCGCCGACGTAGGGGATGCCGGAGAGCTCCAGGAGGCCCTGGAGGGTGCCGTCCTCGCCGTAGGGGCCGTGGAGCACGGGGAAGACGACGTCGACCTCGCCCAGGGCCTTGGGGACCTGGCCGGGCTCGCTGTAGACGACCTCGCGGCTGCCCGGGTCCACGGGGAGCACGACGCCGCCGTCGGCGGACTCGGCGAGCTCGGCCACGCTGGGCACCTTGCGGTCGGCGATCGCCATCCGCTCGGGCTCGTCGGCGGTCAGCGCCCAGCGGCCGTCCGTCGTGATGCCGATGGGCAGCACGTCGTACTTCGTCCGGTCGATGGCGCGCAGCACGGCACCGGCGGTGACGACCGAGATGCCGTGCTCGGAGCTGCGGCCGCCGAACACGACGGCCACCCGCGGCTTGCGGGGCTGCTCGGTGCCCGTTTCAGGGCTCTGGGGGAGGTTCTCGCTGCTCATATCGCGTTGAGCGTACCCGCTCCCCTCGCGCACTTCAGCGCCGCTCGGCCTTGGCGCTGCGCGACATCAGCTCCTTGAGCGCGACCACCGGCGGCTTGCCCTCGTGGACGATGCCGACCACGGTCTCGGTGATGGGCATGTCCACCCCGTGCCGACGGGCCAGATCCAGCACGGACTCACAGGACTTGACGCCCTCGGCGGTCTGCTTGGTGACCGCGATGGTCTCCTCAAGGGTCATGCCCTTGCCGAGGTTGGTGCCGAAGGTGTGGTTGCGCGAGAGCGGCGAGGAGCAGGTGGCGACGAGGTCGCCGAGGCCCGCCAGACCCGAGAAGGTCAGCGGGTCGGCGCCCATCGCGAGCCCGAGCCGGGTGGTCTCGGCCAGGCCGCGGGTGATGAGCGAGCCCTTGGCGTTGTCGCCCAGGCCCATGCCGTCGGCGATGCCGACGGCGAGCCCGATCACGTTCTTGACCGCGCCGCCGAGTTCGCAGCCGACGACGTCGGTGTTGGTGTACGGGCGGAAGTACGGGGTGTGGCAGGCGGCCTGGAGGCGCTGGGCCACGGCCTCGTCGCGGCAGGCGACCACGGCGGCGGCGGGCCGGCGCTGGGCGATCTCCTTGGCGAGGTTGGGTCCGGTGACGACGGCGACGCGGTCGGCGGAGACCTTGGCGACCTCCTCGATCACCTCGCTCATCCGCTTGGCGGTGCCGAGTTCGACGCCCTTCATCAGGGAGACGAGGACGGTGTCGGGCGCGAGCAGCGGCGTCCAGGCGGCGAGGTTGGCGCGCAGCGTCTGCGACGGCACGGCGAGCACGGTGAAGTCGGCGCCCTCGGCGGCCTCGGCCGCGTCCGTCGTCGCCCGTACGCCCGCGGGCAGTTCGATGCCCGGCAGGTAGTCCGGGTTGGTCCGGGTGGTGTTGATGGCCTCGGCGAGTTCGGGGCGGCGGCCCCACAGGGTCACCTCGCAGCCCGCGTCGGCGAGGACCATGGCGAACGCCGTACCCCAGGAGCCGTTTCCGAATACTGCTGCCTTGGTGGCGGCGTGCGTCACTTGGTGCCCTCCCCAGCGGCCTTGCGGCGCTGCTGTGCGCGGACTTCGCGCGGATCGTACGTCTTCGCGGGCGCGCTCTCGCCGCGGATCTCCTCCAGCTGGCGGGTGATCGCGGCCATGATGGCCTCGGTCGCCTCGCGCAGCACCTCGGGGGTGGGCTCCTTGTCGTAGAAGCGCGCGAGGTCGACCGGCGGACCGGCCTGCACCTGGAGGGTCTTGCGGGGGAAGAGGCGGACCTTCTTCTCCTTGGCGTACGGCGGCATCGCCAAGTTGGCGCCCCACTGGGCGATCGGGATGACCGGCGCCCTGGTCTGGAGCGCGGCGCGCGCGACTCCGGTCTTGGCGGTCATCGGCCACATGCCGGGGTCGCGGGTGAGGGTGCCCTCGGGGTAGAACGCGACGCATTCACCGCGCTCCACGGCGTCGACGGCGGCGCGGAAGGCGCCGAACGCGTTGGTGGACTCGCGGTAGACGGGAATCTGGCCCGTGCCGCGCAGCAGCAGTCCCACACCCGGGGCCTTGAAGAGGGCCGCCTTGGCGAGGAATCGGGGCACTCGTCCGGTGTTGTACTGGAAGTGCCCGTAGGAGAACATGTCGAGATACGAGTTGTGATTGATGGCGGTGATAAAACCGCCCTCCGCCGGAATGTTCTCCATTCCGTGCCAGTCCCGCTTGAAAAGCACCACCAGTGGAGGTTTGGCGATGACCGCCGCAAGGCGGTACCAGAAGCCGATTCTGCGGCGGGACACTCGGAGCACCTTCCTCTAGGACAGACCACTGTCGACCACTGCGCGACTTACGCAGGGAGCAAGTGTCGCCCCGGCCCTCCGGTCTGTCGAGAACACCGTACGCCCCGCCCGTGCCACGCCCGCTCCTGGCCGGGTGACAATGAGCCTCGTCCTGTCCAGTGCCGTCGCGCCGGCCAGGCCCGAGGACGAAGGGGACGCCACGAACACCGCATCGACCGCCCGCTGGTCCCTCGTCGTACCGCTGAAGCCGCTGGCACTGGCCAAGAGCAGGCTCGCCGCCGCCGTGGGCGCGGCGCTGCGCCCGCGGCTCGCGCTGGCGTTCGCGCTGGACACCGTTTCGGCCGCGCTGGCCTGCCCCGCGGTACGGGATGTGGCGGTCGTCACGGACGATCCGCTGGCGGGCGCGGAGCTGGCCTCGCTGGGCGCCCGGATCGTCGCCGACCGCCCCGGCGCGGGCCTCAACGCCGCCCTCGCGCACGGCGCGTACACGGTGCGCCGGGCGCGGCCGGGTGCCGCGGTCGCCGCGCTCAACGCCGATCTGCCCGCACTGCGCCCGGGGGAATTGGGCCGGGTCCTGGACGCCGCGTCCCTATTTCCCCGCGCATTTCTGGCCGATGCGGCCGGAATCGGCACGACATTTCTTTCGGCCGGGTCGGGCACGGATTTGGCCCCGGCTTTCGGCGGACCGTCGCGGGCCGCCCATTCGGCGTCCGGGGCGGCCGAAATCCTGCTGGCCCGGGTGGACTCGGTGCGCCGGGACGTGGACACCGGCGCCGATCTGCGCGCGGCGCTCGCGCTGGGCACGGGCCCGGCCACGACGGCCCTGCGCGCCGCCGTCGATGTCGTACCCGGGTACTAGGCTGCTGGGCATGCAGGCGACCGCGTACACATACGACTTCGAGACCCACAGCGGCAGCGTGCTGCTGGATGACGGCACCCCGGTGGAATTCGGCCCCGAGGCCTTCGAAGCGGGCGGCCTGCGGCTGCTCCGGGTGGGCCAGCGCGTCCGCATCGAGACGGAGGGCGAGGGCAAGTCCCTGCGCATCACGCTGGTGACCCTGCAGACGTTCTGAGAAGCGCCCTGGAATCACACCGCGGGCCGGGCTCCCCGAGGGGAGCCCGGCCCGGCGAGTGAGCCGTCCGACGTGCCTACTTCTTGCGGGCGGTCGTCTTCTTGGCGGTGGTCTTGCGCGCGGTGGTCTTCTTGGCGGGGGCCTTCTTGGCCACGGCCTTCTTCGCGGGCGCGGTCTTCTTGGCGGTGACGGTCTTCTTCGCCGCCGTGGTGGCCTTCTTGGCGGTGGTCTTCTTCGCCGTCGCCGTGGCCTTCTTGGCCGTGGTGGCCTTCTTGGCGGTGGTCTTCTTCGCCGCCGCGGTCTTCTTCACGGCCGTGGTCTTCTTGGCGACCGTCTTCTTGGCGGTGGCCTTCTTGGCCGCGGCCTTCTTGACCGTGGAGCGGGCGGTCGTGCCACCCGAGAGGCTGCCCTTGGGCGCCTTCTTGACCGCGACCTCGCCGCCCTTGGGGAGCTTCTTCGTGCCGCTCACCAGGTCCTTGAAGCCCTGACCCGCGCGGAAGCGCGGCACCGAGGTCTTCTTGACCCGCACCCGCTCACCCGTCTGCGGGTTACGGGCGTACCGGGCCGGGCGGTCGACCTTCTCGAACGAACCGAAACCGGTGACCGAGACACGGTCGCCGCCGACGACGGCCCGGACGATCGCGTCCAGGACCGCATCCACGGCGTCCGCGGCCTGCTGACGGCCGCCGACCTTGTCGGCAATCGCTTCTACGAGCTGCGCCTTGTTCACGTCTTCCCCTTCGGAGACATTGCCGGAACGAATCTGTTCTGGCTTTTTCGCACGTTAGGCAGATATATACCGCAAATCAAACACGAAACGGGCTAATCACCCTAGTGCCGCAACGAAGTCGGCCTTCGCCGAGTTCCTTGTGGCTCAGTCGTCTTCGGGGAATCGGCCCTCGTCGAGGTCCTTCATCAACCGGTCCAGACGCCTTGCCGCATCGGCGAGATCGTGTTTGGCAGCCGCTGTGATGACCAGCAGCTTCCGGGACAGCGCCATCCGTACGCCCTCCGGGACTTGCAGTTCGCGCACTGCTGTGTGCGCTTCTTTCAGTTGGTCCGCGACGACCCGGTAGAGCTTGAGTTGGCTGTCGCGTTCCATGCGCCGATTGTGCCATCTGGGGCGAGTTGTCGCCTCCGGCGGGGGCAACTGAGGGATTCCGGGTGGTTTCCGGCTCCCTCAAGCACCGCCGTGGGCACAAGCCCCTATCCGGCCATCTACGGTGCAGACTAGGCTAGTTGACGCCACCCTGACACCCCCCGACGCAACACGCCCCCCGTCTCGAAAGACGGGGGGCGTGTTGGGCCGAAAGGTTCCGAACGGCCTACGGGAGGTGTTCCGGACCGGCCGTACTCGGCGGTCAGACCTGCGAGGTGCTCGGCTTGTGCGAGGGCCGCTTCGCCTCGTACGCGGCGATGTCCGGCTCGTTCTGCAGCGTGATGCTGATGTCGTCCAGGCCGTTCAGGAGCCGCCAGCGGGCGTTTTCGTCCAGTGCGAAGTCCGCCGTGACGCCCTCGGCGCGTACTTGGCGGTCCCGGAGGTCGACCGTGATCTCGGCGTTCGGGTCGCTTTCCGTCAGCTCCCAGAGCGCGTCCACGACTTTCTGGTCGAGAACCACCGTGAGCAGGCCGTTCTTCAGCGAGTTGCCCCGGAAGATATCGGCGAACCGGGACGAGATCACGGTTTTGAAGCCGTAGTTCTGCAGCGCCCAGACCGCGTGCTCACGGGAGGATCCGGTACCGAAGTCGGGGCCCGCGACCAGCACCGATGCGCCCTGGCGCTCGGGCTTGTTCAGGATGAAGGCGGGGTCCTTGCGCCAGGCCTCGAACAGACCGTCCTCGAAGCCGTCCCGGGTCACCTTCTTCAGCCAGTGGGCCGGGATGATCTGGTCGGTGTCGACGTTGGAGCGGCGCAGCGGGACGGCCCGGCCGGTGTGCGTGGTGAATGCTTCCATGGCTGATCAGACTCCAGCGGGCGTACGGGCGTCGGAGAGGTCGGCGGGCGAGGCCAGATGGCCGAGAACCGCCGTCGCGGCGGCGACCTGCGGCGAGACCAGGTGCGTACGGCCGCCCTTGCCCTGCCTGCCCTCGAAGTTGCGGTTGGAGGTGGACGCGGAGCGCTCGCCCGGGGCCAGCTGGTCCGGGTTCATGCCCAGACACATCGAGCAGCCCGCGTGCCGCCATTCGGCGCCGGCGGCCGTGAAGACCTTGTCCAGGCCCTCTTCCACGGCCTGCAGCGCCACCCGGACCGAGCCCGGGACGACCAGCATCCGTACGCCGTCGGCGACTTTGCGGCCCTCCAGGATCGAGGCGGCCGAGCGCAGGTCCTCGATGCGGCCGTTGGTGCAGGAACCTACGAAGACGGTGTCGACGTCGATGGCGCGCAGCGGCTGCCCGGCCGTCAACCCCATGTATTCCAGGGCCTTTTCGGCCGCCAGGCGCTCCGAAGCGTCTTCGTACGAAGCCGGGTCGGGGACGGACGCCGAAAGCGGCGCGCCCTGGCCGGGGTTGGTGCCCCAGGTGACGAACGGCGAGAGCGCGGAGGCGTCGATGACCACCTCGGCGTCGAAGACCGCGTCCTCATCCGTCTTCAGCGTCTGCCAGTACGCGACGGCCGCGTCCCAGTCCGCGCCCTTCGGGGCGTGCGCGCGGCCCTGGAGGTAGTCGAACGTGGTGCGGTCCGGGGCGATCATGCCCGCGCGGGCACCGGCCTCGATCGACATGTTGCAGATGGTCATCCGGGCCTCCATCGAGAGCTTCTCGATGGCCGGGCCGCGGTATTCCAGGACGTAGCCCTGGCCGCCGCCGGTGCCGATGCGGGCGATGATGGCCAGGATCAGGTCCTTGGCGGTGACGCCGTCGGGCAGTTCGCCCTCGACCGTGATGGCCATCGTCTTGAACGGCGCCAGTGGCAGGGTCTGGGTGGCGAGCACATGCTCTACCTGTGAGGTGCCGATACCGAACGCCAGGGCACCGAAGGCGCCGTGCGTGGAGGTGTGCGAGTCGCCGCAGACCACGGTGGTGCCGGGCTGGGTCAGGCCCAGCTGCGGTCCCACCACGTGGACGACGCCCTGCTCGACGTCGCCCAGCGGGTGCAGCCGCACCCCGAACTCCGCGCAGTTCTTGCGCAGCGTCTCCAGCTGGGCCCGGGAGACCGGGTCGGCGATGGGCTTGTCGATGTCGAGGGTCGGGGTGTTGTGGTCCTCGGTGGCGATGGTGAGGTCGAGGCGCCGCACCGGGCGGCCGTTGGCGCGCAGGCCGTCGAACGCCTGCGGGCTGGTCACCTCGTGCAGCAGGTGCAGATCGATGTAGAGGAGGTCGGGCTCGCCCTCGGCGCGCCTGACGACATGGTCGTCCCAGACCTTCTCGGCGAGTGTCCTACCCATCGCTTTCCCTCCGGCCGGCTTCGTCGCCGGCCCCACTAGAGACCGGGTGTACCGCCGGGCCCCCGGGGCCGGACGGTGGCTGCGGCCGTTGTGCGGACCGCCAGTACAGGTTCGCAAGTTCCGGAGAAAATTGAACTTGCGTTTCACAGAGTGAGACGCGAGTATCGTTTCATGGACAACTCTAGCGGCGTCGGCGTTCTCGACAAGGCGGCTCTCGTCTTGAGCGCCCTGGAGTCCGGTCCGGCCACCCTCGCGGGGTTGGTCGCGGCCACCGGACTCGCACGACCCACGGCACACCGTCTCGCCGTGGCACTGGAACACCACCGCATGGTGGCGAGGGACATGCAGGGCCGGTTCATACTCGGCCCGCGACTCGCGGAGCTCGCGGCCGCGGCCGGCGAAGACCGCCTCCTGGCCACGGCGGGCCCCGTGCTCACGCATCTGCGCGATGTGACGGGCGAGAGCGCCCAGCTCTATCGCCGTCAGGGCGACATGCGGATCTGCGTGGCGGCGGCCGAGCGGCTGTCCGGACTGCGGGACACGGTGCCGGTGGGCTCCACGCTCACCATGAAGGCCGGGTCCTCCGCGCAGATCCTGATGGCCTGGGAGGAGCCGGAGCGCCTGCACCGCGGTCTCCAGGGCGCGCGCTTCACGGCGACAGCCCTGTCGGGCGTACGGCGCCGGGGCTGGGCCCAGTCGATCGGAGAGCGCGAGCCGGGCGTGGCCTCGGTGTCGGCGCCGGTGCGCGGCCCGTCCAACCGCGTGGTCGCCGCCGTCTCGGTCTCCGGACCGATCGAGCGCCTGACCCGGCACCCGGGCCGGATGCACGCCCAGGCGGTCATCGACGCCGCGGCGCGCCTCTCGGAGGCCCTGCGCCGCAACGGCTGACGTATCTCTTCTGCCATCTACGGCCCACCGCTTCAACGCCGCAGCGGTGGGCCGTAGGTGTGTCCGCACGTGTATAGAACGGGAAAGGGCCTGCCGCCGTGGCAGGCCCCTCCCCGTGCGCGTACCCGCTCAGCCGGTCTTTTCGGCCTCCGCCCCGGCCGAGCGGTGGGCGAACCGGTCCGCCGCGTACCGGCCGCGCTTCTCCAGCGGCAGCACCCCCGTGGCCGCCGCCAGGCCGATGGGCGGCATATCGGCGTAGATGGCCTCGTACGAGCCCTTGGACGCGATGTACGTCTCGTGCCAGATCCCGACGTGGCCGCGCATCTTCCCGGCACGGTCCTTGCGGTTGACGACCGCCCAGGCCCGGTGGTGGAACATCTCGGGGGACTTGGCGTACGCGTAGAGCTTCTCCTTGGACTCCCAGTACTGGACGACGTAGTACGTCCGCGGCGAGCCCGTCAGCAGGACGCGGCTGAGCAGCCCCCGGGAGGGGTTCCGCGCCAGCTCGTTGAGCATGCGGAACATCGACAGCATCACCGGCACCCACTGGTGCACCGCCCAGAAGTGGTTGACGCGCATCCCGATCAGCAGGACGACCACGTCCCCCTCGGCGGCTGCGGTCGTCTTGCCCATGACGGGCTTGCGAAACATGTCGACCCCCCTCATTGGATACCAGCACTATCCAAGTGCTGGTGATTGGATAGTGGCGCTACCCAAGGAAAGGTGTCAAGGGATGCGACTGTCGGAGTTGAGCGAGCAGACCGGCGTGCCCGCCGCGACGATCAAGTACTACCTGCGGGAAGGGCTGTTGGCGCCCGGCCGCCGCATCACCGCGACCACGTCCGACTACGACGAGGAGCATGTGCGCCGGCTCCGGCTGGTGCGCGCGATGCTCCAGGTCGGGCGGCTGTCGGTGGCGACGGCCAAGGAAGTGCTCGGGCACGTCGACGACGAGTCGCTGGGCCGCACGATCCGGCTGGGGGCCGCGCTGTGGGCACTGCCGCAGGCACCTGAGCCCAAGGAGGACGACGAGATCGTGCGGGAGGCGCACGAGGAGGTGGAGAAGGTCATCCGGACGCTGGGCTGGACGAACGCCCAGGCCCTGAGCACCATCTCCCCCGCCCACCGCTCGCTGGTGCTCGCGGTCGCCGCGCTCAGAAGGCTCGGGTACACCTGGGACGCCGAACTGCTCATGCCGTACGCCGAGTTGATGCACCAGGCGGCCGTGCGCGATCTGGACTACGTGGAGACGCAACCGACGGAGCGGGAGCGGATCGAGACGGCGGTCGCTGCGACGATCCTCGTCGAGCCCGTCCTGAAGGCGCTGCACCGGCTGGCACAGGAGGAGGAGTCGGCGAGGCGGTACGGCTTCGAGTGACGGTCGCCACGACGCCGGTACGGCGTCCCCGGCCTCCCCGATCCCGGGAACGGCGAAGGCCCCCCACCGAAGTGGAGGGCCTCGCTTCGTAAGTACCCCCGACCGGATTCGAACCGGCGCTACCGCCTTGAGAGGGCGGCGTGCTAGGCCGCTACACAACGGGGGCTCACGTTCGGATCTTCTTGACGAAGACCCTTGGATCCTGTGGGATCCAGCTGGGCTACCAGGACTCGAACCTAGAATGACGGTACCAGAAACCGTAGTGTTGCCAATTACACCATAGCCCATGGTGGTTTAGACCAGTACTACCGTACCCCCGACCGGATTCGAACCGGCGCTACCGCCTTGAGAGGGCGGCGTGCTAGGCCGCTACACAACGGGGGCCCTAGCGATCCTGCATGAGGGACAGCGGGTGCGACCCGGACTGCCTCCCTGGGAAGGATCTGTACCCCCGACCGGATTCGAACCGGCGCTACTGCCGTGAGAGGGCAGCGTGCTAGGCCGCTACACAACGGGGGCTTTGCGGATCTGGAATCCGCGGTGCAGATAAGCTCTGCGAGCTGGCCTACCTGGACTCGAACCAAGACTAACGGAACCAGAAACCGTCGTGCTGCCAATTACACCATAGGCCACCAAAACGCAACCCCCGAGGGGGGTCTTGCTCGGCTTGCGCTTTCGGTTCCGGGCTTTTCTTCCCGCTCCCCTCGGCGCAGGAAGAACATTACCCGAAGGTGTCCGGCGCTCCAAAACGGGTATCGCCGCGCAACAGCGCAGGCAGCTCGTGCAGGCCGGTGATGCGGACGAGTTCGGGCCTGCCGCCCACCCCCCGGCGGTCCAGCCAGATGCCGAGCAGCCCCGCGTCGGCCGCGCCGCGCGCGTCGATGTCCGGCTGGTCGCCGACGTACGCGACCTCGTCGGGCGCCAGCTCCAGCGCCTCGCAGGCCGCGTGGAAGGCCGCGGCCTCGGGCTTGGAGATCCCCAGCTCGGCCGCGCACACGACGGCCTCGAACCGGTCGCGTACGCCGAGCACGCTGAGCTTGCGCTCCTGGTGGTACTGCGAGGAGTTGGAGAGCACCGCGTGCCGGTAGCCGTCGGCGAGCAGGTCGAGGGCGGGCACGGCGTCCGGGAACAGCGACCAGGCGGCCTCGTAGTGGACGACGTGCCGCTCGAACCAGGCGTCCGCCGCGCCGTCGTCCAGCTCCGCCCCGAGGAACGACCGCACCCGGTCGCGCCGCTGCCCCGCCCAGTCGGTCTCCCCCGCCGCGAACCGCGTCCAGTGGTACGCGGTGACCTCGTCCCAGCTCTTCAGCGCCTGCTCGACGGACGCGTACGCCTCGGGCAGCCCCTCGGCCCCGAGATGCGCCCGCATCCCGTCCCGCGCGGCCGTCGCGTAGTCGAAGATCGTGTCGTCGATGTCCCAGAGAACGGCTCGGGTGACCATGATCCGACGGTACTCCGGCCACCGGGGGCGGGCGGGTGCTTTGCGCATATGCCCGAGGGGCGGCAGCCGGATCGGCCGCCGCCCCTCGGGGACGTGAAGGAGGAATCGGTTACGCGGTCAGCTTCGCCAGGGCCGCGTCGATCCGTGCCAGGGTCTTCTCCTTGCCCAGGATCTCCAGGGACTCGAAGAGGGGCAGGCCCACCGTGCGGCCGGTGACGGCCACGCGGACCGGGGCCTGGGCCTTGCCGAGCTTCAGGCCGTGCACCTCACCGGCGGCCAGGACGGCCTCCTTGAGGGACTCCGGGGACGTCCAGTCGGCCGCCTCCAGCTTCTCGCGGGCCGTGCGCAGCAGGGCGTCGGAGCCCTCCTTCATCGCCTTCGTCCACGACGCCTCGTCCTCGACCGGCTCCTTCAGGAAGAGGAAGTCGACGTTGGCCGTGATGTCCGAGAGGACGGTGACGCGGGTCTGGGCGTGCGGCGCGATGGCCTCCCAGGCGGCGCGGTCGAAGTCCTCGGGCGCCCAGTTGGCGTGCGGGGCGGTCAACCACGGCTCGCACGCGGCCGTGAACGCCTTCACGTCGAGCATGCGGATGTGGTCCGCGTTGATCGACTCGGCCTTCTTCAGGTCGAAGCGCGCCGGGTTGGCGTTGACGTCCGCCACGTCGAACTTCGCGATCATGTCGGAGATCGAGAAGACGTCCTGGTCGGCCGAGAAGGACCAGCCGAGCAGCGACAGGTAGTTGAGCAGGCCCTCCGGGAGGAAGCCGCGCTCCCGGTAGATGTTCAGGGAGGCCTGCGGGTCGCGCTTGGAGAGCTTCTTGTTGCCCTCGCCCATGACGTACGGGAGGTGGCCGAAGGCCGGGGTCTCCTTGGCCACGCCCAGCTCGATCAGCGCCTTGTAGAGCGCGATCTGGCGGGGGGTGGAGGAGAGCAGGTCCTCGCCGCGCAGGACGTGGGTGATCTCCATCAGGGCGTCGTCGACCGGGTTCACCAGCGTGTACAGCGGGGCGCCGTTCGCGCGGACGATGCCGTAGTCCGGCACGTTGTCCGGGGTGAAGGTGAGCTCGCCGCGGACCAGGTCCGTGAAGGTGATCGGCTCGTCGGGCATCCGGAAGCGCACGATCGCCGTGCGGCCCTCCGCCTCGTACGCGCTCTTCTGCTCCGCGCTCAGCTCACGGCAGGCGCCGTCGTAGCCGGAGGGACGGCCGGCCGCGCGGGCCGCGTCGCGGCGCGCATCCAGCTCTTCGGTCGTGCAGTAGCAGTGGTACGCGTAACCGCCCGCGAGCAGCTTCTCGGCGACATCCTTGTAGATGTCCATCCGCTGCGACTGCCGGTAGGGCGCGTGCGGGCCGCCGATCTCGGGGCCCTCGTCCCAGTCGAGGCCCAGCCAGCGCAGCGAGTCGAGCAGCTGGTTGTACGACTCCTCGGAGTCGCGAGCCGCGTCGGTGTCCTCGATGCGGAAGACCATGGTGCCCTGGTTGTGCCGCGCGAACGCCCAGTTGAACAGGGCGGTGCGGACCAGACCGACGTGCGGGTTGCCGGTCGGGGAGGGACAGAAACGTACGCGGACGTTCGCGTTAGCCACGCTTGATCACCTTGTTGGTGAGAGTGCCGATGCCTTCGATGGTGACGGCGACCTCGTCGCCGACGTTGAGGGGGCCGACCCCGGCGGGGGTGCCGGTGAGGATGACGTCGCCCGGGAGCAGCGTCATCGCCTCGGTGATGTGGACGACCAGGTCCTCGATGGAGCGGATCATGTCGCTCGTGCGGCCCAGCTGGCGCTGTTCGCCGTTGACCGTCGCCTGGATCGTGAGATCGGTGGGGTCGAGGTCCGTCTCCACCCAGGGGCCGAGCGGGCACGAGGTGTCGAAGCCCTTGGCCCGGGCCCACTGCTTCTCGCGCTGCTGCGCGTCGCGCGCGGTGACGTCGTTGGCGCAGGTGTAGCCGAAGATGACGTCCTTGACGCGCTCGCGCGGGACCTCGCGGCACATCCGGCCGATCACGACGGCGAGCTCCGCCTCGTGGTGCAGTTCGTTGGAGAAGGAGGGGTACTCGATCGCGTCGCCGGAGCCGATCACCGAGGTGGTGGGCTTGAAGAAGGCGACCGGAACCTCGGGGACCTCGTTGCCGAGCTCCTTCGCGTGTTCCGCGTAGTTGCGGCCGATGGCCACGACCTTGTTGGGGAGCACCGGCGGCAGCAGCCGGACCTTGCTCAGCGGCACCTTCGTACCGGAGAGCTCGAACTCGGCGTACGGGATGCCCTTGATGATGTCGAGGACGGGCCCTTGCGGGGTGTCCTCGACCGCGCCGAAGGCGACATTGCCGTCGATGGAGAACCTGGCGATGCGCACGGGATGCTGTCGCCCCTCACTTGGTCGCTGGCTGGAGACTGACGCTCCAGGCTAACGCGGGTGAGGGGGGCGACCGTCCCTGTGCAGGCGCGTTACGCGCCGACGACCGGGGCGTCCATGAGGACGGTGCGGCGCGGGTTGGCCGTCTGGGTGGGCAGGTCGACGGAGTGCTCGGGCAGGAGCTCCGCCTGCATCTCCTCGGCGTCCGTCAGGTGCGCCAGGGTGGTGCGGCGGGGGTTGGCTATGTTGCGCATGATCATCGTCGTCTTCATCTGCCGTTCGAACCCTGTCGGTTGTGGGCGCGCGGCGGCGCCGGTTGTCGGATTGGCCATCCCTGTAAAGCGTCAGGCTAAACATTCGAATTCCCGGCAAAGGGCCGTAGAGGCGACGATCATCGTGTGAGTTTGCTCACGAGTTGGTGAACAATCCGGGCATTACGCCCCGTCAATTCAGGCCACCGAAACGGACATTGCACCACTGAACCCTCCATTCCGCTCTTGATCATGGCGACTGGGTCACTCCCCACACCTAAACGACTCGTCCGTAAACGTCCGAATCATCCGTAGACAGTTTCTACGGCTTGTCACCCACCCATCACCATGTGTCACCTAGGTCACAGCCCGGTACGCGGGCCTTGTTGGAGATCCGGCACTGTGCTGGAATTCCACGCACCGCCGCGGGTCACTGACCGGCGCGCAGGGGCGCAACGCAGCGCCGAGTGGCGGCGGGGAGGGGGAGACCAACAAGCGCCGGTCACTCACGACCAACACATGGGGCGCACACTTGCCCCACGACGCCGACACCGTCCCTTCCGTTCAGAGCGGGGGGACGCCTGGTCCAGAGGTTGCGACGCTAGTGCAGGGACGTTTCAAGAGGGATGGCAGCGCTGCGGCGGAGCAGGAGCCGCACGGCGGGACTGGCCCCACATCAGTCAGTTCCTCGCCCCAGCACGCCCAGAACCCCCGGGCCACCCAGAACCCGTCGGCTCCGTCGCCGGGCGGCGACGAGGTCTCCGGTCCGGCCGGCTCCCCCGGTCGCCCGGGCAAGTCGGGCGGCGGCAAGGGCGGCTCCAAGGCCGGCAAGGCGGCGGCCAAGGCGAGCGGCAAGGCGGGCAACGCCAAGTCGAGCGGCACCAAGTCCGCCGGCGCCGAGAAGCCCGCGGCCGCGCCCACGGCGAAGCCCGTCATCGACACCGGCTCGCGAATAGCCCTGCGCAACTGGCGCATCTCCACCCGACTGGTCGCGCTGCTGACCCTGCCCGTGGTCGCCGCGACCACCCTCGGCGGGCTGCGCATCAACCAGTCGATGAACGACATGAAGCAGCTCGACCACATGCAGCTGCTCACCGACATGACCAAGCAGGCCACCGAGCTGGCCGCCGCGCTCCAGGAGGAGCGCGACAAGTCGGCCGGCCCGCTGGCCACCGGCACCGGCGCGGACATGGTCTCCACGGCGCGGTCCACCACCGACCGGGTCAAGCAGTCCTTCATGACCGCGACCCAGGACGTCGACAACCCGGACAACGACGACGCGCTCGAATCGATCCGGCAAAACGTCACGGCGATCGCGATCCAGCTCCAGGACCTGGACAACATCCGCCGCAGCGCCTACCAGGGCAATGTCTCGGACTCCCAGACGGTCGAGAGCTACAGCCGTCTCATCCGCGGTCTGCTCAGCCTCTCCCAGGACATGGCGCAGGCCACCTCCAACCCGGAGATGATCAAGCGGACCCGTGCGCTGGCCGCGTTCTCCTCCGCCAAGGAGTACGCCTCGATCCAGCGCGCGATCATCGCCGCGTCGCTGCCCGCGACCAAGGACAAGACCGGCACGCTCTCCGAGCCCGACCGCCTGTACGCCAAGTCCGCCCAGGACGGCGAGCGCCAGCAGCTGCAGTCGTTCGCCACGGTCTACAACGGCAACGGCGGCAAGGCCGAGGAGCTCACCGCGCCCCTCGACAAGGGCAACTCGGAGATCACCGCGGCCAACGCGTACTCCCAGCGTGTCCTCAAGGGCGGTCTGGCCACGGAGACCAAGCGCTCGTACCTCGACTGGTACGACCAGGACTCCAACAAGATCAACCAGATGAAGACGATCGAGCAGACCCTGCTCGGCGAGATGGAGCAGAAGGCCCGTGAGCTGCGCGACCAGTCGCAGCGGGACGCGATCCTCAACGGCGCCCTGATCCTCATCGTCCTCGGCGTCTCGCTGGTCGGCGCGTTCGTCGTGGCCCGGTCCATGATCCGCTCGCTGCGGCGCCTGCAGGACACCGCGACCCGGGTCGCCCAGGACCGGCTGCCCGAGCTCGTCAAGCAGCTCTCCGAGTCGGACCCGCAGGACGTCGACACCTCCGTGGAGTCGGTCGGTGTGCACTCCCGGGACGAGATCGGCCAGGTGGCCGCGGCCTTCGACGACGTGCACCGCGAGGCCGTACGACTCGCCGCCGAGCAGGCCCTTCTGCGAGGCAACGTCAACGCGATGTTCACCAACCTCTCGCGCCGCTCGCAGGGCCTCATCCAGCGTCAGCTCTCGCTCATCTCCGAACTGGAGTCCCGCGAGGCCGACCCGGACCAGCTCTCCTCGCTCTTCAAGCTCGACCACCTCGCGACCCGTATGCGCCGGAACGGTGAGAACCTCCTCGTCCTCGCCGGTGAAGAGCCGGGCCGACGCTGGACCCGCCCGGTCCCGCTGGTCGACGTGCTCCGCGCCGCCGCCTCCGAGGTGGAGCAGTACGAGCGCATCGAACTGGCCGCCGTGCCCGCGACCGACGTCGCCGGCCGCGTGGTCAACGACCTCGTGCACCTGCTCGCCGAGCTCCTGGAGAACGCGACCTCCTTCTCCTCGCCGCAGACCAAGGTCCGCGTCACCGGTCACGCGCTGCCCGACGGCCGCGTCCTGGTCGAGATCCACGACACCGGCATCGGCCTCTCCCCCGAGGACCTGGCCGCGATCAACGAGCGGCTCGCGTCGCCGCCCACCGTGGACGTCTCGGTCTCGCGCCGCATGGGTCTGTTCGTGGTCGGCCGCCTGTCCCTGCGACACGGCATCCGCATCCAGCTGCGCCCCTCCGACTCCGGCGGTACGACGGCGCTCGTCATGCTGCCCGTCGATGTCGCCCAGGGCGGCAAGAAGGCCCCGGGCAAGCCCGGCGGCCCCCAGACGCAGGCCCCTTCGGGCCCCGGCGCCGGCCGTCCCGGTGTCACCCCGGGCCCCGGTGCCCGGGCCGGTCTCGCGGCCGCGCTCGGCAGCGGCCCGGCCGGTGGTCCGGGTGC